>JXCB02000023.1:1159743-1301449 GCA_000828075.3 Tolypothrix campylonemoides VB511288 | reverse complement strand
AAACCTACATTCCGCAGGTAAGCAGATTAAGTAATCTTATATCTTGGACCTGTAAGGAGAAACCGCAAATCAGCGAATAAAGAGGCAAAAGTGTAACAAGGAAAGATGAAATAGGCTTAAGTAGTATTTAGTTATTAAATTCAGTAGATCGAAAAGTTTGGCGATCGCGCACAGAGCAATACCTATAAAACCGACTGTTGTTCAAAAAACCGTATTCTTAGATACATTTTCTCGAAAACTTCTTGAGAAACTTTAAATAAGTAAAACTAATTTATCACCTAAAAAGTTAAGGATAACGCGCCCACCAAAACATAGTTCTAGATCCGTAGTATGCAATTTTTGTAAAGTATGGAGGTAAAGAAGCAAAATAGAGGATTATTTGGTTTGGCTATGAGTTCAAAGGAGCCAGTTTTAACGGATAGTAAAACCTTAAATGAAGTAGTTAACTGTTTAACAGAACATATTCCAATTCGGACTCAAGGCAAGTGTGAACAACAAAATATTTTTGAAATTTTAATTCGGGCAGCCACCCAAAGGGATAGCATTGAAAACACTACTAAAGTCCTAAAAAATGTTCCGACAAGCAACGATGTTCGTTACCATTTAGAGAAGTATACTGACATAAATTCTCTAGAATCAGACTTAAATGCTGCACTTCAAAGCCGTTTACCAGAAGGAATTCGACAAGGGAAACAAAAAATTGCTATCGATTTTAACTTAATTCCTTATTATGGTGAGCCATCCACAGCCGAAGCACCTTTCATTTATAGAAGTCAAGCTAAAAGTGGTACTTGTTCTTTTTATGCTTACGCGACTATCTATGTAATTAAGAAAAATAAACGAGTCACTTTAGCTATAAAAGCTGTTCAACAACAAAATACTTTAGTTGCAATTATCACTTATCTTTTAGCACTAATTGAGCCTTTGAATTTGAGAATTGAGCGATTGTATTTAGACCGGGAATTCTTTTGTGTGCCAGTCATCAGATGGTTGCAATCTCTCGATATTCCYTTTGAAATGCCAGCTATTATTCGAGGTAAGTCGTCCGGGACTAGACAATTAATTAGAGGTCGGCGTAGTTACAAAACTAGTTACACTTTAAACAGCGATCTTCTATGGTTCAGTAACTTTTACAGTCTGGATAGTTTGCACATATAAAAATGGTAAAAGACGCGCACATGGGCGAGAATTTTTTGTTTACGCAGTCTATAAAGTTAAGTTAACTTTGCAGCTTATACATGATGACTATCGCCTCCGTTTTGGAATTGAAAGCAGCTACCGAATGAAAAACCAATGCCGGATAAAAACTACTATTAAAAATCCCACTATTCGGTTTCTATTTGTAGCTTTGGCATTCTTAATTATTAATGTTTGGATTTATCTAGTATGGCATTATCTCAGTCGTTTAAAAAGAAGTTCTAGGCAAGTTTTTTCTCATCTTTTTACACTCAAACAAATGCTTGAATTTTTACGTCAGGCAGTAGACCGCAACTATGGGGTAGCCTGTGAAGTTTGTTTACCGTCCGGCTGATTTTGGTTGGTTTAGCACTCTTTTTATAAGTTCAACTTATAAATTGTCTCTCAAAATCAGCTTTTGTACATTCCTGAATAAACGGTATTACAGACTACTATTTTTTAGCGCTCGCCAAACTTTTCGGTCTACTGAAATTGGCTACTTTTTGAAAGAGCGATCGTTAAATACAAATGAGTTTTACTGTTCACTCGTAGTAGCTATGAGCTTGAGTGAGAATGAGCTGTTATTAGGTAAGGGAGAAGCACAAAAATAAACGTCCTCATTCGCGCTTATGCTGGGGAAAAGCTTTAATAGAGAAGATAATATTTTTGACAAGCTGAACCCAGAAATTGTAGGAGAAATTTTCGTTCGTTAGTCAGGTTAGTTACCAGTTTAGTTCCTGAAACTAAAACTAGATGAACAGATTGAAAACATTGAAATACCCAACGCAAAGTAGGAGTCACAGTTGGTTTCCCTAGTTGATTAGGAATCGTCTCGTTATCGGCTGCTAAATTGTGACGAAGTTGTCGCTGTCCAATCGTGTAGACTAGCAAACATAAACCCATTATCATTGCCAAAGCTGCTACCCGTTTAGAGGATTTGACAAATACACTCGAAGCGAAAAAAATCGGGTCTTTGAGAAACTTAAAACCTCGCTCAGAACCAGACTGTTGTTTATATTCTAGAAGTACATCTGTCGGACTCCATTGTTCAAAGTCTGTTAAGTTAGTTGCTAGGATAAACCGTCCTGCTTGATTTTCAGCAGTAGTTATGGCAACTTGATTGAATACTAAATTAGCTTGAACATGATAACTTAGCTGACTCGGCGGTTGCAATGCACRAGGGCGACCTGATTTGTGATAATGAGCGCTCTTTACTACCTTTATATTCTCCAGAAGGTGATATTTCATTTTAGTAGCCAGCTGTTGAGCGGCTTCACGGGCATCAGCTTCACAATTAAACTCTTGACGACACAGTTTCTGTAAAGCATTTTGCTGGATTTTCTGTTGTTTATCTAACTGTTTACTCAATTGTTTTAAGTCAGTTTTTCGCCGCACCTGGCTTTCAACAACTAACCACCTCTGCTCCACTTCTCCATAATCGCTCTTGATTTCAGCAATAGTGTATCCGGCGATTTGACTGGGGAGAAATTCTGATGAAGCTAGCGTTTCTACCAACTGTTTAGCTGTTTTCAAAGTCAGAGGAACTCGACTAATCCACGGCAAATCTCCTAATGTCTTAATATTGGACTCTGAGTATAAAGCACTGTCAGCAACAAAGACTTCAACCTCTTCAAAAGTCCATTGGTTTTTAAATTCTTTAATCAGTGTGGGAAATCTAGTTTTTTCAGCTTCGTTGCCATCTCCAATATGCAAAAATAGTGGCACATCTCCATCACTACTACTCATGATATTCATAAGATACTGCTTGAGGTCAGGACGATGATCTCTAGAATAACCGTGGGTAATGTGAATCGCCTGAAAATCTTCAGTTTCAACTTGATTTTCGCTTTTTATGACAACTGATTTTTTAGTCGTTTCTATTCGTAGTGGTGCTACCTCATTTTTGGTTACGGTTAGAGTTGGTAATGACTGAAGTGTCGTCGGATATGACTCAATTTCTCTGGCTTTTGAGTCATCTTTATATTCTCCATGCACATGAAAACTTGTCCCGTCTAAATGCATTCTTTTTGAAGATATGCTAAACCGTTTGGCAGCAACCAATGCAATTTCTAGAAACACTCTTGATAGTCCAACCGCGTGTAGTTGGTCTAAAACTCTTCCTAATCTGTCATCATTAAGATGTTCAGGTAATACCCCCGAACCTAGCAGATGCTCCGTTGCTTTACCTATAAAAAACTGATGAAATAAATATAATGGGGCAGTTAAAAATCCCATACAATTGAGAATCATGGCTTTAACAACTTGACCCGCACTTACTTTTTCTAGCGGGTGAGTACCGATCAATGTATCGATTTTTTCTACAATGCCAATGTCATCAACGATACCCGCAATAATTCCCAAATGATCTATGTCTTGGGTTTGAATGTCTGGCAATTGCTGCTTCATGGCTTGTACTAAGAAACTTGCGAGTGAGTTAACGATCGCTCTTTCAAAGAGCCATCAAATTATTATCCAACAACCAAGACCCTCCCAGACTCATGCCGTGTGGGATCTGAAAATACCATTACTCGACCTGCTAACCTGCGGAATGTAGGGTCAAAATCAATAATTTGAACTTTTTTCGCGTTAACTATGAAATTGCCAAAATGCAAGTCAGAATGAATTAAGCCAAAGTATTGATTGCTTTCCCCAAGTGTCACCATCTCGGAATCAATTCTTTCTATAGCTTGCAATAATAATTGACACTCGGTTTCAGTGAGTTCAATACGCGCATTATGTATCCAGGAGGAGTGGTTTCTCAACCAATTTGCATCATAACTTTTGCGTTTAAATCCATTAGGCGGATTGAATATGCAAAAACCTTACTTACCCTCATCCCCTAACCCCTTCTCCCGTGGGGAGAAGGGGAATAAGAGTCAATACGGTTCAGTTAAGGATTGTTGGTGAAGATCCTACACGTGTAGAAACATTGTATGCAACGTCTCTACATAGACGTGTTGATAATGGTTTTGGTCTTATCTGAACCGTATTGGAATAAGAGTAGGACTTGACCCCCCTCTCCCAAATGGGGAGAGGGGTTGGGGGTGAGGGCAGAATGGCAAGTGTGTAAAATTGGGATGCTCCCAGTTCCAATGACCTCGCATCTCTACAATTTAGCATCGAAAATCCTGTTAACTCCTTTGCCAAATTTTAATCGTCTTATCCAAACTCCCACTTACTAAAAGTTCCCCCGAAGCAGTAAAAGCTAATGCTGTTACTGTGTGGGTGTGACCTGTAAAAGTAGCCAGCAGTTCTCCTGTTTCTAGATGCCACAACTTAATAGTTTTATCAGCACTGCCACTAGCGATAATTTGTCCATCAGGACTCAAAGCAACGGCATACACTCCATCCTTATGTCCTTTAAGTGTGTGAAGCAATTCTCCTGTTTCTAAGTGCCAAATTTTAATTGTTTTATCGCGACTACCACTGACCAAAATCTTTCCATCTGTACTGACAGCCAAGGAACGAACAATGTGAGAATGACCTGTAAACGAGTGCAGCAACTGCGGGTCGAAAGTTGCCGCCCCTCTGGGTCGAGAAATGTGCCAGACTTTGATTTTGCGGTAACTCCCTGTAACTAAAATTTGCCCATCTGGACTCAAGGCAAGTGAATGGGCAGCGGTATCATCTAGGGATAAAGCGGTAGCAACCTGACGCTGCATCAAGTCCCAAAACATAATTGTTCTGTCATCTCCCCCAGTTGCCAACATTCGTCCATCTGGGGTAAAAGCAACGCAGCGCACCATTCCATTATGCTTGTGCAAAATATCAATCAAATCTTGCGCCCCCACGTGCCAAAGCTTAATTGTGGAGTCTGCACCAGCACTGACTAAAGTTTGCCCGTCTGGACTGAAAGCAAGCGAATTTACTTCATCTACTAGCCCGGATAAAATCCAAGGATGTTCTGATAATGTCCCGATTAACTCACCTCTGGTCAAATCCCACAGCTTCGTTTCTCCACGACTACCACTTGCTACAACAGGAGAGGCGTTGCCATTGTTACCCCTGTGACAAAAGGCTAGGCAATTAATTCCCCTAGTATGCCCTTTTAAGGTTTGCCAGCATTCCCAGTCGCCTACTATTGTCTTAAGGGGATGGTCTGGTGGCATTTGAGTAGTTTGTGTGCTGACAATGTCATTTAAGACTCGCTGTGTATCTTTTTTAGTATTTAGTGATTCTAAATACCAACGAAATCCCCCTGCATATAATAGCTCACTTGGCGTAATGTACAATTTTGGCTCAGGAAATTCAATTTGATTGGTAGGTAAAAACCCTGCAATAATCGCTTGTTTTTCGTAACCTCTTTGACCAGTAAATGGATAAAACAAACATAGGAAAATGAAAACTTGGTGATTTTTCAAATCCTCTTGTGTAACAGACCATCTAACTTTATCTTTCTTGAGACTGTTAAAACTTTCTCCATCAGTAACGTAAACTTGAATACTAACTTTCGGATTGTTGGCAACTATGTAGGAAAATTTGCTTTCGCCACGCAAATTTCCCTCATCATCTAGAACGATGTTGTTCAAGGTATCTTGTGCCACTTTTTTAACCTGTTTGCCCCAGCGATCGCTCATCACTCGGTCAACGATTTGCTCTCGCAAAAGATAATCTTCCGCTTGCTGCTGGAAGTATCTTGGAAAGGGGATCGCCCAGTCAGGAGGATCAGGATATTCGGGCGGTGTCGGAGGGGGATTTTTGGCAATAATTTCTGCTTGTTGGCGAGCAATATCCAGCAGTTTTGCCAATGGTTCGCCCCAAAATGCCATAATTTCACTATGGCAGCCTTTGACTTGACTTTCTAGCAAAGATAGATCGTAAGTCTTGGGCTTTTTTACTCGTTGAAGGAAATCAGCTTGTTGAGCTTTTAGTAAGCTAATCCAATCCATTTGCATTCCTGCGGCGCAGCATTGCATACCTACATTAAGTTATGCCAAGGCAATTGCTCAAGTGAGTGTATCAACTTTAGTTATTTAAGAAGTTAGTCATTCTAGTAGTTAATGTAACACAACCATTTGTGTGCCACAGAGGGACCTGTCCTTGGACATGGTCAAGTGATGACCAATATTGGCAGAGGGCAGAGGGCAGAGGGCAGAAGGCGGTAAAAGGAAAAAGGTATAAAGGGATGCTCTTTGCTCTGTGCCAATATTGGGTACAAGCCCCCAACTTCAGTTATGAAAATAAAAAAGATTTTTTTGCGTTCGCGTAGCCTGGCGGAACGCCATGCGCAGAGTGCGGCAAGGAAAAAAGGCGTCCTTTTTAAATCCCCTAAATTTATTTATGGGGATTCCTTCTGCCATCTGCCTTCGTACTTCTGCCTTCTTAAATAAGCTTGTTTGCCTTAATAAAATTAAGATGAGCGTGGACGATTTTAACTAACTTACACCACAAGATACTGTTTCACCAGAAGCAGTTTTGCTAGAAATTTTGCTCAGATTTTAGTTGAATTGCCTTAGCTGTTGATAATTTGCACTACTGAAATGGCAATATCAGGGAATGCAAGCGGTTGAATTGTTCCCCCAGTCAGTGTGAGTTTTGTGGCATACTCTCCTTCTAAAGGTTCTCGAAACACCACCAAGCGTAGCTTTTTGAGGTTGACAACCCAATATTCTGGAATACCGACTTCTGCATAGATTTTGCTTTTTGTCTCTAAATCTTTTTCTAAACTGGAGTTAGCATACTCAATCAGCCAGAAGACATTTTCTGAATAAGGGTGATGCTCTCGATACTCGCGCCCTAAGCGTTGGACAATAGCAATATCTGGTTCGGGTTCCGAGTCATTGGGCAAGGTGATAGGCTTGGCTTGACGTATTGTGGCACGGTTGCCTAACAACTGGGTTAGATACTCACCCGCTTCATGACTAGAATAAGCATGGGGTTCTCCTTCCGGCGACATTTCGACAATTTCTCCCTTAAGCAGTTCAACTTGGCGATCGCTCAAAATGCCAGCGTCAATCATGCGGTGATATTCGTCAATCGTCCACTTAGCAGCAATAACAGTCATGGCGATTGATTCCTCCAATGATTCTTTTTATCTTCTCATCTTAAAGCGACTGCAACTCATTGCACTCTCGACTCAGCGCCCGTTGTCCATACAAAAACGCTTTACAGTCTGGTGCAAATGGCAAAATTATTAGAGAGTGTGAAACTTTTACTTACGTGTTAATATCTTGGAGAGAAAGGTGCAAGCGATGAAAAATATCAAATTAGAAGCATGGGAAGAAAAAGTACTCAAAAGTTATCTTGATGGTACAAGCCTCATAAAAATTCCTGCTTCTCGCAAAAAACGCTTGGTCGTACTTAGGTGGTTAGTTAGAAAATTTGAGCTAGAAGTAACTTATACAGAACGTCAAATTAACGAAATTCTTGGTCGTCATCACTCTGACTACGCAACATTGCGACGAGAACTGATTGGTTATCAACTTATGGAGCGAGAAAATGGTTTTTACTGGCGATTGCCAGCAGCCCTGTGGAAGTCTGAAACTGAAATCATGAAGCAGACTGAGTTGTAGACAATAATTCTACCTTGGATAGTGCGATCGCTGTGCAGGGCAGTGGGCTTGGCTCAATCGCCCATTTTCAGGAGAAAATCAAGTCACAGTTCCAAGTATTGCAACACGCAAAAGAAGGGTGTATGGCATGGATTTATCTTCTGATTGCTGGTCTGTTTGAAGTTGGATGGGCAATTAGTTTAAAGTATGCACAAGGGTTTACTAAGCTCGGTCTCAGTGTCGCTACAATCGCCCTGATAATATTGAGTTTCGGCTTTTTGTCAAGAGCACTCCGCACACTGCCAGTTGGCACTGCCTACACTATATGGACAGGTATAGGAGCTATCGGTACAGTTTTTTTGGGTATAATTTTATTTCAAGAACCTATTGAAGTGCGCCGCCTGATTTGCATCGGCTTGATTGTCATAGGTGTCATAGGACTTAGACTCGTCTCTCCACACTAATCCTCTTCTCCTAGATAAAAGAAAAAGCATACAAGAAAAAGATGCAAAATGCTGTATACAGCTATTTAGGAGAACGCAGGAGAACCAGAATATGTTTAACGATATACCTCGGCTTTCTACCATTAGAACGCACGAGAGAGTATGCGAGGTGGGTTGGTTTGCCGATCTGTGCGGAGGTGACACCGATCGCTTAGGAAAGCTTGATCCCTCTCGGCGTAGCAACTACGAACACTGCCGTGATATTGTACTTACAGCGGATTCTTTAGGCTATAAAAATATTTTACTGCCCACAAGCTATATGTTGGGTCAGGAAGTGTTACCTTTTGCTTCTGCGATCGCATCCCAAATACAGCAGATCAGTTTACTCACCGCAATACGTACAGGCGAGATCCATCCTCCGATGCTAGCACGTCATCTTTCGACGTTAGACCATCTGTTGCAGGGACGGCTCACCGTAAACATCATTAATTCCGAACTACCTGGTCTTGTTGAAGACCCAGAGTATCGGTATCAACGGTGCAAAGAGGTGATCGAGATTCTTCAACAGGCGTGGACGCAAGAAAGTATAGATTTTCAAGGGGAGATTTATCGCTTTAAGTTACCTAGTTACCCAGTGAAACCGTATCAGCAACATGGTGGACCACTGCTTTACTTCGGCGGTATCTCACCAGGTTCTCGCGAAGTGTGTGCTCAATACTGCGATGTCTTTCTGATGTGGCCCGATACTGAAGAAGGGCTGTTTGAGAGTATGCAGGATCTCTCAAAAAGGGCTGCTACCTATGGACGGCGTATCGATTTCGGACTCCGCATTCATGTTATTGTACGCGAAACCGAGGAAGAAGCCCGTTTATGGGCAAAAACCTTGATATCCGAACTTGATGCATCTCGCGGTGCACAACTCAAATCTCGCGCCCAAGATTCTCGTTCCGTAGGCGTGTTAAAACAAGATGCTTTGCGATCGCTTAGCGACGAAGACGACTATATAGAGAATAACTTATGGATGGGAATAGGACGAGCCCGTTCCGGATGTGGTGCAGCACTCGTAGGAAATCCCTCCCAGATACTTGAACGGCTACATCGTTATATGGATATGGGAATTCGAGCATTCATTCTCTCCGGCTACCCCTTGATTGAAGAATGTCACTATTTTGCAAAGCTTGTGTTACCTCATCTGCCAAATGTCAAGCTTGCAGAACTTCAAGGACGACTACCTAAGCTACAGCCGATGACACCTCTGACAACAGGAGAAATCCGATAGCCAGCAGCTAACGGCTTGGGTAAAACCCAACAGGTAAGCAGACAAAAAACCTTGCTAGATTTATCAGACAGATATCAATGACACTCGAAAAATTTTTAAAATTAATGTCTAAAATTAATGAGACACTTGTCTTGTAATCTGTAATAAATATTTATGCCGCCTCGTTGGCCTCGTGAACCTGATCGCAAAGACCCTGCTTACCGTAAGTTAGATGACCGGATGAATTTTGCCGTTCATGTGGCGATATTTGCGGCAATTAATTCTGGCTTGTGGTTTTTCCATAACTTCAATTCAGCTACTTGGGAGTGGCTACCTTGGTTAACAGCTGTTTGGAGCGTAGTCCTATTGGGACATTTGATTTATATTTCGGCGATCGCCGATTACTCACAATCACCACCTACATCCACCTGAAGATGGACACCACAGGCTAGGGCGATTGTAACTTGTGGTGGTAGAACTAGTCTAGATATTTGAGCGATAATTTCTTATGAGATGAGAGTTGCCCCTCATTTGTATAGGATTATTTTTATGGCTAAGACTAACACAACAGAATTACTCGAAGCCCTAGCAGCAGAAATTGGCGAAAACGTTTATATAGATATTGCCAAGTGGCACCTTTACTTATCGGATGCCAAGCTGCATACTGTAGTTGCAGAACAAGTGTATCCCTTAATTACCGCCAGTAAACCAGTCGAAGAGGAAGAAGTTATACAACTCTTAGAATCTATTCCCGTCAAGATTGGCGGTGGAAGAAGAGAACTTCCTCTGATTGATTTACTACCCCTGCAATGCCAGGTCAACCTAGTAGATATTTTAGAAAAATATCAGCAGGATATGTAATTATACTACTCTGCTCGTTTTGTAATTTGCTGCTCTTTTTATTTAATACGGAGTAAGAATTACACCTGAGAAAAACAGCAGACAAGGTAAGACCGATACACACTGTAATTTTGTATTTTGTGATTTTTATTAATAGCCATGAGGGTATTTTAGCAATCCACCCCGAGTTTATGTCAGGCTAGTTTGTCAAAACTTGCCATAGTTGTCATGTAAATTTATTGAGGCAATTTTCATGCTTTTACAACTAAAAGATAGTGGTGAATTAGTGAAAGTTATTGATGTTCAGGAATTGATCAACCCTAATCAGGATGTTGTTCATGCACAAGAACAAGAAGGTCAAGAAGAGCAACAAGCAGATTCTTATAAAAAAGAAAATCTAGTTTTTCCTTCTGGCGAAAGTTTACCGCGTTGTTGGTTAGATGCCGACTACAGAAACGCTAAAGCGTCGTGACTTCACTTCTTCCTCAGAAGCTGTACAAATGTAAACAGCTTATGAGTTTTTGGCACATTTGGCACGAATAAGCGTGAAGATGCAATTAGGTTGAAAACAAAACCCCTTTACCTGCAGATAAAGGGGCTATACAATATAAGACAGAGGTATACCTTTAAATAGGTGCAGGTGAAATCAACTTATGCAGTAGAAGATATAGTCTGCTTCTCAAGCATGGTTACCCTACACCTCATTCTTTCTAATTAAAATCTGTCAGATAAAAAGGAGAATTCATGCCTACACTGGCTTCTTTGGTTATATCACCATCGAAAAGCTTCACAGTGAGATTTCCATTGACCTGTTTTGCGAATGGAATCAACAAGGCATCAATATAATTTTGTGCATTCTCCACAGAATCAAATTCATAAAAACCACCAATAGTATTGGTTTTTACACCGCTTAACCAAGTTTTGGATTTTAATCCTGGAAATTTTTTCATTTCTATATTGACTGGTTTCCAATCAATCTGACTGAAAGGAATAGATACTTGATACTCGGCGTATACAAATACTTGACTCATAGATATTTTTGACCATTACTTGAATTTTTATTCAATTATTTTCTCCTATTAAAGGAGATTTGCCTCTTAGTTGATATAATGATTTAAATCCTTCACGCCCTATGTCTTTGGTTCCTTATGGGGCTTGATTTGCAGTGTAGCCGTTACTCTTGAGTATCAGTTGATACCAATTTGCGTTCTAAATTGTTTTTTCTTCCACCTCCGCGACTTCACCCTCAGCAGGCGGGAAAAGTTTCTTTGTTATCCAGTAAGTAAAAATGTGAGAAAGTAATCCTAAAGGACCAGCAAACAAGCAAAGTGCCAACGAGTGAATTATCCAAACTCCAGTTTTCTGTCCTTCCAAATAAATATAGCGCCCGACAAATAAATCAAAGGTCAAAA
This sequence comes from Tolypothrix campylonemoides VB511288, assembly GCA_000828075.3. Lineage (GTDB taxonomy): Bacteria > Cyanobacteriota > Cyanobacteriia > Cyanobacteriales > Nostocaceae > Kalymmatonema > Kalymmatonema campylonemoides_A. Next base: position 1,289,829 of record JXCB02000023.1, on the reverse strand, counting down.
AATGAATCCAACCAGTTGCAGTCACTTTTTCATCTGCAAAAGCTCGAGCAAGATCCGCTAATTGAGGACTCGATAAAGCTTGGGCATTTTCTGGTGTGATACTGGTAACAAACAAATACAAATACGCTGCTGCTAACGGCAAAAAAGGAATATAAGATTCCATAACCCTTTGTGTCACTTTCCATTTAGGTAGGAAAATCATTAATGCCCAAAAAGGTAAAACGAAAAGATTAGCAACGTTGAAAATTTGAACGATAGACATAGCGTTTAAAAGTTAGGAGTTCCAGAAATTGTTAGATTTCAACTTACAAGAGTTAATTATATGACAATACGGTTCAGTTAAGGCTAGAATAGCTGTAAAATGGGCATTGTTTCCAAAAATGGAAATCAAGCACGGTGCATCTCAAAGAATTCTCATTAGTGTCTCCGAAGATACAAAGTACGGAGATATTCAAAGCGATAGAGGTTGCTATCCCAGCAACTTCAATCGAACAAGCGATCGCTAAAACTAAAGTAGAAGAGGAACGCCATCGTTCGTTACCAGCACATCTGGTCATTTGTCTAATCATAGCAATGAGCCTGTGGTCGAGAGATTCAATGCGAGATGTACTAAAAAATCTCATTGATGGTCTTTCAGAGGCATGGGTAAAAGTTGGTAAATATTGGCGTATCCCTTGTAAATCAGCTATCACCCAAAGCAGACAGCGACTAGGTGCAGGGGTAATGACGCAATTGTTTCATCAGTTGGTGCGACCAATGGCAAACAGCGAAACAATTGGAAGTTTTCTAAACGGACTAAGAATTGTAGTGATTGATGGAACTTGCTTAGATATCCCAGATAGTGATGAAAATGCAAGGGTTTTTGGTCGTCCCGGTAGTCGTCCTGGTACACGAGCGGCATTTCCCAAAGTTAGATTAGTTATTTTGGTAGAGGCAGGGACACATTTAATTTTTGATGCCTTAATGTGCCCATATAAGATTGGAGAGCGAGTTAGATCACTAAAATTATTACGCTCAGTAACATCCGGAATGTTGTTAATGTGGGATAGAGGTTTGCACTCCTACGCTATGGTAAAAGCAACAGTACGTAAGGGTTGTGATTATTTAGGAAGAATACCTGCTAACGTTAAATTTTTAAACGAAGAAGCTTTAGAGGATAGTTCTTATTTAAGTTATATTTATCCTTCTGGCAAACTGAGAAAAAAAGGTTTTGAACCAATACAAGTACGAGTCATTGAGTACACAATTGAGAATCCTGATAACCCAGAAGAACAAATCAAATATCGTTTAATTACGAGCTTATTGGACATTGTAAAATTCCCAGCCCAGTTGCTAGCTTCTGAGTACCATCAACGTTGGGAAGTCGAGAATACGATTGATGAACTCAAAGTACATCTTCTAGGACGAAAAACTCATATTCGTTCTCAAAAACCACGAGAAGTAGTGCAAGAAATTTACGGTTTATTATTAGGACATTGGGCTATCCGGTTGTTAATTTTTCAAGCTGCCACCAGTGCAGAAGTTACACCCTTGCGTCTAAGTTTCACCGGAACATTACGAGTTGTTCGTCGTGCCCTCCCAAAATTTCAGCGTTTGCAACCACAAGAACTCCCCTTTTTTTGAGTTGGTTAACTATGGAAATCCTCGACCAAGTTTTACCTGAAAGGGTTCATAGAAATAACCCAAGGGTTGTTAAAAAGCCTGTATCAAAATTTCGCTCTAAAAAAGTTAAACACAGAGGCACTGGAATAATAACCAGTCCTCCTGTGTTTGTTGTTTTAAGCACTGCATAGCCTTAACTGAACCGTATTGAATTATATGAAACTTAAACCACAGATACACAAATAATTCATCTGTGTCCATCTGTATTCATCTGTGGTTCAATTTCCCAATCTAATTTGTTAAACTTATCAACTGGGACTCAATCTCAAAAGAGTTCAAATCACGACCAATGAAGACTAAGCGAGTTTGCCTTGCTTCTTGTGGTTTCCAAGGGCGATCGTAAAATTGTTCAACGCGAGTTCCCACACCTTGCATCACCAAACGCATAGGTTTATTTGGAACCGCCACAAAGCCCTTAATGCGGTAAATTTCTTGCTGTTGTGCCAGTATTTGCAATTGATGCCGCAGTTTTTCTGGGTCAAAGGCACGGTCTAAAATGACGTGAGTTGAGGTAATTTCGTCGTCGTGGTCATGTTCTTCTTCAGTATCGTGGTGACTAGGACGGCTGTCTAGGTTGTCTTCCACTGCGGCTTGAAATCCTAATAGGATAGATGCGTCGAGCTTACCTTCAGAACTCTCTACAATCTTCACAACTCTGGGCAGCTCTTGTTTAATCAACTCCTCAACTCTTGCCTTTGTTTGATGATCAACCAAATCTTTTTTATTCAACACCACCAAGTCCGCACAAGCAAGTTGGTCTTCAAACAATTCTTGCAAGGGTGTTTCGTGTTCTAGACTATCATCTGCCTGCCGCTGCGCCTCCACCGCTTCTGGATCACTGGCAAATGTCCCTGCTGCGACTGCTGCACAATCTACCACAGTAATGACAGCATCCACCGTAGCAGCGTTGCGAATTTCATGCCAGCGAAAAGCCTTCACCAGAGGTTTTGGCAACGCTAAACCAGAAGTTTCAATCAAAATGCAGTCTATGCTATCTCGCCGCTTAATAAGCTGTTGCATTGTCGGCAAAAACTCTTCCTGCACAGTGCAGCACAAGCAGCCATTAGTTAATTCAAAGATATTATCACTGCTGTCATTACCATCTTCTGGGCAAATTTGACAGGATTTCAACAATTCGCCATCAATACCGAGTTCTCCAAATTCGTTGACTAAAACAGCAATGCGGCGTCCCTGGTTGTTTTGTAGTAGGTGACGAATCAGGGTAGTTTTGCCACTACCTAAAAATCCGGTGATGATGGTGACGGGAATTTTTGTAGCCATTGTTTAATTGAAATTTTGCACAGAAGCTATGAGATGAGCCTTTTTACCAGTAATTTAGGTTCGCCAGTTATCCAAACTCAAAGGATAACCCAATGCTTGTATGCGTTGATAGTGAGCCAAATTGCCAGTTACCAAGATTAAATCACGTCGTATGGCAATGGCGGCAATCATGGAATCAGGATAACCAATCGGTTGACCTAGTCGCCCCAAATCACCATAGATCCGCCCTGCCAGTTCTGCATCTTCCAGTTCCAGCTTTAAAACCTCTTCAGTGGCAAGTGTAGCTAAAAATGCTTGTATTTTATCTTCTCTTTGACGCCTATGCCAGCCTTGCACAACTTCCATAACTGTAATAACAGAGGTTGTGTAATAACCAAAAACTGCACGATAAGCAGTAGCTTTAACTATGACCCGTTGGTTAATCCCTTTAAAAATTTCAGACAGAATGTCTGTATCAAGTAGCGCCTTATGCAATTTTTTGATGAAATGACTGTGACGCCCGATTTTTCATGGCTTCTTCAAGTATCTCATTTACTAACTCAGGCTCATCAGCAAAGAGTCCCATCCAAGGATCTTTTGTCACGTTTGCCGCTGCTAGTAGTTTGATGACTTCTGCAATTAACTCTGCCAAGGTACATTTGCGCGTCTCTGCCAAGAGCTTGGCACGCTCAAGAGTTTGTTTATCTATTTCAAGTTCAACTTTTTCCACGCTGCTTTGCCCTGAAAATTTGCAGGCTTGGGTCATTATAGCATTACTAAGGGTGCAAAGTGTTGGATTTCTAAGCTTTGGGAAACTTTAGTCTTCTTAATTCTCTTCCTCTGCGTCCTTTATGTCTTGGCGGTTGGTTTCCTAAAAAACACTTGAACTATAAAGAGTTAATATAGAATTATTAAGGCTTGTTTACAGAATTTTCAAAACCACCCGAGTTCTGTTAAAGCATTCCACCACTAGATATAAGTTCTAAAGTCCTCTCTAGATTTTATCCAAACGCGCATATGACGCTCCCAATCCGTAACGTCGCCATCATTGCCCACGTTGACCACGGCAAAACAACCCTTGTTGACGCTCTCCTGAAACAATCCGGCATCTTCCGTGAAGGAGAAGACGTTCCGGATTGCGTCATGGACTCCAACGCTCTTGAACGAGAACGGGGAATTACAATTCTTTCCAAAAACACTGCGGTTCGGTATGGAGAAACGCTGATCAACATTGTCGATACCCCCGGACACGCTGACTTCGGCGGCGAAGTCGAACGTGTACTCGGCATGGTTGACGGTTGCATCCTCATTGTTGATGCCAACGAAGGTCCAATGCCCCAAACACGCTTTGTCTTGAAAAAAGCCCTAGAAAAAGGGCTGCGTCCCATCGTCGTCGTCAACAAAATCGACCGTCCCCAAGCAGATCCCCATGGTGCAATAGATAAAGTGTTGGATCTGTTTCTGGAACTAGGGGCAGATGATGACCAGTGTGATTTTCCCTACCTGTTTGCTTCTGGTTTAAGTGGCTACGCCAAAGAACAGTTAGAAGATGAAGCCAAGGATATGCAGCCGCTGTTTGAAGCTATCCTGCGCCATGTACCAGCACCAGTGGGTGATGCAGAGAAACCACTGCAACTACAAGTCACAACCCTGGATTATTCCGAGTATCTGGGACGGATTGTCATTGGCAAAATTCACAACGGCATCATCCGCATGGGACAGCAAGCCGCTTTGGTGAAAGAAAACGGCGAAACTGTCAAGGCAAAAATTAGCAAGTTGATGGGCTTTGAAGGCTTAAAGCGGATTGAAATCACAGAAGCATCCGCCGGCAATATCGTAGCTGTGGCAGGGTTTGCTGATGCCAACATTGGGGAAACAATTACTGACCCCAACGATCCCCAAGCATTGCCACTGATTAAGGTCGATGAACCGACATTGCAAATGACCTTCTGGGTGAATGATTCACCTTTTGCAGGTCAAGAAGGCAAGTTGGTAACATCACGGCAAGTGCGCGATCGCCTCTTCCGCGAACTAGAAACCAACGTCGCCCTACGCGTTGAAGAAACCGACTCCCCCGATAAATTCCAAGTTTCTGGACGTGGAGAACTGCACCTGGGCATCTTAATCGAAACCATGCGCCGCGAAGGTTATGAGTTTCAGGTATCCCAGCCACAGGTGATTTACCGCGAAGTCAACGGGCAACCTTGCGAACCTTACGAACTTCTGGTACTAGATATTCCTGAAGACGCCGTTGGCAGTTGTATTGAACGACTCGGGCAACGCAAAGGCGAAATGCAAGATATGCAAGTTGGTGCTAACGGACGCACCCAGCTAGAGTTTGTCATTCCCGCCCGGGGATTAATCGGTTTCCGGGGTGAATTCATGCGGATGACTCGTGGTGAAGGTATCATGAACCACAGTTTCCTTGACTACCGTCCGCTCTCTGGTGATATTGAGGCTCGTAACAAAGGCGTCTTAATCTCCTTTGAAGAAGGCGTTTCCACCTTCTACGCCATGAAGAACGCCGAAGATAGAGGTGCATTCTTTATTACTCCCGGCACCAAGGTATACAAAGGCATGATTGTAGGAGAACACAATCGTCCCCAAGACTTGGAACTAAACGTTTGTAAGACAAAGCAACTCACCAACCATCGTGCATCCGGCGGTGATGAACTGGTACAGTTGCAAGCGCCAATAGACATGAGTCTAGAACGTGCTTTAGAGTACATCGGACCAGATGAATTGGTGGAAGTCACTCCCCAGTCAATTCGTCTGCGGAAGTTGGCGAAGAAGTTGGCGAAACGCTAAATAGTATTACACATATACGTCACAGCAAATGTGTCAACAGACTTGTTACAAAAGTCTGTATTTAGTTAAGAACCACAGATAAACACCGATACACACAGATAAATTATCTGTGTCCATCTGTGTCCATCTGTGGTTTTATTTTCATAGCAATTGAGTTTTATAACAGATGCCCATGAACTAAATCTTTCAAGCGTTCGATGAAAATAGGCTTTCAAAGCAGGTCTAATGTAGAAAGTATCTTGATGAATCCTCCAAACAAACCCAGATTCCAGTGACTTACAAACATTGATCGGTTAGCCTGGATTGATGGAAATTATCAGGCGCATCACCAACTGGCTAGAAACCCACGCTTGTACCCCTGCATACAGTGGATGGGTACTTATAGGAATTGCTATTTGTTTTCTTGGGGCTGGCATCAATACAATGGCTGGCTGGCTATATGTTATTAGTGGTGTGAGTTTTGCCCTATTAGGCGTAGCAGCAATCTTACCACCGCGATCGCTTGTTCGTTTGAACATTAAGCGTCTTCCCATCCAGCCTGTAACAGCAGGAGACGATTTAACAGTCGAATTAGAAATCCTCAACCAGACCAACCGACCTGTTACCCTGCTGCAACTTCAAGATATATTACCTTTTATCTTAGGCAAACCAGTACAAAAGCCAATAGATACAATTCCCACAAACAGCAATTATCGCCTCTTGTACCATCAGCCTACCCAACGCCGGGGCATTTATCGTTGGCACACAGTTGAACTTAGGACTGGTGCGCCCCTAGGATTATTTTGGTGTCGCCGTCTGCGCCATGCTGCTGCAACAGCAATTGTCTATCCCACGGTGTTACCCCTCACCACCTGTCCGTTAATTGATGAAATAGGCAAGGAAAATATCAACAGGGGCGACCTTCGTGGCAAACTGCAAACAGCAACCCAAGGACTAACGCGTTCCTTGCGCCCTTACCGCATAGGTGATCCCATCCGTCTTATCCACTGGCGTAGCAGTGCCCGTTACGGAGAATTTCGGCTACGAGAGTTAGAAATGGTCACAGGTGGACAAGAGATGATTCTTGCTCTTGATACTGCTGGCAAATGGGAAGAAGAGTGTTTTGAACAAGCTGTGATTGCCGTAGCATCATTGTATTATTACGCACATTGCCACTCTATGCAAGTGCAACTGTGGACAGCAATGACAGGTTTAGTCAAAGGCGAATGCCTTGTTCTGGAAACCTTAGCCGCAACCACCGCAGGTGAAGACGCCACCAGTCTTCACCCTCCCAGCTATCCTTTGATTTGGCTGACGCAAAATCCTCTCACTCTCTCTTCATTGCCTAACGGCAGTCGTTGGGTGCTGTGGCATAATGTATCTTTACCCGATGAACAGGTGATAGTCAATATAGATTTTCCAGGCATAGTGTTGGACTCTCAACAACCACTCCAAGCGCAGTTACAAAAAACAATGAGTTAATAAGAAATACAAACTCCTTGCCGCCCCGGGACTGGGTACTGGGGACTGTTGAAGGGGAAAATGCTCCAAAATTTGAGCCAGTCTCGTGCGGGGGTTCCCCCCGTTGAGAGATCTGGCATGGGAGGGCTTTATTGCCCCTTCCATAATTTTTCGTTTGATAACCCAATGCCCAATCCCCAATCCCTAATCCCCAATTCAAAATCCCCAATCCCCAATCCCCAATCCCTAATCCCCAATTCAAAATCCAAAGTCTCTATAGATAGGGGGAATCATCCCTAGTTATAGCTCCCATAGGCTGCGGTACAATGCAAAGAAATGTTTAAATTATGAGTAGCCGATCCCATGATTTCACCAGAAGTTAACACAAAATCTAGCGAACACAGCCTAGAGGCAATGCGGCATTTTTCAGAACAATACGCCAAGCGCACTGGAACGTACTTCTGTTCTGAACCCTCTGTGACAGCAGTTGTTATTGAAGGACTTGCCAAGCACAAAGACGAACTTGGAGCTCCTTTGTGTCCCTGTCGCCACTATGAAGACAAAGAAGCGGAAGTCAAAGCGACTTTTTGGAACTGTCCATGCGTCCCAATGCGGGAGCGCAAAGAGTGCCACTGTATGCTGTTCCTCACCTCAGACAATGATTTTGCAGGGGATAAGCAAGAAATCTCTTTAGAAACAATCAAACAAGTGCGAGATAGCATGGCATGAACGAAGGAATGCCCGATGAGTTTTGGCAAGGTGTCGAGCAGTTTAATGCTGGGCAGTACTATGCCTGTCATGACACCTTAGAGGCTCTGTGGATTGAAGCAACAGAGCCAGAAAAAACTTTTTATCAAGGCATTCTGCAAATTGCTGTGGCGCTGTATCATCTAAGTAACCACAACTTGCGTGGTGCAATGATTTTGTTGGGTGAGGGTAGCAATCGCTTGCGACGTTACCCATCGCAATTTGGTGGCATTGATGTAGACGAAGTACTAAGCCAGAGTGCGGCATTGTTAACCGCACTACAACAAACACCAGAAAATATTACTGCCTTTAACCTGGGTCAAGATGGAGGTTTGCCCTTGCCCAGGATTATACAAGTGAATCATGAAAAAGAGTAAGAATAAAAAAAATATTAAATAATTATTAAGATATCTTAAATTCAAGCGAGTTGGCAGTACAAGCAAATCTGTGTGCGATCGCACTCAACAAAACAAGTTCGTTTTCTGCCTAGTGGTCTGTCCGATTAATTATGATGGTTGTATAAGTTCGTAGTAGGTGTCAGATCCCCGACTTCTTTGAGAAGTCGGGGATCTTGTAACGAAACAGACCACTAGGCAGGATACATTTAATAACAAGTGAGATCAAGTCACTTTAGCGTCCTACCCTATCAGTTGACTGCTCGCCTCAATGCAAAAGTTTTCCTTGTCTGTCCTTCTGGTTGCTCTGCCAGAGTAAGACGGGCGTACGAAATGGAGTTTTAGGGGAACTATAGGTAACATACCGGAGGTGAGATGAAACCTTAAAGGTGGGGAAAGCGTCAATAGTCTTAGTTTTTGCCAGTCACTATCCAAAGGAAAATCTAGAAAGTGTATTTTATTTCTAGTTAAAGTAGTTGAGATTGGAATAACACAAGAAATCATAAATTCTTAATTGCTATGATGCTTCACTATCAATTGCCTCAATTTCATAAGCGTCGTTTGGGCTTAGCCTTGATGCTACCAGTTGTACTTCTGGGCGCAATGACATTTCCCCCCCAACTGCAAAGAGCCACTGCACAAACACCTCAAGCATCTGCTGGGCAAAATCGTCCCCTCTACATCCGTGGCAAACAGCAAGAGTATAACTCTAAAACACAAGTGGCAACTGTTCGCGGTGACGTAGAACTCTCTTATCCAGGACGAGGTATTCAGGCAACTGCTGCCCAAGCACAATACTTTACCCGCGAACGTCAGATTGTTCTCAGTGGCAATGTTTATGTTTTACAACAGGGCAGCAATAGTATCAAGGCTGAAACAGTGACGTATCTAATTGACGAAGGGCGATTTGTTGCTACACCCAAGCAAGGTCGTCAGGTAGAATCTATCTACATGGTTAACGACAATCAAGTTAACAATCAAGCTCCTGGATCATCTGCTCCTGCAACAGCGCCTCTAAAGAAAACTAACCAGCCGCGATAACTGAGTAAAGGGCAAAAGACAAGTGAAAATTGTCTTACAAAACATTCATAAATCTTACAACAAGCGAGTCATTGTCAATCGCGTCAACCTTTCTGTTGCTCAAGGCGAAATCGTTGGGTTACTTGGTCCCAATGGCGCTGGTAAAACGACGACTTTTTACATTGCCACAGGTCTAGAAAAACCAGACCAGGGAAACGTTTGGTTAGACAATATGGATGTGACTCCACTACCAATGCACAAAAGGGCGCGGTTAGGCATTGGTTATTTAGCACAGGAAGCAAGTATTTTTCGGCAGCTCAGCGTGCGAGACAATCTTCTTTTGGTGCTAGAGCAAACTAATGTACCACGCTGGGAATGGGGACGGCGAGTGGAAAGTTTGCTACGGGAGTTTCGTTTGGAAAAGTTGGCGAATAGTAAAGGAATTCAACTTTCTGGAGGTGAAAGACGCCGAACGGAATTGGCAAGAGCCTTAGCAGCTGGAAGGGAAGGACCAAAATTTTTACTTTTGGATGAACCATTTGCTGGAGTTGATCCAATCGCAGTCTCAGAGATTCAGCAAATTGTAGCGCAACTGCGCGATCGCCATATGGGCATTTTAATTACAGATCACAACGTCCGCGAAACTCTTGCCATCACGGATCGCGGATATATTATGCGCGAAGGACAAATCCTTGCTTCTGGCACCTCCAGCGAACTCTATAATAACCCGCTTGTCAGACAATACTATTTGGGCGATAAGTTCCAAGTCTAAATTAAGAATTTGAAATTAAATTTTTCAAATGTTTTTTGTTTTTTATTTTTAAATAGCTCATGACTCCTGACTAATGGCTAAATACAAGTCTTTCTACACCCTTAGTTCGCTGCTGCCATTTTCGATCATGGATCGCTACCTGACGAGGGAATTGCTGCCAACATTTTTGTTTGGTGTTGGGGCTTTCGCTTCCATCGGCGTCACCATAGACGCTATGTTCGAGTTGGTGCGGAAAATTGTCGAATCTGGGCTACCGATAGGCATTGCCGTTCAGGTTTTTGTGTTAAGGCTGCCAGAGTTTATCGTTTTAGCCTTCCCCATGTCCACGTTGCTAGCAACTTTGATGACTTACAGTCGTCTTTCAAGCGAAAGCGAACTGATCGCCCTGCGTGGCTGTGGGGTAAGTGTCTATCGCATGGTGCTAACTGCTGTGATGTTGAGTTTGGTAGTCACAGGAATGACCTTTGTGTTTAACGAACATCTTGCACCAGCCTCAAAATTCCAAGCATCTCAAATTTTGGACAAAGCTTTAAAGTCAGAGCAGCCAAGTATTGTTAAGCAGCAAAATATATTTTATCCAGAATACCAAAAAGTCAAACAGGAGGATGGTGGTAAGAAAAAAATCTTGAACCGCCTGTTTTATGCTGACGAATTTGATGGCAAGCAGATGAAAGGTTTGACGATTATCGACCGTTCAACAGAAGGTTTAAGTCAAATTATTGTCTCAGAATCAGGTGAGTGGAATCCATCTCAAAACCTCTGGGATTTTTACAACGGTACCATCTATCTAGTCGCTCCAGACCGCTCTTATCGGAACATCCTACGGTTTGAACACCAACAAGTGAAATTGCCTCGTACAGCATTAGATTTGGCACAGAAAAGCCGAGACTATGGTGAGATGAACATTGCCCAATCGCTCGAACAATTAGAGATTGAACGCCTTGGCGGTGATGAGCCAAAAATTCGCAAACTCGAAGTCAGAATTCAACAAAAAATAGCCTTGCCGTTTGTCTGTGTCGTTTTTGGCTTAGTTGGTGCAGCAATGGGAACCATACCTCAGCGCACAGGACGAGGCACAAGTTTTGGTATAAGTGTCATCGTTATATTTACGTACTATATACTTTATTTTATTACTGGTGCTTTAGCACAGGCGGGTATCTTTTCTACTTTTGTGGGAGCTTGGTTGCCGAACTTCTTAGGCTTAGGAATAGGTACATTCTTATTGATGCGGGTAGCACAAAGATAAATTTTCTACTAAAATCCGCCTGCGGGTGATGACTGATCACTGTGGAGTAGGTACTATAAAAGTAAAATTCAATTTCGTTTGTGATATTTCCTCACGGTTTGGAGTATACCCAGTAACGGCGAAAAATTGCTTGGGGTTAATTGGGTACTCGCAAATCATACAAAAATGAAAATTGCTATAAGTCAACGAGAAAAGCTTCATACGGAAACGACTGCTTTGAACTTTCCTGAAGTTTTGCCACTTTCTTTGTAAACCCAAACTCCATTTTGCTCATGTCACGCCGCCATTTTCCTCCCGCTCACTTACGCTATCTCAAAGCTAGGTTATGGAACTTATCGCGACCTGGTTTTTGGGGAGCAGCAATTTTTTTATCCGTCGTAGGGCTGACGATTAAAGAATACTGGGCAAACCCAAACTTTTTTACTGATTGGCAAAAAAACCAATTCGCTGCAAAAGTGCCTGACAACTCTTCTCTTTCAGAAGAAGATCGGGCAATTGCCGCTGACATTGATAACTTACCAGTCCTGTTTAATACCGACTCCGACAAAGAAAATTCACCACCTGCAAGAACAACCAGGAACACGCAAAACACTCAGGCAAAAAACAGCAGAGGCGGCTTATTAGAGGCTTTAAATAGCAAAAACCAAACTTCTGCAACTGATGACAAATCAAAGGCTAGCGTCAAGGAAGGTGATTCCGCAGCCGCCCTAAAGCTGGAAAATCCCTTTGTTGCACAAGCAGAAAATTTATTGCAGCTAAAGAATTTTCAGAGTGGTAGCAATTCACAAGCAGTCAATGCTTTAACACCTTCGTTTGGTCAACAAGATCCAGTAAAAAATTCCTTTGGTTTGGGTACGGGATTAGCAGATACAACCAGACCTAATCAAAATATTGCCTCAGAAAGCGCCCTGCAAACAGCGCTTAACCAATCCAAAAACCAGAATCAGCCAAACTTAAATGGCAGCACATCAACTCAAAAAAATCCCTTTGAGCCATCCCAATTATCCAACCAAAACAGAAGTAGTCAGATTGTTCCAAGCATTGGGTTAAGTCCAAACACAATCAATTCCAATACAGGAACAGGTTCTACGCAGTCGGGACTGATTTCTGGAACAGGTTACGCACAACCGCCAGTCACAAATGGGCTGCAAAATTCTATTCCTGGAACAGGCTACTCTCAACCGGGTTTCAATAACTTACTACCGCAAAATTCCATCTCTGGAACAGGTTACATACAGCCAAGAGTCACAAATGGGCTGCAAAATTCCATTTCTGGAACAAGCTACTCTCAACCAGGTGCAAATAGCCTGCTACCGCAAAATTCCATCTCTGGAACAGCTTACCCTCAACCGGGTTTCAATAACCTACTACCGCAAAATCCCATTTCTGGCGCAGCTTACCCTCAACCTCAACGAGGACTAAGAGGCATACCGCAAACTCCAAGTGCAGTCCCTGATCGCTCCGCTATTCTTTATGACCAAATTATGAGGAATAGGTTGAATATCACAAATAGCGGTCAGCCATTGCCTAATGTTGCACAACCACCATCGGTATCACCCTACACCTCTGTTAGACCTAATAACATTGCTCCCTACTACACCCCCAATCAAGGTAGTGTTACTTATAATACTCCTGTAATTCCTAATAGTTATGGAAATTCAGGGTTGCAGCAATCGGCTGGTTCAGTACCACAGTCTATTTATTCATCTCCTGCTCAGATTCCAGGACAGTATACAGGTGGGGGACAGATAAATAGATACTAGTATCCTTAAGAGGTGGGGACAAATATCTATCCCCTTTTTACAAAAGAACTTGGCTCAAATCATCTACTGAGATGCTTGAACCCGGTAAACGCAGCGTCGCTCACCTGCAACGATATGCTCTGTTCTTTCAATAACCGTGTTCTGCCCTAGGACGGTCTGAAACACTTCTAGCTCCTTATGACAAAGTCCTGTACAAGCGACTGCCGCAGCACAGATAGGACAGTGATTTTCAATGAGTAGAAATGATCCATCCTCTAATGGTTGGATCTGTGCCATGTATCCTTCGTCAGTACGTTTTGCAGCTAACGCTTCTAATCGCTGCTGCAGAGAACCGTCACTAGGCACTTTCTCCCGGTACTCTGCAATTTGCTGGCGAGTTCTGATATCTAGTAGGCGATCGAGTCCTTCTTCACCAAACGCTTGTGTCATGGAATGAAGTAGGCTCAGGGTCAACTCTGCATAGCCCTCTGGAAAGAGACGATCAGCGGCTGGGGTTAATTGCCACAGCTTAGCAGGTCGCCCCATTGAGCGCTGCTCTTCTCGATAAGTGAGTAGCTGTTCCTCTTGCAAGGCATACAGGTGCTGACGTACTGCCATTGCTGTAATGTTCAAGCGGGAGGCTAAAGCTAGAGCGTCCATCGGTCCCTCCTGCTTGAGCAGTTTCAGAATTGCGCGTTGGGTACGGACAGTTGCTGATTTATTAGGTGATTCAGTCTTCATAATCAACAAAATAAAGAAAAAGCTTTACAAAGTCAAGGACAAGTATTTATCATACTTAATAAAGATTTTTCTTTATTAAGTCGTGAGAATTCAGTTGGTTAGGACATTGAATCTGTAATGAAGAGCTACAGCAATGGTTAGAGAAATTCAACGTATCAATCCAGTAGGGTTGTATGACCCATCTCCAAATGGCTACACTCATGTGGCGATCGCACCACCAGGAGCAACCATTATTTATGTTGCTGGTCAAGGTGGCGACGACGAAAAAGGCAATCTTGTTGGTGACTTTGCTGCCCAATTGACGCAGGCTTTTGCCAATCTCCGCGTCGCTCTAACTGTCGCTGGCGCACATCCGGAACACGTGGTAAAACTTACTACGCTTGTGGTCGATCATAACGAGTCCAAATTGCAGCAATTAACGGCTGTAGTGCAGACGATGTGGGGAGCACGAGCACCAACTCAGACGCTCATTCCAGTGCCAAGACTTGCGCTTGATGGCATGTTGTTTGAAGTTGATGCTGTTGCAGTTATTCCAAATTCTTAACTATTACGAGGTTTGTATGTCGTTACCTATTATCTTGCAACCAGGAGAAGGGGAAGTGAAGGGGACTGGGTATTAGGGATTAGGGATTGGGGATTGGGAAAACAAGCCGAAAAATTATGGAAGGGGCAACAAAACCCCTCCCAAATTTTGACATTTTTCCCAGTCGCCAGTCCCCAACCCCCAATCCCGGAGCGCCCATTCATCCCACCACCAAATCAAAGATTATGGTGGGGGCATTCTGGGCGCGACTTGGTAACTGCAACTTATACTACTACGGATATAGGCAATTATGGAACTATTCCCGCTCTTTCATTTTCTCTGCAATCAATGTCAATTGGCGAATGTCCCATAATTGCCCTGCCATTCATCCCGACACTCACCCTTACGGGTAGAGTGCCTGGCTTCTGTCGGTTTTAGCTAACTCTGTTTAATTTATCCATGACTCACTTTTTAATCATTGGAGCCAGCCGAGGTCTCGGCTTGGGCTTCAGCATTGGTTTACCCGATCCGGGCGATACCGTGTTTCTTGTCTCCAGGACTCGCCCCCCTAGCCTTGATTGCTCAGATCAAGTTTCTAGATTTTGGATTCAGGCGGATTTGTCTGTTCCTCAAACTGCCGCAGTGAAAATATCTGAAGCGATTGGCACTCGTGCAGTTGACTTCTTGCTATACAACGCTGGAATTTGGGAGGAAAACGCTTTTGAGCCGACTTATTCTTTTGAAGAATCAACACCGGAAGAAATCGAGCAGATTATCCATGTGAATCTTTTGTCTGCTATCCTCTGTACTCACCGTTTGATTCCTAATCTGAAGCTTTCATCCAATCCACGTGTTGTCTACATTAGTTCACTTTCAGGGTTAGATAACTCAGGTGCTGCTGAAGTTGCAAACACGGCTTCCAAATTTGGATTACGAGGGGTTGTTCACGCATTACGAGAATGTCTACGTGAGCATCGCATCCCCGTTACATCTGTTAATCCGGGTAACATTGCGGCTGAAATTCCGTATGAAGCAGGTGCAGAAAAAGCGATCCAAACCTATCACGGTACGCAAATTCCGATGCAAGATTTGGTTCTCTTGTTGCGATGCCTACGTCAACTGTCTCGTGTTTCCTGTGTGAAAGAAATTGATATTCCAGCCATGCCTGACTTATATGCGTGAATGATGTGGAGATTGGATAAAGTGCGATCGCAATCTAACAGATAACCAAACGGTCTATCAATACCTAAATGAAGGTAGTAGCTCATTATACGGAACTACCCCCACAATTGCATGAGTCACTTGTTCAGCAACCCGATGATTTCTTTTCATCAGCCAGATAAGCATATTGTTCATGAATGAGTATTTCCTCAAAGACTTTATCCGCAAGCCAGCGCGGATCTCCTCCTCGAAATATGCCTGGTAAAGACGTTGCCAATTCTGGGCTGCCAAATCCTGATTGGTACTCATATTGATTGCTTGTGCAACATATAAACCGCTAAGAATGGCATTTGCAATCCCTTCGCCAGTCAGAGAATCTGTTAAGTTGGCAGCATCACCAATCTTCAGGATTTTTCCATTGCTAACTTTGTTCCCTTTCTTCGCAGTTGCTAGGGGGTAAACTTTGGGTTTATGCTGATCAACAATCTTGCTTAACAGTTCCTTCGTTCTATCATTACGTTGGATGAATTGGTCAAAAAGCCGGATGATATTTGTGTTCATTTTTTGGTATTCATCCATCCATATGCCTACTCCAACATTGAGTTTCACCAATCCAGATTTTGTATCGGCTGGAAATATCCAACCGTATCCGTTAACCCCAAGAATTTTGTCAAAGTAAATTTGAGCTTTTGAAAGGTATGGCTCGAAATCTTCTGACTTGATACTCCAGTATGCTCTAATAGCGATCGCATCCACATCACCCGCACTGACGCCGCGCGCGTCTATGATGTAATCAAAATCGCTGTATAGCTCCGGGTGGTGGTCAATATTGGTGATACTTTGGGTAAGAGCAATGCAGCCTGCGTTTATAGCTCTTTCATAAAGTAAGTTGTCAAAGGCAAACCGGGGGATGCAATATCCTTCAAGCTCAGTGTTATGCAGATTGTAACTTCCGTTCGAGACTCCGAGCAAAAGCCCATTGATAGGCGCAAACTCAGACATCAAGCATTTGATATCCTGCGGGTAGATCCCCATTGTAAACAACGCCTGAACCGACTTAAAACTGATGCCGTCTCCGCAGACTTTGTTTCTAGGAAAGCTCTCTTTATCTATAAGAGTCACTTGATGCCCACTTTTAGAAAGGTGATATCCTGCTGAGCATCCTGCTGGACCTGCCCCAATAACAACAATTTTAGACATAAGTAGAACTCCCTTGCGATTTTACGTAGCAATTCAGGTTAGTGCTAAAGGCAAAAAATGGGAGAAGTACACTACAATTCAATAATCTGACTCATCAAACAGATGTATTGCTATATGAGCAGTTGGCATTAAACTTCTTGCATTCATTCCAAAAAAAAGAATAATTAACCACAGATGGACAATAAATAAAAGTTTTTCCTCTGTCTTCCCCCCTCAGTAGGGGGGAATGAGGGGGATGGACACAGATGGAACTCACATTCCGCAATCTTGTCTATTAGCGAAGAAGAGCCATAACCCGACCATTTAAGAAAAAAAAGAACGTCGAACCACCACCAAAGCGTATGAGATGTTTGCCTATTTCTTGAACTTCCTTTTGACTTCTCACTTTTTCATCTGCTAAATAAATCCCTATTAATGCTTGATTAATCATCTGATGAAAGTTGGTATGTGGTAATTGAGCTACACTTTCCTTAGCCTTTTGCACAAAATGTGTAAACCGCTTAGTCATTTCATTTCTATTTTTATAGTAAAAACAAAAATTCAAATCGCCACCAAGACGGTCTTCTTCCTGATCAATCAAGTAATCAAGTAAAATATGTAGCCCTTGCAACCACGGAAAATAAGCATTTTTGATTTGCTTGATTAAGTCTTCAGTACAATTTTCATCGGAGGCATAAGCAATCAGACAAAAAATTCCCAGTGTTGAACCAGCACACGCCGAAAATTCATACCAACTCATCTCAGGAAGGTTATCCTGATGCAATTCAAACCACGCTTTTAATCGCGGAACACGCTCTTCAACCTGCACATGCTTATGTACTTGTAACTCACAATAATAGCTGGCTAGTTCATAAAGAGCCGAAGAAATTTTTGGATAAGCTGGAAGTTTTTCTAACACATCCTGGCAAGTTTTAACCAGTTGCCTTAAATAGCCTCCATCTTCTTGATCCTGACGATAGCGATAGTAATTTACGCATTCTGCTCCTGGCGTTAAGGCATGAAACATTGATTCATGCAAAGCGCGAAAATCCTCAGGAGCAAGCGAGGTGCTTCGGTCACATAAATTATCTAAATAATCACTAATTGTTTGATAAGCAACAATAAAACATATCAGTTCATCACTGTAGTTTTTAGCCAATAATCCATATATGGCTCCACCTTCACAGTGAAATGTTTTTTTTTCGATACTTGTTAATGCTTGCTTGCGAAGTTCTGGATTTGGAATTTGATTTGCACGTTGTTTCCATTCATTTAAATAAAAACGAACGGTTGGAAGGACATTACGATAAGTTCTTAACATTAATGTCCACGGGGAAATCGGAATATTCATAAACTAAGCTGAATACTCTAATGGCTAATTTGAACTACTGATTATTTGATATTATTTGGTAGAATTTGAAAGTTTGCGTTCTTCAGGTTCATCATCAACCTTTGAATGGTACTGGCTTAACCCTTTTGGACTGCTTTGATATTGTGACTGCATACTTTCTTTGCAGCTTGTTGAGGCTGGCATTGATGAGAAAGTAGGCAATGATTTCGCGTTCGCCGAAGGCGCAGCGAAGCTGCTCACACCAAAGCCGTAAGTATAAAAAATCGGCACACCTCCTAATTCAATGAAATTAAATGAGGAGGTAGCCTTGCCTGTTAGCTTTACCTTAAAAGCTTGATAGTACTAACGCCTCTAGCTAAAGAGGTAGCAATGATTGTTGTTAATGGAGTAAGGTGTTGCTGAATACTACTCCCTTCCTGCCAGAAGATTACCTATAAAAAACCGCCAAGACGCCAATAACGCCAAGGTTCAAGTTCGGTAATTTTGTACCGGGAAGGGAGTAACCAGAACTTCGTTGGAACTTTGTCATAACTATCTAGAAAAAAGCTGTATCGACAATAATCAATTAATTGAAGAAACTGAAAGCAAAGTGAATTCTAGAGAAACAGTTTCGGCTGTTGAAAGTTAATATTGAGAGTGAGCGATACTCTATTTCTTGCTTTCTTTACCAAGAGTATGGTCACAAATGTTGAACCTTAGGGGAGTAAAGTGTCTCAGAAGTCCTCAGGTTTGGTATGCTAGGAACCTGGACTAGCTTTGATTCAAACTATGCCTGCGCCTTCCATCACGCCTCTCAGTAACGCCTTTCCCCTGACAGCTGTAGTCGGTCAGGAAGCGATAAAATTAGCCTTACTACTAGCAGCGGTCGATCCAGGGTTAGGAGGAGTGGCGATCGCAGGTCGTCGCGGTACGGCAAAATCTGTGATGGCGCGTGCTATCCACGCCCTACTGCCACCCATTGAAGTTGTTAAAGGTTCTATCAGCAACTGCGATCCCAACCGTCCACAAGAATGGGATGACAAACTTTTGGCACTTGTGGGGCAGACATCTTGCCTGCCATTGGAGGAGGGGGAACCGGATACCCATCCCACAATAGAAACTGAAATCATCCCCACACCCTTTGTACAAATTCCTTTGGGAGTGACAGAAGACCGATTGTTGGGTTCTGTTGATGTGGAACAGTCAGTTAAGCAAGGGGAAACTATCTTTCAACCAGGTTTGCTCGCCCAAGCACACCGAGGCGTTCTCTATATAGATGAAATCAATTTATTAGATGAGCAGATATCTAATCAGCTTTTAACAGTCTTATCTGAAGGACGCAACCAAATTGAACGCGAGGGCATCAGTTTTCAGCATCCCTGCAAGCCCTTATTTATCGCTACTTACAACCCAGAAGAAGGAGCATTGCGGGAACACTTATTAGATAGAATTGCGATCGCCCTTAGCGCTGATGGTGTCCTAGGTTTAGATCAAAGAGTGCAAGCTGTAGAGCAAGCGATCGCCTACTCCCAATCTCCCCAAGAATTTCTCAAGCAGTACAGCGAAGACACAGACGCCATCAAAACTCAAATTATTCTGGCACGAGAATGGTTAAAAGACGTTCACATCACCCATGAACAAATTTCCTACTTAGTAGAAGAAGCAATTCGAGGCGGAGTGCAAGGACACCGCGCTGAGTTATTTGCCGCACGCGTGGCACGTGTTTCTGCTGCTTTGGATGGACGCACACAAGTGAATGCCGAAGATTTGCGCCGTGCTGTGGAACTGGTGATAGTCCCACGGGCGACTGTCGTGCAGACACCGCCACCCGAAGAACCACCGCCACCTCCTCCACCTCCACCACAAAATCAAGAGGAACCCCAAGACGAATCGAATCAAGAACAGAAAGAACAAGAACAAGAAGAACAAGAAGAACAGCCAGAACAAGAACCGCCTGGCATCCCAGAAGAGTTTATCTTTGATCCTGAGGGCGTAGTTCTTGACCCCAGTGTGCTTTATTTTGCTCAGATAGCCCAAAAACGAGGTAAGTCCGGAAGCCGCAGTATAATCTTTTCTGAAGACAGGGGACGCTATATTAAGCCAATGTTGCCTAAGGGCAAAGTCCAACGGATTGCCGTAGATGCCACACTCAGAGCAGCAGCGCCGTATCAAAAAGCACGACGACAGAGGTCTGAGAGTAAGCGAGACGATACACCCTCATCCCCCTCACTCCCTCACTCCCTCACTCCCTCATTCCCCTCATCCCAAAAAGGGCGGCGCGTATTTGTGGAACAAAGTGATATTCGAGCTAAGCGCTTGGTACGCAAAGCAGGTGCTTTAGTTGTATTTGTGGTAGATGCTTCAGGTTCAATGGCGCTGAACCGGATGCAGTCAGCTAAAGGTGCGGTGATGCAATTGCTGACAGAAGCATATCAAAACCGTGATCAAGTGGCGTTGATCCCCTTCCGAGGAGAACAGGCGGAGGTATTATTGCCTCCTACGCGTTCTATTGCTTTGGCGCGTAACCGCCTGGAAAGATTACCCTGTGGTGGTGGTTCCCCACTGGCTCATGGTTTAACCCAAGCTGTGCGCGTCGGTTCAAATGCCCAGATGAGTGGAGATATTGGACAAGTTGTGATTGTAGCGATAACCGATGGACGCGGCAATATTCCTCTGTCGCGTTCTTTGGGAGAACCGCAAGAACCAGGACAAAAACCAGATATCAAAGCAGAATTGTTAGAAATTGGTGCTAGAATACGTGCTTTGGGAATGCAGTTATTAGTTATTGATACAGAAAGTAAATTTGTTTCTACTGGGTTTGCTAAGGAGTTAGCAAAGACAGCAGGAGGCAAGTATTACCATTTGCCCAAAGCTACGGATAAAGCTATTGCTGCTATGACAAAAGGAGCAATTGCTGATTTGAAATCTCGTTGATATCAGCACCCTGATCTCCCCCATTTATCCTATTTTCCAAAAAGAACATCATGAGCTTACTGCTACACTGCTTGCGGTCTTAACATAGAGACTAAATCTTGAAGTCCCTTTTGCAAATACCGTGTCACTGTCATTGGACTAGTGCCTATTTTCTTAGCGGTATCTTTGCGAGAAAGTTCCTTCAAATACACCATTTCAACTGCCATGCGGGGCTTTTCTTCTAGCATACTTATTGCCCCTTGAAGTTGTTGCCGTTCTTCGTTTTGTTGTTGCACAGCAACAGAACGTTGACAAGGAAGTGCTTCACCTAAGGTTATTTGGCAATCAATGTTTTGGACTATGGTAGCATCCAAACTCAAAGGCATACGGTTTTGAACAGCTAATTTGGTTTCTTGCCATTCTTGCACAGATACCTTGAGAACGCTTGCAATTTCTGAATCCTTGGGAAGACGACCTAAAGTGCTTGCCAATTCTTTGCGAACTCTTTGCCCCTCATTATAGAGTTCTTGCCAACGGCGAGGAATCTTTAATAGGGTACCGCGATCGCGTAAAAAGTGCAGCATTTCACCCCGAATATAGGGTATAGCAAACGAACTAAAAGCATATCCTTGTTTTGGATCAAAGCGCTCAATTGCTCTTATTAAACCAAAATAACCAATTTGCTCTAAATCTTCATATGGCTCATTACATTGATGGCTGAATTTATGAGCCATCTTTCGTACTAAGCCAGTATGTAATTGTACAAGTTTATTACGAATTTTAATACAAGGATTTTGATGGTATAACCGTAATAACTCCATACCATCACATTGGATAGAAAACTGAGTTGCTGTCATATAAACTCCTTTTCTAAAAAAAATGGAGTTGCCTAAACTTTATCAAAGCTGTCATTATTTTCCTTAGGAACGCTTAAGGACACAATTCGTTTTTTCACTGAACTTATAAGGATTCTTTCCCAAAAATTCAGCATTTCCACGGTTACTTTTTCTAGAAATTTTTGTTGGTTTGAGATTATAAAATGTACATTTCAGAGTACTGAGTGCTACATAAGTAGGTAGGTTAGGAATAAACAGATCCAACAAGAGCGAAAGTCATAATGCCTGAAACCAAAGATGTACAGACGCTTTCATTCAGCGCGTCTCTACAATGGCTCATGACACCCTTCTTCTGTCGGAGACGCTGCTTTGAAGACTTGTTAACTTTATTTGTGCCGACCTACTGAGCAATCCCTTAGGACTCAGCACTATCTTTGTGGTCACTAGCTCTAGTTATCAGTAAAAATGGGAATAACAGCAATGCTTGACTAAAAACCATTTGTAAAACATGAGCAATACCAGCAACTTCCGTGACGCATTTCGTCAGGCTAAAACTCAAGCCCTCGTAGGTCCCAATGTGATTGCCAACGCCTTGCCGTATGTAGGCGGTGGGCTGGTGCTAACGGCACTGGGAAGTTACGGCGGACTGGGTGTTCTCCGTAGCAACCCCGGGCTATTCTTACCCACCTTCTTTGGTGCGATCGTCGTACAGTTGATTTTGTTCTTTGTTGCTCAGAACGTTGCCGAAAAAGGCAACAACAAAGTTGCACTGCCTCTATTGGCAACCTACAGCCTTCTGACTGGGTACACTCTGAGTGGTTTAATCCTTGTGGCACTGAGAACTCAAGGTGTAGGTATTCAAGGTATTGGGTTGGCTGCCCTCGGTTGTGGTGTTACGTTTATTGCCGCCCGTCAAATTGGCTCAAATCTCTCTGAGCAAGACGGTATGGCATTGACCAAAACGATTAATTTAGGGGTAATTGCCCTAGTTGCCGTACTGGTTCTACAACTTTTGTTCAGTGCATTTGGTGTTTACACGCCAAATTGGTTAGAAATTGCCATCTCCGGTCTGGGCGTGTTTCTCTTTGTGGGTGCATCTGTGGTTGACTTTTACATCCTGCCACGCACCTACCGCAATGACCAATACTTGCCTGCGGCTTTATCGATGTACTTGACCTACATCAATTTGTTTGTTTTTATTTTGCGATTGCTTATTGCTCTTAACAGTCGCGATTAAGAACATTTAAGATTTATTGGCAAGATTTTTTGGACGAAAAAATAAGCCGTGGTTTGACCTTGAAAACCACGGTTTTTTATCGTTGAAGCAACGAGAATTCAAAATTCAGTTTAATGGACCACAAAGAACTCTACTCAGGTCTAATTCGACTTCACATTCTTCATCATGCAGTTCACGAACCGATATTCGGTCTGGGCATCATTGAGGAGTTAGCTCGTCATGGGTACAAGCTTAGCCCAGGAACTCTTTATCCCATGCTTCATGACTTGGAACGCAAGGGATACCTACACTCAACTGAGGAGCGTTCAGGAAAGCACTCGCGCCGAGTTTACCGAGCAACGCCTTTGGGAAAAGAGGCTCTAGAAGATGCCAAACAGAAGGTCAGAGAGTTGTTTGGAGAATTATTTGAAGATCATTGAGTTTCCAAAAACTGCTTGAGGTGGGGCTGATTGATGTTAATTCCTAGTTCCTCTGCTTTTTTCAAAATCTGCTCGCGGCTTAACCCCTCGTTGGTGGCAAGAGCAATCAAAGCCAGCGCATCCGCTCTTGCCCCCGCACCACAATGTAATAAAATTGGCGTTGGTAAGCCCGAAATCTCCTTGAGAACCTTAGCTGTCAATTCATCATCAGCCTTCTTGGGATTTAGCGGCACATTGACGTATTTGAGTCCCGCCGCTTCAACCTGCTGCTGCTCATCCGAAAGAAAGTCCGCTTCATCAGGAGAACGTAAATTGACGACAGATTTAAATCCCTCCTGAGCTGCTTGTTGCAAATCCCCAGATGTTGGTTGCCCAGCTGTGTAGAGTTCATCGCTGACCTTTTTAGCGTTACCCATAAATACCCCGGTATGTTGCTAGAAATTGTGTATTTGCTTTGAACAGATCATACAGGACTTATGCCATTTTCTATATAGAAAAACGATATCGATATACGATAATATTAGCGTATCAAAACCAGAGCTAAGAAACTCAAGCTCACGAGGAGGTTTCTTGTGTCAGGTAAAACAATAACACCCCAACTACAACGAGAGTTGGGAGTGCTAGGTGCAACCATGATGGGGCTGGGGTCAATTATTGGCACTGGCGTGTTTGTGAGCATAAGTATTGCGGCTGGAATTGCTGGACCAGCTGTAATTGTTGCCGTAGCACTTGCCGCTTTTGTCGCTACCTGCAACGGTCTGAACAGCGCCCAACTGGCTGCTAATCATGCCGTGAGTGGTGGAACATATGAATATGGGTACAAATATTTAAATCCTTGGTTTGGTTTTACAGCTGGCTGGATGTTTCTTTTAGCTAAAACAGCATCTGCTGCCACTGCTGCCTTAGGTTTCGCCAGCTACTTATTGACCACAACCAATTTAATGGGGCGTGGCTTACTCGTTCCCACGGCTCTTTTTGCTGTAATCGTTTTTACGGCGATTGTCCTAAGTGGAATTCGGCGCTCTAACCTCGTCAATATTATCATCGTATCAGTGACATTGCTCTCTTTGGGTTTATTTGTCATTGTCTGTTTGCCGCGTGCTGTTACCGTCGGTGCTGAAAATCTAACACCCTTCTTCTCAGGAAATGCCGCATCAGTACTCCATGCTACCGCTCTAATGTTTGTAGCTTACACGGGTTATGGTCGGATCGCTACAATGGGCGAGGAAGCAAAAGAACCGCGAAAAACTATTCCTAGAGCGATGATTGTCTGTCTGCTGCTGACAATGTTGTTGTATATAACAGTGGCAGCAGTTGGTATTGGGGCAGTGGGAGCAGATGTCTTGGGTAAGGTGACTCAACAAGCGCAAGCTGCACCTCTTGAGGTAGCGATTCGTAATGTTGCTGGTCCTGCTGCTGGTTTGGTTGTAGCGATTGGGGCGATGACTGCCATGTTAGGCGTGCTACTGAACTTGATTTTGGGATTGTCCCGTGTCGTACTGGCAATGGGAAGACGCCGGGATTTACCACGGTTGTTTGCCAGATTGAATCAGTCAGGAAGCACACCCGTTTTGGCAGTGCTGGTTGTGGGAGTTGCGATCGCAGGCTTGGTTCTGATTGGAGACGTGAAAACCACATGGTCATTCAGTGCCTTTAACGTTTTGATTTATTACGCAATTACGAACTTTGCAGCACTGCAATTGCCACCCGAGGAACGGCTTTATCCTAAATGGATAGGTTGGGCGGGCTTGGCTTCCTGTGCGTTTCTAGCCTTTTGGGTAGAACAGCAAATTTGGCTGGTGGGTTTAGCGTTGATTGTTGCTGGACTGATTTGGCGTACCGCAGTACAACTGCTGACACGAGACTAGTACCGCTTGGCAGAATTCACGCATTCAAAATTCAAAAAGCTTATATCATAGGCTTTTCGCTTCTTAAGCGACTATTGTTTTCTGCCAAGATAGAAGCAATTTCCTCAGAGTCTATATAATGCGTAGATTCAGATGCCTGTTCTGCTGTTAATAACTTATTTCTCATAGAGAGACGACGTTCAGGATCAATGCCACTGAAGGTTGGTGGTAACCAAACTCGAACGACTAGTAATACTGCCATAACAAGCAAGAAGGCACAAGAGGCTAAAATCTGGCTCCAGTGTGCTTCCAGCACTCCCCGCACAATCACTTCTCGCAGAACGGATACGATAGATACTTCTACTGCTACGCCAATAGATATTCGTTGCTCTTGTAAATAAATAATCAGCAGTCGAAATAACTCAACTAAAATCAACAGAAATAGAATATCTGATGTGACAACTTGGAAATTCAGGGGAGGTAGCAGCGAATAGAACATGGCTCGCAGCTGAATTGTCATGAAGCTGAATAGACCAATACACAAAGAAATCACAAGTAAATCTTGGATACCTTCCAGACAACGCACAAGGCTATTCCGATTCAACCATGCGTATCGATTTGTTGATGGCTTCTCAAGGGACTCTTGCATTTAAGCTCCTACTGAATTATGAAAAATATTGTTGAAAAATTTAGCTTTCACACCAATAAGCTTGCACATAGCCAACAGGCAAGATGCCTAAAAGGAGTGAGTTTCTTGTTTTTGAATGGGTGAATTGCTTAATACTGGCTACCGGATTTGCGCTGATGCATTGCTGTCATCCCTACAGGCTGTAGCATCTGACCATTATTGACTATGGCATAGACAACCCAGTGATCACCACAGTCCATTCGGCTATGAACAGTGCATTCCAAATAAGCGAGAGCATCGCTGAGGATGGGACAATCATTTTGGGCTGTTTGAATTGACAACCCACCAAAGCGGTTTTCCCCTGGTGCAAAGGGTTGAAGAAAGTGCCGCCTCAGGTTCATGCCTTCTTTCAAAATATTCAGGACAAATTTGTCCCCTGTATGCATTAAAGATTCAATTGCACGGTCTTTGGCAACTGCGACTGTTAAACCTGGGGGATTGAAGCTAGATTGAGTCACCCAAGAGGCTAACATTGCACCTGTGACCTCTTTGCATTTGGCTGTTACCACACACAAAGGTCCAATAATTCGCCCCATCGCTTGTTCAGTTCGGTCTATTTGGGAGTCACTGACGCTTTGTCGAGGAGTGCGGCTTTTCTTCGCCTTTTTCAAGGCTTGAGCAAAATCAGTGCCAGCTTCTTTACATTCTTGAAGAATGACATCAGTGGGTTTGAACTTAACGCGAATCGTATCAAAGCCAAACCGATAACCTGCTTGTTGTAATTTGCTTTCAACCTCATCAACTGCTTCCCCACTCCAGCCATAAGAACCAAAGACACCTGCTAATTTGCTTTTAGCAGCAGTTGAAAGCACAATACCCAAGGCAGTTTGGACTTGAGTAGGCATATGTCCCCCTAATGTAGGAGAACCGATGATAAATCCATCGCACTTTTCTACAACTGCCTGAATTTCAGCCGGATTGGCAAATTCACAGTTAATTAATTCCACAGCTACGTCTGCCTTGGTAATACCCTTGGCGATCGCCTGTGCCAAAGTTGCTGTATTGCCGTACGCAGACGCATAAAACAGTGCCACTGTCAAGTCTTTATCCTTCTGCTGCTGACTCCACTGTCGATAGTCATGGGTGAGTCGGCTTTTGCTATAGCGTACGATGGGACCGTGACCAGGGGCATAGAAATTGACTGATAAACGAGCAAATTTGTCAAGTGCTATTTCCACCTGGCGAAACTGAGCAGCATGAAGGCAATCATAGTAGTGCCGTCGGTCTTCGTCTAAGCGTTTCCAACCTTCATCAAAAACTTCATCCCCACAGATATGAGTACCGAAAAGCTTATCGGTAAACAAAATCCGAGTTTGAGGGTCGTAAGTATAAAGCTCGTCAGGCCAACGTGCGCTGGGGACAGCAATAAATTGTAGTTTATGACCTTGACCTAAATCCAGAACTTCTTCGCCTCTGACAACACTTATTTTTAACTCTCGTTCTGGAAAGGCACTACGCAGGGCAACTGCACCTGCCTTAGAGCAGATAAAGGTAATTTGAGGGGCTAACTCTAGCAATGCCTTTAATGTTACACAGCGATTTGGGTTGACATGACCCAAAATGACGTAGTCGAGATGTCTTAAATCAAGGTGTTGTTGTAATTCGCGTAGGTAAATTTCTGTAAACGACTCTCCCGGAGGGTCTAAAATGGCTTTTTTCTCAGCTTGAATTAGGTAGGAGTTGGCAGTCGTTCCTTTTTGGAGCGAGTATTCGACTTCAAATTTGAGTCTATCCCAAGTGCGCGATCGCAACACAGTCGTGTCAGTACCAATCGAGGCGATCTGAACATCGCGTAGTTTTATGTCTGGCATATTCCTTGTAACTCCTGAGTTCTGACTTTTGACTTCTCTCTAGTAGTGATTCCCAACTTTGCGATGGTGAACAGCAGTCAGAGCATCAGGTTTAGAGACGCGACCGACAGAGACAGTGCTGTAAATAGTCCAGTGGTCACCACAATCCAGACGGCTTTTGACTTCGCATTCCAAATAGGCAAGAGCATCTGCCAAAATCGGACAATTATTGTTCGCCAGGTAAGTCTTGACTCCTTCAAAACGGTCAGCACCAGGAGGAAAGCGCTGGAGGAAGTGCTTCATCAATCCCTGATAGTTGCCTTCTTCTAAAACATTAAGAACAAAGTGATCACCGACTTGCAGCAAAGATTCAATTGCACGGTCTTTAGCTACTACAACTGTTAGACCTAAGGGTTTGAAACTAGCTTGCGCTACCCAGGAAGCTAACATCGCACTGCTGAAATTGCCCTTATGAGCAGTGAGAATGTACAGCCCACTACTCAATCGTCCTAAGGCTTTTTCAAGTTCTGAATTGAGAGCTTTGATTTGCTTGATACTGCGATCGCGCGACAACCATTGCCCCATGTCTGTTCCAGCTTCTTCACATAAATAATATGTGGTATCACTTGGCGTTTCCTTAAGCACAATTGGTGAGAAGGCGGGGCTTAGCCCTAAGTCTTGGAACTTATTCAGCAGTAAATAAACCGATTCACTATCCCTACCACCAGACTCAAACACACCGACAGACTGCTTGGCTTTGGCAGCAGCGAGGATAGTGCTGATGGCAGTCTGAGCAGTAACAGCAGTTAGTCCTGTGATTGGTGGAGTGCCAATCACCAGCCCACTAGCAATGCTTACCAGTTCTCTGACATCCTGAGGATCAGCCGACTTCAAATCCATCATTTCTACTGCCACACCCGTTTTCGTGATGCCGTGGGCAATAGCTTGAGAAAGACGGTCGCTATATCCGTAATCAGACACATAAAAGACGGCAACTGTTGTTTCTGCCTTTGCTTGCTCTTGACTCCACTGACGATAGCGACCTACCAGTTCAGTAACATTGTGATGAAGTAGAGGACCGTGACCTGTGGCAATGGTTGCAACTGGCAACTCATTCATCCGCTTGAGAGCAGACAACACTGAGCGAGCATTTGGTCTCATCAGGCAGTCGTAATAGTACTGGTAATCTTCTTCGATCAGGTCTAAATCTTCATCAAAAGTATGGTCGTCACAATAGTGCATACCAAACGCATCACAGGTATATAAAATTTGCGTTTTGGCATCATAAGTGAATATTGTGTCAGGCCAATGCAGATTAGGTGCAATCACAAATTCCAGGACGTGTCCGTTGCCTAAATCTAAGCGATCGCCATTTTTCACAATCTGTTGCTTAAACGGCTGATGTACCCAATTTTCTAGAAACTGGATTGCCACCTTAGAACCGACAACAGTAACCTGAGGAGCCAACGCCAGTATATCTTTGACCAATCCGCTGTGGTCTGGTTCAGTATGGCTAACAATGAGATAATCCAGCTTTTGTGGGTCAATCAGTCCCAACACAGTATCTAAGTACTGTTGGCGAAACTTTTCATGGGAAGTATCAATTAAAGCTGTTTTTTCACTCTGTATCAAAAATGAGTTGTAGGTCGTGCCATTTTGGAGTCCGAATTCAATATCGAAGCGATCGCGGTCCCAGTCCAAGCAACGGATTGCTGTTGTACCAGAGGTAATTTCCACAGACTGCATCGTTAACCTGCGTTGCTCGCGTTCAGCAAGTGCTATCATCAGGAGCCTCCTGTGCTATTCAATATGATTTGGATTGCTACATTAACTTTTCTCAGCTTCTGTAAAGAAATATATGCATAATTTACTTAAATAGCAATATCAATAAGCTATAAATTTCTTTTATTTACGATAGAGAATGCAAATGCAAACCGCTATAAAACGCAAAAGCGCTTTGTCCTCGCTAAAGGGCAAAGTCAGAAAAAACTCATACCTGGGTAAGGGCGCAAGGCTTTGCGCCCCAGGCTTTCAGCTTATGGGCAACGAGGTGTCAGTTTCTATTCGTCATGAGCAAAGCGGTGGTAGAGGAAATCAAGGGCGTGGTTCCGCAGTTTGTAGTATTCTGGATCTTCCATAATCCGAGCGCGATCGCGGGGACGAGGGAAAGGAATGTTTAAGATTTCACCGATTTTAGCAGCAGGTCCATTAGTCATCATTACCAAACGGTCTGCTAGGAATAGCGCTTCATCAATGTCGTGAGTAATCATCAACACTGTGCATCGCCGTTCGTTCCAAATTTTCAATAATTCTTCCTGTAATTCTTCTTTGGTAATCGCATCTAACGCTCCAAAAGGTTCATCTAAGATCAAAACTTCCGGACGAATCGCCAAAGCTCTTGCAATAGCAACCCGTTGTTTCATCCCCCCAGATATTTGTGTCGGCTTTTTGTCGGCGGCTTCTGTAAGTCCTACCAGTGCTAGATGTTCGCGTGCAATGGCTGACTTCTCTGCCCTTGTTTTATTCGGGAAGACGGCATTAAGAGCCAAGTAAATGTTTTCAAAAGCAGTCAGCCAAGGCAACAAAGCGTAGTTCTGGAAAACCATCATCCGGTCTGGACCTGGTTGGGTGATGGGTTTGGAGCCGAGCAATACATTTCCATGGGTTGGCTTGGTAAACCCTGCAACCATGTTCAGCAGTGTTGATTTGCCACAACCCGAGTGACCTATGACGCAGATAAACTCGCCTTCATTCACTGTGAGGTTAACGCCTTGTAGTACTGTAAAAGGACCTTTTGGCGTAGGATAGATTTTAGAAACTTCTTCAATGAGCAAGAAAGGATTGGAACGGCTACGTGTTGTAGACTCTCTTGATGGTTCAGTGTAAGTCAAAGTGCGGTTGTGCATATTTCTTTTGGATTTTTGATTTTGGTTTAAGAATGTGGTGATGCTTCAAACAGTGCGTCTGTTAATTATTCGTTGATCCATAGTTTTCAGATTTTGGCGTTGCTGATTGAAAATATGAATTTGTCTCGCGCAGAGGCGAGCCAGCGCTGCAGGAGGGTTTCCCTCCGTAGGCGACTGGCGTCGCAGAGGCGCAAAGGTACAAAGAAAAGAAAGGTAATTTTGGCAGTTCATATTCTGATTCAGCAACGCCTAGATTTTGGATAATCGGGTTACTCGTGGAATTTCCGCATTAGGCACACCAGTATCCCCAATCCAAAATCTAAAATTCTTACGCAGCGACTGAAGGACGTGAGTCTATCACAACTTCTGCCACTGAAACATTGCGTTTAATATGCAAACTATTGAGATAGGCAATGGGGTCATCAGCATTAAACACAGAGCCATCGAACAACTGGATCGGACCGCGATGATACTTGATATCAAGTAGACCTAGTTCTCGTGCTGCGGTACTGAACACATTGACTCGACAAACTCGTTCGAGGATTTCTAACCAGTTCCGGGGGAAGGGGATATCGCCCCAACGTGCCATTTGGGTCATCATCCACAAATGTTCCGTGCGGCTGGGACGATTAACGCCATCTCCGAAAAACAGATGATGGGCATACTGTCGCATTGGTTGTTCTAGGCTACAAGCATAGGAGTTTGGATCGCCAAGTTGGATGTATTCCTCATTAGTACTGACATACTCCCGCCGAGATAAAATTTCACGGACTTCTTGAGAGTTTCTCTCATCAGCGCAGAATTGACAAGCTTCCAATAAGGCTTTGACGAGGGCTATATGGGTGTTGGGATATGCTGCTGCCCAATCTTCACGGACTCCTAGAACTTTGCCTGGATGTCCTTCCAAAATTTCTAAATCTGTAGCGATGGTAAAGCCAATACCTTCTATCGCTGCTCGCAAGTTCCAAGGTTCGCCCACACAGTAACCGTCAATACTTCCTGCTTGCAGGTCAGCGACCATTTGAGCCGGAGGAATAGTTTTGAGGGAAACATCGTGGTCAGGGTCAATACCACCGGCTGCTAACCAGTAACGCAATAGTATGTTGTGCATTGAGGAAGGATGAACCATTCCCAGAGTATGGCGTTGATTTGCAGACCGTTGCAGCACTTGTTTGAAGTCTGCTAGAGTATACACCCCTTGGTCATAAAAACGTTTATCTAGGGTAATGGCATTACCATTGCGGGTGAGTGTCAGGGCGCTGACAACTGGCACAGGGCGACCCTCATGTCCTCCCACAGTCAACCAAACTGGCATTCCACCAGGCATTTGAGCAGCATCTAAATATCCGCCAGTAATGCCATCGGTAATTCCGCGCCAGCTGGATTCGCGCACCAAGGACACTTCATCTAGACCATACTTGGTAAAGAAGCCTTTCTCTTTAGCTACAGCTAGAGGGGCGCAGGCTGTGAGAGGGAGGAAACCAATTTCGAGGTTGACTTTTTCTAAACCGTGACGGGCGATCGCCGCTGTTTTCCTTGCCCTGAGTTTCTTAATCCGTTTTTGTTGATTCAGGAAGTAAATCATCTCACTCCGCAAACTGTAGTAGCTAGGATGTTCTACTACTTCCATCCGCTTGCGAGGACGAGGAATATCCACCTCCAAAATGTCTCCAATCTTGGATTCTGGTCCATTTGTCAGCATCACAATTCGGTCGGACAACAGCACTGCTTCATCGACATCGTGAGTCACCATCACGGCAGTGACCTCGTTTTCCTGACAAATTTTCATCAACTGTTCTTGCAAGTTGCCTCGCGTCAGTGCATCTAATGCACCAAACGGTTCATCTAGCAAGAGTAATTTCGGACGAATTGCTAAGGCACGAGCGATCGCCACTCGCTGTTTTTGTCCACCTGATAACATTCCTGGCTGTTTATCAGCATGAGGACGCAACCCCACCAAATCGATATGCTGTTCTACAATTGCCTTGCGTTCACCCGCAGGCACTTCATTCATAACTGAGTCTACGGCAAGGGCAATATTTTGTCGTACTGTCCGCCAAGGCAACAAAGAATAATTTTGGAACACCACCATCCTGTCTGGACCAGGTTTAGTGATTTTTTTTCCTTCTAGAGTCACGACACCCTCAGTTGGCAAATCCAGACCGGCAATCATATTTAATAAGGTAGATTTACCACAACCGGAGTGACCAATCAGAGAAACAAATTCTCCTTTTTTTATTTGGAGGTCTATTCCTTTGAGGGCAATATATTTACCACCATCGGTTAAGGAAAAGACTTTATCAATTTGGTCAACGGCAACAAAAACGCTCATTTGTTATTTGTCCTTTGTGAGTTGGTAGTTGTTATCGCAATCCTATTTAATTTGTGAACTGATTTATTTAATAAACCGCAGAGGACGCAGCGAAAAGTTGTCAGGAGGAGCGCTAGCCATGCAGGCGGGTTTCCCGCCGTTGGTGACTGGCGTTGGTTTCCCGACAGAGCAAACTTTTCAAGACAGAGAACACAGAGGAAAAAAAGGAGAGAGAAATGCACGATTTCTGCACGGTTTGCTAGAGTTGGTAGTTGTTAATTCCTATTAGCTATTAGCTACTAACTACTAACTACTAACCACTAACTACTCCCTATTTCTGTTCTTCTGGCAAAATTCTTGACTGTACCCAAAGCATCGCTTTATCAAGTAGCAAGCCTACGACACCGATGTAGACGAGAGCCAAAATAATTTCACTGACTTTGTTATTCTGATAGGCATCCCAGATAAAGAAGCCAATTCCTACGATGCCGGACATGATAATTTCTGCGGCAATAATTGCTAACCAAGCCAATCCAATCGCAATTCTTAAGCCGGTAAATATGTAGGGTAAAGCAGAGGGTATGAGGATATTAAAGAAATAATCTCGACGAGAAAGTTGTAGAACTTTGGCTACGTTATTGTAATCTTGGGGAATTTGCTTTACGCCCACTGCTGTATTTATCAAAATGGGCCAAATTGCTGTGATAAAAATGACGAACAAGGCAGATGGTTCATTCTGACGCAAAGCAGCAAGAGCAATTGGCACCCAAGCTAGAGGCGGTACAGTTCGGAATAATTGGATCATCGGATCTAAAGCCTTGTACATGACTTTATTCGTACCAATCACAATGCCCAAGCTAATTCCGAGAATTGCCGCTAATGAGTAACCAATCGCTACCCGTTGTAAGCTTGCAAGAATCTGCCAAAATAAACCTTTGTCTATGCCGCCTCGGTCATAAAAGGGATACAAAATCAGTATCCACGTTTCTTGCACTACCTGGATAGGTCCTGGTAGTGTTGCTCCAGGAGTCCAAGAAAACAACTGCCAAAGAACTAGAAAGATAGCGAGTGCTGCAAGCGGAGGCAACAGATCGGGATATTGCTTTTGCAGACGAGATAACCAAACATTCTGAGAACTATTTGCAGAAGAGCGTCTTTGCAGCGTTACCATTGTTAGTGTCCTCCTCAAATTTTGTGTTTTTATTAGGTGATTATTGAGCCTAAATTACTAAACTTTCGCTTTTTTAATCTTGAGGCTCTGCAAGTAAGCCTTGGGATTTTCTGGGTCAAACTTGATGCCATCAAAAAATTCTTCAACTCCACGGGATGTACTGGTGGGAATATCAGCAGCAGCAACGCCCATTTCTTTGGCGGCTTCTCTCCACAAATCCTCGCGGTTGACTTTATCTATCAGGGTTTTGGCATTTGTTAGGGTATCCACTGGTAAGAAGCCCCAGCGCACACTTTCTGTTAAGAACCAAAGGTCATGGCTCTTGTAGGGATAGGAGACGCTACCTTTTTCATCTTTCCAGTACAGAGATGCCATTTTTCTATCGTTAATGGTGCGACCATCGCCCATCTCGTACTTACCCATAAATGGGTCCATAAGAACTGCCTCAGGCACGTTGAAGTAACTTCGCCTTGCAAGGATTTGAACGAGTTCTTTTCTGTTGTCAAAGTTGTCACACCATTGCTGGGCTTCCATAAGACCTTTCAATATTGCTTTGGTCGCTTTTGGATGTTTGTCAACCCAATCTGCCCTCATTGCCAAGTATTCTTCTGGATGGTTTTTCCAGATTTCTGCGGTTAATGCCGCCATGAAGCCAATCTTATCTTTGACAATCCGGTAGGGCCAGGGGTCACCCGTACTAAAAGCATCCATCGTCCCCGTCTTCATATTTGCAACTGTCTGAGCTGCAGGTACTGTTAGGAGTTGAAGATCATTGTCTGGATCAACACCCGATGCAGCTAACCAGTAGCGAATCCAAAAATCCTGATTCACTCCTGGGAAGGTTTGGGCAGCTTTGAATGCAGCGTTTGCTGATTTTAGTTGAGCAAAAAAGGTTTCCTTGCCAGCAATTTGCACGCCAATACCCTTGCCCAAATGCTTGCTGGCGATCGCAATTCCATTGCCTTGGGTATTGAGCTGAGCCAAGACATACATAGGAATTTTTCGGTTGCCTTTGGTGATGCGTCCTTCAGAAATCAGATAAGGCATAGGCATCTGCCATTGACCGCCATCAATTCCACCTCCAGCAGCCCCAATTTCTATGTTGTCTCTTGCTGAACCCCAGTTGGCTTGCTTGGATATATCAACATTGCTCATGCCGTACTTTGCAAAGAAGCCTTTTTCTTTCGCAATAATTAACGGAGCAGCTTCAACAATGGGGATATATCCTAGCTTGACCGTGGTTGTTTCCGGTCTATCTGCTGGATTGATATTGATAGCAGCAACTTGTTGTGCTTGAATTGTGTTCGCGGTATCTGGGGGGTTTCCTAAACACCCCTTAAGGAATACAGACCCTACAGCAGAAGCTCCAGCTGTTAACAGAAATTTGCGTCGAGAAAATTGATTAGAAAATTCAGCCATAAATTCTTTTGTTGCTAATTGCAATTGTTTTTAGCTATGTCAATCAGGGCAACAGAACAATTGTGTTCCTTGCTATCAAAAAAGGTTATGTATATGTAATGTGAAAACTATGACAGCCTCAATTACATCAACTCGAAGCTTGTGGGTGACTTAACTCATCTGTTGTAGATAAATTTATCACCTTTTCAAAAGAAATTGTTAAATTCTCAACGCAATTGTTAAAAAAATATTATATAGCTACTATAAGCAAATGCTTATTGACTTGCTTACCATCATTTAATAAAACTTATTCATCAAGACAAGTTGATAATAACTATTGAATATAATTGATGATACTCTTCATATGCCAATAAGTAAATCGGCGTTAAAATTTTTCTCTGTGTAACGAAATGTAAATTTAACGAATACCGTAAAAATAAGTCATTCCACAGTTTTTACAAAACTAAACATACATTGGTTTTATCGCCGCGACTTACTTACAGTTCAGATAAGCATTAGCCTAGAAACCTCGTAACTTGTGCAAAACCGGGTTTCTTTGCCCCCAGCTATCCTTGACAAAAGTGTATTGCTTAATATCCAATTCTTTTCATAAATAGGTGTTCATAGAATTCCATTTATAGCAACTATTAGATTTTGCGTATAAATATAGGTAACTTGTAGAGGACTGCCAAAGCTGCTATCAAGTGCTGTATGTTGAACTCAAATACGGAAATGCAAAGGGATATGAAACAACATCCGCTATTTGTTAATCGAGTAGCAGTACTAGCAACTATGCATCACAAAGAGAAGGTAATTGCTCCAATTATTGAACAAGAGCTAGGAACAAAAGTCGTAGTACCGCAAGATTTTGATACAGACCGTTTTGGTACATTTACAAGAGAAGTCAAAAGAACAGGAAACCAAATTGAAGCCGCAAGGCTAAAAGCAGAAAAAGCCCTGGATGCCACGGGTGAGACTTTGGCATTAGCTAGCGAAGGTACATTTGGTCCTCACCCTATAAGCCCGTTTATACCTTGTAATCGCGAAGTCGTCCTTTTATTAGATAAAACGAATGAACTAGAAATTGTCGGTCAAGAGTTATCTATTGAAACAAATTTCAGCCAGAAAATTGTGGGAAGTCTTCAAGAAGCACAAGATTTTGCAGATACAATTGGCTTTCCTGAACATGCTCTAGTCGTCATGTTGAGTTCTTCACCGAAAAGTCAAAATGAAATTATCAAAGGTATTAAGACAACAGAACAACTTGTGGAAGCAATTGAATTTGCTTTAAACAGTTCCGAAGATGGCAAAGTTTATATAGAAACAGATATGCGTGCTTTATATAACCCAACTAGGATGAAAAATATCGCAAAAGCTACCCAGGATTTAGTAAAAAAACTAAATAATGCCTGTCCTAACTGTTCCTGTCCAGGTTTTGAATTAGTTCAAAGGAAAAAGGGCTTACTGTGTGCGTATTGTAACTTACCAACAGAGCTAACTCTGACAGCAATCTATAAATGTAAAAAATGTGGATTTTCTGAAGAAGTCTTTTTCCCAGATGGATTGCAAAACGCAGATCCATCTCAATGTATGTATTGCAATCCCTAATAGAAATTATTAAAGATTTTACAAAAACCAATCTCCCACGCTTTTGCACAGGTTCATCCGGGTATGCTTGCTTGACCATGTTACTAGGAACTATGAGGGAATTGTAAATTCTCAGTTCTGTACCAATTCTCTATAACAATGCGCTTAATAATTACCCCCTGCACCTCCAGGGGGGACTACAGGGGTGTCGAATAAAGCTCAACTTTATAGAGATAGAGAAATGGTATGGGTACTGCGTTCTTCTGAGAAACGCCTGTAAAGAATCAATAAAAATAATGTAAAAACTATTACATATTAAAAGCCGTACAAGTATGTATTTGGTAAAGTATTAGGTAAAATTAAAAAGACAGGAAGCGATCGCATATCATTGAAAGCGCTCATTATCAATATCAATTAAGTAGTATGGAAGTTTTAGAACTCAAACGCGAAGTCGAAACGTTGTCTCATCGCCTGGGTAAAACCCAGGACTATCTTTGACATCCCTGCACTTTCTGCCAAAATTCAAGATCTGGAACAAATAGCAGCCCAACCAGAACTGTGGGATGACCAAACCAAAGCACAGGAAATACTGCAAGAACTCAACGACCTGAAAGCACACCTGCAACAGTATCACCAGTGGAAAGCTTCTTTGGAAGACACGAGGGCAGTGTTAGAACTGTTGGAGTTAGAAACAGATGAAGGGCTACTGCAAGAAGCCGAATCTACTGTCACTAAGCTCAACCACGAACTAGACCAATGGGAGTTACTCCAGTTGCTTTCTGGTCCCTATGACGAAAAGGGCGCTGTACTCACAATCAACGCAGGTGCTGGTGGGACTGATGCTCAAGACTGGGCGGAAATGCTGCTGCGGATGTACACCCGTTGGGGAGAAAACCACGGCTATAAAGTTCAGTTAAATGAGCTTTCCGAAGGAGATGAAGCAGGAATTAAATCTGTTACCTTAGAAATTACTGGGCGCTATGCCTACGGCTACCTGCGTTCAGAAACAGGTACACATCGCCTTGTGCGGATTTCACCTTTCAATGCCAACGGGAAGCGGCAAACCAGCTTTGCTGGCGTGGAAGTGATGCCCCAGATAGATAACACCATCCAACTGGAAATTCCTGAGAAGGATTTGGAAGTGACCACAACTCGGTCTGGTGGTAAGGGCGGACAGAACGTTAACAAAGTAGAAACCGCAGTGCGAGTTGTTCACCTTCCCACTGGCATTGCTGTGCGTTGTACAGAAGAACGCAGCCAATTACAAAACAAAGAAAAAGCCCTCGCCCGCTTGAAGGCAAAACTGCTAGTGATCGCTCAAGAGCAACACGCTAAAGAAATCGCGGAAATTCGTGGTGATATGGTAGAAGCTTCTTGGGGAAACCAAATCCGCAACTACGTTTTTCATCCTTACCAAATGGTCAAGGATTTGCGAACTGCTGCGGAAACAACTGCGATCGCGGATGTGATGAACGGCGAAATCGATATGTTCATCCAAGCCTATCTCCGTCAAGAAAATCAGCTGGTAGAGGCTTCTGCGTAACTTTGAACAAGGGAGATGAGGTTTAGGGGGAGATGCAACAGATGAGGAAGTAAAGAATTTCCCCTCATCGCCCTCACTCCCTCACTCCCTCTCATCCTTCCCCAAAGCCGGCAGAATGGCAACTTGATGTTATAAGAACTGTTACATTATTATAAGAGTTTGTTACAAAATATTATGAGCGATTCTCCTTCTACCGAACCTCGACCTAGCTACGTGAAACTCGCAATGCGAAACATGGTGCAAAAGGGTGGCACCTCCGTGAAGCATTTTGTACTGACGACTGTAGGGCTTTTAGCAGTCCTTGTAGGTCTTGCTTACCTGACTCGCTAACGACATCGTACGTAAGCTTAGGAGACTTTGTAGACAAGTGCAAGTTGAAGTGTATGTACAGGATTGTTATTATCAGTTGTCCCAACCGGAAGCTGTAAGCCCTGGTAACACGGACGCCCAAATTGCAACTGAAACTTGGGAAAACTGGTTTGAGTGCTGGTTAGAAATATTACAACCGAGTATTCCGCCAGCGCCAAAATATGAAGTTGGACTACGTTTAACAGATGATGCTGAAATGCGAACGCTGAACGCCCAGTATCGTCACCAAAATAAACCCACAGACGTTTTATCGTTTGCGGCATTAGAGGTATTGCCTCAGCTACCAGAAATGGAAGCCGATGAACCGTTGTATCTCGGTGATATTGTTATTTCAATCGAAACAGCACAGCAGCAAGCTCAACAACAGGAACACCCTTTGGCAACAGAGCTAGCTTGGTTAGCGGCTCATGGATTATTGCATCTTTTAGGTTGGGATCATCCAGACGAAGAAAGTTTGAGCCAAATGCTAAAACAGCAAGTAATTTTACTGAAGACGATAGGTATTGATATTGACATTGAATAGTCTTTGCTGACTACCTTTTAAGTGTTATTCTGTATTTAATATCCAAGATTGTGTGGTTAAAAAAAGCTAATAAGTTCATTTATTTATTAACATCCGCTAAAATCCCCTCCTGACGCACTTTGGTGTTTGATTTTTATGCCTATGTCTCAACAAGTTTCCTCCCCAGCAAAAGTTTCATCTCCAGCAGCGCCAAACTGCTTAGAAACAGTTGTTACTAAGCAACGTCCGCTGTCGTGGCAAATAGCCTCTAATTTATTTGTAAGTTTTAAGTATGCTTGGTGTGGAATTAGCTACGCTTTTCTCACTCAACGCAATTTTCGCATTCACGTTGTTGTCGGTGCTTTAGCTATTGGGTTGAGCGTTTTTTTACATCTTAAGCCTGTGGAAATATCGGTTATTGGAATAACGAGCGGTTTAGTTTTGGCGTTGGAGTTACTGAATACAGCGATCGAGTCAATTGTCGATCTCACAGTTAAGCAGACCTACCATGAGTTGGCAAAAATTGCCAAAGACTGTGCCGCAGGTGCTGTGCTTGTCTCAGCAATGGTCGCGGTGCTAGTCGCTGCGACACTCTTACTTCCTCCCCTGTTCGCTTTAGTGTTCTCGGCTGTGCATTCTTGAGTGCTGAATGCTGGAGATGCCATTTGGGCGGCTATAGACAGGGCGCACTTAAACTTTATAACGATTTTTTAAATTTAGTGGATACGAGTTATCGTGTCTGTATCAAAATGACTTAAACAGCGATTAAAATCTTCTGGTGACAGTCAATCACAATTATCTGATTGGTAACTAGGAGAAATTAACTTTGCTTATAATAATCGATAATTACGACAGCTTTACCTATAATTTAGTCCAGTATCTGGGAGAATTGGCGGCTGAGTTCCCAGTAGCAACTGATATTAAGGTTTTTCGTAACGACAAAATCACCATAGATGAAATTCGTGCGCTACAGCCAGATGGAGTTGTGATTTCTCCAGGACCTGGTCGCCCAGAAGATGCAGGAATTTCCCTAGATGTGATTTCTCGCCTTGGATCAAGCGTGCCAATTTTAGGCGTTTGCTTGGGGCATCAAAGTATCGGTCAAGTGTTTGGCGGTAAAATCATTTCTGCGCCAGAGTTGATGCACGGCAAAACTTCACCGATATATCACACAGGCGTAGGAGTCTTCAGCAACTTAGAAAATCCGATGACCGCAACCAGGTATCATAGTTTAGTGATTGAGGGCGATACTTGTCCAGATGTGCTGGAAATAACTGCATCGCTTGAGGATGGCACAATTATGGGAGTGCGACACCGGAACTATCCTCACATTCAAGGCGTCCAATTTCACCCAGAGAGTGTCCTGACAACTTCAGGGAAGCAGCTATTGCGAAACTTTTTGGAACAATTGCAGTCTCGAGAGAAGAATCCATGAAACGACGACAGTTATTGGGTTATGCAGGGGCGGGATTAGTAACAACGTTGGTTACTAGCTTGGGTTCCGACCTTCAAGTGAATGCCCAATCTGGCGGTTCATTATCAATTCAGTGGTTGGGCCATACTAGCTTTCTGTTTACTGGTGGCGGAGTCAAAATTCTCACAAATCCCTTTCGGACAATTGGCTGTACCGCTGGTTATCGTGCGCCAAAAGTTGCGGCTGATTTAGTGCTGATTAGCAGCCAGCTACTGGATGAAGGTGCTGTAGAAGACCTTGTAGGAAATCCCAAGCTTATTTACGAACCTGGAGCTTACGAGTTTAATGGCATTAAGTTCCAGGGAATTGCCATAAACCATGACCGCAAAGGTGGTAAGCAGTTTGGTATAAATACCGCTTGGCTTTGGAAGCAAGGGGGAATTAGCATCCTTCATTTAGGAGGAGCAGCCGCACCCATTTCGATTGAGCAAAAAATTCTGATGGGGCGTCCTGATGTGGCGTTAGTCCCTGTGGGAGGCGGTCCAAAAGCTTATAATCCTCAAGAAGCTAAACAGGCAATTCAAACCCTCAATCCCAAGCTCATTATTCCTACCCATTACCGTACACAAGCTGCTGACACTGCTAATTGCGATATTTCGCCCTTGGATGACTTCCTGAGCGTAATGAATGGAATGACAGTACGGCGTAGCAATAGTGACACAATCACTGTTAGCTCTGGTAAATTACCAGATAATGGTGCAATTCAAGTTTTGAGTTACAAATTTTAACAATTATTTGTTGGCTGTGGGGCTGGCGAGACGCCAGCCTTTTGAATGTGATCAAGAAATTTTGTCGGTTGGCTTGAAGAACAGGCAGGTGTTAGGGTTTAGATGGCAGTTCATCTTGGCAAAACAAGCAAGCTACGATTAGCAACCACAAACACTAGGGGGTAGAAATGCAAGTCAAAGATATGACAGTTAATGAACTGAAAGTCTTGATTCGGCAAACTTTGGAAGAAGTTTTAGAAGAGTTTTTCTCTGATCCTGACGAAGGTGAAGAAGTTAGAGAAGAAGTCAAGCAGCAACTACTAGAATCCAAAAAGCGAAGACAAGCAGGTGTTCGCGGTATTCCTGCTGAGGAAGTTTATAAGAAACTCGGCATAAGTCATTCGTGATGAGTTACTCGGTTGAGTACGAGCCAGAGGCTCTTGTTAGCCTAGAAAGACTGACTTTAGTTGTCCGCAAGCGTATCATCAGTAAAATTATCTGATTAGCTGAAAATTTTGACCAAATTACCCCTCAGCCTTTGACAAGTGATTTATCAGGTTTTTATAAGTTAAGAGCCGGTGATTATCGAGTCATTTATGATTTCAACAGTGAAGAAAGGATTATCACTATCGATAAGATAGGACACCGCAGAGAAATTTACCAGTGATTTACGCGCTCACGAGACATTGATGAGTTGGAATTGGCTTGTTTACACCAGAAGAGTATAGAATCCAGGAGAAAATTTGCCGACACCTTACAGAAGATTGAAATTTTGAATTGTCGTCATCTCTCCTAAGACCATAGACAGCTTCGGCAAAAAGTTTTAAAATACGATTTATTATAGTAAGATTACTTATTGCAGAATCAGCATAAGCATAGTAAAAAATTTTAGGTGATTTCTCCAGACATCGCGCATCAGTCTATTAAAATCAGAAAGTCTTTCGTAAAGGGCAAAAAACTTATGGATGTAAAGCTGATTTTAGCTGGATTAACAATTGTCTTCACAGTTTCGTGCTTGTTCTTTGGCACGAAAAATGGATATTACGATTCAGACAACTATCATGGTAATGGCTCTGCCCATTGAAGTTACAAAAGCAATCAGTCCCGCTTGAGGTACGCCAATTGCCTGGGTTGGAAAACCCGCCCAGAGTCCCTAGTTTGAAGAATCTTCATCACTCAGTTGTTTATATTACAAAAGTTTGGTTTGTCCATGTAAACCAAACTAAGATCAGCATTGCAATGGTGTGGAGAGCGATAACTGAACTGGCGATGGACGCTGTGCGGAAGGAAAAACCATCCACGGGTTGTGCCATTTACGGACACCTGCTTTTGTTGAAAGGACGCTTGCGTATGCAGGCGTCCTCTGCTATGAAATTGGCATTGGACAAATGTCCATAGAGATGAAGTTAGAGGGGAGGGGAGCATGAGCGATCGCCTGTCGGTATCCTCTGGGGTTGACATGGGGGACGCGGCGACTGGGTTAGAATGTTTGCCCTTTGGGGTTCACCACGACGATGAGGGCGTGTGCTTGTTGGTGCGGATGGGACCACACCGCATCTTGCTTGATTGTGGTTTGGTGGATACTTCGCCTTTAGTTAGGGGGTTGAAAAAACCCGCACGTCGAGGAAGTTCGCCGCTACCAGCAGATTTAGTCTTGGTGAGCCACGCCCATCCAGATCATGCTAAAGGATTGCTAGCACTGCACAAGGCATTTCCACAGTTACCAATATATGCTAGCGAAGTGACCAGCAAATTGCTGCCTCTAAATTGGCTTGATCAACATGGTGAACAAGTCGCGCCATTTTGTCAAGCGCTGCCATTGCGATCGCCAATAGAATTCAAAGATGGTTTGGTAGCAGAATTATTTCCCGCCGGTCATCTTCCAGGAGCTGTGGCAATTCTCCTGACGTATACTACCCCAGAACGCTCTTACAGGCTACTGTACACAGGCGACTTTTTTTTATCAAACTCGCGGTTGGTAGAAGGTTTGCGGTTGGAAGAATTGCGGGGAACAGAATTAGATGTGCTGATTATTGAAGGGAGTTATGGAACTTCCCGCCATCCGCACCGCCGGGCTCAAGAAAATCAACTAGCCGAAAGAATTAACCGAGCGATCGCTGACGGTTCCTCTGTGATCCTCCCCACGCCCACTTTGGGGCTTGGTCAAGAACTGCTGATGCTTTTACGCAGTCATCACCATTTCACCGGAAGGGATTTAGATATTTGGGTTGATGGTACTGTTGCCATTGGATGCGACGCTTACCTGGAATTGCTACCCAATCTCCCGTCCTCAGTCCAAAACTTTGCCCGCCATCAACCGTTATTTTGGGATGAACGGATACGTCCGCGCGTGCGTCGCATCGAACCAGACCAGCGCCCTGAGGTTGCCAATTCTTGTATTATTCTCACTGATTTTACAGCCGACTTGCGACAATACTGTCAACCTCATACTGGTTCTTGGCTCACCCTTTTACCAGAAAAAACCAATATAAAAATTAACGACGAATA
This sequence comes from Tolypothrix campylonemoides VB511288, assembly GCA_000828075.3. Lineage (GTDB taxonomy): Bacteria > Cyanobacteriota > Cyanobacteriia > Cyanobacteriales > Nostocaceae > Kalymmatonema > Kalymmatonema campylonemoides_A. Next base: position 1,245,597 of record JXCB02000023.1, on the reverse strand, counting down.
CTCAAACGTTTGTCCTGTCGAAACGTATCTCCTCGCCCAACATAGCGACGGTCCTGGAACCACCCAGCTCATTCATAATTTGCGACCGCAGCACGTCATCTTCGTCCATGGTTCTCCTGCTTACTTGGCAGACCTGACAAGCTTAGAAGAGTTGCAAAACCGCTACCATCTCCATTCTCCAGCAGCTGGCACATTGGTGGAACTGCCGATTGGTGAAACATTTATACAACCTGCTGCCCCGGAAACCAATTATGAAGGGGAACTTACAGAATTAGGAACTGTAGTCACGATTACCTTACCTGATGCGATTACTGCCGATCCTCGCTGGCGACACTTTGCCGACACAGGTTTAATTGAAGCCCGGTGGCAAGGAGAAGAATTGGTATTGCGGGCGCTGTCACAAAGAGAATTGATTAACCAAAATAGCGATCGCTTCATTTGGTCAGACGTTGATTGCTGCGGTACCTGCCGACATCAAAGAGGACAGAGGTGTTGGAATCCCGCGTCTCCACTGTATAACTTCAAGGTAACTCTTGAAGGTTACTGCCCTGCCTTTGAAGGTAATAGCGACAAAACTGCTGACTCTTAAAAAAAGATAAAAAAACGAAGAAGAGAAGAACGAAGAAACTTCATTCTTCACTCTTCACTCTTCATTTTTGATTAGTCTGGATTTGAATCAGTGAAACGATTGCGGATGCGTTCAGCTTCCGGACACTCTTCAGTTAAGAGAGGTTCTATGTTACCGCGTGGCACTGAAGCTAATTTTTGCGTTACAGCGCCAATGCTTTCAAGGCGAACCATTTCCTCCCAAGAACAAACTTCATCTTCTTCTTCTGTTTCATAACGTAGGGTGACTAAATCTCCCTCTATGTCGAGGATGCGGGCGCGTTCAATCCAGCGTTGCTGGTCCCGCAAGAACACGCATACCTCCCGCCCATCGCAACACAATTGATAAATCTTGCGGTGTAGCATCTACTGCTTCTGCCTTTTTATAGTTAGTTAAATCTGTCAACATCTGGGCTGTGCCCCAAGTAGAGGACATCTTTTCCAAGTTCGTTAACGGAACAAAGTCAAGGTATCCTTCTTGACCCAAGCCAAAGACTTGTTTGTCGTTTTCAGTTATATGGGCTTTTTGGGTCATAAAGTTCCCGGTTACTGCACCAGTTCAACTCAATCTCTGTCGAGGTCATTCAAAAAATGTTGACTTGATAGAAGTCACATAATTCCGGATTTGTCCTGACCAAGTTAAGAGTTGCTGGTGAGTTCTTCCAACCATGTTGTAATAAATGATACTCCAAAACAGGCGTTACTTGCGGTTGTTTTAGTTGACTACTTGTAGTCATTGGCATTGCTGGGAAGTCTGGGGACTCTGCTTTACTTTTACCCCCTATATACTTGATCTTAGCTTATTCTCTTGTAACCTTCATGGTTTTAAACAACAACAGCTCAAGGTTTTTAGCTTAATTTTTTGCTTGATTTTACACGTTTGTTAGCTTAAGCAACACTGCATAAGCCTAACGCTTTTGAGCGTGTCAGCTTTTGGTCTTGCGTTTGGAAAATTTTATTGCAAATTTGGTTTATTTCTATTATGGTTTCCAATTTTGGCATAGCTGTACCTTATCTATTTGATGTCTTTCCTTTACTATCATTGCTTTTTATAGATATGAAAGTACACAAGATTTTTCAGAATTCGGTGGTTTTCGGAAAAATATTATAGAATTTATACAGAAAATTCATATTGTACTGAAAACAATAAAAAAAGATACTGTGGCGCATGTGGCGCGAACATACTGAGAAAGCCCCACAGTACCTTTGTTTGAATCGCAATTCACAAAATTGCACCACTCGTGACTCTTAATTTTTAATTTTTCTTTGTAGATAAATTAACAACAAAGAACTCAGAACCATCCTTCTGTGGAACTGGGTACTGGGGACTGGGGACTGGGAAGATGTTCTTACAGGATTTGGGCGGGGTTTGAATCCCCGTTCATAATCCTATCAGTCCCCAATCCCCAGTCCCTAATCCCCAGTCCCCAATTCAGTATCTTAATTCACCAAAGCGAGTTGAGGTTTTTGAACACAATTTTCTGGTGTTATCATTTCAGTTAACTTGTTGAGATAAGCTTTTCGTTCTAACATTTTTTGTGTGACATCAAGCCCTACTCTTGCCAAAATTGTTTCCCAGCGATAAACCCAGTCATGTCGTAAAAGCGAGTTAATAATGTTGTCTTGACGTATTTTTGCTAAACGTTCAGGTTGTGCATTTAAATCAGCAATGATATTAGATATATCTGGGGAATCGAAAGGGATTTCAATGACAGCATTTGACCAGTCAAAGTTGTTGTTAAAAGCCTCGCATTTGGGAGGAACACCTAGCATTATTGTTCCTCCAGCTGCACCTTCAAAAAAGCGTGGACCTACTTCCTCTTGAGGGTTTCTTTGACCAATTAAATCAAATTTTGCTTTATTGACTATCATATAACTGCTTCTCTTGACAAAATTTGTATAAAGACTTCGATGATATCTGTAGTCTGCCATGTATAAATCTCTGATAGTGTCGTAGATATAAAAGAGATTTTCCTGTTCAGTATGTTTTAGTAAAGCTTCGTGAGTAACTAGTGAACGGCGTCCAATACTTAAGACATCAATACAGCGAGAAAGGTCACGTGGATAAGGGCAGAAATTGACAGTATCAACTCCATATGCGATAGAGTGACAGGGACGCTGGACAATATCAGCAACCTGACCCACACTAGAACTAAAGTTCATGAAAATATGATCGAAATTTTTCAAAAGTCGTAGTTGAACTTGCCAATTATCAATATCTTTAAGCCAAATTTCATCTAACCAACAAACGGCGTAGCGGCACTTATCACGCCAACCTTTGATAGAATTGAGGGCTAGAATGTCTTGAATTGACTGGCAGAAAAAGAAAAATAAATCATATTCTTTATCTACCTGATATTTAGAATTAACTAATGATGAAAATAAAACGCCATTCTTTAGTATTGTTGCTGCTTGATTTGCTATTTTATTCGTTAATTTAAAAAGATTAGAATTGAAGGTTGGTGTTATTAAATCAACTGTATCACAACCACAAATGATATCCTCAAACTCATAAGGTGCAGAACGAGAAACATGTAATTTCAAATTACGCATCGATACCAGTAATACCCGGGGTTGTTCTGGAAAAAGATTGCCTGTTTTTTGTGACATACAATTGACTTCCTTTCATTCACAAATATTTTTGATCGTTCCAAATCTGGCGCATTCTCCCTGGTGAAAACTTACTGGCTAGTTTTGACATTGAAAAAGTTGATTGAAAAGCAAAATTTAGTAGGTAGATACAAACGAACCGAAAATTTCAAGGTTCTACCACGATCCACTCCTTTGGGGAATAAAGGAGTAAAGTGCTAACTACATTAGTCCAAGTGGCGTTTCAGAATGGAAGTATGAAATAGGCTATTTCTGATTTGAATCCTCATATAGCACTTCTCGGTTGCGTGCAATACACGGCTGTAATGAAAGTGGATGCACTTTCACATTTTTCGTGGTGGTGTATGTAATTGTTAGGAGAACCGCTATATATTTCTTTGGAGGTCTAATTAGGATTTTATGGAATCAGAAAAAGTTATATTTCTTAGCATCATTCTGTGGCTGAGTAACAACGCCTAAGTTGACCAAAATGGTTAACACACGTGTATAGCCAGCAATAGGTTTAATGCGCAGCGTAGAATAATCCTTCATTAAGGATAAGTTAAAAAAGAGTTTTTTTCTTAAAGAGTTTTTAAAAAAGATAGATAATTTGTAAATTTCTACTTTAAAGTTTCTGGGTCATTTTTGAAAAAACGACCGGAAATCCTCATCCTTTTGGCTTAACTGTACCCAGTCTAAGTTTAAATCCTGAAACTTTTGCACGAGACGATCGCACGCTGGGCGTTCTGTGGCGTAATGTCCAGCATCAATGAGAATCAGATTGCGATCGCGGCTTTCCTGAAACTGATGGAACTTACAGTCAGAAGTCAAATAAGCTTGAGCACCTGTTTTTACTACCGCCGAGATAAAACTAGCTCCCGAACCACCCAAAACAGCAACTCGAGAAATCGCCTGTTCTAAACTTGCTACTGGGGAGGAAACGAGATGAGAAGGAGCGAGTCGAGTTTGAATTGTTGCGAGTAACTCTTTTAAACTTAAAGATGGCTCTAAATTCCCAACGCGTCCATATCCTAACCCTGGTTGAGTGGGTACGACAGGAGAAACTTCCTTGAGTTGTAGAATTTGAGCTAAAACATCAGCTGTCCCATCCTCCACTTGGTCGAAATTGGTATGGGCGCTGTAAATACCAACATTGTGGGTAAAAGCCAACCGCGCCATGTCGCCTATAGCGTCGCCACTACGCAAAGACTTGGGTGGGCTGAAAATCAAAGGATGGTGAGCGAAAATTAGATTCACAGGAATACCAACATCGCGCAAGGCGATCGCTTCTTCCATCACCGCCAAAGTTGGTGTTAAACAAACTAATACCCGCGCATCTTCCTGCAATACACCAGGTTCAATTTGCCAGCCACAATTATCCCAGCTTTCTTGCCAAGCTGGATTTGCCCATTTTTCAAACCAGGTTATGAAATCAGCAATTTTCATGAGTTATTAGTCATTAGTCATTAGTCATTAGTCATATCATGTCCGGCTAATTATTTATGATTCCCACGTAAACTGCACCCCACCCCTCAATCCCCTCCCCGCAAGCGGGGAGGGGGTTCTTAGGAAACGACAAACTATTGACTTTGAACTATATTAACTATATTGGGCAATATTAAGCTTTAATGATAATTGTTCGCGTAGTTGATGGAAAGGTTTGTTCCAAATAGGTTGAGCATTCCAATTCCATGCTGCCACGGGAATAAGTTGTTGTGTTGCAAGATGAGTCAGCAAGCGGTATTCATCTTCTGGTTCTCGGGAAAAGCAGAAGGGATTGCGATAACATTTTTCCGAAAGTTGATGATATCGGGTATCCCCAACACGAATAAGTTGTATAATTTTTTTACCTTTTAAGATTAAATAATCCAAAAAAGTCAGACTAAAAGGTTCAATGACAGCACGAGTGTGGGCTTCTTCTTGTACCCATTTTGCCCAAACAAAGCCAAATATAAAGTCGTGGACGTAGCGAAAGCGGATTTCGGATTGCCCACCAAACAATTCCATAAGTGACACTATCTTATCCCCAAAAGATTGTAAAAAAGACACAGCACCCTCTTTTGCTACCAAAGCCTGTCTGAGCATACTGCTGACAATGAAATCAAAATCCCAGAAAATATTTTCTGGAAAGTTGTGTAACATGGCGTCGAGCATACGCTCCAAGGTATCACTTAAAGAATTTATCAGTGGGATGTCACAAGTTTTTTCAGCAATGGAATTTCCGAGTTCTACAAAACTGGTCGTGAAGGTTTTGTGGGGATTGAGTGACAAAGAACTGACTGTATGCAGGGCGAGGATTTCATCAAGAAGTTGAAAAGGATGAGTTATTTCCTGATTTTGCTTCATATGATTCAAACCGCCCGAAAGTTCAGCTAAAAAAGTATTTTCACGAACCAGAAATGTGAACAACCAATTCTCTAGTGTGGCTTCTTTGCCTATGTTCCCAGATATAAATTCCTTGCCAAGTTCCCAGTACTAAGTGACCTCTATTTATAGGAATAATTTCTGATGTGTGGGTCAAAGCTGTGCGAATATGTGCTGGCATATCATCAGGACCTTCAGCATCATGGATGTACTGGGCTGATTCTGGCACGATTTTTGCCATAAAGTTGGCTAAATCCTTGAGTACATCTGGATCGGCATTTTCTTGAATTAGCAAACTGGCTGAGGTATGGCGCAGAAACAGAACGCACAGCCCTGTCTCAACTCTTGATTCGGCGACTGCGTCTTCAATTTTTTGGGTAATGTTATGTAAAGATTTACCAGTGGTGGAAACCTTCAATAACTTTTGGTAGTGCGTCATATTTAAACATTATTCATGAATCATCAATCATGAGTCATCAGTCTCTGGTTCAGAGTTTGTGGACTCTTCAGTGTCGAGTGTTGACTTCTTATCCTCCTCTTTTCCTTCTTCTTGATGATTTTCTTCGCTCTCTAGCCAAGGAGAGTCGAAGTGAGTCCAAGGAAGAATCGGTTTATTGGGTAAGTTGGGGGTTATAACTGTAATATTTGCTGCATCTGGCTTTGGCAAACGTAAACACCCATTATCAGATTCTGAAGCATTAAATCTTTTGGAACTTTTGGAAGAATTCATAAATGTTGCTGCAAATCAGGTATAAAATAGAGAGCGACTACATGCGATAACGCAACCAACGCAATTCCCCAAGTTACACCAGCAGCATAAAATAACGACTGAGAGATATCGTTGATAGGTTGCTTGTTAGCATTATACGTCTCTACTTGATTAACTAGCATCTGTAACTGATATTCTTCAGGTGGCATTGCCAGATAACCCTCCAAAAATTTTTCATTTTCTGGGTTGGGAGTAATGACAAATTGCCGTGGTAGCAAAGCATTGATCAGTAGTGTAAAGTTTATCAAAAATAATATAACTTCTATGATACTAAACAGGCTGAAGACGGAAAGCAGCCTTGCGATAGTAAGAACGCTGAGCAATGCACTATTTGCCACAAACAGGATATTCGTTTGAGTGAGTAAAATTTGCCGTTCTTCCCTTTGTTTGTCTAAGACTCGACGTATATCTTGGGAGGCAAAGCTCAAAGTCAGGGAAGATAAATTTTGTTCCATGACAAAACTTTAAAATAAATAAATTAATATAAAAAATACTTAGATTACACCAGGCATTACGGCTTAAAGCTGTAAAAAGCTTATCCTCCTTAGCAAGTAGCTTCCCTTAAAAAGCTGTCTTGTTGATTTTACGGCTTTAGTTTTTAAAGATGCAAATAGTTGAGCACAGCTTGAGCTATGGTTTCATTCCCATCCTTAGCAATAGGTTGGGATTGCTTCGGTTGGTTGGGCGGTTGGTTGAGAAAATCCCAAGTTCCCTGAAAAAATTCAGATGGGGTAAGAATTTGATGTTGGTTATAATTCGTAATACCTTGTAATAAAAAAGCAGCTTCTGCAAATTCATCGCGAGTCACTGAAACAATTGGTACTTGCAGACGTGTAGCTTCAGCAAAGGTACTGAAACCCGGTTTAGAAAGAACTCGCGCACAAATTGGCATAAAATCAACAGGGCGGTATTTGTGGTCAGTGACTGGCACTAAATTTGGCAAATCGGGGGCAGACTTATCAAAGCTGATAAATTGCCAATCTGGAAATTGCTTTAGATTATGGTAAGGAATTTGCTGCAAACCCAAGCCCCCAAAGGTGAGTAAGATAGTCTTTTCTGTTGGGGCTGTGATTCCCCATGTGGATCGGACTTCTTCACAAGAGTACCGAGGAGAACCGCCTGTTAAGCCTACATCTGTGATATTGTTGAAGGCTTGCATCGGTTCATGGAAAGGAAGACGAAATAGGCGATCGCACTTTGAGTAACAATCACTTATCCAATCCGCGACCTCTGTAAAGCTATCACCCCAATCGCGATAGATAAAGTCAAAGCCAAAGTTACTCATCATCCAACAAGGTATCTCAGCTGCTTTGGCAATTTTGCTGGCAAGGAAGGGGATATCCGCCAAGATAAGATTAACGCGATTTTGGCGGATAAAGTTGACTTCAGAAGCAATGATGGAATTTTGGTTTTTCTTGATCTCAAGTAATTTTTCTAAGGTTGCTGCTTTATCCATTGTCAAGCTATCTGCTTGCACCACACCTAAATCCATCGCCCGGGGACGGTGGATAAAGTCGCCTTCTATATAGCACTCTAGCAACCATCGTGGAGCTGTGCTGACGATAATAAGCAGGACTTGGGGACATAACTTTTGAATTGTCGCGGCGACTGCTGCGGCGCGAGTTGCATGACCAAAGCCGTGATTGGTGATGGTTATGTATAAAATTGGTCTATCCATTGGAGTGATGAGTCATGATGAATTGTTGGTTGTGAAGACGTAGGATGCACTTTCATGAAACCTCTTGCAAAAGTCAATTTTATGAAAAAAAACCACAGATGGACAACGGACACTTGCGCGACTGTCGGGGAACCCGCCCACAGCAGTGTCCTCCAGATGGACACAGATAAATAACTAGTGTTTTTCTCCGTGTATCTGCGGTTCTAAATATCCATGAATCATACTTTTGCAAGAAGTCTATTTGTTAATTATTAGGCTTGGGTATACCTAATACCTACATTTGACAAAATCGTTGAATTCCTTCAACCAGTTGGTCGATTTCTGATTCTATAGTAAAATAGTGAACACAAGCACGTATGCAATCCGGATCGGCTATTGTCCGAGTAAATAACCCTTGTGACTCTAAAAAGACAACGAGTTCACGGCTAGCGTTAGGTTTTTGATTTGTGAGTTGAAACGAGACTAAGCCACTTTCTGGTGGAGAAGTTCGTAAACATTTGACCTCGGATATCACTTGTAACCGCTGCCATAAGTATTCGCTGTAACGGCAAATTTGCTCGTAACGTTCCTCTGGTGTACCCCATTGCTGATGAACAGCGATCGCCTCCCTTAACCCTGTGTACAGTGGATAATGAGATGTCGCTACTTCATAGCGTTGCCCATCTGGTTGCCAACCCACAGGCTGTCCTTGACTATCACGGATAATACCGCGCCAACCGATAAACGTAGGTTTGTGGCTGTCTCGTACTTCTGGTCGTACATATAAACCTCCGACACCTTCAGGACCACACAACCATTTATGACCGGTAAAGGCGTAAAAATCGGCTCCTAATTCTGTTAAGTTTAAAGGCAATAAGCCGACGGACTGAGCGGCATCTATCAAAAGTTTGATAGAGTTATCTCTGCATATTTCAGCTATTTTGTCAATAGGCAAAACTTGACCTGTATTCCAAAGAACGTGACTTAAGATCACAAGGCGAGTCTTTGGACGCAAATGTTGGGTGATGACTTCAACGGGGTTCCCTTCGTTTAAAGTTGCCATTAAGGGACAGGTACTCAGTTCAACAGCAAACCTACGCCCGATTTCCTGGGCTGTTGCGATGATACCAGGATGTTCGCAGTCGCTGAGCAGAATGTGGTCGCCTGGCTGCCAATCAAGACCCCACATGGCAATATTACAGCCAACAGTCACATCCTCAGTTAAAGTGATTGTTTCTGCTGGGACATTTAACTCAGAGGCGATCGCCACTCTAGCAGCTTTCACTTCTTGTCCAACCCAACGACCAACTTCATTACCAAAAGGACCTATTTGCTGGATATAAGCTTGCGCATGAGAAATAGCATCCAAAGCGGTTTGTGGCATTGGTCCTTGACCGCCATAATTAAAATACGTCTTATTTGCCAAAGCTGGAAATAGCTGTCGGTACTGATGCAACTTGGTTAGTGATGCGGAAATACTAGTCATCGAGCATTCATCTTTAGTCACTAGATATTTAGTTATTCTCCCCCTACTTTTCCTACTTTTCCTACTTTTCCTACTCTCCTTCACTTGTGGACTTTCCCCACTTTCCCAAAAAGGGTGTTAGGTAACATTGACTTTAGTTATTTGGATCACTGCCAGAACGTGCGAATTCTTGTTACCTTAAAAGAATGTTAATTAATGCTGAACTACTGCTGCAATACCAACGCTGCAAGCGCCGACCTTTTTTAGACATTCATGGTGACAAAAGTCGGCTAGATGCTGCTAATGATTTGCTGCTGAAACTGTACCAAGACAAAATTGCTCATCACATGAGTGTTTTGAAACAGTTTACATATCAAGAACCACAATATCGACACAGAGATTGGAAAGCAGGAACAGCAGCGACTTTCGAGTTGATGCAGCAGGGAGTAGAGTGCATTCATCAAGGAGTGCTGTTAGCAAGTTATTCTGAAAGACACACACTATTAAGCCGTCCAGATCTTCTCCTGAAACAAAGAGGGCGATCGCGCTTTGGAGATTGGATGTATGTTCCAGTAAGCATTGAACTGGGTAAGCGTCCTAAACAGGAATATCAGGTTATAGCAGCATTTCACGCCTATGTGTTGGCGACGGTGCAACAAGTTGACTTGGAAACAGCTTGGCTAATGTTGCGTGGTAAAGAGGCGAATTATCCTGTGGATATGTCGAAATGGATGCCACAAATGCACCGCATCCTGCACGAGAGTATTGAAACTTTGGAAACACAGGAAGCGCCGGAAGTCTTCATTTCTCGTCAGCGCTGTAGTCTTTGCCCTTGGTACAGTCATTGTTATGGAGTCGCTCAATCTCAGAGACACCTCTCTTTGTTACCAGGAGTGACACCTGTTCGCTACAAACAACTGCAAGCGTTAGATATAACAACAGTAGAATCTTTAGCGACTACTCGCGCCACTGAACTGGAAAACCTACCTGGTTTCGACAGTACAGTAGCACCCAAGCTGATATTGCAAGCGCAATCGATTCTAGAAAATCGTCCATTTATTATACCATACCTATCATCAAAGCAACAATATCTTGTAGATGGCACTATTAACACTGCTGTTTGCCTCGACAAAGCGACAAACACTGCTTGTGATGCTACACAGGTAAATCATTATAGGGACGATATCGTATTTACAGCTCCTGTAGAGATATATTTTGATATTGAGGCGCAACCAGACTTGAATTTAGATTACCTTTTGGGAGTTTTGGTTGTTGATAGGCAAGCCAACACAGAACAGTTTTATTCTTTTTTGGCAGAAACAAAAGAAGAAGAAAAATTTATTTGGCAGCAATTTCTGGATTTGGTTTGGCAATATCCAGATGCACCAATTTATCATTTTTGTGTCTACGAATTTGATACAGTCAAACGACTTGCAAAGCAGTATCACACTCCGTACACTTCTGTATTACCTGTACTCAGACGATTTGTGGATGTGTATGAAGTATTAACGCAAAACGTAGCGTTACCTGTAGAAAGTTATGCTTTAAAAGCAATTGCTCGATGGTTGGGGTTTAAGTGGCGTGATCCAGAAGCGAGCGGTGCTAAATGTATTTACTGGTATGATGAGTGGTTAAAAACAGGCGATCGCTCTTTACTGGAAATTATCCAACGTTACAACGAAGACGACTGCCGCGCAACACGCAGCGTGAAAGACTGGCTTGTGAACTTTTTTCAGAATGAGTATCGTGATTAGTCGTTTGAAAATATGGGCTATTGATTTGTAGAATATTTTTCGGTTATGGGGTAGATGCGCTTCTGGTTATTCGCTTAACAAAAGTTATTTGTTTAGATTACCTTTGAGTGCTACCCATCAAGCTCGCCTTGATTGTCTATTGTAAACTTTCAAGTAAAGTCTGACTAAATGAGCGACTTCAGACGACGACGGCAGCGACGTAATAGAGCAAGCATACCACCAGCGGCTAAAGAGCCAAGGACAGTAGTAGGTTCAGGGACAGGCTGAGCTGTCACTCCTACAATTTTGCTACTACCATCGCCGATGGTGCCTATTTGCGTAGCAGCACCTGTAGACAAGTTGATGTTGTATAGATTAGAGCCAGTTGAATTGACTGGAGTCAGTGCCGCAACCGCAGTATTCACTCCATTTTGTGTGAAGATGTCGAACCCTCCTCTTGAGTCGATGTCGATACCGAGAGAACCTACCCTTTCTAAAGTGCCAGCATTTGGCGGGTTCTGTATAAATAATGCGTCGCTGATGTAGTCAATGTCGTATAGCGTAGTTCCGGTGGCTGGGTCATTATCCGCATTGGTATACGCTGCAGCAGTAATGTTGGGGTTTCCAGGGTTCAGTGTTCCATCAACATTCACCACACCAGTATCCACATTGATACGGAAGTTCTGACCATTGCCTCCAACAACCCGTAAGAGATTAGGTACTGGGTTGAAGTCCACTCCAGAAACAAACCCTCCGGTGAAAGCAGTGGAGAGTTGACTTACAAAAGTAGCAGCACCAGTAAACGGGTTAATGGTGTAAATTTTGTCACTCGTCACACCGTAGGTTAGATTGTTAGCTGGACGAGTGTCAATGCCCAACACACGACCATCGACCCCAGTGATTGAGACACTGGTAGTAGCGGTGGGATTATTGGAGTCAAAAAGAACTAGATTGTTGTTGTCAGTTAGACCAACCAGACCAAAAGCAGCAGCAGGCTTGGTATCGCTGACCAGATTAAATATCGTGACTACAGCCAGTGCGGATATGACTGTTCTAAACCGATTAAGTTTCATTAAAAAGCCCTCAAGCCCTAAATTTTACTAGTCTTCAGAGCAAAATTCATACAATTACGCCGCCGTTATACTTACGTAATTAGGCTTTGTAATTGTAAATAATTATGAATTTAACCCTGTAAAAAATAGTACACCAAACAACCGAGCCAATTCTACAAAAGAGGTATACCTTCATTAAATCTTTAATTTTTTAATCAACGTATTACGGCAATCTGCTAAATCAAGACTCCCTCAATACAAATGGAAAGAGAGTTGCCATTGCTACCATAAAATCTATGTATTAGTAAGGAGTTATGCGCTCTTTGGTAAATGACAGATAATCTTTTTAGTAGCTAAGTATACATTTTTTTAACAAAATGTTGTTGGCAATAGTTGATAACCATATACTGCGATCGCTACCGCGCCTTTGATTCAGTTTTGCTCTCATACAAACAGTATGCCAAACTGATCAACTACGGAAAAATCTGCAATAAAAGATGTATATAGCGCTTGGTGGCGTTGAGTGCAATACATCAAGAAGTAAGAACCACAGATGGACACAGAGAATTACTTCATCCAAACGAGAAGCGCTATATTTGCTTAACCATGATATCTTGTTTGTGATTTTCACTCTTTAGCAATAACTCACAATGCAGCACCTCAAAAAGTTTTTGAAGTTTCGGCTAATTATTTTCTTTCTTATTCCGATTTTAATTGTCAGCATATTTTTCATCAATCTACCTGCTTCAGCTTTTCCGATAACTGAAATAGATTTTATAGGTTCTGCAACTTTTCCCACAGATTTTTCTTTCCAAAAAACACCAATGGGAGGATTTTCTGGAATTACATACGACGCTAAAAAAGAACTTTACTATACAATATCTGATGACCGTAGCGAAAAAGCTCCTGCTCGCTTCTACACCTTGAAAATTGACCTCAGCAAGGGGTCGCTAACAGATGGTGGGGTTGTACCTGTTGGCGTCACCACACTGTTAAACGAAAATGGTCAACCTTTTCCTACTAGTAGTATCGATTCAGAAGGTATCAGCTTAACTAACAAAGAAACTCTTTATATTTCTTCTGAAGGCGATAATAGTAAACAGATAAAACCTTTTATTAAAGAATTTTCCAGTTCTTCTACAAAGGAACTGACAACACTACCAATTCCCAATAAATTCTTGCCAAATCAAAGCGGTAAACAGGGTATCCGTGAGAACTTAGGGTTTGAATCTCTTACTATCACACCCAACCAAAAGTATCTGTTTACAGCCACGGAAAATGCTCTGATTCAAGATGGTTCTGAAGCAAAACCAAAAGCCAGTAGTCCTTGCCGCATATTACAATATAATTTACTCACTGCTCAACCAGAAAAAGAATTTCTTTACCAAACTGAACCAGCCACACCATTTTTGAATTTCTCTCGTCGATTTTCTAGCGGGTTAACTGATTTAGTTGCTCTTGATAATAGAGGTCATTTCCTAAGTTTAGAGCGGACTTTTACTGGCTTTGGGTTTTCTATTGCGCTGTTTCAGATTTCCTTGGAAGGTGCTGATGATATTCGTGATATCGATAGCCTTTTAACTGTTGACCTAAAGAACATCAAACCTATAGAGAAAAAACTACTTTTTGATTTGAGACAACTGGATCTGGCGCTAGACAATATTGAAGGCTTAACTTTGGGTCCCAAACTACCTGATGGTCAGTCATTAATCCTTGTGAGCGACAATAACTTTAATCCTCTTCAGAGAACCCAGATACTCGCTTTTAGACTCAAGATGGAATCACCCCTCATCAGATTATTGCGGCGTTTAATTCCTAAGTCTAATCGTTAACAAGTAAGTTAATAAGTAAGTTAATAAGTAAGTGGGGAAGTGGAGGCAATACGGTTAGTTATGTTGATGTATTCAAAGCGATCGCTACTGATTTGCCCGTCTTTCCCACGATTATGTACCGACAATCCTTTTGGTGCAGCGGAAATTAGTCATTTAAAATTTGATGTTAAATGTAAGCTCTTGATCTATGATTCAGCAAACGCATCTGTTGAGATAGCTTGATAGATTGCACCCAAGGCTGTTCCGACAACTGAGAAATTGCGTTTGGTGATAACGTTGCTGTGAAGATATCCTTTCCCGGTGTCACATTTGGCACGCCTAAATTTTCTAACATCGCAGGTGCATCTGTCGAGTTTGCATCTGGTTTGGTATGAATGAAAACATTCAAACTTGGCTCTTGTGGGTTATCGACATCATTCAGCGCTACTGCAAGGGCGCTATCCAGCTTTTGATAATTCATAAAAACCTTCCAGTAAGTCAACAAGGGCAAGCTATTTTGCTTGCCCTATAATTAACCTATCAAATTTATGAGGTTGCGATTAACTACCTTTATACGGACTTGATATGCTCATAGCTACGCCCAACTACAGATTAAGCGCATTAATCAGTCCATAGCCCCATTTATTATCAAAGGTTCCTGCTGGTTTATCTGGTATGGAACTATTTTTACGAAGCAGTTCTTTGATAGCAGCGGGGTCGAGGTTGGGGTTGCGCTGCAACAGCAGTGCTATCAAGCCGCTGACCAAGGGCGCTGCCATACTTGTACCAGCATTCGCCATAAACTTGGAGTTAATGATCATCGAGTGGTCGAAATTGGCATTGGAGGAGAGGGCGGAAACAATCATCGCGCCCGGTGCTGCGACATCCGGTTTTTGAACATTATTCCGCAGCGGTCCTTCACTGCTGAAGTCAGAAATTGTATTCAGAGGGAAGCCAAATTCTTCAACTTTGCCGTCTATATCAGTGTACTTGATTTTGGTTGTATACGCAGCAACTGTAATTGCATTGCTGGCGCATCCAGGTGAACCAATTTTCACTGAGTCAGCCACACTTGTACCTGTGAATAATGTTGACCCATCTAATGTCCACACATCCAACCGCACATCTTTGGATGAAGTATTTTTGAACCGCAATTGCCAAATTCCACCTTGTACGGGCGTACTAAACTTGTCGTTACCTGTACCGCGAATTTGTACTAAAACGTTATAGTCCCCGTTAGCTGCATCGCGTCTTGGTGTTGCGACTTGCACCCGCGAATCTTGCAAAGTGTATTCCTTTGTATAATTACCTTCAGCAATGACTCCTTGGAAAGGTGTGACGAAACCGTTAGGACTACGTAAAGACACTTCCAATTGACCAGCACTAGAGTACCAACCGTTTAACAACGCGATACTTGATTGATTTAATGGCACGTTGAAACGCATGGTATGGGTTTTACCAGGCTTGACAATTGCTTGAGCGTGAATGTTATCGTTGCCTTCGTTACCCGCTGCACAGCAAACTATACGTCCAGGACCAGTTTCAGCGTCAATGATTTTTGACAGCGAGTCGCTTCCGTCGTGAGGGTCAAAGTGTCCGCCTAAGCTCATATTGACGACTGCTGGAAGCCCCAATTCTCGCGCGACTCGGAAAATATAGCGGACAGCATCAGCAATGTGACCTTCATCCAAATCACTCCTGACGATGATCAATTCTGCCTCTGGTGCGACACCACCATATGTAGCATCCACACCAGCAGCAATTCCAGCAACGTGAGTTCCGTGACCGTTTGTATCTTGAGAAACTGTCAGTAGTGAGCCAGTTAATTCCGCTCCATATTTGCCCTCTAGCACTCCAGGACCAGACAGTGTTTGATCCCAAATGCGTAAAATACGCCCTTCAAAAGCGGGGTGCTTCGGGTCAATACCGCTGTCGATAATACCGATGAGAACTCCCTTACCAGTGAGCCCGTTATTTTTCTTTATAAACTCCGGTATACGAACTGCGTTCTTGGCAACGTCCATCCGCAGTTTTAGTTTACGCGATGGCTTGATGCGCTCGATCGCAGGGTCTTCAGATAAGGTGTCTAAACTTTCTATGGGTAAGAAAGCCGTCCGGACGTGTCCTACATTTTGGTTGACTTCAATACCTTGTTGTGAAAGATGGCTCAAGTCTGCATGATCGTCACAGTAGATAAAAACTACGCTACGGGTTGGCTTGAGATTGTTTTTGGGAGGAATGATACTCAGCATTCGTACCTGCGGAGTTAAAGCTTGCTGTCCTTCCCGTTGATAATCTTCAAATGCTATTAGCAGTCCTGGAGATAGTTTTTCGTGTCTCATGTGACCTCAATTGAAGTGTAATTCTGCAACATCTTAGCAAGATAAGTCGAATAAGTATGAATTATAAATTCTGAAAAGTTTTAGATTTTTTTCGTTTTTGGGCAGTTATGAAAAGTAATTGATTCTCGGAAAACCTAGCCTGCACTTCATTATCCTCTCTCTACTACCCAAAAGCAAATTTTTGACCGCAAATCTAAAAAACTTAATTTCTTAATTTATAATTCATCATTTAAAAATTTTTAAGTTGCTTTAAGTGAATACAGCAGCAGCGTGAATCTTTACGGAAATAGTTGAATTTTTTTTCCTATATGCCAAAATATGACCAAGAAAGAACTCAGGAGTCAGAACTCAGAAGTCAGAATATTAAACGCGTTTTCTCCTTGCTGAATTAAGAGTTCTGGTTCTGAGTATTGGTCTGTTATCAGTTACCAGTTATCAGTTATCAGTTATCAGGAGACAGGAGCAGTATCAAGAATTGGCTTCTTCACTGGTCACTGTTCACTGTTCACTGATAACTGATTCATGTGTTCTGTGTTCTTCTTAACATATCTGTGCTGAGTTGTCGCGTTAACACCACAAATAACAAGACACGGGATTCCTCGTTATACTCATTAAAAAATCGGGGGAATTTTTAGATTTCTCGAAATTCCCCCGATTTTTTGTAAATGCAAGTCAATAAACACACCTCTGGCGCACCCTCCATTGCCGTAAAAAGTGCTTTGTTTGAGATACTCAACCTTCCAAATTTTTAGAAAACTAGCGCCAATCAGGACTATTGTCCTCGTATCTTACTATTTGGTTTATGGCTGCTACATTTGCATTCCATTAAACATCAAAAATGCAATTATGCCTTAGATGTGGGCTTGAGAAATAACCAAGCCACAAAGAAAGTTGCAGCGGTAAAGAGTTGCGTTAGGTCCAATGCAGACAGATAGCCATCGGAAAACGAAGCAATGCTGCGATCAGTTATACCAAATACCCAAGATGAAATGCCAAACACCCAAATTCCATTCTTTAGATTTCCCACAAATTGATTAGAGTCCGACTGTTGCTGGTTATTCATGATTTTCTCCGTTGTTGAAGAATCTGATGGTTAAAGGATGCACCAGCAGCGGATGCTCGCTACTGGTAAATTTTTGGTGCGATCGCTTCCGCATCTGATAGCTTTTTTGGCTATGACTGCTCAAGATTAAACTTCTTTACTATATTAATAAATATTTAAGCTACTTGACATCCCTGCCAAAAGATACATATGGATAATTTGACATTCCTGTTTTGGATTTTTATATTTCAGTGCCTTTTGTCAAGAGAGTATAAATACCAAAATGAAAATATTTTGTTTCAATTATGACATTTTATGTAATAAAACTTTATCTTTTATCATATATCTATCTTTTGGCAGATATACTTCTACAACACTGTCTTGTGGTCTTTATTGGAACGGAAGCTTGTGGTTCCTATGGGACAAACTGTAGAGACGTTGCATCCGAAAGTTCTACATATGAGGAGTGATAAAACCGGATTTAGGGTATTCCAACAAATAAATTATTCAATCTCGTGTGGGGTGGGCATCTAGCCCGCCCAGTTTATAGGGCGGGCAAGATGCCCACCCCACAAGAAAAAGTTGGATGTTTTTTTATTTGGAAGTCCCTTAGTATTAGGTATTGTATTTAAGTCAACTGAGAAAAACTACATATCTTGTACCAATGAGATGCGTTTGCATTGACTTCTGTCTTTGGGTACTCACCACTCAAGGGTAGAAATGAGTTAAATCAAAGAAGTGGCGTAATAGTGATATGTAATATGTCAGCAGTGCGGGAGTCTAAATCCCTATCAGGGATTGCAACTAAGAATTCACCTAATGCACAGCAGTTGGAAAAAACTGCTCCACCGCACTTAGGACTGGTTTGCATCACATTTTCCAAAGAGGTGCGCTTCCGGACAATAACGCGCACGCGCTACTTAGAACTGCCAGAAAACCAACGGGAAACCGCGCTGAAAGTACTTTATCGGGATAACTTACAGCGCTTGGATTTGGCGTTAACTTTTTGTGTGCGGAACTCACTACAGCTTTATCGGATGACTTCTAATTTGTTCCCTATGAGTGACTGGGAGGACGAAGTCGGCGCAACTGTTTTAGAGAAGATGAGTGCAGATTTAGCCAAAATTGGGCAAAGGGCAGAAAGATTGGGCATCAGAATGGTACTACATCCAGACCAATACGTGGTGCTGAGTTCTGATTCACCACAAGTGGTGGCATCTAGTATCAAAATTTTAGAGCGGCACGCCCGCACATTAGACCTGCTAGGTTTACCACGTTCTTCTTGGTCATTGATGAATATTCATGGTGGCAAATCTCAACGCCCAGATCAACTGGTGCGCGTGATTTCAGAATTGCCAGAAAATATCAAAAGTCGCTTGACTTTGGAAAATGACGAACACGCTTATAGTACCAGTGAAATTTTAGAAGTTTGCCAACGGGCTGAAATACCATTGGTATTTGATGCCCATCACCATATCTGCCATGAAAACTTGGAGAGTTACGATGACCCGAGTGTGACGGAAATGTTTTATGCTGCACGAGAAACTTGGGATAAGCCTGAGTGGCAGTTGGTTCATATTTCCAACGGTGAAGAAGCTTTCCAAGACAGAAAACACAGCGATTTGATCACCGCGATGCCGAGTGTTTACCGAGAAGCGCCTTGGATAGAAGTCGAAGCTAAGCACAAGGAAGAAGCGATCGCCCATCTGCGTTCTTGGTGGCTGTAATAAGCTGTTGTGCATTTAATTTGCACAATTTGGGCGGGCAAGATGCCCACCCCACAAGAGCTTCATTAAAAGATGGTGTGCAAATTGTAGGATTTTCAGCTTATATTCCCTAATCTTCGGTGTCTAAGGGCGGCTTAATTTTCTCTATGAACTTTTTTGATTTTTCCAAGAGTTTCCTGGTTTCCTTGATATGTTCCTGAGAACCCTCTATATACTCGTTTGATATTTCTATACGTCGCTGGGACGACTTCTCTAAATCCTTTGATTTTTCATCCATAACTCACACAACTCAATTTGTACTAAGCAAGGTGAATTTAGAGGCAATAGCTCAACTACTTGTCTTTAACAGAAGCAGCACAATTTTGATTTACTGATTTTATTTCTTTTTTGATTGTTTGAAACTCAGCCCAACGTACGTTAATTTCAGTAAAAATTGCTTTAAAGGTAAGAAATCGACAACCAAGTTCTTTATACCCCTCACGAAGCCGTTTTGAATGAGTTCTAACTTCACGTGAACGAGCAATAATTTCATCATTAACATCATTGTTTAAAGAATTTCTTTGAAGATTTGACTTATCTGTCTGTTTCAATTCCTCTAGTTTCATTTTTTGCCTATAAATAAGAGTGAGTAGTTCAGCTACAGATTCACTCTTCAATGTTTCACTTGTCAAAAATGTCTTAGCTAGTTCCTTAGCCTCAAGAAGTGTTAAGTATTCTAAATTTTCGAGATGCAAGTTGCCCCAAAAGGGGCAACTTGCATCTACCCATGCAATATGCAAGTCTTCGTTTGTCGCCTTCAATTCTTCCTGTACCTCTTCCAGTTGCTCCTCTTTCTCTTGCAGAATTAGGTTTTGGCTCTCTACCAACTCACACAAAAACTCTACTTGCTCGCGTAAAAACTTTATCTCCTCAAAAGCAGCCAATAATCTTTCATCAGTACAAGCTGCCTGTTGTGCCATTTCGGGCTGTTGTTGATTTTCCTGCATAGCTTAAAAAATAATATTTTGCTAGCAGGCATAGGACACCATCTAGCTTTGTTATGATTTTTGCATATAGATTTCATAAAAAAAATCCTACTTTAAGGCATTGACTTTTTTTGCTTAATTATTATGTGGGCAGAGTGCTCTTGAAAACTCTTGTCGGGATAGCGGCGCTCTTAAAAATACAATGGGTAATGGGAAAATAATTTCACGCTTTGCATCTTTGCGTGAGATGATTAAAAATTATGGCAATAGCAATAGATTTTGGAACGAGCAACACAGTTATCGCTCGCTGGAACCCAGTTACCCAACAACCAGAAACTCTCAACATACCTGGTTTATCCATTCAACAAAGTCTCAATCCCCCACTGATTCCCAGCTTGGTTTATGTTGAAGATGCCTCCAAGGGACAAGTGTTGGTGGGTCAACAAGTGCGCGATCGCGGTGTTGACCTGAAAAACGACCCGCGATTTTTCCGCAGTTTCAAACGCGGTATTGGTGCAGACATCCAAGGTTTCTTACCTGAGATAGATGGACAAATTATCACCTTTGAGCAAGTAGGGCAATGGTTCCTGTTGCAAATCATTGAGCAATTGGCACCAATGCAAGGGGGAATAGACTCTCTGGTGTTAACCGTACCTGTAGACAGCTTTGAAGCTTATCGTCACTGGCTAGGACAAGTTTGCCAAACCCTAAGCGTCGAACAAGTGCGGATGTTGGATGAACCAACAGCTGCTGCTTTAGGTTATGGTATGGCAGACCAAGAAATTCTCTTGGTGATTGACTTTGGCGGCGGAACGTTGGATTTATCGCTGGTGCGTCTGGATAAAAGCGTGCAAACCACTCAAAAGCCTTTAGGGTTTCTTCTCAAGTGGGGGAATAAGTCCTTAGCCGAAGACTCAAGACAAAAGGTAAAAACCGCTCGCGTACTGGCGAAGGCTGGGCAAAATTTGGGTGGTACTGATATTGATAATTGGCTGGTTGATTACTTTGCCAACACTCAAGGACTTGTGGCGAGTCCCTTGACAACGCGACTGGCGGAAAGGGTGAAGATTCAGCTTTCAAGCCAAACCCAAGCGAGTGAAGTTTATTTCAACGATGAGACGTTTGAAAGTTATGAGTTAGAACTCAACCGCGATACCCTAGAAAGTATCCTCAAAGAACACGCGTTTTTTGAACAACTTGATGAGTCGATGGCTTCCCTATTGCAGCAAGCACGACGCCAGGGAATAGAAGTTTCAGATATTAATGCTGTTTTACTTGTTGGTGGAACTGTGCAACTTCCAGCCGTCCAAACATGGGTGAAGCAGTATTTTGAACCAGAAAAAATTCGTTGCGAGCGTCCTTTTGAAGCGATCGCCCAAGGTGCTTTGCAGCTTGCTCAAGGTGTGGAACTGAAAGATTTTCTTTACCATAGCTACGGTATCCGTTACTGGGATCGCCGCAACAAATGCCACAGTTGGCATCCTATCATAAGAGCTGGGCAACCTTACCCGATGAGTCAGCCTGTAGAATTAGTTTTGGGCGCTTCTGTGGAGAGTCAGCCGAGTATTGAATTAATTATGGGGGAATTGGGAGCAGAGACAGGGGCTACAGAAGTTTATTTTGATGGCGATCGCCTGATTACTCGCTCAATCGCCACCGGACAAACAAACGTCAAATCCCTCAACGATAAAGATGGTGCAAGAAGTATTGCTCAACTGACACCGCCTGGATTTCCGGGAAGCGATCGCGTCAAAGTCCGCTTTCAAATCGATGAGCAACGCTTTTTGCGAATCACGGTTGAGGACTTGTTAACAAGTGAAACGTTGTTAGAGAATCAACTCGTGGCGCAGTTGAGTTAAACATGGCTTGTAGTGAGCGCATACGAGCGCTTACTACTCACTCATTTCTTACCTTTGCACCACCACTGGTGTTCCTATCGACGCCCAGTTAAATAGCCGCTTAGCCTGCTTGGGAGCCAGATTGACACAACCGTGGCTAATCGGTGTGCCAAATTTTCGATGCCAATATGCACCGTGAATTGCATAGCCTCCACTGTAATACATAGTATGTGGAACGTCCGGAATATCATAGTCTGTACCCCGCATTCGAGTAGACTTGAGCTTGGATTGAATTTGAAAAACACCAGTGAGAGTTGGGGTGGATTTCTTACCTGTGGAAACTAGGATTGCATAAAGACGTTTGCCTCCTTCCCAAGCGACTAAGCGTTGATCTGAAAGGTCAATTTGAATCCAACGCTGATCGGATTTTTGTAGCGCCTGTATTTGTTGTTTAATTGTCTGGCTTTTGGATTGCGCCCAAACCTCATTTGAAGCAGCAAAAAAAATATTCAACGTCAGTGCTGTCCCAGTCAGCAATAGTTTCACAGGATGCATCCATATAGGAAAAATCAGGCTTTTCATAGCATATATACTCAAATAACAGCGCATTGGCGAAAGTTTTCGCTTTCTCCTATACTTCCCAGTTTATTGCTACTACATAGCGCCGTTTTGTCTGATTTCATCCTTAGTAAAAGGGATTGGGGATTGGGGATTGGGAATTGGGGATTGGGGATTGGGAATTGGGGATTGGGGATTGGGGATTGGCGATTGGGGATTGGGAATCAAGAGGGGAAAAGGGGTAGGGGGAACGGGAAAAGGGGAATTTTTCATTTCTTTACCCTTTGCCCTTTCCCCTTCTTCTTCCCCAGTCCCCAGTCCCCAGTCCCCTTGTGACTAACTTATTTTTTGGATCAGGTTTTGTGCTATTTGAGCGATCGCCTCCCAGTTTTCAGTATCTACAAACTCTTTGGGAAACAACTGACTACTCAAACCAACTGCTGCTGCCCCTGCTTGTAAAAATTCCTTGGCATTTTCTAAAGTCACACCCCCTGTCGGAATTAAGGGAATATGACCCAATGGTCCTCGCAAACTTTTTATATACCTTACCCCTCCCACCGCTTCCACGGGAAACACCTTGACACAAGTTGCGCCACTAGACCAAGCCGTAACCATTTCTGTTGGCGAGAGCGCTCCTGGTATGATAGGTACGCCTATATCGACTGCTGCTTTAATCATGACTGGATCAACGTGGGGAGTGAAGAGAAATTGTGCCCCCGCAGCGATCGCTTCCCGCATTTGCTGTAGATTGAGCAGCGTACCAGTTCCAATAGTACAGTTAGGTAATTCTACCCTGAGTTGCGCGATCAATTCAGTCGCTCCAGCACTATTCCAAGTAATTTCAATCAACTGCATTCCTCCAGATGCCACAGCTAAAGCCAATTGGCGTGTCAATGAGACTTCTGGGGCGCGGATAACTGCAATAATTTTGTGTTGTTTAAGCTGTGATAACCAGGATTGACCAGACATTTTTATTAGGTTTTCTTTTAGAGTTGAAATTTTGAATTTGAAGTTTCAATCACAATTTGAATTTCTCTACCTTTTGGAAATTCAATTTATGTCTTAATAATTATTGACTAACTTTTACATCGTACCATAGAGATATTGAATGAAAATAATAAGAGGCTAAACCACTAGTTAAATTATATCTTTAGAAGTATATATACAGTAATTGAGTTTTCCATCAATAGTCTACCAACTTAAGAATGATGACTAATGAGTGATAATTCATTACAAAAATTAAGTCGCCAGCGAGATGGCAATCATCAAATCTATTTCTACTCTAAAGAAGAGATGTTTTTAAATGTAAAGACAAGATTATGCCTCTCTACAAACTTGCCGACTTTGATCCAAACTATAGAGAAACTTTTGGTGGTGACGATATCAGAACTTTAGATTTATATACAGAAGGCAATGTAAAAATTGGCTCAGTTGCCGATGTGCTAGTTGATGCAGATGGTCGTTTTCGCTATCTGGTTATAGATACTCAATACGATTCTTCTGATAAAAGAATATTATTACCGATTGGTCTTTCCCGTATCGATTATAACCAGCACCGCGTTTATGTTGATGGACTCAGCAAAGAGCAAGTGCAACGTTTGCCTGAGTACAGAGACAACATAACCGTTGATTACGATTATGAAGAGCAGGTACGCGGCGCGTATCGTCCAATATCGAGTGACGTTGCTTACAATCGCGATACGTACAATTATCAACAAGATGCATCGTTGTACAATTTGAATGACGAGAACCATCAAACTTTCAAACTGTATGAAGAACGCCTCGTCGCCAGCAAAACCCGTGTTAAGACAGGGGAAGTAGCTGTTGGTAAGCACATTGAAACAGAAACAGCACGAGTTTCAGTACCAATTGAAAGAGAGCGAGTTGTTATTGAGCGAATTAATCCTACAGATGCAGGAACAGCAGTCAATCCCAGCGAACTTCAGTTTCAAGAAGGGGAAATAGCACGCATAGAAATCTATGAAGAAACGCCTGAAATTCACAAAGAGGCGTTTGTGCGTGAAGAAGTCCGCGTCAGAAAAGTAGTTGATAGGGATACAGTTGAAGCACAAGAAACAATTCGTCGGGAAGAGTTAGATATTAATACTCAAGGGGATTTGCCCATAAATCAAGTTGATGCGATCCCAAATGATCGTGTTTAAATTGCTTAGCCAAAAAAATCTCAATTAAAAATTCATTGTAAAATAATACAGGCAAAAGGGTCAACATACATCTTTTGTCTGTGTTTCTTTTTAATGTAAAAAATCTCTTAAATTGCTTAAATGACTAGGAAAAAGTCAAGAAAAATTGAAGTATACAAAAATCAAAAGGAACTACTACTATTGAGCATTAATAATATAATTGAAGTCATTCGTTAGGGAGATGGAGCATAGCCGCGAAATTCTTTAAAGTACTTGTAGAAGATACAAATGCTTTGAGGGGAAAATAGCATGGCTTTACACAAAATTGCAGATTTCGATCCAAACTACAAAGATACTTTTCAAGGTACCGATGTCAAGGGCTTGGGTGTCTACACAGAAGGAAACGACGAAAAAATTGGTACAGTTAGTGACGTTTTGGTAGATGAAGAAGGTCGTTTCCGCTATCTAGTTGTTGACTTAGGTTTCTGGATTTTTGGCAAGAAAGTTCTTTTACCAGTTGGTCGTTCTCGCATCGACTATAACGTTGATCGTGTTTATGCGCTTGGGTTGACCAGACAACAAGCTGAAAATTTACCTGAGTTCAACGAGCGTGATGCTGTTGATTATGACTATGAAGAGCGCGTACGCGGTGTCTATCGCACCTCCGGAAACCGACCTGTAGATACATCAGCTTCTCTGGAAGCATCAGCTCCTCTAGAAGCATCGGCTCCTTTGGCGGGTGCAGCTTATCCAGCAGCAACAACTCCCACTTACGACCGTAATACTTACAATTACGACCACGAGCCATCTCTGTTCCAATTGAACGAGCAGAATAATCAAACCCTCAGACTATACGAAGAACGGCTAATTGCCAACAAGAGACGCCAAAAAGCCGGAGAAGTAGCTATTGGCAAGCACATTGAAACTGAAACTGCGCGAGTTGCGGTTCCAGTAGAAAAAGAACGAGTCGTTGTTGAGCGAGTCACTCCAGCAGATGCTGGTAGACCTGTTGCTCCTGGCGAAGCTACCTTCCGTGAAGGAGAAGTTGCTCGCGTAGAAATTTACGAAGAAACAGCTGACGTTCGCAAAGAAGCTTTTGTGCGTGAAGAAGTCAGAGTGCGGAAAGTTGTAGACCACGATACGGTTGAGGCTCAAGAAACTATTCGCCGTGAAGAATTGGATGTGAATGCTCCTGGTCTTCCCATTGATGAACGCTAAATCAAACCTTGTAGTTGCCTGATCAGCCGCCCCCGCAGAAAGACAAATATGTGCGGCTGAAAGCAAAAATTCTCTCTAAAAGAACTCGAAGAGTTCTTTTAGTCCCCTTTCATCAATGTAGAGACCGTAGAGACGCGCAATTGCCTCACCTGAGAGTGGAGCAAGACTTACGCGTCTCTATTTCCCATTTACCCATTTATTTATTTATAAATGGATAAATTATTTTAGAATTTTAGGGTAAGCAGTTACTAAGTGCTAACAATGACTTACAAAACATTTCCTATAAGCAATGAAAAGGCAAGTAAAATCACAAGAATTAGCTCCTTGCTAGAAAGTTTGAGGGCAAAAGTGAAAAATTATGCTGTCATTGATAGGCAAGGTCAGGCAGTAGGTGAAGTTCAAGATTTAATCATAGATGGCAATCGTCAGTTAAACTTTGTGGTATCTGACTCGGATAGTCAGGTAAAAGACCAATTGTTTCTATTAAGTAGTAAGCTAGTTGAAAAAATTGATTCACAAATTAAACAAATTTTTATAAATGTGGATAAATCACAAATAGAACAAATAGAATCTTTACCTGAATATACACAAAGAGAAAGCCAAGTCAGTGAAATGGAACAACATTCAAACGCTCCAGAAGCAAATACACAAGACTCAGCGCTGAGTGCAGCAGTAGTAAATGCTACCGATGTTGATATAGACTCAGTAGAAGAAATTATTCGTTTGCTAGGAGAACGATTAGTCATTGACCGCAGCAAGCGTAAAGTTGGCGAGGTAATTGTCCGTAAAGAAATTGAAACTGAAATAGTACAAGTTCCCATCAGGCGCGAGAAACTGATAGTAGAACAAGTTAGCCCAGAACGCAAACAGCTTGCAGAAATAGATTTGGGACAAGAAGAAATTTCTGGTATTGATTTGATTCAGGCTCAAACACCAGAAGGGGTGACTGAAGGAGAAACACCTGCATTTGCTAATTTTGATGGCGGTTTAACCGTGAGTGGTGAATTTAGCTCTCCTAAAATAGCTAGCTTACTTTTAAATGCGATCGCCCTTGAGCGAAATCATGGATGCAAAGCGGTGCGAGTTACAATTCTGGTAGAAGATCAAGAACACCAGAAAACATACCAGGAGTGGTTTGCTCGCACAGCAAAAGAGTAACAACAGCCACGTAGCCAAGACGATTGCTCTGCCTAAATTTAAATTCCGTGTAAAGACGCAAAGGTGCTGAAAAAGCTTTTGCGTCTTTGCGTTTTTGGATGATGTTAGGGTATTCCAACAAATAAATTATTCATTTTGTGGGACTGGCTCTCTAGCCCGTCCTATAAATTGGGCGGGCAAGATGCCCACCCCACAAGAAAAAGGTGGATATTTGTTTATTTAGAAGTCCCTTATCAATGTTTGATGATATTCCACCCCTGTATATCAGGGGTAGCAGATTTGTCTTTCCAAAATAATGGTGTAAAAAGGTATCTATCCTATGGATGATTTGCTAAAATTTAATCCCACGCTGCCTGGAAAACTGTAAAGCTTTTGCTTGGGACGCATACAGCAGCAATTTCTGAACCAGAAGTCAAATCTGCTCTTAGTCTTGCTTTTAGACAAGAACAATGCGCTGTATGTCGTCCACAGAGCCTTCTGCTCCTAGCGTACGGCTGATGTTTAAATAAATTCAGTCTGACTACGAAACCGTATTTGTTCCATTTTGGTCTTGCAGAGCGAAAATTTTTGTAGTACGAATTTATCCATAGTCATACAGGATGTTGCCAAAAATAGTAATATCTCATAGTAAGTAGTTCCCAAGAGCGATCCCCAAATGTTTAAAAACTGTGAACCCTTTATGAAAGTGCGTCAGAGATAACGTAACATCAAGCAAAATTTAGTTACCTAATCGTAACTGTGCAGCCTAAGTGCTGACACTCTGAGAATGGAACTATTTGTTAAGTTTAACAATCTAGTGCCTAAAGGCAGAAGGCAGCAGGAATTGTAGGGCAAGGTCCCTAGCCTAAACGAAGGAAATAATGCTTGTGAGAGGCTGTCTTTTTACTAGTTCTTAACTGCTCTTGTTATTTCCGCCATGCTGCACTAGAAATAAGATTCATCTTTTGTACGTGGAGGCAAGTATATACAGGTTAGATGAAACGGGTTATTGCTAATGGATCATGCCCAACTAAAGATTGGCAACAGACATATGTCACAATTAGCATTAAAAAATCTTGTGACTTGAGTGCTGTTTCATTGTTCCTACTTGTAAGTAATACCGATTTTGAAAAAAATGATTTGGCATAACCGAAAAACTCAACAGCGCTTTGATCAGCGAGACACATGAATCAACTGAACAACGGTTTTACCCTTTTTCTCAGTCTGCTCGTCGAGGCGATACCTTTCTTGTTGCTTGGGGTTTTGTTCTCTAGTTTGCTACTGTTTTTTGTCGATGAGCGCAAACTGGTGGAAAAAATGCCCAAAAATCCTTTGCTGGGTGCATTAGCTGGTAGTCTAGTGGGCTTTTTATTTCCTGTTTGTGAATGCGGTAACGTACCAGTAGCACGGCGGTTGCTGATGCAAGGAGTACCAATACCAGTAGCAATTGGCTTTTTGCTAGCAGCACCGACAGTCAACCCGATTGTTATTTGGGCAACTTGGACGGCGTTTCGCGATCAGCCAGAAATAGTGGTGTTACGAGTCGTATTTTCCCTATTGATTGCAGTGATTGTTGGCTTTGTCTTTAGTTTTCAAAAAGACTTAGCAACGATTGTAGAACCTGCGATCGCTCGTTATCTGAAATTCAACCCACCTCCAAACCCACAAGGCAAACGCCGCACCAAAAATCAATTAGTACAACAGCAGCAAGCAACAGTACCTACCTTACTACAGTCTGGGACTTATTTGCTAGGAGGGCAAGCAGGTCAAACGATGCGCATAGATGCTAATGCCATGCAAGCAAATATGGCAACCTCTAAACCCAGTAAACCCTTAGCAGATAAACTGCGGTTGCTGGTGGATAATTGCGTGCAAGAATTGCGCGAATTAGGCGCAGTGTTAGTTATCGGAAGCGCGATCGCTGCTGCTATTCAAGTATCAGTTCCCCGTGAATTTATCATCAGTTTAGGTGCAGGTCCAATTAGCTCAATCACTGCGATGATGATATTAGCTGCAGTGGTGTCAATTTGCTCTACAGTTGATTCATTTTTTGCCTTGTCTTTTGCCTCAACTTTTACCAGTGGTTCCTTGTTAGCTTTTCTGGTATTTGGACCAATGATTGATATCAAAGGCATTGGTTTATTGTTATCAATTTTGAAACCAAGGGCTGTCATCTACTTGTTTTTTTTAGCAGGACAGTTAACATTTTTATTCACTCTTTTCATTAACTTGCACGTTATTTAAAAAAGGAGTTATTTTTCATAATGGTTATTTTTTCCTTTGTCATTTGTCTCTTGCGTTCTGACTAATGACTAATGACTAATGACTCATGACTCATGACTCATGACTAAACACCAATGACTTCAATACCAAAAACAAAACCTAAAATCCGTCATTATAAATTACAGTCTTGGGTTGATGTTTTAGCAATCACAGCTTGGGGTATTTTAATCCTCAAGTACTGGCTAACTAACAAACTCAATTTGTTAATTCACCCCGATTACTTTTGGTTAGCAATTGCAGGTGCCATTGGCTTGCTCATTGTTAGTGGCTTCAAAGGACTGCAACTTGTGCGACAGCGGCGTGAGGTTACCCCAAGTGTGCAACACCTGAGTTTCTTTCCACCAGGTTGGGGCAGTGCAATACTCTTAACAGCAGCAATCCTAGGGTTAACAATTACACCCCAGGTTTTTGCTAGCCAAACAGCCCTTGCGCGAGGTGTGACAGATTTAGTGGGAGCAACACGCGCCCAACCTCAAGCATTCCGCGCTTCCATCCGTCCAGAAGAGCGAACACTCGTAGATTGGGTACGTACGCTCAACGTCTACCCAGAACCTGATGCATATACAGGGCAAAAAGTCAAGGTACAGGGATTTGTTATCCACCCGCCGGATTTAGGAAAAGAATATTTATTGTTAGCACGGTTTGTCATCACTTGCTGCGCTGCAGATGCCTATCCTGCGGGATTACCCGTAAAACTGAAAGAGAGTCGCGATCAATATCCACCCGATACGTGGCTGGAAATTGAAGGACAAATGATGACGGAAAATTTGGCAAATAAACGGCAACTGACCATCAATGCAACTTCCTTGAAAAAAATTCCCCAACCGAAAAATCCATATTCTTACTAGTTAAGAGTTGATAGTCTAAAGTCATCAAAATGACTAATAACTAATGACTAATAACTAATGACTAATGACTAATAACTAATGACTACGAGTAAAACATTTTTCCAACCATTAGATCGTATTGCTATAGGGCTGATGCTCATCCTCAGTCTGCTGATTGGGCTATTGATGTTACAAGGTGATGCAGTTAAGCCGAGTGTGCGTCATTTTAGCTGGCAGAACCAAGAAGTTGGAGCAGATGATATATCCTTCACTCTCACCTTTAGTCGTCCAATGGACTCAAAAAGCGTTGAGGATAACATAAAAATTGAGCCGCCCTTAGCAGGTAAAATGAGTTGGGCAGGACGGCGGATGGTTTACACACTCGTGACACCAGCCCCTTATGGAACAACGTACAAAGTACAGTTGCAGGGAGCCAACGATAAATTTTCGGAACAAGAAGGAACAAACAGACAAATACAACCGTTTACAGGAAGTTTCCGCACACGCGATCGCGTCATTCTTTACGTCGGAGCAGATCAACAAGACAAAGGGCGATTAGTTCTCTACAACCTCACCCAACAACAAAAAAAGGTACTCACGCCTAAAGATTTACTTGTGATGGATTTTAAGCCCTTTCCAAATGGGGATAAAATTTTATTTTCTGCTCGCAAACTCGGAAACCAAGACTTACTTTCATCTCAGATTTATACTGTCACAACTGGTATTTCTGCACAATCTGAAAAACAAGCAGAAGCACCAGGTAGAGTTGACTTACTTTTAGATAATAAGGAATATCAAAACCTGAAATTTGACTTATCGCCTGATGGAAAAATTCTTGTTGTCCAACGAGGGAAAAAAGATGATCCAGGCGACTTTGGGCTGTGGTTTATGCCGGTAAACAGCGAAAATTCTCAAGAGAAACCAACCCTTAAACGTCTCAAAAGCCAACCAGGGGGAGACTTTATCATCACACCGGATAGTAAAGCTGTCGCAGTAGCCCAAGGTCAAGGTGCAGCAATATTAGCCCTAGAAGCAGAGACCAGCAAACCCCTAGATTTTTTACCACAGTTTGGCTTAGTGCAGGCTTTCTCTAAGGATGGTTCGCAAGCGGCAATGGTCAAGTTTAATTCAGATTACACCCGAGATTTGTTTCTGGTGACTAACCAAGGCGTGCAAAAACAAATGCTACGTACCAAAGGCTCAATTGTTAGCTGCCAGTTTGATACCGCCTCACCCACCCTTTACTGCTTGTTAACTCAGCTCTTGCCAGGAGAAGTGTATCAGGAACAGCCATATTTAGTGGCGATCGACCTCAAAAGTGGGCAACAAAAACCACTGCTGGTATTACCCCCCGACCAACGGAATGTAGAAATGAGTTTAGCACCTGATGGTTTGGGGTTGTTATTTGACCAAGTTGTACCGCAGACAACCCCCATCGGCTCATCACAAGCAAATATGTTAACAACTGATGACGGACAGACAATAGCTACCAGTAGCCTGTGGTTAATGCCCCTGCTGCCCATTTCTGACCCTGCTGCGGCAAACGAGATTAAGCCAGAACAACTTCCCCTAGTTGGATTTCATCCCCGTTGGCTGCCGTGAACAAGAAGGGGAGATGAAAGCAGGGGGAGTACTAGTACCGCAAGGCGGAAGTCAAAAGTCAAAAGTCAAAAGTCAAAAGTATTATGGAATGAGGTTTTCAGGGATTTTAAATGGTTGCCCTATTTACGCCGCGTTGTACTAGTTAATCGCAAGAATAAAGGCGATCGCTTTTTTAGTGGTTTCCTATAGAGCAATACGGTTCAGTTAGGGCTGAAACTCTTTGTCAAAGTCAATTTTTTTAAAGAACCGCAGAGGCGCAGAGGACACAGAGAGAAGAAAAAAATGCTTAACTGAACCGTATTGTCCTATAGAGACACTTCAATATCACTTTTCTATTACCATGTCAACCCGTAGCTTGATAGAAATTAATACAAATTCGCACCTCTGATGGTAAGATACTCACGAGTATATGTTTTCTCGCTTTGATTTACAGATCTATCAAACTACAACACTGTCCCAACATCATCATTGTATTTTTCCAAAGAAAAACTGCTACAACTGTTTAGCAGAGATAAACAGGGTGAGATGATTCAACGGCATATGTTGCTTTTTTCAAAAACGGGAGTATTTTTTTATTCTGTATTTTTTTGCAAGTAACAGTGAGGAAAAGCTATAACTAAGCTCATGTTTAGTGACTTAATCACACAAGAAGCTAAACTTGCTTTCGATAGTCTCTTTTAAGGAGGCAGCATTTATATGTCATGCTACTGCGGTCTCTGCTTTGTAATTTAAGGCTGGTGGGTGAAGAGAGTGATGAATCAAACTGACACCCCAAACAATGGGGATTTTGTTGAACCCCTAACAACTACCTATTCGCTGCAACCGGAGCAGGTCAGTTGTCCATTTTACTCAGTTAACAACAGTGGAAACACTGGTGTTGCTAAACAGCCACTACTGGCACCAACACAAAACAACCAGTGCGAAAGCGAAATTGCATCAGAACAAGATGCACACGAGCAAGACTGGGTTGCAGAACCTAACAGCGAAAAACAACAACTCATAGACGCTGAATTCCAGAAATTACTGGAGTTGAATCAAGAATTACGTTCTGCCAATAATGAATTGTATGACAAAGTAGAGGAGCTAAAAGCTACCTTGACTGAGTCAGAGATGGCTTTGCAGTGGCAGAAAAAGCGCTCAAGTGTAGCAGAGTCGATGCTTAACCAACAAACTCAGGAACTTACTGCAGCTCAACAGCAAGTAAATTCCTTATTTCAACAGTTGGAAACTGCTGTGCAAACGGTTCAGCGTCAGGAAAGTTTGATTGAAAATTACAAAGCGCAGCTAGAAATTAGCCAACAACGCCTTGCTCAATTAGAGCGGGAATGTACGCTGATGACATCCACCTGCAACGAACAGTCTCACCAGCTTTTGCAATCAGAAAACTCTTGTCGAGAGTTACGGACGAGGCTGATGCGACAACAACGCCAGACTCTACAATTTAAAGCAGCTTTGGAAAAGTGTCTGGAAACACCAGTCCCCAGCTACGATTCCCTTGATCATAATGACATAAACAGCAGTCAAACAAAACCATCTAAGCACTCTAGCTTTTTGTTTTCCCAAGCGCAACCGATTCAACCTTGGTCAGGGGAATCTGAATTTTTTACGGATAGTGTAGATAATCCTTGCGGGGAAGCGATCGCATCACCCCCACATCAATGGGATCATTCCACACCTAATGCATCGTCTAGTTGGGACACTTCAGTTCCAGAAGAAACACCTACACACACGCAACCAGCTGACACACCAGAACCAGAAATTGAAACAGTTTCATCTTCGGCTTCAACAAGCCTAGAAGAGCAATTGGACGATGTGATCCAAATGTTTTTCGTTGCTAAGCCTGTGTCCACATCTGCACAGCCTCCTGCTGAAAACGATGCAACCAGTACCGTGGCGTCTGAGGCTATTTGGGAAACTTCTGCAATACCCCTGGCTTCGGAACCAGAAACTGCTAAAACATCACTTAAAACATCACTAAGTATTGATTCTCCAGAGGAAACAGAGGACTATTGGATACAGGTATCGCAATTGTCATCTGTGGAATTGTCAGAAAATACTGACTCTCAACCGACCAACTACGATACCAACTCCAACTCTCCGTCCCCGGTGCTTTACCCGCAGCGTCCACCTAAGCGGCGAAAATCTTTGGCTGCTGTGGAGCTACCAAATTTTAGACCAAAGAGTCATTAGTTATTAGTCATTAGTTAAGAATTTTTGACTCATGACAAAGAACTAAATGGCTTTTGGCTTTTGAAGTCTCGTTTTCGATGTAACTTGAGCTACTGAATTTTGGGGACGTGCAATGCCTGTGGTGAGAGCATAGCTAATTGCTAATAACCGTAACCACAATGCTGGATATCGGGGTTCCAGCCAAAGACCAATTTGCCGAAGAAAGCGTGGGAACCATCCACTTAGCAAAGTGCGTACAAGAGCATGGCGACTAAAGTCAAAATAGTTGCCAGTCCATCTCAGTAAATCCTTAGCACCTGCAAGTTCCCAAATCCACAGTAGCAATGCAGGATTGTTGAGAGCTGCTTTAATCGCTAGCCGATTAAAGGTCAACCAATCGAATCTATCTTTAATGAAATTATCTGCCACCTCTAGAGGTTCATCTGCCAACAGCCCAAAAAAGTTGTTGAGCATAGAGTTGATTCGCTGGGGTGGTATAAATTTGCCAGTAGGAACCATCATCCCTTTGGAAAACATCCAAGTGACGGCAATATTATTTTGAAAGGCGCGAATTTGGTTTAAATGGCGGAAACTCAGCAAGTCATGTTTGAGGACGGTATCTAAAAGAGTTGTCAAGCGTTCTAGGTTGCGAACCAAAGAACCAAAGCCAGTGAAAACTAAGGGAGACTGGAGTGATGCTGCATCGCCGATCGCAATCAAACGGTCAAAAGCAACAGTGCGATCGCGACTCCCTACACTAAAATGCCCCGGTATATATCCAAAAGTCGGCTTTTTCCACACCAACTTATCCATATCGCAGCGGCGGTACTCTGGCAAAATCGTGAAAAAGTCCTCGTACATCTCCAACAAGGAACCGGGGTTTTTGGGATTGACTTGGTGGTAATGAAATAAATAAATCGTTAATTCTTCATCTGCTCCAGGAAACAACTCCCAAATCAACTGCCTTCCTCGCGAAATATCCCCATGACTATATAGCACATCGCCATACTGAGAATCCCATACTCCCGGTTCAAATCCCCGCTCAACCACTGCTCCCACAGTCGGGCAAACACTGTCGAAAGCACGACCACCATTCAATTGCCATGCAATTGGTGAAGCTGTTCCCATCGCATCCACTACCAGTCGCCCACTCACTTGCTTCTGTATTTGACTGGTTAAGTCCTTGACAGTAACGATAATTCGTGCATCATATACATCTGCTCGAATGAACTCTGTCTGATCCCAGATTTCACCACCTGCGGCTTGCAGCTTTTGCCCACACATTTGCAACCATTTTTCAGAATCTAAAGCCACATTTAGCACTGTAGGGGTGTGTAAAACAGGCGCTTTTAGGTGGCTGGGATTATTAGCATCAAAAAATTTATTAAATCCGTCTTTGTACTCCCGTGCAATAATCGATTCCACTTCTGCAGTCGTCACCAAACCCAAGTTGAGTAAACTTTGAATCTCATCGCGCGAAATATTCCATTCTCGGTTCATTCGCCCAAAAGGCAATCGTTCTAACAGCAGCACTCGATAGCCCAGTTTTGCCATGACTGCTGCATGGATAACCCCGAGCGCTCCGCCGATGTAGATGAGGTCGTATTGGGGTGAGGATGAGGGAGGGAGGGAGGGAGGGAGGGAGGGGGATGTTACTGTCTTATCTTCTTCTACTGCCCCTACATGGGAAAACACTACTTGACGCGGCTGCTGGGGATTGCGTACGCCTTCGCGCCATCGCTGCTCCCACCAGTAGGCTCGCTTCAAGTCATATTCGCCGTTGGGCATTTTTTGAAAATATTTGACGGTTAGCGGGTAGTAGGGAGCAAGCGCTTCAAAAATTGATTGCCTAGACAAATCTAGCGTTGGCGGTTCAGGGTATTCATGGGGGAAGCGACTTCTCAACCCAGTGGTGAGCTTTTTAAGAATTTGTTGCTCTTTGGGAAAGGCTTTCTCTGCCCAACGGAAGGCTTTTAAATATGTCGTTCGCTGCACTGACCAGATGAAGACAGAAAGTTCAACCGGTAGCTTTTCCGAAATAGCCCCAGTACTAGTTGTAGTATCAGAAACTCTTAAGCGAAAGCCTTGCGGGGTGAGTACTTTTTCTCCAATTCCTGGTTCAAAGTCAGTATGTAGCCAGTTGCATACAGCGGTTGTCTCGGGAGTAGGGATTTCTAGGTAAAGAATCTCTTGCATTTTTTTCTAAAATCTCCGATAAATCTATAAATTAAGACCGATTTAACAAAGGAATAAAGTATGGTAAACTCCGCCGTATCGGTTGAATGAAAATTCAGTAAAGAAATATTAAGAGTTTCTCACATTTCTTGTTCATTCTTTGTTTCTTTAAACGTACGCCATGAATTATCCCATCCCAGACAGTCCACAAGAAATCGTTGCCTTGAGACAAGAGCCGATTGATGAAGAATTGGTTGCTGCTGCGATCGCTGGTGTCATCAAAATTGTTCGTTCTCAGGGTCAATCGTTAGAAGAGTTAACTGCCCAGGTGCTCGCTGACGATAGCCTGCTAGATCTACAACAAAGACGCTGGCTGAGCCAACTCGTTGCTCAAGCATGGGAAAGTTTCTCGTAAGAGAAGTGAGCTGTGAGCTGTGAGCAGTGAGCGGTGAGTGGTTATTAAACAACTAACAACCACAACTAACATACAGTGAATTGTTCAACCAAATTGCCAATCACCTTCGTGGTGTGGGAGTTTCAATAAATTGTCTGAGATTGGCAATTGGACTTTTGAAAGAACTCATAACCAGAGGAGTCAGAAATCAGAACTCAGAACGAGAGCATAAATCAGAGGAGACTTGAGAATTCTCCTTCTGGTACGCGACTTGGCGGATTTTCAACTCGAAGTACTCAAAACCGCTTCAGCTTGAGAGTGCAACAGAAGACCATATTCCAAACCTTCTACCACTGCTTGATAAGACGCCTCTAAAATATTGGTGGAAACACCAACCGTTGCCCAGCGTTGATGACCGTTACCCGACTCTACCAAAACGCGGGTTTTCGCTCTTGTCCCCGTGTGTCCGTTGAGAATCCGCACTTTATAATCTGTCAACTCAAAGGAAGCCATTTGCGGATAGAAATTTATTAAAGCCTTGCGTAAAGCGGCATCCAAAGCGGCAACAGGTCCGTTTCCTTCGGCAGCTTCTAGAATATCCCTACCGTTGACAGCGACTTTGACAGTGGCAAGAGCATTAGAAGTTTCTTTCCCCTCAACCAAGTCACAATGAACTTGGAAACCTTTGATTTCAAAGAAAACCTGGCGACTGCCTAAAGCTTCGCGCATCAACAACTCAAAACTTGCCTCCGCTGCTTCAAATTGAAATCCTTCGCTTTCCAAAACTTTGAGACGTTGCAGGATTTGCCCTGTTGTGGGGTTATTTTTATCAAGTTCAATCCCAAAAGTGCGTGCCTTGGCTAAAACATTACTGACTCCAGACTGTTCAGAAATCACGATCCGGCGGCGGTTTCCGACTTGTTCCGGTTGCATATGTTCGTAAGTCTGAGGATTGCGTTCCACCGCCGATACATGAAGACCACCTTTGTGAGCAAAAGCCGAACGTCCGACAAACGGAGCATGTTCATCAGGAGCAAGATTTACAACTTCACTCACGAAGCGGCTCGTTTCTGTCAGTTGAGACAATCGGTTATCTTCAATACACTTGTAGCCCAGCTTGAGTTGTAAGTTGGGAATCAACGAACAGAGATTGGCATTGCCGCAGCGTTCACCATACCCGTTAATGGTACCTTGAACCATCTTCACTCCTGCCATGACACCAGCTAAGGCGTTGGCAACTGCCGTATCTGAATCGTTATGAGTATGAATTCCTATCTGAGGGATTGGTGATTGGCGATTAGGGATTGGGGATTGGGAATCTTTCCCAGTCGCCAGCCCCCAATCCCCGATCGCGTTGACCACATCTGTGACAATTTGAGTAATTTCGTGAGGTAAAACGCCGCCATTAGTGTCGCAAAGAACTATCCATTCAGCACCAGCAGAGATTGCTGTGTGTAATGTCTGTAAAGCATAATCTGGATTTTGCTTGTAGCCATCAAACCAGTGTTCTGCATCGTATATAATGCGACGCCCTTGAGAGCGAAGATACTCAATCGTATCCTGTATCATTGCCAAATTTTCTGCAAGAGTTGTCCTGAGTCCTTCTGTGACATGTAAATCCCAAGACTTGCCAACAATTGTCACCCAACGGGTACCAGCAGCAAGAATTGCTTGCAACATGGGATCATCTGCTGCTGTTTTTTGAGGGCGTCGGGTATAGCAAAAGGCAACAATCTCTGCTTGAGTCAGCGGTTCTTCTTGGAGATGCCAGAAAAATTGTACATCCTTAGGATTTGCCCCAGGCCAACCACCTTCTATGAAAGGAATTCCAAGTTGATCCAGCCTGCGGGCAATGCGTAACTTATCTTCTATCGACACCGATAACCCTTCGCGTTGAGTGCCATCCCGTAGCGTCGTGTCATAGATCCAAAGTTGGGGTGAGGAATTTGCAGTCATAAAATAGGAACTCTTGGAGACAAATTTTAAGGCAATGCGTAAGTACAGTTAAGGATAGGGCAAAACGAAAGTACTACAGGATACTTGTTTAGTTCTTAAAAAAAGATTTTACCGTTGCTTAGGCTCACTCAATAAGAGTGCTGAGCCGGATAAAGGAAACAAAAAGCAGAATATAGAATGCAGTTGGGATTTCTAAGTTCCTAGAATAGCGACTTCTTAGTTGTTCCCCCCTACAAAAATCTATTGAGTGCAAGATGTCTACTTTTTTGAGGTCTAAGGTTAGCTATTGTTATATAGTGTTTCGGTGTTTTTCTATATTGAAATGGATTGTTACAATACAACAAGCTAACGAGCGTGTTCACGAATGCCCAACGTACAAGCTCAAGGTAAAACAATTGAGTGCGTTCGCGGAGCCAATCTGCGGCAAATATTGCTGCAAAATGGTGTTGACCTCTACAATAGCGGTGCTAAGGTTATGAACTGTCGCTTAAGAAAGCAGCTGTGGAACTTGTGCAGTTCTTGTAGAAGGCTTATCACATCGCTCATTGGCGCGACAAAGCCCGGCGGTCACTACCTCCCCATTCTTCTACAATAGACCTGCATTTAGCCTGTCAAACCAAAGTTTTGGGCGATGTGAAGGTTACAAAATATGATGGATTTTGGGGACAAGCTTCTCAAATAGTTTGGACATCAAAAGTTTAAGACGGAGAAATAACGATATGGGTAGATGGACACCACTTATTCTTATGGCTGGCGGCTTAGCAATTTTGCTTGGTACATTGCTGGGTATTAGCTTTCCAATGGACGGACGAAATAATACGGCTCAAGCACCAGCACCAACATCAGCACCAAGGGGTAAAGAATCAAAAGTTCTGCCAGCTAATATCAATGTTAATAGCACTGCCGCTGGTAATGCTCCCGCAAACGACCAAAGAAATAACGTTGCCCAGACAAATCAGAACAGCAACTCTAACAATGACCAAGTTCAAGATGACACTAGCGGTGGTACCAACAATCAACCAGGCAATCAATCACCAGGCAATCAATCACCTAATGAAACAAATCAGAATACCGAACCAGTTCGAGCTTTATGGTAGTTAGCCATGAGTTACAAGTTATGAGTTATAAGTTACAAGTTATGAGTTATGAGTTATGAGTTACGAGTTGTTAGTCCAAAGTCTATAGCTCAAAGTTTATAGTCCAAAATTCAAAATTTTATGACTAATGGCTGTTGACTAATGACTATCGACTCTTGACTAATAACTAACTAATGACTAATGACTAATGACTAGTGACGTTTTAATTATTGGTGGCGGCGTCATCAGCTTGGCGATCGCCATTGAATTAAAATTACGCGGTGCAAAAGTGACAGTGGTCAGCCGCGAATTTCGTGCAGCTGCTACTCATGCTGCTGCTGGGATGTTGGCACCAACTGCCGAAAGAATTCCAGACCAAGCAATGCAAGAGTTGTGTACGCGCTCTCTGTATTTGTATCCTGACTGGACACGCAAGCTCGAAGAATTCACCAGTATCAATACTGGTTACTGGTCTTGCGGTATTTTGACTCCAGTGTATCAGGAGACAAGAGGGCAAGAGAACACGGAGAAAGAGGAGGGAGAGAGGGAGAGAGGGAGAGAGGGAGGGAAACTTCTCTCACTCCCTGTTTCTCTCACTCCCCCACTCTCTCCATCCTCTTGCCCTGCCTATTGGCTAGAAAAAGAAGTCATTCATCAATATCAGCCAGGGTTGGGAGAAGAAGTTGTTGGAGGTTGGTGGTATCCTGAAGATGCACAAGTAG
Source organism: Tolypothrix campylonemoides VB511288 (assembly GCA_000828075.3). Classification (GTDB taxonomy): domain Bacteria; phylum Cyanobacteriota; class Cyanobacteriia; order Cyanobacteriales; family Nostocaceae; genus Kalymmatonema; species Kalymmatonema campylonemoides_A. Next base: position 1,205,379 of record JXCB02000023.1, on the reverse strand, counting down.
ACAATAGGGCATTAGCACAAGCACTGTTGGCAACTGCTCAGTCCCTTGGCGTTGAACTTAAAGAAGGTATTGTAGTCGAAGGAATTCAACAGCAGCAACGGCAAGTTGTTGGCGTACAAACGAGTGCTGGAGTCCTTAGCGCCCAACATTATGTTTTGGCGGCTGGTGCTTGGTCAAATGCATTGTTTCCGCTGCCTGTGCGTCCTGTAAAAGGTCAAATGCTGAGCGTGAGAGTACCGGAATTTGTGCCGGATCTCCCTTTGACACGGGTTTTGTTTAGGGAAGATATTTACATCGTTCCAAGGCGCGACAGACGAATTATTATTGGTGCCACGGTTGAGGATGTCGGCTTTACCCCCCACAACACGCCAGCAGGAATTCAAACCTTACTACAAAGAGCCATTCGTCTATTTCCTCAAATACAGGATTACCCAATTGAGGAATTATGGTGGGGATTTCGCCCTGCGACTCCAGATGAATCACCAATTCTTGGCACCAGTCCCTGTGAGAACTTAACCTTAGCGACAGGTCATTACCGTAATGGTATTCTTCTAGCACCTGTAACAGCAGCATTGCTTGCCGATTTGATTCTTGAACAAAACTCCGACCCTTTATTATCTCATTTCCACTACTCGCGCTTCCACACCAAGCCATCTACTACCTCAATGCTTACTTACCCCACACTCAAAACTCAGAAACCGGAACTCGCAGCTAGGAACTCAGAACTCAGCACTTTAGAAGACTCACCACTCCAAATTGCGGGAAAAACTTTCCAATCTCGCTTGATGACAGGGACTGGAAAGTATCGCAGCATTGAGGAAATGCAGCAAAGCGTTGTGAAGAGCGGTTGTCAAATTGTCACTGTTGCAGTGCGGCGAGTACAAAACAATGCCCCCGGACACGAAGGTTTAGCCGAAGCATTAGATTGGACAAAAATCTGGATGTTGCCGAATACCGCAGGTTGCCAAACCGCAGAAGAGGCAATTCGCGTCGCACGTCTGGGGCGGGAAATGGCAAAACTGTTAGGACAGGAAGATAACAACTTCGTGAAATTAGAAGTGATTCCTGACCTTAAGTATCTGCTACCAGACCCCATTGGTACTTTACAAGCAGCAGAACAATTGGTGAAAGAAGGTTTTGCTGTGTTGCCCTACATTAATGCTGATCCCATGCTGGCGAAGCGCTTAGAAGAAGTTGGCTGTGCGACAGTTATGCCTTTGGCAGCACCGATTGGTTCTGGGCAAGGATTGAAAACAACTGCAAATATTCAAATCATCATTGAAAATGCCAATGTACCAGTGGTGGTAGATGCAGGCATTGGAGCACCCTCTGAGGCAGCACAAGCAATGGAAATGGGCGCGGATGCCTTGTTGATTAATAGCGCGATCGCCCTCGCACAAAACGCTCCAGCAATGGCTCATGCAATGAATTTGGCAACAGTTGCCGGTCGTTTGGCGTACCTTGCCGGCAGAATGCCCATCAAAACCCATGCTATTGCTAGTTCACCCCTGACTGGAACGATTACAGGTTAGGGATTGGGGACTGGGAACTGGGGACTGGGGACTGGGGACTGGGGACTGGGGACTGGGGACTGGGGACTGGGGACTGGGGACTGGGGACTGGGGACTGGGGACTGGGGACTGGGAATTAGCTAATGCCTAACCCCTAATCCCTAACCCCTAATCCCTAATCCCTAACCCCCAATCCCTAATCCCCAATCCCCAATCCCCACTATGTAACGATTTGTCTCCTACTTTTAAGAGCAAATATATCGCTTCTGTAACATTAAAGAAATAAATGGGATAAGGAATTGTACTCATGCCCTATACAACAGAAGAAGGCGGTCGTCTGAATAACTTTGCTCGTGAACCCAAAGTTTACACAGCAGAACCGCCTACTGAGCGTCAAAAGCGAAATTATATTATCCTGGGAATCACTGCGACGATTTTGGTTGGTGGCTTGATTTTTGTTGCTTTTTCTGTATCCAATGTAAGTTGATAGAAAATTGTTTTAGAAATTGAAAATTTAATTTTTGCGCTTTTTCAGGCTCCTAGTACCGCTCTTTTGGAATTGAGGCATTCACGCATTCAAAATGCTTACATCATAAGCTTTTCGCTTCCGCGTGAATAGTAGCTTTATTTCCGCTGCCGCTGTACTAGTCTTATTAGAGCCTGGTTTTTATTTTTTCAAATATTTTCTTGGTAGAGTATAATTTATAATTTTGTTCTTTGAAACTTTAAAGAATCGATTTATCCTGAGCAAAGCAACAATGACTTGAAAATCGTAGTCATGGTCAGATTTACAGGCTGCCTGCATGCACCCCAAGAGGGTATATCCACTAGGTTTTGGCTCTTTAGCCGCCATGAGCGTAAATGAAACTACACACTCGGATAATTTTGCTTGGAATCGGCAAGTGTATCACCGCCTAAAACTTGCTTTGAGTCTCGGTTTACGACGACAAATCTTTTTGGCGGTGTGTGATGATTTAAACCTGAGAAATCAGGTGGCGGCACGTTTGCACTCAACTTTGGCTTATCCTGTTGGGCAAGTGCTATATCAGCCATCAAATGCACAAGAAGCCAGCACACCAGCATACCCGCGACTAGTAACGTTGCGGCTGAATTTAAGCGACCCTAATCCCATAGCTCAGATAAATCAGTGGTTGTCTAATTATCCACCACCTATTGTTGGTACATCAAAAGACACTCCAGGGCGATCGCTACCAATACCAGCATTTCAAATTGTCGGCGTTGAACAGCTGACTAGGCAACCAGTAGCAATACAACGGTTATTTTTGCACTATCTGCGTTTAACTGAGCAACAACTGTCTAAGTTTGAATCCAGCTTGCTGTTGTGGGTACCACGTCCTTGGTTGCATGCTATCCAGCAATCAGCACCACAGTTTTGGCGTTACCGTACAGGTGTTTTTGTCTTTGCTGGAGAACCCACACCGACAACTCAAAATAAAACCTCTCCAGAACGTTTTTCCGGTTCTAGAAATTTAGAGTTGGGCAATGTTGAGCAATCGATTCTAAAAGAATCAGCGATTGCGGATGATTTTGACTTTCCGAAACAGATATCAGTTAATCGCGGACACAAAGGGCAAGAAGTTCCTCCGTCAACTTCAGAAAACTTGACAAACAAACCTCTTGAAGAGGAACCCACTGATCAAGCAAGCACCAGCGATACCCCATCACAAGAAGAGCGCATATCTCACATTAGCAAAGAGTTAACAGAGCTAGTTTTAGCAACTATTAACACAACAATTGGTGAAGACGACGAACAGAACTTGCAAGTGCGGCAAATTCTAGAGGAGATAGAAGAATTACACGCGCAACAAGCTTCGGGTGTCGATCTGGCAAACGCTTATCATCGCTTAGGAAACTTATATCGCCTGCGTATTGAGCATGGACAGTCAACTCTAGAAAATCTCATGGTGGCAATTCTTGCCTATCAAGAATCAGTCACCCATGATGACAATTCACCCCACGTACCTGATACCTTGAATGACTTGGGTACATTGTACTGGATGCTTTACCGCACACCACCCAATTCTGAGGAAGGACAAGCTTACATAGAGCAGGGGATTGAGTTTTATCATTTGGCTTTGAAGCTCATTTCACCCGAAAGCCACCCGGAAACCTACGCTCGTGTGCAAAATAATCTGGGAACAGCATACGGTGATTTAGCTCGTTTTGCTAATCCTGCGGAAAACTGGCAGCAAGCGGTTATAGCTTACAGCGAAGCGCTACAATTCCGTACAGCGGAGATGGAACCATTAAAGTATGCTGCTTGCCAGAATAATTTAGGGACAGCTTATTGGCATTTAGCACAATACAATCAACCAGTTGAGCATCTTAAGAAAGCGATCGCAGCTTATAAACTAGCGCTTAGTTATTACAGCCCTGAAGAAGAACCGCTCAAGTATGGCATGATTCAAAACAATATCGGCACGGCATATTGGAATATTGCACAGTACGAACAGCCACCAGAAAATCTGCACCTAGCTATTGATGCTTACCAGGAAGCGCTGAAATATCGGACTCCTGCGAATGTTCCTCCCGCCTGCGCCGCCACCCAAAATAATCTTGGAACTGCTTATTGGCACTTAGCAAATCAAGCACAAACTTCCAAAGAAGAGCGGCAAAAGTTGTTAGAACAGTGCGTTACTGCATACGAAGAAGCGCTTGCCCTTGCTCACTCGCTCAGTGGTATGCCTTTGAGTTTTGATGTGTTTGCCACTCACAATAATTTAGGATTAGCTCATTTTCAGTTAGCAACAGACCAGTATTTCGATGTTGATAAAGCAACTCGTTCTAAACATTTAGAAGCAGCATTAGACAATCATTTGCAAGCCTTAAATGGGTTGAGCAAGCAACCAGAGGCTTATCAAACAACGTTTGCTTACGTGGTAAAAACGATTCGCGCTTTCCACAATGAATTAGGTATACAGGGACAAAATTTGGCTTTGTCTAAAGTTCCTGGTCAGTTATTACCAGAAATTTTGCCAAAGTTGTAACGTCACTAATTGCGGCTCAACCTTAATCCGCTAATATCAAGCTATCCTCAATTGACTGTTGCACGTCACGACTCACGTAACAATCGCTCTTTAGGCAATCAATTAGTAACTTTTTAGCGTAGTCATACTGCTGCAACCGTTTCTTTTGAGGGTCGCTTAACTGCTTTTCATTATTTTCATTGCCTGGCAACAAACTGTCAATTTCGCGTTTCATCAACTGCAACAGGTAGTCTGCACTTTGCAACATTTCCACTGTAAGGAAAAAGACTTCTCGCCACCGCTTTTCAGTAATGTGACTGACTAGGTTTTGAAAAACTTTTTTAACTTGCTCGGGTGGAGTGGAAACAATTTTTTTGGCAGTAAAGTATTCATGAAAGGTGATATGAGAAAACGAGTAAATGCCCCGCGCCCGCTCAACCAGTAAACCATGCTGAGTTTCAATAGACTTTAAAATAGCTTCGCTATCTATTTGCAGTGCTTCTGGGTTTAGATTGGCATCTGGCAGGTTACGAATGTAGTTAGCAATGTGCTGCTCAACTGCTTTTTGCTTGAAGAAGTACTCGCCAGCAAGAAAGGTTGTCCAAGCAATTTGCTCAAGCAGGTCTTGCTTGCGCTGGAGGGAGAATTGTTTGTAAACTTGGTCTCGCTCTATACCGCGTTGAACATCCCATTTTTTCAGTAACAGATCCAACCCTTCCTTGTACAGTTCGGAACGATTTGCCGGAAAATTTGCTATTTCCCCAAACACCAAACACAACAGCGTCAGGAACAAAGGATGAGTTGCCAGTTCTTGAATTGGCTTGTTTTGTTGCAGTTTTTCAATGAAGCGTTTTGCTTTCACCGGATCGCTTAAGGAAAACCAGTTTTCGGCAAAGATGGCAATTTGTTCAGAGTCAAAATCTGCAACTTCTACTTCCGTAAAGTGTTCAAAAATATATTCTTTGGCAGCAATTCGACAGGTGATGACAAATTGATTGATGTAAAACTGGTCGGACAGCTTGCGAATTTGCTTCAATACTCGGATCGTATCTTTTTCCGGAACTTCATCTAAACCATCCAGCAATACCAATGCTTTGCCTTGTCTTAACAACTGTTGTGCTTTCACAGTGGCATCTGTTACCCCAAAGACTGACAATTGTTCAGCAATATATTGCAGAATATCTGCCTGTTCGGGTGCTTCTGCAAAATCTTTGAGGGTGATAAAAATCGGGACGCGTAGACGCGCCATAACATCGCCCTGAAAATGCCCCTCAATACACTGTATCGCCAGATACTTCAAAAACATCGTCTTCCCTGCTCCCGGTTTACCCAACACCATTAGCTTGGAATATCTCTTAACCGCCTCTTGTCCTGACACTCGTTTTTCAGTGGTTCGCAAAAGTCCAAAACGCTCAAAATCCTCGCTTTTACGTTCTTGCAATAATTCATCAATTCCCAGCCACCGCCGTCCAGGGATTTTCTCTAAAATGTTGACGTTGGTGTAAATATCATTCACCTTGATCGGCTGAGTCATATCCAGCACCCGCATTCTACCGTAGCGTTCTAGAATGCTGGGTTTTATCTTTTCGCGTACCTCTTGCACCAGACCTTCAATCTGGCAAATGCTGGCTGCATCGTCTGCATCGGGGAGGGACGACACAGCGACAATTTCATCCCATTCCAGCCTAAGCGTTTCGCAAATGTCAATAAAAATGGAGCGTTCAACTGGTTTACCGTGGAAAAAGTTGCTCACCGGCTGACGGCTAATGCCCACTTCCCTTGCCAACTGCTGCTGCGATAGGGAACGATTAATTAAGGCAGCTTGTGCTTTCTTTATGCCGTCAACAGACGCTTCGAGCGATCGCTTGAGCATTATATTCAGAAAAAATAATTTTCACAATTCTCTGAGCTTTTTTTGACAACTCATACATAGCTCATACAGAACTTATACATATCTCTATCATAACCCAAACTGGAAATCATACAGTCAAGTGTGATTCTATAGAAAGGAATTGGACATCTCTTACAAAAGGCAATTATGTCCAAATATCACAAAACAACTTATATATGTTTTCACCCGAAACGAGGCTTTATGAATGCCATTACTCTGACACTAGATGCGCCCCAAACCAGAACGATAACCAAACAAATACCCGCTCGTTCAGCTAAACCTGTAACTCAACACAGACTAGAACTCATAGCAAAAGCTGTGCAAGCTCTCAACTGCTTACCTTCAGATCAGATTAAAAATTTGGTAGAGCAAATTGAAATTAGTTGTACGAAGCCAAAGACTTCCGAGGCTGAAGAAGATTTGGCTGCAAAGCTGGGTGTCGATCCAATTACTGACGAAGAGGCAAGACAATTAGAAAATGCTGCACTGGAAAATTTCTTTGAGTGGAGACAAGAGTTACTCAAAGATTCATATACTGCATTGGAAGTGGCTAAACTGCTAGGCACAAAAAGCCGTCAAACGCCACACGATCGCTTGAAAAAGAACTGTTTAGTTGGAATTCAAGATAATGGTATGTGGAAGTTTCCCAAGTGGCAATTCGATCCAACAGGACCAAACGGCGTGATTGCTGGACTACCGGAGGTGTTGAAAGCACTTGATGTTGATAATTTCTCTAAGATGAGTTGGCTAACTCAACCCAACTCGGTTTTTCATGGGCTTAGCCCAATACAAGCCTTAAAACGTGGTCAAAAAGAGATGGTAATTGCTGAAGCACGGGCTGTGGGAGTTCTCTGAGTGGATGTATCCTTTGCACTAACTGACTGACAAAAGGTTACCGAAATTACACTGAAAATTTTTTGGTAATTTCCTTAAAGTTATCCGAAATTACGTAAGTGGCTTTTGTAGGTAACACAAGACTTGATTTTGTAAGTCAAGGTCAACAGCACCCTCAAAAGTCATGAGGCGTTTTCCTTCCGCATTTTGTCAGTCAGATAAGGAGCAATCAAAATGGTAAGAATCATCCTGCCGTCACTTTCTAAAGCTAAGCAGGCAGAGCCGCTATTTTATAACTTAGAGCAAGGGACAAAACTTTATAGAATTTACCGTACTAAATATTATCCTACTGCTGATTCTTTTCGTTTTTGGGGTCCGATTCATCGCTTTGACCATCATCGGGGCAACCCTGCCAGAATTGACTATAAAGCACGTAGATGTGAACCATGCGAAGATACAAAACGTGGTATTTGTTACGTTGCGCCTAAATTTTCGAGTTGTTTAGTTGAAGTTTTTGGCGACACACCAAAACGTGCTGAGATTACTAAGGAATACTGGTTTGCTATCCTCACTCCTAAAACAGATTTAATGTTACTTGACCTACGGAACAACGGTGCAATGCTCGCCGGTGCAAACGACGCATCTTTAGCAAAGACCCATAGACGTATTGTGAGTCAAGCTTGGTCGCGCTTATTTTACGATTATCAACCAATCTATCATGAAATTCAGGGTATGATATACCACAATGCTCATAATAACGAAGAAGCGATCGCATTTTATGAGCGTGCGGCAAGTTTCCTCACCTATGAACCAAAAGATGTCATGCCACTAACAGATGCAAAACTACGGCGTTTTATTCTCAAAGCCGCAAAGGATAATAATATAAACGTGATTTTTCCCAAATGGTTGAAAATGATAACTAGAGATGTGGCATCATAAAAATTTCTCTGCCAAAACTAGAGTTGATTAGAATTTAAAATTATTTTTTTATAAATAAGTAAACTATATAATATTTCAAGGGTGGATCGCACTTATGCGAGAACCAATAGATAAAAGTCAGGGTATGGTTAGCAAACCAGATAAAGAAGAAGAAAGTGGTCAGATTTCGCGGCAAGCAGTAGAGTGGCTGCTCAAACAAATCATTGATATTCCGAGAAATTGGTTAATTGTTATTAGTATTTTTATACTTTTAAGCACCTTCCAAATAAACTGGGGTCAAGAAAAATCTTTTAAATTTCAAGTAAATAATACGACAGCGGTTTTTGTGGCGCTGACTTGGTTACCATCTGTACTTAAGATTTTTGCTTTGACAGGGGGAGCACTGAAGACGCCTGCCGGAGAAATCACTGGCTCAAGTATGATGCCGATGCTACGGTCGCTAAGCTCTGATTCACTGGGATTTTTGATTGAGCAGACTAAGTTAGCGGAAGATGGTGCTCCGCCACAACAGCAATTAGAATTGCGCCAAATGCGTCATGAATGGCAGAAAGTTTATGCATCACGGGTTCCAGCCTCGGAGGCGCGACAGCTATCGGAGCGCTTAGCCGAACACTATAAAGAACTCAGAAAGTCAATGCCTTATGGGGCACAAAGGACATTTGAGATGGAGTCTATTGCTGGAAGGATGCGAGCGCTTGCTCCACAGTTGAATTTTACTGCAAAAGAAATTCTTGACCTTTTACAATCTCCCGACCAAGGTAAAAGATTGCTGGGACTTTCTGTTGCGGAGTCCTCGGGGGATGCGATTTATTTTGATGCAGTTCTACATTTGATTAATCATTCAGAAACAGCGTTTGAACAGACTTGTGCATTGCGAGCTGTGCAAAAGATGCTGTCCAAGCTCGACACTCAGCAGAAGGAAAAGTTGGTCTTTGTACTAAACGAGCAGCGTAATCATAATCCAGAGGAAAAGCGTTGGATTAAACCTGATTCTAATCGTTGGCTAATCAGCGATCGCATATTATCAACACTACAGGTATAGCGATCGCAATCTTAGTTGTTGTTCGCTGTTTTAACCAATTTTGATAAATAATAAGATTCCTAAAAATTATGTTGGATTAGCTTGCGGGAATGTTCCTTAGTACGCTCTCGCAAGCTAACCTAACAATAGTATTATACTGGCGTTGAGCAGTTGAACGAAGTGAAACCCACATCTTGCTATTGCCAAAAACAGGCTCAAGCGCCGTCAGTTGATGAATTAATCGCAGAAAAAATTGATGAGTAATCCGCATCAGACAATGACATTTTCATTGCCGTCTCTATAATATCCCGCACACCCTCAATGCCTGAGAGATTTAAACTTGTAGATTTTGCCTCATCAATAAACAAATCTATATCTTTCATCAAGTGTTTTGTCGGAAAGTTGGGATTAGCATAATTGCTCTCAAGCATCCGCTGCAACTTTTTGTCGAAAGTCGGTGCGTAAAGGGCGCTTTGCCGCAGAATGTACATGAATAGATCTACGTTCACACCTTGACGCTGGGCAAAACCAACACTCAGGGCAAAAGCTGTTGTCATGGAAGCAATCAGTTGATTTAACGCCAGTTTCAGCGCCGCCGCAGTTCCTACAGGACCTACAAGTAGAGGTTCTGGACTAAAATGTTTGAATAACTCTAAGTGACGTTGATATTGTTCTTGGTGTGCGCCTACCATCACAATGAGTTTGCCCTCTTTGACTTCGGGAGTGCTACCCAAAACAGGCGCTTCTATATACTCGCCACCAGCAGCAACCACTGCATCTCTGATTTCTTTACTTTCTGTGGGAGTAATTGTCCCCATTTGAATAATGCTGCGTCCGGCGACAGATTGCCAAGCTCTATCCGAAAGCAAAACACTATATATCGCTGCGGCGTTACTTAGCATGAGAATAGTACACTCAGCAGCATTAATTGCTTGGTAGGGGTGTGTGACGACTTCCGCACCAGCTGCTTTGAGTGGTTCTAATTTTTCTGGGGTGCGGTTATAAGCAATAACTTCTACATTTGCCTGTAACAACCTTTGCGCCATTGGCAGTCCCATCAATCCAGTCCCCAGAAATGCCACCTTCATTTTTCACCTTCCCTTGGGTTTGCGATCGCTTTTCAATTGTGTGATTTTCATTGTTTAAAAGTAAGCACCGAGAGAAGAAACAAGATTAAGAAGAACACAGAACCCAGAACGCAGAACACACCTTCATCCCCACGGACTCTTCTGGAGGATTTAATAAAGAAAGAATTTTTCTTGTCTCCCTAATTAAAATTAGGGGCTTGTAACCTCTACTCAGAACCCAGTTATACACAATTGTAAGGATATCAACCTGTGTTTCTAAAAAATTGCGCTCGTTCTGACAAGTGTGTTCTGAGTTCTTTGTTGGTCATTTTCTTTCTTGATTCTTCTCTCTTCACTCTTGATTCTTTCCCTAACCCCCAGCCGCAAAAGTCACCATAATCAGCACCGAAAGTAGAATTCCCGGAACCAGTAGCACTACTAACATGAAAAGGTCATGAGGAGTCATAATTATTACCCTTTTGAAATTATTATTTCCAATGTAATCACTGCTATGGTAGATCAACAATCACTCACACACTGTTAATAGCGCTTTATTTTTCACATTTTCATTTGTTCTGGCACGCTGAGTCCTTTCAACGGTTGTGCAGCTTCTTGAGTTGTCAGTCCTTTGCGCTGAACTAAGACACCAAACCCACCCAGTCCCAAAGGATCTAAAAGCTGATGTAGGACATCCCGGCGGCGCAGCAACTGTGAGATGGGTTGTTGTGTGTACGAGAGGGCGGCGATTCGTTCTCCCAACCCCAAAGCCATCAAAAACAATGCTTGCTCGGTAAAACCAACTTTATCTAATCCACACCGCTCACCCCATCGTTCCAAAGCGGTAAAATCAACGTGTGCCGTGATATCTTGTTGCCCAATATTAATATATGGGTCATTATGACGTTGATGCTGATAATAACACTGTAGCGTACCTTGCGATCGCCTGGGATTATAGTAACGGTTAGCAGTGTAACCATAATCAATAGTTAACAAGTATCCACGCTGCAAACGGTCTGCCACCATACGCAACCAATCCAAAGCAGCTAAGTTAACTTCGCTACGATAACCATCAGAAAAATCACTAATATTTACTCCTATTAAATCAAAGTATTCCACAAGCTTGGGTGTAGAAGGCGTATCTGCAATTTCTACAAACTCAATATTTTGATCTGACCTCACCCCGCCTGCGCCTCCCCTCTCTGCTTGCGGAGAGGGGTTGGGGGTGAGGTTCTGCTTGGTTGTGACATAAATCTCCTGCAATTGCGCTTGTTCTATAGCAAACTGATGCACAGGCATTGCATCCACCAACTCGTTGGAAAAAAAGCAGCCAGTGATAGAGTGGCTTGGTATCTCCTCTAAATCACACCAGCGCACAGAAAATTCTTGCAAACGTTGCTGTTGTTCTTGCCTAAGAACTAGGGACTTTTCTACAATCACATAATCTAGAGCATTGAAAAAATCTGGGTACTGCTGCTGGATGTACTTGAGGATATCTAAAGCCAAAAGTCCTTGACCTGCACCCATCTCTACCAAAGAAAAGCCTACAGGCTGCCCTAAAATCTCCCACATTTGGACAAATTGCACCGCCAGCAATTCGCCAAAGTCAGCGCCAAGGTGAATAGAAGTGAAAAAATCCCCCTGCTTTCCCAGGTTCACCGCCTTTGTGGAGTAGTAACCTTCAGGGTGATATAATGCCATGTCCATGAATTCGGCGAAAGTTATTCGCTTTTGGGGACTGGTAGTGATGTGGTGTGCGATCGCTTGACACAAAGCCGGATTAGAATTCATAACACTGTGGACTCAGTTACATAAACCGCACGTAGGGGCACTTAGCCTTGCTCATTGGTGTCAACTTAAGCCAAAACTCTTCTAAAATCTCGTTTCCAGGTGGAACCTGGAAATGCCCTCGAAGCGGCTAACCTAAAAATCCTACAATTTGCACATCTTCTTTTAATAAAAGTCTTGTGGGGTGGGCATCTTGCCCGCCCAAATTGTGCAAATTAAATGCATGACGGCTTAGTAACGCTCAATTGGCAGGCAGACCCTCCTAAGGCTGCATTCCCAGCCTGAGGCTGGGAACGAGGCAGAATTCATAACACTGTGGACTCAGTTACATAAACCGCACGTAGGGGCACTGCAATGCTGTGCCCCTACAGCTAACCTGTGTTTTACACAGCAGAACACCCAAATTATCATTCCCAGGCAAGCCGCCTGGGAACCCAATTGTGTTATCTATCTACAGAACCCATAATGATGTCAACACTACCCAAAATAACGACAATATCTGCCACCTTTACACCTTTAAGTAAATGAGGCACAATTTGGACGTTATTGAAATCGGCAGCGCGAATCTTCCAGCGTGCGGGGAAGACGTTATCATCACCAATCAGATAAATTCCCAGTTCACCTTTGCCACTTTCTACACGGGCATAGATTTCGCCTTTGGGAATCTTAAACGTGGGAGCAATTTTTTTGCTGACGTACTGATAATCAGGACCATCCCACTCTGATTTTTTACCAGCTGCTAAGCGCTTAGCTTCCAAGTTCTCGTAAGGACCACCGGGAAGCCCTTTGATGGCTTGTCTGATAATTTTTACGGATTCGCGCATTTCTCGCATCCGCACAACATAACGGGCGAAGCAGTCACCAGCAGTTTCCCAATGCACGTCCCAGTCGAAATCGTCGTAGCATTCGTAGTGGTCAACTTTCCGCAAATCCCACTTCACACCAGAAGCGCGTAACATTGGACCAGAAAGTCCCCAATTAATCGCTTCTTCACGGGTGACGGTACCAACACCTTCAACACGACGGCGGAAGATGGGGTTGTCGGTCACTAAGCGCTCGTACTCGTCTATTTTGGGTAATATGTAGTCGCAGAAGTCCAAGCACTTGTCAATCCAACCATAAGGTAAGTCAACCGCTACACCACCGATGCGGAAGTAGTTGTGGTTAACCATCCGATAACCTGTAGCGGCTTCCCACAGGTCGTAAATCATCTCCCGTTCACGGAATTGGTAGAAAAAGGGAGTTTGAGCGCCCACGTCAGCTAAGAACGGGCCAAACCAGAGTAAGTGGTTGGCGATGCGGTTCAACTCCAGCATGATGACGCGGATGTAGCTGGCGCGTTTGGGGACGGGAATGTTTGCCAGTTTTTCTGGCGCATTTACAGTGACGGCTTCGTTGAACATTCCCGCAGCATAGTCCCACCGACTCACGTAGGGGACGTACATAATGTTGGTGCGGTTCTCCGCAATTTTTTCCATTCCCCGGTGCAAGTAGCCGATGACTGGTTCACAATCAACGACATCCTCGCCATCAAGAGTGACAATTAATCTCATGACCCCATGCATTGAGGGGTGGTGAGGACCCATGTTCAGCACCATGGGTTCGGTGCGGGTTTCTAATCTTGCCATAAAATCGAGTGTTCTCCGGTCTAGGAAAATTTTAAAATTGAACCACGCAGGCGCAACAGATAGCGAACTAAGCGGTAAGTTGGAGAGAGGTCGGCAGTTGTTGAGTTGATGTTTCGTTTTATTGCACTTATTCAATTATTATATGGAGCTTGAGATGCAGGAAATGGAGGCACAGGAATTTTTTCATGTGCCTGTCTTGAGTCGGGAGGTTATTGAGGGTTTGGCTGTGCGTCCTGGTGGGCATTACTTGGATGCAACGGTAGGCGGTGGCGGTCACAGTCGTTTGATTTTGGAAGCTGCACCAGATACTCGGGTAACAGCTATTGACCAAGATGAGGACGCTTTAGCGGCTGCGCAAAAGGTATTAGGAGCGTTTGGAGAGCGAGTAAATTTTATTTCTAGCAACTTTGCTGTTTATAAGTTTCCATTGAGTAGTTTTGATGGTATAATATGCGATTTAGGCGTGAGTTCACACCATCTCGATACGCCGGAACGAGGTTTTAGTTTTCGTCGCGAAGCAAGTTTGGATATGCGGATGGACAGGCGACAACCCCTCACGGCTGCTGATGTGATTAATACTTGGGATGAAACAGAATTAGCGAATATTTTCTTTAAATACGGTGAAGAACGATTATCCCGACGCATTGCCAGACGGATTGTAGAACAACGCCCGTTTGATACAACGACACAATTAGCTGAGGCGATCGCCTCTTGTGTCCCCCCTAAATACCGTTACGCAAGAATTCACCCTGCCACGCGTGTTTTTCAAGCGTTGCGAATTGTGGTTAACGACGAGTTAAAATCGCTAGAAACTTTCTTGAGCAAAGCACCACAGGCGCTTGTACCAGGTGGCAGAATTGCGATTATCAGTTTTCACAGCTTAGAAGACCGTATAGTCAAGCATAGTTTCAAAGATTCGCCTTTGTTGCAGGTTTTGACGAAAAAGCCAATAGAAGCACAAGAAGAGGAAATTGTCAACAATCCCCGCGCTCGTTCTGCAAAGTTGAGGGTAGCCGAGAGGAGGGAGTGAGGGAGGGAGTGAGGGAGGAAGGGAGTGAGGGAGGGAGTGAGCGAGTGAGGGAGTGAGGGAGGAAGGGAGTGAGGGAGAGAGGGAGGGAGGGAGAACTAATGACAAAGATGTACAGACGCTTTCATTCACTGCGTCTCTACCCTCACCCTAAATCCCTCTCCCAAGTTTGGGAGAGGGACGCGTGAAATTGGTTCCCCTTCTCCCAATTTTGGGAGAAGGGGTTGGAGATGAGGGCAGATCTACTCATGACTAATGACTAATGACTATTGACTAATTTGACGTGGCAATTCTACGCGGAAGGTTGAACCTTCACCCAGTTTACTATTGACGGTAATTGTTCCCTTCATTAAGGCTACCAATTTCTCTACAATCGCAAGCCCCAAACCAACGCCGCCTTGCTTGCGTGTGGTAGATCTATCGACTTGCCAAAATTCCTGGAAAATATTTGTCAACTCGGATTCTGGGATGCCAATACCTGTATCTTTGACCATCAACAGCACTCGGTTGGGATTGAGTTGCTGTACTTCCACAAATACGCCACCAGTTTCTGTAAACTTAATAGCGTTGGAAATTAGGTTCACCAGCACTTGCCGCAGGCGAACGCTGTCGTTGATAATTCTGGGGTTTTCGACATTTGAGTGGACAACCAAGGTTAAGTTTTTCTGTTCGGCTAGCAAACGCAGTTCTTCTGTGGTTGCTGTCACTAGCTCGACTAAGTTAAATTCTTGTAATTTCAGTTCTAGCTTATCTGACTCTAGCCTGGAGAAGTCTAGTATACTCTCAATAAGCGCTAGTAGGTGTTTACCACTTTTGATAATCCGTTCTACCATATCTCTGATTTCTGGGGGGAACAGATGGTAGTAGCGGCGCAGCAACAACTGGGAAAACCCGAGAATTGAATTCATCGGTGTCCGCAACTCGTGGGATAGAACTGACATGATTTGGGTTCTTATCCGTGCAACTTCTTGCAGCTGCATATTTTGCAGTTGAATCGCTTGCAGTTTTGCCTCTGCTTGCTTACGAGCTGTGATGTCCCGCACCAACCAACGCCAGCCCAGAGGGTTCCCTTGTTGATCCTTGACAGTGGTGACATTTAAACTGGCGTCAAAGATATGACCTTTTCGTGGTTGCAAGGGGATTTCCCACTCTTGTATTTGCTCTATCTCGGAAAGCCGTAGGATTTGCGTACGAAAGGCGCGGCGTTCTTCCTCAGGGATAAAGCTGCTCAACGTTTTGCCTATCAAATAATTTTTTGATATGTTCAGCACAGTTGCAGCAGCGCGGTTAGCTTCCAAAATCTTGCCGTAGGTATCTGTGACAAGATAGCCATCAGGGGCAAACTCGAACAATTCTTGGTAGCGCAAACGCTCTACTTCTATTTCTTGGCGAGCAATAACTAACTGCTCATTTTGCTGGCGCAATTCTTCCTCAGCGACGCGCAATTCTTCTAAGGCGGTGCGAAGTTCCTCGAAAGCTTGCGCTAGCAAATGTTCATCTTGCCTAGGTGATTCGCTCACGCAATCTTCTAAGAATTGGCTGCGGTGGAGTACTTCTTGTATTTGCTGACCAAACTTGTCCAGATTCACTGCGCACCTCTTCTTGTCTCCTCCACCAATCACGATACTTGTCGTGCCAATCTCTAGTATCTATCTAGCTGATTATTAATGCGATGATAACTCTAATGAGTGCTGACTATTTCTCTGGGTAGCTTTTCTCTATCAAACGGAGTAAAGCTGAGGAATTAGGAGTCTGTCCTTGGGTTGAGGAGGTAAGAGACTATTGGTGTTGCTGTTGTTCCATCAGTAAAATCACTCCTTTGATGTTTAAGTCGCTGCTTTGTAGGGGTGTACAAGTTACTTGGCATGCGATCGCCCTACCCCGGCGGTTTATTGCGTTGAGTACCACTTCATGATTTTCTGATTCGCGACTAATAATTGCTTGCAGTGGCTGGATCAGTGGCTCTATGGGCAAACCAATATCTAAGCTTATCAGCTGCTTGGAAAAAACTTCATCAAAGCGCAAACCCCACATATCTTCGGCTGTACGGTTCCAGATGAGGATTTCTAAGTCGGAACCGAGAACGACAACTCCGACACGGAGACTGGTGAGTATCGACTCTAAAAAGCTGTTGGCTTGGTTGAGTTCGTCGCTGCGCTGACGCAGTTCTTCGTTCATTGTCTGCAATTCCTCGTTGGTGGATTGCAGTTCTTCGTTCATTGTTTCTAGTTCTTCGTTGGTGGACTGAAGTTCTTCGTTGGTGGTTTCCAGTTCCTCCACAGTAGACTGAAGTTCCTCGTTGGTGGTTTCCAGTTCTTCATTGGTGGACTGGAGTTCCTCATATGCTGTTTCTAGTTCTTGGTTTGTGTGAACCAGATCCTGCTGTAGTTGTTTAAAGCGAGTTACGTCAGTGAAGGTGATTTTTATAGCGAGCAGTTTTTCAGTATTCTCGTGCAACAGTGGCGTGATTTGCACGTCGAGATATCTGATTTCGAGCTCCGAGATTGACCATTCAATGTCTTTTAAAGTAATAGTACGACGATTGCTGCGAACTTGGTCGATGGGCGATCGCAGATCTATCGGTCGGTAGGAAAGTTCTAAATCTTGCAACGGGCGACCAATATCTTTCAAATTGAGGTTAAACAAATTTCGGGCTTCGGCGTTGGCTAGCATGACTATGCTGTTGCTATCGACCACGACTTGAGCAAGCGGATCAACCTCGAAGCCAGCTTCATAAATGCTGAGTTTGTCAACCATCTCTGGAATAGCTTGTTGACTTTTAAAGTGAGTCATGTTCAGTAGCAGATCGCGCATATTGCCATTACCGACTTTGCTGAACACCCTTTGCCGCAAATCCACAGGAGTAAACGAGTGGTTGCGGCTAAACAACATTTCTGCTTTACCCAAACACAGAAAGCCGTTGTCATTTAAGGCAAAATGAAAGCGAGCAAGAATTTTGGCTTGCGTTTCGCTATTAAAATACATGATGGTGTTGCGGCAGATGAGCAAGTCAATCTTTGAGATTGGTGCATCCTGCACTAAGTCATGACGACCGAAGATCACACCACGCCGCAGTTCTTTTTGGACGACGTAGCGACCATTAACTCGCTCAAAATACTTGTCCAGTTGCTCCGGAGGAACGTTCTGCACTTCTTTAGAATTGTAATTTGCTTGGCGAGCGTAGTTGAGGGCATCCGCGTCTACATCCGTGGCAAAGACTTTCACCCGTGTTGTATATTCTTCGATACCTAGCGCCTCAGCCAGCAACATCGCTATGGTGTAAGTTTCTTCTCCAGACGCGCATCCCGCACTCCAGACGCGCACTGGTGTGCTTGGTTGCTTGCTTGCAATGACTTGAGGAATAATCTCACTAGCTATGTACTCCCAAGTCTGTGGATCTCGAAAGAAAGCCGTGACGTTGATCAAAATCGTGTTGAACAGATCAACAAACTCGTCCGGGTGGACTTCCAAGTAGTCGAGATAATCGCTGTAGTTTTCAACACCAACGGACTGCATACGTTTGTGAATTCGCCGTGTTAAGCTTGTCCGCTTGTAGCCACTAAAATCAAAACCACGGTTACGTTTTATGTATTCTAAAAGGTTTTCTAAGTCGGGATTTAGTTCTGTACCACTCATGTTTTATTAAGTATATTATTTTTAATTTTAGATTTTATGTACAGTCATTTGTCTTTAAATAGACCACATTCTAATGAAAGTGTGTGCAGTTTCATTACAGGAATTTAAATTTTAGGTATGTGGTTCATTTATTTGAAATTGCTATAATACCGTTTCTTTGTAAAACGCATATATTTACACCTCAGCGCTCTCCTCCCCCCAATGCTAACGCGGGACTACAGGGGGTCTTGTTATGTACGTCTTCGTACATAATTGGTATAACAATTCAAAAGCCAGGAGCCAGAATTCAAAATAGAACTGTAGGTAGTTCACTTTATAAATGACCTTTAAATGTACTAGTTGACTCTTACAACGTTTTCTTATAAAATATTTTTTTAAGCAATATTTCAAATGTCTATTACGCAAGTTTTAGGGGCAAGAAACACCGTAGAATTTGTGGTCTAATCATAAGAATAAGCGCTGTAAGTAAGCGGACATAATTAAAGGTAGAATGTGTTAGCCGCAGGGCATTAAGTCTTTGAGCAGCGTTGGTTACGCGATCGCGCTTTCCATCCTACTACGATGTTTCATTTTAATTCCACAAACCTATGTAAAACTTACGGCAAGTAAGACTTGAGGTGAAGTAGGGAAAACAAGGAAAGCAAAAGGGCGATCGCTTTGCGCTATGGCGCTTTTGCTCAGTGTCTCTTGGGCAATTGTGAATTATTGAAGGCAACAAAGAGTACTTAGACGTTATCAGTCGCTGCTATGTCTAAATCTTGAGCCATGTTTGCCTTGGGTTTGCCATTGCCCTTTAAAAGGACATCCCGGATGACGGCGGCTTGCTGTTGAGCACCTTCCGCCTCCTGTTCTAATCGTTTAGCTGAGAGATTCTGATTGCGATCGCGCATTCGCGTAGCCATGCGATGTGCTAAAGATGATTTTTCCTCAAGTGCCCTTAGGGCAATCCACAGCGCATCTTCCAAGGCATCCGACTGCTTAGCCAGCAGAGTTTCTGACGAGAAAGCGTGACCAGTGCGACACCGGAACCGCAACAAATCTCCTTCCGAAAGATCCCACAGCGTACCACCGCAGTCAGGACAAGCGAAAGGCGAAGGTTTACCTGGTCGCTCGTCCTGGTTTAAAACTGTCATATTCATGTCCGCCAATTCAGATTCAATTTCCATCTTTTGAGAAACAGGTGTTTCTGCTTCTGCTGACACAGGCGTGTTGGCGAGAACTACCAAGGCATCTGGAATCTGCGACAGTGGCAGGATATAGTCAATGTCATCTACATTGGCGATCGCACTGCGTGGCATTCCAGTATACATTGCATCATCAGGGTGCTGCACAACTGCCACACCATCCCGCATTTTTACCGCCTTCAGTCCCGCCGTCCCGTCGTCAAGTACACCCGTTAGCACCACGCCGACAACTCGCCGCCCATAGACTCGTGCAGCGGTACGAAACAGCGGATCGATGGCTGGGCGATGGCTGTTTTCTCTTGGACCGCGCGATAAGTGGATATATCCTGGTTTTACCAGTAGGTGGTAATCTGGTGGGGCAACGTAGATCCGTCCCGGACGGATTGCTTCGTTATCCTTGGCGTGGGACACTGGCAAGTTTCCCGCGCGTTCCAGAATACGCGGCAAAACACTCGTGCCGTGAGCCGGAACGTGAAGGACAATAAGTATCGCAGCATTCAAGTCTGATGGTAAATGCTTAACTAAATAAGTCAGCGCTTCAACTCCGCCAGCCGATGCTCCGACAACGATAATATCGTGTCCAGCCATTTTCTATGATTCCTCATCCATTGCAGCAAAGCAAAAATCTCACTCTGCCAAATATTAAGTTAGCAAAATGGGAAAACTTGCTCGCCTAGCTTTAAGTAGATTTATTCCAAGTTAAGTCGGCTAGAAACGTTTGCGGTGCAGTTAATTCGGGTTCCCCGAATCCCAATATTTGGGATTCGGGGTGAGGGGATGAGGGCTATCAAGGTTTTTGCACATTTGGGATGTTCCCGTTAAGAAGAACCCAGCTTGGACTTCTCAACATTCTGACTACTGAGTTCTGAGTTCCTAGCTGCCCTTCGGGCAATTGTCTTCAGGACTTTTTCGACTTCGTGTATGTATGCATGGACTGCCTGAATATGGACTTGTGTTGCCTTGACGTGCGCTTCTACAGCGTGTTGATATAAATAGAGTGAGTGGTCATCATCCTGCAAATGCAATGAGTGTGCATAGTAGTAAGATTGTTCTGCGTAATACTGTATCAGCGTTCCGTACTCTTCAAGAAAATGACCGCATTCCTCTAGCGACTGCTCGTTGCGCTTTTGTAAAACTTTACCACACCTCTCGACTGTCAAACCATGTTTCTTTGCAAGCAGTGCGTGTTCTTGTGCTGCTTGGAAGCTCTCGTCAGAAACTCTATGCATAACTTTTCTTTTTTACTTGTTAAATTATCAAGAATCAAGATTTATGTTTTTGAAACCCAAGCATTGCCCTTGAGCTAAGTTCGGTTTTATTAAGAACTACGTTTATAGTAGTCAAGTATTGGCGCATGGCGATCGTCCAAAGTCGTAGGTACAAATTATGATTCATACTCAACTCCTTTGCGCTATTTCTCCGGTTTGCGATTGTTCCTAAATAGATTCTTTTGAGCGTAAACAAACACAGCCTGAGCCTGAACAAAGTTAAGCTGAGCATTGGCATATATAGCTTCAGCTTCAGCACGCGTAATACCTAAAGCACCCTGTTTTTGAGTTTGTTCGTCTTGAATGTCTTTTTCATCCTCGTTTTGAGCAACCAAAACGTCGGGAACCTGTTTATCCGACTTTGTTGGGAAGGCATCAGCTAGAGTCACTTCACCATTATCTATTTGCCTAGCCAAATTGAGTAAAGCATCAGCTAAGATAATTGGTACCCTAATAGCCCGAGTTCTGCCAAGCTTCCATGAAGGAGCCGGACCTCGCTTACCACGTCGGAGACTATCTAACATACGTTAACCTGTACAAATGTATGCATCATCATGAACTTGTACAAGTTTTCTAAACTTGTACAAGTTAAGTGTAAGCTAAAGATTATAAGTAATCAAAAAACATTGCGTTTACTGCTTCACAGGTTGAGCGCGAGTACTGAGTTCAACGAGCACTCACAAACAAACTGAGGTCGTATGCAAGATTGGGCAGTGGTAACAAGTTTTCTGGACAAACACCTACGTTTTTTGGTTTCGTCTTCTTGATTAAAACTTAACTAAGTATAAAACTATGCTTAACTCCGACTCTAATGATCGCCTCAAACTCCAATTAAAGGTAGGTAAAAAGAGGGCTACTACTTTATTAAAGCAGCATGTGTTAGAGGAGTTTGTCAGCCTGTTTCACAATAGGAAGATTCAGGCTATGTTGCTGGAGTCGGAGATGGAAGTCATGGAACAAGGTTTTTCTAGGTGGGTGAGTGTGATTGTTTACTACGAGCA
The DNA here is from genome assembly GCA_000828075.3 of Tolypothrix campylonemoides VB511288. Taxonomy (GTDB): domain Bacteria; phylum Cyanobacteriota; class Cyanobacteriia; order Cyanobacteriales; family Nostocaceae; genus Kalymmatonema; species Kalymmatonema campylonemoides_A. The sequence goes on along the minus strand of JXCB02000023.1, from coordinate 1,183,600 downwards.
ATTAGGACAACAGATTAAAGACGAAATTCACGCGAATTGTCAGCAATGGGCGGTTTTTCGAGATACCACAGGCATCATTGAGGTAGAAATATTTACCTCCCCATTTTTTGACCCGAAAAAGTGTATAACTCGTGTAGATTTGAAGTGTTTGGGCGGATGGAATGACAGCCCAGTTAAACAGGGAATCCGACCAACTTTGCTCTGGTGACTTCATCATTTATTGATAATGACAGTCAGGAGTGTAAATGTACATCATTGAACCGTAATGGTTTCCGTTTTATGCTGTTTTCTAAACGTCACCGAATTCTCGTTGTGGATGATGTTGCTGATAATTTATTTTTACTTCAAACAGTTTTAGAAGCCGAAGGATATGACATTGATACTGCTTTAGATGCTTCTTTAGCCTTAGCGATGATTGAAGCTTCACCACCTGATTTATTGCTGCTAGATGTCATGATGCCAGAAATGAGCGGCTATGAAGTTACGCAATTTATCCGCCAAAATGACAAACTACCCTTCATTCCGATTTTGTTGATTACAGCTTATGACGAAGTGAGTGTGGTAGAAGGATTAGAAATAGGCGCAAATGGCTTTATCCGTAAGCCCATCGACTTTGATTTATTACTGGCAAAAATCAGGGAAATTTTGAGCTAAGACTATTAACCATGTCTTGTCTTTATTTTCAAAACTTATAAGTTTCTATGTATACGTAGTTTGATTTTAATTTGGGAGTGGCTGGAACCAGAAGATATGCGCGGGCGTGTTGAGTTTATTTGAATATTTTATTACGAGAAAGTACACTAGGTTACAAGATCCCCGACTTCTTAAAGAAGTCGGGGATCTGACCCCTACGACATATCAAAATTAATGACATAAACTACTAGAAAGATCACGACGCCCGGACTTGCCGTTGTCGCACGCGTTCGGCACTTCCAGTAGGAATTGAGGCAATCAGCTTCTGAGTGTATTCCTCTTTAGGTTCGCGGTAGATACTCTCCGCTGTGCCTTGTTCGACTATTTCACCACGATTCATTACCAAAATGCGATCGCTCATAAATTTCACGACACTCAAATCATGGGAAATAAAGATATAAGTTAACCCAAATTCATCTTGCAACTCTTTGAGTAGATTCAGCACCTGTGCCTGCACCGACACATCAAGCGCAGAAACCGACTCATCGCAGATAATAAACTTGGGATTTAATGCCAAAGAACGCGCAATACAAATCCGCTGACGTTGTCCACCAGAAAACTGGTGAGGATAGCGGTTCATCGCGTCTGCAGTCAATCCCACCCGTTCTAGAAGGTAAGCAACGCGTTCTCGTCGTTGTTGCTTTGTCTTACCAATCGAGTGAATAACCAAAGGTTCCATAATTGCTTCCCCAACCTTAAGGCGTGGATCAAGGGCGCTAAATGGATTTTGAAAAATGATTTGCATTTCTCGCCGCAACTGCTGCAACGGTTTGCCTTTGAGGTTGGTAATGTCTTGTCCCTCAAACAGGATTTGACCGCCCATTGGTTCGATTAATCGGATTAAGGTTCTGCCAAGGGTCGTTTTGCCGCAACCCGATTCTCCCACCAATCCGAGCGTTTCTCCTTTTTTGACATCAAAGGAAACGTTATTTACTGCCATGAAATAGCGTTTTGTGCCACCAAAAACACCCTTGACAGGGAATCCAACCTTAAGATTGTGGACTTGCAACAAAGGTTGCTGCTGTTCTAAAATTTGCAATCTTTGATTAATCTCTTGCGTGGTGACTTCCACTGGTTGTTCGGGTTGTTTCGCCTGAATCAACAAATCTCCTGTTGGCGTTTCCTCCACATTCATATAATCGGAAACTGTCAGCAGTTTATGCGGACGGCGGTTCAGTGTGGGGCGACAAGCAACCAAGCCTTTTGTGTATGGATGTTGAGGATTTGCAAAAATTTGATCTGCCGAATTGTATTCGACAATTTTGCCTCTGTACATCACCGCGACTTTGTCGGCAATTTCTGAAATAAGTCCTAAGTCGTGGGTGATAAAAATCATTGCCATTTGCCGGCGCTGCTGCAATTCTCGCAGCAAATCCAAGATTGTTGCTTGTACCGTCACATCCAATGCTGTGGTTGGTTCATCTGCAATCAAAACCAAGGGGTTGCAGGAAATTGCCATTGCGATCATCACCCGCTGCAACTGTCCGCCAGAAAGTTGATGCGGATAACGTTCTAGGATTGCTTCTTTGTGTTGCTTCACCAACTGTGCTATCTTTTGCTCGTCTGGAGTTGATGAACCAAATGCGGTTTGTTTCCAAGTCTCAAGATATTGTTCCCTGAGGGCTTCATCGCTAGGAAGCAGTTTTACCTCTTGCAGTCCGGCGATCGCAATTCGTCGTGCTTCTGATGCTGAAACATTCTGGTGTCGCAAAATCGCTTCAGTGATCTGAAACCCAATTGTGTAAACTGGATTGAGCGAACTCATCGGTTCTTGAAAAATCATCGCGATGTCGCCGCCTCTGTGAACCTGTATTTGCTCGCTAGGCAACTGGGCTAAATTAATCGGTGGGCTATTCTCCTGAGGACGAAACCAAATTTCTCCGCCACTGACCCGACCAGGATTCTGTATCAACCCCATGATAGCTAGGGATGTTACTGACTTTCCGCTTCCCGACTCCCCTACTATTCCTAGAGTTTCTCCTCGATTGAGTTCAAAGGAAATCCCATCTACAGCTTTGACAGTTTTGGTATCACCGGAATATTCAACTTGTAAATTGCGGACATCTAGGATAGTTTCTTTCATAGAAGTTGGGGGTTTAAATCGTAAGTTATAAATTATTTGGATTTTAACAGCGACTTTGATATTTTTTATTGATTTCGATGTAACTTTTGACGATAATTGTTTTTAATTGTTACAGTTTTATTGTCCGAGCTTGTTTAAAAATGACGAAATATCGCTTTATGTGTGGGGAACCCCATGCAGGGCTGCTCCTGCGGAACATCTCCACAATCGGTATAAAGTGCGATCGCAACAAATGAAGTCACGGATGTAACGGATAATTTATAGCCTTTTTCAATGAAGTGCAATACAAAGCATTGTGTTCCTACAATGCTGTGCTTCTTCGTATAGGTAACTGAAAATCGGTATATAGCGCTTCTCGTTTGGATAGAGTACAGATTTATCTGTGTCCATCTGTACGGCAGTTGCTACAACGGAGGGAACCTCCGCAACGCACTGCCTTGTCCATCTGTGGTTCTTATTTCTTAATGTATTGCACTCAACCCCCGAACCGCTATATCTCCTGAAACCTACACGTCATTTATCCGTTACATTCCTTCATCCATCCCTTGTTAAAATGGGATGTCGTCCGGATCGGGTTCTACAGGTGGCGCGGCTGGATAAGTGCTGCGCTCAAAATTTTTACTTTGGGATATACTTTGTTCCTCTATCTCATCTTGAGGAACAACGCCAACACTGCTTGTTGCTGTAGAACTGGGAAGGGGCGACTCATAACTCGCAGTTGCTTTTGCAGGAGACGCCACAGGTGAGGACACTTTTGAGGACGGTTCTCGTCGCAAGGAACTATCAGTTGTTGATTGCGTTTGCACAACTGATGGTGATGCAGTGGTATTGATAGCTGTTCCCAAAGAGTGAATCTTTTGCACTGTCAATTCAGCACGTTTTTCTTTGAAGCCTTCTGGACGTTCAATGGTATTCATACTTAAACGTCCTTCGAGTAAGACGCGATCGCCTTGGCGATAGTTCTGCTGAATTTCTTTTGCCAAGTTCCCCCAGCCTACCACTTTTAAGGTTCCTGGTGGTTCTCCCTCTCGTACAGAGGAAAACTGCACCAGCATTTCAGTCACTTCCAAGTTATCAGCTGTAAAACGAAGTTGTGGCTCTTGGATAATTTCCGCCAATAATATGCAACTATTCATCAATCAAATCCTCCTTATAAAGGTAAAATACTAAGTGATAGGAAAAAATGCAGAACTTTTTCTGAGCGATACTACATAGGAAAAGGTGGATGAGGAAATTTGCATAAGTGGTTGTGGAGCTAGATAAATTAAAATATCGCCCTTTATTTACAATTTTCTGCAAAAAAGCTCAGTTCTGCTCTCAGTTTTTAGTCACTTTTAGCATAAAAGCCAAGCGATTGTCGCGAACAGAGGTCATTACCCTGTTCCCAACCTTCACCTGACTGGAAAAAGCATTGAACTTGACACTTGATTAGTATAATTGTACCACAAAAGAATTCTTAATTATCGAAAAGAACTCAGAACTCAGAAGGAATGAGTATTACAAAAAAAGTGCATACCAGGAGTCAGGAGTCAGTCCTTCTGGAGAAAAAAGAGAAAACTAGAATAAGTTATTTGCTTGTGAAGGCAAATCGAGTTGCAAAATAGATGTAAAAACACTTGACAATCTTCAAAAGAATAGTCATAATAAGAAAGTTGCCAAATAAGAGACTGCAAATAAGGGACTGTAGTTCAATTGGTTAGAGCACCGCCCTGTCACGGCGGAAGTTGCGGGTTCGAGCCCCGTCAGTCCCGTTGAAAGTTATGAGTGCTGAGGTTGAGAGTAGAAATGACTCAATACTCAGCACTCATTGCATAAAGCTTAATATAAGCTACATGAGAGTGGTTTAGAGACAAGAGAGAAAACGCCCGTGACTGTTAGAGTCCGTATTGCCCCCAGTCCAACTGGGAATTTACATATTGGTACAGCCAGGACGGCTGTATTTAACTGGTTATTTGCCCGCCACCACGGCGGTCAGTTTATCCTGCGAATTGAAGACACAGATAGCGAGCGATCGCGTCCGGAATACACAGAAAATATTCTCGAAGGGCTGCGCTGGCTGGGACTAAACTGGGATGAAGGACCATTTTTTCAAACCAAGCGTTTGGAACTTTATAAACAAGCGGTTCAAACCTTGTTTGATAAAGGGTTAGCTTATCGCTGCTACACCACAGCAGAAGAATTAGAAGCACTGCGCGAAGCTCAAAAAGCGAGAAATGAGGCTCCTCGCTATGATAACCGTCACCGCAACTTGACACCAGAACAAGAAGCTGCTTACAAAGCTGAAGGACGTAACTTTGTGATTCGCTTCAAAATTGAAGATGAGCGGGAAATTGTCTGGAATGACTTGGTACGGGGAAAGATGGTTTGGCGAGGAAGCGATTTAGGCGGTGATATGGTGATTGCTCGCGCCGCAGCAGATGGTATTGGTTTGCCACTGTACAATTTTGCTGTTGTGGTGGATGACATGGATATGCAAATGACTCATGTTATCCGGGGAGAAGACCACATCGCCAACACCGCCAAGCAAATTTTACTGTATGAAGCTTTTGGCGCAAAAGTGCCAGAGTTTGCCCATACACCTCTGATTTTGAATCAGGAAGGACGCAAGCTTTCCAAGCGGGATGGAGTCACATCTATTTCTGACTTTAAGCACATGGGCTTTACCGCTGAAGGTTTGGCAAATTACATGACATTGCTGGGTTGGTCTGCACCAGACTCGACTCAGGAAATTTTTACCTTGGAAGAAGCAGCCAAGCAATTTAGCTTTGAACGCGTCAATAAAGCTGGGGCTAAGTTTGACTGGGCGAAGCTCGATTGGATAAATAGTCAGTATATTCACAGTATGCCAGTGGATAAGCTGACTGATTTGCTGATACCTGTTTGGGAAGAAGCTGGGTATCAATTTACCGGAGGACGCGATCGCCCTTGGATAGAACAGCTCGTTACTTTAATTGGTCCGAGTTTGACTCGCCTTGTGGATGCAGTTGCTATGAGCAAACTATTTTTTACTGAAACAGTTGAATTTAGTGACGAAGCAACTGCTCAATTAAAACAGGAAGGTTCTAGCGCCACTCTCAAAGGTGTGATCGCTGCTTTGGAAAATCATCAACTCACTGAAGCCAGCGCTCAAGAAATTATTAAGCAGGTGGTGAAAGAACAAAACGTCAAGAAAGGCTTGGTCATGAAAGCACTGCGAGCTGGCTTAACTGGCGATTTGCACGGTCCCGACTTGATCCAATCGTGGTTGCTTTTGAATCAAATTGGTTTAGATAAGTCGCGCTTGCTTCAAGCAGTAGAAGTCGCAAGTTAGCAGCAAGCATAATTTGGGAATCAAAGTTATGGATAATAGGGGCGCACGTTCGTGTGCCCCTGTTTGTAGAATAAATTTAGTTTTATGCTATTGACAATCGATGAATTTTGTGAAAGTTACAAGGTGAGACTATTAGTTAAATACCCTCGCATTAGGAACTTTTTGTGTAACATAGATGTCTCTAGAAATACTTAAAAAAGTATGTCATTAAAATGCTGACAAAAGAGATAAATCGAGGGATAAGATTATCTTTGATCATGGCGGCGCTGGCGATCGCGTCAGCAATGAATACAACATCTCAAGCAGAGGAAACGCCTCCAACCATTTTTGGAGATATCATCATCGGTCAAAACTCTTCCCCAGATCCCCAAAGCGTTCGCGGTATAAATGGTGGTTCCATACCGGCGAGGGAAATTGCTGGTAAAAGTGAAACTCCTACAGGTGCTTGTACTGGATATTTTGATGAAGAACCAGACCATACTGTTGAGCTGACAAGTAAATTCGAGTACTTAAGACTGCAAGTACAAAGCCCTGAGGATACCACCTTAATTGTTACCGGTCCTGGAGGCGTCTGGTGCAATGACGATTTTGATGGTAAAAATCCCGGCATGATTGGGGAATGGCTGCCAGGAACCTACTATATTTGGATTGGTTCTTACAAAAAAGACAAGTATCTTCCTTACACCCTAACCATATACAAAAGTTAGGTAGGGGTGTTTCCACCAGCCAAAGCAGGTGAAATCGAGCGTGTTAGGCTTGTTGTAGCAAAGCAAAGTCTAGGTAAGCGCTAGCAGTGACAATCACGACATCTCAGGATTGATCTTTTGGAGTTAGCAGAACAAGGCTGGCGTACTGAAATTGTCACCCAGCCAGACGGCAGTACATCGTCTACTACTCGCACCCCGCGATCGCTTTATTCAGAGTAAACAGGTTCCAAGTCTACGTGACTATCAGTGTATTCTTTGCTATAATGTTCATCTATTTTTTTCGCGAACTCAGCATCCATAAAAGTGAGTAAAAAATCTGATATTGATGTACAGATAGAATAGACATTTTTTGGATTAACACCATTAGAATGAGCGCATAAGTGACCGTGAGCAAATATGTGCCGAATTGAAGCAGAGATGTAAGCTACATTTGTACTGTTGTAATTTCTACAGTCGCTTAACTTAACTTTGAGCTTTTTATTTATTCTTTCATAAATAAAATTATAAAGTAGAGCTTTTTTATCTTTTTCTACAAATTTTTGAATAACTTTTTCTGGATTATAAGGAGCCATGAGAGAACCGAGCGCATCTAACTCAAGCGAGTTTATTTCAAGAAATCGCTCCAAAGCAGAATGTGTCAAAAAGACTAAAAAGAAAGCGTTATAACCATCATTAGTCTCTTGTGAATACCCCTCAAGATTAATTCCTTTGAAGTTTTTGGCAAGCCTCACTCTACTAGCAAACCGAATTATGTCCCCTGCTCTTACCTTAGATCCAAATCCAATGCTGGATGGATTTGGATCTAGCTTAAGAAGCTGATGAAATTTAGCATAACCTTGTAATTCCATAATCCTTTCTCTTGTACTTTTACAAAATGCTTAAATCTGAAGACAAAGGCGACTTGCGACGCTCTGAGAGCTTTTAGCGTTCTCTAGGGCGTGCTGAAGGATATGCGGTTGTTTGCTGATGCCTTGAATATAAAAAATACTTATAGCAAAACGAACAAAATAATTTCCATTATTTGCATAAATATTTGGATTAAGAGTGTAAATATAAAAGAAGCATTTGCTACTTAAAATTATAAGTACATTTGTTTTACTAACAAAGGATTTCGCGGCATATTGGAATTTAGAATACAAAAGCTACTAACAGCAATTATTGCATATAGTATAAAGAATAACAAATGCTGAGTTGATTTTAACTTTTGGCTCAACAAATGCTAATTTACATTTATACAATACGATTAGATATTTAATTCTATGGCAGAAATAATTCCCGATAAGCTTCCTGCACGCGCTTCTGCTGGAGAAAAGAAGCTTTTTTCAGTTCTACAAAGACTTCCTGACTACTGCGTAGTGTACTACGAACCAATTGTTGAAGACCGATATCCAGATTTTATTGTTATATGTCCGGATATGGGACTTTTGGTTATTGAGGTTAAGGGCTGGTATCCTAAAGACCTTTTAGGTGGTGATTCTAATTCGGTTCGTGTCAAAGAATCTAACGGTGAAGTTGTTCGCAATCATCCTGTTAAACAAGCAAGCGACTACATGCTATCCCTGGTGGATAGATGTAGAAGTCACAACTATGGAAAACACTTGTTGCAGCCAGAAGGGGAACAAAAAAACAAGTTTATTTTTCCATTTGGACATTTCGCAATTCTTTCTAATGTTACTGCTAGGCAGTTAAAAGAACATCAAAGAGGTGATTTAACAGAAATTTTCCCACCTGACAAGGTTGCTACTCGCGATATTCTCGAATCTTGGATGGACGAGGATTTAACTAGTAATGAATTATATAAAATAATCAAGTCTTACTTTAATCCATTTTGGGAATTTTCTTGGTTAAGTTCAGAACAAGTTAATATTATAAGGGCTATTATTCACCCAGAAATTGAATTAGTATCACATTCGAGTAAAGCCAAAGAGCCTGAGATAGCTAAAAAATCAAGTGTTGCAGAGATTTCAGACGTTGTTCTCGATATAAAAGTTTTAGACTTGCGCCAAGAAAACAACGCACGAAATATTGGTGATGGACACCGTATTATCTATGGTGTAGCTGGTTCAGGTAAAACTGTTCTGCTAATTGCTAAAGCACGGTTACTTAGTGCCCAAAAGCAAGACAGTCAAATTTTGATGTTGTGTTACAACGTTACTTTATCAACTTACTTAAGTAATGCAGTTCGTGATTGTAAAAATGTTACAGTAAAACATTTTGATGGTTGGGCAAAAGCTAACAATTGTGTTCGTCTTCAAGGTGAACACAACGAAGAACTTGGAAACCGCTTTTTAGAGACTCTTGAAAATGGATGTAAAGACACTCGTCGCTACGAAACGATATTAATTGATGAAGCTCAAGATTTTTCTGATTCTTGGTTCAAATGTGTTTTAGAAGCTATGCAGGAACCAAACGATGGTGACTTAATAATAGTTGGTGATGGCAATCAAAGTCTATACAGAAAAACTAAAGTACCTTGGAGCAGTATTGGTATTCAAGCTAAAGGTAGAACAATTTATACAAAGTTTGATCTTGATAAAAATTACCGTAATTCCCGCGAAATTGTGGAGTTAGCTGCTGTATTTAGTACCCCTACTGCTCAAAGCGAACAAACAGAAAATACCATACTATCATTGTTTGTTGACCCAGAAAAGTGTCAGCGTCGTACTGGAATTAAGCCTGCTTTTGTAAAATTAGATAATCGTCATGCTGAATGTACTCAAGTTTTAGGTATAGTCAAAAATTTACTTCACGGTAAATGGTTCGGTAAAGATATTACACCCCTCAAACCAGAAGAAATTGGAATTCTATACCCAGTGGCATTTCATTACGAGAAGTCAATCCTGAAAGGGATGGTAGAAAACTTAAGTCAACTTAGTGCTGTAGTTTGGCTTAACGACCCTGACAATTTTAGAGCAAAAACTAAAATTAACGATCCAGGGATTAAAATTCAAACTATCCATTCTGCTAAAGGATTACAATACCGCGCTGTTATCTTAATGTGGGCAGACCATTTACCACGGAAATTTGATGATACAACGGAAATGCAAGAACGGTGTTTAACGTACATAGCTATTACTCGTCCCGAAGATTATTTAGTTATCACCGCTTCTAATTCCTCACCGTTTATCTCAGAAATTGTCAAGTCTGGAAAAGTTGATTTAATTAAATAGAGTATTTGTCCTTTACATGTAGCCTTAGCAAACAAGGTGTCATGTTTAAGGACAGTTTTGATATTGGTTCAAAGTTTATCCAACTAGTATTTTTATCAAAACTTGCCGTGGAACGATAATTAATCTGTGATCGTTTAATTTATTCAACATTCTTGTGAGGAGCGTGATGTCGAATTCAAACTTGTTTAAAGAAGCTCAAGACGCGCTGTATAAAGCCGCGAAGGTCTCTGCCAAGTATGTCGAGGTTAAATTAGCCTCAAAAGATACTGATTTTAGCCCAGCCGATAAAGAGCGTTTAAAAGTGGCGCTTTCGGTATTAAAAATTACGTGGTCAGGTAAAGACGACGAGAAATCCGACGAACATGGCGATATACCGATATATCCAGACTACAAATCCAACGAATATGACGATACACCGATATATCCAGACTACGAAAGCGACATAGATGATATACCGTTATAATCAACTAATCGCTTGCGGGTAAGGGTAGATTTGTGGTGGTGTCAATAATTTAAAAACACCGCTCCGACCAAGCAACCGCAACCGAAGGTCTTGCTGTTGGAATACTCTAAATCAAGTGTATAGCAAGTAACTAGCTAAACCTCATCCATCTTAAAAACTGGAGTTTTTCAAGAAAACATATTAAACCACAACAACCGCGATCGCATTGCGAAGCTGTAGCGGCTTAACCCTCACTTTGGAATTGCGATGGCGTAGCCGCTTGCCCTGTCGGGCTTCGCACTCTTCTATCTTCTTATGTGCCGCAAAAAGCGCTCCTAACCCGCTTTCCCTAAAACTTTTACCCAACACGCGAGCGATCGCACTGGCAAAGTCTTCATCCTCGAATTGGTATGCGATCGCGCTATGAGCATTAAGATAACTTATGCGACAGAAACAGTTAGCGGTGTTTCTTCGCTTCCCATGTCGCGCCCTGGTTCTTTGTTGTAAGTGAATGTAAAAGTATCACCGCTATCGATTACCCGTTTCATTTCGTCATACATGGGATAAACACCAACTCCACTTAGGTGAACCCAGCCCCGCGCTCTAGTTAATGCTACAAATAGCTGGTTGCGTAAATTAGTATCGCTTTCGTACTTGGCTACGTTGTCAAAGCCTACTACATAGACCATATCAGCTTCATTGCCTTTAGCACGATGAGTACGAGATACAGTAATTCCCCCTGGATACCAAAATAGGTCTGGGTTAGTATCGGGATATTTAGGGTTTAATTGATTGAGTCTTGTAGCGCTAGGAATAAAGATATTAATGCCTTGCTCCATCAAAAATGAAGCGACATAACTTTCCAGTTTTATTGCTTCATAATTGGAGCCTAAAACCACCACTAAAATTTCTCTACTAGCAACAAGACCGTCATGAGTGAGATTGTGTTGGATATGCTGTGCCAGTGCTGTAAGTTCTTGTTGACGTGAATTATAAGTGTCAACTTTTATTACTGGCTCATCCCAAAATTGAGGTATCGGATTGGGTGAATTGATAGGAGGGCGGTGCAAAGTGATTTGCTCATTTTTTTTGCGAAAATCACCTTTAATTTCGTAGCCAATAGCCCTCCAAGAATCAGCATTGGTAAGACCCGAAAGCATTCCTTCTGGTCGAAGCAAACCCATACCAATAGCATGAGCGGCTGTGAGAATCGGACCAGGGGCGCGGTAACACCTGTGCATAATCTCACTTTTTTTGATGCCACCTTTATGAGTGCCACTCACCATCCTTTTCAGAGCCGGGTCAGAACCAAATAGTTCTGATGCAGATGGAATTTTTTGAGTATCCAAACTTTGAGCTTCATCATAAGCCCAAATCAGCCGTTTTTGTTCAGGATGTTCAGGGTCGCACGGTCGCAGTGATTGGTAAGCTAACCAGTAAATAACTTGCTTGTTTTCATATTTAAGTTCGTTTTCATCTACTACTAAGTCTTGCCCTTCATCTATGAGAACGGCATCGAACATAGGTTCAATTTCTACTTCATCTAATAGTTGCTTGCAGATATCTGCCAAAGCTTGATTGGGTTGTTTATAATCGGTGTTTTGAACTGTTAAAGGTTTAACACGATGTTTTTGACAAACAGTTCTATAAAAACCATTACGGTCTTTAGCTCCCCAAGCGTGTAAAATTTTTAGCTTTGATTGAGCCTGGAAGTTGTCTTTATAGCCTACGCCCCCACAGCTAAAATGACGCATCCACTTATCAACTAATTGCTCCATTTGGCTGTAGAGAGAGCGGGTAAAAAATACTAAAGCAATATCCCAGTCTGGGTGTTTCAAATGCATGTGTGCTGCTTTCTGGCATAGCAGCACTGTTTTTCCCGATCCTGCAATACCGCGAATTCGCTGCGCTCCTGGGGGAACTTCACTGCCAATATGTACCTGCTGTAAGTCCAATTCATACAGTTGCTCGCGCATCATATTGACGACACTAGAGCGCGTTTTGCCGTTGCTAACAATTTCTTGGTCTTGACGCGGTGGCTTACGCAGCACTGTTGTTCCACCAATTACGGAAAGCAGAAGTTCCCACTGCTCAACTTGAAGATTTATTCCAGAAACGGTTGGTGGTGATTGTTGAATTCGTTTTAGTAGAGTATTTGAACTTAGTTGATTTTTAAAGATAATGGGAGGGCAGCTGGGAAGTCGATCAAATCCCTTCTCTTGCCATTGTTCCTCAGTAATCATTGGCAGTGCTACAATAGCTCGTCCTGTAACTTGACGGCGTATATTCTCTTCAAGGTCGCAATAGCCCAAAATTGCGTAAAGCTGATTTTCAGCTTGCTTGTAAGGATTTGCATGAGTTGTATAAAAGTTTTTAAACTCCCACTGATGACCGCTGACGGCTACAATTTGGTCAATGGTGATAGATTTAACCTCTATAATTATGATTCCAAGCTCTTTATCAACAATTAAAATGTCAGGTTCTTTGCGACTTTCTCCTGTTTTATAAAAAATAGGATAACGCCAATAACCAATGCACTCTCGCAGGCGAAATGATTCTTTGACAGCTTCCCATACCTTTGATTCAGCCTTTTCACCATCTTTGCCCATTGGCTCAGTCGTGATAAATTTGCGGCTAGGCTCATTAATCCCTACAGCCATTTTTAACTCCTTGAATTTGTATTTGCTATTTGATTACTTATTCAGCGTTCAATCGCACTTCACTTAAAAAGCCTTATTAGCTTTCGTTCGAGTTGACTTTTTTAACGTCCTAACTCCTGAAACATTCCTTCGATCTGCTTCAAGGCTAAGGGTGACAGCTTCGCACGTCTGTTTTCCCAACGGCTGATTGTGGCATAGGTAACACTAACAGATGCTGCAAACTGTTCTTGTGTTAACCCAGTCAAAAGCCGCAATTCACGAACGAGCTTGCTGACTTCTGGCTGGTCTATTAACAAGGGTTTTTTGATGCTCATCTGACTACTGAATTTAAAAAAGATACATAAAATCAAGCAAGTGATATATAGTTTGCTTGATTATTAGCTACATTCCGCATCTTCTTCGATCCGGAAAAACGCGGAAGTTTTTTTTGCTTTTATCAAAAAAAATTAGTAATTTATGTAACTCAGCAATTACACAAGTCTTTATGATTGACCTGTCTTCCATGACTGGCTTTTGAAACAAAGCGATGTGTTTGCCTTAAATAAGCTAGCGACCTATACTTCCTTGCCAAACAGTCTTGGTGGGAAATTTCTCCATCTAAAACAAGACATCCATAGTACAACGAAGCAAAATTAAGTTAAATTTAATTAAGATTCTTAATAAAGCTTCGGCTTGCTGGCTCTCAAGCTAGCGAGGAAGCCATGGTCTGTCATAACATCGGATAAAAAAGCAGTTATAGACATCGGTTTGAAAGGCTCTTTCTGTGTGCCGTTAATTTGTTGTATATGCATCTAGAGGCAAAATTAAGATGAAATTCTCCTGGAGAGTCCTAGTACTCTGGACATTACCAGCTTTGGTCATTGGCTTTTTCTTCTGGCAAGGGGCATTTTCTGGTGCTCCTGCGGACACGACTAGAAATTCAGCCAATACCCGCATGACTTATGGTCGCTTTCTGGAATACTTGGACGCGGACCGAGTCACCAATGTTGATTTATATGAAGGTGGTAGAACGGCAATTGTGGAAGCCGTCGATCCAGACCTGGACAACCGCGTACAACGGGTACGGGTGGATCTGCCTGCTAGCGCACCTGAACTGATTAACAAGCTAAAAGAAAAACACGTTAGTTTTGACGCGCATCCGATGCGGAATGATGGGGCAATTTGGGGACTGCTGGGTAATCTCATTTTTCCTATTTTATTGATTACCGGGCTGTTCTTTTTGTTCCGTCGTTCTAGCAACCTACCTGGTGGTCCAGGTCAAGCCATGAACTTCGGGAAATCAAAAGCGCGCTTCCAGATGGAGGCAAAAACCGGAGTGAAATTTGACGATGTGGCAGGAATTGAAGAAGCCAAGGAAGAACTGCAAGAAGTTGTGACCTTCCTGAAACAACCAGAAAAATTTACTGCTGTGGGCGCACGCATTCCCAAAGGAGTCCTGTTGGTCGGACCTCCGGGAACAGGGAAAACACTGTTAGCAAAAGCGATCGCTGGTGAAGCAGGTGTTCCCTTCTTCTCGATTTCCGGTTCAGAGTTTGTGGAAATGTTCGTCGGTGTGGGTGCATCCCGCGTCCGCGACCTGTTTAAGAAAGCAAAAGACAACGCCCCCTGTATCATCTTTATTGATGAAATCGACGCCGTAGGACGTCAACGGGGTGCAGGTATCGGTGGTGGAAACGATGAGCGGGAACAAACCCTCAACCAACTGCTTACCGAGATGGACGGTTTTGAAGGAAACACCGGCATCATTATTATTGCTGCCACCAACCGTCCTGATGTCTTGGATGCAGCATTATTGCGTCCCGGACGGTTTGACAGGCAAGTGATTGTCGATGCACCCGACATCAAAGGACGTTTGGATGTTTTAAAAGTCCACGCTCGTAACAAGAAACTAGACGCTGGCGTTTCTTTAGAAGCGATCGCCCGTCGTACCCCTGGTTTTACAGGTGCGGATTTAGCGAACTTGCTCAACGAAGCTGCCATTCTCACAGCGAGACGGCGTAAAGAAGCGATCACCAATGCAGAAATCGATGATGCTGTAGATCGGGTTGTTGCTGGTATGGAAGGCACACCTTTGGTAGATAGCAAGAGCAAGCGTTTGATTGCTTACCATGAAGTCGGACATGCGATCGCAGGAACATTGCTCAAAGACCACGACTCAGTACAAAAAGTTACCTTAATTCCCCGGGGACAGGCACAAGGGTTAACTTGGTTTACTCCCACTGAAGAGCAAGGGCTGATTACTCGTGCTCAACTCAAAGCCAGAATTACTGGTGCTTTAGGTGGTCGTGCTGCAGAAGAAGTGATTTTTGGTTCTGCGGAAGTCACAACTGGTGCTGGAGGTGACTTGCAGCAAGTCAGCAGCATGGCACGGCAAATGGTGACAAGGTTTGGAATGTCTGATTTAGGACCAATATCCTTAGAAAGCCAACAGGGAGAAGTCTTCTTGGGTCGTGACTGGATGACACGCTCAGAATATTCTGAGTCAATTGCGGCTCGTGTTGATAGCCAAGTTCGTGCCATAGTTGAAGAATGTCACCAGACAGCAAAGCGGTTCATAGAGGAAAATCGCACCCTCATTGATCGCTTAGTGGATTTGCTCGTTGAAAAAGAAACTATTGACGGTGATGAATTCCGTCAGATTGTGGCTGAGTACACGACTGTACCTGAAAAGTCGCAGTATATGCCCACTCTCTAATCTTAAGTTAGGTAGGGCATAGCCCTACTTCATTCAATAGGGATGGTTAGCGCCATCCCTATTTTTGTTTGGATAAATTTCCATTCTCTCGATATCTATTTAGAACCTCGCTGTGCTGATTGCCGTACTACTTCTACGTCGACACCTATGTGTTCGGCAATTTGCTCTATCGTCATGCCTGTTTGTAAAAGCAGTGGCACAGTTGCAGCCAACAATTGTTCACGCTCCTCTTGTCGTCCCTCTTCCTTAGCTTCCTGATAAACTCTAGTTTGCTCTATACTCAAACCTAACATCGCTTCTACCTCCTCTCGGCTAAAAGATGCAAATTTGTACACAGCAATTGTGGTCACTATATCAATTATCGCTTCTCTAGAAAGACTGCCTGTATCTTCGTCCCTGGCGCGTGCAATCAGTTGTTTAGCTTGCTCTACAGTTCGCTCTTCTTGTTGAATGGTCAATAATACCAGGCTGATACCAATAGGTTGTTCGTTGGCGTCACCCAGTTCATCCAAGTATAGACGCTGTACTTGAGAGCTATTGAGCAAAGCACGATGCATTGTTGAGTCATCTGGTTCTAAACTCCGACTTGGAAAGATGAGGACCCCGTACCAGTCGTCATAACGCGTTTGGTTGCGGTAAAGGTAGAGGAACAATTCTGAGAAAAACCGATGGTAGAGCAACTGGTCTTTTTGGAACTGCACTTCAGCAAAAAATACAACCTTCGACTCCGCATCTTCCGGTGGTAAAAAGACTCCATCAATACGAAAACTGAGTTCCTTCACCTCGACTGAATCAAAGCGATAATTATCGATTTGTGGCGGAGTCTGTCCAATGAGTTCAAAAAATAAGCGGGGAAATCGCTGGAAAATTTGATAGAAAATGGCATCTCGTCTCACAATTCTTAGAAAAATTCAGGAGTTTGAGCAACTTTGATTGTAAACTCAACGCTTAACCTTAACTTTCATCGAGATGGCTTAACCTGATAAACGTGTGTTTATCGAAGCAAAAATTTATGACATCTCCACCCCAGTTGCTGAGTGATCCGTTTCTACAATTACCAAAGGAAACTTCAGTGAGAGTTGTGTGGTTTACTGAATTTGCTGGTTCTGAACATATAGTTACCTATGGTAAGAATCTGGCTCAAACTGCTATTGCTAGGACTACTAAACTCAGCCGCACGCGGGAAGACCAACAATCGCGAGTTGGCAACCAAACCGAAGACGGACAAGTTTATCAAAATCCTGTGCTACGTGATATTTGGCGACATGAGGCTGAGATTACTGGCTTAACTCCTGACACAAGAGTTCCGTACTATGTCACGAGTGTGGGGGAAGATGACGCAAGCGTTAGCAGCAATCGGTTTACGCTTGCACCCAAGCCGAGTCGAGGTAAATCAATGAAAATTCTCCTGACTTCTGATCATCAAATCAAGCCGATGGTTGCAGCAAATTTGCAAAAGGTGGTGGAGACAGTTGGACGAGTCGATGCGGTTTGGTTCGCTGGTGATTTAGTTAATATTGGCGATCGCGCCTCGGAATGGTTTGATGATCATCGTGGCGGTGCTTTCTTTCCTTGTTTGCAAGGTCGTGCTCATTATGAAATGAACAACAGCGGGGTCAAGACAATTTACACTGGGGGTGAAATCATTCAACACGCGCCGATGTTTACTTGCATTGGCAACCATGAAATTATGGGACGCACGAACGGTGAAAGTATAAATGATGAATTTGATGCTACAATTCCCCGTGCAGTTGCTCTCAAGTTATATGGGCAGGAATTTCTCAAAGAGAATTCTTTTAATACCGATACATACGAAGAGATTTTCACCTTACCCGAGAGTAAAGAAGGTGGAAAAACTTACTACGCAGTCAGCTTTGGTGACGTGCGTTTGGTAGTACTGTACGCGACAAATATGTGGCGATCGCCCAACTTGGATTCAGAGGCTAGAGGCAGATACCGAGAACGGGAAAAAGATTTCAACACCCCAGAGAATTGGGGTTACGGGCAACATATTTATGAGCCAATTGCCAAAGGCAGCACACAATACAATTGGTTAGTACAAGAACTCAATAATCCTGAGTTTCAGCAAGCAAAGTACAAAGTGGTGATGTTGCATCATCCGCCCCATACCTTAGGTGGTAACATAGTTCCAGCATATACCGACCCAGTGCAAGTTATTGAACGCAATCCTGACGGTAACATCAAGGCAGTCCGTTACGAGTACCCCAAGGATGCAGATTACATCATCCGCGATGTTATCCCCTTGCTGGAAACTGCTGGTGTGCAGTTAGTCTTCTACGGACATTCCCATTTGTGGAACCGCTTTGTCAGCCCCAGTGGAATGCACTTTTTAGAAACATCTAATGTTGGTAACTCTTACGGTGCTGCTTGGGGTAACAATAAGCGAGAAGTCCCTGTTGGCTATCAAGAGCATTATACTGAACTTGGCGATCCATATGGTTTAGGAGCTGTGGTGCCAACAATAGCTCCTATCCTGGATGAAGATGGAAAACCGATGCCCTATATTGCGAGTAATGACATCACGGTTTTCAGTATCTTTGACACGGGTACAGGTACGGTCAACAGCTATCGTTTTGATACACGGAACCCGGATTCGCAGGTTATTAAGTTTGATGAGTTTCAGTTGAAATAGGGCGGAAATTGCACATTAATATAATAAAGAAAAATATAAGGTGCGTTACACTCCTAACGCACCTGTTCTGTTTTCCATTAACCATAAGCCAACTTTACATCAAAGCAGCATCCACTTTGGGTTATGGGCAGTTCGCTCACTTTTAACTGACTGTTTTCACCAATTTTCATATACCGAAATTGGTCTAGTACCTGCGTCGCAAAGCGCGTTTGTATCATAATAAAACGCAGTTGGGAACATTCAAACCCTGCTCCGCACGCGAATAATAATTATGGCATCCATTGAACCTATCCCTAATAAGCTTACTAAGATTATTCCCCCTCCTCAACCTTCACCTGAACCAGAACAAGTCGAAGCTGATACACAAGAGCACAAAGACTTAGCAGAAGATTCTGGACGCATATTTCAAGCTGTTGGGGTAATTACTGGAAAAGTCAACTTCATTAACGAAAATCAAATGGAGTATATAAAGAGTGCTGATCCGACAAAAAAAGTTAAATTCATGAAAGCTAGCCATTTACCCTTGCTTTGGAAGGACGCACCAGTCAGACCGTTCAGATTCAATCCCAAAGCTACCCATGACCAAGGGCATCCAGCATTTGTTGAAATCAAAGCGAAATTTTTGCCAGCGCGCGATGTCTTCGGTTTTGTTGAACAATTAGCAGAACCTACTGAAACTGCACCAAAATTTCTCAAAGCATCTAAAAAAGATAAAGCCTTAGTACAGCAAACCAAAACCAAAACCAAACCCAAACCCAAAACCAAATCTTGAGTTATATAGCAGGGGACTGGGGACTGGGGACTGGGGACTCGGTGAAAAGTCTTGAACTGTACGGTTCAAAACTCGTTGTCGTTGACCGATGGTTTCCCAGTTCTAAAACTTGTTCTAGTTGCGGAACCAAAAAAGAGACACTCGGACTGAATGAGCGAATATTTGAATGTGGTGACTGCGGATTCATCATTGACCGTGATTTAAACGCAGCAATCAATTTAAGTTTGTACGCATCCGGCAGTTAGTCGGTGAGAGCCTGTGGACTGCTCTTGTTGCCGACATCTCCACGTGGGAAGCAGGAATTAATCAAAACTCAAGGCAGATATTTCCAGCAATGGGGAGCTTTGGGTAGAAATTATATAACGGAAACGTCAAAGTGGTTCAATCGGTGGAAAGCACATAGGCATAAAAAAGCAGTCGGTTGAGCAAACTCAATCGACTGCCAGCAGTGAAAAGTATCCTGAGAGCAGGAATATTGTGACTGGTATCAACAGTAGGGTACGGAATGTAAAGTGCTATGAATTTTTCTCTACAGTCGTACACCTAGCACGCAAGCTATTGCTTGCGCCCCTACACGCTACTTGGATTTAGACTGTTGTTGGATCCCAGTAGAACTGGTTATAGGTGTTGCGAATTGATTCGCTGAAATCACTTGTTAAGGGTTGGAAAGCATCAGCGAATTTAGTGAAGAGGGAATTCACCAAACTATCAGCAGCATCCTTGATTCCTATTGACAACACTAAATTATCCAACTTGCCGAGGAAGTCGCCAGCGGCAGTGTTTGATTTGTCAATAATCACAGACCAGTTGCCATTACCAATAACTATGCTGTTGCTGGTGAAGACCTGGTTGCCGTTACCAATGATTGTGTTGTTGCTACCGTAGTCCCAGTTACCATTACCAATGGTTGTGTTGTTATTTCCGAAGCTCCAGTTGCCATTACCAAGGGTTTTGTTGTTACTGGTTGACTCCCAATACCAGTTGCCATTACCAATGGTTCTGTTGTTTTGAGTATTGTCTAAATGCCAGTTGCCATTACCAATGGTTGCGTTGTTCTTACTGGAGTCCCAATTCCAGTTGCCATTACCGACGCTTACGTTAGAGTGTCCGTAGTTCCAGTTGGCATTACCGATGACAGCGTTGTCAGCACCAAAGTCCTTGTTGCCATAACCAACAGGTATACTACCGTCAGGAGTATTAAAGATGCTCTCAGTGCCACTGAAGGGTAACAAACCACCAAGGACAATAGACAAGATATCGGTGGGTGGTTGAACAGCTTGAGAGCCACCCTGAGAGCCACTACCAGCAAGTAAGTTGCTATATGGGTCTCCACTACCACCAGCAAGTTCGTTGACATTGTTGATACCAGTATTGGCACTTATAATGTCATTCTTATAGAGGGTCAACAAATCAGAGGGTGATTGCAGAGGCGTACTGTTACCACTAAACAGTTTTCTACCTGTAGCAGAGTTGACTGTTTTGGTCCAGTTTAAGAGGCTATCTTGAACAACCCTTAAGGTTTCGGAGGAGGAACGCGGTGCACTTCCGCCAGCACTACTTGACGATGATAAGTTGTTACCAAACAGGACACTTACGATATCAAGGGATGGTGTCGCACCACCAGCACCTGTTGTACCACCACTAGCAAATGGGTTACTACCAGCAGCACCTGTTATACCACCACTAGCAAATGGGTTACTACCAGCAGCACCTGTTGTACCACCACTAGCAAATGGGTTACTACCAGCAGCACCTGTTGTACCAGCACCTGTTGTACCAGTACTAGGAAATGGGTTACTAGATCCACCGGGTAAGGTTTGACTGTAGACGGTTGTTGTGAAATTTGAAGCTGACTCAGGTATGGGGAAGTTTGTACCATAAGCCTGTTTTAAGTAATCGAGAGCTGGCGCATTGGTAGTACCAAACGGGTTGTTTCCACCAGCAAATGGGTTTCCACCGCTGGAGGAAGTAACAATGCCACTCTGAGATACTCTCTCACTCAGTTTGCCGATAACTGAGTCAACCATCTCCTCGACAGTAAAATTTATCACTTTTGAAAATCTTTCTGGTGTGATTTCTTTACCGATGATCCATTCGTTGTTACCAACGATTACGTTACCAAGGCTACCAAATGCTTGACCGCCACCACCGGCATAAGGGTTGTTTGCAGCACCAGCAAAGGTATTGGTACTGCCAGTTCCTAAGCCGAGACTTTGTAAGCCGCCAGCACCTTGGTTGCTACCACCAAAGCCGCCACTACTAGCGCCGCCACCAAATGGGTTGCTGCTACCACTAGCGCCGCCACCAAATGGGTTGCTGCTACCACTAGCGCCGCCACCAAATGGGTTGCTGCTACCACTAGCGCCGCCACCAAATGGGTTGCTGCTACCACTAGCGCCGCCACCAATTGGGTTGCTGCTACCACTAGCGCCGCCACCAAATGGGTTGCTGCTACCACTAGCGCCGCCACCAACTGGGTTGCTGCTACCACTAGCGCCGCCACCAACTGGGTTGCTGCTACCACTAGCGCCGCCACCAACTGGGTTGCTGCTACCACTAGCGCCGCCACCAACTGCGTTGCTGCTATCACTGGTGCTGCCACCAACTGCGTTGCTGCTATCACTAGTACTGCCACTGATTGGAGTCAGACTGCCATCAGTAGGAGTAGAGGTGGTAGGAGAATAAGTGTCAGCCGATAGAATGCCACCACCAGTTAGGGAATCTGAAATCACACTATCAGCCGAGTAATTGCCAACAACGGAGTCACTGGCAGTACCAGCTAGGTCAGTAGCTGAGGGAACATCAGTAGCTGAAGGAATAACTGAGTCGCTAACAAGAACAGTAGAGTTATCAGCAGAAGTTGCCATTAAAAATAATCCTCCTAATTTTTAGGACACAAATCTCGTAAAATGGGGGAAATTAAAGACATAAAGCCTGCCTTATTGCTTTGCTCTTTGGTTTTTAAGTGCAGGCTATTTTTTGAGTAGTAACTGTTGGAATCTTGTTGGGTTGCCCTTTATGGGGCTAAACCCAACATTTTTTGTTTCAAACTGGAACATTAAACAATTGGAGTGCTAGTACTAGCGATCGCATTGTTTCCAGATTGCAATTGGTCGATAGCGCTACTGAAGGTTGCAATGTCACTCGCAAACAGTTGCAACACATCAGAAGATGATTGCGGAAGCTGACTGCCAGTACCAGAATTCTGATTGGCAAGGTTGTAAAAGGTTGAAATATCAGCTTGTACGAGCTTCAAAACTTCAGAAGGCGATCGCAAAGGAATCACACTGCTACTACCAGTTACTGGACTGCTACCACTTGACACACTGCCGCTACCTGCAACCGTGTTGTTACCACTAGAATCACCAATAGCATTGCCATTTAAGAAGGGTGAGCTACTGCCATAAGCCGCATTCACCAAATTAGCTACAGGTGCTAAAGGCAGGTCGCCAGTTGCAGCCGTATTGCTACTTCTGTATTGGTTGACAATGTCAGTAAAGGTTGAGATGTTTGTCCGAATGCCATTTTGGACATTCGATGGTAACTGTGGAAAAACACTGTCACTACTAACAGCAAAGTTAGTGTTAGAAGTTGCCATAACTAAAAATCCTCCTATCGTTAGAACAAAAATTTTGTTGAACTAAGGAAACTAAAAGAAGCAAGCTAAATCGGTATATAACTTTCTTCTTTAGTTTCCTGAGTGGAGGCTAGTTAATGGCTAGTAGCTCTTGAAATTATGTTGGGTTGCCACGGGTATCGGTTAACCCAACAATTTTTCTTTCAAGATGTAACTCTAAGCAAACGGGCTGCTACCACCAGCAATTTGGTTATCACCACCAGCAAATGGGTTAGTACCACCAGCAAATAGGTTAGTACCACCAGCAAACGGGTCATTTGTTTGGTATTGTTGGATAGTCCCACCAATCGTTGAGACCTGACCTTGAATGTACGCCTTAGCATCCTCAGAGAGATAGTCGGGGAGATTGCTAGTTATGGCTCCACCATTGAGGAAATTGAAGAACTCTTCCTGAGTTGGGTAACCAGCATTCACGCTGCTACCAGTAACAGGCTCGTTGAGGGTGTCAACAGAGGAAGTTTCGACGCTACCGATGATATCTGATTGTGGCGCAATATTGTCACCGCCACCTACAGCTAAGTCGGAGTTGGCTTGTGTTGTTGTTGGAATGATAACGTTCTCTTCAGCGGTAACTGGCGCTGACTCTTGAACATTAACAACTGCGTCGCTTGCACTGGTTACATCAGTTGAGGATGATGTGCCACCTAGTTTGTTGACTAAGTCGTTAACAGCATAGTCTATCTCGCCCGCAATTGCGTTTGAGTCAGGGTTCCCACTGCTTACTTGTGACGTGATGGAGTCAGTCAGACCGAAACGAGTTGCGTCTATCTGGTTTGCGGATGCGTTTCCGCTGAAGGGGCTACCAGACTGATTGCTGCCGCCTTGGCTGCCACCACCGAAGCCACCTTGGCTGCCACCACCGAAGCCGCCTTGGCTACCACCTTGGCTGCCGCCACCGAAGCCGCCTTGGCTGCCACCTTGGCTGCCGCCACCGAAGCCGCCTTGGCTGCCACCACCGAAGCCACCTTGGCTGCCGCCACCGAAGCCACCTTGGCTGCCGCCACCGAAGCCACCTTGGCTGCCACCTTGACTACC
>JXCB02000023.1:1093767-1158828 GCA_000828075.3 Tolypothrix campylonemoides VB511288 | reverse complement strand
GCCACCGAAGCCACCTTGGCTACCGCCACCGAAGCCGCCTTGGCTGCCACCTTGTTGGCTACCGCCACCGAAGCCGCCTTGGCTGCCACCTTGGCTACCGCCACCGAAGCCACCTTGGCTGCCACCTTGGCTACCGCCACCGAAGCCACCTTGGCTGCCACCTTGGCTGCCGCCACCGAAGCCACCTTGGCTGCCACCTTGACTGCCGCCACCGAAGCCGCCTTGGCTGCCACTTTGGCTGCCGCCAGACTGGCTAGCCTGGATAGCTTGGTTGCTCACGTTGCTACCAAAGCCAGGGTCAAACGGGTTGTTGCCACCGTCAGTCGCACCACCAGACGAACTGTTGCCGCTACCACTATCAGCAGAAGAGTTGCCACCACCGAAGCCGCCACCACTGCCGGGTAAGCTGATACCAGCCTCAGCCAAACTTGAGGAAACTAGTTGGTCAGTCTGAACCCTTGCTTGAAACGATTGCGTCTGACTTGCATCTTCAAAATTGATGCCGCCGAAGCCACCAGAGCTTTGGTTGCTGCCACCTTGACTACCGCCACCGCCGAAGCCGCCAGAGCTTTGGTTGCTGCCACCTTGACTACCGCCACCGCCGAAGCCACCAGAGCTTTGGTTGCTGCCACCTTGACTACCGCCACCACCGAAGCCACCAGAGCTTTGGTTGCTGCCACTGGACTGGCTGCTACCGCCACCAAACGGGTTGTTAGAACCCAAACGGTCAAATACTTGAGATGCACCAGCAGCATTGCTACTGCTATTTGAGGAGTTACCACCAAATGGGTTGCTGCCACTTGAGGTGCTGCTACCTGAGGTGCTACCACCAACTGCGCTGCCACCACCTGAGGTGCTGCTACCTGAGGTGCTACCACCAACTGCGCTGCCGCCAGAGGTGCTACCGCCGCTCGATTGATTGCCAGTGCCGGGTATGCTACCAACGGCATCAGTTACGCGCCGTAAGGGAGATACCTCAGGTATATCTTGAAGAAAGGAATTGTCAGTTGCCATTAGTAAAAATCCTTCTAGTTCTAGGTTAGAAATTGGGGAAGCACAGGCATAGAAAATAGACAGAAATAAGCCTGTATTTTTAAGTTTTTCTTGCTATTCTGTTGCTAAAACTAGTAATTATTTATCCGCAACCTGTCAACAAGGAGTAGATTACAGGACTTTTTAAACTAATTTATAGATGACCCAATTAGATATGTAGCTAGTAGATCTTGAAATGATGTTGGGTTGGTTTGGATATTGGTTAACCCAACAATTTTTTTAAGGTGAAACTCTAAGCAAACGGAATGCTACCACCACCAAACTGGGTGCCACCACCACCAAACTGCGTGTCAGTACCTGCATTCAGGTTGCCACCACCACCAAACTGCGTGTCACTACCACCATCTACGGATGATGTGCTACCCAGGCTGGAAACCTGGTTGACAATACTATCCGTGATCTGCGAAGACAACTCCTCTGTACTTTCCTCGGTAGGACCTGCGGCGATGAATTGATCAATCAGAATTCTGTTCTGAAACGACGATGACTCGGTTGCGCTTCCAAAATCGATGCCACCTTGGCTACCGCCACCGAAGCCGCCACCTTGGCTGCTACCACCGCCACTGGAGACGTTCGAGCTACCGCCAACAGAGGTATTGACACCAGAGGAAGCCCCAGTCAAAACGTCAGTACTACCGCTATCAGAAGGAGCATTGCTACCACTACTGTTGATAGCAGCCCAAGGGTTGGTACCACCAGTCAGCGGGCTGCCTTCGGCATTCGGGTTGCCAAAGTTAGTAAAGGGATTACCGCCACCGGCACCACTGGGAGCGCTACCAGTGCTACCACCACCAGTGGCATTACCAAAGCCTTCTAATACGGTTTCAGCAGAAGTGACTTCATTAATCAAGCGACCCCAGGGAGATTGTTGCAGTACATTTCCGAGATCAGTATTGGATTGATTGCCACTGTTACTATTCTCATCTGCCATTAGGAATAATCCTCCGATTCTCAGGGTAAAAATTGCGTAAACACATGAAGAGAGAACAGACAAAAATAAGCCTGCTAGTTTACAATTCCTGGTTTATTCTTATTGTCAAAATTGATGATTTGTTAGTTCAAGAAACCCTATGCTTTATCTGGTAGAGGTGATTCACCCTGTTTTTGTATAATGTATGGAGAACAAAATTAAACTGTTAGCGACGCTACCTTTATATCTAAATAGTAAGTAATTTCAAAAAGAAATTCAATAAAATTTCTTTTGATGTATCTGTCCGATTTTTAGATGTGTTTATCTTTTTTGATAAGAAAAAATACAGTTTAAGAAAAACAGTCAATATCAAATCTTGTAAAAATTTGTCAAGGCATTAATATCAGTATCTATCCTACAGTTAAAAATAATGGTGCAAGGTTTAAGCAAGCTCAAATCTTGCACCATTATTATCGTTTATCAACAAATAAATCTCCTAGCCGAGATCAGGAAAATGCAAAGTGTATAACTAAACAGAAGCGACCAAACTAAGCTTCTCTGGCTCAGACCAACGACCAACGACTTTGCCCAAAACTGACATTTCCTGAACCAAACGGTCAAACTTTTCAGGAGTTAGAGACTGTGGTCCATCAGATAGAGCTTTAGCAGGATTGGGGTGAACTTCAATCATTAATGAATCTGCACCTGCTGCAATAGACGCCAGTGCCATTGGTGTAACGTACTCAGATTTACCTGTTCCATGACTTGGGTCAATCATGATGGGTAAATGTGTGAGTTGTCTCAAGACAGGAATGACAGATAAATCTAAAGTGTTGCGAACATATTTGGAATCAAAAGTTCTAATACCCCGCTCGCAAAGAATCACATTTGGATTTCCTGCTGCCAGAATATATTCTGCTGCCATGAGCCATTCATCAATTGTGGCGGACATCCCACGTTTGATCAGCACAGGCTTATCTTGAGCGCCTACTTTTTTGAGCAAGGAGAAGTTTTGCATATTCCTAGCTCCTATTTGGATCACGTCAGCAACCCTAGACAGTGCTGGTAAATCAGCAGCATCCATAAGTTCTGTAATGATGCCCAAACCTGTAGCTTCACGGGCTGCTCCTAGCAAGTCTAATGCACTCTCACCATGTCCTTGAAACGCATAAGGCGAGGAGCGAGGTTTGTAAGCGCCGCCACGCAAAAACTTAGCTCCAGCTGCCTTAACGCGCTTTGCCGTCTCCACAATCATGGCTTCATTTTCCACCGAGCAAGGTCCAGCAACCAGCACCACAGGATGCTGTTCACCGATATAGACAGGACCGTTTGGTGTGGGGACAACGACCTCACTGGGTTCGCCATGACGGAATTCTCGACTGGCGCGCTTGAAAGGTCGTTCAATTCGCAACACTTGCTCAATCCAAGGGCTGTTATTCTGTATCTGCATTGGATCTAAAGTGGCAGTGTCACCAATTAAGCCCAAAACGATTTTGTTCTGTCCGACACTTTTTTCTACAGTGACGCCCCAAGCGTCACGCATTTCTTGGCTGATGCGAGCTATTTCATCAGCTGGTGTACCATTCTTGACGATGATAATCATGCCTTTTACCTTTTGTGTTGTTTAGCTAGTAATCCGCTACGCCGCCGAGTCATTAATTATTAGTGATTACTTATGAGTCATTAGCTGTTAGTCATTAGTTATAAGCAAGAAACTAATGACTGATTTGACTAATTAGCGGAGAAATTCAGCGAGTTGTTCGAGCTTTTTCCAAGCTTCTCCACTTTGGAGAACTTCCTTGGCAATGCCAATACCTTTTACATAAGCCTCTTCTACAGTGTTGGTGTCATCTAGCACTTCACCAACATGAAGTGCTAGTGCTGCATTCAAAGCAACAACATCTTGTTGCGCCTGCGTACCTTTACCTTGTAGAACTGCTTTCAAAATTTCAGCGTTTTGTTGAACTTCTCCACCTTCCAACGCCGTAATTGGCGCAGGAGTTAGACCGAGTTCCTGAGGATTGAGTACGGCTGTGCGTACTTGTTGGTCTTTGACAACAGCTAAGTCACTTAAATCTGCCAATCCAGCTTCGTCTAACCTTTCGCGTCCGTACACGACAATTGCACGACGCGTTCCCAATTGCGATAATGCTTTAGCAATTGTTTCGACCAATAATGGGTCACACACGCCAATAATTTGCCCTGTTGGTCGCATGGGATTCACCAATGGACCCAGCAGGTTGAAAACGGTACGTACTTTCAAAGTTTTACGTAAATCGGCAACCGCTTTGAGTGCTGGATGCCATCCTGGGGCAAACAAAAAGGTGATACCGACTTGATCAACTGCGGTTTGAACTTTTTCAGGATGAGCGGAAAGATTAATACCCAAAGCTTCCAACACATCAGCGGAACCAGTCTTGCTAGATGCTGAACGATTGCCATGCTTGGCAACTTTTACCCCTGCGGCTGCGGCAACAAAGGCAACAGCTGTGGAAATATTAAACGTAGATGCTCCATCTCCACCTGTACCGCAAGTGTCAATTAAGGGAAGCGATTGGGGATTGGCGATTGGGGAGTGTGAAGAATGAGATTCCCCTGTTGCATGTCCTCCTGCGGACTGGGATTGTAAAACACCAGCCATGCCCACCAACTCTTCTGTGGACACTCCTTTGGATTGGATTGCTGCCAAAATTGCTCCGGATAGGGCTGGAGGAACTGTGTCTGTGAGCCAGCCTTGCATCAGATCTGCAGCTTGGTCAACAGAGAGCGATCGCCTATCCAACAATTGTTTGAGTAATCCAGACCAATCGTAAGATTTCAGAGTTTCGGCGGTGTTGTCAATGCTTACTTGAGTTACAGCTGTCATTTTCTCAACTGTTAATAATAGTAGTCACTAGCCATTAGTCACTAGTCATCGGTCAAAAGTCAAGAGTAGTTCTTTTAACTTTTGACCTTTAACTTTTGACCTTTAACTTTTGACTTTTGAGTTTGGACTAAGGATTGAGGACTTTAGCAACAGTTTGCACATCCTTGTCGCCTCTGCCAGAGCAGTTTATGACGATTCGGGGGCTACCATCCAACTGAGGACACAGCTTTTCTAAATAGGCGATCGCATGAGCCGTTTCCAAAGCTGGTATAATCCCTTCTAGTTGAGACAGACGCTGCAACGCCTCCAAAGCTTCAGTGTCTGTAACACTGTAGTACTCAGCGCGACCAAGTTCCTTGAGATAGCTATGCTCAGGACCGACGCCAGGATAGTCCAAACCAGCACTAATTGAATGTGCCTCGATTACCTGACCATCGTCATCTTGTAGTACATAACTCATAGCACCGTGCAACACGCCTATTCGTCCAAGTGTCAGGGTTGCTGCGTGCTTGTCGGTGTTAACACCTTCACCCGCCGCCTCAACTCCTATCAGGCGCACAGATGACTCATTTACAAACTCATGGAACAGTCCAATTGCATTGGAACCACCACCCACACAAGCCAAGAGAATATCAGGTATTCCTCCCCATTTCTCTTGAGATTGGTCACGAGTTTCTTTGCCAATCACAGCATGGAAGTCGCGCACGATCATTGGGTAAGGATGAGGACCTGCAACAGAACCGAGGATGTAGTGAGTTGTTTCGACATTTGTCACCCAGTCCCGAATTGCTTCAGAAGTGGCATCCTTGAGGGTTCCAGTACCAGCTTCCACTGGACGAACTTCTGCCCCCATCAGCTTCATCCGGAACACGTTAAGGGCTTGGCGTTGCATATCATGGATGCCCATGTAAATCACGCATTGCAAACCAAAACGAGCGCACACGGTTGCAGTTGCTACCCCATGCTGACCGGCTCCGGTTTCAGCGATAATGCGCTGTTTGCCCATGCGCTTTGCTAGTAACACCTGACCCAAAGCATTATTAATTTTATGCGCACCTGTATGGTTTAAATCCTCCCGCTTTAGATATATTTGCGGTCCTGTACCATCAGGTTTAGCGTAGTGTGCTGTGAGACGCTCGGCAAAATATAAGGGAGTGGAGCGTCCGACATAGTCCTTGAGTAAATTTTGTAACTCTTCTTGGAAGCTTGGGTCGTTGCGGTATTGCGCATATGCTGCTTCTAGCTCACTTAATGCAGGCATTAAGGTTTCAGGAACATACTTACCGCCGAACTTGCCAAATCTCCCTAGGGAGTCTGGTCTTGCTGTAGAAGATGCAATATTGATATCTGAGATGCTGACCACCGATTCAAACCTCTTAGCTTGCTAGTAATTTTTTAGGATTCTTAACAGTTATTCAGTTGTTTTTGACTGTTGACTGATGACTGTTGACTGTTGACTGTTGACTGTTAACTGTATTTAACCGACCGTTTGAAGAGATGGACGGGCGATCGCAGCTTTCAATTCTTGAGAAAGTTGTTCAATAGCTTGTAGTCCTTCAGCGGGAGTACCATTTGCTAACCTTTGAACAAAAGCACTACCAACAATCACGCCATCTGCGCCCCAATCCATGGCTTGACGCGCCTGTTCTGCTCCAGAGATGCCAAAGCCAAGACCAATTGGTTTCTCAGTAATGTTGCGCATTTCGTTGAGCAATGTCTTGACACGGTCTTGCAATTGGGAGCGAACACCTGTTACACCAGTGACACTGACCAGGTAGATAAATCCTTGAGAAAACTTGGCGATCGCCTCAATCCGGTCTTTGGAACTGGTAGGAGCGACAAGTAAAATGACTTCTATGCCAAACTCCGCAGCAGTGTTAATTAAATCTTCTGCTTCTTCTAAAGGCAAGTCTGGGACAACTAATCCTTTTACCCCAACATCGGCGATTTGCGCCAAAAACGACCTAACACCGCGATTCAGGATTGGATTGTAATAAGTAAATAAAATAATTGGTGCTTGCAGGTTTGGACTTTCTTGTGCAACTATCTCTAACACGTGCTCTAACTTAGTTCCCTTTTGCAAGGCACGAGTCGCTGCTGCTTGAATCACAGGACCATCTGCAAGTGGATCAGAGTAGGGAACACCTAATTCAATAAAGTCGGCACCATTGCGGTCTAAAATACGTAAAGCTTGTCTTGTAGTTTCTAAATCAGGATCGCCGGCTGTTACAAAGGGAATGAGAGCGCACTGGTTATTACTTCTTAAAGATTGAAAACGTTGGGAAATGGAAGTCATCAGATTCATGCACCTAAGTAATGGATATTGAATTTGTCGTAAGGGTTTAAGCCCTAATTACGAGCCAGCAACTTGTACAACAATCTTACCGTGTACACTAGCGCCCCCTTCCTCAAGTTTTTGATGAGCCTGGGCAACTTGATTGAGTGGAAAGGTCATTCCAACCACAGGTTTGATTTGACCCCGTTCAATCAGCTTTTTCAAAGTTTCGAGTTTAGGGCGGGCATTTTCTAAGTGTACAAAGTGAACTGTAATATTTTTGAAAGTAGCAGGGCTGAAGTCACCTTGTACGCCTGTGACAGTGACAGCGCGACCATCAACTCTAGTGACTGTCAAGCTTTGGGCTAAAAGTTCGCCTGGTACGGTAGAAAAAGTGACATCGACTCCTTCACCACCCGTTTCTTTCATGATAATATCGATAAAGTTTTCGTTGCGGTAGTCAATAACTCTATCTGCACCGATAGACTTTACCAAATCAAAATCATAACTGCCGCAAGTTGTGTAAACATAAGCACCTGCTGCTTTGGCAATTTGGATGGCGAAAGAACCTACACCTCCTGCGCCACCGTGAATCAGTACGGACTCGCCTACTTGAATACTTGCTCTGTCGAACAAAGCAGCCCACGCCGTACCGCCAGCCACCGGCACACTCGCCGCTTCTGTATGCGATAAGTTTGCGGGTTTTTTAGCAACAATCGACTCATTTGCTACATTGTATTCGGCATTTGCACCCTGACCATCTAGGAGTCCTATGGCGTAATAGACTTCGTCACCCACCTGAAAATCTCTGACGTTTTCTCCAATTGCCTCAACGACTCCTGAAACGTCGTAGCCAAGAATTGCAGGTAGTTTTATCCTTGGTCCAAAAAGTCCTTGACGTACCCCACAGTCAGCGGGATTCACTGAAGTTGCATAAACCTTGACCAGAACTTCGTTTTTACCTGGTATCGGTTTATCCACCTCTGTTTGAGCAAAAACTTCTGGACCTCCGAAGCCCGTTATCACCATAGCTTTCATGGCTATTTTTCCTTTGTCACTGTGACTGCTAGGAGTTGAGTAGACTACGCACAGCCTGCTCTAAATCAGCTTGTTTCACTAATGACTCTCCTACCAGAACAGCACGGGCACCCGCCTCAGCCACAAGAGATAAATCTGCAGAGGTATATATACCAGATTCACTTACGATGGTAATACCGAAGCTTTGCAAGTGCGATCGCCGCTGTTCGAGTAGTTGGGCAGTGAGTCCAAGATCCACCGTAAAATCTTCTAGATTACGATTATTGATCCCCACCAAGCGCAAATCCTCAAGCTTTAGCACTCGATCCAGTTCCGCTAAGGTATGAACTTCTACCAAAGCTTTCATCCCCAAATCGTGAATCACGCGCAAAAAGTCTTGGAGTTCCTCATCTGACAGGATAGCAGCAATCAGCAGTACAGCATCTGCACCTGCAACCCGTGCATAATAAATTTGGTAGATATCAATGATAAACTCTTTGCACAAAAGTGGAAGTGCGACTTGCTGCCTGATTTTACGCAAGTTGTCAAAACTGCCTTGAAAGAACTTAGAGTCAGTCAGAACCGAGAGACAAGCTGCGCCACCTTGTTCATATGCAGAGGCGATCGCCACTGGGTCAAAATCAGCACGCAGAACTCCACGACTTGGTGATGCTTTCTTGACCTCTGCAATCAGGCTTGGGTTATGGGGACTTTGCTTTAAAGCAGCTAAGAAATCTCGTACAGTTGGAGCAGCAGTTAACTGTTCTTGCAAAGTCGCTAATGGCAGTTCTTGCCTCATTTGTGCGACTTCTTGCTTTTTATACCACACAATCTCTTCGAGGATGTGGCGTGGACGGACATTTGTAGTAGCGCCTGAGTAACTCATGTATTTGGGGGAGATAGGGGAGGGAGGGAGAGAGGGAGGAAGGGAGAGGAGAAATGATAACTCGTCACCCTTGACTCTTGACTAATGACTAATGACTATTGACTCTTCAGTTTGGGTGTAGGCACGTACTACATTTTTGATGATTGCCAGACCAAGTTCTCCTGCTAGAGTCATGATCGATTCTGGATGAAACTGCACAGCTGCTACAGGAAGTGTTTGATGCTCAATTGCCATGATCACATCGTCATCTGAAATTGCTGTTATCTTCAGTTGTGCTGGCAATTTCTGCGGTAGGGCAAACAAGGAATGGTATCTACCGACAGAAAATGATTGTGGTAAATTCTTGAAGAGAACAGAATTTGAATCGCTGACAGAAATCCGTGAAGATTTACCGTGTTGAGGATAGTTGAGAACTCCTAGTTCTCCACCAAACGATTCAACAATGCCTTGTAGTCCCAAACAGACTCCAAAAATCGGAATTTGCCGACGCAAGCAAGCTTGCACAGTTTCTGGAACACGAAAATCAGTGGGCTTACCAGGACCAGGAGAGAATACAACTAAGTCTGGGCGTTCTGCGTCAAACAACGATTCTGAGAACCCATGACGTAGTGTGGTGACTTGAGCGCCAGTTTGGCGGATATAATTTGCGAGTGTGTGAACAAATGAGTCTTCGTAGTCAATCAGTAAGATCCGCTTACCAGACTCGACGTTGGGAATGCAAGCGCTTAATTTAATTGGGCTGCATTCTTCCGGTTTTATTCCCTGATTGGCGCGGCGAATTGTCTCAAATAAAGCTGCTCCTTTGGTCATTGTCTCTTGTTCTTCTGCTGAAGGCAAGGAGTCATACAGAATTGTCGCGCCAACTCTCACCTCGGCGATTGAGTTTTTTAGCCGAATGGTTCGCAAAATCAATCCAGTGTTAAAATCGCCATTGAAGCTTAAGTAACCAACGGCTCCACCATACCAGCGTCGAGCACTACGTTCGTGGTTTTCGAGAAATTGCATAGCTGAGCGTTTGGGTGCGCCTGTCACTGTGACTGCCCAAGTATGGCTCAAAAACGCATCCAAAGCATCAAACTCAGGTCGTAGTAATCCCTCGACATGATCCACTGTATGGATCAAATGGCTATACAATTCTATTTGGCGACGACCAATCACTTGTACTGAGCCAGGTTCGCAGATTCGCGATTTGTCATTGCGATCCACGTCGGTACACATGGTCAATTCTGCTTCTTCTTTACCAGAATTGAGAAGTTGACGAATTTGCTCTGCATCATCGAGAGCATCTTGTCCTCGGCTAATCGTCCCACTAATTGGACAAGTCTCTACGCGCCTACCTTCAACTCGTACAAACATTTCTGGAGAGGCACCGATAATGTATTCTCCACCTAAATTAAATATAAACCCATAAGGACTGGGATTAATTTGTTGTAATGTTTGAAATAGTTTGCTGGGTGCTTCAGAGCAGGATTCAAAGAAGCTTTGAGAAGGAACAACTTCAAATAAGTCTCCGCGACGGAAGTAATCTAGTGCGACTTCTACTTGGTTTGCATATTCTCCTGGCTCATGGTCAGATGCTTGAGCCGGAACACGACGCTCTCCTTTATAATCAATAGATTCTCCTGTTCGTGGAAGGTTTGTGGTAGTGCCGTGCGCTGTTTCAAACTCGTACTGTACACGATATGCTTGTTGTAAGTAGTAGTCAACAACTATCAGTTCGTCTGGTAAGTACAGTACCAAATCCCGTTGATCAACAGGACGTTCCAGACGCTGAGGAATTGGCTCAAACTGAAACACCAAGTCATATCCAAACGCTCCATACAGTCCTAGATGCTCGTCTTCATCACTAGAAAAAGCATGGAGAATATCACGGATAACTGTAAAAGCTGAGGGTTGCTTACTACGCTCTTCTTCTGCAAACAGTTGGACTGCTCGCTGCACAAAGCCAACGATGCAATCATTGTTTAACTTGACTTCCTGTAGTTGAGAATGCGCTGACAATCGGTTAAAAAGTACTGGTAGAAGCACTTTGCCTCTGTTGTTGAGCGCTCTTAGCGTGAATGTTCTCTCGCGTGTTGTTAATTCCAATGGTGGATTGACAAATCCAATCGCCCATCTTTTGTATCGCCCTGGATATTCATAGCTGCTTTTAAGCAAACCGCCACGCTGGGAGTCTAAGTGAAACAAGATTTCATCTAGAGCCGTGTCCATCTGTACTTCGCTGATGGCGCGAGATACACTTATGCCGCCAAGAGTTGTGTACGAGTGAGAATCAACAATCATGGGCAATTTCTGTGAAGTAGTCATGAGTCATGAGTCATCAGCCAATAGTCAATTTTTTGACCATTGACTTTCCATGAGTTTTGTGTTTTTATCAATTTCAATCACAAAAACTCGTAGCACAAAGATAATACAACAAAGAACTGGGAGCAAAAAGGAGGATACATAACTTGTCTCCAAGTGCCTCTTATTGTAGTTATCTATTTGAATAAGAACCGTATTGCCAATAGAAAACGAACCAGCAAACCTGTTTTTATACCATCTTGCATTCAAATAGGTAACAGATTACCATCAACAGTCAAAACAGAACGGCAAACATTTAGATTTGAATGCTACTCGGTATGAGATTAGCGTATCTAAATGTTAAGCATTGATACATGAACAATTTTTTGATAGTTGTGTCAATTTTTTTGGTTTTACTTTGATACTTAAGTATAATCCCTTGCAAAGGATGAAGATGTTTTGCCGCTTCCACCCAGGGTTAGAAATTTTTCTTTCTTTAGAAATAGATGATTGAGCAGATTGCAAAGCAAGTATTTATTATGATACTATATGTGCTATTTTATATAAAAAACCATAATCATCCACAATGGGCGAAGTCCTCCCAAGAAGTGATCAGCCTTAAATTCAACTGGTCGCCCACCATACGTACTCGTTGGTGGGGGAGAATGCCCTTACTTTTCACTTTTTTCTGGAAAACCTCGCTTCTATTTCTCTCTCCACCTCTCCCTAACCCTCCCGTAAGAGGGGAGGTAAGAGGAGCAGCTTTTATTGCGGAGAGAGACGCGTGAATTTTAGGGAAAGAAAGTTAGATTTTTTGTGGACTTTTCCACATGACCTGAAAAGTCAGGAGGAATGCCACGGTGTTTCTGGGTATTAGGGACGGCTGTTGGGGGAAATGCTCCCGACTTGGTAACGGTCAATATTTCCCCGGATATAATTTTTCGTTTGATATACCACTACCCCAATCCGTTCGGAGTTCGGCGAGGGGTTCGGACGTTCGGCAAAACTTAGTCGAGCCGCGAAGCCCTAATCCCCAATCCCCAGTCCCCAATCCGTAGAGAGCGAAGGGCGCAGGGCGTCTGTACTCCCAGTCCCTGTTAAAGTTCTAATGAAGATGTCGGAGGATTAAATTACAAACATCTGTCGCTGCGATTGATTCAGACTCAAGTAACTGAGTTTGATGGGTCATAAACAACGGTCCATTTTCAGGAGCAGTAACGCAACCATGAGAACCGCGTACTAAGCTAGCATCTAAGGGAATAACATCCATTAAGTAGCGAAAACCAAGCTGCTTTTTCAGAAGTTTTAAACCGATTTGTAATTTGGGAAGTTTAATACGGGGATCAACGAATAATTCTACAGGATCATAGCCAGGCTTACGATGAATATCAACTGTTCTGGCAAAATCTGGTGCTCTATTGTCATCAAGCCAGTAGTAGTATGTAAACCAAGCATCTGGATGAGCGATCGCCACCAATTCTCCTGACCTTGTGTGATCCAAACCATAACCTGGCTTTTCGTCTTCACCTAAAACTTGAGCAACGCCTTGAGTGTCTTCTAAGAGCGATCGCACTTTGGGTATGTAAAATGGATCGTTGACATAAACATGAGCAATTTGATGGTCAGCGACGGCAAATGCCTTACTTGCTCCTGGATCAAGTAGTTCTCGCCCCAATTCTTCGCGCACCGTTAGCAAACCATTTTCCCGCAGTAGCCGATTGAGGTGAACGGGTTGCGAGACGGGTGTGATACCGTATTCTGACAAAACAATAACTTGAGCGCCGCGATTTTCGTAGTATTGAATCAAATCGCCACAAACAGCATCAATTTCTTGTAAATCCTTGGTGACTCGGTTATCTTCAGGACCAAACTTTTGTAAGCAATAATCTAGATGAGGTAGATAAATCAGTGTCAGCGTCGGGTTTTTGCGTTCTTCCACCCACTTTGCTGAAGAAGCGATCCACTGGGTAGAAGCAATCGATGTGTTGGGACCCCAGAAATTGAACAGAGGAAACTGACCGAGTTCGGACTGGAGGGGCGATCGCCATTCTTGTGGTTGTGTGTAAATATCAGGCAATTTTCTACCATCAGCCGGATACATTGGTCGGGGGGTCACTGTATAATCCGCTGACGAGTACATATTGTACCACCAGAACAAATTGGCGCAGGTGAAAGATGGGTCAAGCGAGCGTGCCATATCCCACACTTTAGGAGCTTGTACAAGTTTGTTAGACTGTCGCCAAAATTTTACTTCGCACTCGTCGCGAAAATACCAGCCATTAGCAACAATCCCATGTTCATTTGGCAACTTTCCTGTCAGATAAGTTGTTTGAGCTGTGCAAGTGACAGCAGGTAACACGGGTGCAACTGGAACCACTTTCCCAGAAGCCGCCCAACTTGACAGCAATGGTGTATGCTCCCCTAACAGGCTGGGTGACAATCCTACAACGTTGAGAACAACTGTTTTATTCATAAAAACCTCGCGGGAGTTTGGAAACCCAGTACCTTTAGGTCTGGGAGGAAAAACGACACGGGTGCTTTAGCACCAGTCAAGAAAAATGATAAAATTTGAATAACCACAAAGACCTTAATAGACTGGTGAAATTCAAGCGTGGCGGGACGTTCAGTTAAATGACGGTTTTTGTCGAAATGACAACTTGCTACTTTAAGTAGTCTGCTTCTAGCCCCCACAGCAAAAACTATTAAGAGAGTGAACCAACAAGCATAAAAGTAGACTCAATAGGGAAACCTTGAGAGAGTAGGGGCAATTGATGCCGCCCTAGAGGTTCGCCTCTTAAAGAATCGAGCGTGGCTTTAGCCCTGAGAGTGTCAAAATGTAGTGTGAATAAATTTATTATCAATTTAGTAGTAGAGCGGCTATTCCATGATTTTCTACGGAACCCCACCCCGGTTTTGTCTTGTGCCAAAACCGCCCCTCCGCGATGTTTTGGGGAGGGGATTAAGGGGAGCCAGCGCTGCAGGAGGGGAGCCAGTCCGTTGCGGGGGTTCCCCCCGTTGTAGGATCTGGCGTTTTCTCTGCGTAGGCGACTGGCGTGTGGGGTAAAACCAACGTGGAATAAAGGTTTGAACGTGATTGTTGACACGTATGGCATCTTGCCCGCCTAGGACGGGCGAGACGTCCGTCCCACAACAGAATCATAATGCACTAAATATGCTTCCTTTACAAACAGCCTTTAACAGTTGATCAACTCCAAAGAGGCGCTATTCATTAACAATTTTGATAACACCCACTCATACTCACGTTGGATTGATGCTGCTAAATCCAGTTTCATCTGTTGAGGTAACACTTCCCAAGTGTAAGTTTCAATTTCCAGGTGGTTGCAGGCATGATTACTGTGTAGCAAATTCAACACATTAGAAATGTCGTCTTGGGTAGACTGAAACAGCTGGTAATCGCGGATAAAAATGGGGACGTGGAAGTGAATGCGCCATTCACGATCTGTAGTATGCTCCAAATCTGGGAGAGCCTTTTCCAAATCTGAATAATGGCGTAGCCGTCCAGTGCTGTCGCGTGCTATGACTTGATGTAAATACGTAGATTCAGCAAAAGGTAACAACCGCTCTTTTACCAGGCGGCGCTGTTCAATATCAGTAGGGATGTCCACCTGCAAGGCAGCACTAATTTGAATTTTACCAATTTGAATTCCTGCGGCTTGAAATTGCTGGAAAACCGAGACAGGGTTTTCATACTCGACAGCAAAATGGCAGGTATCATAACAAACACGCACGTGTTCTAATATAAGAGCCTCAGCTGCTTGTTGAGAAATCCTTAAATGCGTTGCTAAATATTCTCCACCGATAGGCAGTAAATGCGTTTGGAAATAATCAACGACTTCAGCAGCATTTTCTATTAATCCATCTGGTTCAGGTTCAAGATCCAAGTGCAAAACTTTTCCCGTGTCGCTTTTAATACGTACCATTTGAGCTACCACTCGTGCTATGTTGAGGCTAGCGCTGGTTGTAATGGAAGCTAAGAAAAGTGGATTGCGTTTGAACCAGGGCTTATATGACAACGGCAATGTAGAAATGCTGCCCTCTTTACCAGCAGGCAACAGTTGTGCCAGGATGTTTACCAGTCGTAAAGTATAATCTAACCTCTCCTGCTTTGACCAATCCGGTGCATAAACTTGGTCTTTCACGACTTGCCTATGAAATCCACCGAAGGGAAAACCATTTAAGGTAAACACGTATAAGTCTTGATCAGTTAACCATGACTGAAACTTAGCCAAGGCGTTTCCTTGCAGCAGTTCTTTTGTGGCGACATCTGCCAAACGCAATCCAATGCCAAACGGTTTGCCTGAAGAAAGCTGTGCTTTAAGTGTAGGAATATATTGCTGTAAGTTAGCAAAGACTTTGTTCCACTCTTCACCAGGATGAATATTTGTACAGTAGGTTAGGTGAAAACTGTTATTTGTATTTGTTTCTATTTTCATCTCTCTTTCTAGTCCCGCCTTTTACCTTTCACTGGACTTGTCAAAAATAAACTCTCAACAGAGTTTATTGGAACCGCAAATGCACGCAGATGCACACAGATAAATTATCTGTGTAGCCTACGGCACGGCTTACGCCTACATATGTGTCCACCCCCCTCATTCCCCCCTACCAGAGAGGGGGGAAGACAGAGGAAAAACTTTTATTTATTGTCCATCTGTGGTTTTTTATAAATTTCAGCCGCTTCACAAAGCACATTGCCAACCTGTGGCGGGTAACGAGGAATCGTAAAATTCGCTCAACAGCCAAATTGCTTGGCGAAATAAAGATATGTCTACCTCGTGAACTTCAACACCTTTGCCTATGCGTTGCAATAGCGTTACAGTTAATTCTCCGCCCAGGTGTTCCCGAAATTCAGTTAGTCCTCGGAACAAGCAACGAGGATGTTCCTCTTCTGTCATTTTTTCAGACAGTTCTGGTACGTACAACGTAAAGCCTAGTGACAACAGTGTATTTAATATCCGCCGCCATTCTAACCGAGAAAGCAGCCCTATCAGATACGAATAGGTAGCATCTAAAGCAATGCCGATCGCTACAGCTTCCCCATGACGTAGTCTATAATTTGTTAGCTGCTCAAGTTTATGCGCTGCCCAATGACCAAAATCTAATGGACGAGATGAACCTTTTTCAAAGGGGTCTCCATTGTGAGCAATGTGATCCATGTGCAACTGGGCACAGCGGTAAACAACGTTTTGCATCGAGTTCAAGTCTCGACACACGAGTGCATGGGCGTGGGTACGGATGTACTCAAAGAAGTCAGCATCCTTAATCAGCGCTACTTTTATTGCTTCTGCGATTCCAGAACGCCAGTCACGGTCATCCAGGGAAGTCAAGAAGGTAAAATCGTTTAAAACTGCATAGGGTGGGGCGAATGTGCCAAGAAAATTCTTTTTGCCAAAGGCGTTGATTCCATTTTTAACGCCGACACCAGAATCATTTTGTGCCAACACTGTCGTTGGAATGCGAATCAGACGAATTCCCCGATGCGCTGTGGCTGCTGCATATCCAACTAAGTCCAACATTGCACCTCCACCAATTCCTAAGATGTAGGAGTGGCGGCAAATTCCTGCTTCATCAATGATTTGCTGAATTTTCTCTAGTTCAGCTGGATCGTTTTTGGCTTCTTCTCCTCCTCGGACAATGATTGGCTCAGCAGCGAGTTTGAGTGTTTCGCAATAGCGATCGCAATACGCAGCTATTTGCTTAAGCAGCGGACGCCGAGACTGTAATAATCCTGAATCTACAACTGCTAGGACTTTTTTCGGTCCCGCTTCCCCATCAGCAGCAATCACTTTTGCCAATAAGGGATTTCTTACGTCAAACACACCTGTGGTAAAATGCACTCCGTAGTGGAAGGTAACGGAGA
Source organism: Tolypothrix campylonemoides VB511288 (assembly GCA_000828075.3). Lineage (GTDB taxonomy): Bacteria > Cyanobacteriota > Cyanobacteriia > Cyanobacteriales > Nostocaceae > Kalymmatonema > Kalymmatonema campylonemoides_A. Next base: position 1,141,660 of record JXCB02000023.1, on the reverse strand, counting down.
AAGTTTGCTGGATGGGCTGCAGATTATTAAATGTAGTCTTCTGCCTGATGTCTACTACCATATTTTTGCGGATATTTCTATAAGTGCGGCACGATTGAGAGCTTGTTGGAACACCTCTGGTGAGTGTGAACCGTCAACTTTAACTTTGTTGTTGATAATGTAAAAAGGCACGCTTGTGATGCCATTAAAACGAGCAAATGTTGATTCCGCTAGAACTGCATCAAGCGCAGCATCACCGCTTAATTGCAGTCGTAATTCGGTAGAATCCATACCAGCCTCTGTGCCTATAGCAACAATAACGTCGATGTCACCGAGGTTCAAACCGTCTTCAAAGTAAGCTTTGTAAACTGCTTGCACAACATCGTTTTTGACATGATCTGGTGCTAGCGTTATCAACCGATGCGAAAGCGTACTATTGACAGCCAAACGAATTTTGTTGAAATCTAATTTGACTCCTGCGGCATCACCCACATTTTGCACGTAGTCAAACAACTGCTGAAGTGCTTGCGGTTCTATGCCTTTCCTCTCTTGCATATAAGAGCGAAATTCGTAACCACCAGCAGGAATAGAATTGTCTAGGAGAAAAGGATGCCAGCGAATTTTGACTGTTTCTTGAGATTGTGCCAAGGCATCAAAAAGATGCTTATGACCGATTCGGCACCACGGGCATACGGTATCGTGAAAGATGTCGATCAGCATGGTTTTCCTGACTCAGCTTGGGAGAACTGATGTTTTCCTCGCTAAAAAAGCTTTGAGCATTTTCAAATTCCTGAATTAATGCAGTTCGGTCTTTGCGTGCAACTAAACTTGCTAAGCGGTTGTAAGTATCAGCTAATTTAGCAATTGCTTGGCATCTGTCCTGCGTTGCAAGCATAATGTCCACACATAAGTGTGGGCTTTGGGCAAACAAACGCTTGATAATGTCTATTTCTTGGCGGTAGCTTGGGCTTGACATGGACAAACTGCGCTCTATGTCAATCCCTTCTTGGGCTAAGAAAACACCAACGCTAAATCTGGAAAAGTGCCTGGTTGCCTGAATAATCACCATCATGTAGTCGTGTTCTTCAGGTGTAGAGACAATGATTTCGCCGCCCTGACTCTTAATAAAATCTAATAACCACTCAAATGAATCGTCTTGGCGACCTGGACAAGCTACTACTTTTTCTTGAGCAAAGGATTTGACATTTGGACCAAACATCGGATGTAATCCCATGACTGGACCAGGATGGTATTCCAGCATCGCTTGAACTGGCTCAGTTTTGACACTTGTGATGTCACAAAGTGCTGTGGTTGGTGCAAGGTATTGAGATGCACGCTTGATCACATCTACTGTCCACTTAATTGGAACAGAGACGATCACAAGTTCAGCAGAACCTAGCAGGTGATCTGCGTATTCCCAATCTTCGTTTTCGAGAATACTTACATTATGACCAGCTGCTGTCAATTGCTGGGTGAAGAATCTACCCATCCTACCACGTCCACCGATGATGGTAATATTTCGGGGTGTGGTGTATGTTGGCGATGAAACAACACTGGAAAGGGCTGCATGACAACCGTTGACTAAATTTGTCCAAATTGATTCCGGAATACCAGCAGAAGCAAGTAAGGGTTGGACTTGAGCCAGTTGCTCCTCGGCTGGAATTTTTGATGTAGTAAGAAGTGACAGGCGATCGCGCAGCAGCTGGATCAGGCATTGGTCAGTTTGCTTGAGCTTTTCTGGGATCATAGGTTGTTCGCTCGCTAGGGAGGAGATGAAGAGAATAGAAAGATGCACCTGAGGCGCAAAATGACTGATAACCAATGACTAATGACTAATGACTAATGACTTAAATATCGATAATAGATTCGCTTGAAGTCAATTTTGGTAGCATTGCGACAGTTGGTGATTGAGAGCTTGTGGCAATCACTTCAGTGAATAATGCTTCGTACTCAACTAACGCTTGCTCGAATGAATAGCGATCGACAGCAAACTGTCTTCCTTTGTGACCTAGCTTTGCAACCTTAGCTGGATTGGTATACAAATCCATGATTCCATCTGCTAGTGCTTGCGGTGATTCTGGTGGTACAACTACGCCGCCGCCACTCTTGCGCACTGCTCGCGCTGCTGTACCAGAGGCGGGAACTGAGGCGATAATAGCACGACCACTTGCTAACAACAGTGGGATTTTGGAAGGCATATTGAAGGAAATCACATTGCGCTTTTGCACCACCAAACCGACATCCGCTGCTGCTAACATTTCGGGTAGTTTTTCTCGTGGTACTAAAGGTAGAAGCAACACGTTATCAGCCCCACATTTTTGGCAATATTGCTGCAATCTTTGTAATGCTCTTTCTTCTCCAGCAATCACAAAGACGATTTCTGGGATATGACACAGCCGAGATGCGGCTTCAATGACTGTCTCTAATCCTTGTGTCAGGGCAATATTGCCAGAGTAAACCACTACGAACTTGTCTTCTAGTTGATAGGCAATGCGAAATGGGTTGCTCTTTTTTGGTAAGGGGCGGATAAAATTAACGTTCACCCAGTTGGGAATGCAGACAATTTTTTGCGCTGGTACTCCCTTCTCGATTAAATTCTCAACAAACCCATCGGCAATCACGCTAATGGTGTGGGCACTACGGTATGCAAATTGCTCTATCGCTTGCAAAGCGCGAATCATCCATTTGTTTGTGATCAGCCCAACGCGCACAGCGGCTTCTGGCAAGATATCCTGTACATTCAGTACCACTGGGCAGTTATATAGCCAACCTAGTAGTGTCGCTGGTAGGGTAACTAGCAGTGGCGGTACTGTCAGGAGAATAACATCAGGTCGCCAACCGTTGAGTGCTTGTGGCAAGCTTGTGAATACAAAGCTTAACTCCAATAGGAGCCTGTCTATGAGACTAGGTTTAGACTTGATTCGCAGGTAACTCCGCTGAATGGTTACGCCATTTTTTCGTTCTGTAACGTACCACTTACCGCGATACTCTTCGTAAATCTCGCGCTGGGGATAATTGGGCATTCCCGTAATCACTCGCACTTCATGACCTTGCTTTACCAGTCCTTCTGCCAGTTCAGTCATTAAAGGAGCAATTCCAATTGGCTCCGGATGATAGTTGTAAGAATAAATGAGAATCCGCATTATCCGTTTCTTTGTTACGTGAAGTCAGGTCAAAAGTGTGAGCTTTTTTGTTTTCGCACAAGATGCACGGTGACTCGCGGTGGGAGGTTAAGCAGAGTAGTATAAGTTCAGCGTACTCGCTCACTTTAGTCTTTGGTTATAATTTTAACGTGTGCTTCAGGTAACAGCAAAGATTTGTGACAATGCCATTGAAATTGGTAACAGGATTAACACCAGCAATCCGTATGGCAAGCTAGCAAAACCAGCAGCGACTGTAGCATCTAAAACAATGAGTGACAGGACTCCTGCGCGCACAGCAGTGCGGATGTTTTGTGGAGTTGGTTCGCTGACAGCTTTGATAAAAGGAAGTAATACTCGCGCAGCTAACAACACAACGAAAGGCAGGACTGCAAGCAGATGATAATTTTTTAACAAACCTAAGCTCAGTAGTGCAGCGAAAACTGTACTGATTAGCACGAGTGTAATGATACCAGTACTAGTTTTGCCTCCATGAACTTCACCCCGGCTGAGAGTTGTTATAGCAGCAATGTAAATAACAGGAATCAGAGCTAAAAACCAATAGTTTGGTACCATTGGTGATACCGCGCTGACGCCAAGCAATAAGTTGCCGCCGCGACACACGCCCATATTGATTGGACCAAAAATAGGATGATGCTTGCTGTAAGCATCGTACACGATCGCAGCAGCAGCAATGCCAAAAGCTAGAACCGCACTCAACCAACTCACTTGAGAAGCTGCCAGTATGCCAGCACTCAAAAGCAAACTTCCCAGAATTGATGCTCCCATACGTGATGCTCTACCACTAGGGATAGGTCGCTCTGGTCTTTCTATAGAGTCTATTTCAGCATCAAAGACATCATTAAAAATAATACCACCGCCGTATAAACCTGTGGTTGCTAGAAGTAACCATGCCAGTGGCATCAAATTAGAGGAAGATGCGGAGATTGGCAGATCAGGAGATACGGAAATAAGGACAGCGAATCCAGCTAAGATATCTGCCCATGCGGTGACGATATTAGCAGGTCGCATTAATTGGAGATACGCCCAAATGCGAGGGAAGGAGAGTGTAGCGTTCATGGTGAGGAGGAGGGATGAGTGAGGGAGGGAGTGAGTGAGGGAGATGAAGAAATTTTGAGTTTTTACTCAATTAATGCGTATTCGCGGGTAGGGGACTCGACGAGGGGTTTTTGTCCCCGAAGTACGGAGTTCCCGTTAAATAGCTGTCGTTGGTCGATGGGGGTTGGGTTGAGCCAGTCTGATTCTTGAATTTGACCGCTTTGGCTGTAAGCAGCAAGGGCATTTTCATAACAGACTGCTCGGATATGCGCTTCTGGAATTCCTCTTTCTTGCATCAGTTGGGCAGTTTTGGGGACAGCGAGTGGATCGCTGACTCCCCAGTCAGCACTGCTGTCTACGATGATGCGATCGCATCCATATTGGCGCACAACTTCAACCATGCGAGCATTCCCCATTTTGGTATTGGGGTAAATTGTAAAAGCTGCCCAGAAGCCCCGATCCAAAACTTCCTGCACAGTCTCTTCGTTGTTATGATCCATAATTACCTTTAATGGATCTAACCCATGCTCGATACAGACATCCATAGTGCGACTGGTACCCGCCTTCTTGTTGCGGTGCGGTGTATGAATCAGCACCAGCATATCGAGTTCTTTTGCCAGTTCTAACTGTAGACGGAAGTATTTGTCTTCTGCCTCTGTCATGTCGTCATAGCCAATCTCACCAATGGCAACGACACCCTCTTTGCAAGCGTACAGAGGCAAAAGTTCCATCACTTGCTCTGCCAATGGTTCGTTATTGGCTTCCTTGGAGTTCAAGCCAATCGTGCAATAATGGCGGATACCAAACTGAGCAGCCCGAAACCGTTCCCACCCGACTAAGCTGCTAAAGTAATCTTGGAATGAGCCGACGTTGGTGCGGGGTTGTCCAAACCAAAAGGCAGGCTCTATCACAGCTACAATGCCAGACTCCTGCATCTTTTGGTAATCGTCGGTTGTGCGGGAGCTCATGTGAATGTGAGGATCTATGTACATCATGGGACTGGTGTTTATAGTGCTTGTAGTTAAAGGTCAAAGGTCAAGGGTCAAGGGTCAAGGTCAATGACTTTTGACTCTTGACTTTGCGTAGCAGTTAAGCTATTCCAGTTAAGATGCCCTGCTTGCACTTGAGCCTGTAGATTAGGATAACGGGCAAGGAGTTGTTGAGCATCTGGTAAAGGACACTCAGCAAGAGCGATCGCCCCTGCGGCTTGTTCAACTGGATCGTTCGCTTGTATTACGCGCTCCAAATCCACTAACATCGCATTGTTGGCAAATCGCCCCACCAGTCGCCAAAGTTCGGGAGATACTGTGCGGTGGGCCGCCCAACGTTCGTGAGCATAATCAACCAGCATTTGAGCTAGTTCTGGATTTGCACGCTGATCAAGTCCTTGAATAAGATGTAAAGGGCTGCCTACAAACAAGGCTTTCAAGACTATTTGGTTCCAAGCAACGTCACCCAGATATTCTGCTGGATAGGGATTTCGCAAAGCCACAGCATTGAAGACTGCTGTCATATTGCTGCGAACTCCCTCAGCTGCACGATTGCGGAACTTTTCTGGATAAGCTAGAAGCGGTAAAGCCTGATAGAGTGCTATTAACTCTCCCATATCGGCGGCTGTAAAAACTCGCTCCAACGTCCGTACGTATTTCTCTTCGTTATCCTGCGGTAAACTCAGTACCAGTAAGGTGCGAGCAGCTTGATCTACGCTCCAATAACTGGGAAGCCAACCTGTCCTGGCTGCTGAGGCTGCTTCTAGTTCTTCTAGTGTCAGTTGTAAATCATGTTTGCCTGTATAACGAGGCACAGCGCTAAAAGCACTGAAAAACATTGAGGTATTGACACCGCTTTTAATCTGCTTTATCTTCTGTTCTAGCCAGATTAAACCTTGACCATAAATGCGCTGAGTTAGCCAGCGATGCAGTAAGTCAATCGCACTCACTGTTGTTTTTTCTAAATAACTTGCAGAAACCATTACTTTATAATTATTTAGTTATGCAATGGAGCTAAAAATTTTAGGAATACGTTCCCAGGCAATTGCCTGGGAACGAGGTTAAACAAAGTTAAGGTTGAGGAAGTACAAAATTACGAGTGTCTAAACAGCAGCTTTTTCTGGTTCCTCTAAGCCGAGGTTGCCTTTTGCTGCTTTTTCCGCAATGTGGTAGCAGTAGCGCCAATTCCTAACAAGCCTAGACCTAATAGTGAGGCTGGTTCGGGTACCTTGGTTGCGCCATCTTTAACGACGTTCAACACTTGCACGCGACCTTGGAAGAAATCGCCCACATAGAGCTTTCCTTTGTCGTAGTGTGCGCCTGCTGTCCAGTTAAATACCCCGGGTGTGAGGTCGATGGGGTTAGCTATAGGTCCTGCGGTAGGAGGTGGTACAATTTCACCAGTTGCAGTGCGGGCTGGTTGACCATATGAAGTGAGGAAGTTACCGTTTTTATCAAATACCTGAACGCGGCTGTTTTGAGAATCAGCTACATAAACGTTCTCTTCCTCGTCCACTTCTACGCCGATTGGCTGTGCAAACTGCCCAGGTCCTGTACCAGGTCCACCAAACGCCGAGATAAACTCACCTTCTGGAGTGAGTACCTGAATGCGGTTGTTGTACTGGTCTGCAACAAACAGATTCCCACTCACTGGGGAGACTGATATGCCGGCAGGTCCAATAAACTGTCCAGGTGCGCTGCCATTGCTGCCAATAGTTCTCACCAGGTTATCGTTCTTATCGTATACCTGGATGTAGTCACTGCTGAAATCAGTGATATACAAATTGCCATTCTTATCGAATGACATACCACCAGGTCCAAAGAATATCCTATCCGGCACAGGACCACCAAATTGGGCAAAGGACTTAACAAAGTTCCCCTGGCGATCGTATACATCGATTTCGCTGTTGAAAACATCACCGACATACAGGTTGCCGTTTGTAGGGCTGAATTTCAGGTCTGCTGGCTCATCTAACCCCTCGCCACGTCCCTGTCTACCACTACTGATCGATCTTAGGTAAGCACCGTCAGCAGTGAATACATCAACTCGGTTACCGAGAGCAGGGTTAAAACTGCCGTCTGGGTTAAGACCGCGACCGTTACTGACAAGGACATTCCCGGTTGCGTCATCCACCGTTATGCCTTGAGTAACAAACAGCTGCCCAGGAGCGAAACCAGGGCTACCAATCTGACTATCGAACTCTAAGCTTACAGCCATAGCTTGGGCAGCGGTTGCTGCTACCATAACGCCGGCACTGAATAAGGCAAGTGACAGTTTTTTGACTAATCCCATAGTGAATATCCGGTGTTGTGAGTTATACTCTTACTTAAGGTTTTTGTCGTTCCCAGACCGAGTCTGGGAATCCCGAATTTAAGCTGTTGCCTTTTTGAAACAGAACTTTCAATTTAAGGCAGCAGCCTATTTCTTATGCATTGCCAAAGAATGCCTAAGAAACTTGCCAAGGAATTAGATGGTTTCAACCTTATCCAACAGTTCTTGTTGACGCTTACGCTTCATTGCTTTTGCGCCTAAAGCGGCAGTTGCTAATAAAGCAATGACAGAACCGGGTTCAGGAACTTTTGCTGCGCCACCAGATTTGAGAGCAATCTTGACGAGTTGTCCTCCTTGCTCCCCAGCTACGAGTCTGGCACGGTTTGAGGTATACAAATCACCATCAGGACCGAAAAATAATCCAGAAGCTGCTTCTAGTCCATTACCACTTAAGATAGTTTCCTTAGTGCCATCTTTGCCAACTTTGATGATAGAACCACTTATATCACCAGTGATAATACCACCCTGTTGAATGCCCTTCCATTCTGACTGGTTGATGTGTTGCAACAGATACAAATTCCCCTCACTGTCGTATGTTGCACCAGTCAACTGGGTATAGCCAGTATCAATGACTGTTGCTGCTAAAGTCTCAGGGTCAATTGAATAGACACGTGCTTTACCTTCTGGATAGGGGAAGTAAGTGTACTCAGCCAATGTTAAACTACCATCGGGAGCAACTGTAATCGCTGTGGGTATTGATTGTTGTGATACGGGAAGACCATTATCAGCGATCGCAAAACCAGGAGGTGGTGCTGCGCCTCCTGTTGGGTCTACTACCCCTTCAGGAAGAGTTGGGAATTCGAGTTCACTTGTTGGTATGAGTTGCTGAGGTAACGCAGCTGCGTTCTTAATACCGCTGCCATCAAGTCCTACAGAATAGATTACGTTAGCACCCCCATCAACGACGTAAGCAGTATTACCCTTAATTGTGAAAGCATAAGGATTGGAAATTAAGTCACTGCCATCGACATTATTCTTGGCTTCATAGTCTGCAAAATCAGCAAGAGTTGTCAAACCACCAGTGTTTAAGTCTACCTTATATAGTTTTCCCAGGTCAGGAGCTTGCAGGACGGTATCGCGGCTGGTGGGATCGCCTGCAACACCTGTCAAAAGATAAGCGTTGCCTTGGGAATCAAATTTGAAGTCCGCAGGACCAGCAGCTTGTTCGCCGGAGGGTACTAATGCTATGGACGTGAGATTATCTATGAAATTTGTTTTTGTACCGTCTGGAGCAATTTTAACAACGCTACCAGTGTTACCAGAACATAAAGGAATATATTGCGCGCTGGGTGATGGTATACAGTTGACTCCGCCGTTTCCGTCACCTCCGCGACCACTTAATGTCACATAAGCGTTGCCATCTTTGTCCCAGTCTAGATTGCGTGGGTTGTCAAGCTGGTCAGCAACTACTGACAGCGATGCTGCTTTTGCAGCTTCCGTTCCACAAGTAGTGGCAACACAAAGGGAGAGAAATGTAAGAGCAAATGACTTGAACTTCATACTTATTTAGATCGAGTGTTGGTAGTTTGTGGAGTTGTGTACGGTGTCAGGGATAAAGAGTCCCAATGACTGGGATGTGGAAATCAAGCATCCACGGCAACATAGCCTCCCTATTGAGAGGAACTGGCATTGTCAGCTTGAAACTTGTTACCCAATTTGCAGGAGTCTTGCTCTTATGTTGGGGAGAGAGAGACTCTTATCTGTTGGTCATGACTTCATAGCAGCTTCACACAACAGAGCTTGGATTTTCAATTCTGATGACTTGCCCTTTTCCTGGTATGCCGCCTCGGTTGATCAGATAAAGAGCATCATCAGGACCAATAGTCAATGCACTAGGTAGCTCTAGCCCATCACCACTGAGAACAGTTGTGTGGCTCCCATCGTGTCCTATTTTGATCAGGCTTCCTTCTGGTTTTCCTTTCCAGCCTGAGCAATTCATATGTTGCAACGCATACAAGTTACCTTGGGCATCGAAAGCCAAGTCAATCAGTTGCGTAAAGCCATCAGCAAAAACTGTTAGTTGACCATCAGCATCCAATCGGTAGATTTTTGCTTCACCTTCTGGAAAAGGAAACCCAGTGAATGTGGTGACATAATAAGCACCCTCAGAACCTTTGGCGACGCTTGTGGGTACTGATTGAATTGCAATCTGCGATGGTAGTGCATCACGATAAGCACTAGGAGGTGGCACGTGTCCCTTGTCAAAATTCTGCGAGTTAGAACCTGGGAAGATTGGATTCGTCACTGTCTGTTTAGGAAGCACAGCAAGTGCCTTCAAATCGCTTCCATCAGTTCCCACACTCAGCACGTCGTTCGCACCCGCATCAACGACAACAATTTCGTCTCCATCTATTAATAGAGCCAAGGGATTGCTAACGATTTCACTGCCATCAGGATTATGAGTCAGTTCATAGTTAGCGATATCAGCAACAGTTGTCCACGAATTTGTATTGAAGTCGGGAGCGATGATTTTTCCTAAGTCAGTCTCACCTAATGCCGTATCGCGTAAAGCTGGATTAGCAGCATACCCTAGTAAAACATAAGGCTTGCCTGTAGCATCAAATTTTATATCGTGAGCACCAGCGGCTCCAGTACCATCTGGAAATGCGACAGAAGGCAGTCCTGTCAGTATACGTTTGACTGTACCATTCTCAATTTTTACTATAGCACCACTGGTACCGTAATATAAATCACCTTGACCACTGGGTGATGGAATACTAGCTCCAGTTCCCCCCGTTCCTGCCTCTGTAATATACAGATTACCGTCAGGACCAAAGCTAAGACCTTTCGGATTATCAAGACCGTCGGCAAGCACCGTAAAAGATGTAATAGTAAGTTGCTTGAGTTCCATGTGTCACAACAGAGGTCGGTGGATGTTACTGGTAGAATTTTGCATTGCTGACAATAAGCAATGACGGCACTCACACCCTGAAAATATATTTATTAATTAATTATTTGTTAATTGTAGAGACGCGCCATGGCGCGTCTGTACGTTTGTTAGTTAGTAGCTGCAGGTTGTTCTACTAACAACTAACCACTAACAACTGCCGAATGTACTACTTAGCGTGCGGCATATAGCTCAAACCTTGAGCTAAAGTATCCACGTTGCCAGCTTTGCCTTCCAAGATACGCTTGATATTCAAGCTCTCAGAGCCAAAGTCTTCGATTTGGAGTTTACCGTGAGCTGGTTGCTCACCTACTTTCCAGAAGGTCATCCGATGCTGGATGAAACCAGGAGCTTCTGGATCCCGGAAAGCATGGGAGGTTGGGATCAGCAGCACCGGAGAGCGCTGATAAAATCCGTAGTCTGGATAAAAGAACTCGTGCTCCAGCAAGTACGATTCGTTAATAGGTTGCAGGCGCTGAGTTACTTTCACCTTTTGACCGTATTCATCGCGAAACTCGCCAGACTGACCAGAAATTTCGCCATCTGCTCGCAGCAGGTGCGCCCAATCATCCATGTTTTTGAGGTCTGACAAATACTCGATCCCCATTTCTATTGGGGCATTAACATACATGGTGTCGGTATCAACGTAGTAACGTCCTTTTGCTGCGGTCTTAAGACCAGCTTTGCGTTCCAAATTACCTTTGAGAGAACGACACTCGGAAGTGTGTACCGTGTGAATTCCCTCCATAATTAAGGGACTGCGCCGCTTGGGATCGACAAAGCTGACCCAGTGTAAGTACACGCCTTTTTCATCTGTTCCCGGCTCAACGTAGTCAGCAGGAAAAAGCAGGACAGGGTAGACCTGATAATATTTCTGATACTCTAAGCCGCACTGCCACTCAATGCCGTAAAAATTGGGATGATCCAGTTTTTTTACGTGATAGTAAAGCTTTGTCTGGTAGCCAGAGGCAGTTCCGAGCCAGGTATCTTCGTCGATTTGCTCTTCCATGCGGCTATAGAGAGTCCACTCGCCTAAGTTTTTTAGCTCAGCAAGGTATTCAAAGGCGCTCTCTGGAGTCGTTTCGATGTAGGCAGATGTCCCAAATGTATTTCTTTCAGTTACCATTTGTCACTCCTTTAGACCACAGCTAAGGTCTTGAGATGTCTGGCTTTGCGGATTCTGTCCTCTGCCAACTGCTTAGAAGCATCGTTGGTAGTGATGTCCTGCTTTTGTGCTCTGTCAAATATTTCAAGCAGCGTGTCGTAAATATTACGCACTTGCTGGAAAGCTCTTTCTTCGTCGTAGCCAATCATTTCGTTGTAAACGTTGATTAGCCCGCCACCATTAATTACGTAATCAGGGGCATAAAGAATCTCTTTTGCTGTAAGCATTTGACCGTGCAGCAGTTCAACTCCCAACTGATTGTTTGCAGCACCAGCAATCACCGACGCTTTAATGTGAGGAATTGTCTCACTGTTAAGAATTCCCCCTAAAGCACAAGGAGAAAGCACATCGACATCTTGGGAGTAAATTTCCTCTGGCTCTACAACAGTGGCACCAAAAAGACGCTTTACTTCCTCTGTTTTTTCTTTGCTGATATCAGTGACAAACAGTTTTGCCCCATGCTCGTGCAGGTGTCGGCAAAGATTTTGACCGACATTCCCCAGACCTTGAACTGCAACTTTTAGCCCTTTAAGGTCAGAGGTTTGCAAACGAAACTCAACAGCAGCTTTAAGTCCCAAGAAAACTCCCCATGCTGTCACAGGAGCAGGTCCACCTGACCTTTCTTCTACCCCAACGACATATCTAGTTTCTTGACTGATTGTTCTGACATCATCGGGGGTCAGATTCACATCTTGACCTGTAATAAAACGTCCATTGAGTCTTTCAATAAACCGTCCGTATGCTCTGAACAGGTCTGCATTCTTGTTTTCAGGATTGGCAATAATGACTGCCTTACCTCCGCCAACTGGAATGCCAGCACAAGCCGCCTTATAAGTCATACCACGGCTCAGACGAAGAGCGTCTTTTAAAGCAGCTTCTTCGTTGGCGTAGGGCAACAGCCTTGTTGCGCCCATTGCAGGTCCCAAACTCGTGTCATGGATGGCAATTATTGCCTTGATATCTGGGTCTTTACCATGACAAAAGAGCACTTGCTCATGACCCATTTCTGTAACAGTTTCAAATAAATTCACCCTAGTCTCCTCGGATCACCTCAGCTTGACCTCGTGGGGATTGGAAATCGCTTTTCCCAATCCCCGTTACCATTTAGACATTTGGAAATGAAGCTTGTGGAAATGAAATATGCAATTCGGTCTTTTGAGCCGGAGTTGACTTTACTCCTTGTGATGCTAGACCAGCGTTGCGTCCTTTGGATGGTGCACGTCTCTCTGCGTCAATCACGACATCAATAACGATTGGACCAGTCGCTGCCATTGCTTGCTCTAGCGCCGAAATCAGATCAGACTCTTTGTTGATGCGGATTCCTTCGGCTCCCATACCACGAGCAATCATGGTAAAATCTGCCTGCGGAATTGTTGCATCTGCACCTGTGAGTCCCAGCATTCCCATGCCTTGATGGCTCATGTTGTAGCGGGCATCGTTGAGTATAATCCAAACAGCGGGTATTTGGTATTTGACAGCTGTGCTGATTTCGTTATTCATCAGCATTGCGCCATCCCCAACAATGGCAACGGCTTTGCCATGACGTGCTGCTGCTGCTCCGACGACTCCGGCAACAGCATGACCCATTGCTCCGACTCCGGTACTGATACGGTAACGGTTTGGGTTTGGAAATTTTAGCAAATGCGTTGTCCAAAGGAACGAGTTACCACACTCCGCCACCACTATAGCGTCACTGCCTTCGACAATGACCTTTTGAATTGCGTCCATCAAGATTTCTGGTCTAACTGAAGAGTCTGAATCTGGACCAATTTCCTGGCGTTCTGGACGAGGTAGCCAAAAAGCTGTTACCGCGCTACTTGCTAGAAGGTGTTCGTGCTCCAACAATGCTTTAACAAATGCTTTGATATCAGACTGGACAGCAAAGGTTTCGGCTTTTGAATACGCCACCCCAGGGACTGTTGGGTCAATGTCTACATGGACGAAACCTCCTGGGGGAACCAACGCTGGACTCCAGAAGGAAGTCGGTTCGCTTAAGCGCGTTCCTAGCACGAGTGTGCGTAAAGGAGGTTGCTGTTGTAAGTAAGTAAAGACGGAACCATGACCGCCCAAACCAGTCACACCAACAAACTGAGGATGATCTTCGGGAAAGATGCCTTTGCCACGAGGCGAACACATAACTGGTGCCCCAGTTAATTCCGCAAGTTGGCGAATTTCTTCTGCCGCGTCACGAGCACCAAATCCTACCCAAATCGCAAACGGTCCCTCAGATAGCAACTGTGCACATTTAACAATTGTTTCTTGACTGGGTGTTGCCAAAGAAGAATAATCAATTCCTTGGAACACGTCAAGATCATCAACCGGGCTTGTTTGCACAGCGGTAGGAACGCTCAAATGGGCGACGAAAGCTCCTGGTTGGGACAGACCCAGAGCCAGTTTACGAAAAATCTGTGGAAGTTGTGCAGCGCTTTCTACAGTGGTAGCATAGTTAAACAGCGCTCCTGAGGTAAATATTCCCTCAGTTGGCAGAGTCTCGGTGCTGGTTTCTTGAATAGCCCACCGTCCGCGCTGTGGGGAGGAGGTGCAAGCTGACAGCAAAATCACTTTTGCACCCTCACCTCTAGCAGCGAATAATCCAGTTAAGGCATTGGTGATTCCCGGTCCCGCAGTGGTGAACACTACGGTAGGACGACCAGTGGCAAAGTAGGCTTCAGTAGCTGCAAACGCAGCTCCTGCTTCATGACGGAAGTTCAGGACTCGCAAAAGGCTGTTCGATAGCGCTCCCCAAATTCCTGCCATCGCACCTCCGTTAACGCCAAAGGCGCTGGATACCCCTAAGGCTTCCATCATCGTGGCGATCGCACTGGCGACTGTTAGTGGTCGCTGTGTGGGTTCTTGCACAGCAGGTGCATTCTTGGACTCACTATTCTTGGACTCACTATTCTTAGATTGACTATTGAATTGGTCTTTAGAAGAGTGTAGTCTACCATTTAGCTCCGACTGTGTATTGCCGTTTGGTTGGTACACGTCGTATGGCTGAATGCCAATTTGAGATGTCGTCTGAGTATAGTTGTGGCTCATTGCGTCTACGTATCCCTGATTGTTGGAGAGGATGCCAGTTAGCTTACTCAGGCTGCGTTTGCACTCACAGCCTTAAGTATGTGTTATGCAAAATCCCGTATCTTTAAGTACAAGCTTTCACCCAGGTTAATAAACACTGGGAACGGTGAGTAACCGCTTTTTCGTCAGTAAAAGACTCGTACTGTAGGAGTTAAACAATTTAGGCTGTGCTTATGGAAACAAGCGTACAGAAGCTGAACGCTTTGCTGCAATGAATAATCTTTTGATTGAGTTATCAATTTTTTTGCTGTTGTTTTTCCTAAATTTGACGCCTGATCTGCCCGGTTAAACAACTTTTTTCTACCTTTCGGTAGTTTACGGTCTATTTTTTGTTTATTTGTTTTCATTTATACAAGGCGTCTGGCTGACACAAAAAAATTTAAGGATAACTCGTGAATGATGTACCGACAAAAAGTCACTTTCCTACTATTAATAAAATCTTAATATTTGTAGCTAATTCTGCTTAAGTCAGTGACAATGATTACGAGATTGTTACCCCCAAACTCCTGTAAACTCAGCCTTTTGTTCTAATTGATACTGGTCTCTTTTACAAATTGTATATCTTTTGGTAGATGATAAAAAAATATCTATGAATTTAAAAGTGTAGGGTATTTCTTTTGACAGATGACTTTGTAAAGTATTTTGTAGTTGAATTCATCACAGAGTAAAGAAAACAAATAAAACTAATGACTCAAAAGATGCCCGTGACAATTTCACTGTTTGTTAGAATTCCTGGTAAAATTAACCCAAACTAGCAGCGTTTTGCGTCTGTGGCTCACCATACCCGTGAACAGCGAATGGTGAACAGTTATCACTTTTGCAACTAAGACACGTATACAAGCCTTGAAATTCTTACAGGGCAATGTTGGTAAAGATGTCCAGGATGAAATACCCTGGCTCTACTTTTACGCAGACATATATAACTTAAAATCTCTTTCGTGGATATGAATGATATCCATGTGTGTCTGACTTGCTATTTCCAGCAGGAACACAGGCACAGTATGTCTTTTGTCGTTTTGAACAGCTGTTGAACTGAGGAGTTTAAATTTTGTGTAAAGTTATATTAATTTTATAAGGTTTTTGATAATTTAAGGTAGGAGAAAAAAAACCTAATAGCGAATATAGGAACTTTTAATGATAAGCCCGTTGAGCGCTATAGTGCCAAATGATACTAGGGGAGCATAAGAGGGCTATGACCTTTGGCGACTACATGTTATCTAACGCTAATTCTTACCCAGTGCTACAGCCGGAAGAAGAGTTAAAACTGGCACAGTATCTCATGAATCAGGTTGCAGATGCTGTCTTCTATGTCGGGTCGAACGCAAAAATTATCTACGTCAACGATGCGATTTGCCGAATGATGAAGTATTCCCGTGAGGAATTACTCTCAATGACGCTGAAAGATATCGACGTAGACTTTTGGCCCAAAAATTGGTCAGAGAAATGGACAGCCCTGAAACAACAAGGTTCCCTCACCTTCAAAACTCGATATCGAACAAAAGCAGGTCGGATATTTCTGGTAAAAATCACTATCACTTATGTAGAATATCAAGGTAAAGAGTTTGGCTGTGTTTTTGCTCGCGATCGCAGTGATGAATTACTAGACTTAGGCGTGCAACGGTATGTCAACAAAACCCTTGACCCAAAGGAGGAGTTACACCAAGAAGTTATTCAATATCAAAGGACAGAAACGGAACTAGAAACATCTCTTTCTCTACTTCGTTCTACATTGGAATCTTCTGCAAATGCCATACTTGCAGTGAACTTTGAAGGAGAAATCCTTTGCTACAACCAGAAATTTTTGGAAATGTGGCAATTCCCAAACTCGGTTAGCCTATCCAGGAAATCTAGCACAGCCAAAGCCTTCTTTGAGAACAAAGTTAAAGACCCAGAGGTTTTTCGTCAAGCTGTTTGGGACATATCCAGCCAATCAGATAAAGAAAGCTATGAGTTAGTCGAATTGAAGGATGGTAGGATATTTGCACACTACTCAGAACCACAGCGGCTTGGAGACAAAATTATCGGTAGAGTGTGGAGTATCTGGGACGTTACTGAATCGAGAAAAACAGAAGAAGCACTTAGGCGGAATGAAGCCCGGTTTCGTACTTTAGCAGAAACGACAGAAGCGAGTATTTTCCTAATTTATAACAACAAGCAGATTTGCTATGTCAATCCAGCCGCAGAGGATCTGACTGGATATACAAGAAAGGAATTGGTGAATGATTTTCATATTGATCGACTGATTCAAGGCAAAAAGCTTAGGCAGGTTCACAAGCAGGATGGATCTGCTTGTTGTGAATATCAGGAGATGCAGATTCTGACAAAAAACGGTGTCAAGCGCTGGCTGGCTTGTACAGTCGGACTCTTGGATGGAGTGCTGGATTTTGGCGGTCACTCAGTTGAATTAGTCACAGCGATCGATATCACAGATTATAAGCAGGCAGAGTCCGAGGTTCGTCAAGCTCTTGAGCAAGCGAAACGACTCAGCGAACTCAGAGAACGCTTTGTCTCTATGCTTTGCCATCAATTCCGCACTCCGCTTAACGTTGTTTCATTCTCTGCTGATTTACTCAGACGTCATATTCATCAATGGACTGAAGAAAAGAACCGCTCGTATCTGGATTTGATTCAAGTTGCAGTTCAACAAATTAGTGAGCTACTAGATGAAATCCTCTTATATGGTCAGGCAGAATCCGCGAGGCTGGAGTGTGAGCCAAGACCACTTAACCTGGAGATGTTTTGCAGAGATATTCTAGCACAGGTGCAGATAGCAAGTGGAGACCAAAAAGGAATCAGCTTTGTCAGCCAAGGTAACTGTTCTACTGCTTATTTAGATCCAAAGCTCCTACAGCATATATTAACTAACTTACTCTCGAATGCTATCAAGTATTCACCTAATGGTAGCGGGGTAACTTTTAGGCTTTGCTGCCAAACTAAACAAGCAATTTTTCAAATAAAAGATTCAGGTATTGGTATTCCGGTAGTAGATCAACAGCAAATATTCGAGCCGTTTTATCGTGGCAGCAATGTTGACAGTATACCGGGTACTGGACTGGGTTTATCAATTGTGAAAACCCTAGTAGATTTACATGGCGGTCAAATCACTGTGGAAAGTGTAGTTGGCGTTGGCACAACTTTTACTGTCAATCTACCCTCAAACTCTTAACCGTCATCCAACACTCGACTTAGAATTCAGCAAGCCTTAGCTCCCTCAAATTCCAATTATGAACATGATACAAGAATCACCAAAAAAAATTCTCATTATTGAAGATGATGCAATGACCCGCAATATCTTCTTAGATGGTCTTCAAGCTGAAGGTTTTGAAACCATAGGTGCTCAAAATGGTATTGTTGGTATCCAAAAAGCACAAGAGCATCAACCTGATTTGGTTATTTGCGATGTCATGATGCCCAACATGGATGGTTTTGGCGTTCTAAAGATGCTGCGCCAAGAGCCAGTAACAGCAATTATACCCTTTATCTTTCTCACCGGTAGCGATAGC
Source organism: Tolypothrix campylonemoides VB511288 (assembly GCA_000828075.3). GTDB lineage: Bacteria > Cyanobacteriota > Cyanobacteriia > Cyanobacteriales > Nostocaceae > Kalymmatonema > Kalymmatonema campylonemoides_A. The sequence goes on along the minus strand of JXCB02000023.1, from coordinate 1,123,528 downwards.
AAGTCATCTCTTCGCAAAGGTATGGAGTTGGGAGCAGATGATTATATTACCAAGCCCTGTACTGTACAGCAGCTACTCAAAGCGATAGCAGTCAGATTAGAAAAGCAATCAAAACTCATGCAATACTGGTATGCTGCTTGCTGCCAAAATCTTGCACAACCAGCCGCAGCCAACACCACACCATCCACATCAGAATCAATCTTTCCCAGCGTCCCACAACTCAAAGAAGTTTTCGATTACATTGAAGCCAATTATCACCAAGGTATCACTCTATGTGACGTAGCTGAAGCAGTTGGTTACTCTTCGGCTTACTTGACCAACAGAGTTGCAAAAATTACAGGAGAAACAGTTAACGGCTGGATTGTTAAGCGTCGGATGTCAGCAGCACGTACCTTACTTCAAGAAACTGACCAAACAATTGAGCAAATTTCTTCAGCACTTGGTTATCAAAATGCGTGCCATTTCTCCCGCCAGTTTCGTCAACACAACGGGATTCCTCCCCAAACTTGGAGAAAAGAGTATCAACTGATGCGGCGTAGCACAGTCGAAGTATGAAATAGGAAAATAGCTCACCGTTTGAGCCATTTGTGTGCTTCAACTAAACCAGACAATGATGCAGTACAATAGTACTAAAAATACATTTTTTAAAGTAGGTCATTGGCTGAGCAAGTGGGGTTAGAAAAAAGGATACAATGAACCCTATTAGACTCTCGATCATAGCTTTAGAACATCCAGCTTTCACCCAATCTAGTAAAAACTAAGAAGAAAAGACCCTACAGCAGTTGCAGACAGATTTCTTCGTGCTCAGCATCTCGCTTCAAACCTTTCTTCGCGGAAACATTCTGTGTAATGTTGAGCTATTTACTGCTTATTAGCATGAATTAACAAACTAAGATCTTAACGGTGAAATAGGCAAGTAGACTGTTTGTGCTGATGACGTCGTACTCAGTCTGGCTTGTCCAGAATATTTGGGTTAAAACTATCAGGGACAAGGGACTTCCAAATAAAAAAGTATCCATAAATCTCTTGTGGGACGGGCGTCTCGCCCGTTCAGTTCAGGGTGGACAACAGTAGTGACACTAGCCCTGCAGGTGCGTCTCCCAACCTAGGGGACTGGCGTTCCCATGATTGCGTGCGCTTTCTTTCTTTGCCCATACCCGGAGGGAGACGCCCACCCCACCCCACAAGATGGATAATTTATAGCTGTCGCCAGGTAGTTTAGGACACAAACTGAAGGTAAAACCTGGATACTGAAAGACTTCCAAGTTTGTTCCCTGTGGGAGCATCCCAAATGTGCAAAAACCTTGATAGCCCTCATCCCCTCACCCCTATCCCCTCTCCCATGTATGGGAGAGGGTACAAAGCCTTCTGTGCAAAATTGGGATACTCCCGTTCCCTGTTAAGAGTTCCCTGCTATATTTCTTGGAAATCCCTAAGGCACTTACTAAGAAAAAATTATCAAAAGCCGTTATTCGTTTTTGCTCGAAACGGAGCAAAGCGGTTGTTCTGGCGGCTTTACTAACGTTGTGGTATTTTTTTCTCGAGTTTTCTAAATATAAGTTTTATACAGTAATTGCAGATAGTAGACGTTATCAGTTATATATGATAGTGTAGAATCCCAATTCGTGTCATTCTCAAGGTGATTTGGTTAGTCTGTAAAACATCTGTGTGCAACATCATGGCGGCAGCCGAATTGACAAACTGGCTGCAACAAATTCGTCATGGCGCTCGAGGAAGCGCTTACTTATTTGCACCGATGGCAGATTTTAACATCATGGCAGAAGTTGGAGAGACTCCACCATAATTTAGTTTTAGTTAAATAAAAACGCCAAGAGAAATTCAACAATAGTTATATTTTCAAGTAAATCAGAGGAGAAATTCAAACTCCTTTGCAATAACTTGAGGAAATAATCTAGTTGTGTTGGACAAGCAGTTCGTTTAACTGCATCTTTTGGAAACGTTTAGAGCTACTCAGCAAGCAGTCCCCTCAACAAGAATAACTGTATCGGTAGTTGCGTAAAAGCTTTTATCTTAAGATTCTCTGGCAAATATAAAATAAGCCTGTTTGTATTTGATGGTTGATACTTCCATAAACTTAATACAAGGCTTTTGAACTTGCTCAGAAAAAAGATTAATACTGTATCTACCTATGATATGGATACCGTTACAAGTTTTTCTTGCAAGCAAACACAATTGAACTATACGTTGTGCATCTAACTAGAGGGATTTGACAATACTTGCATGAGTTCTTCAAACATTAGGAGGTTATGAGGAGTTCTCCAGATGACTCCACTTGAAATCCAGTTGATGCGTAGAAAGACCAGCATCAGCGGAAACACAAAGAATGAAACACGAGTTGGGATTAAGACTATACAAACTGAATTCTTGTCAAAAACCCTTACCTTAGGATGACGCACTTATGAATAGAGAACAATTTTCGTCAAAGTTACAACGTTTGCAAGAACTTTTAGCCATTAGTTTAGTAGGAGGTCTTCCAACCATTATGTTGGGACCAAAGCTGCGCAATATAGTATATAGTACTATCTTTGGTCGGATGGGTAAAGGAGTTTATATTCAAGAGGGTGTTGAATTTCTTAGTACTTCTTGTATCGAAATCGGCAATGGGGTGTTTATTTTTAAAGGTGTACGTCTAGATGCACGAGGACACGAAAACAATTCTATTGTTTTGGATAATGGAGTAGCTATTGAACGTAACGTTAATATTGGGTGTTTGGGGAATACTAGCATACACATTGGTCAAGAGACCTTCATTGGTCCTGGCGTTTGTATTGCTGGACCCGGAGACATCAAAATTGGCAAACGGTGTCTCATTGCTGCAAATGCTGGTATCTATGCAAATAATCATAATTTCTCAGACCCAATAGAGCCAATTAAATACCAAGGTATTTCTCGCCAGGGAATTGTCATAGAGGATGACTGCTGGCTAGGACATGGCGTAGCTGTCTTAGACGGAGTCACCATTGGTAAAGGTAGCGTCATTGGTGCAGGAGCAGTTGTTACCAAAGATATCCCGCCGTTCTCAGTCGCTGTGGGGGTACCTGCAAAAATTATCAAAACCCGGACTAGTAAGGAACTGGTGAACACCAGAGACTAAGAGATAGTAGCAACTAGCAGGCTTTGGGTAAATGCAAAGCCTGTTAGTCAGACATGACGTATTTCACAAAAATATTGCTGAAGATTAATCATATAGTAGACCACCTTTTCTTTCATAATATTTAAGTAAGTTTCTAAGTAACTTTATCAAGTCATTGTGTATCTGATTCTCTCTTGTGAAGAATTGTGGTAAACCATTTATTATGAAGTGTAATTTCACAATGAATAGCAAGCAAAGTTTTTTTCGGCTGAAGCATTTACCAGAAAGTTTGTTGATTAACTTATTAGGCAATATCCCCACCAAGGTTGTCGGCAGTAACTTACGAATTCTACTCTATCGTAATATTTTTGCCCGTATTGGTAATTCTGTTTATATTGAAGACGGCGTTAAATTTCTAAACACCTCATGTATTGATATTGGAAATGGGGTGAATATTATACATGGTGTTAGTATCAATGCGAGTGGACAACCAAACAATAGAGTTTATCTTGGAGATAAAGTCAGCCTTGAGCGTGGCGTTGACATGAGGGCAATGAAAGATACTTGTATCCACATTGATGAAGGTACATTTATCGGTCCTTATGTTTGCTTGGCAGGTCCAGGAAATATCAAAATAGGCAAGTCGTGTCTTATTGCAGCGCACGTTGGGATATTTGCTAATAATCACATTTTTGATGACCCAACAGAAATTATTGAAAACCAAGGGCTTACCCGTAAGGGAATTGTGATTGAGGACGACTGTTGGCTAGGACATGCGGTGACTGTATTAGATGGCGTGACTATTGGTAAAGGTAGTGTCATTGGTGCAGGAGCAGTTGTGACAAAAGATATTCCCCCGTTTTCAATAGCTGTGGGGGTACCTGCAAAAGTCATTAAAAGCCGTAAAGCAAAGGAAGTCGTTTCCTCAAAAGACTAACAGCAAATCTACAGCAGCAATTCAGGAGTCACTCGTCAGGCTTCGCCCTGAGTTCACAAGATGGATAATTTATTTCTTGGAAATCCCTAAGTTAAGCGTCTTATAGCGCAATAAATATTCTTAGTGATATGGTTTTTAGCGCCTGGTGACATCTGTAGAGACGTAGCATGCTACGTCTCTACAGATGGAATTGTCATAAATAATCCTGAACCGAATGGTGATCATTGTATGGGATACGGAGCAATACCACTCGGTTAAGCGCTTTTCGGACACCATAAAGAACGAAATTTCAATCGTTTGAGCCCTACCTGACTTCCTTAACCGAGCAGTATTGGGATACGGAGTAGGTGAGATATCTTGTTATCAAATGATGACAATAATGTTAAATTTTTAAACAAAATGTATGCTGGCTGTAATAAAAAAATATGATTTTTAAGGAGAATATCATAATTCCAATAGGGTAAACATAGAAGATGCCTGATTCTAACCTTTAGCGCTCTGCTCCTTAAAAAATTCCCTTAAGGATCTTGTGAATTTACAAGGGTTTCCACCCAAAAACAGCAAAAAAGTTCAGAGACAGAAAAGCTGCCATAACCTGTAGAATTTTTAACATTACAATTTGAAAAAATTAATTACGTTACATTCCATGAATTCTTCCAAAAACCAAGTTTACCCTGTTATTTGGCACAATGACTCAGTTTCACTGATCGACCAAACCCGCTTGCCTAACGAATACACATTTGTCGAAATTCACCGTTGCTCAGATATGGCGCAGGCAATTAAAACCATGATTGTCCGAGGTGCGCCTGCGATTGGTGTCGCTGCAGCATACGGAATGTATCTTGGAGCAAGGGAAATTGAAACCAACAACCGCGATGAATTTTTGAACAGCTTGGAGAAAGTCGCAGAACTATTACGTTCTACTCGTCCGACAGCAGTGAATTTATTTTGGGCAATTTCACGAATGATGAAAACCGCCTACGAATCTCTTGGAACAATAGAAGACATCAAACAAACTCTCTTGCATACTGCCCAAACAATCAACGCGGAAGATTTGCAAACCTGTTATGCGATCGGCGACAATGGCTTGGCAGTTTTGCCTGAAACTCCAGAAAAATTGACAATTTTGACGCATTGTAACGCAGGAGCATTAGCAACCGCAGGTTACGGTACGGCTTTGGGTGTTGTACGTTCTGCTTTTCGAGAAGGGCGTTTAGCGCGGGTGTTCGCAGACGAAACTCGTCCTCGCTTGCAAGGTGCAAAACTAACGACATGGGAATGTGTCCAAGAAGGCATTCCAGTTACGTTAATTACTGATAGCATGGCGGCTCATTGCATGAAGCAAGGTTTAATTCATCTTGTAGTTGTGGGCGCTGACAGAATTGCGGCTAACGGAGACACAGCAAACAAAATTGGTACGTATAGTTTAGCACTCGTAGCTAAGGCGCATAACGTTCCTTTCTATGTTGCTGCACCCCTTTCCACCGTTGATTTTTCTTTATCCAGTGGTAACGAAATTCCCATTGAGGAGCGCAATCCAGAGGAAATATACAAAGTCGGCGGCAGCACCCTCACACCGAATGGGGTAGAATTTTACAATCCAGCTTTTGATGTCACACCAGCTGAACTGATTACAGCAATCATCACAGAGAATGGGGTGTTTGCTCCAGGGGAGTTAGCAAACTCTCGGGTCAAGCAAGTTGCTTAACCGCAAATTTTTATGGTGGTTGAAGTCAAACAAAGCCTGCGCTCACAAACAGTAGACATTTGGGCGCAGGTCTCCCTATTGCTGTATCTATTGACGCAGTCCCCGGCATAAATAAATGCGCGGGGATTCTTAAAAGATGTTATGAGACAGACTTCAGTCATGTCTCTCCACCTATCTTCCTGCTTCTTTGACTCTTAACCAGACTGGGGCGCAGTCCCCGCCAGACCGTCTCGACAGGCAATGAGCGTTTTATATCCACGACGCGTCCCACCGCAGATAGGTACAGTCTCAGACTATGTTTCTGCCCTCGGAGTCCAGTTATGGATATCCTGGATGGGTCGTCACCCAGTACCGCATGAAAATTATAGCAGGCAAAAAGGATACAAAGGGATAAATCCCGCCATCGTCAAGTTTCATCCCTGGATTAAAAGGTAGGGGTTCTCACTTTCCCATTCTGCTTCGATAGTCATTAAGAATACAATTTATCCCCAGTCGCTGAATCAAATACAAATAACTTATCTAAATCTAATTTTAGAGAAAGGCGATCGCCTGGATGGAGACGCACATCTGCACCCGTCTGAATATTCAGCATCACACTCGAACCTGGTAAACCCCCACGAATCAACGTTTCCCTCCCCAGAGGTTCCACCACCTTCACCTCAACCACCAACTCTCCCATCTCTTGGCCCTCTTGGCGACGCCAGTCGCCTGGGTCGGGAAACCCTCCTGCAGCGCTGGCTCGTCTTGGCGGTTCATTTAAATAAACATCCTCAGGACGAATTCCCAAATCAAAATTTTGCCCCGCCTGAGGGCGCAAACTCCCCCGCACAGAATCAGGACAAGGTAACACCTGACCACCCACATCAAAACTATCACCTGTGAACTTGGCAGGTAGAATATTCATTGGAGGATTACCCAAGAAAGTTGCCACCATGCGGTTAGCTGGTTGGGAATAGATAGTTTGTGGCTCGCCGATTTGTTGAATTCGTCCCCGGTTTAGCACCACAATCTTATCAGCCAAAGTCATCGCTTCAACTTGGTCGTGAGTAACGTAGACAGTGGTAATTTCCAACTCCTGATGCAGCTGTTTCAACTCTGCTCGTGTATCATCTCGCAACTGAGCATCTAAATTAGACAAAGGTTCATCCAACAAAAAGACTTGTGGTTGACGGGCTATTGCTCTTCCTAATGCAACCCGCTGTTGCTGTCCGCCAGAAAGCTGTTTGGGTTTGCGATCCAACAGATGTTCCAAAGAAAGCGATCGCGCCACCGTCATGACTCTTTCTTGAATAACTTTGGCGTCAATTTTCCGCATTTGTAACCCAAAAGCAATGTTTTCCGCCACCGTCATGTGAGGATACAAAGCGTAGTTTTGAAACACCATCGCCACATCCCGCTGTCGGGCTGGGATATTGTTAACTTGCCTATCTCCGATGTAGAGTTTGCCAGAGGTGACAGTTTCCAAACCAGCGATACTTCGCAAAATCGTAGACTTACCACAACCAGAAGGTCCCACCAGCACCCAAAACTCACCATCGGGAATTTCAAAAGAAATGTCCTCGATCGCGGTGACGTTATTAAATCTACGCTTAATACTTTCTAAACGAACACTTGCCATTTTGGGATTTGTCCTTTCTCAGTAATGACTAATTCCAAGCAGGGTGAGACAGTAAAGAAGCAATGACTCGCACTCCACGCAGTTGGTTAGACAAAGGTAAGTGTCCCCGAGGAGCGCTTAAGTTCCAGGTAAACTCGTTAGGATACCGCGTCCAGTTATTGCCTTTTTTCCAACCAATTTTCGTCCAAAGATTCTCCCAGTTTTTACCCAACCCCAACCAAATTTCTCGCTGTACACTAAAGCCAAATTTCCCCTCTGAATGAACTAACCACAAGCTGTTGATGGTTTTGAGATCCGTGATTGGGAAATTTTCTACTTCGGTAAAATACAACCATTTTCTTTGCACCGCCGCTGAACCCGCTAGTTCACACATTTTTTGGAGAGTCATGCGATCGGCTGCTTGAAAATCTTGAGTTGCTAGTAGCTGTTGCAGCGGACTGTAATCAATACCAGCCTCTGAGGTTAGAGGTACAATCCCAAAAGGGAAATAAGTTTGCAAAAATTCTTTTGCCTTGGGTGAATCAGAGTTATAAAGAACCTGGTATGCTTTGCCATCTACCGAAGTTGCCGGATTTTCTCTACGTTCAAATAAAAATTCCATCAAAACATCTAAGCCCGTATCTCCCAAATTAGCTAACTGTGGGATCACCTGCTGTTGGACGCCAATAGACCCAGCGACTAACGGTTGGCGGAGGGAGTCGATGTCATTAGCAGTGCCTGATAAAATCAATGGGTCTGTCATACCATTACTTGTGGAATGCAATTGGGTGAATAAGCTATTGGCTATCAAGTCTTGTGGACGGGTGTTGCACTAATAGCGAAGAGTAGTTTACAGGAAATTGCCAATAATGCCCACTCATCCTTTTTACATTTACTGGGTAAATGTCTGTAGGTACGATTTTGAATTTTGACTTTTGAATCAATTTTCTTTACACCTGTACAAGTCCAATGCCTTGCCCTACCTCCTGACACCTAATGGGTTTGTTCACACCCGGTCAACATAGTTACTTACCTAACAGTCGGATTCTAACATTGCCAACTCTTGCTCAGTCACGCTGATGGTCATCTCTGTTGGTTGCGCCATAATATTTTGCTATATATTCAAAGAGTACACTAATAAAGCGTGCAAGCTATCAGATAACAACGCTTTAGCCTAATTGCACGCACGTGTACCTGGGATGCAAATAGGGGAAAAAAAGCTCTGCGCCTCATGAACCTGATAAATTTATCAAAACTTCTTAAAACAAGACACAGCAAAATCTGCTAGCCTTCCAAACATAACTCTTTCTCCTTTGGGAGATTAATCCGAAGGGTAGTATGTTGCAGCGTAGCCATCAGGAGTAATCAATGTACGACAAAATAACCCCCCCTACAACAGGAGCAAAAATTACCTTCAAGAATGGGGAACCGATTGTTCCTGACAACCCGATTATCCCCTTTATTCGGGGCGACGGCACAGGGATAGATATTTGGCCCGTTACCCAGAAAGTACTTGATGCTGCGGTAGAAACGGCATACAAGGGGAAGCGGAAGATCAGCTGGTTCAAGATTTACGTTGGAGATGAAGCCTGCGAATTATACGGAACATATCAGTATTTACCTCAAGACAGCTTGACGGCGATTAAAGAATATGGTATTGCCATAAAAGGACCCCTAACAACTCCTATCGGTGGTGGCATACGTTCCCTCAATGTAGCATTGCGGCAAATTTTTGACCTTTACGCCTGCGTACGTCCTTGCCGTTATTATGCAGGTACGCCCTCACCTCATAAAAACCCAGAAAAGCTTGATGTGATTGTCTACCGGGAAAATACGGAAGATATTTATTTAGGAATTGAGTGGCGACAAGGAAGCGAAATAGGCGATCGCCTGATTTCCATCCTCAACAACGAACTGATTCCCGCCACACCTGAACACGGCAACAAGAGAATTCCTTTAGATTCTGGCATTGGCATTAAACCCATCAGCAAAAAGGGTTCCCAGCGTTTGGTACGCCGTGCCATCAAACACGCCTTGCAACTGCCCAAAAATAAGCAGATGGTGACTTTGGTGCATAAAGGCAACATCATGAAGTACACCGAAGGCGCTTTCCGCGATTGGGGTTACGAACTGGCAACCAGCGAGTTTCGCAACCAAACCATCACTGAAAGGGAATCTTGGATTTTGAGTAACAAGGAGAACAACCCCGATATCTCTTTGGAAGAAAATGCCCGACTGATTGACCCAGGGTTTAACGCTTTAACTGAAGAAAAGCAAGCTCAAATTGTCAAGGAGGTCGAAACAGTTCTTAACTCAATTTGGTCAACTCACGGTGATGGTCAGTGGAAAGACAAGGTAATGCTCAATGACCGCATTGCCGACAGTATTTTCCAACAAATCCAAACCCGACCTGATGAGTATTCGATTTTAGCGACGATGAACTTGAATGGCGATTACTTGTCTGACGCCGCCGCAGCGATTGTTGGCGGACTAGGGATGGGACCAGGGGCAAACATTGGCGATCAATGTGCCATTTTTGAAGCCACCCACGGGACTGCACCCAAACACGCGGGGTTAGATAGAGTGAATCCTGGTTCGGTGATTTTATCGGGTGTGATGATGCTGGAGTATCTCGGTTGGCAAGAAGCGGCTGATTTGATTAAGAAAGGTTTAGGGGATGCGATCGCCAACCGTCAAGTCACTTACGACTTAGCGCGTTTGTTGGAACCGCCAGTCGAAGCCTTAAGGTGTTCTGAATTTGCTGAGGCGATTATTAAGCACTTTAGTTAGTGCATTGCTCAAATCCTAGTCTCTTCCTGTTCACAGGGAGGGACTAGAGTACATAATCTTCGTAGTCAGGACTTTAGTCCTGTTTATCCACAAAGCAAAACCTCTTGTTTTTACTACAAATAAGTTTTATTATCAACAATTAAGCCAAATAATATAAGCCCTACAAATCCTTAGATGGAACGTTTTCTTTAATCAAACGGTGGATCAAGCGGCAAGGCCAACAAAAAGCTCCACACAGACTTACCGAGGCAATAGCGGCGATAACTCGCCAACTCGCGCTAGTTGGAGTGGCAGACTCTGTTGAGTGGTCTTGTGTGCCTTTAGCTAGCTCTGATGCTGAATGAGATAGTTGACTGGCTGTAGTGACCCCTTCAATCGCCGCTCCAATGAGATAAGCTACCAGGGCAATTCCTAGCCAGTGATTTATCATGTTGTAGTGGTTAAACTCTCTTGAAGATTCTTAGCAGTGAGCAATCATTCGATTTGTTGCGTTAAGTTAATGATTGCCTTGCCCAAAGGATAGCCGACCTTCAGCCGTGTCGCGAATCAGAGGCAGTTTAGATTTGATGTAAGTATTAAGGCTGCCATCTGTTTGCGCGTCAACCCCCTGCTTTGCTTTTAACTGCTGAAGGAGTAATTGTACTAAAGCAGCATCGTCAAACTGGAGCAAGGTTGTGACTTGGGTAGACTCGATTACCGCCCAGATTTGTTGGATCATTTTGGCTGTTATCATGAGTCTTTGACCTTTAGATTAAATTTAAGACTTTCTTTATAATCGCACAGTTTTGCAATTTGTGCTTAGTTTTTTCTCAGGATTGATGAATCAACACAACCAAACACGCGTCAGGAGTGGTTGTGTTGCAAAAAGTGGGGCGTTTGGGCAGATGATAGTTATCCTTGGTATGGGCAAATATAGTCGAGCGAATTCGTCCACTGTCTAAAAGTTAAGTGGTTTAAGCGCTGTTGTTATTTCTTGCAAGCAGCAATAATATCTCTGAGTCAGGCAGTTTCCTAAATTTCGCCAATCAGGCGAATATCTCCCACTGCCAATGTTGAGACAGTCATTTCTAACTGTTAATTAACCTTTAAGAGCCTTTCTAAAGTTTTGACGATAGGATTTACTTGTCATAAACAAAGCTGGCCACAATAAGGCTAGACCAAGACGATTGGGCAAAGTTCGCTGGAAGTTAGTCCGGTTAAATCCACCTAGAAACTTCCAGATACCACCTGCATAAACCACCACTAATCCAAAAATGACTAATTCCATTCAGCACAACTCCACAAGCAATTGGTTACAATTTGAGTTAAGCTTTACCTACACCATATTGGCACTTCATAACGACATCGAAAAGCAATCTTGTAGCCAGAAAGTCAGCAGAAGCAAAAACCGCTGGTAAACACTTTGGCTACTGTTGTCTTCGCTATCGTAGTAAGTTGATACATCGTTATATCAAGTTTAGAGTAGCTCATTGCATTATAGCTATCTACCCTTCAGTCCTTCAGCAGCAGACAAACAAAGTCAAAAATAAAAACTAAAAAACTCTTTTAACTTTTACTAAGTGTACAAATGCGCCATAACGCGTCTGTACACCTTTGTCCTTCTTGATTTTGTACAGATAAACAGGGTAGTGTGACGAGTAGATATTATTAATCCTGACCAGATGCATCTTGCGAAAGTTCCCTAAACTCAAAGATCCATAGGAGACTAAAGAAAATACATCTCATTTTATGGATATTAACGCAGCAAGTGGTGCAAACAGCTAAGGAGGATTTATTATGCGTGCAGTACTGATGGCAGGGGGTTCAGGAACGCGGCTTCGTCCGCTGACTTGTGATCTGCCCAAACCAATGGTTCCCATTCTAAATAGACCAATTGCCGAACACATCATCAATCTTCTCAAACGGCATCAAATTACAGAAGTTATTGCCACATTGCATTATTTACCTGATGTCATGCGAGATTACTTCCAAGATGGCAGTGACTTTGGGGTACAGATGACTTATGCCGTAGAAGAAGACCAGCCTTTGGGTACCGCAGGTTGCGTAAAAAACATTGCTGAACTTCTTGACGACACCTTTTTAGTAATTAGCGGTGATAGTATAACCGATTTCGACCTGACAGCAGCAATTGAATTTCATAAACAAAAAAAGTCAAAAGCGACTTTGGTTTTGACTCGTGTCCCCAACCCAATTGAGTTTGGGGTAGTGATTACCGATGAAGAAAATCGGATTAACCGATTTTTAGAAAAACCCTCTACGAGTGAAATTTTTTCCGACACCGTTAACACTGGTACTTACATTTTAGAACCAGAAGTGTTGGAATACTTGCCGGCAAACCAAGAATCTGACTTCTCGAAAGAGTTGTTCCCTCTGCTTTTGGCAAAGAATGAGCCAATGTATGGTTACATTGCTCAAGGTTATTGGTGCGATGTTGGTCACTTAGATGCCTATCGCGAAGCTCAGTATGATGGATTACATAAGAAAGTCAAACTTGACTTTGCCTATAAAGAAGTTTCACCTGGGTTGTGGGTAGGTCAAAACACTTATATCGACCATACAGCGGAAATTGAAGCCCCAGCAGTCATTGGGGATAATTGCCGTATTGGGGCAAGAGTACAGATTGAAGCCGGAACCGTCATCGGAGACAATGTTACAATTGGCGCTGACGCTAATCTAAAACGTCCGATTGTTTGGAATGGAGCAATCATCGGTGACGAAGCACATCTGAGTGCTTGTGTCATCTCCCGTGGTGCGCGTGTAGACCGTCGCGCTCATGTCTTGGAAGGCGCTGTGGTTGGTTCGCTTTCGACTGTGGGAGAAGAAGCTCAAATTAGCCCGTTTGTGCGCGTTTGGCCCAGTAAAAAGATTGAGTCTGGGGCAATTTTAAACATTAACTTGATTTGGGGTAACACCGCCCAACGCAATTTATTTGGGCAACGAGGCGTCCAAGGACTTGCCAATATCGATATTACTCCAGAATTTGCTGTCAAGTTGGGAGCAGCATACGGTTCCACCTTGAAACCAGGTTCTCGGATCACAGTTTCCCGTGACCAGCGCAATGTTTCTCGGATGGTTACGCGGTCATTAATTGCTGGTTTGATGTCAGTAGGTATCGATATTCAGAACCTAGACGCCACAGCCTTGCCGATCGCTCGCACAGTTATACCCACAATGTCAGTAGCTGGCGGGATTCACGTGCGGGTGCATCCAGACCGTCCCGACTACATCCTAATTGAGTTCATGGATAGCAAGGGAATTAATATCACCAAATCCTTGGAAAAGAAAATCGAAGGAGCTTATTTCAAGGAAGATATGCGGCGATCGCAAATTCATGAAATTGGTGATGTTGCCTACCCCAGTCAGGTGATGGATCGATACTGCACCGCCTTTGAGAAGCTTTTGCACATTGATACAATTCGCAACAGTCGGGCAAAAGTCGTCATCGACTACGTTTATTCGGTATCTGGTGCAGTGTTGCCGCAAATGTTAGATAATTTTGGTGCTGATGCGGTGGTGCTGAATGCCAGTCTGAATAAAACTGCCATGTCCACAGCCGATCGCGAAGCACTTCTGACTCAGTTGGGTCATGTCGTGGAGGCATTGAAAGCTAACTTTGGCGTCCAGGTTTCGGCGAATGGAGAACAGCTGATTTTGGTTGATGAATCTGGCATTCCTATCCGTGGGGAAATGTTAACAGCGCTGATGGTAGATATGATGTTAACAGCTCACCCCAGAGGAACTGTGGTCGTACCAGTTCATGCTTCTAGTGGTGTGGAACAAATTGCCCGTCGTCACGACGCTAAGGTGATTCGTACGAAGGCAAACCCTACAGCATTGATGGAAGCTTGTCAGAAAAATTCCAATGTGGTGTTGGGAGGTAGTGGCGATATTGGCTTTATTTTCCCACAGTTGCATCCAGGATTTGATGCTATGTTCTGTGCTGCCAAGCTGATTGAAATGCTCACGATACAAGAGCGTTCTCTCGCCACTGTACGCTCAGAATTGCCGCGTGTGATTCACAAAGCTCATACAATACGTTGTCCCTGGACTGTCAAGGGAGCGCTGATGCGTTACTTGGTAGAAACTCACCCAGCTCAAAACTTGGAGTTAATTGATGGGGTGAAAATTTGTCAGCCTTATGATGATAGTTGGGTGTTGGTGTTACCAGATGCTAGCGAACCAATTGTACATTTGTATGCTAACAGTAACGATCGCGACTGGGTTGATGAATCATTAAGACAATACCGCGCTCGCGTGCAGGCGTTTGTCGAAAGAGAACAGGAGCAAGTCGTGGCTGAAGTGTAATTATCTTAATCGGGCAGAAGCCTCACATACTACCCTCAGGAGGTGTGGGATGAATGCCCGATTAAGCTAACACAGGTGGTTGGTTTAGAGAGATTACAGACAATGCAGATATGCCAAGCGACAAAAAACTTAGTTTTTCAAAAAGATACATAATAGTTAGGCGAAAATAAAAGCGTAGAGATTATTGCTTTGTATGTCAGCTACGTCTACTAATTTCAAACTACCGCCTTTGGAAAGTGGCGATCGCCTCACTCGCCAAGAATTTGAGCGCCGCTATGCAGCAATGCCACAGATTAAAAAAGCAGAATTGATAGAAGGAGTGGCGTACGTGGCTTCACCAGTACGAATTAAAAATCATGGTAGACCCCATGCCCAGGTTATGGCTTGGGTAACAGCTTACTGGGTTGCAACGCCTGGTGTGGATTTAGCAGACAACACCACAGTACGCCTCGATGCTGATAATGAACCTCAACCTGATGTTTTATTGCGAATTGAGCCAGAAGTAGGTGGCAATTCTCGCATCAGTGATGACGATTATGTTGAAGGCGCACCAGAACTGATTGTAGAAATCGCTGCTAGTAGTGCTTCTTATGACCTCAAAGACAAGCTCAATGCTTACCGCCGCAATGGCGTACAGGAGTATATTGTCTGGCAAATTTATGAGAACCGGCTGGATTGGTTCAAACTTGAGGAAGGGCGATATATTTCGTTAGAACCGGATGCAGATGGGGTCATTCGCTCTGGGGTGTTTCCTGGATTATGGTTAGCAGTCCCAGCTTTACGAGAAGGAAACTTGGCTGTTGTTTTGGCGGTTCTACAGCAGGGCTTAGAAACACCAGAACATCAAGCATTTGTCGAGAGATTAAAGGGTAGGGTGTAGGAAATCACTACACTCCACGCCTCCAATTATGGAAATATTGCTTGCTCAGTTTCTGGGTCAAAAAAGTGAATTTTTTCTAGTGTTAAAGATAACCATAGTTGTTCGCCGACACGTACAAAACGCTCTGGAGGAACTCGCACTTGCACTTCGTTTGCCCCAAAAGCAGATTTCTGAAAACCTGGTTCGAGAAGTCGTGTGGAGAGATAGGTATCATTTCCCAGGTTCTCCACTAATTCTACTTGCACTGGTAAATTTTTATTTGCAGCCACGCTCAAAATCAAGTGTTCCGGGCGAATACCTAAAATGAGGGTTTGCCCATCGTATTTTTGCAAAGCATTTCCCCAAATTTCTGGCAAGGTGAGGCGAAAATCACCATTGGTAATCAACTGGGGAGCATGGAACTGCACAGGGATAAAATTCATGGGTGGTGAACCAATAAATTCAGCCACAAAGCGGTTTGCTGGACGATTATAAAGTTCCAACGGGGGCGCAACTTGTTGCAATTGACCGTGATTGAGGATAGCAATGCGATCGCCCATCGTCATGGCTTCGGTTTGATCGTGCGTCACATAAATCGTCGTCACACCTAACGAACGTTGGAGTTTCACAATTTGGGCGCGGGTTTCGGCGCGGAGTTTGGCGTCTAAGTTAGAAAGCGGCTCATCCATTAAAAATACCTGAGGATTACGCGCGATCGCTCTTCCTAATGCGACTCTTTGCCTTTGTCCACCGGATAACTGCTTGGGTAAGCGATTTAACAGCGCTTCAATTTGCAACAGTTGCGCAACAGTACGCACTCGTTCATACACCGCCCGTTCTCTATCAGAAATATACCTTAGTCCCTTGGGAAGCGATCGCGTTACTGCCACCAACAAGTTTTCTACCAAGTTAGAAATTCTTGCTTCCTCTGCTTCCCCTGCTCTCTTTCCTCGCCGTCGCAGTCCAAAAGCGATGTTGTCATAAACTGTCATGTGGGGATACAAAGCGTAATTTTGAAACACCATGGCGATGTCTCGTTCCTTGGGGGGTAAATCATTGACTAGGCGATCGCTCACCCAAATATTGCCTCCTGTCATCGCTTCCAACCCAGCAATTAACCGCAGTAGGGTGCTTTTTCCACAACCAGAAGGTCCGACCAGCACCATAAATTCACCATCTGCTACCGTTAGGTTAATCCGCCGTAAAACATTGACACTTTCCCCACGCTGAACAATATCGCTTTGCTTCCCAGATTTGAGAGATTGTGTTTGGGATGCAACACCTTCCCCTTTACGAGGGGGAAAACTTTTATAAACGTTTTCTAAAATAACTTGCGCCACGAGAATTTAAGAGAACTGTATAAGATAACTGTAATAGTCATCAGTCATTAGTCAGAAGTTATGAATTTACAAAAGACTAACGACAAATAACAGAGGTTTAGCGCCCATGATACACGCTTGAAGAGAATACGAAAAGGTAAAGGCGAGCACCCTACCTCACGTTGCGTTCTAACGACGAGCGATTTTCGTGAGTGAATTGCTTAGTTTCACTCATCCATCAGAAGCAATACCACAATCTACCTTTCCCCCCTTATCAGCTGTGCCAGCTAGCCCTAAACTGTAGGTGAGAGTTGAAAGGCTGTCGGGAGAAATAAGAGTGAAAAATGTTTTGGCAATAATCCTTGGAGGGGGTGCAGGTACCCGCCTTTATCCGCTCACCAAACTACGTGCAAAACCAGCTGTACCTGTAGCAGGGAAGTATCGCTTAATCGATATCCCTGTTAGTAACTGTATAAATTCCGAAATATTCAAAATTTACGTTCTGACTCAATTCAACTCGGCTTCCCTAAACCGCCATATTGCGCGTACTTACAACTTTTCTGGCTTTACAGAGGGTTTTGTGGAAGTCTTAGCTGCACAGCAAACGCTAGAAAACCTCAACTGGTTTCAAGGTACAGCTGATGCGGTTCGCCAATACCTGTGGCTGATGGAAGAATGGGATGTAGATGAATACCTTATCCTCTCGGGTGATCACCTGTATCGGATGGACTACCGTCAGTTCGTACAGCGCCACAGGGAAACTGGAGCTGATATTACTCTGTCGGTGCTACCTATTGATGAGCGTCGCGCTTCTGACTTTGGCTTAGTAAAAATTGATAACTCCGGTAGGATCATCAATTTCAGCGAAAAACCCAAAGGTGACGCTTTAACGAAAATGCGCGTTGATACGACTGTGCTGGGATTAACACCAGAACAGGCTCAAGAACAGCCCTACATCGCCTCGATGGGGATTTATATCTTTAAAAAAGATGTTTTGACTAAGCTGTTGAGAGAAGGTTCACGAACTGATTTTGGCAAAGAAATTATTCCTGATGCCTCAAAAGATCATAACGTTCAGGCATACTTATTTGAAGGTTACTGGGAAGACATTGGAACAATCGATGCATTCTATCATGCAAATTTAGCACTGACTGAGCAACCTCATCCGCCCTTTAGCTTTTACGATGAAGAAGCGCCAATTTATACCCGTGCTCGTTACTTACCTCCAAGTAAACTCTTAGATTGCCAAATCACAGAATCGATGATTGGTGAGGGTTGCATTCTGAAAAAGTGCCGCATTGAACATTCGGTGTTGGGAGTGCGATCGCGCGTTGAAGCTGGCTGCGTCATCCAAGATTCCCTACTTATGGGAGCAGATTTTTATCAACCATTCGCTGAACGCCAGTCAGACTGCAAAACTAAGGAAATTTCCTTAGGTATTGGTGCTAACACCACAATTCGTCGTGCCATTATCGACAAAAATGCCCGCATTGGCTGTGATGTGCAAATTATCAATAAAGACAACGTCCAAGAAGCTGAGCGTGAAAATCAAGGCTTCCACATTAAAAATGGTATCGTTGTCGTGCTGAAAAATGCCGTCATACCCGATGGAACGATTATTTAGTTATGAGTCATTAGTCATCAGTCATTAGTTAGTGGTTAGTGGTTAGTGGTTACTAGGCGCGTAGTTAGTGGCTAGTGGTTAGTAGAACAACTATTAACCATTAACTACCAAATGTACAGACGCGCTGAATGAAAGCGTCTCTACAACTACCAACTACCAACTAACAACCAACGGGAGTATCCCAATTTTACACACTTGCCATTCTGCCCTCACCCCCAACCCCTCTCCCAATTGGGAACAGGGGAGTCAAATCCTACTCTGATTCCCCGAATCCCCATGGGATAAGGGGTTAGGGGATGAGGGTAAGTAAGGTTTTTGCTTGCTTTGGGATGCTCCCCAACCAACGGCTAACTAATGACACAGGACAAGGGACAAATGCCTCAGTTAATTTTGTTAATTGGTCTTCCTGGTAGCGGTAAGTCCACTTTGGCAAAACAATTGCTAACACAATGCCCTTGGAGGCAAGTCATTTCTACGGATGCCATCCGGGGGCAACTGTTTGGCAATGAAGCGCTTCAAGGACCTTGGCTGCTGATTTGGCGGCAAATTCAGCGGCAATTTCAGCAAGCCGTAGCCGCAGGTGGTACAACAATTTACGATGCTACCAATGCCCAGCGACGCCATCGCCGCGAAGTCATCGCCCTAGCCCGCGAAGTTGGCTTCACTCACATCACCGGAGTGTGGGTAAGAACCCCAGTATGGCTGTGTTTAGCACGCAACAAAAAACGGGAACGTAAAGTGCCAGAAGACGTCATATTGCGTATGTATCGTCAACTTCGTGATGCCCCTCCAAGGTTAGAGGAAGGGTTTGATAATTTCATTTGCTGTACCCCGGAAGTTCAAAAGTACGGGAATTGCCCTCGTCAGGTGAGCAAGAACCGCACTTGAATTTATTTAAGATTTGATAATTTAATATCAGAGTGTATGTACTGGAATTATATCTGATGTACTATCTCGACTTTAATATTAGAAAAAATATAACGGAAATTTTTAGAGGAGGCTGGTAGATGGCTGCAACTGACTTCAAGGATTATTATGCAACTTTGGGCGTTAGTAAAACTGCCAGTCCAGAAGAAGTTAAACAAGCCTTTCGTAAATTAGCCCGAAAATATCACCCTGATGTTAACCCAGGCAACAAACAAGCCGAGGCACGCTTCAAGGAAATTAACGAAGCATACGAAGTTTTATCAGACACCGACAAACGCAAAAAGTACGACCAATTTGGTCAATATTGGAAACAAGCGGCTGAAGGCGGCTTCCCATCTGGTGTCGGTGTTGATATGGGCGGTTTTGACTTCAGCCAGTATGGTAGTTTTGATGACTTTATCAACGAGTTATTAGGGCGCTTTGGAGGCGCTAGCCCACGCGGCGGGCGGCAAAGTTATTACCGCACTAGCACTGGTGCGCCTGGTGGTTTTAACAACTTTAATGATTTTGGTTTTCAAGATGTAGGTACTGCTGGCGCTACTCAAGATAGCGAAGCCGCGATCGCCCTAACTTTTTCCGAAGCATTTCATGGTGTACAAAAGCACCTAAATCTTGGCAACGAGGTCATTGATGTCCGCATCCCCGCAGGTGCCAAACCTGGCAGTCGTTTGCGCGTGAGAGGCAAAGGACTAGTCAGCCCTCTCACGCAACAACGCGGTGATTTATATCTAAAAGTCGAACTTCAACCACACTCTTTCTTCCAGTTTGAGGGCGAGAACTTGGTGTGCGAAATACCAATTACGCCAGACGAAGCGGTTTTAGGAGCCTCAGTTGAAGTACCCACACCCGATGGTGCGGTTACGGTGAAACTTCCTGTGGGGGTGCGTTCTGGTCAATCCCTGCGCTTACGTGGCAAAGGCTGGCCCCAACCTCGCACTGGACGTGGTGATTTGTTCGCGAAAGTTGCAATTGTACCACCAAAAGACCTTAGTCCACAGGAGCGCGAATACTATGAAAAAATCCGTGGTGTGCGTACCTTCAATCCCCGCAGTCATTTGCAGCAGGTGAAGCTTTAGAGATTTTGCATTGAGATCTGTTAGTTTTAGAGACGCGCCCTAACGCGTCTCTAAATTATTATTTAATTGTTAAGCGATTTCTCATGCTGTGGCTGGACGGGGGAATATGGCTCAGAATCATATAGAACTTAGAAGGAAGAGATACTTTAAGCTCAGTTCACACATCGCTCAGTTGGATAATGCACAATTGCATTCTCTGTTTGACAATAGTGAATCGAATGAGTCGAGCACGGGTTGGGGGCTAAGTCACACCATCGTCCTTGGGCAATCCAAGGTCTTTGTGAAACGTGTTCCAGTTACGAACATCGAATATGACAACCTGTTCTCCACCAGAAACCTCTATGACCTGCCGACTTACTGTAATTACGGCATCGGTTACTTCGCTTCCACTGGTTTTGGGGTCTTCCGTGAACTCGTGACCCATATCAAGACCACCAACTGGGTATTGGAGGGAGCAATCGCCACCTTTCCACTGATGTACCATTATCGGATTATTCCGTTCTGTGGGCGGCGGGCGGCTGTGGATAGGTCGCGTTTAAAAGATTATGTGGAGTACTGGGGTAATAGTGCAAACGCCGGGAATTATGTCGTAGATAGAGCGAACGCCAACTATGAGTTGGTTCTGTTTATAGAGCATATACCGTATATTCTGGAAACATGGCTGCGGCAAAACCCCAACAAACTTCAGAAACCCCTGGATGAGTTACGCACGACGATTGACTTTTTGAGGACGAAGGGAATCATCCACTTCGATACCCATTTTCGGAACGTCCTCACCGACGGCGAGCAGATATATTTGACCGATTTTGGTTTGGTACTTGACAAGAGTTTTACGTTGAGTCTAGATGAAGAGTCTTTCTTTAAGCAGAACACATTTTACGACTACGGAGAAGTCCTGCGGAATCTTGGACACCTTATTGAACCGTCGTTTCATTCATGTTCCGAGAACGATAAACGCAGGATAATGGAAAAATATGGCATAAAAGAAGGCTTACAGCCTTATGAAGTGCGATCTATATTACTCGACAACATCAAGCAGATACATGCTGATGCGGTTATGAAGTTAGATGAGTTCTATGTCGCTAGCATCGTCAAATACCGCAGCATCATTAGGCTGATGCAAGACTTCTTTGCTGATATGTGGAATAATAAGAAGGACACGAAACTTGACCACGTAAAACTACGGCTGCTGCTTAAAGAAACGGGGTTTGTTCCTGATGCTGAATCCCACACACATTAAATAGATTCGCGATTATAACGCCTCTGTTGCCGAATTGCGATCGCGCTTCCGAATTGCTCCAACAATACCTCAGTTTCCCCTGAATTCGACTTAGTAAAGTAAATCTCAATCCTTCGACGCTTAGCATCTGAATTTGGATTGGGTTCAGCAAATTCTCCGTTTTTGAGAATCAGTTGTGCGGCGGAGTAGGCACGAAAACCTCGCTTTGGATCTAGACTTTTAAGACGATTTCCTTGACGCTGCATCTCCTGTAATTTTTTTACAACTGCTAACGCCCGCATTAATCCAAGTTCTGCGTTAGAACCTGCACTTAATTTTTCAATAGGTAGATTGTCAATAGGTATTTGTTTGAGTATATTATCAATGTTACTACTTCTACTACTCAATGCCTGCCCATCAGTGTGACCAATTACTACTACTGTATCAATATCATATTCTTTTACATTATCCTCAATTTTATTAACTAAATCATTGGTAATGTAGTTTTCTAAAGCAGATGTTAATTGAGCGCTACCCGAAGGAAAATCATAACCTTCAGCCGCTGTGATCACAATGTTAGGTGGAAATTGTGTCTTCTTATTAAAATTCAATTGTGTATTTTGATTTTTAGCTTGTTCTTCTTTAAGTAAACTAGTTAATTCTTCAACTTTATTACGGTAAAATTCTACAGAAGTTATTGACTGCTGATATCCACTTTTGGCTTCTTGATAAGCTTTAGTAGTAATAACAAGAACTATCAAAAGTACAGCTAATAGGGAAATTATTAAGTCCGTTCCTGGGCTAAATGGATCATCTTCATCATTAGTGAAATCCCGTAGTCTTTTCATCCTTAAATCCTTAGTACATAGTACTCCAAAAATTTTGTTTAATATGACAAGTTTGGTTAGAAGAATAAGGTGCGGCGTATTTTCTCCATCAGAGGTGTGTTTATTGAGTTATTCATTTCTTCTATTTTTATGGAAACATCTTCAATTTGCTTCATGGCTCGATGTATTGTCTTACGTAATTCCGTACTAACTTCTATCATTGATACAGTATCTTGTGCTTCCCTTACGTTCTCAATAAATCTTGCTTGTGAGTCATCAACTTGTTTTAGGAATTCCACAAATTTTCGACGTGTTTGAATCAATTCATTGATGCCAGACTGAATTTGTACTGTTTGTTCTTGAATGGCATCTTCAGTCTCTCTAATTCGATTAGAGACGTTATCTCCAGCTAAATTTATGCTATCCCTTATACCATCCTTAAATTCTTTAAGCGAAATATTTTCATAAATTTCTTTTACTTCGCCAATAAATTTTCTTTGTACTTTACTGATATCATCAATGAATATGTCAAATTCTGATTTAGCTTGTTTAAGCTGTTGAATACCTTGTTGAATTTCATTAGTCTGCTCTTTAATACGATTGTGTGTCGCGCCTATACTTTGCTGGATTTCTTGAGTGTGCTCATAAATTCTCTTTCCTACTTGTTCCATCAAGCTGCTTACCTGTGCCAATTCTCCTAATACACGAGACTGATCGTCATTGTTTGCATTACGAGCTAAGGATAGAATAACTTCTACAGAACTCTCCATGTCTCGGAAATATACGTCTTGCTGCTTGCGTAGTAGCATTAGTAAAAATGCAAGGATTATGGCTACTTCTAAACCTGCAACACTCGTGCTGAAAGAGATAAATAGAGAACTAGATAAACTCTGGATAACCTTTACAGGATCATTAGTTTGAAGTTGAGTTAATTCATTTATAGCTTGGATTAAGCCTATAAATGTACCTAAAATGCCAAATCTAAGTGCAATTTTTTGAATATTGGAGATTGTGAAAATACTTTCGAGCGATTCATCACGATAAGGTTCAATTACTTCTATGCTTGACTCAAATTTTAAATTTTCCGCCTCTTTACAAATGTGTCGGAATAGACGAGTCATAGCTAAAGCGGGTTTTGTTTTATTGTCAGGTAGAAAATATTCCTCTATTTTACTTAAGTCAATTCTGGATATTTGCCCTACTCTTAATAGCCTTATATGTTCTTGACCTTTCTCCCTAATTTCATTTGCAATTGCTTTTTCTACTTCCACAGTTGCCACAGCTTTCGCAGTAATAAAAACTCCCCACACACCTAATGAATGAATACATATATTGAAGAAGTTTGATAAGTAAGAGGTATATGAGGTGAATGAAGAATAGGTATATGGTACGAAAATCAAAACGACAATCACAGAAAGCAAAACTACAAGGAGAAAAGATTGCTGAGACTGAATCCAATAAAATACAAATTTTCTAAGCATTAACTCATTGGGAGATATTTTAGCAATCTGATTTCTAATTGGATTTTTCATCTACTCTTTCACTCCAAACATCTATGAATTCATCTTTATCCTGCAATTGCTGATTATTTGTTTGAGACTTCGGTTGAGGATTGCTACTAGAAGGTAATGAACTATTTTTTTGTAAAAATACATTCAAGTTATCTTCGTCATCAACTTGTGCAGACAAAGATTTAATATGCTCAGAAGCTCTTTCAGAAAATGCCTTCTGTTGTTGTATAAGTTTCGTAATTTCTTGTTGTAGGCTAGTCTCTATTTGTCTTAGTCTACTAACTTCGTTTTCATTACCTTTTTGGGTAAGAACATCCTTAATTCTTGCACGAACTTCCTTCAGTTCTGACCGCTTGCTTTCCAATTGATCATTAAAGTCTGCACCTTGAATCGCACGTATATTGGGAGCAGCCCCAAATACATCTGAAGCTTCACTAAGCCCGTTACTTTCAGCTTCTATATTAATATTACGGCGCTTTTCTTCCAAGGTAGTGTACTTGCGCTCTAAATTACTAATACTTATTTCTAAACGAAATTGTTCAACGATAGCGGCTCTTGCCAGATTTTTTATGCTGTTCTCTGTATCGTTCAACTGTTGAGGTGTTTTAAACTTAAGCTTTTCGCTTGTAAGAGTTTTCAGCCTAGAACGAAGATGAGCTTCAAGAAATTTTTTAATTGTGTAGATATCATGTTTACGAGATTGGAATATATCCCACTTGTCTTTATCAACCTTTTCGATCTGGAATGAGCCATAATATACTACTGGCTCTTTGAGGTCTTTCAATGAATCTATTGTAATTTCAAAATCCCACAACGGATTTTCTCGAAGGCTATCAAAGCTTTTTTTAAGATCAGTTTCCTTCATTATAGGTATGACATCAATTCCGCTCGCATGAAACTCCTTTGTCAATAATTGAGTAATTATTTCTGTCAATTCAGACTTAACAGACAATCCTTCAGGATTGTTGTCGAAATGAAAATAAAAGTGTTCAGGCTCTATGGTGTAGAGTAGCTGACTCACCCTATTAACTACTTTTTTCTGTATCAACTTATCTACATCTTCTCTCGGATTAAGAAGATGTTCTATTTTTCTCAAATCTTTAATTTTACCAGAACAAATAATACTAAGCTCAACTTTAACGTTGTTATACTTTGTTGCGAAAGTCCCGGTAGACGTAAAGTTAAATCCTTCATCCTTTAACTTCAGAGGTTTCAAATCCGGAACAGTTGTAAGCAACCTAATTGAGTACCCTATACTTTCTGCTTCTTTCTCTAGTTCTTCCTTAATAGCTAATTTATCCTCAGATTCAAAATCTAGAAGCAGGTTTATGTACTTGCGATCAAATAACAACTTTTGAACTATCCTATCCAGTTTTGCTTTAAACCAAGCTTGTAAATCTTTTAAATTAGGTATCTGAGCTTTCTTGTATTTGAGAATACTATCTGTCTTATCAAGCTGAGGATCAACTTCTAATGTATTCTTTATAAATACAGGTTCTGGATACTCTGTAATTTCGCACTTTACTTCATGCTTGATTGAGAATGACTCAGGCATTAAGATGCTTTTGTCAATCTCTGAGGTGAAATACTCTACTTTGCGTCCATATTTAGCTAAAATATCATCTAAGCGTTGAACAATTTTAGAATCAACGGATTCAGAAAGCTTATAGCACAAATCATGCAGAGAAACTTCTTGATGTATAAATTTACGAACTTCTCTCTTCAAAATATCTTCGATTATATCTTCGATTTTTGGTAATTCATTGAGATATCTAAGAGCATCTAATTCTCCATCTTCGTCCTGGATTACCAAAAGGTTTGTAGAGAATTTATAGTTGATTCCCTGCTCATAATCTTTAACTAATACAGAAAAATCGTCAGTTTTAAGAGAAAAAGGCGTTAATTCAGGCTTTAAATCATTAGGAAGAGTGGAAATTAATTCAATTTCATATCCTATAGCCTCTGCTTCTTTTTTTAATTCATTTTTAATCAGTGAAGCAAAAAAAGGAAATTTTACTATGAAATTTATGATATCATAACTAAATAATAGTTGATTAATAATTTGCTCAATTTTCTCTATAAACCAAGCTTCTAAATTTGCTATTCTCGCATTTCTATACTTAAGAATATTTTCTCGTTGAGGTCTAATATTTAAAGTAGTTTGAATGATAAGCTGTTTTGAAAAAATATTAATTTCGCAGCGGGCATCATGTTTGATAGAGAATGATTCAGGCATTAAGATACTTTTGTCAATCTCTAGATTAAAGTACTCTGTCTTACGTCCATAATTGACTAAAACATTGTCTAAATGTTGAAGGATATTAGAGCGGACAGATTCAGTGAATCTATAGCACAAATCATACAAAGAAACATTTTGTCGTAGGTAATGACGAATTTCTATCTTTAGAATATCTTCTAATTTTAATTCTTCCTTAAAGTGTCTTATAGCATTTAACTCACCATCTGTACTTATTAAAAGATTTGTGGAAAATTTAAGATTTACTTCTTGTTCGTAATCTCTAACTAATACAGGGAAGTAGCTAGATGCAATAGGTATCGTTTTTATGTCAGGTTTAAAATCATTAGGTAGAGTAGAAATCAACTTGATTGAATAGCCTATAGCTTCTGCTTCTTTTTTTAGCTCTTCTTCAACAGTCAAGACAACAGAATTAAAATTCGTTAGCAGTGTTATGTATTCACAATCAAATAATGATTTCTGAATAATCTGTTCCAATTTTGCTCTAAACCAAGTTTGCAAATCTGATATTTGAGCTTTTTTGTATTTCAGAATATTTTCTGGCTGAGGTTTAACATTCAAAATGTTATTAATGAGAAATGCTTTGGGGTAATCTCGAATTTCGCATCTAACATCATGCTTGAGCGAGAATGACTCAGGCATCAAAATACCTTCAATCTTAGGGGTAAAATAATCTATTTTGCGCCCATAATTTGCTAAAATTAAATTTAAATGCTCAACAAGTTGGGGATAAACTGATTCACTAAAATTGAAATATAAATCATATAAACCAATGTTACTACGTATAAAATTATAAGTTTCCTGTTTGAGGATATCTTCCAATTTAACTAATTCACTAAAATGGATTATGGCGTTTACTTCACCATTTTCACTTATGAGTAAAGTAGTTTCAAATCTAAAATCTATTGCCTGTTCATAATCACGGACTAAAACAGGAAAATGCGTAGATTTAATAGAAAAAGATTTTAGATGTTTCAAGTCATCCTGTTTTAAGTAAAGTTTTAACTTAAGATTTAAACCTACTTCTTCGTAAACCTTAGCTTCGGCATATTTTTGCAAATTTATAAACTGCTCTTTGTAATTATTGGCAAAATCATCAAATGTAAATTTGGTTCGAGAATATTCAGTCAGCCAAGCAATTATCTTTCTCTCTAACGCTCCACCTGGAATGTTTCCTTCAGACAGAGCCAAAGCAACCATGTCTTCTTTACCAGGAGAGCAAGTAACTTGGTAACTTCCACACAAGCTAATACGGTTATCAGTAAAAATATCACCTATATCAAAACTAAGAGTGGAAATAGCTACATTACCAGGGTCATTAGAGTTTGATACTAGAAAAAACTCGACATAACCTCCTAAGAATGGCTTTCTGGAGAGTACTTTTTTCCTTTGTGGATCAATGATGACTACCTTTTGTGTAGAAGAATTAATTTTGGATACTTCAGATTCAGTAATTCTCCGAATTACATTGTCTAAAACGTAAACTTCAGGCATAATCTCTCTAACCCTTTAATTACTGATTTTACAAACTGCTAAATTGCTCGATTAAACGAATTACCGCATTACGCTGAGCGTTAAAAAAATCGTCTAGTTTCCAATTTTTTGAAGACCTACTAAGTTTGCACTTCTTTAGATAATCATCTGCAAGATTATTCCACCTCTCAATGATGTTGTATTCGATATTCGTGACATATTTATAGTGATTTGTGACTTTAAATATAGAAAATATTAAAGCATTTGATATTAATTCTGCTTCAGGATTAATATCATTATTTTCTAAACCATATAAGATAATAAATAGCTTAGGAATAATACCGTCAACAACCAAGTCTAGACTTACAACCCCATCTATATTTAGATATTTCATGCCTGGATGAAGAAGCCAAGCAGCAATCATGTCTAGCTTCTTTTGAGCAGATTCGTCGTTGCGTAAGCTAGCAAAGATTGGATATCTTAATGGTTGTTCACCATAAAATTTGGAGTCAAAAGTTTTTAATGTTCCCAAAATGTACTCTGGAAGCAATTTCAGAGCATACTTATGCAATAAAGAGTAGTTATTGGAATCGCGTTTTAAATCAGGCAACCAATTCTGAATTTCTTCTAATATCTCATAGATACGCGAACCACTTCGCTTCAACTGATTACATAAAGCTTTATAAGTCTGTGAACGTACTTCCTCATCCCCTCGCTGAATTAACTGCTTCATCCAATAAATTTCATTAAATTGAGGTGCGAATCTTAAATGTTTGACAATTGCTAAGACTGCGCCATGCTGCTTTAATGAAATCAAATTATCCAAGCAGTTATCTACCAAACTTTCTAGTTCAGGGTAATTCAAAATTTCCCGAAGCAAATCTGAAATGCAGATGAAAATATATTCGGACGCTTTCGCTGTTTTTACTTCATTAAGTCGGGTGATTGCATCTACAACTTTATCGTTCAGCCACTCGCTTCTATACTCATTAGAGGAGAGCATAAGATCAACTGACAATTTAACGACATTTCTCGTTACTTGGCGCGACTTATCAAAAAGTAAGTTAAGTTCTATAATCCTTCTAAATTGTTTGAGAAAATATGCATATTTTTTCTCTTCCAGATAATCTCTTAACTTTTGTTGCAGAAGAGGTATTGAAAAATCAATAACCCTATCATAGCCTTCAGTAGTTTTAACATATTTTAAATAGCATGAACTCAGTATTTCATCAGGGTCATCTTTCCAAACTTCACTTATTAATTTTTCAGATGAAAGATGTCTTTTTTGATAATTCTCAACCTCTAGGTTGTTATAGGAACTATTGATAATAATTTGTTGCTCACCTACATTGAATGAAATAGCAGGCTCCGGGTTAATCGTTTTATCTGTTGTATAATTGTCTATTTTTTTTAGATTTTCTAGGATAGTTTGATTTCCTATTAGTAGTAAAACAAGTCGCTCAAATTCACTGAAATTTAGTTTAGAGAAGCAAGAAGCTACATATAAGACTATCTTCGTAAGGATATTTCCATTTTCAAATAAAGAAAATATGTCAATTTTTTCAATTTTTTCAAGTGTTTTACTATCAAGTCTATTTGTTTGTAAAGCTATTTCCCAACATGGGAAAAATAGCTGAAGGTTTCTTCGCAGTGTTTTATCTATAATTTCAGGCTCGACTAGACATATACATAACTTATGACTATTCTTTAATTGATTTTTAATTGCTTCTGCTGTAGACAACCGAACAACTAAGGAGTCGAAAAATGTGTGCAGATCACCAGTATCTACAACAATCAGAGTTGGCTCTCCTCCTCCTATTTCCGGTCTTAAAATGATATCTATACTTGGCTCAATTAGCTCCTCGCTGAGTCCTTCCAAATTCTTTGAGCTTCTTCCCTTAGCTATCAGTAATCTTTTATTTGATATTCTCACATCTTGCACCTGTACGAGTAAACCCTAAAAAAGCTTACCAACAGCACAAAAATGTAACATAAAAAAAATGAAGAGCTTCAGTAATAAAGAGTCGCTATTGTTACTACAATAATAGCGATAATACTTGATTCAAGAAATTGCTCASAAACAAATCAGACTTTATTGATAATGATAATAACATAGCAAGAGAGTGTAGGCGAGCGTCGCTCGCCTACACTCTCATATTCATTCAATTACCCTTATTGAGGAAGCGCTCGCCGCTTCCTCAAACACCAAATGATTATCATTATTGTCTCCAATTGTAA
>JXCB02000023.1:1084650-1092897 GCA_000828075.3 Tolypothrix campylonemoides VB511288 | reverse complement strand
CCGTTTTGGTCAAGGAACTTTGCTTGGAATGTATCGCTGGCTTATTCTTTCTCTAACTGCCTATCTTATCACTCATTGGACTTATCTTCAGACTCAGTTACCATTACCACCTGATTGGGGTGAGGCTGCCCAAACTGCCCTTGAATCTATTTTTCCTCAATTCGCACTGTCTCTTCTTTTACTTGATATTGAGCGATTGATTCCCCTTGCACGTAGTTCTGGTTTTGACATCCATATTTCCAGGTGCAAGATGTGAGTAATCGTCGTAGAAAGGCTACAAGAATTGTAGCTAGGGTATACGAACAAGTTAGTAATGTCCGTCAAGACTACTTACACAAACTATCTCGAAAGATAGTTGATAACAATCAAGTCGTAGTAGTCGAGAATCTAAACGTCAAGGGCATGGTTCGTAACCATAAATTAGCGAAAGCAATATCTGATACTGGATGGGGAGCTTTCGTCAACTTCTTGTCCTACAAGCTAGAACGCAATGGTGGGAAGTTAGTAGAAATAAACCGATGGTTTCCTAGTTCCAAGCTTTGCTCTAATTGTCATTACCAAATCAACGAGTTGCCGCTAGATGTCAGGACTTGGACTTGTCCTAGTTGCGGTACTCATCATGATAGAGATGGTAATGCAGCGATGAATATTAGAGCAGAAGGTATCAGAATGCTGTCCTCCTTTGGGACGGGGGAGGCTAACGCCAATGGAGAGGAAGTAAGACCAATTCGTGGGCGCAAGCCTAAAATGCGGCATTCCTCTGTGAAGTTGGAAGCCCACACTGACCTTGCGGTACAGTGTGGGTAGTTCACTTGAATTGCTCTAGTAACTTCTCCACTCCAGCATTATGGTCTAGGAAGGAAAATAAATGCTTGTAGCGAAGTTTGCCCTGTTTATCTAACACAAACTGTGCTGGCAAAGGCGCTCCTAATGCTTGCCCGACTTGATAAGTACGAAACACTCGGCAGCTTGGATCACTCAACAACGGCATTTTTAAGCTCAAATCTCTCACAACGATTTGACTCTGCCGTTCGTCGGTACTCGTTATCATCAAAACTTCTATACCACGATTTTGAAATTGCTCGTAGTTTTCATTTAAGGATTTGATGTGAGGATAGCAAAAGGGACAATAATTCTTTTCTGTAAAGATACGAGTAAAGGCAAGTAAGACTGGTTTTTTACCTTTATAATCGGATAATTTTACTACGGTTCCGTTGGTGATATCTGGCAGTTGAAAATCTGGTGTTGCTTGCCCCAATTCCAATGTAGTTGATGCTGGTATTGGTAAAAAATTGCGGAAAAACCGTTCATTAAATAAGCCACTATCAGCGATTGAAGTCACCATTTGTTTATCCCTACTATTATATGTTGAAAAAAAGCATATAAAAAAACACAGATAAACACCCAGAATCATCAAAGAATTAGTAACTTTAACTCGAAATAAATGACGAATTATTGATTACGAATTTGATTTATCTGTGTTTATCTGTGAAGTTTAAGTCAGCTTGTAATAGCGCTTAAGCGCTACTACAAACTTACTACCTTTGAAACCTAAACAGCAGCGAAGTAAACTTTGGACTTCACGGGATCGGGAACCATTGTCTGATCCCCAGGTTGCCAGCCAGCAGGACAAACTTCGTCCGGATGGGACTGAACATATTGAATGGCTTGCAAAGTTCGTAGGGTTTCATCAACGTTGCGACCAAAAGCTAGGTTGTTGATGGTAGCGTGCTGTATGACACCCTCTTTGTCAATGAGGAACAAACCGCGCAAGGCAACCCCAGCTGCTGGATCAAGCACATTGTAAGCTGCGCTGATCTCTTTCTTGATGTCAGAAACTAAGGGGTAGTTGAGGTCGCCCACTCCACCAGACTTGCGATCTGATTGAATCCATGCCAAGTGAGAAAACTCACTGTCAACGGAAACACCGAGGATTTCAGTGTTAATATTTTTAAATTCTTCGTAGCGATCGCTAAAGGCTGTGATTTCAGTGGGACAAACAAAGGTAAAGTCTAAAGGATAGAAAAACAGTACCACATACTTGCCGCGATAGTCGGAAAGTTTAATGGTTTTAAATTCCTGATCTACCACAGCGGTTGCTGTAAAATCGGGAGCCTGTTGACCTACACGGAGGCATCCTTCTGATGAGTAAGACAGAGGCATTAACCTAATTCTCCTTCAACTTATATCAATCTAGTAGCGTTGGAGTTCGGGTCAGGTAAATCTCACCCGTCCTCGTCATCACCCTTCGGGTATGCGTAAAGCGCACGCAATCATGCGTTAGCGAACGCGAGTGCGTGTGCTTTTGGCACTCAGCTCCTGCGCAGGGGGGACACCACTGGTCTCACCACCTGTAGGGCTGAACTCACAGTTTAATTACGATCCGTTACGACTATATCATACTCATAACGATTTTGAGTAGCAAATGGTGGATTTAGATACAAGAGAATGGCTATTAACCAATGGCTTAGGAAGTTTTGCCAGTGGTACAGTTTCTGATGTCAGGACTCGCACTTACCACGGGTGGTTGTTTGCCGCGACTAGCCCGCCTTCTGGACGTACTCTGCTGCTTTCGCACTTAGAAGCTAGCCTAGAATTACCAGATCGAGTTATAGCACTAGGAACAAATTTGTGGGGTAGTGGACAGATAGAGCCAAAAGGTTACCAACAGCTGCGCTCTTTTGATATTAACCCAGTTCCAAAATGGATTTGGGGTGAGGATGAGTGGCAGTTGAGTAGGCTTTTAATGATGCCGTATGGATTGGTGGAGGAAGGACAAGGAGACAAGGGACTTCCCCCGTTCTCCGGGTCTTCTTTCTGTCATCGGATTTTGGTTCAGTATCGTTATGAAGGTACAGATGTAGCTACCTTGAGGCTGCGATTGCTCATAGGCGATCGCGATTTTCACCATCAACAAAAAGTCCTTCCAGAATTACAGTTCTCGCAACTGCTGGGACAACAGCAAGTTTGCCTGCAAGCAATAAGTTCTCACAACTTTGGAACACCTTGGCACTTGCGCTGGACGCAAGGAGAGTATCAACCAGACACGGTTTGGTACTGGAATTACGGATTAAGAGAAGAAAGTTTGCGGGGGTTGGGCGATCGCGAAGACCTGTATAGCCCTGGTTACATAACACTCACCCTCAAACCAGGAGACGCAGTGACTCTAGAAGCGCGGGTGGGTTTTCCTAGTGAGCTGCAAACTCCCTTGACCTCAGAAACCTTTGCAGAAGCTGTAGAAGCAGAGCAAGAGCGTCTGTCTCAAGTTTTTGGGTGGGGAATCAGGGAGGACACGGGGACAAATCAATTCAAAATTCAAAATTCAAAATTCAAAATTTGGAATTCCTCCTCATCTCCCTCCGAACCCTCATCCTCCTCCTTTCCCTCCGAACCCTCATCCCCCTCCTCTCCCTCCGAACCCTCACTCCCTCACTCCCTCACTCCCTCATCCCCCTCATCCCCCCTTTGGCGACGACTCCTGCAAGCAGCGGATCAGTTTGTTGTTTATCGTGCTTCTATTGCTGGTCCGACTGTGATTGCTGGATACCACTGGTTTAATGACTGGGGGCGCGATACCTTGATTGCCTTACCAGGGTTGGCGCTGGTTCCGCAGCGCTTTGACTTGGCGAAAGGACTGCTACACACCTTTGGGCGTTACTGTCGTCATGGTTTAATTCCCAATGCATTTCCTGACATTGGTGGCGAACCCTTTTATAACAGTATTGATGCAGCGCTATGGTGGTTTGAAACTTTAGGGCTTTACTTAGAAGCCACTCAAGACTGGGAGTTTTTGGCAGAGCAATATCCAGTGGTGCAGCAAATTTACAAAGCTTTTCTTGGAGGCACGCGCTACAATATACAGCTTGACGCTACCGATGGACTCATTGGTTGGTATGCTCCTGGTGTAGCTCTTACCTGGATGGATGCGGTAGTAGAAGGACAGCCTGTGACTCCCCGTCGTGGTAAGCCAGTGGAAATTAACGCTTTGTGGTATTCCGCTTTATGTTGGGCAAGTCGATGGGCAGAAATTTTGAGCGAACAGGAAGTGGTTGCTGATCCAGGACGTTTTGCTAAGCAGGCTTTGCGCTACGCTCAGCTAGCACAACAAGTGAAAGCTTCTATGCAACAGTTCTGGAATCCTCAACTGGGCTACTTGTACGACACGATTGAACCAGACGATCGTCGAAACTCTCAGATTCGTCCAAATGCAGTTTTGGCACTTTCGCTGTCCCATTGTGCGTTCTCTCAAAAGCAAGGGCAAAATGTTCTTGACCTAGCTCGTTCTTCCTTGCTCACTCCTTTTGGTCTTCGTAGTCTCGCTCCAACAGATCCAGAATATATTGGCAAATATAACGGCAACTCTGAAAAACGCGATCGCGCTTATCACCAAGGTACAGTCTGGAGTTGGTTGATTGGTCCTTTCATCCGTGCTTGGGAACGTTTTTACCCTGAACAACCATTACCCTTTGATTGGCAACCCTTACTAGAACACTTTTTATCGGATGCTTGTATTGGCTCTATTTCCGAAATTTTTGATGGTGATCAACCGCACACACCCAGAGGGGCCATAGCTCAAGCTTGGTCTGTTGCCGAGGTTATTCGCCACGTAAAAATAAAATAATCAAAAAAGAAGAACGAAGAAAAAACTATTTCTTCAGTCTTCTTTTTTCTTTCTTTATTTTTGATTTTCTTTATTTTTGGTTAGTAAGTGGCTCAGGTCGGATTCGAACCAACGACCCCAGGCTTATGAGTCCCGTGCTCTAACCTACTGAGCTACTGAGCCAAACATTTTTTCGTCTTCCTAATATAGCATACAAAAATTTTGAAGTCAAAGCTGAACTTTTGAGTAAGACTGGGTAATCTCTTAGAGAGCTGGTTCTTAGTGTGCCTACACCCAAAAAAAGCAAAAGAGGGAGTTGCTCTCCCTCCAAAGAATAAGCAATCATTGAGTGACAGATAGCCACCGATTACAGGCGTGCTACTGCTGGCAGAAAGGCTATTGGGTTGACTGCGCCTTTGCCAGACGGATGGATTTCAAAATGGGTGTGCGGACCAGTGCTAAAGCCAGTGCTACCCATTAAAGCAATTGTTTGACCTTGCTGTACCTGTTGACCAGCCTGCACCAAAAGCTTGCTGTTGTGACCATAGCGAGTCATGCTGCCATCAGGATGGCGGATGTCCACAAGGTTGCCATAGCCACCACTGTTCCAGCCTGCCTTTTCTACGATACCGTCAGCTACTGCGTAAATCGGTGTACCAGTTGAGTTAGCAATGTCAATTCCTTTGTGCATTCTTCCCCAGCGCCAACCATAACCAGAGGTGAGGGTACCCTTCGCAGGCCAAATATAACCTGTGGACGAGGTAGACGGGGGAGGTGTATTCTCGTCAATCATTCTAGGCAGGTATCTATCCACCGCTGCTAAAGGCGGTAACTGTGGAGAAACAGCTGATCCCTGTAAAGAACCGAGTGAACGTGAGGCGTCATTACCCATTGAAGGTGCTGCTACTGTTTGATTAGGTGGTAGCAGTTCTGGATTCATTGGTTCGTTTGCAGGTCTTTTAGCACGGTATATAGGCTTGCCTGGTTTGGTATTATAGTTGTTGGTTCCTATCGGTCTAGGAACGGGTATTTGTATAGGAGCATTGTTCGATCCAGTGACAGGCATCTGCACTGCTGTGTCATTTGGTTTTGGCACAGCTATTTGCACAGCTGCATCATTTTGATTGGAAACGGGAACTGTGACAGAGGCATCATTGGTTTGGGAACTCTCTGGAACAACAATGTTACCAGCCTCTTGAGAGCGGTATTTCTCCCGCAATTTCTCAATTTCCGCTTGTAAGCTGCGCAGACGTTGACTATTTTTTACTTGTTTTGTTGTCGTAGCAGGTGGTTTGTTTGCTAATTGAATTTCTGTAAAAACTTTTGGCACTGGGGCATCACCACCAACACCATTAGCACTATAAGATGTGACACCAGAGGTCGTTTGGGAAGTTGTAATAGTATTTTCTGCTGAGTTAGCAGTAGTTGATTCAATGTAGGTTTGAAACTGTTTGTCCGTAAGTACTGGTGTAGGGACAGTGACACTGCTGTTGTTGCCAATGACTGAGCTGGTACTGATTTCGCGAACGTTGGTAGTACCACTAGCTGCGATTGGCTGGGTAGTACTGCGGTTCTCAGTCACGGGAACGGACAGTTTTTGGTTGATTTGCAGCTGATAGGGATTGCTGAGATTATTCGCTTTGAGTAGTTGTGAGACTGAAATTCCGTAATGGTTGGCGATCGCCGCTAGTGTTTCTCCAGGCTTAACTTCGTGTGTTATCGCACTCGCCTGTGTGGTGGGCGCTACAACTGCAGCTGTTGCTGGTGCGGCTGTTGGCATTGGCGCTGGTGACACCTGCGCCTCTAACCTTTGCTTTAACTTCGACACAAGCTTTGTTCTGCTGACATCGCTGTTTGTTTCCAACTGTTGACTAGCAGTGATACTTGTGC
This sequence comes from Tolypothrix campylonemoides VB511288, assembly GCA_000828075.3. Lineage (GTDB taxonomy): Bacteria > Cyanobacteriota > Cyanobacteriia > Cyanobacteriales > Nostocaceae > Kalymmatonema > Kalymmatonema campylonemoides_A. The sequence goes on along the minus strand of JXCB02000023.1, from coordinate 1,086,407 downwards.
TTGTCTTTTGCATTTGTTCAGCCACAGTCATTGGCTGTGCGAACCGAGTCACTGCTTGTTGTGATAAATCTTTGGTTTCCTTAGATCGCCAATCAGCCAGACTCTTTCTTAAACTGTTCGATTTTTCTTGTAATCTGTTGAGCGCATATTCTTGCTGCGCTTTCAATTGAGCATTGACTTCCGGATCCAGTGTGTTGTTTGCTTCTGCTGTTTTTGGTTCAGCAGACACCGAGGACACGTTTTGCACACCAGCCATACCATCAGCATGAGAGAGTGTTTGTACTCCTAGCTTTTTGGACTGCTGCACGTTGGCTTTTTCCCAGGCAATGCTTTGTTCCTCTGCTCCTTTGGGCGAACTTGGAACTACCACTGGTGCAGAGGCTGGGACAGACATCCTGCTTGCCGCAACTTGCCATTTCGCTCTCAGCGCGGGTACCTGTGAAATTGCTGTTGGTTCAACTATAGCAGGACTTTCAGGCACACTTACTGATGAGACGACTGGCAACTTGAGTTTTTTTCTGGAAGTATATTTCACTTCAGCGTCAGAAGCAGGAACCGTTGAAGCTGTATTTTGGTTACCCAACGCTTCTGCTGCTGCGGCTTGGTCGCTTTGTCGAGTCACCAAAACGCTGGTTGCTCCCATTGATATTGCCAAGCCAATCATCGCGGCTGTTGTTGGCACTCGGCAAGAGTTAACCCTTGGACTAACCATGTCTATATGTTCCACCGGAGCATCATCGCCTAGGGTTTTGTCCAACTCAGCTTTCACTTTCTTCTTCAATGCTCGTTTCAAAGACGACCTCCTATGATCACTAGCGCTTAACTGACCTCAAATTTTCAGTCTGATACTAGTCAATGATTTAGATCACTATCAAGAATAGATCAAGATCACACCTATCAGAGATACTTAGGCAAGATTAACCTGGTTCTCTGATTTAGACAAGTTCACAGCATTAATTTATTAAAAATTAAATTTACGCGTTGGCTTGTCCTGTTCACACCTCACACCTTAAAGCTCTTACATCAGATAAGTTTTCTTCTTTACACTTTAAAGCCCTAGTCGCTTTAGCACTTCCGACTGACAATCACACTTTTGCCAAGTCTTGTATTGCTTTGGGCAATGAAATACTACGACTTAGAGCGTTCTAGCACTACACCCTGCTGTAGATATCTTCAAAGTTTTTCTATCCCATCCGTCTTATCCACACGAGACTTTACGTTGATTATTCCTTAAAAAACAACCGTGTTAACTCGCAGTTTCTTCTAGCCAAGATTAAAATGACACCCGGGTTCTAAATGGCTTAAACTCCTGATTTGACTGACTCAGAACGTTTTTGTTCCCCAATTAAGAGAAAATCGAAATTTACGAAAATCTATCATTCAATTTTGGTTGTTTCTCACATCATATATATAAATTTCTTATATAAACATATCTTTAGTCTTCAGTAATTCTCCTTAGATTTTACTATGGGTATCATAAATAGTGTATAAGATAAATCAGTAATCCTGAGAAAACCAAAGAAAATTTTTCGGATGGAACCGCAATTATCAAGTCAGAATTTTTATTTCTCATCTCAGTAGATGTACAAAAAAGGCTATGGCGTATAAGGAGGAAGAAGGTGTTCTTCCTTCTAAACAAAGGGGGGAAACAGCTTAAATTGGGGATTGGGGATTGGAGATTAGGGATCCTTGGTAGTGACGGATTATGGACGGGGATTCAAACCCCGCCAAAAGGAATTTTGAACATCTTCCCAGTC
>JXCB02000023.1:823467-1084620 GCA_000828075.3 Tolypothrix campylonemoides VB511288 | reverse complement strand
CCAGTCCCCAGTCGCCAGTCCCCAGTCGCCAGTCCCCAGTCGCCAGTCCCCAGTCGCCAGTCCCCAGTCGCCAGTCCCCAGTCGCCAGTCCCCAGAAACTCTACAATTATGTCTGTGGTTAAAATCCCCCACTCACCGCCTTCTTCCTTCGGGTTTAATACCCTAATTGACGGCGAGCTTCAAACAAACCTACTGCCACACTCACAGAAAGATTTAAGCTACGAACATTCGGTTCGCTCATGGCAATGTAAAGTGTAGCATCACAAGCTGATATAACCTCAGGTGGTAAGCCAGTCGTTTCACTACCAAATAGTAACCAGTCATCAGGTTGAAACTGAAAATCCACGTGCTTCGTCGTGCCTTTCACACTAAAACCTAACCATCTTCCGCCACGCACCTGATGTATCAACTTAAAAGCTTCCAAAGATTCGTGATAGTGCAACTTCACATACGGCCAGTAATCTAAGCCGGCTCTTTTGAGGTAGCGATCGCTAATTTCAAACCCCAAAGGTCCTACTAAATGTAATTCCGTGCTTGTGGCAGCACAAGTGCGAGCAATATTACCTGTATTTGGGGGAATAAGCGGGTTAACTAAAACGACCTGCGGCATTTGCGGGAGGAATAAATATGTTCAAATAAGCAATTTATGGTTTTTTTCAAATCTATCTTCAGGCAGAGGTCATTTATAGATTTTCTTAATATTGTTTGCCTCAAGCGATTGATTAGAAATTTAAAATAGACATGAAATATATCTCAGAATATCTGAGAGATCCTCTGAGATATGTAACGATTTTTTAAATGCTGTATACTTGCATCACACAACACTGCGCTTTGCAAAATATGTGTTGTTGCTAAGTGGTGATGAACGACTTGAGATTAAGCAACGAGCGAACACAATTTATCTTCGAGTTCGATTTCGCGTTCTCGTGTTGCACGAATCGCTTGAGTGAGAACGTGTCTTGGACTTAAACCGAGTGCGTGCAGTTGCAGCCACCCTTGAGCTTCATTACCTTCGCGCAGGATTTTTTGCAGTGGTGAAAGGAAACAAGCGAAGCCCTGCTGCTTGGCGATCGCCCAAACTTCTTGATACATTTCGGCAATCCAATCTCTCGCTAAAATACTTCTGCCATCTTGCCAATGCTTAAGTTGAGCATCGAGACTAGAAGTCGCGGCTGCAGCTTCGTTGGCATAAGTGAGGGAAACGAGTTGATCTGGGGAGAACGTACTTTGAGTTAACGGATCGAGGTCAGGATTATCGATAAGTTGCTGAATACGCGCCTCTAATAAAGCTGTAATCGCCAGTAAAGCAATTGGATCTATGACCAAATCGCAAATTCGCAGTTCTAGGCGATTTAAGTCATATGGGCGGCGATCGCCATTTGGGCGCACTGATACCCAAAGGTGACGAACATTTTGCATCGTCCGGTTCGCCAGCTGCTTTTCCACCCAATCAATATGGTGGGCATGGCTTTCAAATAACGGCACTTGAGAAGGCGTTTGGGGAAAAACACTCCAGCGTGTGGAATGATAGCCGGTTGCTTTGCCATTGAGAAAGGGAGACGAAGCACTCAAGGCAAGGAACAAAGGCGCTTCTACCCTGATCAGCCGACACGCCCGCATTAAAACTTCTGGATCGCTGATACCGACATTGATGTGAACGCTGGCTGTCACGACCTTGGTGCCGTATGTTTGTTCAATATAGGCATGATAAGGGTTTGTTGGGTCAGAGCGAAAAAAGCGATCGCTCCCACCTAACGACAGAGTGCTTCCTGGAATCAACGTGTAATCGCCCAATTGCTGAATAAACTTTCGCAATTTCAGCCGAGGACGCAGCAAAGCACATAAAAGCTGGTCGTAATTTCGTTCTGGTGCAGTTGTGTATTCTACGTTTCGGTTATCTGGCTCCCAGAAAAATCCATCTAAAGACGTAACTATTTTGTCGGAGAGTCCGACGATATCACCACTAGGGGTGCCAGTGTACATCTCAATTTCAAAGCCTTTCAATAGCACCAGTTTCTTCTCCTCGGCTCTCCTTACTTCATAGATTGTATCGAAGGCGACGAAATTCTGCTTGTGACGTTAGAGTTAATTAACAGTTGGCAAAGGGAGTAGGGGAATGGGGTGAGAGACAGAATAATTTTTAACTCCTAAGTCTTGACTTTTGACTGCAATTGATTAAAACTCTTTAGGACTTACGCAAAGGTTACGGAAAACAAACCGCAGAGGACGCAGAGGACACAGAGAAATAAGAGTTTGAGAGGTTTTTGCGTAAGTTCTACTATTGCAAAACTAATTTTCTTGCTGTTCTTCTTTGCGACGCCAGTCGCCTGGGTCGGGAAACCCTCCTGCAGCGCTGGCTCACCTTTGCGCCTCTGCGCGAGACAAAATAATCTTTATGCAAAAGCTCTATTTATTCGTTTTGCGCTTTTGAGATTGTTTAGGCATATTTTGAGATCGAGTATGTGCCGCTATAAATTCCTCAGGGGTATTGACAGGTGATTGGGTAATGCTGAGACGTACAAACTGCGCCCACACTTGCTCGCTGAGTAAGTTTAAAGCCTGCTGAGGATTGTTAGTGGCGATCGCGCCCATAACTCTACGCCATCCCTGACGCAATGACTCAATAAAAGCCGCTTCTGTGGATACCTGATCCAGCAAAGAAAGTGCAGTTCTAAAACTTGCTGAACCTGATACCTTTTTCGACTTTAGCCCGTGACATACAACATTCAGCCACACTGGAAGAAGTTCTAGCCAGTTATTTTCCTGTATCACTGTGAGTGCCATTTCTTCCATACCTATAGCACCCCACAAGCACAGAGTATCTACAGCTAGTTGAGTATCACGGTTTTGTACAGCATTGTTCCACAATTTTTCAGCATGGTTTTGGAAGCGATCGGCGAGAAATTCATAGGCTTCTTGAACTTGATCAGGAATTGTGACTTTATAAACCGATTCGCCTCGTGGTAAATAATCGTCGCCATAACACAGCCAATCATGAACTCCACAAAGATAGATTTTCCCATCAACTATGACTTCTTTGATATGGGAATTTCCTAACCAAAAAACCTGTATACCTGGTAAGCCATCAGGCGTTTTCACTCCTCGAAGTTTTTCCTCCACTTGTCTTGATATTGGTTTTTCTTCATCTTCTTGTCGCTGGGCAATTCCATGTCCAATCACAATCCAAACGCCACGATTCACCAATTTTTGCAGCGACTGAAGAAATTGTTCGTCTACAATTGCCTGATTTACCCAAGGAGAATAAATAAGAATCTGATGCTGTGCCGAATTTAAAACTTCTGAGAAAGCTTGAGGAATTTGTCCATCGCGTAACTGTACAACTGCACGTGACGAGTTGATTTTTTTCTGTTCTGCACTTGCAAGTCTTGCAGTTTCCAGCGCCTTTTGAGCAATCTTTTCCAGTCTAGCCTCAATTTCTGTGTTTTTCTGATTCAAAGTTGATTTGCGCTGAAAAGTGATAGTTTCGTCTGACAATTCACATAATGCTTGCAAAGAAACTTTCCCTTCAGCTTGCAGTGATTCTAGCCAGTTTGGTTCTGACTTTAAAATTTGCTTTCCCTTTCTGAGTTGGATGTTCAACTTATCTTCAAATGCATCAAAAATAAGGAAAAGCGATATAGTTTTCCATTTTTTTTTGCTAGAAGCTATTACCTTATAGGAACTGACGATTTTTCCATCTTCTGGTGCATGAAGTGGTAAGCCTGAAGCTTGAATACTTTGTTGTAATTCTTCAAGCGATAAGGAAGAAATATCAACAATTATATTATCAATGGTGACAAAGTCTGCCAAATTAGGCAAGATCACTGGTTCATCATTAAATGGTTCAGAGGCAAAGGTAAGCTTTTCGCCCAAGGGATCTACAACAGCATAAAGTTTTTCTGAGTATGGGGGCTGTGGTACAGTTCCTTTTTCATAAAATAAACGCCCTTCAGGAGTGACTGTAATTGGTGATGTCACTTCGAGAGTTTGTAACTTCTGAAGAGTCGCAATAGTACTTCGGACGAATACAGGATCAAGCCCAAGTATAGATGCTAATTCATCTGCTGTTGGCGGAGAGTCCAATTCAACACCAGCCCGGATGATAAACTCTTCGAGTACATTGAACTGGCGGGATTCCCTGATAGTGACTTCTACATGAGTTTGACACAAACTATAGCGGAATTGACGCGCTGCTAAAACCGATAAACCAGGGTTTTGTGCTTCAATTTCATTTACTAAATCTCTGAGATTATTATCAATAGGTTTAGCAGAAGACGCGAGAAACATCAACTAAACCTCCATGACGATGTACAATGTTGGAAACTTCTGAGTACATACTTCCAATTTTGCCTGTTTGACGGGTAAATAAATCGTGACAACCCACAATTATCAGGAGTTCTTGTGCGCGGGAAAAAGCAACGTTAACCCTTTCTGGCTTCTTGGCAAAACCCACATCTCCCTTATTATTGTTACGAACCATACTAACAATGACAACAGGTCTTTCCATACCTTGAAATCGGTCAACAGTTCCCGTACGAATTTGCAAAGAAGGATAAAGTTCAGATTGCAGGCGCTCATCAATTTTTCTAAGTTGAGCGCCATAAAATGTAATTACGGCAATTTCTTTTTTAGGTTCACCATTAGCAACTCTAGCAGCCCAAGCATTCTCCATCTGCTGACACAAGAGTTCAATAGCATCAATTTCCTGAATATTAAAGAATGAAGTTCCTTCACGTTGCTCTTGAAAATCATTTTCTGCTGGCATTTTTACCCAGAGAATATGGTGGTCTTTTTGAATTATTTTGCCTGCCAAATTATGTGCGCGTTTCGTGTCAGGCTGTAAAATACCACATTCGAGTTTGCCGTCATAAAACTGATTAATTGCCCCCATGATAAAGGGGTGCATTCGATATTGTGTAGTCAGCATCTGTTTGATGCTTTCATCAGCAGCTTCAAACTGGCTTTTGAAAAGTGATTCTTCTAAGAATTGCAGTTCTTCTCGTGTACTACTAATTTCTTGAGCAACTTCTTCTAAAGTGCTAGTATCAAGCATGGGTGGTAATTGTCGATGGTCGCCAACCATGACTAACTTTTTGCCTTTCAAAGCTGGGATGAGTAATTCTGGTGGAGTACACTTACTCACCTCATCAATGATGACGACATCAAAGTTTTTGAATTCTTCAGAAAATTCTCGATTTGCTGCTTGAACACAGGTGATACCGACGACGTTGGCGTTATCTAGGTAAATTCGCCTCAAATCGTTGCGATCGCCCTCTGAGGGGTTGCGTAGTTTTTGAATCCAATCTTGCACAAAGTTCTGATATCGATTGAGATAAGTTTCTTCATTTTGGAGTTGCTGTTGCCAAGATTCAAACTGAGTTTTGACGGTGTGTAAAAAGTCTATATTAAACAAGTCTCTAGTAATAATTTCAGGCTTAAATTTATCAGGTATTGCTTGCCATGCAGTCTGCCACCAGTTTCGCTCTGAACTTAAATTTTCTGATAGCTGTGGTTGTAATTTTTGATGTAATTCGCGTAGTTTTATTTCTAATTCTTCAAGTTGCTGTAGAGAAATTGTGTTTTCTTCTTTTAGCCGTGAGAGATGCTTATGCAGAGAGTTTTTGATATTTTCCAGTACAGCAAAAGGTTCTAATGATGAAATTAAGGTTTCAAGCTGATTTATGCCATTTTCCCAATAATCCACTTGCTTTGAAAATTCTTGGGGCTGTTCCCAAATCTTTGATTGCTTGGCAAGATATTCTTCCGCTAGAATGCGTAATTGAGGAGGTAAGTGTTGCTGCCGAATCAGACCTTGCAGAATATTCATAACTCGTTCAAGTTTCAAACTACCATCTTGTCTGACTCTTTCTATCTCAGATTGATTGGCAGATATTTGCTCTTGGGTAATTCCATGTTTTTGAAGTTCATTAAGTTGTATTTGTAAATTTTGAAGTTGTTGTTCGGTTTCCGTTTTGACTTGTAAAACGCATTGACGTGCATTTTTCAGGATGCTATCGAACAATTCTTGTGTAATGCGGGTGAGAGTAGACTCAATGTTATTGAATTCCCATGATGCACCATACTTTTGCTGCATTCTCACCAGAAAAAACTGTGTATTTTCAACCAGCAATTTTCGCTGACTAGGATTGAGTTGTTTATAGTTATTAAACTGTTGGTATTCTTGCCATTCAGCGCGATCGCTTGTTGACAGCATCATTGGAGTTTGACTCAAACTTTGTTGTAAAAAATAACTAAAATTATACTGCTTACCGCGTCGGTCAATAAAACCGCCTTCTATTTCATAAGCGATCGCCTTTGCCAATAGCTCCCACTCTGGTAGGTTAAGTGTATAACCTTTTGGTACAATTTCTAATTTTAATGTGTTCGCAAACATCAACAAACCTAGTGGTAAGTCCACTAAATTGTCTGTTAATGGTTCCCCAGATTTATGGCAATCGTTCAATACATGATACAGAAGAGAAAATGCTGTAGACTTCCATTCCCTAACTGCTGTAATAATATAATCTATTTCTCGTTTGCGGTTTTCCCAGATTTCTATTGTTTGTTGTAAGTTTTGCTGCTTGGTAAGAAATTGTTGATAATCTGTTTGTAGCTGATTTAAATAACTAGAATTCTGTCTAAATACCTGCACCGATGCGGCTACCTCCGACATGGCTACAGTTGCCTCTTGAGCATAACTTAATGCTGTTTTAAATTCAGATATATCTGCTATAGTATCACGCAACCAAACCGCCAATCCAAATGCACCACGCTTAGGGCGAACAAAGCCAAGTTCATCAGTATATTTGATGGCTGTACGAACATCTGCTAAAAATTTTTCTACTGTACTGTTTCCTTCTGTATAGGGTTTAAGAAGTGGTAAAAAATCTGTTACTTCTGGGTCTTCCCAGTTGACGTTCGGTGCAGCGTTTAGCAGTTCCTCCAACTTTGCTATTAGAGGTTCAACGTCATTTTTCTGCGCTTCGGTTTTCTTGTAGGCTGTTTCTTGATTTTTACAGTTTGCCTCTAAACTTGCTTTGGTTTTGTTAAATTCTTGTTGTGTATTATAAAATTCTTCTTCTGCTTTGAGGTAAGCTGTAAATCGTTCTGATGATGTCAACAATTGACGCAAAATCTTTACATTTTCAAGGCGTTGGCTGAGATTATTTTCGCAATCACTAGCGGTATTTTGTAGCCATGTGCCAATCACTTGGTCTTCTAAAAATGGCTGTCCTTCTTCGCCAACTTTCTCAGGTCGTCCTTTTCGCACAGCCCGAATGACTGGGTTGTGAACTAACCGACTCAGGGCATTATCAACTGCTAAATTTGCTTGAGAAGCAATGAGAGTGCGTCCACCCCGAAGAGCAACTTGATAGCAAATCTCGGCAATCACAGTCGTTTTACCTGTACCTGGAGGACCTTGAATCAGAACAAGATCCTCGGCTGCAAGCACCGTTTCCACTGCTGCTTTTTGACCAGGATTAGCGGAAGATAATAACATATCTTCTGGTCGAAGTTCGACAGTTTTTTGAATCGGTCTTGCTTGGGAAGCCTCGAATAAAAAGTTACCCAAGTAGGGATTTTGGGTGTAACCATTATTCAAATCGTCTAAGGCTTTTTTCTTACGCTGAATTTGTTGGATGTCACCAACTGCTTCAAAACACAAAAATCCAGTGGTTGGCAGCTGATAACGTCCCGCTGCGATGTATTCAGCTAAGTCGCGTTCTAGCCTAATGCTGATTATGCATCGGTTGGGGTCAATTTCTTCAACAGACCCAAGTTGGCGGCTGTTCTGCCAGTTTTTTCCTGTGGGTGCAGTCTCAAAAAGTTTCAGTTCTTCATTTCTTGCCCGTTTTGCCCGTTCCCAGAAGTTTTGCACACCCAAAGAATTTTCAGGAGAACCGTCAAGGGTGGCTGAAGCGACATCAATTTCAAAACTGATCCGCCTTCTGGAGCTATAATTATGAGCCAAGTAACGCACACAAAACTGACGTGCCTTAGCAATGTTTTCCTCAATCTGCAAAAACGCTTTCCAAGCTTTGAGCTGATCTTCTGTGGGTACATAGTCACCGCAGGCTGGCATAGCTGCGATGCGTGCCAATGCCTGTGGCGGAATGCCGAGATGATGTTCGTGATCGGGTAGCAGACACAAGCGACAAGGGATAGCATAGCCATCGGCGTGTCCCCGTGAAAGTTGTAGTAACTGAACCGACAGTATCTTTAAACCGCCGTATCCATTTTGTTGTACAGCTGCTCTGAATCCTAACGTTTTTCCTAGCTTCTTAAGTCTTATGGGTAATTGAACATTTGAGTCTGTTGCTATTGTCAAGTCCCAAATTTCTTCTTTTGGCTCTTTGCCAGCACCTCTGCGACGAACATAAAATAGGCAAGGCTTTCGACCGACACATTCAAACATTAACTCGTTGGCACGCTCTCGCCGCTCTCGAAATTCCGGATATGATTCTAGGGCAGCTTCACCGTCAAAATTGCGGATTAATTTATCAATTGTCGAACCTACTAACACATAGCCCCAATTTTCGGAGTCTGTTTTAATATTTAAGGAATTTGTTGGGGAAGAGGTCGCAACGTTAGGAACTCGTTTCTTTGTGGCTTTACGAATGCGTTCTGCTTCAAATTCAGATATTGTGCTGCTCTGACTTTTAGCCGCAATGTTAAGTTGGTCACAAATTGCTAATAGCTTTTTGTTATCCAACTTCAATTCCTTTGATAGTTCGTAAATTCTAACTTTGCCGTTGTTCATCCACTGTTGCCCTTGCCCACATTTTCCAAGTTTAGTTTTACTTAAATAGATTTTTTACAAAAATACGATTTATGAATTTTTGAACCACAGATGGACACAGATGGACACAGATATTTATCGGTGTTATCGGTGTTTATCTGTGGTTTCATTTCAAAAACATTGACTGTATGCAAGATTTCTACTATATCAAAGTCTGTATTGCTGATAAACTTGACTGGCAGCGCGATGCACTAGGGAGTGACGATAAACAAGAGATTTCATGTCATCAGCATAACCGCCGCCAATGACGCAAGCAACAGGGTATCCTGCGGCAATACAAGTACTCAAAACCTGCATTTCTCGGCGAAAGATGCCTGTATCAGTTAGGGCTAATTTTCCCAGGCGATCGCCTATGTGGGGATCAACACCAGCATCGTAGAAAATGAAATCTGGCTTGACATCCAAAAGCAAATGTGGTAGGTAATTTGCTAAAGTTTGCAGATAGGCGTCATCTTCCATTCCCACAGGCAAGGGAACATCCAAATCGCTTTTTTGCTTTGTGCCAGGGAAATTGACTTCGCAGTGCATGGAGAAGGTGAAAACACTGTCATCGTGTTGGAAGATAAAAGCAGTGCCATCCCCTTGATGGACATCCAAGTCCACAATCAGGATTTTTTGGACAAGTCCGAGTTTTTGTAAGACGCGCGAGGCGATCGCCAAATCATTGAAAATACAAAAACCAGATCCATAACTGGGAAAAGCATGATGAGTACCGCCAGCAGTATTGCAAGCTAAACCGTGCTTTAGTGCTAATTGAGCAGTGAGAATAGTACCACCAACTGCTACACAGGTACGATTTACTAGTGCTGAACTCCAAGGTAATCCAATGCGTCGCTGTGCTTTGGCATCGAGAGTGCCGTTACAGTAAGCTTGAACGTACTCTGGGGTGTGAACTAACTGTATCAACTCTTGTGATGGGCGTGTAGGTGTGTAAAATTGGTCTTTTTGCGCTACGTTATCTGCTAGGAGCAGTTCGTAGAGTTGCCTAAATTTTGGCATCGGGAAGCGATGACCTTCGGGTAGTGGGGCAACATAATCGGGGTGATAAACAATTGGCAAGTCCATGTTATTTATTTTGAACCGCCAAGACCCTAAGTATGTCAAAAGATATTTTCTCGTTCCTACTATGAGTGAACTTGGGAACAAGTGAGCAGTTTTTTACGTCGAGTCCCGAGTTTAACCGACACAGATTCACGCAAGTTTTGTTGGAAGACAGAACCAAACAAGGACAATAGCAAACAAGCTGAGAACGCTTTTCACGGAATTATCGAATCACTTCTAGCTGGGATTCTGGTATCTTTTGCTGTGAGATATTATACTAGAAATTCGTTAAATCTCTAATCCAAAATCTAAAATAAAAAAGTTTTATGATGCATTGGATTTTACCACTTGTATTTATTCTGGCTGGCTTGCTTGGTGGAATCATAAGCGAAAAAATTATCTTCACAAGACTGAAAAAGTTTGTTGCTAGCCGACGAATTCCAGGAAGTGAAATTATCTTTCGCTCATTGAACCGTATGCCCTTCTTTTGGTGCGTGCTTGCCGGGTTCTATGGTGCAATGATTAGTTATGGTCCTGAGCCGGATGTTAGGGAATTTCTAAGGAAGATTATTACAGGCGCTTTTTTATATACAGTTACTGTAGTCTTTGCTAGACTCACGGCTGGGTTTGTAAATTTATTTTTTCGCAAAACTGATGGTCTTTCAGCATCACTACTTTCTAATGTTGCTAAAATTGCCATTTTGGTTTTAGGAACATTAATCCTATTGCAGACGCTAGGAATTGAAATTACACCAATACTGACAACGTTGGGTGTTGGTGGTTTAGCAGTTGGTTTAGCACTTCAAGATACACTAGCAAATTTGTTTTCTGGTTTTTATTTAATTATTTCTAAGCAAGTCAGAACAGGAGACTACGTTAAACTAGCTGATGGAAATCATGAGGGTTACGTTACAGATATAACTTGGCGCAATACGACTATAAAAGAGCTTTCTAATAACGTCATAATAGTACCAAATTCTAAGCTTGCCTCAGCTATTTTCACGAATTATCATCTCCCAGTTAAAGAAATCACATTAACGATGAATGTAGGAGTTGGTTATGATAGCGATCTTGAGCAAGTCGAAAGAGTGACTGTAAAGGTTGCTAAAGAAGTTATGCAGGAAATTGCTCCTGAATTAATAGCAAATGAACCTTATATAAGATTTCATGAGTTTGCTGACTTTAGTATAAATTTTACGCTTTATATGCGAGTTAATGAATTTTTTGACCAACGCATGGCTAGACATTTATTTATTAAGAAATTACACAAACGCTACCAGAAAGAAGGAATTAAAATTCCATTTCCAATTAGAGATATTTACGTGCAAGATAATGCAAGTCGAAATGGAGCGATGAAGCTGGAATAATTAAGTTGTGACGCATTAAAATACATCCTGTTTTTAACTATCACCACCTCTAGCAAATACCTCAAGTTCTTCTAGAGTCTGACTGACACCAACCTCTTTGGCACGTTGCATAAACCGTGGAATAATCTTAATAACTTCTACATTAGGAAATGTCAGACTTGTCTGAGATTCAACATACTTGCCTTCTCGCAGTACATTAATTTTAAGCTTGCCATCTTCGTAGATCCATAGCTCTGGGACTCCCAAAGCTTCATAAGCATTAAGTTTGGTTCTGGAGGTAAGATCAATTTCCAGTGCTAAGTCCGGTGGTGGATCTATTGTTAAATCCAGTCGATTCTTGCCTATCACGGCTTTGTAGTTTTGGATGTAAAAGCAATCATCTGGTTCAATACCTACCGTCATACCCAGACGCTTAAAGGTCGTCGAACCAAGGGGTTCCCATGCTCGTTTCTGGACTTTTAACAGGGTTTTTACGAAATCTGCAAGTAAAACTTTTGACCGTTCATGCTCTGGTAATGGAGCCATGATTTCTAAAATTCCATTGGCATAAGCAATTCGAGATGACCGCTTTTGTCCTAACTCAAGCAGAATTTCTTCAAATCTTTCCCAAGAAACAGGTTGTAAGCTAACTTTTTGACCTGGTTCTAACCGAAGTCTAATGTCGGTGGTTGGCATATAAATTTTCCCTTCCTTGGGAGAAAGCGTCTTAGGGCAAAGACCTTAACCCAACTGCAACTGGTTCAACAATAGCATTTTGTGCCTAATTCTCTGAAAATTAGAGAAAATGACTATATGAGGACATACTTTAAGAATCTTAATAATGACTGTAACTACGCAGCAGCAAGCAACAACCAGCTTTGAAAAACTCTTTTGGACTTGGCAGGGTTACAAAATTCAGTACACTGTCATGGGTACTGGACGCCCCCTAGTACTGGTTCATGGCTTTGGTGCTTCCATTGGACATTGGCGGAAAAATATCCCCGTTTTAGCAGCCGCTGGCTATCAAGTCTTTGCTATTGACCTTTTGGGGTTTGGTGGTTCCGATAAGCCACCGTTAAATTACACTGTGGAAGTGTGGGTGGAACTGCTCAAGGATTTTTGCAAAGCACATATTCAAGAACCTGCGATATTTATAGGTAACTCCATCGGCGGACTTCTGAGCTTAATGGTGGTGGCGGAACATCCGGAAGTAGCCGCAGGTGGTGTTTTGATTAACTGTGCAGGTGGGTTGAGTCATAAAGATGTGATGTTTCTAGGCGCTCTCTTTCCTTTGGGGGATGGAGCGCTTGTCTTTAACGATGAGATACAAATATTACATTCGCAATTGGGCTGCCAATCGTTCTGCCCGTTGCCGTTGCTTTGCTGCTAACTCCGAACCTTTAAAAAGTATCGAAAATCAAAATTTGATATCATTGCTATCATAAAGTGAAATTCTTTAGCAACATGAGAAAAAAGTTATGGCACAGCTCATCGTTCGTAACTTAGATGAAGAGGTGGTTCGCCGACTGAAGCTCAGAGCCGCTCAAAATGGTCGTTCTGCTGAAGCTGAACATCGGGCGATTTTGGAAGCAGTTTTGCTTGAACGCTCCTCTCAATCATCACTGAAACAACTGTTGCAATCGATGCCGGATGTTGGCGAAGATAGTGACTTTGACCGGATAGAAGATTGCGGTCGTGAGGTTGCTTTGTGAAGGGCTACTTGCTCGATACCAATATTCTGTCGGAATTACGTAAGGGCAAGCGTTGCCATCCTGGGGTAGCGGGGTGGTTTGAAAAGGTTGACGAGCAAGACATTTTTCTAAGCGTCTTGGTGATTGGCGAAATTAGGAGCGGAATTGAGAGAATTCGGCGACGTGACCCAAAAGCTGCTGTAGATCTAGATGCCTGGCTAAAGACAATTGTGACTGGCTACGAAAGCCGTATCCTTCCAATTACTCAAGCAATTGCCCAGGAGTGGGGAAAAATCAATGTTCCTAACCCGGTTTCTACAGTAGATGGCTTACTGGCTGCTACCGCCAAGGTTCACGATCTGACTTTGATCACCCGCAATGTTAAGGATATCCAAAACGTCACAGTGGAATTTTATAATCCTTTTACTTATGAACTTGATTAAGGGCACGGTCATCCAAAGTTAAGTTCGTCAAAGCTAGGTTGTAGCTTCGGATAGGTTTTTAGAAGCAGTCTGACGGCGATTTGAAAGGGTGGAATGATCACGCTCTGCAGTACTATTGTTCTACCATGATAAAGGTGACAATGATAATATTAAGAACTGTTTCGCCCCTGCCGCTTTCTCTCAGCCTAGTAATATGTCAAATAGCCAGCAGATTGCCGCGTCCTTAAATGGACATCTTCCTAACTCCAGCAACAACCAAAATACAATCCGCATTCGCGGTGCGAGGCAGCATAATCTCAAGAATATTGATTTAGAACTGCCACGCGATCGCCTGATTGTCTTTACTGGTGTTTCTGGTTCTGGCAAATCTTCCCTAGCATTTGACACCATTTTCGCAGAAGGACAACGTCGCTATGTGGAATCCCTGAGTGCGTATGCACGGCAATTCTTGGGACAGGTGGAAAAACCTGATGTGGAGGCGATAGAAGGTTTAAGCCCAGCGATTTCCATTGACCAAAAGTCTACTTCCCATAACCCCCGTTCCACTGTGGGGACAGTGACGGAGATTTACGATTATCTGCGATTGTTGTTTGGACGGGCTGGTGAACCTCATTGTCCGATATGCGATCGCTGTATTGCCCCTCAAACGATAGATCAAATGTGCGATCGCATTCTAGAACTTCCTGATCGTACCCGTTTTCAAATTCTTGCACCTGTTGTTCGCGGTAAAAAAGGAACTCATAACAAGCTGTTATCAAGTTTAGCTTCTCAAGGTTTTGTCCGTGTTCGGGTAGACGGCGAGGTGCGAGAACTTTCTGACGCGATTGAATTAGATAAAAATATCACACATACTATTGAAGTGGTGATTGACCGTCTGGTGAAAAAGGCTGCTATGCAGGAGCGTTTGGTTGATTCTCTTGCGACTTGTTTGAAACAATCTAGTGGAATTGCGGTTATTGAGATAATAAAAGATACAGAGGAAAAAGAATTACCTTCAGAATTGGTATTTTCGGAGAACTTTGCTTGTCCGGAACACGGGGCGGTTATGGAAGAGTTATCGCCGCGCTTGTTTTCGTTTAATTCTCCTTATGGTGCTTGTCCGCACTGTCATGGTATTGGAAGTTTAAGAAGGTTTTCGCCAGAGTTGGTGGTACCTGACCCGAAAGCGCCTGTATATTCTGCGATCGCTCCTTGGTCAGATAAGGAGAATTCTTATTATTTGGAGTTATTGTATAAGCTTGGGCAAGAGTATGGTTTTGAGTTGCAGACGCTGTGGAGTCAGTTGAGTGAGGAACAGCGGGAGGTGATTTTGTATGGAACCGCAGAGACGCAGAGGAAGCAGAGGGAGGAATTTAGAGGGGTTCTTCCTATGTTGCAAAGGCAATATGAGGGGAGTTCGGAGTTAATTAAGCAAAAGTTGGAACAGTATTTGGTTGATCAGCCGTGTCCGGTGTGTGAGGGGAAGCGGTTAAAACCGGAGGCGTTGGCGGTGCGGTTGGGACAGTACCGCATTTTGGATTTGACTGGCGCTTCGATTCGAGAGTGTCGGGAGAGGATTGATAAGTTAGAGTTGAGCCAACGTCAGTTGCAAATAGGCGATTTGGTACTCAGAGAAATTAGAGCGCGATTGCAATTTCTGTTAGATGTAGGATTAGATTATCTGACGCTTGATCGTCCGGCAATGACGCTTTCGGGTGGGGAAGCGCAACGAATTCGTTTAGCAACTCAAATTGGTTCTGGGTTGACTGGGGTTTTGTATGTCTTGGATGAACCAAGTATTGGTTTGCATCAACGAGATAATGGGCGGTTGTTGCGAACTTTAACAAAATTAAGGGATTTGGGTAATACGTTGATTGTAGTAGAGCATGATGAAGAAACGATTCGTGCTGCTGACTATCTTGTCGATATTGGTCCTCATGCGGGTATTCATGGCGGAAATATTGTCGCCCAAGGTGATTTGCAAGCGTTGCTGAAAGCGGAAGAGTCACTGACGGGTGCATATTTGTCAGGAAGGCGGGTCATTACAACCCCAGTCGCACGCAGAGACGGAAATGGACGGAGTTTAGTCATCAAAAATGCCCGTCGCAATAACTTAAGAAATATAGATGTAGAAATACCTTTGGGTAAACTTGTTGCGGTTACTGGTGTTTCTGGTTCTGGTAAATCTACGCTCATTAATGAATTACTCTACCCCGCACTGCAACATCAGCTAACCCGCAAAGTTCCTTTCCCTAAAGAAATAGATGCAATTGAGGGATTGGATACAATCGACAAAGCCATTGTCATTGACCAATCACCTATTGGGAGAACGCCCCGTTCTAACCCAGCGACTTATACAGGTGTTTTTGATATTATTCGCGAAGTTTTTACAGCAACAATTGAAGCAAAAGCAAGGGGTTATAAAGCAGGGCAATTTTCCTTCAACGTCAAAGGTGGACGTTGCGAAGCTTGTAGTGGACAAGGCGTGAATGTCATTGAAATGAACTTTTTGCCAGATGTTTATGTACAATGCGAAGTTTGTAAAGGTGCAAGATATAACCGCGAAACCTTGCAGGTGAAGTACAAAGATAAGTCTATTTCTGATGTTCTCAACATGACAGTTGAGGAAGCTTTGGAGTTTTTTACAAACATTCCTAAAGCTGTGAGTAAACTGCAAACGTTGGTCGATGTGGGATTAGGATATATTCAACTGGGACAACCAGCAACAACCTTATCTGGTGGTGAAGCGCAGCGGATAAAATTAGCCACAGAATTATCACGTCGCGCTACAGGTAAAACACTTTATTTAATAGATGAACCCACGACAGGTTTATCTTTTTATGATGTCCACAAGTTATTAGATGTGTTGCAACGTTTGGTAGATAAAGGCAATTCAATTTTAGTGATTGAACACAATTTAGATGTGATTCGTTGTGCTGATTGGTTGGTAGATTTGGGACCAGACGGCGGCGACAAAGGGGGAGAGGTGATTGCTGTAGGTACCCCAGAAGAGGTGGCGCAGAGTCCCAGGTCGTATACCGGGCAATATATTAAGCAGGTGTTACAGCAGTATCCAGCACAAACAAGTAATATGAAGAATAAACAGTGAGGCTGGCGAGACTTGGAAGGACAGATAAATGAATGATGAGAAGTTGAAACTATGCTCGCCACACTTGATTACAGTCATTGTTACGAAATGTTATGAGGGTCAAGTGCAGTGATTTCAGAAAACCTTCTAAAATCACTTGTGTTAAACGTTAGCAGATGAGTTAGATTATGAGCTATCATCGCCGCAACTAATCGAGCATCATGAGAAGGTTTCCCCGTGACTTTATATTTAGCGATGAGACTTTCCCAAACTGGAAAAATTGATGCTGTATCTGGTAGAAGCACGAAACAATTTTTAAGTTGCTCTAGTTCGTTGAAAGCATCAGCAACCGATAAACCTAATCGATTAACTTCTATTGGGCGAGTTGCAACCACCCAAAACTCAATCAAATTTTGCGGTATGATGCAAAGCCTCTTCCCTTGCTCCAACAAAATTCTCACTGCTTGAACGGAAGATTTATCCATCGAATGAGTCTCTTGGGCACTCCGCAACAAAACATTTGTATCAACCAGGTAGCTCATAGCATTTCATCTTCTCTGGTGTAGATACTTTCGCGGCTAATTGCATCATCTGAAAGAGGTGGCGCTTTTATTGATGAGTGGCTTCTAGCCCAATTTACAAATCTTTCCGCTCGTTCTTGAGGTGATAGTGTGAGGGGTGTGAGTTGCGATGAGGATGCGAGCAAGCTTTCGACTAAAGTTTTCAATAACGCTTCAACGGATGTTCCTTGAGCTGCGGCTTGAGCCATCAAGCGTGATTCAATTTCAGGTTCTAATTCAAGTAGGATAGCCATAATAGGTGTCAAAGAGTTATTAAATCAACTAAAATTAGTAGAATTTGCCATATTTATGATAAAACTATTTCCCGGTCATCCTCGCTTAAGCCCATTGTATCGATAGTCGCTTTAACTAGATTAGTGACAGGTTAAGGTCATCAATTATTTGTCAATAAGCAATAGTACTTAAAGTCATGCGGAAATCGGGGTCGGAAATACAATTTTTCTGCTAGCGATGCGGAAGCCGCCGCTGCGCGATGGCGCAGAGCGCCTGCTGAGTCCTCCGGTGCCGCCAGGCTTACGCGATCGCAATTCAATCAAAACCAAAAGGCGATCGCAATCGTTACAATTCTGACTCTACCAATGAGATTCACTCCAGATAAAGGTATGCTGCTGTCTCGACTAATTAACGGTAAACGTTGCTACCCCGGCACAGTCCTTTAATTTTTTAGCCCGCGCAAGCTGTGTTTGTGTAGCCAAAGAATTTGGTATTAGTTAAACAAAAGTTGCCGCTACAATTACCGCTGTTGGAATTAAGATATTATCAACTTCTTTGGGACTACATCCTTCAACAACCGTGGCAATAAATGCCAGTAGTAAAATCCTAATAATATTTAGTTGGCTTGGTATGATCAGCCAAACAAAAAAGACGCTGGCGGTGAAAGCGAAAACAAACATTGAGAAGCTTCCTTCCACACTTTTATTGCTGAGAACTTTGTATTTTAACCTGCCATAATAAGAACCTATTATTGGTGCAACACCATCGCCCCAGCCGAGAGATGCCATTGCCACAATTCCTGGAAAACTTTTATACAATAGTGTGCCGCAAATAGTTGCCACAATGACGAAATAAAGCGGACCTTTGAGGAGTTCACGCCTGTCGCCTGTGCGGGTCATGATATTAACAGCCTCATCGTCTGGTTTGGCAAATAGTCCTTTCTGTACGAGGAGGACTATCCACACCACAAAAATCGTCACATTCAAGTATTTCGACCAGTGTAAATCGCTGTACAGAGGCAAAAATCCAATGAGCGACCCAGCACCAATATGCGTAATTTTGCGGCTAAGTTCTTGTGGTAGCCCAAAATTTTTAACACATAAATTTAACAGTGCTACCAGTCCAAACACATAAACAAACGTCAGCGCTGTTGCTATCAAATTTCCTATAAACGGGCTGATATCTAAGGCGAAAGACAACATATCAAATTTCTCCACCCTTAGGGAAGAACTGCTGTAAGATTTCTCCTGGTTTGCGATCCCAAGTGTCGATATGCTCGTAGATTAAACCATCTTTGTTGAGTTTGTAAGTCGAGTAGCCGTTGAAAAATATCTTAGCTTTCCAAGGAACGCGCAAAACACCGCGAACTGTCCACTTTGCCAAGATGATGTTCTCGGCTGACTGATTTACATTATGTAAATCAAAGTAAATTTGTGTAAAAAATAATCGAGCATGAAATCGCAAAGTCCAAAAGATAATGCGATAGTTAAATTTTGTTTTAAACTTATTGACAGGGTCTTGAAAGTAGATATCCTGCGTGTAGATGTCGTAGGAAATATCTTTCTCAAAAAGTGTTGGCAAATCCTGTTTGAGAGTTTCTATGTTCCGTTCCACCTGCGATTGATATTCCACGCGATCGCTCCTAAAAAATAAGTTCTGTTACTGTTAGTCATCTGTATGCCCGTGGTGTTTTTCCTGTCCATCGCTTAAAGGCACGGTGGAACGCACTTGGTTCGGAAAAACCCAGCAAAAAAGCTATATCATGAATTGGAGTATCAAATTTTTTCAAATATCTTAGAGCTAATTCTTTGCGCGTCTCATCCAAAAGTTGCTGATACGAAGTCCCCTCTGCTTGCAGTTCTCGTTGCAGGTTCCGAACACTGATAGCTAAACTGTGGGCGATCGCCTCAATAGACGGAACTTCTCCTTTCAAACCATGCGTCACTGCCCGAACAACTTGGTTCGTATACGTACCTTCCTGGCTCAGTTCGTTCAGCATTGCCTTGGCATGTTGCTCAAACATTGATAAAAGCGATGGATTGGCAGATAAAACAGTCCAATCCAAACAGCCAGCATCGAAGATAAGCCGATTCGTTGGTTGAGAGAAATGCACAGGTGCGTGAAAGATGCGCTGGTGTTCAGAAATATCCGTTGGACGTGGATGTTGAAACCAAACTGCATCAGGAATTAGTGAGTTACCCGTCAGCGTTTTGGTTGTCGTTAGTAAGGCTGAAAACGTAGACTCGATGGGCTGTCGAGGTTCTTCTAGCAAGTAGTTTTTCAAGTGAGTGACGATATCACAGTCGCACAACACCTGCCCTTGTGAAATTGTGAAGTGAATATAAGCCCCTTGACTAAACAGACGTGTGTAGCGCGAGAGGTTTTCCAGCACTTGTCTAAAGGTCTGACAATTGAAAAGCACATAGCCCACAATCCCAATCATCGCCAGATTGAAGGTTTCCCCTATATGTAGACCGATGTTGTCATCGCCTGTCAGCTTGACTATTTCGTGCCACATTGCGCGATTGGTTTCGCCTGTAACGCGGCTATCAGGCATCTCCAGCATTTTAGGGTCAATCCCAATCGCAGCACACAGGCTTTTGGGATCTATGCCTTTATAAGTTGCTGCATATTGAACAGTGCTGCGAACGAGAGAAACGGAGAAAGTCGCTTCTTTCATGGATATTCAACCACGGTTTTCTAAAACGGCGCGATCAGTCAATTTGTTGGCGCAATATGTCAATTCAACATCTAACTAGACAGCTTACCTTTTAATTGTTGGTCAAAACGCGCTGCACATCAAACAACTTCAACAAAGGAGCTTTCCCAAAATGACATCAACAAAACTAGGCTTTGACTCCAACACGTCGTTCACCGCAATCTCCAATCAGTCACTACCCGAACAAATTGAAAACCCCGTGACAGGCGATCGCATGACAATCCTTTGCTCGACTCACGATAGTAACGGGAAATCTTTTAAGGCTCAGTTCAACCTTCCACCCGGATCAAACGGCAGCCCTCTACATTATCACAATAATCTTACAGAAACGTTTGAGGTCTTAAGCGGCTCGCTGGAAATGGAAGTGGGTGGGAAAGGAAACATCAAGATACTTCGACCAGGAGAAATTGTGTACGTTCCTGCTGGTATGCCTCATAGTTTCCGAAATACCTCTGACGAGTGGGTGACATTCGTATCCAAAGTACGCCCAGCAGGAGAGTTTGAGCAGTTCATTAGAGCAATGTACGGTTTGGCAATTGATGCAAAAGTGAACAAAGAGGGAATGCCAACAAATCTTCTGCAACTCGCCTTAGTTATTCAGAAAGCCGACCTCGTATTCGTTGGTTTGCCGTTGTTCGTCCAAAAGCTGATTATCGGAACGTTAGCTGGGATTGGTCGCTTTTTGGGAGTCGAGCGATCGCTGGTCAAATATTGGAAACAAGCCGAGTAAGGTACTTCCAAAAAATAAATTATTCAATATGAGTGGGGTGTGCATCCTGCCATAGGTGTCAACTTAAGGTGAAAACCAGCATAGAACAAGCTTTTAGAGATTGCCTCGTTCCCAGCCTCAG
Source organism: Tolypothrix campylonemoides VB511288 (assembly GCA_000828075.3). Taxonomy (GTDB): domain Bacteria; phylum Cyanobacteriota; class Cyanobacteriia; order Cyanobacteriales; family Nostocaceae; genus Kalymmatonema; species Kalymmatonema campylonemoides_A. The sequence continues at coordinate 1,063,868 of JXCB02000023.1, read as the reverse complement.
GCTGGGAATGCCTACTGGGAGGCAAGCCTTGCTTAACAGCGGCAGAGCCGCTTCAAGGGTATTTCCAGGTGGAACCTGGAAACGAGATTTTAGAAGGGTTTTAGCTTAAGTAAATTATTCAAACCTTGGGTTGGCTGGATGGGTTTAGCGACAGTACCCTTTTTGATTTTTGGACAAAGCGAGTTACTTGCAACGGTTATTCCATCCACTTCTACATGGGAAGTCACTCCCGTTGGTTTCATCATCTGGGAAATCTGGCTTGTTGTCATCGGGGTATTTCTGATAAAAGCAGCCAACAAACGGGTAGCTTTAAATCTTCAATCACTTCAGGGTATGGGTAGATAAATCTAAGTTCACTTCAGGTGCTTCCTCGCCAAACCTCTGTGCTATTGAGAGCGAAATTGTCGCTCTCTGCTTTTGTTCTGGTCAACAAGATATTTATTTTTTCACAAGTGAACTTGTAAATACTGATGATATAAATTACAGCGTGGTAAAACGCTATCTCCTTGCAATTTGACCAGTCCAATACTGTGCAATTTAAATTTAGTTACTGTCGGTAGTTTAGTAGAGTTGTTAATAACTACATCTTTCATCGCATTTGCTAATTCTGGCTGCTGCGTAAGGATTAAACTTTGACGACGTAAATGCTCCGCGTAAATACTTGATAAACTCGTAGAATTTTGTAGTATCTGTGTTAAAGTAACATTTCTATTAGCTATATGATAAAGAGTAAGATGCACTAAAAATGGATGCCCACCCACTAGCATCATTAACTTTTCAACTTCTGTTTCATTCCAATCGAGTTGGTACCTTTGGGCTAAATCTAAAATTTGCTTATTATTAAATTCAGGGAATTCTACAGAAAAACCTACATTAAATGGCGATTGATTAATATCAAGAGGTACGTAAACTTCTGTAGAATGCACAATTACCAATCGTAGTTTTTTCCAAATCTCTCGACGTTTACCTTCTTCATGTAAAGCGCGTAGCAACCCAAAAAAATCTCGGTAAATGTCTGGATATTCAAAAACTTTATCAACCTCATCTAAACCAAGGGTTAGCGGCTTATCAATTGTTGGTAGTAGATATTCCTCAAAATAAGCTTTACAAGCCATGCTACTACCCACAATTTCCGCTAAATCCCAATAATCACTAAGTTTATTTGGGATATTTAAAGCTAAACCAACACTGGCACAAAACCAGCGTAAAAACTTATCTGAATTGACAAAAATTTCCTGTGCGGCAAGTTGAAAATCTAATATGACGGTACAATCCCCTTGAGAATGCGATTTATCAATAATTCTTGCCAAAAGAGAAGTTTTACCCATTTGTCTGGGGGCTTTAATTCTGATTAAAGCACCGGCTTTGTAAATTTGTTCGTAACATCGTTCTTCGATTGGAGAACGCTTGATATAAAATGGCGAATCTAATGCTACTTGTCCGGATGGAAATAAGAGCGAAAAGTGGGACGAAGATATTTCTTGAGTTTCTTTTTTATTTTCCGATATGGTGCGTGCGACAGGTGATGACAACGCATCTTTCCCGCTGTCTGCTGTTAAATCGGCAATATCTTGCCATTCCAGCCCCAAAGCTCGACAAATTTCTTTAAAATTCAGGTAATCTACAGCTCTGCCATTAAGAAAACTGCTGATAGTAGATTGAGAGATTTGCAAATACTCAGCTAAGTCAGTTTGGCGAATATAGCCATTACGCGGTAGCGCCGACTTTACCTCCGATATCAATTCAGGACGTACTCTAACTGAACGTGGCATTTCTGATATTACAACTGCTACATTTATTTATTTGGCGAAATTTTAAAATCTTCAATCTCACTACAAAGTCGATACGTACTCGATAAACTCCTATGCGAACTCAAGTGCTGTAAAGGTTAAATGGGATTAGTAGGAATAAGGTTCGAGGTGCAACCTATGAACACTAGTCCTACTTTAACTGAAAATCTTTCTAGATTATATTATTATGAAATTTGCCTTCTCTATATCTTCCTTACTTGGTTATGCATCATCTATTGTGCTGCTAGGTTTTTCGCTACCATTAGTTGCACAAATACCAGCTTATAATATCTCTGCTGACTGCAAAACTCTGATGCCATCACATCTTAATTCGGCAGACGACTTCATAGCCATGGGACACTTTCAAGAGGATTGCCAAAAAGATAGCCAAGCTGCGGTTTCTTCTTTCACGGAGGCAATTCGGCTTAATCCTAAAGCTGAAAAACCCTACTATCATCGTGGAAACGCTTACTATAAACTTGGGAATTACAAAGCCGCAGTGGAAGATTATACCCAAATAATTAACGAAAATAATACAGATAAGTTGAGTTCCAGGTGGACTGCATACTATCAAAGAAGTAGGGCTTATGAAAAGTTAGACGAAAAACAGAAAGCAATTTCAGATTGGACTGAAGTCATTCGTGGTAGTAATTCCTTTGCTGAAGCTTACATTTCTAGAGGTAATCTGTACAAAGCTATAGGAGATAAAGAAAATTCAATCGCAGATTACAAAGCAGCAGAAAAACTTTTACAGCAATATTTAGATGGGGTTTTCGGAACTGGTATGATGGATGCCAGATATCAAGAGATGTTAGATAAAGTCAGAAATGAATTATCAAACATGGGGATAGATACCCCAGCACCGCAGATTACGACTGGTATTATTTTACAATCAATCGCCAAAATTGAAGTCGAGCGAGCATTAAATTTAGCACGTTTTATACCTCAAGCTCCAACGATTCAGCATTTTGACGCTCAACTTCAGGATTTGTATAAACAACTTGCTAACACACAACCACAAGTAGATAAAAATGTAGTAAAAAACCTTATATCGAATGCTGCATATCAAAAAATAGAAGATTTTGAAAGAGAGCGATCACAACTCATAAAAAAGTTTATTCCAGCCCATCCAGCAATAAGATTAATTGATACTCAAAAAAAAGAATTAGAAGCGTTAATTCGCCGAAATAGGGTTTAGTTGTAGGGCGTGTTACGGCTTACGTAACGCACCTTAGATAATTAATGGTACGTTAAACTTCGTTATAACGCACCCTACACTCTTATTATTTGCTCCATCTAATTAATTACCTAAACATTAGATAATGAGCAACAATTTTTCATATAAAGTTGGTGGGAGTCTTACAGAAGATGCTCCCAGTTACGTAGTTAGACAAGCAGACTCTGACCTTTACAATGAACTTAAAGCAGGTAATTTTTGTTATATTTTTAATTCTCGCCAGATGGGTAAAACTAGCTTGCAAGTTCGCACAATCAAACGATTGCAAGCAGAAGGAATTGCTTGTACTACAATTGATATTTCTGGACGCGGTAGTAAAGATATAAATCCAGAACAGTGGTATGCAGGTATTGTTTACACATTGGTTGCAAATTTTAAAATAGCTAACCCCAGCGAATTTATTAGAACGTGGTGGAAAGAAAATTGCGAATTATCGCCACTACAGCGTTTAGATATATTTTTTGAAAAGTTTTTGTTAGGAAAATTTCCAAATCAAATAGTTATTTTTATTGATGAAATTGATAGTATTTTAAGCTTTCTATTTGAGGGTGATGATTTTTTCTCCTGGATTAGAAGTTGTTATGAAAAGCGTAATCTTAATAGCGAGTTTAATCGGATTACTTTTGCTCTTCTCGGAGTTGCAACACCTAGCGATTTAATCGCAGATAAAATACGAACGCCATTTAATATCGGTCGTGCAATTCAGCTTAATGGTTTTCAATTGTCTGAAGTTTCGCCTTTAGCAGAAGGGTTAAAAGGAAAAATTGAAAATCCGCAAACTGTTTTGAAAGAAGTTTTAGCATGGACTGGAGGACAACCCTTCCTTACACAAAAATTATGTGATTTGTTAGTAGCTGCCCAAAACTTTATTCTTTATTCCTCACTGAAAGCAAAGGGAGAAATTACAGAATCCGAATGGGTAAAAAATATTGTCATACAGCAAATAGTCGAAAATTGGGAATCAAAAGATGAACCACCCCATTTAAAAACAATCCAAGATAGAGTTTTGATGAGCAGGCATAATACAGGCGCGTTGCTTGGTTTATATCAGAAAATTTTACAATTAGGACAAATTCCTGTTTCCGATAGTCCAGAACAGATAGAACTACGGCTATCTGGATTAGTCGTAGAACAACAGGGATATTTAAGGGTTTACAATCGCATTTATGCAACTGTTTTTGATTTAAATTGGGTCGAAAAAGCACTCGCAGATTTAAGACCTTATTCAGAAGCATTATCAGCTTGGTTTGCTTCAAGTTGTCAAGATAATTCTAGATTATTGCGTGGCAAAGCATTAGAAGATGCAAAAAATTGGGCGGCTAATAAAAGTTTAAATCAGCAAGATTACCAGTTTTTAACTGCTAGCCAGGAATTTGAAAAACAAGAAATAGCTACGGCATTATCTCTTCAAGAAGAAGAAAGTCGCATTTTAGCACAAGCTAACGAGACTTTAACCACGGCACAACATCAAGCCAAACGACAAATTCGTATCGGTGGTGGAGTTCTTATTTGTTCTCTTATCGGAGCAACTATTGCTTTTGCATCTGCAACTCATCAATTACGAGAAGCCCAAGAAGGCACAAGATTAGAACAAGCAGGAGTTGCAGCACTACAAAAGTTTGAAACAAAACAAATTGAATCTTTAGTAACAGCGATGGATGCAGGACAAAAGTTAAAAGAACTAGTAAAAGATGGACGTTCTCTAGAAAAATATCCTGCAAGTAGTCCACTTTTAGCCTTGCAAACAATACTCGATAATATTCGTGAAGTTAAGCAATTTGTTGCTCATAAAGATGTTATTACAAGTGTGAACTGGAGCCATGATGGAAAGTTTCTTGTCACCACTTCCACAGATAAAACCGCTCGGATTTGGAATTTGTCGGGTAAGCTAATAGCAGAACTTAAAGGACATAAAGAACAGGTCAATAGTGCTGATTTTAGTCGAGACGGAAAGCATATTCTTACCACTGGTGTGGATAAAACAGCTCGGATTTGGGATACTTCGGGTAAACAATTAGCGATACTTAAACATCAAGAATACGTAACTAGCGCCAGCTTTAGCCCAGATGGAAAACGTGTCATTACTACTTCTGACAGGCTACCAGCAACAAGTTCAGATACAAAGCCTCTTGTGAACAATTCTGATGACAAAATAGCTCAGGTATGGGATTTATCGGGTAATTTATTAATACAACTTAAACATCAAGATAAAGTTAATAGTGCTAGTTATAGCCCAGATGGGAAATATATTCTTACTGCTTCTAATGATAAGACTGCCCGTATTTGGGATACGTCTGGTAAGCTATTGGTAACGCTAAGAGGACATTCAAGGGCTGTTAAAAGTGCTTATTGGAGTCCGAACGGAAAATATATTTTGACAAACTCTGATGACTGCTATGTTTGGGATGTTTCAGGTAAGCAAATTGCACGATTTAAAGTAGATGATAAATGGGCAACTGTAGATGCTGGTTTTAGTCCAGATAGCCAGCGTATATTTGTATCAACGCCTTTCAAAACTTACGTTAGGGATTTATCTGGTAGGGTTATAAGAGAAATTAAACTTCAGAAAGTACTGAATGGCGACGCAGAATTTAGTCCTGATGGCAAGCGATTTTTCACTACAGATAACACGATAAAAGTATGGGATATGTCAGGTAATTTCCTCACCGAACTGACAGGAAATCAAAGAAGTCCTCATTGGAGTCCTGATGGAAAATATATTGTTACTTTTGGGCAAGATAGAATCGTTCGTATCTGGGATTTATCCAATAAAGTACCAGTAACTATCAAGTCAAAAGACGATATTACAGAAGCAAGCTGGAGTCGCGATGGTAAATACATTGTTACCCCAACTTGGAAATCTGTATTAATTTGGGATAAATATGGTCAGCAGCTAGCAAGATTTCAAGGACATTCAGGTATAGTTAGTAGCGCTAATTTTAGTCCTAACGGAAAACTAATCGTCACAGCTTCATATGATAAAACTGCTCGTGTTTGGAATACATCCGGAAAACAGCTATTATTGCTTTCTGGAGATGATGATAAATTAGGATATGCTGCTTTTAGTCCAGATGGCAAGTATATTTTAACTGTAAACTATAATACGAAAAGTAGAATTTGGTCAGCTTCTGGTAAGTTACTAGCTACATTTCAAAGCGCATATGCTCGTTGGAGTCTTAATGGCAAATATATTATGGCTATGTCCCATAATAACAAGACTAGTTTGTGGAATCTTTCAGGCAAAAAAATAGTAGAATTTGAAGGACAAACAAGTTTTATTTTTGGCGCTAACTTCAGTCGAGATGGAGAGCGTATTGTTACGACTAATGGAAATATAGCAACCATTTGGAATACATCTGGTCAAAAATTATCAAAATTTAAAGCCAATCAAGATATTTATAACCCTAGTTTTAGTCCAGATGGAAAACTAGTTATTACTACTAGCCAAGATAATAGCGTAATTATTTGGGATACTTCAGGTAAACAATTAGTTGAAATACCACATCAAGATATGGTTAGAGATGCCATATTTAGCCCGGATGGTAAGCGCATTGTCACAGCCTCAGATGATAGAACTATTCGTATGTGGGATATATCGGGTAAGCAACTTGCACAATACAAGCATTCTTCTGTATTGTTTGTAGTGGAAGTAAATTTCAGCCCGGATGGTAAATATATTCTTGCGCAGGTTAATGGTAAATCTTCTAATGGTAAGGAGCTACTTATTTGGCGTGTTGACGAATTAGATGGACTTTTAACACGAGGATGCGATTGGTTAAAAGATTATCTGACTACTCATCCTCAAGTACGGGAAAGATTAAAGGTTTGTTGGGGTAAATAGTGGTAGGGAAACAGTAATACAACTACATGACAGCACCGACAACTGTGATTTTAACAGTATTGGCTACTCTACTCAGAAGAAGCTTATCTTTTACCAGGTTTCTAGAGCGATTGAGAATTGATATTCCACGCATTGCCCCCTAAACAATATTCCTTAAAAACCCCAGCAACTGCTGCCAAATAGAAGATGATGTCTTCTTGCTGACTCTAGCTTGATTTAAATCTGATAAAGAAGGAAATGTAGCAGACTGGGCATAAGGACCTTTTCGCAACACCCTAGCTAAGGCGCTATTGTCTTCTCGCAAACCTTCATAGAAAAAGAAAACTTCCCCAGAGATACCACAAGCACGGTTATATCCAATAGCTTGCAACAAGTACTCTGGACTTATCCGGTAAGAACCAACTTTCATCAGAATTCCTGGTGCCAATTTTGCCAGCGTAGCATCTGTGAATTGCTCGCTTACTAGCTTATTAATAATACCTTTGTAAGTGAGAAAATCACGGCGATAGATTTGTGGATGGATAATATCTACCAACCCTCGTTGCAGCCATGTGGGTGAGTCTTGCAGATACTCCTTGTATGCCCAATCATGAATATTAGGGGCAATTGTTAACAGCAGGTTGGAATTAATCGCTTTGACTTCCTGATAGAGGCGGGCAAGAAATTCAGTGAGAATATCAGCACGCCACTGCAACCATCGCCTATCTTTAAAGTTTTTTGGCGGAGATTCACCAAACTGGTGACGGTAGCGTTCTACTGTTCTCTTGTCATACCCACCTTCGCTTGGTAATGCAGGCAAGCGGTCATCTGCTTGGATGCCGTCCACATCGTAATTTTTTACAACTTCCAATATGAGATTTAACATGAAATTTTGGACTTCCCGGTCAAGAGCATTCAGCCATTCAAACCCGTTTTTCTTCAGCAAATTACCCTCACTGTCACGGGCAGCCCATTCAGGTTTTTTTGCGAGCAGCAATCCACCATTCAAATTGTAGGAACTGGCGAATCCGTATTCAAACCAAGGAATGACCTTTAACCCAACTCGTCGCGCCTCAATCACCACTTCCGCCAAGCGATCGCGCCCAACAAATTGCGGGTTAATTTCTATATCAAAGGTTTGCCGCATTAACTGACTGGGATACATTGTCGTTCCCCTATTCCAGACAACAGGGAAGACCACATTAAATCCCGTCTCAGCGAGGAAGTCCATCGCTTTCGCAATATTTTGCCGAGAATCGAAAACTTTGCTATCAGTAGTGGTTAGCCAGACGCCGCGTATTTCTACTCTTGCCATGCGCCTTTTAGTTGTTTGCTAGACGTATTCAATAAACTTTCCTGGGATTAGGGATTGGGGATTAGGGATTGGGGATTAGGGATTGGGGATTAGGGATTAGGGATTAGGGATTGGTAATTAGTAATTGGTGATTGTCAAACTATACTTTTCTTCCCCATTACCCATGACCCATTAGCTAGTACCCAGTCCCCAATCCCCAATCCCCAGTCCCCGTTAATTTTTTTACCTTCCTATGACTATCCGACTATACCGCGCCTGAATCACCATGTAACCACCGTAAGCAACTAAACCCAGCGCCACAATACCTAAAAGCCAAGGACCATAAGGTTGTTGCGCGATCGCCTGTAACGCCTCACCTAAACCTCCCGCTTGACTAGCGTCAGACTGAGTTGCTGCTTGAATCAAAAACCAACCAATAATACAGAAAACTATCCCTCGGGCTACCAAACCAAATCTAGAAATACCCATTACCAATTTGCGTTCTGAATTGTCCAATTCATACAAATCTAATTTTCTACGAAACTTCCCACTAAAAGCTTCATAAAACTGATAAAAACCCAAACCAATAGTAAACGCTCCGACCGCCCCAACTAACCATTGACCAAAGGGCTGAGAAAGTAACCAAGCTGTCCAATCTTGTCTAGAATTACTATTACCACCACCGCCGGAACCGAGGATAATTTGGACAGCGCTTAAAGCTATACCAGCGTAGATCAAACCATTGATTGCATAACCAACCCGTTGTGCCAAACCTTTGGCATCTGTGCCTTTATGTTCTGGGTCTTTGATTGCTTGTACAAAACGAAAAATCACGTATCCAATTAACCCAATTGCCACCAAAGCTAGCAAAAGTTCTCCAAATGGCTGATTGACGATTTCCTGGAGAGCGCCTTCTGTATCAGTCGTTTTACCACCACTACCAAACGCTGCTTGTGCTGCCAATAGTCCAACAACACTGTAAACTACTCCTTTAGATATATAACCAAATCTCGCTAGTCTCTCAACCCACGAAGAAGGATGTTGTGTTATTTGCTGTGCCATAATATTTAAGTTTAATTATGGATAAGTATTTAGCAAAAATCACCCATAATATACATCTACCAAAGGAAGAATTTTAAATAGAATATGAAGAATTATTGAGTGATTTGTTCCTTCTCAAGTTAGTTTAGAATCTAAACAATGTTCGATAAAAGTTATTATTAATACTTGTATTGAAAGCCCGATTATCTACCTTTAAGAGTATAAATTATGTCAGTACTAGAAGCTTCATGGCAGCACCAATACATCACGACAAACGGGGTGAAATTGCATTACGTCACTCAGGGAGAAGGTCCTCTCATGGTGATGCTGCATGGATTCCCTGAGTTTTGGTATTCGTGGCGGCATCAAATACCAGAATTTGCCAAAAACTATAAAGTTGTTGCCCTTGACTTGCGTGGCTACAACGACAGCGATAAGCCAAAAAACCAATCAGCTTATGTGATGGATGAATTTGTGAGAGATGTTGAGGGGGTCATTAAGGGATTAGGATACCAAAAGAGTATTTTGGTGGGACATGACTGGGGTGGTTTGATAGCTTGGAATTTCGCTTACTCTCACCCGGAAATGGTAGAGCGTTTAATTGTACTGAATTTGCCCCATCCTGCTAAATTTGCCGAAGGCTTACGCAGTCCCCAACAGTTGCTACGCAGCTCGTATATGTTCTTATTTCAATTACCAGCAATACCAGAATTTCTCATACAATCTTTTGATTATCAACCAGTTGAAACTGCTTTGAAAGGTATGGCGGTTAACAAGAGCGCTATCACCCAAGTAGATATTGAAGCTTATAAAAATGCTGCATCCAAACGCGGTGCCCTTACAGCAATGTTGAACTATTACCGCAACATTTTTCAGCAGAGAATGATAAATCAAAAGTGGGGTGTTTTGGAAGTACCAACGTTGATGATTTGGGGAGAAAAAGATACCGCACTTGGCAAAGAATTAAGCTATGGCACAGAAGCTTATGTGAAAGACTTTCAAATTAAATATATTGCCAACTGTAGCCATTGGGTACAACAGGAACAGCCTCAATTAGTGAATCAGTACATACGAGAGTTTTTGGGGAGTTGATAACTGTATTTTGAAGGCGGTGGCGGAGCTAATGTAGTTTTTGGCAAAATTACTCAGTGTTTCTCTAATTTGTACCCAGTAAAACCGAAGCTTAAATCTTTAAAACCCTTGGTATGCATGGCACCCGACTGTTGTCAAAGGAGGAAGTTTAGCTGAAATATCGGGTAGGGGTACACGAACTCTAAGAAAAAGCCATTGAATTGCTCTGCAGACCAGGGGGACAATCCGTCTATGATTGAGTAGTGACTTGAACCGCTAACCAATTTTCCCCGCTTACTTCACAAAAAGTCACAAAAACTCAAAGGAATTAGTCATGACAGAGGCAAAAAACGTACTTGGCGGAAACCTAGAAATGTGCTGCTCTTCTCCCATCACTGGATATTACCGGGATGGGTTTTGTAACACAGGTGGTATGGATTTTGGGATGCACGTTGTTTGCGCCCAGGTAACGGCAGAATTTCTTGAGTTTACCAAATCGCAAGGAAATGACCTAAGTACCCCTATGCCAGAACATCAATTTCCTGGTTTAAAAGAAGGCGATCGCTGGTGTTTATGTGCTGCTCGTTGGAAAGAAGCTCTTGAGGCTGGCGTTGCTCCCCCTGTCATCCTCACAGCAACCCATCCTAGAGCGTTGGAAGTGGTTTCCTTGGATGATTTGAAGAAACACGCCTTAACTTCTTCCTAAATAAAATCTTAAATTTGTTTGACTTAGCCACCACTCATATAGCACCCGATACATTGTCTGTAACTTAAGAGCGATTTTCATAAGTTCAATTAGAGTCATAATCGAGCAAGACTTGGAGTGGGTGCAACAAAGTTAAGCAATGGTTACAGTCGTTGTCGTTATTAATATACTGATCTCGCTGGTTCTTTTGTACGTAGCTTCGCAAGTGCGCAAACTTAAGCAACGGCTGGCAAGGCTAGCTAATATCTTTATTGCTGCTGAACGTAGTAGTCATAGAGTATTATATGGGGCACCTGTAGCTATCTCTATAGGTCAGCGTAATGTTCATAATCTACGGCGGACAAACCAACCACCACAGCTACAAATCCAGCGAGTACGGCAGATTTTCAGCCTCCTTGCTCTTGGACAACAAATGTGGCGTCGTAATTTTCTGAGGTTAGGCTCAAAACCTCTAAAAAAGAGGAAGTAAAGAGTATAGGAGGACACAGGAACAAGACAGAATGTCTCAGATTATAGATTGGGTGAAGCAGTAGCTTTTAGAGTTTAGGTTACATCCTAGTACCCTGTTGCCTACATCAAGGCAACCTTTGTGACTGATTCATTGTCTTTCTAAATAGTCTTTCTAAATAGGAAGATAAAATCTTTTGGATTTCGCTGCGACGTGAAAACCCGCATAAAATGGGTATAAGGAGAGGAACAAAAAATGTCTAACAACCGTTCTGGATTATTTGTTGGTGGTATGATGCTCGGAGCTACCATTGGTGCTTTGACCGGGTTGCTCATTGCTCCACGTACGGGGCGCGAAACTCGTCAACTCTTGAAGAAATCTGCTAGTGCGTTACCAGAACTGGCAGAAGACATATCAACGAGTGTGCAAATACAAGCAGATCGCCTTTCTGCAAACGCACGCTCTAACTGGGATGAGACTTTGGAACGACTGCGGGAAGCGATCGCCGCTGGCGTAGATGCCAGTTTGCGAGAAAGCCAAGCAGTGAAGCAGCAAAATGCTCAACAAAAGTCCGATACCCTTTCTCAACATTTAGATAGCTAGTAGAAGATATTAAAGTGATTGACCCCCTGTTTTGGCTGGGACTGTCCATACTCCTAGTCGCCGCCAGTCTCACTGCTGTTTTGGTGGCGGCGATACCAGCTTTGCAGGAATTAGCAAGAGCAGCCCGCAGTGCAGAAAAATTATTTGATACTCTCTATAAAGAGTTACCACCCACTCTAGATGCCATTCGTATGACCAGTTTGGAAATCACTGACTTAACTGATGATGTCAGTGATGGTGTAAAAAGTGCTGGTCAAGTCGTCAAACAAGTGGATCAAAGCATCGATAGTGCCAAAAAGCAAGCGCAAAACGTTCAAGCCGGCACGCGCAGTATCATGGTCGGTGTGAAAGCTGCCTGGAAATCGTTTACTCGCTCCAAATCTTCAAAACGAACAGTTGACCGTCTGCCGCCATCTCAAAAATCAAAGCTAACATTGCAAGAACGGCAAGCCTTAAGGCAAGAAAATCGCTTCACAAATACGCAAGGTTACAGCATCAACAACGATTACAACGATGCTGCTGATTGGGAAACCAGTTTTGAGCAAGAAGATTTACAGCGTCAGACAGAATCTGAGAATTGGTCTGATAAAGAATAACGTGGCAAAAGTATATGAGAGTGGGGGCGCAGTGCTTTGTGCCCTTTTTCTCATATATCTAAGCTTGTAAGTTCTGGATCTAAAGCATTAGATTAGATTACAGTTAAAAAGTGTAAAGAAGTATCACTTTTCGCGTACTCTTTTAAAACAACATCACTTTTTCTGTTGAGATTTGTATAAAAAAGCTTATGCAGCATAGTTTTTGGCGACGAATTCTGGCTTTTGTGACAGTATTTTTCCTAGCTGGGTCAATCTGGGCAACGCATTCTCCCAGCGCATACGCTTATGACAATCCTGAATTACTACCCGATACCCCAACCCCAGTTGTAGATTTAGCGAAATCTCTGACCAGCGTTCAAGAAGAAAAACTTGTTAAGGAACTAGAGCAATTTGAAGCCGAAACCGGCTGGAAACTGCGAGTATTAACCCAATATGACCGTACTCCAGGTCGCGCAGTGATCAAGTTTTGGGGTTTGGATGACAAAAGCGTTTTATTGGTTGCTGATTCTCGTGGTGGTAACATTCTCAGCTTTAGTGTCGGCGACGCGGTTTATGAACTCCTCTCACGCACTTTCTGGATTGAATTGCAAACCCGCTTTGGCAATTTGTATTTTGTGCGAGAACAGGGCGAAGACGAAGCCATTCTCCAAGCTATGGAAACAGTGAAAACCTGTTTGCGTCAGGGTGGTTGCGCTGTCGTTCCCGGGCTACCACGCGAGCAGTGGATTCTGACTCTGATTACTTCAGTTATTGGTGGAATCATCTGTGGATTGGCATCTCAACCTCGTGAAGAGGGACAAATTTTTGCTTGGCAATGGGCTTTAATCTTCTCTCCTTTATGGGGAATCTTATTTCTTGCCTTCGGTCTTGGACCAGTAGTTACACGAACAAGCGAGTGGCTACCTATCATTCGCAATATTTCTGGTTTCCTCATCGGTGCTTTGGTTGCTTACCTTTCCCCTATTTTCAGTCGGTCTTCTCCTAGTACTGAATCGTAGACCTTTGGCAAAGGGAGGGAGTGAGGAAGTGAGGGAGTGAGGGAGGGAGACTGCTAATGCCGTACAGAGATGAATTTTGAATTGATTTATCCTCCTCATCTTCCTCATCTCCTCTACCTCTCCACCCTACGGCGACGGCGACGCGGTCTTTCATCTTCTTCATCGCGGCGCAGGCGGCTACTGACCCCAGTAAAGAAATCACGTTGGATACAAGGATAATCACTTACCCATAAGTCACGACTGGGAATATAAATATCGGAAATTTCGTCAATACTGCTCAAATCTGGACGATTCGACATAACCAATAATTCTGCCCTCTGACCGCGAGCAATGACTTTGTAGGCAACCCGCAAGGGCGCTTGATACTCAACAGTAAATCCTGTGTCATCGCCGACTTCCAAGTGAATCCGTTTTTCTCGGTTTTCGACAATCACCAAATCGCCTTTTTTATCGACAGTTTCCTGTTTACCAATCAACTCTTCTGTAATCCAGTAATCCAGCACTCGACCACGGAGAAAACCGCTGTACTTGTAACGGCGGCATTTCGCATTCCGCATACTTGCCCAAAACACTGGTCCCCATAGCCAGTAAAGAGCACCAATTAGCCCGATCAAAAATACGATACCAAAATCAATTCCCAGAAAAACTTTGACAAGGAAAACAATAGCAACTGCCACTACAGAAATCAGTAGCCGCTGCAAAAAGTCTGAAAAGTTCCCCCAGTAGTATTTGTACTGTAGACCAGTGGCAATTAGAGGAATGAGTTGTTCAAATTTCTGGCGAGTCAGTGGGACTATCATGAGCGCTAAGTTCTAAGTGGTGAGTGCTAAGGATTTTAAAGAATTTTTTCTAATCCATATACTAACGACTTTAACTGGAGGACTTTACGAATTGCCAGTAGGACTCCTGGCATATAAGCAGCGCGATCGCTTGTATCATGTCTCAGGGTATAAATTTGACCAGCAGCACCAAAAATCACTTCTTGATGAGCAATCAGTCCCGGTAAACGAACGCTATGAATTCTAATGCCATCGTCGGTTTGGCTACCCCGCGCTCCGGGTAATTTCTCCGTTTCTTCCACAAGAGGCTCGTTATATATTTTACCAAATTCTGCTAATATTTGAGCCGTTTGAATTGCTGTACCGCTGGGAGCATCAGCTTTTTGGTTGTGATGCAGTTCAATAATCTCAACGTGGTCAAAATATTGAGACGCGGCGACTGCTGCTTGTTGCAGTAGCACCACGCCAATACAAAAGTTGGGAATAATTAAACATCCCGTACTCGCCTTATCCGCAAATTCTGCTAAATCTTGAATTTGTTCTTGACTTAACCCGGTGGTACCCACAACCGGACGAAGACCATAGGCGATCGCACTACGAACGTTGTCATACACAGAATTGGGATGAGTAAAATCAACCATCACCCCTGGCTGTCTTTCTTGAGATGCAAAAGCCAGCATCGGTTCCAATTGATTGGTAATTGGAATTTCCAAAGCTTCACCTAAACCCGCCAGTTCTCCTGCATCCTTCCCTTGATGTTCGGGAGTTGTATCAATCGCACCCACAAGATTCATATCTGGTGCTTGCGCCACCGCTTTTACGACCTCACGACCCATTTTGCCCGCAGCACCGATGATCACAACTGGGATTGGACCTTGATTCACCATAAGAGAAATACTTTTTACATCAACAAAGGCATTGTAAATCCAGCAGGGGAGCTATTGCTGTAGAGAGAAAACTCGATTGTAACTATTTTTGATAGCAGCCCATTTACTAGCAATAGGCATTCGCCAACCAGTCCCAAAAGCGCGATCTGTAATTTTCAACCCTGGGGGTGCTTGTCGCCGTTTAAATTCTGCACGTGCCACTAAAGTAATGATTCTGTCTACAGTCGCTGGGTCATGACCTGCTGCGACAATTTCTGCTGTAGACTCATGGTTGTGAATCAAGCGTTGTAAGATGTCGTCCAGAATATCGTAAGGCGGTAGCGAATCTTGGTCAACTTGACCAGGTTTAAGTTCAGCGCTCGGTGGTTTGCTGAGGACATTTTGTGGGATAATTTCACGATTGCTATTTAACCATTGGCAAATCGAGTAAACACGCGTTTTAGGCACATCAGCAATCACTGCTAACCCTCCATTCATATCACCGTAAAGCGTGCAGTAACCAACTGCCATTTCTGATTTATTACCAGTCGATAGGAGGAGATGACCGAATTTATTGGAAATTGCCATCAATAAATTCCCCCTAATTCGGGATTGAAGATTTTCCTCTGCCAATCCAAACTCTGTTCCAGCAAACAACTCGGCTAGCGTCTTGTCATATCCTTGCATTAACTCCCCTATTGGGATGGTGTGGGTTTTAATCCCAAGATTTTCTGCTAATGCTAAAGCATCACTGATAGAATGGTCAGAACTGTAAGGGGAAGGCATGAGAACACCGAGGACATTTTCTTTACCTAATGCAGCGCTAGCGATCGCCGCCACCAATGAAGAATCTACTCCGCCACTTAACCCCAGCAGCACCTTAAAAAAGCCACACTTGCGGACATAATCTCGCAATCCTAAAACCAAAGCCTGCCAAATTTCCTCATCGTCAGACTCGTATTCTGGTGATATGGAACCTAACTGTAAATCTCGTTGTACCTCATCAAATTCCACGACGACCAAATCTTGTTCAAAACCATACGCACGGCACACTATTTCACCTTGACGATTCAAGGCAAAACTTCTGCCATCAAAAATTAAATCATCATTGCCCCCGACTTGATTAGCATAAATAATCGGTTGCCGAAAACGCAGTGCACTATGCTTCAGCATTGCTTCTCGAAACTTCTGCTTGCCAAAACTGTAAGGAGAAGCAGACAAATTCACAATAAAATCTACACCCAAAATTGCTAAGTCAGCAATGGGATTCGTGATATAACTTCTCTTGCCCCAAAAGTCTTCATCATTCCACAAATCTTCGCAAATCGTCACACCAATCGGAACATCATCTAATGTGAAATAATTCGCTTCTGAACCAGCTTCAAAATAGCGATGTTCATCAAACACATCATAAGTTGGCAAAAGGCGCTTGTGAAAAAGTTGCTGCACCCTACCTTTTTCTAATAAAGCAATGGTATTAAATAAAGTTTTTCCACCCGTCTTGTGTGCTTGTAAATTCTCTTCAACGGTTCCTACCAACACAGCAAGTTCTGGTGGCAAATCTCTTGCTAATTGTTGTACAGCAGTAGACATTGCTTGTAGAAAAGTTGGATTCAGCAACAAATCGCGCGGAGGATAGCCACATAAAGAAAGTTCTGGTGTTAGCAACAAACGCGCACCTTCTGAGACTGCTTTTTGTGCTGCTTCCAGAATTTGTCTGGCATTTCCAGGCAAATCACCAATTGTAGGATTAATTTGAGCGATCGCAATTTTCATTTTAATTTTGAATTAGAGGGTAGACTTCTGGCAGAAATTTGAAATTTTTATGTAAAACCACAGATGGGCACAGATGAACACAGATAATTAAAATATTTTTTTATATTTTTTATATAAATGTGATGTTTCGAGTTTCATACCAATTCCCTATAAACTTGCAATAAATCTTCCTTTATTTCTTGGCGTTATTAGCGTTATTGGCGGTTTATTTTCTAATATTAAGTGCATCTTCATGGAGAATTGATATCAGTAGATAATAGATCAATGAACATATAAGGCGCATATAGATAATTAAATCTTGTTTTGCCAATGTTTCATTTCTTCATCAATAAAATAATTGACCAAATCTCGATAAAGCTTTTCAATGACCTCTGGATTTAACCCTGCTTCTTCAGCCCAAGCACGTCTCTCCTGTAACATAGAGTTCAATCTGTTTGGTGCTTTTACACTTGTTTCACTTATTTTAAACTTCGCCGCCGCTTTCACGTATGCAAATCTTCTCCCCAAAGCTGCGATGACTTCCTTGTCAATTGCATCAATTTCTTGACGGATTTCTTGGATATTAGAACAATCGTTTGGTTCTTTCATAATCTTTTTGCATATTTACAATTAAATAAAAACTAAAGGTTTATCTTTAAATGGAGCAAAAGCTTCGGCATCAAAACGATATAAACTTGCTGGACGACCAGCACCACGCGACACTTTTATTCCTGTATCACATAAAAAACCTAACTTGAGGAGACGCGCTCGAAAATTAGAGTAATCAGAAAAATTTTCCCCTAAAACTGTAGTATATAACTGGTATAAATCATTTAAAGTAAACATTTCTGGCAAAACTTCAAACGCCACTGGGCTATACTCCAACTTATTTCGCAAACGCCTGTGTCCATATGCCAAAATTTTGTTATGGTCAAAAGCTAATTGCGGCACTTGCTTTACTGGGTACCAAGCTATTCCAGTAACTCCATCAGTAATCAATTCTGCTTCCTCAAACCGTACAAGGGCAAAGTAACTGACTGATAGATAACGCACACCATAACAACCGGTTGCTTCTCGTGGATCTCGTTCAGGACCTCCAAAAGTATACAGCTGCTCCAAATAAAGGTTGTTTACCCGGATTTTTTCAGCCATAATGCGATAAGCAGCATCTTCTAAAGACTCACCTTGACGCACCAAAGTACCAGGAAGACTCCAATGATTTAAAAATGGCTCCTGCTGCCTCATGACTAATAAAACTAGCAGTCGATTTTGTGCAGTATCTACAGAGAAAATTACGTTATCAACACCAACTTTGAAATCTGCTAAAGGTGGTTGTTTTAACTCGTCTGCAATCTTTCTTTGGTTGCGTCCTGGCATGGAAACTAATTGTTCAAAGCCTTGCTTTTCCTTAAAGCTAGAGGGTTTAGGGGTGGCGGAATTCTATGGTAGCGGAGGCGCTCATAGTTCAACAAGTCAAATTTTCGGACAAACATTTGTACAAATGCTCTTTATGAATATAGTCAACGACAAGAGGTGTTAGGGCTTCCTTGTCACCATTTTCACGATAAGCTGTCGAGGACACATCTGGACCAATAAAATTGGCAACTGTGACTTCCCCCCCAAGATTTTGCACGAAGAGCAAGCTAGATTCATCTATTGCATATCCCGGACGCTGTACGACTAAAAGTTGTACTTGCTGCAACAAATCTTCAATACGATACCAATGAGGCAGCTGAGCTAGCAAATCTGAACCTATCACTAATGTAAACTCTGCCTCTCCCCAACGCTCTTTTGCTTTCTCCAACGTTTCCAGCGTTCTCAAGCTACTTAATTCCTGTTCCAAACCAATGTTGTGCTTTGACGAATTTATGTCCGTAATTAACAAGTGCAACATCGCCACCCGATGTTCCAAAGGTGTTTGATGCGACTTAAATGGATTATTCGCCGCCCAAACTGCCACATAATCAAAATGCTCTGACAACCAGCGGATAATCGCTTGATGCCCAGCAGTTGGTGGATCGGCACTCGTACCAAATAAAGCAACTTTCATAGTCATTAGTTAAAAGTTATTAGTTAATAGTCATTAATTAATAGTCATTAGTCATTAGTTTTCTTCTACTCCCTCACTCCCTCCCTCACTCCCTCTCTACTTACGCAGTATTGTTCTTCGTCTTTTGAGTCAACTCTTCTAACTGGGCAGAAATCTCCACCTTCAACGATATGGGATTATCTAAACGCCGAGCCTCATCCGGCAAACTAGCAACGGAAGTAGCAGTTCTTTGTCGAATTTCGGCTAACGTCTCTACGGCTTGCACTCGTTTGCCTTCCTTAAGAAACAACTGCAATAAAGGCACTTCCGAAGATTGAAGAAATTTTACATTCTTATCTGTTGTTTTTTCTGTTTCTTTTGTTTCTTGTGTTTTCTCTGTTTGCTGTTGTGCAGCCAAACCCAAACAGTCTGCTTTTACTTTCCCTTCCTCAAACAAGCGAAAAATCTGCTTGCGTCCTGGGTAAGTTGCTTTACCACTCGAGTGTTTCATCACGGGGATACCGTCAATTTCCACCAGTTTGTAGACTCCATTGATAGGGGAACCTGTCACTAATCGCGTTCCCAGTCCATAACCATCAATCTGGGCACCAGCAGCAACCAGTCGGGCGATTTCCCACTCGTCCAAGTCGCCACTTGCAAAAATTGATACACCCGGAAGAAGCGATCGCACTTGTTTTGACAATGAAACCAAATCACCAGAGTCCAACCGCACACCTGATAATTTCATTTCTCCTGAATTGACTTTCGCCGCCAACCGCTGAGCAGCAGCGATAGTATCGTAAGTATCAATTAACAAAGGCGCACCAGGAAAATACTGATGAAAAACTGTGAACGCTTGGTCTTCGCTACCTTCCATTGCTGAGAGTGCCATTACAAAAGCGTGAGCCATCGTACCACTAGGTTTTTCTCCCAGTTGTAGCGCAGCTAACACGTTTGATGTCGCATCCAAACCAGCAGCCAACGCTGCACGTGCCGCCCATAAAGACGCTTGAGGGCTAAAGGCACGTCTTGTCCCAAATTCCAGCAGTGTTGCTTGAGACGCCACATCGCGTAATCTTGCCGCGCGTGTGGCAATCAAACTCTGATAATTTAAGGTATTTAAAAGGTAAGTTTCTACCACTTGCGCTTGCCAAAGCGGTGCTTCCACTCGCAACAGAGGTTCATTTGCAAACACCGCTGTTCCCTCGGGTACAGCCCAAACATCCCCAGTAAAACGTCCTTCAGCCAGCAGTGACCAAAACTTCTCGGGCGCATTAGCAAAAATTCCTGTCGCCTGCAAAGCCTCGATCCCATCCGGACTAAAGCGGAATTTTTCCAAATATTCCAACGCTTGCGCCAGCCCCATAGCAATCAAATAGCCAAAATTGCCTGGCAAACGTCTGACAAACAACTCAAAGCTTGCTCGTCGTTGTTCTAAACCTTCACCTGTATAACAAGCTGTCATTGTCAACTGGTAAAGATCTGTCAGCAGACTGTAATCAACAGCAGAAAGTGTCAATTCTGGGTTCTGTATGTTCTGTTGTTGCTGGTTGTTTGTATATCCATAGTTCAAGTTTGGGAAACTTGTCATGGCATAGCGCCCTTGGAAGAATACTTCTTTGCTTTATGGTAAATTTTACCATAAAGTAATGTTAATTGACACACGCTGAAATCCCTAATCCCCAATCCCTAATCCCTAATCCCTAATCCCTAATCCCCAATCCCCAATCCCCAATCCTTCAGCCTTGATTTGGCTGTTTTCTTAGCTAAAGTATTGCAACTATCTATCAATGAATATTGCAGAGAATGTAGATATATTGCCTATTAGTGCCAACAGAGAATGTCAGGCACTAGAGTAGATATGTCAGGAGATATATCGCAATGAAAGCGATGACAAAAAACGGGGGTCTTATATTATGGCTTTCTCCAGGATGCTTGCTACGGTAACACAATATATTTCTGAAGCTTTCATACGTATTTTTGGACCTAATGACGATGCATATCCTAATATCGGTGTACAACCGTTTACAGGAGAGCCTTATAACGAAAGAGCAGCCGACACTTGGTAAATGATTTTATAAAAAGAGCTAATAGAAATCAAAATAGGTGGAGAGGAAAATCCGACATCCACCTATTTTTTATTTATTAATAATTAATAATAATTAATTATTCTCCTTTGTTGTTGCCTCTCCTGCTTAACAGTGATCCCACTCGAATTCAGCGAGTAGTAGTAAGCAGACGACCATTAAACCGCCGGTCGTCAGAAATTGCCAACTACCGCTATAAGGCAAGATGAAAATTCCCAGTATATGAACTACGCCTGTGAATAGTAAGGTACGCGATCGCACTGCTAACCCAGTACACAAGTAACCTAAAGCACATAGACCCAACCACAAAGGACAGAGATTCAATAATATCTCTCCCCATCCAAAAAAAATACCCAAATCAGTTAAGACGACCCCCAATAACATCAGCAGTACCCAGCAATACAGTATCCAGATAACCTGTCTTCGCTTCACCCAATAGGTACTCCAATAGACCATTGCTGCAGTACCAATAAAAGAGAGGATTGACCACAAAGCCGCCTGCAAGTCCCAACCTATAGGTAAAAACTGGGCAGTTGCAAACATTGGTATGAGAAGCAAACCCCAAATTATGAAAGCCTGATCTATGCGGGTATAAAAATTTGAATAAAGTTTAATTTTGCCGATTTGCCAGTTAACGAACCAAAGCCCTTCTTCACAGCTTAGAAGATCTAGAGGTACTTGTTTCCGACGCAGAGGTGGTACAGAATCATTAAAAAAGCTCATTTTATTCATTGCTGAATTTTAGGAAAATTTAACTTTTTAGGCTGAAAATAGCCATATTTCTTTTTTATATATCTTTATTTACTAACTTCTAATCTGAATCTCTCTCTAGCAATGACTTTAGCTATGTTATATTCTGTCCTGCGTTAGAAGTTTGTTAGATTTTTTACATATTAAGAAGTACAAATGCATTCACTTATGGGTTATTCCTTGAGAGCAGGTCATTTTTAATATTTTTGACAAAAAATACTTTGTTATAAAACGGCAACATTTCGTTAAAATTTTATTTTTGTTAGTGTCACTTACAGAATGTGAACAGCCGTTCATAGCCTTTTGCCGTAAAGGTTCCGGGGCTTTTGTTTTATTTAAATAAGATTTATAAAATTTTATAGATAATATTTATTAATATTTAATAATTTTAAAAGACTGGAGTAGCGCTCACTAAGAACTCTCTTCACCCTGCTTGAAGTGGTAATGCATTTATATAGACTTTTCTTCAGCACAATCAGCCTTTTCGTTTCACTGCGTAAATCCTATTTCAGTCAAATCACACTACACATTCCCTACTTTTGCTAGGGAACAAGAAATGAGGAGCGTGAAACAATGTTTTGGAAATTTATAGTTAGTGCTTTACTGTTGCCTAGTTGCCTTGGCTTTGAAATTGCCGCAGCATCATTACAAAAAGGAGTTCAGACGCAGCCAAAGCCGGAGGAATTGAAAGCGCAAGTTGCTCAGATTGGTGATGATTCGTCAATTCAAACAGATTGGGAGGCTGATACTGAACAACTAAAACACCATAAACACCACCATCATAAGCCTCGTCGCCGATCTTACCGTCATCATAGACCTTGCCCACAAAGCTACAGACAGCATTACCGTCGCAGATCTTACCATCCGCAGTATATTCATTACCGCAGAGGGCATGGCAATCACCACAGATATTACCGTCACGGGCAAAACCACCCCAACTACATTTATGACCGCCATCTGTATCGCAACCCGTACAGATATCACCGTCACGGGCGCTACTACCATTAATTGTTTCAATACAAGAACTGGCTTAAAACAAAAGCTAGGGCGGCACTGCCTAAAGGAACTGTCAAATTATCAATACCAAGAAAGGAAAAAACTTCTAGGCAAGTAGCGACTAAGGCAACCGTCAAAGATATCAGCCAAGTTTGCCAAAGGTTCCCTTGTACACTGACTAAAATCAAACTTGTGATGACAAAACTCACAACTGTCATTGTCAGGGAACCTTCCCAACTTTTTTGTCTGTCAAAGATCCTGTATTTGTGTTGTCCAAATCTTTGCCCAACTAAAGCTGCAAATCCATCTCCCCATGTCATAACCAAAACTCCTAGTACAGCATACTGGGGTTGTTGTTGCGTCCAGAAACAGGCAATTAAAACACCAATACTAACGGCATAGAAAAATGTCCCAAAACTTTTGCGTCCGACGCTATTAATACCAGGGAGAATTGGAAATCGGTAGGACAATAAAGTAAGAGCACTCGCTACAATCGAAGCCGTAATGCCTACACTTGCGGGGATATCTAGCCACCAAGCGAGCAGAATCACATTGCCAGTGCCAATGTGGACTATCTTCCGGATAATTTCTGGATCTTTATTGGCAAAGCGATTTACGAGCCATGCGACAAAAAGCATGAGTAGCACCCAAATTGCAACGGCAACACTTTGCAGCCACAAAGGGGAAATCGACTCTAAATCAAAAAATGAAGTTAGCAAAGATGCAACAAAATGGAAAAATATAATATTTATTACCACTGTATTAGATTTCGGGGACAGCAATGAAATTATTATTGATTTTGCTGATTCGCTTCTACCGAATGTTTATCTCACCGCTGTTTCTTCCCACCTGTCGCTTTCAACCAACTTGTTCAATGTATGCTATCCAGGCAATTGAGCGATTTGGAGTCTGGCGCGGTACTTGGTTGGCAATTCGGCGTATCTTGCGGTGTCATCCATTTCATCCGGGGGGTTATGATCCCGTACCAGAGAATGGGGAGGAGGGAGGGAGTGAGTGAGGGAGAGAGTGAGGGCGATGAGGGAGATGAGGAAGTAGAAGAAAACTAATGACTAATGACTAATGACTAATGACTAGAGAAAGACCTTATCATAAAGTACCAATCATTGAGTGTGGTGAACCATTGGTAAAGATTCCTTTGGAACTGTTCGCGGTGGAATCTCCCCATCCTTATGAAAAACTGGGTGCGCCTTATGGGGAACACTCGCCTTATTTTCTTCGCAAAAGCCTTGTTGACAATTTGATAGCAGCCCAAAATTACTTGCAACTGCTACGTCCTAACTGGCGTATCCAAATCTTTGATGCTTATCGCCCTGTCGCTGTACAACAGTTTATGGTGAATTACGCTTTTGGCGAAGCTTTGCAAATGGCGGGACTCACCGAGGCTGAGTTATCACCAGAAAATAGCCAAGCTATCTGGGAGGAGGTGTATAAAATTTGGGCTGAACCCAGTTTGGATGAAAAAACTCCGCCTCCTCACAGTACGGGCGCTGCTGTTGATGTGACACTGGTAGATGATACGGGGGAAATTGTGAATATGGGTTCGCCTATAGATGAAATGTCAGGGCGATCGCATCCAGACTACTTTGCCAATTCTTCCACCGCACAGGCACAACAGTATCATGCTCATCGTCAGCTATTGTGCGATGTTATGCAAAAAGCAGGATTTCAGCGCAATCCCAGGGAGTGGTGGCACTTTTCCCTAGGGGATCAGATGTGTGCCTGGCTGAATAATCAAGCCAATCCCAGCAATCCAGTTGTTGCACGATATGGACGCGTTGTGTAGTGTACGCACCTAAGCATCTTGAGGGTTGAGTTGGATTAACTCTTCTGTAGTGTACGTTCCCACTGGACTCCAAACCAAATACGGAACGAGTAACAGCGCTGCCAGTCCAGAAATCGGTAAAACAGAGACTGTGAGCAACACACCCAAGATAACACCAACTGATCCAAGAATTTCCCCCACTCTGAGACTCCGCCACCTGAGCATTGCTGGGATGTAGGCGATGGTGATAATTTCTAGCAACAGGTATAAACCCATCAGTACCCAGGTTATCAAGCTTCCTGGATTCTTTTCCCAGACAATATAGGCAGAAGCAGCACCGCAAATAAAAATTACAGTCCAAATGATTGGAATAAGTGGCTCAAAAATTAGCCACCGGGGACGACTTAACCGTGCAAACCATTTGACATCACGAGGCGTGATGAAAAAACTACCGATCATAATTGCAAAAGTGACGGCTCCAATTATCATCCAAGATGGAATCATATTTTTTATACCTTTTTAAGTATTTTGTCAAGTGAATTCAAGGCAATTGTGCCAATTTACGGCATGAGTTTAATCAACCGCAGGGTTGAATATTTCAACCAGTTACCAAGTACCACTCGTATCAGTTATCAGTTATTCTCTACGGCTGGTACTGTTTTAGGCATCTTGAGGATTGAGTCGTTTCATCGTCCAAGTGGTGTATGTACCTATTGGACTCCAAAGCAAGTAAGGAACGAGGAGCAGTGCCGCCCAACCAGAAACAGGTAAAACTACAAGTGTTAATATAATGGCTATAACGAAACCCGTACCGCCGATAATCGTACCCACCTTAAGACTGCGAAGCCGTAACATTACAGGGTTGAAGGCAATGGTAACAATTTCCAGAAGCAGGTATAAGCCCATACGCAACCAGGTTGTGGTGGTTCCTGGGTCTTTTTCCCAAACAATATAAGCTGACCAAGCACCGCAAATAAATACAATAGTCCAAATAACTGGAATGGCTGCTTCAAAAGTTAACCATCTGGGTCTTTGTAGACGCTTGAACCACTTGACATCGCCAGGAGTAATGAAGTTAGCACCCAAAGCGACCAAGAAAGCCACTCCCCCAATGACCATCCAAGATTTAATCATGCCCGTCATCCTTTGTATGGCTCTTTTATCACGCCATATAGTGCGATTCTGTCAGGTCACGGGCTGATTACTCATCATACCTGGGTGGGAACTGGTTTGTGGTTTGTGGGTAGTGAAATTTGGGTAGTGGGTAAAAACAACTAACAAATAGACTTCTTGCAAAAGCCGAAAAAAAGAATAATTAACCACAGATGGACACAGATAGACACAGATGGAATTAAACAGATGCAATCTTGTCTGATGTAGAGACGGGCTGTTTGAAGCGTCTCTACATCAGACAATTTCTACTTAACCACCCCAGAATGCCCAGGTATATTACCTATTGGTTCTACTCGTCCCCCCAGATATTTAGCAAGAAACTCTTCGGCTTTAGCATAGAAGTGTAACCTGTTTTGCGGACGCGCAAAACCGTGTCCTTCATCTGTGTAGAGGATGTACTCTACAGGCTTATTTGCTTTTCGCATCGCTGTAACGATTTGTTCGCTTTCCGCCTGCTTCACTCGTGGGTCGTTTGCACCTTGTCCAATCAGCAACGGTACTTTGATGCGATCTACAAAAAATAACGGAGAACGAGACTTGAGGAAATCTGGCTCTTTTTCTAGATTACCCACACGATTGTAGAATTCCGCCCGCCCTGACTCCCAATAAGGAGGAATACTTTTTAACAGCGTGAGCAAGTTGCTAGGACCAACAATATCCACACCAGCAGCAAACACATCAGGAGTAAATGTCAATCCTACCAAAGTCGCATAACCGCCGTAGGAACCACCCATAATAGCTACTTTTTTCCGATCCGCGATACCCTGTTGGACAATCCAGTTAACGCCATCAATCAAGTCATTATGCATTTTACCCGCCCATTCACGATTTCCGGCATTCAAGAACTTTTTGCCGTATCCGGTAGAACCTCGAAAGTTGACTTGCAGAACTGCGTAACCACGGTTTGCTAGCCACTGCGCTTCTGGGTCATAACCCCAAATATCGCGCGCCCAAGGTCCACCATGCACGAGTAAGACTGTGGGTAAATTTTTTGCTGGAATTCCTACAGGTGTTGTTAGGTAGCCGTGGATTGTCAACCCGTCCCGAGATTTGTAAGAAATCGGTTTCATTTGGGCGAGTTGTAGTCCTTCCAATTTCGGTTGATTGCTGAAGAGGAGTTTGCTTTGCTTGGAGGTACGGTCGTAGATGTAGTAATAGGTGGGACCGTTATCGATACGGTAAGAGACGAGCCAAGTTTTATCAGCCAAGTCGCGGTCAACTACGGAAAATTCCCCTCGGCGGACTTTGGATATTGTCTGAAAATCTGGGGTAATACTTTTATCGAGTACTTGCCACTCTAATTTATCTTTATAAAAAGCAACAGCCTGAATTTGGCGTTTCGTTGGATGAATAAACATCCCTTCTTGATCATATTGCGGGTCTTGGGCAATCACGCTTTCTTTACCCGTTGCTAAGTTAAGCGCCAAAACTCGTATTGCATTTGCATTATGATTACCCGTGATATAAAGCGTTTTGCCATCACCGGAAAAGCCAACAGCACCGCCTTGATCATCAGGTCCCCATTTGCGAACTATTTTCCACGGTTGACTTGTTGTTTCCCTAACGGATAAGGTAGAACCACCATCAGGAGTCGTGGCTACAGATGCACGGATTTTTAACTGTGGATCTGCAACTGACTCAGTCACGTTAACGGAGTTTTCTAATTCCAGCTTTGCTGTTCCCGTTTTCAGGTCGATACGGTAAGCATCGTGCTTGCGGGGGTCTTTGATATTCATCCCCACTAGCATTTCATTAGGAAAATTGGGATCTAGGGCGATCATTTGCGCTTTTACGCCCTTGTATGGTGTTAGGTCGCGCACCTGATTGGACTTTACATTAACAGCATAAAAATGAAAGTTTTCATCACCATCTGTATCTTGCAAGTATATTAATTGCTCACTGTTATAAGTCCAGAAGTAACTACGGATACCCCGCTTTTTATCAGCAGTTAGCACGCGATCGTCGTCCTTACCTAGAGTGCGTATCCATACCTGTAAAACATTATTTTTATCAGGTGCAATGTATGTCAAGTATTTTCCATCGGGAGAGAGTTGCGGATTCGTTCTTTCTGGATTTCCAAATAGAATTTGTCGGGGAATGAGTGGCGGTAAATCAGTTAAGGATTGACTGATGTTGGTGAGGAGAGTTGCAGCAACTGCCAAGGGTACAGCTGCTATAAAGAAATATTTTTTGTTCATAAACTGAATACACTGGAAAACCTGCATGCGCCGAATGCTTGCAAAGACTGTCACAAGTGTGACGTTCCATATTTCCAGGATGAATTTTGTGTTTTTGTGAGATGGGCAGTCCTGCCCGTGCCTTGAATTTTTTGGGCAGGTAGGATGCCTACTCCACAAGAATCATCCTTGAACTCAGCAACGCCCACAAGTATAAAAGACTCGTTCACGAGGTTTTAATACTCGTTGATAAATATAAAAGACTCGTTCACGAGGTTTTAATACTCGTTCACGAGTAGAAAAGACTCGCTGATGAATATAAAAGACTCGCTCACGAAATTCTGATACTCGTTCACGAGTAGAAAAGACTCGCTCACCAGTATAAAAGACTGACTCACGAGATTCTAATACTCGTTGATGAGTATAAAAGACTCGTTCACGAGGTTCTGATACTCGCTCATTAATATAGAAGTACTAGGTTTATTCCGTAAAACTGGTAGATGCTACGGTATAGTAACAACCAGATGCAGCCGATTCGCCATTAGAATGCCGATGATTATATCATGATCACAGGGGGCGGCTTAACTAGGTGGTAACTAGGTGGAATAACTTTTAGCAAAGCCCATCCAAAATTTACAAATTCAAAATGGCATATGGATAGTACAAATCTAGCGCAATACATCGAAGCAACTGGCAGTATTGCCAAACCTTGGCTATTAGTGCAACTGCGACTGAAAAAACTTCAAGAGTGCCGAGCGACACTTTCAGAAAATGAGTACGCTCAACAGTTAGAAGACATTCACCAAGACTTGATGAATTTGGGGGAATGGTGGCGCGGTATCGAAGATGAGGTATTTTAAAGGAATGAGTCATTAGTCGTTAGTCATCGGTAAAAAACTAATGACTCACTTGAATTGATAGCGGTGTTTTGACTGATGGATTATAAAGATGCTGGAGTTGATGTTGAGGCTGGTCGAGAGTTTGTCAATAAAATTCGTAATTTAGTTCACAGCACCTTTAGACCGGAAGTTGTTGGTGGATTGGGTGGCTTTAGTGGCGGCTTTCAACTACCAAGTGGTTACAAGGAACCTGTTTTGGTTTCTGGGACTGATGGTGTGGGAACAAAGCTGAAAATCGCTCATGCTCTCAATCGTCACGACACCGTTGGCATTGATTTGGTAGCGATGTGTGTTAACGATGTGTTGACATCTGGCGCAGAACCGCTGTTTTTTTTGGATTATCTGGCGACAGGTAAACTAGACCAAGAGCAACTCACTGGAGTGGTTGCAGGTATAGCCTTTGGGTGTCAGCAGGCGGGTTGCGCTTTACTAGGAGGAGAAACCGCAGAAATGCCAGGTTTTTACCAGGTTGGCGAGTATGATTTGGCTGGGTTTTGTGTGGGAATTGTGGAAAAAAGCCAGATGCTGGATGGTTCCCAGGTACAAGTGGGAGATGTGGCGATCGCACTGGCTAGCAGTGGTGTACACAGCAATGGCTTTAGTTTAGTCAGGAAAATTGTTAGCGAAAAAGAATTTTCCTGGAGCGATCGCCTAGAAATATTTGATTCACAAACATTAGGAGAAATTTTCCTCACACCCACGCGTATTTACGTAAAACCCGTACTTGCTGCGCGTCAAGCGGGTTTAGAAATTCACGGTATGGCTCATATCACGGGTGGAGGATTGCCAGAAAATTTACCTCGTTGTTTAGGTAAAGGACAAGCAATTAAGATTGAGGACGAAAGTTGGTCTATCCCACCGCTATTTCAATGGTTGGCGGAAGCTGGCTCAGTGAGTCCACAAGCTATGTATAACACTTTCAATATGGGGGTAGGATTTGTGCTGCTAGTACCTCCCCATCACGTACAACAAGCAATCACCTACTTTGATTCACAAAACGTAACAGCTTTTACAATTGGTGAGGTTATTGCTGGCTCAGGTGAATTGATTGGATTACCAATATAACTGATAATATTTATACACTATAGGATTGATTCTTGATTGGATTTTCAAGTCCTTTTTTACTTGATTTTTAATAATTTATAAATATTTGCCACAGTCAAAAAATGTAGATTATACGGTTTTGAATGGAAGCATTCTTTACTTTAACTGATAAAACCAATCGAAAATACGCATGATCGCTAGCCTTTGAATTTGCTAACGTAGTCTTAACATATTGAAAAATTTTGCTAATGATGCCCAGAAAATAGCTACCAACACTGATTTGCGGTGCTGGTATATTCTGGGCTGTTAGTGTCGCATATTCAAGTGTAAAAATTTACCTAATACAGAAAAGAGGGGGTTATGACTGTCGATATTATTGAGGTATCTACCTCTAGTGAACAATTAAAGCAAGTATTCCAAAGCATTGATGCAAAAAGTTGCCCAACGTGTTTCAACTTTCATATGCACACTGTCCACTCAGATGGCAAGTTGCACCCCTTTGCATTGATGGAACAAGCTGTGACCATTGGTCTCAAAGGGCTTGCGATTACTGATCACCATAGTATAAGTGGCTACGAAACAGCTTTAGACTGGTTGGAAAACTGGAAGTGGAACAACCCAGGCGCAAACGCTCCTCACCTCTGGAGTGGCGTAGAAATTAATGCCAATCTTTTAAATATTGAGGTTCATATTTTGGGCTATGGTTTCAATCCAGAACATTCTAGTATGAAACCATACATCCAAAGAAAAATTACTACAGGTGAAGAATATCAAGCAGCTAACGTGATTAGTGCCATCCAGAAAGCGGGGGGACTGGCGGTACTAGCTCACCCAGCTCGTTATAGGCGATCGCATTTTGACTTAATTCCTGCTGCTGCACAAGTGGGTATCAATGGCGTTGAAACTTTTTATGCCTACAACAACCCCAACCCTTGGAAACCCAGTGCCGTAGAATCGATGCAGGTGCAACAATTGGCTAGTGAATACGGTCTTTTGAACACCTGTGGTACCGATACTCACGGTTTAAACCTGCTTCAGCGGTTGTAAACATGGAGTTCAGTGTTTTAGCAATACTCCTGGTTGAACAAGCCAGGGGCTAAAAACAGATTACTATATTACATTTGAGATTATCAATTGTAAAAGTTAGAATTAGAATTGTGCTAAATTATTGCTGAAATTGGGATAGTAACCAAGCGCCAACTTGCGTTTGATTCATTTCACGAGTACGGCGAAAAGCCTCTTCCAGAAGAGAAATTGCTAACCCAGGTAGAACTTGAGACTGAGTAATTCTCCGACTACCACCATTTTCTACAGCAAAAGCAATAACTTGAACATTTTGTACATCTATAATCCAGTATTCACCTACTCCTAATTCCTCATATAGGAGACGTTTATCACCTTTGTCATCTGCAAGAGAAGTATTTGCAATTTCAATAACCAAATCTGGGGCAGGATAGATATCAAGGTGAATAATGGAAGTACCCCAAGGAATGACATCAGCATTCTTGCCAATATAGTATGATACATCTGGTTGAGCATCATCAAAGCCAGTTTTCCGATAGGTACAATTATCCCTGCCATTGAGATTAATGGCTTTAATAGTGGCAAACAGGTTAACAGCAAAGATAACAACCGTATGGTCTCTTGAGTGGTCCGAACCTACTGGTGGCATTTCAATCCTCATTTTGCGGTTGTAGTAATAGCTCTTGGCTTTTTCATATGCCGGATTTTCAATTGCCTGAAGATATTCATTCCAACTAGCTGCTACCCATGCATCAGTTGGTAATTTTGTTTGTAGGTCTCTCATCAAATACTTAAGGGGAATAACGTTCTTTTTCCATTATGCCTTGCATAATATTCTCAGCTTCGTCCAATATTCATTCTCATTACTTACTTTTATTTAGAACTGATTTATAAAGTAAACCTTGAATTGTAGAGTGCGTTAAAGCCAGAGTACGGCACCAACAAATGCGATACGTTACGGCAAGTTTTCAATCTCTCAAACTTTCAAATCCTGACATAGCCGTAACACATCCTACTTAATATTTACTTTAGAAATCTCCTCTTATTTTTGTCTTGAAAGTAATAATATAGGTTAGCAACAGTTAAATTTGGTATTTCTTGCCAATTTGAGAGAGCAAAAGCTTTGTATCCAGTCGCTGTAGCTTGTTGAGTTATATAATTTTCGTAATCTCTGCGTGAATCTGGCTTAATCATAAATTTAAGCTGATCCCGTAAAGATGTATAATGAGATTTTTGTTTTAAATTCTCATATAGTAATAACTCTTTTGGTTCGGTAACAATAGCTGAGTCTTGATTATCTTGATAAGGATTAGTAGATTGAATATCTGAAGTTGCCAAAAGCTGCTGTTCATTTGGAGATAGAGTTTGTATCCAGTCAACATGATTTTGCCAGGATTCCAACATAACTAAATCATGATTGCAAATCCTAGTAACTTCTGGAAACAAAAAATCTAGCTCTTCCTCAGATTCACAGCGTTCAATAACAGAAACGCAATCTTGACGGATTTTATGTTGAAGTTCGGTGAGGCGGTCACTTACAGCAGCAGGCTGGTTTTGCAACTGGTATGTTAAGACGATAGCCTGATCAATCGCCCAAGCACATTCTACTCGACGAAGATGTCCAGCCGCACAAGTTTCTGATAACAAGTGTGGATTGTTATAGTCTGCCAAAGCATTCGTTAAAATATGACGTGCATTTCCTAAGTCATTGTTTCTGATACTTACCTCTGTAGACAAAGCAGTTTTTATTAGCTTTAGCGCTGCCTGAAACTTTCCGTACGCTTGAATCAAGACCAAACGATGCTGCTCAAATTTGATATCTTGAGCTACTTGATCAATTCGTTTGATGATTTCTGCTCCCTGGTCTATTAGGGCTTTTTTCAAGTCAAAAAATCCATCTTTAACTTCGAGTCGGAGTTGTTTTATGTCTTCTCTCAGTTTCAATGTTTGATAAAGGTTCACTGCTGATAAGACTACACCTGCTACACTTCCTACACCAATTAAAGCTGTAGTTGCTTGTAGAACACCAACGTTATTCTGGAGGGTATTTAAACTTGAGTGAATGATATCTAGTTTTTCATAGGTTTTTTGAAAACCTCTATGGATTTGAATCATTTGTACGCTGTCTAATATCATCTTTGGCATTGCCAGAAACGGCTGGCTTATCACACCAACAGCATGACCAACAATTTTACCTGTAGTCGCATCTCTTACCATGCTCAGTGGAACCCCTGAGGATGATACGACCAGCTTGAGCGTGCCATTAGCAAGACCAATGATGTGTTCTGGGCGAAATACGAAAATCATAATACTTATTTAATTAGCGTTTTCATAATACATTACATAAAATTTTATACCAATTTTTCCAAAAAGCACTACAGATGAGAAAATAACTGTAGGGTTGGTCTAAACCTGCGATAAAGTAGCCCAATCTTATTCAAATCTATTCAGCAACTATACTTAATAAGGGCGGCAGTGGTGCAGAGATTTATACAAAAATTCCTCAACACCCAACGAATCAAACCCGCACCACTCCCAAGATTGGGCAGATTTGAGTAACGAGGCGTGAAGCGGTTAAGGGAAGTCCAATGGCAGGAGTCTACAAGCTTGAAATTGATGAAAGCGTCGAAGAACTAAAGCAAACACTAGCAGCACAGAAAAGCGCACGCGCTAAAGAACGAGTGCAGCTATTGTATTTGCTCAAAACTGGTCATGCAACAACCGTTCAGCACGCCGCACAAATTCTTGATCGCAATCGGGTAACAGTACAAACGTGGTTGCGGCTCTACAGAGAAGGAGGGATGGAGACGTTGTTCGAGCAAAAGCGATCGCGCAAAGCGCAGTGCTGTTCGCAGAGCGTCTCCCTCAGGAGAAGGCAATCGCCAGTGAGTACAATCCTTAATGAATTAACTAACTGTGTCGTTGCATCTATAGCCCGACGGCACGAGATCATCTATGCTTTATCTGTAGTTGGCTTTTATAATTAGTATAATTAATTACAAAATACAAATGGTATTGGAGATTCTACGTATGAATGAATATTTTATAGCATTTCAGAGAATTAGTGAATCTGTTGAGCCAGTGCTGAAGGATGAGCATAATTCACTAGAAATTAAGCAAGCTGTTACAACTCTGAAACAGTCAGTTGAACCATGCTTGAGAGAACTTAAGTACTCAGCGACCAAACTCAAGAGCTTCATTAAGGTATGTTTTGAGAATTTGTATCATGCTGAGGATGTTTGGAACAGCAAGCAAAGAATAGCTGAAATACCAACCCTTGAAATATGGGAACAAATTGGTGAGTTGAGTGCGCGTACTTCCAGACTTCGTCGTCTAGGCAGTCAATGTAAATCTGAAGCTATTGAAAAAGTGAAAAAATCTTGGAATCAACGAGAATTAATTATCAAAAACAAATGCTTTTATGATAACAAAAATAAATTTAAAGGTGTTTTAAAGATTTTTGAAAAAGATTACTTGCTAAAGGAATTAAGCCTTGAATTACGTTTTCAGTTAGAAGCAGTAAAACAAACCCTGATCCAAAGTACACAATTAATAAATTATCAAGAAATTGAAGGACACATTCCATTTATTAAAAAATGTATTAGTCAACTAGATAAAAAACAAAAAATGGAACTAATTAATAAGTTTCATTTCATAGCTGAATCAATAGTTACTCTAGTTGACAAAGCATTTAGTGCGCGATTAGATAAATTATCTGTCAATGTTAAAGGGTTGGTTGATTCTGTAAGCAATGCTGGTGATAATTTGGGTAAGCAGGGTGTTTTAGGTATTAGTTGGGAGCAGTTTAGTAAATGCTCCAAAGAAGTTGCTACAAAATTGGAAACAATTGTTATTATCATTTTTGATGAGCTAATCAGATTAGCTGAACAAGCGATTGAGCAAGGGCTGACATTTTATAACGACTTTCTTGAACGGCAAATGCGATATCGCCAAGAGACACCAGAACAACGTGAAGCAGAAAAAGCTTGGATCGAGCAGCAACTTCAGGAACTGGCGCAAGTGCAAAATGGAATTGAAGCCATTCTAAATTGCTACGCTCGATAGCATGGCTTGGATTTGTAGATTTGCGCCTTCATAGAGACGCAAAATTTGCGTCTCTACCTTCATAAAATCGGACTGCAATTTTGACCCACAACTTTTTTCATAACCTCAAGGAACGTCCGCAAAACTGGTAATGGCTCATCTTGTCGCCACACTGCCACTAGCTCCACCTCTGCGTTTAATATATTGAGAGTAATGTAGACAACCCCTGCCCTGTGAATATTACGAATAGAGGCAGGAGCGAGGGAAACACCCATACCAGCAGAGACAAGACCAAGAATTGTCTGCTTTTGGCTGGCTTTTTGCACCACTTTAGGGCTGAAACCTGCTTGTTGGAACAAACTGATGCACTGGTCATAGTAGCCAGGTTCTAAGTGACGTGATACCAGAATAAAAGACTCGTTAGCCAGCATTGGTAATGCTAACTCTGGCTGAGTTGCTAGTGGATGAGTTTCTGGCAATATGACAACAAGTGGCTCTCGTAGAATTGGTTGAAGGCTCAAGGTGGCGTCAGGTATTGGCGGAATCATTAAACCAAGATGGATTTGCTGCTCTTGCAGCGCCTGTACTTGAGCAGTCGTTGTCATTTCCTCCAACTCCAGTTCCACACGTGGAAAGCGCTCTCGAAAAATCCTCAAAGCTTTAGGTAAAACGCTATAGGTAGCAAAACCAGAGAATCCCACTTTGAGTCGTCCACTCTCTCCCTGAGCCACTTGCCTTGCTATCTCCACAGCTTGAGCGGCTTTTAACAGAACCTGGCGTGCTTCTACCAAAAAAGCTTTTCCTGATTCCGTTAACTGAACTCGCCGCTTAGTACGGTGAAACAAGAGTACACCTAATTCATCCTCCAATTGACGGATTTGTTGGCTTAGAGGTTGCTGAGTCATGTGCAGTCGTTCTGCAGCTCGACCAAAGTGCAAATCTTCTGCCACAGCAACAAAATAGCGTAAATGTCGCAACTCCATTTGAATGTTTTGAGTGTTAATTGCCTATAAAAAATGTGTTAGACAGTGAAAAAAATAGCATTTATATTAATAATTAACAACTTCGCGGTCAATAAACTAGCATCAATAATATATTTTTTAACGCTCATTACTAAATATTGATAACTACAAATGCATACAAATTAACAGAAATAAATCATCTGTGTCCATCTGTGTCCATCTGTGGTTTATTTTTCATAAAAATTGTCTTTTCAGACATTAAACGTTCAAAAAAGCCAATATTTAGGAATTTAATTTCATGACAGATGACACTAGTCCTGATTGGGAAAATGCTGCTTTACTTACTATAGATGTGCAGAAAACTTTGGTAATGGCTGAAGAGTACATAAAATTAGCAGTGCAAACAGCAAAAATCACCCACCAAAACTTTCATCAACAAAGAGAATTAAACTATGAATTTTGAATTTAGCACAAAGACTTTTGAAAAAGAGAAGATTATTTTAGCAGGTAGAGAAGAATATATCGTTCGAGGAGGACGCCATCTTTTTCGATTTTTACCTAAAGCTTTTGAAGGAATTCAGCAAATTGGAGTGATTGGTTGGTCGTCCCAAGGTCCTGCTCAAGCACAGAACTTAAGAGATTCTCTGGCAGATACTAACATTAAAGTTAAAGTAGGTCTTCGGAAAAATTCATCTTCTATCCCATTGGCAAAAAAGGCTGGTTTTACAACAGAAAACGGCACATTAGGAGAAATGTATGAAGTGATTTCCGAGTCGGAACTATCAATCATTCTTATTTCCGACGCTGCACAGGCAGAAAATTACCGGCAGATTTTTGAGGCAACACCTTCAGGAGCAACACTTGGATTGTCTCATGGATTTTTGCTTGGACATTTGAAAAACATTGGTGAGTCATTTCCTGAAAATATTAATGTCATTGCTGTTTGTCCTAAAGGAATGGGACCTTCAGTCAGGCGACTTTATGAACAAGGCAAAGAAATTAACGGAGCAGGTATTAACTCTAGCTTTGCAATTCATCAAGATATCAATGGAAAAGCAACAGATTATGCACTTGGATGGGCAGTTGCAATTGGTTCTCCTACAATTTTCCAAACGACTCTTGAATCAGAATATAAGTCTGATATATTTGGAGAAAGAGGAATTTTGTTAGGAGCAATTTATGGCATTGTAGAAAGTTTATATCGTTGGTTTATTCATCATAGGTACTCCCAGGAAGCAGCTTATGTAAATTCTGTTGAATCCCTCACAGGAACAATCACCAGGATGATTTCTAAAAATGGAATCTTGTCTGTTTATGAGTCTTTCAATGATGCCGATAAAGAAACTTTTAAGAAAGCTTACTCTGCTGCTTATCATCCAGCTTTTGAAATTTTAATGGAAATTTATGATGAAGTTGCTTGTGGAAACGAAATTCGTAGCGTTATTGCAGCAAATCATCGTCATCAGCGTTACCCTTTAGGAAAAATTGACGGCACAGAAATGTGGCAAGTTGGCATTCATGTTCGTACCAATAGACAATCCGAAAAGCTTGCCATTCATCCTGTAGCTGCTGGAGTTTATATCGCTACTATGATGGCTCAAGTAAACTTACTCAAGGAAAAGGGGCACCTTTATTCTGAAATTGTGAATGAATCAATCATTGAAGCTGTGGATTCTCTAAACCCTTATATGCATCAGAAAGGGGTTGCTTTTATGGTTGACAATTGCTCTATCACAGCACGGCTTGGAGCTAGAAAATGGGCACCACGATTTGATTATGTATTATGTCAACAGGCTTTTACTGCATTGGATGATGACAAACAAGTTGATGAAAGACTCTTTGACAACTTTTTGATGAATGACATCCATCAAGCTTTCTCAGTTTGCGCCCAGTTACGACCTTCTGTTGATATTTTTGCATAGAATATAGCAATCCTGAACAACAAGATTCCCGACTTC
Source organism: Tolypothrix campylonemoides VB511288 (assembly GCA_000828075.3). GTDB lineage: Bacteria > Cyanobacteriota > Cyanobacteriia > Cyanobacteriales > Nostocaceae > Kalymmatonema > Kalymmatonema campylonemoides_A. The sequence continues at coordinate 1,025,939 of JXCB02000023.1, read as the reverse complement.
TTAAAGAAGTCGGGAATCTGAACATACGCGATTTTTACAAGTCTTTTAAAAAAGACTGTCGCTAGTTTTCTTCATTTTGTTCGCGTAGCGTGCCCGCAGGGGATACTTTGAATTTTGAATTTTGAATTGCTTAATATGGTGGATAATCATCTTCATCAGAGTAAACGTAGGAACTAGAAACTCCCGCCATCTCCATCCGAGGTGTTTCTGCTTTCATCGTTTCCTTACCAAAGTCCTTATACTCTTCAAAAGTCTTACAGATAATTTCCGACTCTTGCGAGTCGGAAGCAATCAGGTACTGTGTTAAGGTGGCGACTGTGGGATGTTTATAGTCCACAGTTGAAGCTACTAAAACTATATTCGGTTCAATTCCTCTTTCTTCACAGTTAATAATGGGGGAGAAAATTCCGTGGGCGTGGAATAGGGAACCTTTTGGTGTGAGAGGCTGCTTACGGTATCCAGCATAAGCCTTTTCTAGTTCGGCAAGGAAACCACCAGTTACCCTACCTTGTTGGTATTCACAGTAAGCTTTACTGAAACTTGCTCCGGCGGCTCCATTTACAGTTAACTGTAGCGGTGATTCATGTAAGAAATTTTTATCTTCTCCTACTAAATAAATTAAATAGCGAGTAAATGTTTTAAATTTAAGTTTGTCTGCTAAAAAAGCATCGTAATTGTCTTTGAGAGTACCCAATTTTACTCCAGTTTCCCGGTCTTTGACTGATAACGGTCCCCGACGCACTACGACTAACCGTGGAGTGGTGGTCATATACACTGTTTCGACTCCGGAGCTAAATTCATGCTCTACCTCATGCCAATTGTCGTCGGGCTGAAAGCCTACAGCGTTGGCGTTATCGAGCTTAATTGCCAAACCGTGAGGTTGTAAGCCATTTGTGCCATAGCGAGGATTTATCATCTGACACCAAGGGAGTACTTGAGAAGCTGGTGCGTTGTACTTCTCGTCCTCAAAGTCGAATTTTGCAGATGTTTTCATCGTCTTAGGCGGTTGGTTTTGCAGATCAAGTTTACACGGTTTAGCAATGCTTGAGACTTCGATGCACTTAGTGGCTTTAGACACTATTGGTCTAAAAGTGAAAATACTTTATCACTGATTCAAGAAGTCACGCACAATCTAAACCTGATTTTAACAACTGCCTGTCAAACCGCCCATGTAGGTATTCTTAGTGGGGATGGTAATATGCTACAGTCTGTTGAAGAAACCCGATTTCTTTAAGAAACCGGGTTTTTACGCTTTCAGCCAGAAATCAAATCAACACTGACAGAATATTTGTGGCATTCGGTTAAAAATTAACAGCAGGGGCAAACTATTGAGATAATCGCTGCTGGTAATAGTCAACAATTTGTTCTGTGACTTGAGAAACGCTCAAACCATCAGTTTTAATTTCAACGGCATCTGGTGCTTTTTTTAAGGGAGAAACTTTACGCGTGGTGTCTTTCCAGTCGCGTTCAGCGATGTCCTTTTCCATCTGCTCTAAACTCACTTCAGGTTGACCCTGTTTTTTAAAGTCTTGCAGGCGGCGACGTGCACGTTCACTGACAGAAGCAGTTAGAAAGATTTTCAGTTCGGCGTCGGGGAAGACGTGAGTACCTATATCGCGTCCTTCTGCAACCAAACCACCTTTTTTACCCCAGCTATGCTGTTGTTTAACCAGTGCTTGACGCACGGCGGTTTGTGCTGCTACTGCTGAGACTTTAGATGTCACTTCTAGAGTGCGAATTGCTTGTGTAACATCAGTTCCATTAATCCAAACTCGCATCGGTGATTGCAAGTTCTCGCTAGGAGTCAGTTCAATGACACAGTGGTCAGCTAATTCAGCGATCGCACACTCATCGTCAAGGGCAATTCCCTTTTGCAGTACCAGCCAAGTGACAGCGCGGTACATTGCTCCTGAATCTAAATACACTAGACCCAAGTTTGCCGCTACTTGACGAGCAACAGTGGATTTTCCAGCTCCTGCGGGTCCATCTATAGCGATGATCGGCTTGCGATCGCGCAGAATGGTATTATCAATCAAACGTGTAGAACCTAAGCGAGCGGCGATCGCGAGCATTCCTTCCTCCTGAACTTTTTCTTCTATAAGCATCAACGTATTTGGTTCAACCAATTCAATATATTCCACTAAGACAGAACTAACCATTGCCACTTCTTGCTGCACCACTGCTATAAGCGCTTTTGCATCACGTTCTCCTGCTTTGAACGCCGCTTGCGCCTTTTGCAAGCCGCTATACAACACTGCTGCTTGCTGCTTTTGTGTTGCGGTCAAATATTGGTTGCGAGAACTTATGGCAAGACCAGATGCTTCTCGCACCGTAGGACAAGCAACAATTTCTATCGGAAAATTCAAATCAGCGACTAGCCGTTTAATAATGGCAAGCTGCTGACCGTCTTTTTGACCAAAGTAGGCTCGATCAGGCTGCACCAAGTTGAAAAGCTTGGTCACAATCGTAGTTACACCCTGAAAGTGACCCAGCCGAGAACGACCACACAAGCCAGATATCATAGCAGATGGTGGAATAACTTGTGTAACCTTTGATTCTTGTATATTCTTCTCGGCTACTCCTACCTCTTCCGGAGTAGGAGCAAAAATCGCATTTACCCCTGCTTGTTCGCAAAGTAATCGGTCTTGGTCAAAAGTGCGAGGATAGCGTTGGTAATCTTCGTTGGGACCAAATTGCAGCGGATTAACGAAGATACTCACAATCACCGTGGCATTTTCGTCTCGCGCCCGTTGAATCAAGCTTAAATGACCTTCATGCAACGCTCCCATTGTCGGAACCAAACCAACTGCTGTCTTTGATCTACCAGTCACCTCAAATGGCAACGGCTGCGGTTGATCCACAAGCTGGTTTTCAAAACGGTGTTTAGCCAAATAGCAGCGTAAAGCTGCGACTGTTCTCAACAGGCGCACAAAAATACCCCTAGTTTTCTCTAGCTTTCCCCGTTAGTTTATATCCGAAAGCGAGGAAGAGACCAGCAACTAGGGGAACGAGGTGTGAGGGAGTGAGGGAAGGAGGGAGGGAGGGAGGGAGTGAGGGAGGGAGGGAGGGAGATTTTGTCTTCCCCTGCTTGAGAACTGCTTCCTCTGCTTAACGTGAGTTCGACATCATTCAAAGCAAACCTCACCCCAAACCCCTCTCCTACAAGCATGAGAGGGGCTTCAAACCCTGATTCTAATGTTGCTCCTCCCTCTCCTTTTAGGCTACGGTGTACACACAAGTCATCAAATGATTCAAAATTCCTTAAGAACCTCACCCACCCCTGTCGGGCATCCCTCTCCAAAACATCGGAGAGGGAAAGATTTTAGCGCACCCTAAAGCGAGGGTGAGGTTTTGAACCAGATGTGTGTACATCGTAGCTCCTTTTAGGAGAGGGAGGGAGTGAGTGTGAGGTTTGTCGAACTCAGATCTGGTTAAGAACTCCCCGTGTTCTTACCTACCTAGGATTTCTACCCGCACTGGTGCAACGCCACTGCCCATCATTCCCAAAATCCGTGCGGCGGCAACAGAAAGGTCAATAATTCGACCACGAATGAAGGGTCCTCTGTCATTAATCCGCACCACTACAGAACGACCATTGCGGGTGTTGGTAACGCGGACTCGCGTACCAAAGGGTAAGTGGCGATGGGCAGCTGTTAATCCTTCTGGATTAAACCTCTCACCGGTGGCGGTACGATTGCCAGAACCATCATAGCCGTAATAAGAAGCCATACCCCTAGCGCTGGCTATCACTTGTCCGGCAATTTGTTGTGGCAAGTTTGGTAGAGATATTGGCGATGAGCGCTGGGGTAAATTGGCAATCTCGGTCATTGGAGATGCATTGCCTATGAGCCTGCGCAGGCGATTTGTTGCCTGCAGTGCATCTTTTGCTCGATCATTGGTTGTATCTGCAAGCCGTGTATCGCCATCGATTTCTACGATTTCTTCGCCATTTGCCTTGATGATATAGCGACCTTGTGGCGCTTGCTCACCAAGTTGGTTGTTTTTCTGCTGGCTCTCATTGGCTGTGGATTCGCCTCCTGCTTTCCAACTGACTGTAATCTTGCTGGCGTCCACCTTGTCCCAGATCAGCTGGTTTATCCTAGCTGCTACAACTGTTGCCCTCTGAACTGGGTCATCTTTGGTAGAGTTAGCCTGGTTATTAATATCCACGCTTGTCCCAATTGATGCTACCTTCGTTGGGCTGCTTGCATTTGTACTGACAAGCTGTGCGCCGTTCTCATTACCAAATGCACCCATTTTTATCTCTGTGCTGGTAACTGAGTTATGACCTACAAAGGTAAGAACCGGGATCTTGCGAATATAGAGCGTTGCCGCTTGACGTCCTGCCACTTGATGAGTATGAATTTCAGTCATCACAGCAGCATCTGAAGCAGGGTTCTCTGCTGGGGATTTATACTCTCCGACTTTCACCACATCACCAGAGGCAATAGGTAGCGAAGATGGAGCCGTTTTCTTGATCGTCTGAGCGCGACCTACTGACGGTATCCCAACAACAGTAGAAAATAGAGCGACAACAGCCCACAAATGTTTTTGATTCATGCGTCCGATATTAAAGCGACTGAAGAACAAAAGTTCCATAATTGGCGGGATTCTGCACCACTGATGAGTAACATATCCCTAAAACTCCAACTCGTTCTGCTTTCACTTTTTGCTTTTAACTGCAACAGACTACCACGAACCTATAGTCTTGGGGATCGGGGATTTAGCCTAATCGTTGGTAAATTTATCAAATTCAAACTCACCTTTTAAGCCCAAAACCTTACTCAAAACAGCTTTTTGGCTGTGTAACAGTTTTTTGTTTGATTAAAAATTTTATTCTTAAAAGCTAACAATATTTGGTAATTAAATTGTTCAGCGTAGCGTACACGCTTGTCTATAAAGAGAATTAATGGTATCTGCTTTCAACAGCGGCTTATATTACCATACTTTCACTTAATTTCCAGTAGTTTTACCTGAACAATAAGTTTCAAGACAAAATCAATATTTTTAGTGATTTTGATAACTAGATATTAACTATATGTTTAAGTATCGTTGGCTAAGTACTAGCTTTGAAACCCTTTTTCAGGCTTTGTTTGCAAGCAATCACCCTGTTTTCGCTGGAAAAATGACAGCAGTATTTAAGTTAACTTTACAATAATTATCATTTTTAACTAGCTGCATATTAGATGAGTGATAATGTGCATACTTCTTAAACATTATTTAAATTTTAGTAAAATAAATTACATACAATCTGAAGTGACAAAACACGAGGCTAGATGTTACTTGCGTGAAGAATTTTTACCGTAAAAGCAAAATTCATGATGAGAATATTAACTAGATTCGCCTATGCAAATCGGATACATCAAAATCTGTCAAGTATAGAAGAAAAAGCGTAATTTTTCACACCCAACTGTCAGGTTCATGGCAAAGCAAAAAGATCCACAATTTCAATCTTTTGTTGAAGACTTGTATTCAAAGTACCAGTCCCTACAGGATGGAACTGTAGCAAACTACATTCCTGAACTAGCAAAAGTCAATCCAGACTTGTTTAGCATTTGCATCGCGACCGTCAATGGCGACGTTTATGAAGTTGGGGAGTACAATGAGCTCTTTACGATTCAATCGATTTCCAAAGTGTTTGTTTACGGACTGGCGCTTGAGGATCATGGACGAGATTACCTTTTGACAAGAGTAGGCGTAGAACCGACAGGAGACGCATTTAACGCAATTGTCCTCGATGAGAAATCGAAGCGACCATACAACCCAATGGTCAATGCGGGAGCTATAGCAACTACCAGCTTAATCAAAGGATCGGATGCTACTGAACGTCTTAACCGGATACTAGATATGTTCCGGCAATATACTGGTCATAATGTGTTCGTTGATATCTCAGTATTTACCTCAGAGCGTATCACAGGACATCGTAACCGCGCAATGGCACATCTTATGCTGAATTTCGGCATGATAGACCAAAATATTGATGAGGCGCTAGATCTTTACTTCCAACAGTGTTCTGTGATGGTGAATTGCCATGATTTAGCACTCATGGCAGCGACGCTTGCCAACAAGGGTATCAACCCGATTACAGGAAAACAAGCCGTGGATAGTCGTTACGTTAAAGACATTCTCAGTGTGATGTACACCTGCGGAATGTATAATTTTGCAGGCGAATGGGCATATAACGTTGGGATTCCGGCAAAAAGTGGAATTTCTGGCGGGATTATCGCCGTTATTCCAAATGTCATGGGAATTGGAGTGTTTTCACCACGGCTTGATTCACGCGGTAATAGTGTTCGGGGGGTTAAAGTTTGTGAAGAGCTTTCGCAGCAGTTTGGTTTACATTTGTTCGAGTGTGCAAGCAATAGGTTAAATTTTGGTAGCTCATACCAATAAGGCTTCGCTAGTCCTATCAGCAGTGACCTAAAAACGTTTGGTTAGTCGTACGTTAAAATTGACGTACATTAATTTTAATGTACGTTAAAGTGGACGTATGTTATGAAGGGTAGAGATATGGTGATACCGCTGAAATTGAGGGCTAACCCTGGAGGACAAATTTCGCCAGATGAGGTGATTGGACGAGATAAGCTGATTCAGCAGTTTTGGGAAATTTTGGAGAGACAAAGCCTGATGCTGAATGCAGAACGGCGGATGGGCAAAACTTGCATTATTAAGAAGATGCAAGCAGAAGCACCAGAGGATAAGTTGCCAATCTACCATGACTTAGAAAAAGTGCGATCGCCCTTGGAGTTTGTCGAGACTGTTTTGCAGGATGTGGAAGAATACTTAAGCGGCTTACGGCGAACAGCAAGGCGAACGCGCCAGCTATTGACACAAATAAGTGGTACAGAAGCTATGGGTGTCAAGTTACCCGAATTTGCTGCTCCCCACTGGAAAAGACTCCTCACTGAAACTATAGCCGATTTGGTTGACAATCAAGACCGCAAAGTCATTCTGTTTTGGGATGAAGTGCCGTATATGCTGGGTAATATTGGCAATCAAGCGGCGATGGAAGTATTGGATACATTGCGTTCCATCCGTCAGATGTACCCCGATGTCAGGATGGTGTTTACGGGTTCTATTGGCTTGCATCATGTGATTGCTGATTTGAAAAAAGAAGGATACACCAACGAGCCGACAAATGATATGTATGCAGCAGATATACCGCCACTGTCCCATGTTGATGCTACTTATTTAGCATCTAGGTTACTTCTAGGTGAAAATATTGCAGCCGCTGATTTATGGGAAACTGCTAGTGCGATCGCTCAACGAGTGGATGGCATTCCCTTCTACATTCACCACCTGATTATTAAACTAAAAATGCAGGGTGGTACTGTCAATGAAGCAACTGTTACTAAAACTATCGAAGATTGTTTATTAGATCCGCTCAATCCCTGGAAGATGGATCATTATCGGGAGCGGATTGATAATTACTATAATGATGAGCAACGCCCTTATGCTCTAAATTTACTTGATATTTTGGCAGTTTCAAACGAGCCTTTATTATTTGATGAGTTGTTTCAAAATCTCAAACAAGAACCAGAAACACAAAACAAAGAAATAGCACGGACTGTATTAAGACTTTTAGAACGAGATTACTATATTATTCGACAAAGTGAGGGATATGGCTTTCGCTATGGGCTGATTCAACTTTACTGGAAATTATTGAGAGGTTGAAAAAATGAAAAGCACCTTTCTCTCTCGCTTTACCCCCAGTCTGATGACGCCAGAAACCTTAGAAGCAATTTTTGTGCAGCGTCATCAGTTGGCAGACTATTTAGTTGAATTGATTCGTGAAAGTGTACTGACAGCAAATAAACATTTTCGCCTATTGGTAGGGATGCGGGGTATAGGTAAGACGCACATGGTAACACTGGTTTATCATCGCGTCTCCAAAATGAAAGACTTAGATGATAAGTTAGTCATCGCATGGCTGAGAGAGGAAGAGTGGGGCGTTACATCCTTTTTAGATTTGCTATTGCGGATATTTCGAGCGCTACAAAAAGAATATCCAGCAGAATATAATGCTAAATTAAATCAGCAAGTTGAAGCACTTTATCAGTTATCGCAACAAGAAGCTGAACATCAAGCAGCAGCATTGCTCAGGGAATTTGTTGGGAAACGCACGCTGCTGCTGTTGATGGAAAACCTAGATGATTTGTTTGACGGGTTAGGTGATATTGGGCAAAAGCAACTGCGGGCTTATATACAGAATTATTCATTTTTAACAATTCTGGCAACAGCACAAAGTTTGTTTGATGGTATAATCCGCAAAGATGACCCCTTCTATAACTTCTTTTATGCTCACCACTTAGAAGATTTAAAACTAGATGAAGCTGTAGATTTGTTAAGGCATATTGCTGAATTAGAAGGGGATAAAGAACTAGAAGATTTTATCAAAACGCCAACAGGACGCGATCGCATCCGTGCCATTCATCACCTCTCTGGTGGAAACCCCCGCGTCTATGTCATTTTCTCCCAGTTCCTCACCCGCAAGTTGCTAGATGAACTGGTGGAACCGTTCATGCGGATGCTAGATGATTTGACACCTTACTATCAAGCGCGGATGTCCTGGCTTTCGCAGCAACAAAGAAAAATTATTGAATTTCTCGCTGACCGCCGCCGTGCTGTTACTGTTAAGGAGATTGCCCAACGCTGTTTTATGAGCCATCAGACAGCATCAAGCCAACTAAAGGATTTGCGGGAAAAGGGCTACGTTAATTCTGAATCTATTGGGCGTGAGTCATTTTACGAATTGCGGGAACCGCTGATGCGGTTTTGTTTGGAGGTGAAGAAGCAACGGGATGAACCAATAAAATTATTTGTAGACTTTTTGCGAATTTGGTATACGCGCACAGAGTTGCAACAACGTTTGGGACAGGGTATTGATGAAATCAGGAATAATGGGTGGTTTGATGATTTAGGACAACAGTTAAAAGAAGCGCGAAATGAGGACTTTCCTTACGAACAAAATTATTCCAGGTATCAGCAACGTCTAGAACCGCTTCCACCTGATGCTGTACTGGAGCGAGAATATGTGATTTATGCACTCCAAGCAATGGAAGATGATGATGAAGATCCTCGCGTGGCGGCGTACTTGCAGGAATATGAAAATTGTTTTGAGAAGAAAGACTATGCTAATGCTTTGCGATATGCAGAGAAATTGGTAACAATTCGCGGTCTGGCAGAGGACTGGTTAGAACAGGGACGCTGCTTAAACGGTCTTAAACGCTATGAGGAAGCTTTAGCATCCTTTGACAAAGCGATTTCGCTTGATTTCAATTTTGCCAAAGCTTGGGAACGCCGAGGTGAATCACTAAACAACCTCCAATGCTACGAAGATGCTTTGGTATCCTTGGACAAAGCGATTTCGCTTGACCCCAATTTTGCTAGGGCTTGGGCTGATCGAGGTTGGTCGCTTAAAAAACTGCAACGCTACGAGGAAGCTTTAGCATCTTTAGACAAAGCGGTTGAGCTTGACCCCGATTACAAATGGGCTTGGAGTGAGCGTGGTGATCTATTAGACAAACTTCAACGCTACGAAGATGCTTTGGTATCCTATGACAAAGCGATTGAGCTTGACTCCAATTATCAATGGGCTTGGGCGAATCGAGGTTGGTTGCTTAAAAAACTGCAACGCTACGAGGAAGCTTTAGCATCTTTAGACAAAGCGGTTGAGCTTGACCCCGATTATAAATGGTCTTGGAGTGAGCGTGGTGATCTATTAGACAAACTTCAACGCTACGAAGATGCTTTGGTATCTTACGACAAAGTGATTCAGCTTGACCCCAATTACAAGTGGGTTTGGGCTAACCGAGGTCATGTGCTAGACAACCTCCAACGCTACGAAGATGCTTTGGTATCCTATGACAAAGCGATTGAGCTTGACTCCAATTATCAATGGGCTTGGGCTAAGCGAGGCTGGTCGCTGAAAAAATTGCAACGCTACGAAGAAGCTTTGGTATCCTACGACAAAGCAATTGAGCTTAACCCCAATTATGCTTGGGCTTGGGCTAACCGAGGCGACGTGCTAGACAACCTCCAACGCTACGAAGATGCTTTGGCATCATATGACAAAGCAATTGAGCTTGACCCCAATTATGCCTGGGCTTGGGTCGGTCGAGGCGCAGCACTGCACTACCTCAAACGCCACGAGGAAGCATTAGCATCCTTCGACAAAGCAATTGAGCTTGATCCCAATTATAAGTGGGCTTGTCTTGCAAGAGCAGCAGTACTGGACAATCTCCAACGCTACGAAGATGCTCTAGCATCCTATGACAAGGCGATTGAGCTTGACCCTAATTATGCCTGGGCTTGGCGTGAGCGAGGCTGGGTACTGGACAACCTACAACGCTATGAGGAAGCTTTGACATCCAACAATCAAGCCATTGAGCTTGACCCCAATTATGCAGATGCTTGGTTTGGTAAAGGCTGGGTGTTAGATATACTCGGACGTCACGAGGAGGCTTTGGCGTCCTGCGATCGCGCGATCGCACTTGGCGACCAATCTTCGTCAGTTTTCTTCAACCGGGCGATCGCAATTTTAGGACTGAATCGTTGGGAGGAAGGCATCGCAGCGTTAGACAATGCACTTGAGCGTATCGAGTCTACAGAGAAGGCGTCTGCGGAGGACACTGAATTAATTTTACGTAATCTTTTTAAGAGCGAAAACGATGCAACGGTGTGGAGAACGCGCATCACAACCCTAGTAGAACTTTACGACAAACACCAAGTTCCCTTAGCATTAGCGCAGGGACTTGTGCGAGAAAAAAGCATCGGTGCGTTGATGTCAGAAATGGTAAGCGACAAAGCAGCGCAGAAATGGCAGGAAGTTTGGCAGGAAGTTGTAGCGAGTCGCCCTGAGTTCCAAATTTCTCTGCGGCTTCTCAATGGTGCTGTCCGCTATCGTGAGACAAAAGGCGATAGGCGTGTTTTGCTCGAACTACCAATTGAAGAACGCAAGCTGTTACAAGAGGTGTTGGGTATAGTGAAGGAAGATAATAACTAATAGGTTAAATTTTGGTAGTTAGCATACAAGGAAAATGCCAGTGTAAAGCGATCGCACTTTGGCATGGCACTCTAGTTTTTTAGATGATGGTACTATCAAGTTTTTAAACTGCTAAAAAAATAATCATTTCGTTGCGTTTTAGCAAAGACAGGCTATCCGTACATTTGTTGTTGTTTGCTACTGACAGCCCTCCTTCGAGTCCTGTGATAGTGTAATAACAAGTAAAAGGCTGACTGGTGTAGGGCGCACCGGAAAAACGCTTCGCTCGCTCCATCCAACCGCACAGCTTTATAAAGATTAGAGTTATCTGTGAGCAACTGAATGTTTGGGACAGTTGAATTTAAGCTTTTCCAGCCGCTTCAATATTAACCAACCGCTAAAATTCTCAAATGACTTAGGAGTTTTGTGGAAATGGCAGATACTTCACAGAAAATAAGACTAGTGTTTTTAAAGCTTGATTTCATCACTAATTAATTTAAACGCCCACTGAGTAGCTAGTTCGTACCTAGCTCCCAGCAGGACTTCCCCCTAATTGAGTAAGCAATGAGGAGACGATATTATCGTGTCAAACGATTCTGAAAATTTTCATCCCGACGACGATATAGATGATTTTGAGCCTTTAGAAGGGTTACGGGTACTTGTGGTCGATGATGATGCGGATAACTGTAATTTAATCGCTTTTATTCTTGAAAGCGCTGGTGCCCAAGTGATGACAGCAGCATCGGCAGTAGAAGCGCTACAGGTTATGGGACAATTTGAACCAAATCTCTTGATTAGTGATATTGCTATGCCAGAAGTTGATGGCTATTCCTTAATTCGCAGAGTCAGAACCCTTGCTCCTCCCTTGGGAGCGATTCCCGCGATCGCTGTAACGGCTATGGACATACAACAAGGACGCAACCTTGCTTTCATGTCTGGGTTTGAAGCTTACCTGATGAAGCCTGTAGAACCGACAGAATTAATCACAGAAATAATAAAGTTAATAGAGCTACCTTAAACTTACCTTGACTGCGATTAAAATCGCTCGCGTCGTGTCTCCTTTGTTGTCTAAAGCACTCAATAGTTTTACCCAAAATATCACTTCTTGGTGCCGTTCACTACATTTTCCAACAGTGTGAATCGCAGCTAGATAATATGGTAGCTGCGTAATCTCAACTCACTGCAATCATTCCTAGACTTTGATTGGCGAACCTATCGACTGCACACACTGCATACGTATCCTGGTTCAGGAGTAGCAAACAGTGTACCAGTAGACAAATGCAGTTAGACGAACACCTTATAATTGCTATTTCTCTTCCTGCTCTAGCAGCTTGGAAAGTCTATTTTTAATTTCTTGTACTTGCTTATCGCCCCTAGGTAGTGTTAACAGACGAACTTCAATCTCTGCAATATTATCAATCCGAGTGGTCTTCTCCCAAACCCTGTTTTCTACGTCGGATTCATGTTCGTAACGAAATGTTACAGTATCATAATTAACATCTAAAATTTCTACGTTCTTTAACCAGCCGTTACTGCTTTTGACAAAAAGCCATACGTTAGGCAGACCGATCAGTTCTCTGAGTTTACTCTCCATATAAATAATACTTTTTTTGTGATGAAACTACTATGTTTACAAAAAATGTCAATCTAGCTTAAGACATATTGTTACATGATTTTCTCCTTTTGAAAAGCTTCTTGTCAAAATATTTTTGGCAATAGATGATACAAATCACGTTATGACCTAAGATTTGTACCTAATAGACGGTACGAGACTTGCCAATGGATACATCTTTTCTGTAATGATAGAAAAGATAATAAAAGTAAATTTTTATTAAGCGAGGATAAAGATGTACATCGTACAAATTGCCTCGGAGTGCGCTCCTGTTATCAAAGCTGGAGGTTTAGGCGATGTCGTTTACGGACTCAGTAGAGAATTAGAAATCCGGGGGCATACCGTCGAAATCATTCTGCCGATGTATGATTGTATGCGCTACGACCACATCTGGGGACTTCATGACGCCTTCATGAATTTGTGGGTACCCTGGTATGGCGCTGCAATTCACTGTTCAGTCTATTGTGGCTGGGTACACGGACGGCTGTGTTTCTTTATTGAACCCCACTCTGGAGATAATTTCTTCAATCGGGGCTGCTATTATGGTTGCAACGATGACAATATGCGCTTTGCGTTCTTTAGCAAAGCCGCTTTGGAATTTTTGCTTCAGAGTAACAAACGACCTGATGTTATCCATTGCCATGACTGGCAGACAGGGTTGGTTCCAGTCATGCTTTATGAAATCTACAAATATCATGGCATGGAGTACCAAAGGGTTTGTTACACCATCCACAACTTTAAGCATCAAGGCTTTGGCGGTGTCGATACTCTGTGGGCAACGAATTTAAATCGGGAGTCTTACTACTTCCAGTATGATAAGTTGCAAGACAACTTCAATCCCTTTGCCTTGAACTTTATGAAAGGCGGCATTGTTTACTCCAATGCTGTGACAACGGTTTCACCGCATCATGCTTGGGAAGCTTCTTACAGTGATATTGGCTATGGATTGGGTCATACTTTGCACCTACACCAGGATAAATTCACTGGTGTACTCAACGGCATTGATTATGATTTTTGGAATCCTGAAATAGACCGCTATATCCCCCATCACTACTCTAAGGACAATTTTGAAGAAAAGGCAAAGAACAAAAAAGCCTTACGCGATCGCCTGCTATTACAGGATGTTGACAAACCAGTCATTGCTTTTATTGGTCGTTTAGATGAGCAAAAAGGCGTTCATCTTGTCCATCACGCGATTTATTACGCTTTACAGAATGGAGCGCAATTTGTGCTGTTGGGTTCAGCAACAGAGTCAGGAATTAATGCCCATTTCCGCCATGAGAAAAACTTTTTGAACTCTAATCCCGATGTTCACTTAGAATTGGGCTTTAACGAAGAATTATCCCACCTGATTTATGCAGGGGCAGATATGATTATTGTCCCCAGCAATTACGAACCTTGTGGGTTAACCCAGATGATTGGACTGAAGTACGGTACTGTACCTGTAGTTCGGGGAGTTGGTGGGCTAGTCAACACCGTGTTTGACCGAGACTACGAGCAGAATAAACCTCCGGAAGAACGCAATGGATATGTGTTCTACCAGTCAGATTATGCTGCCTTTGAGTCGGCAATGGAACGTGCTTTGAAATTGTGGTACAACAATCCAGAAGAGTTCTGCAAACTTGCTCTTCAGGGTATGGAGTATGACTACTCTTGGAACCACCCAGGAGAGGAATACGTAAAGATTTACGACCATATCCGACACAAATGGTAGTGGTTTAGTTTATAGCTGCAACTTATAAATCCCCTCATTCCCCTACTTTCTTCAACTCGTCCGCTTGCGGCAAAGAGATGAGAAACACTTTAGTAGCATGGGATGGGGGGATGATTTTAAGTTAAGCTGATCAATAAGAATCCGAGAATTGCACCTTCAGAAGCCATGTCTACTGCAACGTGATTAACCTGATTAACAATAAAAACTCCGTATAATGACCTCTCAAGAAATTATTAGACATTCCGACATCTTAAAGACTCAGATAATCACCCGTGACAATGGCAAGCAATTAGGGGTAGTGAGTCAATTCTGGGTAGATATTGATCAGCGACAGGTTATGGCTGTGACTTTGCGAGGCAACCCAATCGCCTTTATCGGCGTGCCTCGGTATATGTACTTCAAGAACATCAACCAGATTGGTGATATCATCCTGGTTGATAATGAAGATGTCATTGAAGATATTGACGTTCAAAATTACAGCAATCTTATTCACTGGGAGATCATTACAGAAATTGGTGAAGTATTAGGCAGGGTGCAGAGCTTCAAGTTCAATGGGCAAACAGGTAAGATAGTCTCTATAATCATCGCTTCTTTGAGATTGCCGCAGATTCACGACCAATTCTTAAGTACCTACGAGCTTTCAGTGGACGAAATTGTCAGCACTGCTTCCAACAAGTTGATTGTGTTTGAGAAAGCAGAAGAACGGGTAACCCAGTTGACAGTTGGTTTGCTAGAGCGTCTGGGTATCGGCACGCCGTGGGAGCGAAACAAAAAGGGTATGGTTACCCATGACTTACGGAAAGATGACGAGCGAGGCTCGGAAAACGATGACACTGGTGGTTCTCCCCCGATTCTTAGTCCACGGCGACCAAAACCAGGACCAACACCAAACGATACCGCCGAGCAATTGGACATCGGCACGCCGTGGGAGCGAAACAAAAAGCGTATAGCTACCCATGACTTATGGGACGATGACGAGTGGGGTTCGGAAAACAATGATACTGGCGGTTCTCCCCCGATTCCAAGTTCATGATGATTTCAACCAAGTCTTGGTGTATCATTATCAATCTGATTGTTCGGTCATGTCCATTAATCTAACTTTATATCAACAACATATGTGCCACTTTAAGGTGCGTTTGCCCTGCTTAACCTTGAGGTCTTAAATATGGTTACTTCACCTGAAATCTATCTCACCCCTGACGAATACCTCCAAATGGAGGAACACAGCGACATCAAACATGAATACATCGACGGCTACATCTACGCAATAGCTGGAGCGCTTGACCCCCACGTTACCATTGCTCTCAACCTTGCTACACTTCTGCGTAATCATGTGCGTGGCTCAGGCTGTCGTGTTTACATCGCCGATATGAAAGCACGTATCGAATCTCTAAATCGATATTACTATCCCGATGTGATGGTGACTTGTGACCAACGAGATCAGGAAACTCCCGCGTATAAAAGATATCCCTGTTTAATTGTCGAAGTTTTATCTGACTCTACTGAAGCCTTTGATCGGGGAGACAAATTCGCCGATTACCAAACTTTAGAAAGTCTCCAAGAGTATGTTTTAATTAACACCAAACGTCAGCGAGTCGAGTGTTTCCGCCGTAATGATGAAGGGCTGTGGGTTTTGCAATCTTACACAGCAGAAAATAAATCATTTCGACTACACAGTATTAACTTTGAAGGAACGATCGCGGAGCTTTACGAAGATGTAGTTTTCTAGCAGCAATTCCCAAAAAATAGATTGTTAAATTGTATTCAGCTCTTTGAATTTATATCTAGATAGTATTAATAAACTTCCAGATTGACACAATTGGGCGATCGCTCCCCCTTCAACCCAGCAATCAAATTAGCGATAGCGTAGCGCCACGACTGAGTGCTTTACACACGCCAAAGGCGTTAGCGTAGTTCCTCTGAAAGAGGCACGCCAAACGCATAGCGTGTCCCCTTGGGACTTAGCGCTGCGGCTTTATCGCACAACGCCATGTTTGTCATTTTCTCTCGTGTTTGACCGCTGGCACTACCAATATGAGGTGTAATAGACAATGCTCTTTAGATAGGATGTAAATGAATAAATAGGTTGGTTCTATAGAAAAACGAATGGCACCTTACTCTTTGAATTTACCAACTCAACTACAACAAGAAGCAGAAAGATATGCTGCAAGCCAAGGTATTTCGCTTGATCAGTTTATTATCTGGGCTGTCGCAGAGAAAATTGGTATCTTGAATCAACCAGTTGATGATCCAGCATTCCTCGGTATTACATACCGACGTGGAGCCAGTGGTATGAGAGTACCAGTATTGCAAGGAACTGGCTTGCGGGTTCAGACAGTTGTTATCGCCAATCAGCAATGGGGTCTATCGGTTCCACAAATTGCACATGAGTACAACTTGAGTGAAAATCAAGTGAACGAGGCTTTAGCTTTTTATGTTGTACATAGCCAAGAAATAGATCGAGCCATAGCAGCGGAACAAGCTTTTGAAGCGCATCATGTCTAAAACTCGGTTACATCTGGATGCTGACGCCTCAAATAAAGCACTACATACAGCTTTAGTGAATTTTGGTCATGATGTAACCCGAACACCTAATGATTGGATGGCTTTGGATGCAAGTGATGAAGCGCAGTTGTTGGGTGCAACGGCTCAAGAAAGATGTATTTTCACCTTCAATATTCGCGATTTTTTGATTCTGTCACAGCGCTATCCAAATCATTGTGGGATTGTCTTGGCTGCGCAAAACAGTTGGTCTTTGTCTACGTTAATTGCGGCTTTGGATTGCATGGTGAGAGAAACACAAGCTGCTGACTGGATTGGACAAGTACGCTGGCTCAATCAATGGAAAAGATAAGCTTCGCCCCTATCCTCTTATTGATATACTTCAGGATTGACACAATTGGGCAATCGCTCCCCCTTCAACCCAGCAATCAAATTAGCGATCGCCATATTTGCCATTTTTTCTCGTGTTTGAAGGCTGGCACTGCCAATATGAGGTGTAATAATCAGGTTATCTAAGCTCAGTAAGGGACTATCAGTTGGTATCGGTTCTGGATCAGTGACATCTATCGCAGCACCTGCAATTTGACCACTCGTAAGCGCTGTGTATAATGCTTCTGGGTCTATAATTGCTCCCCGCGCTGTGTTGATGAGAATGGCAGACTGCTTCATCAATTCAAACTGGCGATCGCCAAAAAGGTGATAAGTCTCATCTGACAATGGCGTATGAATTGTCACAAAATCGGATTCTTGCAGCAGACGTTCAAACGCCGTAAACTCCACACCTAAAAGTTTTTCTAACTCCTGGTCACATCTTTGTCTGCTAGTATAAAATTTTATTGGTGCAAGATGTGAGCCTCTGACTAGCGCAGAAAGCGCAAGCAACATATCAAAGAAACACCTGGTTGCTTGAAATTCTCAAATCCTTACTGGCTAAGCGTTCTAAAATGTGTTTGTTAAGAGTTGACCCTTGGAATTATATTGCTCAAGTTCTTACTCAGGCTCGTAAAGGTATAAAATGCTCGCACATTCCTCTTGCTTCTTAATCGATTTTTGCTGGGCAATGTGAAAAGTTACCCCAACTTTGGTATTCTTACGAATTAAAGAATGCGAAAATTGTCTGGAAAAATTAGATTATGTCACAGGAATCCATTTTTGATAGCATAACACCCAAATCTAACTTAGTTTCGTTTAAGTTAGAAGGTATTCGACTTCAAGTGGAGAATAACGAAGTTGCTGATGTTACAGTTAACTTGGATTATATCGATGGGCTGAACCCAAGTGAATTAAAAAATGTCGTACCCATTGCTAATAATATCAAAGATTACCTGACTAATTATCCAAATAATCCCAATGACTTATTTGAAGTTATCAATCGCAATCTCATCAAGGAATTGCTAAGTGATGACAATCTAGGGCTTTCTGAAGTGTTGGACTCATTGAGCGTTAATTTGGATGTGGAACCAAAAGTTATTCCTTTCCAATTTGATAATACAAACACTCGTACCTCAGATGGAGATATTAACGATATTGTATCGTTTCAGTTAAAAGATATCCAGCTTGATGTTACAAATAGAGAGAATGCGGATGTCACCATTACCCTTGATTATATTAATGGAGTAGACCCTAGTGACTTTAAAGAAGTCGGAGTTATAGCTGATAAAGTCAAAGATTATCTAACTAATTATCCAAATAATCCCAATGACTTATTTGAAGTCATCAATCGCAATCTCACGGAAGAACTGCTAACTGATGACAATCTAGGGCTTTCTGAGGTGCTAGACTCTTTAAGTGTGAATCTTGATGTCACACCTGCCATTATTCCTTTCCAATTTTACAGCACAAATACTCGTACCCCAAATGGCGACATAAACGATATTATTTCATTTCGTTTAGAAGACGTTACATCTCCAATTGATGGTGGTATAGTTGCCGATGTCACTGTTAATTTAGATTATGTTGATGGAATTGACTCAAGTGTATTCAAAGATGTCATACCCATCGGTAATTACATTAAAGATTTCTTGGCAAATTATCCAGTAGAAGCAGGTCTTTATGAAGTCCTCAATCGCGACCTTACCCAAGGATTACTAAATGATAGCAATATAGGGCTATCTAGGGTATTGGACTCATTAAGCGTTAATCTGGATGTGTCACCAAAAATTATTCCTTTCCAATTTGACACCACAATTACCCGCACAGCCAATGGTGATATTAACGATATTGTCTCATTTCAATTAGAAGATATTTTACTTCCTATTGATGGTGCTAGTGTTGCTGATGTCGCCGTCAACTTGGATTTTATCGATGGAATTGACCCAAGCGCCTTTAAAGATGTCATCCCCCTTGGTAATTTCATTGAAGATTATCTCACAAATTATTCTCATCCCAATGACTCTTTTGAAGTCGTAAACAACAATTTAGGCAATGCATTGCTAACTGATTCTAATCTAGGACTTTCCGAGGTGCTAGACTCACTAACTGTTACGTTAGGTGCATCCCCTGGTGTTATTCCTTTTCAATTTGACAATACTGTCACCCTTACCCCAATTGGGACTACAATCTTTGGAGGAAGCGAATTTACTACAGTTTTGTGATATCGACGGTATTGTCTAGGTGAACGGAGAGTGACAGGAGGTAACAGGATTTGGGATAATTCACCCAATCACTCATAATATCTCTCCGACAATCTTCCTGACTGCCCGATCACCATCAACAGGTCGTCGATTGACGCAGCGGAGGTAATTATTTCACTATATGCCTAAATTTAGGCTGACGCTTGTTGCACGTTCTTCTAGTTTTTAGCACGTTCTTACTGCTTTATTTTGCATAACTGGAGTTTCAGCTTCTGCCAAAAAGGAGTCTGTGTTCAATCAGACCTCTTATTTTTTTCTTTGAGTTCGACCACTGAGTTTCAAATTTACTAAAAATCATCAAAGAGTGGGGAGGGTTTGCCCAACCGTTTCAATTTTACGTAATTTTGAATACAGTAATATAAAGTACTTTTATATACGTCAAAGCTTCTCTTTTCTGGTGTCACTTATTTACACTCCTATTCGTGTATTAGTGGTTTCTGCTGTTAAGTGCACGATATCAGTTACACTAATGTTGAAACATCACTTCTAAGGATTTTTTCATGGTTACTGAATTGCAACAGCGAAAGTTCACGAAATTGTTTAGTATTTATGATGCAAACAATAACGGCGTGCTTGCTAAGGATGATTTTGAACAAATTATTCAGAAACTTGCAGAATTACGGGGTTGGAAACAGGGATCTCCAGAATATAACACCCTTTTTGACAAGTACATATTCTACTGGCAGCATATACGAGATGCAGCTGACAAAAATCGCGATGACACAGTAACTCTAGAGGAGTGGTTTGCATATCATCAGAAGTTACTAAGTACAAAGGATAGCTACGAAGAACAAGTTGGAAAGCTTGCAGCTTTGGTTTGTGACGTATTTGATGCTGATAACGATGGTCACTTGAATATTAAAGAGTTTGAACAAGTTTTCCTGGTTTATAATACTCCTCGCGTTTTTGTTCCGTATATATTTTCACGGCTTGATCTCAATGGTGACCGTCTTCTCTCAAAACAGGAGGTATTGCAGCTATTGTATGAATTCCATTTTAGTGATGACCCAGAAGCTCCTGGAAACTTACTGTTTGGTCCGTACTAATAAGTCATGCGTTATATAGCATTTCATAACTCAATTCATGTGCTCTTCTAAAGACACAATAAAGTAGATATATTTAGATTTTATTCCAACTCACTGGTAGGCTGTAACCACAGGTTTCTAGATTGTCAATGGTTAGTGTAAGGTCTCAATATATATTGAGTGACTCAGATATTGCACCAGCTTCAAAAACCGGGTTTCTTGCAACTCATACAATCTAGAAATCTTGATTTTTCGTCTTGTTGAGAATGGTGCAATATCTGAGTTGGCACACTGTACAAATTCACCATAATCTGCGTCATAAAATTACGTAATTTCAGGCGCTTTTGTACAGTCCTCATTTCTTCAAATCCTTAGATGTGTTTGGTGCTTAATTGTAAATAAGGGCTAAAATAGCCCACTTTGGATGCTACCCTTTCAGTAATTGCCCATGTTTGAACAGCTTGATTAATACTAGCAATTATTGCTTAACAAACTTATTTCAATGCCCAAAGAGCGATCGCCTCAGCAAAACCCGCAAATGAACTATAATCTTGGGCAACTATCGAGACATTTAAACCTAACTTCTGGGCATTTGCTGCTGTATAAGGTCCAAAGCAAGCGATCGCACAATGCTGATAATCACTTTTTGCATCAAGCATATGCAAAAAACCTGCTACTTCTACAGTGCTGCTAAAGGCAATGACATCAATTTTGCCTTGCCGAATCAGGTTTAACTCAACCTCATAAATATTTTTGTCCAAACACCGCGTCCTATAAGTTGGTACGCGAGTAACGTTCATGCCCAATTTTTCTAACCCTGCAATAAAGTTTGGAATCACATCGGGTTCTGGTACACCGACAACTTCTGGAACCGGGACGAGTACACTTTGCTTGGCAATATTTGGAATTTTAGCCAATTCAGTAATGATTCCGGCGGGGCTAGGTTGTGTTGGTATTAAATCGGCTTTGATACCAAAACCTGCTAATCTTTCCGCGTCTGTACCTATTGCACAAAACATACAGTTTGTCAACGCGCTAAGATTTAGCCGCAAATCTTCCAGACGTTGGAAAAATGCTTCAATACCGTTTCTACTGGTAAAAGCAATCCAATCAAATGCGTCGATTTGTTGCAGTGCAGCATCTAACCCAGTAAAGTTTTGCAGCAGACAGGTTTCGATGGTTGGCATCAAAAACGGCAAACCGCCTTGGTTGATAAGTTGCTCAGATAACCTGACGGCGTAGTTGCGAGGTGCGGTAACGATAATTCGCTTACCGTGTAAGGGCAGTTGTACGGATGGAATCAGCAGTTTAGACCTCCTTAAAGATAATAAGCGATCGCAAAGGCGCGTATGAACCGCAAAAGCGGCTTCCCACAGGGAAAGACTATAATTTAAGGACTAAGGGCTTAAAGTTTACCTATAGCAACAGCCAAGGTGCTTAGGACATCAACAGATGATAAAACCTAAACACAAAAAGACTTTTCACCCAGTCCCTAGTCCCTAGTCCCCTGCTATATTTTAAGCAACACGACCAGGAGAGCCATCTTGCCGCATTCGATTCAACTCGCTCAACCGCCCCTAGAGTTTATTCCCGAGCGATTTAACCCATTTGTATATTACATTACCCAAAAGTTGCTGCCAGTTCTGATGCGGTTGCGCATTCGACCGTGGTTACCTGCTGGGATCGCACAGGTGGAAACTGTGAATGTTGAGGTGCTAGTTAATCTCTACCAACAATTCCAAGCTGGCAAAATTCGCTTTTTGATAGCATTTCGCCACCCAGAGGTTGATGACCCCCTTTGCATGATGTATTTACTCTCGCGTGCTGTACCGAAAGTTGCTCGTCAAAAGGGAATTTCATTACAGCATCCTATTCATTCTCATTTTCTCTATGACCGAGGGATGACTTTGTGGGCTGGGGATTGGCTGGGTTGGTTCTTTTCTCGGTTAGGGGGCTTGCCAATTCATCGAGGTAAGCGGCTAGACAAGGTTGGTATGAAGACAGCACGGGATTTGTTTGCTAATGGCAAACTGCCAATAAGCGTAGCTCCCGAAGGCGCAACTAATGGACATAGTGAAATTGTCAGCCCTTTGGAACCTGGCGTAGCTCATATGGGTTTCTGGTGTGTGGAAGATTTGATCAAAGCGAACCGAAGTGAAGAAGCTTTCATTGTACCGATTTGCAATCAATATCGCTACATCAATCCATCTTGGGCAAAACTAGATTGGCTTTTGGGCAAATTGGAAGCTGATTGCGGCTTACAAGTGGAGCAAGTTGGTGAATCAAACCTCCTTGAGCCAGAAAAAATTTTTTATGAGCGACTCTTTCGCCTTGGTGAACATGTCCTTTGCCAAATGGAACAGTTTTACGCTCGCTTCTACCACCAAAGCACACCAGTTGTAACGCAAACAAATCCATCTGCGAACCGTAACGAGGTACTTGAGACTCGACTGCAAACGGTATTAGATAGGTCACTAAGAGCAGCCGAGCAATATTTTGGTCTTGAAAGCCACGGAACAGTGATTGAGCGCTGTCGCCGAATAGAGTCAGCAGGCTGGGATGATATCCACCGCAAGGATTTGCCAAATTTACACGCATTATCACCCGTACAGCGGGGCTTGGCAGACTGGATTGCTGAAGAAGCATCTCTGCGGACGCTACATATGCGCTTAGCGGAGAGTTTTGTGGCGGTTACAGGAACATATGTTCTGGAAAAGCCTACCTTTGAGAGGTTTGCCGAAACATCCTTAATCTTATTCGACCTGATCGCCCGGATTAAAGGGGAGAAAAACCCAGCACGACCCCGGTTAGGTTGGCGAAAAGCGCAAGTAACAGTAGGTGAGCCAATCTCCGTGACACAACGTTGGTCAATTTATCAGACAAGTCGTCAAGCAGCGAGAGTTGCGGTTAATGACTTGACGCAAGATTTGCAAGTGGCGTTGGAGAAGATGATTTCGTGATTTTGTGCGGGAGTTGCGGGCGATCGCTGTCCAAATCGAACATGAATTATTAACACTCCCCTGGCTGAACAAATTTCGCTACGCTCATTTGTTCGTAAAGCCAGGGGATTCTTGGTTCATCGAGACCACTTAGATTAGGTTCCTTGCGTCATCTAACCCAGAGGTGGGACTCTCCCCAAGCGTTAACTTCGGGTATGCCCTACCCTAGTTGCATTGCTGAGGCAGTGCGTTGGGCGGCTATGCGCCCAAATCCAGATTCAGCAATGGTTGTCAGAAAGAGGTTTGAATCTCAATACGGAGAAAACGTTTATAACGTCAATGGCAGATGGTTTTGACTTCCTCGGCTTCAATCACCGCCATTATAATGGCAAACTGCTTATCAAACCC
This sequence comes from Tolypothrix campylonemoides VB511288, assembly GCA_000828075.3. Lineage (GTDB taxonomy): Bacteria > Cyanobacteriota > Cyanobacteriia > Cyanobacteriales > Nostocaceae > Kalymmatonema > Kalymmatonema campylonemoides_A. The sequence continues at coordinate 1,002,122 of JXCB02000023.1, read as the reverse complement.
TCGAAAAAGAAAGTCTTAGACTTTTGTAAACGAATCGGTCAAGAAATAAAAGCAATGAACGGATGTGAACAAGAGGTAGTCATCAAAAGACTGAACCCAATTCTCCGAGGTTTTGCTAATTATTACAGAGGTGTGGTTAGTAGAGAAACCTTTGAATATGTCAAAAGTAGAATATGGCAATACCTTTGGCGTTGGGCTAAGCGTCGCCATCCCAACAAGAACACTGTTAGGGGTACGGAAACGTTACTTTAAGACCATAAATCACAATAAATGGACGTTTGCTACATCTACTAGCGACCGCCGAGGGAAACAAAAGGATTTAATCCTATACCCGATAGCGTATACGTCCATCGAACGCCATGTAAAGGTCAAGGGGGAAGTGTCACCGGATGACCCCTCACTCAAAGAATATTGGGAAAAACGTCACCAGAAACATGGTAACAGCTACTGGGAACGCAACTCGCGTAACTCTAAAATAGCTCAAAACCAAAATTGGAAATGTCCCAACTGTGGCGAACCACTATTCAACGGTGAGGAAATAGAAACCCACCACATAGTACCTGTTGCTCACGGCGGACTAGACGACCTAGAAAACCTTCAGCACCTGCACAAAGCGTGTCATCAACAGGTACACACTAAATCCAAGTCAACTCGCTTGAAGTAGGACTTTCGCCGTGTGAGCGCGAAAGTCTCATGCACGGTTCGCGCGGGGAGGGGAGAGCGGCGACGCTCGAACCTTACCCGACTAGCCCCCATCGACCCAACCAAGCACGGGGTTTTCAACCTACCCCTTATAATAATCATGTTTCTTGCTACGACAAAGGATTAAGACAAACAGCACTTAATCATCATCATCATCATGTTCATCGTCGTCCTTGTCATGTCGGTCGTCTGCATCATCATCTTTCCTATGAAATCGGTGATTTTTTTCCTTGTCGTATCTCTTAATTTTGTGGTGCTCATGCTGTTGATGAGTATCTGTAGAATTGGAGATACTGGAAATGAAGCTTATTGTGCCAAGTAGGCTGACTAAGACAAGGGTACCAAGCCCAACTACTTTGGTGATTGAATTGAGTTTGCCATGCTGCACTAGCTTTCCCACTTTTGGGTTGCCAACAACATCAATCGACTGTAGTGCTGAAAGAGCAGTAGCAGCATTATTGAAGCGATTTGTGAGATCGGGTGCGGTCATCTTTTGCAACCAGTTGATAAACTTTGGATGGAGCGAAGGTATCAACTGTTTGACATTGATACGATAAGCCGAATCTATTAAGTCACCGACTTGAGTGGAGCGGGTTTGTGTCAGCAAGCAGATGAGTGTCACACCGAGACTATAAAGGTCGGAGGCTTCCGTTAGCTGGCGATTGAAGAGTTGTTCGGGTGGCATAAAGCCCAGTGAACCCTTAACCGTGCTACTTACCGCTACTTCTCCACCTCCTTGACGTGCAAACCCAAAATCCACTAGATAAACCTTGAGTTTCTCCTGACGCTCAACCAAAATATTCTCTGGTTTAATATCCCGATGAATCACGGGAGGATAAGTTGATTGCAGGTAGACTAAAACATTTAATATCGCTACAGCAATTTGCTTGATTTCCTCTGGTGTCCATTGGTAGGGTTCAGCTAACGAGGAAGCAGGCTTATATTCTTGAACCAAGCAAAAGCCAGATGGGGTTTCAAAGGAATCAAGATAGCGGGGAATGCTGGGATGATGCAGTTGTTGCAACACTTGCATTTCCTGTTGGTAGACATCGTAGTCTGACCAAGTGGCTCCAACTATTGCGAACTGAAACTGCTTAATGACTACGGGCGTTTGGGTGGTTGTATCGGTTGCGAGGTAAGTTACACGACCACTGGTGCTGTTTTTCCCCAGTATGCGCTTAATTTCATAGCCTTGCTCGGAAAAATCTGGGAAGCTGCTCATGAGTTTGACGCTGCACAGTTGTGTTGTCTTGTAGGACTCTACTCTGTTCAAGGTAAGTTTGATCAAGCTTAGAAGACTCTGCAGGCTTTGCCACGCTTTGGCTAAAATCAAAACTCTCCATTTGTATCTTAAGAAAAAATTTTTTCTCTTAATTACTTACCCTACCGCAAATTCCGTAAACTTCCTGATCGAGAGAGGGTGGAATGCCAATATAATATCCTCTACAACTGAAAAATAAAATTACAAGCTCCTACCGCAGCAGGAGCTTGAAAGTAAAGTTATGGGAGAAATAGAGAAGCCATTAGGTTTTAATCTTTAGTTTTAATCTACTGTTAGGAAAGTCGCTAATTTACTCAAAGCTTCCCAAGTCTTATCACCAATAACGCCATCAGTTACTAGTTTTTTATCTTTCTGAAAAGCTTTGACTGCTGCTTCTGTTTTCTCTCCAAAATTGCCATCAATTGCACCAGTGTTATATCCGCCATCTTCCAAGACTTTTTGCACAATCGAAACTTGTTCGCCACTGCTACCACGACGCAAAGTAGGTTTATCTACTGGGGCGTTAGCACGCAGAGATTTCCAAGTCAGAGGACCAACAATGCCATCTTGTTTGAGAAGGAATTGATATTGAATAATTTTGACAGCATCTTCTGTCTTGGGACCAAAAACGCCATCAACCTTGACATCCTGCTTACGATTGAGCCTTTTGTTCAACAGTTTTTGTAACTCTTCAACTTTTTCGCCTTCAGAACCAAGCTTTAATATGGGGTCATTGGTGGTGTTTACTGCTACCATAGCTAACTTATCTCGAATGAACTACTGATAAATTCTTCACCTGCGTCTATGAAGATTTCGGATTTAGCTTGGTACACAAAAGGGTACTATTGGATATTGCAGTGATAGCTCTGGTTGAGTAGATACAGATATACCAGTTGATAATCATTTGGCTTTGTAGCAAAAATTATCTGAGCGTAGATTGATATATCCCAGAAATAGGCGGGATACACTACGAATAAATAGCAGGAGAGACTAAAGTGTCCTACAGTGAGTTCACCCTCAGAAAGGTAAAACAAGCCTTTGGTCTAACCACCCTAGAGGGTAGCCGATTTTTGACGGATATCGCTCCTATTGCACCCAGTGCAACTCTCTCCGACTTCTTAGAGGAAAGTTTACCACTGGCAATTGCTACTGGCACGGAAAAAGTTCGTTCTGAATTAATTATCAGTCCTGTTTTGGTTGAGGTGCGGAAGATTCTACAACGACAAATCAGCGTCTTCTCAGGTGCTGAGTTTACTGTTGACCCAAAAGCTGGACTTAATGGGGTGTGCGGTTTCCTTATCAGTCGTTCTCCAGAACAGTTAGAAATTGAAGCGCCAGCAGTCGTTATTGTTGAGGCAAAAAAAGCAGATTTAAACAGGGGGATTGGGCAGTGCATTGCCGAAATGGTTGCTGCTCAAAAGTTTAATGAGGTAAACGCTCAGTTCATTCCCAGCATTTATGGCAGTGTGAGTAGCGGTACTGTCTGGAGATTTCTGAAACTTGAGAGACAGACTGTAACAATCGATTTGACCGATTACCCACTCCCTCCAGTTGAGCAAATTCTGGGAATGCTAGTGTGGATGGCGCAGAAGGGATAAAACAATACTGCGTTTTCACCCAAGAATTACCTATTATGACAGCTTTCGGGAGTAGAGGAGCTCTTAAGCAGAGGCATATGAAACAGCAAATTTACACGCTTGATGCAAGTAAAAAATATGAAAGCGCGAACAACACGAAGGTTCTTCGCGCTCTAGCTTACAGCACGCTGCTGCGCGTCTAATGCGTCTTTGCGGTTTATTTTTCCGGCGGTAAATCTACACTGTAGAGGGTTTTTCCTTCCAAGTTAATTAATGCGACTGTCATCACTTGTGTATAACCATCAATTTTGACTGTGCCAAAAAATTGCAAACCTGCACTTGGAGGTCGATTTGGTGTCAAATCTGTAGGTATAGTAAGAAACTTCACCTCTGGACCAAAGGTATTGTCAAGTCTATTTGGTCCAAATGTACCAGAGTTCATAGGACCTGCAACAAACTCCCAAAAGGGTTTGAAGTCTTGAAACTGGGCTTTGTTGGGGTCGTAGTAGTGTGCTGCTGCATAATGCACGTCAGCAGTTAACCAAACGACATTCTTAATATCGGCTCGTTTGATGAAACGTAATAAATCAGCTAATTCTAGTTCCCGTCCCAAGGCTGGTCCGTCTCCGTTGGCTAAGTTCTCAAAGGCGGTGGAACCGTCTGGAACAACTAATCCAACCGGCATATCACTTGCAATGATTTTCCATGTTGCTGTTGATTTCCGCAATTGGTTTTTTAACCAACGCACCTGTGCATTCCCTAAAAATGCCGTTTCTGCACTTTGTTCAGTCTGGCGATTCTCTGTGTTTGGTCCCCGGTAACTGCGTTTATCAATCATGAAAATTTCTAAGTTAGGACCATACTTGAAGGAGCGATAAATTCTGCTTGGGTCATCGCCATTAATCCCAATGGGAAAGTATTCTAAAAATGCTTGATTTCCTCGCTCTGCTAGCAAGGAAACGTCCTTAACTGTGTAGCGATTATCTTGGAGTATCTCGCCTGGATACCAGTTATTTGTTACCTCGTGGTCGTCCCATTGCGCTAGTATGGGAACTTGGGCGTTGAAGCGACGGACGTTTTCATCCAATAAGTTGTATATATAGTTACCACGAAATTCTGCTAAGGTTTCGGCAACTTTTGATTTTTCTGGTGTGGTGATGTTTTTCCAGATGCTACCGTCATCTAGCTTAACTTCAGCTTGGATGGGATTATCGGCATAAATAGTGTCGCCGGAATGGATAAAAAAGTCTGGATTGACTTGCCGGATTGTTTCATAAATTTTCATACCACCAAACTCCGGATTAATACCCCATCCTTGACCAGCAGTATCCCCTGACCAAGCAAACAAGATATCTCGCCCATATGCAGGGGGAGTTCGGAAAGTACCTACGACAGGTTCTGAGTAGATTTTTGTATCATCTAAGCCTTGAAAAGTTACCTTGTAAAATATCTGCTGACTTGATGGCAGATTTTTGAGATAAACTTTTGCTGTATAGTCGCTGGCTTCAAGGGCATTTGGTCCAACAACACGCTGCGCACCACGGAAAGATTCATCTGTTGCGTATTCTACAACTATCCGGGCTGGGCGATCGCTCCGACTCCAAATCACAGCCCTATTGCCGTTGATATCACCACTGGCGACTCCATAAGGTATGGTGGGACGCAGTTTCTCAGATGTGATTATGGCAGGTGCTTGAGCGAAAACTCTTGATTTTGATAAAAAGTTTGTGGCAATAATTCCACCACTGGTAAGGGCTGAACGTAGCAAGAACTGGCGACGGTTTAGCTTGAGTGGATTGGATTGCATAAAATTAGGAAGTGTCGTTAAAAGTGCAACGTCAAATTTAATGAGCCGAACGAAAATGAACTATAAACAAACCAAACAAAAAAACACAGCTTTTCAAAATTCATTTTTAACGAAAACATGGTAATTGTCTACACATTTTTCACGCTATTGATACAAATTTGTTTCGCTGCCAAATTGAATATTTAACCGAAATTTAACCGCATCTAAATAAAGCATTAGAATATCAATACACTAATACACTAATTACAAGAAACTTATCACATTCGATAACACTTTCAACAGAAACGTTTGTAGGGGCACAGTATACTGTGCCCCTACGTTGTGGTGTATGCAAGCTAGAATTATTATAAATAATCTTTACTTAACCTTTTTTTTCTCTAAATATAACCTTACTCCTTTACGAATCTAGATATTTCCGAATACTAATTCTTATTTGCCAACAGCTCTTTTCTTTTCTCTAATCCTACCAAGGTAAGCGGCTACCATCCCAGGAAAAAAACTGCCCGCTATCGCCATCTTGAAGCTGTTCGATGACAGCTAGCAATTGGTTAACTGTACGTTCCACTGAAAATAATTTTTCAGGAGGTACACTTGCCTGAAATGGACGAGAAAGGCGAGTATTGGTTGTCCCAGGGTGTAACATGACTACTACAGTCTTAGGGCTACTTCTTTTGTACTCAATTGCTGCTGTTCGCATTAACATATTGAGTGCAGCTTTGGAGGCTCGATAACCATACCATCCTCCCAGCTGGTTATCATTAATACTGCCTACCTTAGCAGAAATACTGCCAAAAACACTGCGTTCATGATGACGAAATAGGGGTAAAAGATGTTTGGCAAGCAGGATAGCTCCAATACTATTGACTTGGAAATAGCGCATCAAATACTCTGGATTAATACGTTTTAAACTTTTTTCTGGTTGCAATGTCTCCTCATGCAGCAATCCTACACAGTTGACAACTAAGTGAAGCTTATTGACTGCTGTACTTATCTGTTGAACAACTTCAACAATCTGTGATTCATCAGTAATATCCATCGACAGACAAGTTAATTTGTCAGAATATTCATCTTTAAGATTTAATAATTCGGAAGCAGACTCTGGCTGACGATAAGTTGCATAAACCTTGGCAAACCTGTCATCTTGCAATAATTTTTGTACAAAGCCTAAACCAATGCCTTGGCTTGCTCCTACGATTAATGCATTGGCGTTGTTAATTTTTTCGAGAAAAGACATTGTTTTATTCACAAACTTTCTAAATAAATCTAAATTATCTAGTGGCAGATGAAAAGCCTGCCTTAGTTTCATATACGACTACAACTTCGTATCAACGAACCGCGTTCGCGAAGCGTGTCCTTCGGACACGCTTCGCGAACGCGGTTTATTTGCCAATACAAAATTTACTAAAAATCCTATCAAGTACTGATTCTGTCACTTCTTCACCCGTAATTTCCCCTAAAGCCTGAATTGCACCCCTTAAGTCAATTGTCCAGAAATCAAGAGGGTACTGCTGGGTAATTGTCGCTTGCACCTGTTCTAGAGATGTTTTCGCTTTTACCAATGCTGCTGCTTGTCGTTGGTTAATTGCTAAATCCAAATCAGCAGCTTGTACTTTTCCAGCTTGCACTTGTTCCAAAATCGCTGCTTCTAGAGCTTCAATACCTTGATTTTGAGCGGCTGCTGTTTTGACAATGTGGTTGATACTTGTTGGATATTGCACTCCTTCTGGTGATGCTAAGTCGATTTTGTTAATCACCAAAATTAATGGACGGTGTTGTACTTGTTCATAGATTTCTTGGTCTGCTGCTGTCCAACCTGTTTGGGCGTCAATGGTTAAAAGCACTAAGTCGGCTGCACTCGCAGTACGGCGCGATCGCTCGACCCCTATCTTTTCTACTTGGTCTTGTGTTTCCCGAATTCCTGCTGTATCTAGTACCTGCACGGGAATTCCACCAACAACCAACTGCGATTCTACAACATCGCGGGTTGTACCTGGTAGCTCAGTGACGATCGCTCGATCGCTTCTGCTCCAAGCGTTCAACAAACTTGATTTTCCGACATTCGGACGCCCAACGATCGCCACTTTCAAACCTGTGCGCAGCAGTTCACCTTTATCAGCGGTTGCGAGAATTCGGGATACGTCTTTTGAAATTCTCTCGATTTCTGATACGATGACCTTATAATCCAACGGGGGTAAATCTTCCTCAAAATCTATCCTCGCTTCGATTTCTGCCAAAATATCCAAACAGCTAGCGCGTAACTGACGGATAGGATGAGCTAATTTTCCCTGCAAACCGGCGAGTGCTGTTTGTGCTGCTTGAGGCGATCGCGCTCCTACCAAATCGGCAATACTTTCTGCTTGAGTCAAATCGAGTCGCCCATTCAAAAACGCCCGCAGGGTAAATTCTCCTGGTTGTGCTAGTCTTGCGCCATTTTCCAGACAAAGTTGCAACACCTGCTGCACCGCCATAATTCCCCCGTGACAGTGGAATTCCACCACATCTTCACGGGTGTAGGAACGGGGTGCTTTCATGATGAGCATTAGTGCTTCATCCACCAGTTGCTGCGTTTGGGGATGGCGGATGTAACCGTAAAGGATGCGGTGAGATTGCCAAACTTGACGCCCTGGTGCAAAGAAAAGAGTTTGGGCGATGGACGTTGCTTGCAAACCAGATACGCGCACAATTCCAACGCTCCCCTGTTGGGGAACAACAGCAGTGGCGATCGCGGCGATAGTTCCAGTAGTAGCAAAGATTTCCGACATTTGCGCCCTTTTAACCAAGATATTGAATCTATCTTCGATTGTAGAGAAGTTGCATCATAACATTTCTATAGTATTTTTGATTTTTGATTTTTGATTTGATTTTAGAAATGTTGAATACAAGCTCACACAGGACAGCGACAAGGTTAATATTTACTAGACAAAGACAAGTCTTTTTGTTTCACTGCCGTTCTCATAATGACAAACGAGGAGGTTTGCGTGGAAGAGGATAAAGTTAATAATCCTGAAACCAAAACCAACGACAGCGCTGTAGATGAGAAATCCTATGTAGAGGCTGCATCAAAGTTCATCCAAGAGACTCCTTTAGACAAAATGCACGAAATAGCTGAAGCAGCACGACTCAAAAGACTCATGGAACCTCCCAAATGGGTTTTTCCCGAAGATACTTAAGAGTCAAGCAATAAGAGCGAAGAGTCAAGAGTCAAGAAAGAAAAAGCTCTATCTTTTCTCTTTTCTCTTTTCTCTTTTCTCTTCTCTCTTCTTTCTTTTTAATAAGGAGACGCTACAAAGCATCAGGATCAATATTTAATTCTCGCAGCTTTGCGGCTAAGCGCTCAGCTCGTTGCGTTTCTTGAAGAGCAACTTCTTCTGGTGTAGGAACGAGTTGCCCATTCGGAGTAAAAAAGCGCAATTTTTGCTGATGAATACCTAAGTATAAACCGAGCTGTTGACTCCACAGCCAGCCTTGAGGGTTTGCTTCCAATGGTTGGTATTCACCATCAACACTATGGAATCCTGCAAATTCCATAGTGTTTGGATCAAACCAGAAGTAATCTGGTGTACGAAAGATATCTTGATAAATTTGTTTTTTTAAATCTTTATCAGTCGCCGCTGTAGTATCCGAAAGAACTTCTATAATCACATTCGGATACTTACCATCTTCCTCCCAAACAACCCAACTTTTGCGGGGTTTGCGTTCGGTTCCTAGCACAACAAAAAAATCTGCTCCCCGGAAGTCCTCAGATTTGCGCTGGCGTGGACTGTAGTAGATAGTAAGATTACCAGCTACGTAAAAGTCATTGCGGTTTCGCCACCACCACTCCAAGCATTGAATCAGCAAAATCATCTGGCGCAGATGTAAGTCAGTCTCCAAAGGCGGTTCGTCACTATATAAATCACCTGGAGGAAAGATAACATCTTTTGGTTTTGGGCTTTCTAAATCTTTAGCAACAGACATGAGGGTAAGTCTCTGAGTGCTACAAGTTTAGCCTAGCAGTGACAGCTTTGCAGTTGCGATCGCTCCTGCTACTACTACAAACACAATAACTCCTTTGTTGTAGCTACCTCACTGTGTTCTGCAAAGTTTGGATAACACTGTACATTTGAACTGGATCAAGGACTCGCAGCAAGCTGCTTTGAGTTACAATGCCTAATCCTGTTCCTCCATCCCAAGATACCACTAATCTTCGCGGATGTTGCCGTTGCATCTCGGCAAGAGCAGTCCATAAAGAATCCTCAGGACTTAGCACAAATAGCGATTGACTCATTATAGTCTGCGCTAGAACTTCAGATAAATTTACTTGCATTGCCTGAAATTGCACAATGTCTTGTTCAGTGACAATTCCCACGGGAATGTGAACAAATTGTCTCAAATCTGACTGTAGTTGTTCCTCAGTAATCACGACACAGCTAATCCGAAACTCTGCCATCACCTGAGCTAAACTCAATACCGAAGCTGTCATTGGGGCACGAATCACTTGAGTTGTCATGACATCTGCCACACGCATGAATTTCAGGAGATGAATAGGGCGTAAAATGCTACGAATACTTTCGTGAGAAACGACACCAATAACTTCGTTTTTTTCTCCTACTATCGGTAGATGACGAATGCGATAGCGCCGGAATAAGAACAAAGCAGCAAAAACATCTTTAAAAGCAGCTTGCTGTAGGGTGATCACTGGTTGCGTCATGACTTCAGCTATTGTCACCTTGCCAAAGTCGATGCCATCTGCCGTTAGCCGTACAATATCCCGTTCTGTAAAAATTCCCAGTAACTCTGTTTTGTCCATGACTAAGACACAGCTAGAGCCTGTCTGTTGTACGGTCATTGCATCTAATGGTGCAACACTTGATAATGAGCAACTTTGAATTCGCTTTTGATTCATTACAGCAATGACATCTACCAGCAATGTCTTTGGTGCAACAGTCAGTGGATTATAGTCTATTGCCGCCTCTATTGCTGGTTCACCCAGCAGCAGGTCATCAAGTTGCATGGCTGATTTGTCTAGGGAACACTGTTTTATAATGTACCAAGACTGATACAATTCCTTACCTGTTCCAATCTATTGTCAACTTCGTTACTTTTCGTTACATTTGCTGGTGATTTAACTGGTCGCGGCATTCCTCCCTAGAACCGGGTACTGGGAACTGGCGATCTGGGCAAATGCTCCCGACTTGGGGAGGGCTTTATTGCCCCGGATATAATTTTGAGGCTCCCTTACCCAATCGCCAATCCCTAATCCCTAATCCCCAATCCTCAGTCCCCTTTACAATTTAGGAGCAATTGAGGCAGGTATCTATTTTGATAGATGACAGGTGGTATGATTGCTGTTGCATATGTAAAGAAACTGTAGAGATGCGTTTCAATCAGCCTCACTGAAATAAGAGTGATAAAAACTAAATTCGCAAGCAATCTCCAATATATGCTACAAGTGTGCATCGAAGCTCCTATTACAGTAAGCCGCTTGTCTCTAAGCCGAAAATCCTTGTTCTTTTATGCCTAATACTACCTGGACTCGTCACCACATTCTTTCCCTTGCTGACTTCACCACATTTGAGTACGATACTGTTTTGCAAACTGCTGCTAGTTTTCAAGAAGTCTTATCACGGCGAACGAAGAAAGTACCAACCTTGCAGGGACAGGTGGTGGCGAATTTATTTTTTGAACCATCCACCCGCACTCGTAGCAGTTTTGAACTCGCTGCTAAGCGGCTTTCGGCAGATACGCTGAACTTCGCTTCCGGAACTTCTTCAATGACAAAAGGAGAGACGATTCTCGACACGGCGAAGACTTACTTGGCAATGGGAACTGATATCATGGTGATTCGTCATCGGGAGGCTGGAGTCCCAAATGCGATCGCCCAAGAAATGGATCGACTTGGTGTACACGTCAGCGTCCTCAATGCTGGTGATGGTCAACACGAGCATCCTTCCCAAGCCCTGCTAGACTTATTTACTATCTGTACTCTCCTTGACCCCGATCTTCCCCGAGCCGAACTTTTGAAAGACAAGAAGATTGCCATTGTTGGGGATATTTTACATTCGCGGGTAGCGCGATCGAATATTTGGAGTTTTACAGCCTGTGGGGCTGATGTGCATCTAGCAGCACCACCCACGCTCTTACCTAAATTATTTGCAGATTACGGCGAAGATAGACCAGGCAAAGTGTTTCTCCATTGGGAGTTAGAACCAGCTTTGCAAGATGCTGATTTTGTCATGACTTTGCGCTTGCAAAAGGAACGAATGACTGCTCATTTATTGCCTTCTTTGCGAGAATACCATCAGATGTTTGGTATTACACGCTTAAAGTTGCAACTGTGCAAGCCAAACGTCAAAGTTTTGCACCCAGGTCCTGTTAACCGTGGTGTCGAAATTAGCTCGGAATTGATGGATGACCCAGAATTTAGCCTTATTCAAGCTCAAGTGACCAGTGGTGTTGCTGTTCGTATGGCGCTGCTGTATTTGATAGGGAGTGGTAAGTCGTAGTAGCAGAATTTGTGTAGAGACGTAGCATACTACGTCTCTACATTTCAATAATCAAAATACAAAATATTAGTGTTGACATCTCATTTATTTCGATTATTCTAGAAATATGGCTAATCAAGAAACGGCTCGGTATGCAGATATGTTTGCTGCATTAGGGTCGGAGCCACGGCTTGAAATCATGCGGCTGCTGTTTGCGGCTTATCCAGAAGGGATGACAGTGGGTGAGATTCAGGAAAAGCTCAAAATTCCGAACTCAACCTTATCGCACCATTTGGAGAAGCTGCGGAATGAGGAGTTAGTGAATAGCCGCAAAGAGAAGCAATTTCTGTGGTACTCAGCGAATGCTGAGACGATGGAGGATTTGCTTGCTTTTTTGACGACGGGGAGAAGTAGGCGCGATCGCGTTATTGAACCAGTGAACAATACATCGACGCAGGAAGGATTTATGTTAGAAACATTTTTTGAGTCTATCTTTGACAGACTTTTTGGGTTTATGTTTCGCAGATTCCACCCAAAACACCCTGAAAGATTTACTGAAAAAGCAATGACAGCTATCTTATTTGCTCAGGGTGAATCTCGCCGCTTAGGACATAACTTTGTGGGGACAGAACAAATTTTGCTAGGACTGCTTGGCGAAGGAAGTGGTTTAGGATCACAGTTTCTCTCCTCCGTAGGGGTGAACTTGGAAAATGCACAAATAGAGGTAGAAAAAATAATTGGCAGAGGTAAGGGTAACACACCTTTAGATATTCCCTTCACTCCCAGAGCCAAACGGGTGATAGAACTATCAGTAGAACAGTCGCGACAACTTGGTGTTAACTACGTTGGTACTGAGCATTTGCTATTAGGTATTCTGCGCGAAGGTGCAGGGGGTGCAGGCGGAGGAGTCGCAATTAGGGTTCTGCAAAATCTTGGGGTAGATTTGGTTTCTTTGGAACAGCGACTGCGAAAAGCTCTGACTTAGTAACTTGTCTGATAGCGATCGCTATCTTGCCCCTCCACATATCCCTTCCGGCTAGAGGATTACCGATATAAAAAACTGCACGCAGAGTACGCACCAGATTAAGCTTCTGGAAACAGATCAGCAATTAATTCCCACTGTTCCCAGGGCGCGATCATTCGGATATGATTTAGTCACTGGCTGACAAGGTGTTGATGTCTACAAATTTCAGCCGTACCCTTGTGAACTTTCTTACAATAGCCCTCTACTTTTAAAACATCCTCTAAGTAGATTTGTACAGGTTTTTAGAAGCGGTGGCTGAGATTATGGCAGAAATTCAAAGTATTTTGGAGAGTTAATTTATGTTAGGTTTAGACAGAATTACCTTTGATCCGCGCATCATGGCTGGACAAGCTTGTATTCGCGGAATGAGAATTCCTGTTTCGTTAGTTGTCAATTTGGTGGCGAATGGGAAACCTGTAGAGGAAATTTTAGAAGAATACCCTGATTTAGAACCAGAGGATATTCGCCAATCTCTGCTCTATGCTGCGTGGTTGACTCAAGAGCGGGTTTATCCTTTCACAAATGCTGAAAAACAAGCCTCATGAAATTTTTAGCAGATATGGGAATTTCACTAAGCACAGTAGCTTGGTTGCGCGATGCTGGCTATGATGTTGTGCATCTGCGCGATCAAGGTTTGCAAAGGCTACCAGATGAAGAGATTTTGATTAAAGCACGTACAGAAGTACGAATTCTGTTAACAGTGGATTTAGATTTTGCTCAACTATTAGCCGGCAGCGGAGAAGCTTTGCCAAGTGTAATTTTATTTAGGTTAGGAAATAAAAACTATCAGGGAATTAATGAACGTTTAACACAGGTATTGAGTCAATGTCAGCAAGATTTAGAAATAGGTGTCATTATTTCTGTTACTAACGAGACATTTCGGGTAAGAAGGTTGCCGATATAAGTAATGCATACTAAATGATACCCTATTCTATGCAGCTTCATCTTAAATATGAGTATTTTTCAGCATTAGGGGTGTCATTTACCTCTGAAGAATTAGTGCCAAATAATCCTGAAATTCACAGTCAGTCCTGGAAAATAAAGAGTTCCAAGCACTGTGAGAGAAAGGTGCATTATACCCGTTTTTTGTGTGGCTTCGCGGACGAACCCATAAAATGAAGATTTTTCGCAAACTAAGTAAAAATTTTTACAAAATTTGTGGAGGAAGTGGAAATTACGAGCATTTGTGTATAAAATTTTGTACAATTTAAGAGAGAATAACTAGAAACTAATCATATCAGCGCTAACATTTTGTTAGCCGAAATCAACTTTCATCATGTTTGACAGTTCCACACATAATTTGCTCAATCTTTCTGAAATCCTCAACACATCCTCCGTCTTGCCGCAGAACCCTCTAGAGAATGCAATCAATCAAACAACTCTGGGGAGGATAAGTAGAAGTAGCTCTAGTGTTCTATCACAAGCACATCAAGAAGCATTGGGTACATTAAAACAATTTGCCACTTCATCGAACGTGGTAAGTGTGATGGATCTAGCTTTTGGTAGGGACTGGAATTTGGATGCGATAGGCGCATTGGTTCATAATTGGGCAAATGGCAGCTTTAGTGACTTACCTCGAATTGAGGTGCGTGGGGAAGTTGACATACTTGGTGCAAATGGAGTCTACTCCACTGCAAATGATACAATTTATCTAGCCGAAGGGTTTTTGGAACGCAATGCTCAAAATGTTAGTGCAATCAAAAGCGTCATTCTAGAGGAGATTGGACACGCTGTTGATGCTCGAATAAATGTTATTGATGCGGCGGGAGATGAGGGAAGTATTTTTCAGCAAGTAGTGCAGGGGATTGCAATCTCAGCCAGTGAGTTGGCAAGCTTGAAGACTGAAAATGATTTTGCCTCTCTCGTGATTGATGGTAAAACACTCTTAGTTGAACAAAATATTGAGTATGGTTCTTACCTACCGAATGTTGGTAGGGAATTCCTGACCAAAGTAGCTGATATCGGCAACCGCCTAAGCATTACAGCAGAATATCTTATGGCTGTGATGGGATTTGAAACAGGTGGTAGCTACAGTCCAAGCATTCGGAACGGTGCAGGTAGTGGTGCAACAGGTTTGATTCAGTTCATGCCCAGTACAGCCCAAAATTTGGGAACTTCAACTGATGCTTTGGCAAAGATGACTGCTATTGAGCAACTTGATTATGTGGAGAAATATTTCAAGCCCTATGCTGGCACGCTGAAGACTTTAGAAGACACCTACATGGCAGTTCTCTATCCGGCTGTGATTGGTAAGGGAAGTGAGTTTAACTTATTCATCAGTGGCACAACTGCATATAATCAAAATGCAGGTTTGGATATTAATAGAGATGCGCGTGTGACCGTAGCGGAAGCTGCGAGCAAGGTTAGAAATTATCTGCCTACGGCTAGTCTATTCGGCAATCTAACTCCTGAATCTCCAACTAATTCGCCAATAATCCCTGACTACGATGAGAATAAGGCTATTTCCATTGGCGATAGCAATGGTAAGTTAAGGATTTTTGCTATTGGTAAGGATAGTAACGTCTGGCAGTGGCGCGAGTCCGATAACAATATGACTTGGTGGCACAAAATGGGACTCCTAGCCAATGAAATTGAGGTTGTCCAAGATAAGCAAGGAAAGATTCGTGTTTTCGGAATTGGTACAGATAACAACGTTTGGCAATGGCGTGAATCTGACAACAATATGACCTGGTGGCACAAAATGGGGTTGGCAGGCAAGGAGATCGAAGTTACTCAAGACAAGAATGGTTTTGTACGAGCCTTTGGTATTGGTACAGATAACAACGTTTGGCAATGGCGTGAGTCTGATAACAACATGACCTGGTGGCACAAAATGGGGTTGTTCAGCAAAGGGTCGCTAGAAGTCATCCAAGACAAGGACGGTTTTGTACGAGCCTTTGGTATTGGCACAGATAACAACGTTTGGCAGTGGCGTGAGTCTGATAACAACATGACCTGGTGGCACAAAATGGGGTTGGCAGGTCAAGGAGAAATCGAAGTTGCAAAGGACAAGTCTGGTAATTTAAGAGTTTTTGCAGTTGGTACGGACAGCAATGTTTGGCAGTGGCGTGAGTCTGATAACAACATGACCTGGTGGCACAAAATGGGGTTGTTCAGCAAAGGGTCGCTAGAAGTCATCCAAGACAAGGACGGTTTTGTACGAGCCTTTGGTATTGGCACAGATAACAACGTTTGGCAGTGGCGTGAGTCTGATAACAACATGACCTGGTGGCACAAAATGGGGTTGGCAGGTCAAGGAGAAATCGAAGTTGCAAAGGACAAGTCTGGTAATTTAAGAGTTTTTGCAGTTGGTACGGACAGCAATGTTTGGCAATGGCGTGAGTCTGATAACAACATGACCTGGTGGCACAAAATGGGGTTGGCAGGTCAAGGAGAAATCGAAGTTGCAAAGGACAAGTCTGGTAATTTAAGAGTTTTTGCAGTTGGTACGGACAGCAATGTTTGGCAATGGCGTGAATCCGATAACAACATGACCGCATGGCACAAAATGGGGCTATTGGGAAATGATGTGACTACTATTCAGCACTTTAATGGAAGTGTCAGAGTATTGGGGATGAGCACAGACGATAACTTGTGGCAATGGCGTGAGTCCGATGACAACATGACCGCATGGCACAAAATGGGTTTACTTGTTCAAAATTCTGTATTTCCATCTGTACCTGGTAGTGAATCTACAACTCCTAACAATCCTTTGTCCATAATCCCCAAAGATGCTTCTGAGTTTTCGCAGCTAGCTGCTTACACAACAGATAATATTTTCTGGAAATCTGGCAATGCACCGCGTTCAACCTACTCTAAGCCGGAATCTTCAGTTCTTGGTTCGTCTCTTGGCAACTGCACATGGTATGCTCACGGTCGCCTAAGACAACTAGGTTATAACCCAAGTGTGCTTAACTCAATGTCTGGAGATGCCACTCAGTGGGATAACCAAGCAAAAGGAGTCTCCTTCTCAGATCTTCCACAAGTTAGTGCTATTGCCCAGTGGGAAGCCACTGACAAAGACGGGCATAAATATGGGCACGTAGCTGTCGTAGAAAAAGTAAATCCTGATGGCTCAATTGAAATTTCTCAATCTAGTTATGATGTCTCTCAGGATGGCGGCTCTGATAATTACTTAATTAAAATCAGTACAATTTCTAAAAACGCAAAAGGCGGAATTGGCGTACGATTCCCAGATCGCTTTATTATTGTGCCTAAAGCCTAACTAGTAGGGTAAACCTAACGAAGATGCGAAAAAGTACAATTGCTATCATATAGCTCATCGTTCGCGTAATAGGATTTGACTAGGAGGAATTATCCACCAAGCCGCTATAATGGGACTTCCAAAAAATAAATTCTTCCAAATATAATAATGATAATCAATATTAGAGGTGGGGTGAAGGATGGCGACCTTTCGGAGCCACCCCACAATAGTTACTCACCAGTAATCGACAATTCATCAACCCAGATTTTGGGACATACGCCTCCGGGTGTCAACTCTGGTTCTTTTTCCACAAAAATAATTGACTTGAGGAGTTCGAGAAAATCTCCTGCAACAGTCGCTGATTCAATGCTTGTTTTCACACCATTGTTGACAAGCCAACCATCAAATGGTAGAGAAAAAGAACCTTGTAAGGCTTTCACCCCTGCATGGAGAGCTTGTAAATCATCAATAAAAATGACATTTTCTGCCGTTTCCAAGCTCAATTCCTTTTCGCCTGGTGCAGCGGCAAAAACGTGATAGAAATTAGGGCTGACAGAGACTTTTGCACCAATATTGGCGTTACCTGTCGGCTTGGCATTCATCCTTTTAGCAGTTCCTGCACTGTGGAGAAAACCTGTTAAAACTCCATTTTCAATTAACGAAACTTTGCGGGTAGGAGTTCCTTCACCATCAAAAGTTTCTGCACCAACGTTTGCTGGATGCAGCGCATCATCGTACACTGAAAGCAGAGGAGAAGCAATTTGCTTGCCTAAATCATCAGGCGTAGATAAACTTTGCTTGTCTAGAATACTTTGAGCATTAAACAAGTTGGAAAAAGCACCCAATAAACTTAAGAAAGCATCTGGTGAGAAAACAACTCGATATTTACCAGACTTGATTTTTTCATAATTCAAGTGGCTGATAGTTTTTTCTGCCGTTTCTTTGATGCAACCATTGATGTCTAGAGTCTCTAAACTCCGGTTGATTCTAAAAGCGCCACCACTGCGGGGTTTTCTCCCGTCTTCCTCAGTTTTGCTGTAAAGATAGATTGATGATATGGAGTGCGATTCTGTTCTCATCGCGCCATCGCTGTTGAGATAAAATTTATCAATATCTCTTTGCGCTAAACTGTTATATGGCACTCCTTTAATCGCCGGATGAGCTGCGAGGACTTCTTTTTCAGCTACTAACAGCCTTTCTATAAGTTGAGAAACAGGTGCTTGAGGTGCTTTTTCGTGGGATGAATTAGGAATGGGAACAGTAGACTCTGGACTAAAATCAGGGACATTTTCTTTCACCCCAAAAAAACTAGCTTCGTAAGCCGTTTTTAAAGCTAATTCAAGTCCTTTGGGGTCTACATCTGTTGTGCTGGTAACACCCATTGTGTTGTCTTCATTCCAAACACGAACGGTGACACCAGAAAGATTAGAAGCTTTCACTTGCTTAGGCTCACCTTGATCCACTTGCACGCTTGTTGCATCTGCTGTTGAGCCATAGATATCGAATTTTTTGATGCCAAGTTTATCAGCACTTTCCTTGGCGTAATTTGCAATCTCAGTGATGTTCGACATAGTTCGTCAATTTTGAATTTTGAATTTCAAACCACAGATGAACACAGATGGACACAGATAAATTACATAAGTGTTCATCTGTGTTCATCTGTGGTTCTTAAAATAAAAACGCATCTTCATATTGGGCGATCGCCCAATATGAAGATAATTTAGCGTCCGCCTACGGTAATCGAATCAACTTTGATGTGAGGCTGTCCTACTGTTGTGTAGATACTGCCACTGACAGAACCACAGAAGCCGGCTGCAAGCGACAAATCTTGAGAACACATGGAAATTTTGTTCATAATTTCCTTAGCTTCACCAATCAGGATCGCTCCCTTCAGTGGTTTGGTGATTTTGCCATTTTCAATGAGATAAGCTTCATCTACACCAAAGTTAAATTGACCTGTAGCACCAACGCTACCACCACCCATCTTTTTACAGTAGATACCTTTATCTACAGAGGCAAATAAATCCTCGGTGGTGTACTCGCCAGTAGCAATGTAGGTGTTACGCATCCGGCTAGCAGCAGCAAAGGTAAAACTCTGGCGGCGTCCACTGCCGGTTCTGGGGTGTCCGGTACGCACTGAACCTGTTCTATCTGCCAAGAAGTTCTTCAAAACGCCTTTTTCAATTAATAGCGTTCTTTGAGACGGCATACCTTCGTCATCCATATCAATTGTACCGAAGGCGTTTTCGGTTCGCCCTTCATCCCAAGCTGTTAGAGCTTCGTGGGCAATTTTTTCACCTTTTTTATCAGCAAAGGGAGTGGTGTTGCGTTCGATTTGAGTGGTTTCTAGCAGGTGTCCGCATGCTTCGTGGAAGATCACCCCGCCAAAGTGATTCGCCATGATGATGGGGTAAGTGCCTGATTCCACATAATCAGCGTAGAGCATTTTACCTGCTGATTCTGCGATGTGTTCTGCTGCTTGTTTATAATCCCAAGCTTTCAGGAAATTAGGATCACTGGTATTGCCA
Source organism: Tolypothrix campylonemoides VB511288 (assembly GCA_000828075.3). Taxonomy (GTDB): domain Bacteria; phylum Cyanobacteriota; class Cyanobacteriia; order Cyanobacteriales; family Nostocaceae; genus Kalymmatonema; species Kalymmatonema campylonemoides_A. Next base: position 982,555 of record JXCB02000023.1, on the reverse strand, counting down.
GCACGTTCAGCGATGGAAGCGCGATGAGCACCGTCAGCGCACAGGAGGATAAGTCCTACCGATTGGGTGAGGCGAATGTCACGAGCAAAAGTGCCATCACTCGCGGCGACTAAGACTTCTTGCCAATCACGGAAATAAGTGGCGCGGCGTGATTGTACGTGGCTTGCTTTTTTTTGAAGCTGAGCAGTACCATCTAGGAGAACTTCTCCCATTTCTCGCATGGAGGTACACAGAGGTAGCCAACCATCTTTACCTCTTTTGGTACCATAGTCTCGCAGCAATTCCAGGTTGATTTCTGGGACGAAGGCGTTGGGAGCAGGAAGTTGTAATCCCAGGATAGAAAGACCTTTTTCCAAAGCTGCTTTCAAACCAGAAAAGGAAAGGTCATTGGTGCTAACGTAGCAATCTGCTTTGCCACGAAATACTCTGACTCCTGCACCTGTGGAAAGACGCGGTGTAATGCTCGTAATAGCATCTTCTTCTGCAAGGCAGCTAATATAGTTGACACGCTCCAAGAAGAATTCAATAAAATCAGCACCAGCAGCACGTCCCAGTCCTAAAAGGGTAGATAGGGGAGCTTCCCAGGATTCATCAAATCGCTCTAGTGTGGAGGAGTATTGTAAAGTGGGGAGTTGTTTGGACAGTAGAGTATTTGTAAGCATCAGTAGCCTCAGAAAGCTGGCGTTATCGGAGTGTTATGGCGGTTCTCAATCAATTGAGTATAATTAGTTAACGCCCATCAGGGTCATAACATTAGGGGCGTGAGCGGTTCTGTATTAAACCCTATGAGGGATTGAGACCAGTCTAACAAATCCGTGGAAGCCGCAGTTGGTCATCCGGCTTTTCATTCAGGTAGGGATAGCCGTCTTGAGGCAAAGCTAATAAGAATTCAAAAAAGACTGAAGGAAGCCGTAAGTATTATAGAATCCATTACTGAAAAAATGGAGACACTTCCGCATTCTATGCCCCAAATTGAGTTGTGGGGTCTTTTAAAAAACCTGCTGGATTGCAGCAAGGAATGATTACCGAAATTAAGGGGGAGTATCCCAAATGTGCAAAAACCTTGATAGCCCTCATCCCCTCACCCCTTCTCCCAAATATTGGGAGCACCCCAATTAAGGGGGCTTTCTCGATTAAAAATTTTTGTCAACTCTGATAATTTTCTTGTCTCAGAAATAAATTTTTAATGATTTCTTCAGGAAGCATGAGTTTAATCATGAATTTCCAAGTTCTAGCCAAGCTAATAATGGTAGGGCAGAAAAATACTGCTTTTATCAACCATTTAACCGCTTCCAGCTTATTTCCATTTGAATATTCAAAATTTCCATGTTTTAGCATAGCTAAAGCATAAAAAAATCTGATGCTTAACTGATGTTTAAGTTTGCTAAATAGGCTGAGATGTTTATGATAATTTTTAAGCACTTTACTGGCTTCTGCCATAGCAATGACATTATCCTTGCAAGTCTTAGCATCATCATGATGTCTCATTTGTGATAAACACTTTGGTATGTAGTGAAGCGGGTATATCATTCTTATACGCAGCCAAAAATCTAAGTCCATTGTGTATGACAATGAAAGATCTAAGCCTTGTAATTTATGAAAGACATCTTGGCTAAAAAATACAGAAGGTTGCGGTAAATATTTGTCATGATGATATTCAAGTAAATCTTCAAATGAATATCTTTCTCCCTTGACGTAATATCTCCAGTTTTCTACGCCTTCTTTGTTAGCATTGATTAAATATCCATCTCCAGTAAGGAAATGGCAATAGGGATTGTCACGCCAAAAGCGCGCAACTTCCTGGAGAGTATTTTGAGAAAAAACATCATCAGAGTTCAACCAACCGTAAATCTTGCCTGTCGCTTTATGAAAGCCTTTGTTTATAGCATCTGACTGTCCCCTATCCTTCTCACTAACATAATAGGCAAGCCATTGTGCGTACTTTTCAATAATTTGAATTGAATTATCCGTTGAGCCAGCATCAATAATGATGTATTCCAAATTTGGATAACCTTGAAGCAGCACTGAACGAATGGTTTCTTCAAGGAAGTTACCGTAGTTGTAGTTCGGCGTCACTATGCTGATGCGAGGATACTCAAAATCGCCTGGTATCCGCTCCCACAAGGGGGGAGTTTGCTCTGTCCAGGGCCAACCAGTTTTGCCGGGTGGGGGTGAGGGTAAGTCAGCTAAGGTGAGTGTTCTAGTGATGAGTGGCATAATAGGTGAACTTGTTAAATGTTGAGTAGTTTTTTTGTACGTTTTTTATTTGTTGAAGTCAGAACTTGAAGAACGTTGATAAACAGCAAGGGTAAAGAAGCTATTCTCCAAGTAGTTTGCCTTCGTCTAAGCACTTGAGTGCTTTGGAAAGGGCTGAAGCCTTCACTACAAGCCTTCAAAGTTAGCGTGGTGGACTACTAAACAAGCACTTTTTGCTCGCCCTTTATGCTTGTGTTTAATACTTGTTGATATAGCTGGATGTATCGCTGTGCCTGAAGTTGTATGGGGTATTCAGCAAGCGCGATCGCCCGACAATTTTGACTCATGCGATCGCGTAAACTGTCATCCTCCAACAACTGCACAATCCCACGAGAAAAATCATCAGCATCCTCTGGTGTAGCTAAGTAGCCAGTGATATCTGGACGCACTAAATCAGAAACACCACCAACTTTGAATGAAACCATTGGAGTACCACAAGCCATACTCTCTTGTAGGACTAAAGGAAGGTTATCGGCGCGGGTGGGAAATATAACCAGATCAGCAGCAGAATAGGCGACAGATTTTAGGCGATCGCCGCTCACATAACCAAGATTTACGGTAGTCATCCCCACTGCTTCAGAAATTGCTTCACCACCACGCCCTATAGTTAAAAGCACAGTTTCAGCCTTCAGGGATGCAGGTAAGTTTTGCAAGGCTTTCAATAGTAAATCACCTCCCTTGCGGGTATTTGTTAGACTTTCTGCTGCAAACATCAAAACTTTTTTGCCTATTGGAATACTGAGTAACAAGCGGCACTGCTCAGGGTCAAGAGGTTGATAAGCTTGTGTATCAATGCCATTGGGAATGTAATGAATGGGGAAGCGGTTGAGCATACTCTGCTGAACTTGCTCGGTCAGCCAATTGCTCAGAGTTACAATAGTGAGATTGGAACGGCTGTAAACCCAATTTTTGAGCTTCCACTCCAGATGAGTGTTGTCTTTAGGAACAGCGGGGTACGTTTCTGGGTATGGACACTGACCACAACTAGTTTTCCAGCGATCGCAGTCATAGCTATAAGCGCAGTGACCTGTAAAGCTCCACATATCATGAAGCGTAAAAACTGCTGGTTTATTTTCAGTTAATGCTGGAATTGCTAGGTAATTGAAGTAATCGTTATGGAGATTGTGAAAGTTGAGAATATCTGCATTTTTGTAGAAACTGTGTTTTGGAATATCAAAGCTATTGACATGGTTGACGTAGTTAAAGCCAAGACGCCAAGTTACACTCCAGAGCGGTTTTTCAATCCGTTTATTGCGCTGCAACAAGGCTACTTTGTCGCTACTCGTTTCGACTTGACCCACTAATAACCTTGAGTCAATATCTTCAGCCAGCAAACCTTGATGTAGTCGATAGCCTGCGATCGCTGCTCCACCGGAAATATCAGATTGGTTGATGTGTAAAACTTTCATTGTGCTGGCTTTATGGCTTTTCTAAAGATGGAATCTGGTTTTTAAACTGTGCTATTCAGTTCCGCTTTTTAATTTTTTACCAAGCAATTTTCAACCTGACTATCTATTTTTATTAAATTCAAAAACTGATTTTTCCACTGCTCGATTGCAGCTAAATCTAGCTTGATATTGGGAAAAGAACTTCCATCAATCCATTTACTGATATATTCCAAATTTGCTCTTTCGGTTGTTGGTAGCTGAGTATCACGAGCTATCTCTTTTGCACGGTTATCTATTTCTAAGATTAAAGCTCTCTTCTTAGCACAAAGACATTTTATTCCGCCATGAAGCCTGGTACCAATGTAATCAAAAGAGATTCCAGAATGAATAAACTGATCCAAACTGGCTAGAGACTCCTCCAGTATAATAACTGGAGACTTTAGCTCAGATATAAGTTCAGAAATGTATTTGGCGTCATGCCTTCCTTGAGGCCAAAAATAGATTTTTTCATATTTAGAAAACAATAACTTTAGCATTTTTTTATCTAATTGAATATCTTTGTTGTAGTCAGTCAGCATTAATAGTATATTGTCTGATTTAGCAACCGGAAAATTTTCAGGGTGAATCGCTGCCAACTGCCACATCGTTGGACAGCCAGTGTTTAAAACATTTTTGATACCTATTTGCTGAAGTTTGTCCTTAGTATAGCTATCTCTAACAGAGTGTATGCCTTTTCTAGCTAGAGTCGTCTTTAAAAGAATTTGTGTATATAAATTTGGAGAATCTTGATACTGCCACCAACCAACACCTAAGAGGATAGCTTTCTTTAATTGGAATGCTGTCTTGAGTCCTATTTTCCACTGTCTATATTCATTCATGTTAGAGGAAAGTAAATTTGAGCCTCCAACAAGAGTGAGAAAACAATCATTACGAATCAATTCAATTTCTTGTTTTGTTAAAGCAGCATGAGTTGAAAATTTAATAAAATTTTTACTACCAAAAATTTTATTTAATTCTCTTTCGACAGCTTCCTGTATAATTAAATCTCCTAAATTTGAGCTTGGCTGCCCAATATTGTTTTCGATTCCTGGATCAAGTAGGCAAATCTTCATAGTTTATCAGATGTCAAAAAGGGTTTTCTGCAATAATTAACTTGGGTTAAAAATTGAATAAAATATATTTCTTAATGAGGTATGGCTACAGGTGAACTCCATCGATGTGGCATAACAATGCTGCCATATCCGCTTGCTATCACTGGACGTCCTCTCAGTGCTCCTTCCTCTACCTCTAAGCTAAAAGCTCCTTCAATATGGTCTTGTAGTTCACCATTGCTCATAATTGCAACGTTCATTCTGTATATGCCAGGAATCAATAAAATCTCATCAATTTCGCAAACTAACTTCGTATTTATTTCTAGATTGCCAGTATCCTGATAGCTACGCACAGAACTATTAAAGTTTGTCACCGGCTGACCGTACTGATCATACAGAGTAAAAGTGCATGACATTCCTGGTCGTGGTTCAGTAACATGAAAGACAAAATAAGCAGGGCGTCCTGTTGCAACGGTTGTCGATGTCCAGTCTGCACTATTAAAAACTTCCACTTTACTAAGGCGTATTTCTCCTTTTCCTTTTCGCTCTGTTCGTTCTAAAAGGTTTGGTGAAGTAGATTTTTCAAGAGTTTGCAGATAAGTACTGACTGCTTCAAATGCAGTTTCGTCAGAGACAACAGTTCCGTATCTTAATAAAATTCCACGCGTACAGAGCGTTTGAACGACTCCCATATTGTGACTTACAAATAAAACTGTTCTTCCTTCTTTTCCTACCTCGTCTAGCTTTCCTAAACACTTCTTCTGAAATGCTGCATCTCCTACTGCCAGCACTTCATCTACAATTAAAATTTCTGGCTCCAAATGTGCGGCTACCGCAAACGCCAACCGTACATACATTCCTGATGAATAGCGCTTAACTGGGGTATCTAGAAACTTCTCAACTTCTGCAAAAGCCACAATTTCATCAAATTTCTTCTTAATTTCTGCCTTACTCATCCCTAAAATTGCGCCGTTAAGATAGATATTTTCTCTACCTGTTAACTCTGGATGAAACCCTGTTCCCACTTCTAACAAACTGGCAACTCGACCTTTAATGCGAATTTGTCCTGTGGTTGGTTCTGTAATGCGGCTCAAAATCTTTAGTAGTGTTGATTTTCCAGCTCCATTACGACCAATAATGCCAACTCTATCGCCCTGCTTAATTTCAAATGACACATTTTGCAATGCCCAAAACTCCTCAGAAAAGTTTTTAGCTTGGTTTTTTGAGTTTTGAGTCAGAGGATTGAACTTTAGCAGCAGAGATTTTGCGCGAGTGGTCATGACATCTCGCAGTGTGGTATAACGCTCTTGCTGCTGGTGAGCAATAGTATATTTTTTGCCTAAATTTTCAACTCGAATGACAGTATTAGACATTGCTATTTACTTAAATCACATCTGCAAAAGTACGTTCCATTTTGCGGAAGTACCAAATTCCGCTTGCCAACAGCACCACAACTAAAGCCAGGGAAAGCACGAAGCCTGGAATATAGAGCCTTGATGAACCTCCTAAAATTGCCCAGCGAAAGCCATCAATCACCCCCACCATTGGATTCAATGAATAAACCAATCGCCACTGCTCTGGCACAATACTGCTACTAAATCCAACTGGCGAAATATACAGACCAAACTGCACAATAAACGGCACAATGTAGCGGAAATCTCGATATTGCACATTGAGCGCTGCGAGCCACAACCCCGCTCCCATCGACGCTGCAAACGCAATCAAAATGAATAGTGGTAGTGTCACAATTCGCCAGCTGGGTACAAAGTCATACCACGCCATTAAGCCCAGCAAAATCATTCCTGAAACTAGAAAGTCTACGAAGCTGACAATGACAGCACTCGCAGGTACAACTAGACGGGGAAAGTATACCTTAGATATGAGATTTACATTAGTAATTAGGCTATTACTACATTCTGATAAGGCATTGGCAAAGAACTGCCAAGGTAACATCGCTGCAAACACCATAATCGGGTAGGGTCCTTCTGAAGGCAACTTTGCTAAGTTACCGAATACTACAGTGAACACCACCATCGTCAGAAAAGGACGAATCAAAGCCCAGCCAATGCCGATCACTGTTTGTTTGTAGCGTACTATAATGTCACGCCAAGCAAGAAAATAGAATAACTCACGGTAGCGCCATAAGTCTTTCCAGTATTGTTTCTCTGTTCGTCCAGCCTCAAGCACTAATTCTGGCTGTGGTGCATTTGTGTAGTTAGGCATCAGTTCCAGTCTCAATTTTTGCACTTTTATGCAGTTAAATTTTGAAAAAAATTCAAGTGAGTGGTCACAAAATCTTCGTTGCGAGAACGCTTCAATCAATATAAGTGTGTTTAGTTATGGCAATCTTACTTGCCTTCACATACAACAGCCTTATATCACCATAAGCGTGAAATACAATTGCACATCTTTTTTTTATGTGATCAGATGTGATTGCAAGCCATAAAAATGGTTAATTTTAGGAAGCATCCGCGCCTGTTGTCTTTGATTAGATAACTAGGGCGTAATGCCTACATGATAGGCTGCAGCAATACATCAAAGTATTGCCTAGATATAACCTCACGCGTGAAATAAGACTGCAAATATCGCTCTTGGCAATTAAGTTGATATGGAAGAAACAGAAACTTCTGAAGTCCTAATTGATTGATCTCCTCAATCAGTTCTTCCCGCTTAGATCTGCCTAAACACATAAACTGAATAGGCTCTTTTTGTAAGTAGTTGGAAGCATTCAATATTGTATGTGTAGCATGGCAGCAAGCGATGTCGCCTGAGTACAGTACTGTATGTTTATTTACGAATTTGTACTGAATGAAAAACCAGTTAGTTTGTTTGACAATGGACATAATCAACTCACAAACTGCCGAAGTGTAAATAAAAGAAGTCTTATCAGTGACCTCAAGACAGCTTGCTGCTACCTGTTGCTTCATACTTGAAGTGAGAACCACAATACCCTTTGCCTTTCGCAAAATATGTCTGATAGATTTCCAAAATCGATTTAGCCAGTGATGTTTTGGTATCACGTTTAAAGCGATCGCAATATCTGGATAAAGGTCATAAAGTATCCAGTAACTAAGTCCGAATAAGATATGAAGTAAATATCCCAAAATTGGTAAAAATCGAAGAGTTGTAGTTAGCGCTACATTACGACCATGGGCGGGGTTCAACAGATAGGCAGCAATACGCAACCTGAACAGAACACCATTAATAGGTTTTCCGTGAATCTGCTGAAGGCAAAGTTGGGTTGTGCACTGTAAGTCTTCATAGTCACTTGGAACTAAATGCTTAAGCCTTTGGTTGTATTCCACAAGTAGTATATTCTTCGGGAAATCTCTGCTCCGATTGCTAGTATTAGACTTCCCAAAAAATTGGAAGAAGTAACATCATAGGGAAAAGTTTTGCAACTTTTTAGGAAAAATTTTTTAACAAGCGCTGTGTGTGGTTTCGATATTTTTATTAATGTCGCAAGTATTTTAGTCATTTTCACTGAAGTCTAGACCTTTAAGTTTCCTTACCTGCCTCTAGAAATCCGTCTGGGGAGCCTTTATAAAATATTCACTATCTGATAAGTAGTGCTAAACGAAGTATCTCCTGCGTAAGTGGTACGCATCAAACTGATTCCCGAAAATGGTAAGCAATCTATCTGCTGAAGTGCAAGGTGCTGTCATCGCCGAATTGGATGCATACTGCGTATTTTATCCGTTGTCGGTGCAACGCCTGGTACATGGCTGATGCGATCGTCAACGCATACGTTATAAAGGATTGCGCTTTATGGAGCCAACACAACTGAGTCAAGAACTGCGTCAAGGAAAAAGCCCCGATATGACCCGTCGGCGATGGATTATCGGCTTGTCTATGCTTGGCGGTTCGATGGGACAACTCGTCTCACTCTACCAAACCGGGATTGTTGATCATTTACCCGATCCACCAGGACCCTTCGACGCAGACCGCGTTGACGCGTCTAACTACGCTTACAGCCGATTCAACTCACCCGATGGACCGATTATGGTGGTTAATTACGCCATCACTGCTTGGCTAGCTTCAGCTGGTGGTATAGACCGCGCACGGCGTAATCCTCTCCTACCAATTGCAATGGGCGTCAAGCTCTTGATCGATGGCGTCGCGTCCGCTGAATTAGCTCGTGAGGAGTGGAGCGAGAACAAAGCGTTTTGTGAGTACTGCCAAGTGGCGACGCTTTGCTCGTTCGCGTCCATAGTCCTCGCAGTGCCCGAAGTTATGACTGCTGTTCGCACCCTGCTAGGACGCCGCGACAAGAATACCACAGCAGAAGGTAATACACAGTAGACTTCTTGCGAAAGTAATTAGAACCACAGATGCACACTAGTTATTTATCTGTGTCCATCTGTGTCCATCTGTGGTTTTTTTTCAAAAAGATTGACTGTTGTAAGAGGTTTATTTAATATTTGAGCAGCGAGGATTACCGTCGATATTCATCGCCGCAGTCGCCGATTAACTGATACAAATTCCGTGACTTGGTAGATACGGCATTTATCTGATTCAAATCTTCAGCATCCAGTGTGAAGTTAAATACTTTGGTATTGTCTTCTATGTGTTCGGATACGCCCAGCCTTGCACCAACAATAACACCTGCAACAGTTGGCTGATCCAAAATATAACGTACTGCGACATTAGGGATAGTGACACTGTATTTGTCAGCTATTTCTTTAAGGGTAGAAAGTAATTCTTGAAAGAGTCTCCAACCACCCCAAGTATCTATCATATTTTTGTATTTTCTTAAGCTAGCAGTGGTCAAGTCAAACCCTCGCGCCTCCTGTTTCCCTAAGTACTTTTCTGATAACAAACCACCGCAAACAGTGCCATATGTGAAAAGTTTTATGTCATGCTGTTGACAAAACTGAATCATATTCACTTCAGGGCGGCGGTCAACAAGAGAAAATTGCACTTGGTTGCAAACTATTTTGATACCAGCATCTGTAATAATTTGCAAATGTTCTGTATCAAAGTTAGTCAAAGCTAAATGCTTGATTTTTCCCTCAGCTTGCAATTCTGCCATATACTTGAGGGCATCAAGGTAATTTTTATCCCGGTATTCCCACCAGTGAAATTGCATCAAATCTAATGATTCTACACCCATCCTTCTGAGAGAGATATTAATGTTTTCTTCAACTAATTGTCTTGTCATTTTGCTGGGACGCGGTACCCATTTCGTAAAGGCTTGAATGTTAGATAAAGCCTCTTTGCCACGAGTCGCAATTAACTGACGGCGAAACTCACCAATAAAATCTTCTGCTGGTCCATAATGGTCTGCTAAATCCCAAGTCGTAAACCCTGCGTCCACATATTTGAACATGGCTGGAATGGCTGCTTGTGGGTTAATGCGTCCATGTGCACCGGAGACTTGCCACATCCCATTTAAGATGCGACAAATGTTTAAATCAGGTGTGAATTGTAAGCGACTTGATGCGGGTAGGTTCATCATAAATTACGGCAGAATACCCCTTTCATGGGTCAAGCATGGCAGGGGAGGAATGCCGTCCTCCAACTATTGAACGACAAAAACTTTAGGTCTTGCTTGAGAGTATAATTGATCGTCGAGCGCGCTGGCTGTTTCATGCTGGCAACTGCACCATCTCACGCACATTTCCCCGCACACCACCCACTCCCTGAGCAAACTGGCGGTCTTGCTTGTGAACCATCATCGGCATCCCGTACTTGGGAGTCATGACAATAAAACCACAGCGTTCAACTCTTTGCTGCGGAAGGTATTGCAGGCGGTATTTTTGTAGAAGCATTGCCACTACAATCTTAATGGTCAGCATCGCAAAGCCAGCCCCAATGCAGATGCGTGATCCTGCACTAAAAGGGTTGTATTCAAACATCGTAGGTTCAAATCCCTCCCAGCGCTTGGGATTAAATCTCTCTGGCTCTGGATAAACTTCGGGCATATGATGGGTTTGGTAAATGTTGACGAAAACTTCGGTTCCGGCTGGCAAGGCGTAACCTCCGAGTTCAGTCGGTTGCGAGGTAACACGCGCGTTCCAGGGTACAGGAGCGAACACTCGCATACTTTCTTTAATGACTCGCTCCAACAACGGTAACTGCTGCAACTGCTCGATGGTTGGTGCTTCTCCCTGCAACATGCTCTGGAGTTCATCAAGCAAGTCGGCAGCTACCTCTGGATGTTGTGAAAGCAAAAATAACGTCCACGTGAGGGCATTGGCACTGGTTTCATGCCCCGCCGCAAAGATTGCACCTACGTGTCCGAGCAGTTCGTCCTCAGTCAGCGCCACACCACTCTCAGCATCCCGTGCTTGGATTAACATTGAGAGTACGTCCCCATCATCAGTGCCACTCACTTGTTTACGCTGAATGAGGGCGCGCATTTCGTCATCCAGTTGCGCCATTAAATTGAGTAAGTGATGGTAGGGTAGCCCTGGTAAGTCAAAGGGCAACAGAGCAACCCCAACACTACCCTCTAAAGTCAAAGCTTTTTGTAAAATCTTGGTGGTTCTACCCCCCTCCTCACCAATATCACTACCGAACAGGGTCTTGGTCGTTATGCGCAGGGTGAGGAGTCGCATCACCTCAGCAATGTCGGTTGGCTGGTTAATCGGCAATTGCTCTAGAACCGATTGGGTCATAGCAACAATATCGTCGCGGCAGGAATCGATTCGCTGTTTATGAAAGGCAGGCATCAAAAGCTGGCGGTGCTGGCGGTGAGTTAGACTGTTGACACCAAATAGCCCAGCGAGAAAGTGCTTGAGCGGTTTTGTGCGCTTTGAATCATCCCGCTTACTGTACAACCTCCCGGACAAGGGATACTTGTAGTAAATCTCGTGCTGGCTGGTCACTTGACGAACATATTCCGAACCGTAGGTCAACACTGTGCCAGGACAATTGGGAAGCGGTGAGTAGAGATTAGTGCCCCCGCCTGCTGTCAGGGAGACGACCGGACCATAGGTTTGAAACAGAGAACGCGATACTCCTATCGAGTCTGTGGCGAAGCGTAAGAGCATAGCAGGGCGTCCCAGAATTGGTAAAGGGCGAGGTCCAGGTACAGTCCATCTCGGTTGAGCGGTGATTGTTGTCATCGTTCGTAAAACAGTTCCTAGTTTTATGGACAAATATTCTAACTAACGCCAGCCTTTTTGAGCTTGCTCTAAAACATAAGCAGAGACATTTTGTATTTCTTGCTCCGTAAGACGGTCTTTGTAAGCTGACATATTATTTTTACCATTAGCAACTATAGAGGAAATTGCCTCAATGGAATCCATACCATATTTTTTGAGCGCTTTTAGTTTTAAGTTTTTACCTCGCCTAACAATGTTGCTACCGTTAATATGACAACCCGCACATTGAACGCTAAATATTTTTTCGCCGTTTGCTGTATCGGCGGCTAATGCTGTAGGAATGAAGTTCAGATTTAAGACAATGAGTGTTAGTAAGATAATTGTGAGTAGTTTTTTCAATTTGATATTCATTTCAATATTACATTGGGTTGTATTTTGGGGTTGATAAGTAAGTAGGCGAAATTAACGTAAAATATACTCCTACTTCGTAGTGAGTGCTGTCTTCACTTAGAGCTGATTTATAAAGTAAATCTAAAGACATCGCTTCGCGAAGAAGCGCTCGCGTATGATGCCTTTAACATGATATTACAAGTGGCAGATGACTATAAAAGAGTATAAAACGGATCTGAGCGAAGCCCAGTGCCAAAGGCAATAGCAACAAAACGGAAAGTTTCAATGAGTCAGCAACAAGTGTGGGTTCGCGGACTTAGGGACTTTGGAATTTACCGTATGGTGTACAGACAAGCGTATAGAAAGAGTACAGACGGCATGACAAGGCTTTGTCTACACCACGTACAGAAGATGTCCATATTTCCGGATTTGACGAGTTTAATTTAGGTCTAACTCGCTACAATGGCATTAGAAATTTGTAGCATCTCAACGTATGGCAAAGCAGGATGTTCCACTCACTGGGGAAGTGCTCATTAAAGAAGTCTGTCGGCGGATTCGGGTAGCTCGCAGTTATTGGGATGCCCACAACAACGCTGCCTGTCGGGCTGAACGCAATCGGGCGTTAGCCCTTTACAACACGTTGAGCAAGGAACAAAAAGAACAGATTCCCCAAGTGTTGCGGGTGTGGCTGCGTTATCGCAGTGAAAAATACTTTGGGGCACACCGAACGCCGCCGTGCTCGGCACGAAGATCCAAAACCCAGAACCGTTAGAGAGCACATTTGACACGCTTAGAAATGACTATATTTTGAGCAGGATTTACCCAACCCTACTATACACAACCGATGCTACTGGACACGACATTATGAATCAAAATAAGGGCAAACATTTCTCATAAATTGAGTCATACTTTCTTTAACTTCTTCGTTATTGTGATTAAAGAAGTCAAACCAAAGCATAAGACGATCTTCTGGATGAAAGCGTTCTCGTATTTGTAGAACAATATCCTCTGAAGTCCCAACTAGTGCATTGTTTGTAGCTTTGATAATCTTTTGTGGGTCAATTGTTCCCTCAATCGCTTGCCAATATGCGTGCAGTGCTTGATTAGCTCTTGCGCGTGCTATTGCCCGTCTTTGAGCAATAGACTTTTTGGGAGTATTATCGATAAAAACCAGAACGGTGCGTGGCATATACCAACGTTGCCATTCTCCTCCATCTGGATGAAATTTGGTTTTCATGCGTCGATGAGTTTCTTCAATGTCTGCTTCAGGTGTGATGGAAAGGTTAAAAACTCTACAAGGTAAAATAGTATTTGCCAACTCCTGAGTTATAGGGTTATGAGAACCAATAATTAACCGCAACAGATTGAGAGATGCTTGAGCGGGGATAATACCAATACGGTCAAAATTCCAGAAAGGGGGAATTTCGATTTGGTTCACTTGTTTACCATATACCTGAAGAACTTTTGACCATTCCTGATCGCTCTTGAAGTCTTCAGGACTGATAATTTTGGATCTGACCTCCTGTGATGAGAAAATATCACCCCTAACAAAGCGTAGGAAAATTTCGGTGGCTTCTTGAAAAAGTTTTACCTTGATGACACGCCAAGCTGCATTTTCGACAGCAGAACGGGGAACGATGCCATAAGGAGCATTGGAAAAGGGAAAACGTCCAGTGGCAAAACCGAGGTGAATAAGACGATTTTCAGCTTCGTCTAACTCATGAAGAGTAAGAAACGTTTTCACGGCTTCAGCATGAGCTATCGGACCACCGTTGACAAGGATATTGCGAATGGCTGAACCTACGTGAATGCGTTTTGTAAGAGCAAAAATTCTATGGGCTAACTGGAGAATATCGGTATTGAGACCAATCTCGCTTTTGAAATTGGGAATAACAGGATTTGGATTATGTTTTTGAACTTCACATGAAAGATGACTCTCTGCCACCCAAGCTATTTCGTAACCAAGCTCATCTGCATGACTCACTTGGTCAAAGAAATTATGGAACATGGTGCGTTCATTGGGAAGGTAACCGTTAATCTCTGTTTGGCAGATGGAGAAGAAGACATCAAATTTCATAGAAATTCCTTTATTCTAGCGGAAGCTACTGAACTTCTTTGTCCTTTGCTTTGAAACTACTGTCTCTACAGTATGAGCCATCCTATATCAGGAATGATATCAACTGCGGTAGGACTAAAAAGCCTAAGGCGATCGCTTCTTTCGATGACTCCAGGCATTAATAATACTCTGGAGGTGAACATCATTTCCAAAATGTATGTACTACATTTCCTACAAGTATTGCTTAGGAGAAATATTCGCTCGCACAGAGTGAGCCATGTACTTCATTTACCGCCACTTGACAAGGATAAATGGAAAAAAATAAGGGACGAGGATTTTAAGGGAAGACAGCCCTTACTACAAACTTTCTTTTACTGCTTTCAAAGTCATTCTTGGCATCGCCTAGTAAGTGATTTCTACAAGCTACATAACTGAATGGCACGCTTGTTAACGTGAAACCCTTTGAAATTAAGCTTTTTTCTCGTTACAAGGCACAGCCCTTGTAACGCAATTCCTAGTACCGCTGCGCGGAAGTCAAAAGTCAAAAGTCAAAAGTCAAAAGGCTGATTCTGTAGGCTTTTCGCTGCTTTTGAATGGTAGCTTTATTTCCGCCGTCGTGTACTAGAGGCTCTGCCTGCAATATTTTAACCCGAGGCAGCCCCCCAAAATGCGTTAAGAGCCCGGAAGCTCTTAACGAGTCGGCACAAGAGTTTGGTCTTAACAAGCGTGCCATTCCTACATAACTAAATCTCCTTTGCAGGATAGAATTTTGATGCTCTCTGTGTTGATTATCATCTAGAGTGTCTGCAAAATCACAACTTAGATGAATCGCAAGCGTTTATTATTGGCGATCGCCGCACTGTTGCTGATTGCCTTTTCTTGGTGGGGTGTCATTACAGCGCGAACTGGATTAGTAGTGCGTAGCCTTGAACGTGAAGGAGTACCGATGCTGTACTTTGCGCCACGCAACGCCCAGAAGATACCGGGTGTCCTCATAGCACACGGTTATGCGGGTTCTAAACAGTTGATGTTGGGTTACGCCCATGTTTTGGCACACGCAGGTTATGCTGTGATGCTATGGGATTTTAACAGTCATGGGGCGAACGCCAAACCATTAGAGGGCGGTTCACTCCAGCAAAACTTGGATCTTGCTTATGCAGCAATTTTGGAACAACCAGAGGTAGATTCGTCGCGCTTGGCGTTATTGGGGCATTCTATGGGAAGTGGTGCGGTGATGTCGGCGGGTATTCAGAATCTCAACCGTTTTGCTGCAACTGTTGCCGTTTCACCTACGGGTGCGAATGTAACGCCATCAACCCCGCGTAACCTGCAGTTGCAAGCTGGTACTTGGGAAGGTCGCTTTGTTGCCAATGCACAGCGGTTGCTGAGGACGGCGGGAGGAGAAAATAAAGATTTGGCTGCTGGAAGGGGGCGATCGCTTGTCGTCATTCCCAACGCTGAACACATCACCATTTTATTCCGCGATGCTAGTCACCAAGCCGCCAAAAAGTGGCTTGATGCGACGTTTGGAGTCCAACACAGCAGTAATTATGTTGACTATCGAATGATTTGGTATTTCCTGCATTTGCTTGCATGGCTGGCTTTACTTGGTGCAGTTGCGCCGATTTTGCACCCCACCCCTGATAAGCTGAAAGTTCATCAGTTTAGAAGTTGGACAGGTTTAGTTGCAGCACCATTTGTCGCAAGCGGTGTACTCGCATTGTTGAGTCGTGGTGGCGATATTAACAGTTTAGGTGGTTTGCTGGTAGGTGGTGCGGTGAGCATTTGGTTTGGCGCTGCGGGTTTCGTTTGGCTGGCTGTCATGTCTCGCTTGCCGCGTCCTACACTACGAACTGTGGGGCTAGGTGTAGGGCTATTTGTACTATTGTGGGTTGCCTTTGGTGCTATGGCGCAGGTGGTGTGGTTGCAGTGGTGGCTGATTCCAGCACGTTTTCAGTTGTTTCCCCTCATGTCACTTGCTTGTTTTCCTTGGTTTTTGGCATCTGGAGTTGCACAACAAGGCGTTGGAGTTGGACGACGAATTTTGTGGTGGCTGGGACAAAGTGTGATTTTGGTAGGGGGTTTTATTTTGGTGCTTTACTTGTTGCCTGAACTCGGCTTCATTTACCTTTTACTGCCATTGTTTCCCTTGGTTATGAGTATTTTTTCTTATGTTGCCAGCTTGTTTGCAGAACCTTGGAGTTATGGCATTGGTAGCGCGTTATTGTTTGGTTGGATATTAGCTGCTGCCTTTCCTTTAGCTAGTTAGTTGTTTTCTACCTAAAGGATGTACACCCTGATAAAATATTGCGTCACGATAAAGAAGAGACATGAGCTGATTCTTGCAAAAGTTAATTTTTTTTAAGATGAAACTACAGATACATACAGATAATTTGTCTCTTGTGTATCTGCCTAGTTCAGTGGTTCCAAAGAGCCAAAAACCAGATTTTTGCAAGAAATCTCATGTCGATAAATTTCTATTACTTAAATTTCAAAGAGAATTAGAAAAGATGACTAATAATATCAAAGAGCAAATTAAAAACGATCTGCAACAAGCCAAACAAACCGGACAAGTCAGAGCCGAACGTGTTCGAGAAATTGTAAAATCTGCACTTTCTCAGGTAGTTTCTGAGTTTAAAGAAGGTTCTACTGAACTTCGCACCCTTGTTAAAGATGCTGTCTCTACTGTCATTGAAAACTTACAAGAAAAAGGCAGTGACGTGAAAGAAGAAGTGACGGCATCCATTGAGGGAGCGTTGGAAGCAGTTAATAGTAAAAGACATGAAGCGATCGCAAAAACTCAAGCTGAAGTTAAGCAGTTACAGGCTAAATTAGATCAAGAAGAAGAAAAAATTCAGCAAGAAGTTGAAGGAATATTAACAGAAATTCAAGATACGAGCAAAGAAAAATCTGCTAGTGCAAAAACCGCTATTGAATCTGCTATCGATGGCATCAAAAATAGTGAGGAAGCAGAATTGTTAAAGAAACGCTATGCTCAACTGCGAGCACAGCTAGCCATTGTACAAGCTAATTTAGCAGCACGTTATGGTGGGCGTTCTCAGGAAGTTCAAGGATATTTAGACGAGGCGAAAAACTGGTTTGACCAAGCTCGTCCACAAGCAGAAGTAGTAGTTGCACAGGTACAAGAAAAAAGTACGCAGATAGACGAAAAACTTGGCGAAGCAGGTACGGCGATCGCTAAAAAAGAGCGTCAGATCAAACAAATATTAAGGGAGTTACTCCATGCGGCGGCTGACAGGTTGAAAGATAAAGAACCTGTTAAGAAATAGGCAGACTACCAGCGACAGGGTAGGCAAATGCCTATCCTAATTTTTACATAATCTAAATACATAATCTAAAATAGAGACGCGACATGAATGCCGCGTCTCTACATTTTTTAGTTAGCGTCTTTTGTTGGAATTTCAAGGAAGATGACTACCAATAGTGCAAAAGGTTAGTATATTTCTCCCCCTCTGTCCATTTTCTCTTCGTGCTTGGCAATGACCCAAATTGCATGAATACTACCGGGAAGCCAACCAAGAAGCGTCAACAAAACATTAATCAACAGAGTAGGACCAACGCCAGCTGTAAGAAAAACGCCTAAAGGAGGCACGACTAAACCTAGAATAAAACGAACTAATTTCATGGGGTTTCTGCTACTTTTTTAAACTGTTTTCACTTTTATTTTCTTGAATGAACCGAATGAAAAACTCCTCCACAGGAGTTATCTTGTTTCGGCGTAGAGTAGAGACAAGAATACTTTCGTCTCTACTGGTAACTGCTGATATTTAGCTTGATGGCAATTCTGCTTTGTTCTTCGCATCTTGGCTGCCAGGTAAAGCCAGATTTCTTTCAGCAAAGTACTTGGTAATGAAAGTATTACCAAAAGAAAGAACTACCGGACCGAGAAGAAAAGCAATGAGTCCATGAACTCTGAAGCCAGGAACCAGAAATGCTGCTAAAGAGAAACAGATACCGTTGACTACAAGCGAAAATGCTCCTAAGCTTAAAAAGTTCAGGGGCAAAGAAAGAACAGAAAGAACAGGCTTAACTGATCCATTTACTAAGCCAATAGCCAGAGCAGCAATTAAAGCCGATGGAAAATTAGCAATGTTAACACCAGGAACAACTAAATCTACAATCAGCAGACTCAAAGCTGTAGCTAGGGTGGTGAAAAATGTTACCATCATTGTCTTTACCTAAAAAGCAAGAAAGATAGTTTTAAAGCACTAGTACTATATTCAATGATGTACAATGCTTTAACCTCTCTAACAAGGCATATCTCTGTTATGCCATTTGGCTGGTATTTAAAACAGTTAAAAGTGACGAGTTATAAATAAAGTTAAGAGTTTAGTACTAGCTAATTTATAAAGAAAATCTTAAAAATGCAGGGTATGTTACTTGTAGTTAACGCACCCTACAGTTATTTATACTTACTTTATAAATGACCTCTATAACTTCTATAACTATTGTGATGGTGCTGCATTTTGATGAAAGTAAAGCGATGATTTATACAAGACTTGTTCTTGATGAGTTTCTAAAGTGCAATCCGACAAAGGATAAGCAACACAGGTAATAGTGTAACCAGCCTCTACTTCATTTGGACGGAGAAATTTTTGCTCACTTTGGTCAATTTCTCCACTGATTATTTTCGCAACACAGACAGAACATTCCCCTTGTTTGCATCCAGATGGTAAACGGATACCAGCTTCTTGGGCGATATCAAGAATATACTGGTCATCTGGGACTTCAATAGTGCAATCCAATCCAATTTCGGAATTGACGAGTCGAACTTGATAAACTGCCATTGGCTGTATTTGATACTAAAGTCACATCATTAGTATTTTAATTTCGCGCAAAGACGCTAAGTTTTTCTTCGCGTCTTTGCGCCTTTGCGCGAGACTTATATCTCTATTGCTTAACTGATTTCATCGACAAACTAATCCGCTTCAATTTTTCATTAACTTCCAGCACTCGCACTTTCACAACTTGTCCTACCTTGACGATTTTCTTTGGGTCGTCAACAAATCTATCAGCAAGCTGGGAGATATGCACCAAACCGTCCTGATGCACACCAATATCAACGAAAGCGCCGAAATTGGCAACATTCGTGACGATACCTTCTAATTCCATCCCTTCTTTAAGGTCAGAGATTTCCTTGATTCCCTCTTTGAAGGTGGCATACTTAAACTCAGCGCGTGGATCTCTTCCTGGCTTTTCCAATTCGTTCAAGATGTCGCGTAGCGTCGGTTCGCCTACGGTGTCCGTGACATATTTTTTGAGATTAGTTTTTTTCAGCTTTTCGCCAATTTGGGTGATTTGAGTTAATGGTACGCCCAAGTCGGATGCGATCGCCTCCACCACCTGATAACTCTCCGGGTGTACAGCAGTATTATCCAGTGGATTGTCACTACCCCGAATGCGTAAGAAACCCGCCGCTTGTTCAAAAGCCTTTGGTCCCAATTTCGCGACTTTCTTCAGTTCTCGGCGATTTTTAAACGCGCCGTGTTGGTTACGATAAGCAACAATGTTATTAGCAACGCTTGACGTAATGCCAGAGACAAAGGTAAGAAGTTCCTTAGAGGCGGTATTCAAGTCTACGCCGACGTAGTTGACGCAGCTTTCAACAGTTTCATCCAACTTCTTTTTCAACAACTTCTGATCCACATCGTGCTGATATTGTCCCACGCCGATAGACTTGGGATCGATTTTCACGAGTTCCGCGAGTGGATCTTGTAAGCGGCGACCTATACTAATGGCACCGCGCACGGTAACATCTAAATCGGGAAACTCTTCTAAGGCAACTTTGCTTGCAGAATATATAGAAGCACCCGACTCGTTTACCATGACTTTCGTCGGTTTACGTTCGATTGTTTGCAGCACTTGCGAGACAAACTCATCTGTTTCGCGGGAAGCTGTACCGTTACCAATGGCGATCAACTCAATTTTGTACTTCTCAATTAAATTTTTGAGAGTTTGTGCAGCTTTTTGGCGTTGTTCGGCTGCTTGATGGGGAAATACCGCCTGATATTCCAAAAATTTCCCGGTTTGATCGAGTACAGCAACTTTGCACCCAGTTCTAAACCCTGGATCTATAGCCAGCGTCGGTTTCATCCCCGCTGGTGCTGATAGCAGCAACTCGCGCAAATTCGCTTCAAACGTCTTGATGGACTCAATATCTGCTTGAGTTTTCTTTTCAGAAATCACTTCACTCATGATAGAAGCTTTCATCAAGCGGTTAAATGCATCCTTCAGCATCGCTTGATAAAAATCACGAATGGCGCGGACTTTCGTCTTAATTTCGTTGGACTCCAAGTAGGAAAGCACCACATCCTCATCAAAGGAAATTTCAAAACTCAACACTTCCTCTGCTTCACCGCGACATAACGCCAACAGATTGTGAGATGCGATATTTCTTACCCGCATTTGATAATTCCGGTACATCTCAAACTTGGTTGTCCCTTCTGGATGATCATCTTTGATGCGGGAGACAAACACCCCTTCCTCCAGCAAGTAATCCCGCAGATATGCACGTAGTTCTGCTTTTTCCGCGACTTCTTCCGCTAGGATATCAGAAGCACCTTTGAGGGCTTCTTCTGCTGTTTTGAGTCCCTTTTCCTGGGAGATATACTTCGCCGCTTCTGCTTCCAGCGACACTGAAGCACCATTTTTGACGTTTAACGACTTGATGAACTCCGCAAACGGTTCCAGTCCTTTTTCTCTAGCAGCGGTAGCGCGAGTGCGGCGTTTCGGACGGTAGGGGAGATATAAATCCTCTAGTTCTGTTTTCTGTAAACAGGATTCAATTTTTTGTTTGAGTTCATCGGTGAGTTTACCTTGTTCTGCTATGCCATTCAAAATCACCGATTTCCTTTCTTCTAATTCTGTTAAGTAATTATACTTATCTTCAATTTCGCGCAACTGGACTTCATTCATTTCGCCTGTACGCTCTTTGCGATATCGTGCAATAAACGGAATTGTCGCGCCCTCCGCCAAAAGTTCCAGCGCGTTTTGCACCTGATAAGGTTTAAGGTTTAGTTCAGTAGCCAGTAATTGAGGAATGTTCAGCATCGGGTGTCTCAGTTGAAAACGCTACTTTTTAAGGTAATACGCTAAATAGATTAAACAGTGCAACTAGAAAGTGTTAAGCTAGTTTAACAGAGGATTTCGGAATCTTGTCTTTATACGCTGTTGTTATAGGTAGCAGATATTATGGCTAAAACAACGTAGGCTGTAAAACTAAATACAGTTGCTACCAACAGCAGTCCTAATATGCACATATAAACGCTTCTGCTTAGACTTCAGAGGTGAAAACTATGGCTTTGTTTTTCCTAATTCCACTTTTTACTGGTTTAATTGGTGGCTACATCTTCAAAAAATGTAGCGACGAGATAGGATATTTTGTGGGGATATTTGCCCTCGTGTGTATAATCCTAAGTTTGGTCTTAGCACCTTGGCAGATACAGCTTATGCTGCTTATCTTTACCCTGGTCATCACTCAAAGACTTTTGCAACAAAATGAGTATAAACTCAAGCAAGTGGAAGACAACCACGAGATAGTTGATTATACCGAAAAAAAAGACCCAGTTAGTTCTAAACCTAAGACTAATGAGGTTAAAGATCTACCTAAATCTCGGTTCATCAGCTATCAAGCGACAGAACGTACTGAGAAAAGAACTGAGGGTGAATTGGCGGGAAAGCCTCTTGGTACCCCTTTAAAAATTCATACCATTTCACGAAACGCCTGATACAAATAAAATCTCCCTGGTCATACGCGCTTGCGTTCAAATATACCACGCAGTTGTTAGGACAAGGGAGACAAGAGAGATAAGATAAAAAACTGTTTGTCAACGCTCGTACATTTGTTTATGCTGGGCTAAAAGGTGCAGATATTTCTCGTTTGTCTTTGCTTGTATCCACTTGTGTTTAAAAATGGCTGCTGATTCAGCTTTCACTGGATCGACTTCATTTGGTAAAATATCTTTTCTTGCTTGAATCTGGGCTTGTTGAGAAGATTCTTTTTGAGGATTGGTTTTGTACTTTCTACCACTTTTATGATTAGCGTAGCGGCGCGATCGCGTATACCCCATCTGTAAAAACTTCCGCGCCATATCCGCACCAACAAAATCATCCTCTTCCAAATACATCAAAAACATTTGGTAAATTTTTTCGCTAGACTCTTTCGCAATCTCCGGAGTTTTAAACCGCCAGTAGGGAAGAATTTCTGATTTGTACGGTTCTACCAAAAGCACTCCCTGTTCGCCCTTACCCACGCGATAGATTTCAGGATGTTGTCGAAAATCTATATTCTGAAAATCTAAAGAATAATCAAACATACATGACATTACAAGCAAGCACTACCACATCTATAGACTTTTGCCCAAACTTTTGTTGATGACTGAGAGGTAGTGGGAGGCTTGATCAACTCTACTTTAAGAATCTTTAGCTTTTCTTGAGGCTTAAGAACAGCTAAAGCTTTTTGTTCTTGAGGACTAAAGTTAGGTGCTTGTGGGCTATTGTTCCTTAACATCACCCCTGGTTCAACATTTACAGTGACTATTGATCCTACAGATGGAACGACTGCTGAATCAGTAGACTGTGAATTTTCGATTAGCGGTTTTCCAGCCAATTCTGAATCTAAGGCTTTGTTAATATTACCTATAAAAATCCAACCATTACTCATTGTTTCCGCATTTCTTTGTGGAGTTCTTTGTGGAGTTCTTTCCGGTGTTGAAAGTATCTGAGAAAATGCTGATGATTTTTTTATGACTAACGAATTTTGTTTTTGGCTGAATCCAAAGGTTACACCAATCAAAGTTAAAATAACTGAGCCTACAATCATTCCAGTGGCTTTTGGAATTTTTTCAGTCTGTGCTTGAATACTTGGTTGGCTAACTTGTTGAGTTGTTTCTTCTTGACTGTGCTGAGATTCTTTTTCTTTCTGTTGAATATCTTTATAGTCAATCTCTTTTATGTCTGTTTCTTGAAAACTCTTAAGCTCTTTTATGTCTATTTCTTGAAAACTATGAGGCTGTTGTAAATCATTGAAATTTTGCTCAACCTGTTTACTAATATCAGCTTCATCTGATAACTCATCTGGTAACTTACTATTTTCATGAAACTCCACCCCCAACTCCTCACTCACAAAATCTTCTCTTGTGTGTGTTGCTAACAAAGCAGTGGGAGGAGGTGGTGCGGGAAGGAGTACCGCAGGGGGCTTGGAGTCTTCGTATTGTGTGCCATGAGACGATATAAAATCATCACTAAGAGGATGCTCGTTGCTTGACCTTTGCAGATGCTTTGTAACCACCGGTTCATCTATCTTTTTGTAGTGATTACCAGATAGCTTAACTTCCTCATCTGTATCTTTGGCGGTTTCCTCCACATCAATTACAGATTGCTTGACCTGGTTGATTGTATATTTTAATGCATCTAGAACATCGTTGATAGTGTGGTTTATAGCCTCAGGTGTGGCTTTTGTCGCGTCCTCTTCACCTATGGGGGAGGAATTGTTGTGTTGAATTGTATCTTTTAATGTATCGCCTACACCGTTAATATTGTTTACAGTCTCAGCTACAGTCTTTGCTGCACCGACTACAGATGGCTTGACCTGCTCAACCGTATCTTTCAATATATCTACTACACCGACAACAGAGGGCTTAACCTCCTCAACTGTACCTTTTGCGGCGTCCACTACACTAATAACAGAAGGCTTGACCTGTTGAATTGTATCTTTTAATGCGTTTCCTACATCGTTGATAGTGTGGTATACAGCCTCAGATGTGGCTTTTGTTGCCTCCTCTTCACGTATAACGGAGGGATTGTTCTGTTGATTTGTATTTTTTAATGTATCAGTTACACTGTTGACAGAGCTGTTAACAGCCTCAGCTAAACTCTTTGCTGTACCGACAACAGATGGCTTGACCTCCTCAACCGTATCTTTCAATATATCTACTACACCGACGACAGACGGCTTGACTTCCTCAACTGTACCTTTTGCGGCGTCCACTACACCAATTACAGACGGCGTAACCTGGTCAATTGTATTTTTTAGTGCATCTCCAACATGGGTGACACTGTTCACGCTGTAGTTAACACCTTCAGATAATGTCTTGGCTGCACCGACTACAGAGGGCTTGACTTCGTCAACTGTATTCTTTACTGCATCCACTACACTGACAACAGAGGGCTTGACCTCGTCAATTGTATCTTTTAACGCATTACTTACACCTACGACAGAGTGGTTAACACCCTCAGCTACACTCCTAGCGGCGTCTACTACACTTTCTACAGTGCGGTTAACACGCTCAGCTGTCCCCTTACCAACGAAAGCACCTGCGACTGCGCCCACTACAGTACCAGAAATTCCTCCAAGTTTGCGACCGAGTAAACCACCAATGGCTGCTCCAACTAACCCACCACCTATGCCTGTACCTGCTCGATGAGCTTTGGGTAGCTCCCTAATGCGCTCAGCCTTTGGGTCATGCTTATCAATAGGCTGCTTGTAATTACCCATCGTAATTCATTGTCTCCTTTATACCAAGACAGCATAACGCCTAACTGAAGCAGCTAGTTATTTATGATTAATCTATCAATCATCAGTAAGACTACAACCAACCTAAAGAGGTATATCCTCGTACATTGCTGCCAATAAGCAATAAATAAGTGCCAAAAGACAGATAAAATAAATCCGTAAGGTGGAGATTGCCCACCCTACGCTAATAATCGCCCTAAGCTGCCAGACATTTCTGTTTTGCCGCACCCTTTACAAGAATTAAAATTCAGTAGATGTGATAGTTCGCTCAAGAACTCACTTCTGGTTTTCTACTGGGACTAACATATAAGACGTCTGGTTAGCAGGTGTTTGGTCATTAGGTATGTTGACGTTCAGACTACCAGATGGCGTCTCATTCTCATCTGCGCTCGTAGCTACGTCCACTGTACCTTGGACAGTGTCGTTAACACCTTGTGCTGCACCCTTGACCATGTCCACTGTATTGTTTACCGTGTCGCTAACGCCTGCGGCTGTAGACTTGACAGCACCAACAGCATTGTTTACCGTGTCGGTTACGCCCGTTGCTGTGCCCTTGACGGTGTTTCCTACATCTTTTACGGTGTCGTTAACACCCTCAGCAACTGTATTTATTGCGTCGCCTACACCTTTTACAGTTTGGTTAAAATTCTCGGCTGTACCCTTGACTACATTCCCTACTTTTTTTACAGTTTGGTTAACCCTTTCGGCTGTACCCTGAATAGCTAAAGCCCCAGCTATTGCGCCTAATGTAGCACCAATGAGTGTTCCAATCGCTATTTTAGATAACCCATTGTTCGCGCCTCTACCTACTTGATTAGCATCAGGTTGATCTGCAGCTAGCTCAATATTTCCTTGAGGTTGCTCCAAAAGCTGTTGGTTTGCATCCATAATAATTGTTTCCTTTGTGCCAAAATTGGTTAATTTGCATCTGGTTACACGATCCTTCACTGCGACACTTAAACCTTTTCCCTTGATTTGACTGGGTTTAAGCCGGAAAAACTATATCGTATAACTTGCTTTGCTTCTTATGTTTGTAGGTAGTCCTATAGGACTACCTTTATTTAAAAGAGGGTACCGTCTTTACAGTGTTTAGGTTTTATTGATGACCTTTGGAATGTCAGATTCCTATCTGTTGTAATCAGTAAACCGAGCAATTTCTTCCTCAAGCGGGTCTCTTTCATCAGCATCTACAGATCCAGAGTCTATAGACACTGAATCAACTACAGGCGTAACTGGATTGTCGTCAAGTCCCTCTATCGGGTCTGCTGAAATGTAGACTACCGGCGTACGATCCATGTCTACTTCATTACTGTTGCTTTGCTGGTTGCTTGCACTTGTCCAGCCTTGATATTGATTGCCTTGATTTCCAGATGGCTGGCTATTCTGGGCTGCGCTTTGTACTGATTGGTTAAAATCCTGCGCTGTGTTCTGTACTGTGTCTGCTGTCCCTTGTACCGCTTGGCTAGTTCCCTCAGCGGCTCTGTTTGCTGTATTCTGTACTGCGTCCGCTGTACCTTGTGCGGCTTGGCTAACACCCTGTGCTGTATTCTGTACTGCGTCTGCTGCACCTTGTGCGGCTTGGCTAACACCCTGTGCTGTATTCTGTACTGCGTCTGCTGTATTTTGTGCTGCACCTTGTACAGCTTGGCTAACACCCTGCGCTGTATTCTGTGCTACGTCTGCTGCACCTTGTGCGGCTTGCTTAGTTCCCTCAGCGACAGTGTTGGCTGCACCTTGTACAGCTTGGCTAACACCCTGCGCTGTATTCTGTGCTACGTCCAACGCACCTTGTGCAGTTTGCTTAGCTACGTCAGTGACACCCTGCGCTGTACTCTGTACTGCGTCCACTGTACCTGCTACGGCTTGCTTAGTTACATCAGCGACACCCTGCGCTGTACTCTGTACTGCGTCCACTGTACCCGCTACGGCTTGCTTAGTTACATCAGCGACACCCTGCGCTGTATTCTGTACTGCGTCCACTGTACCCGCTACGGCTTGCTTAGCTACGTCAGTGACACCCTGCGCTGTACTCTGTGCTACGTCCAATGCACCTTGTGCGACTTGCTTGGCTCCCTCAGCGACACCCTTTGCCGTGTCCACTGTACCACCTACAACAGCTTGGCTAGCACCATCAGCGATACTCTTTACTGCTTGCCCTAGACCTTTTCCTGTTTGGCTAAGACCGCCACCTATAGTCTTTGCAGCTTCTCCTACACCTTTTGCAGCAACGTTAAAGCCCTGAGCTAATTTTCTACCAGCCAAAGCGGCAGCTAATGACCCCAAAGTACCACCAATGAGTCCGCCTATTAGCGCTCTACTGACTAGAGGATTGATGCCTCCTTTTCCTGATAAAGCACCAGATACAGCACCAGCTAGACCGCCGCCAGAAGAAGCATTTGCGTCTCCAGATGCCCCAGCACCCACGTTCGCGCCTGCTGAACCTGCACCCGGTTGACCCGTGCTTATGCTGCTTCCAGATGCCCCAGCACCTGTGGTTGTACCTGCTGAACCTGCACCCGGTTGACCCGTGCTTATGCTGCTTCCAGACACCCCAACACCTGTGGTTGTGCCTGCTGAACCACCATAAGGTTGACCTGTGCTTATGCTGTTAGCATCAACGCTTCCAGACACTCCAGCACCTATGGTTGTGCCTGCTGAACCACCATAAGGTTGACCTGTGCTTATGCTGTTACCACCAACGCTTCCAGATACCCCTGCATCTGTGTTTGCCCCTGCTGAACCTGCACCCGGTTGACCAATTATAATGCGGTTGGCATCTTCGATTCTCGATACCCCTGCATCTGTGCTTGTGCCTGCTGAACCAGCATAAGGTTGATCTGTGGTTATGCTGTTAGCGTTTACACTCTGCCTATCTGAACCCTGCCTGCTCTCAACCATGTCAATGTTCTCCTTAGATCAAAAAGGTTCGACGCCCATTTGATGTGGATTGTTTTCATTCTCGAATTTAACGATTACAAACAATAAGTTAACCGCTCTAAGGATATACTTACTAAATGACGCAGTCCGTCTGAAGTTATAATTTTTTTAAGTAGATAAAAATACTTAATTAATGAATGTGTAAAATTGATAAAAGAGTATATTGTTTAATTAATAATATTTAGATTTTTGTGGAAATGTTGATTTTTATTTTATTATTATTTTAATTTCTACTGATATAAATCAGCGTAAAATATTGCGATCGCTCCTTGATGAACTCATGAAATTTAGGGAAAGGAGTTACATAAATCTAGTGAAACATCAGGAAAAAAGGCAAAAAAGTTTCATTGGCTAACATAAGATGTTTGGCTCTATCATCTCAATTACCATGTAATTCTTGTATTGGTTCACTGTAAGCTTCTCCATGATTTTTTATTAAATTGAATATCCAATAATCGCAAATTTCTGCTGCGGCATAGATGGGTAATTTATCTTCTTGGTCAACTGAAGGCTAGAGTTTGCAATTTCAATGACAAGCAGAATATCTGATGGTTTAGAATGACCAGACAGGTAATTATCTGCTCGTTTTTTAACAATACTAAAGTCTGGTTCTAGTTCAGTCTTGGATGGTAAACTAATTGAGTCTTGGCATCGTACGTTTGTACCTGCTACCTCAGTCAGTTAATTGAGTTCCGCTATGTTACCAAGTACCCAATCCCTGAAAAGTGCTTTGACTCTGGGCGATCTACGACGAGTGCATCACATAGCCCTCAACGTCCACGATATGCAAGCTTCTCGGCATTTCTACGGCAATATTTTGGGTTTGCACGAACTTATCGGTGATGAAGTTCCTGCAACCCTTGTGGACTTAGTAGCACAGGGGAAAGTGGCTAATTTCGTTACTCCGGATGGGACAATTCTCGATTTATTTTGGGAACCAAACTTACCACCGCCAGACCCAAACCCAGAACGTACTTTTACCAGAGCATATCACTTGGCGTTTGACATTGCTCCTGAATTGTTTGAGCAAGCGGTCGAAGTTATAAGAGAAAATCAAATAGCGATCGCCCACGGACCAGTCACCCGTCCCACTGGTAGAGGCGTGTACTTCTACGACCCCGATGGCTTTATGATTGAAATTCGTTGTGATCCAAAATAGGTAGGGACACAACGGGAAAACTCTTGACTAATGACTAATGACTAATGACTAATGACTAATTTAGAGAAAACATTTCAAGTTATCGAAGAGGCGATTAAAAAGCCTCCAATTCCACACGAACCATACAAGCAATCATTAAAAGCTTGGGCGATGTATTGCCTACGAGACAGAGGTTTTAAGGTGATATATGCTCAAAACGCCGACTTTTCTGTTGAAACTAGAAACGGTGAAAAGATTAATTTTAAAGTCACAAATAATGCGACTGATTTAGATAATCAATTCGGCTGGATAGTTTGGGATAGTAACACTAAAAGTGCTAGCCTTATTCCACCTGGTTCTTAACTATGAAAACTGATTTTAACCGCAGATAAACGCAGATGGACGCAGATAATTATCTGTGACATCCGCATATATCAACTATCGGCTGCGGTTGCAATAGGTGAATTTTGTTCTATGGTGCTTGGGGTTTCTCAAAAACCATCAAATGCTGCTGTGGTAACAAGTTTTTGGTTTCACGCCAAACTAAACCAACCGCTTGCATTTCTTTTTGTGCTTGTCTTTGACTCATCTTGTGCAGTCGTTTAATCATAATGAAAGGATTTTCACCCCGATACTCAACCAACGCTACCCTACCACCTGGTTTAAGCGCTCGAAAAATCCCTTCCATCACCTCTCGTGGATTCTCAAATTCGTGATATGCATCTACCATCAAAGCTAGGTCAACACTTTTGGGTGGTAGATTAGGGTTTGTCAAGGTTGCCAAGATAGGCTCAACGTTAGTAATATTATTTTCTTTCTTCAAAAATTCAATAATATCCAACATTTCTGGCTGAATATCCACAGCCAACACTTTTCCCTTTGTCAAGAGCGGAGCAATACGAAAGCTCATGTAGCCTGTCCCAGCACCAATATCTGCCACAACATCGTTAGATTTGAGGTTGAGGGCGTTCACCAGCTTGCTTGGTTGTTCTTCAGTCTCTCGGCTTGGTCGTTCTAGCCACAATGCTCCTGTATGCCCCATCACTTTGGCTATCTCTCGACCCATGTAAAATTTACCAATACCATCTGGACTGTGAATAAGCCTCTGTTCGTAAACAGTAGCAGAAGAGGAAGAGGCGATCGCCGTACTCATTGGGTCAACCAGCAAGTAGCAGCATAGTATCAGTAGGATAATTACGGTGAAAGGGAAAAAATGATATTTTGGTTTAGGTTTCATCAAACCTTTTGCAAGAATTATTTCTCTTACATGAAACCATAGATGTAGACGCCGGAGTCGGTTTAAGGCAGCGCATACAGGACAACACAAATAATTTATCTGTGTCCACCCCCCTGATTCCCCCTACAAGAGGGGAGCCACAAAGAGTGCGGTGAACCAGCGCTATGCAGGAGGGTTTCCCGACCCAGGCGACTGGTGAACCCGGAGGGGGGTTCCCCCGTTGAGAAGTGGCGTGGGAAAACAGAGGAAAAACTTTTATTTATTGTCCATCTTTTGACCACATCCGGCGCTTACTGGTCGGTGAACGCTTTGAACTCGATCACATCATGACTACAGAAGAGGCGTACGTCTTTACTGCGGTCAAGCGATAAGGCGCGCAGGCGATCTTGATTGTACACCCGAGCCTTGCGATCCACTTCCATCAGCCATTGGTAGACAAGCAGACCGGGTGTACAACGCGGTTTAGTAGTTCCCATCTCGTGCCGATAAAAGTAGGCGTCGCCTGCATGTAGGAGCCAACCCTCGGGGGTTTCAATAGCGATGCCGGCATGACCGCGCGTGTGACCTGCCAGGGGGATGAGGAGAATCTCTGGTGGTAGTCCCTCGAGGTCGCGCACAGCCTCAAAGCCGAACCAAGGTTCGCCCCCAGCGGAGTAGTACTTCCAGTGTTGGATCTCGTCCCACTGTCCTGGACGATAGCGCCGCGATCCGATGAAGCCTCGCCGCTCCTTCGCAGCCTCAATCTCAGAGAGCATTACGTGTACAGTCGCCTCCGGGAAATCCTCTAGACCACCGGCATGGTCGAAATCGAGGTGAGTAAGCACGATATGGCGCACGTCACGCGCATGAAAGCCAAGCTGTTCGATCTGAGCGATCGCTGTGTATTTTTGTTCAAACTGGATGCCATTCAAATGAATGAAGAACGGGCTGAGGCGCGAGTCGGGTGCCTTGATATCGCGCTGACCGAAGCCAGTATCGATGAGAACGAGTCCCTGATTTGTCTCAATGAGCAAGCAGTGGCAGACAAGGTGAGCTGTTAAACCGCGAAAGCCATTGAATAGGGGTCCACCAATCGGGCACATACAGCCGCAATTGAGATGATGAATACGCATAAATGGTTCCATTTATAGCAGGGGACTAGGAACTGGGGACTGGGGACTGGGTGAAAAGCCTTTTTGTGTCTAGGTTTTATCATCTGTTGATGTCCTAACCACCTTGGCTGTTGCTATAGCATTAGACTGATTCTAATAAGTCCTTGTAGGCTTGTTAGTCCTCCATAGGTTACAAACTGTGGAATGTTATCTCAGCTACAGGTTAATGACTTATAGCGCAATTCAAACGAGAAGTGCTATATATTCATGGACAAAACTATAATAGTGACGGGTGGCGCACAAGGTATTGGCAAATGTATTAGCCAGCATTTACTTTCTTGTGGTAGTCGGGTGGTGATAGCAGATATTGATAGTGAAGCAGGAAAAGAATGCCTGCAAGAATTTGATCGCTTTGAAGAATCTTTGTTATTTATTGAAACAAATGTTTCTCTCGAAAACTCTGCACAGCAGTGTATTGAAACCACAATTGAGAAATTTCAACGCATTGATGGACTAATTAACAATGCTGGTATTTCTAACCCAAACAATGCCCCTATTGAAAATTTATTATTAGAAGATTGGCACAAAGTTATACAAACTAATTTAACAGGCTGTTTTTTGTTGTCTAAGTATGCCATTCCCTACTTACGTCAATCGAAGGGAACGATTATTAACATTGCCTCAACTCGTGCGTTTCAATCAGAGAAAAATACAGAAGCCTACGCCGCTTCAAAAGGAGGCATTATTGCTCTTACCCATGCTTTAGCTATTAGCCTTGGACCAGACATTCGAGTCAATTGTATTAGTCCGGGATGGATTGATGTGAGTAAATGGCGTAAGTCTTCCTTAAGAAACGAGGCAGAATTAACAGAGATTGACCATCTTCAGCATCCAGTAGGTCGAGTTGGCAAGCCTGAGGATGTCGCTTTTATGATTGAGTATTTAATTTCTCATGCCGCAGAGTTTATTACTGGACAGAATTTTGTAATTGATGGTGGCATGACTAAAAAAATGATATATGAAGAATAGACGTTCTTGCATTCATTCCAAAAAAAAGAATAATGAACCACAGATGGACACAGATGGACACAGATGGAATCAAAGAGATGCAATCTTGTCTAATGAAAACAAATCTGGGTCACAAATGCTAATTCTAAGTAGTGCGATCGCCCTTTGGTTGCCCACAGCTTTTGGTATATGACATGACAACGGTGCGGAATCTGGGTTATACCTTAAAATTCAAATGACAAACGGTTCCAGTTGGCGATCGCACCACTGTCCCTGAAACCGTTCAGCTACATACGGTCTCACAATAAACTTGGGTGGACTACCATTCTTAACATCAATTCGTACAAATGAATACGGTAGTCGCTTTTGCTCATCGTAACCATTGCGACCAATAAAGAGCAGCGAATCCGCAACTTTGCGGTTAGGATTATCTGTACTGTCCTCAAAAGTTTCCATCAATTCTGACCCCTCCTTTCGCTGACGCCGGGGGTAATGACCGCTACCACCAGAGATAATCCAGTTGATGAAAGAGTCAGCGTGTCCGGTGTCCACAGTCCGGAGATGTTCTAGACAATGCGCGTGACCATTTAAAATCAAATCGACTATCGGACGCCCTTTAGTCAGGGAACCAAGGGTGTCTGCGACTTCATCAAAAACCCAACGCAAACGGCGACGAACTGCTAAGGTTTGCGCTTGACGCCATTTGGTCTTCTCAGTGACGTAAGGAGGATGATGAAAATAAATGATACGTCCGCGTACTTCTTTACTATTCCAAGATTGAATGAGTCTTTGTTTGAGCCAGTTAAGTTGTTCAAAATCTACAGATGACCCTTTATGAGATTCTAATTGTTTTTCAATATCGATTTTTATCTCGTCGATTTGGTATAACTTAGCTTTGAGGGCATCAAGTTGTTCGGCTTGTTCGGGTATATCCGGGTTGAGGTGAGAGCAAGCTTCCAGAATTTGCATTTCCTCTTGTTCTATCTCATGCTGACGATGAACCAATTCACGGCGTTCGGCTTCTCCTTCTTTTGTGGCTGGAAGTGGTAATGGTGCGTTAAAAGTATTCGAGTCGAGGGCGAAAAAGTCAATCCCGCCGTAACGGAAAGTGTAATAGCGGTTAGGTAAGCGGGTAAAACGTCCGGGTTGATAACGCAAACACCGCCCTATGTCAGTTTTGGCGGTGTAATTGTTGTCTAGGTGATGTTCTAATTCATTAGGGGCGAATGCCGCCATATAATCAAGAAATGCCCGTGCATAGGCGTCGCCTTGATACGAACCATGCCAACCAATCTCTATATCTTTGTAGCGGAAGAAACGACGCAGTGGTAGTGTGCTTCCAGCAAGCAAGCGATACATCAACGGCACATCATAATAATCATGATTACCAAGGACTGGTAGAATTGGCAGGTTAAACACCATGCGATCGTAGGAAATGCCTTTGGGATTTTCCCCACCGACAAGAAACTCGCGGTAAGGTTCAATAAAGTTGGTCGGGTAATACTCATGAGAACCCACCACATAAATCACATCACCCGTGTGAAGCACAAAACGGCACTCCTCACGATGAGCAAGCATCAATTCAGCAATTCGTCGTTGGGGATGGTGTCCCTGATGCTCTGTAGTGCCACTATCACCTATAACTATAAAGGAGAATTCTGGATTATCCGAGTTGCCATCATCTATAACCATGCTGGTTTGGTCAATCCTACGCTGGATAATACTCGGATGTCGCCACCGTACCCGTTCCTTCATCTTTTGGATTTTCACAGAAATCGGTGGGTCAAATATCCATTTCATCGCACATACTCCAAATTTTAGTCAAGAGTCAAACGTCAAGCCTCAAGTATCACTTAGACTCCTTATCTCCCTCACTCCCTCATCTCCCTCATCCCCCTCCCTCACTCCCTCACTCCCTCACTCCCCTACACTACTGATACCCCGCCGCTTGCAAAGAAAACAGAGTTGCATAACGCCCTCCTGCTTGCAACAAGTTCTGATGAGTTCCCTGTTCCACGACTTCCCCAGCTTCGATAACGACAATTTTGTCAGCCATCCGCACTGTAGAGAAACGGTGAGAAATGAGAAATACCATCTGATTTTTGGTCAGGGCGCGAAAATGATTGAAAATGTCAAACTCTGCTTGGGCGTCCATTGCTGATGTTGGTTCATCTAAAACCAGAATATCTGCATTCGTTCGCATAAAAGCACGGGCAAGAGCAATTTTCTGCCACTGACCTCCAGAAAGTTCCTGTCCCCCCTTGAACCATTTACCAAGCTGAGTTTGAAAGTTTTCCGGCAAATGTTGAATAAAAGGAAGCGCCATGCCTTTTTCAGCCGCAGTTTGCCATCGGGCTTTGTCTTCCATGCGTTCCACATCTCCCACACCGATATTCTCACCAACGGTGAACTGGTAGCGGACAAAGTTTTGGAAAATCACCCCGATGCGTCGCCGCAGCACATCTACATCCCATTGTTGCAAGTCCAAACCATCGAGTAAAATACATCCGGAATCTGGAGTGTAAAGTCGGGTAAGCAGCTTAATAAGCGTAGTTTTGCCAGAACCATTTTCACCCACAATGGCTAATTTCTCTCCCGGTTTTAGGTGTAGCGAAATGTTTTTCAATGCAGGTTGCGAACTTCCTGGATAAGTAAATGATACGTTCTCAAAGCGAATTCCGTCTTTAGGAATTATGCCTTTGGTGGCTTTACCTTTGGGTTTTGGCACTTCCTCTTCTAAGAACTCGTAGAGGTTGGAAAGATACAGGTTATCCTCGTACATTCCCCCGATGGAAGTCAAGGCACCGGAAAATGTAGATTGCCCTTGGCGGAACACGGTAAGATACATCGTCATGTCTCCTAGGGAAATTCTACCTGCAACTGTTTCCACGACAATCCAGGCGTATGCCAGGTAAAAAGCTGCGGTACTCAGCAAACTTAGGATATATCCCCACAGTCCCCGCCGCAGTGTCAACTCGCGGTCTTCACCGTAGAGTCTATTAAAGACGTTGTGGTAACGCCCCAGCAGCATATCCCCTAGTTGGTAGAGTTTCACTTCCTTGGCAAAGTCTTCTCTAGCAAGCAAGGTTTCCAAGTAATGCTGCTGGCGGCTTTCCGGTGCACGCCAGCTAAATAGGCGAAAGGCTTCTCCCGCAAATTTCGTTTCGGCAAAGAATGCGGGCATAGCTGCTATGATAAGCATCACCACTGCCCAAATCGAGAATTTCACCAGCAAAACGCCGTAAGTCACAAGTGATAAGGCGCTTTGCACTAAGCCAAAGGTACGGGTTACTAGAGACAGGGGACGAATCGATGCTTCTCGCCGTGCATTTGTCAATTTGTCGTAGAATTCCGAGTCCTCAAATTGGGTGAGATCAAGTGTCAGCGCCTTTTCTAGGATGAGAACATTTACCCGCTGACCAAGTAGCATCCGCAATAAGGACTGACAAACAGAGAGTCCTCGCTGACTACCTGCAAGGGCGGCTACGGCGATCGCCTCCAATCCCACATACATCAAAGGGCGATAACTATTGACAAAATCGTTGTTATATGCATTAATTTGAGAAGCAGCAACAACAGCATCGACAATTAACTTACCAAGGTAAGCTACAGCAGCTGGTAAAAGACCTGCCACTAAAGTTAAAGTGGCAAGAATGATGGTTAGAAACTGGCTAGTAGTCCACACCAAGCTTACAGCCCGTCCACTGTACCGGAATACTGCAAGAGATTGGCGCAGAGCGTTGCGTTTTTTACGAATCCTCATTATTTTTTTATAGCGTGAAATTGCCCTTGATTGCAGCGATCGCCTACGCAAGACGCCGACACCCCAGAAAGATGCGGCTACACAAACAAAGCCCACCTGCGGGAGTTTTAGAGATTAGTAGGTATCTGGGAGTATTGTTGTATTTAGCACAATATATATATTACGAAAATCTACTTTATACTAAAAAAACAGCCTTCCCGTAGCCAGCCATGAGCCTGTGCATAAATCCGCTCTGCCCTAGACTAGACCATCAGGAGAATGCTAACAACCGCTTTTGTCAAAGTTGTGGTCCTCACCTACTCCTAGAAAATAGCTACCGGGTGATGCGCTTGCTGAGTGATAAAAGTGGCTTTGGCAAAATCTATGAGGTAAATGATTGCGGTGGAGTTGATTCTGTCGCCATTAGTCCTAATGGGCAGACTTTAGTTATTGGCGGTCGTGATGGGACGATCAAAACTTGGCGTGTGTCGCGTTGAAGTTGCTCGCGATTTTATATTTTGGATGGATTAAAACAAAATATCTAAAAACTTCTTCAAAAAACCCAAAACTAACCAATTGTCTCGGCTCGAATTTCTTGAATAATGCTAGAAATGTCTTCTGATTCGATATGCTTTGCTAACACTTGTGCAGTAGCTTCAAGCACGCGGTCAGCAAATAATTTTGCTAAATCTTGTCTCAAACCTTGCCCAATATAAAATTTAAGTAAGGCTTCAAAAGACATATCTCGACTGACAGCAACTTTTTTGAGCGATTCCAAAGTGTCTTTTGGTATTTCTATAGATACTGTTTCTTTGGGGCGAGGATGCAGTTGCAGTTGGAATTCTTCTTCAGCCTTGTTCATATAATTTCCTTTCAACGCGAGTAGCCAGACGGGCAGAAATAATGCGCGATCGCTTTCCTCTTTCTACATAAACTACTAACAATAGCCGTTGCTCCAGCGAATACCCGATAATAAAATCACGTTGCTCATTATTAGCGGTAGCATCACCAAATTGATAAAAAGGATCTAAGAAAACTTCTGCGGCTTCTTCAAATCTAACATTATGTTTTTCGAGGTTGCTTTGTGCCTTGTTTGTGTCCCATTCAAACTTAATGCCTTGCAGCCGATACACAATATCATGCGTCTATTTTACTGGGGGAGCCAAGGATTAGCATTATTTTCTTTCATCTGCTGGGCGGCTTGAAAATGGTTGAGAATATTCTCCGGTAGGGGCGCATCAAAGTCAGGGGTAATGATAACCTTGCCCTTATCTAATCCTGGAATCCAAGGTGATGACTGTCCCACAATAGGGACTATACGCGCAATGGGAGTACCAGCTTGCGAAATAATCACTTCTTCTCCCGACAATACTCGACGCAGCAGTTCAGCGAAGTCAGGTGGTAATTTGGGAAGCTCTACATTATACATTGACAATCACTCCAAGCGATTGCGCTCTGCGCAGTGCCCTTTGGGCAATCGCCACTATGAATGACGATACGAATAACCTGGCATAGAAAGTATCCGCCGGAAACAAACGCTCTCATGCGGGAAACTATTAAAATCGTCTCATTGCTTGGCATTACCATTTAAACGGGACGACTTATCTGATCGAGTGAATCTGCGATGTTACCTATACGTCAAACCTTATCAACCCGTGATATCCAACTTTCTTATTTAGAATGGAACCAAGGTCAAGAACCTTTACTACTCTTACACGGCTTAGCTGACCACGCCTTGGTTTGGTGTAGCTTAGGAGATGACTTAGCGGCAGATTATCATATAATTGCGCCAGATATGCGCGGTCATGGTGAGAGTACGAAACCAGAAAAGGATTATAGTTTTGAGAGTGCGATCGCCGATTTAGAAGCACTGATGGATAGCCTGGGATGGTCGTCTGCTCATATTGTGGCTCACTCTTGGACAGGTAAATTAGCTGTTATCTGGGCAAGGCTCAATCCACAACGTATACGGAGTATAGTTTTAGTCGATCCAATTTTTATTTGGAAAATACCCAGCTTTTTTAAGGTCACCTTTCCCTTTTTGTACCGCTTTTTGTCCTTTCTCAAAGGTATGGGACCATTTGCCAGTTACGAGGAAGCCGAACAGCAAGCGCGTCAGTTAAATCAATTTCAAGGATGGAGTAGCTTACAACAGCAAGTCTTTCAAGCAGGGATTGAACAAAAACCTGATGGGAGTTGGGGTAGTAAATTTACTATTGCAGCGCGTGATGGAATTTTTGAGGAAGTGATGCAGGTTCCGGGTTTTACAGTCCCGATTCATACTCCCACCCTCTTCGTACAGCCAGAACAAGGACTTAACCGCAAAGATTGGCAACTCAAACCCTACAAAACTTATCTGAAAAATTTACAGATTTGCCAAGTTTCCGGCAATCATTGGGCGTTTTTAACACAGCCGGAGGCTTTTAACCAAACTGTGAAGACTTTTTTGCAAGAACATAAATGATTATTTCGCGCCAAGACGAGCCAGCGCTGCAGGAGGGTTTCCCTCCGGAGGCGACTGGCATCGCAAAGACGCTAAGAAAGACTTTGCGCCTTTGCGTCTTGGCGCGAGGTTTCCAGTAAATATGCAACTTTAGTATCTTTGCAACTATCATTGGATAGACAATTTGCGCTCACTACCATATCCATTGTCAATCATGAGCTTGTGCATAAACCCTACCTGCCCGCAACCAAACCACCCAGATAATGATGAAAACCGTTTTTGTCAAAGTTGTGGTTCCCAGCTGGAATTACTTGGGCGCTATCGTGTGATGCGCCTTCTCAGTGATAAAACTGGCTTTGGCAAAGTCTATGAGGCTTATGAACAGGACGCACCCAAAATCGTCAAAGTACTTAAAGAAGAACTATCAAGCGACGCGAAAGCAGTAGAACTCTTCCAAAAAGAGGCTGCTGTATTGGGACAGTTGGATCATCCTGGTATTCCCAACGAGGATGACTACTTCCAGTATCAGACCAGAATGGGTTTGGTATTGCACTGCATTGCAATGGAGAAAATTGAGGGTCCCAACTTAGAGGGGTGGCTAAAGCAGCAGCAGAATAGACCGATTTCCCAAGACCAAGCTATAGCCTGGTTGAAACAACTGGCAGAAATTTTGCATCTCGTGCATGGCAAGCAGTACCTGCATCGAGATATCAAGCCATCTAACATTATGATTAGACCCGATGGGCAATTGGTCTTGATTGATTTTGGCACTGCTAGGGAAGTCACAAGAACTTACTTAGCCAAAGTCAGCAGTGGCGCAGGTGGGATCACGGCAATTATGTCATCTGGCTACAGCGCCCCAGAACAAATGAATGGTCTAGCTGTACCACAATCAGATTTTTTTGCCTTGGGACGCACCTTTGTATTTTTGCTGACGGGACACCATCCCTTGGATTTCTACGATGCTAACCACAACGCGTTGCACTGGCGCAATCATGCCACTCACGTCTCACCGTTACTGTTAAATTTTATTGATTGGCTGATGGCGCGGGAAGTGAGTCAGCGCCCCGCCAACGCCCAAGAAATTTTGCGACGCCTAGCAGAGATTGAACAGCAACTAAGTGGAAGTACCGTTGCAACTGTAAATGTTGTGGGAAGTTTAAATACACAACAATTGCCACCGCCAAATACTACAACTTTACCGCCGCAACCTGGATTACCGCCACAACAAAAACAGCCAGAAAAAGTGCCTTTACTTTCCCTGTTTGCGGCGCTGCTGGTGGTTTTGGGATTTCTCGGTGTCATAGCTTTAGCCACCAGAACACCACAATTTGCTTCCATTCCAAATTATGGACAAGCTCCCCAAAGAAAAGGTAAGATAGATTACTTTCCCTATGAGGAAGGAAGAGACAGTCAAGGCAGGATTGCTGAATTTAACATAGCTGTTCTTTCCGTAGAATATAAATGGCTTTTGGGCAGCGATTTTCAAGTCAAATATAACGACCAAATTATTAATCTTGATGCCTTAAGGTCAAACCTGGAACAAGAAGGGATACATAGGATAATGCAAAACCCAACCGAGATTATCTCTGTGGGAACAGCTTCTTGTGAGGGTGCAGTGGAAGTCGAAGAACGTAGGGCTTTTGAGCGTTCTAAACAAATACAACTTTTAGGGAAAAAAATATTTAGCAATACTCCTAGCGTTAAAGGATATCGCTTATTGAATCTAGGTCAATTTCGGCGGAATGACTGTCAGTCAAATCAGGATTTAACAGCATACCAAAGAAGCATTATTATTATTGGTGTGAGGAAACAATCAGAAGGCGTCATTTTGGATGAAGCGCTCAGGGATAGGTTAGAGAAGAAACCATTTGCTGATTTCAAGTTAGAAGATTATTCACTAGGTTCATTGGATAAGTTTAAAACAATACCCAGCAATTTGTAGCTGAAACCTGCTATATTGCTTCTAGCCCTGACTCTGTAATGTTCTCATTTCTTGTTGCACGTCCAATGCAATTTGCAATGCTTCATTTAGTAACCGCCCGTGTTCAGTAGCCTGTTCGCTCACTTGCATTGCTGTTAAGGTTGCTAAATTATTAATAAATAATTCTGCTCTACTCACAATAAACTTTTTATTTTCTCTTAAAATTCTTTCGGTTTTCAATGCCCGAACTAAATCATTTCTTGTCAGTTTTAGTGCTTCTAGTACTTTCTTTCTTTCCTTTAAACTCACTCCAGGATTACCTGCCGCTTCTATTTGATCATTGATATCTATTGCTTTGATAACGGCATTATATCTATCAACATCATTTAGGAGAACCTTGAGCGAATGTGTAATATTTTTTTTGACAGTGCTAATTCTTTGTTTCCATAAAACATATAATAAAACTTGTGTAACTGTTCCAAAACACAAAGTAAATATTACGAATACGAGCCAGGAAGGTATTGTTACCCAATTAGCAAATAGTCGGATAATCAGATCAAATGTAACATGACTAAAAACTAGTATAGTAACTCCAATAAAAACTACAGTAGCGCCCTCAGGCCCTTTCGCTTGTTTTATAAATCGGCTTACTAATTTTTTGATAGGATGAATAAGAATTATAAGTTCATCGTTTACAGGCAAATCAGTCAATTTTTGTAGTTCTTTTTGACTAATCTCCAATCCTTGTAAATCATCGCGCACAGCTTTAATATCCTCTTTAATATAGTTTTTTTCCAGTATTATATAACAAGAAAATTTACGCCAGACAAATAACGTTTACATTTTTATGACGAAAAGTTAACAAAAGTTATTTTTTAGAGCCAATTTGTATTGATTGTAAGTAATGTAATGTATAATACTACAAATAATATAATTTTCACCAAGTGTATACCCGGTTCCTTAACTTCTTTTACATATAACCCGTGAAGGTTTCAGGATGAGTTTTATAAATCTTGAGCAACTGGGTTATTGTATAATAATTTCTTTATAAAAGTTATTGACTCGCAATACATTAAGCACCGACACAAACAGCAGCGGTGAACCCACTTTTTGGTAAAAAAAAGAATGAACAATGAAGAGTGAAAAAAGAAAAACAATCAAAAAGGACAAAAATTGTTTTTTCTGAGACCCTAGATAGTATTTATATACTAATAATGTGAATTTTGGCAACGAGCAAATTAGGATTATGCAACAGGGTCTGAAACAGCGTATTTGTACCATAGTATGAAGATTTTGTAAAGTGCCTAACTCCTATTTTCTTATGTCTTGTTTCTTCTTTCTTTACTAGTAGTGCGCCAAAGGGCGAGCATTTTGTCTAACTTCAACCGAACCCCGAAATTTAGAGGAGACGCTTAGCCTCCCCTTCTAAAAAAGCGATTACCTAGAATCTGCTAAATGTAACGGATTGCAAAGTATAATGAAAACCAGAAAACAATTAAGAAATCTTGAAGAGCAGTAAGGTGAAATGCGAGTAGCGATCGCCGGAGCGGGTTTAGCAGGGCTTTCTTGTGCCAAATATCTCACCGATGCAGGTCACACTCCTATTGTCTTAGAAAGCCGAGACGTACTAGGGGGTTTGGTAGCAGCGTGGAAAGACAAAGACGGCGACTGGTATGAAACTGGGTTGCACATCTTTTTTGGGGCATACCCCAATATGTTGCAGCTGGTGAAGGAACTGGGCATTGAAGACAGATTGCAGTGGAAAGAACACTCCCTGATCTTCAACCAGCCCAATAATCCAGGGACTTATAGTCGGTTTGATTTTCCTGATTTGCCAGCGCCTTGGAATGGCATAGCAGCTATTCTACGGAATAACGATATGCTCACTTGGCCAGAGAAGATTCGCTTTGGTATCGGTTTGATACCAGCAATGATTCTGGGGCAAAGGTACGTAGAGAAGATGGACAAATACTCTTGGTCCGAATGGATGAAAAAGCAAAACATTCCTCCACGAGTAGAAAAAGAAGTATTTATCGCCATGTCCAAGGCGCTGAATTTCATAGACCCTGATCAAATTTCGGCAACAATTCTTCTGACAGCTCTCAATCGCTTTCTTCAAGAGAAGAACGGCTCGAAAATGGCTTTTCTGGACGGTTCGCCGACAGAACGGCTATGCCAGCCGATGGTAGATTACATTACCGAACGCGGTGGCGAAGTGAAGTTGAATGCGCCCCTCAAAGAAATCGTGCTCAATGAGGATGGCACGGTGAAGCATTTTGTGATTAGAGGTTTAAATGGCGAAGATTATATAGAAACTGCGGATTTGTACGTCTCGGCAATGTCAGTAGACGTAATGAAGGTTTTACTACCTGCACCCTGGAAAAAAATAGAATTTTTCCAAAAATTGGAAGGTTTAGAGGGGGTGCCAGTGATAAACTTGCAGTTGTGGTTTGACCGTAAACTTACAGATATTGATAACCTGTTATTTTCGCGATCGCCCCTGCTCAGCGTTTATGCCGATATGAGCAACACCTGCCGTGGATACGCCAACCCCGACTGCTCAATGCTGGAACTAGTCCTAGCTCCCGCAAAAGATTGGATTGCCAAATCTGAAGAAGAGATTTTGCAGGCAACTCTTGCGGAACTCGAAAAGCTATTTCCCGAGCATTTTGGGGGAGACAATCCAGCAAAGTTGCTAAAATATCATGTCGTTAAGACGCCGCGCTCAGTTTACACAGCAACGCCTGGTCGTCAACAGTACCGTCCCTCACAAGTGACTCCAGTTGCTAACTTCTATCTAGCAGGGAGTTACACCATGCAACGTTACTTAGGAAGTATGGAAGGTGCCGTACTTTCTGGTAAGCTGACAGCGCAGGCGATCGTCCGTAACACTGCCGAGGGGTTTTCACAAGGACAGCCCCTCCCTGGTTCCTTTGGAACAAGGCAAACACCTCTTGAGGCGTTTGGGCGTTAGGTTAGGACGCGCTAAGCGATTGCTGAAGCACATCCGGTGGCAAATCTAAACAGCCTGCAAACGCAAACCCTTCAGCCTGCA
Organism: Tolypothrix campylonemoides VB511288; assembly: GCA_000828075.3. GTDB lineage: Bacteria > Cyanobacteriota > Cyanobacteriia > Cyanobacteriales > Nostocaceae > Kalymmatonema > Kalymmatonema campylonemoides_A. Next base: position 939,216 of record JXCB02000023.1, on the reverse strand, counting down.
ACGAATGCTGCAACTGCCTGATTCTCCCCCATGCATGAAAACGTTGGTCTCTGTAGACGAGTCATATCAACTTTGTCGCCATCTCACAGCGAAGTATGCCAAGACTTTTTACCTTGCCACACTGCTGATGAGCAAGGCAAAGCGCCAGCATATTTGGGCAATTTATGCTTGGTGTCGCCGTACAGATGAACTGGTGGATGGTCCTGTGGCTAGCATGACCACACCAGAAACTCTGGATATATGGGAGCTGCAACTGGAATCCATTTTTGCGGGACGCCCAGTAGACAGTTTCGATGTTGCATTGGTGGATACCCTCCACCAATACCCGATGGATATCCAGCCCTTTCGGGATATGATTGACGGTCAGCGCATGGATTTATACCGCAGTCGCTACCAAACCTTTGATGAGTTATACCTCTACTGTTACCGTGTGGCTGGCACTGTAGGCTTAATGTCAACAGCAATCATGGGGGTAGAGACCTCCCAAGACTCTTCTCCCTGGAACCAGAACAAACAGCCCTATATTCCTACAGAAGAAGCAATTGCCTTAGGAATTGCCAGTCAATTCACCAATATCCTCCGGGATGTAGGCGAGGATGCAAGACGGGGGCGGATCTACATTCCTCAAGAAGACTTGGCGCGGTTTAACTATACTGAACAAGACTTGTTGAAAGGAGTGGTAGATGAGCGCTGGCGGGCGCTAATGCGCTTCCAAATAGCACGGACGCGCCAGTTTTACGCCAAGGCTGAAAAGGGAATAAGTCACCTGTCTCTTGATGCACGATTGCCTGTATGGGCGGCTCTCATGCATTACAGTCGAATTCTTAAAGTTATTGAACGCAACAATTATGATGTGTTCAATCAGCGTGCCTACGTGCCCAGATTGCAAAAATTAGGCACTTTGCCAGTAGCATGGTTGCGGGCACAAGTGCTATAAACAAATAGTCATTTTGTCATTTGTCCTTATAAATGATAAATGACAAATGACAAATGACAAATGACAAGCGACACATAGGTATTGACATTCAACCTTAGAGTTTGATAATATTATTAACCATGACCTTGGAGAGGTGGCTGAGTGGTCGAAAGCGGCGGATTGCTAATCCGTTGTACAGTTCGTAAGGCTGTACCGAGGGTTCGAATCCCTCCTTCTCCGTTGATAAAGCAAAAAAAACAAAATAATACTGTAAGCATAGATCAGAGAAAAATTTTTACTCCTTTAGCGGGATGTTATTATTTATTTTCTGGAGCCATAAAAGAATTTAATTCATCATCAAATTTGAATTTTACTTTTAGGCTGCTAAAAGAAAAAGGAGTAAAACTCAATATATGCAAAAGATAAATACTGCTTTGGCTGTGGCTTTGGCTACCCTGGCAGTTGGTTTCCTGGCAGCCGCTTGTGACAACACTGCCCCAAATAATGCAGCTGGTACTGGTAATGGAGGAAATGCAACTCCAGCAGGTTCAACCACAACAGCGACCAGTGGCAGTGGCAATGGGTTGAAAATTGGTTCCCTACTACCCGCGACTGGGGATCTGGCTTCCATCGGACAGCAGATAATACCATCAATCCCCTTCCTTGTGGAAACTGTTAACGCTTGCGGCGGCGTGAACGGTCAACCTGTGACCCTTGTTGCGGTAGACGACCAAACTGACCCCAAAGGCGGTGCTGCTGGTATGACCAAACTCGCAACTGTCGATAGAGTTGCTGGTGTTGTTGGCTCTTTTCCCAGCAGCGTTTCTACTGCTGCTGTTTCAATTGCTGCCCAAAATAAAGTTATGTTAGTTTCTCCAGGTAGCACCAGCCCTGTATTTACCGAACAGGCGAAACAAGGTAAATTTAATGGCTTTTGGGCACGTACCGTTCCACCTGATAGTTATCAGGGACCAGCTTTAGCCGCACTCGCTAATAAAAGAGGTTATAAAAGAGTTTCCACCGTCGTTATTAACAACGATTATGGCGTCGGCTTTGAAAAAGCATTTGTCCAAGCTTTTGAAAAATTGGGGGGAACCATTGTTAATAAAAACAACCCCATCCGTTACGATCCCAAAGCAACCACATTTGAAACTGAAGCATCTGCTGCTTTTGGTGGTAAGCCTGATGCAGTCCTTGGCGTGTTTTATGTAGAAACAGGTAGTTTACTCCTAAAAGCAGCTTACCAGCAAGGTTTGCTGCAAGGGGTGCAGGTCATGCTGACAGATGGGATGAAGTCAAATGAGTTTCCTGGGCAAGTCGGCAAAACCAATGACGGTAAATATATCGTTTCTGGAGTTGTCGGCACAGTACCAGGTTCCAACGGCAAAGCGTTAGAAGCTCTTACAAAACTTTGGCAGTCCAAAAGAGGAACTCCACCAGGAGAATTTGCTCCTCAAGGTTGGGACGCCGCCGCCTTGCTAGCGCTAGCAGCACAAGCCGCCAAAGAGAATACAGGTGTTGGTATAGCCAATAAAATCCGTGAAGTTGCCAATGCCCCAGGGACAGAAGTGAGTGATGTTTGTGAGGGACTAAAGTTACTCAAAGAAGGTAAAGATATTAATTACCAGGGAGCCAGCGGCAACGTAGATGTTGACGAAAACGGCGACGTCATTGGTATCTACGATATCTGGACAGTTGGAGACGACGGCAAAATCAAGACGATTGACAAAGTTAGCCCAACGAAATAAAAGTTAGGTGTAGAGACGCCGCATAACACGTCTCTACTTAATGTCCTTTTACGAACCAAACCTTTTACGAGCCAAACAAACTGCCAAAGTTGTAACCAACTCCTATCGACAAACCGATGTCGGTATCATCAAAAAATGCCGCGTTCACAGCTGCTGTTGCTGTAAATTGAGGAGTTATGGGCACATCAATTCCACCAGTTAGTAGGAAAGCGACTTCCGAACCGTCACCTGTATTAATAGCTGCACCACCTCCAATGTAAGGAGCAATAGGTAAAGGTTCCGCAAACGGATCTCCTAACTGGTTAAATGAAAAGTCGTAAGTTACTGGAAGTAGAATAACAGGATCGCCTCCGATCACTGCCCCTGGACGCACCGATATAGCATTTGTCAACCCGATTTTACTGATAACCATAAAATTAGCGTCGCCTAGAGCAGAGTCACCACCCAGACCGATATTTCCTGCTATTCCGATATAACTTGAGCCACCACGGGTTGTTCTGCCTGGATCGATATTGATATCGGATTGTGCCACCTTAGAAGCAGATGGTTTTGGGGCTTCACCATTCTGGGCATTTTGGGGATCTGCAAGAAGTGCCGCAGATGAAGTTGCTGTTGTCCCAGGAACAGGCTTTACCACACTCTTGGCAGTTTCCTGATGCGTGCTAGTTAAGAGCTGTTGCGACTGGTTCATACTTGACACTGGCACTGAATTATCTTCTGCGACAGTGAATTCTACCGGAGTCGGAGTAAAGGCTTGTGGGTAGAAATTTTCTACTTCAACACTTACCTGATTAAAAGACGCTTCAGTTCCGGAAGACTCGGTTAACTGCTGAGTGCTTTTGGTATCTACCGTTTGCGCACTAGCAGATAAGCTGTTTCCAAGAACCGCGATCGCTGATAAACTCAGCAACACAAATACATTCTTGCGAGAAATAATAGTATTCATAATTCACTCCTCAAAAAATATTGCCTCACTCAATAAATGACGGCTTCTCTTGGTTTTAGCCTACTTTTGGCAATATTCAACATTTAACATCAAAAATCAATTCCTACATCCTCAATTTGACTAAACTCACAAAAATTTTGAAATTATAAATTTAAGAAATTTATACTTAGTTTGACAGATGACGAAAAATATCTGTATGCTAAGAGATAGAGAAATCGGTAAAAAATGCAAGGTTCCTACGAACCATAGTCAACAAGAATTTAAAGCAATCAAGGCAAACTCTACGCTTCAACTTTAGTTTGCTGGTCTAAAAATCAAGTTGACTGGGTATTGTAGAAAGCTTGCCTGTAGTCCGTTTTAGCTGTTTATCAGGTTTGCTCTAACTACTGACTTTGGTAAAAATGCCGTGTGCAAAGGTCTTTAAGCGCACAGCATATAGAATCTCTATGCTAATCATTTAGAAAAATTTATTTGAAAATGGATGTGCTAAAAAGCACATTGATTTTTTCATAATTACTTTACAGAATTTTCATATATGAATGATTAGTATACACACTTTACTCAAATTCTGTAATATCACTAAATTTTAGACTGATAGTGACTGTATATGCACCAAATAGCCTATGCTTTTTCATGAAAAATTTGTAAAGTGGCTATTATTCTTCATATATCCATGATAAGTTATCACTTAGTCATTCAAATTTGTAGCCGTTCCACCGGAGAATTCCACTTAAACAAGTCGTCAATACCCCTAGAAAATTGAGAGCGAAAGTAAACACCTTACTCAGGAAAACTTAACTCTCTAATATTGTATCGGCTATATAAAAGTTCAGTTTGATTGAGTATTTTGATTCTTTGGTGATCAAAGGAAATGTTGACTGTGCAAAGCGCTACGCTGGAAGCGATAGAGCTTTGCCCAACCGCGTAACTAGCGCTCGCGCGATGCACAACGCTCTAGGGCGATCGACAAATCTTTTAAAAGTTTATAATTCCCATTTAAGTTTCTTTTAAAACTGTTCATTTGCTGCTGAATAGGTGCTGTACACAAATGGATGAAAATAGTTAAATCAGGGTATGATCTCTCAATATACTCTTCATTGTCCAGTCTTTTGTTTTGTAAATCAACCGAAAGTTAGATATAAGTTAAAGCGTGCAAGCCATGAACAAAGTTAAAATTCTGAACCTGGAAATTGACAATTGGTCTAAGGCAGAATTTTTAGAGAAATTGCAATGTGGGGTAGTATTTACGCCGAATGTTGACCATTTGATTAAACTACAAAAAGACCCAGAGTTTTTGCAGGCGTACAGTATTAGTGATTATAAGGTTTGTGATAGCCAAATACTGATTTATGCGTCTAAATTTTTAGGAACGCCAATCAAAGAAAAAATAGCAGGTTCCGATTTGTTTCCTGCTTTCTATAATTACCACAGGCGTAATGAAAACATCAAAATTTTTCTTTTGGGCGCAGGTAAAGGAGTTGCAAGTAAAGCTCAAAATGAAATCAATAAAAAAATAGGCAGAAATATCATTGTTGCCTCATATTCTCCGCCTTTTGGATTTGAGAAAGACGAAGAAGAGTGTCAGAACATAGTGAACATGATTAATAATTCTGGTGCCACTGTTTTAGTTATAGGAGTTGGTGCTCCAAAGCAAGAAAAGTGGCTGTACAAGTACAAGAGCCTGTTACCGCATATAAAGATATTCATGGCACTAGGAGCTACCATTGATTTTGAAGCAGGAAATTTGAAAAGAGCTCCAAAATGGATGAGCGAAGTTGGCTTAGAGTGGTTGTTTAGGATTGTATGTGAACCAAAAAGATTATGGAAAAGGTACTTGGTAGATGATCTTCCTTTTTTAATACTAATTTTGAAACAAAAACTCAACTTATATATAACCAACGAACACAAGAACACCAGCCCGGTTTGGCAAATTGCTGACAGGTTCTAGGTAATGAAATCTGTAGGATGCGTCATACTCTGTGGCGCATCATACACCTTTAATCTTAACGTGAGTTCGATAGACCTCTCTCCCCCCATGCCCAGCTACGGTGTACACATAAGTCATTGAATGACTCAAAATTCCTTGCAAACCTCACCCACCCCTGTCGGGTATCCCTCTCCAAAGCATTGGAGAGGGAAAGATTTTAGCGCAGCTAAAAGCGAGGGTGAGGTGAGAAGCGATCTGGTGTGTACACCGTAGCCCCTCTTAGGGGAGGGTTAAAAAAAGGTGGGCAGAGGAATGGAAGCGGGGTCAAATCAAGATACATCGAACTCACGTTAATCTTAACTGTTTACCATATCAGCTAATTTCCCTAAATGAGCCTTTCGAGATAACATTTCTGGTGTGCTATCCAGTCCGACTTTCTCTAAAATTCTTTCCCAACGGTGTACCCAGTCATGACGTAGTAGAGAGTTAATCACATTATCTTTACGAATTCTATTTAGGCGATCGGGTTGTGCATCAAGTTCAGCTATGATGTCGCCTACATTAGCAGCATCATAAGGAATTTCAATAACTGCATCAGACCAGTTAAAATAAGTTTTATAAGCTTCACAAACAGGAGGAGTCCCAATCATCACAGCTCCCCCTGCTGCTCCCTCAAAAAAGCGAGAGCCTAACTCCTGCTGACCCCCCGTTTCATGTATCGTGTCAAATTTTGCTTTATTAGCGATAAAGTAGCGACTTCTCTTAATCAAATTGCTATATAAGGTTCGATGTTCCTTATAGTCCATCATTTGTAAACCTTTTAGAGAGTCAAACAGATATAAAAAACCTTTCTGTTCCACCAATTCCAATAAAGCTTTGTGTACTATCGGTGAACGGCGACCAATACTATAAATATCTATAGAGCGTTGAGGTGGCTGTAAGTAAGGGCAAAATTTTATAGTATCGACAGCATAAGGTAAAGAATAACAAGGACGTTGAACAAAATTAGCAATAGCCTCAGTGCTACAACTTTGTGTTGTAAAAATATAATCAAAACCTTTCACAAGTTCAAAATAAAATCTATTTTTATGTTCGCCAATCTCTTTTGCCCAGATTTCATCTATCCATAAAACAGATTTACGGCATTTTTCTTGCCATCCTTTAATCGAATTGATACAAGCGAAATCCCAAAAGCGTTGGCAGATAAAAAATAATAAATCGTACTCTCTATCTACAATGGACGGTATACAACCTAAAGAGAGAAGTTTACTTTTACCTAAAGTTCTTGCTGTACAGTTTGTCAGCTTTTTATTAAGTGTACTGGCTACACCAGAAGCTAATACAGGAGTGAGTATATCAGCATAGTCAAAATTAAAAATAGCATCTTCAAATTCATATTCAGGAGAGCGATAGGCTTCCGAATGAAAACCCCGCATGGATACCACTAAAATACGTGGTTTTTTATTTGAATGAAGATATAAACCCTTGCAGAAAGAACTTTTTCGAGTTATGTGAGACATAATTCAAATTTAAGCGTTGCATAATGGAAGTATGAAATAGGGCGGCTCTAATTTGAACTCTTGTAAACTTATCCGAGGTTAGTTAGGGTTTTACGCAGCTAGAGAAACAATTTACACTTCTTAGCATGATTATCTTATTCAGCAACGCCCGATTTCAGCCGAATATAAGGTATATAATATATGTTAATATAAAAACCTGTTAAAAAAAATACATTTATTGTTGTTGCTGCCGATCGCTTAGCGGTTAACGCAGCACCTTACTCAAAAGTTTCTGCTTGTCAGTATTAATACTTTTCCAGTCGTCTTTTAGAATACCTCCGGTACCTTCACTGTTAGGATTCCAACACCAATAGGTAAAGCTAAGCTTTTTCTTATCGATGTAATCAACTAACTCCCGCTGCCAAATTCCTTCTTTAGATTTGGGATCTAGTTGATTTCCACCAAATTCACCAATCCAAATCGGGGCAATACCTTGAGTCGCAATATAGTGAAATCCAATCTCCCAACGTTGATATAAGTTTTTGGGAAATGTACGTTCTGAAAACCACGACTGAAAAGTACCGCCGTATTCATGAGGAGAGTATACGAGCTTTCTGGGCACTTTCAGACGCACCGGATATCTGCGGACACCCTCTAAATTTCCACCCCACCAGTGGGTTGACAATTTGTCCCCTGGCATGGGTTTTTCTATTCCCTCCACCAGTATCAGCCAATTAGGGTTCACACTGAGAATTTTGTTTCCAGCGCGTTCTGCAGCAAGCCGCCAGTCAGTTGCAAAGTTACCCGTTCCCCAAGTAGCACGACCATGAGGTTCGTTCTTCAGGTCTGCTCCGATGACATTGGCTTGATTTTTATAGCGCTTTGCCAAAAGAACCCAAGTGTCTATCCAGTCTTTCTCGGTAAAGCCCTCACCATACCACAATTCCGATTCGCGCTCGTCGATGAGGCGGTGACTGTCTAAAAGAATAAACAACCCCTGACGCTGTGCCTCCTGGATAATGATGTCCATGGCTTCCAGCGGAGTCTTACCTAGTAAATTTTTATTTGCACCAATGTAAAAGTTAATACCATTGATATCACGAGAACGCAGTGCTTGTATTGAATATGGCAAGCGGATGACGTTATAGCCCAAACTTTTCATCTGAGCGAGCATATCTTTGTAATCTCTAACCCACAACCCATGAGGGACGTGCTCTCTTAGTTCTGTACCAAACCAGTTCACGCCACGCAACAGAACTACGCGACCTTTAGCATCAACAATTCGAGAACCGCGAGTAGATAAAGGGGGGACAATAGTAGTAGCAGCTTCAGTTGTAGACATATCATGCTGATTGAACTGCAGCGAAGAGCAGCTAAAAACTGTGGAAAGCAATACTAGCGCCCACCCTAGTGCTGTATATTTGAGAAATCTTCGTAAAGCTCGACACCACAGCTTATTCCATCTCAACTGGCAGAAAATTTTAGCCATATTAGCCATAGTTAAAACTTTACTCTCAGTTCAACCTGTTGACTTTGGTGAAATGCTCATTACCTTCAGCTATTGACTTCACAAGAGATTGATATCGCTCAACAGGTATCCCTGCTTTAGCCGATATCATGACAGCTACATATTCAGGAGGAATTGTGGCAAAAAAGTTTTGTAACTGCTCATCTGACATAGGTTCGGGAACCCAGTATTCATGAGAAATTTTTTGTGCATCGTAATAATGCCCTGATTGCTCCTGTAAAAAGTGGTCAACAAAGACGCCATACAGTATGTACTCAGAAAGATGCCATGAATTCGCCAGAGTCTCTATCCAGCCTTTTCCAGAAGTACTCTCAAGTTTTTGATACAACTTAAAAACATTGTCACGTTTCCAGGTGATCACATTGCCAATGTAACCTGGTGCTGAGTAGTCTATATCAGATATGCCTAAAAGTTTATTCGCAGTTTCATGCCCCCGAAAATGTGCTTCCACATGATACGGCGGTTCTCGAAAAAGCCGAACTTTACCTTCACGGATAAAGCTTTGTAGGTTGAAAGGGCGTACAAATGTAGTGTCTGAATCAACAAACACCAAAACATCTGCATCAATATATTGAGCAACTGCAATTTTGACAATTTGTTGGATTAGCCAGTTACGAATCGGAAGAGTTTTGAGACTCAGCCAACCATTTTTCAAAAAAGGTATGCGTTGAATCCACCAAGGTAGTACGGATTCTACAGTGATAATTTCTGTATGCGGTCCCTGTAGCTGACGGAAAAGCGGTAAATCTCGACGGTCTACTATGATGTAATGAGTAACAGTGGGTGATACAAACTGATTAATGCTCCAGGACAATAGCCGACATCGTTCAAAGTCTGGTGCATAACTAGGAGTAATAATGGCAAAGTCAAATGTTTTCATTTCAACCCCCTTAGGCGGCGCTTAGTATCTCAGCTAAATTTCTTATCAGTCCTAGGGAAGGGCGAATTTTGAAAAACTTTATTTCTCAATCTCCTCCACCAGTATTTTTCTTGTAAAGCTATGCGAACCTCTGTCCAATCTACTAAACTGTCATTAACATCGTAATCTCCACGCTGAGCTTCAGGAATATTGCCAGACTCGACTTGCTCAATGATTTGGGGAAGTTTCTCATAGAATAGCTTTGAACGGTAAGGAGGATGAATAGACCATAGTCCAGGCTCTTGACCCAAAAAGTCAATACGCAACATTGAGTGTCTTTTCATTGCTTGGGTAAAAAGGATTTCTGGCAATTCGTAAGGTGGATTCTTCTCAATCCAAGCTTTGAGGAGATTGCGGAAAGAAGGAGCTTTTAAGTGTAGCTGTTTAATTTTTGAGGTAAAACGTTGCTTGTCTATAAGAAATAGCCGAGAACTGAAATTGGAAAACCTATAAGCTAAAGAATTTAATGCTTCTCTTTCGGCAGTCTGGGACTTTAATTTACCATCAGAAGTTGGCGCTCCAGGTAGTGGACTACAAATCAAGATATCACTCCGTTGAGTTAACAGTTCAATTGCCTCAGCAACCCAGGTACAAGAACCACCACCAAACATGAGATCAGAATCGATATGGAAGACATAGTTATGTTTGGCAGCATATAATCCAAAGAAATATGAATAGAATGGACCACCCCGACAGTCTTTAGTTGGAACTGACTTTGTGTTAAAAAACATAGACCCAACCTGAGCCATAACCTCAGGAGAGTAATCTACTTCTTGCAAATATACGTTAGAGTATTTGGCACGATATTCATCAATAAGTTGGCGCAGCTTGGGGAGCCTTTCATCCCACCCCTCAGAAAAACGTCCCCGGCTACGATGCAGATCCAAGATCAGTAAAACTTCATCAACCTGTCCTGCTAACTGCCGAAGCTGATGCGGTAGAATGTGGATTGCATGAGGCAAATCAGTCGGTGCTAAACTGATTTGTAAAGTCACAGGGGAATGGTTATTCATATGTATCATTTTTAGGAGTTTTCATTCTAAAGCGATTAAAGTTACATATTAAACACTGTCAACAGTTTTGTATTCTTGGTACTGCCTTCCAAGTAAACCTGAAAAAGTGCCTGCTCCCCTGCATATGTGTAGCAGAGCTTTGATAAACATATGACGGCTCCAGATAATCGACAATAGCAAAAGGATTCCGTAAAGAATCAGTCCACTCCCCTTTGCCATACGTATGCTTTGCACTTGAATTGAAGGCTCAAACTCTTTTTCACAAAAGCTGTGGGTACTCCAAGTGCGATAACCCCGTCGCAAAACCCATTTTATGTTAGTGCGATTTTTAGGTATCCATTCATGGACTAAAGCATCGTCTGCCCACACAATTTTATACCCCATATGGTAAAGGCGCATGAAAAGGTGGGAATCTTCTCCACCAGTGAGAGCGAAACGTTCGTCAAAAATTTTATCTATTTTGCTCAAAACCTCAAAGCGGGCAAGGGCATTGTTGGTAAACGCAACATGCCGCAGAGTACCTGTAGGGTAACGGTTCGGCTCAAAGAACTTCCCTTTGACAACCCAATCCGGGACATCTTCGTCAACAAAGTGGGGTAAAACAGGTCCAGTTACGACATCTGCATTATACTTTTGCAGAACAAATAAAAGCTCATCCAGCCAAGATGGTTCGGGAACTTCGTCATCGTCTATGAAAGCGACAAAATTTGCTTGTTTGCTCACAGAGGCGATCGCTCTATTCCGAGCGTAGGAAATACCACGAATCGGTTCAATGCAGTATTTCAGCGACCATTTGAAATCGTTCACTTTTTCATAGTAAACTGAGCTAGCAGAACCAGTTGAGTTATTATCAACAATAATCACCTCCACATTTGGAGTTTCACACTTACTAAAAGTGAGTTTATTGAGTCCATCAAGCAAGCGTCTTAATCCTTCAGGACGTTGATAAGTTGCCACGCACACAGAAATTAACATCCTCTCACCTCAACTCAAAATTTTGCTGATTCGATGCTTCTCCCTCAATCCATTCTTCGTCACCATAAGAACCAGCATACCTATACAGTTTTGCTTGTTCTTGCTCAAATGCCATTGAAAAAATTATTGATACGTATAATATCCAAAAGATGCTATTAGTTGATAAAAGAGAGCTTTCTGTGATGTTGTACATCAATAAAAATGACAAATACATTAATGGCCATAGCCCCTCTGCTGTTCTAGTCATCCGTAAGCAAATGACTCCTCGTATGCAAGCGCTCACATAGCTTATCAAAAAGGCTATTAATCCTAACAGACCCAATTCCGCTAACAAATCCATCAAGCCATTATGAGCGTTAGGAGATTCCCACTGAAGCCGCTTCCAAACGTAAGCTGTAACTTCACTATCCCAGTCTAGCCAAAAGGCATTAAATCCATAGCCAAATAAGGGACTTTGCGAGATGATTTCGAGCATAGCTTCCCATATATCTGTGCGTCCTGTAAGAGTCAAATCCTTACCCAATGCAGTCGCTATAAATGGCAAATTATCTATCAGTAATGTAGACGTACTTCCTCCCACAAGTACCATAGCAATGATAAAAGGGACTACCTTGGTATATTTACCTCGCAAAGCCCTGTACAATGGCAAAAGCAGCATCATAGTCAGAAAAACAACTAGGGCTGTTTTTGAAGTTGAAAGTAGGATTGAAGCTACTGATAGAACAAAACCAGCCCACATAACCCAACGGTGTTTACGGTGAACCATAGGGTTGCTAATCGCGAGTAGTAGAAAGACTACCGCACTTAAGTTCATCAAACGACCGAAGGTGTTTTTATGCGTTATGACACCTCGCCAAGCTCCCGCGTGAGCACCTCCTTCCTGAAAGGTCATCAAACCATAAGATGGTAGTGCTATAGCAAACAAAATGCTCAGTATTATGACTATGCCGCATACCCAAGCTAATAACTGTAGTTGTTCTCTCAAGGTGTAGCGCATAGCTAGGTATACCCCAAACAGGGTTGTCCCTAACAGAAGAAAGCTACGCCTTTGTGTAATGTCCGGTGCGACTGACCATAATACTGATGCGATGACAATTCCCACCAGTAGCCAGATCCAAATGTTCTTCTGTGCAATGCGCACAAAACTCTTCCACCTTTGAATAATCAGGAGGAGTGTGACTATGTAGATTCCGAGAAAAAGGATTGGAGTGTACGGGTCTTGGCTTATAGCCGCAGCATCGTCCTTTTCTAAAAGAATAGGTATCAAGGCAGTTGTAGAAACAAAAAGAGTAAATACAACAAAAACCTTTTCGGTTATCCTTGATAGTGCGTGCATGACAACTCTATATTCATTCCAATAGCTAACCGTTGTACAAAGAAAACTCTCCAGGTAGAAAAAGTGCTTTTTAGATTGAATTTAGGATCTAAAAAAACCCACCGTAGAAAGATTATCTCATCTAATATCTCACACAGATATGTCCAAAGAAAGAATTTTGTATTATCCGCTAATTTTTGACTTTACTCAACCTTCATTAGTAAGATGACTTTTATGAATTTTATGTAAAGAAGAGCGTATGCTATGCGTATCAAGATATGTTGGGGGTATCGAAAGTTAGCAGAAATCTGGTATGATTTTTCCCTGAAGCAGGAAGTCCTTTGCCGAAGTAGAACTAACATAATCTATAGAAATTTCGAGTACAGAGTTTATAACAGCCTTTATAACCGCATTTTGCTGGGTATTAGCTGTACTATCCTCAAAACACCGTACGTTCTAGCAAACGCAACACCACATACAGATAGTTATCCCGATTATTTTTATGCCAAGTTGGCAAAAATCAGCATCTAGGAAATAGATTGACACAATCATGTATTCAACAGACTTGAATGGGAAGCAGATGCCAACTAAGGAACAAAGCTTGCAGCAACTGAAAAATCCCAACGCTGTACTGAGGGAACCGTATTTGTTCTGGAGAAGACCAGAAAGCGAAGAAGAAGGTACGGGTTTAAATCAGATTTTCTCTGTTTTACGTCGTCGGATAGGTTTGATTGCTAGTACAACAGTTATTCTCACGACGGTGGCTGTTGCTTTCTCCGCAACTCGAACTCCAAAATATGAAGGCAAGTTTCAGATATTAGTTGAACCTCTAAAAAGTACCGATAGTGAGTTACTGGTTTTACTGTCGGAAACACTGAAGCAAAGTGTCAACGAAATCACCAAATCCAATAAAACAGAATTGGATTATCAGGCTTTGGTCGAGGTTTTGAAGAGTCCAAAGCTGATAAGTCCAGTTGTTGAAGACCTGAAAAACCGATATCCAGATATTAATTATGACCAGCTTGTTGCTAGTGATGCGTCTGGCAAAGCGTCTCCGGAGCAAGTAGGCACGCTGCATATCAGCCGCATAGGCAAAGGTAAGGAGCTATCAAGAGTCATAGAGGTTCGCTATCGAGAATCCGATCCGAAAAAAATCGAGTTTGTCTTGGAGCGGGTATCACAAGCATATCAAAACTACAGTAAAGAACAGCAGCAAACGAACTTACGCCAAGGAATAAAATTCGTTGAGCAGCAGATTCCCAAAATGCGGCTGCGGGTGAATACACTTCAAGGACAAATGCAAGTGTTTCAGCAGAAGCAGAGTATGTTCAACCCAGAACTTCAAGGACAACAACTACTCATAAGAGCTGATCAACTCAAAACACAGCGCATAGAAGCCGAGCGAAGGCTGGCTGAGTTGAAGTCACTTTCTGCTTCTTTGCAAAAGCAGTTGGCAATGTCAGAAAATACAGCGATCGCAGCATCAGCTTTGAGTGAATCACCGCAGTATCAGCAAACACTTAGCCGTTTGCGAGAGCTAGAAACAAGAATTGCCATAGAGTCAGCTCGTGTGACTGAAAACAACCCAATAATGGTGAATTTGCGCGAACAACGACAGAAGCTGCTACCTTTAGTGCAGCAAGAAGCAAAACTAGCATTAGGAAGCAAAGCTTCCCCTACCGCGCCTAATTCCCAAGTAGGAGTTTATCAAAACTCAGTTCGACGTGACCTGATCAAACAACTAGCTGATAGCGCTAACCAAATTCAGTTGTTAGAAACGAGCCTCCAAGCTAATAAGAAAGCAACACAGGAGGTTAATCAACAAATTAAGCAATATCCAGCCCTTTCACGTCAGTACACCAATTTGCAAAGAGAGTTGCAAGTTTCTAACGACACCCTCAACCAACTTTTAGCCAAGCAAGAAGCACTGCGAATAGACGCTGCTCAACAGGATGTCCCCTGGGAACTGATTATGCCAGCGACACTTCCACGAAACAAAATGGGTGAACTCGTACCACTAGGATTAAATAGTGAGCGCAACATTGCTTTGGGAGCAGTTGCAGGTTTACTCTTAGGAACTCTAGCTGCTTTCATGCTTGAGAATTGGCAAAACGTCTTTCATGATCCTGAGGAAGTGAAACGTGCCACCAAAACGCCAATTCTTGGGGTTATTCCTTATTATAAAGAAGTCAAACACCTTATCTCTAAAACTGATAAAGAATTAGCTTCTGCACATCAAAAAGGCAAATATCGATTTTTGCCAACTGTAAAAGCAAAAACTCAAGATTATAAAACAACTGCTTTTACAGAAGCTTTTTGCTCTCTTTATAACAGGATACACTCTCTCAGGTCTCAGGCTTCTATCCGCTCAATAGTAGTCACATCAGCGGCAAGTGGAGATGGTAAGTCTACAGTAGCAGCGAATTTAGCAAAGATAGCTGCTCAAGCAGGTCAGAAAGTGTTATTGGTAGACGCCAATTTACGTCATCCCCAGGTACATTATGCAATCGGTTTAGTCAATACTAAAGGACTGAGCGAAGTACTTTCCCAAGGTATAGATTTTAGTGAGGTTGTTGCACAAGCATTTAGAGAAGAAAATCTTTTTGTCGTGACTGCTGGTGAGACGCCAGAAAATCCTACAAAACTATTTTCTTCTCAAAGAATGGAGAATTTTGTCGAGCGAACTCATACAAACTATGATTTGGTTATCTATGATGCACCGCATATCATGGGACTTTTAGACACAAGCATCCTAGCAAATCGTGTAGATGGAGTTTTGATGGTTGCAGGACTAGGTAAAACAGTTCGTCCTTGCTTGCAACAAGCGTTGGAAGAATTGAAAGCTGCTCGGGCTTCACTATTAGGTATAGTAGCTGATACCATTGAGCGGTAGCTATAGCAATTCTCATTCCTTCATCAAAATTTGGGTACAAACCACGAAGAGCAAAAACAGCAAAAAGAGCAAAAAGAAAGATTTTCAGAAATCATTGAGGACTGGTATAGTAGCAAACAGTGACGAAAATGTTACTTTTTGTTCTTTTAAAGAATAGTAGGGAGTTCAATTAATCCCGTGATAACCTTTATTAAGAAAAAACTCTCCAGCCAATTCGTTCGCAATGTTGGCTGGCTAACTATTTCAGAGATAATCTACAGAGTTTTGCGCTTAGGCTTAGTTGTCATCGGTGCGCGATATTTAACCTCCCAGGACTATGGACTGGGAGCAATTGTGATGACAGTTCGTGAGTTTGGCATCACATTTTCAGACATAGGTATAGGCGCAAAAATTATTCAGACTGAAGAAGAAGAATTAGAGCCTATATGTAACTCAGCTTATTGGTTAAACTGGGTGGTTTTTTGCGGTTTGTTTGTTCTTCAAAGCCTTGCGGCTTTCCCTATTGCTTGGTTCTATCAAACTAATGATATTATTTTGCCAATTATTATATCAGGAATTGCTTATTTAATTTGGCCTATATCGGTTGTCCAAAAAACTCTGATACAAAGAGAAAACCGTTTAAAAATTATAGCTATCACTGACACAAGTCTAAATATTACGACTAGCATACTATCTGCAGGATTAGCTGTTATGGGTATGGGTGTATGGGTGTTTGTCTTGCCCGGAGTTTTCATAGCACCTGTAGAGGCTTTAGTGTACTACAAGGGTCATAGTTGGCGGCTAGGTTCAGGATTTACCACAAGAAATTGGAGCCAAATTCTAAATTTTGGTAAAAATATTCTTGGTGTTTCCTTATTAAGAACCTTAAGGAACAATTTAGATTATTTACTAGTTGGTCGTTTTGTAGGAATTAAAGAATTAGGAATATATTTCTTTGGTTTCAACGCGGGATTAGGAATTAGTTTAAGCTTTATCAATGCTATTAATTCAGCAATTTTACCTCATTTGTGTGCCGTTCGTTCCCAAGCGTCTGAATTCAAGAGAACCTACTTAAACAGTCTAAAAACAATTAGTATTACCATTGTTCCTTTTGTTATCCTTCAAGCTAGTTTGGCTCATTTTTACGTACCAATTGTTTTTGGTCAGAAGTGGACACCTGCGATTCCAATTGTGATACTGATTTGTTTATCGGCAATTCCACGACCTTTTGCAGATGCAGCATCCCAGTTGCTAGTAGCTGTTGGTAAACCTTACCTAGACCTGCGCTGGAATATTATATTTACTGTAATATTTACAATTGCAATCTTCATAGGAGTTCACGGGCAAATTATTGGGGTAGCAACATCTGTCTTATTAGTCCACCTGATCTTCTTGCCTCTGTTTACATTGTGGGCTACACGTCATGTTTTCCCTAGAATTCAAAAGACATAGGGTTTTGTTATGAAAATTTCTGTTATCATTCCAGTTTACAAAGTTGAGAAGTATATAGCTGCTACTGTAGAATCAGTTCTTGCTCAAACTTACAAAAATTTTGAGTTGCTTATCATTGATGATGGCTCTCCAGATAAAAGTATAGAAATTTGTCAACAATTTACCGATAACAGAATTAGAATTATTAGGCAGGAAAATCGGGGGGTAGCTGCTGCACGAAACACTGGTATCCGTAATGCTCAAGGAGAATATTTGGCTTTCTTAGATGCAGATGACTTATGGACACCAGAAAAGCTAGCAAAACATATTGAACATCTGGAGAACTCACCAGCAGTAGGGGTGAGTTTTTGTCGTTCTGCTTTTATCGATGAATTAGGGGAACCTTTAGGTATTTATCAGATCACCAAGCTCAAGGGAATTACTCCGCTTGATTTGCTTTGTCGTACCCCAATTGGGAATGGTTCGGTACCTGTGATTCGGCGGGAAACGCTGGAAGATATTGCATTCCAAGATAATCTTTATGGAGTGGTAGAAAACTTTTATTTTGATGATGATCGGCAATTGCACCCTTCCGAAGATGTGGAATGTTGGTTGCGGATTGCGATGAAAACCAAATGGCTGATTGAGGGTATAGCTGAACCGTTGACACTGTATCGAGTCAATTCTCAGGGATTTTCAGCTCAACTGATGAAAAAGTTAAAGTCCTGGGAAAGAATGCTGGAAAAAGCACACGCTTACGTACCTTCAGAATCAATGGCTGAGTTGGAAAAGATAGCTATGGCTTATCAACTGCGGCATTTAGCTCGAAGAGCAGTCACTTTGAAAGACGGTACAACAGCTATTCAGTTCACCCATCGAGCTCTATCTACCTACTGGCGCATCCTACTGGAAGAACCACGTCGTACGCTGATCACCTTAGCTGCTGCTTATTTTCTGTGGCTTATGCCGCGATCGCTTTACCATCAAATAGAGTCCATAGCTTTAAAAATCGTAGGAGCTGCTCAAAGACGCCGCATTCAATCAAATTCCTAATTAATAATTCATCATGGGGGTAGGCTAGCTGCATATAGCGGTTATCAGTTAAGTGCAATACATCAAGAAATAAGAACCACAGATGGACAACGGACACTTGCCACAACGGGGGGAACCCCCCTCCGGGTATGCCTTCGGCACGCTTCGCGAACGCCAGTTGCCTAGGTCGGGAAGCCCTCCTGCAGCACTGGTCTCACCGCAAGGCAGTGTCCTCCAGATGGACACAGATGAATCTGTAGTTGATCCAAACGAGAAGCGCTATATTCCCCAAATTTTTTTGCTGTCTGGTGTATCCAAATCAACTAGACTACTGCTGTACACATTGCTTCATTAAAGCTATCAAAGCTTTGTAATTATGTTCGCCGTTAAAAAATTTTTCTGCTTTTGTGCGGCTAGCAACTCCCATAGCAACGAGGCGTTGAGGGTTATTTACCAAAGTACTAACAGCTTCTACAATGGCGCTAGGATCGTGAGGCGGAACTAAAAATCCATTTGTGCCATCTTCTACTTGCTCTGCTAACGCACCCACATCCGTCGCCAGAACTGGCAAACCGGATGCCATCGCCTCCATGACGACTATTGGCGTGCAGTCACCGAAGGTCGGAAATACGAACAGGTCGGCTTCAGTGTAAAGTTGTCGTAGCTGTGGGCTGTTAGGCGTCAGACCTTTGTGTACCCGCACAGAAGAACCAACTAACTCAGGGATCTCATCTTTGGTGACAATATCCAATGTACAGCGATCGCTTAATCCTGAGTTGAAGGCTTTTAGTAGCACCTCACCACCCTTACGTGCAAAATCTCCACCCACAAACAACAACCGCAACACACCATCTTTTGCTGCTGGTTTTACTGTTGGATGCCAGTAAGAAAGGTCTACGCCAGGAGGAATGACTGTAACTTTATCCGATGCAATACCGTAGTCATTAACTAAGCTGTTCTTTGCCCAATGAGAGAACGTCACAAGAGCTGCTGCACTCTCAAATATTCTGCGAAACCATTCAAACTTCAGCTTGCCAAATAGCTTAGTATGTAACGGCTGCTCCCTGTAGACTTCTGCAACACTACTAAAATTAATTGGAGTGGCATCAAGGGAGATGATTGTCGGAATACGTTGTATGATACCCAAACTTAATAGAGTTGTCGCTTGTGTGTGATAATACAAGCAGTCAAAATTCTGCTCTCGCAGTGCACCACTCACCAATTTCCATGCCCGTCCACTATCCTTTAAGGTGATAGTAGGTACTTTCTGCCAAAAATCATTAGCTTGACCAGGGACCTTTAACCAAGTAGGTTGAATGCTGTTATCATCACTTAGCCACCGCTCAAGATTTTGGGTGTGTGTGATATGACCAAGTTTTTGTTCCATCACTAAACCGAGACGGTAGTCAGATGACTTCGCCCCGGTATTACTGACTTCACTAGAGGGGTCAATTATTTTCATGATGACGGTTGACTTAGTTGAGTAGATTTACTTTGTAAGCAGAATTGAATATTTTACCCTGGATATTCTTGGTTAAAGATTTACTGATACCGCAATTACTTTAGCATCAAATACAGTCCCTAGTTTTAAAAATAACAGGAGCTAGTCAAAGACGCGGCATTCAACAAGAGGAATCAGTTAAGAATCCTCGTAACCTGCTGCTATTTTAAACTGCTGTTTCCTCTGTGTTTTGAAACGCATAAGCGTTGCTTTTTGCAAGTAGGTTTGCGCCTTATTTAGTATCCGACGTAAAGCTAGCACCTGCAATACCAAAACCTCCTATCTCAGTTTTTTCAACAGGGCAGTAGCCCATATAACCACTACAACAATGATGATTCCTATTTAACAGCTAGTTTGGATATTTGAAAAGCCAATTTGTTACTAATTATTTGATATTTCTTTTGTTTAATCTTCATCCGTTAAAAGATTTACATACACTTTTGATGAACCGTAATATAATTAAAAGATTATATTCAAGAAGAATTACCAAAAAATCCTTATAGTCTTGTGGTCGAGGAGCCACTAATGCAAGCTCCCCGTTAACACCTTGATAAACCAACTAACCTAAACTGCCAACTGCTTCAGCAACCAGCTTTGAGACCAAAGGCAAAATATCGCGGTTTTTAGCATTTCCTTTGCCCTCAGTAAATACCACTAACAGATAAGGACGCTTATCTGGTATTTCTATATACGCAGCATCATGGCGGACTTGACTTGTCCAACCTGCCTTAGACCAAATTTGTGCTTCTTTGGGAAGCGCACCACCCAAAAAGCCTATCACTTGGTCTTCCTCAACATCTTTTGGCAAATCATCCGGCTGAAGACTGCGTTTCATCAAAGTCATCATAGCTTGCGATCGCCCACTCGACACCGCTACACCACCAACAATACTGTGTAGCAATCTAGCCGTAGCATTTGTCGTCAGCATATTGCGATTCTCTAGCAACTCTCCCACAAAAGCCCGTTCGCGTCCATAAGGTCCATCACACCAGGTTTTTTGGCAGACATTTATCGTTTCCATATCCGACCAACCTAGAGACTGGTAATAGCGGTTAACGATATTGCGCTGCTGCTTCCACGTCTCAAACGGTCCTAGTGATAATTCTGGACCGGAAGTCGTTCCACTCAGGATATCTACAACTAAACTGGTAGCATCATTGCTGGAATCAACAATCATATCACGCATGGCTCTCTCCAACTCCTTTGAAGTGGAAATCATGCCTTTCTCCAGCCACTCATTAACCGCTACTAAGTAAAACAGTTTCACCACACTCGCGGGATAAATTCGTTCCACTCCCCGATAAGTGAAACCACGGACTGGGTGGTTCCAAAAAGCATCTGGAGTTAAAGCGCCACCCGTGTTTACGAGTACAGGGGGGTCATAGACAATCCAAGTCAAAGCAATTTGGTTGCGGGCTAAAGTTGGAAATGCTGCCCAAGTTGCTTCTAAAATGCCATTACCAAGATTTTCAAGTTGTTCGTCTTTATTGAAGAAATTCATTGTTGTTCAAAGATGTCCTCTAATCTAGAATTCAAAATACAAAATTTCAAATCGGGTGAGTACCAGTGCCTAGCTGACCTGAACATATATGATTCTCCCAGTTGTGACCGATTGGCAACTCAAGCTGCAACTGGGCGACATTTGTGGGTGACATCAAACTACCAGGATTGTGCAGTTGAGGTGTGTTTGTCTGAGGATGACTATCCAGGATGGCTGTCGCTTTCAGATTTGAGTTTGTTACAACCATGCACTGTACCTTATAAAGCGAAAAATTTTGTTGAATCTGAGATTAAAAAACGATTGCCAGACGTGATAGCGTTTACCCAAAAAGCTATGCAACAGCCAAATTATTACCTTTGGGGTGGTACGGTAGGACCAAATTACGATTGTTCGGGACTGATGCAAGCGGCGTTCGCCTCGGTGGGTATTCGCATACCCAGAGATGCTTATCAGCAGGAAGCTTTCACCCAACCGATTCCTATGACAGAATTACAGCCAGGTGATCTCGTGTTCTTTGGTTCCCAAAAAGCAACTCATGTGGGACTCTATTTAGGGAATGGCTGTTACATCCATAGTTCCGGGAAAGATAAAGGGCGTAATGGGATTGCCATTGACTCTCTTTCGGAACAAGAAGATGAGATTTGTCAGTCATATTACCAGCAACTGCGCGGTGCTGGAAGAGTGGTCAAGAGTTACGAACCTCAACAACGCTGAGGATAAGAGAGGAATATGAGGAGTGGACTGGTTTCTAATGGGCTTGCTGGGCAAAATGAAGCGATATCATTGGTTGTCCCGGATGTTTCGGTTGTGGTGCCGGTGCATAATGAAGTGGAAAGTTTGCCTCATTTGCTGGAGGCGATCGCATCCACATTATCTGCTACTGACTTGAGTTATGAAATCATCTGTGTGGATGATGGTTCCAAAGATGGTTCAGCACAGTTTCTTAAAGAACAAGCAGAAATCCGCAATGATTTAAAAGCGGTAATTTTGCGTCGCAACTACGGTCAAACTGCGGCGATGGCTGCTGGGTTTTATTATGCCTTGGGTAAAGCGATCGTCACTTTGGATGCCGATCTCCAGAATGATCCAGCAGATATACCCATGCTCTTGGCAAAGCTGGAAGAAGGCTACGATTTGGTGAGTGGTTGGCGGAAAAATCGACAAGACGGTGCTTTGAATCGGTTACTTCCTTCCAAAATTGCCAACTGGTTAATTAGGCGAACCACGAGCGTAAATATTCATGACTATGGTTGTTCACTCAAGGCATATCGCGCGGAACTGGTAGCAGATATGAATCTTTATGGAGAACTGCATCGCTTTCTTCCAGCTTTAGCATATATTGAAGGAGCAATAATTACAGAAATGCCCGTGCGTCACCACGCCCGTCGCTTTGGTCGCAGCAAGTATGGAATATGGCGGACGTTCCGAGTGTTGATGGATTTGTTAACGATTTTGTTTATGAAAAAGTTCCTCACACGCCCGATGCACGTTTTTGGGCTGTGGGGTTTGGTTTCTATGGCTTCGGGTGGGGCGATTGGAATTTACTTGACTTTTGTCAAATTTGCTTTTCATCAGGATATTGGCGATCGCCCTCTGCTGATTTTAGCGGTTCTGTTGCTAGTCACTGGAGTACAGTTGTTTTGCTTTGGTCTGTTAGCAGAGTTGCTCATGCGTACTTACCATGAATCCCAAGGACGCCCCATTTATCGTGTTCGTGAGGTGGTCACAAAAAGTGTAAACTAATAGACTTCTTGCACAAATAGCACTAAGTATATAGCGGTTCTGGTGTTGTATACAATATAGCTCTTGTGGGGTGGGCATCTTGCCCGCCCTAATCTAACCTGAGTTCGACATCATTCAAAGCAGACCTCACCCCAAACCCCTCTCCACCTCTTTTTAACCCTCCCCTCTTAGGGGCTACGGTGTACACACATCTCACTTCTTACCTCATCCTCGCTTTTAGCGACACTAAAATCTTTCCCTCTCCTTGTGAAGGAGAGGGATGCCCGATAGGGCAGGGTGAGGTTTGGCGCGCGTAGAGTCAAGAGTTTTGAATCATTTCATGACTTGTGTGTACACCGTAGAGGGAGGTTGGGAGGGTGAGGTTTGTCGAACTCAGGTTAATCTAGAGGACAGGTGTCCTCACCTGTCCCACAAGAAAATTAGAACTGCAATCTATTCAATTGAGAACCGCTATAATTTGATTCGCGCAAGAGGTTTAATGCCAACTTGCTGTTCAAAAAATCACTAAACACCAGTCTTTTCAAGTTCGTCTAAACTCATAGCTGCCTTTTGCTGTCTATTTTTCCGCAATAGAACAGCAGCCCCAAGTCCAAGCAACCCTAAACCTAACACGGAGGTAGGTTCAGGTATTGAGGTTTTACCTTTAACGTTCAACACCTGAACACGACTGTTAAAGAAATCGCTCACATAAAGTTTCCCATTGTCGTAGTGTGCGCCCACAGTCCAATTAAACTGCCCTGGTTCGGGTAACGATGCTCCTGGTGCAAGCGGTTCTGGCGTGGCGTTAGGAACACCTGTGCCAAATTCAGTCAGATAATTACCGTTTTTATCGAATACCTGGATACGGTTGTTGATAGTGTCACCCACATAGATATTCTCTTCATCATCCACCTCTATCGCAACTGGTCCATTTAACTGCCCGCGTCCGCTACCTGCTTCGCCGCCAACGACCAACAGAGGATTACCTTGAGGGTCTAAAACTTGAAAGCGGTTGTTGAGCTGATCGGTTACGTAGATATTTCCAGATTTTTCAGAGATTGATAAACCTGAGGGTCCCTGAAACTGTCCCGCTCCAGTGCCAGAGCTACCAATTGTTTTGATCAGATTACCGTCTCTATCATATACCTTGATAGTATCAAGAGTATAATCAGCTACATAAAAGTTTCCTACAGCATCGAATGCGACGCCACCAGGCCCATAAAACCGTCTACCCTCAATTTGAGGGCTAAATGAGCCAAAGGACTTCAAATAGTTTCCATCAGCATCCAAAACATCGATTTGGTTGTTTTTAACATCACCCACATAAAGGTTTCCAGTCAACTTGTCGAATGCTAAGTCTGCTGTCTCGTCGAACAGCCCGCTACCGATACCGCCAATAGCTTTAACAAAATTACCGTTTTGATCAAATACTGAGACGCGATCGTTTTCAGAATCACTGATAAAGACATTCCCAGTCCCTTCCTGCACATCTATGCCTTGGGGTAGAAAGAGCTGCCCAGAACCAAACCCAGGGCTACCAATATTACGGTCGTATTCTAAGCTTACCGACTTGGCTTGAGCGGCGGCTGCCAAAACCATGAATCCAGCACTGACAATAGCGATTGACAAATTTTTTACGAATTTCATGTGTTGAACTCCTGATTGTTTGTGTGAATTTCCATGCTCTGCAAATGCACAACTGTGCTTGTCAACGCGCAATCGAACCACTCCTTCAGTTTGTAACTGCGGAGTTTTTACTGAGTTCGCCTATGTTCTAGTGAAATCTAATGCTTTGGATATTCAGTGTTTCGCCTGTGATTTCCTTGACTCACAAGCTTCTAGCCGAGACTATAAGGGTATGTTGCAAAAACAAACTGACCTAAGCAGGTGCACGTCTTGTTTCGTTCTATTAGTTACTATAAGTTACTAGTTGAAAAAGTAAAGTAGGTACTTTGAAGTAACCACGACACTACCAAGAAACTATGACTCTGTTTAAAGAACCTGCCAGTTGCCCTGTCGGCACGTTATTAAACCTACTAGGTGGACCTTGGACGTTCTACATTCTTTGGATTTTGCGGCAGCAAGGACCCACGCGCTTTGGTGCGCTAAAACGCCAGATAGAAGGTATTTCCTCAAAAGTTCTCACTGAGAGATTACGAATGCTTGAGGAGGCAGAAATAATCTACCGCGATTATGAGCCAACAATCCCGCCTCAAGTGACTTACGGTTTCACGGAAAAAGCACAAGACCTAATCGTAGTGTTAGATCAACTGGCGGCGATCGCCCACAAATGGTATTTACCGGAACATTCGGAAATACGGCTACCAGCCAAAGGAAAATAACAAATGCTACATCCCCGGCTGAGTTCTTAATAAAGGTTTCTACATAGCTAGGGCTTACGCATTGACAAAGTGAAAAATAAATGCTTTAAGGGAAAAGCAAGGCAGAAGGAGCGATCGCTAATTACCTGGGGTTTTCAAAGGTGGATAATTGACGCTGTCTCTATTTAGGGGGTTCGGACGAACAGAGCAACTACCAAGCCAACCGAGCGCCAAGTGTGACCTCGACACTTATACTGGATGTTTCATTGACACTCCCACGGCTATGAAGATTTCGCTTCGCTCATCTTCACAAAAAGCCGTGGGATTCTAGGCTCAACGTCGGAAGTTGCTTATGCAGGTTTGCACCAACATGAGTAGAGCTTCCAACTCCCCTAGCGTTTCTTGCCTTCTTCTTAGAAGTCGGCTTGCTTTCCCCATGCCCTGAGGTAGCAATTTTTTCTTTGCCCTTACGAAGTATATTGATTGCAGCCGCATAGTCACGTTGCAGAACACAACCACATTTGCAAGTGTGCGTTCTAGTTGACAACGATTTCTTAACCATCGTGCCGCATTTTGGACACTCCTGTGAGGTATAGTGTGGTTCCACAGCAAGTGCTACCTTCCTATACTTTTGGGCAAAGTATTCTAGATAGCTCCGAAACTGTCTCCATCCAGCGTCATTAATGCTTTTTGCTAGATGGTGGTTACGCACCATATTTTTAACCTGCAAGTTTTCGTAGACGCATAAGTCGTTAGACCGCATGACGTGACGCGCCCTCGATTTGGCGTGTTCGGTACGTTGTCTACTTATCTTCAGGTGCTTACGTGCGTATCGGTTTCGAGCCTTCTTTCTACCGTTCTTACCTTTCTCCTTTTTGTATATTCTTCGTTGAACGTGCTTAACTTGTTTCTCGGTTTTACGCAAAAAACGAGGATTGGGTTCATGGTATCCGTTTGAGTCGGTATAGAAGTGTTCCAATCCAAAATCTAAACCAATCTCTTGACCTGTAAATTGAACCGTTTCCTTGCATTCCACATCAACACAGAATTGGACATAGTACCCATCAGCACGACGGACAATCCGAACTCGTTTAACGGACTTAACAGGATGCGTGTGTATGTCCCATTTGCCCATTAGCTTGAGTTCACCAATGCCTTTTTTATCAGTGAAAGTGATTCTACGCTTTGTTGGGTGTAGTGACCATCCACTAGTTTTGTATTCAACAGAACGGTTGTCATGTTGAAAACGTGGGAATCCTTTCTTCCCTGGTTTAGCTTTTTTGCAGTTATCGTAAAATCGAGAAATAGCAAGCCATGCTCTCTCGGCAGCAGCTTGTACTGCCATTGAATTAAGTGCTGCAACAAAGGGAAAGTTAGCGCGTAGTACTGTTGAATATCGGCTAATAGCAGCATTATTAATACTGTCCTCTTTAGAAGAGTCCATCCAATAACGCAAACACTTATTTCTAACAAATTGAGTAGTCTTAATAGATTCTTCAATTGCTTGATATTGTGCTTTATTAGCTTTTGCTTTGTATTCTAGAACTAACACGCGCTCACTCACCTCCTTGTATTTTCTGTAAAATTAATCTAACATAATATGGTTGATAGATACAAGCTATTGACCACAAGTTTACACGATTTTTATATATGCTTGACAAGTATAGGCACAAAACAACGTCAGTCACGTTGATTAACTATCATTTCGTATGGATACCAAAAAGAAGAAAAAAAGTATTATACGGACTAGTTGCAAAACGACTAGAAGAATTGCTTTATGAAAAAACGAAAGAGCTAGATTGTGAGATCCTAGCTCTTGAAATTATGGAAGACCACGTTCATCTATTTCTTTGTTGTCCGCCTACTTTAGCACCAGACCAAATAATGTTTCGATTAAAAGGATATACATCAAGAATCCTTAGACAAGAATTTCCATACTTGCTTAAACTGCCTTCAATGTGGACTAGAAGTTATTTTTGTGGTACTGCTGGAGATGCTTCAAGTGAAACAATTAAAAAGTATATAGCTAATCAAAAGACAAGATAGACTGCACCTGAAGGTGCAACGCATTCATCCCACGGCTAAAAGCCGATGGGCTTTCTGCTCTCGATATTGTAACAAGGACTGTTTTAGGGAGCATCCCAAAGCAAGCAAAAACCTTACTTACCCTCATCCCCTAACCCCTTCTCAAGAGCGGGATTCGGGGAATAAGAGTAGGACTTGACTCCCCTCTCCCCATTTGGGAGAGGGGTTGGGGGTGAGGGCAAAATGGCAAGTGTGTAAAATTGGGATGCTCCCCTGTTTTAGGCATTGCTTTTGAAATGACGTTTTGATTTATTTATTCTTTTTCGTAGTTGAGTCATCGTAAAATAAGCAAACAATATCCTCAAAGGTGCAATCGATGCCGATTCAGGAACACGTTTACTCTCTACTGTCACATTGGGGTCAGCAGCATCACCTGTGGAATAAACATAATTAAAAGCGTCTTTATCATTAAGAAGACTTGCACGTAAAAACAAACCACTCCAACGTGCAATTGTTTCAATAGCTACATCTTGATTAAGTGTGGCATCTATAGGGTCAGGAATTGCACCAGCAGGATTATTTGTATTTGTGATACTAAAATGATTAGCACCTTTGATATTAATCAGTGCAGCCGGTGGATTTTTAATTTTGTCATAAGTTAAACTAGCACGTATTGGTAGCGCTCTGCCATCACGATCCCCTTGCAAAAGCACAACTGGTATTCCATCATTGTTAATAGGAAGATAAACATCATTTTCATCGCGAAGATTAGCACCAAAGAATGCTCCTGCTAGAATTTGTTTGGGTCGTGAGAAAGAACCCGGACAAAGTGTTGGTGTCACGCATAAATTTCCAATTGCAGATAATCCTACGGCGCCGCCTAACGAATGACCCAATAATCCTATTTTCTCTGTATCCAGCAAGCCTACAATTGGTGAACTAGCATTCTTATTTTCAACTACAATTTGTTGTAAAGCTGTATCAATTTGGCTAGTTTGGGGTAATAATGCTTCGCCAAATGTTGGACTTGCACGCTTGCTGTTTGGCACTAATACTACAAATCCATAGCTTGCAACTTGTTGAGCGTAATTAGAGTAATATGATTTGTCAACTAGTGCACCTTGTACTAATACTGCTACTGGAAAGGAATAATTGCTTGTTTTTAAGTCTGTTGGATTAGGATAGTAAATATCAGCTAGATTATTATCTCCGGTAATAGTAGTAGTGTAGCTAGCAATGTTGTCAAATAAAGGTGTCGGATTAAAGGAAGAAGCAGACGCTATTTGATTAACACCTAATCCGAGTAACAACGTGCTTGTACAAACTACTGAAAAAGCTTTGATACTCACCAAAATAGGTACTCCCTTTCTCAGCAAAAAGATGTATTTATTCTAATACAGAAGGTGGGTTTAAATAGACATAATTCTGATTAGGTCAATGGGTAAGTCCTAATAGCAATCCTAATGGAGTTGTCAACAAGAAGGAGTCAGAATTCAAAATTCAGCAATGCTTGCAGTGGGGGCTTGAACCCACCAGGTTATTGTTGACCACCAAATGTTTGATTTGGTGGGGGCGGTAAGTACCCTAATACTTATCGAAGTGTCGCACACTCGTCATTCTGACTTCTCGCTCCTGACTCGTGAGTTCTTTCTTGGTCAAATTTTCTCGATTTTCTTTCCTCTGTGTCCTTTGTGGTTCCTTGTTCACAAGCCAAGTTCACAAATCAAATACAACTGCTTTGTTACACAACAGTTTCTCACACTACAGTAGATAGAAGTTTTAGTAATAAATTTGACAAACTATCATAAGTGCGCGTCTAAATCTGCTGGGTGAGGTATCTCTTTAGAAAGAGCTATCATTGTATTTAATTGTATTTACTGGTACAAGGTTAAACAAAGCTAACATACATTAAGTTGCATCTGCTGTGAATATGTCTCGCACAATCGATACCCAATTGCGGAACAACCTGCTGGTTTTATTTGCAGCAGGTTTACTGTTCTGGTCTAGCTTGGCTTCGTTACTGCCAACGCTACCACTGTACATTGAGTCTGTAGGGGCAACAAAGCAGCAAATTGGGATTGTGCTGGGCAGTTTTGCCATCGGACTGTTGTTATTTCGCCCTTTGTTGGGACGCTTGGCGGATCGGCGAGGTCGCAAAATTGTGTTGCTTATCGGTACGCTGGTGGCTGCTGTCGCACCCCTTGGCTACTTGTCGATCAAATCTATTCCCCTGCTGATACTCCTGCGTGTCTTTCATGGCATCAGTATCGCTGCTTTTACTACTGGTTTCAATGCCTTGGTGGCTGATATCGCCCCCCTGGAAAAGCGGGGTGAAATCATTGGGTACATGAGTTTAGTCAATCCAATTGGGGTAGCAATTGGACCAGCTTTAGGCGGATATTTGCAAGCTGGGGTTGGGAACCAGATTTTATTTCTGATCACTGCTGAATTGGCTTTTGTTGGATTTTTGGGAATCTTGGCAATCGTTAACCCACCAGTATTAACACAACAAGGTGATACTAGGAAGAGTCAATTTTGGCAAATTGTGAGTAGCCCCAGGGTGAGAACTCCAGCCATAATCATGTTGCTGGTTGGTTTGGCTTTTGGTGCTTTACACACCTTTGTCCCGTTGTTTATGAAATCAACAGGGGTAAATTTGAATCCCGGGTTGTTTTATACAGTAGGCGCAGTTGCCAGTTTTGGTGTACGAATATTCACTGGGAAAGCAAGCGATCGCCTTGGTCGTGGTTTGTTTATTACCCTGAGTTTAGTTTTTTACACCCTGTCAATGTCACTTCTGTGGCTAGCTAACAGTCCTGCTGCTTTCTTGTTTGCAGCAATGATTGAGGGGGCTGGTTCTGGCATTCTGATTCCCATGATTGCTGCTATGATGGTGGATCGTGCGCAACCTTATGAACGGGGGCAGATATTTGCTATATGTCTAATGGGAATGGATGTCGGGATTGCGATCGCAGGTCCTACTCTTGGTTCTGTTGCTGAATATATTGGCTATAGAAATATGTTTGGTCTAAGTGCTGGTTTGACATTGTTAAGTGTTTTCATCTTTCTGACCTTGTCCAGCAAAGATTTGCCCAGCTCTATGCGCTTTGCTCTCGGTCGCGGTCAAGATGCTTATGCCTTGAAAGATACCTAGAAACTAAAATGTAGATACGCGAAATTACCTTCGCTTTCCCAAGGGCTATACCCCGATAGGTACAGCTTTTGGTGAACACGCTTTGCCTTTCTATAAAAACGGGCGAGGAGGGATTCGAACCCCCGACACCGTGGTCCGTAGCCACGTGCTCTAGTCCACTGAGCTACACGCCCCTGTCAGAATCTAATACTAGCACACCCTTTCTAAATAATGCAAGAAAATTCTGAAATTTTATCTGCTAACTTAAGCCATCTGGATAACCAGGGTCAGGCTCAGATGGTGGATGTGTCTGGAAAAACCCCCACTGTTCGCCAAGCAGTAGCCGCAGCCAGAGTCAGGATGTTAGCAGAAACCTTCGCGGCTATTCAAGCAGGGAATAGCCCCAAAGGGGATGTGTTAGCAACTGCAAAGATAGCTGGGATTATGGCAGCCAAACACACAGCTTCTTTGATTCCTCTGTGTCATCCTTTACCACTGCAAAAAATTGAAGTGCAGATCACACCTGATCCACAATTACCTGGTTATCAAATTCAAGCAACAGTCAGAACTAAAGCTGAAACTGGAGTCGAAATGGAAGCTTTAACTGCGGTTTCTGTTGCCGCCCTGACGTTGTATGATATGGCGAAAGCTTTAGAAAAGTCGATTCAAATTGAATCAATTAGGTTGGTTAGTAAGACTGGCGGGAAATCTGGAGATTATTCCCAGCCAGTTTGACATATTATCCTACTCAATGTCGCCTACAGCCGCGCTGACATCAGTTGGAGTCTCGTACTCCTGATCTGGTATTTGCTGCAACACTGAAATAGCATTATCGTCAGCGCCTTGCTTTTGAGCGTGTTGAATCAATTGTTCTTTACTAGCCGGATAGTCAACACCTTTCAGATGTTTTTGTAATTGGATTGGATTGACTTTAGCCATTTTCATCCACCTCTAAAGGTCATTTACATCTTGACAAGTGGATGCATTTGCTACCTCTATCAAAAGAATCAGCGTAATTTCCGCTGATTGGATGAGGATGTATGTAGGAAGAAACTATCTAATTAACGTAATAACTATTAGCAAAACGCAATAAATAACTCCAAAACTTTTGTAATTGAATATACATTTAATTGGAAACATAAACTCATCCAGTTGGTTGAGGAGCAAACTTTTTGCCTTTGATAGCTTGAAGTTGAAGCAAGAGCATTGTAAATCTTGCTTTTGATAGATATCGGAGGTAGGAAATATGGCAATAATGCGTTTCGACCCTTTCCGGGGCGATCCGTTCCGTGAAATTTCCCTATTGCAACGCGAGATGAATCGCCTGTTTGATCGCATGACGACGAGTGGCAATGGCGAGGGGGAAATCGCCGGTTCTTCTTTTATACCAGCAGCAGAAATTCACGAAACTCCTGAAGAAATTAAGCTCAGAAAATGATGGTAAAACAAAAACTCTGCTTTTACAACTAACAATACTGATTAGCAAAAAACTCACTAAGATGTTAGGCTCTTCTACCCAAAGGCTATTTTTTATTTTTTCAGGTATTTCGCTTATAAGGGAATTTCTTCACGAATTTCAAGCTTGTAATAGCAAAACCGCAGCTATAATCAACGGTAAACTGCCGATAGAGTGGAGAAGCTGCAAGCAACCAATTGTTTGTAGAGGCTGTTCTTTGCCCTAGCTTTAGCGTACGCGTGTGTTTTATGCAAGTAACAATCGCTCTATATTTTTTTAAAGATAAGATAAAGATTTTATAAAAACTGCTAAATCATAGCAATCAACTTACTTAATAAGTCTTAATATAGTTTAGGTACAAACCAATTACAAAGTATTTTGTAGTTACAAAATAAAATACTTTGTAAAAAGCAAAATATGTATGATCAAAAGACGGACAGTGTATCTATGTTTCTAACTAGAGCCACATCGAAGGGGTACAGCATAATCGCGGCAATCTAGTCAACTAAAACATACTCTATAATCCCAGGATTATAAATTATATACCAGTGACCATCCAAAATAACTTGTTGCAATTAATAGGAAATTGTATTTTCTTAGCTTTAATCTGAAGCAATTAGTTGCACATATGTTAATCAGAATGGTCTTTTTTATTCAAACAGCTACGCTTGTAGAGCGAGCTAAAAGAATCACTCATAATTCTCGGGATATCAATGAACAATCCTTCAACACCACTTCTTTTGCTTTTTTGGCAACAACAGCCATTTACAATCGTTATTCAATTCAAAAAAGAAGATCTTGAGTAATCAATACCATTCGTTTTGAACAACAAGTCAACAACTATCCCAACTCAATTGCCGTCAAAAGCAAGACTGAAACACTCACGTATGACCAACTCAATAAAAATGCCAATCACCTGGCATGAGTTATTCTATGGCAGTGAGGAGAAGTAAAGAAAGCGATTTGACTGTGGTATAAGTAATTTTTCTGACTAGCATACTTGGGTGCTGAAGACTGGAAAAATGTATATACGGGTGGCTATGTTCTGTTGACTAGGTAATAGCAATCAAGGATGACAATATATGGATGATACCAGCAAAAAGATTGCCCCTGTTTCACCAATTAAAAAAGAAATACCAGAGCTAGAATTTAAAAATAAAAGTGCTGATGTCAAAAGACAGCATACCATTTCCAAAAGAACTAAGACTCAAGCAGCTCCCCTATCTTTTGCCCAGCAGCGACTGTGGTTTTTAGCACAGTTAGAGACTAATGATTCAGCATATCACGTTACTAAGACTTTGCAGCTGCAAGGCGACCTGAATGTGGCGGTACTACAGCAGTCTCTGGATGCCATTGTTGCGCACCACGAAGCATTGCGAACTAACTTTCTTGCACCGGATGGCAACCCGGTGCAGGTGATTAGTGAGCCTCGGTCAGTCGAACTACGGGTAATTGAGCTGAAGGATTGTCCGCCAAGCCAACGCACCACCCAAATACAACAGACCTTACAACATGAGGCGCAACGCCCCTTTAATTTAACATCAGATTTGATGCTACGCGGGAGCTTGCTGGTGCTGTCGCCTCAAAAGCACATCCTGCTGTTGGTCATGCATCACATCGCCGCTGATCGCTGGTCGATGAGCATTTTATTTGAGCAGATGACAACCCTTTACGAAGCGTTCTTGAATGCAAAGCCCAATCCTCTACCCGAACAACCCATCCAGTACGCAGATTTTGCCGTTTGGCAACGTCAATGGCTCTCTGGGGAGGTGCTAGAAAAACAACTCAAGTATTGGAAACAGCAACTTGTGGGTGCAAATCCAGTATTGGAATTGCCTGCTGATAGACCACGTCCAGTAGTGCAGACTTACCAAGGTGCAAAGCAATCCTTCGTCATAAGCGAAAGTTTATCGCAAGCACTGTCCACATTGTCACAGCAAGAGGGTGTGACACTGTACATGACCTTGCTAGCCGCTTTCCAAACCCAATTGTACCGATATACTGGACAGGAAGACATTTTGGTCGGTTCTCCAATAGCGGGTCGAAATTTGTCTGAGCTAGAACATCTGATTGGATTTTTTGTCAATACCCTGGTACTACGTACTGATATGGCAGGCAATCCCAGTTTTCGGGAATTGTTGCAAAGGGTGCGAAATGTGGCAATGTCCGCCTACGCGTATCAGGATTTGCCGATTGACAAGTTGATTGATGAACTCCAACCAGAGCGATCGCTCTCGTATCATCCCCTGTTCCAGGTAATGTTTGTCTTACAGAATACACCGCGACAAACATTCGAGGGGCAAGGACTAACCTTAACTCCCTACGATTGGGATAACGTCACCTCCAGGTTTGATTTAACACTGTCAATTACGGAAACAGAACAAGGACTGCAAGGGTTGTGGGAATACAACACTGATCTGTTTGATGCTTGCACTATAAGCCGAATGAGTGGGCATTTCCAGACATTGTTGTCAGGAATTATTGCTAACCCACAGCAGCATATTAGCGAGTTACCACTGCTAACAGCAGCCGAGCGTCACCAGTTAGTGTATGAGTGGAACGATACTGATACCAACTATCCCCAGGATAAGTGTATCCATGAGTTGTTTGAACAACTGGTAGAGCGTACTCCAAACAATGTGGTGGTGATGTATGAAGACCAGCAACTGACTTACCTGGAGTTGAACGCCCTTGCTAATCAACTGGCGCAGTACCTAAAGACTTTGGGAGTTGGTCCAGAGGTACTGGTTGGCATCTTTGTGGAACGCTCCCTAGAAATGGTCGTGGGACTGTTGGCGATTCTCAAAGCGGGTGGAGCTTACGTGCCTTTAGACCCATCGTACCCTAAAGAGCGCTTGGCGTTCATGTTGCAAAACTCTCAACCTTTGGTGTTGTTGACTCAGGAGTGTTTGATAACAGAACTTCCCGAACATACAGCGCAAGTCGTTTGCTTTGATAGAGATTGGCAATCAATTGCCCAACACTCAGAAGAAAACTTAAACCAAACAGCAACAGCTGCCAACTTAGCTTATGTAATTTACACCTCTGGGTCAACCGGAAAGCCCAAGGGGGTTCAAGTTACACACGCTAATTTGTGTCACTACGCGCAAGCTATGGGGCGTGCGCTAGGTATCACAGCAGAAGATGTGTATTTGCATACAGCATCCATTGCTTTCTCGTCTTCCGTTAGGCAATTAATGGTGCCTCTGGCTGCTGGCGCTACTGTAAAAATTGCGACTTCCGAACAGAGAACAGACCCAAGAGCGCTGTTTACGGCAATCAAACAATACGATGTCACAGTTATTGATATCGTTCCCTCTTACTGGCGCAACTGTATTCATACACTGGCTGGTTTAGAACCAAGAACAAGACAAGCACTATTAGACAACAAATTGCGCTTGATTGTTTCTGCGAGCGAACCATTGATGTCTGATATTCCCACTCAATGGACGTTTGGCTTCAAGCATAAGGCACGATTAATCAATATGTTTGGTCAAACAGAAACCTGTGGGATTGTCGCCACCTATCCGATTCCCGCACAACAGGATGAGCGGGTAAAAATTGTCCCTCTCGGTCGCCCAATTGCTAACACACAAATTTATCTGCTAGACTCTCATATGCAACCAGTTCCCATTGGCGTGCCTGGGGAACTGCACATTGGTGGTTTAGGACTGGCGCGAGGTTATCTCAACCGCCCAGAATTAACAAATGAAAAATTTATTCCCGACCCTTTTCGCCCAAAAGAAGGGGCACGCGTATATAAAACTGGGGACTTAGCCCGCTTTTTACCTGATGGTAGCATTGAGTTCATCGGACGCAGTGATTATCAAGTAAAAATACGGGGATTTCGCATAGAATTAGGAGAGATAGAGGCTGTCCTGAGCCAACACCCATCTGTACTTCAGACTGTGGTCGTTGCGCGTGAAGATGCCAGCGGCGAAAAACGCTTGGTAGCGTATGTTGTTTCCAATGAAGGTTCAGCACTTAGCTTAAGTGACTTGCGTCGCTTTCTTAGAGAAAAGCTGCCTGAGTATATGGTACCCTTCGCTTTTGTGTTGTTGGAAGCCTTGCCCCTGACTCCTAGCGGTAAAGTAAACCGCAGCGTCCTTCCAGCGCCTGACTTAGCAAAACCAGATTCCAAAGAAAACTTTGTTGCTCCCCGCAATCAGTTAGAACAAGAACTTGTCCAGATTTGGGAAGAAGTTTTACGCGTCCAACCCATTGGCATTAAAGACAACTTTTTCGACTTAGGCGGACATTCCTTACTAGCAGTACATTTATTCGGGCAAATAGAGACGAAATTCGGCAAAAAACTGCCTCTAGCCACCCTTTTTCAATCAGGTACAGTGGAAACTCTTGCCAAAATGCTTTGTCCTGCACAAGAAAAAGTAACTGGTGATCAGGTTTTGCTAGGGGCGCTTGGGGAGGACACATCAATAGATACTTGGTCATCCTTGGTAGCAATTCAGCCTAACGGTTCCAAGCCACCTTTATTCTTCATGCACCCTATGGGTGGAGAAATTCTGTGTTACCGCCCGATAGCAATGTATTTGGGATCGGATCAACCAGTTTATGGGCTACAACCACGAGGACTAGATGGAAAACAGCCTCTCTTAACCCGAGTTGAGGACATGGCAGCGCTTTACATTCAAGAAATGCAAACTATTCAACCTAAAGGTCCTTATTCTATAGGAGGATACTCTTTCGGGGGTATAGTTGCCTTGGAGATAGCTCAGCAACTCCATAGGCAAGGTGAGAAAGTGGCTATTCTAGCTATGATTGATACCAGTGTTCCAGGTTCTGAGAAGCGATTGCCCTTTATAAACAGAGTTTTTGAGCACGTAAATAATTTTAGACAACAAGGACTTGCCTACCTTCAGCAAAAGCTTGTGGGCTGGCGTGAGTGGGGAACGTACCACATCCGACACAAATATATGCATTTGTTAGGAATTTCCGAGCCTCTACCTGAGGGTGACAACCACATAGACATCTTAGGAGCTAATCACCAAGCTCAGAGTCAATACATCTTCCAGGAGTACCCGGGTCGAATGATCTTGCTGCGGACTGACGATAAGGAGCGGGAGGAAGCTACAGGTATGCAATATGATCCGCTATTTGGTTGGGGCGAATTCATCACTGGAGGAATTGATGTTTATCATATTCCCGGCTCTCACTATACCTTGCTTGAAGAACCCAATGTACGGATGCTGGCAGAAAAATTGAAGCTGTGTTTAGAGAAGGCGTATGCTATGAACTTAACCCAAACCAAGTAAAAATGTAAGCCTTTATTTTCAAGACTTACAGCGATAAAAAAGGTGAGTACAAATTCACTGTAGAAGGTTTGTTGAGGTTGATGCCAAAACAGCTATGAGATAATTTGTCAGGGTATACGCATCTACTCCCAACTCTGTCCGCTCTTGTGCTGCTAAAATTGCTGCTTGAGAGTGCCACCAAGCAGCAGTTGCCACTATCTCCTCTACAGGAATCTTTTTAGAAGAAGCTTGCGCCAGCAATCCACCCATAAGCCCAGTTAAGACATCTCCACTACCACCACGCGCCAAAGCTGGGGTACTTTCGGGATTAATCCAAACGATACCTTGGGAGTTGGCAATAACAGTCCTTGCGCCTTTCAATAACACCACTGCGCCACTTTGCGCCGCAGCTTCCCGCGTTGCCTTGATTCTGTCCTTGCTGGCATCAGGAATCTCAGGAAACAACCGTTTGAATTCACCAGTATGTGGTGTAAGTACTGTGATTGATTGTCTTTTTTGTAGCGTGGTTAAAGTTCCCATTTGAGCTAAGATATTCAAGCCATCAGCATCCAAAACTAAGGGGTTGGTCCTATCTAACACTTGTTGTAAAATTGGGCTGGCGTCTTGTGTTAAACCGGGACCGCAGGCGATCGCACTAAATGAACTCAGATCTGTTTTTGCTGGGAGTTGCAGTTGGGCGATCGCCCCAGAATCTGTTTCTGGACATCCGATAATCAGCGCTTCCGGCAACTGTGCCACCATTATAGATTTCAGCGATTCTGGTACAGCAATGGAGAGCATTCCCACACCACTTGCTCGCGCGCCCAACCCGGTTAATATTGCCCCTCCGGAATACCGACGCGATCCACAAATTAGCAGTAAATGTCCTTCCTTGTACTTGTGAGTAACTGGCGGACGAGGTAGAGGCAGAGTGGAGAGTGCAGTTGTTTTTGTGATACGTTTAATGCTTGGTGAATTTTCTAGTACAGCTTGTATATCAGCCAAGGGAATATCAAAATCGATTAACTCAGCTTTGCCGACATAATCAAGAGCATGGTCTTGCAATAGGCCAACCTTCCACAAACCCAAGCATAAGGTATGCGTAGCACGCACCACAGTTCCCAACACCTCACCTGTATCTGTGTGCAACCCCGAAGGCAAATCGATACTAATAATTGGTTTCTTCCATTCATTGAGCTGATTGATAGCCGTTGCAACTGGATCTGTGAGCGTTCTTTCTAAGCCAAATCCAAACAGCCCATCAATCAACAAATCACAATTTTGCAGTGGTTCAATTGCTTCATAATATGGTATGTCCAAACTCTTAGCATACTGCAAATGTTGCGAAGTTAATTCCTTGAGTTTAGAGAAAGGGCAATATATCAAAACTTCATAACCCCGAAAGTGTAACTCTCGGGCAACGACCAAAGCATCACCGCCATTATGACCAGGACCAACCAGAATTCCTACGCGGGAGTGAGGGAGTAAGGGAGTGAGGGAGTGAGGGAGTGAGGGAGTGAGGGAGTGAGGGAGTGAGGGGGATGAGGAAGCTTTGCTCTTGTCCCCGTGTTCTCCAAAAAGGGGGTAAATATCCTGAATGCGACGGGCAATAAGTCCTGCAACTTTTTCCATCAAAGCCGCTACAGGCATTCCCGCTGCAAAAATGCGCTCTTCAATATCGCGCATCTGCTGTGCGGTGACGACCACTTGTGAAGTTTGTTCTTGCCTGTCCTGCATCAGTTTTAAGTCCTCAAGTCTTAAGTTCCAAGCAATGAATGCTGAGCCATTTTTTCCTACTTTTCTTTATCCTACTCAGCACTCACCACCCAGCACTTTTTATTTGCCGTAGTAAACCCTGGCATTACCAAATCTTGAATCTCGCCGCAGATAGTTGTTCCACTCTTCTGCCAGCCAACGTTTGGCAAATGGTCCAACTGCTACGTGTGGTCCTCGCGGTTCATCTCTGGGGATAACGGGTACATCTGGTCGTCTGACATAGCGTTTGATTTCGTACCTGTAGCGAGGTAAATCTTCCAACTTGGTAGGAATAACGACATAGTAATTGTTAGACCGATTTCCGCCATAATCCCCTCCAGGATACCCGTTATAATCTCCTGTATCAGGATAATTGGGTATATTTTGTCCGTTGTAGCTGGCGATTCGTGTGTTACCTATACCCCTGGATTGCAACTGTCTAGCTCTGTCTCGGGCACCTGATTCGCTGCGAAATACTCCTGCCTGAATGACCTCACGTCTTCCTAACCGTTTTATAAACGCATCTGGTACGATGTCACGTACTTCTGGCAGTTGTCGCCGCAAATTACTGCCATAAACGTACACTTGGTAGCGCCCAAAGTTTTGGTTATATTGATTTGACGGTGCTCGGAATTCTACACTATTTTGGGCGTCTGTGGAATATGGCTCTCCTGTCGGCACTTGCGGTAATGGCTCTTGACCATAAGGAGCCACTGGAACATTGGGAGGTGGCGGTAAGTCTTGATACACCCTTTGAGTCAGCAAAACCTCACCCGTTTTGATTTGAGCATATGCTTGGGTGGAGTTGGAAATAAACAGCAAACATCCTCCTACCACTAGAGGCAAGATGGACTGTAGTCGAAAAGAGAAAATATGGAACCGTAAAGGATTGAGTGTTAATAATCGGCTGAAACTGGTGGATGCTATAAATGGATAAGGTATTGCACCAGACATAAGCAATTCAAAATTCAAAAAGAAGAAATTAGCGTCGTACGCTCAAGTATTCTGGCTGTTAACTGTATGCAGTTCTTTTAGTCTTGACAACTTAGTAGCAGCAAAACTTCAGAAGGAATAAACAATGAAGTAGGAATAACAAGCTTAATATAGCAATCCTAAATCATTTGTGAACAATTAAGATTCCCGATTTCTTTAAGAAGTCGGGAATCTGAGAATGCGCGTGTCAATCATAAGCCTTCGGTTGACAGTGTTAAGCTAGAACCAGTAGCCTAGCCATTTTTCCGCAGATGAAGAAAGTAGTCGTTGGTCTTTCTGGTGGCGTAGATAGTTCCACCGCAGCAGCCATTTTGCACGATCAAGGTTATGAAGTTATTGGTCTGACCCTTTGGCTGATGAAAGGGAAAGGTCAGTGCTGCTCTGAAGGTATGATTGACGCGGCTAGAGTTTGCGAACAACTGGGCATTCCCCATCATATTGTTGATATTCGCGATGTCTTTCAGACCAATATCGTCGATTATCTGGTAGCTGGTTACAGTACTGGAATCACTCCTTTGCCTTGCTCGCAGTGCAATAAAACTGTGAAATTTGGTCCGATGTTGCAGTATGCTCGCGAAAATTTAGAATGCGATCGCATTGCCACCGGTCATTATGCCCGCATTGAGTATGATCAAGCAACTGGACGTTACCAGTTATTACGAGCATTTGACCGCAATAAGGATCAGTCCTACTTTCTCTATGACTTGTCGCAAGATTTACTAGCAGGCACTGTATTTCCTCTAGGAGAACTCCAAAAAACTGACACTCGTCGTCTTGCCACAGAACACGGTTTGAAAACAGCAGATAAGCCAGAAAGCCAGGACTTATGCTTAGTGGAAAGCAACGGTTCCATGCGAGCGTTTCTTGACAAATATCTTGCGCCCAAAAAAGGCGATATAGTTGATCCCACAGGCAAGGTGCTCGGGCAACACGATGGTATCCATCATTACACGGTAGGTCAACGTAAAGGCTTGGGAGTCGCCGCAGCTGAACCGTTGTATGTGATTGAATTGGATGCGGTTAACAATAGAGTGATTGTGGGCGATCGCACCAAAGCAACTCAAGGCGAATGCACCGTAGGGCGGGTCAATTGGGTATCTATCTCCGAACCATCAACCCCGATTCGCACTGAAGTTCAAATTCGCTACCGTTCCACTCCTGTACCAGTAACAGTCATTCCCTTGGAAAACTCGCGTATCCGCGTAGTATTTGATGAACCTCAGTTTAGCATTACCCCCGGACAAGCTGCAGTTTGGTACAACGGGGACAAAGTGTTGGGTGGCGGGATTATTGAACAATTTAGCTAGATGATGAATGAGGTATGGGGAATCAGGAGTAGGAGAGCAAGGGGACAAATCAATTCAAAATTCAAAAGTTGGAATCTCTCCCTCCCTCCCTCTCCCTCTCTCTCCCTCCCTCATCTTTTCCTACTTTCTATTTGCGAATAACTATAATCTTTGCTCTATACGTGCCTACGGTTTGGTAAGTTATACATAGCTTTAAAAAAAATGTAGTTATCGCAAACAAAGGACTACCTTGAGTTATAATCTTGACAACATAGCCCCTCATGGTGGGCAATTAGTGAATCGCATCGCTACACCTGAGCAAAAACAAGTATTTCTCTCAAAAGCTGACTTTCTACCGCGAGTTCAACTTGATGAAAGGGCGGTATCAGATTTGCAAATGATTGGAATTGGTGGTTTTAGTCCACTGACTGGTTTTATGAATCAGGAGGACTATAACCGTGTTGTTACAGAAATGCGGCTCGCTAACGGGACTGTTTGGTCAATTCCGGTTACACTCTCGGTGGATGAGGAAGCCGCCGCCCCCTTGCAAGAAGGCGGTTTGATTCGTTTAGATAATCGTGCTGGTCAATTTATCGGGGTATTGGAACTTACAGAAAAATACCACTACGACAAGATCCGTGAAGCTATTCATGTTTATCGAACCAATGATTCAAACCATCCTGGTGTAAAGGTACTCTACAATCAAGCTTCTGTACATTTAGCAGGTGATGTGTGGTTATTAGAACGCCACCCTCATCCTCTATTTCCAAAATACCAAGTTGATCCCGTCGAGTCTCGGCAGTTGTTTCAGGAAATGGGCTGGAAAACTATTGTTGGGTTCCAAACTCGCAACCCCATCCACCGCGCTCATGAATATATCCAAAAGTGTGCTTTGGAAATTGTGGATGGTCTATTTTTGCACCCATTAGTTGGAGCGACGAAAGAAGATGACATCCCCGCTGATGTGCGGATGCGCTGTTACGAAATTTTGATGGAGAAATACTACCCCCATAACCGCGTCCTTTTAGCAATTAATCCCTCGGCTATGCGTTATGCTGGTCCTCGGGAGGCAATTTTCCACGCTCTGATTCGCAAGAACTACGGTTGTACTCACTTTATCGTCGGACGAGATCACGCTGGAGTAGGTAATTACTACGGCACATATGATGCTCAGCATATATTTGATGAGTTTAAGCCTGAAGAACTGGGCATTGTGCCGATGATGTTTGAACACGCCTTTTACTGCACACGTACCCATCAAATGGCGACGAGTAAAACAAGTCCTAGTCTTCCGGAAGAGCGCATTCATCTTTCGGGAACAAAGGTGCGGGAAATGTTGCGCCGAGGCGAGTTACCTCCACCAGAATTTTCCCGTCCAGAGGTGGCGGCAGAATTGGCACGGGCAATGCAAATACCAGTCCATACTTACGATATTTAAAGCACATTCAAGGCAAAGAATAAAGTATAAAAGGTAACTTTACACTACAGACCTCAGCCCTATAAGCTATAGCTGATG
The DNA here is from genome assembly GCA_000828075.3 of Tolypothrix campylonemoides VB511288. Taxonomy (GTDB): domain Bacteria; phylum Cyanobacteriota; class Cyanobacteriia; order Cyanobacteriales; family Nostocaceae; genus Kalymmatonema; species Kalymmatonema campylonemoides_A. The sequence goes on along the minus strand of JXCB02000023.1, from coordinate 896,634 downwards.
GACTGAGGGCTGATAGCTAACTATGAAGCGGCGAACATTTTTACAAAGGCTTGGCTCTATACTCACGGTATTGGGTGCAGCGCAAGCTGAGTGGTTGACCCTAGGAAATCGCTATTACCAAGCTTTGGCACAACCCATACCACGTAAATTGGCTTTATTAGTAGGTATCAATCAGTACCCACAAGCTCCAGGTCTGCTCGGTTGTCTAACCGATGTGGATCTGCAAAGGGAACTTTTGATTCACCGCTTTGGTTTCCAACCCTCAGACATTATTTTGTTAACAAATGAAAAAGCGACAAGGGAATCTATCGAGACGGCTTTTTTCGAGCATCTGGTGAAACAAGCTAAACCTGACGATGTGGTCGTGTTTCATTACAGTGGCTACGGCAGCCGTGTCAAGTTGGAAATGCAAGAAACACAAAACGCTCTAGTTCCAGTTAATGGCATTGAAGGTTCACAAGGAAGTAATGTCAACTATATATTGGAAGAAACACTGCTGCTGATGTTGCGATCGCTCGCCACAAATCACGTAACAGCAGTATTGGATACGAGTTACTACACACGTTCCTCCTCGCCGCCAACAAATCTACGAATTCGCAGCCGTCCAGTACCAGAACAAGCTATCCTGTCAGCAGAAGAACTTGAGTTGCAACGTAAGCTACAAGAGCAGGTTGCCACAAAAGAGCCAGTTATTGTGCTGTCAGCAACCTCTGATCCCAAGCAATTGGCAAGGGAAGAGCAGTTGTCTGGTTTTAGTGCTGGATTATTTACCTACGCCTTAACGCAGTACTTATGGGAAGCTACACCAGCAACGACAATTCAAGTTTGTCTTTCTCATGTGGGTGCTACTGTCCAGCAGTTGGGAAGTACGAAACAGCAGCCAGCACTATTGCTAGATCAGAAAAATCAGCTTTCTCGGACGCTGATAGCAGATATTTTGCATCAATTCAGCACTTCTGGGGGAGAAGGAGTCGTCACAGGAATTGAGGACGACGGGAAAACAGTTTTACTGTGGCTGGGAGGACTCCCTGCACAAGTCTTGGAATACTACGGAGTGAATTCCCGACTGATAGTGACAAAAGAAGGGTTAAATACACAGCTCGTTTTCCGATCGCGTGCAGGGTTAACAGCAAAAGCGCAAATTTCCAATCTTGAGGGTACGACTTCCCCACAAGTCGGGCAACTTGTTCAAGAAGCTGTGCGAGTTATCCCTCGGAATATAGGTTTAACAGTTGCTCTTGATACTGGACTCGAAAGAATTGAGCGCGTAGATGCGACAAGTGCCTTTGCAACAGTCCCCCGTGTGTCAAGCGTAGTAGCGGGAGAACAGCCAGCAGATTATGTGTTTGGGAAACTACCAGAAGCGAAGAATAAAGATGCAGCCACTAACCCTACGGTTGTGTCTCCCAGTCGTTATGGTTTATTTTCTCTTGGTGGCGAACTCATTCCTAATACTGAAGGGGAAGCGGGAGATGCAGTCAAAGTAGCTGCGCAGCGGTTAGCACCAAAACTACAAACCTTGCTGGCGGCAAAATTATGGCGACTCACAGAGAATACAGGATCTTCCCGCTTGGCGATCAAAGCAACATTAGAGATTATTGCCACCCTCACGCCTCGGGCGGTGATACAACGAGAAACACTGCGAACCCAAAGCGCTGATACATCAAGCAAGAAACAATTCAATCCTGAACTCGGTGGTATTCCTACTGTAAGTGTTGGTAGTAAGATACAGTATCGAGTGGAAAATGTGAGCGATCGCCCTGTTTATTTGATGCTGTTGGGATTGAATAGCAGTCGGAGTGCGATCGCTCTGGTTCCCTGGTACAAAAGTAGTGAATCAGACTCATCGGAAGTCAAACCAGTACTCAAAGATATGGTCATTTCTCCGGGGGAAACGCTCACGGTACCACAAACGACTGCTGGTTTTGAATGGGTGGTGCAAGGACCGACTTCCTTAAGTGAAACCCAACTCATCTTTAGTACTGCACCTTTTACTCAATCTCTGTCTGCTTTAGAAGCTGCTAAGCATCCCAAAGCAGAACAACAGCGCATACAGCCCTTGATTAGCCCCTTAGAAGTTGCACAAGCCGTTCTGCAAGATTTGCATAATGCTAGTGCAGTCAAAGATATAAACGGTACACCGACTGACTCATATGTATTGGATGTGAATAATTGGGCAAGTCTAAGTTTTGTCTATCAGGTGGTGTAAAGTGTAAACCATAAAAATCAAGAACTTATAGCTTCTGCAGCAATTTTTTTGAAGTTCAGTAGTCCCTGCTGTTTCTTCCACAAATATGACCATGCACTAATATCGTGCCCGGTGAAAGACTTATCATTTCATTAGGGCTTTATTTCCGTCATCGTGTACTATAGCGCTTCTCGTTTGGATCAACTACAGATTTATCTGTGTCCATCTGGAGGACACTGCCTTGCGGTGAGACCAGTGCTGCAGGAGGGCTTCCCGACCTAGGCAACTGGCGTTCGCGAAGCGTGCCGAAGGCATACCCGGAGGGGGGTTCCCCCCGTTGTGGCAAGTGTCCGTTGTCCATCTGTGGTTCTTATTTCTTGATGTATTGCACTCAAGTAAGAACCGCTATATTTCGACCAATTGCATCATCTTTGGTGAGAATTAACCAACCTCTTTGGCTTACCTCAGGTAGCCATTCGGTATCGGGTGAATCCGGTGAAAAGTGGTTTTCATGAACTTCCACTCTTGCACCTGCATAGCGAATTTGATGATCCTTACGAATATAGCAGGGGACTAGGGACTAGGGACTGGGGACTGGGTGAAAAGCCTTTTTGTGTCTAGCTTTTATCATCTGTTGATGTCCTAACCACCTTGGCTGTTGCTATAACTCGTAGTATATGAGCTGATACTTTTTTGCTAACTTACGCTAACAAATACACTCTTTCAAGGGCGTATCAACCAATGCACGAAGGAAAATCCCTCGCGCACCATTTAGATCCCGGTTCATCGTTCGACCATCACTTGACTTAATAACAGACGCACCGCCAAGATTGCGAACAATCTCGCCAGTCCAACTGACAGTTTTGGAAGTATCATCACGCTGTTTTGCTCGTTTTAATCCCTCTTTAATTTCGCGCATCTCCTCATCCAGACGAAGTCGGCTGGTTTCCTTAGGATTTGCTGATAACAGCAGGATTTTTCGAGTTCGATTATTACTACTTATTAAAAGCGATCGCTTTCTAGAAACCTGATTTACTCATCAGGGTGACATTAAGTCTAATAGCACCGCAAGGACGGCAAAACAATTTGTTACTCAACAACTGCTGGCACAAAAAGACCTGCCAGTTCCAATTTGCATTGTGCTGCCGTTGTTCCTGCATAGTTGACAAGCGAGCTAACGCCTTGAGCGTAGGTACTATGTGACACTCATGTCAGTGATCGCAATTCAGTTTGTAGCGAAATAGTTTGCGATCGCGATTCGGGACACAGACATTGCCAATCGCCATTCCACAACAAGCTGTCGTTAGGAATGTACAAGTTGTCTTTAGATCACAACAAGCTGTCGTTCTCCTAAAAGGAGAGGGAGGAGCAACATTAGAATCAGGGTTTGAAGCCCCTCTCCTATGAGGAGAGGGGTTTGGGGTGAGGTCTGCTTTGACGGAAGTCGAACTCACCTTAGATTACAATCATTTTGTGTCTAAAAGTATTCAAAAATATGCAACATTTACCTCAAAACTAGAACATTTTCCTCTCTCACGCAGTACCTAAAAAGAACAAAACCCTTGAAAAATAAGAATTTCAAGGGCTTTTTTGTTATGCCAGGAACCAGATTTGAACTGGTGACACGAGGATTTTCAGTCCTCTGCTCTACCAACTGAGCTATCCCGGCGTGTTTTTTTTGTTTGCCACGATTACTTAATGTAGCAAACTCATAATCATTTGGCAAGTCATTACACAAAAAATTTTTATGCGGCTTTTGTTCTTAACTTCACCCAGCCGAAAACTGTCAAAAATACCACAAACTGAACAAGAACAATACTAGGACCAGAAGCAAAGTTGAAAAGACCGGATACGATTATGCCAGCAAAGCTACTTATGGAACCGACAATCACCGACAGCAGCAGGAAGCGGTTAAAGTGGTGACTCATCAGTTTGGCACAAGAGGCGGGAATAACTAAAAAAGCGTTGACGAGTAAAACGCCAACAGCTTTAATTGCCACAGCAACAGCTAATGACAGCAGTACGACAAACCCATATCGGTACAACTGAACTGGAACGCCTTGAACCTTTGCCACAGCAGGGTTAAGTGTTAACAAAATTTGCTGCCTCAGGGTTGATAATAAGAATAGGCTGCCTCCAACAAGCACAAGCAGGGTCAAAATCAAATCTGTCATGTCAATAGCAAGAATATCGCCAAATAGCACGCCCATCAGGTTGCCGCGATATCCTTTAATTAAGCTGCTAAGAATCACACCCACTGCTAAGGCACCTGACAAAACAATGCTTAGAACACTGTCGCTACCTAAATCAGTTTTCTCTATAAAGTAGAGGACAACCAACCCAAAAATGAGTGTAAATGGTAGCAGCATCCAGGTGGGATTTAACTGTAGCAGCACACCTAACGCCACACCTACTAAAGCAGCATGACCAACAGCATGGCTAAAAAAAGACAACTGACGCAAGGTGACAAAACTGCCTAGTAAACCGCCAAGTATTCCCATCAAAACAGCACCTGCAATAGCACGTTGCATGAAGGGAAACTGTAGCAAATTCACCAGGTCATTGACATTCGTGACAGCAAACCAAGCTATTTGGCAATTATCAAATAAAAACATATGTTATTTTTTTTAACAAAAAATTGAAAGTATTTTGAGTGTATAAGATTTGTTTTTTACTAACAAATAATTTTTACTAACAAATAACAATTATGTCAGTTCATCTCACCAATTCTCTTCCCCAAAAAGAAATTAATACATATAATCAGCTACCCCAGATAGAAGATAATATTCAACCTCTGTCACATGAGATTCTCAGTAGTGAAAAAGCCCAGCGTATGGCGGAATTTTTCAGCTTTTTAGGAGATGCTAACCGTCTACGAATTCTCTCACTGTTAGCGCAACAAGAACTTTGTGTTAGTGATTTGGCAGCAGCACTCAATATGAGTGAATCTGCTGTTTCTCACCAACTGAGAAACTTGCGGGCTATGCGTTTGGTCAGTTACCGCAAGCAAGGTCGTAATGTCTTTTATCGCCTCCACGACAGCCATGTTTTGCATCTTTATCAGGCTGTTGCTGAACACCTAGATGAAGAAAAGTGAAGAATGAAAAATTAAGAGTAAGAATGAAGAAATTGTTCTTTCTTCTTTCTTCTTTATTTTTCATAACGCGCGTTAATGATTATGTTGATAGCGACTAAAGGCAGGACCGTAAGTCGCTAAAAGGTTTTGCGGCGAAAGTGCAACTTCTGGAACGCCAGTACAAACGATGGTTTGATTGAAGCAAATGACGCGATCGCAATAACGGCTGACCATATCAATATCATGGCTAACCTGCAACACTGTCCATCCTTCTTCCTGCTTAAGTTCATTCAGTAAGGTATAAAAATCTGCTGCACCTTGCACATCTACTCCAGCAAACGCCTCATCCAGTACCAAAAGTTTCCGAGGCATGACCAAACAGTATGCTAGCAATACCCGCTTAAGTTGACCACCACTGAGAGTTCCAATTGCCTGATTTCGTAGATGGTAAGCATCGGTTCGCCGCAAAGCTTCAGCGACGGCTGCTGATTTTTCCCGACTTGATCGCCCCAAACTTCTAAAAGAAAACTTTTTTCTTGTCTCACCTCCGCTTGTCGCAGAATTAGAAGGAGAGGAATAAACCCATCCCAACCCTACCAATTCACTTACAGAAATGGGAAAGCTGCGGTCAAAGATAAAGTTTTGTGGCATATAGCCCAACTGATGACGTAAATTCTCCAGGCGTGTTATTGGGCGACCCAATATTTCAATTTTGCCAGTACTTCGTGGAATCAAATCCAAAACTGCTTGCACCAAGGTACTTTTACCCGCACCATTAGGACCAACTATAGCTGTATTTGTTCCTGAAAATAATTCAAACGAAACATCGCGAACAGCTAGGTAACTGCCTTGATAGACAGTCAATCCCTCTACTTTTAACGTAGGAAAGTTATTAATCATTCTTCATCGGTCATTGGTCATGAGTCATTATTCACCTGTCATTTGTTTTTCTAGAAACTGCAAATGACAAATGAAAAAAATTATTTACAGCCAGCCTCTAAGGTTTGCAAATTATTTCGCATCGCTTGGAAATAATGCTGCGGATCTCTCTCGCCAGTTTCTAAAGAATCCAGGGAACGCAAAGTTAAATTCAAGTCCTTAGAAAGGCTTGTTAACAATTTGTTATCTACTCCTGATTCACTAAACAAAGCTTTTACTTTATACTTTTTCACTGCATTAACAGCATTTTGCACATCTGTTGGGGCAAGTTGGTCTTCTGGAATTTCCACGACAGCAACTTGCTTGAGGTTATATTGTTTAGCTAAGTATGGAAAGGCATCATGAAAGGTAATAAAGGTACAATTGGGAGTCTTCTGCAAAGTTTGCTTAAAATCGCTATCTAAGCTTTCCAGTTGCTTAATGTATGCTGCTGCATTTGATTCATAGGTCGCTTTATTCCCAGGATTAGCAGCAATTAAACCATCTCTAATATTAGCAACTTGTTGTTTTGCTAACACTGGGTCTAACCAAACATGCGGGTTACCCTCAGCGTGTTCGTGGTCGTGTTCTTCCTCTTTTTTATTGGTTTTCTCAACAGGTGAAATTTCATTCAAGGGTTGAATGCCTTTACTGGCATCAATTTCAGACAATTTGGGATTTTGGGCATTTTTAATGGTGTTTTCTAAAAATTCTTCCAAACCCAAGCCATTTTTTACCAACACATTTGCCGTGGCGATCGCCTTTACATTTTCTGGTGTAGATTGGTACTCATGTACTTCTGTTCCCGGTGGCACCAAAATTTCCACATCCGCTGTATTCCCAGCTACAGCTTTGGTAAACAAATACATTGGTAAAAATGTCGTCACCACTTTGATTTTTCCTGGCTGCGGTGATGGAGTGGACGCAGCTTCTCGTGCCTGCGGTGACTGTTCAGGAACTGTTGCCTGATTGCTGTTAGATTGAGTACACCCAGTACTCAGTGATAACATAAGCAGAGTCATCAGAGGTATGATACCGCTTCTGTGTCTTTTTGTTCTAGATCCTTCATAAGTCCAGAGCACTGTTTTCTCTCCTTACTCGAAGCTGTTTGCTTTCCCTTAATTGAAATTTCTGTTGACAATGAGACTTAATTTTACATCTTAATAGTATAATTATTCTCATTCTCAGGTAAAAGGTCTGCGATTGAGTGTTAGTACCAACAAAATTTTTTCAGCAAGCAAAAGTTTTGCTGTCTGCATACTTGCTTGACTGAATCAATAGATTTATCTGCACTCAATTAGAGTTTGTCCTCTAAAGGTGCTACCTTGATTGGCACACAGGTTTATTGATAATTTTTAAAATTTATGATTAAACAATTTGCTGATTATTGATAAATTAATGAGACTACTTTTTAATAACAATAAGCTTTGACAAAGCGCAGTGTGGGTGTTCATTGAGAATGGGTGTGAGGAAAAAATGACAAAATTCTGGAAATCCCTGCTGGTGAGTCCAGCGGTTTTCGGCACAATGTTAGTAATGAGTGCCAGCGCAATTGCAGGGGAAACACTTAGCAGTTTGGACAAAGAAGCTGAGAAAATCCCTCAAAACAAAACAATGGCACAAGTCACTTCGGTATCTCAGCTATCGGATGTACAACCGACAGATTGGGCATTTCAAGCACTGCAATCCCTGGTAGAGCGGTACGGTTGTATTGCGGGATACCCGAATGGAACTTATCGGGGTAATCGGGCGATGACAAGGTATGAGTTTGCTGCTGGTTTAAATGCTTGTCTCAACCGGGTTAACGAACTTATTGCTACTGCTACAGCAGATTTGGTCACGAAACAAGATTTAGCTACATTACAAAAACTGCAAGAGGATTTTACAGCAGAACTGGCAACACTACGAGGTCGTGTGGATGTTCTGGAAGCAAAATCAGCAGAACTAGAGGCAAATCAATTTTCTACAACTACCAAACTACAAGGGCAAGTTGTCGCTGCAATCACCGATGTTTTAGGAGGTGATAGAGTCAACGATGTAGATGTCAAGGATAACAATACAACATTTGGGGTGCGGGCGCGTGTGGAGTTTGTGACCAGCTTCACCGGAGAAGATGAACTTTTCACCAGAATCCAGGCTAATAATATTCTCAGCCCTGACATTGGTACATCAGAGGGCAACTTGTACTTTGCCGATGAAGACGGTAGCACAGATGCTATTCTCGATGCGCTGTACTACAGATTCCCCCTTACAGAAAGTACAGAGGTGATCGCTGTTGCGAATGCGGGTGCAGCAGACGATTTTACCGATACAGTAAACATCTTTGATGGGGACGGCGCGTTTGGTGCTTTGTCCAGCTTTGGCACGCGTAACCCAATTTATTACAACATGGATGGTGCGGGGTTGGGAGTTACTCAACAGTTTGGTGAAGCGGTCTCACTCAGTTTGGGGTATTTGGCGAATTCACCCAATGACCCTTCTGAGGATAATGGTTTGTTCAATGGTCCCTACGGTGCGCTGGCACAGCTAACATTTAAACCGAGCGATCGCTTTACTATTGGCTTAACCTACATCAACGCTTATAATCAGGAATTAGGCACTGGTAGCCTGCGGGCAAATCCTATATCCTTCCTTCAGTCTGAGCTTGCCCCTCCCCCTGAAGTGACAGGGGAACCTGACCCGGTGATTGTACCATTTTCCAGCAATTCCTACGGTATACAAGCATCCCTTGGTTTGAGTGAGAAGTTTGTTTTAGGCGGTTGGGTTGGATACACTAACGCTCGTAACTTATCCACCGAAGGAGGAAGAGTGGACCGTGGAGAGTTAGAGATATGGAACTGGGCTGTGACTCTAGGATTTCCTGACCTTGGCAAAGAAGGTAACTTAGCAGGCATTATCTTCGGTATGGAACCTAAGGTGACAGGTTCTAGCATTAATGAAATTTCTAGAGACAGAGACACTTCCTATCACGTTGAGGCGTTCTACCAATACAAAATAACTGACAATATCACCATTACTCCGGGAGTCATCTGGCTAACAGCACCGGATCATAACAATGACAACGATGATGTTGTGATTGGTGCCGTCAGAACTACACTGAGTTTCTAGTCAATGTCTTTCGGGTAAGGTGTGGGGGAATAAGGGTAAGGAACTGTAACTGAATTCCTACCCTTGTGTTCTTACAGCCTTATATCAAGCCTGTAACTAGCGATCGCCTCCAGCACTAGGCAAAGCCCAATCCCGCCTTAAGGCAGAAAGAAAAACCGATGGTTTTCTTAAAAGTCCGGTTGATTAATTAGCTACATATGTGTATAAAAAGTAGCAGAACCAAGTTTATTGATTGCGCGGTTAAAAATAAGGATTAAGAAAATAATTATGGTTTACTGAGTAATGATGTAACTGCGTAAAGCGTCGAAAGTCAATGCCAAGCAGAAATATTTATTTGGGCTGGTTCATCACAATTGCAATAAGCGGTGCGTATAGTTTCTCTGCAAATAGCTCACTTGCTCAAATTACTCCGGATACCACTCTACCCAATAATTCCATCATTACTCCCTCTGGTAACATCAACGTTATTACTGAAGGAACTCAGGTAGGGGGTAATCTGTTCCACAGTTTCCAACAGTTCTCTGTTCCCACTGGTAGCCAAGCTTTCTTTAACAATGCTGTTGACATTGGGAACATCATTAGCCGTGTCACAGGTTCGTCTACCTCTAATATTGATGGTTTAATTCGAGCTAACGGCACAGCTAACTTGTTTCTGATAAATCCAAATGGAATTGTATTTGGTCAAAACGCACAACTGAATGTCGGAGGTTCCTTTGTTGCCAGTACTGCCAATGCGATTCAATTTGGCAATGGCGGCATCTTTAGCGCCTCCAATCCAGAGGCTCCCTCTCCCTTGCTGACAATCAATCCTTCGGCTTTACTCTTCAACCAAATCGCCGCATCTATCCAAAATAACTCAGTTTCCCCAGCAGGATTAGATCGATCAGGCTTGGGTGTATTCGGTTTACGTGTTCCAGATGGTCGGAGTTTGCTGCTAGTAGGCGGTAATGTCAGCATGGATGGCTCCGGGTTGTATGCTTTCGGTGGTCGAGTGGAGTTGGGAGGCGTTTCAGGTGCAGGAACGGTTGGGCTAAATTTTACTGGCAATAACTTGAGTTTGAGTTTTCCAACCAGTGTGCAACGAGCTGATGTCTCCCTCTCAAATGCAGCTAAGATTGATGTGACTGATAGAGGTCAGGGTAGTGTAGCTTTGGGCGCACGCAACCTAGATATTTCTGGAGGAAGTAGGATAGATGCTGGCATTGGTAAAGGATTGACGGCAGATAACTCTCCACCAGGAAATATTACGCTCAATGCAACCGGAGTGGTAACAGTAAATCAGCATAGCCGAGTTACGAATGTGGTGGCTGCAGATGCTACGGGTAATGCAGGTGACATTAATATTCAGGCTGGTGAAATTATTATAAATAATCAGGCTAGGTATCCTGAGCAGAATAATAATCCTTTTCTTAGAGCAGCACTAGATACTAGTATCCAAGGACAGGGACGTCCCGGAAACATATCACTTGAAGCAAATGGGTCGATCACTTTAATCGGGCAGGATGTCAGCCAGCAGGATCAGGTTATTGCCGCCTCTAATGACATATCCCAACAGGGAGCCGGAAATATATCACTCAAGGCAAATGATTCTATTTCTTTATCAAATGCTACTGTCTATGCCCCTAGTGGCACGGGAGATGGAGGAAACATCTTACTAGTTGGCAATAACTCTGTGTCCTTAGCTAATAATACCTCCCTTTTTACCGCTTCCACTCTAGGAGTAAATTCTGGAAATATCATCGTCCAATCCGCAGGTCCTGTCTCTTTTGAAAATAGCTTGCTTGCTAGCACCGGAGATTATGGAGGTGATATCAAAATAGGCGGGCGGTCTGTTTCTGTAACTGCTGGGACAGAAGTGAGCGCTAGATCGTTTAACGGGCAAAAATCTGGCAATATTGAGATCAACGCCCCAGATTATGTCGAAATCTCAGGCAAATCTCCAGCCCCACGCCCATTAAACGATCGCTCACAAAGCATAATATACAGTTCATTACTGACGACCAGTGAGCAAGGAACTATGGGACAGAGCGGTGACATGAAAATTAATACTGGTATCTTACGTGTATTCGATGGCGCACAATTAAGGGCAGAAAGTGCAGGTGGCTTACGTGGTGGCAATATAACTGTTAATGCCAATGTAGTGGAACTGACTGGTGGTGGACAACTTCTCACCACTGCCTTTAGTGGAGGCGATGCAGGTGATATCAATCTCCGAGTGACTGACCGCATTACTATTAATGGCAGTAACCCTAGCAAAGTTGAGCTCTTTGACCAAATAGCTGGTAGTAAGATTCGGGTGGAACTTCTTTATGCTCGTGAAATAGCTCAAGGAGATGGTAGGACTCAGGCAAAGTTCGTACTTGGTAATGATAATCCTGCTAGTGGGATATTTGCCAATACATCTGTTGCTTCCACGGGTAAAGGTGGAAATGTGAAAATAGCTACTGGGCAGTTGCTCGTCTCTGATAGCGCACAAGTCAATGTCAGCACTGAAGGAAAAGGGAATGCAGGCAACTTAGACATCTCTGCTCGCAAAATCAATCTGGATAATCAAGCAAAACTCACCGCCGAAACTGCATCCGGTAAAGGTGGCAATATTACGCTGCAAAACCTGGATTTATTGTTAATGCGCCGTGGTAGCCAAATATCCACCACTGCAGGTACTGCACTCTCAGGTGGAGACGGCGGTAACATTACCATCAATGCTCCTAAGGGCTTCGTTGTCGCTGTCCCTAACGAAAATAGCGACATTACCGCCAATGCTTTCACTGGCATTGGTGGTCAAATTGAGATTAATATATCTGGTCTGTTCGGAATCGAGCCTAGCTCTCGGTTGACGTCTGAAAGCGACATCACCGCCTTTTCTGAAAATGGAATCAGTGGCGAGATCGCAATTAATCAACCAGATGTTGACCAAAGCTTGGGATTTGTTGAACTGCCCGTAGTGTTAGCAGATACATCAGAGCTAATAGCAGACATTAGCTGTGCTGCCGTTGCTAGCACAGATGCTGATACAGAAAAAAGCAAATTTACTGTCACCGGACGTGGCGGTTTACCCCCCAACCCTTACGACTCCCTTACCACTGACGTAATTTGGACAGATAATCGCGTACCAAATATCGCAACACAACAGCGACGTTCAGAAGGAAGCGCAGCTAAACCAGTGTCTAAAGCTAAAGCTGTAGAGATTGTGCCTGCTACGGGTTGGGTGTTCAATGGCAAGGGCCAAGTCACTCTCATTTCCCATGTATCTAATGCCAATGGTATAGGGACCGCTCCTGCTACCTGCCCTAAACGCTGAAACAGCGTACTTTCATCTAGAGCAGATTCTATTTGCTTAGCATACCATCAAGACAAGTTAGGGCTTACACTCCCTCCTTAATCAGTACAAAAAGACCAGCCTACCACGGCTGGTCTATTAAAATTTCTCTTCGCGTTGTCTTCTCAAGAGAGTCAAACCCAAATTCTGCGTTCCCAAAACGCAACGGGAAACTTTTCTTAACAATATTGTAACAGCCAACACAGACATTTTATGGATATTTATCAAAAAAAGATGTTGAGGAAGGAAAATAGCCTCTATCTTTAAGAAGAATTCAAGCATTTGGTAAGAAAAAGTAAAAATAATTTACTTTTAGTTTTTATTTTTTACTTTTTAGTTATTTCAACTAACTGCGGTTGTCCCCAAATAATACGCTCCTGTTTGTAAATAGCAATTCCTGGTTTGGCTCCTTTGGGTTTGTAGACGTGTTTTGGCTGAGTGTAGACAACTGGTACTTGGTCACTCTGACGACCGCGACTATAGTATGCTGCTAAGTTAGCAGTATATTGCAAATCGGCTGACTCTGGAGGAGTACCCGGTTCTAGACGAAGCAGCACATGGCTTCCAGGAATCTCTTGAGCGTGGAACCATAAATCGTAATCGTTGGCTACACGAAAGGTTAATTGGTCATTCTGGCGATTGTTGCGACCAATTAAGACTTCAAAACCACTAGGGGTGCTGTAACGATAAAAGTTCGTGCTAGCAGCTTCAGTTGAACTGCGACGGCGGTATCCTGAGTCTTCTAAATACCGCTGCCCAATAAGTTCCTCGCGGATTTCTTCTAAAGCTTGTAAATCTTCTGCTGTTGTGTAATTTTCGATCTGAGAAATAGCGGCTTCCACTTGCTCTAAATACTCAATTTCAGCATTGACTTCAGCCAATAACGGTTCTACAGCAGTACGAGCGCGCTTGAGTTTTTGATGCTGTTTATAAAGACTTTGGGCATTTTGCACAGCATTTTTATCTGGCTCTAAAGCGATTTTTACTGGTTTACCAGTTTCAAAATCAGCTAGGATAATTTCCTTCATTCCCACTTGCCACTCATGTAGATGCGCCATCAACAGATCAGCTTTTTGTCGATACTCATCCGCGTTCTCAGACTGCTGCAAGCGTTGCTCAAAATTAGCAGCTTTCAGTCGTAATTTTTCCAGAATATTACTCAGTTTCTGGCTCAACTGATGTCGCAGTTGGGAAAATGTTTGTTGATTGCTCTGGTCAGTGTAGTAACGGTTGAGTAACTCTTGGATATTTTTAGCTGGCTCGATCGCATTCCAACCAAGTACAGTGTATCCTTCTTGTGTCCAACCAGGTTCAAACTTTTGGCTTTCCAACATGAGCAGCCATTCTTGCCAATGGTGAAACAGCCGTTGCCAATCATCGGGTTTTAGCGTGTCTGTTGAATTTTCTGGATCTATGTCTGATACCAGCAGCATCGATTGTATCAGTGAAGGTGAGACACCGCGATATGTTTTAAGCAACTGACGTTTGATAGCTCCTGGGACTAAGCTGACTCGTTCTTGCCAGCGTTCTTGAGATTCGCCCAAACTCGGTATAGTAGCAGTTAGACTCGGTGGTGTTTCATAAGGCTGTCCTGTAAGAATCGGACGGACGCTGGATTTTTGTTGGCTGACTTGATGGGCAACGGTGATAATGCTGTTATTGGCGTCGGTGAGAATAACGTTGCTGTACTTGCCCATGATTTCAACGTACAGGTGATACAAAGCGCTTTCTCCCGGACGACCGGCAAATTGCAAATCAACGACACGTTCCCAAGGAGCGATTGTCTCCAGCCCCACCAACGCCAAACCACCCAACTGGTGCAGGAGTTGTTGGCTAAAGGTAAAAGTATCTGGTGTTCTTGGTGGTGGATCCCCGATATGAAGGCGAGCTGTTTGGGGATGCCAAGAAATTTCCAGCCAACCCCGTGGTTTGAGAGTGCGGAGTGCTATGGCAATGGTGTAGCTATTGCGTTGATAAACTTGTTCTATGCGTGATGGTAGCCAGTGAGCGCGGATGTCGCTACAAACAGCGCTGAGCGTTGTGAAGTCAAATGTTTGCACGACGATTGGCCGTTGTTTAAGTGTCGATTGTCAGTATAGTTCTATTTTCCTCTAATTCAGCGTAAAGTGAGGCAAGCAAAAAGCGGTCAGCTGTAGTGATTTTTTCAAAGATCATGCTGACCGCTGCTTTTTTGACAAGTTTTTGAGCCTGTTAAGGACTCTTAGCTAGCTACTTTGACTTTTTTTCTTTTGCTATAACCTACACCTGCCACTGTCGCCAAGAAGATTGCACCAACTGTACCAGGTTCAGGTACGCTTGTCCTTGAGGAACTGCCGCCAACCTTAATTTGGTATGCCAGTTGAGAATTTCTTGGTGGGGTTGCAGCCCAAAACAACGATGTTTTACCACTGATCACAAATGGATCGCTGATTTCACGAATTCGCAGATAATCTACGTCTGAGCCAATACCTAGAGAAGAAGAACCTAAATTTCCAATTCCTTCACCGTTAAACGTCAAGTCTGTCAAAGATACACCACTGTTATTCGAGGCAAAGGTACGGAGGAAAATGTCATTCACTGGACCATTAAAAGCGTTGCTGCTGAGGAGTTTGCCATCAACTGTATAGTTAACGGTACTTCCTGTGTATTCTAAAGTGAAGTCTACTAGCTTATTATTCTCCCAAGCATACTGCTGTTGTTGTACGGGATTAGCGCCTTTCTTAACATCGTCATTTATGCTGAGTTCATAAGTTGCAGCCCCACCCAAATCGCCAATGCGACCTTCGGCAACAAACAATTCGTTAAATTGACCTTGATTTATCAGGTTTTCAAAGTCTGTGTCAGTAAAACCTGTTTGATTAACGAGTGTCAAGGCTTTGGCAGAATGAGGTGCTACAAATAAACCCAGCGTAGCTAATCCCAAAACAATCAGTGACTTGCTGTAATTGATAGACTTGCGTACATGAAGCATAGTATTTCCTTTAAATTGCTGATTTATTAACGTCTCTGTGTTGCTTTCAGGCGCTGCGAAGCTGACTGCCCACGGAAATTGCTACTAAATTTAATAGATGGCACCTAATAAATCAAAAACTTCGCTCCAACAGATATGAAATGAACAACTGTAGATTCATCAAACCACTAATTGCTGTTTCGGTTGGCTTTGGTTGTAAGTTCAGTGTTGGAGCAAGCAACCACTTCTATCTTTAGAGGTTAAGACATCAGTTCGCACAATGGCGAGAAAAAGCATTGTATTTTACAGAAAATTTTACTAAATATAAAATTTCCTTGTTTTTTGGGCAAATTCTCGAAAACAGACACAGACAATCTGTTTTAAGTTGTAAAACATAAATTTTTCTCAAATAAAAATTCTCAACAAATAAAAAGACTTCTTTACGAAGTCTTCTATGAAATCCTCTTTGTTAAGATTTTTAACGGTATTGAGTGAGTTGTTTGTCGGTCATGGATAATGGACAATCGGGATATAGTAAAAACTTATAGCCAGTCAGAGTTAGGTTTAGCCTATAGAGTGTTGACTATTCACGACTTATGTCCTATGACTCGGTACTGTTAACTCGCCAATATCGCTTCTTTGTGCGTTTCTTCTGGTATTTCTTCAGCTTTTTCTTGTAACAATTGGGTATAAAGTTGAGCTAACTCAGATGCGACTCCTTCCCAACTGAACTTTGTTTCAACCCGCTTTCTAGCAGCTTGACCTAACTCGTCTCGCCATTGGGGATTAGCGAGAATTCGGTCGATCGCAGCACTGAAAGCACCAACATCTTGTGGTGGTGCCAATAAACCAGTTTCTTCAGGGACTACTGTAAACTGAAGTCCGCCGACATCACTTGCTACGACTGGTGTGTGACTTGCCATCGCTTCGATCGCTACCAGTCCAAAAGGTTCGTAATGACTGGGAACAACACAAACATCAGCAGCAGCGTAGTAATATGGCAGGATTTCCTGACTCAAACGACCAGGGAAGGTCGTAAAGTCGCTCATTCCTAATTCTGCGACAATACTTTCAATGCGCGAGCGTTCCATTCCGTCGCTGTGACCTGGGCGGCTACCACCACCAATAATTAACTGCAGTTTTTCAGATCGGAATTTCGACTCTGCCACAGCACGCACTAGTGTTTCTATACCTTTGCGTGGATCAAAACGTCCTACATACAACACGAGTTTCGTTTCCGGGTCAATTCCCAACTCAGCTCTTGCTGCTTGTCTATCTACGCAACCAAACTGCCCAATATCAGTACCACAAGGAATAATATCGATATTACCTTTTGTGGAAACAAGCGATCGCATATGTTCTTGTTCCTGCGGACTTGTCGCCACAATTCGTTCGGCTGTCTCCAACACCTGTTTTTCTACTGCTAGCCGGGTAGTAGCAATCAGAGGAATCGTATTAATCGTATTATATTTAACTGCTCCTAAGGAGTGGTATGTGTGAACCTGCTTGCTTCCTTGGATTTCCTTCAATTGCATTCCTACCCAGCTAGAAAGCCAGTAATTTGTATGAACCAAAGGATATACAAAGCCATTTTCTTGCTGGAATTTCAGGAAATTATCTACAAATTCTGGCAAGTATCCAAACAAATTGTCTCGTGGCACAAATTCAACGGCACCAGCTTCTAACCGGATGGTTCGACAGTTTGGGCTGTGTTGAACTATTGTTTCTTGTTCCGCACTGACTTTGCGGGTAAACATTTCAACTTGCCATCCAAGTTTAGCTAGTGCTTCTCCAACTTGGCGCACGTATACATTTTGTCCTCCAGCTTCTTCTTTCCCGATTTCAACCGACGGATCGCCGTGTACAGAAATTAGGGCGATGCGTTGTTCAGTTCTAGAGTTCATAGTTTGTTGGTGTTTTCGCTTCAAGAGGTTTTAGGCAGATTCAGTAGCTGATTTGCCCTATTTCTCTATGTATGCAGAAAGTTTAATTAATCTTTATTTTAATTTAATATGCCACATATTTTTATACATCTACTATCCAGAAGTAAGATTTTTCTTTACGTACTTATATTTAATTTATTTATACTTAGACTGATATATTTTTAGCTAATATTATTCATAAGTAAACTTAAACATTGTAATTATAATTACACCTATAGATTTTTCTCTATATTGATGTCTTCAGTGTACATTGTTGTAAATAGGAGTAAATAAATTAAGTATGTTCAATACTTACAGATAATCTTTATAATCTGCGTTCTATCTTCAAAATATATATATGCTTCCTAGTTAGGATACTTTCCAAGTACAACTTCTGGAACTAGACCTGTAGGAAACGAGGATGACTCAAAAAAAGTGAGTTGCAATTAAAAGTCGAAACTTATACTGTGGTTTTGAGCAACAATCACCTTTTTGTGGATTTATCACTTATAACAATTAATACTGCTTATTTTATGTTTAAAGTAAATTTCATGACTTATTAAGGCAATTTTCAGCTTGCACTCACTGAATGCCCATATAAAAAACTATTCCTACTAGAAGAGCATGAACACACCAACTATAACTTTGTGTATAGCAATCGTATTTGATTTGTGTGAAAGTGCCTGCTTTGTAAGTCCAGAGGATCTGAGTGCGAAAGGCACATAAATTCATTGGCTTAGATTCCCAACTTCTGTGAGAAGTCGGAAATCTTGTTGTTCACGTTGTTGAAAGCAGCTTGTAGCGCTTATGATTTACGATTGCTAGGGTACCGCCCGGAAGAAAGTAATTCGTGATTGTGCTGCCCTTAATGGCTTTGAAAGCTTTTCTGAGGACGCTTGAAGGCTAACGATAACGCAGGATGCAGATCTCATATAAAGAACATAACGCTACTAAATACAGCTGCTGCACTTGCCATCACTGACAATATTGAAGAGAGAGTGCTGTACGAAACTTGTGATCGGTTGCGTGTCCCTGCTATGTTTTACCATTTTGATTACATTCTCAATCAGTAGCAAAATCAGTAGCAAAATGTCGAACTCTGACAGAGATCCTATGCAATTAGAATTTATTCCGGTTGAAGATTTTTACTTTGCCCTAACTTTAGGGGTTCGGACTCTGGAAGATTTGGAAAAACCGGGTCTTGTCGAACAAGTGCGATCGCGACTTTTGGTAGAATGCGGTCAACCTTCTACCGTCGCTCCTGGTAAACAGAATACATTTAACTATGTCTTTCGTGTACAAGGTGTAGATAACAGCCCTGCATCTGGACTTGTTGTTTCTATTTCAGACTGGCAAGACAGGCTGCGCCTGAGTAGCGATTACGGTTGGACACTAGATCAAGAACGCAAGCCTATTCGATCTGAAAAATATAGCCAGCGATCGCTTTTCAGCCAACAGTTGCGATCGCACTTACAACAATGGTTACAACTTCCCTTTAGCTAAATAGCTTGCGCATTTTTGGGATAATAATTAAAAATTAAAAATCAAGTTTTTTTGATTTTTAATTTTTAATATTTCTTGCTTGCGCATTAGCTTGTGGTTTGTGCCGCAAGCATTTGCTTGAGTTTTTCCAACTCATTAGCCCAGCGGGGATCTGGACGAATGGTGTCATCGCTACCAGATGCGACTGGTGTGTTTTCTCTAGCACCGCCACCACGACGAGACTTTTTATTGGAGCTTTTTTCCCTACGATTGTTTTCTCTTGCTGGAGTAGGAGTAGGGGTGCTACTTACAGGGTTAGGAGTAGGTTTACTAGGTAGCTCCTCGCTGTTTTCCTCTCCTTTTGTACGAGGTAATGCCTTCTCGAGTTTTATAGCAGAGTCTTTGAACACTTGACCATTGTATTTTTCAATAATTTGGTCTGCTTGTTCGTCATTGTTTACTGTCAAAAAACCGAATCCACGGCATTTGCCTGTTTTTCGGTCTTTAATCAGTTTAGTGGTAACTGCATCGCCTTCTTCTGCAAAAACTGCTTGCAGTTCTTGACGATCTATTTCTTCTTTAGGCAAATTGCCTATGTATAGGCGAACGGACATGACTAAACCTCCACGAGTTGAGTGAAAACGACTGGGCAAAAAACACTAGCTTGGTGAGTCTGGCTTTCGATAGATACCATTGACCAACGCTGCCACAAACCAATTTTTTTTTCCAAACTGTTAACCAATACAATACAGTTTTTTACCAGGATAAAGCTTGCATAATACAAAAGCGCACAACGCTAATAACACCTTTATTCTAAGAATTTTAAATTTTACAGCCTACTGCTTGCCACTGGAAACTTCTTCTGCACTTTTTTTCCGAACAATCAAACACTATTCCTTAGGTTATCACGCTATTTTACACCTAGCTAGTTCATCTTAGACATTTCCAGCGATCTCATAATCGCATAGTAACATAAAGTACACTTTTTCTTAAAGTTTGGTTTTTGGTAAACAAAAACCAGCCTGTGGCTGGCTGATTCACTGCTGTGTTGGGAAAAGGGGATATATTAGCGCAAGCAGCCGCACAGATAATTAACTTTAGAGCTTTTTGTTATATCGGTTGCGGCTGTTAATATTGCTAAATGTAACATTTTATTTCGATTTATACAACTTTTATTTACATACCGCTGACTAACCTCTTAAAAGGATGTACGCTCCCCAAGCTTCTGCCGCAACAGCCAAAACTGTAGACCAAATGGGATGAGGACTGTAGATAGTTGTACCGCTTTGAGTTTGCAAAGTTTGGATATCAATCCAAGGCGTTGCTCCTCGCCGTAACCAACCTGTGACTGTAATCTGGCGACCAATCAAGTCCTGAGGATTGACCTGTTGCCCTATCCACCAAATATGGTGTAATTTCACCAAAGCCGTGTTGGATTGCAAGATGAAATCTTGTCCTAAGGAGTTACTTGCACCTCGATGACCTAATAACTTACCCACGAAACGCACGGCTATGCTGTCAGATGGAAGAACGGCTGGGTTGGATAAGAGGTTAGGCAATCGGTCATCAGTTTGGGCAGTGGTAAGTTTAATATCAGGAAAAAAAGAATTGATCCGGAATAATGTACCGATACTAAATCCAATCAGTACGCAACCTGTCACAAAAGACCAATCATCGTATATCCACTTTAAGTTCAAAAACTTAAGTGCGTATGCCGTTTGCCAAATCAGCCAAATCAGAACGGCAAACACAACACCTATGGGAATTCCTAAAAAGGGAGCGATTTGAAATAAAAAAGATTGAGGCTTCACTTTCAAAGGCTGTTGGCTTTCCAAATTCAATTCTGTTTCTAAATGCCAACGGCGGGCTATTGATACCAAACGTTGCAGGCGATCGCCGATCAAAGGATGAGTATTATTAATCACAAACCACCAACGGTAGGGATTAAGATAGTCCCACATCAAAAACGATTCAAACGTCGTGTGCGGAGCAATACTACCCAAACAAATACTTTGCTGGTAGCTCACAGGCGCTAGTATATTTAAGCTTTCTAACTGCCAACTGGTGTGTTCTTGTTTTTGGATATCATCAGCAATACCAATCGCAATTTTGAGTAAGGCACGAACAAGACCATTAGGGTTGCCAGTGATGTCAACAGCAAAGCGATCGCTATAGTAAAGCCGTAACTGTGACAACCATATGCTCGTTCCAGTCAGCAAACACCAAACTCCGTAGGTAAGGCTTGCCATAATACCCAGAATAAAACGCCAAATTCGCGCTGTTGTTCTGTCTGCCCATTGAGAAAAAGACTGATATGCTTTATATATTGGGATTGTTACGAGTAGCAGCAAAGACATCACCACAAAATCCCAATGGACAATATGCCCTAACTGGCTTGCATAAATTGTGGCTATCTCATCGTCTGCTAGTTGCTCTAACAGCCCCTGACTCACTACAATTCGGGCTGTGCGCGGTAAATTCCCATAAGTCAGCGCCAAGGGTGCTGCCAAAGGTAAAACACCAAGTTTTGGTAACTGCCAGCCTCTCTGTTGACAACAGTTTTGCAGCACCCGAACAGCTTCTTGACTGTATCTATTTAAGGTATCTCTCTCCAATTTTCTATGACCGTAAAAATTTATAAGTATTCGGTCTAGTAACCAAGGAGAAAAGCTTATCAAAATGAGCAGTAGCAATAGCAAGAATAAAGTAGGATTAGCTGAAAAAAGTTGTATTCGCTGCAAATATGGTAGTTTACTAAGGATATCGTTGATAAATCGCATTACCAACACGAGCAATTCCCGCATCACCCACAACAAAGCGATGAATGTTCCTGCTATCAGTAGGCGAAAGGGTATTAAGTTGAGCTTTTGTAGCTGTTGCCAAGACTGTGCTCTTCTTGCTTGTCGCCAATGAATTGTCAGTGGTTTAGCTTTTTCGCGACTGGCTGGAGGAAGGGATGAGGAGGATGTTGCTCTCTCATCTCCCCAGTTCCTTTTGTCCGGTTCGATTGGGACAGAACGTGTGACATCAGTTGTTGATTCACTACTTTGATAAGGTAGTGTCAATTGCTCTAAAGTGCGACTTGCCCACTGTTGTACTTCGGGATTTTGACTTTGAGTGAGAGTTTCGCACAAGGCGATCGCCTTTGGGATATTACCGCTTTTTGCATAAGCTACCACTAACCCTATCTGCGCTTGCAAAACAGTGTTGCTGTTGCCAGTTGCAGCTACTGCTTCTAAAGTCGCGATCGCGCTTTGGAAATCACCCTGCTTAATTGCGGATAATCCTGCCTCCAAAGATGGTTCAGGATGTGAAGGCATAAAAATTTTCTCACTCCGGTCTTTTTTAAAATACCCATCTATGGGCTTTTTCAAGCACTTCGCTCGTAAATATAGCGCTTCTCGTTTGAATGAAGTACAAATTTATCTTTGTCCATCTGGAGGACACTGCGTTGCGGAGAGAAGTTGCAAGGAGGGTTTCCTCCTTTGCAAACTTCGGGGGGTTCCCCCCGTTGAAGCAAGTGTCCGTTGTCCATCTGTGGTTTTTATCTCCTGATGTATTGCACTCCATTGAGAGCCGCTATAGTAAGTAGTTGTAGAGACGCGCCATGCGCGTCTCTACATTAGTTAATAGGAACCACTAACCACTAACTATTTGAATCATTTATCGGTTGTTGTCCAGAGACTGGGGCAATAGCGCTCAATTTCAATTCTGGATGGTCTTCCTGCAATTGATGGCAATTCCATTCATTGCGGAATAGTAACACTGGGCGTCCCATGCTGTCTTTTACTGTTGTGGTATTGAATAAGCGTCCTATCTTGTTGATCGCTTCCCATCCGCCCTCTACCCAACGCGCGACAGAGTAAGGCAACAATTCGAGCAGAGTTTCGACTCCATACTCGTTTTGCAACCGGAACTGTACCACTTCAAATTGCAACTGACCTACGGCTGCTAAAATGGGATCGCGTTTCGCTTCATCCACTGAGTACATTATTTGCACAGCTCCTTCTTCTCGCAACTCGGAAACTCCTTTTTGGAATTGCTTGAATTTAGAAGGGTTAGGGTTACGTAGAAGTGCAAATAACTCGGGCGAAAAATAGGGAATTCCCTCATACTCCAGCTTTTGCCCAGTATAAATTGTGTCCCCTATGGCAAAAACACCAGGATTGTTCAAACCGATAACATCACCGGCATAAGCGACATCTATTGATTCGCGTTCTTGAGCAAATAATTTTTGTGGGCGGGACAGGCGGATAGTTTTGCCTGTGCGGGCATGATTCACTATCATATCTTTTTCAAACCTACCCGTACAGACGCGCACAAAAGCGACGCGATCGCGGTGCTTCGGGTCCATGTTTGCTTGGAGTTTGAAGACAAACCCAGAAAAATCAGGGTTGGTGGGGGGAATTTCACCAACAGTGCTGTTGTGGGGACCAGGTCTGAGGGCGTAGTTAAGGAAGTATTTTAAGAATAACTCTACCCCGAAGTTGGTCATGGCACTACCAAAGAAAACGGGCGTCATTTTGCCTTGATGAACCAATTCCAAATCTAATTCTGGTCCCACCCCTTCTAGGAGTTCTATATCATTTTTCAGTTGGTAGTAGAGATCTTGTTCTAGAAGTTCTTCTATTCTCGCATCGCCCAAATCAACTACTGTGTCTACAGCTTCACGGCTACCGTGGGCGCTTCTTTCAAACAAGTGAATTTGTTCTTTGTGGCGATCATACACACCTTTGAAGCGATCGCCCATACCAATGGGCCAATTCACAGCATACGTTTGCAAGCCCAATTCTTGCTCAATCTCGTCCAACAGTTCCAAAGGTTCTCTTCCCGGACGGTCAAGTTTGTTCACAAATGTGAAAATCGGTATACCGCGCATCTTACACACTTCAAACAACTTCCGCGTCTGCGGTTCCAAACCTTTTGCCGCATCAATCAGCATCACCGCATTGTCTGCTGCTGCCAGGGTACGATAGGTATCTTCGCTAAAATCCTGGTGTCCCGGCGTATCTAACAAATTTATCTGACAGTCCTGATATTCAAACTGCAACACTGTAGAGGTAATCGAAATACCTCTTTGTTGTTCCATTGCCATCCAGTCCGAGGTAGCTTTGCGCTGCGCCCGTCTTGCCTTTACTGCGCCAGCTTCATGAATTGCTCCTCCGTACAGCAGAAGCTTTTCTGTCAGTGTTGTTTTCCCCGCGTCTGGGTGAGAAATAATTGCAAAGTTGCGACGATGATCAACTGCTTTATGCAATTCCGACTGTATTTCAGTAGACATACTGTAATTTGCTTGCTTGTAACTTAACTTAACTTAACTTTTTCCAACTTTAGCGAGTCTTTTAATCTTAAGATAACAATGCTCGTGATAGGGTCGTTATATAATAACCACGCTAAACTGAAGGAGAAAAAAAAGGAATGTACGATTCAGACAAACGCAAGATTCTATCAGCACTGAGTCATGGAGCAATCTTCTTGAGCGCTACTTTAGTGTCTATAGGTCTACCCATAGCCATATTCTTTCTATCAGAAGACCCAGTTGTTAAGGAAAATGCGAAAGAGTCTGTCAACTTCCACTTTAATGTATGGCTTTATGGAGCGATAATTACAGGATTAACTTGGATCACCTTTGGTTTGCTGTTACCACTAGCAGGTCTATGGTTTCTAGTCCACTGGGGACTGACAATTTGGGCAATTTTCTCTGTTCTTAACGATCCAGATAAACCCTTCCGCTATCCCTTCATTTTCCGGGTTTTTTAGTCATAAGTCATGCTTCATTAGCCTTTAGTCATTCATCAAAAAACTATCGGTTGATGAATTATTCATTCTGGACTAATTGCACAGCACATCACCATTAATTTTTAATAACGTCCAGATGTAGAATTTGAGGGAACTTTTAATATTTTTGCTTGACAATATAGCTGTAAAATACAAAATTACCCACAGCGTCATCAGCATTAGGGCAGAAGAGCCACTTGCGTGTTCGTTTGCCCCGAGCGCAAGTGGCATAATAGTTAAGCGCTTTTTGTAGTCTGTCTAACTACATAGCGTTTTTACTCTGCGTTTATGACGCTTTGTTTTGTGTCCATTGTTTATTAAATTTACAAAATTTTATGTTTCCGACTCATCGCCCCCGCCGTTTGCGTACCCATCCACAACTGCGCCGAATGGTACGCGAAACTGTTTTAACCACAAATGATTTAATTTACCCTCTGTTTGCCGTACCAGGTGAGGGAATTGCCAACGAAGTCAGATCTATGCCTGGTGTCTTCCAACTTTCAATAGACAAAATCGTGGAAGAGGCAAAAGAGGTGTATGACTTGGGAATTCCTGCCATTATTTTATTTGGGATTCCTGCAGATAAAGATGTGGATGCGACTGGCGCATGGCATGATTGCGGTATTGTTCAAAAAGCAGCAACGGCTGTCAAACAAGCAGTTCCTGATTTGATTGTGATTGCTGATACTTGTTTGTGCGAGTACACCAGTCATGGACACTGCGGTTATTTGGAAGTCGGTGACTTAACCGGACGGGTTTTGAATGATCCAACTTTAGAATTACTGGGCAAAACAGCGGTTTCCCAAGCAAAAGCCGGGGCTGATATCATTGCGCCTTCCGGAATGATGGATGGATTTGTGCAAGCTATTCGCAGCGCTTTGGATGACGCTGGGTTCCAAGATACCCCGATTTTGTCTTATGCTGCCAAATATGCTTCGGCTTACTACGGTCCATTCCGGGATGCAGCAGACTCAGCCCCACAATTTGGCGATCGCCGAACATACCAAATGGATCCTGGTAACGCCAGGGAAGCCCTCAAAGAAATTGCACTGGATATCACCGAAGGTGCTGATATGCTGATGGTGAAACCAGCTTTGGCATACATGGATATTATCTGGCGCGTTAAGGAAGCGAGTAACTTGCCTGTTGCTGCTTATAACGTTTCTGGTGAGTATTCTATGATTAAAGCCGCAGCTTTGAACGGCTGGATTGACGAACAGCGTGTGGTGATGGAAACTCTCATCGGCTTTAAACGCGCCGGCGCAGACTTGATTTTAACCTATCATGCTAAAGATGCGGCGCGTTGGTTGCGCTAAACGCTGATTGCCTCAAGTGCCAAATCATTAAATTTTGGTAACTTTAATTTTGGTAACTTTATTGATAATCTCACACCAAGCTGCAAAGGCGCATAGTCAATCTAGGTGTCTTTGTGTCTGGGTATGAGATTATCCTCTACTCAAGAGATAAATTTCAGCGCCGAGGCTTTTTTGCTGACAGATAAAAATACACTATAAAACAGAGGCAGCTTCCCAAACGCTTCAAAAACAGTAATTCTTGGGGGGTGAGGGCTATCGCCCGTTTGCCAGATACGTAATCAATAGATTATAAAATAATATAGTTAAGAAATAATCCTCAGTTGGCTTTTTTACGTCAATTGATTTAATAAATAAGTACTATAGTTTTAGAAAGGGAGCATTGGGTATGGATATGCAAGTCCTGAGAGAGCGTGCGGGACTTAGCCGTGCAGAGGTTGCCTTCAGGCTTGCAATTAGTGAAACTAGTGTTCGCAACTGGGAAGCAGGGCGTACAGAGCCTACCATGACACCTAAAAAATATTTAGATGCATTGCGGCTGTTTAAATGTACACCAGAAGAACTGGCTGCTGCAAGCGAAAAATCAATAAATCAACGACATAAGCGTAAACCAGGAAGACCTAGAAGATTTCCGGAAAATCAGATCAATCAACCTCCTCAAATCAATCAGATGACTCAAGTCAGCGATTCGCCAAGTTTGCACTTGAGAGAGGCTGGATACTAAATTCAATTCACCCTGTTGCTAGCCCCTGTTTTTCAGTTCCAAAGGACGAGTGAGTTGAATAACTTGAGCCAAAAATTGGGAGTATACTTTGATGAGCGCCGATAAGCGTGAATAACTCGACTGCATTCCCCTATCCAGGGTGTTAGTGATCTCAGGTCAATCTGAGTTCGAACAGTGGAGAAAGAGGGGAAACTCAGCAGTGAAACGCTATTTTGAAGGCGGCTGATCCCTAGTATACGACTCAGGTTTTGGACCAGCATTACGCACATTGACAACTTTACTAAGGATATCAAACCAAAAAGGCGCACCCATTGCAATAGCTAAACCGCTTATAACCCAACCGCATAACATGGCTATAACCTTCCAAATTTTGCGCAAGACAGCGTTAGCAGTATTGCCTTGACTAGTATTCAATGGTTCAAGATCAAGCTGTTGATTGATGTTTTGCCATCCAATGGGTACAGAAGCATCCCCTAACAGTTTCTGAATTTCCATTCTGGCATTTGAGTCATTAAGAAAATCAACTCGCTCACTTGCACTTTGAGTAATGGCAGAGCGGATAGCCGAATCCCGTGATAGTCTGTTGAGCAAGTGAAATGTATCAGTATTGGTTAATATTGCAATTGATATCCCAATTAAAATTGCAACTCCTTTGGCATTGCGCTTATAAACACCACTTGCCCGATCCATTGAACGGTCAAACCACGTTTCCACCTCTTTTTGAAACTGCTTCGCTTCTTCTTTTATGTCGTTAATTTTTATCCTAGTTCTGTCAGCAATAACGCTAAGACTATCGATTAATTTATCCGGGACGTGATCAGGTAAACTTGTAACAAGGTTTTTAAAATCTTGGTTTTCTTTAATATCTCCATAAATAGATTCAATTTTTTGGTAGCTTGGACTGTTTGTATCCTCAATACCTGTTTTAAGTTCTTTGTAACTGGAAAGTATCATGCGCAAGTTAGTTTGAGTACTAGGATTTTTCACATGACGAATTAACTGGGGAATTTTTAAAGTTTCTAATAAAGTGATTGCAAATGTTTCAGAAGGAATATAGGAAGGGGCACTTTGTTTTTCTTCTGATACTTTTTGCTTAATGTTTTTAGTAACGTCTCGGAATCCCTTTTCTATTCCATCTTTTGATTGTTGATTTAAGGTATTAATTATTGGATCAGTATAAAGTTTCTGTACTAAATTTACTGCCTTATTGAGTTCATCTGAACCAGTTTCGCTACCACCTGCCATAAGCAATTCAATTGATTGTTTTAAATGTTTAGCTCTCCATTGTAAAAAGGTAGATATTAATTCCTGAATTTCAGAAGCTATCAAGCTCAAAGTTAAGTAAATAAAAACTAAGCCAAGAGCAATATCGAAAACAACAGGTAAATTCATTGACATACTCCCATTATCTTTTAAAGGTTAATCGGGTAACAGGTAAATTCTTTGGTATTGTATAAGACATTTATTCCATTCAGAAAATTGCTTAATTAAACTTTAAAAGTTACAATTGGCGGATGATAGTTTGGAAAAAAATATGAAAATTTTCCACAACGAAATATGTCATTTCAACGTGTTATAGCTTATCACTGAGAAAATTCCCGACTGAAAACAATTTGTCATGAAGAAAGTTAATACACGCGTTGTGGTTCCACAATAAGAGCTGCCTTGTACAAAGCACGTGATATGTGTCACTAATTCATAAATTAGGTAAAGTCCCCGTAGGAAAGGGCGAAAAAGTACCAGAACCCGTAATAATAGTGTCTGTGTCATCCTCTGAACTTTTTACGGTTTATAAGTGGTTTATGACTATAGATGCAACTCGTGCAATTGCTCACCGTCTTGGAGAGCAGATGCGCGATAAGATTCAAGAACAATAATCGATAATATTGGTCAAATGGCAGAAACACTGTTCTTCAACGCTTTGCGGGAAGCCATTGATGAAGAAATGGCGCGTGACGCAACTGTCTTCGTTCTTGGTGAAGACGTAGGACACTACGGCGGTTCCTACAAAGTGACTAAAGACTTATACAAAAAATATGGCGAACTCCGACTTCTAGACACTCCTATTGCGGAAAACAGCTTTACAGGTTTAGCTGTTGGCGCAGCAATGACCGGGTTGCGACCAATTGTTGAAGGTATGAACATGGGCTTTTTGCTTCTTGCCTTTAACCAAATAGCCAACAATGCTGGAATGCTGCGCTATACTTCCGGCGGTAACTTTAAAATTCCAATGGTGATTCGCGGTCCTGGAGGTGTGGGAAGACAGTTAGGCGCAGAACATTCCCAGCGCCTAGAAGCATACTTCCAAGCCGTACCAGGGTTGAAAATTGTCGCCTGCTCTACTCCTTACAACGCCAAAGGATTACTGAAATCCGCTATCCGCAATGATAACCCGGTGTTGTTCTTTGAACATGTTCTGCTTTACAACTTGAAAGAAGACCTACCAGAAGAAGAATACCTGCTGCCTTTAGATAAAGCAGAAGTTGTACGGCAGGGAAAAGATGTCACAATATTGACATACTCGCGGATGAGGCATCATGTGATGCAAGCAGTAAAAACATTGGAACAAAAAGGTTATGACCCAGAAGTCATTGACTTGATATCACTCAAGCCACTAGATTTTGATACAATTGGTGCATCCGTAATAAAAACTCATCAAGTGATTATTGTGGAAGAGGGCATGAGAACAGGAGGCATTGGAGCAGAATTAATTGCCTCTATCAATGAACGCTTGTTTGATGAATTGGATGCACCTGTACTGCGGCTTTCTTCCCAAGATATTCCCACGCCTTACAACGGTACTATGGAAAGATTAACGATTGTTCAACCAGAGCAAATTGTTGAAGCTGTGGAAAAAATGGTAGCTTTGCGCGTCTAAGATTGGAAAGTGGATAGTGGGTAGTCGTTAGTAGTTAGTCGTCAAGAATAACTTGCAACTAACAAATGTAGAGACGCTTTCATTCAGCGCGTCTCTACAACTCTTCCAAAGAGCGCTATCATAGCCTTTGTCGCAGCGAGTAAAGGTATGCAAAGACAGCGATCGCTATTAGCTTTGATTTTAATCTTGGTAATCGCCGCCATTACGGTGATTGCCACAATTCCTATACCTTTGGGTTTAGACTTGCGGGGAGGTTCACAGCTTACCATTCAGGTGAAAACCACACCAGAAATTCAGCAAATTACCGAACGAGAATTGGATGCTGTTAAAAGCGTCGTCGAAGGTCGGATCAATGGTTTAGGCGTTTCTGAACCAGTCATCCAAACGGTAGGTACAGACCAAATTTTAGTACAACTGCCCGGAGTTAATGACCCAGAGCAAGCAGAACGAGTCCTGGGAGGTACGGCAGAATTAGAGTTTCGTAAGCAAAAGCCAAATACAGAAACTCAAGTGTTTGCTCTTCAAGCATCCAGAGCAGAACTGAAGGCAAAGCAGGAACAATTGAGGAAGAGCAACGATAAAGCTGCTATACAGAAAAATCAACAAGAACTGCAAAACAATACTAAAGCAATTGCGGAATTATTTGAAAGCACAAACCCACCACTCACAGGTAAATACCTCAAGGACGCTTACGGCGAACCAACGCAAGGAAGTGACTGGCATGTTGCTATTCGCTTTAATGACAAGGGTGGTGAAGTGTTTGCTGAACTGACGAAACAACTCGCCGGTACTGGACGTAGTATAGGTATTTTTCTTGACAACGAACTCATTAGTGCTCCCACCGTAGGACCAGAATTAGCTAGCACGGGTATTACTGGTGGTTCTGCTGTGATTACAGGTCGATTTACTGCACAACAAGCCAACGACTTAGGCGTGCAACTACGTGGTGGCGCGTTACCCGTACCAGTAGAAATTGGAGAAATCCGGACTGTTGGGGCGACATTAGGTAAAGATAGTATACAAAGCAGCATTTATGCCGGCATCGGTGGTCTGACTTTAGTATTAATATTTATGGTGGTGTACTATCGATTGCCAGGATTGATTGCTGATATAGCTCTTGTGATTTACTCGCTCCTAACTTGGGCAAGCTTTGCTTTGTTAGGCGTTACTCTCACACTACCAGGTATTGCTGGTTTTATCCTCAGTATTGGTATGGCGGTTGATGCTAACGTGCTGATTTTTGAGCGTACACGGGAAGAATTACGAGCAGGCAAATCTCTGTATCGTTCTGTAGAATCCGGTTTTTACCGAGCGTTTTCTAGTATTTTAGATAGCAACGTGACAACATGGATTGCCTGTGCGGCACTCTTCTGGCTCGGTTCTGGCTTGGTGAAAGGCTTTGCCCTTACCTTAGCTTTGGGTGTGGCTGTCAGTATGTTTTCAGCAATCACCTGTAGTCGCACACTTATGTTTTTCGCAATTTCATTCCCTTCGCTGCGCAAAACCGAACTTTTCTGTCCGAACCTGCCAGTGACGAATAAGGCAGAGGTGGCTCGATGAGACTCAGTATTAACAAATCAAGACGGCTTTGGTGGATTGTTTCCTCCGCTATTATCCTTGCTGGTATCATCTCAATGGTGATTTCTTGGCAACAACTTGATGCTCCGCTGCGTCCTGGTCTAGATTTTATCGGTGGTACGCGGCTGCAGTTTGAACGAGATTGTACCAAACCAGGTAACTGCGACAAAGCGATTGATGTTAACGTCGTCCGGGAAGTAGCCAGAGCACAAGGGCTGGGTGATAGCAGTATCCAAATTATTGCCGATAAGGAGACAAGGAAAGAAAACGGTGTATTAATTCGGACAAAAACTTTAACTCCCGAACAGCGTACCCAGTTGCAAAACGCTATCAGTGAGAAAATTGGCGCTTTTGACCCTGAGAAAAACCAAATTGATACGGTCGGTCCTAGCGTCGGGCAAGATCTGTTTAGGTCTGGTGTCATCGCTCTCGTCGTTTCCTTCGTTGGCATTGTTGTCTACATGGCTGTTCGCTTCCAGTTGGACTATGCCGTTTTTGCGATCGTCGCTCTATTCCACGATATATTCATCACCGTCGGGATTTTTTCGATTTTGGGTTTGACACTAGGTACAGAAGTAGATAGCCTCTTTATCGTCGCTCTACTGACGATTACAGGTTTTTCGGTTAACGATACTGTAGTCATTTATGACCGTATTCGCGAAACCATCAAATCTCATCCTGAACGCCGCTTTGCCGATGTTGTAGATGATGCGGTAAACCAAACCCTTACACGGTCAATAAACACAACCTTAACCGTGTTACTGACATTACTTGCGCTCTTCCTATTTGGAGGAGAAACACTGAAAAATTTTGCTTTAGCATTGATTATTGGCTTTGCAGCTGGGGCTTATTCCAGTATTTTTATCGCCAGCACTCTCCTTTCTTTGTGGCGAGAGCGCAAAGGCGACTCGGTACTACCCAATCGTACCGAATCAATAGATGCTTCAGTTGATAGTTAGCTATGAGTGATGAGTTAGGAGTTAGGAGTTAAGAATAATAAATACTTCATTTTTTCCCCAATTCTCGCGCTCCTCGCAAAGCGTCCCGTGAGGGATACGCTCTTTATCCCATTACCCCATCTCCCCCCTCCATCTCCTACCCACTTATGGCTCAACCAGAACAACCATCACCAAATAGCTGGTATCCTGACAAGAGCGATCCGTCTTTTGCTAAACAAGTACAAAAGCTGCACCAGCTACAGGTGTATAGCAGGTGGTTGTTTGTCGGTTTTTTATGGCTAACTGTTGTGCCTATTTGTTTGTGGAATTTACGTTCCGAAATTGCACTGTGGCGGCAATACTTTACCTGGGTAGCTGTGCGATACGGGCTATACTATCATCCCTTGGCTACTCTTGGTCTATATTTTTGTCTGGGTATAACCCTTGCTGTTCTTATTTGGCAAAGTCGGAATGCTTTACTAGGACTACCACAGCAGGAAAAGCAACGCCTAGAACAACAGATTTGTCGAATACGCCAGCAAGGACCAAGTCATCCTTTATGGAGATGGGTTTGCAGTTAAATGAAAATATTAATTTTTTTAAAGTTTATCATTGATACAAATCAACCGCTATTTTGCAAAATCGGATTCAGGATAGCGAATATACTCGTGCAATTTGGTAAAATCCATGAATGATAGTCATACTCAGATTCGATTTAGCGATCGCAAGTCTGAAATCGATGTTTATCAGATCCAGCAGCTATTAAACGTTTCTGCTTTCTGGGCAAAAGGTCGCAGCATCGAAGATTTGGGCATAGCCATTGCCAACAGTGAGCCTGTGATTACCGTTTGGGATGGAGAACGGCTGGTTGGCTTTGCTAGAGCAACTTCCGATGGCATCTACCGCGCTACTATTTGGGATGTTGCCATCGATCCAGAGTTTCGTGGTATTGGACTGGGAAGCAAGTTGGTGGAAACCGTTTTGAGCCATCCCCGTATGAACCGCGTTGAACGTGTCTACTTAATGACCACTCACAAGCAGCGGTTCTACGAAAGGATTGGTTTCCAAGCTAATTCCAGTACTACAATGGTGCTGTATAACCAACCTAACTTTAGTTCTCTTCCAGCGGAAATTCAGCTTCAGGAATCACTCGGGGGATAGATATTTGTAGCCTCCTCACATCATCGGCTTGTCCCTCAGCGGTGGGAAAGGGAACGATTTCCAACTTTCCCGCCATGACTTCCAAAAGAGTTTGATTGAGTAATAGCTTCATTCCAGGCATGAAAATGTCTTTTTTCCCATCAGCTTCAGGTATATTTTCTTGTGATGTGATAAAATCTATCGGCTCACTTTGGGGAGCCGCATCAGTTGGCACATCCAACCAAATGTGAACGCAATCACTTGTTTGGGAAGCTTTGGCAGAAATACAGATATTGCCTTCCTCCATCAGACCAATGCAACTTTCCACCAAATTTACTAAGACTTGTCGTAGCCAAAAAGGGTCTGCAAAGATATAAATTTCTGGGTCTGGTGGTATCACGAGTAAGGGAAAATTGCGGTTTTCCGCCAACATATAAGTTAAGTTGTGAACTTCCTGCAACAGTTCCGCTAGTTTTAAAGGCTGAATATTTAATTTGTTCGTACCATGTTCGATTCTGGCAACGCTGAGAATTTCATCAATCAGTTTTAGCAGCTTCAGCGCTCGCTCGTGAGCTTGAGCGATAAATTCTCGTTCTTCTTCTGGATTTTCACATAAATTAGACAAAATTAACTGATGCAAGCCAATCAAACCATTCAAGGGCGATCGCAATACGTGAGTCGTCCGCGCCAAAAACCCTGCCTTAAACTGGCTGATTTCCCGTGCCATAAAATACGCGAGCTGCGTTTGCTTAATCTGTTGCAGAAGTGCCGATGTAGCCTGTTGTTCATTCACTGATGAGACTGTGGATGAGCTAGAAGACGCCTCCCGCCGCGCAAATAACCCACTCACACTCACCCCTAATGCTAGTCCTACTCCTAAAGATACCCAGTGACTCCAATTCATAATCTGGCAACAATCACGTTTTTAATAAACCATACAGGCACAAAACAAAGTTCCGGAGTTCCCATCTCACTCCTTTTTAACAGAGTCCTCCAATCCTGAATTTCTAGCTACAGGTAAAAATTCTTCTATTTTTGACCCAGTTTTAAGGTTGAAGAGAAAACTTTGGAATTGTTTACACACAGCACTGAGCGGCAACACTACGATGTTCCTGACTCTTAGTACTCTTGATGATTCAGGAGCATCCATCTGACAAACCAAGCCTACTTAAGCAGGTTTAGTCTCGTAAACTCAGATTTGCCTGCCTCCAGATGCACCCTTTTATATGTTGATAAGCTCTTACACATCTTTGCACATTTGGTTAAGGGATAAAAAGTATAGGTTTGGATAAATTCACTACATCCTACACCCTTATCACAACCAAAAATACGCAATCTAAATGTGTTTTAGCTTAACAGTAAAGCGATAAGCCTAACAAGCCTATAGGACGAAACAGGAACTTTCATTCCCATCCAATGTCCCTACTATGTATAAACATAAACAAACGTAGTTAAGTTGGGTTGGATGCTCTGCAGCGTTACCTAAGTATTGCTCAAAGTAGGGCAAAGATGGACAAGCGCCTCATGCACCTTAAAAATAATGCCATTTAGGTAGACAACAGATCCGTTTCGGCAAAGAGCATAGTTCCCCTAGGAAGTCGCCCCTATGCAGAAAATACTCTTTTATCTACTGAATCCAAGGCTTAAAGCTCTACCTTTATAGCACCTTGCCGTAAAATTTGCCAATTCTTTCCAGTCCATTTAACAACAGTGGAAGGGACACCAATTCCTCGTATCTCGTCTTTAAATTCCGTCGTCGCCAAAGTCAAAACATCAGGAAACTGTGCCGAAATTTCTGCCATCGTTTGTAAGGGGGGTTGACCTGATAAATTGGCACTGGTGGTTGCCAGAGGACCTGTTTGTGTCAAAATTGTCTGAGCAATTTTACAATCAGGCACTCGAATCCCTATTGTCACGAAGTCAGTCGGCTGACTGTTGTAGGCGTCTAAATCTCCATCAGAAATAGAAATCATCGCTTTTGGTACACTTGCTGAAGCAGGCAACACCAAAGTCAGCCCTCCTGGCCAATATTTCTGGGCAATTGTGTGCCAAATTTTATACTCATTGTCATCAGCCGTAACAAAAGACCAGATTTCTTCAGCGCTGGCTGCCATTAATATTAAAGGTTTATCGCGACTCCGCTGCTTTGCTGCATAAATTAAGCCTGCTTGTTCTGGTAAAGCTGCCAGTGCGGGAACAGTATCTGTAGGAAAACTTATTAATTGACCAGCACGTACGCCAGCCACAAGAGCGTCTAGGGAAACTTGCATCAACAGAACTCAGAATTCAGAACTCAGAACTCAGAATACCTAATTATCAGTGGACAAAGGAAGAAAATTT
Source organism: Tolypothrix campylonemoides VB511288 (assembly GCA_000828075.3). Lineage (GTDB taxonomy): Bacteria > Cyanobacteriota > Cyanobacteriia > Cyanobacteriales > Nostocaceae > Kalymmatonema > Kalymmatonema campylonemoides_A. The sequence goes on along the minus strand of JXCB02000023.1, from coordinate 860,982 downwards.
TTTTGTATTAACGGGGACTGGGGACTGGGGACTGGGGACTAGGCACTGGGGACTAGGCACTGGGGAACAGTCTGCAAGGATCCCTAATCCCTAATCCCTAATCCCTAATCCCTAATCCAAGCGCTATATTACCTACTTTTTTTATATGCTAGGGCAAAGCGCTCAATACCAGCGAAATCTTGGTGAATCTGAATGTTGCAATAACTACCTTGATTTTGCAACATTTGTTGTACGGTATCTGCTTGTCCTGCCATCATCTCAATCAGCCACACGCCACCGGGTCGTAAATAGATGGGGGAAATTTCTACTAAATGGCGGATGCAATCCAAACCATCAGCACCGCCGTCTAAAGCGAGATGTGGTTCATGGTTAACGACTTCAAGTTGTAGGGTAGGTATGATGTTGGTGGGGATATAAGGCGGGTTAGACACCATGCCACTAAACTGACCCTTGAGTGATTCCAAAGGTTGCCACCAAGAACCTTGATAAAATCGAATGCGATCGCCAAAACCTAGATTTTGGGCGTTTGCCATTGCAACCAGAAGCGCCTGGTGACTGTAATCAACAGCGTGAATGGTTGCTTTCGTGAAAACATCTGCCAGTCCAATCGCGATCGCGCCACTACCAGTTCCCAAGTCAGCCCAGTGTCCTTGTTTTAAAGATGGATCTGTCCCACTAACACTTGCAGCGACAGCTAAATCTATCAAGGACTCTGTTTCTGGTCTGGGAATCAAAACCGCGTTTGACACAGCAATTTTATAGTTTCGCCAGGGAGTCGCTCCAGCAACATATTGTACTGGTAAATGTTCATTTAATCGCCGCTGCCAGAGTTTGTCTAAATCTTCTAAAGATAACTCTAAAAGAAGCTGCTCCCGGTCTTTAAATGATTCCAGACGCAATGCCAATCGGTCTAACCCAGCAACTTCTTGTAGTAACCAATCGACTTGAGCAGGTGAAATTCCAGTGGCGATCGCAGATTGAATTGCTGCGTTCCGCCACTGCCAAAGTTGTAAACCAGTTACTAACGACTGCTTATCCCTCATGCCTCTATCTTAAGGCATGATTTTATTATTTTTTAGGAGCAGGTGCGGAAGGTTTGGCAGAGGGGGTTTGATTGGGAGCAGAGCTACCGGGCTTTGCGTTATTTCGGTTGCTAATGACATACTGCATACTTTCGGTAGATGGCACTATAGATACTTGGTTTAGCCACGGATCATTTTTATCCCGCATAGTTTTAATAACTCCGTCTATGTCCACAACCTGAATTTCAGCCTTGGGAACTTGTTGCTTGACTTGGTTCAACAAACCTTGAGCGTCTTTTTGACTTAAAAACAGAGGAATAACTTCCTTGTTGTTAGTTTTGTGTTTGACGGAAACATACCCCTTGTCTGGCGACCTAACGATAAAAACAGGCACACTGGGGAACTGCTTGACTTCTTTACCACTTTGGCGTAGCAATGTTACTGCTCCGTCTAGATCCTGTTTTCCAGGGTTAAAAGCAAACACGAGGCTATCTGGTTTTTTAGCATTTTCTCGAAGTCTCTGATAAATCATCCCCAAGGGTACAGGTGTCACTTGCAGGCTTTTTAACATTTCTGCCATTTTTGGATCTTTGCCTTGCACATTCTGCAGTTGGGTGATAAAAGCCTGAGCATCCTGTCCACTCATGAAAACATCTGTCACTGTGGCTTGCTTCTTTTGCGCATTTTGTCCATTCTGTCCATTTTGCTCATTGACAGTACGAGTTAGAGGTACACCTTGGTTGTTAGTAATCAAAAACACAGGTACTGGGTCTAATTTTTCTTTAATTTGTTGTTCTGTCAATGCGAGCACTGGAGCATTTAAGCTAAAAACCGTTGCCAGCAGAGTACTCCCAACTAAACTCAATGTTGTGCCCCAGCGAACTAATAAATTCATGATTTCTCCTCGCATCAATACATCTAAAATCAAGTCTGACAAATAGTTGGATTTGCACAGCACCAACTAGTCTTAGTTATAGTACCTTCTTTACCAATTGGGTGTGCTGTTTTTGCTGTTTCAATTTCGCCTTACTAAAAATTGCACTTAAAGTGTAGATTTCTGCTGTATCTTAACAATATCGGCGAAAAATCTTCTCTTTACCGTAAGGCATCATTTGCCATTTTATTGGCTTTCTCAGCTATGGTTGACGACAAGAAATATTAAATCGTTCCTGCTACGGCTGCTGCAAAATGTTTCAAGATTTACAGATTTTTGCATTTTTGCGGTAATTCACTGCTTAAAAATAAGTTTGGCTAATAGAGAATAATAAAAGCACAATGCAGCATCATTAGCGAGCATCCCAAATGTGCAAAAACCTTGATAGCCCTCACCCCCTCCCCTCTTCCATGTATGGGAGAGGGGATGGGGGTGAGGGTACAAAGGCTTTTGTGCTTGCATTGGGATGCTCCCGCATCATTACAGCTTCCAGGAAAATATCCAATTCATGTGTTCATACACTTACAAATCAAACTAACAGTCCAAAAACAGCGAAGTGTTGACTTTTTTATTTGATTTTTTGATAATTATCTGCAAAAAAAACTATATTTTTTATAACTGTATTATTTAGTAATTTATATTACTAAATTGAGATGACAGTATTTGTAGACGCCGGACAGAAGCGACTGCGTGCTTCCTATGCCCTGGAGGTACGCTTTGCGCGAGAGCGAGATCTAAATTCATATTCATAAGTTTTGCGCATATGCCGTGTTGGTGCCCAGCCTTTGGGACACGAAAAGGGCTGGTAAGTATCTAATCAGCTATATATTATGGTGTAAAAAACCTAGACCAATTTACTGGTCTAGGTTTTTTTAATTAATATTTACATATCGGGATGACAGGATTTGAACCTGCGGCATCCTGCTCCCAAAGCAGGCGCGCTACCAAGCTGCGCTACATCCCGATTACAGAAGCCAACTAATCTTGAGTTTTTTTCTTACACTAATAGTGCTTGAGTTGACTCACATTTTTAATTTTTTAGATTAGCTTTCTAATCATACCACGCTTTTTACTTTTTGCCAACACCCTGCTTTGTCAAGCTTTGTGTAGCATATTCTCACCCACTGCAAGAAAGTAACAACCAACCACTTGCCTATTGTAATTGGAAGTGGTGGAAATTTTGCTCTATGGCAAACAGCGTCTTAATAGTGAAACTTTAAAATTCTAGCTGAGTTTATGGGAAAAGCTACTGTGTTCATTTAAAAATTAATGAGGATACCAAAACATACCTTTGATGCCTTCTGGGTCGGACATGAAACCCAAAGTCCGGTAGAAGTCTACAACATGGGGGTCAGCAAAAAGAGTAACATTGCTAATTTCTTCACTCCTAAGCTTTTTGAGTACATATTTCATGAGAGCCTTACCCAGTCCTTTACCTTGAAATTCCGGATGAACTACCACGTCCCAAATTGTGGCATTAAAGGCATGATCTGACGTTGCACGGGCAAAACCAATAAGCCGCCTTTTGTTTCCTCGCACTTGCCACATAGAGGCTACGAGAAAACTATGCTCAATAGCTTTTTTCACTTTTCGCAAAGGACGACGCGACCAACCGACTGAATCACATAGTTCCTCTAGTTCATACAGGTCGATATCTCGCTCCGTACTAAAAACTATGCGAGTTTCCTGCTGATGAACTTCGCCAACACTATTAGAGCTTGAGTTACCAACAGTTTCCACTGCATACTCTTCTAAGGGTGTTGTTCTGGTTGTTGAGGTAGCTTCTGATGTACTAAACCAAGTTTTCCAAAAACCCATGCCAACGCGGTTCAGGTACTATAACTGAATTGGTTACTACTTAGAAGAGTGCTGATTCACGGATCACCGAACTACCCACCTTTTATCCCCCTTACACAGACAGTTTTTTCTGTGTTTGCGGGATTTTGAATGACAGTAGTCAGCAGGAGTGTGTCTCACACTAATCTCTTTCAACTTTAGCATTTTGTTGTAGAGCCAAGGAGAAATTAACTAAAGATGAGGGAGTGAGGGGGTGAGGGAGTGAGGGAGTGAGGGAGTGAGGGAGATGAGGGAGATGAGGGAGACCCAAGAGAAAATTTGTCCGTGCTTGGGTCTGAGCCGAGCTTCTCCTGCTTCCCCCTACTAGCTGCCTGAACGGGGTACGATAGGAGTATGGCAACCATCGAAATCTTGGGCGTTCCACACGCATACGAGCTAACGGCTCCCACGGACTATCCTCACACCTTAGTTTTTATCCACGGATGGCTCAATAGCAGTGGATACTGGCAACCTGTGATTTCCCGGTTGTCAGATCATTTTCAGTGTCTTTCTTATGATTTGAGAGGTTTTGGAGAGTCCCAATCTAGGCTAAAAACTGATTTTAGTCGAGAACAAACTTATTTCACCTTAAGTGATAAATCTAGTCGTGCAGTTGTTAATCCCTTTGATTCTCCTTATACTCCCGCTGCCTATGCTCACGATTTAGCAGAACTCCTGCAACAATTAAATATTAAAAGTGCTTGGTTGGTTGGTCACTCTTTAGGAGGCACGATCGCTCTTTGGGGTGCTGCCCAAATGCCTGAATCTGTCAAAGGTGTGATTTGTATTAACTCAGGTGGTGGAATTTATCTTAAAGAAGCGTTTGAGCAGTTTCGCGCCGCAGGTCAGCGGTTTTTGCAACTTCGCCCGAAATGGCTTAGCCAAGTGCCTCTGATTGATTTACTGTTTACCAAAGCGAGTGTTGCACGTCCCTTGGAGCGCAATTGGGCGCGTCAGCGGGTGATTGATTTTGTTGTTGCAGATCCAGAAGCAGCTTTGGGAGCACTGCTAGATTCTACAACAGAAGAAGAAATTAACCGCTTGCCCCAACTTGTTTCTCAACTTAAGCAACCGATTTATTTCCTTGCTGGTGCGGAAGACAAAGTTATGGAACCCAAGTATGTGCGGCATTTAGCTAGCTTTCACCCTCTTTTCGGCTACTGTGGTGACAATGTTATCGAAATTCCTGATTGCGGACACCTAGCCATGTTGGAACAGCCGGACGCGGTTGCTACTCACATCCGCTCTCTGATTGTGCAGTACTACAAAGCAGAGGAGATAGGGGAGATGAGGGAGATGAGGGAGATGAGGGAGTAATACCAATTCAAAATTCGGTCATTCATCAGGTACGGCATTAAGAAAGCCTAAGATAACGACGGTTTGGGAGTGTGTATCTGTCGCATTATTTTTTCAAATTGGTATAATATTTTCCTCATTCCTGTGATCACGCTTGATACAACTGCATAACTTGGGTTAACGGTAGCCTAGACTGAACGCTGAGGACCAGAGGAGAGGTATGACCTCTGTTGAGATGGTCAGCAGCAGCAGCGCCAATCATGGCGGCATTATCGGTGCAAAATTTTAGGGGGGGGAATAACACGCGTAGGTTGTGAGTTTCTGCTGTGCGTTGTAACTGTTGTCTTAAACCACTGTTAGCTGCTACACCTCCACCAACAGCAATCGTGGAAAGACCGTAGTCTTGCGCACAAGCGATCGCCCTTTTGGTGAGCGAGCGTGCTACAGTTTCCTGAAAACTAGCCGCTACATCTGCCGTTGGCAAAGACTGTCCATCTTTTTCAAACTGCTGCACTAACCGCAGTACCGCCGTCTTTAACCCACTAAAACTGGCATCATACCGATGATATCCGCCACCTGGTAAGGAGATTTTCCCTTCTGGTAAGGTAAAGGCTTGGGGATTTCCCTGTTTTGCTAGCCTATCAATCGCTGGTCCACCGGGATAGCCCAAATGCAACAAACGGGCAACTTTATCAAAGGCTTCACCAGCAGCATCATCACGAGTTTCGCCCAAAGTCTCGTACACACCACAATCCTTAACGTAAATCAAGCTTGTGTGTCCACCGGAAACCAGTAAGCTAAGGAAAGGAGGCTCTAACGTTGGCTCACTCAAATAAGTTGCGTAAATGTGACCTTCGAGGTGATGAACTCCCAAAAATGGCTTGTTGTGTACCATTGCTAAGGTTTTGGCGGCAGTTAACCCCACCAACAGCGCCCCAACCAGCCCTGGGGCACAAGTCGCCGCAATACCATCAATGTTGCTCCAGTCTAATTCTGCTTGTTCCAAGGCTTGGGCGATCGCCTCATTTATGATTTCTAGATGCTGGCGGGATGCGACTTCCGGCACCACTCCACCATACTGCTGATGGACTGGAATTTGCGAGGCAATAATACTAGAACAAACTTGACGATTGTTAACAATTGCCACGGCGGTTTCATCACAGCTAGTTTCAATTGCCAAAACGGTTGTCATTGCTAGAAAAATACTAAGTTCTGAGTTTTGATAGAATCCGTGTTGAGTGAGCCGTGGTAAGTTCTGAGTCAGAATAATCTGGAATTGGTTTTGAACCGAAAAACTACGTGAAAAACAGAAAATTTTTGGCTCAAGACTCACCACTTATGGCTCGGTGCTCCTAAAGATTTGTTTCTTGAAGCTTTAACTTTTATTTACTTCAACTTTACTCGGTTCACGGGCAAGAGATATGATGACTTGCTAGTTATACAAATCAGGATTGTACAAGCCGCCTCGTTTTGTACAAAAAAGTTTTTGTTTCGTAATAAAAGGAAACAATTCCATGCGACGCTTGTTTGCTTTGATTTTAACGATTTGTGTTTGGTTCAACTTTGCCCCGCCTGCTCAAGCGCAGGTTCCAGGGACAGGTCTTGTGCCTTGCAGCGAATCTCCTGCCTTCCAAGAACGGGTACAATCTGCCCGTGCTACTAATTTTGACCCTGCTTCCGGGGAAAAACGATTTGAGCGTTATTCTCAGCAACTTTGTGGTCCCGAAGGTCTACCTCATTTGATAGTGGATGGTCGTCTCAGCCATTTTGGTGACTTCACGATTCCTGGTATTCTCTTCCTGTATATCGCCGGTTGGATTGGTTGGTCAGGTCGCACTTACCTGCAAAAAAATAAGCAAGAAGGCGGTGACATAGAATGGAGGGAAGTTAAGATTGACGTGCCAAAAGCAGTGCAAATTGTGCTTTCAAGCGCAACTTGGCCTGTAGCCGCCCTGAGAGAATTGCTGTCAGGCGAATTAACAGCCAAGGATGAAGAAATTCCCATTTCCACACGCTAGTGACGATTTTACATTGATAGATTTTAGATTGAAAGTGAGTGGTTATTAGTTAGTGCTACTTTTTGGCAAGCAACAACCGTTTGGGTATCTCCTGCACACAGGTTGCGCCAAGCGCGTAAGCTCCTCGTGGGGCCAGACACGCCAGTTTGCACACTCGGGGGAACCCCCAAGGACGCACTGGCTCACCAACAACCTGCAGCTAACAGCTACTAACCTTCAATCCAAAATCCGCTCATTCAATTGACTTATTTAGGAGAATGATCCATGCAGCAAAAGTTTTTCCTTCAATATCTTTCCCTCGCACCAGTTCTTGCTGTTGTTTCGGTATCAGTTGCCTTCACTACTTGGGCTGTGTTTAACTACTTTTTACCTGACCTACTTTTCCATCCGATGCCATAAATGATGGATAAAAGTTAACAGTTTGGAATGAAGAATTATGAATTATGCATTAGGAATGATAAAAGTTTTCATAATTCTAATGCATAATTCATACTTGAAAACTCATAATTCCTAACTCTACTTAAATAGGTGGTAAAAATTAGGTGGTAAAAATAGTGGTTTGGCAATTGTGATACTAAAACACTGGAAAAATTTGAGTAAAAAAAAACTAAATTAATTTTTATAAACTTCGATAGCAACAATGAAATTTAGCTACCAGTAACAATTATTATTAATTTGAAAATCATGCCACAATTCCATCTAGAGGAAAACAGAAAATATGGCTGATATAGCAACAGCAGTAGATGCATCAAAAAATCGCCCCAGTGACGCGAGAAATCGCGAAGTTGTCTTTCCAGAAGGGCGTGACCCGCAAAGCAGCAATCTGGAAACACCAATTAATGCTTCACCCCTAACCAAGTGGTACATTAATGCTTTGCCCGCCTATCGCCCAGGACACACACCTTTCAGACGAGGGCTAGAAGTTGGTATGGCTCATGGTTACTGGCTTTTTGGTCCATTCGCCAAATTGGGTCCCCTGCGCGATACGGCTAATGCCAACTTAGCTGGATTACTGGCAACCTTAAGCTTTGTTGTCATTCTGACTGGTACCCTATCTCTATATGGCAATAGCAATCCCCCTCAACCAAACGTTACTGTCACTACACCCAACCCTCCAGATGCTTTTAGCTCCAAAGAAGGTTGGAACGGCTATGCGAGTGCTTTCTTAATCGGTGGTGTTGGTGGTGCGGTAGTCGCTTACTTTTTAACTAGCAATTGGGGTTTAATTCAAAATCTGTTTGGTTAATAAAGCGGCTGGAAAGTCTTAAGGAGGCTTTTTGGCATAATTAGGTAGTTATGAAGTCATGAGTGAGTATTTCAGCCTCGCTCCTTCACCCTTGAAACTTTCTTTGGTCATGACTGCAAAGTTTATGAGTTATTAAACCTATGAGTTATTAGACCAAAGACAGATGATAGAAAATAAAGGACGCAAAGAAAAGGTTGGCATAGCTTTTTCTTGGCGTCCTTTACTTGTTCTTTGAGTTCTAACACAAGAAGAACGAGAGAGTTTTACCTCTGTCAGATGGTAAAATGGACGTAGTAGGTGCAGACGCACTAAACTTTGCCTGAACGTGAAAATCAGAGGATTTAGCTAACCTAAGCTAGTTGCAAGAAAAACAAACTAGCCTCGATAGTCGCTCTTTCTTACACATTAGACAATTTGTATCGTCTAGGGAGTTAGAGACTGACCTAGTACGAACATAGCTACTAAAATAGTGAGTGCCTTCTCAAAGAATAATCATGGCTGTCTTCCTTTAAAAGTATCAACCAAAGATAGCCGCTTCGATTGTATTTAGAGCAGTTTCAAAATCGTCATTCACAATTTTGAGATCAAATTCATCAGCGGCACTTATTTCTTCTTCAGCGCGGTGTAGGCGACGGGCGATCGCCTCTTCTGAATCTTGGGCACGACCACGTATCCGTTTCTCTAATTCACTCATAGAAGGCGGCAAAATGAAAATGCTGAAGGCGCTAGGATAAGAAGCACGAATTTGTCGCGCCCCTTTTAGCTCAATTTCCAGCACAACGCACTTGCCAGAGCGAACTTGGTTAATGACGGCTTCCCGAGGAGTACCGTAATAGTTACCAGCAAATTCTGCCCACTCCAGTAATTCGCCAGCAGCCACCAATTGTTCAAACTCTCTACGGCTTACGAAGTAATAATCTTTGCCGTCAATCTCCCCTGGGCGAGGAGAACGAGTCGTCACGGATACAGAATAATGCAGTTCTGGATGACGCTGCACAAGCGATCGCATTAAAGTGCCTTTGCCAACTCCACTCGGACCTGTCAAGATAATCAGCTTGCCCACAGGCGGGCATTCTTTAGTAGTAGCAGCACTTTTGGTAGATATAACTTGCATTATCCGCTTTTCGGAGTGAATTAATCAGTAGATACTATTTACTAGCCATGAGTCGAATGACTCCTGACTAAAAAAGATTTGTAGTCTGGGTGACATAAAACCAGTTTAATTCACATCGTACTGCTGGTATAGTGCAAACAAAAGTGGGGGTATCAACCTACCTTGAATCTAATTATCCACAGCTTGATGATGATCGCGCGTAATGACAAAACGATTCGCTACCGTTTCTGGCTGAATCGCCGAAAGAATAACGTGACTGGAATCAGTGATAATAACAGCCCTAGTGCGGCGACCGTAAGTTGCGTCGATCAGCTGACCGCGATCGCGTGCATCGGTAATGATCCGCTTAATTGGGGCAGACTCTGGACTGACAATGGCAACGACTCGGTTGGCAGACACGATGTTGCCAAACCCGATGTTGATTAACTGAATGTCCATAAAAAACTGACGCTAAACGCGGTGTGAGAAGCTTTCAAAGAATTATTTTCCATGTTATCCACAAAAAATAGGAGTTACAACGCTTATATTCACGCCTGCCCTCGTTTTTAACGAACAAATGCTTTTTTTAGCAATTTATTAGCCAACTTTCTTGAAAATCTTCCCAAAGGTATAGGTAAAGCAAAGGTTGGTCAAGCAAAAAACTTGACAGAAAATACTGGAAAAATACTCAATAGTCTAATCACTCAACTGTCGCGCTTGAGTTGTATGGAGATACAACAATCCCTACAAACAATCTGTATTACACGCAATTGAAAACTGGTATTGAAGCGCATTAGCTTATCAAGTCGCGCCGAATAGAGCCCAGTACAATCTCTGTCCTCAATTCCTCCCAGTCCCCAATCCCTAATCCCTAATCCCTAGTTTCGATGAATGACTGTTTCTCACCTGTTGCCATCTTTGTCGCAGTCGGTTCAAATCAGGAGCATGATTGCCATATCGCCAGCTAACATAAGCTTGACAAATTTCATCTATGACTTCAGCAGTTGCAAAGGAATAATGCTGATACGATACTTGAGCGTACTCTAAGGGGGTTTGTGCGGGATGTTTACCCAAGCCTTTCTGAGCCGTCCATTTCAGCATTTGTTGATAAAGTCTTTCCATTGGTGGCAATTTACTGAGTGCAAAACCTGAGCGCCACTCTCGCCACTGTTCCCAGCTTATCCAACTTAAGAAAGCCAGCGCCGTCACCAAAATCACACCAGTCAATATACCTAGCCAACCCTGAGAAAATAAAGAGAAAAACCAAGACAAGACTCTTGCTATCCAACTAAATATTGCTCCAAACACATTATTCAGCAAACCTGTCACAGGAGAAGGCAACCACCCAGCGATCCAGTTCCAAAACTGGTGCAAAACGCTAAAAGTTTCAGTATCCTCAATTGAAGGAGGTATCAGCGGATGATTGGGAATGGGGTCAAAAGCAAACCAGCCGTATTTAGGGAAGTAGACCTCTGTCATTACATAAGCATCAGTGTTGCGGACAACGTACATTCCTGTAAATGGATTAAATTCTCCTGAACTAAACCCCGCTACCAACCGCGCTGGTATACCAACGGAGCGTAGCATCATTGTCAACACTGTGGAGAAATGGTCTCGATAGCCTCCTTTGTACTTGAACAAGAAAGCTTCTACCAAATCTTCTTTGTTACTTAAATATGGCAAATCTAAAGGATTTTTGGGAATACTGTAGTGTTGCTTCAGGTACTGAGCTAAATAAAGAGCTTTTTCATACGCTGAATCAAGAGTTTTTTGTGAGTTGCCAACCCTTTCAGTGTTGTAGTTGGCTAAAATTTTTTCGGTATGTTGCCTGAGTTTCTCAGCAATTTCAGGCGGGACTTGTAAGTAGTATTTTTCTATACTTTGTGGATATTTCGTTGAGGCTTTTCCCAACAAAGTACGATCGCGATACGGTACTTGTGAAATGACTGTATATGTTAGACCTTCAGATAATTCCACAGGCGATCGCAAAGAGCCTTCTGTATCCACAGCGATCATCGGTGTCGGGAAGTAAATTTCCTTGGGATAAGCCAAAGCTGGAATCAAGTTTGGCAAATCTGACACCACATTGTATGTTTGTACTATTTCTTGACTCTTTCCAAAGATAGGTGCTAAATTAAGAAAGATTTGGTATGACCAAGGCGAACGCTTGAGGGTTTGCACCTGCCAGTTACGTGAAATTTCCCATCCCTGACCTGTATAGCGGTCAAACGCCAACACCCGCCAGAAACCCGCGCCTTGCGAACGCACTCGCATGACGACTTTGGGTTTCATCACACCTCGCAGGTTTTGGTTCATCGAGCTATTGAAACCATAATAAAAATTATCATTCAATACCCCTGGTTCACCAGTTTGGTTTCCTTGTCCTGCGTTACTGTCACCACTGGCTTGATTTTTACCATAACCTTGACGGGCATAACCGGGATTGATGATCCTGGAGCCTGTAAAATCTCTTTGAATGTTTATCGGAGAACTTACTGGAAACATTCGCACCTGATATGCAGGAAACCGGGGCAAAACAGCAAAAATCCCCAGTCCTATTACCACAATCAGGGTAAAAAGTAAAAAGTAAAAAGTAAAAAAATTTGAAGGTAATTTTTGATTTTTATCTTGTTCCCAAGTAAAGCCTGAGAACAATTTTAATGGCTGCAAGCCGAGCCGTGAACGGTACTCTAGAACGAGGGTTGGTAGGGCGATCGCTAAAAATAATAGCAGCACCGGAGCAAATGCTAAAGTTTGCGAGAGGGTAGCGGCAACACCCAGCAGAATCAACCCGATGACAATTGAGTATCCCAAGTCTTTGCGGCGAGGCATATCAAAACTGTGAAATACTTGGAGTTGAATTAATAACTCCGCTAAAGCCAGCCGCGTATCATTTAACTCGCCAAACAATCGCCCAAAAAAAGCCCCCAGTGCTGCTAACATTCCTATGGCGATACAGAACTTAACCGAGACATTGTAATTGTGGCGATGGTAGTAACTCCAAGTCGCGCCCACCATTGAAAGCGGTATCGACAAAAGACTGAATTGAGTCTCAGCAGCAGTATCCGTCGCCACAATTCCGACAATTACCAACGCTAACACGAGCACCCGCAAGGCAATTGAATTTTCCACTTCCATTAACGGCGAATCCTGCATATTTTGCCGCCAGAAAACACTTGCAGGTAGACGCCAACGTATCCTGGATCTGTTAAACATTGCAAACGAGAAAGCAGCCTATGGGTATTTTAGTCAAGCGATGATATGGACGCCACAGACACAAAGCGAGTCGGCGAAACCGAACTCGTAAGTCTCTTCCTCATAGCAGCTTTCTGTAGACGCCCTAATGACCGCTTGTTTAAAAATGGGTTATTTTTCCTTTCCCAGGATATTCATTTTATATCAATGGCATTTATCAACGTGGATTGCTAGCGATGGCAAGATTTATTTACATTGTGGGAACAATCACAAATACAAGCGGTCTTTGGTCTATTTCTTTTAACTCAACTTCCAGGGTATAAGTTTGGTTCGGTTGCGTATCGTGTAATTCTACACTTAAGCATCCTGGGCTTGACGAATCAGCGATCGCTTGCGAGGCATCTCCCTGGAGCTTCACAATCGCTTTAGAGGGCAACTCACTTTGAACTTTTAGCTTCGTCACTGGACCTTGAGTTTGGTATTCTACCTTGAGAGTAAGAACACCTGCACTCGTTAGCCATTGCCTTTCTACCACTGGATTGGTAGCTGAAATAGGCAGAGTCAGATTTTCTAGCAGCTGTTTTGCCGCCAGCAACGACAGCGCCATCTGTTGAGGGGGCTGTAAATCTGGGTACTCACTTTCTAGATTCGGCATTGTTTCTAGAGCATCCACAGAACGAGAGGGAGTTCTTAGCACCAATCCGGCTAAGTCGTTCAGTGTCTGACAATCCTCAGGAAATAAGCTCTCTACAGCAGCAACAAGTTTTGCCCCTAATGGCAGTGAAGAGGCAACGAGCGCTTGACATTTCTCCAGTAATTGCTGGAAAACTCTTTCCGGCAGTGGTATCGGCAGATTCAGCTTGGATTGCTGTGCCGCTGAAGCCCAAACCGGAACTAATTCCATTGATGGCTTGTCAAGACACTCGGGATATTCTGTAAGTTGTGCTTCCCAAGGAAATAGCGGTGGATGATTTTGAATTTGACTTTGTAACCGACGTTTAAGGACGGCTTGAAAACGTTCTTGCACAGTTGGAATTTCTCCCAGTCGAAAGGTTTGGGGTATAGATTTTAACTCAAAAGCGCCACCGTTTAGGGCGGCGACGATTGCATTAAAATTTTCTACCCCTTCATTTTCCTCACACTGAACCAAGTTTGGTTCGCTTGCTTGGGCATCTTCTGCTAGCAACCAAGCGAGTAACTGGTTTTGTAAGGATTCTGAGTCACTATTCATGAGTAGATGCACCCGATCCGGACACTAAGGAGTTACGAATTTCCCAAGCTTGTTCCAGAATTTTAAACCACCGTTTTTGTAATTGTGCCATTGATAACCCTAAAGTTTTGGCAATTTTTTCATCCGGATGACCTTGTTGTTTCAACTGTAATAGAGACCGTTGTTTCTCGTCTAGCCCAGCTGTGTAGATTTCCCATTGCTGAGGAGTCAAGCCCAAATTTGTGCGTAAATCTGCTTCCAACCACTCGTGAACCAACTCCCAGCGATGTAATAAGGCAAACCGAATGAGATGGTATTTAAAGCGCTGCTGCAAATAATCTCGCTGGCGAGGAGTTAACCCCAAAATCGATTCAATTTCCTGCGCTGATAAATCTTGGAGACGGAGGGCGAAGTAATCAGCACAGTCTGATTGTTGCCGCTCTTCTAGATAATTCATCAGTTCACTAACGACGACAGAGCGTAAGGTATCTTCTTGGGGCTCTGGCTCTGGTTGTGTTGCCATTGCACTTCGCAATTGCTGCACCGCTGGATCTTCCCAAGAGCCATCAGCTTCGTTACCACTACCTTCTGCCGCCTGTTCTATATCTACGCAAGTTTCCGGCGGTTGTTGTTGGGAGAATGTTTGCGCTCGGAGAATAATAAGCTGTTGTTGACGCCCTGGTAAGGGAATTCGGCGCTTGGCATAACGTTCTGTAAATGCCATATATTCTGCTAATTCTAAAAGAGTTTTGGGACTATAAGTAGCACCCAGTTGGTTCTCCCGTCGGCAAGCGTTTAATGCCTCTAGGTAAAAACTTTGCAGAAAATCTTCAATGACGACGAGCCGTCCTTGATAGCTCAATTGTCTTTGAGGAGGATTGATGTAGCGATAAATAATCGCACTCAAAGTACTGTGTAATTCTACTCTGCCTCGATTGGAACCTAACTCGTAATACCTGAGACATTGTTGCAACCGATGTCGGGCTAGGCTGATTGCAGAACTTTCGACTGCACCGGTCGCTTGGATACGCTTGCTTTCATTGCAAATTCTATAGACTTCGGCAGCAATTCGTGTTGCCACATCGCGGCAATTTTGCTCCGAAGCTTTGGTTGATTGCTGAAGCTCCTTGAAAAGGAGTTGAAATATCGCCTCTACGCCGATAGAACTTACTCCCTGAATTGTTGTGGTTGCGGTTGAATTCATAGTCCAGTGTTTAGAAAGACCCTAACATACTTAAGTACCACCTGATAACACTGTGGGTATTGGGTCAAGATTTTGCCTACAAGTCAAACGCGCCTAAATTGTGTGTTTCAGATTAGGCTGAATTTATTATTCCTGAATTTCGTTTGATTGTTTGCTCTTGATGGTGTTATTGCCTCTACCCAGTCATTAGTTTACAGGTCATTATGGATTTACAAGCACAAATTCAATTGCTGATCGACAATGCACCCCAAGATGGTGTTATACCGCAACTTGTGACAGCAATCGCTCCCGTCCTTAGCGCGATCGCGGTAGAATTACGTCATTCCCAGTACTATATTCTCCAAAATATGGAACAAAGCTGGGTTTTGACTACCTTGAGCGATCGCGCGAATCCACAGTTGGAAAAGCGCGTAATTTATGCTTTTCCTACAATACAGGATGTCCCACTCAGATCATCTGCTGGGCTTGACCCTCAATTGGTAGCTGCACCCATCCCTGTGACTCATATTTTGTTCCAATTGGTAGCAATGGAACCCGTAGATAGTATAGTTTTTTTTGAGACTCCTGGCACTAATGCTGACTCAATCGAAGTCCGACGAGCCGACCTGCAAAACTTAATACAACAGCAGTTGCAGCAAAACCGACCAAAAAGAGAAATTCCTCCGGATATTGCATGAAGTAATTACCTCTAAGGCATTGCTGATGGGGGATTAAGAATTATTACTTAATCCTTCATCGCGAGTTCTTGTACCCTAAAAAAGCCTGCTGAGAACGTAATCACCTATGTTAATCAAGCAAGCGCGAGATTCAGACGGTGGGAGATTTGTAATATGCTCCACAGCTAGCTTCGCATGGTGGTCAGCTAACTCTTTTGCCCGCTCAATACCTTGACTGTCATGTATCAGGGATATGGCTTGCTCTAAGTCTCCTTCTTGGGCAAACTCTCTTTCTATCAGAACTTCCAAGTAATTTTTTTCTTCTAAAGCAAATAAAACTGGCGCAGTCAGATTACCACTTTTTAAATCTGACCCTGCTGGTTTACCTAAGGTATCTACTGAACCTGTGAAATCTAAAATATCATCTATAATTTGGTATGCTAAACCAAGATGACGCCCGTAGCTATACAAATGTTCGGCTGTTTCTGGGGAAACTTCGCTGAGTAACCCGGCTGCTTTAGAGCTATTGGCAATTAAAGAGGCAGTTTTGTAATAACTCTTATTGAGGTAAGTCTCAATCGAGATACTCGTATCGAAGCGGTTCAGTCCCTGCTGTATCTCCCCAGACGCCAAATCCATAATTACCTCGGACAGCAGTTTCACCACCTGCAAATTGTCCAAATTGGCTAAATACCAAGAGGATTGAGCAAAGAGAAAATCTCCTGCCAATATCGCTATTCTGTTGCCAAACAAACTGTGAACTGTGGGAACGCCACGCCGCATCTCGGATTCATCCACCACATCGTCATGCACTAAGCTTGCCGTGTGAATCATTTCCGTAATCTCAGCTAAGCGTCGATGACGGGGCGTAATTTCTTGTTCGACCATTGTCGCCCGCGAGATCAGGAGGACGATCGCCGGTCTTATGCGTTTTCCCCCAGATCCAAATAGGTGTTCAGCTGCTGCACAAAGAATAGGGTGACCATTTCCTACTAGCTGTGTTAAGTTATCCGCTAGTATTTGCAGGTCGGCTTCCACTGGGGAAAAAAGGGAGGTGGCTGGGGTCATGGATGGGCAGACTCTGGCTTTATTTACGAAATTTTACATATCCTATACTCATTTTAAGATAACCCAGTGCCAGCGCAAAGTTTTCATAAACCATTCAGCATGAGTTTTCTTTCTTAATCACCGAGTCTCTTTAGGACGCGCGGCGTGGCGTTGGGTGTGAGGGTGTAGGGGTGCATACCCGTTCCCAAGATCGGTCTGAAGCCTCCCCTTTTAAGGGTAAGAGAAAAAAAGATGTGTTTGATCAAGTAAGCGCGAAAAAACACGGTGTCCTTGTTTAAAACTCCATCCCTTCAGGATGCAGTCCCCTACACCCCTAGTTATCCCTAACCCAATGTCTTGCCCTAAAAATTTCCAAAACCCAAAATTTTAGGTTTTGCCTGAGGATAGACAGGCATTGGATAACTTTCCCCACGAGTCATTACATCGGCTTTCTAGCAACGAAGGGAGCCTTCTACTTCCTCCACTCGTAGTAGTCTTAACAAAACTTTGAGATAAATTCTCTTTTTCTCAGGTTAGAGAAAAAGATACTGCTGTATTTCTACGTACATTGGCGGATACGAACAACATTTTTAATACTTACACTTAAGAAAGCAATTAGCCTGATGCAGTAGACAAAAGCTGTATGTCTTAACAAAAACTTCATTTTTGCCTGTCAACTCTTTAAGTAAAGCTGAAAACAAACATTGAAAAGCCACTTACCTCTTACTTATCACCTATGACACATAGTTATTTTCCTTTAGAGAATATTTTGGGCAAATCTTGTATAACGTACTCTAGAAAATTTCAAATTTAGCAGAAAAATTGGCTGAAAAGTCAGGGTCGTTGTGTTACCCTAAAGTCAAGGGATTTAAAATTTTTGAGATATTCACCCCCAGAAAAAAATAACCATTCGGTATTTTTATTTATCTGGTGTTGTGGCTCTGAATAGACTATCGTGACCTGCGACCAAAAGAGTTATCTTATTGGTCACGGTTCCGGTATGCGAACCTCTAAGGTTAAAACTATGCGCTACCCGCAAGGGAAAAAGCTGCACTTTTTAGCGTAGCAAAAGTGCATACCTTGTAGTACAAGGTAAAGTGTTTGCGGAAAAATGCAGACTAGGTAGACAGCTTCAGCAGGAGTTCAGAATTGCTGTTTGGTAATTTGACTACTGTTGTAGGCATAGTTTGCAAGAAAAACTGAATACAAGCGAGTTGATCTGGGAGAGATAAAACTCTATCAAACGTTTTGCAATGCAAAAAACAGGTACCAACAATAAGTTTGTGTAGCTGTGGTTCTGCTATGTTATTCGATTTTATATTCCTTAGACAGAAGTGCTGGCAGAAAAAATGATTTACGGAAGGATACCTATGATGATTTTTATATTAGCTTCTGGTTATTTGTTAGCAGTTTATTTACTATTAGCACTAGCAAAGCGAACCGGTAAAAAAACCACTCCTAGGGGTGCTTCTTTGGCTTCACAAGGAAAGCGCAAGCAGGAGGTTACAGTAACGCCGAAGGTCAGTGAAGCAACAAGCGTTCATTAGTCCATAGTCATTAGTTATGAGTCATTAGTAGAGAGACTTTTACTAATGACTCATAACTGCTCACTGTGTACTATAAACTGCCGTATTTGTCAACTGCACTGCCTCAACTTTTGGATTATAACCAAGCCACAGTACAGACGACTGAGCAAATTGTTGCGGAGAACCACTCACAGCGAAGCGAGTTGGCATAGCTGGGTGGGTATTTCTCAGGTTCAAGATCTCTAAATCTTGAACGCAAGCAGCAGCAACATATTCTGCTGGGTCAACGAGCTTAACATGTGAGGGGAGAAGCGATCGCACTACTGGTGCCAGGTGAGGATAGTGAGTACAGCCATAGACTAAAGTATCTATTTGGTGCTGTAACAATGGTTCCAGATATGAGCGTGCCACTTGTAGGGTGTAGGGGTCATGAATGCGGTTTTGCTCAATGAGCGGCACAAACTCTGGGCAACTCACTTGCCAAACTTGGACTTCGGGATTTATTTCTAGGATAGCACGGCGATAGGCATTGCTTTTAGCAGTTGCGGGAGTCGCTATCACACCAATGCGCTTTCCACTCTCAACTGCTGCCCTTGCCCCTGGTAGGATAATATCGAGGATTGGTAAAGAAAATTCCTCACGCACCGCCTCTAGTGCCAGTGCCGAACTCGTGTTACAAGCCATAACAACCATTTTTACACGTTGTTGTTGCAGCCAAGCAAGGATTTCTCGCATAAATTGTATAATTTCTGCTTGCGAGCGAATTCCATAAGGAAGTCGAGCTGTATCCCCAAAGTAAATAATTGATTCATTTGGGAGTTGACGATAGAGTTGGCGCAGTACTGTTAAACCACCTACACCACTGTCAAAAATGCCAATTGGCGCGCGTTGAGGTGCTTGAGAAAAATCGTAAAGATCGCCTTCAAAGATAGAAGATGGAAACACAGGCAGATAGTGATTTAAGTTTTTGGATTTGAAGATACAGGATGGTCGCGATTGTTAGTTGTAGGTGACTAACTACTAACCCTTCAGGTATGCCTATAGCTTGCGTCACAGTGTTAACAAAGACCTAAGCGCGTTGGCATAGCTTATTTGCAGGACGTACGGTGAACGCTACTTGTTATAACAGGGAAAACTCCAAGAACACAGCGGTTCACCACTCACTACAAACCATAGCAGCTATGTAGGAACTTGTACTACATAGCTATCTTTGTCTTAAGTATAAGAGTATACCATTAGCAATTGCCTCTGCCATGCGATTTTGGTATTCTGGGCTTCCTAGCCTAGGATTATCCTCCTGACCAGACATATAACCTGTTTCTACTAAAATCGAGGGCATAGAACTTTTTCTGAGAACGTAGAATCTTGCTCTGCGCACTCCTCGGTCTCTCAGGGTAGGGATACTTTGGAGAATGGTACTGTGGACGACACGAGCCAGATCTGAACCGCTGTCATAATAGTAGGTTTCCAACCCATTCACGTCCGGGCGACCACCACCAACAGAATTAGCATGAATGCTGACAAACAAACTAGCATTTGCTTGGTCTGCCATATCTACCCGTCCCTGAAGTTCCACAAAATAGTCAGCATTGCGGGTTAGCATCACCTGTACGCCATTTTGCTGTAGGATATTTGCTATTCTTATGCTGATAGGCAAAACCACATCTTTTTCCAGTAGTCCACCCAAACCAGGCGCACCAGAGTCTTTACCGCCGTGTCCGGGGTCAATCATAACGACAACTCGTCCATTAGGCACCGGGGGGCGTAGCAGTGGCTGCGGTAGGGGCAGAGGATTATTTGTAATTGGCGGTAATGGCCTTGGGTTTGCTCTTGGTAACGGAGGTAAACCAACGCGAGGAGTTAACGGAGAAAACGAGCGTTGTAATTCCAAAGACAAAAGTTGACTGGTCAGTTGGTTGAGTCGTCCAATTTGTACTCCTCCTGCTGGTTGGATGTAGACAACAACAGTACGGGGGTCTTGTTGTTGCAAACGTACGCGCAGCACAGGGCTAGTAGCATCAAAATTTGGACCTCTAACGGCAGCAGCCAATCTAGCATTAGGAATGGTGATGCGGAACATACCAGAAGTTCTATCCCAACCACCATTAAATGCAGACAGAGGTTGGTCGCCTCTAATCAGCAGTTGCGTCCCAGAAGCAGTCAAGTCCACAGACTCAATTGTAGATACTGACCCACTGGCTGGTAAATTTACGTTGGAGTTCTGGGGGTTTATACTCCTAGGTATGTCTGAATTAGGAAGAGAATTACTAGTATTTCTAGACAAATTCCTCGTATCACCACTGGGCAAAACTACCAAACCGCCAAAACTGCTCATGCTGGCTTGCCAGTCGGGGCTATTTTTCTCTACCCACAACGTCATGCGAACACCAGGTCTTGTTCTGAGTTGAGTGAATTCAACTCGTTTTATACCATACTTATTAACTCGTAGATTCTGCTGCGATAGACGGGGTGATAGAGCTGCACCAATGATATCGATGTTAATCGCAGTGTTGTCACTGCTGCGAAATGTCTCAACTTGAGGATTTCCTCCATTTACACGGACAAACAAACCATCACCTGTAACGCGTAGGTTCTCAATTTGAGCCAATCCTTGAGCATTGCTAATAATTGTTTCTTTTTGAGTTTGTCCTTCAATAGTATTGACAACTGTGTTCTTATTTGCTAAAGAGTCAGTATTGACAGTTGTGTCTTTATTTGCTGTGGAATTAGAGCTAGGTCTTACCACACTGTAAATATTGAAAGAATTATTGGAAGAAGTATTGGAAGAATTATTGGAAGAAGATGGAGCGACTTGTTCAACTTGTGGCTTTGGTAATTGTATCATCCAGCGGCTGGCAGTTCTTCCTTCAAATTTCACTTCCTTCGGGTCGAGGGTATAACCCGGAGTGAGTTCGATGACTATACGAGTTGTTTGTCCGTCAAATTGACCGACACGGACAGTGCGAACTGCACCACCAGCCACTGGCTGAACAAACGGCGGACGTCCATAGTCAGTTCCTGGCAAATCAATAACCAATCGCGTCGGGTTGAACATGAGTTGCGCCTGAGGCTGAACTGAACCTTCTGTGTTGATTTCCAATCGATTGAGATTGGCATCAAAACGCCAAGATTCCAGTTTCGCTGCTTGAGCCGGCGACGTCAACATGAAGATAGCAGTAGTTGCAACAGTACCAGGTAATAACCAGTTTATTTTCACAGTGTTTTCTCCTGATTCGTATTGATGAGAGCCGTTATGATTTGAGAAGCACCCAGAACTCAGAATGAGAGAATTCCTCCAAGGTAGATACCGGAGGATTCTGTAACGATAGCGTAAGCAAACAAACGCTTCCTTCTTTTATCGAAGACGTGCTGCAGGTAGACCCAAAGGGATTTCCCCCGCCCTAGAAACAACGGATGATTCTGAGTTCTTAGTTGGTCAACGTTTCGGTAAATCCTCACACTGTCACCGCAAAAAAGCTAAGCTGCAAAAAAGTTGTTAGCTCGTATATAGATGTTAATAGCCCTCAAGCGTGGCATGAACCTCTGATTTTTGTATGCTTTTATGGCATAGAAAATGTAGTTTGCAAAGCATTAGATTATACCAATATAAAAATAATAGAGTACTCAATCTTGGTCATTTCTACTTAACTCCGTCAGAATTCTATATTAAGTTGTGTTATTCCTAGATATCTTAGAGGGTATTCACTGATGTGGTAAAGAGAGCATATTGTTTGAAGTATAATCTTAGGCGCAGCCTGATGCTCCAAAGGAGCCACCCAAAAAGCGATTGGTACCTACTGACCTTTGGCCAATTGCACCAACAAATCCATTAAATATGTAAAATATTATACTTTTTTTTACAAAAAGTGTAGTTTCCAAGTAGCCAGAGTTTGGCTGTAAGCGTCTATAAGCTAGTAAATACAATGCTTTGCGGCTGTGCACGGGTAAGGGTGTAAGAGAACTAAAAAAGTGTTCTCCTACACCCCCTACTAACGATGACAAAAATAAAAACCGAAATCTAAGTTCCGGTAAAAGACCTATTAGCTGAACCACGAAAACTAAACATCACGTCTGCCACCCTTCATGCCTTCTAAGACAGCACGGCGGAGTATTTCATCCTCAAAGGTTTTCGGGCTGACGTCCTTATAAGCTTGCATAGTTAAAAGCTAAGAATCCTCAAGAGTCAAGAGTCAAAAGTAACTTTTAACTCTGAACTCCTGGATTGTTGAGAACTTTGATGAAAAAAGCGAAAAAAGCGTTGCGAGGTTTTGATTCGCGCTTCTATGCTTCTATTTTTCAAGACAGGGCAATTGCTGGCGGGTGTCTGCTTATTGATGGCATCTAAATAGTTTTATTTTTGCTTTAAGTACTGGATGACACCACGGGCGATCGCCTCTGCCATTTGATTCTGATACAGTTTGTTTGGCAGTTTACTGGCGTCCTCTCGACCAGTTAAATAGCCTGCTTCGACCAAAATTGCCGGCATAGAATTTCTTCTAAGGACGTAGAATCTGGCTTTACGCACGCCCCGATCTCTGACATTCACACTTCGGAGAATGCTGTTATGAACGATACGAGCGAGACCCAGACCATTGTCATAATAATAAGTTTCTAAACCACTCACCTCCGGACGATCTGCGCCTGCTGAGTTAGCGTGGACACTGACAAACACATCAGCATTGCTGCGCTCTGCTATGTCAACCCGTCCTTGTAAGGTCACGAAATAGTCAGAATCCCGAGTTAGCACTGCTTGCAGCCCATTTCGCTGCAAAATCTCTGCTACCCTTTTGCCAATTGGCAAAATAATATCTTTCTCTCGAATTCCACCAATACCGAGTGCTCCAGAGTCTTTACCACCATGTCCTGGATCAACGACGATAACAACTTTTCCTTTAGGAGCGCGAGGATTACGCACTGGAAGCTTGGTAGCAGTCGTTCCTGATGCCAAAGGTTGCGGATTTGGTCGTGGTATCCCGGGTAAACCAAGTGGCGGTGTGATGGAACGTGTACGTTCTAATCCTAAAGACAAAAGCTGACCGCTGAGTTGATTGATTTGCCCGATTCGTACGTTTGTTGCTGGTTGGACGTAGACAACAACAGTACGGGAGTCTTGTTGTTGTAGACGTACGCGCAGCACAGGGCTACTAGCATCAAAATTTGGACCTTTGACAGCACTAGCCAATTTAGCATTGGGAATCGTGATGCGGTATAGACCAGATGATTTATCCCAAGCAGTCTTAGCAGGTGATAGACGTTGGTCTCCTCTAATGAGCAGTTGCGTACCACCAGCAGCTAGCTCTACAGACCCAATTGTGGAGATTTCGTTGCTTGTTGGTACTTCTACAGCAGCGTTGGCAACATTGTCTGATGAGGTGCCAGAATAATCGTTTTTGGGCAAGTTACTTGCATAACGATTCGGTAGAACAACCAAACCACTAGAACTACCAGAACTGCTTGTGCTGATGCGCCAGTCAGGGGTATCTTTGTCTACCCGCAGTGTCATCCGGACAGCAGGTGGTGTCTTTTGCAGTTGATTAAATTCAACACGGTTGACACCATGCTTATTTATAGAGCGATCGCGATCGCCAAAATTGGGTGACAAAGTCGCACCAGGAATGTCAATAAAGATGGTCTTGCGATCGCGGCTGCGAATGATCTGAGTCTGAGGATTTCCACCATTGGTGCGGACAAAAAAACCGTCTCCTGTGACTTGTACGCTCTCAACTTGAATCGTTCTTTCTGCGATGACAACAGCCTTAGAAAACTCAGGTTTTTTCTCAGTCTCAGAGTCTATTGTGACTACGTTATAAGCATTCCTAGGCGGCGAGATGACGACTTCTTCACTTTTTGTTCCTGAGGATGGCAGTCTTGAAGGGACTTCCTCAGCTTGTGTTGCTGAGGTTTTTGTTCCTGGGGATGGGGGGCTTGAAGCAACTCCTTCAGCTTGTGGCGTTGGTAATTGTACTGTCCAGCGACTGGGAGTTTTCCCTTCAAACTTTACCTGCTTTGGATCGAGGGTATAACCTGGACTCAGTTCGACGACTATACGAGATGTTTCTGGGTCAAACTGACCAACACGAATAGAGCGAATTGCACCGCCTACTGACTGCGTCAACTGCGGACGCCCAAAATCAGTTCCTGGCAGATCAATAACCAATCGCGTGGGGTTGAAGACGAGTTGCGCCCGGGGTTGAACTGAACCTTGAGTATTGATTTCCAATCGGTTTTGATTGGCATCAAAACGCCAGGATTGCAGTTTCGCTGCTTGCGCAGGCGACGATACCATCAAGAAACTAGTCGTTACAAAAGTACCAGGTAGTAACCAGTGGGTTTTCACAGTGTTTTCTCCTGATTCGTATTTATGAGAGCCGTCATGCTTGGAGAAGCACCCAAAACATAAAACTCAGAACGAGAGAATTCAGTTATCAGTTATCAGTTATCAGTTATCCAATCACTGTGTACTGTTTACTGCAGCTGGTATTGGGTTGAGTTCTGAGTTCTTTGTTTTTTCAAAGTTTCGGTAAATCCTCACACTATCACCGCCCACACTTTAGCTTTGGTGCCACAAGCATCATTTTCTGCTCTAATAAAGACACTGTTATAGTGGTTATTTTTTGGATACAATCCGACTTGGGCGATAGGAAAGCGTACCATTTACCTAATACTTATTAAAGTTTTACCATTAAGAGTAGATGTTGTTTTGTATTAATCCTTATCAGGAACTTAAATGACTTAGTGGCGTCAAATTCTAGCACGTTGCTAATAGTCTTTTATGCCGATATGGCATTTTTGATTTTTAGCTCTTGGATCTTAGATTTTAGATTGTATTTTGACTGATTACTTGCCTATTTTTTGGGACTTTCACGAGTCTTGCTCAATCTAAAATTTAAAATCTCAAAGCATTACTCAATTCAGCAAATGCATGAATAAAGTCTAAAAGAGAAGGATGAAGGAAAAAATAGTTTGTACTTAACTTCATACTTCACTTTTTTGTCTTCAGTTCATACTTCATATTACCCTTGCAGAAAGCTGCCCTCCGGAGGACGCTTTCGTGTAGAGCTTTATCCCTTTTGGAAAGTGTTTGTAGCGTCTACACACTTCATCCTTCACAAAGGGATTTTTTATGTTGTGTGATTTTTGGTAGTTAATGCACCAATTGATAATGCTGCTACTGTTTCCTGATGTGGTATTAACTTCTGGGTGCACCTGTTTAATTGCTAGACAAATATCCAAGGTTGGATGGGTGAGCGAGGAGGAAGATAAAACAAAAATAACATTCCCAATGTTGCTTGTGTTTAAAGAAAACTCCTGAAAATTTTAATTTTAGGGGACGAAGATTTAGAGATAAAAGTTTCCATTAGTCATGGAAAAGTTACAAATTATTTATATTGGCAATTGATGAGAACACAGTACAGGTCTAAGTACAGACGCTGTCAATATTGCGTCTGTACTCTAGTAATCTGCCTCAGCAACTTTGCCTGGTACGTACTAAACACACTTGCCTGCTTTGATACAGCGCTTAAGCGCTCACTACATACCCCTTAAAGAAAGCTAGTGGCACACCACTAAACTTTTATTTAGTGTCCTGAGAATCAGGTGATTCCATGACCAAGGATTTTCCGGAAGAACCGTCTAAAATCACTTGCTCTGTTGCTGTAGCTGGCGTTTCTGGTTCTGGGAATACGAACCGCAAAAGGGGAGGCGCTAGAAAGGTTGTCAGGATGACCATCATAATAATTGCTGCCTCCAAAGGTTTTGAGAGAATGCCAATCGAGGAGCCGATGCCAAGAAACACCAATCCTACCTCGCCTCTGGGTATCATTCCTACACCAATTGCCAAACGGTTGATTTGAGGTTGACCAAACACACTCAAGCCAGTGACGACTTTACCAGCGATCGCAACGACAATCAGGAAAATCGCCATCACCAAACCTTCCCGGTTGGTAGGAATTGCTGGGTTTAAAACTCCTAAATCAGTTTTTGCGCCAACTGTCACAAAGAAAATCGGCACCAGCATATCAGCAATAGGGATAACTTGCTTTTGCAGTTCTACACGCTCATCAGTTTCGTCTAAGACTAAACCAGCGGCAAAAGAACCTAAAATTGCCTCTAATTGAATGGCAGCAGCAAAGTATGCCATCACAAAGGCAAAGATGAACGCTGGTATCACTAATCCACCACGAGTTTTTAGCTTGCTTGTAATTGCTACAAAAGTCTTACTGAAGATATTTCCAAGGACAATTGCGCCCAACAGGAAACTACTGGCACTGATGATCAAATAAATGACTTTAGCTACATCCACTGAGCCTTCTTTTGCAAGACTTGCTACCACCGCCAAAACGATAATTCCCAGTACATCGTCAATAACAGCAGCGCCCAGAATAATTTGCCCTTCTTTTGAATTGAGACGCCCAAGTTCTGACAGAACCTTGGAAGTGATACCAATACTTGTAGCAGTCAAAGCTGCACCTGCAAAAATCGCTGGTATCGCTGGAATGCCAAACAAAGTCATCAACCCTACCGTACCAGCAGTAAAGGGTACCACTACCCCCACCACTGCTACCACAGCTGCTTGAGTACCAACAGCTATCAAGTCTTTGATATTCGATTCCAAACCAATTTCAAATAGCAGAATGATGACTCCCAGTTCTGACAAAACGGAAATCACCTCAGACTGCGCTGTAAAAACAGCGTCAGCGGCTTCTGGAGTGAGACCAGCAGTGGTTTGAAGGAAGGTCATGATCAAAGAGCTAGAACTATCTGCCCCGCCTTCTGGAAACACCAAAAGATGTAGGACAGAGATGCCTACCACTACACCACCGACTAATTCCCCCAAGACAGGCGGTAAACCAAAGCGGCTTAATAATTCCCCACCAACCTTGCTAGCAAGGTAAATGACGACTATACTGAGCAGCACCGCTGCTAGTACCAGTGAACTATCTGCTGTTTCTGTTGCGGTTGCCAACAAAGGTAATGAGAAGGTTATTGTATCTAAGTGCATCGGTTATTTTGGAAAATCCTTCCCTTTAATTTACAAGTTTGTTGAAAGCAACTATCATAAAGGCGCTATAGAAAGCATTGATAAATTAACTCATGCCGCTTGTTAATAGCAGAAGCCGCTGCCAATGAGGCTCTGATACTGGCACTACAGATAGTCTTGTCAGGCGTAGTAAGTCAAAACCTTCAAAATTTCCGTCCTGCTTAATTTGGGTCAGGGTTATCGGCTCTTGTACTCTTCGTAAGGCTTGCACCTGGACAACAACCCGTTTGGCATCATCCAATTTTGGGTCAGGGTAAGGTTGACTGACGACTTGGGCGACACCTATGATTTGCCGCTGTTTGCCTGTGTGATAAATAAGCGCCAAATCACCAATTTCCATCGTCCGCAGATGCTTGAGAGCTAATGAATTGCTAACTCCTTCCCAAACTGTAGTACCATCTCGTTCTAAATCGCAGTACGAATACTCTTCTGGTTCTGTCTTTAGCAGCCAGTATGCCACAAATATTCTCCTTTAATTGTTAACAGTTAACAGTTGACGGTTAACTGTTAACTGTAAACAGCCAACGATTAACCAATAGCTATTTTCTAGTTTCTAAAAATGTAACTGCTCTGACTATTGACTATAGTCATGTCAAAGTAAAAACATATCTTCTGTATCGACGCAGTGTTATTAGCAGTGTTATTAACTGTGTCTTTAAGGAGAAGCTACGGAGTGTGAGTTGTGAGTTGTGTGTTGTTAACAATGAGTGGTTGGTGAGCCAGTGCGTTGCGGAGCCAGCGCTGCAGGAGGGTTTCCCTCCGCAGGCGACTGGCGTTGGGGTTCCCCCCGTTGTAGCAACTGGCGTTCGCGCAGCGTCTCCGCAGGAGATACCCGAAGGGTTGTTGATGACAGCTAACCGCTCTTGACTTCCTACGACTTACCTAATCTGTATAAATTAATCATTTTTAGAGGAGTGAACGTGTGAATACAGATGCTGTGTCTGGTTCTCAGTTAAATGCTGGGAACTGGTGGAAAATTCTATCTTTAGCCTTGCTTATATGTGTCATTTGTACGCTGCCTACTTTCGGGCAACAGAAAGAGAGGATGTTGCGTACTCTAAATGTCAATGGTCGTGGAATCGAGACAATACCTACAACTCTGTCTCAAGTGAGTTTGGGGGTGGAGGTTCAAGGGAAAACAGCACAGGAGGTACAAAAAGAGGCTGCTCGCAGATCCGAAGCTGTGGTAGCTTTACTAAAGAGCCGTAATGTGGAAAAATTACAAACAACTGGTATTACTCTTAACCCAATTTATAGTTACACCAATAACGTGCAGCGTATCACAGGGTATGCTGCTTCCAATGTCGTGAGTTTTCGCATTCCCACTGACCGCGCTGGAACTCTGTTAGATGAAGCCGTCAAAGCTGGTGCAACTCAAATTAGTGGCATTAGTTTTGTGGCTAGCGATGAGGCGATCGCCAAAGCAAGACAACAAGCATTAACAGAAGCAACCCTTGATGCTCAACAGCAAGCTCAAGCTGTTTTGAGTGCTTTGGGTTTTCAGCCTAAGGAAATCGTCGGCATTGAGGTGAATGGTGCAAGTTCACCTCCGCCACCGCCACGACCTCTGTTACGTGCCGAATCTGCTAATAAGCTAGCTTCTCAAGATGCTTCCACCCCTATAGTTGGAGGTGAGCAACAGGTGGAAGCGACAGTGACTTTGCAAATTAGTTATTGAAAAGAACTCAGGAGTCAGGAGTCAGTACTCAGAAGAATTTTTGAGGAGTGAAACTTCCTGTATTGATTTATCTGGATGTTCTCAATTCTGAGTTCTGAGTTCTGAGTTCTGAGTTCTCTTCCATACTTAGAAATTCTCAGGGTTCATATGTACCCCAGCTTCTTCCGCATCCCGTTTAGAACCCAACAATTCCAGTTGCTCAACGTGGATGACGGGTGTGGAGCGATTTGCTCCTGTGGCGCGATCGCTCCAAGTATCAAATTTTAAGGAACCTTTGACGGCAATTTGTTTGCCTTTACGCACGTAATCACCAGCCACCTGCGCTGTTTTTCCCCATAATTCCAAATTGAACCAATCAGTATGTTCGCTGTCTCTTGTGCGCCGATTAACAGCCAATGTTAATTTACACTTAACGCTACCTGACTCGAAATACTTCATATCCGGGTCAGTTCCTACACGACCGATCAGGGTAACGATGTTTATGCTCATGTGCGTTTTTTGCAGTACAAACGTACTTAGATTGTGAATACCATAATAGCGAATTGCTAGACGACTAGCAGAACGTTAAATAAAAAACAATTATCATTACCTAGAGAAATGATATAAATTACTCTGATCAAACTCCAAAACGATACGGATACGTTTATGCAGTCGGAGAATATAAAACAGTAGAAGCTTGAGACTGGTTAAAGATTCTAAAAAGAATATATAAAAACATAATCTACTTTACTAGACTCAGGTCAACAAAAGTAATAGAATCCTGCACAATTCTCAATAACAGTAAAAGGGACTGGGGATTGAGGATTAAGGATTGGGGACTGGGTTTTTAATCGAAAAATTATGGTGGGGGCTATTACTCTCACAA
The DNA here is from genome assembly GCA_000828075.3 of Tolypothrix campylonemoides VB511288. Lineage (GTDB taxonomy): Bacteria > Cyanobacteriota > Cyanobacteriia > Cyanobacteriales > Nostocaceae > Kalymmatonema > Kalymmatonema campylonemoides_A. The sequence goes on along the minus strand of JXCB02000023.1, from coordinate 831,116 downwards.
ATTTTGAAAAATTTCTTCCCCAGTACCTAGTCCCAAAGCGCCCATTGACCCCACACTAACGTAGACAGGTAAGTGCGGGTATTCTGGGGGCGAAGAAAGGTAAAACTTAAAAAGTATTTAATTAGGGGGCGTAGAGACGCGTGGGCCTTTTTAGTAAATTTTCCTTATCGCGGGATATGGGTATCGACCTTGGTACCGCTAACACCCTCGTTTATGTATCAGGTAAAGGCATTGTTCTCCAAGAACCTTCTGTAGTGGCGATTGACCAAAACGAAAAGGTAGCGCTAGCAGTTGGAGAAGAGGCAAAAAAAATGCTCGGTCGGACCCCAGGGAATGTGATTGCGCTGCGCCCCTTGCGTGATGGTGTAATCGCTGACTTCGATACAGCCGAGCTGATGCTCAAAAGCTTTATCCAGAGAGTAAATGAGGGCAAATCCCTAGTATTACCTAGAATTGTCATTGGTATTCCCAGTGGAGTCACAGGGGTAGAAAGAAGAGCAGTCATGGATGCTGCTACTCAAGCTGGTGCAAGAGAAGTTTACTTAATTGATGAGCCTGTGGCTGCAGCAATCGGGGCAGGATTACCCGTTGCTGAACCAACAGGTAATATGATTATCGATATTGGTGGTGGCACAACAGAAGTTGCTGTCTTGAGTCTCCAAGGGACAGTGCTTTCTGAATCAGTACGCATTGCTGGAGATGAACTGACTGAAGCCATCATGCAGTATCTGAAAAAAGTTCATAACCTAGTGATAGGGGAACGTACTGCTGAGGACATCAAAATTCGCATTGGGTCGGCATATCCCACTCATGATGATGATGATGCCATGATGGAAGTCCGAGGCTTGCACCTGCTTTCTGGTCTACCGCGAACAGTCTCAATCAAGGGACCAGAAATTCGTGAAAGTATGGCGGAACCGTTGTCGGTGATTATTGAAGCGGTGAAGCGGACTTTGGAACGTACGCCTCCAGAATTGGCAGCAGACATTATTGACCGAGGAATTATGCTAGCTGGCGGAGGTGCCCTGCTGAAAGGATTGGATACCCTGATCAGTCATGAAACCGGAATTGTGACACACATTGCCGCTGACCCATTAAGCTGTGTTGTATTGGGAACAGGTCGGGTGTTAGAAAATTTCAAGCAGTTGGAAAGAGTTTTCAGCGGACGTTCTCGCAATTTATAGCAAAAACTCCGCAATATCAGATATTGGGTTCAATATAGAATCCAATATCGTTAATAATATTACGGCAATAATATTACGGCTAGAAAAGGTTTCTTATGTTTACGGCACGTCGGTGGTGGGAGAGCAAAGGGTTACAAATAGGGTTGCTAGGTGTAATAGTTGGGAGTGCTTGGGTACTTAGACAGACTCAAGGTGCGCTTCTGTTTGAAATATACCAGGGTGTGACTCGTCCAATCCAGATGTTGCAGACAGCATCACCTCAAGAAGAACGCCTCAAAGAGGCTCGGTTTTTAGAACTGCAAACCCGGATAGCAGAACTGGAAAGCCAAAATAAAAAGTTAAAACAGTTATTACGCTATGTGGAAAAGGAACCTCTCGCATCGCGCCCAATTCCAGCGCGAGTGACGGGACGTGGTGCTGACAACTGGTGGCAACAAGTCACCCTCAATCGCGGCAGCCTTGCAGGTATCCAAGAAGGTTATGTTGTCAAGGCTGAGGGTGGATTGGTGGGTCTAATAGAAAGTGTGAGTCCCAATACCAGCCGCGTACTGTTAATTAGTGACCTCAAGAGTCAAGTGGGTGTCACAGTGAGTCGCACAGGAGCAAAGGGGGTTTTGCGGGGAGATTCTTCTGCTGATGCAGTCCTGGAATTTTATGAAAAAGTCCCAAATGTGAAACCTGGAGATGTGGTTGCTACATCTACCTATAGTCAGAAATTTCCTTCGGGATTGGCTGTAGGACGGGTGAAGTCGTTGGATTTGAAGAAACTTCCAGCATCTGTGGCGAAGGTGGAACTTTTTCCGCCGATACGCTCTTTGGATTGGGTGACGGTGTATCCTAAGGCAGAAAACCAGCAGTCAGAAAATATCGGTTCGGCAAAACCACAATAAGAAGAACACAGTATACAGAACTCAGAATTCAGAATTCAGAATTCAGAATTGCTCCAGAGTATGTGCTAGAGCTTTCAAAGAATAAAGGATCTTATTATTTATTCTCGGTTTTGACTCCTGAGTTCTTTAAAATAATCATGAAAAATCTTAGGAAAAATGAGGATTCCGGAATCACGGGGTAATAAACATAAAAAGCCAAAATCACCAAAGCGAAAGTCGCTAATTCAAATCAGCCCCCTTTCTCGTTGGCATCCGCGCTTACGTTTAGCAACTGATTGGGCGGTAACAGTTGGCTCAGTGCTGCTCTGCTTACTGATGCTGCTCATCCGTTTCCCCGGTATGGAATTATTGGGGATTGGACCAAACTGGTTGTTGATTTGGGTGGTTGCTTGGAGTGTCAGGCGCACAGCGTTTCAAGGCGCATTTGCAGGTGTTGTATTAGGGCTGCTTCAAGATTCTATGACATCACCTGACCCAACTCATGCTTTGAGTTTGGGGGTGATAGGAGGTCTGACTGGGATGCTACAAAAGCAACGTTTTATACAAGAAGACTTTATTTCTATTGCCTTGATTGTGTTTGCTATGGCAGTGTTGTCAGAGACAATTTTTGCATGGCAATTGATTTTAATGGGCGATCGCAATCCAGCAGACATTTGGACATACTTCCAGAAAGTCGCTCTTGCTTCTGCGATTCTCAGTAGCTTGTGGGCACCGGTGGTTTATTTTCCTTTAAAGCGTTGGTGGCTGCGGCTAAAATTGGCGGAACAGTCCTGAAGAATTCAAAATTCAAAATTCAAAATTCAAAATGTTCTAACCAAGAACCAAGGGCGGAGTGTGGATAATCTGGGTTTAAACTCCCAGAAAAGAGTGAGTGAGGAGTGAGGAGTCAGATAAATTGACCCTCACTCCTAAATTTTTTTGGAATTTCAGTATCCTCTGGCAAGATGGATTCAAGCTAGAGTTATGTGAAATCGCAATCATCACAGAGGCTGGTTTCAGTTGAAACAGTTTTCTACAGCTTGCGTACAAAATATTCACTCTGTTGCTAGAAATTATGGATAATTCGCCAGTGGTCGAACCAGATACTTTTGTTGTGGGGTCAGAATTTCCGGATGGTTCCAACCCGAAGCAAATAGTAGGAACTGACTTTGACCGCGCTATGATGCAGCGGTGTTTGGAACTCGCCCGCCGTGCTTTAGGACGCACCTCGCCAAATCCGATGGTGGGGGCGGTGATTGTCAAAGATGGAGAGATTGTTGGGGAGGGGTTTCATCCGCGTGTTGGTGAACCGCATGCAGAAGTTTTTGCTCTGAAGGCAGCAGGTGAACGCGCTCGTGGAGCTACCATTTACGTTAGCCTGGAACCATGCAATCACTACGGACGCACTCCCCCTTGTTCGGAAGCGTTGGTAGCTGCTGGGGTTGCCAAGGTGGTGGTGGGGATGGTTGATCCCAATCCACTTGTGGCTGGCGGTGGTATCGCCCGTCTACGCGCTGCAGGAATAGAAGTCCTGGTGGGCGTGGAAGAAGAAGCTTGTAAGAAGCTCAATGAAGGCTTTGTCCATCGTATTCTGCATCATCGACCTTTTGGGATTTTAAAATATGCCATGACTTTAGATGGCAAAATTGCTACGACGACGGGTCATAGTACTTGGGTGACAAATCAAGATGCCCGTAGCGAAGTTCATCAACTGCGAGCAGCTTGTGATGCGATCATTGTTGGTGGAAATACCGTCAGACAAGATAATCCTTATTTAACTAGCCATCGCGAAGGGGCACATAATCCTCTACGGGTGGTGATGAGCCGCACTCTTAACTTACCGGAAAAGGCTCACCTATGGGAAACCGCAGAGGCTCCCACTTTGGTTTTGACAGAAAAAGGAGCTAACGCCGATTTTCAAGAACTGTTGCGGAACCAAGGAGTGGAAGTGGTGGAGTTAACACCACTCGCACCAGATCAGGTGATGGCGTACTTATACGAGCGGGGATTTTGCAGCGTATTGTGGGAATGCGGTGGTATCTTAGCTGCGAGAGCGATCGCCCAAGGAGCAGTGCAAAAAGTCCTTGCCTTTATTGCTCCCAAAATCATTGGTGGTAGTAATGCCCCCACACCTGTCGGTGACTTGGGCTTTACCACCATGACTGAGGCGTTGTCCTTAGAACGTGTGGCGATACGGGTTGTTGGTTCCGACTGTTTGGTAGAAGGTTATTTGCCGCAAAAAAGTCTTTAGTCTAGAGTTCATAGTCCTGAGTCAAATAATTCTTGACTCTTGACTTATTCTCTGGTGACTAAGAATACTGACGTTCTTGGGCAATATCACGGATAAGAGCCAGTCGGGATTGGATGTAGTCACTGAGGAAATCGGTTTCATGGCAGTCTAGCAAAGCTTGGGTGTTGATTTGTTTTACCAACCACTGCACCAAGCTAGCATCATCGAGCTGTAATAGCGTCTTAACTTGCGCGGTTTCCACCACAGACCAAAGCTGACGCATAATTTTGGGAGTCATTAGACCTCCATTAAAAATTAGCCTAGCTGTTTTCAGGATACACAATTCTGGTCGAGGCTTCCGGTGTGAATGTAGAAGCTGACACAAGTGTTATTGCAAACTTAATATATCGAGTTATAAATTGATAATGATTAAGAATCAAGAACTTGAAGTAACATTTAAATAAAAATTTATGTTATTGTACCCTGCTTAAATCTTGACTTTTTTCTGTTATTGTTATATGCCTCAACTATGTGTCGTTAAGTCTGTTTTCTTAACCTAACTGGTAGTGGTTGGTGAGTGCAAGATATGGCAATCCTAAAATTATTTATGAACAACTAGATTCCCGACTTCTTAAAGAAGCCGGGAATCTGAATATATTGATGCTAGAGGCGATCGCTTTGCGTAATCGCCCAAAGCATAATCGCATCTCTAATTAAGCCCGAAAACGCGAAATAGCAATTTTCGGGCTTATTCCGCCAACTTGTCTATCATCTCGCCCAGTTCTTCTTTTGCATCTTTGGCAAACTGAACGCTGCTAATACTGGCGAGAATTCCTGTTCCTGCGGTGAGGCTGGCTTCTGGTACTTTATTTAAATAGAGAAGTCCTACACCAGATAATGTCATCATCGCAGATGCTGCGGTTACGCCTAAAGCAAGGTTGAAGGTGAGACGTGCTTGGCGTAGTAATTCTTCAATTATTTTTTGTTCCATCTCTTGTGCATTATTGTTATTGTTGGGTTGGGGTTTGGAAAAAATATTGAAGTTCATAAGTTGTTGCCTTTTCTGGTGTATACAATTTCTTGATTGACTGCTAAGCGCAAGATTTTTTCTTAACTTGCATATTCGTATCCTATAGAGGCAACAATTCAAATTCGAGAGCAGACAGGTTGAGTGTAGATTTACAATTTGCCCTGTGTTTTGGTGCAGATGGGGCAAGGTAATAAAACCTAACTGCCCTACACAGGTAAATTAAAGATTCGCTATGCTTGATGAAAGCCTGGATTCATCAATCTGTTTTATCTATGCTGCAATCGGGTAAGGTTCAATCTAGCGAAGAAGGCAAAATTAGACTGAGGAATGCCTATAAAGAAGCAGGTTTGACTATAGAAAAGCTTGCAGATAAAGCACAAATTTCTCCTGACACAATTAAACGTTTATTAGGAACAAAAGACTGTCCGAATGGGGTTGAAAAATGGGCAGTTATAAATATTGCTAAAATTTTAAATATTAAACCAACTGATATAGTTGATTCAAAAGATTGGTACCCGCAGCAAATACCACCAGAATTTGAGCGATTAATCAAAGACAAAACAGAGTCATTTTGTGGTAGGGAATTTGTCTTTGATCGTATTGAAGAGTTCTTCAGCAACAACCCCAATGGCTACTTTACTGTTGTGGGTGATGCAGGAATGGGGAAAAGTGCGATCGCGGCTAAGTACGTATTGGACAATCCAGAAGCAATTTGCTTTTTCAATGTTCGTGCTGAGGGGATGAATCGCCCGGAATTGTTCTTGAAAAAAATTCGCCAACAATTGATCAGTCGTTACCAGTTACAGGATGCAGCAGATGCTGATTTATCAACTTTGCTAGCCAAAGCTAGCGAAAAAATTATTGCTGGTGAACGCCTGGTAATTGTTGTTGATGCACTGGATGAAGTTGACCAAGAATCGACCGAAAACCTTTTATATTTGCCTACTATTCTTCCAGAAAGTGTTTACTTTCTGCTGACAAGAAGACCGTATAACCAGAATGAGAAAAGGTTGAATGTTTCACCTAGTGTTCCCACCCAGCAATTAGACTTAAGAGACTACCCCCAAATGAGTAGTCAAGATGTGAAAGAGTATATTTGGCTATTGCTCAATGATGGAGAATATAAACAGGGTTTGAGTCTGTGGATTCAAAAGCAAAACCATGTTTCTAGTGCTGATTTTGTGGAAGAAGTAGCCAGCAGAAGTGAAAATAATTTTATGTATTTGCGCTGTGTTTTGCCAGCAATTGCTGAGGGTTTTTACAATAATAAACCTTTGGATGAATTACCTGTAGGCTTACAAGGATATTATGAAAACCACTGGCAACTCATGGGCATGACAACCAAGCCTTTACCAAAAAATAAAATCAAGATTGTCTATGTGATGTGTGTCTTACGCAGCGCAGCTTCCCGTGAAGTGATTGCCAAATATTCTAAGCAGAATGAGTTGAGTGTGCAGGAAGTTCTTAATGGGTGGGCGCAATTTTTACAGAAACAGGAAAATTATCAACCACCGCGTTACAGGTTTTATCACGAAAGCTTCCGAGATTTTTTGCATCGCCAGGATATTGTGCAGGCGGCGGGAGTGAATTTACCAAATATCAGCGCTGAAGTAGCCGATATTATGACAGAAGGACTGTTTGGCGATGAGTGATGTCCGCACCAGATTAGCTGAACTGTCATCGGAAGAAATTGAACTTTTCTTGGGTGAAGTTCCACGTTTGTGGTTAGAAGGTGGTCGAATTAAGAAATTCTGCCGTTTGTTGACTGATTTTGACTTTATAGAAGCAAAAATAAATCATCCTCAATTTGGCGTGCAGGCGCTGATTGAAGATTATGATTTGATTAATGATGCAAAATTATTAACTCACTCAGAATACGACTTCAACATTGTTGAAGCACTAACATTAATTCAAAAGGCGTTGCGACTGTCGGCACATATTTTAAATCAAGATACAAAACAACTAGCAGGGCAACTCTCAGGTCGTTTGCTGCATTTTAATGCGCCAGAAATTCAAAGGTTGGTGCAACAAATGTCGTTAACCAAAACTACTTGCTTGCGTACCTTGACTGCTAGCTTAACTCCCCCTGGTGGTGCCTTAGTTCGCACGCTCAGCAGTCATAGTTACTCGGTTTATGCAGTCACTGTCACCCTGGATGGCAAATACGTGATTTCTGGTTCGGATGACGAAACACTCAAAGTTTGGAATTTGCAGTCTGGTCAAGAAAAGTTTACTCTTAGCGGTCATACTAACTCGGTTAATGCAGTCGCCGTCACCTCTGATAGCAAATACGTGATTTCTGGTTCGAGTGACCAAACACTTAAAGTTTGGGATTT
>JXCB02000023.1:785768-823142 GCA_000828075.3 Tolypothrix campylonemoides VB511288 | reverse complement strand
GTCACCCCTGATGGCAAGTACGTGATTTCTGGTTCGAGTGACCAAACACTTAAAGTTTGGGATTTACAGTCTGGTCAAGAAAAGTTTACTCTTAGTGGTCATACTAACTGGGTTAATGCAGTCGCCGTCACCCCTGATGGCAACTGCGTGATTTCTGGTTCGGGTGACAACACACTCAAACTCTGGGATTTCCAGTCTAGTAAAGAAAAGTTTATTCTTAGCGGCCATAGTAACTGGGTTTATGCAGCCGCCGTCACCCCAGATGGCAAGTACGTGATTTCTGGTTCGGGTGACAACACACTCAAACTGTGGGATTTGAAGCCTGGTAAAGAAAAGTTTACTCTACACGGTTATAGTAACTGGGTTTATGCAGCCGCCGTCACCCCGGATGGTAAGTACGTGATTTCTGGTTGGGATGAGAACACACTCAAAGTCTGGGATTTGCAGTCTGGTAAAGAAAAGTTTACTCTGCACGGTCATAGTAAGTCGGTTAATACAGTCGCCGTTACCCCGGACGGCAAGTACGTGATTTCTGGTTCGAGTGACCAAACACTCAAAGTCTGGGATTTGCAGTCTGGTAAAGAAAAGTTTACTCTGCGCGGTCATAGTAACTGTGTTAATGCAGTCGCCATCACCCCGGATGGCAAGTACGTGATTTCTGGTTCGAGTGACCAAACACTCAAAGTCTGGGATTTGCAGTCTAGGAAATTAATTGTCAGTTTCACTGGAGAAAGTAGTATAAATTCCTGTGTCGTCTCTCCAGATAGCGTAACAATTATAGCAGGTCAAGCATCCGGACACTTGCATTTCCTCCGCTTGGAAGGTATAGGGGTGTAACCATGAATACTCCACCTTCCCAAACCCCCGTGAATTCCGCCTGCTACCCAACCCAATTTCAACAAGTCATTCTCGAAAAAAGCCAAAATTTTATCGATCGCCCTTTTATCTTCACCGCCATCAGCGACTTTCTCCACCGTCATAAGCGGGGTTACTTCACCATTGTTGGTGTACCCGGTAGCGGCAAAAGTGCTATCCTCGCCAAGTATGCGACGGAAAACAGTAATGTTGTTTATTACAATGCCCAAGTTGAGGGCAAAAATCGGGCTGAAGAATTTCTCACAACTGTCTGCAATAACCTTGTAGAGACGTTACATATAACGTCTCTACAAGATGAAACGTCTCTACACCCAATACCCGACAACGCCACAGAGGGAAGTTGGTTTCTTTCGCTGCTACTTCAGAAAATTAGCGATACGCGCAGCGTCAAGCCTCCGGCTTATCGCCTAGAACCCCATCAACGCTTGATAATTGCTATTGATGCCTTAGACGCGATTGACCGTAACAGCCAACCCCCAGGTACAAATCTGTTTTATCTTCCCAGATATCTCCCGAATGGGATCTATTTTATTCTCACACGCCGTCCTTTCAAAAGAGAAAAATCTGGTTTGTTAATTGAAGCACCGTCGCAAATTCTTGATTTATCGGAATATCCAGAACAAAATAGGGAAGATGTGCAAGCATACATTCGGCAGTACCTCACCCCCAGCCCCTCTCCGCAAGCAGAGAGGGGAGTAGAAAGTGGAGATAGTTCACATATACGTGAGGAAGAATTGATTGCACGCCTCACTACGGAAAGCGAAAATAATTTTATGTATCTGCACTATCTTTTCAATGCCATTGCTGAGGGTTTTTACTCCGAACCCTACCAATTTGATAGAATTCCGCCAGGTTTAGAAGCATATTACCAGCAGCATTGGCAGAAGATAAAAGGTGAGGGTTTATCTGATGTTGCTTTGAAAGTGCTTGATGTGCTGACTTCTGGGGAAACCGGAGGAATGTCAGCAAAAGCGATTACCCAAATAATTCATGAAGATGAATATGATGTAGCGGAAATTCTAGAAAATTGGCTTGAGTTCCTACAGCAGGGCGTCGGCAAAGAAACCACTTACAGCTTATATCATTCTCACTTTCGCGTTTGGCTGGCAAAACAAACTAGTAACTCGTAATGATTTATATCATGTCCGATTAAATAACCTTACTAAATTTGTAGTGAGGACTTTAGTCCTCTTCCACGAAAAGAAGGACTGAAGTCCTTACTACAGATTTAACCAATCAAACCAGATAACAAAACTCAAAACAAGTGTACTATAAAAAACTAAGAGCCTACTGTGTAGATTGCATCCAAAAATAAGGTGCCATGCCTAAACGCCTTCTAGTGGTCGAGTCCCCCGGTAAAGTCAAAAAGCTCAGTCAAATTCTGGGTTCGGAGTGGATTGTTCGTGCTAGTTGCGGTCACATTCGAGAACTCAGCGATGAAGGTGAGGATTCGCTGGGTTTTACCTTGGATGGCAGTAGTGTACAATGTCGCTATGTAGCCCGCAACCAGCAAGCAAAGGAAACGATTCAACAACTTAAGGCTGCGGTTCGGCAAGTCAAGGAAGTTGTCTTAGCGACTGATCCAGATCGAGAAGGAGAAACGATCGCTTGGCATCTCAAGGAAGCTTTGGGTTTGAAGCAACCGAAACGAGTCGTCTACACGGAGATTACAGAGTCTGCGGTGAAAAGTGCGATCGCCAATCCCAGAGAACTTGACCTTAACTTGATAGGAGCAGGATTGTGTCGCGACTGTCTTGACAAACTCGTCGGGTACAAGGGAAGCCCGCTGGTTTGGGCGTTGAATAATGGCGCGAAGAGTGTCGGACGAGTTCAAAGTGCTACCCTGCACCTGATTTGCCAGCGCGAGAGGGAAATTCAGTCTTTTGTCCCCCAAGATTATTGGAGTGTCTGGGTTGATTATGCGGAAGGATTCCGCGCTTTCTACAAAGGTAAGGTGGATACTCCGTCGGAAGCACCACAAGAAGCGGAAGTTCATGATGACGCCGCAGTGAACAGCACAGAAGCAACCGAGTCTACTCGCGTTCTTTCGGAAGCAGAAGCAACACACTTAGTTGAGGAAGCCAAACGCCATCCTCACCAAGTTGTCCAATACGAAGGAAAAATCGTCAACCGCCAACCACCTCCACCGTTTATCACTTCTACTCTTCAGCAAGCTGCTGGTTCGAGGTTGAAATTTGCTCCTGAAAAAACCATGCAGGTGGCTCAAAAGTTGTATGAGGCGGGGTTAATTACATATATGCGGACAGATTCAGTTATGCTGAGTCCAGAGTTCTGCGCGAGTGCCCGCAAGTGGTTAGAGCAGAATGACCCCGAGAATGTGCCGCCTTCTGTTGCCAAACATCGTAGCAATAAAACGGCTCAGGAAGCTCATGAAGCAATTCGACCAACCAATGTGTTTCGACCTTCAACTGAATTGCGAGTAGAACTTTCTCCAGACGAGTTTAACTTGTATGTCTTGATTTGGAAACGGGCGATCGCCTCCCAATGTCGCCCTGCACAACTCCGGAAAACTCTCGTCATCACTCAGTCTGGTCAAATCCTCTGGCAAGCTAGAGGACAAGTCATAGACTTTTACGGTTATGCCCGGTACTGGTCGAACCTCAGCAAAGATACAATGCTGCCAAACTTGCAACAAGGGCAAATGCTGACTTTGGAGAATGCAGGTCACGAGAAGAAAAAGACCCAGCCACCACCGCGTTACAGCGAACCAAAACTGGTACAACTGATGGAGCGTAAAGGCATTGGTCGTCCTAGTACTTATTCTCCCACAATTGCGACGCTTAAGAAACGAAGTTATGTCCAACTCACAAAAGAAAATCTACAGCCGACAACTTTAGGTATGGAAGTCGATGCTTTTTTGCAGAAAGCATTACCAGATTTGTTGGAGACAGAATTTACTGCAAAGATGGAAGATGCCTTAGACGCAATTGCTTCCGGGAAACAGCCTTGGCAGCACTACCTAACAAATTGGAACCAGAATTATTTTACACCAGCTTTGGCAAAAGCAAAAACTGTCGTTGTCAGTTCAGTTGTCAGTTCATCAAATGGGGCGAAAGCATCTCCTGTGGCTGAACGCAAATTTCAGACTTCCAGAACTCGTTGCCCTCAGTGTAAGAATTACTTAGGGAAAATTCCCAGCAATAAAGTTACAAAGAAATACTTTCTCAAATGTCTCAGCGGGTGTGAAGATACCGTCCTCTTTTGGAGCGATCGCACTAAGACTTGGGAAGCACCTCGTTCTCAAGCAGCTAAATCAGCAAATTCCGCAAAACTTCCAGTCAAGATAACGACATATCCCTGTCCGGTATGTAAGAAACCTCTGGAAGAGTACAGTTATACGAAAGACGGACAGAGTAAAACAATGCTTCGCTGTTCCGATTCTAAGTCCCGAAATGACCAGAAACATAAAGATGTCGCTTATTTTACCACTGCTAAAGGGTGGTGGAGTCCTAAGTTTGGGGAGTTGAAGGGTTAACTCACTGCCTGTTATTAATGATAAAGTAAATCTTAAATATCACATTTCCCCCATTGTCTGAATCACGGATTGATACGGATTACGAGATTACACAGATGATTAAGATGAAGTAGATAGGTGATTCATGAGATTCTTTGCTGTGCAAGTAACTTTTTTCCGTGTTATTCTTTAATCCGTCTAATTCGTGTTCTACATTACAAGCCTTTTGAAGGTTAGGCTTTTGCTACCAAAGTTTATCAGTAATCCAACTTCTAATCTATAGGCTTTTAAATAATTGAGGGCTTGGGCTAGGTGAACATCTTCGAGTTGGATGACGGCTTTTAGTTCTACGAGTATTTTGTTTTCAACTACAAAGTCGGCTCTGCGTGTACCGATAGGTTCGAGTAGGTTTTTATAGTAAATGTGCTGTTCTATTTCGCGGGCAAATTCTAGTCTTGCTTGACGCATCTCATAGCTTAGAGCGCGTTGGTAGATAACTTCTTGGAAGCCGTTGCCTAAAAATTTATGGACTTCAAAGGAGGCTCCAATAATTTTTTGGGTGATGTCAGCGTATTTTAAGCTACTCATTTTCTAAATCACGGATTTTGATCAATTACAAGATGACACAGGTTCTAACTCCGTGTCATCCTTGAATCTGTCTAATCCGTGATTCAGACGTTTGAGGGATTACTGGAGCAATCACGTCTCCCAATATTTCGCCGCTACCCTTCATGGCTCCAAATCCTTGGCGCTGAGGTTGAGGGCTAGCAGGATAGATAATATAGGCGATCGCCCTCCGAGAAGAGATTGCGATCGCTGAAAGCGGGCGCTTTACGCCATCGCCTTTTTGATTTCATCATTCATAGAAAGCGATCGCCCCAACAGCGATGTAATATCCTGTATGCCTCTGGCGTTGCCGATGGGAAGAAATCAAAGCTTGCTTGTGTTTGTGCTGCTAAATTTGTAAAAAAATAAATTTAAATCGCTCCGCTCCGCTACGCTTGCAGAGAGTAAAGGAAAGAAGAGAAAAGAGTAAAAGCGCAAAAGTGTCAAGGGCTAAGAAGTCCACGCAGCAGCACATACAACACGAAAACCGTGGTTGTTGATCCTGTCGCCCGCATCGTAGTTGTTGCGATACCCCGAACGACAGCGTTCAGGAAGGGTGTACCAAGAACCACCCCGCAGCATACGATTTGTATTATCATTACTGTTTATCCAAGGACTTCCATCGGTAGGTGCTCCTTTGTAACTACTATGCCAAGTATCCTGACACCATTCCCAGACATTTCCGTGCATATCGTATAAACCAAAAACGTTGGGAGGAAAACTTCCTACTTCTGTCGTTTTCGAGCGATATATCCCCTTTGCTTCGGAGCGATAACTAGACTCCCCGTTGTAGTTTGCTAAGGCAGTTGTTAAAGTCTCACCAAAGTGAAATGGTGTAGTTGTGCCTGCGCGACAGGCGTATTCCCATTCTGCTTCACTTGGCAACCTATAGGTACGTCCTGTCTTTTGGCTGAGTTTTTTGCAAAACTCTACTGCATCATACCAGGGCACACCCTCTACAGGACGTTTTGCTCCCTTAAAATTGGACGCGTTTTTTTCACCCATCACTTGCTGATACTGTTCCTGGGTGACTTCAAACTTCCCCATAAAAAAAGAAGGCAGGTTTACCGTATGCTGCGGTCCTTCGTTTTCGCTTCGACCCTTTTCCCCTGGTGGTGAACCCATCTTAAAAGAACCAGCAGGGATGGAGACCATTTCTAGAGTCACACCATTACCCAAGTCTTCGATAAAAAATTTTGCCTGACCAGAGCGGGAATTAACTTGCTTTCCTCGTTCATCTACTGTCACTACTTTAAAGTCAAAACTTTGTAGTGAAATAGGTTTAGGAGAAATAGGTTTGGGATCTGAAGCCGTAAAAATCTCACGACCTACCACTGCTGTCACTAAGCTTGCACCTCCCAAGCCAGCCAACTGTAAAAACCGTTTTCGGCTTATTCGCGATGGAGTTGTAATAATTGTGGCTTGTTGTGGGGAGGAAGAGCTGCTTTCCTGCTCATACTGCTGTGACTTCTGCCGATTTTCTGCTTCTTGTTGCTGTCGCAGTCTTTCTGTCTCCTGTTGCTTGCGCTGTTCTGCTTGCTGCTGTCGCCGTAATCTCTCTGCTTCTTGTTGGTGCCTTATTCTCTCTTCTTCTTGTCGTTGTTTGTATTCTGCTTGCTTTTGAGTAACCAGTGGCTGTTCAACCTGCGATATTTCTTCATCCTTGAGTTGCAAAGATTGCTGCAACTGTTTGAGTTGACTACGAGTCGCCTCACTCAGGGGAAATTCTCCCTCAATAGCTTCGGTGAACTCTTGTTTGTAGCGAACTAAATTCTGGCGGTGCGCTTCCGCCTGTTGAGCAATTTGTGATTCTTGGGTTGGTTCAGAAATTACTGATCTCTCTCCACTTGGCGACGCAGTCATAGGCTCAGAAATTGGAATTATAGGTTCAGAACTTGGTCGTTGACGTAGGGCAATCCTTTCAAGACCATCAACTGCATCCCAATCACCACGGGATACTGCCAAAACTCTCACCCATAATTGTTTTGCTAATGACAAATCACCTTTATTTTCAGCTAGAGATGCCTGGTACTTCAATGGCTCTACATCCTTGAGTCTGGCAGCTTGCTCTAGTAAAATAAAGTACATCTTGTAGGGCGGTTCTGCCCGTAAGTAAGGATGTTGTGCGGGCTTACCATAGCGAACATTTAACTGGGGGACTTGGTAACGCAAATATTGTTCTAGGCGCTCAACTGTGGCACAATTAGCTTCTCCCTGTAGTTGCAGTCCTTGTAACAATGTATGGGTAAATGAGCCATGTTGTAATTCATCAATTTCCCAAGACTGCTGATTAGCAGTGCAGGAATAAAAGGTGATGACTCCTTGATGCCTTTGTTCACCAATTCCCAATCCCATGCGATCGCCTTGATCCCGACAGGCATCCAAAAAGAACACAACGTTATCTGCTCCACTACGGCGTAGTCGTTGTGTTACGTAGTCAACAGAAATCGCTGTATTTTCTACTTCTGCTGGGTTGCTGTCTGGAAGCATGAGATAATCTTGGTCTGCAAAACGCCTACCATGACCTGCAAAAAAGAACCAGAGGTTATCCCCTGGATTTAACAAGGTTTGTTGAGTGTCCTCGAACTGCGCTTGCAAAAATCGTCGTAGGCGACCAAAGGTCGGTTGGGTTGGTATTGGTGGATTGGTTGGGATGGGGGGAGAATCTTCTGTAAAAAGGAAAACTTGCTCAAACTGAGCTTCCTCTCTTAACCACGCAGCCATCACTTCAGCATCTCGCTTGGCATACTTAAGTGGTTGGAGGTTATCGTAATTGTTGATCCCAATAACAATAGCCCAATTCTTGCCCATCTTACTTAGGTGCCGATTATTTGCGCTTAAACTTAAAGGTCATAGCGCCTTTACCTCCAGCTTTTCCACCAACGCCAAATAAGCTGACTTTTCCTTCTCCATTGATTTCCACTGATAGCTGAACTTCCTCAAGCTGAATTTTGGCACTAGGTTGGTCAGCTTCCTCGAGTATTTCTTTCATTGCTTGCAGAAATCCTTGCATTTCCTCTTTGAGTTTGGCGACTTCTACTGCTCTGTGTTTAGTGCTAACGGCTTCTTCAGTGATTTCGACTTCCCTCGTTTCTCCCAGTCTTCCTCCTGTATCACGACCGCTTCTGGAACCAGTCGTCGTCTCTGTTTGGGATGTTTCTTCGACAATGATCCAGATTTTTTCTGGGGTTGAGATTTCTTCTGACATAAAATCAACTGTATGAAACTGCTTTCGATTTAATCAGCTTTTACTAAAGCTTCCAGAGTTACCATCCGCGCTTCCAGTTCCGCTATCCTTTGAGTCAGTGGCAAATGTTCTACATACCCGAGATAATGCGCTAACGCTCCAATCACCACCTCGGTCTTAGATGCACCAGTCTGGTCAGTGTAATCATTAAGCTTTTCTAAAAGGTCTGGGGGAATTCTGACGACAATTTGCGGTCTGGTCATAGCAAGCAACTATAATTTTTTGAGTTTCAGACTATATACTGCATGACAGAGCATTACTATTATCGGTAGTAACACTTAAACTTTCAATAGGCAAAAAAAACTAGCCTTTCGGGAGTTGATAGCGGCATAGGGGCAGCAAGAGTGATGAGGTGCAACTGCAAACAGAATGGCTAAAAATTGGGCGATCGCGATCGGCATTAACAAGTATTACAATCTTCAGCCGCTAAACTATGCCAAACGAGATGCTGAGGCAATGCGCGATTGGTTCAAAGAAGAAGCTAGATTTAATGAAGTTTTCCTTTTTACGGAAGATTCTCCCTGTATTGAACCGTTGTAATACTCTGGTTTTGCGCGTGATCGTGTTCCACCACCAATAATTTTGACTACATCTGCTAACAAAGCTTTTTTCACTACAGTCACTAATTTAACTTATTTTCCTTTATGAAGCTTCCACATACTCACACAAAGTAGTTGGTTCAGGAATTGGTAAACCATCCTCTCGTAACCCGTCTAAATGAAACGCGATCGCCTCTTTTATCTGCTGGTGAATTTCCTCAATAGTTGCACCAGTCGCCACACATCCCGGCAAATCTGGAACATACGCAGAATAATTTCCTGTGGCTTTTTCAATCACAATTGCATAACGCATTAATCTTCTTCCTCTTCTTCTGTTTATTCTATTTCTTCACTACTTTTTGTTTCTGTTTTTAGTTGTGCTTGTTTCAAAATACTATTTAATGCAATACCGTTCAGATAAGACCAGAATCCTTATCAGGAACACAATGTTGAACTCTCGGATGGCGCGTCTCTACACACGTGGTTTTTACACATGAACCTTAACTGAACCGTATTGACTTATGTCCCTGAACTTCGTAAAAATGGACATTAATTCTTTAAAACTGACAATAATTATTTAATGTACACATGGAGAATAGGAGACTCGAACCCCTGACCTCTGCGGTGCGATCGCAGCGCTCTACCAACTGAGCTAATTCCCCAATTCAAGATACCCAATTTATTATACTATCATTCTCCTGTAGTACGTTGCAATTCTTTTTGAGAAAAAACTTCCTGCACTCGTTCCAGTTCCAAGTCAGTAAAATCATCGACTGTCCAGTTTGCTTGACGCTGAAGCATATGGAATGGGTAGGTATTTGCCACACCAACCACTTGCATACCCGCTTTTTTTGCGGCTTCGATGCCAGCAAGAGTATCTTCAATTGCCAGGCACTCTTGTGGTAAAAGATTCAAATCAGGATATTCTTGATTGAGGCGTTCTACCGCTAGAAGATAACCATCTGGTTCTGGTTTACTGGTGGTAATGTCATCACCTGCCACAATAACTTTAAAATGTTCAGCCAGTTGAGCACGATCAAGTACTACCTCTATTTCTTTGCGGATAGCACCACTGACTATCCCTAGTTTGAGATTACGGGAATGCACCTGAGATATTAACTCATCTAAACCAGGATACAAAGGCAGTTTTTCGATTTTTTGGAGTTCCAAAGCATATCCTCGTGCTTTGCGATTAAGCAACTGAGTTAAATAGGTATCATTAAGAACACGACCGCGACTAGTAAGCAAATCCTGTAGACAGGCGCGATCGCTGCGTCCCAGACACACTTTCTGATACTCACCAGGTTTGAGGGTGAGATTTTCCTCAAGCAGAAGTTGCTCTATCAATCGCTCGTGGATTGATTCATCATTTATGATGACACCATTGAAATCAAATAGAACTGCCTTTAAACTCATGCTGTTGTGTCAAAAGCTGGTGATGGAAAGCCCTGCAAATCTTCATTATCCACTTTGTTGTCTACCTGTGCAGGAGTGTAACGCCGTACATTTGTTTGAATATTAACATCCTCAGATGAAATTGGTTTCACCCCACTTGTAACTTGATTTATCCACCACACATCCTGGGTTTGCACCGCTTCAAATCCTGCTGTACCCATCCACGCATCCACACTTCCAGCAGTATATTCGTGAATATACGGCTCCTCAAAAACATTATTCAGCCAATCTAACTGACGCAGAGTCTTTTGATTTCTATCCAGAATCAAGACTTGTCCACCCGCCACCAGCAACCGGAAACATTCCCGCAAAATTGCCCTAGATACGGCTGTTGGTGTTTCGTGGAATAACAAAGAAGCTGTTACCAAATCAAAAGAAGCATCCGGTAAACTTGCCTTTTCTGCATTTCCATGTCGCCAAACAATGTCTAAACCAGCACTATCAGCTTTGTGGGAAGCACGTACCAACATATAAGGCGATAAGTCCAAGCCGACAACTTCTGCTTGGGGAAAAGCCTGCTTTAACATCAAAGTTGTGGAACCTGTACCGCACCCTAAATCAAGAATTCGTCGCGGCTGTACCTTGATAGTATCAATTAAAGCCTGACGTACTATGCTTTCATTAGGCGCGAGAACGTATTGGGTAATTGGATCGTAAGTAACCGCTGCACCAGAATTGAGATATCCACGCTCAATTCCATGAAAGTTTTGGCTGCTGTAGTATGTAGGAATTGCCACATCAGCGCGTCTAAAGCGACTGCTTTCTTTCTCCCAGTCAACACTTTCAGCGTATCGCCGCAAAGACTTTTCATCAATCAACAGACGCACTACAGGGGAGAGAAAACGTTCCCAAATTGTATCTTCACGAACTGCCATAGGATCGTATTTGAGTTTATTAGGTTTTTTGAGCCAGTGTGATTTTATTTACAATTTTTAATATATCTCTTCAAACTAGCACGTCTCATCTAGCGAAAGAGTGGACATTGATGGATTATATGTATTACAATTGTAGTATAACTATTGCTACCTGCTTAAGTATTGTAGGGTGGGCAGTGCTTACGGTATTTTGCCGACTACATCCGGATTTTGCGTTCGCACTGCCCACAGAAGCGTGTCGTTCAAAAATCAAATAGGAGCCCTATATACAAGATTGAGATAGTTGTAACTAGCTTATGTAAAAACTCGATTCCGACGAGTCAAAAGTCAAATCTAAAATACAAAAAATTATGCCTTACGAAGAGTTAAAACTTTCAACATCATCGCCCGTTCTGTCTTGGGCGAATCACTCCTTGGGATCAGAAGAAACCAAGATGGCAAAGAATGTTGCATCATTGCCATTTGTGTTTAAACACGTCGCATTGATGCCAGATGTTCACTTAGGTAAAGGTGCCTTAGTGGGGTCTGTGATAGCAACTAAAGAAGCAATTATTCCCGCTGCTGTCGGCGTGGATATCGGTTGCGGAATGTGCGCTATTAAAACACCATTTAATGGTGATCAACTAGAAGGCAAGCTCAAGAAAATCCGCTTGGATATTGAAGCAGCAATTCCCACAGGTTTCAACGAAAATAAAGACGTTGAAAAAAGTGCCGCTAACTGGCAACGGTGGAATGATTTCAAAGACTTGCATCAAGGGGTGCAAGATTTACAAGCTAAAGCGATGAAACAGATGGGTTCTCTGGGCGGAGGAAATCACTTCATCGAGGTTTGCCTCGATACAGAGAACCAAGTTTGGCTGATGCTGCATTCCGGTTCACGCAACATCGGCAATAAATTAGCACAGTGCCACATTGACACAGCTAAAGAATTAGCAAAAATGGCAGGTAATAAATTGCCTGACCCCGATTTGGCTCATTTTGTCGCTGGTACACCAGAATTTCAGGCATATTGGCATGATTTGCAGTGGGCGCAGAATTATGCGCGTTTCAACCGTGAAGTGATGATGGCGCGTTTCAAACACATTGTTGAGAAGCACCTAGCGGGTGGTAAAGCAACTAAGCCATTATTAGAGGTGAATTGCCATCACAATTACGCTGAAAAAGAAGTGCATTTTGGCGAGGATGTCTACGTCACTCGCAAAGGTGCTGTCCGCGCAATAGAAGAAGATTATGGCATTATTCCCGGTTCAATGGGGGCTAAATCCTACATTGTTAAGGGTAAAGGTAGTGCTAATAGTTTTTGCAGTTGTTCGCACGGTGCAGGACGTTTACTATCTCGTGCGAAGGCAAAAAATGTCTACACATTAGATGATTTGATTGAGCAAACAAAGGGCGTAGAATGCCGTAAAGATACAGGCGTTTTGGATGAAATTCCTGGCGCTTACAAGCCGATAGAAGAAGTTATGGAGAATCAAGCGGATTTAGTCGAAGTTGTAGCAACTCTCAAGCAAGTTGTTTGCGTGAAGGGTTAAATCAGTGAACAGTGAACAGTACCAGCCGCAGTGCGTATGGTGTGGTTGTACTCACACCAACGCTTATGCCTACGGCACGTCTGACGACGAACGGTGCACAGGAGTGTGGTGTTTCCCCCAACGATAAAACTGATAACTGATGTACAGACGCCCATAGAGGGCGTCTCTACTAACTGATAACTGGTAACTGTTAAATCATGGGGTGGGCATTGCCCATCCTAGTTTTTCAAAAAAATTAAGGATTAAGTTATGATTTTTGATAAATGATTGATAGAAAAAAAGACGATGGTGCAGAGCGATCGCGCTCGTCCTCCGGACACCCTACGCGTTGGTGGAGCCTACGCTTTGCGCTTACGCGATCGCAATTTTAACGGGGAGCAAAATGCAGGATAATTCTGATAGTACACAGTACGAATTTCCACAACTAGAAACCAAAAATATAATTTTAAGGGCAATTAATTTGTCTGATGCACAAGCCATTTTTCAGGTTTTTGCTGATGAAGACGTAACTAAATATTACGATCTAGAACCTCCTACAAGTATTGAACAAGTGAAAGGTTTGATTAATCGTAGATCAGAACGTTTCAAAAGTAGACAGGGAATTCGTTGGGGAATAGCTAGAAAAAACGATAATGTCATCATTGGCTCTTGCGGTTATCGCTACAAGAGTCCTTTTTTGGGAGAAATTGGTTATGAGCTTGCAAGAACTTATTGGCGACAAGGTATTATGACAGAAGCACTGGAGGCTGTCATTGAGTTTGGATTTCAAGGTATCGGATTGAATCGAATTGAGGCGATGGTGATGCTGGAAAACACAGCATCTATTAAGCTGTTGCAAAAATTAGGGTTTCTAGAGGAAGGCATTCTTAGAGAATATGGTTACTGGAAGGGTCAGTTTCATGACTTGAGAATATTTTCTTTGTTGAAAAAAGATTATCAGTTATAAAACTCAGCCTTCTAGGAGTTACATACCAGTGACACAGAAAAACAATTTGGTAAATTGTTCCAATGCTACAAGAAGTAGATATAAAAAAGTATAAGCAGCAATTACTAACCGACTTCAATTCCCGAACGAATTATGACCAAGGCAGATTTTACGGTTCTGTTGGCGATCGCCTAATTAAAATCGCCAAACTCCAAAGTGGACAAACAATTCTAGATATTGCAACAGGTACAGGTATAGTCGCTCTTAATGCTGCCAAAATAGTTGGCGATGCAGGTAAAATCATCGGTGTGGATATTTCCTCCGGAATGCTTAGTTATGCAAAACAGAAACTGGCGGCGGAGGGTTTGAAAAATGTTAATTTTCAAGAAGCAGATGCAGAAAATTTAACTTTTACTGATAATAGTTTTGATGTTATCTTATGCTCTTTAGCTATCTGTTATTTAACTGATATTCCCACCGCTTTGCAGCAATGGCATCGCTTTCTCAAATCTAGTGGAATTTTGGCGTTTAATGCTTGGGCGGAAACAGCTTTTCCACCGTCAGTTTTGTTTCGTGAAGTTGCGCAAAGATACGGTATAACAGTTCCCAACCCAAATCAACCGCTTGGTACAGTTGACAGATGCCACAAACTTTTACAAGAGGCAGGATTTAAAAATATTCAAGTGACACAAGAGCAGTTTGGTTGGTATTTCGCTCCTGATGCTAAAACTGCTGAAGAGTTATGGAAAATGAACTCGAAGAATGTTTTTGGCTATCAAGTCTTTCAGCTTGCACCAGCTCAATTAGAGCAATGCAAATCTGAATATATATCAGAAGTTCAGGCGTTACCCATCACAGAGCAAGGCGCTTGGTGTGATGCTTCGATATTTTTTGTATTAGCTCACAAGTGAGAATATTTTAGAAATCAGGTTTGACAAAACCCGACTTCTGTCAAACCTGAAGAATCCGAAAACGCTCGCAAGTGATGAGATTAGCTATCTGTAGTACCCGTCAGTATTGGGTGCTAATCATCATAGACAAGATGATTGACCCAATGAGCAACACGGTTACAGGGTTTGAACCGGGTAAAGTTGTCCAGACCCAGATGGGGAGTTACCCACAAGGGTCGAAGTGTTGGTTCCTTGTAAGTTTGCCAGTGACTGACGCTGAGTGTTGTCCAGATTCCAACTATCGCCGCTTGGCTTGTTAATTGAGGATTGACCTGGATTTTGACCATCTAACAAGCTAACGCCGGTATAGTCTTTTCCAGAGTTGAAATTAGGATTCAACTCAGAGATTTGACCAGGAGTTAGTCTGAAGCTGTCAAGCCCGTTACCTTGTGTGATTTGTTCTCTAAAACTGTTGTAGAGATTATCGTCCAAAGTGATATTGCCACACAGCTGGCGATCTGCTGAAAGCAGCAGCGCTTCGCTATCGCTACCGCTAAGGACAGGGGTAAGACCACCATCTGAATCAGTGTTAATGGGACTTCCACTAATATCTGCACGGGTATTGTTACCATTGGCGCTGTTACCTATGGTGTTTACAGGAAAGATACTACTCAAGGTAGTGTTGGAGCTGTTGCCGGTGGCATCTACAAAAGTACCGTTGCTTGAGTTATTGTCACTAACAATTGCTGGGACGAGGTTATTCCCCGTACCAAGGGTGGGGTCATTGTTATCAATACCTACAGAGCTTGCTGCTCTTGGGACAATATTTTGCGAACTACTGCCCTTGGGTTCTGCAATATTAATAGATGCTGTGACATTCAGGTCACTGGGATCATTGGGGTTTTTGCTTGGCCATTGAGTATTTCCTCCACCATCCTTGAGTTGATCAGTAACTTGGTTTTTGATGTTCCAACCGTTACCTCCAACGTTATTTGTGAAGGTTGAATCTTTGACAGTGGTGAACGAGCCACCTCCGGAAATACCTCCACCTTGAAAACCAGCGTAGTTGTCGGCAACGGTCGTACCGTCAATAGTGACAGGATTGGAGTAATTGGCAAAAGAGATTGCTCCACCCAAACCAGTTTTGCCGTCTGTACTCTCGGCTCGATTACCAGTGAATGTACTTTTACTAATAGTACCTGGGGCTTCTTCTCCTATCCATAAACCACCACCTTGCTGGAGTGACCGATTGTCGGTGAAGGTGGTGTTGTTAACGTTAAACTCAGCATTACCAATTCGCAGACCACCGCCGAGTGAATCGCCTCGAGAGTCCTCAATGACCTGATTTTTGGCAATTTTGGAATTTTCAACAATCACTTTGTCTGGGGAATAAGCATACAGAAACAGTCCTCCGCCTTGTCCAGCAGCTTTGTTGCTTTCAAATTCGCTATTACGAATGGTAATTGTGCCTCCGATGGGACCATAATCGTAATTTGGTCCAGAGGCATTCGCGCCATCAGTATAGATGGCACCACCATAACCTATGGTGTGAGGACCTACTGGACCTCCAGCTGTTGAGTCATTATTGCGGAAAGTAGAGTCTTCTACTGTGAGTTTGCTTAATACAGTGTTGATTGCACCGCCATTGGTTCCTTTGTTATTGGTGAAGTCACTATTTTTCACCGTGAGGCTACTGTTAGTGTTGACAGCGATCGCACCACCGCCACGTTCCGATTTACCAGCAGTACTGTCGTTCCCCTCAAATACACTACCAGTGATGGTGTTAGCGGTGTTAAAGCCTCCCCAAATTGCGCCTCCTCCTGCGCCCGAAGCGCTGTTATTCAAAAATTTGCTGTTCTCTACGTTGAGAGTGGTGAGCTTATCTCCACTGACTACGCGAACTGCGCCTCCAGCACCATTTTCCCAGTCACCACTGGCTTTTCCATTGGCAAGGGTCAAATTTCGCAATGTAAAACTTGAGCCAGGTGTTGTTACATCAAAAATTCGGCTCGCATTATTGCCACTAATTGTCAAACCCGCAGCACCTGAACCATCAATTGTCAAGTTTTTGTTAACTGTGAGTTGACCTGAATTGAGGGTAATGGTCTGACCCGCGAGGTTGGAGCCAAATTGAATGGTATCACCTGATTGTGCCTGAGCGATCGCATTTCTAAGAGAACCAGCTCCATTGTCAGCAGCAGACGAAACGGTAATAGTAGCCATGTTGAATCAATCCTTGTTTGTTGTTTGTTTTGACTAATAACTCATGAACTATGACCAACAAAGTGGTCTAGAGATAGGTAAAGTACCTATCACGCTGGATGAAGTACCGATGGGCAACAAGCTTTGACCATGCCTATCAGGTCATGATCATATGAGTTGCACATATAGACTCGTGCCGATTATCTCCATCACAGATAGTTGCAGTCTCAGTTCTAGTAGTCCGCCAAGTCAAAGCCTGATGGGTATGTAGTAAGCACGAAGAGTGCTTGCTTAAGCGATAAATTGCTCACTACAAACCCGCAAAGTTTGTGTGATGGAGTACTAGTTAAAGGCGGCTCTAGTCGCCCTTAGCATAACCGGAACCACCATAAAGCCGGGTATTAGCATTTCTAGTTGATGCTCTTACCTACTCTTATTAAGAGGCAGTGTGGTTTTTATTTAGGTTTTGTTTGCCTTCGTTAGGTTGTCCCTAATTGCATTTCCGATTGTTGGTGGGAGATAGGGACCCTAGAGATATTGAGATGTGGGTTGAAGACTTTAGTAATTTGTGCGTTTTTGTTCTCTGTAGTGTCGAGGACAATCACCTTGGCTTTTGGTGTAACGCCTTTACTCACTTTACTCAAGCAAGCAATTTCTGCTCGTTCAAAATCAATGAAAACTGGGCTAATGCGAGTGAAAGCCCGAAACGTTTGGTTGTACATAGTAAATTCTTGTGATTACGGGTTAGCTGTAGAGACACTTGACGAAGCAAGAGTAAGCGTCTTTACATGGCGTTAGAATTCCAGCTCTTAAAAAGCTTTTCAAGCTTTGGCTGGCGGTAGATACCCGCTATTCAGTCGATTTACTCTGGGCAAGCAAGTTTTTTAACTTCTCACCTGATACTGTCAAAAAACATCTTTGAGTCTGACTCAAATCTGACTCACATGAAGCCTTAAAAGCTCTAATCGTTTGAGTCGTTATGCACCTTTAATATTATTTGCATCTTTTTCTACAATAAGATCAATTTGTTCTGAACTTCATGAAGCTTTTATATTTTTTCGTAAAATCTTTATAAGAATTTCTTAAAATCAGTCACTTAACCTGATTGACTGTAGTTTGGACTTAAGGTATGGACTTGTTGAGAGGCAACAGGCAACAGGGAATAGGGAACAGGGTTTGTAAAGGGGACATTGAGCAAAGAAAGGAAACTTTGAGTTTGTCCTCCTTTCCTCGGATGATTTGACAAACAAAGCATTTCTCGACCAGCACAAGCAGCAGAGGACTGCTGTGTTCAACAGCACAAATGTTTTAATCTTCAACATTTATCTTGCTCATTATTGTCATAAGCATTTATACTTAGCTATAATCGTTGCCATTCAATAGAGTCGAAAGTGCAACGTTTCATGCCATTCCAAGCTGTCTAAACACGGCTAACAATGGCTGCAGATAAGGATGCAGATAAGGATGCAAATAACGATGCAAATAACGATGTGAGGATAAAAACTCTGTTGGGAAAACCGGGTAAGAAAATAAACGTGTGGTGAGTTGATTGCAATCCACCATAACAATCCACCATAACAACATAGATTTCCGTTGCAGTGTACCGTCAAAGAGGACGGCTCTCTCCCGTGTTCATCATTTACATACAGGAATATTAGCCATGACTATTGCTACAGCTAGCTTTTCTATTAACCTTGGTGCATACAAGCCACTGGCACTAGACCCTACCAATCCGAACCTCACAAATGAGCAGCGGGAGACACTCAAAGCTAACATTCAGTTGTGCCGTGATGCGATCGTTTTCTTCACCGCTACAGGTGCTGCCAAAGGTTTGGGCGGTCACACGGGTGGTGCTTACGACACAGTGCCAGAGGTCGTCATTTTCGATGCATTTTTTCGGGGTGCACCAGATAAATTCGTGCCGATTTTCTTTGATGAAGCGGGACACCGCGTTGCCACGCAATACCTCATGGCTGTTTTGCATGGTGAGTTGTCTGCTGAAAGTCTTGTCCATTACCGCGAAGCTGGTGCAAAACTGCCTGGGCACCCTGAACTTGGACTGACGCCCGGAGTCAAGTTCAGTTCTGGACGACTGGGGCATGTATGGCCCTACATTAATGGTGTGGCGTTGGCAAACCCGAATAAGGTGGTTATCTGCCTTGGTTCTGATGGTTCGCAGCAGGAAGGCAATGATGCAGAAGCGGCGCGTTTGGCGGTTGCCCAGAATCTGAATGTGAAGCTGATTATCGATGATAATGATGTGACGATCGCCGGACATCCTTCCCAATACCTACCAGGTTTTAGCGTTGCCAAAACACTCGCAGGTCAAGGGCTGAATGTCAATGAGGGAGATGGCGAGGACTTGGATGATTTGTATCGTCGGATAAGTCAAGCAGTGACGACTAACGGACCCGTCGCCTTGGTCAATAAGCGAAAAATGGCTGTAGGGATTGAAGGCATAGAAGGTTCAACGCATGGTCATGATGTTATCCCGGTGGATAAGGCGATCGCCTACTTAGAAAAGCGTGGACTCACCGATGCCGTCAGATACCTCAAGAGCATTCAAAAGCCCAAGAATAACTACACCTTCATAGGTTCCGGTGACAAATGGGATTCTAACCGCAACGTGTTTGGTGATGCGGTAGTATCCGTCCTCAGCCGCTTGAGTGAAACAGAGCGCAAGGAAAAAGTAATATGTATCGATAGTGACCTGGAAGGCTCTTGTGGACTGAAGAAGATTCACGATGCTTATCCAGAAATCTTCATCAGTTCTGGCATTATGGAGAGAGGTAATTTCTCTGCCGCTGCCGGATTTGGCATGGAAAAAGGCAAGCAGGGCATCTTTGGCACATTCAGCGCGTTCTTGGAAATGTGCATTTCAGAAATCACCATGGCGCGGCTGAACTACTCCAACGTCCTGTGTCACTTCTCTCACTCTGGCGTGGATGACATGGCGGACAATACCTGTCACTTCGGTATAAACAATATGTTTGCCGACAACGGGTTGGATGACGGCTACGAAACACGGCTGTACTTCCCCGCAGACGCCGCCCAAATGAAAGCTTGTGTTGAAGCAGTTTTCTTTGACCCAGGACTACGGTTTATTTTCTCCACTCGCTCCAAGACTCCGAACATTGTTGATGTCAATGGAAAGAATCTCTACGGCGAAGGTTATACCTTTGTTCCTGGCAAAGATGAAGTCGTGCGTGAAGGAACTGCTGGTTACATCGTCAGCTTTGGTGAGGCATTATACCGCGCACTGGATGCAGTAGAACGCCTCAAACAGCAAGGGATTGACGTCGGCTTAATCAATAAGCCAACACTCAACATCATTGACGAAGAAACGCTTGCGAAGGTTGGTAAAGCGCCCTTTGTATTGGTCGTTGAATCATTTAATCGCCGTACAGGATTGGGTAGTCGCTTTGGGACTTGGTTACTTGAGCGCGGACTGACACCGAAGTTCGCCCACCTTGGCACTCATAGAGAAGGCTGTGGCGGTTTATGGGAACAGTTCCCCCATCAGGGTATTGACCCTGAAGGCATCATCAACAACGTGAAGGAACTGGTTGGCTAATACCCCACCCCTAACCCCTCCCCGCATGCGGGGAGGGGAGCAGTCAACGGCGGGGTGGGGTTCTGGAAAATTGTGGGTAATTAGCCGGACATCGCCTAAGTAGGTGGGCTAGAAAAAAAATGAAATTAATCTAATTTTTCTGTCAAATAGATAACATTTATGTTAGTTATTTAACGTCATTCATTGTAAGCTTTCATTCGTATGAGTAGTCCTTTACGTATCGCTACTTTCAACGCACAGAATCTCTTTGACCGTGCCGCCATATTTGATATTAAGGATGGTGTAGAGAATCAAAAGCTACTAAATGACCTTGCTGAACTGCAACGTCAACTAGAACAAGAAGCTTACAATAAGCAGAAAATTTTCTCTCTGTTTAAAAGTTTAGAAGAGTACATTGAAATCGCAGAAGATAGGGGAAGTTTATTTGAACGCGATCGCAACTCAGGTGCAATTGTCGGGGTGAGAGCAAACGGAGTAAATTCGTGGGACGGTCGTATAGTTTTTAAGCGTGCTAAATTTTCTGAGGAAACTCGGTTTAATACGGCAAGGGTCATCAATGAAATTGCAGCAGATGTGCAGTGCCTTGTAGAAATTGAAAACCGTCTAACACTCAAAGAGTTTTCTGAGGAATTTCTCGATTCTCGTTTTGAATATTCAATGGCGATTGACGGTAACGACAAGCGGGGAATTGATGTTGGTTTGTTAAGTCGCTTCCCGATTGGAAATATCAGAACTCACATCTTCGATAAAGACTCGCGTGGTGAACTTCTTTTTGATCGAGACTGTCTTGAAGTGGAAGTTCTGCTTCCTGCTGACAGAAAGCTCACTATCTTGTGCAATCACTTTAAAAGTAAAAGAAATGACAGCGCATCACGGCGTCAAGAGCAGGCAAATCGCGTCAGTGAAATCGTATCTAACTTTGATTTATCTCAAGACTTAGTCGTTGTAGCTGGTGATTTAAATGACACGCCCACAAGTTCAACAATAGAAAAACTACTTAATACAGAAAATCTTTATGACGTTTTGGAAATATGGTTTGCGGACATGGCAGATAGATGGACGTACGCCTTCCGTAATCAGCTAGATCAAATTGATTATTTACTTGTATCTCAGCCGTTAAGAGAAGCTTTGACGAAAGCTGGCGTTGAACGACGTGGTATGTTCAATCTTTCTCGATTGACGAATGGACGAGAACAGTCCTTCCCAACAGTAAAAGACCGTTCAACCGCAGCATCTGACCACGCAGCTGTTTGGGCAGAGTTCGATCTAGATATGCTTTAGATATCAAAAATGATTGAATAATTATTAATTCGTAATTCGTAATTCGTCATTGAAGAGCGTAATTACGAATTACGTCCCCGTGGCGTGTCCGGAGGACATATTATGAATTACGAATTATATTTATCCCTGGGCTAATAATTAGGAATTACGTTCCCGTGGCGTGTCAGGAGGACATATTATCAATCACGAATTATGTTGACCATAGCTTCCACGCTCGTTGAAAGCCCTGTAATTAGCAAACCTTTAATTTACGCCACGTTTTTTCGCCGACAATTCCATCATCCTTTAAACCATAGTGACTTTGGAAAAGCTTGACAGATTTCTCGGTACTATCCCCGAAAATACTATCAATTTTTGTATCAAAACCATAACCGTTTAATTTTTCTTGCAGAAGTTTGACGTTTGCACCTTTAGCACCTTTTTGTATTGTCGCAGGACAAACAGCTAGAGGTTGTTGATTTAAGGATTGAGTTTCTAATTCCATTGTTGATTTTCTCCTTTAAGCTTGTTTAGTGAGTTGATTTACCTAACACAAGTTAGGCATCAATGAGTTAACCTTGTTCTATTCTTAAATAGATGTAAGCAGGCATTAACTTATGCAGCTGTTGAGATAGAAATGGAAAAAATTGCCTGTATTCTGGTCAGGTCAACGAAGAAGATTGAATAGAGTGCTGTTGAAGCACTAGGGAAGGGGCTAAGATAAAAAAGATAAAAGCCTCTCTCCTTACAGGAGAGAGGTTTGGAGAGAGGTTCGATCAATCCCGTGAAAAGTAAGATGGCTATCAAAATGAGCCACAAAAGTGATATCAGGTTGTATTCAAGTCACATTAAATATC
Organism: Tolypothrix campylonemoides VB511288; assembly: GCA_000828075.3. Taxonomy (GTDB): domain Bacteria; phylum Cyanobacteriota; class Cyanobacteriia; order Cyanobacteriales; family Nostocaceae; genus Kalymmatonema; species Kalymmatonema campylonemoides_A. Next base: position 800,829 of record JXCB02000023.1, on the reverse strand, counting down.
AAGAATGACCATCGCTGTCCAACCGTCATTCGTTTTTTCTAATTGGAAAAGGTGTAATGTCACAGCTTTGACATCTACCCGTTGTTCATGGCGATCGCGATCTAGCGTTTCTCCTTGGAGTACAGCGCTTAGGTAGTGTTTGCCATCTTTCTGTTCAAACTCAATTTGCTGCGATCGCAGCAGCAAGAGTTCGCTATCTTTGTAGTAGACCAGTTCTTGAAGAAAATTGAACAGTAATAAATCTAACTGGTCGTCTTCTAAGCTAAAGGTGCGCGTTTCCTTGAGTTCTATTGAGTCCAAATCTTCAATCATGGTGTTAATTGTTGCATCGCCTGCTGCTTTGAAAACTTCCTCTAAATCTTTTCCCCAAGCGCGAAAGGCAATATCCGCAGTGGCAATATCTTCAAGAAATTCGTAGGACATAAACAACATTTAATATAAGTGAATATACATATTTTTTCTCTCTTAGCCCACGCTTAAAAATTGGGGTTGGCGGGATCTACTGCTCACACTTGTTGAAACGACCGAGAATTTCTGCTTTTCTTTCGCTGACTTGCTTGCCAATAAAAACCAGTTCCGTCGCTTCTTGTTCAAATGGTTCTAATTCCCAACGACCAGCCACAAAATTAAACAGATAGATTCCTTCAGGAAAGCGAACAAATCCTTTCGCCCGATATACGTCTATTTCCAAACTATCAGCAAATTCTGCAAAACATTCGCGATTTAAAGTAGCAGAAGTTGTGTAGCTAAACGAATCAAATTCCGGTTGGTGGACGTGGTGCGGTGGTGGTTGTACCCGTTCTCGACCGATACCAAACAACAAATCTGGATCTACTTGACCCCGCACAGTATGTAAAATTGAAGCAGTTTCGTTAATGGAATTTAACTTTTTTTCTATTGCTTGCAACTCCCTTTCAGAAACTAAATCTACCTTGTTTAGGAGGATAGTGTCTGCAGCTTCAATTTGTATCCGAGTTGTGTGTCCCACAGACGGATATTTCACCATTGCATCAGCGTCGATAACCGTCACAACCCCATCGAGTCGCACTCTTTGTAAACTCTCTTCAATATCAAAAACCAGTGCATCTGGTTCTGCAACTCCGGTTGTTTCTACTACCATCTGGTCTGGATTAACTGTATCAAGAATTTCATTGACAGCAGCTTCAAACTCACCTAGGAGAGAACAGCACACGCAGCCGCCACCCAGATCCGCCATCTCGACATTTTTACCTTGAATAATTTTGGCGTCAATAGCTATTTCGCCAAATTCGTTCATCAAAATGGCGATTTTTTTGGGGACAGTTTCCAGGATGTGACGCAGCAGCGTTGTCTTTCCGCTTCCCAACGGTCCTGTTATCACTGTAAGCGGTGTGCGCATCTGCATAACCTACCCCTTAATATTTCCAATCGGAGTGAAGCGTACCACCCGTTTGCTAATCCCAGCTAACTCAGCCGCTTCGATGACATCATCTACATTTTTGTATGCTGCACCGGCTTCCTCCGCCAGTCCTTGGTAAGAGTTACTGCGGACATAAATGCCCCGCTTTTCCATATCCTTCTTGAGTGTTTCGCCACGATAGGTTTTTCGTGCTTTTGCCCGACTCATCGTGCGTCCGCTACCATGAGCAGTACTGAAGAAAGTCTGGTCGCCACTGGGTACACCCACTAACAAATAAGACCCAGTTTCCATACTGCCACCAATAATGACTGGCTGACCAATATCCTTGTACCGTTGTGGGACATCTTGCATCCCAGGTCCAAAAGCGCGTGTTGCACCCTTGCGATGTACAAGGAGCGATCGCTCTTTGCCATCTATAATATGACGCTCTAATTTTGCGGTATTATGGGCGACATCATAAACCATCCGCATACCCAATTCTTCTGCCGAGTATCCGAAAATTTCCGAAAATACCTCCCGGACGCGGTGCAGGATGACTTGACGATTGGCAAAAGACATATTAATACCGCACTTCATCGCCGAAAAATATGCCTGACCTTCAGGAGAGTTGAAAGGCGCACAGGCTAATTCTCGGTCAAGAATTTTGATGCCGTACTTACTTTCCATAACTCTCAAAAAGGTTTGCAGATAGTCAGTTGCGACTTGATGACCAAATCCTCGACTACCGCAGTGGAACATCACCACCACCTGATTTGGCATGGTAATTCCCATACTTGCGGCTAATTCCTTATCAAAAATGTTTTCTGGTCGAGCAACTTGAATTTCTAAATAATGGTTACCAGACCCCAAAGTGCCAATTTGGTTAAACCCTCGGTCAATCGCCTTTTCACTAATTTTGGAGGAATCAGCACCTTTAAGACATCCGTTTTCTTCCATCAGTGCCAAATCTTCTTCCCAACCGTAGCCATTGCGGATGCACCATTGTGCGCCCCCTTCAGCGACTTCCCGAAAATCATTCCGTGAAAGCTTCACAAAGCCAGTGCTTCCCACTCCGGCTGGAACCCTTTGATAAAGCTTGTCTACAAGCTTTTTGATATCTGGTTTCACTTCATCGTAAGTCAGATTGGTGACCAGCAAGCGCATACCGCAATTAATATCGAAACCGATACCGCCAGGAGAAATGACTCCCCCTTCCTCTATATCCATCGCCGCCACGCCACCGATGGGAAAACCATAACCAAAGTGTCCGTCAGGCATACATAAAGCGTACTTCGTTACCCCTGGAAGTGTCGCTACGTTGGTCACTTGGTCATAAACGGCTTCGTCCAAGTCCTCAATTAACTTTTCTGTGGCATAAATTCGGGCGGGAACGCGCATCCCTTGTTTATAGGAAATCGGCACTTCCCAAATTGTGTCAGAAATTTTGTTTAAAAATTCTTTAATAGCCATTTTAATACCCCAGTTCCTAGCTATTTTGCCGGGTACTTCCGCCTATACACTATTTGATATAGTCTTGAGCATAACGTTACTGCTTTGTCTCAACCTCTGCCTAAAGGAGATGCCTCAACTTAAGTTAGCCTGTCACTTGGAATACAAAAAAGCGCAGAAGTGGTGAGCAAACAACATGAAATGTGAACGGCTTTCAGCGATTAATCTGGCAAGCGGAAAACTTGTTGCGATAACCCAATACGCTTGGTGATAAGACCAAAACCCTGATGACAACGGCGATGTAGTGAAAGTGCATGCACTTTCACTACATATCACCAAATTTCACCAAAAATCCTTAACAGCAACCGTATTGTCCGATAACCTGCAAGCCCCCGCACAAATCCCATCAACCTAATAAATGCGATCACCGGAGGTGGCGGCTTGGGCATCGCACTTCCTTCAAACGCAATAAATGCGATCTGCCGAAGGCAGCAGCGAAGCTATCGCCAAAGGTGGCGGCTTGGGCATCGCATTTTCCCATCAACCCCAATAAATGCGATCGCTTTGGGACTTTGGATATACTGAAACTAGAGAAAACTCTTTTAGCTAAGAACAATTGAATGCATGACAAATCGTGAAGAATTGCTCGAGGAACTCGAACAAGCTCCTGATAATATAGTTCAGTCAGTACTGGATTTTTTTCGTAGGGTGAAAGCAACACGCAAAACTCATCCCCTCGCAAAATTTGCAGGTATTTTAAGTGATAGAGAAGCGGAAGAATTAAAACGGGCGATCGCCACACAATGTCGGCAGGTGGATGTGAATGAGTGGTGAGATAGCCCTGGATACCTCTGTCGCGGTGCGTTTTTTGAATGGAGACACAGCAATCGTTTCACGGGTACTAGCATTACCAGAGGTGGTTCTGCCTATCGTCGTAGTGGGGGAGTTACTTTTTGGCGCGGAAAACTCTAGTCGTCCGTTACAAAATTTACCTCGTTATTTGGAGTTCATTGAGGCTTGTGTAGTTCTGCCATTAGGTCGAAAAACAGCAGCAGTCTATGCTCAAACCCGACTGGCACTGAAACAGAAGGGACGACCAATTCCCATGAATGATGTTTGGATTGCGGCGCAATGTTTAGAGCAGGGTTGGACATTAGTGACAGATGATACAGATTTTAATGATGTTGATGGGTTGATGCTAGAGCGTTGGTAGTTTAATCTGGGCATTTATGGCTATTTACACAATCGCACTCCATCCCATCAACCCTAATAAGCGTGATCGCCGGAGGTGACGGCTTCCGCATCCCACAAATCTATCAACCCCAATAAATGCGAATCGCACTTACCCAACATCACAAATGCCTAGCGTGGCTATTTATTGTCAGGGCTAAATACCATATCCTCAATCTTAATTTGTACCAACGCTAATTTGTTGCAATCATTACCATCCGATGGTGCAAGAATACGCTCCACCTGGGTATCTTTCGGCTTGGGCAGCTTGAACTGTTTGGGAATTGGGCTACGAGAAATCGGTGGTTTCTCCAAACTGGTCACATAGGAAAAAAATGCCTTGAGAATGTTGAGATGTTTAACTTTTTTAGTCGTGTCTGCCTCTTGCAGAGAATCCAACCATTCCCGAACGTGACGGATCTGGATTAGGGCGATCGCGTCCACCGAAGTAAAACTTAAAAACTTGGGTATTTTGATAAGATGCCTGAGTTTTACCCTGATGCACGTCTGGCGCAAAAAACCCATGTTCGTTCTCAAAAACCACGCGCTTGTCGTGCAAGAGGTCTATGGTTGCTTGTTGAAACATTGGGCAGTATGGTTGTTAATGTTCCAAGCAGCAAGCACGGCGGGACTCCCGCCGTTGCGTCTGAGTTTTACGGAAACGTTACAATGCCAGATAAACCACATCTCGACGAGTACAAGCAGCAAGTCGCTGATTTCTACAATAAGAGAACTGACTATGACAGTAGTGAATTAGCATATAGACGCGCTATTCCTTTAGTCGAATTAGCGCAATTGCAAAAAGGACAAAAAATATTAGATGTCGCCACTGGTACGGGTATTGTCGCCATAGCTGCTGCTGAAATGGTGGGCAATGAAGGCAAAGTCATCGGAGTAGATATTGCCTCAGTTTTTTTGAATCAAGCACAACAAAAGATAGAAGCAGCAGGTTTAAAAAATATCGAATTAATTGAGGCAGATGTAGAATATTTGAATTTTGACGAAAATAGCTTTGATGCAATTTTTTGTTCTTCAGCTATTGTATTGTTTACTGATATTCCGGCAATTTTACACAAATGGTATTGCTGGCTTAAACCCGGTGGAATTGTTGCTTTTCATGCTTGGGGGGAAACTTCTTTTATGACACCCATAATTATTAAAGCCTGTGCTAAATATGGAGTTTCACTGCCAAATATCCATGAACCACTTGGTACACCACAAAGGTGTGAAAAGCTGTTACAACAAGCAGGTTTTCAAAATATCGAAGTAAAAATTGAAGAGTTGGGTAAATATCTCAGCGTCGATGATGCAAAAAAGTGGTGGAATGGTGGCTGGCTTCACCCCAAAAATCCATTGTTGGAATTATCAACAGAGAAAATGGAAGAAATTAAGGTTGAATATGCAAACCAAGTTGAAGTTTTAGCAACTGAACACGGTGTCTTGCTAGATATTACAACTTTTTTTGTGCTGGCTAGGAAGTGAGCATAGACTACAATCTAACTTCCCAATCTATTAAGCCAATTAACTAAAGAGTCGGCGCGGACGGGTTCCAGGTTTAATTCGGTTTTTAGAATTTGAATATCTGTCGGCTCAGATGCAAGTAGCCAGTGGATGTATTGTTCTGGATACTGTTCAACCAGATATTTTAAAGTGTTGTCGTAGGTCACAGTTTTGGACTAATTGAGGCATTAGGGATTTCCAAGAAATAAATTTAGGACTTACGTAGAAGTTACGGAAAACGAACCGCAGAGGACGCAGAGGACACAGAGAAATAAGAGTTTGAGAGGTTTTTGCGTAAGTCCTAAAATTATCCATCTTGTGGAGTGGGCGTCCCCGCCCGCCCAGTCTATAGGACGGGCTAGAGAGCCACTCCCACAAGAAAGTTGGATATTTTTTAAATTGGAACTCCCTTAAACAAGAGTGCAAAAGTCAATTTTATGAAAAAAAAACTACAGATGGACACAGATGGACACTAGTTATTTATCTACGTTTATCTGCGTGCATCTGCGGTTCTAAACATCCATTAATCATACTTTTGCAAGAAGTCTATTGTCCGCAGCAGATAAAAAGACTTGGAGCATCACGACTCCAAGTCTCAAGCTGAGTTAACTTATCACTCAAGCTACAGCGTCAAAGATTGAGCATCTGTCTCAATCAACTTCGCCAAATCTTGCAAGAACGCTGCCGCATGAGCACCGTAAATAATCCGATGATCACAGGTAATATTTACCTGCATCTGTTGCTTGACGCCAAATAAACCGTCGGCTGTAGCGACGACTTGCGGACGTGATGCCCCAATTGCTAAAATCGAACCTTGTCCGGGTGGTAGAATTGCATCGAATCTATCTACGCCGAACATTCCCAAGTTTGTTACTGTAAAGGTGCCGCTGTTATATTCTTCCGGTTGCAGCTTTTTGGCTCTGGCGCGCTCAACTAAGGATTTCCAATCGCGTGACAGAGAATATATATCCATATTGTCTGCATTCTGCAACACTGGTGTAATCAATCCTCCATCATCCATTGCCACTGCCACGGCAACATTAATATTAGAGTGGTAGACAATTCCTTGTTCTGAGTAGCTGGCATTCAGCAGGGGATGTTTTTGCAGTGTCACCGCTACCGCTTTTGCGAGTAGCGCTGTCATCGTTACGCCTTTCGACTTAATCTGTTTATAAAGCTTGTCTAGCGCATCTGTGGTAATTGTGTAACCTATATGGATTACAGGCACAGATAAGCTGGCTACCATGTTCCGCGCTACGGCATTTTGCAAGGTAGTCAAAGGCACTATTTGACCCGGAACTGCGGTGCTGACTGGCGTGGGTGCGGGTGCTGGTGCGACTTTTGTGGGTGTAGGTGCAACTGGGGTAATAGTTGGTGCTGGTTGGGTGGGTGCGACAGGGGTGACTGTGGCAGGTTGTTTGCTAGATTTTCCAGCAGCTGCTTCTACATCTTCGGCGACGATGCGACCGTAGGGACCACTACCAGAAATGCCGCTCAAATCAACTTTCAGTTCCTTGGCTAACTTGCGGGCGCGGGGTGAAGCTACAAGCCGCCCATTTGTACGGCTTGTTCCGTTTTGAGAAGCAGCAGCAGGCGTTGCGACTGTGGTTGTTTCTGCTATTTTTCCAGAAGTGGCAGCAGTTACTTGTTGTTGAGCAGGACTACTTCCAGAATTGGCTTGTTGGATCGCAGTTTCGATTTCAGCTTCGGTTTCTGCTAACAAGGCGATCGCAGCTCCAACGGAGGCTGTTTCACCAGCTTGCACAAGGATTGTGGCAAGATATCCTTCATAAAAGGATTCCACATCCATATCTGCCTTATCTGACTCGACAACCACCACTGTTTCGCCTTTTTCCACTTTGTCTCCAGGTGATTTTACCCAGGAAACGATTTTACCTTCAGTCATGGTGGAACTTAGCGCCGGCATAAATACTTCGTAAATGCTCATATGGGTGGTTTGGTGAATCGAGAATTAATGGATTTTTACAGCTAGTGTCAGATCGAATTGTATCTTGACCTAGCTCCCTTCGGGGCAGGATATCGAGGAACAAAGGTGTAGGATGTAGGGGAATATTTTTTAAATTTTGAAAAGAAAATAGTAAATGACCAAAAAGAACTCAGGAGTCAGGAGTCAGCAGCCAGAATGGCGAGTGTACGAGTGGCGGATGAGTCGAGGAATCATACGCCCCTACTTTTAAGTAGGTCGAAGTAAAAATGCTCCCGCATTATATCTGAAACCCCCGGATTCATCCGTGGGGATATTCTGAATTCACCAATTCTGACTTCTGACTCCTTCTGATATTCTTATTTTTCCTGATACCCTCACACCCCTACATTTTTACCCCTAATTTACCTAGATGCGAGGAACTATATTAAGACCACAAGGTCTATAAGTTTGTATTGCTGATCACGGCTGACCAAATTTTGAATTCCACTCAAAAGCAAGAAGATCAAGCACGCTACCTCAATCTAAAATTCAAAATTGATATTTAGGCTGTTTGAATTAACTGTTAAATTTTATGTCGCCAAAGTTGAAGTGGTTTCTGATTGTGGTAATTAGTATATTTGCCACCGCTGCCACTGGTGTTTACATCACCCAGCGTCAAACGACTGAAGCGGTTTCTGATACGAGCAATGGACAACCGCCGCAGTTTTCCGATGTGAACCTAACAGAGGAGATTGTCAACCCGGAGCGAGCCAATTATAATCCTGTACCTTTAGAAAAAATCACCTCTCCTCTCTTAGGCAGCGATCCTGCTGATCTTGCCCTCAATGCCTTTGATGAAGTGGAGTCAACGCGAGCAACTCGCAAGGTTGAGGTATTTTATCCCTTGCCAAATCAAGCATTAGTGACGATTACGCAAATAGAGCCAGCAAACAATTCTCTCAAAGCAGTTAAATATCGAGTGGAATTAGCAACCTTTGGGCGATCGCTTTTGGTGAACTCCCCTCGTGTGTGGCAAATTGTTTGGGCTGGCTCCCAGGTACAATGTATACCTGGAAGTAGCGTTAGCACAAAACAGCTAACCCAAACCTGTCAGTAGTTATTTGTCACTAGTGCTGTCTTTTGGAAATCATCCAACTGTTAAAAAGACACAAAAACGCCTTGTAACAAATTGTACTAGTCATGAATCACTGGTCAGAACCAAGGACAATGAGACTTTGGACAAATTTAAATCAAATTTAAATATCGCCGCGAATTTCTTCTACAATACCATCACGTAGCACAATTTCTACTTGTAGTTTGCTTATCAAGTTATCACCTGGTTCCACATGGAAAAAGCTTTCCATTTGGAATTGGTTAACTTCCTCATCTAACTGTAGAAGCTGTACTTGCTGGAGGTTTTGTAGACTTTGGTTTTTCTGTTCCAAAAGTTCGCTTTTCTTCTGATTCACTTGAACTTGGATATTTTCAATTTGTTGCAGGGTTTGAGGACCAGGTGGTTGCAAACTCTGCTTTTGAATTGCTGAAATTGCCCGCTGTCCTTCAATATCTAGTTGTTGCAACTGCTGGTCAATTTGATTAATTTGAGCTTGTAGTTGCTGCTGCACTTCCTCTTTCCACAGGGGAGTAACAATCGCTTTGACGTTAACACCGCGTTTCAGCAGCAGTTGTTGAGGTTTGGAGAGATCCATAAATGTTTCACGTTCACTCTATAGTTTGCAGGTGAAATAATTAGGCAAATATCCCGTTAATAATATCGCGATAGCGCTCCATCACCACGTGTCGCCTAATTTTCAAAGTTTGTGTCATCATGCCATTTTCTATGGAAAACGGCTCCAGAATCAGCTTGAACAGACCAATGCGGTCATCCGGTCGATAGCCTGGACGATTTTGCACTTCCCGATTCAATTCTTGCCGAAATAAATCCTGAATTATTTTACTCTCCAGGCTGACTTGCGTTTTGTTTGCTGAGTCCTCCTTATTTTGTTCTTTGGCGGCTTCATCTGGTAGACGTAGATGCAGATTCTGAGTTTCGGCCCATTTTTCCAGGGCATCCAAATTGGGGACAATCAATGCACCGATACTGCGTTGGTCTTGTCCAACAAGCATTATCTGATCTATGTAGGGCGATCGCAAACACGCATCTTCAATTGGCTGCGGCTCGATATTTTCCCCATTGGTTAATACAATCGTATCTTTTACCCGTCCGGTCAGTACCAAATCATTTTGCGGTGTCACCCAACCCAAATCACCGCTATCAAACCAACCATCCGCGTCAATTGCTTTCGCCGTTGCTTCGGGGTTTTGGTAATAGCCTTGCATAATTTGTGGTCCCCGCAGCAGCACCAAACCTCGTTCCCCAACTGGCGAAGGTTTACGAGTCTCAGGATCTACTATTTTCGTTTCTGTACCCGGTATTGGTTGCCCAACTGCACCACGTAAATTGCGCCAATAACGACGCGCATGAGTCACAGGAGAAGTTTCCGTTAAGCCATAGCCCTGCAAAATCTCCACACCAATAATTTCAAAAAAGTCATCTATGTGCTTGGGAAGCGCACCGCCACCGCTAATCATCTGCTTGATTCTCCCCCCTGTTGCTTCCTGTACCTTGGCATAAACAAGTCGTTCTCCCAAAGCATGGAGTGGGAACAAAGCAGTTGCTTGCATACGAGCTGCCAATCGCTCAACTATTGAAGGGCTGAGATTTGTTAAACTCAATCCTTGGGCAATTCGCTGCGCTTTGATGTACTTTTCGCTAACGCCCAAAAAGTAGTTTATCAAACGTTGCTTATTTTCAGGTTGTTCGCGGAACTGCTTTTGCACTCCTTCATAAATTGATTCCAATAAGCGTGGCACACATACCACATAATTGGGTTTAAATTCTTTCAAATCCCGTTTGATTGAGCGCAAGTTCGTGTAAATTTGCGTACAACCTTGAGAAAGTAAGAAATACTCGCAACTGCGTTCATAGACATGCCACGTGGGGAGAATACTGAGAGCCATGTCTCCCAGTTGCGGTTGCACAACTGCCCCAATCGCTAAAATTTGGTGCATCAAATTGCTATGAGAAAGCATCGCGCCTTTGGGTTTGCCCGTTGTGCCAGAAGTATACATTAGGGTTGCCAGAGTGTCGGGCTTGTGCTCTACTGGTTCTAGAGTATGGTTTGCCCCTATTTCCATCAACTGAGTGAAGTTAAGTATTTTCAGAGTTTCGTCTGTTGGTGGTGCTTCATCGCTAAGCAAAATCACCAGTTCAATTGGCAGATCCTCAAGACGTGGTCTAAGCTTGTTGAAAGTTTTCAAATCTTCGACAACAAGCGCCTTGCTACCACTATTTGCCAAGATAAATATAACTTCTTCCCGTTCTGCCTGGGAACTACGCACTGCATCAACTGCCCCAGTAGTCATAATACCTTGATCTGCAATGAACCACTGGGGACTGTTATCCGAAATCAGGGAGACGCGTTCTCCTGCTTTCACCCCCAATGCTTGCAATCCAGCAGCAAATTGTTGAATTTTTTGAAAGAGTTGCGTATATGTAATAACAACTTCTGGTTGAGCATGAGGATCGCGCAGGGCAACAGCATCACCACATCGCTTTGCTACCAACGCCCAAATTTCTGGCACCGACTTCAGATTAGAGTAATCTGCTAAACGCTGTAATTCCTGGCGTTCTCGCTGAGTAAGATTAGATAATTTAGCAGAAATATCGTATGTTTTCGACATTACACATCTCCTAAATACACATTTGTTATATGTCCAGCATATTCCGAACTGTGGATGAAATAGGTAATTCTAAATGACACATTTGCTTCTGTCTATAGCAATTTTCAAAAGTTCATCAAACTATATATTGAGAAAAGTTTATGCTATAGTTAATTTATCTAAGATAGAAGCAATGTAAAAGTTTGCTTCCAAGTCGTTGCAGGAATTGTACTTTTGACTTGAAGCACTGAGCACCTAATTTGTAAAAGAAAGAGATGACCTATGCGTTTGATGGATATTCTACTCTTAACGCTGATCAATGTTGCTGGCTGTCTTGTGTTTCCCAAGCTTCTATCTTTCATTTTGGCTGTGAAAAATAGATGTAATCAGTTATCGCCAAGTTCAACAATACAGACAAAACAGAATAACAAAACTGAAATTACCAGTTTTCCATATTGTACAGGTTACACCTTGACAAAAAGTTCATTTTGTAAATTTTATCCTAGTTTTTGCGATAGGTGTTCCCCTGGTTAATAGGCTTCAGTGTTTAGTTAACCTCTTGCAAAAGCTATTTTTGTGAAAATTAAACCACAGATGAACACAGATAATTTATCTGCGTGCATCTGCGCTTACTGAGATCTTGCAAGAGTTGCAACAGTGAGTCGGCGAAGCCTCCAAACCCTCGTTACCAGGTTGAACCTGATAACGAGATATTAGAGCCTCTGGCTCTTGTTGGGTGCAAGTTCTGAACTTATAAACATTTATTTATCATACTTTTGGAATAAGTGTCTTGATAATTAATAAGTGATTGGGCTAAGTAGATAGGTAGAAATAAACCGAACTAGGTTAAGAAATGTAAAACCCTCTAAAACCCTTACTAATGACCAATGACTGCCGAAACTCGTTAACTTTATTTGTACCAACCTACTTATTTATAAAGTTGTAGGGTGCGTTAAAGCCAGAGTACGGCACCAACAAATGTGATGATCTGCGGCAAGTTTTCACTCTCTCAAGCTTTCAAATTATTACATAGCCGTAACACATCCTACTTAATATTTATTAAACATTTATTTATCATACTTTTGGAATAAGTCTCTTGATAATTAATAACTGATTGGGTTATTTACAAAGTACTCATTAAGTCTATGGTTATAGTAAGAAACTTTTATATTAACAGTAACTTATAGCCCAAACAAGAAATTCCAATTTTTCTTTTCACCCGTTTTCATAAATTTTCTTTAAAAATAATAAAATATAAAAAGCATCTTTATGAACAGGGGGATTATCTATGGGTTTGATGGAAGGTCTATTGCTAACGTTGATCAACGCTGTCGCTTGCATTGCGTTTCCCAGATTACTGTCTGTCATTTTAACTTTTAAAAATCAACGCACTGAAGCAGTACAGGCTACTGTGTCCTCAAACAATGCAAAATTTAAGGTGCCAAGTTTTCCCTATTAAATAAGAAATAAGCAACTGCAAATGCACACAAAACCGTTTGTGTGCATTTATGTCTATCTGTAATTATTTTTGAATCTGATTCAGAGTAACCCAGTTTTTGTGAGAAACTGGGTTTTTAATTGCAAAAAAATCGGTCTATAGTCCAACACAGACTTGTGCATCTTTGAGATTGGCACGGCGATGGAAAAACTAAAATCGTTTAAACCGTTGAACTTATTTGAATACGAACAGTTAGCTACTAAGTGCCTGTCTCAAATGGCTTTGGACTACTATGCTAGCGGTGCTTGGGATGAAGTGACATTGCGGGATAACCGGGTTGCTTTTGAAAGATTTAAACTTCGTCCGCGAGTGTTAGTAGATGTCAGCGATCGCAACATAGCAACCAAAGTCTTAGATCAACCGCTGCAAATGCCTCTGTTTATCGCCCCAATGGCATTTCAATGTCTTGCTCATCCACAAGGAGAAGTGGCGACAGCAAGAGCAGCAGCATCGGCTGGTGTTGGCATGGTGTTGAGTACTCTTTCTACCAAAAGTATAGAGGAAGTGGCGGCAGTCTGTCACGACACAAATCTTCATACTCCCCAATGGTTCCAGCTTTACATCCACAAAGACAGGGGATTAACTCGTGCTTTGGTAGAAAGGGCTTACGCTGCAGGCTATAAAGCACTTTGTATCACTGTAGACGCTCCTATTTTAGGACGGCGGGAACGAGACAAACGCAATGAGTTTGCTTTGCCAGCAGGTATGGAACTTGCTAATTTTAAAAATTTATCAGGGTTGAACATTCCCCACGAAAAAGGGGAATCTGGATTGTTTACTTATGTTGCCGAGCAACTCAACCCTGCGGTAACGTGGGATGATTTGGAATGGTTTCAGTCTTTATGTCCGCTTCCTTTGGTGCTGAAAGGAATTTTACGGGGAGATGATGCTGCTCGTGCCGTGGAGTGTGGAGTTAACGGAATTATTGTATCTAATCATGGTGGTCGTCAATTAGATGGAGCGATCGCATCTCTTGACGCTTTAGCTGAAGTGGTAGAAGCTGTAGATGGGCGCGCTGAAGTATTGTTGGATGGAGGTATTCGTAGAGGTACTGATATCCTTAAAGCTCTAGCATTGGGAGCAAAAGCTGTACTTGTGGGACGTCCTATGTTGTGGGGATTAGCCGTAGCAGGAGAAGCTGGTGTTGCTCATGCGATCGAAATCCTGCGAGATGAGCTAGATGTGGCTATGGCGCTGAGTGGTTGTGCGAGTTTGGCAAAGATTGACTCTAGTTTGTTGTTTCGCGAAAACCACCGTTTTGTATAGGTAATACACTGGATTGCTGCAAGAAAAACTTTTTTAACTAATTTTTAACCCATCATTAGTTATTTCATTACCTTGCAATATTGTTGTTTAAGCTATCGTTGCAATTACGGATATACATTTAATCAATTCATTCATTCTTCTTTCATCTCACTGCTATCTAATTTTGAGGATTTAGCATTTACCGTTCAGCCAGTAGAGTCAATAATCATTGCTGACAGCTTACTCTAAACTGCTGTCAAACAGTCCTATTCTGGATTGATTAAGCTATTTAAATCTTGGAGCTTCCAATGATATCAAATTCGTTTGTATTGGAATTATTCCTCCTTGCTATCTGGTGCGTCAAGAGCGTAGGCGTGCGGTTTTTTAATTATTCAGATGCTACCGGATTTGATATGAAGCTTGGATAAGTTTTATGAAAGAATCTACTAGCAATACTTGCGTGGATAAAAATAATAAAAATTGTACTAAGGATAGCTAAAAAAAATAATAATTCATTATTTGTGATTCAAACTAACTCAAAGTAAAGGTTAATTACCCAAGCAAAGCAGGGAGCATCCCAAATATGCAAAAACCAAAAACCTTACTTACCCTCATCCCCTAACCCCTTCTCAAGAGCGGGATTCGGGGAATAAGAGTAGGACTTGACTCCCCTCTCCCCATTTGGGAGAGGGGTTGGGGAGCCAGTGCGTTGCGGAGGTTCCCTCCGTTGTAGCATCTGGCGTGGTGAGGGCAAAATGGCAAGTGTGTAAAATTGGGATGCTCCCGGCAAACTATAGATTTCGTCTGTAATTTACTGTTTTGGATTAATTGGCATGGAAAGCATTTTATCTATTAATGAAACTTCTGCTGATCTGTTAGGTGGGAACAATCTAACTTCGATTGACACTTACAGTTCTTTGGCTAACCCCGATGGAAATAATAGTATTACCCAGCAGCAATCAGCTAATGGTAGTACTTACCCGAGTACAGATGTTATCAACCAGGCAGTATTAAATGAGCAAACAGTCCTAGGATTAAACTGGTTCCAACAGTCTGGAGAATATGCAGCAACAGCATATCAAGCATACAACGCCGCCAAATACGCCTTTGA
>JXCB02000023.1:481936-784238 GCA_000828075.3 Tolypothrix campylonemoides VB511288 | reverse complement strand
CCAGCAGAGTTTGGTAAGCAGCAGTGGACACAACTAACTGCATCTGAGAAATATGAGCAACGTAAGGAAGCTTTGATTCGCTGGCTTCCTGGTTTAGAAGAACCCATCACAGGAATTACAGAAATTCTCACAGACTCTGAGGGTAACAATGTCTTTGTAGCCGTAAAGGATGGTACGACGACTCTGATCAAAGATATTGATAACACGCTGGTGGATTATTTTACAGGTGCGCCTGTCTCAGGCTTTGCGGTTGTGTAGCAGTGACATTATATCAAATCCGTTGGCACCGGAATTATTTCTCCTTCCTCTCCCTCTGCGCCAAGAGCGTAGGCGTGCGGTTTTTTTATTATTCAAATGCTACCGGATTTAGATATTATAGGGCAATACCGTTGCCGTTAAGGATTGTTGGTGATAGCGTAAGCGCATAAATTCCACACGTGTAGAACTTTCGGATGCAACGTCTCTACATAGACGTGTTGATAATGGTTTTGGTCTTATCACCAACTGTATTGCATTATAGGGCGAGAAACTCGTCCTATAAAATCAAACAATCAAATCAATTTAGATAAACTTTTGCTGTTTTCACTGTTTTGAGCACTTAGCAGGAGTAGACCCTACACTATTGGCATTGGATGCATGAGAGATGAGGGTAACATTCCCCTTACCGTCGAATACCCAACCCGTAGCAGGGACAATTTTCACAACATCAGTTTTAGACTGTGGTAAGCCCGCAGGTTTTTCTGAGCGCTGTTGCTGTGATGTGATACTAGGTATGCGGCTATCTGACCATATGACATCAGTGGTGAGAGGTTCATAGGGGCTGGGAGGTAAGCCGCCGCGTCCGGTGATAGTAAATTTGCTTTTTTCTGTGTCAGAATCTGTGCTAGCAACGGCAGCACAGCCAGTGTCTGCTATTAGCTCTAATGTATCTGCTAACACCAAAGGCAGTTCGACTAATCCTTTGGCTGGATCAACATCGGGGGTGTTGATTACGATAGTACCACCTTGCCCAAATTGTGAACTGGCGTTGATTTCACTGATTTTTGGATCGGGAGATAGCTGAGTGCGGTTCTCTAGTCCATAGATATTAGTAGCATTGATTCTAATCTGACCCCCAGAACCTTGATTGGCATTTGCAAGAATGTCGCTATTTTCTGAGGGTATGGCAAGGATAAAGCCATTTGGGGCATTAATGTTGATATTGCCACCATCGCCATTATTGTCAGCTCTTGCTGATATTTGACCGCCGCGACGCAGTAGCAACAACTTTGGCGCTTGTATGGTGATGTTTCCCCCCTGACTTAATGTTGTACTAGCAAATATCCCACTAGTAGGACTATCAGGACCAAGTACAAATTTGGTACCATCACTATTGTCAGGATCGTCAGTATTATCAAGAGTAAGATTAAATGTTTTGGCTATTTCGTTCAATTTGTCAAAGCTAGGGTTACTGCCATCGATGACAATGCGCTCAGTAACGTT
Source organism: Tolypothrix campylonemoides VB511288 (assembly GCA_000828075.3). Classification (GTDB taxonomy): domain Bacteria; phylum Cyanobacteriota; class Cyanobacteriia; order Cyanobacteriales; family Nostocaceae; genus Kalymmatonema; species Kalymmatonema campylonemoides_A. The sequence continues at coordinate 782,756 of JXCB02000023.1, read as the reverse complement.
GAGGTTGATGTTACCTGCATTGCCAAGACTTGAAGCATTGGTGAGAAGTTGCCCGCCACTCGTTAGCTCCACAACATTGGCATTAACGTTAATATTACCGCCATTAATGGCACTTTGACTGTCTGCCCTTAAAATCGCTCCATCAGATACACGCAAAGTAGGAGTATTAATATTGATTTCCCCAGCCAGACCAAGGGAACCAGATAAACTGGTTGTCCGCAAAGTAGTATATGCAAACCTAAATGTGCGGTCCTCCCTGCAACATGGATCATGAAACTGGTCATAACCTGATATTTCGACTTTATCTGTAGCGAAGAGGCTAATATTGCCAGAATTGCGACCTTCTTGTTCCGAGCTAGATTCTATGAGTGACCCGCCGGTTATAGAAATAGACTGCCCCTTAATGTTGATATTACTAGCATTGCGAGGAATGCCTTGAGGATTATTGCCCGTGCCAACGTTGTTGCCTAGCAGGCTACGATCAATAGAAATAGGACCTGAGGATTCGACTGTGATATTTCCAGAATTGCCATTATCGCTTCCAGCGTTGAGTGAGCTGTTTTCAGCTATAGACACCGATTTTTTGCCTGATAGTGATATGTTTCCTGCATCATTACCCGTAGCGGTGTTCATATAAACATTTTTTAAAGAGATATCATTGGCTGTAAGTTTGATATCTCCGCCGCCGGGTACCTTCGATTCTATGAAGAATGTAGAGATTACCAAATCATATGGGGTGACATCCTGCCCAATGAGACTTATTGAACCAGTCGCTTCTAGTGAAATATTTCCCCCACGTCCCTCTCCAGCGCTGCGTGCTTCTAGCGCCGCAGGAACAAACTCTTCTGTTGGAGTACTAGCCCGATTATTTATATAAATATCACCAGCTGTGATATTTATGTCACCTCCATCACCTTTAATAGTTCCTTCAAATCGGTCTGGTCCGACATTATTGGTAACTCGGCTTGGATGATTGATTGTCACTGCTCCTGTAGCATTGAGCGAAATATTTCCTCTCGGTAAGCCTACTGCTGGTTCTTTCCCAAGAATGCCAGCAGAAATCCCACTTCCTTCGAGAATATCTAGATTGCGAGCGGTGATTGCTACACTACCCTGACCTCCACCAGTCACATCAACCTTAGCTGCACCTATTAACGATACATCCGCTCTTGCTACATCCTGTGGCACACTCAAGGAGATATTCTTATCATTAAACGAAAGCCCTACTACTGCGGGGGCTGCCAATCCTGCCAATTCAACTCGACCGTCAAAAGCATTCAGCTCCCCACGATTCATGGCAATGTTACCGCCTACTAACAGCAAACTCTGACCATCTGGAACACGTAGACCAAATACATTTTCCCGTGGCGAAGAAGCTAAGGAAGCTGGTGCTACTGAGTTATTTTGGATAGATGCTGCAATTTGGTTGGAGACTAGGGCAGAAGGCTGAATTGTCAGCAAGGGTGAGGGGGCTTGTGGATTGGTTGCGCTGAAAAAACCTTGATTCCCAAATTGAATGGCGTTAGCAGTTGATGCAACAAATGAGCCGCCGACATTCAAACTCGCATTCGATCCAAAAACAATTCCCGACGGATTTATCAGAAACAGGTTGGCTGTACCTAGGGTGCGAATCAAACCATCAATATTAGATACAGACCCACTGCCCGTGACACGACTAATAATGTTCCGAATGTCAACAGCATTGTTAAAGAAAGCTTCGCTACCAGTGGGAACAGAGAAATCCTTGAAACTGTGGAACAGATTACCGCCAGCTTGAGTTCCGCCTGTGATATTGAAGGTATTGCCATTGATGTTGATGATGGAATTATTTGGTAGAGTAGCATCTGGGGTAATTTGAGCAAGTGAGCTACTTGTAGAGAAACTATACGCTCCACTTATTGCAATTGCGATGAACCAACCCCAACGACTACTGAACCCAAACATGGCACAACCCCAGCTTTTTACACTGACTTCACAATACCATTGAGACAGTCACGGTTAGCCATGGCTCCATAAGTGTTAACTTAACTTAGAGAAGCTCGGCATTACACCATTTTGTTGTTATGTCGGCCACGATTTTCCACGGAACCCCACCCCGGTTTTGTCTTGCGCCAAAACCTCCCCTCCCCTTTACAAGGGGAGGGGATTAAGGGGTGGGGTCAAATCAACGTGGGATAAACGTTTGAGCTTTAAGTTGACACCAATGGCATCTTGCGCCCCTGACTTGCTATCATTTTTTACTTTCCCGTCGCCATTTTCCTCTTACCAGGCGAATTTCATCAAAGCTGTAGCGATCGCCAAGATATTCTTTAATTGGCGTCAGGGAAATATCACCAAGAGTTTCTAATACTTGCAAAATTTTCTGCTGCTTCTCTACAGGAACTAACAGATTTAAATCTATTGACTGATTCTTCTCTATTAAATCGGAAAGGTGACGAATTATTGTTGTTGGACGGAGGTTACGTTTTGCCGCAATTTCTGCTACGGTAAAACCTTGTTGGTGTAACTGTAAAGTCAATAATTCAGTGTCTGAAGGTAAGCCCAGAAAACGTGTGGAATTATCTTGTTGATTTGACAAACCTTGTTCTTGACGATAGGCGCGAATTTCTGCCAGGAACTTTTCGCCATAGTTGGAAACTTTGTGACTGCCTATCCCAGAAATTTTACTAAATTCGTTTAAGGTTTGGGGTTGCACCTGCGCCATTAATTTTAAGGTAGAATCAGCAAAGATGACGTAGGGTGGGACAGATTGAGCGTCAGCAATTTGTTTGCGTAGAGTGCGCAACCTCTGCAATAGCATTTCGACCTCGACGGCTTTTTCATCCCCATCTTCCCAAGTTATCTTTTGTGCTACGGGAACCGCAATGGAAACTGTTCGCTGTCGCCGCATAACTTCCCAACTTAGGGCGTTAAGTTTCAGTACAGCATAACCATCGCTGCTTTGTTCTAGCAACCCTTGGTGCAACAGAGAACGCCCCAGCATTCGCCACTCATCTGCTGTTTTATCTTTGCCAATACCATGGGTAGAAAGTTTGTCGTGTTCGTATTGGGTAATTTTTTGGGTTTTTGCTCCCCGCAACACATCTATAATATGACCCATACCAAATCTTTCTTTACATCGAGCCACGCAAGATAAAAACTTCATGGCTTCAATTGTCCAGTCTTGCACTGGTTTAGGATAACGACAGTTGTCACAGTTGCCACAGTTCCCTGCAAAACGTTCTCCAAAATATCCTAACTGAATTGTACGTCGGCAGTCGGTTCCTTCAGCGTAGTCTATCATCTGCCGCAGTTGATGTTTGGCAATGAGTTGTTCTTGGGGATCTGGTTTTTGATTGATGAGAAATTCTATTGTTTTGACATCACTGTAACTGTAGAAGAGTGTACAGCGAGATGGTTCTCCATCTCTTCCTGCCCTCCCTGCTTCTTGATAGTAACTTTCTAAATTACGGGAAATATCAAAGTGAATGACAAATCGCACATCCGGTTTGTTAATTCCCATGCCAAAGGCAATTGTTGCCACCATAACACGCACATCATCCCGAATAAACCGAGTTTGATTTTTGCTACGTTCTTCATCAGTTAATCCGGCATGATATGGCAAAACTGAAATCTTATCGTGTTGCAATTTTACTGTGAGTTCATCAACTTTTTTGCGTGTCAAGCAATAGATAATTCCTGAACCTTCTGTTTCCCGGATGAGTTCCAACACTTCGGCGTAAGCATACTTGGTTTTGGTACGGACTTCGTAGTAAAGGTTTTGGCGGTTGAAGCTGGCAAGATGGATACTCGGTTGTTTCAGCCCGAGTTGTTGGATAATATCACTACGGACGCGATCGGTTGCTGTGGCGGTCAGGGCAAGGACGGGAATATTTGGGTAGCGTTTCCGCAGTAACTTCAGTTGGCGATATTCTGGACGAAAGTCGTGTCCCCATTCAGAAACGCAGTGTGCTTCGTCAATAGCAAAGGCAGAAATGCCAACTTGATGATGAACTAAGTCGAGAAATGGGAGAAATCTGTCGCTGAGTAGGCGTTCTGGGGCGACGTACAGCAGTTTCACTTTACCGCTGAGGATGTATTCTTCGCGCGATCGCACTTTATGTGCGTTCAGGCTACTATTAAGAAATGTTGCGGCAATTCCATTATCTCGCAGTGCTTCCACTTGGTCTTGCATCAAGGCTATCAGTGGTGATACCACCACAGTTAAACCTTTTTTCAGCAATGCTGGTAGCTGAAAGCACAGAGACTTTCCTCCTCCTGTGGGCATAACAATCATTAAATCCCGATTTTGTAGCGCTTGTTCTACAATTTGTCGCTGTCCAGGGCGAAAGCTGTCGTAGCCAAAGTAATATTTCAGCGCTTGTTCTAAACTGGGATTTTGAAGCATAGGTGACTGTATTGCATAGGTCGGCATCGTGCCTGCCTTACATCATAATCAATAGTAAGCAAGAGGGTGAATAGTACTTTGCTTTGTGCTTGTAGGACTGGTTGTGATTAATGCTTAACCTACTTGGCTTTGTGCCGTAGAAGCGGGAGCATCCAGCTTCTTGTAATTGCTTTTTTCTCTGGAAGAAACTTTCTAACGTCTTATTGCAATTGAGTCAAATACAGTCCACCCATTGATTTTTCATAGGAGGGAATGATGATTTTTGTAGGCAAACGACCCAATCATTTAGGTGTGCGCGATGGTCAATTAACACCATGTCCCAACACCCCTAACTGTGTTTGCAGTCAGAGTTCAGATACAGTCCACAAAATCGAACCACTTACCTACACCTCTACCCCAGAACAAGCGTTCGCCAATCTCAAACGCCTTATTGAGTCGTTACCAAGAACCAAGATAATCACTGAGAGCGAGGATTATTTGCATATAGAGTTTACCCTTCCGATTGTGAGATTTGTAGATGATGTGGAGTTCTATCTAGAGCGCAATGCCAATGTTATTCACGTTCGCTCAGCATCTCGCGTGGGTATGAGCGATTTGGGCGTCAATCGTAGACGAATAGAGACGATTAGAACTAAGTACAGCAGTGGTTAAATAAACATTTTCCGGTTGTTGTCGAAAGAAAAAATGGCGTTGCGATAGCGATTGGATAGTTCCCCTTGCACGTACTGTATCAACTCCAATTGAATCGCCTGCGAGTCATAACCAGTTTCTCAACCTCAACAGACAATTATTTCTGCGTGGAACTACGTAAAGCAATTGACAAGTGATCTCAAAATCTTTCAATGTCAATCCTAAATTCCTTGAATTTTTCTTGATAAAAAATCCTAAGTGCAGCTACTTAATAGGCAGCCAAGAAACCTACCGGAGGAATCATAATGTTATGTGTAGCGTTATTAGCATTTACGACCTATGCCGAAAGCAATTTGGAATGGCGCTGTGTTAGCCGAAAGCGATAACACCATAGTTGTGGAAAACAATCATTACTTTCCCCCTGACTCAGTTAACAAGCAGTACTTCAAGGAAAGTGACACTCACACAACTTGTCCTTGGAAAGGTCTCGCTAGTTACTACAGTATTGAAGTAGATGGACAAGTCAACAAAGACGCTGCTTGGTACTACCCTGATGCAAAGGAGAAGGCAAAGCAGATTGAGGGCTATGTGGCTTTTTGGAGAGGTGTAAAAGTCGAAGCTTAGGAAAAGTTTGATCATTCCAAAGTACCTCACCCCTAACTTCTCTGCCAAATTGGGAAAGAAAGTTAAGGGTGAGGGCTTTTATCTGATTAGTAAACTTCTTGCATAAATCTTTACCCTCACCCTAAATCCCTCTCCCAAGTCTGGGAGAGGGACTTAGGGTGAGGGTGGCTCCCCGAATCCCAATTTTGGGAGAAGGGGTTGGGGATGAGGGCAAGAAGAGGTCTAGTGATCAATACTAACTATATTGATTAACTTTGCTTAACGCTTGCTAGCTCTGAATTAAGTTTTTTCTACTCCTTAGCAATAACAATATCGTTGGACTTGATCACTGCGTAAGCTTCTGTACCCTCAGACAAACCCAACTCGTCTGCTGATACTCGGGTAATGATTGAGGTTAGTTCAACTTTATGAACAATCTCCAGCGTGATTTCAGTATTAACGGCTCCTGTAACAACTCGTTTAACGATTCCTTTAAGAATATTACGAGAGCTCACTTTGAGTCGTTTCTTCGGACTAAAAACTTCTATTTCAGGAGTTCTACTCTCCTCTGTTTCATACTGTTGAGTTGGTAATGATGGCGGTTGAGGAGACTGCTTGTTCAGGCTACGCACGAGTTCCCGCAAAATTTCTGTTTTGGTGCGCTGAGACTGCTTTGAAATGTGTTCCAGAATTTTTCGCTCCTCCTCAGAGGTTTGAAAAGTGATCCATCCTTGTTCTTTTCTTGGCATAATTATACCAATTTAGTTGGTAATTTAGAGCTTTTCCTGGTACGATCCTACCAAGTGTCAATTCTTAAAAAATAAAACTCTGTTGAGCTGTTTTCCAATGAAAATAAGATGATTTGTTACTTTCCTTGGTACAGCATTTGTCAGTTCACCTTTAGTACTTAGCTTGGGATTGTTTGATCTGTTCCCAGTTGTAGCACAAGTGACATTTTTTCACAGCATGATATTTGATTATCATATAAAAATAAAAATATCAAGACAATAGCAAGTTGCTCCAGCCTCGGGAGTTCCTTAAGCAATGGTGTGCTAGTCTTAGTCAGCGCGATCATCGCCAAACAGGTCTTATTACCCAAGCTACTTTGTCTTCGGCGTTATATTAGGTGTAGTTATCCTGCTTGTTCGAGGTAGGGAAGGCGTTTTAGAAAGAAACGCCTTGACAATATACCGATGACTGAGATCTTCCGCCTGTTGCAACACTAAGGAGGCGAAGGCTCCAAACCCTCGTTACCTCTTTCAACCTGGTAACGAGATATTAGAGCCTTTGGCTCTTGTTGGGTACAAGATCTGAGATGACCGTCCATGTGATAATAGGCGCAACCATGTGTTAAAACACGTCTTCTTCATCCGGCGTTTCATCTATCCCCATTTCCCACGGTATACCCTTCTCAGATGGAGGACAAAAACGGATTTTGGCAGTATTGGAAAATAGCTTTAAGCTATCAACCATTTGGGGAATAGCTTTCGCTATATGCCAGTAACTGTCTATGTCATAGCTGATAATAACGAGTATCAAAGTACCGGCGTTTATCTGGAAATACCAGTGACAACTAGACAACAAAGCCCGAGTTCTGGAATCGCAAGCCTTGAAAAAGAGTTTGCCGATCGCCTCTTCTAGTTGTCTTAGTAGTAACCCATCAAGTAGTGTTGCCTTTGGAGGCAAATCATCTGGAGAAAGAGGAGGAAGAAAATGTTTACTCATGGCACAAAACCTTTCTATCGACCGGATAGCTTATACATAAATTTGCACGACTCGATTAGAACACGTCAAATTCTCTAGATTTTTTTCCAAATTTAAATAAAAAATGTAATAAACTAATGCGGGCATAATATCATGTCCGGTTGAAGACTTATCATTAAGGCAGCAGAGGGGCTCTTGAGCAGGCTTCCGCCGTGAGCGTCAGCGGCTCGAGCCGTCACCGAACGCGTCCGAAGGTCTGAACGGGAAGCAGGGGAGAATATTTTAAGCAGGACTTAGGCATGGGTAACGGAAAAACGAACCACACCCGGACGCAGAGGACACAGAGAAGTAAGAGTTTGAGAGGTTTTTTGCGTAAGTCCTATTAAGGTTTTTGCACAGATTTACAGAATAATAACTAATTAACCGGACTTAATATAAATTTCATAAACGTTGAAGTGGAGGTCGTTGACTATTAACTGTCAACACTTAAGAACCAACTGTCCAACCCTTGTTGATGTGCGAGTTTATTTGTATAACAGCTTAATACCAATTCATAATAAAACTTGTACAAAATTCATGAGTTATGAGTATAAAAGTCATAACTCATAACTCATCACTTTCAACATTATCCTTTGGAGGCTTCTGCTAAAGGAAAAATGATTTCATCTAAAGTTTTCAGTAATTCTTGCTCATTGTAAGGTTTGGAAAAGTAAGCTCTCGCGCCCAATTGTATTGCCAATTGACGATGTTTATCGCTACTGCGAGAGGTGAGCATAGCGATCGGTATATCTTTAAAATCATTATTTGATTTGATACGACCTAAAAAGCCGTATCCATCAACACGAGGCATTTCAATATCACAAATGACAGCCTGAACTCTCAAACCGTTTTGAAGTTTATCTAGCGCATCTTGACCATCTTTAGCTTGTTCGACTTGATACCCTCCTTTTTCTAAAGTTAAAGCTAAGAAGCGCCGGACATTAATTGAGTCATCTACAATCAAAATTGTGCCTTTGTGATTCATTGACACGACTGTGTCGTCAGCTGGCGTCAGGAAAACGTTCTTTAAGCTTGCTGATGGTAGTTGATTGGTTCTAGGCGTGCGCTCATTGGTAGTAATCCAATAGAGTAACTCGTTGGCGTTCACCAGTGGTACTACCCGACCATCACCTAAAATCGTACAGTTGCTAAAACCACTAGGCAAAGGTATGTTTCCTTCAACTCGGCGGATAGCAACTTCTTGTTCACCCCAACAACGGTCTACCTGTACCGCCATCAGTTGATTGCCTTGGTTGATTATGATTACGCTTGCAGCATTGATTGCGGGCGGGCTTTCTTGGTTCGGGTTATCGTAGCGGGGACAATTAAACTCTAAATGCCGACTCAGGCGAATCAGCGGTAGCATGGTTCCTTGCCAATTCAGAACTTCGCTGGTAGCCATTGGAAACACTTGTTCGTTATTAAGCAAGAATATTTCCGAAACCACATCTGTGGGAAATGCGAGAAGCATTCGATTGCTTTCTATCAGAAGGACTCTTGCAACTGAGAGTGTAAATGGTACTGACAGCGTATAAGTCGTACCCTTTCCGGCTACGGTATTGACTTTGACATCTCCCCGCACTTGTTTCAAGTTGCTGCGAACCACATCCATACCTACACCGCGACCAGATAATGCTGTCACTTGGTCAGAAGTACTAAATCCTGGTTCAAAAATCAGCGATAGCAGTTCTTCATTGGTCGCTTGGGCTATGAGAGTTGGTTCTAACCCCATAGCTATAGCACGGGCGCGGATTTTGTCTAACGGAATTCCGCGTCCATCATCTTTGAGGGTAATAATCGTGCGATTACCTTGATGCGTGGCTTTAATTTCAATCAATCCTTGCTCTGGCTTACCGCAGGCTACACGTGTTGCTGGGTCTTCGATCCCGTGGTCGAAGGCATTTCGCAACATATGCATCAAAGGCTCATTTAAAGCCTCCAAGATGCTACGTTCAACTAAGATACCAGCGCCCTCAATTTTCAGTTGCACATTTTTGCCGTACTCTACAGACAGGTCGCGTAAAGCCCTTGGAAAGCGGTCAACAATATCGGACAGTGGACGCATCCGTACTTGAGTCAGCTTTCTTTGCAACTGCTTGGATGTTTTGGTGAGTTTGCGGGCAAATTGGTCAGTATCGTCAATACTCAGTTGAATGTCAGTGGTGACTTCTTGCACCTGAACGATAGTTTCCATGACTTCCTGAGAGAGCAAGTTTAATTCGTTATAGCTATCCATTTCTAACGAATCAAACCCGCTCTGTGTCTGATTGCCATCGTTAAATGCTATAATATGCTCCACTTTGTCACTTGGTGGCAACGCTAGCAACGGAACACCTGCTGGCTGTACTCCACCAGTTGCTATTCTGTCGTAAGCTGTCCGTAATTGCTGATTTTCTCGCTCCAGACTTTGCACTCGCTGGTTCAAATTGCGAATAAGTTTGCGTAACCTCTCAAGTTGCAAATTCAATCCGTTTCGCTGAATAATCAGTTCCCCAAACAAATCATTAATTTGCTCGAGTTGCTTACTAGGAACTCGGACTGTATTTTCCTGAGATTCGCTCTTATTGCTACCAACAGTTTGTTCGACTTTACGTTCAACAAATTTGTAATTTGTTGCTGGAATTTCTTGAGCAACGACTGTTTCTGGCGGCATTTCAACTTCTGCGTTACTCTCCTCAGCAAAAGCTGCCTCTAAAGCTTCAAAGTCAGCGGCAATGATTTCACGATCCAGCCAAGTTTCTTCAGTTTCTTCTGGTAGCAGAATTTCTGGTGCAACTTCTGTTTCTGGGTCTAGCGTGGGTGCTGCTTGTGGTTCGGGCAGTTCTGTTGGATTGTATGCTGCGGCTTGATGTGCCAAATCCTCAAGTTTGATCGCTGTCGGTAATCTATCGACTTGATTTGTGATCACCAAAGCTTGTGATCGCCGCCATGCTTCCAAAGCAGCACGGGCAATTGTTTCTATCTGCGAGGGATCATCAGCTTCCAAGTGGTTTGCCACTGATTCGCAAAGTTGAGTAAAAGCTGGCAACTGCAGCATTTCACCCAAACCACCCAATTCAGCTGCCATAATCGCAACTTCTTCTTTCAAACACGGCTGCCCGCTTTCTGCCAACACAGATTCTAAGCGTTGCAAACACCCTTCTACCTCTGTTTCAAATAGCAAAGGGATGATATCTTGCCCATCTTCTGGAGACAGCATACTTGCTGCATCTTCAGGCGATGGATCGCCCAAACGCGCATGCAGTTCTTGAAAAACTGGATAACAGAAAGTCGATAACCACTCTTCGTCTACTGTATTGCCTTCTGATAGCAATTCCACTATCTGACGTAGCCAATCGACTCCAGATAGCAATAAACTTTGCAATTCTGTATCAATTTCTAAAGAATTTTTTCTAGTTTTTAAAACTTTAAACGAATCTTCTAAACGGTGAGCCAAATCACTCAGGGCACGAAACCCCATCATCCCTGCGCCACCTTTAATTGAGTGGGCAGCTCGCAGTGCGGCGTTGATTTTTTCTAGAGAGATGCGATTGTTAGTATTAAGTTCCAGCAATACCCCTTCCAGGGTATTGAGGTAATCAGTCGCTTCCTCCAGAAACTGCATCTGGATTTCTAATTCTTTGTCTTGTGACATAATCTTTGCTATCAGTCAGTGATTAGTCATGAGTCATTAGTCATTAGTCATTGGTCATTGGTCACCGAGAATGACAAAGAACAAACGACCAAAAACTAATTCACCTTGAATGTACCGACAGTCGCTTGCAATTGCTGCGAAATCTCCACAGTTTGTTGCAAAGACTCGGAAACTTTCTTGGAAGAATCGCTGGTGCGCTGCGAGGAAGCAGCAATGTCTTTCATTAAAGAGCTGACTGTTTGCGATGTTTGAGCCTGGGATGCTGTGGCGATGGAAATCGACTGCACCAACAAATCAATCTGGCGCGAAATCTCTAAAATCTGACCAAGATTTTGCTTGGCATCTTCCACAATCCGCGTTCCTTCCACAACCTGAGTGGTTCCTAGTTCCATCGCTTGCACAACTTCTGTTGTTTCGCGTTGGATGTTTTCCACAATTTGTTCAATTTCTTTGGTCGCCGCCGCACTTCGGGCTGCGAGTTCCCCGACTTCTTCAGCGACGACAGCAAAACCTTGACCTTCTTCACCTGCACGCGCGGCTTCAATTCCAGCGTTGATGGCGAGTAAGTTGGTTTGCATAGAAATTTGATTAATCAAGGCAACCACACGCGAAATTTGTTGCGTTGATTCTCCTAAGCGCTTGACTTTCTTCGCGGTTTCGCCCACTGTTTCTCGCAAATGCAAAATATTTTGCACTGTCATATCCATTGCCATGCCACTTTTTTTAGCCGTTTGGGCGGCGGTGTTGGCAACTGAGGCTGCTTGCTGGGCGCTGACGGCGACTTGTTGGATTGATTGAGCCATGTCGTCAACTGCATCAAGAGTGCTGGTGATTTCTGCTGCTTGAGCTCGTGCTGATTCTGTGAGTTCACGGATCGCACCTTCGTTGGAACCTATAGCCTCATTCACAGAAGTTGCGGTTTCCTTAACTTGAGTGACGATATCGCGCAAACTTTCAACTATCGAGTTGAAAAAGTCGGCAACTGTGCCAATTTCTCCTGCTGTCACTTCTGCACGCACTGTTAAGTCACCAGCCGCTGCGCCTTCTACCTCTGAAAGGAGTTCCAAAAGTTGCATTTGTAAAGCTTCTTTCTGTTGGCGTTCCTCTTGCGAGACTTTTTCGGCGATCGCCCTTGCTTTTTCAACCTCTTCAAGAAGCTGTGCTTGTTCTAAAGCATAGCCAACTTGAATCGCCAATTGTTGAAACAAATCTATTTCAGCTTGTTGCCAATTCCGAGGGCTGTCACAATGATGAGCAATCATCAAGCCTACCAGATCCCCATTGATAATAATTGGTGCGACCAAATTTGCTTTGACGGCAAATTTCTCTAACATTTTGATGTAACAAGCTGCATTGCTAAGATTAGGGTCTTGATATATGTTGGATATTGCCCGTACTCGACCATTTTTATAAGTTTCTAGATGACGTTCTCGAAAACAGGGATCATCGATTTGCACTCCTAACATCCTTGGTAGCCCAGCCGTAACTGATTCAGCGACGACATCTCCATCCCAGGTTTCGGGATTGAATTTATAAATGACAACCCTGTCTGTTTTCATCGCCTGACGAACTTCTCTGACAGCTGTTTTATAAATGTCTTCGACTTTCAGGCTTCTACGAGTTTGCAGGGTAATATCTGCGAGTAACTTTGCCCTTTGTGTGTCCAGTTCTTGTTGTTGAACTAGGGTTTGGAGTTGCGACGCCATTTGGTTAATGTTGGAACTCAAAATACCGAACTCGTCTTCTGAGTGTACCTCCAGACGAGTATCGAGTTCTCCCTTGCCAAGTTTTGCTACTGCTGCTGTCGCTTTCGCAATTGGTTCTGTGGTACGTTTCGCTAACCATACTGCAATCAAAGCCACAATTAATGCTGTTAATCCTGCACCAAAGGCGACTGTTAGCAACACTTGTCTTGTGGGTTCAAATGCGATCGCTGTATCTGTAGCCAGGATCGATTGCCAGTTCAAAGCAGGCAATCCTTCTGGGGTTATGGATGTGTTGCTGACAAGTTGCTCTTGTTTTTCAGCTTGATTAACAGTAATAAATGTTTGTGCTTGCTGTTGAGCTAAACCAGGAAAATCCCGTCTGGCATTTCTACCTATATATTTTCTGTCCGTCGCCAAGAAAAATTTTCCCGACCCATCAATCAAATAGTATTCATGCCCTGACTCTGTATAACTTTTGAGTACCTGGTCTAGAGTTTTTGCGGGCATCCTAGCTGTCAGTATAGCAAGCGTCTGTCCAGCACTGTTTTTGACCGGCGCTGCAATATGAATGCTATGAGAACCTGTATTAGTTATTACCTCTGGTTGACTGATGTAAGGGCGATCGCCCTGCTTGACTTTTTGAAAATAATTACTATTGCTTTGATTAGGAATTGCCTCTCCTTGGGATTGGGCAACGACATTGCCGTTTAAGTTGAGGACTGCAATGCTGTCATATACTTTATAAGTATCAACAAACTTATTGAGTAATGCCTGCTTTTCCTTTTGAGAAAAAGCGTCACTTTGAGAATTTCTGATAATTGGTAGACTAGATATGAGTTGAATATCGTTGTACCGTTCTGTCATGAAACGGTTGACTTTGTCTGCCAGACCTTTGGCTTCGGCTTGTTGAAGTTGGGAAACTTTCTTGGTTAAGGAATTACTAGCAACTAAGTATGCAAGTATTCCAATTGCCAAGACTGGTACTGTCCCCAGAGCGATCGCGACTAATGTAGCTTTGGTACTTAACTTAAGTCGCTTCAAACTTGTAGATGCACGCTTTGCCTGATTATCAACAACAGTGTCAGTACTTGCCTCGTCAGGCAGTTTTACGACATTATTATTTGTGAATTCAGATACAGATGATCCATTTTGATCATCAATACTTTTAGCAGGATCAGTTTTATTAAACATAAAGGCATTCTCCTGAGGTGATGAATCAAAGCACGAAAAATAAGTTTTTCTTTGGAGTACACCCTAATCACTGCGGAGAATAGAAGACTGCACAATCGCTTGTGCATCTAATACAAGCAATATTTCTTTTCGTTGAACAACGCAACCGCGTAGATAGGGGATTAAACTGGATGCGACTTGTCCCACAGGAGAGCAAATATCCTCAGGCATAAATTTAGTCGTACCTTGTATCTCTTGTACAACCAAGCCTAAAAGTACTGAATCCACCCGAATAATGATAACGTTATACAGGCGTTGCCTAGTATCTAGATATTCAAGATTCAACATCTTTGGCAAATCGACTGCCCAAACGATACGGCTCCGCCAGTTCATCAATCCTAGGATACAGCTAGGCATATTAGGCATGGATGATATAGTTTCAACCGGCACAACAACAGCTTCTTGCGTATGCCTCATTGGTAAGGTGGCAGATGTGTGTCTATTGAGTTGAAACTTGAGATAACCATCCCCCAAGCTATTTTGATTTTGTTTTAAAGACGCCAGTTTTGAACTATTCATTCGATTCAAATCACCACTGATTTAATAGCTCGTAGGAGCTGATCGCGGGTGTAAGGCTTGGTAACATACGCATCAGCGCCTTGTCTCATTGCCCACAAACGATCAATCTCCTGGTTTTTAGAACTGCAAATCACAATCGGCACTTTTTGAGTCGCCGGATTTTTCTTGAGAGAACGACATAACTCAAAACCGCTCATTCCTGGCATAACGACATCAGTCACAATCACATCTGGGTTTTGTGATTGTGCTTTTTCTAAAGCTTCCTTTGCTCCAGTCGCTTGAATAACGTTATAACCGCTTTCTTCGAGATAATGGCTCATCAGTTGCAATTCACTGGGAGAATCTTCGACAATCAGAATTGTGCCAACCAAAGTAATACTCACCCCTGCGTCTCCTATATAACCAAATGTACTTTATTAAACTACGTTACTGTTCTTTTCTTCTTGACCTCAATTTCCAATATGTTTAAACACCATTTTCAACAAGTCCGATTGGGAAAAAGGCTTCGTCAGATAGCCTGAGGCTCTAACCATTTTTGCCTTTGCCCTATCTATAAATCCTGTTCTGCCAGTTACCATAATAATCGGGATATTCTTAAAAGCTGAATGCCTCCGCAGCAAAGAACATAGCTCATACCCATCTAAATTTGGCATTTCTACGTCTAGCAAAATAACATCTGGTTTGCTGCGGAGAATTTGCATCAAAGCTTTTACCGGATCGTTGATCATCACAACTGAAAATGTACTTTCATCCAAAAAGTGTTTGATAGAATTCAACACTGTTGGACTGTCATCTATGCAGGCAACTGTATATGTGTTTTTACCAACGCTTTGTTGGAGATTTTTGTTACTATTAAGATGAGTAGTATCAAAATTACTCAGTCTTGGCAATTGTTCCCCTAGTTTGACTTGAAAATTCTGCTGCGTTGACGCCTTGGTGGTTGGCATAAATTGGGGATTAACTTGCGGCTCAACTGTTGATTCGATCTGTTGCCGATTCCGTAACTGCTTTTGACAATGTTCTACAAGTAATCGCAAATCCAAACGACAGAACTTTGGTAGTTCATCTAACGGAGTTTCACTCTTAAATTCATAACTTCCTTGTTTGATTGCAAGAAATGACTCCAGAACTTCTTTAGCTAATTCGTCTATCACGACTGCTGCTTGCGCAGGCGTGATGTATTCTTCATTTACTAACCAGCAAATAGCTTGATAATCTAGTTGTGGTATTGACTGATTCTCTCGGTTTTGCTCAAATATCAGTCTTACCTGCATAAGAACTGTACTGTTGAGTGTCTGTGTTTCCTGACTTAAGCGTCCTAAGACATTCTCAAGCCGTTCAAACATTTTATCCGAAGAGGCATAAACTAGTTTACCGTCTTCTAGATAGATTGACCAAGAAACCGGCTCTGTAAATACTTGTAAGCAGCCTGTAGCACGCCGACTGGTTAATTGTGCTAGTAGAGATAGCGGGTGTAGTTTCTGGAAAAACTTGTAGCTACCTATAGGAGTTGTGCTCATTTTGCTTTTACTTAGGCTAAATTCTTGCTAGTGTGAGCTAAATTTCTGCAGAGCTTTCTCACAAGTCCTTTGAAACTCATTAGAGCTTTTGTTGCAAAAAATACAAAAGTCTAACTTTAAGGTTTGCGGTAAAACTCAGTGGTAGCACCCTTCTCTTCAGACGAAAAATCTCAGTCAATTCGTTAATTAAAGTTCAATTTACTAACTCTTACTGAGATTAGCAGACATCTTTACACGACAAGTCAAAAAAATGTAAAGACTAGATGAAGCCACTTACCTTAGGGTAAACTTTGTTTGTATGATGGCAACCGAGACAATACTGCTTTGACAGGCAAGTTCAACCCTGCTATTTTCAGTACTCGTACTTCAGTATAATACGGTTTCTCGGGCTGGGGGAAATCTAAGGTAAAGTTTGCTAGAGCATCAGTATTCTTACTTGTCTATTATGTAAAGTTAACATAAAAACTTCCTGATGACAGAATAGTGCCACTGTCTGTTATATACCTTACAAGCTAAATCTGCCAGTTATGTTATTAATACAATCTTTGAAAGTTATAAAGTTCAAGTTTATACCAAAGAAAATTTAACACTATCAATGGTAAGGAAATTTCGACTACCATTGCATTTATATACATACTGTATCAATTTTCTTAGCAACTTGTCTTTCTTGAGATCATCCTACAGGAATAATCGGATCGACATTAGTGAAAGTAGTGGTTTTTAAAACCATGTCCGGATAAACACTTATAAAAAACGAATAACCTCTCCCGTCTACCGTTTCCATTATGATTCTATGCCAACAGTGCTAAAAGGCACTTGAATTTCTCAAAAATTATAGTTATCTCTCTACGAGGAAGACGTTATATTTGTCAGTCTCAGTTGTGGATTCAATTGATAATTATTTAAAAAAAAGATTAATTGTTTTTACGTTGCAGCTTATACGCTTCTCGCTTTTTATACAAATTCACTTTCTATGACGGAAAAGACTAGAGGTATTCTGTAAAACCTAGTCAAACTTACTTAAAACAGTGATAACTGAATCTAACCGGGTTTAACGTTTACCTGTTTGCAACAGAAGACTCCACAGGCAAACTCTCGTGTCTGTTCAGATCATATATAAAAGTGCGGATGAAAGGACTTGAACCTTCACACCTTGCGGTACTAGAACCTAAATCTAGCGCGTCTGCCAATTCCGCCACATCCGCATCAGTTTATAATCCTATCATAATAAAGTTATTTCTTGCAATATGTATCGGTTAGTTGTTAGTGGGACTTTAGAATTTTCTGGCATAACAAGCGCCTGAAAGCCTTTGTAGATAAGCCAAATACGTCACCTTTGGTAAAAGTGCCAAAAAACCCAGTTACAACAACACAAGAAGCTTAATCAATGTAAAAACCTTGCCAATTATACAATTGAGACATTTTGAGCCTAGTTTTTACAAAGTCTCATTAGTGGTCAGTTGTTTGAGTATCTACTAACCACCAACCCCAAGCCCATAACCAGTTTTGACTAGGGTACAGCAACACGAGGCAAGCGGTGCTTGAACCCGCAGAGAATTTCCCAAGAAATTGTATTTAATTGGTTTGCCCAATCTTCAGCAGAGATTTGTTCTTTTTCCTGTGTTCCAAGTAAGGTGACGACTTCACCTTCTCGTACATCTGGTAATGCACTCACATCTAGCATCAACTGATCCATTGTAATTGTGCCAATCTGTGGCACCCGTTGACCGCGAATTAACACTTGCATTTTATTGGAAAGATTGCGAGGAACTCCATCTGCGTAACCAATTCCTACCACGGCTAGGCGGAGTTCATGTGGGGCAATAAATTGATGACCGTAGCTGACGCCAGTTCCAGGGGCGATGTTTTTTACTTGCGTGACTCGCGCTTTTACTTGCAGAACTGGTCTTAGGTCAATGCATGAACGCAAATGATCTGCTGGGTAGAGTCCGTATACAGCTAAACCTACACGCGCTATATCATAGTGCAATGCTTTGTCGGTAAGTGTAGCAGCTGAATTTGCCAAGTGCAGACAAGGCGGTTCTATACCTATTGTCCTAAGTTGGGCAATTGCTTGCTCAAACCGTTGTTGCTGTTGTTTCATGATTGTGGGGTCAGGACTATCTGCCGTTGCCAAGTGAGAATATATACTAGCAATGGCAAGATGAGGTAAGCGTTGCACAAGCTGAACGAACTCAGCCGCTTCCCGAAAATTTGTTCCTAACCTGGACATCCCCGTATCTAATTTGATGTGTACAGGTACGGGAGTCTTGTGATTGATGGTTAAGAGCGTGTCAGAAAATACCAGGGCTTGCTTGGGGCTTGTAATTGTTGGCTGAAGTTTCCATTGGGCGATCGCCTGAATTTGCTCGCTCGTGTGGCTTGCACCTAAAATCAAAATCGGAGCTTTTATTCCGGCTTCTCGTAATTGGATTGCTTCTGGAACTGTAGCGACTCCCAGCCAACTCGCCCCTGATTCTAACACTGTTTGGGCGACTGTAACTGCTCCATGTCCATAGGCATCTGCTTTGACCACTGCCATCAGTTGAGTGCGCGGTGACAGTATCTTTAAAAGCTGCTTGACATTGTACGACAATGCTGATAAATCAATTTCTACCCAAGCACGTTGGGATAACCAAGCATAGGTGTCACACGGCAGATTAAAGCTGACACGGTCGGTTTGCTCTTGGCTCAACATCTTGACTTACTCCTATCACACCACTCTTTTTGCTTCTAGATCATCTAAATTATTCGCATGGCTAAAAGCCCAATCTTGATAATCTAGAAGTTTACATTTCATTCTAAAATCGGCACACGCTCAAGAACTGCGGGTGGGGAGCAAAAAGCAAGTAGAGAATAACCAATGAAGTGTTGAGTCTTAAGTTTTGACTCTTTGTATTTCTAACTATTGCAAGATGTATAATTTTTTTTCATCACCAAAGATGAATGTAATTGTGTTAATATATGTAAAATTAATAGCTTGAGCGCTAATCAATGGGGAAGGTTTTAGTTCTAAACGCCTCTTACGAACCGCTCAATATCACGAGCTGGCGGCGAGCTGTGGTCTTACTGATCAAAGGCAAAGCTGAGCGGGTAGAGTTCAACAATAAGCAACTCTACTCGGATTTTCCGCTTCCGACTGTTATTAGGTTGCGCCACTACGTGCGCGTTCCCTACAAGGAGATTCCTTTGACTCGTCGGAATCTTTTGCATCGCGATGGTCACACTTGCCAGTATTGCGGTTACACAGGAGATGATTTAACCTTGGATCATGTGTTTCCGCGATCGCGTGGCGGCGGCGATACTTGGGAAAACATCGTTACAGCCTGTGTCCGCTGTAATGTGAAGAAGGGAAATCGCACGCCTAGTGAAGCTCACATGATGTTGCGTCATCCTCCACGCCGACCTTACAGCAGTTTATACTTTGAGGTTAGCAAACATCTCAAAAGTGGTATGCATCAAGAGTGGCAAAAATATGTTATTGGACTCTGACAATTTCAGCGTTGTTTGAAAAAGCCTCGCAGTTGTCAGTTTTTTGCGTTATTGGCTTTGCTTGGTGGTTTTCACTGGTCTACGGCTTCCCTAGGACTTAAATGGAAGCTGATAGAACCGGAGAAAATGCATACCCGCTTGAAGCAACTTCGCTAATATAGCACAAATCAACGCCAAAACAAGCAGGGTGCATTTAAATCTGCCAAAAAAATCAGCGGTCAATGCTAAAGGGGTTTTCCTTGCTAGTCATTGAGCATAGATTCTTAACAAAAAATAGACTGGCAGATATAAAGCCAAGATCTGAAATTTTTGCGAAGATCATAAAGTGTGGCAGAAATAGTGAATGACAAGTAGATAGTCTTTCTGAACAAAAAAGGAGCCTCACACTTATAAAAACGTTTCGTATGCATTTTAATTCTTCCCTTACTCAGATTGAGAGTTTGCCGTTGATAGGTGACTTAATTCCAGACGATGCAGAAATAGACAAAGATTCAGTTGAAGTTCCACTCACTAAGCAGTCAGGCACGGCATTGACGGGTGAATCGGGCAATTTTCTGAGTCAGCGTCACAATTCATTGGTAAATCAGAAATCAGAAGAGCTGCGTAATACGTTTCTTGTACACAAACAAGAACGGCAGTTGGTAATTCTTCAAGATTTTCCTGACCCTGATGCTTTATCCTCTGCTTGGGCTTATCAGTTAATTGCTCAGCAATACGATATAAAATGTGACATCGTTTACGCTGGTGCATTGAGTCACCAAGAAAATATTGCATTAGTCAAGCTGACTGGTTTACCCGTCCAGCGTTGGACACTACAAACACTGAAAAGCAAGGATTTATCATGCTACCAAGGTTTCGTACTGGTTGATAACCAAGGAACCACTTCTCAGTTATTACCTGTAGTGGAACAGGCAGGAATACCATTAGTGGCGGTGATCGACCACCACAGTTTACAAACTGACCTGAAATCAGAATTTTTTGATGTCCGTCCCTTTGTACGGGCAACAGCAACGATTTTTACCCAATACCTACAGGCGGGGTTACTAACTCTAGATAGCAGTATAAATCAACACGTCAAATGTGCGACTGCCTTGATGCACGGCTTGCGATCAGATACTAATAGACTGATGCAAGCACAGGAAGAAGACTTTATGGCAGCAGCGTATCTAAGTAGATTTTATGACGCGCAGTTGCTAAATGCGGTACTGCAAGCGAATCGTTCTAAGCGAGTCATGGACGTTATAGAGCGATCGCTCAAAAACCGCATTGTGCAAAATAACTTTTCGATTGCTGGTGTAGGTTACTTACGCTATGACGACCGCGATGCCATCCCCCAAGCGGCAGATTTTCTAGTGACAGAAGAAAACGTCCACACTGCTGTGGTGTACGGTATTGTTCACGATGAAGATGAAGAACTAGAAGTGGTGATTGGTTCTTTAAGAACCACCAAACTTACCCTTGACCCGGATGAGTTCATCAAAGAAGCGTTTGGACAAGATAGCAGCGGACGCTTTTTCGGTGGTGGAAGAACAAGCGCAGGTGGATTTGAAATTCCAATGGGTTTCTTATCTGGGGGTAATGAAAATTCTGGTTATGCGAAAATGAAATGGGAAGTTTTCGATTCTCAGATTAAGCAGAAGCTGCTGAGATTAGTGAATCCGAGAGATAACCCGATACAGCCGGAGTAAATGAGAGTGAGGGAGTGAGGGAGCGAGGGAGTGAGGGAGTATGGAAAGTTTCCCTCCTTCCCTGGCTCAATCCCTGGCTCAATGGCTTTCTTTCCCCTTCACGCGAAGATCGCTCCTAACGACTCGGCACTCAGGACTTAGGACTCAAATTGTGGAACTTTATTTAATTCGTCATGGTATAGCTGAAGAAAGGCGACCAGATATCAAAGATGAAGAGCGATCGCTCACGAAAGAAGGGCGGCAAAAAACAGAGAAAGTTGCCCAACGCCTGAAAAAGTTGGGTTTGCATTTCGATTTGATTGCCACAAGTCCGTTGGTTCGCGCTCGGCAAACAGCAGAAATCCTCATAGCTGCTGGATTGAGTTCTAAACTAGAGGAATGTACCTACCTTGCTCCTGATGGTCGTATTGATAGTTGGGTTGTAGACTGGTTGGAAGCAAGAAATTATTCACCCCAAACCCAACTTGCTTTGGTAGGACATGAACCCGATTTGAGTGCTTGGGCAGAAATTCTCTTATGGGGACAAGCGAAAGGAACGTTAGTCCTGAAAAAAGCGGGTATGATTGGGGTAAAACTACCAGAAAAAGGCTCTCCTCTGGGTCGTAGTCAGATGTATTGGTTGACACCACCCAAGTACTTGCTCTAATAGTAGTGTAACGTTTTTGAAAGAATTTCAAAGGAAACGGTTACTGTTATGGCAACAAAAATTTCTGGTAAGTTAGCCTGAAAAAATCTTTCACAAAAAAGCAGATGGTGTTGCCATGATGGTGTGCGAATTCAAGCCTGGATTGGATGGCATCCCCGCCGCCCAATCCAGTATTAGCAATGTTGACGGGCAAAAGGGAATACTAGAATATCGTGGCATCCAAATTGAGGAATTAGCTTCAAAAAGTACATTTCTGGAAACTGCTTATCTTCTCATTTGGGGTGAATTGCCCACAGCAGAAGAACTGGCAGCATTTGAGTATGAAGTTAGTTCTCACAGGCGGATTAAATATCGCATCAGCGATATGATGAAATGTTTTCCCGAAAGCGGTCACCCAATGGATGCGCTGCAAGCCTCTGCGGCTGCGTTGGGCTTATTTTATGCACGCCGCGACTTGGATAACCCTATTTACATTCGGGATGCAGTTGTTCGCCTGATAGCAAAGATTCCGACAATGGTGGCGGCGTTCCAGTTGATGCGAAATGGCAACGATGCAGTACGTCCCCGTGATGACTTGGACTATTCCGCCAACTTTCTGTATATGCTCAATGAGAAAGAACCTGATGCACTGGCGGCGCGGATTTTTGATATCTGCTTGATACTTCATGCGGAACATACGATGAACGCCTCCACCTTCAGTGCTAGGGTAACGGCGTCTACTCTCACTGATCCATACGCAGTGGTCGCTAGTGCTGTGGGAACGTTAGGAGGACCGCTGCATGGTGGAGCAAACGAAGAAGTCATTCAGATGTTGGAAGAAATTGGCTCTGTGGAAAATGTGCGTCCTTACATTGAGGACTGTCTGGAACGCAAAGCCAAAATTATGGGCTTTGGACATCGTGTGTACAAAGTGAAAGACCCACGCGCTACAATTTTGCAGGACTTAGCGGAACAACTGTTTGCCAAATTTGGGCATGACAAGTACTATGACATCGCCCTAGAAATGGAAAGGGTGGTGGAGGAAAAACTGGGTCACAAAGGAATTTATCCTAATGTTGACTATTACTCAGGTTTGGTGTATAGAAAATTGGAAATTCCTACAGACTTGTTTACACCAATATTTGCGATCGCCCGTGTAGCCGGTTGGTTAGCACATTGGAAAGAACAGCTAGAAGAAAACCGAATTTTCCGTCCTACCCAGGTTTACAACGGTAAGCATGGTGTTCCTTACATTCCCATCGAGCAGCGTTAGAGGGATTAGGGATTAGGGATTAGGGATTGGGGATTAGGGATTAGGGATTAGGGATAGGGAATTTCCTAGTCCCCAATCGCCAGTCCCCAATCCCCAACTCAAAGAATAGGGAATTTCCTAGTCCCCAATCGCCAGTCCCCAATCCCCAACTCAAAGAATAGGGAATTTCCCAGTCCCCAATCGCCCGTCCCCAGTCCCTTTATTAGGGAATCCTAATCCTTACTATAGGTAGAAATTCTCGTCTAGCTAAAGGGGCAAAAACCATGCAACGATATACTAGGCATGGGAATTGCAAAAAATCTTAAATTTTGTCCCGTGCCGTCATGGCTCGGGTTTCCACACTTCCCCCCAAGGTTTTATGAGCAAATTTACAGTTATTAACAAGCGTGGATAGTTGTAAATGACAGTGTTCTGATGACTTGAAGAGCAAAAGCACATGAATTCAGGAATTGATCTGCAAGGAACTTTTATTGACTCCCTTAGGGATTTAGGATTGAGCGCTGGTACAGCCAAGGCAATTTGGATGCCACTGCCAATGATTTTGATGATTATTGGTGCCACTGTGGGGGTGCTGACTTGTGTTTGGTTAGAACGGAAGATTTCGGCAGCAGCACAGCAGCGGATTGGTCCTGAATATATTGGTCCTTTGGGTTTGCTGGCTCCTGTGGCGGATGGTCTCAAGCTCGTTTTTAAAGAAGATGTGGTGCCAGCTCAGTCTGACCGCTGGCTGTTTACTCTTGGTCCAATCATCGTGACGATTCCAGTATTTCTGTCATATTTGATTGTGCCGTTTGGGCAGAATCTGGTGATTACAGATGTTGGGATGGGGGTCTTGTTGTGGATTGCCTTGTCTAGCGTTGCACCAATTGGCTTGTTGATGGCTGGTTACGCATCTAACAACAAATACTCTCTCTTAGGAGGGTTGCGGGCTGCAGCACAGTCGATTAGCTATGAAATTCCTTTGGCACTAGCGGTGCTGGCGATCGCCATGATGTCGAATAGCCTCAGCACCATTGACATCGTCAATCAGCAATCTGGCTACGGCATTCTTGGCTGGAACGTATGGCGTCAACCAGTCGGGTTTATCATCTTTTGGATAGCCGCCCTTGCTGAATGCGAACGGTTGCCCTTCGACTTGCCCGAAGCAGAAGAGGAACTGGTTGCCGGTTATCAGACCGAATACTCTGGCATGAAATTCGCTCTGTTCTATCTGAGTTCCTACGTTAACCTAGTACTTTCTGCCCTGCTGGTATCAGTTTTATACCTAGGCGGTTGGGATTTTCCAATTCCCATTAACTTGATAGCTGGTTGGTTGGGAGTCAGCGAAATAAATCCTGTTTTGCAGATTGTCACCGCCGCCTTGGGAATCACCATGACCGTACTCAAAGCATACTTCCTCGTCTTTCTGGCAATCCTATTGCGTTGGACAGTGCCACGGGTTCGGATTGACCAATTGCTAGATTTAGGATGGAAGTTCTTGCTGCCTGTTGGTTTGGTTAACTTGCTACTCACTGCAGCCCTGAAACTTGCCTTTCCCGTTGCCTTCGGAGGGTAATAGGGACTGGGGACTGGCGAATGGGGACTGGCGACTGGGAATTGGGGACTGGCGACTGGCGACTGGGGACTAGGAATTACCTAACCCCTAATCCCCAATCCCTAATCCCCAATCCCTAATCCCCAATCCCTAATCACCTATTACATAAAAAGAGAGAGAGACACGAAAAATGTTAAAGTTCCTTAAACAAGTTGGTGATTACGCCAAAGAAGCGGTCCAAGCTGGTCGTTACATTGGTCAGGGTTTGTCTGTTACCTTCGACCATATGCAGCGGCGTCCAGTCACCGTGCAGTACCCTTACCAGAAACTCATTCCTAGTGAACGGTTTCGCGGTAGGATTCACTTTGAGTTTGATAAGTGTATTGCCTGCGAAGTTTGTGTTCGGGTTTGTCCGATCAACCTGCCTGTAGTGGATTGGGAATTCGATAAGGCAAGCAAAAAGAAAAAGCTCAATCACTATAGCATCGACTTTGGAGTTTGTATCTTCTGCGGTAACTGCGTGGAATACTGCCCAACTAACTGTTTATCAATGACAGAAGATTACGAGCTTTCCACCTACGATCGCCATGAATTAAACTACGATAACGTAGCGCTTGGTCGTTTGCCTTATAAGGTCACTAACGATCCAATGGTCACGCCGTTGCGCGAACTCGTTTACCTACCCAAAGGCGTTATGAATCCCCACGATGTAGCTGCTGATGCACCTCGCCCAGGTGCGCGTCCAGAAGACCTTGTGGGACAGGAAAAGTAAATGGTAGTAGTTAGTGGTGAGTTGTTAGTAGAAAACAAGAGCGACTCACCACTAAACACCAATCGTCAACAAATGTAGAGACGCGTTATGGCGCGTCTCTACAATTAACAAATGACTGAGGATAAAAAACAGTGAATCTAGCGGAAGGAGTACAGGTTGTTTGTTTTGGCATACTAGCACTGATGTTGATTGCAACAGCGCTGGGTGTGGTGCTGTTTGACAACGTCGTCTATTCTGCCTTTACGCTGGCAGGTGTATTTGCTAGCATTTCTGGGCTGTACCTGTTGCTAAATGCTGACTTTGTAGCAGCAGCGCAATTGCTCATTTATGTTGGTGCAGTGAACGTATTGATTTTGTTTGCCATTATGTTGGTAAACAAGCGGCAAGCTTTTACGCCCTTCCCCACCGCTTGGGTACGTAAAGCACTCACGGGTGTAGTCAGTCTGGGATTGTTTGCTCTTTTAAGTACGATGGTGTTAACAACTCCTTGGTCACTGTCTACTGCTACGCCTCCTGGTAACACGATTGTGTTAATTGGTCAACATTTCTTCAGTGACTTTTTACTGCCTTTTGAACTAGCTTCCATTTTGCTGTTGATAGCAATGGTGGGCGCGATCATTTTGGCACGTCGCGAGTATCTGCCTGAACAGGTCATTTCTGCAGAACAACAGCAAGTTTTGACGTTACCAGAACGCCCCAGAGAACTGGTATCAATCGGTGAATCAAGCCGCAATATTCAGTAAGCAATATTCAGTAAAGAGTTATCAGTAAACAGCGCAAACTGATAATTGATAACTGAATAACTGATGACTGAATAACTGATAACTGATAACTGATAACTGATCACTGACAAGGGGAACAGCAAGATTCATGCCAATCCAGTACTTTTTATTACTTGCAGCAGCTTTATTTTGCATCGGCATCTATGGCTTAATTACCAGCCGGAACGCCGTAAGAGTGCTGATGTCAATTGAGTTGCTGCTCAATGCCGTTAATCTGAATTTAATGGCGTTTTCTAACTTTCTAGACTCAACAGCAATTAAGGGTCAGGTATTCACCGTATTCGTGATCACCGTAGCAGCAGCTGAGGCGGCGGTAGGTTTGGCGATCGTACTTGCCATCTATCGCAACCGCGATACTGTTGATATGGAGCAGTTTAATCTCCTGAAGTGGTAATTCTGTGGATCTCAAGCAAGTCATTATTGCTTATAAAGCACGAGATTCCCAAAGTAAACGCTGGGCAGAAATCTGTGCTAAGCAACTCGAACATCGCCAATGCCACGTTTTGATGGGACCAAGTGGACCAAAAGATAACCCATATCCGGTCTTTTTGGCTTCAGCAGGGCAACCCATTGATCTCGCGTTGGTACTTGGCGGTGATGGTACTGTTTTAACTGGAGCAAGACATCTAGCCCCAGCTGGCATCCCAATACTAGCAGTGAACGTGGGAGGTCATCTGGGGTTTTTAACTGAGTCTGTAGAAGAGTTTGAAGATACTGAACGAGTTTGGGACCGGCTGTTTGAAGACCGTTATGCTATTCAGCGGCGGATGATGTTGCAAGCCGCAGTGTTCGAGGGGAATAGCACAAATTTGGAACCAGTTTCTGAACGTTACCTCGCTTTAAATGAAATGTCTGTCAGACCCGCTTCTGCTGACCGCATGATTACCTCAGTCCTAGAAATGGAAATTGATGGTGAAGTGGTCGATCAATATCAGGGAGACGGGCTGATTATTTCTACTCCCACTGGTTCCACAGGTTACACCGTGTCTGCAAATGGTCCGATAATACATGATGGTATGGAAGCGATTACCATCACTCCCATTTGTCCGATGAGTCTTTCGAGTCGTCCCTTGGTCTTACCCCCTGGTTGTGTTGTCAGTATTTGGCCCTTGGGGGATTACGATTTGAGTACTAAGTTGTGGATGGATGGGGTCTTGGCGACTTCCATTTGGCCCGGACACCGTGTTGATGTAAGGATGGCGGATTATTGGGCTAAGTTTATTATTCTACGGGAGAACAACTCGTATTATCAGACGCTGCGAGAGAAGTTGCTGTGGGCAGGAACCAGGATTCGCTACAGTAGTGCCAGTCATGCTAATTAAATCATAGATTCGCATGACCCCACCCCTAACCCCTCCCCGCAAGCGAGGAGGGGACACAAACAGAAGGGCTACACGACGTCGGCACAAACTGCATCTGCTTCTACCTCTATCAACATCTCCGGATTTATTAGGGATTTGACTTCCACCATTGTTGTAGCAGGCGGATTCTCACCAAAAAATTCTTGATGCGCCTGTCCAAATTCAGCCCAACGGGTAATATCTGTAACAAACATACGAGTCCGCACCACACAGCTTGTGTCTGCACCTAAATCTTGCAAAGCCTTGTGGATAATTTCAAAACACCGTTTTGCTTGCGCGTAGGCATCGCCAGGAGCAAACACTCCTCCCGCTTCATCAACTGGTGCTGTACCAGAAACATAAATTTGTTTTCCGACTCTGATAGCTCGACAGTAGCCTACTTTTGATTCCCAGGAAGCACCGGAAAAAGTTCGTATGACTGGCATGATACTATGCTAGGGCTAAATATTCACAGAGGAAATTTTACCTGTAATAGCTTTGCTCAATCTATATTCGCACTTCAGGTTCGCGAGCAAGACAAGTAGTACGATCGCTTTTAATCTCTGAGCCTCCGTAGCAAGCTTGCTATTTAATTCACTTATATAGTTCCTTACCCATAATTTCACTAGCAAAGCACAAAGGCACAAAGAGACACAGTATCAAGCCTTGCTAAATATTTTTGTGTCAGAATTAACGCAAGCGCTGGTTGTTGTCAACAATGGCTTTGAATACTGGGCAAAAGTTGAAGGGTGGTAAGTACACTATCGAGACTGAGTTAGGGCGGGGACGCTTTGGCATTACCTATCTGGCTAGGGATAGAAATGGCAATGGTCATGTAATCAAAACTCTCAACGATCAGGTGCTAAATGACCCCTCAGAGTTCGAGAGGTGGCAGCGCAATTTTGCCGAAGAAGCCTTCAAACTAGCTAAGTGTAAACATCGCCACATAGTTGAGGTTGAGGATTCTTTTGAAGAGGCAGGGCTGCGCTGCATTGCGATGGAGTACATTGAGGGGACGAATCTAGCTCACCGCGCCCAAGCTAAATTGCCAGAGGCAGAGGCGCTGCGCTATATCCGGCAGATTGGTGAGGCGCTGAGCGTAGTTCACAGTAATAATTTAGTGCATCGGGATGTTAGACCAGAAAATATTATGGTGCGAGCCGCTAAATCAGAAGCGGTGTTGATTGATTTTGGGCTAGCACGGGAATTTGACCACGATCTAACTATGACCCGTGCTGGTGATGCCGCTGAGGGTTTTGCCCCACCTGAATTGTACTTACGCAACGCCAAACGAGGAGCGTTTACGGATGTGTATTCTCTGGCGGCGACGCTGTATGTTCTCTTGACGGGACAATTGCCTACAAGTGCTAAGGAGCGCAAGTTTGCCAATGCTAGTTTAGTTCAACCTAAGGAAATTAATCCTCAGATTAGCGATCGCACCAATCGAGCTATCCTTGCAGGAATGCAGCTAGAAGCCAAAGACCGCCCTCAGACAGTGCGGGAATGGCTGGAGTTATTGGGATTGACAAGTGTTGCTCCTGACCAACAACCACCACCTGTTACAAAGGTGTGGAAATGGGAAGCAATGCTTTTCTGGACAGCAGTGGCATCAGTTGCAGGCGTATTAGCAGCAGTTGCAGCATGGGTGATGCCTATTGTCAAACCTGACTCACCGCCTGCTTCCAATCCTACACCAGCCGCTACGCCACAAGTACAAACAAAACCAACAAAACGGTAGCTCTTGCTTTATAAAAGTAGCATTATACCATAAAATCAGTTATTTTAACAATTTTGGTTATGGAATGGGTAGAAGGTAAGCGGTTGCAAGGTGGTCAGTACATAATTGAAAAGGTTCTGGGAAGGGGGGGCTGTGGCATTACCTATCTAGCCACAACTAGCAGCGGGCTGTTGGTTGCTATCAAAACCGTGAACAAAATGGTGCAAGACAGCCGTAACTTTGCCAAATGCCAGCAAGAATTTGAAAATGAGGCGCGAAGGCTCCATCAATGTGAGCATTCTCATATTGTATCGGTTCACGACTTATTCCTAGAGGAGCCGTTGTGGTGCATGGTGATGGAGTACATCTGGGGGGAAACTTTAGCAAGTTACGTTGACAGGGAGGGTATTTTGTCGGAAGCCGATGCATTACAGTACATTTGGCAGATTGGTGAAGCGCTGATTGAAGTTCACAACAATGGCTTGTTGCATCGGGATGTGAAACCACGCAACATTATGCGGCGTTATGATAGGTCTGAAGCTGTCTTAATTGATTTCGGCGCTGCACGGGAGTTTACTTATAACCACACACAAACTCATACAGACGTGGTGTCTCACGGCTTTGCGCCCTTAGAGCAGTATTTTAAACGCCGTAAACGGGGAGAATATACGGATGTTTATGCTACAGCGGCAACGCTGTATTTTATGGTGACTGGAATAGTGCCTCCAACTGCCTTAGATAGAGATGATGGCGAGCGATTAGTACCACCAAAGCAGCTTAAGGGGCGGATCAGCGATCGCGTGAATGAGGCAATTCTCAAAGGGATGGCACTTAAGGCAAGCGATCGCCCTCAGTCAATGCAGGAGTGGCTTAAATTGTTAGAACGACCAGAAGTCATAACTCCACCGACTGTTGAGCCAGATCATAAGGTAGAAGTTATCTCTTCGCCAGTCCCCAGGTCAGAGCTTAAAGAGACAATCTACCTGTCAGTCCCCCCACCACAGCTTAGCAAACCAGATACCCGAAACACAAAAATTATCCCTTGGGGGTCGCTAATAATAGTATTCATTACCTACGTACAGACAGGCTGGCTCTTAGCCTTTTGCTCTGCCCCCCTTTGGGTTTTGGCTGTGAGTGGATCTGTGGCTATGGCTCTGGCTGGGGCTGCGGCTGTGGTTGTGATGATTTTGGCTGACGCTCTGACTGGGGCTGGGGCTAAGGCTGTGGCTATGGCTAAGGCTGTGGCTGTGGCTGTGGCTGTGGTGGTTGTGGCTGTGGCTGTGAATATGGCTGTGGTTATGGCTGTGGTGGTTGTGGCTGTGGCTGTGGCTGTGATAGTGAGTGTGACTAGGGACAGATTACTACAGTCCTTCAGCCGATTTCACACCTTTCTAATTTTGGCTGCAACTTCTGAGTTAAGTTTGGGGGTGGGGTGGTTGGTATATTTGATGATATTTGCGAAACGTTGAGCCTGCATTGCTTAAAGGCTGACAATCCCTAAGGAAAGCACGGACAAACTCAAAGGGATTGCGTATGGCGCACTTGTTTTGGTCAACTGGGGTAGAATGCGATCGCACTTTTGTGTGACAGTCAGTGTGAATGCGATTGATTGCCCTTGCCTGTGTTCTAAAATCAGGCATGAGAAACTAAAGCGAGGAAATTTGCCGCGCTGACGATCGCGATATCCTGATAACAGCCTAACGATAGGAGATGGCGATCACCCGAGACTATGTAATTTGCACCTCCCACTACCGCACATTCTAAAACCATATCATCATCGGGATCATCGGCGACAACCTTGAGGGTGTTGTTAATTGTTACCAGACGTGAGAAAGAAAGGACTTGAGCCACATCTTGAGCCGCTTCAGTGACCGACATATTCTGTTTAAGTCGTAATTTTTCCTCTAACTCTGCTAATATTTCTTGGCACGTCACGGATATCACTTGTCTTTCTCGTGCCAGTTCCAGACAGCGAAACGGACTTCCTCGCCAACCCAATCCAGAAAACAAAATATTGGTGTCAAACACTACAACGTAAGTATTCACGAATCCTCATGCATCAGATCATCTACAAACGCCTCTCGTTCCTCTTCACTCATTTTGTCCCAATCTAGTCCCCGTTCTGCAGTTATGCGGCGCATCTCCTGCTCTCCACGTGTCACCCTCTCTTCCCACCAAGCATTCTGCTCAGTCTTGATAGCGTGCAATACCGCGTACTTATCCTGTGGCGGCAATTGCTTTACTAATTCAATTATCTGCTCAACTGTCAATTCCAACATCGGCATAGATATCACCTCAATATTAATTTTTGGAATTTCAGCATAGAATGAATTAACCCAAAAGCTCAGAGCTAATCACAGTCTACCGTGGTCTTCACAACGATTGGCTTAAGGATGAGTAGCAGAGGTTTGAGCTTCGCGTTACGCTGTTGTGTGGTTTTTGTGAGAATGAGCAGTTTTTCATGCAAATTTCACCTATAATAGCGTTGCTAAATTCCGAGTCGCATTTAAGCTTACGAACTAAGACAGGTAGTTTGAACGCTTGACTGGGTGATTTTAACAACTTATTTAGAAACCAAATTATGCGCCATATCAAACTCGCTCCAAATTGGTTGCGGTTTCTAATTGTCGTGGTGTTAGTGGTAGGTATCTTTTTTCGCTTCTTCAATGTTGACGGCAAAGTTTATGGACACGATGAAACTTACACCTCATTGCGGATTTCTGGTTATACAACGACAGAAGTCCGGCGGCAAATCTTTAATAATCGTGTCGTTAATAAGGAAGCTTTTGCTAAGTTCCAGCGTATTAACCCTGATAAAAATTTAGGTGATACAGTTAAATCTTTAGCAATAGAAGACCCTCACCATCCACCGCTTTATTACGTTATAGCACGATTGTGGGCGCAAATCTTTGGCACTTCGGTGACAGCTATCAGAAGTTTGTCTGTCATTATTAGCTTGCTTGTATTTCCCTGCTTTTATTGGCTGTGTCGAGAATTATTTAACGTGCCGTTTTCAGTCCCTTTTGTGGCGATCGCACTTATAGCAATTTCCCCGATTCATCTCATCTACGCCCAGGAAGCACGGGAATATATTCTTTGGCTCGTCACGATATTACTTTCCAGCGCTTCTTTGCTGCAAGCTTTGCGACTAGAATCAGAACAGCGATTACCAGATCGCACCTTGGCATGGGGAATTTATACACTCACTTTCGCACTCAGTCTTTATACATCTTTGTTAACTGGATTCGTAGCGGTTGCTCATGGAATTTATGTCATGGCAACTACAGAATTTCGCTGGACTAAAAAAGTCGAAATTTACACACTAGCATCACTCGCAGGTTTTTTAGCCTTTACTCCGTGGATTTTAGTTATTCTTACCAACCTATTGCAATTTCATCGTAAAACAGCGGGAACAACAGGAAAATTAGCACCATTGGCTTTAATTCAATCTTGGCTAATCAACTTAAGCCGTATTTTTTTTGATTTAAACTTTGGCTCAGAAAATCCCCTCAGCTATGCAATTTCCTATATTTTTTTAATCTTAGTGGGATACTCAATTTATATTCTTTGTCGTACAACCCACCCAAAAATATGGTTATTTATCGTGTTATTAATTACTGTGCCAGCAATACCTTTAATGCTGCCAGATTTGATTTTTGGAGGAACGCGCTCAACAGCAGAGGAATATTTAATACCTTCGTTTTTAGGTATTCAACTAGCAGTTACTTATCTGTTCGCTTATCAGCTATATGATGGGATTATTTTACTCCGGAGAATTTGGCAGACGGTATTAGTGCTGGTGATTATGGGTGGTGTAGTTTCTTGTGCAGTGAGTTCCCAAGCAGAAACTTGGTCAAGTAAGGGTGTCAGTTCTGGTAACACAGAAGTCGCCACAATTCTCAATCAGGCTTCTCGTCCACTGTTGATGAGTGATTCTTTTGGAATTAATTATGGAAATGTATTTTCTCTTAGTTATCTTGTAGAGCCAAAAGTACGGTTTTTGTTGGTCAAGGACAAAAATATTCCCAAAATTCCCAAGGGTTTCACTGATGTGTTTTTGCTTAATCCTTCAAGCACTTTACGTAAAGGAATTGAAAATAAGTATAAGTTTAAAATCAAGAGAGTTTACGGTGACAAATATTACTCACTATGGAAAGTAGCAAAACTTTCATTCAGTAAAAAATATGCCTAAAAAATTATGATGGTGCGTTCCATTACATTAACACACCCTACGTATTTAAATTTTATTTATAAATCCAGTTTTCATGGTAATATAATCCTTTCAACCGATATTTATCAAGAAGAAACCTCTTGTAAAAGCCAAGTACATGAAAATAAAACCACAGATAAACACAGATAGTTCATCTGTGTTTATCTGTCTCCATCTGTGATTTTTATTTCTTGATGTATTGCACTCAACTAAGAACTGCTATAGACTTATATCTTTTGAGTTTCGTTACAGGATTAAGTTTATTTATAATTACGTAATTTTAAAAAGCTTTTGGAGAACCTTTTGATGAAGTATTCGATACTCGCTTCAAGATGGTTACGGTTTATCATTATCTTCCTATTAGTGGTGGGTGGATTCTTTCACTTCTTTAATCTTGATAAAAAAGTTTACTGGCACGATGAAGTTTATACATCGATGCGAGCAGCAGGCTTCACGCGTGACGAAATAGACCAAGAACTTTTTCAAAATCGCATAGTTCCAGCACCACAGTTGCAGAAGTATCAGCAGATAAAAGCAGGGAGTACTCCAGCAGACACAATCAAATCTTTAGCAATAGAAGATCCACAGCATCCACCTTTGTACTTTTTGATAGCACGGTTCTGGATGCAAGCTTTTGGCAGTTCTCTGGCTGCATCGCGTGCTTTGCCAGTGTTATTTAGCTTGTTGGCATTGCCCTTGATGTATGCTTTGGCACGAGAACTTTTTGCCTCACATATAGTAGCAACACTCGCAACAACGCTATTAGCTGTATCTCCCTTTGATATTCTGTTTGCTCAAACAGCAAGACAGTATAGTTTGTTAACTGCTACTGTCATTGGCAGTAGTTTTTTGCTACTTCGGGCTTTACGCTTACCAACATGGCAAAACTGGGGATTGTATATTTTGACAAATACAATAGGTTGGTATACTCATCCCTTTTTTGGTTTAACAGTAGTTGGTGAGGGAGTCTATGTCCTGCTGTTACTTATAACAGGAAAAAAGCAAGAAGCACCAAAAGCTTTCCAAGCAGTTATCAAATTTTTTCTGGCAGTTTTCTGCTCGCTTCTGTTGTATCTTCCCTGGATAATTGTACTGGTAACTAATTACCAACGTGCATCTGCTACTACAGATTGGACTAAGGTCAATGTGGAATTCATCTATCTTGTAAAGTTGTGGATTCTCAGCTTTAGTTCGCTGTTTATAGACTTAGACTTTGGCTTTGACAGTGTCTGGACTTATCTGCTGCGATTGACAGTTATCCTAGTCATTGGAATCGCAATATATACATTATGCCGTCGCACGAGTCGAGCAACCTGGCTATTTATTCTGACTTCAATTTTTGTACCTTTTTTGATGTTGGTGTTACCAGACTTGCTTTTAGGAGGAAAACGTTCTGCAGTCAGCCGCTACCTGATTTCCTGCTACCCAGGAATACAACTAGCTGTTGCTTACTTATTGGCAACTAAAATTCTGGATGGACGCCGAGTCTGGCGCGGTGTTATGATCCTGCTTATAAGTGGAGCGATCGCATCCTGCACAGTCAGCGCTTTTTCCGATTCTTGGTGGAACAGAGATTTGAGTTATTTCAATGCTGAAGTTGTTCGGCGCATAAATGCTACTTCGTCTGCGGTAGTCATTAGTGAAATTGGCGATGACTACACAAACACAGGCGATTTGATTTCCATGAGTTACCTGCTGCATGACGATGTCTCACTGTTGCTGCTGAGTCAACCTCCGCAATTAGAAAATGTCAAATCTTTATTACCAGATAGCATACAACCTTTTGTGTTTCGACCCTCTAAAAAATTTATT
This sequence comes from Tolypothrix campylonemoides VB511288, assembly GCA_000828075.3. GTDB lineage: Bacteria > Cyanobacteriota > Cyanobacteriia > Cyanobacteriales > Nostocaceae > Kalymmatonema > Kalymmatonema campylonemoides_A. The sequence continues at coordinate 747,539 of JXCB02000023.1, read as the reverse complement.
GAGGAACTGAAGCCAGAACAAGGACAGCTTGTGCAAGTCTTTCCATATGGTAAACTTTGGCAGATTCAGAAGTGATATAGCAATCCTAAATTATTCGTAAAAAGATTCCCGACTTCTTTAAGAAGTCGGGAATCTAAAGTCATCCTCAAGCGTGTAGACGTGTTTAAATCTGAGAAACAGCAACTGCACCCACATCTACCTTTCTATTAAATAGAATTCGCGGCTTCAGCAAAATTCTCAATATCAACAACAACGAACTAAATTCTCCTGGTGTGTTGTTGCGCTTCCACTGTCCAGGACGACAAAATAACATTTCCACAAGACGACGATGTTGTCTCAAATTGACTGATTCAAACTTCACTCGCACTGTCGGAAATTCATCTTTAAAACCAGTGCGGACAATGTTTGCCTCAAGCTGTAAATTTTCCTCTACAATTTCTAGTTTAATAGGCGTATTTTTGGATAAATCAGTAGGAGGATTCTGCGTAACAGCAACTTCAGCACCTACCTCAGAAATGATTGTAGTCACTCCCCAAAAACTTTGTTTGCCAATACTTAAGCGCACCACTCGCCGCAAGTCAAACCATTCATAAACATCTGGTTTAGGAGCATCCAGAAAAACCAGTAGAGCTATGCCAATCATAATCAAATTATAGGCACTCCATAACCAACCTAGGCTGATACCTTTAATTTGTAGGGCTACTTCTGATGAAACTGTGGAAGACCATGCACCTTTATTCATGCACATTCCCACATTCTGCCACAAACTCAAGGCATTAGCGATAAACAGAATTATCAGAGGTAAGGCAAGGTTCCAGTTGAAAGAAAATCGGTCACTTGCTGTTCCTTTCGGTGTCACCTTAAACCCTTTAGAAAAAGGATTTATCATGACTTGTATGACAGTGAATGCTGTAGGAACACACAGCAATATAGAATAAATATCAGATAAAAAAGCAGAGCGTGATTGGTAATTTAACCAAGTAAACACAGTTAAATTAACCAGATAGTAAGGCAGGAAAAAATACAACAACTCTGCTACGTTTGACCGAACAGGAATCACGCCTAAAAATGAATAAGCTAAAGGCATGAGGAGAAAATAAACACGGGAAATAGTACCAAACCAATGTAGCAATCCTTCTAAATGAGCCAATCTTTGAATTAGGTTTAATCCAGGAATTGTTAAAGGATTAGATTTGATAAAAAATGCTTGAAGTGTACCTTGTGCCCATCGTAATCTTTGAGTTGCATAAGCAGCAATATTGTCTGCTGCTAAACCAGCGCTGAGTTTTTCATTAAGATAAACCAAACGATAGCCTTTGGCAGACAATCGAATTCCAGTAAAGTAATCCTCACTCAAAGATTCGGTAACAAAACCTCCTGCTGATAAGAGTGCGCTGCGTCGAACAACGAAGGAAGTCCCACAACAAACCATACTACCTGCGCCATCTTTAATAGCTTGAGTTTGGCGGTAAAATACTTCTTCGTCTGGGGTAAGAATATTTTCCAAGCCAAGGTTACGGGCTACAGGATCAGCATTGTAAAAGCTTTGGGGCGTTTGTACAAGTGCTACTTTTTTATCTTGAAAGAAACCAACTGTACGACTTAGAAAGTTTTTGGTAGGAACAAAATCAGCATCGAAAACAGCAATCAAGTCTCCATGAGTTTTGGCAATAGCATGATTTAAATTTCCTGCTTTGGCATGGCTGTTGTCTGGTCGCGTTACATACTCACACCCCAACTCAAAAGCCAATTTTTTGATTTCTGGACGCTTTGTATCATCGAGAAGATAAATTGATTTCTTGGCATATTCTAAGGCTTGGCAACCGATAATTGTGCGTCTGAGAATAAAAGCAGGTTCATTATATGTTGGTATCAAAATATCAACAGATGGAACGAAATCACCATTGATAACAGCAACTGATTTCTCATCTGCTTCGCGGCGACGGTCTTTGACATTTAACATCAGAAATAGCTGGATAGTGCCACCAAATAGCATTAACATTTCCAGCAAGAAGAAACTTAGACTAAAAACCCCATTTAGCGGATTGACAAGATTTAAGGTAGAGAGCGATCGCCACAGAATATACCTTAAAGTTAGGATAATTAAAATTCCAACAACGAGCCGTTGTGACCAAACACGAGGCTGAGGAGAGACTTTCATCACCAATAACACTGTTAGCAACAGTGCTATCGTGGGTGCTAGTAAATATTTTTCCCTCACCATTGGCACTTCTAGCCAGATTGGTGGGTTTTCTTGTAAAGCATGAATTTGAGCAAAAATTCCGCTGATTGTGTCTTCACCAGCAAACCATGCAGCTACAATAATGCTGAATAAAAAAACGATGCTCAATAGAAACAGTGTTGCTTTTCGTAATTGAAGCCAAGATCTAGAACGGAGTTTCTTGACCAAACGCCGTTGGCGAAGACGGCTTACATTATTTTTTTTCAACTGTGTAATGGTCATTTTTATACTCCTTGAAAACCACACCTATCATTCATGATTCTTGATTCTTGCCTGCATTGCCTAAGGCTTGATAGTTGCATGGTTTATAAAAAACAGCATTCAACAACGGAGATAGTGTAAAGTTCACATAAGAGTTTATATCAAAATATTAAGATTTAGTAAATAGTGTTTCGCCTTTAGAATTAAGGTTAAACGCAAATTGTGCTTGTAAAATGAAAATTTGATTAAAAATTTGCGTTGGCACAGCGCCAGTTTTTAAGAAATTCTCAGCCTAAATTCATTTAGCTTCAGCGAAGACGGTTTAAATTGTCCTTAGAGATGGATGTGAGGATTTCAAACCGATGAAGTTGAAGTATTTGGCACTGGCTCATATTAGCACTCTGTTGACCCTACGCTGTCCCAGAGATGTAACATCGGCAGTATGCGGTATAAAAGAGAAAGATTACGTAAGTATTGCTTGCTTACAAAAAATCAGAGGTAGTCAACGTTATGTCATACCTCAAAATGTGAAACTGGCAGATTTTAAGTCTGTAGAGATTTTTAAGTCTGTAGAGATATATAGCGTCGTGCGTTCAATGCTACATTTGGCTACGCAAATTTGAGTTTTTCATGATAATTTTTCCGGTTTTGTATTTCTGTAAAAACGCAGAAATTCTTTGAGTCAAACCAGGTTTGTGCAAACAGGTGTTTTATGGAACTTGCAGATTTTCTTGGTCTTATCCATCCAGCGATCGCAGTCTTTTTTGTCTTTCCCCTGATTGGAATGGTAGTTAATTTTGCTTGGGCTACACGCCAGCGTCGCCTGCAAACCGTAGATTCTGGAAAAAGTAAAATTCCGGCTGTTGTGGGGGTAGAACACAGGCGATTAGGAAATTGGCTAACGGGTGCAGTTGTCGGATTGGCTTTAGTAGGGTTATCCTACCCAATTGGCAAAAATATTATCAAAAATCAATTGTGGAATAAAGAGATTTTCCAAGTCGTTTTTATTCTTTTGATGTTTGCTGCAACTATTGCCTCTTTAGTATTACTTTATCGAGCTAAGCAAGCACTGTGGCGGGGAGTTTTTGCTACTTTAACAGGTGCAGGTTTAGTGATTCTCGGCTGTCAGGATGGAGTATTTCGTCGTACAAATGAGTGGTATTGGTCGCATTATTACTTTGGTATTGCCGCAGCCTTGCTGATGATTTTTTCCCTAGCAATTGTTCCTGATATTTATAAAGATAGATCGAATCGCTGGCGCATCGTCCACACAATTTTAAATAGCATCGCCTTATTACTATTTATTGGACAAGGGATGACCGGAACGAGAGATTTACTAGAAATTCCTCTGAGTTGGCAGGAACCTTACATTTATCAGTGTGATTTTGTTAAGAAAGCTTGTCCTACACCAAATCCTCAACCTAAATAAAGAGTTATGAGTTACGAGTGCTGAGTAAAGAGCAAAAAATTTTCTTTACTCTTTACTCTTCAGTCTTAACTCTTCACTCTTCACTGTTCGCAGGTGGGTGCATTGGTAGTCTCACGGTAATGGTTGTTCCCACTCCCTCTTTACTTTTTATTCGGATCTCACCTCCATGAAGATCCACGCATTTTCTCACAATGACAAGCCCTAGCCCTGTGCCTTGAATTTTACCTACATTTCTGGCACGGTAAAAAGTTTCAAACAGACGCGTTTGGTCTTTGTAAGGAATGCCTATCCCTTCGTCTTGCACCCGGAAAGTTGCTACATCTCCTTGACAGACCAAATCAAACAAAATTTTGCTTTCTGGAAATGAGTATTTGATTGCATTAGAAAGTAAATTGGTAAAAATGCAACTTAACAGGTTTTCATCCATTTGGGCTAATGTGCATTCTCCCTGGTGATTAAAGATAATCTCGCGCTTAGCCTCTGTATTAAGTTGGAAAATTTCAGTAAGTTCCTGACAGAAATTTTTGAGATCTAAGGGAGCAGGTTGATATTCAACTCTGTCAACTTCAGTTTTACTAAGGAACAAAACCTCATCTAAAAGTTGAACCATTTGGTTGATAGAACTTTGAATTCGCTGAAAGTATTTAGCTCTACGCTCTTCGGTCAGTTCAGGGTTATAATTTTCAAGTAGCTGGGCAGATGTACGAATGATAGTCATAGGGGCACGGAACTCATGGGAAACCATTGCCACAAAATTCGACTTTAATTGATTAAGTTCTTGTTCTTTGGTGAGGGCTTCACGAATGCGTTGCTCGTCCGCCCGTAATTGATTAAAAATTTGTCCTCGTTGAATAGCATAGTGAATGGCACGCACTAACATTTCAGTTGTTATTTGCTCTTTGACGATGTAGTCTTGCGCTCCTTGTGCTAATGTTTGCAATGCTAATTCTTCATCATCAACGTCTGACAGCGCCACAACAGGAATATCGGTTACTGCTTTTTGGAATTTTTTTAGCGTGTCCAATCCAGTAGAATCGGGCAAGCTAAGGTCTAACAAGACAACATCAAATCTGCGTTCATCTATACTTTGTGAGGTAGAGTTCTTTAAGGACAGGGTAAGTTCTGATTTACAGGCAACAATTGCCTCGTTTAGCCGCTCTACATGTGCGATCTGCCATTCTTCATGACCATTATGAGGGAATTTTTGGCGTAGCAGGCGAGCATCATAAGAACTGTCTTCCACTAGAAGAATGTGAACTTTTCTATTCTTCATAAGAAAATTATATAGTTTTGCCAGAGCAGCCGTTTCAGTCTCGCCAAAGTCAGAAATAGGGTATCTAATATCGTAAAAGGGACTGGGGATTGGGGATTAGGGATTGGGGTAGTGGTATATCAAACGAAAAATTATGGAATTCTGCTTTAACCCCTCCCAAATTTTGGAACAATTTCCCAGTACCCAGTACCCAGTACCCAGTACCCAGTACCGGAGCGGCGTTCCTCCCGCCACCAACCAACGGGGCTGGTGGGGGACTCCTCGCCGCGACCAGTTNAGTCCTACTGGGAGCTAGCTGGTAACTAGCTGCCTAGTGGGCATATTTGAGTTTAATTTCTTAAATAAATCAAGCTGATCTAACCTTAGTATTATTTCTTGTAAAAGGGACTGGGGATTGGGGATTAGGGATTGGGGTAGTGGTATATCAAACGAAAAATTATGGAATTCTGCTTTAACCCCTCCCAAATTTTGGAACAATTTCCCAGTACCCAGTACCCAGTACCCAGTACCCAGTACCGGAGCGGCGTTCCTCCCGCCACCAACCAACGGGGCTGGTGGGGGACTCCTCGCCGCGACCAGTTGAGAAGATAAAGGAAATTGGTATTTCTACCTTTTTTTTCAAGAAAGCTCTAAAGTTTGCGGTTTTTCAGCGAAAAATGTAAATCAAAAATTTAAGTTGTCCTACATTTAAATCACACGGTTACAGTCCTCAAAATGCTTTCTCCCCCTTAGTTTGCCATGTAAAATTTTGAATGTCCTACTACTTTGGTGGAATTACTGCTCTTAGCCAGAAATCTTTGAATCGAAAAATTTTTGGACAGCCATTGGTTTTACAGATGTAGTAATGAACACTGAGACTATCACAGCGTCAGGTATTGCCTTTTTCAATTACAGCAGTTTTCAGGTGGTTAAACCACGAATATGAGACCTAACCCCCAACCCCTTCCCACCTCTCCCTAACCCTCTCCTTTTAGGAGAGGGAAGCCGAAAAACTTTTTTTGTTGGAAGGGCTAAGGTAAGAGCCTCTCAAGAAGCAGGAGAGAGGAATGGAAGCGAGGTCTGCGTGTGGTCTATTCATTTGAAACTCGCTATAAGTGCAATACAGATCTAGGGACACAGCATTGCTCATCCGTGTGAACTTAAGCCGGAGAGCTTGTAATTACACCATTCTATTATTGGTATTGTTGGTATATCGCCCAGAATTTTTGTACAACTCCACCTTCTAATCCCCACAAGAGGAAGCTAAGGGGATAGGGGGAATTTTGTAAAATCGCTCCTACAGCCTATGAATGCAAGCCCTCAGCCTGCTTGCGCTTTTTGAGCACAGAAAATTTACATACAGCAAAAATATCTGGAGAAGGATCCGGAACACGGGGAGTGGTGTTTGTAGTTAAAAGTGTTCCCAAAAAAGAGAACAAAAACCAAACACAACTGCATAAGATAGTCAAACCGACCCTAATAAATACATAGAAACAAGTTCAAACCTAACAAACAAAAGCCAAATTTGAAATTTTGCATGAACAGGCAAGTAATTATGACTAGCTTTACTCAAATCCGGGCACAAAACGACCTACTCCAGCCGATTCGTCAATGGTTAAACTCGATAGAAATTCATAACGCCAAATTAGCTCATTCCTTGTGCAAGCTAATTCCCGCACAGTGTCCTTTCGAGCGTGATGTTACAATGTTTGGTCGCAAGCTATTTCACATTCCACCTATGTGTAAGTTAAATCCTTTGTATGAAGAAGTGGTGAGTCTGCGTTTCAGAGCTTTGTGTTATCTTGCTGACGAATGCGGTGAAGATGTAACAGCTTATTGCTAGTGGTTAAGTGTAATGGTGATATCATACTGCAATCATAGGCAGCAATCATAGGTAATGGCACGCTCAACGTAGTACCTTGCATAAAAATTGATTTTATCAAAAGCTTTCCACCATGAACTTCCATAATCCGTTTGACAAGGACAAGTTCTAACCCAGTTCCAGAAGATTTTGTAGAGTAAAAGGGCTGGGTTAGCTTGGGTCAAAGGAGTATTTACTCATCCATCCCCGACAACTCATGACGCACTACTGAATTGTAAAACAAGTTTGGGGTTACGGCTTTATAAGCGACTCCAATATTATTGAGGTTTAGATGAGGTTTAGATTCGCTACTTACACCTCAGACTAAAGGCGAATCATGAAATCACCCATCTGGTATTCAATCACTCATTTAGTTACCGCTACACTGAAAAACGGTAGACAACTTCAGGAGTGCGATGAGTTATCTCGAAACAGCGGCGCAGTTTTACAGTGAAGTCGCCCAAACACCCCAAGTAGGACTTTGTTGTGTGCAAAGCACACCCCTGCAATTACCAGGGTTGAACATTCCGTGTAAGATGCAGGAAATGAATTATGGTTGCGGTACCACCGTTCACCCCACCGAACTTGGAAATCAACCTACAGTGCTGTACGTTGGAGTTGGTGGTGGATTAGAAGCTTTGCAATTTGCCTATTTTTCTCGACGTCGCGGTGCTGTTATTGCTGTTGATCCAGTGCTTGAAATGCGTCAAGCCGCTGCACGTAACCTGGAAATTGCTGCCAAAGAAAACCCCTGGTTTGATACCAGCTTTGTAGAAATTCGGGAAGGCGATGCTTTTAACTTACCTGTTCCTGATGATTCTGTTGATATCGTGGCGCAAAATTGCCTTTTCAATATCTTTGAACCAGAAGATTTAACTCGTGCTTTGCAAGAAGCTTATCGGGTGTTAAAACCAGGGGGAAGATTGCAGATGAGTGATCCAATTGCGACTCGTCCTATTCCAGAACATCTGCGAAAAGATGAGCAACTGCGAGCAATGTGTTTGTCAGGCGCACTCACTTCTGAAGAGTACATTCAGCGTATCATAAGTGCAGGATTTGGTCAAGTAGAAATTCGCGATCGCCGTCCTTACCGTTTGCTCGATTCCCAAACTTATAACTTACAAGAAAACTTACTTTTAGAAAGTTTAGATTCTGTGGCTTTCAAAGTTATCATTCCTGAAGATGGTGCTTGTGTGTTCACAGGAAAAACAGCCATTTACGCTGGTTCAGAACCATTTTTTGATGATGGAGCCGGTCATGTTCTTCCCCGTGGTATTCCAGCATCAGTGTGTGATAAAACTGCTGCAAAACTTGCAGATTTCATGCCAGATAAAATCATGATCACTGATTCAACCTGGCATTACAACGGCGGCGGTTGTTGTTAACCGTGTAGCGTGCGTTACACTGCGTTAAATCAGAACTTGCACCCAACAAGAGCCAGAGGCTCTAATATCTCGTTACCAGGTTGAACCTGGTAACGAGGGTTTCGAGGCTTCGCCTCCTCGAATGTGTGCCAGACACACCTTATAATTTGCATTTTTACAAGTTAAATAATGATTCAAACAGCGCTCACGCCTTTCCAACAAAAGCTTGCGTCTCCTTTAACAAAAAAAGGAATCACTGTTTTACAAATTAATTTAGGTAAGCGCTGTAACCTTGCGTGTACCCATTGCCATGTAGAAGCAGGACCAAAACGCACAGAAGAACTTTCTCCAGAAATTTGCCAACAATTGATTGAGATAATTCAGAGATTCCCGGAAATTAAGATTGTTGATTTGACTGGCGGCGCACCTGAAATGAATTATGGTTTCAAGCCACTGGTAGAAGCAGCAAGAGCAAATGATAAACAGGTGATTGTGCGGTCTAATTTGACTATCTTTTTTGAAGAGGGATTTGGCGACTTACCAGAATACTTCGCCAAACACAAAGTTCGGGTTGTTGCTTCTCTACCGTGTTATTTAGAAGATAATGTAGATAAAATGCGTGGTACAGGCGTATATGATAGTTCCATCAAAGCGCTGCAATCCCTGAATCAACTAGGTTATGGCAAAGAGCCAGACTTAATTGTGGATTTAGTCTATAATCCACAATTGCCTACAAGTGAGAAATTTTCCCTAACTCCCGACCAAATTAAGCTAGAAAAAGATTACCAACAGTACTTAAAGGATAGCTTCGATATTACTTTTAACAACCTCTTCACCATCACTAACATACCAGTTGGAAGAACAAAACTGTATTTAGAAAGGAAGAAACTATATGCTCCTTATTTGCAGTTTTTAGAGTCTCATTTCAATACGGGAACGCTTGAACATTTGATGTGTCGGGATGAGATATCAATTGATTATCTGGGTAATGTGTATGACTGCGACTTCAACCAAATGATGAATTTACCTGCGAAAACTCGCGATGGGGAAAACATCACTGTTGCAAAGTTGCTGGAAGCTGGTCGTTTAGACTTGATAAGTGAGGTACAAACAGCAGCTTATTGTTATGGTTGTACGGCGGGCTGTGGTTCCAGTTGTGGTGGCGCTTTGGTGTGAAGTTCTTGTATGATTTGCTGGGCAAAACGTTCAGCAAGTTACTTGTGCTCCTTGAGAATAATGTCGTTACCAAAACTGTTACCGACGCTTTACTAACGCTCGTATAGGTTTATGATGAATCAAAGTTAAGTCTCCTCACACCACACCTATAACCGTGGACTCAATTGAGCTTCCACGGTTTTTTATTTTTTCATCAAATGCCAATAGACACTACCAAGTATAGGGAACTTACGTAAAGGCGCTAGTCTGCTATACGAGAGGAAGCGCGTGAATACGCCCAAAAAATTTTCGTTACCAAAATTGTTACGAGCGTGTTTATACTGGTTAGTTACCATTATGATGATATTAAGTTAAGCTCCTCACACTACACCAAGAGCCGTGAAACAAAAAGTTTCACGGCTTTTACCTTAATGTATAAATATTGCCTTTGTCTCCCTCTTTCCACAGCTTACCTGTAGCATAGGCATTGCAAGTGCAAAATTTTGGTATCTCTTATAAAAAATAAGAGCAATGCTCACCCTACTTTCCCTACTTTGAGAGTGAAATTAATTTTGCCAAAGTACTTATTACTGCGTACAATTCGGGTTGCTACCAGGAGTCGCATCAGGATAAAAAGTGCGGACACCGCCTTCCCTCGTGACAAACACAGCTGTGAACGTTCTACCTTCATCAGTGACGCTCAAATGACAAGCCCTGTTGGTGGTGCTGGTATTAGGGTTGTTCTTGTAACCTAAAGTTGCTTTAGATAAAATTTCTTCAGCATTGAGAGTGTAGGGATAACCCTTGATAGAAGATTGGGCAGTACCACCGTTGACCTTCATAATGACTCCCATAGTGTAAATTGTGTTGGGAACAACCTCTTCTCTAGAGGTATTATTGTCTAAGCGTCCAGCCAAACCCTTTTCTTGAAGCTCTACATAACGACCGACAAAGTGTAACCCGCCAATGGAACCTCCCACAACAGGTTCTCCGCAGAAGACATGATCAAAGCCCTCTACATTAAACCAGACATTAGTCAAGTCATCTAAGAAAGCTGCATCCGTAGTGCGACCCGCGACAATATATCCTCCCACATATTGCTTGATATTTGCTAAAACAGTGGGATTATTTTGCATTAAAGATTGAAAACCAGAGCGACTGACAACTGTACCAGGTGCGCCGCACAAATCAGTCACAGCTCTATCAAAGCTGTTGAGGACTGGGGCTGGAGGCGTGACATCGGCTGGGCTACCGTACGCTAAACCAGACACAGGATTGTTGATATTGTCAAAGAATGGCACAGAACCGGAAGGGAGAGAGGGAGAAGTAGAGGAGCCATAATCTTCAATAACTATGTCATCGATGTTAGTTCTATTTGACGTTCCATCGGTTTTGCGGATTTCACAACGTACTGTCCCAGAAATATTAGGTGTAAAACTTGCTGTTTGAAGTGATGTGGAACTTGTTGTGATTGTTGAACCAATTTGTGTCCATGAAGAACCGCCATTAGTTGAACACCAAAACTGCCATGCCGTACTGGCATCAGAACCAAATTTAGCGTGTTTGATAGTCACAGTACCGGCTCCTTCGGTGCGATCAAATTTCATCGTCACCTTACCGCTATTACGAAGGCGGGCAGATTGTGTACCGCTTTTGACATCAGTTGATAAATTGCCAATCAAGGCATCATTAAAATTCCAAACACCTGAACTGAGAGTGACATCAGCAGCAGCATAACTTCCTTTTTGACCGCTTTCAAACCCTTCTGAAGTTGTAACGCCATTTGCCTTAAGGACAACACAGGCAAGCAGAAAGATAGCTCCTCCTGCTATCTTCAAAGGAAAAACTAATTTAGACATACTTATTAGAGTGTTAATGAATGACTAATTGAAATAGAATGAAAAGTTAATGAGCTATAAACTACTAAATTTTCATCCAACCCTGTTTGAGGATATAACGAAATACTGAGAAAATAATACTCCTTCTTAAAAATTTAACTTAAGCGAAATACTGAGTTACAGCATAGGTTTCTGCGGTTATAACTGCTAAATCCTCTAGAAAATATTGATTTATATAAAAAATTTGTATGCGTCAATCTTTTGCTATTTCTTAACTTCTACTTAATCTTCATCTTTAACCCACACCATACCAATTCGTGTATCACTTAAAATAACAACACCTGTATCAAATGTTGCTTTTGTTATGGAATCCCAGGCGTTCATTGCAGAAACATTATTGATAAAGGATGCATTTGTAAAAAACTTGGAATTACTTGAAAAGAAATGGAATAATTTAACAAAGATTTTTTCAGCTTCTTGTAAAGACATAAGTTGTACAGAATAAGCTAAATCTTTTGTCATAATAAAAGTAATAATTTTTTGTGCTTCTTCTTGATTAATTTCTTTCCATCGTGCATCCAAACCAGCATATCCTAGTTGAGTCACAAATAAATCAATAATCTCCCGTGGATTTTTAAAGCTTGCAACAGTGCCATCGGGTACTATTTTTTTGACCTCAAGCAAAACCTCTCCATTATTACGTTTAGACACTATTTCTGCTCTTAGTTCCGCAATTTCTAAAGAATTTTCAATTTCTAAAGTCATTTTTTTCATTTTCTTATTTATATAGCGATAATATTTGATTTTTGAAAATATACGTTAGCGCTACGGATTTGATTCTAACGCACCCTACTGGCGTGACACAGCTAAAATAGTGCAATAAGCTGTCGTGCATTTAATTTGCACAATTTGGGGGAACCAGATGCCCACCCTACAAGACTTTCATTAAAAGAAGATGTGCAAATTGTAGGATTTTCAGCTTAGAATTCTTTTGTGGGATGGGCGTCTCGTCCGTCCAAGTGCGGGCTTTGCGACCCACACCACAAGAAGTTTATTTGCACTGTATTAGCCTTTGCCGTACCACTACAAAACTGAGCAGATACATCAAATTATCGTGTCGTAACGACAGCTTGTTGTGATCTAACGACAGCTTGTTGTGTCGTAACGACAACAAGTTGTGATCTAACCACAACAAGTTGTGATCTAACCACAACTTGTTGTGATCTAACGACAGCTTGTTGTGAAACTGCGATCGCCGGGCGGCTCCCTTTTACGGTAAATTGTCAAATGCGAACACTCAGATAAATTTACTGAGGAGGAAGTCATGAAAGCAGTTTTAATGACAGCAGCAGGTAGTCCCGAAGTTCTGCAAGTGCAGGATGTGCAAAACCCTGGGGTTCCTTTAGGAGAAACTGAACTTTTGGTACACTTACGGGCAGCAGGTATTAATCCGATTGACACCAAACTTCGTCAACGTGGCACTTTCTACCCGGACAAAATGCCTGCGATTTTAGGATGTGATGGTGCAGGTGTTGTTGAGGCGGTGGGTGCATCTGTACAGCAATTTCGCGTAGGAGACGAAGTATATTTTTGCAATGGTGGCTTAGGCGCACACCAAGGCAATTATGCTGAATATACAACTGTTGACGAGCGGTTTGTTGCCCGTAAACCCGCGTCTGTATCCTTTGCAGAAGCAGCAGCAGCACCGTTAGTGTTAATTACCGCTTGGGAAGCTTTATACGAACGGGGACGCTTGGAACCTGGCGAACGAGTACTTATTCATGCAGGTGCTGGTGGCGTCGGTCATGTAGCAATTCAACTAGCGAAGCTCAAAGGTGCTGATGTCTGCACGACTGTCAGTACTCGGGAGAAAGCGGAGTTGGTCCAAAAACTGGGTGCTGACCATGTCATCTATTATAAAGAAACAGACTTTGTGCAAGCAGCACTCGATTGGACTGGTGGTGAAGGTGTAGACTTAGCTTTTGACACCGTAGGTGGAGAGACTTTTCATAAAACTTTCCCAGCAGTGCGAGTCTATGGCGACATAGTGACGATATTGGAACCAGACGCTAACACCATTTGGAAAGCTGCTAGATTGCGTAATCTCCGCATTGGCTTGGAAATGATGCTTTTACCAATGTTGCAAGGAATTGTGGAAGCGCAACAGCATCACGCAGAAATTTTAGAACAGTGTGCTAAGTGGATTGATGCAGGGAAGTTGAAAATTCAAGTTAGCGACACATTCCCACTCCAAGAAGCAGCTAAAGCTCATCATTTGCTTGGAAGTGGGTCAGTGACGGGTAAAATTGTTCTGCTAATAGGAGATAAATGACAGGAAATTCGTTTTGGTAAAATATGACCCCACCCCTTACCCCTCCTCCGCAGTCGCCTCAACGGGGGGAACCCCCGCACGGCGCTGCTCTCCGCAAGCGAGGAGGGGAAAAAATATCTCCCCTTGTTTGCAAGCGAGGAGGGGAAAAAATACCTCCCCTTGTGTGCAACTGAAGAGGAGAAAAAATATCTCCCCTTGTGTGCAAGTGAGGAGAGGAAAAAACACCTCCCCCTCTCTGCTTGCGGAGAGGGGGTTGGGGGGTGAGGTTTTTTCATCTTGGGTAAGTTGGATTAAAAAAGCTGGCTTGCTCATATGTGTATGTGCGCTGTTATTTTTTTCACAACCTCTACCCGTATGGGGCGCATCTGCACAAATAGAACGTACTCCTTTAACTCTAGAATTATTGCAAGAGCGACTGCATACGCCCATCCTTCGTGAAGGCAATGTCGTAGTAGATTTGCGACAGATGGTGATAGATTTACGACCAGAAAATGCAAGCTTTCGCGATGCTTTCTATCAAATTTTACGCAAAGAACTGCAGAAAGCAGGATCCAAACCTTTGGGTTTAGACTTGAGTTATTCTCTTATTCAGGGAGATTTTTTTGGCAGCGATTTAGGTTTGAGAACACCTCTGTATGCTCAAGCGATCGCCCCTATTTTCACCTCAACTGAACAAGAACAACTGGAACGTCTACGCGAAGTTTGCTTGCAGTCACTTGCTGTAGCATTACCTAGTTCCAAAGACTGTAAATCGCTTTTAGCAAAGTCAACGACATCCAGTGAAATTAGTGTTTTCCGTGGTTCGCTGACACTGATAGAAACTCGTTTCAATGGTATTGTGCATTTTGCCAATACGTTTTTTCTTCAGCCTGTGGATGCTCAAGGTGCTATTTTTACTCAACAGGTAAATTGGACTGAAACAAGATTCAGCCGTGCAAGCAGCTTTACTAGTGCGATTTTTAAGAAAGAAAGCCAGTTTCTAGGCAGTATCTTCTTTGATAAAGCTAATTTTAAGCAAACGCAATTTCAGGAAAGCACATATTTCCAAGACAGCACTTTTGAGGATACAGCTAATTTCACCCAAGCAAATTTTAATAAGTTGGCTAAATTCAGTCGGGTGCAATGGCAAGGAAATGCTGATTTTTCTAATGTACGTTTTTCCCAGCAAGCACAGTTTACTAAAGCTATTTTCAATCAGTTTCTCTTTTTTACAGAAGCGACATTTGAGCAAGCTGTAACCTTTCGGGAAGCACAGTTTAACCAACTTGTGAATCTGCAAAGCGCTAGCATTGTCAATTCTGCGGATTTTAGCGATGCTGGATTTGCAAAGGACGCTTGTTTAAATGTCTCTGGTCTGATTTTTAACTCTAACCAAGCCAAAATTTTAGGTAATCCAGGTCAAATTGGTAAAATGCTTGTGGTGTCTGGGTTGCAAGGCAATCAAAGCGTTTTGCGGAATTTAGGGCAAAATTTCCGTCTGTTGCAGCAAATTGCCGATGCGAATCAGTTGGAGTACACAAAGCAGCGGCTACGACTGCAGGATTTAAGCCGTCATGTGGTTGGTACGAATTTGAATAGTGCTTCTCAAGAACGTTTGGTAAAGCTGGGTTTTTCTTCAATTCAGGCAGAAGCGATCGCCCGTCGTCGTGTTCAACAATTATTTCGCAATAAAACTGAGTTACTTACTTTACCATATATAGATTATGACACATACACGCAACTCAGTTCGCGGTTATTTGTCAGCGAACCCCTCTCGCTATTTGGATGGTTAGTGCAAGCATGGAATTGGTTAACGTTGAGTTTACTGCTGCTGCTTTCCGGATATGGGACGAATTTTTGCTTGGTGATTGGTGTGGGGTTGATTGCGATCGCCTTCTTCGGTTTGTTGTTTTGGTTTGTTGATCGTTTCCGCCGCCTGCTTCCAGTACCAATTATTCCCACAGCTTACGAAACCACTTGGATGCTGACGAGTTTTAGCCTGTTAACACTGTTTGGCTTATTTGCTATCTTTCGGACAGGAGAACAGCCTTGGCTAACACTAGCATGTCTTTTCGTGATTATCTTCCCCTTAGCGATCGCATTATTATTCCGACTTTACCAACAAGGTCGTTATCACAACTTGATGGACGTTTCCTACTTCACAGAAGATGGGACTTTGCGCCAGTTACGATTACTTATTGGACGTTTGCCAGTGATACCTAGGTATCAAATGTTTCGTGAGCGATATTTGCCTTTGTTGTGGAACAGCCGCTGGAACTGGCTCAACTACTACGACTTTAGCCTCAACAATCTACTAAAATTAGGCTTTAATGACATTCGCTTACGAGACGAACACCTTCCTGGCATCATCACCACACTTGCGTGGTATCAGTGGATTTTGGGTATACTTTACATCACACTACTTTTGTGGACTCTGTCCCGCACAATTCCCGGATTAAACTTGCTGATTTATCTAAAGTAGCTTAAACAGAAGCTAGACGATACTGATATTAATTCTGATTTAATCGAACAAGTCGTGATTGATTTTCGATTAAATAATTTTTGAAAATAGTAAAAACGTTTTACGGGGTAGAAAACTGGACTCTTTATTTCCATCGCTGGCAAAAACTAACTTTGTAAGCCAGCGTCAAAAATCTCTTGTACGGTTAAATTCAATTCAGGGAATGTTGGTGATATGATGCGATCGCCTTTCCTAAACTGGCTAACTTGGTATTCGCCTTCTACTAGTTGATAAATTGAAATAGTTGGTTGTTTGGGGTTGCCGATAAACCGCCTTCCACCCAAGCCAAGATCATCGACAATCCAATATTCGGGAATACCAATTTCCTCATAATCGCCAGCTTTATCAAGATAATCATCGCGCCAATTAGTACTTACAACTTCTACTACTAATGGAATTGATTCACCGTAACTAACTGTTGATTGATTTTTCCATCTCGGTTCTGTTGCTAAATTAGGACGGTTTAACAGCAGTACATCTGGCGAGTAAGCTGATTCACTTTCAGGCGGTTTGACTAACACTGTTTTGGGTATTCGATAAGGCAAGTTTAAACGAGTATATTCTGTAACTAATTTTTCAACCAAAAAACCAACAATATCTTCATGTTCGCCTAATGGTTGTGACCTCTCAACAATTGTCCCCTTATGTAGTTCATACCAACCATTGTCTGGTTTCCAATTTGCAAATTCTTCAAAGGTTACTAGTTTGGGTAAAGCTTGAGTCATATATACCTCAGATAACTCTTCTTCAAAACCCCGACTTCTCTGAGAAGCTGGGGTTCTTATTTCGACGATTCACTTAACAGAAAATACCTTATCAAATTTGCGCGTAATTTTTCTAAATCTCTGACTTTGTCTTGAGCATATTTAATTTTGCCACTACTAGGCGATCGCACTGGCTGCACGTCTTGCTCACCGGGAATCAACTTACCCGGAGCCACAGCCACTTCATCGACTTTACTCAAACCTGCCCAGGCGATCGCCCCAAATACTGCCAAACTTAAAGTTACCCCCACCAATCTTGTATAAAGCGGGGGTAACTCTTGCACTGCCTTACCTAATTCATAATCTAGGTAAGCGTCTGGGTTCGCAAATTGCTCTTTAGTCTGTCGAGCTTGAGCGGGAGAGGAAGCAAAGGGCAACTTCATGTCTTTCCATTGCCAATAAGTTCTTTTTAATCATAGCTATAGTCGATGCTTGTAAACTTTGTTTACGAGCCAGTTATACCTCCCAAACCCATCTAAACTTTAGCTTCCAAAGACTTGAGCAATTCAGTATTCACGCCCGACTCACGCGTTAAAGCAATCTTGCCAGTGCGAGCTATTTCCCTGAGACCAAATTTTTGCAGCACTTGTACAATTGCCACCATTTTACCTGGATCTCCCACAACCTCCAGAGTCAGAGAATCTTCTGCCACGTCTACGACTCTGGCGCGGAAAATCTGAGAGATTTCGACAATTTCTGAACGGGTACTGCTAGTTGCATTCACTTTCAGCAACATCAATTCTCGTTCTACGCAAGGAGTTTCCGTAATGTCCTGCACTTTCAAAACGTTGATCAGCTTGTATAATTGCTTCGTGAGTTGTTCAATAACGCGGTCATCACCAGGGACAACCATTGTAATCCGAGAAATTCCTGGTTGCTCAGCAGGACCAACCGCAAGGCTTTCGATGTTGAAGCCGCGACGGGCAAATAAGCTAGAAATACGGGAAAGAACTCCCGCTTCATCTTCTACAAGCACTGATAAGGTATGTTTCATCGTCGCCAACACAGGCTAGAGGGAGTATGTTCTAAATAACAGAGATAAGCTAATGTATTTTTAACTTGTATGCAAACGGGCGGGCAAGATGCCCACCCCACAAGACATCTGTCTCAATGCAATATGCAAATTAAATGTTTGTTAGCTTATGGTAGCGGTGCGACACGTACTGTTGCACAAGATTGGAATGTAACCCCTTATTGTAGCGGATCTGGTAATTGGAATCGAAATAAGTCGTCTTGGGTATTACAGTTAAAAAGCATTTCCGGATCTGGCAAAGGTAATGCTTGCACGCGATGTTGTTTCAGCCACTCCTGAAATGACCGCCCCCCTTGGTTGATATACTGCATTAAACTTGCTAAACAGCGACGGCGGTAGAAACCACACAGCGGTTCCCATCCTTTAGTATGATGAACTAGAGCAGCGATCGCCTCATTCTCCACATCATCCAGCGCCGCCGCCCATTCTTGCAACACCTCAACGCGCAACTTAGGTAAATCGCAAGCAAGCAGCAACACCCAATCTGTTTGCACATACGCCAGTGCTTGGGCAAATCCAATAAGTGGTCCGTGGGGTAATGATTCGCCGCTGGTTTCACCAGACAAAGGCACTTCGCGGATAAACTGAACTGTGGGTGGTAACAAGTGTTGATAGCGTTCCTGCCAGGGAGTGACGACGTAAACCGTATCAGCACAACTTTGGGCAATTTGACAAACCAACTGCAACAGCGGTACGCCTTGAATGGGAATCAATGCTTTATCCCTTCCCATGCGAGAACTCTTTCCACCTGCTAAAACTATGCTTGAAAGGTGCATTCGTTTAACTAGTCACTGATAACTGATAACTGATAACTGAAAATGCTCTAAATTGTATCAGGATCAATGTTTAATTCTCGCAATTTAGCAGCTAATCTTTCAGCTTTACTAACTGCTAATTCTTTTTGCTGACGTTCAGATTCAGCCTCTTCTTCTGGCGTTGGAACTAACTGTCCTGATGGGGTAAAAAATCGCAATAAACCTTCATGAATTCCTAGATATAAATCTAGTTGCTGGCTCCACAGATGCCGTTGGTCATTTGCTTCTAAAGGTTCATACTTGCCATCTACTAAATGAAAACCAGCAAATTCTAATGTGTATGGATCGAACCAAAAGTAATCGGGGGTGCGGAAGGTGTTTTGGTAAAGTTTTTTCTTAAGTTCTTTATCTGTATTAGCAGTTGATTCCGAAAGAATTTCTAGAATAAAATTAGGATATTTACCTTCTTCTTCCCACACTACCCAACTTTTGCGGGTTTTGCGTTCTGTGTCTAGCACGACGAAAAAATCTGGTCCCCGAAAGTCTTCTGATTTGCGTTTGCTAAGACTGTAATAAATAGTCAGATTGCCAGCAGCGTAAAAATCAGTCCTGTCTCGCCACAACCATTCCAAGCATTTGAAAAGTAGGATTATTTGCCGTAAATGCAGTTCAGTTTCCAAGGGAGGTTCGTCACTATACAAATCAGTTGGGGGAAGGATAACATCTTCTGGGATGTCTTGAGGAAGGTCTAGTTCTTTGGCGAGGGACATGGCTTGTATGTTATCAAGTATTTATGGGTTTATTTTAACGTTGTCATACTGGGACGTTACTTACTGCGTTGAAATGGTAGATTACCACTAAACATATGGAAATAATTATGAACAACCGTCTGCCGAATATCCATGCTGGCGAAATCCTGCAACTAGAATTTTTAGAGCCACTCAATATCAGCCCTTATCGATTGAGCAAAGATATTGGTGTATCTCAGACACGAGTTAGTCAAATTTTATCTGGAAAACGCAGTATTACAGCAGATACAGCTTTGCGTTTATCTCGCTATTTTGGTAACAGCGCTCAGTTTTGGTTGAATTTACAAACGCAATACGATTTACGTCAAGCTCTTGAAGAGAATGCAGAGGTTTACAATCAAATAGCTAAACATCCGTTGAATGATGTAGCCTGAGTTTGTCAGGAGCATCCCAATTTTGTAAAAACATAATTGTCATTCTGGGCGAATGCCCCAATTTTGTCGAATCAGTTGTGTTAAATGGTTACGAACTAGCTTTTCAAACTCACTCTTGTTTTTGTAGTTCCAAGATAAGCCTTCTTTAGGAAATTGCTTCTTAAATTCTAGAACTTTACCCCACTGGTGTGTTTCTTCTACTGATTGAGGTGTATAAGCTTTCTTACAGAAGTAGAACATTATCTGAGGACTACCGGGCTTTTTCCAAGATTCATAAGCACATTGGAATTCATGTTCTGTACCAGTTTGACCATCTTTGGTTGGTGTGCCAAATCGCTTCCAAAAAATTCCTATCAGGATATCACAATTTGCTATATTTAATATAGGGTCAATCAAACCTTGTGGTCCCTCTGGATGAAATCCTGGGTAAGTATCTGTCTCCCACCGGGAAAGTTCTAGTCTTAAATGCTTGTCTGCGGCAATAGCACGATTTAATTCATCTATTATATTGGGTAGAATATCTCTCTCAGGCTTCACATCGTTAGGTGATGCCACAACAACTCGTAAAGTACGTTTTTGTTCCATAAAATTATTCTTATTTTCGGGAGCGTTTATTGTTGCTGCTGATTGTATTAAGGTTGGATCGTAGTATCGAGCGCGTTCTTGAATTGAAGAGATAGTATTTAATAAATTTAAATGTTTCCCTTTTAATAAAAATTTCTTGATATCGGGTAGGATTGAAGGTTCTCCAATTTTGCCTAATATATCTGCCGCTCTATAACGCACATAAAAGTCTTCATCTTCTAGGAGTTTAATTAACTGTGGCGCCGCTTCTGATTTGATTTGTACTAGGGCATCTGCCGCACTAGAACGCATATTAGACTTTTGATCTTCTAGGAGTTTAATTAGCTGTGTAACTGCCGTTTCTGATTTGATTTTTTCTAGGGCTGATGCCGCACTAGAACGCACATAAGAATCTTCATCTTCTAGGAGTTTAATTAACTGTGAAACTGCCGTTTCTGATTTGATTTGTCCTAGGACTGATACCGCTCTAGAACGCACATCAGAATCTTTATGTTCTGTCGCTTTTTCAAGAAAAGGAATTGCTTTTTCAGATTTACTGATTTCAAAAAGTTTAACTTTAAGTAACTGAGGAAGTTTTAAATCAGCTATTAAATCAACTGTTTTTTCCTGCCATTCTTGTTTTACTGCACCTGCCAACCTCGCCCCTAGTTGCCAATCTACCTCTAAGGCTAACTTCACCACTCGCACCGCCTGCGCTTCATTATCCAGTAACTCCACCATCAGTGCTAGCGGTTCTGTCCATTTGAGATAATTGAGATACTCTCGTTTGAGGCTGTCATCGCTGAGGTTGCTTAACCGCGTTAGCAGACATTCTGCGGTGTAGTATTCCTGAATCAGTTGGTGGCGAAATTCAATTTTATTGTCTGCACTTAGAAATTCAATTTTATTATCTGCACTTAGTTGAATGAGGTGATGATTGAGTAAATCTTGTAGCCACGCTAAAGCACAATTTTCTGGATGAGGCACTTTACCTTGTAAAAATTCCGTTAGCACAGCTTCAGCTTGCTGTCTGGGAATAGCGACTTGCAAATCTGTCAACGCTTCCCCTTGAGTCATCACCCAAGCTAAATGTTGCAACAGCTTATGACACCAACGGCGAAAATCTCCAGTGGTTGGGATATCTTGTTTGAGTTTTTGGTCATATGTCTGGGTAAAGAGACGAAACACGGAACCCAGATTTGACGGGACTGTGTTCTGGTTTTGAACAAAAACAGAACACAGCATCCACAACAGCAGTGGTGTTTTCCCAAACTCCCACAACCGATCGCCCAACTGTCTCAGCATCTCCTCACCTTGTTTTGGGAGATAAGCGCGGACAAACTGCTGCATCTGTTCTTCTGTCAGGGGTTGCATTTCCAGTTTCTTGGCAATGTCCAAGTCACCACCTACCCCTAAATCCCGTGTGGTGAATATCATTTGTGTTTGGGGGTGGTTCTGGCGGAATGCTTTTAAGTCTCGCCTTGCTTCTTCTGATGGTAATTCGTTGACACCATCGACTAGCAGCAACAATTGCCCATGAAACAGCAATTTTTCAATTTCGGTAATTTCTAAGAACAATTTATGCCGCTTGAAAAAGTTCTGGATCAATTCCAGTACTGATTTCTGGTAATACCTCAACTCTACCAGTACGGGAATAGGAGACGCGCTCTCTAAAGATGCGCCATGGCGCGTCTCTACATTTGCTTCTTCTAGCAATAACCGCGCTAACGCTGTGGATTTTCCTGATCCCGGTCGTCCTACTAATAGCACATGGTCTGGTGCATATTTCCGCAAACCTTCCAAAACACTGAATCGCTCAATTTTCTCCTGCTTCTCCCCTTGCTGATCACGCTCAACTGTTTGTACAATCAAACCCAAGTCCAACAGGGGGATGTGCAGTCCCAAATCCAACAGGGGAATGTGCGATCGCGGTTCTGCTTTGTTGCGTCCAAGGACATCTGTGAAGGTGTAGACTTGCCACCATTGGGCGTAAGCTTGGCAAACTGAGTTGAGATAGCCACTCCAATCGACCATGTTGAGTGAATTGAGGTAAGGGGGGTATTATTGTAGCAGTGAGAGACTTTCCTCTATCTTAATCTCCGTAATTTCCTCGTGGGTGAGAATTTACAACTTGGCGTTGAGTGTTGATATCTCGTGAGCGAGTGTTTGAGACTCGGCGTTGAGTATTGATATCTCGTGAGCGAGTGTTTGAGGCTCGGCGTTGAGTGTTGATAACTCGTTGGCGAGTCTCAAAACCTCGGCGTTGAGTGTTGACATCTCGGCGTTGAGTCTTAGAACCTCGGCGTTGAGTGTTAAAAGCTCATTGCTGAGTATCAGAAGCTCGTTATTGAGTATCAGAAAATTATGGCTGAGTTCTGACACCAGCGCCAACAACCGCCAAGGGTTTCTAACCCTTGGCTGATAGCGAAAGTCCTCTCAAGAGGACTAAATATTAACCCATCAAGGTTTGAGTCCATTTTAATGGACTTAAGCTATAAGCCCGGAACTTCAGTTCTGGGCTGGCGGGTGAGTGAGATCATCCCCTTACCTGACTCTGCTGCACTTGCTGCAACAACTTGTCCAAATTCTCTGCTGCTGGAAGACACTTCAACGCTTGGCAAACTAAGCCAACACTTCCCTGTGGTAATTTAGCTACCGCAACCAAGGCAGTACTAGGTAAATACCTGGGGATCAGAGAATGTATCTGCTCTGTCGTGGTGCGGATTAAGGTACAGTTACGATACCAATCCAAGGCTATAAACAAACTAGGACAAGCTTGGGGAGCGCGGCTCATCACACTTCTAAATGCTTTTAACCCTTGCTCGGCTAAATCTAAGTAATCAAGATTGTCGGTTAAAAGAGCGATACGGACAAGGTTTGCGATCGCAACTCCATTGGCGGATGGTGTGGCATTATCTGCATAGCTTCGCTCTCGCACAATTAAATCTTGACTTGCGTCACTCGATGTGTTGTAGTATCCACCGAGTTCTACGCTCCAAAGATATTCGTGGAATTCCTCAAGGATTGCGATCGCTCTTTCGAGCCACAAGGAAGATGAGTTGTCAGTCAGTGAAACTTGGTGTAAATCGAGTAGGGCTTTGATAAAAAAGGCGTAATCTTCAGACTGAGCGAGTACTGTAGCTTTACCTTCGTAATTCAATCGGTGGAACCGCCCATCGACAAACTGATGATCCAAGATAAAATTTGCTGCTGTTGCTGCTAGTTCCAGATACTCTGGTTGTTGAAAGACTCCATACGCCCTTGCTAAACCGGAAATCATCAAGCTATTCCAGGCGACAATCATCTTTGTATCTGTTACCGCTGGAATGCGTCCTTTCCAGTTTTCGGTTTTCGCTTCTTGGTTGTTGCGGGCGGGGGGGAAAGTCTCTACTGACTCAGGTGTTGCACCATAACGAATGGCAAACAGTTTTGCGAGTGCGCTTTCCAAGGTTGCACTCAGTTGTCCTGAATTCCGTCTTTGCAAGACATTCTTACCCTCAAAGTTACCATTAGGGGTAACTGTAAACTGCTGTTGCAATTCTGTTAGTTCTTCAGGGGTTAGCAGTTGTTGCAATTCGCTGTAACTCCAGACGTAAAACGCCCCTTCCTCTGGTTCTGCTTCTGTGGGAGTGGTGAAACTATCTGCATCTTGCGCCGCATAAAAGTAGCCAGTTGGCGCAGTCATTTCTCGCTTCAGCCATTCGACTGTTTTGGCGATCGCCCTCTCAAAAGCTGGCTCTTGGACTCCTGCATTCCACAAATTAGCGAGATACTCGACAATTTGACCGTTGTCGTAGAGCATCTTTTCAAAGTGCGGCACTGTCCAAGTATGGTCTACAGTGTAGCGGTGAAAGCCACCTGCTACATGATCATAAATGCCGCCCAGTGCGAGGTCTAGTCCCCGCTGGGTACAAACTTGCTTGCCATCATACCGCGATTCAAAATCAAACCTGGTTCCCCTTAATGCAAGTTCTGCGTAAGGAATCATCGGGAAGCTGTTACCGGTTTGATTGGGTGTGATGATACCTGTAGAAGTTTCCCAACCTTTGTGCAACAATTCTCTATCTTGAGACTCTGTGACTCCATCGGCTTGCAACACTGCCGAGGTGAGGAGTGACTCAAGAATGACTGCTTTGCGATCGCGTAAATCTTCTTTTTCTGTATCGTAGTAATGACGAATTGCTTGCAGGACTTGCAAAAAGCCAGGACGACCGTAGCGCGGTTCAACTGGGAAGTAGGTACCAGCGTAGAATGGTACTAAATCATCTGGGGTGAGAAAAACGTTCAAAGGCCAACCCCCTTGACCGCTCATCATTTGCAAAGCTTGCATATAAATGCTATCAAGGTCTGGTCTTTCTTCCCTATCTACTTTTATAGGAAGAAAGTTGGCGTTCATGTACTGGGCAATAGCCGCGTCGGAAAAAGCCTCACCTTCCATAACAGTACACCAGTGACAACTGGAGTAGCCAATCGAAAGAAATATCGGTTTATTCTGTGCCTTTGCCGTTGCAAGTGCTTCGTCACACCAAGACCACCAATCAATAGGGTTTTCGGCGTGTTTGCGGAGGTAGAGACTTTGAGCTTGAGCCAGACGATTAGTCATGATAAGATGCCTGTGGACAGACTTCTTTGCTTAGTCTAGCTCGTTACAGAGATATTGATTCAAACGCCTTTCACAACTCTATCGTTAGGCGAATCGTACAAATAGATTAATACAAATAGATTAATACAAATAGATTAATAATTTGCTCAACCTATCGCTTTTGTGGAATATTCTCGTGAAATGGTATTATTCCACATTCAGCACTGCTTTTGCAATTGGAGCTGATATCGTACCTGAAGCTGGTATTGCCTGTGTCTTGATTGTCGTTGGGCTAAGACCTGCTATCAGGTGGAGTAAGAAGGTGATGATGGCGGCTTGCACAAGTTTTTCGAGCATGACAACTTCCTCTAACTTTAGGTGGGTGACATCTTAATTACAATTTGTTAGTTCGATTACTCCCTGTATTATTCATCTACCCAACAAAGCCTTTCTATTCCGGAAAAGACCTAGTAAAAATGCTGAGAAGGTGAGAAATTTACAAAAAGGTAACAAAATTCAAATTTTTCTACAAACCTGGTTTATTTAAGGAAATGAGGTTCGGGGTTCCGGAAAACAATTAGCTCTTGCAATCGATAAAATGTACGTAAATTAGTGACAAACAGTCTGCATGATTCCTATCGTTATTGAACAATCAGGTCGTGGCGAACGCGCCTTTGATATTTACTCACGGCTGTTGCGTGAGCGCATCCTTTTTTTGGGACAGCCGATTGATAACAACGTAGCTAACTTGATTGTTGCCCAGCTGCTGTTCTTGGATGCAGAAGACTCGGAGAAAGACATTTATATGTATATAAACTCTCCTGGTGGTTCGGTAACAGCAGGTATGGGGATATTCGACACTATGAAACACATCCGCCCAAACATCTGTACAATATGTACCGGTTTGGCAGCGAGTATGGGTGCTTTTCTCCTCAGTGCTGGTACAAAGGGTAAGCGGATGAGTTTACCCCATTCTCGGATTATGATTCACCAACCTTTGGGTGGCGCTCAAGGACAAGCAACTGATATCGAAATTCAGGCACGCGAAATCCTTTACCATAAGCAGCAGCTCAATCAATATCTAGCTGAACACACTGGTCAGCCATACGACAAAATTGCTGAGGATACAGAAAGAGACTTCTTTATGTCGCCTGAGGAAGCAAAGGATTATGGCTTAATCGATCTTGTGATTGACCGTCATTCTGCTGGTAGCCGTCCAATGGCTGTGGTTTAATCAGTTATCAGTTATCAGTGAACAGTTATCAGTGAACAGTTATCAGTTATCAGTTATTCACTGTTGACTGATGACTGTTCACTGTTTCAAAATCCTGCCAATGGATCTAGGGGCGTAGGTTGAGATTCTAAGTATCTGAGGAAATCGTGCAATTCGTCGTCACTCAGTAAATGACGCGATCGCTTGCCATAGGTTTTAATCAGATAATCTCGCCCCTGGTCTGTTGTCCAACCTAGGCGCTGCATTTCGACGCCGATTTTAGCAATATCATCCGACTGATCAACAGGTTCGCTCTTCTTCTTTTTCTTCGCTGTTGCTGTTTGGGTTCCGAGATCTTCTGGCGAACTGCTGTAACTGCGTGACCCAAAGGGTGTCACATTATTACTTGGAGAAATCTCAGGTATCGTGTTATTTTCTTGGTTATCAGAGAACATTCCCAAGTTTTCCAATGGGGTGTCAAATTGAGTTTCCTGCTTGTCATTAGTAGGACGTTCAATCAACTCTTGGTTTTTAGTATCGTTTTTCCCGATTACAGATGAAACTGCTGGGGGGGTTGGAGTGACTTCTGTTTGAGGAAAACTGTTGACAGGGGAATATGTATCGTTGACTTGGTTGATTGTAAAACTTGGGGTTGGCTTTACCTGGTTAGCAGGTTCTGCTGAAACAACTACTGACTCTTGTGGCGAACTGGTGATTCCTAAAACTACCAGCGCCCGATTTCTAGCTTGGTCTTCTGCTTCTTCGAGTGTTTCTGCTGCAGCCATTCCAGTGGCGCGGGTAACACCATCAATTTGTACACTTGCCCGAACAATATATTTACCGTGATAAATTTGCACTAATTCAGAAATCAGATTGCCTTCGGGATATTTGCTCCGAAATTGAGCCAACATAATACTGCCACCAATCGAAAGTCTGTTGAATAAAGGGTTTGCTGCTAAGAGGTGTGTCCAAGCTTGGACTCGTTGTTGGGTTATGTACAACATACTCTCACTTGATGAGTGCCAACGAAGAACGCTTGAACAATTAGCAGTTACCAATGACCAGTTATCAGTTTCATCCGCCTGTTCACTGATAATTGATGACTGATCACTGATGACTGATGACTGATTTAATCCGTGTCCTGATTGTAGCATGAGCTTTTTCGGGCAAATTTTTGGCTACTGCTTGTTAACCAAAGGTGATTTGGTTGTCCTTGCTATACTAATTACCTAATTAGTAATGTAGAACTATTTTCTGTAAGTGCGCTCTGTATCTACAATAATGAAGGAATGGTTCTTCCTCACAGCTTGTTTGCTGCTGATCTAATTGTTTCCGATCCTACATATGGGTCAATTGGATTTGTCGGCAGTTTCTCCTAGTTAAAAATCAGAGTCACATGGCGTAAAAGTACCTTCAAACCAGACAATCCAACACCTGCGATTTCCCTAAAGAGTGCTTTTGGGCAGCGTGGAGACTTCTCCAACGTACGTAACTCAAACACCCGTTGCGTAATTACCGAGGGGGCAAAATCTCAAACGGGCGTACTTTGAAAGATTGTCTAAGAGAAGGAACTTGAACGTATTGACGCTCTGAGATGTTCGTGCAGTGCCCAAAGATTGTTGGGCAATTCGTTTCCCGAAGAGTGTCTGTAGTCGTGAGGGTACACAGCACAGAACCAGATTCAAAAAAAATGATGTTTTGACCAAAGGCCGGTTCACTGCATGGAATTTTCAATCGCTACACTTCTGGCAAATTTCACTGATGATAAATTAGTGGCTCGTAAACTTTTGGAAAAGAAACTTGGTTGCGAAGATGAAGCAAGTTTACAAAAACTTCATATTGCTTTGGAAATACTGGAAAGAATCGGAGTTTTAGTCAAAGAACGTGGCAAATACCGTCGAGTCACAGAAGAAGGGCTGATTGAAGCAAAACTCCGTTGTTCCAGTAAAGGCTTTTGCTTTGCAATTCAAGATGTGGAAGGAGCTGAAGATATTTATATCCGGGAAAGCCATCTGAGTAATGCTTGGAATGGCGATCGCGTTTTAGTTAGAGTTCTTAAAGAAGGTAGTCGTCGCCGCTCCCCAGAAGGAGAAGTCAAGTTAATCTTAGAACGCTCGAATCACACCTTACTAGCGCGGATTAAGCAAGTAGAAAATGGATATCGTGCCGTTCCCTTAGACGATAGGCTACTGTTTGAACTCAAAGTGCAAGCAGAAGGCATTAAGTTGGAACAAGCAGTTGACCACCTCGCTCATGTGGAAATTTTGCGTTACCCATTAGCACAATATCCACCATTGGGTCGGGTTGTGCAAATCCTGGGGAGCGATGCAGAAGCGGCGGCGGATATAGATTTAGTCACCTGCAAGCACGATCTTTCGCGGACTTTTCCAGAACCTGTACAAGAAGCAGCCTCAAAATTGCCCAAAAAGCTACTCAAGGCAGATTTCAAAAATCGGCTGGATTTGCGGCAGTCATTAACGTTGGCAATTATTGGCAACAACAATGACTCGAAGGTGATAGAAAATGCTTTTACGTTAGAAAAAACAAGCGCGGGAAATTGGCGGTTGGGTTTTCATATTCCTGATATTTGTCACCTGATTCAACCAGACGAAGCCCTCGACAGAGAAGCACTCAAGCGCGGGCGCTCAGTGTATCTGGGAGAATTGGTGTTGTCGATGTTGCCAGAAGTGGTTGCCGAACGCTGTGGTTTATTGCCGGGAAGCGATCGCTTGGCTCTATCTTTTTTAATAACGGTTGATGCAAACTCGGGAGAAGTGCTGGAGTGGGAAATTCAACCCAGCGTCGTCAAAGTAGACGTCGCATTGAGCGAACAACAAACAGAGGCAATTCTGAGTAATCAATCTGCCGACCACTCAGCGCAAATCCTAGAGATAGTACAACAACTCGGTAGTTTACAGCAGTTGTTAAAACAGGTACGCTTGGGTCGTGGCTGCTTGCAGTTAAATCTGCCACCAAACCAAAATCCATACTATGATGAAGGCGCTTTGGGGTGTGTGGTAACCAATGATTTACCAGTACACTCGCTATTAACTGAGTTTGTGCTACTGGTTAACCAACTTATGGCGACCCATTTGAATGCTCTGGGTATCCCTGCTATTTGGCGAATCCAAGGCGCACCCGATACCGAAGATGTCCAAGAGATGCTGAAATTAGCAATCAATCTCGGCATTGAACTGACCCTAGAGCCGGAAATAGATATTCAACCTTTAGATTATCAAGAGTTGACCAGAGTTTTTGCAGAATCAGTATCCGAGCAAGTACTTACCTATTTGTTGCAAGATACACTTAAGCCAGCTTCGTACAGTATAAACAAAGGATCTCACTTTGGCTTGGCATTACCAGAATATACCCATTTCACTGCCCCCTTGCGGCGTTACCCGGATTTGCTGATGCAAAGGGTATTTTATACGTTACTTGAACACGGACGCGATCGCCGCAACACCCGTGTCAAAGAACGTGTCAACCTGCGCCACTCCTCCAGCCACGGTGAAATTAACTGGAACGTCCTGCCGCCAGAATTGCAACAAGAACTTCAAAGCGATTTAATGAGAGTGATTGTCCAGCTCAACGATAGAGAAAAAGAAGTTCAAGAAGCAGAAGCCGACTTAGCAGGATTGCAAAGAGCCTCACTGATGAAACAGCGTATCGGCGAGGTTTTCACTGGCGTGATCACAGGGGTTCAATCCTACGGGTTCTTTGTAGAAATCGAAGTTCCACCAGCCGAGTCAAACACAGTTGGCAATTCTCGCGTACCACTGCGGGTGGAAGGACTGGTACACGTCAGTTCTCTTAAAGACGATTGGTATGAGTATCGCGCCAGACAACAAGCATTGTTTGGTCGGAAAAATCGCGCTTCCTATAGACTAGGCGATCGCGTCGCTGTGCAAGTTAAGAGTGTTGATTATTACCGTCAGCAAATCGATTTAGTCACTGTTGGTAGCGATGGCGCTGTTTTTGGCAAGGATGTCAGCATTCCCAATCGCGATGACTCAGACCTGTACTTACCACACGAGGATATGGAACCGGATGACTTAGAACAGTATGGTGAGGATGAATGAAGCAATGAAAAATTGGGGATTGAGGAAAGAGGAAACACCAGACACCCCAGACGCGGGGACGCGGAGAAATCCCCTCTCTCCGCGTCCCCCTTCGGGTTCGCAGTCGCCTACGGAGGGAAACCCTCCTGCAGCGCTGTCTCACCGCACCTCCCCACGCTACTCGCCACGCTTGAGGAACTGGCTTCTGTCCCTTGTCTTCCTCACAATTTTTCATCTTTAATTCTTGGTAATTTCCACATTTAACAGCGTGTCCGATAACACAAAGCCGCTCATTTTAGGCGTATCAGGTGCTTCTGGTCTGATTTACGCCGTTCGCGCTCTCAAATTTCTGCTAGAAGCCAACTATGAAATTGAATTGGTTGCTTCCAAGTCAACTTACATGGTTTGGCAATCTGAGCAGAATATCCGTATGCCAGTGGAACCCATTCAACAAGAGCAATTTTGGCGACAGCAAGCACTCGTTGAAGAAGCAGGTAAACTACGCTGTCATCCTTGGAGTGATATTGGAGCAAATATTGCCAGTGGTTCCTTTCGCACCTTAGGGATGATTGTTATTCCATGCAGTATGAGTACTGTAGCCAAGTTAGCAGGTGGTTTAAGTTCCGACTTACTCGAACGCGCGGCGGATGTCCAGCTCAAAGAAGGGCGAAAGCTGGTTGTGGTTCCCCGTGAAACTCCCTTTAGCTTGATTCACCTTCGCAACTTAACCACCCTAGCTGAAGTCGGAGTCAGAGTTGTTCCCGCCATTACCGCTTGGTATCACAATCCCAAAACCATTGAGGATTTAGTTGATTTTGTGGTTGCCCGTGCATTGGATCAACTCGATATTGATTGTATACCAATTCAAAGATGGCAAGGTCGTCAAGATTAGTCACAATAGGGGTGAGGGAGTGAGGGAGTGAGGGAGATGAGGGAGTGAGGGAGTGAGGGAGGGAGGGAGCAGGGGAAGAACTAATGACTAATGACTAATGACTAATAACTAATGACTAACAACTATGGCTGTATTTCGCTTAATTTTGTTAGTAGCAGTGCTGGGAGGACTAACGCTTTTGCTAGTGCAGAACTGGTCTCCTGTCCTCTCGCTCGTATTTCTGGGGATGAAATCCAAACCAATTCCACTGGCGATTTGGATTTTGTTCAGTACTGCTGCGGGTGGTTTGACAACTGTATTCGTCACCAGCTTATTCAATTTGTCTAATTATTTTGTAGGACAACGTCGAACCCCGCTTAGGGATCGGGCAAGTTCAAGGCGTACAACCCAAAGCCAAACTCGTAGGGAAGAACCAACACCTCGTTCCTCTCCCCCATCGTCAGATAGTAAAACTGAGTCAACGCGAAGCAGTGATACTTCTGATGATGACTGGGAAACAGATAACAGCACAGATGATTGGGACTTTGAAGAAAAAAAAGAAGCGCCTACACCTAATCCTCAAAATACACAAGTCAGAGACTCTAATACTTACGAACGCCAACAAGAACCCAAAAGCAGTTCTAAATCAGATTCAGTTTACTCCTACAGCTACCGCGAACCGAAAAATTCTGGAGTGGGGAAAACTGAATCCGTTTACGATGCTGATTATCGAGTGATTATCCCCCCTTATCAACCACCGACGACTCATCAAGCCGAAACCAATCAAGCTGAAAATGATGATGATTGGGGGTTTCTCGATGACGATTTTGAGGATAATGATAAGCGTGCTCGCCGTTGAGTCTTTTCTACTAAATTCCACAACGTTCACGCGACTCCTGCTTGACTTTTCCAGTCATGGCAGCTTCCTGCAAGTTCATGAAAGCATTTAAGTCCTCCATATCATACCGGGTTGTCAGCAACACTCGCAGTTGATTTTCTGCTTCAACAGTTAAATAGCCAGTTGCTAAAGCTTTTTGCACAACATCTCGAATCCGAGTCATGGTTGAAACCTCAAACGACCACACTTAGAGCACACTTATATTTATTTAATCGGGCTTTTTTAGATAAAATATGCATTGGCTTTGTGCCTCAACCGCTTAGTTAGCAAAGCTTTTTTGCACTTTTCCTGATAACGAGTCATCTTTTACACCTTGAATGAAAACACTGACTTGTTGACTACAGCTTACTGGAACTCATTACTGGGGCACCAACATAGTGTTGGTAGAAACACAGTGTAGTCTAATAGATAGAATTGCCCCAGCCAATAGTAAGTTACCCTTGTTTATGTTGACCGATATCGTCAGGATAAAGTTTCAACCAACTTTTATGAAGTTTGTGTTAAGCATAAAGATACCTAACCCAGAGCAGATAAATCACCTAACAAATGTTATAAAATTCGTTAGAAATTCATAGTGTATTTAATTTGACTTCATATAAAAATAGGTATGATATTGCCTTGGGTTATTCTAAATAAATGACGGTAATGACGGTATCAGATTCAAATAAGGTAGAAGAGGAATTTACAGAAGCTAAAAATAATTGGGAGCTAGAAAAATTATACGTTGATTTAAGTTCTGCAAAAGGAAAAGGTCTCACACCTGTTGAAAAAAAATTCCTGCGAGGTTTACTTTGCGGGTTTAGCCCAGCGGAAATAGCCAATATAGTATATCAAAGTCGTAGTAGCAGTACGGTCAGAGTTTATCTTTCTAATGGCTTGTATAAATATATAGAAGAAATGTTGAGTAACCAAGCAGGATACTCAATTAAAGTGAAAAATTGGAGTCGGGTGACTCATTTACTAGAAAAAGCAGGTTATAAAAAAGTTTTACTCGAAATAGAGGCAACGAGCAACCAAATCAACCAAATAAATACAAATAATATCAAACAGACCGATTTTGCTGCTATGAAATCAGTTCAAACACAAGATTGGGGTGAAGCCGTTGATGTTAGTATTTTCCACGGAAGGACGACAGAATTAGCTCAGATAACAGAATGGATTGTCCAAGAACACTGTCGGCTTGTTGTCCTTTTGGGTATGGGAGGAATTGGGAAAACTGCTTTGTCAGTTAAGCTAGCAGAACAAATAAAGGATAAGTTTGAGTATGTGATTTGGCGATGTCTGGGGACAAGCCCTTCTCCTGGCGGAGACGCTACGCGAACGGGTATCTCCTTCGGAGATACACAGCCGCCTGGGTCAGGAAACCCTCCCGCAGCACCGCAGTTTCTTCCGGAGGGAAACCCTCCTCCGAACTGCTCGCTGCTTCACCGCTCCGCGTCTACCCTATACCTTGGTCCTCCTCCAGATATCTTCTTGAATCAACTCATAAAAATTTTGTTGCCTACACAACAGACAAAAGATTTAGAAGTTGTAGATGGTACTATTTCGCAACTCATTGATTGTTTACGTTCTTCACGTTGTCTGATTGTATTAGATAATTTTGATTCAATTTTAAGCAGCGAATATACTAGCGATTTAGACATATATCCTACCTCTAGTGCCTCTCATTCAAGCATCAACAATTCTTCTGTATTCTATCTCCCTCAAATTCGTTATCGTCCAGGATATGAAGGTTATGGAGAATTAATTAGACGAGTGGCTGACTCTCAACATCAAAGCTGCTTTGTTTTAACGAGTCGGGAAAAACCTCCAGAAATTTCTGCTTTTCAAGGAGAAAAGCTACCTACTCGTTGTTTAAAATTAACTGGGTTAAGCAATGCCGAAAGCATGGAAATTCTCAAACTTAAAGGAGTTACTTATTTTCAAGAAGAATCCAAAATATTAATAGATTGGTATGCAGGTAATCCCTTATTTTTGAAATTAATTGCTACCGCTATTCAAGAATTATTTGGAGGCAATATTTATGAATTTTTAGAGCAAGGTACCAGGGTTTTTGGCGACATTAGAGCGATTTTAGACCAACAGTTTAGTCGATTATCGAGCTTAGAAAAGCTAATTATGTACTGGTTGTCTCTAAATCAAGATTTGGGATCAATCCGTAAATTACAGACAGAAATTATACCACGAGTGCCGCAAAGATTACTATTAGAGGCAATAGAGTTATTGCAGAAGCGCTCTCTGATTGAGCGGCAAGCATCTCGCTTTCGTCAAACCCCTGTCTTGATAGAGTACGTTGCGGAGCGATTAATTGAGGATAATTTTAAATTAATGCAAGAAAAACCAAGCTCATTACTGATGAGCTATTCAATTTTTGAAGCACAAATGAAAAATTACATTAGAGATATGCGTCTAGGTACTGAGATTTGAAGTAAATTGGTTATTGGTTTGTAGTGGTGCTTGAGCCTCACTACAAGCTTAATGACTAATAACTAATGACTAATAACTAATGACTAATGACTAATGACTTGTTGAAAGGAGTCAACCTGTACTTAATTGGTATGATGGGCGTTGGCAAGACGACTGTCGGACGCTTGTTAGCACAACATTTGGGCTACGGGTTCGTTGATACTGATACCGTAATTGAGAAAGCAGCGGGTGATAAACCGATAACCCAACTCTTTAGCGAACAAGGGGAAGCAGCGTTTCGCCAGTTGGAAAGTCAGGTACTGTCACAAGTGTGTGCTTTCACCAAACTTGTCATTGCAACGGGTGGGGGTATTGTCGTACGGCGAGAAAACTGGAGTTACCTGCACCACGGCTTGATTGTTTGGCTGGATGTACCCGTGGAAATACTTTGCGCCCGATTAGCAGAGGATACGACAAGACCACTGCTGCAAGATACTGACCTCGAAGCGAAGCTGCGATCGCTCCTCGATGTGCGACAATCTCTTTATGCACAAGCGGATCTGCGAATCACCCTGGGCGAAGGAGAAACACCAGAACAAGTTGCCACACGGATTATTGAGGAGATTCCCAGCGTCCTGAAACCAAAAGTTTCTCATCCTGAACTTTCTTAACAAAATATTAATAATCGAGAGTAAAAACTAAAAATTTCCAATTTGTACGCGGAAGAAATTTGGGCTGTTAAGAAGATTTGATGAGTTTTTAGTTGCTTAAAAAGATTATTAATAGATATATCCACTTTTTTGCCCTAAGGCTAAGTCCTTATTGGCAATTGTTACATTAGACACTTTTTTCCATAATTGTCATTGATCCAAACGAAAACTCAAAATATCTATCAATAGCTCCTCATGATGGTCAGCGAAACTGAGTACATAAGGCAAGATGCCGCCAGCCGCGTACAAGTGCTAAGCGAAGCACTACCGTACATCCAACAATTTACTGGTCGAACCATTGTTGTCAAATACGGTGGTGCGGCAATGAAAGATAGCAATCTCAAAGATAAAGTCATCCGCGACATTGTATTTTTATCATGCGTTGGCTTACGACCAATTGTGGTACATGGCGGGGGACCGGAAATTAATAATTGGTTGGATAAACTGGGAATTGAAGCCCAATTTAAAAATGGTTTGCGAGTGACTGATGCCCCCACAATGGATGTGGTGGAAATGGTGTTAGTTGGTCGAGTGAATAAAGAAATAGTCGCCTTGATTAACCAGGCTGGTGGTTCAGCAGTGGGACTGTGTGGTAAAGATGGTAACTTAATCACAGCTCGTCCTCAAGGTGAAGAAGGCATCGGCTTTGTGGGGGAAGTGAGCAGTGTTAATATCAAAATTTTAGAGACCCTCGTCAACAATGGATACATTCCCGTAGTTTCTAGCGTTGCAGCAGATGAGACAGGACAACCCTACAACATTAACGCCGACACAGTAGCTGGAGAAATAGCAGCAGCAATCGGGGCGGAAAAATTGATTTTGCTGACTGACACCAGAGGAATTCTCA
Organism: Tolypothrix campylonemoides VB511288; assembly: GCA_000828075.3. Taxonomy (GTDB): domain Bacteria; phylum Cyanobacteriota; class Cyanobacteriia; order Cyanobacteriales; family Nostocaceae; genus Kalymmatonema; species Kalymmatonema campylonemoides_A. The sequence continues at coordinate 711,481 of JXCB02000023.1, read as the reverse complement.
AAGATTATAAAGACCCTTCTACCCTAATTCCCAGAGTAGACATTCAAGAAGCCCGCGAATTGATTACGACAGGTATAGTCAGTGGTGGGATGATCCCCAAAGTCAATTGTTGCGTGCGATCGCTCGCTCAAGGAGTTCGTGCAGCTCATATCGTCGATGGTCGCATCCCCCACGCACTGCTGTTAGAAATCTTTACTGATATTGGTATCGGTACAATGCTCGTTGGCTCCCAGTTTATAGCTTAGTGGGGGAAGTGGGAACAGATGAGGGAGATAAGAATTTTGAATTTTGAATTGTCTTGTCTCCCTCATTTCCCGTGAAGGATTCCAAAAATATTGCTACCAATGGTAGCGGCTGTTGGCAAAATGAACACAGTACCGATTTTTGTGCAAACCGTGAGTACAGAAAGTCTAGAAATTGCCAAAGTTAAGTACCAAAGTGGGAAAGTTGCTTTTGAAAAGGGGCAGTACCGAGAAGCTGTTGAAGAACTGGAAAAAGCAAGCGCCCTCTTAGCTCGTAATTCTCGCCTTGGTGGTGAGGTACAAATTTGGTTGGTGACAGCTTATGAAGCAGCAGGGCGCACAGAAGATGCGATCGCCCTATGTGAACAACTCAAGCGCCATCCTCATTTAGAAGTTAGTAAGCAAGCAAAGGAGGTGCATTACATCCTTAAAGCACCCAGGTTGAACCGACCAAAGGAATGGATGACGGAAATTCCTGATTTAGGCGCAGTACCTGACAATGAAGCTAAAATTCGTTTGAGTGCAAATAATACTAAATCTTCCCAAGGGCAGATGCGTCCTGAACCGGAATTTGTTGACCTAAACCAGGTAAATACCACAGATAATCGATTTATTTGGTTGGCGTTGATTGTTATTGGTTTAACGCTGGGTGGTTTGCTTTGGTTGAGTTTTTAAACCGCAGAGGCGCTGAGGACGCAGAGAAGGAGAAAGCATAAATTAGTTGAGTTTTTGGGGGTTTTCTAGTAATGATTTTATCGGCTTTGTCAAATTCTGTGCTTGGGAAATTTAACCGCGTTTTTCCAATCCGAAATCCTATTTTGTGGGTTGTGCTGTTAACGTCTCTGCTGCTATCTGGTTGTGTTAACTATAATGTGGGCGTTAATTTTGGCAATGCGAATGGCGGCGAGTTTGTGCAGCACATTAAGTTGGAAGAAAAACTCACCAGTTTTAGTGGCGATTCTGTATATGAATGGTTGAATAGTATAGAACGTCGCGCCCGTAAATTGGAAGGCAAAACACGACGACTTTCTCAACAAGAAGTTATTGTTTCGATTCCCTTCAGTAGCGGTCGAGAATTACAAGCGAAGTTTAACGAATTTTTCCACCCTAATGGTGCTCAAACATCTGAGCCCGTAAAGAGTGAACCTAACTCAGAACTGCCGAAAATTGACTCTAACTTACTGGTGTTTCAGAATAATTTCTTACTTTTAGTGCGGAATCGATTGATTTATGACTTGGATTTGCGATCGCTTGCTCTGATTTCCAGCAATGGAAATGTTTTGGCTAATGCTGGTTCAATTCTCGATTTAGACTTTAGCTTGAACACTCCTTGGGGCGCACGGACTGTGGAAAATACCGAAAATGCCATCCTTCCGGAAAAGAATGGACATCAGTTGATATGGAAGCTCAAGCCGGGAGAGTTAAACCATATAGAAGTGGTTTTCTGGCTTCCTAGTCCCCTCGGTATCGGTACTTTGTTGATTATTCTGTTTGTCTGGGCTGGGTTTTACCTGAGATACACTTTTATGCCTGATCCCAGGCTTCAGTTTGCTTCACCAGCAGTCACCGGGGATCAGTAGAAACGGGAGTGGGGATTGATAGTTGGTAGTTGGTAGTTGGTAGTTGGTAGTTGGTAGTTGGTAGGAACTACTAACTACTAACCACGTAGTTGTTGAGCGCAATACACTTCTTGCAAAAATATGATTAATAGATATTTAGAAGCACAGATGCACACAGATAAGTCATCTGTGGTTTGATTGTCAGAAATTTGACTTTGCAAGAGGATTTAATGTAGTGGTTTATTTGCTTTTTGCAGAGATTCTGGGATCTAACACCATTTCACCTTTAATGGAGAAATGCCATTGAGCGATAAGGCTACTAGCGGGACTTAAACAAAAAAAGAAAAAAGAATAGGGTATAATGCTTGACGGGCATAGGTTTCACGTTAAAGTAACACCCAATGAAAGAGACAACCCCCGCAGCCATGCCACCGTGTTTTGAGAAATGGTGTCAACGGTTTGATGAAGCGTTTACTCATAAAGCTCAAAAAAGAGGTTTTAGGCATTATTTAGGAGGATTATTGGGGGAAAGTGAGAGAAAAAACGTGTTTCAGATGGCATCTAACACGATAGGGGTCGAATACCATCAATTACACCACTTTTTAACTGAAGCTCCATGGTCTGATTTGAAGGTAAATGAGCTGAGATTAGAGACGATGAACAAGTGTAGTCAAACGAGAATAAGTAGAGGATTTAGCTTAATAATTGATGATTCAGGTCATAGAAAAAGTGGGAATTTTACTGATGGAGTGGGAAGGCAGTATATTGGAGAGATTGGTAAAACAGATAATGGGATAGTAGTGGTAACAACGCATTTGTACGATGGACGAAAAAGCTTACCATTAGATATAGAGCTATACCAGCACGCGGATTCCTTAGCATTAGGTAAACAAGACTGTGAATTTGAGAAAAAAAGTGAACTGGCAATCAAGTTAATAGACAGAACATTGGCGCGAAAATATCAACCAGGAATTGTACTGATAGATGCTGGATATGGCAACAATACATCGTTCTTATTAGAGTTAGAGAAGAGACAACTAAAGTACGTGGGAGGATTAGCCAAAAATCGAAAAATAAGTCTCAGCATATCAGAAAATGTTCAACAAACAATGAGGCTAGATGAATTAGCACAAAGCCTGTCTCAAGAGGCTTTCACCAAGGTTGAACTCAACTTAGATAAACCGAAAACAGTATGGGTAGTAACTAGAGAAGTAGAGATATCACAACTCGTAGGAAAGCGAAATATTGCTATCGTTATGAATGCTGACACTTTCTCCGAAGCGACTGATATTGACTACTTTATCACTAATGTTTCTACATCAATTGTTTCGCCTGAGTGGATAGTTAATACCTATGGAGAAAGAAATTGGGTGGAAGTTTTCTATAGGGAAGCCAAGGGTTGGCTAGGGTTAAAAGAATATCAAGTTCGAGATAAAACAAGTCTACTTCGACATTTTATCTTGGTTTTTTGTGCATATACTTTTATTCTTTGGCATCAGATGACTGGAGGCTTGAGACGAAGGTGGGCAAACAAACCTTTGAATACCTTTACTGAAGCTTTGGAAGCATTTAGAACAGCTATGTCTTACCGTTTCTTTGATTGGTTGAATAATAATCGTGACGTATTTGCCGCTTACAAAGCTAGTTTAGGCTACATTTGGGCTTAATTTTTGTTTAAGTCCCACTAGCAGGGGTAGCGATCGCTCAGGAATGAACGCTGATGACAGCTTGTTAAAAATTTCAACAGTAAATATCTGTAAATTACTATGCTTATGCTCTTTGGTCAATATCTATTATTAATAAATAGAATTGAAAAATATTAAACTTGTGAAAGCAAAGCTGTTATTAATATTTACTTTTTTTATCGTCTCCTCTGCCTCAGTTTATGCTCAAACTCCGGTTTCTACCCCAACATCTAGTGTAACATCAACACCAAATCAGTCAAAGATTAGTAAATTTGCAGAAGATTTAAAAGCGATTGATCAAAGCTTAACCTCAATTGCATTTTCCTTGGCTAAGGTGATGGTAGCCGCACTGAGTCTTCTCGTACTCTATCGGCTTGTCTTGTTGATAGTTTATCGATCATCCCAGTTAGTTATCGATAACGTTAGCAATGCTTCTGGTGCTGATGAACTTGAGAAAGTGTTACCAAGTCTTTCGCAATTAGCACGGGAAAGACTGGTGCGGGAGATGAAAGGCGTCCGCCAACGGGTGAAGGAGCATATCAAAACTGTAGGACCTGAAACCTATCGTCCTCCTAATAAGTTACCGCTACCACAAGTCACCCCAGATCAACGACTGGCTGATTTAGTGGCTTCACTGAACGAGTTGACACCCGATCAGATCGATCCAGTGGTGCAACTGCTCAAGGTCATATTCCCGCCCTTTGGGACTAAAGTAACCAGCATCCTTCAAAGCCAAGGTCAAGAACATAGCAAGCTGGGCATTACATTTGAAATCACAAATATAGAAGGTCGCCTTTCCTCTAAGCTCTACACTATATGGGAGTCAACCGACGGCAAGACAGCAGATACCAAAAATGATTCATCACAGATGCTCAAAGACCGCTACAGGGAATTATTAAGACCTGCTGCTCGCTGGTTGGCAATAGAACTGTGTAGGCGGGAAATGGTGGATGCCGTACCTTGGACATATTTTGGGAATAGGCGCAAAAAGTATCAAGCACAAATTAACAACTTCTTTGGTGTGCTGAACTTTGCCAGCGTTCCGACTCATGGCAAGTTCTTTTACCAGTTGGCTATTGAGGATTTGCAGCAGGCAATAGAGCTTTACCCAGATTGGTATCAACCCTACGAGAATCTAGCTGACATTTATAGTACTCAAGGGCGAGAGTTTCAGGGTAAGGAAGGTGTGAATTTGCAACGTCAAGCGATTTTGCAATACGAAGAAGCACTTCAAAGATGTCAGGATGAAACTATCAAGCGCCGAATTAGAGTTGGCAAAGCGATGGCGCAGCTAGTAACAGGTAATGACACTTTCATTCAAGAAGCAAAACAGGAAATACAGAACGTCGAAAAAAACTGGGATGCAACAGAAGAGCTAAATACTCAGTTTTTATATAACCTAGCATCTTGGTATGCGATCGCCCTGACTCAAGGCTTTTCAGACGCAAGCGCCGAGAAAACAGCTCGCCTTTACTTAGCTTATGCTCTGGTCAGAAATAGCGATCGCGACCTTTGGTACTGGGCAAGTAAAGACCCAGATCTTAAAGGCATTAATGAAGGTTTTGCGGAATTGCAATTCACATTATTGAAGAAATTAAATGAAGTTCCTCAACTACCCAAGCTCAAAAATCAGGACTTTGCCAAGCCAATACAAGAAGTCTTGCAAGAGGTTAATTGGTTGTAATCACAAAGGAGATTTATTGAGATGAACCGCAAAGAACAAGAAAAATTGCCTATCCTCAAAAGCGGACCCCCTGACACAGAACAGAAAGAAACGACTTCTCAGCAGATACATTTCCAGGCTATTTGCACTGGGGATATACCGCCGTGGGATGATGAACAAGATATAAGTCTTTCGGAGACTCAGCCGCCTTTTCAGGCTATTTTCATCACTGAAATACTACCCTGGGATGATGACGTAGGTAATAGTGGTGTGCAAATTACAGGAGAAATTCTGCTTTGGGATGGCGAGGAGGATAAAAATCCTCCAAAGTAAAATCAGGGTAAATAATGTTGAAAAATCAAGATTGAGAAACACATTATAGTTATAATTTCTATTTATTTAGGGTGATAAACGCACAATTTCCCAACTACCATTATTTAAGCGAGTATAAAGCAAGCGATCGTGCAGACGGTTAGAACGCCCTTGCCAAAATTCTATTTCTGTGGGGATCACTCGCAAGCCGCCCCAGTGTGGCGGTCGCTGAACATCTTGATTTTGATATTTAATTTGGAGTTCCTGCATCCGTTGCTCAAGCACTTCTCGGCTTTCTATCACCTCGCTTTGGTTAGAAGCCCAGGCGCCGAGGCGACTGTTCAGAGGACGGCTATAAAAATACTCATCAGACTCGCTTTCGGAAGCTTTTTCTACACGCCCAGAAATGCGGACTTGGCGTTCTAGTTCCGCCCACCAAAAAACTAAGGACGCTTGGGGATTTTGTGCTAACTCTTGTCCTTTGTGGCTGTTATAGTTGGTGTAGAATACAAAGCCCCGCTCGTCGAAACCTTTGAGGAGCACCATTCTTGCCCTTGGCTTACCATCTGGTGTCACTGTGGCAACAGTCATGGCGTTGGGTTCAGGAAGTTGGGCGGCTAATGCCTGGTCGAACCATTGTTTAAACTGTATAAAAGGATTGGGGTTAACATCTGAGACGCTAAGACCCTGCAAGGTGTAGTCTTTGCGAAGGTCGGCTATACTTTTGTCCATTGTCGTTTGCTTCCTTATTATCAAGTAGACCTATGGGTGTCTTTGTTAAAAATATTTATTATGGTGTCATCAGCCCCAACCAAGTTGTACTTCATGCGTCAAGGCGCTTTTAAAAGAGATAACATAAGATGCACCGTTCAGCGTTAGTTCAACGTCTGTTAATATACGGTCTGAGCGGTCCGATTATCGCTCTCAATGTCTGGTTGCTGTATCTGCTTTTTCGCTTATTCCTGCACCCAATCACTATTGTGAGCATTGCAGCAATTTTGGCTTTTTTACTCAACTACCCAGTGAAGTTCTTTGAACGTGTTACCTTGACTCGTCCTCGGGCAGTTATCATCGTTTTGCTACTGACTCTGACGCTTTTGGTGATTCTTGGCGTGACGCTGGTGCCAATGGTGATTGACCAAACGATACAACTTTTGAATAAAATTCCGGATTGGCTAGCCACCAGTCAAGCAAATTTGGAACATATTGAAGCTTTAGCTCAGAAGCGGCGTTTACCTTTAGATTTGAGGGTGGTGAGCAATCAAATCAATGCTAACATTCAAAGTTTGGTGCAACAGCTGGCTTCCGCTGCTGTGGGATTTGCAGGGACGGTGCTGTCAGGCGTACTTGATGTGATATTAGTGGTTGTGCTGGCATTTTATATGCTTTTGTATGGCGATCGCGTATGGTTTAGCATATTCAACCTCCTCCCACCTCATATTCGATTCCCCTTGACCACCTCTTTACGCCTTAATTTCCATTACTTTTTCCTTAGCCAGATTTTGCTGGCGTTGTTCATGGTGGTCAGCCTCACCCCTGTTTTCTTAATTCTTAAGGTGCCTTTTGCCCTGTTATTTGCCATACTCATAGGCATATCCCAACTTATTCCCTTCATTGGGGCAACTCTAGGTATTGGTTTAGTGACTTTTTTGATTTTGCTGCAAAATTGGTGGTTGGCAACTGAAGTAGCTGTCGCCGCCATTATCATCCAGCAAATCAAAGATAACCTCTTAAGTCCCAAGTTACTTGGTGATTTTATTGGCGTTAATCCCATCTGGATTTTTGTGGCTATTCTCATGGGATTCGAGATTGCTGGTTTGTTAGGAACACTGGTTGCTGTTCCAATTGCAGGTACTATAAAGGGCACCTTCGATGCTATCAAAAGCGGTGATACCGCAAACAATGTCACTTCGTAGAAGTATGCTTGAATGATTGAGCAAAAAATTAATATATAAAAATTATTTATATAACTATTTCTGAAATTTTATCCGTATAAAATATTATCTGACACTATACAAAATAAATTTATTTTTATACCATTTTATTCTAGATGTGCAACTTGATTGTTTTCAAACTTCCTGAAATCAAAAGTTGCATAATCCCGAAATACCATTCACAATGGTATCAGTTATGATTTTCAGGGAAGCATTGGGCAAAAACAATTACCTAGTATTTAGTTTCCAATGAGACAAATCAACTTTGTACTAATTTTTATCTTTTGTTTAGCACTGGCTTTATTTACCCTTGAGAATACCCAACCTGGAACAATTAATGTCGTTCCAGACGTGCAAGTGCAAGCACCAATTGCAGTTGAGTTGGTTTTGGCAAGCGGTATAGGAGCGGTTTTTGCTTGGTTATATAGCATTTGGACACATTGGCAGAGACTGCTAGTTTCAGGTCGACAAGTGCGACAGAAAAATGTCCAAATTAAGGAACTAGAAAGCAAGGTTGAACAGTACCAAGCAGAAGTTCAATCATTGAAACTTGCTCTTCCAGCAGCAAATGATTCCTTAGCAAAAGAAGCACAAGCAATTACCCAATAAAGGAATTGGTTAGTGGTTAATTGGTAGTTGTTAGTGGAACAACTAACAATCAACAACTAACCAATAGCAACTCAACGAATAAAAACTAGCAATTCGCAATCCAAAATCTAAATTCCAAACAATTAATGGATGCTTCCGAGCTATTAGAAAAAATTACACTCCTCATTCATCAGGCGGAACTTGGGGAAATAGACCCTTGGGATGTCAAGGTGATTGAGGTGATTGACCGTTATTTAGAACTAATGGCACCGGAGGCAACCACGAGGGGCTATGAAGCCGATTTATCTCAATCAGGGCAGGCTTTTTTGTCGGCATCCAAGCTTGTGTTATTTAAAGCAAACACTTTGATGCAATTGCAATTATCAGCAGAACAAGAAGCTGTGGAAGATGATGCATTGCCAGAGAGTGAAGACGGGGTGATCTCTCATGGTCAACGCTTACCATTAGAGCGGCACTTGCGCCGTCGTCTAGCAGCAATGCCACCACCAAAGCGTCGCGTGACTCTGCAAGAACTGATTGAGCAATTGCAAGTCATGGCGCAAGAATTGAAACTGGTAGAAAAAGTCAATAAACCTGCCCGTCCTAGACGCCAACCTAGTTTGCAAAGTATGCGTGCTGCATTAGAGTTGGCTCACCAGGAAAATCTTACAGAGGTGGCAATTGAGCTGGAGCAGGTGTTGCAAAGTGTAGCAACAGATCTGAGTTTACAGAAAAATTGGCTGAATCTGGAACAGCTAGTGGAGTTGTGGACTCAGACAAAGCAACCAGAACAGAATGGTACACACACATCAAGCTACAGCCATCTAGTTGTTAGCGTTTTCTGGGCGCTTCTACTGCTTTGTGCTCAATCAAAGGTAGAGCTATTTCAAGAGGAGTTTTACCAAGACATCAAAATTAGGTTACTTACATCAGCCAACAACAAATCCATAGATAGTTCTGTGAATCAAGAGTGTACAACATAGGAATATTCATGATTTTCAGACTTTGGCTTCAGTAAACTCCAAAATCCGATTAAATTGAAAACATAACCAATCAGGAGAAGGGCTTCCCGTGGGGTTGGGGGCGCACCCGTCGGGTACGGTAGGATAAAAGATGATGCAAAGCATGAAGTATCAAAGCTAAAGTACCAAAATTTCATACTTTACGCTTCCTATTTTATACTTTCTTCATAGTTTGTCGTTCACATTTTACACTGGCTATGCCTATGGTTGCACCAAGTTCTCTTAATTTCTGTTATCCGTGCTTTTAGGGATGACTTAGAGCGGAAATAAACTGATGATGAAGTACCAATTGATAACAGTAAACTGGCTTGTGGTTGAGGAATAAACACATATGAAGGCGATGATTCTTGCGGCTGGTAAAGGTACTCGCGTACGTCCGATTACCTACACAACGCCCAAACCGATGATGCCCATCCTGCAAAAGCCAGTAATGGAATTTTTACTAGAGCTTTTACGCCAACATGGGTTTGACCAAGTTATGGTCAATGTTAGCCATTTAGCAGAGGAAATTGAAAGTTATTTCCGTGATGGTCAACGGTTTGGTGTGCAGATTGCCTATTCTTTTGAAGGTCGCATTGTTGATGGTACCCTCGTGGGAGAAGCCGTTGGCTCTGCGGGAGGAATGCGGAAAATCCAAGACTTTTATCCGTTTTTTGACGATACCTTTGTGGTATTGTGCGGTGATGCCTTGATTGATCTAGATTTGACGGCAGCTGTGAAGTGGCATAAATCTAAGGGATCTATTGCCACTATTATCATGAAATCTGTTCCCCTAGAAGAAGTTCCGAGCTATGGTGTAGTCGTTACTGACGAAGATGGTCGCGTGAAAGCTTTCCAAGAAAAACCCAAAGTTGAGGAAGCTCTAAGCACCAATATCAACACAGGTATTTATATTTTTGAACCAGAGGTTTTTAATTATATCCCCTCTGGGGTAGAGTATGACATTGGTAGTCAACTGTTCCCCAAACTGGTGGAAATTGGTGCGCCCTTCTACGCTATCCCAATGGACTTTGAATGGGTGGATATTGGTAAAGTTCCAGACTACTGGCGGGCAATTCGCGGTGTCCTTTCAGGGGAAATTAAAAATGTGCAAATCCCAGGTCAACAAGTAGCGCCTGGTATTTACACTGGTATGAACGTTGCCGTCAATTGGGACAAAGTCGATATCACAGGCCCAGTTTACATCGGTGGCATGACCAAGATTGAAGACGGAGCCAAAATCGTTGGTCCCACGATGATAGGTCCAAATTGTTGGGTATGCAATGGCGCAACTGTAGAAAACAGCGTAATTTTTGAATGGTCACGACTGGGTCCGGGAGTACGACTCGTTGATAAGTTGGTATATGGTCGTCACTGCGTAGACAAGACAGGAGCAACAATAGATGTCCAAGCTGCTGCTTTAGACTGGCTGATTACTGATGCTCGTCAAGATCCACCTTCCCATACACCAGCTGAACGACAAGCCATTGCCGAATTGCTGGGAACAAACGCTAGTTAGTCATTAGTCAAGAGTCATTAGTTAATGACTAATGACTAATGACTAATTTAACTATTTAGGTAAGTATAGCGCCGCAAACTCTGTTCGTAGGTTTGCATCAGTCTTTGAGATTCCGCTAACGTAATGCGATTTTCTGCTAATGCATATTCGCAGCGCTGGCGGATGCTTTCTACCATGTCCTCAGAGTCATACTGTACATAACTCACCACTTCGCTCATGGTATCGCCTTTGACGACATGTTCAATTTGGTACCCTTTTGGTGTCAATTGGATGTGAACCGCGTTGGTGTCGCCAAAAAGGTTGTGCAAATTGCCCATGATTTCTTGGTAAGCTCCATTCAGGAACATTCCCAGATAATAAGGTTCTCCTGGTTTTAAGGTGTGCAGTTCCAAAACTGATTTTACATCCCGCAGGTCGATAAATCGGTCGATTTTACCATCACTATCGCACGTTAAGTCTGCCAAAATCCCTCGCCGTGTTGGTTCTTCTCCCAAACGGTGGATTGGCATGATCGGGAAGAGTTGGTCAATAGCCCAACAATCAGGCGCAGATTGAAACACAGAAAGATTGACGTAGTAGATGGAAGCCATGATTTTTTCTAGGTCTTCCAACTCGTCGGGTACGTATTCCTGCTTTCTGGTAATCTCAACAATTTTTTGACAACAAGCCCAGTAAAGCCTTTCCGCTTTAGCGCGTTCTGTGAGACTTAAAATTCCTAAGTTAAAGCGACTGATGGCTTCTTCTTTGAATTGAGTCGCGTCGTGGTAGAACTCTTGGTAATTCTCTTGGTTAATACATTGGTAAGTTTCCCACAGATAAGTAATAATTGGGGATTCTCCCTCTTGTGGCAGAGCTGGTGGGTCAAGAGGGACACTGCTAGTACTAAGTACATCAAAAATCAACACTGACTGATGGGAGGCGATCGCCCGTCCGCTTTCGCTTATCAGTGTTGGTACGGAGATATTACGCTCTGAACAGGTATCTTTTAACTCTGCCACGATGTCGTTGGCATAGTTCTGCATATTGTAGTTTTTCGAGGCGTAGAAGTTGGTTTGCGAGCCGTCATAATCTACGCCCAAGCCGCCGCCAACATCGAGATACTTCATGTTTGCCCCCAACGCCGCTAACTCTACATAAATACGGCTGGCTTCTTGGATGGCATCTTTAATCACATTGATAGCAGAGATTTGCGAGCCGATGTGGAAGTGTAACAGCTGTAACGATCCCAAAAGGTTAGCTTCGCGTAACTTGTCAACTGCCTCAATAATTTCGGGGATAGTCAGACCAAATTTGGCGCGATCGCCTGTTGAGGTTCCCCAGCGTCCCATGCCTTGAGTACTGAGTTTCGCTCTTACACCGACAATTGGATCAATCCCCAATTGTTGGCTGACTTCGATCACCAAATCCACTTCTTCAATTTGTTCTAAAACGATCACTGGCTTTTGTCCGAGTCTTTGTGCCAGCATCGCTGTTTCGATGTATTCTCGGTCTTTGTAACCGTTGCAAATTAGCATTGCTCCTGGTGTATCTAGCAATGCGAGCGCAATCATTAATTCTGGCTTGGAACCCGCTTCTAAGCCAAATTGATGGGGTTTGCCGAACCGCACCAAGTCCTCAATTAAGTGCCGCTGTTGGTTGCATTTGACAGGGAAGACACCACGGTACGTGCCAGGGTAGCTGTAGCGGGCGATCGCTTTGGCAAAACAAGCGTTTAACCGCTCAATCCTGTCTTCCAAAATATCCGAGAAACGAATTAACATTGGTAGCCCCAAGTTACGCTGCTTCAGGGCGTTTACCAGTTCATACAAATCCAAAGAACCACCGCGATCGCCTCTGGGAGAGACAGTGATATGCCCGGCAGCATTTATCGAAAAGTAAGGTTGTCCCCAACCTTCGATTCGGTAAAGTTCTTCGCTATTCTCTATTGTCCACAGGCGCGACATATCTGGAGACGACGCTGGTGGCAGTAGCTTTTTTTGTTTGTGATTTTTCAATTCAGTTTTGTGTCCGTTAGACGGCGGTTTCACCACCTCTTCTGATGTATCTGTTGACTCAGCACGCATTTCTTCCTGACCTCTATGTTACACCCACGAAATAACAATTTAGCGCATTCATCTTTCAGCGCGTATGCATCTTAGAGATACTTTCTTTTGATATTCTCAGATTGGTCATTTGTGATTGCTCATTTGTCATTGACTCTTGACAAAGGACAAAACACACTTGACAAAGGACAAAATTGTTAAATTTGAGGAGATAGCTTTGGAACGCACATTCTTAGCAATTAAGCCTGATGGCGTACAGCGTGGATTGGTTGGTGAAATTATCCGTCGCTATGAAGAAAAAGGCTTTACCCTCGTTGGTTTGAAATTTCTGAAAGTCAGTCGGGAATTGGCTGAACAGCACTATGATGTTCACCGGGAAAGACCTTTTTTTAGTGGGCTGGTAGAGTTTATCACTTCTGGCCCAGTGGTGGCGATGGTTTGGGAAGGCGAAGGCGTTGTCGCCGCCGCCAGAAAAATCATTGGTGCAACGAACCCGCTTTCCGCAGAACCAGGAACAATTCGAGGCGATTTTGGCATCAATATTGGTCGCAACCTGATCCACGGTTCCGATGCTATCGAAACAGCGCAACGGGAAATATCCCTGTGGTTTAAGGAAGAAGAATTGGTTTCTTGGCAACCAACCTTAACACCTTGGTTGCACGAGTAACTTAGGCAATGAGGGAGGATGAGGATGAGGGGGATGAGGGGGATGAAGGGGATAAGGAGGAGTAATAATTTTAATGATTTTTCTCTTACTTCCTCATCTCTCCCCTGCTTTCTTATCTCCCTCACTCCCTCACTCCCTCACTCCCTCACTCCCTCACTCCCTCACTCCCTCACTCCCTATTCCCTACTTCCTTCGACAACTTCAGCCTTTTCTGGTTCTTCTATGATTTTTTCGCTTTCAGTGCGTTTGGAAAATCCCCAAGCCAGAATGAGAGCGATCGCCGTAATCATGAACCATTGTGGTGGTACCAAAGAATCGTTCACCACTTTTAGGAGCAAGCGCAAGCCCACTAATGCCACAGTGATATAGCCTGCGTCTTCCAAGTAAACATATTCATCTAACCATTTGATAAACAAACCTGCCATAAAGCGCAGGGTGACAACACCAATAGTCGTACCCGTAATAACGAGCCACGTTTCATTAGAAACGGCTATTGCAGTGGTGACGCTATCGAGAGAAAATGCTAAATCTGTCAAGGCAAGGACAGGTATGGCTTGCCACAGGGAGCTAAAACGAGGACCGTGGTGTTGATTGTCTTCGCCTTCTTCGGAAGTAAAATGTTGGAATACGAGCCACAGTAGGTAAGCTGCGCCTAGTAACTCAAACTGCCAGAACTGTTGCACCCAGGTAGCTGTCAGGAGTAGGGTGATTCGCAGAACGTAAGCAACTACCAAACCAATGTTAAGCGCCTCACGTTCGAGCTTTTTGTCTTCCAGTCCTTGAGCGATCGCAGCGAGGGCGATCGCGTTGTCAGCCGACAGCACCGCCTCTAGAAAAATCAGGATGAGCAGGACTATCGAGGCTTCAACGCTGAGGTGAAAGTGAAGGTAGTCAAATATTTGGTCTAGCATTCCAGGTTTCTCAAGCTGCAAAACTTAAAAATGAACAGTATTAGCGAATTTATTATAGAAGGCGCAATAAAAAGCTACTTTTATCAAGCTTAACCTGTCAGAGGTCATTTCTGAAGACCCTGAAATTGCTAAGATATCGATACGGCAGCAGAGCAAGCCGCAATATAAAATTTTTAAGTTGATATTTTTAAGCTGATACAGACACCAGCAGCAAAATCAAAAATAAGTTTCTCAACGCCCACTTCTTATGGTTATGTATAAATTAACTTTGTAATACCGACACATCTTAACGAAAATCAAAACATTTTCTGGTAAATCTGCGTACACAATAGTTTTCAGTCACATCGCCAATTGCAGAAAAAATCATGTCTCAACCAACGATAGAATCAATCCTTCAAGAAAAGCGTTTATTCCACCCCAGCCAAGAATTCTCTCAAAAAGCCCAGATCAAAAGCTTGGAAGAATACCAGCGCCTGTACGACAAAGCTAAAGCTGATCCCGAAAAATTCTGGGCGGAATTGGCAGAACAAGAGTTGCACTGGTTCCAGAAATGGGACACAGTTCTAGATTGGCAACCACCATTTGTGAAGTGGTTTGTCAACGGCAAAATTAATATTTCTTACAACTGTCTTGACAGACACCTCACCACTTGGCGCAAGAATAAAGCTGCCATCATTTGGGAAGGGGAACCAGGAGACTCGCGCACTCTCACCTACGCCCAACTGCATCGCGAAGTTTGTCAATTCGCTAATGTGCTGAAGCAATTGGGTGTGAAAAAGGGCGATCGCGTGGGCATTTATATGCCAATGATTCCGGAAGCGGCGATCGCTATGTTAGCCTGTGCCAGAATAGGCGCACCCCACAGCGTTGTTTTTGGTGGTTTTAGTGCGGAAGCTTTGCGCGACAGGCTAATCGATGCTCAAGCAAAACTCGTAGTTACCGCTGATGGTGGTTGGCGCAAGGATGCTATAGTTCCTCTCAAGGAGCAAGTAGACAAGGCTTTAGCTGATGGCGCTGTTCCATCGGTAGAAAATGTTCTGGTTGTCAAGCGTACCGGACAAGATATCAATATGACATCGGGACGCGACCAATGGTGGCATGATTTGCAAAAAGGCGTCTCTACAGATTGTCCCGCTGAACCAATGGACAGCGAAGATATGCTGTTCATCCTCTACACTTCTGGTAGCACTGGCAAACCGAAAGGCGTTGTACATACAACGGGTGGTTATAACTTGTACACCCACATGACCACCAAATGGATTTTTGACTTACAAGAAACAGATGTATACTGGTGTACTGCTGACGTAGGTTGGATTACAGGACACAGCTACATCGTTTACGGTCCCCTTTCCAATGGTGCAACAACGGTGATGTACGAAGGCGCGCCTCGTCCCTCTAACCCTGGGTGTACGTGGGACATTATCGAGAAACTCGGCGTTACCGTTTTTTATACTGCGCCTACTGCCATTCGTGCCTTTATCAAGATGGGCGAACACTTACCCAATGCGCGAAATCTGTCTTCCCTACGCTTGCTGGGAACGGTGGGTGAACCAATTAACCCAGAAGCTTGGATGTGGTATCAGAAAGTCATTGGCGGCGATCGCTGTCCAATTGTTGATACATGGTGGCAAACGGAAACTGGCGGTATCATGATTACTCCACTTCCTGGGGCAATTCCCACCAAACCCGGTTCCGCGACTCGTCCCTTCCCTGGCATCTTAGCCGATGTCGTGGATTTAGAAGGCAACTCTGTGGGCGATAACGAAGGCGGTTACTTGGTCGTGCGGCATCCTTGGCCCGGTATGATGCGAACAGTATACGGCGATCCAGAACGCTTCCGTCGCACCTACTGGGAACACATCCCCCCGAAAGATGGGCAGTATGTCTACTTTGCCGGTGATGGCGCAAGACGCGATGAAGACGGTTACTTTTGGGTGATGGGGCGCGTGGATGACGTCATAAATGTGTCAGGGCATCGACTGGGAACAATGGAAATAGAATCAGCCTTAGTTTCCCACCCTACCGTGGCTGAAGCCGCTGTGGTAGGCAAACCTGATGAACTAAAAGGAGAAGAAATAGTTGCTTTTGTTACTTTAGAAGGTGGTAATAACCCCAGTGAAGAACTGAGTAAAGAACTGAAAAAACACGTTGTACAGGAAATTGGGGCGATCGCCCGTCCGGGAGAAATTCGCTTTACGGACGCGTTGCCCAAAACTCGTTCTGGTAAGATTATGCGGCGATTGCTGCGGAATCTGGCAGCGGGGCAAGAAGTTTCCGGCGATACCTCCACCCTAGAAGATAGAGGCGTGTTGGATAAGCTGCGCGAAGGTGCTTAATTAGAATTAAAACCACAGATGGACACAGATGAACACAGATAATTTATCCGTGTGCATCTGTGTTTCTCTGTGGTTCCATTTTCATTTCTACTGGTGAGGTCACTGTCCTCCCCACCATACGTACTCGTTAGTGGGTACAGGGGACTGGGCAATAAATAAATACTCTTCCCAATCGCTAATCCCCAATCCCTAATCCCCAATCCCCTTTACCAACTTCCTTCGCAGATTGTCCAACGCCGTACACGCACTTACATGACGAATTAAAGAACGACCCCGCAATGCACCAAAACGATATTCAAAACTTTCCACTTCCCCGTTTGGTCCAGCTAAGCCAATGTAAACTAACCCTACAGGCTTAGTTTCTGTACCACCGCCTGGTCCAGCGATACCAGTGATACTCACTCCCCAACTGGTCGAAAGACGCGATCGCACTCCCGCAGCCATTTGTTCTGCCACAATAGAACTAACCGCCCCAAACTTTGCCAAGTCTTCTGAATTTACCCCCAAAAGCCTTTCTTTCACCGAGTTGTCGTAAGAAATCACCCCACCCCAAAAGTAATCAGAACTTCCAGAAATCTCCGTCAACATTTGCCCTAGTCCGCCACCCGTGCAAGATTCTGCCACGGAAAGGGTTTGCCCCTTTGCACGCAACAACTCACCCACGACTGAGGCAAGGGTGTCATCATCGGCACCATAATAATCTAATCCAGCAATTTCTTTAATTTGTTTTTCAACAGGTGCAATCAAATCCTGTGCTTGTGCTTCGGAAGCAGCTTTGGCAGAAACTCGTAACTTGACTTCCCCTCTACTCGAATAAGGTGCAACTGTTGGGTTGGGTAAATTGAGATAAGAAGCAACCTTTTCCGCCAAAGCAGATTCCGCAACACCCCAAAACTTTAACATCCGGCTGTAAATAATTTCTTTGCCCCAACCTTGACTTTTAAGAAAGGGGACAGCAGTTTCTTCCCACATCCGGTGCATTTCACTTGGAACACCAGGAAAGGTGAATATCGTTAAGTCCGGACGCGGTTGCCAAATAATACCGGGTGCTGTTCCTGTGGGGTTTGGTAAAATTTCTGCGCCTTGGGGTATCAAAGCTTGTTTACGATTGCTGGGGGTCATCACGCGATCGCGCCCTGCATATTTCCTGGTAATATCTTCAATAATGTCTGGACGTTCTACCAAAGCAGCACCAAAAAAATCAGCAATGGTTTCACAAGTCAGGTCATCGGGTGTGGGACCAAGACCTCCAGTGAAAATCAAAATTTGCGCTCTTTGACTCGCAATTTCTATAACCTGTTTTAACCTTCCTGGATTATCTCCGACTACAGTTTGATAGTAGTGGGGAATCCCCAGCTTGGCTAACTGCTGCGCTAAATACTGGGCATTGCTGTTAAGAATATCTCCTAACAGTAGTTCGGTACCAACACAAATAATTTCTGCACTCATGAGATTTTAGCTTTTAGATTTTAGATTTTATTATCATCTGCGTTCATCCGCCTTTATCTGCCGTTAAAATCCAAAATCGTCATGATTGCCGCGAGTGTTTCCAAACTTTCCAACCAGTGTAGCTTAGCAAAGAAGTGGCAGCACAAGCATAAGCAACACCGCTGGGTATACCAGCAATAGCCAATGCCAAACTCCCAACCCATAAAGTTAAAGAGTAAATGAACAGAACAGTCAATCTATGAGACAAACCAGCTCGTAGCAATCTATGATGCAGATGACTTTTATCAGCAACAAAAGGCGATTTCCCACGGCGAAGTCGTGCCAAAATCACTGCTGACATATCTACAATTGGTACTGCCAGAATCAGAAAAGGTAATAACACCGCAGTAACAGCAGCAGTTTTGACTAAACCAACGACACCAACTGCTGCAAGGGTGAATCCCATAAAATAAGACCCGCCATCTCCCATAAAGATTTGCGCGGGGTTAAAATTATAACGGAGAAATCCCAGTGAAGCACCAGCAAGCGCTGCGGCAATTAGGGCTGCTGCAGGCTGCTGCATAAACAACGCCGCAACTAGCATCACCACAGCCGCAATTCCAGACACGCCAGCAGCTAAGCCGTCTAAACCGTCAATCCAGTTAATTGCATTCACCATTCCCACCAGCCACACAACTGTGATCGGCAAACTCCACCAACCAAGTTGAATGATTCCGCCTGTGGGAATGCTTAAGAAATCTATACTGACACCTACTTTCCAAGCAAGCGCTGCAACAATAATTTGCATGACAAGGCGTGCGATCGCAGACAAGTTTAACAAATCGTCTGCTAAGCCGATGAGAAAAAAGCCAATACCTCCTAAGGTGATTCCCCAAATTTGCCATTCTTTTTCTGGCGGCAAAATTCCAAATCCGCCTAACCACCAAACAATAAGTAGGGAGATGACAGTCCCTGTAAAGATAGAAACTCCACCCAGACGCACCATCGGGCGCTGATGAACTTTTCGGTCATTAGGTTTATCTAAGCGTCCACTTTTGATGCCAATATTTCTCACATCAGGCGTAGTCCAGAGAACGACTACGGCGGCAAAGAGGAAGGCAATCAGATGATATATCTGAGGAGGCATCTGTATATTAAATAAGTTAGGTTTAAAGATAAAAATCTGGCGAGGACTTGTCTACCTATATTTACTACAATTGGGATTTTAATCAGCAGGGGATTTTTACATTTTGGATTTTAAATTTAAGATTGCTGACTGGAAACCTGAAAAAATTATGAGTTAGGAATTATTAATTCATAACTCCTAACTCATAAATCCTAACTATAATTTCACGCTAACACTGGTACCGGAATCTCAATGTGAGGGTACAAGGGGAAGCGATCGCACAACGCTTTGACCCGTCGCTGACAATCTTGGGCAATGTCTGCTGAATCTGGATTTAACAGGCGATCGGCAATAATATTGCCAATCTCCGTAAATTCTTCAGTTCCCAAACCCCGCGTTGTCATTGCTGGGGAACCCAACCTTAAACCGCTCGTCACAAATGGTGACTCTGGATCAAAGGGAACTGTGTTCTTGTTGGCGGTAATATTCACACCACTCACCAATTGATCTGCTTGCTTCCCTGTCAAGCCGATAGACCGCAGGTCAACTAGCATTAAATGGTTATCTGTGCCATTTGACACTAGCTTTAAGCCTCGTTTTTGGAGTTGGGTAGCCAAAGCACGGGCATTTTCAATGACTTGAGCAGAATATACTTTAAACTCTGGCTTGAGGGCTTCGCCAAAAGCCACTGCTTTACCAGCGATAACGTGTTCCAAAGGTCCACCCTGATTACCAGGGAAAACCGATTTATCCAGCTTTTTACCTAGTTCCGGGTCGCGGGTCAAGATTAAGCCACCCCGAGGACCGCGTAAAGTTTTGTGTGTCGTTGTGGTTACAACATCACAATAGGGAATAGGGTTGGGGTGATGACCAGTCGCAACCAAACCGGCAATATGGGCAATATCTGCCAGTAAGTACGCGCCAACTTCATCGGCGATACTGCGGAACTTTTCAAAGTCAATAATGCGGGGATATGCCGAATAACCACAAATCAAGAGCTTTGGACGCTCCCTAAGCGCCAGCTCTCGAATTTGCTCATAGTCAAGTTGTTCTGTTTCCTGATTAACGCCGTAGTGGTAAGCACTGAACCACTTACCCGATACATTAACAGGCGAACCGTGGGTAAGATGTCCCCCGTGAGACAAATCCATCCCCATGAATTTATCTCCTGGTTCTAGCAGCGTTAAAAACACTGCAAAATTTGCCTGTGCGCCAGAATGAGGTTGTACGTTGGCATGAGCAGCACCAAACAATTGTTTGGCACGGTCAATTGCCAGCTGCTCAATTTTATCTACAAACTCACAGCCGCCATAGTAACGTTTACCAGGCAATCCTTCCGCATATTTATTTGTTAGTACGGAACCCTGAGCTGCTAGTACAGCGGCAGAGGTAAAGTTTTCACTAGCAATCAACTCCAAGTGGTCGCGTTGGCGTTGCAGCTCTTGGTTGATTAACTCCGCCACAGCAGGGTCGGAGGAGGCAAGAAAATCTGAGTTAGTCAGAGTCACTTCAGCTATCCTTATGGAAATTTGCAAAACAGTCGGTAAGTATCCAAAGTCTATAGTCTATAGTCCATATAGTTGTTAACTAATGACTAACGACTCATGACATTTATTTACCCCGACTTACTTAATTATTGGATGCTAGTCCAATAAATGCGTTAATAATCATAACGCTCTTTGCTTGTATCTTGTGTGAACCATAGCTGCTTGCCACTATGGTGCCATAAATTAATTTATGTATTACTTTTTACTACAAACCCAAACAGCCAACATACAATCTAATTAAAGCCCATATAGCAATTTTCATTGGTTTGTAATTAGCGGCATTCTTCTCAAGTAAGCATGGAAGGTTGGGCAACGGATGAGATACAACGATGTAACGGATGTTACAACCTATCGGATGACCCATGTAAAGGATAACTTATTTTTGGGAATGACAGATAAACCATCCGCTACAACATCCACTGCTACTCTAACCAGCGTTCTCCCCCAGGACATATATACGTAATAATTCAGAATTGACAGGAGGGATTGGATGCTAGTGATTCTCATGGACGATAAAATTTTTGCTCCTCAACAGGTGTGCCAATCTTGCTTACTCGCTGACGGAAGCGGTCAACCCCGCTGGCGTCAAGGTAAACTGTATTGCGGTCATGTGATTAGCAAACTTACTGAACAGCAGCCAGACCAGTATGAGTGCCTAATGGGTTTCCGGATCGCTAACATTGAATAATCTGATGTTCTACCACCAGCAAGCCCCAAGTAACTGCGTTATTGTAGGGTCAAGTGAGTATTAAATTGTAACTACAGGAGAACGCAAGATGGCTTGGCGCGGGTCTACCACGGTTAGAGATCGGATTTTTGCTTGTTTACCTTATTTGCTTCCTTTAGTCGAGGTTTTTAGATTCGGCATATTTTTGTTCAGACAGTTTCCACCTCTGGGATTGCTGTTTCTACCCCTTCAGCCGTTGATCACAATTTACTTTGGTGTCCCTTTTGCTGGACTCATTATTTTCTTTGCTTTATTCCTTTTGGTAGTTAGGAAAGAAAATATTAGTCACTTTATTCGTTTCAATACCTTGCAGGCAATTCTTTTGGACATTGTCATCTTTTTGTTTAGCATCTTAACTCAACTTATCGGGATAATCCCAACTGGTGCTTTTGCAATTCAAACTCTGTATACCACGATTTTTCTGGGCACGATCGCAGCAGTTGTATTTTCTGTTATACAGTCCCTGATGGGACGTTACGCAGAAATTCCCGCCATTTCCGAAGCAGCCTATATGCAATTGCGCTAGCGGTTACCGGGCGATCACGGTGTTTTCTAAGCGACCAATTCCTTCAATTTCCACACGCACGCGATCGCCTGGGTGCAACGGACCCACCCCCAACGGGGTACCCGTCAAAATCACGTCCCCAGGTAGCAGCGTCATCACTTGACTAATATAGGAGACAAGAAAATCTGGGGGAAATACCATCTGGTCAATACAGGCAGATTGTACAGGGATTGCCTCCTCATTCAAAAAAGTCTGCAATTTAGCTCCTGGGCTGATTTCTCGAACAATCCACGGTCCTAAGGGGCAAAACGTATCAAAACCCTTGGCTCGTGTCCATTGACTATCTCGTTTTTGTAAATCCCGTGCTGTCACATCATTGGCAATGGTGTAACCCCAAATCTTTGTTTGAGCCGACTCTGGCGTACACTCAAAAGTGCGATCGCCAATGATCAGCGCCAATTCTCCTTCGTAGTCCACCCGCTGTGACTGCGGCGGATACTCAATTTCTGCACCAGAGCCGACGATAGACGTAGATGGCTTGAGAAACAACAGAGGCTCACTGGGTACTTCTGTTCCCATTTCTGCCGCATGATCTGCATAATTCTTGCCAACTGCCACAATTTTTGAAGGAGCGCAGGGAGCCAAAATTTGATAATTTTCTGGTTCCAAAATTAAATCAGTCGGTTGCCCTTGTAGCCAGGGTGGAGCATCAAGTACATGCACCTTGAGAGAAAGCTGTAGCAAGCCATAGTAAATTTGTCCTTCTGGATTTTGAACTCGCACATACCGCTGCGCCATAACCTTTATGAGTAACCTCTTGTGCAATCAAACCGTAACGATGTAATACTAGATGAGCAATTTGGCTAAGCATTAAAATTAAAAACTGGTAAGATTATAAAACCTGACGGTAAAGTGCAAAAATCAATATTTTTTCACCGAAACACAGTCAACACGCATACTTAGAAAAGCGTGATACAATTGTAACGGTAGAAATGTATAAAATGCACTGTAAAAATCTTGGCAGAAAAAGTGCCTAAGCCTGCAACCCCGAAAGACGATTAAAGTGAGTTGTAACAACGACTTTAAGAGTAGCTAGGCACTCCTAACGGATTGTGAGCACTAAAAGATTTTTGGGAACCACCAACCGTAGGATAACTAGAAAAAGGAAGTTCAGCCCAAGAATTTCCCAATTGATCATTCAAAGAACTGACAAAGTTCCTTGTTGCTTGAAATGTCTATTGATGTAGGGGGTAGTCAATAAAGACACCTATGCATTGTTGACCTCAGCAGCCATGTAGTCCATAAGGAAAGAAAACAAAATGCAAATCGTTTACGAAACAATGTACATCTTGCGTCCCGACCTGAATGATGAACAGGTAGAGCAAGCGATCGCCAAATACGAGAACTTGCTGCGGGAACAGGGAGCCGAGAATATCCAAATTCAAAATCGAGGAAAGCGGCGTCTGGCTTACGAAATCAGTAGGCAAAGAGATGGCATCTACATACAGATGAATTACA
This sequence comes from Tolypothrix campylonemoides VB511288, assembly GCA_000828075.3. Classification (GTDB taxonomy): domain Bacteria; phylum Cyanobacteriota; class Cyanobacteriia; order Cyanobacteriales; family Nostocaceae; genus Kalymmatonema; species Kalymmatonema campylonemoides_A. The sequence continues at coordinate 688,171 of JXCB02000023.1, read as the reverse complement.
CTGGACCTGGCAATATCATTGCTCCCTTAGAACGCGCTATGCGTTTGAGTGAGGAAGTGATTCGCTACCTGACGATTAAGCAAGAAGTCAAAGAGGTAAGCTCAGAGGAAACAGCCCCAGCTGCCTAAAGGCTATCGGTGAATTGATGATTGGCGCGGCTCTGTTGCTCTTAACTTTTATTAAGTTGTGGGCATGAGCCGCAAAAATGTATAGAACCTGTATAAAATATTTTGCTAAACATAAGATACAATAGGGAGCGCTAAAGACACCGTACAGGCAAATCATCTCCCTAGTTTTACTGACAGGGATATGTCAATTGACAAACGCATGACTGCCGCAGTAGTACATCACAAAGGAAAAGATTCTTAATCGGAGCTGTAAGCCACTGTGAGCCAAACTGATACCTCTACTATCCAAGCTCTCTCCGCAGAAGTCTCAAAGCTACGCCAAGAGTTGCAGCTTCGAGACCAACTCGTGCAACAGCTGTCTCAAGAACTCTTCCGACTGGTTAAGGGCAACACTAATTTTATGTCCCAACCAGAGGTGTCTGAGCGTCATCTGACTCAGTTGCAAGAACTACGAGAACAACTGCAAGCTGTGGAGCAGCAAGTGACGTTTTACCAAGAGCAAATTTCAGCGCGTGACGCTGAAATTTATCAATCGCGTCAGTCAGTGCAAGAACTCACAGACCGCAGCCGCATGCTGGAGCAAGTGGTACAGGAGTTACCTCAAATCTATCGTCGCAAGTTCGAGGAGCGCATGACTCCAGTCAGAGAAAAAGTAGCAATGCTACAACGCGAAAATCGCCAACTCCAGGCAGAACTCCAAAGTGTAAGCTACCGTCTAGCGTTGAGAACTCGTACCTCGTCTCACAGTGGTATAGATTTGCCGAATTTCCCGCGCGTCGCATCCCCCCCAAATAATATTTCCACACAAAATGCCTAAAGTGTTCATCGTGGTTGAGTCAGATGGGAGAGAAATCACAGACTCTCCCACCGTCAGAAGGATGTTATCAGCAATAGAGAAGGCAATTGCTGAAGATACCACGCCAGCAACTTCTGTGGAAGTAGTTGCCGCGAATTATTTAACATCTAAAGAAGAAATCTTGGCATTTCAACCCTCAAATGGGCAAAAATTTTCCCAATTGCCGGAGATGCTTTTTTGCCCCTTAACCCTCTCATTGCCTGAGCATTTGGGACTCCCATTTCAAGCAATCATTAAAGCCTGCGCAGATGTTCCTGGGTTACGTCAACAATTGGCACAGCAGATGCAAGTCGCCATCGGTGATGGTTGCTTTTGGTTACCAGTGGTACTCACTGCTAAAGGACCCCTCTACGGTGAGGTCATTGCTCTAGCTGAGGAATTCTATGAAAAAAAGTTACCACAGAATTTATTGCTCTGTGACATAACTTATTATCAGCCTTTTCATTTGTCAGATGCCTTGCGTCAACCTCTATATCACATGGCATACAATCTCTTGCAATCTTTATCGGCACCGCCAGCTACATACCTGGTGCAGTTTGGATTGCAAAAAAGTGAAATTTGTTTTGACCGTCTTTGGCCATTTCCAACTGCACCAGCTTTAGCTAGCGTTGGCGTCCAACACCCAGATTTATTTACTTGCCATTGGTACTGCTTAACAGCAAAGCCAATACTGGACTTAACTATCATTCCCGTTGTCTAATAGGATGTCAGTCTACTGTGACTAAGCTTCTTTCTTCAACAATGGTGAAAATGTCTTCGTAAGCGTTGAATATTTCAAACACTGAATCTAGTTGGGTAAGTTCTAAAACTAACCTGACAGGAGCTTGAACATTGCAAAGAACCAACCGACAACCACTTTGACGTGCCGACTTCAAGCCTTTGACAAGGGAAACCAACCCAGAACTATCCATGAAATCAACTTTTGCTAAATCAATAACCCACAGTTGATTACGTTCTGGAACTACGGCAGCCATCCTTTCGCTCAGAACTGTACCACCCGATAAATCGATGCGTCCTTCGGGTTTAAACAAAACTACTTGACATTTTGGTGTGATAGTCATGAATCTAACTGAGTAATTGAAACACTTTACAAAAATGCAGAAAACTGACACAGATACTGATTCGCTTTCAACCATACATAAAAAATGCTGCTTCACCCAGTTATCTGGGAACTGGCAGCAATGCGGTTAAGACTAATAATGTCAGTATCCATGCCGTATAATATGTCCTAACTTTCACCAATATAGGCATAAGCATAGGGTAATTTCGGTATCAATCGTATCTTTTACAAAATTTTTACAATGTCAGGACTATTTCATAAATTTTTTATAAAAAAAATATATTTTGTTTGGCTAGGCGTACGGTTGTGGTATGCGGAGAATAAATAGTCAAAAGTCAATAGTTACGATGATTTTTTCCTATGAATTTTGGACTTTGGCAAACGACTCAATTGACACTTGGCTCAAAAAAGAGTCAAGATAAAGTAAAAGTAAAAATTTGTGAAGAGGGCGGTGCTGGATGTCTCTTGAGTTTATATCACTAGAAAACATCCAGAAAATTGCTCATGAATATGGATATTGGGCAATTTTTTTGGGAATATTGTTAGAGAATCTGGGCATTCCTCTTCCAGGTGAAACCGTTACTTTAGTAGGCGGGTTTCTAGCAGGTAGCAAAGAGCTAAATTACTGGCTGGTTCTGAGTGATGCGATCGCAGGTGCTGTTATTGGAGGCATCTGCGGTTATTGGATTGGTAGAATTGGCGGGTGGTCTTTGCTTGTGCGCCTGGGTAACTTGTTTAGAATTTCAGAAGCCAGACTTTTGAGTATCAAAGAACAGTTTAGTGAAAATGCCGGAAAAGCCGTGTTTTTTGGGCGCTTTTTTGCTTTGCTGCGAATTTTTTCCGCGCCACTTGCTGGCATAGTTGAAATGCCCTTCGGAAAATTCCTAACATACAACCTCGTAGGAGCAATTACCTGGGGGAGTGTCATGGTGACACTTGCTTTTTTTGCTGGAAGACTTGTTTCCCTAGAACAATTGGTTGCTTGGGTGACTCAGTTTGCACTCTTGGCGCTGCTGATTCTAGTTGCGGTGATTGCTATCCCCATATGGTTGGAGTCCCGGGGAAAGGGAGTGAAGGAGTGAGGGAGTGAGGGAGTGAGAAAGAGCAAGTTTGGCGGTGTGTAGTGTGTCAGCGACGCTTGTTCTACTTCTCATCGCATAAGGCTAGTGCAGCCGACCCAGAAATAATTACACAACTAGGAATAAGTAAATTCCTAGTTGTGTAATTATTTTTTAATTCTGATTCCTGAGTTCTGATTCGTGAGTTCTTGCACAGTGTTTTAAAATTGTCGAATTTCTGGTTTTTGATTGAGTAAAATCCAATATAAATTCAGTGCTTGTACTACCTCTACCAAAGCGGTAAGACCGACAGGTTTAAGGAGATAGGAATTAGCCCCCAAGTCGTAAGCCTGATTGATATCAGATCTGTGGTTAGAGGAAGTCAAGATAACCACCAGTAACCGCTTGAGTTCGGGTTGCTGGCGCAGCCATGCTAAGATTTCATGACCGGAACGACGCGGAAGTTTTAAATCTAACAAAACTACCACGGGTAAGGGATAGCGATCGCGGTCTGCATATTCTCCTACACCACTGAGGTAAGCAACTGCAGTATCTCCATCAGTCACAATTTGCAATACAGCATTCGTGAGATTCGCTTTGCGAAAAGCCCGTTGTGTCAGGAGAATGTCATTAGGATCATCTTCTACTAGCAATATTGTGTGTGGCGCTGTCATCCGGACTCCTCAAGTCAATCCAAAATCTGCTTCCCTGTGCCAACTGGGATTCTACCCCTACTTGTCCATGCATACGCTCAACACCTTTACGCACAATTGCTAATCCTATCCCAGTACCAGGATAAGTTTCCTGCCCATGCAAACGTTCAAAAACGCGAAAAATACGTTGTTGATGTTCCGGGGCAATGCCAATGCCATTATCAGCCACCCACAAGCGTACCCAATTGTCGTGTCTTTCGGCACACACCTGCACCTGTGGTCGTACACTGACTTTCACAAATTTCATCGCATTTAGCAACAAATTAGTGATAACTTGAACCAACGTTGAGTGATGACCAATAACTTGTGGTAGCGGTGATTGAATTTTAATTTCTGCTTGCTTTTCTTCTATATCAGGTTGTATTTCCTTGATAACCTCTGACAGAAGCTGTGTCAAATCTATGACTTTTAGTGGCAATTCACTGCGGCTGAGGTGACTGTAGGCAAGTAAGTCCTGTATTAAATCTTCTAACCGCAGGGCAGAAATGAGAATACGTCGCGTATACTCTTTACCAAGTTCATCAAGTACATCGCCGTAGTCTTCTAGCAAAGCTTCTGCAAACCCATGCATTCCCCGCAACGGAGCTTGCAAATCGTGAGAAACTGTATAACCAAAGGCTTCGAGTTCGTCGTTGGCTGATTGCAATTGCAGGGTACGATCAGAGACTCGCTTTTCTAAGGTTTCCTTTTCCTGCTCGCTTTGAAGCTGGTTATGCTTAAATAAGTAGTAGACTAAAGCTAGCAGTACCAGATTTACACTACTGGCAATAGAAAATGTGAGTAGGGTCTGCTGAGTGCTGGCTTGCGACTCTTTTGCCCGCTGCTGCAAAAGGTTCTTTTCCATATCTTTCATCTCAGCAATTTGCTGACGAATATTAAGCATGATCTGCCTGCCACGATTCGTCCTGACGACTCGCACAGCAGCATCAAAACCCTGTTCGCGGCGTAATTTGATGGTTAGTTGCAGTTCATCTAGTTTAGCTGTAATCCTCTGTTGTAAGATATAAAGCGGTTGTTCGTAGTTGGGATTATCTGCTGTTAGTTTTGTCAAAGAGTCCATGGAAGCTGAAATTTGGGCGATCGCCTGTTTATACGGTTGCAGATAATTTTCATTACCAGTGAGCAAATATCCGCGCTGTCCAGTTTCTGCGTCCTTTAAGGTTGAGAGTGTTTCTTCCAGTTCAGCTAACACCTGTTGGCTATGAGTGACCGAACGCTCATTTTGAATCAGCCTGCGGATATTGCGATAAGATACCAGAGCATTGACGAGTAACAACACCAGCGCTAACAACAGCCCGACTTTAATTTGGTGTGCAAGCGGTCTTCTCATTTTATGTCGGCAAGGCAAACTTCTACCGATAAGCTCATAAAAAGCACCTACGCTGTAGGTTCAAAATTTAGCACAGTACGACAATTTTAAGTGACGTTGAAAAATCTTTGTGTCAGGGGAATTGCTTAATCTTTCACAAAGAGTTCTTTAAAATCAGTATAGGGTCAATTAGGTGTTACGCATGAGGAGTTACGTCTCAGTAAAGGCGACTGGCGATTGGGGATTAGGGATTGGGGTAATGGTTCTCAAATGAAAAAATATGTCCGGGGGAATAAAGTCCCTCCCAAATTTTAGAGCATTTCCCCCTTCAACAGTCCCAGTACAGAGGTCTCAGAGCGGCATACAGTCGCCAGCCAGTACTGTAGGAGGGTTTCCCTCATGTGCTACTGCGGTCTTGGAGTCTCACGCCAGTCTCCAAGGGCGGGACGGCAGTTTGCACCGTCCAGGGAACGCCAACGCTGGTTCCCCAAGTGGAGCAAGTGGCGTCAGGTAACTGGCGTAAGCGCAAAGGGCAGGCGCAGCCAACACGTAGCGTCTTGGCAGGAGATACCCGTTCGCCGTAAGGCGTGGCGTTAGCCATAGGGGTCTTCCGACCCAGGTATGTGGCGTCCCCCACCATACGTACTCGTTAATGGGGAAGGAATGCTGCGACCAGTTGAAATTTTCTGATGACCAAAAGCATAGTCTCGTTTACCGATAAGTTTGAGATAGGTTCACTCAAACTCATGGGAATAAGATAGGTAAAATTCAACATGGATATTAAAAACGGCTTTGTAGGTAGCGTAGGTCATACACCGCTGATTCGTTTAAACAGTTTTAGTGAAGAAACTGGATGCGAAATCCTCGCTAAAGCAGAATTTCTCAACCCTGGTGGTTCCGTCAAAGATCGGGCAGCACTTTACATTATCCAAGATGCCGAAGAAAAAGGCTTACTTAAACCCGGTGGTACCGTCGTAGAAGGAACAGCTGGTAATACTGGTATTGGACTAGCACATATTTGCAACGCCAAAGGCTATAAATGCCTGATTATTATTCCCAACACTCAGTCTCAAGAAAAGATGGATGCCTTGAGGGCATTAGGCGCAGAAGTTCGTCCTGTCCCTGCTGTACCTTATAAAGACCCCAACAACTACGTCAAACTCTCTGGCAGAATCGCTAGCGAGATGGAAAATGCCATTTGGGCAAATCAGTTTGATAACTTAGCAAACCGCCGCGCCCATTACGAAACTACAGGACCGGAAATTTGGACACAGACAGATGGTAAAGTTGATGCTTGGGTCACTTCAACAGGAACTGGTGGCACTTTTGCAGGTGTCGCAATGTACTTAAAAGAGAAAAATCCAGCTATCAAATGCGTTGTTGCCGATCCGATGGGCAGCGGGCTTTACAGCTATGTAAAAACAGGCGAAATCAAGATTGAAGGCAATTCTATTACCGAAGGCATCGGTAACAGTCGCATTACCGCCAATATGGAAGGTGCACCGGCTGATGACGCCATCCAGATTGATGACACGGAAGCCATACGGGCCGTGTATCAGTTACTGCGGAAAGATGGGCTATTCATGGGCGGTTCCACAGGTATAAATGTTGCCGCAGCGGTTGCTTTAGCAAAACAAATGGGACCAGGACATACCATCGTCACCATTTTATGTGATAGCGGTTCTCGTTACCAGTCACGTATATTCAACGACGAATGGCTACAATCAAAAGGTCTTTTACCACATTAGTCATGAGTCTTTTGTCATGAACTCATTTGTCGAAAAGCAAGGGAGTATCCCAATGTATGCAAAAATTCCCGGCGAATAGAATATGCGCCTTAACGCATGGGCAATTTACACATTTGGGATGCTCCCAAAAGCAAAGAACAGATGACTCATGACAAAAGACAAAGAACAATTGACAAATGGACAGAATATCTCAATCATCTAACTCCCCAGCAACGCCGCCACCCGAATCTCCTAAGTGCGTTCGGGTGTGCCAAAATCGCACTTGTCGCAAGCAAGGTGCAGCAAAGGTACTAGCGGCATTTGAGGCGCAACGATTTTCTGAAGTGACTGTGAGTGGTTGCGGCTGTTTAGGACAATGCGGCAATGGACCCATAGTGCTGATACTACCAGAGAGGGTCTGGTATAGTCGCGTTCATCCTAGTGAAGTACCTCTACTGGCAGAACAGCATTTACGCGGTGGTTAAAGAGTGACACAGATGCTCTATTATCGGTTTCATCCACAGGGTAATGGTTCATTATTAACAGTTTATAGATTATAGAGGTCTGCACTCTTTTTGACTGAAGCGGGACATTTCATGATGAATATTCAGCAGCTACGTCATTCTTTGAAACTTAAGTGGGTGAGTTACTACTCTAACAATCGTTCGTGGCTGATAAAAATGCGAGTTTGGGGAAGTTACGATGGTCAGCGCCGTCCTTCCTCTGGTTTTATTTTGGCAACTGTGTCTGTTTTGGAACCACAACTTGAAGAAATTTTTCCTTTTATTTTGGAACTGAACAACGATCCAGATCAGATTATTGCAGCTTTAGGTCTTAACTTTAATCCTGAGGAGCATTTAGATTTAGTAGAATCAGCTGATTCTCTGGTTGAAAACGAGGTTAAAAATGAGTTTTGGCACCAGACGTTGCTTGAGTATCAGCCTTTAACGCCCAATGTAGTTGACACAGAAGTAGAAAATTCACGGGTGGATAACCTCTCTCCAAACCTCTCTCCACCTCTCCCTAACCCTCCCCTAAAAGGGGAGGGAAGAGGAGCAGCTTTTATACTGAGAGAGGCTTTAAATTCTCCCCCTTCCCTAAGAGGGAAGGGGGTTGGGGGGTTAGGTTTGGGATTGTTTCCACATGACCTCAAAACTCAAGTATCATCTCTTGCACAGGCTACCGAAGTTCCTACGCGAACCGAGAGTAAAGCTTCCAGTTTTAGTGCAATTGTCAGTGAAGAGGAAAACAACGGTAAATCTGTACAATCTGTTGCAGTTGCTAGCACTCAGGTGGAAAGCAAAAGCAACTCTCTTGGTTCAATAACTACAACTACAATCAAGCCGGAAAGCAAAAGTCAGTCGATGCCTTTGGCTGTATTTTTTCAAAACAAAATGGAAAGCAAAAGTCAATCCGTGGCATTTGTTAGTCATACTACACAGGTGGACAGGAAAAACAAACCGAGATCATTGCTTGCAGTTGATACTTCTGATGGGGAAAGTAAAAGTCAACCTATGGGATTGGCTGCGTTCATTGCTAGCAAGGTGGATAGCAAACCTGTCTCATCTGTTGCCTTTCCTACACAGGTGGAAAGAAAAGGTAGGCTTGTGAGGACTCCACAAAAAAATGCTCATAAGCAAGTGAATCCACCACCTGCTAGTACGAGTCATTTGGCTAATTGGATAGATGACTTTTGTCAGGGTGTGGGATGCGATCAAGAAGAAACACGTTTCATTCGATAAAACCACTAATTACAAGTGATTACAATTGTGGGTAATCTTGAGAAACAAACGGGATTTCTGTGACTTCGCCTTCAACTTCTCCTACATAAACTTTCAAACCTACACCACCAGCCTTGCTGCGGATGTAGCCAAGTCCAAAGTGACCATCAAGGGTTTTTGTGTAACTGGTCAGTTTGCCAACTTTTTCATCTCCGATGGTAATTGGACTTCCCGGTTCGACTGGGGCATTTAGGTGAATGCCCCAAAGGTGCTGCTTGACACCTTTGTAAGTGTTTAAACGGGCGATGGTTTCTTGTCCAATGTAGCAACCTTTATTAAAGGAAATAGTTTGCCATAAACCGACTTCCAAGGGATTGTAATCCTCAGTAAGTTCCTGGTCTGGAGTCGGACGTCCTTGTAATATTCGCAACATCTCCCAAGAGCGATCGCCTATGGGTACTGCCCCAGCTTCAACAATTTTGCTCCAAAGTTGTTCTTTTTCAGCAGCAGGCAAAATCAGGGTGTATCCAGGGTAAGCTAAGCCACTTCCCACAGCGACAAGAACCGCCCCTGTGTCCCCCCCGCCAGCAGGGGGGATGAAGAGGTGATTGCTATAAGGTTGACCGATAATTGCTTCAGCCCCTAGCTTTTTTACGACAGCATCACTTTCTGGTCCAATGAGGCTAATGGTGGCAGTTTCGTCAGTGACATCGGTCAATTGCACTTTGTCAGCAAAGAAGATGTAACGATCCAGCCATTGCATCAGAAACTCGCGGCGGTTAGGCGAAACCAGCAACAACACCGAATCTTCCAGGATGTATGCTGTCACCAAATCAATGGTGCGGGCGGTAGAATTCACAAAAACAGTATCACAGCCTTGTCCTGGTTTGAGGCTTTGGATATCATTGGTGCTTTGGTTGTGCAAAAAGCGCAGGCGATCGCCATCCGAAACTTTAATGCGTCCCCAAAAAGAGCGATCGTACACTGCAACAGAGTTTTGTGCTGCTTGGATAGCCGCTGCGTCGTTGGTGTCAATGGCAGATGTAGACATGGTGAAATCTTTACGTGCCGCTAGGTTATGGGCATTGAAAATCTTAGCAAATCTGGGTTTTGGGGTTCAACGGTAACGTAGGGCGGGAGGGTTTTGAAATTCATCTGCTCAAGTTACGGAAAGAACCTGTAAATATCTTTCCTATGCAACGCTCTAACAAAAATCACCACACCTTCACAGAGCGTCATACCGATTCTGTAATCTCCTACTCTAACACGATAGTAATCTCCGTCAGCTTTAAGTTTTTTAATATTGCTTACATCTTCTAGATTTTCAGCGTTTTCGACTTCTTCAATGACTGCCTTTATTCTTTCCAGTAATGATTCTTCTTTAATCTTATTTAAATCTTTTTCAAAACTTTTTCTGAACTCAACGTTCATTCTTTATTTTCCAGAATTTTGAAAATTGCTTCTCTGTCAACTTTCTCAGTATTTTCACCTTCCTTAATGGCTTTTACTAGGGCGATGTCTTCTATAGCTTCTGCCAATAAATCAGAAAATACTTCTTTCTGCTCTTGAAGTAATTCAATAATTGCTGTTTTCAGTAGTTCTTTAAGTTTACTTTCTTCTAAATTTATTTTAGGCATATTTTCTCTTTTTTAATGGCTTTTACCTAATATTATCATATGGTTCCTTTAATCTTTTAGGTGATCAAAAATTAACCTAACTAGTTGTTTCAGCTTGATTTTTACTGTCTGGGAAAGTGCGATCGCCTTTTCCTCAGTGCAATCACTGCTGCCAATATTTTCTTTATTCAATTAAGCTGTACGTGTTTTGGGTACTCTTTTTATCAAACGTCTCATAATTATGTCCTCTAAACACTTCCAAGCAGCACATGAAAGTATCTACAGTACTGGTACACGGCTATTACAATACCTTGAGGAAATTCGTCAACGTCGGTTCAGTGAAGGAGACAGTGCCAAAGGTTTGCAGAGTGTTGAGGATGACATCAACAAAGCCCTACACGCATTAAAAGAACAGAAGTATCAGGTAGCTGTAATTGCGGCGATGAAGGCAGGTAAGAGTACCTTTTTAAATGCTGTAATTGGTGCTGATGTTTTGGCAAGTGAAACAGCAGCGTGTACAGTCTGCCGTACAGATGTGCGACATATTGAAGCTGGGCAAGTTCCCAAACTTTTAGAATACCAAGAGGGACAAAGACGACCTGTTGTTATTGCTGAGGGTGACGCTGGAGAGATTCAGCAGAAATTTTTAGTACGTACCCGTGAGATTCAGGAGAAACATAATCCTGACAATACCACACGTTTTGAGATAGAGTATCCCATTGAAGCCATTAGGGACCTTTCATCTTTATCTGGTTTCACGCTAGTTGATACTCCTGGTCCAAATGAGTGGGAGTCTGCCAATTTCAACACAGTAGCACTAAAGCAAACTGCACTAGAAGCACTGCGAACCTGCAATGCGATTTTGTTCGTTTTAAATTACGCTTCTTACAAAGATAATGCTGTCTCAGATTTGTTTAAGGATGTAGTGGAGAATCGCCAAGAAATTTGATTTTCCTGGAATTGATGCACAGATTCAACACCAGCAAAAAGTCGTTATTGGGACGCGAAAAGAAAAGAGAACAGAAAAGAGGGGTTGCTGTAGCTTTAAACACGTATATTATGTTGATGTGCCAGTTAAAGGCTACGAGGTTGACTTACGCGAAACAGTAAGGCTAATTAAGTTAAGGATAGATGAGCAGGTGCTAAGAAACCAAAACCTGCTAGAGCGAGTTATTGAAAAACAAATTTCAGCAGATTTCAGAAATGCAGAGCGTCAAATTAATAAGTACATCAAAAAGTTTCAAGATGAGTTTGATCGGTTACTCAAAGAAAGAGAAAGCAGAGAAGCTGAAAAGGAACAGATTCTTGCAACCCTTGAAGCTTATAAAGTTAACCTGAATGAATATCTACGTGAATTGACGGCTATTCGAGCATCCTTGGACAGTTGGAAGCCAGTACAGGTAGTCAGGTAGACCGCTAGGTAATTTGCCACCCCATACTAGCTGAGTTGCAAAAGCGATCGCCCTCCTTCACCTCTTTTGTTAGCCTGCTAATCACGGCTTTGTTTGTGTAGCTCCACAATTCCATTCTGTGGGCTTTGTTCATTTAGCCCCAGAATGCCATTCTACGAACTTTTTGCATACACTATCAAGTCGGAAACCTCACAGCACTTTTTACCGTCTTTCTTGATTACTGGCAATGAAAGTCCTGAGTGCTAAATCCTAAATAATTTGCATTTAGTACTTAGCACTCTTTTGGTGAATTTACTCTGGTAAATTTGCAAACACTTGTTCAACTAACTCCTTTGTCTTAACCTCCAAGCGTTGCCAGTCTACCTCGCCGTTTTCATCGATTAAACTCGTATCAATGTTAACTGTTTCATTCCCCGGTATGTACTCACGAAAACACACTTGATAACACAATTCCCATAAATCTATACTGATTTGTTGCTCTTGACGCTGTAGACATAAATGGTATCCTGGATGGGGCATTGGCAGACGCGAGAGTGTTTCTCTGATTTCCAAAGCTTGCTCCGGTGTTACGGCTTCCAGGTCTTGCAGGAGCTTCGTCACTATTGCTTTGGTTTCATCAGTAGTGCCAGTAGGCCAAATCAGGACATCTTGATAAGTCCCCGTCCAGGAAGATACATCAAGCAACTTGCGAATATTATCGACAACGCGAATGAAAGCAGGTTGCATGAGCAGTTCTGCCTGCTGCCATGCTACTGAATTGCTAATTTTAGGTGGCATTGGAATTAACAAGGGCTATTGAAAGAAAAATTAACAATGTGTATTTATTAAAAAACTACGTTTTACATCCAAATCTTTTCTCAAGATAGCGGATTTCATTGAGAAAAATTTGGAGATATTTATTACCCTCTTTAAAATTGGGTGTTATCGCTGGGGAGTGAATATGATAGGTAAATTACTGGATCATCGTTACAAAGTTATTAGAGTCCTTGCTACAGGAGGATTTGGGGAAACTTACATCGCCGAAGATACCAAACGACCAGGCAACCCCATTTGCGTTGTCAAGCACCTTAAGCCTGCTAATTCCGAGGCAAAAATGTTTGACACTGCTAAGCGCCTGTTCCAAATTGAAGCGGAAACTCTAGAAAAACTGGGCAACCATAACCAGATTCCTCGGCTTCTAGCTTACTTTGACGAAAACCAAGAATTTTATTTAGTACAAGAATTTATTGAAGGGCATCCCCTAAGTGAGGAACTGCATTCCAATCAGCGCTGGAATGAAAGCCAAGTGACTGGTTTGCTGCTGGAAGTTTTAGACATTCTCAAATTTGTCCACGGACAGGGTGTGATTCACCGCGACATCAAGCCGGATAACATTATCCGTCGCGCTTCGGATAACAAACTCGTTCTTGTAGACTTTGGAGCTGTGAAACAATTGCGAGTGTCTACTGGATACGCGCGAACACAAATGTTTACAGTTGCGGGTCATCACTCTGCGACTGTAGCGATTGGCACTCCTGGCTATATGCCCACGGAACAAGGTCAAGGCAAACCCCGCCCAAACAGTGATATGTATGCTCTTGGCATCATTGCCATTGAAGCGCTGACGGGAGTCGCGCCAATGGATTTGCAAGAAGATCCTCACACTGGGGAAATCCTTTGGCAACATCTCGTACCTGTAAGCAACGCCTTGGAAGCCGTGTTAAGCAAGATGGTGCGTTATCACTTCAAGGATCGCTTCCAAAGTGCATCAGAAGCACTGCAAGCATTGCAACCGTTTTCCTCAAGGTATAGATCCGAAGAGTATTCAAACACTCCCAGTTACCCATCAATTAAGTCCTCATCTGCCTTATCTCCACAATCTCGACAAAAAACGCTCGCAGTTGCTCCGGCAAATCTTGTCGCTCAACCAGTAGCAGCAGCAACCCCTAAATCCACCCCCAAAGGTTCTAGTGGACCTGACTTATTACAGCTATTAATTCTGGCGGTTTTGGTTGGTGGCGCTGCTGTTGTTACCCCAGCTGTGGTCAAAAATGTTCAAGGTTTGGCTTCCGATTTTGCTATTTATAACGCGAATTCAGATAGTGACGCGACATTAGCACAAAACTGTTTAGCTATTGTCAAGGAAAATTCTAATATCCGTTCTGAGCCAAGTCCTATTAACGATGATTCTATTGTAAAAACTGTTGCTAAAAATACTAAATTTGAGGTGACAGGTCTGCGAACAAAACGCGGTTGGGTACAGATTAAACTTGATCCCACACAGAAAGCTTGGGCAAATTCAGAAGTTATCAAAAATAACGAAGAATGGGTTTCTTGCCTACGAGACAAGGGTATTGCAGTCAAAACAGTAGATGATAATAACTTGATTGCCGATCGCCCAGCGCCTCAGCCAAAAACAAAACCTGTGGTTGATGTACCCAGTTCATTGTCACAGTCAGAACAATCAGGAAAATCACAACCTTTAGCTTCTGATGATAACGGTTCCCAAGTCGTAGAAAAAGCCAAGAATAAGTACGAATCAGGAGATTTACAAGGTGCGATCGCCCTGTTAAGGACAATAACTTCAAATCCTACTGCTATCAAAGAGACAACAGAGATGATATCTCACTGGCAGCAAGATTGGACTAAAGCAGAAGCTCTATTTAAAGACCTCGACACAGCATTGGCTGAGGGACAATGGGATAAAGTATTGGCTTATAAAGACCATCCAGAAAAATTACCCAATATTCAGTACTGGCGAAACAAAGTAGAGCCATTATTTCAACAAGCTGCTGATAATTTAGCAAAACAACAGCTTCCTGAATTAGGGCACTTTAGCAATTACAATAAACCCAAACTAGAACATCCAAATTCCAGTTTGGATAATCAAGCTGACACGACAAATAGTTATGATAATACCGATATTTGGGAAGAGGAAATTCTAGAACTAGAAAACAAACTGTAAGAAAAGCTATAAATCAACCTTGGTTTGTTGCTAATATAGCGTTTATTGTTTGGACTAAGTAATTATTAATCTCGTGTCCCATGAGTGGTTCTTATTTCTTGATGTATTGCACTCAACACCAGAACCGCTATACTTTTTTATGAGTCGTTAGTTGTTAGCTATTAGTAAAAAGCTAACAATCAAAAGCTAACAACTAACAACTAACATTTAACAATTAGGAGTCAATCTCTCTATAGATTCCATACTACTAAAGGTTGTCGAGCTATTTTTTCGGTTGTGCGGGGGCAGTCTGCCGCTCTAAAGCAGCGGTAAAGAAGTAAACTCGGTCACAATATTGGCTTTGACTAGTACAAACAGCCTCGATAGCAACGTTGCTGGCATTACTAACATCAAATGCTAACGAAGTTTGCTGTCCAGGGGCAACAGTACGGGTTTCAGCTTGGTTGCCATCTAAGTAAACCTTCACCTCAACCCCTGGACTTTTTGTATCATTGTCACGTATTCCAAAACCCAGATTTAGGGTTTGAAACGGGGGTTTAGAACTCTTTTCTGGCTTGATGTTACAAGTTAGAGAAGCAGAACGGTTACCTGGTCCGAGGTAAAACCTGCTAGTATAAACTGCTCTGCCTATAGAAACATCAAGGTTCTCCTGACGAACAGTGCCAAGTCCGCTGTTTACACATTTACTATTTAGCAGCGAGACAGGACGCTGTGCCCGTTGTGCTTGAGCAATTTTCCCTCCAAAAGAGAATAAGGAGGACAATAGTAAGGCACTGGTAAGCACTGAACTGATGAACTGAGTTTTTTGCATTGCAATTAAATAAAGTAGTTCGTAAGGATTCAGGCGAAAACAAAGATAATAATAATACCTAATTGACGTTCAATTTTTTTTGTATGCTCAGAAGCAGGAAACTCGTTAAGTAAGTCGGTACAAATAAAGTTAACTCGTTAAGGCAGTCATTAGTCATTAGTCATTGGGCTAAGGCACGGGTTTTAGAGGGTTTTACATTTCTTAACATAGTTCGGTTTATTTTTACCTATCTACTTATATGAAGTTGAGTTACTCGTGGACGCTGATGGGGTGATGGGGTGAAATTCTAAATTTTGAATTTTGAATTTTGAATTGATTCTCCCACTTCCCCACCAAACAAAACACTTTAATCGACTCTCACACGGAAGCGAACAAAAGCCGGGTTTCCGCTGTTCGCATTAAAAGTACCCAAGTTGACAATCACCGCACCTTTATTATTTGTTTGACTTTGGCAGGTATTACCTGCAGGCAAAGGTGCCAAAGGTGATAAAAATGTTCCTTGATCTGCACCATTACCAGCCCCAGACACGGAAATACCGTTGTTGCTATAACTTGTACCATCTGGAATTAAGTCGCAGAACCTGACATTATTCACTCCTTGGGCAAGGAAATAGATTGTGTACTCCACTTCATCGCCGCTTTGTACAGGCGTCTGTAGGTCGCGAACACCACGAACAGGCTGTGACTGGTTGATTTGATTGTCATCATTGCCAGGACCATCATCAAAGGTGGTGAAGTTAGCGCCTGGGATGGGCTGACCATTTCTCAACACATTGGTAATTCGTTTTACCAACAGCAAATTCGTCTCGCCTGCGCCTAAAGCAGGAACATTGAAACCGAAGTTAGCTGTAGTGATATTCTGACCAGCTGCTAGGGTAATGGGATTGGGCTGAGTCAGAGTGGGAGTAAAGTTAGCCGGAGGGTTGGTAACGGCGACTCTGTAGGTACCTGGGGGCAAATTGGGGAAGCTGTATCTGCCGTTGTTATCGGTGGTAGTGGTGCGGGTAATGTCATCTGGTGTGCCAAAGTTGCCGTCTGGTCCTGCACCCGTCAAAGTAACGGTGATGCTAGGAATTCCACCTTCCCCTGTGTCTTGAACGTTGTTGCTATTTCTGTCGTTGAAAACAGTATTACCAATTGTGCCGAGTTGCTGCTGTGTAAAGCCAAAATCAGCCGTATCTAAATTTTGACCTGATCTTAGGGTAATGGTAGCGGGCGGAATTTGGCTTGCGGACAAGCCATCCGGTGGGTTAGTAACACTCACTCTGTAGCTTCCAGGGGGCAGATTGGGTATGCTGTATCTGCCTGTGCTATCAGTGGTGGCGGTGCGGCTAATGTCGTCGGCTGTGCCAAATACACCGTCTGGTCCTGCACCAGTTACGGAGATAGTACGACCGCTAATTCCGGGTTCTCCTGCGTCTTGGACCCCATTGCCGTTGGTGTCGTTGTAGACTGTATCGCCAATTGTACCCGGCTGTGCGAAGCCAAAATCAACCGTGTCTAAATTCTGACCTGTTGCTAGGGTAATGGTAGCGGGTGGAGTTTGGGTTGGGGACAAGCCATCTGGTGGGTTAGTGACCGTCACTCTGTAGCTTCCCGCAGGTAAATTGGGGATGCTATATCTGCCTGTGGTATCAGTGGTAGCGGTGCGGGTAATGTCGTCAGGAGTGCCAAATACACCGTCTGGTCCTGCGCCTGTCAAGGAGATAGTGCGATCGCCGATTCCGGGTTCTCCTGCGTCTTGGACACCGTTGCCGTTGGTGTCGTTATAGACTGTATCGCCAATTGTACTTGTTCCCGTCGGCACACAAATTTGTATCCGATCAAGACCAATCGTCTCATCCTGTAAAGGGTTACCGAATTCTGTTCCTGGCTGGTAGAGAATCTCGATTCGGGTCACCGCACCAGATAGGGTAGCTGTAACGTTACCAAAGCTTTCTGTAGGAAAAGCATTTTCAACGATGCCTTCTGCAACGTTGCCAGTCACTCTGACATTACTAGGACTAAGCGCTGTAAGACTTACCCCCACAGGTGAACTGCCATTAAAAGCTGTTACTGTAACTCTATCTTGGTAAATGTACGCAATATCACCTATAGTATCGCGTGCGCCAGATCGGTCAACATCCAACAAGGTGAGAGGAGAAGCTAAAGTAACTGGTTGTGAAAAGTTAATGGTGAGCGTCGCACTACTACCTACTGGCGCTGGTCTGTCAAAACGAGAGTTTGGATCTTCACTTCTTCCGACACCTATATTAAACCTCAAATTTGGTCCTGGAAGACCACCATAGGTCTCGTTGCTAATTAATGTTTGGCTTGGGTCAAGAACTCCACCAGAGATGCTTTCAGTGAACCTGAGGGTAGCGGTGGTTCCGTTAATGCTTAGAGTTTGACTTTCAATTCCTGCACGGTTGCTGGTCGCAGTCCATTCAAGGGTTCTGGGCGTGGTACCAGCTGGACAACTACTGCCTGGTGTTATCTGCGCCAACGCCTTCCCACCCGAAAAATTCCCTACTATTGGAACCTGTGGCAAGGCGAAAAGCACAGTAGCAAGCGTACTCTTGAAAGTGAGAAGACGCACGTTTTTTTTATTAGTTTTATTTAATACATGAGTCACAGCAAATTCTCTATGTCCTGCCGACAGGCTATCTACTTCAAAGACTTGGCGCGAAAGCCAACGGGAAGATGGGACAATCGCTTTTAGGTGCTGAAATAAAGCTTTCATGAGCTTCTAGACTTTGGACGTGTGGACTGTGAACTATGGAGTTTGGACTATAGATTGGACTATCTTCTGCCTCGTCGCCTTTCGATCTGCAAATCATCTTCTTGTTCTTCAATAATCAGGTCAATACCTCTAACATCTCTAAAGATGATTTCAACACGGCGATCGCGCGCGAAATCAACAACATCCGTACCTCCTGGAACCTTCCTCTGGCTTTCGCCAAACGAGCGGATGGTCATCCGTTCTGGTGCGATACCCTTACGCAATAGATAATTTCTCACAGACAATGACCGTCTTCTACCTAATGCTTGGTTGTATGCGTCGCTGGCGCGGGGGTCTGTATGACCTTGTAATTCGATAACGATGAATGGATATTGCTGCAAGACTTCTGCCACGCGATCGAGAACAGCGGCGCTTTGCTGACTAATAAAGGATTTGTCTAGAGCAAAGTGAACGTTGCGCGGTACTCGTAGCCGGATTGGTTCGGGAGGTGCTGGTGGTTCCGGTGGTGCTGGTGGTGCTGGTGGTTCAGGGGGCGCGGGGCGTGAAGTACACTGCGGAGGCAGAATCTGCTGTGGTTTGCCTGCTGGGGCGGAGTTGGGTGAAGTGCCTGTTGTGCCACCTGTTGTGCCAATAAAGGCGCCAACAGCGGGTTCAGATGTGCCGTATCTGGGGTCGGTGGCGATCGCACTCACGATATCCCCAACCTGTAGATTTTCTACCGTCACGCTAAAATTACCCTTCTCATCCACCTTTGTTGTTGTCAGTGGAGTCGTTAGCGTCCCATAACCTGGTTGATAAAGTGCCTGTTTTCCTGTTTGATAATCGCTGAGGCGATAAATAGTCACCTCAGAACCGGGGTCAGCTTTTCCTTGTAATGTCACACTGTTACCAGCAGGAACAAACGTTCTTGTGGCGAATTCCGGAGCGTTAATGGCAGCATTACCTGTATCCTGACGGCGGTTAGGGGAATTTCGCTTAGGATTGGGACCATCTCCCCGTTGAAAGTCGTATACGTCCTCCGGATCTCGTTCGGTGTTGAGGTCAATACTTAAGCCTTCCAGTGCAGCAAACCCGTTGTTTTGGATAATATTGCTCTTGGTATTGGGAAAAGCCGACACGACAACCCCAGGCCCCGTTTGATTATCAATTTGATTACCTAAAACTTGATGGTTACTCCCCATCAAGTAAACTGCTGCTCGCCGCAAACGCCTGCCGTTGTAAGTAATCCGGTTATTTTGGATGCGTACATCTCCTTCTGGTTTAAATAAATACACTCCAGCACCATCGTTAGCACAAATCAAGTTGCCTGTAATTTGGGACTTGTTAACGACACCTTCTATACGTAAGGCATCTGGCATTCCGGCAAGCCCATTCCCAACAATAATGTTTTCCGTAACAACCGTATTTTCCCCACGTATTGAAGTAATAATCGCGCTGCCTTCGTGATAATAAATACGGTTGCGCCGAATTGTTGCCCCTTGGGAATTAAAAACGTAAATCCCGAAAGCCGATGTGTTATCGGGCAATCTTTCATCAACTGTCAGCCCCAACCAGTTGTTTTCAATAACAACGTTTTTCGGGGGAACATCCCTGTTATAAAAAGGAAAATCATCGTTGGGGGGCTGCTGTCTCTTGGTGTTGGGAGGCGGTAAACGATGAGAAATCACAATATCCCCAGGCGGCGTCGTCAGCGTCACTGGCTTAGGAACGCCATCGTAAATCAGCAGGTTTCCGAGTTGCTGCTTGATCGGGCTAGCATTGAAACCGTAAAGGTTTAAGCCGCGAATTGTTACGCCATCTGCGACAATAGTCAAACCGCGAAAGATTTCTGTGTTTGGTGCAGGAGCGATCGCCACCACCGGAACCGGGATGGCAATTTCAGCAGTTGCTGAAGTTGAAGCATCGTATCCAGGCTGAGTCGAACCATCTATGACTAATCCTGGAGATGCTAAATCTGGCAATTGTCTTTGTAACTGGATCGCCGTCGCACCCGCAGGGAGATTAAACTCGATACGACTTCCTCCAGTCGTTGGTTGGATCTGCGCTTTTTCTGCACTGCTAAGTCGCTCAACTGGTAGCGTACCATTAACAACCTCAATTGCTTCGCGCAAAGTCAGTTGCTCATCCGGTTTGACATCACCATCTTGATTGCTGTTAACTACAACCCGGAAGGATGAGGGAGATGAAGGAGATGAGGGGGGTAGTTGTTGTGAAACATTCCCCATTCTCGATTCCCCATTCCCCAATTTGGGTGTCTGACTGAATGCAACATCTGAAGGTAGAACGTAAAAGGTGACAGGAAGTAAGTAAAAAATTTTTCCCTTAATTTTTCTTTTGTTCTTCCTTTTGTTAAAAGCACCCTTAAAATTTGGTAGCCACTCTTTCAAATTGGTCATCACTCACTCCTCTCCACCTCGGAAACCGCTTAAAGCCTGGTGTTTTCTGAGGCTGTCAATTAGCTGTAGGATTCTAGACTTTTGTGAATTAGTTTGGGGAACCGCTAGCGCTTGTATCTGTTTGAGACGCTCAATAAGTTTGTTTTGAGGTGTCTGAGATTCAGTTGCAGATGGTGCTTGTGTTTGTTTCAAACGTGAAATGAGTTTGCTCTGAGGTGTTTGTGATCTGGTCTCAGGTTGTAACTGAGATATTGGTGACACTTCAGACTCTTGCTGCTGTCTGGGTACAGGCTTTTGCAATCCAAAACCGCCCAAAAGCTCATTCAGCTTCAAGCTGATATTTAGGTAAAAACCACCCTCAGAACGGTAGCCAGTAAAATCGCGATCGTTGTTCGCATCCACGCTGCCAAAGCTGTAACCTACAGCAAGCCGCAAATCCGGTGTTAAATAATACCCACCTTCTACGGCTGCGCCAAATTCGTCGTAGTCGATGTTGCTGGAAGAGTTTTGACCAATCCAACGTCCTTCAACGGCTAAATCAGTGCGATACCCCAGTCTGTAAGCTGCCCGTAGCTGCGCCAACTGCACGGTTCCGTCGTAGCTTTGGTCATTCGGCAGGTCGTCGTCAGTGCCAATGCGAAAGGCGTATTTGCCATAGAACTCCCACCGCCAGTTTGGGGCATAAATGCCTTCAGCGGAAAGTACATGAGCGTTAGAATTTCTGCCACTGTTAAATTCAGGAATCGAGTCGCCGTTTTGCCGCCACTCGTACTTGAGCAAGCCGTTGAATTTATCATTACTGGGATCGCGGTAGGCTAAACCAACTCTCAGGCTAGTTGTGTCTCCCAAATCTTGTACCCTGCCGGCAAAATCAGCGGAAGTGGAGGGGAGGTATAAATTGGTGATATTTGCGCCTCCAGCTTGTTGAAAGCGGACTAATCCCGTTAAGGCGGGGGAGAGTTTACCAGCAGCAGTTGCTGTGATGACAATGTTGTCGCCTTCGTCACCATCACGATATTCAAATCGACCACCAGCTTTGAAGTTGGGATTATCGGTGTATTCCAGCCCAACGCTGTAGACACTACCAGAAAACAGCCCCAATGAGGAAGTATTGGAACCAACGACGGCGGTTTGGAAAACCCCACCAGCAGCGTTGTTGTTAAAGATGTTCTTGAATACGTATTGATAACCCACGTTGAGTCGTAACCCAGGAGCAATGCGAACGCCTTGATTCAGTGCTAAAGCTCCCTGACCCTGTAAGCCATTGAAGCCGGATAAAACTGAATAACGACTTGTAAAGATGGTATCCTCAGAAAACTTGTGGTCAACAATCGTATCCAAGGTGGTTATGGAGTTGCCCCGTAATAAACTGCTGTCATCGTAAAACTGATGGGCAAGTCGGAATGACACCCCCTGATAAGCTTTCCAGTCCAGCGCCAAAGTTGTGCGGTTGGGATACAGGGGGTCACTGTCACCCAAATTCTGCTCATTTTGAGCCTGAAAGGTTAAAGTTTCGCTAAAAGGAAACTTGAGACGGGATACCAACTGATCGGCGTCGCCCTCAAATTGATTGCTTATACGGTCTTCGCGGGAGCGGTTGACATATTCCAAACTCAAATCGCCAGAGCGACCCCCAAGGCTAAATTTTTGTAAAATACCTGCGCGGATGGTCCTCAGTTCGTTATTAACTCTAGAACCAACACTAGCTTGCGGTGGTTCTGGATCGAATACGTCAAAAAACGGTGTAGCACCTAGGGAGCGTCCGTAGTTTTCTTCGTAGTCGTAAGCGCCTGTGAGGAAGGTGGTGTCAGTCACCCTAGCGAGAACCGAACCGCCATAGCGTGTTTGTCCGGGTGTAAAACTAAACGTGGCGTTGTTGGAAAAGTTTTCTTCAACTGAACGGTAGTAGGCACGTGCTTGAAGACTATCACCAATGTTACCAATAGCTTCCAGACGGTAAGCATTACCACTCACATTATCTGCGGTGAAAAGGTTGTCGCCGTTAGAACGAGCAAACTCCCCGATAATCTGACTGCCATTTCCCAAAGATAAGAGGAAATCTGCCCCGTACAGTTGAAAATCTCGATCGCCTTGGTCTTCCCGCAGATAACTTGCCCCGGCGAAAGTTTTGTTCTCCAAATTTTGGGAAAGGTTGAATTGCAGTCTTCCACCTACGAGGTTTGAACCCTCACCAGTTTCATTTTGGTAAGTGACAACAATTCGCCTTACCAAAGTCGGACCCAAAGCCTTTGGTTCAACAGCGAGAATTGGATTGAAAAATTTGATTGTCCCCCGGTCGTAGTCAATTTCGTAATCGCGATAGCGATATAAAGGTTTGCGCGAAACCACTGTACCTGGGCGATTGATTTCTTCTTCTTCCACAAAAATGTTTTCACTTCCAGCAATCAGCAGCCGTCGTGACAGGAAGTAGTAGCCACTGGTACCGTCGGGGACGATGGTATCCCGTTGGAAGCCTTCAATATTGTTGGCATATAGACCAGTTATCTGCAGCGGTCCAAAGTTGTAGTTAGCTTTGAAGCCGTGCAGTTGACGATTGGTAGCAGTATACAGCTGGGAGGATCTGGCGAATTCTTGGGTGCTGTAGTCCCCCCACATAAAGTAGTCTGGGTCCGCCCCTACTATCGAGGGTGTGCGCTCAAAGCGAGCATAAAAACTGTCTATCGAGGGGGCGGTGGAAGTAACGGTAGAACTATCGCCGTAGACGGGATATTGTTGTTCGCAGAACTGGTAAGGTTGACCAAACAGGCGATTGTTGCCTTCGCAGTCTTGGTTAAGAGCGCGATCGCTGTTAAACGCTCCTGTAAATAACCAATCCCCTACTTTACCCGTAGCAAAAACGGCAGCATCTAAATCTACTTCGGTGCCATCATCACCCGGTCTAATAAACTCGCTACGACTACCCCAGTAATCTGTGCCACGCGGACCTATCCGCAAATTGATTATCCCTGTTGTCAGAGAAGGGCGCAGGTAGGTAGTGAATTCTATTTGGGTGTATGCCTCAATTGCGGTGTCTTTAAGCTTGCTGAGTATTGAGGTATCAGTTTGTTGCGGGAATGGTGCATCTCCAAATACACCTATTTCTCTTCGGAAAGGATATTGTCTCCTAATTCTGTCTACTGCTGCCCGAATGCGAACTTGTTGCGGTTTTATATCTGATTGCAGCGTGGCAATGAACTCACCACCGCGTGCCATCACCTGAAAACCGCCTTGGTCTTTGTCTTGGTCTGCTCCAACAAATTTCCCCGCACTCGTGGTCAAAGTCACCATCACATCCTCGCGGATGATTTGACCCTTCTCATCGGTAATTTGCCCAGACAGTTGAATAGTAGAGCGTCCATCAGCTTGGACACGCGGGTCGCCTACAGGTGCGATTTCAATTGTGACTTTGTTTTGGGTCTCTGTTAGTGAAGGTGTAGTAGGGGCAGTATTCCCCGTTGGCAGGGTTTCTTGAGTCTGTACCGTTGGCTGTGTAGGGGAGGATGAGGGTGTTGGGAGCGGGGTAGTGAGGGGAGATGAGGGAGATAAAGGAGATGGGGCACTGGGGAAAGCTTCAAAAGATTGAGCCAATAAGTAAGACGAGTCAGATGAGGGAGACGCCCACAGTGGGAGATTGGGAGAACTTCCCCGGGTAAGCGCGTCTTTGTGTTTTTGTGTCAGCGAAGCTTCCTCTAGTTCCTCTAGTTCCTCTAGTTCCTCTAGTTCCTCTAGTTCCTCTAGTTCCTCTAGTTCCTCTAGTTGCTCTACTCCAGAAGCTTCTCCTAGTTGAAATGATGTTGCTGTCTGCCATTGAGCTTCAGTTGGCGCACTGGCGAAAGCGGCGTTGGAGAATCTTGCTTCTGCGCCCACAAAGGAGGGTAAAGCGACAGCTATCAATGCTGGCAAAATGCCTGCACTCCCCTTAGTAACTAGGGAAAGGTACAAAATAGAGGATTCAAGCTTTTGGCTGTTGTAGGGACTGCCAAGTTTTTTGGTAAATGTTTTTCCTTGCTTTCTTGTTTTCATCGCTTATCCTCTGAAAACGCGGGCGTAACCCCAAAATTCACCCTTGCCATACTGCTGGGTGCTAATTTCACCAAGCGTGACTGGCTATTCCTTTCAATGAAGTACAAGTTAGGTGCCAGACCATAACCTGGTAAGCTTGTCAAGTCCAATGTTGCTGACCGATAACCTGGAATGACATTCGCCAAGGAGAATAGCCCGTTGGCATCGGTGACGATGCGATTGCCATCATCCATGTAAATCACGGCATTCGGTATTCCCGGTTCGTTCGGTTGCTGTTCGCCGTCAAAGTTTTTATCGACAAACACCCGCCCAATCAAAGTGCCACAATCAGACACTATGCCGGGTCGAATCCGCAACACATGGCTGGCTTGGTTACTTGTCAAGTTCCCAGATCGGGCTTGTGCCAAGTTTCTTCCAGTTCCTCGCACCGCATCTGGAGTTACCTCAACGGCATAAGCTACATTCAAGGTTTGGTTCGGTTGCAGTCCTGTTGGGGAGGTAATTGTCACTGTCCGATTTGAACCTGGGTTAGCAGCTAAGGATACTGGCGTATTTCCTATAGAACCTTGCAGCGTCTTTGGAATAAATTGCAGACCCAGAGGAAGCCTGTCTGTAATCGTCAGATTCGTTGTCGGCGCTCTACCCGTATTTCTAATCGCCAGGCGATAAACTACCGTGTCGCCTGGTTCGGCTGCAGCTCTATCACCTGTTTTGATAATCTCCAACGCAGCTTGACCCGCTCTAAAAGTGACGGGATTAGAATTTACTCTTTGTGGGAGATTGTCTGCACCACCATTTGCAGTGTTCGAGATTACCCCTGTTTGAGCAACAGAAGGGATAATTTTATAGGTAAAAGCACCTAAAAAGGTAAAGGCTAAAAAGAGGCTCTTATGCCTCAGCCATGAGAATATAGATGTCATTGAAGGCATCAAGCAACAGCAGAAGTTTGTCTAAGGTTTGGGTTTTCAACCAAACACGTTTAGGTTTTTAACCAAACAACATTAGAGTTGTCGCCAAATAAGAATTTCTATTCCAAAGCCCCTGATTTATTCAGATCTAAAGCCAAGAAAAGGTTTTTAAGCGACAAGTATGTTGTTTTTCCTGTAACTTTCAAATTTCCTTGCTCCCAATGCATCGTATCAGTAAAAGCCACCAAGATTATCTGTACTTCCGTATAATTGCTGTTTCTTCACGATTCTTTTCACAAAATCTTTAAATAGATTTTTTGTGGAGGGAGCATATTTCAAAAAAATGTCTGTCAACGATCGCCAAACCAACTTTTGCTATCACAGCAATTGCAGTTTTCGTTTTCAAAGATATACACATACCTCAAAATCAGGATTTCATTACAGATTTTGGGCTTGTTTAAAAACAAACCACAAATGATCCTATGAAATCTGATTTATGCAGGTATTACAGTGCCACGCAACAAGTACATCAAAATGATTAAGCAAACCGTATGTAGATGGCTATTTTCTTCCGTATTTGCTCACATTTTGCTGAAAACAGCTTGTTAATCTCTTGAGAGATTTACGTCTTATCTTTTGCTTTTGTAAGACAAGAGGCTCGCTATTAACCTGCTGTTGATACCATTGCATTTTTTTCATTATTATGCTTTACAAAGTCTTTAATTTTTTACTACCAGAGCATAATTATGCAACATTATTGTGCAACATTTTCCTGTGCAAACACACAAGTTTCTGGCTTTATGAGGTTTAGCAGATGAGCACCATTGATCATCCCAGTGAGATGTATTCACGCAGATATCATAGAACTAGCTGTGCAGGAATTGCGTGAAAAACACAAAAACAACCTGCACAAAGAGTGCTATTTTATGCTGTGCTACCCAGATGTCAACAATTTGCCCAAATAATATCTTCAAAATACTAAATTCTAGAAGAATGGGCAATTCAAAGGGGCATGAATTACGTGACTGCTAGTAAAGCCCAGCATAAACCTAATTCATGCACAAGAGAATCATCAGATTTCTCAGTGAATAAATACGTTTTAGAAGAATAATACAGTAAACCGGAAACGATGCACCAGTTTGTCTACTCGAATCTTTATTTTTAAGCAACAATTTTTAAGCAACACATCAATAATATGATTTAGCAATTGGCTTTGCCACTGCGCTGAGTCCCGAAGGGACACGCTACGCGCCGAGAGTGCCTGCCCTTTACGCATACGCGCGATTGCCTCCTCGAGCTACACTCCGGGTCAATGCCATGTATAGCATGCACTCACGTTCGCACAAGGCACAGTTTTCTCTCTTAACATCGCCCGAAGCAATCAGGTATCTAAAAATTTATTTTTCGTCTTTTCCGTATCCGGGTCTTTACAGAAAAACATAAAACTTATAAACAAATCACTTGTTAATCTTTGCTGTTTTCATAGAGAATTCTGATTTATATGTCTGTTATGCCGTAGCGATTTCAAGGAGAAACTGGTTAAACAGCAGTGTTAAATTTTGTCCAAGTATCTTGACCTTTTTGTATAAATATGATAAATAATAACGCTTTACACGCAAGACAAAACATTTTACTTTTTCTGGAATCAAGAGCCAAATTTGCTTTAAAA
The DNA here is from genome assembly GCA_000828075.3 of Tolypothrix campylonemoides VB511288. Lineage (GTDB taxonomy): Bacteria > Cyanobacteriota > Cyanobacteriia > Cyanobacteriales > Nostocaceae > Kalymmatonema > Kalymmatonema campylonemoides_A. The sequence continues at coordinate 661,098 of JXCB02000023.1, read as the reverse complement.
ACACAAAATATTATCGTGGCAGATATCACCTTGATAATTCCACAATAACAGCTGTTCAATTCACATTGCGCTCGTTGTAAAATAAGCACAAAGTTATAGTTTTGTCAATAACCTATCCTCAATAGTTCTTTATTCATCAGTGTTAGCTGTTAAGTATTGAACTTTTAATACATATCGTCGTATTCTGGTGCTTCAACTCGTCTCACTTCAGTACGAGGAGGCAGAAACTCAGCGCGACGTACGGGAGCCAGCGGCGGAGTTGGACCGTTATAGGGATGAATAACTTGTACGGTACGAGTGGGACGGTCTTTTGGTGAAAACAAAGCCAAGACACCAGCGACCACAATACCACCGCCTATCGTGAGAGTTATGCCTCCCACCGCCCAAACAACGGGAGAAGACCACCAGCGGTTTTCAGACTGCTGCTGCAACTGTGCTACATTTTGGTTCTGCTGCTGATTTAATTGAACTTGGTAATTGTAAACTTGCTGAAGTTGGGACTGGAGTTGTTGGACTTGAGTTTTGAGATTATTGTTTTCGTTCTTAAGTCCCTCATTTTCCAATCTGACGCGTTCCATTTGCACGCGCTCTTCAGTATTTGGGCTGAGTGGTGCTGGATTAGGATATGGTTGCCCAGGATAAGTCGTAGTTGGCGGCATCACTCCTGGAGGGGCTACCACAGTCGTTGGTAATTGTGAGGTAACTGTATAGTTAGGTTGTAGGGAACTCCCTCCTGCGCCCTTAAGTAACACCAGAGCCGCCAGTCCAGCTACGGCAACTCCACCGATAAATGCCATACTCTCACTCATCGCCTTTTCCCCTAAAATGCGACGAAACTACAGCTATCGCTGCCTGACACTGTCTCACACTCATAAAAATCATAAAATTTATGACCTACTTGTTTTCACATAATACCTAAACCTTTAGTCACGGTATAAGGCAGTTTTTTACCGCTAGATATGTGCTTTATATATTCAAGACGATATTGGTTAAATTGTCTACCAAGTAAGGTAAGAAAAGTTCGCTGTTACAGTTTCTTAATCTACTCTTTAATCTACCTCCCTTGATAGAGCAACCTAAGTAATTAAGCTTAGATTAAATTGTAGTTATGGCTGCTTGAGACTTTGAGGAAATTCAACAGATGGGATTTACTAAATGTTGCGGTGTGTATAATTGCTAAACGTTTGACAAAAGCGCTGCCTACTATAACTGGATCTGCTCCCCAATCTGCTACCTGACAACTTTATTGTGGTTGGGAAATCAAAGCTTACACGAATCGGCTTTTTGAAAATCTGGTACTCCCGCTTGTTTGAAAGCGATCGCATCGCACTTGCCTACTCGCATTCAAGCGATGCTCCAAAGAAGCCGCCGTGCATAGCAAGCGCAAACTGGGAGTCGTCGCTTGCAGTATTTCCACCACCTTCCAACGTTGTTAAGGGTTGGAGAAGGTGCTGCTGTTGAGCGAAAAAGAAAAGGCTTCGCGGACTTCGGCGTGAGCTCAGCCGAACGGATACGAGCTTTCAACGCGCGGTCATGGACAGGAAAAAATCCGCTCTTCTAATTATTCAAGCCCGCGTCAACATCCTTTGGAGTCTTCAATGCGTGAATTTTGTTCGCGTAGCGTGTCCGCAGGACATATTTTGAATTTTGAATTCCCCAAAGGGGTTGACTCTTACTCCCTATTCCCTAACTGCTTTTCTTGTTCTATTTCGGCTTGAATTTTCGCGAGTTCTTCGGGAGTGAGGTCTTCCAAGCGCTTCTGAAAGTAGGCTTGTTCATATTGTTCCCGTTGTTGGTGGTAGGTCATTTTTTTTCTCACCGCACGCAAAGCATAGCTTAGCAACCAGCCAATCAACCCAACAAATAATAAAACTTGGCTCCAAGTACCAGCTTCCAAGTTATCTATGCCTACTAATCGCAGTAAGACATATGCCGAGCCGCCGGCAACAAAAATTCCCAAGCCAATTCCGATAGCGTCAATGCGTCGCATGAGAGTTATGACCTACCAATTTCGTTAGACTTCAATTTGTCGCCGTCTGGGTCGCAAGTTCACAAACGGCGATAGGAGTAACAAACCCGGAAAGAAGAAGAATACCAAAAAGTACATAAAGCCACGTTCTACAGAGCTAGCCACATACCAGCGTAGGTTTAAGTAAAACAGGACGGCTGCTGGTACCACCAGAAGATAAGCTCCAGCCAAACTCAGATACAGTAGCGCTACAACCATAATTTCTTGGTTCTTAAGTAGAAAAGACCTGTTGGTGCTGTTTTCCATCATAGGCTGAATGCCTAGCCTCTTGAAAGCATTGTCGCCCCCAAGAAGATTAAATAATAAAGATAGAAAAAATTGTTTCACCTGCCTTGTATTTTTTGCTCTTTTTTCTAAATATGATGCTAGAATAAACAACCAGCGCTATGATGCACAACAAACAAATGAGTGCTTGAGTAAGCATCTGTAAAGTTGCGACAAAAAAATGTAAGACGCAAGTCAGGCAGAACACTTAGCTAGGGGCATTCCCCCAATTCAACAAAGTGTCCGTGAAACCTAAAAGCGCAGTTTCATCTCAAGAATCTCAAATTTTCCAGCAAAAAGTGCAAAATTGGACAAAAAACACATTTAATGCTGGAATAGATGAGGAGGTTATTTGCTACCTCCACAAAACAAGTGACTCCTAAATAAGTTAGGGGGTGTGGCGGAATGGTAGACGCTACGGACTTAGATAACTGAGCCTTGATGGAGAAATCCAGCAAGTGACTGCTCTCAAACTCAGGGAAACCTAAATCTGGTAACAGACATGGCAATCCTGAGCCAAGCCGAAAAAAGAAAGATAGAAGACACAAGATAAAAGATAAAAAGCTAAAAGATAAAAAGCTTTTTTCTTTCTTCCCTCTTCAGTCTTGACTCTTTTTAAGGAAGGTGCAGAGGCCCGACGGGAGCTACCCTAACGTAAAGTCGAGGGTAAAGGGAGGGTCCAATTCTCAAAGCCTGGTTGGGTAAATGAACCTGTAAGGCAGCAGTGAAAGCTGCGGGAGAATGAAAATCCGTTGATCGTAAAAGGTCGTGAGGGTTCAAGTCCCTCCACCCCCACTTGGAAAATTCAAAATTCAAAATTCAAAATTCAAAAAGAATGAAGCAACGTCATGAGTCATACTTACGACGTAGTGATCAAGACTGAAGACGGCGTTCGTCGAGCCAAGCTAAGCCAGCACCAGCAGTTTCAGCGAGAATGCTCACCAGACGATACAGACCAGTTGCGCTGATCAGCACCGCTGTTGGAAAGTGCTGCTGTAAGAGTGCGATCGCAGTGGCTTCAAACACGCCTAAGCCACCAGGTGCGCCTGGAACCACTAAGCCCAGTAACCATGCGAAACTAAAAGCACCAAGTAATAAAGGAATTTGACTCAAGTTTAAAGGACTCAAGGCAAACAAAGTTAACATAAATCCTGTAGAGCGCAGTCCCAAAAAGCCTAATTCTCCTAGTAAAGGGCGCAGAGGATATTGTTCAAGATTCAAGGGAACTGCTTGCGGGGTATCGGAAGTAGACTTTTTTGCCTTTATGCGCTCCAGTAGGCGAGTTGCTCTATTCAAAAACCTGGGATGGAGAACACATAGCACTCCCAGCAAACCCAGTAGTTGTACTATGAGCAGGATGATGGTTTTCTCAGCCATAAATTGACTGCCGACCAGGACAATAATTAAAGCAGCGGCTGCCATGAGTAGAGGTTCTAGCAATACACTGAGAGTCGCTGCGCCAGTAGAAACATTTGCATTTTTCGCAGCCACAATTCTTCCGTAGTAATGCCAGATATTACCTGGTATATACTTAGCAATATTTGTTTTTAAGTAAACTTGAATAAATTCTGAAGAGTTAACAGGTTGATTTAATTCTTTGAGAACCCAACTCCATACCCAACCTGCCCAAGTATGTGCTAGTAAAGTGATACCTGTGGCGATCAAAAGAATTGCCCATCCTACTGCATCAATATGGATGGTAGTAACTTCTTGCCAGTTATCTTTAAGGGCTTTTGCCAAAAAAAACAATGTCCCACCTAAAATTAGCCAGCGTAAAAATTGCTTCATCTTTTTAGTGATTTAACTTAAATATTTGCTGAATAATAAATACATCAAATCATAAAGGGCATCAGCCGTATATGCCAATATCTTCAGCAAAAATCGCTAAGACATGAGTTCAATATATGTAGCTATTTTGACTAAGGAGTATCACCAAGTATGATTTCAATTTTTACATGAATGAAACATTTATATTGACTGATAAGTTTTGCTTTCAAATGTTAAATTTTGTTAAATACTAAGGTAGTATAAATGTATCACTTAAGACTTATTTTATTTTATAAAAATTAGCTTAAATAAATATAGTTAAAAGTATTAAAATGGTAAGATTATTATTCTTTGACAAAGTCAGAGCGGTAGCATAAATTAATAACTAAATATTCATATACTACTAAAAGCAAGCAGAATTCGGTATAAGCAAATTAAAAGTTAATTATAGTAACTTATATCTCTCTAAAGTTAGATAGTAACAGTCAAAAATTGCTAAGAAAAATGTGACCTTTGCTAGAGGCATTGGTTGCTCTTGGCTTTGTAGTCTAAGAAATTGTTGGTCAAATATTAGAAAATAGAAGTAAACAAAAGTATGATGGTGCCTTAGCTGCTAAACAGAACCATACAAACCTGTTAAGCGAGAATTTTGCTTGTTGAAAATATTTTTCTTGTTTGTTGTTGATTAGGAGGAATCGGTGAAGAGCTTAACTTCTTTTATAAAAAAACTGCGTCTACGTCAATTTCTGACTGTATTTTTTGCTGGGCTATTGTTGATAGTAAGCACAGCTTGTAATGGTGCGACAAATGCTCAAGGTGCAAATCCAAATAATCCTGCTGTGCAAGCTGGCGGTGCAAATAATCCCTATAAAGGTGGTGGGGACAAGTATACAAACGAGAAGATGTCCAAGTCTGGACTCGACCAAACTAGCTTACAGCTAGACCCACAAAAACTTATTGCCACTGCTGTTAATAAAGAAGGGAAACTTTACCCTGGGGCTGAAACACCAGAAGGCAGAGCATACGTAGAATCAGAATTGCCCATCAAAACTGATAAAGAGATAGAAAAGCCGGAACCAGGTGGTTTGATCCAGCGTGAGGGAGATGTTGGTGAGCGAATTCAAGACAGACTTGAAACTGTTGGAAAAGCATTTCAGGATGCTTCAGGGTTTTTGAAAGACAAGGCAGAAGAAGCATCTGCCAGACCGGAATTGCAAAAGAATCCAGCCGTGGGTAAATAGAAACCATTTTTTTGGTTCCGGATTGGAAGTAAATCCAAGGACAAAAGTACTGAATTAGTTCTTGCTTAATCTTTGATTTCGTCACAAAAACACAAGGAGTTGCACTGTGAAAAAAGTCGTTGCTTTCTTAAAAAACATTCGTCCACTGAAACTTTTAACAGTTTTTTTGGCAGGAGTTTTCCTATTCTTTACACAAGCTTGCAATTCTGTAACTGCAACAACGCCTAATCAAGCTGCACCTCGTCAAACTATACCTCGTCAAACTACAGGAGAGGAGCAATTGGCACGCCCTAATTCTGAAGTGTACGTTCCAAAAGGTGACAACATCCTTTCTCCTAATGAAGGTGGGATGAATAACTTCAGTGATGTAGATCCTAGAAGACAGGGAGCCGAGGTAAAAGCCAAAGCTGAGGCTCTTAAGCAAAATGCTGAACAAAACGTCATTGACGAAACAGCCAACATAGGAGAAACCACCCGCCGTATCTTGGATAAAAAAGGCGACAACGTTGAACAAATAGGCAAGAATCTGCAGCAAAATGCTCAAGAGACAACAGAAAAAGCTAAGAGCAGTGCTACTGATTTTGCACGTGGAACCAGCAAAGGCGTTGAAAATATCAAAGACAACACCAGCGATGCTGCTAAGGGTGTAGCAAGAAATGCTCAAGGCGCAGTTGAGGATACAAAGTTCAATGCTCAGCGCACTGCTGATAAAGCAGGCGAAGCAGTGAACAAAACTTTGAAAGATGCCAATACCAATGCTGTGGAAAAAGGTAAACAGGCAGCTGAAAATTCTCAGAACATTTTGGACAAGGTTGGTAGTGCAATCAAAGATGCTGTTGATTAGTTCATAATCAATCTACCTTTATGTGCTGCCAGACTTCGAGTTTGGGGCTACACGAACTAAGCCCGCCTACGCGGGCTTTTGAGTTATCGGTTTATGGTTCCCCACTTGTACGGAGTAAGATTTTATTTTTTGCGTGTACCAATTGTGTAGGGCTAACCGCTGAATTTCTCGCCAAGCAACATTCTGTTTTCGCGCCAGTTCTGCACAGTCTTCGTATTCTGGTTGCACGTTAGCTATCACTTTATCGCTTGCTTGTCCCGTCCAAGCAACTTTGACGCGGACAAGACCATATTCAGTTTCTACTTGTTGAATTTCCCGTTGGAGAATCGTGCGTTCCTGAGTTGAATGACGAATTCCCAAAGTGGTGGTTTCACGAAATAAAACCGCTTCACAGTTATATAGATTTTCTGGATAACAAATGACTGTCAACAGAATTCCCGGACGCGATTTTTTCATACCTACAGACTGGGTAAAAACATCCAAAGCACCAGCCGCAAATAATGCTTCAAACACATAGCCTATTGCCTGCGGAGTGAGGTCATCAATTTGAGTCTCTAAAACTGAGATAGTTTCTAAAGTCGGGCTAGTATCCCTGGCGACGGATTTTGTTGCGGATTTATTTGTGAAACCGAGAGTTAATTTATCTGTTAAATTTGTTGCTTCACCTAGCCACAAGCGCAGAATATTGGGAATGGGTAGATGAATTGAACCGGCTCCCAATCCTACTTGTTTAACGGTCATAGGGGGTGGAGAACTAAAGTCTACGGCAAGGGTTGTGGCGATCGCCGCTCCGGTTGGTGTCACCATTTCGCGTTCAATGCCGTTACTATATACTGGACAAGCGCGCATTTCCCATAACTTCAAGACTGCTGGTACTGGAACTGCCATCTGACCATGCGCCGCCCGTACTGTTCCCCCACCAGTGGGTAGCGGCGAGCAGTACAGTAAAGGTAATCCTTTGTGATTGCTCTGGATACCCAACCAATCTAAACCCAAACAAGTGCCAACAATGTCTACAATGGCATCAACAGCACCCACTTCATGAAAGTGAACTTTTTCTGGTGCAACACCGTGTACTGCCCCTTCTGCTACTGCTAGTTGCCGAAATACTGCTAAACTCCAAGCTTCTGCTCGTGATGGCAATCCAGCTTTCAGAATCATCTGCTCGATTTCTGGCAAGTGGCGTGCGTGATGGTGACTGTGTTCGTGGTCGTGGTGATGATGCTCGTTTATTAAGTCTACATAAACTTTAGTAGCCTGTTGACCATTACGATGAACAAGTTCTGCTCTTAATTGATACTCATGCTCAATTCCTAAACAGTTGAGTTTTTCAGTTAAATATTCTAAGGGAACACCTAGACTAACTACGGCTCCCAGGCACATATCACCGGAAATACCCGTCGGACATTGAAGATAAGCTAATTTAGTCATAATTTAGTCATTAGTCAGTTATCAGTTATTTGTTAGTTGTTAGTGAGCGACTGCGTCCTTGGGGGTTTTCCCCAACCCCAGAGAGGATTCCAAAGCCCATCTGTTGTCAAAAAGTACCGCTAACCACTAACGTCCTCTCCCACTTTTATGGCAAAAATTTTCCAAGTCCATCCTGATAATCCCCAAATCCGACGTATAGAGGAAATACAAGCAGCACTGCAACGTGGCGCAGTGATGCTTTACCCTACGGATACAGTTTATGCTATTGGTTGTGATTTAAATGCTAAATCAGCAGTAGAGCGAGTGCGGCAAATCAAACAGTTGGCAAATGATAAACCACTGACATTTTTATGCCCCTCGCTTTCTAATGTAACGACTTATGCTTATGTAAGCGATACAGCTTATCGGATGATGAAAAGCCTCATTCCAGGACCGTATACATTTTTGCTACCTGCTACTAAGTTGGTGCCACGACTGGTGCAAAATCCCAAACGGAAAACAACTGGAATCAGAGTGCCAAATCATATCGTGTGTAAAGCTTTATTGTCAGCGCTAGCAAATCCGATTATTTCAACTTCGGCACATTTACCACCGGATGATGAAATAGGTGATGAGTCCAATGGGATGGAAGCAGAACCTTACTTATCGCGGGTAGAGCTATTTGACCGTTTGGACAAATTGGTAGATGTTATTGTGGACACTGGTGAGGAACCTCAGTATGAAGTTTCTACCATTTTGGACTTAACAGGAGAAAGAGCAATTATTGTACGGCAGGGTTTAGGCTGGGAAAAAGCAGCGGCATGGGTATAAATATTAAACTACACACGCTCATCTGTCAATTTCGCAAAAACAAAGCCAGTAGCTCCAGTTTTCAGATTGTCATACCTACTACATTGGCAGGAGGTATGACTTAAGTTGGGATAAACCTACGAGCAGCAAGGTTTTGAGGTACTTTTGCGTCATGACAGATATCCGTGTGCAAGTTACTTTTTAGTGGCTTGTGAAAAAACCGACACACTGCCAACACTGTAACTTTTTCGGGTCTTTTACAGTCATATGTGTGAGCAGTGCTGAGGGCGACTCTTGATGAATGAAAATCATCGAAGAGATTCGCCTGCTGGCGTATGCCTTGGCAGTGCTGTCTTGTGCATTGTCGTTACGGTGCAATACCACTTGTAGAAAAGTCATGGAAGCAAACCTCGCCAATCTAGCCACGTCTACACCCTCTTTAAACCGCCACGTTTCGGCTGAACAATTGCAAGTTCCTAATGGTGATGCTTTAGTGCAACTGCTATGTAAGGAATTGCAAGCTCAGGTGAAAGCAGCACCGAAGTGCGTGCAAGCTGTAGCAAAGCGCATTGCTAAAGAAGTGGAACGCATCTGCAACAAAAGCTCCCGTATCCAAACCTCAGGAGAAATAAAGTCTTGGCTGGTCACTTTAGCAAGGCATCGGTTACAAAAATGCCTACGTTACTATCAATTGGGTTCAAAAAAAGGTCGCGTAGAATTACATAGCCAGTTAGGTGCTATGGTTTACCGCCATATTGCCGTATCAAACTCCGAGTTAGGGTTTGAGGCTCGTTACAACTTGATTGAAGATTTTTTACAAGCATTTTATCTGGAAGCTATTAAGGCTTTCCGGCGGGAAAACGAACTACCTGAGGATTATACCCCGCGCACTCAATTGGAACTTGCAGAATACATGGGGTTTACAGAGCAGTATGCTAAGCGCCGCATCAATTTACCTGGCGGTAATAACCAGCAGTTGATTATATTGCGCGCCCAAGGTTTTGCCCGTCGTTTACCTCAGGAAACAACTGTAGATATCGAAAGGGCTGTTGAGTCAGCTAAGAGCGAAGAAGCAGAATCTTATCAGCGCAACTCAGCAGTTCAACAGGTTCGCTCTCAAATGATTGCACAGCCTAAATTTGATCCTGCTGAAGAGTCCGAGCGCGATCGCGTCGTCTCAGAACTCGTAAAATATCTAGAAGCTCAAGGTCAATCTGACTGCGTAGACTATCTATCATTAAAACTCCAAGATTTCTCAGCACCAGAAATCGACCAAATTTTGGGTTTGACTAGCCGCCAGCGCGATTATCTGCAACAGCGTTTTAAATATCATGTAGAAAAGTTCGCCAAGCAACACCACTGGCAGTTAGTACATCAATGGTTGGGCGCAGGTTTAGAACATAAATTGGGTTTATCCTCGCAACAGTGGGAAAGATTTTTGAGTCAACTTTCGGAACAGCAGCAGCAAATCTTGCAACTCAAAACTGCAAAATACAGTGACCAAGCAATAGCCAAAACAATCAAATGCACGCCTAAACAGCTCCAAAAGCGCTGGACTCAAATGTTAGAAATGGCATGGGCAATCCGCAACGGTAACACTGAAATTCAGATAGGCTAAAGTCTTGGTAACTTGTATTAACAGCAACGTTATCTAGTTTCCAGACTTTATCCTGTTTGTTTAAATGTTAAACATAAATTATTTCTTACTTGTTACAACTAATAAATCTACTTCTCTCCTCCCTCAAAAACTTTTTTCCTTCTCTTCCCTTCACTTGTGGAGGATAGAGGAGGATGATGAGGGCAATAAACCGGGAGTAGCAGGGTTCAAGAGTTATTAAATGTTGCAGCAAAAAGTGAATGAATTTTAGGAGCCGCACAGAAACTACTTACCTGTTTTAAAAAAATTAAGTCTTGATTTACAAGACTTTCAGCGATTAAAAAAGGTAAATTATTCGTGCGGTGTTCCTTAGGCGAGAAACTACACTTAATTAAGTTCTACTTTCAAATATATTTCAAATATATCGGAAGTCATCAGCAATAGATTTTCTAGTGGTTTTCCATTAAATACGATAGAAATGTAGGGACAATCGGCTGTTTGCCCCTACAATTTGGTGTATTTTATATAAAGAAAAACCACAATGCTTTAATACAATTGTATTAAATACATATGTACCATTTCTGGCAACTTTCTACATATTAGCGTCCTAAATCGAAAATTCATGTTAAGTAACCGATCATTTTCCACTGCTTCCGTGGAATCCTAGAACAGCAATTCAGTAATCCTGAAGAACCTCTCCCCCAACCCCTCCCGCAACACTCATCTGCTCCTTGTCCCCCTCCTTGTAGCAGGGGGTTAGGTTTTTGATTACTGAATCGATGCTCTAAAATTTAGGGGTTATTAGTAGAAGGATTCAATATGACTAGGACTCAAGGTGGCAAAGCAAATCAGTCTGGCAACGTCCTGGAAAGAACTGTAGAAGGAACCTTGTCAGGGCATGGATATAACCTAGTCGGTGATAATTTACCAAAAAAGCAGCGTTTGGGATATCTTATAAACTGCACCAGTCTTTCAAAACGATATGCACGACAGGTTTACATAGGACCAGGAATTTATGGGACTGACATTTCTGTAGACTTTTACATCATTGGTTCAGCAGCAATTCCTTCTGGTTTAATCATTGAATGTAAATGGCAGCAAACTGGTGGCTCTGTTGATGAAAAACTTCCTTACGTTAACTTGAATATTCAAAATTGCTACCCAGCACCAGCTATTGTTTTGATTGACGGTGGAGGAATGAAACCCAAAGCCATTACTTGGTTAAGCTCTCAAGTAACTCAAAATCAAAATTTATTAGCTGTTCATAACTTGAGTACTTTTATTGCCTGGACTAACAATAATCTTTAATAAAATAAGAAGTTACTAATAATTCGTTAATTTTACCTCGTTTTTTGGCATTAGAATTAATTGCCCTTCCTGCTGATATAGTATATATATGAAAATCTTTATATAGGTTGCGAATAAACGAAGTATCTGAATTAGATAGCATTACTTTTACACCACGTTCAGCGAGTTCTACGAATACATCCCTGAGTCTACATTGCTCATTCTCATCAAAGGCATAACGACTATATGATGTAAAGTTACTCGTACTACTGACTGGATAATAAGGTGGATCAAAGTAGACAAAATCTTTATTTTTACCATAATTTAGCACTTCTTCAAAGCTTCTTACTTCAATCTCTGCTGATTGCAAAGCAGTTGATGCTAAACGTAAATTAGATAAATCACAAATATTAGGTTTTTTGTATCTCCCTATTGGCACATTAAATTCGCCTTTGGAGTTTTCTCTGTAAAGACCATTAAAACAAGTTTTGTTCAAATATATCAAGCGAGCAGCTTTTTTTAATTCATTGCTCTCAATTGTAGTTCGCATCCTGTAGTAATAATCTTTACTATGTTGGATTTCATGCTCCTTAAGTAGGTTTATTAATTCTTCGACGTTATCCCTTACACAGCGATAAGTGGTAATTAATTCTGCATTAATATCAGTCAAAATAGCTTTGCTTATTTTATGATGGAGCAGGTGAAAAAAAACAGCACCACCCCCTAAAAATGGCTCATAATAATTTTTAAAATCAATAGGAAAATAGTTAAAATATTGCTGAATTAATCTACTTTTACCTCCTGCCCATTTTAAAAAGGGACGTGGAAAGTTGTGTTTAGAAATTTCACTTAACATTTAACGGAAACTAAAAAAAATAATGTTAGCAATTATTATATTCTAATTATATTTTATACTAACTTATCATTTTCTTAATGTATAGATTACAATTTAAATAAACAAAGTCATCAAAACAAACGTATAGTCTATAACAAGGTGGTCTAAATCTAGATGTTTGACGGATTTTGGGAGAACGTTGTTCGCTACTTCCGGTTTTTTATTACGACCCTCTTAGGCGTGTTGTTAAATGCTTTTGCGCCTTTGGCACCGCTTTTCAAACGCCCAGTCACCTCAATCGCTGTCTTGGGCTTCTTTGCAGGTGCTCTGGTCTTCATAACTCTCACCCTGCGTGCAATGCTTGGCTTAAGTACAATTTAGACTATGACTGTAGTGGGAGGTAGACTCCTCTCACAAAGTCGTATTTATGTAGTGTGTAGTGAATCCTCTGTGAGGAGGCAAATTTTTATGGCTACAGATCGCCGCGTTTCCCGCGTTGCTGAATTAATTAAACGGGAAGTTAGCCAACTGTTACTTAATGGTATTAAGGATGACCGTGTAGGTACAGGAATGGTAAGTGTTACTGACGTTGATGTGTCTGGAGATTTGCAACACGCAAAAATCTACGTCAGCATCTATGGCACAGAGGAAGCCAAGGCAGAAACAATGGCAGGTTTAAAGTCGGCGACTCCTTACGTCCGTAGTGAACTCGGTGCGCGGGTTCGTCTGCGTCGTACGCCAGAGGTCGTATTTATTGAAGACCGTTCTATAGAACGTGGTAGCAAAGTGCTAACGCTGTTAAATCAACTTGAGCAAAAACGTCAGCCAGAAAACCTGGCACAAGAAAATGAGGGCAGCTTCAATCAAGATGAAGAATTGTCTGCAAAAGATTAAGTAACGTAAACAACAATTAATTAACATACGCCAGCCAAGGATTTTACAGACGCGACCATGTTGCGTCTGTTTTAATATCCCTAATACATGGCTTACGGATACGGCTGTTAAAATATAGTCTTTATATTTACTCGTCCTTTGGTGTCTCCTTCTGAAGGGCGCTGTAATGAGATAGAACACTAATGCTGTTGGTATTTATGCTTGTTATGCTAGGTTTTTCCTTTTTGAATCAGTGAATTTTGAATTGCTTATGCTGCCCAATATAGATAAACTCTCCCTAGCCGAACAAGTAGCCCAGATGGTCGTTGTTCGTGCCTCTGGTTTTTTATTTGACCACCAAATTCAATATCCTGTTTGGGAACCACCAGCAGCAACACTCCAACATTGGGTGCAAGATTTGGGTGTTGGTGGAGTGATTTTGCTGGGGGCTAGTGCTGGGGAATTAGCTATCAGAACACAACAATTGCAAAATTGGGCAAAAGTTCCTTTACTCATTGCCGCTGATATCGAAGAAGGCGTTGGACAGCGTTTTGCAGGGGCAACTTGGTTTCCGCCACCAATGGCGCTGAGTGCTATTTTCCGCAAAGACCAAAAGTTGGGTTTGGATTATGCTGAAAAAATGGGAGCCATCACTGCACAAGAAGCCTTAGCTATTGGCATTAACTGGGTACTAGCTCCCGTGGTGGATGTGAACAATAACCCTGATAACCCTGTTATCAACGTTCGCGCTTTTGGCGAAACGCTTGATGAGGTGAGTCAATTGGCTTGTGCCTTTATTCGTGGTGCAAAAACTCATCCTGTCCTAACAACGGCAAAGCATTTTCCTGGACACGGGGATACAGCTGTTGATTCTCATTTAGATTTGCCGCTCATCCCACACTCTACAGACAGACTGACAGAAGTGGAATTGCCACCTTTTGCTGCTGCACTTGCCTCGGGTGTGGATACAGTCATGACCGCTCATCTGCTGATTCCTTCTTGGGATGCAGAACTACCAGCAACCTTGTCACACAAAATCTTAACAGGGGAATTGCGCCAAAAACTAGGATTTTCAGGCTTGATCACCACAGATGCCTTGGTCATGGGTGCTATTGCCGATCGCTATGGGGCTTCGGTTGCTCCTGTGATGGCAGTGGAAGCGGGTGCTGATATTTTGCTGATGCCTGTTGACCCCCAAGAGGCGATTAACGCTGTATGTACGGCTGTTGAAAGTGGTCGGATTTCGCGATCGCGTATTCGAGAGTCTGTTGAGCGTATTTGGCAAGCAAAAAGCAAATTCCATCAGCCAGTCAATCCCACTGCCTTTATCGAGTCCACAGCACAAAATGACGCTCTCAACACCACTGTTGAGATTTTGCAACATAGTCAAATCATTCATGGCTCTACGTTATCATTAGATAATCTTATAAACACAAAAAAACTTAATAATAAGTCTGCACAATCTCTACGTAACCTAATTGTCGTTGATGACTTATTTCTCTGTGATTTTTTGAACAAATTGGCACCAGCAATGACACTACCCGCCCAAATGGGATATAAGACTCAAATCATTGATTGCCATACTCAAGAGATTCGCAACTTAGAGGGAAGTCATCCTACTTTGCTACAACTGTTTATCCGAGGGAATCCTTTTCGCTCAAGTGCAGAACTGACCAAGGTAGCAGAAGATTTATTTAAGAAATTATTAACGACGGATGACTTACAAGCGTTTGTATTGTACGGTAGCCCTTATGTTTGGCAGCAGTTTATACCCTTGCTTAAAGAGGATATTCCCGGCATATTCTCCTATGGACAAATGCCAGCGGCACAAGACTGCGCTTTACGTACCTTGTTTGGTATCTAACTCATCTGTTTGGTAAAAACTCCTGGCTTATGCAAAACAGTGCCTAAAATCGTGAGTGCTTATCAGAGACTAGTACCAAATAAGCCTCTCAACCACATAAGTAAAAGTAATCAACTACCACTATTTGTTTGTATGTAATACAATATAAGCGAATGTCAGGATTTGTTGATTTTCTTCATATTTCTTCACATAATTTGAGGATATGTAGCGTCAAAATGAAAATAGTTCCGTATATAAAACTACAAAACTTCAACGACTGTTTCTATTTCTAGCAATGTTCGTTCCTGCTAAATTTTGGGAACACTACTTACGTGTTAAATTGTGAGCAAAAACCATGAGTGTGAATACGGTGCCTTCTATCAGTTACTACTCTTTAGACGTGATACAAGATGAAGCACGCCGACTAGTGCAAAAAGGCTTGGTGAGCAGACAGCAGCCAATCTATACCTTGTGCCAATATATCCCGGCTAGAGAGTGGGTATGCATTGAATGCGAACTGGAAAAGTGTGATTTCTTGCTGCGCGATCGCATTGCCGATCTGATTGGTCGCGAACAGTGGGAAAACGACTAATTATTTCATCTGTTGCGTGATTTTCGGTTTCGGAATGGGAATCTGTGTTGGATGATCGTTAGTTGGATGAATAGATTAGACAAAAAGAGATTTAACGATGGCAAGTGCGATCGCTTTCTCAAGGATAATCTCTGCTTTTTAAGATCCTTTCCCAGCCCGGAATCTGAAATATCCTATTTCTAAATCGATCCAAAAGTGTTTTGTGGAAATTTTCGTTTGTTACATCCGCTTTCCAGCCATTTGTGCGGTTAATGTTAAAAGTAGGGAATAAGGGGGCTGGTTTCTCCCTGAATGTGGGAAGCCACGTTTTAAGGATATTTCTAGATTTCTCTAGATTTTATTGAGCGGTGTGACTATCATACTTAGGCGTGTCGATTCCGGAGCAGTTCAATTTTAGAAACTGCTCCGGTGATTTTTATGTTTTACAATGTTTTGCAGTCTACGGGTAAATTACCCTACTTGCTCCAGATACTGGTTAATATCTTCAATAACGCGGGTCAGTTCAGCTTCTGTCGTTAAGCGAATAGTAGCATCGCGGACGGTTAGCAGGACTTTGGCAGCAAAGGGAGTGGGCCAAATATTGGGATTACAAAAAATTTCTAAAAATACCTCTCCCGTATAACGATATTCCATTGGACGCTGGGGACTCGGTTTACCGCCACCAGAGGCTTTAGCGGCGACAGCTTTGAGGCTTTGCATCAATTCATCGAGCGCTGCTTTGAATTCCCGTGCGGCTTCGGGTGAAAAACTAAAAGAGACAGAACCTTCAACCAGGTTCAATGTCAAATGATTGGACATGAGCTATTTATGAAAACATCTTGCTACATATACCATTCTCCTTGGAATGCGCCACCTCCGTAGCACGGAGGTGCGAACGGTCTGGAGCATCATTTCTTCACGGACAGCATGGCAATGGAGCCAAAAATTCTATCGAATTCATGTAGTTTTAGCCACTCACTTCGCCTGGATGCATCAATGACTCAACTTCTTCCTGTGTCAACGGAGGAATTTCTCCGCTAATAATTTGATTACATATATCCACACACTCATTACAAATGTAAACAGGGACATCTGCCAATAATGGACCTGCAATCAAAAGATTAACCTGTTCACTGCTTTTGCGACAAAATGAACAGCAAAGTTCCGGCTTGATTTGGGCAGAAGTGTTAGTGGTCATTGTCTTAGACTCCTTAGGAATTTCTGCTTTTTTAGGTATAGCTTGCTTTGAAATTCTTCAAGGAGCCGTTGAACGAATTATTAATGGCGGTAAAGAAGTCAAAATATCACCACCAGAATTGTGGATATTACTGATTGTCTTAGGCGTGAATATTTTTGTGGCGTTTTATGAACGTGGTGTAGGACAGCGAGTCAAAAGCCCGATTTTGATTGCTGACGCTAAGCACACGATGAGCGACATCTGGGTGACAATTTCTGTAATTGGTGGCTTGATTGGCGTTTGGCTGGGCGTTCAGTGGCTGGATTTGGTTTTGGCTTTTCCAGTGGCTTTGTTGGTATTTTGGAGTGGCTGGACAGTTTTAAAAGAAAATTTACCTTGGCTAGTTGACGAGATGGCGATCGCCCCAGAAGTCATTCATGATATTGCTCTTTCTGTTCCTGGTGTCGTTAACTGCCATGATATTGCCTCTCGCGGTGTTCTTGGTCGCCAAGTCTTTATCGAAATGCATTTAATAGTGGATGCACCTGACGTAGAAACAGCACACCGCATAACTGAGGAAGTCGAAAGGCGATTAGAAGAACGCTTCAACCCAGTCAGAATTTTGATTCATGTTGAACCACCTACATACCAATCCAACCAAATTACCTTTTAGCCGTGAGTAGAAAACTGGACAATCTGTAGAGACGTGTCAAATAACGCGTCTCTACAAAGGCTATGTAATTTAAAATACCATCACTCCCATTCAATGGTTCCAGGCGGCTTAGAGGTGATATCAAATACCACTCGGTTAACGCCTTTCACCTCATTCACAATCCGATTGGAAATGGCTTCTAGGACATCGTAAGGCACACGCGCCCAATCAGCAGTCATACCATCTTCACTAGTCACAATTCGTAAAACGATGGGGTAAGCATAAGTACGTTTGTCGCCCATAACACCAACACTACGTATTGGTAGTAACACGGCAAATGCTTGCCAGTAGTCGTGGTACAAACCGCGTTGGTTAATTTCTTGGCGCACAATCAAATCGGCATCACGTAAAATTTCTAACCTTTCAGCAGTAATTTCACCGATAATGCGAATCGCTAAACCTGGTCCAGGGAAAGGATGCCGTTGGACAATTTCTTCTGGCAAGCCAATGGAACGTCCTACTTTGCGGACTTCATCCTTGAACAGTTTCCGCAACGGTTCCACGAGTTTGAATCGCAGGTCTTTTGGCAATCCACCAACGTTGTGATGGCTTTTGATTTTCACTGCGACCCGTTCTCCAGTCTGCGGATCAACGTTGGTATCAGCGGATTCAATAACGTCTGGATAAAGTGTGCCTTGAGCTAGATAATCAAAAGGTCCAAGCCGTTTTGATGTTTCCTCAAAAGCACTGATAAATTGGTGCCCAATGATACGACGTTTTTCTTCTGGTTCAGTGATGCCAGAGAGCGCAGAAAGGAAGCGTTCTCTAGCGTTGACATACTCTACCGAAATGTGAAACTGTTCTTGGAACAGTTTGAGCAATCGCTCTGGCTCATATTTTCGCATAAAGCCTTGGTCGATAAAGACACAAGTCAATTGATCACCAATTGCTTTGTGCAGCAAGAATGCCAAGGTTGAAGAATCCACTCCTCCAGAAAGCGCCAACAGCACCCGTTTATCGCCGACTCTCGCGCGAATTTCTCGAATGGCTTGTTCAACAAAAGCAGCAGTCGTCCAGGTAGGTTCACAGTCGCAGATATGGTATACAAAATTACGGATTAAAGCCAGACCACCAATAGAATGCACCACTTCTGGATGGAACTGCACACCGTAGAGTTTTTTGTTGTGATCAGCAATAGCTGCACAGGGAGTATTTTCTGTATGTGCAAGCAATTCAAACCCTTCTGGCATTTGAATGACTGAGTCTCCATGACTCATCCACATCGTCGTGCCATCTTCAACGTTGGTGAGCAAGTCTGTGGGATCATCTATATATAATGACGCTTTGCCATACTCACCTCTGTCAGCCTTTGCAACTTCCCCGCCCAGATGTTGCACCATCAGTTGCATTCCGTAACATACGCCTAGAATCGGAATTCCCAAATTCCAGATTTCTGGGTCACAGTGGGGAGCGCCACTGTCATAAACTGAATTGGGACCTCCAGAAAAGATAATCCCCTTGGGATTGAGTTGACGTAATTGTTCAACTGTGGTGCGATAGGAAAGGACCTCAGAATATACCTGAGTTTCACGAATTCGGCGGGCAATCAGTTCTGAATATTGAGAACCGAAATCGAGAATTACAATCATTTGACGATTGAGCTGCCCCAAAGATTCCTCTTTTTGAGGCGCTTGTTCTGTTGGTAGAGTCACCGCAGTATTCATGACAGGGAAGGTGTGAGTGTAATGAAATATAGTCGCTTATCAAGTCCGTAACAATACCATTGCTATGCGTCTTTAGCTGTGATGGTAATATAAACCGTCACCAAACGCGACCTTAAACGCGTCTGCCTAGCTGATCGTATGTGTAAATGGTATTAAGAAGAAAAACTTACCCTAGATTGGTAACAAATTATAGCTTGATTCTCAGTTCTTAAGATTATTCATATTAAATTAACATAATTTTGCCATTAACATACAAAGCGGTCTTGCTTTTTACAATCACTTGGCAGTAGCGAGTATGCTTTGTTGCTCTACTCATATGATTTATACCAATTCTGTATGAAGATGCGCTCAAATATATGAGCAACGTTCGCGTAGCGTGCGCCTTAGCGCATACCACAAAGAGCGCGTTAGACGCGTTCGCGTAGCGTGTCGCCTTGCGACTCAGCGACGTGCCGCAGGCTAGGACACAAAGAAAGAAAGAATAAGTCAAGAAAATTTGGCGCAGCCTCACAAAGAAATGGTATTGTAAAAATTAGGACTTACGCACCGTACAAATTTCGCATCATGTGTATGAACGCGCATTCAATGGGAAAGCGACCACAACTTGTAGGGTGGAGAGAAGTCCTGCAGGCGGTGAGACCAGTGCTGCAGGAGGGTTTCCCTCCGCAGGCAACTGGCGTTCGTCGAAGACGTGCCGAAGGCATACCCGAAGGGGTTTCCCAACAAGCGTGAACTTCGGGGCAGTGCTAAGTAAAACCTGATGATCCCGACATAAGTTTAGGACACTGCCGATCCTACAGTCGAAAAATAGAACAAACCCATATTTGAGGACTTTTGTCAATGCGTAAGTCCTATGATTTTTCATACCATGAGCGAGAACGATCTTTTTCAAACTCCTAGTTCTGCCAATAAGGCTTGCATATCGTCCCAAGAAAGTCCTTGTTGGATATAGCGGGGTGTTTCAGGATTGTAAGGACTTGCTACACGGTCAATTTTGATAATTTTTGCTTGAGGGGGTAACACAGGTACATCGGGATCAAATGCGGTTGGGCGCGTTAAAGAACTGGAAAAGCCTTTAAAGATGGCAATTTCGTCTTGCTCATGTGCAATTTCCACACTTACAATCAAAACTTCTTGGGGGCGTTTGACAGTATATTGTTCCAAGCGCTTGCTAATAAAACTGTTCATTGAAAAAGTGCTGAGTACTGAATGCTAAGGAGCCAGCGTAGGCTCCTGATTGCTGCTTGTTTTGAACTATTGTTGCTCTAATGGCTTTTTGGCTATTGCGGTGTCGCTGAACGTCCTTGCTTGCCTAGTTTGACGAGGACGAAGTAACTTAAGTAAAGTACATAAATGATTAAACCAACAATGCCCAGAAAGCCAAGAAATCCAGGTTTGCTGTTGGCATGGAAATAGTCTTTAAAAAGTAACGGTGCTTCCGACCAAACGCGACAATAGGGAGTGGCGATCGCACTTCCGGAAAAAGCACAAACCAAAAAAGGTATAAAGGCAAGCGCGCCCAAAATACAATACACGGTTGTCGCCCAACGCCACGAGGTGAAAAGCAACTTCAAAGGACCGTTTGGCTGATACTCTATTTCATCGTTCAAATCTACCCAAAACCACAGCGAAATGGGTATCAGAATACGAGCCATCAGCCCAGAGATAAAACTAACTCCAAAGCCTCCTATAGTCAAATAAAGGGTAATTGCCAGCAAACTCGATACTCGCCAGTAAATCATCAGCAACCGTTGTATCGTTTCGGCTTTTTGTACAAATGCCCAAATTAGGAGAATTATGGGAATAATCACCGTAAATAATATTGCTAATCGGTAGTCCATCCAAACAAGGGGACGAAACCAGACTTCATTATTCATATTTTTTTGTGATGATAAATTAAAAATTTTAGCGAATAGTCAATATGTATATGACTATTGCATTGATTTTCAGACTATCTTCTCATCTCCCTATTTCATATGATTCTAGAGAAAGAAACAGTTCTTGATATGGACGCAGGTTCACAAGAAAATCTCACTCGCTACCTGGATTCCTGTCTTTCAGACAAGATGGAAAAGGTTGGAGTGAGATTTTAGACAAAAACGTCGGCAAAGCGCAAGCTACTCAGTCAAGAGATATTGGTTGCTTGCAAAAGGGCGAGCAATAAAATTGGTCGAGCCAATTTCTACTCTTCGTAAACCCTGCACTCATCTGCTTCTGGGTTAGCATCACAGTACTGCTCAAGAGAGTTTTTCTTCTTAGATCGGTTTCGGTGGGAGGCTTCGGCTTGCAGTTCTTCTACTGCATCCCAAGCCGCTGCACATTCAGCGGAGTTGCTACCTGAGGTATCACACGTAGCACGAGCTTGTTCTCTTTCTTCTTCGATTTTGTCTTGAATGTTGCTCATTTCGCTAGTCTTGTTGTGTTTTCAATACAAGTATAGAAAAAATTCAAAATGACAGTTTTTTGCACCATCATTTCTCATTTTACTGTTGTTTCCTTAAAATCAGTCTCTCCAGTAGGTAAGAATACTCTTTATCACTAATACAGTAAATCGTACTAAGATTACTCTATTTATCTTTATCTTTTAAGATTTTAGAGAATTTAGTGTGGAAGATAAATTATACAATATTTGTAGATGCAAGTAGCAGGAGATGAAACGCGTATTTTCCTCACATGGACAGTTGACCAAAGTGGAGATACAAAGGAATTGCATCAATTAGTGTAGGATGCAAATAGTATTCCACAGGATAAAAATTAGAAAACGATAAGCGTAAGATTGAGAAAGAGTGTAAAACTCATGGCAGACCAAATGCAGTGGGCAAACGCCTTGTCAACCCGTCCTTCTCTAGAAGCGGCTGTTGCAGATGTAGTACAACAGGCTGTCTCATCGTTAACAGCACCTGCTGATTTAGGGCTGGTATTCATTTCGTCTGCCTTTACAAGTGAGTATTCCCGGCTATTGCCGCTGCTTGCTGAACGACTTTCAGTGCCTGTGCTAATTGGCTGTAGTGGTGGCGGTGTCATTGGCACAACTGGATGGGGACAAACTCAAGAGTTGGAAGCAGAACCTGCCCTGAGTTTGACTTTGGCGCATCTGCCACAAGTGAATATTAAAGCCTTTCATGTTACCCCTGAAGAAATACCCGACTTGGACAGTGCGCCGGATCATTGGATTGATTTGATAGGTGTGCTACCATCGCCTGCGCCTCAGTTCATCTTGCTGTCCGGGGCATTCTCCTCTGGAATTAACGATTTATTACAAGGAATAGATTTTGCTTATCCCGGTTCGGTAACAGTGGGAGGACAGGCAAGCGGGGGTGGGATGGGAAGTCGTATCGCTCTATTTCACAATGACCAACTGTATAGAGAGGGAACGGTTGGTGTAGCATTGAGTGGCAATATTGTCTTGGAACCGATTGTGGCTCAAGGATGCCGACCGATTGGAAAGACGTACCAAGTTACAAAAGGCGATCGCAACATCATCCTGGAGTTGGATGAGCAAGTACCGCTGATTGTCTTGCGAGATTTGATTTCGCATCTGGGCGAAGAAGACAGGATATTGGCACAACACTCGTTATTTATCGGGTTGGCAATGGATGAATTCAAGCAAGATTTGCTCCAGGGAGACTTTTTAATTCGTAGCATCCTTGGGGTAGATCCTTCAGCTGGTGCAATTGCCATTGCAGATTACGTTCGACCAGGACAGCGTTTGCAATTCCACTTGCGTGATGCTCAAGCTTCTGCTGAAGACTTGGAATTCCTTCTGGAAAATTATCAAAAACAACAAGCCCCAAAACCCTCTGCTGTTGGTGCGCTCATGTTTTCCTGCCTCGGGCGAGGTGAAGGACTTTACGGAAAACCCAACTTTGATTCTCAGCTCTTTAGGCGCTACCTCAAAGATATTCCCTTAGCAGGTTTCTTCTGTGGCGGTGAAATCGGTCCTGTGGGTGGCAGTACTTTGCTACACAATTACACTTCCGTATTTGGAATTTGTCGTGCAGTAGGGAAGTGAGGGAGTGAGGGAGTGAGGGAGTGAGGGAGTGAGGGAGTGAGGGAGAAAATTTCCCTATGTACATATATCAGCAAACTTTGTGCTGGTTTTATTTTAGGGAACTCCAAAAAATAATTTATTCAACTCGTTGATTCAAGACGACTTCTCCTAAGTCTACCTTGTGCTCCTTGTCTAAGAGCGATTGAATGTTTTTTTATTTGGAAGTTCGTTATCTCGGTTATCTTTTCTCAAGCAACAACGTAGTATTGTTGTCAATCAGGGATGGAGTTCCGCTAGGAGCGATCGCGCCATACTTCTCAAAGTAGCGACGCACTTCTGGTGGAAAGTGAGGATAATCAAACACAGCGTCTCCATCAGCCATATTTGCCCAAAACTCGCGTAGACTGGGAGCCAGTTCATTTGCTTGCGACATTGGCAGGTTTAACGGAGGTAGAGTGAGCAATTTAACTAAGAAGGGAAA
This sequence comes from Tolypothrix campylonemoides VB511288, assembly GCA_000828075.3. GTDB lineage: Bacteria > Cyanobacteriota > Cyanobacteriia > Cyanobacteriales > Nostocaceae > Kalymmatonema > Kalymmatonema campylonemoides_A. The sequence continues at coordinate 637,702 of JXCB02000023.1, read as the reverse complement.
ACTGCGATCGCCCATCCACTTTCTTGATGTATGTTGCAAGTTGGGAAAATCAGGTACTGATTTGACGCGATAAGATAATATTTGCAACCATTGCCTTGCATAATTATCCTCATGAAACTCCAAAATTCGGTAAGGATGAGGATAACTTACCAAAGAACCTGTGGTGATATCGTATACGCCTTCACAATACGCAACATCTTGAACGTGCAAGTGTCCCGTGAACACCAACCCAACGCCGTAGCGCTGTAGCACCTGCAAGAGTTCTGGTGCATTTTCTAACATATAACGATTTACTATTGGGTGGCGTGACTGATTGGGTAGGTGTTCCACAACATTGTGATGCACCATAACTAACACCAATTCATCACCAGCTGCTGCTAGGACTTCTTCTAACCACCGTAGTTGTTGGGTATCCAAACGTCCTATCTGCTGTCCTTGCTCATTAAAAGAATTAGAATTCAGACCGATGAGCCTAACACCCGGCAATAACTGACAAGTATAGTAAAGTTGGTCGGTATTGCTGTAGCCGAACTGACGGTAGTAATGCGGAAAATCGCAGGCAGCAATTGATTGCTCATTTGCCATCACAACAGGGACATCATGATTGCCAGGAACAACATAGGCGGGAAAAGGAAGCTGTGCTAAGCGTTCTTGCAACCAAGTATGGTTATCTGGTTCGCCGTGCTGAGTTAAATCTCCTGGTAGCAAAAGAAAATCTATATTAAGTTGTGTTAAATGTTTTAGTACACTTTCAAATGCAGGAATACTGACTTCCACCAAATGAAAACGGCTGGGATGATTCCAGATTGTATGGGGAAGCGCAAGATGCAAGTCGCTGACTACAGCAAAGCGAAAATTTGAAGTCATTGAGGTAATAACAATTTTAAAAGCAGGGTGTAAAAAAACTCTTTTTATAATGAGTATAACCCTGACTCATCACACTACGTACCAGCGATTTCGTTTAACATTTATACACAAAATTGGTGAGTGGGTAGTGGGAAACAGCTATAACTGCTAATTTGAAGCCTGATGAAATTTGAAGCGTGATGACAGCTAACGCCAGCGATTTTTCACATTTTTCAGTTTCAATATTAAGTAGCGGGACATTAAAAAGACTTTTTGCTGCAAACTAGATGCCTCACACCAGTGATAGTATGCAGGAGTCGCGACATCTGTTAGGAAGTGACGCCACCGTGCAGTCAAGCTTGCGCTATCTGTTTCTCTGGCGCGGATTCTGCCATTTTCAATCATCGCCTGACGCATTTGAGGATTGTCACGCAAGCGTTTAAGTGCTGCGATCGCCTCATCCATTGATCTGACTTCTATGTAGTCAAGTTCGCTTTTACGCTCATGTTGATAAGCAGATTCACAGCCAAGAATAGCAGGAACACCTGTATACCAAGCATTGTATAACTTGGACGCAGGTTTATTAGTATATTTATTATTGTCAAAACTACGTACAGCAACAACCACATCAACATCGCTGTAGTCGTCCCAGCGTTGAAATTCCACCACATTCCAATTTAAACCCAAGGCATGAAGCTGCTGTATCCAAGCATCTGTTTGCAGTTCAGATGCCAAGGTTCCGATGACACCAAAAAAGGCGACGTTCTCAAATTTATCACCACGCGTAGAATCGCGAGGAATGAGCATAGCTTGACGCCAATGGGGCATATAGTAGCTTTGCCAAAAACTCCCCCACTGGCTTGTCATTTCATCTTGAGTATTTTGTATAACATGAAGCTGTGCGTAAGGATGCGAATCTCTATCTGCTTGCAAACAAACAATCAGTAATTTTGGTGTGGGTTGTAAATTGTCTGGTAGAAAGTCTCGATGCGCCAAGACAATGCCCTCTGTAGGCATTGTTCCTACCAGCTGACATGGAAATTCTTGATGTTTGAGGTGAAGATAGGTTTGCAGAGTCCAATTATACCGCCCTTGACCGTAACGAAGAGACTGTTGCCACCTCCAGTAAGCATCAGGGCTTTCTAGTATATGCTCAGGAGGCCATTGTTTTTGTGGAATGTAAAAATAAATAGGTGGTAATTTGTCTGTCATCGTAGCTGAGAAACTATTCCCCTAGAGAGTATAGCCTTTACTTTATGAGTGTATCTACAGCAGAATTCAGGAGTCAGAAGTCAGGAGTCAGAAGTAAAATTTCCTCCATATCTGGCTTTTGAGTTGAAAAGCTGTACCTCATAAACTTGCAATCTGCTGTAATTGGCTACTCAGTAGGCATATATTTTCTCTGAATATTTATTGACAGATATAGTATTTAATGATAGGAGATTTGATTTTGGCAGTTGTCCGAGTCCGTCAGCACGTTAATCCACTTTCGCAAAAGTATCAAACACCCCTCAGTCCGATTGAATGGGAAAAAATCTACGCCAAGCCAAACCAGCCGCTACACCTAGATATTGGCTGCGCTAGGGGAAGGTTTTTGTTGAGTATGGCAAAGATAGAACCTCACTGGAATTTTCTGGGTTTGGAAATTCGCGAACCGTTAGTGATAGAGGCGAACAAGTGGCGCGATGAGTTAGGGCTGACAAATCTCCATTATTTGTTTTGCAATGTCAATAACTCGTTGCGATCGCTTTTATCTTCTCTACCTAAAGGTAGTTTACAGCGTGTCACAATTCAATTTCCCGATCCCTGGTTTAAAAACCGTCACGCGAAACGGCGAATTGTCCAACCAGAATTAGTTGCAGAACTGGCAGAATTTCTCGTACCAGGGGGTATTGTATTTTTGCAATCGGATATTGAGTTTGTCGCGGTGGAAATGCGCGATCGCTTTGCGGAACATCCTGGTTTTCAAAGACGTGGTACAAAAGAATGGCTAGCAGAAAACCCGCTACCGGTTCCCACGGAACGGGAACTAGGCACAATTAAGAAGGGTGAACCTGTTTATCGGGCGGTGTTTGAAAGAGTTAGGAGTGAGGAATGCTGACTCAGCAGAGTTACTGCATAAAAGAAGAAATACTGGACTATGAATTAAAATGCGGAGGAATTAATATGCCAACTACTGCTCAAGAAGTCTTTACTCAAATGGTTCTGGCTTTGTCTCCGATTGAGCGCCTGCGTTTAGCTGCCCTAATCCTAGACGACTTAACCCACTCTAATCCATCTGTCGTAGCTCACGATGATACCTGGAGCGAGCAGGATCAACATGACATAACTGCCTTCTCGTTGCAGTACGCTACCACACTTTACCCAGAGGATGAAGAACTTGTTTAACCCTGGCGATGTGGTGGTAGTTGACTTTCCTGGGGTCAGTGGCATCAAACGTAGACCTGCTGTAGTGCTTTCGTCTGAGGTGTACCATACTTCACGACCTGACATAATTGTAGGATTAATTACTAGTCAAACGGCTGCGGCACTTGGTCCGACTGATTATGCTCTTCAAGATTGGGCAACAGCAGGGCTACGGGTGGCATCTGCATTCCGCAGCTTCTTGGTTACTTTGCCTCCGTCAGCAAATCCTGTTCGTATAGGTTGCCTATCTGAATCTGACTGGCAGGCGGTGCGTGTTTGTGTCAAAACAGCTTTTGCTCAATTGGACTGAAGCGAAGATGTTCGATTGCCTTTTGGGCAGTGCGCTTCCGCAGCGATCGCTTTGGCGAACATCCTGCTTTTCAAACACTTGGTACAGCAGAAATTCCGCCACCAGTTCCTACGGAACGGGAAATAGGCACAATTAAGAAAGGGCAACCTGTTTATCGGGCGGTGTTTGAGAAATTATAAATTCTGAAAATTTTCTCATTTATAATTCCTAATTTTTCTTAGGAAGCGTAACAGCAAATGTCGTACCCACTCCCACTTCACTATGAACTGAAATCTCACCGTTCAGTGTCTCTACACACTTTTTAACAATCGCCAGCCCTAAGCCGGTACCGGGAATTTTGCCCACATTTGAAGCACGATGGAAAGGGTGAAACAGTTGCTGTTGGTCTTCTTTAGGAATACCAATTCCCTCATCTTGTATCTGGAAAATGACTGTTTTTTGCTGAGCAATAAGTTGAAATCGCACTGTACCACCTAATGATGAGTACTTAATGGCATTGCTGAGCAAATTGTTCAAAATATGACGTAACAGGCTTTCATCCCACAACGCCTCACCGAATTCGCCAACACTAGTAAAAATCAGAGTTAAGCGCTTTTGCTGCGTACTCACTTGAGCTTCTTCAACAAGTTGGCGACAAAAATTTTCTAAATCCAGCGGATGAAATTCACAATAAAGTTTACCGGAATCGGCTCTACCTATAAATGAAACTTCATCTAATAGCTGAGCCATGTTTTTAATTGCTGAACGAATGAGTTGGAAATGGGAAACTTTTTTTTCCTTAGGCAATTTGTCGCCACTGTTTTGTAGCAATCCAGCAATGAGTTGGATTGTATTTAGAGGGCTGCGAATGTCGTGAGATATCATTGAGACAAATTCAGATTTAAACTGGCTGATTTCTTGGACTTTGACCAGTTCAGCTGTTCGTTCTTGAACCCGAATTTCTAACTTTTCATTGACTGCGCGTAATGTTTCTAAAACTTGTTTGCGCTCAATTGCATACCTTAAGGAGCGAATGAGTAAATCTGAATTAACCTGTCGCTTCACAAGATAATCTTGCGCTCCTCGCCGCACTGCTTCTAAGGCAAGTTCATCGTCATTAGTATTAGTAAGGACGACAATTGGCAAGCTCGGCGCTTGAGTTATCAAAGGCGCGAGAGATGCTAGTCCTTGGCTATCTGGTAGCGTCAAATCTAACAAGATAACATCGTAAGTTCCCTTACATAGTTCTTGGAGGGCTTCCCTCAATCGCTTCACATGAACCAAACTAAATTCATGGGACTTGGCTTGCTTCAGAAACTCTTGTAACAATCTAGCTTCTGCCAGATTGTCCTCAATTAACAAGATTTTTACTGAGTCGCTTGCAGCCATAGTCTTGTGTTTTCACCCCCAGTCCTTTATGCATGAAAGTGCTGAGCTTTGAGAGAGCAGATGAGGAAAATCAGGAGCCAGCGCCCTTTGGGTATGCCTTTCCTTCGGAACGCTGCGCGAACGGCACGTCTGAGTCCTGAGCCCTGAGTCCTTACGGACACGCTGCGCGAACGGGCACGGCAAAGCCGAACGGACACGCTGAGTCGCAAAGCGACACGCTGCGCGAACGCGAACGACGAACGCAGTCGCCTGGGTCGGGAAAGCCGTCATTCGCGCTGTCTCACTGTGCGAGGGTTCTCGAGGCAGTGCGTTGCGGGGGTTCCCCCCGTTGTAGCAACTGCCGTCCCGTTGAGGCGACTGGCGTGGAGATGAAAAGGTTATACCAATTCGCTCATTTGCAAAATTCATCTCTGTACGGCATTAAGAAAGCCTAAGATAACTAGGGTTTGGGAGTGTGTATCTGCCGCATTCTTTTTTCAAATTGGTGTTATTTCTCTTCTCCCCCTGCTATCATTCCGATGGCAAAGTGGCAGTTTCCAGCCAAAACTCTTCAATCCCTTTGACTATTTTGAATAGCTGGCTAAGGTTACGAGATTTGGTAATGTAGCAATTTACATGCAAGTCGTAGCTGTGAAAAATATCATCCTCATTATGTGATGTTGTCAGCACAACTACAGGAATGCGTTTGAGATTGGGATCAGCTTTTATTTCCGCCAGAACTTCTCTACCATCCTTCTTGGGTAAGTTTAAATCCAGCAAAATGAGGTCGGGGCGTGGTGCTTCGGCATACTCGCCTTCCTGGCGCAAATAAGCCATAGCATCCATACCATCTCTAACCGTCACAACCTGATGTGGTACTGAGCTATTTTTCAATGCTTCTTGGATAAGACGAATATCAGCTTTATTGTCTTCTACCAAAAAGATTGTTTTGTACTTTTCGTCCGTTTCTGCGCTCACGATCGCGTCCTCCAACTGGAAACGTAAAGTAGAAAGTTGCGCCCTCTCCTAATTGTGACTCTACCCAAATCCGTCCCCGGTGACACTCCACAATTTTCTTGCAGATAGCTAAACCCATACCTGTACCCGGGTACTCATCCCGCGTGTGCAGGCGCTGAAAGATCACGAAAATGCGATCGCTAAACTGCGGATCAAAGCCAATACCGTTATCTTTTACTGAAAATAGCCACTCATCTTCAGTCCGAATTGCTCCCACATGAATTTCTGGTGGTTTGTCACTGCGGAACTTGATGGCGTTACCAATCAGGTTCTGGAACAACTGCATCAGCTGAGTGCTGTCAGCCATTACAGTTGGTAACTCATCATAAGTAATCACAGTTCCAGTTTCAGAAATGCGTTTGCGTAAATTAGTTAGGGCGCGTTCTAAAGCTGTTTCTACCTCAGTCAGTTGAAATTCAATTGCCTGCATATCCACTTTAGAGTACGCCAGCACGTCGTCAATCAGCGTCTGCATCAGGCTGACTCCCTCGACGGCGTAGGTAATAAACTCATTCGCATCTTCGTCAAGTTGGTTTTGATAGCGCATCTCCAACAACTGCACGTAGTTAGCCACTTGATTAAGTGGTTCTTGCAAGTCGTGTGAAGCAACGTAAGCAAACTTTTTCAGTTCCGCGTTGGAACGTTCCAAGTCGTGTGCAAGCTGTGCTAATTCATCTGCCTGACGCAGTACAATATTAACAATTGCTTTGCGCAGTTCCAGTGCTGCTTTTACTTCCACTGGTTTCCAGCCTAAAGAGGTGAGACGAACTGTTTCTTTCCACAGTTCAAAAGATTTACGCGGACGCAAGCGTAAATTTCCCTCTGACTGACTTAACTCAAATGCCTTATTGGGATCACCTCCCCAATTGACAGTTTGAATCACTTCCGGACGAAACCATAAAACATAATTTCGCTTAGAAATGGGAATAGCGAGCATTCCACTGGCAACATTCTTGAACCTTTCAGCATCTGGATATACGCGCGGTAGAGAATCTGTATAGAAGATTTCATCTTTGACGTTATTCTTTAGCCATTGAACTAAAAAAATTAAGTCTTCTTCTTTAGGTGTCTCACCAATCAAGGTGTAGTTACCACCAAAACATACAGCCGCGCCTTGAGCACCAGTTAAATCCAGGAGATTTGGTTGATGTTTGACTAACCCATCAATAAAGTTTTCTTCTTGAGACATATATTCAACCAATGCTGATTGGATATATGTCAATTGCATACGATAATCGTAATCTTCAGTTTCCTCTCTCGCAGAGATTTCTGAAAATATCACTCGACCCAAAAATTCGCACGCTTTTCGCAATTCATAAGAAACATACTTTGGTGTCTGATGATGACAAGCAATGAGTCCCCAAAGTTTTCCTTCTTTAATCAGAGAAATGGTCAAAGAAGCACCAACACCCATATTGTGTAAGTACTCTATATGACAAGGGTAGACACTTCTAAGAATCGAGTTGGTCAAATCAACCGGACGTTGAGTTTCCGGATGATTATTTGGAACAATCTCCACAGGACTCGAATGAGTATCCGGTATTAATCTAATCCAATTGGAAATAAATAATTTTCTTGCTGGTTTGGGAATATCTGACTCTGGGTAGTGCAAACCTAAGTAAGGTTCCTGGCTTTCTAGTTTTTCTTCAGCAATCACTGAGCCATGCCCATCATCATCAAACTTATAGAGCATCACCCGGTCAAATCCTGTCACTTTCCTGACTTCTTGAACAATAATTTGACAATAATCCCGGAGATTTGCGGTTGCTTCTACTTGATTGATGGAAGCTCTAGCGAGATGATAAAAGCTTAAAAATGGGATATTTTCCTGAGAAATTGCAGGTTCTAATTCCAGAATCAAAAATCCTTCTGGATTACGGTGGAAAACTCCATCAAAAACTACGTAATCATCTCCTTTTTTTCTCACCCAAAGTTTAGTGGGATTAATAAAATCGAGATTTTCCTCTAGTAGTCCTGCTTTGATTCTCTCTATTTGAAAAGAGTCGAGTAAATCTTCTAGTTTTTTTTCCAGCAGATTTTGGGGAGATATGCCGAAAACAGAAGATACATTGCTGGTAACTTGTAATATCGTTAATTCAGGTTCTTTCAGGACAAAAAGTACCCCATGAGGCTGAATTTGACTATGAATATGAATTTGTGGTTCTTTCAAGTTAGTCAAATTTATACCTTGCAATTGTAAATCGCTCACCATTACAGTTCTCCTGCTTTTCCAGGATTATTCAAAATCAAATATTAATATGGTTTAACACTTTATCAAGAGTTACACTCTCACTTAACGCAGTTTCTTAACACTTTAGAAATTTACTTAATAAATACTTAAAATAACGCTAAAGTGTTGATTTTCTTCCTTCTACAGATTTCAATATTTTTTACACGTTCACGATAATTTACTTACATCCTATAGTAGTCTAACAGGTAACAGACCTAAGTTTATGATAATAAATGTTAAAACAGTGTGATGAGCTACGTTATATAATATGTAGCTTTGTTAACTATAGCAATCCTAAATCATCCGTGAAAAACAAGATCCCCGACTTCTCAAAGAAGTCGGGGATCTGTGGCTTTCAGCACTCTACCAATGAAATTTAAAATCCTAAATCCAAGAATTGAACCACATCCGCATTGGTTTATATTCAAAAGGTGAGAGGGGTAAACCTAAATAAATAGGCATCCAAAAAACAAAAGCTATCACAATCATAAAGGTAATGGTCACACCAAGGGCGCGGAGTCCAATTCGGTAACTGCGTAAACACTGATCCACAAGCCAAGCGATCGCTAAAAATGCAAACACCACAGCCGTCATGTAGTGGTAGATAAAAACGCAACGGTTTACTTTCACCCAAGGTAGTAAATTAGCAGCATAGTTTATCACCAAAAACAGGGCAATCCAGGTATCAACACAAAGCATCGTAGGAGGAGAAAAACGCTTTTGCCTCACCGAAGGAATAACGAATTGCCACACCAACATTCCTACTAAAAATAAAAGCGCCGCAACGCCAAACCACCACAAAAAGGGATTGCCCATTGCATGGACATCATAAATGATTTTACCGTTACCGGAAGGCAAAGGAGGTCCCATCACAGGTAGCGCTTCATCCGTACTTTGTGCTGTTTGATAAAAATACGCCATTGGTCGAGTCATCAAGGGCCATTTATACCAAGCAGCACAGTAAGGATGCACCTTGGGACTATTGCCGCCAAGACGTTCATGAAACAACAAAATTTGCCTGTGTACTTCTATAAATCCATACCTTCTATCTAATAGTAGATGTGGAATCCAAATTAAACTGTACACTATTGAAGGGATAATACCTAAATAAATAATAATATGAACAAGATTAAGTTGAGTTAAATTTTGCAATGGCGTTAGATTAACTTGCCCACTTTTAATCGTAGTACTAAAGCCTACCTTATAAGGGAAAATTTTATATCTTCTCTTCCCAGATAATCCAGAAATAAACAGAGTTAAGGAAGATAATAAAATTTTTTGACTGCCTTTTTTTTCATCCTTAGTAAGGGAAGGATGAGCAAGAAATTCCTGTTGAATTTGAGGTTGAGTTTCTTCACCAATAAAGCTAAAAGACTGCAACCAACGAATTCCCCAAGCTAATATCCAGATGAAATAAACACCTAGCAGAAACCATAAACCATTCCATTTAGTAGCGGCTGAGGCACCAAAAGCTATGCCAGAAAGTATTAACCAGAAGTTGCGTTGTTGTCTTTGTTTTGCTAATGCTAATAATAAAAACCACTGTCCTAGTAGCCCAAAAATGATAATATATTGGTTGATCAGGGCATAGCGAGATTCTACGAGAAATATGCCATCACAAGCCGTAAACAAACCAGCAAGCAAAGCAAAACTGCGACGGTAACTTATTTGATAGGCAATGGCGGCGACGATTATAGGGATAAATGAACCAGAAAAGGCATTCATCCAACGGTAACTGATGGGTGACATGACTGAACCTGTAAACCCATTCACCTCATCTTGCCAAAAGGGAATGTGGCTACTTATCCAAATCCCCAGCCCAATCATGTATTTACCAAGTGGTGGATGACCATCAAAAAATGGTGTATGGGTGAGATAGTTATTACCAAATTTAGCGTAGTAAACTTCATCAAAGACAAAGGTATTAAATCGCCCTAGTCCCCAAAATCGCAAGGCGAGTGATAGTAACAACACACCCGCCATGCCAATCCGAAACCATTTTTTATTCATTGGTCCCTAGTCGCTAGTCAATAGTCAATAGTCCTCTTACAAACGTATTCCAATATTTGGAACCACAGATGCACACAGATTAACACGAGATTTATCATCTGTGTGCATCTGCAGGACACTGCTGTGCGGTGAATCCAGCGCTGCAGGCGGGTTTCCCACCGTAGGCGACTGGTGAACCCGCCGGAGGGGGGTTCCCCCGTTGAGGAGCCAGCGCTGCAGGAGGGTCTCCCTCCGCAGGCGACTGGCGTGCAAGTGTCCGTTGTCCATCTGTGGTTTTATCTTGATCACATTGACTTTTAAAAGAAATACCATGAACTAAATGAACACAAGGCTTTTAGGCAGCGGTGTTGACCTGTGATTAACTTAAGATGTGCTGTTCGACTTTTGCCACTTCTAGCATAGTCTTTAAAACAGAATCCGGATTCAAACTGATGGAGTCAATACCCTGTTCAACTAGGAACTGCGCAAATTCTGGGTAATCGCTGGGTGCTTGCCCGCAAATACCGATTTTACGATTGTACTTTTTCGCGGCGGTTATCGCTAACTTCACCATCCGCTTGACACCTTCACTGCGTTCATCAAACAACCGCGCCACCAAATTTGAATCTCTATCTATACCAAGTGTCAGCTGAGTCAGGTCATTGGAACCAATCGAGAACCCATCAAAAACTTGGGCAAACTCCTCAGCCATAATCACATTGTTGGGCAACTCGCACATCACATAAACCTGGAAGTCATTCACACCCTGCTTCAAGCCATTTTTTGCCATTTCTGCCAACACCAGACGCCCCTCATCAGGAGTGCGACAGAAGGGAATCATGGCGATGACATTTGTCAATCCCATTTCGTCTCTGACTCGCTTAAGGGCTTTGCACTCTAAAGCAAAAGCTGCTTTGTAACCTTCGTCGTAGTAACGCGCCGCCCCTCGCCAGCCTAGCATCGGATTTTCTTCTTCGGGTTCAAACTGTCTGCCACCCAACAAGTTAGCGTACTCATTACTCTTGAAATCAGACATCCGCACGATAACTGGTTTGGGATAAAACGCAGCAGCAATCCTACCAATCCCTTGAGCTAATTTATCAACAAAATATTGGGGTTTGTCGTCATAAAGTGCGGTAATTTGATCAATCTTAGCTTTAACAAATTCATTGTCTAGTTGGTCATAGTGAATCAACGCCATTGGATGGACTTGGATGTGGTTGGCGATGATAAATTCTGTCCGGGCTAAACCTACCCCATCATTGGGAATAGCAGACAAACTCAGTGCTTCTTGGGGATTGCCCACATTCATTAAGATTTGCGTACGAGTGCGGGGTAAGTTTTCTAGCGGAACTTCTTTAACTTCAAAAGGCAGTAGTCCTGCGTAAACCCGCCCTTCTTCACCTTCAGCGCAAGATACTGTTATTTCTTGACCATTTTTCAAAACTTCTGTAGCATTTCCGCATCCAACAATTGCAGGTACACCCAATTCTCGCGCAATAATTGCCGCATGACAGGTGCGTCCACCTTGGTTGGTGATCACTGCGCTTGCTCTTTTCATGATCGGTTCCCAGTCGGGATCTGTTCTATCTGTAATCAAGACTTCCCCTGCTTGGAACTGATCAATTTTATGGACATCTGTAATCAGGTGCGCTTTACCTTGGCTAATAGCTTCCCCAATAGCACGTCCCGTAAGTAGAGGTTGGGGAGATGAGGGGGATGAGGAAGATGAGGGGGATGAGGAGGATGAGGGAGTGAGGGAGTGAGGGAGTGAGGGGGATGAGGAGGGTTTTACTCCGTTATCTGCCTTATTTGCCTTATCTGCCTGATCTGTCTTGAGGAGGCGGTAAGTCCGCAACACATTCTCCGTCTTTTGAGACTGCACTGTTTCTGGACGCGCTTGCACGATAAACAATTCATTTGTAATGCCGTCTTTCGCCCATTCGATGTCCATTGGGGTATAGGTTCCGTGGACTTGGGAATAATGGTCTTCAATCAAACACGCCCAACGCGCTAGTTGCAAAATTTCGTCATCGTTTAGGGCGAATTTGCCTCTTTCACTTGCAGGAACTATTACGTTTTTCGTGAATTTGGAGCCGTCGTCATAGACCATTTTCAATTCTTTGCTACCCAATCTTTTATCGATGATTGGGCGGAAATCTTCTTTAAGAGTTGGTTTAAAAACGTAGTATTCGTCTGGGTTGACGGAACCCTGGACAACGTTTTCTCCTAAACCGTATGCTGCTGAGATCAGTGCAGCATCCTTAAAGCCTGTTTCTGTTTCAATGGAGAACATGACTCCAGAGGATGCTAAGTCGGAACGCACCATTTTTTGCACGCCAACAGCGAGGGCAATGCTAAAGTGGTCAAATCCCTTAGTGTGGCGGTAGGAAATAGCACGGTCTGTAAATAGGGAAGCAAAGCATTTATGACAGGCGGCTAAAACACTTTCTATACCAGTAACGTTGAGGTAAGTTTCTTGCTGTCCGGCAAAGCTGGCATCAGGGAGGTCTTCAGCGGTAGCACTGGAGCGCACTGCTACGTCGGTATCTGAATTGTATCGCTCACATAAAGTTTGGTATGCTTGAACAATCGCCTCTCTTAATTCTTTAGGGAATGGTGTGTGCATCAGGAGCGATCGCGCCTTTTTCCCTCGTTCTCGTAAATTTTTGACATCTTCTACATCTAAGTCAGAAAAGAGATCGCGCAGCTTTTGTTCTAAGAGAGCAGATTGAATGAAATAACGATAAGCATAAGCCGTGGTAGCAAATCCAATCGGAACATTGATGCCTTTGGGCACGAGTTGTTGAATCATCTCGCCTAAAGATGCATTCTTGCCACCAACTATCGGTATGTCGGTAATGCCAACCTCATTAAACCAAAGGATAAGCGATCGCTCTTTGGAGGATGATTGTGAAAAAGTATTTGTTGCTACCGTAACCATCTGTATTTGCCTCCCTATTTGATGCCCTGGTTGTACCAATATTGCTTGCCCTATGTAAGGTATATCACATCCAATCGAAAACGTTTTTATAGTATCTTTAGATTTTGGATAATAAATTTTAGGTTTTAGGCTGATAAACCATCCAAAATTTGGATTGACGAGTTGTCATAATCTGTTACCCACTCCAAAATGCGCGAAAACATAGACTTGGCTTGGTCAAATCCACGCTTGCAATTGGTATACACCTACTTGTTTTCATTTACCAGCATTATAGAGATGATACTGTGGATGACTACAACAGGATAATGCATGTATAACTACTCTTTGGGATTGGACTATTCCGGAATTTTGTGTGTTATTGCTGGAGCAATATCTATATTGCTTTAGCCTTTACAACACGGTGCCTGTTATGTTTAAACGGGTTATGGAAAAAGCTATTTAGGTGCTTGTTGCTTTTTAAGGAAAAGTAACAAATCCCTTATTTCATAACTTTCACAAGACTATCTGCTGAATTTCTCTAAAATAATGGCGGATAGGTCGTTAGCGTCTGTTATGGAAAGCAAAACCATGTCCAAAAAAAGTGGTAACTACAATGACTCAGGAACATATCGATCTTAGATGTCTCAAAGGTCGCACTGCATTTTTGATCATCCATGGAATCGGCGAACAAAACCCTTTTGAAACTGTGGATTATTCTGTCCAAAATTTTATTAAATATTTTGAAGATCAGAATTTACCAGTGCTAGCAGAACACTTAGTTGCTAAGCGAAGACGAGCTAATGGCTATATTTGGACAGAAAGTTTTGTTCGCTTCACCTCAAAAGACCCTAAACAAGACTGGTTAACTCACATCTTGCACCAAGAAAAATTGATGTTATTTTCAGACTCAGTACTAAGCCTGAAGTCTTTGTTTTACCAATAAAAGCCAATAAAAGTGATGTAACTTTATTGCGCTGCTGTTGACTAAACCTAGGCTTATACGGATAGGTGCAAGATCTGAGTTAATTGATATTCATGAATATTATTGGGCAAATCAGACATCACAGCAAATCGGTATGTCTGAAATTTTACAGTGGACAGAGCAGACACTCACTGGCACAATCAATTTTTATAACACGGAGGAAAATCGACCTCTATTAAATGAAATTTTGGAGAATGAGAATGCTAACAACCTCTTTAAGTTTCGCTTACGTTGGCTGACAATATTCCTGCGTCTGTTCCATATTATCTACCCAGTTTTGCGGCTCTCACTTTGGCTCATTCTATTTTTATTAAGTCCATTTCTCAGTGGTCGTTTTCTGCAATCAGCTTGGACACTCAGTAAAACACTAGTGACTCCGCCATTGGTTAATTTAATTGGTGATGTGGCTGTATACACGACAACAGATGTAAAATCTCCTTACGAAAGGATTAGAGAGCAGATACTCACAGAATCATTAACATTATTGAAAGCACTTTTGAGGGATCAACAAATTAATTATGACCAAGTCATCATAGCTGGACATTCTCTCGGTAGTTGTATTGCTTACGACACCTTAAATCTTCTCTGTATTGAGGCAAGTCTCTCTAAAAATAAGGGTCAAAATTTGTTCTTAGATAAGATTAAGGGGCTAGTTACCTTTGGTTCACCATTAGATAAAATTGCCTTTTTCTGTAAAGAGAAAGCACAGAAGCAACAGTACATTCGAGCCTCAATTTTAGAACACCTAAATTCCTTCCGTGTAAAACCGCAAGTTGCTCGCCAAAATCTATACTTCACTAAATGTCCGGTGGATTGCCAGCTCGATCATGTTCAGTGGGTCAATTACTATCATTTGCAAGACCCGATTAGCGGTCACTTAGATTACTACGAAAACGTAGATAATGTTCTTATGAAATACGATACGCGTTGGGGAATTGAAGCGCATATGGGATTTTGGACAGATCCAAATTTTTATGAAGACATTGCCAAGCGGTTCCTGTATGCTGCAAGTAAGCATGGTGTCAATCAGGAGTTGGGGCAACATATTGAATTGCAGCAAGGGTTAAAACAGTAAACAGTGAACAGTGAACAGGCGTATGGTGGGGGATGCACGACCCGCCACCAACGCCTTCCACGCTCTTGGTGGGGGAGTTAAACCCAGGAAGCCATGAAACTGATAACTGATAACTGATAACTGTTAATTGACGCTTGATATGTACTTTCTTTATGGGTTTTCCAACCTCAAATACTCTATGTAAGTTATGTTCCAGCGTTGCTCTGCTCGGTTTGCGATCGCGTATCAGTATACATCTGAAGACAGGGTTTGTGTGAAGATAGAACAGAGGAGACTCGCTCGATTGGTAAACTACCCATTGGCACTAGACTTGTGTTATTACCAGCAAGCCATTTAGGAGGGAGCAGTCATGGGCAAGTACGACAAGATTTTTAGCTCAGGTAAGACATCAAAAGAATCACTCAGTCCAGAAGAAGCAGTAGCGGCGATCGCAGTTGTCACCGCTGCTGCTGATTCTTCATTAGAAGAAGTGGATGCAGAATTTTTAGCTGATACCCTCTGGGGACTCGAGGTTTTTGAAGAATACTCAGATGACGAGTTGTTAGAAACACTTGATAAAGTCATAGCCATTGCAGAGGAAGATGGAGTTGGAGCGCTCTATAACGCTGCAAACAATGCCCTGACAGAAGACTTACTGCTTGATGCTTATGCTGCAGGGGTGAGTGTACTTGTAGACGAAGATGAAGTGCGTATACCCAAAGGCAAAACGGCTTTGCTCAAAAAGCTCCAAGAAGCTTTGGGAATTGATGATGAAGAAGCTAAAGAAATTGTAGACGAGGTGATCGCCGCCTTTGAAGAGGTAGAAGATCAATTCGCCTTAGACGAGGATGATACAGTACTTCAGGAAGCCTCAAGCCCAAATGTATATGAGTCACCTTCGGGTAATTTTACAGTTCTCATTCCTGTGGATGTTCAGCAAGGTGGTAGGGTTCAAACTCAAGAAGGGTTAGTCAACTTTTCTGATGACTACGGCACTTTGTTGAGAATCGATTATTCCCCTATCTCCTCTCAACAGGCAGAGGAAATAGATTCTGTGGGACAGGAAGAATATCTGCGTTCACTTCTGCTTAACAAGTATGTCCCTCAAACAATTGTTGCTAATTTGCCAGATGCTCAGATAAAACATACCGAATATCTGGAAGACGCATTGGAGGGGGCTTACTTTGTGTTAGTTGATATGCCCGAAGGTTCAAAAATTTCCAAAACAGGAAATAACGGTACTGCTACTAAATTGAATGCGTATCGAGGGCTTCTGTCATTTATCTATGGCGACTTTTTGTATGTCGTCAGCCACCAGCGCAGCTTTTTTGATGGAGAAAAACCAGGTTCTATTGAAGAAGAAGCCGAGGGAATCAAGGATAATTTGCTAAATTTCGTTGATACCATCGACTTTACTTAGGGTTAACTAACTTTTATCAGTTTTCACTACAGGGGTAGATGCATGGTGGTTTGTGTTCAGACACTGCGCCTGTTCTACCCCTGTTGTTTATTCAGCCAAGCAATTAAATCTTGTACATTAGAAAAATCCAACAACGCCTCATACCATTTCACGAAATGCCTGATACAAATGATTACTCCCTTCCCGCCCGAAGATTACTTAATTAAAAAACCGCAGAGGCGCAGAGCACACAGAGGTAAGAGTTAGAGAGATTTAGGTAATTTTAGACTGGGAAGGGAGTAGTTTCTAATTCTTTCCCCCAGCAAAGCTGCTCCCTGCTCCCTGCCGCCTATTTGTATCAACCTTAAAGTGAAACGGTATCAGCTAAATCTTCTAATTGATTAAGTGACAGTTGACGAATGCATTTGTGTTTTCAAGCTCCAAGATAGACTTCTCTAGAACGAGGATGTCCATTGCACCGGAATCCTAATGTTCTTTTAAGGTATGGAACTACTAAAACTTTGCTCTTTAGTCAAATCCGTAAATAGTCAAATCTTGGCTGGCTTTAATTATCTAGATAATTACATTGAGACAAATGCTACATTTGATAAATCATTGAGTGAGGATGAACGCGATAATTTAACTGAGGAACATAGGAATTTAGTAAAAAAAGCTAAAAGAAAAAAATTACGAGAAGAACAAACCAAAGCACTTGTTAATATATTCAAGCAGGTTGTTAGACGCCAGCATTTACCGCAAGCATTAAAAGCATTTAATTGTACTAAAACAGTGAATACCTATTTTCAAACAACACCGTAATTAGTGTTTTTGAAAGTTAGGTATTTTTTTAATCTAAATTTAAAGATAAATCTAAAAAACAATACTGTGCGCTAGTTACGAGAGTAGCAAACGGAAGTAAGCAGTTCCTTAAAAAGGCGGTCATGGTCAATCACGTCAAAATTGCTCCACCCATCAACCGCTCATACCGATACTTCAACTCTTCTTTCATTAAATACCAACGCTCTATTGTCGGATCTATCTCTATCACTTTCTCAGCTGCCTGCCGTGCCAAAATTAACACTTCCTCATCTTCCACTAAACTCGCCAATGTAAAATCTGGCACTCCTGATTGACGAGTTCCCAAGACTTGCCCAGGACCGCGAAAACGCATATCCATTTCCGAGATGAAAAAGCCATCCTGAGATTGTTCCAAAACCTTGAGCCTTTGCTGTGCATCCGGGCTTCTGGAACTACTTATCAACAAACAGTAAGACTTAGCGGCACCTCTACCAACACGCCCACGTAGCTGATGCAATTGAGATAAACCAAATCGCTCCGCATTTTCAATGAGCATTACTGTTGCATTAGGAACATCTACACCAACCTCTACAACAGTGGTCGAAACCAAAATTTGAGTTTTGTTATCCCGGAATTTGCTAATTGCTTCGTCTTTCTCGGCTGAACTCATGCGACCGTGAAGTAGTCCCACCTGAAACTCTGGAAAGATACTTTCCTGTAACTTTTTATGCTCTTCTACTGCCGATCGCACATCCAATTTTTCTGATTCTTCTACCAACGGCAAAACGACATAAGCTTGCCGTCCTTGGGCAATTTCCCGGCGGATCAAATCGTATGCATGAGTGCGTTGTTGACTGATAAGCGCGTTTGTCTGAATCGTTTGCCGTCCTGGTGGTAACTCATCTATTTGACTGACATCCAAATCCCCGTGTATTGTCAGCGCTAAAGTTCGGGGAATCGGAGTTGCTGTCATAGTTAATACATGGGGTTGCTCGCCTTTTTGCTGCAAACGCGCCCGCTGTTCTACCCCAAAGCGGTGCTGCTCATCAATTACGACCAAACCTAACCGCTGAAAGTTTACCGGGTCTTGAATTAAGGCATGAGTCCCCACCAACAGCGGCAATTCACCCGTTTCTAACTGAGCATGAATTTGTCGCCTTTTTGCAATTTTTGTGGAACCTGTCAGTAATTCCACGGTCAAGTGCAAGAGGTTAAACCAGCCCACCAACTTGCGATAATGCTGTTCTGCCAAAACTTCTGTGGGAGCCATCAGTGCTGCTTGATACCCAGACTGAAGAGCAGCGAGAATAGCAATCACGGCAACAACAGTTTTACCAGAACCGACATCACCTTGCACAAGACGGTTCATCGGTACAGATTTTTGCAAGTCGTTGAGAATTTCGTTAAGGACTCTAGCTTGAGCGTTTGTTAGTTGAAACGGCAGTATCTCGTAGAATTTTTTTACCAGTTCACCTTTTGGGACAAGAATGGCACTGGTTTGATTTTGCCGCGCATGATGCTGACGTTGGAGTAACCCAAGTTGCAGGTAGAAAAATTCATCGAAGACAAGGCGGCGACGGGCAGCTTGCAGGCGATCGCTGTCTGGGGGAAAATGGATATTATTAATTGCTTCCTTCAATTCCATCAAATTATACTTATCTCGCAAACCACTTGGTAATGGGTCTTTGAGATGCACAGTAGAAGGCAAAGCAGCAATGACCGCCTGTCGCACGAGATCCGCCCCAACTCCCTCTGTCAAGGCATAAACAGGCACCACTCTACCGATAGTTAACGATTCAAGTGTATCTCCTGGATGTGCCAAAACTTCCACTTCTGGATCTTCCAACGTCAAGCCGTATTTACTTTCTTTCACCAATCCGCACGCCGCCACAATACTACCTTCTGGATAGCGACGCTTTAAACTTTCCTGCCAACCACGACTGCTAAAGCGCGTACCAGCAAAAAAACGGCTGATTTTGATCTGACCGTTGTTGTCCCGCAGCAGCAGTTCTAAAATCGTTAATTTCTTGTTTTTGGGACTAGTAAAGCAGTTACAGCGCTTCACTTTTGCCACTATTGTCACCGTCTCCCCCGCCACCAACTCTTGAATGTTCACCTGACGCGCATAGTCAATATGGTCACGGGGATAGTAGAAAAGCAAGTCACGTACCGTGTATAAACCAAGACGTGCTAAATTAGCAGCTTTTCTAATGCCTATTTCTGGTAAATCACTCAGCTTTTGCTCTAGATTAGGTGCAAGTCTGCGGCTCACCTCAGCAACAATTGGAGATTTTGGAACTGAGGAGTAGGAAGGAGAACTTTCTTTTACTCCCCTGTTCCCCTGATCCCTTGCTTCCCCTGCTCCCCCTGCTTCTCCTCCCCCTTCAATCGCTTGCTGTAGTTGGTATAAATATCTACGACTCTCTGCTACTAAGTGTTGTCTGTCTTCCAGTTCCAGATTTGGATAATTAGCAAATTCAGCCGCTAGTTCTTGCCAGCGGCGACGTTCAATGCTGGGCAACCCTGTGGGGAATTTGCCAAAAGTCAGGGTAAGAAACTCACTGAAGCGGTATTGTTTACCCAGCAAGTCAGTAAAGCCTTGTTCTGCTTCTATTGCCAAGGCTTTCTGCAATCGTATCCAATCTGGTGTGTCAGTAGTCATGAGTGAGTAGTCATTAGTTATTAGTCAATAGTCATTAGTCATTTGACTTCAAACAAACAACAAATGACTAATCATCAGACCAAATAGCACGCCATGCTGCTTCAGCTTGGGCAACTGAACGTTCACGCTGTTTTTTTTGATACTCCTGCCCTAGCCGATTGAGCTGAAGCAAGACACTGCGAATCTGCTTGCGATAAGACGAGAGTGTCGGGTCAGCAAATTCAATTTCCCCAAGCCGCAGGTTGATAGCCATAATTTGTGTCAAACCGGGGTCTTCTGACTGCTGCTCATTTTCAATTTCAATAACCAAGTTTAGTAGATTGGGTGGTCCTGGCATCACTTCGGCAGATGCTTCTGATGCTGCAGCTGCAGCTGCTTCTAAAATTGGTCCTGGTAATTTTTTGGGTATTATCCCTGCTTTCTGTATGAGAAGATTCGCCTCACGAGAAACTCTTTTGAGCTTTTCTTGTGTCGCTCTTTCTAAATTTTGTTGCCACTTTGCTAGTTCTATAGGGTTAGAGGTGTTTGGGGAAGAGGACAAGGACGACAAAGGGGATAAGGAGAAGGAAGCACCGGTAGTGGGAACGGGGGGAATAGGAGAAGTCGGGGGATTAGGGGAACTAGGAGGAATAGGTGGAATAGCGGGAGTCAGAGGATTGGGAGGAGTCACGGAAGTAGCGGGAGTCAGGGAAGTCGTGGAAGTAACGAAAGTCGTAGGAGTCAAGGAAGTAGGGGAAGTCGTGGGAGTAGCAGATGTTTCATTTGCCTCATCTGCCTCATCTGCCTCATCTGCCTCATCTGCCTCATCTGCCTCATCTGCCTCATCTGCCTCATCTTCGTCATCTGCCTCATCTGCCTGTGCTACTTGCTGTTCAGTTGGGTTGATGAGACCTTGTAATTGTTCTGCTGTCTGTTGACCCAACTTGCGGATGGCTTGTTGCAATTGTTGCCGCTGATGCAATGACAAATTCAAAAAGCTTTCCGGATACCCTTGGGTACACAGATGATATGTCGCCAGAATTAGCTGCTTGCGTACGGTTTCCCCCAAGGCGGTGAGATAATTGCTATACGCGGTTTGGAGTTCTTTTGCGATCGCCTGTATCGCTTCTTCTAGTGCTAAAATATCCCGTTCAATTCGCTCAATTGCTTTCGCCATATTTTCTTGCTATTGCCCATTTGAACCTTGTATTGGTATAAAAGTACTACTTTATTTTAAAATAACCATCCAAAGTATTTTAGATTTTAGATGTTGAATTTTGGATTTGCACAGAGATAGGAACTTTAATCTATAGTAACGCTCAGCAAATAGTGGTAAATTTTATTACCAAAGTCCAGACGAAAATTTGACATTAATTCTGACCGTGAATGAAAAACAGGTCAGCTTGGCTTGCCTGACCTGTCTTGGAAATAGTCCTTTGTCTTTTGCCCAAAACTAACGACAAATGACTAGGTTACTTGCTGCCCATTTGCGCAGCGACTTCTTCAGCAAAGTTGCTTTCTTCCTTCTCAATACCCTCGCCCAGGATATAGCGAACGAAGCGAGCAACAGAGATGCTTCCGCCCAGCTGTGATGCTGTCTGCTTAATCAATTCTTCCACTGTGATACTTTGATCACGAATATAAGGTTGATCCAGCAAAGTCAGTTCTTTTAGACGTTTTTCAATCCGTCCCTGAACAATCTTTTCTTTGATGTTCTGTGGCTTGTTCGCCAAGTCATCCCGCCCCATTTCAATATCCTTTTCTCTTTGGGCAACTTCAGCGGGAATTTGGTCTACGTTGACATACTCAACATTTGGGCAAGCTGCAACTTGCATCGCTAGGTTGCGTGCCAGATTTTGAAAATCTTGAGGACTTGCTACTGCATTTTGGCTGCTTAGTTCCACTAACACACCAACTCGACCGCCGGTATGAATGTAACTATCTATTACCCCTTGTGTGCCTTCGGAGAGTGCATATTTGGCAAAGCGACGCAGTTGGATATTTTCACCCAACTGGGCGCTCAATTGCTTAATAACAGCTTCGACCGTTAGACTTTCATCTTCAATGTAAGGTTGAGTCAACAAAGCCTCAGGGCTTTCGGCCGTTGTTGCTTGCTTCGCCAAGTTCTGAACTAAAGCTTTAAAACCCTCGTTACGGGCAACAAAATCAGTTTGGCAGTTAACTTCTATGAGCACACCAACCTCACCTCCGGGTTGAATGTACGTGTCTACTAGACCGTCTGCCGCAGTACGTCCTGCTACCTTGTCAGCTTTGGCAATGCCCTTTTGCCGCAGCCACTCGATGGCTTTTTCTATATCACCATCAGTTTCTTTCAGCGCCTTTTTGCAGTCCAGTATGCCAGCACCAGTTTTCTGACGTAGCTCTTGGACAAGTTTTGCAGATATTTCCGCCATGTTGCCTCAATTCCTAACTTGACTGACAGTTTTAATCGCTCTTAAATAAAGTTTAGAGTCTTGGGTTTAAGAAAATCCTGAGCAATGAATCATAAGTGCTGAGTTATTTCTACTCAGCACTCATCACTAACTTAGGATTTTACCTGTAGCTAAGGACTCATGAATAAGTAGTACTCTAAAGTACCAAGTACTACTATTTTACTCGGCACTCAGCAACGCCCTAGTGGGAACGACCACGCCTTGCGGCTATCGGGTATCTCCGTAGCAGGTACAGAAATGGACTCACCATCATTCGCGCTGGCTTATAAGCACCGATTATTCTTCTTCTTCGTCGTCGGGAATCCCCAAGTCACTGTAGTCGCTTTCGCTTTCGTCGTAGTCGTAGTCTCCCTCAGCGCCTTCGTAATCTTCGTACTCTTCTTCTACATCCAATTGACCGTGACGACCTTCGTAAATGGCATCCGCCAATTTGCCTACTATTAACTTAATCGACCGGATGGCGTCGTCATTTGCCGGAATCGGAATATCTACTACATCCGGGTCACAGTTAGTATCCAGCATGGACACAATCGGAATTGCCAACTTTTGGCATTCTTGCACTGCGTTATACTCCCGCCGTTGGTCTACAATTACCACGACATCAGGAACTTTCCGCATGGTTTTAATGCCACCCAAGTATTTCTGAAGCTTCGCCATTTCCCGACGCAGCATTGAAGCTTCTTTTTTGGGCAGCAAATCAAGAGCGCCGTTTTCTTCCCGGCGTTCCAAATCTTTCAAACGGTCTACCCGAGTTTTGATTGTCGTCCAGTTGGTGAGCATTCCGCCCAACCACCGCTGGTTAATGTAGTGAGAACCACAACGGGCAGCTTCTTGGGCAATAATTCCTGCTGCTTGCCGCTTGGTACCAACAAACAAGAATTTCTTGCCAGCCTCAGCTTGTGACCTCATATAGGTATAAGCTTCTTCCATCAACTGGGCAGTTTGCACCAAGTCGATGATATGTACTCCGTTGCGAGAGGTGTAGATATAAGGAGACATTTTCGGATTCCACCTACGGGTTTGGTGCCCAAAGTGAACTCCTGACTCCATCATTTGAGCCAACGAAACAACAGCCATGTTTTTTACTCCGATTCGGGTTAAACCTCCACCCAGGCGTATTTCCCAAAGCAGGAAACACCCGAACTCCTGGATGTGCGAGATTAGTGAACCATACTAGAGTAGCATAGCTGTGGCAGCTATTGGGGAATTGGGAGTGTCGAAAAAATACGACATTAAAAATAGGAAATTACTACATTATCTTTACCAATGCAATGGCTTGCACCCCTTGCTTCTTATCAAGCTGGCTTTTGCATTTGGGTATACGCTTCATAAACACCCTTGACGTTATACCAGTTTAGAAAAATTCGGGCAATTTCTAACGCCAACTGCGGTTTACCTAAATTAATTAACCATTGTAAAAATGGAGCCATTGTACGTTCATTAAGGATGCCATTCAGTGATAGGATTCCCCAAAGTAAGCGATGCAACCAAGTCATTTGAATCATCATTCGCACTTCCCAAGTCGGGTGCTTTTGATAAAACAAAACTCCCATGCGTCCGCGCTGAATTTCTTTGTCAATTAAGCGGGGAACTTGTTCTAAGCTAAAAGGTGGATGCCAGTGATATCCTACGGCAGCAGGACATTTAATCAGTTTTAAACCAAGATTTTTCAGTCTAACACCTAGTTCTAAATCTTCCCAACCATAAAGTTGAAAACGTGTGTCAAAAAGTCCGGCTTTCTCCAACCAATGCTTGGGAATGGCTACATTACCTGTGGCAAAAAAGGCGGCGGAAAAATCTGTTATTTTGTACGGTTCAGATGTGGGGTTGTCAAAATTACAAGTATTAATAACTGCACCGTAAGTAAAGAAGCGATCGCCTCCCAATTTCTCCTTTCCTTGCATCAGTGCTGACTCATGAGCTTGCAGAAAATTTTCTGTCACCACTAAATCACTATCAATAAAAATGATAGTGTCTCCTAGTGCCTGTTCTACTCCCAAATTTCGCGCTGCTGCGGGTCCTGCGTGATTTTGACGAAACACTCGCACATGGAGAAACTCCTGTTTGTTTGCTTCTAACCACTCCAATGTCCCATCAGTAGAGCCATCATCCACTAAGACAATCTCGTAACCTTGTAGAGACGTTGCATCCAACGTTTCTACATTAGTTAGTTTCTGCGCCTCCAAAGCTCTAAGGCACTTTTCCAAAATTGGCTTACGATTGTAAGTCGGAATCACAACGCTAAAAAACACAGTCTCACCCACATCAGTATTGCTCATCTCCAGGATAGGACAGCAGCGACAATAACACTGTTCCTCAAGGCAAAACCACCCCAATCCTTGTACGGCGAGGTGGTTAATATCAGTTCCACTGTGTAGCAAGCGGTTTTTGTTAGTTGAAAGTCGTTTTACGGCGGCGTTTACGTAGCACAACAGCACCAGTTGCAGCAACAGCAGCTATTGCTGTGGTGGCTGTTGGTTCTGGAACCGCTCGAGGAGTCTTTAAGGAGAATTTCAGTACAGCGTTACCCTCAGTAGGAGCTCCTGGAGGACCAAGTCTGTCCTCCTGAGTAAAATCTATTTTGCCTGTGGTGTTTTGGAATATGCCCGTTCCACCAGTGATAGTTATGGTACCGCCACCCTTAATTGTGCCTTCAATGGGGTTAATTTCAGCGCTGTCATTGGCTAATCCAAATAACTGGTTGGGACCATCGCCGTAGTATATATCGCCAAGTACTTCGCCTTGTATGCCAAATGTGCTTGGATCTGAATTGAATCTGGTGAATGTGTTGGCTCCACGAGGCTCAGTCTGTCCGTAAGTGTTGCTAGTAAACTTCGTCAATCCGTGAAGAGCATCAGTACTCTCACCTGTGATAGTTGCCCTTATGATGTTTTGTTCCGGTAAAAAGGGCTGAAGTTCGACTGATGTCTTGTAGTTAGCAGTAAATTCATAGGTATCATATGTAGCCTGCGCGCTCGCGCTTTGCACATTTAACCCTAAACTACCGAAAGTTAAAGCTACTGGTATGAGCCATGTGATGTGTGAACGCAGCATAATTGACCTTTATTGTTTACTATGAAATCACTGAGTATAAACTAACAGTGTATATGTATCAATGATACGTAAAAATGAATGAATTCGTAATAAATTGTTATGAAGCAGTCGTAAAGCCATTGTGAAATTTAGTCAAAAGCTTATATGTGCTAATGAATACACTGTGGAACTCGTACCACGCACTAAAGCGTCTATTGTCTAGCAACACCCACAAATCACACTCTGGTGGGCATTTTCCATGGTAAAAATGTAATTTACATAGGGTTATTTCGGTCATGCTTTTAGAGCAACATTACAACTGTGAGTGTTCAGATAGTTTTATTAATGGAACTCAAAACAGGCAAAAAACTCAACTTTTATCGATAACTGTTTGTTTACTTACCGGGTTTTTTATTGCTGAATGGAGTGTCGGTTTGTGGAGTGGCAGTTTATCTCTACAGGCAGATGCAGAACATATTCTTTCAGATATTGCGGCTCTAGGAATATCGCTATTTGCAAGTTGGTTAGCACAGCAACCTGCTGCTGGTAGAGCAACATTTGGACATCGCCGCATTGAAATTATGGCAGCTTTAGTGAATGGGTTAAGTTTGCTTGCGATCGCTATTTTCATTTGTTGGGAAGCAATTCACCGCTTAGGGAGTCCGGAAGAAATTTCTGGCTTGCCAATGCTAGCAGTAGCTGTGGTAGGTTTAATCGTCAATCTGCTCAACATGACTTTGCTGCATCCCCACTCTCATGACGACTTAAATCTACGGGGTGCTTGGCTTCATATTATGGCTGATACTGGTAGTTCTTTGGGTGTGATTGTTGCTGCTGTTGCGATTCACTTTTGGAATTGGTTATGGGCAGATGCGGCTATTAGCTTAGTAGTTGCTAGCTTGATGGGTGTCAGTGCTTTGCCACTTGTGCGAGAAAGTCTCTCGATTCTTTTGGAGTATGCACCAAAATCAATTAACCCGGGTGTTGTGGAAATCTCTCTCAAGTCTTTTCCTCAAGTTTTGCAGGTAGAAAAACTCTACGTTTGGAGAATTAGCAAAGAACAGGTGATGCTTAGCGCTCATCTAACTGTGGATTGTGCGACTGTTGAAGAACGCGATCGCCTGCTTGGAGAATTACAAACTCATCTGGAACAAACTTTTGGTATTAAGGAAATCACATTGCAGTTAACTAGCCGCAACTTTAGTGCAGCAATTCCTATTCATCCTTTGTTTAAGCAGGATTTACTCTCAATGTTGTCTGTTAAAAATTTATCTGTCAAAAATTAAGTTATTCAAACTCAACCGGCCAAAGTTCAGAAATCTCCACTTCCCAACCGGGAAATAATTCTGGAATTGTCAAAACATCTCCATCAGTTAGCACAATTGGTTCAGCATTTGTACGATAGATAGTCACAGTATGCTTATCAGGATCAATCAGTATTCCAACACGCGCCCCCATACTTAAGAATGACTGAATTTTTTCTTTAAGTGGTTTAATTCGGTCACTTTGAGATTTAATTTCTACTACCAAATCTGGAACTAACTCACCAAAATACCTTGGACTGCGTCGCAGACGTTCTGCACAAACAAACGACACATCAGGAGCAGTTAAATCTGAGTTCGGGAGGATAAACCCACCACTAGAGTCAAATACCCGCCCCAATTTACGAGGTTTAACCCAATTCCTCAACTGGCTACTTAACTCAACCCCAATTTCGCTAGAGATAATATCTGATGGACCCATGACAATTATCTTCCCATCTATCAGTTCCAGTTCATAGTCAAGATGAGCTTCGCAAAGCTGGGTTTGCAGTTTTTCCAGGTCTTTGATGGTGAGAGACATAAGACAGCACCTATTTGTATATCTAATTTCATAGTAGAGCTGTTCATGAAAATGTATCTAATATTACATTGACTGAAAAAGTGTCATATGTATTAAATAAGTTAGATAATAATGACTCATTGTGCTGTTTTGTCAACTGGAGAAACAAATGGGGCGCGCTAAGAAAGTTGTTTTAGCCTATTCTGGTGGTGTAGATACCTCAGTGTGCATTCCTTATCTCAAGCATGAGTGGGGCGTGGAAGAAGTCATTACCCTAGCGGCAGATTTAGGACAGGGGGATGAATTAGAACCTGTCAGAGAAAAAGCTCTGAAATCCGGAGCAAGTGAATCGCTGGTAGTCGATGTTAAAGAAAGCTTTGTCAAAGATTACGCTTTTCCGGCAATTCAAGCAAACGCTCTTTATGAAAATCGCTATCCATTGAGTACTGCCCTTGCGCGTCCGTTGATTGTTAAAGCATTGGTAGAAGCAGCAGAAAAATACGGTGCTGATGCGATCGCTCACGGATGCACTGGCAAAGGTAACGACCAAGTACGCTTTGATGTTTCTACTGCTGCACTAAATCCCAATCTCAAGATACTTGCCCCTGCACGGGAATGGGGAATGAGCCGCGAGGAAACCATCGCCTACGGGGAACGGTATGGCATCCCCTCGCCAGTGAAAAAATCCTCACCTTATAGTATCGACCGTAATTTGCTGGGTCGCAGCATTGAAGCAGGAGTTCTGGAAGACCCTAATGTGGAACCATTAGAAGAAATCTATGCAATGACAAAGGCGATCGCCGACACTCCTGATCAGCCAGAGTACATTGAAATTGGATTTTCCAAAGGAATTCCAACTACCCTGAATGGTCAATTGATCAACCCAGTTGAACTGATTGAACAACTTAACCAAGTGGTTGGGAATCACGGTGTTGGACGCATCGACATGGTAGAAAACCGCTTGGTAGGTATCAAATCGCGGGAAATTTATGAAGCGCCCGCTTTGCTCGTGTTAATTCACGCACATCGAGATTTGGAAAGTCTGACTTTGACCGCAGATGTGAGTCATTACAAGCGTGGTATTGAGGAAACTTACAGTCAATTAATTTATAACGGTCTGTGGTACAGCCCGCTAAAAACAGCATTGGATGCCTTTATTCAAAAGACACAAGAGCGAGTGTCTGGAACTGTGCGGGTGAAACTGTTCAAAGGTAACGCTACCATCGTTGGGCGGAGTTCTGATAATTCGCTGTACACTCCCGACTTGGCAACCTACGGCGCTGAGGATACATTTGACCATAAGGCAGCTGAGGGCTTCATCTACGTTTGGGGATTGCCAACGCGCATTTGGTCACAGCACGAAAGGGGTAGATAAAGGACAGGATGTAGGGGCAAAGGCATTGCTCATTGGTGTCAACTTAACGTTCAAACCCTAATAACTACGTTTTTTCTCGTTCCCTGCTATAAGTAGGGAATGAGAAATTTTGGGAACTCTCATTACAAAGAAATCTCACCTTCTTCTTCCAGGCAAAGTTCAATAACTTCCTTGATATTCTCCATTAACTCATCAATGGTTTCGCCTTGGCTATAACAAGCTTTTAGCTGAGGGACTTCCCCAACATAATACCCATCTTCATCTCTTTCAATAATGACGTAGAATTCTCGCTTCGTAACATCCATTGCTGAATCTTCCTAGTTCATAAAATAGGATAGCTTTTTATTTTATGACATTATTTTATTCATCTCTTCTCATCAGTATTTGGTATGACAGTTGATAATGCTGAGGAATTGCATCATATTCTTCTAGAAATTGTTAAAACCCATTCCGCTCGACTGGGGAGACAGGACGAGTTTGGACAACGCTACACTATAGATTTCTAACTGGAATGGCAGATAGAAGTGGAATCATCCGGAGTGGCTGGATTATCGAACATGATTCCAATATTCCCAAATTAACGACCTGCTATCCTCTGTAATATCTAGAGGTGACATGAGATGACAACCAATTCAGTCAAATTGCTTGATGTTGTAGCCCTGACGGTTGACCTTCCTGAATACAACCTACGGTGTGGACAAGTTGGTACAGTGGTTGAGATGTTGGCAGGTGGTACTGCTTTTGAAGTTGAATTTAGCGATCGCAACGGGCGGACCTACGAATCAATTGGTTTGCGTCCGAACCAGATTATGGTACTGCACTTCGAGCCAGTGTCACCTGATGCAAAATCTGAAATGGTTTCAGCATAAAAGGTTTATAGCTTTGCAGTATGGGCGATCGCCAAGGCGGTTCCTCCGGGGAGCATCGCTCACTTTTGTAGGCTGTGCAGTGTGAACAAGAGTATCTCGTTCGTTGAAAATGCACTGAGGGGACAAGATTGTTAACTCGTAGACAAGTGTTTGATACTCGTAGGCGAGTGTTTGATACTCGTAGGCGAGTGTTTGGGACTCATGCGTGAGTGTTTGAAACTCGTGAGCGAGTGTTTGGAACTCGTGGACGAGTGTTTGAAACTCGTGAGCGAGTGTTTGATACTCGTGGACGAGTGTTTGCAACTCGTGGGCGAGTGGTTGGGACTCGTGAACGAGTGTTTGCAACTCGTGAGCGAGTGTTTGCAACTCATGAATGAGTATCAGAATTCAATACACCACTTTTACATTGTAAAAGTACGCAATTTTTAGCCCCTACGCGTCCCAAATGTACTTGTAGCTGGTTTTACAAGGGGCTGTTGCTTCTTCGGTTTGCAGGTTCTTGAAGATGGGATAGTAGCCCAGGCGATCGCCTGCTGGATGGGTTTGCAGTATAGGCGATTGCCCCTGACTCACCCTAATTCCTTCTCGGATCAATCTTAGTATCAATGACGATGATTGATTTCGGCTGAGAATGTTCATTGCGCCATAACGTCCAACGACTTTCAACTATAATTTCCTGACCGAACTTAGTGATTTTCTGCAACTCACCCTGCCAAAAGTCATGCTTTAACACAGTCTTGTAAATTTCTTGGTGTTGCGGCAAAGGTTGGTTGTACAAAAGTTGATTAGCACTCTTACCTAAAACTTCTTGTGCCTTCCAGCCAAAAATGTGCTCGGCACTTTTGTTCCAAAATAAAATTTGGTTTGATAAACTTTGAACAATAATGGCGTCTGTAACTACATTAAGCAATGCCCCTTGTTCGCGAATTCGCTGTCCCACCTTCTTGTGTGCAACCTCACTGCGCTCATAAAATTCCCTAGCTATAGGATCTAAATCCAGTTCGAGTTCTTGCCATCTCTCCCGGACTTTAGCCAGCAATCCACCCATCATTAAATTCTCATTCTTTGGCTCCCTCTGCCACTCCCGCAAGGCAACTTTGAGATTGAAGTTAAGTGTAAGTTTCCTGAAAATAAGAAAAATTCTAGCAGCAGTTAAGACTTGCACTACCAAATCTTACTCATATTCAAAACAAACCCTGGCAAAACTTCTTCACCACTGACAGTAGCAGGGTTCTCTAAACATTCTTCTGGTATCCCAGGACGATAGATATAAACTTTGCGGTGCTTGCGGTCAATTAACCAACCTAATTGTATTCCTGGTTCCTTCATATATTCTTCCATTTTGTCTTTTAAAGGCTGGAGATTGTCAGAAGATGACCGGAGTTCTACGACAAAATCTGGACAAATTGGGGCAAATCCTTGCTGTTGTTCTGATGTTAGAGTATTCCAGCGTTCCAGTTTCATCCAAGAGGCATCAGGCGACCTATCTGCACCTGTTGATAGCTTAAATCCAGTGCTAGAGTCAAAACAAATACCTGTTCCGTCTTGATTCGCCCAAATATAAAGCTCGCCAAATATACTACCGCTACGGTTGCCTGTCTCTGAGCCAGTAGGGGGCATAATTGATATCTCACCAAATTTATCACGTTCGATACGTAAATCTCGGTTCACCTGACAGAACTCAAAAAATTGCTCATCTGTCATTTGCAAATCTGGCGGCATGCGTAAAAAAATAGGAGATGAAAGCATATGGAATTTCCCAAGAGCTTAAGTTACCAAATCTTACTCATATTTAAAACAAATCCTGGCAAAACTGGATCGCCACTAACTGTAGTAGGGTTATCTAAACATTCTTCTAACATTCCAGGACGATAAATATAAACTTTGCGATGCTTGCGGTCAATCAAGCAACCTAACTGTATTCCCGGTTCCTTCATATATTCTTCCATTTTGTCTTTTAAAGGTTGAAGATTATCAGAAGGCGATCGCAGTTCTACGACAAAATCTGGGTAAATGGGGGCAAACCTTTGCTGTTGTTCTAGTGTTAAAGCATTCCACCGTTCTAGTTTCATCCAAGAGGCATCAGGCGACCTTTCTGCACCTGTTGATAGCTTAAATCCACTACTCGAATCAAAACAAATACCTGTTCCGTTCTGATTTGCCCAAATTCCCAACTGAAGAGCTATGTTAAAGTTACGATTGCCTGTTTCTGAACCAGTAAAAGGCATAATTGATAGCTCACCAAATTGATTACGTTCGATACGTAAATCTTGATTAACCTGACAGAATTCAAAAAATTGCTCATCTGTCATTTGTAAATCTGGCGGCATTCGTAAAAAAATAGGAGATGAAAGCATAATTATTTTCTCTAACTGCCTACCCCACTGGCTTTATATTTTTTATTCTTACGCAAAAATGCTGTAGAGACGGGAAATTTTTCGTCTCTACAGCACTTGCGCGAAATATTTCAGGATTTACTTATTAGGTTGAGGAGTCAAGCGCAGATAGGGCTTAATTTCCCGATAACCTTTGGGGAATTTCTCCTTCAGGACTTCTGGATCTTTTAGCGAAGGAACGATGACTGTGTCATCGCCATCTTTCCAGTCAGCTGGTGTCGCTACACTGTAGTTGTCAGTCAACTGCAGCGAATCAATCACCCGCAGAATTTCATCAAAGTTGCGTCCGGTGCTTGGGGGATAGGTTAAGCTCAAACGCAGTTTCTTGTTAGGGTCGATGATGAAGACTGTACGCACAGTCAAAGATGGATTGGCGTTGGGGTGAATCATGTCGTAAAGGTCAGAAACCTTGCGATCCGCGTCTGCCAAAATAGGATAGTTGAGAGTAGCGTTTTGAGTTTCCTCAATGTCTCCAATCCATCCTTTGTGGGATTCAACATCATCAACGCTCAGAGCTATCACTTTAACGTTACGCTTGTCAAATTCTGGCTTTAGCTTAGCGACTTGTCCTAACTCTGTTGTGCAAACAGGTGTGTAGTCTGCAGGGTGAGAGAAAAGTACAACCCAGCTGTCGCCAGCCCATTCGTAAAAGTCTATGTTTCCAGTGGAGGAGGCTTGGGTAAAGTTTGGTACTGTGTCGCCTAGATGGAGAGCCATGTGAGATTCCCTGTAGTTCAGAAAGGCATATGTATTCTATCTTGCCATGATGCCACAAAACTCCGGTTAGTCGATTGGAGTTTAGCTCAATGAAACAAAATTTTAGCTTGTGCAAACTTGCACAAACAGACTTATTATTTTACGTCCAAGTGGGACAAGATTTGATTATACGCTTCAATGGTTTGAAGAGCGATCGCATCCCAACTATAATTTTTCAATGCATACTCTTTGGCACATAGTCCCCGTCGTTGACGTTCTGAGGGATTTTGTAAAGCTATACGAAGTAAGTTAGTGAGTTCTGACACATTTGTTGCACCCACCCATCCCGACTCGCTATCACGCACTTCTTGACAAATATGCACTTGGTCTGATATTGCTACTGGCGTCCCTGATACCATCGCTTCGGCTACAGCAATACCAAAGTTTTCATAATACGATGGCAAAACGAATAAATCAGCAGCTTGGAGAAGGGAAGATTTTAATTCACCTGTAACAAAGCCAGTGATAGTTGTGTGCGATCGCAATGGTGATGTTTGTATCTGTGATTTTATCTTTTCTTCGTAACCTGGGTCTTGGGGATTTGTTCCGGCTAAAACAAAGTGAAAATTTAACCCTTCAGCTAAAAGCGTCTCTAACGCTGGAAGCAGCAAATTCAACCCTTTTTTTGGATCAATACGAGACATAAACAGCAGCAAGGGTACATTCAGGGGAATACTGAACTGCTGGCGCACCTCACTTCTCCCCTTAAAAAGGGAAGACTGAGGGGGGATAACACCCAAAGGAATCACTAAATCTCGTGTAGAGACTCCAAATCTTTCTGATACTTTGGCTTCTTGAACACTGGTAAAGTGAATAGCGGCTGCACCAGCTAAATTTGGACGTTCTAAAACTGCTGCATAAAGCTGTTTTAATTGCCTTTTTTTGCGTAAATCTGCTGGATCTAAAGTTCCTAAAGGACGCAAAATATACGGTAGCTTTTGCCAACGACAAATCGTTGCAGCAACACTGCTAACAGGGGAGAATAGAGCATGAATATGAGCGAAATTAAACGTATGGGCGTGAATATTTAACCATTTAAGTAAGTCAATAGAGAATTTGTAGCGACGAAAAGGGGCGCAACGGAAGTATATTATTTTATAACCATTCTGTTCGATTGGGGTATTTAAAGGAACGTCCAAGGGTTCTTGACCAGTATCACCATTACTGTCAGTTGTCAGAATTGTAACTTCTACTCCTTGCCGTGCCAATGCAGAAGATAGCCCTAGTACCATTTGACTGGGACCGCCATATATTAGAGAAATTGAGGGAACAATTTGTAGAACTCGCATATTATGTTAGTTGTTATTACTCATTAGTCATTCGTCATTGAAAATTCATTGGTTCAGATTCCCGACTTCTTTAAGAAGTCGGGAATCTTGTTGTTCACGTTCCAAGTCGCGTGCCCGTAGGGCTTATTATTTAAGATTGCTATAATAACTAAATAGACTTTTTGCAAAAGTCATAAAATGATAATTTAGAACCACCGATGCACAAAGATTAACATAGATAATTTATCTGTGTGCATCTGTGTGCATCTGTGGTTTCATTTTCATTACATTGACTTCGGCAAAAGATTTAATGACTACTAACAAGTTCTTTATAAAACTCTAATTGCTGTTTTGCCAAAGCTTTATTTGTGTATTGAGTCATTGCTTTTTGATAACCCATCTCGCCTAAATTTTTAGCCAATTCAGGTTTTTCCATCAATTGAACGATGCAATCAGCAAGTGCTTTCGCATCTGCTTCAGGAAATATTAATCCAGCATTGCCTATCACATAAGGGATTTCGCCAGAATTAGAACCAATCACGGGGACTTTACAAGCCATTGCTTCAATAAGTACATGACCAAATTGTTCTTTCCAACCAACAGAAGTTAGATTTTTAAGCTTGTAGTTTGTTTCCGATGGCAAGACTAAAGTACTCATTAAATTGATATACTTTGGCACTTCATCATGTGAAACGCTTTCAACTAAAATTATTCTGTTTTGAATATTATGTTTTGCAGCTTGATTCATTAATTCTGATTGCAACGAACCACGTCCCAAAAGTAGAAATTTCCAAGATTTATCCTTCAAAGTAGCTAGGGCGTTTACAAGAGTTAGTAATCCCTTTTCTTGAACAAAACGCCCGACGAATCCCACAACAAAATCATGTGGTTCAATTCCTAACTTAGTTGCTAGTTCTGGCTGTGATGTAGGAGTAAATAAAGTTTCATCTACACCCAGTTGAGGCATAACTTTTATTTTTCCTTTGTATCCGTGTTGGCGTAAAACTTCTGCACCATCTTGATTACCTGAAATAATACCGTGGCTCAGGGTTAGGTTATATTTCTCTAACAAAGAAACTGGAAATTTTAGATTGTAAGGAAGATTCCACCAGGTAAAAAATACATTTTTTGCCTTAAGTCCTAATAGCTGATTTAAAGTAATCATCTCAGCATAAGCCAGTCCCCTAGACCCTTGTTCTACTTGAATAATCTGGGGACGGAACTTTGCTAACAAAGGTATCAAATCAGCGCCAAAAGTCAGCAGCCCTTGATGATTTTGGCTAAAGTTAGAAACAGGAACTATGCGAAATTTGCCTTCATCACGGTATTGAGTTGCAATTATTTTGTTCTGAACACCGCCAGGTTTCCACTTTTTTGGTACGACAACTGTTACTTCAATTTCAGGTTCTAGCTGAGACAAAATGCGTAGTTTTTCACAGTTAATGTCTATTATATAAGTGTGACTTGCTACGAGAATTTTCATCGATATTTATAATAGAGAGTTTTGAATATTGAACCACAGATGGACACAGATGAACACAGATAAGAGATAGTAAATTTATCTGTGTTTGTCTGTGGTTTAAACACTTTTTACTTGTTCATCTATGTGAGTATAAATTTGACCATCATTCCAAATTGATTGAATGACAGTACCTAAAGCTTTCAAAAAACCTAAAGAGTAGAAAACGCCGCGAGTGAGAATTTTGATGGGAGAACCGCTTTTGTGGCAAGGAGGGCGTCCAAGAACGTGACAGTCAAATAAACGGGCGTAAAGGCGTAAGGCTTGGGTAGCAGTGAGATTTTTCAGCCCCATTAAAAAATGGTTGTGGTAAAAGGTAAGTTGATATTTTAGAGAGCGCATACTAATATCATGGCAACCTCCCGTTTCTTCTCCAAGATGCACTAAATGTGCCTCTGGATCGTACCAAATTTTATATCCAGTTTGCCGCAATCTTAAACAGAAATCAGATTCTTCTCGCACTGCACTACCGCGAAACCTTTCATCAAATTTCAGTCCGTATTTGGTAAAAATTTCGCTGCGAAACGACATATTACAACCCCTTGCTGTTAGCACTTCTTGGGGTTTTATTGTATGCACCAAATCTATATAATACCAAGCAATTCCTGGGTCCATTGCTTGAGGAGGAAGATATTCAATCTGCAATTTTCCCCCAGAATCACCTAATTTCATTCTGTCAAATACGCGTCCAGCAACAGCGCCCACTTCTGGATTTTCCAAATAGTTTTTTGCATGGGCTGCTAGAAATCCGTCTGGTAATTGTACATCATCATCAATAAATAAAATTATTTCACCTGCTGCCCGCCGCACAGCATAATTCCGCGCCCCTGGCAAACTTGCCCAATTCAAACGGAACCATTTTATTTTACTGGCTGCAGATAATTCCTCTAGGTAAGCTTCAATTTCTGGCTGATGTTTTGGGGTTTGATCCACAACCAAAACTTCATAATTTGGGTAGTCCTGTTTCAGGATATCAGCAATGCTATCGCGTAGTGGTTCCTCACGACAGTAGGTGGGGATAATCACAGAAATTAAAGGCAAATTCATGTTAATAGTCATTAGTCAATTAATTATTCTCCCTCACTCCCTCGCTCCCTCGCTCCCTCGCTCCCTCACTCCCTCGCTCCCTCATCTCCCTCATCTTCTTCCCTCGGAGTCCTTTTGCTTGTGCTTCTAAGAGTCTTTCTTGCTTATCTATTTCTGGCAATTTCAAAAGGACTCCAGCAAAAAACCAGTAATAGACAGCTACCGGATCAACGTCCAAAGGATAATAGTAGGTGTTGTAACTCATAAACAGTATGAAGACCCATAAAGCACCTGCGTAACTGCGGAAAATAGGATTTTTGACTGAACGATAAGTTTGGAAGCACACAATTGTTAAAGTTGTGACTAAAGCAAGAAACCCCAGCATTCCCAATGGTCCAATTTCATAGAGTATTTTGGGATAGTAGGTTTCCACTAGTTTGGTTTGACCTAGCAAACGGGCAGAGTTAGTAGCACGTCCTAAACCACTTCCTAACGGTCCATCTAAGTTTTTCCACACCTCATTAAATTGCTGCACAATAAACTCTTGTGGCGGTGAAGCTTGCCAGCGTGCGTTCAGACTTTCTATCCTCTGTCCTACGATTTCAGGATTAGCTACCATTGCAATTCCTAAAATAATGACGAGTCCGACTCCTATAGGGAGAAATCGTTTTAGGTTGCGAATTTCACCAGTGAGCAAGAGCAAAGCGACGAAGCATACAGGCACTAATGCTAAGGCTATTCTCTGCCCGGAAACAACTGCATTGATAAAGACTAATGCCATAGAACCTAAACTGAGAATCCGCCAGATTCTAGAAGGATCACTAAAGCCGCAGGCAAAGGCAAAAAAGGTGCTGGAAATTAAAAACCATGCCCACTGCCAAGGCGCAACAAAGGTTCCTGGTAAACGAATAACCCCTTGTTCTGGACTATAAATGAGAGAACCACCGATGAAACAACGCGCTTCAATTGATGCCCTGAATTGATCTGCTCCTTCTAAATATCTAGTGCCTTGACATATCCCCCTTGATAATAATAAGTATTGAACAAGTCCCAGGGCACAGCACACTAATATGAGGATAACTTGTAGGCGCGATAAAAATAGGAAATCTCGCTTATTGCGAATGAGATAATAAGCGCAACCTATTAAAGGTACATAGCCCAAAAGTACTTTCAAACCTAGTATTCCCATGCCTATTGGTATTTCCAGTTCTGAATTATCCGATAGTTGAGTGGAGGGTGGGTTGAACTGCTGTCCTCCATTTACAAATACCAGCGTGAGCAGACATATGCCCAACAAAATAAACAGTGGAGTTTTAATGGCTTGGGGAATAATCAGGGGTAGCCGCTGCTTACGACAAATTTGCCAAATTGCAATTAGCGCTGGAATGTAGAAGGAGTCTTTCGCTATTTGAAGTATGGGACTATTGCCAATGTAGTAGGTGATGGTACCGCCAAACGGCACGTAAATCAGGAAAGCAAAAAGGGCTTGACGAGGATATTTGTAAGACAAAGCAATAGTAATGATCCCCAATAAACCTGGGACTGCTGCCTTAATTCCACCGACAAAAGCCATGAGAATCCCAAAGAAGATACCGCCAACAATGACAGGGATTAAAAAATTGGTGAATTCTTTCCGCGCTTGTGCAGATTTGCGCTTCTCGGCTAAACGTTCTTTGAGGCTAAGGGTTGGAGTTTCCTTTTGCTGCTGTTTTTTGGCTTTTTTGTATTTCTTGGATTTTAGCTTTGCTGTGAGCATGGCGGCGCTTTAAGAAGAATACAGAATGCAGAACGCAGAATATCCCCAGATACGAAATTTGGGGGATTGAGTAAGGAAAGAATTCTTTTCTTCCTCCCTAACGGAATTTAGGGGCGCTATACACGCAGCTAGGAACCAGAATTAGATCTCGATTTTAAACCTTCCTGAACATTTTCATTGGGTGAGTTCTGAGTTCTTTCGTCGGTAAATACCCCCGTTAAGGGACTTCCAAATTAAAAAATATTCAGATTTTTCTTGTGGGATGGAGAGAAGTCTGAGCGGAGGTTCCCTCCGATCAGAACTTCGGGGCTTCTAGTCCGTCCTATTAACTGGGCGGGCGGGGACGCCCACCCCACAAAATGAATAATTTATTTCTTGGAAATCCCTCACTCGTGAGCGATCGCTTTATTGTTACAGATTATCTTGAATATAGCGGTTCTGTTCTCACTAAATTTTTATTCAATGGATATAAATTAAATTCTTCGCGAATTGATTGATTTAACCCTTTACGATTAAATATATTAAATGTTAACTTGGTTGTTCCGTAATAAAGATTTTCTCCGGTGGCAACAATATAAACTGCACCTGGAAATGGCAATCGCTGAAGCTGATTCCCATTTTTAGCTAAAGTTTCTCTGACTTTCTCGTGGTCAACATAAAATTTATAGTAACCATAACCACGGTTGTACTCTGGATTGTTTGGTAGATTATTCAAGTCATACCTGAGAATATTGCAACTTCCACACATTCGATAAAATTTTCTTCTTTTAACATATAGAAAATCACTGCCGTCTTGATACTTATAACCTTTATTGATAAACCAACCATCACAATTCCTATTTTGACTGACAAATTCTGCTAAATACTTGCTGACACAATCATCAGCATCAACTGTCATAGTATAAGTTGGAGAAAATTCTTGAGCATGAATTAATCCCTTGAGAATTTTTCGTCCTTTGTCGGTATGTCCTCTAGAGAAGGCGTCTGGCTCGTTTGCTGGTGGAAAATCAACTTCAATATATCTAACGTAGGGATGATGAAATTCTAGCCGTGGTCGCTCATGGCAAACAACAATCACCCTATAGTCTGAGGAAGTCTGATTGCAAATTGATTTAATGGTTCTTTCAAATAACTTGGTTACAAGCTCCCAAGATTTGGAAGCTTGTGGGCTTTTGAGGGGTATGACAAAAACTAGCATCAAAACTTACGCTAATATACAACTTTTTGTGCAGATCAGGGCTATTAAAAATTTTTAAAACCTGGATATAAGTACAGGCGCAAAGATGACGTTTGTACAGTGCAGATGATCATATTAATAAAATCTTACTCTTAAAACTTTAAATTTAATTAGAAAATTTTTATATAAATTTTACAAATTTTGTGCTTTTATAGCTCTATTAAATGATGTTCCAGGAAGTAAAGCAGGGCAGATTGCGCTATGGATTGCCCGTAAGGACAGACAAGTAGCCAGAGAGTTAGTGTCAGTCTTAAGGTTGAGTATGACACAGAAAGAATTGGACAGCTTGAACCAAGAAATTGCTCAACTTGGTGATGCTGGCATGTGAGTACAAGAACAAAGCCCGCATTAGCGGGCTTGTTGGAGTTATTGACTTGCAGAGTTTCTTGGCTGCAAGTGAGAATTAACTAGTTAAATATATCTAACGATGGATTATTTCTAAGCTGCTATGTGTTGCTGGACTTGCGTCACTAATTCATTTGTCCAGTAATGAACAACTTCGGCTGCTTCGGCTTCTACCATAACTCGGATGAGTGGTTCTGTCCCGGAGGCACGAACTAAAACTCTGCCAGAATCTCCCATTGCTGCTTCGGCGCGGGCGATCGCCTGTTGCAGGGGTTCACAGTCTTTCCATCCCAAACGCTTGCATCTGTCTTCGACTCGCACATTGCGTAACAGTTGCGGATACGTTTGAAAGCTTTGATCGACCAATTCTGATAAGGGAACACCTGCCCTTTGTACCAAAGCTGCTAAATGTAAAGCTGTTAACAAGCCATCTCCAGTAATACCATAATGACGGCAAAGAATGTGACCAGATTGTTCACCGCCTAGCATTCCCCCAGTTAAGAGCATTTCCGCTTGGACGTACTGATCACCTACTGCTGTGCGAATAAATTGACCACCAATTTGCTTCCAAGCCCTTTCCAAACCTAAGTTTGCCATGACAGTGGAAACAATCAGATTATGGGGCAGTTCTTGCTTTTGTTGCAAGCTGCGTCCCCACAAATAGAGGATATAATCTCCGTTGACTGGTCTACCGGTGTTATCTACAGCTAAAACGCGATCAGCGTCGCCATCAAAGGCAAAGCCCAAGTCAGCATTGTGTTCTTTTACCGTTGCTTGTAGAATTTCGAGGTGAGTTGAGCCGCAATTGACATTGATGCGATCGCCATCTGGTTCGTTATGCAAGCAAATGACTTCTGCCCCCATTTCCGTAAACACAGATGGTGCTAAACCAACGACTGCTCCCCATGCCAAATCTAAAACAATTTTCATGCCCTGAAAATTCATGGCACCATGCAGGGGTTTTTTCAACGCCTCAACATAATTTTCTACTAAGTCCAAGCGCGAGTAATGCCGTCCGCAATGACTACAGTCAGCAGAACTCACACCACGCAATCCAGCCTCTATTTCTGTTTGCAACCCTTGGGATAGCTTCATCCCATTTGCGCCAAAAATTTTAATGCCGTTGTCTTCTGGCGGGTTATGGCTAGCAGAAATCATGACTCCGCCTACAGCATCGGTGACGCTGGTGAGATATGCAACGCAGGGAGTAGGACATAGTCCCAAATACCAAACTTCTAACCCTGCTGCTGTTAACCCTGCACTCAAGGACATCGCTAGCATATCGCTGGAGTTTCTGGAGTCTTGTCCTAGGATAACTGGTCCTGGGTTTGAAGCATGGCTACGCAAAACAGTACCTGCCCAAAAGCCCACTTGTAATGCCAAAGGCGCACTCAGCAATTCTCCTACTCGTCCCCGAATACCATCTGTGCCAAATAGGGGTGTTGCTGGAAGCGATATCAAGTTAAGCCCAAAACTCGCTTCATTGACCTTCTTTTCTAATTTTTCAACTTCAGAATCAGAACTCCCAGGAATGCTACCTTGAGTTGGAGTTATATATGAAACCATAATAAAAAAAGCTCCACATAATTAAACTGGAGAATAACACTTTAAACTTTATTGAACAATTCCTACTGAGTACCTTTTAATCGGGACGTTTTGCTCTTTTTTCTTTCCTACAATCTACTCTGATTGTTCTATCGTTTCAGCAAAATTACTTATAAGTCTTTTCAACCTTTTGTAAAGATATTGTAAATTCAGTATTTATACTAAAATGAATTGTCAACTCTGCCTCAAGGAGACAAGGAGGACAGATCAATTCAAAATTCAAAATTCAAAATTCAAAATTAGGAGTATCTCCCTCATCTCCCTCACTCCCTCATCTCCCTCATCTCCCTCATCTCCCTCATCTCCCTCATCTCCCTCACTCCCTCACTCCCTCACTCCCTCACTCCCTCATCTCCCTCATCTTGTCTCAATTCAAGGCACAGCAGTCCTTAGTCCTCAATGTGGTCATCTAAACTTAAAAAATATTAATAGAAATTCTCATCAAATGGTTTTACTGTAACGTTTTAGTGGCTTTTGTAGCCGTTCGTAAATTAGAACTTCAACAGTTGACCTTTTAAAGTCGAGCAATTTAGCATGAGCAGTAATTTAGCAACAAAATTACGTGTAGGGACGAAAAAAGCCCACACAATTGCAGAAAACGTTGGTTTTGTCAAGTGTTTTTTAAAAGGAGTCGTAGAAAAAAACTCTTATCGGAAGCTGGTGGCTAACCTTTACTTCGCCTATTCAGCGATGGAAGAGGAGATGGAAAAGCACCGCAATCATCCGATTGTTTCAAAAATTAATTTTGTGGAACTCCACCGCAAGCACAGCCTAGAGCAAGACCTAAGTTATTACTACGGTGTAAACTGGCGAGAGGAAATCAAACTCTCTCCAGCGGGGGCAGCATACGTACAGCGGATTCGGGAAGTGTCTGAAAAAGAACCCGAACTGTTAGTTGCCCATTCCTACACGCGATACCTGGGAGATTTGTCTGGTGGGCAAATTCTCAAAGGCATTGCCCAAACTGCGATGAACCTTTCTGATGGACAAGGTCTCGCCTTCTATGAATTTGATGATATTGCTGATGAAAAGGCGTTTAAAGTCAAATACCGTCAGGCTTTGGATGAACTGCCAATAGATGATGCTACAGGCGATGCTCCTGCAGGGAGCCGCTCACAGAGCGATCGCATTGTCGATGAAGCAAACGCCGCCTTTGGCATGAACATGAAGATGTTCCAAGAATTGGAAGGCAATCTCATTAAAGCCATTGGGGTAATGGTGTACAACAGTCTCACAAAGCGTCGCACACGCGGTAGCACTGAACTAGCAACTGCTGAGTAAAGCTGAGCCAATACGATTAACACAACTTAACACAACATTTTTATCAATTGCTAGGGGCAGCGTCTCTGGGATTACCCTTGTAGAAAGGGAGTCGCGGGGAAGTTGCCCCTAGTCACAACGAATCTGTTCATTTTTAAGTCATCGCCAGACTTGTATAGCGGTTTCCGGATACAGTACAGCTTCATCTGCTATAGCCTGCGTCCGTCTGCGGTTCCTTAATTCTTTGATGTCTTGAACGCAACTGAAAACCGCTATATAGCAATCCTATGTGATTTGTGAAAATTACTTTTTAACGAACCGCAAAGGCGCAAAGGACACGAAGTAAATAAACAAGAAAGAATTTCACGAATAATTTAGGAGTGCTATAGTCTGAAGTGTTTATCAATTTCTGCCAAAAGTCTAATCAACAACTCCCAAAGCGAAATTAACCGTATAAGGCTCCTCTAGAGATTGCTGAATACTTGCTTTTAAGCAATCGAGATAACGAGCAACAGCTCCGAGTTGTTCGGCATTAGGACGATAGGTGAGATTTCCTTGTTTTTCAAAAAGTGGTGCAGCGCTCATTGCCTTATAATCAGGATTTTCACATGAAGCTTGGGTGAGGCTGATGGCATCTAGGCTGGTGGGGATCAAACCAGGGGGTAACTCACCTTCCAAAAAAGCCAGCAGGCGTTGTTGACAACTGCGCGTGTTAATGCCACTATTCTCAAATAACTCGAGCACTTCGCCAAACGATATGGCTCGCTTTGGCAAAATTCGTAGCAATTCTGTGAACAGGAAATAGTCGGTATACTGTTGTCTGGGGACTTCTAGGACCTGAGGATGTAGAGGGAGCACCGCCAAAC
Source organism: Tolypothrix campylonemoides VB511288 (assembly GCA_000828075.3). Taxonomy (GTDB): domain Bacteria; phylum Cyanobacteriota; class Cyanobacteriia; order Cyanobacteriales; family Nostocaceae; genus Kalymmatonema; species Kalymmatonema campylonemoides_A. Next base: position 594,175 of record JXCB02000023.1, on the reverse strand, counting down.
CATATGCAACCCGACTGCAAGAGGGACCATTTTCACCGAGATACACATCTTGGATAATTTTGGCGTTGGGCAGTTTTTGTCGCAGCCAACGACTCACCGCCCCTAAGGAAGCAACTCCGCCTGTTAAGATAGCTTGATTGATTGCTTCTGTGGGTATGCCTTTAGCAACCAGTAATTTGTTAAGCTCTCGGTTGAGGCGGCGCACAAATGGGACAAATACCTGGCTTTCTAAGTCTCGTCGCTGCAACACCCATCGCTGATCAGCCAGTTCTAAGGTAAAAGATTCTTGATGTTGCAAAATCAGCTTGACGGCGATCGCTGAATCTATAACTGCCTTTCCTAAAAGAGAACTTTCCAACCGCTGCTGTAGGCGAATACGCTCCATTATATCCGCTTCCCCAGGTCGAGGCAGGTTCAATTCTTCCAACCCCAAACCAGAAAAGTGCATCTGTTCTAAACCAGGAATTGCTGGTTGCCAATGCGAAGGATTACTGGTAACAGTTTTGTTATCTTCCTGCATAGGCATACGTGATTGTCGCCATTTTGATGGAAAGAGCAGTTGACAGATGATGTCTTGCTCTAATCCCTTACCAGCATAAGCAAAACCGTGAAGCATAAAATTAGTGTGGCTGAGATCTTCCAGATTTTCTGGCAAATCTACCAGCGCCATTTCTGTTGCACTAGCACCAATATTGATTACGAGGGTATTGCCAACTAAAGGGCGATGGCGCAAAGCGCCCGCTTCGCGATCGCTACTTGTTGCAGGACGAGAACCTTGACGACCTCTGATTTTGACAATTTCACCTTCAGCACCATCAAGTTCGCAAAGCAAACAAGCAATTCCTTCCTCCACAAAAAAGACTTGTTGCGGATGCTGCACTAATTTACTAATGAGTAAAGCTTCACGGATGTTGAAGCGATATTGTTCCGACCAGTTGGATGGACAAGTGCAAATGACACCAGTAATATTGCTGATGATACTTTGAAAGGTTCCTTGGTCTAAACCAACAGCACCCGCAGTTAAACCCAAAGTTGTGCTACTGCGATCCGACGTAAATGTTAACAGCAATTTCGAGAGCGATCGCACAACCCAAACTAATGGAACGGTGGAAAATTCGTTTAATTGCAAAACAGGTTCCCAATAAGAGCGATCGCTCTTGTAAGGTAGAGCAATTTGCAGATAAGGCTTCAACTGCGCCGAAAATAAGTTTTGCGTTGGAACTGCAGCCGATTCAGGTGGTGTAGAACCTGTCATATCCTCAGGGACTTTTTCTTCAGCCACAACCGCTGGTGCTGTTTGCTCTTGTGCTTCTTTGCTTTCTATTTCCCCAGCACTCATAGAAGCCGTTGGCAAATAAACTTCTGCTGGTAAACGAAACGACCTTTTTACAGAAGTTGCTTCCGGTTGCGTTTCGGCTGACCAATATAGAGGATACACTTCACTTGTGGAGCGATTTAACAAAGCAGCAGAAATTCCAGTTGTCCCTAAATCAATTCCTAAATACCAAACAGATTTAGGAGTATTTTGTTCCTGTGGAACGTCTGTATCGTTGGTTGAATGAGAAATTGAAACAGAAGAATTATCAACTGTTTCTTTCACCAAACTTTTATTTTCAATTTCCGCCACCTGCGCTTCTGTCGTGCTTGGATCTGCCTCAGTCTCTGCTTGCTGTGGTAAGGGAGATAAACTTTCAGGTGGATTTTCTAAATTTTCTGGCTGAGTTAAGGGCTGCAACAGAGCATTTATTTCCCCATCAAAACTCGCCAAATCCTGTTCCAATTGCTGCAACTGTGCTTCTTCCAAGGAAATATCAACTATTTCTGTAGATTGTTCTTCTTGAAATAGCAAATTTTCCTGTGGCGAAGCGGGAATGTTATTATTTGAAGACTGCTGTAAATTAGGATTTTGAATCTCGAGTTGTGAAGTTTCGCTTGAAGCGGCGGGTGTGGTTACTGCTTCAGCAGAAGATGACACTTCAAGCAACTGTTCGCCATCACTTATAGCAAGCAGTAGCTGACTCAGGTCTGTAATTGTATCTTCACTTGCTGGAGTAACTGAGCTGGTACTGGTTGCCAAAGAAACAATCTCAGGGCGATTAGGCTTTTGTCCGGCTAAGTCATCCGGAGACGTTACGCGATCACGATCGCTTCCAGGCGGTAACTCTGCAAATCTATTTTCCTGAGGTGTGGAGAATTGTTCTGTTGGTTCTAATGGAACATCTTGTGTATCTTTAGCGTCATTGCTCCTTGGTTCCAAAAGACCTGCTTCGGGTTCCTCCAACCAAGGGTCGGGAAGCTCAACCGCACCATTGACAGCCTTTTGTTGATTTGTTGCAGCTTCTAGTGAAGTTTCAGAGAGATGAGACACCGAAGAAGCAGCTGTGACATTTTCAGATAACTCATCTGTGATATTGCTGGCTTCATGCGTTGCCAGTTCCGGGGCAACAAAAGTGACTTCATACAGGAAATCCTCTGATGGTAGCTGATCAGTTGCACTTGCTGGTGGAGTTTCAGCAGGCGGGTTTACTGTTGGCTCAATAGACAACTGAGTTGTGACATCTGTAACCTCATTTGTTGGCAGTGGGGTTACTGTTGCTTCAAATAAATCATCTGTAAGAATTGTAACTTTATTTTCATTAGTGACAGGCGCAGGTAATTTATCAGTGACATCCGCCTGTTGATCCGTTGTCACAGCAGGTGGCGTTATCGTTGGCTCTTCAAAGAACTCATTGATCTCAGTAGAGGTAGGCGCAGATAATCTATCGGTAGTCTCTGTTGCCACATCTGTCTCAGATGAGGTTACTGTTGGCTCAAATATCTCATTTACATTTATAACTTCATTATTGTTAGCAGGTAAATTATCCGTATCATTTGTTACCTCGATACCAAACAAACTGGCGTAAAGCTGGTCTACTTCATCACGAATTAACCCGGAACTCAGCCGATGTATGGCACTCGTATTAGGAGTCTCTATAGTAGAGCTTTGCTCGTCTTGCGTATGCTGAAACAGTGTATCCAAATCAGATGTACTACCAGTCTCTTGTGCTTCTGGGCTTACAGATTGATTTTCCGTGAGTGAGGATGAAGCTTCTGCTTGTTGAAATTCAACTAACTCTTGAGATTCTGTTGCGGTTTCATCTTTTAGATCCTTTAACGGTTCATTGATCAAAATTGGTTTCTGCAACTGAGAAGTCAAATTACTGATTAAGCTTGCTAACAACTGTTCGCCTTGCACTCCTGTGCTGTGCATTCTTGCCAATGCTTGAGACAAGGACTCGTGATAAGTGTGAATATTGCGTTGTAATGCCTCAAAGACAACATTCACAGTTCCATCGAGAGCCAGTAACTTTTGATCCAGATCCCTAGCAAGCCTTGACAAATGCTCGATTTGAGCGGGTGGAGTCGAAGCGGTTGCAGGTTCTGTATAATCCTCATCACTTGCAAACAAAGAAGGAGCAGTATCAATTTTGAAAAACTGCGGCATTTCAGAACTTGTTGTAGTTTCCGCAACTTGTGGTGTTGTAGGCACAACACGACTGCTGAGAACCTGCAAAAATTCTGAAATTATTTGCTCCTGATTCGCTAATTGCTGTGCTAGAGAGTAGTTATGCAGACGCTTTTGTTCTAATTGCCTGATTTCCTCTACAAGATTTGCCCGTTCTTGCAAGAGTGTTTTTATTTCTTCTTGTAAAGGCGCAAGCACTGCTGCTAATAGGTTGCTTTCTTGTCCCGCCACAACATAAGCACCTTCCTCTTGCTCTTCATTCTGCTGCGGTAAGGACTGGTCAGAACCGTGTTCAACAAATTTTGCCACTAGAGGCGATCGCTGTGGCTGGGTTTGGGCATCATTTTCCGATAAACTGACTAAGAAATCGCGAATTCGTTCTAAAACCTGTCGTGGTTCTGAGGCTTGAGTGGAGAGAAACCTAGACAGGCGCTTGTTGGTTATTAAGCGGTCAATATCTGCAATCAGTTGTTGAGTTTCTGCTGCGCGAGAAGTCACGTTAATTTACCTTATCTAGAACTTTAAGTCAGGTGATTATAGAAATTTTTCAACGGTTGCCACTATTTATGCATCATGTGGGCGTCCAGCAATATTATGGCGATTTGGAATTGAGCGCAAGACACCCTAGCTCTTTAATCGAAGACAGCGATGACTACGAACTTGTACTTCATCTAAAGGAGAACTGCTATATTTGTCAATTAAATTTGTCAATTAACCTTGATCTACATAATGCATAGCGGCTTCTCGTAGGAGTGGACAGTCTTTGCCGCAGGAAATAGTCGGTCGTGGCTTACGGAAAACAGGTAAAAATTATAGGTTAGCAAAAATTAATTACTAAACCTCGTCTACCTTGAGAACCGTAGTTTTTTGTAATTAATTAGGGTACAGCTTACAACTCAAGCTACAACCGAATAATATGCCCTTTGGAAAAACTCCAGTTTTCAAAGTGGACGGGGTTTATGAGTATTATTTATCTAATTTGGTCTATAGTTTTAAGTAGTAATCTTTAGTAAAAAAAATTCACAAGTCAGGAGTCAGAATGACAAAGACTTGCGATTGGTTGTCCGGTTCGACGGATGAATCAATGTTACAAGGCGGGCTGCATTTCAAGGACAGGCGAACATTTCAACATTTGTGAAACTCCATTCCCTCGTGGGCGGAGTCCTAAGCTGAATTTTGACTCCTTTCATACTGCTACTATTCCCCAACCACGGAACTGCAAGCCCTACACCCTTTGTTGCAAAACTTTAGCCAAATTTTAAGCTGTAACTTAATACTTTTTATAAAAAACGCTTGGCTCGCTTTATTGTGTAACTTAGTCTATTTTTAGATTTTAGTGGCTGTACTTTGATAGCTTAGGCTAATAAAGGTACTGTTATTTTTTTGTATATTGCAGCTTATATCAGAAAAATCTCGTAATGGAAGACCGGTATAGCGTACAAGCAACTACCAATCCTCTGATGCACTTGGCACCGTTTTTTCAAGGGTTACCAGAAACCGTTGTAGAACAAGCTCTGACCCATTTAGTAAGCCGCACTCACCCAGCTAATCAAGTGATTTTGTTGGAGAATGACTGGGGGGGATCCGTATATTTTATTGTAGAGGGATGGGTAAAAATACGTACTTATAATCTGGAAGGCAAAGAAGTAACGCTAAATATTCTTGGTAAGGGAGAATTGTTTGGTGAAATGGCAGCTCTTGATGAAGTGCCTCGTTCCACCGATGTCATTACCCTGACTTCCACAGTGATTGGTAGTATGCCAGCACAAGATTTTCTCAAGTTACTTCAAACAGAACCAATGGCGGGAGTCCGATTGGCGCAACTGATGGCACGTCGGTTACGGCAAGTGAATCGGCGATTGCGGTTAAGGGAATCTGACAGTCAGTCGCGGGTAGCAGACACGTTATTGTTTTTAGCCGAGGGACAGGGAAAGAAAGCGGAAGGGGGAATCAAAATTCCCAATTTACCTCACCGGGAATTGAGTAGTTTGAGCGGACTGGCACGAGAAACAGTCACACGAGTATTGACAAGGCTGGAAAAAAAAGGCTTGATTAAACGGGAGCAGGACGTAATTTGTATTCCCGATTTGTCAGCCTTAGAAAGAATGATTGTTTAACAGTCTCCCAAAAAAGAACTCAGAACTCTGTAGTGTCAACAGTGAATTGATAACTGAGTTCTGTGTTCTTCTGATTTCAACCCCCGAGTAAATGAATGGTTAGGCAAACAAAAGACTTTAATAAGACCTCAATGAAGCTGGAAGCGCCGTTGAGAATCGTGGAAACGGCGTTTTTAGCTAGCACCGCTAGCTTAATCTGGTTTATTAATTTTTACTTTCCTTTGGGACCTCTGTTACGGATATTCTTCCCCGTGCCGATCGCTCTGGTGTACCTTCGTTGGGGCAAACGAGCAGCATGGATGGCAGCAGTGACATCCGGGTTGCTGCTTTCGGTGCTAATGGGACCAGTCCGGAGTTTGCTGTTTGTCATGCCCTTTGCCTTCATGGGCGTACTTTTGGGAGCAACATGGAATCGCCGTGTTCCTTGGATTGTTTCCATCACCTTGGGGGCGCTGCTAGGCACCATAGGAGTGTTTTTTCGGGTGTGGTTGATGTCGGTACTCTCTAATGAAGATTTTTGGATTTACATCATTAACCAGGTGACGGATTTTATCGAGTGGTTATTCCTTAGGCTGGGCATTTTGGCAAGTCCCAGCGTATTTTTGATTCAAGTCGGGGCGATCGCCTTAATTCTTGTCAACAACTTTATCTACCTATTCACGGTACACGTAGCAGCATGGCTACTGTTGGATCGCCTAGGCAACCCCATCCCTCGCCCTCCACGCTGGGTGCAAGTGATTATGGATTATGAAGAATAGTCCCCCTAAGGGGAATTCAAAATTCAAAATTCAAAATTCAAAATAAAATTGTTATCGGTCATTTGTCATTATTTGAATAATTCTTAACTAATGACTCATGACTAATGACTTTATTCGCATTTATACTCAGATTGAACAGGCTCAGCAATGGACAGCTAAGTATCGCGGTTGTTTACCCATATTTGCCTGTGTTCTAGGATTTACCGAAACTGGTTTGATTGAGGGAATTTCCGCAGCAGGTCGCACTCCAGAAGATAGGAAATACACGGCTTGTGCGGATGCTGAATTTTTATACTACGGTTCTGTACATAAGCCGAAGTATCCTTTACCACCATTAGCGGCTGGGGCTTCCCCTGTCTTCATTTCCCGCGCCGTGGTTGAAGCACTAAATATTCCGGTTTATTTATTCAATGCTGGTTTACCTCAGCCTCCTGCTGTCCCAGCCATTGATTTAGGTGGCTATCCGGCTCAGTGTTTGAGTCAAGGTGCTGCTATGGAACTAGCAACCGTACACCACTTGTTCAAACAAGGGCTGGTTTGGGGTGAACGACTAAGTAGCAAAACCGAAAACGGGTACTTCATTTTAAGCGAGTGTGTCGTAGGAGGAACGACAACCGCCCTGGCAATTTTAACTGGCTTAGGCATACCAGCAGGAGGAAAAGTCAACAGCAGCCACCCCATTTGCAATCATGAGCAAAAGTGGGCTGTGGTGCAAGCTGGGCTGGAAAGGATGAGGAGTCGCGAACAAATCAATTCAAAATTACGAGTTTTTCCCTCATCCCCCTCCGAACCCTCACTCCCTCACTCCCTCACTCCCTCATCCCCCCCACATGATCCCCTGGAACTTGTGGCTGCAGTAGGCGATCCCATGCAAGTTGTAGTCGCTGGGATGGCGATCGCTCTAAGTCGCAGTTGTGGCGTTTTGCTTGCTGGTGGGACGCAAATGCTTGCCGTTTATGCTCTCATGTGTGCTATTGCTCAAGCTTACGCCTTATCTTGGCGACCAGAAGAAGTCGTCATCGGAACAACCCGTTGGGTAGCAGAAGACCCAACGGGTAGCACAATAGAATTAGCCCGGCTAGTGGGTAGGAGCAGCATAACTCCTGACGGAGTGACTCCGCCGTTACTAGCGACTGGGCTAAGTTTCACTAATTCCTCTTATCCGCAACTAAGAGCTTACGAGCAGGGTTTTGTCAAAGAAGGTGTCGGTGCTGGAGGCGCTTGTATAGCTGCTCATTTGAGCCGAGGTTGGCAACAACATCAACTTTTGGAAGCCATTGAAGCTCAATTAGAGCAATATCAAAAGAATTCAGAATTACGAACTTACAATTCTGAATCTAACGAGCTTTAAAAGAATTTTCTTTTTGCTTAAGAACAGCCTTTAAGAGCAGGGTATTAATCCACATCCCGCGCGTGAGGTGGGTTTTCCATGTAGTTTTTGTAAAGTCAGCAAGCATACAGTAAACTCATAAAAAAATGGTCGAAAAACCTATTCTGAGTTTTGACGCCTTTCTGAGTTTTTTGCTTAAGAGTGAATTCTTTTTAGCAGTAATTGCTCTTCCAAAGCAGCAATGCGATTATATGCGGCTGTTAATTGTGCTGTCAGCCGTTGGATTTGAATTTCTGGGGTTAAATGTCTATCTCCGCCTTGAAGATTAGTGTCTAAATACATGCCATCTGCGATGACATCCTTGTGTTCAAGCTCTGAATTGAAACTTATCTGTCCTTTTAACTGATAACGCCTTGTGTCACTGTTTTCCAGGAAGTTATCGTCAGCCTCTTGTGTTTTTACTAAGCAACCTTCTGATAAAGCTCGAGAAACTTTACTATCAAGCTGCCCAATCACCTGGTAGAGGGCATCCAATTTTTGACTCAAAGTCAGGACCTGCTTTTGTAATGGCTCCATTTAATACCCTCATCCGTTTGTCTATCTCTATAGTATTCAATCTCTTGGGCAGGTTAACTATACTTATGATTTTTTTAACTTTTGATATGTTCTGTTGAAATGCAATACTTAAATCTGGATTTGGAAATATATCTACACAATTTACAGAAGTATTACTAAAGTTTTGTGTTTAAAAAAATTAATTTTTTTAATTTATTTTCATAAGTACTCGTGCTTAATGTTTCATCAGTGCTAAGTCACAAGAAGCGCTACTTAACAATTCGCTCATTTGTGTATATTTCGCTCCCCGTCTTCCACCCATTGTTGTAGTTTTTCTTTTAAAAGCTTTGAGTTATGCGACTTGAGCGATTTGAGTAAGTTTTGTGTTGCACACCCAAAGATAGAAGCAATCAGAACGTTTGGCTTCATTCTTGCTACACTTGGATTTGGTGAAACTGCTACTAAATCACGCTTTTCCACTCTAAAAGTCAAAATCAATGGAGCGACGTTCTTTTTTGCTAGGTATAGGTACTGTAGCGCTTTCACAACTGCTTGCTGGGTGTGGTGGCAACAAACAGGTGACACTAAACGTGCAACTGTTAAAAGGTTCTATCCCTGGTCAGGTGGTTAATCAATTCAGCAAAGGTTTGCAGCAAAAGGTGCAGTTAAAGTTTGCTCCTGTAGAGAAGTTACAGGATTTATTTGAACAATTGCACTCCTTGCAGAAGAAACCAAATACCAACGATGAGCAAGGATGGCGTCGCTTCTTACGATTTGCCCAATCCCAAAAAGCTACCTTCCCTGACCTAGTAACACTAGGAGATTACTGGATAGACTTAGCCATTGAGAAGAAACTTATACAACCACTAGAAGTGGCAAAGATAAAACAGTGGTCTGCTTTACCCAAACAATGGCAGGAATTGGTGACGCGTAACGACCAAGGTCTAGTTGATCCTCAAGGAAAAGTTTGGGCTGTTCCTTACCGTTGGGGTAGTACGGTGATGGTTTATCGCCGAGACAAGTTCCAAGAATTGGGTTGGACACCAAAAGATTGGAGTGAGTTGTGGCGAAATGAATTGCAAGGGCGCATTTCTCTTTTGAATCAACCACGGGAAGTGATTGGTTTGGTTTTAAAAAAGCTGGGAAAATCTTATAACACAAAGAATTTAGATACAGTTCCAAACTTGGAAAAGGAACTGCACTCATTAAACCAACAGGTAAAATTCTACGATTCTACTCGGTATTTGGAACCTCTGATTATTGGGGATACTTGGCTAGCAGTTGGTTGGTCAAGCGATGTAGTACGAGTGATTGGGCGCTACCCGCAACTTGCTACAGTGGTTCCCCAGTCAGGAACAGCACTTTGGGCAGATGTATGGGTAAATCCTTTTGGTCAAGATAAGCAAGCTTTGTTATATGAATGGATAGATTTTTGTTTAAATCCTGGCATTGCTAAAGAAATTTCTTTGCTGACCAAAACGAATTCACCAATTCCTATAGACATTGCTGCGTCTGATTTCCAAGAATCATTACGCAGTTTGTTACTTGTTAATTCTGAAGTTTTAGAGAAAAGTGAATTTTTACTTCCCCTACCCCAACCAGTAGCTGCTCAGTATGAGTCTTTATTCGCCAAAATAAAGGGGTGATTGGTAATCGTTAATTGTAGAACTTTAGCGTAACGACTTATCAGTGTAGGGTTTTCGAGGATTTGTCGGTAATTGAGCGGTGATATAGCAAACCTAAATGATTTATGAACATTCTCTGTTTCCTCTTCCTCTGCGTTCTCTCTTGGCTCGTGTGGTTCCATAAAAAAGTCTTGTTCACAACTCAGATAGGAATGCTATATCATTACTAGGAATGTCGTCAATGCTATTAGACCTGCCTTAAAAATAAAACGTGTGGTGAAAAATTGCATATGCATTTATCTGCAGTTAATTATTCATTTTTTTGGAATAAATGCAAGAGTCTATTGTAGCGATCGCCCCCAACTGATGACGACTGGAAGCAATTCGATTTTTTTAGAAGATATTGCAGAATTTCTCAACCAATTCTTTGCTGTTGAGCTACACTCTCAAGAGGAAAGAGGCGGTGTGTATTTGCCTTCAACACGTCCTGTTAAACGTTTGGGGTTACTCTTAGAACCGTCGGCGCAGTTACACAAATGGGTAAGAACTCAAAACTTAGACGCGCTGTTCCTACATCGTCCTTGGAAACTTGAACCCGAACAACTTGCACCAGATATTGGCGTCATTTCTTATCATTTACCATTTGATGAGCGCTTGACATTTTCTTTCAATCCCAGGTTGGCAGAAATCTTGGGAATGTCTGGTTTACAAGTGCTGGGAGAGAAAGACGCTAGAGCAATCGGTATGATTGGACAGGTTCCGACTCAAAGCTTTGCTCATTTATGTAATTGTGTCAATCAAATATTTGGCGGATACGAGCAAATACGTCCAGCAGAACCCGCTGAAGTGACACGAATTGCTGTTGTTGGTGCAATGACGCACTTGCTCGTGCGTGAAGCAGCAACCCGTGGTGCTAGTGTTTACATTACCGGACAGTTACGACAGCCAGCCGAACAAGCAGTGCAAGAAACGAAAATTGGGGCGATCGCCGTCGGTCATCGTCGTGGTGAAGTATGGGGTTTACGCGCACTTGCTGGAGTATTGCGCGAACGTTGGTCTAGTTTAGAAGTCGTTGTGCTTCTAAATTCCTAATTAAGTTAATTTTAGGAAAACGAGTCATAGGGTTGTTGACAGTTAACCGTTAACTGTCAACCGTCAACAGGCTAATAATTTTGCTCTTGAAACATAGCCTGAAAGCGTTCATCCTTACGAATTTTATCAAATTCGGAGCTATTTCTAAGAATTTGTAGATATTTATCTGGACACAAAAGAATTGCTCGTTGTAAGTTGTTAATTGCCTCTTCAATATTATTCTCCATAGCATAGCAACGAGCTTTGTTGTACCAGATGGTATCGTCGCATGGTTGCAACTGGGCTGCTTGTTTGTAGCTTGCGATCGCTTCCGGATAACGCCGTAATTTTTCCAAAACGATAGCCCGATTTAACCAAGCTTTCTCGTGGTTGGGTTGAATTCCTATAACTCGATCAAAGGTTGCAAGCGCCTTTTCGTAACGCCCCCATTCGAGCAAACTCATGCCTCGATTTTGCCACGCCATCACATTATCAGGGTCAAACTCAATAGCACGGTCGTAGCTGTCAAGAGCTTCTTTATAATATCCTAGCTGTTTGAGAGCATTGCCTTTGTTGTTCCATGCCCAGTAAGCATTTGGTTGCAACTTCAAAGTGCGCTCAAAACTTTTCACTGCTTTTGCATAGTGTCCCCAGTCACACAAGGTAATACCGCGATTATGCCAGATAGTAGCGGCATTTGGATTCAATTCTAAGGCACAGTCAAAGCTGTTAATTGCTTCAACGTAGCGTTCTAATTTACCTAACGCGATTCCCCGGTTGTGCCAAACCCAGCAACCATTCCATTGTAATTTTAGGCTTTGGTCAAAGCAAGCGATCGCATCTTCATGATGACCCAAGGAACCTAGAGCAAAGCCTTTTTGAGATAAGGCTTCTGGATAATCTGGTTTACACCTAAGAGCTTTGTCAAAACTCGCTATTGCTGCTTCAAATTTTGCTGCTTTGTTCCGGCGTAATCCTTGTTGAAAATAAAATTCCGCCTCCAGGTTGAGGGTCAAATTCATAAACTTTGGCATCCTGCTCTAGATATATTCCTTGATTATACTTTAGATATATTTTCTATTCTAGATGCCCAAAATAATAACGTCACTCAACAAACAGATTCAGTAGCGGAAATATTAGGTAGGGATATTTTGTGTTTTGTGTCTTGATTTTCACTCTGTACACCTGATCAGCGACTTGTATTCACTCCCATTGGACCGCGAGTCACACCAAGCTGATTTTGCAATTTTAACTCTCGCCAGAGTTGAGAGCCTGTGATTTCGCCCCGCAATAGTTGCTGATAGCGATATATCGTTTGTGTCACTTCTTCAGGTGTTTCATTCACAAATTCGATACGCAAATGTCGCACACCAAGCTCTATCAGGTTCTGTACGTATTCTGCTCCTGTTTGAGCCGTACCATTAAATACAGTATTTCGACAGCCGACATCAGCTTGGAGGATATGTTCTGTCCCCACTCTATCCCGCAATTTCACAGAATGCTTTTCACAAGGGCGTCCGCAGTTGGTGTAGTCAGTCCCTTGAGATAGGAAGGCACAAAATACACAATGTTCCATATGGAACATGGGCATATGTTGATGAATTGTCACCTCAAACCAGTGGGGTGGGCAACTTGTCAGCAGGTCTTGCAATTGGGTGATGTTCAAATCGTAAGACGCTGTCACCCGTTCCAAACCAAATTGATGCTTAAAGTAGTCTGCTGTTAAGGCATTCGCAACGTTGAGAGAGAAATCGCCGATGCAACGGTCATTAGCAAAAAACTGGAGTTGGTCATAGTTCCGCACCAAATAGCCATCCGCCTCGCAGGAACGCACTTGCTGCAAAATCCAGTTTTCTCCTGGTTTGGTAATTCTTGGAGGCGCAACCCAAATAGTGGGAGATGAAGAATCAGCAGACAAGATTGAAGAGGAAGCAATATTTTTATTCTTTATTCTTCCATTTTCATTCTTCATTCTTCCATCTTGATTCTTCATTCTTCCATCTTCATTCTTTGCCCGACGTACCATCCGGACTGCTTCCCGGTAAGCACGAGGGTCTTCAAATTCACAGTAGAGTGTTTCGATTCCGGCGGACAGTGCAGCTTGTAGTTGTTTCAAGGTTCGGACGAGTACAACGAGAGAGGGAGGGAGGGAGGGAGGGAGGGAGGGGGAAGGAAGTAAGTCTTTTAGAGAACCGCTTGAGTGTAATTGCCAGCGTTTAGGTTGGGAACGCAAATTTTCTAACTGCGTTACAATTTCGCGTCGCATTCGGTTCAACTCACTCACGGGTACCATGACTGCGTCTTTGAGATGATTTGTCAAAGTTCCCAAACAGAAGGGAGTGTTACCGAGACGACCAAACTGTTCTTGTAAACGTTCTGTGGTGAAGGGTTTGGTGTGCGCCTCTTCAAGGGGCATTGCAGATTCTACCTGGACAACATGACCGAGTTCGTCGCGGGCGATCGCCCCTAAGGATTGACCAACTTCTCCATAAACCTCTATATGAATTGGACGCTGAAATTGCGGATTTTCTCCAGCAAAACTCTGACGCAGTTGCTTATCAAGTTCTGGATCGCTGGTTTTCCAAACCTTGTCCCCTACGTGTATCCGTCGCAGGTTGAGGTTATGGCGACCAAAGGTTAGCACTGCTTGTTTTCCTTTATGTTCCACCGCATAAATTCGACCGCCTTCTTCCTGCGCTTCCGGATGACCGCAATCAAAAACAACACCGTCTCCAGGCTTAATCGGGGCTTGTAGCCGTACTATCACCTTTTCGTTGCTGATGCGGGTGACTTCGCCCAAGTAAACTCCACGCTTTTTACCAAAGTGAGCATGAACCAGTTCTTGATTGTTGATTCCGCGAAACCAACCTGTATACAGTCCACGAGAAAACGCCATCTCCAAGTTGTGCCTTTGTTGTTCCGGTGCTTGTGGAGACGTTGCATCCGAGAGTTCTACATTTTTTAAATTCGCCATCACCTTATCCAGCGCTTGTCGATAAACCTGTGTAACATTAGCCACATACTCAGGTGTTTTCAAGCGACCTTCAATCTTGAGACAACTAACCCCTGCTTTCACCAATTCTGGCAGCACCTCTAACCCTGCCAAGTCTTGAGGACTGAGCAGATATTTGCGATTTCCCAAATCTACAGCTTGACCATCAGATATTAATTCGTAGGGCATCCGGCAAGCTTGGGCACATTCGCCACGGTTCGCAGAACGTCCGCCTAGCGCTTCACTGGTCAAACATTGACCGGAATATGCTACGCATAAGGCACCGTGAACAAAGACTTCCAAAGGTAGAGATTTTGTATCCAACGTCTCTACAAGCTGACGCTGAATTTTCTCGATTTCCTCAAGGGAACATTCACGAGCAAGTACTACCAACTGACAACCGAGGGATTTGGCAAATTCCACCCCTGCGGCACTGGTGATGGTCATTTGGGTGGAAGCATGGATAGGAAAATCTGGCGAAAAGTGACGAATAAGACGACAAATACCTACATCTTGAACAATTACTGCATCTACACCGGCTGCAATAATTGAGCGTAAATACTGCTCTGCCTCTCTGAGTTCCTGCGGAAAAACGAGCGTATTAAGAGTTACATATCCCTTAACGCCTCGACAGTGCAGAAATTCCATCAACTTGGGTAAGTCAGCCTCCGTGAAATTTTGCGCCCGCATTCGCGCATTGAAGCGATCCAATCCAAAGTATATAGAATCTGCCCCATTTTCCACAGCAGCTTTGGCACAGTCCCAATTACCTGCGGGGGCGAGTAATTCAGGGCGTTGAAACGTGGGTAAGGTGAGTTGGGGGGTTGGTTTGCGATCGCCTTTCATCAAGTTGGGGATGGATTAGAGAGCACCATTGCGATTCTATCGTTTGTGCTTATTGGTGGTGGGGACAAGGTGATCAAAATAAGCAGTTCTTGAGCAGCAGAGGAAAATTTTCACCGATTTGTTTGCTACGCTTTTTTTTCTCATCTGTGGTTGCTTGATGCAAGATATAATACTCTCATATATTTATAGGCAATAGTATAGGCAATAGAAGTAGGCTAAAGTTCAACACTTGCCTACACGATTTACCAAGTCAAATTGCCACAAAAAGCGTGCATTTACTTCAACATTGAGAATCAGTTTGCCGACCGAGCGAGAATCACTTTTTTAAACTTTTTTAACAAATCTAGAAAAGAAATCATTTCTGCATTGATTGCGGCGAAAAGTAGCGACGGTATAACTAATCTTGTTCAATGGGCGCTTGAAACATAAGATGCGTTTACCCTGTAGCTTCCCCCTAGGAGGGTTAATACAAATAATATGGATAATACAAACCGAAAAAAACTCGTAATTAGCTCAGAAATCGCACTCTTTCTCAGAGGCTTAATTATTGGCAAAGTCTTGACAATTCTGGTAATTGGCGGGCTGTTTTGGTTGCTGGTACGACCACGCTTGTGGGTTAGCAGCAACAATATATCTAGTCAAAGTTCAAACACTGCCTCAATTGATACTTCAGGCTTTGGGACAGTTGCGAATATGCCAATCGGCTCATTCAAATACGGTGGGAGTACAGCCTGGGCACCTATTCGGCAATTGGTAGATTCTCAAATCCAAAGCGATCGCCCAGAACTACAGTTGCGCTACGTAGAACCTACTAACAGCAATCCTGGTTCTGGTTCCGGCATTCGTATGTTGCTTGACGGGCAATTGGACTTTGCCCAGTCTTCCCGTCCGTTAACAACTACAGAATATACCACAGCCAAGCAGCGAGGCTTTACACTTGAGCAACGTCAAGTTGGTATTGATGGGATAGCGGTGGTAGTTAACCCATCCCTCAAGGTACCCGGTTTAACGATTGACCAATTGCAACAGATTTATCTGGGACAAATTACTAATTGGAAAGAGGTAGGAGGACCAGATCTACCGATCACTCCTTTTGCCCAACGTCCTCAAGATGCAGACACTGTAATATTTTCAGATAATTTTTCAGATAAAAAAGACTTGCAGAATCAAGCGTTTAGCTCCCAAGTGCAGTATGTCTATTCCACTACAGAAGCGGTACGGAAACTTAGTAAAACCCCTGGCGGTTTGTATTACGCTTCTGCTCGTACAGTCGTACCTCAATGTAGTGTGAAGTCTTTACCACTGGGTCACACTCCTAGTAGGCTCATTGCTCCTTACCGCGAACCACAAGTGCCAACCCAAGAGTGCTTGCATAAGCGCAACCAAGTTAATACTGAAGCCATCAAAAATGGCAGCTATCCACTGACCACTAACTTGTTTGTAATTATTAAGCATAACAACAATCGGGAACAGCAGGCTGGGGAAGGCTACGCCAGACTTTTACTGACCGACCAAGGACAAAAGGCAATTGAGCAGGCTGGGTTTATTGGAGTTCGCTAGATTCGTATGGTTTTGTTAGTGTATGCAGCTACCTTTAAATGGGAGTACTATTCGTGCACGAAGGAACGCTACCTTCATTTATCATGATTGCTATTCAGCATGGATTTGTCCGTCAACCAACTAGTTTATACTAGCTTCTCCTGTGTGGGCTTTGCGCTGGTGACTAGTGAGCAAGTTCCCTTAGATATTGAGCAAACCTTCCTTAAACACGTAGTTTACCGATACTGGAATGCTTTTGAGCATGAAAACCATAGTTACAGGGCTGCTTATCTTCTTCAGATTACTCCAGAAGATTGGCTGTTTGGCTGGGTGTACAACGATGAGAGGGATGACATTGATCGCTGCCATATACCGCACTTTATTTGCTACCACCTAAGGGAACCACTGAACGCTTTCTGCATTGAAAAAATTTGCGCTTGCTTGCAAAAGGGACCAGTAGAACTGGTAGACCACCACAGCTTTTCAAATTCCCTAAAACCCCTGATTTTAAAAGACGTGAATAGTTACCAGGAAGCGAGACCTGGAGTGGTCATTTCCTGGGAAGTCCGTCAACAAATTCATATGAACCTTAAGCAGGGGAAATTGACAGATTTATTCATCCCAGTCAAGGAACACGAGAGGTTAATTGAGCTACCATTGCCAGTCGAACCTCAAGAAATCCTCGCCAAAGACAAAAGCGTTGACAATGGTTCTTTGCTACCTTTGATTCCAGTTGAGGAACACCAAACGTTAATTGAGCGATCGCCCGAAGTTCAACCTCAACAAGTCGTCGCTAAAGACAAAAGCGCTGATAATGGTAATGGTTGTTTGCTACCTTTTATTCCAGTTGAGGAACACCAAACGTTAATTGAGCGATCGCCCGAAGTTCAACCTCAACAAGTTATCGCCAAAGACAAAAACGCTGATAATGGTTCTTTGGCATTAAATAAAAACTCCATTTTGCTGCTGGGAATAGGCTTTGGTATTATCACTAGTCTACTGGTGGCAGTTTTAATATACGTATTTTTTGATATGACATCGGTTCGGAACCAACCTACTCAATCACCCTCCCAAAATGCGTTACCTCGAACTGCTCCGTCCACTACAAAAATTTCACCAAAGCCTTAACCTTTAACACCGCTACCAGTTTCTGTGGGAACAATGTAGCGTTGTACAAACAGGAATAATAATAGTACTGGAGCGATAGAAATAACTGAGCCTGCAGCTACCAACCGCCAGTTCAAGGAAAATGTACCCGCCAGCTTCGCGACTCCTAAAGGAAGGGTGTATAAGTTTTCGTCTTGAATGACAATTAAGGGCCAAAGAAAGTCACTCCAAGAACCGATAAATACGAAAATTGCCAGAGTGACAAGTGCAGGACCAATTGCTGGAAGCATGACGAACCACCATATACCTAACTCCGAACAACCATCCATACGTGCAGCTTCTTCCATCTCTTTGGGAACACTCATAAAAGCTTGTCGCAACAGAAAAATCCCAAAAGCAGAAGCCAAGCTAGGAAAAATCATTCCCAAATATGTATTTCTCAAACCCAACTGGACTGTCAAAATGTACAGCGGAATCATCACGATTTGGAAGGGAATCATAATCGTGGAAACAATCGCAATAAAAATCCAGTCTCTTCCAGGAAATGAAAGCCTTGCTAATGGGTAAGCAGCCAAAGCGCAAAAAATCAGATTCAAGCACACAGTTAGCACTGCCACCAAGGTACTGTTAAACAGGTATTGTCCAAAGGGGTTGGTTTGCCAAACATTGACAAAATTCTCGATGGTTGGTTGGCTTGGCAACAACTGGGGCGGAAATTGAAAAATATTTTCTGTTGAGGATTTCAACGCTGTACTAATAAGCCATAACAGGGGAAACAGCGTCAGTATTGCTATAGCCCCTAATAGCCCATATGTCCAAACCCGATTTTGGATTTTTAAATGAGTCATCTGCTTAAAATTTAATAATTTGTAGTGGGTTCAACCCAAATTCCGTACACACGCCCTGTAACGGTTTATCCCACGGTTCAACAGGTAATTCTGGCAAATAGCCAAATTCAAACACAATGCCAATGGTAGGCTTGTTTGCCCATTCAGGAGAACTCAGCATACGGTCATAATATCCTCCGCCATAACCCAAGCGATATCCTTGATAGTCGCAAGCAACACAGGGAATAAGAATTAAATCAACTTCCTCAGGAACTATGGTTGGCGCGTCAGGCTGGGGTTCAGGAATTCCATAACACCCAGTTATTACAGAGCCTTGATGTGTACAAATATGCCAGCAAAGCGAGTAACCAACGCAGCGAGGAAAACCCCATCGGTGAGAGGTATCTGTAAATAAAAGGCTTAAGTCTGGTTCTTGACGAAAGCTAAAATAAGCGAGTATTGTTTTTGCTTGGTTAAATTGGGGAGAGTTTAAAAGATTTTGGCAGATAAGATGGCTCTTTTGTTTCCACTCTGCCACGGGCATTGATTGACGTGTTTTGAGTAGCGATTTTCGTAATTCTTTTTTCTTTAGTTGATGATCAACTTTCTCCACAGGTTTATTAAAAAGCTTATTTCTTAGACGGCATTGTGCGTTCTAATTGTAAATTAGGTATCGAGGAAAAGGAGGATGCTTGGCTAAGGTACATTTACGTAAAGTCACGCTTGATAATTTCCGAGAATGCATCAGCTTGGAAGTGGACGAATCTCAAAAGGGGCTTGTGGCTTCAAACGTGAAATCATTAGCTGAGGCTTACGTGAACCCAAATTTGTTTCCCTTAGCTGTTTATGATGCTGAAGTTGCGGGTTGGGAACAGCCTCAGTTAGCAATGGTCGGCTTTACAATGTACGAAATCACGGCTGGAGTTGGTTTTATTCTTCGCCTCATGATTGACCATAAATATCAACGGAAGGGCTACGGACGAGCGGCTATGCTGGAGGTGATAAGGCGTCTCAAGCTGCACCCAGAAGTTGAGTTAATCGCGACGAGTTATCAGCAAGGTAACGAGGTCGCATCAAAACTTTACCGCAGCCTTGGATTTGTGGATTGGGACATTGAATGGGCTAGACAGCACAAATCTGAAATTTTCCTAAAATTGAATTTTTGAATCAATAGCGTTCAGTTAAGAAGACGTGAGTTCGAAAAACCTCACCCTCCCAACCTCCCTCTCCTTTTAGGAGAGGGAGGAGCAACATTAGAATCAGGGTTTAAAGCCCCTCTCCTCGTAGGAGACGGGTTTGGGGTGAGGTCTGCTTTGACTTTGAAAGAACTCACGTTAAGAAGTATTCGCGACAATTTTATGTGTGTGAACAACAAGATTCCCGACTTCTTCAAGAAGTCGGGAATCTGAGCCTTTCAGGTCAACTATGCGCCGTGCTGACGCCACCACTCAATCGTATTCTTCAACCCTTGCTTGAACTCTATTTGAGCTGTGAATCCAAAGGCTTTCTTCGCCCGTTCGGTATCTAAACAGCGACGCGGTTGACCGTTGGGTTTGTCTGTTTCCCAAACAATTTCGCCATCAAACTCCATCAACTCACAAATAAGATTGATCAAGTCGCGGATGGAGATTTCATGACCAGTTCCCAAGTTAACGGGTTCAGCATCGCTATAGAATTGAGTCCCCATGACAATACCCCGCGCTGCGTCTTCTGAATACAGAAACTCGCGGGTAGGACTACCATCACCCCAAACTGGGAGTTTCTTTTCTCCCTTTATTTGGGCTTCGTGAACTTTGCGAATGAGTGCTGGAATAACGTGAGAACTTCTGGTGTCAAAGTTATCCTCTGGTCCGTACAGATTCACGGGTAGCAGGTAAATGCCATTAAAGCCGTATTGCTGGCGGTAAGCCTGTAGTTGGACGAGAAGGGCTTTTTTTGCGATTCCGTAAGGGGCGTTGGTTTCTTCCGGGTAACCTTCCCACAGGTCATCTTCTTTAAATGGAACTGGGGTAAATTTGGGATAGGCGCAGATGGTGCCAACGCAGACGAATTTTTCTACGACCGCTTGATAGGATGCATGAATCAACTGGGTTCCCATCATTAAGTTGTCGTAGAACAATTCAGCCGGTTTTTCACGGTTAAGACCGATACCGCCGACGTGGGCTGCTAAGTGGATAACAATGTCTTGCTGATCCACTGCTCGTTGGGAATTTTCCAGGACACGCAGGTCGCAATCACGCGATCGCGGCACTGTAATTTTATCGCGATCAGCTCCAGCCTTACATAACTGGTCTATCACCTGACGCCCCAAAAAACCAGCTCCACCAGTTACGAGAATTCTTTTGTTCTTCAGTTCTAAGGCGTTCATCTTTTCTTCCTCGTTGGTGTATATCACAAGTGGAGTGCACCCAGTTCTTGCCGAATCATGGCATTATCCTGCAACACTTTTGCGACTTTACCATTTGGCGAAGTCAGTCCCAACGCTTGCAAGTCAGCTTCTACCATAATGGCTACGAGTTGCTCAAATGTGACTGATGGTTTCCAACCCAACTTTTGTCGTGCCTTAGTAGAATCACCAATCAACAAGTCTACCTCAGCTGGACGAAGATAGCGTTCGTCAAACTCGACATGATCTTCCCAATTGAGATTCACATAACCAAACGCCAGTTCGAGAAACTCACGCACGGAATGGGTTTCACCAGTAGCTATTACGTAATCATCGGGACGTTCTTGCTGTAGCATTAACCACATTGCCTTGACGTAATCTTTCGCATAGCCCCAGTCTCGCTGGGAATCAAGATTACCCATGTAAAGCTTCTTCTGTCTGCCGCCAAGGATTCTGGCAACTGCCATTGTAATCTTACGCGTTACAAATGTTTCACCCCGTCGAGGCGATTCATGGTTAAATAGTATACCATTACACGCGAACATACCGTAAGATTCACGGTAATTTACCGTTTGCCAATGAGCGTAAACTTTAGCACAAGCATAAGGACTACGGGGGTAAAACGGAGTTATTTCTTTCTGGGGAACTTCTTGTACCAAGCCATACATTTCTGAAGAACCCGCTTGGTAGAACCGCACCTGAATGCCTGTGCGATGCTGGTAGTCACGAATCGCTTCTAACAAACGCAGCGTTCCCATTCCGACTGCATCCACGGTGTACTCTGGAGAATCAAAGCTTACCCGTACATGGGATTGAGCGCCTAGGTTGTAAATTTCTACTGGCTGAACTTCCTCTAGAATGCGGCGCAGCGTGGTACCATCCGTCAAGTCACCATAGTGTAGAAACAAGCGCACTCCCTCTTTGTGAGGGTCTTCGTAAATATGATCTATGCGATCGGTGTTGAAAGTGGATGTCCGGCGTATTATACCATGAACTTCATATCCTTGCTCTAGTAAAAACTCACTAAGATATGAACCATCTTGACCGGTAATACCAGTAATTAACGCTCGCTTCTTTTGCGTCATGCTTTATTATCCCTTGTCGTTACTGAATAGATCAATACAGGCGACCTGGTACAACCTAACAGGTAATTGCTCAATTTCCCAACGGGAAACCTACGAGTCTCACTTGCAGGCTAGCTGATTATTATAAGTAAATCTGCCGATTTGTAAGTTTACAACAAGCCCCTCTTACCCTATGCAGATTGTTTTATGTTATTCCTGTAAATTTTTTTGAACTTCATCAAAACTTTATATAAATTTGCGGAAATTTCAAATTATCTTAAAATTAGAGAAAATGTCAGTAATACCATTTCTTTGTGAACATGCGCTTTATTCCCAACCATAGAGACAGTACAGTCTCTCTAAAATTTATTTGGCGCAACCTCACAGAGAATTGGTATTAGTAGTTAAATTGCCGCCAAGCAATAATTTATAATTAAAAATTCGTAATTCATAATGACAACTTCAATTACGAATTACGAATTATAAATTACAAGTTAACTATTACGAATTTAATTTGTAAAGGCACCGACAGGATGTTAGTTACTATTGGCAAGTCCCGTTTTGAACTTTGAATTGCTTAGTATGCCCCATTATTTTTAGGCATAACCACAACGCCAATTGTTTTAAAAACTATCCACCAATCCAAGGCAAAAGTTCTGAATTTAGCATAATACAAGTCTATTTGAACCCGCCGAGGATAAGGGATATCATTGCGTCCAGAAACTTGCCATAATCCAGTAATTCCTGGTCGGATAGTTAAAATCTGATCTATGTGACAACCATATTTGGGTAGTTCTTCTGCTACTAAAGGTCGTGGACCGACAACACTCATGTCTCCTTTTAAAACATTCCAGAACTGAGGAAATTCATCCAAACTAGTGATGCGCAAAAAACGACCGATTTTCGTAATTCGCGGGTCGTGCTTGAGTTTAAAATTTGCCTCAAATTCTTCCTGCAAATGAGGAGAAGTTTGCATCATTTGCACAAGGACTTCGTCGGCATTAGTGACCATTGTCCGGAATTTAATACAATTAAAGGGTTTGTAATTTTTACCAACCCGCTCTTGTATATAAAAAATTGGACCTTCTGAGCTTAAAGCAATCAGCAAGGCCAAAATTAAGTAGACAGGAGAAAACAAAATTAACACCAACAGGGAAAACAGAATGTCGAATAATCGCTTAGCAAACTCTCCGTTTAAAATCTGAAAAGACAGACCTTTAGTTTGAACTTTAGGCGTCTTTTTCTGTTGATCGCGTTTGAAGAAAGTACGCGAGCGTTTGTATGTTGCCGAGGCATTTGTCTGGGAAACACCTGCCCTGGGGAGCGGTAATAGGGCAGTTACGTTTCTTCGACTTGGGCGTAAAGACGCTCTATGCGATTGCACCGAACGCAATGCCTTAAAGGGCAATCGCCGGAGCAACGGCAAGCTTGCTTCAGTTGGTTGTGCCCGTCCTTCGGACAGGCGGACGCTGCTTTTAAAACAGCGGCCAGTACCGGGCGTACTACGCGATCGCTTCCCGGAGAGGAGTGAGCTCTGGGCAGTCATCATACTCCTTAACAATCCACACCACACATAGTCCCAATCTTAAAGCTAAAAGGAGGTGCTTCTGGGGTCAAATTTCCAAAAGCCTGGTAAACTTGACCATCATTCAGGTGATGGTCAAGTTTTGTGTACACTTATTTAAAAAGTCTAGGTAGCGCTGTGCAAAGATTTGCGGGGAAAATTGAGCAGCGTGCACTCGCGCAGATTCAGGGCTCAATTTTCCTTGATAAATTTCAAACTGTTTTATTGTGTCTACCAATGCCTCCTCTGTTTGCTCCTTGAAGAATATACCAGTCGCCTGATCGCCATGTTCGCGTACATCTCGCACAGTTTCTAAAGCACCACCTGCACCGTAGGCGATCACCGGAGTGCCGCAAGCTTGCGCCTCCACCAAGGCAATGCCAAAATCTTCACAAGCTGCATATACAAAACCTTTGGCATAAGCCATATATTTTTTTACCATATCATTAGCTTGCCACCCGAGTATTTGTATATTGGATTTTGCTATCCTCCGGATTTTTTTCATCTCTGGTCCTGTCCCAATTACTACTAAAGGTAGTTGCAATTTATTAAAAGCCCTGATTATTAAACATACTTGTTTGTAACTGACCAACCGGGAAACGGTTACATAATAGTCTTGTTTTTGAGGTACAAATGGAAAACTCTCGATATGAACTGGCGGGTAAATGACTGTTGCTTCTCTTCGATAGCAGCGCCAAATACGACGAGCAGTATGCTTTGAGTTAGCAATAAAGTAATCGACTCGATTTGCTGTCAATACATCCCACTGACGGAGACCATGCAGTACATACCGCGTCATCCAACCAGGTAAACCACTTCCCAGCTTGCTTTGCCTTAGATAATCAAAAGTCATGTCCCAGGCATAGCGCATGGGGCTGTGACAGTAACAAATATGTAACTGTTCAGGAGTCGTTAGGATTCCTTTAGCAACGGCGTGAGATGAAGACAAGATGACGTCGTACGCCCGCAAATCTAGTTGTTCGATTGCTAGTGGCAACAAAGGTAAGTATTTTTGTACACCATTGCGGGCAAAAGGAAAGTGCTGAAGAAACGTTGTGCCAATCTTCTGCTGATATAAGTAGCTTTCTGGGTTACTTGATTCAAAGTCGATGAGGGCGAACAAATCAGCATTGATGTGGTTGAGAATTTCTCGCACAACGAGTTCTGAACCACCAGTGGCTTTAGGTGTCAGCCATTCATGAACAAGGGCACATTTCAAAGGCACAGCTAACTATAGTTGGTAGAGAACACGCAAGGCGGGAGTTAGAGGTTAGTTGACTGAAAGTTTCCCACTGAATGAATGGGTAACGCCCCACTTCTAGCAAAAGACGTAATCCTTTTTAAAGAGGTTCCAAGGAAATGCCGCAACCTGATAACCTCAAAGTGGGGACTGGGTATTGGGTACTGGGTACTGGGTACTGGGTACTAGGTACTGGGATTTTTTTCAGTTGCTAGTCACCACCTCACCAGTCCCAAGACCCTTGATAAGGCAACTTTAAAATTGGGAATTTATGCGAATTCTAATTGTGGGTGGCACGCGGTTTATTGGTGTGTATCTAACTAAACTGCTGGTAGAACAAGGACATGAAGTGGTACTGTTTAATCGTGGAAACCGTCCTGCACCCGTTGAAGGGGTAGGGCAAATTATCGGCGATCGCACTGATGCTGCCCAGTTAAAAGAAAAATTATCATCCATAAATTTTGATGCCGTTTTTGATAACAATGGACGGGAACTTACTGATACTCAACCATTGGCAGAAATTTTTCAAGACCGTGTACAACATTTTGTGTACATGAGTTCTGCTGGAGTGTATCTCAAATCAGACCAAATGCCTCATGTGGAAGGCGATGCTATCGATCCAAAAAGTCGCCACCTAGGTAAGCATGAAACGGAAGCCTACTTAATTCAACAGGGACTGCCTTTTACCTCAATTCGTCCCACCTACATTTACGGTCCCTCGAACTATAACGATTTCGAAGCTTGGTTTTTTGACAGAATTGTGCGTAACCGTCCCGTTCCGATTCCAGGTCATGGCTTGCACATCACGCAACTTGGTCATGTAAAAGACTTAGCAAGGGCAATGTCGCAAGTTTTAGGCAATCCTACAGCGGTGAGACAAATTTACAACGTGTCCGGCGATCGCTTCGTCACTTTTGATGGTTTAGCCCGCGCCTGTGCTGTCGCTGCTGGCAAATCTCCTGATGAAATAAAAATCGTGCATTACGACCCGAAAAAATTTGATTTCGGCAAGCGTAAAGCTTTTCCCCTGCGAACGCAGCACTTTTTTGCTTCAGTGGATAAAGCGAAAACACAATTAAATTGGCAACCCGAGTATGACCTGATTTCTGGTTTAAAAGACTCGTTAGAGAATGACTATCTTGCTTCTGGACGCGATAAAGCAGAAATTGATTTTTCTGTGGATGAGGAGATTTTGCAGTCTTTTTAACTAGAGTGCAGGGTTGTTGTGAGCATTTGGAGGTGGACATATTGCCATCACAGTTGCCCTTGTAGGTCGTCATCATCTAATATATGTACAGAATTCTGTACACAAACGAATGCTTTCCTACAAAATTACATCCCCAACAGATGCCAGGAATGATTTTTTTAAGTTGTTAGACCTGGTGGTGGAAAATCATCAGGTTTACATTATTAACCGTCGTGATGATGAAAATGTCGCCTTGATTTCTGAGTCAGATTTGATGAGTTTGATAGAGACAGTTTATTTGTTGCGATCGCCTGCAAATGCTCGTCGGTTAATGGATGCGATGGAGGAGTCTCAGACGGGGAAGATAAAGCCTCAAACGATTCAAGAACTACAGCAGGAGTTGGGTATTGACCAAGAAGAAAAAAAAGATATCTGAGTCAGATGAGATTAAACCTGTTGTAGTTAATCGAAGCCCTGGTTTTAGTTCGAGATTTAAGGAAGATTTAGCTTTGTGGTTCAAGCAGGATTTTCACAAAGCCTCAAAGATTTTAGATTTGGTTACAGCTGTGATGCAAGATCCATTTGAGGGAATTGGTAAACCAGAACCATTAAAATATTTGGATGCAGATACTTGGTCACGGCGAATTGATCTAGAACACCGACTTGTTTATCGAGCTGGAAACACCCAAATCGATTTTTTAACTTGTCGGTATCATTATGATTGACACTCCCCGGGCTGAAGCCACGGGGTTTTCAACCTACCCCTTATAAGGAATAATGTTCTGATTGTCTTTCATATCTTGAATTAAGTGAGTTTACCTCAATACCAACTCAACAATCTTTTGCAGGCGCGTGCCCGTCTGGGTGAAGGTCCAACTTGGGATTCAACCAATAAGCTGCTTTACTGGGTGGATATCTATAACCATAGGGTCAACCAATTCAATCCTGGCACTGGACAAAACTTGTTTTTTGATGTAGAGGACGTGGTCGGTTGTCTTGCCGTAGCAGGTGCAAATCGCTTGATTATGGGACAGCGCGATCGCCTGGCATTTCTCAATACACAAACAGGTGAGGTAACGCCGATCATTGAGGTGGAAGCAGGTCTGCCAGAGAATCGCTTTAACGATGGCAAATGTGATCCTCAAGGTCGTTTCTGGTTTGGTTCGATGTGTCCTGATAAAAGTCAGGGTAGCCTTTATCGCTATGATCCTGATGGTTCATTGCATATGATGGAAACGGGACTGACTATTTCTAATGGTTTGGGTTGGAGTCCTGATGAAAAGACATTTTACCTGACCGATTCTGCCCACCAAAAAATTTATGCTTACGACTTTGATGCAGTCACAGGCAATATTAGCGATCGCCGGATTTTTGTTGATTTATCTGGTGAGTCTTTTTACCCCGATGGCTTGACAGTAGATAGTGAAGGATGTATTTGGTCTGCCATGTGGGATGGGTGGTGTGTGATTCGCTTTCACCCGAAAGGTGAGGAGATATTGCGGATACAATTACCCGTGCAACGCCCCACCAGTTGCACCTTTGGTGGTGAAGATTTGCAGACACTTTACATCACTACTGCTTCAGTCGGACTCAGTGAACAGGAGATCGAAAAAAGTTTCTACTCTGGTGATTTGTTTGCTCTTGAGACGAATGTGGCTGGATTACCCAGTCATGATTTTTCGGGTTAGATGATTCTTATTTATTAAAATAGCGATCGCCTCTACATGAATTATCTGCTGGTATCACAAAAGCGAAGTGGCGATAAAATAGGCAAAGCAAGTCAGTTGAGATTTAGTCATGAAAAAGGAAAAGGTGTCCTACTTCCTTTTCAGTAAGAACCGATTTTGGCTAGTGGTCATTTTAACTGTATTATTCGTCTTAGTGAGTGTGATTCCTGTCAAGGTGACTATTGCCTTTCATAAAACTCCAATACCACAGGCGATTATTGTTCTGGGGGGTAGTTCTGACCGCATGGTATTTACAGCCAAGTTTTGGCAGTCTCACTCTGACTTAGATATTTGGGTTTCTGATCACTACTCAAATCTCAATGAAGATCGCCAGATTTTTCAGCAGTATAATGTTCCCAACAACCGGTTGCGGTTTGATGGTCGAGCAACAGATACTGTGACTAATTTCACGACTGTGATAAAAGATTTGGTTAGTGAGAAGTTACAGCATCTTTATTTGATTACATCGGATTATCATATGAGGCGCTCAAGAGCTATTGCAACTATTGTTCTCGGAAGTCAGGGTGTTGTGGTTACGCCTGTGGCAGTGTCTTCAAGTAGTGAGAAGTCAGAATCATTGTTGCGAGTGGTGCGAGATTGTGGGCGATCGCTTTTGTGGATTTTGACTGGGCGAACAGGAGCAAGTTTTAATCCACGTCTGGAAAAGTTTTGATGTTATTTAAATTTGTCGCTCACTAATATCTTGTATTACTGAAGGCGATACTTGGGAAAAGTTGATGGCTAATCTCAAGAATGCAATTGAAGGATGGCTTGAGGTGAGCGATCGCAGTTGATGATACTCTAGCAATATAGCAACAGCCAAGGTGGTTAGGACATCAACAGATGATACAACCTAGACACAAAAAGACTTTTGACCCAGTCCCCAGTCCCCAGTCCCTAGTCCCTTGCTATAATTTATAAAAAAATTATAAAAAAATATTTTTATATTAATGAGTGAGGAACTGTCAAGAGCCGATAATGATAGCCCCTGGAAAGAAGTTTTAGAAGCCTACTTTCCTCAAGCTATGCAATTTTTCTTTCCCCAAACCGCAGCATTAATTAATTGGCAGCGTCCCCACGAATTTCTTGATAAGGAATTTCAACAAATAGCCCGTGACGCTGAACAAGGTAGACGATATGCAGATAAATTAGTCAAGGTTTGGCAAATTCAAGGAGAAGAAATATGGCTGTTAATTCATGTCGAAATTCAAGCCAAGCCAGAAGACACGTTTGCCGCAAGAATGTTTTCTTACAGCCTGCGAATTTTTGACAGATTTGCTCAACCTGCCATTAGTTTAGCAATTTTGTGTGATGCCGATTTTACATGGCGACCAAACCAATATAGTTACAGTTACCCCGATAGCAGTCTTGACTTTAAATTTGGCATTGTCAAGCTTTTAGATTATCAAAACCGATGGACAGAATTAGAAAAGAGCGATAATCCCTTTGCAACAGTGGTGATGGCGCATTTGAAAACTCAGCAAACAACGAAAAAGCTAGGAGAACGCAAAACTTGGAAATTTAGCTTAATTCGGCGATTGTATGAATTAGGATTGCCAGAAACAGATATTCGTAACCTCTACAGATTTATTGATTGGGTTATGATTTTACCAAAAGGCTTGGAAGCAGAATTTTGGCAAGAGTTTAAGCAATTTGAGCAGGAGCGGACTATGAGTTACATTACCACAGGTGAGCGCATCGGCTATGAGCGGGGAAAGGAAGAAGGAAAACAGGAACAAGGACAAACTCTTGTGCTAAGACAATTACAAAGACGGGTAGGAGAGTTACCACAAGAAGCTAGGGAGCGAATTCAAACTCTTTCTTTAGAACAGTTAGAAGCACTGGGGGAAGCTTTATTAGATTTTACAGCTATTGAGGATTTACTGAATTGGTTGGCAGCAAATCAAACAGTGTAGAAAGTTGTTGGATAATTATTTGCTTCCAGACTTTTGACATCCTCTGTTACAGTTAGGCGATTGGCAATGCCTGTGCCCCTTGGGCAATTGCCATGCAGGTCGCTTTTGTGGATTTTGACTGGGCGAACTGGAGCGAGTTTTAATCCACGTCTGGAAAAGTTTTGATGTTATTTAAATTTGTCACTCACTATAATATTTTGTATTACTGAAGGCGATACTTGGGAAGAGTTGATGGCTAATCTCAACAATCCGATTGAAGGATGGCTTGAGGTAAGCGATCGCCTCGATATATTATACTACGGCAACCTGAAAAACTTGTACGGCGGTTATAGTGAGTTCGGCAAACGTTGGTGAAGTAATATAATCATCTCTCCTAAACAGCACTTTTAAAAAAGCTAAAGTTGTAGCTTGTTTGGAATTGGAATTAACCCCACACAATCTGTAAATCTAAGACAAAACCAGGTAAAATATCTTCTCCAGATAAGCTTGTGGGGGAGTCTAGTACTTCTTTTGGTTGTCCTTGTCGATAAATTTCGACACGACGAGTTCTTCTGTCGATAAGCCAACCCAATTTTACGCCTGCATTCATATATTCTTGCATTTTGGCTTGCGTTTCACTCAAACTGTCGGATGGGGACATTAACTCTAAAACAAAATCTGGAGCTATAGGAGGAAATTTCTCGCGTTGTTCTGGTTTAAGGGCGTTCCATCTTTCTGATTGTATCCAGGATACATCGGGGGAGCGAACGGGACTGTTGGGGAGTTTGAAACAGGTGGAGGAGTCGAATACCTCTCCGAGTTTTGTTTGACGGTTCCAAATTACAAAATCCGCAATAATCAATGCATTACGTTTTCCTGTTTCTCCCCCCGTTGGTGGCATTACAATGAGTTCTCCAAAAGCATTACGTTCAAATTTAATATCGGGATTATCCCGACACAGTTGATAAAATTGGTCGTCGTTAAGTTTAACGATATTATTAAAGTTAATGGTAATTGCGGTCATGGCTGTCCTGACATTATAAAGACACGTTCTATTTAATTGCATCGCTCCTTGATTTTATTTAATTTTAAATTTAATTTTAACCATGTTGGTGAGTATTTCGGCTTGAGTCGCGACGAACTCATTGCAGAGCTTTTTTCATAATCACTGACAATGAAAATTACCAAAAGTAGGCGAGAAAGCCCATTTCTTCTATGAATGGCATGATTTCTCGTTCCCCGTTTCTGTAAGGACATTCTTCACGTCTTTCTCTTGATCCCATCACCCCTTTTCTTAACAGATTGAGCCGGATTGCCTGCATAAATCGTCATCGGTTCTAAAGAACGCCCAGTGACCCCACCTAAAGTCAGCACTGCTCCCCATCCTACGGTAACTCCAGGACCAATAACCGACTTGGCTGCAATCCAACTGCTTTCTTGAATATGAATTGGCGCAGGAATCAGTTTAAAATCAGGATGGCTCCAGTCATGGTTTCCTGTGCAGAGGTAGACACCTTGAGACACACAGACATGACTTTCGATGGTGATAGGGGCGATATTGTCAAGCCATGCATCTTCACCAATCCAAACATAGTTACCAACTGTCAGTCGCCAAGGAAATTTCACCCGGACTCCAGGCTTAATACGCACACCTTGACCAATTTTTGCCCCAAATAAGCGGAGTATCCAAACCTTAAAAGCTGACATGGGAAGCAAAGAACTCTGGACTAAGGGTGCTCCAATAAAGTACCACAACAGCTGTTTCCAGAAGGGAGCGCCAGGGGTGTAAGTACCGAGGGTGTAGTTATCTAAACGCATAGGATACGTGAGCAACACGAGGATTCAAGCTGGCTCCAGTTCGACCTGTAAAAATCCAAAGGACGGAGCGACCGCTATCACGTAAAATTCGGACGAACGACTCTTGAGGGTCGTTTGAGGGGATAGAGATGGGGGTGAAAATGATACCCTGACTGCCAAGGACAAGAGTGGCTATTGCATTTGCCCTTGGCATATGAGAGTCAGAGCTAATGAGGTAGAGATGCTGAATATTCAAGCTTTTAAAGTCTTGGACGAGGGAGGTGAAGTTGGTGACAGTATCAATGGCGCGGTAGTCGAGGTGAACTCGTTGATCAGGGATACCAGCAGCGCGGAAAATATCACGGGCTTTGTTGGGGGGAAGACCAGAGGAAACCCAGATTTCTAGAGATGGGTGAGCTTGGGCAAATTCAGCGGTGAACTCTTCGCGTTCTATACCGCCGCCTAGAGTTAGTATTGCTTGGGGATAAGGCGCTTGGTAGTGGGCGATCGCCAATCGCACTGGAATAATGCTCAGTAGGATGACGAGCAAGCCAATGAGAGCTACAATCCAGGGTTTTCTAAAGACATGATGAAATCGTCTCACCAACATGAGTGTACAAAGTTGAGCTTACGAAGTCATTTGAATTACTTTAAGAGCAAACTTGTAATTTGGAATAAGTACAAAGTTGCTTTGAGATTAAATCAACTGCGGCTTGATTACCTGCCTCATTTAAGTGAACATCATCTCTAAAAAAGGACTGTACAGTAGTCGTTGGTAAACTAGACCAGGCTGTATGTGTATCAAACACAGGAATTTGTAATTCTTTGAGAACTTGCAGGAATTTAGATTTGTATTTTGGAGTTTTTGGTGTTGGAATCAAATCCTCACGATTAGGTGTAAATAAGACAAATACTGGAACTTTTTTTGCTCGAATTAAATTGACCATTGCTTTAAATTGTTGTATATTTTCCTGGAATTGCTTGTCATCTTCTTTATTTAAAACTTGGGGAGTGGTAGAACTGGGATTGGAAGCTGTAGATAAAAATAGTCTTGGCAAGATATAACGTGTTATAAGTTCTTGAGTGGCTAGTACAGGTGGTCGGTCTGGGTAGTTTGGATTATGTCCAACTGGAGCGCTTGTGCTAGTAGGTTGGGTTAAATCATGGCTACCAATTTGCAGAATGACAGCATTACTTTGGAATATGCCAAACTTACGAAGATATCCTTGTTGATTGCCAATTCCCCATGAACCAGCAGAAGCATTGAGGACTTCTACTGACTTTCCTGAAGATGATAATCTCGTTTTTAGCTGTTCAGAAATGATTTGTGCTTGGTCGGTAGGATTTCCGCCATTGAGGACAGAATCGCCTGTCATTAAAATTCTCACAACCCCCTGCGGCTTTTCTGGCGTAATCGGTTCTGAGCGTTGTGAATACTGGTTATATTTTATTCTCTTACCAAAGCGGAAAATATTTTGATTAGGCACAAAGCGATAGCCTGTATCTGAGTCTGCTTGAGATAGTGCAGGACTACCTAGTCCAAAAGCAAGTCTCAAACTAACCTCAAGGGTTACCAAGGCAGCAGCTATAGATGCAGGTATCCAATATTTTTTTGGTATTTTTATTATTTTACGGTTCTTGCTGCTGTAGTTTTTCATATTCAATTCAGCGAATAGCTAGGATAATTTCTGCCAAGACACGCTCAAAACTCAGTAGTTTACAAACATCCTCTAACCCAATCCCCAATCCCTAATCCCTAATCCCTTTCACTTCTAACGACTGACTCCTGAATTCTGCTGTAAGTCTTAACAAGTTTTGCCGAAACCTGATCCCAAGTGTATTTTTCAAAGATGAGTTGACGACCACGGTTACCCATACTTTTAGCTTTCTCGGGAAGTTCTAAAGCCTGTTGTATGAAAAATGCTATCTCTGACACTTCGAGTTTTGCAACATAGCCAAGGCGTTGCTCATTGACTACATCAGCTAAAGCAACACCAGGAGTGACAACAACAGGAAGACCTGCTGCGATCGCTTCTAGAACTGCTACACCAAAGTTTTCTGAATAGGAAGTTAGAGCAAATAAATCTGCTCCCTGCATCAATAAATCTTTAATTTCTCCTTTGACAAATCCAGTAATATGAGTACGTTGACGAATGCCATGAGAGACAAGAAGAGATTCTACTTCAGTTTCATAATCAGGAGAGCCACTACCTGCTAAGACGAAGGTGAAGCGGTAATGTGACAGTTTTCCAAGAGCAGGAATCAGGTAATCTAACCCTTTTTTAGGATGCAGGCGAGACAAAAATAAAATAATAGGTTCATCTGTTGGAACATTAAGGTATTGACGTAGTCGCTGACGAGCATCAGGAATTATAGGAGGGATAAAAAGACCGTGAGGCAGGATGAAGCTTGGAGATTTCAGATTTAACTCAGCAGCTTCCTGCTGTTCTTGTTTGGAAGTAAAATGAAGCGATATGCTGCCATTGAGATTGGCTTTTTCTATAAGTCTGAGATAAATTCGCTTTTTGCGAGCACTTTGCTGCAGTGACCATTGGCAAAGCAGCCCAAAGGGACGAACTATGTAAGGAATTCCCTTAAAACGGGCGATCGCCATTGCAATAGTAGATGGGTAGGAAAAAATGCCATGAACGTGCAGCAAATCGTACTGGTGAATGACCTGCCATAGCCAACTGCTGAACTGACTAGAGAAAGCAAACTCGCGTAGGGCGTGAAAGTAAGGAGAGAAGCGCGGGAAGAACCAAACTGGAACTTGTTGATACTCGGTGCATTGCCCAAGAGGGACATCCAGCAAATTGGGTCCATTATCGTTTGTAGTAGCAATTTCAGCCTCTACGTCACTGTCTCGCAGTGCCTTGACCATTTGTATCACGGCTTGACTTGGACCACCCCGAACTGCAGCAATAGAGGGAATGACATGAAGGATTTTCATTTTGAAACTCGCTCCCACCAGTATTTAAGAATTGCCAAACTCCAGCGACGGTACCAGGGTTTGAGGGGTATATTGTTCAGAATATCTACATTCTTGAAGTCGTCACGCCATTCACCTGTCATCCACTGCTTAAAGGGAAAGGCAAAGCCTCGTTTGGGACGGTTAATAACCCACTTAGGTAACTCAGGGACGGCTGCAATCAACAATTGTTTTCCAGAAGCTAAACGAATATGACTAGGAACAGATGCAACCGCTTCAAGTAAGACGTGATCAACCAGAGGAACACGTACTTCTAGTCCCCAAGACATACTCATGACATCGCTATCTCGCAATAACTGATTACGCATATAGCAACTCAATTCTAAAAAGCTGACTTCATCTTCTAAAGTGGGAGTCTGCCCGTGATAATTTGAGATGATGGCATAGTTAATTGGTAGAGATTTATCTGGGAGGTATTGATGGGCGATCGCACAAGCTTCTGTATGAGAAAAAATTCCTCGGAAACTACGATAGGCAGCTGCTGAAGTGGGAGTTTGTTGTAGGAAATCACCCAAGCGCTTCATTTTTGATGATGTTCCCCAACGTGCTAACCCCACACCCACACCAGTCGCAACCAGAGGAATTGCTTGCATTTGCTGACCCCATGCCACCATCTGAGGAATTTTTTTAAAGGAGTGGTATCCAGCAAACAGCTCGTCTCCACCAAGTCCAGAGAGTACAACTTTAGTACCGCTTTGACGAGTAACCTTTGATACACAAAAAGTATTAAAGCCATCAATACTCGGTTGATCAATAGCTTCTAAGAATTTAGGTAATAGCTGTTTAGCCGATGATGCTGTCACTTTATATTCTGTATGTTCTGCGCCAAACTCTTTCGCAATTTTCTTGGCAATTTCCCCTTCATTCCACTGTGTTTCTTCAAAAGCTACAGAGTAGGTACGTAACTGTTTGTTCTGGGTCTTCGCTAAGGCGAGAATGATTGTTGAGTCGATGCCACCACTGAGAAAAATTCCTACAGGCACATCACTAACGAAGTGATGTTGAATTGAGTCAACCAAAGCTTCCCGAACTTTTTCTTTAGCTTCTTGTGGTGAAATTGTTGCAGGAGTAAAGTTAATTTGCCAGTATTGCTTTGTTGACACGCCAGCAGGTTGCCAATATAGCCAATGACCAGCCGGTAGACAATGAACACCTTCAATTAAGGTGTATGGTTCTGGAACTGAACCACTCATCAGATAACCGTATAACCCTGACCTGCTCATGTTTACAGCAGGTAAACCGGAGGCAAGAATGGCTCGGAGTTCGGAGGCAAAGACTAAGGTTGAACCAGATTTCCAGTAGTATAAGGGCTTAATTCCTAGAGGGTCACGAGCCAAAAAACAAGTTTTTTCCCAGTCGTCCCAAATAGCAAAGGCAAACATCCCTCGTAAATGATCGACACAGTTAAAACCCATTTTTTGGTAAAGCTTAAGGATAACTTCTGTGTCAGTTTGCGAATAAAACTGTTCTCCTTGAGCCAGGAGATTGCTTCGCAGTTGTTGAAAGTTATAAATCTCACCGTTAAAGGTAATCCAGTACCGCCTGTCAGCAGTAGACATCGGCTGATGTCCAGCTTTGGTGAGGTCAAGAATTGCTAGACGAGTGTGGGCAAGAGCTACTTGTTTCTCAGATGAAATATAAATACCCGAATCATCAGGACCACGGTGTTGTATCGCAGTCTCCATCCGCCGAATTATCGTTTCCAATGCATCCTGATACTGATGAACTGTGAGAATTCCCGCTATGCCACACATAAAAATTAGCTCCTTTTCATCGGGTGCAAATACTTATCCAAATGGCTAGCAAGAATTTGTTGAAAACGCTCAAAACCAAAGTTATCAATTACTTTCAGACGTAAAGCTCCAGGCTGATACATTAAAGGATTGGGATAAGCACAACGTAAAATTTTAACCAGTGTTTGGGTAATTTCTCCGACATCATCAGGATTAACTAGTGCGCCCAGTTCACCATGACAAAGAGCATCAATCGCCCCATCTTGATTGCCCGCTAAGACGGGTTTGCCACAAGCTAATGCTTCTAAGTAGACAATGCCAAAGCCTTCCTTTTTACTAGGCATGGCAAAAACATCGCAGAGATTGTAGTAATCACAAAGCTGCTCGTCAGGCACAAACCCAGCCAAGGTAACACAGTCTTGCAGCCCTAGTTGTGCAATCAACTGCTCAATTCTGGGTTTATCATCTCCTTTGCCGACTATGACGTAGTGAATGTCGGGAATAATCTCACGAATTTGTGGTGTTGCTTGGAGAATTTTCTCATATCCCTTGTGCTGTTCACTCTTTGCCAGCCGTGCCACAGTCAATATTACTGGTTGTTCCGGTTTGAGTCCATGTTGCTCTAATAAATAGTTAGGTTTCGGTGCGGGTTGAAAGCGACTTGGATCAAATGTATTGGGTAAGAGAGTGACTTTGTTGGGGTCGAGGTTTTGTTCTTTGAGCAGGCGATCGCGCGTGTAGTTGCTCACAGCTAGAATCAGATCTGCATGATGTAGAGCAGTTTTGATAGCAGCGTTTTTTATATCCCAAGCTTCTATACCGTGGGCGACAGTCCAGTAGGGAATACCAACGAGACGTTTAAGCCAGTAAGCAGCAACGGTAAAATTTAAGTGAGTAGTAATTATCAAATCTGGGCGCTGTTGAAGACCTTTGCTGATAATTTCCGCAGCAAAAATAGGCGTACGGATTTTTAATACCGATGTTCCAGTAAAGTAGAATCGAGTCTTAGGTAAATAGGAAATGTTTGGTGTAGCCTGAACATCATGTTTGAGGAAGACATCATACTCAGCTAGAGGGTAGAGGCTTTGTAGAGCCTGCAAGAAAAAGGCTGAATAAACTTGGATTCCACCCTTAAACCCAAAAATTTCAGGGCACCAGATGTGAAAACGAGTTGGAGTATCAAGCTTTTGCATATCTTTGATTTGCACAGCTTAAAGTGTTGGCGTTAGTTGATAATTACCAGCTGCTAAGTAAATAGGTAGAAATAAACCGAACTATGTTAAGAAATGTAAAACCCTTTAAAACCCTTACTAATGACCAATGACTACGTGAGTTCGACTTCCGTCAAAGCAGACCTCACCCCAAACCCCTCTCCCAGGAGGCTAGGGTGTACACACAAGTCATGAAATGATTCAAAACTCTTGACTCTACGCGCGCCAAACCTCACCCTGCCCTATCGGGCATCCCTCTCCTTCACAAGGAGAGGGAAAGATTTTAGCTACGCTAAAAGCGAGGGTGAGGTAACAAGTGAGATGTGTGTACACCCTAGCCCAGGAGGAGAGGGGCTTTAAACGCTGATTCTAATGTTGCTCCTCCCTCTCCTTGCAGGCTATCCATTACCCGGATCTTTCTTAACATTTGAGAGAGCGATCGCTCTCCCAACACCAAAGCCTCAAAACTACGTTTTCCATTCTCAATAAAATCAAGTTTTTCTTGAGAAGAGTAAGGGCTTATTTGTCAAGTATGGGAGAAAAAGCAAGCCTTGTAACGCTTATAAGGCAAGGGTTTTAAGATTGTTAAGAAAGTTCCGGGTAACGCATAGCTCCTTGCAGGAGAGGGAGGTTGGGTGGGTGAGGTTTGTCGAACTCACGTAATGACCAATGACTCCAATGACTAATGACTAATGACTATCCTTAACAAGTTAACTTTATTTGTACCGACCTACTTAGTATTTCCTGGATTCGACTAGCTAATTGCTGTCGATATAGACCCCAATTCAGTTGTTCGGCTTTGCGGCGGGCTGCCCGTCCCATTTCTGCTAACTCTAAAGGATGGGAATAACACCACTCTAATTTTTCCTTGAGCGCTTTTACGTCCCGGATCGGAATGATAAATCCCTCTACAGAGTCGGTAATAATATCAGGTCCGGCTGTATGAGGTGTAGTAATCACAGGAATGCCACAAGACATTGCTTCCAAAAGCACAAGAGCAAAACCTTCAACTAGAGAAGGGAAAACAAAAACGCTAGCACTGCTGTAGTACTGCTTGAGTAGGAAATGAGGAGTGGAAGGAACATGACGGCAAATATTCTTGTACTGCTCTAGCCAATTTGTGGGGAACAGGTTTGCTCCAACTAACACTAACTCTGCTTTGTGTAAGCGCAATTCTTGCCATGCTTGCAATAGATACTGAACGCCTTTGCGAGGAGAGACACGACCTACAAATAAAGCACGAAAGCAATTATCAAGTTTAGGTTGTGGTTGGAAATACTCTACAGGAGCGCCGTAGGGAATGACGCTCACTTTCTCTGCTTCTACACCAATTTCTAACAGTGACTTTTTTGTGAAGGAGGAAGCGACAAAGATGTGATCTGCCAGTTGAACTTCCCGTTCCTTGCGCTCAATTTTCCAAGCTGGCTCACGAATTGATTCAATTGCTGGAGCTAATTCAGGAAAGCGATCGGCTTCTTGACTCATAATCTTACGAGTTGTCCGGTAGAAGGGAATCGGCAAGTCATATAAGCAGAGAATGCCTTGCTGTTTAGCCGCTTCAAAGGTAGTCGCTGCTAAATCTTCATAACTATAGATTGCATCCAAGCCTTGCAGGTGGTGTTTGGCAACTTGGCGATCGAGGGAAACGTATACCCATTCCACGAGCCGTGAATAGCTTAAACCCAAACGAGTCGCTAGCCTTGTTCGAGATAGGAATATGCGAATTATTTCTCGCCACGGGTAGGTTTGAATCCGTACACCATTGAGAGAAACCCAACTTCGTCTACTCATCTCGTCTGTTATTACTGATTTGAGCTTTTTGGGCAACAAATTCAAGTACTGCCATGCAGCTGCTTTTGGATCATACGCAATAGGGGTAATAACTTCTTGCAACAAATTAGCTTCTGCCAATGCTAGGGCAGCATTTTGAGCATTAGAAGGATTAATTTGATGAACTAGGGAAATGCGAGGGGTAGACATACTGTTGGTAGGATGAAAACAGGCGATGTTCCAATGTTGGAAGTAAAAAGATAAAACCACTGAAGAACCAGTAGTAAATTGCGAAGGTATTGTTAAAGACAAGTTGACTTGAGATGTTAATTAAGTGTAATAGCAAGGCAGCAAGAGCTGATTGACGCAGGAAGGGTGTTTTTAATTTCAAAAAAATATGCCAAATAGAAAAAATGAGAAGCAAGCGTACCCCATACCAAAATACAAAGCCTAACAGTCCTAGCTCTAAAACAATCCTCCCCATTTCTCCTTCAGAAGGTGGAGGTGCTTCCCCTAAGGGTAAGTTGAGACCTTTACGCAGAGCAGAGACTGCCTGATGTGTTGCTCCAGTTCCGTAGCCATCAAAGCCCTTTAATTGCGCGGCTAGCCCAGGTTCAGCAAAAGCAGAGAAAGCACGCTCAAGAAACATATGAGAATCTGAGGCAGTGGTTGCACGGGAGGAAAATGTATTTATTGCATTGCTGAAGAATATGGGTACTAAAGCCGAGATTAAGACAATTGGTAGTATGAGTTGCTTTGTTGCCCGGGCAGCTATCGAGGGTTGCGTGAGAACCAGGACACTGGCATATCCCACTACGAACAAAACTTCATATAAAATTAAGCCACGGGCACCTGTCATAAAGGAAGTCCCAACGACTAATAACGCTTCAGCAAATGTAAGCCACCGCCACATTCGGGTTTGCGGCAGGGTCAATATTGGAATTAGAAAACTAAAACAAGTGACTAGATAAGTTGAATAACCAAGAATATAAGAGAACGTACCTGTGACTCGAACTGCACCACCAGCTGTTGCGTTTGCCTCCTGCCCAGCTGCGTATACGTTAATTAAGCTGGAGGGAGGACTGAAGAATTGAGCTACAGCAAGGAGACAGACTGGAATAGCTAATAACAGATAACTGCGTAGAAATTTGTACAGTTCCTCCTTAGACTGAAATAAAGTGGGTAGCATCCACATCAAGGAAATGTAAAAGAAATAAGCTTTAAGCCCAAAAAAACCAATAACAGGTGAGCCTAAGCTTGGATTAAAAGCTTGGAAGACACTCCAACTTATTGCCATTAGCAAGGCAATAGTTAAAGTATTTCGTTGCAAGGGATATTTCAGTTCTGAACTCAGGTAATACCTGATATATGCCCCAAGCAGAACAAAGTCTTTGAGAAAGTAAATCAGGTCACTTGCTTGCGGGAGCACCCACTTTCGTAGTACACCTTCAAAAATGATAAGTACAAGTACCGCTTTAACAGTAAACCGCCAATTTAAGGAGGATATCCAAACAATAGCCCCTAGAACAACCAAAGCAATCAAAAGCGCCATTAAATTACCCCCTCTAAAACCTCAAGATATGCTTTGGCAACGGCTTTACTAGTGTGACGAGCTAAATGCCATTCTGCCTTTTGTCTATAAATGATTAGTTTTTCGGGATAGGTCAATAAGTCAAATAAAGTCTGAGTCAATCGTTCAACATTACTGTTAGGAAATGTCACACCGCAAGGACCAATTGCATCCTTTAACCCCCCACCCTCTGAACCAACAACAACGCAACCACAAGCGATACCTTCTAAAGCAACAATCCCAAAAGGTTCATCCCATAGAGACGGAACTACCATAATTTGATGAGCATTTAATAATCTGGCTAACTCATGCTCAACTTTCACCCCAGCAAAATTCACTTGATTGGAAATTTCTAAGTCTTGAGCTTGTTGACGTAATCTAGATTCTTCGGATCCACTACCAATAATGGTTAATTTAGGAGTGAGTCCCATCGATTTTAGTTGAGCCATTGAATCTAATAGCAAGTTGGCTCCTTTATCAGAAACTAAGCGCCCCAAAAAAACAAGTTCTTTGTCACGAGTCACCTCTAACATTTCATAAAAGATGTCTTCTCGATAAGAATTGGAAATGATAGTAGAGGGTGTTGGTATGGCTTCAGCTAAAGTATGACTCGCCGAAATATTAGTTGCACAACGAGTCATAAAGCGCTTGAGATAATCTTGCCAACCCATACGCCCATCAACTCGACGATACCAAGTTTGATGAGTTAAGACGAGGGGTCGAGGTACCAGGAGTAAAGGCCAAAGTCCCTTTAAACTAACACAGGCTTGTAAATAAATATTACACCAATGGGTTAGTTTCAATAGCTGATTTGGTTTGGGACATCGGATGATTTCAAAAGGAAAAAACTTGGCATCAGATGCTGGAGTTTGAGAAACTACCTTTACCTCGTGTTCCTGATAAGTAAACTCGTGAGCAAGAGTTGAAATTATTGTTTCTAATCCACCAATTTTGGGATAGAATGAGGGAGAATAAATTAAAATCTTCATATATTTTTATTATTTAATGTTGCTATTTTCCTCATTCATTTGTTATTGGTTTAGAACCAAAACCAATAATCGAACTACCAAAAAGATCCGGTAAAATTGTGCCGATTTGTTTTGTAAGAAACCTGGAAATAAAAAAATTTTGGTT
The DNA here is from genome assembly GCA_000828075.3 of Tolypothrix campylonemoides VB511288. GTDB lineage: Bacteria > Cyanobacteriota > Cyanobacteriia > Cyanobacteriales > Nostocaceae > Kalymmatonema > Kalymmatonema campylonemoides_A. Next base: position 552,637 of record JXCB02000023.1, on the reverse strand, counting down.
TAAGTAAGGTACGGTGGGAATTATGTCAATATTTATGTTGACAAATCCTGCATTTTCAAGACTTTCCCTCAAGCTTTTTCGGGTGAACCAGCGGAGGTGCGTACGATCCATTGTTCCAAATTGACTGTAATCAAATTGTCCTAGCAGGAGTCGCCGCACCACTGATATATGGGCAATATTGGGAACTACAACATAGACAGTGCCGCCTGGTTTGAGAGTTTTCAATGCTCCCTTAAGAACTGCCCAGGGATCTTGTAGGTGTTCTAAGACGCAGAGGAACAAAATAGCATTGTAGTTAACCAAGCCATCGAAGGATTGTTCATTCTTAATTGAGCGAACAAAGACATTATTCAGCCGAGTTTTAGCTACCTCCGCAGCTGTTAAGTAAGGCTCAACACCATCAACATCACAATTTTTTTGTGTTCGCAAGGCTTCGCCAAATCGACCAGTATCGCAACCAACATCTAGTACATAGCTACCTGGAGGAATTGCTTTGTAAATTAAACTACGACTGCCTAAGTCATTTTCAAGCGATGGTAGTGCAAAGTCATAAATAGGACGTAGAGTATTTACACCTTCATTGACATTCATTGCCATAACCAGTCCATACTTGATTGAACAAATGTCGTCTTCCGTGAAGTTTATCTTCGAGAATTACAGGATCTTTGATGAGCATTCTGCCAGCTATTGCCAGAAGACTATATTCAACCGCATGACGAGTTGCTAACCCAACTTTAAACAGCCAGGGTAGAGGGAGCCGTCCATGCTTTGCTAGCAACCGCCAACGGTTCCTGTGATGGCGCAAAACCCGTGTAGCTGTGGTTTGAAAACTGCCTCCGCCTTTGTGATACGCAAGCAGGTTGGAACCAACTTGAATATGCCATCCAGCGGCACGAAGTCTCATGGAGAAATCTATGTCGGCATCCAAAAAGTCAAATTTTTCATCAAAACCACCAACCTCCTCAAAGGCAGTTCGTCGCACAGCCATTCCGCAGGAATGAAGACAGAGCGATCGCCCAAAGGGCACAGGCATTGCTAATCGCACTTTTGTTTGCTCAAACCACGAGCAAGACAAAGCTTCTAACTTTTGCCCAAACAATAAACCTAGTGCATTAGGTTCTGGACTGCACGAACCTGTGGGCTGGTTTTGCTCATCCACCAGTTGAAAACCAACAGCCCCAAGCTTTGAGTTTGTTGCAAACACCTGCGTCAGTGGCTTGGTTAAATCCATCAAAGGACAAGCATCACTATCAAGCAGAATGATTATATCCTCACGCAACTGAGCAAAGCCGATGTTCACACTGGCAACATAGCCTTGATTTTGCTCGTTCCTAATGACTCGAACTTGCTGTGGGAGATTCTCCGGTGCAGCTTGTTCAGAAGCATCATCGACAACCAAAATCTCTGTAAGGTTCTGTTTCGACCAGCGCTCAAGTTCTTTAGCGCAGATACTTGTCAGTTGCCAAGTATTGTAATTGGTTATCAGAGCAGAACAACTCATACTCATAGCTTTTGTCCAACTACAGTTGGTGAACTCTTGATGAGGAATTGTGCAAAGGTCTGAGCCTGTACTGACAAGTTATGGCTTTGATACCAAGCATATGCATTGTTAGCGATCGCCTGTAACTCTGCTCCACTTTTACACTCTGCTGTTTGCTCGTCGCTTAGCCAGTAATGTTTTTCTGGTTCTATCCCATCTATTGGCAAGGTACTACAATGAGCGCTGACAGTTAACAATCCATGAGCACAGTAAGCAGCAAAGATGGTTGATTTGGCTAAATAATCTGGATTATAGTTCAAAAAGCCTACCTGGGAATTTAATAAAATCTCGCTGATTTTAGCCGCAGGCTGTTTTCCCATTTCTACGATGGGTACACTCTTAAAAGATGACAAATTTAAATTTACGGGTGGACCAATATCCAAGATTTTCTCAATTCCTAGTAGTTCACAGGTACGGTTCAGCATTGCTGAGGAGTTTTGATAAACTTGCAGTCTGTTGCGACTCCCTCCAAATACAACCAGATGTCGCTGACGTTCTGCTAACGGTAACACTTGTTGCGGTTCAGCGATGGAAGAAAAAACAGGCATAGCAAGAATTTCTTTGTGCTGACCTCGACTTAATTTATGAAGAATTTCGGCGTAGAATTGTTTGCTAGTGAGACAGCGATCGCTTAGTTGAACCAATCGCGTTGCTAGGGTTATTTGCAGTCTAGACAGCCAGAAAGCACTTGTCCAAATAGGACCGGAAGCAGAGATTTCATGAAACATAGTTACTAAGCGAGCATTAGTAATGCTGCTTTTCCAACGTTCTAAGCCTTTGACCAGCCAAACTGGACAGCCGCGTTTATTGTATCCGTAGCCAACGTAATGTAGCAGCACTGTGGATATGTCTGGAGACAGCAAAGATAGTAGCTTAGAGGCAGAACGTACAGTAAGTTTACTAACAGCAAAGCCCTCAATATTTTTTGCTCCAGTCCAGTTAGGATCACATACTAAGAAATGCGTTTCTATGGCAAAGTCTTTGCGAAGTTGACTAGCTAAATTCAGAGCATAGTCTCCCACACCATCAATTGCAGGGGGAAGTCGCGGCACAATAGAGATTATTAGCACTTAACCTCACAATACTGACTGAGTACTTCCTCAATTTGATCAACTACTTCAGCAGACGTAACTTCCCAAGAGCGATCGCTGACTGATTGCTTAGCATTTTTTCCCAAGGTAGTTCTTAAGTCTTTATTTTTAGCGCAATCCTGAATTAGAGCAGCTAAAGTTTGAGCATCGCCTGGTTCATGAAGCAGTCCGTTATAACCATTTTTAATTAAATCTCTCTGTCCACAGCAGTTTGTTGTGATGCAGCAACGCCCTGACTCCATTGCTTGTAGCAGTGCTAAAGGTTGTCCCTCAAAAAAGCTAGGTAAAACAAACACGTTTGCACGGGCAAAGAGATTGGACTCAGCATCTCTATGAAATCGTGGGATGACTTCCACAAAAGGACGGATCTCCTCCGACCAGTCTTTCAAAACTGTTTCAGAATCAAGACCTGTTCCTGCAAGGAGCCAGTTAGCATAAAATCCCTCACTTTGTAAGATTTGGGCAGCTTCGGTCAGAGTTCTGATTCCCTTTCTCTTTGTCCAAGTACCAAGAAACAAAACAGTCAAAGGCTCAAGTGGTTGTGTTTTCTCATCCAATGCTGACGGAAATACACCGTTCTTAAAGACGTAGCTGTGCTTTGCATCTCGGCAATAGTATTTTTGAGCAAAATCAACATCTTGTTGATTGGATAACAGCAGTAAGTTGGTTTTACTCAAACCCAGATCGCATTGTCGCAATCGCCAGAGTGGAAAGAGGATTTTTGTACGCCATTTTAACTTCTCAGTGGTTCCCTCTTTTGCCTGCAATTGAAGTTCCCACCCTCTTCGCTCTAAACCATGGCTGAACAGTACGGTGGGAATGCCGAACTTTAAGAAAGACCCAGAAGCTGGCTCATGAACTAAAAAGATAGAAGCTTTGCGTCCAAGTTGCTTGTAAATGCGATGGGCTGCGTCAGGAAATAGGGCTGGATGCCGGAGACTACCAACCTCTGCTGGACCAATATGCAAAAACTCGTAGCCACGCTTCTCGAACTGTTTTTTCCAATAGTATGCGATTCGTCCCATGCCTGACTCTTCAGACAGATTGACTTCAGCTACATGAACAATTAGCCTACCCATAATCTGACTAAATTATTGTTTAATTGCTTCAAATGCCATATGTCGTGCAAATGGGCGAAGTAGCCCACAGATGAATGGATTTTGAAATCTTTCTACCACAAAGGTGTGGGGATGAAACCTGGGAAGTAGGAGAAATACGTGATGGGAGCCAATCATTTTTTGAACTTGAAACCCAGCTTGGGTAAACATTCGCCTAACTTGCCAAAAGACAAAGAAATGATCAATCGGTTGAACTTTTTCACCACTGTTGAAAGGTTCTTTACGAAGCCAATCAACAATCCATGCTAGCAAAATTGCATTAGAGTAGTTTTCTGTTGTTAATATCAACTTGCCTTTAGGCTTCAATACTCTGTACATTTGATTCAGTGCAAGTTGGGGTGTAGGAACGTGTTCTAGACATTCACAGGAAAATATCAAGTCAAACGAGTTATCTTCAAATGGAAGTGCTTGAGCATCTGCTAATTGAAAATCTACTTGCTTATTTTGACTTTCCGCCTTTGTCCTAGCTAATTCAATAGCCTTAGGAGAAAAATCTACAGCAGTCACATCAGCACCTTTATCTGACAAATAAATTGCAAAATCTCCAACTCCACAACCAACCTCTAAAATCTTTAAACCCTGTAAAGGAGGAGATAAAGTCAGAGAATTTTTATGCCAATCTTCTAACTTAATGTTTAATGGATTTTCACTCCCGTGAACTTGCTCATGCCACATATCATATTTACTGACTTCACTTACCATATGGTTTACCTCTTTGATTAAACTAAGCTAAAACTTGAAAATATCATCTCTAAGTACTTCAAACTTATTGCATTCCAATCGAACACCTTATAGTAGTCAGTCAAATCACGGATATTGATAGGAATATTCGTAATCGATTCTAGCGATGCTGGAAACGGCTTTAGCTCTTCTTGAAAGAATGGCTGTAAGTCAGGTACACCTCCAGATGGAGTGGCAAAAACAGGCATACCTGACTCTAGCATTTCATTCAATACTAGTCCCCAGCCTTCAACCTTGCTTGTAAATAGTCCCACATCATGACTAGCAAGTAAATGAGGAAGTTCATCTCTTTTGAAGCTAGATATAAAGTTTAAATTACATTTCACCAGAGAACTATTCAGTTCATCTTTTTCAAAGCAATTTCCACAACCTGCAATTGTAAAACTATCCTGGGGACGTAATCTTGACCAGTTCATTAAAAAGTTCTTTAGGTCATCGTATCCTTTATGAAATACCCAACGACCAATCCAAATAAATCTCGTATTATCAACTACTTTTTTGCTTCTTTTTGAGCGAATTTCAGCTAAAGTCTTTTGCTCGGTTTTAGATAAGGCATTGACATAGTAACTTAATTTATTTCTCCACCAGGGAAACCACTTTTTCATCCAACACATTTCTAAACTGCCTAAACAAAGAATATATTTTGCTCTTTTCCAACCTTGAATAACGTAAAAAGAAGCTATGAATATGTAAAATAATTTTGTTAAAATTCTAATGTTCTTTTTGAGAATATTTTCTTTTTTAGTATCATTTAAGCTAGAAATTAAATATAAAATATCAGGTTGGACGCTACGGGCAACTATTATGGCAGATTGACTAACTTTACGTGTAATTAGAGCTGCTGGACTATCAATTACATCAAATGGCTTTTGAGATTGGAGAAATGATTCTAGTTTCAATCGCATTAGTCTTGTATTTTGAAATTGTCCTACCTTTTTAACTAAAGGATGAGGAGACCATAGAGTAACATCGTGTCCCTGGTTCCGAAGTGCTTCTGCCAAATTAATTGCCATCTGACCAGCACCAAATTCTGGAGAAAGGGGAGCATGAGTAACAATGAGAATACGCAATGATTTCAACTGGCACTCCTTAAAAAGCTATAAAACGTCTTTACCTTGGTAAATATCTAAATGCCTTTCAACTACTGTTGACCAACTTAGAGGTTCTATCCACTGACAACAACGAGTTTGGTATTCTGAATATTCTGATGGAGATAAGCCTATTAATTGGTGTAAAGCAGCGGCGATCGCCTCCCCACAATTCTGCTTAACAACAAACCCAGTACGACCATCATCAACAAACTCATGCATTGCTCCTGCGTCAGTACATATTACAGGAGTTCCACAAGCTTGCGATTCCAGCAGAGTAAACCCCATCAGTTCTGGAACTCGGGTGTAATCTCCATAGCAAGTCTTATGAACAGAAGGCAAAACGGTCACTTTCGCTGTACGGTATTCGTATAACAGCCGCTGCTCATCAGCATTGTGAACAAATTCAACCGCTAAACCCTCCGCCATCTGTTTCAGGTCTTGGTAAAATTCCTCATTGTAGATTCTGCCAACAATAGTAAGTTGATAGTCTGGACGATTGACCAAACGGAAGGCTTCAATAAGGTAGTTAATTCCCTTGTGAGGCAAAATGCGACCGACGTATAGTAACTTATTGTGTTTTCCTAAAGAAGGATCTGGACAAAATTTATCAGTATTAACCCCACCTTTAATCAAAACAGATTTCTTTTGTAGTTCAGATGGTATCAAGTTGAGACAAAAGCGTGACTGAGCGATCGCCCCTTGATAACATTTGAAGATAGGCAGCTTTTGGTTAAGAACCAAGCTTCCACCTCCACCGTGGTCTGTAACAAAAACACGCTTGCCTAGCAAAAATGATGTCAGACAGCCTATATCAGAAACAACTGTGTTGATATTATGGATGTGAACAATATTACCCTTCAACATTGAACCTAAATATCCAAAGTTTATGGGGTTCACTTTGCTACCATGAATAAAGTGCTTCACTGGATAAACTTCAATTTTAAGCTTGTCTAAGTAGTAGGATTTTCGTTCACACCCAAAGCTTACAAAAGTAGTATCTACCTTTTTTGCCATCCAGCTAGCTAATTCTGTCGGGTAACGTTCACCACCACCAATGATGGAAGAGGAATCAAAGTAAGTAGGAGTGATGTGAACAACTTTCATTGTTTTAAATTAGCTAACTTATTTAATGACTTCTAATTCAAAGTAAAGATACCATGCGGGGAAAAGCCAAGCCCATCTTTGTTCATAAAATTCTGGTGACTTATTAGCAAGCCTACTTACGATAGAACGATTAAATCTATTTCCTTGAAATTGAAGATGACGTGCTTTCATACGGTATTTAGCCTTTGAATAGTAAGACAATTTATGACCTTCACAAAAGTAATCAAAGGAAAAATAACTAAGATGCCATTTGTGAGTAGGGTCTACAAATGAATTTGCACAGGAGAAATGAGGAGTCGTTATCTGTAGTAATCCATTAGGTTTCAAAACTCTGTGAAATTCTTCTAATGTTCTTGGAATATCCTGCAAATGTTCAATGACATCGAAGCATTCGATTTTGGAGAAAATAGAATCTTCAAATGGATAGGGTAATTTATTCAAATCCCAGACAATGTCAGGATTTATATCTTGACAAATATCCAGTCGAACAACTCCAATTTCACTCTTGCGCTTGCCACATCCGACAGATAAAATAGAAGAATTGCTCACATTAAAGCCTCTATAAGTGAGTATGAAATACAAAGTTTAGGATTTTAACAGAGAGCGTCGAAGAGCCCTCAACCGTAGGTACTCGTTGTTTGAGGAGGAACGCTGTTCCCTTGAAAAGAGGACTTGAGACTAGCAATTGGGAAAGACTTTTTCACGCATTTTGTAGTGGGTTAAAGCCCCCACCATAATTTTTTGATTTGATACCTAATCGCCAATCGCCAATCGCCAATCCCCAATCTCTTTTACAAAAGTCTTGATAGCTAAGTATCTTTCTTCGCCTACAGCAGCCTTGATGAGAATTGCCCAAAAAAGATACCAACGAACTAAAGTAGGTCTAAATAATAAAGTCTTCAAAACAGTCAAGAATTTGAATTGAGCCTTGTTATGGATAAGCGACTGAAGATGTATATAGTCTGTTGCTGCAATTTGGAAGAAAATTCGCTTTCTAAAACTGTACACTCTCTTAGCTTCAGACAAAGCAACCTGATAGAGTTCTGAATAAGTATCAGGATTATGTTGTAGTGTTTTATTTTGACCATGATACTTAAATTTTACCCAAGTCTGCTTAACCCAAATTGCTTTTGGTTTTTGACTAAGAACTCTAAGAAAAAGTTGATAATCCATAGTGCCGTAGAGATTCTTATTTAAAGGAAAAGCTGAATCACTTAGTTGCTTTGCAACAAATACGGCAGGTTGAGGTAGAGCAACAAAAGACCAAAATTTCAGGTATTGGTCAAAATCCTGAGGCTCTGAATAGCCATTAAAATTTTTAGTAATGATTATCTCTTGCTCATTTTCATTAACGTTAAGGCATTCACCAACAATAAGCTGATACCCGTGCCTATAAATCTCTGCAACGTTACTTAAACATCTGTGATTAATATATGCATCATCTGCATTAAGCCATACAAATAAATCTCCAGTGCAGTATTGATATCCTTTATTAATAGCATCAGTTTGTCCCTTATCTGGTTCGCTCACCCAGTAGGTTAAATACTGTTCGTATTTCTGTACAATCTCAAGGGTGTTATCAGTAGAACCACCATCAATAATAATGTATTCCAGATTGGGATAGCCTTGTAGCAGCACTGAGCGAATGGTTTCTTCAATAAAGAGTCCATAGTTATAGCTAGGTGTCACAATGCTTATACGAGGCAAATTTGAACCATCAGGCATCCGTTCAGGTAGTGGCTGATTTTGCTCTGTCCAAGGCCAGCCTGATTTTCCAGGTGGTGGAGGCGGTAGATCTTTGACAGTGAGAGCAGTATTTCTGGTTAGCATCTGTGTTTATATATAGGACAATAAAATTAGGCGTTGCATATTTGCAGGATGAATTTTGTGTTTTTGCAGGATGAATTTTGTGTTTTTGTGGGATGGGCATCTTGCCCGTCCCTTGAATTTTTTGGGCAGGATGCCTACTCCACAAGAATTGATCGCCCTTTAAGGGCTGCACTCCGCGCAATCTCTCATCTTTCAACAACTGCATAATAAAAATTACAAATTCGCCATCAAAGATAATACAGGCTGAACTTTCTTGGCAAAGTCAAACTCTTCCTCGAAGCAAATCTTTGCATTTTTGCTGTAAAATTCATAATTATCCATAATTTTTTGGATAGCTAGTTCCATTTCCAAAGAATTTGATGGTTCTTGTATTACCACACCAATTTGGTATTTCTCCACTAATCTTGATAGAGATTCCAAATTGTTCACTAATACAGGTTTACCATGCTTCAAGTAATGGGATAATTTCCCAGATGCCATTGCAATTTGAGAAAAATTATTATCAATATCTGTGTAAAAAGCCAAGCCTATGGTTGCAGAAGCATAAATTTTATCAATTTGTTCATAAGGCAATGGAGATAGTGAGAAAAATAGGTTGGTTGAGTTAATCTCTTGTAATCTCCGTATGTAGGGGTCATCTATTTCTCTCTTAATTCTTTCATGAAATATCAGAGCACATCTTTTAATAGGTGCAAAAGCTTGAGCCAATAATTGTGATAACATCAAATCGCTAATCATGCCAGCTTGAATAACAATATTTGGAAAATCTTCAATACTCAAATTAAACATTTTTCTGAAATAATTTTCAGATGTTTTTAATTGAATTACGGAATCAGATGTACTTGCTGCATTTGGTAAATAGAATACTTTCGGATGTTGATAGTTATTGTAGCTGCAAAGAGTGTCAAATCTGTCTCGATCCTGGACAATTATGCCTTCTGAGTTCCTATATGCTAAACGTTCAAGTACTTTGATAACTTTAGAAAACCTCCTGAAGTGTTTTGGTTCAGTCAATTCTAAAGAAAGATAAATAAATTTTTGTTTTGTTAATAAGGATTTTATAAAAGCTGTGATAGAACCATACGTATCAATTCCTACACTAATATTGTTTTCTAGTTTTTTGCTATTGAATAATATATGAAATAAACATTGGTAGAGAAATAAAATTGTTTCTATAACTGTAACTAGAGAGCTTAGCCTGATTTGGTTGAGAGTTTTGATTAAAATACTTAATAGAGAAAATTGATATGCGTGTTTGAAGTAAACTATTTCTATTTGCTTACCCATTTCTTGTGGTTTTGAACATTCGTTTTCCTTAGCATAGATAGTTACAAAATAACCACAGTTGCTGAGAGATTTTGCCAGATTAATAATTGTTGGTGCAACATCAACATAACCTTCGTAGAAAAATATAGAACACGACTTGTTCATGATTTTTACGTCTTTTTATGCACGAACTACAAAATAAACACTCCAAGTGCTGAAGCCTGGGTTTTGCTCGCTCATCCACTCACGATATTCAAGAGACTCAAACTGTGGTGCTACCAGCAAATTTACTTCCGGCTTAAACAGATAACGCATCTGATGAGTTTCTTGAAGCTCCTCAACTGCACCAGTGTTTTTATCTTTGATAAAGACTTGATAATTAACATCCACGAGATTGTCATTTGGATACATAACTGGTTCAGCAATCCGAGTGACGCTAATTTCGTCATCCTCCAAACGCTTGATGCGAACCGTGGGGCGATCGCTCAAAACCGCAGGTCCATACCAGCAGTCGAAAATGAATACACCACCAGGCTTGAGATGAGTTTTCACCGTCGCAAATGCGGCTCGTAAATCCTCATTGGTAGTCTGATAGCTAATCACGTGAAAAAGCGAGATGACAGCATCATATTGCTTGTCCAGCCGAACAGTCCGGATATCTCCTTGGGAAAACTCTAATCTCGATGCGAGTTGTGTAGGGAATTGGGAAAGGCGATCGCTTGCTTTAAGCAACATTTCCTGGCTAAAATCCACTCCATGAATTTGATATCCCTCCTTTGCTAAGAGAACTGCGTGGTTCCCCGTACCGCAACCTAGTTCCAGGATATTCTCTGCATCCGGTGCATAGGTTTGAATTAACCGATGAATAAATTGTGCTTCTCCCACGTAGTCCTTATCGCGATAGAGCAAATCGTAATAGCGGGCGTAGTTGCCAAATACATTCATAGTCATCAAGACCTTAACTTGAAATAAATACCGTGATAACAAGAGACTGAGTTTTCTGGGTAAAAGCGAATTAAGCAACGATCTACCCTATCTTCCCAAATATCAATCAATTCATAGCCAACCTTATTAAAGCTCTCTATAAATTCTGTTTTATTGAATACATATTGAGGATAAAAAACCTTGCCACCGTTTTGTAAAGTTACAAATTGTTTCCCACTATATATAGGTAACCGATTAATGAGAATGTGCGTAGGTTTTTTCGGCAGTTGTTCTATTTCTTTAGAAAAATTATCTATATATTGAACAGAACCAGAAGCTATGAATATATCTGTATGACTAGCATTTGTAAAAGATGTAGTAAATAATAAATCTTTTTCTTGACGTTTTTTTGCTAGTTCCTCACCAGCCTTAACTATTTCTGGCAAATCACAAACAATCCATTTCAGTTTATCAAAAGTTAGGTATTTTTGATACGTATAAAAGTGAATCCCTACATTTCCACCAAAGTCAAAAATAGTATTCACAGGATGAACTGTGAAGATAGAGTTTAGCCAGAATAAGACTGGATAATCATAACAAGCGATTGTACGTTTGCTGTGTTCCCAATCTCCTAACTCTGCCATCTCCTTATATTCTTGAGCTAGTTCATCATTGTCATAACCAATAGGTTTAGTTTTCGGTGCTGATTGAATAGCTTGTTCAAAAGTATCAAAAACTCCTTGAAAACAACCGTAGCAGTCCCCTGCAAATTGGCGCTCATATTCTAATTTCTGAAAATACCCATACGTTTTTTTTGCAAAAGGAATTGCCTTAATCATTCTCTTCATTTAAAGACCTCCGTGAGAACTTGTGCGACTTGGTAGATTTGCTCATCTGTTAGTGCCATCCCGCTAGGAATATAAAAACCACGACGGGCTATTCTTTCTGCAACAGGGTAAGACACCCCATCAAACAAGCCCATTTTTCGCAATACGGGCTGCTCGTGCATACACCAGAAAAAGGGACGAGTCCCGATTTTATACTTAGCTAAACGACGCATTGCTTCTTCAGCGTCAAAAGGCACTTCATCTTTTAAAACCAGACCATACACCCAATAGATGTTATCGGCATAGTCTGTTCGTGGTAATGGCAATTGTAGACCAGGTATATCTGACAATAGCTCTGTGTAGCGTTGCCCAATGTGCCTTTTACGAGCTACAAATTCGTCTAATCGCTCTAGTTGGGCAACCCCAAGAGCTGCTTGCAAATTAGTCATCCGAAAGTTCCAACCCAATTCTTTATGAATAAAGCGTTTTTGAGGTTGGAAGCACAAATTGCGTAAAGAACAACAGCGTTCTGCCAGCTGCTCATTATCAGTGAGCAGCATTCCCCCTTCCCCAGTGGTGATATGCTTATTCGGGTAGAAGCTGAAGGTACTGATAGCACCAAAGCTTCCACAAGGGCGACCTTTATAAGTTTGACCGTGCATCTCGGCTGCATCTTCAATAATTTGCAGCCCATATCTGTCAGCTAAAGCTAACACTGGTTCCATATCTACAGGTAGTCCATAGATGTGAACAACCATAATGGCTTTAGTTCTGGATGTAATTTTTGCCTCAATTTGGCTAACATCCATATTCCAGGTTTGAGCATCACAGTCCACTACAACTGGCACAGCCCCAACACGGACAATTGCAGCCGCACAAGAAATAATTGTAAATGTGGGAAGAATCACCTCATCCCCAGAGCCAATTCCTAATGCTGCAACTGCCGCATCAAGAGCAACAGAACCGTTGCTAACAGCAATGCCATATTTGCGTCCTACACAAGCAGCAAACTGCTCTTCAAATTGTTTAACAAATGGTCCTTCCGAAGAAATCCAGCCAGTTTCAATACACTCAAACAAGTATTTCTTCTCATTGCCGTTTAGCAATGGCTCATTTACTGGAATTGGGTTCATGGCTTACTCAACTCAACTATCTTGGCTTGATCTGCGTTGATGCCAGTAAATCGGGTTTTGTCCTGATCACCCACATAAGGTCCTTGCTTGACTTCAATCATCTCAATTTCTTCCAGCACCTCAAAGCCATGACCCCCGGTGACTAAAAGAATGACATCACCAGCTTCTAAAATTCGACTTTCTAGGTAATCCTGCTGGTTGTTGTAAAAGTCTACACGCAGTTTACCCTTTCTTATAAATAGAACCTCTTGCGTATATTCCACTTCACGGGTTACAGGGTTGTGAACATGGGGTTGAATGATTTTTCCTGTTGGATGATGCATATATGCCAACTGTTGGGAAAGTTCATTCGGAGTAAAGAAGTGTATCCCTGGTTTGTCAAATTTTTGAGAAATAATCAAAGCAAGCAACTGATTATGATGGAGAATTTCTTCTATCATTTTCATCATTTTCATCCAAAAAATATACAAGATTAATTATCGTAAACGATAAAAAAAACATAAAATAACTTATATCAAGTCCGCTTAATTACTCCCTTCCCGCTATAAAATTATTCATCTATTCCTCTGGTTCCTCTGCGTTCTCTGCGGTTCGTTAATAGGTATTTTTTGGGCGAGATAGGAGTAGTTATAGTTCCTGCTTGACCTCACCCCAACCCTCTGTGGAGAATTCAAAGTTCAAAATTCAAAGTAAAAAAAAATTCTTAATTTTGAATTTTGAATTTATAATTTTGAATTTGAGCAAAGCGAGTGGAGAGGGTGCCGTAGGCGGGTGAGGTTCTTCGTTTTTTATAAGTGTTTATTCGGACATAATATTCTTCTTAGACTACCTTTTCAGAAAAATTTTAACATTTCAAATAACTCCTTTCTTGCCAAGGAAAATTTACAAGTACCAAACCACAATCTGAATCTTGATATCTAGCTAAATAACTTCCTGTTTCCTCAATTTCAAAAACGGTAACAGATTGATGGTAAGAAAAAAACTCACTATGCTCTTTATATGCTGCAATATCGATACTGTACATTCTTGGAACCAGAAATAAAGCGGGAAGTTCGATTTGCGCGATATGATGACCCGCTGTTAACTTACTGTCGATAGATACTGACCGAAGTAAGGAGAATATTATAAAACCTGAAGAGCTACGTATATCTAAAGCAATCTCTAAATCTATTGACTGACTGGCATAATATTCTAACTCAATAATAATTGGTTTTTTTACGTCAAAAACTGATGTTATTTTCCCTTTACTATCAAGTAAAGATAGACGCTTAAACCAGAAAATTTTATTGGAACTATCATCGTTGAGAACGACTTCTCCAGAACGGTCAGAACCTTGAATCAAATACTGATTGGTTATCTGTTCTGTTTTTCCTTCCATTTTTACACTACCATTAGACAACCAAATCGCTTTCTCACACAGACTATTGATAGTTGCCATATTATGACTGACAAACAAAACTGTCCTTCCTTGCTTCCCCACCTCCTCCATCTTTCCAAGACATTTGTTTTGAAACTGTGCATCCCCCACCGCCAGCACCTCATCCACTACCAAAATCTCTGGCTCCAAATGCGCCGCCACTGCAAACGCCAACCGCACATACATACCTGATGAATACCGCTTGACTGGCGTATCTAAAAACTTTTCTACTTCTGCAAAATCAACAATTTCATCAAACTTTCTTTGAATCTCCGCCTTGCTCATTCCCAGAATTGCACCATTAAGATAGATATTTTCTCTACCAGTAAGCTCCGGATGAAACCCTGTTCCCACTTCCAATAAACTGGCAACTCGACCTTTTATGCTTATTCGTCCTGTGGTTGGTTCTGTAATTCTACTGAGAATTTTTAGTAATGTTGATTTGCCTGCACCGTTACGACCAATAATGCCAACTCTATCGCCCTGCTTAATCTCAAAAGACACATCCTTCAATGCCCAAAACTCTTCACGAGAGTTCTTGGCTTGGTTTTTTGATTTTTGAGTTAAAGGATTAAGTATTGTTAGCAAAGACTGTGCACGATTGGCAATCACATCCCGCAGTGCGGTGTAGCGTTCCTGTTGGTGATTAATAATGTATTTTTTGCCTAAATTTTCAACTCGGATGACAGTATCAGACATTTGCTATTCACTTAAATTACATCTGCAAAAGTACGCTCCATTTTGCGGAAGCTGCCCTTAGCTCAGGCGATGTTCGCTCAGCAGGCGATCGCCCGACAATTTTGACTCATGCTTCTCGCGTAAACTATCATCCTCCAACAACTGCACAATGCCACGACTAACTGGCTTAACCAACAAAGATAAAATCCTGGTTACTTTTGTATCCAACCATGCTTGCATGCCTGAGAGTAAACTCTCCTACAGAAGGGTTCCCTTGGGTATAAATCACTCCCATTGCTTGCTGCCAAAGTTCTGGTGGTGCTACAGACAAATCATAGGTAAGCTCTTGCTTGTGCACGTGATACCACTTTTTCTCTTGACACTGGTCGCACCAAAAAGCTTCCAACCATTCATTATCAAGGGGTATTGCAGTTTTATTGGCTATTAAAATTAAGGCGTCTTTTCGTCGTATCCCTCGTTGCTGAAGTTGTCCAGCGCTATCTGCAAACAATGGATACTTTTGACTCACACTGTCAAGATAGCACCCATGTATTGGGCAATAAATAGCTCGTCGTTTTGTACGTTTCCGATTTCGGTCACACCTTCTGTGCAATTCGACCTCCCGTATTAACAACTAAACAAGAAGGTTAGGTGGGAGGGACTGAGATCAACAAGACCATCGAAGCCCAACTCCTCAATCAAGATTGAAATATTTAATTTCAAAACGTATGTTTTGCGCTTAATGACTTCTTAGGCACTTTACAGTACGTTTCAAATGACTAGACCACAAATCCTAGGTCGCCATTCCCGACAAAAGGATATGTGATGGACATTTGAGATATTAATGAGCAATGCCACCTTAGCTGAAAATCGCTGTATCAAGTGCGATGGTGCCATTCGACTAACAACCTTATGATATAGCCTGCCGCAATACTTCAAAATATTGCCTAGATATAACCTCAGGTGTGAAATAGGACTGCAAATATTCACGAGCAGAGTTACCCATACGCTCTGCTAAACGCTGATCGCGACTCAGCCGCGAAATAAACTCTGCTAGCTCGTAGCTGTCTGCATTCTCAAACGTGTCACCACAGTCTATATCTACAATCAGTTGTCTCAGGTATGAATGCTTTGGACAAATGACTGCTACTGGTCGTCCAGTTGCTAAAGCCGGGTAAAGTTTGCTAGGAGCAACCAGACTTTCCATTCCTGCATCCACACTGACGAGCGATAAATCACAGGCTGTCAGGGAATAAGGTAAAACATGTCTTTCTTGATATGGAAGAAACAAAAAGTTTTGAAGCCCTAATCGATTGACCTCCTCAATTAGTTCTTCACGTTTAGCTCCGCCGCCTATACAGACAAACTGAATAGGCTCGTGTTGTAAATACTTAGCTGCATTCAATATTGTATGTGTATCATGGCAGCGACCCATGTTGCCTGAGTACACGACAGTAAATTTATTTACAAGATTGTACCTACGAGCAAACCAGTTATCTTCTTTGGCAATAGGCACAATCGATTCAGGATCTGCCCAACTGTGAATCACGGAAATCTTATCAGCGACCTCCGGACAACTCGCTGCAACCTGTCGCTTCATGGCTGGACTAAGAACCACAAGACCCTTTGCCTTTCGCAAAATCTGTCTATTGACGGCTCTCCAAAATTGAGCCAGCCAGTGGTGTTTTGGTATTACCCCAAGGGCGATCGCAATATCTGGATAAAGGTCATAGAGTATGCAAACGTAACTCAGTCCGAACAAGACATGAACCAGATAACCCAAAATTGGCAAAAATGGCGGAGCTGTAGTCAGTAAAACTACGTTACGACGACGAGCGGCGTTCAACAGATAAAAAGCAGCACGCAACGTGAAGAGAACACCATTGATAGCTTTTCCGCGAATCCTCTGAGGGCAAAGTTGGCTCGTGCGCGATCGCTTAATTCGCACTCCACCAGACTGTTCAACTGCTGGAGCAGAAGAACTCGCAAAAGCGTAACCTGGTTGACCTGTAAATACCTCAATGTCTACCCCTTGTTGCGCTAAATGTCTGGCTAGTTCTTCGATTAATTGTCCCGTAGCAGCGTAATCAGGGGGAAAAAACTGTGTAATCACAGATAACTTAATGGACTGCCCAACTCTTAAAAATTCATAATTTTTAGCTTGTAAGTCTTCTTTATAGTTGCTTTGAACTAATTGCTTAAGCAGTTGGCTGTATTCCACGAGACGTACACTCCTGAGGAAATCTCTGATGCGATTACTGTTTTTAGATTGCCCAAAAAATCAAAAAAACTAACATCATGACGAAAATTTTGATACTTTTGGCAACATTTTTTTTAGCACGCACTGTAGTATAAGTATTTTGCTCGTACTGAAGTGACTATCTTAGTTAGTTTCACTGAGCCGAACTTATTTATTCTTGATTTATTCTTGATATAGACTAATACGGAGCAGGTAAAGTTTTTTCTCTATCCCTGCTTTTTCTGCCTCAAGAGATAGATTTTCTTAACTGAAGCGTCTTGTGATACATACACGTGAATTTACTGAAGCTTAAAAGTGACGAGTAGAGTTAACATTGTCCAAAAAAGACGCCTTTAGCCTTGAAGCTAGGTAAAGAAAAAAGGTAAACAAAAAGTGATTTCTCACATTAACTCATATTAACTTTGAATACTACTAGTAGTCAGGGCTTTAGTTCTTTTCAAAGCACTTAAGTACTGGCTACAAAAGCATCAAAGTTTATGCAATGAAATAGTCTAATTGATTATGACCCTTACTTTTCACGCGAGCAGTCGAACCTCTTTTCTATTCCTCTCGGGAACTCTGCTAGAAGAGTTAGGTTTCGCGTTGGTTTTTCCACATAACGTGAAAAGTCAGGATTGTGATTAAGCAAGAACACATAACGGAGATTTCTTCCTTGAAAACCTCATCTCTCAACGGGAATAACGGGAATAGAAGCTATCTACCTCAAGTGCTTCAAGCTCAACCTTTGCCTTTTTTAGAAAAACAAGGCGATGATTGGGATTTATTCCAAATCCTAGATATTCTCAAGCGACGAACATTAGTGATTGCAGTAGTCATGACTGCTGTTATTGCTAGTGTTGTGGGTGTAACGCTCAAACAAAAACCACGATATGAAGCTAACTTCCGGATTTTGGCGGAACCTGTCAATAGTGATAACAACAAATTACCGCAACTCGGTTCTAATTCAGAGGGTCAATTAGGAAAATCTAGTTTGGATTACGAAACTCAAATTCAGGTTCTTACAAGCCCTGAACTTTTGGCAAGTATTGTCAAGCAGTTGCAAGTTTCTTATCCACACATAAACTATGGTTCTCTTTTAAATTCTCTGACTATTACTCGTTTAGGCGAAACAAAGATAATAGAAGTTCGCTACCAAAGTACTGATCCAGTCGAAACAAAAGTTGTACTAAACACATTAGCTGAAGGTTACTTAAAATACAGCTTAGAAGATAGACAAACTCATTTGCGTCAAGGGATTCAATTTGTCGAAAAACAACTCCCCTCTCTACAAAGTCGGGTTGATGAGATCCAAAAGCAATTGCAAAAATTTCGACAAAGCTACGACTTTATTGAACCAGAAGCCCAAGCACAGCTCATTGCTCAGCAAATCCAGTTTTTATCTCAGCAACGGCTAGCAATTAATCAGCAATTAGCAATAGTTCGTACTTATTCTGCTAGTTTACAGCAACCACAGGGAGCGAAAGCAGCACTAAACGATGCTTCTTTATATCAGCAGTTAGTTAATCAAATTCGCCAATTAGAAGTGCAGACGGCTGCTGAATTAACTCGTTTCCGAGAAGAGAGTAGACCTATCGAAGTCTTGCGAGAAAAGCGGCAAAGGCTGTTACCCTTGTTACAACAGGAAGCACAGCGGATTTGGTCTGTCAAAGTTGCTCAAGTGGCGAATGAAATTCACAATTTAGAATCTCAGAGCCGAACACTTGCACTTTCCGAACAACAACTTCAGAAAAGAGTTGAGCAATTGCCAGTTTTGGCACGGCAATATACAGAATTACAAAGGAGCTTACAGGTAGCAACTGAGAGCTTAAATCGTTTTCTCACAACTCGCGAAACTCTACAAATTGAAGCTGCTCAAACACAAATTCCTTGGCAGTTACTTCAAGCGCCAGTTCAACCAGGATTTCCTGTCTCTCCGAATATTCCACGTAATTTGATTTTGGGATTGGTTGCTAGTACACTTTTAGGAATAGGTACTGCGTTACTTATTGAAAAGCTTGACAATACTTATCATACTATTGACGCCTTTAAGGAAAAGCTCAAACTACCCCTGCTAGCCACAATTCCATTTGAAGAACAACTCTCAAAAATTCAAGAACGCACTGTTAGGAATCAAACTACCAATCAAACTACCAATCAAACTCAGACAAATTTCGCAAATTCGCCTTCTCAGGACAAATCTGAGCCGACTGGAATTGTTGAGCGTTTGGATGCACTTGTCAAAAACCACAACCAGTATGAATCCTCAAAATTTTTGGACGCTTTAAGCGTACTTTACACGAATATTCAACTGCTAAGTTCTGACCAGAAGATTCGCTCCATAGTCATTAGTTCTGCTATGGTAGGAGATGGCAAGTCTACGATCGCATTTAACCTAGCTCAAACAGCTTGTAGAATGGGGCAACGAGTCCTACTTGTAGATACCGATCTACGCCGACCTCGAATTCACACTTTATCAAATTTAAATAACTTGTGGGGATTGAGTAGTGTAATTGCTGAAAGTATTCCAGTAGAGACAGTGATCCGACACCTACCTTCTATGAGCCAACTTTCTGTCATCACTTCTGGTCCTACTCCACCTGATCCCGCAAAGTTGCTTTCATCTGAAAAAATGAAGCAACTCATGGCAGATTTCCATAAAAACTTTGACTTAGTGATTTATGATGCTCCCCCCTTGCTCGGACTAGCTGATGCTAACCTAGTGGCACCCAGTACTGATGGTATTGTGCTGGTGGCGAGAATGCATAAAACAGACTCTTCGGCACTGAAAGAAGCTATGGATAGCTTAAAAGTAAGCCGAAGCAATGTCTTAGGTTTAGTTATCAACTGGCACAAAAGTGTGAGTTATTACAACAACTACTACAAATATAAAAATTGATACAGCTATGGTGTACACACAAGTCATAAAATGATTGAAAATTCCTTAACAACCTCACCCTGCCCTATCGGGCATCCCTCTCCTTTACAAGGCTACGGTTTACACACAAGTCATTAAATACATTTCTTGCATAAATCTTTACCCTCACCCTAAATCCCTCTCCCAGGTTTGGGAGAGGGACGCGTGAAATTAGCTCCCCCAGAAATTGGAGACTCCTCTACCACCCCTCGCACTAAATAACCTGCGGTTATTGCCGTTTAGGGGTGTTTCGTCGTTTCACAGCACGCCATCCCCACCCTATGGGTACATTGAGGGTGGGGACTTCCGCGAATTTGTTAAATTTTTTCTTCTTTTGGGCTAGTCATGTTACCTTTTTCAGGCAAAAGGTAAATTGCCCCAGAAATTAAAGTGAGGATCACAGAAATCCAGAAGGCAACCACAGAAGGTAATTGCCACGGTTGAGGTAATGGTGCAATCAAAAGTGCGATCGCCACAATTTGACTCACAGTTTTGAGCTTACCCCAAATATTTGCTCCCGTAATTTTAGGTTGACTGACGCGCCAACCTGCGATCGCTAACTCCCGCGCCAAAATCAGAAACACTCCCCAAGCAGGGATTTGCCCTAGTTCTATTAAAGCCAGTAACGGCGCAAGCACCAGTAATTTATCAACTAAAGGGTCAAGAAACTTACCCAAGTCGGTGATTTGGTTAAGTTTCCGTGCTAAATACCCATCTAACCAATCAGTCAGCGAGGCGACAAGAAAAACCGCCAAACAAATCCATCTAGCTTCGGGTGTTGGGTTGTGTAAACCATACAGCAGAAATGGTATCCCTAAAAGGCGAGAGAAAGTAATCCAGTTAGGTAGTGTCATCGGATGTTAGATTTGTCGCATATCAAATGTTTTGCCTACAGCTAGACCAAGTCAGATTACTAAGAAATGAACTTAAGTAGCGCTAACTTGACCCGTGTCAGCACAGATAATGCTAACCTCAAGGGAGCTAATTCTCATTCTAGTGAATCACATTTTTAGTGAGCTGTATGGTGAAAGATGCTACGTCAAACGAAATAAGGACGACAATTAAGGGGGTTGAGCTGACACTTAAGACCGCTTCAACTTTGTTTTCTCCACGGTACGTTGACCCAGGTACTCTTGCCATGCTGTCAGTGGTTGACTTCTCAGATACCGACAAGGTTCTTGACCTTGGGTGTGGCTACGGTGTTGTGGGCATTTTGGCTGCCAAACTCATTGGTTCGGACAAAGTCGTGATGGTAGACAACGATTCAACTGCTGTACAATGCGTGTGTCATAATGTGGAGCTAAACGGCGTTTCAGGAGTGAAGGTGTTTCAGAGCAATGGATTTGAGAACTTTGATGAATCAGGCTTCACGCTAATTCTGTGCAATCCGCCTTATCATGAAGATTTCGCTGTTGCAAAGAATTTCGTGCATAAGGGATTTAATCGGCTTGTAATTGGTGGTCGTATATATATGGTCACGAAACGGCGAAAGTGGTATGAGAACAAGCTTCGTGGTATTTTCGGTGGAGTGAAGGTGCAGGAAATTAACGGGTACAACGTGTTTATGTCAATTAAGAAATCATACACGTGGGCAAAGGCTGAGGCTAAGACTACCAAGAAGGAAACAACTACATAATTTTGCAATCGATAGGATTTTAGAGGATTTTAGATTTTGGGTTAAGCCGACAGATGAAACGTAAAACAAGTCTCTGGGAAACAAGAGCCACGATACAGGAAAATTATTCTGACTCCTGAGACATATTTTCAAATCCTTTCCTCCCCAATCTAAAATCTAAAATTCATCATGACACAACAAACAAATCCTGAAGTGAGAATAGAACGCGATTCGATGGGCGATCGCCAACTACCTAGTAGTGCTTACTACGGTATTCAAACGCTGCGGGCAACAGAAAATTTTCCTATCAGCAGCATAAAGCCTTTACCTACTTACGTAGATGCTGGCATCATTATTAAAAAAGCTACAGCTATTGTGAACGGTGAACTGGGGTGTATCCCCCAAGATATAAGTGAGGCAATTGTCCAAGCTGCAGATGAAGTGCTTGCTGGAAAGTTCCGCGACCAGTTTGTGGTAGATGTTTATCAAGCTGGTGCTGGTACTTCCCACCATATGAATGTTAACGAAGTCCTGGCAAATCGCGCTTTAGAAATTCTGGGGGAAGAAAAAGGCAATTACCAGCGCGTGAGTCCTAACGACCATGTAAACTATGGGCAGTCTACCAATGATGTGATTCCCACAGCAATTCGTATTGGTGGCTTATTGGCTTTATCAAAAACGCTACACCCAGCTTTAGAGAAGGCAATAGCAACACTAGAAGAAAAAGCCGAAGAATTCAAAGATGTCGTTAGATCCGGCAGAACCCATATGCAAGATGCTGTACCCGTGCGTTTGGGTGAGAATTTTCGCGCTTGGGCGTACATCCTCACAGAACACCAAAACCGCATCTACACAGCCTCTTCTGACTTGATGGTGCTGGGTTTGGGAGGGAGTGCAGCGGGTACGGGGTTAAACACCCATCCCCAGTATCGCTCTCTTGTGGTAAAAACTATATCAGAGTTAATTAATTTGCCTCTAGAACCTGCACCCCATCTTATGGCAGCAATGCAGAGTATGGCACCATTTGTTAGTGTTTCCGGTGCTTTACGCAACTTAGCTCAAGACCTAGTCAAAATATCTCATGACTTGCGTCTGATGGATTCGGGACCAAAAACTGGCTTAAAGGAAATTCAACTACCGCCAGTGCAACCCGGTTCCTCGATTATGCCAGGGAAGTACAACCCAGTGATGGCAGAGATGACATCAATGGTATGCTTTCAGGTGATGGGTTACGATAGTGCGATCGCCCTTGCGGCACAAGCAGGACAACTAGAACTGAATGTGATGATGCCCCTGATTGCCTATAACCTGATTCACAGTATAGAAATTCTGGGCAATACCATTGCTGCACTCACCGAACGCTGCATCAAGGGAATTACCGCTAACCAAGAACGTTGTTTGGCATACGCTGAAGGCAGTTTAGCTTTGGTAACGGCATTAAATCCGCATATTGGTTATTTGAATGCGGCGGCTGTCGCTAAAGAATCTTTGGAAACAGGCAAATCTCTACGGCAGATTGTCTTGGAACGTGGACTCATGAGTGAAGCCCAATTAGCTCAAGTGTTAAACCTGGAACAAATGAGTACGATTTTGCCTCTAAGTATAGACGACGGCATATCGGATTAAAGAACAAAGAAGGAAGATATAAGAAAGAATTCTTCCTTCTTTATTTTTCTTCTTCGTTCTTTACTTAATCATGCAAACCAAAACACCGTCAGTTAGTCTTATTCGCGCTACTTCCTACGAACGGGAAGCACTTAGGGAATCTTTAGAAACGCTGCTGGAACCTTTGGGAGGAATAGCGGCGTTTGTGAAACCAGGAAACCGCGTCTTACTTAAACCAAATTTGCTGACAGGCGCACGTCCTGGCAAAGAGTGTACCACGCGCCCGGAACTTGTTTACGCGATCGCCCAGATAGTCATGGAAGCAGGTGGTAAGCCATTTTTGGGGGATAGTCCTGCTTTTGGTAGTGCTAAGGCAGTTGCAGTGGCAAATGGTTATCTGCCTATTTTAGAAGAACTCAATCTCCCCATTATCGATTTTCACGGTCAGCGTTACCAAACAGTCAACGAAGGTTTTAACCATCTGCTGCTGTGCAAAGAAGCGATGGAAGCGGATGTAGTGATTAACTTACCGAAGGTGAAATCTCATACCCAACTGGTGTTAACCTTGGGGGTAAAAAACCTGTTTGGTTGCGTTCCAGGTAAAATGAAAGCTTGGTGGCATATGGAAGCAGGAAAAGACGCGAACCGATTTGGTGAAATGTTAGTAGAAACCGCTAGGGCAATTGATCCCAACTTAACCATCATAGACGGGATCATTGGTCATGAAGGCAATGGTCCCAGTGGCGGTGAACCTCGTCCACTCGGGGTTTTGGCTGCATCACCAGATGTCTTTGCCTTGGATCGGGCAATGGTGGAAATCCTCAATGTTCCACCAGAACAAGTACCTACTGTAGCTGCATCAATGCGGTTGGGGTTAGTTAGTGAACTGGACACCATTCACTTTCCTCACCTGCATCCCGACTTACTAAAAATAGATGATTGGCGCTTACCAGACAAGTTTCTACCCATCGATTTTGGAATGCCCCGTGTGATCAAGTCTACCTTTAAACACCTTTACATAAGATTTATTAAAGAACGCATGAGTGCATATGCCAGACGATAGTTGAACTTAGTGGTTGATGCTAGCAACAACTGCAAACTCTGTTACAACAATTCCATGCATTGGCAGAGTAAGCTGTAAATACCCTCCGATTGCTTAACCAGACCGCCCTAATTAAGTGGCGGTTTTTTTCATGAGTTATTAATCATGGCGTCAGTTTGATGAATTTAATTTGACCGAAGAAAGGCAGAGGGCAGAGGGCAGAGGGCAGAAGGAAGAAACTATGTTTTTGCCCTCTGCCAGAGCTGGTCTCAAGCCCCTAAATTTATTTATGGAAAAGGGAGAAAGATTCCCAATCGAGATGCATGGCACGAGAAATAAGGTGTCCTTGCTTCAAGCCCCTGCATTTATGCATGGGGGAGGCAGTGCGGTGGACGGGTCTCCCGGCATAAAGCAACTGCCGTTTTCCCTTCTGCCAACTGAGCCTCCTGCCTTCTGCCTTGCCGCCTGTGGCGGCTTGACCTCACTTCCATTAGAGTTCTTGCATGAATCTTTACCCTCACCTTAAATCCCTCTCTTTAGCTTGGCAGAGGGACGCGTGAAATTGGCTCCCCTCTCCCATGTATGGGAGAGGGGATGGGGGGTGAGGGTACAGATGCTTCCGTACATTTTAGTGTTGATGTATCAATGTTTGTGTGACGAACTACCAATTTTTTCCAATTAGAGTAAAAAAAAATTTTTGAGTGTAATCACTGACAAATAGTTTACCTGCTCGCTCATCTATTTGTACTTCTTCTGTGTGGATATGCGGTTAAAAAACTGATTAATAGCTTCGTCCTCCCAAAGTCTCAAACCAATATAAGTACAATTACTTACAAATGTTAATTTTGCGTATGCTTATACAGCAAGTGTTGGGTAAGCATTTAAGGTATAAAACAACTGATGATATAAAAGCTGATTTTATATAAGACTTTGAGCCTGTTAAAGTGCGGAAATATGACCTACATCTAGTTCCACGACAAATATGATCTAAAACATCCCAAATGTAATTTTTAATACTGCATGATTCGTAAATACATCAAAAAATCATGAATTTGGAAAGTAAAGTAGCTTGCAAAATTAATGACAAACTGAACAATCAAATGTTTAATAGCAATTTTGTATCAACTGTTTCATGTATAAAAAAAATAGTATAATTTACTGAAAAAATGATTGATATTATTTATTAATAAACAGTATCAGGTAAAAAAATAGGTAAAATAGTAGCAAGACTCTTTTAAAAAGAGCCAAATTAAAATTCAGGGGACGAAATTCGATTTTCTATGCATTCAAATACCCAATCTGCCGACTCTGCTGATACATATTCCCATAGATTGGCAGAGATTGTGGGAACTGCAATCGGTCTTTTAACTTTGACGCTACCGTTGTTTGTCATTGGACACTACTCTTCAAGCAGTGTTCAGAATGACCAGTTACCCATTACATATCATGTAAAAACAAATGCAGATTAAACAAAAGTTGAAAAGATGAAGTTTTAGCAAGGAAGCTATTGAAAGCAAAAACAGAAAACAGAATTTTCTGCCAAAGAGCTTGTAGAGAGATAATCAGGAATAATCCAATGTAAGATTTTGTTTTGCGTTAAAAGTAGGGCTTTACATGAAGTAGAGTTCCACAGGCTTAATTAATTCGGGAAAAATAAACAGGACAAAGGAAAACAAGGGAAATAAGAGACAAAAATCCAAGCAGGAGTGGTGTCATTATCTTTTTCTCTTGTTTTCTCATTTTTTTGCGTTTTTGGCGAAAGGATGCCAGACTTTGCTTCCACTTCGGGGAAATATCTCAATACCGTTTGGATAAGACTTGCTCCCCCCAACGTTGCTTCTCAAGGGGCGCTAATTCGCAGAAGTGTCAATTTAACGTTCAAAAAATGCAATAATGTAGGGCGTTTGTATAAGTTTTACATAGCAGTAGTCCATCTTAGCCTAAAATTCAACACGGGGAGCTAAGCATGGAGCTACCATAATTCACTGTTATTTGAGGAGTTTTGTTGTGGACTTATCGCGTATTCCTGCTCAACCGAAACCAGGTCTGATCAACGTTCTGATTGAAATTCCAGGCGGGAGTAAAAACAAATACGAATTCGACAAAGAACTGCAAGCTTTTGCCCTAGACCGGGTACTTTACTCGTCAGTACAATACCCATATGACTACGGCTTTGTACCCAACACCTTGGCGGATGATGGCGATCCATTGGATGGTATGGTAATTATCGATGAGCCAACTTTCCCAGGATGTGTCATAGCAGCAAGACCAATCGGTATGCTGGAGATGATAGACGGTGGCGATCGCGATGAGAAAATTCTTTGCGTTCCTGCCAAAGACCCGCGTTACGCTTCGGTCAAATCTTTGAAAGACCTGGCACCACACCGACTAGAAGAAATAGCCGAATTTTTCCGCACATATAAAAATTTAGAGAAAAAGGTGACGGAGATTCGTGGGTGGCAAGATGTTGATCAAGTCCTACCTTTAGTAGAAAAGTGCGTTCAAGCTGGTCGCGAAAAAACGACCTGAAACTTTTCCACGTTCCACTGAACCAGTAAACAGTAATTCGTTAATTATTGTCTAGACTGGTATCTGATAACTGATAACTGATAACTCAAACTCAATGCAGCGCACGCTTCTTTTGGCAAAAATTCACAACTGCACGCTCACAGCGGCAAACATCAACTATGTAGGAAGTATCAGCATAGACCAAGTTTTATTGGATAAAGCGGGTATCTTACCCTACGAGCAAGTGCAGGTAGTGAATATTACCAATGGCGAGCGCTTCATCACTTATGCGATCCCGGCGGCAGCTGATTCAGGAGCAATTGAACTGAATGGAGCAGCAGCACGTTTAGGCATGATTGGCGATCGCTTGATTATAATGTCTTACGGGCAGTTCACTTCGGAAGAGTTAAAAACATACTCTCCCACAGTAGTCATTGTAGACGACAGAAATCGACTGTTGGAAGTGCGACGCTACGATGACCTGCTTACTCAGACTTAGTTTCGAGCAAAAATGTCAAATTTTGAGCTGTCGCCTTCCTATAACCACTTAGTTTCAAAGCAACCCTTACAGCATCTATCCCCAAGGTCGGAATTTGTGGTGCAATTCTGGGGTGTACGGGGTTTAATTCCTACACCAGGTAGCCACACCAGCCGATATGGTGGCAATACTGCTTGTGTAGAAATGCAGGTAGCCGGGAAACACTTGATTTTTGATGGGGGTACTGGTTTACGCTTACTTGGAAAAAGTTGCCTGCAAGTGCGATCGCCGTTGGAAGTTCATTTATTTTTTACCAACTCCCAATCAAATCGTATCCAAGGATTTCCTTTTTTTGCCCCCGCATTTGTCAGTGAAAATTGCCTGCACATTTACGGAACAGCGGCATTAAATGGAGCCTCGATTAAACAATGCTTGTGTGACCAGATGCTCCAGCCGCACTTTCCTTACCCTTTACAGCTCATGCAATCTGAGTTGCACTTCCATAATTTGACATCTGGTAAGGTGGTGAAGATAGATGATGTTACCATTACAACGGCAATCATTAATCATCATCAAAAATCAGTTGGCTATCGAGTCACTTGGAAAGAGTACAGCGTTGCTTATGTCACAGATTTGCCGAAAACTGCAAATGCAGTTGATCAAGGACGCATAGCACAGATCACAAAAGGCGTTGATTTGCTCATTGCCAATGCGACTTACGCTCCACCAGCAGCACGCAACCATCATGAACCCGACTTTCACTGGGATACTGCTGTGGATTTGGCTAAAACTGCTGAAGTGAAATGGTTAATCATTTCTCATCATCATCCAGATGACAATGATGATTTTCTTGATCAAGTTCAGTTAGAAGTTCAATCTATTTTTCCTAAAGTATTACTAGCTCAAGAAGGGTTAGTTTTCCCTGTTGTTTAATTCATTGTTAATTGTTAATAGTTCATGATTTCTAATGAATAATAAATAATCGCTTATGCATATTAACTAATTTTGAAACCGCCTTCACTTATTGAATGAGTGGTTGCAGTTTTTTAACTACCGCATTACAACATAATGCAAGCATAGCAAGGATTTCAAGCCCTGTTAACCAGTTGCTTTACAAACCCTTGTTTGACAGAATTTTTAGCTTCAAATTGTATTTGATAATAGGAAACAGTTTATAATAACTTTACTAAATTTGACCCTTGGTACGCAAGTGAAATGACGTTTCCTATGTTATCTTTAAAAAAGTGAGAATTATTTTCGGCTGTGTGACTAGTCTTATAGTCGTCTCTCCGAATCTAAATCTCTACACCCCTGATTCTGGAGAGGTTCTATGTCTATTTTTGTCGGCAATCTATCTTATCAGGTAGAAGAAGAAGACCTCAAAGAGGTCTTTTTAGAATATGGAACTGTTAAGAGAGTTCAAGTAGCGACAGACCGGGAAACTGGTCAAAAGAGAGGTTTTGCTTTTGTAGAAATGGAAACCGAGGCTGAAGAAGCAGCGGCGATTGATGCCCTAGATGGCGCTGAATGGATGGGTCGTAACCTCAAAGTTAATAAAGCTAAGCCCAAGACCGAAGGAGGTTCGGGTGGTAATAGACGCGGGGGAAACAACAGAGGAGGAGGAGGGGGAGGATACTCTTCTCGTGGTGGACGCTACTAAGCTTTGAGATAAGTTATGTACTTCGAGAAGGAGGCAGGTGTGGGTTATCAGACTAGCCCCTCACTATTACTTGTGGAGAAGGAGACTGGCTATACGCTGCCTGGCTCCTTCTCCAATTGTTTTATCCTAAACTAAAGGATTTAACTCTCAAGTCGCAAGGGCAGAGTTCTTCTCTGCCCTTTTTGCTCACACGTTACTATATTAGTTGTAGCCAAGTACCAATTAAGTCAATTTAGTAGGAGAGAGAATGACCCAAATAGTTGTGGGCGAAAATGAAGGAATTGAGTCAGCCTTACGTCGATTTAAGCGACAAGTCTCCAAGGCGGGAATTTTTCCAGATTTAAAGAAACATCGTCACTTTGAAACACCTTTGCAAAAACTCAAGCGTAAAGCAGTCGCCAGGTCAAAGCAGCGTAAGAGCCGTTTTCGTTAATCAAGACAACTCAAAGCTTGTGTGTTTTGTTCTGATGGCTTCGCACTCGGTGTCTCATGTTGACATTAACCAAGAAAAAGCCATCCTTAGCGCAATGCCATGAGGAAGATAAACCTCTTAGACGGGCTGAAATACTGTGGAAACTGAATTGACTGCTCCAGAAAGTTCTTGTAGTTTCTGAGCAATCACACCACTAGTTAACAATTCCTCTACTTTGGCTATACCCTCACGCATATCTGAACAAATTCCACAACGCCACAGGTAAAACCCTCCATTCCACAAGGCTGTTTGCATAAGTTCGGAGGGTTTGCCATCCAATACCCCTTGCAAATCCGCAATCAATTCTTGAGTGGTACCGAGGGGTACATTCTTGGTTGTAAAGCCATAATCACGAGGGGTTAGGTGTAAGCGTTCTATGGGTATAATCCCTATGTCATCTGGCTTGGGAGTTGTTGCTAAGCCGATGATAGCAGTGCGATCGCGTGGTAAGTCACAGCTACCCTCCAGCCCCTTGACAGTTGTAAACTGAGTTACTCCTCGCAACGCCAAGGTGGTTTGGAACAAGGTTTCCGTGGGAGGATGAACAAACCCAGTGATTATGTGAGCATCCCCCGCATAAGGACACCAAATGAGTTCCATTGTTGCCAAAGGCGGACGCTTACCTAGTTGTTCACGGTACTCCCAGATACTATTCGTTAGATGAAAATGCTTAGGAGTATAAACAAGGCAAATCCCTGTTTTTTCTAAAATTTGCTGGGTTTTCTCCAGCGATAGCCCAGTCCAATCAACTCCTAACCCCTGCCAAATATTTACCAGCGGCACTCCGTATTTTGTAGGCAAACAATCTCCACCATGCATAACCACTGGTTGTCCACTTGCTGCTAGAACCAAAGCCGTTATGGGGCTAATGGGTGCAGTGCGAGTTCTGCCATCATAAGGTATGCCTAAAACTATGACTGGTTTTTCGGAGGAGACTGGTTGCAGTGAGGGTCCTAGTTCATCATATGCATCCAACATTCCTGCTAACTCATCCGCTGTCGGACGTTTGATGCGGTGAGCAATTAAAAAAGCCCCGATTTGGGCTGGTGTCGCTTCTCCTAGCAACATCATCTTGGTGGCTGTAGCGGCTTCAGCACGAGTTAAGTTTTGTGCAGTATGCTCCCCACCACCTACCTTTTTGAGTAAATCCCTAAATACTTTGCTCATATTTTTATTTTTTTATTTTTATCTTTTGTCAAAACTTTATTATTTGTAACAAATGAGAAACAGAACTTACGCATGGGTAACGGAAAAACGAACCACAGAGGACGCAGAGGACACAGAGAAATAAGAGTTTGAGAGGTTTTTTGCGTAAGTCGTAAGAAATAATCTTACTAAGTTTGTAGTGAGGACAAGAGTCCTCTTCCATGAAAACAAGCACTCTTGTCCTTACTACATATAAGTTTTATTATGAGTAATTCGCCGGGCTTGATATGACTAACAACTAACAACTGCTAGCAAGCTGACGATGCAACAGAGTCAAATAGTGGTGGTACATTGTCCTTAACTAAGTACCAAAAGTGCTTAATTGGAGGAATTTGAAGTCGGTCTTGAGTCGTGACCATAACCACCTGTCGAGTCAAACTAGAACTGTCGGGTAAAGAACTATGACTGTTACTAGCTAAGGGACGAACTGCAAGGCTAGGGTCAATACGTGCTTCGACTAATGCGGAATACGGCAGCATGGCTATGAGTTCTCCTTGGCGCACGACTCCCCGGAAAGCATCCAGGGTATTGACTTCTAAAGCAGCTTGGAGTGTCGCTTCTAAGCGATCAAATTTATCTTGTACCAGGCGTTGCATCCCATAACCATCCTTAAACACCACTTGCGGATAACGAATGAGTTCCGACCAAGGGATGCGTTCATATTCAGCTAGCGGGTGATTCTTTGCCACTAGAACTTCTATCGGTTCATCATACAGTACTTCTACCACCATTTCTTTACCAGCGGTTAAGAAGCGATTATTCATGACTATTGCCAGATCTACTAATCCATCTTTAAGGACTTTTAATGCGCGATCGCTACCTAATGAGGTCACGCGCAATTGTATATCTGGATAATTATGACAAAACTTTTGCAAAACTGGTGGCAGATAATAAGCACATAACGAGTGAATTGCTGCTACACAAAGTTCTGGCTGTTTTCCTGCCAAGAGATCAGCTATTTCCTGCGTGGCACTGTGCCACTCTTGGCAAATTTTACGGGCGCGAGGTAGCAAGCGTTCACCTGCCAATGTCAACTTTGCCTGACTTGTTCTGTGGAACAATTCCAACCCCAAATCTTCTTCCATTGCCTGAATTTGGCGACTGATAGTCGATTGGGTTACACCACATTTTCTTGCTGCCCCCTGAAAGCTGCCAGTTTCTGCGATCGCCAGAAAGGCTTGCAACTGCTCTAATCGCATGTTGATGTAGCCTGAATTACACTTACGGTTTCATTAAGTTAACTTAGTTTCCGGCGTAAATTAGTACTGTTTGTTACAGCTCAATGTTTGCCAAGAATTTTTTTAGTTCATTCGGTTTCAGAATTTAGCTTTTTAATTGCAGCGCTGGCGTGTAGTCTAACTTGAACATCTTTATCTGCTAACATCTCGGTTAATGCATTCATTGCCTGCATTTTCCCTAACTGCCCTAATGATAAGGCGATCGCACTTTTGATGCTAGCAATTTCAACTCCTGGATGGTTGTTTTGCAACATTTCCAGCAAAATTTCTGCGGCTTTGTCGGTTAAAGAACCACTGACTCGCCCCAAAACGGTAACAATTTCCTGCCACACAGCAGGTGTTTGCAGTTGATCAAGTGCTGTTTGCAAATATTCTAAGCCGGATACTGTCCCCACCCAGCTTAAAGCGCGGATAGTTTCTAGTTGCAGCCTTCTCGATGTATTTGGCGATATCAAAACCTGAAATAATGCCTCTGCCGCAGCGTCACAACCCATTCTAGAAAGGGCGGCTGCTGCGCCACAACAAACGTCTTGGTCAATGTCATAAAGCCTCGGTTGCAGTTTTGCCACCAAATCGAATGTTTCGCGTAACTCAGGGCGAAAACCTAAACCAAGCACTGCTTCCCGCCTCACTGGGGCGGCGACATCGTTCAAAGCATTAAGAAGCACTGTTTGCACGCGATGATCGTGAAAGCTGCTGAGTGCTTCAATCGCCACAACGCGCACAGCAACTTGTGGATCTTGCACGACGCTCAACAAAGGTGTGATAGTTTCTTTTTGTCGGATGAACGAAAGCATTTGAGTTGCTAACAGCCGTGTTTCTTCCTGTGCTAAAAGTTCCGTTAACGGGGCGATCGCAACAGCACCCATTTGCCCTAAAGCAGTGGCTGCTATTTCCTTGAGTTCCTGACTTTCATTGGTTTTCAGTAATTCCACCAAAGGTGCTATTGCATCTGGGTTTTTCAAATCCCCCAAAATTCTTGCTGCATAAGCCCGCAACTCTTCATCTGCGTCTTCATCTTTCAATATATCTATCAATGGGGGGATGGCAATAGTTCCTAGGCTAACTATGACTTTAGCAATCTCCCAGCGTTGCTGAAAATCGCCTGTTTCTAAAACCGAGAGTGCTAATTCCAGCAGATGTTCTTGATTTTTAACTACCTCTGGATGTTGTAAATGCTTTGCCAGAGTCAAGTGTTGCAAGCATTGAATCAGCGATGACCAGTTAGACGCATTGTATGCTGCTTGCGCCTCCACCAAAAGCTGGTTGATGTTATCCACAATCTGCAAATTTCCAAATAGGCACACCAAATTGATTTTAAAAGTTCTCAAGGAAGTGATGCAGGAGCGAACTTAACTGACTCGAATGCGTCAGCCACAAGTAATGCCCAGCCCCCTCAATTCGCTCGAATTGCGCCTCAGGCATCAAGTGTGCCATTTGCTCAACGGGCCAGCTTGGGCGGATGTCCTCACTACCAACCACTGCGAGTATCGGCACTGCGAGCATTGAGACCTGCTTCCACAAAGTTGGTTGCTTGATGAACGCCTTCCACGAACGGTTGCCCACCTCATTCACTTCGAGGTTTGGTGGGTAAGCAAATTCTGGCATCTGCTCTCGTCCTGCATCGCGTCCTTTGCGGTAGGCGTCCTTCCAGTCCTGGTCATTCTGTAGACCTGTACCACAAAGGTAAATCACACCACGGGTACAAGTTGGGTGTGAAAGAGCGTAGGCGATCGCCACATTTGCCCCCCAAGAGTGACCCAGTAACACCCACTGCTCAAGCTTGAGCTGAATGCGGAGTTCATCGAGGTCGGCGATCGCAGTCTGGAGGTCGTATGGTGGTGTCAGCGAGGAACGACCACACCCACGGGGATCAAAGCGGATTGTGTGTGCAATATCATTAATCAATGAAGCTACGGGTTCAAGGTAGTCACAGCAGCCTGGTCCACCACTCACTAAAACCACAGCAAGACCCAAGCCTTGTTCGGCTACCCACAACGTAGCTCCGTTTACTTGGAGAAAGTACTCTTTGTGTATTAAAGAAATTTTCACCTAAAATCCTTCAGGAATGTGGAAAAAGCGTTTTGCGTCCGTTGTGTGCTGAATATTATGCGAGAAATGCATCGAATTGATACATTTTCAGCAATTTATATAATTTTTCGTAACGAAGTATACGATTTGAATAGCTTTGTAACAGTAAGGTATGTGTATCAGAGCAATTACATAATCTGCATCCAAACCGTGCACAGACAAATTGTTTCTGGCAAGTATGTAAGCACCATAAAATACACTTTCTTCTACTATAAACCTCATAAACCTATAAAAGCGGGATGTTATGAGGTGACAAGTTGATGTTGAGCAACGACCACCAGAAGTTTTCTGGAACTAGCAATTTGCAATTGAGTTTAACTCATGACAGAAGCAGCAACTACCACCACTACCACACCCAGCTTGAACAAGTTTGAGAAATTCAAGGCAGAAAAAGATGGACTTGCCATTAAGGCAGAAATAGAAAAATTTGCCTCTCTTGGCTGGGAGGCGATGGATGAAACTGACCGGGATCATCGGCTGAAGTGGATGGGCGTGTTTTTTCGCCCAGTCACTCCCGGCAAGTTTATGATGCGGTTGCGGATGCCTAATGGTATTCTCAGTTGCGAGCAAATGCGTGTACTCGCAGAAGTGATTCAGCGTTACGGTGATGACGGTAGCGCTGACATTACAACCAGACAGAATATCCAACTACGGGGTATCCGAATTGAGGATTTACCAAATATCTTTGATAAATTTCGTGCAGTTGGCTTAACCAGCGTGCAGTCAGGGATGGATAACGTCCGCAATATTACAGGTGATCCACTTGCTGGGTTGGATGCGGATGAATTGTTCGACACGCGAGAGTTGGTGCAACAAATTCAAGACATGATCACCAACCAAGGTGAAGGCAACCCTGAGTTTACCAATTTGCCACGGAAGTTTAACATTGCGATTACTGGTGGACGCGATAATTCCGTTCACGCCGAAATTAACGATTTGGCTTTCGTTCCCGCCTTTTTGGAAGGACAAGGGAAAGAATCTGAACCTCGGTTTGGCTTCAATGTCCTCGTCGGGGGCTTTTTCTCTGCCAAGCGTTGTGACGCGGCTATTCCTCTGAATGCTTGGGTTCCTCCAGAGGATGTTGTCGCTTTATGTAGAGCTGTTTTGGAAGTTTTTCGCGATCGCGGCTTACGCGCCAATCGGCAAAAAGCCCGCCTCATGTGGTTAATTGACGAATGGGGTCTTGAAAAGTTCCGGAAAGAAGTCGAAAAGCAGCTAGGTAAGTCATTGATCAGCGCAGCAGCGCATGATGAAATCGACTGGGAAAAACGCGACCACATTGGGGTATATAAACAAAAGCAACCAGGCTTGAACTACGTAGGACTGCATGTTCCTGTGGGGCGCTTGTATGCCGAGGATATGTTTGAAATAGCCCGTTTGGCGGAAGTTTACGGCAGCGGTGAAATCCGGATGACGGTTGAACAAAACTTTGTGATCCCCAACATTCCTGATTCACGTTTGGGAACATTTTTAACAGAAGATTTACTGGATAGGTTTACAATAAATCCCAAACCGCTGACGCGATCGCTCGTTTCTTGCACAGGCGCACAATTTTGCAACTTTGCCCTGATTGAAACCAAAAACCGCGCTTTGGCAATGATTAAAGCATTGGAAGCGGAGTTAGAACTGACTCGTCCTGTGCGAATTCATTGGACTGGTTGCCCGAACTCGTGTGGACAACCGCAAGTAGCAGATATCGGCTTGATGGGAACCAAAGCACGTAAAAATGGTAAAGCCGTGGATGGAGTTGATATTTACATGGGCGGCAAAGTTGGCAAGGAGGCACAACTGGGAACTTGTGTTACCAAAGGTGTTCCCTGCGAAGACTTGCAGCCAGTATTGCGCGAACTGCTGATTGAACACTTTGGCGCACGCTTGCCAGAACCAGCCACAGTGTAAAAGAATTCAAAATTCAAA
The DNA here is from genome assembly GCA_000828075.3 of Tolypothrix campylonemoides VB511288. Taxonomy (GTDB): domain Bacteria; phylum Cyanobacteriota; class Cyanobacteriia; order Cyanobacteriales; family Nostocaceae; genus Kalymmatonema; species Kalymmatonema campylonemoides_A. The sequence goes on along the minus strand of JXCB02000023.1, from coordinate 516,892 downwards.
ATTCAAAATTCAGAATGGTCAACCTGAATGCTTCCAAGCATCCCAGTTGGTTGCTGTCTGGAAATTAACAGCTTAGTGCCATTCGTTTAGGGCAATTGCAACCATTGCCCCTAAATTTCTTTATGCAATTTTTTTGTTGTGTACTTGGGAAAGTTCAATGCTCAAAGGGTTATTGTCATTTAACGGTCGCTATCGCATCTTGCATCTCTCTTGGTTTGCGTTCTTTCTCACGTTTGTTTGTTGGTTTAACTTTGCTCCCTTCGCTACAACCATTGGCAAGCAGCTTCATCTAGCGCCAGAGCAAGTTAAAACTTTGGGGATCTGCAACCTTGCCTTGACAATTCCCGCGCGCATCATCATCGGTATGCTTCTGGATCGTTTTGGTCCGAGAATTACCTACTCAATGCTGCTGATTTTTGCTGCTGTTCCCTGTTTTGCAACAGCATTGTCGCAAAATTTTGATCATCTCGTGATCAGTCGCCTGCTGATGGGAATTGTGGGTGCTGGATTTGTGGTGGGTATTCGGATGGTGTCAGAATGGTTCCCACCAAAAGAAATTGGAATTGCCCAAGGCATTTATGGTGGTTGGGGTAACTTTGGTGCTTTTGGGGCAGAGTTTACCCTACCTCTGATTGCAGTTGCTGCTAGCTTTATGACTGGTGGCGCTTCCAACTGGCGGTTTGCGATCGCCCTCACCGGGATCATCTCTGCTATCTACGGCGTGATTTATTTGAATAGCGTCCAAGATACGCCTCCCGGAAAAGCTTACAAAAGACCTAAGAAAAATGGGGCACTGGAAGTAACCAGCGTTAAAAGCTTCTGGGCGATGATTATCTCGAATTTTGGTTTGATTTTCGCCTTGGGTTTATTAGCTTGGCGTTTGGCACAAAAGAACATTCACTTTTTAAATCAGAGCCAAATGTATCTGGTTTGGGTACTTTTGGCAGGATTATTTGCTTACCAAACATACAAAGCTTGGCTGGTTAACAAAGAACTTCTTATTGGCAAGAAAACTTACGCTCCATCTGAACGTTATCAGTTTGGTCAAGTCGCTTTACTCGAATTCACTTACGTCACGAACTTTGGTTCTGAACTTGCTGCCGTTTCGATGTTGCCTGCGTTTTTTGAAAAAACTTTTGGTCTAGAACACGTGGTAGCTGGCATGATTGCCGCCACTTATCCCTTCTTAAACTTAATTTCTCGTCCCAGTGGTGGTTTAATTTCTGATAAATTCGGCTCCCGCAAATGGACAATGACCATTATCAGTGCTGGCATTGGTGTGAGCTATTTGATGGCACATTATATTAACGGCAGTTGGGCGCTTCCAGTTGCAATTGTAGTCACTATGATTGCTGCATATTTTGCTCAAGCTGGCTGCGGTGCAACCTACGGTATTGTACCTCTAATTAAAAAGGAAGCTACCGGACAAATTGCCGGAAATGTGGGAGCTTACGGTAACTTTGGAGGCGTGGTTTATCTGACAATTTTCAGCTTAACCGATGCACCAACACTGTTTACCACAATGGGTGTAGCTGCTCTAATCTGCGCTTTTATGTGTGCCTTCTTCCTCAAAGAACCAAAGGGTTCCTTTGCTGCTGCTTATGAAGGTGAATCGCCAGAAATTGCACCTCAAAATACTGGCATTTTAGCTGAGGAATAAGACAGGACAAGTAAAGGGGATTGGGGATTGGGGATTAGGGATTGGGGATTAGGGATTGGTGATAGTCAACAGCGAACAGTGAGCAAAAAACTGGTAACTGGTAACTGATAACTGGTAACTGATAACTGGTAACTGTCGCCAGTACCCAGGAACAGCGTAGCGTTCCTCCTCAATCAATGCACGAATCTGGTTAGGAGGACAGTGACCTCACCCGTTGAAGAAAATCTTTACATAACCCTGCTTAAAGAGACTTTTAAACCATAGATAAAAGCAGATAAACGCAGATAAATTATCTGTGTCCATCTGTGTCCATCTTTGGTTTAACTTTCTCCAAAATATCTTTTTTAAAACAAGCATGAATAGCAGGCTTTGCGTCATGAAAATCTATTTAATAAGTCAAAAAAATAACAAAATGTTATTGCAGATACATTTTGTTATTGTCAAATCATATTTAATTAAGTAGAAATACTTCCGCAAACGGTTACTGAGAATAAGTAAACCAGATGAAGTAAAGCTTGGTCACTAAAATTTAAGGTTTTATCAATCAAAATTCGACAATTGTGTTCTTGCTGTCATCTGAATAGAAAAGGTTTGAAAATACAGAAATTTGATGGAATCGCTCTTTTAGAAACTAAACATTTAAACAATTTATAAACATACATGGTGCTATTACCATGACAGAATTTACCAAAACCCTCTGTCCATACTGTGGTGTTGGTTGTGGACTGGAAGTTTCTCCACCAGCACAACATGGCAAAGCAACTCATCGAGATAGCCAAGGAAATCCAATTTGGCGGGTGCGAGGCGATAAAGCGCACCCTTCAAGTCAGGGTATGGTTTGCGTTAAAGGCGCGACGATCGCAGAGTCGTTAGACAAAAACAGACTGCATTACCCAATGGTACGAGACTCTTTGGATCAGGAGTTTCGCCGCGTCAGTTGGGATGAAGCTTTTGATATGATCACCAAGCGCATTCAAACCGTGCGCTTTACCTCTGGACCAGAAGCTATATGTATGTATGGTTCTGGTCAGTTTCAAACCGAGGACTATTACACAGCTCAGAAACTCCTCAAAGGGTGTCTGGGAACCAATAATTTTGATGCGAACTCGCGCTTATGTATGTCGAGTGCTGTGGCTGGGTACATTCAAAGTTTTGGCTCGGATGGTCCCCCATGCTGTTATGATGATTTGGAGTTAACCGACTGTGCGTTTTTAATTGGTACCAACACAGCGGAATGTCACCCGATTGTTTTCAACAGGCTCGAAAAATACCACAAAAAGAACCGCAAAGTCAAAATGATTGTGGTTGATCCCCGGCGCACACCCACCGCAGAAGCCGCTGATCTCCATTTAGCAATTCGTCCTGGTACAGATATCGACTTATTGAACGGTATCGCTCACTTGTTGATGCGTTGGGGCTACATTGAGGCTGGGTTCATCGATGACTGCACTAGCAACTTTCCCGCCTACGCTGAGGTGATTCGCCACTATTCTCCAGAAGTGGTAGCTCATCAATGTGGGATCAGCGTTGAAGATTTAGAAACAGCAGCCAAATACTGGGGTCAATCTGGGCGGGTGCTGTCTTTGTGGTCGATGGGTGTGAATCAATCTTCAGAAGGTACCGCTAAGGTCAGAACTATCATTAACCTGCACCTGATGACCGGACAGATTGGCAAACCAGGAGCAGGACCTTTTTCGCTTACCGGTCAGCCAAACGCAATGGGAGGACGGGAAGCCGGAGGTTTGGCGCACTTGTTACCTGGTTATCGGGTTGTGAAAAACCCCCAGCACCGCGCAGAAGTTGAAGAGTTTTGGGGGCTGAAGCCAGGACAAATTTCGCCTCTTCCTGGTCTGACGGCTTGGGATATGATTACTGGGTTAGAAGATGGCAGTGTAGGGTTATTGTGGGTTGCTGCGACGAATCCTGCTGTGAGTATGCCGGATTTGGAGCGGACTAAGAAGGCTTTGTTGCGATCGCCCTTTACCATTTACCAAGACGCCTATTACCCCACAGAAACCGCTGCTTACGCTCATGTTCTGCTACCAGCTGCCCAATGGAGTGAGAAAACCGGCGTGATGACAAATTCCGAACGGATGGTGACGCTGTGTCCAGCATTCCGCCAACCTCCTGGTGAAGCGAAAGCAGATTGGGAAATTTTTGCAGAAGTTGGTCGTAGACTAGGTTTTGTGAAAGAGTTTGCTTTTGCCAACTCTGCTGAAGTTTACGCTGAGTTTGTTCAACTGACTGGCGATCGCCCTTGTAATATGACCGGGATCAGTCACGCGCAACTGGTGGCGCAAGGTCCCACACAATGGCCCCACCCGAAAGAGGACACGGGGAGCCAGCGCCCCTTCGGGCTTCGCCAGTCGCCTGCGGAGGGAAACCCTCCTGCAGCGCTGGCTCACCGTCCGGGGGTTCCCCCCGTTGAGGCGACTGGCGTGACGCGGGGACACGGGGATGCGGAGACAGAAGATAATTCTTTTTTCCCTCACTCTCCCCCTCCCCCCCTCTCTCCCTCCTCTTCAGCGAAGCGACTCTACACCAACCTCCGTTTCCACACCCCAGATGGACGCGCGCGGTTTGCAGCATATCACTCGCGGGGATTGGCAGAACCACCAGACCCAAATTATCCTTTTGTCTTGACAACTGGGCGGCTTTATGGGCATTGGCACACCCAAACACGCACTGGTCGAATTGAAAAAACTCGTTCCTTACATCCTGAACCGTTTATTGAGATTCATCCCCGTGATGCTGCACAGTTGGGAATTACAGAAAATCAGTTGGTAGAAGTGCGATCGCGTCGGGGAAATGCTAAGTTTCCAGCGAAAGTCACAAGAGCGATCGCTCCTGGTACAGTGTTTGTCCCTATGCATTGGGGCGCACTGTGGGCTGACAATGCCGAAGCCAACGCCCTGACTCATCCAGAATCTTGCCCTGATTCTGGGCAACCGGAGTTAAAAGCTTGTGCGGTACAGCTCATGCCAGTGACCCTTGAATTAACTGTTAATAATTACCAACTTTTACATTCTGAATCTTGATCTGCTAACCCTCGAAACAGGATAAAGTGTGAAGTGAAAAGTGTGTATCTCAATTTTTTCTACTTCATACTTTATACTGATTTCAAAAGAAGGTGCGGCAGATGAGGAAACTACTGAAGCAAGTTGAAGAAAGCCTCAAAGACCAAAACTTCATGCACTTCATTGAAAACATTGAGGTGCTAGTATCCAAGTTACTATCTCTTTTTATGGTAGTAGTGATTGTAGCGGCAATTCTTGACCTAGGGTTTTTTCTAGTTAGAGAATTATTTACTACACCTCATGGTAAGTTTAACGCAATCTTATTTGAAATATTTGGTTTATTCCTCAATATCTTAATTGCTTTAGAAATTTTAGAAAATATCACAGGTTATCTAAAAAAACACGTTTTGCAAGTTGAATTAGTTATTGTTACTTCCTTAATTGCTATTGCTCGGAAAATTATTATTCTTGACCTCAGAAAAGTAACAGGTGTTGACATAATAGGTTTGGGTATTGCCATTCTTGCTTTATCAATCAGTTATTTAATAATTCGGTACAGCAATCAAAAAAATTCTTAAATTGCAACAAAAAAAATATGGCAGAATTCTTTGAATTTGAAGCAGATTTTGTTGATTCCCTGCGTTGTATTCCTATGCAGGTACGCTGTAAACTTGATACTTGTGGCATCAAGCTAAAGTTATCTGATTGGAGCCATTTGACAAAAGCTGATCGTGAAGCTTTGGTTGAATTACCTTGCTCTACAGAAACCGAAATTCAAGCTTACAGAGAATATCTCCAAAACCTGATTCTACAACGTACTGGTACATCGGCTGCCGAATTGCCAATTGAACCGCATCCCGCGTGGTTGGATACTAACATACCAATAAACCTTCAAGAAAAAGCCAAAGAATTTGGTGTTACCCTTTCATCTCAACAGTGGGCAGAATTAAGTCCCCTACAACGTTTTGCCTTGATTAAACTTAGCCGTCCTAGTCATGAGAATCAAAACTTTCCTAAAGCTTTGAAGGAATTTCATTTGATTTAAGTTGGATAAACAAGATCCCCGACTTCTTTAAGAAGTCGGGGATCTGAAGAACCCTACAAAAGACAAAGAGTTTTAACCAGATTTAAGAGGTTTTAGCTAAGGGGTCAATTTTTTTACTGGCTTAAGTCAGTGCCATTACACTCTACAATAAATTAGTATTGGCAAATAACTAATGACGAATTATTAAAGACAGAGGATATCAAAGGAATGGCAGCTAAAAAAATTTTGATGCTTGTTGGGGACTATGTAGAAGACTACGAGGTGATGGTTCCCTTCCAAGCTTTGCAAATGGTGGGACATACCGTTCATGCAGTTTGTCCGGACAAAAAAGCTGGAGAAAAAGTTAGGACTGCTGTTCATGATTTTGAAGGTGACCAAACTTACAGTGAAAAACCTGGTCACAACTTCACTCTCAATGCCTCTTTTGCCGAGGTACAAGCCGAAACCTATAATGCCTTGGTCATTCCTGGAGGACGCGCACCTGAATATATCCGCCTCAATAAGCAGGTGCTAGAAATTACCCGCCACTTTGCCCAAGCAAACAAGCCCATTGCTGCTATTTGCCACGGCTTGCAATTGTTGGCTGCAGCTGATGTACTGCAAGGCAAAAACTGTACTGCTTACCCTGCTTGTGGTCCCGATGTACGGGGTGCAGGTGGTAGTTATGTGGATGTCCCACCTGATGAGGTGGTAGTTGATGGTAATTTAGTAACAGCACCAGCTTGGCCTGCTCATCCCCGTTGGTTGGCAGAATTCCTCAAGCTACTTGGTACTAAGATTGAGCATCTAGAACTAGCTGCTGTTTAGGGGTGTGGTCAACAGGGAATTGAAAGGGGCGATCGCTCAGTTGTAGTGGAATGAACACTTTCTCGAAACTGATTTTGGAGCAACTTTATGAAAGGTATTTGAAGCATGAATTTAGGACTGAGTGGAAAAGTTGCGATCTGCCGAAGGCAGCAGCGAAGCTATCGTCACAGGTGGTAGTTCCGGGATTGGTCGAGCAAGCGCAGTTGCCTTTGCTCAAGCGGGGGCCTCGGTTGTTGTGGCAGCGCGGCGTACTCAAGAGGGGGAAGAAACTGTTCGTCTCGCCAAAGATGCAGGTGGTGAAGCTCTATTTGTGCAAACTGACGTGACAAAAGCTGCGGATGTGGAAGCACTAGTGGGCAAAACGCTAGAAGCCTTTGGTCGATTAGATTGTGCCTTTAATAATGCTGGCTTTGGAAAATTGATTCCGCTTACTGAACGTTCAGAGGAGGAATGGGATGCTGAGGCAAATGTTAACCTGAAAGCGGTCTGGCTGTGTCTGAAGTATCAAATTCCGGCGATGCTCGAAACTGGAACTGGTGCGATCTGCGCTCCGTGCAGCAGCAAAGCTATCGTCAACATGGCGTCTATAGGAGGTGCTGTTATCGGTACATCTAATTTCACTGCCTACGAAGCCTCTAAAGCAGGAGTCATTGGGTTAACGCGCTCGGCAGCGATAGAATATGCAGGACAGGGAATTCGGATCAATGCTGTCAGTCCAGGGATGATTGCAACGGATATCCTATCCAATCTTCCAAAAGATATGGTTCAACAAGTGAGTAACGCAGTTCCACTTAAAAGACTCGGGGAAGCAGCAGAAGTCGCAAATGCAGTTATTTGGTTATGTTCTGATGCTGCGTCCTATATCACAGGGCATAACTTAGTCATTGATGGCGGTTTTACTGTCCGGTAGAAAACAGCATAATTCTTCTAAAAAAGGGAAAGTCAGGCAAATAAGCTTTTGATGCTGGCAGAGAATTTACAGATACTGCTGGCTGTTAACCGTTAACTGTCAACAGTCATACTGACCAAGACTATGTTTATTTTGATTTTTTTAATTTCTCATTGATAAGCAGTGACTGAAGCTATAGTGGATCTAGCAATTTCGCGCTTTGTGGCTTGGGTTAAGTCCTACTGCCAATTCCTACAATAAATAGTTTAGAAACACCCTGTAACTCGATGACAGGCAAAAACGCAAGACAGAATGCAATCCTGCGGCAAGTGTCTGGTATGGGAGCGTCTTTTGGATCGGAAACTCGCTACTCGCTGCTTTCGAGTCAAGAGGTAGTCATTGGACGTGATCCTAGTTCCCAAGTTGTATTAGATGCCATGTTGTACCGTATGGTATCTCGTCGTCATGCGGCGCTTCGTCCTCTTGCTTCATCCCCAGATGCACAACCTAGCTGGATAATCTGTGATTTGAATAGTGCCAATGGCACGTACCTGAACGGACAACGGTTGCAGGGTTGTCAGCAATTGATCAACGGAGATCGCATTACTCTCGGTCATGATGGTCCAGAATTCGTTTTTGAGTATGAACTCAAAGAACAACAAGCCACAGCGATCGCCCCAGCAGCAGCAACACCGCTTCCTCCAGCAAATAGTTACCCCACACCGACCTCAACGTTTTACCAACCTCCTCCAAACCCCCCAAAGCCAGCAGACTCTCTCAGCTTCACCCAGCTGTTTCCGATTATTTCTACTGGCAAAGATTTAACTCGTAAGGCTTACCTAATACCGGGAATTCTTACAGTTGTCTTCGTAGTATTGATGTTTGCCACGGTAGGTCAACCAAGCACAAATCAAGTCATAGTCGCTATTTACATAGCTTCCGCTGCTTACTACTTTATTTACCAGTTGTGTGGTAAGCCAAAGCCTTGGTGGGTACTTTTTGCCTCGGCGTTAACAACGGCAGTGATTTTGCTCACTCCCGTGTTAGATTTGTTTATCTTTGTGTTTCGCAGTGTCTTGCCTGGTAACTTGCCATCAGAACAAGAGTCTATTACCTTCACAGAGTTGCTGGTGCGGATGCTTTTCGGTGCTGGCTTGATGGAGGAATTACTCAAGGCAATACCTGTCTTGGCAGCATTTCTCATCGCTAGAGGACTACCATCGCCGTGGCGGGAACGTATCGGTGTTGCTGAACCTCTTGATGGTATTCTGCTCGGAACAGCTTCTGCTGTGGGTTTTACCTTGTTGGAAACTCTGGGGCAATATGTACCTAATATTACTCAAGCTGTTTCCGCCCAGTCGGGAACAGGAGCTGGTGATCTTGCAGGTTTGCAGCTGGTCATTGCTCGAATTTTAGGCTCTGTCGCCGGACATATGGCTTATAGTGGTTATTTTGGGTATTTTATCGGGTTAGCTGTACTCAAGCCCAGCAAATGTTTACAAATTTTGCCAGTTGGTTATCTAACAGCAGCCGGACTGCATGCTTTGTGGAATGCAACAGGAGTTATCAACGGTTTGCTGTTGGTGGTTGTTGGAGTATTGTCTTACGCCTTTTTGATGGCAGCTATTCTCAAAGCTAGGGCGCTTTCACCAACGCGATCGCAAAATTTCGCTACCCGTTTTCTTAGACCTAAATAAACCTAAATAAAGCAGTGCGAGGAGATGAGAAAAATGAGGGAGAGAAGAGGGCAAAAGAATTTTATACCTTTGGATAGGTGACAGCCTTTTTGGGCTTAGCTAAGGTTATACCAATCCAAAATTCAAAATTAAGAAAGCCTAAGATAACAAGGGTTTCGGACTCTGTATCTGTTTCATTCTTTTTTCAAATTGGTATGAGATAGCATTGGCAATTTCTGTCTGAAGAGAGATGAAAGTTTCTGGATTTTGAAATGTGGTACAAAGTCGCCGCTTGACATCACAACTAGTGGCTTCAATGAAATCAAAGCAAGAGAAAGTTGAAATTAGGCTTCATCTGAAGATTTGTTTAGCTGATTGAGGGCTTGATAAGCAACTGCTAAACTGACTTTTGCCTTTTCAACTTCTGAGAGATTTGTCCACTCACGATTTTCTACGTTTTCTACCACGGAATTTACGTTTTGCTGTTCGCCGCTTCTCATAGCGTAGGCAAAAGGACGCGCCATAACCAAAAGGTCATCTGTTTCCCAACTAGGTAAGACAGATTCAACGCACTCAACCAGTTTTTCTCCCATCGATTGCCCTGAATTAAAAATCTCAGCAGCTTTTTGGGCAATAACCGTTATCCAATCTTGAGGCACACTGGCGGCAAAACCAGCTTGTAAATTTTTTTGAAGATTCGCCACTAAAGAAGATTTTGTAATACACTTGTAGTTCTTGGAATTGAAATTGTTAGACCAAAGGCTGTCTAAGCGATTATAAAAATTTTGTGAGCGTGTTGTCAGTTCTTCATCGAGGACATCCTCTAACTCGAACTGCTGTTCTAGTTGTGCAAAATAGTTTTCTGATTCTTCGTCTGCTGGATTCCAGGGATATGTGGCATCCTCTGGTTCCAAGAGTGCTTCTAAAAGCTCTAAATTGACTTGAGGTGGTATGGAATCAAAAGTCTTTGAACCGTTAATTTTGTTAGCCATGTGTCGTTCCTGTTGAATTATTTATCGGTATTGACAGCTACAACTGCCAGAATCTCATTTCCGCAAAAAGAATGCAATTTCACCGAAAAGTGTTGATTGACTTGGCTATGTTGAGGTGGTTTGAAAACCCATGTTTCCAATGCTTCTCAAAGATTATCAATGACGAACTCCCAAGGTTGACTTTTCGTACTACCAAACTTTAACTGCATACCAGATTGTAAAGGGACTTCCTGACGATGGATTTGTTGCCAACTATTAGCAAGTAAAACCCAGGTGGTACCGTAGGTGGACAAATCTTGCAGGTAATAGGTTCGCACTGGGGTAGATCCTGTTAGACTATTGCGACATAAAATTTCGGCATGGCGTTTGGAGACTGAAGGTTCTGGAATTACAATATCATTGTCTGTCGTGCGACCGATGCGGGTGACTCCTGGTCGTAGTGACCAAGTTCTACCTGCTGGTGAGAGCGATCGCAAACAAGCATGATTGAGCATCGAAGCTATGCCAGGAATCGAAGTTTCCGGTAATTCTGTAATTCCCTCATCAAAACTCTTTATAAGTTCACCATTATAGTCTGGATGCAGGTAGAGAATTGGTAATGTCCAAGCGGGTTGATTGAACCTGTAAGTTGTCAATAGCTTTTGTCTTGCTTCCGCCACCGCTTCATCAATTGGTTTGCGCGATCGCAAAGCAGCAGCAAAAGCTTGAATAAAAGTGTGGCTTTCGTGAGGTGCTATTTCATCACGCATTGCCAAAACCGCAGGTAGACCTTGACGGATCAGCACTTCTGCCAAGCTGCTGTGGGGCATAGCTTGGTGTGCAATAGCAGCTGGTTGCGCTCCCCAACAAGAATTGAAAACCGCCAGTTTGACACCAGTATGGGTCAACACTTGGGCTAATTCCATTCCGTTGAGGGTCATACCTGGTCGCAAAAACAGTAACCCTCCGTCTGGTCCTTTCTGACCGTGACCGGCGTAAAATAAGACGTTGTATGCCTTTGTTTCTAGCTGTTGAATCAACTCCTGTGGAGTGGGTTGCAGGAGTATTGTCACCATGCACGGTGCATAACCATTGTAACTGCTTGCTACAAGCGAGCCATTGGAAAGGGTTTCTTTTAGGATAGCTGCTTCTTCTTCTAGTTGTAGCTGCTGTTGATCTTCACCCAAAACCAGCAGTATGTTTAATGCTTGCTCTGAGCGTAGATAAGGTAGGGGTTCGACTTCGCTCGTCGTACGGCTAAAGAGTATGTGTTGCGACAGAGAAACGGCAGATTGACCAGGTTCGCGCTGCATAATTTCCCAAGGTAGGGCAATCAAATCCGGGTCACGAATTTCTAGCAGCACGCGCAAACGGCTATGCTGACCCATCGCAATCCCGCGACTGCGTTCAAAGCTATTAAGAATTTGTCCGTCAAAGACCCAATTCCACAAGCTGATACCCAAGTATTGCATCAGACGGCTGCTGTAACTGGTCGTTTGACCAGAACTTGGGACAACAAAATCGAGAGGCAGAGGATTTGCCACTTTGGGCGTTGCTTTTGGGGAAATCTCCAAGCGGCTGTGTTCGGCAAACATTTGCTGCCATTCAAGCCAAGCTTGAGACAGATGTGGAAGCCACACGCAATCACGCAGAACATAGCCACTGGGATAGGGAGCGTTCACCACCCAAATGGCGAAACTGTCAGTGCCGGTGTTGACGAGACGCGCGATCGCCAGGTTAAGGGATGGCATGGATTCGTTAATCTAAAAGGTAAAATCAAATATCAAATAACAATTTTAAAAGGCAAAAATTTTTGCCTTTCAAGTTTTTTATTTAAACTTATCACCTGTAATATTTCAGTCTTCTATCAGTTTATCGAGTTTTTGACGCTATGCTGCTCTTCGACTAGCAGGTGTCACCTATTTTAATACCTTACTGTTTGGGCACGGCTGGCTTAGGCTCAGTTATTGATTCTTCAACAGTCGGCAGAGAAGCATCTTGCGGCTGACATCGGCTTACCACTTCTGGTTTAGGGTTGGGGAGATTGAACGATTTGAGTTTGGAGAATAAAATTTTGACTTCGTCCCCTCGGATGAGCAAAGGTTTTTTGGCAACAGAAGTTGATTGTGAGTTTGATGGGCTTGCTTTGGCAACAATTGAGCAGACTCGCAAATAGACCCAAGTGTCTTTGTTTGTGTTTTGCGTCTTGACAATTTGCAAAACACTTCCGTTTGGGGCAATAGCTTGAGTTGGGGGCGTGGTCGTTTTCATGAATTCTATTTCGCTGTTAGTCTGAATCACCCCTTTGACATTCACACTGGAATTACCCGAACTGCCTTGAGAACCATTTGTCACCGCTGATGGTAATGGTGCGGCATCTGTAGGATTTGCAAGCGGTGAAGATTGAGGTATTTTCAGCATAGCGAGCAATTCCTGTCGCCATAAGTATCCTATTATACCACCTGCTACAAACAACAGCAGAATAACGATCAGCTGTAGCGGTACTTTTATACCTTTAACAGGCTTGCTTGTTGAAACAACGCGAGTTTTCTGGTTTTGGCTGTACTCGGGCGTCAGCGCCATTCTAAGCTGGCTTTTCGGACCTGTGACTACTGGTATCGTGGATAGGTCAGCAAGCACGGTTTTGAGGCTTGACTTTGGTTCTGAGTATTTAACTTGGCAGTGTACGACTGCAATAGTGACATTATCATGTCCATTTTGATTATTGGCTATTTCCAATAATTTTTCTGTAACACTTAATACGTTATTTTTTTCAGTAATAATCGGTAAAATTTCTGTTTCCCAATATTGCTCCACCCGGTCAAAGTCACTCAAACCGTCGGAACACAGCAGGAAAATACAGTCTTCGTCAAGAATAAACCGTTGTGACGTCGGATGCAATGAATTGCTAGCACTCATGCCTAACGCCTGCACTAAGGAACCGGATGCTCCTTGTTGGACTGCATCCCGGTATGTGGCATACCCTAAGCGTACCTCACGCGAGGCAACATCATCATCTAGGGTGACTTGATAGCAGCCGTGGCGTGTAATCCAGTAAGCACGACTATCACCAACGTGAGCAATGTACATTTCGTGGGCAATGGGCAATGCCATCACTAGGGTTGTGCCCATGCGTTGACGCCCCTGTCGATGTTCGTTGTCGTTGCGCTGGCTAATTTTGTCGTTAGCAGCTGCTGCTGCGCTTTCTAAGTCCGCAAGTAGAGTTGTGGGGTCTGTGTGCTTAGAAAACGCTTTTGTCAGGTCTTGCAGCTGCTGCTGGATGGTTTCAATGGCTAAATTTGATGCAACATTGCCTCCCTCGTGTCCGCCAATGCCGTCACATACAATAGCCAGGGCTGTCGGCTGAGGAGGTTTGCTGATCACGCTGCCACTAGGCGGATAACAAGCATCTTCATTACGTTGGCGACTCGGTCCGGTATCGCTCTTGGTGGCAATTTTGATGACTGGTGTTTGGTGTTGACCTAATTGTGCTAATCCTCTATCTAGAACGGCAACGAGTTGCTCACCTGAGTGTATGTCTCCGGCAATTAGAGAACGACAAATTTCACTCAAAAATTCCGCGATCGCTCCTTTGGCATTTCCCTGTAACTGCTGCCAAAATTCCCCAAGTTGAGGTAAACCAGGGGAAGTTTGATTGTCATGCTGCAATTCCAGTAAACGTACTAACGGTCCTTCTACTCTGACTAACTTTGGGTTGAGTAAGCTAGAGCTTACGCCTTCACTGGAGAGAGGTTGCCACAGATGAGCTATTTGCCACAGCCAATTGAGTTGGCGCATTGATGTTGCAGAACTCCAAGCAGTGGTTAACTCGCTTGCCAGATCCACTTCCAACGAAGCTGTACTTTCTAGCGCTGTACTTTCTAGCACAGAAAGCGGAGGTTTTTCTAAAAGTAATATTTCTTTGCCAGAACTGCTGTCCGTCAGCCCCAGCACTCCATACACCTGTGGTACGTGCAAGCGGTAGGCAAATAGCCGCAAGTAAGGTCTGATTGCCTGTAAATGTTCTACATTTGGTGCTTGAGGTAAGAACGCAGGCTTGGTATCTAAAAGAAGCCCTTTGCTGATAACCAGATAGCGATCGGCTAATAATTCTCCAGCGTTAGCCACGCTCTGCCTGTCTGCCACAGCCCAGAGAAAACGTTTGGGTAGGGGTGTAGAACATCGCAGGCAAAACTTGTGTGTCAGGGGATTTGGAGCTTGGCAGAGTTCATTTGGGCAGTAGAGCGTTGGCGCATCATTTTCCATAGTCTTCGCACCGATCAGCAGATTGGCTTTGTTTTCAACAGCATTGGCAGCGGCACTGTTGACCGCTCATATCTGATATATCCAATTTTGGATCACGATTTTAACTTGCGGACGAAACTTAAGATGCTAAGAGTTTTGAAAAATTTGCTCAATGATCAAGGAGGGAGATTTTCCAGTTGGTACGCAACGCGACCTACTGGATGTACTCACACATACTTCCCATGTGAGCAGGCATCAAGCCGCTTTCACTGTTCTTTTATCAATATGCCACGCACTAAACCATAAAGATGAGAAGGCATTGTTAAGTAACGCATACAGTCCTGCGGTTATTGCAGCTCTGTCTTAAGAGAACAGGTATTGGAACAAGAGCGCACTTCACCAAAAATTCACACCTTTACCTAAAATCCCAGATAACTTTGTGAAAGCTTCATCACCTCCCTTGTTCAAAGCTTGCTGATCAGAAACTGTCTTTTCAATCACAACTTTTTTCCTTTGTTTTTATTTTTCTTGTCATGTACCTCCAGATAGGGCGCTCAGTGTGAACTCACTTTACCCTACACTTTACACTTTTGGAAAAACAAATTATTCCATGAGAAAGAGGAGATAAGTTTGGTTTTTCCCCTAGTTTATATGTATGTGGGAATCAATTAAGCTTTTAGTTAAGACCCAAGGCAACTTATAGCTGGCGCTTGCTTGTTGCTATTAAGTCTTAACGATGAGCCTTATTATTTTAGCTTATTGATAACATCCCCACTTGAAACAGCATTTAGCACACTTAATTATTGGTGAGACAATAATGGAAGATAACAACCAAAAAGATATTCATCGTGCTGTTAACCCTGGTGATGTCATTTCTCAAGAACCACAATCAGTTGAAGAGAAGGCACAACAACGTGCCGTTGATTCTCCAGATATCACGGGAGATCATATTGAAGTTCCGACTTATTTTGTCGTTGACGAACCCGATGGCGAACAAAAGCCTCTACATCATGTGAAAGATGCAGAAGAAATTTCTGATGTCATTCGACAAGCACGAGTTGACGAAGAAGGAAATAGGGTTTGGTGGTAGATGTTTAGCGGTCAGCAGTCAGCAATTAGCTTTTAGAATTAGCTTTCAGGTAAATTACTGCTGACCGTTTTCTATTGAGTTAATCTATCACGCTTTTCTAGTCAAATGGTTATGAATTATATAGGAGAAAATACTCCGGGACTACTACTAACAAAATTTGCATTATTGTTATTAATAAATAATTGTTGTTAATAAATAGCAGTCTTTTGGTATTTCTCTGTAATAGTTATTCTTTTTATAAAGAAATATTAAATTTAGTAACCGCCACTGTTTTTTGTACTCATCCGCTGACATAAATATGGCGAATGAGCGTGGGTGGATAGTTGACTAAAATTCCTATCAAGGTTAAACGGTCAACAGCCAACAAAGTTGGGGCGTTTTTCATATGACTTCGATTTTTAAGTTCACAAAATTTAACTAAATTCATATCTTCCACCTCCTCGCTTGTATGCTTTGGGATTGGGGAGTGGGGTGTATCGCAATAAACCAAAAACCAATGCCAAGCAATTTCAAAACAGGACTAGGAACCAGAAGTCCGCCCTTTTATTCCATATAAAGCAAAAATAGACTAAAAAGGTATTGTAGTGAAGACAGCACGTCCTTTCAAGTTCGGCAGTGTCGGACTGATTGACAACAAGTAGCAAAAGAAAGGCAGGCTGCAATAACAGCAGACCAGCCAGTCATTTTGGGAGTTTAAACATTGGAACTGACAACTTAGACAAAGAAAGAAGAAACAAGAGAGAAGATAAAACAACTTCTTCATTCTTCACTCTTGAACGCGAGTCGCATAGAGAGGAAAAGCCCTTCTGCTGACGGATACGCTACAGGCTGGCGTAGCCTGTCCGCAACACTTACGGGTATTTCCTCCAAAGAGGCTGCGCTACTAACGCCAGTCATCTATGGCGGGAGACCTGCCTGCGGCGCTGGACTCACCGTCATTCGTGCTGGCGCATCTTCATTCTTTACTCATAATTCCATAAGTGTCTTGATTTTCATCAGTTGCAACTTGGGGAAGTCCCATGCTGTAATTGGTGACGCGTGAGGAGAGATTATAGCTGATTTCGCCTTTGTGCAGGAGCGATCGCACAAAATGCTCCAATTCAGAGCCAATGCGGCGTAAGTTATAATCAGTCAGGTCTGCGCCACTATATGCTTCTACCTGTTCATCAAACTTGTGATAAACCTTTTGCAGAGCATCTTCATCCCAGTTGAATTCGTTGTCTGGGTCAATATCCAAAGTTAAAACTTGACTACTGGGAACTAGCTCTCCATCCCGGTCTATTTCAGCGGCAAAAATCCGTATGTGCCGGGTTGTGGACTTGAGCAGCATCGGGTTGTCCATAGGCGGTTCGATATTTGGGTTAATGGCGCTCTCAATTATTGTAGACCCAATCGCTAACGAGAAGGAATCATGCCTGTTTGACGAGCATAAGCAAAAATGCCACCTGCATCAATCACCGGTCCAACTTCTCCTAAAGGTTTGAGGTTACATATCTCACCAAGAGTGTGGTTGATCAATTGATTGGTTGCAAAATCTATTGACACCTCTTCACCAGTCTTAAAATGGTCACAGAGCCTTTCAACTGACTCCCAAGGATAAAGTTCTCCTGTGGCAGCGCAATTGCGGAAGAAGATGCGAGCATAAGACTGGGCAACGACTGCTTGAACGCCCGACGCACCTAAGGCTATGGGGGCGTGTTCGCGTGAGGAACCGCAGCCAAAGTTTTCTCCTGCCACAATGATAGGGTAGGCTGTTTTCATTTCCCCAGAGACTATAAATTTGCCGTAGCGGTCGGGTAAACCAGCTAAAGCATAGCTTCCAAGCTTTTCGTACTCATCCGCTTTGGAAGGAACTAAGGTGAGATATTCGGCTGGAATGATTTGATCTGTGTCTATATTGTCATCAAGAACAAAAATCTTACCCCTAATTACTTTGGTCATTGAGGTCTCCTGCCTTTTTAAATGAATAAATTGTACATTTAGTAATTTTACGGAATTGTGGTACAGCAATGTCTGGCTATCATTAGATAGAGAATCTTCAGCAGATTTACTTACGTACTACCACTCGCTTTTTAGTAAAAACTCAAACTGTTATTGACGTTTAAATAAAGTTGATGTAAAAACCTTTAAAAAGCTCGAACAACTTCTTACAGAAACTTTATTCTATGGAATCTTAAAAACTGAATAATAGTTATGGTTTACTTGAACCAGACCTATTGCACGCTCACCAACAAAAGCTAGACGATAAAGCCAAGCATGAAAAGACACGGGAGAGTAAAATGCAATTAAATTGATTGTTGACAAACAGGAATTGTTAATTCAAAAACTGTGAGAGTCGAAAAAATATAAAGAATTCTTGCTTGAAAGATAGTTCCTCAACCAAATTACCACCTAGTATAAGGAAGCCAAAAAACTATGAACTTTGAAGCATTACCACGGCAGGTGAACAGTGTCGATGTAGGTGTTTATGAGTGCGAAATACATCTAAAATTTCGCTTGATAGAGGAAAAAAGTCTGTTGAGCGATCGCGATCAACTTTTGCAGGTACTGCTAGACGCTTTAACCGAGGGGTCTGACGACTTTTTAGAGACTTTACAAGCAACTGTTAAGGCGCAAGAAGTTTCTGAGTTAAAAGCATCACCGCAAATGAGACGTCAGCTCATGCGCTTACGCAACTCAGCTGAAGTGAGTCAATAGTTAAAATTGTTGTCATCCTAGCAGTGACAAAGAGTGTGTCGAGCATAGAGTATCAGATTTAGTGTTCGTTTGCCTCTAAGCGTGATTTGTTCTAATAATGACTTGGCTTGCTTAACTAACCGAACCATAGCGCTGGGGCTTGCATTAGTCCTTAGCATTACCCAAACAAATGGGTGCCTACTAAATGTTGCATTTATACCTTGGCTCTAAGCGGGGTTTATTGAGAGTCAAACAAAAATCTAAAGAAATCTTGTGTTCAACTGGTTAATACAGTAATCTAGAATTAAGTTTTTATTACCAAAACAGTTTTACAAGGTAATTTGTTAGGTAAAAAACTTTGTTTAGTGTATTAAAAGTGATTCCCTATTGATTGAGGAAATCGAAAAATTCCCGTTTCTTGCTGTAGTATGTTGACTACTGTGAACAAAAATAACTGAAACGTTAGGCAAAATATTATCTATAGACTTCACCAGAAAATTTTGAGCAGTCTTTGTATCCGCATCATTCCTACTCAAATTTAAGGAGCTTGAATAAGATCGAATTTTTTTGGTAAACTTGGACGTATAGTTAGATAAGGCTGAGTAAGTTGAGCAAAAAACAGAGATCGTCAGCGTAAACAGTAAAATTTGCGATTTTTGAATCAGTTAAGTATGATTAGCTAACCCTGAAATGACTCCCGCCTCAAAATTAAAAGCTTCGTTTGTCAGGGAAGCAGGGGGAAAAACTAGACATCAAAGTCGTTATAGGTAATCGGAGATTTTAAACAAGATAATAGAAAGGCATAAGGCACAAGCAAAGCGATGGTTCACTTGTGCCTTGTTTGTTCATAACTACTTTGCTAGACCGTGTTCTAAAGCAAAGCGAACTAACTCTGTACGGCTATTAGTACCAGTTTTACTGAACAAACGGCTGACATACTTCTCTACATTTCGGACGCTTGTCTCTAAACGACGAGCGATTTCTTTATTCATCAACCCCTCAGCCACCAAGTTTAAAACACTTTGTTCTCTGGGCGTCAAGTCAATCGCAAACGGCGCTGGAGATTGGTTTATTGCATTTTTTTGAGTTAACAAAGCTTTAATTTGGGCGATCTGATTTGCGAGTTCAGTAATATCTGGCGCTTCACCTTCTTCAGTTGGCGCTGGAGTTCTAGCGGCGCGGCGTTCGAGTAAATTTCCCACAACAGCCACCAGTTCATCAGGATCGAAGGGCTTGGGTATATAAGCATCAACACCAGCTTGATAACCTTGGATGCGATCGGTTGTCATGCCCTTCGCAGTGAGAAATATCACTGGTAGCGATCGGAAGCGCGGATCGTCTCGCAGTTGCTTGAGGAACTGGTAGCCATCCACCTGTGGCATCATAATATCAGAAATCACTAAGTCTGGTGTGTTTTGCTGCACCAACTCCCAGCCCTCTCGGGCGTTACTGGCAACTTGAACGCTAAAACCGCTTTCTTGCAAATAGTCCTTTACGGCTTCACGCAACCCCGGCTCATCATCTACCAGTAACAATTGTGCTGCCATTTACCGTTTCCTTTGCGCTACTTTTCTCCAATTTAGCGAAATTTAACCACAGTAAGCTACCAGGGAGATGAGGAGTGGGGGAAGTAGGCAAGAATAATTTTTGACGTAAGAAGAAATTTATTTTATTTTCACCAAGAACCTTGAGCGCGTGCATGAACTTCTCAAGTCGTAATCCAAAATCTTAATTAATCCTAAATTGTCACAACCACTCAATTATTTTGGCGTTCTCCGGCAATTTGGCTTCGCGTTGCCCAACAGTACGTGCCCGAGCATTATACAATCCGATAGGGGTACTCACTAAATCTACAAGGCTGGCTTTACCTGCTAAAGCTTTGACACTGTCCCTTGGCAATTCCTTCAATACCCAACGTCCTAAGCGGTAGAAGCATTCGGTGAGCGTAGTGTCGCGCATCAAATCCACACCGTGGAGTTCATGCAAATAGCGATTTGAGCGTCCGTAGCGCCGCCATTGACTTTCTAGTTCTCTAAGTGTGGCGCGGTGGCGGTGCTTGACAACTGCATTCGGGGTAAATTCTAAACGTCCGATGTTTTGCTGCAAAATTCGCCAACAGATATCAGCATCCCCACCGCTGGTTAGATAAGGACGAAACAAACCTGCTTGTTCCAAAACTTGCCGTCGTATAGCTAAATTCGCTGTTTGACCGTAAGGACAGAAAGGATGGGCAAGAGTGTGTTTTTGCGACAGGGTGTCTTGACGGTCTGCATGTTGTTCTAGCAGTGTTTTTCCTGGTAGTGCCACAATCTCACCGGCGACAATCACCACATCTTGCTTGACAAAAGGCGCAATTAATGCATTTAACCATTCAGGTTGTGGACGACAATCTGCATCGGTAAAGGCTAGTATCTCACCAGTTGCGGCACGAATGCCAGCGTTACGGGCGGCGTAGGAGCTTTGGATTTGGTTTTCGCTCTGGGGACGAATTGTGATTTCGCTATTTTCGGCAGCTTGTTGAAGTAAGGCAAAAGTGCGATCGCCACTATTATTGTCCACCAGCAAATACTCTACCTGGTGTTTTGGGTAAGTTTGAGCCGACAGACAAGAGATTAATTCTGGTAAATCTGCCTCACCGTTATAAATAGGGACAACCACCGATACCTTTGGCAAGAAGGTGTTGGGGGTGGTTATCTCAATTGATTGATTATTCATACGTTTAAGATTTTGGATTAGGGATAGATGAATAAAAATTATGAATTATGAATTATAAATTATGAACTTTTTATGATTCAGCATTCATGATTGATAATTCCTAATTTCTGTCCGCCATTCCCAATCCAAGATCTGGAAGCTCAGCTAAAATTTTAAGATTTAAAATTTTAAATCTACTGAGCTATTGCTCATCGGTTGTTGGAAGGATCGATTTTGCTGAGTGGGTTGAGCAAAGTTGTTGCTAGATAGAGCTGCTAGCGCACGTGCGTATTGAGGATCATTCTCAGTTCCCAGCAAATTTTGATTTGCTGCAAGTTGACGCTGTTGTGCCTGTGTCAGTTCTAATTTGATATCTGGCGCAATTCCTTTGTGATTGATATCTGTTCCTTTGGGGGTGTAGTAATGGGCAATGGTGATTGCGACGCCGGAACCATCTGGCAGTTCATGAACTGACTGTACTAAAGCTTTGCCAAAGGTTTGAGTGCCAACAACGACTGCTCGGTTATTATCTTTAAGTGCGCCTGTGAGGATTTCGCTAGCACTCGCTGAATTGTTATCTACTAGTATCGCCAAGGGGCGTTTTGTAAGGGCAGTGCGATTTGCCTTGGTTTCTTCACTTCCTCCCTTACGATCCACTGTCTTGACAATTGCACCGTTATCCATCCACATCCGGGCAATTTCAATGCTGGACTGCAACAAACCGCCTGGGTTGCTACGCAGATCCAAGACATAGCCATCGACTTGCTTGGCATTTAAATCTCTGATAGCTCGTCGCATTTGAGTTGCAGCATGGGCACTGAACTCACGCAGGCGGATATAACCAATGCGGCGCGAGCCTTCTTGCTTCAAACTGTAACGCACTGTCGGCACTTCAATACTTGCCCGTGTCAGATTCACATCAAAAGGACTCTGCCCATTTCTTCCTAGCCGCAAATTCAATTGAGTGCCTGCTTTGCCACGAATCAGCTTTGACGCATCTTCCACTTTCATTTGGCTTGTGGGTTTGCCGTCAATCGCTTCAATCCAATCGCCAGCTTTAATACCTGCTTTGAGTGCAGGAGAATTTTCTATAGCTTCGATAATGGTGAGCTTTTTAGTTTGCTCGTTCAATTCCATCCGAATGCCAATTCCAGTGACTTCACCAGATGTTTGGTTGGTTAGAGCCTCAAACTGTTTGGGGTCCAGAAACCGAGTGTAAGGGTCTCCCAACTTTTCTAAGGCTTGGCGGATAGCAGTGTACGCTTCTTCACGCGAAGTGTAGTCTTTACTGAGCAGAGTTTGCCTCACTGCTAGCCAATCTTGTTTGTTAAATGAGCCATCTACATATTCACGATTCACTAGTTGCCAAACTTGGTCAAGTGTTGCTTTCGGGCTATCTTGCAGAGCTGCACGCACAGAGCGACACCAAACTGGACCAAGAGCGGACAATGTAGCGGTTGAGGCGATTGCTCCGCTAAGAAAGGCTACTTGGAGCGGCGAGTAACGTTTCGCAGATCGATTCATGTATATTAGCTGGAATATATAGTGTTGTTGACAGTGTAGCAATCCCGCTTTCCAGGAATTTATAGGTTTTTCTTCTCAACTAGACTTTTTTCATCATTTTTCCTTGATGTTTCTTGAGAATACTGCATACTGCAAGAGCCAGCTTTTTAACTCTAGCTTACTTCTCCCGCAAGCTTACTGCCACCTTGTGGCGCTTTCATCAGTGCGATCTAAGCATTCAATATTACTTTCTAAAATAGCACTTAGCTGGCTCAACTAGTGTTGCCAACTTTCCGAAAAAAAGCTTGTATTGAGTACCTTATGAAACCTAAAGTGACAAACACTCAACCCAGTTCAGTGTCAAAGCAATTGCGGAAAAAGTGGCAATTTATACAAAGATTAATTTTTGGGCTGTGTTTTGTGGTAGTTGTCTGCCTGATTGTTAACACTATAACCATTATTTCTGCATCTTCCAAACAGATAGATGCCTTTTTTGTGCTTGGTGGTAGCATTAGTCGGGAAATTTATGTTGCCGAGTTGGCAAAACAATACCCGCAAACGCCTATCTTAATTTCTCGAGGTTCTCCCGATCCCTGTATTTGGTTGATTTTCCAACGGCAATCGCTTGCAAGAATGCAAAATGTTTGGTTGGAAAAGTGCGCGGATTCTACCTTTGGTAATTTTTACTACAGTATTCCGATCCTCCGCCGTTGGCGAGTACACAAGGTGAAGCTGATTACTTCCCCAACACACGTACCACGAGCTAAATGGATGGCACAAATTCTTTTTGGTGTTCATGGTATTTGGGTGGAAACAGACATTGTTCAAGAGCAAGGTGTTCCAGGTAATCAGGAGTCTTGGCTGAAAACAGGATTAGATGTTACGCGTAGTTTGTTATGGGCAGGTTTAAGTCCAATTATTCAGCCGAAATGCGCTTATGTTATGAGATTAACAGAGGTGAATATGGATTTTTGGCAGAATAGGCGTTTCAAATGTGAACGTCAAGGTCGATTATGGGAGTAAATTTTTCCTTACTCCCAGGACTTACGCACCAGTCACGGAAAAACGAACCGCACTCGTACGCGTTCGCGCAGCGTCTCCGTCAGGAGAAGTACACGTAAGCGCAAAGCGCAGGCTCAGCCAACGCGTAGCGTGCGCTGTCTTCGCATAGGAATAAGAGTTTGAGAGAGGTTTTGCGTAAGTCCTTAAATCATTTCGCTCGTTGACTAGAGCTACGGCGGTGACACCATAATCGCGTAAATATGCCAGTAAAGACACATATCCTGGGTTTTGCCCGTCATTACCCAAAACAGTACCAAATGAAGTATCTATCGGATATACTCCTAGTCCGTACTCATAGCAGGGGACTAGGGACTGGGGACTGGGTGAAAAGTTTTTTGTGTCTAGGTTTTATCATCTGTTGATGTCCTAACCACCTTGGCTGTTGCTATATAGCGCTTTTCGTTTGGATGAAGTACAGATTTATCTGTGTCCATCTGTGTCCATCTGTGGTTCTTATTTCTTACAGAGGTAAGAGTTAGAGAGATTTAGGTAATTTTAGACCGGGAAGGGAGTAATCGTGTGAAAAACGTCAAACCTAAGCGGACGCTTGCGCCATCGCCTCAATTGTAGATAAGGGTACATCGGCGAAATACTGTTGCTGAAATTGTTCTTCCCGAACAGCAGCTAAAAATTTTTCCACAGCAGCTTCCGCCATTGGTTCAAGAATCGAATGCTGAGTGAAAACCAACATACGGTCTTGGCGTGAGATTTTGAAACCCAAATATTTTAAACCTCTTAACCCTAAAAGTAAGGTTTGGTCGCTGATACCCAATTTTTCTAATAACTGGACACGGGTAACTGTTTGATTTGTACGACTGAGATATTTAGCAATTCCCACAAGAGTAAGCCAAATTTGTTCTGGTGGTTTGGGGTCGGGTTTAGACCAAGCCAGCGCCAAAGGTTGTTGGTTGTGAAGCGATCGCCTCAACCAAACTCGTAAATCGTCCCAACTCGTTGGACAATCTTTAATGACAAGTGCTAAGTCCTGAGTACTGAGTGCTGAGTCTTTTTCTAATAATGGGTTGCGCCAGTCTAGTATAAGTGCTGATTGCTGATTGTTGATTGCTGATTGCTGACGCGAACGGACGGCTATCAGTCGGATTTCATAGCGTTTTTTGAAGGTGTTATAGTCCAGTTCAGCGATACAATCACATCTTCCTAGAGGTAATTCATCCTTATAATGTCCCCACCACACACCAGGAAAAGGGCTTCTTGTCGAATCATCCCGAATGTCAAACTCGGCTTTTATGTACTGTACCTTTTTCCCCTGCGAATCTTGTTGATTGCGATGCCAAGCATTTTCAAACCAGCAGTTTTGAATCAAAAGTTTCGGAACTGGGTTTCCCATTCCACAAGGTTCTAGTAGTTTCAGTTCCAAAAATAACTCTTTGCCCAAGTCTGCGACTGTGACAGCCAAGTCTGCTTGCACAGTTGGTGTCAGGGTTGCACCTCCCAAAGATTGGCGCAACCTTTGGTTAATCGCTTCTGTAAATAAAGGTATATTTTCTACTGGGAGACTTAACCCGGCTGCATAGGGATGTCCGCCAAAACGATGTAACAAATGTGCTTGGTCTTTTACCAATTGATATAAATCCACTGAGTTCACCGAACGCGCGGAACCACGGGCTAGGGATTGGGGATTAGGGATTGGTGATTGGGAAGATTCTTCCCCAGCCCCCACTCCCTCTGTACTCAACAAAATTGTTGGGCGTCCTGTCTCTTGTGCGACTTGTCCAGCGACTAACCCCAAAACGCCAACAGCCCATTGAGGGTCCTCCAAAACGATGACGCTAGTGGTTGATAAGTCCATTTTGGAAAGCTTTTGCGCGACTTGCTGGGCAACATCTTTTTGTAAAGATTTGCGACGGGTGTTTGCTAATTCTGTGACTTCTGCAAGTTCCTTGACACGCTTTTGGTCGCGGCTTGTGAGTAATTCTACGCAAAAAGAAGCATCGCCTTGAATACGACTGACAGCGTTAATTCGCGGACCCAAACCGAAGGAAATATCTGTGGGGCGATCGCCACTTTTCTGGCACAATTCCAACAATCGCCCAACTCCCGGACGCCGTCTTTCTCCTGGTGGTTTTTTAAAATCCTCTTGCAGTCGCCCAATTCCCAATTGTGCCAAGTAGCGACAATCTCCACTCAACTGCACCAAGTCAGCAATTAACCCAACCGCCACTAAATCTAATAAATCCTGTAGCGGTTGTTGCGGGACATTTGGCAGGGTTTGATATAGGGCTTCCACCAACTTGTAAGCCACCGCCACCCCAGAAAGATGAAATAGCTGATGTGTCTGTGGCAAATAACGGGGGTTAATAATTGCCGTAACTGGGGGACGTTCTGGAGGTAAGGTGTGGTGGTCTGTAACTATAACATCTATACCTAGCTGATTCGCATAAATAATTTCACTAATATTTGTACTGCCAGTGTCACAGGTCACAATTAACTGAAAACCTTGTTTTGCCAAGTTCTCAATTCCTTGACAGTTCAGCCCGTGGGATTCTGTCAAGCGATTAGGAATGTAGTAAATAAGCTGCGTGTTTTGGGCAAAGAATTGTCCCAAGCCATCCCATAGAACACCAGTAGAAGTGATTCCATCAGCATCAAAGTCTCCCCAAATAGCAACTTTTTCACCAGCGTCTCGTGCTTGTTGCAACCGTTCCACCGCCAGATGCATTTCTTGCCCAAACTCAAACGGACTCGCGGGTTGATAAGTTTTTATATTGACAAAAGCCGCTAATTGTGGTTTTTCTCGTATTCCTCGTTGCCACAACAACTGCGCTGCAAAATGTCCACCTGATGTCGGTGCATATTGCTTCACAGCTTGGATGAACCATTCTGGCGGTTGTTCAGTTGTCGCGAGAGTCCACTGTTGTTCTGACATATGGAAATAACAAATCTATTCATAAAAACCGAGTTTTGAGAAATGAACCACAGATGGACACCGATGGACACAGATGAATACAAATAATTTATCTGCGTGCTTTGCTATGCATCCTGGGTGAGTGCCATCGCTGCCAGCAGTAACAATTAAAATACAAATGATTTATCTGTGTGCATCTGTGTCCATCTGTGGTTCCAAATACTAAATCATGATTTTGGCAAGTAAGTTAAACTGGCGCTTCTTCTTCCGAGGTGTGATCACTGACCAAAGTATTCAGGGCGACTTCACTAACAACTCCATCCGACTTGTTGCGTGGTCGCATTGCAGGACGAGAACGCTTGTAACCCGCCCTTTCAGCTTTTTGGTGTTCGTATTCAATCAGTCTGCCATAGTAGTCGTGTCTGCTTAAATTCATCGACAAGAAAACATGCTGGCGAACATTACCAAAACCTTTACGGTTGAAAAACTTCACGGCGGGAACATTTGCTGGATCAGTGTCTACCAGCATGAAACGCGCCCCATCTTCAATCATGCGTGCAATAACCTTATCAACCAGCTTGTCTCCCACACCGCAACGCTGAAATTTAGGGCTGACTCCTAACCAGAGAATGTATCCGTAAGTCCAAGTTGCTTTGGTAATAATAGTTCCTAATATGAATCCTGCTAGTTGCTCATCAACTTCTGCAACAAGACAGTATTCTGGATCAGTGTTGTAAAGCCCTATCACCTCCCACTCGTCCCAGCAACGATATAAATAGGGATATAAATCGCTCGTAAATAACTCTTCCCCCAAGTGATAGACAGGGGCTATGTCATCTATTCCTAATTCGCGGACATAAACCGCTTCAGTATCATCAAAATGCATAAAATTATAAGCAAAAAGTTATCTGCAATTTACAGCATCACTTCTTGAATGCTAGCTAGATTCAGTAAGTTCGTGTCTACCGTTGTCGGAGACTTTGCGGTAGATATCTGTTCGGGAGTGGGGAGTGAGCGGTTACAGCGGCTTGTATACTGACAGTAATCACAAGCTTTGCTACCTTCCCGCTCTTGCGGAAAAGGCTTTCCCTGGTAATAACATTGGAGCCAATGTGTTAATTGACTCAGGAGTTGATTCAGTCTTTTTGCTGTTTGTTGGTGCTTAAGAGTGTTGTAACTAAATTTAATACTTTGCGGTTTGCCTTCAGATTGGACAAACCAGTAAGTCATAGAAATATTTTCTGGCAGATAATCGCTGGTTTCAGCTAATACATATAAGTAAAGACGTGTTTGCCAGTTTTGTTCCAACTTGCGTTTATTAGGCGGTTTGGGATAAGTTTTCCAGTCCAGAATTTGTGCTTGCTGGTTATCTGCAATCAATAAATCATAGATAACGGTGAGCAAATAGTCTTGAACTTGCAGAGTGCGGTAGTGTTCGCTTTCACGGAAATGGCTACCAGGTGCAGGTGTTAAAATTTCTGGTGCTGCATTGGCGAAGCCTGTCATCCAGTTTTGTAGCTGGGTATCCTCTTGTAGGAAAGTATCAATGGGTAAACCCATTTCTCGCTGTTGCATCAGCAAGTGAAAGCGACTTCCTAAAGTTTGCCGTTCCTCATGTTCTGGATCTGCGGGAGAATGAAGTTGTTCTAGGTAGGTGTGTTGAAATTGACGCGGACAACGTTCTAAGAGGTTGAGTTGTCCTTGCGAAAGTCGCAAGAGTTGAGTTTGAGTTGACTGCATACTTATATTTTAGAGCTTACTCAGCCCTAGTGAATGGAATTTGCCGCTACACAAACGTATACGGGTGAAACGCAGGGTAACCCATGAAAGTGGGTTCAAGAGCGATCGCACCCGAACTCGCTCTTGTATTATGTGTAGTATATTGGAATGGTAGAGTCATTGCATGAAAATTGAATGACGAAGGTCAGAAACGCTCTTAATCTTGCATTAAACTACAGCAATATTTTCTGCCGTTCCTTACTCCTATTGTGGACAACTGCACCCAGAGAAACAATATTTCTAGCAATTGCACTTTTGTTGCAAGGTCTAATTCCATCTGTAGCTATCTGGATTAATAAACAAGTGGTGGACACAGTAGCTACTATCTTGAGTTCAGGAAGCTCGTATAATTTTTGGACTGTTACAAGCCTTGTTGCTGGGTGGGTTGTAGCAATCTTTCTGGAAAGTTTGCTACCACCTTGGGTTGAAGCTGCTTCGATTAACTTTGGTGAAAAGCTTACTGCTCAAATTCATCTACAGTTAATGCGTAAAGCTGATAGCTTTGTCGATTTAATTCCCTTTGAAGACTCTCGCTTTTATGACGAATTACAGTTACTTCAGCAACAAGCAGATGATGAGCCACGAACCTTGCTGTTCATAATGAGCGAGTTTTTACCTGCTCTTTTTACCGTCACAACGATGTTGCTTTTGCTGTGTCCTTTAGCTTGGTGGATTCCCCTGTTGATTTTGATAGCATCTGTACCCCAACCTTATGTCTCTTGCAAAATTGAGTGGCATATTTGGGAAACGATGTCTAATAAAAGTCTTCAAGCTCGCCAGATGCAGTATTACTCTTCAGTAATGCTTACGGATACCTACGCTAAAGAAGTGCGTCTTTTTGGACTAGGTTCCTTGTTTACCCAACGCTATTTACAAGCCTTCCAAGATAAGTATCAAGCTATGCATAGTCTGCGAGGTAAACAAGCTTTCTCATTAACTGGCTTGTCGGTTTTGAGCGCTTCAGGAAATGCTTTTGCCTTCTTCTGGGTAGTGCTACAGGCTTTGGGTGGAAAACTAACTCCAGGAAGTGTACTTTTGTTTATTCAATCACTAGCTTACACACAACAAAATCTTAGTTATCTAATGCGTAGCTCTGTGATTTTTCAAAGAACTGTGCTGTTTATGGAGCGGTTTTTCAACTTTCTGGAAAGTAAACCTACCATGTCGGTCTATATTCCAGCTTCGCCGGTACCAGCGCCATTAAAGTCAGGAATTACCTTTGAAAATGTTGACTTTACTTACCCGGATGGTAGGGTGGCTTTAACTGGGGTTTCTTTCACATTACACCCTGGGGAAACAGTAGCTTTGGTCGGTGAAAATGGCGCAGGTAAAACCACCTTAGTTAAACTCTTAGCTCGGTTTTATGACCCCACTCAGGGTAATATTTTTGTAGATGGAAAAAACCTCAAAAATTTAGATATCCAAGCATGGCGGCGGCAAATTGCTGTGGTATTTCAAGATTTTTGCCGCTATTCCCTCTCTATTGGGGAGAACATAGCCTTGGGGAATCTCGCCGCTATCAACGATTTAGAGCAATTAAAACGCGCTGCTAACAAATCAGGAATTGCACAGAAAGTCGAGCGGTTTCCAGAAGGATATTTTACACTTTTAGGCAAGCAGTTTGACGGCACAGAACTTTCTGGGGGAGAGTGGCAAAAGTTAGCTTTAGCACGAGCTTTCGTCAGGGAAGAAAATTCTCAAATCTTGATTTTGGATGAGCCAACAGCAGCTTTAGACCCCCGCAGTGAATATGAAATATACCGCAGTTTTTCTGAGTTAGTTCGAGGTAAGACAGCAATTTTAGTTACGCATCGACTAGCTTCGGTGCGGATGGCTGACCGCATTTTAGTGTTAAAAGCTGGGAAGTTAATTGAAGTCGGTACCCACGAGGAACTTTTGCAAAAAAGGGGTGAATACGCCACGCTTTGGAGTATGCAAGCAGATCAGTACCGAAATGAGGTTATAGAGTAAGGAAAATCATGTGCGATCGGCGTAAGCCTAACGGTACCGTAGGACTCAGCCCTACCGGAGGCGATTGCGCGGAGCGCAGTGCCCATGTCCGAAAGTTCTGCTGTCCAAGACCCGATGCTGCGCTTCGCAAGGAAATCGCGTTGTATACAGCCCTAACGACTGAAGTCGCGGCTATACAAACAAAGCCCGCCTACACGGGCTAAAGGAGCGATCGCACTCTTAACTTGCAATTAGGACAAGCAAGAGGCGATCGCCTGTGACAGTTGCGTAAGTCCTGTGTCTTTTAGCCTATCTGAATTTGATTAATCACCTGCTCAATTGCCCTAATGGTGAGCAAGTGCGAATTTTGGGGGATAGCATTTTACAAGTAGCTGAATTTTTGGAGCAAAGGGGGGATTGCCATGTTGCGTAATCTTTTAGTCAATCTTACTCGTCAACTGGCTAGAGCACAAAAGTGGCTGGCAATTTTTGTTGGTGCGATTAATGTGGGAGTAAGGGCAGCAGTCTCTTTTGAAGTGCATCGTCGTTTTTTAGGACAGGTATTAGTAAAAATCATAGATAGTGACGATGACCCGCAAGAAGTAGTGTACTCGTTCTTGGAAGAGAATTTAAACAAGTTGAATTATAATTTGATACAAGTACTACGGATTTGGGGAACTGAACTCCTGACTAAGAAAACACCAGAGCTAAGTCACTACATAGCAGTAGATATTGGTAGTTTTTGCAGGTTAATTCAAGATTTTCCTCTTGGAAACCGAGCTATTAACCTGGAAATTGCGATCACGGGTTACAAAGTTCTTCTCAATACAGTTTTGACCCCCGAACACTTTCTAGAAGAATGGGGTGGTACACAAAACAATCTTGGAAATGCTTACCTTAATCGTATCTGGGGAGTCAAGACAGAAAATTTAGAAGAGGCGATTCGCTGCTTTAGTGCTGTTCTATCGAAGCTTACTTGTGAACAATCCCAACAGATGTGGGCAACAACACAAAACAATTTGGGCAATGCCTACTTTTACAGAATTCGAGAAGATAAAGCACAGAATTTAGAAGCAGCGATTTGCTGCTGGAAAGCTGCTTTGGAGGTATTCACCCGCCCTCACTTCCCTGACAAATGGGCAATGATCCAACAAAACTTGGGCAATGGCTACGCCAATCTTCTTGAAGAAGACCCCCCAAATAACATAGAGCAAGCAATTTTATACTACAAAGCTGCTTTAGAAGAATATACTCGTGAGAAATTTCCACAAGACTGGGCAATGACCCATAGCAATTTAGGCAATGCTTACACTAACCGACTTCAGGGAAATCTAGAAGAGAATTTAGAGGAGGCAATTAAACACTTCGAGCTTGCGCTTAAGGAATACACTCGTGAGAAATTCCCAGAAGACTGGGCTAGCACTCAAAATAATATGGGTGTCACCTATGTTAGCCGCATTAGGGGAGAACCAACAGAAAATTTGAAAGTGGCAATCGGCTGTTACCTAAATGCTTTGCAGGAACACACTTGTGAAGCTTTCCCGCAATACCATGCACAAACCCAATTTCACCTTGGCATTGCCTATCAAAACGCCTTAGAGTTTACCAACGCCTACACTGCCTTTTCTGTCGCCATTAATATTGTAGAATCCCTACGCAGTGAGATAGTTAATGGCTCAAGAATAGAAGAATCTAAACAAAAATTAGCTGAGGAATGGAATAACCTCTATCAAAGGATGGTGGAAGTTTGCTTAACTTTGGGTAAACACGCGGAAGCCCTAAAATACGCTGAACGTAGCAAAACCCGCAACCTAATAGAACTTATTCTGACCCGCGATCGCTACAGCATTTTCCCTCCAGAAATTGTCACTCAGATAGAAAAACTCCGAGACAACATTGCCATCAGTCAATATCAACTCCAGACCGCTACTACCGATGAACCACTTGCCTTAGCGCAACATCTGCAGCAGTTGCGACAGCAGTGCAACTACTTGCAAGACGAACACATACGCATTGGTTCTAGCTTCGAGTTTCAAAAATTTCAGCAAACTTTGGATGACCACACCGCAGTTGTGGAGTTTTTCATTATAGGTGATAAATTTCTCGCCCTCATCTTCACCCACCAAACCCAACAGCCTATAGTTTGGCAGTCTGAACCAAAAGCTCTAGACAAATTAGAGATTTGGGCAAGGGGGTATCTGAGAGCTTACAACAACAAAAGATTCTATTGGCAGCGTCGTCTAACTACACGCCTACATCTGCTGGCAAAGATTTTGCATATTGATGAAATCATTAGGCAGATTCCAGAAAAGTGTGACAGGTTAATTCTCATACCTCATAGGTTCCTGCATCTGTTACCCCTTCATGGCTTGCCCATTAGCCTTGAGCAGGGAGAGTCAAAATCTAAAATCCTCATGAATCGCTTTCCTAAGGGCGTACGCTATGCTCCCAGTTGCCAACTGCTACAACTTGCCCAAACCCGAAAGCGTCCCAACTTCACCCACCTCTTTGCCATCCAAAACCCCACTCAAGACCTCACCTACGCCGATCTGGAGGTGCAAGCTATCCAAAGCTACTTTAACTCAGTTAAAGTTCTCGAAAAAGCTGCCGCTAACAAAGCAGCCGTTAATGAAAATCCCCTCAACGCATTTCACTGTGCTCACTTTAGCTGTCACGGCTACTTTAACCCTAACCCTACTCAGGGTAACAAATCTGCCCTCTTCCTGGCAGATAGCAAACTCAACCCCGCACCCACTCAACTCGATCCAGAACGCCATGTACGCTTGTCTGATGGGACAGTGCTTGACCTCGACAAGTGCCTGACCCTAGATGCCATCTTCACCCTTAACTTAGATCAATGTCGCCTGGTAACACTTTCCGCTTGTGAAACTGGACTGATTGATTTCCGCAACATCAGTGATGAGTACATTGGTTTAGTCAGTGGCTTCCTGTTTGCAGGTAGTCCAACTGTAATCAGCAGTCTGTGGGCAGTGGATCAAGTCTCCACCGCCTTCTTACTCATCAAATTTTATGAAAACCTCAAAAGTTACCTAAAACTAAACGAAGGCGATGTAGCAGTTGCCCTCCAAAATGCCCAATATTGGCTGCAAAATCTCACTTGTGAAGAGGTTGAGCAAGAATTAGCCAAACCGCAATATCAACAAGTGTTCGCGCAACTTCAGGAAAAGCTCTCACCAGCAGATTTCTTTGAATTGGAAGACGCTATTGAAGTGCAAAAAGAGAAACTTCAAAGGCTTGACCCGAATCACAAACCTTTTGCTAATCCCTACTACTGGGCTGCTTTCATAGCCACAGGAGTTTAGGAAGGATTTTCCCCAGTTTATGACGCTGAGTCAGGAGTTTTACAAAAATTTTCCAAACCAACTCGGATAATGTATATGGCGACGGGAGTAGCTACTGCTACAAGGATACGGTCAGCACTTGCTGTAAGAGCGCCAATAAACCCTCCTATGAATTCAGGGACTAAGCCATCTTTGAATTTATCGTTGCAAACAACTTTACGGGCTTGCTGCAATGCCAACTGCCAATTTGAACCTGACTTAACCTCTTCTTCGCCTGCTCTACGTGCCAATACGCGAGCAGCACGTTCTAAATCTCCTTCGGTGCGCTCAATCACTTCAAGATCAGCAAGAGCCTTTGAATTATCAGCTAATTGTTCCCGATACTGAGTAATTTCTTCTGGAGTAACTTTAGTTGGGTCAGTAGTCATAGAGTTATGCTTGCCACAGACAACAGCATTGGACAGTTCCCATTCTCGCAGAAAAGTTTGTTGATTTTAATACAAAGCAAGAATTTAAGGGCATCAGTATTGCTTTTTTCCTTAGGTTAATTTCACCAGTATCGCCCCTACTTCCCCAACTTTTAAGCCAACCACTGATGAATCGCATCTAACCACACCGGAATTACCGGCTACCTGCTTTTAAGGATCTCGATGGGCAATTGGTAGACTTCCTGCTCTGAGTGCATGGGCTGAGGTGATGGCAAGTTCTATAAATCTTGCCTGATGTAATATTTGTGAATATTGCTCAACGAGTTGTTTTGCTTCAGGTAGTTTACCAATACGGTATTTGGTGGCAATTTCCCAAGCGGAAACACTGCTAACAAAAATGCGATGATCAGGGTTGCGAATGATGTTTCGGCAAGTGGTATCGAGTTTTGGATCGTCAAAGGAGCCACCACAGAAAGATATGGGTGTCGATGAGGTAGCTCATTCCCATTGCTGGAGTTCCTCTTCTGGTAGGGGTTCAAAAAAAGCATCGCCAAGTTGTCCTTTCAGTAAACCAGGGGTGCGGGGTTGTGTACGTTCTTGACTTAAACCTAGTCGAAAGTAGTGAATTAGGTCATAAATTTCTGCCAGCTTGTCTTCGGGGATGTCTTGCAGTTCTTGGACAATCTTCTGGATCAGCATAAGTCAAACTCTTTGGTAGTTGGTGATTAATTAATTAGTTGGGCACGGGTTTCGGCTTCGTTCATGATGGCTCGTCTTTGGAATATGGCAGTCGGCAGCGGGCGATCGCGATCGCTTCTTGTAGTTTAGCCTGTAACAACTCTTTAAGTGGTAATACGGTGAAGTATTCGGCAACGTGGAGCAAGTTTTGTCTAGTTATAGCAATTCGATCTAGTTTTGTTTTTTACCCGCAGATAGGATGATTCCCAGTGGTAGCTGTTCATCGCTCTCTTGAGCGTATTTCGCAAGCCAGCCCAGGTAAAGTTCCATTTGGCTTTTGTATTTATGACAGAAGTGACCTAGTTTGAGGTTGATGGCGGAGAGGCGTTTGAGTTTACGGTTATAAAATAGCAAGCCGATATAAAAGTCATCATTTTTCGTGAAAGAGGGTTTGCCCTCCACCTTGGAGGACAGGGGCAATCTGTGGATCGAGGCGGTCAACTTCGTTCATATTTCGCCTGCATCGGTTTGCGTTAAAACACTTTTTTGTTGGTTTTGAGAGGGTTTCAGGATTTGCGAGTGACTCATCTCGGTTTGCGTTAAAACACTTTTTTGTTG
>JXCB02000023.1:433803-481816 GCA_000828075.3 Tolypothrix campylonemoides VB511288 | reverse complement strand
TGTTGGTTTTGAGAGGGTTTCAGGATTTGCGAGTGACTCATCTCGATTTGCGTTAAAACACTTTTTTGTTGGTTTTGAGAGGGTTTCAGGATTTGAGAGTGACTTATCTGGGTTTGCGTTAAAACACTTTTATGCCCAAAAAGGGAGGTAGCGAGCATAGCGGGTAGAGGTTGATTCGGAGTCATCTGTCCTGATCAAGCCAGCTTCCTTGGTAGCCCCGATAACCAGAGAAACGGTTGCTGTTTTTGACTCGCTTAGACGAAATCGCTCTCGTAGGGTGTGGTTAGACATGCGTTGATTGTTGACATACAGTAGGCAGCAATGCTGATAGCAGGCTCGGATACGATCTGATTTGCTCATATCGTCAAAATCTTGATGGGCAAACAGCACTGCCGTAGTGCGGGTCTCACCCACCCGAAAATCTGGTGCGGGTAGTTGAAATACCTCTGCTGCGCTAACAACTTTGTCAATACCACTGCCTTTTTCTTCACATATGCCGAAACGTCGCATTAGGTCGGCAAGTTGTTCGTTGCGGGATCGATATTCATCAATAAATCGCTCCACCTTAATGGGCGGGATGCCGGGATTAGATATCTCAATGCGATCGCTATACATCTCGATCATCACTGAAGTACCTGTTGCTAGGAAATCCTGATGCACCAAAGCATTAGCAATAAGTTCTCGTAAAGCCTGTTTTGGGAACATCTTTACTTCTTCCCGCACAACTTCCTCGATAAAGCGATTTTGCGGTGCTGCTGAGTGGACAAAACCCACTAATCCGTCAAAGCCAACAGCATATCCTCGGATGCCGGTCGTGTCATTACGAGTTTTTAGCTTATTGATACCTTCGTAGATCACGACACGGGCTGCTTTACGAGCTAATGTAGGGGAAAAGGCATCCAGTTTTTTCGCCAACAGGATAGCGGCTAGGTTGGTGATTGTCCAACCCTGTGCTGTGTGTTTGATTAAATCTTGGCTCTGTAATCGTTCTAGGACAGCATCGCGGCTAGTCGGATAGGGGATTTTTAGCAGTTCAAAGTAGGTTTGGGTATCTAGGAGGGCGATTACATCGTCAGGGCTGGCATCAGATCGGGCGGCTTGGCAAAACCAATCTTGTTGGTCTTCAGCAAAAATGCTCTTGAGTACATCTGGTGTCATCGGCACCAAATCTTCTCCTGCTCTCATTAGGTAGGCTCCATCAAACGCTAATGGTTGCCCGACGGGACGGGTTGGCACTTTAAAAACCAGCACTCGTCCATCAGGATGCTGCAATTCTGTAGCGTCTACCCGAAATCTGAGTTTTTCGACAATGCGAGCTTTGATATCGTTGAGGGCGGTCGGGGATGGAAAAGCTTGGGAACCTACGACTCGACGCGGGGGCTTATCGGTTACGCCCAAAACCAGATATCCACCACCTTCGTTGGCTAAAGCCACGCAGTAGCGCAACAATTTGGTTGTATCAAACTGTTGCTTGGCTTCTTTGAATTCTAGCCGTTCTGTTTCTGCGGGTGCATTCAGCCATTTTTCAAGGTTTTCAAGGGTAATCATGCAGCATTTACCTCTTGAGCAGCTTTTGTTGTCTGGTTAGCGGTGTCTGCGGTGAGTTCGCCAGTGAAGGCTTTTTGCAGGATGGATTGTTTGAGTTCGTTGAGGGCAGCGATTTTTTGGCGGTAGATGGTTTCAAGCCTGTTAATTTCTTGAGAAAGGAAGTTAACTTTTTCAATGATTATTTGTTGCTTTGAGATAGGTGGCAGATGAAGTGGTAATTCCTTAATAATTTCCATGTTTAACCCAGACATAATAGAGCCTTCTCCAAAGCCGCTTCACATCAAGATAGTCTGCAACATTAATCTGCGAAAAGTTAGTGTAATTAAATTACTTACATTAAAATCACCAAAGCGACATTAATGTGCGAATAACGACACGAATTTGCGAATGTACAAAAAAATCGGGATGACTGGATTCGAACCAGCGGCCCCTTCGTCCCGAACGAAGTGCGCTACCAAGCTGCGCTACATCCCGACACAATAAGTCCAATATTATATATACAATATCACGAAGAGTGATGAATGGGAAACTAGTCTTGCAAATTCATCCACCAATCGATGAAGCTTGCTACCATTTAGTGTGTACAAATAAAGTGGTAGAAGCGGATTGTGACTGTTAAACCAGACTGGTTGCGGGTAAAAGCGCCTCAATGGGAGCGCGTTGGTAACGTTAAAGAAATTTTGCGGGATTTAGCCCTCAATACGGTTTGTGAGGAAGCGTCCTGTCCAAATATTGGTGAGTGCTTCAACGCTGGTACAGCCACATTTTTAATTATGGGACCTGCTTGCACCCGTGCCTGTCCCTACTGCGATATTGATTTTGAGAAAAAACCCAAACCTCTAGACCCCACGGAACCAGCACGACTGGCAGAAGCGGTACGCCGCATGAAATTAAATCATGTGGTGATTACCTCTGTGAATCGAGATGACTTGCCAGATGGTGGGGCTTTGCAGTTTGTCAAATGTATTGAAGCTATTCGCACCGTCTCACCCCAAACCACTATTGAGGTTCTCATTCCTGATTTGTGCGGTAACTGGCAAGCGCTAGAGTTGATACTCCAAGCACAACCAGAAGTTCTCAACCATAATACAGAAACAGTTCCTCGTTTGTATCGGCGGGTGCGTCCCCAGGGGAACTATGAGCGATCGCTCGAATTATTGCAGCGCTCTCGCGAAATTGCTCCTTCGGTATACACCAAATCCGGTATTATGGTGGGACTCGGCGAAACTGATGAGGAAGTCCGCCAAGTTATGCGGGATTTGCGAGTTGTGGATTGCGATATTTTGACGATTGGGCAATATCTCCAACCCAGTCAAAAACACCTTAAGATAAATGATTTTATCACCCCAGAGCAATTTGCTGCTTGGAGAGTCTTCGGTGAAGAACTAGGATTTTTACAAGTTGTTTCTTCACCCTTGACAAGAAGCTCATATCATGCTGAGCAAGTGAGGCAATTGATGGAGCGTTACCCCCGGAGTGAGGGAGTGAGGGAGTGAGGGAGTGAGGGAGATGAGGGAGATGAGGGAGTGAGGGAGTGAGGGAGATGAGGGAGCAGGGGAAAAACTAATGACTAATGACTAATGACTAATTCAAAATTGGTCACAATTCTTGGTGCGGGTGCTTGGGGGACGGCTCTTGCTAGTCTGGCGATCGCAAA
Organism: Tolypothrix campylonemoides VB511288; assembly: GCA_000828075.3. Lineage (GTDB taxonomy): Bacteria > Cyanobacteriota > Cyanobacteriia > Cyanobacteriales > Nostocaceae > Kalymmatonema > Kalymmatonema campylonemoides_A. The sequence goes on along the minus strand of JXCB02000023.1, from coordinate 478,611 downwards.
TGGTCATCAGGTGCGCGTATGGTCGCGTCGGGGTTCGCAAACGCTGGCGGAGGTCATACAAGGTGCCGATATTGTCCTTTCTGCTGTGTCGATGAAAGGCGTAAGAGCTATAGCTACCCAAATACAGTCTTTACCCGTTTCCCCAAAGACTATTTTTGTGACGGCGACGAAGGGCTTAGACCCAGAAACGACTTGTACGCCGTCACATATTTGGCAAGAAGCTTTCCCCACCCATGCAGTCGTTGTTCTCTCTGGTCCCAATTTATCTAAAGAAATAGAACAGGAATTACCCGCCGCAACGGTTGTTGCTAGCAGTGTCACGACTGCAGCACAGTTTGTGCAAATGGTGTTTTCTTCGGATCGTTTTCGGGTTTACACCAATTCTGACCCCTTGGGAGTTGAACTGGGGGGGACACTCAAGAATGTGATGGCGATCGCCGCTGGTGTGTGTGATGGCTTGCAGTTAGGAACCAACGCCAAAGCTGCTTTAGTCACCCGTGGACTGACAGAAATGGTTCGCATCGGTCTTCACTGGGGTGCGAAAATGGAAACATTTTACGGTTTGTCCGGCTTGGGCGATTTGCTAGCAACTTGTAACAGTTCTTTGAGTCGCAATTACCAAGTTGGCTACCAATTGGGTCTTGGTAAAACACTAGTAGAAATTCTCGCCCATTTAGAAGGAACTGCTGAGGGAGTCAATACGACTCAAGTTTTAGTGCAGCGATCGCAGCAGCAAAATATTCCTATGCCAATTACCGAGCAAGTTTATCGCTTACTCCAGGGTGAAATCACACCCCGACAAGCGCTTTTAGAACTGATGCTACGAGATAAGAAGCCGGAGTAGGGAAGCAAATCAATTCAAAATTCGCTCATTCAAAGTTCAAAATAAGGAGTCTCTTCCTCATCTTCCTCATCTTCCTCATCTTCCTCATCTCCCTCACTCCCTCCCTCCTCTTTCCTACACCTCACCGCAGAACTAACCATTTTTGAAGGAAAATTAGTAAATCTTCAGGAAAGTACTTAGAGAGCGATGTAGATATGACTATCCATATAAAAACAGGACTTTTCACTGATATATGATTATACTTTGCTTCCCAAGCGACAGTCAAAATATGTGAAGGTTCAAATCTTTATTAGGTCATTCGCAATTTAACGCCCAGTAGGGAATTTGAATAGCTATTGGTTCATGGGAAAGCTACTGCAACCGAGCCTTCGGAGGCACTGTGTTAACAAAAACCAGTAAAGGTTTTTTAAAAAAAACCTAAAGGTCACCCTCTACCGTGTTAGTTCTTGAAGAATCACGGGAACAATAGCAACAGTTGATTAGCTGAACGTCATCTATTGTTACCTGGAGCCATTGAGACGAATTTTTATGCCAGCAACATCTTTTTACGCAGATGCCGCTTACAATAGCAAACAGTCCCACCAGGTCTTTGACCCGGAACTCGCAATAGATGAAAGTGAGTTGCCGTCTTATGAACTGGAAGAACTGGAAATAGCTTCTGTTGACCCTGCAAGCCTAGCTGCACCTAACCGACGCAGCACAGATTTAGTACGTCTATACCTTCAAGAAATTGGTCGCGTTCGGTTATTAGGACGGGATGAAGAAGTTGCAGAAGCTCAAAAAGTCCAGCGCTACTTGCGGATGCGGATACTTCTGTCTGACGCCGCTGAGCAAGGAGATCAAGTAGTCGCACCATATCTGAGGCTGATTGAAACTCAAGAGCGTTTGGCATCTGCTTTAGGACATCGTCCTTCTCTTGAACGGTGGGCTCGTACTGCTGGTGTAGAGCTGTTCGAGCTTAAGCAGATCATAGGACAAGGCAAACGGCGTTGGGCTGAAATTGCCAAGATCACTGTGGAAGAACTGGAGAAAATTCAAAGCAGTGGACTCCAGGCAAAAGAACACATGATTAAGGCTAATCTTCGCCTCGTTGTCTCTGTTGCTAAGAAGTATCAGAATCGCGGTTTGGAATTGTTGGATTTAGTCCAAGAAGGAACTCTTGGTTTGGAACGAGCTGTTGAAAAGTTTGACCCTACCAAAGGTTATCGCTTCAGTACTTACGCTTACTGGTGGATTCGTCAAGGAATCACACGGGCGATCGCAACTTCTAGCCGTACTATCCGTCTCCCTGTTCACATTACAGAAAAGCTGAACAAAATCAAAAAAGCTCAGCGGAAAATTGCCCAAGAAAAAGGTCGTACCCCAACTTTAGAAGACCTTGCTCAAGAGCTAGAAATGACACCTGCACAAGTGCGAGAAGTTCTTCTGCGGGTACCTCGTTCCGTTTCTTTAGAAACAAAAGTTGGTAAGGACAAAGACACAGAGTTAGGAGAATTACTCGAAACCGATAACGTCACGCCAGAGCAAACGCTCATGCGAGAATCTTTACAAAGAGACTTGCATAATCTTCTGGCAGATTTAACGAGCCGTGAGCGCGATGTTATTCTGATGCGGTTTGGTTTGGCTGATGGTCATCCTTACTCATTGGCAGAAATTGGACGCGCTCTTGATTTATCACGGGAACGGGTACGGCAAATTGAGTCCAAAGCGTTGCAGAAGCTGCGCCAACCCAAGCGGCGCAATCTCATCCGCGACTACTTGGAGTCTTTGAGCTAGTTAGTCGATGGTCAAGTCAATAGTCAATTGTTACTAGTCAAAAAAATTATACATTCTTTACATAACAGCAAGATACGTATTCTTAAAGACTTTTAACTTTGGACTGTTGACTAACTTGATCCCCCACCCCAAAACTTCGCACGTTAGTTATGGCAAGTTATTTTCATCTAATTGCAGGGGAGCAACGCTCGCCCTTTTCCACAACATCTATCCGGGCGGGGATCGCTACTTTTTTGCGTGGTGGATATTTTACCATCTAGCTGGAAACATTTAGCAATTATTCTCAATATGCTTGGATTATTGCAAATTAGTCCAAACTTTTGCTATATTCGCAACTAATGGGCTTTGTTGAGAAAAATTAGTATGACAGTCTATACAGCAGCCTCACTCAAGGCAGAACTTAATGAACGGGGTTGGCGTTTAACACCCCAGCGCGAAGTCATTTTACACATTTTTCAAGAACTTCCGCAAGGAGAACACCTCAGTGCTGAAGACCTTTACGAAAGGCTAGAAATCCAAAACGAGGGAATTAGCCTATCGACTATTTATCGCACTCTCAAGTTGATGGCGCGGATGGGAATCTTGCGAGAACTGGAACTGGGAGAAGGACACAAACACTATGAGCTCAATCAACCCTACCCCCACCACCACCATCACCTGATTTGTGTCAGGTGCAACATGACAATCGAGTTCAAAAACGACTCGATTTTAAAAATTGGAGCGAAAACTGCACAAAAAGAAGGTTATCAGCTGCTGGATTGTCAGTTGACAATTCATGCTGTTTGTCCTAAGTGCCAAAGGGCACTCATGCCACTCTAGCACTTAGGTTTGAAAATTTTGGAAAGCCTTTGTTTCAAAGACTTTGGGAAATACCAGCGGTCAGCTTACTGTCATGGGAGGTAGACAAACTGTTAGGTATCGATGCTAGCTACACTTAAGCAGCGGATGTTAATAGCGTCCGCTTCTGACATCACTCAAACTGATACCGTAGAATTGTTGGGCTTGTCTAATAGCTTGTTTTGTTTCATCTCCCATCACACCGTTCAGAGAACCTTTGTAGAAGCCCCGGTCCCGTAATCGCCTTTGAATCTCCAAAACATTGAAATCAGTCTTGGAACCAGTATTGACTAAGCTGTACAATTTGGCTCGGGTCGTTGGACCAGCAATACCGCTTGATGCGAGGTAATTATCTTCTTGGAAGCGCCGTACAGCATCTGCTGTGTTAGGACCGAAGTAAGCGTTTGGCTCTCCTTGTAAATATCCTGCCTTAATTAATTGTTCTTGAAGAACTCTCACAGCCTCACCACGATCTCCTAGGCGGAGTTTGTCTCCAGTCGTACGCGGTTGGTTGGGCGCATCATTTCCATAACCGAGACCAATGGCTGGTAATTTTGCTAGGGTTGCTGGTCCGACGACTCCATCAGGAGCTAAGTTGTAAGCATCTTGGAAGCGCTTAACAGCATCTTCAGTAATTGGACCGTATATCCCTGTTGAGTTACCAGTGAAAAACCCTGCAATTCGCAATCGTTCTTGCAGAATTCTGACATCCTCACCTTCATCTCCTTTTTGGAGAACGTTAGAACTGCGACGCTTGCTAGCTACTGAATTCTCACTAGTTCTTCTAAGTTGAGAATTTTCAGTACTGGTTGTTCTAACTTGGGAATTTTCACTAGTAGTTCTTCTAGCTTGAGAATTTTCAGTACTAGTTCTTCTAGCTTGAGAAGTTTCAGTACTGGTTGTTCTGGCTTGATCGGTACTAGTGTTTCGAGGTTGGGAAGCTTCAGTAGAGGTACGCCACGCCTCTAATTTTTGTACAGTCACAGATCCTGCAACACCGTTAACATCTAAGCCAGCAGCTCTTTGGAAGCGGCGCACAGCATCTTCTGTTGAAGTGTCATAGACTTGAGTTATGGGAGCTTGATAAAAGCCTGTCCTTTTCAACTGTTGTTGTAGGTTTCTTACAGAAGGACCGCGATCGCCTTTTTCAAGTGCTAGCACGCTGCTCGCACTACTGATAATAGACAAGGCAATGGCTAAGGGTAGCATATATTTCCACGCTCTACCAGACAACCGTGTCCAATCAGGTGCTGCTGTTTTCTTAAACAAATGGCTCAGAGAGATTAACTCACTAGGGGGTAAGTCCTCGTAGTCAGAAGCTACGTGCAGATACGCAAGATTCTCCATAATTTTTTTCTACACCACTTATTTTTCTTCAATCGCTGCTTCGGCTTGATGTACTATGCTTCGCAAAAGTTCCAGTGTTTGCATATTTACATCGTGCCATAAACTGCGCTTATGTGCTTCTAGTAATCTTTCAGCCATATCACGTAGAGCATAGGGGTTTTTTTGCTCAATGAATTCCGACACAACCGGGTCAAATAAATACGCCTGGGCTATCCCTTCGTACATATAGTCTTCCACACATTTTGCCGTAGCATCGTAAGCAAATAAATAATCCACCGTAGCCGCCATTTCAAAAGCACCCTTGTAACCGTGGCGCATCACTCCCGCAATCCATTTAGGATTCACAACGCGAGAACGATACACCCGTGCGATTTCTTCTTTAAGTTGGCGAACTCGCGGTTGAGCAGGAATCGAATTATCACCAAAATAGGTTTGGGGATTTTCTCCTCGTACAGCACGTATCGCAGCTGTTAAACCACCCTGAAATTGATAGTAATCATCAGAATCGAGCAAATCGTGTTCGCGATTGTCTTGATTTTGTAACACTATCTGCATTTGTTGCAACCGCATTTCAAATGCTTCTGGCGCGGAACGTCCTTGTTGAAGAGATGAGGAGGACGAGGGATTGAGGGAGTGAGGGAGTGAGGGAGTGAGGGGATGAGGGAGTGAGGGAGTGAGGGGGTGAGGGAGTGAGGGAGTCACAGACTCAGGGAGTGAGGAAGTCATAGACTCAGGGAGTGAGGGAGCCAGAGAAGTTTCCCTCCCTCTCTCATTCTCTCCCTCTCTCCCTCCTTTTTCCCCTTGTCCACTACAGTAAGCATAGGAACTCCAGTTGATGTAAGCACGAGCTAAATCTTGGTCATCAGTCCAGTTTTGTGATTCAATTAAACCTTGGAGTCCTGCGCCGTAAGCACCTGGTTTAGAACCAAAAATACGGTAACGCGATCGCACTCTTGCTTCTGGTAAACTTAAACCAAGTTTTGTCCAAAAATCAGTTTCTTGACGAACTTGTGCTGCAAGAGGATTTTCCTCTGGTGGTTCATCCAAAGCTGCGACTGCTTGCACAGCCGAGTCGAACAAATCAATCAAGTTGGGAAAAGCATCCCTAAAAAAACCAGAAATTCGCAACGTCACATCCACACGCGGACGCCCTAAAACAGAAAGCGGCAAAATTTCAAAATCTACTACCCGTCGCGCCGCGCCATCCCATACAGGTTGCACACCAAGTAAAGCCAGCGCCTGAGCAATATCATCACCTCCAGTCCGCATCGTGGCAGTTCCCCACACAGATAATCCTAGTGTTTTAGGATACTCACCTTGTTCTTGTGTGTAACGTTCAATGAGTGCCTCAGCAGCTTTTCTGCCGACATCCCAAGCACTTTCTGTCGGTACAGCACGGATATCTACAGAATAAAAATTTTTACCAGTTGGCAGAACTTCTGGACGTCCCCGCGTGGGTGCGCCAGCTGGCGCACTAGGGACATAGCCGCCATCAAGTCCACGTAACAAGTTGCTAATTTCTTGGTGAGTTTGTTGTAAAGAAGGCAGAAGCTTGGTGCGTATCCAGTTAAGGACGTTTCTGAGTTCTGAGTTCTGAGTTCTGAGTTCTGAGTTCTGAGTTCTGAGATGTTCTACGAGTTCGGCGGCTTGTTGTTCTAAGAATTCGACTGCATCGCCGACAGTGCGACAGGTGTGTTGAGTTTTGTCAGCTAAAAGTTGAATGTCTTGAACTGATAACTCAGTACTGAAATCAGCAGTCAGGGGGTCAAAATCTAAGCCCAAATCTTGAGCCAAAGCACGGGTAAGTCCGATATGATGGCGATTGGGAAGACGAGCGATCGCCACAATTAAATCTCGCAGTTGTCGCCCTTGAGGACATTGCCCAAAAATATGCAATCCATCGCGGATTTGAGCTTCTTTCAATTCACAAAGATAACCATCAAGCGAAGGTAAAACTGACAAGTCAAACGTTGAATCAGAAGATTCTTGTTTTTGTGTTATACCTTTTGCTTTGTACTTTAATTCCAAATCCAAGAAAAGATTTTCTTTGACAACCAGTTCGCGGATGCGATCGCCTATGATTGGCAAACGAGATGGATCTAAACTTTCCGCTTCATAATACTCATCAATCAAATTTTCCAACTCATGCAAAGAACCATAAAGTTCCGCACGAGTCAGAGGTGGCGTCAAATGATCTACAATCACCGCTTGAGCGCGACGTTTAGCCTGCGAACCTTCACCAGGATCATTTACAATAAATGGATACAAATGGGGAAGAGCTCCCAAAGCCACCTCAGGATAACATTGACTCGACAAAGCCACACTTTTACCCGGAAGCCACTCTAGATTTCCATGCTTCCCCACATGAACCACAGCATCAGCGCCAAAACATTCCCGCACCCAATAATAAAAAGCTAAATAATCATGAGTTGGTTCCAAATCCGGCGCATGATAATTCAAACTTGGATCAACATCATACCCCCGCGCTGGCTGAACTCCCACGAAGACGTTACCCAACTGAATTCCAGAAACAGGAAAGGAGGGAGGGAGTGAGGGAGGGAGGGAGTGAGGGAAATTAGAATATATTTTCTCTGTTTCCTCTGCGCCTCTGCGGTTCATTTCAAAAACACTTCCCCACCTTGCGCCAATTCCTTGCTGCACAGCTTCCGGTAACGAAGCAAAATACTCCTGATACTCATCCACAGAAACACCTTGCAGCACCGGACGCAACTCTCTACCTTCCGGATCATTCGTCACCCCAGCCGTGAGACACTCAATCAACTCATCCCCAGTGCTAGGTAAATTTTCCACTTTATACCCAGCAGACTGCAAAGCCTGGAGAATTTCCACACAACTCGCTGGTGTATCCAATCCCACACCATTAGCTAAGCGTCCATTGCGGGTAGGGTAATTTGCCAAAATCAGCGCCACGCGACGTTCTTCAGGAGGCTTACAACGCAAACGCACCCAATTAGCGGCTAAAGAAGCGACAAACTCAATGCGCGAGCTTACTGGTTCATAAACTACCACATCAGTTTGCAAATCAGGATTGCTCGTTTGTACCGTTTTAAAAGACACAGCACGAGAGATGATGCGCCCATCTACTTCTGGAAGCGCCACATTCATCGCCATATCGCGGGGTGAAAGCCCTTGAAATTGCAACTCCCACTGTTCAACCGCACCACCGCTAAGGATAACTTGCAACACCGGCACATCCAATTTTTGCCACAAATCAACCTGCGGTGTTTCTGTTTCCAAACGCGCCAGAGAAAAACTCGTGGTATTCAGCAGCAGTGCAATTTGCTGCGTATCCTTGGGCTGAAAAAACTCGCACAATTCAGCTTGAACATCAACATCACGCAAAGAAGAAACAAAAACCGGCACTGGCGTTAGATTTCGCTTTGCCAAAGCATCGCACAAAGCATCTATCACCTTGATGTTTCCTGCTAAATAATGAGCACGGTAGAAAAGAATTCCTACTTTCGGGGACAAGGGGAAAGAGGAGGGAGAGAGAGAGGGAGTGAGGGAGGGAGTGAGGGAGTAAGGGAAATGTCTCTCACTCTCACACTCCCACACTCCCATACTCTCCTCACCTCCATAAAGCCCCACACGCGGAACAACCTGGGGAGGTGAAGGATTAAAAGAAGTTGAAAAGCAAGTATCGGCGATAAACTGGAGAGCGTTGAGAATATTTTCTACTCCGCCTTCGTTAAAGTAGCGCCACACCTGATTAACAGTACTCAGAGGTAGAGTAGAGTGAGAGATTAAATTGGGGTCTATAGCGTCATCCCCTGGCATTACAATGAGGGTTGTACCATTACGTTGGACAATTTCCTGCACAACTTCTAAACCATAAGCCCAGTAAGAACGCCCTCCTAACAACCGGAGAATAATTACTTGAGCAAATTCTAAAACTTTTTCCACATAGTCATCAATACTTACTTGTTGCTGCAATTGCAGTAGATTTGCAACTCTTAAAGCAGGAAATGTCGTGGGTAATTTGGGTACAGCAGCCGCCAAAGTTTGAATGTCGGTATCAGCAGACGTCAGAAATACTATGGGAGCAGGAGTTTGTTCTAGAAAAATTAAGCCTTCCGATTGAGGGTTCCATCCACCCGATGTGGCATTAATACGATGCATAATCCTGTATTACCGTCTTAAACTGTTGGTTAGAACACAGTACAAATTTTTGAGCAACAGCACAAAGCCCCTTTCACTTTTAATTTTTAACAATGCTTAGTTCTCCTGATTTGAGCTTTTCTCGAACCTTGCCTAGTAATGTTTTTGATCAGCTTGGGGAATTATTGCAGCAAATGGCTCAACAAGCAGTCGGAAAGGCGGTTTTGGTACTTACAGAAGCTGTGTTGACAGCGATTAGTATACCCCAAGAATGGCAGACACAACGGTTTACCGTGGTGGTTTCTGAACAATTTAGTGCGCTGCTTGTGGGTTCCCCAGAGGAGGAGGGGAGTGAGGGAGTGAGGGAGCGAGGGAGTGAGGGAGCAGGGGAGCAGGGGAGCGAGGGAGTGAGGGAGCGAGGGAGTGAGGGAGGAGAGGAGCAGGGGAAGCAGACTTTTGACTCAGCATTCAGCAACGCCGCTTACTATAATGGAAACTCCAACGGACAGTTGCACGCTCCTCATTCTAAGTCGTCATTGCCCATAACGCTGGCTCGTCAATCGGAACCAGAACTGGCGAAAAACTCTTCAGCACTCAATGTAGAATTGACGTTTGATCCAGAAGCGATCGCCTCCTTCGTTTTGAATTTGAGAGATTTGTTTGAGCGAGATTCCCATATCTACCAAAAGCTTGAGCAATATCGTCAAATTCCTGTTCCTAATGATGCCACGCTTCAAAGTCAATTCTCACTTTTGTTATTAAAGTATTTTTTGCCACAAGCAAACGATGAGGTGGTACAATCATCATCCCCAAGTTATCCTCACGTTTCTGTCTGTCAACCCGTGGAACAAGCCCTGAATAAACAGATTGCTCAAGAGCGACTGTTAAATCAGGTCACAAGTCAAATCCGTAAAAGCTTAGAATTGCCTGTGATTATGGCAACAGCAGTTGCACAAGTACGAGAATTTTTGGAATTAGATAGGCTTGTCGTTTACAAATTTGAGGAATCAAGAGTAAAGACTCAACACTCAACAACTTCCGCATTCCCATCTCCACACCTTTCGATTTCCACACCTTTCGATGTTCACAACTTTCCCTCTCCACACCTTTCGATTTCCACACCTTTCCAAACCAACCAGCAAGAATTACCCGACAAAGGAAGCTGTATTGTTTACGAAGTCCGTGCTGACGATAATATTCCATCGGTGTTGAATTATAAGGAAAATTATTGCTTTGCACAGATACCCCGATGTTGGGAAAAGTATCGCCAAGGCTTTACCTTGGCTGTGGATGATGTAGAAAAAAGTTATGCTCTGGAAGAGTGTTTGTTAGATCTTTTAAGGAAAGCTAAAGTCCGGGCAAAGTTAGCTTCTCCAATTATGTATGAGGACAAACTTTGGGGGTTATTGATTGCTCATCAGTGCAATACTCCTCGCCAGTGGAGTGAAAGTGAGAAAAATTTGTTAAGTTCTGTTGCTGAGCAACTGGCGATCGCCATTCATCAAGCAGAATTAATGCGATCGCTCACTCAAGAAAAACAAACTCTTGAGCAACGAGTTGTTGAGCGCACAATGGCACTTCACGACGCCTTAGAAGCTGCAGAAGCCGCCAGCCGCCTCAGAAGTGAATTTCTTGCCACCATTAGCCATGAATTGCTTACACCTCTGACTTACGTCATCGGGATGTCTTCCACTTTGTTACGCTGGTCTTTTGGTGAATTGAGTCAGCGTCAACGCGATTACATCCAAACTATCCACGACAGTGGTGAACATTTACAAGACATGATTAATGATATCCTCGATTTATCCCAAATCGAGGCAGGCAAGGCTGTTTTAAATATTACAGAATTTTCATTGATAAATATAGCCCAATCCACAGTCAACGCGCTTAAAGAAAAAGCAACAAGCCAGCGAGTCAATCTCAACCTGGATGTGCAACTCAACCCGCAGCAAGACATATTTACTGCTGATGTCAGGCGAGTGCGACAAATTATCTGGAACCTGTTAACTAATGCCATTAAATTCACACCAGAAGGCGGCAATGTCACTTTACGTCTTTGGGTAGAAGACGAAACCGCAGTATTTCAAGTAGAGGATACTGGCATAGGCATTCCAGAAGAACAATTGTCCTTACTGTTTGAGAAATTTCAGCAACTTGATACACCCTACCGCCGTCGTTACGGAGGAACCGGACTGGGTTTGGCTTTAACAAAACAACTTGTAGAACTCCACCGGGGTCGAATTGAAGTAGAATCCACCGTAGGCGCTGGCTCAGTATTCACTGTTTGGATACCAGCCTAGTACAGCATGGCGGAAGTAAACCGACCATTATTTTGACTCAAATTTATCGTACACGGACTATAAAAAGATGGTAGGCGTATTTACGCCGGACGGTACTAGAACGATCCTCCGTCAAAGGTTTAATCAATGCTTTTACGTTGAACCTTCTGGTTGTTCCTTGCACGTATCCCGGCAAATGCCCAAGAATAGTTCAAATGTATTAAATTAAGCTTGTTACTTCGACTAAATTTTAGGGAACTCTAAGTATGTACTATAATATATGACCATAATTAAGAATCAAAGATATATCCAACTTTTTTGCATCGCTGCTGCCACCAGAGAAAAACTGCCAAAATTATTGAGGCAAAGGCAATTAGAGCCATCGCCATAAAAGCGGTATCTATACCTTTAATTAATGCTCCGACGGGTACAGTCGTGATATCAAGAACTTTAACGGGTATAGATGTTACATTAGCGCTGGTTAATAACTGAGCTTTAGAAATCGTAACTATTGAAAAAAGAGTACTAAACAAGCACGTACCTATTACTATCCCCAATGTTCTTGATAAAGCTAATAAACCAGAGGCAATTCCTAATTTTTCACGTTCTACCGCGTCCATAACTGTATTACTTATGGGTATCACGGAGATAATTAGCCCCAGTTCTATGAGAATTCCTCGTACACAAAAACCGATAGTACTCGTTTGATCATTCAAAGTAGTACCAGTAAAACATCCAATCGCTATGAATAAAAGCCCGATTAAGCTGACTATGCGTTCTCCAAAAAGGTCTGAAAGAGAGCCTGCGACGGGTGCAACCATTACGGATGCCAATGGTAATACCGTTAGTAATAACCCTACCTTTTGGGGAGAATAGTGCAAACCTAACTCTAGAAATAAAGGTAGAACTAACTGGATAATACCAACAATAATATAAATCATTCCAAACAACAGCAAATTTAAGCTGAAGCTTGGCAAGCGCAACATTCTTATATCAAGTATTGGTTCTTCTAAATGGGACTCTAAAACTAAAAAACATACTAAACCGATTGCAGCTAAAATAATCAACATAATCTCTAGAGGATCGCTAAAGCCTAATTCCTGTACTCTTGTGATTCCCAAGACAAAACAGCTGAGTATAAGAGATATCAACAATAATTCAATCACATTAAAACCCTTACGAACCCCAGTAATAACACAACATGGGAGATATTTGGCAACAATTACGCTGGCAAGAATACCAATTGGCAGATTTACCCAAAAAACTAAACGCCAACCACCAAAACCAATTAACAGCCCACCAAGTCCTGGTCCCAGAGCTAATCCCAAAGAGGCAAGTCCGGTTACCCAGCCTAATACACGTCCCCTCTCTTCTTCAGGAAAAATTTCTGTAATGATTGCATTCCGTAGCGCCCATACCAATACAGCTCCGAGTCCTTGTAATCCTCGAAAGGCAATTAAAAAAGCGATATTTGGTGCTAGTCCACAAAGCAGTGAACTGATAGTAAACAATACTAACCCGCTCAAGAATAATAGCTTTTTATCGTAGATATCGCCTAACCTGGCTACAGTTAGTACCAGCGCTGTCAGTACAAGAGTGTAAATTAAAATTATCCATTGGGCAGTAGCGAAGGTAGTATTAAAGTCTTGGACTAATATCGGAATAATTGCGCCGACTATGTAGAACTCCGTAGCAATCATGAATGCGCTCGTTCCAATCCCTAGAGTTGCCAACCGTTTTTGAGATGTAGTTAGTTGATATGTCATGTATTTTAGTATAAAAAAATAAGTAATTACGTAATATTGCTTATATATTTTTTCTATTTGCTTTACTGAATACAGGATACAAAATTCAGCAATGTATAATTAATTTTGCATAAGCACTTATACTGAATGGGGTCAAGACTTACTCAAGTTCTCTTTTTTAAGAAGCGTTGGGAGATTCTCAAATGCATAAACTTTTATGATTGAGGGTTCTAAATACCTATAATCATTCTCAGTGTTAGCGATTCATCTTCATCTAAACCAAATTCCTCATGGCTAGTATCAAAACTTTCTGGGTCTACATAGGTTCCGAAGATGCGATCGCAAAACGTGAATATATCACTAAGATTTTTGCATTGTAGTTGAATATTACTAGAATGATGAACTAAATGATACCGAGGCGTCACAAAAACCCATTCTACTGCTCTCATCCAAGGTAACCACTGAATATTGCTGTGAACAAAAAAAGTAAAAAATGAATAAGCAAGCACACAAATTAACGTGATATCTAAAGGAATTCCTAATAGTGGAAAGCTTAGAAAATCCCATTTGGCAATAATCTTAGCAAATAAGGAATTTTTATTTCCCTTAAGCCAGTACATAGGCTTTTGCAAATGATGCCACTTATGAGTTCGCCAAAGAACAAGATTATGATGCATGAGCCAGTGGTTAAAATAGGCAATCAAATCCTTGAACAAAATTGCAATAACAATCCTTAACCACAAAGGAAGAGACAGAACTAATGTCCAACCTACCGAATGGGTAACTGCTTCGATAGTAGGGAAAACGAATAGATTGCCTACATAAGAATAAATTTGGGCAGAAACAACTATAAACAAAAAAATTATTGGTAGTTCTCTGAGGTCTTCGAGAAATGTAGGCAAATTTTTAATTTTGCGAAAAGGTTGTTTAATTTCCCATATCCAGAGTATCGTACCTGATATTAGTAGTGTTAATAGAGGAATTAGTAATGGTTGCATAGAATCCTAATCCAAATAATTTATGCTATGAGAATACAAGATGTTGCTGAATTCACATATGTATGAATTTAAGGTTGTGTATTCCGAAATGAATTGAAAGTATTTATTCAAAATTAATACAAGAAATACTTCTGATCATTTACTATCTCTATACGCTTCTCAAATTAGCGCTTTTACCAAATTGAAAACTTCCTCATTCGCAAGAATTCTGTTTTCAATACGGGCTTTAGTTAAGATTTCGTCTACAATTTCATCTACTACTTCTATCCCTTTCCGGTGCAATAAAAACCTTACATTGGCACGACCACTGTAGGGACCGACTTGAATACCGTAATCCAATCCAACTAAACTTGGATCGACTCCTGAATAAACGTAAGCTGCTATATCTTTGTTTTGTTGGAGTTCAGCTTTAAGAATGGCTGATGCATGAACTCCCATCTGAGTAAGGAAGCTATTTGCACCAAAAATTGGATATTTATCGGGAATTTTTAACTCGCAAAATTGAGCAATTTTCATGCAGTATTCTCTCAGTACTACCAAGTTTTCACGATTCCAAAGCCCCTGCATCTGTAGATTAATCATTATTAAGTCCAAAGGTGCATTACCAGCACGTTCTCCAATACCGAGGATAGTACCCTGGATACAATCAACTCCCGCATTGACAGCTGCTAGGGAATTGACTAATGCTAAACCCCGGTCATTGTGACCGTGAAAATCTAAGCGTACTTTAAAACCCTTTTCATTTAGAAAATGTCGCAGATGCTGAACTATTTGCTGTGTTCCTGTGGGAGTTAAATAGCCTACTGTGTCGCAAACTGTAATCTCTGTCGCTCCTTCCTCAATTGCAGCCTGACATAAACGTTCTACTATTTCCGGTTCGGCTCTAGAAGTGTCTTCAGGAGAGAAATTAACAGGCAAACCCAGTTGAGTTGCTAAACCAACACCAAAGCGGGTTAGTCGTTCCAGTTCATCTACTTCCCACTGTTCAACATAACGACGGATAGGAGAGCAAGGGATGAACAAATGAGCAATTACAGGATGGCTACTACGCTGGCGAATACTCTCAATAGCATGGATATCTGCTTCTACCATCCGTCCCAATAGACCAAATCTGATATCTAATCCTCTGATTTCTGCTCCTTTACAAAGGGCAAGAG
This sequence comes from Tolypothrix campylonemoides VB511288, assembly GCA_000828075.3. Lineage (GTDB taxonomy): Bacteria > Cyanobacteriota > Cyanobacteriia > Cyanobacteriales > Nostocaceae > Kalymmatonema > Kalymmatonema campylonemoides_A. Next base: position 463,509 of record JXCB02000023.1, on the reverse strand, counting down.
CTTGTTTATATGCCATGTCCTGGCTAGGAAATCCCACCATTGCATCGTTAATTCCCGAAGCATTTGCGAGGCTTAGTAAGTCCAGTTTTTCCTCTAGAGAAGGGATACGATTAACGCCGCCTTCTAAGCCATCTCGTAAGGTTTCATCACATAGCTTAACGGATTTCAGATTATTATCTGATGATTCATTCCAGTTATATATCAAATTTCTTGCTAGCATAATTCTAATTCCATAAAATACTTTCAGCTTTGTTATAAAATTCCCAGCTTTTAAATTCCCTATATTGTAGACTTTATCAGCAAAGTTTCTGTTTTCAAGATACTTTTCTCTAGCTTTAATACTTCTAATCCTTCTTTCAGCAATACCATCCCTTGCATGAAATTATCTGTATCTCTTGCTAAAGCAATCCTAATATATTTCTCACCTTGAATGGGATTGCTCCAGTAAAAGAAAGTTCCAGGTAAGACATAAACTCCCTTTTTTTGCAATAGAAACTTTTGTAAATCAGTTGCTTTGATACTAGGTTTTTGAATCTCACACCAAGCTATACTGGTTTTTGCGATTGGCTCTAATAAACGTAAAATTTGTCCCTGGAGCTTTTCTTTGAGAATAGTTCTGTTTCGTTTGAGTAAGTATCTAATATGATCAAAATGGGAGCGGTGCGATTCCAAAATATATTCACTCAATAAATTAAGAATAAATGGAGAAATACTCAGGATATAAGAAGTATAAATACTATACATCTCATTGTATAAACAATCGGAGACTTTTAACATGGCTACTTTGGTATTTTGAACGGGCCAGAATTTTCCAGTGTCTTCAATTGCCATATGGCAATTGAAGCGGAATAATGAAGCATAATATTGTTTGGCTTCAATGCACTTTCTAAACCACGAGTGGTATAGAAAATTTCTATAAACTTATTATTCAAATCCTGTTGTTTGGCTTGTTCTGCTTCTAACCATAGCTCCGATAATCTTGCAATAATATCCATTTGCAAAGGAGATTGAGCCTGTTGAGGAAAGGCGTTAGTAAAGTTAAATTCTTGCTGTAAGGCTTCTACTTCGTGTTGAGTAAGATCTGTATAATTTAATTTATTCATGATGGTAATATTTCTGGCAATAAATGGTAACTTCAAGTAGGACAACAATCAATACCGTTCGGTTAAGACATCTCTTCGTTGAGGCAGCAGAGGGGCAGGGGGCTTACAAAGGTAGGTATTTTGTATTTAGTCATTTTTTGACTATTTCAGCCAATGCTTAAATCCTGAAACAACCAAACCACGTTAAGCAATTGAGAATTTTCTCAACTATTTTCGCTCTCCCAAAAAACCTACCCTTGAAAGGGGGCAGGGGGCGGGGTGCAGGGGGAAACGCTCTTCACGTGGATTGCTGTGTCCCTAACTCCGGCGCTCCCTTATAAAGAGCTTGCCTTCATGAACAAATTTCTTATCCGAACCGTATTGGGACAACAATCTTCGTTAAATTGTTTGCCTTATGCAAATATTTCCCGCGAACATTTTGTGACAATTTAGGAGGCTCAAAACCTTGAAAAATTATGGTTTTGAGTCTTCATTGGCATAGTTTAGACGATAGAGCCACAGTCTTTTACTAACACCATTGAAAAGATTATCAGATCATATCAGAGCGACTGCCGATGCTTTGCAATCAGCTTCCTTAACTCTGCTCCTGCTTTTGCTCGTTTGATGGAGTTGATTCTGTCTTTTCTGGTTGCTTCTCAGCCGTTTGTTGTTCTTGCAATTGGTTGAGATGAATGTTATTCACTTGAATAATAAAGTATTCTAATGCCTGGCTTGCCTTTTGTTGCTGTTGGGTTTCGTCAGACACATCATAACAACGATAAGGCGGCGTTACTCCCAATATAAATTTCTCTTGTTCAGCCTCTAACAATTCAACGGCTGTGTTAGCAGCAACCGAATTCTTCTGAAAAGGAAAAGAGGTAACAATACTGGCGATTATAGAGGCAATAGCTGGGCAAAGCACGGGGAGCCACTTCAGCCAGGCTTGTCCTGCTTCTAACTTGTCTACCAAAACTAAAATTGGTGTGACTCCTGATAAAATAACTGTCGCAATTTGCAAACTATAGTAAAGGTTTCTCGATACACTCCGAATTCTTTTATAATCATCAATCAAGTCTTGGCAGTACTGTAAAGCTTTTCCTCTTGCCAAACTCAGCGTATTTTTATTCCAGGAATTCTGATTACTTAATAGATAAGTATACAGATCAGCTTTTTTGGCGAGGTCAGATTCCTTAGCAGACTTCTTAGAGTCTTCAAATACTTGTCTATTGATGAGCAACAAAAAAAACAAAATAGTTAGAGATACCGCTCCTGCAATGACAATTTTCTTATCATATGGATAAAATATCACAATTATACCAGAAGAGAAAAAGGCAGCAAGTAATAAATACTCAATTACCTTCAAGGTAAACAAATTTTTCTGCTTTGAGGGAGAGGAGAAGCTTTCAACGGTCTCGAAAATTTCTCTTTGGTTTTTCTGATTAATATTAGTATTAGTCAATTCAGAAGTAGGCATTTGCTTTTACTCAATTCGTTACGGCTAAAATGTAGCACAGAAATTCTGCTAAACACACTCGCCTCTACTTCGTTAGTCATTAATTAGGGAAATAGCCAATCATTACAATACAATTTTTGACTTAAATATGGCAACATATTTTTTATCATTTTCTCAAAATTAATCTACTTTCCCTACTTTCCCTACTTTCCCTACTTTTTTTGCTTTTTATGTTATTAGATTCATTACTTTTCCTACTTTTTAGGGCAAACGCATTTTAATTGTCGATGAGGCAATTGTAGACTCAGCAGTCCACTCCAAAAGTAGGCACGTATCGAGCTGCATTAACCAGCACTCTTGCGAGAGAAATCTTGTTCAAATTTTAGAGGATTGTTCAGGAAATAGTCAGGATAAGTCGTGATTTTTGATGCCAGTTTTCAGTAATTTGGGAACTCAATTTAGGTGCGTTCACCCTGCGGTGACACAAAGACGCCGGAAGTTTTCCATTATAAGTAATTAAGCGAACTTGATATGACTAATGACAAAGATGTAGAGACGCTTCAAACAGGGCATCTCTACAATGACTAATAGACTTCTTACAAAAGTATGATTAATTAATATTTAGAAACAGATGGACACCGATATTTATCTGTGTCCATCTATGTCCATCTGTGGTTTAATCTTAAAAACATTCAATGAGTGCAAGAGTTCTAATGACTAATGACTAATGACTCTTTAATTCAAGTACTACATCATGGACTGATCGTATCTTGTCAAGCGCCTGTTGAATCACCACTGCATGAACCAACGGTTATCGCAGCAATGGCGCAAGCTGCTGTCAACAATGGTGCTGTTGGAGTCAGAATTGATACTCCTGCTCACATCGTTGCTGTCAAAGAAAAAGTAAAAGTTCCAATTATTGGACTATGGAAACAAGTCATATCTGGTTATGACGTATACATTACGCCCCAGTTTCACCATGCTGCTGCTGTGGCAAAAGCGGGAGCAGATATCATTGCGATAGACGCGACTACTAGAAATCGACCCGGGGGTGAGACAATGGCAGATATTATTGCCCGAATTCATCAAGAGTTAGGCAAAACAGTGATGGCAGATGTAGACACGATTGAGGCAGCAAAAGCAGCCGTCGCGGCTGGCGCAGATATTGTGGGGACAACTCTTTTTGGTTACACTGACTCAACCAAGCATCTTTTTCCCCCTGGTTGGGAACTCCTTACCCAAATGGTGCAGCAATTAGACGTTCCAGCAATTTGTGAAGGTGGCATATCCTTACCCCAAATGGCTCGTCGTGCTATTGATTTAGGGGCAGACGCTGTTGTTGTCGGCACTGCTATCACTGGTATTGATCATCTTGTCAAAGGATATGTAAAACAGTTGTGAATGGTCATACGTGTTAACTTAAGGTGAAACCCTTGTAAATACGCTCTTATTATGCTCTCATTTTGCCCACAATCTCGCTCCAATCCACCCCGGTTTTGTCTTGCCCCAAAACCTCCCCTCCCCTTACCAAGGGGAGGGGACGTGAAGCGTAGCTTTACGGTGAATCCAGCGCTGCAGGAGGGTTTCCCTCCGTAGGCGACTGGTGAACCCGAAGGGGGGTGAGGCAAAACCAACGTGGAATCAAGGCTTGAACATTAAGTTGACACCAATGAACAATGCTGTAGCCATACCATATGGTTTTGAAAGAGCTGTATTTTTCAAAAATGGCGCTTGTAAATTCGAGATATAATTATATGCTAGCTAGCGGATTTTAAACTAAGTAAAATATAACGTTTTCATGAAGTTTGCTTCTACTATCTGTAGACAGATAAGAAAAGTTTTTAACTGTGCTGGAGATATGCCTTGCAGGTTAAAAGACACTGTTAATATGTTAATAATTGTGGCTAAAATAGATTCTACGCCTTTTAGTAGATGGAATATAAAAGATATCACCTGATATATTCAGCTTTAATTTAGAATTAACAAAAGGACTCGCGCCTGTATCCACGACTATGCAGTGAGGGTTGGCAGAGTCAGTTCGTAAGATAAGGGCAGCGCTTGGAACTATCACAAGTAAAGTTTGCCAAAAAACAGGGGTTGCGTTCCAGCGCTAACTATAGGGAAAATGGGCAGACAAAATTTTTACTGTCAGCTTTGAAAAGGATTGAGGAGCTACTGCACTGAGTGGATAATAGCGGCAAAGACCTGATAGCCACAAACTTTCAAGAATGAGGAGTAGAGACGGTGACTCCTAAGGTGAAGGCAGACGAGACGTACCAGAGGACTCGTTTGCTGGTGGTGGCGAAGTAATGGCGCTGGTGCCAAAAATGAACGTAGCGAAAGTAACCACAGGAAACGCCATATCTAGAATCAATGACCAATTTTTGGTACAGGATAAAAAGTGGCGCTACACATATGTTAATGACACTGTCGCGGAAGTGGTGGGAATTCCCAAGGAAGAACTGTTAGGTAAGTGTATTTGGGATGTGTTTCCTGATCTAGTGGGGAGTCAGTTCTACTTGGAAGTGCATTGAGCGATCGCAAAGCAAACGATTGTCCAGTGCGACTACTTCTATTCGCCTTGGCAACGCCAGTTTGAAAACCGCATTTATCCTTCCAGCGATGGAGTTTCAATTTTTATCACTGACATTACTCATAGGAAGTACCCAATCAATGCAGATTTACCAGACATATATACCATAACTCATCGGGCGCGTCACAAAGACGGACATTATATCTGGATTGAAGCCACTGTTCGAGCTATCCGCAATGCCGAAACTGGGCAAATTCTAGAAATGCAGGCATCCTCTTGGGATATGACTGATTGATGAAAATAAAACCACAGATGCACAGTAAATAAAAGTTTTTCCTCTGTCTTCCCCCCTTTTGTGGCTACAATGTACATACAAATCATCAAATAATTCAAAATTTCTTAAGAACCTCACCCTGCCCTATCGGGCATCCCTCTCCAATGCTTGGAGAGGGAAAGATTTTAGCGCACCCTAAAGCGAGGATGAGGTTTTGAGCGATCCGGTGTGTACACCGTAGCCTTGTTATAGGGGGGAATGAGGGGGATGCACACAGATAAACTCCAGCGTGTATACACGTATATTTGCAGTATCAAATAGAGTAAAAGGCTACTCAGAAGCGGCTTCTCGGAGTTCACCCGGTCGGACGCTCAACTGCTGAGTTTGTTCACCTCGTTGTACTGTAAACTGCAACGGCTGGTTAATTCGGCTCTGTTCTACCAACTCTTGCAACTGTTCGGCAGTTGTCATCGGTTGTTCATTCACCTGAGTGATTACATCTGCCCGACGCAAGCCAGCAGTAGCAGCAGGACTGTTAGGCATAACTTGCATCACCAATACGCCATTGATTTGTGGTAAAGTCAATGTTGTATTCGGGTCGCTATTCGATTGTTTTGCCAGTTCTGGGGTGAGGGTAATCATCCGCACACCGATGTAAGGATGGGGAATTTTCTGACCACGAGCCAAAGCTTGTTCAATGACCTTGGCTTTGTCAATGGGAATGGCAAACCCAATTCCCTGAGCATCAGCACGAATCGCTGTATTGATGCCTATGACTTCACCTTGCTCATTAACCAAGGGACCGCCAGAGTTACCAGGATTGATAGCAGCATCGGTTTGGATAAAGTCCAAGCGTTTATCGGGGATGCCAACCTGAGCGCTAGAGCGGTTTAAGGTGCTGATAATACCTAGAGTAACAGTATTATCTAATCCTAATGGATTGCCGACTGCGATCGCCCAGTCACCGACTTGTAAATCTTTCGAGTTACCAAGGGGAGCGACTGGCAAGTTTTTCCCGTTAATTTTAACAACCGCCAAATCCGAAGGCTCATCGACCCCTTTCACCTCTCCTTTCAACTTTCGTCCATCCTTAAGGGTGACGGTGACAGAATCAGCACCGCTGACAACATGAGCATTGGTGAGAATCATGCCGTTGGGGTCAATGATAAAACCAGACCCTTCCCCGCGTTGGTGGTATTCTTGAGGCACTCTGGAAGAAAAGTCATTACCAAAAAACTCCCGGAAGAAGGGGTCACCAAAATACGAGTCAGGCGCACGCATGGTAATCGTACGCTCTGTATCAATTCGCACGACAGCGGGTCCAACTCGATTAACAGCAGCACTGACAAAATTGCGAATAGCAACTTTTTGTTGGGAAGCAGCTGTTGACGGTGCAGTCGTTTCTGGTGTTGTTTCTACTGTTGTTTCTACTGTGGCTGTACTCGGTGCGGTAGCAATAGGCAATGACCGCTTCAGAATTTGCAGGTTGGGAAATGCCCATAAAGTCGTCAAAGTCAATCCTACACTCAAAATAGCCACCAAAACATGGCTAGTCACTTGACGCAACAGGGGCGAGAAACGTTGTTCTTCAGAAGATGACAAAGACATAGTAATTTCTGCTATCCCAAAGAGCTTACAAGTTGTAGAAAGCTGATAAATCGAGTTTCTACAACTTATTAACATTTTGTAACTTACATTCAAAAAATCAGCGTTGATGATATCAGCGCCTCTACAACCATTATGACTTGGAGGTTGTGCCGTTCGGCGTGGTGACAATGGCTCTTAACCATGCTAAGCAAATATACTTATCATCACTTGAGCAGAGCTTTCCCTGAACTTTTCAGAACATTACTGTATTGCCTGCAACCAGTAGAACTGAGCATAAAAACTTCGGTTTTTCAGGGAACGCAGATTCAAAATTGAACCAATTTATGGTAAGCAAGCAGTAGAAAAAACAATAGGAAACTGCCATGAAAGTTTGGGAAGTTCAGTCTAAAGAAGGTCTGGATGCATTGACACTCGTTGAAAGACCAGAACCACAACCAAAGGCGGGACAAGTTCTCTTGAAGATGCGTGCTGCTTCACTCAATTATCGGGACTTGTTGACTGTTAAAGGAGCATATGGATCTAAGCAAAAACTGCCGTTTGTGCCGTTCTCTGATGGTGTGGGGGAAGTGGTTGCTGTTGGCGATCGCGTCACTAGAGTTAAAGTTGGCGATCGCGTGGCTGGTATCTTCATGCAAACTTGGTTAGAAGGGGAATTTTCCGCAGACAAATCAAAATCAGCGCTGGGTGGTGCTATTGATGGTATCTTGGCTGAATACGTAACACTTCATGAAGACGGCGTTGTTCATGTACCAGAACACCTTTCTGATGAGGAAGCTGCATCCTTACCTTGTGCTGCTGTAACAGCTTGGAACGCCCTGACAACGGATGGTAAGCTTAAAGCTGGCGATACTGTTCTTGTACAAGGTACGGGAGGAGTGTCTTTATTTGCGTTGCAGTTTGCCAAGATCATGGGGGCGCAAATCATTGCCACTTCTAGCAGTGACTTGAAGTTAGACAAGTTAAAGCAACTTGGTGCATCTGAAGTTATTAATTACAAAACCACCCCGAACTGGGATGAAAAAGTTTGGGAACTGACAAATGAGGTGGGAGTTGACCGCATCATAGAAGTTGGTGGTGCAGGAACTTTCAATAAATCGCTACGTGCTATCCGCTACGGCGGGTATATCGGTTTGATTGGGGTGCTTACTGGGTTAAGTGCAGATGTTAGTACAGTGTCGATTCTGCACAAAGGTATTACTGTACAAGGTATCTACGTAGGCAGTCGCGTTATGTTTGAGGCAATGAACCAAGCGATCGCTTTCCATAATATCAAACCTATTATTGACCGAGTGTTCACCTTTGAGGAAGCGCGTCAGGCGTTGGAGTACATGGAGAGTGGGGCGCATTTCGGTAAAATAGCCCTGCGCTTCTAGAAGCATGGTTTGTAGTAATCGCTCTTTGGGCTTTAGTGAGGATGCAATCTTATCTTTGCTTGTGCTACAGTTAGAAACAACGAGTAATACATAAGCCGAGCTATAGTTTGGGTTCTGTATACCCAACTGGCACGTCAACCTCTGGATTGAACGTGTAACGTAGAGCAATCTGTTACTACTCTATTGTTTGATTAGCTCAGTCAGAGCATCCGAAGCGATCGGCTGGACGTAGGTTCAACTCCTACATCAAACTCCCCGAAAGTTAGCTCACTGGTAGAGCGATCGACTGAAAATCGATGTGTTGCAGGTTCGATTCCTGTACTTTCCGCCAACCCTGTCCGGGTCAAAAGACACTACTACAAGAGGTAGCCAATTACATAGCATGAACTCTGCAATGTAGGTTTACAATATCGAGAGCAGAAAGCCCATCGGCTTTTAGCCGTGGGATGAATGCGTTGCACCTTCAGGTGCAGTCTATCTTGTCTTTTGATTAGCTATATACTTTTTAATTGTTTCACTTGAAGCATCTCCAGCAGTACCACAAAAATAACTTCTAGTCCACATTGAAGGCAGTTTAAGCAAGTATGGAAATTCTTGTCTAAGGATTCTTGATGTATATCCTTTTAATCGAAACATTATTTGGTCTGGTGCTAAAGTAGGCGGACAACAAAGAAATAGATGAACGTGGTCTTCCATAATTTCAAGAGCTAGGATCTCACAATCTAGCTCTTTCGTTTTTTCATAAAGCAATTCTTCTAGTCGTTTTGCAACTAGTCCGTATAATACTTTTTTTCTTCTTTTTGGTATCCATACGAAATGATAGTTAATCAACGTGACTGACGTTGTTTTGTGCCTATACTTGTCAAGCATATATAAAAATCGTGTAAACTTGTGGTCAATAGCTTGTATCTATCAACCATATTATGTTAGATTAATTTTACAGAAAATACAAGGAGGTGAGTGAGCGCGTGTTAGTTCTAGAATACAAAGCAAAAGCTAATAAAGCACAATATCAAGCAATTGAAGAATCTATTAAGACTACTCAATTTGTTAGAAATAAGTGTTTGCGTTATTGGATGGACTCTTCTAAAGAGGACAGTATTAATAATGCTGCTATTAGCCGATATTCAACAGTACTACGCGCTAACTTTCCCTTTGTTGCAGCACTTAATTCAATGGCAGTACAAGCTGCTGCCGAGAGAGCATGGCTTGCTATTTCTCGATTTTACGATAACTGCAAAAAAGCTAAACCAGGGAAGAAAGGATTCCCACGTTTTCAACATGACAACCGTTCTGTTGAATACAAAACTAGTGGATGGTCACTACACCCAACAAAGCGTAGAATCACTTTCACTGATAAAAAAGGCATTGGTGAACTCAAGCTAATGGGCAAATGGGACATACACACGCATCCTGTTAAGTCCGTTAAACGAGTTCGGATTGTCCGTCGTGCTGATGGGTACTATGTCCAATTCTGTGTTGATGTGGAATGCAAGGAAACGGTTCAATTTACAGGTCAAGAGATTGGTTTAGATTTTGGATTGGAACACTTCTATACCGACTCAAACGGATACCATGAACCCAATCCTCGTTTTTTGCGTAAAACCGAGAAACAAGTTAAGCACGTTCAACGAAGAATATACAAAAAGGAGAAAGGTAAGAACGGTAGAAAGAAGGCTCGAAACCGATACGCACGTAAGCACCTGAAGATAAGTAGACAACGTACCGAACACGCCAAATCGAGGGCGCGTCACGTCATGCGGTCTAACGACTTATGCGTCTACGAAAACTTGCAGGTTAAAAATATGGTGCGTAACCACCATCTAGCAAAAAGCATTAATGACGCTGGATGGAGACAGTTTCGGAGCTATCTAGAATACTTTGCCCAAAAGTATAGGAAGGTAGCACTTGCTGTGGAACCACACTATACCTCACAGGAGTGTCCAAAATGCGGCACGATGGTTAAGAAATCGTTGTCAACTAGAACGCACACTTGCAAATGTGGTTGTGTTCTGCAACGTGACTATGCGGCTGCAATCAATATACTTCGTAAGGGCAAAGAAAAAATTGCTACCTCAGGGCATGGGGAAAGCAAGCCGACTTCTAAGAAGAAGGCAAGAAACGCTAGGGGAGTTGGAAGCTCTACTCATGTTGGTGCAAACCTGCATAAGCAACTTCCGACGTTGAGCCTAGAATCCCACGGCTTTTTGTGAAGATGAGCGAAGCGAAATCTTCATAGCCGTGGGAGTGTCAATACTGGTCATCATAACTGATGTTCGGTAGTAGCAGTGAAGGAGCCAGAGCAGATGTTATCTCCCTAACTTGAGTATGTTCCTTCGGTTTCCACATCCAGTTTTCTGGAACTGGCAAACCGAACGGCATATTTGAGCGTTGTTGTCTTTATCTAGATTGCTCTTAAGTAGTCTAGGTGTAAGAAACAGCAATCTTAATCCAGTGAGAGGAGATGCAATTTGCCCGCAACTGAACTGTAAACACCTGCATTTGCAGAGTTTAAAAATTTTGTGTAGTATATGTATTATGAAGAGTCAAAAGTTATTGACTCCTTTGGTGCCAAATTCAGAACAGAGCTGGAGTCTCTACCTCTAACTAATGCACGAGATACAGCCTCTTTATAAGCACAGGGTTAAATTCTCTACGCCAAATCTATAAATGTTTTTAGCAAACCTTCTGCATCGGCTACAACTGCCCAAGTTATTTATGCAAATTTCTATTTGGAAAACTTTTTATATCAAGCCTAACGAGATTGGAATTTTATATCACCGCAGTGATTTTAAAAAAATTTTGCAGCCTGGTACTTACACCTATTTTGGTCGGCATTGGCAAGTAAAAACCTATGACCTCAACCAACCTGAGTCCAAGATAGAGAACTTGGAACTGTTGCTGCGAAATCACAGTGCAGAGTTACAGCAATATCTTTTAGTCGTTAGGACTGCTTTCAATCAAGCTGCTTTAGTACGCTTGGGGCAAAATTGGGTGAGTGTTGCACCAAATCAACTACGAGCTTTTTGGCGTGGTTTTATTGACGTAGAATCACATATTTTCAACTTAGATGAAAGCTTGGAATTACCTACTGAATTCGTACAGCAAGTACGTGGAATTGCCTTGAATGAAATTAAGAAGTTCCAAATTTCAGAGTATGAGATTGGTTTGCTTTACGTGCAGAATAACTTTGTGCGATCGCTAGAACCAGGCGAGTACGCTTTTTGGGTTGTGAATAGAGATGTTGCAGTCCGTACCCTCAGCCGTATTATACCGAATCCACAATTTCCTTTAGAAGATGTATTGATTGAGCAACATCCCGAATTTGTAGCCGCTTACTGCGAAATAGTACAATTACAGAATCAGCAAGTAGCCATTGTACGCTATCAAGGTAAAGTCGTTTCCATTCTAGCGCCATGCAGTCGCAAGCTGTTTTGGCGAGGTGTGGAGATAGAGGTAATTGACATCACCACCGATGCTAAGTTGCCATCTCGCTTAGTTGGTGAGTTAGTTTCCGGTTTGCCAGAGACTTTAACTTTGAGCCGCAATTGTTTACATATCTGTGAAGTACCCGCACAGTACATAGGGCTACTGTACATCAATCAAGAGTTTCAAACACAACTCCAGCAAGGATTGCACGCATGGTGGGTGTTTGGGCGTTCTTTAAAAACGGAAGTCTTCGACCTTCGCCTGCAAACTATGGAAGTATCTGGTCAAGATATTCTTTCTAAAGATAAAGTGCCTTTGCGCTTAAACTTAACTGCTGGCTACCGCATACTCGATCCACTAACAGCCAAAAACCGTTTATCAGATCTTACTAGCTACTTATACAAAGAGCTACAATTTGCTTTACGTGGTGCTGTCGGCGAAAAAACTCTGGATGCGTTACTGGAGGATAAAGGTGCGATTGATAGAAGTATTTTTGATTACATTCGTCAGAAAACCTCAGACTATGGAATTGAAGTAGATTCGGTAGGGGTAAAAGACATTATTCTCCCTGGTGAGATTAAGACGATTTTGGGCAAGGTAGTAGAAGCCGAAAAAGCAGCCCAAGCAAATGTAGTCCGTCGTCGTGAAGAAACTGCTGCTACTCGCAGTATGCTGAATACTGCTAAGGTGATGGAGGATAACCCCGTCGCGTTACGTTTGAAGGAATTAGAAGTATTGGAGCGAATTGCAGAGAAGATTGAAAAAATTCAAGTCAATGGGAGCTTAGATAGCATTTTGACCGACTTAATTCGGATTAATCACCAATAAAACCGTAATAATGGCGTATGCTCACACCCAAGGGGAAGCTGATATTTATAAATTTGAGGCTTCCACCGCAGCAATCCTTCTAGGGTCATCACCACTGTGTTAGGAGTATCTAGGTTGGACATTTTGCCAAGGTTGACCAACGCGAGAATATTCCATAACTCCTGGCTTGAGTGTAGTGCATTACCTGAACACACAGGAAAACAACTAAAACGGCAACAAATGAAAGAATTTTGACTGTGCGTTTCATGATATCTGCTGTATGTAGACCACGCCTAAACTGCAAAGGAAGCTCAATATCTTGCCGAAATGATTGACGTTTGGCAACATTGGCTGTTCCGTTTACTGAGCTTTGAGATGTGTACAGCACTCCTAATCTTGACCACAACCTTACCGCCGACATTCCTACAAGAGTTTCCCGTCTTATTTGGGTTATTTATGACCAGTATGCATTTATATATCGGGTACGTACGGAATTTACCCCGCTTCTACCTGCTAGCCGCCGTTTCTTTTCTACTGGTTGTGGGGCTGTTGTTCGCCAGAATGGACACTGTGTTGGGATTTGAGTTTTATAGCAGTCTGATGGGGATGATTGAGATGGTTTCGGGCTGCATTACCCTCAGGATTTTCCTCCGTCAAAACCCACCTTTAAGTCAGGAAATCTTATGAGTCATGACTTTCGCAACTTAATGGAAATCGACCGCCTCATCCACGACCACCTAGCCCACAAACTAAAAACTTATCCAAGGATTCCTCGGATTTCGCTGTTTATGGCATATCTCTAGGCTTTTGTCAATCTTTTTTTATATAATTATCCTATAGTAAAAAATAGAAATCACGCCTAATGAGTGGCGGGTTCCAAGTCCGCACTCATTACCTCCACTTACACCCCTACACCCTGTTCAATTCTTCTTCAACTTATCGCTCGCCGTTGAAAAATAATCATTTCAGTACCAACAACAGGATTTCTTGCTACCAGCCTACCCTGTGAGTCGAGAATGTCTAAATGACTGAAATCCATTTCGTTGGCGCGTTGCAGCATCTGAGCCAAGAGTTGCTCTTGCTGTGATTGTTTGATATTATACCATTCATCGCTAATCGTCACAGCGAGACTACTGGAACGGAAGTTAGCTTGAATCGACTGTATCAAACCAGGGGCAAAGCGATCGCTAACCTGGGCGACTTGATTTTCGATAGATGCAATCAAGGTTTGCTCTGGCGTCAATACCAAGGTTGGGGTAGGAGTTGGTTCCGGTTCTGGCGGCGGAGTTTCCTCCAGTGGCGTAGGGGTTTCCTCAGGTTGTGGTGTAATTTCTGCTACAACTGGAGGAGTTTGTTCAGGTTGTGGTGTAACCTCTGCTACAACTGGAGGAGTTTGTTCAGGTTGTGGTGTAACCTCTGCTACAACTGGAGGAGTTTCTTCGGCTACTGGAGGTGCGGGAGGTGCTTCTAGTTGTGGTGGAATGGCGATCGTTGCGGGAGGTGCTTCTTCATCAGTAGGTGTTGCAACCTCTGTCGGTTTACTTGAGAAAACAGTAGAACTTGTCCAAAGCAGAAGCACAGCAATTCCAGCAATTATCCCCGTTAAAGCCGTATCTGAGAACTTTCTCGATAAATTTGCTGGTAACAAAGAGCGAATTTTACCTAAAGCTGCACTCCATCCCAGCTGAAGCTTCTGCAAAAAACCGGGGGTTTCCTCAGAACCAGGAGGAGGTGCTGTTTCCAGTTTCTCTACCGTTGTTTCTAGTACCCCAATTGTCCCTCGTAGAATTTGGATAATTGTAGCCTTCCAAATTGGCTGGACTCTCTGGTATTGTTTTTGGGGACGTTGAGTTCTTGACTCAACCATCGGTTGCGGCTGATTGTCTTCTGGTTCAGGCGAAAATGGTGGTTGTGAATTCTGATTGTCTTGGGGCATGGAACTTTCACCGTCAGCTGCGAATCAAAGACAAGAGTTCTGTAGAGACGCGCTGTTTGAAGCGTCTTTACACTGGTGGGGTGCAGCCTCCTCAGCCTTAATTTATCACTTCATTGCTTCGGCTATACTTTACTATTTATCGAATTTGGTCATTTATGAAGCTGAAACGCCGTCAATTTTTATTTTTCAGTAGCCTCAGCGCCATTGGTTTAGGATTTATTGGGTGTGTTACTCGTCAAGCTGGTAAAAATGGTGGAATGGCTGCATCAAAAGCCGCAATACCTGCTACTCCAGCCAAAAACGAGTTGTTATGGCGTTTTGTTTCCGTTGCAGATACTGGTACTGGAGATCAGGGGCAGTATGCTGTTGCTAAGGCAATGACTGATTATCATAGCAAAAATGCTTATGATTTGGTTGTTTTAGCTGGTGATAATATCTACAACAATGGCGAAATGGAAAAAATTGCTGCCGTGTTTGAGCGTCCTTATGCGCCTTTACTAAAGCAAGGTGTGAAATTTCAGGCTGTTTTGGGAAATCATGATATCCGCACGGCAAACGGTGAGCTGCAACTGAAGTATGTCGGCTTTAATATGAAGGATCGCTATTACACATTTCGCCGCGATAATGTGCAATTTTTTGCCTTAGATACAAATACGAATGCTGATTGGGAAAAACAGCTAAAATGGTTAGAGCAAGAATTAAGCGCCTCTAATGCACCTTGGAAAGTTGTCTTTGGTCATCATCCAGTTTATGCATCAGGTGTGTATGGCAGCAATCCAGCGTTCATTAAAAGCTTTACTCCACTGTTTCAAAAATACGGTGTGCAACTCTATATAAATGGTCACGAACACCACTATGAACGTACTCGTTCTCTTAATGGAACGACTTATTTAATATGTGGTGGTGGTGCGGGAACTCGTCCTGTAGGACGTTCGGAATGGACGGAATATTCAGCAGAAAAGTTGAGTTTTGCCGCTTATGAGGTTTATGCAGATAGAATAGAAATTAGTGGTATCGGCACCGATAACCGCGTTTTTGATAAAGGCATTATTCCACTGAAATCAGCTTAATTGTTAAGCTGATACATGGAAGAATTATAGTTTTTTTATGAAAAGTGTCATTTGTTCTTTCTTGTTACAAAGAACAAATGACAAAGCACGAGCCTTGCCAGTCAGACGTGTTATTTTAATGAGTTACAACTTATGAAAGTCAAGCGCCTCATAATGAATTCTTTCCGTGGAATCGGCGATTTGACGCTCGATTTCGATGAAGTGGGTCCAACTGTACTTATCGGTGTCAATGGGGTAGGAAAATCTAGGATACTTGATTGTCTTGCTATTCTCCTGTCACAGTATACAGGGCGGGTTCAAGATGATTCCACACGTTCCTTAAGCGAACAGGACATAACGAATGGACACAAACAAACGCAGATTGAAATTACAATTTCTCTGAACCAAGGAGAGGATATAACTTGGTCTTTGAGCCAGGAACGCCAAGAGGGCAAATCTGGTCAAAGTCCAGCTAATCGGTTGGAGGCTATCAAATTATTAGCTGATATCAGCAGCGAGCAACGTCTGCAAAACCTTAGCCGTGGTGGTAATGACTTGAGGAAATTTTTACAAACAGCTGTAGAAATACTAAGTCAGGAAGTTGACGAAGTGAGCCAAGAACCTTTAGAAAAGGTGGTTGACGAAATCAACAGCCAATTAGCAAATAACGAGAACGCTAGCATACCTTTGCCAGTTTACTATCCGGTGAACCGTGCCGTTCTTGATATGCCTTTGGAGATTTCCGAGGAATATTTAATGACTCAAAGAAATGCCTATGACCAAGCACTGACTGGCGGAAGAATTGACTTTAAAGGCTTATTTGAATGGTTTAGAAAACGGGAAGATTTGGAAAATGAATTGCGACGGGATAACCCAAGCCATCGCGACAAACAGTTGGAAGCGGTCAGAGGGGCAATATCATCTTTACAACCAGATTTTTCAGATTTGCGAGTTGAGCGATCGCCCCTACGAATGACTGTAAAAAAACAAGGTCAGCAACTCATCGTCAATCAATTATCTGATGGTGAAAAATGCTTATTAGCATTGGTGGGTGATTTGGCAAGGCGCTTGGCGATCGCCAACCCAGGTTTAAGCGATCCACTCCAAGGGAATGGTGTTGTTCTCATTGATGAAATTGAATTGCACCTGCATCCAAAATGGCAACGGCAAATTATTCCAGCTTTGACTAGAACATTCCCCAATTGTCAGTTTATCATCACCACTCACTCGCCACAGGTACTGAGTCATGTCAAACCTGATAGCATCTACCTCCTAGAAGCAACACCTGAAGGTATCGTTACTGAACAACCAGAAAATTCGTTTGGTAGAGATAGTAACCAGATTCTAGAAGACTTGATGGGTGTATCCGAAAGACCACAGGAAATTAAAGAAAACCTCCGTGATTTATTCAGATTAATTGACCAGGGACATCTCGATAGCGCTAAGCAATTGCGCCAAAACTTAGCCGATGAAATTGGAGAAGACGATCCGGAGTTTGTACGAGCAGATGTCCTTATTCGACGCAAGGAAATTCTAAATCGATGAAATATATTCAAAAGGGTAGAGAACCGGATAGCTTAACGAAATGGAAGCAGAAACTCGGTAAAAGAACACCTGATTGGAAAGCCTTCCCACAAGCAATCAAAAATCAAGTGTACGAGTCGCTATTACAAGAGCAAGGTTACATCTGTGGCTATTGTGGTATGTCGATAGCTAGGAAGCAATGCCATATAGAACACTTTAGACCCAAGAGTGTTTATAAACACTTGACATTTGAGTACACAAATCTGATAGCTTCATGCCAAGGCGAAGATGAACACAGACCTCGCGTACCAGTGCATTGTGGACATAAAAAACACGCCTGGTTCGATGAGGAACTGATGATTTCCCCTCTAGATCCCAAATGTGGAGATTACTTTAAGTACTCTGGTTTTGGAGAAATTCTGCCATCGGATGACCCAGATAAGCAAAAAGCGGCTAATACGACAATTCAAAAGCTGGCACTCAGTATTGATAAATTGAGAAAGATGAGGCGTGCAGCAATTGATGCAGCGTTGCAAGCGACTAGTGGATTAACAGATGCAGAGATACAGCTCCTTGCTCAGGGCTATGATAAACCAGATGTAGATGGACGATACACACCGTTTTCTGCTGCAATTACGTATATTTTAAAGCAGTATTTTTGATGGAATTGATATGACCAAAGCGCAGCTAGGAACACAGAACTCAGTAGTCAGAATCAGAAACGGTAAAAAGGGTACAAGCCCCTGTTTTTAAACAGGTCGTAAAGTTAAAGATGTCGGAGCGAGCGGAAAGTGTACGAGAAATACGGCGTCCTTGTTCAAATCCCCGCTCATTTATTTATGGGGATGTATTCTCTCGTTCTGAGTTCCTACTCTGCGGTCTTCTTAAGCTTGGCTTTGAAAGTCGTTAGCAAGTATCAGCGCTATGTTGACGAGTGTTTGGAACTCGTCAACTAGTGTTTGGAAACAGCGATCGCCTCCTTCACTCAGTTGCAACAGCTTCACCTCTGCAGAAACCAATTGACAGAACTACCAGAGGCGATCGCATTCCTGGCTCAGTTGCAAACGTTTAACCGGGAACATAAACTGTACTGATACCAATTCTCCCTCAAGATGTACTTAATATTAGAAAACGAACCGCCAAGAAGCCAAGAACGCTAAGGAACAGAGGAATATTTATTAAGTGCTTTTTTTATAGAGAATTGGTATGAGTTCTGTTTAAAAATCAAATAGGAATCCTATATAAAAAAGCTTAGTTTTGTCGTCTGTACAATCACGGACACAACTAACAACTTGGGGGAGGAGTAGCGTAGATGTCAGTCAAACTCTAAACTTTTTAATTACCAAGATTGTGAATACACTTCAATCAGTAACTGACTTCGGCAATTTCTCGAAGTGGCTCTCCGGCTATTACAAGCCGCTCCTACCACAAAAAGATTGGTAAACCAGCAATCACAGAAGCAATACTTGTCCAGATAGAAAAGCGTTCTACATCTGCTTCATCCAAAGCAGCACTCATTTGAGTCATTGTCCCAAGCTGCGCGAAAAGTAGCAGTACAAAGAAAGCAAAATACGACAAAAAATTAATCATTGATTTTTTCATTCCTTGAGTAATACAGTGATAGCTAAGTACGGAAAAGACTCTAGTTTATGAGAAAGCTAGAGCCTTTATGGATGTTAATGTTATCTTTTAGAAATTTACCTCTGTTGCCTAATTTATCCCTCTACCTGGGGAACAAGTGGAGAAAGATAAAAGGATGGGTTAAGGTTAATTTTGTAAGTGTTCAGGAACACAAGCCAAACCTACTGCCAAGATTACGGGGTAATTAATGCAAAGTAGAAAGTTATAGTTCCTTTTCTGCTGTTTCCAGCCATTTTTGAACTAGCTAGGGAAGTTCGGGATTAATGAACCACAGAGGCGCAGCGGAAAGTCTGAGCGGAGGTTTCCTCCGTTAGCGTCAGCTCCTCGCGGAGCGAGGCTCAGAAGGCAACTTTCTGATGATATCCGCTTTTCGATGCTCAAAACTTTGTTAGCACAAGAACCTAAGCGAGTCCCAGAATCAAGTGCCATCGGCGGATTGCTCGTGCTGGGTGCAGCAGGGTTCTTTTTCAAGCGCAAGCGTCCACTGCATAATATGAAAAGCAGTTGAATGCGTAATCCCTAGCTGGTTACAAGCTTGTTTTTACCATGCCAGACGTTCGGTTCGATAAATACTACGGTTATGAAGATTTAACACGTATCCTCCATGCTTATGTTGAGGAATTTCCCCAGCTTGTGGGTATAGAAAGCATCGGCAAGAGCTACGAAGAGCGTGACATCTGGCTGATTACAGTCACCAATTTTGCTACAGGTTACCATAGCCAAAAGCCCGCCTTCTGGGTTGATGGCAATATCCACGCCGTAGAAGTGGCACCATCGAGTGTCTGTCTGTACCTTATACAAACATTAGTAACAAGCTACGGAACTCACCCAGATATCACTCGTTGTTTAGACACCCGCACTTTCTACATTTGCCCCCGCGTCAATCCTGATGGAGCTGAGTTGGCATTGGCGAGTTCGCCGAAATTTATTCGCTCTAGCACTCGTCCCTATCCCTATGATGAGCAAGATGAGGACGGTTTAGTCATTGAAGATATAGATGGCGATCGCCGGATCTTGATGATGCGAATTCCTGACCCTAACGGACCCTGGAAAATCTGTCCAACCGAACCACGCTTGTTGATACCCCGTGAGCCAACAGAAACAGGTGGTCAATATTACCGAGTGTTGCCAGAAGGACGTATACATAATTACGACGGTGTCCAAATTCGCCTCCAGCCCGCCAAGGAGGGGTTAGACTTGAACCGTAATTTTCCCAATATGTGGCGACAAGAGCATGAGCAGGCAGGTTCTGGTTCTTATCCCACATCCGAGCCGGAAGTGCGATCGCTTGTACAATTTATCAGCACTCATCCTAACATCACGGGTGCGACTACGTTCCACACGTTCAGTGGTGTTTTATTACGCGCCTATAGCTATGCGAGCGATGAGGAATTACCTGTTAAAGACTTGCGTACCTACCAGCGCATTGGCAAAAAAGGTACTGAACTCACTGAATACCCGGCTATTTCTGGATTTCATGAGTTTCGTTATCATCCGAAACAGGTTATCGGCGGTACCTTCCACGATTGGGTTTATGAACACCAAGGTGTATTTGGTTGGACAGTAGAAGTTTGGAGTCCTCAACGCCAAGCAGGTATTACTGAGTATAAATATATTGAATGGCAACGGGAACACCCTTTAGAAGATGACCTGAAGCTACTGCGCTGGAGCGACGAAAAATTAGGAGGAAAAGGCTACATTGACTGGTATCCGTTCAACCATCCGCAACTTGGTCTAGTGGAACTGGGGGGTTGGGATACTATGTATGCTTGGTCAAATCCACCACCAGAATTTCTAGAAAAGGAAATTGCCCGTTTTCCCGATTGGTTAGTGTGGCATCTATTAATCTCTCCCTACTTGGAGATTTACGAAGCGAGTGTCCACAGCTTGGGCAATGATACTTATCGAGTGCGGCTGGTTGTACATAATACAGGCTGGCTACCTACCTACATCACCGAAAAAGCTCTAGAGAAAAAGCTGGTGCGGGGCTGTATCTGTGAAATTGAGTTACCTGTTGGTGCAACTTTAGAGACAGGTAAGCCGCGTGAAGAGTTGGGTCAATTAGAAGGACGCGCCTATAAACCCTCAACTCCCATTAGGCGGCATACAGATTCTACCCAGGATCGGGCGAAGGTAGAATGGGTTGTGCGTGCGCCTCAGGGTGGTACAGTCAAACTGTCAGCCCGTCATGAGCGTGCGGGAGTTGTACAGACTGAGGTGACTTTGCAGTTATGAATCTTTACTCCCAATTCATCCTGCCTCGCTTACTGGATTGGTCAATGTCTGATGCAAGTTTATCCCACTACCGTCAGGAGGTTTTGGCACAAGTATCTGGGGAAACGCTAGAAATTGGCTTTGGCACAGGATTGAATTTGCCTTACTATCCTAAACATATCCAAAAGCTGACAACAGTTGATGCCAATCCTGGAATGAATGCACTTGCTTTAAAACGCATTCAGGCTTCAGATATTACTGTAGAGCATCACGTCCTGAATGGCGAAAACCTACCTTTCGCAGATCAAAGCTTTGATAGTGTGGTTACTACTTGGACATTGTGTAGCATTGCCAATGTCAAGCAAGCTTTGCAGGAAATTTATCGCGTGCTGAAACCGGAAGGGCGGTTTTTCTTTATTGAACATGGGTTAAGCGATAATCCTAAAGTTCAAGTTTGGCAAAACCGTTTCACTCCAGTGCAAAAAGTCATTGCCGATGGTTGTCACTTAAATCGCGATATCAAACGTTTAGTTGAAAGCCAGTTTAACCAGGTCAGAGTCGAACAGTTTCAGGAGAAAAACTTACCAGGAATTATGGGCTATTTATACAAAGGAGTGGCGGTAAAAACATAACCTCTAACCCCTATTGCCATAAAAATAGGGGTTTTGCTTTTATCAATCCACCCGCAGAGTTTACTCCAAAGACTTGCCAACTTTACTGAGGACTTTGCCCAGTTTTTGAATTCGCCCTTTGAGTCCTCTTCCAGCAGAATTGGCAGCTTCTTGAGTTTGTTCGCCAAGTTGGGTGAGTACTTCACCTATGTCAGCAGCTTTGGGGTTGCTGCGCTTGAGAAGTTGCTTGAGTTGCTTGAGTCCGTTGGCGATCGCTTTGAGATTCTCGTCTTCAGACTTGTGTAGCAATGTGTACCACGTATCGATACCGTTGAGAGCTACCTCTGTATCAATTTTTGTCAAGTCTCCTTCAAGGTTCTCTACCAGGGAGTCAATTTGTTCAATATGCTCCTTGTCTTCTGCTTTACCTAGTGAAGTGCCTGCTTTGGTGAGTTGCTTACCCAATTTATGTAGTGGAGTTTTTAGCTCTTTGGAAGCATCAGAACCAAAGTTAGTTGTTTGTTCGCCGATTTCAATCAGGACTTCACCAATTTCATGACCTGTGGCTTTACCACCCTTGACGAGTTGCTTTAGCTCCTTAATACTATTTGCAATCTCTTTGAGTTCTGGTTCTTTAGCTTTATGCAGAGAACCATACCACTCATCAATTAAGCCCAGAGCAGCGTCTGCATCCAGGGTAGTGATATCTCCCTCAAGGGTAGAAAGAAGTGAATCTAGCTCCTCGTGGTTATCAGCACTGTGCTTAGCATTTGCTTCATTCTTATCAGCCGCTTTCTTGGATGAAGTTTCGTCATGAGCAGTACTGTGCTTACCTTTACTTTCGGCTTGACTAGCCATACTGTCAACTCCGTTACTACATCAACCTAGTGTATAGGTATCATTTTATAAAAACACCACTGTAGTTTCCTCATTCTCAGGAGCCAATGTAGAGGCATTGCCTACATAGGTCGTATGACAGAGGCTTCTTTTGGTTTTCCAAGCTAGTAATTCTCTTAGAATCAAATGGAAGTTGTTTGTCTCATAAATTACTTGATGAAATTTTAAACAAGTAAATAATTTTCTTTTTTGAAGAATAAATTCTATTAGTAACTAGACAAATCAAGAACAAAGCTTGTAGCAATGAATACATAAAAACTTAGTATTGATTAATTCCTTTAGCAGATGGTGAAGAGAAACAAAAGTCGCTAAGTTGTTAAAAGATTAACCTGTAAGTAAGCTATGTCCACAAAGCGCATTTTGGTAATTGATAACGAGAAAAATTTGTGTACTATTATTAAAACTTGCTTAGAATACTTAGGTGGCTGGCAAGTGCTGACATCTACTGAAGCCAGCAATGGACTGTTATTGGCTTGTAGTGAACTCCCTAATGCGATTTTGCTGGATATGATGATGCCGAATATGAGCGCACTAACGGTGCTGGCTGCGCTGCAAAGTCATCCGCTTACTCAAAAAATTCCAGTTATTTTGCTGACTGCTAAGGCGCAGATGCAAGATTTCAAACAATATGCACAGTTAAGCATTGCGGGAGTCATTGCCAAACCTTTTGCTCCGTTAAAACTAGTGATGCAAGTGGCAGAGGTATTGGAATGGGAGGGAATTAAACAATCATCTGCCGCGCATTCTTTGCCATGCTTTGTATGCGCGGAGTGAGCGGCAGCCATCTAGGGAGCTGATGGAGAATTTTGGTTTTAATTGCCTATCAATCGACCCGTTGCAACTGTGCAACTCTTGGGTCGATAATTTTTTGACCCAAACTATCAAATTTAATCGCTAGAGAAATTTTATTTCCTGACCCAAAAATATGAGTAATTTCTCCAACGCCAAAGATTTTATGCAGAACTTTTTCGCCGACTTGCCAATGTGCTGTTCCTTGCTTTCTTTGAGTTGTACGCTGCGATGAATTTCCACCAGCACCTTTGGTATAAGCAACGCTTCTATGCCGAGTCATTAATAATTCTTCGGGTAGTTCGTCGAGGAATTGCGATCGCATGGCTGGTTCCCGAGAACCATAAAGGCGGCGTTCACGGGCATGGCTTATGTACAACCGTTCTTGGGCGCGAGTAATTCCCACATAACACAAGCGGCGTTCTTCTTCCAAAGAGGCTGGATCATTCATGGAACGGTAATTGGGAAACAGTCCCTGTTCCATCCCTACCAAAAACACAACAGGAAACTCCAGCCCCTTGGAAGCGTGTAAAGTTAACAGCGAAACTGCTGTTTCTCCTTCTTTTAAGTTATCCAAATCGGAACTGAGGGCGGTACTACTAAGGAAGGCTTGCAGGGTGACATCCTCGCTTTCTTCTTCAAATTGCAGCACGGCGTTGAATAATTCTTGGACGTTTTGCACCCTGTCTTCTGCTTCTTCCGTTCCCTGTGTTTGCAAGTCTTTAAGGTATCCAGAGTCTTCCAGCACTCCTTGCACAAGTTCAGAAACTGGAACTGTCTCCATTTGGTCTTGCAAATTACGAATCATCTGGGCAAAGCTATTAACGGCTTTGGCAGAACGTCCTGCTAATGTATTTACTGATGTTTCATCACTTATAATTTCCCACAGAGTTGTGCCTAATTCTCTCGCGGCGTTATTCAGTGCCTCGATGGTCGCTTTACCAATACCGCGCCGGGGAGTATTAATGACTCGCGTTAAACTGAGTGTATCGGCTGGGTTGGCGATCGCCCGCAAGTAAGCCAAGACATCTTTAATTTCTTTGCGATCGTAAAACTTTATTCCTCCTACAACTGTGTAGGGAATTCCCAATCGCACCAATAACTCTTCAAACGGTCGAGATTGGGCGTTGGTACGATAAAGTATGGCAAAACTCCCCCAATTCAACTCGGGATGCTGGTTTTCTAAAGAGCGAATTTGATTAATGACAAAATCTGCTTCTGCAATTTCATCATCTGCTTTATGACAAAAAATTTCCTCACCTGCACCTCTTGTTGCTTTGAGGATTTTATCAATACGTTGGGTGTTGTTTTCAATTAATTGATTGGCTGCTTGCAGAATATTTTCGCAAGAGCGATAATTCTCCTCTAACTTCACCATTGTCCGGGTCTCTTCGTCGGATAACCCATCACCAAAATCGTGCTGAAAGTCCAACAAGATGGTGAAGTCAGCCATTCTAAATGAATAAATTGATTGATCAGCATCACCAACCACCAAAACAGAACGGTCTGTCCAATCCCATTCACTCTTTTTAGTTTCGCCATTCGTCGCCAATAGGCGGATGAGTTCGTATTGAGTGCGGTTAGTATCCTGATATTCATCTACCAAAATATGGCGAAACTTGTTATGCCAATAACCCAACACTTGCTCGTTTTGCTGAAACAATCTTACAGGAACGAGAATCAGGTCATCAAAATCGAGGGCGTTGTTTTCTGCAAGTCGGCTTTGATAGTGATTATAAACTTCTGCAATCACCCTGCCGCGATAATTCGGCTGTTCTCTCTCAAATTCTTTAGGTGATAAGCCTTGGTTTTTGGCGTTACTGATGGCGTAGCGGACAGAACGGGGTTCAAACTTCTTATCGTCCAGGTTAAGCTGTTTTGTAACGATTTCTTTCACAAGGCTTTGGGCGTCGGACTCGTCAAAAATGGAAAAATTCCGCGTCCACTGCCGTCCTTTTTCGTCTTGGTATTTATCGATATCAAAGCGGAGAACGCGAGAAAACAGACTGTGGAAAGTACCGCACCACATATCTTTGATGAAGGTTTTCCAGACTTTCGACTTCAGCTTGGTTTGGTCGTACTCTGGTAACAAATCAAACCGCTCATTGTATTCTGTCATTGCCAGGCGATCGGCAAATAACTTTTGAATACGCTCTTTCATCTCGCGTGCGGCTTTATTGGTGAAAGTCACCGCCAGGATATTTTCTGGATCAACGCGGTGTTGCAAAATAAGGTTAGCAATGCGATAAATCAGCGCTCGTGTTTTGCCGGAACCCGCACCAGCAACAACGAGCAGGGGACCGCAGTGATGTTCAACAGCGCGGCGTTGACTGGGGTTGAGGTGACTGAGGAAGTCTGTGGTTGTTGTCATGGGCGTGAGGAGTGCGTATAACTAAGCAGCAGGTATCGCTTAGGTTGAAATAGAGAGAAAAGGTAACTATTGCTTAGGCTACACTATCCTAGCGAAACTCAGTTAATATATTAAGGATGTAGAATAGCACTTCGCTTGGTCAGAAAGCCTTTGCTTAAAAGGCAAACTAGCCGTTACGCCTCACATCTTACGGCTTTATCATAATTTATAGAATTAACTACTTGAGTGTTTGCACATTAGGATAGTTTAGGATTTTTGTATCCACAGTCAACAAAGGACACCCATAAATTCTGGCTGTAGCCACAATAATTTGGTCAAACGGATCCCTGTGAAACCCCCTTAGTTGAGTTGACTCAACCACTATCGGTAGGGTCAAATCAAGTAGTTGTACACCAGGGTAAGCTAAAGATTCTTCCAGCCATTCATCAATAGCCAAAGGCAAAATTAGCCGATTTTTCTCTACCAATTTGGCTACTTCCCAACAAGAAATAATGCTGACACCTAAACCCTCAGACTCGTAATCTTGTATCCATTGTCGATGTTTTATGGTCAATCGTGCATCATTCTGAACCCACCAAACCCAGATATGAGTATCGAGTATAATCATTGCAAACATTCCCAATCTTCTAAAGCGACTGGTTCTGTTGGGTCATCGTAACGATATGGCTGCGTATCGCGCAATGGATAACGATTTTTCTCTGATTGAGAATTCACCGCATCTTGATGTTGTGGAGTTTTCGCTTGCAGAATAATCACTTCCACAGCATCTCCCGCATGAAAAGGTAAACCCTGTAGCGTTAGAGTTCCATCTTCAGTTAAAACAGTTTCTATCTTGTGGGTGTTCATAATTTCACTTTTGTCCTTTATCTTAGACGACATCAAAAGTTTATTTCATTTTAAACTCGCTTAGCCGTAAACATTCACAACCCATTACCAATTAAAATGAAAGGTGCCCAATAATAAGGATGACTCAGACGATTTGCCACTTTTGGTGGTAGTTTCTCACGCGTAGATTTGAGAATTCCTCTATCCTGGTCTTGAGTTACCCCTGAATAGTCGCTTGTAATCATTGCTGCTTGCGCCTGACGTAAAGCTTCAGCTTTGGTAATTTTGCCTTGACTTAAAAACGCGTAAAAAGCATTCATTAAAGCTTGTGTACCGCCATCGCTGACAGACCATAAAGAAGCGATCGCAGCTCTTGCTCCTGTACGCTGTATTTGATAGCCAAAACCTAAAATTTCTTCTCCCTTACCTATCTGGTCACCAACTGCTGTTTCGCAAGCACTCAACACAACCAAATCTACATTTGGCAAAGATAGCTTTTGAATATCTGGTAGGGTGATTAAATTACCATCGCCCATTAAAATAAAAGAGTATTCCGGCTTACCGTTGACAAATTTCGCATGAGTCGCCATATGAATAATTGAGTAGACATTTAAATAAGAAATCATCGATTCGCGGTTGAAATCATTATCTAAAAGTGTCTTGGTTCCTGGCATCATCGTAGCAAGGTTGTTGACTTCCGCCCCTGCATATTCCAACGCTTTAAATGGTAATGAGGTAGACTCAAGTTTTACAACGTGACGCTGTGTTGTCGCCCCAGCTAATACTTTGATTTGGGGTAAAGGTTGAGTATCGAGTTCGGTTAAGCTCAAAGCAGTAATATTGTTAGTACGGAAGCGCTGCGCTAACCATTTTTTACCGTCGTATAAAGCCGCTAGGGGAATGTAACGTAACGGTCCATCTGGCGCATAGATGATTGTTTTAGCATCTGCGTTTGCCAAGTCTTTTTCTATCGGCTTAATTAAATACTCATACAACTTTTGTGCGGGAACTGTAGCATCAGATTCGGGATTTTCCAAAGCACTACGAAACTCTACAATTGCCCGATTGAGTTCTTCTTTTTTGACTGTAACACTACGATGAATTGGCGGTGTGTTTGGGCTTGTCAGTACCAGTTCCAGACGGTTGTCTAAAATCAACGGGTACAGCAAGACGGCGTTTTGGTTGAGACGCTTCAAGTTGTCTCGCAAGCTGTTCAGATGCTCCAGTGGTATAATCTGTTGTGCCGCTTTTGGGCTAAGCTGTTCTAACCAAGCATTCACTTCTGGACTGTCGATAAATTGGTTAAATTCTGCGATCAGATTTGCCTCTAATTCGACAATCTTTGCCATTTGGTCGGGTTTTCTGTTGTTTGGTGGGATTTTTTGTAGTTCACTCAGTTGTCTGCTGATTTGAATTTGTTTGTCGGCTACGACTTTCAACCCTTGATTAATTGACTGTTCTGGAAATAGTGACTCAACTTTTTTGGCGGTTCTTTGATAACCCCGA
The DNA here is from genome assembly GCA_000828075.3 of Tolypothrix campylonemoides VB511288. Taxonomy (GTDB): domain Bacteria; phylum Cyanobacteriota; class Cyanobacteriia; order Cyanobacteriales; family Nostocaceae; genus Kalymmatonema; species Kalymmatonema campylonemoides_A. Next base: position 435,587 of record JXCB02000023.1, on the reverse strand, counting down.
ACATCACCCAGGTAATCGTCTAGTTCTTGAATTTTGAGTAAATCTAAAACTTGCTGTGCTTCTAGCACACGGTTTTGTTGCAGCAGTAAGTCAGCCAAGCGGCGATAGGTATCAGCTATAGTTGCTGTGTAAGATTGCTGTTGTTCCCGTGGAAGCGATCGCAATTCAGCGCGTATGCTTTGGGTTATGTTGACAGATTGTTTGTAAAAAATAATTGCTAATTGTGGCTTGTTTTGTCGCGCCAATAAATCACCGATGTTGCTAAGAGTTATTCTTTCAGCAACTCTATCACCAACTTCTCGACTCAATAATAACGCTTGCTGATATGACGCCAATGCTTGGGAATAGTTGCCTATACCTTTGTAAGCGCTTCCCATACTATCAAAGGTACGCCCAGCGACAGCGCGATCGCCTACTTGTTGAAGAATTCTTAACCCTTGCTGAAGAGACTCTAGTGCTTGCGAATACTGCCCCAATTGTTGATAAGCAAACCCTATATTGTTGAGAGTACTGCCCATCTTTGGCTGATTACCAATTTTTTTAAAAGCTGCTAAAGCTTGCTTATAATAATCAATAGCTTGGGAATATTTCTTCATGTTATTGTAGGCAAAGCCAATGTTATGTAAAGTCGTAGCTTTGCCATCTTGATCACCGAGATTTTTCCGAATTGCTAAAGCTTGCTGATAAAATTTTAGTGCTTTGGAATATTGACCCAGTTCGCTGTAAACAAGCCCAATATTATTAAGGATATTTGCTGATGTAGGCTCTTTGGCATTTTGGACATTGGCTAAAGCTTGTTGAAAAAACTTGAGTGCTTGGGAATACTGTCCTGTTTCGTAATAAACTCCCCCTATACTATTAAGAGAATTCCCAATGCCTAGTTTATCTTCTATTTTTTGATTGAGGCTAAGGCTTTGCTGATAGTATTCCAGTGCTTGAGAATACTGCCCCATAGACTGATAAACTAAACCAATATTATTAAGGATGAGTGCAATCGTTTCCTGTGTCTCTTTGTTAGAAATGCCAATATTTACTTTTTGACTTATCGCCAATGCTTGCTGATAAAACTCTAGTGCTTGTGGATACTGACCTAAATTTTTAGAAACCGCCCCTAGACTATTAAGCGTGTCACTAATGCTTTCCTTGTCGCCTAATTCTTGATAAATAACTAATGCTTGTTTGAGGACATCTCTTGCTTTATAATATTGAGAGGTTTGATTGTAAATAATGCCAATTGCATAGAGAGTTTTAGCAATATCATCTTTTTCGCCAATTTGCTGATAAATTGCCAGAACTTTTTGGTACGTTTCTAAGGATTTTTGAAACTGACCGCTTTCATATTGGTCAACTCCTTGGTCATACAATCGGTCTGCTTCTGTCTTCAGGCTTTCAGGTTTTTGTGCTTGTAACGTCCCAACAAAATATTTCACGAAGTTAGAATCGCTGCTTGCTCCGTAAACTGGATTCAATAAACATAAAAGAGTGAGCGCGATTGCACCAAAGCGAGTAAGATGAGACAAGTGCATGAATGATTTCAATATTTTTAAATTAAAGAGTTGCTTATTGAACAAACAAGCAACTGAAACACTTAATCATGAAAAATTGTTTTTGAGTAATATTGTATTTGGTTAATATTGTGATGCACCTATACTAAACTTGATTTAAATCACCTTCAATCATTGAAATACTAACCTACTTAGTTTTCTTTTTCTTAGGACCCTTTACCCGTGAAGGAGCAGCTATTATACCATTAGCAGCAGTCAACTTTATTTTAGAATCACCAG
>JXCB02000023.1:407745-433763 GCA_000828075.3 Tolypothrix campylonemoides VB511288 | reverse complement strand
GCGCTGCTAACAGTCACAATTTTGCTCTCAGAAATAACATAAGAGATGAGAGTAGCAACAGTATCTTCGCCAATGTCCTGATAGACATCTAGTGCTTGTTGGTAAGCTTTTAAAGCTTCCCCTAACTGTTTATTAGCTTGTTCTAGTAACTTTTCGGCTTGCGCTTTACGGGGATCTTGATTTTGAGGTAAAGTTTGGTTAGTCATTTGATGCTCCTTTTTCAGGGTAATTTCGTAGATACATTGACTTTGACTAAAGACAAATATGTATACCCACTGAAATCACATCATTCCGGATATCCGTATCACAATTAACTAGCTAAATTTACTCATAGTTGTAAAGACGTTGTATGCAACGTCTTTACAGGGTACTAGCTAATTGCAAACACCATAGCACCAAATGATTCAAGAGCATCAGACGTAGATTTGAATTGTTTAAGGTGTGTATCCAGTTCCTCTACTCTTTGCTTGTTACCTAAAGTTTTGTAACTATTTCGTGCTTGAGTCAACCACTTCATGGCAGCTTTTTGGTCATCTAGCGCGACATACAAATGCCCCAAAGCTTCAGCAATTTGTGCTTGCTGTACCATATCCTTATTTGCGATCGCCTGTGTATGTGCATTTAAATAATGAGTTTCCGCTAGCACATCCACTCCTGCTTCCCAGTAGAGTTCGCCAAGGTTTCGAGAGACGGAAGCCTCTTTACTACCACCACTTATCAAAGCTTCTAGCGTTTCAATCGCCTCTGATTTTAGGTCAGAACCGATATAAAAAAAAGCACTTTGTAAAGCCTTTACTTTGTCGGGAAGTTGTTGATTATTCAGTTGAGTTATTGCTGTTTTCACAACTTGCGCTTCTTGCTTTGACAATACGGTAAAACCCCTTGCATTTGGTTTTTCATCTGTTGAAAACTTACCGTTGTCAGCTTTAACAATCAGCAAATATTCCCCGCCAGGTTCCAGTTCTGGTTTACCAGGATATACAATTTCATTGGTATTCACCTTTGTTTGCCAAACAACTAAATCACCTTTTTGTAAACTGACATCATAGTTTTTGACACCCAAAACTTGATTCCAATGTAGCCTCGGCTTGTTAGTCAAAAGCAATGTGCGGCGAGGACTAATAACGTAGGGAATATCCGGGTTGCTGGGGCTGCGAGGATCGCCACTTTCGGCGCGTCTGCAATGGGACTGGACAATAGGTATTTGACTAACTTGAGTGCTAAGTGCTTGTGGGATAATTGCTGTCAATATCAAAAGCAACAAGCAAACAGCAAAAAACCAAAGGGAAATTTTGGCTTTTCTACTCTTTGCTTTCCAGCTTTTTAGTAGTGCACTACACATATAATAATGTTTATAACCATAGATGCACACAGATTAACATAGATAAATTATCTGTGTGTATCTGTGTCCATCTGTGGTTCAATCTGATTCTTCTTGACGTTTTGCAAGAAGTTACTGAATCTTCTAGATATATTTATGCAGTCGTTCTGAATTCTGATTTCTCCTCAATTAATATTTTTCGCCGCTTCATTAACCCACTGTTTTTCCTCTGGAGTTCCAGCAGTATTGCCATATTTCAAGCAATTTCTCCAAGCAAAAAATGCCCCTTGCTTATTTTGTTGTTTTTCTAAAACTTTGGCTTGCAGGCAATATGCACTAGCGCGATCGCTCTTAATATGAATTGCCTTTTCAAGATAGTTTTTCGCTTCTTGGTAATTTCCTAGTTCTAAATATGCCCACCCCAAGTTTTTCAGCATTGTATATTTAGCTTTCTTATCGTAAGCAAATGGCAATCCCTCTTGCAGTAGACCTACTGCTGTTATATATTCTTTATTTAAAATCTGTAAACGCGCCAAGTTATTGTAAGCTCTATCATAACCCTTTTGCACAGATATTTTGTAGGCAGCACGAGCTTGGTCAAACTTATTTTCCTCTTCATAAAGCAAGCCCAAATTGTAATCAGCTTCTGGAATCTTGGGGTCAAAAAACAGAGCCAATTGATAATATATCTTGGCAACCTCAAAACTTTTCTGCCGATATTTGGCAACTCCCCAATTGTTGAGGTTAAAAGCTATATCTGGTGAAAATTTCCACAAATTGATGCCTCCACCGCTCAAAACCAATAAGGCAGCTAGCAACAACTGAAAACTACGTTTTTTGGATAATTTATTCTGTGTTGTTTTCTGTTTATCGGCTACTCGTTCATCTGATTTAGATTGAAGAGTAAATGTATTTTGTAGTAAGCGCTTCAGCGCTAAATAAGTGGCTCCAAGCCCTGTCCCTGGTATAGTATCTTTCCTATATTTTGATAGTTGAGAATTTTGTTGATTGCCTTTGAGGTAATTTAATATTTCCTGGCAATTTTGAGGTCGCTGTCCTGAAAAAGGCGCTATGAGGCGGTCAATTAAGTCTGCTAATTCCGGCGAAACATTAGTGAGATCGTCACGCCAAATTAATTCCCCAGTTTCTGAGTTTTTAGGAAAATCGAGAGGAGATTTTCCAGTCAGCAAACAAATAAAAGTTCGTCCTAAAGCAAAAAAGTCTGATTGTGGAACAGCATAACCCTCAGCTTGCTCTGGAGGGGTGAACCCAGGAGAAACAAGAACAGTACCGGTTTGTTTACCTTGTTGTTTTTCCAGGTAAGTTGTTGTCACTTCCCTGACAGCACCAAAGTCAATCAGCACCAGTTGTCCATCCGGTTTCAGCATGATGTTAGAGAGTTTGATATCGCGGTGCAGATACTGGTGCTGATGCAGTTCGTGAAGTATCTCTACCAGTTGGATTAACCATTCGCGCGCTTGTTCTGTGGTGAGTGGTTGATTTCCTCTGGCTTGTAACCACTGTTGCAAGTTAGAACCTGGTATTTTCTCCATGACGATGCAGTGTAACGCTTCACCATTGCTATCAGACCATGTAAAAGAGCTATTTGGCTCTACACGTGGAATACCAGGGTGCTTTAGGCGTGCTAATAATTCGGCTTCTCGTTGAAATAGAGCGATCGCCTTGAGTTTGATTGTCGGGTTGTGGAAACGCTCTAAACTGAGAATTTTTAATACTTTTATCGTGCCATTATCATCTACTTCAAATACTTTACCAAAACCACCGCCACCAATTTGACGGATAATTTTGTACTGTCCTTGAAGTAACATTCCTGGACGAATCATGGCGAGTGTCTTTGCTCCAGCACACTGATTCTTCTACAAAAGAAAATCAGCTGATTTCAGAAAACTAATCTCTAGCTATCAGTGGAAGGCGAACAGTGAAAATAGACCCAACTCCGGGTTCGCTTCTGACAAAAATTTCACCACCCATCATATGGCAAAAGTGACGGCTAATTGCTAACCCCAATCCAGTACCACCATATTTTTTCGTTGTCGAAGCGTCCCCTTGGCTAAAAGGTTGAAACAGCTGTTGCTGTTGCTCAGAGGACATACCAATGCCTGTATCTTGAACAGTAAACGTGATCATTGCAGGAGCATCCCCGTGGAAGTCTAGCTCTTTGTTGACTATCAGTGTCACTTTGCCGTTGGTGGTAAACTTGGCAGCATTACTCAGGAGATTGTACAGAACCTGTCGTAGCTTAGTTTGGTCAGTGTACATGATGCCAAGTTCCCCATGAAAATTCACTTCTAAAACATTGGCATTTTTCTCTACCAAAGGCTTGACTGTTAGGACAACGTTATTGATGAGCGTAGCGAGTTCAAATGTCTCTGGGTAGAAAGTCATTTTCCCCGCTTCAATTCGTGATAAGTCGAGGATGTCGTTGATTAATGTCAGTAAATGTCTACCCGCACCATTGATAGATTCAAGATCCTCAATAAAATCTTCTGTCATTTCATAATCAGCAGCATCATCTTTAAGCAGTTGACTCAAGCCAATGATGGCATTTAACGGGGTGCGTAATTCATGGCTAATATTGGCGAGAAACTGGCTTTTTGCTTTGCTGGCTGCTTCTGCGAGTTCTTTTGCTTGTTGTAGTTCTTTTGTACGCTGTGATACCCGTTCAATCAAACGATTCAGAGATTTGGCGAGTAATCCAATTTCATCTTCGGTGCTGACAGGGGCGCGCAAATTAAAGTTAGATTTTTTCGCTACTTGTTCCGCGACTTGAGTGACTAGGATGACTGGTTCGGCGATCGCCCGAGAAGTACGCCATGCTACAATTGCGGCAATAGCTACCGACAGCAGCATACTCACTACAGCAATCATTTGCTCGATTCCTTTTGCTACGTCCACATTTGTTTCAATTGCCTTCTCTTGCTGTTGAGCAATTTGCAAAGTGTCAGTCAACCGTTGACGTATTTCATCTAGCCGCGTGGTTGTTCCACCGCTCATAATTTCCAGCAACTTGTTTCGTGCTGTGAAAATCTCCTGTTGCTCTTGTGGCTGCTGCTCAAGCTGCTGCAACACTGACTCTATTTGAATAACGTAAAATTTTAGGTTAGTCGAGTAGTCATTCAATATAGTTCGCAGAGTGTCTTCCGTTGCTGCTAGCTTTCCTGGCTTGCTGTCTATAAAATTCGTAATGCCTTTCTCAAGGTCTTTGGCTTTGTTAACACTGTTTAAAAATTCGGCTCTTTTGCTCTGAAGCCGTTTCGGATCGTCCACAACAGCAATCAAGTTTGAGCTATGCAATTGTGCATCTACTAAAGCATCTTTGTAACTACCAAGCATTTTTGTTTGAAACTGGGCATGACTTAATTGCCCCGTTTCTATACCTCGGTAGTAATTAGCAATGACAAACCCAGTTAGTGAACCCAAAAAGCCAATTCCAATTGCCAGAAAGTAGCCATAGCCAATTTTCTGATGAATACGCCAAGAACTTGCTTTAAGTTTCCCTCGGGAGGGAAATTCTATAGTCGGGAGTTCATCCTCGGTAGAGGGCTGTTCGGCTGACACTTGTGTTATTTCCCAATTGCTGTCAACAGCAGTCGGCTTTTGAGTTTGCATTCCTCAAGTCTCCTTGCCCTCCCGCAAAAATTACTGGATTTGTATCAAAGCTAAAACTTGGGCTAAAACTTGGTTCAATTTGTAATTACCACCTACTACATTATCATTATCTTCTTTTTTAACAGAAGCAAAGCGTTTCTTACTTAAGGATGAAGTTTAAAATATCAAAGAAAAGGTAATTTTTAAAGTGTCATTTATAAATTTTTTATAAAGTCTCTTGATTCTACTTTAGACAAGCTGTCTAAAAGGCATCTACATCTTTCATCCTTTTTTAGCGCTTGTACTCGCCTGTTCCTTTGTGCTTATCTTCTGCTTTTAGCAACCCTTCCTGCCCTTCTTTTGAAACTACACTTTCTCTTGACAATACACACATTTTATTTTTCTCGCAGTCTTCAGTTATTAGTATAGTTTGTACCATTCCTATGATATCTAAGTAATTTTTATATGAACATTTAACGATTTTTTTTGCTGCCAACAAAAGTCATCTTAATCAGGCTATTAACAGTGTCATCCAGCCAGACTCCATATAGGGCTTTTAAATTTAACAGAATACTACACTTCTAGATTCTTGTGGGATGAACCAGACAACCCGTCCTAAATTTGGGCGAGCAAGATCCTCACCCTACAATATTTGTATGATACAAAAAGGTAGAACTGCTATTTCGTGGATGCACTAAAGCTAGTCTACTATTTTGTCACAAATCTCTGGCGATTGGGGATTAGGGCTTCGCGGGCTTCGGCGTGAGCGCTCACCGACTCGAGTGAGCCTCGCCGAACTCCGAAGGGATTGGGGATTCGGGATTGGGTAAGGGAGCCTCAAAATTATGTCCGGGGAGATATTGACCATTACCAAGTCGGGAGGATTTCCCCTTCAATAGTCCCGGGGCAGCATTCCCTTTCAAGGGTAGGTTTTTTGGCAGTTTGTTAATTTTGAATTTTGAATTTTGAATTTTGAACTTTGAATTGGTATAACCCCCCAAGAAAAGGGGGGTTGCAGGAATTTGATAAGTTAGGAGTTAAACTGATTCAAGCTCCTAACTCCTCACTGTATCTATACAATCGCTGCTGACAATAAATTGTTGACTGCTTGCTTCAACAATTCCGCCTTATCGGTACGCTCCCAAGGCAAGTCCAAATCGTTCCGTCCTAAATGACCGTAAGCCGCGACGTCCTGATAAAAACGTCCGCCTCGTTCACTTGGCAGGTTGCGTAAATTGAAAGTATGGATAATTCCCGCAGGGCGCAGTTCAAAATGCTGTTGGACGACTTCCAGCAAGATTTGGTCATCGACTTTACCCGTGCCAAAAGTTTCCACCAGAACGCTTACTGGTCGCGCTACACCAATCGCATAACTGAGTTGGACTTCACATTTTTCTGCCAACCCTGCAGCGACAATATTTTTCGCCACATATCGAGAGGCGTAAGCTGCACTCCGGTCTACCTTGGTGGGGTCTTTGCCAGAAAATGCTCCACCGCCGTGTCGTGAGTAGCCACCGTAGGTATCGACAATGATTTTACGCCCCGTCAGACCAGAATCTCCCTGAGGACCGCCGATGACAAACTTACCTGTGGGGTTAACCAAAAAGCGAGTTTGCTCATCTGGCTTAACATCAATGTCTCCAAAGATAGGTTCAACTACCGCTGTCCAGAGGTCTTCTTTAATCTTGGCTTGCACTGCTGCTTCATCAGTGATATCGCCAATCGTAGCTGTATGCTGAGTGGAAACCAGTATGGTATCAATACCTACAGGTCGTCCGTCTTCATAAACTACGGTGACTTGTGTTTTTCCATCAGGACGCAGGTATGGCAAATCACCTGTTTTACGAACCGCAGCCAGTCGGCGAGCAATACGGTGAGCAAGAGAGATGGGCAAAGGCATCAGTTCTGGTGTTTCGTTGCAAGCGAAGCCAAACATGATACCTTGGTCGCCAGCACCAATTTTGTCAAATTGTTCGTCACTGTGCTCTTCGCGGGTTTCTTGAGCAGTGTTAACACCTTGGGCAATATCAGGCGATTGTTCGTCCAATGCGACAATCACCGAACAGCTGTTAGCACAGAACCCGTTATCAGCGTTGGTGTAACCAATCTCGGCAATTTTCTTGCGAGCGAGATTAACATAATTCACATTTGCTTTGGTGGTAATTTCACCAGTGATTAAGACCAAACCAGTGTTGACCACAACCTCAGCAGCAACACGACTACTGGGGTCTTGTGAAAGAAGGGTATCTAAAATTGTATCAGAAATCTGATCGCAGATTTTATCTGGATGCCCTTCAGTCACAGACTCGGAGGTAAATAGATAACGACGAGACAAGTGGAGTTCCTCCATAGAAGGTTTTTCCAACTGACTAAACTAAAGCATTTAGTTTACCCAGTTCAATCTGCAATCATAACAAGATTTTTACAATCACACTTCCTACTTATGCGACTTTCATAAAAATTATTACCTAAGACTGATTATTTTAAAGATAGATAAAAGTTACCCTACTAGTTTATAGTTGTTTAAAGTACACTCAGTAATTTCCCGGTTTATACCTATAAAAAAATCGGGGGACACCCGTAAGCACCCCCAACAGCTTGCACACAAACACAGCTACTTTAACTAAACCTTAGCAGCTAGCTTTGCTTCCTTAGATGTCAACCGCTCGTAGGCAGCACGCATTTTCAAACCTGTCAATACTTGGAACAAACCAGTACCATTGTTAGAACCTGGATACTCGCGGTGCTGGAGTAACAAGTGAGTCATCTCACCTTTGTACTTGGTGGATGTCTTGCTCAGATGGGTTTCGATGTAAATGACTTCCTCCAGGTTGTCAAATTGACCATCTACCTCTAACACAGAGACATAACGACCATAGTAGACATCTGAGCCATAGTACAGTTGCATACCAGGGTAAGAACAGGTCAGCTTGCGCCCGCACGGAGTCCAGTTAATTGTTGACCCTTCATCAAACAGGTAGACTGGGTCAAAGCCTTCTTTGCCTTCCCGCTGCAGCATACGTACCCGCAAAACTTTGCGGTCTTTATCGTCTTTAATTAAGTTTGTGGGCAATACCTGGAGAACCACATCAGCAAATTCTCTTTGTGGTTCAATGTACTTTGTAAAATCAGGTTTACGGGAATTGATTTGAGCTAAGACATCTTCATAGCGGTGACCACGTTCCGCCATGTCTCGCTGAATTTTCCAGGCAATTTTGACTTCATCGCTGATGTCAAAATACACGCTGAAGTCGATAAGTTCGCGCACCCGCTCATCATATAAAGGATGTAATCCTTCAACCACTACAATGTGATTCGGCTCAATTCGCTCTGGTGGATCGATGTTGCCGGTTTCGTGGTTGTAAATTGGCTTATCAATTGCTTGACCATTTTTGAGCGCTTTGATTTGCTCATACATCAAGTCAAAATTGTTTGCCCTTGGGTCAAGTGCAGTTATCCCTGTTTCTTTGCGCTGCTTGCGATCTAATGAGTGATAGTCATCTAAGCAAATGACTGTCATTAACTCTTCACCGAATAAATCTATCAGGCGACGCAAAAAAGTAGATTTACCGCACCCGGAGTCTCCAGCGACTCCAATCAATACCACGCGTTCCGGCTTACTCATAAATCTCCTCTAGATACTAAAGATGAATCAATAATTTTTCTCACAACAATTTTCCAGCAAGAAGTACCCTGCAACGGTTTATCCTGCTTTGTCGCCTCCAGCAGCGCTATGACACATCAAACGGGTATACAACACAATGGCACCACACACCCCTCTGATCTGTCTCAACTCGTTACTGGTAAGTATTTAATCCTAGTGTTATATTGGATTGTAACAGAATGGAGTACTCTATACAAGGCTTGCTGGTATTTCCTTTCAATGAGTTTTCCAGTAAGTAGGAACCGAATAAAATTTTTACAGCTACCCATAACAGGCGTGGTCATGTCAAGTTTTTACTTGTGACTCCATAAAGATAAGCGTATATGGTATATTTTTTCTTTTCATTTTTTTTGTGAAAGAAAATAGACTCCTTTGAATTTTAATTCGTGAACAATGCTCGCTTAGACGAAATTAGCAATTTTTCACAGAATTAAGCAAGTAACCCAAAGAGTTAGATTTTTGGTAGTACTTTTGCGTATACGAGCAAAGATGAGGTAGAAAAATTTAGCACGACACGCTCATAGTGGTTGACAGATTTTTCACATCAAGTAAAACTTATTTTAGTTGCTTATGTAAGATTTCTCTCTATCAGAATTTAGTAGCTGGATTTAGTAGCTGGAGTGTGGCTCAATTATGGAAATACCCATAATGGTGGATGAAATTTCAGCAGATAATATTATGCCTAAAATTTCCAGACTCATTTTCTGTGGAAAGAGGGAAAATTACAAACAAATTACAAACTTGGAGAAGTAAAACAAATCGCAAACAACGGTGGTTGGTATTCCCCAAGCCTAACGCTGTTTCAGGTTATCTACCTAACAAGCGGTAAGAAGTTATCTCCCTCTTTAGAGGTAGTACTTCAGGAAAAAAAATTAAATTGACTCATTATTAACATTCTCTAAAAGACTTATCGTCTAATTTAGAAGGTGAACAGGTGTGTTTTTTTGCAATTCTTGCTTGTCTTTGGTGAGTGTATGTAGCAACGCATCGGCTAGAGACGCCGCTTTCCCAAAAGCGCCAGTTTTGTCAAACCAAAATCAGGTAAACTAAAGCTGGCGCATTGTGCTGGGAAGGGTTTTCCAGAAAAGGTTAAGTAGACATCGGAGTGGTAGAAGAAATGTACATTAAAGGTGCTGTTGAAGGTGCTGCCAACACAGAATCAGGTAGCCGCGTTTTCGTATACGAAGTGGTGGGTCTGCGTCAGAGCGAAGAAACTGATAAAACGAGCTACCAAATTCGTAACAGTGGCAGTGTATTCATCAGAGTGCCTTACAACCGTATGAATCAGGAGATGCGGCGTATCACCCGCCTAGGTGGCAAGATTGTTAGCATTCAGCCTTTGAGTGCTGTGGACATCAACGGTAAAGCTTCCACGAGCAACGCCACATCTGGTGAGACTGCTAACATTGCAAATGGTAAAGCCACACCTGTAGCTGAACAACAGCCCAACAAAAAGGATAAACAAGGCAACACCATGACTCAAGCGAAAGCTAAAAAAGACGCCCACGCTGACGTTCCCGTCAATATTTACCGTCCAAACGCTCCATTTGTAGGAAAATGCATATCTAATGAGCCATTAGTACAAGAAGGCGGAATTGGTATTGTTCAGCACATTAAGTTCGACATTTCCGGCGGTGATTTGCGGTATATAGAAGGTCAAAGTATCGGCATTATCCCACCTGGTGTTGACAAGAACGGTAAGCCAGAAAAACTCAGACTGTACTCGATCGCCTCAACTCGTCATGGCGATAATGTGGATGACAAAACAGTATCTCTTTGCGTGCGTCAATTGGAGTACAAGCACCCAGAAACTGGCGAAACAGTGTACGGTGTTTGCTCGACTCACCTGTGTTTCCTCAAACCAGGAGACGACGTAAAAATCACAGGTCCTGTGGGTAAAGAAATGCTGTTACCCGCTGATCCTGATGCCAAAGTGATCATGATGGCAACAGGAACAGGTATCGCGCCAATGCGGGCTTACCTGTGGCGGATGTTCAAGGACAACGAAAGAGCCGCTAACCCAGAATACCAGTTTAATGGGTTTGCTTGGTTGATATTTGGTATCCCCACAACTCCAAACATCCTTTACAAGCAAGAACTAGAAGAAATCCAACAAAAGTATCCTGATAATTTCCGCCTCACTTATGCCATCAGCCGCGAACAGAAAAACGCACAAGGAGGCAGAATGTATATCCAAGACCGCGTAGCAGAACACGCAGATGAACTGTGGCAGTTGATTAAAGAAGAGAAAACCCACACCTACATCTGTGGTTTGCGGGGTATGGAAGATGGTATCGATGCAGCGCTGACAGCAGCGGCTGCAAAAGAAGGCGTAACTTGGAGTGATTACCAGAAAGACCTCAAGAAAGCTGGTCGCTGGCACGTAGAAACCTACTAATTTAGTCATAAGTCATGAGTCGTGAGTCATAAGACTTTTGACAAAAGGCTATAGACTAAATTAAATAAAGATAATCTGTAGGTAGGGCATATGCTCTACCTACAATTGTTGTGTATTTGACAACATTATCTAAAATCCAAAATATAAAATTGGTATAAAGCTTGTGGGTGTAAAGCTGGGAATACTGGGATTAGGCACCGTAGGAACGGGTACGGTGCAATTGTTACAAGATAACGGTTCTCGTCACCCGTTGTTGCAGGAACTAGAAATCTACCGCGTGGGAGTGCGATCGCTCGACAAACCCCGCGCCGTCACATTGCCATCGGTGTTGACAACAGATTTAGAAGCAATTGTCACTGACCCAGAGGTAGATATTGTGGTCGAGGTCATGGGTGGACTGGAACCAGCGCGATCGCTCATCCTCAAGGCAATTCAAAATGGCAAGCATGTGGTGACTGCCAACAAAGCAGTCATTTCCCGTTTTGGTGATGAAATCTTTACAGCAGCAAATCAAGCTGGGGTATACGTCATGTTGGAAGCCGCCGTTGGTGGTGGTATTCCAGTCATTCAACCTTTGAAGCAATCTTTAAGTGTCAACCGCATTCACACCGTCACTGGCATCATTAACGGCACGACAAACTACATCCTCACACGGATGCAAACAGAAGGCAGTAACTTTAGCAATGTTTTAGCAGATGCCCAACGCTTAGGTTATGCTGAAGCTGACCCCACTGCTGATGTCGATGGCTTAGACGCCACAGATAAAATCGCCATCCTCGCATCATTAGCCTTTGGTGGACGCATCAAGTTAAAAGATGTCTACAGTGAGGGAATTCGGCAAGTCAGCAAAACAGATATTGCTTATGCCGAAAAATTAGGATTTGTGATCAAACTGCTGGCGATTGCGCAAAGCGCAGCGCCGCTTGCGGCGATCGCCAACAGAACAACCCCCTCATCTCCCTCCCTCACTCCCTCCCTCTCTCCCTCCCTCCCTCACTCCCTCACTCCCTCCCTCTCTCCCTCCCTCACTCCCTCCCTCACTCCCTCATCCCCTCTCATCTCAGTCAGAGTCCATCCCACCTTAGTCCCTAAAGCACACCCCTTAGCCAGCATTAACGGCGTGAATAACGCCATTCTTGTTGAAGGCGAACCTATAGGACAGGTAATGTTTTTTGGTCCTGGTGCTGGTGCTGGGGCAACTGCTAGTGCTGTATCATCGGATATTTTGAACTTAGTAGCAGCACTCAAAAAGAGCAAAACAGCGCTAAATCCGCTGCTTGCTTGCGCACATCAAGACTACTGTCAAATTGTGCCAATGGCAGAACTCGTCACCCGATTTTACGCTCGTTTTCTTACAAAAGACCAACCCGGAGTGATTGGCAAATTGGGAACTTGCTTTGGCAACCACGGAGTCAGCTTAGAGTCCGTCGTTCAAACAGGCTTTCAGGGAGAACTAGCAGAAATTGTTGTTGTCACTCATGATGTCCGAGAAGGTGATTTTCGGCAAGCATTAACAGAAATTGAAACCCTCACAGCAGTAGACAGTATCCCTAGCTTGCTGCGAGTTGTTTGAAAACAAAGGTTATAGTGGACAGGCGGATTTTAATGAATCCGTAACCTGAAAGCTGTAACCTATTAGCTAAGACCCTCAAACCTATTCCCTATCCCCAAAAAGGTCAATAACTCCGCCCTAAAAGGGACGGAGCTTGTAAAGAGCAAACTTTACGTGTTTGACTAGCCCACCGAGACAAACTGCGGTTAAAACTTCCGGATACTTCCCCAGTTCGGACACACTTTAAGACCATTTGCTTGGTCGTTGGGTAATGCCAAGACATCTGTAGTTAGTTGGGCGAGGGGACTAAAAACTTTACTCGTAAGGATTATCTCCATGCAACGAGTTCCAGTATTAACACCATCTCTTAAGCCATTGATGCCAACAAAAGCCAGTAGGGCGCGTCGTTGGTTAAAACTTGGGAAAGCAAAAGTTGTTTATAACGACCTTGGGATCTTCCAAGTTCAATTAGTTACGTGTCCCAGAGCAATAGAGGCTCAACCAATTGCGGTTGGTATTGATCCGGGTAAATTATATAGTGGCGTAGCCATTCAATCTGCCAAGTTTACCTTGTGGACTGCTCACTTACAGTTACCCTTTGAAATCGTCAAAAAGCGGATGGAGCAACGCGCCATGATGCGGCGTGGTCGTAGAGGGCGACGAATCAATCGCAAACTACCTTACAATCAACGCGCTCACCGCGAGAAACGTTTTAATAATCGGCGTCAATCCAAGTTACCCCCTAGTATCCGAGCTAATCGCGAGCTAGAGTTACGAGTTCTTGACGAACTATCTCTGATTTACCCACTCACATATATTGCATACGAAATCGTTAAGGCTCGCGGTGATAAGGCGTTCAGTCCAGTGATGGTTGGGCAAAAGTGGCAATTAGAAAATCTGGAAGGGTACGGCAATGTACGCGAGATCGAAGGCTGGCAAACTTCCCAGATCAGGCAACAACTAGGATTGCAAAAACAGAAGCATTCTAAAGGGGACGCAATACCCACGACTCACGCCGTTGATGGGGTTGCCTTAGCCTGTAGTGCGTTCATTCAATATGGCGTCACCTCAACTCATTCGATGGGCTGGAGGGGAGAGGTGACAGTACAATCCGCTCCTTTCGCTGTCATCCGGCGTCCGCCAGTCTCACGGCGTCAACTTCATCTGATGGTTTTTGCCAAGGGTGGAGTTAGACGCAAGTATGGCGGCACTGTTACCCGCCACGGCTTCAGAAAAGGTGATCTGGTTCAATCTCCCAAGGGGATTGGCTACGTCAGTGGTGATACCGAAAAACAAATATCTGTCAGCGATGCTAACTGGAAACGGTTAGGACAGATAGCGTCTAGCAAGATTCAATTGATTCACCGTTCAAACAGGTTGATCGTAACTTACTAGATTTTGTAAAGCCGTCCTTCGCTTCGCTAAAGGACGGGGTTTCAGACCCAAATTTTCGATGACAGATATCCCTCCTTCAGATCCAAAGTCATCTCAAAGAAATACCCTTGGCTTTGATGAATTTCTCGGTATTCTTGTTGCTTTTTCTACCATTGGGTTGATTTTATTTTGGTCATTTTCCCGTAAGGATTCTGGTTGGAACATAAATAATTTGCTATTGCCCTCCCCTACTTCCTCTGCTTCTCCTGTTACCCCCGCTAGCCCTAGTCAACAAGCCGTTCCATTTATTGTTCCTAGCGTAAAGCCAACAGTCACTCCATCCCCAACTGACCAAAATACCTTTGAAGATGAGTTACCTCCGGTTTCTAACTTAGCCCCGAATGAGTCACAGCCAGAAGACGAATTAACATCTTCTCAGACAACAACTAGACAACAATATTCTGTAGTCGCCCCAGGTGAAAAATTGCCAACAATTCCCCCGCCACTCGCTTTTGCGGATGTACCAAGTGAGTTTTGGGGACGGCGTTTTATTGATGTTCTTTCTTCTCGTGGGATAATCAAAGGCTTTCCTGATTACTCTTTTAGACCGGATCAGCCTGTCACCCGTGCGGAATTTGCTGCCATTTTGCAACAAGCTTTTGGTAAAAGAGTTGATAGTACTTCAACAACAAATTTCAAGGATGTGTCAGCGCAATTCTGGGCAATTCCAGCGATTAACCAATCCATCATTACTGGATTTTTAAAAGGCTATCCAGACAAAACTTTCCAACCAGAGCAAAAGATTCCACGAGTACAAGTTTTAGTTGCTCTTGCGAGTGGGTTGAATCTAAAAGTACCCTCTTCCCCAGATAAACTTTTAAGCGTCTATAAAGATGCCAACGAAATTCCTAAATATGCTCTTGAGAAGGTAGCAGCAGCTACAGAAAATAGTCTTGTGGTAAGCCATCCAGATCCACAAACCTTTGCTCCCAATCAAGAAGCTACCCGTGCTGAGGTAGCTGCTATGGTTCATCAAGCTTTGGTGCGAATGGGAAAGTTACAACCCATTAAATCTCAAAGCATAGTGACAGTGGCTCGTTAGGTTTTGCCATGCAAGTGGTCAAGCAAAATTAACCGAGTAGACGGACTCACACAGCGGTGATTGTTATGATTAGACTACAAATCGTAGGGTGTGCCTTGCTTCTTAAAGCTTATGTGGTAAACATTTGAGATATTGGTGAGCAATGCCCTCCTTACAGAAAAGCGCTATAAACCCATACGGTTCAGTTAAGGATTTTTGGTGAGATTCGGTGATGTGTAGAGACGTAGCATACTACGTCTCTACATTGGTATCCTGCTAACGCTTTTGGTCTTATCTGAACCGTATTGCGCTATAAACTAAAAGCCTGCGTAGGCGCAGGCTTTGTTTTGGTAGCCCTGAACTCCCAGTCTAAGGGCGTAAAATAAGGGAGCCAGGGCTTTAGAAGAAATTGATAGCGCAGAAGCCCGAATGGCTTTAGCACTGCATCAATAGCAGCTATTTAGCTTTCTGGAATTTGTTTGCCAACAACTTGTGATTTGAGCGCTGCAATTTCATTGGTTAACTCTTGCCGATTTGAAGCTTTGAGTAGATAGCGGTAAACAAACCATGCAGAATAACCAATACCAATTAACTCAAAGGTAGGTGCGACTAAGGGAATGTCATTCAAAGCATCCAAGATCGCCAAGACTACCCTAACACTGACAATTGCTGCCACAAGCAAACCAAGGGTAATCAGGGGCTGTTTGTATCTATTAAAGAAGGTTCCCAGATAGTCGGGCAGTGTCGCTAAAAAACCAGAAACTTGTTCTCCGTATTTTAGCCATTGATCTTGAGACTGCGCGCTTGGCTGGAGTTTAGTTATGGTTCCTGTTTGGTTGTTGATATTTGGCACTGTTGCCTCTGGAGACTTAGTTTCCACAATTTCCGGTTCTTGCATTTGGGCTTCCTTAATTTTCACACTTCAGTTACTTTAAATCCGGACTGTTACATCCAAAAGGCTGTTGACTAGGCGATGCACCAGCGCATCAGCATAACTGACTTTGGGGGTACAACGAGGTTTTAGTCGCCTATAACCATAATTGTCCCTGAACCATTACTTCATCAACTACAAGGTAGAGAACCACTCAGAGGGTAGCAGCCATAACGTAGTAGGATGACTGGTAAATAGCATTCTAAGCTCATTTTTGGATGAACTAGAATCTTGGATCTAAGGCTATTCCATACCCTGTGAGTTGCGAACAATGGTACTTGTCTAAGTACAAATCATGCAAAAATCAGTCCACCTTTCATTTATACAAGTCTAAATGCCGATTTTACCCGATATTTAAGCTATTTTAAGGTGTCGTCCTCAATTAATACATTTATATTGATAGTTCCAGGTGAAAGAGGTTATTAGTTATACTAAATTGCCACTAAAAATAAGTTTGATAATTTAAAAATATTTATATTTACCAACAATTAACATAAGGATTTCCAGGCACAGTTAATATGTTGTAAGTTTACACCTGGAGAATTTATGCATTAAGGGGGAAGCTAAATTAGCCATGATAGTTAAGCGAGCGATCGCTAAATCCCTGTTGCTATTGCCAAGGAATTTTTAACTTCCCACGCAGGTAATGCAAAATCAAAACAAAAATCTTTTCAAAAGAAGTAGGTTTATGGGATCATCTTCACCGTTAGCCTGTTTTTCAAGCTGTGCTACCTAACTATGAAGATAAGCAAAAGTAATCGATACTAGAAAATACGTGTGCAAGGAATTTACCAATGTCTAGTCCCTACTTCCTATAATCGAAGCTATGGTAGGTTCTATTTCCAATCGGGAATTTCTCCATCTTCACCACCAACACCGATCGCTGTGTTAAATATGTCAGCATTGGTAATAGTGAGGTCATTCATTGATGCCCCATAAACATTAGAGTCATAAATCGTCGCACGAGTAAAATTCACCCCGTTAAGATTGGCTTTCTTGAAGTCAACGTTTGTTGCGAAAGCTGACGTTAAATTAGCTCCTGCTAAGTTCGCACCGGTTAAGTCAGCGCCTTCAAGATTCGCTTTTGTTAAGTTGGCTCCTTTGAGATTCGCATTTCTCAAGTCAGCACCAATTAAATGCGCACCACTGAGGTTAGCTTTCGATAGATCGCACCCGCTACATTCCCCAGTTGAAATTAGCTTTTTTACGTGCTGCGGATTAGCAGCATTAACTGAAGTTGCTAACAGCAGGGGAGTTACTAAGGTTAGAGCTGCTAAAATCTTGGATTTCATGATATTTCCCCTTTCTAATACAAGTCGCTTCCGTTTTCTCCTCACAGTTCCATTATCGCCTGTATAGCTTTTTTGGTATAGATTGACGACATAAGTAGGTTGTGAGTTACGTCAGCTTTTTTTGTGATGGTAGACAAGTCCTCTTGGTTTTAAAGAACCGCTAATGTATGAAAATATGAACCTTATGCATCCACCACTGAAAAAAATAATAACACCTGGTTTCAGCGGTAAGTTCTGTCATAGGGCGTTAATCAATATCTGCTATGAGGCGTAAATGGCAAAATAGGTAGCTGAGCAAAGCTTTCTTACTTTATAGGTATTTACTCGCAAAGCAACACCCTGATAGTACTACTACCAGGGTGGTATGAATTTTTGCTAAAAGACCACAATAAACAATGGTAAAGAGGTTTCTACATATACTTTTTCAGCAACAACCCTAACTTCTCTTTGGTGGCTGCTGGAGCTTTTTCTAGGTTCGTCAAAATAGCATACTTTAAGGCTGAATGTGCATCACTTGGGGGTGGGTTTTCGCTGAGACGCCGCACTGTTTCTTGAATCACTTTCTGAGCATTAACTGCATTTCGCTGCAAATTAGCAATCACCATGTCCACCGTCACGTTATCGTGATCTGGGTGCCAACAATCGTAATCTGTCGCTAGCGCTAAAGTCGCATAAGCAATTTCTGCTTCCCGTGCTAACTTCGCTTCTGGCAAATTCGTCATCCCAATCACCGTTGCACCCCAGCTGCGGTAAAGATTTGACTCTGCTTTTGTCGAAAATGCTGGTCCTTCCATACACACATAGGTACCGCCACGATGCAGCGTGACATCCGGTAAGTTGAGAGATGCGATCGCCGAAGCGACAACTCCAGCCAAATTTTTACAAATTGGATCGCCAAAAGCGATATGAGCAACAATTCCCTCACCAAAAAACGTTGAAACCCGATTTTTAGTTCTATCAATAAATTGATCGGGAACCACCAAATCCAGCGGTTTGACTTCTTCCTTCAATGAACCGACAGCTGAAGCAGAAATTAAATACTCTACACCCAGTTGCTTCATTGCATAGATATTGGCACGAAATGGCAACTCGGAAGGTAACAACGTATGATTACGACCATGACGCGCTAAAAAAGCGACTCGCGTACCCTCTAAAGTTCCTACTATCAAAGCATCAGATGGTGAACCAAAGGGCGTTTGGACTTGCACCTCTTCGACATCTTTGAGGGCATCCATTTTGTATAAACCGCTGCCACCAATAATTCCAATACGAGTTTGTGCCATTATCTTTAAATTTGGTTAGGGGTAGGGAATAAAATTAAGAGTTACGAGTTATAAATAATAACTCATAACTCGTAACTCTTAACTCTTAACTTTTAGAAGTAATCTACACGTGCATCTAACCCACGCGATCGTAACCATTTAGACAACTCTTCCGCTTGTGAGCGTTCTCTAAATTGTCCAGCATTTACAAAAGGACCAAGTCTAGATTCAGCGCGGAAAGCTTCGGGAATATACTGTTGCACTTGATTCAAAGTGTCATTTCTAGAAATCGGTACGACCACGACAAAGCGATTCTCCTGGTTAGGACTCCATCCTGTAGAATTGTCTGGATTATTGCTTATCCCTAATGCTTGCCAGGTTTGATAATTGACAAACCCAGTCGTTTGCAGTCCATAGTATCGCTGGAATTGAACTACAGCATCTCTAGTTGCTGAACCATAATAACCAGTGATATCACCGTTAAAGAATCGCAAATTCTGCAAACGCTGTTGCACAACTCTCACTCGTTGACTCCTCTCACCTTGACAAATATCTCCGGTTGTTGAACAACCATAATTTTGCTCAGGATATTGCCCATAATTTTGCTCAGGATATTGCCCATAATTTTGCCCTCCAAGAGCTGTCGTTATGGCTCCTAAGGTTTGTGAGTCGGCGACACCGCTGGGTCTTATTCGATAATCTTGCTGAAAACGTGCCACAGCTTCCTGGGTTGTTGGACCAAAGTAGCCAGTGGGATTCACTCTAAAGTAGCCCAATCGCTGCAAATCCTGTTGTAATTCTCTCACCTCGGCACCTGAGTCACCCAAATTTAAAGCATTGGGCAAGTTATCTCCACCAATACCGTCTGAGGAGTAATTTGAGGAGTAAGTTGAGGTGTAATTTGAACTGTAATTTGAACCGTAATTTGAGGAATTGTAAGTTGAGGTGTAACTTGAGGAATTATTTCTGTTAAGACTGATACGTATTGCTTCTTTTGTTCTCCCACCAACAACACCATCAGCACGTATTCCATTTGATTGCTGGAATCTCACGACTGCTCGTTCAGTTTCTGGACCAAAGTTGCCTGTTATCGGACCATTAAAGTAACCTAAACGCCGCAAATCCTGTTGCAACCTAGTAACAGCTTGACCTCTGCTACCTGGTTGCAAACCCCCGCTCACATTACTACCAGGTCTTCTACTTTGACATTGAGATTGCAAGGCTTGTTGAGTTCTAGGACCCACAGATCCAACAGCTGGTAGTCCATTGGCTCGCTGGAACCGAATCACAGCATTCTGGGTTAAGGAAGCAAACTTACCTGTTACCGGACCATTATAATAGCCCAGCCTGCTCAAACATCTTTGGATTTGTGAGACTTGAGAACCACTGCTTCCTACTTCAACTGCTACCGCACGCTGAGCTATATTTAGAACTACTAAAGTCAGTGCTACAGATAAAAGATGTATTGCAGCACTGCTAGAGACTGTTTTGCAATTTAAGTGTGCAAAAAGATTAGAATTAACTCGGACCTGTTCATCCTCATTTCTTATTGATGCCTCGTTTGCTGAAGCAGGCTGAAGATAACCAATTTTTTCCATAGTTGTTTCAAGTTTCTAGTTTGCAATATTGCCCTGTTGTAGGTTTGACCTCATACAGAGCGTTAGTTAATTGTTTGTATATACCATTATTGATACACTTGTGTAACAGATAATTCCTTACAACTCGTTTTATAATAATTAAAAACTTATTGATTACGTAAATCCACGGTAGTTCTACGAAATCTTCACTGCTTAAAACCCTACATTAAGAAAACCTTGAAAATACTGTTTACACAGGTTTTATACAGCAAGCAACTAACATCAATTTGAAAAAAGAATGCGACAGATACACACTCCCAAACCCTAGTTATCTTAGGCTTTATTAATTTTGAATTTCTCCTGAATGCGAATGAGCGAATTGGTATAACCCCCCAATTTGACTTAATTGCACAAATGGACTTATACAAAAAAATATACCAGTTTCTTAAGTAAATTGCTTTCGCTTTAGGACTTGGATAACTATCCTGGGTTGAAACAGCGTGGTGGGCGGTTTGAGCATATGCATAACTTCCAGCAGCGACAACCGAACCTCAGCGTTGTTTGTTGTCAACTGCAAAACTTTATCCATGTATCGGTGTCTAAATCGGGTTAGCAAAGTGGGTGGTTCACCCTCAGTGTCTCGATAACGATAGTCTTCGCTTGTAGCTAATAGCCACCGTACGGCATTGATTTTAGCTAGTTTTTTTTGAAAGCGCTTTGCTAAAGCCGTGAAATCACTGTTAGGTTGGTATTGTCTTTGCTGCTGTAGGCACTCATCTAATATCCATAGACAGGATTAAAAGCACAGGTTGCATCACCTACAACTAAGAATCCTTCAAAATAACATTGATCTCGTTCAATAAGTGTGACTGCAGGGAAGCGATCGCTCAAAATCCGAGCCACGACTAACCCAGCAATACTACCGCCGATGGCAATCGCATGATTGTTTGTCATTTTTATTGTATAAATTTTCTTTTTCTTAACCTTAGGCTAACCTACTGTTGTGAAAGATCAGCTCAAAGCCGCTTAAAAATTGCCAAAGGTGCTGATTGTGTAGAATCGTGTTTTTCCAACTTTTCAAATGATTGCAATGAAGCTTTAAATTTGGCTAAATTTCTTAATAAATTTTGTCTGACTGTTATTGGTCTGTTTGTGTCTGCTGCGAATCCTCTTCGTCAACTTTCTGGGTATTACCTGCTTTCACCCAACCTTCTTGTTCACCATCTTCCAAGCGAATCTTTTGCCAGATATTATCTTTGCTTTGTTCGAGAACGATCACTCTTGAATTAAAACCAATCCCACCAACACGTTCAGCATCCTGCTTTGCTTCTGATCGCAAAATCAAGCCTTGCTTCCAAGTGACACGCGCTTGGTAAGCTCCTGGTGGTAATGGCTTGGGCGATTCACTAGCCTTTGGAGTGGGAGTTGGCTTGGGAGAAGCTTCACTCTTCGCTTCAGGCTTAGACGCTGCTTTTGCTGCTTTAGGTACAGCCGCTTTTGGCTTTTCCCCTCTGACAGCGGGGCTATCATTGGCAAAAATGGGTTTGGCGGGAGGTGCTGAGGTTCGATTCATAAAATACAGAGCAGCAGCGACTCCACCACCAGCTAAGATAGCAAGCGCCAAGAAAATTCCAAGTGTATACTTCAGTATGTTAATCATAGTGACAACTTCACCCTACAAAATTATGAATTATAAATTATGAATTATGAAAATTTTTACTGTTCATAATTCATAATTTTTCACTGATTATTGCAACTGGCGTTGAATGCGATCGCTCAAAGGACTGTGTTTGGAAGCCAGACGCGCTCTACCAGCCGCCGCCCATTCTTGCAGTTGCTGAATTTGCTCGACGGCGGTTCGTGCTAAAGGTATAATCTGACTGGCAGATTCTAAAATGTCATCGGTTGTAAAGTCCCGGTTTTGACTAAATCCGATGTGCATTGCTTCAATCAAAGTTTGCTCTATTTCTGCTCCAGAAAAATCAGGTGTTTCGTAAGCTAACCTGTCGATATCGTAATTTTTTAAGTTATGCGCACGCAGTCGAGATAAATGCACGGTAAAAATTGCTTTTCTCTCTTCTTGAGAAGGTAAACCAACAAAGAAAATTTCATCAAACCGCCCTTTTCGCAGCATTTCTGGTGGTAACGCTTGGATGTCGTTAGCGGTAGCAACAACAAACACGGGTGAGGTTTTCTCGGCTAACCAAGTAATAAATGTACCAAAAACACGGCTCGTGGTTCCCGCATCTCCTTTGCTACCAAGCCCGGAAAAGGCTTTATCTATCTCGTCTATCCACAACACGCAAGGAGCAAGAGCTTCGGCAACTTGTATCATTTGTCTCGTGCGCGATTCCGATTCACCCACCAAACCCCCAAACAATCGTCCCACATCGAGACGCAACAAAGGTAAATGCCAATGATGGGCGATCGCCTTTGCAGTTAACGATTTCCCAGTTCCCTGAATTCCCACCAACATCAAACCACGGGGGTGCGGTAATCCGTACTGTCGCGCTTTTTCGGTAAATGCTCCACCTCGACGCAGGAGCCAGTCTTTGAGGTTATCCAGTCCGCCGATATCAGAAATTTGCTCTGTGGCGGGGTAAAAGTCAAGTATTTGGGTTTGGCGAATCGTTTGGCGCTTTTCTTCCAAAACCAGATCCACGTCTTCTGGTTGTAATTCTCCGTGGGTAGCTATTGCCCGTGCCAAAACCCGACGAATGCGTTCCATCGATAGCCCTTGACAAGAACGCACCAAATCATCTAAAACTTTACCAGAAAGCGAGTTACCAGTCGCGGCTATCAAACGTTCCACTTCCGTTTTAATTTCAGCGGCTGCGGGTAAAGGAAATTCAAGGACAGTAAGAACTTCGGTTAAATCGTCAGGAATCGCAACTCTCGGCGACAGCAACACGATATTTTTTGGTTGGGACTTGAAGAGTCGGGCGAGGTTGCGGAGTTTGCGGGCGATCGCCACATCTTCTAAAAACCGATGGTAATCTCGGAGAATAAACACAGCAGGCGCAGTAGCTGGGAGTTTTTCTACAAATTCTAAAGCTTGTAAGGGATTACGCCGACCAAATCCTGCATCATTAGGGTTGCCTTGATAACCATCCACAAAATCCCAAGTATACACTGGACGATTACCTTGATTCGCTGCTTCTTCCCGGATAGCCGCTTCCACTCGTTCCTCTTCGTAAGTAGGAATGTAGATTAAGGGGTAGCGGGCGCGTAATAGGAGTTTAAACTCGTCACGGAAGCTCATAAGTAGATGTTAGGAGTGAGTTGTTAGTTCTTTTCTCATTGTTCAGGTTTGTCATGGTTCTAACAACTCATTCACCCTGACTTTTCACGCCATGTAGAAAAATCCACGAAAAACCTAACCCCCTAGCCCCCTTCCCACCTCTCCCTAACCCTCTCCTAAAAGGAGAGGGAAGCGGAAAAACTTTTTTTGTTGGAAGGGGGGAAAAATTAAAGCCTCTCTCCTACAAGGAGAGAGGTTTGGAGAGAGGTTTTCCACATAGCGAGAGATTTCTCAAAGGTGAGCAAATGCTGGGTAGTCGTGGATGTCATCAGACAACCTCTGTCATACTTTCTCCAATTTTTGCATTTATCAGGCTCAGATTCCCGACTTCGCCAAAGTTGTCGGGAATCTTGTTGAGGGCGACAAGGTATGATCATCAAAGCATCGCAGGAAGCACCGAATATGGACAAATCTTTGCTGCAAAGGTTTCGCAAAGCTTATCAGGATCTGGAACTGTTTCCGCTAATCAATGCCAGACAGATTGAAGCGTTTCGAGTTAATTTTGCCAATGATACAATTGCCCGCTTAGAGCAAGCCGTCGAAGATGCACCTCGCAACGGTAAGCTTATTTTTGCAGGACACCGAGGTTGTGGCAAGTCTACTCTGCTCGCGAAATTTGCTAAGCAAATGAGTCAGCAGGAATATTTTGTTACTTTCTTTTCTGTGGCTGATTTGATTGAAATGTCTGACGTTAACCACGTCAACATTTTGTATGCTATTGCTCTGACTCTGCTCAGTAAAGCTACTGAAAACGGAGTAGCAATACCTGAAAATACCAGAAAATCTCTCTTAGAATGGTTTACTACCACGCAGACAGAGACAGTCACCAAAGACTTGAAATCTGAGGTGGGACTGGGTGGTGACTTCCTCAAAATCATCACCGCTAAACTTAAAAACGAAGCCACATTTCGCGAAGAAATTAAAAAGACTTACGAACGCAAAGTTTCTGAACTTGCCAGGAAAGCTGATGAAATTGCCTCTATAATTCAAGCCGAAACTAGAAAGCAAGTTTTAGTAATTATTGATGACTTGGACAAACTTGATTTGGGCTTGGTGGAAGATATTTACAGAAACAACATTAGTTCTTTATTTTCCCCTAAGTTTAAAATTGTCTATACAATTCCAATCGCGGCAATTCGCAACAGTGAATTGCTTCCTATTTTACAATCAGAGCCAGCACCGCGCATTCGGATGGCAGTGTGTAAGTTCTTCAAGCCAGGAGATAGCCACAAACCAGACGGAATCCCCAAACAACAAGCGATAAACTTGTTTCTGGAAATTCTTCAAAAGCGCATTCCAGAGGAATTAATTGAACCGGAAACGGCAAGGCAAATTGTCCTGAAAAGTGGCGGTGTGGTGCGGGAGTTGGTGCGAATAGCTAGGAGTTGTTGTTCTCAATGTTTGCTATTAATTCGCTCTGAACCAGAACGAACCGATATCAAAATTAATGAGGAAATTCTCCAATTAGCAATCAAAGATTTGCGGAATGAGTTTGCCCTTACCCTGGGTGAAAATAGGTATAGCATATTAGTAACGACCTACGAAAACCTCACACCCAAAGATGCCATGAGTGAGGAATTTCTCTCGCTGCTGCACGGACTACACGTATTAGAATATGAAAACGATGATTTGTGGTACGACGTGCATCCGATTGTGGTGGATCTACTCAAGCGCAAGAAGTTGATTACAGAATGACAACAGTTGATGATGTAAAAGCTGAAAATCAACGGAATTACCTGAAGTTAATCGTAGCCTTGGAAGCCAGCCAAGGTATTCTTAACTTGCTGATTGCAGTTTGCGATGACCGCAATTTGCGCGAAAATCTTATTCGACAATACGAAACGGAACTCAGACAGCAAGACTTTCTCACGTATCGGGTGCGGGTACGCAATCAAGACCCTAGTTTACGCTATGCGCTGGCGCAGTTGGTAGAAAAAGAGCCAGGTTTGCAGCAGGGTACACCCGCTGTGATTACAGTTTTGGGAGTGGACGAGTTATTATCGGTGAAGTTAGACGCCCCAAAATCAGAACAAGACAGGTTTTTTGGCTACTTACAATGGACAAGGGAAGCACTGCGAGAGTTTCGCTTTCCGATTGTGCTGTGGATAACTGAACCAATCTTGGTTCGCTTGGCAGAACGCGCACCAGATTTTTGGAGCTGGCGCGGTGGAGTGTTTTGGTTTACCCGCGAGTCTACAACCGTCGAACGAGAGAATATTTCCGTATCAAGAACTCTCTCGATGACTGCACCAAAGCAAACGGTTGGTTTACCACTAGAAGAAATCTTACGACTGATTGAGGAAATTGAAGCTCAAGGTAAGGAATCTCCCATATTAGCAACATTGTACGATAGTTTGGCACAAGCTTATCAACAACGTTATGACAGTCCTCAAGAACGTGAAATGGCAATTGAGGCGTATGAAAAAGCAATTGCGCTGCAAACAAAGTTGGAGTTAAAGGCTGATTTAGCTGATAGCTTGAAAAAGTTGGGGAATCTGTATTTTGAACTTCAAAATGAAGTCAAACGAGCTAACGATTGTTATCAGCAAGCACTGGAAATATACCGCGATATTGGCGATCGCTTGGGTGAAGCTAACACCTTACAAGCGATTGGCGATGTTTTGCAGTTCCTCAAACGTAGCTCTGAAGCATTAGA
>JXCB02000023.1:324956-406595 GCA_000828075.3 Tolypothrix campylonemoides VB511288 | reverse complement strand
TGCAGTTCCTCGACCGTCGCCCTGAAGCATTAGAACGTTACGAACAAGCTTTGGCATTCTACCGCGATATTGGCGATCGCTTGGGTGAAGCTAACGTTCTGCAAGAGTTTGGCAAATTACAAGATGACCCAGTTCAAGGGCTAGAATATCTCCAACAAGCTCAAAACCTTTACACTCAAATTGGCGATATCTACAGCCAAAGCCGCAACCTGCTATTTATCGCGAACATTCAGTTAAATATGGGACAGCGAGACGCCGCCCTTAACTCTTTGCATCAAGCTGCTGAACTCGCCACCTCTATTAATCATGAACCGTTTATTAAATATGCTCAAGATAAAATAGCCGAAATTACCTCTACTGGCTTGGGAACCAGCAAACAGAAGCTGGGGGTGAAGTTTCAGCGAGGTTGGGCAAAGTTTGCTTTATTCTTTATTTTTGGTTTATTTGTCTTTTTCTGCCTTTGGTTTTTGCTCCACCGCTGATACTGTGGCGACTAGTGCGGGGCTTTATCCAGCGTTAGTATTTTAGCTAATACAATTTTTGAAAGGTGTACTTTACCTGCATACTTTACTTGAAGAAGGGAAGCACTGCGACAGTTTCGCTTTCCCATAGTGCTGTGGTTATACCAATTCTCCATGAAGATGCACTTAGATATTAAAAAATGAACCGCCAAGTACGCCAAGTACGCCAAGGAAGAGAGAGGTAATTATTTAGTGCAAGTTTACAGAGAATTGGTATTAGCCGCAAACAAGGCAACCATGATTAGTTCACTCATCATTGACAATATAGAATATGGACATTTTTAATGTTTAATTGTCTATGAGCAACTTGCCTCTCAACATTCCCGCGAACCTGAAAGTCTCCGAAGAGCAATTCGTACTCCTCGCTGCTGCAAACCGAGACGTACAGCTAGAACTAACCGCGACAGGAGAATTAATTATTATGCCCCCTACGGGAGGAAATACAGGTAAGCGCAATATAGATATTGAAGGACAACTTTGGTTTTGGAACCGCCAATCCTTACTTGGTGTTGCTTTTAACTCCTCAACCGCTTTCCGACTTCCCAATGGTGCAGAACGTTCTCCCGATGCAGCTTGGGTGACTCAAGCTAGATGGGATACATTAAAACCAGAAGAACAAGACTCCTTTCCACCACTTTGTCCAGATTTTGCGATTGAATTACGTTCCAAAAGTGACAATGTGGAACCGCTACGCAAAAAAATGCAGGAATACATTGATAATGGATTGCGTCTGGGCTGGTTAATTGATACAAAAAATAAAAAAGTAGAAATTTATCGCGCCTTACAGCCACCAGAAGTGTTGGATAATCCAACAAGTTTATCAGGAGAAGATGTTTTACCTGGGTTTATTTTAGATTTACAAGTTGTGTTTAGTTAGCACAAATGCGAGTTGCTGTAGCCTGTGGAACCCATCCACGCACGGCGAATTGCTTCTGTAAAATCAGCCGCTTTTTCATAGTCTTAGGCACGTGCGATCGCCTAATCTTGTAGGGTGGGCATTGCTGACAACACCGATTCCCCACCAACGACGCGAATGCGGCGCTTCTGTTGTCTAATACATGGAAGGGGTGAATGTGGAAATCACGTCTGAGCGATCGCTACCAATTAATTACCGTTAACATTGTTACCTTTGCAAACTCAGTATCAGCACTCACTAAACTTGCTGAATTTTGGATCGCCATTGCTGCAATAACAGCATCCGGTAATTTCAATCGATATTGCAGCCGAATTTCAATTATTTTCTCAATTAATGCAGCATCACTCGCCACTAAACCGATAATCTCCACTCGCTGAAGAAACAGTTGAAAAAGCTGACGATCATCTTGACTAAGCCCAGAAAAAGCCAGAAATTCAATTTGGCTAATAACTCAAACTGCAATCCAATCAGCATTTTGAAGTAATTGAATGAGTTGAGAATTCCCTTGAAGCAGAGCCACAATCGCATCTCTTACCAATACGTAGCGATTACCACTCATCCCGTACAGTCCTCTGCATAAGAAGTGCATCTCCCTGCCAACTTAACCGCCCTACCAAGTCGGAGAAATCATAGCTGGATTTTTGCTGCCCTTCTGACGAAACTGGATTCAAAATAACAACAATGTTCACTTCTCCAGCGGCTAACTGTGTTGGAATATTAAGATTCAAATATCCTGATTCATCAATTGTAGTCGTAAGTTTTAGAACTTCCATTGCCCATTTCTGACTCAACAAAACGAACTTTGTTTACAGTATTCGAGCACGAAGCCCAATTGTTCATTTATTGTCTTTTTCTACTGTGGTAATACTATTGAAAAGGTGCCTTTTCATGCACAAACCTATTATATCATATATATAATATCTTGTCAACTAGTCAAAAGTCAACCCTAATTTGTAATAAGCGCTTTAGCGCTAAAGCGCTTACTACCAACTTATCAATCTACGCTCCTGGTAATTTGTTTTTCAAAGATTCCAAAGAAGACCAACGCCTGTCAACAGAATGATTGAAGTTGCTATCAGCGCTTGGTTGAATACCCTGACAATTGGCATCACACAACTGTCGCTGGGGCAATTCCAAACACATTTGCTCGTACAGCCATTGATCTGGATAAAAATATCCATCAGGTGAGAGCGTTTCTACTAAATCATCTAAAGCGACTTCCCGTTCTAATGGCAGGTCATCTGTTTCGTTAGCTGATTCATCTAACCAGATGATTTCGTTGGGTTCAACCGTCAAACGATGATTATAGTTTTGCAAGCACCGATTGCAGGTACAAGTAATGATTGTTTCTGCCTGACTTGAAACATCTAAATAATTACCGTGATGCTCCACACGGATGCGACCGCGAACTGGTGTCAAAGTTTCTAAACCGGGCAGAAACTCATTCACTTGGATTTCTTCTGTCCGTTCCGGCGCTTTAGTAAGCTGCGGAATATAAATTGCGTCCATAGGACTTGTGAGACATCCTCACTACAAATTGTGCGTAACTAGAAATTGTGCGTATCATCAGCGATGCAGCTGTTAATACATATTTAAGTCTAGCTTTTCTACAAATTAGTTTTATAACTACTAAATTCGGATTTCCGAAACTTTTGATAGAAATTTTTCTATAAAAGTAATGAGTTATGAGTGATGAGTTATGAGTTATCAATTTTTGTGTTAACTCTTGACTCCTCACTCTTGACTCTTGACTCCTAACTGTTCAGTTATTCGATTGATGCAAGGCGTACAACAAGCTGACGAAAAGGCTCTTTCCCTCGGCTGAAGGTTTCTAAGTCATCAAATTCCTTAAATAATGTGTGAACTTGACGACGTTCGGCTGAACTGAGTGACTTGATTTCTACTTCTTGACCAGAGGAACGCACTTGCGCTGCTGCTGCTTCAGCCATTGCACGAATTTCTGCAAATCTCTTAACACGGTAGCCATTCAACTCAACAGTGTATGAGGCTTGTTCCTCTTGTAGTTGATTTAAGTTGAGAATAGAATTTGCTAGATACTGAATTGCATCTAGCACTGAACCATCGGGACCCGTTAAAATCTCGATTTGCTCCGGCGTTAGGTTTGTTTCATCAATCGTTAACCAGTAAATATCAGGTTCTGGAGATTCCTCATCCTGATGAACGATTGTTTCTATCTCACCTTCAATATCAACAGATAGCCCATTAAGTTGCAGCAGTGTTTTCAACCACTCCTGACCGCGTTCCATTCGACTGTCTGTCATCATTACCCTGTAGTCTTTTTCTTAGAACTTTTTGGTTCAAACGGTAGCGATTTTTGTTGTGCGCTTTCTTCTTCTTTCTTCTGAGTGTCTACAATTTTTTGTAGTTCTTCAGGCAGAGGTTCGCGCGTGAGAATATAGGTTTGCAGTGTTTGGAAAATATTACCAATCACCATATACATCAGTACCCCAGCTGGTAGGGGGAAGAACAAAAACATCCCAGAAAAGATGACGGGAGTGATTTTGTTTACTGTGTCCTGCTGCGGGTTGGCATTAGTGCTATTTTGTCCAGAAAGGACTTGGCTGACGTAGAGGGTGATACCAAACAGGACGACCATTGCGACGATATCCCAGTGAATGGTACCGTCTGGATCAGTTGCACCAACTCGACCTAAGGCATCAATAAAGAGAAATCCTTGACTTGCTGCGAGTCCCGGAATTGTTCCCTGGATTGTGACATCTCCCGGCTGTAAGGCTTCTATGTTACCCTCAGCATCAATTTTTATCCGTTCTTCCCCTTTGGTAATTTTCCATTCAGGGATTAACTGACTGTTAGGGTGTTCTGCTAAAAGTGTCTGAAATGGTTTGCCCTCGGGAGTTTGATATTCTATTTTTGTATGTTCTCCCACCGCTAATTTGTTACCTGCGGGAAGGATAGCACTGACCTTAAGGTGTTCCCCTTCAGCAACATAAATGTTTTGTGGGGGAGTGGCAAAGGCTTGCGGTTGAATTCTTTCGATTTGTTCGGTGGGAAAGATTTGCAGGTTAACACTATAGTTGACACCAGAAAAAGGTGAACCCCGCAATGTCGCAAATAGTGCTAGTAAAACTGGCATTTGCAGCAGCAGTGGCAAACAGCCTGCAAGCGGGTTACCAAATTCTTTTTGGACGTTCATCATTTCTTCTTGCTGCTTTTGCGGATCGTCCTTATACCGCTCCCTGATTTCTTGCATCTTCTTGTTCATCAGAGGTTGTACAATCCGCATTCGTCGCATACTGCGAATTGAACCAGCACTCAGGGGATAGAGCGCAAAACGAATGATCAATGTTAATGCTACGATCGCCAATCCATAGCTAGGCACAATGCTATAGAACAAGTCTATGATCGGCAGCATCACGTTGTTCGAGAGAAACCCGATACCAAAATCCATTATTTTGAATTCAACCTGAGATACTGTAAATTGACTTAATCTAATTTATCTAAATCGTGATTTCCATGTGACTAGCTTCGTACTACGGATAGCCGCACATTTATATGAGATGAGGGAGGCAGGGAGGGAGGGAGTAAAGAATTTCTCATTTATCCTCTTTATCCTCCTTGTCTCCTTTGTCCTCGTTATCCCCCTCATCACTTCTTAGCACCCGCATAGTTAGGGTTTTTGGCGATGACTCTTTCTTCGATGTAGTCATAAATTTCCCGAAACTTGGGAATTGCCCGTATTTCCAGACGACTACCATCTCTAAGAGTCAGAACCATATCTCCCCAGGCTCCTATACCACGGGGAACTTTGACAATTTTGACGATTTCTGAGTAAATCACATCGGTGCGATCGCGCCCCCTCCAACCACCAGTCACAGAAACCCTGCGATCGCTGATACGGTAGCGCAGCCACAATGCCCTAACAATCGCCCCGACTGTCAATGGTAGTCCAACAACTGTTAGTCCAATCAATATGTTTGTAATTAAATCCCCAATATGGGGACCACCCTCAAAATAAACTTCTTCACGAATGCCCATTGAACACCTCTGCTTGTGCCAACAACTGCTCTAATTCTTGCAGAAATTGTTGGCTTACGCACTTCAGATCTGCTGCTGTTGGTTTCACAACAACCACAATCCGCCATCCTGGTAATATCCTTGGCAACAACTTATACAATGCAGCTGCTATTTGCCGTTTCAGGCGGTTGCGAACGACTGCTCGTTTGCTGACTTTTGTGCTAATCGAAATGCCTATCTGGGCTGGAGTCAGATTTACGTTGTCGTTTGTTTGCATTTCCCTAGCAGTATCCGCAGAAGGTTTGCAGGAAGGTGACGGTCGCAAGGCTCTTAATGTTAAATGTAAACCATGACGACGAATTCCTTCCCGGAAAACTGCCTGGAAATCTCTGTGAGATTTTAGCCGATTTGCTTTAGGCAATGCCACAACTGCTATGAATTGCTTTGGGATGCCTTATACGCTCAAACGGTAGCGTCCCTTTCTTCTTCTAGCCTTGATGACGTTTCTACCGTCTGGAGTTCGCATCCTGGCGCGAAAACCAGAGGTTCTTTTTCTCTTACGGCTAGTGCCTTCCAGCGTTCTCTTCATGTTTTTACCCTCTTAGACAATTTTTATAAAAAAAGTCACAATTTACAATTATATCACTTAATTTGCAAAAAATGTGTTTATGGGGACTGGGGACTAGGGACTGGGAGGAATTCTCTCGTTTCCAGGTGAAACCTGGAAATGCCCTTAAAGCGGCTAGTAACGCTCTTAAGGCAGGCAATTAGGCAGAGCCTCCTAAAGCTGCATTCCCAGCCTCAGGCTGGGAACGAGGCATGGAGCGTTAACTTAACTAATGCTGATAATCCATGTTCCGACGTAGCGCGATAGCGGTACATCGCCAGGAGACTGAATTGAGCAGTTAAAATAGAAAACTCCACCAAAAGCTGGGTTTTTCACGTTAGAGAGAACCAACTCAACACTGTTACCTGCTGGTATTGGTTCTTCGGGATAAATTTGAATGACGCGATTTTCTTTATCCCACTTCACCTCTGATAATGGGACCTTTTTGTCCCTAACCCTAACCTCAATCTCTTTAGGGTCAAAGGTTCCTTTGTAATAATCAGGATAAGAAATGACAAAATGAGCCACTGCTGTTTTCAGCTTTTTGTTAGAAATTTTCAGTCTGTACCTATCCCAGCCATTGGTTTGTCCGCCAAAATCTAACCGGAATGGTAGCTGATTTTCACTTTTGACACCGCTAAACAGCGTAAACCCTGGCAAACTCTGTGCCCAGCTTATAGCTGGTATTCCAGCCAGCAAACAGCTAGTCACGGCTAAAGTAGAAAGTAAACGTCGCATGGTTAAGCTCCTGAGGCAGAAATAAGTCTTTTGTCTAAACAACTGGGACTAAAGGTTCGTAACTAAACTTTACTACTAGACATTTAGATATTGGTTAGATATTGGTATTGGACGTAAAATGCCAACAAAAGTGCCTCTTTAAAGGTAATTACTTAAACAAAAATATTAATAGTAAAATATAGCACCTTAAAAAATATAGAAAAATTTCTTGATTTGAACTCAACTAGTTGCCGCAAGGAGTCCCGCAGCAACGTACTCCTTGGTGGGTACTGGGTACTGGCGACTGGGTACTAGGTACTGGGGGCTGGAGACTGGGGAGTGGCAATTACCTAATTCCTAATCCCCAATCCCTAATCCCTAATCCCTAATCCCCTTTAGTGAAAACACGTTGAAATTTGATTGTGTTGCTAAATATGTACAACTGTATCTAAATTTAAGAGAATTGTTATAAAAATTGAGTAATGTAAGAGTGACATCAGTAGTGAACTTGGATGAAATTGGCTAAAATAAGTTGTACTCAAAGCAGGATTTATTAAGATTATTTGGGGAGAGCTTTTGAGAACTTTATCAATATTGCAGAATGTAAAAAAATCGGAACAGGATTTTTCAATTCCTAAAAGAAGTTAAAGACAAAGAAGCAAATTTTGGGGATTGACATAGGATGTGCAATAGATAGGCTTTGCATACAAATACATGGGAATCTTTAAATCCTGCGAGAAAAAAATTGAGGCTTTGGGTAGGTAATTGTAAAGCGTGACAAAGGTTAAGTCTAGTTTGGCAAACCAACTGCTAATAGCTGCTGGCACTATACGTGTACTTGCCTCACCCTGAAAAATTTCACAGCTTGGAGAAAATAGGTAGTTATCTTAAGGAGATTGCATGAGAATAGCAGTTGCCAAAGAAATTGAAGTTTGTGAGCGTCGAGTTGCCTTGATTCCTGACACCGTTGCCCGATTGGTAAAACAAGGTTTGGAAGTGTGGGTAGAAAGTGGTGCAGGTGAGCGAGCTTTCTTTTCTGATGCTGCTTATGAGGCAGCAGGAGCTAAAGTGATCGCTGATAGCGCTACATTATGGAGTGAAGCTGATATTCTGGTTAAAGTCAGCCCTCCGCAAGAGCGAGAAGATGGACGCTCAGAAATTGACTTGCTTCATGATGGGGCTGTGCTCATTAGCTTTCTCAATCCTTTGGGGAATCCATTGGTAGCGCAGCAACTCGCAGAACGTAAGGTAACTGCTCTCAGTATGGAGATGATCCCGCGTACAACTCGGGCGCAAAGCATGGATGCGTTATCTTCGCAAGCATCAATCGCAGGTTACAAAGCAGTATTGATTGGTGCAGCAGCATTACCAAAATATTTCCCGATGTTGACAACAGCAGCTGGGACAATAGCTCCAGCGAAAGTGTTTGTCATGGGTGCTGGTGTAGCTGGGTTGCAGGCGATCGCCACCGCCAGACGTTTGGGAGCGATCGTAGAAGCCTTTGATATTCGCCCCGCCGTCAAAGAAGAAGTCCAAAGTTTGGGGGCAAAATTTGTCGAAGTCAAACTAGAAGAAGAAACAACCGCCGCCGGAGGCTACGCCAAAGAAATTTCTGAAGCCAGCAAACAGCGCACTCAGGAAGTCGTCACCGAACACGTCAAAAATGCTGATGTGGTGATTACTACCGCCCAAGTTCCTGGAAGAAAAGCACCACTTTTGGTAACTGAAGAAATGGTGGCACAAATGAAACCAGGTTCGGTGATTGTGGATCTCGCCGCCGAACAAGGTGGTAACTGCGCCTGCACTGATCCCGGCAAGGATATAGTTTGGAACGGCGTCACCATCATTGGTCCTATCAACTTACCATCATCGCTGCCAGTCCACGCCAGCCAATTATATTCCAAAAACGTGACATCGTTGATGCAGCTTTTGATTAAAGATAAAGCATTGCAAGTGAACTTTGCCGACGACATTATCGACGCCGCTTGCATTACCCACACTGGCGAAATTCGCAACCAAAGAGTGCGAGAAGCGCTACAAGCTTTGACAACAGTAAGTTAGGAAAGTGAGTTAGAACCTTGAATGTTAACTGCAGATGATTGGTTTTTATCAGCATCCATCTGCGTGCATCAGCGGTTCCCTTCAAACAGGAGTTTTTTAATCGATGACAGAAGCATTACTCGCCGCTTTATTTGTGTTTGTTTTGGCATCCTTTACAGGATTTGAAATTATCAACAAAGTTCCTCCAACCCTCCACACGCCCTTAATGTCAGGTTCCAACGCGATTTCTGGCATTGCTGTACTTGGGGCAATTGTGGCTTCTGGTGCTAAAGATACGAATTTGTCAGTCATTTTAGGATTGATTGCCGTGATATTGGCAATGGTTAACGTGGTAGGTGGTTTCCTAGTCACAGACAGAATGTTGCAAATGTTCAAGAAAAAGGAGATTAAGGCGTGAGCGACTTTTTACCAACTGGGATTCAGCTGTCGTATTTAGTCGCTGCATCCTTATTCATTCTGGGTTTGAAAAAGCTGGGTTCACCCGCGACAGCCAGACAAGGTAACGTTGTCGCAGCTGTGGGTATGTTGTTAGCAATTGTGGCAACATTGCTGGATCAGCAGGTG
This sequence comes from Tolypothrix campylonemoides VB511288, assembly GCA_000828075.3. Lineage (GTDB taxonomy): Bacteria > Cyanobacteriota > Cyanobacteriia > Cyanobacteriales > Nostocaceae > Kalymmatonema > Kalymmatonema campylonemoides_A. The sequence goes on along the minus strand of JXCB02000023.1, from coordinate 397,213 downwards.
TTGAACTACGAGATGATTTTGTTGGGGTTGGCAATTGGATCTTTGATTGGGGCGATCGCCGCCTACAAAGTCCAAATGACAGAAATGCCCCAAATGGTAGGTTTGCTCAACGGCTTGGGTGGTGCTGCTTCGGCACTTGTCGCAGTCGCTGAATTCTGGCGCTTGCTGGGAAATGGTGAAGGAATACCCCTGGATGTCAACATCTCGATGCTGTTGGATGTATTGATTGGTGGTGTCACCTTCACAGGTAGTATGCTGGCATTTGCCAAGTTGCAAGGTTTAATCAGCGGTACCCCGATTACATTTCCTTTGCAACAACCAATCAACGCTCTTCTGTTGATTGCATATCTGGCAGGTAGTGCCTATTTAATCATCACACCAGATAGCCTACCCGTATTCTTGGGAGTGGTTGCTGTCTCTCTGGTACTGGGTGTCATGTTTGTCATCCCCATCGGCGGCGGTGATATGCCTGTGGTGATTTCGCTGTTGAACTCGTTGTCGGGTATAGCGGCGGCGGCTGCTGGTTTTGTGGTGATGAACAATATGTTGATCATCGCTGGTGCTTTGGTGGGAGCATCTGGTTTAATCCTTACCGAGATTATGTGTAAGGCGATGAACCGTTCTCTATTCAGTGTGCTGTTCAGTGCTTTTGGCACAGCAAGTGCATCTGGTGGTGCTGCTGGTGGTGGAACAACCGATCAAACCGTCCGCAGCATCGATCCAGAAGAAGGCGCGATGATGTTGGGTTATGCCCGTTCCGTGGTGATTGTTCCTGGTTACGGGATGGCGGTAGCGCAGGCGCAGCACAGCGTACGCGAGTTGGCAGATCAGCTCGAACGCATGGGCGTTGATGTGAAGTATGCGATTCACCCGGTTGCTGGTAGAATGCCTGGACATATGAATGTGTTGCTGGCGGAGGCGAATGTGCCTTACGAGCAACTGCATGATATGGATGATATCAATCCCCAGTTTGATCAGACGGATGTGGCTTTGGTGATTGGGGCGAATGATGTGGTGAATCCGGCGGCGCGAAGTGATGCAAATAGCCCGATTTATGGTATGCCCATTTTGGAAGTAGATCGGGCGAAGCAGACTATTGTGATTAAGCGCGGTATGAGTACGGGTTTTGCTGGTGTAGATAATGAGTTGTTCTACAAGAATAAAACTACGATGCTCTTTGGTAGCGCTAAGGATATGGTGGCGAAGTTGGTTTCTGAAGTGAAGCAACTTTAACGAACCGCAGAGGCGCAGAGGGCGCAGAGGAAAAAAGAGTTAGCTTGCTTTGGGAGGATGATGCTCTTGAGGCAAGCTTTTTGCTATGTAAAAAGTAATACTAAGATAGAAGAGAAAAAGGCTATTGTTGATTGCTCAAGTGGGTTGCTATGGCAAAACAACAGCAGAAATTGATGATTTCTCACCACAGGTATCAAGAACAGGTACAGGAAACGCTAGCGACTCTTGGCAACAAGCCGCAAAATATACTAGTTTTCTATGGGCGATCAGGTATTGGCAAAACAAATTTATCGAAGTCACTTTTTCAATCTTTGAAGCGACAGTATCCAGTGTCCGCCCGATTGGATGGAGAGGGAATCTTTAATTACAGTTTGGCGCGTAAACCAATTGAACCAGCCGTACTTCAGCTACGAGGGGATTTGCGTCGGGGTGGGGCTGATCTCAGTTGCTTTGATTTGGCGTATCGAATCTACAGTGCGGGAGCAAATCCTTTAGTGGTGACAACTTCACCCGAAGCTGCTAATCGCATGGATTGGGCAGAAAAAATCAGCAATGCCACGGATTTAGCTGATGCTATGCTGGAAATGAATCCTGCTGAACTGGCTCCTTCTTTGTTGGAGGGGCTGACGGAACTGGCAAAGGATTTGCTACCTGGTGGACAAGCCTTGGCTAAACTGGGCTGGTTTTTCATCAAGCAGTCTGACCAAATATGGCAGTGGTGGAAAGAGCGCGGCAGTGTAGATTTACAAGAACTGAAAGAATGTGACAGCCCCTATGACATTCTCAAGATACTGCCTTTGTTTTTGGCAAGGGGCTTGCGGCGATACCTGCGCCAAACAAAGCAGAAAGCCGTGATTTTTATAGATGGCTATGAAAAATTAGTAGATAAATTTGGGCGATGCGATTGGCTGGAGGAACTGCTGGAACAGCCGAATCCAAATGTACTGTGGGTTATTTTTTCAGAGGAAGCTCTCAATTTCACAGGAGATACCCATGATATTCCTATACTCCCGTTAGCTGAGGCAGAATGTCAAGCGGTTCTGGAAGAATTTGGTATTAATGAACCTCAGATTTGCCAAATTATTATTCAGGCATCTGGAGGCATTCCCTTTTATTTGCGGCTAGGAATCGAGACGTGGCAAGCAATCAAAAAGCAGCGTCAGCCGAAGGTTACAGACTTTGCCCGGAATCTAAACCAGGTGTTACGTCAGCGGGATGCAGTTTGGCAGCCAGATGAACGGCGGATGTGGCAAGTGCTTTCTCACTGCCGCACTTGGAATGAACCACTGTTTGAAAAGCTGATGGTGCAGTTTCAGTTGGATAGCTGGGGCGATCGCTTCTCTCAAATAACCGCATCGCCTTATGTTGAGGAGGCGGGTTCAGGATGGCGCTTGAACCAGGTGATGCAGGAGCATTTGCAAGAGAACCAGCCAGAAGACTTACGGAAATCGGTGAATACCTGGTTGTTTGAGCATTATCAAGCAGAATACCAAGAACCAGAATTACAATTAACCGCGCTGGCAGAAGCAGTTTATCACGGGTTGGAAAGTCAGCAGCAACAAAGGGCGATCGCTTGGTTTTTAGAGCAGGTGGCGGTGCACCAGCAACAAGGAAGGCATCAGGCTATTGTCTCGATGTTGCAATTCTTGCTGAACAAGGGCGGACAAGATGCCCACCCCACAAGAGCTTTGGCTTGGACACTGCTGGGTAAGTCGCTCGTTGCTTTGGGTGATTACGAGCAAGCGTTGGAAGCTTTGGAGACAGCGCGAAGCCAATGGCAAGCTTTACAGCAGGGGGAAAGTCTCGATGCTGCGACTGTGGAGTTGGAACTCGCTGGTGTTTACTTGAAACTAGAGCGAACTTTTGATGCGAGCAACGCTGCTCAAAAAGCGTATCGCATACGTACTGCTCAACTAGGTGCAAATGAGTCACACGTGGCTGAGGTTTTGAATCGGCAAGCAGAAATTGCGGCAACTCAGGGGTATTATCGAGAGGCAGTGAATCTGAGTCAACGCGCTTTGCAGATACTCCAATCTAATCCAGATACCCAACCGCTGCAACTAGCTCAACTGAAATATACTGCTGCTTCGTTAAACGCTTACAACAACAATCTGAATGCAGCCGAACAGCTGTGCCAAGAAGCGCTGGAAATCATTAAAAACAATGCTGGTGACGAGCATCCTCTAGCTATCTCTTGCCAAGCGTCTTTAGGCGATATTTACCAAGAGATGGGAGAGCATAAATACCAAAAAGCCTACGAACAGTATCAGATAGCTCTTGATGCAGCAGAAATCCGCCTTAGTCCCAGCCATCCTCAAACCCTGCAACTGCTCAACGCCCTCACTCAATTTTGTCGAAGAATAGGGGAATATAATGCGGCGGATGAGTTTGCAGAACGCCACAACGCCCATGTTCAAATCGGTAATTTTGAAGAAACCGCCGATGCTGCTTTACGGCTTAACAAGCTTGGTGCTGTGCTTTATGAAAAGGGTGAGTACGGCAAAGCAGAACCCCTATGGAAACAAGCGCTGCAAATCTGTTTGAAGGTGCTGGGAGAAGAACACCCCGATACTGCCACCAGTCTCAACAACTTGGCAGCGTTGTACGATTCCCAAGGACGGTACGATGAAGCTGAATCACTATACAACCAAGCCCTGCAAATCTGTTTGAAGGTGCTGGGAGCAGAACACCCCAACACAGCCACCAGTCTCAACAACTTGGCATTCTTGTACCAATCCCAAGGACGGTACGATGAAGCCGAACCGCTATACAACCAAGCCCTGCAAATCTGTTTGAAGGTGTTGGGAGCAGAACACCCCGACACAGCCACCAGTCTCAACAACTTGGCACTCTTGTACCAATCCCAAGGACGGTACAATGAGGCAGAACCCTTATACAAGCAAGCCCTGCAAATCCGTTTGAAGGTGCTGGGAGCAGAACACCCCGACACAGCCACCAGTCTCAACAACTTAGCAGCATTGTACGTATCCCAAGGACGGTACGATGAGGCAGAACCACTATACAAGCAAGCCCTGCAAATCTGTTTGAAGCTGCTGGGAGAAGAACACCCCGATACTGCCACCAGTCTCAACAACTTGGCAGGGTTGTACGATTCCCAAGGACGGTACGATGAAGCTGAATCACTATACAACCAAGCCCTGCAAATCTGTTTGAAGCTGCTGGGAGAAGAACACCCCAACACAGCCCGCAGTCTCAACAACTTAGCAGCATTGTACGTATCCCAAGGACGATACGATGAGGCAGAACCACTATACAACCAAGCCCTGCAAATCTGTCTCAAGCTGCTGGGAGCAGAACACCCCGACACAAAGGCAGTGGAAAGCAACCTTAGTCGCCTACGCGATCAGATAATGAAGAAATTTACGCCAAGACATAAAGGCACGAAGAAGAAGGGATTCACGCCAAGACGCAAAAACGCTAAGAAACACTCTGCATCTTAGCGCTTTGCGCGAGATAAAAAAGCAATTATTTGCGCTTCTTAGCAGTGTTCTTAGAGTCAGTCTTCTTAGCAGCAGTGTTCTTAGGAGTAGTGCCTCGTGTTTCGCGTTTTTCTTTTTCTCGCAGACGGCGATCGCGCCAATCAGCAAGCGTCAAATAACCAACCCCTCCTGTCACTGCGACAAGCAGCACTGCAGCAACTAAAACTAAAATACTCAGGAATGGACTTTCCACGATTCTCTTAGAGTCCGTTGCGACCCCAAACTACCATTGAAATTGACCAAGTGAAAACAACCAACAAAGAAACCCAACCCAGTGTCAAAATGTCCATAGTGATAGTTTTAATCTTATTTAGCAAACGTCTCTAATATCAATAATACTAGAACCACGCTCTGAACTAAAGTTTGGCTGTGAACAAGATTTTCGATCATCAACTCATGGCAGAACGCATTGAATCCCTTAAAGCTGGGATACTAGCGGGTTTATGCCTGACTGTAGCCTTTTTTCTGACTACTTTGGTAAATAATCTCGTGCTAGCAACACATTTTGAGCAATTAGGCAGCCTAGCCACCGATTCGTTCAATTTGCAATGGTTAGTAAGTGTTGGAATTGTCTGTTTCTGTGGTTTGCTCTTTGGCGTTACCTACCGCTATATCATCCGCGCAGATAAAAATCCTCAATTGAAAGCTGGGGGAGTCTTAGCATTTGCCTTAGTACGGGGTTTGACGCAGGTAGAAGTTGGGCTGTCCTATTCTAAAGATGTTTTGCCTTTTGTGGTTCTGGGAGCGGAGAGTATTTTGTGGTTTGGGTTGGCAGCATTTTTCTTAGATACTGCCATGCAACTCGGCTGGATTAAGCCTTTTAAAGGCATTTAATACATAATAAATACATTTTGTCAATATTTGAATAAGGAAAAGCTAAACTGAATTCAGGCAAGAGTATGCTCTAATCATCACAATTTGAATGAGTTATTAACACAATTTCATGATGAAAAAGCAAAAGCTGTAGCAAGTGTTTAGAGTGGGTAAGCATGACATTGGCACTTGGGATGATTGAAGTTTATGGCGTTCCCGCAGCAGTAGAAGCGGGGGACGCTATGTGTAAAGCTGCTCGCATCACCCTTGTCGGGTATGAAAATACAGATTTAGGACGAATTACTGTGCTGATCCGGGGGGTAGTGGGTGAGGTTAATGTTGCTGTAGCCGCAGGACTAGAGGCGGTACTGCGAGTGAATGGTGGTGAGGTGCTTTCTCATCACATTATTCCCCGTCCCCATGAAAATCTAGAATATGTTTTGCCGATTCATCGTTCAGGAAATATTGAGCCATTCAATTTTGATATAAAATTTCCACCGCCATTATCGGCGTAAAAACTGCTGAATGCGTGGGTGTATACCTTGCGCCCGTACTTATTAGACTTTTCGTAAAAAGTAAAAAGATAAGAATATTTAGAAGCATAGATACACACAGATGAACACAGATAAATCATCTGTGTGCATCTGTGTTCATCTGTGGTTTAATTTTCATTACTCTTGACTTTTGTAAGAGGCTTAGTGTTAAGTTTTTATTGTTCATAACTTTAAAAGACAGTTTGCAAATTGAGAATAAAACCAGGCAAGATATCTTCCCCCGATAATTCTGTTGGTGATTCCAAAACTTCTACTTCTTGCCCCAATCGATATATTTCTACTCGGCGGGTTTTTCTATCAATCAACCAACCGAGTTTAACTTGATTCTCCATGTATTCTTGCATTTTTTCTTGTACTTTTTGTAAATCATCAGAAGGTGACATTAACTCTAAAACAAAATCCGGGGCGATTGGAGGAAATTTCTCTTTTTGTTCGGGTGTGAGAGTATCCCATCTTTCTTGTTTTATCCACGCGACATCTGGAGAACGATCAGCGCCATTAGGGAGTTTAAAGCCAGTTGAAGAATCAAATACTTTACCTAGCTTAGTTTGGCGATTCCATATTCCAAAATCAACAACAATTTCAGCATTACGGTTTCCTGTTTCTCCTCCTGTTGGGGACATGATAAGAAGTTCTCCCTTAGCATTGCGTTCAAATTTTACATCAGGATTTCTTTGACAAAGTTGATAAAATTGCTCGTCAGTTAATTCAATCACAGGTTTGAGGTTGAGGGTAATAGTGTTCATGAGAAGTAAAGAGTTAAGAAACAATCATATGTAGCGGTTCTGTTTTTGTTGCAATACAGTGGAACCTCACCCCCCAGCCCCCTCTCCGCAAGCAGAGAGGGGGAGAATTGGAACCTCACCCCCCAGCCCCCTCTCCGCAAGCAGAGAGGGGGAGAAAATACTCCCCCTCCCCGAAGCGCGAGGAGGGGAGAAATCGTACTGCATCCAAATGAGAAACGCTATATCTTGCATTCTAGGCTGGTCTAAGTGGCATGAGTTTTTATGAGATGAACTTTTAAGAGAAAATTGAATTTAGCTTAAATGTGACATTGCATGGAATCTCTGATCTCTCGCATGACGGCGGTACAGTCGCCTATTATTCCTGTTGTTGGGGAACTGATTAAAAGCTGTCCTGGAACCATTTCTCTTGGACAAGGCGTTGTTTCCTATAGTCCACCGCCCGAAGCCATAGAATTTTTATCGAAATTCCTTGCTGAACCAAATAATCATTTATACAAAGATGTTGAGGGAATTCCCTTGTTACGAACTGCACTAGCAGCAAAATTGCAAGCCTTCAACGGTATTGAAATTGATGAGGAAAACTGTATCGTCGTCACAGCGGGTAGCAATATGGCGTTTATGAACGCTATTCTCGCTATCACTTCGGTGGGAGATGAAATTATTCTCAATACGCCTTACTATTTCAACCATGAAATGGCAATTACAATGGCGGGTTGTCATCCGGTGCTGGTGAAATGTAATGAAAATTACCAGCTACGCCCAGAGGCGATCGCCTCTGCTATCACCCCAAAAACACGAGCAGTTGTGACGATTTCCCCCAATAATCCTACTGGGGCTGTGTATTCACAAGAGGCGTTGCGCGAAGTAAATCAAATTTGTCGCGATCGCGGTATCTACCACATCAGCGATGAAGCTTATGAATACTTCACCTACGATGGGGTGAAACACGTTTCTCCGGGTGCATTCGCTGGAAGTAGCGAGTATACTATTTCCCTGTTTAGCCTTTCCAAAGCTTATGGTTTTGCTAGCTGGCGTATTGGCTACATGGTGATTCCCAAACACCTGCTTGTCGCTGTCAAAAAAGTTCAAGATACGATTCTGATTTGTCCACCTGTAATTTCTCAGTATGCAGCTTTAGGAGCGTTGCAGGCAAAAGACGAGTATTTGAAGAATCATATTGGGGCGATCGCCCAAGTTAGGCAAATCGTACTTAATCTCAACAGCTTACAAGACTTATGTACAATTGCCCCTGCTAATGGCGCTTTCTATTTTTTCCTTAAAGTTCATACTACAATGAACGCCTTTGAGCTAGTCGAACGACTCATCCGCGAATACAGAGTAGCCGTCATTCCAGGGACAACTTTTGGGATGGATGACGGATGCTATCTGCGCGTCGCTTATGGTGCGCTACAAAAAGAAACAGCACAAGAAGGAATTGAGCGATTAGTAAGGGGTTTGCAAGGGATAATTTCTAATACCGAGTTGCGTTCATGACTTATACCAGGTTCGGTTGATTACTTATCATTCCTCAAGAACCCCACCCCCCCAAAGCTGCGCTTAGGCTCCCCTCCCCTTGCTAAGGGGTGGGGTTCAGTCAACGTGGGAATTATAACTAATTAGCCGAACATGATATTACACCCATTGGTGTCAACTTAACGTTTAAGCCTTGATTCCACGTTGATTTGACCCCACCCCTTAATCTCCTCCCCGAGCTTCGGGGAGGGGAGGTTTTGGCGCTCTTACAAACCGGGGTGGGGTAAAGCGAGAATTGCGAGCAAGTACAAAGGCATGATATAGGGTAACTACAAGGATTTTTCAATAAATTTCTAGAATCATGCCTGTGACTAGATATACCCAGAAACTGCGCTTCAATGTCATTGCATCCCAAATAGCGATCGCTTTAGTCTGTCTTTCATCACCTTTACTAGTCATAAATACGACTTCGGCACAAGCACAGACTGAAACACAAATTAGTTCTTATATCCAACGGTTAAAGAACCCTCAACAGCGTTCTGCTGCAATAGATTATTTAGCAACTGTGGGTAAACCAGCCGTCCCCGCCTTAATTACAGCTTTGCAGGATAGCGATGCCCAAGTGCGTGCAACTGCTGCAATGATTCTCGGTAAAATTGGACCAGCCGCCGCCCAAGCTGCAGTCCCCCTAGTACGAGCAATAGATGACAAAGATGCTACTGTTCGTTCTCATGCAGTGCAAGCGATCGCGAAAATTGGCAAACAAGCCTACGTTCCTCACTATATCGCTGCTTTAGACAGCGAGAAAAAATGGGAACGCTACAGTGCAGCCCATGCTTTACGCGCTATGGGAAAAGATGCTGCATCTGCTGTACCTGCTTTAATCAAAAAGTTACAGGATGAAGATCCTTGGATGCGCCAAAGCGCTGGCTCTGCTTTAGGGAGTATTGGCAAAGCAGCTTTAAGAGCAGTACCTGCTTTAGTTGCTCGTTTGCAAGACACAGATGAAACAGTTCGCTACAGTGCAGCGTATGCTTTGGGTGATATCAGTTTAAGTTTGCAGGAAAATCTTAACCAGGTATCTACAAAAGAATTGGACACAGTTGTCACAGACTTGGAAAAAGCCCTGAAAGTGCTGCAAAACCCCTCACTACAATTCCGCCCCCAAGCAATTACGTCTGTAAGCGACCCCCTCGCCGCCTTGAAGAACGAGAGACTCAAGCGGGTAAAGTCACAGCCGGCTAGGTGAAATTTTCATTAGAGTTCTTGCATGAATCTTTACCCTCACCCTAAATCCCTCTCCCAAGTTTGGGAGAGGGACGCGTGAAATACGTTCCCCTTCTCCCAATGTTGGGAGAAGGGGTTGGGGATGAGGGTAAGTTTTGCCTTTTGGCAAGAGGGTCTATTCTAAATTTCACCTCTAAGGGCTTTCCAAGAAATAAATTATCCATTTTGTAGGGTGGGCATCCCTGCATACGTGTCAACTTAAGCCAAAACCCTTGTCGTTACGACATATCATGCCTTGTTATACTCGTCCACAATTGTCGCTTCACCCCACCCCGGTTTTGTCTTACGCCAAAACCGCCCCTCCCCTTAGCAACTATCCATTACCCGGATCTTTCTTAACATTTGAGAGAGCGATCGCTCTCCCAACACCAAAGCCTCAAAACTACGTTTTCCATTCTCAATAAAATCAAGTTTTTCTTGAGAACAGTAAGGGCTTCTTTGTCAAGTATGGGAGAAAATGCAAGCCTTGTAACGGTTATAAGGCAAGGCTTTTAAGATTGTTAAGAAAGTTCCGGGTAACGCATAGCCTTAGCAAGGGGAGGGGATGTGAAGCGTAGCTTTACGGGGGTGGGGTAAAATCAACGTGGAATAAAGGTTTCAACGCTAAGTTGGCACCAATGGCATCCCTGCCCGCCCTTGATCTGAACGGGCGAGACCCCGTTCCACAAGAGTTTTTGGATACTTTTTTATTTGGAAGTCCCTAAACTCACCGACCTTAGGTTATAAACTTATAACGAATAACTAATTCAAGCTAAATTCCTCAAATTCAGGTTGCCCATACAGCATATTTCGGTCTACCGCTGAGAAAACTTTATTGTTAGCAAGTTCAGAATTCAAACATCGACAAACTAACTGAGCAACATCTGCACGATGGATGCTACCAGCAATGCGTGGATCTTCGGTTAAAACTCCATTTCCAGTTGCGGGTTCCGACACAAGTCCACCAGGACGGATAATGGTGTAAGTTAGCCCACTTTTAATTAAGTGTTGTTCAGCTTTTTCCTTTTCTACTAAAACAGGTCCTAATGTTTGCAAAACTTGGGGAGGCAAAGCAACGACACTATTTCCACTACCAATAGAAGAAACAAGAATAAATTTTTGCACTCCTGCTTTGACTGCTGCATCAATAAGATTTTTATTACCTATATAATCTGCTCTTTCACCGTCTTTGGGTAAACCACCAATTGTACTTATAACTGCATAAACGGGTTCATTTGTCAGTATGGCACGTTCTACATCATCGACATTTAAAGCGTCTCCCAGAACTATCTTGATGCCGATTGCTTCTAGTTCAGCACGAGATGCTTCTGTTCTAAGAAGTGCTTTTACCTTTAGCTGTTGTTGGATCAAACACTTGGCAATTTCTAAACCAACGCCGCGACTAGCTCCAGCTACAAAAATATACGATGTCGTTGTCATAGATATGTTTTTAAGTAACAATTGTGTAACAACTCATCAATATACAGCAATCTTATTTAATTATTTATTTATAAAGTAAATATACTTAACCCGATGGTAGGAAGCATTTTTATAGAAGTTCATGCCAAGGTATTAGAAAATGGCGCTAAAATAAACTTATGGGTAAAAAATTAAAAAAAGACCTGGAAGAATATAAAGACGTGCGAGTTGCTACTACCTCAAGAATTTGGGGTATTGCAGTAGGAATGCTAGCAATTTGTATTCCGCTTTCAGCAGTTACCAAAAGTGGTGCGATTATACCTTTAGCTACTATCACAGGTGCCGCAGTGGGTACTGCTGCTGTGTGGCGTTCTGATGATAAAAAATCAAAAAGTAACTATTTGGCTCAGCAGAAAATAGAAATTTTAGAGCAAAGAATCGCTGACTTAGAAACAATTGTGAGTAGTGATGATTTTGACTTACAGATGAAACTTAAACAGCTAGAGCAGGGCGATCGCCTGTAAAGATGCAGCACAAAAGCGCGATCGCCAATCTGACAATCAAATAACTTTCACCCAACTAAGCTTATTTATGTAAGGTGCAACATCTATAGCAATTTTAAAATAATTACCTTAATTTCTAATTAAGAATAATTAATATAATATTATTCATTCAATTAGCTCTCATTGTATTAGAACTGTTTGAGAGCTAATAGACTATAGGTAAAATTGCCATGTTCATATAGAAAAAATAGGTGACAATTGTGAAGCGATATTACAATTGTTTCAAAAATATTTAAAAATCGTCGGAAATCCAAACATGGTTCTAAGGTAGAACCTAAGGAGATGCTAGAGGCAAATTATGACGAATAACATTCAAAAGTATCGGTTTGTCTGTACCCTTACCTTCGGGGATATCTACGGTCAAATCATTATTTGGTTGATTACCATTACGATAAGTTTGGCGTCAGCTTTGGCGCTGATGGGTGCTAGACGACCGGTTTATGCTTTAGCCACTGTCGGACTCGTAGTTCTACTATCGTTGCCTTTCTTGCTTTTTGCCTTCGTAACCACCTTACTAAATCACATTGAGGTGTCCCCTGTAGAACCTGGCACAACAATGGAACCAATACCTGGTAATATTTCTCAGCAACAACCTGTACAAGCAACTAGCTGAATGGATTTTAGATACAGGAGTGGTTATTGGTTAGTGGTAAAAAATAACTAATAACTAACAACCCTCACTCCCTACTCCAAAATCCAGAATTGACATAATATCCCTGTCTGCTGGCGGGGAATTTTTTTTTAGAGATACAATCTATCGCGTCTTTACAATAGAACAGCTATAGCTTTTTTTTAGTCGGGGGCTAGTTATGCTTGAACATGATGTGATTATTGTCGGAGGTGGGTTGGCTGGGTGTCGCGCTGCAGTAGAAATTGCCCGCACTGACCCCAGTTTGAATGTGGCTGTAGTTGCCAAAACCCACCCGATTCGTTCCCACTCAGTCGCGGCGCAAGGTGGGATGGCTGCATCTTTGAAAAATGTTGATTCTAGTGACACTTGGGAAGCTCATGCTTTCGACACTGTGAAGGGTTCCGATTATTTGGCGGATCAAGATGCAGTGGAAATTCTTACGCGTGAAGCACCAGATGTGGTGATTGACCTAGAACACATGGGCGTTTTGTTCTCGCGTTTACCTGATGGTCGCATTGCTCAACGTGCTTTTGGCGGACATTCTCACAACCGCACTTGCTACGCCGCTGATAAGACTGGTCACGCGATTTTACACGAATTGGTGAATAATTTGCGGCGATATGGTGTGCAAATTTATCAAGAGTGGTACGTGATGCGCCTGATTCTGGAAGAGGGTCAGGCAAAAGGTCTGGTGATGTACCACATTTTGGATGGACACATTGAAGTGGTGCGGGCTAAGGCGATCATGTTTGCGACTGGTGGTTATGGTCGTGTTTACAACACCACCTCTAATGATTATGCTTCCACTGGTGATGGTCTGGCAATGACTGCCCTGGCTGGGTTGCCCTTAGAAGACATGGAATTTGTGCAATTTCATCCCACAGGACTATATCCGGTAGGGGTGCTGATTTCAGAAGCTGTGCGCGGAGAAGGGGCGTATCTGATCAACTCTGAGGGAGAACGCTTTATGGCAAGATACGCTCCTAGCCGCATGGAACTTGCTCCGCGTGATATTACTTCACGGGCGATCGCCTACGAAATTCGTGCAGGTCGCGGTGTTCATCCCGATGGTAGTGCTGGTGGTCCGTTTGTTTATCTCGACCTGCGGCATATGGGTAAAGAAAAAATTATGAGTCGTGTCCCCTTCTGTTGGGAGGAAGCACATCGCTTAGTGGGTGTTGACGCAGTGACTCAACCTATGCCAGTACGCCCCACCATCCACTATTGCATGGGTGGTATCCCAGTCAATACCGATGGTCAAGTCCGCAGTAGTGGTGATGGTCTGGTTGATGGCTTCTTTGCCGCTGGGGAAACTGCTTGTGTTTCCGTACATGGCGCAAATCGCCTCGGCAGTAATTCCTTGTTGGAATGTGTGGTTTATGGACGTAGAACCGGAGCTAAAATAGCACAATTTGTGCAAAAACGCAAGTTACCAACTCTGGATGAGCAACGCTACATCACCGAGGCTCAGCAACAAATTCAGGTTCTGCTAGAACAGCCTGGGAAGTTCCGCATTAACGAAATCCGTCAAACCTTCCAAGATGATATGACTCAGTACTGCGGCGTGTTTCGTACACAAAAACTCATGCGTGAAGGTCTACATAAAATAGAAAAATTACAACAGCAGTATTCGCAAATATATTTAGATGACAAAGGGAGTTGCTGGAATACAGAAATCGTGGAAGCTTTGGAATTGCGGAGCCTGATGGTAGTGGGGCGGATGATTCTAGAATCCGCCTTAAATCGTCAGGAAAGTCGCGGCGCTCACTTCCGCGAAGATTACCCCGAACGGGATGATACCAACTTCTTGAAGCACACAATGGCTTATTATTCGCCAGCAGGAATTGATCTTCAATATCGTCCAGTGGCGATTACGATGTTTAAGCCACAAGAACGGAAGTATTGAATTGGGGATTGGGGATTGGGGAATGGGGAATGGGGACTGGGAACTGGGCAATACTCTTCCGAATCCCGAATCCCGAATCCCTACTGCTTTACTCAAACTGTGGATAGATGTATAATTACTTATGAAAAGAAGGGGAGTAGCTGCTGGCAATCATATTAGCCAGTACACCTGAGTCAACATACTGGCAATAAGCCTGGTTCAGGTGACGAGAAATGTAAGGCTCTCAGCTTTGAGAATACGAAAAGTACTCAAAGACCGACAATTGAGAGCGGATAAATTCTTGGAAGTGAGACCTTCACTAAGTTCACACAAACAAAAAAGTGTGAGCTTGGTGGAGTCTCATCGCTCACATCAAGCTCACCAAGGTAAAAATTCTGAAGGAGCTTGAAAGAGTGTTAACAGCTTTTACTGCGGGTTTGTTACTAATTACGGTTTCCGAGCTAGGTGATAAAACATTTTTCATCGCCGTGATTTTAGCGATGCATCACTCGCGGCGGCTAGTTTTTGCGGGTGTGACAGCGGCTTTAGCTGCTATGACAATTCTTTCAGTTGTCCTAGGACAAGCAGTTTCTATACTTCCAAAAGTTTATATTCATCATGCTGAGATAGCTTTATTTCTTGGCTTTGGAATAAAGCTGCTTTACGATGCAAGTCGAATGCCTGCTTTTAGTTGTGATAAGGAAGTTGTAGAAGAAGCAGAAGCTGTGGTGAAACAGGCAGAGATGCAACTGCCGAAAAAGAAAAATGCTTTAGCAATTTTAACAGAAGCCTTTGTCTTGACATTTATGGCGGAGTGGGGCGATCGCACACAAATTGCCACAATTGCTTTAGCTGCAGGAAATAACGCCATTGGAGTAACAACGGGTGCAATTTTAGGACACGCCATTTGTGCTGCCGTTGCTGTCATTGGTGGCAGAATGCTAGCAGGGCGAATTTCTGAGCGGAAACTCACCTTCATTGGTGGATTTTTGTTTCTTTTGTTTGGTGTCGTAGCCGCTATCGAGGGAGCATGAGGCAACACCAATTCAAAATTCAAAATTCAAAATTCAAAAAGCTAGATATAACTTGGGTTTGGGAGTGTGTATCTGTCGCATTCTTTTTTCAAATTGGTATGTGGGGAGGACAAATCAATTGAAAATTCAAAATTCAGGCATTAGCAGTCTCTCCCTCACTCCCTCACTCCCTTACTCCCTCATCTCTTTATGGAGTGCTACTCGGCGTTGGCGTTGAAGTAGGAGAGGGGGATTCACTTGCTTGCTTATTAATTTCGTCTCTGTACTGGGTTGGTGCTAAAGCCGCAGCTTTGGTAAACAAAGTTTTTGCTTCGTCAGTTTTGCCCTGTTCTTTAAGAAGCATCGCCTTGGCTAAAGTGGGACGAAAATCCTGTTGATTGTTCTTTATTGCCTCGTCATAGACACTAAGAGCTTGAGCATAGCGTTTTTGGGAGGCGTGTACGTTACCCAAGAGCACTTGTACAGCGACTGTATCCACACTTCCAGGCTGAACTTTATTTGCTTGACTTGCACTATTGAGAGTATCTTGCAGCAAACCAACAGCTGCTTCAGGGCGACCTTGAGACAGCAAAAGACCTACCATTCCTTGTAAAGCCTCAAGGTTGCCAGGTTTATTTTGCAGAACAGAACGGTAAGCTTGAGCAGCTCCTTCCTTGTCGCCAATTTGCTGCTTCGCTTGAGCCAGCAGCACTGAGTATCTTGTTTGTTCTGGATTCAGCTTTGCTAACTTTTCTAAAGGTTCAATAATGCTCTTGATGTCACCGACACCTAAGCTGAGTAACTGTAAACGAGTCTCAAGCAAGCCTCGCAGCGCCGTTTGGTTTTCGCTTTCCCGCTGCAAAACCTGTTCATAACCGCGTGCTGCATCTTCCAGCTTTGATTTTTGATCAGAAGAAGGCGAACCACTTCTTGTGTTTGCGGACTGTTGAGTTGAGCTTTGCGTTTGATCAAACGCTCCAATGAGGGGCACTATTGAAACTCCGACAAAAGCAAGAACTGCCAGCAGCAAAATTACATTGACTATCCAGCGATTGCGAGGTTTAGACACAAAACCGTCCTTAAACTCTAATGACATTATCGTTTACAAAAAACATGAAAATTAAAAATTTTAAAAACTTTGCGGAATCCCGTGAATTGTTTGTGAATTTTATAACAAAAAGCAATGTACGCAATCCATACAAGTGTTGACTTTAGGAGGAATAGTCTGAATTTTAGCTATGTTATGCTTCCGAAACTAGTGTAAAGGCGCTAAATTACACATTTAGTGCGTGTATGCGAAATTTCGCGTCTTTAGTATCGTACAGAGCGTTGAGATAGGTTGTCTTGAAAGGAAATATACTTACAAGCGCCGCACAAACGCTCTTTCCAGCTGCCTTCGTAAAATCCCACAATGGGATGTGTCTCCGCCGCAAGGAGTTTTTATGACTTCCGACCTGATGCCGTCGCCTGAATCGTCTAACTCAGCTGCTTCTAAAGAAGCTTTAAACAGCAATGATGCAGCTGCAAATGTAAATGCAGCGAACCCAACTTCTCAAACAGAAGATTCGCCTGTGATCTCAAACGAAACTGCCAATGATGAAAACTTAGTAAATCGGCTGCAACCGATTCCACCTCCCAGTGAACCAATGCAGTACCGAGCCATTGGCTTAGTACGAGGTCGTTACGTTGCCAGCAGCGAACAATTCACTCAAGGTGCAATGTTCACCTCAGATGGCGCAGAACTCGATGCCGTCCTTCTGGGTCGGATTATGAGTTTAGTTAAAAATCATTTGGACTTGGAAAAAGAACATCTGTGGGTCGT
The DNA here is from genome assembly GCA_000828075.3 of Tolypothrix campylonemoides VB511288. GTDB lineage: Bacteria > Cyanobacteriota > Cyanobacteriia > Cyanobacteriales > Nostocaceae > Kalymmatonema > Kalymmatonema campylonemoides_A. Next base: position 380,295 of record JXCB02000023.1, on the reverse strand, counting down.
TTATCCACGTACTCGACAGGAAAACGACAAATTGCACGTACAAATTGTAGGAGTTTGGGAGCCAGAAAACTTAGCTAAACATCAAACGGCTGATGAAGAAGATTCAGCTACACAAGATTTGCAAACACCCGCTAATGGTTCATCAAATGCAGTCGTACCCTCATCAGAACTTCCAGATGGTGGTTTTTCTGTTCGTGGCGAGGTGGTTTATCAATCTTTTGAAAGTGAACACTTGGTGGTTAAAATTAAGCAAGCTGCCCGCAAACAAGATGACAAACCAAAGTATTTCAAGTTGAAAATTAAAGGTAAGCTTGAAACCAAAGCAGTTAGTAAGTTTTGGGACTTGAAAGTCAAGCGAGAAGCTGACGAATTGGTTGTAGAAAGCGCTGAGGCGATCGCTGATTTACCCAAAAAGCGCAGACCACCGCAACGAAGACCAGGAGGGGGTGGTCGTCGTCCTGGTGGAAGGAAACCATTTCCTGCAAAACAACGCAGTGGCGAAACTCCACGTCCAGTGCGGAAAACAGGCGACTCCTCTGCGACGTCAAAACCTGTATCTACAAAACCCGTTCCTAAGCCTGTCAAGCGCCCGAAGCCACCGGAACAGTAGGGAAGAGGAGGGAGGGAGAGAGGGAGGGAGAGAGGGAGAGAGGGAAAGAGGGAGAGAGCTAGTGGTTCGCCAAGGAAACTTTGCGGGGACACAAAATTCCCCGCGTCTCCGTGTCACCATGTCCCCGTGTCAGTCTCGACCCGTCAATTTTGAGTTGGTCGAGTACTAGAGAAGTTTCCCTCACTCCCTCACTCCTTCACTCCCTCACTCCTTCACTCCTTCACTCCCTCACTCCTTCACTCCTTCACTCCCTCACTCCCCTTGTCCTCTTATTAAAACTCCGTCCATCGGTCTTGTGGAAGAAAAGACCGCTCCATCTCAATTGGGGCTACAGGCTCTGTTAGGGTAAAATCACCTGATGAAATCCATTGTTTCAACTCCACAGCAACTTGCTTGGAGAGAAATGCACTTGCAAGAGGTGCAACGCGCACAGTTCTGCCTTCTATGGTGATCCGCCCTGATTTGAGTTGGGTGTAACTGACTAAACCAAAAGTAGGGCGGACGCGCCGGGGAATAGAAAAGTCTACTATCGGGGCTACCAAGTCTTTATCTTGAACTGCACATCTTGCAACGACTTCTTCGTTCAACACCGGGAGTGGTACACCCACTCCCAACATTAAAGAAGGACCGTAACTCTTGAAGTAACACCCACGCACCCAACGAGTATCCATTTGCTTGGCATCACCAATTAAAGATAAAGTCGCAGCCGGACCAATAGGTGTACGATTGGGTAAGCGCTTTTGTAAGGGAAAGTGCTGCGTACCTTCCCAAGCAACATAACCAATACCGCCGCCTAGGAAAATTCGCGTCCCAATTCCAATAAGTTGCAGATCTGGGTCGTTGAGTAGGGGGGAAATGGCACCAGGGTTAGAGTAAACAGCATTGCTCAAACGCGGTTGTAAAGGACCGAGGTATGTGTAGAGTGGGCGATCGCCGCCATTCACACCAACTATAAAATTTTGATAAAGATTGCGGGGATTGAATAAATAAAACTGGTTTATCGTCTCACGAGTAATCGTCGTTTCAAAACTTGCTCTGGGATAACAATCTGTAACTTGTCCTAGCGATCGTACGTGTACAGCTTTACCAGCTATCAAATCTTCAATCACATGACCACCACCGCGTTCCCGGACTTCTTCCCCGTCCATCACTTCCACCGCGCAACTTGCACCTAAGTACAAATCTACTGCGCCAAAACCAGAGTATGCGGGTACTCCATCTAACCAGCAACGGCGGATTTTTATCGGCGGGTCAGTATGTCCTAAATTAATAATTGCACCGCTAGATTCCATCGGTTCAAAAGTACCAGTGGTGATGACATCAACTTCCTTAGCAACTTTAGTAACACCAACTTCTGCAACTCTTGCTTTTAATTCAAGAGCGGTTAATACTACCGCTTGCTTGCGGCTGATTTTGTCATTTATTTCCGCAATGGTTCGCATTTGACACTCCTCGGGCTAAGCCGCGAGGATTCTTGGGCTGAATCCTGCCTCTGCTAGCAATGCTGGCTTTGGTCTTACAGTTTCATCCTAGTCCGACTACACCTATAAGGCAAGCACTCTTATGGACTACTCCCCAAGCGTGGATTTCCGTGTGTCCCACGGTATATATTCAATTTCTTTTCGTCCTTACTGTGTGGATTTTAATACCATTGATAGCTAGGAATTTTGAGATTACGGAGTAGGACGTTAAACCTGTTTCCTCATCGTTCTCACGGTTAGCAACCTATCCATATTGTGTCACAAAGCCGCACCTTATGGGCGAGGTTTTAGACCCAATTTTCTGATAGTATGTATTCTAGCTATAAGAATTACATGAGCCAGTCTGGGTTGGTGCAAGTGGAGTTGATTGATTTGTAGGGGGAGGCGGAGCCTCCAGTAAGGCATTCCCAGGCTTAGCCTGGGAACGACTTAAGTACAAAGGCGCAAATAAACAGAAGTATGTAACAAAAAGTAAACTTAGCTAAAACCCTCTTCCCTTCAGCATAGCTGCCTTGTCTCAACGATAAATATTCACGCCGACCTACTTAACGTGCGAATAAAGCTGATTCCTCCAAAGCCTAAAGGTTTTTAGCTGTTTTATTAGCTGTTTTATCTGGTTCATCCAGAAACTTCAGTTCGCAATTCATAACTACTCCGTTAGGAAGTTTCACACCCACAGTGCCAACTTTGGATGGGTACAAATCGACGATCAGCATTAAACCTAAAGCTTTATGCTGTACTGGCTTGTTGGCAATGTAATATTTGGTAGCAACTTGAATATCCATCTGTCTTACTCCAATGTGAGTTGTCTGTTGCAGTTGCAAGTGCAACGCTGTATTACGCTACAAACCCGAATCCATTCGGGTTATTCAGTTTGATCATTGCATCGTAATGTCCGGATAGACGTTTTTCACCTAGTCATCTATCTGTTTAAGCTAATTCATTGACTCGCTACTGTGCATTGTAGAGGTAAAATGAGCATCGATGCTGATAAAAGCCAAAACCTATTCTCTGGAGTTCTCGATGTCAAACTCAGCTAGTCCCGTCGAACCCGCCGTCCTGGTCACCATCATTGCTGAAACAGTGCTGAAAGACCGTATTGTCAAGCTGCTCAAAAGGCATGATGTCAGCGGCTACACCATTAGTCAAGTACAGGGTGAGGGTGGGCATGGAAGACGCTTGGGAGACATGGCAGGGTACAATACCAATATTGAAATCAAGACCATTGTTTCATTAGAAGCATCTGATGTTATTTTACCGGAATTGAAAGAGGAGCAGGGCGGGCACGCCTTGATCGCCTATCGACACAATGTAGAAGCTTTCTTTTAATTTCTTTTAAAGAGATTTCCAACAAATAAATTATCTAATCTTGTGGGGTGGACCGGAAAGCCCGCCCAGTCTATAGGACGGGCTAGAAGCCCATCCCACAAAAAAAGTTGGATATTTTTTAATTTGCAAGTCCTTAACTTGTTGGCAAATTTTTGAATTATTTCGCGCTCTACGCTCAAGACGCAAAGGTATACTTCGCGTCTTTGCTAAAATCTTTCCACTGCCTCAAACTTTTTAGCAATCTCACCCATAGCTTTTGCTGCTTCACCACAAGTGCGTGGTGTAGGGAAAATCTTGCCTGGATTTGCCAAACCTTTAGGATTAAATGCTTGCCGTACCAATTGCATAGTTTCTAAATCAGCTTCTGTAAACATTTCCGGCATATAGCACTTTTTATCTGCACCTATGCCATGTTCTCCAGAAATACTACCACCGACTTTGACACAAAGCTTAAGAATTTCTCCTCCGACTTCTTCTACCTTTTCTAATTCACCAGGAATGGAATTATCAAACAGAATTAGTGGATGAAGATTACCATCGCCAGCGTGAAATACATTAGCAATGCGATACCCATATTTCAGACTTAATGCTTCAATTTCTGCTAGTACGTAGGGTAACTGAGTGCGTGGAATAACACCATCTTGTACATAATAATCTGGGCTGACATGACCTGCTGCAGCAAAAGCTGCTTTGCGTCCTTTCCACACTTTCAAGCGTTGTTCTGCATCACTAGCAATTGTGATGTTTCGCGCACCATTCTTTTTACAAATTTCCGCAATGCGCTGTTTATTTGCCGCAACTTCTACAGCTAAACCGTCGATTTCTACTAATAAAATAGCGATCGCATCACGCGGGTAACAATTTGTGCAAACCACATCTTCTACAGCGTTGATGCTGAGGTTATCCATAATTTCCATACCACCAGGAATAATTCCGGCGCTGATGATATCGGAAACACTTGCCCCTGCTGCTTCAATGCTTGTGAAGTCTGCTAAAAGCACACAAATTGATTCTGCACTTTTGAGAATTCGCAAAGTAATTTCTGTGGCAATTCCTAGTGTCCCTTCAGAACCTACAAATACACCTGTTAAGTCATAACCAGGCATTTCAGGAATTTGTCCCCCCACATCTACAATTGAACCATCAGGAAGGACGAGTTTCAATCCCAAAACGTGGTTGGTTGTGACACCGTACTTTAAACAATGCACCCCACCAGAGTTTTCTGCCACGTTACCACCAATTGAGCAAATGATTTGGCTGGAAGGATCGGGAGCGTAGTAAAAACCAGCACCACTGACTGTTTGCGTTACCCAACTGTTAATCACTCCCGGCTGCACAATTACTTGCTGATTTTCCAAATCCACTTTAAGTATTTGCCGCATTAAAGAAGTTACAATCAAAACGCAGTTTTCAACTGGCAACGCCCCACCGGATAAACCTGTACCAGAACCGCGTGCGATGAAGGGGATGGAGTGGCGATCGCATATCTTCACTACCTCTGCGACTTGTTCTGTCGTTCTTGGCAATACTACCACAGCCGGACGCTCACGATAGCTAGTGAGTCCATCGCACTCGTATGTAATGAGTTCTTCGCGGCGTTGGACTACGCCATTTTTGCCAACCACAGCCTCAAATTGCTTGATGATGGGTTTCCAGTTGCGTTGTTGTTTGTCTTGGGTAAGCATAGGTGGTTTTGTCCTAGGGCGAGAACGACTTTGCCGACTTCCTATAAAAATGCAGCTACACCTGCAAAGCCAGCGATAGTAGGTGCTAATAATTTATATATTATCTGGGTCTACTGCTACATATAACTTATCCATAGCTGTACAAGACAACTACTTACTCTACCATGTACGGTGTTTATCATAGCTTCCCAAAGATTGCGGTTAACGGCTGTTGTTGCAACAAAAATGGGCAAGCGACAGCAGGAAGACTTGCATTTACAGCTTGACGGACTAATGAACTCTCCTTCTCCAATCAACTAACCTAGATATAGCGCTCTTAAGTGGTGGATAAACTTATGGTGGAGCAATTTTTAATCAATAATGATGATTTCTATGTGCCAGATGCCAACCTGCTAATCACTGAAGATGACACGCCTGTGGATAATTTTGCCTCTGAAAAACAACAACGTCTCTTAGTTAGCTCTCTTTACAGTTCTTTACAAGGTCAAACTTTTCTAGCCGCAGCCAATGTTGGCGTTTATTATACAGACCTTCAGCCTCCCATAGTACCCGATGTTTTCCTCAGCTTAGACGCCCAAGTCCCTAAAAATTGGTGGGAGAAGCAAAATCGTTGTTATATGGTTTGGCGTTTTGGCAAGCCTCCAGAAGTTGCAATTGAAATTGTCTCAAACAAAGAAGGTGATGAACTAGGGAAAAAACTAGGAATTTATGAACATATGCGAGTGAGTTACTACATCGTATATGACCCTACTCAGCAATTAGGACAAGTGTTACGGGTTTATGAACTCAGGGGAAGGCGCTACTTTGAAACGACAGAAACTTGGTTAGAACAAGTTGGGTTAGGTTTGACTCTTTGGCAAGGACAATTTGAAGGTAGGGAAGATGTTTGGTTACGTTGGTGTTATGAAGATGGTGTTGTTGTACCAACTGGAGATGAGCGTGCTTCTCAAGCGGAATATCGTGCTTCTCAAGCAGAAAATCGTGCTTTTCAAGCGGAACATCGTGCTCAATTACTAGCAGAAAGACTAAGGGCTATAGGGATTGACCCTGATATTCTGTAAGAACGTCTCCGGTAGAAATATTTTTTGAAACGTTTGTACAGGAGGCGTTCACATATCCCTCAACAGCTTGTTTCCACTTTAAATATCCTCGACCATTTAAATGCAGTCCATCTTCTGTATAACAAATATCTAATTTTTGCTCAGAATCAGATAAATGAGAATAAACGTCTATATATTCATAAGAAAACTCTTTCGCTAGATTTTTCAATTGTAAATTTAGCTGTAGTATATTATTGTTATCTTGCCAGTAACGAGTCGTCTTGTTATTTACTGGTAAAACGCTTTGAATAAATACTTTTGTATTCGGGAGTTTGTTTTTAAACTCAGTCAAAATAGCAGAGTATACAAGTATTGTTTGTTCTATAGTTTTAACAGTTTTACCTAAACCAAGCAGGTCATTAATACCTACCATTAAAAAAACTTTCTGGGGTTGCGACGCTAATATCGTGTCTAGGCGATTCAATATCAAATCTGTTGTGTCACCACCAATACCACGGTTTTTTATATTAGGATTTTCTAATAACTCTGACCATTGACCTTCTTCAGTCAAACTATCTCCTAGAAAAATAATGTCTAAATCCGATTTAGGTAGCAATTCAAACTGACTTTTTTTATGGAGATAGTATGGATCGTAATATTCTTCTTCAGATCTTTTACGAGAAACTTTTTTAGATAAATATTGAAAACCACCTTTTTTAATAAGAAATAAAATACCAAGCAAAAAAAATAAAATATTTAGTATTGAAGAAGCAAACAGTAATAAGATTGTGGATCTCTTGTTCATATTTTTGGTTAAATAAATACCTTGCCTTTTCCTTTAATCAGGCAACAGTTATTTCTTATTCAAGAATAATAGCTCATGACTTATAAGACGCACCCGGACATTTTTTATTTGAGTTAATGTAGTTTAACAGATTATTTAGATAAGGTTAGCACATTTACGGAAAGCATTTATGAAAAATCTATGAATTTATGCACGTCATGCCATACTTCTTCCAATAAATTAGGGCTTTCGGCATCAAACCACTTAATCTGAGGATATGCTCTAAACCAGGTGCGTTGCCGCTTGGCAAATTGCCGCGTGTGTAAAACAGTTAATTCTTTTGCTTTATCTAAAGAAATATCCCCAGCCAAATATTGCTTGATCTCTTGATATCCCAAAGTATTGAGTAAAGGTAAATCAACACCATATTTCTGGCAAAGATATTCTACCTCTGCTACCAAACCATCTGCAATCATTTTCTCTGTACGTTGTGCAATGCGATCGCCAAGATGAGCAGGATCACAATCTAAACCAATTTGCAAAATTGGATAATCCGGCGGATTCTCTCCTTGCTGCTCGGAAATTGGGCGACCAGTCACATAAAATACCTCCAATGCTCTTAAAGTCCGCACTGAGTCGTTGGCATGAATCTTTTGTGCTGCAATAAAGTCAACTTGTTGCAACATAGCGTACAATTGCCTTTGGTTAAGAGATTCCAGTTGCGATCGCAATTCCTTGTGTGGTGCTACTCTAGGAATCTTCATTCCCTGTGTAATAGAACGTATGTATAAACCGGTACCACCAACGAGGAGGAAGGGGGGAGGGAGTGAGGGAGTGAGGAAGGGAGTGAGGGAGGGAGTGAGGGAAGCAATTAACGCTTGTGCTTGCTCTTGATAATCTGCAACTGTCATCATGTCTGTGGGCTGACAGATATCTATTAAATAGTGCGGTACTAACTTTTGTTCAGATGCTGTAGGCTTAGCGGTGCCAATATCAAACTCGCGGTAAACCTGACGAGAATCTGCACTAAGAATTATTGAACCCAGGCGCATCGCCAAATCTAACGCCAATCCCGATTTTCCTGTTGCTGTTGCGCCACAAATCACAATCAATTTAGTCATGAGTCAATAGTTTGGTGAACACTCAACACTCAACAGTAATTATTGATAACTTATGGGATAACTTATAGAAATGATTGGGTATATCCCTATCATAAACTTCTCTTCAGGTTGCCCTACGGTCGCCATCAAGCCTTTTGTGTTAGAATTTTGGAGTGTTTTTGTATTTTGCCCCTTTGGGCGAGTTTAACCCCACGTAACAGGAGAATTTTCATGACGAGCAGTTACAGTGCCGCTCAGATTCAAGTTCTGGAAGGTCTGGAACCCGTCCGCAAAAGACCGGGAATGTACATAGGTTCTACCGGTCCGCGAGGACTCCATCATTTAGTTTACGAGGTGGTGGACAACTCTATAGATGAAGCTTTGGCGGGTTACTGCACCCATGTGGAGGTGGATCTCAACGCTGATGGTTCTTGTACTGTAACAGATGATGGTCGGGGCATTCCTACGGATATTCACCCCCAAACGGGAAAATCAGCATTGGAAACTGTGTTAACCGTACTGCACGCTGGGGGAAAGTTTGGTAGCGGTGGCTACAAAGTATCTGGAGGATTGCACGGCGTTGGTGTTTCCGTAGTCAACGCCCTGTCTGAGTGGATAGAAGTGACAGTTTGGCGAGATAAAAAGGTTCATACCCAGCGCTACGAACGGGGTATTCCGGTGACAGAACTGATAGCAAAGCCCTGTAAAGAAAACCGCACCGGAACTTCTGTCACCTTCAAACCAGACTCGCAAATTTTCACAACCGTTACTGAATTTGATTACACGACTTTAGCAAGCCGCCTACGTGAATTAGCATATCTGAATGCTGGCGTCAAAATTACTTTTACTGATAATCGTCTGGAATTACTTAAAAGTGATACACCCAAAGTAGAAACCTATGAATACAAAGGTGGTATCAAAGAGTATGTCACCTATATGAACAGCGATAAGCAGCCATTGCATGAAGAAGTTATTTTTGTGCATGGAGAACGCAACAACGTTCAAGTAGAAGTTGCCCTGCAGTGGTGTACGGATGCTTATACAGACAATGTGCTAGGCTTTGCCAATAATATCCGTACGGTAGATGGTGGTACGCACTTAGAAGGTTTAAAGGCGGTTCTGACTCGCACCTTGAATGCGATCGCCCGCAAGCGCAACAAAATCAAAGAAAATGAACCCAACCTCAGTGGCGAACACGTCCGCGAAGGTTTAACGGGCGTAATTTCTGTGAAAGTGCCAGATCCAGAGTTTGAAGGGCAAACCAAAACCAAACTCGGCAATACTGAAGTGCGGGGAATTGTGGATTCTCTTGTAGGAGAAGTTCTCACCGAGTACCTAGAATTTCGCCCTGCTGTTGCTGATTCCGTATTAGAGAAAGCCATCCAAGCTTTCAAAGCCGCAGAAGCCGCCCGACATGCGCGGGAATTAGTGCGCCGTAAATCGGTGCTGGAATCTTCACCTTTACCCGGAAAATTGGCAGATTGTAGTTCCAGAGATCCGAAAGAGTCGGAAATTTACATCGTGGAAGGAGACTCAGCCGGCGGAAGTGCAAAACAAGGACGCGATCGCCGATTCCAGGCAATTCTTCCTCTGCGCGGTAAAATCCTGAACATTGAGAAAACTGACGACGCCAAAATCTATAAAAATACTGAAATTCAGGCGCTCATTACAGCACTCGGTTTAGGAGTTAAGGGCGAGGAATTCGACGCATCGCAACTGCGTTATCACCGTATAGTCATTATGACTGACGCTGACGTAGATGGAGCGCATATCCGGACTCTGTTGTTAACTTTCTTTTATCGGTATCAAAGGGCGCTGATTGAACAGGGGCATATCTACATTGCTTGTCCGCCACTGTTTAAAGTAGAACGGGGACGGAATTATTACTATTGCTATAGCGATCGCGAATTGCAACAACGCCTCGCTGAGTTTCCCGACAACGCCAACTACACCATCCAACGCTTCAAAGGTTTGGGTGAAATGATGCCAGAACAACTCTGGACAACCACTATGAACCCAGAAACTCGCACGTTTAAGCAAGTGGAAATTGAGGACGCCGCCGAAGCTGATCGGATTTTCACGATTTTGATGGGCGATCGCGTCGCACCCCGGCGCGAATTCATTGAAACCTACGGTTCTAAACTCAACTTAACTGATTTGGATATCTAGTATAACCACTGTAGGTTCTCTCAAAAGCTGCAAAATTTTGTTGCACAGTCTATTGAACAGTAAAAGGGACTGGGTATTGGCGATTAGGGATTGGGGTAATGGTTATCAAACGAAAAATTATGTCCGGGGAAATATTGACCATTACCAAGTCGGGGGCATTCCCCCAACAACCGTCCCCAGTACTCAATCCCAAAACGGCATACAGTCGCCAGTACTGCACTCCTTCTGGCGTCCCCGACCAACGAGTACGTATGGTGGGGAGGACAGTGACCTCACCAGTTGAAAGTTTTACCAGTACGGCTAGATAAAATGACCATCTTTTGAATTCGCTCATTCGCTCGTTCAAAATTTAAGAAAAAGATTTTGAATTGATTAATTCAGGATGCAAGCCCCTCCCGTACCTTTAGACATGGAAAACAAAAAAGCGCAGCATCCTTGTTTCAAGCCCCTGGCTTTAGCCATGCGGTATTAATTTTCAATTCTGTGCCTCCTGCGGAGGAGCTGCGCCGTACCGTGCAACCTCTGCAGGACATATTTTGAATTTAGAATTGTTTTGATGTTGGATTTGTGTTGGCGAATGCAATATTTTGCTAAAAAATCAACCCATTTTGGAAAGATTTGCTCATCTATGTCTTAAGGCTGAGGGACGATTTCACTTACTTTATTAAATTTTGTTAAAAGTCAAAGATTTAATTTAACAATACATATTAAGTATGAAAGCGAGCAAAAGTATTTTAAGAAAAGCAGCCTTTAGCGTTATGAGTGCGGGTAGTCTCCTTGTGTCTGCTTGTGGTCAACCTAATGTAGAGAATACAACCGCTCCTCAGACTGCGGCAACTCCAGCAAATCTTCCTACACCTGCTCCTCCAATTGCCCAAACTCCGACTACGCCAACAGCAAGCAAAAATTTGGCTCAACTAGCACAGTCAGCATCAACTCAGGGGTCTTTTACAACGTTAAGTAAAGCATTGCTTGCCGCAGACTTAACTAAACAAATGGTTGAACAAGGACCTTACACAGTCTTTGCTCCTACGGATGCTGCTTTTGCAGCTTTACCAAAAGGTACAGTAGACAATCTTCTCAAACCAGAAAACAAACAACAATTAGTCAAGCTTCTGGGCTACCACGCTATACCGGGACAAGTGACTTCCAGCCAACTGACATCCGGACAAGTCAAAACAGTTGAGGGAAGCCCTGTGACACTAAAGGTTAATACTACCACCAGTACAGTTACCGTGAACGATGCTAAAGTCATTCAGGCAGACATTCCAGCTAGTAACGGTGTCGTTCACGTAGTGGACAAGGTTATTCTACCTCCGAATTTTCCAGCAAGTCTTGGCTCTAATTAAATAAACAAGGTAGTCATTTTTTAATTAGGGTGTAGGGCTGTATGTCTTCGCTCCTTGCACCCCTACTAAAAACTTTGGCAATCTAGCTTATTAAGCTTAGATATAAAATATTCAAAGTTACTTCTTCCAATTATAAAAATTATTTATTATTCAAATTTTAGACAATAGCTAATTCCTCAAATTAACGAGTATAATTTGCTACATTAATTGCCCTAACTAATGCAAAATCTATCCGTATATGGTTGTTAGCTTTATCGGGAGCATCCCAATTTTACACACTTGCCATTTTGCCCTCACCCTCAACCCCTCTCCCCATTTGGAACAGGGGAGTCAAGTCCTACTCTTATTCCCCGAATCCCGCTCTTGAGAAGGGGTTAGGGGATGAGGGTAAGTAAGGTTTTTGCTTGCTTTGGGATGCTCCCGCTTTATCTGACTCGATTAAGCAATATCTTGCCGACGATAGTTCGCTCTACCCCTGCGCAACGCCCACGCTCAACTTCACTCCTATTTTCCCAACATTGCCAGCAAGGAAAAAGGAAGTGGTACTATTAACCAAAGTTATGAGACGATGGCGATGGACTCTGGTGGTAGTCTTGTTAAATATGTTTCTCCAGCGCCCTCTAGCCGGCTATAGTATATTTTGCATTCACTTTATAAAATTGGGCGTTAAGTAGGTTAATATCGATAGTCTTAACTGTCAAATCCTTTTTTAATTGATTAAAATAGCTTTGTATAGAATAAGAAGAGTTTGTCAAGAATCATAAGGTGGAAATTTCAACAGTGCGCTAACGTGTGATTAAGACCGGACTGGCTAGATCCTAGATCTAAATTGCTTAGCCATTTAGCTGATTCTGCTAAAGTCTTGACTCCTAAGTTAAGGGAATCGGTAGAACAAAGTTAAGTGACAGCAAAAAACCACCACCATTATTCAATTTGCATTCATGGTGCCTATGCTACGCCTAATGGAAGAAAGCACAAAGCCGCCTTAAACAAGTCTTTTCTGACTAGGTTTTCGTGATATGGCGAACGGAACTCCACTCGGTAACTTGTGAAGAAAGTGTAAAAATTGGTATACGCATTTTTTCTCACTTGAGTTACTAAAATGTATGCTGTTTCTAAGTAAAGATTATTCTACGTAATACATTGAACGAGATATCAGCAGGTGTACCTAACATTAATTGAAATGAGAATACCACTGCAATTCCAAAAACTTTTGGAGAAAATACAAAAGTATGGGTGCCTTTTTCAATGTCTTAACTTTCGTAGAACACGCTTAAACTTGCTTAATGAGTTCATGGTTAGCACACAAAGACAGTGCAATTTCTGTGAAACAGGCTACAATCGGAACAGTCTTTACAAAAGAATCTCCCAACAGTCATATTCATTTGTATGGAGTAGTAAATTTTTTTTAGCAGTCCGGTACCTTCCGGTATCTTTTTTAGACCAGCTAGTTAAAACGGATGTTGCTCGGCAACATAGATGGCGTTGACTAAGAATAGGAATTTCCCTTCAAGGAGCCTGCCCTTACAGGGTAAAACTCCATGAGGAAGGTGTCAAAATTCCAACAAAATCTTAGGCAAAATAACCAAAAACCCTGTTTTCTGTTGGTAAATAGCTCACTTTAAGAGCGGCAAACACATCTTATCTTAAGTAATTGATTCTGCAAGGAGCATGAGGAACGCGGCATGAACCAGGCTAACAACGTACTCGAAAATATATATCAGCCTGATGAGCTAGAAATAATGAATCAGCCTGAGATTGAGTTAGAAGAACTCTTGATTGACGACGAAGAGGACTTGCTGACGGGCGATGAGGGCGAACTCGATGAATTTTTAGAGCCTCAGTCTGATGAGGACGACGCAAAGTCTGGGAAAGCCGCTAAATCGCGTCGTCGGACTCAAACCAAGAAAAAGCATTACACCGAGGATTCGATTCGTCTTTACTTACAAGAAATAGGTCGAATTCGCCTGCTTCGTGCAGACGAAGAAATTGAATTGGCACGGAAGATTGCCGACTTACTAGAATTAGAGCGAGTACGCGAAAAACTTGCACAGCAATTAGCTCGTGAACCTAAGGATAGTGAATGGGCAGAGGCAGTACAAATACCGTTGCCACAATTTCGCTATCGGCTGCATATTGGTCGCAGGGCAAAAGACAAGATGGTGCAATCTAACCTGCGCCTTGTAGTTTCAATTGCTAAAAAGTATATGAATCGAGGCTTGTCTTTCCAAGACTTGATTCAAGAAGGCAGTCTCGGTTTGATTCGCGCCGCTGAAAAGTTTGACCACGAAAAAGGTTACAAGTTTTCTACATACGCAACATGGTGGATTCGTCAGGCAATCACTCGTGCGATCGCTGATCAATCCCGGACTATTCGCCTTCCGGTTCACCTGTACGAAACCATTTCCCGAATTAAGAAAACGACTAAGCTGCTTTCTCAAGAAATGGGTCGCAAACCCACCGAAGAAGAAATCGCCACTCGTATGGAAATGACCATTGAGAAGCTGCGGTTTATTGCTAAATCCGCACAGCTGCCTATTTCATTAGAAACGCCTATTGGCAAAGAAGAAGACTCCCGACTGGGTGATTTTATTGAGTCGGATGGTGAGACTCCAGAAGACCAAGTTTCTAAAAATCTCCTGCGGGAAGACTTGGAAAAAGTCCTCGACAGCCTCAGTCCTCGCGAACGTGATGTTTTGAGATTACGCTACGGATTGGATGATGGTCGCATGAAGACCTTAGAAGAAATTGGACAAATTTTCAATGTGACTCGCGAACGAATTCGTCAAATTGAAGCGAAAGCACTTCGTAAGTTACGTCACCCGAATCGTAACAGCGTTCTTAAGGAGTACATCCGTTAATCATTAATGATTAATTATAAGTCATTTGTTATGATTTTTTGACAAGTGACTAGACTTCTTGCAAAAGTCATCCAAGCAAAGTAATCAGAACACAGAGTTCAGAACTAAAAATTTTTCCTGCATTCTGTGTTCTGTATTCTCCACTCACGAGCAATCTATTTTTGCAGGAGGTTGGTTCATGAGTGCTAATCAAAGAACAAGCAAACACTAAAAAACCTGGATGTCCCTAGTACCTCCAGGTTTTTTAGTTATTCATTTATCTATTAGTGCTAGGCAATCCGTAGTCTTATAACTTACAGAATACCCCAGAAGTGTAGGAAACCCTGACCAGTAAACAGTTCAATCAAAGCGGCTGCTAAGAAGCCAATCATTGCTAAGCGACCATTCCAATTTTCTGCTTGAGGTGTGAAACCCCAACGCCAAGCATTGCGATCTTCGATTACGGGAGAAGTAACTTTTGTTGCGTTTGTCATGGTTGGCACTCCAAAGAGAATTCCCTAAGTTTTGTTACCTTTAGTTAGTTATTTACAAGCAATCCCTAGTCTTAAAACTTACAGGATGCCCCAGAAGTGTAGGAAACCTTGACCAGAAAACACTTCAATCAAAGCGGCTGCTAAGAAGCCAATCATTGCCAAGCGACCGTTCCAAATTTCTGCTTGAGGTGTGAAACCCCAACGCCAAGCATTACGATCTTCGATTACAGGAGCAGTAACTTTTGTTGCGTTTGTCATAATTGGCACTCCAAACTGAATTGTTTAAGGTCTGTTACCTTATGTAAATAAATATAACAAACTTATTTAAGAAGTGTGATATTTTTTATAACTTTGTTATATTTTTCTGACTTATAGTTTATTTTCCGCTAAATAAATATCTTTAAGCTAACTGAGGCTTCATAACAGCACCTCTTGCTCTACCCTTTCTTTGCGTACACTCACCACAAAGGCGTTTGGAATTGACAAGACCGATAATTCACGTCCCAGTTTTGGCATACTTTTGATTTCCGACCCCTATTAATAAGGAGTTGTACTTAGCTCTACCCTTTTTTAAAAAGGGTTTAAGGGATTATGAAACCAGAAATAAAGCTCAAACAGAGGTGCTTCCTACTACTTCCGTTAGTGATTGCACAGGTTGGTGTAGCTCAAATGCCACAACTTGAGGCCGCGCAAGGGGCGATTGCGCAAAGCGCAGTGCCGGAGGCAATCGCCCAAAGGGCACAGGCAAAGCGAATCGCGTCGCCTCAAGTTCCTGAGAACTTGAAAGTGCCACCAAATCAAGTGCTGCTACTTAAACAGAGGGCTAAAGGAGTGCAAATTTATGAGTGCAAAGTTAAATCAGGCAACGCCAACCAGTTTGAGTGGACGTTTGTGGCACCCGAGGCTAACCTGTTTGAGGAACAAGGTAAGAACGATATCAAGCACTATGCTGGTCCTACTTGGGAGGCAAATGACGGCAGTAAGGTCGTAGGTCAGGTGAAAGCAAGCTTTGACTCACCCAGTCCGAATGCAATTCCTTGGTTGCTCCTGCAAGCCAAATCCAACGAGGGCAATGGGATACTTAGCAAAGTAGCATACATCCAACGAGTGGATACAGTAGGTGGCAAACCCCCCCTTCGAGGATGTGACCAGAAGAGTATGGGCACCCAAAAGCGAGTAAATTACACTTCTGACTACTTCTTTTATGGCACAGCTCCCTAATTAGGGATAAGCTAGCACAGCTAGCTTTTGCTTACTGTTAGATGAAAGTATTAGTAGGGTGGGCATAACCTCCCTACACGCTTAGTCGTCAGCTCTTGCATTACGAGTGCAGTTCAACAATACAAATGATTTTTTCTTCGCGATTAAGTTGAAGAATACTTTCACCTGTGACATCTTTGCCAAGGGTGGGAACTGTTTCCACTCCAAGGCGTACCAGGCGTTGATGATTTGTGACTAGTGCCACCTCAGCACCTGCAGTTGCTCGTACCATTCCTGCTAAGATGTCAGCTTTGTTACTGAATTTAAAGGTCTGAGTCCCGATATCGCCTCGATTCGCTGAGCGCAAAGCACTCACTGACATACGTTTAGCGTATCCCAATTGAGTCACCAGTAATAGGTTTTCCTTAGTGCTTGAGGCTACAAAACCAACCATCTCTTCTTGCTGACGCACACGTAAACCTTGCAGACCCATAGCAGTGCGACCCATAATCGGGAGTTGATGATCATTCACCTCAAATCTCAAAACTCTCCCACCTGAACTTGCTAAAATCAGATGTTCACCCGCCTTAGTAAACTGAGCTGATAACAATTCATCACCATCTTTGAGTTTCAAAATGGTAATTCCACGGCGGGTGAGATGAGTTAATTCTGTCAGGGAAAAACGCTTGATTCTTCCTTGCTTGGTCAGGAGAACCATCTCGCCATCTTCTGGGTGTTCAGGCAATACAAAGCGGTTAATAACAGCTTCTTGAGCGCCCTGAGCAGAATTTGAGAGCAAGGTAATCAATGGTGTTCCGCGTGCAGAACGTCCATTGGTGGGAGGAATATCTGCCACATTCACTGGGTAAACCTTGCCACTACTGGTCAGTACCAGCAACTCTTTTGCCGTGTCGGTTAACACGGTTTGGATGACGGTGTCATTATCAGACGTACCATTGTCAGTTCTTGCCTTCCGGGCTGAAGGCTGACGACGTACATATCCCCGGTGGGTAAATTCTAAAACTACATCTTCTGGAGGCGCGACCAATGTAGGATTTTCAAGAGCGGATTTTGATTCCTCCTTTGCTCCTCTGCTCCCCTGCTCAAGAACTCCCTTGCTTTCTTGCTCTCCTACTATTTTGGTACGACGGGCATCGTTGTATTTGCGCTTGAGCGATCGCAAATCTTTTTTCAGTGATTTCAGTAACTCCCGTCTATCGTTAAGTAATATCTGCAACACTTGAATCTGCTCATTGAGCTGCTCATACTCTTTGTGTAAGTTTTGCTGTTCTAAATTGGTTAAACGCCGCAATGGCATAGCCAAAATAGCATCCGCCTGCACCTCAGTTAAATCGAGTCGGTTTTGTAAGCTCATTTTTGCCGTAGTGCCATCAGCCGCACTTCGTAAAATTTCTACAACTTCATCTAAGTGAGAAAGTGCTTTGAGTAAACCTTCAACCAGATCCAGGCGACTTTGAGCCTTACCCAATTCGTAAGAGTAGCGGCGGTTCAGTGTCTGCTCTCGGAAACTCAAAAACTCCTGTAACAATTCACGCAAGGTTAGTTGACGCGGTTGTCTATCCACCAAAGCTAAAAGAATTGCCCCAAAGTTACTTTGCAAAGCGGTTTGGTGATACAAATTCTGAAGAACTTCTTGGGGGTTGGTATCGCGTTTTAGTTCAATGACGACGCGCATTCCCTGGCGATCGCTTTCATCTCGCAGATCCGCAATTCCTTGAAGACGACCTTGGTTCACCAGATCAGCGACTTTCTCAATCCAACCTGCCTTATTCACTTGATAAGGCAATTCTGTCACCACAATTGCTGTCCGTCGTTTACTACTCCTGCTACCAGCAACTTCCTCAATTTGGGCGACTCCCCGCAGCACAATACTCCCTTTACCTGTGGTGTATGCTTCTTTGATTCCAGAGTTACCGACAATTTCACCACCTGTGGGAAAGTCTGGTCCGGGAATGATCTCAAATAACTTTTCATCAGCTAAGTCGGGATTATCAATTAATGCGATCAACCCATCTACCACTTCCCCTAAGTTATGCGGTGGAATATTCGTCGCCATTCCCACAGCAATACCAGCACTACCATTAAGCAACAGAAATGGCAACTGTGCTGGTAATACAGTTGGCTCTTGCTGGGAATTATCGAAGTTACCGATAAAGTCCACTGTTTCTTCGCCAATTTCTGTCAGCATTCCCTCGTGGCTGATCGATGCAAGGCGCGTTTCTGTGTAGCGCATCGCCGCTGGTGGGTCATTATCCACGCTCCCGAAATTCCCATGTCCTGCTAGTAAGGGATAGCGACTGGAAAACTCTTGTACCAGTCTGACCAAGGCATCATAAACCGCTTGGTCGCCGTGGGGGTGGTATTTACCTAACACGTCTCCTACCACACGCGCACACTTACGATATGGTCGATCTGGCGTCAGACCGAGTTCGTGCATGGCATACAAAATACGTCGGTGAACTGGCTTTAAACCATCTCGCACGTCTGGTAACGCCCGCCCGACAATCACACTCATGGCATATTCTAGGTAAGAGCGTTGCATCTCCGTATGCAACGCTGTAGTAATGACCTGTCCCTCACAGAGAAGGTTTAATTGTTTTGCCATGAGTTTTTTTCCCTATATTTCCACTACACAAAATTTGCCGTTAATGAAGACTGCAGCAACCACAGCATAACGGATGAAATACTCTTCATTACAGAATCTTGATAGTCAAAGGATAGAAAGCAGTAGTATTATCCTTGTTGACCGAGATTTATATTGATTATTTCAAGCATAGGCACACAATAGTTTTGATTAGGTGCTATTCCCCTTCTCTAACACGTGCGCCTTTAGTTAAGATGGGCTAACAAAAGTCAAATTCTCATGAAAACCGTTTTGATTGTCGAAGATGATCTGATTAATGCTCGTGTTTTTTCCAAGATTTTGACCAAACGAGGTGGCTTGGAGGTGAAACATACTGAAAATGTGGAAGAGGTCATCAAAATTGCTCAATCGGGGGAAGTTGACATTATCTTGATGGATGTTTCTTTGTCAAGAAGTGTTTACCAAGGTAAGTCTGTTGATGGTATCAAAATTACACAAATGTTAAAATCTGATCCTCAAACAGCTTCCTTACCTATTATTTTGGTAACAGCACACGCTATGGAAGGCGATCGCGAGAACTTTCTCAAACAAAGCGGTGCTGATGGCTACATCTCCAAGCCAATTGTTGATCATCAACAGTTTGTTGACCAAATCATCGCAGTACTACCTAAACAGGATAATTAAACGCACAATTTGGAGTCCAAAAGAATGTCCACCCCACGGTAAACTGCACCTAGCACATTTCCATAGTAGTGTCCTTTCATGAAGAACACATACCTGGAGTAGCCCAACCCCAATATGTTTGTTGGGCTACTGCTTCTTTTACAGAATAATATATATGTACTATTAGATGAGATTTTGAGCAAGTAACTGCGTCAAATATCAGTCCCAGAAGGGAGCGAGACAACAATTATGTATTCCCCCTCATCTTCCTCATCTTCCTCATCTCTCTCATTCCTACAAGTTTCGTGTTCGCTATTGTCGTACACCGCGCTGTCTAATTGTAGGAGATGATGGTTCTTCACGTTGTTGGAGAGCAGCTTGAATGCCCGGTAATTCTAAGAATTTTTTCGTATCAGACAGCAGGCGTGCGCCCCAGAGATTTTGTTTGAGAAAATCTACATCAGCGTAGCGCTCATCAATACGGATTGCAGCTTGTCCCATTGCTAGAGCTTGTTGCTGGTCTCCTTTAGTATACAAAGCTACTGCCAATGCGAGTAAAGGCTCTGCCGCTTGTTTCTCAATCGTAACAGCGTCTTGCCATTGCTTAATTGCGCCCTGAGTATCGCCCTGTTCGTACAAAATTAACCCAATATTGTTAAGGGCTGCCCAGAATTTTTTGTTAAAGGAGACTGCTTTTTTGTACTGAGCGATCGCGTCTGGAAGTTTACTCAGCATATAGTAAGCATTGCCCAAATCAAACAATCCCTCCGGATCGTTGGGTTTTAACTTCAAACCCTCTTGATAGTAGTTTGCAGCCTCTTGATACTTTTGCTGCTGAAAGTAAGCCGAACCCAAAGCGAACTGAACATCGCCATTTTTAGGGTTGAGAGATTGTGCCTTTTTCAAGGTGGCGATTCCTTTATCCAAATCCTGAATTTGTGGAGATAAATACAAACCACCTAAAAGAAACCAGACTTTATCGTTCTTAGGAGCGAGTTGTGATGCCAACCGCGCTCTTGGTAAAGCTAGTTCAAACTGTTGAAACTGCGCTAGTTGGGCTGCTTCCTTTGCCAAACCTAACCCTTGCTGTTCCAATTTTGCTGCATCAAGTTGCAGTGTATGAGGTACCAGTGCTTGTGCATTTGTCGGTTGAGGTAAACTACACAAACCACAGACAACCAAAAGAGAAATTAAACCAATTCGTTTAGGCACACTACCGCCTCTTTGCCAAGAATGAAAGAATCTTTCAGCTAGCTTAAACGATTTCCCTGGTTGACGACAGCAAAATTTTACAGACAGAAGAACTCAGAATCGAGAACTTAGATTCCGCAGCTAGGAACGAGGAAATGCCCCTCTGGATTATTCTAGTAGCTTTTGAAGCTGAGTTGCGATCGCACAGTATTTTTAGTAAACGGGACTGGGTACTGGGGACTGGCTCAAGAGTGGAAATGCTCCCGACTTGGTAATGGTCAATATTTCCCCGGACATAATTTTGAGGCTCCCTTACCCAATCCCCAATCCCTAATCCCCAGTCCCCTTTA
The DNA here is from genome assembly GCA_000828075.3 of Tolypothrix campylonemoides VB511288. Lineage (GTDB taxonomy): Bacteria > Cyanobacteriota > Cyanobacteriia > Cyanobacteriales > Nostocaceae > Kalymmatonema > Kalymmatonema campylonemoides_A. The sequence continues at coordinate 359,405 of JXCB02000023.1, read as the reverse complement.
CGCCCCCACCAATCACTTCCTTACACCCCTATTTCCTTACCGAAAGACGGTGAGAAAGCCCCGTCCCATAAGAGTGCGGGGATGAATCATCGCCTCATCCTCCTGTTCATTAGTCATTGGTCAATAGTCAACAAGAAGGGGGTGGGGTGTGGGGTGTGGGGTGTAGGGAAAATCAGTGGGGGCTTGTACTCACCACTGATTTAAGACCACTGAATCAGAGATTCAGTGGGGGCTTGGACCCTTATTGGTTCCGGGGCAGGGTGTACAATGCAGGAGCTTTCTCTTCCCCCCCCTACACCCCAGGGCTGTTTCATTCCCTAAAAGGCTCATAATGTCAAGGGTTACTTGAGCGCGATTGCCCGAAGGGCAGACGCCTGAAGGCGTATCGCTCCTTATTTCTTGGGGAAAATTTGAAATTCCTGGATCGAAATGTAGGTTTTCCATCACAGATGTCCCAAAAATCATCGCGCTTTGATATTGACAAATCCTCCCTCCTTATCGAATGAAACAGCCCTGCCCTACACCCCACACCCTGCACCCTACACCCTGTTTTGGTCATTAGTATAATTAAGCACGGTAAATCATGAAAAACCAACTAATGACTAAGGACGGCAGGACTTCGATTTCCCCCCGGCTTTTTGTAATTTAGGAGCGGAGCGAAGTTTTTACGAGGCGGATGAGTTAACCCCTTAAACTTTTTTTAGACAATTAATAAGTAAGTACTTACCCTAAATGATTTATAAAAATTTTTGTTCCCTGTTCCGTGTCCTCATGAGGCAATTTACAACTCAAATAGGACTGCCTATATTATTTTTCCAAAAAAGATTGCTTATTTATTGTTTTTTTATATCTCATAATTACTAAAATTTTAACGTTCATTTTACTTATTGGAAATCTTGCATAAATATATTTTATCTGCCTTTATCTGTGGTTAATTGTTCATTGTTTGGGAATGAATGCAAGAAGTCTATTAATTTTGGGTGAATCAAAACTGGTACTTTTGTCATGTATAAACCTAGGACTTTTGTATCATGCTATTACCGTTAGAGAATTCTATGATGAAATAGTTGAAGACTAATCGATTAAAAATTCAAATTATTCTCAAATAATTCAGGAGTCAGGAGTCAGAATACCCAAGCTGTATTCTGTACGACTGGCGGATGAATAGATGGGTTTGAATCCCCAACGAAAGTGATTCTGACTCCTGGATTCTGACACAGCTAGTTCTTCTTCAATTTTCAAACAACAGAAGTATTTTTATGTTTGGAAAACATTATCTATCCATGCTAATAGCTACTACCGTAGTAGTAGCTCCAACTTTCTTAGCTAATTCTGCAAGTGCTCAAAGCAGAGTTTATGTTGTAGGTGAACGTTCAGAAAATGTACCGCTTCCTCCCAGATACAACCGTAATTGGAACCGCGATCAACGCGCAGAAGATGTACCACCTCCTCCCGGATACAACCATAATTCGGATCGCGATCAACGCGCAGAAGATGTACCACCTCCTCCCGGATACAACCATAATTCGGATCGCGATCGCAAACCAAAGCCTAGAATAGTCAAACTTCGTAATGGGGATATTAGGCTTCCCAATGGAGATATTATTTCTGCTATAAAGGTACGCAGACTTCCTAATGGTGACATTAGGCTTCCCAATGGAGATATCGTTGAAATAGACAATTAGAATTTCACGAATTAAAAATATTTTAACCTTAAGGCTACCAAACTCTAATTATTGAAAATCTTGGTAGCCATTCTTTTTATAGAGAAAAGAAAAAATGAGACATACATTAAACCTCTAGTACTTATTACTTTTCTTGGTATTCTTCTTTGCGACGCGAGTTGCCGTGAGTTCGGTAAACAAGGACTGTAGCGCTGTTTCGCTGGCTGTGTTTGTACAACAATTTGCTACTTACGTAAGATTTACAGTGCCCATAATAACTGAAAAAGTCACCCATTCAGGTGAGGTCACAAATTAGCAACAACCAATATTATGAAGGAAGGTTAAGTCAGTATAATCTTACATATTCATATAGTTGTTGACTTATTAATAACTCTATTTTATTGATGACTAGTGACTCCAAAAGTTGTAAAAACTTCAACCTCTTGGTTTCGCTCCACTAAAAGACACTCAAGTACAGAAACTTTCATTACAAGCTATTCATGACTACATACTTAGAAATTCCCGTAATTGGTAAAAAAGTTAAACATCCACTACGCTGGCTGATTGGCTTGGTAACAGCTGGTACGTTGGTTGTAGGTACAACGACAACCTACACACTTGTTAACCGTGAGACAAGCAAACAAGACATAGCTGCACTGACTGTCCCAGTGGAAGCGAAAAATGTCACTGTGCGAATTTCTGCCAGTGGTAAGGTGCAGCCTGTTCAGAGCGTGAATATTAGCCCGAAAAACCCTGGAACACTCACAGAGTTGTATGTTGAGCAAGGCGACAAGGTCAAGCAGGGGGAAATTCTTGCTAAGATGGACAGCGCAGATATTCAAGCCAAACTCTCTCAGGCTCGTGCAAACTTAGCGCAGAACCAAGCACAGTTGGAGCAAGCCCTGGCTGGAAATCGTCCTCAAGAAATCGCCCAACAAAGAGCGCGTTTGGCACAAGCCGAGGCGCAGCTGGCTGAGGCTCGTGCAGGTAATCGTCCTCAAGAAATTGCCCAAGCACAAGCTCAAGTGGACGCAGCTCAGGCAAAAGCAAATTATACAAGCGAACAAGTCAAGCGTTACCAATACCTCTACCAGCAGGGAGCGGAGAAAAAACAATTACTCGACCAAGCCATTAGTGAAGATAATGCTGCCAAGGCGAGTTTGCAAGAAGCTCAAAAACGGCTATCTTTACAACAAAGTGGCACTCGTTCTGAGGAAATCGCTCAACGACAAGCGGCGGTAGAAGAAGCACGAGCATCACTACAGCTTTTGGAAGCGGGTTCTCGTTCTGAAGAAATTGCCCAACGCAAAGCAGCTGTTGCTGCTGCCCAAGCCCAGCTTAAAGCGGAGGAAGTGAATCTGGAAGATACCATCATCCGCGCTCCCTTTTCTGGAGTTGTGACGCAGAAGTATGCCAACATTGGCGCGTTTGTGACACCAACAACTTCTGCTTCTTCGAGTGCATCGGCAACTTCGAGTTCTATTGTTGCCGTAGCACGCGGTTTAGAAGTTTTGGCGAGTGTTCCAGAAGCTGATATCGGCAGAATTAAGCAGGGGCAGCAGGTTGAAATTGTTGCTGATGCTTATCCTGAGCAAGTTTTTAAAGGTCATGTCCGCTTGATTGCTCCTGAAGCAGTTAAGGAAGAAGGCGTAACATTATTCCAAGTGCGAGTTGCCATTGATACTGGTTTAGATAAACTGCGTTCTGGGTTGAACGTCGATATGACGTTTTTAGGTGACAAGGTACAAGGTGCCTTGCTTGTACCAACTGTAGCAATTGTTACCGAAAAAGGTAACACAGGAGTCTTGGTACCAGATGAAAAGAATAAACCTCTGTTTCGTCCCGTGACAATTGGAGCGCAAATCAAAGACCAAACTCAGATTTTAGAGGGAGTTAAACAGGACGATCGCATATTTCTCAACCCACCGGCAGATTACAAAAAGGCGCAACAACAGCAGAAGAAATGAACATCCTAGAAAGCATGAAAATGGCAGGGAAAACCCTGCTGTCGAATAAATTACGTACCGCCCTCACCATGCTGGGTATTGTCATCGGGAACGCCTCGGTGATTGCCATGATAGGCGTTGGTGAAGGGGGACAAAAGTTTGTGAATAAGCAGTTGGAATCGTTAGGACCAAACGTCCTGTTTGTGATTCCTGGGAATCGCGAAACTCAACGCATCTCAAATGATGTGCCGAGAAATTTGGTGCTGGAAGATGCAGAGGCGATCGCCTCTCAAGTACCAACGGTAGCAGGAGTGTCTCCAGAGTTAAACGGGAGATATGTAGCTAACTACCGCAACAGAAACACCAATGTCAACATCATTGGCACAACTCCCAGCTTTCCCATGGTACGGGAGTTTGACACTGCCAAAGGTCGGTTTTTTACCGACATAGATATGAAGCGCAATAATCAAGTCGTAGTGCTGGGTGCTAACTTAGCAGAAAGATTGTTTGGTACTACTAACCCCGTGGGTAAGCAATTGCGGATTAAAAATGCTACCTTTCAAGTTATTGGTGTGCTAGAAGCCAAAGGCTCAAGCTTGGGAGCAGATTATGACGAAGCGGCATTGGTACCAATCACAACCTCAGCAAATCGACTTGTCGGACGGAATTCTCCCTACGGTATCGCCTTAGATTACATCGTTGCTTCTGCTCGTAATAGCAATAGTGTGGATGCGGCAGAGTTTCAAATTACCAATTTACTACGCCTACGGCACAAAGTTATCAGCGAAGATGATTTTACCATCCGCACTCAGAAGGAAGCTTTGCAAACTCTCGGTCAAATCACAGGCGCTTTGACAATCATGTTGGCTGCTGTAGCAGGTATCTCCCTGTTTGTCGGCGGTATCGGCATCATGAATATTATGCTTGTCTCCGTTACCGAACGCACTCAAGAAATTGGTTTGCGTAAAGCAATTGGTGCAACTGAGCAAGATATCCTGTCACAGTTCATCATTGAAGCCATCATTCTCTCAGCGGCTGGTGGTTTAGTTGGTACAGCGGTTGGTGTCAGTGGTATTATGCTGGTATCAGCCTTGACTCCGTTACAAGCAGGAATTTCTCCTGTGGCGATCGCCCTTGCAGTTGGTGTTTCTGGCGGTATTGGTTTATTCTTTGGCGTTGTTCCTGCACGTCGTGCTGCTCAGCTCGACCCAATTGTAGCTTTAAGAAGTGCGTAAGCAAGTCAAAAAGTATGATAACTAAACGCCCACAAATTTACTGGAAGCGCATAGAAAATACATCATGCTTTATGAAACCACAGATAAAGACGAGATGGACACAGATGCCTTTTATCTGTGTTCATCTGTGTCCATCTGTGGTTATTTTTAATTCCAACGCTGAACCTTACTAGTAAATAAATACTACAAAATCTCTATGGCAAACACTCTCTCGGTAACAGACTCCCGCGTTCCCTACCCAGTAAATCAACCAGTCATTATTCGCTTAGAAGATATTTTTAAAGTTTACGGCAGTGGCGAAACAGAAGTGCGAGCGCTCAACGGTGTTAATTTAACTGTAGAGCAGGGTGAATACTGTTCCATCATGGGACCATCTGGTTCTGGTAAATCCACAGCTATGAATATCATTGGTTGTTTGGATCGCCCCAGTTCCGGACATTACTACCTAGATAACCTTGATGTCGCCCAAATGGAAGATGCAGATTTGGCACAAATTCGCAACAAAAAACTGGGGTTTGTGTTCCAACAATTCCACCTCTTATCCCAACTGTCAGCGTTAGAAAATGTGATGTTGCCGATGGTGTATGCTGGCGTAAATGCTGGTGAACGACGCGATCGCGCCGCCGAAGCACTCAAGCGAGTCGGCTTAGAGAAGCGTCTGAACAATAAACCAACCCAACTTTCTGGAGGACAGCAGCAACGGGTGGCGATCGCTCGTGCTATTGTTAACCGTCCAGTTTTACTTTTAGCCGATGAACCGACAGGCGCACTCGACTCGCGCACAACTCAAGAAGTATTGGATATCTTTTCAGAGTTAAATGGCAGTGGTATCACTGTTGTGATGGTAACGCATGAGCCAGATGTTGCTCGTCAAACAAAGCGTGTTGTTTGGTTTCGTGACGGTGAAGTTGTACATTCTCACCTCAGCCCATCTGATGTGGGTCATTTGGCAGCATCATAACTTGCGCGCGTACACTATGACCACACTCCCTCCAGCGACTTGTTAGGCGGCTGTTGGTATCTTCTAGTTCAGGCAGTTCGCTTGGCATACCACGCATGAATGAGGAGAGTCTGGAAGAACAATACAGGCGTGTCGAAGCCACTTGATGCAATAATAGATTCAACTTCCTGCGGCGGTAGTATGGCGGTATCCCGCCCATACGAGGTGACATATTTTTCAATTTCCTCGGCAGGCGTTTCAGCATATCTAAGCATCCGCAGCCAAACTGCTAAAAGGCTTTGGTAAGACGCGGTAGACATATCAGAAGCTAAATCAGAACTCACCAGGTATCCATCAGGGAGAAGACGTGCAGCGATTTGGCGAAAGAAGTTGCGCCGTTCCTCCTGCTGCATAAAGAAATGAGAAACCAAAAGGCAGGTTGCTGCATGGAAAGAGTCCGATGCGGGAAGCGAGTCGAGATAACCTTCGTGGAAAGTGCAGCGTGATGTGATACCACAAGCTTCGGCTTTCTGGCGACAGATGTCCAGCATCGGTGCCGCAGGCTCTACTGCGGTGAACTGCCATTGCGGAAATGTTTGGGCGAGGTCAATCAATTCCAAGCCGGTTCCCGCGCCGACGCAGAGAATCCGTGCATCGTCAGGAAGTTCAGAAAGTACAATGCGGATACACAAATGAAGTGCATCGCGCATAGGAGCCAATTTAGCGAACCGCTTGTCATAGGAAGAAGCACGTTCTTGGTCAAAAACAATAGATGGCTTTTGATCTTTCATTGTGAATAAATTCGCGCTCCTGTATTTTATCTAGAAACACCTGCATTAAACTCCTGCCTCGATAGACAATATCGAACGGCTTGTGTTCCATACTCATCAGCCGCAAACCGTTTCTCAAATTGAAGTCCCACTTTCTCCATCACCCGGATCGATGCTTTGTTGGTAGCGAGCGCAGTTGCTGCAACACAGCTAGCTGACTTGCCACTTGGTAAACCCTTTTCGGATGAGTGCCCGCGCCCCTTCTGTTGCATATCCCTTGCTCCAAACTGATCGTCGTAGAAAATAGCCGATCGCAGTGTCAGTAAGCTCATCTGGAGCAGACCGGAAATAGAACCAACCAATAAACTCGCTGGTCGCTTTCTCAATAGCAGCCCAATAACCGAATCCATATCCTTGTTTATAGTAGGCTAAGATATTCGGCAACCAGCGATTACGGATGTTATCCAGCGTTAACGGATGATTCAACTCAGTCATCTCTAGCTTAATCGCATACACAGTTTCCGCGTCAGCATCAGTCAAACGTCGCAGAATCAATCGTTCAGTTTCCAGCAAGATGTCCACTGTCTTCATAACTAGTATTGGCAAAGTGCATTTATAACCACTTACTGCTAAAAAATATCAGCGGTATTGGCAGACTGTAACTTACGCCAGAGCGATTGCGCAAAGCGCACTGCCCCTTGGGCAATCGCTCCTGATGCAACACATATCACAAGGGTCATCGCGCTACTCCCAGAACGAAACGCTAAGCTAATCGTCCTTTCAGTTACATATTGGAATTTAAGAAAGCCTTTGTGGGATGACCTTTAATGTGACCATCATATGCCGTTGCATCCATATCCACTTGGATAAGACGCACTTCGCTCAAATGCTCGGCAACCCATTGAGTGTCTACAAAAACTTCAGGATGAGCATAATTTACCAATGACATTCGGCGTGACTCCTTGCTCTGTAACTGTGATGAAGTTAGAGTAAGATTGATTTTCTGACGCGCCTAGTCCTCGAACGAGTACATTTTGTAGCAACGATGATGGCAAATTCTTTGCAGTCTTTATTTGGAGCGATCGCCTCCGCTCGTGACGAAGAAGAACTACGACAGCACGTTATGGTTAAAGTTGGTGAGTACTTTGTCGCCCAACGTTGGGGGCTTTTTTTCTTTGATAAACTTCCCTCTGTCGATTCCAATCTTCCAAGCATCGTTAAACGAGCTTTATCTGTAGAACACAATCCTGTCTTGCGCTACGTGGTTGAGCAACATGCCCCAGTTCACGAAGAGTTGCTGTTACCTCCTAGAGCATGGAAAATGATTTGTCCGCGTTCTGATCATGGACATGTGATGGCTGGACCTATTGTCAGCAATGGTCATCTTGTTGGCGGAGTTGGCTTTACGCGCGATCGAGGGACTCCTGCTTTTAATCCTCGGGATTTGGCTGATTTGAGTGCCCTGTGCCTGCATCTGTCCACTTGGCTAACAAAGATACAGTCGCAACCAACTCTATTCAATTCTTCAAATATTAACCGTTTAACGCCGCGTGAAATTGAAATTGCCGAACTGGTGGCACAAGGACTAACAAGTGCTGAAATTGGTGCAGCCCTTTGGATTACTGAAAATTCTGTTAAGCAAGCCCTAAAACGGATGTTCCGAAAGCTTGAAGTTTCGTCTCGTGCTGAGTTAGTAGGGCGGCTTTTCTCTAACACAAAGCCCCCATCCAAGGAACACGCAGCTTATACTAAGTTGTCATAATAAACTCTGTCAAATGCTCAAGAATTAGTCATCTTTGCTTATTGAAACTTTTGTAAAACTTTGTAGTATAGCAGGGGACTGGGGACTGGGGACTGGGGACTGGGGACTGGGTGAAAAGCCTTTTTGTGTCTAGGTTTTATCATCTGTTAATGTCCTAACCACCTTGGCTGTTGCTATATATTAATAACTACAAATGTATTTGTCTGTAGTGTAATGCTGACCTACAAACGCAATCTTAAAAATGTTGACTGGCAAGAGATGAAAACAACGCTCAGTCAAGATAAATTTGACAACGGTAGAAGCCCTCAACAGCTTAGAGCATCGTTTGCCAACAGTTACGCGACTTGTATCGCTTATGCAGAGAATCGTATTATTGGCACCGCTCGCGTGCTATCTGATGGAATTTGTAATGCTTACATAGTTGATGTCTGGACATTTACGCCCTATCGTCGCCAAGGAATTGCCAGCACAATGATGCGAATGCTATTGGACGAGTTACAGGGTCAGCATATTTGTTTATTTACAGATACAGCTTTAAATTTTTACAAAAAACTTGGCTTTACCAAAGGAGAAACTTGTATGGAAAAGGTTATCGGTAAATGGTTGGTCAACACATTAATAACAGAGAATTAATAATTTTCATTGAATGGCTAATAACTAACTGCTCATGGTTATTAGCTATTAGCCATTAGCCACTAGTCTTTACTAACTAAAGGCTTGACGTTTTGCCAGTTTGCGCTTGCGTTTCAATCGGCTTAACGTCGGTGTAGCCCATTTCACCGACAATTGTCCGCAGCACAGACATTTGCTCTTCAAAATCGAGTCCTTCTATTTGGGAAAGTACATTGTTAATTGCGTCAGTTGCTTTGTAGTTTTGTGGCATATCAACGACTTGATTGCCCATAGATACCGCCCAAACATACCAAACAAAGAGCTGGTTGTTTTCTTTTATAGCACCATAGGCACGAGAATATTCCGTATCCTCGCGGTTGACAATTTGCCGCATAATTGAAAGTTGTTCATCGTCAGACAATTCATAATAGTTTCCTAACAGCTTTGGCGCTAGTTCTGGTTCGCCAGCAGCAGGAGCCGCTGGAGTAATTGAGTCCCCCATTTTCTTATAAACAAAATACAGCCAAGCGAGTTTGGCATCAGTATCTAAGCGGTTAAATGCTTCTACAACTTTTTGAGTTTCATTGCTTAAAGCTTGAGGAACATTTTTATCGTAATTTGCAGTCATAATTTATCTCCAAAGCTATTTAACAAGTCAAACTAAGGCGTATCAGAGTTTGAGAATCAGTATCGACCCCCAAGAGAAAGAGTTTTAAAAATTGGAGATTTTGGCTTTTCTCTGCCTTTTAATAGAGGCAAAAATCTATCTAGGGATGCCAAGGATGGAAGAGTCTACTTTGTTAGAATGCGGCATTGATAGAGAAATTTTTGGAGGAGTTAATAATGCCTGATGAAATCAAGCCCAATCCATCACAAGCTCCTACTCATGATGCACAATTAGCGGCTGACAATATCGCTAGCGGTGAAGAGAAAACGCCAAGCGTCGATATTGAAGCAGATTATCAAGCTGCACAGCGACTCAGCGTCAGTGAAATTGACCGAACTGGTGAAGGCGCAAAAGCAGCCCAAGAAGCGACTGCACCTAAGCAGGAAGTGCATGAACCTCAACAGACAAAAACGGAAGCCCCGCCAACTGGTAATCCCGATGATTACTTAAATATGGCAAAGGATGTTGCCGGTTCCAGAAATGAAGGTGCAACCAACGTCACTAACGATTTGATAGAAAAAGCTTTGGAAAAGGGTCAACCGAAAAAGTAAAATTGTTTGTTTTTAATAAAGAATCAATTTTAAAAAAGCTCAACATCATACAAGTTGAGCTTTTAATAATTTTATGATAGAAGTTAGAAAACTAGTAAAAATTACTTAACAGAGTTGCCTGCTTTCAGCAGCAAATCGCCAAGTTGCTTCACCTTAGTAGCAACATCACCTGTTGCATCAGCTGCTGCACCCTTTGTGTCTTCGCCCAAATCAGTGAGAATTTTGGAGATTGATGCTTTATCACCGTTAGTGAGTGCCTGTTTGAGTTCACCCAAGTCCTCTGCAATATCATTTCCTTGAAGCTGTTGTTGCCAACTGTCAATTACAGCAATGACTTGTTCAGCAGGTAGAGAAGTGATATCTCCTTGTAAAGCAGAGATGGTGGCATCGAGATCAGCTGCTTGGTTTGTGTTAGCCATAATTACCTTTCTATGTTTAGGTGTTTTTCCTGAATGACTCGAAGCGTTAGTATTGAGAGCTACTCTGATACTGAGCTTTATTATTCTTAATACAAGCAGTAAAATCGTCAACCTAAGGACTTAGATTGACTTTTATAACTTTTGATAGATTTACAAAGTATACAGTTACTTTATTTATTTTGCATTTTGTCGATTTTGTCGAATTTTGATGGCAAAAACTTCTGTAACTTCAGTTATGTCAAAGTTATTGGCTTAGTCCCTTTATCACTTCAAATAATTCATAGGGATGATGAATCAAAAAATCTGGATTTTGTTTTGCCAGAACTTCCTGTGAATTGAAACCCCAAGTTACTGCAATAACTTTAATATTTGCTTTCTTTGATGCTTCTATATCTCTGGTTTCATCTCCAACATAAATAACTTCTTGAGTTTTGATTTGTTTTTGTTTTAATACGTTGTTAATGATTGTTGTTTTTCCAAAGATTGTGACACCTGAGTAAACAAAATCAAACAAGTTATCTAAATCATTAACTCTGAGAAAATCTGTAACATTGTCTTGAGAATTAGAAGTTATAATTCCTAGTCTGTAACCGTTATTGTTAAGCACTACTAAGGTTTCTTTAATTCCTGAAATTGGCTTTAATTCTTTAATTTTGTTTTTTAACTCAGATTTAACTTTTTTGACCAAAAAAGGTATTTTCAAAATTGAAATTCCTGAGTACTTGATGATTTCCCTAGAACTCAAGTTTCTCAGGAGGGCAAGTTCTTCTTGAGTGATTGGTATATAGCCAAACTCTTGGGCTAAACGATTGGCAATACTCACCAAAGCATCTACTGTATCAGCAATCGTGCCATCAAAATCAAAAATAATTACTTTCTGGGTCATTCTTTCGCCTTGTGGAGTGCGTTTAGATTAGCACGGGCATTCCGTCGTAACATCTGTGGTTTAATCCGCCGCAACGCCGATGCCGGAAATTGTCTATCCCACTCCTGATCAGAGATTTGGGCTAATTCTACCAGTTTAGGGGCAACATTCCCAGAGTATGGCTCAAACTCTGCAACATCTGTTTCTTTGGCGAAGCGCTGATTCCAAGGACAAACTTCTTGGCAGATATCACAACCAGCAACCCAGCCCTGTAAATGGGGTGTCACTGTCTGGGGCAATTCTTCATCTCGATTTTCAATTGTATGATAGGCAATGCAGCGATTGGCATCCACCACAAAAGGTTGGGTAATAGCGCCTGTCGGACAAGCTTCTATACAACGAGTACAACTACCACAGTGTTCTGTATGCGGGCGATCGCTCTCCAACTGCAAATTCGTCAGCACTTCCCCTAAAAATACCCAAGAGCCATATTCCCGCGTTATCACATTACCATTCTTGGCAATCCAACCGATGCCAGCTTTTTGCGCCCATACTTTATCTTGCACTGGACCTGTGTCTGCATAGTATCGTGCCTGAATGCCTTCATGCAGTCCTTGCAGCCAAGTTGTCAGTGCCTTGAGTTTTTTGTGCATGACTTTGTGATAATCCCGTCCCCAAGCATAACGGGAAATTTTAGCGTATTCTGTTCCTTCGGGACGCTTTTGAGGTGTGTAGTAGTTAAGGGCGACACTAATTATAGTTTGCACCTCTGGCATAACCTGACGAATATCTTGGCGCTTGGGATTTGCCATCCATTCCATGTCGGCACCATAACCAAGCGCTAGCCAAGCTTGCAATCTTTCCGTCTGTGTGACATCTTCCCCGTCTACTGCAGCAATTCCAACCTTATGAAATCCCAACTCTAGAGCTTTCTTTTTCACCTCAGTGCTGTTTGTTCCCGGGGATCGATTCATTTCTCTTATTTTAATTTGCCCACTGTCTGGCTCTTCTATTCTACACCGTTCAGTCAATACGCCTATTTCTTTTTGCTATTTATCCTATTTGTAAATTTTATTTGCATATTGTAAAGAAATAATGCAATATGTAAATCAAGGGGCAACAAAAACATACAAGCCTCCTACTGATTTGCAGCGTAATAACTAATAGACTGTGGGGCAATCATGACTTTTACAACTGATTCAGCACAAAGCCGTTACCCCAATCCTTTCAACTACACTACTCAGCCTGGTGATGCTGTTACTTCCACCGTGGCTGTGTTCCAAAGCTTAAGCGTGGACGACCAGTTGGCAGTACTTTGGTATGCTTATACAGAGATGGGTCGTTCCATCACACCAGCAGCTACAGGTGCAGCGCGTTTACAGTTAGCCGAAGGTTTGTTAAATCAAATTAAGAAAATGTCTCATGATGAGCAGTTACAGGTGATGCGTGACCTGGCTGCTAAGAAAAATACTCAGATTTCTCGCTCTTACGGTATTCTCAGCAATAACACCAAATTGGCTTTGTGGTACGAATTATCAGAACTTATGGTTCAAGGCTTCGTCGTTCCCATGCCAAGCGGCTATAAAATTTCCCGTGATGGTGCAAAGGTATTAGAAGAACTTAAGCAACTCGATTTTGGTCAACAAATTACTGTTTTCCGCAAAGTAGTAGCTGACATGGGTGTTGATCCGCTAGCTGACTAATCTCCCTGCTAGACCCTCCTAACCTTCCATATTCCATTCCTCGTTCCTGGGCTGTTTTGTCTGGGAACTTTTATTTTATCTAAACCCTACGCACCATAAAAATGATTTGTGCTTATTTGGGTAATATACGTCGAAAGTTGCTTTCAAGTCCGGTGGCTTTTGTATTCAAATAAATTGTGAGCTAGCGTGATACAGGTAAATCTATGGCATCTGCTGAATTTACACCCACAACTGTAGATGAAACACTCCAAATAGAGGGAATTACAGAACCAACTATACTGCGTTACTTCCTAAGTTTGAACACAGGGAAGTTCGAGGAAACTGCTGCTTTGTTTGCAGAGGATGGTGTTATGCATCCACCGTTTGAATCTGGTTTTGTGGGGCGAGATGCAATTATTAGCTATCTGCAACAAGAGGCGCAAGACGTGAAAGCTTATCCTAGTGAAGGTGTCACCGAGACACTCAATGAGGAGCAAATCCAATTTCAGGTTAGAGGTAAAGCACAAACATCTTGGTGTGGTGTCAATGTCTTGTGGACATTTATCCTCAACCAACAAAAAGAAATTCTTTATACAAGAATAAAACTTTTAGCGTCTCCCCAAGAGTTACTCAATTTGCGGCGGTGAAGAGATTGACACAGAAACGCACCTGACGTGAAGACCTTTTGCTGCGCGTCAGGTGCGTCTCATTATCTCGGTATTTTGTTTAGCTGTTGATAACTGCTGCTTGCTGAAAAGAACGCATGAGCAACTTTCGTCCTAGTTCGATATCTTTAGGGGCGCATTGCCAATCTGGGTGCGCAGTCATCAACAAACTATCTAAAGTTTCTTGGTCAAAGAGATGCCAAACCCAAGCGTTATTGATTTGGGCTTCAACAGCATAACAGTTTGGGCTAACACAGTGAATTGTGCAAGCACTGGCAACTCTAGCCAAAGTCATTTGTTCTCCAGGTTGTAGCGCCCGAAACTCGCGGATAGTCTGCTTCAACTCACTTATCGAGGACACCGTTAATCCAGGAATCGCTAAGGTGAGATTTGTGTCTCCATTTACCGCAATCCAGTAATGACGACTGGGGTCAATTCCCTCAAGCCAAGGTAATTCATCATCAAGGCGATAGCGTGGTGACAAACAAATCGAGGCTTCCATAGGCGAAATCATGATTTTGTTATAAAATGATTGTTAAAATTCGACACTGGACGTTGGATGAAGGCGATCGCCATCTATCGCACGCCCTCCTATGACAAAGTCATTCCTCGCAAAGCTACATAATGTAGCCTTGCAAAATCACAAAAAATAAGCTTCTATTCTAATAATTGATGATTAGAAGCCATAGATCAAATAAACTTAGCAAAAGTTATTAACTTTCTTAATATTTCTTAAAACCGTTTGTGATGTTGCTCTATTTAGGGCATTTAGCTAACATCAAATAAATTGCATCGACCCTAAGTAACCTTTGCCTAATTTTCAATCTTTGATAAGAGTTTTGCGTGAAACTCGCTATTTTCTTTACAAAAATTGATTACTCCCATTAGGAGTGTAAGATTACCGATGTAGTTTCTTCTCCCCCGCTCCAGAGTTCCCCTGCTCTGCGGCACACCTTACGGTAATTTTTGGGCGGGAAACGAGTAATGTATTGGCGGCAGTAATATGTGCATTGCTGCGTACTTTGTATCAGCAACGACAGAGATGGACATAGGTTTGGTATTCACCACAAAGCGTCAAGCGCAGTGTCCCGGAGCGAAGGCAAGGGGCATCGCCTGTAGTCAAAAAATGAAATCAACGGGTCGCGGCATTCCTCCCCCACCATACGATACGTACTTGTTGGTGGAGGAATGCCGCGAGTAAATGTTTGGGTACTGGGGACGGTTGTTGGGGGAAATGCCCCAAAATTTGGGAGGGGCTTTCTTTATTGCCCCGGACATAATTTTTCGTTTGATATACCACTACCCCAATCCGTTCGGAGTTCGGCGAGGGGTTCGGCGAAGGCTCACCCGAGCCGCTCACTCAAGCCGCTGAGCGCTCACGGACGTTCGGCGAAGCTCACTCGAGCCGCGAAGCCCTAATCCCCATTGCCCCTAATCCCCACTCCCTCCGGTCGTGGGGGCCCCGAGTTCCCCAGTCCCTTTTACGAATAAACTATACAGGCTGGGGTGCGCGTTGAGTGACTTTTGGCAAAGTCACTTCTAACTTCAAACAGTTACCACCATCGACTTCTAACTGGTACTCCACCTTGTCCATAAGACGATGCATAATTAGCCAACCATAGCCCCCTTCTTGTCTATCTGTGGGATTTGGAGGCAAATAGCTGGATACATCGAAGCCTTTGCCGTGATCCCAAACTTCCAGAACAATATCGGTATCTTTTAGTTCCAAACGAATTAAAACTGGCAGATAAGGCTGATCCTTATGAGCGTGACGCACTACGTTAGAGTAGGCTTCCACCAAAACCAGCCGCAAGCGACTTGATTGCATTGACCAATCAACTGAACCTTTAAACTGGACTTCCAAGCATCCTAGTAACCAGTTTTCTACTATGGTTAAAAACTTCAAGTCACTTGGTACATGAAGCTCACTTTTCATCACTTAGAAAACCTCCAGCGAAAGTATAGTTTGGTCATCTTCTTGAACTAAGTTGTTTGCCTGGATACGCGTTAGTAAATGGTTAAGATGAAGTGGTTGGGCTTCACTCTTAAGCAGTTGCCAAAGACCTTCTTGATTCAGCATAGAACGGCTGACTCGTTGCTCGCTATCTACGGAATTAAGATATAAATTTGTATTTTTTAAAACTTTAGCTTCGGTAATACCATCACTCGCTAGCAGCAGGATATCTCGGGGTGCAAGAACCAACTGACTAGACTTTGCCTGCCATATAGGGAAGATACCTAGGGGAACGCTGCGTACCTTAAGATACTGGGGAGGGGGTTCCACAGTTGTCTCTGGGCGCGACCATACCAGGGGATATATATGCCCTGCATTAGCATAAATGAGTTCCCTGGTGGTGGGAATATAACGAGCTAAGACGAGGGTGATAAAGTAATTGTTGCTGATCAAATCATCACTGAGAGCATGGTTAAGATTTTGCATGACCACACTCGGTAAAGGTGGTGATTCTTGAGACAACTCTCGGCGCAATACCGAAATGGCACTAGCCATGAACAAAGCCGCTGGGACACCCTTACCAGAAACGTCTCCTACCGCTAACCACAAGTCTCCTTTGGGATGGGCAAACACTTCAAAAAAATCCCCTCCGACTTCACGAGCTGGCTGGCAACAGGCTTGTACTCTCACACCCTTGATGTCGGGCATGGTTTGGCGCAGCAGGTTATTTTGAATTTGGCGAGCAACTTCCAACTCGGCGCGGATTTGCTGTTGTTTCTCTTGAAGGCGTTGATAGAGTTTTGCCTGGCAGAGGGCTAAGGCTGCTTGTTCGGCAACGCCTGCAATGAGCTGGATGTCTTCTTGTTGCCAAGAGCGAGCGTGGTGCTCATGGTTGAGGACTAGAACAGCAAGCAGGTTTTGCTGGTATGTAAGTGGTACTACCAGTTGCTGACAGGCTTTGTCATCATTTGTATTTTGAGCAAGTTGATATTGACGGCTTTGCAAAACCTTCTCAATCAAAGGATTTGGATCGAAATAACAACTTGATGCTAAAGATTTCGGATCTTGGTAGCAGAACTGATCTAGTGTGAGGCGATCGCCCTCCACTGGTCTCAGTAGGCAATAACTGGCTTCAAAAGCCTGTCCTATTGTTGCTACAATTTTTTGTAGCATACTATTATAGTCTAAAGACTCGCGAATCGCTGTTGTGACTGCATTAAATAAAGATTCTCGCCGCAAGGCGCGACTCAATTCTTGTGTGCGTTTTTTGACGACTCGATATATGTCTACGGCTTGCTCAACAACTGCCTTGAGTCGCTCGGGTTTCCAAGGTTTAGTGATGTACTTGAACACCTGACCAGAGTTTATCGCCTCTACCAAATCTTCGACATCGGTAAAACCAGTTAGCAAAATTCGCATTGTATCAGGAAAGCGCTCCACAGTTCGACCGAGAAATTCTGTGCCATTCATCTGTGGCATTCTTTGGTCAGAGATAATGACAGCCATCTCGCCTTCTTTATCCAAGATATCCAGCCCAGTGAGAGCATCAGTTGCTCTATACACCTGAAAGTCTCGCCTAAAAGTGCGGTAGAGTAAATCAAGATTATCAGGCTCATCATCTACCACCATGAGCTTCAGTTTGGCTACCTCTATCTCAGTCATACATGAGTTGACTTTTTAGATGCAATGAGTAGCGAGGTAGCGTTTTGTTGCTGCCTCCTGATGATTGAAAAAGAATGCAGAACTTAGAATTCAGAATGTAATAAGTAGGGGATTGAGATCCGCTATTAATTGAAGACCACCTTTTCAAAGATTTGCTAAGACAGCCCTGCAAGCGGGTTTCCCAACCTAGGGAACTGCGTAAGTCCACAGAACACCCTCTGCCAACGCCTAGCGTGTCCTCTGGAGTCACCCTAAGGGTGGGGGACTTAAACTGATACTCAAAGCTAGTCAGTCGTAGAGAACTTAATTCTGAGTTCTGACTCCTGAGTTCTGAGTTCTTTCTTGTTGAAAAAGAATTAGAAAAACAAAAGTAAGTAGAATCTATCCAATTAGATAGCATAATTATGTCAAAATTTTCTGTAAATTTTGATATAGTCTCTTCAGAGGTTGCCACACCCCAATGTGAACTCTATCCCACCAATCCAGAACGCAAAGCGCGGACTGCTGCTTGCGTGCGGTCATCAGCGCACAGCTTGTTTAAAATGTTTCGGACGTGTGTTTTGACAGTTCCAACTGTGATGTAAAGTCTTTCCGCAATCACCGCATTGCTACAACCTTCTACAATCAATTGCAAGACTTCTAATTCCCTTTCTGTTAGGGTATAAGGGTCTATCATCTCATCCGGCTGATTCTCAGGGGGGCGTGAGTTACTATCAACGCTCTTGTTGTCTAATGTTATGGCTTCGGGTTTGGGTGGATTTTGTTGTGCTTGTTGCAAGACAATGCGAGCGATCGCCGGATCAATCCAAGCGTTACCGTTGTAAGTAACTCGCACAGCGTCCAGCAAATTATCGAACCTAATATCCTTCATACAGTAAGAGTCAGCCCCTGCGGCAAAAGCTGCTAGCACCGCTTCTTTATTATCCCGCAGTGTCAAAATCAATACTTTTGTTGCTAACTCTTCTCCATGAGCTGTCGATTTCACCTCCCGTGTGAGTTCAATTCCATCTTTATCTGGTAAACCGATATCAACAATTGCAATATCTGGTTGTAGAGTTTTTAACATCTTCAAACCTTCTACTGCATTAGTCGCTTCTCCGACAACTTCAATTTCTTCCTTTTGCAGGAGCGCTGTCCGAATACCCACACGGGTGAGGTCATGATCTTCAATCAAAGCAACACGAATTTTAGCCATGGTCTATTACCGCCCTTACACTTAAAAGCTGTAAAATTGAGTTTACAAGAGGTTCAGGAGATGCAGTTTCAAGGTGCCTGTGGAAAAATATAGATAAGGAGAGCTTTTTGAGTTAGACTAGCACAGAAACGCGTTGGCTCCGTGCCTGAGCCATTCACTAAGAAAATAGCCCTCAAAGCCTCCACAGTTCATATGTCAGGTTGATAAGTCGTGGAGTTGCACAAATCTCCTGAAGAACATTAGCTTCAACAATAAAAATAAAAATGAAAAGTACTGCTCCTGCTTAGCAGTGCCTGACATTGATAAGTTCTATTCTGCATTCTGATACTATAGCGAGTAAACTAACACCTAAATAGATAGCACAAGCCATACCCAAATTTGTGACTTATTGGAGAAGTATGCTATATGGGCATTGGGGTAGCATAGCATATGTTTAACTAACAGACAGTCTCTTGGGCTATAAGTCTTACCACATATAACCATCAGATTTGGCATACAACGATCTCAAGAATTTGTAAAATTCCCATAATAAGCTTTTGGAAACAATTTGATAAGCTATTGTTCTATTTATATAGTTGGTGTGAGGCTCGTTAAGAATAGGCTATGTCTGAACTGCCTAGAAAATTTTCAGTATTAGGGCTACCAGTTCATGTAATGACTAATTATCCAAGCTGGTTGCTAGAATGCCTGCAACAAGGCATAGGAGTTCATGTGGTCACGCTCAATGCAGAAATGACTATGCAGGCAGAGCGGAATTCCTCTCTCGCTCAGGTCATAAAGAATGCGGAGTTAGTGATTCCAGATGGAGCGGGGGTAGTTCTCTATCTCCGATGGCTGTTGCGGCAAAAAGTTCAAAGAACTCCCGGAATTGAACTTGCACAAGCACTGTTGCAACAAATTGGGCAACTGAGAACGGGTACAAAAGTATTTTTCTATGGAGGAGCGCCTGGTGTAGGCGCAAAAGCATCAGAGTTTTGGCTTTCTCAAGTTCCAGGTTTAATCGTAGCAGGCAGTCATTCCGGCTTCCATTCCCCACAAGAAGAAGAACAATTGCGGCAAACTCTTACCCAACTACAGCCACAAGTTATTTTTGTTGGCTTGGGAGTTCCACGTCAAGAGTTATGGATTGCTAACAATCGCCATTTGTGTCCTCAAGCAATATGGATTGGTGTTGGAGGCAGTTTTGATATTTGGTCGGGGGTGAAAACTCGCGCTCCTGCTTGGTTGGGAGATAATAATTTGGAATGGCTGTATCGGCTTTATAAAGAACCTTGGCGCTGGCAACGGATGTTGGCTTTGCCTGAGTTTGCCCTGAAAGCTCTTATTTATCGGTTTTTTCAAGTTTTTGGGGTGGGTGTAGCGTCGAATTAACGTTTCATTAATTCTAATGGGTTACAAGATCCCCGACTTCTTTAAGAAGTCGGGGATCTGACTCCTACAACATATCAAAATTAATGGCATAAACTACTAGTTAATAACAGAAACTAAAGTCATCAATGGTGAATTGACCATCAAAAGCACAGAAGGTCACGCGGTGAATTTCATTTGCTGATAAGGATAATAACGTGTTAGGAGGCACAGTAGAGTCAGAATTGGCAAGATTTGCTCCCGGTAGTACCGTTTGGGTCAGTAGTTGGTGATCACGGTTGTATGCTGAAAGCACAAGCCGCTGTGAACTAGTGACAAAGGCACTGACAAAATGAACAGGACGCAGAAAAGTTGCTTCTAAAGATTCGTTCTTACGCGCTCCCATTAACACTACCAGACCGGAGTGGGTAGGAAATGCTGGATTTGAGGGCTGTATTGCTATACAATTATTAAAAACGACGCCCCATTGCTCGTATTGTCGCTCCACTGCTTCAAAACATCTTAAATCTTCCAGATTTAAATAGATACACGTTGGTACAGCTACCACTGCGCTGTCAACTTCTTGTTCGGTTTGACCTTGCGAAGCGTAATCTACAATCTTACTGGAAAACTCAAAATTGTGAAGAGAAAAATTTTGGTCTTCAATGGTTTGCTTTGTTTGCGATTGAAGACTAGCTTGTTTTACCACGACACCCCGCTTTGTCATTGTCTAGAGAACATTTAGATTAGAAATTACATAAGTAGTTATTGTTTTTACCGAGCTGCATTGCATCCTAGGTTCAAGAGGTAGTTAATCAGCAAGCAGCACGAAGCACACCTGAATTTACTGGATAATTTTGATGAGCGTTTCCAGTTTTCTTGACGCTCACAAACTCAGTAATGTTTCTGATAGAATACCATAGAAGCCTACTGTGGGGTTTCACCCCTAAGTTATAGCTGCTACCAGTACAATGATATGTATAATAGTATCTGAGAGCAACAAAAACTTTAAAAAGTAGAAAAAAAGTTACCAAATCTTCATTAAGTAGTCGCAAATTTTCCATCCACTTTATTAGAAGTAGAGCTCAGCAGCCTTTGGATATGATGTATTTGTATCGGTAGGTGAGCGTAATGGACATTTGATACCCAGTTGCATTCATACGTATCACCTCACCCCGCCCTCACGGGCACCCCTCTCCGAACTTCGGAGAGGGGATGGGGGTGAGGTTTTTAAACACTCGAGCCGCTGACGCTCACGGAAGCCCGAGCCGCTCACTCGAGCCGCTGACCGCGGTTCGGAGTTCGGAGTTCGGACGTTCGGCGAGGCTCACTCGAGCCGCGAAGCTCAGTCGAGCGTTCGGCTGAGCGCTGACGCCGAAGTCCGCGAAGCTCAGTCGAGCCGCGAAGCCCTACCAAGAGCGCTGCCTCACTGCATGGCTAGCGCTCCTCCTGCAGCGCTGTCTCACCGCCCTGGGGCGTCTACATCTATAGTTTTATTCTCATAAATTTGGCTTTTGCAAAAGATTTCTTGACACAATTTATTAACTAAATTTATTAACTAATCATTAACTAATGATTTCAAAAGCACCGCAAAACAAGTATCCAGGTGGAAGGTTGCGTGTTTTGTTCAGCTTTTCCCTTGGTGCAAGTAGCGTGAAGCTAAGCGGCGCAAGAGGCGATAGCTCTTGCGGACAATATCTAGGACAAAGTAGGGTACCCGTAGCCGAAGCGGGGAGAGGAAGGGTCGGTACAGCCAGTAATAGGCTCTCTTCAGGTCATTCCACTTTGAGCAGGTCTCCTCATGAAGAAAGTCCGAAACGTCTACGACCAGTCCCCTGCCTTTGTGCATCATCACATTGCGACCGTGGACATCATGCGGGTGGAGACCGCGCTTACGGGCATAGTCTAGAGCAGAGTCGATATCTCGTATAACCTGCTTTGGTATCCGTAAACCACGGTGCATACAGTCGTAGAGGGTCACTCCATGCAGTCGCTTTAAGATTAAGAAGCTATCTTCGGCATACAGACATTCAGAGAAGGCAGGGTGGGAACCTAGGCGGCGATAGACCTCCACCTCCTCAAATAAACCCGGGCGTCCGGGCGCGTAAATCTTTACCACCTGGTCTGGGTAGTCAGGATGATAGACCACAGCAGCGTAGTTGCCTGTGCCGAGAAGCCGCCAGGGTTTGGGGATATGGCGGACTTCCACCGGGTCGTGGGGGTCAACGCTCTCAATTCGGAACCTGGGGAGTAGCTCTTGGTGCACACTCTCAATTAGCCGATTCATTTCTGCTCCATCCATACTGGGTTCCGGCTACTATATGTGAGATGGAATTTGTCCATATAGTACCCTAAAAAGAGGTATTACAACGACTTGTGGAAAATCGGGAAAAATTGGTCATTTTACATAACTAGGGGTGTAGGGGAATAGGGGTGTAGGGGACTCCGCCCCTAAATACTAAAAAATATACTAAAAAAATAGCCTCTTTAAATAGGAGGCTATCATCAGCTTTTTTCTACACAGATGAAATGCTACTTTTCTAGTAATCTCAGATCAATGACAGTGGCGTTAAAGTTGTAGTTAAAGCCGTCTAACTCTATTGGCATTCCAATTTTTACTTTACTGTTACCTAGAACTGGTCCTTGGTCAGTAATTTTTGCTTTGCCTGCTAAAGTTAAACGTAGATCTTTACTAAAGTTACTTGTTCTGTTTGGCTCTGGCAATTCTTTAACAGAACCATCAGGTTGAGGAACTAATACGGTTCTGGGTAGCTCTTCCACAGATTTAATATCAATCTGGCCGTGGGGTTGATTGCGGATAATAACGTTAGTTTTACCGCCTTTTGTAAACCCTTGTGTATATAACTGTTGAGTATCGAGGATGTTTAATCCGCGAACGACTAAGTCTACTTCGATAGGTACTATTTTACTACCGACTTGGGCAACGGAGCCGGAACCGCCAGGGAAGATAAAGATGCCTAAGATTACCAACACAATGACCAGTGCAGCACCTAAATCGAGGATGTTAATTTTACCGAATAAACGACCTTTGGAATCTAAAATAGCCATAATAAGTTTTTCCAGATAAGAGCAAAGTTACTGATTGTAGGAGTATAGGCAATATAACCAGCTAGGCGTTGAGGTTATGCGACAGTGTATCACAACTTCCTAATTTTGGACGGACTTTTTGCGGTTTTAAGTTGCTGTCGTGCTTGAAAATATTTTCTATCTTGGCAACAACTTTAAAATGCAACTTATAGGGCTATGAATCCGTCCTATAGTTTTAAATTCCCCCAAACCTCTTTTCAAACCGGATTTATGATCAATACGAAACGTTTTTCTATAAATCCCCGTTTTTTTCGACGTCCTTGGTTTTACCCGTTAATTTCCATAGTCGTCGCCTTGTGTTTGTGTTTATTGACACCAATAACGGCAAGAGCTATTGATGCTGAACGGTTATTGCCTCTTATTTTACAAGGAGTCCAAGTCATTCAGTTGTCTAATATCTCACCTAGGCAAGAGGTTGATCTTGGCAAGCAAATTAATCAGCAGTTGGTGAGTAGTCAAGTTCGGCTTTACCGCAATTCCGCAGTTAATGATTATGTAACACAACTTGGTCGGCGTCTAGCAGCCAATAGCGATCGCCCCGATCTCCCCTATACCTTTCAAGTCGTTGATGATGACAGTATCAACGCTTTTGCCACTTTAGGGGGCTTTGTGTATATCCATACAGGTTTGCTGAAAACCGCAGAAAATGAAGCGGAATTAGCAAGTGTCATCGGTCATGAAATTGGTCACATTGGCGGGAAGCACTTAGTCAGGCAGATGCGGCAAAGAGCACTTGCAAGTGGTTTGGCATCAGCAGCTGGGTTAGACCGCAATCAAGCCATAGGAATTGGTGTAGACTTAGCGCTTAACCGTCCTCGCAGTCGTGAAGATGAATTTGATGCTGATAAAAGAGGATTAAGAACTCTAACACGCACTGGTTATGCTCAATCGGGGATGGTTTCTTTCATGCAAAAGCTTCTGAAAAAGAGTTCTGGTACTCCCTCATTTTTAAGTACCCACCCTGCAACAAGCGATCGCATTAAAGCTTTGCAAACTGCTATCAACGCCCAACCTAGCACTGGAAGTACTGGTTTGGATAATGCTAATTATCAAGCAAACATCAAAGCATTGCTCAGGTAGTCAGTAGCACTCACCAGTTATCTACGTCGCCTGTTGCACCGTTCAGCTTCAACTCTGGCTGGATCGACAATTGTTACTGCTTCTTCTAAACCCAAGGTGCGCAGAGTATTATTATGGACATTGACTTGATAAACCAGTTGATTTGTAACATCAAGCCCCGTCAACCAGCCACTTCGGGGATGATAAGCCCCAGTATCAATGTCGAGCCACCCTTGTCCTTGTGCCAATTTACCAGGATTTACACCAGGGAGAGTAAAGGTAATCGTGTGACCGACGATAATCAGCTTATTAGGCAGATAGGGTTTTTGCATACTGTGAAATTTATCGCGCACCCAGCAAAGCTGTTCAGCAGTTTGTTCTCTCATCGGAATTGAGGGATCAACACCAGCATGAGCCAACAAAATATCTCCTAAGTCAAGATATGTGGGCAAAGCTTTAAACCATTCCACATGGTCATGAGGTATTGTGGCTTGTTGGTAACTCGCTACCGTTGCTTGCCCTCCACTATACAACCATGCTTGTACCATTGAGGTGGGAACTTGTCCGTTAGTAAAAATGTTTAATAACATCTGCTCATGATTTCCCAGCAGACAGTGATAGCAACTTTCCTTGACAAAATTGACTACATATGAGCTTTGAGGCCCGCGATCAATTAAGTCTCCAAGAAAATAGACTTGATCGTCTGATGTGGGGGCTATTGCCTCCAACAATGTCATTAAACCTTCATAGTGACCATGTACGTCCCCAATTATAATTCGGCGGTAGCTAGTTGCGCTCATCAGCTCTGTGGTTTAATAACTTTGCCTAATACTTGTGCTACAGTGTGGAATCAACTGATTTCGTAAATGTGGGTAAAAAAAGCTCAAAAGTATAAATTTCATATAATTAGGCTAATTTAAATAAGTGTAAACAACAATCCTCCTCTGGTTGCAGTATGTAAAAGCAATAAAATTTCATTTAATTTTTAAATACAGAAATTAAATTTTTAAACTGTAGTTTGTCCTCAAACTTTTACATCAGTATTTTCGCTGCAGATGTTGTCTGATTGTAAGAATTTAAAAATTAAAAACTAACCAAAGGAAATTAAGACTCAACAAAACATTTTTATAAGGGGTAGGCTGAAAACCCCTTAAACGATCGCCTACCTAGTTTTAGGACTGCTATATACAGTCCTTCACTCCTCACGCAACAACCAAAAGCCAGTGTAAGTCATCCCAGAATCATCGGGTTGGACTAACAAAAAATGTAATCCCTGGCTTTGCTGCTTCCGCTGTTCATAGGTTTTAGCAGCAGCAGCCACTTCTTTATCTTCAAATGTGGCAACAATCCATCTGTCAACCAAACCAGCTTCTAATACCAAACCATCTGGCGCACCGCCAATGTAATTGACTGCTACGGGATGAACTTGTTGCAGCCACCGTGCTAAACGCATTGATAACCTTCCACCATAAATGATGACACCGGGAACGGGTATTGTTGATGCTAAACCAAGATTAATCGGTAGGAGATATTCTGGCATTTCTAAAATTGGGATAGGGCGATCGCCAAACACTTCTGCCACATCACCAGCACTTAGTGAAGCAAAACGCCATTCTTCTCCCCAAAGATTTTCAGCTAATGGCATTGGGGGTGGTTTATCCAAAGATATAGGATATTGCTTTTCTTGCAACCACTGTTTTAATGCTAAAGTGCGGCGAGTCGGTTCCACAGAAATGCCTAAACTGCGTCCAGCTTGTTCTATTAAACTCAAAGACTGAGGACGAAACACCTGAATAACATTTGGCAGTTGTTCTGCACCTGCTTGTTGAAGTTGAGAAGCAACCCAACCTGAACTTGCTTGCGACTGCGGACAAGTTGCCTGATACTCAAAGCTACGATTTGCGTCACAAATCAACAACTCCCACATAACTTGTTCAGATGCTTCTGTCTGCGGACGACGATAAAAATCAGCTTGCCAAATTTTCATAGGACTTACGCATTAAGCAGATCTGTTGAATTTTGTAGGATAAAGGCGGGGCGCCTTTACACCCCCTACCTCCACAAAATATCACCAAGAAAGAACTCAGAACTCAGAACTCAGAATTCAGAATCAGGACTTACGCAAAAACTCTCTGAAACTCTTATCCTTTGGAGACACGCGAAAATTTAACATTCTTAAATTCCCCGAATTCCCCTTGTGGGGATATTCTGATTACTGCGTTCTGTGTTCTGCGTTCTTCTTAATTACATCTATCTCAAACCTGTTTAGTTCAGTAATTCCTCAATTCTAAGCAAACTCAAATGTTGTACATTGGTGAAAACTATAGATGCTCCTGCGTCTAGCAATTTCTCAGCATACGCATCACGACGTGCTACTATTTGCTGTACATGAGGGGGTAAAACACCAACACCAATCCAAGTTCGAGAAGGTTCCCTCAAACGCGCCTTTTCCACGGTGTACATATCAGCTACCGTATCCCCCACGTATAGTACTGGCGTCATTTTGTCAAGTATTTTACCTTTGTTTTGCAAGTCAGAATCCAACAGGCGAACGGTGGCAAAAAGTCCAGTAGGGTCTGGTTTACCTGGGGCATCTTCCATTGCAATTAATACTGGCGAGTTCAAGCCGAGGCGCTTTTCCAAAACATAAGCAGCAGAAGCGCGAGTTGCACCGCTAAAAAATCCCCAAGGAATCTCAGCTTTTGTCAGTTCCTCTAAGTAGCTAGAATGTAGCAATAAGGGTTCATTGCAGATATATCCCGTCCAATTTTGGGGGTCTGGTCCTCGATAACGCGATTGAAAAAAGGCAACAATGGCGTTGTAGTCGAGTTGTAATTGCTCACGGGAGTAGGATTGAGTTTCAAAATAGCGGTAAATCAATTCTTGGGATGCTTCCCAATCATTATTCCAAGTGCCTTCAGACTTAAGCTGGTCTATATCGAGTGGTGTTGGGCGATACGCTCCTTGTGTAAAATGCTCTACAGTATCTGCGATCGCTCGTCGATAAGAACCACCGACATCGCGGACAACGCCGTCAATATCGAAAACGACGATTGCTTTTGTTGAGGGTTTTTCGGTCATACTTATAAGTTATTAGTCATTAGTTATTAGTCATTAGTTATTAGTCATTAGTTATTAGTCATTAGTCAATAGTAATTTTTCTGATTTGGAAAGCTGGTAGATATTGCGTTAGAATAAGCGATCGCAGAGTGCGCCCTATGCCTTAACCAGGTTTCGCCTGGTTGCCCAGAAGCGAAGCTTTAGGGAGAGGGTTTCGCCAAAGTTACCCTTTGGGCTATACGAGCGATGGTGCTTTTCTCCCGCTCAAAGGGCGAACGCATACGTTAATCAGTGTTGCCTGGATACTCCAGGGGAGGTGTGATTGTCCAAGTTTATTTTGAAAATACTGTGGTTAGACGAGAACGTCGCTTTGGCAGTCGATCAAGTCGTAGGCAAAGGCACAAGTCCTTTGACTAAGTACTTTTTCTGGCCAAGGAATGATGCTTGGGAAGAGTTAAAAAAGGAGCTAGAGTCAAAACACTGGATTACTGAACTGGATCGGGTGGAATTGCTGAATAAAGCCACAGAAGTGATTAACTACTGGCAAGAAGAAGGCAGAAACCGCCCGATGGCTGAAGCTCAGTTAAGATTTCCGGAAGTTGGCTTTACAGGTAGCGCCTAAAGCTGCATAATGAACTCCCCTACTGTTGAACAAGCTCCCAGAGTTTGATGGTTTTATCCCTGCTGCCACTAGCAATCAGTTGTGTATCAGGGCTAATAGCAACGGTAGACACTGAGTCTACATGACCAGAAAGAGTTGCAACTTCTTGTTTTGTGCTGACGTTCCAAAGTTTGACTATCTTGTCTTTACTTCCACTCATCAGTGTTTCTCCATCAGCACTGAAAGCCAATGTGACCACCGACCAGGAATGGGCTGAAAGAGTGCCAATGACCTGACCAGTGTTTACTTCCCACAATTTAATAGTGTTATCATCGCTGCCAGTCACTACAACCTTACCATTGGGACTGAAAGCGACTGTCAAAACCGCCCATGCATGACCTGAAAGGGTATCTAAGAAGGTATAGTATGGGCGGTTTTTCAATTCTCCCTTTGACCACAAGCGAATAGTTTTGTCAAAAGAAGCACTAGCCAAAAGGTGACCGTCAGGACTAAACGTCACTGCACTCACCTGTAATTGGTGTCCACTCAGCGTACAAATTTCTTCTCCAGTTTTGACATCCCAAAGTTTGACAGTTTTATCCCAGCTACCACTAGCTAGTAGTTCACCATCTGGGCTGAAAGCAACTGATTTTACTGCATGAGTGTGTCCAAAGAGAGTGCAAATTTCCTCAAATGTGTTGACGTTCCACAATTTGATAGTTTTATCATCGCTACCCGTTGCCAGAATTTTGCCATTAGGACTAAAGGCTAGAGATTTTACAGCTTGAGAATGTCCGCTAAAGGTATATGCTTGTTTTTTACTCTTTAAATCCCACAATATAATAGTTTTGTTGTCATGACCACTTGCTAAAATATTGCCGTCACAATTAATGGCAATTGAATTGACAGCACTTAACATACCGGGATGAGCAGTCAGGGTATGTGAGCATTGCCACAAGATGGGTGGAGGAAGAGTGATAGAGTGAGTAACTGATGAAGAGTAGATACCCATCGCTTGCATGACTTCATCAGCAGATTGAAAGCGCTGGGTAAAGTCTTTTTGCACAAGCTTGTCAAGAATTTTACCCAACTGTTCACTGACCTTTGTCGTCAGATACTGTCGCCAAACCCAACAATCATTAACAACATCAAATAAATCAAAAGGAGGAATTTGGGTAAGTAAGTAAATACAAGTCACTCCTAGGCTGTAAAAGTCACTAGCAACTATAGGTTTACCCTTAATTTGCTCTGGAGCCGCATATTCTGCGCTACCAATACGACTTTCACTTGTTAGGTCAATTGACGTCACAGTTCTAGCAGCAGCAAAATCAACCAAAACCAGATCCTTCGCATCTATTGCGTTGGATGGAGATTTAAGAATAATATTCTCCGGTTTGATATCGCAGTGGATGACGTTGCGATCGCCAATAAACTTGAGAACCGGCAACAAATTCTCTAAAAGTTGCCAAATCTGAGTTTCACCGAAGGCTCCCTCCTTCTCCACCAAGGTAGCCAAATTCGTGCCTTCAATAAACTTCTGCACTAAATACAAGCGGTGATTTTCCTCAAAGTGCGCCAGTACAGCAGGGATTTGTGGATGCTTACCTAATTCCTCTAGGCACTGTGCTTTTTGCTCAAAAGTTTTAGACGTTTGGTTTTGCAGCCCAAATTGTTGAACGATACAAGGAATTGGCAAAGATTGTCCCTCATCCATAGCAACGAAGGTTTTGCCAAATCCCCCTTGACTTATTTGTTTGAGTAAACGGTAACGTTGTTTTATCAGCAAAGTTTTTAAGGAGATAATTAGGTGATGATGACCTTCCAAGAACTACAAATTGGTGACTACTTTCGGATACCTGGTATAACTGCTGAATGGGTGTACAGAAAAGCAAGCAGTTCATGTTGCAGCCTCAATGCTTTACTACAGCCAATTCGATCTGCAACAATAGTTATACCGCTCACTTCCACAGAAATTACTCATTATTTTGTAACAAAGCAAGAATTTCTTAAAAGTCTTAAGCAATGAAGGTTTTAGTGGTGTAGAGACGCGATCGCGTCTCTACTATTAGCGGTCTAATTTTTACTTACCGACATTCCCATCCAAGGGAAAATCAACCACTACAGGCTGATGACCATTTGACGGAGGAGTTGGTTCTGATTTTGGCTGCAAAGGTATTGTTGTCTCACCTGACTTGGCAGTTTGATTCCATAAAATCATTGACAGTAGCCCATCGACTAAGCCATTAGTACTGCCATTGTTACCGCCAACCAAGACATCTGGAATGAGACGCACATGGCGATCGCCAATAATCTGCATGACTTGCATTGCCGTGTAACTTTGTTCTCCCAAAGCTGCTACACCAGCGCGGTAGGTGTCTGCTTTTGCGTTACCCGTGGCGCGAATACCTTCAGCTTCACCAACTGCTCGCAGTTTCGTAGACTCAGCTTCACCCTCAGCCTGCTTTATCTGGGCGTTTGCATTCATTTCGGCAATGCTGACATTCTGCTCCGCTTTAACCAATTCTTGCTGAATATTAGCCAAAGCAGTTTCGCGAACGAGTTGCTGCCGTTGCTGTTGTGCCAACTGCTGTACTTCATAAGTTTTGCGCTGTTCTTCAGCCAGCTTGCGTTCAGTCAGCGTATGCATTAATTCCGGCGGTGGAGTAATCAAACCGATCAGGGTATCTACTGCGTGTACGTCATAGGCGCGCAAAGCCGATTTTACATATTCTGCCGCTTCTACTTGTCGTTCGCTGCGGGCAGTCAGGAAATCCAGGATTGTGTATTCCTGAGCCGAGTTGCGAAAATAGTTGCCCACAATAGGACGCAGCACCTGATCAACAACGTTTTGCATCGAACCCAAGCGCGAAATCACCTTAGGAGCATCCAACGCGCCAATGTGGATGATCTGAAATATTTCCAGGTCAAATGTAAATCCATCGAAGGACAGTAATTTCAAAGCAACCAGATTGTTATCGTAGCCGTGTTGTCCACTAATACGGCTCGTGAAGTTCAATACGATGTTAGTGGTAGGTACCAATTCCACTTTCATGACTCGGGTATTGAGCGCGTGCTTGCCAGGATCAAGCGGTTCCACCCACACTCCCTTATGTCCAGAATTTACTAAATTCCCATGAGTGAAGGCTGCACCACTGACATCTTCATGCGCCTTACCGACGAAAGAAATCACGACACCCACGTAGCCAATGGGGATTTCCGTCATTGGCACTTGCTCAACTTCAACAAACCAAGGGTTCAAGTTCCAAGAACCAGAAAGCAGGATCTGCTCTTGCAAACCCCGCCGCCCACCGCCATCAATGAATTTTTGACCATTCTGGAAGTTGTTGTGTCCGCTAATCATCGGACCTGCGATTTCACCAGGGGGAATTGGCAGACCGTCCAGAGTTGTGACTATACCAACTTTATCAGAAGCAACACTGTACAGGCGCAACTGTTCAGGATGCATACCATGTTGGCTGGCGTTTCCTGCCATAATGATTTTAAATACGGCAGTGTTGATGCGGTACGTACCTGCTGTTAAAAAGCCCATCTGACGACCTTTTTCCCCACCTTCGGTGAGGAACTTGCGGGCATCTTGGAAATTGTCGCAATCTACGATTTTACCTAGAATCCGCTCTGGAGGATTGGATGCGCCATCTGCTGCCACAAGCAGGGCGATTTCACCTTGGGGGACAATAACAACTGGTTCTTTGCGAACCGAGAACTGCCAAGGCCAATAGCCCCAGTGCCAGCCAGGAGCAAGAGTATCAGCTTGCAAGCCAGCTTCACCGTTGAGGGCAATCAGGCGTCCGGCTGGCAGTCCGCGTCCGGAAATAGCAAATTTTTTGACGACAATACCAACTTCACGTTCGCCAATAACAACGAGTCCCCCAAAGAACAGGGGGACAAAGATAACTAAACCGCCGACAACAATAATGGGGATGATTCCCCATGGAGACACTGGTATAAGTTGACTGTTAATAGTGCTAGTTGGGATTTGGGCGATCGCCATACCCGGCGGGGCTTCCTCTATCGCTTGCTTTGTCTCATCTAGCTGTGTTGATACTGATGTAATTTCTTTTGCTGTATTTATTTTTACAGAATTCGCGTTGGCAGAATGAATACTACCAGCCAGCGCTAAAGTTGCAACGGCAGATGCCGCGAAACGAATTATTCTATTTTGTTGACGTGCACCAAGAGAGTTTAAGAAGCTTCTCATGATTTGTGCCTCTTTGGGCAACTCATTATTTAAGGTAATACTTCCTTGTGGCTCTGATTAATTTCTTAAACTGACTGCCAAAGTTTACATCACTTAATAATTTATGGATACTTGACCAAGTATGACCATCACAGTCGCTCTCCGTCGCTCGGCTGAAACCAGACTGTGTAACATATGCAAATGGTTATGTCAGTGTATTTAGTTTGAATACTGACGGTTCGCTGCTCACGAATGCTCAGGTAACGCTTGCTATGATTGATGTTAAACTCAACGCGTTTGCTATGCCTGCGGCGCTTCCTTCACCTTGGACTGTAGCGGTATTGGGAAAAGTGGCGATCGCTCTTATATTGAATGGTAGTAAAGGCGGTGAAGTTACCTATAGTTATTAATGGGTAGGTTTATAGGAATATATAGCAGAATTCTCTTAACTACAGCAAGATTGTTTCAGAAACCACTGCTGACATGAGTATTAATAACCGGAAACGCTCTATCACTGAAGGGAACCGCGCATTAGAGTTATTTACCAACCGTGAAGGATTAGTCCGCATCTTTGCGACATATATCAATGATGACCCATCTCCAGAAAAAATCTTGTTTTTTCACGGTGATGGTGGAAATGGGAAATCACTTTTATTGAAATTTTTATTAACGAAATGTTGCAAGCGTTTCCGATCGCATATTTGGCAGGAAGAACTCAAACCTAAAACTGATGTTGAGGTAGCAGAATACATTACTCAAAAAGCTGACGATTGGGACTTTATTAAAGTGCCAGCGGTATTACACGACTTTGGGTTAAGACTACCTGGTGAGGAGCAACCCCAAGACCCCTTTTATGGGTTACTGATGCTGCGCCGTAATATCTCCTCTAAAGCTCAAGAATTGGGTGACTGTTTGCGCTTTCCTCTATATGACTTCGCTTGTGTTTGGTATTTGAAACAAAAAGGTAAGCTTTCAGCAGAAAAGCTCAAAGAACTGTTTCCTCAAGAAGAAATCGACTTTTTAGTTGAAATTGCTAATGCTTTGAGTGACACCTCTTGGGGTGCTATTGGTAAAGCAGTCTTAGGTCTTTTTTCTAAACATTTGGGTGAAAAATTTCTCTTGTTCTTACAACAGCGAGGACTGAAGCAGGAAGATGTCCAAGCGATTCAAGAGATGGATGTAGACAGAGAGTTAATTTTTGAATTGCCACAACTGCTGGCACAAGATTTAAATGCGGCGATGTCTCAACCAGATGCACCACAAAGAATAGTCCTGGTTTTTGATACTCATGAGGCATTTTGGGGTGTGGAGGAACGAGGTGTTCTTCAAGGTGAGCGCTATTTTGCTGAAGATGAATGGTTACGGCATTTTCTTGCAGAGTTGGAACTTTCATCTGGCATAGTAATAGTCGTTGCCGGAAGAGAATTACCGAAATGGGATAAATCTCATAATTTTCCCATTCCTCAAGATTGCCTTGATGCTCACTCTGTTTATCATCTTTCACCGACTGACGCTAATAAGTATTTACAATTAGCAGGAATTGAGGATGCAACTCAAAGACAAAGTATTATTAACTACTCGCTAGATGCTTCAGGTCAGGTACATCCCTTTTTACTGGGTTTGTGTGCCGATGTCGTACTGCTTTCTGCACCATCTCAAGTGCTTCCTACGTTTGATTTAACAACCAGCTTTGAGGTGAAAGCGTCTCAACTCATTAACCGCTTGCTCAGTTACGTAGATCGAAAAATTGCTTATGCGGTTCACGCCCTGAGTGCTTGTCGGGCATTCAATTTTTCAATTTATGAATACTTGGGTCAGAAATTACACTTTGACACTGTTAAGCCCGCTTTCGATATTCTTACAGAGTTCTCCTTTGTATGGGAAGCGCAGCAACGGGGTGAGAATTGGTATCGCATCCACGATTTGGTTCGACGCTTAGATTACGAATCCAATCAGGAAGAAATAAAAACAATTCATCAGCAGGCACATACGGAGTTAGAAACGTACTACCGCCAGCTTGGAGAAGTGGCAGAAGCCATTTATCATGCTAATCGCTTAGATTGGCAACGGGGTGTGAATGAGTGGGTAAAAAAGTTTGAGGAAGCTTTAGAGCAGAGTCGCTATGAGCAATGTCGCAGTTTATTAGAAGTTAGAAACGAGTTAATAATTCAAAGCAATCTTCAGTTAGGAAGAGTTTCACTTGCTGAAGGTGGTTACTTTGTCACATTGTCTCAATATGAGCAAGCAGAACAGGAATATTTGGAAGCGATCGCTGCTTACGATCTACAACTGCGCCTGACTCCCGATGATACTGGAACTCACAACAACAAGGGGGCTGCGCTACAAAGTTTGGCAGACCTACAGTCGAGCTTATCGCAGCATACACAAGCACTCTCTAGGTACGAGCAAGCCATTGCATCCTACGATACTGCTCTGACACTTGCTCCCAATCAGGTCTATACTCACAACAACAAGGGGAATGCGCTA
>JXCB02000023.1:0-323361 GCA_000828075.3 Tolypothrix campylonemoides VB511288 | reverse complement strand
TAAGGGGAGGGGACGTGAAGCGTAGCTTTACGGTGAATCCAGCGCTGCAGGAGGGTTTCCCTCCGTAGGCGACTGGTGAACCCGAAGGGGGGTGGGGTCAAACCAACGTGGAATCAATGGTTAAACCTTAAGCTGACACCAGTGAACAATGCTGTGCCCCTACCATGTGCTTTGTAGGTAGAGCATATACCCTACCTAAAAGCGTCTAAACCAAACCGCCAGCAGCTTGAAAACGAGCGCGAGCACGTTTGTAAGCTTGAGTTGCCTGGATTTGTGCTTGTCTGTCGTCTGGTTTTACCTGATTCAAACGGGTTTCTGCTTCGTTATAAGCAGCACGGGCTTCCTCTAGGTTGATTTTGTCACCACGCTCAGCACCGTTTACCAGAATTGTGACTTCATCTTGTTCGACTTCGGCAAAGCCACCTGACAAAGCGATCGCCACCCAATCCTGATTTTTACTAGGACGTACTCGCATAACACCCGTATCTAGGGCGCTTAATAGTGGTGCGTGTCCGCTGAGAATACCAAGCTGACCAGTCGTGCTGGGCAAAACGACTTCTTCAGCCGCAGCATCCCACACTGTTTTATCTGGGGAAATTACACGAACAGTTAATGTCATATTTCAGTAGTCAAGAGTCAAGGGTCAAGGGTCAAAAGTCAAGAGTCAATATTTGGACTCTTGACTCTGGACTTTTGACTTTGGACTAATTTTTAGCCTTTGAGTTTTTCGGCTTTGGCGATCGCTTCGTTAATATCGCCAACCAAGTAGAAAGCCTGCTCTGGCAGATCATCCAACTCACCAGCCAAAATCCTCTGGAAGCCTTTAATAGTATCTTCCAGCTTCACATATTTACCAGGAGAGCCGGTAAATACTTCTGCCACAAAGAACGGCTGAGACAGGAAACGCTCAATTTTCCGTGCACGCGCCACCGTCAGACGGTCTTCTTCAGACAGTTCATCCAAACCAAGAATCGCGATGATGTCCTGAAGTTCCTTGTACCGCTGAAGAGTGGATTGTACAGCACGAGCGGTGCTGTAGTGTTCCTGACCAACAATGTTGGGTTGCAACA
Organism: Tolypothrix campylonemoides VB511288; assembly: GCA_000828075.3. GTDB lineage: Bacteria > Cyanobacteriota > Cyanobacteriia > Cyanobacteriales > Nostocaceae > Kalymmatonema > Kalymmatonema campylonemoides_A. The sequence continues at coordinate 322,291 of JXCB02000023.1, read as the reverse complement.
TGGTAGAAGTCGAACCAAGTGGATCAACCGCTGGATAAATTCCCTTAGCCGCTAAACCGCGAGACAGCACCGTCGTTCCATCCAAGTGAGCGAACGTGGTCGCGGGTGCGGGGTCGGTCAAGTCATCTGCTGGTACGTACACCGCTTGAATCGAGGTAATTGACCCTTCGTTGGTGGAGGTGATGCGCTCTTGCAATGCACCTACGTCGGTTCCTAATGTGGGTTGATATCCTACCGCAGAAGGCATCCGTCCCAACAGAGCTGACACTTCTGAACCTGCTTGCACAAACCGGAAGATGTTGTCAACAAACAACAGCACGTCCTGCTTGTTCACATCGCGGAAGTACTCTGCTATTGTCAATCCCGACAGACCAACCCGCATTCTTGCTCCGGGTGGTTCGTTCATCTGACCGTAAACAAGGGCAATTTTCGATTCGTTGAGGTTATCTTTATTGATTACCCCAGATTCAATCATTTCGTTGTAGAGGTCATTGCCCTCACGAGTGCGCTCACCCACTCCTGCAAACACGGACACTCCACCGTGTTGTGTGGCGATGTTGTTAATCAACTCCATCATAATGACGGTTTTGCCTACGCCAGCACCGCCAAATAGACCAATCTTACCACCACGCCGATAGGGAGTTAGCAAGTCAACAACTTTAATCCCGGTCTCAAACACAGAGGGTTTGGTTTCCAACTCTGTGAATTTGGGAGCATCCCGGTGGATGGGCAATTTTTCTTCAGAATTGACTGGTCCTCTATTGTCTACGGGTTCGCCAAGGACGTTGAAAATCCGACCCAGCGTGGCTTTGCCAACAGGCACACTGATGGGAGCGCCAGTATCAACGACTTCCAGACCACGCACTAAGCCATCAGTAGAGCTCATGGCAACAGTCCTGACTTGGTTGTCACCTAGCAGCTGCTGTACTTCGGTAGTAACGGAGACTTCTTGTCCGGCTTCGTTAGTGCCTGTGATGGTCAAAGCGTTGTAGATTGCCGGCATTTTACCGTTAGGGAATTTAACATCTACAACCGGACCAATGACTTGGGTAATGTAACCAATGTTTGTTTTTTCTGCAGTGGTGACCATGCTGAGCCTTAATAATTGAAGCTATCTTTCAGATAAGGTCAAGAAAGACATAAGATGAATGCCATGTCATCTTCAAGAGTAGCACTGAACGATCCCCTCTATTACGCTTAAATTTCTCCTTAAGAATGAGGCTATGGGTTGGTAAGTAGGTTATGCTCTGTTATGGCTTGCTTGTGCGCTTCTGTTAAACAACAAAGGCGACTGTTGTCAATTTACCTCACTCCCCACTCCCGATTTTCAGGCGTAGATGCTCCCCTTTGGGCTATTGGGCAAAGCGCATCTGAAGGAGGCGATCGCTCTTGGTGGCTAATTCGTGCGATCGCTCACAACTAAACTCATGACAATACCGAATGACAAGAACTATCAAGGTGTTTGCGTCATTTCAGCCGCCCTTTTCAAAATAGCAACAAATTTTTTCTCAGTACACGCTTCACAGTTGGGGCTACTTTGGCGAAGTAAACTTGGCGTTTCCAACATACGGATATCATAATGTTAATTAACTGACTCAACCCACCATCATCAAGCGTGTTTGTGCAACATTCGTTTACGCGTGACTTGCTAGTCGATATCTTAAGCAAACACCATATGAGAACCGCTATAGCAATCCTAAATCAGTTTGTGTCAATTTATCAAAAATAATAGCGCTTCCCTAACTAGAGGAAAGCGCTATATTTTTCCTTAAATTCAGGGAGAAATAATAGCTAAATAGTTCCCTGAAGTTTTTTATAAATAAATTATGCTTTCATTTTTTAGACAGCGCCTCTACGGGTGAAGAGGTTCCACAAGAAAACAGCAACAATTGCACCAATAACGGCTACAGCAATACCGGGAATGCTGAGAGTAGGAGCCGCCAAGGTCAAGGTACCTGTGGTAAAGAAGACGCCCAAGCTACCGCCGACAAAAGCCCCAATAATTCCCAACAAGATTGTTCCTAAAATTCCACCGCCTTGATGACCGGGGTAGATAGCTTTAGCAATAGCACCAGCCAAAAGACCTAATACAACCCAAGCAATAATGTTCATTGTTGTTATGTTGAATATTTTGGTTTGATAGTTACACGTTAACAATTCAAATCTTGGTATCCAATCTGTCAACAGAACTATTTATGAATAACCTACAGGAATACTGGAATAGCTACTGCTCTTAGGGTATATGCCTTAATTCATATAAAGAAAATTTTAAGAAAAAGCTCCTAGTTAAATCTCATACTAGGGGCTTATCAATGCATTATTGCTTGGTAATTGCAGTATATGCATTTTTAATGAGATGTAGCCTCTACTTGAGGAATAAAGCTAAGGTTTCAACTGAGCTTTCTCTTAATAAGAAAATAAGAACAAGAGTGCGACACCAAAAGCATGAAATGGTGAAGCTGAGCGAGTTTATAAGCTTCATTTCCTCAATAAGTTGAGCCATGTAGAGCTAGAAGCCGTTATCGAGCAATGAAAAATATTGTATCGTAGCGATCGCTCGTTAAGGATACGTGAGTAGCGAGTTCGTACCAATCAGTGCTGATGATAAGTATTCATTTGTAATCTCTCATAGTCTTGTGGTGTATCGATATCAATAGCACCTGCGGTAAAGGGGAAAGGAAAGACCTCATGAGAGTATTTCTTGATGACTTGTTTTGCTCCTGATGTCGGTTGTAAATTCATCAGGTCTGAAAAAAACTTGCGGCTAAAAAGAGCCGGTACACCCAATGTTCCAGCATATTCAGAAGCAATAATCCCCTGACCTGTAGAATGGTAAGCAGCGACGAGTTGATTGATAACATCAGATGAAACGAATGGCTGGTCGCAAAGTGTCAGCACAACTCCCTCAATTTCTTCACTAGCAGCGTTTAGTGCTGTCATACCAACTTGAATTGAAGCACCCATCCCCTCGTGCCACTGTGGGTTTTCTACCACCATAACCGGAAACTGGTTAACCTCTTGGTGCATTTTTTCCGCATATGCCCCCAGCACAACGACAATTGGCTGACAAACTGAGGCGACGACAGCCTCTAGAGTGTGACGCAGAAAACTATGCCCTTGAAATTGTAGCAGTTGTTTAGGCTGACCCATGCGAGTTGATGCACCAGCTGCCAGAGCGATCGCGCCAATAAGTGAGGTCGCATTTTTTTGTTGAAGCGAGTTTATCATACAATAATGTGTTGTTGACTAGGCTGGATTGCTTGAACATCTGGTTCATCAATAGGATGATGAATCGGTCCAATTCTATCTCTCAAGAACCCACCAGCACGTTTGGTAAGCACAGCCTGAATCTCAGCAACAATGGAAAGCGCAATTTCCACTGGTGTATCAGCACCTATATCAATACCAACAGGAGCGTATAATCGGCTTAGTTGTTCTTGAGTGTAGACAATTCCCTCTGAGTGCAAATCTTCAAGTAATTCTGCGGTTCTGCGTTTTGGACCGAGAACACCAATGTAGCGTACCGCAGATGGCAGTAACATTTTGAGGAGTTCTCTGTCGTGAAAGTAGTTATGTGTCATCACAATCGCTACTGTGCTATCTTCTAGCAGTATATGTTTATAAGCAGCTTCTGCACTCGTGAGAATCAAGCTATCAGCATGAGGAAATTTTTCTGGGGTGAGATAGGTAGGTCGATGGTCTACGACAGTGACGTGCCAACCTAGCTCTTTAGCAAAGTGTACAACAGGGATAGCGTCTTGACCTGCCCCAAAAATGAGCAGTGGTGTTGGCGGTTGGATGAATTCAATCAAAACTTCTGCACGACCTGCTGGTAGATTGTAAACCTTAACTTTAGACTTTTGGTGTTGCAAGACGAGTTGAGCATCCAGAATAACAGCTTGACTCAGAATAGAATCTGTAATTTCATTGGTAATATTTTGATCTGGGTAAAGCATCAACTGATTTCCCACCTTTGCCTGAAGTTGACCTTCTACACAGAAAACTGTTGCCAAAACTCCTGAATGTCTGTTACTGAGACACTCGGTAATAAATGTTAATTGTTTATCCAAACGCTCAATGAGAACATGAACTGCGCCATTGCAACCCAGCCCAAGCGCCCAGATAATTTCCTCTGCAACTTCTGGGTCATATTTCACTAAGGTTGGTTCACCTGAAGCCATGACTTGTTTGGCGTGTTCAAAAACGTCACTTTCCAGACAACCGCCACTAATAGAGCCTGTCATGCAACCATCTTGGGACATGAGCATTCTAGCACCAGGTCGTCGGTAAGTAGAACCTTTGACCTTGACAACTGTGGCAAGAGCTGCAATTTGACCACAGTTTTTGATTGCAAGGAAGTCGGTAACGATATCTTGTAATTCTTTCATATTTTTAGGAGATTGAATAGGGATTGGGGTTTGTAGTAAGCGCTTTAGCGAAGACAGCGCTTACCGATGATTTTTCAGTTGGCAAACTATTAGTTACGCAGCCAACCCTTTCAAGGTGGATAAAAATTTTGGTCAAAAAGCTCCTTTTTAACCTCTTTACTCTGTGTACTCTGCGTATATGTGGTTAAATCAATCACTTATATAAACCGCAGAGACACAGAGAGCGCAGAGAGAAAAGAAGAGATTTTACGAGTCACCTTGAAAGGGCTAGTTACAGCAACTTATCGGGGGTAATCGGTAGGTCGCGAATGCGCTTTCCTGTTGCATGATAAATGGCATTGGCAACTGCTGCAGCAACTCCAGTAATCCCGATTTCGCCAACACCGCGCACGCCCATTTTACTAATGTGCGGGTCGGGTTTATCGATAAATATCACGTCAATGTCTCCGATATCTGCGTGGACAGGAACGTGGTAATCAGCTAAGTTACGCACAACGAGACGACCGCTTTGCTGGTCAAGTACTGTCTCTTCCATTAATGCCATGCCTAACCCGAAGGTGACACCACCAAGGATTTGGCTACGTGCAGTTTTGTGGTTAAGGATGCGTCCAACATCAATGGCACTGACGAAGCGTGTAACGTGTACTTGTCCTAAGTGGGGGTGAACGCGCACTTCAGCGAACTGTGCACCAAAAGATTGAAACGCATACTGCTGCCAGTCAGAGTTTTCGTTTTTACCAACGCAGATTCTTACAACTTTGTTGTCTGAGTTTTGTTGTGACTCTGAAGCGGCGGTGTTTGCGATCGCTTCGACTTCTAGGATTGGCAAATTGTTTCGCTGTAGAATCTCTGCGTAAGTTTCTCCTCGGGATGGCTCGTTCTTGAGGAAAACACGTCCGTTTTCAGTTGAAATTGCCTCTTGGGCGGCTCTATACAGTGGTGACAACTCATCATCAATGGCAAGGCGAATCATTCTGCTACGTAATTCCTCTGCTGCTCCTTGTACAGCAGGTGCAACGCTTGCCGCTGACTGCGAACCACCAGCAAGCGGTGCTAAAGGCATAGACGATTCGCCCAGCTTAAACTCAATTTGTTCGACAGGAAGCCCAAGCGCATCAGCAGCAATTTGCGTCATGATGGTGTAAGTGCCTGTACCGAGGTCATGTGTTCCACTCGACACCACAACACGTCCATCAGCGAAAAGTTGAGCTTTTGCTGACGCTGGAGAACGGTAGCCTGGATAAGTTGCAGTTGCCATTCCCCACCCAATAAGACAGTCGCCATCGCGCATTGAACCTGGTGTGGGGTTACGGCGTGACCAGCCAAATCTTTCTGCACCGATTTGGTAACACTCCTTAAGGTATTTGCTCGACCACGGCTTACCAGTTTCTGGATTCACATCAGCATGGTTGATGATGCGGAGTTCTACGGGGTCAATGCCTAACTCGTACGCTAATTCATCTAGTGCCGATTCTAACGCGAATGTACCCGGCGCTTCTCCAGGTGCCCGCATGAATGTAGGCGTACCCGTGTTCACACGTACAAGGTTATGGGCTACTTCTAAGTTCGGAGTCGCATAAAGTATCCGAGTTGTCAACCCACAAGGCTCAACAAATTCATCGACTTCGGCAGTTTGTGATGTTGTTGTATGCCTAATAGCAGTCAGCTTTCCGTCTCTTGTTGCGCTTAATGTAAGCTGTTGAATAGTAGGCGGACGATGACCGCAGGAGGTAAACATCTGCTGGCGCATAAGTACAAGTTTAACTGGGCGACCTACGAGACGTGCGGCAACTGCTGCCAAGATAGTGTGCCACCAGGTATAACCTTTACAACCAAATCCACCACCAACAAAGTGCGAGATGATACGGACATTTTCCTCTGGAATACCAAGCGTATAGGCGACAATATTGCGTGTCCCAATTACCCATTGTGTGGCATCGTAGACTGTCAGTTGATTCTCATTCCACACGGCAATAGAAGCCGACGGCTCCATCGGGTTGTGGTGTTCGATCGGCGTTGTGTAAGTCTGTTCTATCTTTACCTCGGCTTGGGCGATCGCTTTAGCAACATCGCCCCGTTGCACTTGCAGTTCTTGACCAAAGAAGTCTTTTGGTTGGTATGCTTGTGATAATCCCTGTTCTATTTCAACGGTTGGCTTTTCCTCCTCGTAACTGACATGGACAAGCGATGCGGCGTGTTTAGCCTGCTCGAACGTTTCGGCAATAACCACACCAATATGTTGCCCGTCGTAGAACACTTCGTCTGATTGCAGTGGTACCAACTTCTCACCTGGCTTACCTGAGAAGAAGCTTCCTTCCGTTTGGTTGAGTTTTGGCGCGTTACGATGAGTGAGCACAGCGAGCACGCCTGGTGCTTTCTCTGCCTCAGAAGTATCAATGTCTTTAATCCGACCTTTAGCAATGGTGCTTTGGATCAGCACAGCATGAGCGATGTTTTCTTGCTCAATCTCCGCTGCATAATGAGCCGCACCCATAACTTTGAGTCGTCCGTCAACTCGGTTAATTGGCTTACCGACAACTTGCTCTGTTTCTTTTGGGGGGGAAATAACACCTGTCATGCTTGACCTCCTGAGATTGCTGCTACTGTCTTGAGTGCTTCTTCCAAGGTTCGCTTTGCTAACTCTATTTTGAATTGATTGTACTGATATGGTCTCGCTTCGCGCAGCGCCGCATTTGCTGCTGCTGTGAAAGTCTCCTCTGTCGCTGGCGCACCAACTAACACTTGCTCTGCTTCCAGAGAACGCCATGGTTTTGTTCCTACACCACCAAGAGCAATACGTGCATTGCGAATCTCTTGGTCATCTATTTCAAGTACTACCGCTGCGGATACCAGTGCAAAGGCGTAAGATGCTCTGTCTCGTACTTTTAGGTAGTGCGATCGCCAAGCAAATGGCATCGCTGGCAAATCAACTGCTGTAATCATCTCGCCGTGTTCCAGCACTGTTTCCAAGTGCGGTGTTTCACCAGGTAGCAGGTGAAAGTCGCTGATGGGAATACTGCGTTCACCTGTTGGTCCCTGTGTTTGCACAACTGCATCAAGCGCCACAAGCGCAACACACATATCGCTGGGGTGTGCGGCAATACAGCGATCGCTTGTGCCTAAGACTGCATGCATCCGGTTGAAACCTTCTAGGGCGTCGCAACCTGAATCAGGCTGACGTTTGTTGCACTGAAAGGCTATATCGTGGAAGTAAGGGCAGCGTGTTCTCTGCATGAGATTTCCGCCGACAGTTGCCATATTCCGTAGTTGGGCGCTGGCTCCCGCCAGAATTGCTTCTGACAACACAGGATAACGTTCTTGAACTAACGAATTGTAAGCAACATCGCTGTTACGTGCTGCCGCACCTATACGAATACCACCGTCTTTGGTAACAATTTCTGTGGACGGTAGTTTGCGAATATCTACGAGTTGGCTTGGCGTATGCACACCTTCTTTCATTAAATCAAGCATATTGGTGCCGCCTGCAATCAACATTGCCTGTGGCTCGCGCGTCAGCGTTGCGATCGCCTCCTCTGAGTTAGCGGCGCGTACATAAGTAAATGGGTTCATCCGTTTTGCCTTCGTTATTTTGCTTGAGGTGCTGAAGTGTTGGAGTTCTGAGCGTTACTGCATTCACGAACTGCCGCAAGGATATTTGCGTAAGCACCACATCGGCAAATATTGCCGCTCATTTGTTCGCGAATCTCAGCATCAGTTTTCGCGTGTCCTTCTAAAAGCAGTCCCACAGCAGACATAATCTGCCCTGGAGTGCAGTAACCGCACTGAAAAGCATCGTGGTGGAGAAATGCCTCTTGGACTGGGTGCAAATCTTCACCGTTGGCTAAACCCTCAATTGTCGTGATTTGTTCCCCATGATATGAAACAGCCAGCGCCAAGCAGGAGTTGATACGCTGTCCTTCAACAAGTACAGTACACGCACCGCACTGTCCGTGGTCACAGCCCTTTTTCGTACCGCTTAGTCCGATGTACTCCCGTAGGACATCAAGTAGTGTGACGCGTGGATCAATCTGCAAAGTGTGTTCTGCACCATTGATGTATAATTTCACATCAATAGTATTATAAAATACCGCAGGACTTCGTAGTGAATTTAATGAAGGTGTTTGGTCAAGTATTGAGACGCGCTCTGAAGTAGCGGTGTTTGTGTTCTGCATTGGTGTCTCTCCTTAAGGGTAAACCGTTTTAATTTCTTGACAGCACACGTATTATTTTTACAAAAATCTCCCGTATAATCATTTATGTTTTCTAATTCTCTTTGATTTTAGCGGTCTAGCCTTGTCCTAATGGTTTATTTCACAAGATTTATTTCACAAGGAGTAAGTAGATAGGTAGAAATAAACAAAATTATGTTAACAAATGTAAAAGTCTCTAAAACCCTTACCAATGAACGGCAGGTGCTTTATGCCGGGGAACCCGTCCACCGCACTGCCTCCCAATGACTCATGACTAATGACTGCCGAAACTCGTTAACTTTATTTGTACCGACCTACTTAGGTGGTCATAGACCACTAGTACAGAGCGGCGTAAATAGAGCAACCATTTAAAATCCCTAAAAAGCCCGTTCCATAATACTTTTGACTTTTGACTTTTGACTTTTGACTTCCGCCTTGCGGTACTAGCCTTTATGGATATAGTGGGGCTTCCAAATTTTGACGTTATTTACCTGTTGGAAGCAACTTCTTCATAATTTTTCAATAGTATTTTTGGTAAATTTGGTATAGCTCGTCAAACATTTAATTTGTCTTTTGAAAAGTCATGAGAAAGAGAGAGAAGACCTTCTGTTAGAGCCTATCTTAGCTTTTTTCAGTGGTATGATTAGCTTCACCGAAAGCTAAATTTTAAATTTTCATTTTTTTAATTGCACTAGCAAGTTTAAAATGGAAGTAGAAAAACTTTTTACTCGCTCCAATCTTTTTCTTAAACCTGTGTTCAACAACATCTGCTTATGAACTTCTCGTCAGCGCGGCAATATTTTGACCAAGAAATCCAGCAGCCTGATGAGCATATTGACTTAGGAAAGGCAGCTTTATATATTGCACAAGAAGAATACCCTAAGATCGACCCAGAAGAATACCTCAATGCGCTTGATACAATGGCTTTAGAGCTAGAAGAACGCTTGCCATCTCAGAGGTATCCTCTGCGAGTTATTCAAAGTATCAATCAGTATCTCTACGATGACTTGGGATATGCTGGCAATGTGGAAGATTACTATGATCCGCGTAACAGCTACTTAAATGATGTCATTGAACGCCGCTTGGGAATTCCTATAACCTTGGCACTGGTTTACTTAGAGCTTGCCCGAAGAATAGACTTTCCTATGGTAGGGGTAGGAATGCCAGGACATTTCCTGATTCGCCCGGACATTGCGGATACAGAAATTTTCATTGATGCGTTCAATCGTGGTGAGATCATGTTTCCCCAAGATTGCCAAGAACGACTGAGTCAATTTTATCAACAACCTGTGCAGCTACAACCAGAATTTTTAGCAACAGTGAGTAAGAGGCAAATTTTGGCACGGATGTTGGCGAATCTGAAGTATATTTACTTGAATCAACAGGAGTTGGAAAAAGCTTTAGCAGCCGTTGAACGGATTTTACTGCTGTTTCCTGGCGCGTCAATAGAATTGCGCGATCGCGGTCTTTTGTGCTATGAACTTGGTTTATCTGATCAAGCTGCCGACGACTTGGAAGCTTATCTGGCAAAAGCTCCCCATGCTGAAGATGCTGCTGCGATTCGCCAGATACTAACTCTGCTGGGTAGGATGAGTTAAATAACGATTATCCAAAATATTATCCAAATTGCTGTACTTCCTCTGCAACACGCTTGAGGCGTCCGAGTTGAGCTTGCATATCTTGTTTTGTCCAATTTTGGGCAAATGTTTGGAAACCCCAACTTACTAAAGGGTTGGGAATCTCGAATTCAAAGCGGTTAACAAGGCGCGTTCCTTTGTCTATCGGTTGACATTCCCAAGTGTCGCGCCCTTTAAAAAAACCTTGGAACTCCCACACAACTAAACCCGGCTGTCTTTCCACGACTGTGCTATTCAATGTAGGTTTTATCAGTGGTATTTGAATCACAAACCGACTTTTACTACCGACATCAGTACTCCACGTACCTACAGGTTCGCAACGTAACACAGGATTCAGCCAGCGATGCATCAGAGCTTGTTCGGTAATGCAGCGCTCCACTACCGTGGCTGTAGCATTGATTTGAATCGATTGTTCAAAAACTTGAGACATTGTGCATCTTTCTTGCTATGGCTGCACCTAGAGTAACCCAAAATGAGTTCAATATAACAGATTTCAACAATACGATAAATAACCTCAGGATTGAAATTTTTATGATGAATTATCCATGATTCTAAAGTTTATTATTCATAAAACGAAATAAGAAATAACAACAAAAAAGTAAAAAAAAACTCTAAATATTAACTTTATTAGATAAATTTACTGGTAAATTTATAGACAAAATACTGATAAACTTACCGGAATGTAGGATTATCAGGGTAATCCACATCAGAAGCATCTTAGATGTTTTCTGCAATAACACTCAACTTCAATTCTGAACAACCATGAATATAACTTGGCAAGGAATATCCCAGGTGATGGAGGTTGGTTTGTCAGTGAGGGTGCAGCAATTTTTGGCACAATCACCAACCTTGCCATCGGAACAAGCCGATGCTGTCAATTACCTACAAGGAACTCTACAACAGGTGGTTCAGTTTATGCCCCGTTTGCTGGGAGCAGTGCTCATTTTATTAATTGGCTGGATCATTGCTGCTATTGCAGCTGCTGTCACGCGTTCGGTTCTCAATCGCACCAATATAGACAACCGCATTGCTTCAGGGATAACCGGTGGTGGAGATGTTCCCCAAGTAGAGAAAATTATCTCCAGCTTAGTCTTTTGGGGCGTCCTGCTTTTAACAATAGTTGCCGTTTTAGATACGCTACAACTTAGGGTAGCTTCTCAGCCGCTGAACAGTTTTCTGAATCAGATTGGTGACTTCTTACCCCGCCTTGTGGGTGCACTGGTTATCCTAGGAATTGCCTGGTTGGTGGCTACCTTAGTCAGGCTGATAACAGTACGCGGGCTGCGGGCGTTGCGCATAGATGAACGATTAAATACACCACAAGACGATACTCCTAGTCTGAATCAGCTGTCTGTAAGTGAGACTATTGGCAATGCTCTGTATTGGTTCATCTTTTTAGTCTTTCTCATCCCGTTGCTTGATAGCCTGGGGTTAACCCAGGCATTACTACCAGTACAAATTCTTGTCACACAGGTTATCTCAATTCTACCCAATATCTTGGGTGCTGCCTTAATTGCTGTGGTTGGCTGGTTTATAGCTAACGTGGTGCGTCGGATTGTTACGAACTTGTTGGGGACAACAGGAATCGACAATTTGGGAAGGCAATTTGGACTCAGTGGAACATCAGGGACGCAATCCCTATCGACGATTATCGGTACAATTGTCTATGTCTTGATTTTGATTCCTGTCGCAATTGCGGCACTCAATCAGCTGCAAATCGAGGCAATTTCTCTACCAGCGATCGCCATGCTGCAACAAATACTCAATGCAGTACCGGCTATCTTTACAGCGATCGCTATTTTGATTATTGCCTATTTCGTTGGGCGATTTGTCGCGGAACTGGTGACTAATATCCTCACAAGTATAGGCTTTAACAATATTTTCTCTGCTCTGGGTTTGCCATCACCCACCAGAAGAGTTGTTATTCCAGAACCAACAACACCCACACCCACAACTCGCACGCCATCAGAAATTGTCGGCATTATTGTCCTAGTCGGCATAATGCTGTTTGCAACTTTAGCGGCGGTGAATATTTTGAATATTCCGGCGCTGACAGCATTAGTCGGTGGCATTGTGGTAGTGTTGGGGCGGATTTTGTCGGGATTGGTAGTTTTTGCTGTGGGTTTGTATCTGGCAAATCTTGCCTTTAACATCATTACCAGTTCAGGCGATCGCCAAGCACGGATTTTAGGACAGATAGCGCGGATTGCGATCATTGCGCTTGTGTCTGCAATGGCACTGCAACAAATTGGTGTTGCCAGTGATATTGTGAATTTAGCTTTTGGACTTTTAGTTGGGGCGATCGCCGTTGCTATTGCCTTGTCGTTTGGTTTAGGCACTCGCGATATCGCCAGAACCCAAGTCCAAGAATGGCTTGACTCTTTCAAAAGAAAAAGTTAACACAAAAAACTAGAGAGTCATTAGTCCTTTGTCATTGGTTATTTATTATTACCTAAGGTAAATAACCAATGACAAAGGGCAGCCTTTTTGCAAAAATGTAGAAAAGCTTCGGAATTTGGGGATTAGGGATTAGGGATTAGGGATTGGGTACAAGCAGCCTTTTTGCAAAAATGTAGAAAAGCTTCGGAATTAGCTATAAAAGTGTTGTAGTTAAGGTTGAGACTTAGACTAGAGTAATCTCATGGGTTAGATATTACAGCGCTTACTCTTATGATTAACCCACAAAACGTAGGGTGTGCCTTGCTTCTAAAAGCCTACATAACAAAAGTCTGAAATATTGGTGAGCAATGCCCACCTTAGCTGAAAACCGCTCTTTCATCCTACAAGCAATTAACTTGCCCTCTTTTGAATCTGGATTTAGAAAAATGCATAAAATGGTTTTGTTTAACCGTAATAAGAATATACAGGTAGACCTGTTTAACCCTAACTTCCCTTTAGCAAGTTAGAGAGAAGCAAACACACATAAATTCAATTTTGTCAACGCTTAAGTCTCTCATGAAGAATAAAAGTTGAGAAAGTGTCCAATAGTTTACGTGGAACTTGCCTACTTTATGTTTATTCAAGGTTCAACTACTAAAATGACCAAAAAGTTGTTCAAGAAATTGGCTTTTGTTGTGGGAATTGCTGGTATCACTACCCTTATCAGTGTTCCTGTCCTAGCTAAATTTTATCCTCCGTATGCTCTTTTTCAACCTTCTGCATATCGCAGTTACCCTTATCGCAACTCTGAGAAAAACATTGCTGATACCCTTGCAGATAATAGTAAATATTCCAATCTTGTTTATGAATTGAAACAAGCAGGGTTGCTAGACACCCTCAAGCAAGGGCAATTCACAATTTTTGCTCCCACCGATAATGCCTTTAAAGCTTTGCCTAAACAAACTTATCAACGGTATAGCCAAAAAGAAAATCGACTGAAAGTGCTGAAATATCACGTAGTTCCCCGTATCATCACTGATAAAAACTTAAATGGTACGGCAATACGCACACTTGAAGGTAATGCGATCAACGTAACTCTCGACAAAAACGACAAAGTTAAACTAAACAATGCTATTGGTAAGCCTCCGTCTATCCAAGCCAAGAATGGTGTGATTATTGAGATTAACCAAGTGCTTGTACCCCCTGGATTTTAGATGAATGTAAGGAGTCAGGAGGAGATCCCCGACTTCTTAAAGAAGTCGGGGATCTGAAGAAGGATACATCGAACTCACGTTAACCAGAGTTTTAACCTGTTCCTCACTGTCAAGAAATAATTGAGGGTTAGAAGTAGTTTGTAGTAAGCGCTTTAGCGCTAAAGCGCTTACTACGTACGAAACCTTCAAATCAAAAGTAATGCCTACTCTACTTAATTCAAGAATGTATTGCACCTCATTGCCAATTTCCAACAAGAACAAACGGTGCCCAGAAATGGGGATGTCTGTAGTCCTTATTTTTGTAGTTATCGATAAAAGCTAACTGTGCTTTTTGTAGTGCTTGTGCTTTATTTATGTTTGTTTTCTGAGCGTCCTTTAACTGATTGTAGAATTCACTCATAATTTCAGCAGTCGTTTCATCTACAACTGACCACAGTGTCGCTAGCGTACTGCGAGCGCCCGCCCGCACTGCTACACCTGCTAGTCCCAAAGCAGCCCGTTTGTCTCCACTTGCTGTTTTACAGGCACTAAGAACCAATAGTTCAATCGGTCTACTCTGGTACAGAGTTTTGTCTTGCAATAACTTACCTAACTGTTTAACATTAATGCGGCGATCCCAAGAGAGGATAAAGGTTCTGTCAGCAGTGGAGCTAAACTCACCATGAGTTGCAAGGTGGACTATGGGAGGAACACGAGAAGCACGAATCTCTTGTTGTAAATCGTCGCTGGTAAATTTCTCGTTGAGAATCAATTGATTTGATAGCCCAATTTTCTCAATTTGTTCGAGTTCACGTTGCACGTTACTTAATGGTAAAAAATCTCTGTGTGGTTCAAAGTTCGGGCGAATTTTGCTCAGCCCTGCGGTGAAGGCTCTTAAATTAACTTTTGCAATTGGTTTAGGATCAAGAAGCTGCAAACCTGGTGTTAAAGCAATGGCATACTTTTGCACTAAATACTGATTGCCATCATAAAGAATCCCCATAGGAATATTCCGCAACTCTCCATCCAGAACAAAAGCTAGAGTTGTGACTTTACTATTTTTCAATTCTGGCTCTAGTGGTTTGATCACCCAGTCATACAGCTTTTTATAATATGTCCGCGAAGCTTCCTCAATACTGACAGGATCTATCAGAGAACGCTGCACTTCATCTATAGTGTCGTCAAATTCTTTCTGATCAACTTTGATTGTATGAAGGCTTAAATTTGGTTGTTCAGGTAGGCTAAGAATAACCTCTAATCGATTAGGCAAAACAATTGTATAAACAACTGCTGCTGCTTTGTCAATTTTATCAATCTGTTTAGGATTTTCCTCCACACAAGCTTCTCTAAAAAAGTTATTGAGTTCAGCGACTTGTAGAGATTCTAAAACATTACGAGCTTGAACGAGTAGTTTTTGGCTTTCCTCATTTTTGCCTGCATCTTTTAAGGAATTAGCATATTCTAAGTCTAACTCGACTAACTCTCGGTAAACTGGTTCAACAGTGTTCTGAAAAGAAAACTGGACTTCTGGGTTGAGTGCTATTAAATCACGGCGTAATGCTTGAAGGGCATCATAGGATGTGGTATATGCAGTGATGGAATCCTGAATATCTCCTTGCTCTTTACGTATCTGTCCTAACTGCCGAGCAAACTGGTAAGCTATATCTGGTGCTTTTAAACTTGAAGCTATGAACAGAGACTGTCTTGTGAATTCTTCTGCTTGAGACAAGTTTTTCGTAGTTCCAGTCAGATACAAACTGCCACGATTTCCCAAAGCATGAGCCTCGGCTCTTTTGTCTCCCAAACTTTTGGCTTGTTCCGTTGCTCGAACTAAGATTTGATCAATCTCTTCAAAAGTCGGAAGTTGGGAATTAGCCTTCGTCAAGATACCTTGTTTAGCTAATTCAACAAAACTATGGGCAAGATTAATTTGGAGGTAAACTCCTGCGCGACTCGGCGACAAGTTACTCAATTGAGGTTTGAGAGTTCGCCATAATTCTTCTGCTTGTTGGAATTCCTCACGTTTCAGTAATAAACTGAGTTTATTCACTTGCGCTTGCTGTTGTGTCGTTGGTGATGGAGACAACTTGACAACGTCATCATAAGAATTTATTGCTCTTCCTTGATAATCCTCTATTTCTCCAATCGCTTCGTCGTTAGCTTGTTTTCCCTGAGCAATATCTCGTAATGTGTTACCCAAACTCAAATAAGCAACTGCTTGATCTTGAGGAGAATTCAATTTTTGAGCCAGGTTTATACTTGTTTGCAAAATGGCTGTAGCAAGTTCTAGCTGTCCCTGCACGCGCAGCAGTTCACCAAGACTTCTCAATCCCACAACTGTAGGGAGAGGATATTCTTGTTTGGCAATTTCTTCCAGTCGTTTGACTAATTTTTCTTGTTCTTCTAGAGTGAGTTGTTCTGGATCTAATTCTTGACAATTTTTCACCCCAAGTTCTTTACTTACAACTTCCAATAAAGTATTACAAGCACGAGGATAAAGACCCAAATCTTGCATAGCTTGAGCCTGGTTAATTTTGCTTTGGGCTAATTTTTCAGGCTGATTAATTTGGCTATAGATTTTAGTAGCTTCTTCCCAACTTTTGAGAGCATCTGCTGATTGTCCCAATTCCCTTTGCAAATACCCTTGAACGTCCAAACTTTGAGCCTGAATTTTAAATTGTTCTTTTCCCTGTGGTTGGTTTTTCAGAATTTCCAAGCTATCTTCAATCGTTTTTTTCGCTTGCTCCCACTGTCCTAGTTGTTGATAAGTCAAAGAGAGATTACTAAACGCCATTGCTTGGTTTAATTTATCTCCTTTGGCAGCAAAAGCAGTCGCTGTTTGTTTCCACGCTGTCGCCGCTTCTTCAAATTTTCCATTGCGATACAATGTGGTAGCCTTGTTAGCTAACTGTTCCGCATCGAATCGAGATTGGACAATAGGAGTTGGTGAAGAAACTTTGGCAGCAACAACAGGCGAGATTGTAGAGAGGATAAATAAGGCTGCGAGAAAAAGGGAACGGCTCTTATAGATTCTTTTAAAGAAATTTTGTAATTTTCTGAGTCCAAGCTGGATGATATACACGTTTTGTTTCCCCTGTCAAGGTCTTGATATAAGAACTAGCCCTTTCAAGGTGGGTAAAAATTTTGGTAAAAAACTTCTCTTTAACCTCTTGACTCTGTGTACTCTGCGCCTCTGTGGTTAAATAAATAATTTATAAACCGCAGAGACACAGAGAGCGCAGAGAGAAAAGAAGAGATTTTACGAGTTACCTTGAAACGGCTAATATAAGAACGTCACCCCGCCTACGCTACCCCTCCCCGCTTGCGGAGAGCAACGCCAGAAAATGAATATCAACGCATAGCACAACTAGCGGGTTTTTGCCAATTGCGTTGCGAGCCAGTCTTGGTGGGGTCATAGGCTGTGAGAACTACCTCACCTTTTTCGTTGAAAATCCATCCTTGGGCGGGTACTATTTGTTTCACGGTTGGACTGGTGGATGGCTTTTTCGTACTTGCACTATTAGAACTCCCCGTACTGGCAACAGGCTGCACCAAATCCACGCGAACATTATCACTACTGATGGCTTGGTTAGGACTAGATGGTACCCCGCCACGTCCGGTGATGACGAAGGTACTGCCTACACCTCGTTGACAGGGGTTTTGGGCAACTTGCTGTGTGGGATCTATGACAGTTTCTGGTAATTCAACTAACCCTTGGCTGGGGTCAACATTTGGGCTGTTAATATTGACTTGACCAGTTAAGTTCGCTTGTTGTTGGGAAAAAGCAGTGATGTCACTTGTTGCCAATTCCCTGGAAATGTTGGGATTTAAGACTCTATTAGGAAACAACCTTTGGAGTTCTTCACGAGTACGCGGTACAAATCCAAACAAACCTTGAGTTTCAATTGTGATTATCCCACCATTACCGCTACTAGCATTGGCTGTGATGTCACTATTTCCCGAGCCAGCTAGGTTGCTCGTGGAAATGTTAATGTTGCCTCCACTCGCTGTGCCTTGAGCGTTAGCGGTGATTTGGCTGTTACGACGCAACAACACAAAATCTCTAGCTCTTATGGTGATATCTCCTTGCTTTACATTCGGGTCAGTGTTGTTGCTATTAGTTGTAGCAGTCAGAATGGCGTTGTTGTCCAAACGGATGGAGCGAGCATCGATTGTTAGGTCGCCTGCATTTCCTGTTCCTAGATTTCGCACAAATATTCCAGCCCCATCCCGCATCAGTAATTCACGGGTCTTAATTGTCAAGCCTCCCGCATTTCCTGTTGCTTGACCTTGAGCGAACAAGCCGCCGTTATTGGAAAGCTGCACAGAATCTGCTTTGACACTCAAAGTCCCTCCATCACCAGCACCAAATGTGGTAGCACTGACAAACGCCCCATCCCGCACAATCAACTCACGGGTGTCAATTTTCAAATCTCCCGCAGCCCCGGTTGCGTTTTCGGTATTTTGTTGAGTAAGCAAGCCACTGAAAAACCCACTAAGTTCCACTTTCTCAGTGGCATTGACAGTCAAATCTCCACCCTTGCCTGCACCAGATGTGCTGGTACTAACTTGTGCGTCGCCCTGCACAATCAACTCACGGGTGTTAATTGTCAGGTCTTTGGCATTTCCGTCTCCCGAAGTTTCAGCAAATAAGCCACCGTTGTTAGAAAGCTGCACAGAATCTGCTTTGACACTCAAAGTTCCCCCAGTTCCCTTACCCAAAGTGCTAGCACTTACCTGTCCCCCATCCCGCACAATTAACTCACGGGTGTTAATTTCCAAGTCTCCCCCGCTTCCAGTTGCGCTTGCCTCAGCTCGTGCACGCAAGAAGGCGTTGTTGGCAACTTCTACTTTCTGGGCATTAACGACAGTCAATTTTCCCCCGTTACCTGCACCAGATGTGCTAGCACTAACTTGCGCTCCATCCCGCACAATTAATTCACGGGTATCAATCTTTAAGTTTCCCGCAGCCCCAGTTGCGTTTTCGGTGTTTTGCCGAGCAAACAAGCCACTGCGAAACGTGTCACCATCGGCGTCGGTACGAAAACCAATGAGTTCCACTTTCTCAGTGGCATTGACAGTCAAATCCCCACCCTTGCCTGTACCAGATGTACTGGTACTGACTGTTGCTGCATTCCGCACAATCAACTCACGAGTGTTAATTGTCAGGTCTTTCGCATCTCCGTCTCCCTCAGTTTGAGCAAATAAGCCGCCGTTATTAGAAAGCTGCACAGAATCTGCTTTGATACTCAAAGTTCCTCCAGTTCCCTTACCCAAAGTGCTAGCACTAACTTGTGCCCCATCCCGCACAATTAACTCACGGGTGTTAATTTCCAAGTCTCCCCCGCTTCCAGTTGCGCTTGGCTCAGCTCGTGCACGCAAGAAGGCGTTGTTGGCAACTTCTACTTTCTGGGCATTAACGACAGTCAATTTTCCCCCATTCCCTGCACCAAATGTGCTAGCACTAACTTGTGCCCCATCCCGCACAATTAACTCACGGGTGTTAATTTCCAAGTCTCCCCCATTCCCTGCACCAAATGTGCCAGCACTAACCTGTGCCCCATTTTGCACAATCAACTCACGGGTGTTAATTGTCAGTTCTTTCGCATCTCCGTCTCCCTCAGTTTGAGCAAATAAGCCACCGTTGTTGGAAAGCTGCACAGAATCTGCTTTGACACTCAAAGTCCCTCCATCACCAGCACCAAATGTGGTAGCACTGACAAACGCCCCATCCCGCACAATCAACTCACGGGTGTCAATTTTCAAGTCTCCCGCATTCCCGGTTGCGTTTTCGGTGTTTTGCTGAGCAAACAAGCCCGTGACAGACTGAGGATTGGCTGAGCCACCACTCAGTTCCACTTTCTCAGTCGCATTGACAGTCAAATTTCCCCCATTTCCTACACCAAAAGTGCTAGCACTAACCCGTGCCCCATTTTGCACAATCAACTCACGGGTGTTAATTTCCAAGTTTCCTGCATCCCCATTTCCAAAGGTGCTGGTATCGAGTTGAGAGCTATTGGTGAGTGAGAGCGCACCAGTTGTAATATTGATGTTGCCACTACTCTTAGCAAGAGATCCCGAGTTGACACTGTTTTGAATTCTACTTTGATCTATTCTTGTTTGCCCAGTAGCGTTGAGCGTAATATTTCCGGCAGTAGTCTTGCTCGTTCCTGAATTTGAAGCTATGCCAGCAGTCAGTAAACTTCTGTCGGAAATGTCAATGTTTCGCGCGTTGAGAGTAATACTGCCACCATCTTGAGCGCCAGTGATAACATTGATACCAGCTGCTTGATTAAGAAATACATTGGCTCGCGCTACATTATCGGGAACACTCAAACTCCTCAAATTATTGTCAGTAGTAAAATTCAGTCCTACCGTTCCCTCTGTTGCCAAACCTCCCAACTCGACTTGTCCTCCGGGAGCCTGCAAAACACCGCCTTCTAAACTCACATTACCACCGACTAAAGCTAGGGTCTTTCCTGGGTTCACTGCAAGAGTTGGGTTAGAAAAACTGCCAGTAAAGCCACTTAGCCCATTAGGTTGACCAGCATCCTGCACGCGAATTGTTCCCGGATTATCCCGAAATCGCAAGCCAGTGGGGATATTTATAGATAACAGTGATGATTCCTGCGGGTTGACCCTAAACTCCTCTAACCCATTGTTAAACAACAAGCTGCTTGCCGTACTTGCCAAAAATGAACCACCAATTTGCAACCGAGCATTCGGTCCAAAAATGATACCCGCAGGATTGAGTAAAAACAGGTTAGCGCTGCCATTGGCTCGAATCAAACCATTAATATCTGAAACAGAACCACCTGTGACTCGGCTGATAATGTTTTGTATAGTTTGAGCATTATTGTTGAAGAAAGCTTCTCCACCATTGGGAACAGAAAATTCTCTGAAGCTGTGAAAAAGGTTTCCTCCAACTTGCGTCCCGCCATTGATAGTGAAATTGTTACCATTAGGCGGCAAAACGTCGGTAGGTGTGGGTAAGGTTCCATCAGAAGTGACTTGCGCTCTCACGGTACCTGTAAAAGCAAAACACCCGATGGTGCACAAGGGTAAGGTTATAAAAAAGAGCGATCGCTTAACCTGTTTCATAATCAATTCCCAATTTACAAACGGTTTTGTCTCTAAAAAATTCCTAAAAAGGGCTGTAATTGACCGAAAAATAAAAACCTTGCTCTTGCAGAGTTCTATCTCTTGAATTGACATCAGTTAGTGGAACACCGTAGTCAATGCGGGCATTCAATGTGTCGCCCATCTGCCATTGCAAACCCAAACCCACACTAATCAAAGTATTGGGATCTAAATCTGGAGTATCCTCGCGTCTACCAGAAGTATTCCAGCCAACGCCAAAATCAATAAACGGCACAACTTGCAAAACTCCTTGTACCTCTTCTACCCGCAGAATTGGCAACCTCACCTCCGCTGAAGCAAACAAGCCGTTATCCACCAAAAATTGATCCTGCCTATAACCCCGGACGCTTTGCAAACCCCCAATACCAATTTGCTCCAAGGGTACTAATGGTCTTGTTGCTAACTGTATATCAGAACGTAGTACCAGCAAAGTGTCCCTTGCCAAAAGTCGCACATACTGTCCTTGTCCACGCCAGGAGAAAAACCGACTATCGGGGGCTTGGCTATTGATCGTCGCATCCAACCACCCTACTCCAAGACTAAACTGAGAACGCAAGGCAAAGACTTGTTGTGGACTACGCAATGTATAATCCTGAACAAACCGCAGTGCTGATATGCGGGTTTCTCCATTTTCGTCGGCTCCTAGAGAAATAGGAAAGCCCTCCCCCAGGACTTTCGTCTGACTTTGCTGTCGAGATAAATTGAAACCCAGTGCAAATTCTTGGGTGGGAGTTTGGATGATTGGCTGGGTGAAACCAACATTTACGTAAAAAGAATCACCCGTGATATCGATGCGGTCAAACGGTGGTTCAATCACCGTAGTGTCTGTAAATCCCCCAGCGAAATCGAGTGTCCCATTGCGGGGATTCAGCGGTAAGTTATAACTCAGGTCAAGGGCATTACTCCCTTCGGTATTCGTATATATTGCACCAAAGCGATCGCCCAAGCCAAAAACATTGCCTTCAGTTACACGAACACCCCGCCGGAAAGTACCTACACTAGGCGCACGACCATTATCAACAAACAATTCTGTCCTAAAAGAGTCCGCTTCTTCTACCCTAACTTCCAGTACACTCTGTTCCGGACGCGAGCCTGCAGACAAGTCAGCTGCAATATTTTTAATCAAGGGGTTAAGTTGCAACACTTGCAGTGCTTTTAGTAGCTGGTACCGATTTAAAGGTGTAGATGTTCCTAGGGCTACCCGACTGCGTACGTAATTTGGGTTCAACCGTCGAGTCCCTCTCACCCTAATCTCCTCGACTTTGCCTTCCACAATCTGAACTTTGACGACTGCTCCCTCTGGTATAAACTTTTGTTCTGCCGTGATCACAGCACCAGAATTGATGTACCCAGCCTTTGTATAAAGTTCTGTGATCACACTCTCAACTTGCAGCAGTTGGGCAAAGGTGATGGGTTGATTCGTAAATTGGGCTGTAACTTCGCTTAACTTTTTGTTACTAAATACTGTGTTACCTTCAAACTCAAACTTCTTAACAGTGATGCTTCCAGGAATGTCAGGACGCGGTTCTAATGTCGGAGGTGTTGACGGAGTTTCCTCAAGTGGAGGTTTTGGAGAAGGCTGCGGAGAAGGAATTGGCTGTGGTGGTGGCGGTGTGGGAGTAATCGGATTCGGAACCTGAGCAAGATCCGGAACCTGAGATAAAATAATATTGGATGTTGTATTGTTATGTGTAAAAGTCGAAATTTCAAGTTCAGGAGGAGGTATTTCGGCGGGACTGCTCCGCTCACCTGGTAAGCTTCCAGCCGAGGCTTTACAAGCATAAGAGGTGATCAACACCTTGATGATTAACGAAACAGCGAAATTGGTTCTCAAGCCTCCGGGCTGTCTGCCCATACTCATGGTAATATCCACTCCTCAAGAAAAGTTTTATGACCAAGGGCGATCGCCGTATCTCCTGCGGAGCGTGTCCGGAAGACTCAGGGGGGCGCTTTGCCCCTTTGCCGAAGGCGAACACTGCGTCCGTGCGATCGTTGTGTGAAAACGAAAGCAACATAATTCATCTAACTTAAGGATTATTTATCACGATTTTCCTTTTAAGTCACTATAATCGTAATAAATTTTACTGATTCAAACTAGGAAAACAAAACAAGGAAGAGCGTTGATCCACTTAAATTAAGCGAAGAATTTAAAAATCACGCTTTGTATTTTAAAGAGAATAACAGAGAATCATCCAAAAACTTAGACAATCTTAGTAAAACTGGCTAGATTTTTGTTGGAGTTAAGATATGCATTTCTAGTTTTATAGTTGAAAATGATTAAGAATATGTTTAATCTAATACAATTTAATTTCCGTCTTGGTGAGTTACAAACTACTGCTTGAACGTTGACTTCGTTATCTTAAAATGGCAAAACAAACCAAAGGGTTACTAGTAGGGCGTTACCAAATTATCAAAGAATTAGCCAGAGGAGGTTTTGGTGTCACATACCTTGCAAAAGATACTCAGTCGTCCAACTCTCCTTGCGTTGTCAAAAAGCTGAACCCTCAAAATGCTGATATTGAAACAGCTAAAACACTCTTTCAAAGAGAAGCCCAGTTTCTTTCCTATTTACAACAAAATCGACAGATACCAAAATATTTTAATTATTTTGAAGAAGGACAAGACTTTTACATAGTTCAAGAATATATAGAAGGTAAATCTTTAGATAAGCTACTTGAGCAGCTATGGACAAAGCCAAAAGTTATTGATTTTTTACAAGAAATACTATTAATTCTGAAACATCTTCATCAAATAAATATTATTCATCGCGATATTAAACCCTCTAACATTATTAGAAGAGACAAAGATAACAAATTTGTCTTGATTGACTTTGGGTCAGTTAAACAATTAGATCCGAGATATTTATCTAACAGAAGTTCCGAGTATCAGTTACCTCTTCATACAATGATTGGAACTCCTGGCTATGCTCCTATAGAACAAATGGAAGGAAAACCGGGCTTAAACAGTGATATTTATGGCTTGGGTATGACAGCCATTCATCTCTTAACTGGAACACACCCAAAAAATTTAAAACGGGATGAACAAGATGATGTCATATTTCCTAACGGAGTTGATATTGATAATTTGCTAGCAACTATTTTAACAAAAATGGTGTATTGTAGTCCAGAGCGTCGCTACCAGTTTGTAGATGATGTACTGGAAGATTTAAATAAGGCGATCGAATATTCTAATAATAACAATCACAATAATAAAACTACGATAGAGCCAAACAACGGTTTCATAAGCCCAAATGAAATTACAGGAACCGGAAATAATACAATACCTTTCTTCATACCTGATAATAATGAAACCCAACTCCCCCCTATACGGACATTTTTAAAAGTTTGGCACAATCCAATCGGATTTATAGCAGTAGGTATTACTCTAGTCAGTTTAGAACTTATTTATCCCTTTATCCGACCTTTATATTATTCATATCAAGGCAATCGGTTACTAGATTTACGTCAACCAGAAGCAGCTCTAGAACAGTTTGAAAACCTCAGAGAAATAAAGCCCAATTCTCCCGAAGCTTGGAAAGGACGAGGCGATGCTCTCCTAAGCATGGGAAGTGATTTTCGAGCTTTAGATTCTTATAATAAAGCACTTTCTCTCCAACCTAATAACTTAAAAACCTTAAATAATAAAGGTAAAGTATTATATAACATAGGTAAATATGAAGAAGCTTTAGAGACTTCTAACAAGATACTTGCAATTGACCCTAATAATGCTGAAGCTTGGAGTGGTAAGGGCTTAGCTTACATGGGCTTACGTCAATATAAAGAAGCATCACAGTCTTTTGACAAACTCAGGCAAATTAGACCTGATGAACCAAAAATTTGGGGTGATATCGGTTTAGCTACCGAACAGTTGCAAGGAGCAGAAACTGCTAGAAACTATTATAAACTAGCACTAGAGTCTTATGACCTTCTCGTCAAAAGAAAGCCAAATGACCCTTTCGCTTGGACTGACCGAGGGTATATCTTACAAAAGTTAAATATTCCTGAAAAAGCACTTCCTTCTTATGAAAAAGCACTTGAAATTGATAAAAATTTCTATGCAGCTCTACTCGGAAAAGGCAATACGCTTGATAGGATGGGAAAACCTCAAGAAGCTCTTCTAGCTTTTAATAGAGCTAGTGAAATTCGCCCGGATGATCATCAAGTTTGGTATAACCGGGGAATGTTACTAACACATCATCTACAAAAGTATGAAGAAGCCTTACAATCATTTGACAAAGCAATTGAAAGAAGAAATGACTTCTCTCCTGCTTGGCAGAGCAAAGGATTAGCACTGCTAGAGCTAAAACGCTACAGTGATGCCTTAGCAGCCTTTGACAAAGCTAAAAACCTTGAACCGAAAAATCCCTACGTATGGGCTAATCGAGGATCTGCTTTACAGTTGTTAGGAAAACCTAAAGAAGCGCATGATTCATATCAAAAAGCCATTGAACTTGGATTTCCCCCCGAACAATTACGCGAAGAATTAGAAAAAACCAAAGTATAATCCAATACGGTTTAGATAAGGCTAGATCCCCCTTAAAAAGCTACCGTGTACACACAAGTCAAAGTAAACTAAGGAAGCAATTTAAGAGAGGTATAAACCAATACGGTTCAGATAATATCAAGTCCAGCAAATTACTCATTATAAAACTTATATGTAGTAAGGACTTTAGTCCTTGTTTTCAAAGGAAGAGGACGCGCATTCCTCACTACAAACTTAGTAAGGTTATTTAATCGGACATGATATAAGACCAAGACCCTTATCAGGAACACAATGTAGAGACGCGCCACCTCTCGTCTCTACACACATGATTTTTTACTGATAACTGTTAAAATGCAGAGCAAGCAGCAGGTGTTTGCCAAGAACGTTGGGAACCGCTACGAGTCGGATCGTAGGCTACCAGAACCACCTCACCTTTGTCGTTAAAGACCCATCCTTGGGCAGGTACGGGCTGTTTTACTGTCGGAGTGCTGGAGGACTGATTCTTAGTTTCACTACTGGTATTTCTCGTGGTATTTCTCGTATTGACAGCAGGCTTTACCAAATCAACGCGAACATTATCACTACTGATGACTTGATTGGGATTTGATGGGAATCCACCGCGTCCAGTGATGACAAATTCACCACCTCCTCGTACACACGGATTTTGGGCAATTTGTTGTTCTGGGTCAATAACAGTCTCAGATAATTCAAATAGCTCCCGACTGGGGTCAACCTCTGGTGTATTAATAATTACAGTACCTTGAAAGCCAAATTGAGAGCTAACATCAATGTCATTGGTTGTATTTGTTGAAGTTGACTCGCGCTTTTCCAAACCATAAATTCCCGTGGCATTAATGTTGATGTTGCCACCTGTTCCTCGTTCAGCACTTGCAACAATGTCATTGTTTTGTCCAGGAAAAGCAACCACAAAACCGTTGGGAGCGTCAATAGTGATGTTACCACCATTGGCATCATTAAAAGCTTGAGCAGAAATCCGGCTTTGATTTTTCATCTGCAACAGACTTAAGTTTTGCAGCCTGATGTTACCTCCCTCTCCCGCGTTGGTTTTCGCAGTGATTTCTCCTCGGTTGAGGCGAATGGTGTTTACATTTGCAGTTAACTCACCTGCTGCACCAGTTCCCGTTGCACTCACACTCACTCGTCCATCATCGCTGACATTTAAATTTGGAGTATTGATAATCAGGCTCCCTGCTCTACCAGCATCTGAAGCTTCAGAGAACAAAGTGCTGGGGAGAGTATTACCCGCAATGCTTCCAGTACCGACGACATCCACAGACTCGGTTGCATTGACAGTTAAAGTTCCGCCATCACCAACACCGAAAGAACCAGATTTCACTTCCCCGCCATTTTGAATTATTAACTGCCTAACATTTAAAGTCGAGCTACCTGGTAAACCTGAACCAAAATTATCTGCTGAAATTCTCGCTCCACCTTCAACAGTCAGCACTCGAGTCGTCAAATTTAAACTACCCACATTTCCTGTAGCTTCTGGTTCCGCAGACACAAAAAGACCACTGCGTCCAGTGTCGCCTACAGATTCACCTGTAGAAAATGGTGAAGCCCCACTTAAGAGAATTGAATCTGTTGCATTGATGGTCAAATTTCCACCATTACCAGTTTTACGACCAGCAGTAGATATCTGCGCTCCACCTTGAACAGTTAATCGTTGAGTTTCAATAGTTAGAGTTCCTGCATTGCCTGGATTGTTTATCACATCTTGGAGGGCAACTTGAGCACGAATACCACTGCCTGGATTATTGTCCGTGCCTATCACGTCTACAGAATTGGATGCTTTTATCAATATATTCCCTGCGTTTCCAACACCGAAAGTCGAAGTATCAATATTGGCTCCATCTCGAACAAGTAGTTTCCCCGTTTCAATCGTCATATTCCCACCATTACCCGTAGCACTGCCACATTCTGAAGAGAAACCACATACTTGAGAGAAAAGAAAAGTAGGGAAACCTAATGCAGAAGTTCCTTCTAACTCTACAGAATCAAAAGCTTTCACTAATACATCTCCAGCCTTCCCTTCACCATCAGCAGAAGTTCCAATTGCGGAACCTCCACTCAATTTCACAGACTCAGCAGCATTGATGATTAAATTTCCACCTGCTTGTGAAAGAGAACCAGAACGAATCGATGAATTCTCTGTGAAAGTGATATTTTTACCTTGCACTTGGATAACGCCACCACCATTACCAGTGGTATCTACTTGTGCACCGTTAGACAATCGAATATCTCTGAATTTCTGAACATTTTGATATCCAAGAGCGTAGCCTGTATCAATCTCATTTAGATTTACAAAACTATCGCCGTCAACGCTACCTAACTCAATTCTTCCACCGAGTGCAGTTAAATTACCACCTGATAAGGAAACATTACCACCCACTAAAGCTAAAGTTTTACCATTTTCAACTTGTAACCCAACAGAAGAACCAAATGTATTAGTTGCTCCCTCAAGACTTGCTTGATTCACAATCTCTCCAGGATTATTTCTAAATCGTAAACCTATCGGTATATTGATTGTTAACAATGGTGGTGCTTGGGGATCAGTAGCGCTAAACTCAAACCCATTGCCAAATACAAAACTATTCGCCGTACTTCCTAAAAATGAACCACCAATATTCAAAGAGGCATTTGGTCCAAAAACAATCCCCGCAGGATTGAGTAAAAATAAGTTCGCTGGGTTGAGTGTCTTAATCAAACCATCAATATTAGAAATAGAACCACCCGTCACTCGACCGATGATGTTTTGCACATCAGGTGCATTGTTAAAGTTAGCCGAACCACCCGTGGGAACAGAAAATTCTTTGAAGCTGTGAAAAAGATTTCCTCCTCTTCTAGTACCCTCATTAATGTCGAAATTTTTTCCATCAGGAGTTGTCACTGTGGTGGATACGGTTCCATCAGAAGTCACTTCTTGCGCTCTGAGTGTACCTATAGAAGTCAAACTCCCTATAGTGCATAGGGGTAAGGTTAATAAAATGAGCGATATCTTTTTCATACTAAATCCGTTTATTATGAAGAATTTTTTACAAAATTTGTAGAGTTAGCACTACCTAGCCTGCTAGGTTATTCGTAGGTAGTGTGCGGTACCCATCCTACGTTCGATTCACTAAGTATTTTTCTAAAATCTTTTAAGCTACTCTACTACTTCTTGAACTCAGGAAGATTATCTGTAATATAAAAATTAATTTATCCAACAGCCGTGTCGTTTGTAGGGGCACAGCATGCTGTGCCCCTACGTTGTAGCTATATAACTGAGAATCGTTATGGGGTGTGTACTGCTTACTCATAAGCTGAAACACATCTAACTTGCATAATTTCAAGTTTTGATAAAAAGCCTCAAACTCTTTTATCTCTTACTCTGCACCCTCTGCGCCTCTGCGGTTTAAAATGCAAATTAAATGTGGAACAGCTTATCAATATATAAATCAGCAATATCTACCTAGTGATAATCCTTTCCTAATACGGAAGTTATCAATTAGATCGTTACACCTTCAGAGAGTTTTTTTAGCATTAGATAGACTTGTGTATGGACGTTTATTACGTTTCCAGAATAATGCTGTACTCACAATTCCAAAAAGCAGTAAGCTTGCTGTAGCAGCAGGTTCTGGAACCTTCTTTCCATCTGAATCAGGAGTCCAGTCAAAAGTCCTTAAATCATCGTCTCTTAGAGGATTAGGTTCAGGATCAGAATCAAATTTTAAACCCCAAAGATACTTCGGAAAACGAACACTACCAGAACTATCCAAAAATGGAGTTAAATTGGATGCATTAAAAACAGATAGAGAATTTAGATTAGTGAATGGCTCAGTGTAGGGAGCATAAAATGCAAAACGAATGAAGTTTGTTGGATTGTAATTATCTTCTAAGCTAGCTTCATACTTAACTACAGTACTGCCAAATTTACCTTGGAAGCTACTGGACCGAAGATTGAGTTTTTGCTGCAACGAGTCTGAAATGGATTCTAAAGAAACTTTTAAATCTCCTGGATTAAATTTATAATCTTTAGGAGTTTTAGCATCTAAAACTGCGGGATATCCATAATCAGTGTAGATTGCATTTTGAATTGCTCCAGAGAATATTCCTCCAGTGTAAGAAGTAGAGGGAGTGTAAGAAGCAGAGGGGTTAATTTCAAATGAAAATTTGTCGTCTGCATTATTTGCTTGACCAGAAACTTTTTGAGCTAGAGCAGATTCTGGGGCTAAAGAAGCTGTCATCGCCAAAACAGCAGCAGCTGATATAATTTTTGCTAATTTGTTAACCATCATTACACCCATCTGAAAAAGATAAATACTTACTGGTAATGGATTTCAGCAGTTAAGTAGAAAGTTAATGACACAACTTGGAATCTTATCACGAGGCAATTTGCTAAAATCACGATGCACCCTAGTTAATTAGATTTTTAGAACACCTTCACTCTCGTCTTTCTAGGATTTAGATAGACTTGTTTCCAAACGTTTATTACGTTTGCGCAATAAAGCTGTACTGACAATTCCAAAACCTAGTAAACTTGCGGTCGTAGCAGGATCTGGAACCTTAGTGACATTATCAGAACCAGGAGTCAAGACAAACCCACTAGATGAACTAAGAGATAGATTAAGAGGATTACTAGTCAAACTACTAATGTTTTCTGGAAATCTAACTTGCCCTTGAGGATTCAAAAATGGAGTTAAGTTTGATGCGTTGAAAATAGATAAAGAAGTTCGATTAGTGAAGGGTTCAATATCGGGAGCAAAAAATTCAAAACTAATGAATCTCTTTGGATCTGAATTCTCTTCTAATGTAGCTTTATATTTAACTGCTGTAGTACCAAATTGACCCTGGAAGTTACTCTGTCTATTGTTCAAGCCTGCTCCTGAAACTGTTTCTATTGTCAGATCTGCTGGTTTAAAATAAACAACGTCTCCAGAAGAACCAACATCTGAACCTTCACCAACTTTATAGATGGCATTTTGAATTGCTCCAGAGAATGTATCTCCAGTGTAAGGAGCAGAGGTGTTAAGATCAAATTCGAGCGTATCTGAAGTGTTATTTGCACCACCAGAAAATTTTTGAGCTAGAGCAGATTCTGGGGCGAAAGAAGCTGCCATAGTCAATACAGCGGCTGCTGATATAACTTTTGCTAATTTGTTAATCATTATTAAAATCCCTCTCAAATTGTTTCAAAACTTTGCAATTTATGGCGAAGTTGTTAAAGTCTGCACTTGCGTTTCCTAAAACCAATCTTGTGGCATGGAAACTTTGGGTTAGTAACATCTGTGCAGAAGATTTCTTGGTCTGAGTAAAGCACACTCAACAGTGTTTTTACTATACTTTTTGTCATTCTTTTATGAAAAAAACATATTTAATTCATAATATCTTCACCACTGTGTCTACCTTTCATAAATTGATACAGTATTTTTGAATACATCAAGCTATTTCTGAGTTTGTATGCTTGTTTTAGATCTTTTCCTAGTACTTGTAGGCTCCTGTTTGTATCGATATGCAAACTTCTTTACTGGTGTCATGTATAGAATTACAGTGCTTTCTAAGTAAACCAACCACGGGGTAGGGGCAGATGATACTGTTGGCGAAATATAACTTAATACTTCAAAACCTTATTTTTTTGTAGGTTGGGGAACCGCAGTGTCAAGCCAACATTTCCCAAAAAAAGGGTTTATCTTCAATGTTAAGAAATAATTCGCTATTCAGTATCCAGCATTGCCGTGCCCCTACGGAAATCTATGGTTCAATTAACTGAAAATAGGCTTTGATACGAAAGTAGCTAATTAGTTTTTTTGAAACACATTCCCTCTCGTCTTTCTACGATTTTGATAGACTTGTTTCCAGACGTTTATTACGTTTGCGCAATAATGCTGTACTCACAATTCCAAAAACCAGTAAACTAGCTGTAGCAGCAGGCTCTGGAACCCTAGTGACATCATCAGAACCAGGAGTGAAGATAAACCCACCACCAAACCTTGAGTTAACAGATACAAGAGGATTACTGCTCAAACTGCTAATGTTTACTGGAAATATAACTTGCCCTTGAGGATTCAAAAATGGAGTTAAGTTTGATGCGTTAAAAACAGAGAGAGAAGTTAGATTAGTGAAGGGTTCAATGTAGGGAGCATAAAATTCAAAACTAATGAATCTTTTTCGATTTGAATTGTCTCCAAATAATAATAATGGTGAACCTTCTTCTAATGTAGCTTCTAATGTCGCTTGATACTTAATTGCTGTAGTGCCAAATTTATCGTTGAAGCTTTGGAATCTATCGTTCAATCCTGTTCGTGAACTATTGTTCAATTCTGACTCTGAAAGTGTTTCTAAAGAAACTGTCAGATCTCCTGGTTGAAAAAAAACATCATAATCTCTTATTATAGAACTTGTTGATCCACCAAGACCATAAACGTTATAAATTGCATTTTGAATCGCTCCAGAGAATATCCCTCCACTGTAAGGAGCAGAGGTGTTAAGATCAAATTCAAATCTAGCTACACTGTTATTTACAGCACCAGAAAATTTTTGAGCTAGAGCAGATTGTGGAACTAGAGAAAATACCGTAGTTAATACAGCGGCTGCTGATATAATTTTTGCTAATTTCTTAATCATCATTAAATAACCTCTCAAATTACTTTCTCTGCAATTAATGACGAAGTTGTTAAAGCCTGCACCCGCATTCTTTAAAACTAATCTCGTGGAATGGAAACTCTGAGCCAATAATATCTATCAGAGAAAATTTCCCAAGGTAGATTAAAGCATAGCTAACAGTATTTCTGGTAGACTTAATGTCAATTCTTCATGAAAAAAATATACTATTTTCACATGAACTTCACCACAATGTCCACTTTTCGTACACCGGCAAGGTATTGTTGAAGAAATCAAGTTTGTTTTGAGTATTTGTGCTTAGTTTGTCGCTTTTCCTGATGTTTGTAGGCTCCTGTTTGTATCGAGAAAGTAGAGGCGCTAGGCGATCGCCAGCTTCAAATTCATGATCAGCTGTGGCGATCGCGTAAGCGCAAGTGCACGTCAAGGGGGAATGCGGAGCGTGTGCTTTGCACTCAGCGCTACTGCTTTGATGCAGATCACACTTAATTTGTAGTAAGCAGTGGGCGGTGCATATGTGTCAACTTAAGCTGAAAACCTTGTCATTAGGTTACATCATGCCTTTATACTTGCCCACAATTCTCGTTTCACCCCACCTCATACTCATGCAATCTAAAATTCTTCATCAAAGAAAATAATTAAAGAGAAAAGACACTTGATGTGAGAGGTCGGACTTATCCCCATACATAACTGTAGGGGCTTGCGTCCAACCTTTTAAACCTTTTACACTTTTCTAGATTCTGGTTTTAAGGATAAAGACCGCGATCGCTCAACGCTTGAGCAACACGACCAACCCCTAGCGTATAAGCTGCTAACCTAAGGGGAATTTGGCGTATCTGAGATTGTTGAATAACTTGCCGATATGCTTGCACCATTAAGTGTTCCAATTCTTTATTAACGCGCTCCTCATCCCAAAATATGTAGGAAAGAGCCTGCACCCACTCCAGATAACTCACAACGACACCACCAGCATTTGCCAAGATGTCTGGTAAAACCGTTATACCCCTTGCCTCTAGCGTCTGGTTTGCCAGGAGAGTGACTGGACCATTAGCCGCCTCTGCTATAATCTTTGCTTGCACTTGATTCGCATTGTCCTCAGTTATTTGGTTCTCCAAAGCTGCGGGAATCAAAACATCGCAAGGCAAAGTCAGTAAGTCTGCGTTACTAATTGGGGTTGCTTGCCCGAATCCAACAATACTCTTACGATTTTCGGCAGCATAAGCTTTCAAGGCAAGAATATCGAGACCATCTTCACAAAAGATTCCCCCAGAACCTGTCGAGACAGCTATCACTTTCGCTCCTGCTTGGTGTAGCAATAAAGCCGCTGCACTCCCTACATTCCCGAAACCCTGGATGGCTATTCTGGCTCCCACCAATGACTGACCTTTGTCTGCTAACGCCTCGCGGACAATAAACATTGTACCGCGTCCGGTTGCCATTTCTCGTCCCCGCGAACCACCTATCGAAATTGGCTTACCAGTAACAACCCCAGGGACAGCATGACCGACATTCACAGAATATGTGTCCATCATCCAAGCCATCTCACGGGCAGAAGTCCCCATATCTGGTGCTGGAATATCTATCGAAGGACCGATATCTTTAATCAACTCACTAGTGTAACGACGGGTAATCCGTTCTAGTTCGCCAACGCTGTAGCGCTTCGGGTCTAAAGCAATGCCTCCCTTAGCACCACCGTAGGGAATACCCAAGAGCGCACATTTCCAGGTCATTAGCATTGCCAGGGCTGAGACTTCGCGCAATGTCACCGCCGGATGGTATCGAATGCCACCCTTATAGGGACCTAAAATATCGCAGTGCTGCACCCGATGTCCAGCCAGAACCTGCACTTCTCCATCATCCCGCTTTACGGGAATGGAAACTGTGACTACCTTGCGCGGATGACTTAGAACCTCCAAAAGACCTTGGTCTAGCTTCAATTCTTTTGCCGCTTGTTCTAGGTAACTACAGGCTTGGTCATATGGGCAAATATGCGCAGGAGTTGGAGCCTCCAGTGATCGAACAGACGATGAAAGCATAAGATTTTCTCCTCTTCGCGGTCTTTGCGCGAAGACTATGAAAGTATAGAGTTTTTTCTATTCGCGGTATCTTCGCGAACTAGATGTGTATGCCTAGCGTAGCCTTTTTTCTCAAAAAAAATAGGAATTTTGTAAATTTCGTTACAGTTTTATTTTTGCTTTGCGTTTCTGGTGTTCCAAAAATATGAAAAGGAGTCAGAATTCAGAATTAAGGAGTCAGAATACCCCATGCCTGAAGTCAGGGGTTTCAAGTAAAGTGCTTCGCATTTTTATTCCTCCATACTTGAAAGTAGGGGCTTTAAACCTCAACTCATCCGCCAGTCGTACAGGAGTCATTCTGACTCCTGACTCCTGACTCCTGAGTTCTTCTTCGGTAAAGCTGAGAACATCATGGCAAGCTACTCCCTTCCCGGTCTAAGATGTACCTATAATGATTTACTCTTCTCTCTGTGTCCTCTGCGCCTCTGCGGTTAAAAAATAGGTATTCCTCTGGCGGGAAAGGAGTAAAAAAAATAAGCAAGTTTCTGGCTGGGTATGTCTCCTCAATGGCAGACATTACCCGCAGCTACTTGCAGAAATGGGAGCTTATATCAATTTGAAAAAAGAATGCGACAGATACACAGC
Organism: Tolypothrix campylonemoides VB511288; assembly: GCA_000828075.3. GTDB lineage: Bacteria > Cyanobacteriota > Cyanobacteriia > Cyanobacteriales > Nostocaceae > Kalymmatonema > Kalymmatonema campylonemoides_A. The sequence goes on along the minus strand of JXCB02000023.1, from coordinate 287,604 downwards.
GTTAGTCATTACGAGCGTGTTCAAACTCATAGGTATAGAATAGTCGGCTGAACTTTTTTAGCTGATATCCTATCACTGCAAACAAGATGCCACCCGCAAGCGTTAACCAAAATCCTGTTGCAGGAACTGTGAATATAGATGTACCTGAAGCAACTTGCACCGCTACTGTTCTGGCATCCAAAATCACTGCCACAAACAAGCACGCAGCAGCAGCTACGTAAGCCAACGCAGTGAGGCGATTGATGTTTTTTAAGGCATTTTGGCAAACTGTACAGTGCTGAGTATGAGTTGTCCAGACATCAAAGAGTTTCTGTTTGTCTTTTTCTGCTGAAGGTACATCATGACTACATCCTTCTACCCAAGGGATACCACCGCCAGCGCGCTTCTCTAGCCATTGACGAAATGTGATTACCATCTTGTCTTGAGGATTTGGTGTAAATACAGCATTCAGCCATTTACCCTTTCTCCTGTAGGCAATAATTTTTTCTTGGTAATGCAGAAATACCATATCCTGGTGTAGGAATAGAGATGCTAACACATGACCTAACCAAGTTGGCAGTGGTAGCCCAAAGAAAGACAAACCTTGAGGTTTCTTGCCTTGTTGATTTTTAACGAACACCTGGCAACCAATATGACGACACCAGCCAGGACGAGTTGGAGTAGCATACAAAACCAGAATTAACTGCCCACCATCTTTAGAGGTGGTGGCAATTCTCATGTAACAGGGCGGTTGAAAGTCATGAATTGCCTCTACTATGTTGCCTTGTGTGGGTTGAATTTCAAAGGCGAACCCTTCTTGAGTAGATATCTGCCGCACGCGAATCATGTCGTAGTACTTGGCATCTTTGTAGCGATCGCCTGTAATACCGTGATGGGAAACAGGTACATGGGCAGGATCTGAAACATTTTCCATAAAATACTCCCATCCATAGGGCAAATCGCGGAAATTCCAAAACGACTTCACTACTCTACCTGAGTGATCTTCTAGTTCTGGAACGATGCGTGGTGTCACCAATTGGCTTTCTACCTTGGCTTGCTCACCTGAGGAAGCCCATACCCACAATAGCCCTTGACGTTCTTGGGTAGGATACACAACTGCACAGGATTTCTGGCTCTCACAGTGTTTAGCCGCAGTCTGTTCATCTTTAGACTGCGGCATACTGACACAGTTTCCTTGAGCATCAAAGCGCCAAGCATGGTAGGCACATAAAAGTGTACCATCTGATTCAACTCGACCTTCAGAAAGCGGGACTAGTCGATGGGGACAAAAGTCTTCAAAGCAACGCCATTTACCAGAGCCATCACGCCACAAAACAATATCCTTGCCCAGCAATTGCATGGCATGGGGTCGTTTAGGGTCAAGAAATTCTACCGCAGCTACAGGATACCACTGCTTTGTCCATTGGAATGTTCCTTCCTCTGTCTGCAATTGCTCGTTAGTTAAGCTCGCTGACGAACTCATCTTACTCATCTTATCGATATTTTCTTGCAGCATAGTCTCAGTAGTCATAGTTAACTCTTTGCCTTCACTTAATAAATCTTAATTTAAGATAAGTTTTTCAGCCCCTTAATGAAGCGGGCACAAAGCAATGCTTTGTGCCCCTACCATGTCGTTTGTAGTTTATTTAATTGACACTCCGCCGCCAAACGAAGGGCGAGGATTCTTTAAAAGGAGATAACGCGCCAAGTGCTAGCCATTGCTCGAAACCACAACTCCCAAAACCGCTTACTCACTTACCCTCATCCCCTAACCCCTTCTCCCGCTCTTTATAAGGGGAATAAGAGTAGGACTTGACTCCCCTCTCCCCATTTGGGAGAGGGGTTGGGGGTGAGGGCACAATGGCAAGTGTGTAAAATTGGGATGCTCCCAGGTTTCAAACCCAATTTTTCTGATAAAAAGCGCTGTATTTTATCAGACAAACCGACCACTAGACTCTTTGCGTCGAATTCCAATCACGCAAGGAAGTGGTGGTCCCTCAGAATTGCCCTCAATATTACTCGGCCAGTTACTACCACGTGGTACACTGCGTTGTTGAGTGAACAAGGTACCATCCAAGTTCAATATCTCAATCTCGCGGCTCAGGGTTTGCTGAGGGGTGAATGGAACTTCTTCACCAGGGTGCTGCACAGAAATAATCAGCGTATCCCCGACGAAAGTAGGTCCAGTTAACTCGCAGCGCGGTGGTCCATAAGCAAAAGGGACAACTTCCCCAGCATCAGGACCACTAGTAGGAATGAAGAACAGCCAGTTATTGCCAAAAACTCCAATCAGGTCAGAAGTCCTGACATTGAAATTAGAATCATCGGCACTAGGTGCGTTAGCACCCACTACCCTATGGTCTATCCGTAAAGGTTCTGGGTTAGCACCTGTGGTGAAACCATTGTGAGCTTCAGTGGACATATCAGTGACGCCCCAAATGTTACCCTGGCTATCAAATGCTAAGTTATCTACGTTAGCAAAGCCATTTCCAGGTTCTGCCGCAGCTTCTCCACCTTTAGCAAATCGCTCCCAACGGAAGGTTGTCCCTGTGCTATCTTGGCTATCTTCGATAATCTTAAAAAGTTCGCCTGAAGGTTGCGCGGCGTTGACAGCAGCACTGTACTTGGATACAACAAAGATTCGAGAATCCGGATATCCATCTCCTGATGGCGCACCGTCTGTGTAGGCGATAAAGACTTCTCTGGGATTTCTGGGGTTGATTTCCAAATCTTCAGGACGAGCAGTCGGTGTTCCTCCAGCTAGATTGGCTGCCAAGAAGGCATCAACCAGCACTGCACCCTGACTAGTGTAGAAATCTGACAGCTTCTTACCTTGGTAGCCAGGCAAAGCTTCAGCCTCGCCGTAAGAAGTCACAGCCCCAGTTGTTTGGTTAGTAACCTGCGTGATTGTGACAGTGATTGACCCGCCATTTGCAGTTTGTCCTGCAATACCACTGCGCCTTGGTAGACGGGTATTACCACCACTAGAAGCCCTGCCCAATGCGGCAACTTCCACAGAGGCAAGAGTTGATGGTGGAATCGGATTGGTGGGAGTATTTAAGTTTAGAGGAATCCATTCACCCGTACCGTCAGGGTTGTATCGAGCGACATACAAAGTGCCGTCTTCAAATAAACGGCTGTTGTTTTTATCAGTGGGAGAAGTCACTGTACCAGAACTGACAAACTTCCAAGTATGACCTCCGCGTCGGTCATCACCCAAGTAGCCTACTAATGGTCTTCCAGATTCCGCACGCACAGCGATATTTTCATGACGGTAGCGACCCAAAGCAGTGTGTTTGCGAGGGCGGAAAGAAGGATCAGCTGGGTCGAGTTCCACCATATAGCCGTATTTTTCACCAACTAAGCCAAATGCCGCTCCTGTAGTGCCTTCGATGTAGCTTGTCTGGGTACCATTGGGGTTGACATTTTCTTGAACTCCAACGAAGGAACTTGCACTTGCTTGGAAGTTCTCCTCAGCAGTCAAGATGGTTCCCCAAGGAGTTGTACCACCAGAACAGTTGAATCCTGTACCGATGATTTTGTTACCTAGTCCATCAGAACTGAGATTGAAGACTTGGGTAGCAGCAGCTCCTGTGCCAATGAGATAATTTTCGTCTCCTTTCTGGTAGTTTCTAGAACCCCAAGAAGTCACGTTTTTATAATTATCACTGCGTTGAGCGTTGATACCTAAACCAGAAAGTCCGTGGATGCGTCGGTTTTTGGGGTCACGCACAACCGCAAAGCGTCCAGTGCGGTCTGGGCGGGCAATCCTCACCACAGAACCGCCGATGTTGTACATAAATTCACCCAAGACTTCGATATTGGTTCTGTCTTCTGGTAAATTTCGTCCAATAACTAGGGGGTAGGATGTGGGGAACCCTCCTAAACCACTGTCAGTTAAGAAACCGGGTACAGTCGTAGAAAATGGGTAAGAGATGTATTCGTGATTGTTCCAAAGATAGCCGTCGTTCGGGTTTCTGCCATCGACGGGAATAAAGCTGGTGTAGTCGCTGTTGTAGCCGAAGTAATCTTCTTGGTTGGGGAAGACGCGATCGCCCCAACGCACAATCACATACCGTTCATATTCTGGCGGTACCACAACGTCATCAAGCACGTTGTAAGTACTTAAGCTTGCATTTGCAGAGGGTTCTAATACACTTCCCTGCTCAATTCCTGTTGGTAAATAGCTTTTTTGCTGTGTGTAAATCGGTAAGGGATGCGGCAAACGCACTGGCGTAAATTTCAGGGGTGCAACTGCATCAGCAGCAATTGTCTTATTACTGCCAAAAAGTTTATCCCCGAAAGCAGGAGCTAGCACAGTTGCACCAGCACTCGCTCCGAAGAAAGCTAGTAGCTGCCTACGTGTAAATTTGGACATTGAATTTCCTCGTTATTAGAAATACTTAAAATCAATAGCCTCAAAATCTTTTTTGCTATTCATCTCCTTAAGATCAATAGCAGCAAACATGACAATATTCTGGTTCTTATTAGCTAATCAATTAAATAATATTCAGAGATTAATCAGCATTCAAAAAATCCTATTCCTTAGTAGAGCCAAAGATAGTTTATCACCCTTTTGTACTAAAAAATATCAATTTGATTTCTAAATATGTGGGTATAGCTTTTTCTTACACATCATCCAGTAGATATATTTGTCAAATACTTCAAAAGTCCTAAACTCTAATTTTTACTTTTTCTTATTTATTTTTTAAGAAATACTTAACGTGATGTTAACTTTTACATTATTTAACTTAAGATATATAGAAATAAAAAGAACATTGTTTACAAAAAATTCCTATAAATACTTTAGAAAACAGCAGCATTCAAAGTTTAAAGTAAAAACTAAGGAGTTACCGATGAAGAAAGTTTTTTCGACTGCTGTTACTATCTTGGTAAGTTTTGCCTTACCTACTACCGCTGAAGCTGCAATTATCAATGGTAACTTTGAAAATGGCTTAGAGAACTGGCAAACATTAGGTGAATCAAGAGTACAAAGCTCAGCTTTTAGCAGCGGCTCAGTAGAAGGAAATTTTCAAGCTTTTCTATCAACTGCTTTCAATGAAGTAGTAGGTGTTGATGGAAATGGAAGAGAAATTCGAGGAGGAAATGCAGCTCCTGCCACTTACATCACTGGTATTGCTGAGAATTCCTTGGAAGGATTTTTGGGTGTATCACAATTCTTTGGAGATGACTTTCTAACAGAAGCAATAGAGGGTTCAGCTATCAAGCAAACCTTCACAGCAAATGCAGGACAAAATTTATCATTTTCTTGGAACTTCCTCACAAATGAGTCGGTAGGCAATAATGCCAATCCAGATTTTAATGATTTTGCTTTTGCAACCCTAAGTAATAACTCTCAAAACTTATTCTTCCGATTAGCTGATACCACCACAACATTTTTAGCTAGCGGTTCCAATACCAACTTTTTTGAAGAAACAGGATTTAAAACTTTTTCCTACACCTTACCAACTGATGGAGAATACACTTTAGGTATTGGCGTTGTGGATGTCGGTGAACCAACAGTTATTTCAGGGCTACTTATTGATGGGGTTGGGGCGCAAGCTATTCCTGAAACAAGTTCAACAATAAGTCTACTGCTTTTAGGAGCTGTAGGAGCAGTTTCTGTCCTCAAACGTAGCCTAAGGAAAAGTCTTAAGGGACACGTTGAGAGGGGAGTAAGTAGGTCGGCGTAAATAATTGTTGGGATAAGGCAGGGGGCAGGGAGGGAGCAGGGAGCAGGGGGAAAGAATTAGAGACCAATCATTTGTATCAGGCTTTTCGTGAAATGGTATTACACCGTTAGTTTTTCTAATATTTTGCTGCTCATACAAACTGCCATAGGTATAAATCATTGAAGCATGAAAGGGGAAAGCTGTGTAGCGAATAATGCTACATAAATACGCATTATTCACTGCTTCTAATGTCCTTACATGATACAAATTTTTCATGCCATAATAGTAGTTGCAAATTATTGGCTATTTTTGCCATACTAAGGTCAACAACGCAACGTGACTTGCCAACGCACTACAGTCAATGTATTGGTGACGCGTAAACTCAAGAAATTTATCGCCTCACTCCTACGGTTAGGCAAGTACAAGTTGACAAGCGAAGTCGTCCGCGAATGGCTGCGGCTACTCGATCAGCGGGTACGGTGCCGAACTCCTATAAGCGAAATGCTCAAGAATGATCTGAAGGAGAAAGGGCACTTATGAAGGACGAGCATCAATCAAACCCCTTTCCTGGACCAGGTGAGATGAGGGCACGTATGCGTGCTTTCGACTGGGCAAGCACACCAGTAGGTTCTGTGGAGGAGTGGTCGCAAAGCCTGAAAAGCACCGTCAAGACGCTCCTTGCCTCACGGTATCCGATGATCCTTATTTGGGGTTCCAATTTTATTCAGTTCTACAATGACGCTTATTCCAAGGTGATCGGTGATAAGCATCCTGCCGCTCTAGGTACCGATATTAGAATTACGCTTGCCGAGGCGTGGGACACCCTTGGTCCGATGATTGATGAGGTCATGACAACCGGCGAAGCGAACTGGGTTGAAGCACAGATGCTTGTCTTGGAACGAGCAGGATACCGTGAAGAGTCCTACTTCAGCCTGTCTCATGCACCTGCTGAGGACGATTCCGGGCAAATTGTCGGTATGTTTTGCGTTTGTAGTGAAGTGACGCAGCAGGTTCTGGGCGAACGGCGGTTACGACTGCTTCGGGATCTTGCCTCCAAAGCAGGCGAGACGCGGAGTGTAGAGACGACGTGCAACGACGTAGCAGGAGCGATCGCAGAACACCCGCTTGATGTGCCGTTTGCGCTGATCTACCTGCGTGAACCAGATGGAAAAACTCTCACACTCCGCTCTTGTGTACAGATGCCGGAGGGAGAACTACTTAGTCCAGTTTCTTTCGATATTACAGCACCAGGAACAGATGTATGGTCGCTGGCACAAGCAGCGACAGGTGAAACTGTCCTTGTTGAAGGTGTGGAGCAGTATAGTTTACTACCAGGCGGTCCTTGGAACGAGCCAACCCGTGCTGCTCTTGTGATGCCGATCGCTTCCTCAGGTCAAACGGCACCCCTTGGCGTTCTGGTTGCTGGAGTCAGTCCTAACCGAGCGATCGACGAAGGGTACAGATCTTTCTATGAACTGCTTGCGGCTCAAGTATCGATTGCTGTGCGTAATGCACAAGCCTACGAAGAAGAACGGCGGCGGGCTGAAATGCTTGCCGAAATTGACCGGGCAAAAACCGTTTTCTTTTCCAACGTCAGTCATGAGTTCCGCACCCCGCTCACCTTGATGCTGGGTCCTTTGGAAGACGCGCTTGACGACCCGCAATTACCATCACCTCAGCGAGAGCGCATTGCCGTTGCTCACCGCAACAGTCTAAGACTACTGAAACTTGTCAACACGCTTCTTGATTTCTCGCGTATCGAAGCCGGTCGAATGCAAGCCGTCTACGAACCTACAGATTTGGCGGCGCTGACGACGGATCTTGCAAGTGTTTTTCGGTCGGCGATCGAGAAAGCAGGGTTACAATTGGTAGTTGATTGTCCAGCTTTAAGCGAGGCAGTTTATGTAGATCAGGACATGTGGGAAAAAATTGTCCTTAACCTACTCTCAAACGCTTTCAAATTCACGCAAAAAGGTCAAATTACGGTTCGCCAACGTGTAGTTGGGGAGAACATTGAGCTTCAAGTCGAAGACACAGGTAGCGGTATTCCTGAATCTGAACTGAGCAACGTGTTTAAGCGATTCCATCGCATTGAAGGAACGCAAGGTCGAACGCATGAAGGCACTGGGATTGGTCTTGCGCTTGTGCAGGAACTCGCCAAACTCCACGGTGGTAGTTTACGCTTAGAAAGCGTTTACGGTCAAGGAAGTACTTTTACGATCGCAATTCCTCGGGGCAAGCACCACCTCCCTTCTAACCAAATCGCAACTGAACGCACACTGACCTCAACAAGCATTCGAGCCGACGCATTCGTTGAAGAAGCGCTGCGGTGGTTACCTGATGATGTGGATAACGTGGAACTATCAGAACTCCATGAAATGCAGGAACCGCGACCTCGGGTAGTTCTGGCAGACGACAACGCAGATATGCGTGAGTATGCGCGAAAGCTTCTGAGTAGAGAATATGAAGTTGTTGCTGTGGCAGATGGCGAAGCAGCTCTTGCAGCAGCACAGGAACAGGTGCCAGATTTGGTGCTGAGCGATGTGATGATGCCGAAACTCGACGGGTTCGGGCTTGTTGCCCAGCTTCGCGCTGACGAGCGTACACGTTCTGTACCAATCGTGCTTCTTTCGGCTCGTGCAGGTGAAGAATCGCGTGTCGAAGGACTTGAGGCAGGAGCGGATGACTACCTAGTGAAGCCGTTTAGCGCTCGAGAGCTTTTAGCTCGTGTCAAAGCAACACTGGAAACATCTCGACTGCGACAAGAAGCAGCTCGCTCCCGCATGGAAATTGAAGCGGCTCAGGAACGGGCAGCTATTCTTGAACGAGTCACCGACGCTTTTTATGGTCTTGACCGAGAGTGGCGATTTACGTATGTGAATCGGCGATGTGAGGAGTACCTCGGCAAAACACGCGAAGAGTTAGTTGGGAAAGTCGTGTGGAAAGTATTCCCTATGGCAGTTGGCACGCTGTTTGAAGAGCAGTACTATCTAGCTGTACGCGACCAGGTAGCGGTACACTTTGAGGTGCTGTCTCCCTTCTCCAATCAATGGCAGGAAGTGCATGCTTACCCCTCTGCTGACGGGCTTTCGGTGAATTTCCGTAATATCACTGAGCGCAAGGAATTGGAGAAGCAGCGCGAGGCGCTTTTGGAAAGTGAGCGAGCAGCTCGTGCAGAAGCAGAGCGAATTGGGCGTCTCAAGGATGAATTCTTGGCAACCGTTTCCCACGAGTTAAGGACACCACTGAACGCAATCCTTGGTTGGTCTCAGCTTTTGCGTAAGAAAACAATTGGTCCTGCGGAATTGAAAAAGGGGCTTGATACCATAGAGAGAAACTCTCGAGCGCAGGCGCAGATTATTGAAGACCTTCTCGACATGAGCCGCATCATTTCGGGCAAGCTTCAACTTAACGTTAAGAATGTTAATCTTCGCTCAGTCATTGAAGCGGCGATCGAATCTCTCCTTCCCACAGTGCAAGCGAAGGACATACGACTTCAAACAGTTTTTGATGTCCTTCCTAATTCCATAACTGGGGATCCAGGGAGACTGCAACAAGTCGTGTGGAACCTCCTCTCTAATGCCATCAAATTCACCCCTAAGGGTGGAAGAGTGCGGGTGTCACTCGAAAAGGTGAATTCATATGTTGAGTTAATCGTAAGTGATACGGGTCAGGGGATAAAGTCTGAGTTTTTGCCGTACGTTTTCGACCGTTTTCGGCAAGCAGATTCTTCTACAACACGAAGGTTTGGCGGTTTGGGGTTAGGGCTTTCAATTGTTAAACAACTCGTTGAGCTTCATGGAGGAAGCGTACAAGCAACAAGCGCTGGAGAGGGACAAGGAGCGACGTTTATTGTGATGCTTCCGCTCGCTTTAAAAGAAAGCGATACTGATGAGCAAGCAGTTGAACAAAGTTTTGATGATCACAAGTTGACGACAAATGGCTGTATCCAAAAAAACCTTGAGTCTACGAAAATTCTGGTAGTAGACGATGAAGTCGATGCTCAAGACTTGCTAAAGAGAGTTCTTGAAGAGTGCGGAGCTAACGTCTTGACCGCTTCCTCGACAGATGAAGCCCTTGAGCTTGTACAAAGCTACAAGCCTAATGTAGTAGTCAGTGACATTGGTATGCCCGGAAAAGACGGGTATGATTTTATCCGCACACTACGAGGGCTTCCATCGGATATGGGAGGAAATATTCCGGCTGCAGCAGTCACTGCCTTTGCTCGTTTTGAGGATCGAATTCGTGCCTTACGCTGTGGTTACCAAACTCACGTTGCTAAGCCAATCGAGCCGGCAGAACTGATTGCGGTTGTTGCATCTCTGGCTGGTCGTCATGACTGATACATTTATCCTGGAACAGCAGGCACCTCTCGGAGCAAGTCGGGTTCGTTGTGTACAAATGTAAATTTGAAAATCCAGTAATGGATAGACCGTTTTTCAAGCTGTTTAGCCTCTGGATTTGCTCTGTATGCTTTTTCAGCAAGCCCTAATTAATGTTAAGCCGCTGTCTTTTGTGATTGCTGGGCACGATCGCGCCTAAGTCGCACACTTTAGCGATACGATCATTTGATACGGTATACAATTAGCCATCAATAGCCCAAAGGGCGATCGCCCTAATTGCAAAGTCCCAATAACTAACATCCCACATGGCTAAAAGAAGCAACAATCAAGAAACTCTCACCTTGGTGCTATCTCTGCTCATTACTCTTGGGCTTCTGGGCTTTGGTGTGTGGTACTTCCGGGGTAGCTTGCCTTTTGGCGTATCTGGGCAACAAACTCAACCCTCTGCATCCCAACCTAGTGCGAGTCAATCGTATGACACATCAAGCTTGGATACCAGCCTGCCGAATCCAAACGTGCTAACGATTGATGGTAGCGTCACGATAGTGGCTTTGATGAAGCAGCTTCAAATTGCCTTTAATCCGGTGAACCCTTCCTTGCCTACAACTTATGGCTTACCAAATGGCAGTCCCAATGGCACCAATAAAGGAATTCAAAATTTAAGGGACGGCAAAGTGTTGATGGCAGCGAGTTCACGTCCTCTCAAGCCTGATGAAGCACAAGCTGGACTGGTGCAAATCCCAATTGCAAGAGATGCTTTGGCTGTAGCAGTAGGCATCAACAATCCGTACAAAGGAGAATTGACAATAGAACAGTTGAAGGGAATTTTTCAGGGGAAAATCACCAACTGGTCACAGGTAGGAGGTCCCAACCTGCCAATCAAAGTGATTAACCGCTCTCCAGACAGTGGTACATATACATTCTTTCAGGAAGTGGTGCTTTTAGAGGAGCCTTTTGCACCTGATAGTGCAAATTTCACCACAGTCAACAAAGATGAAACGACTTCGATATTACGTGCGTTGGGTGATAACGGCATCAGTTACAGCACAGTTTCTCAGATAGAAAATCAAAAAACTGTCCGCTTTATCCCGATTAACGGCATTTCTCCCACTGATAGAACTGCTATCGAAAATGGGACTTATCCCATTAGTCGAGTCGTTTATTTAGTCGTACCGCGTAAAACGAGTCCAGCTGCAAAGCAATTTATTGATTTTACTATATCTGCTCGTGGGCAACAGGTTGTCCAACGAGTAGGTTTTATCCCGTTGAAGTAGCAGCTAAATGATTAGCCCCTCTGCCCGCTGCTTGGGTGCTTCCTGCTCCCCACTATGTTATAACCTTAAAGTGAAACGGTTTAAGGCGATCGCCCTTTGGCGGCTCTCTTTCGGAGCATCGCATGACCAAATAATTTCCTAACAAAAACTATACCGCAATCCTAAATCATTCGTGAAAAACAAGATCCCCGACTTCTTAAAGAAGTCGGGGATCTGAAGGGTAGTCAATTTTCATAAATGTGCGGAGGATTGCTATAGTCCTGAGTAGGTGAGTATTATCTTTCTTACACACGACTCAGGACTGATGAAATGAACATATTTTCAGGTGGAACAGGTTTGAAGAAGAGGAGGAGAGGGAGATAACAAAGCAAATTCTTCCTTGTCTTCCTTGTCTCCTTGTCCCCTTGTCCTCTCTGCCTTACCTGCTTAGTTAATTACTTTTTAGGTGAGATGAGCATCATCATGTTTCGCCCTTCTTTTTTGGGCGCTTGCTGGACTTCGCCAACTGTTTCCAGATCAGTCGCCATTCGCTTGAGCAACACTTCTGCCATATCACTGTGTTGGATTTCTCGACCCCGGAACATCACTGTTGCTTTGACTTTATCGCCATCTTTGAGAAAACGCTCTGCTTGCTTGACTCGTACGTTATAGTCGTGTTCTTCAATTTTGTAACGCATCTTCACTTCTTTAACATCAGCAGTGTGCTGCTTCTTCCGAGCTTCCCGTGCCTTCTTCTCTTGCTCAAACTTATATTTCCCATAGTCCATAATCCGACAAACCGGAGGCTCAGCCTTGTCACTAAGCAGCACTAAGTCTAGCTCTTTTTCCTCCGCTAGTTGTATTGCTTCTTGTGGGGTCAGAATTCCCAACTGGGAACCATCGGTGTCAATAACCCGAATTTTCGGGAAGCGAATTCGTTCGTTAATTTGGGGCAGATCGCGAGTTCTTTTTTTTTCAATCAGAGACATTATGATTCGTGGGATGATTTGTGGGAGCTTTTCGTTAAGAAATTGGCTTGGTTGTTTATGGTATGCCTCAGAAGCAAAATACGAAAATAACTGAGGACTCGAAAAGGAACCTATACTTATATAGTAGCTAATCCATAGAGCAGTTTCATTAGAGCAGTTTCATTGTCGTTGTTGTATCTGCTATTCTACTCACTTTGAAACGATTTCTGTCCACTCGTTAATCTAAATTACATAATAGTAGCAATCTTTAACCATTGTCACGGCTTTTTGTCAACTGGTTTGCGTTTTGCTGTTTCAGTATATTCTCTGAATTATGCACTTTCGCTCATACATACTTTATTATTGAAAAAAAGTAGTATAAAATACTTTTTACTTCAATTTTTATCAGTAATAACTCTTAAAAGAAAAACATGAAAATGTACTTACCCTAGAATATATTTAGAGACTATCTTCTATAAGCAAACTACAATAACAACTTTGGATAAATTTGGCTGCAAGGAGGTGGGATTAACTCAGAAAGTGGAATGAAAAGTCTTTCTATACGATAAATTGGAGGAAAGGGTGGATAGCGCAGTGCATTGGCAGCAACGAGTAGGCAATCAAAGGGACTGGGTTTGGCGAGGCTGGCAAACTCGCTACACGTATATTCGCCCTGCTCAAAATAACCAAAAAACTACTCCTCTCATCTTGCTACATGGGTTTGGTGCATCCATTGGTCATTGGCGACACAACTTAGAGGTGCTGGGCGAACACTACACCGTTTACGCTCTTGATATGTTGGGTTTTGGAGCTTCTGAAAAAGCGACAGCAAATTATAGTGTAGAGCTTTGGGTGGAGCAGGTCTACGATTTTTGGAAAGTATTTATTCGTCAACCTGTGGTATTGGTAGGGAATTCTATCGGTTCATTGATTGCTATGGCAGCAGCTGCTACTCATCCGGACATGGTACAGGGTGTGGTGATGATGAGTTTGCCAGACCCATCGTTAGAGCAAGAAGCTCTCCCTCCCTGGCTGCGACCTGTTGTGGCGGGAATTAAATCTGTTGTTGCTTCCGGATTTATTCTCAAGGGTGTCTTTAGCGTTGTGCGCCGACCAGGGATATTGCGCCGCTGGGCAGGTATTGCCTACGCTAATCCAGAAGCTGTGACAGATGAACTCATCGAAATTATAGCTGGTCCTACCCAAGACCGTGGTTCTGCCCGTGCTTTTAGCGCCCTTTTCCGGGCTACCATCGCTGCGAACTTTGGTCCAAGTGTTAAGACAGTATTACCAACTTTGACAATGCCAATGCTTTTGATTTGGGGGCAAAAGGATAAATTTGTTCCTCCAGTACTTGCTCGGCAATTTGCTCAGTACAATGAGAATTTGCAACTGCATAGTATGGAAGATGTCGGGCATTGTCCCCATGATGAGCGCCCAGAACTGGTTAATCAGGTGATTTTAGATTGGATTCACAAACATTTTGGTGAAACCAAATTTCTAACTCCTGAAATGTCGAAGCAGTAGCAAACTGTTACGCACTGGATTATTTTATTTTGAATGCCGTACCTTAATGAATTGTTACTCTGGGGTGGGCAATGCCCTCCCCATAGCTAAATTGCCTAACCAATCGTAACTTGGCTAGTATCAACAGAAGTTGCACCATTCACTGAACGCGCTACAGAAACCATCTTATTGAGAATATCTTGGCTGGGTACTTTGCCCTTTAACACAACAGTTCCACTTGTCTGAGCAACCCAAAGAGTGTTGATATCATCTAATTGTGGGTCTTGGTCAAATGCCAGCGCAACTCGCTTTGCCAAACCACTTTGATCATACTCTCCATTCAATCCCACACGTTCTGGGGGAATTTGTTGAGTTGCAGCAGGAGAAGCAGCTTGCTGCGCTTGCTGTACTGCTTGTGGAGCAGGATTGACTTCTGCGTTTTGGGGTTTTTCCATTCCAAAAAGTCTTTTTAACCAACCCATACAGTATTTTCTCCTATTTACGTTCCTAATAAATAAACTTAAAAGGTTAACGATAAAGCAACATCTGCCTGTGAAAATAGATGTAGTCAGGCGGGGTTCTGCTTTCAGTATGATTTCCGTATTTTTCTCGTTGCCAGGTTATACCTAGGAGTGCTTTCGCCTTCTGAAGAAGTTTAAACTAACCGCAGAGGACGCAGAGGACGCAGAGAAGGAGAAGAAGAGGAGGGAGAGGTGACTCTTGATTGATCGCCCCTAAGTGCAGTGTCGTAAGTTCTGCGGACAGGCGCTCTCGGTGCAGTAAGGTGTTTGAAGGAGAAGGCGATTGGGCAAAACCTAGTGCCGGAGGCGATGGCGCAGAGCGTCCGCTTTCAGCGATCGCACTTTTCACGCACAGTTTAAAATAAGTTACAAGTGTAAAACGATACTAAATATTCAAAATGATAAATATTGATCCCGTAATTAGTGCGATTAAACCTTTTGCTAAGCCTGCTGCAACTCTAGTTATCAATCAAGCGCAGCGTAACGAAACTGTCATCCAAGTTTTGAGAAGTTTGAAACTTGACCCAACACAACCTCCCAAAGATGTTGATGGTGTTTATGCTTATGCTTTAGTAGAATATGGGGTGTATAAGCCTGAGCCAATTCTTAAACTTTTTAGAGAAAAAGAGATTAAAAATGCCTTTTGGCAAGCTTATACTTCAAAGAATCCATTAGGTTTCTTAAAGGAAGTAGAAAAATTTTTGAATTGGAATACTTTAGGAAATGAGATACGAGAAGCGGGAATTCAAATACGTACAGAGTTAGAAGAGTTTGGCAGAGTTTTTATTGACGTAGCACAACGTACGAAATCATCAGAATTTCAGCCTTACCCAGACTGGAATTTGGATGAGTATCCAGAGGAGTTTAAACCATTAATCAGAGAAAAGATTCGGTCTTTTTGCGGTCGTGAATTTGTTTTTCAAGCTTTTGCTCAATTCTTGAAAAACAACTCCAACGGTTACTTTACAGTTATAGGGGATGCGGGAATGGGGAAAAGCACTATTGCTGCTAAATACGTCTTTGACCACAAGTCTCCTTGCTATTTTAATATTCGCGTTGAGGGTCGCGATCGCCCCGAACAGTTTTTGGAAAGTATTCGTCAACAACTGATTAAGCGTTACCAGTTGCAGAATGCAGAGAAAGCAGATTTACCAACTTTGCTGGAAAAAGTCAGTAAAAAACTTCTTCCCAATCAACGTTTGGTAATTGTGGTTGATGCACTCGATGAAGTAGAGCAAGAACCGGGGGATAATCTTTTATATTTACCTACCGCGCTTCCAGAACAGGTCTATTTCCTACTTACCAGACGCCCATATACTAAAGAGACAAAGCGATTATCTGTGTCTCCTGGTGTTCCGATGGAAGAATTGGATTTAAGGGCGAGTCAGTATGTTGGTTTAAGCGGTGATGATGTGAAAGAGTATATTTGCTTATTTATTAATGAAGACCCAGACTATAAATATGATTTAAAAAAGTGGCTTAGAGAGCGCAATATTAATGATGAAACGTTTATTGAGCAGGTAGCAGAAAAGAGCGAAAATAACTTTATGTACCTGCGGTATATCTTACCAGGAATTGCTCGCGGTTTTTATAATGACCTAACCTTAAAGCAATTGCCCGATGGTCTTGAGGACTATTATCAACAACATTGGGTACAAATGGGTATGGATACTGCACCCAAGGAATTAAGGGTGATTATCCTGTTTATTTTAGTGGAGATTGGTACGCCGATTCCCTCTGAGATGATTGCCGATATTGCAGAGCAAGATATCTATGAGGTAGAAGAGGTTTTGAAGGAATGGGTTGAGTATTTGAAGCCGCAAGAAATAGACAACGAAACCTGCTACAGCATTTATCATGCTAGTTTCCTTGACTTTTTGAAGAAAAAACGGGTTTTGGATTCAAAGCGGAAGCTCTTTAAGGAAGTTAATCAACGTATTGTTGACTACTGGGAAAGGCACATGGCTTGAGAAAACGAGATTTACCTCGTTTTACCTCGTTCCCAGTCTCAGACTGGGAATGCGTATTGAGAGGCTCCGCCTCTGTTACAAAGCGCCAGAGCCGCTAGGAACTGCATTTCCAGGTAGAACCTGGAAACGAGATTTACACCAAACCAATAAAACGACAAGAAATGGTCGAAATTGCTCACAAATTAACATCAAAAAAGTCATACTTCCAAAAAGCTTATCTCAGCAGATTTCCCTATAATCTTGTGCAGTCAGGAAATTTAGAAAAGTATTACAATCTCCTGACTAATTTTCAGTTCATAGCAGAAAAGATTAACCATTCTGAGTTTGGGGTAGATGCGCTAATTAATGATTATGATTTGGTTGACGATCCAGAAGTATTAACAAATTCACAGTACAATCCCTATAAGGTAAGAGGGCTGAAATTGATTCAAGGAGCGCTGAAACTGTCAGCGCATATTTTATCTAAGGATAAGATGCAACTGGTAGAGCAATTGTTGGGGCGTTTGATGTCTTTTGAAGTGCTTGAGATTCAGGCAATGCTGGAAGTAGCAAAACAATCGAAAGCTACCCCTTGGTTACGTCCCTTGACCCCTAACTTAACACCGCCTGGGGGACGATTAATCCGCACTCTCACTGGTCATAGCTCCTCAGTTCAAGCAGTCGCCGTCACCCCTGATGGCAAGCACGTGATTTCTGCTTCAAAGGACTACACACTCAAAGTTTGGAATCTGGGAACGGGACAGGAGAAGTTTACCCTCACTGGTCATCGCGACTGGGTTAATGCAGTCGCCGTCACCCCTGATGGCAAGCAGGTGATTTCTGGTTCAAGTGACAACACACTCAAAGTTTGGAATCTGGAAACGGGACAGGAGAAGTTTACCCTCACTGGTCATCGCGACTGGGTTAAAGCAGTTGCCGTCACCCCTGATGGCAAGCACGTGATTTCTGGTTCAGGTGACAAGACACTCAAAGTTTGGAATCTGGAAACGGGACAGGAGAAGTTTACCCTCACTGGTCATCGCGACCGGGTTAAAGCAGTTGCCGTCACCCCTGATGGCAAGCAGGTGATTTCTGGTTCAAAGGACAGCACTGTCAAAGTCTGGAATCTGGACACGGGGGAGAAGATGTCTACCTTCATTGGTCATAGCATCTGGGGGGTAAGAGTAGTCGCTGTCACCCCTGATGGCAAGCAGGTAATTTCTGCTTCAGCTGACAACACTGTCAAAGTCTGGAGTTTAGAAACAGCGGAGGAGAAGTTCACTTTCACTGGTCATCGCAACTCGGTAAGTGCAGTCGCCATCACCCCTGATGACAAGTACGTGATTTCTGGTTCAACTAATAACACTGTCAAAGTCTGGAGTTTGGAAACGGCGCAAGAGAAATTTACCCTCACTGGTCATAGCGACTCGGTAAATACAGTCGCTGTCACCCCTGATGGCAGGCAGGTAATTTCTGCCTCAGCTGACAACACTGTCAAAGTCTGGAGTTTAGAAACAGCGGAGGAGAAGTTCACTTTCACTGGTCATCGCAACTCGGTAAGTGCAGTCGCTATCACCCCTGATGGCAAGTACGTGATTTCTGGTTCAACTGATAACACTGTCAAAGTCTGGAGTTTGGAAACGGCGCAAGAGAAGTATATCCTCACTGGTCATAGCATCTCCGTAAGAGCAGTTGCCATCACCCCTGATGGCAAGCAGGTGATTTCTGCTTCAACTGACAACACTGTCAAAATCTGGAGTTTGAAACACGAGGAGGAGGCATTCACTCTCACTGGTTACAGCGTTTCAGTGTGTGGAGTCGCCATCACCCTCGATGGCAAGCAGGCGATTTCTGGTTCTGATGACAAGACAATCAAAGTTTGGAATCTGGAAACGGGACAGGAGAAGTTTACCCTCACTGGTCATTGCAACTCGGTAAATGCAGTTGGCATTACCCTTGATGGCAAGCAGGTGATTTCTGGTTCAAGGGACAGGACTCTCAAAGTTTGGAATCTGAAAACAGGGGAGTTAATTGCTAGTTTCACTGCGGATGGTACGTTACTGTGCTGTGCGGTTGCACGGGATGGAGTGACAATTGCAGCAGGCGAAGTAACAGGACGTATACATTTCCTCCGCCTCGAAGGGATGGAGGCGTAACCATGAACACTCCACCTCGACTCCCAACCCTGATCAATACCGCCTCCTACCCAACCGAGTTTCTGCAAGTCATTCAAGAAAAAAGCCAAAACTTTGTCGATCGCCAATTCGTCTTCACTGCCATCACCAACTTTCTCCACCGCTATAACCGGGGTTACTTCACCATAGTCGGCGCACCTGGTAGCGGCAAAAGTGCCATCCTTGCTAAGTACGTGACGGAAAATCCCCATGTTGTCTATTACAACGCCCAACTTGAGGGCAAAAATCGGGCTGAAGAATTTCTCACGACCATTTGCACTGAACTTATTAGACATTATCCCGATGCGGGGAAACAATATTATTCCTCTACAAATGCGATCGCCTCCGGCGCTGCGCTCCGCGCAATCGCACTTCCCGATAAAGCCACAGAAGGAAGTTGGTTTCTTTCTCTCCTTCTCCAGAAAATCAGCGACCAGCTAGAACCCCAT
Organism: Tolypothrix campylonemoides VB511288; assembly: GCA_000828075.3. Lineage (GTDB taxonomy): Bacteria > Cyanobacteriota > Cyanobacteriia > Cyanobacteriales > Nostocaceae > Kalymmatonema > Kalymmatonema campylonemoides_A. Next base: position 268,790 of record JXCB02000023.1, on the reverse strand, counting down.
CAACGGCTGATTATTGCCATTGATGGCTTAAGCACAATTAACCATAAAAGTCAATCTCCTGGTTCAAATCTCTTCTATCTTCCCAGATATCTTCCTGATAAAGTCTATTTCCTCCTCACCCGCCGCCCCTTTTTGAGAGAAAAATCAGGTTTGTTAATCGAAGCGCCATCCCAGACACTTGATTTAGCAGAGTACCCAGAAGAAAACCGGGAAGATGTGCAAGCATACATTCAGCGATACCTAACCCCCCTTCCTTACGAGGGAAGGGGGGAACAGGACTCCCCTCCCCTTGCAGGGGAGGGGTTGGGGGAGAGGTCAACTGAGCAAGAATTCATTGCACGCTTAACTGCTGCCAGTGAAAACAATTTCATGTACCTAAGCCAGATTTTACCAGCCATTGCCGAGGGTTTCTACCCCGAACCTTTCCAAGTTGTGGAGATGTTGCATACAACGTCTCTAGTACCTCCTGGTTTAGTCGCCTATTACCAAAGTCATTGGCAGAAGATGAAAGGTCAGGGTTTGCCTGGTGTTTCGTTGGGTGTCCTTCGCGTCCTCGTAGATCCCCCCCAAACTCCCCTTAAAAAGGGGGGAGGTGTGTCTGCGGAAGATATTGCCCAAATTATTGATGAAGATGAATTTGATATTGAGGAAGTGTTAGAGAATTGGCTGGAGTTCTTACAGATGAAACGCATAGAAGGAAAAACCCGTTACAGCTTGTATCATTCCAGTTTCCGCAACTGGTTAACTCAGCAACTAAATGCAGCTTAATCTCCAATTGGCACGACATCATGAAAGCGGGTGTAATTAATACTGCGCCTGCCATCGCGTGTTTTGGACAAAATATCGACAAACCGCATATTCCAAAGAATTTCCTCACCGACATACGAGTGACGGGCATGGATAGTCTGAGTTACCGTTTCATCAAGCCCAGTCAAAGTGACCACGATTTCCATATCATCTTCAATCATCGCTTCTGGTGTGACTCCATACAAAGGACTACTTTCGTCGATTGGGTGCATGACAGTCCAGGTAAGGGCAAAAAGTGGTGACTGACTGCGAACCAGTGACATATCATAAAATCGACGCATCACATCACCTTCTTTAGTAATTTCGCTACGTACCAAACTCAGCCGGATTTGTGCTTCTAAAATCCAGTTTTGACGTTCGTTAGCTACCCGAAACATCAAAGTTGGTAGACCGTTATAGGGAGTAATGACCGCTACACGGCTAAACATGACTCGCGCTTGGGGAAGAGAAAACCGGGCAAACATTAGCCCAGTCGCCATTGCCAACCCCATAAGCCCCAATAGCGCTTCAATGGTAACTAAGATATTGGCATAGGCTGTTTTGGGATACATCGCCCCATAACCGATAGATGCCATAGTCTGGACACTGAAAAAAAAGGCGTCGAAGAAATTACCCGGACGCGCATTTTCAATACCATCTCCTCCAGCAAGATACGCCAAGGCAAAAAAGGCGTTAGCGAGTACATACCCTAAACTGATAAGTGCTAGAGTTTTATACCAGCAAAGAGTGAGTAGCAAATGATATGGGTCACGCCAACGGTAGTTGGATGCACCTATACGCACGACGTTGAAGCCGCCGTCGCAGTTGTTAATCATCCGAGGTTTTGGGACTTTTCGACGAGTCTTTTTCATCGATAGTTTTTTTCACCGACAATGGAGTTATGGTAAAACGAACCCAGGATATATAGTTCTAATTATCTACTGTTTCGATCGCACCCAAAGCTTTCAAAGAGGATTTCTCTGCATCTGTCAAACCGGTAATGCCTGTAATTTCCATGCGTTCGTAAAGTCGGTCAGATTTTAGTTGACGCTGTCGGCTACACTTATCTACATCCCACAACTGAATATTTTCATCTTCACTACCACTTGCAAGTAACTGACCGTTAGAACTAAACGCTACTGAACGAATCGCTGCTGTGTGTCCACGGGTAAGCGTGTCTAAACAGATACCTGTGCTAACTTGCCACAACTTGATAGTTGTATCGCCACTTCCACTAGCAAGGCTTTGCCCATCTGGACTAAAAGCTACTGAGTAAACTTGTTGAGTGTGTCCCTCTAAAGTTTTTAAACATTTACCTGTACTGACATCCCAAAGCTTAACAGTTTGGTCTTCACTCCCACTTGCCAGAAACTCTCCATTAGGACTAAATGCGACTGACCAAACTAAATTTTTGTGGTCTGCTAAAGTTGCAATACATTCTCCTGTGCTGACATCCCAAAGCTTAACTGTATTATCAGCACTTCCACTAGCAAGCAGACTACCATTTGGACTGAAAGCTACTGTCCACACCCAATGAGTATGTCCTTCTAAAATTTTAAGACATTCACCTGTTCGAGTATCCCATATTCGTACAGTTTGGTCTTCGCTGCTGGTGGCTAGGGTTTGTCCATCTGGGCTGAAAACGACTGTCCACACCCAGTTAGTGTGTCCTGTGAGAGTTTTCAAGCATTTGCTGTGACTGACATCTTTAACATCCCACAGTTTTATGGTATAATCACCAGCACCGCTAGCAAGAATTTGCCCATCTGGACTAAAGGCAATGGAACGAATGCGTCCTTGATGTTTGCCTATTAAGTGACATTCAGCCGTACGCAAGTTCCATAATCTGATGGTATTGTCATCAAGACCACTCGCCAAAACCTGGCTGTCGGGACTGAATGCGACTGAATAGACACCACGGGTGTAGCCTTGCAACAAATTGAGACAATTGCCTGTCTCTACATCCCAAAGCCTTGCTGTTTGATCATCGCTGCTGCTAATCAGTATGCGTCCATCGGGACTGGAAGTGAAAGCGATCGCCCACACTTGACTGGTATGCCCTCGTAAAGTTCTCAGACATTTACTTGTATCAATATTCCATAACTTGATTGTCCGGTCTTCGCTACAGCTAGCAATGATTTTCCCATCTGGACTAAAACGTACAGAGTAAATTGTTTTGCTGTGTCCATTCCAGGATTTCCGACATTTTCCTGTGGAAACATCCCAAAGTTTAACGGTTTGGTCTTTGCTACCACTTGCTAGTATTTGCCCATTGGGACTAAAACTTACAGAGTAAACTTTGCTACTATGCCCTTTTAAGGTTTTTAGGCATTCACCTGTGTTTACGTCCCAAAGCTTGATTGTACCATCAGCGCTACCACTTGCCAGGATATTATTGTCAACGGGACAGAAAGTCACAGACCAAACCCAATCTGTATGACCTTCAAGAGTTCTTAAGCAATTCCTGGTTTGAATATCCCACACTTTAATCGTTTGGTCTTCACCAGCGCTGACTAAGAGAGTGCCTTGAGGATTAAAGGCAACAGAGTAAACTTTATTGGTATGTTCTTTAAGTGTGTAAAGACACGTTCCTGTGTGTATATTCCAAAGTTTAACAGTATAATCTGCACTGCCACTTGCCAGGAGTTGAGTATCTGGACTGAATGCAATTCCCCAAACCCAAGCAGTATGTCCTTTGTAAATGCGAAGTTGTTTGGTATCACGAGTCCGCCAGAGGTGCATTTCGCCGTTGATTGCACCTGTGGCAAAATACTCTCCATTAGGGCTAAACCTGACTGATACCAGACTGGATAGTGTTTCAGTAAATACCGAACCTGTCAGATCAGCATTGGTAAAGCTAGTGTTTTGTAAATTGACATCTTTGAGATATGCTTGACAGATACTGAGATTGGAAAAATCACGCCCGCTCAAATCAATTTGTGATTGCTCAGTTGATTGCTTGATTTGAAGTTGACGCAGCAGATTAATTAGGTTTCCAGCAGCGTATCCTTTTTGTAGAGGAGATTGCTGTTGTAAGTTAGCGAGCATCCGACGTAACTTAGGTTCTAGTTCTTTGCCAAAAGTCGTTAATAGCTTCTTTTTGACTGGTTCGAGAATTAATCGCTGTTGTGTTTCGCGGATGTAATCAAGCGATCGCGCCTTCATGAGTGGATAATGGTCAATAACTCCTAAACAGTTTCCTTGGCGGATTTCTTGATAAGCTTTTTCAATCAATTGCTCTGTGACGTACTCCATGACAACAGATGAGGAGCGAAACCTACCTGAACCTGCTTCTTTTTCAATGAGCGTTCGCGGAGCGGTCTCTATGAGACATCGCCGCAACAAAGATTCTACAGCTTCTAACACACTAATTGCTGGTTCTGTTGTCATTAAGTCGTTTTTAAGTTCTGTTAGGGAAACATATTCGCGATGAATTGCCAACCAATACATCAGTCGTTTTTCCAAATCTGATAGGCGATTAAATTGTTGGTCTAAAAGAGAGCGAATATCCCCATAAACTGCTGTTTCTTGTTGAATTTGGTTTAAAAATTCCCCAATATTATTGCTAAATAAGTTGTAAACTGTGGTGGCAACTATCTTTAACGCTAAGGGGTTGCCTGAATATCGTTCTACTAATTCCCTTAACTGATCATCTGGACAGGAAAATCCCTTATCTTTCAGCATTGCCCTAGCATCTTCTAGATTCAATCCTACAAGATGCAACACTTTCACTGGCAGGTTTTTTCCCTCAAGTAGGGCGACTTGCTTAGGCTTTTCTCGGCTTGTTAGTAGTAAACAGCTCTCATGTCCTGCTTCTGCAACCTTTTTAAAGAAATAGCCGTATTTCTCATATCCTTCTTGGTACTCTCCCGCCCTTTCGTAAGCTCTACCTTTACCACTCCGGAGTACTGCTTCTACTTTATCTAAAATGACCAAACAACGGTGTTTCCGCAAAACCTCAATCAGCCGTAGGATTTTGCTGTTATCGTTATCTGACAAGTCAGGTTCAGCTTCTTTAGGTAAAAACTGTAGTAGTTGTGTGAGAAGATCTCCTAAAGGTGGAGCGTTGTGAAGCGATCGCCAAATCAGGTAATCAAAATCTTTCTGTACTTTTTTGGCAATTCGTGCTGCTAGGACTGTTTTACCAATCCCTCCTATGCCTAATATTGCAACCAACCGACAGCGCTGAGAACTATCTCCTAGAATCCACTGCTCTAACTTAACAATTTCCTCTTCTCGTCCCCAAAAACCATCAACGTCTACGGCTTCTCCCCAATCTTCACGTGGGGTTCTGCTAATTGCTTTACTTATTTGGTATTGGGTTAACAGCGTTTGCTTGAGGTTACTGAGTTTTTTATTACCACTGCCTTCTATGCCAAATTTGCGGTAGCTTTCTCCTAGTCTTTTTCTGACTGCTGGCTGGGAGATATTTAGCTTAACAGCTATCTCAGCACCTGGACAATCGTTTATTGCCAGCAGCAAAGCATCTAGCTCTGTTTTGGTAACACCATAGCTAGTAGCTACCTCTTTGATGAAACTTTCAGGCATCTGAAACATATTGGCAGTAGCCTCCATTTCACCTTAGCTCCACATGACATATCGGTAAGTGAGACAACCCTCTTATAAATAGCATGGTTGACTCAATGAGGAAACATGAGAATTACACAAACACGTCAGTTATTGCTGACAATTTTGTGTCAGTAGGTTGTTTCTCATTTGATTTTTGTCTCTTTGGTGAGAAAAGATTATTTTTTCAAGACTCACGAAAAGAACAATCTTTGTCTTTGTGCCTTGGTATTTCAATCATAGGTCACGTCTAAATGTTAACAATACTTGGTCAAAAATACAAAGTAAATTTACTTATTTTATCGATTGGTGAGATATTGCGTTATCTCTGTTACAGCCAGTGAGTTTTTAAAGAGGGGATTGCAATGCTTACCCTGACTTAAAAATAGAACTCAGAACTTAGAACTCAGAAGGGAAGAAAGCTTTTTCATACTTGGTTGTGGGATTCTCTCATGATTGACTGACTTGAAAATAGGGGTATAGGGCTTCGCGGCTCGACTGAGCTTCGCGGGCTTCGGCGTGAGCGCTCAGCCGAATGGTGTAGGGTGGTAGGGTGTAGAGGGAAGTATCTTAATGTGAGAAAAAGTGATATTAAAAAGATAAATTCATTTACATATACCTAATACTTTGTGAAGATTTTTGATTCTAATACTTGAAATTTCCATTTTTTATGTAATACATTATAAATAACTTATCTGTGTGTGAGAATTTTGCAGGATATAGTGACGTTCTCTTTGGACACAAGTCATTTGCGGCTTTCTATGAGCAGTTCCGGTGATAGCAAAGAGTTTAGACTAACGGTCAACCTCACGGAGAAACTGATATGACCTTCTCACGATTTCAAGAATTTTTGAGCAGTCCTGATGCCTTAAAGATGCAACTGAAGCTTGGAGATGCATCTATAGCAGGGTCACCTGTAGTCACCATAAAAAAAAAAGGGAGGCAAGATATTGTCCTGCAGCAACCTGATTCAATCGAGTTGCACCCAGTTTTTTCTCACATCAGCTTTCTACTGATTCAATCATTGTCAGAAACTGGACATGGCGAATTTATCACCCGAAGCAAACAGGGGAAGTTTGAAACGATTGTGGAACTAGGTGGACACGTTAGTCAACGCTATCTCTTAACTAAAAAGGAACTAGAAGAAATTCAACAGATATACGACCAAATTCTTGAAAATTGGATCGGATGGAGGCAATTGCGTAAAGAAACCTAAACAAGTGCCTCCTCAATAGTAACTCTACTGTTGAAAAAAAAATAGCAGGGCAGAGTGAGGAGTAAAAGTGAATATCTGCAAGTTCAACAGACATATGGCTTTCGATAAACAAGACGTTTACAAGCCGGAGAAGTGATGAAAACACTTCCCGGCTTTTTGCGTAGATTCGTTTTATTAAGGAGTCCAAGAAATATGAAACCACAGCAAGACAGTCATCTATTGAGATTAGTTTCTCGTTTCCTCAAATATTTTCTACTGGTACTATTTGGTTTTGCGATCGCCTATGTTATGTCAATAACTTTTGGCGCAGTAAATATTGCCATCATCCTACCGTTCGTATTTGATTGGGTTTGGCGCTTAGGACTTATCCTGTTTTGTCTGATAGCAATAGCAGTGATTTTTGAGTCCTTGCGTTAACTGGCTCTAGGCGGTTGCTAACACAATAAAATATCTGCAAATGATGAGACATTTGGCTTTCGATAAACGAGAAGTTTACAAGCCGGTGAAGTGATTAAAGCACTTGCCGGCTTTTTGCTTAATATCCGTTTGACATCGAGATTTTCTATAAAACTGTAACTACTGAGAGGTTTCTCTCTATGAACTGTAAATACCAAGATCACCCTTTTCCTCCTTGCCGTTTTGAGCAACATCCTCAAAATCCCAATATTTACTTTTGTCCTCACTGTCGTGAATCGTACGACGTTCGAGATGTCGCTCCATCTCCTAATTGGATGCTATTCATCATTGCAGCTATCGTCTTGATTCTTATCAGTGTGAATTCTCCATCTTCTCAAGCTCCCAATGAAGATAGCACTCCTAATTCTACCTCTACTTACATGAAGTAGAATTGCAACTGCCCCTCGCTTGCTGTAATCGAACGTGAGTTCGACGCGCGTCAAGCCGCCACAGGCGGCAAGGCAGAAGGCAGGAGGCTCAGTTGGCAGAAGGGAAAACGGCAGTTGCTTTATGCCGGGAGACCCGTCCACCGCACTGCCTCCCCCATGCATAAATGCAGGGGCTTGAAGCAAGGACACCTTATTTCTCGTGCCATGCATCTCGATTGGGAATCTTTCTCCCTTTTCCATAAATAAATTTAGGGGCTTGAGACCAGCTCTGGCAGAGGGCAAAAACATAGTTTCTTCCTTGTGCCCTCTGCCCTCTGCCCTCTGCCTTTCTTCGGTCAAAGCAGACCTCACCCCAAACCCCTCTCCACCTCTTTTTAACCCTCCCCTAGGAGGTTTGGGGTCATGAAGCTTTTTTTACAGAAGAGGGGCTCTTAACCCTGATTCTAATGTTGCTCCTCCCTCTCCTTTTAGGAGAGGGAGGGAGTGAGTGTGAGGTTTGTCGAACTCACGTTAATCGAGGGTGCATTTATCCCAAAATTTAACTCTCGAAAAAGGGCAATTACAGCAGAATTCAGAAGTCAGAAGGAAAAATGGCTCTTAGTCTTGCTTTTAGACAAGAGCATTGTACTTCACCTAGTTGCAATGTGCTGTAAGTCTTCACTCAGCACGACTGATATTATCGCCAATTGCCACTGTACCACTTTGAATAACCTGTGCCAAAACTCCCGTCTGTGTGTGTTGAAAATGCTTTTTCAGCAGAGGAAGAAGGGCGATATCTCTTTCCCCCGTCTTTGGATTAACTTCTATATTTAAACAGCGATTAATTCTGGCTGTAATCGCAATTCGGGCTGTCCCAAGCTGCATTTCTTTACCCACCCAGTCAAATTCTCCCCAAGCAGGTACACCATCTAAAACAATATTGGGGCGGAAACGCCGGACATCTACCTCACATCCCGCTAATTGACTTAAATTATCAAGAGTTGCTTGACTGACAAGAGAAATATGCACCGCTTCCCGGTCGGGATAGCGAGTTTTGCCATACTCTCCCACAAGCTGCAAAGGTGCGCGGTTTGGATGTCTGGCTGCTTGACTGGGATAAATTCCTGCAAGGTATCCTGTGAAAAAAACACCAATGCGATCGCGTCCTGTTAAGCTATTTGTATCAGCAACCAATAACTCTACGCCTTTGCGCTTTACTGTTAAAGTTTCAGTGGCGGCTTCATAAGCACAGTCTAACGCCGCGAGTCCAGCCCAGTCATTTTGCATGGCGAAGTTGTGCTTCTTCATCCACGGAACTTTTGTAGAGTCGGGATGTTGTGCATCTTCTTTGAACATTAACGCAAAAGAGCGATCGCCTCTGATGCCATGTCCAACTTGCACCTCAACACTACTGCAGTTCTGGGGGCTTAAGCCTTTAAATGGATGGATAAATAACTCTTTGACACAAATCTTAGTCATTGGAAATTGGTTCTTGGTAATTCGGCTTGTAATGAGCGCTCTTTGCGCTCACCCTCCGGGTATCTCCTCCAAAGAGGCTGCGCCAACAGTACTGGTCTCACTACTTACCCATTTCCATTTTTGCTCAATCCTTAACAGAACCAATCTATTTCTGTGCAACTGGCTGATTTTTTGCACCACCACTTCCTGCACCCGTAATACTGCGGAAATATAAACCACCAACTGTTACTAAAAATACTACATATCCCACTGCTTGCACAACATACAGATATTGTCTATACCCAAATAAGGCTTTGAGAACAACGCCAGGGAACCCTTCATCAGGCAAGATGTTGGAAGTATTCCAAACCATTGGACCTAAGATACAAGAGTGGATTTTAGTAAACCGTTCGTAATAAAAACAAAGGCTTTCTGAGGCGCGATTGCTCAGAGCAAGGGTAGCAAAAGCTTCGTCGAATTTATGCAAAGCTGTCACCACTAACCCAGCCACAATCAACACTAAGAAAACGCCCATGACCTGAAAAAATTGGCGGATGTTAATTTTAACGCCCCATTGAAACAACAGCACGCCAATTGCAGCCGCGACTGCAATACCACCAAGAGCGCCTAGGCTGGGAATCAGCCCTTGTTGAAAGTTAGCAGCGATGAACAGAACAGTTTCAAAGCCTTCGCGTACAACGGCAACAAATACTAAACTAAAAACACCCCAACCAGCATACGAATCCTGTTTTAAAGCCCCTGTTACAGCTCCCTCAACCTGAGCCTTCATAAATCTAGCTTGTTTGGTCATCCAAATTAGCATCCAGCTGAGCATAACAATTGCTAAGACGCTGAACACACCTTCCATCAATGGCTCAACTACTGATGAATACTGAGGATTAATTGCACTTAGTGCTTGAACTATCCACGTGAACAAAAAACCTATAAATGCACTAACAATGATGCCAACGCCGACACCAGCATAAACCCAAGGGTTTAGTCGCTGTTGTTTAGCTTTTTTTAGCAAAGCCAGCACAATGCCGACTACGAGAGCAGCTTCTACTCCTTCTCGGAGTGTAATCACAAAAGTGGGTAAGGCAGCACTAAAGTTCATTATTTGTCCTTTGTCCTTGGCACTTAGTCATTAGTCATTTATTTTATACTAATGACTAATGACTAATGACTAATAATTATTCATTCAAATCGCATAACATCTGTTTGAGTTCGAGATTATGCGTTTCTTCTTCATTAATCATATGACGAGCAAAGTCTTCCAGAAAACTGTTGGCATTACTAACAGTTTCAAACAGTTTTTTATACAACCCTAGCGCTTTTGCTTCGTGCGCTAGACTTTGCGCCAAGAAATCCTTGACTGAGTACTTGTCAGTGTCTTCTACTGAAGAAACTTTCCGACTAGGACGACCTTCCAAACCCGTGAGAATTTCTCCCACTTTTTGAGCATGAAGTAGAGACTCGCTCGCCTGCTCTTTGAAAAAATCGACCATAGGAATCCGGTAAGAACCAGTGACCATTAAGGAATAGTGAGTGTAACGCACTACTCCCGCTAACTCACACTCAAAGATTGAGTTCAGTAGGTCGATTGTTTGTTTCTGATCAAGTTCTCGCATCATGTTGTTAATTATAGTGATACGTGAAAGTTTTTGAGTTCTTAGCGATGAGCGATGAGTGATGAGTTATGCTTGATAACTGTTTGTTCACTTGTCACTCATTTTAAATTCTCGCTTGAGAGTAAAATTTTAGGCAAGTACCACTACTAACAATTCAAGCAGGCGATCGCTGTGCTTGCGTGCTAGAACTATCAATGACTTTTTGAGAATTTTGCTCAATGGTTTTTACTAGCTTGGTGACATCTTCGGGAGTCTTAATTGGTTTAGCTGGTGGAATTGCAGAGGGCCAAACTTTTGTCAGTTCAGCCATACTAGTTTCAATTGCTTTATGTTCTGTGGGATGCTCTTGAGCCATTTTGCTGGTAATTTCTTTGTATAAGTCGTTAGCATAGTTGACAAAGCCACGGGAATCTTGATATTCAATAGCTGCGGAAATTTTACCATCTGCGATCGCCGCACCATATTCTGAGTTAGCTGCATCTAGCAAGGCGTTCATTACCTGGAGTACGAATTTAGGTTGCGATCGCTGGTCTGCTGGTAAAGCTGTCACAGCGTTATCAACAGATTGCATCGAAGAGGTAAAATCAGTTTTCACCTTGGCATTTTTAGGGTTAGATTTGACGAAATCTTGCAAACTAATCAAAGATGTCTTAAACTCTTTGACTTTACGCTCATTTAATTGCTCTTCTACATCAACATAAATCTCTTCAACTGGATGTCCAATGTGAGGTTCCGCCTGTTTCGGCTGATTCTGATCCAACAGTTCTTTTGCTACCAAAAGGTGTCCTTTCATTAACCCGAGTTTCGTCATGTAGTCAACATCTTTTGGTTCCCCAGAGAGAACCACTTCCTGAATAGTCACCTGGTCTTTAATTTGGTTGAATTGCTCTTGAGTAATCACCTTTTTCGAGACTAAGTCCTCAGGGCTGATGTAGGGACGACTCGCCTGAATTTTGTGCGATAGTGCTGGAACACCAAGCTGTGCCTCAAACTTATCCAACTCCGACAAGATAGCATTGTTGATGTTGATTTTCTTTTTGTTACCGTGTCCACTGTGACTCACTACGTCAGCAGCTTGGGGGCTGGATTGATTAGCCGATGTCGAATTTTCTGCCGTTGGCGTACCGTTACAGGAAGTTAGAGCGAAAATAGCTACAGTAGCAATAGTTAAGCAGATATAACGGAATTTTATCATTGTTGCTCCTAGGAGTATTTGAAAGGTAATCATTAAAACATTCAAACGAGTATTGCTCGATTTGACAGTATGTCTTAGATTTTGCTATGATACTTTCTCACAAATGAGATTATTTTTCAACTATTTGCTAATATTTTAAGGATGATTCCATAACACTTGTCAGCTCTTGAATCATTGAAATGCTTATAGGGCGACAATCTTCTTAATGAGAAATTAGGCTAGGCACGAAAGAACCACCAAGCTTGCTTACACCCTAGTCGCGTGACACAGCTAAATTAAGTAGGTCGGCGGAAATAAACATAACTATATTAAGAAGGGTAAAGGGAAAGGCGAAAAGGGAAAAACCTTTACCCTTTAACCTTTTCCCTTTCCCCCTACAAAACTTTACATAGTTCGGTTTAATCGTGCCTACTTACTTAGTGCAATAAAATTCTTTGGTGAGATGGGCGTCTCGCCCGTCCAAGTGCGGGCTGTCCGGCCCACACCACAACAAGTTTATTTGCCCTGTTTTAGCCTTACCACGCCACTAGGGGTTGGGGGTGGGATCATTTTTGGTAATTTTTGCGTAAGTCCTATTCTACTAAAGTAAACCCCCTTGCGATACCGAATAAGGTAGCTTGCAAGGGGGGAACACAACTGGGAGAAATTGAAAACTGTATATTCCTTTTTCAGCCTGTGGCTGCAAATCTTGTTATTTGACGAGACGCTGTTTCAACTTGCTGTCAAGTATCAAAGATTTAACATGATTTGGGAAAAATTTTTCTTTTGCAAAAAATATGGGTATGGGCGAGTTTTCTTTTAGCCAAGCCCGCACACTGCTCTTGTGAAAATTTGCAATGTAATGCATATATGCTAAGTTACCAGTTGCAATACCCAAAAATGCAACAACAGTTGACCAAAATGTTAGGGTACGCATTTGAGGGAAAATTTTACTCACTCTCCAAAGTAATGGAAATGCTAAATGCCTTGTGTGTACAGCAACGACCCTTGCACGTAATGCTCTCAAACCGTCAATTATTCTCATCCATTGATAACAAGGACTAAGATGCAATAGATTGAATAACGGCAAAAATAGAAAGATCCCAACAGACAATAAGTTTAGTCTATTAATTGCAATTTTAGCAATATCTAGCTGCTTTGAAAATTCCTCAAAAATTGAATCAACACGTGAATTTCCCACCATAACAAATCCTCATCTGGTGTTCAACAAACAATTATTCATGATGGGGGAATCTAAATTAGCAAGTCCCCTGCCATTAGGTAAATGGGGTACCCTGGTACTTAAGAGAAACTTCTCGAAAGTGTATGTTTTTTGATGTGCTTTACACGCTTATTTGAGCATACATACTTTTACGGAAAAAATCTACAGTCAAAAAAATAATAGATTTATTTTTTGACACAATGGTGATAATTTTTAGTTATTGTTTTCCGTGATCATAGCAAAACATCTTTTTACTTAGGTCAAAGCGATGCTGTTTTTTTTGCTTTTGACTTATGTAGTTAAAAATGTTCTTGATTTGCTCAATACCAAGGTGTTGCTGTTGGCTAATCTGCTCAATGTTGGCATGATTGATTTGGGAATAAATACTCTCTTCATACCTTCGTGTATACTTCCTTCGCCAATCAATAAACTGCAATCGCTCAGTAATATATCGCTGGCAGACTCTGCAATAAAACTGGCGACGTGGTATTTTTAAATACACTTTTTTACCATAAACTGGTAAATCTCTCACTACAATTGGTCTAGTTTGATGCAATTCTTTCGTGTATTTACAGCAATGCGGACAGTATGTACCTTCAGCTAAAACACTTAACTGAAAAGATACTGATTCGTGAGAAGAATTGCAGGATTCTACGGCTACACCAGGTAAGTTTAGTAAGTGTGTGAAATGTATGTTCATCAGAAAAATGTCACCAGATATTACACTTGACACCATGAAGTTTCTAACCCACTGGTGCTATCGTTGTTCAGTCATTGCACAGGAGTCAAATCAGGATTTTTTGACGACATATAGGTAGTGATTTTTTAGAAACAGGCTTTTCTCCTTAGAGGAGTTTCAAGATGCACAAAGCGATTGTCACCCTTCTCATCTGCATCGCTGACAAATTTCAAGCCCAAGCTTTGTTCAGCAATTATGTGTTTGTTGTGTTTGTCGCCATACTATAACAAGTTCTACCACATAGTACAGCAAAATCTCTCATCAATAAAAAATAGTGATAAGTAATTATTTGATGCGCGCTTAAGCTTAGCTGTGGAAAGCAGCCGCAATGAACGTTATGGGAAGTCACCTTTAGGATGTTTGCTTTAAGATGTCTGCACAATTTTGAATTAAATGCATTGCAGTTGTGATTTCCTTGTGGCACAGGTGTCCTCACCTGTCGGTTTAATTCAGGGCGGGCAAGATGCCCACCCCAGAAAATTTGTATTTAATACTACTGAGAACCGCTATATCTAGTCAGGAAGTTTTTGTTGTCTTTTGAGAGTTACTCTCAGCTACGACTTCAAATTGACCCATGCATCCGTTTTCTGCGATCGCATCTTGATGGGGATGAAACATATACTTACCCGGATAACGAAAGGCAAATTCCAAGATGTGACGTTCCGCTATCCCCATCGTAATCACATCAGTTGTAGCAGTGGGTTTGGTAGTCATCCCCGTGGGATAAACGTTAAAAAAGTTGGCGTGGAGGTGAAACGTCACTGCTGGATCGTATTCAATGATGTTGAGAAGATACACCCTAATCAACTGGTTCTGGTAAACGGGGATAGGATGATCCTTGTAGTAGTTGGGCAGCCCGTTGAAGGCATAATATTCGTTACGGTTATCGTCATTCACGTCATACCCAGCCATCACTAATGCGATTTCATCAGCCGGAGGACGTGGAGTGGGTGGATCAATGATAAACATTCCATATAGCCCCTTGGCAACATGACGAGTTACCGGCTCAATATGGCAGTGGTACAGATGAACGCCATAAGGTTCAGCATCAAATTCATAGATAGTTGCTGTACTGTGGCGAACTGGGCGAATACCATCCATTTCTGAGGGGTGGACGCCGTGAAAATGTAAAGAGTGGGAATGTCCCGCTTGGTTGAAGAACAGCACCCGCACGCGATCGCCTTGTTTTGCCCTGAGTGTTGGTCCTGGTATGCGACCATTTAAATCCCAGATATTGTAAGAGACAGCATTATTGAGCTGAATCGTGGAAGTACCCGCACTCAAGCGAAACTCCCGGACTGTGCGTCCATTTTCTTGCTTTATTGTGCCATATTCAAAATCCCGTAGCATCTTCGCTGGGTTAGCAACCCCGGAAGTTGCTTCCATCTCTAAAGTTGGTACTCTCACGATTGACTTATTTTGGGCATTAAATATTTGCCATAACGCCGTACCAGTCACACCAGCGCCTACTAAACCCACCTTCAATAGATTACGACGGCTTATTATTTTTTCTTTTTCTAAAGTAAATATAGGAGACATAGTGTTTTTATTAATACTTTACAGCAAAATAAAATTGCCATTTTTTCAATTAATTTATTTTAAAATACTAAAATTATTAATAAAAATTGTCAATATTTTCTGAAGTTTTACAAAAAATGTGATAATGATTATATTTACTATGTGAAAAATTTTAATTTTTCTTTATTGCTTGCGATAGTTACATAGATTTAATTATTTTTGAAACAACAAAATGTCAAAAGGTGTATGATGCATATTTCTAAAGCGGAGATAGTGGACAAGCTCTTATCTTGCACCGAATGCCTCTGCATACTTAACAAAATAAGCAGGAACCTTTACTAGTAAAGATTATTCTTGAGTCAAAACGCCCGCCGATTGAAACTAAAAGCTTTAGATGCATCTGTAGGTACTTATCGTGTCAAAAATTATTCTTAAATCAAAAGGCAAATCAAGGTTAGTGAGTCTAATCTTGATGGCAGTGGTAAGTTTTTACTTAATTGTGTGCCTACCCAAACCAGCGTATGCTATGCACATCATGGAAGGTTTTTTACCACCAGGCTGGGCAATTTTTTGGTGGGTTGTAGCATTACCGTTTTTTATTTTGGGGTTACGCTCCCTGACTCGCATCACCCAAGCCACTCCTGAACTCAAATTACTGCTAGCATTGGCAGGAGCGTTTACGTTCGTACTCTCAGCATTAAAAATGCCTTCAGTGACAGGAAGTTGTTCGCATCCGACAGGAACAGGATTAGGCGCAGTATTATTTGGACCTTTAGCTATGTCGGTGCTGGGTAGTTTAGTCTTGCTGTTTCAAGCATTGCTGTTAGCGCATGGCGGTCTTACGACACTAGGAGCAAATGCTTTTTCGATGGCAATTGTCGGACCATTTGTTGCCTTCTGGTTATACCGCTTGGTTATGCAAACTGGCAAGCAAAGGTTAGCGATATTTCTAGCATCTGCTGTTGCAGATTTGACCACCTATCTTGTGACTTCCGTGCAACTGGCTCTCGCTTTCCCCACAGCTACAGGTGGTTTCATGGCATCATTTATTAAATTTGCGGGAATCTTTGCCGTAACACAGGTACCCTTGGCAATTAGCGAAGGGCTTTTGACAGTCTTGGTATGGAATTGGCTTTCTAACTATGGTCGTCAAGAATTAGAAATGTTAAACCTAATGAAACCAAAGAACTCATAAATGGTAGAGATTGGGTAGTAGAGAGTGATTAGTAGTTAGTGGGATGTTTTGTCAACTAACAACTAAATGTACAGACGTGTCATGACACGTCTCTAACAACTAGCAAGGGATCAATGAATAAGCAAAATCAAAAATGGAATAACTGGCTGTTGCTGTTAGCGGTGGTAGTATTAACAGTCACGCCCCTAATGCTAAGAAAAGATGCAGAATTTGGCGGCGCAGATGGTCAAGCTGAAGAGGAAATCAAAAAAATACAGCCTCAATATGAACCTTGGTTTAATCCATTAATTGAGTTGCCTAGTGGAGAAGTTGAAAGCTTATTGTTTAGTGTGCAAGCAGCGACGGGTGCTGGTGTGATTGGCTATGTCATTGGTTTGTACAAGGGGCGTTCCGAACAAAGCAAGAAACAAAATGAAAATTCAGATTGACACGCTTGCTTACACTAATCGCTTACGTTGGTTACCGCCAGAGCAGAAATTGGTGTTTGCCACTGTCCTGCTGATAATTACTGCCTTTGCTCATCCGCAAGTTCAAGTTTTGATATTCTTTTGGATGAGTATTTGGACAGTTATTTATGCAGGGATTCCTGCTAAAACTTATTTGAAATTAGTGTATGTTGCTACTCTATTCTGGTTAACGAGTTTGCCAGCTTTAGCAATCAATGGCATAGAGGTATCTCATCTAGATTTTGTGCAACGTGACTCAATTCTAGGATTGACTTTTGGCTCTTATTATGTATACATCAGCCATCAAGGTATTGAGCAGGGATTGACAATTTTAACGCGAGCGATCGCCTCTTTATCCTGCTTATACTTTGTCATGTTAACCATCCCCTTTTCCGAACTTTTGCAAACATTGCGTCGTATCGGGATTCCAGTGCTTATAACTGAGCTTTTATTGCTGATGTACCGCTTTATCTTTGTCCTTTTAAATACCACTGCCGAGTTATGGACTGCCCAACAATCGCGTGGAGGCTATCGGACTTTTAATACTAGCATGAAAAGTTTAGCACTGTTGATTGGACAATTACTAAAGCGAACGATAGAAAACTACCGTCAAGTCTCCTTGAGTTTAGCAGCACGGGGTTTTACTGGAGAATTGCGGGTTTGGCATCCTCATCGCTATCATCAATCGAAGCGCCATACTATAGAAGCAATAGTCGGCTGTGCAGTATTAATAGGATTAGAATTGTGGAAGTATGCAGGAATGGTTACTTGAATTTGAGCAGGTACATTATACTTATTTAGGAACGCAACAATCGGCTCTGAATGGTCTAACACTAAGGATTCCTGCTCATAAAAGATGTGCATTAATAGGTCAAAATGGTTGTGGAAAGACCACACTATTCTTATTAGCGAATGGTTTATATAAACCAAATAAAGGCAGCGTGTATTGGCAAGGTAACTCACTGAAATATGATCGTAACTCCTTAATGAAGTTACGTCAAAAAGTTGGCTTAATTTTTCAAGATCCAGAGCAACAACTGGTAGCTTCTACTGTTGAAGAAGATATTTCTTACGGGTTGTGTAACTTAGGCTTACCAGAAGTAGAAATTCAACAGCGAGTCGAGCAAGCTTTAGTAGAATTTGGTTTAACTGAACTAGCTCAAAGACCAGTTCATCATCTGAGTTTGGGACAAAAAAAGCGAGTTTCCATAGCAGATGTGATGGTTCTAAGACCGGAATTACTGTTATTAGATGAACCTACAGCTTATCTGGATAAGTTACATACTCGTAACCTCATGACAACCCTGAAAAAGATTCATGCAGCTGGGACAACAATATTGATGGCAACTCATGACCTTGATTTAGTTTACCGCTGGGCAGATTGGGTATTTGTCATGGATAAAGGACGGCTTGTTTTGGAGGGAAAACCACAGGATGTGTTTACTCAACGCGACATTTTAGAAGAGTTACAGTTGGGAGTACCACTCATATATGAAATGTTATTTGCTGACGGAGTCGCTGAAGAGGGACCTGTTTTAGAACGTTTACGGCAAAGAATATTAAATCTATTTCGCTACTTTTAAGACAAAGTCGTTGAGGATGTTTAGATGGTGCGTTTTGCTTGTGCGAAAGCACCTATTTTGTTGATGGGTGCGTGTTCAATGAGACAGTAAGGGCGACTGTAGCTCAAAGGAGGTTCTAAAGCGTGAGCCTGCAAAAATTCTGAATCATTCATTACCCGTTCAGTCTCACCATCAAAGACAATTTGTCCTTGACTTAGCACAATGGTACGCGAACAAAGTTCTAAAGCTAAGTCTAAATCATGAGTGGCAATCAGTTGAGTGAGAGGCAAAGTTTGTAACAAATTAATTAACTGGCGACGCGATCGCGGATCTAACTGAGCAGAAGGTTCATCTAATATCAAAACCTGCGGGTTCATAGCTAAAACGCCTGCGATCGCAATCCGTTTTTTTTCACCACCAGACAAATTATCAGTATTGCGTTGCCCATACCATTCTGGATCAATATCAACTGCTGCTAGCGCTTGAAGAACTTGCTCTTTAAGTTCCTTGTCTCGTAATCCCAAATTCATTGGACCAAAAGCAACATCTTCCCACACCGTGGGCATAAATAGCTGATTATCTGGGTTTTGAAACACCAGCCCGACAAAATTCCGAATTTGTCGTAAATTCTCCGGCGTTACAGACCACTCACCAATAATTACCTCTCCTTCCTGTGGCAGAATAATTCCATTGAGGTGAAACTGCAAAGTGGATTTTCCTGAACCATTCGCCCCAATTAATGCGACTCGTTCCCCAGCTTCGATAGATAAATTAATCCCCAAAAGAGCCTGAGTTCCATCAGGGTAGGTATAAGTAAGATTTTTGATTTTTATTGGATTATGATGCATCGAAGAGGATTACTACTTAATTAAATAAACTGCTTGTCCAAGAAATGCCAAAATTACAGTCAAAGTCAGAGCTATAATATCGCGCCGTCCGCCTTGTGGTACTTTTTCTATCGGTGGAACTCCTTGATAACCCCGTGATAGCATCGCTTGATGAACGCGATTACCTCGCTCGTAAGTGCGGATAAACAGCGCTCCGATCATGTTACCAACAACCAGGCGGATAGTACGGTTGCTATTCATTAAATTGCGAGACGCTGCGGCTCGCCGCATAGTATTAAACTCGTTAATCAACACACCAATATAACGATACATTGATGCTATAATTGCCACCAACAGCGGCGGGGTTCGCAATTGAATCAAGGCATTGAGTAGCGCCGATACAGAAGTTGTTAAAGTTAGCAAATTCAACATCAGCAGCGACAGCAGCGTTTTGAGTGTGACACTACCTAAGACAGTTAGCCCCACTGTGGTAATCTGTAACGGACCCCAAGCCCAAAGAACCGTCCCACCACCCCGAAACAAAGTACCCAAAAGCACAACACCAACAAAACCAAACTCAACTACTAAGCGTTTCAATAACACGCTGAGGGTAACTTTACTGAGTAATAAAACGCTTGCCACAGCCAAGCCATAAATTGCCCAAGTCCACCAATGTCCATTGGGTGTTAGGGCAATGGCAAACACTAGTAGCAATGTACACAGTATCCGAGTACGAGGGGCGAGTTTGTGCCAAGGAGAGACCTGTTTACTATCGACATCAAAAGCTAGCGCTCCAATATGCAGCAGCATCTAGTTAAATTTTATTAAGTTTCGTGGTTTATTCTGAATCATCAGTGTACTGCGATTCATCTAACTCAGGGTGAGATGAACCACGTCCACGCACAACCAATTTGCCAATTCCCCAAGCCAAGCCAAAAACTGCTAAAGTTCCCACTAACCCAGCTATGGGTGTGGCTACTGCTTCCGGTACCCCTCTAAGGGCATATTCCTCAAACACAGCGTAGAACGGTAGTTTTTTAGCTGGTGCATCTTCAGCTGCTTTATCTTCAAATTTGAGATCCTGCGAGACTCGATCCAAGCCATCAGGATCTTTGCTGGCAAAAGGAGACAGGAAAACCGCAATTAGGAGGGCAACACCCAAGCCAGTGATCACAAAAGCATGATTGCGCGATCGCGAATTATTACTCATATATCTTATCCCTATTGATGCCGAGAGAGAGGACGAGAGGCAACAGCCTTGCGGGGGGGATCGTAGAACATATCCGGGCGAGTCCGCCAAATAAACGTCAGTGCTATTACGGTGATCACTGCCTCACCAATACCGATAATTACGTGCCAAGTTGCCATTGCCGCCAACCCCACGGTTAACGGAACTGTTCCAGATATTGCCAGTTGGATCGCACACAAAAGTGAGCCAACCATTACACTTGTCCAAGCAGCAACGGCTGCGCCAATGACCATTCCTGACAATTTATTGCGACCGATCGCAAACCGGATTGCTTTGTATAAGTAATAACCAGCAAATGTGCCAATCAATCCCATATTAAAGATGTTGGCTCCCAAGACCGTTAGCCCGCCATCTTGAAACAAAACAGCTTGGACGATAAACACCGCTACCATCACCAAAGAGCCAGCCCACGGACCTAATAAAGCTCCCGCTAGGGTTCCACCCAAAAGGTGCCCGGAAGTGCCGCCAGGGATCGGGAAATTAATCATTTGAGCAGCAAAGATAAAAGCGGCACACACTCCCATCAAGGGTACGGCTTTTTCCTGGTATTCTGCTTGCGATCGCGAAAGTGCGAGTGCAATTAAACCGATGGCAATTACCCAGGTGACCAAGATAATAGGTAAGTTAAGAAAGCCATCTGGGATGTGCAAGGCTAACTGCGGCTGAATGGCCCTGTGTAACCAGCTTGAGTATGGAATAAAAGGAAACACGATTATATCCGTAATCTAAAGAATTTTTTAGCTAAATTATGCAATCCAAGGAAATATATAATTAAACTTGGAATTTTTCAATAATTCAATGCAATGGGGGGGCATTTTTAAATCAATAGTAAATTAATAGCCCTGTGCAGTTTCTTACTGACCGTCTTAAGCACGCAGCACAGCCCAAACAGCTTTGACGGCTTACAAACCATCCTGAACAGCAACACCAAGGTGGAAAAGCTGTCCGGCGGCTTTAAGTTCACAGAAGGACCGCTCTGGAACCCGCGCGGCTTCCTAGTGTTTAGTGATATCGGTGCTGATACTATATACACATGGACTCCTAACGGTAAAATTTCGATATTTCGTCGTCCTGCGGGACACGCCAACGGCAATACATTGGATCGGCAGGGACGGTTAATTACTGCCGAGCATGACCGCCGCCTCGTACGTACCACTAAAGACGGTAGCAAGATAACCTTAGCAGAGCGCTATCTTGGCAAGCGGCTCAACAGTCCCAACGACGTTGTTGTCAAGTCAGATGGCAGCATTTACTTCACTGATCCCCCCTACGGTATTAGCAAGCAACAAGAAGAACTGGGCTTTTATGGCGTTTATCGACTGGTACCAGATAAAACTTTGACATTGCTTACTAAAGACTTAGTGCGCCCCAATGGGCTAGCCTTTTCGACGGATGAGAACAAACTGTATGTGAGCGATTCTGAAACAGCACACATCCGTGTCTTCCAAGTCAACTCAGATGGTACGCTTAATAACGGACAGGTTTTTGCACAGTTGAAAGGACCTAGCAACTCCGGTGTACCCGATGGCATGAAGGTAGATGTGCAAGGCAATGTCTACTGTAGCGGTCCTCAAGGAGTGTGGATTTTCTCACCAGCAGGTCAACTACTAGGCAAGATTATCGTGCCTGAGGTGGTAACAAATCTAGCTTGGGGCGACTCGGACTACAAAACGCTTTACATAACAGCAACCACAAGTCTCTACCGCATCCGCCTCAAGGTTGCAGGGGTGCAACCCGGTACACCTGCTCTGTCTCGGAGTACTACTGAACTCAGTCGTTGAAAGGTTTTAGCTTCAAGTTGTCTAATTCTCGGCTACCCTTAGCAATTCTAAAGAATTGAATTATCGAAACACCAACAAAAACTAGTGAATCATTAGTTAGTATTGTTTGGGTTTTATTGATGGTTGGGTGTTAATGTCTATTTTACGTAAATATACTGTTATTGTTCCTCTTAGCTTGAGCATCGCCCTTTTGGTTACTGCTTGTAATGACAGCAAAGCCTCTCAATGTCAGCGACTGATTGATGCCGTAAACAAAGGAAGTGAACTGATTGATAACAATAAAGGGCAGCAAGTGACAACAAGCTTGCAACTATCCAAGGATTTGGAAGCTGTGACCAAACAAATCAAGGAGCTAAAGTTAAAAGACCCCAAGCTTCAAGAATTTCAGAGCCGTTTTGTGCAGGTATTTGAGACTTTCAGCCAAGCGATCGCCAAGGCGGGTAAGGCTCTTGGTTCAGCTAAGAACGCACAAGACTCATCAGAGGGTAGGGCAAAAATTCAAAAGGCTAGAGGAGAAATCGATACGGCTTTGACAGCAGCGGCAAATACTGCTAAGCAGTCTGATGATCTGGCATCTCAGGTGAATAAGTACTGTAGTCAAAAATGACGAAAAAAGTACTCTGCAGCTAGGAACTCAGTAATCAGAATCAAGAAGCAAGAATTTAAATAAATTCTAGAGTTCTGGTTCGCAGTATTGGAATCCAAGTCCCCACCAATTGCATTCTGTGTTCTGCGTTCTGCGTTCTTCTTCAGTGACATCAACGGGATTGCAGTAGCCCCTAAGCGCTACTGTCATGTACGGTGAACTACTTTATGTTGTTGTGGGATCAGAAAAAGCGTTTAAGGGAGCTTGTAGAATTTGATTTGGAGCGTGCGATCGCCCAAGGGGCACTGGCACCTTTGCGATCGCATCCCTAAATGCTGGTCAATCTATCATTCCTCTATGGTTGGATCAAATTCATCAGCGCTTGGCAAGTAAGTTGGCAAGGTAAGGCGATTCGCATCCTCAAAAGCAGGTTAAGCTGTCATTCCAGTATGCTGAAATGTTATTGTTATACACTTGCTGGGTATACTTACACTGGGATTTTCTACCGCGTGGCAGAATGTACTGAGCAAAAAATTTTTTGGAGCCGACAATTTCACTTATGGGTAAACTCACCCTGCCACAATTAGAACGTCATCTTTTTTCTGCGGCTGATATTCTGCGGGGCAAGATGGATGCTTCGGAATTCAAAGAATATATCTTTGGGATGTTGTTTCTCAAACGTGCTTCTGATGTGTTTGAGCAGCAGTATGAGCAGATTTTGCAGCAGAATTTGCAAAGGGGACGTACAGAGGAAGAGGCGAAAATCAGGGCAGAAAACTCTCTCAGTTACAAAGAAACTTTTTTTGTTCCAGAAAAGGCACGGTGCAACATATGTTAGCGGTTCTCGAAAGTGATGGCATGATGGCAACAGTCATGCCACATGGCGTACTGTTTCGTGGGGGAGAAGAAAAGAAAATACGTGAGAGTTTTATTAAAAATGACCATTTAGAAGCGGTGATTGGTTTACCACCGAATTTGTTTTATGGCACAGGTATCCCTGCTTGTATTTTGGTGATGCGTGCCACAAAGAAAGCGAAACCTGTTGAGCGTCAGGGTAAAGTGTTATTTATTAATGCTGATGCTGAATATTATGCAGGTCGCGCACAAAATTATTTGCGTCCTGAACATATTGAAAAGATGACTTGGGTGTTTGAAAATTTTGTGTCTTTGCCTGGTTATTCGGCAGTAGTGACCAAAGAAGAGTTAGCAGAAAACGATTACAACTGCAATATTCGCCGCTATGCCGATAATGCGCCACCACCGGAACCTCATGATGTACGGGCGCATTTGTTGGGGGGAATTCCCAAGGCAGAGGTTGAGGCGAAGCGCGAATTATTGGCAGCACATGGGTTTGACCCAAGTAAGATTTTAGTGGAGCGGAATTAGTGGATTATTGCGATTTTATTTCTGCAATTACCGAGAGAGGGCAGATAAAAACTTTTATAGAATCAGATGCAGGCATTCAGCAGCAAGAAGGCAAATTAATGAGTGTGTTTGCTGCTTGGTGGCAGATGCACTCGCCTTCTTTGGGTGAGTTGCCGAAAACAAAAAAAGTGATGGAACTCCGCGCTGAATTTTTGAGTTCTTTTGTAGATAGTTTAGCACCTGTGGGATTACTTGACCGTTTTAAAGTGGCGGGTGTGGTTGCTAGTTGGTGGGATGAAGTGAAGTATGAATTGCGAACTTTATCTGAGTCAGATTTTGGCGGTTTAGTTGATAGTTGGGTGGATACAATTAAAGATGCTTTGGAACAAGATGATGAGGAGAAGAAAAGTAAGCCTTTATTTGACCCATTGAATCATAAATTAGTGGTGCGGTTGATGCCGGATTATTTGGCAGAGATTGCCACAGTTGAAGCGAGTATTGCGGAATTAGAACAGCAGAAAGAAGCGTTTGAACGCCCAGAAGAGGCGGAGGCGGAAGCTGGGGAAGAAGGTGAAGAAGAATCAGAGGCGGTTAATATTGTCAAGGAGTTAGACACAAAGCTTAAGCATCTGAAAAATTTGATTAAAGAGCCGAAGAAGGAACTCAAGATTTTAAAGAAGTCGCCTTTATTGAATGCAGATAAAATTGCTGAATTTGAACCGTTAATTGAGCAGACAGAAGTAGAAATTGCCGAGATAGAAGCACAACTGGAACCTTATAAAGAAATTACCAAGCAACTGAAGGAAGCTAAGGCAAAATTGAAGACGCTGAAGAATGAATTGGTGAAGCGTTTGGATGTAGCGCGTGCGGCGTTGACAAATGAAGAATGTCAGGGTTTGGTGTTAGGAATTTTTAAGGATGGGTTAATTGTTGAATTGGAGAGATATGTGACGGCACACCGTCAGCAGGTGATTGCGGCGGTAGAGAATTGGTGGGATAAGTATCGGGTGACGTTGCAGGATATTGAGGCGGAACGGGATGCGGCGGCGCAGCAGTTGAATGAGTTTTTGCACTCTTTGGGGTATGCTTAAACTATCTTAGTAAATATAGTAGTGATAGGATAAATGGCTGATGAAAGTCAAAGTAACAGAACAAGGTGTAGTCATTCCCAAGGAGTTTCTAGAGGGAGTTCAAGAGGTGGAAATTCGCAAGGAAAATAATTTAATTGTCGTGATAACAACTATTAAAAGCGATCCAATTTTTGAAATGGGGATGAACCCGGTAGCTTGTGGTGTACCTGATGCTTCTGAACAAACTGATACTTAATCACCAACCGTATTGGTATATAAGTTGAGGTGTTAACAATGGCTTATAGTGACTTTACATTAAGTAAATTTAAAAAGAGTTTCAACATTCGTATTGATGAAGAAATTGATTTATTCGCCAACGTAGAACCTGTACAAGTCAGTGATAAGCTAACAACGACTTTAGAAGAAACTGCTGAACTTGCTTTAGCAATTAATACCGAAAAAGCACGTTCCGAAATGATTATTACCCCAATATTATTAGAGGTGAGACGTCAGGCTAATTATCAGATTAGTTTATTTTCCGGAACAGATTTTAATGTTGATGCTGAGAAAGGATTGAATGGTTATTGTGATTTTCTCATCAGTCGTTCTAAAGAGCAATTAACAATTAATGCACCTGTCGTGATTATTGTAGAAGCAAAAAATGAAAATATTAAAGGCGGATTAGGTCAATGTGCAGCAGCAATGTTGGCAGCACAATTGTTTAACCAAGAAGAAGGAAATGAAATTAAAACTATTTATGGTGCAGTAACAACGGGGGATATTTGGAAGTTTTTGAAGTTAGAAGGCTGTGATGTGTTTATTGATTTGAATAATTATTATATTAAGGAGATCAATAAGATTTTGGGTATTTTATCTCAAGGTGTTCAGATTTGAGGGAGTTTTTGCAGGGGTTGGGGTATGCGTGAGGTTTTGGTTAAGGTTGAGGAGTTTAAGGATTCGCCTGTTGGGAGGATTCCGAGAGATTGGGATGCTGTTTCTATTGATGAAATTGCTGTTCATGTAGGTAGTGGCATAACTCCTAGAGGCGGAAGCAATGTATACAAAAGAGAGGGAATTTTATTTATTCGTAGTCAAAATGTTACCTTTAATGGGTTATTGTTGGATGATGTTGCATATATAGATGCAAGAACACATGAAAGCATGAAACGTAGTGAAGTATTCGCGCATGATGTTCTTATAAATATCACTGGTGCATCAATAGGGCGCTGCTGTCCTGTTCCTGAAGGACTTGGTACAACTAATGTTAATCAGCACGTTTGTGCAATCCGCCTACCCAACACCAACCGCGAAGACGCAATTTTTTTGTCATCTGTACTTGCATCCCACATTGGACAATCTCAGATTGACCGACTAAACGCAGGTGGAAATCGTGAAGGGTTGAATTACCAACAGCTTCGTGCCTTTTTAATTCCTTTCCCTCCACCACATGAACGTGCTTGTATTGCTGAAATTCTGGACACGGTGGATGATGCGATCGCCCGCACGTCCTCCCTCATTACAAAACTTAAACAAATCAAAGCTGGACTGCTGCACGACTTGCTCACACGCGGGTTAGATGAGAATGGACATTTGAGAGATCCAGAGGCGCATCCTGAAGAGTTTAAAGATTCGCTACTGGGACGAATTCCGAAAGATTGGGAAGTTGGCAAACTTTCTGATTTTTACGCGATTCCAGCACGTAATGGACTATATAAACCTGCTAAATTCTATGGTCGAGGCGCTTTAATGATTCATATGCCTCAGATGTTCAGAGGGTTAACAATCGATGTATCTGATGCTGCTCGTGTAGAAGTGAACCCTAATGAATTAGAGCGTTATAGGTTAGAGCCAGGAGATTTAGTTTTTGCTCGTCGTTCCTTAAATTTAGAAGGTGCTGGTCGTTGTTCTTTAGTGTCTGAACTTCCTGAAGCAACTACCTTTGAGTCATCAATTATTCGTGTCAGATTATCTACTGATAAATTACGTCCTATTTTTGCTAATCACTTTCTCAATAGTGATGCAGGTTTTAGGCTGCGTTTACCTTTAATCAGGCAAGTTGCTGTATCAGGAGTTTCTAGTGAAGATATTGCTAGTATACCTGTTCCATGTCCTCAACCTAAAGAACAAGATGCCATTGTAAAAATCATCAGTAGTCACAACTCGCGCATCCGCAAAGAAGAAGCCTACCTCAACAAGCTCAAACTCCAAAAACAAGGACTGATGCACGACTTATTAACTGGCAAAGTGCGAGTCAATGCAATTCAATAATTTCAGAATATAAGTGATTTGTAAGTCCTAACAACAAAATAACCTAATGCCTACGCCTATTTATCACATTACCCCCATTAAAAATTTACCTTCCATCCTCAATTCAGGTGGATTAATAGCGAATAGTAGGCTAAAACAACAGCGAATTAACTACCTTGATATTGCTCATACACACATACAGGAAAGGCGAGCTAGGAAGCAGGTTACTTGTAGTGCAGGTGGATTTTTACCTGATTATGTACCGTTTTATTTTGCTCCGCGCTCTCCTATGCTTTACGCCATTCATAAAGGAGGAGTAAAAAGCTATTGTGAAGGACAAGAGCTAGTAATTTATTTGGTTTCTGAAGTAGAAGCAATAGCAGCTAACAATTTGACTTTTGCTTTTACTGATGGTCATGCAGTTATAGCATTGTCCGAATTTTATGATAGCTTAGAAGATTTAGAATCTGTGATTGATTGGAAAATCATGGAAGAAACTTACTGGGCAGATACACAAGAAGATGGCGATAGAAGTCGGAGGAGACAAGCTGAGTTTTTGGTGCATGAATTCTTACCTTGGACCTTGATAACAAAGATTGCTGTTAAAAACAGCATAATTGCAGAACAGGTTAGAGAAATCTTACAAAAATTTAATTGTCAGACCCCAGTTAGGGTTTACTCTAGTTGGTACTACTAAAACGATAAAATAAACAAGATAGTACTTGTGTACTGAATAGGCGGCGCTGGGAGATGATTGAGTTTAAGCAAGGCAACCTATTAGAAGAAAATGCCGAAGCCCTAGTAAACACCGTTAATTGTGTCGGTGTCATGGGCAAAGGTATCGCCTTGCAATTCAAGCAAGCCTATCCCGAAAACTTCCGCCAATACGAAAAAGCCTGTCGCGCTGGGGAAGTGCAGCCAGGACAGATGTTCACCGTGGCAACAGGTAGTCTATTTAACCCCAGGTACATTATTAATTTTCCCACCAAGCGCCACTGGAAAGGCAAATCAAAAATCGAAGATATTAAAAGTGGGCTGGTGGCTTTAGTGCAACAAGTGCAGCAATTAGGTATTACCTCAATTGCCATTCCACCTCTAGGATGCGGTAACGGTGGCTTGAATTGGGCAGAGATTAAACCTTTGATAGAATCAGCCTTTGCCCAACTACCAGATGTGCAGGTTATTATTTTTGAGCCAACAGGCGCACCAGCAGCGGAAAAAATGCCCGTTGCAACCAAAAAGCCGAATATGACTCGTGCCCGTGCTTTATTCATTCGCCTGTTGGAACTGTACGGTATTCCCGGTTATGAGTTGACTAAGCTAGAAATCCAGAAACTCGCCTATTTCCTGCAAGAAGCTGGGGAACCGTTGAAACTGCCTTATGTAAAACAGAAATATGGTCCCTACGCGAATAACCTCAATCATGTTTTGAAACATATCGAGGGGCATTACATTCGCGGTTATGGGGATGGAACTAGCAAAGCCGAAAGCGCTGAGATTTATGTATTACCAGAAGGTAGAGAAGCAGCACAAGCTTTTTTAGAAACAGAACCAGATGCCCAGGAGCGTTTAGAACAAGTTAGCAACCTGATATATGGTTTTGAAACGCCTTATGGGATGGAACTGCTAGCCACAGTTCACTGGGTTGCAACCAAAGACGACAATCCAGCACAAGATAGCGAGCAGGCGATTTCTCATATACATGAGTGGAGCGATCGCAAGCGCAAACTATTTAAACCCGAACATATTCGTAAAGCTTGGCAGCGCTTGCAAGAGCAAAACTGGCTGACTTTGAGGTAAATGTTATAACAGCATTTGAATCAAGTTAATAGATGAGCGATTACCCTTTATATAGGTACATCGCTATCAAATGCCGTGACTTTCCTCAAAAACTGCCACCATGTCTAAACAAACTCCTGAGTATATCCATGTAGAACTGCCCACTATTCAACAACTCAGTGACATGGGTTGGCAGCATATCGAAGGTCATCCGTTCGACTTGCGAGTCACCGAACGCGAAAACTTCAAGCAAGTTCTGCTCATCCAACGCTTGAAAACAGTCATCAAACGCATCAACCTAGATGACAATGGTAATCCTTGGCTCGATGATAGCCAAGTCAACGCAGTGGTGAGTCAACTTGAGCGTTTAGCAGCACCAAGACTCATGGAAGCAAATAAAGCTGCTACAGAATTACTGCTTTCTGGCACTACCATTTTAGGAAAAGACGGCAAACAGCGCACCGTCCACTATATTGATTTTGAACATCCTGAAAATAACGACTTTCTGGCAATCAATCAATACCGAGTAGATCCCCTTTGGATAACAGGCGATCGCGGTTTTATCGTTCCTGATATTGTGCTATTCGTCAACGGTATCCCCCTGGTTGTGATTGAGTGCAAAAGTCCCAACCTAGATAATCCCATCACCGCAGCAATTAATGACTTGTTGCAATACTCGAACCAACGCAATAGCAGTCAACCAGAAGGCGCAGAAAAACTATTTCATTACAACCTGTTAATGATAGCCGCTTCTAGGGGACGGGCGGTAGCGGGTGCAGTGGGTGCAAACCATGAGTATTACGTTGAGTGGAAGGATACCATACCCCGTTCCAAGACAGAAATAGCCGCAGAGTTAGGCGTTTCCGAACTAAATACCCGACAAATGCTGATCGCCGGAATGCTTAACCCTGCGAACCTCCTCGATATCCTGCGGAACTTTACCTTATATGAAACCAGTGGCGGACGCACAATTAAAATTGTCCCCCGTTACCAACAATATCGAGCAGTCCAAGAAGCAATTGATCGACTGCTACACAATCAAACCCGTTTGCAACACGGTACAGATGACCAACGCGGTGGTATTATCTGGCATACTCAAGGTGCTGGCAAAAGCCTAACAATGGTTTACCTGATTCGGAAAATCCGCACCATTCCGGAATTACGCCGCTTTAAGATAGTCGTCGTGACTGATCGCACCGACTTAGAAAAGCAACTTTCCGATACTGCTGTTCTCACAGGCGAACCCTTGCAGATAGCGAAAAAAGTCAAAAAGCTAGAACAATACCTGCAACAACCAGGTGCAGGCTTAGTTTTCGGGATGATTCAGAAATTCAAAGGCGGCGAAGATTCCGAAGAAGAGGAACAGCCGGAAAAAATGCCAAAAAGCCTCAACCTTTCCGAAGATATCCTAGTACTCATTGACGAAGCGCACCGTTCCCACGCCAGCACTCTGCACACCAATTTACTCGAAGCTTTACCCAATTGCGTCCGTATTGGCTTTACTGGTACTCCCATTGTCAAATCTGCCAAAAAAACCACCAAACAAATTTTTGGTTCGTTTATCGATCAGTACAACATCCGTCAGTCCCAAGAAGACGGTGTTACCTTACCGATTCTCTACGAAGGTTTAGAAGCAAGGGGTGCAGTCACCCAAGGGGACGATTTAGATAAACTTTTTGAAATCATCTTTGCAGACAAAACCCCAGAAGAACGGGCGCATTCTAAAGCGAGATACGCTACCAAAACCCAAGTTGCAGAAGCACGCGAACTGATTAAAGCCAAAGCAAAAAATATGCTGCGCCACTATATACAGCGTATCCTACCCGGAGGCTTCAAAGCACAAGTCGTCGCCCCTACCCGTCGCGCTGCTGTCCGCTACTACGATGCGTTTGTCGAAGCACACCGGGAACTGGTGCAACAACTAGAAACTCGTGCCCCCATTCTGCGAAGTCTCGACCCAGAAGCTTTAGAATCTATTGATAATGAAGAAACGCGCTTTTTAGCCCAAGCACTTTCTTATTTGGAAACCATCCGCCGCTTAGAATTTGGCGTTATTATCTCTGGAGACAAAAACGATGACCCCAGTTGGGAAGAGTGGACGAATAAAAGTAAACAAGAAGCACGCATTGAACGCTTCAAAAAATCCTTAGTACATCCAGACTCGACGAAACAGGATGGTCTAGCTTTCTTAATTGTCAAAAGTATGTTGTTGGTTGGTTTTAACGCCCCAAATGAACAAGTTTTATATTTAGACCGGGAAATGAAAGAATATGAATTGTTGCAGGCGATCGCTCGTGTGAACCGCATTTATAACGACACGAAAAAATATAGCTTAGTCGTCGATTATTACGGTGTCAACCTAGCAGAAGCTTTAGCAATTTACGACGAAGTAGATACAGAATCAGCCTGGTTTGATATCGCGGACGAAATACCCAAATTACGCGATCGCCATCAGCGAGTTATCAATTTCTTCACTCAAAACGGCTGCACAATAGACAACGTAGATACTTGTGTAGACTTACTCAGAGATGAACGCCTGAGAGTAGAATTCAATGAATTCTTGAAAGACTTCATCGATACCCTTGATACCATTCTGCCACGACCAGAAGCACGTCATCCCTATAATTTTGTAAAGGATGCTAAAAAACTCGGTTTCATAAAAAAATCTGTTGCTGACCTTTATCGAGATGAAAAACTTAACATAGTCACAGCCAAAGAGAAGGTGAGAGCATTAATTGACCAATACATTGAAGCACAGGGAATTGACCTGAAAATTCCACCAATTGATATTCTGTCCCTAGACTTCAAAACCCACGTTCAACGCCATCGCTCAACTAAAGCGCAAGCCGCAGAAATGGAATTCGCTGCCCGTCATCATATTAGTGTACATTACGATGAAGACCCAGTTTATTACAAAAAATTAAGCGATAAATTAACAGAGATTCTCGAATCTTTTGCCGATAATTGGCAAGAAAAAGTTAATGTCTTGTGGCAATATATCCAAGAAATTCAAGCAGGTCGTTCTACAGATGAAACTGGACTCGACCCGAAAACTCAACTTCCATTTCTCAATATTTTAGCCGAACATTCCACCAAAGAATTAACCCAACTTGCCCAAGTGACACAAGAAATTGTCGAACACATCCGCCAAGATATTCGTCGAGTGAATTGGGACAGTCTTGTCAGTCAAGAAGACTTGCGAAAGTGGATAGCAGGTTACTTGGATGATAATGATGTCGTGAGTTACGACGAATTAGAAATAGTAGCCGATAAACTTGTGCAACTCGCTCGCCGAAATCGTGATAGTTTAATTGTATGACAACAATCACCTTTGGCGACCTCAGTTTTGAAATACGCCACAGTGCAAAACGTCGTACCGTAGGTATTACCGTCGAACGTGACGGTCAATTAATCTTAGCTTCACCTCCAGAAGTGCCAATAGAAACTCTGGAGAAGATAGTCAATGAGAAACGCTACTGGATTTACAGCAAACTGTTAAAAAAAGAGTCATTAAATCCACCAGTAGGTGTTAAAGAATACGTTTGCGGTGAAGGGTTTTACTACTTAGGACGCAGCTATCGCCTCAAATTAGTAGATGGAGTGAAACGACAACCCCCACTCAAGTTTTACCAAAGCCGTTTTGAATTGCACCGCGAAGAACAGCTACGGGGAAGAGAATGTTTTGTGAAATGGTATGGCGATCGCCTGCGCCCTATTTTAAATACACAAATTGCTGTTATTGTCAAGCGTTTTGGTGCTGCTCCCCGTTCGGTGCAGGTGCGCGAGTTAGGCTACCGTTGGGGGTCATGCGGACACAAGGGAGATTTATATTTTCACTGGCGAGTGGCGATGCTTCCACGCACCATGATTGAGTACTTGGTGGTTCACGAGTTGGTGCATTTGATGGAACCGCACCATACAAGTACTTTTTGGGACAAAGTGGAACGGATTTTGCCGGATTACCTTGAGCGCAAGCGCTGGTTAGCTGAGAATGGGGCAAGTTATGACCTTTAGGGATGAGTGAGAAACCCTGAGTCAGCTTGTAGACGCACTGATTGGTTTTGGCTGCTCTAAGGATCTGACTTTGTTCCGACTTTCTTGTGACTTTTGCCGACTGCCAAGGCGTATGCTGAACAGTTAGGTTGGTTTGACACAACTCTACAGGGACGATAAAGAGCCGCCCTGACATGAATAAACTGCTTGTTCAGCGAAGGCAGAAAATACATGAGCGTTGACACTCCTCGGGCTAAAGCCTTATGGTAAAGCTCTGATTTAGACATTGGCTATACTAGGGAATTAGCGTGTTTGATTGACCATTTGGCTAGTAGCCATTTTTACCACTCAATGGAGTTTTGACTGTCAATCAGCTAGCTTATAACTATACAGGGAACCATAATCATTTACACATCGTCAAGGAAGCAGCTATGAAAGCAGAACTCATTGAATTGATAGCTAGAGTCGTGCAAGTCTTGCAAATTAATATGCGTTGGATGACTTGGAACTTATTTCTAGCTTTTATACCTTTGGCTTTGAGCGTTTGGTTGTTTCGCAACAGGCGCGGACGGTCTTGGGTTTGGTGGTTGGGATTTATAGTTTTCTATGCTTTTTTACCGAATGCGCCTTACCTGCTGACTGATATCATTCACCTTATAGACGATATTCGTACAATTCAATCCGTGTGGATGATAACTCTTGTACTTATCCCGTTGTATGTGCTAGTTATCTTTGCTGGATTTGAAGCTTACGTTATATCATTAATTAATTTAGGTTATTATTTACATCGCATCGGTAAGAGTCAATGGATTTTGTGGGTTGAGTTAATTACCCACGCTCTGTGTGCCGTTGGTATTTATTGGGGACGTTTCTTACGTTTTAACAGCTGGGATTTTGTGACTCAACCAGATGCTGTACTGACTAAAGGAATAGAGGACATTCTTGGCAAACAGCCTCTGGTGATTATTGCTATTACCTTTGGCATACTTGTCGGTCTGCATTGGATTATGAAACGAGTGACTTTAGGTTTTGTTAAGCAAGGAGAAAACAACATAAGAAGGAACTCAAAACGTATTAACCCAAATACGCCTAATGTTGAATGACCAGTCTCCGGTGAGCATAAGCTACATGGGTGTAAGGATGTTAATGAATAATAAATTCAAACTCCTAATTTTGAATTTTTTTCAGCCCTACACCCTATATGAACAAAAATCATGCCCAGATTTCCTACCATAAGAAAGATGAAACTTAATCTTGATTAACGTGAAATAAATCCAGATCAAATAGTCAAATGAGAAATTTCCCATAGAACCGTTGAATATATCAGCGGTTTTGTTTGGAATTTCTACTCACGTTAATACGAGGGATTCGCATGACATTAATTTCTAGAGAGGAAATAAAAACACTACTAGAACAGCCAAGACAAAATTCTGTTTCAATTTATATGCCAATGCACCCAGCCGGACCAGAAGTTCGACAAGACCCTGTTCGGTTTAAGAATTTGATTAAAGACGCTGAAGCTCGCTTAATGGATGCAGGTGTTGAGCATAACGATGCCGTTGCATTGCTAGCAAAAGCCCATGGACTGGATCGTCCGGATTTCTGGGAACAAATCGGAGAGCAAGGACTGGCAGTCTTTATTTCTAAAGATATTTTTCGCTACTATACCCTGCCTCACGAATTTGACGAATTGGTTGTGGTAACAGACCGATTTCACATTAAGCCACTACTGCCGATTTTAAATGGCGATGGGCGTTTCTACCTCTTGGCTCTCAGTCAAAAGGATGTGCGGTTTTTTGAGGGAACACGCTACAGCATCCAAGAGGTAGAGGTGGAAAATATGCCTAAAAGTCTGGATGAAGCTCTCAACTATGATGAGACTGCCAAAGACGGTCAGTTCCGAATTGCTACATCCAAAGGCGGAACCGCCAATTCTTTCACAGGGGCACAGCCGGGTGCGTTTCACGGGCAGGGTAGTCCCGACAGGGACGAACGCCAGAAACGCATCGTGCAATTCTTTCACGCTGTTAATGGCGCATTAGAAGAGAAATTGCGAAACCAAACAGCGCCTTTGATGCTGGCTGGGGTAGAGTACTTGTTGCCTCTTTACAGAGAGGCAAATACTTACCAGCATTTAATCGAAGAAGCTATCAGTGGGAATCAAGAGATTCTCAGCGCACAAGAACTACACGAACGAGCTTGGCCGATTGTTGAGCCGTACTACCATAAATCGCAACAAGACGTTGTAGAGCGATTTAACGAATTGTTTGGCGGTAATACTGGCAAAGCATCCAACGAACTCAAGGAAATTGTGCCGGCAGCTTATTACCAAAGAATTGATTCCTTGTTGGTTGCAGTTGGTCAGCAGCAATGGGGATTGTTTGACCCGACCTCAGAAACCGTTTATTTGCACCAAGAAGAAGAAGCTGGCGATGAAGATTTGTTGGATCTTGTTGCTGCTCATACCTTGTTAAACGGTGGTACGGTCTACGCCGTTCCCGCAGAACAAGTGCCATATAGCACACCTGTTGCAGCAATTTTTCGATATTAATGTTGTTGGTGTTGTATAAACTTCAACAAGGTATCTGAATTCAGTTTATGCCCAACACTTAAGATGTAAGCCCGGAAACTGATTTCCGGGCTGTCTAGAAGTTAAGGATGGGAAGGGTATTAAGAACTTTGTGATACACTAGCGCCCTTGATCTTGGCAGGTATAATAATGCCATAATAAGCAACAGCTATTGCTGTTAGGGCGTTGAACCAAACATTGTTACCAAATATTGGCATTAAATTGAACATCGTGTTAGCCACGGGCACCACTCCCAGGATGGCGATCCCAATATACGCAACTACAAAAAAACGATTGAATAGACGGGCACTGTTCAAATCGCTATAGGAGGCAATTCCGAACACCCCTACAGCGCAATGTACAAGGTTATGCAAGAAATTGATGGGAAACAACCCAAATACATAGCCAAATCCCTTAGCATAGGCGCTAGGAGATGCACCAAACGGTACGTAAGACGCATCTGTTCCAGGCAATGTAACCAAAGCTGGTATAAATCCAGCCACACCTAAAATTAAAAAGAGAATTCCTACAATCAAGGCGCAGTAACGCTCTGTCATGTTCCCCGCGTTTATGTTTTCCATATTGTGACTCCAAATTTGATGCAAATCTTCACTTAATGCAAGTTGCTCGCTGGAATATACTTTCTACCAATTTGCAAAACAGAAATAAATCTTATTCAGTCAGACTGATTGCGAGACGTAATACTTTCAATTCAACTCACATTTCATCTGATAAAATCTATCAAAAGAAAGGATTAAATTTTGCAAAACAGTGTGTTGCCCTATACTGTTGCCTTGAACGTTTTAAAACGAACATTTCAGCTTCAGACCATAAGAAAGCACTTCGTTCTGCTGGGAATAAGAAAACTATTAAACTTTGGAATATTGAAAAGATAGACCAGTAAAAGAGGCATTTATATATTCTGTTGAAGAAAGGTTGCCATTGGGTACGAAACTATCTTAAAAATAAGCTTTTTATCAGTCACAACGACAAAGATTTATGTAGTTAAACTTGATAAAAAGCAATACTAAACTTAGTATAAATTAGTAGAAAATGTTAATTTAGCCTTGATGTTAAGGTTGATCTACCTTTAGTGAGATTTATATTGAAAACTATTTCGCAATCATCAAAGATGTTACTTGAAAGTTAATCGAATTTGTTTATAGCGCTAGAAAAACATCGGCGCATAGATATCACTTCTTAGGTAAATAAAAAATTAAGAATTAAAAAAATTAACTCTTTTTGAATTTTGAATTGGAGCAAAGCGAAGATCATGAGCTTTGATTACGACCTTTTTATTATTGGTGCTGGTTCTGGAGGTCTTGCTGCTGCTAAACGAGCTGCTTCCTATGGTGTTCATGTAGGAATTGCTGAAGAAGCTGCTGTAGGTGGTGCATGTATTAATTACGGTTGTATTCCCGAGAAATTAATGGCTTATGCTGCTAACTTCTCCAGTCTTTTTCCTGTTGCAGTATCTTATGGATGGAGTGAGTGTAATAGCAGCTTTGACTGGTCAAAATTCAAGGTAGCTAAAGACCAGAAAGTTGAACAACTCCATCAGGTACATACTAAGTATCTTAAAGAATTAGGAATAGAGATTATTTGGGGTCATGGCACCTTCCGAGATGCTCACACTTTAGATATTAATGGACAGAAGATAACGGCAGATAAAATTTTGATTGCGGTGGGAGCAAAACCTGTCAAACCAGATATACCAGGGGTAGAGTATGCCATCTCAATAAAAGAACTGCTTAGCTTCAAAAAATTACCCAGTCAGATAGGAATTATTGGAGGAGATTACGTTGCTATAAAAACTGCTGGGAGTTTAAGTGGGCTTGGGGTTAAAGTAACTGTAATTACTGAATCAGACAAGATTTTGGCAAATTCTGATGAAGATATTGCCCTAAAGGTTCAAGAAAGCATGACTAAGCATGGTGTCAAAATTTTCACTAATACTAAAGTCCACAAAATTGAACAATTAGCAGATGGTCTAAATCTGATATTGATGGGTGATAATAACGTCAATTTGACAGTAGATACTGGTTTATGCCTAAAATATATGGCACCGAATTTAAGTAACCTAAGTTTGGAAAATGCAGGCGTTGAGGTGACTCAAAACGGTACAATTTTGGTGGATAAGTATAGTAGCACTACACAACCGAACATTTTTGCCATTGGTGATTGTACCAATAGAATAAAATTGACACCTGTTGCCATTGCTGAAGCTCGTGCTTTTGTTGATAGTGAATTTGGAAACAATCCCCAAATTTTGAACTATGAATTAATCCCAATTTCACTTTCTTCCATACCTGAAGCTGCTACAGTTGGTTTGACAGAGGCTCAAGCACGAGAAAAATTTGGTGAATCAGTGCGATGTTACCGTCAAGAGTTCAAACCACTTTTTTACGGTTTGACTAACAAAGATGAAAAAACTTTAATGAAGTTAGTGGTTGACGGTAAGTCAGAGCGAGTTTTAGGCGCTCATATGGTGGGTGAATATGCATCTGAAATTATTCAAAGTATTGCCCTTGCCATGAAATTAGGAGTAACTAAAAAGGATTTAGATACCAATATCGGCATTCATCCATCAATTGCAGAAGAAATTTTTAGTTTCTAATTATAAATATAATTAGATCTGCTTAAATCTATTGTGCTTGTAGTGACACCTCAAGTTAAAACGGTTTTCACTCTTTCGGGGCACTAACAACTCTAGTAACACGACTAGAGAAAGAGGAGAAAAGACTTCTATATGTTTAGGATGAGCCTATAACAAACGCAGTTTTGAAACACTGCATATAATATCACCTTCTATTACACTAAAATCCCCACCCCTTTTATAGCCTTAAACTCTTGATCAAAAGGTTCGTAACCTACTGCAAGAGCCTGTGAATAAGGGTCAGTAGTTATTCAGTTGAGAATCATGTCAAATGCAACTATAAATAAACTAAGTGATGCAGTGCGTCAAGTCGCGCATCCACTGACGGGTGCAGCCGAAGATTATCACCCACTAATGGAACTCATTGGTGATGCTCGCTTTGTACTCATAGGTGAAGCTTCTCACGGCACACATGAGTTTTACGAACAACGGGCGGAAATTACCAAACGTCTGATTCAAGAGAAAGGCTTCACAGCTGTAGCTGTGGAGGCAGATTGGCCCGATGCTTACCGCCTCAATCGCTATGTACAGGGAGTTAATGACGACCCTACGCCTGCTGAAGCATTGGGCGGCTTCCAACGCTTTCCCACTTGGATGTGGCGTAACACGGATGTAGTAAACTTTCTCGGCTGGCTACGCCAATATAATGATGGCTTAGGGCAGAATGCAACGAAGGTTGGCTTTTATGGCCTTGACCTTTACAGTATGCATACCTCAATAGAAGAGGTTGTTGGTTATTTGGACAAGGTTGACCCAGAAGCCGCAGAACGGGCACGCTACCGCTATTCGTGTCTAGGGCACTTTGGCGAAGACTCCCAGGCTTATGGGTATGCTGCTAGTTTTGGTCTGAAAGAGTCTTGCGAGAAACAAGCCGTCAATCAATTGATCGAGTTGCAACGTAAGACTACGGAGTATGCAAAACAGGATGGTCGGGTTGCAGAAGACGAGTTTTTCTACGCTGAACAGAACGCCCGACTGGTGAAGAATGCCGAGGAATACTACCGCTCGATGTTTCAGGGGCGGGTATCGTCATGGAACGTGCGCGTTCGCGTAGCGTGCGCTTTGCGCATTCGCCACATGGCAGAAACGTTAGATCATCTCGTTGCCCATTTAGATACACAAGGGAACCGGACAAAGGTTGTGGTTTGGGAGCATAACTCCCACTTGGGCGATGCGCGAGCAACCGACATGGCTGATGCGGGTGAACTGAACGTGGGGCAGCTTGTGCGCGAAAAATATGGTCGTGATGCTGTACTTGTAGGCTTTAGCACATACACGGGCACCGTCACGGCTGCTTCTCGTTGGGGTGGTGTGACACAACTCAAACAAGTTCGTCCGGCATTGCCAGGTAGTTATGAAGCTTTGTTTCACGATACAGGTTTACCTCGGTTTTTACTGAATTTGCGGCAAGACAATCAAGCAGTCACAGGACTGCAAGAACCTCGATTAGAGCGGGCAATTGGTGTGATTTACCTGCCCAAATCCGAGCGTATTAGCCACTACTTCTATGCACGACTCCCCGAACAGTTTGATGCAGTGATTCACATTGATGACACAACAGGCGTAGAACCTCTGGATCGTAGCCCCCATTCCCAGATGACAGAACCGCCAGAGACATTTCCCTCTGGTGTTTAATATCAAGTCCGCTTAATTACTTATGGCAGGTTCAAGAACTTGCGCGCACTCAGTCGGAACAGCTTATCTGGTAGAATAGCTCTCAAAGCAGGGACCCATGCCTGATTACCAACACGATACCGCAATCGCGGCGATTGGCTTTGTACCACCCTAAGAATCATCCGTGCAACTTTTTCGGGATTATCACCCCGTGCAATTGCCTGACTGATTGATGAGGGTAGTGTCTCACGTACAGTGTCGTAATCGGCATAGGTGGAGGTCGCTTGCGACATATCGTGATTAAAGTTGGTCTTGAAATAACCAGGCTCAATTAAAGACACTTTGATATTGAAAGGGTCTAATTCCACACTCAGGGCTTCGCTATAACCTTCGAGCGCAAACTTACTTGCTGAGTAAAAACCTTGACCGACTGCCCCTACCAATCCCGCCAGCGAACTCATATTGATAATATGCCCGCTACGCTGCTGTCTCATCGTTGGCAAAACGGCATTGGTGAGGCGGACAACACCCCAGAAGTTTGTTTCAAAAATATCCTTGGCTTGTTCTAAGCTTGTTTCCTCAATCACGCTAGCGTGTATTTGTCCGGCATTATTGATCAGCAAATCAATGCGGTTAGTTTGTGCAAGCAACTGTTTTATACACGATTGTACTGACTCCTCAGATTTCACATCCAGCGTCAACATTTCCACACCCTGCGAGGCGGAATGTTGCTTGCGACTGGTGCCGAAGACACAGTAACCCTCCTGAGCAAGTAAATTAGCGGTTAACTGTCCAAACCCAGATGATGCTCCTGTAACCAGCGCGACCTTTTTGTTAATCATCTAAAACCCTCTGGTAGTAATCTAGGACTCTCTCGCCTGAAGCCCCCGGTTGTAAACCGGGGGTGTTGACTTTAGATACTCCTATTTCCAAACATAAATGCGCCTTTGCATTGCTTGTTATAGCTCAAGAGAGAAAGTCCTCAGGAAAATCAACATTGTGGACTGATGATTTGGGCTTTTAAAATTGGGACACGACGAAAATCCTTCTCAAAGCGGGTGTGTTATCTCTACTCAAAGAGTTTAGTTCTTAGAAAGGGATAATTATGAGAGCTATGTATCGTAGCGCCAAATTATGTAAATGTAGCTGTACAGCAGGAGTAGCGTTTGATGGCTAAATCAATCGTTCCATCAAAAAGGATCGGCACAAAGTTCATCAACTGGTTGCTCGAAGAAGACCGAAACGAGAAGGAAGGACCCTACCGCAAAGAAGAACGGCACCGTAGCCATCCTTGGTGGCAGGTTATGTGCTTGACAGGCGTAGATTATTTCTCGACGCTTGGCTATCAACCTGGTATTGCAGCATTGGCAGCAGGCTCTCTCTCTCCTGTGG
This sequence comes from Tolypothrix campylonemoides VB511288, assembly GCA_000828075.3. Classification (GTDB taxonomy): domain Bacteria; phylum Cyanobacteriota; class Cyanobacteriia; order Cyanobacteriales; family Nostocaceae; genus Kalymmatonema; species Kalymmatonema campylonemoides_A. Next base: position 227,328 of record JXCB02000023.1, on the reverse strand, counting down.
CGACGCTGATTCTGGTTTTGCTGACACTGTTTGGGGCATTGCCGATTTATCGCCGTGTTGCTGCCAAAAGTCCTCATGGCGAAGGGTCAATTGCTATGCTCGAACACTTGCTCCCTTGGTGGCAAGGCAAGCTATTCGTACTCTGCCTACTCGGCTTTGTAGCAACCGACTTCATCATTACTATTACCCTTTCGGCTGCTGATGCTACTGCCCATATCATCGAAAATCCGCTCGTGCCAAGTTGGTTTCACCATCAGCCGGTCGGTATTACGCTGGTACTCGTGACATTACTAGCCGCAGTTTTCCTTAGAGGTTTCCGAGAAGCGATCAGTATTGCAGTCTTTTTGGTTGGAGTTTATCTACTGTTGAATTTCGTTGTCGTGAGCGTCGGTTTGTATCAAATTCTGAATCAACCTTCTGCGATCGCTAACTGGCAGACTGCTCTTTTCGCAACCCATGCTAACCCTTTGATGATGCTCGGCGTAGCCATTCTGGTATTCCCAGAACTGGCATTGGGATTGTCAGGCTTTGAGACTGGCGTGACTGTTATGCCCCTTGTGCAAGGCAGCAGTAGCGACAACCCTGATCAACCTAGGGGACGTATTCGTAATACGCGCAAGCTGCTCACCGCTGCTGCGGTGATTATGAGTTTCTTTTTGATCACCAGTAGCTTTGTAACGGCTCTACTGATTCCAGCAGCAGAATTTAAAACCGGGGGCAAGGCAAGCGGACGTGCCCTCGCCTATTTGGCACATCAGTATTTAGGCAATGGTTTTGGCACAATTTACGATATAAGTACCATCAGCATTCTCTGGTTTGCTGGTGCATCCGCAATGGCAGGGCTTCTCAATATCGTGCCCCGCTATCTGCCACGCTATGGTATGGCACCAAACTGGGCACGGGCAGCCCGACCTCTGGTGTTAGTCTATACAGCAATTGCTTTTGTTGTCACAATTCTCTTCAAAGCTAATGTGGAAGCTCAGGGCGGGGCTTACGCAACTGGCGTGCTTGTGTTGATAACCTCAGCTGCATTTGCTGTGACCTTATCTGTCCATCGCCAGAGAGCGAAGCGAGGAACATTCGTCTTCGGAATCATCACCCTGCTGTTTCTGTATACCACTATTGTCAATATCATCGAGAGACCCGAGGGGATTAGGATCGCTGGGTTCTTCATTGGTGCTATCATCCTCAGCTCGCTGGTTTCCCGCGTGTGGCGATCGCTCGAACTACGAGTGGAACGGATCGAAATTGACGAAAATGCCAGTCGCTTCATTGCTGAAGAAAGCCGAGGTGCGATACGACTGATTGCTAATCGATTGACTGAGGGCAATGTGCGAGAGTATGCTTTAAAGGAGCAAGAGGTGCGCGATGATAACCATATTCCGCCCACGGATCCGATCCTGTTTCTAGAGATTCAAGTATCCGATGCTTCAGAATTTGCAAACATCATCAGAGTAAAAGGGGTGGAGGTCGGTCACTACCGCATCTTGCGTGCTGAGAGTGCAGCCATCCCTAACGCGATCGCCGCTATACTTCTATATCTTCGAGACCAGACAGGTAAGATCCCACATGCTTATTTCGGCTGGGCAGAGGGGAACCCGATAAAGTACTTGCTCCGCTTTATCTTGTTTGGTGAGGGGGATATTGCTGTAGTTACCCGTGAAGTGCTGCGTCGGGCTGAAAAAGACCCTGAGCGACGTCCTGCCATCCATGTCGGAGGATGAACGACTGCTAGCGGTAAATAAATGTAAAGCATTGTGTCAGTTATGGGATGAGTGTGTATACGCGCTCGTCCCATTATTAATTATAGCACGTTTTGACCCAACTGGCAATTAAACCAGGTGTAATTAGTAGGCAATGCTCCAAAGCAGCCGCCCCAAGGCGATCAAGGCTACCGTGTTTGGGCTGATACATCCAAACTTAAAACTGGTTTATCCCTTTCGGTAGCTTGATCGTTTAGGTAGCACAACTTTAGCAAGAGGGAAGCTCCTTAAGAGCGGATTTAGGATCAGCCATAGCACTTTTCAATTTAAGGTCTTTAAGACATTTGTGCTCATTTAAATGTTTACCGCAAGTATTGTCATCAGGAACTGGCTATCTATGAATATAAACTATCAGAATTTACTTATTCTTACAGCAGGTATCATCGGTACATTGCTGAGTTCACTTTTGTTGGATGGCTGGTGGCGGGAACGTACATACGACCTGAACGGCAAGACCGTACTGATGACAGGAGGTTCACGGGGTTTAGGTCTAGTCATGGCGCGCCAGTTGATTGAGGCAGGCGCACGTTTGGCAATCTGTGCGCGTGACACAACAGAACTGGAACGGGCGCGGGTGGAGTTAGAGCAACGAGGTGGAGAGGTTCTGGCACTGCCTTGTGATGTGACAGATCAAACTCAAGTTGAGCAGATGGTGCAGCAGGTGCGCGATCGCTTTGGAGCGATCGACATCCTGATCAACAACGCGGGTACTGACATTGTTGGTCCAATGGAAACCATGACAATGGAGGACTACGACGATGCAATGAAGCTGCATTTCTGGGCACCACTGTACACCACCTATGCGGTTCTCCCCGAAATGCGGCAACGGCAGCATGGACGGATTGTTAATATTTCTTCGATTGGTGGTAAGGTGGTTTCTCCGCACATGGTGGCGTATTGCGCCAGTAAGTTTGCCTTAACCGGGCTGTCTGAAGCGATGCGGACAGAACTGGCAAAAGACGGAATTGCTGTTACAACCGTATGTCCCGGTTTCATCCGTACAGGCGTTGTGGATCATGTCATTGTCAAAGGTCAGCACCGTAAGGAGTTTGCCTGGTTTAGCATTAGCGATTCGTTGCCTTTGATCTCGACCAGCGCTGAAAACGTTGCTCGCCAAACCATAGCGTCGGCTCGACGGGGTGATGCAGAATTGATTGTGCCGCTTCCTTTTTGGATCTCTGCCAAGTTTTATGCTCTGTTTCCGGGGCTATTTTCCAATCTGCTCAGTTTAGTGAATCGGTTGTTACCAGGCGCAGACGGCACTGGTAAGGAGCGTGCTTTTGGAAAAGACAGCCACTCGTTTTTGTCGCCCTCTTGGTTAACTTACTTGAGCAACAGAGCTGCACGGCGGAACAACGAGATCGCCATGGACGCAGATGGTTCTAGAGCAGATCAATCGGTTGAAACTGAGCGAGCCAATGGACAGATAGAACCACAACAATTCTCCGCAACAGAGACTGAGTCCAAAGGAGTTGCTGCACAAACGCCATCCCCTGAACCAGCGATTGTAGAAGACGAGCAATCAGCATTCCCGTTAATTGAACCTTCCCAAGCACCACCTGAAATTCAAGCTTGTTTCAGCGACATTCAAACCACCTTGGGAATTCCCTGGATACCTGCAAACTGGCGTGCTTATGCGATGTATCCATCGGTGATGCAGTTGTTTTGGGAGCGTCTCAAAGGGGCAATGCAAACCGAATCTTTTTTGGAAGATGCGATCGCCATTACTGAACGTGTTTATCGGGATACTAACGACTGGTATCAACCAGGCTATCAAATTGATGTGGACGAAGCACAGCGGCATCAGATCCAAAGAGTACTGAATGCGTTCACCTTTGGCAATCCCCAATTGCTGATTCAGCAAATTGCCTTGAGCCGAACTTTGGCAGGCGAAGTGGTTGGTCAGGAGGGCAATACCGCTGTTCGTCACGGGCCAAATGCATATCGCCACACAGAAATCCAACTGATTGGCGAGCAGTCGGTTCGGGAAATCTCAAAAGAAATGCAACAAGTATATCGAGACATCAAACAAACTCTTGGTGTGCCGATTGTCAACTCTGATTACCAAGCATTAGCCCGATGGCCTGCATTTTTCTTGGCAGCATGGGAAGACATCAAGCTTTGGCGGGAGCGACCGGAATATCAACTTCTCAAGCAGGATATTGTGCAAAAAGCAGAACATGCTGCTAGTCGTCTGTGTCCTCCTGTTGCGATTGGTGAGCGCGAAGTGCGCGATCTGTTGGACAATCCCGAAGATTTTGAGCGGATTCAGCAGACGGTGCAAATGTTCAAGGATGTTTTGCCAGAATTAATTGTACAGGATGCGCTATTTCATATGGGTTTGGCAAATCTTCAACCCGTCACTACACTTTGAGCTTCATTAAGGTACACACATGACAACCAATGCTATTACAAATGAACTGCCGATAGACAAAACATCGCAGACCCAATATCCAATTGAAGATTTGCTGCGCCAACGCTGGAGTCCTCTGGCTTTCAGCGATCGACCAGTTGAGCCGGAAAAATTATGCAGTGTCTTAGAAGCAGCACGATGGGCAGCTTCTTCTTACAATGAGCAGCCATGGAGCTTTATTATTGCCACTAAAGACAATCATAGATGGAACGCGGAAGCGGGATGGCGCGGGCGTATTACCAATTATCGTGCTCAGAAACCAACCTACGTAGTCTAGTCCGGTTTGTTTTGAGATTCCACATATTTTTTTAATGTTTCAACGGTTACACCACCACAAGAAGCAATAAAGTACGACCCGTTCCAGAGTACGTCTTTGTGGTAGAACCGATTAACTCTATCAGAAAATTCTTTGCGTAGATAACGACTGGTTACAGTCTTAAGATTGTTGATGAATTTGGATAATTCAGTCTGAGGAGTATAACGGAACAACAGATGTACGTGGTCTTCCTCTGCGTTAAAATCAATCACTTCGCAATCCCATTTTGACAGCAATTCGTTCAAAATTTCTTTTAACCTATCAATCATTTGACCTGTAAAAATAGGTTTTCGGTATTTTGTCGTTAACACTAAATGAGCTTTGAGGTCTGAAACTCCTCTGGCACGAGCTATAAATGTGTCCGGCATACTTGACGTGCTTGTGTTGTCATGGTTAAAAGTACGATTACACCGCCCATTACCGGATGGTTTTGTTTTCAAGAATATGTTGCTAACCAAGAAATCCGATGGGTGGTATGCAACTATTTGCCTAGAAGACCCAACTGTTCCAGTCTTTAACCCTGATGAAATTGTTCCCACTTGGGAAAACACATTGGGGATGGACGCAGTACTACATGAGCAAGATTACTTAGCGACAAGTGAAGGTACCAAGCTACCTTCTTTGAAATCGTTTAGAAAGTCTGAAAAACGTCTAGCTAAAGTATCACGCTGCAAAGAAAAGAAACCTAAAGGCAGTAAATCACGCCGTAGACTTGCAAAACGTCAAGGACGCGAACATCAACGTATTGCTAGAGCAAGGATTGACCATTCATTCAAAACTGCTCATGCGTTGGTACGAACGGGAAAGAAAGTTTTCGTCCACGAAGACTTAAACTTAAAAGCGCTGTCAAAGCGCAACAAAGCAAAACAAGATGAGGACGGTAAATTTTTACCCAATGGTCAAGCAGCTAAGTCAGGGTTGAACAAGTCCTGGAACGATGCTGCTTTTGGACAGTTTTTTGAAATCCTAGAATACATAGCCGGAAAAGCACCGGGTGTGGGTGATTGCAGTTAATCCTGCATATACATCTCAATTGCTGGCATATCGTGACGAAATCGTCTTCACGGACTGCGATATTCGTGAGTACTGGGATGCTGAATTTTCGCTTAATGTTGATCGCGATATCAACGCGGGAATCAACATCAAGCGCGTGGGGCTGGGACTGTTCCCCACGTTAAAACGCCGTAAAGGGAATCTGGTTGTAACTAACTCTACTACCAACAGTACCTTGAAGGAAGTTCTGGAAACATTAAAAATGTACCAGAAGCCTACACCAAGTTGAGTACAACTATGGTGTAGGTAGTTCACGTAGAAAAAGCTTATTCGTTCGTGGAATACTTTCTTTGATACGAATAAGCCAAAACCATAAATACTACTGTGACAAACCGTGTGACAATCCTCAAGGATAAATTTAATCAAAGTTTGGGATTACCGTTTCGAGAACTGTTACCATCCTCTGTAATTGTGCAAGCCCTAACGGAGCTAAAAATTAAATATTACAGGCGATTATTTGACCCAGTAGTAACGCTCTGGACGTTTTTATCTCAAGTCTTGGATACTGATAAAACTTGCCACAATGCAGTAAGCAGAGTAATTGCTTATCTAGCTAATGGCTGTCGGGCTGCTACTGTGCCAGTTGAACTGAGGGTGCGGGCAACGCGAGTCCTGTCCACTGGTGCGATGGTGACGCTTATAGCCTGTGGTTGAGACTGATTTGGCTGTGCTACGTTTGGGTTCTAAGCAGCTGGACGAGACAGTAGACTTCTTGCAGAAGTCGGGGGAAGGGGAAAAGGGGAATGGGGAAGGGGAAATAAAAAACCTTTACCCTTTACCCTTTACCCTTTACCCACAAGATTGCAAAAAACACTTTTGCAAGAGGTCTAGTAGAATCGCTCCTCCAGCTGCGATCGCAATCCCCAGTCCAGTACCGACTAACAGCGGTGCCAGCCAATGTTGTTGCGGCTTTCGTGGCAGCCGTCTGGGAGTTTCCTTGTAAACAACTACAGCTTCCTTGGGTTCTAATTGTTCTTCTGCTTCCAAAACAGTTTTATCTGCCACAGGTATACCTCTACGTCCAGCCAAGAGTAACAATGATTTCTTTGTGTCCCATTTGTACAGCAGCCTGAATCAAGGTACCGTAGCTAGCAATCTCTGCATACTCAACGGCAACCTGTCGTGCTGCGATCGCGCCATTGCGAAGTACGGTATTAAGGTACGGAGTCCTTCACTCTCGAAGGTTAGTTTCAGGGTCGATGGGCATCCCAATAGGATCAGTGTTAGGCAGAGTTCCTTGCATTTGAGGATTGGGTACGTCTGGATTGTTCTGGAGGTTGACGGAACCCTTTTCTGACGACTGTTCATCTGTAGAGAACGATCCCATGACGCCGGATGCTCCAGCAGTTTTGGCATCACCCGTTGCGGTTGCTCCTGAGAAGTTGGTGGCGATCGGATAGGCGATCGGGTCTCCCTCGGGTTGGTTTCCTGCTGCTACTTGTGCATCCAGCATCGCGCTCCCTTGAACGTTGGTAGATGTAAGAGGTTGAGATTGCTCGGATGCAACAACAGATTGTTCTGGGTTAGTGGCTTGATCTGATAAAGATGGGTCGCTCATGTTTTTCATCCTTGATGATGGTTTTAACAAGATAGAAGCAAAGTATTTGTGTCAAGTTTGAGGCTGCCAACCATAAAGCTCTATAGGTTAAAAATCTCTTTAAAGCTTTGTCAACTGATGTTCTACACCCTGGCTGTTGTGCCAAAATTCCTGATATCCCTTGTCTTGATAAATCCAAAGTAAAATCCTATTGCTGCATTGAAGGCACTGAACCAAACGTTGTTGCCATACAGAGGCATGATGCCGAACAGGGTATTTGTCAAGGGCAGCAGACCTAAGAGAGCGTATGCTGTGTAGACAAGGGCAATGACCTGATTGAAAACAATTGATCCAGTCAGGCTGGTAAAGGCAGTTATTCCCAAAATACCGAAGACAATGCTGAGCGCATTATGCAAGTAATTTGTGGGAAACAACCCGAACAGGTTACCGTACCCCTGTATAGGAGATGCATCTGCAGGTGTGGAAACAAAACCAGGTACAAATCCAGCTAAGCCTATCAGGAGAAAGAGAATTCCCAAAGCTAAGGCACTGTAGCGGATTTCCATATGGTTAGAGTTGTTTTGCATGGCAGTTCTTCGCTTTTTAAAATGCTGTTTTAAATGTATTTACAAGCATTCAGCAATCAGCAAAACAAATTTTATAGTTGGCAACAAGCCCAGCTTAAATTTATGGAGTTGTTACAAAACCTAGTGTGCAATGTTTATACTAAGTAGCTTGCTGTTGCTCGCTGACGCTTCTACCTATCTATTCAGCAACAGTTTTCATATCAAAACTTCATCCTCAATAAGTACTTATGGTTGCACCTAAAGAAGAATCAGTAGGCGATCAGCGTTCGACCAGATGTAGGAGAGCGCCGCTTGAACCGATTCTCGCATCACATCCCCCAACATACCCGTCAAAATCAGACGTTCTTCTTGGCTTGGCATCATGGTTGCTTCCACAAAGAGGACATCACCGCCCGTTGGTGTCCAAGCTAGCCCAGTGGCTACACCCGGACGGTCAATCCGTTCAATGACTTCATTTACAAATCGTGGGCGACGCAAATAATCAGGAACTTGCTCAGCGCTGACGGCGATGGGCGTTATGCGATCAAGCAGTGGGGTGGGAATCGTGTCTGTGGTATTTGCTGTGCAGACGTAGGCTAGGTCGAAAATTCGTCATCAACTTGCTTCGTCTTAGGGATTTCCAAGAAAGAAATTATCCATATTGTGGGGTGGGTGTCCCCGCCCGCCCAGTTTATAGGAGGGACCAGAAGCGCATCCGACAAGAAAAAGTTGGATATTTTTTTATTTGGAAGTCCCTTATTTAAGTCAACGCTATAGCACTTAATCGATACCTGCCTTCATCTTTCGGATGATTTGCAACTGCTAAAACGCGAGAGCCGTCACCGTTTGTTGAGAACAAAAAAGTTTCCTCAATCTTTGTATTTTAGCTAACACGTTAATTTAATCTTTAAGTCAATCTGGAGGACGAGCGATCGCCCTAACAGTGCCTTCCGTTAGCCAGAAGAAAGGGAATGCTTAGCGGCTTACGATATCGAGAATAAAATGCCCAATTGCACAAAGAAACGATGAGCCTATTACTGGTAGACTTGGACGGCACGATCCGAGAACCACTCAGCGGACAGCAATACTTCCAACATCCTAAAGACCAAAGAATTATTGCGGGTGCTGACGTTGCCATTAGCGCTTATAAAGACGATTGGATCATTGTCGGCATTACCAATCAAGGCGGAGTTACCGCAGGGTACAAATCCATCCAAGAGTGCATCAAGGAACAGCAGTACACGCTTGAGCTATTCCCAGAATTAAGAGAAATCTACTTCTGTCCTGACTTTGAAGGCAAAAAGTGTTTCCGCGTCACTCGCCACAATGTCCATAACCACAGTAAAACCAAATGGTCTGGACACTATCGCAAACCCGGAGCGGGAATGTTGAACTTGGCAATGGTTCGGCACAAGCATACTCCGGAAAATACACGCTATGTAGGCGATAGATCCGAAGACGAAGCTGCCGCCCGTCGTGCTGGGGTGCAGTTCCAATGGGCTGCGGATTGGATTAAGCAACCTTGGCAGCGCTCATCTCTCAACTTGTAGATTCACAGTAACCGGGTGTCAAATATGCAGCGAGAAGTCACAGATACAGATGGAACCACCTGGACATGTGTTCAGGCATTTTCGGGTCTTTCCGATAACGCAGAAACCAAAGATGCGGCTCAAGTCAAAGGAGAAGCAGGTACCTACTGGGTTGTTTGCACCCCAAGCGGCGGCGCTCAGTCTGTCCGGCTAAAACTACAAGACGAATGGGAAACTTCTTACTCTGATGAAGCGTTACTCAACGAGATTAAAGCGCAGCAGTAGACCTTGCAGAATTTATACATTAGCAGAGTTTCAAGCATTACGAGCAGTAAAAATGACTTACTTGAACGATCACCAAGAAGATTACATTAACCAAGGACAACAGGATGATTACTTTAACGAAGACCTTACCACAGCAGCTCATGCCCCCCAAGAAAGCAGGGCTGTTTCATTCGTTAAGAGAGAGGATTTGTCAATATCGAAGCGCGATGATTTTTGGGACATAAGTTATGGAAAACCTATATTTTGACCCAGAAAATTTAATTTTTATCCAGGAAATAAGGAGTGATACGCCTTCAGGCGTCTGCCCTTCGGGCAATTGCACTTCATTAACCCTTGACATTATGAGCCTTTGAGGGAATGAAACAGCCCTGACTGCAGGGGGGCTTCGCGGCTCGGGTGAGCCTCGCCGAACCCCGAACTCCGAACGGTTTCCCGCCGTAGGTGACTGACGTAAGCCCAAAGCGCACGCAATCATGCGAACGCGTAGCGTGCCGTGCCTCCTCCGGAGGAGCTGCGCTAACGGCGTTCGCGCAGCGTGTCCGAAGGACTCAGCACTCAGCCGTGGCCGTACCCACTAGGCATACCCGAAGGGTGTGGCAGAATGTCACGACGTCTTTGGTTTGGCGTTGCGGTGACTTAAAACCCTGAAAAGTTGTAGCCTACGCCGATTACCAGCCCCACAGCCGCCTCATCAAAAGCCGTTACATTTACGGCAGCGGTCGCCGTAAATCGGGGTGACAAAGGAACATCTACACCACCAGTGATGAGGAAATCAGCTGAAGTGTCGTCGTTAAATGATACGGCTGCTCCAACTCCGAGGTAAGGAGCGAAACTAAATCCACCTCCTCCTGGCACTCCTATAGGTAACAAATCGTATGTTACTGGAATCAGCAAGGTTGGATTATCGCTAATCAAGATACTAGGTCGCACAGAAAAAGATCTTGCAAGTCCAAGTTTGCTAAAGACAGCAAAGCTACCTTCGCCCAAAGCAGTATCACCTGTACCCAAACCAATATTGCCACCGATCCCGAAATAACTTGGTCCAGAACGGGTAGCTCCTTCTGGGAAAACACCATTAGTACCTGGTGTAGTCGTACCTGGTGTAGTCGTGTCTGGTGTAGTCGTACCTGGTGTAGTCGTGTCGGGTGTGATTTGATTTGGTGTCGTCGTATCTGGTGTAGTTGTACCGGGTATGGTCTGACCAGGTGTAATCGTGCCAGGTGTGATCTGATTTGGTGTAGTTGCACCGGGTATGGTCTGATTTGGTGTCGTCGTGTCTGGTGTAGTTGTACCGGGTATGGTCTGACCAGGTGTAATTGTACCGGGTGTCGTCGTATCAACTTGAGCTATAGGAGCTACAGTTTTAGAAGGTCGAGCCAACAGAGCAGAGGCAGAAGTCAGAGCTTTTCCTGGGATAGGCTTGGCAGCAGAATTAACAGGCATTGGACTGACTAGTTGAGCCAAATTTGTAGCGGAATGAGATTGAGGCGCAGTTTTTGGAATTGGAAAACTCAGCCTTTGACTTTCTACAGAAGCGATCGCCCCAGAATTAGCAGATTTTACAGTCTCAGCTTGAGCTGATAACCCACTAAAAAGAATTGGTAGTGTAGCCAGACCCAGCAGCAAAGAAGTACGCATAATAGAGTAGCTCTGTGAATTTATGTTTTAGAAAGGCAATAGTTAAGATTGCGTGAAAAATTTTCTAACAATTTTCATGACTGTTAGAGCCTTAGAATCAACGCCATATACTCAAAGCATAAATCTTGCTGCTTCACTTAACTTCCATCTAAAGAATGTCTTGAATTTAAAGCTAAGCTGTATTCATAAATACAATCAAGCCTTCATCAAAATCTTGTCTTCAAACTCAATTTTTTATTTATAATTAATACCTTATTTAAGGTAGATGAATTATTGAGTTGAACGTGTAGCTTAACTCAACTACAACATCCGGTGATGATACTCATGACCTCGATGAAAAATCTAGCTCTACTATCTGTCACAGCCCTTACTGCTACATTTGGATTCATTTTCAGGATAATGCAAGCAGCTTCTGCTTTAAATTGGAATTGGAATTATTCTGGTACCCTACACTGTGCCAGTTGGGTAAGTTTTGACTCAGCTACAACCAACGTTGTTGTTTAGCATATATAATACTACCAATTACAATTAATGCCATCACGCTAATAACAGTAGGATAAGCCCAAGGTTGATCTAATTCCGGCATATATTTGAAGTTCATACCATAGACGCCAGCAATGAAAGTGATTGGTAAGAATATGGCTGAGAGGATAGTTAGGCGATTAATGCGTTCACTGGTTTTGCTAGCAATATTATCACGTTGAATTTCCATTAATTCTGACATCCAAGTTCTCACAGCTTGATATTCTTGCCAGAGATTATCAACATGGTGAACTAATTCTTGATTAAATAGTGCCTTTACTGGCTGGGAGATCCATTGGAAATCTTCGTAATCCATCATAGCTAGAAGTGACTTGATGCTTTGAAAATTACGGCGTCCGAAACGAGTAGATTGCCTCATGATGGCAATTTTTTGGTACGTTGATTCATCACCATAATTCTCTAAAACTTCATCTTCTAAATCATCAAGCTGTCTAGAAATACTGTCAAAGACAGTATGGTAATTCTTTAAAATATCTTTAAAAATGAGATAAAAAAGATAGTCAATACTCCACTTTTCAATATCTATAGTTCGCTTTTGAAGATTGTTAGTTAGTATGCTGAAGATTTTTACTTCAGTAATTTCAAATGTTATGAGAAAATTGGTTCCAACTACAATACTGCCACGCGCTACCTCAAACTCCCGATTTTTTATTTGATGAGTCAGAATTTCATAGTTGTCAAAGAAACAATCTTCTTGGTCTAAATCAATTCCTATAGGGGAATGGTTGAAAATCATGTTAACACGAGATGGATTGAGTTCAAAGTGCTTGATAATTTTAGCTGTTCCAGTGCGATCGCGGAAGTGAATACAACGCAACCAGATATTGTGAGAACCATCAATCCTTTTCAGTACTGCATCGACATCCCAACTAGTGAATAAATCCACGTGATTCTGAGAAAAGGTGAGGAGAATTAGCATATGGCAACCCTAATTGAGTCGTGAGAAAACACGGTAGCTCACAAAGTACTTATTGATAAGCATTTTAGGCTTTATCCCAGCCCAAGAAAACGCTACTAAGGTTAACATTGCAGATTCGGCTATGGAATGATTTACATTTTAGAGGTGCTGCAAAACATCCAATGTCAATAGTTTTGGTTGAGCGTCTTAACATAGCGAGAGGCTAAAGATACCCTGTTCACCCTTGACGGTTCTGCTGTATGTGATCCAAATGAAAACTGCTATATTTTCAATATCAAACGTGAATAAGTATAAAAATCTACAATTGTTCCAATTATGATAAATAATTTACGGTAGGCGATTGAAAAAGATTGAGTTTTGAAAAAACAAGGAATAGTTCGGTGTTATATTACGAAGTCTGTGGGCTATGTCGATTGATTGAGTTGACGCCGTGCTGCTTCTAAAAGTATCCTTTGCTCAGCACGAGCGATCGCCAAATATGTCCGCTCAACAGCTTCTGGTTCCACAGAAATGGAAGTGATGCCCCACCGTACCAGTTGCTCAATGATTTCAGGATACAGCACTGGTGCTTGACCACAAATCGAACAAGGAATCCCTGCACTTTTTGCCGTTTGAATCAGTTGAGCAACAGCACCCATCACGACCGGATGACGTTCATTAAACGCTTTTGCCAATTGTCCTTGATCTCTATCCACTCCTAGCAAGAGTTGAGTGAGGTCATTAGTACCAATTGAAATTCCGGCTACACCTGCTTTTATATATTCTGGCAGTAAAAATAACACGCTTGGCACTTCTGCCATTATCCATAATTGAAATTGCGGTACTTGAGTTAACTTTGCTTGCTCAACTTTTTGACGGCAAAAGGAAAACTCTTCTACTGTACGCACAAAAGGTAACAAAAGGTGAACATTGCTATATCCTGCTTTATGTACAGCCGCCAAAGCAGCCAATTCTAACTCGAAAACTGCGGGATTTTGCAAATAGCTGAAGGTGCCACGTTCCCCCAGCATAGACTGGGTTGAAGATTGTAGACTATCGTTAAAAGATGACAATTCATGAGAACGCCAATCTAAAGACCGATAAAAAACAGGTCTTGGTGCAAAGGCGCGAGCAAACTGCATAATTTGCTCATGCAAACGCTCAAGCAATTGTGTCTGGTGTCCTTCCCGCACCCAAGTATAAGGGTCTTGCCCTTCCAGTATATTCAGAGCCATCAGCTCACTTCGTAATAATCCGACACCATCTACAGGTAAACTTTGCACTTGCTCTATCAAACTGGTCTGGCTCAAGTTAACCAGCAGCTGAGTTCCAATAATCGCCCTTATCGGAGATGAGGGAGATGAGGGAGATGAGGGAGATGAGGGAGATGAGGGAGAGAGGGAGGGAGGGAGGGAGGGAGATGAGGGAGATGAGGAGAAATTCCAAATTTTGAATTTTGAATTTTGAGAGAAGTTGGAGCGGAGGTTTCCTCCGATCCAATCTTCGGTGATTTTGAATTGATTTGTCCCCTTGTCCTCTTTTCCTATCTCTCCAGCTTCCCCAACTTCTCTTGTGAGACGATAAACTTCTCCCTTGTCGCCATCAATCAGTAATCTTTCGCCAGTCTGAATAATTTTTGTAGCATGCTGTACTCGTACAACTGCTGGTATTCCTAATTCTCTGGCAAGAATAGCAGCGTGGCTAGTTAATCCTCCTTGCTCAGTAATAATACCACTAATATCTTGTACCGTCTGTAACCAATCAGGTGCTATTGTCGGTGCTACTAAAATCACTTGCTTGGGTGGTTGTTCTGGTTTTTGCTGTGAATTAATAATCACATGAGCAGTTGCCGTCACACGTCCCGGTGCTGCTGCTAATCCTTTGAGCAAGTGGAAATTAGAAATCGTAGCTTGAGGGGTGCTAACTTGTGTCAGGTATAACGTCTTTGTTGGGTCACAACAGACAGTCCACTCAAAGGTAAAATGTCTACCTATTTCTTTGACAAGCCGATTTGCCAGCCCAATGAGTGGTTGCAGATATTCTTCTGGTAAAGCGTACTGTTTTTGCTGGTCTTCGTTTAATAGGTAAGTAACAAGACTTGAGTCATCTGAGTTAAGCGGCGAAGCTGGCACGGTTTGTAAAGTAGCTACAGCTGCTGTATCATTAACACTGTAAGCTAGAGTTTTATTGCCCAGTTGCTGCTCTGTGACGGAACCAGTTACCGGATGGATGTAGTAAACATCTGGTAAGACATCACCTTGATTTATTGCTAGTCCTAATCCGGATGTAGCTAGGATTTCCCATTGAGAAGAGTTGGCATACAATGAGCCACTGGCGATCGCATTCTTTAACGGTTGTACCAAAACGCCCAAATGAATTTGTTGCACTTTTATGCCTGCCCATTGCCAGTACAATAAACTCTTGGCACGAAACATTTGGCTCCAAGTGCGCTTCAATGCTAGGGCGATCGCTTGTTCATCACATCGACACACTTGCGATTCCAGCAATCCAGATGTATTCCCTATCCCATGTCTTGCAGTTGGCACGACAATACTTGGTCGAAAAATCAGGTATGCAGATTCCAATTCTTTAGCTGCATTAACGATTGTACTTAACAGGTGCGGTGGCAAAACAGCAGTATTAATTTCTTGACGTAAGCGCCCAGTAACCTGCTGAAGTTGACGCCAATTATTGACATCTACGTGTAAGGAAGAATGTGGCAAGTCAGCGACTAACGCCTCTGAACTGTTGAGAGTTTCTAAAAATTCTCGCAAAACTTCCGCTGAAACCACAAAACCAGGCACCACCGGATAACCACGCTGCATGATTCTGCTTAAATAATATGCTTTGTCACCAACTTTGGCGCGGTCTTGCAGTTTAATTTGATCAAGCCAGTAGAGTTTGTCCACTCAATTAATTTGTTGTCTATTGTCTAATTGTGACGAACACGGAATGATTGTGTCCGTAAAGTAACCTAAAGTACACTACGGCTTCACAAATGGCAGGTAGTCAGTTGTCATCTACTTGAAAACTACTACAACGAGCTTCCACCATTTTTCCACCATTTATGTTTAATTATGCTGATTTAGCCTGTGGTTATGGCTGACTTTTTACTTGATGTGGAAAAACCAACAAAGAAACCTAACCCTCCAGTTCCCAACTTTAATAGGGAAGGGGAGAATTCAAGGTTCCTCTCAAAAGCAGGACAGACAAATGAAAGCGAGATTTTCCAGATAAAAGTGAAAAGTAAACTGGTTATGGCGATTAGAGTTCAGAGAAAATAGAACTATGGTAATAAACGAGTTTTTAATGCAAAAGATGTCTATCAGGATATTACCATTAGGAACACCAGTGATTGTATATTATATCTCGATCAGGAATTGACAAGGATCAAGCATTGCCTAGCATCTACTACATTGCCTCTAATGATTGGTTGAACATCACTTTTAGATTGTGCCTTGCTTTGCTCGTTGGCGCAATTATTGGCATAGAACGCGAAATTAGACACAAACCCGCTGGTTTGAGAACTCATATGCTCGTGAGTTTTGGTGCAGCCTTGTTCACTCTCGTATCCCTAGCAACAGGTACAGATCAACCGAATGCGGATAATCTCTCACGAGTGATTCAGGGTATTGCAGCTGGTGTGGGATTTCTTGGTGCAGGGGAAATTCTACGTGAATCTTCCCAAGAATCAGCGCGAATTAAAATTCACGGACTCACGTCAGCAGCAGCTATTTGGGTTTGTGCTGCTTTGGGAATTGCTGCTGGATGTGGTTGGTGGCAGCTAGGATTAATAGGTGCGTTGTTGTGTTTGTTTGTTCTCAATGTTTTTAAAAGATTTGAAAGTTGAACTGGGGATTGGGGATTGGGGATTGGGGATTAGGGATTAGGGACTCTTGGTAGTGACCGATTATGGACAGGGATTCAAACCCCGCCCAAATCCTGCAAGAACATCTTCCCAGTCCCTAGTCCCCAGTCCCCAGTCCCCAATGATTAATAACTCATGAGCGAGATTTCTCCAGCTTTAACAAAAAGAATTTGAGAGGAATTCAGCCATTGGGAATCAAAAGAACCCAAATGTGTGGTAGTAATTAAGGTTTGAAAGCGGTCTTGAATCGTATCAAGCAACTGATTTTGTCGGGATGGATCTAGTTCAGCTAAGACATCATCAAGCAGTAGCAGGGGTGGTTCTCCAACAACTTCTTCTATGAGTTGCAATTCTGCTAATTTTAACGCTAGTACTAAAGTTCGCTGCTGACCTTGAGAACCGTATTGACGAGCAGGTGTTTGATTAATCGTCAATTCTATTTCGTCGCGATGGGGACCGACAAGTGTCGTTCCTTGGTGTAACTCGGCAACAGCACGCAGCTGTATTTTGTCTAAAAAAGCCTGGTGTACTTGTTCTGGATGGTTATGCTCTAAAGAGATATTGGGGGAGTACTTGAGTTCTAGAATTTCTGTACTGCCACTGATACTAGCGTGCCAAGCACTGGCAATAGGGGCTAGTCGTTGTATAGCGCGATCGCGTCGTCTAATCACTCGTGTACCTGTGGTAGCCAATTGTGCATCCCACACAGCTAGTTCAGATTGTAGAGACTTTGTATGCGACGTCTCGACATTGTGTTTCAAAAAAGCATTGCGCTGTCGTAAAACTTGGTGATACTGCTGTAATATGTGAGCATATACGGGTTCGAGTTGGATTAACAGAGTATCTAGCCAGTTGCGGCGACCTTCAGGACC
The DNA here is from genome assembly GCA_000828075.3 of Tolypothrix campylonemoides VB511288. Classification (GTDB taxonomy): domain Bacteria; phylum Cyanobacteriota; class Cyanobacteriia; order Cyanobacteriales; family Nostocaceae; genus Kalymmatonema; species Kalymmatonema campylonemoides_A. Next base: position 210,047 of record JXCB02000023.1, on the reverse strand, counting down.
ACCGCGCACCAAATCCAAATCTAAACTAGAAAATTGTACCGCATTCAGAACACCGAGAAAGTCCATTTGACGCCGCAAAGTTTCACTATTTAAAGCAACGGTGCGGCGACCATTTCGACGGAGAGTTAAGGTGAGATCGCTTCTTCCAGTTTGCCGTTCTAGAGTGGCATGAATTTGAGATGTCGCTTCCCCTTCCCGGACTAAATCGCGATCGCGTGCCATTCTATGCGATCGCAAAGTTGCCAGCAATTCCACCGCCTCCAACAAATTGGACTTTCCTTGAGCATTATTGCCCACCAATATTGTTTTAGGAGCAGTAAACTCAACTTGCTGCTCTTTGTAGTTGCGAAATTGTCGCAAGTGAAGGGTTTTCAGGTACATAAGGGGATGAGTAGGCTGCTAGCCTTAATTTTCTTGTAATTAAGGCGGGCTGGACAGCCCACCCCACAAGAAGTCTGTTGAATGCCAGTGAAAATTCGTGCTTCACACAGCTTTTTTACCCATCAACCGCAGGAATAACTTCTCAATTTCAATCCACACAAACATCAAAGCACTAAAACCAAAGCAAATACCCAACTCTGTTGGACTCAGCCAGTGAGTACCAAAGAAATCACGCAAAGGTGGCACGTAAACGAGCATCAACTGCAAAATTGTCGTAATGACAACAGCTCCGAGTACATAGGGATTTGAGAAGGGATTCATTTCTATAGCTAATCGGGTATTCGAGCGAATGGCTATGGCATGACCCATTTGGGCGAGACATAGGGTAGTAAATACCATTGTCTTCCAGGCATCGGGATTGCCCTGATACCCAGCTGCATGAGTATGGTTGTAAGCCCACCACATCAAAGCAATTGAGATAATGGCAAAGATAATACCGATGCGAATCATATAAGAACCTAATCCCCTAGCAAAAATACTTTCCCGGGGACTAAACGGCGGACGTTTCATCACATCCGGTTCAGGAGGTTCTACAGCTAACGCCAGCGCTGGTAAACCGTCTGTCACCAAATTCATCCAAAGAATTTGCAAGGGGCTAAGGGGAACGCCTCCCAGCCCGATAATTGGTGCAGCGGCAATCGTGATAACTTCGCCAATATTACTACCAAGAATGTATTTGATAAAGCGGCGGATGTTGGTGAAAACAACTCTACCTTCCTTGGTCGCGGAGACAATGGTGGCAAAGTTGTCATCAAGTAACACCATGTCACTGGCTTCCTTGCTCACATCGGTGCCTGTGATACCCATTGCGATGCCGATATCAGCTTGTTTGAGGGCGGGGGCATCGTTGACGCCATCGCCTGTCATAGCGACAAATCTGCCTCGGCGTTGCAGTGCTTGAACAATTCGCAGTTTGTGTTCGGGGGCAACCCTAGCGTAGATGCTGACCAAGTCAACCTGTTGCTCTAGGTCTTGATCGCTCATCCGCTGTAATTCTTGACCTATAAGAACACGGTCATCCTGTTGAGCAATCCCTAAATCGGCGGCGATCGCTCGTGCTGTCAGTTGGTGGTCACCAGTGATCATGACTGGTCGAATTCCCGCGTCCCGACATTCTTGCACTGCTGCCCTCACCTCTGGGCGGGGTGCATCGAGCATTCCTACCAATCCCAGCCATACCAATCCTTTCTCGGATGCCTCATCTGACCCTTCCGGCGGGATTTCGGTGAGGGGTTTGTAGGCAAAACCCAGTACCCGCAAACCTTTACTCGCCATTCTTTCATTTTCTGCTAAAATTTGGCGGCGTTGCTCATCCTTCAACGGCACTGAGCTAGTACCTACGTAATTATGAGTACAACGTTCCAAAGTTAGCTCTGGCGACCCTTTGGTGAACATTAAGTAACTTTCAGATTGCAGTAAGTTGCTAATCACAGGGTCTACCGATGTCAACGGCGATACACCTGTCTGAACTTGCTCAACCTTACAAATTACACTCATCCGCTTGCGTTCTGAGGAGAAAGGAAACTCAGCTACACGGGGCAGCTTGCTGTCCCACTGGTCTTTTTCTATTCCTCCTTTCGCCGCTAGCGTCACCAGTGCGCCTTCTGTCGGGTCGCCCAAAATCGTCCATTGCCCCTGTTGCTGTTGTAAAACTGAGTCATTACACAAAGCACAGGCGGCTAATAAAGTTTGGATTTCTGGATACTGGTCTAGAGAAATTGTTTGACTATCCAACTGAAACTCCCCTTTAGGGGCGTAACCTTCTCCAGTCACACGAAAAGTGCTGTTGTTCGTGTAAACTGACTGCACCACCATTTTGTTCTGAGTTAAGGTGCCGGTTTTATCGGAACAAATGGTGGTTACAGAACCGAGAGTTTCCACAGCTGGCAGTTTGCGAATCAAGGCATTCTGACGCACCATCCGCTGGGTTCCCAATGCCAGGGTAACGGTAATTACGGCGGGTAAACCTTCTGGCACGACAGCAACCGCCATACTTAAGGAAACTTCCAAGAGTTCTTGTAAGTTACCGCCACGCAAAAGACCGCCCACAACGACGATCGCCACTAGAACTAAAGAACCCGTTACTAAAACGTTACCGAGTTGGGTCATCCGTTGTTGCAAGGGGGTTGGTTCACTTTCCACTGCTTGCAACATCGAGGCAATTTTGCCAAGTTCTGTTTGCATACCAGTGTTGGTCACCAGAATCTTGCCTCGTCCTTGGACGACTTCAGTTCCTTGAAAGACCAAATTGATGCGATCGCCTAATGAGGTTTCTTCAGGCAAGATAAGTTTTGCCCGTTTGTTAACCGCTTCGGCTTCACCTGTCAGTGCCGATTCTCGCACTTGCAGGTTAGACTCTTCTATTAGGCGTCCGTCTGCGGCGAGCTGCACCCCGGCTTCCACCAGCATCACATCTCCTGGCACCAGATCCTTGGCTACTACCTCCACTGGTTTGCCGTCGCGAATAACGCGCACGTTCGGAGAGGAGAGTTTTTTCAGGGCTGCCAAGGCTTTTTCGGCACGGCTTTCTTGGACATAACCGAGTATGCCGTTGAGGACAACAATAGCTAAAATGGCGATTGTATCTTTGAATGGCAACTCACCAGGTTTCAACGAGCCTTGTTGCCAAGCTAACAGGTCTAAAACCCCAGAAATTATGGCTACGGCAATCAGCATCAACAACATAATGTTCTTGAACTGATCGACCAAAATTTCCCAAGCGCTGCGTCCAGCAGTTTCTTCTAGTTCGTTGGGTCCATATTTTTGCAACCGCTGTTGTACTTCTTGGGGCGTTAAGCCAGTCTCTGCGTTTGTCTTGAGCAGTTCGAGTGATTTATCAACTTCCAAACTATGCCAAACGGCGGCGGCTTTTTCAGGCAGAGAATGAGCAGACATCGTGTAAGTCACAGGGAATGGTTACAAAATTCCATCATAATTTAGCAATGGTTGGAATACCATCAATACAAAGTTACATTAGGTTGAGCTATAAACTGTACAGTACAGGTGTTATTTTTAACGGTTCCCAATTTCCTCCTGAGGATAACATGGGTGTCCTTACGAGTGAAGAGGAATTTCATCACACAAATTATTGATAATTATGAGTAATAGAAGAAGGGAACTTTGTCACACAAGACATTCCACAATTGATTCTAGGCGTGCTATACCGTTGACCAAATAAGTTTAATATGACTTTTGCACTCCCCAGTTTTCCATCCACCAGCCAAATGTTTGGCAAAAGGACAATTCGACCTCTTGGTGCTGCCGCCCTCTGTGGCATTGCCTTCATCAAAGATACACTGATTGCTATTGATACTGTTAAAGGGCATCTGCTGCAAATTGAGCCGGAATCTGACAACGTCAAAATTCTCAATCCCCATCAAGTCAAAGAATTTATGGATGTGACGGGTCTTGCGGTTTGGGAAGATACTCTTTGGCTGACGCGGGGTCATAGTGTTTATTTGTCCAAGCTGAGTTCGTTGGGTTTAGAACATTTTGTCACCTTGCCTTATGCGGCTGATGGGATTGCTGTTTGGGAATCAACTGTCTACATCAGTTGCGAAAAGCAGGGGGACATTCTGATTTTTGACCGCGATACGCGAAAACAAATTACTAAATTTTATGCCCCTGGGGTCGGGGTGGAAAGTTTGGCAGTGGACGAGGAGACGCTTTGGGTGTGCGATCGCACCGAGCAAACTGTCTACAGCATTGACAGGGCGACTGGGCAAGTTCAATTCAGCGTGTTGACGCCGTTTGATTCTCCCTCAGGGATAGCGATACATAAAAATACCGAGACGAGCGATAAAAGTCTTTACATTGCCTACGCTTCTGAAGAGCCGTATGTCCGGGATAACCCAAATGCTGACCCGAGTCATCAGCTATCTTACCGCGATCGCACGTTTATTCATCCGTTACATTACCATTACAATCCAGATAAACGCTACGCCCTCTCTAATGGTTATCTGATAGAAATGTCTTATTTAGAGGAAATTTCCCCATTAGAAGAGGTATATTTACCAGAGGTAGAATGGCGCATTGCTCTGCCATCAGAAACTGACCGCCAAAAGGTGAAACACGTTGAACCCATTGGTTTACCTTTCACAGAAGAAGTGATAGAAGGGCAACGTGTTGCCGTGTTTAAATTTGATGCCCTCACCCCAGGCGAACGGCATATTTTTGGTTGGAAAGCACTTTTGGAAGTCCGGGGAATTAAGTATCGCCTCACCCCAGCAGATGTGGAAGATTTGGAGGAACTATTACCAGAATTTCAAGATCGCTACTTAGTAGATGATGACGATTTAGCAATGGATACGAACATTGTCCGTCGCGCCGCGCGTGAAGCAGTTGGTAGTGAAACCAATTTGCTGCGGAAAATGTACAACATCCGTAATTATGTCTACGACGAGTTATCTTATGGTATTAAACCTCACATTGATACCCCAGATATTGTTTTAGAACGGGGTGTGGGTTCCTGTGGCGAGTATGTCGGTGTTTTGCTTGCCTTATGCCGTTTAAATGGCATTCCCTGTCGTACGGTAGGTCGCTACAAATGTCCCCCCTATGCCGAATACCAGCGCGTTCCCCTGCAACCGGACTTTAATCATGTTTGGTTGGAGTTCTACGTACCTGGTTTTGGCTGGTTGCCAATGGAATCGAATCCTGATGATCTGGGCAGCGATGGACCTTATCCTACACGGTTTTTTATGGGCTTATGCTGGTATCACATTGAAATTGGCAAAGGAATTACCTTTGAAACTTTGACGAGTAAAGGTATGCGGCTCACCAAAGAAGATGTTTCAATTGGGGAGTTAGCAATTAATCACATCCGGTTTACGATTTTGGAAGAATTACCGCCCCTTTAGAACTTACCAAATATAACAGCGGGCAGGCTTCTCTGTTGAGACTAGGTGTAGCGTGTAGTGATATTTTCCCTACACCCGCACACACCTACACCGCCAACTTTTAGCCAGAATCCGCGCTTTTATAAAGCGCGGTGTGGCTCAACCTCTCAAGTGCAATTGTTAGTATCCTCTTTCACTCAGCCTTTGTACTTGGCGTTCCTACCCTCCGGGAAGCCGCCCTGCGGACGTCTACGCTTCGCTCGAGGGCAGGCTTGGCGGTTCGTTTAATAAATATTTTAATAAATATTAAATCATCTTCATGGAGAATTGGTATCAGTAATTGCGCAATTTATAGATTCAATCTTTTTATGTCATTTTTTTATGTCAATCTTTTTATGTCAATTTATGATTTTTTATCTGATTTTAGTGTCATGATAATGCTTTTAAAGTAGAAAATTCACAGATTGAGTTAAATGGGCAAAAGCGGCAGTGATAACCAGGATTTGGAGGAAAAATTTTGTTAAAGTCACTGTTATTTTCTTGATATTTGTGCAAATCTTCCTGATGCTTTCTGGCAATGTCAGCCAATTGAAATTCTATTGAGTCTAATTCACTCTGAGTAACGCTAATTATCTCGGATTTTTTACAAACTTCTAAATTATAAAATGAAGCGATCGCTTGATATCTAGGATAAAGATAACGAGCCGCAAGCAAATAAACTAATGCCTGTCGTCGGTCAAAATCAGATTTACCAGTTTTAAAATCTATAATATGCAAAGTGCTATCAGACTCAATCAATACACAGTCCATAACGGCATACAAGCGAAAGCAATAATGTCGCTGTGAAATCAAAATCGGTTTGGGAAAACCTTCATCGCCGCGAGTTAACAGGATGATGCGTTTACCTAAAAGTAAGGGGTCATCGTGATATTTTTTCAAAATTTGCAGGACGCGCTGCTTAACTTCATCAGTTGAGTTGCTTAATTTCAAAAGCTGTGCAACTTTTTCTACACCATCGGATTGGTTCAATAAATGGATGTGGTGATGAAATTCATAAACGCCTTTTTGTGCGAGTAAACCAATGCGCTGTGATGCTGTAGCTTTTGCCAAAAGCGCTTTGACTTGTGGTTCGTGTTGTCGTGCTTTAATAAAACCTCTTCTCATCTGGCAATGGCAGCGTTGTTGCCATGCGGTTGGGGCAACTAAAGACCAAAGGTGATAACTGGCGAAGGGCTGCTCTTGGGTTGACATTGCTCAGAATCGGTGAGAAAAAGTACGATGGAGCTAATTATCTCTATACTCAGGAAAGCGCAAACCTACTTGAAAAGCAGTGTTCAGGATAGAGCAGAGAAATTGGCAAAAATCGGCGTCAGTAGCGATTCCGGTAAAATGAAATTCAGTACCGATGAATGGCTAGGGATGATTGCTGATGAGTTCACTTTCCCCAAGGAGCGAAAAGTGACACGAGCGATTGTAAATTACCTAAAGTAAATTACCTTGAAACAGTTTACACAAAACAGCAAGCAGTTCTTGTTGTCTACGATACTCGCTTTCTCGTTACACTTTGCCCGCACAGTAGCCCAAGTCTCAGCTGACTTGGGTTGGACGGTAAAAATCACTAACCGAGATACCCCACACCAGTTATTGTTGACAACGCCCATCACCTAAAGAAGGCTGGTGCGCTGATGTTCACCCCAAACCATAATCCAGCACCATATTGTGGGATTAAATATATCCTCGGTTATGGTGGTTCAGCCAGTCGATAAATGACTGATACTATTGTGACAAATTAATGAAGGTGCATCAGATGCACTTTTCTAAGTAGATAGGTACAAATAAACCGAACTATGTTAAGAAATGTAAAAGCCTTTAAAACCCTGACTAATGACTAATGACTAATGACTGATTTAACTTTATTTGTACCGACCTACTTAATTGCTTAATTTCTACCTTTGTTTGACCCGAAACCAGAAAACGTGAATTTATCTATACCCACGGGAGAACAACTCGTTTATGAAAACTCTTGCTAATCTAGTGATATCGATAGTTGTGGCTTTATGGGTGGTGGGAACAGCCATTCTCGCAGTCCAAAACGCTGAACCAGTATCTTTAAGATTTCTTACGTTCCAGTCGATTCAAATTCCAGTAGGTTTAGTGCTAGCTTTTAGTGCTGGCGTAGGGATAATTGGCGTGGCGCTGCTGCAACCCCTTTGGGGTCTTGCTGGTTCCAAGGAAAGGAATTCTGAATCAGACGATACCGAATTTTTTGTCGATGAAGAGTTTTGAGGGTACTGTTTCACCAAAGGCGCTGAAATAATTGGTGCAGTCTTGATTAATAGGCTTTTTGAAAAAAACGATTTTTTGTGAGGGGAAACACAAAACTCACAAATCAGGAGAAATACTGGCTTAGTGCGTTCTTCTCTATTGATTCATGAATAAGTGTAAAAGTTTAAGAATCGTTTTCACCAGCACATACATCCACTACTAAAAATACGTGAATTCGATAGACCTCTCCCACAAGCGCCTCCCTCTCCTACAAGGAGAGGGAGGCGCAATGTAAAAATCAGAGTTTTAAGCCTCTCCAGTAAAAAAAGCTGCTCCTTTTCCCTCCTCTGTTAGGGGAGGGTTAAAAAGAGGTGGACAGAGGAATGGAAGCGGGGTCAAATCAAGATACATCGAACTCACGTTAAAAATATACTTGCACAACCATGTTTTTACTTATATTTAAATTTTTCTTAACTTCAATTTTAACTCTGTCCTGTTTAATACACGTATTGTTAATTTATGTGTTAAAAATTACATATGATCACCAACCCGAAAATGATTTTGCGAGGCTTAAAAGTCGTTGCTTACACAGTTCTAGGTCGGGAAATGCCGCTTATAACTCACGATCGCTACATATTGGAACAAAAAATTATACCCTATTTTGTTGAGCGAAAAGAATTTGCTAAAGTCCTATTTGTAGGATGTGGTTCTTATACAAAACACTATGAAAAATGGTTTGAAAAAAAAGAATACTGGACAATTGATATTAACCCAATGAAAAAAATTTATGGAGCCAAAAACCATATTACTGGCTCTATGAGTGATTTAAAGCTTCACTTTAAAGATAATGATTTAGATTTAATTCTCTGTAATGGAGTTTTTGGTTGGGGATTGAATGATAGAAAAGACGTAGAAGAAGCATTTTTGGGATGCTACCAGTCTTTACGTGAAGGTGGTGTCCTTGTTGTGGGGTGGGATGATGTTCCTGAGAAAAAACCTTTTCCCTTAGAAACTTGTGAAAGCTTAAGTCAATTTCAATCCTACTTTTTCCCTCCTCTCTCAACTTCCGAATACAGGCATTTGACAGATAAATCAGATAGGCACGTATTTAATTTTTATATCAAGTAAAAAGAAGTAGAAAGAGGAAATATTAAATATTTCCTGTCATTCTACTTCGTCTCCATCCAATTGTCGCCTGCACGCACATCTACAACTAACGGTACACTCAACGATACCGCACTTTCCATCAGGGACTTAATTTGTGGTTGTAATTCTTCCCATTCTTTTGGTGGAACTTCAAACACCAACTCGTCGTGTACTTGTAACAAAAGACGCGCTTGGTAATTTTGCAAAATTTCATGCAGCCTCACCATTGCAATTTTGATAATATCAGCGCTGGAGCCTTGAATCGGTGCATTGGCAGCAGCACGCAATAACCCTGCATCGTAAGCACCTAAATTACCAAGTTTTTTCAGATCAACATCTTCTGGTTTGTTGCCTTTGTACTTGCGTATGCTGTTACTAGTAAACTCGAAATAACGACGACGCCCTAAAATTGTTTCTACATAACCTTGGGCGATCGCTTGTTTTTTCACTTTCTCCAAATATTCAAATACTTTGGGATAACGGTTGTTAAAGCGCTTGATAAACTCGTTAGCGTCGGCTTTATCTACACCAGTTGAGCGTGAAAACCTAACAGAACCCATTCCATATATTACACCAAAGTTGATGGTTTTTGCTAACCGTCGCTCGTCTGATGTGACATTTTCTTTTTCAAAAATTAACCGCGCCGTTACGGTATGAATGTCCTCATTTTGTTGATAAGCTTCCACTAAAACAGGCTCTTGACTCAAATGAGCCAAAATCCGCAATTCAACTTGTGAATAATCAGCAGCGATTAACAGCCAACCTGTTTCTGGTACAAATGCTTTACGAATTTGGCGGCTAAAAGCAGTGCGAATGGGGATATTTTGTAAATTTGGATTGGAAGAAGACAACCTACCTGTGGATGTCGCCGTTTGGTTAAAATCGGTATGCACCCTTTGAGTATCAGGACGCACCAATTTTGGTAAAGAATCTACATAGGTGGACTTCAATTTAGAAAGAGTACGAGACTCGATAATGGCATCAATAATGCCAGTTGTATCGACTTCTTGCAGCTTTTCCAATGTCGCAGCATCTGTAGAATAACCGGTTTGAATTTTACGGGAATGCTTAGTGCTTAACTTTAATTTTTCAAACAATATTTGGCTCAATTGTTTTGGAGAACCCAAGTTGAATTTCTCCCCAGCAATTTCATAAACTTTTTGTTCAAACTTGGCTAAATCTACTTCTAACTGCTGCGACAATTCTTGCAAATAAGCTGTATTAATCCGGACGCCTGCATACTCCATTTGAGCTAAAACTGGTTCTAGCGGCTGTTCCACTTCCAGTAGAAGCTTAGACAAAACTGGATTTTTCTCCAGTTCCTCCCGCAATTTTGGCACCAGTTGGAATGTGCTATAAGCATCCATACCGCAGTAATCTGCTACGGTGGGAATATCCAAATCGCCAATCGTTTTGCCTTTTGGAACTAATTCAGCATAACTTTTTGCTGTCAAACCCAAGTAACGCAGAGCCAAGTCACTCAGATTATGGTTACCATCTGGATTAAGGACATAACTTGCTAGCATCGGATCAAACACGACTCCTGCAAGCTTGATTCCTTGACACCGTAGAACTAAGCGGTCAAATTTGGCATTTTGCAAAGCCTTAGGATAATTAGCACTTTCTAAAATTGGGCGTAGTGCTTCTAGTGCAAGGTCTTTGTTTAAATTTTCCCCTACTTTATGACCAATGGGTATGTAAGCGACTTCATCTGGTTCTGTTCCCCAGCAGCAGCCAATTCCCACTAACGAAGCGTCCCGTGGTTCTAAATCGCTGGTTTCAGTATCCCAAGCAACGGGTGTCTGTGGGTTTGTAAATTTTTGCAGCAGGTTCACCAAGTCGCTGAGTTGCTCTGGGGTATTAATGATACGTGGTTTAATAGCAGAAGCAGCGGGTTGCTGTTGAGCTGCTGTATCATCAGCAGTGAAAAACCACAAATCATTATCATCATCATTACTCGGGAGTGGGAATTGGGGAGTGGGAAGTGGTTCTGATGTTTGAGTTTGTGGTGTTTCCTCAATTCCACCGAACTGTTGCTGAAGTTCGTTAATTTTGCCTAAAAAAGATTTGAATTCTAGCTTTTCTAAAATGGGTGTGAGGTTGTTTGTATCAAAGCCTTGGAGAATGCAATTTTTTAAATCAACTTCTAGGGGAACATCAACAACGATCGCCGCTAAGTAACGAGATTTTTCTGCATCTTCTTTTCCAGCTTCTAATTTTTTCTGAGTTGCGCCTTTGATTTCACCCAACGCAGCGTAAATTTTCTCAAGCGAACCGTAAGTATTGAGCAACTGCACCGCTGTTTTGTCACCAATTCCTTTGACACCAGGAATATTATCTGACTTATCGCCGCAAAGAGCTTTATAATCAACAACTTGGGATGGTGCAACACCAAGCTTTTCTTTAACTTGTTCTGGTCCAAATTCTGTAATACTTGCTCTTGAACCCTTCAGCGCTTCGGGGCTAAAATATAAAACGCTGATTTCTTTTGCCGGGTCAACAAGTTGAAATAAATCGCGATCGCCTGTGAGAATTTTGACTTGATATCCAGCTTTTGTTGCTTGCTGTGCTAAAGTTCCCAACACATCATCTGCTTCGTAACCAGCAGCAGTGACAATTTTCAGGTTCAAAGCATCGAGTAACTCTTGCAGATTTTTCAAATCTGGAACAAAGTCTTCTGGTGTCCCTGGACGATCTGCTTTATATGTATCGTCTGCTTCGTGGCGGAAGGTTGGTAAACCCAAATCAAAGGCGATCGCCATTGCTTGTGGGTGTTGGCTTCCCATAACCTCCAACAAGGATTTGAGAAAACCAAAACACACACTTGTAGGAATCCCTGTTTTTGTTCGTAGTCCGCCGTCTCTTCCTTTTGCAAAAGCGAAGTACGAACGAAATGCCAGGGAGTGACCATCTACTAGGATGAATGTGGGGCGTGTTGTCGTCAAGGAATCGGAAGCCAACTGGTTTACAGGTATTGTTTTGGACATAAACCTATTTTAGCCAGCGACTTCCATTGTAGAATCTGACTTGTGGAGAGAATTAGGTTGTTTCCTTAGTTTGGTTTTGGCGACGGCGACGCAGTTTCAGTATACCAACTGCTCCTACACCCACAAGAGCGATCGCACTTGCTGGTTCTGGAATTGTAGTGATATTGTCTCTACCAAAATCAACCAGGAAAACTACGTCGTTAAAGTCGCGATCGGCGACTTGAATACCATTTACACCTCCTGTCGTACCTTGTGGTCCATATAAATCTTCAAAGCCCAACAACAGGTAATCATCTACTTCATAAGCCACTATATGATCCAATCTGTCTGGATTTTGAGTTGGATCTCCGCCATACACATTGCCATTGGGATTATTTAAGCCATCTGCTTTTAGGAAGAAATTTAGTTGTGAACCACCTGATATCGTACCTAAATCAACGTAATCCCCAATATCTAAAGCACCAGAATTTTCCCCAAGCTGACAAGCTGAATTGGCGCTATTAGAGCTATTACAGGAAATGTTATCAAAAACCAATCCTTTTTGGTATTCAGGTCCTTTGATGGCTTCAAAACCCAACTGGTTGTTGTAGAACGCACCCTCATTTAGGAACCAAACGCGAATATTATTGTCGTTTTTCAGGCTCAGCCTTGAGGGGTCTAGTTTATTTAATTTGTCTTCAGGAATTGCAATTCGTTCTTGTTGTACATATTGCTGGAACTGGGGAATCCGAGATTGGAACCCTGAATCATCAGTTGATTTGTCTTGGACGTCATAGGTTTGTAAATTATCCCAGCTAAATGTGGCGGCGCTTGCAGGAGCAACAGCGGAAAATACACTTGTGATAGCTGCCGCAGCAGCAAAGATTCCTGTTAATTTTTTCTTGCTCATAAAAACCCTTTATTTTTTAGTTTTAAATTGTAAAATACTCTACTTGCTAAGCTCCATCACCTGTTTTCAATCCCGTGATTATGCTGATTAACTAAGTTATATCTTGCGATTGTATGAAGTCACTATATCCAAATGCATAATTTGTTAATTTTTTATATTTTCCGATTCTCTGTTTCAAAATTATGAAATTTGAGCTTTTCATAATGCTGTTTCCCGAAAAAAGCTATTTCCCTATTGTCATTAAGTGAATTGCACAATCGTTGCAGCATCAATGATCTAAATCACATCCCAAGATTTATATAGATAGAAAAAATAAATATAAAAATTATTTATTTTAAAGTTTTAAAGAATTTGTAAGTCGATAGTAAGTAATAGTTCGTAAGTAAGATTTTCTTGCTATCTAATCTCTACGAGCTATTACCCACATCACTACTCTAATTTCACTACTCTAAGCTGTATATCTATATAACTATGGTTTAATACCTTTGGTAGCATTAACTCGTCAACCGTGTTTGCCCTTACCACTTTCAACAGATTAATAGGCTGTTAATCTCTTACTGGGACTTTAATATTCACTCATTAGTTATGCATAAAGTGTCTACCACTGAATTGGCATCACCTGAAATTGAGGATCTATCTACTCTTGATATTCAACTGCTGGTTGTAGATATCGATGGGACGATCGCCGGAAAATCTAACAGTATCAGCACAGCCGTAAAGCAGGCAATTGCTGCGGCGCGTTCTCGGGGTGTTCAGGTAGCGATCGCCACCGGTCGTATGTATCGTTCAGCTTTGCCCTTTCATCAAGAAATTGGCTCTAATTTACCATTGTTAGCCTACCAGGGAGCTTGGATTCAAGACCCCGCCACCCAAAAAATTCATCGCCATTTGCCGGTTTCTCAAGAATTAGCACACGAGCTTCTAGACTATTTTGAACAACCAGAACTGCGCGCACTCTTATCTGTTCATTTTTACATTAATGACCAACTCTACGTACGTGAGATCACCAGAGAAACTGCACTTTACGCAGAACGTAGTGGTATTACCCCTATTGCTGTGGGAGACTTACGCCAAGTCACCAGCAACGAACCGACAAAAGTTTTGGCTTTGTGCGACGACACAAATGTTATTCAACAGTTGCTGGGAAATTTGCGCCGCCAATACACTCCAGCCGAATTGTATCTCACCACATCTGTTGCCACGTTTTTTGAAGCGACTAACCCAAGTGTCAACAAGGGTGCTGGAGTTCGTTATTTAGCTGAAGAATTACTGGGACTGCACAGAGCCAACGTTATGACGATTGGCGATAATTTCAACGATGTGGAAATGTTAGAGTATGCTGGCATTGGTGTCGCTATGGGTAATGCACCAGAAGCAGTGCAAGCGATCGCCCAGTGGGTGGCTCCTGACGTTGAACAAGACGGAGCCGCAGCAGCTATTGAAAAATTTTTGCTGTCTTAGCAGTAAGTGGTTACTGATAAAAAACAACAATCAACTACTAACAATGAACAACTAACAAAATCAGAAAGAGCACCGACGACTGGCCGTGTTTCGTCTCGGTGCTCTTGCTGGTTCGCTCCTCACACACCAGATAATATACATTGCTGGATCAGACGAGTCAATAGTTGTTAAAAAAAGTTTATTTTTTGTAGGCTTTATTGTTTATACTTCATAAGGCGCAATCATACCTAATTTTTCTTCCAGCAAGAATTTTAAGACTGACTGTGTAGCCAAGACTAAGCCGATTCTAGCTTGAGCGAGTTCTGGGGAGGCAGTTTTCACCTCGCCAAAAATCCGGCATTTAGACCAGAAAGTTTCAAAAGCTCGACTTAAAGAGGTCGCAGCTTTTTCCCAGTTGAGTGATCCACCCAAATTGGGAAACGCCAAAGAGTCTACCACTCGTACTAACTCGTTAATGAGGCGATAGGAAGCAGGGTGATGGAAGCGGAGTTTTTCATCACAGTTCAGCCAAGGAATAGGATTAGGCATAAGAATGCTTGACAAAAGCCTTTGCTTAGAACTTTCACTATCCTCTTGATTTGGTTCCCCCTGTTGGATCAATCCCTCAACAATCGCCAACCGCACTAGTGAGCAGCAGCGTGCATGAGCGTATTGAGCAGTGAATGAGGATGAGGGAGTGAGGGAGTGAGGGAGTGAGGGGGATGAGGGAGTGAGGGAGTGAGGGAGTGAGGGGGATGAGGGAGAGAGCTTTAATTTTGAATTTTGTGCCTCCTTTGGAGGAGTTTCACTAACGCGTAGCGTGTCCGCAGGAGATATTTTGAATTTTGAATTGATTTGTCCTGCTGTGCCAAGGGCGAGGTTTTGTAACCAAGCAGCCAACAGCGGGTGAGTCACTTCCAAATGAATCCAGCCAGGGGAAACGATTTGAATTTTGAAATCTTGGTCATAGTTTGCTGAAATATGAGAAACAATGCCGTTGGCAATCTCCATAGCGGGAAATTTCTCAGATTTTGAGATCTGCAAAGCTATGCCTGAAATATAAATAATTTTATTTTCATCTCTACCCTGAGATAGAGGAATATTTTTATATGTTGTACATATTATAAGTCTGTTTTTAGTATAAATACTTAAGCTTGTATCTAAAATGCTGTATATTAACTGCTTAATTGCTGTGTATTTACTAACCAGTAAACTTTTATGCAGAGAATTCTCAGGTAAACTCACTGTTATCTGAAGGTGTTGGTTTTATGTCATCTGTCTTAGGATATAACTTTAATTTACAAAAAGAAAAATTAGAATTGTGCAAAATTTAATTAATAAGGGGTAAATTTTACTACCATCATTGTACAGTAAGAAGTATAACAAAAGAGTAGAATATAGCTTTCTACCTTTTGGATGACTGGCACGGCTAGGTTTAATGCCTGAAGTGCCAACAAAAAGGCACTCCTTGCACCTTTTTATGACGTCTTTGTCTTCAGCCGAACGCTCTTAGTTACCTATGCAATCTCCATCCTCCTTTTCTGAGGCATCACGTCCTTTTTTGACTTGGCAACGAATTCTTGATTGGGCTCAGGAACACTACCGCTGCCGCACCTTTAGCAAAGATGAACGCATTCCAGCCCGACCTGGATTGCTGTACTTGGTTCAAAGGGGCGCGATCCGCATGGTGGGAACCGCCCAGGTTAGTGCAACTGCCAGTCAGCTAACATCTCGACGTATCAACAGAACCCCAGAAGAAGCTTTCTTAGGGTTTGTTGGTGCGGGACAACCGTTTGAAATTGTTGCTCAGTCACCGTTCACACTCCAGGCTTACGCCCACGTTGATCAAACTGCGGTGCTGTGGATGTACTGGCACGATTTAGACAACTGGCCTCACTTCCGCCGCGAAGTTATGGATGCCTTTAGGTATCAGCACCAGCGCAAACTGCTGTGGCTGAGTGCCTTAGGACAACGCCGCACAATTGACCGACTCTTAGGATTCCTCACATTGTTGATTGAGGAATATGGAGAGCCAGCAATGAGTGAAACGGATCCAGATGTGATTCGCGGTTATTGCCTGCCGTTCCCCCTCACTCATGCCCAAATTGGCAGTGCGATCGGTTCGACCCGTGTCACCGTCACCCGCTTGATGGGCAAACTGCGTCAACGCGGATTAATCCTCACTCAAGGCGACAATCTTATTTGCTTGCCAGCAGAGTCCATTAACAGAGCCAGCTAAAGCAAGACAGAATGCTGTGGAGAGCGAATTTTGACACACCCTACTTGGGTAATGAGTTCGGTATCCCTGCTGAGTTAGCAGTAAGTTAACGACACCGACGCCTACTTGCTGCTTGATTTGACCAATCTGTTTGACCACCACAAACAGATTGCACATAATTGCCTACTTTCCGGATTCAAAAGCCTGAATGTTCAATTTGTTTCATTTACCAGGAAATTCATAAGGGAGGACAAGAGCTTCTTGGTAGGGAGCAACAAATTGCCCTTGTTTGTGCCCCAACGGCAAGGGCTGGATTGAACATTGAGGAATAATCTCTGGAGCAAAAATGTAGTATATGCTACTAGGACGACCAGCCACTTTTTTGCGACGCTTGGGTGGTAGTGGAACTTGGTTCCACTTTAGGCAAGCAAAGCTTGACCACCCAAGATGTCTTGCACAATTTATTTGAGCCAGAAACAACTCAGCAATTTACGTCAGAATTCATTGCGAATTCTGTCTGACTGGGTGGTGAGGAATAGCGCTTGGTGGTGTTGAGTGCAATACATTAAGAAATAAGAACCACAGATGGACACAGATGAACACGAGATTTATCTGTACTTCATCCAAACAAGAAGCGCTATAATACTAAGCCCGCGCCATTTGGTTTATGCTGCAAAACCAATCCACTACAGTGGCTCTTTCAATTTAAAGGCGAGAGAAAAAAGAATTCTTCCATCCACAATCTCCCTTTAAACTGCCTTCAGCCCAAGCTGAGTTCTTCTCAATCAGCGAATTCTAACAAATCCAGCTTTAGAAATTAATTCCTGACCTTGATTTGTCAGCAGTAACCTAGCATAAGCTTCTCCTGCTTGCTGGTCTGTTTGACCATTTTGTTTCACAATCACAAATAACCGTCGAGTGATCGGGTACTGATCACTTTGGAAAGCAGCTGCATTGAGTTGGTTACGCTTTTGCGAACACTCAGAAAGAGGAACGAATGGTTCCTGATAGGGTGGAACCAGTTTATCGGCTGTTTTTCCCAATGGCAGGGATTTAACACTACATTGTCCGACAACTTCAGGAGCAGAGGCGTAGTACATAGCACCAGTATTTTTCGCTACTTCTCTCAAGGCTTCGGTTGTCGTAGGAATATATTGCACATTTTCCCCAAACTTTTCACCCCCCAAAATGTTATCGTCGAAAAATTCGACGGTGCCACCTTCTTCTATACGGCGAGAGTAAGGTATTATCGGTAGGTTGGGACCGCCTACTTGCTGCCAGTTAGTAATTTTACCTGTGTATATTTCTTTGACTTGAGCAACTGTTAAACCAGGGATGTTGAGACTGGGGTTCACTGCGATCGCAATACCATCAATTGCTACAGGTATTTCTTTAAGTGTAAAGCCCCGTTGTTGCGCTTGTTGGTATTCCTCATTTTTAATTGGGCGCGATGACTGAGAAAAAGCTAATTGGTTATTTAACAGCATTTTGATGCCACTACCTGAACCAGGTGCGCCTGAAGTGGGGTTGGTGTAGCGTAGTTGAAATTGAGGAAAGACAGTTTGAATAGCTGAATCAACTTCTTTGCGGATTGGTGCCCAAGTGGTGCTACCACCATAGCTAAATAAGCCAGAGGGGATATTTGGTACTTGGGCAAAGTTTTCAATATTTTCAATATTCGAGGCAACTTGTTGTGATTGATTGTTGCTAAAAGAACTTATGTTAATACCAGAACGATTCAGCCACCAATAAACAGCATTTACTAATCCCAGTGTAATCACCAGAGTTAGAATCAAAACCGCAGTTTCGTTTTTTTGTGACATCATAGCTATTTTTTTCTTAAAATAAATTAGGGCTTGCTGAAAAAGTCAGAAAAAAGCAAGATAAGGATTGATTATAGCGGTTCTCAGTTGACTGCAATACAATAACCACAATGTTTGAACCAACCAATAATGTCACTTAAATTAATAGTTTCAAAAGCTTCTGTAATTGCTTTATCTAAATCAGAGTAAGTGCGAGTAGCTTGTGAGCGTAAAAATTCTTTGATTTTTGACCAAAAATTTTCGCTCTTGCGAAAAGTCTGGCGAATATGGTGATAAATAAATCAAATGAGCACCAACAGATTCAATAGCTTCTTTAATTCCTGTCACCTTATGAGAGCTAAAATTATCCATTACTACACACGCCCCCTCCCATAAATTCGGAACTAAGGCTTGTTTGATATAAGTTAATAATGCGTTTTTATCATTTCCACCTTTAAAACTCATTGCACCAACAATCCCACGGGTTGCGAGAGTCCTTCGGACACGCTGCGCGAACGCCCCAATGATAGTTACATTTTTACCACGCTTGTCTGGACGAGCACCGTGCGCTCTTTTTCCCTTTAACGCCCTAGCATAGAGCCTAGTCATAGCTATATTTACCCCTGACTCATCAACAAAAACCAAATTATTGAAGTCAAATGTACGGATAATTTCCCAAAACTCTTGTCTCAACTTTTTTACTCTGTCCGTGTCTTGCTCCGCCGCGTGTAACGTTTTTTTGTCGGGTCAATTTGAGCTTTTGTAACATTTTACCCATTCCTGAGCGACTAATTTTTACCTGACTTTTTAACTCCATTTGGGAGCATAATTCTTCCAGAGTACTATCATTATTCTCTTCTACCAGTTTTTGTAAAATTGGATAATGCTCCTCTTTAATTTTGGGTGGATTACCACTTTTATGTGGTAATGGTTCTATACTTCCTGTGTCTAAATACCGCCCTATTAACGTTTGTATAAAACTTAGACTTACATCAAAGCGTTTTGCCAGCTTTCACTTGCGACCTTCTCGATTCCGAAAAGCATCAATAATTTTTTGACGCAGATCTTGGTCGTAAGCTTTCATAAAAATCTGATTAATATACTCTGGTCAAATTTTACCAGACTGTGTTGGACTCAACCGAGAACCGCTATATATCGTGACCAAATGTTTGAAAATATGGCCCAAGCTCAACGATTATGTTCTTTTGGCTTAGACACACTCAAGCAACTTTTTAGAATGAAATAGCCCTGCTAAAAATACATATCCTTCAAAGCAACTAGCAGACAGTTTTGCGCCAAATTCCACGGATTTACCTGCTTTTCCTCGGACAATTGGACGAATATGTGGTTGGGTTAAACTGACAATGCGGTCATCAATACTCTGTTTTTTATTTTCATACAACCAGAGTTGTTGACGATAAACTTCTGCAACTACAAGCAACATCTTATATTGGCTTGCAAAATTATTTGTATGAGCAGGTTCGATAAAAAGTAAACCTGCCAGAATAACGCTATTTAAACTTATTTGTAGAATTTTCATTGAAGTCGTATGGTTGATATTGCCAAGCTATGACTTCACCGTTTGGTTTGAGTATTCCGAAAAATAGAAGCAGCAATGGTTGACAATATTCACAATCTATGATTAAAAGTAGAGCGTCCGCAGGGAAATCGTAATTGCGTGAATGACATGACCACACCCCTTCTACACGCCACTCTAAACCCTAAAACTTATGAGCATTCTTCATATAACCAAATTCATATCCTGGCATACGCTGTATGCCCCATTCACACATCAAATCTGTAATTGGTCGAACTGATTCGCCTAATGGGGTTAGTGAGTATTCAACCCGAGGAGGTTTCTCTTGATAAACTTCGCGCCGTATCAAACCGTGGGTTTCTAGTTCACGCAGTTGTTGCGTCAGTATCTTTTGTGATATTCCCGGAATTAATTGCTTCAATTCACTAAAACGTTTCGACTCTTGTCTAAGCCACCATAAGATGACACATTTCCACTTACCACTAATAACCTCTAGGGTGACTTCCACTGGACAATGGTATTTTCCTTCACGCATCCTTACTCGTCCTATTAGTATCCATTTGGTAACTATCAACAGTCTGTGATACCAGATATTAAGTGGTCAGATGGTGACACAAGCAGCATTTTCATCTAAATCTACCATTTCGCAAATCTCAAACGGATGCAGCAAATCATGAGTATTTCATGACTTACCGAGCAAGTGAAAGTTAATTTTCTTACTGAAGGAACAAACTTATGGAGCTACAGAACAAGGTCGCCATTATTACCGGAGCTAGTGGAGGAATTGGCGAAGCAGTCGCTAGGGATTTGGATGCAGCGGGCATGAAATTAGTACTTACTGCCCGCTCTCAAGATAAGCTAGAACGACTTGTGTCTAGTTTTAAGAATGCCAAAGCTGTACCAGGTGAAATTACAGATCCGGGTTTACCACAAAAATTGGTAGATACAGCTATCCAAGCATTTGGTCAGCTGGATGTGGTTTTTAGTAATGCGGGTGTGATGGCTGTCGGTTCCATTGAAGAAGTGGACATCGAAAAAATCTGTGATATGGTACGCATCAACGTTGAGTCTGTTTATCGAATGGCTTACACGGCGCTGCGATACTTTAAACAAAGCGGTAGCGGTTTTTTAATCCACACTTCCAGTATTTCTGGTTTAAAAACAGTTCCCAACATAGGCGCTTACTGTGGGACAAAGTTTGCAATTGAAGCATTTACAGATTCGCTGCGAATGGAACTAGCTGGAACTGGTATTGGTGTTGCTTGTATTGAACCAGGAACAGTGGATACGGGACTTTACCAGAACTGGGATGAGAAGAACAAAGATTTTGTCTTTTCTGGAGGAGCATTACAGCCTGAGGATATTGCACGTTGTGTCCGGTTTATCCTGGAACAACCTGCTCATATGCTAATTCCCCGGCTGCTGGCTGTACCAGCTAATGAACCAGTCTAATTGACACTCCCCTGGCTGAACAAATTTCGCTACGCTCATTTGTTCGTAAAGCCAGGGGATTCTTGGTTCATCGAGACCACTTAGATTAGGTTCCTTGCGTCATCTAACCCAGAGGTGGGACTCTCCCCAAGCGTTAACTTTCCGAGGCAAGAGCGGTAATTGCATTTTTTGCAAGTCCTGTTTAGATTGAAACAAATCGTTTCAGAATTCTGATTCGTCTAGCTCCGTTTGAATCTTTTACCTACTGCTAGGAGGAAACTAGAACAATGCAGTAGAACCGCATAGATGAGCCACTGCGTCCTTGGGGGTTCCCCCCGTTGTAGCAAGTGGCGTTCAATTGTCAAGGAACAGAAAAGCCGTTAGGCAGTTAGGTTTTTATACAGGTTGATTACCGTGCCTGTTATACTTAATTGTGCTGACGATTGGCGGGATATGTCAAGAACAAAAAAGCTAGATATCAGAGTATCTGAGTATGAATTCCTTCAGTTACAACAAGAAGCGAAAAAACAAGGTTGTTCCATGTCTGACTTAGTTCGGAAATACATTTCTAAACTTCCCAAACCAAACATCACGGCAGGGTAAACCCTGCCTTAAAGTGGTTTTCATCCCCGGCTTAAAAGCCTTGTCATTACCAACATCTTTTAAAGTGACAGGGTCATAAAATTGGCAGCCCAACACATATCTTGTAATCGCAACCAGCCTCGCCATAAGGTCTGCCAACCGGGTAGACCATCAGATTTGCAACCAAGAAAACCACCTAAACGAGCGATCGCTAAAAAGAATTCACCTAGAGTCAACTGGCAATTTGTCAACCCAAGACGAGCAACTAAGACCTTTAACATAATTGAAGGCACGTACTCTTGTGCCAAGAGTTGAGGATGGCTGCGACTGAGATTGCGTAACTGTAATAATCTGACGGAAACTATAGCAAAAAAGCCAAGTAGTGTAACCAATGATGAAGCTGACTCCAATTGACGTTGTTCCACAGCACAACCAGTTTTGAGGCACTTGTGATACTCCTCAATTAACCAACGTGTAGCATACCAATCTAGTTGCATCAGGGCATGCGCGCGATCATTGATAGCGACAGTGGTAAATAAAATCCACTGTCCTTATCCCCTTGTGGTTCCCAACAACGAAAACAACAACCATCTATTGGTTGTTGTTTTCGTTCACAGCCGATTGCTGGAGGTTGAATGGTCAATTGAGACCAAGCTACTTGTAAGTTAACGTTACGTTTAGGTTCTCCGTTGCGCCCACGCAAGACAACAGTTTTCTCTGCCATTGGTTGTAAAGAACGTGCAAATGCCTTAAGATACCCTTTTGTGCCATCAGGTTTACTAATCACTCGGTTTTGAGTGACTCGTACTAAACAGTGCCAGTACAAGGCTTTAGCTCGTCGAAGGTAGGAAAAAATATCACTGCCCCTGTCTCCGACACTTACCCACATTGACCCCGTTTCTGGTGTTGGTGCAATGCCGATGGACTCAACCATCTCTGCCCAAATTTCTCCTTCACCTTCTGTTCTCAAGAGTTCTGGCAGAGGTTCCACCTGAGTGTCATCATTTTTCTTGTTTTGACTACGCAGCCAAGGTATTTGTCCTGCCAATCCTAAAATTTGTGGATTTACGGGTATCGGTACTACTGCTAAACAACTGTGTAGCATTATTCCTCAACATGAAGCCATCACCAATATGCCCTAATCCCTTAACTTGCCGATGATGAGTGTAGTCTAGTTCTGTTGTGTCTTGAATAAATAAAACAACATTGGATTTTATTTCCGCCGCCCTCTGTTTCGTCGCCGTAATGTGAGGTTGAATTAATGCCTTGTGACTAACATCGTCTTCCCCAAATAATCGATACGCAGCACGAATTTCATTCCAGCCTTGCATCATATCTGGTAAACTCCCTTTTGGGTTGGCAGCGATCGCTGCACCGACAGCGTTCGCGAAGCGTGTGCGAAGCACTCTCGCTCTTTGTGTCCGACGACTGTCCCCTAACTTGGCATCTCCCCATTGTTCAGCTGCCCACGTTTGGAGGTCTGTGAAATTTTCCAACTCCATACTCTGACTCTAATACACCCCTACTTCACTTTAAAAGATGTTGGTAATGACAAGGCTTAAAAGCACGGGGTTTTCAATCTACCCCTTATAAAGTCTAAATAAAAAATAAAGGATGAAATCTGAAAAACTTCATCCTTCATCCTTCACGATCAATGGACAATTGTAATTGAGATGACTGTTTTGCCTTCGCTAGCGGAACATACTACTTACAGAGCTGTCTTCATGAATCCGCCAGATGGTTTCCCCAAGCAGATTAGCCACTGACAGCACTACTAACTGTGGAAAGCGTTCGCGCAGCGACTCCCCCGGAGTATCGCTTTCTGCGACTGGAATCGTATTTGTGACAATGACTTCCTCAAATACGCCACTTGACAAGCGCTCAATCGCAGGTGGCGAGAACACCGCATGAGTGGCACAGGCATACACCTGACGAGCTCCTTCCTCACGCAGCAGTTTTGCTCCCGCAGCGATGGTACCGCCAGTGTCTATGATGTCATCCACCAGCACTGCTGTTTTGTCCTTGACATCACCGATGACATTTAACACTTCGGCAACGTTGTGAGCCTGACGACGTTTATCGATAATCGCCAAGGGCGCATCGTTGAGCTTTTTCGCAAATGCTCTAGCTCGTGCTACACCACCCACATCTGGGGAAACCACGACAAGGTCAGGCAGTTCTTTGCTCGCGAGATAATCGAGCAACACTGGAGAACCGTAGACGTGATCTAGCGGTATATCGAAATAGCCTTGAATCTGAGCTGAGTGCAAATCCATTGCCAGAATACGGTTGGCACCTGCTTCTGTCATGAGATTTGCCACCAGCTTGGCAGTGATTGACTCTCTTCCTGCGGTTTTGCGGTCAGCGCGGGCATAACCATAATAAGGAAGGACTGCCGTTACCTGCCGTGCGGAAGCACGCCGACAGGCATCAATCATAATCAGCAGTTCCATCAAATGGTCATTCACAGGACGACAACAGGGCTGGATGAGATAAACATCACAGCCCCGTATCGATTCCTGGATTTGAATATATAGTTCTCCATCTGCAAATCGTTTGCGAATCATTGGTCCCAAGTCCATGCCCAAGTAACGAGCAACTTCTTGAGACAGTGGTACATTGGCAGAGCCAGAGAGCAGCCGCAGGCGATTATTTTCAGCTGGTCCTGTTGCAGTTGGCTGCACTTTTAAAGTTGCAGAACTCAGCACAGCAGATCCTCGATGTGCATTCATGGCAATGTTATCACCAGACATTTGATAGGTTTAACCCAAAATACTAAAAAAAATATCTGTCAGCTTGTTTGAAGCTTTCATAAAATTTTATACATACCTCTACAAAACTACATTTTGCTAATTCTCCAGCCTTTGCACATACAAACAATTGATAGCTTAACTGACATTAAGTCTGTAAACCATACCCATGATTTAGATTTTTTAGCTTTTATTGAAAAAATCTAACTGAATTTGGATGTATGCTTAGCAGAATGCTCCCCTTGAACCACCTCATTTATTGCTGTGAACAACCATCCACAGCTTAACTTACCGTTATCTTGAAAGAATAGTAAGTATAAATACTGCAAAGCTATCCTAGGTAAGGACAGCTGGATATTCAATAATACTCGTTTTGAGTGGAAATGGAGAAACTGTTAAACTTAATTTCCAGTTTTGAATCAAACACGGTGATTCAAGGGTCACGGAAGTTAATATTGATCCTTGAGATTTGTTGGAGGGCGATCGCTACTCCAAGCCCACCATACACAACCACAATGACACTGGTAAAATTCTTGCCATTTGCGACGATAGTCTTCCATCATCACAGGCGAACGACGATTTATCCAAACTTGTACAGCTTCCAAACTACTTGAGTGACAGTTAGGACAGCAAAATTCATTAGCATGAATTGCCGTGTTTGTCCATTCAGGTGGCGTTGGAGCAAAAGCATCCATAGTCATGAGTTATGAGCCATATGGCATTACTTGTATCAATTATGCATGACTATACAAAGTCGTTAGACTTGTGGTTGCCATTGAAGCCTATAAACCAGGTATTCTAAGCATAAGCATATATATATTAAAAGGTTTTTGATTCTCCCCGCTATAAACAAGCAGGGATACTAAGCTGATTAAACATGGAACCAAACGCTGAAATTCGCCGTTTGCTAGATTTGATGCCTGCTTCTGGTCGAATGCTGACAAAAATCGTCAGCAAACCTGAACAGCCAAAAGTGATTGACGCAACATTTCCATTGCCTTGGAACAGTGAACGACCAATCTATATTAATTTCGATTTATGGCGTCGCCTGACGAAACCGCAACGCGATTTATTACTATTACGGACTGTGAACTGGTTGATGGGAGTCAAGTGGTTTAAACCTGATATTTATCAAGGTGCGGCGATCGCCGGTCTTTTGGGCGCATTTGTAGAATCAGCCCAAGCAGATGCAGTGGGTGTAGTTGTCGCCGGTGGATTAACTACGCTGGCTATGCTTCGCATTTGGCGCAGTAACCGTTCCCAGCAAACAGAGTTAAATGCTGATGAAGCCGCCATCCGTGTCGCGCAACGACGCGGTTACTCGGAAGCTGAAGCAGCAGAACATCTGTTATCTGCAATTGAAGCGGTAGCAAAGATTGAAAAGCGTTCTGGATTAGACTTTACTGAGTTGATTCGTAGCCAAAACTTACGAACAATAGCTGGTTTGTCATCAGTACCTGTTCCGGAAGACTTCGATAAGTGAGGTGGGTAGTGGAGGAGTGGAAGAATAATTTTTGATTTTTGACTCTTGAGTCATGACTGAAAATGGGAGGGCGTAAGCCCCCGCCCTTTTAGGCATGGGGAGTGTCAACACAATGATACAGTTTGTATTCGTAGCCGTTGACTGCTGGTAACGATTTTGTGTTTGCAACACAGTTTTTCACTTCCTTTGGTTCGTTAGCATAAAAGTTTACTAACCATAAGTCAAAAGGACGTGGTAGCGTCTTTAATGTATTTTGCAGTGCAGAGGTGGAAGTACTAGGGTCTTCATCTTGATGTGCTAGGAGAAATAGAGGTGATGTATATTTTGTATTTTGAATTGAATTTTGAGACAAGTCTGATCCGAAGTTTGCTCGGTTGAGAACTTTGGTAAATTTGAATTCCCTGGCGATTCCCATCATTTCCCCAATGTGTACATGAGTTTTTTGGGTTGTGGAAATGAGTACAGGCACATGGGATGTTTGCTCAATGAGTTGTACAAATAAGTCGGGACGGTAATATTTTTGATAGCCTAGATTGCACACAACGGTGATAGCGCTTACCAATCCCATTAACCAAATTATTACCACAGCTTTTTTGCCATTTATTCCCCATCTCCCTTTCGCCAATGTGGGATGATGCCAACAAACTGCCAAACTTGCCCCAAGTAGAACTATGACAGCGGGAAAGTAAACAAAGTTATAACGAGCGCCCCGTGTGAGGTCAATACCAAAAAAATAGGTAAAAATAAAAAATAAAGCGATCGCTCCGCTAACCAAACCAACAAACACCTGAACCATCAAACGGGTTTGTGGTTGTTTAAGTTGAACTTTAATCCCACGCACTAAAATTGGTACTGCCCAGATAAAGAAAATGAGCATTAATATTCCAGAAACAATCACAACCCCTAAGTGTGGTGCTTCCACTGGTAGCAAGGAAATCATTGTAATCCATGCGGCTATTGCTTGAAAAATTGGGTTAACCCAAGCCATTCCAGTACGTGGACCTTGAATCCATTCAGTTAACTTACCTCCATAACTGTTCTGTAGAAACACGGGTAGCCAAACTAAACCCGCTACAAATGTACCCGCAGCAACAGCGTAGATTCGCAACCAAGGAGCTGAGGGGCTGGGGGAATGAGGAGGATGAGGGGGATGAGGGGGATCTTGCGCCCTTATTTTCCTTGTCCACTGTCGCCAAGCAAGAAACAACAAAACCAACGCTTCGCTACAGAGGGTGAGAGTGAAAAAGTAGTGAGTAGCAATGCCTATAGCATTAATCCCCACCCACGAGAGGGCTACCCAGATGGGTATTTGAGTACGGTTTTGGATGTGGCCACTGGCAATGACTAAGCAAGCGAGCGAAGCAATAACCCACAAGATTGCTAAAGTGTAATGACGGGCTTCTTGTGCTAAAAAAATGCCATAGGGTGATATTGCCATCATTGCAGCCGCGAAATGGCTCACTAGACGGGAACGAAATGCGAGCTTGCTTAAAGCATAAACAGCTGGAATAGATGCAGCACCGAAAACAGCAGCGAGCGATCGCGCTCCCCACAAGGACACTAAACCCTCATGTGTGGGAAACAGGCGCATCCACCAGTGAGTCAGGAAAAAGTAAAGCGGCGGATGATTGCTTTCACTCGATAGATGTTTCCAGACATCTTTTATGGTAACTGTCGGTTGTGGTTGTAGTGGTTGTAATAGGACATCGACAGAGATCGGCTGATCTAACGGTACTGGCAAAAAGCTATTACCGAGGCTAAACACCAGAGTAGAAAACTCGTCAGTCCAAGGGGGTTTAGCACTTAAGTGAGTTAAGCGCAAACCGATGGCGAGCAAGACCCATACCATCAGCAGTAATAGAGTTTTGAGTTTTGAGTTTTGAGTTTTAAGGACTAAATTCATAAATTAGGAGTTATCACTTATAACTAATAACTCATAACTCATCACTCTTTGTTCCCTTCTGTTATTTCACTTGTGTGACGCGCCAACTCAGCTTCAAGTTCACCCAAAAGTTCCAAACAGTAGCCACCGCAATCGCAATCAGGTTAGCAATGTAGCGGTTGGGAATGACGAAATTGAACACCAAGTTCAACACCAACACATTCAACACCAATCCGGCAAGACAGATCATATTAAATTTCAAAAACCGCTTCAAGCGCTGACGCCATTGCCGCTGCGCTCTACTGACATCAGCAAAAGTCCACATATCATTCCACAAGAAATTATTGACAATTGCCACTTCACCTGCAATAATTTTGCTGCGTGTCAGAGGCAAAGCCAACGTCGTTGGGTCACTGAGCAAGTAAAGCACTACCATATCTACAAATACCCCGGATAGTCCCACCAAGCCAAAACGGAGGAAGCGATCGATGGGGAAACCGACGCGTTGAGTGGCTTGACTGAATCGTCTAAGTCGCCCTGTAGATACCCGTAAGAGGATGAGGTGATGGATGTAATCAACATATTGCTTCCACGTTACCTTACTTTCACCCTCTTTGCGCTCACTGAACACATAGCCAACTTCCGCAATTTTGCCGACGTTTCCGCGTCCGATAGTTTCCAGCAGAATTTTGTATCCCACAGGATTGAGCGTTTGACCGACTATACAGTCCCGACGGAGCATAAAATAACCACTCATCGGGTCTGACACTCGTGAGAGAACCCCTGGTAAGATGATCAATCCTAATAACTGAGCGCCTCGTGACAAGAAACGCCTAACAAAACTCCAGCTGCTGACTCCACCGCCTTCTACATGACGGCTAGCGACAGCTAAATCTGCTCCTTGTTCAATAGCTTGCAACAGTTGCAACAGCACATGAGGTGGATGTTGCAAATCAGCATCTATCACTCCTAAAATACGTCCTGTGGCTGTTTGCCATCCACGAATCACTGCACTGGATAGTCCCCTTTCATGCTGTCGTCGCATTACCCGCAGTTGCGGATATTCTTCCATTAAAGACTGTGCAATCTTCCAAGTACCATCTGGACTATCATCGTCTACGACAATCAGCTCGTAGTTTCCTGGTATAAACTCATCTAACAAGTTGTTTAATATAGAAACGATTTTTTGGATATTTGCAGCCTCTTTGTAAGTCGGAATCACCAGAGACAAGAGAGGTTCACCATCTGGGTTTATCGTTGCTCTCGGTAATTCTGGAATTTGTAATGCGCCAGTAGGTACTGGCAAGAGGGAATTAGGTTCGATGATACTCATTTAGATAATGATTATTTGGAAAATGATTTTCACTAATTTTGCAAATAATATCAAGGCTGGTAACACAACCTTGAATAATTTCGTAGTCAGGGCTTTAATCCTCTTTGGTTGATATCGAAAAGGCTTTTGTTCAGACTTTCAAGTTTGTTCCCTGTTAAGAGTTCCCTGTTCCCTGCTCCCTGCTATATATATAGCAATCCGGTTTGATTTTTGAAAAAAATTAAGTATTCTGTAGGGTGGGCAATGCTTAGCAAAACTTAGATATAACCCAGATATAGTGGGCATTGCCCACAGAAGCGTGTATTTCAAAAATCAAATCAGAATCCTATATTTTCAACTTAAGAGCCAGATAAAGGAGCAAATCTTACTTCTGACTTCTGACGCCAATATTGCTGCTGTATGTTTGATACTAAATTTGTAAAGTTATAATAAATTTTATAAATTATTGTTATAATTCGCCAAACTATGTCTATGTATATTATAAGTATCTACTATGTATTACAGTCGTACTTTTGACATACCTGCTGTAAACAGCCGAAAATAAACGGAGCTAGATACTTTGTTTTTTACCAATGCGAACAACCAGTAGAGAACGGCTCTTCCCAAAACAGCTAACAACTTGGCTTAAGGTTCTCATTATTGTTTTGCTAGGTTTGGGGATATTTTTTCGCTTTATTAATCTTGAGCAAAAAGTCTACTGGCACGATGAGGCTTATACTGGACTACGGATGTCTGGTTACACTAAGAACGAGTTTGTCCAGCAAGTGTTTAACGGACAAGTCATTGGTGTTGAATCTGTCAGGAAGTATCAGTACCCTAATCTAGAAAAAAGTGTCATTGACACAATCAACTCTTTGGCAGTGGAAGATGCTCAGCACCCTCCACTTTATTACGTACTTGTAAGATTATGGGTGCAAATTTTTGGAAATTCAATCGCAGTCACCCGAAGTTTATCAGCAATCATTAGCTTGGTTGCGTTTCCTTGGATTTATTGGCTGTGCCTAGAATTATTTCAATCACCTATCACAGGATGGATGGCTGTCGCACTTTTAGCAGTCTCTCCCTTTCATGTATTGTATGCCCAAGAAGCACGGCAGTTCAGTTTATGGACGGTGACTATTTTAGTTGCAAGTGCTACACTCTTACGAGCAATCCGGCTAAGTAGCAAGCAGCTTTGGGTGATGTATGCCATCACAGTAGCACTAGGACTGTACACATTCTTGTTTTCTGCGTTGGTCACGGTTGCTCACGGTATCTACGTATTTGTTATTCAAGGCTTTCGATTTACTAAACTCGTTAAAGCATACTTGGTAGCAGCAAGTGCTGGTTTTCTGGCTTTCGTACCTTGGATTTTAGTTCTTATTAATAACTTGTCGCAAGTCGAACAGACAACAAGTAGCGCTCAAAAAAGACAATCAATATCAGCTTTAGTCGCAGGGTGGACGAGTAATAACAGTTATTTGTTTGGTGATTTTTGGCGCTATGAACCATTTTTTCCAGATTTAAATATTCCTGGTTTGCGTTGGGGTCGATATCTAGTTCCCTTATTACTCATATTAGTAGTATTTTCTTTTTATTTTATATATAGCCGAACTGCAAACCAAGTTTGGCTATTTATTTTTACCTTATCTGGAGTGCCTGCTTTAGTTGTCATATTAAATGATGTTCTTCTTGGAGGCAAGCTGAGTCTTCGCTCTCGATACATCATCCCCTGTTATGTAGGTATTCAACTAGCTGTTGCTTACTTATTAGCAAGCCAAATTATCTCTAATAAAGTGCTACAACGCAGATTTTGGAAATTAGTTTTGGTAGCAGTTATTTCTACTGGAGTTTTATCGTGTGCAGTCAGTTCTCAAGCAGAGACATGGTGGAATAAAGGAAGCCACGCAAATCCTCAAATAGCTGGAATAATCAACAGCTCCATGAAACCACTTTTTATCAGTAGTAATTATTCCCTTAATATTGGAGATATTATGTCTCTGAGTCATTTGCTAAAATCAAATGTGCAAATGCAGTTACTCACAGAACCCAATTTACCCCAAATTCCTAATGGCTTCAGTGATGTCTTTTTATATAATCCCTCAAAACAATTTAAATCAAACCTGGAAAAGACATTTCTTATTGAAAATGTTTACAAAAACGGGAGACTATGGCGGCTAAAGAATAAAATTTAACTAACGTAAATATTTAAAGTAATAGAGTCTAAAAAGATGCGACTCGAAGAAATAAAAATTCAGAGACGGATATTGTGGATAGTAGCAATTCAAGTGTTAGGGCTACTTATTGTAGGTCTATTGACTATTTTTAAGATGGTGGGAACTCATGATTTAAATATTTACTACAAGTCTTCGCTTTACTTACTAGAAGGTAAATTGCCCTATCGAGATTTTAATTTAGAATATCCGCCATTTGCAATTTTACCTTTTGTTTTACCCAGAATGGTAGGATTAGGGCTTGCAAAAAATTATTATATATATGCCTTTTTATTTTTGTTAGAAAACATAGTATTCAGCACAATAAATATGCTGCTCTTGGTACAAGTGGTATCAATGTATGCTTCTCAACGTCAAACAATAAGAGCCTTAATTTTCTACACATTATTTGCATTAATAATTTCACCAGTTCTACTCTGGAGATATGATTTATTTCCTACAGTATTAACAGTTGTAGCTTTAGTTGCTGTCTTATCTAATCGTCCTACCTTAGCAGGTATTTGTCTTGGATTGGGTGTAGCTGCGAAACTTTATCCTTTGGTGTTGCTTCCCGTCTTTACACTTTATTTTTTCACCAATAAATCCTATCGTGCCATTTTAAATATATGCTTGGGAACTCTTGGTGCAATTTTTCTGAGTTTTTTACCATTTCTCATCACTACCAAAGACAAGCTGTTTTCCTTTTTGGATTATCATAAAGAACGGGGTTTACAAATTGAATCATTACCGGCTGGGATAATTAGCTTGGTACACAAGTGGGGGTTGATAGAAGTTAAAACGATCGCTGGCTACGGTTCGCGGAATATAGTTTCTCCTTTAGATAATATAGTGCTGGCTGTATTGCCCCTCTTATTAATTGTTCTCTACATTTCCATGTTAGTTAGTTGCTGGTATCGTTTTCGAGAAGAAAAAAACATAAAAAAAGAAAAGGTGAAAGTGGATAGCTTAGTAGCTTACACACTGCTTGCTTTGTTAATATTTATTGTTACAAATAAGGTATTTTCGCCTCAATATATAGTATGGATAATTCCTTTTGCTGCGCTATTAAAACCACGCCACGCTATTTTGATGCTAGCTGTTTGTATCACAACCTATATAATGGCGTCATTTGGTAGTTTTCGTCAGCTTGATTATGTTAAAATTTTATGGTTAAATTTGAGAAATTTTTTAATTTTAGGATTTAGTATCTGGATATTTTTAGATTATCTGCCAAGCTCAATAAATTCTGTGCTGAGGCGAAATAATGCCAATTAGCAAGAAGATTGTCAGAATAAGAAATGTGGTTCGCTTTTGATAAACTGTGTCTACTACTGTAACTGTTGATGCTATCCTTGACCGTGCCTTGAGTGGGTACGATTTGTCTCCCGAAGAGGGAGTGATATTGTTGAAACAAACTGACCAAAGTGCGATCGCCGCTATTCGCGCTACAGCTGACAAACTACGTCAACAGCAAGCGGGTGACACTGTTACTTACGTTATTAACCGTAATATCAACTTCAGCAACATCTGTGAACAGCACTGTAGTTTCTGCGCCTTCCGGCGAGATGAAACAGAGGCGGGTGCTTACTGGTTAGACTGGGCGCAAATTTTGGAAAAAGCGACAGATGCTGTGCAACGCGGTGCGACGGAAATTTGTATGCAGGGAGGATTAAACCCACAAGCGCAGCTCAACGGAAAATCGTTGCCTTATTACCTTAAGCTTGTGGAAACTATTAAGCAGGAATTTCCCCAACTGCATCTACACGCTTTTTCTCCCCAAGAAGTGCAATTCATCGCAAGACAAGATGGACTGGAGTATGCCGATGTCATTATAGCTTTGCGAGATGCTGGTGTTGACTCTATGCCAGGAACAGCAGCTGAAGTGTTAGATGATGAAGTGCGGCGCATTCTTTGTCCAGAAAAAATCGACGCAGCAACTTGGCTCTCGATTGTGAGTACAGCTCATAGACTAGGTTTGCACACTACTAGCACAATGCTATCAGGGCATATTGAAACGCCAGAACAACAAATAAAGCATTTGGAAAAATTGCGCAGTCTCCAACAAACTGCCATCCAGCGGGGGTATCCTGCCAGTATAACAGAGTTTATTTTATTACCCTTTGTCGGCAAAGAAGCACCCAAACCTTTACGTCGTCGTGTGGGACACGACCAACCCATATTATCAGACGCACTGCTACTAACTGCTGTAGCACGGATTTTCTTAGGAAATTGGATTCCTAACCATCAACCGAGTTGGGTAAAACTGGGGCTTTCGGGCGCAACAGAAGCTTTATTGGCCGGTTGTAACGATATCGGTGGCACATTAATGGAAGAACATATCACAACAATGGCAGGCGCTCAAGGTGGTACTAATATGTCAGTCGAAACCTTACAAGCTGCTATCACCGGTTTAGAACGTCCTTACCAACAACGTGATACTTTGTATCGAAAAGTGCAACTTTAGGTTATGAGTTACGGGAGGGGCAATATTTCCCCGGACATCATTTTGAGGCTCCCTTAGCATTACCCCAATCCCTAATCCCCAGTCCCTAATCCCCAGTCCCCTTTACTTCTGCTGTACCCTATACCCTGTCCCCCTATAAGATGATCCCCATGATACCAATCCAAGATAGGATGGACGTTGATTTAGGTATTGTTTCACTTGATGCTTATGAAGCGCTATTGGTCACGTCTGCTTCCCCTAGTTTTGGTTGTCGTTATTGGTTTGATGGGCTGTAACAGCAGTCCGGGTGCTTTAACAGGGGATTATCGTCAAGATACCTTAGCTGTAGTTACGACTTTGAGGACTGCTCTAGAGTTACCACAAGATTCACCTGATAAAGCAGCAGCTCAAGCAGAAGCGCGTAAGAAAATCAATGACTTTGCAGCTCGCTACCAGAGGGATAGTTCTCTTTTTGGTCTAGCTTCCTTCACAACCATGCGAACTGCTTTAAACTCCCTAGCAGGACATTATAGTTCTTATCCAAATCGTCCTGTGCCAAAAAAACTTAAAGACCGTTTAGAGCAGGAGTTCGCGCAGGTAGAAGCAGCGTTAAAGCGTGGTGCTTAAATATAACTGCTACCCACAGTCTAGAGTCCAAAGTTTTGACTGTTGAGCTTTAACTCTAGACTCAGCAACGTTTTGGTAACATCAAGTCAAAAAAGTCAGACGCACTCCACCTGCGGGATGCGGTTTTCTTGCGTAATTTAATAAAAGCTAATAAAAGTTTATAGATACCACAAAATTTTTTCTGGGATAATAGCAAACAATGGGCGCATCCGAACGTTGCATAAGAATTTCCTTTAACTGCTTTTTTGCCAGTTAAATATTACCTATAAATGAACCGCAATAGGACGCTCCGCAAAGCTGAGGAGGTAAGCAGAGGCTACCAGTAAGCTGAATAACAAACAAAATTCGGCAACAGAAATAGGGGTTTGGGAGTCGATACAATGTAGGCTTCAAAACCCCTATTTCTGAATCATAGAATTCTATACACGTCATCTTAAGTAATTAGGCTTAGGATTGATGATTGTTTTGTCTTTCGACTTGTACGTATGTCCAACTGTCCTTTGAATGTTGCAAAATCAATGTTCTTTTGGCGACGCCTGCTTGCTGCTACTATTTTTAGCAGTAGTTTGTTGATTCCCTTTTTGAGGAATCAGCCGGCAGCGGCGCAACTCACAGAGTATTGCCATTTATCACCTCCTCAAGCGCAAGAAAAAGAAAACTTACGTTTGTCAGCACTCAAAGGCAATCAAGAGCAAAAGGTTCGTTACCAGCAACTTTTGCAACAACATGCACAAGCTTTGCAGGAATGCCGCAATCGTAATTGGCCTAAGCTGCAAGCAATCTGGTTACGTTTGTATCCGTGTGATGTTCAGCCAGGATTGGTTGATCAAATTATGGATCGGATTGTCAACCGAGGTTATAACGAAGTTTATTTGGAAGTTTTTTATGATGGGCAAGTTTTACTACCGACAGGGGCTAACCCCACAGTTTGGCCTTCTGTGATTCGCACACCAGGAACAGAAAAGACTGATTTGCTCGCCACAGCAATTCAAAAAGGGCGAGAACGCGGTCTTAAGGTTTACGCTTGGATGTTTACGACAAATTTCGGCTATACTTACGCCCAGCGTTCAGATAGAGAAGGGGCGATCGCCCGTAATGGTAAGGGTCAAACCAGCCTCTACGTCGTAGATAACGGTTCTCAGGTATTTATCGACCCCTACAACTTGCAAGCCAAACGAGATTACTACCAAATGTTACAGGAAGTGCTGCGTCGTCGCCCAGATGGGATACTCTTCGACTACGTGCGCTATCCGCGACAGGCTGGCAGTGATTCCATTGCCACGAAAGTCACAGATTTATGGCTGTACAGTGACGCGACCCAACAAGCTTTATTTCGACGGGCGCTCAATTATAAAGGATTGGAATTCATTAGACGCTTTTTAACTAAGGGATATATCACATCAGGAGATGTAGGAGAAGTCGATAAACTCTATCCTCAAGAAGGAGAACCTTTGTGGCAAGGTCGTACTGTAGCCCCAGAGCAAAAGTCAATCCTTCCCCCAACCCAAAGGCAACCGAAACTACAATTTGAGTTATGGCAGTTAGCAGTCGCCCACGCAATGCAAGGCATTCTCGATTTTGTTGCCCTAGCTGCTTATCCAGCACAGCAACAAGGCATTCCAGTAGGGGCAGTATTTTTTCCTGATGGCAACCAAATGGTCGGTCAAGGGTATGATTCCCGGTTGCAACCTTGGGATAAGTTCCCGAATACTCTACAGTGGCATCCTATGGCTTATGCGAATTGTGCCGGTGCTGACTGTATTGTGGCGCAAGTGCGGCAGGTTTTGAACCAGGCAAAACCAGGTACCCAAGTGATTCCAGCTTTAGCTGGTAAATGGGGAGAGTCAATAAGCAATCGTCCTCCACTAGAAGTGCAAATGCAGGCGATGCGCCAACTTGCACCTCAACTTACAGGAGTCAGTCATTTTGCTTATTCTTGGCAAGACCCACAGCATGATAACCAGCGTAAGTTCTGTCGCGTGCAGTAGGGGCGTGGCGTTTCCTGGGCTGGTATGGGAGTCGGGAAGAATGAAAAATCCAAAATGAAAAATTAAAAGAAACAATACCCAATTTTGAATTTTTCATTCACCACTCCCCAACCTTAACTCTCTAATACTCGAAGTGTTGAGCTTTTCAGCGATAGAAAAGCCTGCGGGCTGAGAACCTGTGTAGGATGGGTTTTTTGGGTTGACTGCCATCCTATCAAAATGTCCATTCTTGGTTTGGCTTAACAAGTGTGGCGCTGACAGAAGCTAAGTTAGCCAATTCTTGAAATGGGCTGGCTTGAGCGATTTCTATAATGGAATTCAGGGCAGGAGCAAGTTGTTTATTATTGCTGGATGCGATCGCGCTTTTCTCAGTGCCCTCACAGGCGATCGCGCTATCTACCACAGCAAGTAAAGCGCTATAGCTTCCTGCATGATCACCAAACCAGAGTTCAAGATACGTTATCAACAGTTTTCGCTCTCGCTTGATCTTAGCGATTGTTTCTTTCTCCCAAGCTTCAATTTCGCGTTGCTTCGTCTTTTCCTGCTGTGCAAGCTTCAAGTAATCCGTATATACCGAAACTATATATTGCCAAGATTCAGCCGGATTGACTTTTTGGCGTGCAAAACCTTCATTCTCTAAAACAGAAGTTTTCATAACTTCTGCAAGTGCCTTCACCAGAAGTGCTACCTGTTGAAACTTGTTGGCATCTCTGTATTCGTTAAATGCTGGGAAGAATTCAAGTTCGTTAAGACCCAAAACAGCACGGTTGTTAAGAGATTCCAGCAAACTCCTCAACTCAGTAATCCGCCGTCTGATTTGTTGCATACAGTCTTTCACGGCATCAATTTTAGCAATTCTAATATTGATTTTGGCTTTGTACTCCTGTACTTTTGTCCAAGCATTTTCACCTTCAAAGCCATCAATGAGGATAGCTGAATCAACAGTAATATTACCAGAACTAACACCCGTGTTTATACTTAACGATGCCAGAATTGCATTCCAAGCTGCCGCACCACTCAGTTGTGAGATAGCTACTTTGGTACTTGCTAGTCCTTGCGAGGTAAGGCTTATTGCCCCACTGTATCCTGCTGCTGTCTCAAGAGGCTGAGCACTACCTATAAAAAACTGTTTAGCTTGTATAATCGCAGCTTTGTACTCTTGAAGCTGCTCAACTGAAATACCTTCCAGCTTGTCTAAAAACTCGTTTTCGCTTTGCTTAAGTTGATCACTGTTTCGTTCAATGAAATTAACAAAGCGCCCAATTGTACGCTTCATCACATCAATTTGCAATTGACCATACTGTTGTGCCAGTTTGTTAGTGCCTTCCCAGTCTGCTTTTAAATCGCCGACAGCATACTCGTAATACTTTTGGGTACGTTGAGCCATTTCCTTTGCGTGATTCATATCGGCAATTCGTACTACACTGGCGATCGCTCCGAAAGCAGCACTACCTAAACTAACAGCACCTAAGATGAGTGAACTCATGAAATTCTCCTGATTGTGAGTCGCGATGAAAGATAGGCTTCTCCAGATTCTCTCAGCAACCTTTGAGTCGCCTTATACATATCTTGCCCTGATCTACAAAGTCATCATCATGCGTTAAGGAACAGAATATTAAATCCTGTATGAATTTAGTTACAAATATACTTAAGTACTTTTAAAATAGTACGCAATAAATATTACATATTAAAATTTGAGTAGGTGGACTATACTTACATAGCCTCAAGTATGTAATTTATGGGGACAATAATGAGGCAACCACACCACAAAAAAAGCAGGTACAGAACCTGCCTCGAAAGCCTTCTTTTTCCTAACCTAACAGCCAGGACTATTCCTCTTGGCCGTTTTCTTCTTCTTCTGCCTCTAAAAGGTCAGTTGCTTTACTGCCTAACAATCCAAAAATCGCACCGACGCCTGTTTGCCAAGTTGCGGTGCTATTTTCTAAAACTCGAACCTGATACTCGGATAATTTAAGTTGGGAAGCCAACCATAAGGATGTACCACCAGAAAGGATTGTCAAAGACAGAACAGTGGAGAAGACTAGCTTGAAAGCTGGTGAAAGTTTAGGCGTTTTCATAGTTAATTTTTTTGCTTTGGTTTACAGTCTCCATGTTCTGGTAACTTTATCTAAAGTTCAGTCTGAGCAAGGCTTTCATTCACTATGAGTTTGGAATGAGTTCAATATGACTTTTGTGTGCAAACGCTAAAATGATGACAAATCTTGTGGTTGAGGTATGGTGGGGCGATCGCTCAAGGCATCCCAAGAAGGTATCGACAAAGCAAATTCCGCGCTGAACACTATATTTCAGGGAAGTCGGGAAAGGTTAGCAGGCGAAGTAAGCACAACGAATAACAGTGAAAATAAAGGCATCACTCTCCAGCCAGTTCATAAGTTTTTTACTCGTCAGAGAGTTGATAAACCATACTTCATTGGTATTTGTAATGCTCTAGGATTGCAGTGGCAAGAAATCATCGCAGAGTCAGCCCCAAAAAACGAATCCCAGCCTGAGAAAAAGAACGAGGAAAAGAGTTCTGATAAAAATTCTGATATTGATAAATTGGTGCAGCAGGTGAGACAGCACTGCTGCGATAAAATCCAACACCTCTACAGCAAAATTCGCTTGTTGAATCTCCTGCAGATTGATGTAGACAAGCTTTACGTGGATGTCTACGTGTTGGAAAAGCTTTCTAGTGTGTGTTTAGCCACCATTCCTGAACTGCTGAAAGGCTCAAACTTACGAGATGACTTTGACCGCTTTGGATTGGGAAAGCGTGCAGAGAAATTGCCCGGATTTGAAGTAGCTGCCAAATATCCCAAACTGATGGTGTTGGGCAAACCAGGCTCAGGCAAAAGCACATTTTTACGACACTTGGCTGTTGACTGTTGCAAAGG
The DNA here is from genome assembly GCA_000828075.3 of Tolypothrix campylonemoides VB511288. GTDB lineage: Bacteria > Cyanobacteriota > Cyanobacteriia > Cyanobacteriales > Nostocaceae > Kalymmatonema > Kalymmatonema campylonemoides_A. Next base: position 170,879 of record JXCB02000023.1, on the reverse strand, counting down.
AGAGTTTCAGGCTGATCTCATCCCGATTTTGATTGAATTGAGATCCATCAAAACTGCCAGTCAGTTCTACCTACTGAAATACATTCATGGAGAATTTGATTTATCTGATGAGGAGCAAACCAAACAAATCTTGAAGCAGGGTAAAGTCTTAATTTTACTGGATGGTTTGGACGAAGTGCCTAGTCAGTCGCGACGTGATGTCCAAGACCATATTTCTGAATTTTCCAAGCAGTATTACAAAAATCGCTTTATCCTGACTTGCCGGACACAAACAACAGAATATACTTTATCAACGTTCGATTACGTTGAGGTTGCTGATTTCAATAAAGAGCAAGTGGAAAGCTTTGCTCAAAACTGGTTTGCAACATCAGTTCAGCCATCTGAGGAGGGGGAAAAGCTAAAAGAAGATTTCATGGAAAAGCTACGCCAAAACGAGCAAATAGCTGATCTAGCCGTCACCCCCATTCTGCTGAGTTTGACTTGCTGGGTTTTTAGTGAGTTGAAAGATTTACCCTCTAGGCGTTCTCAATTATATACAAGAGGACTCAATCTGTTATTGCAGCAGTGGGATGAACAAAGGGGAATCAACCGGGAAGTTGGCACTGAACGTTACCGAAAGTTGTCATCTCAAGAAAAGCAAAAACTTCTGAGTTACGTGGCTCATTCTAAGTTTGAGCAAGAGCAATATGTGTTGTTTGAAAAAAATGAAATTCAAAGATACATCGCTGAGTATCTGAAGGATATTTCAACTCAGGACAGTAAACAGGTGCTAAAAGCGATAGAAGCGCAGCATGGATTATTGATTGAACGGGCGCAGGGCATTTACTCTTTCTCGCATCTGACATTTCAGGAATATTTCACTGCCCAATACATTATTGACCATCAGCAAGTTGAGAATTTAGTTGCAGAACACCTTACAGATGAACGCTGGCGAGAGGCATTTTTGCTGGTGGCAGATTTGAAGGGTGAGAATGCAGGTGATTTGTTGTTGTTAATGCAACAAGAAGCGCAAAAGTACATTAACACACCTAAATTGCAAGAACTATTACGCTGGGCAGATGAAGTCACAGCTGGCGCGGCTGGAGATGTAAAGCCGCTGGGTAAACGTGCGATCGCGCTTGCCATCGCCAACGCCATTGCCATCGCCGCCAACGCCAACGTCTACGCCAACGTCAACGCCAACGCCGCCAACGCCATCGCCAACGCCGCCAACGCCAACGCCTACGTCATGGCCATCGACTACACCAACGCCATCGTCATCGCCTGCGCCACCGACATCGAGGAAGCTATAGATCTCACTCGTGAGCTTGAAAAATTAAAAATATTCAATAACTTTAACTCTACTGAGCTAATTCAGCAACTCGAAGCAGCACTAAAATTTCAAGTTCCTGATGATAAACAGCCACAGAAAGAACATCAAAAATTTGCTGAATCTCTCCAAGAATCTTTGCTCAATGCCTTCAATCTTACACAGGAAAAAGTCGATTTATCTCAAGACGAAATCAATAGACTGGATAGTTATCTTGATGCTAATTCTCTAATTATCCAGTGCAAAAAAGCAGCAGTGGAGGTGCCGTCCAAAACCTGGGAAGCCATTGAGGAGCGGATGTTGTTGATAGATAACTGAATATTGATTGTGCTGTTACAACGATAATGAGGCAATCACGCCATGAAAAAAGGCAGGTACAAAACTAACCCTCAAAGCCATCTTGATTCCAACTAAAAGCCACAGCCCGCCCGAACATCTTCATCAATACCATTTAGTACAATCGAGCTAGGCATAAGTTAATCCAGGTGTTCCATGACTGCACCAACAGAAATTCGCCAAAGGGCGATCGCACTAGTTGAAAAATTGCCAGCAGAAACTTTAACTAAAGCAGTTGACTTTTTGGAAGCTTTATGCAAATAAACTAGCGAGGTGAGCGAGGTAACTCCTAAAGAGGAGGCTTTGCTGCAAATCATCCAACGTCGCTTACCACCGGATGACCAAACCCGACTAGCTTATCTACGTCAGCGTAACGAAACAGGAGAAATCACTGAGGCTGAACATCAAGAGCTATTAGCCTACGTAGATCGTGTAGAGCATCAAGATGCTGAAAGAGCCGAAGCTCTGATAGAATTAGCTCGGCTCCGCAAGGTTGATCTGAAAACTCTACTTAACGAATTTTTACCAGCTAATACTAAAGCTTAATGCCATCTGAACGAGTTACTGAAGCGAGATTAAGCGGATTGTTGCAGCGCGAGCGCAAAATTACTGTGAGTATTGCCGTTGTTCTGGTGAATTTGCTACTGAGAGTTTTACAGTTGAGCATATAAAACCCCGTCAAGCGGGTGGAGAAAGCACTTTGGAGAATCTAGCTTGGAGTTGCTTTGGCTGTAACAGTCACAAACACACAAAGACTTATGGCAGTGACCCCATTACAGGGCAACAAGAACCTTTGTTCAACCCGCGTCAGCAATCTTGGAATGAGCATTTTAGCTGGAGTAGTGACTTCACTGAGGTTATTGGCAAAACCTCTTGTGGTCGAGCGACAGTAGAAGCACTCCGTTTGAATCGACGAGGAGTGGTAAACTTGCGTCGTCTGCTATTCATGGCTGGACTGCATCCACCAGAAGATAATGAGCCAACCACGCTATGAAAAAAGGGCAGGTACAAAACCCGCCCTTAAAGTAATTTCGATTTGAAATCAACTACCTAATTGCCAATCTCCGGCGCACTCAACGAAACCGCAGGCGCTTTTTGATCCGCCAAAGCAGGCACAGAATCTCGTAACCTCTCTGTTAAGTGTACAGTTGTCGCATCGTACACCTGAGTCAGCATCTTGGGATACAAACCAATACCAATGATTGGTATCAACAAGCAGGCGATGATAAAGATTTCGCGGGGTTCGGCATCTATTAAATTCTGGTGAGAAACTAATTCTTTGTTCTCTTCACCGTAGAAAATCTCCCGCAGCATTGACAGCAAATAAATCGGAGTTAGAATTACCCCAATTGCCATCAAGAACACCACAATAATTTTGAAGGTGGGGTTATAGGCATCGCTGCTAGAAAAGCCAACGAACACCATCAACTCGGCAACAAAACCGCTCATTCCTGGCAAGGCTAAAGACGCCAAGGAACAGGTTGTCCACATAGCAAACATCTTGCCCATTTTCTTACCAACACCCCCCATTTCATCCAGCATGAGGGTGTGGGTGCGGTCATAAGTTGCCCCTACCAAGAAGAACAAACTTGCCCCAATTAAACCGTGGGAAACCATTTGTAGCATTGCCCCATTCAAGCCCAAGTCGGTGAAGGAAGCAATACCTATTGCCACAAAGCCCATGTGAGAAATTGAGGAATAGGCAATTTTCCGCTTCAGGTTTCGCTGGGCAAAGGATGTGAGGGCAGCGTAGATGATATTCACAACCCCCAAAACCACCAAAATTGGGGCAAAATAAGCGTGGGCATCGGGAAGCATTTGGGCATTCATGCGAATAAGCGCGTAACCGCCCATTTTCAGCAGAACACCTGCCAGCAACATATGCACGGGGGCTGTAGCTTCACCATGGGCATCTGGCAACCAGGTATGTAATGGGAAGATGGGAAGTTTGACGGCGTAGGCAATCAAGAAGGCAGCGTACAGCCAAAGTTGAAGATTGAGGCTGAAGCCTTTGGCTGCAAGCGTTTGCATATCAAAAGTGACGGTATCACCATGAAACGCCATCGTTAAACCAGCTAGCAAAATAAACAGCGAACCGCCAGCAGTATACAAAATAAACTTGGTTGCTGCGTATTGCCGCTTTTTGCCTCCCCAAATTGAAAGCAGAATGTATATCGGCACCAGTTCCAGTTCCCACACCAGGAAAAACAACAACATATCCTGGACGGCGAAAACGGCGATTTGACCGCCATACATTGCCAGCATCAAAAAGTAAAACAGCCTGGGCTTGAGGGTCACGGGCCAAGCTGCTAACATCGCCAGCGTGGTAATGAATCCAGTCAAAATAATCAGGGGCATGGACAAGCCATCTGCCCCTACCGACCAATTCAAACCAATTTGTGGAAGCCAGCTATAACTCTCAAACAGTTGCAAATCCGGATTCGAGAAATCGTACCCAGTATAAAAAGCAGTCACAATCAGTGCAAAATCTAACAGCCCTACGACCAGGGCATACCAGCGCACTGTTTTGCCATCTTTATCGGGAATGAAGGGAGTGAGCAGTGACGCCGCTATCGGAAACAGAATAATCGTCGTCAGCCACGGGAAATTTGCTGTATTCATCGGAATGTGTTAGTCAGCAATATATAGTGTTCGGCTATCAACTACTAGCTATTTACTAGCAGTTTTTGTAGGGCTTGGTCTTCATTCTTAGGTTTATTTAATAAAAGTAAAGAAAAATGAAGACAGGTAAATTCATTTCCCTGCCTTCATGTTGTGGCATAGTTTGCCAGAAACTAAAAAACCATAGATTAACACTGATGTCTTTTTTTATCGGTGTGCATCTGTGTACCCTACGGGACGACTTACGCCTACATCTGTGGTTCCATTTTGATCAGGTCACACCGAAAACAATCACTAAGCCCAACACAGCCCCAAAGATAATCAAGGCATAGAATTGAGCGCGACCGTTTTCCAGGTATTTCAGACCTTCGCCACTGACTAGAGTGAAAAAGCCTGTGAGGTTTACAGCACCATCGACAACGCGGAAGTCAACTTCCATCACTTGTCTTGCTAGACGACGCAAGCCGATGACAAAAACACGATGGTAAATGTCATCAAAGTACCACTTGTTCAGGGATAGCTCGTAAAGTGGCTGGATTTTTTGAGCGATCGCCACCGGGTTAATCTTACCCCACAGATACATTAGGGAAGCGACAGTAATGCCAATCAAGGAAATTCCAACTGAAGCGCCCGCCATAATGTAAAATTCTGTCGGGTCGAATTCAACGGCTTTTTCCACAACTTCCGCTAAGGTTTCGTTGGGTGAGAAGATAAACTCCTCAAAGTAGTTGGCAAAAGGTGTCCCTACCAAACCAATCAGCATCGAAGGAATTGCCAAAAGCGCTAAGGGTAGGGTCATTGTCCAAGGCGACTCGTGAGGATATTCGCTGTGACCGTGACCGTGATCGTGGTCATCATGATGATGTTCCTCGGTTGCTTCCAGTTCTCCTTTGGTCATGGCACCAGGACCAAAAGCAGGGGCAGTATCAAAACCTGAGACAACTGCCATCCCTGCTGGAGACTTGAGTTTTTGCCACAATTGCCTTTGATTGCCTCGGAATTTTCCTTCAAAAGTGACGAAATACATCCGGAACATATAGAAAGCGGTAATTCCGGCAGTTAACCACCCGATACCCCAGAGAAATGGGTTCGCTGCAAATGTCGCACCGAGAATTTCATCTTTTGACCAGAAACCAGCAAAGGGCGGGATACCAGAAATTGCCACACAACCAATGAAGAAAGTGATTGCCGTAACTGGCATATACTTCCGCAGTCCACCCATCAACCGCATATCCTGCGCCAAGGCGGCGTCGTGACCGACGACTCCTTCCATGCCGTGAATCACAGAACCAGAACCGAGGAACAGCATCGCCTTAAAATAGGCGTGGGTCATCAGGTGGAAAAGTCCTGCGCTGTATGCGCCTACTCCCATAGCCATCACCATGTAACCGAGTTGGGAAATGGTGGAGTAAGCCAAGCCCTTTTTGATGTCGTTTTGCGTAATCGCAATTGTCGCGCCCAAAAATGCTGTAAATGCCCCAGTAAAGGCAATCGTGTTCATTGCTGCGGGGATGTGTTCAAATACTGGGTACATCCGGGCAATCAGGAAAACTCCCGCTGCCACCATCGTTGCCGCGTGGATTAGGGCAGAGATGGGGGTGGGACCTTCCATTGCGTCTGGTAGCCAGACGTGCAGGGGGAATTGGGCGGATTTGGCAACTGGACCTAGGAATACTAGAATCGCAAACAGAACGGCAAGGACATTGCTTAAAGAACCTGTTTGCACGAGTTGTGTCAGGCGATCGCCCATCACATCAAACTCAAAGCTTCCCGTCGCCCAAAATAGCCCGAGAATGCCCAACAGCAATCCAAAGTCGCCCACACGGTTGGTGACAAATGCCTTTTGACAAGCATCTGCTGCTGCCTTGCGATCGTACCAGAAGCCGACCAGCAAGTATGAACACATCCCGACCAGCTCCCAAAAGATATAAACCTGTACTAAGTTGGGGCTGACCACCAGACCCAGCATTGAGGAGCCGAACAAGCTGAGATAAGCGTAAAACCGGACATAGCCTGGGTCATGTGCCATGTAGCCGTCCGTATAAACCATGACCAATAAGGCTACACTTGTTACAATCACCAACATTAGGGCTGTCAGGTGGTCAATAGTGTAGCCCATGCTCAGGTGAAAATTGCCTGCTGCTGCCCATTCCAAGGTACGGGTGTAAGGAGGGTGTCCTTGAATTTGACTCCACAGCAGTGCCGCCGACAGCCCTAGCGCGGCTCCCATGAGGGAGATAATCAATGCCGCGTTTAGCTTTCTGGCGCTATTCGTCACCTGATTCAACGAGATTAACCCTAGACCGACCAGCATTGCCCCAACTAGAGGTAATACCGGAATCAGCCAGGCATACTGATAGATTACTTCCATCACTGACGCCTACTTTTAGAATTATTGACTAATTTGTCGGAACTGTTAATAATTGTGACACACACCCTTTAGGATAAAATACCCCACCCGACGGTAGTTGGGTGGGGTTGTTAAGTTTGGTTTTAGATTTAATCATTCAGTCATGAGTCGTTAGCCATTAGCCAAGATTATAGAGTGAGTTGTTTGAAGCTGGGCATTAAGACTGAAAATCTTTAGTTTTGGTTAAAAGTTATAGATTTTTAAACGAAAAGATCCTGAACTAATGACTGATGACTAATCACTTATGAGGGTTCATGCAGAACGACAGCCTAAATCCGCTGTTTTTGGGCTATGGTAAGTTATGCGGCGGTCGGTGTAGCAGACTTTAATGTCTTCTAAAGCTAAGAGTAAATCTTCTCTTCCACGAAAACTTTCCAAACGCACCCGTACTATGCCATTTTCAATCAACAGTAAAGTTGGCAGTGACTTAAGCTTGTATTTTGTCGCTAGTTTAAAATTGTCATCGGCGTTCACTCCCACTAATTTAATTTGGTCGCCGCACTGACCTTCAAATTGTAACAACAAGGGGTGAATAATTCGACACAATCCACACCAAGGTGCTCCAAAATTTACTAAAACAGGAGTTGGAGATTCTAAAACTTCTTGAGAAAAAGTCCGCTCACTAACCGACAACACCATGACGCCTCTGAAATTATATGGTTTTGATATCAAAACTAACTGTCAGCAGGAGAAAGTGCGTTGTCACAATGAATGCAAACATTTCAGTATTGGTTGCTACGCTGACAAACAAGCCAGTACGACATTCAAGACGGTAACTCTCTCAAACTTTTAGCTTTTGATAGCCGTTACTAAAGAGATCTTTTTCACTAATTTGGTACCGACCTTTGCATAGAGCTTACCCACAGATGCCCATTAACATTTACAGGTGTTCTTCTCCTGCTTCTGTCAAGGGAGAAGGCAAGGCTGTTTTTTGTGAGGCAGTGCGCCCTTGGAGCTTACCCCGAGTGTGCGCTCCTGCCATCCCACAGGCACGCCTTGTGGGAGCTAGACGCTCTTACACTATTGAGTAGTTTCTCAAGTATTGGTCGCAGTTGGTTAGCTTGCTTTTCGCCAATTTTTATCAACCAATTTTAATCAACTACAGTTGATTATAGAAAAGGGAATGGCGAATGATCAAGTCTCTCCCTAGTCTGGCGGTTGACTAGCAACTACCAAATGTCAAATCTCAAAACGACTAAGCGCACCCCCACTGACAGCTATTTCCATTCATCCTACATTGATTTGGTAGCAGTTGATAAGATGAAACGAATATTTCATCCTATCAATTCCTGTTTATCCGCCGTGATTATGTTAAAATCATGACTTTATCTTACTTGTAAATTCTAGCAATAGGGGGTGTGACCACCAAAGTAGTAGCACAAAAACGGCAACCCCCAAATAAGCAGGACGGAAAAATTCCTGCCATACGATAGATTGACGACCGTCAAGAACAGCTGCAAAAGGCATGATAGAAGTGCGCTGTTTGACTTGAACAAAAGCTTCCCCATAGCGATCGCTCAAACGGCGATCGCCATGCCAAACGCCAAATAGATGGTGTAACACTAAGCCGATTGAAGTGACAAGGGTAAAACTCGTACCCAGCCAAAGGGTATGAGCAATACACCAAATAATCTGTCCTACCATTTGTGGATGCCGAGTGATGCGAATAATTCCTGTTTCGTAGAGATGCACTTCGGGCTTTTGGATAGCAGCAATTTCTAGTAGATTGAAAGTAGCAGGATACAAAAACAAAAACGAAATAGCCGACAGCACCCAAACAAATTGCTGCACTCCCGGTACATTTTGGACATACCAAAGTTGCAAACCATCGTAGCGGTGGTTAAAAAAGTAAATAATTAAGTAAACAGCCACGGGCAGGCTGGTTAGTGCAAAAAAAATGCGGTAAAGCCTAGAACCAATATGTTTTTCTGCCCAAGGGCGCAGGGCAGCACCTCCACTATGGACAATTGCAAAACCAAATAGTAGTCCCAGCATGACAAAATGACTAAGGGTTAACCAAGCCGGCTGCATCATATACGCAAATGAAGTAATTTAAAAGAAACTAAATTTAGTACAACCAATACCACAAACTATGTAAAAAAATTTCTGGCAGGATATCCTGTTCCCAAGCAGTCTGTGCGTTAGATGAACACCAGTTGCTCATCTTCATCAGCATCATCGAATCATATCACCTGATGAAAAAGCTACCGTCTGATGTGAAGCAAGTTCTCAGTGCTAAAGAGAAGTTGATTGCGACTTCAAAAAAGGAAAATTGGTTACACGAAGTCCAGCGTACTAACCAAATTTGTCTCAATGACACTTCGTGGCTGGCATTTGTGAACAGTAAATTGTCCCAACTGGAATTAACTTTATATTTACGTATTTTTCCTTATTATATCAGTAAAGAAATATATAATAACAGGGTGCAGAGGACAGAAAACAGGGGACAGCGCTATCATCTATTCCCTGTTCTGTATCACCTGAAGCGGCGAAAAGCAAGTGTCTCTCAGTCCAAATGGTCGTATGCTGAATTAGATGGCTTCATCCACTCTGTTGTCATGAATAATTCTTCAGCCATAAGAGTAGATGCTGACTATTGCAATCAGTTGCATCCGTGTTGCGGACATACAAATAAACATAACTGTCCAAACCAAGGATTGATGATTGGCTGTAGTAGAAGCCATGGATTTGAGTTATATGCAGATTTGGTTGGAGGGCGAAATGTCGCAATGAGAACGTTGTTACTCCGGCAAGACGGTCGTAATACGGGGCTTCTTGTAACAGCCTACCCCCCTAAATCCCTAATTCAGGGAAACAACACCATTGTCTCTCCTTTTAGGGCAGACCTTAGCGGGGTGCGTCGGATGCGTGAAACCAGAACCCAAAAGCTTTCAAGCTTTTTAAAACCAAGGTGGAATTTACACACAATTCCCCTCACAATCCACTCGTGATGGCTGGAAAGTAGAAAAGAAGACTTTAGTCAAGATGATATGCTACTGTCTTTTTCGAGTAAAGCCTCCAAATTTAACAAGCAATAAATCACGATCTGCCAGAAGGCTCATTACGCTGGTTTGTTGAAGACTGCCGCTCCTCTCAAAGTTTGTGGGTTTAGCCTTATGTCTGACCTTCCTTTCACTTTAGATCAGTTACGTATTCTCAAAGCGATCGCCCAAGAAGGGAGCTTCAAGCGCGCCGCTGATAGCCTGTACGTTTCGCAACCTGCCGTTAGCTTACAAGTGCAAAACTTAGAACGGCAACTAGATGTCCCGTTATTTGACCGAGGAGGACGTCGCGCCCAATTAACCGAAGCCGGACATCTACTTCTGAGCTACGGTGAAAAAATCCTGAGTCTGTGTCAGGAAACCTGTCGCGCGATCGAGGATTTACAAAATCTCCAAGGCGGGACTTTGATTGTTGGCGCTTCTCAAACCACCGGCACTTATCTTTTACCCCGGATGATTGGGATGTTCCGACAAAAATATCCAGATGTGGCAGTGCAATTGCACGTCCATTCTACTCGCAGAACCGCTTGGAGTGTCGCTAACGGACAAGTGGATTTAGCAATTATTGGCGGCGAAATTCCCGGTGATCTGGTGGAATCTTTGGAAATTGTTCCATACGCTGAGGATGAACTAGCACTGATTGTACCTGTAGCTCATCCCTTTGCCAAACTTGAAACGATTCACAGAGAAGACCTATATAAATTACAATTCATAGCTCTCGATTCTCAATCTACTATCCGCAAGGTCATTGACCAAGTGCTATCACGCTGTGACATTGATACGCGACGTTTTAAAATCGAGATGGAACTAAATTCGATAGAAGCGATTAAAAATGCCGTACAATCCGGTTTGGGGGCAGCCTTTGTCTCAACCTCGGCAATTGCTAAAGAGTTACAAATGGGGGTGCTGCACTGTTCTCCGATTGAAGGTGTCATAGTCAAGCGGATGCTGAGGCTGATTTTTAATCCTAATCGCTACAGATCCAAGGCAGCAGAAGCATTCAGTCGGGAAATTCTACCTCAGTTTGCTACACCTGGATGGAGTTTAGAAGTGTTAAAAACGTCACACAAACCCCTAACGGTCAGTGCATTCGATATAGGAGCGCATAATTCTCACGATGATTAAGATGTAGTCATTAGTGAGTCCAGTCCTGCAGGCGGTGAGACCAGTGCTGCAGGAGGGTTTCCCTCCGCAGGCAACTGGCGAACCCGAAGGGGTCTCCCGCCGTAGGGAACTGGCTCACCCGAAGGGTCATTAGTCATTAGTCATTGGTCATTGGCTCTTGACTATTGACCATTGACTATAGACTATTGACTATGAACTCTTGACGAATCATGGAAGTTTATTGCACTCGTCCACACTGCCCTCGCCCGCAAAACAATTTTCCAGATTTAGATGATCATGGGACCTTAAGAACGGTGCAGCAAAAATACTGCACAACTTGTGGTATGCCGTTGATTTTGGTGGGACGCTATCTACCAACAAGGCTACTAGGACGGGGCGGATTTGGAGCAGCGTTTTTGGCACGCGATCGCTATACCCCAGGAATGCGTAAATGCGTGGTTAAGCAATTTCAACCAGCAGGCAATTTAAGTCCTACTCAACTGCAACTGGCACAAGATTTATTTGAGCGAGAAGCAGTCGTTCTAGAGGACATAGGGCACTTACACGAGCAAATCCCTGACTTGTTTGCTTACTTTCCCGTGATTGTTCCTAGCTTGCAACCCGGACAGCAAGACCAGTTTTTTTATTTAGTACAGGAATATATTGACGGACAAGATCTAGAGCAAGAATTAGCCCAAAAGGGCAAGTATTCAGAACAAGAAGTTTTGGAAATCTTGCGAGAAATTCTCAAGCTCCTCAAGTTTGTTCACGAAAAAGGCATTATTCACAGAGACATCAAACCTTCTAACATTATGCGCCATCGTAACGGCAAACTTTACTTGCTAGATTTTGGCGCAGTCAAACAAGTTACAAACGCTCCCATTGGTGGATCTGGTGCTTCTACTGGTATATATTCTATGGGATTTGCTCCGCCCGAACAAATGTCTGGAGGTCAAGTCTTCCCATCTACAGACTTATACGCTTTGGCTGTCACAACCCTGATGTTACTAACGGGCGAAACACAGATAACTCAGCTGTTCGATGGGTATAGTAACCAGTGGAAGTGGCAAAGCCATGTGACTGTCAGTACCCACCTTGCTGATATTCTAGACAAAATGCTCCTAAGCGCTGCTAATCTACGTTATCAGTCAGCGCAGGAAGTTTTAGTTGCCCTCGATGCACCTCAAAAACCTGTACCCTCTACAAAAATTCATTCCCGTCAACCTGCTGTAACTCCACAGCAACAGCAAATACAAACTCAACCGCAAGTTCAAAAACCATCTCCTCCCACTGCGCCTGCACATCATTTTTCTCTTATAAAAGTATTAACGAGAGCAGCATTTAGTGGGTTTGAAGGAGCATTGATTACGATTGGTCTTTTGACTTTGCTGAAATCGCCAATCATTACCCTGGCTGCTTCTTCTGTCATTTTATTAGGGTTGATTCTTGCCCAATGGAAGCAGTGGATTGGAGGATCTGATTTGTTCATTTTTCCTGCAATCACATTACCGATTGTACTATTGTTTTTACGTGGCAGTCTTACCATCCAAGAAGTTGTTATTTTGTCTATTGCAGCTGCTTTAGTGGCGATCGCAGTTACAGCACTCTTTCGTCTGATTTACAAATTGTTATCTTTGATACTTTAAAGAGATAGACTAGGGACTAGCAACTGAGGAATATTCCCAATCCCAAATCCCAAATCCCTAATCACCAATCCCTTTACAGCTTAATATTTATTTTTCCAACATATTTAAATAATCATCGTACAAAAATGCTTAACTAAGCTAGGGCTTGCTGAAAAAGAAAGAAAAGGTAGTATGCTATAATTTTCAGACTAGAAATATATATTCAAGTGCAAGAAAAAAGGCTAGAATACTCTAAAAGCCTTGCATCAGCGTAACTCGTCCGGATACTTAGGGCTTGCTGAAAAAGTCAGAAAAAAGCAAGATAAGGATTGATTAGTTACTCAACAAAAGTCAGGTATAACTTGCTATTATCTGTCAATCGATAAAATATAATTTTCAATGATGAGAGGCTGTAAAAAAGGTTCAGTTTTCAAAAATAGACATAAAAAAGCATAAAACAAGCGTGATAGTTGAGTAGAAAGATTCATCACTAAAAAAGTTATAGCAATTGCAGTTTGAGAAGTATGAGAAAGTTTAGCCATCACTCTACCCAGGCTAAATCTTCTTTTACCCTGCCCGAATTTTCCCTCAATACAATTACGAATCCTCTCAGATTCTAAAGCTTGTTTCTTTTTTTCTTTACAGACATTAGCTGGAGGTCTTCCCAAAGGAGGACTACTCATGATTATTCCTCTTTCTTTACACCAAGCTCGGTTCTCCCTTGTCCGATAAATTTTATCAACATGAACGGACTCTGGATAATAACCTGTGAAATTTTTAAAGGCTTCTATTTGTGCTTTTAAATCTCCTGATTCATTACTGGAGTTTAGACTAGTTCCCGGTGCGAAACTGTTGAACAAATCAGATGAAAAACTTTATTAATAGTCAACAATTACGTGTAAAAGCTATAGCATAATAACAAATAGGTATTCAAATATTTTCTATTTTATTTCGTTATTTTGTGCTGCTAATTTTTTCAATAATCGTAGATAAATTGATACTAAGCAATTAAGGACAAGCGTGAGAATTGATATTATTTTTAATGATGCCCCTGCTGATAATAGTTAAATTATGAGCGATAATTCCCCAGCCGACCCAACTCGAGAATCCTAACTCTCCTCTGTATAAGCAACGTTGTAAACCAAAGCATCGTTTCAGAAAACTTATACGTCCTTCAACTCCGTTGTGCCAACGACGAGCTTTTTTAAAGTTTCTCTTTCTTTCATGATTAATTCGTTCTTTACTTCTATTACCTCCTTTGGGTAAGATGACTTGTTTAACTCCTAACACAGCAGCGTAGTTTTCATTTGTCTGAGAGTAAACACCTCTATCTGTAGTCACAACTTTTGGTGGTGAACCAAAATTTTCTATATGTTGGTTAAGACTTGGAATTAACTGTTGGGTATCGTGAGGATTACCCTTTAAAATTCGATAATTGCTGATAATCCCACCGTCAACCTCATCTAACCAAATTTTATGCCCAAACTCTACATCTACGTTGATTTTACCTCGACATATGATATCTGTATGAGATTCAAATATACTGACTATTTTTTCATTAGCCGGAACTTTTTCTTGTTTGAAAACTCGCCGATATGCCTGTTCAATCACTTGTTCTATACGAGGGAGAAAAATGGCAAGTTTTTGAAGTAGCTTTTGAGAATCTAGAGAGTTTGAATTACCAAGAATTATCTTGACTTTTTGAGCTTGTTTCAAGCACAAACGTGCCACTTGAATCAATTTTGAGTAAGCTTGTTCTCGTTTTTGACGACCAGATTGATTTCTAGTTTTCGACAAACCATCAATTTGTCTAGAGATTCTTCTAGCTGTGCGATGACGATTCCGAAAAACACTTGAGTTAATAGTTTTTGAATTTGCGAAAATAATGACTTTCGCTTGCGACAAAATTCGACTGATAACTTTGACTCCATCTACTAACAAGCTGTTATCAGACGGAAAATGAATATTAGTTGCGACTACTGTACCGTCCGTCCTTATCTTTCTACCCTTAGTTATTTGTAACTGAGTCGCGATTTGAGTCAGACGTTGATTAAATTTATCTAAAGTCTCTTGACTAATTTGATGTGACCAACGAATTAAAGTACTTTTGTCGGGAAGAGGATTAAAATAAATTCTACAAAACTGCCTCAATATTAAACTTTCGTTCACGTTTAAAATTGTCTTTTCATAGCTCAAGCAACGTAAGTGTTTTAGAGCTAGCATTCGTAAGATGACTTCTACTGGAGTTGAATTTCTTCCAGTTTTCGTCGTGTTTGGATAACGCTTTGATAAATCTGATTCTATCAAGTTAAATAATTTGTCATCAAAAAGTATTTTATCTATTTCATAAATTGAATCATCCATCTCTCCGATTAACTGAATCAAAATGTCAAATTCTTTATCAGGTTTATATTTTTTACGTAACATCGAATCACAACTCCTGCCTGAGCCTTAAACCAACCTTGTATATTCTGTGAACATACTTTTCTTCGATGCACTGTTATTATTTATGAGAAAATAATTCGGAAAAATTCATTTTTCATTGATATTCACAATTTTCCTTTATCAGAATCAATTTAGTTTTACAAAAATGTAATTCAAAGTTCATTTCAATGCAGGGCGATCGCTGCGAAGGCGGGCACTCCATGCCAATGCGGGAGCAGGGCACGCACTCGTGTTCGCATCTTTGATTGCCTCGCACTCTTATTTAGTTCATCTGTACCATAAAAGTGCAAGAATCGAGATGCGGAAATTTCGGGTGTGTGCTCTTAAGGTTTAATGTATATCAATCTCTGTAATGGTTTCGGGTTTCGCACCGGGAACTAGTCTAAAGTCCAGTTATAAAAAACATGAACCATACATAAATATTTTCGGAAAGTCAAAAACTTGATGATAAGTAACGAGTTGAAATAATCTCTTGGCATGAGAAAATGATTTGCACGCCTTGGTAAAATTTTCTCACAAACTTTTTAGCGTATAACCAGATGTCCTCTACAGGATTTTGCGTTGGGTCATTAGGCGCGAATTTAATACAAGTCACTTTCCATTCGTCTTCACTTAACCCCTGATTAACAGTATCTAAGTAAGTCTTAAATTCTGCGGAACGCTTGTTTGCTTGCAAATCCCAAATCAAAGCAATACGGCTTTTTGGATATTGAGAAATTAAATATTCTACGAATGCGATTGCATTGCTAGAATCGCCCTTTTTATAAGGTTTCACCAAAAATTCTTGCGTGTAATAATTTAGAGCGCCGAAATAAGTTTGTCGTTGTCGTTCGTTGATAATGGGAACTTCAATCCGTTGTGACGTGTTACCCCAAATATAACCACAAATATCTCCCCACAACAGATGGCATTCATCTTCAAAAAAAACTACGAGTTCTCCAGATACTATCTGACGCGCTTTGTGCTCTAAGCCACGTTGTTATTTCTAGTTTTTTTTAGCGACTAAATCCGGGTCAATACATCGGATTCTTTTTTTGTGTCTTCTTCCAACTGATAGACGCCTTTTTCAACAAGTTGTAGTAGCTTTGATTGGATTCAAAGACCGCATTAAAATTGTCTGAGATATACTCTTTTAATTCTTCTAAGTGCCAGTAGTCTTTCTGCTTCAGCCAGCTAATCACTGTTTGTGTTTGGGCATCATCTAGATAACCTCTCGACCCTTTATACTTGAGCTTAAGTCCTGCCGTACCTTGTTCTGCAAATATATATTTCCACTTACTTACAAAGCATAAAGAAACTCCTAAAATACTTCCTATCGTCGAAAGCTCGTAGTTTTGCATCACCATTTTTACAGCCAATGCCCGTTTCAGTTCTCTGGGGTCTGGATTTGCTTGAATGAATTCCATCAACTCTTCCATGAGTACCACCATGCACCCTATCAGCACGCTTCGGAATTCAGTTTATCAACAACTGCGATTTTTTACAAATCCTCAACGGATTGCTATAATTTACGAAAATAACTTAAGTAAAAATCATATGATTGAACAGGTTATTGCAAGTTATAAGCAAACATTTCAACAGGAATCTGTTCTACGTGTCACTAGCACTGTCAAATTATCTTTTTGAAGTTGATTTCGTTGGTTTTAACTCCATAACCTTCGTCCTGATGATCCATTGAGCCTATTATGAGCATCTTGCAACAAAGCTGGAATATCTAAATTTTCTGGGCACCGGGGAAGACATTCTCCGCATTCTGTACAACGGTTAGCTTTCATTCCGGGGAACCAATGACCGGCATTTTCAAACATTCTGTAGCGGTACTGTCCAAAGTCGGTCATATCATATGCTACGGCAAGATTGCGTAGCCGCAATACTTCTGGAATATTAATATTTTCTGGGCAAGGTAAGCACGCGTAGCACTGGCTACATTTATCTGTTTCCACAGCCTTTTGGTGATTTTCTAGACGTTGAAAGACAGTTCTTTCCTCTGGGGTCAACTCTGGTTTAGAGTCTGCAACTCGCAAAGGTTCTGTTAATTCATCTGGATGTGCTGGTCCCACACTGAGGGTAGTTATTCGAGGATCACTTAATAAAAACCGATAATTTAACTCCAAGGGTGAAAAAGGATGACATAAATCCTTTAAGGTTTGGGGTGGTGTATACAGGCGTCCTCCCTTGTCAGCAGGAGAAATAATGAACACTCCCATATCTTTCTCAAAAGCTCGCTGAATTGCCTCTGCATTGCGTTGGAAGAAATAGTAATAATGCAGATTGACAAATTCAAATAAATCTGTATCTATTGCCGCTAAAATGATCTCTAGAGGTGCGTGGGTAGAAAAACCAACGTGTCTTACCCTACCATCGGCAATAGCTTCCTGCACTGCCTGCATACAGCCACCCTTGGCTTTTACCCAGTTAAAATGTTCCCATGTGTTTAAGCCGTGAATCCCCAAGCAGTCTACATAATCCAACTTAAGTCGTTCTAGAGATTCATCAATGTACCGACGCATCGTGTCAGCATCCGGTGTGGGTGGAATTTTGGTGGTGATGTGAACTTGAGAACGAGGTACTGTTAACTCAACGCCGTAGACGCGCGGCTGCTTGTCGCTAGACATCGCCTCACCAAGATACTCCTCACTTTTACCGTATCCTCTGGCAGTTTCTAGATGATTAATTCCTAGCACTATAGCTTTGTGGATCGTGTGCCATGCATTTTCGGGTGAAGCTAAGTAGCGCATTGTCCCTAAGGAAAACACAGACAAGCGTAGATTCGTTTTCCCAAAGCGTCGGTATTGCATCTTTGACTTAAAGTTGGGAGTAGGAGTTAGGAGTTTTTCAGCAAGTCACTCATAACTCATCGTTTATATCTCATCTATGTTTCGCTACTGCCAAAGCGCTTAATCAAATCCTCTGGTCGGAGATTCGAGATAAATTCTCGGAAGGCTTGCTGTTCAGCTTCATCAGCATCCCGATCTACGGGGATAGAAGCATCGGCAATGACTTCTTCCATAACCCAGATTGGAGTATTTGTACGGAGGGCAATAGCGATCGCATCGCTAGGACGCGCATCAATTTCTTTCTTGACATCGCCTTGCTTAATAATCAAAGCAGCATAAAATGTATCTTTTTGTAACGAATGAATGATGATTCGTTCTACAGTCATGTTCCATGCCTCTAGAATATTGACAATCAGGTCATGGGTTAAGGGTCTGGGAGGCTTTTGGTTCTCCAGTGCGCCCATGATCGCCCTAGCTTGCTCCTGACCGATATAAATTGGTAACGCACGACGGTCTGAAGCATCCTTTAAAAGGACAATCGGGCTGCGGGTTATGGCATCTAATGCTATGCCAGCGACTTTCATTTCAAGCATTGGCTAAGCCTCTAAAATCCTTTGAGCGCTAGGGTAGTATGTAACAAATCGTACTTTTGAACCAGCCATGTTGGGGCTAAAATAAACATAACTCTTCATTCTCTATAATTGCTTCTATTAAACTCCTAAATGGATGTGAACACCAGAGTAAGTCAAACAAGTCTAATTCGACAATAATCTACTTTCCCAAGTAGCTTAGTAACAGATGTAAATGTTTTGAGATTTTGACATAATTGATTGTCTGAAATTATACTCAGATTCGCTAAAATTTTGAGAGAATTACGAGGTGCTTTTAGGCAAAAATAGGTAATAAATAAAGTTAGTTTTGCAAAAAAGCCGTGTTTACAGGAATAATCCAAGCATTAGGAACCGTAAGACCCCTAGGGGGGGATTCTTGGCAAATTACTTGTGTGAGTGAGTCATCTAATGCCATTATGCAAGATTTAGCGACGGGCGACAGCATCGCTGTGGATGGCATCTGCCTAACGGTAGAAAAAATTTTAAAAGATGGATTTATCGCTACGGCTTCACCAGAAACCCTGCGCCGTACAACGTTAGGACAAGAGGAAACACAACAAAGCTACGTTAACTTGGAAGCATCGCTGCGGGTAGGGGGTAAAGTAGGCGGTCATTTCGTCATGGGGCATGTGGATGGTGTAGGTGAACTGGTGTCAGCACAAGCTACAGCAACCTCTTGGGAAATGACGTTTACAGCGCCAAAAGCGATCGCCCGTTATATTGTTCCCAAAGGCAGTATTGCCATCAATGGCATCAGCCTCACAGTCGCCGACTATCAGCCAGAACTCTCGCAGTTTATGGTAGCAGTAATTCCCCTTACTTATGAGGAAACCAATCTCCAGTACTTAAGCCCGGGCGGTTGGGTGAATTTAGAGGGGGATATTCTCGGCAAATACGTGGAAAAATTCATGGTTTCTGGCAATCAAGAACTTACACAAGCCACAGACACAATTCCAAATGACATTTCACCTACGTTTTTGGTTGAACATGGTTACTTGTAAACAATCAGCACTTTCACTACCAAGATTTTTTGTACTTTTCTAGTATTTTCTCACTTTTTGTACATTAGTACTACTTACATGAGTCAGTTTTAGTTGGCTCGGTAAGCTTTAGGAGTCATTCCTATATACTGCCGAAACCATTTACCTAGATGGCTATGACTGCTGAAGCCGCACAACAAAGCAACTTCCATTACCGATAATTTTGTTTCTTTGAGTAACTTCTTCGCTCGTTCGACCCGTTGCTGAAGTACATATTGGTGAGGGGTGACTCCCATTGATTGCTTAAAGAGTCGGCTAAAGTGAAACTGGCTCATCCCCAGCAATTGGGCTAAGTCAGATAGTTTGATATCTTGATCCAGATGATCATTGATGTAATCGGTTACTAGCAGAAGTTGGCGATCGCTCAATCCCCCGTTGTACAAAGTAACACGCGGTTGGGTAGCAGAATGGTTCCTGAGCAAATGCACAGCTAGCAAATTGGTCAGAGATTCGACATAAAGCCGTCCTGCTAGTCCCCCATTCTTGAGTTCAGTCAAGAGCATCGTGCCAATCTGTTCAAGCTGAGGATTACGGACTCGAAATTCTGGCAACAGTTCTAAGCGAGCAGGATCAATTTCAATGGCTTCTAGAGCAACCTGATGTAGAAACTGGGCGGTAATTCGGATACGTAGGAATTGGTCTTCCCCATCCCATTGATAGAAAAACGGCACTCCAGCAGGAACGATACATATATCGCCTTTGGCGGCGAGACCAATATGGCGACGATTACAACGAGCGTACTGACTTGGGGGCAAACCTCCCATCACTTGCAATAGACGAGATGGACGATGATTTAGAGATAAGCAGATAGTGTGTTCTGTTGGGTTTTGATACTTTTCCTGCCCAGGGGGTTGACAAAATTCTTCAGCCAGAATGTTCTTCCAACCATATCTTGCACTGGAAGAGATTGGAGGATAAAGCTCGTTTTTTGGTAGATGAACCGTCTTAATAGATGGTGTTACTGGTGCTTGCATCTGGTTTCCGGCTTTTTATGCACTCGATTTTAATTGATTTTGCAATGAGAGCCTTTTGAAATTGAAAACTTACCGCAAGATTTTGATACTCGTGCAAGGTTCGAGTAGCCTGAAATTATTGATTTGTCTAAATTGTAAATTATGAACAAATATTACAGCACAAGAATGCTGCAACATTAGGAGGTAGTTCAGGGAAGCATCCCAAATGCACTGCCTCTGCATTTAACACGTTATTTTGCAGATGCTTTAATTATGACCTCAATGCTTATCAAATCGAATATCCGAACAGAAATCTGGGAATTTTTACAACTTGCTGTTCCTTTAGCAAGTGCTCAAGTTGCCCAGTCTGCAACAGGTTTCGTAGACACAGTTATGATGGGTGCCTTAGGACAAGAAACCCTAGCGGCAGGAGGGTTAGCATCATTAACTTTTGTCATGCTCATGAATACTGCTAGCGGGGTTGTCATGGGAGTTAGCCCGATTGTGGCGGAGGCTTACGGAGCAGGTCGTAAAACGCGAATCGAGCAGGTGACATCCCAAGGACTCTGGCTATCGCTGCTCCTTGCAATACCCATGATGTTCCTGATTGGGCATCTCGATTCGTTTATGAGTCAGCTTGGGCAAGCCCAGACCACTGTAGTGCTCGCAAATCAGTATTTGGATATGATTCTGTGGGGGCTTTTCCCAGCTTTGGGGTTTGCCATGCTCAGAGGTGTTGTGTCTGGTTTGTCTCAAGCGCGTCCGGTGATGATGATTGTCATTATGGGAACGCTTTTTAACATAGTGGGTAATTACGTTTTAGGTTTCGGCAAGTTCGGATTTCCACGGATGGAGTTAGCGGGTTTGGCATTGGCAAGTGTCCTCAGCCTTTGGGGTATGTTTCTGGCTTTGGTAGTGTACACATTTAAACACCAGCAACTGAAAACTTACCGATTCTTTCAGGATTTGCATCGGCTGAAACCGGGAATTCTTCGGGAGTTGGTGTGGATTGGTGTGCCAATTGGGGTATCTGTTGCTTTGGAGTCTGGACTGTTCACAGTTGTCACCTACCTCATGGGTGTATTGGGTGTCGATGTGTTAGCAGCGCACCAAATCGTACTTCAAACAATTATTGTCATCTTCATGGTGCCACTGGGGATGTCTTTCGCTACGACAGCCCGAGTCGCTCAGTGGCTAGGACAGCAAAACCTTGAAGCTGCGCGACGCTCAGGCTATGTCAGTATAGCGGTTGCGGCAGTATTTATGGCATTAACAGCGATCGCGTTGCTTACACACCCGCAGCAAGTGATAGGACTATATTTGGATATTCGTAACCCAGAAAATGCAAACGTAGTAAAACTGGCAATGCCGATGCTTACCATTTCAGCGTTCGCTCAACTGTTGGATGGTGTGCAAAAGACAGCAATGGGCGCATTATATGGACTTCAAGATACGCGTGTACCGATGCTGCTGAGTTTACCGACATTTTGGGGTGTAGGGCTGACCACCGGCTACTTTTTGGGATTTCACCTTGGTCTTGGGGGTGTTGGATTGTGGATAGGACAGTCGATTGGAGTGGCGATCGCAGCAGGGGTTTTTGTTTGGCGCTTTTACAAACTCACTACGCTCAAAAAGTTCGGGAAGTTGGGGGAGTAGAGGAAGCAGGGTAATATCTCCCTCACTCACTCCCTCCCTCCCTCACTCCCTCCCTCCCTCACTCCCTCCCTCCCTCACTCCCTCCCTCCCTCACTCAACTTTTCTAGCTACCCGATTGCTGAGGACCCTGAGCTGTCTGTAACGATTGAATTAATTGGCTGAGTCCGTACTCTAATTGAGCGCCTGGGTCAGTAGCAACCCACCCTTCTGGTGTCAGTTGGCGCACCTCAAAGTGCAAGTGGGGACCTGTGGAGTTACCAGTACTACCAACTCGCCCGATAACGGTTCCCTTTTCTACCACCTGACCGGGTTGAACAAAAATTTCTGACATATGACCGTAAAGAGTTTGTTGGGCATTGCTGTGGTTAAGTATCACCGTCATGCCGTAGCCGCCCAACCAGTCAGCACTCTCTACTTTACCAGAGTAAGCCGCTAAAACAGGCGTTCCCATTGCCGCACCGATATCTGTACCCGAGTGGAAACGGCGATCGCCTGTAATCGGATGAACTCGCCAACCAAACAAAGAAGTAATTGGAGAGGGGACAGAAAGGGGATACATCAATCCCTTACCACCGTAAGCGAGTCTACCACCGTAAACGCCATCGTAATTGATTTGCGGCAGTACTGCTGCCAGTGGGATGTCGTAAGTGAGATTACTAGGACGAGGAGCAACATTGTCAGCGGTCATCGGTGCTGACAAACCACCTGCTGATGGTGCGATCGGCACAGAACTGACTGTTGTGGTTTGGTTGAAGTTGGGGATAAATCGATTCGGGCTGAATGTACTTTTCGTTACACCATCAGAAGGCTCTTCAGAACTGCGACGCCTGAAACTACTCGTCAAAACACCAGAACCAATACCACGAGTGGAACGCATCAAAGAGTTTCTTTCACTCTTCACACGTCTTACTGGTGGAACAGTTGCTAATGTGGTAGGTTTGCTTCTTCTAATCCAACTAGGCGCTTTCTTTTCGGCTGATTCAGTATCGGAATCTGCTACACGCTGATTTTGATATGGAAGCTTAGCACAAACGCTGTTGGGAACATTTTGCCCTACTAATCTTCTACAAGTACTAGACCGTTGTGTGATTACCACAGAACTGGGTGCTTCATACTTATTGGTCGCGCCTACTTGATAATCAGTCGGGTCAATGTAGGAATTATTGTAATCTTTGCTGGTGGAGCTAGCAGAAGGAGCAGCGGGGTAGTTCTTTTGGGAAACTTCTTGTTGGGGTTTTTCTTCTCTTAGAGTTGCATTTGGCTGCGAATCCTCTACTTGAGGTTTTTTCCCTAACCTTGCTCTCAACTTTCTCACGCTTTCGCCAGGCACAGAAACTTGTACCTGAGGTTTTGATTTTCTAATCACTACCGTAGGACTGGAACTTTCTGCCTGGTATCTGGAATTTCTGATAACTACCGCAGGACTCGACGCTTTTGACTTGGATAGTCTTTGTCTGAGTCTAGCGCGGCGTTGAGAAAATTCTGGTTGTCCTCCAGTAGCTTCTGAACGGGAAGTGCTATTGTTCTGTTCTACAGAATATTTTTTAACTGGATTTGCAGATGGGGCTGGTTGCGAACTTTCAGCAGTGGGAACAATGTTGTCTATTGCTGATTCAGTTTGAGCAAAAACCAAGCCACCATTTGTGAGCATACTGATAGTGCCAAGCCAAGACAAGCTTTGTGCTGGGAGTGTAGACGCAAAGCGTCTTGTTGATAGGCATCGCTGCCACAATTGATGCAAACGGTTCTCGGTCGAGTGATTGCGCTGCGTCATTGTTTCTCTGGTGTTGTGTGTGGATTTAGCTTAAAGAAATTAACTCAGTAATTTGTCAGTTAATTTTAGATTTTGGATGGGGGATTTGCTTGTAGTAAGTGCTGAAGCGCTGACTACAAAACGATTATCCAAACCATTATCCAATGTAAAGTTCTTCCTTAATCAGATGAATGAAAGTAACCCAAACTGATTGTACCGGGCTGAAGGTAAATTTCTGGTGTTTTTACTGATTTAAGTTCTGTTGTTTCCATGCAAACCCGAAGTTCCCCAGTATTTGTCACACCAACTACAGTGCCTACAGTCTCGTTGACGTAGACTCTATCACCCATGTTTGTTAGCAACTCTAGATAGCGGGATATTAATATATTGGCTCCTTCTTCAAACAGGCACTGTATACCAGATTCTATTCCAATTAACACTTCAACGATCAGCATTTCTAAAGATGGGATAAATTTAGTGTGCTGATTTGCTTGCCACATTGCCAGATTTATTCCAGTTTCCGGTACTGGGTTTGCCCAATTCATGCCCACACCAATCACTGCTTGGGTGATTTGTCCCTGCTGCACTTTGGTTTCTGTTAAAATACCGCATAGCTTGCGCTTAATCAAGACCAAATCATTCGGCCATTTAATTTCAACAGGAACGCCGCAGCTTCGCAATTGTTTGGCAATTCCCCAAGCCGTCGCCAGTGTGAGTTGGTAACTGTTCGTTGCGCTTAGCTGGGGAGCTATTGCCACCGAAAGATATAATCCCCCATTTTGGGACATCCACTGACGACCCCATTGTCCTCGTCCGGCTGTCTGCTCAGTAGCAATGACGACACATCCTGATTCAGCGCCTTGAGCTAGTAAGTCCCACAGGATTTGGTTCGTTGAAGAAACAGTTTCAAACAGATGTAGCGAAAATGGTAAATAAGTATTTTTGCGCCGCAGGGCGCAATCCAATTTTTGCCGGTCCAATCCCACAACAGTTTACCTAAATTTACTCGTTCAAGTTAGGATGAATTGGCTGCTTTTTGTTTTTAGGTTCAGTTAAAGATGCACTCTTGGCACTGGCGCACTTGGCAAGGACGACCCTATCTAACCTGTAGTCTGCTCGAACCCTGGCATCACGGCTTTTTTACTGTGCAGTTTTCGCCTACTCTCCCTGTGGAACTGACAAAGGTGCTGCATCCTGAGGCATCAGTTTATCGCTTAAAACAAGTCCATGGCAACGCTGTCCTCACTCCCCAAGAAATTGTAGATAAGTTAACACGAGGCGACGAAGTCGATGGCGTTGGTGATTCCGCCTTGGTATCAGGAGATGGGTTAATATCCGACCAGCCTCTACAAGCATTATGGGTAGCTACCGCTGATTGCACACCGGTGCTGATTGCTGATCACAAAACCGGATATGTGAGTGCAATTCATGCCGGTTGGCGTGGTACTGCGCTCAAGATAGTACCGCAAGCCGTAACTCGAATGCAAGCACAAGGTAGCAAACTTCAAGATTTGCGAATAGCGATGGGACCAGCGATCGCAGGTGAGGTTTATCAAGTCTCCGAACAAGTCGCTGCGGAAGTCGGGGCTAGCATTACACCACAAAATGACGAAAAAGCAATTGTAGCTGCATTGTACGAGCTAGCAAATTCACCTCTACTTTCAGATCCAAATCCAGGACGAGTGCGGCTGGATGTGCGGCGGGTAAACGCCTTACAGTTGGAACAAATGGGAATTAGTTTAGAGCAGGTGGCGATCGCTCCTTATTGTACTTATCAAACCCCAGAGTATTTCTTTTCTTACCGCCGGGAAAAGCAGAAAAAAGTACAGTGGTCAGGTATTGTCAGCAATGACCCCTGAGTGGCTGGAACTAACCAATTGTTATCAGTGAGACGTTCATCTTTCATGTAACAGGGTATCTGTGGGGCGATTATACGTCCAAGGTGCTGGTTTCAGTTCTGGAGGAAATTAACTAGTTAGCGGGAGTTGTCTCTTTCATCGGGAGTTACTTTGACGTGAAACCTATGCTGAAAAAGCATTATACCCTTTTTTCTCTCTCGGTTTTGTTTAAATCCCGCTAATTGGGCTTTGTAAGCCAACAGGTTAATCAATTTAGAATGTGGAATTTTAGTAAAGCCTTGATTGTTCTTTGTTGCAAAATTGCAAATACAGTCAACGAAAGAAGCCGTTACAGGTAATAAGAAGATGAGGACTCAATCGTTAGCTTTGCTGTTAGAATATTTGTTTTACTACAATGTCTATCAAATCATCGTAAGATGACGTTTTAACAAAGTAGGAGCAAGCCCCTAAACTAGCGGCTTGAATCAAATCATCTGGATCGTCAGAGACACTCATTACCAAAACTGGTAAATGTTTCAATTTGGGATGCCGCTTAATCCATTCAAGTAACTCAAAACCAGACACATCGGGCAGTCTGATATTTGTCAATATCATCACTGGTAGTGGATAATGCTCTATGTTACCGTAAGGATCCTTACCCGACAAGTAGTTTATAGCTTCTTGCCCATTTTTAACAACTTGAAAACAGACTGGTAATTCAGCGAATTCAAATGAAGTGACGATTAAAAATCGTGCATCAGGCTCGTCTTCGACTAACAAAATGGTTTTGCAGGTTTCACCCATTAGTAAAATACAACCAATACACTCCACAATTTACAAACTAGCTTGTTCTGTTTTTCTCTAACTTCTACTCTTGGAATTGATTATTATTAAATTTATATGTGTCTGTGAATACTTTGTAACCAAAACTACATAACAAGTTAACAATTATATCTATCAAATGGTCGTAAAACATTCGCTAACGTTTACTAATACTAGAAAATGGATAAACACCAACATCATGCCAATCCCCCCTGCTATTTTCCTCCATTGCCAATAGGGGGGGATTTCTTAATTTACATTTTAGTTTTTTTCAATACTTTAAAATGCAAAAATAACGCCGATAGGTCTGTTTTGAAACCAACAGGTTTTCTCTGGTTCTATAAATTTTTCGTTATCTAAAACCTCCAGGAGATCAGCACTGAAATGTTACTTCGTAGCCTGCGGGAAGCCGCAAAGCGTCTACAGTGGTTGGAGGAACTGTAGCAGTACTCCGCGAGCGTGGTGGGTAGTTTACTGATTGACTGCGCTCATATGTTCAGCTGGATACCGCTCACCCGCTGCAATTCCTTTAGGTGCCACCTCATCAAGGAGACGCAAATCGTCTGGGGTGAGCGTGATTTCGGTTGCTGCTACATTTTCTTCCAAATAAGCGCGGCGTTTTGTGCCAGGGATAGGAACAATGTCGTCGGCTTGAGCTAAAATCCATGCCAATGCTAGTTGACTGGGTGTCACGCCTTTTTCAGCGGCGATCGCTTTGACTTGCTCTACCAATTGCAGGTTCTTATCAAAGTTTTCGCCTTGGAAGCGGGGGGAAGCCCTGCGATAATCGTCTGGTGCTAAATCATCTGGACTCTTGATTGCTCCTGAGAGAAATCCCCGTCCCAGAGGACTGTAGGCGACAAAGCCGATGCCCAGCTCTCGCAAAGTCGATAGAATTTCATCTTCTGGTTCGCGACTCCAAAGCGAATACTCTGTCTGCAACGCCGTGATCGGATGAGCTGCAGCTGCCCGACGAATTGTAGCAGGAGCTGCTTCGGAAATACCGAGGTAGCGCACTTTGCCTTGCTGTACAAGTTCTGCCATCGCTCCAATCGTTTCTTCAATTGGTACATTCGGGTCAACCCGATGCTGATAGTAAAGGTCAATGGTGTCTACGCCTAAACGCTGGAGTGAAGCATCGCAAGCCTGGTGCACATATTCTGGTTTGCCACTAATACCCAACCATCCGCCATCGGCTGTGCGGACATTGCCGAACTTGGTTGCTAGCACGACCTGATCTCGACGGTCTTGGATGGCTCGACCAACTAACTGCTCGTTGGTAAACGGACCGTACATATCAGCGGTATCAAGCAAGTTCACACCAAGGTCGAGAGCATGATGAATCGTGGCGATCGCTTCTTGCTCATTGCTATCCCCGTAGAACTCAGACATACCCATACAACCAAGTCCCAGTTCTGAAACAACCAGTCCTTGATGTCCCAGTTTTCTCATTTTCATAACACTTTCTCCTTGTTTGACTTTCTACTTATTTGCATTTATTGCAAGTTATATCATGTCCGCTTAATTACTTATAATTCCTGCTTTACCTCACCCCAACCCTCTCCTTCTCAAGGAGAGGGTGCCGTAGGCGGGTGAGGTTATTCGTTTTCTATAAGTGTTTATCCGGACATGGTATTAGACTATCTCTGGAAAGTAGGTCGCTACACCTACTGTGCGCTCACCACTGATAAATTTTTCCAATATGCTTTGGGTGTCGTCCCTGTCAGCTTGCGAAAGTGCTTGGTAAAGTGGCTTTGATTGGCAAAACCGCATGCCAAAGCAATATCACAAATCGTCATCTTTTGGCTCTTGAGCAACTGCTTTGCTCGTTCTACCCGCAACTGAAGGACGTATTGGTAAGGGCTTATACCCAATGATTGCTTGAAGAGTTGGCAAAAGTAGTATTGGCTTATTCCCGCCATTTCTGCTAACGTCGTCAATTTTATTTCTGAGTCAACATGGCTGTGAATATACTCAATAATTTGTCTTAATTTTGACTTAGATAATCCATCAACATACGTTGATATTTGAGGTTTTTTAGCACAATATTTTTTTAACAAATGAAGAACTAGCGTCGTTTTCAACTGCTCAACATACAAATTATCTCCTTGATTTGTTGACTCTAGTTCGTCTTTAAGCGATAACAATATACCCAGAATCAGCGGATCCTGCAATGTGGCAAAGTGAGGAATCAGTTCAATATCCTCAGGCGCTGCGATTTCCACACCTAACTGTATCAAAAGGTTGGGGTCAATTGCCACAAACATGAATTGAACCTCTTGTTGCCATAAGCAACGGTGGAGCGTCCCAGCCGGAATAATCGCTGTGGTTCCTTTCGTCTGGTATTCGCTTTCTCTATGTCCGTCAAACCATCTTTCTGTGGAACCAACGTCTAAGGCAATACTGATAGTATGCATTGTCAGGCAATGCTCTGGGGTATCATGACTAGGCTGATGATGATGCTCAAAATGAATACCGCTCCATTCTGTACGTAAACTGGTTAACACAGGTGGGTTAGGAAAGATTGCAAGAGAAGCTCCTTGCTCTTTGAAATCAACGAGCAAAGGCTTTTCCTGGTTTAATCGCTGGCAGTTGCTCATCTTTGGGTAAGCTAGATACAACAGGAGCAAGCGCTATGTGGGTCATGCTTAAATTTTTCTAGATTTCCAGACTTTAGCCAATATTCAAACCAATTTGATATGGTAATGAATTTGGTAGCAAAATTTCATTGATTTAAATCAAGCTGCAGGTGAATTCACAAGCGTGACCGAAAGACGTGTTCGCGTAATCATCCCATCGCGCTCTAGCCTCGTCAATGCCCGGGAGAGGGTTTCAGGCGTAAGACCCAAATCAACAGCAATATCTTTGAGGGGGCGGTCAAAATTAACGATGTTTTGTTCGCCAGACTGTGCTTGATAGCGTAAATATCGCAGCAGCCGCTCATGCGCTTTACGAATATCTCGCAACTCTATGCGTATTTTCAAATCCTGGATTTTCCGCACTAGCATTGCCATGAAATCTTCTGCTAAATCTGGATTGTTACGGATTGCTGACAAAAGAAGTTCTTTGGGATAGACAATCACCCGTGAATTCACTTCTGCGACTGCGGTACACGGGTAAGTCTCTGAAAACAAGGCAATTTCACCTACACCCTCCCCAGAACCAGTAATCTGTAAAGTCACCTCTTTGTCGCCACTCGTGTAGCGAACAAGTCTAACTCGTCCCGTTTCTACAACAAAAAAAGATAATGCCAAGTCTCCTTGTTGGAATAGAGTTTCTCCTGCTGCTAAGTTACGGTGTACAATTGCATTCCGTAACTGTACTGGCAAGGTATCCAACGTCAACAAATCCATACAGCCTTCTCCGATTTTGGATTTTTTAGATTTTGGATGAATAGAGTAGATTGTCGTTTTTCGGGATTTCTTAGCTGGCTAAATAAATAGTGAAAAAACAAGCTTCAAGTGAGGTTATTGCGAACCTGCAAAAGCAACCGACGAAACACAAATTGCTCTTCCTGTGTCAAATTAGCTAATATCCGTTTTTCTAAAAGATTCCAAGCACAAGTGACTGGTTCTTGGAGCGATCGCCCCGCCTGTGTCAAGTAAATCCGGCAAATTCGCGCATCTTCTTCATCTTTACGTCGCTCCAAAAATCCAGCTTTTTCCATCCTGTGTATCATTTTTGTAAGAGTTGGGGCTTCAACTTGCATCAATGAAGCCAGTTCAGATTGGATTAACCCATCGCGTTCCCACAGATGCATGAGCAAAATTTCTTGCCCAGTATGCAATCCTAGTTCAGCCAAAACCGTAGCAGCATGATTGCGGTGTGCCTTACACACTTGCACCATCAAACAGCACATGGTTTCTTGTATGGGTTTTTCAGACATACATGAGTTATATTTAGCCAGCTAAATAAAATGTACAATGCTTGATGAACATTTAGCAACTTGTCGTTTGTGGAGAAAACCCGACAAGATTTTGCAGGCATTGGCAAGTTTCAAACGCGGTCGCTCCGTCCGTGTACGCTTGTGGACGTATCCGCTCCGGAGATATTTGAATGCTTGCATTTGGGTATCTAGTCCGGACGGTTGTTCGTGCAGCGTGCCAGAAGGGCTTAGCAAGAATCGTCATGCCTTTAGGCTGAAGAGTGTCAACAACTTGCTAGACAGGATTTTTTAGAAACTTCTGCATTGAGTAGTTAACAAAACTCTCTCCCCTGCGTTCCACTTGTTGTTCCCTAATAGTCTCGAAGCCCATGTGCAAGAAAAATGGTTTTGCGGTAATACTTGCTTCGGTGTACAAGCGATTCATTCCTAATTCACGAGCCTTTGTCTCAATTGCACGGTAAATTTGACTACCGATACCCATTCGTTGATAATTTTTATGGCAGTAGAAGCAGTCTATATGCCCGCTCAACTCTAACTCGCCAAAACCTGCAATCACACCTTGATCATCAGCAACATAAGTGAGTCGTTCAGAACAAACCTTTGCCCAGTTTCTAAAATGAATATTATCTGGTGCCCATGCCTTGACCTGATTGCTTGAGTACTCACGAATGTTGATTTCACGCACGGTATCGTGGAACAACTGCGCTATTTGCTCAGCGTCTTGCTCATGAAACAATCGTATTTTCATTTTCATCGAAGCCTTCACTGGCTAAGTATTTATTATTCTGCTTACCGTCTTTGCCGTACCATCTGCCTTCTCAATACTACTCCTTCTCAAATTTATTTGAATCCAAAGTGTTGATGCAACGCAGGAGATACTCGTTCAAACATTCTTGCTCCTGTGGGCTGAGGTTCGAGAACAGCCGCGCTTCAATCTCGTCGGCAATGCGATCGCCTTGTTCCAATAAACTCTCGCCACGTGGAGTGAGATGAGTTTCAACAGCTCGACCTCGTGAAGGCGGACGACGGGTAATGAGTCCTGCCTGCTCTAAACGTTGCAGCATAGTCGCCACCGCTTGTGGAGTCACGAAGGCAATGCGCGCAATGTCAGCACCTGAGGCACCAGGGTGTTCGCGCAAAATTCGCAGCGTACCCCATTGTGCGACACTCAACCCAAGTGGAGAAAGGGCAGCATCGAGGGCAACTTCAACCACGGCTTGTGCTCGATAAAGGTTAAGAATTTTGCGGTTGTTAATCGACTGATTCACGTGGACTCCGTACTTAAGACAGCCCAAAATGGGTGCTAATTCTATTTTGGCTGAATTCATTTCTATATAAAAGCATTGACAATCACCAATCTGTATATCAATATATTAATATCAAGCATTTGATATAAGAAATTGAGTTAACTGGTTTTAACCTGCATCAATGACGTTGAGTGTATCTCCACGTCCTGATTCAGTCTTGGGCTTATACGTTTACCCAACACAGCAGAATCTATACAGGAATCAGCATTATGAACTTCCAACCAATATCAAAGCCATTCATACTACCAAAACCTTCAAAACGGTGGACAGTAGTTCTGATGATTGCTGCTACCGTCATCACAAGCGCAACCATTTACTACGGTTTTTCCCAAATTGGGTATCAAAGTAAACCATCAGAAGCTGTGAAAACTGTTTCAACGATTCGGCAAATTACTGCTCTCGGACGGCTGCAACCGGAAGCAGAGGTTATCCGAGTGTCCACACCTGTGACGCTTAGAAATGACCGGATTGCTCAATTGCTGGTGCAAAGAGGCGATCGCCTAAAAGCCAATCAAGTCATTGCGGTTTTAGCTAGCCGGGATCGCCTGCAAAACGCCCTACTCGAAGCACAAAAACAAGTGAAAGTAGCGCAAGCTGAACTCGCCAAAGTGAAAGCTGGTGCAAAATCTGGAGAGATAGCGGCACAGAAAGCCGAAATAGCTCGCCTTCAAGAACAACTCCAAGGTGAGATTGCTTCTCAAACAGCCACGATCGCCCGTTGGCAATCTGAAGTGAACATCGCCAGTGCGGAATACAACCGCTATTTATCGCTATTTAAAGAAGGGGCGATCGCAGCCTCTGAGCGAGATAAAAAGCGGCTTGCTTTAGAAACTGCTCAAGCACAGCTTAACGAAGTCAAGGCAAATCAAAATCGCACAGCAGACACCCTACAACAGCAAATCAAGCAAGCAAAAGCCACATTGGAAAAAATTGCAGAAGTGCGTCCGGTTGATGTAGAAGCAGCCCAGGCTCAGGTAGACAAAGCTGTAGCTGCTGTCAAAAAAGCCGAAGCTGACCTCGCTGAAGTCTATATCCGCGCACCAATGACAGGACGAATTCTTGAAAATCATGCTAGATCAGGAGAAGCCGTTGGTGATAAAGGTATAGTTGACCTCGGACAAACCGACCAAATGGAAGTGGTTGCAGAGGTTTATCAAACTGATATTGGCAAAATTCGTCAGGGTCAACAAGCAATCATCACCAGCGAATCATTTCCTCGAGAAATTCGTGGAACCGTTCGCCTGATTGGGTTACAGGTAACTCAACAAGAAGTTACCAGCGGAGAACCAGGAGAGAACCTCGACCGCAGAATCGTGGAAGTGCGAATTCGCCTCAATCCGGAAGACAGCAAGCAAGTTGCAGACTTGACGAATATGCAAGTACAAACCGCTATTCAGCTTTAAGTAGACCAAAAAATCAGGGATCACTGAAATGTTCCGCAAATTTCGTAAAACACCACTCGCATGGTTGCAAGTCAGACGAGAGAAAACGCGTCTTGCGGTTGCTTTAGCAGGAATTGCCTTCGCAGACGTCCTCATGTTTGTCCAACTTGGACTCAATGACGCACTCTATGACTCCGCAGCAAATTTTCACAATACCCTAAGAGGGGATTTGTTCCTGATCAATCCACAATCTGAAGCTGTGCAGTCGTTCAAGAGTTTTCCAAGAGAACGGCTATATCAAGCAGCAGGATTTGAGAAAGTCAACTCCATAAACTCTTTATACGTTGGTAGCGCTCAGTGGCGCAATCCTCAAAATCGTCAGCGCGAACGCACAGTCCTAACCCTTGGTATTAACCCTGCAAAACCAGCATTTACGTTACCAGAGGTGAATCAACAGATAGACAAACTCAAGCCGCTGAATCGAGTGCTATACGACCAAGCAGCGCGACCTGAATTTGGAGACATTCCTGCTTTGTTTCAAAAGTCTTCCCCGCTCTCAATTCAAGTGAATGATAAGCAAATTTGGGTCAGTGGGCTGTTTACGCTCGGTGTGTCCTTTGGTACTGATGGCACTATGATTACCAGTGATTCTACCTTCCTGCGCCTGTTTAGCGATCGCCAACCAGAGGAGATTGACGTTGGTCTGATTTCATTAAACAAGAGTGCAAACCTTAAGCAAGTGCAGACACAACTGCGAGCCACCTTACCAAACGATGTTTTAATCTTAACCCGAGAGGAATTTGCCAATCGAGAGAAGCAGTATTGGTCAAGTAGCACTCCGACTGGCTTCATTTTTGGGCTTGGAACCATCATTGGCTTTGTCGTGGGGATTGTAATTGTTTATCAAATTCTTTACTCTGATGTGTCAGAACACTTACCTGAATACGCCACATTGAAAGCGATGGGGTACAGCGATAATTACCTCGTCGGCATTCTCATTCAAGAGTCACTTATTCTAGCAATCATGGGTTTTATACCAGGGTTTGTTCTTTCATCAGGTTTGTACTTGATTGCTGGAACTGCGACATTATTACCTATTGGCATGACACCCAGCCGCACTGCCATAGTATTGTTTTTGACTATAGTCATGTGTGTTGTTTCCGGCGGAGTCGCTATGCGTAAGTTACAGTCAGCCGATCCAGCAGACATTTTCTAAATTGTTCAAGTCATGGGTGCTGAAGTGATACCTCAGACAATTTTGTTGGTGATAAGCTAATGCGCTTGTATATTGCAATTTTTTCGTCAGGGCTGGGCATGGAAATCATACCAATTGGGCACCCTCACTAGTCAATGCGCATTTTTAGGAGTACCAGTTTATTGCTCTTACTTGGTATGGTCTGTCCTTCAAATTAACACTTATCAGTTATCAGTTATCAGTTTCATCCTTGGGTTTAAGTCCCCCACCATAGCAGGCGTTACTGTTCACTGTTTTAAAACGATTTATTTGGCAGTTCTAACAGATCTAAATCGAGGAATTTACTACGTGTCGCAGTTCTTACGTACTTGTTTATTTGTAAGTAATTTCTCTGTAATAGCTGCAATTGCAGTTGTCCCATCTGCCTTTGCTGAATTATTTAATAGTCCCGTTGATCAATTGCCTGTTTCCGAACGGGTAAAATTGAGGAATGGTCAGACTTTAGTTAGTGGGGAAAAAGGAAAATACACCGCTCGAGTTTTGCTGACAGCTTCGCCAGATATTGCTTGGGAAGTGCTGACAGATTATGACAATTTGTCTAAATTTGTGCCTAATATAGTGTCGGGTAAAGTTGTTAAGGTGAATGGCAATCAGAAAGTGGTGGAGCAGGTAGATACGCGTCAGGTATTTTTCATTAATGTTCAATCGCGTATCCGGTCAGCTATTACTGAAACTGCAAAAAGTCGCATCGATTTTCGTCAAATTGATGGAGATTTGCAAAGCTTGAACGGATACTGGAAAATTGAACCTATAGCTCCCTATTCTGGTGCAAAAGCAAATCAAGTTTTAATTACGCAGGTGGTCGAAGTTCAGCCGAAATCAGGAACCCCGTCAGGAATCTTCTACAGTGTTTTCAAAGATTCATTGGGTGAGATTCTGAATGCAATTAAGCGAGAAGTCGATAGGCGAACTCATGCTGCATCTGGCTCGACTAAAAGCTGATAACGAAAGAATGACAACCATGCAGAACCAAACTTTTCCTACTACCCAAAATCAACCTACAAGAAATAAACCTGTGATTTCAGCTTCCAGCCTGAACCACTACTTTGGTGAGGGAGAACTCCGCAAACAAGCTTTATTTGATATCAATCTCGATATTTATCCAGGAGAGATTGTGATTATGACTGGACCTTCTGGTTCTGGTAAAACGACTCTGCTGACCCTTATGGGAGGCTTGCGTTCGGCGCAATCCGGGAGTCTTACAATCCTTGGGCAAGAAATGTGTGGGGCTAGTAAGCAGCAAATGGTGCAAGTGCGGCGGCAAATAGGTTACATTTTCCAAGCACACAATCTACTGACCTTCTTATCAGCTAAACAAAATGTGCGAATGTCTCTCGAACTGCATGATGAATATTTGAGTCAGGACATGAATAAGATGTCAACTGATATCCTTAAAGCAGTTGGGTTAGAGAATCGCATCGACTATTATGCAGATAGCCTCTCTGGAGGACAGAAGCAAAGAGTGGCGATCGCCCGTGCTCTTGTAAGCCATCCCAAAATTGTCTTAGCCGATGAACCCACAGCCGCCCTCGACAAAAAATCAGGACGAGATGTTGTGGAGATGATGCAGCAACTGGCAAAGCAGCAGGGCTGTACAATTCTCTTGGTCACACATGACAACCGGATTCTCGACATTGCTGATCGCATCGTCTATATGGAAGATGGTCGTTTAGCAGATAATCCAGCTTTGAGACTTGGTGAGTGATCAACAGTAAAAAGCAAAAGACAGCGAACCACTCAGCACTAATTTTTGCCACGATTCACAACCAAAAAGAGAATGATGCAAGAATCGTCGAAAAAAATTCTCATTATTGAAGATGATCCCACGACCCGCAACATTTTCTTAGACGGTCTTAAGGCTGAAGGTTTCTACAGCATTGGTGCTGAAAACGGTACTGTTGGTATCGACAAAGCACAAGAGTATTCACCTGACTTAGTGATTTGCGATATCTTCATGCCAGGAATTGATGGTTTCGGCGTTTTGGCTGCGCTCCGTCAAAACCCGATCACAGGGATTATCCCGTTGATTTTTCTTTCCTGTAGCGACACTCAGGTATCTTTCCGCAAATGCATGGAGTTGGGAGCAGATGACTATATTACGAAACCATGTACATTAGAGCAGCTGCTGCCAGCAATT
The DNA here is from genome assembly GCA_000828075.3 of Tolypothrix campylonemoides VB511288. GTDB lineage: Bacteria > Cyanobacteriota > Cyanobacteriia > Cyanobacteriales > Nostocaceae > Kalymmatonema > Kalymmatonema campylonemoides_A. Next base: position 134,609 of record JXCB02000023.1, on the reverse strand, counting down.
ACTACCATACTGGAAAAGCAAGCTAAATTTATGCAGTACTGGTATACTGCTTCCTGCCAAAAATTTTCACAACCAGTCACTGCTGCTCTGACTTCATCGTTAGACTCTAAGTCAATTTTTCCATCACTTCCTCAACTTAAAGAAGTCTTTGACTATATTGAAGCCAATTATCACCAAGGCATTACTTTATGCAACGTCGCTGAGGCAGTCGGTTACTCTTCTGCTTACTTAACTACCAGAGTCGCAAAAATTACGGGAGAAACAGTCAACAGTTGGATTGTTAAGCGCCGAATGGCAGCAGCACGTTCATTTCTCCAAGATACTGACCAAACAGTTGAGCAGATAGCTTTAGCAATTGGCTATCAAAATGCGTGTCATTTCTCCCGCCAGTTTCGTCAACACCACGGGACACCTCCCCAAACTTGGAGAAAAGAGTATCAACTGCACTCCCTAAAACAAAATCTTTCCTGATAAACAAAGAACACCCATATAGCTTTTTGCACTAGCCAGCATAAAAAAATTATGAAAGTTCTAGTTTTTCAGACTGATAATGAGTACAATTTATTTAAATGTACTCGTTATGAGTACGTTTTAGATAGACTGCTATTGTAAAGGCAGCCTATGAATGAATAATTGAGAGGAGAAATCATGGATTTATCAAACTCGAACACCGCAAAGAACCTGTCCGAAGCCTTTGCTGGGGAATCGATGGCAAATCGTAAGTATCTGTTCTTTGCGGAAGTGACTCGCCAGTTGGGGTTGAGTGAACTGTCAAAGCTGTTTCGGGAAACTGCAAATCAGGAAACAGAACACGCTTTTGCTCACTTTCGGTTAATGCATCCAGAGTTGGTGGTGGATGATGTAGCTTCTTTAACAGAAGAGCAAAAGAAGGCGATCGCATCTCGTTGTTTAGAGTTAGCGATTGAGGGAGAAACCTATGAGTACACCACCATGTACCCAGAGTTTACTGCGGCGGCACGTGCAGACCGCGACGATAAGGCTGTAGTAGAGTTTGAAGCACAACAAGTAGAGTCTCGCGAACACGCCCAAATTTTCCGCAAAGCAGCACACAACTTTGGATTGCTGACACCAATCGAACATCATCACGCCAATCAATATACAGAAGCACTCCAAGCTCTTGATGGTATCGCTCCAACAGCGAAAGCAGCAAGCGGCGATCCTGCAACCCAGAAATGGATTTGTCGCCAGTGTTCGGTGATTTATGACCCCGTAGAAGGCGATCCTGATTCTGGAATTGCTCCTGGGACACCGTTTGAGGCAATTCCTGAAGATTGGCTGTGTCCAATTTGTGGCGCTACGAAGAAAACGTTTGTCCCTTATCAGGAAGCAGTTGCTGCGTAGGGATTAACTATAACAGAGGGTGCGTGAGGCGATCGCCCTCTCAGAGCGATCGCCTCATCACTTATTGCAACTCATAATCATTTCGATTATGATTTATTTATAAGATTCAGTTATGGCTTAGGAGAACTGATAGCGATGAGTAATATAAAAGACACAATTGTGCGGGAAGTACAAACCTGGCAAGGTGTGACAATAGCGCCCCATCGCTTTGGTGGTCTAGAGTTTCAGGTCAATGGTCGGGAAATTGGTCACTTGCATGGGGATTATCAAGCAGACATTCCTTTTACAGCTCGCATACGGAAAGAGCTTGTAGAATCAGGTAAAGCTTCACCGCATCACATTTATCCCAACAGTGGTTGGATTTCTTTCTACATTCATGGTGTTGACGACGTTTCCCTGCTGTTAGAACTGTTGCGGATGAATTATGACCGATTGGCAAAGAATCGGTTGACAGTTAAAACTGAGGAAATAGCAGCGTAGCTATCATGCTATGTACAAATTTTCTCAAATATTGTGGGGCGGGCGTCTCGCCCGTCCTTATCAAGAAATACATATATAGGACTCATATTTGATTTTTGAAATATACGTAGGTGCGTTATGCCTCTGGCTAACGCACCATCCAAAGGCTTTGGTGCCGTAATTTCGGCGATAACACACCCGAAACATACTTAGATTTTTTCATAAATCAAATCGGATTCCTATAGTTTATAAATGCCTTATAAAAGATTGCGGATTATTTAAAAAAGCCTTTGTTAAAGAAACTTGTTCTAGTTCCTGATAGCTTACTTCTTTTGGTGGACAGACATCAAAACTAAGAATAGTCGCATTTGGAAAAGCCATTAAAATAGGAGAATGGGTAGCAATGATAAACTGGCTATCCTGATTTATCATCTCTTTGAGCAGGGAAAGAAGTGCTAACTGTCGCAGAGGTGATAGAGCTGCTTCAGGTTCATCAAGAAGATATAAACCACCAGGTACAAAGCGTGATTGAAAAAGTTTGAAAAAAGTTTCTCCATGAGAGTAAGCATCAGGCTCTTCTCCATATTTTTGAGTTAAAGCAGCTTTTTGAGCTAATGCAGAACGTTTGGCTAATTCAAGACCAAAACCAGTAAATTTTTGCTCATATTCTAATGCTTGTTCGTCGAGTTCTTGACTAAGAGTTTTCATTCTCCGCACAAAGTTGAAAAAATCTTCGGCTCTCAGAAAAAATCCTCGCCTAGTCTTTTTTTGCCAAACAAATTTTAATTGTGTAGATAATTCTCTGGCAGAATTTAACGTTTTGTCTCGTTCTATATCTTCACCTCCGACTGTAATTGAGCCAACACCTGCTGCTATTGCTTCCAAAAAGGTCGATTTTCCTGAACCATTTTCTCCAACAAAGAAAGTGACAGGGCTATGAAAGTTAATTTCTTTAAAACTTTTAACAATGGAAAGATTAAAGGGGAAAGATTCAGATTTTTTAGCAAGTTGCTTGTTGGCGATCGCTCTTAAATGAATCATGGAGTTACTCTTACCTAGAGCAGCCTATTTATTAATTATGCCGTATCTAAGTCTTTATTAGTACATTTATATTATTTATATTATTTTTTTTGACTTCTCAACCTGGAAAAACTCTATTCAACTCCAAAGACAAATTGGGAAAACCAGGGAGTGTCACCAACTCATGTCGCAATGCAATCTCCTTCAAACGATAGCCAAACTTGCCTTGAGTATCCTGGTAAGGCTGACTGTAGCGTTCTAATTGATCTGCCACTAGATTAACAATCCAGTAGTCACTAATCGCATCTTCAGCATAAAGTGCTAGTTTGGTGTTTTGGTCATACTCAAGGGAAGAGTCTGATACTTCAATAACCAGGAGAATATTTTCTGGTAAAGGATGATTTGACAAGTAATCATCAGCTTTACCCCGTGCAATGACAATATCTGGTTCAGGCTGACTATCTGTAGGCAAGATTATAGGTTCTTGTCCACGGATAACAGCTGTGTCTCCCACTAACCTGTCTAACTCTCGAAATAATTTTGTATTACAGACAGAGTGTCGCGTGCCTTTTGCTGCCATTTGCATCAATTCTCCCCTAATCAATTCCACACGGTCATCCTCCGTTAGGAATCCCAGTTCCATAAGGCGATGATACTCAGCTATGGTGAAGCGTTTAGGGGTGACAGCGGTCATAGGCAATTTTTAAGCATATATCAATTATGCCGCACCTTAGTTAAGGCTTGGTACATTAGAAAAACAGACTTCAAAAGATGCCCATATGAGCCAGACTACGAGTAACCAGGTACGCTGGACAACTGCCGACTTAGAGCTGTTTCCAGATAACGGTAAGCGCTATGAGATTGTAGATGGAGAGTTATTTGTGACACACGCACCACATTGGAAACATCAAAAAGTTGCAGACAGCATTTGTACAGAATTGAAACTGTGGTCTCGACAGACTGGTATGGGAGAAGCTGTCACAGCAGCTGGTATTATCTTCACCGATGCTGATAATGTCATTCCTGATGTGGTGTGGATCAGCAATGAGCGACTAGCATTAGTAATAGATGATGCAGGACACCTCACTGCTGCACCAGAGTTAGTGGTTGAAGTACTTTCTCCTGGCGAGAACAATGAACGACGCGATAAACAAGTGAAGCTCAAGCTTTACGCAACTCAAGGTGTGCAAGAATACTGGATTGTTGATTGGCAGTTGCAGCAAATTCAAGTTTATCGACGACAGCAAGCTACACTGGTGTTAGTGGGAACTTTACTAAGCAATGATGAACTGAATTCACCACTCTTACCTGGTTTCACTTGCCCTGTTTTCCGTATTTTTAGTTAAAAGTTAAGGCTTCGCTCAACACCTCGCGGTGAATCAGTGCTCTATCTAGCAAAAAGTGAATTTTTTCTGTTGACAATGGGTCGCCATTGGCGTAGTGTTCTATCCATGTTTTACTAATGAGATTGGGATCATCTGGCAAATTAACCAAATCCCATCCAGGCATATCTACATCTTCCATCAATCGATTCACCTTGGGATCGTAACTCAGAGCAAAGCAGCGACACCCTTCACTTGCTGCCATTATTAAGCTATGCAAACGCATCCCAATTGCCATTTCTACACCGCGAAACACTCCTTTCAAAAGCTGCGGTTCTTCTAGACACATAATTTGGCTGACATCTTTGAGTTGCGGTTGGATTGCTTGGGCTATGTCTAAATCTTCACTTTTTTGAAAAGGCAGCAGTAATATAAAAGTTTGTGTGGCTTTTTGAAAATCAACGAGTGCGCGAGTCAGATAAGCAAGCCGTGTTTCTGTTAACTGGGGATGGTTTCGTAAAGTGACCGCAACTCTGGGAGCAGGTAAATCCCAAAGTCCTGGAACGGGTTTACTTTCCAACGCCCACACGGGATCTGGAGCCAGTATAAAAGGAATTTGCCAATCAGTAAGCAAAGCCGCAGAAGCGCGATCGCGGACACTCACTTTCGTACAACCGCCAAAAGTTTGCTGTGCTAACCAACGCGTTACAGGGCGCTTCAACGGACCAATTCCCTGCGCCCAAGCAACGGTTTTCAAACCCATTCTTTGAGCTAATGCCATGATTCCCCCATAATAAAATGGGCTAACGGCACTGGTTGTATCTTGAATCAAACTACCACCACCCCAAATAAAACCGTCGCAGGAGCGCAAAGCTTGTAGTACGGTGAAAGGTGCCATGCGATCGTGCGCTTCCACGTTGTAGCGATCGCGAGTTTCCTTGGGATTGCCAGAGAGAACCACAGGCGTGACTGATGGTGGTAGCATCTGTAGAAGCGTTGCTAATAAAGCTTCGTCCCCACCGTTCCCCTTACCGTAATACCCTGATAACAACACTCGCATACTTTGATTTTGCATTTTGAATTTTGAATATTGAATATTATGCACGCTCTTTCGATTCCTACTTGGATTATTCACATATCTAGCGTTATAGAATGGATTGCCGCTATCTGGTTAATCTGGAAATACGGAGAAGTGACAGGTAACCGTGCTTGGTGGGCATTGTCCTTTGCTATGTTACCTGCTCTAGTCAGCGCCATGTGTGCCTGTACTTGGCACTATTTTGATAATTCCGAATCTTTAGAATGGCTGGTGACGCTGCAAGCAAGTATGACCTTAGTCGGTAATTTTACGCTTTGGGCAGCTGCGGTGTTGATTTGGCGTTCCAATCAGTCAATTAAAACTGATAGCAATCCTGTGTCTACAAAAACTATAAAATTAGAGCGATGATTTCAAAAGAAGCCCTGTTTGCCCTTTCATTGTTTCCCTACTTGGGTTTCTTGTGGTTTATCAGCCGCAGTAAGCAAATGCCCCGTTTGGCGCTGTATGGTTTCTACGGTACTCTTGTGTTTGTCGCCATCACCATCCCAGCGGGAATTTATGCCCGAGTCCATTATGGTCAGTCTCTAGCAAATGTTGATTGGCTGCACGGGAGCGCAGAATTTTTCTTGACATTTTTTAATATTTTCATTGTCCTAGGTTTCCGGCAAGCTGTGATTCAAAATCAAGCTGTTGTCGCTACTCCCCCTGAGCAAATGTCATCGCAAATGTCATCACCCACTTCTCAAGACTAAAAATCACCTATGTCATTGCAGCTACCTTCTGTTATTAAATATTTTTCCCGCACTCTGTTAGGTCTATCAGGTTGTGTAACATTTTTAGCTGTTGATAGTCTTGTGAGTTCATCTTCTAGTTTTGCAGCTGAAAAATTTGTTGTCAGATATGGATTGTTTGAGCAATCACTTCCTGTAGAAGATTTGCGTAAGTATGCTGAAACTCAGCAGGTTTCTTCCGATCTCAACTCTTTCCTGCGTTACCTAAATCCTAAACAGCAACAGAGATTGCAACAAGCACTTCAGGTAAATATGTCTCTTGATATTGTGGCTGTAGATAAGCTATTAGACACAAGTCTTGGCAAAATGCTTTTATCTGCTGCTTCTAAAAGCGTTACGCGTCGTGACAAAGCTGGGATACAAGCACTACGTTCAGCTATTATCCTAGGAGCCAAATCAAGAGAAGGTCTGGGAATCATCAGCTTTCTGAAAGCTTATCCTAGCGAAAAACTAGTAGTGGATTTGCCGCAAGCTTTAGAAATACTGAGTCAATCAAAATTATATTCTAGTTCATCTAATGCGCCACAAAATACGCCACAAAAGGATAACCTAACTTCTACACCTCTATGGCAAATTCAAACCCAATATCAAATACTGGCAAGTAAAGGAAAGCAATTTTCAGGCTGCTTATTTGGAGATTCTGTTTCTGCTCAACTTGGAAATTCTCTTGGTCAAGGAACTTTTAATTTTGCCTTAAATGGATTGAGTACAATTTCATTGGTTGAACAACTGAAAACTTTAGCTTCCGGCAATGTAAAATGCCAAAAAACCATTATTGCTATTGGTGGAAATGATGCTTCGTATGGGGTAAGTAACGAGGTATTTACCGAAAAATTGAAAGAGGCTATCTCGTTAGTAAGAGGAATGGGAACTAAAGAAATTTTTCTCATTCCTGCTTTTTACTCAACAGTTGCTGCTAGCAAAGATCCGACTGTAGCAGATCCACAATCGAAAGTGGAGGAAATTAATACTGTCATGAATCAAGTTGCGACAACTGAAAATGTGCCAGTTCAATCGTCAAGCATACAATCTTTATATGAAAATAATTTTCTCAAAGACAATTTAACAAGTGATGGCGACCATTTGAATGCCGAAGGTTTAAAGATTTATCGCCAAGCGTTATTAGAAATTTTGGCAAGTGGTTCGCCAAACAAAAATTGATTTGTTAGAAAATTTTACAGTTAAAAAATAAATAAGGAGAAGTTATAAATGGAAGTTATTCCAGCAATAGACTTACTAGAAGGTCGCTGCGTGCGACTTTATCAGGGAGATTATGAACAATCGCAAGTTTTCAGTGACAATCCGGTTGAAGTGGCTCAACAATGGGTAGAACAGGGAGCCACTAGATTACACCTAGTTGATTTGGATGGAGCAAAAACAGGGGAATTAGTTAATTTGCCAGCAATTGAGGCAATAACTCAAGCAGTGTCGGTACCCGTTCAAGTTGGTGGGGGGGTGCGCGATCGCTCTCGTGTACAACAGTTACTTAGTATGGGTGTACAGCGGGTGATTTTGGGAACTATAGCCGTAGAACAACCCCAAGTGGTACAAGAACTGTGCCAAGAATTTCCAGGACAAATTGTTATCGGTATCGATGCGCGTAACGGAATGGTAGCAACTCGCGGCTGGCAAGAAACTTCGGAAGTTTTGGCAACTCAACTGGCTGTACAAATGCAAGAATTAGGAGCAGCCGCCATAATATACACCGATATCCAACGTGATGGTACTCTTTCTGGACCAAATATAGAAGCTTTGCGAGCGATCGCGGCGACAATTTCCATTCCTGTCATTGCTTCTGGCGGTGTCAGTTCTGTCACCGATTTGTTAAGTCTATTGGCGTTAGAACCACAAGGCGTGATTGGTGTCATTGTCGGTCGCGCACTCTACACAGGTGATGTTTCTCTTAGAGAAGCATTGCGTGCAGTTGGTCAAGGGCGGATTCAGGATATTCCGCCTAATATAGATTTTTCCGCATTTGCCTAGTATCACCACCCTCCAGTATAGAGACGCTTTCATCTCTAGCGCGTCTCTTCTTCCTTTAACCCAATTCTTTTTTGAAATTTTCCGGATTAGTCATTTACCGCCGTGTATCCCAACTTGTAAACAATTATCCAGTTCTTAGTATGGCTCGTCAAAGACCTCCTAACAGGGGTAGACCACGCAGAACCCAATCTGGTGCTACCAGGTTAATAAATTCCAATATTCAAAGATTTTCGATGATCCCTGGTACTTCTAGGTTGAAAAAAATCAACATTAAAAGATTCTTGATTAAAATCAAGGGCTTACTAAAGAATTTTTTTAATTCTTAATTTTTAATTTAAATTTTAATTTTTAATTTTTATAGTTAATGGGTTTCCTCTCTAGTAGAGACGCTTGATTTATGCGTCTCTATTTTCTTTTGTATGAAAGCCAATTTCTTGAAAATTCTTTTTACGGAATTATTTATAAACACAATGTATAGGAGTCATGTCTGATTTCTGAACAGGATTTCAGAGAAAATCCTGTTAAAACGGGCTTTTCAGTCTCAGTATCTTTTCAAAATTCAAGTCGGATTCCTATAGATCATTTTGTAGTTAATTCAGGGAAAAAATATGGCTACCGAAAAATCAGTTCCACAACCAAAAGATAATCCACCACCAAAAGATAAACCAAAAAAGACCGAAGTTGGTTTCATTAATCCAGATTTCAAGAAAAAATCGACTGGCTCCATAAAAGAAATACTTTGACCAAGAAAGATTTGTGAAAAAATAAGATCTCCGACTTCGCTAAAGTTATCGGAGATCTGAAGAACTCAATTTATGCGCTTTGCACAGGCACTCTCATACCGTTTCACTTTAAGGTTAGAACATGGTGAACAGCCTTACTTTTTACGGTATCTGGAAAACCTCGCTTCTATTTCTCTCTCCACCTCTTTTTAACCCTCCCCTAAGAGGTTTGGGAAGAGAAGCAGCTTTTATTACGGAGAGAGACTTTAAATTTTGGGGAAAGAAACTTAGATTTTTTGTGGACTTTTCCACATGACGCGAAAAGTCAGGGTGAACAGCAGGTAGCAGAGAGTATCAAGTTACTTGCTACATAAATGAATATTAGCTTTGTCATAAATCCTGGGCACGAAGTTTGCTTAACTATGGCTATTTGTTGTATTTTTAACGTTAAAAAAGCAAGGCTGTAAAAAAACAATTGTTAGCTTTGTGTTGTATTGGTTTATAATAAAAGCAGTCCTGTCGCTTATGTTACAAATTGCAAAGTCAAATCGCTTTGAGAAAGCGTATATACACTGGCATTAGATAATTAATATTGATACAATCACAACCACGAAATCCTGTGATATCAATGTATACCAGCGAATCACCCAAGTATCCCCATACAGCAGAAATTGGACAAAGAAGCCGCATTTTAGTAGTAGAAGATGAAGAACTTATCCGGGAAATGCTTGTTCTAGCTTTGGAAGAGGAAGGTTATGGAGTGGTAACTGCCACTGATGGGCGGTTGGCTGTAGAATACCTAAAAAGTTATGAACCAAATTCCGGAGAGGTTTCCTTTGATCTGGTGATTCTTGATTTGATGCTACCTCAAATCAATGGATTAGATATCTGCCGTTTGCTCCGATATCAAGGAAATCCAGTACCGATATTAATGCTGAGCGCTAAGGGGAGTGAAACAGACCGCGTTTTGGGGCTGGAAGTGGGAGCAGATGACTACCTGACTAAACCCTTTAGTATGCGGGAACTGGTAGCTCGTTGTCGTGCTTTGCTCCGCCGCCAACGGTTAAGCACTTTGCCTCAGCTACCAGTGCTACAGTATAAAGAAATTACTTTGTATCCCCAAGAATGTCGCGTACTGGTTCGCGCTCAAGAGGTGAATTTGTCGCCTAAGGAATTTCGACTGCTGGAACTGTTTATGAGCTATGCCCGGAGGGTATGGTCACGCGAACAATTGTTAGATCAAGTTTGGGGACCAGATTTTGTTGGCGATAGCAAAACTGTGGATGTTCATATTCGCTGGTTACGCGAAAAATTAGAGCAAGACCCGAGCCGTCCAGAATATATTGTGACTGTACGAGGTTTTGGCTATCGATTTGGATAGTTGTTAGTTTTTAGTTGTCAGAGAACAACTAACAACTAGCAATGCTTATACTAGGATTTTTACTGGGTTTAGCGGTAGGCGTAAGTTTTTGGGTGTGGCAACAGTTTCAACTGAACCGCTACCTAGGGCAAGTGTTGCGACCGTTAAGCGGGCATTCTTCTGACTTGGCGCTGCTTATTCCTGGGTTGCGACACGAAATAGGATTGGTCAAGCAACAACGGCAACAATCGCAGCAGTTGCTCAAAACATACCAAGATCTGCTGCAGTTCGCGCCAGTAGGGTATTTACAAGTTGACGAAGAAAATCAACTGCTCTGGTGTAATGAGCAGGCGCAGAAAATGTTGGACTTGCAAAGATGGCAACCAGGACAAGTACGCTTGTTGCTAGAGTTAGTTAGGTCTTACGAACTTGACCGATTAATTGAGAAAACTCGCGATCGCCAAAAGCCACAGTCCAAGGAGTGGGTGTTCCATCCTTCTTACGAGAATGCAGCGGCGATATCAGAAGTCAAGCCCTTGATGTTACAGGCGACAAGCTTACCCTTAGACAAGGGACAAGTGGGGGTTTTTATAGAAAACCGTCAGCCTTTGCTGGATATGAACTTGGCACGCGATCGCGCTTTTTCTGACCTGGCTCACGAACTCAGAACTCCCCTGACTTCAATACGTCTGGTTGTCGAAACATTACAAGACCGGGTGCAACCGCCCTTGGATCGTTGGGTTAACCGCCTCTTGCAGGAGGTTGACAGATTGATTCACTTAGTGCAAAGTTGGTTAGAGCTCACTCAACTGGAAACCAACCCAACCATCCAACTGCATCGTCAAAAAGTGGAAGTGCGATCGCTGATTTTGTCTGTGTGGGAAACTTTAACACCTCTAGCACAGCGACATCAGATTCAGATAAGCTATTTGGGTCCAGAAAATATCTGGATCAACGCTGATGAATCTCGCATTTACCAGGTGTTTCTCAATTTGCTGGATAACAGTATCAAATATACTCTTCCAAGTACAACCATTCTCGTTGAAGCAAAAATCGTTCCGGGACAGAATAATCAGGAACCAACGCTAGAAATTGACATTATTGACTCTGGAATGGGTTTTTCCCAAGCAGATTTACCCCATGTGTTTGAGCGCTTTTACCGAGGGGATCAAGCACGCTCCCGTGTGACACCCTCAGACAGCAATCCGGCTACAGGAACTGTTGGTAGTGGTTTGGGCTTGGCAATTGTCCAGCAAATTCTTTTAGCGCATGGCGGTTCTATAAAAGCCATGAACCATCCGGAGACAGGCGGTGCTTGGTTACAACTACAACTACCTGGTATCGTGGCAAATTCTGACAGCCAAGACTATATTTGAAAATATCTTCATGTTTGAGACTACAAGTGTGAAACTCCCCCTGTATAGTCCCAATCCTGACAGACCCCAGCTGGCTCGCGAAATTAGGCGCTTAGAGCAGGATGTCTTGCGTATGGGGGCTTTGGTGGAACAATCATTTCGCCTGAGCCACCAAGCCTTGTTTACCAACAACCTGACAGCAGCTGAGGAACTTCCTGTATTAGATAAAAAAATTGATCGCTTTTACAGACAAATAGAATCAGACTGTACGGCAATCATGACGCTGCAAGCTCCTACACCTCAAGATTTACGTTTTTTGAGTGCTTTTATGCAGCTTGTGCGGGATCTCGAACGTATTGGCGACTATGCCAAGGATTTGGCTGAAATTGCCATAAAAATCCTTCCGTATCCGCCTCATCCTTGTGTACCAGAGATTGCAGTCATGTCTCACCATGCTCAAGCAATGTTAGCAACGAGCTTAGTGGCGTTGGCAGATTTAGATGAAGTCAACGGACGAGGTATAAAGCGACTCGATGATGCTGTAGATAGTGCTTATGAACGGCTTTATCAGACCTTAGCTCATCAAAAGTACGATCAAGGTGTGGTTGAGCCTATTTTGCTACTTGTACTAGCGATTCGTTGTTTGGAGCGCATGGCAGACCATGCAACCAACATCGGTCAACGTGTAGCATATATTGTAACTGGTCAACGGAGTTAGATATTTCTTCATAGCCAGCAAGTAGGGGCGCAAGGTATTGTGCCGATATGGGTGTAGGCTATGGCGAAGCAGTTCCACTGTGCTTACAATCCCTGATTTGGAACGCCTTCGCTCCTCTATGGGGACTCCCAATTGGTCACAAGCTGACCAAATAATAAAGCCAAATAATAAAGAGAGTTTTCACGTAAGCGCAGAGCGTGCGGCACGCATACGCGTAGCGTGCCGATAGGGCTTATGATTTAGAATTGCCATTGTACATTATCTTTGGCTTAAATGTTTGTTAAATAGCGAACATTTTACCAAAACCTTACCTATTCTTAAACTTTCCCGCTTAGATTAGGCAATGACCAGGTGAAAGTTGTGAGTTATCCAACAGATAGCTCCGGTATAATCGATAAACCAAATGAGCATCACACGTCGGGATTTTCTGTTGTTGCTGGGAAGCAGCGCAGGTGCAGTAGGGCTGAATTCTTTAGTAGGATGCGAAAAAAAAATCGCAGTGCAACCTACCACAAAAGAAGTCAAGGCAGCATTTGCATTTCAACCAATTCAAGGTCCGATTCCCCTAGAAACAGCTGGGTTCCGACCCGAACAGCAAAAAGAGCAATATAGTGCTTATGAAGTCCGGGATGATTTGGTCTTGCCACAAGGATATCAGTACCAAGTGATTGCCGCATGGGGTGATAAAGTCGGTGATTCTCGTTTCGGTTACAACAACGATTATCTCTCTTTCGTCCCAACTGGTAACAATGAAGGGTATCTGTCAGTAAACTTTGAATACATCAGCGCCATACCTTGGATGCAAACTTACGAACAGGTGATTGGGAAATCACTACCGTTTGATGAGGTAAAAGCAGCGCTGAAAGAAAACAAATCAGGAAAAAACGAAATAAATGCCTTTTCTTTGCCAGACTCAGACCCGATAAAGGCGAAAATACGGGAGATTAGCAAAGAAGCACTGCTAGACCAAGGATTGGGTGTTATCTCGATTCGCAAAACAACCGACGGAAAGTGGGAACGTACCAGTTCCAAAGCAGATAGACGAATTAGCGGGATCTCTGGTTTAGAAGATGGGCGTTATCTTAAATCAACTGGACCTGCGGTAGCAGTTTTTCGCAAGCAGCAGGGATTGGGATATATAGATAAGTTAGGCGATCGCATCATTGGTTCTTATGGTAACTGCGCTGGTGGAACCACACCTTGGGGTACAGTCCTCAGCGCTGAAGAAAACTTTCAGGCACAAGTCCCAGAACCAGTGTATGCTGATGGCACGTCGTTCGACCCCAGCAAGCGACCATTCGCTTTAGGTGATGAGGAACTCTTCGGACAAGGTAACGTTTTTGGATTAGCAGGAAATAAATATGGTTGGATCGTTGAAGTCGATCCCGCTAATCCCAACGATTACGGAACCAAACATACTTGGCTGGGACGCTATCACCATGAAGCGGTGGGTGTGCGCACAGAGGCGGGGAAACCGTTGGCTTTTTATTCAGGATGCGATCGCCGAGGCGGACACATTTACAAATTTGTCAGCCGCGATCAAGTGAACGACCCCAAAGACAAAGCGAATTCCCGGTTACTTTCCCAAGGAATGCTCTACGTTGCAAAATTCAACCCTGATGGTACAGGTCGTTGGATACCTTTAAAAGCTGACACACCAATCAATCCAGACCTTCCTAGCACAATTGCTGGAAACCTGATTCGTTTGCCAAAAGGTCCTGCAAAAGCTCAAGAAAAAGGAAGACAAAGTTTCCAGCCCTTACCGCCACGTGTCGAAGGCGGTGATTTTGAAGTGAGTAAAGACGAGGAAATTGCTCAGTACAAGCAAAGGTTCAAAAAACTGGGCGACCTTTACATTGGAAACCCAGAAGAACAACAAGGTGCGATTCTCATTGATGCTCATTATGCCGCCAATGCTGCTGGTGCAACCTGCACAGCTCGTCCTGAAGATACAGAAATTGCTCCTAATGGCGACTTATATATTAGCTTCACCTCTGGTTCTCCCGACGATGAAGGTGGTCCAGATATACGAGTTTTCAAAGGTCCCAAAGACGAAACTCCCTACGAGTATGGCTGGGTGATGCGCCTAACAGAAGACGGTAACAATCCAGCCGCAAATACCTTTCGCTGGCAAATGGTAGCAACTGGCGGTGAACCATCTGTGGGTGGTTTGGGTTTTGCTAATCCCGATAATTTACTGCTAGATAACAACGGCAATGTCTGGATGGTAACAGATATGTCCACCAGCAAAATGAATAAATCTGTTAAAAGCCGCACAAGTGACAAGGGAAAACCAGCAAATCTATCTGGTTTATTTGGTAACAACGCCCTTTGGTACATTCCTACAAGCGGAGAGGACGCAGGTAAAGCTTTTCTCTTTAGTATCGGACCAATGGAATGCGAAACTACAGGACCTTGCTTCGCTCCGGATCAGCAGAGTATGTTTCTTTCTATACAGCATCCTGGAGAAGCCAATGGAACTCGTAAAAACCAGGCTTCTGAAACCAGAGAATTTCTACTTACGACTACGACAGGTGAAGAATTTTTACAATCTCGTCAGGTTCCTATTGGTTCCAATTGGCCCAATAAAAATCCTGATGCACCGCCTAAACCAGCAGTTGTTGCTATCTCAAAATCCCAATTAACTTGACAAATAACATGAAAAATGTTAACATATCCTGCTATCCGTTTTTGTTTTTATCTGTCTAGATAATTACTTTTTATACACGCATTTTCGCTTTTTAGATCATTTCTAAACATTTGTTTAGAAAGAAAAATAACACAAGGCATCAACTTTACACGAAAATAATTTCATATCAGACAACAACAGTTTGCTCTGAACACTAGTTAACCGTATGAGTTGTTTTTACATACCTACCGTCAACTCAAGTTTTCCACTGGTTAGCGTGTTTCCAGCAATCAAAGAGTCTGAATCGTTAGTTATTAACCCACTTTTAGTATTTTAGTCAACCAGCCTAATGGTGTTCTTAAGCTACCAAAGTCTTCCAAGTGCTGAAATCTACCTTATGGCTTAGCTTGATGCCAAAAAGCGCCAGTGTAATTCACTGAACCAATTTCGCCATAAGGCAACATCTGCTGCCAACTACCCCAGATGGCGACGACAACCTCGAAATTGAGCATTTAATGAGTTTTAGTCTACAAAATATCATGATGTATTCCACAAGTCGTTCTCAAAATTCTGCCCAGTCTCATCATTCTTCCTCTACTGGACAATTGCCGCAACGACTGCTGACGCGACGCGAAATTATTCCGGCGCGGAATGACGTACTCTGGCGGATTGAGCGCGGAGCAGTTCGCACATTAACCTGGAGTGAAGACGGAACCTTTATCACTTTGGGTTATTGGGGAACTGGGGATTTGGTTGGTTATCCTTTGTCCAAAGTCAAGCCTTATCAAATTGAATGCCTGACTAGCGTTGAAGTGAGTGTTGTACCACCTCATTTGTGGAATCAGGATGTTGAAGCTCTATTGTCTCACATCCAACAGGCAGAAGAATTACTCAGCATCGTACACCGTAAGCCTATGTCCTTGCGCTTATGGCAATTTTTGGTCTGGCTCAGTGAAAAGTTTGGTCGCGACGTCGAGCAAGGAAAGCTCATCGACCTCAATGTGACTCATCAAGAAATGGCAGAGGTGCTAAATACAACAAGGGTAACCGTAACTCGACTGCTCCAGCAGTTTGAGGAACAAGGAACTCTTGTACGTCACAAACGTCGCATTATTCTGCGTCTAACAAATACCAAATAAAGGATGCAAATAGTCATCATGAAAAATAAGTGGTGATTAACTTGTTTTAATCACCACTCACATCTGGTACAATTCTGACAGAAAATCATTAGTAAATTCTCAAAAAATTATCTGGTTTAGGGAATTATACCATGATTAAGTCGGTAGGTGTGAGTGAGACATAAATCATGAAGAAACTATTTAAGGCTAAAAACTTTCTCAAGCTGAGTCCAGTTGTTGTCGCCGCCACATTTTTCGCTGCAAATAGCGCTATGGCTTCTGAAGTCAACGAACAAGTGACTTCAGTCTCTCAGTTGACGGCACAATCTGACAACCTCGGTCAAGTAACATCTGTTTCTCAGTTTTCCGACGTACAACCAACAGACTGGGCATTCCAAGCATTGCAGTCCCTGGTAGAGCGCTACGGTTGTATTGCGGGTTATCCCAATGGCACTTATCGCGGGAACCGTGCTTTGACCCGTTATGAGTTTGCCGCTGGTTTGAATGCTTGTTTGGATCGGGTGAACGAACTGATTGCAACAGCTACCGCTGATCTGGTAAGAAAAGAAGATTTAGCTACCTTGCAGCGCTTGCAAGAAGAATTCTCTGCTGAATTGGCTACCCTGCGCGGTCGTGTCGATGCTTTAGAAGCTCGTACTGCTGAGTTGGAAGCCAATCAATTCTCCACTACCACCAAATTGGTTGGGGAAGCGATTTTCAATATATCTGATATCTTTGGTACCGATGATCGGGCGGTTCCTTCTGGTGTCAACGCGGCAACAGCTCCTGACTTGGATTCCAACACCATTTTCGCTAACCGAGTTCGTTTGAACTTGAACACGAGCTTCTTTGGTACAGACCAGTTGCAAACCCGTTTACAAGCTCGGAATATCACCCCATACGGTACAAACGTAACGGGTACTAACATGACCCGCTTGGCATTTGATGGGGATGCCGGCTCTGGTCGAACTAACAGTGGTGTAGGTGCCAACGATATTGAGCTTGACAAACTCAACTATGCATTTAACTTCGGCGATGCTATACGCGTCAAGGTTGATGCATTTGGTGGTGAGTTCTACGAGAACATCAACACCTTTAACCCAGACCTCGCGAGTTCTGGTAGAGGTGCCATTTCTCGGTTTGGTCGCTTCAACCCCATTTACCGCCAAGGTAATGGCGGTTCAGGTGCGACAATTACCGTGAACCCCAAAGGACCTATCACTATATCAGCGGGTTATTTATCTAACAGAGCGAATAACCCTAACGATGGCTCAGGTCTGTTCAATGGAGGTTATTCAGCGATCGGTCAGATATCCTTCCAGCCCAATCAAGCGTTCAACATTGGTTTGACCTACGCTCATACCTATCAGAATACAGGAGGTCCGGCTGGTGGTGGTACTATTAACCTCTTTGACTCCACAGGTAGCGTATATGCCAATAACCCCTTCAATGGTGCTGCTCTGAGTTCTGACCACTACGCTGTAGAAGCCGCCTTGAGGCTAGGACCCAGAATTACGATTGGTGGTTGGTATGGTTACAGTGAGGCACAAGGTAAGGGGGCTGCAAGTGGTAATAATGCATACTTTGAGACTTATGCTGCTACCCTTTCTTTCAGAGACTTTGGCAGACAAGGTAGCGTGCTTGCTTTTATCTTTGGTCAACCACCCAAAGCGACTGGTAACGATTTCGTCCAGGCAAATGGCGTTCGTCGTCAAGACAGAGATACATCCTATCACCTAGAGGCGCTGTATAAACTGCAACTCACTGATAATATTGCTATCACCCCTGGTGTACTAGTTATCTTGAACCCAGAACACAACGACAACAACGACACTATTTATGTAGGTACACTGCGTACCACCTTCACTTTCTAAAATGAGTCATACGGCAACCTCACCCTTATGGAGTGGGGTTATGCAAACAAAGCCTGCCTAAGCAGGCTTTTTCAATACGACCGAATATCGGAGGGCGCAGAGCAAATGCGACTAAGCTAGGCATAGTTTAGCAAAAGAAGGAGGTGAGTAATACATGGCAGTTCGTAGACAGACATTTCGTCTTTATCCAAGCAAAACGCAAGAAATTAAGTTACTTCAAGCAAGACGAGATCATGCCTACTTATACAACGCCTGTATTGCTCACCGTAAGTACGAATGGAGAGCGAATTGCAAATCAGTTTCGTATTTGGAACAGCAGAATTGCTTGCCTGCTTACAAAAAAGAGTGGGTTGAGTTTGCTTACCTTCACTCTCAAGCGTTGCAGGCTACGGTAAAACGGGTTGACTTAGCGTACAACGCTTTCTTCCAAGGATTACGTAAACTGCCTAAATTCAAGTCAATCCGCAGGTTTTCAGGTTGGACTTACCCTGCCACTTCGGGATGGAAAGCAAATACGTCAGGGAAACATGGCAGCGTAAACCTCAACGACCTTGGTATCAAAATAAAAATGCGAGGTCAGGCTAAACAGTGGGGAAAGCCAACCACGCTTACCATTGTGTATAAGCCTGGTTTGAAACAGTGGTTTGCATCTTTTACTGTTGAGATTCTCGATATTGCCGCAAAGTTTGGTTCTCATTCTGAGTTGGCGTACAACTCAATTGTTGCTTTTGATTTGGGATGTGAGACAGCTATCACAACATATAGCGGGAAAGGTATTGAGCAAGTATCCAATCCGCGCTTCACTCAGAGGACTGAAGCGAAAATAAAAAAGGCATCTAAAGAATTACGACGCAAGCAAGCCCCAAATCGGAATAAAAAAATTAAGGCATCTCGACGTTGGAAGAAGGCGAACAAACGTGTAGCTCGACTGCAACGCAAAGCTGGGGCACAACGCCGAGATTGGCAGCACAAAGTTACGTCAGAGATTGCAAGTCGTTATGACATCGGCGTAACAGAGCAACTTAACACGAAGGGAATGACGAGAAAGGCAAAGCGCGGTAGCAAACGTAAGAAACAAAAAGCAGGACTCAATAAATCCATTCTCTCAGTCGGGTTTGGTACTCTCAACAAGATGCTAACTTACAAGATTGAGTCCAAGGGCGGGTTGATGATTATGCTACCTACCAAAGATATCAAGCCATCTCAACGTTGCCCAAAATGTGGAGCAGTTCATAAAGAATGGGCAGAATTGTCAAATCGTCATCACCTCTGTTTATGTTGTGGTTTTGATGTGCCACGCGACGCAGGCAGTGCAATGGTGATGTACAACGTTGTCACAAAGGCGCAACCGGGGTTGGGAACCAACCTCGACAGTCTCGGATGTCTAAGCTCTACCTCAAAAACTGGTAAACGAAAGAATACCGGATCAATGAAGCAACTTGGGCAAGTGAGGAGACAGAAATCCAGCAACATAGCGGAACCGGGCGAAATCCCGTCCGCCTATGCGGCGGGGTAGTTCATGAAAGGAAGTGTGAACGGACGCGATGAAAATGCCGCACGCAATATTTATGCAGTCGGGGCATCGACTGCTGGCTTAGGCGATGTAAGACGGGCTGTGCCTGCAATTGCTGTTTGAGGCTAGAATCCCCCGTTTTCTAAACGGGGGAGTATGTCAAATTTTTACCTTCCTATTACTGTCTATGACTGCTGGCACTTTCTGACTAGGCTGCGATCGCTTCCTTCCCGATATATCAGCCAACAATCCCATCAGTGCGGGTACGACTGTCGGTGTCAAGATGGTAGAAAATGCTAGACCGCCTGTCAGTACAATCCCTAAACCTTGGTACAGTTCTGCCCCTTGTCCTGGTACAACAGCTAGAGGTAACATTCCCAAGACACTGGTAGCAGCTCCCATAAAAATTGCTCGCAGGCGGTCTTTGGTGGCGTCGTAAAGGGATGCGTAATATTCTTGCCCTTCATCTTGGAGTTGTAAGGCACGTTCTACAATCAGAATCGCGTTGTTGACCACAACACCCGTAAGGATAATAAATCCCAAGGCTGTAATCATATCCAGTGCTGCACCCATCCCCAAGACGTTATTCGCCAGAATCAGGCTCAGGAGTGCCCCACTCATTCCCATTGGGACAGTTGCCATAATCACGATTGGATATAGGAAAGAGCGGTATAAGGCTACCAGCAACAGGTAGATAATCACAACAGATAAGGCGAAAGCAGCAACCATTTGAGTTACCGTTTCGGCTAAACGGTCTGCCGATCCAGTCAGTTCTAAGCGATAGCCATTTGGTAGAGTAGCTCGTAGAGGAGCCAGGACTTCAGTTTCAGCCCGTTGCACCAACGCGCCGAGGGGAGCATCAGGTGCTAATCCCACGATCAGCGTCACGGAACGCTCTAAATCAACGTGGTTAACGACATCTGGACCAGTGGTTTCGCGCACAAGAGCCACATCAGCAAGCTGAACCTGTTGTCCGCGAGTGGTGTAGAGGGGCAACTGACGTAACTGCTCTGGTTTTGTAACAGCGGTATTCTGAAGTTCCACTGAGACATCTAGCTCCTCTTTCCCATCGATAAAGTCTGAGGCAATCCGACCCCCTAAAGCTGCCTCCACCATTGAACCTACATCTGCTTCGGAGATTCCGACTTCTGCTAAACGTTCCCGGTTGGGAATCACACGCAGTTCTGCGGCTCCATTGACGAAGTTAGAGCGCACATTTCGCACCCCAGACAGTTCTCGCAGTTTGGGAGTCAGTTGCTGTTCAATTTGGTTAAGCTGCTCTAGATCTTCGCCGACAATATCTATTTCAAATTCTTTACCGGGATCTTGGAAAATTGAGACTCGAGTGGGAATCAGAAAGCGATATCCAGCAAAATTATTACTTTGAGCCCGCATCCGCTCAACCATCTCGGCTAGTCCTTTGCCCGTGGCAAATTCTGGTTTGAGAATCGCCGCGATTGACCGTCGTCCTGGACGCTCGACAAACATAACCCGATCAATTTCTGGTTGAGAACGCAGCCAATTTCTAGCGGGTTCTGATTGGCGAATTGCTTCGGGAA
The DNA here is from genome assembly GCA_000828075.3 of Tolypothrix campylonemoides VB511288. Lineage (GTDB taxonomy): Bacteria > Cyanobacteriota > Cyanobacteriia > Cyanobacteriales > Nostocaceae > Kalymmatonema > Kalymmatonema campylonemoides_A. Next base: position 113,785 of record JXCB02000023.1, on the reverse strand, counting down.
TGCTAGTTCCGGGCATTGGTTCGGCTAGCCAGAGAAGTAGATTGCGATTTCCCTCTGGTAAGTAGTCCGGTGGTGGTAGTAAGCCAATGCTTGTGAAGATGAACAACACAGGAACAGAAAGAATCAAGAGTCTACGGGTAACTGCTCCCGGTTTAACAGCCCATTTCACCGTTGCAGCCACGACTGCTTCCAATTTTTCCTGGAACCGTCGAAAGATCGCAGAGGTGAAAAACACGGCTAGCTCAACTCGACGCACAAGTGAGGGAGCAGCCCGTCTGGTTGATTGGTTACTATTGGTTAAGACTTCGCCTTGGAGTACTTGCTGCGCTTCCCCTTGGCTGAGAAACAAGCCTGAAAGCATGGGAACGAGAGTTAAGGCGCTAAATAGCGAAATCACTGCAGCCGCAGAGATCGCGATCGCCATATCCCTAAAAAGTTGCGAGATCTCCCCTTGGACGAGAATCAGGGTGGCAAACACAGCAATATTTGTCAAGGTGGCAGCCAACATGGCTCCGCCAACTTCCTGAGTGCCGTCAATGGCTGCTCTGAGCTGATTCTTGCCCTTCTGCATATGGGTGAAAATGTTCTCAATCACGACGATGGCGTTGTCTACCACCATCCCTGCTGCAAATCCTAGCGCTGCCAAACTGATAATGTTTAGCGTCCGTCCCATCAGATGCATGATGATAAAGACGCTAATTAGGGTTGTAGGAATGGTGAGGGAAACAACGGCAACGGTTCGCATCGACCCCAGAAATAAAAGCAGCACCAATGTTGCTAGCAATGCCCCACTTACTAGGTTCTCCTGCACTAAGGACACAGATTGGTTGATGTAATCGCTTTCATCGTAGTTATAGACAAAGCGAATCCCCTCGCCTGCTTGATCAAACTGAGCTTCTATTTCGGTCAATATTGCCCGGATTTGGCGCGATACTTCAGGTACGTTAGACCCCACCCGGCGGATAATCCCGATCGCAGCCGCTTGTGTACCATTGAAGATCAGCGCACTTTCTTGCGGTTTACGACCCATCTGCACCTGAGCGACATCGCGCAGGTAGACAATGCCGGATGCATCGCGGCGCAGAACAAACCCTTCGATGTCTTCTATCTGCTGCGATCGACTCTCGGTAAGCACCCGGTACTCCCGGCGACCTAACACCAATGGTCCTCCTCGAATGTCACGGTTATTCTCCCGCAACACTCGTACGACATCTCCAATCGTCAAATTACGATCCGAGAGCGCTTTGGGATCGACTCGAACCTCTACTTCTCGCTCCTGTCCTCCCGGCGTGAGAAACTGCCCAACCCCTGAAACCCGACGTAAGCGAGGCAGAATCACCTCATCAATCAAGTCTCGATAATGATTCGCGTCGCTCTGATGTCCTTGTTTGGGCGTTAAGACCACCCACATCATCGGAGAGCTATTACCGCCCACCACTTCCACATTCGACTCACTGGCTTCCTCTGGTAATGCTTCCACCTGCTGCAACTTGTTGACCACATCCACCAGCCGCTCGTTAGCGTTGCTGTCTGGAGTGAATTCGAGCGTGATGGCGCTGAAGCCCGTCCGGGAATTACTGGTAATTTCCCGTACTCCTAAGACTTCTTCCATTCGCTCTTCAATCGGACGGGTGATCAGGTCTTCAACGGTCGTTGGACCAGCTCCAGGATAGGGAGTGGTAATCGTAATTTCTGGGCGATCGCCACCGGGTTGCAGTTCTAGCGGCATATTCAGGAGCGAGAAAATCCCGAAGATTGCCAATAGGCAAAACAAAACAAACGTACCATGCCGCCAACGAACGGCTGTTTGGATGAAGTTCATGAGATATTAGTTATTGGTTGTTGGTTGGTGTTTGGTGGTTAACTACTAACTACTAACCCTACTGGACTGACTCTGCAAAACTCTTACTGATGCGCCATCTGATAAACTATCACCACCACGTATAACTATTCGTTGACCCGGACGTAACTGTGAGTTGTAAATCGCGACATTTTCACCCATGTCAGCGACCATTTCCACTGGTATCTGTTTAGCTTTACCATCAGTAACTGTAAACACCAGCCATTGATTTCGTCTTTGTGTAAGGGCATCACGGGAGACAACAAAGCTGGGTCTATTGGAAGGCATGATCAAATTACCTGCGATCGCCATCCCTGGTAATAATCCTTGCGGCGGGTTATTCAGTTGCACCCGCACTCGTTGCCGTCTGGATGCCGGATCCGCAGATGGAACGATGGCTGTAATGGTTGCGCGTCCTTTCCATTGGGGCAATGCCCGCGCCGTCAGTTCTATCTGCATACCTGGGTTGACTCTACCACTGAGTTCTTCTGGCAGTTCTAGAAAAACATCTAGTGTATTTCCTGAGACTAATGTGACAATTTGACCAGAATTTTCTACGAGGTCTCCACGGCTGATATGGCGAGTCTGTACCACTCCAGATTCTGGAGAAATAATTCGGGTGCGCTGCTGTGCTAGTTGTGCCTGATTCAGGGATGCTTCTGCGGCTGCGACATTGGCTTTTTGGGCTGCTATTTCTTCTTTAATCGGACCTGCTTTGGCTTCTGCTAAGACTGCTGAGGCTTCCAACATTTGTTGCTTTGCATCATCTACAGCGCTTCTTGCTTCTACGAGTGTCCTTTGTGAGAGTGCGCCCTGTTGCACCAACTCTGTGGTGCGTCGGAGGTTATCCTGTGCTTCTTGTTCTCGCGTTTTGATAGCATTAACGGCGGCTTGTCTTTGGGCAATGATTTCCGGACGAGTTCCCACCTCCAAGCGGGCAAGATTACTGCGTTGCTGTGCTAACTGTGCCCGTGCCTGTGATATTGCCAACCGTTGGTCAGAATCGTCTAAAATAGCGATCGTCATTCCTCTTTGAACGCGATCGCCTGGTCTGACTAAAATATCTTTAACTGTACCCCTTGTCTGAGCCCGAATCGTTGATTGGTGACTCGCTTCCACCTGTCCCAGTAATGCCACACTTCTATTAGAATTCCCACTCAACAGAGCAACGGTTTCCACGGGACGGGGTGATTGCGCTTGCGGCTGCTTTTGAGCTAAGGCTGATTTCGGTGTTCCATTTGGAACAACCATACGCCACACGATAATACCATTAAATATTAGAGATAAACCTAGTAGCAACCATAACCAAGACTTTTTCTTTTTCGGCTCTAATTTCCTGAGTTCATCGGTTTCAAGCTGCTGTTCCAGTACATCACATGTGCCTTGCTGATCGGAGTTTGAGACTTGAGCTTCCGGATTATTCATGGCTAGTCAAACGATTTTGGATCTTGGGTTTTGAATTGACCAAAATAGATATAGCAGTTCTTAATTGCGTAAAACTTGATGTAAATTTACGAACATTGCAACTACAAAATTGTATTCGTTTTTAGTTAACTCAGATTTCGTAATATTTCTATGTTTTGAGTTTAGTAGATAAATATGACAAAAAAATGTCAAACAAAAAATATAGTGGACGGTTTACTCTCGATGGATGGAGTCGAAACGGTCTAGGACTGACGCAAAATCATAATTTGACGGAAACAGGGTTGCTTGTATCTGTGACTAGTGAAAGCAATCTGCTAACGACCTGGATGCTTGCTGCAGAACAAGATTAGCCATTGAAAAACTTGAAAAAAGCCAAAATAAGGCTTTTCGCGGCAAAGGGCTATTATGCGGCAATGCCCTCGTTGTTCGCGTAGCGTCTGGGCAGAAGTTAGCAACTGGCGCGCGAATTCTATTCGCTAGGTGTTTTTGCAAAATTGGGATGCTCCCAAGGAAGTCGCTAAGACCCCGCGCCCTTTCCCTGTCCACGGCACGGTAAGAAATCGGTCAGCTGGCGTTTCGTTTTTAACCGTTCGGCTGAGCTCACGGCGAAGCCCGCAATTCGTGAAGCAGCGCGTTGGACGGGTTCCCCGGCTTGAAGCGTCTGCCGTCTCAACACCGAATCAAAGATTACGGTGTCAGCCTCCTTGCGGAAACAGGTGAATGTGTTCGATCCAAATGAAAATCGCTATAAATATATAAACTTCTATCTACGGTGCCGATCTGGAAACTATCCGTATCCTAGTGAAGTCCTCCTCTGTTGCTATTACACTCAATTCATTGACGATGCAACCACCCATTACAGCTGACACTGTTTTGCAAAACCGTTACCGGATCACTCAAACTCTGGGTCAGGGCGGATTTGGTAGAACCTATCTCGCCCAAGACCAAAGACGCTTTAATGAACTTTGTGCCATTAAGGAATTAATTCCAACAGTAACGGGGGGTTACGCTTGGGAGAAGGCAAAAGAACTGTTTGAGCGAGAAGCCGCAATTTTGTATCAAATAGAACATCCACAAGTGCCTCAATTCCGGGAGAGATTTGAACAAGACCAGCGCTTGTTTTTGGTACAAGATTATGTTGCCGGAAAAACTTATCGTACTTTATTCGATGAGCGCAAAGCTTCTAGTGGTACATTTACAGAAGAAGAATTGCTGCAACTTATACGCTCTTTGTTACCAGTGTTGGAGTATCTTCACAGTAAAGGAATTATTCACCGGGATATCGCACCAGATAATATTATTCTGCGAGACAAAGACAATTTACCAGTGTTAATCGACTTTGGGGTAGTCAAAGAACTGGCAACGAAGTTAAAGTCTCCAGATAACACAACGCCAGTCACCACTGTAGGAAAATATGGTTATGCCCCTAGTGAGCAAATCCAGACAGGTCGAGCATATCCTAGCAGTGATTTGTATGCCCTAGCCGTGACAGCAATCGTGTTGCTGACTGGGAAAGAACCTCAAGATTTATTCGATGAACACCATCTTACTTGGAATTGGCAACGCTGGGTGAGTGTCAATCCACAATTTGCCTCTGTGTTGAATCGGATGTTAAATGCAAAACCAGGCGATCGCTACCAAAATGCTGCTGATGTCTTACAAGCATTACAGAAATTACAAGCGCCCCAACAACCCAACGTTTCAACTCCTAATCTATCCAATGTACAAACAATTGCCGTTGGTCGCCGCCCTGATCCAGTACAACCATCAGTACAACCATCTACTCCCAACAAACCTAAGCCAGTCATTCCACAACAGACAAGCCGTTCAGTTTTAGATAATCCTTTGGCACTTTTAGGAATTACCATTATTGTTATTCTTGTCGCTGGATTCAGTTCTTGGGCGGTGGTGATGTCCATCCGTAATAAGTCACAAGCAACACCAGAAACAGCATCAACACAGCCACAAGCTTTCCCTTCACCTGTGATTCCTGATGGAACAACACCTACACCCACATCTACGCCGACACCCACACCTACCAACAATGAACCTGTCGTCTATAGCAAGCGCCTAAATTTTGGAACATCTAACACTGCTAACGTTGAGGGAAATCTCAAAGCTAATCAGACAATTGAGTATACCTTTTCTGGTGAAGAAGGGCAACAGTTAACTGTATTGCTTGCCGAAAAAGGGAGTGTTTTGCTATCAGTTTTGGCTCCAAATCAAGAACCAATCGACAATGCTGCTAGAGAGTTTTCATTTTACCAAGGAACATTGCCTTTTACTGGTAGATACACAATTCAGGTACGTCCTGTCCCAGAACTTCCTCAAAGCAATTACAGTTTTAGTGTTGGATTAGAAAACCCCGTCCAACCCATACCGACACCCACAGACATTTCACCTTCAGCTACACCCACAGAAACCCCACCTTTACCTACACCCACAGAAACCCCCCCTTTACCTACACCCACAGAAACCCCACCTTCACCCACACCCACAGAACAGCCGTCCACAGTTCCTCCGATTGACCAACAAAATAACCCGCCTGCCAGTGAAACACCCAACCCTGTTCCTGGTGAAACAGTTACGCAGCCAAGGCTGTAGAGCTTGATGCAAAATTTACATTAAATTTATGCTAAATTTCCATAGTATGGAATGATAAGCGATTTATCATAGTTACTGTTAAAAATTAGTTATTACCTACTAATGACTAATAACTAATGACTGATAAACTGTTGAACGCACTGCTGGTTACAGGGACGGATACAGAGGTTGGCAAAACTGTTTTAACAACAGCATTGGCAGCCTACTGGCAAAAATATCATTCTTCCCGCAGCTTGGGAATTATGAAACTGATGCAATCGGGAGAAGGCGATCGCGAGTGGTATCAAAAATTATTTTCTTTAGACCAATCTCCTGAAGAACTGACACCGTTATATTTTCAAGCACCCCTAGCCCCTCCGATTGCCGCAGCAAAGGAAAATAAGACTGTAGATTTAGCAAAAGTGTGGCAAACTTTTACAGCTTTGCATCAGCGGCGTGATTTTTTGTTATTAGAAGCTTTAGGAGGATTAGGTTCGCCAGTCACGAATGAACTCACAGTTGCTGACTTAGCAGGAGAATGGCACTTACCTACAGTGTTGGTTGTACCAGTCAAATTGGGTGCAATAGCCCAAGCAGTCGCTAATGTGGCATTAGCACGACAATTACGAGTGAACTTAAAAGGAATTATTCTTAACTGCGTTCAACCTCGAACAAATGAAGAAATTGCTGACTGGACACCAATAGAGTTGATACAATCGCTGACTTACATTCCAGTTTTGGGCTGCTTACCGTATGTGGATAATCTCACTGATTTAGAAAAAATGGCACAAATAGCATCAAATTTAGATTTAGAACGATTGCTACCTTTTGCAAAAGTTTAAAGCGTAAAAATAAAAATACTCAGCCGTCATTTAAATTTAAAAAATGTGAGACATGGTTTCTACATTCCCAAATCCCTCTTCTGTTGATTTATCTCGCGTCCGACTCTCCATCCGTTCACTGCAACCACAACTTGTGGAGTGGCGGCGGGGGTTCCATCAAAAACCAGAATTGGGTTTCCAAGAAAAACTAACCGCCCAGTTTGTCTCGCAGAAATTGCAAGAATGGGGAATTGAGCATCAAACTGGCATTGCCGAAACTGGCATTGTCGCCACCATTCATGGTAACAACAGCACTCAAAAAGTGTTGGCGATTCGGGCAGATATGGATGCTTTGCCTATTCAAGAACTCAACGAAGTACCCTACTGCTCACAACACGATGGAGTTATGCACGCTTGTGGGCATGACGGACATACAGCGATCGCCTTAGGAACAGCATACTATCTCCAGCAGAATCGAGATACTTTTGGTGGTACTGTCAAAATTATCTTTCAGCCAGCCGAAGAAGGACCAGGAGGCGCAAAGCCGATGATAGAAGCCGGGGTGTTGAAAAACCCCGATGTTGACGCAATTATCGGTTTGCACCTTTGGAATAATCTGCCTTTGGGGACGATAGGTGTTCGCGCTGGTGCATTGATGGCAGCTGTAGAATTATTCCGATGCACAGTGTTGGGCAAAGGCGGACACGGTGCAATGCCTCATCAAACCATTGATTCGATTGTGGTTGCTGCACAAATTATCAATGCTTTGCAAACCATTGTTGCTCGTAATGTCAATCCGATTGATTCCGCAGTGGTGACAGTCGGTGAATTGCATGCTGGAACAGCAGAGAACGTGATTGCTGATACAGCTTGGATGCGTGGTACAGTACGTTATTTTAATCCAGAATTGAAAGGCTTGTTCCACCAGCGAGTTGAGCAAATTATTGCAGGAATCTGTCAAAGTCATGGGGCAAAGTATGACTTGGATTATTGGTCACTTTACCCACCAGTCATTAACGATGCCAGCATAGCCGAACTGGTACGTTCAGTCGCCCAAGAAGTCGTAGAAACACCTGTGGGTGTTGTTCCAGAATGCCAAACAATGGGCGGCGAGGATATGTCTTACTTCTTGCAAGAAGTTCCTGGTTGCTATTTCTTCCTTGGTTCCGCTAATCCTGAGAAAGGCTTAGCGTATCCTCATCATCATCCCCGATTTGATTTTGATGAAACCGTCTTGCCGATGGGTGTAGAGATGTTTGTTCGCTGTGTGGAAAAATTCTGTAATTAATCAAGGTAGATGGGTATAAATAAATAGCGGGTAAGAGGCTAATCGCTTACAATAAATCGTTCATTGTTCAAAGTGAACAGTGATATCAAATCTAGCTAATCTGACTGCATCCATACCTCACCCCGCCTAACGGCACCCCTCTCCGATGCCTTGGAGAGGGGAAGGGGTGAGGTTTCGCGGACATGATAAGTAAACAACAAAATGTCAGCCGTCAACATTAGCAATGAGTCACCTCCACCAGTTACTTTTATTTCTACCCATCTACTTAATAAATGAATTCCCCAACGTTAGATCCATCTGTCGCTTCTGCACTAGCAGACTTTGAGAAATCGAACGCCAAGAGTGTTTGGTCAAGTTTAGATAAAAACCAAGTGCTGGCGGACATAAAAATCCGCCTTCTTGACCCCTTTCAAGTCAACCAAGGTCAACAACCATTTTGTGGTCCTGCATCGATTTTATTTGAGCTCGTTCGCAAACAACCGCTGCGTTATGTGCAAATTTGCCGAAGTTTGTTTGAAACTGGTGGTTTTCAAGGGCAAACCAGACGCATTGAAGCATTGTATAGGTTGCGTCAAAGCCGGGGTAGGCTACGAATGGGGCAAGCTGATTGGATGATTTTAGCAACACTACGGGACTCAGAAAACCTACTTTTTTCTGTTGAACCAGATGGTCCCGAGATACTGAGAAATTTGGCAGGTATGACCAAATCCTGGGAGATGAAAGGCTGGACACAGGAAGTACTAGGTTATCGGAAAGTAAAGCACATTCCTACTTACCTATACGGCGAATTCGACGTTTTAAATGAAGCTGCAGCAGTTATTGCCTCTGGTGGTGTGGTTTTTGCTTTAATTACCGCCGCAGGTTTACTTGGCACTGGCAACAAACCCTTTTTACCTTACCCTAATCACTGGATTACCTTACTTGGGAATATTTCGATTCAAGGAGGTGATTGGTTAGACAAAGAAAGGGGACGCATCAGCTTGGATGTCTACTCTTGGGCAAGAAAATATCATATCGACTTGGATGAGGAACCATTCGAGGATTATTTCTGGGGTGTTGTCATGGGTTCGATGTAATGGCGATGACAGAATTTACGGCTTTTTATGGGCTTTAGCGAGATGTTAGGCTATCAAAAGCGCTTTTGAAGTTAAGCTGGATATATGAAACAAGCATTCGATAAAGATCATGATTGGGGAGGTAATACCATCTACTTGTTGTCCCAAACTTACAGTATGGCTGTTAGGTTATAAATTATGCTTAGGGCTACAGACCTAAATATAGCTATTGCTCAGTTAGTCATTTTTACGCCAGACGTGTCAGCTTTCTCAACTCCAAAAGCATTGGCGCTCATTTTAGGAAAATACTCTCATCGCTATGATGGTAGCGTTCAGGCATTACCCCTGCCAGAAGAAATTCCACAGGAGGTTCCCAGAGTCATACTTCAGAGTAAGGATGGGACTCATCGGTTGGATGTGTCACCTCTGCGAGTTACCTCATATTGGATCCGATCTGGTGAGATGCAGGCAGAACCAGAAGACATACTTAGTACTTCTATAGAAGTGCTAGAGCATTATGTTCAAGGTATGGAATTCCAAGTTGGTCGCTTAGCGTTGGTTTTGACGCGAGTATGTAAAGCAGAAAACCCGGCCAAATTAATTGTTGAAAAATTCTGTCAACCCGAATTACAAACTACTATTTTTAATGACTCAGAAAACTTTGAGATTCACAATCATAAACACCTTGAACTTAAAGGTTTTTCTGTAAATTCATGGATACGTTGCAAGACAGGAGTATTGATAATTAATAATGTTGAATTTAAAGGAGTTATTCTTGAGCAAGATTTGAATACTCTTGCAGAGGAACTAGAACAGCGCAGGTTTCAACCTGAGGAAATAAAAAGTTATTTTCAAGTAGCGGCGGCAGAAGCTGAAGCCAACCTTAAAGCCTATTTTTCAAAGGAAGTTTAGCTATGCTTGCAATATATAAACAAGAACTTACTTCAAATAAGTCAGATAAAAATAATTTAGAATTTTTAATAGAAGATGTAATCTCGTCTTTGCTGTATCATCCTTATAAACGGCGCAATATTATTGATGTTCAATCGGAGCGCAAAAATTCTACTGAAGTAGCATATAAATTACAATTGCAATATCAAGATGCTAAGACCTTAAGATTACTGACAGATTACATTTCCCAAATTAAAAATGATATTCAGCAGCATAAGAGCCACGAAAAACCCCAGGCTATTCGAGAAATATCGGTTAAAGTTGTAGGTTCTCTACCAAAAGAAAGTAGTGAATCCAATCTTCAAATCACTCAAAACCGTCTAATTGAACTTTTAAAAGAAGATAATGAAGATGATGAAGGCATTTTGAAACCTACTCCTTATGCTTTTGATAAAGCATGGAAATTGGTTTCTGATGCGTCTCAGTTTATGAGAGATAGTTTCCCTAAAGCATGGGTTTATACGAATGACGAGGGTGGTATTCGACTCACATGGAGCCGATTGGAAGCAGAAGCAGAGCTTCGTCTAATTTGTGGCTCTGAACCGAATAAACCAACATACCTTTACCACGAAAACGGTGAAAAGTACGGTGTTGTGAATGATGTATCAGGGTTGAGTTTAGCGGGTTGGCTACAATGGCTCAGTAAGGTGTGAATGAATGAATGAACAATCTGCCTATGGAAAGCCAAAGTTAGAACCTTTGCCTTGTAGCGCAATTGTTTATCGAGCATTACTTAAGAAGCGGTGGATCAATGAAGATACAGGGATAGTGGAAGCTGGTGCTTATTTTCTGCGTGAGAAAGAAAAAGATAGAGGACTTTCTGTCAACATTGCTGCAAGTTGCTCACCTCAGCAATGTGCTCAAAAGTTCGATAAATGTTTTGCAGTAGCCAGCCTCCATGTTGGACGGATTCGTGAACTTGGTCTAGATGTAATAGCTGACAAATACGATCATGCATATATTAAAGGTCTGCCCTACAAAGAAGATAATCTAGCTGAAACTGAACGGCTTGCGGGTTTGTTAGCTAAACAGTCACGCATTATTTGGCTATTGTAAATTCTATTTTCAAATGCTGTATCAGGAATATGAGATAGCTATCATTTCTATGCACTTGTTGGTGCTTTCATCACGTTTCGGTCAGCCCAGGTTTTTAGATAGATTCTAAATAGTTTTTTTAACAGAAGAGTTACAATTTCGTTTTATTACGTTGGTGAGTGACCACGAATAATCTGAGTCAGGTCAGTCGTTCAAAATTTTATCTTGGATATTATGTCATTGATTGAGGGAAGCACCCTGTTTGCATATAAAATGCAAAAAAATTTTGTGATAGATAATTGCGCTTGTAATTTGCTCGTCGTTAGCCAATGCGCGTCCAATGAGTTGGGAGTTCCACATCATCTGGTAAGCGAGTTGTGACATCGCCTAGTGCCAATGTAATCTGATGCGGTTCCAAGTTTTTTGCTCCTGTCAGGATTGCTCCTTCGAGTTTGACATCGCTCATATTGGTTGCACTGAGATTGACTCCCATGAGATTTGCGCCACAGAGGTTTGCTTGATCGAGAATTGCCATTTGTAAGTTGGTACCCATCAAATTTGCTCCGCCAAGGTCAGCTTCTCTGAGGCTTGCTTCAGAAAAGTTGGCAAAAAACACCTCTGTGTGTTGTAGCTTAGCTGCATTGAGGTTTGCACCTTGCAGGTTCGCTCCATTGAGGTTTGCTTGTTGCAAATTGGCTCCAATCAAACCTGTTTCCTGAAGGTTGGCTTTACCCAGCTTTGCTCCTTGCAAATTAGCTAAGAACAGCTTTGCCCCTTGTAAGTTAGCAACTTTGAAATTAGACCCAGCCAAATTGGCTTTATATAAGTTAGCTTCCTGTAGATTAGCCTCACGCAGACTTGCTCCTGTAAGATTGGCTGCACGCAAGTTTGCCTCACACACCCAAGCCCGATTGAGGTTTGCCCCACTGAGGTTTGCATCTGCTAAATTGGTTGATTGCAAGTTGGCTTCATACAGATTTGACCCACACAGCTGTGCACCCTCCAAATCTGCCTCACTCAAGTCGGCTTCTCGTAGGTCTGCTTCACATAAGTCAGCTCCCCGCAAGTCTGCTTGTTGCAAGTTTGCTTTATGCAGGTCTGCTCCCCTCATGTCGGCATACCGTAAATCAATTCTCTGATTTGGCTGGTCTTTTTGGGCATCGCGCCTACCGATGACGCTTAAAGCCGCTTGAATATCTGTACGAATTCTTGCTGGTGTGTGTTGTGTTTCCTCCTCTTGCGATTGACTAGCAGCATTTTCTCGCACAAAAGCTGTTAGAATTTCCATGATTGTCCAGTATTCTTTGGGACAATCCTGGGCAACTCTTTCTAAGGCGTAAATTGCGCCTGTGCGTGTTGCAACACTTTCATGTCCAAGCTGGGTGATTGCTGTCATAAAGCGTTCTGCAACTAGCTGTTGTTGAGCTAGAAGGACATTCTTCGTTTCAATTTCATTGCTTTTTTCGGCTGCGATCGCCCTTTTTTGACTAGCTTCCACTCCTTTCGCTGCCACATATGCATGAATCATCACTGCTAATCCCAAGAAAAGGGTCGCAGTCGTTGATAATGCTTGAGTTCTATTTTCTATTTTTTCTTGGTTTGACAACCCCGAGCTTTGGGAAAATGTTAAGAAAATCACCGTTGGTGATAAAGTAAACATCGCTGTTATTACTATCAACCAATTTTTTAGTACGTCTGTCTTGCTAGCAGACATAATCATTGTGTCCCTCACAACACCGATTTTTTACGTAGATTATAGGAGAAAAGAGTATAGCATTTGTCTCAAATTTTCAACATCTGCCGAAAGCTCGGTAGATGCTGCTGTTGCTTTGCATTGCCCATTTGAGAATTTGCTCTTAGACAAAAAGCTTGCCTTTCAACAAATATCACCCATATTTGATGATATTTATTGTGATTCCAAGTGTTGAGAGCCTTTGGTATGCGTCCCATAGACACTGACTTATCTAATTTATTTTTGATACATTCCAGTACCATAAAAGTCTGTCGCAAATAGGGTAGCTTGGTAGAGAATTGTTTATTGTTGGTTGCCATCATTAAAGTTTGCACCCTGACATTGTCTTTTTCAAATCGTTTGTCTCAAGGAAATCTTCGCCCGCTATATTGCTTTGTATCTCATGAATGAAGCATCAAAGGAGAATCGCAAAAATTAGCAACAATTTCCATTACGAATTGTTTTACAAAATCAAGTGCACCCTGACAAGGTTCTATCTTTTCATCAAACAGTTGTCTGACTACTAATTCTGTATTTTATTTAAAGTAATTATATTGATTGATTTTGAGAAAAGACGCAACCCTCTAAAAAAACATTTTTTTATTTTATTTGTTTAAATAATTTTTTAATTCTTTTGGGACATCAATAAATAACTACAGCTAATATCCCTAATATTAGACAGTAATAGTTAATACTTGACCTACGATATAAAATTTTTACAAAAAATTCAAATTATAAAGATTTGATAAATATAGCGATTTTCTTTCCTTTGTGAACTTGACTTTTTTTTATAAATCCTAAATGACACAGACTAAAGAGAGGAGAATTTTGCAACTTGAGCGCGATTTCTATACACAGATAATTAAACCCAACAAAGCAGAAAAAATATATTGTGTAACTTGTATAATTAATGATGTCAAAACTGGCATTGTTAGATAAAATGAAAAATTGCAAAACATTTAAGCGATATAATAGTTAAGAAAATAAATGATTTGCTGACAGTGTTACCAAGAAGAACTCAGAACTCAGAACGCAGGACTCAGAATGATTTCTGTACGAAGCCGCGGATGAGTGAAGGTTTAAAGCCCCTACTTTTAAGTAGGTCGAAGTAAAAAAATGCGGAGCATCGTATCTGAAACTCCCGGATTCATCCGTGGAGATATTCTGAGTTGTGACTTCTGACTCCTTTTCATACATAGTAACCAGAACCCTGATAGCAGAAACAGCGTAAGCATTTGCCTGACCGCAAAAGATGCAGGAAAATTTACAGCCGATTGTTAGAGATTTAGTGCTGATTGGTGGTGGTCACAGCCATGCCATTGTGCTAAGAATGTTTGGCATGAAACCAATACCCGGAGTACGTTTAACGTTGATTACCGAAAGTTCGGATACACCGTACTCTGGAATGCTACCAGGACACATTGCTGGATTTTACAGTCATGACGAATGCCATATTGACTTACGACGCTTAGCAAATTTTGCTCAAGCGCAGTTGTATATTGACCAAGTTGTTGGTCTTGATTTAGAAAACAACAAAGTTATTTGTGCTAACCGTCCTGCGGTAGCTTTCGATGTGCTGTCGATTGATATTGGTAGCACTCCCGCCACAATATCTGTACCAGGTGCAGCAGAATATACAATTGCGGCTAAGCCTGTATCTAAATTGCTACAACACTGGGAGCAAATTTGTAGAGACGTTGCATCTCTTGGTTCTACATCACCTCAAGAACCCATGAAAATTGCAATTGTGGGTGGAGGTGCAGGCGGCGTAGAATTGGCGTTGTCAATGCATGCTCATTTACATCGGATTTTATCTGATGCCTTGAGTGAGGTTAGAAACGAGACAGAAGCTTTAGAAATTCATCTGTTTCAGCGCGAAGCGGAACTGATGCCTCATTATCACAAGCCGGTGCGAGGTTTAGTTAAGCAAGTTTTGCTTGAGAAGGGTATTGAGTTGCACCTTGGGGAAAGCGTGTGTCAAGTCAAACCGCATACAGTGATATGTGAATCTGGGTTGACAGTTGAGTGCAATTCAATTTTTTGGGTGACACAAGCATCAGCACCCCAGTGGTTAAAATCAGCGGGACTCGCGACTGATGAGCAAGGTTTTATTTTGGTTGAGGATACATTGCAATCTCTGTATCACCCGCACGTCTTTGCTGCGGGTGATATTGCCACAATGGTAAATCATCCTCGTCCCAAAGCTGGAGTGTTTGCTGTAAGACAAGGTAAGCCTTTGTTTGAGAATTTGCAGGGAGTTTTGTTAGGAAAACCCCTCAAACCCTATAAACCACAGAAGCAATATTTAAGTTTAATTGGTACAGGAGATGGACGGGCGATCGCAACACGCGGTTCTTTTACCTTACCACCTAACAAACTCCTATGGCGCTCCAAAGACTGGATTGACCGCTCTTTTATGGAACGCTTCAATGATTTGCCAGAAATGGGGACTAGAAACTGGGGAAAGAATTTTCCCAATCTCCAATCCCCAATCCCCAATACCGAATCCCTGGTGATGCGCTGTGCTGGATGTGGTTCAAAGGTGGGTAGTACAGTTCTAGAGAGAGTTTTGTCCCGTATCAAATCAGAACAACCGAGTGGAGAAGAAAGAACAGATATCGTTATTGGTTTGGATGCACCAGATGACGCGGCGGTGGTGCAAGTCCCAACAGGACAGTTGATGGTACATACTATTGATTATTTTCGTTCTTTGATAAATGACCCATATATCTTTGGGCAAATTAGCGCTAATCATTGCTTGAGTGATATTTTTGCAATGGGGGCTATTCCTCAAAGTAGTTTGGCGATCGCCACCATTCCCTACGCCGAACCAGCTAAAGTCGAAGAAACCCTTTATCAGTTATTATCCGGTGCGGTGAAAGTACTCAACCAATCTCAAGCACCTCTGATTGGCGGACACACCACCGAAGGCGCAGAACTGGGATTTGGGTTATCTTGCAACGGTTTAGCTTATCCTGACAAACTGTTACGCAAAGGCGGAATGCAACCAGGACAAGTGCTGATTTTGACCAAAGCAGTCGGAACAGGGACACTGTTTGCTGCTGATATGCGCCGCCAGGCAAAAGGTCGTTGGATTGATGATGCTGTAGAGTCGATGCTACTGTCAAATCAAGCTGCTGCTGCGTGTTTATTGCAACATGGGGTAACTGCTTGCACTGATGTCACAGGTTTTGGATTGCTGGGACACTTGATGGAGATGGTGTTAGCTTCCAATGTGGCGATTGAGTTACAGCTAGAAGCTATCCCAGTTTTGGCAGGCGCAAGACAGACAACAGAAAAAGGGATTTTTAGCTCACTGCATCCAGAAAATCTGCGGGCATCACGTTATATTGATAACTTAGAGCAAGTTGAGAGCCATGCCCATTATCCTTTGTTATTCGATCCACAAACCGCAGGCGGACTCTTAGCTTCTATTCCAGAGTCACAAGCGAATAGCTGTTTGGCTGCACTCAAAGACTTGGGGTATGAATCGAGTTGTGCGATCGCGCGTGTTATGGCACAAGTTGCGGGTAAAAAGCCTGTTATACTAATTAACTAATACTCTGGCTAACATATTACTGTTTTTTGAAGCATTAATATTGAAAAATAAATGTAGAATTACCTAATTATTATCGAGATTTATATTTATTTACTGTAGTTGCCTCATAGTATGTCATCTTACCATTTGCTTCACGTTTTATATTTTTTTGATCGGTTTTTGCTCCTAAATCCTTTGCAACTTGACTTATCAAATAACGACTGACACCGAGCCGCTTTCCCAATTGTATAAAAGGAATCGTTAAGGCATATTCTAAATTATTTGTTAACTCTAATATTGCAACTGTAGCTCTTTGTCTTTCACTGCTCATTTTACGACTGTTAGGAGTAGTCATGCTTCTTGATACTTCATCATAGTCTATATGTTTATACTCTACTTTGACTTGTAAAGAAGAGCAAATTTTATTAATAATTACAGCTTGTTCCTCAGTTGGTTTGCCTAAAATATAAATATACTTTTCATGCTTTTTCTTAAAAAAACTATCAACATAACTACCGTATGCAAGTACTTGACCTAATGCATATTTCCAATCTTTCAAAACTTTGACTTCAATGACTTGCGAATCAGTAAGGATATCAATTTCACCTATGTATTCTATACGATAGGCTATCTTAACTTCCTCAACCTTTCTACCATTTTTTAAAGATTCTGCAAGTTTATTTCTATAATATGATTCTATTGAAGGCACACTATTTTTTAAACTCATATTTTTGTTTTTTGCTTATAATAGGTTATTCCTTAACTTTTTGGCTCTCTTCTCTGAAAGACATAAACCTTTCTATAAAGTGTTCACCTTATTCTCCGAATAGTTACGATTCTATCCTTGATAGGATGGCATAATATTCTAAATAGAGAAGAAAATGAAGAATAACCCTCACTTAGGGAGTGATGTTCTGGCTTTCCTAGACGCGATTGTACCCGATACACCGGAGACTCGTCGCGTTGAGCAACAAGAACTCTTTCGCTTGGCTTTGACTCAGGCGATGCGGGAGGTTCGTAAAAAAGCTGGACTTACCCAAGAGCAAGTAGCTGAACGTCTTGGGGTGGAACAGAGTTGGGTTTCCAAGCTGGAAAGCGTTAATCACGACCACACTTTTGAGTCAGTTATTGCCTATCTAAATGCTTTAGGAGCAAAGGTGGAATTATCGTTTGTTTTGGGAGGAGAGGAAGTCTCTGTAAATTCTGAGAAGACAGTTAGGTCTGAAATTGTTAAAAAAAGTTAGTTGGTTTTGTGTTAGGCGATAAATTTATTATCGCCTAAGAGCTAATGTAGCCCACGGTTGCAATCCTTAACCTACTTTACCAATAATCCAAAAACTGCTCAGGCACTAACCTTAATTCTCCAGACTTGAAGCGGTTAATATCTACCCATAAAGCTGTTTTTTGCCGCTCACCTTCAGAAAAATCTAACTTGTCAAGTTGATAAAATTTGGGGTCAACAAAGTCACTTTCAAAAAGTTGAATAATTTCGTGACCTGATTGACCGTTGAAAGTAAATATGTTTTCCAAACAGCCTAAGTAACGAATATTTGTTAATTCTGCTTGGATTTCTTCTTGGAATTCGCGTTTGAGTGCTTCTAAACTTGTTTCGCCAAAGTCCACTCCACCGCCCATTGCGCGGTAAAAAGTTTGTTGCTTGACTGGATCGTAGCCTTCAGAAACGAAGATTCGATTACCATCTCGAATCAGCCCCAATGCTAGGACACGAATTTCCCCTGGTTTATGCATTTGTGTTGCTAGTTATCGTAAATAAACGAAGAACGACCGTTTTCACTATCCTCGACGGACCAATCTTCATTTTCGCCGCCGATGTACAATTGCTCAATAGTGACGTATTCCTGGTTAAGCTGCTTGAGGGCATTGATAAGAATATCGAGGGCGATCGCGTCAGAAGTTCCCAAGTCAAACCAGCAACGCGCCCATGTCCCCTCATACTCAAACTGACCCATATTGTGCATCAGCGCCAGCAAACTTTTGTCATACCCTTCGGGGTCGTAATCCATATAGCTGAGGTCTAATCCAGTTTCCTGTACCTGGAGATTTTCAGCATTAAACGCACCCAACTTGCCCAGATAAAACCAGGAATTGAAAACCTCTTCTACATACTTTTTTTCTTGTTCAGAAGGAATTGTGCTGAACTCCAGCCAAATCCACAAATCAAAAGGATTAATCTCGCGAAACTGTATTTGCATTTTCTTAAGATATCTAATCTAAATTAGTCTTTCTCAAAGCTCATTGTAAAAGAGTTCATACTCACAAGAGTGCGGCTTCCCCTAAATAAAGGTGAAGAAAGTAGGGGAAGCACAGGGAGAAAATATTTCCCTCACTCCCTCACTCCCTCACTCCCTCACTCCCTCACTCCCTCACTCCCTCACTCCCTCTCTCCCTCCTACTTAGCAGGATTACTCAAACTTTCCGCCGCCCTCCGCCGTTCGCGCTCAATTTGTCTTGTCAAATCGCTTGGGAGTTGAGACTTCTTACTTAGGGCTTTGTCAAAATGACCAACTGCTTCTTGCATCAGTTGCGAGTTTTTCTCTTTTCTGGCTTGTTCCCGCAGGATTTGAGCTTTGAGATAATACGACTCTGGGTTATCGGGTGTCGCTTTCAAGGCACGATTGGCATACTCTAGCGCCTGAGAGTATTGTTTTAAATCCCGGTAAGCAAGGGCGATACCCCGGTCAACTAGATACTGGGGACTAGCATTTTTTTCTAGCTTTTGAATTGCTTGTTCTGGGTTCGCAAAAGGCAAATTCACCGAAAGCATTAAATCCATGTATCCCTTGAGTAAATTTAGTTCTGGATCGTTAGGTGAAACTGCTTCGGCTTTGTCCAAATGGTCATAGACTTGACGCAGCCTGGTTAAGGCTTGCGGCGCACCGCCGACTGTACCTTCACGCTGTAGAATGACTGCTCCCTCTAAAAACAGACCAACAGCAGCATACAAATTTCCGCGCAAAGGGTCAGTGGAAATCAAATTTTGTGCGGTTTCTAAAGTTTTCTTGCTGTAAGTGTCTAATGTAGCCAAATCCTTATTCGTATATGCTAAGGACGCTTTCATAGCATACGCTAAAGGTTCTTTTGGCTCCGCAGATAATGCTTCTTCCAGGTAACGATCTGCACTTTGATAGTCTCCCTGTTGGAAAATGGCTTTGAATGCTGCCTCTGTTTTGTTGCCAATGTTACGAGGCTCTTTAGTCCGAAATGGGTCTGCTGCCCAAGAGGGGCTTGCCCAAACATTGAGTGCCAAGGTAGCTGCAAAAGCTACCGTGACTAGGCGGTAAAGTTTTGCAGGCACAATAGTTTGCAGAACTGGGAACCGTACAGTCATTTTTGACTTCAGCATATTTACCTTTAAAAAAGTTTTATATTTTACTTATAATTCTATAGATTATTCGCTTTAACGTGGATCTGTTTGAGCCAAAATTTTTTATATTATACGACTTTGGTAAGTTTTCTAGGTTCCCATGCTTGTTGTAGCTATTGTTCAAGAGTAATTTTGCCACAATAAAGAGAAGCAGGATGTTTCTTACTGCAAAATAGACGTTGCTGGCGGATGGAATGTGCGAGAAATTTTTCGGAACTTTGCAGTTGCTTGCAGTGTAGTTAATTAAATCAGTTGCTGACTTTTTGGTAAACTCAACAAATGCTCTATCTTAGAAACCTAACTTATCACCCTACGGCTTGCCCGACAGCTATTCTTAAATCAATCAACCTGGAATTAGAATCCAAACAACTGGGTCTGATTATCGGACCAAGTGGTTCTGGCAAAAGTACGTTACTCGAAATTTTATCTGGACTTGCTGAACCAACATCAGGTTCAGTCTTCTGGCGCGAACAAGAACTGATAGCCGAACAAGTGCAACAATTGGCTGGGTTGGTCTTTCAATTTCCCGAGAGGCATTTTTGCGGCGGTACTATTTTAGAAGAATTGCGCTTGGGACATCCAGAGTTAGGAATAGAGCGAGTGAGACAAGCACTAACAGAAGTAGGATTAGAGCATTTATCGCTTAGCACACCACCCCATGCTTTGAGTGGAGGTCAGCAGCGGCGTTTAGCTTTGGCGGTGCAGTTGATTCGCCAGCCACATCTATTATTATTGGATGAACCCACAGCTGGGTTAGATTGGTCAATGCGTCAGCAACTGGTAACTTTATTGGCGAAATTGAAAAAAGATTGGACGCTGCTGGTTGTGACACACGATGCAGGAGATTTGTTAGCGATCGCCGACCGTTGTTGGACTCTTAAGCACGGTGAACTACAATCAGTTGATCCAATCACACTAGCACAAGAAAAAGAACCTCAACCAGCAGCGTAATGTAGGAGCAGCTAGTTACCAAAAAACTGGCTGATGTGCAGTTGTGCTTCTCCATGATCTGGAATCCAGACTAACCAGTGATCGCGAGAAACCTGACACAGTAGCAGTGCTTCATCAAAGCTGTAGGGGTTGGGAAGTTCTCTTAGCTTTACCCAACTATTAGGTTGGAAATTATTAGGTTGGAAATCCTATGGTGATTTGAGGTCAGACTTGCTTGACCAATCCAGATTGTGCCATGCAAGGCGTGTAGCACAATCTGGTCTACTTGAATCTAGTTTCATGGCTCTACCTAGCCTTGACTAATGGGCTAATACAAAATTATTTCTGTAACTAAGACTACAAAATTACTCATACTTTTGGAAAGCGACTGTTTTATAACTTTACGTTTGTTGTTGCAAGTGTTTGGTTGTGTTGCAAGCTAGCTCGGGTGAGACTTTGTGGGGGGTAGACTGGTAACTGAATCAAATTCCCCGGTTATAAATCCGATAAGATATGACAACAACTCCTTTACCATCGCTGCGCGAGCAACAACATCCGCTTATTCATCAACTAGCAGATTGTATAGAAGCAACATGGAATAAGCACCTGGACTTATCGCCGTACCATTTGCCTGGTGAGTTTGGATATGTGGAAGGTCGGTTAGAAGGTGAGAAACTGACAATTGAAAACCGCTGTTATCAAACACCCCAGTTCCGGAAAATGCACCTAGAACTGGCAAAGGTGGGAAATATGCTGGATATCTTGCACTGCGTCATGTTTCCCCGTCCAGAATACGACATACCAATGTTTGGTTGCGATTTAGTCGGAGGTCGGGGTCAAATTAGTGCGGCGATCGCAGACCTTTCTCCAGTCAACTCCCAACACACCCTACCAGAATCATATACTTCTGCACTAACGGCACTACCTCAGTTAAACTTTTCCCAACCGCGAGAATTACCTGAGTGGGGAAACATTTTTTCAGAATTTTGCATTTTCGTGCGTCCCGGTTCCCCTGAAGAAGAAAATTTCTTTCTCTCTCGCACACGGGAATTTTTAGAAATACATTGTACGCAAGCTAGCATCTCTCAACCAGTTCCATCAGAACAGGTGGAGCAAAATTTAGCTGGACAACGCAACTACTGTACCAAACAGCAGCAAAACGACAAAACCCGCCGCGTACTGGAAAAAGCCTTTGGTTCAGATTGGGCAGAACAATATATGACGACAGTTTTGTTTGATATGCCAAATGAGTGATGACAAATGAGTAAAAAGCTATCTTGTACGGTTTGGTAGGAATGATAGATTATGGTTTGTCGGGTAAGGTTGCCTTAGTCACTGGGGTCAGCCGACACATTGGAATTGGTGCAGCGATCGCCCGTTCACTTGCTGCATCAGGTGCTAATGTTTTCATAACTTACTATCGACCATACGACGAGTTGATGCCTTGGGGTAGCAAACTAACAGAGGCGGAAGAAATTATTGAATCATTGAAATTGCAGGGGGTAAAAGCGGCTGGGCTTGAGGCTAACCTGGCTGAACCTTTGATGCCCAAAAAGCTGTTTGATTTTGTTGAAGAAACTCTTGGTTCAGTAGATATTTTGGTCAATAACGCCGCCCATGACCAACAGGTAGATATCTACTCTCTGACGGCTGAATTGCTTGATATTCATTACGCTGTCAACGTGCGCGGTACCACACTATTGTGTGCCGAGTTTGCCAAACGCCATGATGGAAGACCAGGAGGACGAATTATCAATCTGACTTCTGGTCAAAGCCTAGCACCAATGCCTGAAAACCTACCATATGCCATTACCAAAGGAGCGGTAGAGGCACTAACTTTGAGTTTAAGTGCTAGCTTGGCAAGCAAAGGCATTACTGTCAACGCTGTAGACCCAGGACCAACAGATACGGGCTGGATGACCGACGAAATTCGTTCAATGCTTGAGGTTAAAGCACCCTTTGGTCGCGTTGGTACACCAGAAGATGCTGTACGTACAGTGTTATTTCTTGCCTCGTCACAAGGACAATGGATAACAGGGCAGATTATTCGTTCCAGAGGCGGACAGTAAAGGTTCAACTGTAGATTCTGCTACGTTTTCCCGCAACTGATAAATGTAGAATTCATTTAACTAGAGCAAAATTGAGCCACAAAATCGTTCTTTCTAAAATGTAACCTTCATCGCTAAAGAGCTTGTCTATGATGTTCTTGGTCAAGTTGAGATCAGTTGCTATTCATTGAAAGGCAATCAACTTATACCAATTTGAAAAAAGAATGCGACAGATATACACTGCCAAACCCTGATTATATCTGGCTTTCTTAATGCCGTACCTTATGAATGCGTGAATTTTGAATTTGAGCGTGATTGCGCTCTGCGCACTGCCCTTTGGGCAATCGTGGGTCACTTATCCTATGCAGTTCTGTATTTAATTTGCCGTAGGTTGCGTTAAGTGCTTGGTTATTTGCAGTACATAACTTGTACGCTGTAACGCACCTCCTTGTCGCCTGGATGCTGCCAAAATAAGGGTTTTTCAATTAAGAAAAGCAGATGGCTATTTGTGAATCAGTTATCAGTTATCAGTTATCAGTAAACAATTATCTGATAACTGTTCACTGTCCATGTCCCCGTTACCAAACTTTGATAACTGTTCACTGTTCACTGTTCACTGTTTTAAAAACCCTTTTTGACTGAATCCAATTGTGCCTAACTCGCTTTTTTACTTTGTATATGCAAAATTCCGAATAATGGGCAATACCATGTCAAGGGTGAGTCAAGAACCAAGGTTAAGGGAGCAGTTACTTGAAAATGAAAAACCACAGATTTGGTGGTTAATTGCTGTATCCTTGCCAGTCATAGTTGCTACTGGAGTCCTAAGCATAGCCAAAATGGAGCAATTGAAACAGTTGAACACACCTGCACCCAGTACGCCAGTCGCTACAAGTATCAGTGCTGTGGGGCGTTTGGAACCCAGAGGGGACGTTATTAAACTGTCTACCCCAGCAGGGCTGCAAGGAACGTCGCGAGTGGAACAAATTTTTGTTAAAGAAGGAGAGCGGGTTAAGAGAAATCAAATCATTGCAATTTTGGATAATTTCTCAAGCAACCAAGCCGCAGTGGAAGAAGCTAAAGCAAAATTGCAAGAAGCGCGTGCTAATTTAGCAAATGTCAAAGCAGGTTCACCAAGAGACATCCAGGCTCAAAGCGCTGTGATTGCTCGCATACAAGCACAATTGCGTGGGGAACTAGACGCTCAAGAAGCAACAATTGCTCGCATACAAGCAGAATTAGGCGGCGAAAAAATTGCTCTACAAGCAACTCTTAATCGGATAAAAGCTGAACTTCAAGGGCAAAGAGATGCTTTCAAAGCAACGGTTTCGCGTATACAAGCTGAACAACGCAATGCCCAAGTCGATGCTGAACGCTATGAGATGTTATACAAAGAAGGGGCAATTTCCCAGCAGGAACGCGACAGAAGGCAATTAGGTAAGGAGACTTCAACTCAGCAGCTTGCAGAAGCCCAGGCAAACCAAAGGCAAACAGTTGCAACTTTGCAACAGCAACTGGCTGAAGCTAGAGCTAACCAGCTAAAAACTATAGCAACTTTGCAACAGCAACTCGTTGAAGCTAGAGTGAATCGCAACAAAATTCTCACAACTTTGCAAAGACAAATTGAGGAAGAAACAGCCAAACTTAGCAGAATTCGAGAAGTCCGTCCAATTGATTTGCTAGTAGCACAGGCACAAGTTAGCAATGCAGTCGCCACTATGAGAAAAGCACAAGCTCAATTGAATTTGAGCTACATCAAAGCGCCAATCTCTGGGGAA
Source organism: Tolypothrix campylonemoides VB511288 (assembly GCA_000828075.3). Taxonomy (GTDB): domain Bacteria; phylum Cyanobacteriota; class Cyanobacteriia; order Cyanobacteriales; family Nostocaceae; genus Kalymmatonema; species Kalymmatonema campylonemoides_A. Next base: position 89,379 of record JXCB02000023.1, on the reverse strand, counting down.
ATTTTAAAAATTCATACCAAAGCCGGAGAAAGTATGAGCGCAAATGGCATTGCTGAAATTGGACGAACCGATCAGATGATGGTGATTGCTGAAGTTCCCGAAGACAGTATTGGTAAAGTGCGCCTTGGTCAACGAGCCACCATAACCAGTGATAATGGAGCTTTTAGCGAAGAATTACAAGGAACTGTTGCTGAAATTGGCAGAAAAATTGGCAAAAAAGATGTCTTAAATACAGATCCAGCAGCAGATGTTGATGCCAGAGTTGTGGAAGTGACAATTGCTCTAACTCCACAAGATATCAAAAGAGTTGCAGGCTTAACCTACGCCAAGGTGGTTATTGACATTGATATTTAAAAGATATTTCAAAAATAACTTGAGATTTCTTGGTTATTAGCTAATGATTCATAGCTAATGACTAATTAATTATGACTAATAACTCATGACGAATGACTAATAACTGAGGATAGAAAATAATGGGGAAAATTCCTCTGGCGTGGTTACAACTCAAGCGAGAAAAAACTCGTTTAGCTGTGGCACTGGCAGGAATTGCCTTTGCCGATATTCTCATGTTTATGCAGCTTGGGTTTCGGGATTCTCTGTATTATAGTAACGTTCGATTTCATACAAGTTTGCAAGGTGACATTGTTTTAATAAATAATCAATCTAATGCTTTACTGTCAATGAAAACTTTTTCTCAACGACGATTGTATAAAGCTTTAGATTTACCTAGCGTGCAAAGTGTACACCCAATCCATGTAGACTATACTGCCTGGAAAAATCCTTTAACAGGTCGTCCTCGTAATCTGTTAGTCATTGGAATGAACCCGGAAATTAATATTTTTAATTTAGCTGGAGTTCAGGAAAATTTAGATAAACTTAAACTGCCAGATGTTGTTTTATATGACCGTTCTTCTAGGCAGGAGTATGGACCGATCGCTGCTCAATTTGAACAAGGACAAACTGTAATAGCTGAAGTCAATCGTCGAAGAATTAAAGTAGGAGGACTGTTTACTTTAGGTGCATCATTTGGAGCAGATGGTAATTTAATTACGAGTGATGTCAACTTTTTACGGATATTTCCCCAACATCAACGAGGTTTAATTAACATTGGTCTGGTTAGATTAAAACCAGGAGCAGATGCAACTGCTGTTGCTCAAATTTTAAGGAATTATCTATCGAAGGATATCAGGGTTTTTACGAAGCAAGAATTTATTGATTATGAGAGGAATTACTGGGCAAGCAGTACAGCGATAGGTTTTATTTTCACTTTAGGCACAATCATGGGTTTTATTGTCGGAACTGTGATTGTCTATCAAATACTTTATACAGAAGTGGCGGATCATTTAGCTGAGTATGCAACCCTCAAGGCGATAGGTTATACACATAATTATTTGTTGGTTGTGATTTTACAAGAAGCTTTAATTTTAGCATTTTTAGGATATTTACCTGGATTTGCTGTCACTATGTTTTTGTATGATAGAGCAAGAATGGCAACACTATTACCAGTTTTCATGACTAGTGAAAGAGCTATTATGGTACTCATTTTAACTCTAATTATGTGCTTTGTTTCTGGTACTATCGCTGTACGAAAATTGCAGTCTGCTGACCCAGCAGATATCTTTTAAAAAAATGAATAATGAAGAATGAATAATGAAGAATAAATAATAAAAAAAATATTATTTCCTAATAGCGAAGAAATACACGTAGGTGGGCAATGCTCACCAAAATCCAGATATAAGCGAGATACGCTAGGCATTGCCCACCCTACAGATACTAATAAAAAATTATTAAGAATAACATTTGAAGAAGATTAACATATGGTAAGTAAAGAACCTGTCATCTCAATTAAACACCTCAACCACTACTACGGAAAAGGCGCACTGAAAAGACAAATCCTATTTGATATTAATTTAGAAATTTATCCCGGAGAAATTGTCATTATGACGGGACCGTCAGGTTCAGGTAAGACAACATTACTAAGCTTGATTGGTGGTTTGCGGTCTGTGCAAGAGGGAAGTTTACAATTTTTAGGTGTAGAATTATATAGGGCTAGCCAGAACAAACTAGTCAATATCCGGCGAAAAATTGGTTATATTTTCCAAGCTCATAACTTGTTGGAGTTTTTAACTGCTAGGCAAAATGTACAAATGGCGGTGGAACTGAAGAAGTATATTTCTCAGCAAAAAGCGATCGCTAAAGCAGAAGGCATGCTCAAAGCAGTTGGTTTAGGAGAACGAATTGATTATTATCCAGAAAATCTTTCTGGAGGACAAAAACAAAGGATTGCGATCGCCCGCGCTTTGGTAAATAGTCCACCGTTAGTACTAGCAGACGAACCCACAGCAGCTTTAGACAAACAATCAGGACGCGATGTTGTGGAATTGATGCAGCACCTTGCTAAAGAAAACGGAACGTCTATATTGCTAGTCACCCACGACAACCGCATTTTGGACATAGCCGATCGCATTGTGGAAATGGAAGATGGTATTTTAGCCCGTGATTCACAAACTAAAGTCATTAGTCATTAGTCATTAGTCAAGAAATTAAATCAGTTATTAGTTATTAGGTAATGGTTTACTGATAACTAATAACTGATAATTAATTTTTTGCCAAACTCTTATGTACAGACTCCTACCTTTGTCTGAGGTTTCATCGACAAACCGCTTTAGCAATGTTCGTCTGGTGGCGACAGATATGGATGGTACCCTAACCAGGAAAGGAAAATTTACCAGCGAACTATTGCAAAGCTTGCAGGATTTAGCAACAGCGGGGATTAAGGTAGTGATTGTCACTGGACGCAGTGCTGGTTGGGTGAGTGGTTTAGCGTATTATCTCCCCGTCGTTGGTGCTATAGCGGAAAATGGCGGTTTGTTTTTCTTTGGTGAAAGTGAGAAACCAGTCGCTTTAACACCCATTCCCGACTTAGTAACACATCGTCAGCAATTAGCATCGGCTTTTCAACAATTACAAACCCAATTTCCGCACATCCAAGAATCTAGTGATAATCGTTTTCGTGTTACTGACTGGACATTTGATGTGAAAGGGTTAACCACAGATGAAATAAAAACTCTAAGTCATTTTTGTCAGCAAATGGGTTGGGGTTTCACTTACAGCAACGTACAGTGCCACATTAAACCTCTGGGACAAGATAAAGCAATTGGGTTATTACAGGTGTTGCGAGAATATTTCCCTCAGTACACTCCAGAACAAGTTGTGACTGTTGGCGATAGTCCCAACGATGAAAGTTTATTTGATGAGCGTTGTTTTTCTTTCTCTGTGGGGGTGGCAAATGTGTTAGAATATGCAAATAAACTTCAGCACCAACCTGCATATGTGACTTCTGCTGCTGAGGGTGAGGGTTTTTGTGAATTGGCGCGAATGATTAGAGAGGCGATCGCGCAAAGCGCAGTGCCATAAGTCCTACAGACAGGCTATGCCTTTGCACGTACCACACGTACGGGCATAGGATTGCTCATGCGTGTCAACTTAAGCCGAAATCCTTCTAAAATCTCGTTTCGGTGGTCTAAGCAGGAAATGCGGTGGGCGCGGCTAGTAACGCTCTTAAGGGAGGCAAAGCCTCAAGTTATGCATTCCCAGCCTGAGGCTGGGAACTAGGCAATCTCTAAAAGCTTGTTCTATAGTGGTTTTCACCTTAAGTTGACACTAATGAGCAATGCTAAGTACCCTACAAACGCTTATATTGCACTCAATTTAAAACGGCTTTATTCCTGACCTAGTACTAATCTGATTTTTTGTGATTACCAGATTTAACCTCATCTGGCACGACGAGAACTTTATCAACACGGTTACCATCCATATCCATGACTTCAAATCGCATACCTTGCCATTCAAAATGATCTGCTGCAGAGGGTATGCGACCGAGGTGAGTAATCACAAAACCGCCTAAGGTTTGATAGCTTCCTCGGTCTTCAGGTGACAACTCCTCAATATCAAATAGTTCAAAAAACTCATCAACAGACAACATCCCATCCAATAACCAGGAACCATCGTCTCGCTGGACAATCTCAGGATCTTCCTGGTCATCAATAGAAGGCACATCACCAACGATTTCAATCATCACGTCATTAAGAGTTACTATTCCCTGTATCACTCCATATTCATCGACGACCAGCGCCATATGAGTGATGGTTTGCTTAAATAATTCTAAAACTTTTAGACCACGAGTGCTTTCTGGCACATACGTTGGCTGTAATAATCCCACAGTCAAGTCCAACTGCTCATTGCAGAAACTCCGGGCTAACAAGCCAGTGACTGGGATAATGCCCAGTACGTTGTCAAGTCCCCCCTGACAAACGGGATACCGCGAATAACCACCATCAATAATCTTCTGGCGGTTTTCTTGAGGAGTGTCTTCCAAGTCCAGCCAAACAATATCCGGTCGGGGTGTCATGAACGAACTCACGGGGCGATCGCCCAAACGAAACACTCGCTCGACCATATCTTGTTCTGCTTCTTCAAATGTACCCTCTTCCGTGCCTTGCTCAATCAAAACTCTGATTTCTTCCTCTGTCACTTGTGGTTCAGTAGACGGTTTGATGCCCAATAACCGCAGCACCGTCTCCGTAGAAACCGTCAAGAGATAAACGATAGGAGAGCCAATTCTTGCCAACATCTGCATTGGTATGGCAACAACAGAAGCAATTGGTTCTGGACGGCTTAACGCCAGCCGCTTGGGTACCAGTTCGCCAATAATCAGCGTTAAATAGGTAATAATTAAAATCGCTAACCCCTGTGCCAACTGTTGTTTATAATTTTGCTGCAAAGGGATAGAACTTAAAATAGGTGCAAGTCTCTTAGCTATAGTTTCTTCGCCATAGGCACCAGACAGGATGGTAAGCAGTGTGATCCCAATCTGAACGGTTCCCAGGAACTGATTCGGCGACGATCCCAGTTCCAAAGCAGCGCGGGCTTTAGCATCACCCCGTTCGGCAAGCTGTTGTAGACGTACCTTTCGTGCTGAGACAATCGCCAATTCTGACATGACAAACAGACCATTGGCGAGGATCAAAAGAAGAATAGTTAGAATTTCAATTGTTGGGGACATTTCTAAAATTGCCGATGCTCCTGGCAAATTGTGCTTAACCTTAACTTCTTAGTATCTAGTATCTAAGGTGTAGTGACGAAACACTCTCAATACAGAAAAGCAATCAACCATAAGTCATAAATTAGCTCTTAACACTGATTCGTATATTAACGATTAGTCCGTGGATTTGTAAGTCGTCATTGTACTAGGTATTAATGACTCTATAGCCAGGCTTGTTCCCCTGCTCTGGACTTTTAAAATAAGTTAAGGTAGGCATTACTATTATGCTTGCCTGTGAGAAGGGTTTCCTCATATTTTGTAACTTATGGCATTTTCTTCCATTGTGCGCGCTTTAGGGCGGTCTCCGCTCACCACTGAACTCCTCTCCAAGCTCAATCGGCAACAGGAGTTGTTGTTAAGTGGCATTCCTCGCTTGCCAAAAGGCTTAATAGCTTCGGCGTTGGCTCAAACTGAGGGAAAGAATTTGTTCGTGGTCTGTGCGACTTTGGAAGAAGCCGGACGCTGGACAACACAACTCGAGGCAATGGGGTGGCAAACAGTACATTTCTACCCAACTTCCGAAGCATCCCCATACGAACCATTTGACCCCGAAACCGAGATGACCTGGGGACAGATGCAAGTCCTTGCGGATTTGGTACAATTCGGCAGAACGAGAGATGAGGGAGATAAGCAAGCAAAATTATCCTCCTCCCTCCCTCCCTCTCTCCCTCCCTCCCTCCCTCCCTCCTCCCCCTCACCTAAGATGGCGATTGTCGCCACCGTTGCAGCGCTACAACCTCATTTACCACCAGCAGAAGCTTTTAAACCTTTCTGTATCACTCTGAAGCGTGGTATGGAATTTGACTTAGATACCTTCAGTGAACAAATCACCAGGCTGGGGTACGAAAGGGTGCCTTTGGTGGAAACAGAAGGACAGTGGAGTCGGCGCGGCGATATTGTTGACGTGTTCCCAGTTTCTTCAGAGTTGCCAGTACGATTAGATTGGTTTGGCGACGAAATTGAGCAGCTGCGGGAATTTGACCCAGCTACCCAACGTTCCGCCGCCCTTGACAAAATAGACCAATTGATACTTACCCCCACAAGTTTTGCTCCCATCGTCATGGCAGCACTTGAGGATAATCCTCAGTTCCCAGTGCTGAGTGAGCAGTTAAATGATGACTCAGAACTCAGGACTACTGAGAACTCAGAACTGTTGGAGGGAAGCCGTCGCTTTTTGGGGTTAGCTTTTGATAAACCTGCTTCCCTGTTAGATTATTTACCTGAAAATACCCTAATTACCGTTGATGAGCCAGAACAGTGCCACGCCCACAGCGATCGCTGGGTAGAAAATGCAGAAGAACAATGGCAACTGCTGGCAAGCCGGGAAGATGAGGAGATTTCCACTTCATTGCCGAGAGTTCATCGCTCTTTTGATGAATGTTTGGCTGATACGGCAGAATTTAAAAAATTAAATTTATCGGAACTCGTCGAGGAAAATACTGGCATTAATCTTGCCAGTCGCAGATTGCCGGTTACTCCACACCAATTTGCCAAAATTGCAGAAACACTTCGACAAGAACGCGATCGCAAGTTCTCGGTTTGGCTGATTTCTGCCCAGCCTTCGCGTTCTGTCTCCCTACTGCAAGAACACGACTGTCCCGCCCAATTTATTCCTAACCCCCGCGACTACCTAGCGATTGACAAGCAGCAACTTAATCACACACCAGTTGCCCTGAAATATTCTGGTCTTGCGGAACTCGAAGGTTTCATTCTGCCTACGTTCCGGCTGGTCGTCGTGACTGACCGAGAGTTCTACGGTCAGCACTCCCTCGCAACGCCCAGTTACATCCGTAAGCGGAGAAAAGCTGCTTCTAAACAAGTTGATCCCAATAAGCTACGTCCAGGGGATTTCGTCGTTCACAAAAACCACGGTGTAGGTAAATTCCTCAAGTTGGAAAGTCTCACAATTAACGACGAAACCCGTGAGTATTTGGTAGTGCAGTATGCGGACGGCTTATTGCGTGTTGCAGCTGACCAAGTTGGTGTTTTGTCGCGGTTGCGCACGGCAACCGATAAGCCACCAGAACTCAACAAAATGACGGGTAAGGCTTGGGAAAATACCAAGAACAAAGTCCGCAAGGCAATCAAGAAATTGGCAGTGGACTTACTCAAGCTTTATGCATCGCGATCGCAACAAAAAGGCAATGCCTACCCACAGGATACACCTTGGCAGCAGGAGATGGAAGACTCCTTCCCCTACCAACCGACAACCGATCAGCTTAAAGCTACGCAAGATGTAAAACGGGATATGGAAAGCGATCGCCCTATGGATCGCCTGGTTTGTGGGGATGTCGGTTTTGGGAAAACCGAAGTGGCAATTCGCGCCATTTTCAAAGCTGTCACCTCTGGCGGAAAACAAGTCGCGCTGCTTGCGCCGACTACCATTCTGACTCAACAACATTACCACACCCTCAAAGAACGCTTTGCCCCCTACCCAATCAACGTGGGGTTACTTAACCGCTTCCGCAGCGCTGAAGAACGCCGCGATATTCTCAAAAGATTGGCAACAGGGGAGTTAGATGTAGTCGTCGGGACACATCAACTTTTGGGTAAAGGCGTAACCTTCCGCGACTTGGGACTTTTGGTGGTAGATGAAGAACAGCGGTTTGGGGTCAACCAGAAAGAGAAAATCAAAAGCCTGAAAACTCTGGTTGATGTGCTAACCCTTTCAGCAACTCCGATTCCCCGTACCTTGTATATGTCCTTATCGGGCATTCGGGAAATGAGTTTGATTGCCACACCACCCCCATCCAGACGACCGATTCAAACTCATTTGTCACCAACGAATCCGGAAAGCATACGCAGTGCAATTCGTCAAGAACTTGACCGAGGGGGACAGGTGTTTTATGTCGTTCCGCGAGTCGAGGGAATTGAGGAGATAGCAGCAGAGTTGCGACAGATGATACCAGGGGCAAGAATTGCGATCGCCCACGGTCAAATGGAAGAAAGCGAGTTAGAATCGACGATGCTCACCTTCAGCAACGGTGAAGCAGATATCCTCGTGTGTACCACGATTATTGAATCTGGTTTGGATATCCCGCGAGTCAATACTATCTTAATTGAAGATGCTCATCGCTTCGGATTATCCCAACTTTACCAGCTGCGGGGTCGTGTTGGTCGTGCGGGAATTCAAGCTCATGCATGGTTATTTTATCCCAAGCAACGGACGCTATCCGATGCCGCCCGCCAGCGGTTACGAGCGATACAAGAATTCGCACAGTTGGGTTCTGGGTATCAATTGGCAGTGCGCGATATGGAAATCAGGGGTGTAGGTAACTTGCTGGGTGCAGAACAGTCCGGGCAAATGGAAGCAATAGGTTTTGATTTATACATGGAAATGCTCGAAGAAGCTATCCGTGAAATCAGAGGGCAAGAAATTCCCAAAGTTGATGATACACAGATTGACCTCAACCTCACGGCGTTTGTCCCAGCCGATTACATCACCGATTTGGATCAAAAGATGAGTGCTTACCGTGCGGTTGCAGCTGCGAAATCTAAAGAAGAATTATCGCAGATTGCTGCCGAGTGGAATGACCGATATGGTGCAATTCCTAAACCAGCAACTCAACTATTGCGAGTGATGGAACTCAAACAGCTTGCGAAGAAACTAGGATTTAGCCGCATTAAACCAGAAAACAAACAGCACATTGTTTTAGAAACGCAGATGGAAGAACCTGGTTGGAAAAACTTAGCAGAGAATTTGCCGGAAAGCCTCAGGTCACGCTTTGTTTACTCTCCTGGTAAAGTGACAGTGCGGGGTTTAGGAGTTATGAAAGCAGATCAACAATTGCAAACGTTGATTGATGCGTTGGGTAAGATGCAGGGTGCGGTTGTGGAGGAAGCGATCGCCTAAAATGAAAAGTTGGCAAGTAGTAGGCGCTAAGCGCGTGCCTCCTACGGAGGAGCTACGCTAACGCCGCTCTTGCGTGCCGCAGGCAAGACAGCGCCTACTACGAACTTTAATTTCCTTATGCCCTAGCTACGTAATTAGTAATGACTAATTATTCAACTTTTATAGAAAAAATAATATGACCACCATCTTTACTCCTGAAGAAATTACCACCTTATCCTCCGAAATTGATAACCAACTTAGCGAACTAAGAACCAGATCTGTATCAGATTCAAAGGAAGGAGAACCTGAAGAAGCCAACGCATTGCCTGTTAAACAAAGCCAAACCATTGAACAAATTACTAAAGAAAAACCCGAAAGCTTTTTGAAAAAATTTGCACGGGCAGCTAAAAGCGATTTGTGCCAAGAAGGAGGCGTGCTAAATACTCAGTGGAAAAAGTGGGCTGACCTCAATAATAAAGATGTGATAGATAAGTTTGGTATTGCTTTAGTAGCACTGGGATTTTCTGGTAATATGCTGCAAATTCTGGTTGTTGCTGTTGCCGTGATTGTGATTCATATCGGCGTTAAAGCATTTTGTGAAAATTATTCTTAGTATTCTTGTTTTCCAGTGTTAGCCTAGAAGAATAAACGCATTTAAACAGATGATTTATCTGTGTCCATCTGTGTGCATCTGTGGTTCCAAAAACCTAAATATTGGACTTTTATAATCAACCCGTTGTTTCTGAAATTTTGGGTTAAGGGCTTGTATCTACACTCAAGAAAACTCCCATACCCAGCCTTCAAAGTAGCAAGCTATGGAATTAAATCTGCGCTTTCCAGAAATCAATCAAGTGATTATCAAACTTGATGAGCAAGAAACTGAAAGGCTACCTTTTACTTCGCCGGTGAGTGCAGAAGACCAAGAAAATATTCGCTGGTATTTAGAAACTTATGCGACGCATTATACCACAAATGTGGATGATGCAAGGGCAAAACAGATAGGTGATAAATTGCCGCAATGGGGCGAGGATTTGTTTAACGCTGTCTTCCAGCCTCGGACTGCCCAACGGATATTTAATGATTTCCAGGATGAAGCTGAACCAGGACGCTTATTAACCATCAGCGCCAGTCATCCGACGATTTTATCCCTTCCTTGGGAATTGTTGCGCGACCCAGAAGGCACGTATTTATGCCATGAAAATCCCCGAATTTCCATTCGTCGCCGCTTGGCAGGGGCTGGGGGTGGTCGTAGACCGTTTAAAGTTAAGGTGAAAGATTGTTTGCGGTTGCTGTTTGTTATCAGTCGTCCCAGTGATGCGAGATTTATTGATCCCCGTGGTGAAGCGCAGGCGGTGTTGGATGCGATCGCACAAGAAGCAGCTGGACGGGTTGAGGTGGAGTTTTTGCGTCCAGCAACGTTGGATAATTTGGTAGCGCGGTTGGAAGACTCCCGCAAACCCCCTGTCGATATCGTGCATTTTGATGGGCATGGGGTGTTTGATGTTGATGGGCGGTTACATGAACGGGCAAAATTTAGCGATACGCGAAGCGTCAAGCCTCCGGCTTATCGCCTGGCAGCAACCAAAGGCGATCATGAAAATAACGGCAATACCGGTTATCTGTTGTTTGAGGATAAACAAGGGAAAACAGCCCTGATCACTGCCGAAACTTTGGGAGATATGCTGAACCGCCAAAAAGTGGGGTTAATTGTGCTGTCTGCCTGTCAGTCGGCAAAGGTGGATGGAGAAGACGCGATGGGTAGCGTAGCCGCAAGGTTAACTCATGCGGGAATTCCAGCAGTGTTGGCGATGACTCATTCGGTGTTGGTGACAACCGCCCAGCAATTGTTTGCCAAGTTTTATCAGGGTTTGGTGTCTGGCGAAGGAATGGGCGAGGCGTTGGATAATGCGCGGCGGGACTTGTATCTCAACCGAGAACGCGGAGAACGGCAACGGGGTGAGGAACGAATTACGCTAAAGTTGCAAGACTGGTTTTTACCTGCCTTGTATCAAGCGGGTGGAGATACACCGTTGTTGCAGAAAGACCTAACCCCCCTAACCCCCCTTCCCTACGAGGGAAGGGGGGAGAATGTATCCCCTCTTCTCGTAGGGGAGGGAAGGGGGGAGAATGTCTCCCCTCCCCTAGCAGGGGAGGGGCAGGGGGAGAGGTCCAACTGGGGAAATTTGCCACCTTTACAAGAAGCTGGATTTTTTGGTCGCAGTCGGGAATTGTGGCAGATAGAACGGTGGTTTGTGCAGGGGACGCGCCGCTTAACAGTATCGGGTTTTGGCGGACAGGGAAAAACCTATCTCGTTCAAGAAGCAGGACGCTGGTTGCACCGCACAGGGATGTTTGAGAAAGTGTGTTTTGTCGATTATGCTGCCTTCCAGGGTGTGGATGCGGTAGGATTGGCAGTCAGCACCCTGGCGACAGTGTTGGAGAAGAATTTAATTGATGCTGCGGCGGCAACTCAGGCATTGAGGAACCAACCCACTTTGCTGATTTTGGATAACTTGGAAAGCTTGTCCCCGGAACCTTTACAGGAACTGTTAACCGTGGCGAAACAGTGGTCTGAGGTTGGGGAATGTCGGGTGTTAATCACGACTAGAACGCCAGATTTTACCCATCCTGATTATCCCACAGAAGGTAGTCGCAAACATATTTCCTTGCCCTTGGGAGGTTTGAGACGAGAAGATGCTCTGGCGTATTTCCAGAGTTTGATCAAACTGCCTCCAGCACCCAAAGTTGACCCGCCCAAACGCGAGGTATTGTTGGAATTATTTAAGCTGGTGAATTTTCATCCTCTGTCGATTGGTTTGTTAGCCAGACAGTTGAAAATGCGCCGTCCAGCAGAGTTGGGGCAAAGGTTGGAAGCGTTGATTGCTCAAACACCAGGAAATTTCTTGTTGGCGTCATTGAATTTGTCTTTGGAAAAGTTGGACGCTGAGGCGATGCAGTTGTTGCCTCGATTGGGCGTGTTTCAGGGTGGGGCGTTGGAATATATCTTGCTGGAAATTACAGAATTTTCGGAATCACAGTGGCAAAAGCTACGCCCAGCATTGGAAGCTACTGGTTTAATTCAGCCCGAACACTTGCCAGGTGTTAATGTACCTTATCTCAAGTTTCACCCCACTTTAGCCCCTACTTTGTGGTCGCGTTTGTCATCGGAAATACAGACAGAACTGCTTGCCCGTCATCGATGGCGGTATTATCTACTGTCTCTCCTTTTGTATAAGGAAGAGGAAGATAGGAAAAACCCTCATTTTGCCCGTGCCATTGCCCAGCAGGAATTGCCGAATTTACTCTATGCAGTTCACGGGGCGTTGGATGCAGGTGAAGAATGGGCAGTGGAGTTTGTTGCCAAGGTAAACAGATTTCTTGACTACTTCGGACTCAACCGCGATCGCACTTTACTCACCCAACGGCTTGCCCAGTTGACTGTGGAAGTGGGTTCCCAGACATGGTATTTCTCCCGTACTAGTTTAGGTGAGCAATTATACAACGTACGGCGCTATCAAGAAGCGGCGCGAGTGTTTGGTGAAATACTGGCAGGGTTGGGTGAGCAACCGAGTTATAACCACTGTGCTACTTTGGGTAGACTGGGGCGGTGCTTGGACAAACAAGGACAAACATCACAGGCAGCACAACTCTACCGTCAGGGGTTGGCAGAGGCGCAACAATTGGAACAGTCTGATCATGTGAAGCAACTGATGGGAATTTTGCAAGGTGATTTGGCGAATGCGCTAACGCATATGGGAGATTATGGTGAGGCACGCATCGCTTATGAGGCGTCATTGACTATTAAAAAAGAACTGGGAGACTTTCGTGGTGCTGCGGTATCAAATGTACAACTCGGCACTTTAGCCTTGTTGCAAGGCAACCTTCCAGAAGCTATACAGCGTTACCATGAAGCACTAACGACTTTCCAGCAACTGCATGAACCAGCAACGGAAGCAGTGTTTTGGCATCAACTCGGTAGGGTGTACGAAAAAGCCAAGCAGTGGGACGCAGCGGAAAATGCCTACCGACATGCAGCACAGATTGAAGAATCTCAAGGTAATCTGGCAGGTGCAGCAATGACTTGGCATCAATTAGCTTTAGTCCATGATTATGCTGGCAAAGCGGAAGAGGCAGAGGCTTGGTATCGCAAAGCAATTCAAGGTGCAAAAGCAACGGAAGATAAGTTAGGGGTATCCAAGAGGCTCAGTAACCTTGCCAATTTACTACAAAACCAACCGCACCGCTTAACCGAAGCACGACAATTGGCAGAACAGGCATTAGCTATCCGCAAAACTTTAGACCCTGCTGCAGGTAAGATTTGGAATATCTATCAGATCTTGGCAGAGATTGCCGACAAACAGGGCGACACCACCCAAGCACGAAAATATCGTCGTCTGTCGCGACAAGCAAAGGCGGCGTTTGCCGGGACACAGTATGAGTTGCAGGAATTTGGGCAGTTTATTGCTGATGTAGTAGCCAGTGTGGATGATGCAGAAGCGAGGAAACAGTTAGAAGCTGCGATGGAGAACTTTGCCGAAGGTTCGTATCTCATGGCTGCCATCCATCGCATATTAGACGGTGAGCGTGATCAGGAGGTGCTATGCGAGCCGTTGAATGGGACAGAGGCAGCGATTATCAACGCTATCCTGCAAGGTATTGCTGATCCCCAGACGCTTGAGGCTTTGTTGGAATGATGTTGATGGAGTCATGGGGAGGGGGTTTCACGCTTTTTCTCCAAACTTGAAAATCCGTAAGCTTAAATAGAAGTAAAGCAAGACTTTATATCATTCATGCAAGTACAAATACCCAAACGCCACTACACTCCAGAAGAATATTTAGAACTAGTGCAGGCGGCTGATTATAAAAGTGAATACCGCGACGGAGAAATCATGCCGATGACAGGTGTGACAACAAATCACAATAAAATTGCTGGTAATTTTTATGCCAACTTAAAGTTTTATTTAATGGGGCAAAATTACGATATCTATATCAGTGACATACGGTTGTGGATACCTCGTTATCGCCAGTATGTTTATCCCGATGTCATGGTCATCCAGGGTGAGCCCCTCTATACAGGAGGAGGTACGACTACAGTGGTCAATCCGTTGCTGATTGTTGAAGTATTATCTAAATCTACTAGAAACTACGACCAAGGTGATAAGTTTCTCTACTATCGGTCAATTCCTGAGTTGTATGAATATATTTTAATTGACCAGACGAGACATCATGTCATGCAGCATACTAAAACCTTTGATGGAAAATGGCTATTAACTGAGTATGAATCTGAAGAGGCGGTTTTGGAATTAGGTTCTATCGAGTATCAAATTAATTTCAAGGATATTTATGATCGCGTAAATTTTGCACAGAGTGAAGAGTAAAAAACATACAGCAGAACTCAGAACTCCGCAGCTAGGAACTCAGAAGTAAAATTTGCTCTTTTATCGTGAGGATACGGGGGAAAAACTACTGATCCCCGATCAACTCGCACAGGCGTTACGTCAAGAGGTATTGGCAAGCCAGCAAGCAGAGGAACCAACAAGAACGCCAACGCGCAGAGCAAGCAGAATTACAGGTTCAACAATTGAAGGAAAGGTTGCGTTCACCTACGGTGCGCCGAAGGCGATCGCGGTTGCGTTAACCCTGATGCTATTGATTGATACTCCCACGCTTAAAAGGATGTTGTTGGCGTCATAATAAACCTTAATTCTTCATGGTGCAGTGCCTGTGCCTCCGCGCATAAGGAGCTTTGGTCTTTAGACTATATGGCAGACCACAGATGAGTTACGTTTGTATTAAAGATTACTTCCTTTTTGTTCTGCCCTCTGCCTTTCTTCGCTCAAATCCTTGTGAAATATAGCCTAAGTATGAGCATAACGGCTGTTTGTACCTAAAAAATTATACCTGAAGATGCTATGTAGTTTTAGGTGAACTCATTTACATTCAAGATATGAAATGGCTATTACCAATATTAGCTTTCGGTAAGTATCAAAGATATCTTTAGATTTTTTTTATAGTATTGTATTCAGTAGGACAGTTTTCCGTCCTGCCGTCAGTTTAAATGAAAATCATATACGGTATTTACAAAAATAAATATTTCGTATATACATATATTTTGTGTTGGCTTGCAACTATTTCAAAAGCTACTCAAATAATTGTAGGGGCAGCCAAGAAACGCAACTAAATACTTCAAAACCCGAGAATAAAGAGATTTACGACCATGCTCAAAACCAATAATCATCAGCATATTATCTTCTCTGCCTTTGTTAATTCTGGTTTAGAAACTCATCAAACAGGAAATCAAAACAAAATTGCTCAACCTAAACTTGATTTACTGCAACCATTACGTCATTGGCTCGATTCTTTAGAAATTCAAAATCGTAAATTGGCGAGATTTATTGCTAAAATGATTCCCGCTCAATGTCCTTTTGAGCGAGATATCATTTTCCTTGGTCGCAAAGTTGCCCACATTCCCCCTATGTGCAAGCTAAATCCCTTGTATGACCAGTTTGTGGGGTTACGTTTTCGTGCTTTGTGTTATCTTGCCGATGTCTGTGGTGAGGATGTTCAATCCTACTGCTAAGCGTGTTAAAAAGTACCTTAAGTACAGTAGGTAGCTTGGCTACGTTATGAGTTTGGGAAAGAGAGACACAATCGATGCAATGACGCTTTGCATCCCCTGAATTGCGATCGCCGTAAGACGTGCGCTCAGCGCAATCGCCCTTTGGGCGGCTCCTGCGGAGCATCACCTTTTACGCGAGATATACTGTCTACAATTGTTACTCGTTCATATTTTTGAGCGTTGCTACTGCTGAAAGCGATATTTGGTTCAGATAGCGGAAAATCCAGTACTTAAATATGGTGTCTAGAATCACTGGGAATGTAGCAATAAAGAGAAAAATGACATTTCTATCTGCTGGAATCCCTAGATAGCTTGCCAAAGTTTCTAGAATAACCTCCCATCCGTGTGGTGAATGGAATGCCACAAAAATATCTGTGAATAGAATAAGAATGAATGCTTTAGTGCGATCGCTCAAACCGTAGATAATCTCATTGAGAAGAGTTTTAACCGCTACCATTCCTCTGTTGTTAATCACTACAACGCCTGCAAAAGCCGTTAAGCCCGTAGGGCTGATGCGGTGACACACCGGACGCGGGGAGTTTTGAATTATAAGTCATTAAGCGAACTTGATATATAGCAGGGGACTGGGGACTGGGGACTGGGTGAAAAGTCTTTTTGTGTCTAGGTTTTATCATCTGTTAGCGTCGTACGCACCTTGGCTGTTGATATAAATCGTAAATTGGCGAGATTTATTGCTAAAATAATTCCCACTCAAAAGGATATTGAGCGGGATATTCTTCTGTTTGGTTGCAAAATCGCCCACATTTGCCCTATGTGCAAGTTATATCGTGTCCGGTGAAAGACTTATCATTAAGACCGCAGGGGGCAGGGGGCAGGGAGCAGGGGGAAAGAAGGTTTTCCGGTTTTTGCACAGATGCACCGAATCATTACTAATTAACCGGACTTGATATTACAGCTATTTTCAGTTAATTGAACCACACATTTTCGTAGGGGTACGGCAATGCCGTGCTCTTACCCCGTGGTTTATTTACTTAAAAAGCGATGTAAATCGGCTGTACGACCCATTTGTGGGGTTACGTTTTCGTACTTTGTGTTATTTAGCTGATGTCTGCGGTGAGCATGTTCAATCCTACTGCTAAAATCTGAAACACTACCTTATGTAGATTAGGTATGCTGGCTATTGGGCAACATTAAGCGACTCGTTGTTGTTAAAGCGTCTGCTTGCTCCTGTGTCGTGATAACTGCATTCTCTGGGACTTGCACATTATCACGCAGGGTAACACCAACGACCACTGCCCCAGTTCCAATCGTCACATTATTGCCAACCTGAGAGTTGAATAGTACCGCATTATCTGCAATAGTCAGGTTGTCTCCCACGGACAAAGGACCGTGAAAAACGATGTTATCATCTGCGTCTAGGTTATTGCCGATAGTAATGCTAGTCCCCTTAAGAGCATGAAAGGTAACACGGTCTTCAATCTCAGCATTTTCACCGATAATTATTGGTGAACCTTCATCAGCACGAATTGAGGTGCGCCTTCCAACAACGCTGTTATCTCCCAGTCTTACGTCGCCAACAATGCGAGCAAATGGTTCAAGTCGCACATTTTTACCGAGTGTAGGTTCAACAGGCTGAGGATTCCAAGAAGTTCTTGGCGCACGAGTGACTCCAACCACAGCGTCGTATCCTTCTTGTTCATAAAGTTCGCTGTAGTTTTCGGCAAATTCCTCATTGACTTCCAACACTTCTTTCTGGAATTCTGAATTTGCCTCAGTCTTTAACGGAAGCGCATCCGCTTGCGCTTGCGTGGTAATCACTGCCCCAATTGGCACTAAGCGGTCTTTGCCGATACGTACATTAGACAGCTTTGTACCATGTAACACAAAAGCACCATCCTCTAGCACCACATTATTGAGGTCGGCGCGGAAACCTACAAAGGTGAAGTTACCAATTTTTGAGTTTCTAATCGTTGCTTGGTGGGCAATGCTTACTCGTTCTCCAGTACTACTTGAGACCTCAGCGCACTTTGATTTAGGAGCTTTTTGATTACGTAGCGCCAAGAATGTAATATTATCTTGCAGGTTCGTTTCACTATTAATGCAAATGCGAGTATCAGGGTCTGCCCGTAGAACCGTATTGCTAGCAACGAAAACTTTTTGACCTACGGAGACATCACCGAAGAGTTCGACCAAAGGACTGATAAAGCTAGAATTGACCACAACAGTCAACGGATGCAACAAGCTAACCAAGCCAGTGTTTTGAGCTGAGAGTACAACTTGTCCCATGGTAAGAGTAAACAGGAGAATGCAAGTTATGAGAGAAATGTGAGTATATTTGCTGATTTTTTTGTACATGGATGAGATTGTTTATAACCACGTACTTTTAAGAGTACGCATAATTGCGTATTTTTCATATCGTCCTTTTGGGAGGAGACAAATGATGGAAATTAAGGTAAAGAGTCAACCTAGCCAAGAACGGCTCAACGAACTGGGTGTGTTCAAATGGGATATTTGGACAAAAGAAGTCTCAAAATTCCCTTGGACTTATGACACTCAAGAAACTTGCTATTTTTTAGACGGTGATGTCATCGTGACACCTGATGGCGGACAACCAGTGGAAATGGGCAAAGGTGATTTAGTGACTTTCCCTGCTGGGATGTCCTGCACTTGGGAAATTAGAAGTGATGTGAAGAAACACTATATTTTTGATTAGCAGAGCCAAAAAATTATAAATTATGAATTATGGAATAAACAGTATTGCCATAATTCATAATCTATCCTTGAAAAGGTGCAATCTTAATAAGGACGCTGATAAAAAATGTTATTGCATTTAAGCACCTGGCAGGAAGTTGAGGCTTATCTCCAGCAATCTCAGGGTATTATTTTCCCGATTGGTTCCACAGAACAACATGGACCCACGGGATTAATTGGCACAGATGCGATTTGTGCAGAAGCGATCGCCCGTGGTGTAGGTGAAGCAACTCAAGCGATCGTTGGTCCCACAATTAATGTGGGGATGGCATTACACCACACCGCTTTTCCCGGTAGTATTAGTCTGCGTCCCAGCACTCTGATTCTGCTGGTGAAAGAGTATGTCACTTGTTTGGCTAAAGCTGGTTTTACTAAGTTTTACTTTATCAACGGACACGGGGGTAACATCGCTACTCTCAAGGCGGCTTTTTCTGAAACATATGCCCACTTAGAAGATTTACAAATTCCCAATGCACAACGGGTACAATGCCAGATTGCTAACTGGTTTATGTGTAGTTCAGTTTACAAGCTTGCTAAAGAATTATACGGTGATCAAGAAGGCTCCCATGCAACGCCGAGTGAAGTTGCTGTAACTCAGTATGTCTATCCAGAGGCGATTAAACAAGCACCTCTTTCAAAAGAAGTTGGCACTGGACACAGAATTTATGGTGCTGCTGACTTTCGCCAGAAATATCCAGATGGCAGAATGGGATCAAATCCGGCTTTGGCAACACCAGAACACGGTCAGCAGTTTTATGAGTTGGCGGTGAAGGAACTCAGCAGCGGGTATCTGGAGTTTTTGAACGCAGATTGAACCTCCTACGTAGAGACGCGGTGAATGAAAGCGTCTCTACATCTTCCTTCTTATATCAATTCGTTGTTCAGGCTTTGGAGGCTTTCCGTACCGCAGTAGATTTTCGCTTTGTACGCTGGCTCAATACGCAGGCTCGATGTATTTGCCGCGAACATCGCGAAGTCTGGGTATGTTTGGGCGAAGATCGTTTCAAAGTCCCACTAAGCGCCCGCCTAGTTTATAGGACGGGCGAGACGCCCATCCTACAAAACTCATTATTAAGTTAATTAACTACGAGCGATACCCTCTTGACGCGCTGCGCGTTGTACAGCACCAGCAACAGCAGTTACCACGCGCTCATCAAACACAGAAGGAACGATGTGTTCCTTGTCAAGGTCTGAAGGTTTAATTAAAGATGCGATCGCACTAGCTGCTTCTAGATACATTGTCATGGTAATCGTTGCTGCCCGGCAATCTAAAGCACCACGGAAAACCCCAGGAAAAGCTAGGACGTTATTGATTTGGTTTGGATAGTCACTGCGACCTGTTGCCATGACTGCAACATCGTCTTTGACTAATTCTGGCTGAATTTCCGGAATGGGATTTGCCATGGCAAACACGATTGGGTCTTTCGCCATAGAACGCACCATTTCTGGTGTTAAAACTCCTGGTGCTGAGAGACCGATAAAGACATCTGCACCTTGCAATGCACCCGCCAAGGTTCCTTGAGCTTTCACTGCAAATTCGCGCTTTTCTTGTGTCAAGTCAGTGCGACTGGTGGAAAGAATACCTTTTGAGTCGCACATCCAAATTTTTTCTGCCCCTGCTTTCTGAAGTAACCGCGCGACTGCTATCCCAGCTGCGCCAGCACCGTTAATTACGATGCGGATGTCTGCCATTGATTTATGTACCAGCTTCAAGGCGTTAAACAACGCTGCTAAAGTGACAATTGCGGTACCATGTTGGTCATCGTGAAAAACGGGGATATCTAATTCTTGTCGTAGTTTCGCTTCAATTTCAAAACAGCGAGGAGCTGCGATATCCTCTAAATTCACACCCCCAAAAACTGGAGCGAGATTTTTTACAGTACGGATAATTTCGTCTGTATCTTGAGTATCAAGGCAGATGGGAAAAGCATCTATACCAGCGAATTCCTTAAACAGCATCGCTTTGCCCTCCATGACTGGCAACGCAGCTGCTGGACCGAGGTTTCCTAATCCTAAAACAGCACTGCCATCGGTAACAATAGCAACAGTATTTTGTTTAATGGTTAAGTTGTAAACTTCTTCTGGATTTTGGGCGATCGCAGTACAGATACGACCGACTCCAGGCGTGTAAGCCATTGCTAAATCAGACACACTCCTGAGAGGAATTCTGCTGGCAATGCTGATTTTACCGCCGCGATGCAAATTAAAGGTGCGGTCATAGACATTCAACACCTTAATATCTGGCAAAGCTTTCACTGCTTGGACAATCGTCTCAGCGTGTTCCGTGCTAGCTGCATCGACGGTAATTTCGCGAATCGAAATCGCCCTTGTTTGCTCGATTAAATCAATTTGACCGAAATTACCGCCACTGGTGGCGATCGCCTTGGTCACGGTAGCTAACATTCCGACGCGGTTGGGAATTTCCACGCGGAGTGTCAAGCCAAAACTAGAATTAGGGGTCAGGTCTGTCATGCTTTGTTGATTGTGGGTTTCAGATTCTAGATTTTAGATGCAATTGATGGGTTAAATTATAGTTAAACCGTAAAATCTCAAACCATCTACTGTAAACCTGCCAAATCTTCGTTATTGTAGCTATTTATACTTATTTTTCGTCATTGCATCAACCCAATGAATCATTGCGACGTTTCCCCGTGAGGTGCGACGAGTATTGCTGCTACGTGCTGCTGATTTTATTAAGCGGTTTAAATCCCCTTACATTACCTGTCTGTTCCCTGTTCTGTGTTCCCTGTTGCCTTTTAAAGCTTAAGATGCTTCAACAGATATTTGATACATGATTTGACTTATTTTTTTAAGCACGCGCAGGATGTCTTGTAGTTGATTACGGCGAGGAAGGAGGAGAGAGTAGATATTAGATAAGTCGTACTCAGGCTGATTTTGAGTTGCCAGTTTGATAAATTGAAATTCATCACCATTCGTAATCATTCCATAAACAAAACGTTGTGGATTAGGATTCGCCATCATATAAGTCAGCGCTTGGGGAAGAGCTATAGAGAAAGCAAGACTTGATTTAGATTCAACAACTAATACCCAGAATTGCTGTTGAATAATTAAGGTGTCAATGCGTCCCCGTAATACTTCGTCTTTGTCTTGTAAAACTATTTCGACTTCGGGTTCAGTAGTGATAAAAAATGGTTCATCATACAAACCAGCTAATGTTAGCAAGGGAGAAATTAACAACTGATTAACAGTCCCTTCTGCTAGAGAACCCCTTTCCCGATGCCGATAAAATCGATTTCTAATTTGTTCTAAAGTATTGATTTCTTGCTCAGTAAGTTCGGGTAAATCCTGTGTCCATTCAACGAAAAAGTCATCATTCTGTGTAGGGACAAGATTAAACTTCTCCTTTAAATCAGCGAGAGTGTTTATAGTTTTAGATATGGCACGAGCTTGAACCATCTTTATATTTAAAATTAATAAAAACTGTTAATTCAATTATAAGAGGAGCTAATTTAACTGGTCGCGGCAAGGAGTTCCTCACCATACGTACTTGTTGGTGGGGGACGCTCTTATCCTAGGTCGGGAGACCAGGAGTGCAATAAGATGCGACTGTATGCCGTTATTGCCCTGGACATAATTTCGAGGCTCCCTTACCATTACCCCAATCCCTAATCCCCAATCCCCAATCCCTTTTACGCTTTGCCCTGACGTGCTTGTACTCACATCTGTACTCAAAATAAAAAGCGCCCTTCTTACTTGAGAAGGACGCTTTCCACTTGTACAGACGCGATACATCACGTCTATGGATTATTCAAAATTAACCGTTGATTGCAGGAGCGCTCAAAGCAACAGGAGCAGCATCACCAGCAGCCAAGTCTAGAGGGAAGTTGTGAGCGTTGCGCTCGTGCATCACTTCCATACCCAGGTTAGCGCGGTTGAGGACGTCTGCCCAAGTGTTAATCACACGACCTTGAGAGTCAATCACTGACTGGTTGAAGTTGAAACCATTCAGGTTGAACGCCATGGTGCTGATACCCAAAGCGGTGAACCAGATACCGATTACAGGCCATGCACCCAGGAAGAAGTGCAGAGAACGGCTGTTGTTGAAAGAAGCGTATTGGAAGATCAAGCGACCGAAGTAGCCGTGTGCTGCAACGATGTTGTAGGTTTCTTCTTCTTGACCAAATTTGTAACCGTAGTTCTGAGATTCGGTTTCGGTTGTTTCACGTACCAGAGAAGAAGTTACCAAAGAACCATGCATTGCGCTGAATAGCGCACCACCAAATACACCTGCTACACCGAGTTGGTGGAAGGGGTGCATCAAAATATTGTGCTCTGCTTGGAACACCAACATGAAGTTGAATGTACCAGAGATACCCAAAGGCATACCGTCTGAGAAGGAACCTTGTCCGATGGGATAGATGAGGAATACTGCTGTAGCGGAAGCCAAAGGAGCAGAGTATGCTACACAAATCCAAGGACGCATACCCAAGCGGTAGGACAACTCCCACTGGCGACCCAGGTAGCAGAAGCAACCGATCAGGAAGTGGAAGACTACCAACTGGTATGGACCACCGTTGTACAACCACTCATCGAGGGAAGCTGCTTCCCAGATGGGGTAGAAGTGCAAACCAATAGCATTGGAAGAAGGAACAACAGCACCAGAAATGATGTTGTTGCCGTAGATTAAGGAACCTGCAACAGGCTCGCGGATACCATCGATGTCAACGGGAGGTGCAGCGATGAAGGCGATAACGAAGCAGATAGTAGCGGCAAGCAGGGTGGGAATCATCAGCACACCGAACCAACCGATATATAGACGGTTGTCAGTGCTGGTGATCCACTCGCAGAAGCGCTCCCATACGTTACCGCTTTCGCGACGTTGTAAGGTTGTGGTCATAGTTCTTATGAGTGCTTTGAACTGAGTGCTTTGAACTTTTTGAAAAATATAAATCAGGTAATTCAATTATTTACCTGTACTAGCTATATTTACATGAATTTACTGACAGTTGAAGTGTTGACTTAATGAATTTTTACATTTTGTAGTTTTATTGAAATAAATTAAGTTTTTTAAAAGAAAACAAGTTTATAGCGGTCTCTATTGTGTGAAATACACCTGAGTGTAAGAACACTGGTAATACTGTTTGAATGGTGATACTCGTGTGCGAGTTTCAAATACTCATCAATGAAGTTCTTATACTCGTGTGCGAGTTTCAAATACTCATCAATGAAGTTCTTATACTCGTGTACGAGTTTCAAACACTCATCAATGAAGTTCTTATACTCGTGTGCGAGTTTCAAATACTCATCAATGAAGTTCTTATACTCGTGTACGAGTTTCAAATACTCATCAATGAAGTTCTTATACTCGTGTGCGAGTTTCAAACACTTATCAATGAAGTTTTAATACTCGTGTACCACTTTTAAACACTCATCAACGAAGTTCTTATACCAAAATCGGTAAATTAACCCATAATAAAACTTTTATGTAGTGAGGGCTTTAGTCCTTGTTTTCGTGGAAGAGGACTAAAGTCCTCACTACAAAGTCAGCCAGGATTGTCTCACACCCAATTTCAGCTAAGTAAGTAGGCGAGAAAAAATCAAACTATGTAAAGAAAAGTAAAGCTTGGAAACTAGATCGTAGTAAGCGCTTTAGCGCTAAAGCGCTTACTACATACCCTTTAATTATTTACACCGACCTACTTAGAAGTCAAAATATATGTAAGGCAAACTACCTTCGGGAGCGAGTAACCAAACACTGTAAAAACACAAAGGGACGAACACAAGCTTTACGGGCCAGTTGAACTGTAACTTGAATGTTCGGTGAAAGGCGTAGATCACAGCCATGACAGTGGCTAATAGAACAAGCAGCATCACTAGTTGGTATTGGCTTAGATTGAGGGCATCGACATAGACCTTTTGAGCAAATTGCTCATCCGCAGGATAACCCCAAAGATGCTGAAATACTAAAGAAGATTCTTCGAGGTTCGGTAGGCGGAACCAGATCCAAGAGGTGAAAACCATGAACTGCGTGAGGAGCCAAGCCAAAATTGTACCTAGTGGCTGTTGCCAAAAATTTTCCAAATCTTCAAAGCGATCGCTGATAGCATCAGTAAATCGATGAATTACCAAAGCTAACCCGTGAAATAAACCCCAGACGACAAAACCTAATGCTGCTCCGTGCCAAATACCCGCAATCAGCATGATAATCATCAAATTTAAACAGGTGCGATCCAATCCTTGGCGGGAACCACCCAAAGGGAAGTACAGGTAATTACGCAGCCAATCCCCCAGAGTGATATGCCAGCGTCGCCAAAAGTCTGCAATACTGGTGCTGAAGTAGGGAAAGTCAAAATTTTGAGGTAGAACCAACCCGAATAGCAAAGCACTTCCACGGGCAATATCTACGTAACCGCTGAAATCTAAATACAACTGGAATCCGTAAGCAAAAGTCGCCAACCATAAATCCGTGCTACCCGCTCTTTGCAAGTTGCTAAAACATAAATCAACAAAAATTCCTAAGTGGTCTGCTACTATACCTTTTTTGACTGCACCCCTAGCAATTAGCCATAGTCCCTCTGCCACAATATCAGGAGTGAGCAAGCCCAAATTTTTAAATTGATTCGCTAAGTTGTGGAAACGAGTAATGGGACCTGAAATGAGTTTGGCAAAGAAAAACTTGTATGCAGCAAATTGGAGAAATTCTTTTGCAGCAGGTGCGCCACGGTAGACATCAACTAAATATGCAATGCACTCAAAGGTAAAAAATGAAATTCCCAAAGGTGCAATCAATTTAAAAGAGTCAGCTTCGGAGGTGATAATACTGGGGAAAAGAAAGCTTAAGAGCGGCAGCAAATATTTAAAACTCAGTAGTAAAAAAACATTCAAAACTGTACCTAGCCACAAAAGTTTGAGACGGCGTAAGTTCCAATCAACTTGAGCATATTGCCACTCTTCGTTCTTCAACTGCCAATTTAAAGTATCTGGTTCTGGTATGGTGCTTTCACCGATTTCTCGTCCAATACGAAAGGTAACAAAAATAAGTGCTAGTAGTAATGGAATGTAGTGAACTTGCAAAGATGCATAGAACACAATGCTAGCAATTAGCAACGTCCATAGCCGTAACTTTTGTTGTGCGACAGACCAGTAAATTCCTAGCACACTCAGCAAGAACAGCCCGTAGAGAATTGAGATAAAGTTCATGTTTTAGTCATTAGTTATTAGTTATTGTACAGACGCACTGTTTGAAGCGTCTGTACATCTTCTAAGTAGGTCAGTGTAAATAATTAAAGGCTTCGCCGTGAGATCAGCCGAACGGTATGTAGTAAGCGCTTACTACGAGCTAGTTTCCAAGCTTTACTTTTCTTTACATAGTTTGATTTTTTCTCGCCTACTTACTTATTTTTGATTTTTGATGCCCCCATTTCTTATTTAGAGGGCCAAGGAATCATAGGGTCATTACCAAGTTTTTGGGAGACTTTGTAGGCACCGTAGCGGTTGAGGTGGCTGGGGTCAGAAAAGTAGTCAATTGCCTTAGGATATAATTGACTTAAGTCTCGATAAATAAAGTTTGGATTATCAGCCAAACGCCGCATATACTGCTGAAATTCTTGCTCATATTTTGAGCGGATTGAGTCTAAATAATATGCAGTAAGAGGCATATTGACAAAGACTAAGGTAATTTTCTGAGACTGGGTAAATTCAAGTAGTGCTTGCACAGCAGCATCTTGATCGCCTTGGAGTCGAAAAGATTTGTAGTCGTTGTCGTAGTCTCCGGAGACTTTTGTATGTTTTTGATAATACGTAGCAGGTTGGAAGCGGATAGAAAGAGGAAGAAATCCATCAAAGTCAACTGCTTGTGAAGCATCTTCTTCTGAATTAATGCTGTTCGATTTTTTATTGACTGGTTGGGTTGCGTCGCTAATAATAGGCAAAGAATTGAATTGTTGCTTCAAAAGATTTTTGAGATTGTCGCGCTTTTGATAGCTAGCAGATAGGGCAGCTAGACCTTTATTTAACCACTCATCTACTGCTTTGTAGCTGCTGCTACTTTGCTGAGTTTCCCCGGTTGTTGTTTCGTTGCCTGTTTGCTGGTGTATGTTGTTGATTGTGTCAGTAGAACTTGTTTTTTCTGGTGTTTTTTCCAATACGTATTGATATCCTGGTGATGTAGCGATCGCTCTAAAGGTAAGATCCTCTCGACCGCTGTTAAAAGCACGGGAACCATCTGCCCAAACAATTAGTTTTGGCAGTTCTGCGGGTTGAAGAACTCGACGCAGGATAAAATCGACGACTTGTGCTGTGGCACCATTAATGCCAAAGTTAAAAACATCGATACTAGAAGAACCTTGAGTTGTCAAAGCTTTGGAAAGAGCGACAGGATCTATTCCTCTAAGAGCGCGGGAAGAGCCAACAATTAACACATCTGGCGGATGACCAGTTTTTGCCAGACGCTGTTTGTACAGTGCGAGTTGTTCATCTAACTGCTGAGCATTGAAAGTTGGTATCTGCGTTAGCAATGCTCCCGCTTTCTGAGAACGTGTTGCTAAAAGAATGGCAGTTGGTGTTGCCTTTTCCTTCAAGGGTGAGGCTGGCAAATTTATTGGTTGGGTGTTATCTGCTTGCGTCAACCCAGAATCATTAGATATATTATTAGATATATTATTCCCACGTTGAGGAGATTTTTCTCGATTCGTGCTAGTAAAAAACACACTTGTGTGTTTGTGCTCCGCCTGAGAAGTCGTAGAGGGTGATTTGGGAGAAACGCTGGCAACCGTGGATGTTAAGGGTATACTGCGAGACATAACTTTACCCAAAATCCAATCGGTTTGTAAGGTCAGCAATAGTCCCAACGCACCCCACACCAAGGCAACTCTCAGTCCATGATGATGATCTGTAGTTTGTTCCTGTGACTGTTCGACATCACTAAAGAGCTGGGTTGCCAAAAGAATTTTTCTTACAGTTGCGCTCCAATCCTCAGCCACTTGGGTGACAAAAGTGTAAATTTCCTCAGTGGTTTCGGGGCGCAACAAAGGCTGGTCAGCGAGAGAGGGTAAAAGTTCGCGAACTTTGGCAGAAGTTGGAGCAAATTCTGGAGTCGCTTCTGGTTGCAAATGTTGGCGGTGCTGATAATCGACGCCGTAGTGCCAAAAAGGTTCCTTGTTGCCAGCACGACGACCGTAGACACGTACACCCGCAATTCCAGGGATTTTTAACTGGCGCACAAACTCAGTCACTTGTGAAGCAACTTGTTTGCGTGCTGGACAAACGGGTGCATCACACATTATGTGTAACAAATCCCCTCGAGAGAGCAGAAGGACGCGAATACCTCCCGTTACCAGACGCGAATCCAGGTCAGGGTTGAGCAAACGCTCAAGTAAGAAAACAATAGCGTCTTTCTCGCCAGAACTCGCCAGCTCTAAGGCTGATATTGCTAAGGCTGGGTGTTCCTTCGCAGGTAAGGAGAACCAATCAACCCATGCTGGTTTGTTGTCTGTTGTTTTTTGTCCATATACTGTAGCAGCAACAATGCCTTGGGGGGCTATTGCTTCTAAAAGCGGTCTTATAAACCCTAAACACAGTTCCTTCTCTGGTGCTGAGGCAGTGAAGAGTGGGTCTGAAGCTGGAGTACAAAATATATGTAGTGTTGATTCTTTGAGAGTTGCTTGTAGTGCGACTTTCGATTCTGACAACGTCTCACTTAACAATCGTGACAGTGCTTGCACATCTCCCCAACGCGCCCATTCCTTAAGCATCACCTCGGGTGGTGTCAAATCCACCCTGATGAGCCAATCTACCTTGTTTTCACCACTGACTTGCGAAGCAATAACAGCATCTTGGTAGCCAGAAAGCTTAAGATGTCGTAATTTTTGGGCGACTGGTTCAGCAATTAAGGATGGATCTGGGCTGTAACTCGATTCACAAAATACCCACAGGCGGCTTTGATTTTTCGGATTGTTTTCTGTGGGTTTTTGTTTGATAATCTTAACCTGTACAGCTATACCAAAAGGACTTAGCGTTTCACTAAGGTAGCGAGCGATCGCCTCTGGATGTCCCTGGCGTGCCAAACTTTCGTTAGAAACAAGCAGCGCCCCACGAGGTTGTTTGGATTTTTCCTCGTCTTCTAGCAGGGCTTGATCCACCTGTTCTAAATGCCGATCAAGTTGATTGAGGTAAACCCTATGACACCATTTCGCTCGCTTTTCCCCTTTTTTCTTTCCGTAGACGAAAACTTGGTAAATCGCGGGTTGCTCAAAGCTAGTTAGCACATCCAAGTCTGTTTGTTGTAATGCTCGCAGCAAATCAGACAGAGTTCGCCAACGTTGAGGACATTCTCTACCTTCACACATAATGTGTAGGTCGTTTCCTTGCAACCGGACTTTCACCCCGAAAGTGCTAATCCCTGTTGCTTTGCTTACCCACTGCACTAAAAATTTTTGGCGCTCTGGTAATTCTCTTTTCATGGGAAGTTGACTTTACAGGAAGCGAGTGTTGGGGGATAGTACTTTGGCTCACTGGAATGCACCCTACCCCTAAGGCGTGCAACCTTTGGAGGAAGCAGAAAATAAGGGTTTGCAAGCGGGTGTGCATTGCGGTGAATTGAGTGATCAAGAAACTGGATACTAAGGACTGGTAGGTATAGCAGGGGACTGGGGACTGGGGACTGGGTGAAAAGCCTTTTTGTGTCTAGGTTTTATCATCTGTTAGCGTCGTACGCACCTTGGCTGTTGCTATACAATGATTTTCAATTCATTATCTCGAATCACCAATCCCCAATTGCTTGTAAACTAGAACCATAGAATTATTACACTATGTCGTTTTTTTTAACACTTTTGTTACCTTATAACTTTGCGCTCATCGGCAAAAATAGTTGGGTAAACAAAGCAAGATTCACTTTTGCCTAGTTTTGGGTTTCGTTCCTTTCATTATTGAACTCCTAGGAAATACCAATGTCACCTGTCACTGATCGTCCTTCATCTGATTCTGGATTAAATCTAGTTTTGTTTACCATTCCCCAGTCTTTTGTGTTGCAAGTTGGTACAGTGTCTATATTACTGCTGCTATACGCTTCAAAAACTGCCCAAGAAAACTTACAAGCGCTCGGAGAAGCAAGTGAAGAATTGTTGCGAGGCGATCGCCTACCCATTCTTAACTTTCCTGAGCACAACGAAGAATAACGAAGCGAAAATATAGAGTTTGCTTGCGTCAATGCTTCTGTGGCAATTGCCATAACGCGCGAAAACGAACAAACTAAAGATTCATAAATATTAACCTCCTTAACCACAATAGAGGATATGAGTTCCCTTTTATACTCTTTTACTCAGGCAGTGAATATCTACCCCGCCTCCGATTTATTTTTGCGCCATCGCCTCCAAGTCGTCGAGGAATTGTGGGAGTCTGTTCTTCGGCAAGAATGCGGTCAAAATATGGTAGATTTACTGCGCCAACTACGCGATTTTTGTTCGCCAGAGGGACAAGCAATCAACGACCAAGCGTCCTCTGTATTTAAGTTGATAGAGCAGCTCAACATCAACGAAGCAATTCGAGCAGCTCGTGCTTTCGCTTTGTATTTCCAGTTGATCAACATCATAGAGCAGGACTACGAACAACAGCAGCAATTAATTCGTTATGAAGTAGAAGCAGGACCAGGAACTCAAGAAACTTTACCAGATTTCATATGTTCATCAAACCAGGAAGAAGCAGAAAATCCTGTTAACAGTGGACTAGGAGCAGATTTACTGACAAAAAGTTGGCAAGCTAACTCCAACGGCAAAAAAAGAGGGACTTTTGCCAGTTTGTTCCCTCATTTATTCAAACTCAACGTACCGCCACAGCAAATTCAACGTCTCATTGCTCAGTTGGACGTGCAGCTTGTGTTCACAGCGCACCCAACAGAAATTGTCCGTCATACAATTCGCGATAAGCAGCGGCGCGTGGTTAATCTGTTGCAACAGTTGGATGCAGTGGAAAAACGCTCTACCAATGGTGCTCCTGCTTGGGAAGCACAAGAAGTGCGAGAACAATTGCTCGAAGAAATCCGCCTGTGGTGGCGTACCGACGAGCTACATCAGTTTAAACCTGAGGTATTAGATGAAGTAGACTATGCCTTGCACTACTTCCAAGAAGTGATATTTGATGCCATTCCCCACTTGTACAAACGCTTAAAATATGCATTATCTGGCACTTTTCCCTGGTTGGAACCTCCTAGCAAAAACTTCTGTAAGTTTGGCTCTTGGGTAGGAGCAGATAGGGATGGAAACCCATCGGTGACACCAGAGATCACCTGGGAAACAGCCTGCTATCAGCGCAATATGGTGTTGGAAAAATACATCAAGTCAGTGAAGAAGTTGATTAACTTGTTGAGTTTATCGCTGCACTGGAGTGATATATTACCAGACTTGCTAGAATCTTTGGAGCTGGAGCAATCTCAACTCAGTGAAGTGTACGAGCAACTGGCTCTGCGCTTTCGCCAAGAACCATATCGCTTGAAGCTGTCTTATGTGCTCAAGCGGCTGGAAAATACTCGCGATCGCAATTTAGCTTTGTATAAACGCGAAACTCTCAAGAGCAATAATATCCCCATTTACCGCTCAGGAGCAGAGTTTTTAGCAGAACTGCGTTTGATTGAACGCAACTTGACAGAAACAGGTTTAAGCTGTAGGGAATTGGAAAACCTGATCTGTCAGGTAGAAATTTTTGGTTTTAACCTGACGCATCTCGACATCCGCCAAGAATCATCGCGTCACTCAGATGCTTTAAACGAAGTCCTAGAGTATTTGGGAGTTTTAAAAGTTCCTTACGACGAACTCACAGAAGACGAGAGAGTTGCTTGGCTGGTTTCGGAACTGCAAACACGGCGTCCGTTAATTCCAGCAGAACTGCCATTTTCCGAAAAAACGAACGATGTCATTCAAACTTTACGCGTAGTGCGATCGCTGCAACAAGAGTTTGGTCATAACATCTGCCAAACTTACATTATCAGTATGTGTCGCCAAGTAAGCGACGTGCTGGAAGTGTTGCTACTCGCTAAGGAAGCCGGGCTTTATGACCCCGGTACTGCTGTTGGCACAATTCAAGTCGTTCCTTTATTTGAAACCGTAGAAGACTTACGACGCTCAATAAGCGTCATGCGAGAACTGTTTGCATTGCCCTTGTATCGTGCTTTACTAGCAGGAGGGTATAAAGCACAGGAAGCAGCGGGAGATGAAGGAGATAAGGAAGATAAGGGAGCAACATCTTCCTCATCTTCCTCATCTTCCTCATCGTCCTCCCTCCCTCCCTCCTCCCTCCCTCCCTCCTCCTCCTCATCCCCACTCACGCCCAATTTACAAGAAGTGATGCTGGGGTATTCTGACAGTAATAAAGACTCTGGATTTTTAAGCAGTAACTGGGAAATCCATAAAGCTCAAAAATCATTACAGAAAGTTGCAGAAGAATATGGTGTGAATTTGCGCATTTTCCACGGACGCGGTGGTTCTGTTGGACGCGGTGGTGGTCCAGCTTATGAAGCTATTTTGGCTCAACCTGGTCACAGTATCAATGGACGCATCAAAATTACTGAACAAGGAGAAGTTTTGGCTTCTAAGTACTCATTGCAGGACTTAGCGCTGTATAATCTGGAAACTATCACCGCTGCTGTGATTCAAGCAAGCTTGCTACGAACGGGGTTCGATGATATAGAACCTTGGAATGAAATCATGGAAGAGCTAGCAGCGCGATCGCGTGCTCATTACCGCAACCTCATCTACGAACAACCTGATTTTATTGACTTCTTCCATCAAGTTACCCCAATTGAAGAAATTAGCCAGTTACAAATTAGCTCTCGTCCTGCGCGTCGTCCATCTGGGAAGAAAGATTTAACTAGCCTGCGGGCAATTCCTTGGGTGTTCAGTTGGACGCAAACCCGGTTCTTGCTACCTTCTTGGTATGGTGTTGGTACAGCATTGCAAGAATTCTTAAACGAAGAACCAGAAGAACATCTGAAATTGCTGCGTTATTTCTATATCAAGTGGCCCTTTTTCAAAATGGTGATTTCCAAAGCAGAAATGACCTTGGCAAAAGTAGACTTACAAATGGCGCAGCAGTATGTTCAGGAATTATCCCAGCCTGAAGACAAAGACCGTTTAGAGAAGGTTTTTGAACAAATTGCCAAAGAATTCTACCAGACACGGGATTTGGTTTTGCAAATCACTGGTCATCAACGGCTTTTGGATGGAGACCCCATATTGCAACGCTCGGTACAGTTACGTAATGCTACAATCCTACCGCTAGGCTTTATACAAGTTTCCCTGCTCAAGCGCCTACGCCAAGCTCGAACGAATGTAACCTCCGGAGTCATTCACTCTCGTTACAGCAAAGGCGAGTTGTTGCGAGGGGCATTGTTAACCATCAACGGGATCGCCGCAGGCATGAGAAATACTGGTTGATCCGCTACACTGAGTCAAAAGTCATTAGTCTAAAGTCCACAAGTTTCGACTGTTGACTAATGACTAATGACTAAGATGTAGAGACGCGCCATGGCACGTCTGTACAATGACTAATGACTAATGACTAATGACTAAAAATCGAACTTTAATTTGCACCTTTTTAGCACTCCTGTCAGGGTTTTCTGGAGCTTACATTGCAGGACAAATGGCTATAACTCTCCACACTCAAAAGTGTCAAAACCAACCTTGGGGCTTAAAGGAGATGTGTAACGCTTTGGTAACACCAGGCGCAGTTTGGCAAGGTAGCACAACAGGACTGTGGACAGGAACTGTTTTGGGTGCGTTTGTTGGGGGTTTAGTGACACGCCAAAGTCGGGAGTGAGGGAGTGAGGGAGTTATTTGTCCCCCTGCTCCCAAAGCTTCCCCTGCTTTACAATCCGTCAGTTGGGGCTGTTCGTGTTTGTGGTTTCCTCAGAGTTTTCCAGGAGTTTGTGCTGGTGTCAAAACAACGCCAAGTTCCCTCAGAAGGCTCCTGGTAGCAAAACACAGAGCGATCGCCAGCGTTAAAATTATCAGTTAAATAATATACAATTCCTCTAAAAGGATGGGTTTTTCGACTCAACCGTTTAGCTACTGCTTGATTGGGACACTCTACGACAAATACGGGTTGTCCATCCAAATGACCCAAAGAGAAGATACACATCCGTAAAATGGCTCGCAACCAGCTTTCTGAGTTATCAAAATAATCATCAATGATTTTGTTGGTTAGAGCTTTTTCTAGGGCACGGTCTTTTTGACGAGGAGTGTGAGGGTCTGACATAGCGCAACTATTATGCTTTACCGTTGGTTTGAGATTAAACCAAAAGCTCCAAAAGTGACAAGCGTATATCGAAACATACAGCAATAATGCTCAACAAAAGCCAAAAGTCAAGAATATAGCGATTAGGGATTAGGGATTAGGGATTGGGGATTGGGGATTGGGAATTGGGGGGTACAACACGAAAAATTATGTCCGGGGCAACAAAGCCCTCCGAAAGAAAGGAAATGCACCTTGGCTGGTAAAATTCTCTAGTAAGGGTGAGATTAAATTGCCATGACTACTGAAATTAACCAAGAGAACCAAACAACCAAAGGCGCTGATGCCATTGATGAAGCAATTGCACGCGGAATTGATTTTGATGGTTCCCCTATTCCCCCTGTCAAGCTGGAACTTTATCACAAAGTCATGGGGCTAGAAGCGAACAGACAGCGCAGCGGAGTTAGCAATACTATGCGATCACGCATTGTGCGAATTGGAGCAAAACACATCCCCCAAGCAGAACTCAACCAACAGCTGATAGATGCTGGTTTTGCTCCATTGAAAGAAAAAGAAATTGCCTTTTTCTACGGTCCAAAGTGATACCAAAGGGCGATTTGCCCAAATGACAGTGCGCTACCTTGTGCGATCGCTGTCTCCCTATGGGGGACAGTGTGGATACTTCAATGCCAAAAATCCGTGACATCATACCCTAGTTCGGCTAGCATTTGCCGTAACAGAGGTAAACTTAGTCCAATCACGTTGCTGTAGCAACCTTCGATTTTTTCCACAAACAGACTTCCACGACCTTCAAGGGCAAACGCACCAGCACACTTTAAAGGTTCACCTGTGGCGACATAAGCCTCAATGGTGCGATCGCTCAGTTGTGCAAAGTAAACTCTTGTTACCTGGTACTTGACTAAAGTTCTGTTTTGTGGATTGTCTATTAAGGCATGACCCGTGTAAAGGTCGCCAAAACGACCTTGCATTTTTTGCCAGCGTTGACGTGCTTGTTCAGCATCTGCTGGTTTGCCATGAATTTCGCCGTTAATAGCCAAAATCGAATCGCAACCCATAATTAAAGCAGATTGAAACTGAGGGGCTACAGTTTCTGCCTTTCGTTGGGCTAAAGTTTTTACCAATTGTGCAGGTTCATTTATTTGGACTTGTGACTCATCAAAGTCACTGGGACAAACGAAAGGCTGAATTCCAGCTGTTTGCAGCAAGCGGCGTCGTGCAACAGAAGCAGAGGCGAGTACAAAGGGTGGGCTGCCCATAGGAGGAGATCAGGGAGTGAGGGAGTGAGGGAGTGAGGGAGTGAGGAGGATGAGGAGGATGAGGGGGATGAGGGGGATGAGGAGGATGGTATTAATAATTAATACACAGAAAAAGAATTTAGAGAATCTTCAATTAATCGTTTGACTCTACCCCAACGTCTTTCAGGAATTGAGGCATTGAACGTAAAAATTTTGCCACGGCTGACAGCAACACTAGCAAGGTTGTGGCGTTGTTGGTTCTTAGGTAGTGAGATTGTATACTCTAAAAGATAATATGTTTTTCCGTTAGATTCCCGCTCTGCGGCATTGACTAATTCAGCTGTGCGACCAGAACCTTCAGGAGCAAGAGCGTTTTTTCCCAACTTATATCCTACTTCTCCTGGTGTCCCTAGTTCTTTCAAAGTTTTGCCTTCTGGAACTGGACTAATCACTACAGAAATATTTTCAGTCACCCCAATTATGTCGTGGAACACCACATCCGGACCGTCGGCAACTTTAACTTGCACCCAGCCGTTAGGATATAAAAACTGATATCCATCAGTCGTGTCTACATAGCTTTTAAGCCCAGCAGCAGCCGCTGCGCTAGAATGACTCAAGCTGAAGCTAAACACCAATAGCAAAATCAATACAATTCTTTTCCACATTTCTACAGTTTCCTTTAGGCTGGAAGCAACACAAGGCAAGTGTAATTTCTCGTTTTCATTGTCCCATGTATGCTGACAACTTACGAACTACGCTGGTTTTACCCAGGCACAATACCGCAAGAAGTTGAACTTTGGTTTGAGCAAAATTGTCTGATTGAACCGCTACAACCACCAGAAGAACGGGAAGATTTGTATCTTTACTCACCAACGTGTGACTTCTTAGGAATCAAATTGCGTCAAGGACGGCTAGAAGTCAAATGGCGCAAAGCAGAACTAGGAGTTGGGCGTTTTGGCGAATTCGTAGAGGGTAACACAGAGAAATGGGGCAAGTGGCTGTGTTGTGATCCTACAGAAGAAAGTTTTCAACCAAACCTCGTTCTAGACAACGCTTCATGGGTAAGTGTCCAGAAAATTCGCTATTCACAACTTTACCAAGTTTTCCCTGAGTTTCCACCACAACCTGTTGTTTCAAAAAATGAAGGTATCGACAACGGTTGTACAGTAGAACTTACCCATGTGATCATTCAAGAGAATGCTTGGTGGAGTCTTGCGTTTGAAGCTTTTGGCGGCGAAGATACTCGTTTGATGGAGAATCTTCAGACAACAGCAAGTTGGGTATTTAAGACTTATCGTGGCTTAAAGTTGCTTACTCTTAATTCTTACGCATACCCAAGTTGGCTAGCGCTTGCTTGTGGGTGACTACCTATTGACCGAATAATTACGAATTACAGCGGTTTGCAATTGGGTAAGGTACACAAAGAAATAATGAACCACAGATGGACACAGATGGACACAGATAAATTTGTACTTCATTCAAATGAAAAGCACTGTATGTTAACTATTGCGCTTGCAGTACTACCAATGTCATATCATCGGTGTTTTGCTTATCGCCACCAATAAATTGTTGCACTTGGTTAAATAAATAATCTAGTATTTCCTCTGGTCCACTACAAATTCTACAAGCGTAGCTAAATACCACAACGAGGTTTTCTTCATCAAAGCGATCGCCACTTGCAGCTGCTGCATCGGTCAAGCCATCTGTATAATAAAGAATGATGTCTCCCGGCTCTAACTGTGCCTGACCATCTTCGTATTGGTTGTTAGCATCTAAACCGATAAGCATTCCAAAGGTATCTAAACGAGTCACTGTTTTCGTTGCCGCATGCCACCACATCGGCGGATTGTGTGCTGCATTGCTGAAAGACAAAATCCGTGTTTTGGGGTCATACTCTGAGTAAAATAGAGTGACAAAGCGGTGGGAATTTTCCAAATCTGCATACATCACTCGATTCAAGTTTTGCAGGATTCGTTTGGGGGGATGACTGTGTAACACTTCTCCCCGCAGCATTCCCCGCATCATAGTCATAATCAGTCCTGCAGGGACTCCTTTGCCCATAACATCACCAATCACCAAAGCCCAGCGACCATCTGCAGCATCTAAAGTGCCTTTGTTGTTTGGCTGAATTTGATTGTGATTTGTGGGAATAAAGTCGTAATAGTCTCCGCCAACACGATTGGCTGGTTTACAGCGTGCCGCAAGGGCAACACCTGAAATATTAGGGCATTGGCGTGGCAGAAGTCGCCTTTGAATTTCTGCCCCAATTTCGAGTTCTTGGTCTAGGCGTTCTTTTTTCCTCAGTTCTACGGCAAGTTCATCATTTTCTATTGCTACTGCCGTTTGATCTGCCACTAGGCGGACTAACTTTTGTCTGGTTTCTGTCCAAGTATATTCTGGTTCGCGACTCAAAACGTAAAGCCATCCCCGTTCTGTATGCTTTACCAGAATAGCTGTACCAAAGATTTGTATATCTGGTCCCAAGCAGCGATGCATATAGTCATCCAATGCACCCGTGGTCATTGCTAAAGGTTGGGTATTCGGCACATATGTGATTTGACTCGTTGCGGTTTCTAGTGCCTTGCGGATATTCTTACGCTGCCTACTATCCTGCCAATGCAGCTGTTCTAATCTTACTTGACCATTGGGTTTGTACAGAAAGAGAGCACTACCATCTGCATCTGTGACTCTTGTTGCCATCAAAGGAATCAGTTCCAAAAACTGATTCAAATTATTGAAGCTTCGCAAAGCAAATCCCAAAGAACTCAGTAAATCTTGAATTTTATTTTGTTCTCGGTGCAACCGTGCCACGAGTTCTTTAAGTGCCACAACTGGAGTGACCTGGGTTGTCGGGGCACCGCTATTACTGTCAGTTGGTTGAGACGGTGGTTGAGGCACAGTTACCATTGTGATTTACATTATTCTTGTTCTTTATTCCTTATAAATACTTTCGTTTTTGGATTGCTAAACCATATTGTGGTAAGTTTGTCAGTTTAGCAAGAGTAGAAAAACGTAAGGTCTAAATTCTAAAAGTCTTTCGTATTTCATTTGCTTATTTAATTTTTTAATATATAAAGTCATATATTTTTAGCACAAAACGACCTGCAAAAAACAACCATTGTAGATAAACACTGATAAGCTCAAAAATATATCATACTTTAAGAACTTAGTCCTATACCTTTCGATATATAAAATAGCTTGGCTTTTCCACCGTTAGGTGTCAAAAATGCTTGCTTGTACCTTAGGGTCTGATCATTGTCAAGGCTTACCCTTATCCACATAGCTGAAAATATGTACACTAAAATGCATTGTAGATAAATCATCACACCAACAGGTACAAGCTGCGGCACCAAATCGAGAAACAGTATAAATTAGAACGTTTCATCTAAAAGTTAGACAATCAGTTGCTGTTTCACCGTCACTCTTTAAATCTTTAATTTACCACTAGAGAATATTTTTTAATATTAAGTCAGGGAATTTTGACTTACAGCGGTTTTCTTTGGGGTGGGCATTGCCACGAATATAGCGGTTCTTACTTGAGTACAATACAATTTTTGTGAGGTAGCTCAGATCTTGCATCCAACAAGAGCCAGAGGCTCTAATATCTCGTTACCAGGTTGAAAGAGGTAACGAGGGTTTAGTGTTGTAACTCTTGCAAGATCTCAGGTAGGCACAGGACAGCGCGCCCGGATACTAGGACGGGTAGGATGCCCATCCCACAAGAGTCTAAAACTGTATTCTTCTCAATTGAGAACCGCTATATCTCATAATTTATGAAGCTAACCATTCAAGAGTGCTTCCACAAACTCATAGCTAGAAAAAGGACGCAAATCTTCAATTCCTTCCCCAGCACCAATAAAACGAATAGGTAAGCCTAACTGCTGCACCACGGCAAGGGCAACGCCTCCTTTAGCAGTACTATCCAGCTTAGTCAAAACGACACCACTTAGTTGTGCGGCTTCCGAAAAGACTTCAGCTTGCCGCAATCCATTTTGACCTAAAGTTGCATCTAAAACCAAAAGGGACTCTATCTTAGCGCCGGGGGCTTTTTTATCAATAATGCGACGGATTTTACTGAGTTCATCCATCAAATTTTTCTTATTTTGCAGTCGTCCGGCGGTATCCACCAGAAGTAATTCTATCCCTCGGGCTGTGGCAGCAGAGATGGCGTCAAACACAACTGCTGCTGGATCTGCATTCTTGGCAGGATTGGAAATAACTTCCACACCACTTCTAGTGCCCCAAATCTTAACTTGTTCCACAGCGGCGGCGCGGAAGGTGTCGGCTGCACCAATCAAGCATTTATAGCCGGATTTATTTGCTAGGTGTGCGAGTTTACCAATGGTGGTGGTTTTGCCAGCGCCATTTACCCCAGTAATTAACCAAACGTTGAGAGTTTCTTTTTCTGGGACAAAGATAGGCTTACTAGATTGTTTGACTGGTGCATCCAGCATATCTCGCAAGATACTTTTCAGGTAGGCGATCGCCTCCTCTGGTGGCAGGACTTCTTGACGAAGCTTGTTCTGTAAAGTGTTGATGATGTAATCTGTTGCTTCCACACCAACATCAGCTTGCAAAAGCAATGCCTCAATCTCTCCTACGGCTGCTTGGTTAAGCGGACCTTGTCCGACAATTGCCTTAAGTTGGTTAAGGATGTTACGGCGGGTTTTGTCTAAGCCTTGTCGCAGCTTTTTCAGCCAAGTGATTTCTTCAAAAGAAATGTCTTCTGGACGCCTCCCTTGTGCCGCCAAGACTTCTGTTGACCATAAAAATCCTTCATCTAAGTCTAATCCAGGAATTTCGCCTGTAACCTCTGGTGCAGTGGTAGTTGCAGCTACCTGCTGTTGAACCTCTGGTTCTGGGACTTCAATTGCGGTTGCTATGAGTCTTTCTTGTCTTGCTTGCCGTTCTGCCGCTGCCCTTTCTAAAAATGATAAAGTTGCAGGTGGTGTTGGCGGCGTTACCTCTTGTGTTATCGGTGGTTCAGTGGGTTCTGGTGAAGCGACATCTGTAGTAATGAAGCTGTCAGCATCTGGTTCTTCAGCAATTTCTGGCACCTCTGGTGGTGTGCTGAGTTCATCTGTGCCATCTGGTTCTTCGGCAGTAATTTGGTCCGCAGGTACAACAACTTCTTCTGGGGGTTGTGTCGTTTCTGCCTGAACTGGTTCTGTTTCAGGTTCTTCTGGTGGTGCTTCGGCTGTTACCTCAGTTTCTTTTGTTTCTGCTGGCTGGGGTTGTTGCCTTTGCTGAATGTTCTTATAAGCAGCTTTCGCATAAGCCAGTAAGTCAGTCGCTACCTCAGGTGCAGTTTCTGAGGTAGAGGTTTCGGCTGGTTGTGGTTGAGGTTCTTTTGCAGCAGGAGTTTCTTCCTGCTTTTGTTGAGAGGGAGTACCAGAAGGCTCGTTATGTTGACGGCGGAACCAATTAAAAACCATTGCAGCTAGTTAGTTATAAAACTTAAGTTTTTATTTCAGTTTATGAGTTTAATTCGACTTTTAACTTTTTCTTGAGGAAATCTTTGCCACAAATGATTCACCGCTTCCAACCCAAAATTTCCTACCCCTTCCCCCGTAGGTGGGAGAGAGGTTAGGAAAAAATTTGAGGCTTGAGTGGCACAAATAAACTGAGTTAGCATTCTTGAGTGAATAACTGAACCTTTTTGCTATGGAGTACTTGCTACCTTTCTTTGGTCAGTGACTCGGCGCAAAACACCATTAATAAATCGATGGCTGTCTTCTTCACTGTAGCGCTTAGCTAACTCTATGGCTTCGTTAATTGTCACGCTTTCTGGAACTCGAAGATACTTCATTTCTGCCACAGCGATTCGCAGTATATCCCGGTCTATGTGTGCCAGGCGAGTGACTTGCCAATCTACCAAGGCAGTAGAAATTTCCTCGTCTATGGTGTTTCGGTTTTCATTAACAGCGATGATAATGTCTTTGGCGTACTCCCGGACTTCTCTATCTTGATTAGCAAGTTGAATCAGTTCCGGAAATTCAATAGTCGCAGCCAACTTGTTGATTGCTGTTTGCGTGTGGACGATCGCCTCTTTTACCATTGTTCTGGCGGTATTGAGGTCACCGGCGCGTGTTTGGCTCGTCAGAAGGCGATCGTTACTGCGTTGCAGTTCCCCAGCCGCATTGTCTAAAGTATCTTGAACTTCGGATCGCAGGGTGCGTACTGCTGCTAGCACCAACTTTGGTACGAGTTGCTCTGGTGGTATTTTTTCTAATTTCTTAGGGTTTATCGGCAGTTGGCTTAGGCTTAATAGTGCCAATTCCCGAGCTATTTGACGTGGTTTACGCTCTTGCATAAAAGTAAGTTCAGAGTATATGAGGAAAAATTTTTGGTTTTAGATTGAGAAGTGGCAGACAAAGGGACACGGGGAATAGGGGAACTACTTTCAAGAAATACTCTTGAGCGAAGGAGTAAGGGAGTGAGGGAGTGAGGGAGTGAGGGAGTGTTTCTTCCATTCATAACGGGTAGCGCGCCAGTGCGCCTCCTCTTAAGTAATGACTAATCATTAAGAAAGAACAAAAGACGACACAATAGGAACTCTAGCTTATTCTGTACGGCTCGGTGGCGAGTTGCGCTTTCCTTGATAGCGCGAAACCTTTGATTTAGTGGTACTTCTGAGAGAGGGTTCTACCATCATCTGATTGTCTTATTCTGCATTCTGCATTCTGTGTTCTGTGTTCTTTTCAATAATGACTACATGATTTTAAGTTTCTTCGAGAGGAATAATCTGCCGTTTTGCTTCTAAGGGTGGCACTTCTAGTTGCCGATCTTTAGAGATAACCAACTCAGTTAAGCGGGTATTAGGAGCAACAATGCCACCAGAAACTACAATTTTAAAGGCATCTTCAATCGATAATGACAGGTTTATAACCTCGTCTTCCGGAACGACCGCATACCATCCAGTGGTGGGATTGGGGGTTGTTGGTATGAAAACGCTCAACATGGGGCGAGACATCTGAGCCTGGATCTCGCTACTCATGATACCTGTAACAAAGCCGATCGCCCAAATTCCTGCCCGTGGATATTCTACTAAAATCACACGGCGAAACTTGCCGTTGCTATCTTTTAAGAGTGTTTCTAGAAGTTGCTTGAGAGTTTTGTAAACCTGTCCAGCTAAAGGGATTGCCTGCAACAGCCGCTCACCTACATCTAGTAACCACCGTCCTGCAATATTTCGAGCCATCAAGCCAATCACAAGAATACTCAGTAGTGGTACCATCAGTCCCACTAAGAGATTGAGTACATTGACTAAGATAGGGTGCATTCCCTGAAATGGATTTACTTGTTTGGGAATTTGGGTGAGAAAGTTGATGACCCAATTCGCAACAGTAATCGTAAGCCAAATGGTAGTTGCTAGGGGAATCACGACTAGCAACCCAGCAATCAGGTCATTTTTGAGATCCTGTTTCCAACGATTGATTGCCAAGCCGCTATTCTCCTTTTTTAGGCAGGTGGAACTTCTTTGATTGCTACTCATACCAGTAGATTCGTCAAATCGAGAGGACAGTCTTGTGCAGTAGGAAAGTGCTGCTTGTTGCCGAAGCGTGCTTTTTGCTTAACAGGCAATATGCCGCCAGTGTCTGTCCAACACGGCATAGAGTGAGCGCTAATGCCGCAAAAAATGCCTGTTTTTGCAGCAAACCCAGCGATTTTCCTGACTGTGTGCAGATAACGCAGACAAAGCAGGGTGGCGGCTGGCTAGTCTAACGACTTGTGACTTTTCTTTTTAAGACTTATAAACTATTGTTGCAAACCTTTTAACGTATTACTAATACTACCTTGCTTGATAAAAAGCTGCTCGTTCTTGTAAGAAGGGATCACCGAACTTTATTAGTACTTTTGGTTAGTACTTTTGCTAATAAGTGGCGCTCTCTGCGACACAATCAGCTAATCTAAAATTTTGTGAAAAATATTAAGTTCTATAAAATATAACATTAATCAGAGCTAGTTGGTATTTGGGCATTGCTTGAAAATCAACTTTGGGTTAGTGGTTCAAGTAAAACCTTGCACTTTTCAAAGATGATCTGGCTTGCCCACTCGGAGTTTGAACTTCGACCGTATCGGTTTTCAGTCCTAAAGCGTATTGCCAATCACTTCTTTCCCTGATATGAGGTTCGTGAAAGTTTAGAAATTCCAATTCCGCCGGAAGTCAAAGAAGCTTTCCAGACACTCTTGCAAAGCTTGATTGCGGCTCAATTTTTGCTGACTCCAAGAGAGTGCAGCTTGCTCAAAAATTTCTGAGAAACTGGGACACAAAGGAGCGAGATTCGCCATTGCATTGACTTTGATTTTTTGAGCGATCGCCATTGCAATAACATTAATTAACTCGCCTGCTTCTGCACCTAAGAGCGAAGCGCCCAAAATTTCCCCATTGGGACGGGCAATGAGTTTACACATACCCGTAGTTTCGTCTCGGATTTGGGCAGCTGATAATGTTTTAAAAAACTGTCGCAAAACAATAACTTCATCAGGACTATATCGGCGTTTGGCTTGCGCTTCTGTTAAACCGACTTGTGCAAACATTGGGTTCGTAAATACTCCCCAAGGAATATGTCGATAATTGACTTTCAACCTAGGGAAAAAGAGTGCATTTTGCAAAGCTACTCTGGCTTCGTAATGAGCAATATTGACAAATTCATACCCACCAATCACATCACCACAAGCCCAGATACGCTTGTTGGTAGTTTGCAGTTTGTCATTCACCAGCAGGCGACGCTGATTCCATTTCACATCTACGGCTGCCAAATTTAAAGATTCAATATTTGGCTGCTGTGCTATCGCGACTACGATTTCATCTGTTTCAATTGCTTTATCTCCCACCTGAAGCCATTTTTTATCCTCAATTTGTCTCACCTGAGTGACTCGTGTTTTGGTAAAGACGCGTACACCTTCTGCTTCTAACTGGCTGCAAAGCAGTTGGGCTATCTCTGAATCAACTTGAGGAAGAATATCCGGGTGTTCTACAACCAAGGTCACATCATAACCAAACCGCGCTAGAGTTTGAGCTAGTTCAATGCTTTGGGGAACACCGCCAATAATCACCCACTGTAATGGTGGTGTAGAACGCGAGAGCGCTTGCCAAATCTGAGGTATGCTCAGAAAGCCAGTTTTTTGTAATCCTGTAATCTCTGGAATTGCCGGACGCGAAGCCGTAGCAAGCAAATAGCTACGTGCGCGTAGCACTCGCCCATCAACGGCAAATGAGAGATGGGGTGACGATTCAAATTGACCATTGCCCAAAATGACATCAACTCCTTGGGCAGCTAAAACAGCGGGTGAATGCTGCTCTTGGAGATTGGAGACAACGCTATGAGCATACAGCATTGCTTGGGGTGCATGAGCAGAAATTTGGCATTTTTCTTTGGTATCAGCACATTCGCTCTGAAGCCCAAATAGTGCAGCATCACCCAGCTTTTTGGCAAGGTTGCTGATGTAGTTTAAAGCATGGTGAGAAATAAACTCGTAAGGTGCGTTTAACTTTGTTAATGCACCGTTTGTCGTTGGTTCTACCAAAGCAACCTTGGCTTTGAGTTGAGAAGCAGTAAGGGCAGCATAGCGTCCAGCTAAACTGCCACCAATAACCACAACATCGTAGTCAATAGTCACGTTATTTGTCCTTTGTCTTTTGTCAATTGTCCTTTCTCTTAATGACTAATGACTCATCACTAATGACTAATGATAAAGCTTCTAGCAAGCGCTGATTATCTAACCCAGAGCGTACGGCTACCCGGAAATACCTGTCGCCTAGTTCCGAAAAACTCAAGCAATCACGGATCAAAATCTGGTGATGCTTGAGTAATTTTTGCTGCAACTGCGAACTAGATTGTTGTGATTCAACGAGTAAAAAATTAGCCGCACTTTGCAGGGGTTCTAATCCGCTTAAAGAAGCTAAACCCTGGAAGAGTTGATCCCGTGCTGCTGGTAGCCATGCCCAGGTTTGCTCTTGAAACTCTTTATCCTTAAGCGCAGCGACTGCTGCCGCTGCTGCCAAGGTATTTACGGGCCAAGGGTCACGCCACAACTGCCAGCGCCGCAAACGGTCGGGGTGGGCGATCGCATATCCCAGTCGCAAACCAGGCAGACTGTAGAACT
The DNA here is from genome assembly GCA_000828075.3 of Tolypothrix campylonemoides VB511288. Lineage (GTDB taxonomy): Bacteria > Cyanobacteriota > Cyanobacteriia > Cyanobacteriales > Nostocaceae > Kalymmatonema > Kalymmatonema campylonemoides_A. The sequence goes on along the minus strand of JXCB02000023.1, from coordinate 44,566 downwards.
TGGTGAGCGATCGCAAAATCACTAAGTTTGGATATTCCTGCACCACCTCTATCAGGCTTTGTTCCTGTTCTGGGGGCAGAAAATCCATAAAAGCTTCATCCACCACCACCAAGCCAAATTCCTTCAAGTATGGCAGAATGGCTTCCCGCGAAAATAACTTCCCCGTAGGATTGTGAGGGTTATTCAGCAATAGTCCTTTGTCGTTTGTTCTTTGTCTTTTGTCATGGATAACTGACAAATCACGAATGACAAATGACTCTTGAGCGTTACTCCCGAAAGACAAAGGAAACTCCAGTACCTCAGCGTGGTATGCCGCCAGCGCTCGATAGTAGTCGCCAAAGGCTGGAGTTATTAAAGCTGTTGCGGCTAATTGTGCTAATTCCCGACCTGCCAGTGAAAGTAATTCTGCCGAGCCGTTACCCGGCAAAATCCATTCAGGAGGCAGTTGATGAAAGTGACTGAGACTTGCTCTCAGTTCACCGTAATCAGGGTCTGGATAGTGCCTGAGGTTGCCCAATTGGGATTTAATTGCCGCTAGAGCGCTATTTGGAGGTCCCAAGGGGCTGATGCTGGCAGAAAAATCCAGAATAGCACTTGGGGGACAGCCAGCTAACGCTGCTGCCCAAGCTAGATTTCCCCCGTGTGCAGGTTGCCGCATAGAAAAAGGGTGTCCTAAAAAACCAAAACAGAACCTAAGATTTTGGGGGTGCAACCTTTTCTCTAAACAATTTTCCAGCGGAAAAAGCAGGCACCTTTGTTGCCGGAATTTCCATCTTCTCATTTGTTTTGGGGTTGCGACCTTCGCGGGCTTTACGTTCCCGTGATTCAAATGAGCCAAATCCCACCAAAGTGACTTTATCGCCAGAGGAAACTGCTTCGATGATGGTTTCCAAAGCCGCAGTTAAGACTGCATCAGCTTGTTTTTTAGTAACACTAGCCTTTTCAGCTACGGCATCAACCAATTCACCTTTGTTCATGTCAAACTCCTAATTGTTACTTGAAATTGCGTACAGATACGCCCCGATACATGTTTACTTAAATCTCTGTTTGGAGATTTACAAAAGTCGCCCTAATGAGTCTTTATGCTTAAAGAGGCTGTAATTCCCATAGGCTCGACTTTTCAATGAATCATTCTAAAGTGTCGTAGCCAGAAGTGGATAGATGAAACCATTAATTTATATAGATTTCAGGATTTTTTTTAGAAATCAGGCAATTGTTTCACTCAAAACCACCCCTAAAGTAGGAAAAAATACTTAGTAAAAACCCCTGTTGCTAGGGGAACAGAGGGGCATGGAGGGATAAACAGGTGGAATGGTAGTTAGTCTTTGTTAAGTTTAATGACGGTATTTTAATGACTATATGAGCGTGAAGGGGATTGGGGATTAGGGATTAGGGATTGGGGGGTACAACATTGCCATAAGTTAGCCAAAGGATTTGTGGAGATGTCATCCGATTCAGTAGGAAAGCTGTTTGGCTCATCGCTGTATTTTACCGCTTTGGCACCTGTAAACCACCACGTTCAAGGATTTGCCGTACATCTGGGCTAGGGGTGTAGTTATAACCAAAAGAGGAGCGCTCTGAATCTTCTACAATTTGAGGCGTTAGTAATACAATGACTTCGCTGCGATCGCTAGTTTTGTTTGTTCTTCTAAATAAAGCACCAAGCAGGGGAATATCACCCAAAATGGGAACTTTTGTTACACTGACTCGGTCGGCGTCTTGAATAATACCGCTAAGAATTAGCGTTTGACCGTCGCGCAGGCGAATTAGACCTGATTGCAAACTTCTTTCCGCAAGTAAAGTAATTTCACCATCATCAGGAGTTTGTATTGTACCATTCGGTGCAGATACAGTAGGGGCAACAGACAAGGACACAAAGCCGTTGTCATCAACTCGATCCACTCTAACTCTCAAAGTTAGACCTGCGTCCTTAATAATAGGTTTTCTTGTAGAGATAAATTGTGAGTTTGATGAAGTTGATTGATTTGATGAAGTTGATTGATTTGATGAAATTGATTCATTTGATGAAGTTGATTCATTTGATGAAGTTGATTGATTGAATGAAGTTATTTCAATACCTCCATACACTTCTGCAGTTAACTTTACTAAAGCTTCCTGACCTTCTTGTACTGTCAAAGTCGGGTCAGTCAAAATCTTGGCATTGCCATTTGTAACTTGAGCTTGCAAATTAGCAACGAAACGTCTGGAGACTCCATTTGGTCTAGAACCAAAATTCAAACCTATTGCACCACCATTATTACTAAAGAAATTGTTGCCTATTCCAAATGAGAAGCTGGTGTTAAAGTCGTTTGTGTTGCGTAAATTAACATCGATAATCCTGACGTTAATGACCACTTGCCGACGGCGGACATCAAGCTGAGTTAGTTGAGCCATTGCAATGTCAATCAGCCTAGGAGAGCCAACTAAGGTAACAGAATTGGTGCGCTCATCTCCTAATGCCTGTACACCTCGAAGTAGAGGGTTAGAGTCTTTAAAATCAATGCGTTGAGTTTCAACTCTGGTTTCTGTGGTTGTCTGGGTTTGCGTGACTGCGGTATTGGCTGCACCACCCACAGGTACAGCATTTACACTAGTAACTTGCCGTTCGCGGCTGACAGCACTTTCTGCTCCTAAGGAAACCAAAAAGTTTAATGCTGTTCCCACTGTTACCTGATTAAGTCGCAAGTTACGCACAATCACATCACGGGTGGAATTGGGCAGTTTCGCTCCAACAAAAATTGTCCGTCCGCTGCGGTTTGCTTCAAGACCACTCAAGCGCAAGACGTAGTTAAAAACATCTTGAACTGGCTCGTTTTCTATATCCAACGAGATCGTTGGTCCATCACTCCCAGCGCTACCCTGCTGTCCCTGCTGTGCCTGCTGTCCTCCAGAAGCTTGCTCTCCTGCTTCTCTTCCCGCAAAAGCCAAGTTAAGACCAGCAGCACGGGCAAGCAGTGACAAAACTTCGCGTACCGGAGCGTCTCGCAGCACTAAGCGAGACACTCGTTCTTGAGTTCCCAAGTCAATATTGCTAGGAGAAGCATCAATATTTGAAATGGCTATATCCCCTACTGGTGGTGCAACGGCTCTGGGTAAGAAAGGTGGAGCTTGGTTCGTGTTTGAACCTGGTGTTTGTGTAGGCGTGCCGTCAATGCTAACTTCTGGGTTGGGAACGAGAACGTCTGGCTTTTGACTTTGTTGAGGTGGAGAAGTCGGCGCTGCTTGTGTTCCCTCTGTTGACGTAAAACCAAGAATAATTTCATTTTGCTTTCGCACTACAGGTTGATTGTTGGGGGTGCTGCTCGTTCCGGTCACTATCACTTGGATGCTAGTAGCATCAAGTTGATTAACTGTCACTGAGGCAATGCCTGGAGCCGGATTGTCTTGGCGGAAACTATTTTTTTGTGGTAAACGTAATTGAGTATTAAGAATATCTGCGACTAAAGTATTACCTTTTTTTGTCGTAAAAATTTGTGGGCGTGAGCCTGAGGCAGTTGTTAATACAATGTTTATTCCACCATTAACTGGACTAAGCTGCACTCCAGTAATTTCAGTAGTCTGTGCCGATACTGGTTGAGCCGCTAAAAAAACAATTGCAGCGGCATCTAACACAACACTACTAGCGTGAAGCTGTTTCACAGTTCATTCCTCATAATTGGAAAACGATTAAGTAAGTGGGCGAAATGAAACGTAAAATATACGACTAGTTATTATTTGGTTTTGCCGCTTTAGCAGCAGCTGCGACTTCCTCTTGACTCAGTGGCATTAATGCCTGTAACTGGAAAGATGTACTAATAAGTGCTGACCCAACTCTAGTCATCACAGTTTTGTCCTGTTGAGTTGCTGCTTCTGGTACCAAATTTGATTGGTAGTCTTTCACTATCAACAAAGACTGTAACCGCTCTATATTACGGAGAATGGATTGTGTTTGTTCGTAGGTTCCGATAATTTCTATATTGATACTGCTACGTTTTAGCTTGCCATTTACTAATGAACCAAGACTGTTATCAGTAATGGGTTCAGCCTTTCCAGTAGGGACGTATTTCCTCAGTTTTGCTCTCACTACATTTGGAGGAATTTGAGTATTGCTAGATTCAACCAAGCGATTTAAATCCAGTGGTAGGGTATCCAAGGTTTTTTCATTAGCAAATAAAGCTAAAACCTGGAGTTGTTGCTGTTTGGAAACTGCTTGTTCCTGTTTAACTGTCTCCATTTGTTGAATAATGGTTTTCTTTTGGTCAACCACTTCCTGTAATTGGTTCTGTTTTGTTTGCTGCTGTTGAAAAGTTTCCCATGCTGGCATGACGGAATTTATCAGCACATAAACTGCTCCTGCAAGCCCTAAAAATCCTATGAGGATGCCGATAAATTTTGGTGTTAAGGGAATACCAAAAATAACAACGTAACTTGGAGAAGCTGTATCAAATTCCGTACCTTGTACAAACTTTAAATCATCATTGAAAGTCATTTTTGAATGACTCCTATTTGTTGCATACTACGGATTCTATTCACTAGTCCTATTGCGCCTTTTTGTTCCAATTCCGGAATTAATTCAGAAGCGGGAACATTACTGAGACTGGATTGAATTGTGTATTTGACTATTTGGGGTGGTTTAATTTGTATGTTTGTAGCAGATTGAGAACCAGGTTGTATCGGTGCATCTACTAACTCTGCTGTGATAATTTTTGTTTGCGCAGCTTTGAAGAAACGAGACTGTTGCAAACTCAGCATAAAATCGTTGACATCGCTAAAGGAGCGAGCAAACCCTGAAATTTCTACACCTCCAGCAGGATTGGGTGCTGGCTGTCCTTCTGTTGGGGCTGCGGGCGGAATTTGCTTGATGCTATCAATTTGCACAGTTTCTGGGATGCGATCGCCCAAATCTTGTAACACGGCTGACCAAGGACGAATCTGGTCAAAAACACTAACTAAAGCTTGAGTTTCCTGCTTAATTTTGTTTGTTTCTTCTTTGATTTTGTCTATGTTTCCTATTTCTGCCTTTAGCCTTTGATTCTCCTGTTCTAGTTCGGCTCTGTTCTGCTGTATTTCACTATTTTTTGCTTGCAAAAACCACCAAGTCGTTCCCATTAAAGCTGGAAAAAACATACTGACTGCCACTCCTATATACACTGGTTTTAAATCTTCACTACGTAGAGATATTTCTGCTTGCTTTTTTTTTAAATTCTTCTGGTAAATTGAGCGGTCTTTGAGAAAGTTAATTTCTAAACTGTACATTTGAGCTAAAATGTGACTTCTTTAATTTGCATACTGGAAACAGACAGGATACCTGCCAATTCTAATTATTTTGAATTTTGAATTTTGAATTTTGAATTGTTATAGCGCCTCTCGCATTCCTAAACCAAGCACTATCGCCAACCCAGGGCGTTGGACTACAGGGTATTTCTCTTCGTCAATTTCCAATGACAAAGCCGCGATTGGATCGATTTGAGAGGCTGGCAAACTTAATCTTTGTGTAAAAAACTCATCAATTTGTCCCAGTCCGCCTCCTGGTCCTGCTAGCATAATTTGTGCTATCTCCACATTTTCATTTTGATTGAGATAAAAATTAATAGAACGGCGTAGTTCATGTGTGAGTTCTCCTAACACTCGTATCATCGCTGTCATACCTGGATTCATTTCAGGAACACCAGTTTTTTCTTCATCATCTATAAAAGGAATAGACATTCCATACAAAAGTTCTATATCTCGTGAAACGGGTAAATTCATTGCCCTAGATATAGCAATTTGCATTTGATAAGTTCCAATGGGAACGGTACGCGAAAATTGCGGCACTCCATTCACAACGATCGCTATTTCTGTGCTATCAAATTCTATATCGACTAGCACTACTGCTTCTTGTGATCCGTATTGTCGCAATTGGTCGCGAATTGTCCTAATCAGAGCAAAACTATTAATCTCTAAAACATCAATTTGCAATCCGGCTTGCTCGAATGTATCTATAAAGCTATCGGTAATTTCTTTACGAGTAGCAACTAGCAATACCTGTACCTTTTCAATGCCATCGTCATCTACAAAGTACCCAAGTTTCTGATAATCAATATCAGCTTCTTCACGAGGATAAGGTAAATACAAACTTGCTTCGTGGTTAAGTACCATTTCCTGTAGTTCTTTGTCATCTAACTCTGCTGGCACGGATATAAGACGTATAATTGAATCTCGCCCTGGTACAGCGGTAGCAACACGAAAAGCTTTGATTTTACTTTGAGCTAACGCTTCCTGGATGAGTTCCGCCATTGTTGCGGAATCAGTGATTTGACCATTGACAAAAAAACCTTCTGGCACCGGCACTGATGTTAAAGTTTCTAGTTTCAAACCTTGGCGTTGCTTGCGTAGCTGAACTAAATTTACACGTTGCGGTGACAGTTCTATGCCAACCCCTTGATAATATTTACCAAACAAACTCTTGAATTGCCTGACCACAGTTTTGCCCGTTGGACTACCAATGCAAAAATCAAATGATATTAAGAATTGATATTGTTGCTAGAAAATTGTTTTAGCCTATAATCTCCACAATTGAGCATAAGCACTTCACCCTGAACAAGATAAAAAAGTACAAACACGATGGTTAGAATTCAAAAGTTCAAAAGATTCATTGTTTGGGCGTTACTCGGTGTATTGACCTCTTGGATTGTTAGTTGTGGTACAGGGAATGTCAGCAATACCACAAAACAGGCATCATCAGGAACGGCAAATGTTGAGTTCTGGACAATGCAACTCCAACCTCAATTTACCAACTACTTTAAAAGCCTAATTGCGTCTTTTGAGTCACAAAATTCCGGTATAAAAGTTACCTGGGTTGATGTACCCTGGACGGCAATGGAGAACAAAATTTTAACAGCTGTTTCCGCAAAAACACCACCTGATGTTGTCAACCTCAATCCGGATTTTGCTTCCCAACTTGCAGGACGAAATGCCTGGTTAGATTTGGATGCAAAACTTCCAAATGAAGTGCGTTCCTCGTATTTACCGAATATTTGGAAAGCTAGCACGCTCAATGACAAAAGTTTTGGGATTCCCTGGTACCTCACCACTCGGCTAACCATTTATAACACCGATTTATTAAAACAGGCAGGTATCAACAAGCCACCTGCCACCTACGCTGAATTAGCCCAGGTGGCTCAACAAATTAAAGACAAAACTGGTAAATATGCCTTTTTTGTGACGTTCGTCCCTCAAGATGCTGGTGAAGTGCTAGAGTCGTTTGCACAAATGGGGGTGACTTTGGTAGATGCAGCGGGTAAAGCAGCTTTTAACTCCCCACAAGGTAAAGCAGTGTTTCAGTATTGGGTAGACTTATACAAAAAAGGGCTTCTACCCAAAGAAACATTGACACAAGGACATCGTCATGCAGTAGATTTGTACCAAGCTGGAGAAACGGCGTTGCTGTTTTCTGGTGGGGAGTTTCTTGAGAACATTGGCAAAAATGCCCCAGCAATAGCTAAAGTTTCCGCAACTGCACCACAAATCACGGGTGAAAACGGCAAGAAAAATGTCGCTGTGATGAACGTTGTTATCCCCCGCGACAGCAAACAACCCGACGCCGCCCTCAAATTCGCGTTGTTTATCACAAATGACGAGAATCAGCTCTCTTTTGCCAAAGCAGCCAACGTTCTGCCGTCTACAGTCAAGTCGCTGGCTGACACCTACTTCAAAGACGCACCCGCCAACGCTTCGGCTTTAGATAAGGCGCGAGTCATTAGCGCCCAAGAACTGCAACAAGCAGAGGTATTAACTCCCAGGCTGAAGGATATAAAACTTTTGCAAAAGGCAATTTACGAAAACTTACAAGCGGCTATGCTGGGGGAAAAGACAGTAGATAAAGCTGTAGAGGATGCAGCACAAGAGTGGAACAATAGGTAAATAGGGAGTTCCTGCTCTCAACTTAAATAGAGACAGCATACTCATTAAGGCTACGGTGTACGAACAAGTCATCAAATAACTCAAAATCCGTTAAGAACCTCACCCTGCCCTGTCGGGCATCCCTCTCCTTGGCAAGGAGAGGGAAAGATTTTAGCGCAGCTAAAAGCGAGGGTGAGGTTTTGAGTGAGATGTGTGTACACGTTAGTTGGTAAGGGGAGGGGAAGTTTTGGCGTAAGACAAAACCGGGGTGAGGTAAGGATTCACCAATTACCCTAAACGAGTAAAGCAAATAGTCGGCACATAACATCACCGTCGCTGCCATATTTGGATATTACCGCCATATTCGCCAATGGCTAAAAACTGTTTATTGGCGCTGAAGGAAATGGAATGAACTTGCGAAGAAGCTGTAAATGTATGAATTTCCGTGCCTGTTGCTACATCCAACAATTTAATAGTTTTGTCCTGAGTCGCAATGGCTAATAATTGTCTATCAAAACTAAACGCAAAGGAATTAAAATCCGAAGGAGCAGTAAAAGTATAGATTTCTGCACCTGTCTCAACTTGCCATATTTTGATAGTTGTGTATTTGCTGTATTCCCTTGTGTATTCTGTGCCAATGGCTAATAATTGCCCATCCGGACTCAATGTAATTGACTTCCATCTGTCCATCCACCTGAAATCAAAAGTAAGATTGCGGATTTGGCTGCCATCTGCTACCTGCCACAGTCTGATGGTTCCATCAGAACTAGTGCTGACTAACAGTTGCCCATCTGGGCTAAAAGCAACAGAATAAACTGTGTGGGAATGACCATAAAGGATTTTAATTTCTTTGCCAGTTCCCACGTGCCACAGTTTGATAACATTGTCTTGACCACCACTAGCTAAAAGTAGTCCATCTGGACTGAATGCAATAGACTTGACTGGATATTCATGCTCGCGGAGAATTTTAATGGCTCTACCAGTTCTAACCTCCCACAATTGAATCCATCTAAAACTACCACTAGCTAAAATTTGCCCATCTGGACTTAATACAATAGGATCAATATCCCTGCTCCTATCATTTATTGACATAGAGTCAATATACTTCTTACTACCTACATAACGACTCGTATTTCCAGCAAAGGTATGGATTTCTCTGCCAGTTTCAACTTGTCGTAAGCTGATAGTATTTAGAGAACTACTGGCTAATATTTCTCCATTAGCTCCAAGGCTAAAGCCAACGGAAGAAATCCTGTCAATTCTGTCAGGATCATCACTGAAGGTACGAATTTCTTTACCAGTCGCAACCTCCCACAGTTTGATAGTCCCATCTGAACCACCACTAGCCAATATTCGTCTATCCTGACTAAAGGCAATAGAATAAATATCGCCATAATGACCAGTAAGGTGACAGATTTCTTCAACTACAATTTCTTGCTCTTGACGGCAACTAATCGGCCAAAGTTCAATTCTCCACGCCAAACGATAACTAATCTGCCAAAGTCTAATAATCCCGTTTCCAGCAGTAGCTAAAAGTTGCCCATCTGGGCTGAAGGCAACGGAATTAACTCTGCCACAAGGTATGAAGATTGCTTTGCTAGGTGCTTCCTTGGCTGGTTTCAAGTAGGAGTTAGCACTCGGCAACATTTGCACATTCTTTGGATTAAAATAAACTTCTTTGCCATCTGCTACTAGTAGTAATGTCATATAACTGTGTCTACCAATAGCCAGCATTTGCACATTCTTTTGACCAAAAGAGGCGTAAATAATCGGACTAAAAGCAACAGAATAAATCCTGCATTCACCACCAACCTTATCCTTAAAGTCTATGGAAGAGTAGATTTCTCTGCCAGTTGCAATGTCCCAAAGTTGTACTGTCCCCTCTCTACCACCACTAGCTAATATTTCCTTATCTGGGCTAAAGGCGACGGAATAGATTGGCCAGTCGGAATGGTGTAGGGTCTGGACTTCTTCACCAGTTGTAACATCCCATATTTTGATAGTCCCATCTAAATCACCACTAGCCAATAGTTTAGTAATGTCTCCATCAGAGCCAAAGGCAAGTGAGCTAATCTCCTTGGAATGACCAGTGAGAGTATGCGTATGCCTGCATATACCCAATTCCACATAACTTGTTTCTACTAAATTAATGGAATTTTCTTTACCAATACTATTTGTAGCGATCGCTAAAATTCTTCCATCGGGGTCAAGGGCGAACGTATCACCAATACCTGGAATGGTATTTAACCGATACCAGTTTTGAGAAGCTACTACAAATGAATTTGAAGATTTTAAATTTTGAATAGATGGTTGAGGAGTCGATGGTACTTGCGTAACCGGTTTTATGGCTGAAGTCTCACCTGTAGTTGCCAACAAATTAAACCATTCCTCAACTGACTGGGGACGCATTTGGGAATTCATTGCCATTCCCCATATGATTGCCTCATTCACACTGTCGCTGATGCTAGAATTCAAACTCTGGGGTATTCGCAGAGGAACATTTTGCAATCTTGCAGGTGCTGGCGTAGGTAATTGTCTAGTCAGCAAAGCATACAGCGTTGCAGCTAAGGCGTAGACATCCGTATATTCTCCCCATCTGGCTTTTGGAAGATACTGTTCTGGTGGTGCGAAACCGTGTGTAAGACCCCCAGGTAGTGTGTGGGTAACATCTGGAATAAAGCCTTGTGCCAAACCAAAGTCAATCAGCACTGCTTGTGATGTGCCAGTACGCATCATAATATTATTCGGCTTGATATCCCTATGTAGTAAGCCTTTTTTGTGGACTAAACTTAATGCATTGCCTATTTGTCGGATGTACACTAGTGCTTCTGCTTCTAGTAATGCTCCATTTAGGGTTATCCGTTTGCCCAAGTCTTCCCCTTCGATGTACTCCATTGCCATGCAAGGGAAAATTCCTTCAGAAAATGCGTTTTCTATCTGAACAATGTGGGGATGGCGACACAATGACAACCGCAGTGCTTCTTCGCAAAAACTTTGTTGTAATATGCTTCGGTGCGGTACCCAGTCAGGGTGATTGAGGATTTGTTCTTTGAGAGTTTTTATGACGCGAAATTCATCCTGTTGATTCCTAGCAAGATAAGTGATGCCAATTCCACCTTCACCAAGCTTTCTTTCGATGATGTAGCGTCCCCCGAATAACGGCTGTCCTGGATTCCACGCCATAGATAAACACCGCAATATTACTGATATTTATTTTGGCACACCATAAATATTGGCTTTTGGTAAGTGGGAATGCTAAGCAATTACCCGACATTCCGCACAGTGGACTGATGTCTGGAGACAGAATTGGCACTTGTCTAAAGCGACCTCAAGGATTAACCTAGCAAGTGGCTTCTCCTGTGGAACGACTGATGAGTTCCCATCATTTACTATGAGCTACTTCCGTCCTGCCATTGATGCCATGACTGGCTACATTCCTGGTGAACAACCTAAACCAGGAACAAAAATTATCAAACTCAACACAAATGAAAATCCCTATCCGCCTTCCCCAAAGGCGATGGAACTGCTGCAAAATTTAGATAGTGAGTGGTTACGGCGCTACCCTGATCCATTTGCAAGAGAGTTTTGTCAGGCTGTGAGCGATGCGTTGGGAGTGCCAGCAGATTGGATCATTGTCGGTAATGGGAGCGATGAACTGCTGAATGTGCTAATACGCTCTTGTGCAGAAGGAAGCGATGGCGCAGAGCGCCCGCCTAAGGGCGATCGCAAAGTCGTGTATCCCATGCCAACCTACGTGCTGTATCGGACTTTAGCAGCTATCCAACCTGCCCAAGTCGTTGAGGTTCCTTACTCTGCCAACTTTCAGTTACCAATTAAGGAACTTGTTGCGGCAAATGGAGCAATTACGTTTATTGCTTCTCCGAATAGCCCCTCTGGTCATGTGGTACCTTTGGATGATCTGCGGGAATTGGCGCAGCAAGTCTCAGGAATTGTAGCGATTGATGAGGCTTACGTTGACTTTGCTGAGGATACGGCGTTGCCCTTGGTGCAAGAATTCCAGAACGTGATTGTGTTACGTACTTTGTCCAAAGGGTATTCATTGGCAGGTTTGCGGATGGGTTTTGGGGTGGCAAATCCAAAATTACTGGCTGGGTTATTTAAGGTAAAAGACAGTTACAACATTGATGCGATCGCCATAGCTGTCGGTACAGCAGCAATGCGGGATCAGGCTTACAAAAATGCTTGTGCAGATAAAGTGAAAATATCCCGGACAAAGCTAGCTTTAGACTTGAAGAATCTGGGATTTACCGTACTTGATTCTCAGGGTAACTTTGTTTTAGCAACTCCGACCGAAGGAAATGCAGAGTCTCTTTACTTGGCTTTGAAAGAACTAGGAATCTTAGTGCGTTACTATAAGCAACCTGGGTTAGAGGATAAGTTGCGGATTACAGTTGGTACGGACGAGCAAAACCAGAGGTTAATAGAAGCGTTAGTGAGCCTCAAGGAATAAAAGCAGGTAACGGGTAAAACTTCATTAGATTCTTGTATAGCAACAGCCAAGGTGGTTAGGACATCAACCGATGATAAAACCTAGACACAAAAAGACTTTTCACCCAGTCCCCAGTCCCCAGTCCCTAGTCCCCTGCTATAAAAGTTATCATTAATGGATATAGCGATCGTAAATCATTGGTGAGAATTGGATTCCTATATTTAGAACTACAGCTCCATACAGGTAAACATGAGTTAATTATCTGTGTCCATCTGTGTCCATCTGTGGTTTAATTATCATTCAATTGGCTTTTGCAAGAAGTTTACTCATTTTGAACCGTAGTTGCTAAAAAAAGCCCTACTAAGTATAGCGAACCGCACAAAATTACCAAATTGTCCGTCGAGGTAAAAGCTGCCTCTAGCGCTGGTAATAAATCTGGATAAGTACGGCAAAAACTTAATTCTGGGCAAACACTCTGAGCGAGTTTTGCTAATTCACTAGGATCTGCTGAACTGTGATCTGGAACTGGCACTAAATACAATCGGTCATTTGGTTGCAGTAGGGCTTTGAAAATATCCACATGGTCTTTTGTAGAGAGCATTCCCATCACCCAACTGACCGATTTGACATTTAGTGTATTCACATAATCTCGCAAAACTTGGGCGGCTGCTGGATTATGAGCGCCATCTACTAACAATTTATGGTTTTTCCAACTTGTCCATTGGATTCGCCCCAACCATTTGGTATTCGCCATTCCTGTAATGATGGCTTCCTCAGAAATCTGCCAACCTTGTGTTTGTAGAATTTCTATAGCCGCTAAAGCTAAAGCTGAATTTGTCAACTGAAATTGCCCCTGTAACGGTAAGGGGTATTTCATGAGTTTTGTATTATGAATTGTTTGATACTCTGCCCATTGTGGGTCAATTTGACGGGCTGGCTGCGGTGTTACAACAGGGCATTGTAATTCTAAAGCACGCGATAGCGAAGCGCTGCTGCTTGCAGCAGATCGCACGACTTGTTCTGCATCGCTTGGTAATACTCCAATAACAACAGGGCATCCAGGTTTGAGAATACCAGCTTTTTCTCTAGCAATATCAGCAATTGTGGGACCAAGTCTTTCCACATGGTCTAAACTGATGGAAGTAATAATAGTGACCAGAGGTTCCGAACACACGTTGGTAGCATCTAAACGTCCTCCCAGTCCAACTTCTATCACTGCCACATCAACTTGCTGTTGTGCAAAATATAACCAAGCTGCTGCGGTAATCACTTCAAACTGCGTTGGTGATTCTTCTTTTGGGTCAATCGCTGCTTGCACTTGCAGTAATATTTGGCACAATTCTTCGGAAGAAATTGGCTGTTCGTTGAGGCAAATGCGTTCTGTCCAATCAACCAAATGCGGTGAGGTATAGCGTCCTGTGCGATAACCTGCTGTAGTAAGGATAGAAGAGAGATAGGCACAGACAGAACCTTTACCGTTAGTACCTGCAACATGAATGATCGGGACTTGATGATGGGGATTTCCAAGATTTGCCAGTAGTTTAACAATGCGTTCCAATCCAAGATGGACGCCAAAGTGTTGGAAAGGCTGTAGCAAGGAGTCGATATCCACGAAAGATAATCAGGAGGTTAAGGTGAGGAAAATTTAAAAAGAACGCAGAACACAGAACATAGAACCCAGAATAGATCCCCATAACCGCGCGTTGGAAAATGTGCCTTGGACATGAAATATATCTTTCTTTTTTTCCATAGCTGCCACGGGGACTTGTATCCTTTTTTATTCTGACTACTGAGTTCTGACTACTGAGTTCTTCACTAAAAATAAAACCGACTGCTTGTGTCAATAAAAACAGCCGGTTAAATATTTATGATGATAATTTGATTCTAGGCTTCTCTATTCAAAAAGTTTTGTAGTTGATTTAAAGCAGCAGCACCAATGTTAAACGCAGCCCAACTAGCAGCAATCAGAACTGGCGCTAAAACAATTGCTACACGCATATCAATGTCCATATTTACAACCCCTCTGTTATGTAGAAATTAAAGTTTTGTCAACTACTCTCATTTTTATTTTTAACTGAAGTGGTGAATTTTCCCAAACAAAATGTAAAGAATATTTACATTTTCCGCGTTCCTTCTCACTCAGCTACTGTAAACCCGATATCTGTACCCTTGCCAGCATGAAAGCCGGCTAACTTTTTGTAACGTTGGGCGTGTTCGATGAGTTCTGCTGCTTCATCTGGTGAGATTTGGCGCACAACTTTTCCAGGAACGCCTACAACAAGGGATAAAGGCGGTACATCTTTAGTAACGACTGCACCTGCACCAATAATGCTACCAGCGCCCACCCGTACCCCATCTAGAACAATTGCGCCAATCCCGATCAAGCTGCCGCGTTCAATATAAGCGGAATGTATGACAGCGCGATGCCCTACGGTAACATGATCTTCTAATACCGTAGGTAACCCAGGATCACCGTGTAATATTGCTCCATCCTGAATGTTTGTACATTCGCCAATTTCTATGCTTTCCAGATCTCCTCTGACAACTGCTCCATACCATATGCTCACGCCTGCTGCAATTTTTACCGAACCCATAACAACAGCATTCGCTGCTATGAAAGCAGCTTGAGAAATATCGGGAGAAGACCAGTAGGAAGTGATAGACACGGTAGAATAGATTTGTGGTACCCAGGAACACTGGAGAAACTCCAACCTTGGTAGGTCGCATTCACCAGGATATCATGGTCTACAGTCTTGAATATCAAGGGCAGCAGTAAGTCAGTACCCGAGTGAGGTGGAGCAGAAGTGTAAAAGGAACCAATATTACTGGTGGAGACAAAAATATGTTTGTACGCACTTCATGATGAATCCAGGCTTGCAGTACCCTATATTCGGTCCAGAAATTCAGTGTCCCCACTGCCGCCAAACAATCCCGGCTTTGACACTAACAGACACGTATTTATGTCCACGTCACGGCGCTTTTGAAGCTAATCCGAAAAGTGGAGAATTACTCCACCTACAATCAGGGCGTCATTGGCGAAGATGGAATAGCGAATGGTATCGGCAGCATACTCATCCCGATGGCATTCGGTTTGAAATTCACGAAGCACTAGACAAGCTCTATACCCAAGGCTACCGAGCAACACGGGTGATCATTGCCAGACGCTATCAAGAGTTGATGAGCGGTTACCTAGAGCGTAGCACGCCTTGGCGTTCTGGACAGCAGGAGATGACTTCGGCGCGACTTTATGGTTTGCCTGTAGAGTTTAGCCCTGATTCTTCGGAAGATCCCTGTTGGGAAGTGATAAATTTCGATTTGGAAAAAGAGCCTGGTGTGCCAGTGCGCTATCCGTATTTCAGATTATTTGAGTAAAGATCATTAGTCAAAAGTCATTAGTCTAAATTCTCATAAGTTATGACTAATGACTGATGACTTATAATTAAAATTATGCATCACGCTTCGATTCGTACAGCAAATATTCATCGGGCGATCGCCTTCTACGAACAGCTAGGGTTTAGCGTTTGCGAGCGCTTCACCACAGGCTACACTCTTGCTTGTTGGCTGGAAGGACTCAATGGCAGAATTGAACTCATCCAAATTCCTCAACCAAAACCTGCTCCAGATGCCTTTGGAGATGAACATTATGTGGGATACTATCATCTCTCATTTGATTTGACTGAGATCACACCCGATTTACCGAGTTGGTTAACAAATTTAAAAGAAAACTTTTTGCTGCAAGCAAAAAATAATTCTGAACTGTTAGAACCACTGAAAATTCTTTTAGAACCTACACAACAGCAAATAGGTAATCATCTTTACGAAGTAGCTTTTATTGCAGATCCTGATGGTTTGCCATTAGAATTTATCCGTGTATTAGCAACACTTTCATAGTTGAATAGTTGAACTTAAAAATTTTTGTCTGTAAAATAATTTTTTCTTCTCTGTAGTCTTGTTGAGATCACACCTGGCTCAGAGAAAGTCAACTATATTCATTCAAAAAAAAATCTGTAATTTAATTTACAGTTTGCGTAGTAAAATTCATGCCTGTGTTGCGTAAATTGCATCGATATCGTTTTCCTTTGTTATTATTAAGTGTTTGGTTGATGACGGTGTTGTTGCTTGGAGATGCATCTTCTTTAACGAAAATACAAACCGCTTCCACCTGGTTAAAGTCAGATAAAATAATAGTATCAAAAAAAACAATACCTCCGTTGATAGAAAATGTTCGCAAAACAGTCTTGGACAATGGTCTGACTGTTCTCACTAGAGAAGTACACTCCAACCCAGTGGTGACTGTACAGGTATGGTACAAAGTGGGATCACGTAACGAAGAACCTGGATTAAATGGCATTGCTCATCAGTTAGAACACATGATGTTTAAAGGCACAAAAAATCGTCCAATTCAATTTGGAAGATTGTTAAGTGCTTTGGGCAGTGACTCAAACGCTTTCACGAGCTATGACCAAACGGCATACTACAATACAGCAGAGCGCGATAAGCTCACAGCTTTGTTGGAGCTAGAAGCAGACAGAATGCAAAATGCTGTGATTGATTCTGTGGAACTAGCAAACGAAAAGCGAGTTGTGATTTCCGAGTTGCAAGGTTACGAAAATAGCCCTGAGTACCGCCTCAGCCGCGCTGTTATGCAAGCGGTGTTTCCCAACCATGCTTACGGGTTACCTGTTGGTGGTACGGAAGCTGATGTGCAAAAGTTTAATTTAGAGCAGGTGCGGAAGTACTATGATAATTTCTACACTCCTGACAATGCTGTTGTAGTGATTGTTGGAGATTTCCAAACCGAACCAACCCTCGAAGCAGTTAAAGAGATTTTTGGGAAAATACCTAAGAGTGAGAAGTCAGGAATCAGAACTCAGAACTCAGAACTCAGAACTCACCAGTCACGAGTCCCCAGTCACGAGTCCCCAGTCACGAGTCCCCAGTCAAAACCGAGGACTCCCATTGTTCTGAGGGAACCAGGAGCAGCAACGTTATTGCAGGCAGTATATCCGTTACCGGATGTCAATCATCCAGATGTACCAGCGTTGGATTTGATGGATCGTATATTAACAGACGGACGCAATTCTCGCCTTGAACAGGTATTGGTAGAATCCGGTTTAGCGAGTGATGTTTCCGCTTCTGTGATTAGCTTGCTGGAATCAGGCTGGTATGAGTTGTCGGTAACGGCTGATCCCGATCAAAACTTGAAAAAAATTGACTCAGTTCTTAGAAGTGCGATCGCCAAACTCACACAAAAAGGAGTCACAATAGAAGAACTGAACCGAGCCAAGGCGCAGTTGGAAGCGTCTCTGATTTTGGGTAATCGTGATATCACCAGTATGGCGTTGCAATTGGGTAATGACGAAACAACTGCAGGTGATTATCGCTATACAGAAGAATACTTAACAGCTGTTCGCCAAGTAACAGCGGCGGATGTGCAGCGTGTCGCAACAAAATACCTCAAACCGGAAGCACGTACAGTAGGCTTTTTTAAGCCAACTCAAGTCAAGGCAAAGGAAAATAGTGAGAAGACGAACTCCAAACACAACACGGAAAACTTTGCCTCAGGTACTGTAAATACACAGGAAGTGGCAAAATATCTACCAACCGTAGAATTGACAAGCGTTCCTACAAGTCATACGCTCCCAGAGCAATTTACATTATCTAACGGTTTACGGATATTGCTAGTTTCCGACAAAAGCACTCCCACAGTGACACTTTCAGGCTACGTCAAAGCTGGTAAGGAATTTGATCCAGAGGATAAAGCTGGACTGGCGTCTATTGTTGCAGAAAACTTAATGAATGGCACAAAAACAAAGGACGTTTTAACTGTTGCCAAAACTTTAGAAGATCGGGGAGCAAGCCTTGAGTTTGAAACGTACCGAGAAGGTGTGCGGATTGAAGGTGATAGCTTGGCGGCTGACTTACCGATTCTGGTTCAGACTTTAGCAGATGTTGTCAAAAATGCTAATTTTCCCACCAAAGAGTTAGAACTGACTCGCAAACAAGCTTTGACTGCGTTGAAGCATGAGTTAGATGATCCCTCAGAAGTCGCAGAAAGAACATTTGTACAATCGGTTTACCCGAAAAAACATCCTTTACATACATTTCCAACAGAGCAAAGTTTGCGACGGATTAACCGTAAGGATGTTATTGAATTTAAGACAAAACATTATCGTCCAGACACGACAACTCTAGCGCTGGTAGGAGATTTTGCTCCAGAGCAAGTCAAAGCACTTATAAAAAGTGAGTTTGGTAACTGGAAAGCAAGTGGTTTACCACCAAATTTGGAATATCCAGCGAATATTATACCAGAAAAAATTGTGAGCGTCAACTCTGTTCTTCCGGGTAAAGCTCAAGCTATTACCTACATGGGTAACACAGGCATTAACCGCAAAGATCCCCGATTTTATGCAGTTCAAGTATTAAATCAGATTTTGGGCGGCGATACTTTATCCAGTCGGCTAGGAGCAGAAGTGCGCGATCGCCTTGGGCTAACCTACGGAATATACAGCAACTTCCTTGCGGGAAGAAACTTTGGAACATTTTTGATTGAGATGCAAACTTCTCCAGAAGATACCCGTCAGGCGATCGCCAGTACCCGCGAACTGCTCAAGGAAATTCATCAAAAAGGCGTCACTGAACTGGAAGTACAGACAGCTAAACGCATCTTGATCAGCAACTACATCATATCCCTGGCAGATCCAGAGGAATTAACACATAAAATTCTCATGAATGAGGTGTACGGGCTAGATAAAGAGGAACTGCGTTATTGTACCGAAAAGATTCAAGCAGTCAACCTTGAGCAAGTCAATCAAGCAGCTCGTGAGTTACTCTATCCAGATAGAATTGTTGTAGTGACAGCTGGACCTGCTGTATTTGCAGACCAAGGTAGCTTTCATCATTAGATTAGTAGTACACACACAGGACACATAACGCAGTGTTGTATGTAGAGACGTGTCATACCACGTCTCTACAGTAGTCAAAAAGCCTGAAACTACAGTGATGGGGTATGACTGGATAATATGAAGTTCGGCTGAATACTTATCATTAAGACTGACACGGAAATGCAAACGCAGGGATATAGGGCTCCTATTTGATTTTTGAACGACACGCTTCTGTGGGCAGTGCGAACGCAAAACCCGGATGTAGTCGGCAAAATACCGTAAGCACTGCCCACCCTACAATACTTAAGATTTTTCATAAATCCTGCGCGGATTGCTATATAAAAATTTTTGAATTATCAGTAACTATCAGAACTTGATATAAATTATCATAAGTAATTAACACTGCAAAATTCAAATTTTTTTTAGACTGCAAACTAAATTTATTGCCGCTAAGCTTTATAAGACAGCTTTTGGCAAAAAATAAGTTAACTTAAATATAGGTATTGTTTCTCAACAAGTGAGAAGAACAAAAGTTAAAAGAACTATTGATATACAAGCGACAAGGCACAGATCTTCATTAATTTCCCATGAACATTCTTAGTAACCTGCTTTCTCAACCAGCTCAAAACAAGCCTCAAAAAAGGCAACGCCGAGGAATTGAAATTAAATCGCCGCGTGAAATTGAAATTATGCGGCAATCAGGAAAAATAGTGGCAACCGTCCTCAAAGAAATTTCGGAGTTGGTAAAGCCAGGTATGACCACAGCTGATTTGGATGCTCATGCGGAGAAACGCATCCGGGAAATGGATGCAACACCTAGCTTTAAAGGATATCACGGTTTTCCTGGTTCTATCTGCTCCAGCATTAACAATGAAGTTGTACATGGCATTCCTAGTGCCAAAAAAGTCATCCGCGCTGGAGATGTTTTAAAAGTCGATACCGGCGCATATTACCAAGGGTTTCATGGTGATTCTTGCATTACAATTGCTGTGGGCGAAGTCACCCCAGAAGCTGCAAGACTGATTCGCGTAGCAGAAGAAGCTCTTTTCAAAGGCATTGAACAGGTGAAAGCAGGAAACTACCTGATGGATATTGCTGGGGCAATTGAAGACCATGTGAAGGCAAATAAGTTCAGTGTAGTACAGGACTTTACCGGACACGGTGTTGGTCGTAACCTGCATGAAGAACCTTCAGTTTTCAACTTCCGGACCCGCGAAATGCCAAATGTAAAACTGCGTGCGGGGATGACGCTGGCAATTGAGCCAATTTTGAATGCTGGTTCTAAGTACACACGTACCTTATCTGACCGTTGGACAGCTGTAACGGTGGATAATTCTCTATCCGCTCAGTTTGAGCATACTGTGTTGGTGACAGAGACGGGATACGAGATTTTGACGGATCGCTCGAAAGTTTAAATAATCTAATTTCATAATGTGAATTCATAATCTGAATTCATAATAGTGCGATAGCCTTGTTTGTGAGGCGATCGCATTTTGGTATTCTTCACAAATACAGATAAACATCTCATACCAAATCCGAATCTAAGACCCCCTTTATAATTTAGTCCGCGTAGGCGGACTTTGTTTGTGTAGCCGCGATTTCTAATCGCCTAGGCTAAAAAAGGGTTAGAAAAGCGGATGTGGTATCATCTATCCGCTTTTACAGCAGATTGCAAGTTGGTGAAGTACAAAGATACCCCACCCGCGCTGTCGCGCACCCTCCCCTTAGCAAGGGTTGGGGAGGGGTGTACTCCATTTAGATGCAAAGCGCTGTATCAGAAATCGCCTCATCAACCGGTGAAGTTGAATGAGAAAGGCGACGCAACTTTTTTACACAGAGCGATCGCCTACACTCATATCAACAGGCTTTCATATACTACCGGAAAATGGCAGAAAACCTGCAAAACCAGAATAGCCCCCTGACACTGGAAAACTTTTGGAAGATCCTTGATTCCCAACTCGTCAGTTTAGGAATTCCCACAGCTTTGGTTGGAGTCGCGCTTGATTTCGCGCGCAAATCCGAATGGCAAAAAGCTGGACTTTGCTTGCTTGCAGCCGTTGTTCTGTGGTTTCTCATCCAGATTGCTCACAAACTCAAGCCACGGATTGACAAATTACTGGACTGGATGTTGGACAATGCTGAAATTCTGCTTCAGAATTTGTGGGCAAAGCTAACCTCCGGTTTTGAAGGCAAATACTATGAACGGCTGAGGTTTGACTGCCGAGAGTATGAAACTCAGGGAATCAATCAGCAAACATTACTACTGGAAAATCTCTTTGTTCCCTTAAAAATAGCGCAGAAAGACCCTGATCTGGTTTCTCAGAATATTATTCAGCAAGCAGGGGTGAACCCGGTGGAACAGCAGGAAATTGGCAACCTTTTAGTACGCATGACGCGCGATGATATCAAGCAGCGTCTTGTTATTTTGGGTGCGCCTGGGTCTGGAAAATCAACTCTCCTCAGACACATCACTTTGATGTATGCTACACGCAGGCAACGTCGATTACATCGCAAGGTTCCTAAACTGGTTCCTGTTTTGCTCCAACTGCGGAAAATCTACCAAGACATTCTTCAGAATCCACAGCCATCCTTGGTAGATGTGATTGAAAATGCCGTCGAGAACCTGCAATCCACCGAACCCCTAAAACCTCGTGAGGGGTGGTTTGGCAAACGGCTGCGTCAAGGCAAGTGCCTGGTTATGCTTGATGGACTCGATGAAATTCCGGATGATGCCCAACGACAGCAAGTCAGCGAATGGGTGAGTCAACAAATCGGTGAATACCGTGATACTCCTTTTATCCTAACTTCTCGCCCAGAGGGTTACAGAAAAGCACCACTGCAAGGAAATGTCCTGGAGTTGGAAGTACAGCCGTTTACCCGTGAGCAACGTAACCGATTTATTCAAGACTGGTATCTGTGTCGCAAAAAGCAGGATTATAAAAACAAAGTAGACTTAGGAGTTCGGGACAGTGCGAAACGACAAGCAGATCATTTGATGGCTCAAATCAGTGGTTCCCCGTCTTTAAAGGTCATGGCAAGAAATCCTCTGCTGTTGATTATGATTGCCATCAGCCATGAAAACAACCGTTCTCTGTCTACAAAACGAGTCGATTTATACAAAGAGATTTGTCAGGTGTTGTTGGAAAAACGGCGGCGTGCCAAAGAATTGCCCATCTCCCTGTCGGCTGAGCAGAAACTGATTGTTTTGCGTTCCTTGGCGCTAAAGTTGATGGAAGAAAATACCCAGGCATTTACCTTAGATGAATCTTCTCCTCGTGACAAGACATTCAAACAAGCCAAAGCACTGATTCAAGAAAAATTAGCCACAATTCCAAAGCAAACACTCTCACCAGAAGAGTTCATCACCAAAGATGACCAAGGTGTGCGAGAGTTACTCAGCGAAAGGGAACAAGAAGAAATTTATGAGTTCGCTCACAAAACTTTTCAAGAATATCTAGCGGCTGTTGCCATCACGAAATTCAATCAACAACAAAAAGAAAAACTCTTACAAAAAGTCTTCGCTGACGAGAAAACCCTCTCTTGGTGGAGAGAAACTATTCGTTTTTATGCCGCGCAGACCGATGCAAGTGAGATAATTGCAGTTGCCTTGAATTATGCAACGGTTCCGGTGCTAACGCTTGCTTATCAGTGCTGGCAAGAAGCAGAACAAATTACTTCTCAAACTGTACAAGAACAGCTAAAAGCAAAGTTTGAAGAGGGACTAAAGTCTGAGGAACTGGACGAATTTACCCTGGCGGTGCAAGTGAAGCTGACTTACCGCTTGAGCCAGTTGAATGATGACTTAATGGAGAGTAATTCTAAAACAGAAAGCTCCTACGCCATCGATAGCAGCTACATCTCTTGGGCAGAATATCAGCTATTTTTGTTGTTGAATCAGACTAAATCCCCTACCCCTATTGTCCAGCAAAAACTTGCTCAAAAACCTGTCACTAATATTAACTTTTGGGATGCTAATCGTTTTTGTGCTTGGCTTAGCTTAAGAACACGCAAAGAATTGGGTGAACCGGGAATCTGCTATAAATCGGCAACACAGACAGAACGGCAGCAACGTCCTTGCGAGGAGGATCAAGAGTATGCTGACAAACAAGGAATTCGGCTTGTCCGGTTTCAAGTGCCTCAGAAATACGCACAACTTGCCTACTACCTAGCAGCAGGTCAGTGGAAAGAGGCTGACCAGGAAACTGATAGAGTTATGCTTGAGGTGGCTGGGCGAGAAAAACAAGGCTACCTGGAAGTGGAAGACATCCAACAATTTCCTTGCGAAGACCTAAGAACCATTGACCAACTGTGGGTGCAGTACAGTAACGGACGCTTTGGTTTTAGTGTCCAGAAAAAGATTTACCTGGAGGTGGGTGGAAAACTAGAAGGAAATCTCCGCCACTCGCGTTGGGAAAAAGTCATCGCTCCTTTAACAGGACTCTACGCCCGTATACGTGGTAGAGTAAAAAAAGATCAGTATGAAGCTTTCAAGCGATTTGGCGATCGCATAGGATGGAGAGTGAATAACGACTGGATCAGCATCTCCACAGATGTTTGTTACGATGCCTCAGCACCGATAGGACATCTCCCGATTCCGATAGGACATAGGATTACTGGATCAAGATCAACGATAGGACATATAACGACAATACAAACCAACGCATTCTTTTCTCGCGTCGAGACTTGTAAAATTTAACATTTAACGGTTTCAGAACTTTGTAAATATTTATTGCTCCTTGCTTTTTTACGAAAGAATAAGCCTTTCAGCTTCTCGATACCTGGCACTGGGGGTGAAAGCAGTTAGCCTGGATGTTTTTTTTGCTACTTCCTGCACTACCGTAGATTCTGACACTTTTAGGTTGTCCCAAGGTAAACTCATTTGCCCAGGTGACTTTTTCTGTTTACTTTTGCTCATCGTCATTCCACTAAGCAAACGGCTTCCCCAGTAGTTCCTTTTCTCAGGCTTTGGCTGCGGTCGATATTTCTGACAAAACCCGCGATATTTAGCAGCGCACTCCTCCAAAGTTTTCCCCAGTTGTAAAAATGCAGGATGCCATAGTTGCTGAAATCGTAGAAAAAGCCCTGCTGCATTGCGGCTGCTTTTGGGTTAGCGTGAATGTAAAGTGTCAATAACTAATTATTCGACACCTTTTTTCCCACTTACATATAAATCAAGATTGGCAGCAAAATCTTCTGGTGCATCAATCTTAATCTGTTTTAGTTTAGACATGAAGCTTGGTTTCTGTAAGCTTTGTTTAGATTGGGTAAAGTTTTTGATGAGCAGATATAGCTCATCAAGATATTTTTCGTCAAGGTTGTCAATTTCTGCTTGAATTTTTTCTTTTGTACTCATTTTTGTATCTCCTGTTTTCTTTAATTCTAGATAATTTTAACTCAGATAATTTTAACAATAGTTACTGGGGCTATAGCAGTCCGTGCAGGATTTGTGAAAAAACAAGATCCTCGACTTCTTTAAGAAGTCGGGGATCTGAAGAATGTCAATTTTCACAAATGAAATAGGATTGCTATAACTCTATTGTGCCTCTTAAAAAATTGTACTTTGTCTACAATAGACTTTATGCAAAAGTCAGTTTTTTGAAATATAAAACCACAGATGCACACAGATATAGCGGTTTGCAACCCTTGTAAGGTACACCAAAGAAATAATGAACCACAGATGGACACAGATAAATAATTACTTCATTCAATTGAGTTGCGTTATAAATTATCTGCGTTTATCTGCGTGCATCTGCGGTTCCAAAGAGCCAAAAACCAATTTTTGCAATAATTTGCAAGAAATTTCTTAAACCGACTTTGGCAATGCCACAAGACAAAAATTAGCCTGCTCGTTCACATCTTCCAACCGCGAAGTTTTTAACCTATCAAGCCACTTTTGCATAAACACTTGATTGGCTTTTTGCTCATCTGGATCTTGAGTATCCAACGGATTTGGCATCAGTCCCAAAATCGTCGCTGTCGTGACACAAAACATCGATTTTTGGAAACTGATACAAATTTGTACCCGCAAATCATCTTCTCCCCGACGACTGCGACGATAAACTTCGTGCAAATAATCTGGAAGATAATGACGCATATCCTGCATCAGCAAAGTGGGAGGAATACCCGCACCGCCAATTGGTAATGGATCAGCATACAAAGCGCCATATTGAAATCGAGATTGATCAGGGGGAATTTGATATGCTTTAGCATTATATGAAACTGTGCCATGAAATGGCGTTCCCCGGAAGAAAACTGCTTCTACATAAGGTATTGCTGTGTCTGCAAGGAATGTTAAGCCTACAGATTTAGGAATGATATCGTAAACTTTCTCCCGAATTTTCACAGCGTAGGTAATAGGCTTGGTGGCATCTGCTACTAAACCCGCTTTGATGTGGTCTACAACATCAGGAATAGATTTGATTTCTCCTTGATCGTAACGGTCTGATAAAGTGAGGAAAATATCAGCCATCACGCGCCAAAATTGACCTAAACCAGTCGTGTAAGCACTGACTCGCAACTGTTCAGTTAAGAAATCAGGAAATAGTTCATTAACTCCCGTTATGATGGGATTGTTTCTAAATTTTGCTTTGATAACAGCTTGCGCTCTTTCTTGAAATTCTGTTGAATCGAGATATTTATCTAACCCACCTCCACCATGCCACATCATGGATTTCATGCAATATTCGGCATATTCAAAATTTATTCTGTCATGCCACCAATGCCGTAGTAGTTTTTTAAAAGAAAAGTCTCCGTTAAAATATTTAAAGAACGGAAAGAACACTAAAAATTGATGCTCAGCAATGTAGATCAGATTTTTTGAGTAAGCATCTAAAACAACTCCATAGCTTTTGAGAATGCCAACAACTTCTAACAAATTTTCTGGGGTATCAGGAAGTAACGCTCCTCCTGATTCTAGTCGCTCGATATACTCAGCTAATGGATAGTTAACAGGCTTATTTTGGATGTTTACCATTGCCATTTCTCCAAAAGTCATTGTTAAGTAAAGGTTTTTTACTAATATTTTGTACTTGGCACAGGTGCACCGACACAGACGAAACCCACGTACGTGGGTTTCAAAATGGTTAAAGTCCGTCTACGCGGATTTTGTTGGTGTAGCCAAGGCTGTTTAACTTTTGCCTTTTGCCTTAACTAAAGACACCGTTGCTATAGGGTTTGGCGTATTAACCATCGCTGTCATTGTTGGTTCTGTCCAACGTACTAACCAATTGGGTTGGATACCAAAAATCACAATCAGCACAGCTAAAACCACCGCAGGTGTACGATCTGCCCAAGATACGCGTGGCAAGTTGATGACTTGTGCAGATAAGCGTCCAAAAAAGGCACGATTCATGAGAATTAAGAAGTAAACAGCGGTTAAGCCTGTACCAATCATGCTGAGCAAAGTCTGTACCGGATAAACTGCGAAACTACCGCGAAAAACTATGAATTCAGCAATAAATCCAATCATTCCCGGTATACCAGCACTTGCCATCACTCCCAAAACCATCAAGCTTCCAATCACGGGCATACCTCGTTCTGGGTTCAGCAGTCCCTGGAGAACATCTAAATCGCGGCTTCCTGCTTTTTTATACACAACCCCCACCAGCAAAAACAGCAGAGCAGAAATCAAGCCGTGGCTAATCATTTCCATGATGCCTCCCAACACGCTGAGAGGTGTTCCAGCAGCTGCGGCTAAAAGCACATAGCCCATGTGTCCAATCGAACTATATGCCACCATTTTTTTCATATCTGTTTGGGCGATCGCACAAGATGCACCATAAAGCACGCTCACCACCGCCCACGTTGCTAAAGCGGGACCCAAATAACTCCAAGCTTCGGGCAACAAGTTCATCCCAAACCGCAGTAAACCATAAGTTCCTAACTTCAACAAAACTCCAGCCAACAACACTGAAATCGGTGTTGATGCTTCAACGTGAGCATCTGGTAGCCAAGTATGGAAGGGAACTAGGGGAATTTTGATGCCAAAACCAATTAAAATTCCTACTAGCAGTAATATCTGTGTTTCCAAAGACAGAGACTTGGTATTCAAGGCGTCTAGAGCAAAGGTAGAAGCACCACTCAGCCAAACTATGCCGAGAAAACTTGCCAAAATGATAATCCCAGAAACAGCGGTGTAAATCAGAAATTTAGTCGCTGCATAGCCCCGCTTTTCACCACCCCAAATAGCAATCAGAAAATATAGGGGAATCAGTTCTATCTCATAAAACAGGAAAAACAGCAGTAAATCCTGTGCCATGAAGGCTCCAGTCACCCCAGCATTTAACAGCAGCAGCAAAGAGTAATAAAATCGAGGACGCGCAATATTTTCATCGCTGCTGTAGATGGCGATGCAAGTCAACAACGCATTTAAAAGCAACAAAGGGAGTGACAAACCATCTAGTCCCAGGTGATAACTCAATCCTAAAGCATCTACCCAAGGAAAGAATTCGGTAAACTGTTGATTCACTTGCCCGGGGTCAAACTGGCTTGAAAGTACCGCAGTCCATAAGAAGGCGATACTGGCAACGACCAAGGCAACTCGACGGGAAAGTTTTGGGGAGATGCCAGGCAAGAAACTGATGAAAGCCGCACCTAGCAACGGCACCAAAAGCAAAGCACTGAGCATAGATAAACAGGGCGAAGGGGAACAAGGAGACTAAAACGGAAATTTATTCAGCAAGCCCAATGACCAACTAATGAAAAAACCTAAGACGCTGATGCCTACAAGAATGGTCAACAGATATCCTTGAGAGCGACCGGAAACACTGTATTTCAAGGTTTGTCCACTGAAAATTGCTGCAAACCCAACTAAGTTAATGAGACCATCAACAACAAAGCGATCGCTCCAAGCAGAAATTTTGGAAAGCAGTCCGACGGCACTCACTACCGTCACTCGGTATAGTCGATCAATGTAAAAGTTATAACCCAACAAGTCTTGCAAGAATCTCCATACCAAGACTGTGGATCTCGACCAAGCCTTGTGCAGATAGATGTTAGACCCTATGCCTATCCCCAGAACTGTAGACGATACTAACAACCCTACTACTATCCAATTTATACTTTCCCAATCAGGTAGTAGATACCATTGTTGCAACATCAGAGGTAATAACAAAGTTATTACAGTCAGGGATACCATTGGCAATGCCATCTGCCAGCCAACTTCTGGGGTGCGGCGGGTCTTTGGTTGCGGTGTACCCCAAAATATTAAGCGAAATAGGCGGGTCAAATTCAATGCCGTTAAACCATTAACCAATACTAAGACGGCAACGACCCAAGGGCTAATTAAAGCCAAGCCATCAGCCCATCCTAACATTGCCCAAAAGCTTCCTAGTGGCAGCAGCGTTACCATCCCACCCGCACCTACAACAAACGCTGTGGTAGTTGCTGGCATCCGTGACCACAAACCGCCCATTTCTGTTAAGTCTTGAGTATTGGTTGTAAGTATCACTGAACCAGAACTCATGAACAATAATGCTTTGGCAATTGCATGAGCTAGCAGCAACATCAGAGCAACTCCTCCTTGCTCCATCCCTACCGCCAAAAACGCTAATCCCATGTATGCACTTGTGGAATGAGAAAGCGCTCGTTTAATGTCAATTTGGGCGAGCGACACTAATGATGCACCGACTGCTGTCACCGTACCCATAATGATCAAAGCATTTAATGCGACTGGCGATAGCGCTAATATTGGTTGTAGTTTAAATAGCAGATATGCTCCACCAGCAACCACCAGAGAGTTTCGCATCACTGAAGCTGGGTTGGGACCTTCCATCGCCTCATCTAACCACAGATGCAGCGGAAATTGAGCGCATTTCCCCGCAGGTCCTGCTATCAGCGCTAAACCTAGTAAGGCTGATGTCGTCGGACTTAAGTTTGCCGTCTGCGCCCATTCATATAAGTCGGAAAAGTTCAAGCTACCTGCTATGGTGGAAAGCGTCACAACTGCCATTAGCAGCAACAAGTCTCCCACTCGCTTAGTGAGAAATGCATCTCGCGCTGCTGTAACCACTAACGGTTGAGCATACCAAAAGCCCACCAGCAAGTAAGTCGAAAGAGTCAGCATTTCCAAAAGGGCATAGCTGAGAAATAGAGAGTCACTAATGGCTAACCCACTCAACGCTGCTTCAAAAAATCCCATCAGCGCAAAGAAACGTGCTAAAGCCCAGTCCTTTTCCATGTAACCAAGGGCGTAAGTTTGTGCCAGTAAACTTAACCCTGTAATTAAAACTGTTGCTCCAATACTGATTGGCGAGATTTCTAAAGCAAACGACAAATCAAAATCCGCCGCTTTAAACCAGGTAATCAGAAAATTTTCTGATTCTCTATTCCAAATGTCAATGAATATAAACAGGCTGTGGATAAAAGCAAAAACCGTTGCCAACCAGTTGAAATAAGCAGCTGGTCTTGGTCCTGTGCGCCGAACTAATCCCATTGCCCACGGCAAGGTAAGAAGCGCACCTATTAATCCATATAAAGGTATCCACCAACTTGTTGAAAAGAGCAACTGATTCATTTAGATATACCTTAATGGCTGAGCTAAAGAATGGTTTTTCACTTTAGGAAATGATTTTTACGAAACCTAACTTGAACAATTTAAATTATCCAATTTAAATTATATTCTTTCGTTTTTCTAGCTTACAAAGGCAAAACAAATATAATATATTCCATAAATTATTATTTTCTGATTTTTACTGGTCTTTAATTGGATAGCTGAAATTACTAACTTAAAAACCTCCATTTATAAGGTAGATAATAAAAAATTATATATTTATTGAGGCTTTTTTTGCACAAAAAGCAAAAAGCGAGGAAAGACTACTGTGTAATCACTCCTTGAGTTTTTAGTCATTCATCTAAAGGCAGAATTCCTGCCTTTATGAAGCTGTTTGAGCAAATGTTATAAAAAAATTATAAACCAGAAGTGGCTACTCCAGGGATCTGTGAAGTTCGGTTGAGTAAAATCAGCTTTATCAAATGATGTTAAGCTTTTTTAATTTATTTTATTATAAACTATTATGGTAATTTATATTGTCAGGGGCGCAAAGCTTTTCTATGCTTAATTAGGAAATGCTTTTGCAGCTCAAGATGAGCATCCTCGTCAAAAATTTTCCAAAACGGTACATATTTCAATAATTTTGTGGGAGTTCTGCGATGCCAATTGCAGTTGGAATGATTGAAACAAAAGGGTTTCCGGCGGTAGTAGAAGCAGCAGATGCGATGGTGAAAGCCGCTCGTGTCACCTTAGTCGGGTATGAAAAAATCGGTAGCGCTCGGGTGACTGTGATTGTTCGAGGAGACGTTTCTGAGGTACAAGCTTCAGTTGCGGCTGGAGTGGAAGCAGCCAGAAGAGTCAATGGTGGTGAAGTACTATCCACTCACATCATTGCTCGTCCTCACGAGAACTTGGAATACGTATTGCCTATTCGTTACACCGAAGCTGTGGATCAGTTCCGTACGTAACAATTTTGGATTTTAGATTCGCGTTATTGATCGAGCTATGAGCAATTCCGCACTTTAAGCTTGACAGGTTTAAAATCTGAAACTCTTGTTCGATTTACCTTTTTGTGTTTTTGTTTGTGTTTAATTATCTTGAAAGCTAAGGATAAAAACTCATGTCAATTGCAGTAGGAATGGTGGAAACCTTGGGGTTCCCTGCGGTAGTAGAAGCAGCAGATGCGATGGTGAAAGCAGCGCGCGTGACTTTAGTCGGCTACGAAAAAATTGGTAGCGGTCGGGTTACAGTGATTGTGCGGGGAGACGTTTCTGAAGTACAAGCTTCAGTTGGCGCTGGAGTTGAATCAGTGAAGCGAGTTAACGGCGGACAAGTATT
This sequence comes from Tolypothrix campylonemoides VB511288, assembly GCA_000828075.3. GTDB lineage: Bacteria > Cyanobacteriota > Cyanobacteriia > Cyanobacteriales > Nostocaceae > Kalymmatonema > Kalymmatonema campylonemoides_A. The sequence continues at coordinate 13,545 of JXCB02000023.1, read as the reverse complement.
GTCTACCCACATCATTGCTCGTCCTCACGAAAACCTAGAATACGTCCTGCCAATTCGTTATACAGAAGATGTGGAGCAGTTCCGGGAGAATGTTAACGCAATAACTCGTCCCTATAACCCAAGACCATAACTTGTAATGCACATTGCCAAAGTTCGCGGCACAGTAGTTAGCACTCAAAAAGACCCAAGTCTTAGAGGTGTCAAACTACTGCTCTTGCAATTAGTCGATGAAGAAGGACGTATTCTGCCAGAATACGAGGTAGCAGCCGATAATGTTGGTGCGGGAGTGGATGAGTGGGTACTTGTTAGTCGTGGTAGCGCCGCCCGTCAAGTTCTGGGTAACGAACAGCGTCCAGTAGACGCAGCAGTGGTGGCAATAATTGATACGGTTAACGTCAAAGACCGCCTGATTTACAGCAAAAAAGACCAGTATAGATAGTCATTAGTCATTAGTCATTAGTCATTAGCTCTAAACAAATGACAAAGGACTAAGGACTAAGGACAAATGACAATAGAGGAGGAATCTAGCGATGGCAGTCCGCAGCACGGCGGCACCCCCAACCCCGTGGTCAAGGAGTTTAGCAGAGCCAAAAATCCATGAAACCGCATTTATACATCCTTTTTCCAACGTTATTGGGGATGTAGAGATAGGCGCAAATGTAATCGTTGCTCCGGGGACTTCGATTAGAGCGGATGAAGGCACACCGTTTCATATAGGCGAAAGCACCAATTTACAAGATGGTGTTGTCGTACATGGGTTGGAGCAAGGTCGAGTTATTGGCGATGACCAAAATGAATACTCGGTATGGATTGGCAGCAATGCATCCATTACCCATATGGCTCTGATTCATGGACCAGCTTATGTTGGAGACAATTGCTTTATAGGTTTTCGCTCCACGGTGTTTAACGCTAGGGTGGGAGCAGGTTGCATCGTGATGATGCACGCTCTGATTCAAGATGTGGAAATACCACCAGGAAAATACGTACCATCTGGAGCAATAATTACTACTCAACAACAAGCGGACCGTCTGCCAGATGTGCAGGCACAGGATAAGCAATTTGCTCATCATGTGATTGGGATTAATCAGGCGTTGCGATCGGGTTATCTGTGTGCTGCGGATAGTAATTGTATAAAAACTATTCGGGATGAGTTAACGAAATCTTATACAAGCAACGGTAATAAGTTTGAGTTTGAAGAGTTAGAAAGGAGTAATGACGTGGCGAGCAGTAGCTTGGGTACTGAAACAGTAGAACAATTACGCTATCTTTTAGATCAAGGGTATAAAATTGGTACGGAACACGTAGATCAACGGCGGTTCCGCACTGGCTCTTGGCAGAGTTGCACACCAATAGAAGCGAGATCGGTTGGTGAGGCGATCGCAGCTTTGGAAGGTTGTCTTCACGAACACTCGGGCGAGTACGTTCGTCTATTTGGCATTGACAAAGGCAGACGGCGCGTCCTAGAAACCATCATTCAACGTCCAGATGGGGCGGTGCAAGCACCAGCAAACTTCAAAGCTCCTACTAACCAAACAAATAAAAGCTACAACGGGAATGGTAACGCTCATAGTTACAGTAATGGTAGTGGCAGTGGCAAACTCAGTGCTGAAACTGTAGACCAAGTCAACCAACTCCTAGCAGGTGGTTACAAAATTGGCATGGAACACGTAGATGAGCGTCGCTTCCGCACAGGTTCTTGGCAAAGTTGCACACCAATAGAAGCAACTTCCATAAAACAAGTTGTTGCTGCCTTAGAAGATTGTATAGATAGTCACCAAGGTGAGTACGTGCGGTTGATTGGTATTGACCCCAAGGCAAAGCGGCGGGTGTTAGAAAGCATTATCCAACGCCCCAACGGTTCTGTGAGTTCATCTGGCAGTTCATCTGGCAGTTCTAAGTCCTTTGCTAGTGCGCCTGCTGCGACTTCTTCTGCAAAGGCATCAGCAACCAGTACCCGCTTAAGTTCCGAGGTAGTAGAACAGCTACAGCAACTCATAAACAGTGGGTATAAAATTAGCGCAGAGCACGTAGATCAGCGACGATTCCGTACAGGTTCCTGGGCAAGTTGCGGGCAAATTGAAGCTCATTCTCCACAACAAGCAGCAGCAGCATTAGAAGGCTATCTTAATGAATACCAAGGCGAATACGTGCGGCTCATTGGTATTGACCCCAAAGCTAAGCGTCGCGTACTTGAAACAATTATTCAACGTCCGTGAAGAAAGATAGAAGATAGAAGATAGAAGAATTTTTTCTTGATTCTTTCTTCAGTGTTGTTTCTTCACTATTTACATAATTCCGGCTTCCGAGGTTACATCCCATGTCTGTGCCGTCACTGCGCCCAAGTTATGACTTTGATTCTTACATAAGTGGCGAGGTGATAATTCATCCCAGTGCAGTACTTGCACCAGGTGTGATACTCCAAGCGGCTCCAAATAGCAAAATAATCATCGGTTCAGGGGTCTGTGTTGGTATGGGGTCAATTCTCCAAGTCCATGAAGGAACCTTAGAAGTAGAAGCAGGAGCAAACCTGGGAGCCGGTCTTTTGATGGTTGGTCAAGGCAAAATAGGGGCAAATGCTTGTATAGGGGCAGCAACAACAATTTTCAATTGTTCTGTTGAACCTGGGCAAGTCGTTGCTGCTGGCTCTGTTTTCGGAGATTCAAGTCGGCACCTAACTGAATCTCCTAAACCAATCAATGAGACAAAACAGCCTGAACTCTCCACAAATGACCTTGCTTCTGGTAATACAAACTCGGAAAATGGGACAGGCAGACAAAAAGACTTGGGGAGTGGGGGACAAACACAACAGCAGGAAGAATTAATTCCCAAGTCTTCCCCACCTCCATCTCCCTCATCTCCCTCATCTCCCTCACTCCCTCACTCCCTCACTCCCTCATCCCCCCCAGCCCCCCCTCAAGACTCACAAATCACTACTCACATTTACGGGCAAGAAAGCATACAAAAGCTGTTAGTTACATTGTTTCCCCATAAGCAATCCTTGAACAAACCTACATCTGACGGTCAGTCTGAATAAGTTTTTATTGTTAAGTTGTTAACTTTAAAGAGCAACTAACAATTGAGTATCCTGGAGAATTTGAATGGAGGCTTACAATCAACGGTTTATAAGTGAGCAGGCATCCCGCCATCGAGATATTTTTAAGGACAGTGCTTTGGGATTAGTGTCTACCTGTAGTTTTCCAGCAATGGTTGGTACAGCGGATATGATGCTCAAGACAGCTGGAGTTCACCTGATTGGATATGAAAAAATCGGCGGTGGTCACTGTACTGCTATTATCAGAGGTGCGATCGCCGATGTGCGTCTAGCGGTAGAATCTGGCGTTCAAACTGCTGAACAATTTGGTCAGTTCGTTTCTAGTTTGGTGATTCCCCGACCTTATCCCAACTTGGAAGCCGTGCTGCCTATCAGCAGTCGCCTCAGCGCACTTGCTGAAGGCAACTACAACCGTCTGAGCGATCTGGCAGTTGGTTTGGTAGAAACGCGGGGGTTTCCGGCGTTGGTGGGAGCTGCTGATGCGATGCTGAAAGCTGCCGATGTCCAATTGGCAGCGTACGAAAAAGTTGGTGCGGGTTTGTGTACAGCGATTATTCGCGGCTCTGTGGCAAATGTAGCGGTGGCAGTGGAAGCTGGTATGTACGAGGCAGAACGCATTGGGGAATTGAATGCAGTGATGGTGATTCCAAGACCATTGGAAGAACTGGAGCAAACCTTGCCAGTAGCAAGTTGCTGGATAGAAGAACGTCAACCGTTAAAATTGCCAGTCAATATCAAGGAGCAAGTCGGAGAAACAGAACTCGTGCAATTGCCCGATTTAACCAGGTTACCTCTAAAAATGACTGAAGAATGATTGACACAAAAAAAGTTAGGAGTTAAGAGGAGCCAGTTGCCTGCGGAGGCTGCCGACCATAAGCTAACTGGGGTTGAGGAGTTAGGAGTAAATACTCATAACTCATAACTCATAACTCGTAACCTGAGTCGTCCACCATCAAGGTTTGTCACCTTGGCTGGAAGGCATCTTACGCTGTTGTTGCTTTTTTGAATCATAACTTTTCAAATTGATAAAGAAAATAGCATTTTTCTAATAGGATTAATAGATTTTTATCTATTATCTCTCACTTGTAACTTTTACATAAGCAAAACTACATCAATTTCAAGTGTTCCGTGATACTAGACTATATCTATAGAATGCCTATTAGAGGAGAATAACCCTTGAATCAAGCGACGCTGCACCAGTTGAAGGTGTTCGAGGCGGCGGCACGTCATGGTAGCTTTACTCGCGCCGCAGAGGAACTCTTTCTTACCCAACCCACTGTTTCGATGCAAATTAAGCAGCTGACGAAATCAGTAGGGTTGCCGTTATTTGAGCAGGTAGGAAAGCGTCTCTATCTTACGGAAGCGGGACGGGAACTCTTTGCCACTTGTCGGCAAATTTTCGACACAATTGCCCAATTTGAAATGAAAGTGGCAGATTTAAAAGGGTTAAAGCAAGGGCAATTACGCTTGGCAGTGATTACAACTGCTAAATATTTCATTCCACGTTTATTAGGTCGGTTTTGCCAACTTTACCCAGGAATTGATATCGCCCTGCAAGTGACAAATCATGAAGGGATTTTGGAACGCATGAGCGCCAATATGGATGACTTGTATATCATGAGCCAAGTTCCCGAACATCTAGATGTCAGTTGCCAGGCATTTTTAGAAAATCCCTTGGTCGTTTTGGCACCGCTTAATCATCCGCTCGCAAAGGAAAAAAATATCCCCATTCAACGTCTTGCTGATGAACCTTTCATTATGCGGGAACCAGGTTCAGGAACGCGGCGAGCAGTGCAGAAATTATTCGATGAGCATGAAGTCGTGGTCAAGGTTAAACTAGAATTAGGGAGTAACGAGGCGATTAAGCAAGCAATTGCCGGTGGTTTAGGAATTTCAGTTTTATCTCGACATACATTAATTACCGATGTTCAGGATGTAACGATTTTGGATGTCGAACACTTTCCGATTCCACGCAATTGGTACATGGTTTACCCATCTGGAAAACAGCTATCTATTGTTGCTCGTACCTATTTTGACTATTTACTGGAGGCAGCAAAGCAATTTGCTCATCAAACCGCAGGTTCTAGTTTTTTCCAAGTAGAGGACAATAGTTAAATAGCCATCATGAACTGCGTACACCAGGACACATGAAAATTTATTTTTTCTTCTGCGTTCTGCGTTTCTAGCTGCGGAGTTCTATTTTCAAGTCAGGTAGAACTATCATTTAGAAAATCTTTTATAGAATCATTTTCACCAGCAGTGGACAATCTGCTTTTGGGTGTGAATTATGAACGTAGCCATTCTCCATCTTGAAGACAATGTCTTTGACGCACATCGGATTGAGCGTGTGCTGGTTAAGGATGGCTGGGAGGTAATAGCACAGGTAGTTAAGACGGGCAGTGAGTACATCAGTGCTATTGAACGAGGCGGTTTTGATTTAATCGTTTCAGAAAATGGAGTTGGAGGGTTTTCTGGGCGTTCTGCCTTTGAGATTGCTCATCAAAAGTACCCCAAAGTTCCCTTCATCTTTGTTTCTGGGAATGTCAATGAGAAGGAAGCCGCAGCATACTTGCGTATGGGTGCTTTAGAGTACATTTCTAAAGAGCAATTGTGGCGATTGCCATTCATCGCTCGATATGCCCTTGAACGTTTTTCATGTCAGCAGCTAGAGCACTACAACCAGGCGATGGAACTCTTGGTGACTGTTGTTCAGGAACTCTCGCTTGCACGCAGTTTAGATGAGATTACAGCTATAGTACGTCGTGCAGCACGAGAACTAACGGGCGCTGATGGAGCAACCTTTGTCCTGCGTGAAGGCAATATGTGCTACTACGCTGAGGAAAACGCTATCCAGCCTTTGTGGAAAGGTCGCCGCTTTCCAATTGACATCTGTATGGGTGGTTGGTGTATGCTGAACCAACAGCAAGCCATCATTGAGGATGTGTACGGTGATGAGCGCATCCCAATTGAAGCATATGAACCAACTTTTATCAAAAGCTTGGTTATGGTGCCAATCCGCAAGGAAGCACCTATTGGCGCTATTGGCAATTACTGGGCTGAAAAACACGCTCCTACCCCAAAGGAGGTACACCTGATCCAAGCTTTGGCTGACAGCACGTCCGTAGCAATGGAAAACGTTCAGGTGTACAGCGAACTAGAACAACGCGTGCGGCAGAGAACATCTGAGCTAGAAGCCGCAAACCAGGAATTGGAGGCTTTTTCATATACCATTTCTCATGACTTGCGATCGCCTCTCAGGAGCATTATAGGCTTCAGTGAGCTTTTGCAGATGAAATACAACAATCAACTCGACGAGCAGGCAAAGCAATACCTGAACCGCGTGTCTACCTCCGCAAAGGGTATAAACACACAAATTGATGCCATGCTGTCTTTGCACAAGCTGACACAGGTAGAACTCAAGCGAGAAACAGTTGACCTTAGCGGCATCGCTCAGGAAATTTTATCTCATCTCAAGGCTGTTGAAGCAAATCGTCAAGTGGAAACACACGTTGCACAAGGACTAACGGTGAATGGAGATCCAGTTCTCCTGCGGGTGATGCTGGAAAATTTGCTGTCCAACGCCTGGAAGTATTCTGCCAAAGTTGAACAACCACGCATCGAGTTTGGTGTGACAAAAGAAAGTGACGGTTCATCTGTTTTCTACGTGCGGGATAATGGTGCCGGCTTCGACATGAAGCGCGCCGATAAACTGTTCCGCCCCTTCCAGCGCCTACACTCCGACAATGAGTTTCCCGGTACAGGTGTAGGGTTGGCATCAGTACAACGCATTATCCATAAACATAAAGGACGCATTTGGGTAGAGGCGGCTGTCGGTCAAGGAGCAACGTTCTACTTTACTATTGAATAACCAGCAAAGACATTCACAATGGGGGACTGGCAGTGACTAACCCGGAAGTACTACCTGTGCGAAAAACAGTAGAAACCGAAATTGTGGCTGTTACGGTGTATACTGACCAAGCCCTTGTGACACGACGGGGTGTTGTACCACTGACCGGACTGGAACGAGAATTAGAAATTACCCAAATCCCAGCCACCATAGAAACAGAGTCAGTCAGGGTTAGCGGTACAGGTGAGGTTGCAGTGCGCTTGCTGGGAGTGAGTACAGAACGGGTTTTCTCCACCGAACCCTCCGCCGAACGGCTGATCCATCTGGCAAGGCAAATCCAGCAATTAGAAGCAGAATGGAACCTTCTGCAAGCGCAAATCGATGCTTTGGCTTTGCAGTCAAAGTTTATTGAAGGCTTGCGTGAAAAGACAGAAGAACCCTTTGCACAGAGTCTGTCGCGTAAAAATCTTAGCCTGAGCGAGACTTTGGATTTTCTCAATTTTTTAGGAAGCCAGTATAGCGAGTATGCTATTTCCACAGCAGAGTACAAAGTCCAACAGCAGGAATTAGACAAGCAGCTACAAGTCCTGCGTCAGCAGTTACAACAGATACAAACACCCCATCCTAAAGAAAGTTTTAGCTTGAGTGTGGCAATTGAGCCTGGAGGTGCTGGAAACTTTGAGCTAGAAGTCTCTTACGTGGTTAGTTCTGCCAGTTGGACTCCGTTGTATGACTTGCAGGCAAGTACGAGTAGTAATTGTATCAACCTTGCCTATCTTGCTGAAGTTACCCAAAATACTGGTGAAGATTGGACAAATGTATCTCTTACCCTTTCTACCGCTAAACCAGGGCTGGGAATTATACCACCTAAATTGGAACCTTGGTATATTGATGTACCACGCCCGCTAGAGTTAACGCGTATGCGAAGATTATCGCCTCTACAAGTTGCTTCTGTGGCTATGCCTGCTCCTGCTAGTGGAGAAAATCAAACTACTATAGACAGCGAACAACCAGAGGAAAATCTCGTTGTTGCTGAAACTCTTGTCGCAGAAGTTTCTAAAGAAGGAAGTGCAGCCACTTTTAAACTAAGTACTGGCGGAAACATTCCCAGTGATGGCGCACCTCATAAAACGACAATTTTTAATGACGATTTCCCTTGTAGCTTTGAGTATGTAGCAGTACCACGCTCTCTTAGCTTTGCTTATCTACAAGCAAATGTGAAAAATAGTACCAATGCAGTGATGTTACCAGGGAAAGCAAATATTTTCCGAGATAATACATTTGTTGGCATAACTCAATTAGAGAATGTTGCACCAGGGCAAGAGTTTACGCTTAACTTAGGGATTGACGAAGGTTTGAAAATTAAGCGTGATTTAATTGAGCGTCAGGTAGACAAAAAACTGATTGGTAACAATCGGAAAATTACTTATGGTTATCAGATAGTTATTACGAACTTACAAAATCAAGAAGCAAATTTAAAACTCACTGAACAATTACCAGTCAGCCGCAACGAACAAATTAAAGTCCGTCTCAGCCGTAGCAACCCACAAATTCAACTTGGTGAAATGGGAATATTGGAATGGGCTTTGACTCTTCCACCGCACGCCATACGTGAGATATATTATCAATTCAGCGTTGAGCATCCGCCTGAGTTAACGGTTATAGGTTTGGATATATAAAGTTTAATCTGGGATAACTTAATAGAATCACCAGACCCAAAGGTATATTGGTAGGCAATTAGATTTGTGCGAAGATGAATGAACAGTGAGAATTCTATTACAATCCTATTTTTAGCATCTGATCCTAGTGATGCTTCTCGGCTACGCTTAGGGCAGGAATTGCGAGATATCCAACAAAGACTGCAACTAGCCAAACAGCGAGAGAAATTTGTGCTCTAATAGGTAAGCTCAGATCTTGCACCTATCCGTATAAACCTCGGTTTAGTCAAAAGCCGCTCAATAAAGCTACATTATTTTTCTTGGATTTTATCGGGAAAATAAAGGCTTTAGGCTTCATACTGTGTGTAATATTAACATCAATTTTTATTGGTGCAAGATGTGAGTAAGCTTTGCTGCAGTTGGGTCATAGGCAAAGTGTGACTTGAAGAAGATTCTGTCCAGGTTGTCCAACTTTACCTTCCAAAAATAGATGTCCAACTTTACCTTCCAAAAATGTTAAAAAAATCACATGAAAAAAACTAAAGGAAAAGTTGACTTGGAGTAATATTAAAACAACGGACAATTTCAGAGAGAAAATCCAAAGAAATGCCAGGTCTGTAAGCATGATTACAGCGTTGAGGATTAGAAATTAAGTGGGATCTAATCCAAAAGGAAAAAGAAAGGTCTTTTAACCCTTCTTCATCAAGATGCACGCAACGTTCATGGAGGTACAAATAAACATCCTGAATCTGAGGTCGTTTTGATAAAGAAGGTGTAATCGCAATTAACTCTTGTAAGCAAGAGATGTTTCGTTGATAGTTTTCCAAATATTCTACCGAGCTAAAATAAGTAGCCAAATTAAGGGGAGGCTTTCTTTGACCTAACCATTCTCCACAATGAGAACAATAGCCTGGTTGGCAAAAATTTAACATTCTTTGATGGCAATAGGGGCAAGTATTCTCTAATAAAATGCGATGTTGAGGACAAAACTTAACATTTTCGATTAGCCAGAGTAAAGGAATGTAAATAACTTCTCCTTGCTCTCGCCAGACTTGATAACAATAAGGACACCAAGCACAAGAATGTTTCAAAAGTGGCTCTACTGAATCAAGGACTTTCAGCCAACTGATTAAAGTTAAAGAGTATAAATATTGACGAGATGTTAACTGTTCTATAGCCGAAACAATGATTGGAGTAATAGATTGAAATCCATTGAGAACTGATAAATTAGAAGAAGTTGTTTTGTTCGTTAAAAATATCTGTTTAATGGAAGTTTTTTTAGTATCTTTCTGCAATAAATATTCCTCATGTTGAATCAAGGGAACGAGTTCATAAGTATAAAGTTGCCAAGGTCGAAGGCAATGCTGTCGAGCTAATCTTTGCAGATAGCTACTTAAACTCTCAGTATTAGGAGTTCCTAAACCTATTGGTTGCAGAGGATAAAGGTGGCTTCTTTTAGGTAGATTTTGAATCGTTAAATTCCAAGAATCATAAGGAATGAAAAAAGTCTGTTTCTTTCTCCTCCTTTTCTGACTCCTCCTTTTTTAAGGGATAACGGCGAGGAGAAGTTTGTGCAATCTGCTTTTTCGGATTTTTTTGCTTCTTCTTGCTTTGGCTGTGTTTCTCCTGAGCAGTACCATGAGATAAGGGGATTAGTTTCAAGTCTTTTTGTAGTTTGAGTAAATCCTCTGATGACTCTTGTAGTTGTTGTTCACCTATTGAAATAGATTTCAGCATTACCAAACATTGACGGACTCCCAAAGCATGACGTTGCAAGTCAGATAAAGTAATAGTCCGAGCATTTCTATCACTCTCTAAAACATCATTAAGTGTTACAGAAAGCCAATCTTTAAGAATACCTACACAACCTAAACTCCTCTCATAAAGAAATTCCCAATTAGATAATAAATCTGGCTGTTGAGGTAAAGGAAGATATTGACTAAAAGTTTGCACCACACTTTTAAACGCTTTAGCCTCTTGCGAATTATCAGCATGATACCGTTGAAAATGAATGGTTTTACTACGTCGGCATAACTGATCTCCTAAATCAATTAAAGGTAATAAATCATAAGTTCCAGTGGGAATAATCTTCACTTGAGTTAGATTGGCTAGAGATTTGAGAGTTTCGGGTTGATCTTTTAATTTCCGACCACTAGGTAACATAGCAAGATGATGGGCTTCATCAATATAAAAAGCATCGGGAGAACGATGAATTAAAGCCGATTCCACTGCACTCCGCCACTTTGAGCAAGATTGCCCATAATTAATCTTTTTTTCGATTAAAGGTTCATTTAGTACTTTTAACAGACGAATATAAAAATCTTTCCAATCAAACTGACTAAATTCTGGGGCTTTAGCCTCTAAACCAATTACAGGGACTTTACCCTGATTGTGCTTTAATTCAGGTAAGGCTTTCTCGGTTAGTTTTTGCTCTAAACGGCGCAGTAAGGTAGTTTTCCCTACTCCGGTTGCTCCTACTACAAAAATTAAGGAAATCCCTGGTGCTTGATAAACCGATTGCATTACTTCATTAAAAGCCTGAATTAGATGAGGATGAGCCATTGTGTAATTCACAAAAAATGTGACCCTTTCAGATGTAGAAGCTTGCAATAATTCTTGAGGTAATCGCTGTTGTTGCATTCGTTAAAATTCTCCGTAAGATTCAAGAGCTTCTTCATTATCAGCATTATTCTGTAAGACATCTGAATGGTCTTCACTCTCAGAAAAATAAGTCGTTTGAAGACTATTTTGAGAAAGTTGTTTTCCTTCAATCAAATTAAGTACCGTTTGATTTTCTAAAGCTTGCAAGCGTTGTTTGAGCAATTTTTCCTCGACTTGATAAGCTCCTTGTAAATGTTCCATCAATTCAGTATTAGACAAAACCGTTGCTTGACCTTGATGTCTCTTGCGTTGGCGTAAGTCAGTGCTAATTACTTGTAGTTCTTTTTCCGTGCGCCCTTGGAGATAGGGATAATGATTCGAGGTACATTCATGCCACAGCCCTTTCACATAGCAATAGGCAACACTGACATTGAACGGGTCAATTTTGACCTCAACTGCTGTTTTCTCCACTTCTGGATCGCGGAAAGCATGACACCAATAATAAATATGGTTCACTTTCACTCCCCTTCCGGGCTGTACGATTCGGGTATCGCCACTGTGAGGTGAAGGTAAGGTTAAAATTAAAAAGGTTTGGTCATATTCCAAACGACGACTTTCTCGAATACCTCCTAATTGAATACCAGTTTCATAAGCTTGAAATGGGGAAAGTCCTAAACTTGAATTAAGTCGATTATCATAAATTGAATAAGCCCATGTTTCTAATGATTGATAAAGTTCACCAATTGTCCAAACAGCCTGATGAATGGGATTGACGGACTTGGTTACTTGTCTGTTGTTTTTGAGAATTTGGGTATTTCCTTGTAATTCATGTAACCATAAGGTGTTAGTTGTTCCAAATACTCTTTCCACAGGACTTCCATAACGAGGTTCTCCTGAAGGGCGATATTTATGATTACATTTGTAATAAGCCAAAAGTTGTTTAAAATAGACGCTGTGAAATTCTTTTCCATTATCGGTAATTATGGTTTGAGGTAATCGACCAAACCTTTTGACACAAATCCGAATTACCATTAAACAACTACGATAACTGGGTGGTTCAAAAGAAAGATAGAGCGCTAAAATCCTTTTACTATAACCATCTACCAGAAAAGTTGCCCAACAACGACCTAAGCTGATTTGTTCACTGGAAATAGCACTACTAATATTACAAGTTGCTAGGGAAATTAAGGAACTAACTAGGTTAATATCTAAGCAAGTGTGGTCAATATGAGCATTTTCCCAAGGTAATTCTCCATCTTTAGGCATTCCACTGATTGAGTGAAAGGGCTTAGTTTGTTTGGCTACTTTTGAGCCTTGGCGGGCTTGGGTGAGTTGATAATTTTTTTGTCGTTTAATCTGCTCGCGAAACGTTTTTTCTGAGGGAGGTTTAAAGGGAGGTTGTTGTTGACTACAGGCTAATTGAAATTCTCGATAGACTCCACTAACTCGTCTATTTTTGGCAGTAAAGTAATGTTGTTTAATGAATTCTGCCATAAAATCTAAGAGTGCTGGTTCTAGTTTTTGATGATGACCTTTATCTAAATGTTTGGGGAGTAAGCCAACGTAACCATGATTTTCTCCATATAGTTTTTGTGCTTGCTGATATTTTTGACGCCAACGACGAATACTGCGACTGGCTTTGGTAATAGGTAGAGAATTTTCTTCTAAGTATGGTTTAATGGCTTCATAGCGAGCATTAGCGGTTTCTAAATCTTGAGGACGTGCTTTCAGCAGAAGTTTTTGAACTTTTTCGTAACTCCGAATAGAGGAATCTTCTGTTAGGTCTGATAATCCCTTTTTTTCATAGAGTTCAGCTTGTTCTCTTGTGAGGAAAATATGAACGCGGTCAGGTTCGGCTAAAGGGGCAGTATTAAAGTTGATAAAGAGCTTTTCCGAGGCAATTAAACTATTGATTTCATCAGGACTAATTCCATTTATGGCTAATAGTAATTTGCTATAAGTTATTCCGTAAATTTCTTTTACTACAGATAATATTGTTTGATTAAGGCTCTTGTTTTCTTCTAAATCTTTTGCTTGAAAATAGGGTTCTAACCATTGATAATTTCTCAACCGAATTGTATTTTGTTCCTGATCTGTTCTGACCCGGTAGTTAAGCCCATATTTTTGGGCATATTCCTCTCCTGGTGGACAAAACCAATTTCCGGTTTCATCTTGGACGTAGCGGTTGGGTTGGTGTTGTGCTTTTTTGATTAATTCACTAATTGGTTTAAATTCTTCCCATCCAGCCCAGTTTACTTCGATTACGAAAAAATCAGGAGTATGCATTGTACGAACTTGGCGATCGCTTTTTGAAAAGTAATTTAATTCCAAGGGCGGCGGTTGGTCGTAATATTCTAAAACTTCTCGGTTATGCTCTAATTGGTCAA
>JXCB02000002.1:1559441-1701383 GCA_000828075.3 Tolypothrix campylonemoides VB511288 | reverse complement strand
AGAGGTTTACAACCCAAGAGCCTTCCTCCCTCACGCGGTATTGCTCCGTCAGGCTTTCGCCCATTGCGGAAAATTCCCCACTGCTGCCTCCCGTAGGAGTCTGGGCCGTGTCTCAGTCCCAGTGTGGCTGGTCATCCTCTCAGACCAGCTACTGATCGTCGCCTAGGTGCGCTCTTACCACACCTACTAGCTAATCAGACGCGAGCTCATCTTCAGGTGATAAATCTTTCACCCACAGGCACATCCGGTATTAGCAGCCGTTTCCAACTGTTGTCCCGAACCTGAAGCCAGATTCTCACGCGTTACTCACCCGTCCGCCACTAGCTCCGAAGAGCCCGTTCGACTTGCATGTGTTAAGCATACCGCCAGCGTTCATCCTGAGCCAGGATCAAACTCTCCGTTTTGATTCCTTGTACATGAGTGAATATCACTCGTGTACGCTCTTTGTTTTAGCTGATTTTTTTAACCTTCAGCCTAGGGTTTTATTGTTTACTACCGCAACGCTTAAGGTGTATACTAGCTTTCAAAACTATAAAATTTTCAAGGTTCTTTGCCTTCGGCTTTGCCTTGTTTCGGCGTCCGCTCTTCAGGCACTTATTCAATATAACGACCCACTCTAGAATTGTCAACTCCTTTTTCAGAAATTTTCCAAGTTTTTTTTTAGACTACCCAAAACTGCTCGCTGGCACGGGTTTAGGCAAAAATGGGAGATGCACTCAAGAGTGATGAAGGAAGGGTAGTTGTGAATTTTCAGTCAGTTATAGCTGTATTGCAGAAGTTCTGGAGCGATCGCGGTTGCTTGATTGCCCAACCGTACGATATTGAAAAGGGCGCTGGCACAAAGAACCCCCATACTTTTTTAAGAGCGTTGGGACCAGAACCATGGGCTGTCGCTTATGTTGAGCCTTGTCGTCGCCCTACTGACGGGCGCTACGGTGAAAACCCCAATCGCTTCCAACACTATTACCAGTTTCAAGTTCTGATTAAGCCTTCACCAGATAATATTCAAGAGATTTATCTCGATTCCTTGAGGGCTTTAGGAATTCGTCCTGAGGATCACGATATCCGCTTTGTAGAAGACAATTGGGAAGATGCAACGGTAGGAGCTTGGGGTACTGGGTGGGAAGTCTGGTTAGATGGGATGGAAATTACTCAATTTACCTACTTCCAACAATGTGGAGGGCTTGATTGCCGTCCTGTGTCCATTGAAATGACTTATGGCTTGGAGAGACTGACAATGTATCTCCAGGGGGTTGAAGCAATGACCAAAATTCAGTGGACGGATAACATCACATATGGAGATGTCCACCTCCAGGGAGAGATTGAGCAATGTGTTTACAACTTTGAAGCTTCAAATCCTGAGATGCTGCTTACATTATTTAACTTGTACGAACAGGAAGTGCAGCAATTGAGTGAACGAGGACTGGTGTTACCTAGTCTGGATTACGTGTTGAAATGTTCGCACACCTTCAATTTACTGGATGCCAGAGGAGTTATTTCTGTGACAGAGAGAACCCGATATATTGCAAGAATTCGACATTTAGCGCGTAAGGTCGCGCAATTATATGTAGAACAACGAGAAAAGCTGGGTTTTCCATTGTTGAAAGCCGCTAGTTGAGCGCATAATCTTTGTAAAACTGCCTCGCCCAAAAGGGTGAGGTTACACAAAGAAAGCCGACCTTCCTAAGTTTTTGTTTTGATTTATGCAAGAAATTGCTACATTAGATGTTGCAAAAAAGTCAAGGTTTTTGAGGAATGGTCAATCTCAGCCAAGTTTTGGAACCAATTGCAGCGTGGTTTGGCTCTCTGGGAATCCCTCATCCTATAGTGCATTGGGGACATCCTGTGATGATGGCTATTGTCGTTTTTGTGATGGGTAGCTTTGTTGGATTGGCGGGTTGGCGAGGGCGACTTGTTGAAGATAAAGAAGCTGCAATGAAAAGTCGGAGTGACCATCGCAAATTAGCGCCGTGGATGTTTTTATTCATGGCGCTTGGTTACACAGGCGGATTGTTGGCATTAGTCATGCATCATCAGCCAATTCTGGAAAGCCCCCACTTTTGGACTGGCTCGATTGTACTGTTACTGTTACTGATTAATGGTGCAATTTCTTTGAGTGGATTTGCAGGTAATAAACCGTCATTACGCGTATTACATGCTTATTTGGGTAGCACAGCACTTTGTCTTTTGTTTGTGCACGCCGCGTTGGGTTTGAAATTGGGTATGAGTTTTTGATAGACCTATTGCCAAAATCTTTATACCTCGGCAGACTGGAAGTCTGGGACTATACAAATGAAGCTTGTCTACTCAGGATAAACACATAAAGTACGCCTGCACAGACTAAGCCTGTATAGTCACAACTTCTGTTTGCCGGGTGTTTGTTGCAAAAAGTCTAATGATTCAGGCAAGTGGTGTCATAATCTGTCTTGGTTACATTCTGGGGTTGTTGTTTACAGCAGTTCCGTCGGGTGGCTTTTGGGTGTTGGGTTTGGGCGTAGTAGGAGGGATCTTTTTTGGAAGACGACGCCCAAATATACGGAAACCGCCACAAAATAAGGAAAATTCCCAAACACAGAGTAAGACACCGCCACAGTTACCGCAAACCACTCCTCACGCGAGAGTGTGGCTGATTGCTGGTGTGGTGGGGCTGTTGGCTAGCTTTTACTTTCAATTACGAGTTCCGACACCAGAAGCAAACGATATTAGTAAATTCCTCCCGCCAGAAAATGGTAACAATCAAGAACAACTTTTTATTGTTCGCGGTGAGGTGCTTAGTACACCCCGCATGACTCGTTCTGGACGGGGACAATTGTGGTTACAAGCAACTCAGCTAGATGAGGTAAGAAATGACAGTGGTTCAGCCGGTACAACTAAAGGAGTGACTGGAAAGTTATATGTCACTGTACCTTTACTTCAAGCAACTGGCTTACACATCAGTCAACAAATTGGTGTGACTGGCGTTCTGTACAAACCAAAACCACCATCAAATCCTGGTGCTTTCGATTTTCAAAAATTTCTTCAACAAGAAGGTGCTTTTGCTGGTCTGAGTGGACGGCAAGTTAATATTCTGGATGAAGGGGATGAATGGGGATGGTGGAAAGTTCGTCAACGAATTGTGCGATCGCAGGTTCGTTGGTTGGGTATCCCAGAAGGTCCGCTTCTGAGTGCTATGGTTTTGGGTAGTAAAGTTGTTGATTTACCCTATGATACGCGAGACCGTTTTGTGCAGGTGGGACTTGCTCATGCTTTGGCAGCGTCAGGGTTTCAAACGTCATTAATTTTGGGTGTAATACTGGGTTTAACATCAAAGGCGAAAAAAGCAACCCAAATTACACTTGGCAGCATAGCTCTCATTCTGTTCTTAATTCTGACAGGTTTGCAACCATCGGTACTTAGAGCCGTGGTTATGGGATTTGCGGCACTTATTGGATTAGGATTAAGCCGCAAAGTCAAACAGTTGGGATCACTGCTGGTTGCAGCAGTTTTGTTATTGCTATTTAATCCTTTATGGATTTGGGATTTAGGATTTCAACTCAGTTTCTTGGCAACGCTGGGGTTAATTGTCACAGCATCCGCGATTATAAAACGTTTGCAATGGTTGCCACCAATGATTGCATCTTCAATTGCAGTTCCCCTAGCCGCTGCAATTTGGACATTACCCTTATTATTGAATGTCTTTAGTGTGGTAGCGCTTTACACTCTGCCAGTCAATATCCTTTCCACTCCATTGATTTCTGTCATTAGTATTGGTGGAATGGTAAGCGCCTTGGCAAGCTTAATTTTGCCTGATGCAGGAAGCACTTTGGCTCATTTGTTGTATCATCCAATTCATTGGCTGCTACAGTTGGTAGAATTTTTTGCAAGCTTACCAGGAAGCACAGTTGCTGTTGGTAGCATATCCACTGGTCAGATGCTGGCAATATATACATTAATTGTCTTGGCATGGGTAGTGCGTTGGTGGCAAAAGCAGTGGTGGTTTGCTGGTATGATTGCCTTGGGTTTGGTATTCATTCCAGTTTGGCATTCTGCAAACACCTTGTTTCGGATAACAGTGCTAGCATCTGGCGAGGAACCAGTTTTAGTGATTCAAGACCATGGAAAGGTGACACTCATTAATAGTGGGAATGAAGGGACAGGACGCTTCACTATACTGCCATTTTTACAACAGCAAGGTATCAATAAGATAGATTGGGCAATTGCTTCTGATTCCCATTCCAATGGCAACAATGGCTGGGTGGAGGTATTGCAACGTTTGCCCATTGGAGTTTTCTATGATTATTCTCCGACTTTAGAAAATTCTATGACGAGTCAGGTGATTCAAAAAGAAGTGCAAAAGGGTAAGGGAATTTATCAACCATTGTCAGTCGGTCAAACTGTCAATACTGGTTCGATAGTCGCGCAATTAATCAACAACCAATTGCCCATCTTACAGTTGCAAATTTTAGGGCAAAATTGGCTGTTAGTAGGTGAACTGAAAACACCTGAATTGCGCCAGCTATTGCAAGCTGGAGGTTTACCTCGTCCGCAAGTATTGTGGTGTTCTGGTCAGTCTTTACAAGAATTCATTCCTGCCTTACAACCACAGGTGGCGATCGCCACAAGCACTAAGCTCGACCAAAAAACGCTGTCTGAATTAAGCCAAAATCAAACAAAACTATTTTTTACAGGCAGAGACGGCGCTATCCAGTGGACACCCAACCGACAGTTTGAGACATTTATTCAGGCAGGAGAAAATAAAACATCTATTTTCTAAAAAACTGCCAATTCATGATATATTGCTTATTATAGGAATATCATGCCTTTGGAGAGGTGGCAGAGTGGTTGAATGCGGCGCACTCGAAATGCGTTTTAGGGCAACCTAACGGGGGTTCGAATCCCCCCTTCTCCGTTTCAAAGCAATGAATTGACTTCGGTTCTGCTTGGTGCAGTTTACCCTGTTTCAGGGTTTGAAACTACATTTACGAAAAGTGCGATTTCTGCTAAATCCTTCAAGCCTAGTTAGTCATGGCGACGAACTAAGCTTAAAATTGCATAGCAAAGTCTATCTTGCCTTAATGATTTCAACTTAGCGGTAAATGGGCGGTACTGGACTCGAACCAGTGACATCCTGCTTGTAAGGCAGGCGCTCTACCAACTGAGCTAACTGCCCGCTGTTTTATCCACTAAATAATCGTAGCACATAAATTCTGAGAACGCGATAGTATTTTTGAAAAATTTTTCTTTGGTCAATCCCAATCTCTTCTATGCTATCCTGCATTGAATTTAGAGCTTACTGAGTCGCAATGGCTTGTACATTTTTAATGAGCGAATCATAAAATTGCTTATGCCCTCTGGTCGGACTCACGATCGCATTACTTTATGGGCTTTGCCGTTGGTGACTGGTGTAACTTTCTGGCAAACCAACAGCAGTAACTTGACTTTGTTGGTTGCTGGTGGGTTTCTGTTTGGAGGGCTGATGTTCGGTCCCGACTTGGACATTTACTCCCGCCCCTACCAACGCTGGGGCTTCTTGCGCTTTATTTGGTTACCTTATCAAAAAAGTCTGCGCCATCGTTCTTTATTATCTCACGGACCAATCATCGGCACGACCCTGCGAGTCGTTTATTTAGGCGGCTTGATAGCGATCGCGGCAGTTTTTGCTTTATTTGTTGTCGAAAAGCTGTGGAATATGCAATTAAATTGGCAGGCTGTAGGCGAAACTGTCACATTCACGCTGACTCGTTACAGTACGGAATTTCTTACCTTATTCGTAGGACTGGAACTTGGTGCTATGAGTCATTCTCTCAGCGATTGGGGCGGCTCGGCGTACAAGCGTTTCCAAAAACAGGGAGTGCGTGGATTGCTGCCGCCGCGTGCGAAAATGAAGAAACGTAAAGCGACGAGTCGCGGTAGTAGTAGGGGTAAAGTAAAAACTAGAAACAGCCGCACAAAGTCATAAATATACTATGGGGTAGGCATTCTGCTTGCCAATTACAAAAGAGTATTTTGAACCGCAGAGAACGCAGAGGACACAGAGTTTTTAATTATGGAAACTAATCAAACCCAGAGGAACGCTGAGACTTTGGCGGCGTTACAAGAATTAATTGATATAGTGGCAAAGTTGCGCTCTCCTGATGGGGGTTGTCCTTGGGATTTGGCACAAACTCCCCAAACGCTGACACCATATGTGATAGAAGAAGCCTATGAAGTGGTAGATGCTATCAATAGTGGGGATAAAAAGGCTATTGCTGAGGAACTGGGCGATTTACTTTTACAAGTTGTCCTACAATCACAAATCGCTGGCGAATACGAACAATTTTCTTTGAAGGAAGTGGCTGAAGGGATTTCTCAAAAGCTGATTCGCCGTCATCCTCATGTTTTTGGTAATGTGTCGGTGGAAAGCGTTGATCAAGTGCGGCAAAACTGGGAAGAAATTAAAGCTGCGGAAAAAGGTGAACCATCGCCAGATAGTCAAACACTCAGTCACAAGCTAGGTAGCTATGCGCGTAAGCTTCCGCCGTTGATGGGAACAATGAAGATTTCGCAAAAGGCTGCGGCTGTTGGATTTGAGTGGGAAAATATTGATGGGGTGTGGGACAAGTTTAATGAAGAATTGACGGAATTCAAACAGGCTTTGGAACACGAAACACCAGAACGACAACAAGCTGAGTTGGGTGATTTGCTGTTTTCTGTTCTTCAACTTGCTCGTTGGTATAATCTTAATCCGGAAGCTGCTTTACAGGGAACAAATCAGCGGTTTATTCAGCGTTTGGCAAAAATGGAGGCTTTTGCTGAGCGTCCTCTTTCTGATTACACTTTAGAGGAATTAGAAACGCTGTGGCAACAAGCTAAAGCCCAACTTGCACAAGAGTAGAAAAACCCGGTTTCTTAAAGAAATCGGGTTTGGTGTTTCTACTACCTTCTCATTGTCTCCACGTGGCTTTAGTGATAAATTTTGCTGAATTCAAACCAAGTGCGATCGCCAACAATACCATCTTGTGGCAAACCTACACGCTTTTGGAAAGCTTTGACTGCGGTTTCTGTGCGGACACCAAAGTCGCCATCAGCACTACCACTATAGTCTTTGGTAGTTAGCAAGATTTTTTGAATAGTAACAACTAAATCGCCTTTGCTACCTTTTTTCAGAATTGGCATATCGACTGGCGCACCCTTGTAAAGCGCTCGCCAAGTCTTATCGGCAACAATACCATCTTCTTTTAAAAATACACGGTGTTGGAAGGCTTTGACAGCTTTTGTTGTTGCTGGACCAAAAATGCCATCAATAGCACCTGTGTAAAGTTCGTATTTCTTTAACAAATTTTGTAATTCTTTAACTGCTTCGCCTCTGGAACCTTCTCTTAGTTCCGGTCTGTCAAGTTGAGCTTCGGTAGATGGTTGAGTAAATGTCATTGTTTTTCTCCCTGAATTTCATTTGCGTTCGATACTTCCAAAGTAAGCTTGATTATGTAGCTCAAACCTCACCCGAATCGAGTAGTTTTTATTACCCAGTTGGGTGAACCAAGTGGAGGATGCGGAGGTGGGGAAAAGAACTAATAGATTTGTTGCACGAATATTTAACACTGAACAGTGAACAGTAAACAATTATCAGTTAAATACGAGTGGTCGCGCGTCCCCCACCAAGAGCGTGTCAGGCGTTGGTGGCGGTGAGCGCATCCCCCAAAGCGCCCGCCTGATAACTGATAACTGATAACTGTTTTAACACCCCACCCTAACCCTCCCCACAAGCGAGGAGGGAATTAAACCTTCCCTCCGCTTGCGGAGGAATTAAGGAGGGATTCGTGCAACAGGTCTACTGTTGATACGATTGGGGAAAGGTATAGATAAACGTGATTTTTGAGCATGACTATTTCTGGTGAGGATTCATTAAACTTAATTGCAGTTGCTAAAAAAACCCGACAGGCTGCACTCAAGCTAGCAGTTCTCTCAACTGAAGCGAAAAATCAAGCTATTGAAGCGATCGCCCAAGCTTTAGAAGCTGCAAAAGATGAAATTTTACAAGCAAATGTTGCTGATTGTGAAAGAGCAACTACAGAAGGAATTGCTAAACCACTTTATAAGCGTTTGCAGTTAGATGAACATAAGTTAAGAGATGCCATTACTGGTGTCAGAGATGTGGGCAAACTCTCTGATCCAGTTGGTGCTGTACAGATTCATCGTGAACTTGATACAGGTTTAATCCTGAAGCGCGTCACTTGTCCTTTGGGCGTTTTGGGTATCATTTTTGAAGCACGTCCAGAAGCGGCAATTCAAATAGTTTCTCTTGCTATCAAGTCGGGGAATGGTGTTATTCTCAAGGGTGGCAAGGAAGCGACTCGTTCTTGTGAAGCGATAGTTAAGGCGATTAAACAAGGATTATCTCAAACTGCTGTTAATCCAGATGCGGTGCAGTTGTTAACAACACGAGAAGAAATTTTAGAACTTTTGAAATTAGATAAATATGTGGATTTAATTATTCCTAGGGGTTCTAACTCGTTTGTCAGATTTGTGCAGGAAAATACCCGTATACCTGTATTAGGTCACGCTGATGGAATTTGTCATCTTTATGTAGACAAAGCCGCAGATATTGAAAAAGCCATTGCTATTACAGTTGATGCCAAAACGGGCTATCCTGCTGCTTGTAATACGATTGAAACTTTGCTAGTTCACACCAGCATTGCTGAAGAATTTTTACCGAAAATTGCTGATATTTTGCAAAAACTGAATGTGGAATTAAGAGGAGATGAACACAGCCGTGAAATTTTGTCAAGTCATAAAATTTTGCCAAGTATAGTAGCCGCAACAGAAGAAGACTGGGAGACAGAATACTCTGATTTGATTTTGTCGATTAAAGTTGTGGATTCATTGGAAGATGCGATCGCCCACATTAACGATTATGGCTCCAAGCACACCGATGCTATTGTCACTGAAGATGCACAAGCTGCTGAAACTTTCCTGGCGTTGGTGAATGCAGCCGGAGTTTATCACAACTGTTCTACGCGATTTGCTGATGGCTTCCGCTATGGTTTTGGTGCAGAAGTCGGAATTAGTACTCAACAAATGCCTCCTCGTGGTCCCGTTGGCTTAGAAGGTTTGGTAACATACAAATATCAGATGACTGGTAATGGTCATATTGTGGCTACTTACACAGGTGCAGATGCCAAACCCTTTATCCATAGGGATTTATAGTCAATTGATTTGATCTGGGGATTGGGGATTAGGGATTAGGGACTGGGAGGATTATGGACGAGGATTCAAACTCCGCCCAAATCCTGTAAGAACATCTTCCCCAGTACCCAGTACCTAGTCCCACGGCGTTACTCCCCAACTAATGAAGAATCTGGTTGGGGACTCGGAGGCGGGACTGTTAAATTTTTTCAAAAATCAAACCGGACTGCGATATAAGCTATAGCCAAGAATTGGTGTTATATTTTTTCCCTACAGATGTATAGGGTTGGGTATTGCCCACCTACAAAATATATTTAATTTCTGTGCATTTACCTTAAAGTTAAAACAGTGAAATTGATGAAAATGAAACCACAGATGCACACAGATTAACCTTGCCCTCGAGCGAAGCGAAGGGACAGATAATTCATCTGTGTGTATACGTGTTAATCTGTGGTTATATATCCCTTAATCATACTTTTGTAAAAAGTGTTTTGTAATTTATAAATGATTATTTGATGTCCAATTATTTGACTGATTGTAATGATAAATAGTAAGAAAGATTTTGGAATATTTTCAGTAGTAATTATTGAAGGTATTGAATGAAAGCGGTGTATAAATTGACAATTTTAGGTAATGAGAGGAATAAAATCTTTCTGTAAATATTCTAAGTGACTGCTTCAAACAGAGCTTTTTCTTAAAATACAAAACTATGAAAGACGAGGAAAAGACAAAAGAGCAGTTGATTGAAGAGTTAGCTGCACTGCGCCAAAAACTTTCTCAGTTAGAACAATTAGTATCTCTTCAGCCTGCTGCTGAAGAGGCGCTACGACAGCAACACGAACGGGAGCGACGCCAACAAAAAGAGCAGGCGCTCAACCGCGTGATTCAAAGTATCCGTAATTCTTTAGACTTAGAAACAATTTTTTCCACAGCGGCTTATGAGATTACTCAGCTTGTACCAGCTGATCGAGTTGAAATTGTACAATATATACCTGAACGGCAACTGTGGCTCAATGTCGCTGATTATCATCAAATTCCTGATTTACCAAGTGCTTTGGGATTGGAAATTCCCGATGCTAACAATGAAATTGCTGCTCGACTCAAGCGATTAGAAGTTGTTGAAATCGAAGATGCGAGTGCTTGTTCAGATGAAATCAACCGTAACTTTGCCCAAACTTATCAGGGAGCATGGTTGCTGGTTCCAGTGCATTTTGGCTCTACTGTTTGGGGTAGTCTTAGCCTGATTAGAAATAACCACTCTTTTTCTTGGCAACAGGAGGAAGTGGAATTAACTTGTGCAGTGACTGATCAACTGGCGATCGCGATTCAGCAATCCACGCTGTTGTTGCAGGTACAAAGCGAACTTGCGGAACGCAAGCAGGTAGAAGCTGCTTTGCAAGAAAAGCAGCATTTTATTGAGCGCATTGTTGAAACAAGCCCAGATATCATTTATGTCTACGACTTAGTTGAACAAAGCACTATTTATGTAAACAAACTAATTGTTGAGATTCTAGGGTATGCGCCGCAACAAATTGAAGCCATGAGAGAGGCAGTATTGCCGAATCTTGTTCATCCAGATGACATACCACGAATCACAGAATACCATAAACGCCTTGAAAATCTCAAACAAGGTGAAGTTCAAGAACTAGAGTACCGGATCAGAGATGCCAATGGGGAGTGGCGTTGGCAGCGTAGCCGAAATACTGTGTTTACCAAAAATGCCGATGGTTTGCCCGTGCAGGTTTTGGGCATAGCTACTGATGTTACCGAACGCAAGCAGGCAGAAGCAGCAATTTACTTTCAGGCGCATCTGCTATCAACGGTGGAACAGGCAGTGATTGCCACTAATTTGGACGGGGAAATTATATACTGGAATCGCTTTGCGGAAATACTCTACGGCTGGTCAGCGCTGGAAGTCATAGGTCAAAATATTTTGGAAGTCGTTCCTGCTGAAACTTCACAACAGCAAGCCGCCCAGATTATGGCGCAGGTACAGCGCGGTGAAAGTTGGTCTGGTGAATTTTTCGTTCGCCGTCGAGACGGTACCTTGTTTCCAATCTTAATTACTGATTCGCCGATATACGATGATAAAGGGGAATTAGTCGGCATTGTTGGCATTTCTATTGACATTAGTGTACGCAAGAATGCGATCGCCGCGCTGCAAGAAAGTGAAGAACGATTTCGCACTATGGCAGACACAGCCCCAGTCATGATATGGATGGCTGGTATTGACCAATTTTGTCATTATTTGAACAAAGGTTGGTTGGAATTTACTGGACGCACACTAGAACAAGAAATAGGTGACGGATGGACAGAACTTGTCCATCCTGACGATTTACAGCTTTGCTTGGAAACGTACACAACTGCATTTGATGCTCGCCGCAGTTTTACAATGGAATATCGGCTTAAGCGTTTTGATGGTGAGTATCGTTGGTTACTAGATACAGGCACTCCAAGGTTTCATTCAGACGGTAGTTTTGCGGGTTACATTGGTTCGTGCATTGATATCACACAGCAAAAGCTGACGCTTGAAGCACTGCAAGACAGCGAAGCGCGACTAAGGTTAGCCTTAGAAGCAGTTCACATGGTTAATTGGGACTGGAACATTACGACCAATACAGTTGTGCATCATAACCGATTGGAACCGGGCAGTGCTCTTCCCTTGGGATGCTATGAACATACCTTTGAAGATTTTCTTGATGGTGTTTATTCTGAAGACCGCGATCGCGTCCTTGCTGCCATTACAGATGCTATTGAAAATAGGACAGATTATGAAGCCGAATTTCGATTAGTATCACCTGATGGGGCGCTGCATTGGATAGAAAATAAAGGGCAAGTCTACTATGACGAAACTGGTAGAGCAGTCCGTATGGTTGGTGTCGCAATGGACATTACCGAGCGGATACTAGCAGAACAGAAAATCCGCGAACAAGCGGCTTGGCTTGATGTCGCGACAGATGCTATTGTGGTTCAAGATTTAGAAAACAAAATTGTCTTTTGGAACAGAAGCGCTGAGCGTCTTTACGGTTGGAAAGCTAAAGATGTTTTAGGTAAAAACGCTAATGAGCTTTTGTATAAAAAAGCTTCCTCACAACTCCAAGAAACTTTGTCTCAAGTCAACTTGGTAGGCGATTGGTATGGTGAATTGAACCAAGTCCGAAAAGATGGCAAAGAAGTCATCGTTGAAACTCGCTGGACACTCGTGCGGGATCAACACGGAAACCCAAAATCCATTCTGACTGTAAACACCGACATTACCGCAAAGAAACAACTTCAGGCACAGTTTCTTCGCGCTCAACGACTGGAAAGCCTCGGCACACTTGCGAGCGGTATTGCCCACGATCTCAACAATATACTAGCTCCGATGCTTATGTCTGCTCAACTTTTGCGGATGACAATTTCTGATGAACGGAGCCAGCAATTCCTCCAGACATTAGAAACAAACGCTCAACGTGGTGCGGCTTTAGTTAAGCAAGTGCTATCGTTTGCACGCGGTGTCGAAGGTAAGCGCACAATTTTACAACTGCGTCATTTGATATTGGAAATTGAGCAATTTGCCAAGCAGACATTTCCCAAATCTATCGAATTTTGTACTAATATTGCACCAAATCTTTGGACTGTTTGTGGAGATGCGACACAACTGCATCAACTGCTGATGAATTTAGTCATTAACGCTCGCGATGCTATGCTAAACGGCGGGGTTTTGAGTATTTCTGCGGAAAATTTCTTTGTTGACGAAAACTATGCCCGGATGAACCTTGATGCAACTGTTGGATCGCACATTATGATCAGCGTCAGGGATACTGGAATTGGTATGTCCGCTGAAGTTTTGGATAGAATTTTTGAGCCTTTCTTTACAACCAAAGAAGTTGGCAAAGGTTCAGGGCTTGGTCTTTCAACGGTGCTTGGTATTATGAAAAGCCACAGCGGTTTTATCAGTGTTTCTAGTAGTGTTGGTAAAGGAACAGAATTTCAGGTCTTTTTAAAAGCAGTTTTAGAGAACGAAACACCGCCAGCAGAAACTTTGCAATTACCTGTGGGAAATGGAGAATTGATTTTGGTGGTGGATGATGAGGCGGAAATTCGAGAGATTACCAAAATCACGTTGGAAAGCTACAACTATAAAGTGTTGACAGCTTGTGATGGCATTGAGGCACTTGCATTGTATGCTCAACATCGGGAAGAAATCAAAGTCGTGTTTGTGGATATGATGATGCCAGTCATGGATGGTTTAACCACGATCCGTGCTTTGCTAAAAATGAATCCATGTGTCAAGATTATAGCTGCCAGCGGACTTTCAGACAACAAGCAACGGACCCAAGCCCTGAAAGTTGAAACATTTTTGCCAAAGCCTTACACGGTTAAGCAATTGTTACACGCATTATACAAAATTCTAAACTAATGCTTTGAGCAACGCTTGTAGTTTCAGCTGAACTTCTGCAAGTTCTTTGTCGGGATCGGAACCAGCAACGATACCAACACCTGCGTAAAGTCTGGCGCGATCGCCATCTATGAGTGCTGAACGAATTCCCACAATGAACTCACAGTTTCCCTCCAAGTCTACCCAACCTAATGGCGCAGCGTATAAACCCCTTTCAAAGCTTTCGTAACGACGAATTTCGCGACAAGCAACTTCTTGGGAAGTACCTGCAACTGCTGGTGTAGGATGTAGCTGGGCAACTATCTTTAAGGGATGGACATGAGCAGGAACGACAGCGCTGATAGGTGTCCACAAGTGCTGGATATTAGATAATTGTCGCAAGCAAGGTGCTAAAACCTGAGGTGATAAGCCCAATTGAGACAGACGCTGAGTGATAAAATCAATCACTAACGAATGTTCGTGTCTTTCTTTGATGCTATTGAGCAAAGAACTGGCATTAGCAGCATCTTCAGCAGGTGTTTTACCCCGTGGTGCGGAACCAGCCAAAGCATCAGTCATTAACTGTTTTTCCTGAATACTAATTAAGCGTTCCGGGCTTGCGCCTATAAAATTATGTCCCTTACCGTTGCCTATAGAAAACACATAACAGTTAGGATGCAGTTGTCGCAGGTTATTTAAGGATTGAATTAAGTTAAAATCAGCATTTGATTTAACATCAAGTGCATCTGCTAAAACAATTTTATTTAAATGATTAGATTGAATTTTTTCCAAAGCTGACAAGACTGAAAGTTTAAACTTTTCTGGATTCGCAACGGATTGTTTGCTGAATTTTGGCAAAGAATAATCAAGAGTTTGTGACTCATATCCTATAGAATTGATAATTTCAATCTTGCGCCAGAAATTTTGCAGAATTCTTTGAATATTTACGTCAGCATTGATAATTGTATTTAAAACTAATACGCAACACTCATTTTTAACAGCCACTTGCCAACGCGGCAGAAAAATGGTAGCGGCTGGAAATGGATAGTCTGCTTGGGTATTTTGATCAAAAAAACTAAAACTACATAAAAATTGAGTTCCAGAAAAAGCTTGGTTTGTCCTAGAAAAGCAAACTATATTTTTTACACATTCTTTGATAAACTCTTCTGATTGAGCGAAACGCTCTTTCCCGACAATTTCTAATTTGGCGACAGCATCAGCAGCAGCAAGCGCTTCTTTTTTTCCTTTATTCTCCCAATAAAAACTAATTTTATTTGGTTGTGCCAGCCGCTCAAGGACAACTAAAGGGTCAACCCAGTCAATCTCCACCGAAAGACTTGCAATTTGTGTGACATTATTCCTGATGCAATTTTGCTGAACAGCTAAAAGAAAGCCGCATAGTTCCTTATTATATACAAAAAAGTCAGCGTTACATGGAGAAACTGTCATGGATCTAGAAAGAGTAAATTTTTCTAAAGTTAACTTCCAAAAGAGTGATAATTCGTGGTCGTATTTCTACAGGTAACACAAAACAGTCGCCTTGTAACCAGCATAGTGGTGCCAGATTGTGGTTTAGCAAAAACCTGATTGCAGTGCCAAGTTTATGCTGTCATTTGAGAGCGAGAAAGAGCATAACCAAGTTAAGTGCGTTAATGCACCTGATTAATGCTTCACTCTTAGAGAGAAAGCGACTTTTTTGAATGTGTTGTCTGTATATGGTGTATTTACAAACCATAAGAACTTTTGCTGAAAAAGTTGTTAGCAATTTCATTACTCACGACTGATGACTACAAAGCTGATTTCTTATCCCAATACTAAGTTATGGATGGCGGCAATAAAACCGCCAATGTACAGCGTTGCTCTTATGCCCATCTGGGTAGGAACGGCGATCGCATTCGCGGAAACTAAGATATTTCATGGAGCAGTTTTTTCTACTTTCTCAGTCGCTGCAATTTTTATCCTAGCTTGGGAAAATCTCAGTAATGATGTCTTTGATTCGGAAACAGGGATTGACAAAAATAAACACCATTCTTTAGTAAATTTAACAGGCAATAAGCTATTAATATTTTGGCTGGGAAATGTATTTTTAGGTCTGGGTTTACTGGGAATACTAGCAATAGCTTGGTGGCAACAAGACTTAACCGTAATCGGAATAATTTTGCTTTGTTGTGCTTTGGGCTACACTTACCAAGGACCTCCCTTTCGTCTAGGGTACCAGGGTTTAGGGGAAATCATTTGCTTTTTTGCCTTTGGTCCCTTGGCTATAGGAGCAGCATACTATAGTCAAACTGCTAGCTGGTCAATGATGAGTCTCGCAGGTTCGGTAATTGTTGGAATTGCTACAAGCTTAATTTTGTTTTGTTCGCACTTTCACCAAGTTGAGGATGACATAGCAGCAGGAAAACGTTCGCCAATTGTCCGCATAGGAACACAAAAAGCGGCTCAGTTGTTAACTTGGTTTACTGGTAGCATTTATGTCCTAACTTTGCTGTTTGTGGTTTGTGGAATTTTCCCCGTGTGGACTTTACTAAATTTTGCGAGTTTACCTTATGCCCGAAAGTTATGTAGTCATGTTCAGCAAAATCATAACCACCCGGAAAAAGTGAGTAACTGTAAATTTATTGCCGTATCAGTCCATTTTTGGAGTTGCTTGCTGTTCGGTTTAGGATTTTTGCTTGCAGGTTTTTGATGCAGTATCGATTTGAGTTTCGTCCTTACCAGCAAAGATTTCTGAAACCGCTGAATACAAGTCACGGAACTTGGGATGTTCGCGAAGGTATTATCCTGCGTCTCACGGATAAAACAGGAAAAATCGGCTGGGGGGAAATTGCGCCCATCAGCTGGTTTGGTTCGGAAACTCTAGAAGAAGCTCTAGAATTTTGCCACGAGCTTCCAGAGGAAATTACACAAGAGACGATTTTTTCTATTCGTGACGAGTTACCGGCGTGTCAATTTGGATTTGAGTCAGCGGCTTGGGGACTGGGGACTGGGGACTGGGGACTGGGGACTGGGGACTGGGGACTGGGGACTGGGGACTGGGGACTGGGGACTGGAGATAATTCCCAATCCCTAATCCCTAATCCCCAATCGCTAACATACAGCGGTTTGTTACCAGCTGGGGAAGCGGCGCTACAAATTTGGCAGAAGCTGTGGAAGGAGGGATATCGTACCTTTAAGTGGAAGATAGGTGTTTATCCAATTGTTCAAGAACTGGAAATTTTTGAACGACTCACTCAAACTTTGCCAGCCTCTGCAAAGCTGCGGTTAGATGCTAATGGTGGGTTGAGCTATGAAGAAGCTAATTTATGGCTGCGGACTTGCGACAATATTAAGGCAGATTATGAATTATCCCTAGAAATTGAATTTATTGAACAGCCTTTGTCTGTGGCTCAATTCGAGGCGATGTTGGAATTGAGTTATTGTTATCAGACGGCGATCGCGCTAGATGAGTCTGTCGCCACACTGAACCAACTAGCCAGATGCTTCAAACAAGGTTGGCGAAGAATTTTTGTAATTAAGCCTGGGATAGTCGGTTCGCCATCCCGTCTGCGTCAGTTTTGCCAACAGCATAAAATTGATGCTGTCTTTTCATCCGTTTTTGAAACCGTAATTGGTAGACAAGCTGCACTCCAGCTAGCCGCTGAATTATCTCAGGGTAACAGAGCAGTAGGTTTTGGTGTCAACCATTGGTTTGCCCAAGAAGAAACTTTGCCAGAAGCTTTATGGAAAAAACTCTAGAAAATATTGTGCAGCAAACATTTTACCAGTCTCTACCTAAAGACTGGTTAATTTGTAATGATAGTGATTTATTTGCCCAGTTAAGCGAACAGCTGTATTTAGAATTAACGCAGTTTTCATATTATCGAGGCAAACCGCTGAAAATTCTCCTTACTGAACGCGATCCAGTGCGGTTTTTAGCAGGGTTTCTCGCTGCTTGTGCAGCTCGTTGTCCAGTTTTTCTTTGCAATCCCGATTGGGGAAAACAAGAATGGCAACAGGTTTTTGATTTAGTCAAGCCAGATTTAATTTGGGGACTAGGGACTAGGAACTGGGGAATAAAAACTAGAGAAAGAGGAGAGAGGGAGGGAGAGAGGGAGGGAGAGAGGGAGAGAGGGAGGGAAACTTCCCTCATTGCCTCATTCCCTCACTCCCTCATCCCTACTTTCTTACCTCCCCACTCAGGACTCATTATGATCCCCACTGGTGGTTCATCGGGAAAGATGAAGTTTGCCATTCATACCTGGGAAACTTTAATGGCATCCGTAAGAGGGTTTACAGAACATTTTTCGCTCAATCAAGTTAATTCTTTTTGCGTTTTACCGCTTTATCATGTCAGCGGTTTAATGCAATTTATGCGCTCCTTCACCACTGGTGGAAAACTCGTTATTCAGCAATTTAAAGAATTAGAGTTTGAACCAATAAAAAATCAAATAAACACTATTGAACAATCAAAATTTTGTATTTCTTTAGTACCAACACAGTTACAGCGTCTTCTACAAAATTCAGAATTAACTGAGTGGTTATCCCAATTTCAAACCGTACTTTTGGGAGGTGCGCCAGCTTGGAACGAACTTTTAGAAAAAGCAAGATATTACAACATCCGATTAGCTCCCACCTATGGGATGACAGAAACCGCCTCACAAATTGCCACCCTCAAACCCGATGATTTTCTGAATGGTAAAGATAGCTGTAGTCAACTCCTTCCCCATGCCTCTGTAAAAATTTGCAATGAGCAAGGCGAGGAATTGAATTCAAATCAAATAGGAAATATCACAATTTATTCTCAATCTCTAGCTTTAGGCTACTATCCTAATACTTGGGATAATCAGGAATGTTTGCGAGTAGATGATTTGGGCTTTTTAGATAACCAAGGTTATTTACATATCGTTGGACGTAACAGCGAAAAAATCATTACAGGCGGAGAAAATGTCTATCCAATCGAAATTGAATCAACCATTAGAGCAACACAAATGGTAGCAGATATTTGTGTCATCGGCATACCAGATAAACTTTGGGGACAAGCAGTTACAGCAATTTACATTCCGAAAAACTCGAATACTTCTGATTTAGAAATCCGAAATCTCCTAAAACAGAAACTTAGCAAATTTAAAATTCCCAAACATTGGATTCCTGTACAAAGCCTACCTCGCAACTCTCAAGGCAAAATCAATCGCCAACAGCTACAGCAAATAGCAACAAATTTTCTTCAAAACTCTCTTTAAAAACCTCTCTTCTTCTTGGCGTTCTTGGCGTTCTTGGCGTCTTGGCGGTTCGTTTCCTAACTCTTTCAAATAACCTCTCTTGACTTTCTTCTCTCTACGCTCTCTGCGCCTCGGCGGTTCGCTTCCAACCATTCCGTCATTTCTTCTGGTAACTCTCTTTTAGTTCTGCTATTTGTCTCAATACAAACGTGTCGAGTCACTGCTTTAGCAGCCATCACCTCACCAACTATGACTTCATAAGCCACTTCAAAC
This sequence comes from Tolypothrix campylonemoides VB511288, assembly GCA_000828075.3. GTDB lineage: Bacteria > Cyanobacteriota > Cyanobacteriia > Cyanobacteriales > Nostocaceae > Kalymmatonema > Kalymmatonema campylonemoides_A. The sequence continues at coordinate 1,682,405 of JXCB02000002.1, read as the reverse complement.
CTATCAACACTAAGCTGTTGTGGCATTAATCTAATAACCAAATTGTCCCCACAATACAGCGGACGGAAAAAATCCACACTAGTATGAACAATGGGAAAAGCTACAGATGGATTGGTGAAAAAATCTTTGAGGTTAATGCCAGATACAACTAGAGACTCTTCATAAGCTTCATGACAAATAGCCAAGATATTAGCAAAGTAAACGACTCCAGCAGCATCAGTATCTTGAAACCGAACGGTGCGATTATAAGTAAAAGGCATTTTGAAAAATTCAAAATTCAAAAATATATAGCAGACTATTTGCCGGCTATAGTAAATAATTTTACCGCAACCATTGGTTTTATCAGTTTAATTCGTAGTAAATATCCTCAGAGTAAGGATTGAGGTACGGACGCTGTAAATCAATGCCGAACCGATTAAAATGTAGCTCAATTGCCCTCATTCGCTCGTGTGTTGAATTGTTACCTTGTTGCCAAACTTCCAACAAAGCATTAGCCACAATTTGACAGCGGTTCATTCCAAAACTTTCCTGTGCTGCAAATTTTTGGCTGACTTCTTCAGCTAAACCTAGCCCAGGTGCCAAAAATTTGGTAAATAAGGGGATTTCTTTGTGAAAATGCGATTGATAGTCTGCATAGACAGCCTGAAGGATTTTTCGCACTGCTGGGTAGTCTTCGCGTTCAAAGGACAGCACTCCTGAGTCGTAGCGCCCATAGGCTAATGGATTATGTAAAACCTGAAAATTAAAAGGAATTGCAGCAGCGTTCAGTTGCTGTGTGAGGCTGTCCATGAGGGCGATCGCACCAAATGGATTGACATTAAAGTAAATTCGCCCTGCGCCCAAATGAGCATCTGGCTGAACCTGCAAATCCTGTCCAATATTACTAACCGCTACGTAAAAGCCGTTTTCCAGTCGGTTTTTAGGCATCCAGATATTAATATACTCTCCTACTTTGGCGGTCTGCGTTGATGGTTCTAGGTTGCTATTGTATTCAACATACAATGTCAAACCGCCTTTGGTCACTGCGATACTACCATCTGGTTCCCGTCGCAACACCTGCCAACCAGGATCAAAGTAACCTGTACCGCGATTGCTGGTATGTAATTGCTCGTAAAATTGCCAATCAATCTCCAAAATCGAATGGCTCTCTAGGTTTTTGTATGCTAAGTTATGACTCGCATCACCATCAAGTGACAATGTGGTTTGTAGCGAGCCATTGTAGTAAATTCCGTGAAGGAAATTTCGCAAAAGTAGAGCAAGATACTTGTGTTGTAATCCTGGCGGATTTTTCCGAAATCGCTCTGCTATTTTGGCTGGTAGAGCAAAGGGTTGATATTTAGGGTGGCGAATACAAAAGTTAGATTCAATTTGGACATTGCTAGCAATATCTAATAGAGAATTTAGCAGCGGTTTGGTAGAAGACTCTAGCATTATTGGAGCTTATTAAATGAGAGTTCAGGGTAGAGAGCGTATCCCTCACGGGACGCTGTACGACGAGCGCGAGTATACAGAGATAGTAATTAAAAAAAAGTGCGAAATTCAATCTTTTGGAAAATCAAACCACAGATGGACACAGATGGACACAGATAATTTATCTGTCTGCATCTGCGGTTCTAAATATCCAAATCATACTTTTGTAAGGAGTCGATTGTTTCTTGACTTCGCCATTCTCGTCACCTTCTTGTATTAACAACCACGCAAACGAGTTTTATCGTAATAAAGACGAAGCAAGTTATTCTCTGGTTGTGGGTGAGAGAATTGAGCAAAGTTCACAAAATGTTTTATAATCTCTGACTCTGCAATCCCGAAAACAGTCAGCACAGACTCTTGCGGTTTGGTGAGTAAACTTTTAGCAAATTGGAGCATACAAATACTTGAGTTATCAAAGTATTTGTGATGCTTAATTTTTGACTCAATTGCATGAATCAGAACTAAACCCGCAAACTGAATAACTCGTTGAACAAAGTCGCCATGATATTCAAGAATCATTGGGAAAGAATCAAGATAAGCCAAAGTTAGGGCTATTATTGAGGGTTGGAGAACTTCTAATGGTACCGCTGCTAGAAGCAAAGATTCTTCTAACTCAATAGTGGGATCTACCACTAGACTTTCTAACCAAATTTTCAGATAGCTTGCTACTAAAGTCCCCAAATCAAAAGCAGGATCTCCCCAAGCACAAGCTTCCCAGTCAATGAGTCGTACAAGGCAATCATCTAACTGATCCCACCTTGAATGGACTAAAATATTTTCCAATTTTAAATCATTATGAGTTAAGCAACAGGGATTCCACTGGTATGCTAATTCTGCAATTGCTGCTTCCAAACTTTCATAATGTTGATAAAGAACGTAGAATTTCAGTGCGTCTGTGGGAACATTCCCAAAAATCTCAGATCCAATTGACCCTATTCCTTGCGCTGGATTATAAAATTGATAGCGAAACTGTCCCTGAGGAGCAGTTGCCATAAAATCACGATATTCTCGGTGATTAAAAGTAGCACGATGCAGCGCTCCCAAGCTGGTACCAATAGCACTTGCAATTGCTTTAGGAAAGGACAATTTTTTTTGATAAAAACTTGCTACTTCAAAATATTCCTTTAGGTAATTGCGAACAATAATAGATTTTTCTTCATCAAAATGTACTAATAATGATGCGATCGCAGAAATATTCCCTAAAACAGGAAACTCCTGAAGCAATTGGTGAAACAGCCATTCATTGAAAAAATCATGGGATTTTGCATCATTATTAATGTATCGTTCCTGTTTAACCAGTAGCTTGTGATTTGCCGTCAAATTCACAAGTAAATTACAATTTTTCATGCTACTTAGCGGTAGTTCAGAATCGGCATATACGCCTTCTTCTGAGCTACACAGACCTGCTTTATGCAGATACTGGATAACATTATGAGAAGACAGTGAAAGTACCATGTATTATTTCCTATAGCGTACAATTGCTTGGATAATCCGCTATTTCAGTATTAGCTTTGCTTCAACAGTATTCAGTAAATAGCAACAAGCGTGCGAGTATCAATAACGATTGGCACAATCTACTAATATCCGATTTTTATAAAATCAACCTGCCAAAATGGCAATGCTACCTTTACTATTGCTTAAAATTTTGCGTCAGCGTTCAACCAAATCTTTCAAATGTCTGTCCCTACATAGTCAAGTCTATAAATAAATTTTTGTAAATTTGCATATTGATGTCCATAATGGCTAATAACTTTTGGATGATAAATATACCAGTTCTTTTCCTCTTTCTTTGCGTTCTTTGCGCCTTTGCGGTTTTTTATTTCACCCTACATAGTTTGTGTGACCGACTACTAATAACGGGGTATCATATCTTGCACCACATGCAGGAGAATAGAATATGCGCTATCCTTGTGGCTTTCCGCAAGGGTAGCGCATAGGCAAAACCTGCCTGTGTAGCCAGCGCTATGCAGGACGGTCTCCCGACCTATCTAGCGTCCGGCGTGCGGCTTTCAGTCTCCAGGACAAATAGAGGTTGTAGATGCGGATTTGGTGTGACAAAATCAACTTTGAGATAATATAAATGTACTAATTAAACAACCTCGATCAGGGAGAGTGGAGCTATGTCAAAAACCGAGAATGGTTATGACTTAGGAGCTTATGTTACCTCAGTACCGCCAGCTGAGTTACCATCGTCGCTAGTGCGACTATACCTAAAACAGTCATGAATCCCGCAGGCATAAATTTGCGTGTTTTAACCAGTCGAAATCCAAAAACAACTATCAAAACAGCAGTGATCACAGCTGCTAACGTCAGACCCCAAGTTTGTCCTTGGAGATAGACAAAAGCAGCAATCATCAGTAGTAAACCACTGATGATACCACTAATAAGAGAAACTTTGCTATTCGCTTTACGGTAACCAATAATGCCACCGATAATAGCTAAGATGCCATAGGCAAGGGCTGCAACAATACCTAAAGTCATTGTTAAAACCTGTGTAGATTTTGATTTTGCTGCAAGCATCAGCAGACAATTTACCATAGCTATTTAGCTACATCACCATGATTGATTGATGGATAATAGAGCAATCGCAAAGGTTCAATTTCTCCAGCGCCAAGCAGCGTCCCTCTTACTCTACCAATCCGTCCTCCAAGGCGAAGTGGGGATTGCATATCTTGACCTGTTACAAGCAATACGTTACACTGATGCGGACGCGCAGAGTTGTCTCCAAGCATACGGCAATTACTTCAAATGCTTAGCTGCCAGACATCAAAACTGGGAGGAGTATCTGGTGACTCAAATTCTCAGAGCAGATAATCCTTTTACTCAGCTAGCTCAACAGCAAGAATTTGAGAATTTACCGCCTGCACTAGTAGCAGCAGTTCAGCATGATTTACAAGCGTTGCAAAATCTTTATGAGTGCAGCAGCGCTGCTTTGAGTCAGTGGGTGCAAGCCGTAGCTCATCTACCCGTTTCACCAGTTGTGTGGTATGTAGAGCAGGATAGAGTAGTAGGAATTCACGAATTACCGCTTTTAGAGAAACTACAACAGTTGGAAAATTGGGCTGATGCTGTGAAAGAATTGGCAGATTATTATCGCCAATTTGGTACAGGTTTATTTGCAGAGTATAAGGCTTTGCGTTGGCAAGCTGGGCAGTTTATCGGAATACGCTATCCTGATTCAGTTGAGTTGAGTCAACTCGTGGGTTACGAGTCGCAAAAACAAGCTTTGTTGAAAAACACAGAGTTTTTATTATCTGGACAGGTGGCGCTACACGTTTTACTTTACGGAAGTCGCGGTTCCGGAAAATCTTCTTTGGTAAAAGCCTTGTTGAAGGAGTATGGCGATCGCAACTTACGCGTACTGGAAGTGGCAAAATCTGAATTGAAAGACTTACCAAAAATTGTGGAGCAGTTGCGCGGTGTTCCACAGAAATTTATCATCTTTGTCGATGACCTGTCTTTTGAAGAAGATGACGATGCTTTTAAAGCACTCAAAGTGGTTTTGGAAGGTAATTTAACCGCACGACCGCAAAACGTTGTTGTGTACGCCACTTCCAACCGCCGTCACTTGATTCGAGAGTTTTTTGCCGATAGACCATCGCCTAAGGACAACGAAGAAATCCATGCATGGGATACTATGCAAGAGAAACTTTCTTTTAGCGATCGCTTTGGGTTGACTTTAACTTTTGAAGGAGCTGATCAGAAAACTTACTTACAAATTATCCGCCATCTTGCGGCACAAGCTGGAATTGATATCAGTCAGGAAGATTTGGAACGCCAAGCTTTACAGTGGGCGACTCGCCATAATGGTCGTTCTGGAAGAACAGCAAGACAGTTTGTTGATTTTTTGAAAGCAGATTTGACACTATCGAGTTCAACCCACTCTCCAGCGAACCCAGAATTATGAAATAGATAGATTTCATTTTTAATTTTTAATTTTTCTTTAATTGTTGTACGAAAATGATGACACCGATAGCTTTCACGCGCGACAGTGTGAGGCTTAGTAATTTAGAAAATGCTTAGGTTGACGACTTGACTATGTTAAAAACAAGCAATATGCAATCAGCAATGGTGAGCAATCGACTTATTATAGGTATAGTTGCCTTTGGAGTAAGTTTTGGTCTTAGTCTCGTCCTTAGCTGGAATTTTAGCAATGCCCTTGTCACAGGTGTAATCACTGTACCTGCGACATATCTATCAGCATTATTTGTAGATAAAAGAAGAAGAAATCATGAAATGCTCATTTTAGATTCCCTACAAAGGCGAATTAGAGAGCTTGAAGGATTAAAGTCGCGCTTTGTGGCAGAAATGAATCAAATTGAAGCACACAACGCTTCATTGTATGCGGAGTCCAGCAAACTGCAAAATCAAGTTTTAGAACGACGTAATCAAAGAGATACTCTTAATAGAGAACTAAGCACCTACGTTCTAGAAAAAAAACACTTAGAAGCAGAAATAAACTATTTACAAAATGAGCTTCATGCATTAGATAAATCAAAAGTAGAACTCAATAATTCCTTCTCTGCCCTAACAGCAGAAAAACGCCGTTTAGAATTGAACCATAATGTTTCGCGTGCTGAAATAACTCAACTGCAAACTCAAATAAGTGAACTTCAGCAGCAAAAGCAAGAATTAGAAAGTAACTTAACTCTACTGAACAGATTAAAGCCTCAATTAGAAGAAAAATTACACGAATTACGAGTCCACATACAAGAGTTAGAAGATCAGGAAAACCAGCAAAAGCAATTTCTTTTAGATAAAAAACTTGAGAAAGAACTTATAGAATCAAGCCTGAATTCCTTACAAACCCAACTTGTAGAACAACAAACTCAACTACAACAGTTACAAGGGCAAGTCTCAGTCTTGCAAGAAGAGCGCGATGAGTTGCAAAGCCAAGTTTGGGAACTGCTTCATCAAATGGAAACCCTGACTACTCAGGAACAATTGAATGAAAACGAACAGGAAGATAGCGAAGAGTTCTTTCCTTTCTCGGAATTAATAGAATCCTTAGAAACAATAGAAACTGACGTTCAGCTAGAAAATTTTTCTGAAGAATGGGCTGATTTTATCGAACAGCTACCCGCTTATACAATTCAGGTATTAAAAGCTATTGTAGAGCAGGATAACCCTAATACAGCTATTAAAAAGATTGCTGAAGAAAATATTACAATGCCAAATTTACTTATTGATTTTATTAATGAATGTGCTAATAATACTATTGGTGAATTAATAATTAACCCAAATTCAGAAACGCCAGAAATTTATCAAGAACATATGACAAATGTAAAAAAGCTTATTGCAATGTACGAAGGCAAAATGGTTGGGCAAACCTCATCAAATTAAATATTTCTATTAAATTCCTATTCCCAACTTCAGCCTGGGAAAGCTTGCACGGCTCTACCTTTGGTAAATTACAAGAAGCAGCCTACTGAATGCCTTCCCACGCCTTTCGTAGGAATGAGAAAAATGAGGTGCAGTAATCTAAATGACAAAGCTCAAAATCTCGAAAAAAGTATCAACTGCTTTGATAAATTCTCTTGGTGCAGGAGTTGTACCCAGAGTTGGGCTGGAACACATAGCAGTAGGACGCGAACAAGAACTCAAAAGCCTATTGCAAAATCTTGATGATATAGCAGAAGGGATAGCAGCGTTTCGCTTCGTTATTGGCAATTACGGTTCCGGCAAAAGTTTCATGCTGCAACTGCTTCGTAACCGTGCTATGGAACAAGGTTTTGTTGTAGCTGATGCTGATTTATGCTGGGAACGCCGACTTGCAGGAAGCAACAACGAAGGGTTAGCAACATATCGAGAATTAATGAGTCACCTCGCCACAAAAACTCGTCCAGATGGTGGTGCGTTGGTTTCCATCTTGGAAGGATGGATTAATAAAATCCAACAAGAAGTCGCCAAAGAAACTGGAATGCGTCCCAATGACGAAGGTTTTGATGACAAAGTTGAAGAAAAAATTAGGGAAGTTGTTCAGTATATTGAGGATTTAGTTCACGGATTTGATTTTGGCACCGTCATTGTTGCCTATTGGCGTGGTTATCGCTTAGATGATGATGAATTAAAAAATGCCGCACTACGATGGTTGCGAGGCGAATTTACAACCAAGATTGAAGCAAAAGCCGCGTTAGGAGTGCGTGTTATTATTGATGATGAAAGTTGGTATGACTACATCAAGCTCATAGCTAAGTTTGTTGCTGAAATTGGTTATAAAGGTCTTTTAATTCTGCTTGATGAAGCTGCCCATTTATACCAGATTTCTCCTACAGTGACGCGAGAAAAAAATTATAACAGACTGTTGGGGATGTTCAACGATACCATGCAGTGTAAAGCAGAGCATCTTGGCATTTTTATTGGTGGTACTCTAAGATTTTTAGAAGACCCAAATCGGGGGCTTTTTGCAGATGCTGCTTGGCGAAGGCGGACAAAAGAAAGTCGTTTTGTGACTCAAGCGGGTGTGCAGGAATATATGGCACCAGTGATGCGGCTTAACACACTAACACAAGAAGAAATCCTCGCACTTTTGCAAAGATTAACAGACATTCATGCAATTAACTTTGGTTACGAAAAGACTTTAAAAACCCGTGAATTGAAAGATTTTGTCCAAGAAGTTGTTAACCGCTTAGGTGCAGAAGCTTTGCTGACTCCAGGTGAAATTGTGCGGGATTTTCTGAGTGTCTTGAATATTCTTTATCAAAATCCAAATCTTTCTTTTGGTGAACTCATTCATGGTGCTGATTTTAAACCTACCGTTTTGAGTAAAAATACAGATATGGATGAGGATGATGTAGCGGAATTTAGTTTATAAAAGACCATAGAAGACATAGACTTAGAGGGTGCGTTAAGCTAATCCTCTTAAGGCGTAAGTACAAGATGAGCAATGCTGCATTTTCCAGACTCGCCCCTTTTATACAAGAATATATTTACGATCACAATTGGACTGAATTAAGAGCAGTTCAAATCGAAGCTTGTAAAGTTATTTTTGACACTGATGCTCATTTGCTAGTTGCTGCTGGAACTGCTTCGGGGAAAACAGAAGCAGCTTTTTTACCAGTTTTGACTCTATTACATGAAAACCCTTCTAGTACTATTGGCGCACTTTATATTGGTCCTATTAAAGCTTTAATTAATGACCAATTTGAACGTTTGAATGATTTGTTGAGAGAGGCGGATATTCCTGTTTGTCATTGGCATGGCGATGTTAGCCAAAGTCATAAAATGAAGCTTCTTAAGAATCCTCAGGGGATTTTACAAATTACGCCGGAATCTTTAGAAAGTTTGTTAATTAATAAACATAATGAGTTAGTACGTTTGTTTGGTGATTTGCGGTTTGTGATCATTGATGAAATTCATGCGTTTATGGGTTCGGAACGGGGTTGTCAGATTCTTTGTCAATTATCACGGTTGGCAAAGGTGACGCAAAGACAACCTAGAAGAATTGGTTTATCGGCGACTCTTGGTGATTATTTAATGGCTGAGGAGTGGTTGCGTTCTGGGACTGATAAATCGGTGGTAACTCCCATGATTGAGGGAGGAAAACGTCAAATTAGACTTGCTGTGGAACATTTTTATGTTTCTGAAATGAACCGCAGAGGAGGACACTTCCGTGCGGAGGTTCCCTCCGTTGAGGAAAGTGTCCGTAGCGCAGAGAACGCAGAGAGAGGAAAAGAGGAGAGAGAAGGAGGTATAAGTGCATATGATAGGTATATTTTTAATTTGAGTAAGTCTCGAAAGTGTCTGATTTTTGCTAATAATAAATCGCAAACGGAATCTGTTATTGCTTGTTTGCGTCAAGTTGCAGCTGTTGAGGGGTATCCAGATATTTATCATGTCCATCATGGCAGTATCTCTGCCTCTTTGCGTCAAGCGGCTGAAGCTGCTATGCGTGAACTCAATCATCCAGCGGTGACTGCTGCTACGTTGACTTTAGAATTGGGTATAGATATTGGTTATTTGGAGCGAGTTATTCAGTTAGAATCGCCTTTTTCTGTTGCTAGTTTTTTACAGCGGTTGGGACGTACTGGAAGAAGAGGTGAAGCGGCTGATATGCGGTTTCTTTGCGCTGAAGAAAAAGTATCTTCAGACGCATCGTTACCGGAACAAATTCCTTGGCAACTTTTGCAATGTATTGCGATTATTCAACTTTATTTGGAGGAACGTTGGATTGAACCGATAAAGCCTTTAAAATATCCTTTGAGTTTGTTATACCATCAGATGATGAGCATTTTAGTAGCAACAGGGGAACTTTCACCTGCTGCCCTTGCTAAACAGGTTTTAAGTCTGCCAACTTTTGCTGCTATTTCTCAAGAAGATTTTAAGTTATTGTTGCGCTATCTCATTGATATTGACCATATTCACTTAACTGAACAAGGTAAGTTAATTATCGGTTTAGCAGGGGAAAAGGTCGTGGGTAAATTTCAGTTTTATGCTGTCTTTCCTGATAACCAGGAATATATTGTTAAGTACGGAACTACAGAAATTGGCAGTATTGTTATGCCATCTCCTGTGGGGCATTCATTTGCATTGGCAGGGAAAACTTGGGAAGTTGTAGATGTTGATTTTAAAAGAAAGGTTATTTTGGTGAAGCAGGTAGAGGGTAAAGCTAGTATTTATTGGCGGGGTGGTAGTGGCATCATTCATACAAGAATTTTGCAACGGATGCGACAAGTCCTGTTTGAAGATGTAGAGTATAGTTACTTACAAAAAAATTCTTTAAAGCGTTTGCAGTCAGTTCGTGAATTAGCAAGAAATGCTGGACTAGATAAACGTAATATTTTGCAGTTAGAAAAAGGTAAGTGCTGCATATTTCCTTGGATGGGTACTGTCGCTTACCGTACTTTGGAAAGGTTGCTTAACCGCTTTTGCCGCGAGTCATTGGAAATTAGCGGGATCAGTGGCGATAATCCTTATTTTTTGACCATTAAATTAGCTCCTAAAAAAGTTGAATATCTTTATTCTGAAATTGTTTCCTTATGTGAACAAAGAATAAACAATGAAGATTTACTTAGTGATGCTGAAGCACCACAACTTGAAAAGTATGATGAATTTATTCCTTACCCACTTTTACGCAAAGCTTTTGCTAGCAATCATTTAGATATGTTGGAACTAAGGCAGCAAGTCGCTTTATGGCAAAGTTATAATACTTAATATTCTGACTTAAACTTTCTTTGCGCCTTAGCGTCTTTGCGCGAAATTTTCAATATTTATCTGAACGGTATTAGTCTATAAGCAAGCGACTTGACAAGCTACAGTCAAAAGAAATACAAATGTAATATCAAATTTTAATCTAAGGATTGCCTTTGTTGCCTGTCATTGAGTAAAAACGTCATTTTGGGCTGATAGCTGTTTCCCAAACAGCCCAAATTCGTATGAGTTCGCACTCCGCTTCTGGTGCGAGCAATTTTTGTATTGATTTACAACCTCAACCTCAAACACATATCAACAAAGGAATCTTACATGGAATTCAAGCCTCTTTTTACAGGCAAGTTAGTTCGTCTGGCTGCACCTAAACCTGAAGACAACGAATATTTTGCTAAATGGTCTGAGAATGACGAGTATCTTCGGGTTGCGGATAATGATCCAGCACAACCGATGACTCCTGAAGGCTGGACACAGTTTGAAACAAGTGTTCTCAACTCGCCAAACAGCTTCCACTTCCGTTTGCGAACTTTGGCTGATGATACCTTAATTGGTGGCGTTGGCTTGTTTCAAATTCAATGGATGCATCAAGTTGCGTCGTTAGGTGTTGCGATCGCTGATCCCGCATACTGGGGTAAAGGCTATGGCACAGATGCTTTGCAACTTATTCTTGGATATGCTTTCCGAGAGTTAAACCTTTACCGAGTAGGATCATCAACGATCGCCTACAATATCCGTTCGATCAAGGTACATGAAAAAGTAGGGTTTCGTCAGGAGGGTGTCCAACGTGGCTTTATCCATCGTGAGGGACAGCGCTTTGACTTGATTTTATATGGCATTTTGCGCTCAGAATGGGAAGCACGACAGACATTATAAAGGTCGTCAAAAACAGACAACCTTTTGACCGAAACTATGGGTTGACCATCAAACAACTTGACACTTGACAATGCATGACGGCTGAGGAGTGTCATACGAGAAAGCACTCTCGATATCATGAGAGTGCTTTTTAGTTTTTAGAAGTCCCTTAGAAAAACCCAGTTTCTAAGACTTTAATGACTATTTAGCACCGTACTCGAACACTACGCTACGAGTAAAGTCAATGCGTTTCTCAAAATCCAAGCCTTGGATTTTATTCACAAAGTCGTTTGTTTCAGCGGGTAATTGATAGTCAGAGGGTACTTGAATCGCACTACCTTCTTCCATTGCTCGTCCTAGTCTTAGCCACACATCGAGTTTAGCGCTAGAGCTTAAAGCTGTATAGGTACGGCTATACTCACTATCTGCACCACTAACTATATCACGCTGTGCTTGCAGCTGTTGTTCTTTGGGGAGCGCTACGATTGTGTCGTATAAAGCTGCAGCAGTATCTTGTGCAGAAGTCTGGTTTGCTGGTATTAATTGGTCTTTGATGTCTAAGTAGCCGAACCACAGCAAGGCTAGTTGAGTATCTGGATCAAAGCGCAGAAACTGTTGTACAGATTCTCTTGTTTCTGAGTCGCTAGTGAAAGTTGTTCCTGAGTCGCTAGTGAAAGTCATAAAAAATCTCCGATCGCTTACTAAACACGCAGTTGCCTAAGTTACTCACATAGCTCATCAGCAACTGCTTTACAACACTTAATAAACATTTAATTAATTAAGAACAGGATATTAACCCTGCTACAGACATAAAAGGCGATCGCTGCTTAAGACAGATGCACATGACATATTTTCAGTTAGAAATGTCTTCCGTGTTATAGCAGGGGACTAGGAACTGGGGACTGGGGACTGGGTGAAAAGCCTTTTTGTGTCTAGGTTTTATCATCTGTTGATGTCCTAACCACCTTGGCTGTTGCTATACATATAATAAATGTAAATATTTTTTTAATTTTTATTTTAAAAAGCAATTCTGTTCCCATAAGATAATTTGCATATTCATCACGTCAGACGTTGCAATGCAACGTCCGTACTTACTAATCTCGGAGAATTCCAATACCAGCTTTTCTTTCTATATAATCTGCCAAGTTGATAAAATCATCACGTGGATAGCACCTTCCACCAATCAAATCAAATGCTAATCGGCTCGATGGATTTTCTGGATTTTCTAGAATATGTATTCCCCAGTAATAAAGTTGTTCACTAGTGCGAATACAAACTTCTGTTGGGTCTATACAATGAAACTTGTCATCTGTTTTAAGAATGTCTTGATACGTCTCAAAATATACCTTTTTGAGAAGATTTAATTTTTGAACACCGGGATTTTTGAAGTTATTAACTAAGACAAACAAGTGAGCATTTTTGTTGATGAAACGTATTTCTGTCACCGTATCTCGAATCACTTTTCCATGCTTGTTTATCCCTAGTGGATTTAAGGTTGTTGGGATGATGCAATAGTGAAACTTTTCAAGTAAATGTGTTGGATTGCGTTCAATCGCGGGTGAACAATCGCAAATAACTATTTTACAATCACGAGCAGAATCTTCATGCCAATCTCTGCCATCAAACACTTCAATTGTGGTTCCCATCCCTCTAGAATTAGGAACAAAAACACCGTCTCCCACAAGCTTTTGCAAATTTTGTTCTGGATCTAAATCTACAAGCGCTACATTGAATCCTTGTAGTGCAAAGGCTCCTGCTAAATGCCCTGCTATAGTGGTTTTCCCTACTCCGCCTTTACAGGTAAAAATGCCAAAATAAATCTTGTCTGGTTTAATTGAATTATGATGAACTTTATCTTCGTAATCAGCGCTATCAATGCCAACAAGCTTATTTTCCTTAGCAATTCCACAGCGGATTTTAGTATCCTTACCCCAAGACCTAATTAAAGCGAGTGCAGGTCCGCTGAAACCTTTTGTTGTTATGAATAAGCCAAAATTAAAAATTTTTCCTTCGTCAGAATCTAAAAAATTGGCAAATTTTAAAAGCTGTGGTGCTGCTACATTGTTTCTGAGCCACTTGAGATGGACTGCGCCAACTAAGTTTCCTTTTTTAACAACTAAATCGTAGCCAGGCTGGTTTGATTTGGCAGTAATCACTGTCCAACCTGCCTTATGGAGAAGTGTTGCTACGTGCTGTTTAAAATGGCTGTAGTCTTTTATGTAAGCAGGCTCCATAGATTTGGTTTGGAGATACAGTATAGCTTATAGTAGCGTAAATTACTTTGTCATTGAGACGGGATTTAGTTTAACGTTCACAAAAACTTTCATAAATTTTTCAAAAAGTCGTCCAGAATTCTATACTCATTCAGAGATGATTTGTTAAGCTGAAAACGCTGGTAAGAGGAGTAATGTCAGCGCAATGCACTGGTTGTTATCTGGACCTCTAAGCGTCGAGAAGTTGACGGTTCATATTGCAGGGTTGCCAGCATCGTTACAAAAGACGAAGCTGGTACATATGTCAGACCTGCATTACGACGGTAAGCGGCTGTCAGAAAAAATGTTGGAACAAGCGATCGCCCTCAGCAACGAAGCTGAACCCGACTTAGTTGTCTTAACAGGCGACTATGTAACTGACGATCCATCACCAATTCATCAGCTGGTGTTACGACTCAAACATCTGGAAAGCCGCGCTGGGGTCTATGCTGTACTCGGGAATCATGACCTACATTACAGCCGTTCAAAAGCAGAAGTGACAGCTGCATTGGATAGCATCGGGATTAAAGTTCTTTGGAATGAAATAGCTTATCCTTTAGGAAAAGAATTACCACTCGTCGGGCTAGCTGACTACTGGTCACGGGAATTTAAACCTAAAGATGTCATGAATCTGCTAGACGGTGCTACACCTTGCATCGTACTATCCCATAACCCAGATACTGCTGAGATTTTGCAAAAATGGCGAGTAGATTTGCAACTGTCTGGTCATACGCACGGTGGTCAAATCGTACTCCCAGGAATTGGTCCTGTGGTGATGTACTATAAGCAGGCGGTTCGCAAACTTCCCAGAAAACTGCGGCGATGGATACCATTTTTGCGAGCAGACTGTTCTAAAGTCGTGAAACATTGGGAATGGGCGCAGGGTTTCCATAAGGTGGGAACAAACCAACTCTACATTAATCGTGGGTTGGGAACTTATGCACCAGGACGTTTGTTTTGCCCACCCGAAGTGACTGTGATTACTCTAAGTGGCGATTAACGATTAAACCGCCGAAAGCTACCATGGAATCTATCAGGGGCTTTCGACGGTTTATTTGGTTGAGACGATTTAGAAGAGTTAAAAATCAGAGGAAAATAACTTAACTAAGGTGGACAACTTTCGCAACCACTCTATTCACAATTGTGTGTTCTTTATTCCACCTAGGCAGGCATTTTTATTGATACGTTCAAAAACCTCCAGAACTCATCACTCAACTTAGGCGAAAACACATTATACAAAACACAACAACTGAGAAATGATTGCGAATCGATTAGAGCGGGAGGCACAGGCTCTAATACTTAAGATGTTAGAAAGGAGTTAGATAAATTTCTAACTTTATCGGTGCCTATATTTAAAGTAGCATTGCCCAGTTGATGGAGGTCTATAAGTTTACTAAATTTTATAACGGTTCATCCGTCTTAACATTTTCCAAAATTTCTTATAAATATAGCAGCCCTATTTGAGTTGTAAATTGGCTCATGAGGCTAGGGAACAGGGGACAGGGAACGGGGAACAGGGAACAGGAATTTTTATAAATGATTTAGGATTGCTATATAATCTTGTTTTACATTGTTTAGTAGAGAATATAAAGATTTGTAAAAACGCCTGAAGCTTAACGAGTCAACTTTATTTGTACCGACCGACTTACTACACAAGTCAATTTGCCAACGTTTGAGTTGATAAGAAGAGCAAACTGTAGCTCTTTTGTGCCAGCCTCAATTGCAA
This sequence comes from Tolypothrix campylonemoides VB511288, assembly GCA_000828075.3. Lineage (GTDB taxonomy): Bacteria > Cyanobacteriota > Cyanobacteriia > Cyanobacteriales > Nostocaceae > Kalymmatonema > Kalymmatonema campylonemoides_A. The sequence goes on along the minus strand of JXCB02000002.1, from coordinate 1,666,958 downwards.
GGTAATAACATCACATTATTATCACCATTACCACCAACTGCTAGCGTTTTACCATCTGGGCTGAAAGCTAAGCAATAAATCGGCTGTTCAATCTCTGTGAAAGTACGGATTTCCTCTCCTGTATCTACCTGCCAAAGTTTTATTGTTTTGTCTTTGCTGCCACTTGCAACTTGCTTGCCATCAGGACTGAAGGTAATAGAATACACATCATCTGAGTGTCCCGTCAAAGTACGGAGTTCTTGACCGCTTGATAGTTGCCAAATTTTAATTGTCTTGTCTGTACTACCGCTTGCGATCTGCTTACCATCTGGATGGAAAGCAATAGAATGAATTCCTCCCAAGTCCTGAGAATGACTTTTAAGAGTCAAAAATTTATTTTCAGCCAAATACCAAACTTTGATAGTTTTATCGTTTTTAGCACCACCACTTGCTAAAATCTTGCCATCTGGACTGAAAGCAAGGCATAAAACCTCGTCACAATGCCCGTGGAGTGTAGATGTTTCTTTATATGTATCTATAGACCAAAGCTTTATGGTCTTATCTTTACTACTACTGGCTAAAGTTTTTCCATCTGGGCTAAACGCAACAGAATAAACCTTTTCTTTATGTCCTGTGAAGGTGCAGATTTCCTTCCCTATGGAGATATCCAACAAACGAACGGTTTTGTCGTCACTTCCACTCGCCAAAATCTTGCCATCAGGGCTAAATGCTAGGGAATTGACTGCTTCAGTACAGGAAAACCCTCCGGTTTCCTTGAGGATGCGGGGTTGGTCACCCAAATGCCATATTTTGATGGTTTTGTCATCACAACTACTGGCTAATATTTGCCCGTTGGGACTAAAGGCGACGGAAGTCACTTTATGTGAAATTTGTTTAACAGTGCTTTGGGTTGTTAAATTCTCTGTTGTTGGCGCTAATGTGGGTGCCGTTACAATGGGTGCCAACACTTCATTTGTTGCGTTATTTACCTGATTCGAGCTTTGTATTACCGTAACTGGGGGTAAGGGTGGAGAAGAATTTGTGCGTTGCTTGTTTTGGGCGACGGGTGCTGGTGATTTAGTCGTTGCTTGGCTTGGGTGAGGGCTGAAACCTTCTGGTTTTTTCTTTTTTTCGGGTACATTCTGGTATTGCTGTTTGGTTTGAGATAATTCTTGTAGCTCCGTCTGCATGACGGCGATCGCATACTGGAATTCCTGTATCTGCTTTTGAGTATTTGTAGTCAATTGTTGTGTGACGGCGTCGAGTTGAGTCAGGTGTTGTCTCATCGCATCGACATTTTGTTCGTTCACGGTTCGCTGCAATGCTTGTATATGGTGCTGAGTGTATTGATTCAATTGCTGTGTAAACGAGTCGAGTTGAGAAAGACGCTGATAAAGTGGGTCAATCTGCTGTTGGGTGGTTGTACTCAACTGTTGCGTCAGGGTGTCGAGTTGAGTGAGGCGTTGTCTCAGTGCGTCAGTATTTTGTCCTTGGTGAGTTTGCTGTAATGCTTGTATCTGCTGCTGAGTCGATTGACTCACCTGTTGTGTCAACGCATCAAGTTGTGCAAGGCGTTGATAAAGTGGGTCAATCTGCTGTTGGGTGGTTGTACTCAACTGTTGCGTCAGGTTATCAAGTTCAGTCAGGCGCTGTTCCAAGCCATCAATATTTTGTTCTTGCTGATTTTGCTGTAATTCCTGTATCTGTTGTTGAATTTTTATAGTGATCTCTAGCAAAGAGCCATAAAGTTGTTCAAATTGCTCTGTAAAAGCATTAAAGTCTTGTTCCTGGTTGTTTCGTAATTCCTCAAGCTGCTGTTGAGTTGTGGTACTGAGTTTTTGAGTGAAAGTATCAAAGTTTGCAAGCCGCTGTCGCAGAGGGTCAATCAGTAGGTCAAGTTTAGCAATTGTTGCTTGTTGTTGCTGAGTCGTCAAATACTTTAACCTTTCCCGATTAGCGGCGTTCAAACAAACTGTTACAGTCAGGGGAGCAGCTACATAAATTATTTGTTGAGTGACAGCCGCTGTGACTAATCCTAGTGCAGACAAAGAGAGGGAGGCGTATTCGCTAACTTCTAGCCAGTGGAATTTGGTCATAATAGGGAGACTGCTGTCCTTGGTCCTCGAATCAAAAAACAACTTGAGTGCATAACGCGGTTTCACAAGCCTATCCTCATCTTCTTCCAATAAATTTCTCGAATCTGTGCTTATCCTGTCCCATGTCAATGGAACATGACAAAAACAAGTGCATCAATGAGTAGAGACTTCATCGCCAGCGCCGATTGAACCCTAGCAAAGACTTTATCCACCGCAAAAACCTTTCTAAAAGGATTTTCAGCTTTGATTTTCCTCGGGTTCTCGTGGAGTGTCTTGATGATGGCGATGCAGAATGAGCCTGTTTATTTTTTAACTTCCCTTCCATCTGTGCAGCTTTATTTAAATCAGCAGTGGCTCGATATTCATATCCAAGTAGGGAGCAGATAAAGCCACGGTATTTATACGCTTCGATGTAGTCAGGATTGAGGCGAATGGCATGAGTAAAGTCTGTAAGTGCTTCCTCGTATCTTCCTAATTTTGCATTCTCTGTTCCCCAGTTGTAAAAAAGTTCGGCGTTGGAGCGATTCGCATAAATTTTTGTTTCTTTTGTTTGACTAGGCTGATGTGCAGAACTTGGCTGATCAGATTTAAGCTTGTTGTAAGCTTCGTTGATTTGTTTAATTTTTTGTTCTGCTTCCTGTTTCTTCTGTGGATGAGAAAACCGATCAGGATGCCAAATCTTAACTAGCTTACGATAAGCTCGCTTAACCTCTGTTGGCGATGCACCGGGTTTCAGTCCCAGAATAGAGTAGGCATCATTTATGTTAAGGCGATCGCTCATACAGAGGAATTTTGCACCACGGTAAATCTATGTTAACCATTCCCACAAACCGAGATCATTCAACCCAAACACCCCACAGTGGTTACCACTGGGACGGTAGTAGTCGTCGCTTCTTTGAAGGTTGGTACTACCGCGTTACTTTGCCTGCAGAAGGTGAAACTTTTGCCTTTATGTATTCTATTGAAGACCCCATAGGCGGTAAACCCCACAGTGGCGGTGCAGCACAAATCCTCGGTCCTAACGATGAGTATCTGTGGCGGACTTTTCCAGATGTCAGCAAATTTTGGGCAAGTCGTAACGTTTTGAGCTTGGGTCATTGGGGTAAAACAAATCTAGACATTCAACCTCTGTACTTACTACCACCCGAGTTTGAACATCATGTGCAAGAAGGCTATCAAGCAACAGCTACCCTAAATCAGGGGTCAATTCACGACCCTGCGACTGGTCGCTACTGTCGTTGGCAGTATGAAATTTATCCTATCTATGGATGGGGTGATAAAGGAAGTATTCAACAATCAACAGCAGGTTGGCTGTCATTTTTGCAGATTTTTGAACCTGGATGGCAAATTTTGATGGCGCATGGCTTGGCTTCCGGTTGGATTGACTGGAATGGCAAACGCTACGAATTTACCAACGCCCCAGCTTACAGCGAGAAAAATTGGGGAGGCGCTTTTCCCCAAAAATGGTTTTGGATGAACTGCAATAGCTTTGAAGGCGAAGATGACCTCGCCCTCACCGCTGGTGGCGGACGGCGGGGTGTTTTATGGTGGATGGAATCTGTCGCAATGATTGGCATACACCATCAAGGCAAGTTCTATGAATTTGTACCTTGGAATTCCCAAGTACACTGGGAGATTCAGCCTTGGGGTAGATGGCAAATGAAAGCTCGAAATTTACAGTACGAGGTTGAGGTAACAGGAAATACCGATTTACCTGGTACTCCTCTACGTGCGCCAACAGCCAAAGGTTTGATATTTTGCTGTCGTGACACTATGCAGGGTGAGTTAAATTTAGAACTGCGAGAATTAGGTATTGGAAAAAGAAAAACTATCCTGAAAGCACGTACTTTTCTGTGTGGATTAGAAATAGGCGGCGGATCCTGGGACAATTCTTGGCAGTCGCGCTAAAACTGCTATCATCAAAAATAGTAGTTATTTGGGGCTGTAGCTCAGCAGGATAGAGCGAGCGCCTCCTAAGCGCTAGGTCGCCGGTTCGAATCTGGCCAGTCCCGTTGTCTGATACATTGATAAACTAGTCAAAAAACCTTTGTATCTGCTTCAATAGCGGAAATAATTGTGCTTTGAATCTAGAAATGTTTCTTAATTTATAGGCACAGTTAGGCACAGTTGATACCAAATCTGCGTCTGTTACCTCGACCAGCTCCAGCTCTTACAAGTTGCAGCTTGTCAAAAAAAGACTGCATCAGTGGTCTTTAGGGGAGGTATCTACAGCAAATTTGGTATATATACACGCAACTGAAAAGTACTATCAAATAGAAATTTGGCTATACTTTTCACAACTCTGATAATCTAGATTATTATTCTTTTGGCGATACAATTCTGTTCAAGCAACCGAAGTGATAGACCCTTGAAAAACACAGGATTTAAAGGTATTTCTTCTCGGTTTATGTTCCTAGCCCTACCACTGATGATGTTGTGGGGTTATAAAGAAATTCAAAGCCAATTTGTCCAGCCCCAAGCAATATTAGTCTTGGGTGGTTCGACATCTAAATTAGAGCGAGAGAAGTTTACAGCAGATTTTGCCCGCAAACACCCGAATCTACCCATTTGGATTTCTGGAGGTAGCCCACCAAGGGTGACCAAAAAGGTGTTTGCTAAATTTGGGGTTAATCCAAGACGGTTGCGCCTAGATTACAGAGCAAACAATACTGTGGAAAACTTCACGACAATAGTCGATGATTTAAAAAAAAGTGGCATAAAGAGTGTATATTTAGTAACTTCTGATTACCATATGCGCCGCGCCAAAGTAATCGGTGAGATTGTTTTAAGTAGTCGAGGAATTGATTTTAAACCTGTAGCAGTTCCTTCTGAAAATTCTCCTGAACCCATTGAAAAATCTATCCGTGATGGAGTCAGAGCTATAGTTTGGGTAGCAACTGGTTATGGTGGTGATCACGAATTTTACAACAAGCAGTGAAGAGTGTTACTTTGCTTTAAAGGCAAAGCTCTTTTCAAGACTTTAGACCTCTTGCAAAAATGCTTGAATTGTCATGTTTACCGAGTGAGAACATAGCAGTGGAGATTCCAAGCGCTGGGGCGCACGCTACGCGAACGCTACACTACGTTTCGCGACTAATGACATTCACGATTTTTTGAATGAATGCAAGAAGTCTTTTATATCATGTTCGATTAAATAACCTTACTAAGTTTGTAGTGAGGAATGCGTGTCCTCTTCGTTTGAAAACAAGGACTAAAGTCCTTACTACATATAAGTTTTATTATAGGTAATTTGCTGGACTTGATATTATTTGGTTTTTGCAAGGAATCTCATGAATTAAAAAATTTTATAAAGAAACCCGGTTTTAATAAACTGGGTTTCTTTGTTGCTATCATTGTATATTTGGTTAAGCAGCAGCTTTTTCTTGTACAAGTACATAAGGCTGGATAATCAGAGTGTTAAACCGCTTTGTATGCTGAGTGTTCCACTCTCCCAGTTGTGCAGTTGAAGGTTTGGTAATCAGCGCCTCATCTATCCATGTTTGCACTTTCAAAGTATTATCGCTAGCGATCGCTACTCCCACATCAACTAAATCCAGTTCTACTGCCACTAAAATCACGGCATCTCGTTGTGCATGGGGAATTAACCATTCCCACTCCGCCTCATCCAAATTTTCTGTTAATTGTACTCTTAAATCTGTATTACTCATCAGTCATTAGTCAGTAGTCATTAGTTATTATTTTAAACAAATTTAATATAAATTAATACGGTTCGGATAAGACTTGCTTTTCTCCAACCCTCCTTACTCAATTTCTGATTTCATTTCATCAATTTCAAACAAAGAAACAATTACCCCAGCAATAGGAATAGAAATAAAAATTCCCAACAAGTTTGCGACTCTAGCCCCAACAAGCAAAGCAAAGAATACAACGACAGGATTAAGATTCAGAGCACCTTGCATAATCCGAGGTGAAATCAAGTTGTCTTGTATTTGTTGAAGTATGATGCAAGCTACCAAAACTTTGAGCGCCATCCAAACGCTTTGTGATAACACAATTAGAGTAATTACACCAACTCCTAAAGTGGCTCCTATGCCGGGAATGATGTCAAGAATTCCAACTATAACTGATAAGATTAATGCAAAAGGAACTTTGAGTACCAAGAGAATAATGAAAGTTGAAGATGTCAGAAATAAGGTTAATATCAACTGCCCTTGAAAAAAACCTAAAAAGTTGCGCTTAATGATTTTTGTAAATTTATTTCGTCGTCGCTGTGGTACTATCTTTATAACAAAGTGCCAAAGCTTTTCCCCATCCAGTAACATAAAAAAAGCGACAACTGCAATCAAGATAAAAGTTACAAAGTTAGTGATAAAACTTTGAAAAATATTTAAACTGTTAACAAGTAGAGATATAGCTTGATTTCGCAATTGCTCTTCGAGGGCGCTTAAATCTATTTGCAGATTCCGGTTACGAAAAAAATCTTCGAGTCGCTCTATGAGGGGTATCGTAGAGTTTAAAAATGCACTGACACTATCAATTAATTGTTGTCCTTGAGATAACACTGTTAAGCCTACAGTAATTGTCATACCACCAAGAATGACAATGCTTAACAAAAAAACCACGAACACCGCTACACCGTGAGGCAAAAAACGCCGCAACCATTGTACGGGATAGCTCAACAAAAAAGCTAGAATAGTAGCAAATGTGAAAATAACGATAACTGGTTCAAAGTATGCTAGAAGTTGTACAACTGCCCAGCCAGAAGCAACGAGAAGCAAAAAACGGACTAACGCCAGATTATTCAGGCGATCCCACAAATTGTTGGCATCAAAACCGCTCATATACTGTTTAGGAAGTATGCTTAAAAAAGAGCCTAAGATATGATTAATTGCGCCCAGCAGCCTGGAACAAGCACAAGTTTGAACTGAAGATTTTAGATTCGGGGTTTGTGGTATTATTTCCCGAGCGGTGGACGCAAAAAATATATCAATTTTTAGATAATTATTTATGCCCATTAGCGATTTAACATCTAAAATCAAAAATCGCATGGTTTTAAAGTGACACAAATTTAGCTGCTCTTGCCACTTCCTTTAAGCATATTTTCCGGCTTTTCCAAATTATCTTCCCAAATCGTGGAGCGCGTTAATCACTGCTGCACACTTTTGTGTTATCGCCTCCAATTCGTGTTTATCAGTGGAACTGGGAGCATCAATCAAATCGCCAATTCGCACTGTTACTGGAACTGGACGAGGAGTTATCGAACCTTTTTGCTCGATCGCCTGGGTTCCCCACAAACACACGGGCAAAAGTGGAACTTTGGCTTTAGCAGCAATCAGCGCTGCACCCCGTTTAGGATCTGTAATGCGTCCGTCGGGAGTGCGGGTTCCTTGTAAAAAAATACCTACAGCCCATCCGTCATCAAGATACTTCATAGCTGCCCGGATAGCAGTGCGATCGCTACTACCCCGACTTACCGGATAAGCACCGTATAACTGAATTGCTTTACTGAAAATCGGGATTTTAAACAATTCTTCCTTTGCCATATACGCCACTGGACGGCGTACGCAATTAGAAACAATTGGTGGGTCATAGTTACTCGCATGATTGCTGACTACCACCAGTGGTCCGGTTTTAGGGACATTTTCGGCACCATAGATCCGTCCTTGAAAGTAACCGTGGAGTATGGGACTGACCACTGACCACTTCAAAGCGTGGTAAAGTAACAGACTGGCAAACGGTTCGCGGCTTTGAGACATAGTGGAGTGAGAAGGAGTGAGGGAGGGAGTGAGGGAGGGAGGAAGTGAGGGAGTGAGGGAGATTAATTTCAACTCCCCTGCTGCGCTTGTTTCCCTGCTTCCCCGAGTTTTTCTATATTCCTAGCTCAGCTAGACTGCGCATATTTTCTAAAATCAAGTCAGGGCAAGTACGTTTAATTAAACCAGTTAGCACGTTACCAGGACCAATTTCTACCACTCGCTCGATGCCAATTTCTGGTAGTGCTAGTGAAATTTCTCGCCACCGCACTCCCCCAGTCATCTGTTGTACCAAACGCTGTTTCAAAACAGTCGCATCAACAGCGGGAACTGGTTCTATGTTTGATAATACTGGTACAAAAGCTTGTTGAAATTCGACAGATTCTAAAATATCTTGGAATTCAGTAGCTGCTGCTGCCATTAAGGGTGAGTGAAAGGCTCCAGAAACATTCAAGGGCTTAGCACGCTTTGCCTTGACTTGGGACATCACGGCTTCTACTGCTGCGGGTGTACCTGATATGACCACTTGAGTTGGGCTGTTATCGTTAGCCAGCACTACGTCGGGAGTTTCAGCAATGACTTTTTCCAACTGTTCGCGATCAAAATTCATTAAAGCCGCCATCATCCCGCTACCTGCGGCCCTGTCCATAAGTTCAGCACGACGTTTCACCAAGCGCAACCCAGCCGACCACTCGAACACGCCAGCCACGTAGAGAGCGACGTATTCTCCTAAACTATGACCTGCAACTAAATTTGGTTGTTCTTTTTGTTGCAATATATCAGCAAGAATACTCTCTACAACGTATAGACAAGGCTGTGTATACAGAGTATGCGATAACTTTTCGGCATCCTGACATATTTCCATCACAGACCAGCCCAAGATGTCCTCCGCTTGGGCAAATTTATCTTTCGCGGATGGCACATCTAATAAGTCTATTCCCATTTTCTGGGACTGGGAACCTTGCCCAGGAAACACCCATGCAGTTTTAGTCATTGGTCATTAGTCATTGGTCATGAGTCATGAGTTTTGGGAAGTGGAAATTAGCTAGAAAATAACGATTGGGTATGAAAAAACTTAATCCCCAATCGCCAGTGTCCAGTCGCCAATTCCTACCTTCCCCATTGGAATATTGCTGCACCCCAAGTCAGTCCAGCACCAAAGCCAGAGGTGGCAATGATGTCACCCGGCTTAATTTTGTCTTGCCGCACTGCTTCATCTAAGGCAAGGGGAATGGAGGCGGCAGAGGTGTTGCCATAGTTGGCAAGATTACTAATAACTTTTTGTTCTGGAATGTTCAAGCGCTCTCGCACAGCGTCGAGAATACGCTGATTTGCTTGATGCAAGAGTAGCCAATCTATTTGGTCAACGCTCAGGTTGGCGCGGAACAAAGCTTTGTCAATAACTTCTGGCACTTTTTGTACAGCAAAGCGGTACACTTCTTTGCCGTTCATAGTGATGGGTTGGAAGTTGCCTTTACCAACGTTGATCCCTTGGGTAAGTTCTTTGGCTTCGGGTGTGTAGGCAAGGTTGAGGCAGTCGTTCTGAGTTCCGTCGCTTCTGAGTTCAAATCCCAGCAAGCAATCTTTCTCATTCGCCTGCATGACCACAGCCCCAGCACCATCACCGAACAATACACAAGTACGTCGGTCTTGCCAATCTACCCAACGAGAGAGAATATCCGCTCCAATCAGGAGTACGTTCTGATAAACGCCTGTCCTAATATATTGGGCAGCTGTAACCAGTCCAAACACAAAGCCAGAGCAGGCTGCTGTTAAGTCAAAGGCTACCGCTTTGGTGGCTCCTAATTGAGCTTGGATTTTACAAGCAGTGCCAAACAAGTCATCAGGAGTAGAGGTTGCTAGTAGAATCAAATCCAAGTCTTGTGGGTTGATTCCAGCAGCCGCGATCGCCTGCTGACTAGCGGCAGTGGCAAGCTCAGCTAAGGTTTGACTTGAAGAAGCCAACCGCCGTTGACGAATTCCTGTTCTTGTGGTAATCCAATCGTCTGATGTTTCAACCAGTGCTGTAAGTGACTGGTTATCCAGGAAAGTTGCTGGTACTGCTGATCCACTTCCTGTGATTGCTATTCCTAAATTTTGCACTCTAGCATCTCCAAAGCTATCAGCGTTCTGTCCTTAGTCTTTAGTCCTTAGTCTTTAGTCTGGAGTTATTACAAATGACAAATGACTAGTGACTGCTGCTAACCACTTTCGCGCTGAATGCTTTGATATCGTGACTGAATTCTGTCCAGCACTTGGTTATCTACAGCTTCTTTTGCCATACGAATTGCATTAAAAATCGAAGGTGCTTGAGAGCTACCGTGGCTAATAATGCAAATTCCGTCAACACCTAAAAGTAAAGCACCTCCATGTTCTGCGTGATCCATGCGCTGCTTAATTCGCTTCAAATTTGGTTTTAAAATTGCTGTACCAATTTGACCGTGCAATCCTTGAGGTAACTCTTCTCGCACAATTTGCAGCATGACTTTCCCGACTGCTTCGGCAAATTTTAACAGCACATTGCCCACAAATCCATCGCACACAATCACATCAAAGTCACCAGAAAGGACATCACGTCCTTCAGCATTGCCAACAAAAGTAATTCGGGAATTTTCACGCAGCAGTTGGTGAGCACGAACAGCTGCATCATTGCCTTTGCTGTCTTCTTCACCGATATTCAATAAACCCACTAAAGGTTTTGGAATACCCAGGACATACTCACTGTAAACCGACCCCATAACAGCAAACTGCTCTAAAAATTTAGGACGACAGTCTACGTTTGCGCCGACATCAAGTATGAGGACTGGCTTACTTGCTACCATCGTGGGAAGTACCGCACCAATTGCTGGACGGTCAATTCCTGGTAGTCGTCCCAACCGGAGCAAAGCTGCTGCCATTGCTGCTCCAGAGTGACCAGCAGAAACCACAGCATCTGCCTGCTTTTGTTTTACCAGATCCATTGCTACGTTGATTGAAGCCTTGGGTTTGCGTCTGATGCCGCTTAAAGGCTCCTCATCCATTGCGATCGCATCCTGGGCAGGAACGATCTCCAACTGCGCCATATTTATTTTTGGCGGCAGTTTGCTTTCTATTTGTTGGGGATCGCCCACCAATAATACTTTCACACCCAATTCTTCTCGTGCCCGCAGTGCGCCAGCAACGATTTCACTGGGTGCGTGATCCCCTCCCATTGCGTCAATTGCTATCCGTACGCAAGTCGATCCCATTGCTCAGAGCTTCTAGAAACCTTACAAATTTTACCAGATGCCTCAGCTGAAAGTCGTAGATGTTCTGATGAAGGCAAAAAAATCAACTATAAAGTGTGAAACATGAAGTATAAAGTTTTCGTCCTTTATCCTTTGTCGTTTACCCTTTCTTTCATCCTTTCTTAAGAGGCTCTGCCAAGCCCAACATAGCATGAATTACCTCTATAACTGAGGAGTAAAATCACGGCACGGAAGATAAAGTTTAGTAGTTTTCAGGTGACATAGCATTTTTTGGTACAAAAAGCACATGGGTGCTTAAAATCAAAAAAATAGCCTGATTGAAGTCCTGATCTCAGGAAGATGTTGGATAGACAAAACGCTCGTTAATTGAAAGCTGAATTGAGAAGGATGAAGTAAACGCAAAAGTGTGTCTTCTCCTGCAGGACGGCTTGCGTCTTGGTAGAAGCAACTTGGAAAAGGCAGAAAAATGATGTAAGAGGTATAAATTTTTCATTTTTCATCCTGCTGCTTCATTTTTTCACATCATCCATTGTTTCTCAAAATCTACCTTGGTTCTCCTAAAACAGTAAAATCACTCTTTCCCTAAAGTTTCTGTTTGTACTTTCAGGGAAGAATCTCAGTGTATGTTTTAGGAGAGAATGTAGATTGGAATCTAGGCAACAACAGACCGCAAGCCGATAAATAGATACCCTGACATTAAGTATTAGATGAACTAAGAGTGTGAGATGAAAGCCCTATTTTTAGATATGCATGAAGTGAGGGTTATGCTTTCTACAAAAACTTTATTATGTGTCCCACTTTCACAAGGCAAAATCACCAGTTATCATGACTCAATGCTTAGCGGCATGAAACACTTACATAATAATACAGTAAATAAAGTAGCACATTCTACAGAGGAATGAAGCATGCTGGAATTGTTTGGTTCAGGTTTAATTTCTTTTTGGCTCGAAATGGCTGGGGTACAAGTTAAGCCGATAAATGCTTTGGATCTATTCGCTTGGCAAGGTAGCCCTGGCTTGGTTGTCGCCACCGATCCAAATCCAGCTGGGGCTACTACAGTGCTGGAATATCTCAAGGGGCTGCAAACATTGAAATTAGTGGCAGCGAATCAAACCCAGAGCCAGGGAATTTGGATACAATCAGGACCTATGCTCATGGGTAATCACCAAGGTACGGTTCCTCTGCCGGCTGCTTCCTTAACCAAAATAGCCACCTCACTGGTTGCTTTAAAGAATTTTGGACCAGATCACCAATTTCAAACTTTGGTGAGTGCGACAGGACCATTGCAAAATGGGGTATTACAAGGCGATTTGGTAATTACTGGTGGCGGCGATCCGTTGTTTGTGTGGGAGGAAGCGATCGCCCTTGGTAATAGTCTCAACAAGATGGGTATTAAGCGGATCACAGGAAATTTGGTCATTACTGGCAATTTTGCCATGAATTTCCAACGTAATCCACTGTTAGCAGGTCAGTTGCTCAAACAAGCATTGAATTCTGCCACTTGGTCTCGTGGAGTCGCTTTCCAACACTCGCTGATGCCAAAAGGAACTCCCAAGCCTCAAGTTGTCATTGCTTCTGGAGTGAAAGTAGAAGCTCAAGCAAATCCCCAATCTACCTTGCTGCTGCGTCACTACTCGCTCCCCTTAAAGCAAATCATCAGGGAGATGAACGTTTTCAGCAACAATGAAATGGCTCAAATGCTGGCAGAGGCTGTAGGAGGAGCGCCGGTAGTACAATCAACAGCAGCAGCGCTTGCAAGGGTACCGCAATCAGAAATTCAGTTAATCAACGGTTCAGGACTAGGACAGGAAAATCGCATTTCCCCCAGAGCAGCTTGTGCTATGTTAATGGCAATTCAACAGGAAGCACTTACTCATCAGTTGAGTTTGGCTGACTTATTTCCCGTCTCAGGATTCGACAATCGGGGAACGATGCACTCCAGACACCTACCCGTTGCCACTGTCATGAAAACTGGCACTCTGCGCGATGTCAGTGCTTTAGCAGGTGTAATGCCCACACGCGATCGCGGTTTGGTCTGGTTTGCTATTATTAACCGTGGTACGAATGTCTCAGGTTTCCGTACAGGGCAAGACCAATTCTTACAACGTCTTTCGCAACGGCTACAAGTTGCTCCAAGTGTCCCTGCTACCCTTGCTCCCCACATAACCGTCAACATATTACCCCAATTAGGGGCAGCCAATCGTAATGAGATGTTATATGGAGGTTAGTCAACCGCTCCTAAAAACCTATGCAAATCTATACAACAGCTTGAAAAGCTTGTGTGAGCAGATATGTATGTTTTTGGGTTCTTATGAGCCAGTGTTACGTGCTAGATGGTAGATATTTCAATATAGCAGTCCTATTTGAGTTGTAAATTGCCTTATGAGGGCAGGGAACAGGCAACAGGGAATAAAAATTTTTATAAATCATTTAGGATTGCTATATTTTGCCGTTTCACAATCAACATCACACTAGGAATAACTCCTCACCCAGGCATTCTTTATACAGAAAATATTCTCCTAAGTACGCAAGTTGCTTGCGCTTGCGCTTGGTGTTCGCTTTCTTTGTGTTTGCCTTAGCAAACCCATTGACAAAACAATATTATAGCAACAGCCAAGGTGCGTACGACGCTAACAGATGATACAACCTAGACACAAAAAGACTTTTGACCCAGTCCCCAGTCCCCAGTCCCTAGTCCCCTGCTATACTAACCTATTCCCCATTTTTTTATTTTCGGTGTACATTTACTAACTCTTGCGACGACTTGGATCTTAGCTTTACCAATGTGAAATGTGCAATAATTTTGAACGTATTGCGCTATCCTTCCCTACCCCGCCTTCGGCTGAGGGTAGGGAAGGATAGCGCGTCAGGGTCGAGCTTGATTTTGGATATATTTCTTTAGGACTTCTATCGGTGCGCCTCCACAAGAGGACACATAGTAACCCAAGTTGCTAGTTATAAATTCAGGCTTGCGCACTTGTGTCAAAAAGGCAATAAAATCCCCTCCAGGAATAAAAACGGAGGGAATAATACTTCTTTACTTCTTCAGGAAATTCTTTTTTTAACATTCTTGCTGTAGAGCTTTTTAGGCTTCCTACTACAGCAGCAATCGAGTTTTTAGGATGGAAATCTAACAGGATGTGTACATGGTCTGATTCACCATTAAACTCAATTAACTGACAATCCATTTTGTTTGATACTTGCTCGACCATTTCTTTTAATCGGTCGAGCATTTTTGTGTTTAAGACTTTTCGTCTATAGTGAGTTACAAAGACAAAGTGCAACCGCACGCTAAACACGCTATGAGAGCCTTTCCTAATATGCATATTGACATGATATAGTCGCACAACTACAATCGCTAATATAACAGACAGGTCGATATGTTATGGCTACCAAGCGAATTACTTTCAGGCTTTACCCATCAAAGGTACAAGCCGACAAAATGCACTATTGGCGACGGCTTCACAAAGACTTATATAACGCTTGTGTTGAACATCGTAAAACCTCTTACAAAAAATTTGGCAAATCAGTTGATTACTTTGATCAACAAAATTGTTTACCTCAATTTAAGGAATGTTGGTCAGAATACAAAGAGCTTGGTAGTCATGCATTGCAGGATACTGTTAAGCGCGTTGATTTTGCGTTTAAACGGTTCTTTAAGCTCAAGTCTGGGTATCCAAAATTTAAAGGGTGCCGCCATTACAAAGGCTGGACTTATCCTTGTATATCTGGCTGGAAAGCTTGTACCAATGGCAAAAATGGTTATCTAAAAATATCTAACTTAGGTAACATAAAAATGCGAGGTCAAGCACGGGATTGGGGGAAACCTAAAACTTGTACAATCATTTTTAAACAAGGTAAATGGTATACTTCAATCACTGTTGCCACAGGTGTTCCAACCCGTCCCCAAACTGATACAGGCGCTGTTGGCTTAGATTTTGGAACTCACCATGCTATTGCAGATTCTAATGGCAATGTAATTGAGAATCCCAGATTTGTTAAAATTGCTCAAACCAAAATCAATAAAATAGCTAAAACCAGTCGTAGAAAAAGACCACCAAACAGAGGTGTGAAACCTTCACGACGTTGGAGAAAAGCATCAGTTGCTGTAGCTAAAATACAATCCAAGGTTGCACGTCACAGACAAGACTGGCAACACAAAGTCTCTACACAAATAGTAAGCTGTAATAGCTTGGTAGCGACTGAGAAGTTAAATATTAAAGGGATGACTCGCAAGTCTAAAGGCAAGAGAAAACGTCAAAAATCAGGACTTAACCGTTCACTACTTGACGTGGGGATTGGGAACCTCAAAGACTTGATTAAATATAAAGTTACTGAGGCAGGCGGTTTTTATATTGAGATTCCAACACAAAAAGTTAAGCCTTCTCAAACTTGTCCTAATTGCGGTCATCAGAAAAAGAAAATATTAGCACAAAGAGTACATCATTGCGAAAAATGCGGTTATCAATGTGATAGGGATGTTGCCGCAGCAATGGTAATGCTAAATTACGCAAGGGGTATGGAACGTACCTCTACAGACGCTGATGGGTCAACCTCTACTTGGTGCGGAAGCTTCAAGCAAGTTGCTCAGATGAAGCGTCAGAAACGTGTAGCTCAGCCGTAGGCGGCTACACGTAGTTCATTTGCGTTTTGCTCATGTTCACAGATATAATATGATAGCTAGCTAAAAAGTGAGCCAGCATCTTTATTTGGGCGCGTAGCTCAGGTGGATAGAGCATCTGCCTTCTAAGCAGAGTGCCGCAGGTTCGAGTCCTGCCGCGCCCGTTTTAACTAAAGACAAACTCTTAAGCTCCGTCATCCTGTATGATGATGATATTCCGCTGAGGGTTCGTTTTTTTGCATCATACAAAAAACAAAGGCTTATGAAATTGAAAAGCCACCCAGAGGATACTGGGTTAAAAAAGCTTATGCAAAACTATCAAAATAGAACTGGTAGATGGTAGACCAAAACAAGAATTCCACCTACCACTTACTCACAAATCATTTAGAAGTGCGATATTTCTTACTGTTTTCTCAGAATCTCTTCATGCTCCTGGACCTGCAGTGGTAATGACTAATTTATCTGGATGAATTAACTCCTGAATTGTTTGCTGCACTTGAGCCAAAGTCACAGCTTGAATGCGTTTGGGAAATTCTCGAATCTCCGCTTGAGAAAGACCGTAAACGGCATTTTCTAAAACCATGCTTGCCACATTACTAGGATTAGCTAATTCCACAGGATAACTATTAGTTATTGAGCGTTTCGCCGTGTTCAATTCCGCCTCGGTAATTCCTTGCTCTCGGAACTGCTTGAGTAAAGCTAAAGCGCTGGTAATAGCCTTTTGAGCATCGCTTGGTGCAGTCTGCATTTGAATCAAGAATGGACCGGGATTGATACCTGTAGCAAAGGCACTGTAGATACCGTAGGTTAAACCTTGGCGATCGCGCACCTCAGTACCTAAGCGGCTAGCCAAAGTATCGCCGCCCAAAATTTGATTCAGTACCTCTGCAGCGTAGAAACGAGGGTCTTTCCGGGAGATACCATTGTAACCAATGTAGGTCACAGTCTCCGCTTTACCAGGAATGACTGCGCTTAAGCGTTTCATAGTTTGCGGTAAAGACACCGGAGATAAGTTGAGAGTTGGGGGCTTACCTTGAGCTTGCCATTTGTCGAAAGCTTGATTGAATAGCGCTTTGACTTGATTTGGGTCAAAGTCACCAACCAGGGCGATCGTCGTCGTATCTGGTCGGTAGTGTTCTTGGTAAAAGCGAAGCACATCTGCACGAGTCACGCTTTTTAAGCTTTCTTCTGTGGGAAAGCTATGAAACGGATGATTTTCAGGATAAATTGCTTGCTGGAATACGCGCCGTCCCAGTCCACGAGGGTCATCGAGCTGTACTTTCAGACTTATCAACGCCCGCTGACGACTAAGTTCTAGCTGGTTGTCTGGGAAGGTAGCATTTTGCACCACATCTGCTAAAGTTTGAATCAATATCGGCAGATTAGCAGACAGCCCATTTCCACCAATACTAACTCCTTCACGACTCGCATCGAATCCCAAGCTAACTCCTCGATCCTCCAACGTTTTTGCTAGAGTTAGAGCGTTTTTTGTCTGAGTCCCATTCATTAAATTGGTAGCAACAAGACTTGATAATCCAGCTTTCGGAATTGTGTCAAATTCGCTACCTGCATCAATTTGTCCGCTCAAATTAACAGTGGGGACGCTGTGGTCAGCCAGAAGCAAAACGCGCAACCCATTTTTAAGCGTGAATTGCTCTGGTAGCGGTTGAGTCGTCGAAGCGGTGGCTGATGTTGCAGGGGGAAGGTATTTGGCAAGTTCTGCGGGATCTACAGGCTTACCGGGGCTAAAGTTTTCTACGGTGCGACCAGAACCATCACTGGAAGTTCCAGGCTTACCATCTGGTTGAGTCGGTTCAAAAAAGCCGATAGTTTGTTTAGCAGGATTGAGGTATGTTTTCGCCACTCGTTGCACATCTGCTGCTGAGACTTTGGCGATCGCCTCCAGATATCGCTCAACATAGCGATAATCCCCAGCCACAGTTTGGTTATACCCCAGCTGCGTTGCTTGAGAGGTGATGTCCTGGTTACTAAGTACAAAAGAAGCTTGCAGTTGCGTTTTTGCTCGGTTCAATTCTGCTTCGGTGACTTGTTGCTGTTGCAATTGAGCCAAAGACTGTTGCAGCACAGAGGCAATTTTCCCAAGCTGTTGACCTGGAGCAGCCGTAGCATTAATTTCGTACCAACCTGGTTCGATGAGTTCTGCTGGACTTGCACTCACTGAACTAGTTAAGCCAGATTCTACCAAAGCTTGGTAAAGCTGCGAGCTACGTCCGCCTGTGAGAATGGCATCCATAACATCAATTGCAGGTACGTCCGGATGATTAAGATCTGGTAAGGGATAAACAACTTGCAATAGTGCGGCGCTTCCTGGCTCTTTCAGGACAATAGGTGATTTTTTCCCCGATGAGAGGGATGAGGGGGATGAGGGAGTGAGGGAGTGAGGGAGTGAGGAAGATGAGAGGGATGAGGAGGAGACTCCTAATTTTGTTCGCGCAGCGTGCCCGAAGGGCATATTTTGAATTTTGAATTTTGAATTGATTTCTCCGCCTGCTCTCGATGTCCGTTTCGCCAGCTTCCCGAAAGTTTCTTGGACATTTTTCAGCACGGGTTCTGTCGCAAAATCTCCTGTAATCACCAGGGTGGCGTTGTCAGGGCTATAGTAGGTCTTGTAATAGTCCCGTACCTGCTGCACGGTGAATTTCTCCACATCGGCTTTTGTCCCTCCCACGGGTAAGCCATAAGCTCGGTTGGGGAAAGCTGATCGCATAACTGCCCGATTAAGGCGATATCCTGGAGAATTTTCGTATCCCTGTAACTCTGAGATAACTACGCGCTTCTCACTTGTCAGTTGTTCGGCTCCAACTAAAGCGCCTTCCATGCGATCGGCTTCTAAGGTCAGCAGTGCTTGCAATTTGTCGCGCTGCACTGTACCAAAATAAGCTGTTTCATCATAGCTAGTAAAAGCATTGAACTGACTGCCCAATGCACTAAATAGCCGACCAAACTGCACTGGACGGTCAGTGGTTCCCTTGAACATCAAATGCTCTAGCTGGTGGGAAATGCCACTCTCCCCCGCTTTCTCGTTGCGCGAACCAACTCGATACCATACCTGCACGCTCACTACAGGTGCAGTATGAACTTCCTTGGTTAACACTGTTAAGCCATTTTCCAATACCGTTTTACGCACCCCTTGAGTCAGGGACAGACCTGATACAGGTGTAACTGCACCTGGTGTTGCAGCATTGCTGATATTACTTAGTGATAGCACTCCACTGAAAACTAAGCTGAGGAAAAAGCCCGCCACAATCAATGGACGCAGCTTTGAGAAAAAAGGCATGGTAGGTTACACAATAAATAAAGGGCGTCAACAAATATATGCTACAAAAATGCTCTCTTGCTGTTTACCAAACAAGAGAGCATCAGGTGTGGTGATCAAACGAAATTTAATATTTGCTTAAAGTCAGTCTAACAAGCCAACGTCACAGCTTAGTAATAATTGTTTGTCACTCTCATGGCTGAATGACTCCGAGCAAGAGTGTAAAATTACCTATTTCTTCCTTTGTGTCCTAAACTTTAAATTGCTGAATGAGCGATCGCACTCCTTGGACTCCTCTCCATGCAAAAATACACCGTACTATCCGCTCACGTCAGCTCTTTGAGCGTAACCAACGGCTCTTAGTCGCCGTCTCTGGCGGACAAGATTCTCTGTGTTTGGTCAAATTACTGTTAGATTTGCAACCGAAATGGGGATGGCATCTAGGTGTTGCCCACTGCGACCATCGCTGGCGTCCTGACTCCCAGGCAAATGCTAGTCATGTAAAAAATTTAGCGCAAAATTGGGGTGTTTCGTTTTATTTACAAACAGCGAACGAACCTTTAAAAAGCGAAGCTGCTGCACGCGACTGGCGGTATCAAGCTTTGAGTGCGATCGCCTGCGAAAACCAATTTAGTTGTATTGTTACAGGTCACACAGCGAGCGATCGCGCTGAAACCTTGCTCTACAACTTAATTCGCGGTACCGGTGCTGATGGCTTACAAGCATTAACGTGGAAACGTCTGCTAAACGACGGCATCGTGCTTGTACGTCCCTTGTTAGAAATGACTCGTACACAAACAGGGGAATTTTGCCAAGACTTTCAACTATCTGTTTGGGAAGATTCGACAAATCAAGATTTGAAATTCGCTCGTAACCGCCTTCGTCGATATATTATACCATATTTGCAAGAAAATTTCAACCCTCAAGTTGAATCAGCCCTTGCCCAAACTGCGGAAATTCTGCAAGCAGAAGTGGAATATTTAGAACAAGCAGCTTATCAGTTACGGAAAGAGGCGATGGGTGGAAAATGGAGGGATGAGGGAGATGAGGGGGATGAGGGGGATGAGGGAGATGAGAGAGAAAGTTTCTACACTCCGGATTCAATAAGGCTAAACCGTCGTGTATTGCAGAAAGCACCGCTGGCGCTACAACGTCGCGTCATGCGTCAGGTATTACAAGAAATACTTCACGCTTTTAGTTTCGAGCAAATTGAAAAACTGATAGCATTAATTACAGCACCAAACCGTTCGCAGACTGATCCATTTCCTGGTGGTGCGATCGCCCGAGTTGAAGGTGACTGGATTAACATAAATTTGAAGAAGGAAGAATAGAAGAAATATTTAGAACCACAGATGAACACAAATTTGATGTGTGAAAATTGCGCCAGATTCCCGACTTCTTTAAAAAGTCGGGAATCTTGTTGTTAACAAATGATTTAGGATTGCTATATCAAACTTAGGAGTGTCTGACGTATTTGGGTAACAGCTTGGAGTTGATACTCGGCTGTTTCTTGCACTGAGGCTAACGATTCAGCAATTTCTTGTAGCTTTTGCCGCATCCCATTGACACAATCCTGAATAGGTTGTAGCGCTTGATAATATAAATTCAACCGTCCTCGCGATTCTGCGGTTGCTGTTTGCAAAAGAAACAACTTTTGCTCCATACTTTGCAGTAAATCGCGTTGAGCTTCCTGTTGTTGCGTTTGTTGGGCAATGACCTCCTGCATCTGCTTAATGCTGGGATGCATTTGCTCAATCTCACGCTCTAGGTTTTCCAACTCTTGTGACTGTTGTTGTTGCTGCATTTCAGTTTGTAGAAGAATTGATTTTAAATCAATATTTGTCTGGTCTTGTTCATTCACAAAAGTTTTTCCTTGTCGTTGTAGCAGTACTATTTGGTATTGTTTGAAAATATACTGCTGCTCAAGCAAATTACGGCGTTGTCCTACCAACGTTTCATTAAGTATTTGGTAAAAGTCTTTTTCATCAGCCAGTTCGGCTTCTAAAAAACCGCTTTCTGGTTGAGATGCTTGGTTGATTTTCTGTTGGAGTTCTTTTATATTTTTTTGTTTTTCTTTCAGTTCTTGTTCCTGTTCATGCACAAAGCTACAGTCGATGTTCAATTTCTGCTGCAAGTCTTTTACCATATCTTGCAGTTGTTCGAGAGGCATTTTTTCCAAAGTTGCTACATCAAGTTTACGAGTGGGAATCGCATCAACAATTGTTGCAGCAAATAAGTGAATTTTCTGGTGTAACTGTTCTTGGTGTCGCAGTTGCTCTTTTAGGATTCGCGCGTACTCTTGCTTGCATTCAACAGTAGCTGTATTCACGTTCAATTCAGCTATTTGCTGCTCAAGAGAATTTTGAGCTTGCTGCCATTCTCTTTGGCGTTTAGATAATTCTTGAGACTGGCACTCAACTTCTTCCTGCTGTTGGTTAACCATAATTTTCTGCTGTTGGAGTTGTTGCCAGTATGGGTTTAAAATTGCCTGCTGGCTTTCGAGCATTTCAAAGGCAAAATTCAGGTGTTCGCGTAATGTTTCTGTAGGAGCAATGCTAGTAGACAGCTGAGCAAGTAACTCGTTGAGCGATCGACTTTGTTCTTCATCCAACACAGCATGCTGGTACTCTGCTTTGTACTCCTCGAAACGACGCTGCTCTCCCCGCAAGTGATCCCATGCTCCTTCCAGTTCTTGACGATTGCGCTCAATTTGTGTTTGCAACTTTTCAATTTCCTCGCGGGAAGTCTCTAATTCTTGTTGTTGCGCCTCCATTTGTTGCAGTTCTTCTAAGCGAGCTTCCATATCCATTTGACGGCGATTCAACTCTTGGGCTTGAAACGTCAAAGACTGCTTCCACTGGTTAATTTCTTCTTCTTTGATCTTAAATTTTTCCAATTGACGGGAAAAATTCTGCAAAATATTAACTAAAGGACGCCCTGCCTCTTGAATCCGTTGCACATGACGATTCGGATTCATTTCAACCAATACAAGGACTCCATCACTTAATTTGCCAGCTTCCTCAGCAGCAATCACTTCTTCGGAAACTGTACTCCAACTCTGGTCAGTTCGCTGACAAGCCAGTAGTTTTAGTTGGGTTTTGGCACTACCAAGTAAGCCGCCTTTCTGCTTTTGTACTTCTGCTAAATACAGCACACCGTTATTCCTTTTGTGTACTTAATACTCGTGTTTTAAGCTATACCTTAAAAAATAGTTGCACTATGCTGTCTGATTTATTTTCAGTATGAGATTAATGAACAGACACTACAGACAATATTTCAGGACTTACGCAAAAATCGTCAAAAAGCTTAATTTATTGAACCGCCAAGCCTGCCCTCGAGCGAAGCGAAGGGACGCCTTAGACGCGAACGCGAGTGCGTGCGCTTTGCGGCGTGCCACAGGCTAGAACGCGCCCGAATTCGTAGAGTGTGGGTAAGTCACTTATTTCTATTCTGTACTGATAGTAGTGATACTGTCTTCCGTAGTATTACTAACATTGTCAAAGTATATTACCTAAATGCTAAATTCGATCTAAGGAAGTACCAAAAAATAAATTATCCATTATATAGGGTGGGTTAGACGCATGACAGTTGAGGTTTTACATGCAGGACTTGCCGCAGCGCCGTAACCCACCATTGTTTCGGTGCATCACTAGAAATTGGAGATTTTTTTAGTTGGAAGTCCCTAAGTTCGGCACTGATCCCGCAATTCCTTACATCCGTACAAGCATAAAGCTGATGTTGCTTTACACTTTTAAACCGGTAGTAAAAAATATCAAGCCTTAGTATAAGCTTATTATTTAAGAAATGAGTGAAAAATAGAATTATTTTATACAGTAAATACTTGTGGGAAAATCAGGAAATGTTTCAATTAGGAACGTCTACATCAGGAGGTACATAGGTGTTTTATGAGTATAGTTCTGATTGTAGAAGACAGTATCGCACAAAGGGAGATGCTTACATATCTCCTAAAAGCGAGTGGTTTAACAGTCGCCCATGCCAGTGATGGAGTAGAAGCATTGGAGGCAATTCAAACTGCTTGTCCGGATTTAGTAGTTTTAGATATCGTTATGCCTCGGATGAACGGCTACGAAGTTTGCCGTCGCTTAAAGTCTGACCCAACAACCCAAAATCTTCCGGTAGTGATGTGTTCTTCCAAAGGGGAAGAATTTGATCGCTACTGGGGTATGAAGCAAGGAGCAGATGCCTATATAACCAAGCCTTTCCAACCAACTGAGTTGGTGGAAACAGTCAAACAATTGCTGCGAGGATAAGGATGAACACAACATGGTCAATAAACCGGACTTTTTAGAAGGAAGTGGACAAGACCAGCCCCGTCCTGAAGTACAACTAGAAAGTCCAGAAACAGAGTTATGTTTAAGGTTTTATATTCCCTCAAATCAGGAGCTTGCACTACTAGCCACAGGTATTCGGGAGGTTATCGAACTCAGCCCTGATAGAATTACACCAATTCCTAACGCTTCTGCTTTGCTTTTGGGTACTCTAAATCTACGAGGTCGAGTCATTTGGGTGGCTGATTTGGGTCAATTTTTGGGAGAAGCAACTGCCTTGAACACGAACCGAACTGAAATTCCTGTGATTGCGATAGAAGAGCAAGACACAATAGTCGGCTTGGCAGTTGAAGCAATTGGTGGTATGGACTGGCTTGACGTAAAACATTTGGTCGCGCCAACTGTCCCAGACACAATGGCTCCGTTTTTACGGGGAGAGTGGATACTAGAGGCAAAAAAAAATCAGTGTCTGCGGCTGCTTGATCAAACGGCAATTTTACGAAGTGCACGGTGGGCAGGATGATATCAATTCAAAATTCAAAATTCAAAATTCAAAATATGTCGTGCGGACAAGCTACGCGTTTGCGCAGTTCCTCCGCAGGAGGCGCAAAATTCAAAATTAAGAAAGCCTAAGATAACCTGGGTTTGGGAGTGTGTATCTGTCGCATTCTTTTTTCAAATTGGGATGAAATGGAGGCAGAAATGGCAGCGAGTATAAAAGATTGGGAGCAGACATATCAGCAAGCTTATAAAGCCTACGTACAAGGAAACTACGAACAAGCAGCCACTCTCATCGACCAAGTGGTGCAAAATTTACCTGATGACCCTAGCATCCGTTTGCTACGGGGTCACGTTTACTACATTTTGCAGCAGTATGAGGTAGCAAAAGCAGAATACCAAAAGGTGTTGGAGTTCACCGATGACCAAGAACTGATCAGCCTTGCCCAAAATGGTATTGACAAGATAAAAAAATCTCAAGGGAAAGTAGACGCCGTTGTCGTTGAGAAGCACGATGATCAAAACAACAATTTTTTGGACTCTTTTGAACCTCAAGCTGTTAAGCAACAAGAATTAGAAGATTTGGTACATTATCAAGATTTTAATAATAACAGCTTTGATTTGAACTCCTTGGATAAGCACCAAGACGCTGACGAGGTGGAACTACCTGTTAGCAGTCCATTTGAGCTACCAATAAACGATAAAACTGTATCTGGTACGTCTCATTCCAAAGAAAATTTTAGCGACACCCCTTTTGCTGTTAATCAACAAGAGGCACCAAAACTAAGTTATGCAAGTCATGGAGAAAGGCAAGCAGAATTAGAGTTGCCAAATTTTTCGCTCGAACATATTTCACAACAAAGTCTTCAAAAGGAGGAAAATAATACAAATTCTGCTAACAAAAATTCGGAGATTAAACAGCAAAATAGTAGCCCACCATTTGCACTTGATTTACAAACAAACAGTAGCTTGGAAAAGAAAAGTAGCACATTGAGCGAAAATAACTCTCAGGCGAATAATATAGAGTTTTTAGACGACTTTGATGAATTTGACGACTTGGGGAACATTCCAGGGTTTGACCTCAGACAAGATTCTCACTTTGAAGATTCACAAATGCTGAAGGCATCTGTGGAAAACAACGGTAAGTCACGCAGTACAGTGGAGACTGTACCTAGTGAGGAGAATGGGGATTTCAGTTCAAAAAGCAACCCTAAAGATGATGATGCCACTCTCCCCACCGTAAAGGGTATTGGCGTAGAGGGAGAGCTTCCCCATCGCCACTCGGAACTATTGACGCTCACAACTTCTCAACCTGATGCCTCGAAGATAAAACCCCAATCCATCAAGCAAGGTTTTCTTGCTCCATTGGAAAATGCCTCCCTACAAACTAAGCAATGGATTGTCGCTGGTACTGTAGGTGTTGTCTCAGCAATGGTTGTCGCTGGAGTCAGCTTTGTTGCTGCTAATTTGTCGCCACCGGAACAACGGGAGTCTATGCAAAACACAGGTTGGGCGATCGCCTTAACAGCAGGAATTACTTCTTTTGCTACCACAGGTATTATAGGGAATTTCGCCCACAGGCAAATTCGCCGCACTGCACGAGATTTGCAAGCTCAATTTGATGCTGTGCGCCAAGGAAATTTCAATGCCCAAGTCACGGTGTCTTCACAAGACGAATTCGGGCAACTCGCTGCTGGCTTTAATGAAATGAGTCATGTTATATTTACGACTACAAATGAAGCGACACGTAAGGCTCAAGAACTGGAATCAGCCAGAGTAAACCTGCAAAGCCAGGTGATTCGCTTGTTAGATGATGTGGAAGGAGCCGCTCGGGGAGATTTGACGGTGCAAGCTGAAGTGAGTGCCGATGTACTCGGAGCGATCGCTGATGCTTTTAACCTCACAATCCAAAACCTCCGCGATCTTGTGCAACAAGTGAAAGTAGCAGCGCAGGAAGTGACTAGAGGGGCAACGAATTCTGAAATCTTTGCCAGGGCATTATCAAGCGATGCTCTGCGCCAAGCAGAAGAATTGGGGGTGACGCTAAATTCTGTAGAGATCATGACTGACTCGATCCAACGCGTAGCAGAAGCAGCGCGGGAAGCAGAAGCTGTAGCCCGTGAGGCTAGCGACATTGCCGTTCAAGGTGGAGAAGCAGTGGAAAACACGGTGGCGGGGATTTTAGAAATTCGGCAAACCGTCGCGCAAACAACCCGCAAAGTCAAGCGACTCGCGGAGTCATCCCAAGAAATTTCCAAAATTGTGGCGTTGGTTTCCCAAATTGCTTCCAGGACGAATTTGTTAGCACTCAACGCGAGCATCGAGGCGGCACGCGCAGGATCTGCCGGACGGGGCTTTGCAATTGTGGCTGATGAAGTGCGCCAGTTAGCAGATAAATCAGCTAAGTCATTGAAAGAAATAGAACAAATAGTGATGCAAATTCAGAGCGATACAGGCTCTGTGATGACGGCGATGGAGGAAGGTACACAACAAGTTATTGAAGGTACAAAATTGGCAGAACAAGCCAAGCGATCGCTCTTAAACATCATTCAAGTCGCCAAGCGCATTGATATTTTAGTCCGTGGCATTACCTCGGACACAATCGAACAAACCAAAACTTCCCGCGCTGTCACGATTGTTATGCAATCTGTAGAATTAACAGCGCAAGACACTTCTCTTGAAGCACAACGAGTTTCTGGTGCTTTACAAAATTTGGTCAGTGTATCTCGCGATCTCATCACCTCCGTTGAACGCTTCCGAATTGAAACTACTGAAAATCCTAAGTAATTTAGTCATTTGTTATTTGCTAACTACTCTTGACTAATGATTCTTGACTCTTAACTAAAAACTATGCTGCCAGAACAACAACGCATTTTGGGTTACTTTATTGAGGAAGCAAAAGACCACCTGAATACGATAGAGCAGGGGTTGCTGAATCTCCAGAGTACCTTAGACGACCCGGAAATGATGAACGAAGTTTTCCGGGCGGCTCACTCTATCAAGGGAGGAGCGGCGATGCTTGGTCTGAGTAGCATTCAGCACACGGCACACCGTTTGGAGGACTGTTTCAAAGTTCTGAAAAATCATCCGGTTAAGGTTGACCAAAAGTTAGAATCCTTGTTTCTTGGTGTATGTGATACCTTGAAAGCGCTGTTAGAGCATTTGCAGCAACCTTTTGGACTGACTGAAGAAACTGCGAATACCTTAATGTCAGAGACAGAACCAGTTTTTAAATGGTTGCACGAACATTTGGAGTTTCTTGTAGATCAATGTAATACTAAGTTGCGTTCAAAAACCTCACCCCCTCTCCTTGGCAAGGAGAGGGGCAGGGGTGAGGTGATACCATATATTGATAATGTAACGCCACCAAAAGCCGCGCCAAAAAAAAGCGAGAGTTGGCAAAACCTGCAAAGTCTACAATCTCAGGTTATCCGGACACTGCGGGAAATGTTACAACTGTTTAAACAAACCGCAACACCCGAAACTCGGCAAAAGCTTCAGGAGTGCTGTCACTTTTTAGCTGAACTCGGTGAAGAATTCAATTGGTTTAACTGGTGTCGTTTGTGTCACACAGCAGAAATTGCGATCGCCAATCCCAAAAACACTTATCTGAGTTTAGCCAAAATCGTCATCACAGATTTTAAAAACGCTCTGGAATTAGTCAGTGCTGGTAGGGAAGCTGAAATAACAATAAGTCAGCAACTGCAAGCACTTGTTAGGTTAGAAGAAATTGAATTGTTAGAAATACCCCTTGATTTAGTGGATAATTTGGCAAATACTCCAGCACAACAATTAGAATTGCCACCAACTACTTCTAGCACATTCAACAGTCTGGTTATTAATAAAGTGATTCCACAAACAACAAATGATGCTGCTTCCACAGAAGTTTTAGAGATTGATCTGCAAGACAGAATTACTAGTTTATCTGAGATATCAGAGCAACTTAATACAGGACTTACGCAAAATTATGAAAAAACGAACCGCAAAGGACGCGTTCGCGCAGCGTCTCCGTCAGGAGAAGGACACGAAGAAATAAGAGTTTCACATAGTTCTTGCGTAAGTCCTATTAATAGTAATGACAACGCACCCCTGACTGATAGCAGTACAGACACCAATAGCTTAGAGGTAGGAACAGCCGACTTGAATACCTTGGCTGATTTGTTTGAAAGTGAAAGTTCTGATATATATGGAACGTGGGACAAAGAAGAAACTTTAGAAATTAATGCTGAAAATAAATTAGTCATAAATTCAAGTAACAGTAACACTGAGGATACTGAGAGAAAATTTTTATTTAATGAAGAGAATTTAAAATCAGCAAATCAAAACACTACTCACTTAGATAGTGATAAGATATGTACACCTAAAACAATAATAAAATCTACACAAGCAAATATAGAACAGGTTACGACTGGGCGTGAAAGAATACAAGATGAGGTGGGAAGTTTATTAGAACTGCTGCTAGAAGAAAATGGTTTTTTATCTACAGGTCAAATCAATCAAATACAAACGGAGAGTATCCCTAATGTCGAGCTTTCCAATAATCAAAAAACGAGCTTTGATGATTTCAAACAATCAGAAGTTACCCGAGATAAAAACGAAAACTTGACTTTAGAAGAGCTATTTGCTGAGACAGAGGCAGATAATAGCATAGCCTTGTCTGGCAACAAGTCAGCATCTGCGGATTTATTCGCTGCAATGCCTGAGACAGATAATTTGAGCAACTTCTGGCTCTCAGAAGTTGACGAAAGACAAAAAGACGAATTTTATTCTGTCGATCAACAGGATTCAGCAAGAGAATTGGAAGAAATTTTGTTGGCTGCAGCGGAGGAAATTTTTGATGATATTGAGCACCCCTTGATTTCCACCTCAGATTTGAATTTAGAAGATTTAGATCTCAATTTTCAGTCGCAACAGCAGTTTGATTTGATATTCTCATCGGAAGCTGAGGATGATTTGTTTCAGGAGCTATCACCAACACATCCAACGACATCTTCTATTAAGACTACTATAGATATTAACACTAGTATAGATGCTGAAAGTACAGCTTACTATAGGGAAGTATCTTCCACAGAAAAGAGTGGCTTTTCGCAACAGCCAGAAGCTCTACAATTAACACCAGAATTTACAACTTCATCCCCAGAAGCTACACAAGCGGATTTAACACAAGCATCGAGTGAACTCAATCTTGAGTTTCTAAAAGTAGAAAATGAAAATACTGTACCAGTCTTATTTGAAGAGACGCCAACAGTTTCCTCAAATGATGTCACACTTTTTGACACCACAGAAAATTCTTTTGCAGATGAACAAGACAATTTCCTCAATAGTTTGTTGTTTAGACAACCACCTGAAGGCATAAGTTTTACTTTGACTTCTGAACCTTCAGAGGTACAGGTACATTTAGAGACTGTAGACATTGAAGCAGAAACTATTTCACAAACACATGATGTTGATTTTGCAGAGGTAACAGTTGTAGACATCGAAGCAGAAACTATTCCACAAACAGATGATGTTGATTTTGCAGAGGTAACAGTTGTAGACATCGAAGCAGAAACTATTCCACAAACAGATGATGCTAATTTAGCAGAGGTAACAGTTGTAGACATTGAAGCACAGACTATCTTACCAGTAGATTTTGACTTCACAGATAATGTACAACCAGATTCAAAAATTGATATTAATGAAGATTTCTTGGCAGCAGAAACGACTCAGTTACCAGTTAATACAGAACAGATAGTACAAAACATAGCCACTAATGAGTTGCAAGCCCAGGAGAGTACACTACACATTAATGAAAAAAATTTATTAAATGAATTAGAGGGTTTATTTGAAGAACAGCAGGAACTTGAAGATGATTTATCTAAACTGTTGGCAGCAATAGACAAAGATGCTGCTTCCGTTTTAACAGCAACAACGGAAACTATAGAAGCACTTTCTTCACAAGAGGAATTTTCTCAAAAAATGAATACTTCCTTGAATGAAGAATTTGCAGAGTTAGATAAATTACTAGAGTTGGAAGCTATATCAAGTGTAAGTACTGAATATACACCAGAAGAAGTTACCGCCCAAGCAAAATTACCGCTTGTAGTGTCAGATGAGGTAACATCAGATACAGCAAAACAGGACATTAACTTTCGATTTCAAGAATTAAACGAGATGGTCAAGGGATTACCTCCTCGTCATCCCTCTGTCTCTCGCCCTGCCAGATTTGAACAATTGATGAAGGTTCCTGTTAAGCATCTGGATGATCTCAGCAATTTGGTGGGAGAGTTGGTAGTTAATCGCAACACTCTAGAACAGGATCAAGAACGTCTGCGACAGTTTCTAGATAACTTGCTCGATCAGGTGCAGCAGTTGAGTGATGTTGGTGCAAGGATGCGGGAATTGTACGATCGCTCGCTATTAGAAGCATCTCTTTTAGCCAACCGTAGAAATAGCAGAAATAATACTGGGTATAATAATACTGGGTATAATAATCAAGATACAAACAGGGGTTTTACAGAATTGGAAATGGATCGGTTTACTCCTTTCCACACCCTGTCTTTGGAAATGATTGAACTTATTGTACGGGTGCGTGAGGCAGCAAGTGACATTAATTTTGTCACTGAAGACACTGAGCAAGTGGCGCGACACTTGCGGCAGGTTACTAACCAACTACAAGAAGGCATAACGCGATCGCGAATGGAGTCTTTTGCTGATGTTACCACTCCTTTAGAGCGAGGAGTACGCGAGAGCGCTCTCAAGTGTGGCAAACAAGCGCAGCTAACTATCGAAGGTGGAGATACTTTGATAGACAAAGTGATTTTGGAACATCTCAAAAGCCCGCTGACGCATTTACTGAACAATGCAATTGCCCACGGTATCGAAACACCAGAAGTGCGACAAGCTCAAGGTAAGCCACCTGTGGGAGTTATTACTGTCCGCGCTTTCCATCAAGGGAACCAAACCGTCATCTCTGTCACTGATGATGGTGCAGGTATTGATATAGAACAGGTGAAGGCAAAAGCAATCAAGATGGGCATAACAACGCCAGAAGAAGCTAAGACTTTATCTGTTTTAGATGTTTACGATTTGCTGTTCTTGCCAGGTTTTAGTACCAAAGAAAAAGAAGATGAATTAGCAGGTCGTGGTATCGGTTTGGATGTCGTTCGCGCTAGGACGAGTGAAATCCGAGGAACAATTAACATTGATTCGATTGTAGGTAGGGGAACTACCTTCACCCTTCGTCTACCCCTAACTCTAAGTATTTGCAAAGCTCTATGCTGCGTATCTGATAAAGCTCGCATTGGTTTCCCAATGGATGGTGTGGAAGATACCTTAGATGTTCCTGTAAACATAATACAGCAAGGTGCTAACGGGGAAAAATACATTCCTTGGCGTGATACACTGCTGCCATTGCGATCGCTTAAAGAAATTTTAACTTTCAATCGTCAAATCAGTCGAAGTAGCGTTTATGGTAGTCACCGCGATGAGGACATGATTTCTGTGGTTGTTGTGCGATCGGCAAATGTCCTGATTGCATTACAGGTAGACCAAGTACTTAACGAGCAAGAAATCGTTATTAAGCAATTTGAAGGACCATTCCCCAAACCTATTGGTGTTGCTGGTGCGACTATCTTAGGAGATGGTCGCATTATGCCTATTGCTGATGTGCTGGAAATCATTGATATCTTCCAAGGAAAAATCAGCAAACAGCATAGCGCCAATTGGGAGCAGCAGGATAGACCTGTTGTGCAAGAAACCACTGCTGATAAGATTGACCCGACAGTATTGATTGTGGATGACTCAATTACAGTCAGGGAATTGCTGTCACTCACATTTCACAAGGCTGGTTATCGTGTAGAACAGGCGCGTGATGGTCAGGAAGCTTGGGATAAACTGCGTGCAGGTTTACCTTGCGATATTGTATTTTGCGACATTGAAATGCCCCGCTGCGATGGTCTGGAGTTACTTTCTCGTATCCAGAAAGACCCCAACCTCAACCATTTGCCCATTGCCATGCTTACCTCACGGGGTGCAGATAAGCACAGACAAATGGCAATTCAACTAGGTGCAAGCGGCTACTTCACCAAACCTTATCTTGAAGAAGCCCTACTCGAAGCAGCAGGACGGATGCTCAAAGGGGAGAAACTTGTTCATAGTACCAGTAGTCCTTAGGAGTCACCCCTCCGGGGAATTCAAAATTCAAAATTATAAATTCAAAATTAAAGACTTCATACTTCCTTGGGGGGAATTCAAAATTAAGGTTGTTTTTTTTGAATTTTGAATTTAGCAAACACTATTAACCTGACTGATGACTACACTGCGTCAATTTTTCTTGACCTTACTAGCAACTATCATTATATGTAGGTGGTTGCTGGCTCCTGCTGTTGCAGTTGCCAAAACTTATACTGACTGGTATTCACCAATCCAAAATGGCATAAGTGAGGAGCTACCCCTGGATTATATCAAAGTCCCCACTTCACCCCAAACTATGTCTTATACCAAACACTTGAGCTATCCAACCAGCCCCAAGAGCAATCAAGTAGATAACTACCACGGTACTTCAGTGGCGGATCCTTACCGCCCTTTAGAAAATCCTGATTCTGAGGAAACAAAGGCTTGGGTAGAGGCACAAAATAAAGTGACTTTTGGCTATCTTCAGGAAATTCCTGCCAGAGAAAAAATTAAGCAGCGTCTCACAAAATTATGGGATTACGAAAAATATAGTCTTCCTTTCAAAGAAGGCGATCGCTACTTTTATTTCAAAAACAATGGTTTACAAAACCAGTCTGTCTTATACACTTTAACTTCTCTCGACGCTGAACCAAAAGTTTTACTCGACCCCAATACCCTTTCAAAAGATGGTACTGTTGCCCTTTCGGGATTATCTATCAGCGAAGATGGTAAGCTTTTAGCATACGGTTTATCTACTGCTGGTTCTGACTGGCAAGAGTGGAAACTCAGGGATGTTGAAACTGGAAAAGACCTCAAAGACCACCTAAATTGGATTAAATTCTCTGGTGCATCATGGACAACTGATAACAAAGGATTTTTCTACAGTCGTTATGATGAGCCGAATGAAAAAACCAAATTAGAAGATGTCAACTATTACCAAAAGCTTTACTACCACAAATTAGGAACACCGCAATCAGAAGACTTACTCATTTACCATCGTCCAGACCAAAAAGAATGGGGATTTAATGGCAGTGTGACAGAAGATGGGCGCTACCTCATCATTTCAGTATGGAAAGGAACTGACCCCAGAAATTTGGTTTTCTACAAAGATTTGACCAATCCAAAAGCTGAAGTTGTAGAACTCATTCAGGAATTCGAGTCAAATTTTAGTTTTATCGACAATGACGGTAGCATTTTCTATTTCCGCACTGATTTAGATGCGCCCAGAGGACGAGTGATTGCCATTGATACCAAAAACTTCCCCTCTACTGTTAGTAAGGGAGGGATGAAGGAGGGGTGGCGAGAAATCATTCCTCAAGCTGCGGAAACTTTGGAAAGTGTCGGCATAATTAATAATCAATTGGTTGCTGATTATCTCAAAGACGCTTACAGCCAAATTAAGATTTTTAACTTGAACGGCGCATTTGTGCGCGAAGTTAAATTACCTGGAATTGGTTCTGCTGGAGGCTTTGGTGGCAAGCGTTATGATACCGAAACTTTCTATAATTTTACCAGCTTTACTACGCCAGGAACTATCTATCGCTACGACATGGTAAGCGGAAAAAGTGAAGTTTTCCGTCAATCTAAGGTAGATTTTAACCCAGATGATTACGAGACAAAGCAGGTTTTTTATAAAAGCAAAGATGGCACGCAAGTGCCGATGTTTATTACCCACAAAAAGGGAATTAAATTAGATGGAAATAATCCAACATTACTATATGGTTATGGTGGTTTCAATATCTCTCTAACGCCCAGCTTTTCCGTCAGTAATTTGGTATGGATGGAAATGGGCGGTGTTTATGCTATGCCCAACATACGTGGTGGTGGTGAGTATGGGGAAGAATGGCATCAGGCGGGAATGAAGCTGAAAAAGCAGAATGTGTTTGATGACTTTATCGCTGCTGCTGAATGGCTGATGAAGAACGGGTATACAAAGCCTGCTAAGTTAGCGATCGCTGGTGGAAGCAACGGGGGACTACTGGTAGGTGCTTGCATCACTCAGCGTCCGGATTTATTTGGTGCTGCTTTACCATCTGTAGGGGTGATGGATATGTTGCGCTTCCATAAATTTACTATTGGCTGGGCATGGACTTCTGAATATGGCTCACCAGAAAACCAACAGGATTTCAAAGCACTTTATGCCTATTCACCATTGCACAACCTCAAACCAGGTACAGCTTACCCAGCAACATTAATTACCACAGCCGATCATGACGATCGCGTTGTTCCTGCACACAGTTTCAAATTTGCTGCGGCTTTACAAGCTGCTCACACTGGTGATGCGCCAGTGCTGATTAGAATTGAGACAAAGGCAGGACACGGTGCTGGTAAACCCACAACTAAGAGGATTGAGGAAACAGCAGACATTTGGGCTTTTTTGGTGCGTACCTTGGATGTGAAAGTTTAGTCTCACAAAATCAATCCCCGTGCCTTGACTCCGGAGAGAGTCAAGACGGGAGAACTTCTGTCTAGGGAACGATATGGCTTCAAAGCCAAATCAAGTAAAAATTAGAATGCTAAATAGAAACAAAAATTGTATTCCATGAAATTGAACTATTTGCTGAAATCGGTTTCAACTGTAGGACGCTTTCTGGCGACAGCTCTATTTTGTGTGTTAGCTGTAGCCTTCGTTTGGCAGAGTGCCTTTTTCTCGAACACCGCAGCAATGGCTGCTCCTGCTGCAACCTTAATCGCCGAGGCAGACATTAGCTCACAGGTTCAAGATACACTCGATAAAGGTGCTAAATTATCCAAGGATTTCATCGAAGATACGAAAGAGCGCGTTGAGCGAACTGCAAGTAAAAATACCGACCGAGTTGAGCAAGCAACAGATGACAATGGAAGTGTTGCTGAGCGCAAAGCAAACAGAGATGAGACTCGAATTTACAAAAGAGCAGAGGAAGATGCAGCTCGGACTAAGGAGCAAGTAGATAGGTCAAAGAATGCTGTTGAAGGCGTTATTGATACAATCAAGGATGCTTTTAGCAAGTAGAGAATAGATAGGCGTTGCCATAGTAAGCAGGCAGAAAACAACGCGCCTACGTATAAAATAAGGGTGGGCATTGCCCACCTATCTCTATCACTATGAAAGATTTAGCAATAAATATTTACTCAAGTAAATCTCGTAAGTTTTGAATTACTAAATCAGGAGTTGGAATATTTGAAGAAAGTTTTTTATTATCTGAATTAATCCATATTGCAGATAAACCTACTTTCTTTGCTCCTGTAATATCAAACAGCAAATTATCCCCTACAAATACAATTTTGGATTCAGACACTTCCATCTGTTCTATCGCTTTTTGAAAAATTAAAGGCGAAGGTTTGATAATGCCATAATCAGAAGAAAATATAATCGTTTTAAATAAATCAGTAATTCCTACTCTGTGAAATTCCTTGAGGCAGAATTCGCTTTTGCACCAAATATTTGATACAACACCCAATTTATGAGTTTTTCTTAGTTGTACAATGGCTTCTACGTAACTATCTGGAATGATGCCTATTTCGTGAATTGCAAAAACTTCTTGTAATAAATCAATTTCATTATCAGGTAACTTGTTCTCTTGAATAACTTTAACAATATAGTTTTTAACGGGTGGGAAACATTCATAGTATTTTGGATTTTCATAATCCTTGCCCATCTGATTCAATACTTCAGAAATTATTGATTGAACTTGGGCGTTGTTGAATACAGTTCCATTTATTTCACGATATGTTTTGCCAAAATCCTCTAAGTCAGAAAATCGGTCACAATCGAACATGAAAGTGTTTCCCATGTCGAGGAGGATGGCATCAAATTTATCAATAAAACGCATTTTCTACTATATTGCAGTTAGATAAAAATTACGGCTCGTTACTATTAATAACCCCCCTCTTTGGCAGCAAAGAGGGGGTAGGGGGGTGAGGTTCTTAAAAGAACCAGCCGTATGAATGCAAACCTTTACCCAACAAATTAACTCCCAGATAGCAAATCCAAACAACAACAAAGCCACTGGCGGCTAAAATCGCGGGACGACGCCCTTGCCAACCGCGAGTGATGCGGGCATGAAGATAAGCAGCAAAGACTAACCAGGTAATGAGCGCCCAAGTTTCCTTGGGGTCCCAACTCCAGTAAGTTCCCCAAGCTTCGTTCGCCCAAACAGCACCAGCAATGATGCCAATAGTCAGCAGAGGAAATCCCAACCCGATGATACGATAGCTGATATTGTCTAGAGTTTCCGCAAGGCTGAGACGCTGAGGTGAAAGGGGTTCGGCTGTTGCTATAGCTTGAGACTGAGGCACAGTGACTAAATCCAAAACAGCAGTTTTGCCGTTGCTATTGCTTTCTATACGAACGACTCCGTTATTGTCATCAGCAAGTGCTTGTGTTTGAGAAACTAGTTCACCCGCTTTGCGTAAGCGGTAGCCGTTGCTGCGATATCCACCAGTACCTACAGAACTCCCTTGTAATTGGATGTCTTGACCGCGTGTGACAATCAGGAAGGCGATCGCCACTAGCGAACCCACCATCAAAGCCGCGTAACTCAACATCATCACGCTGACGTGCATCATCAGCCAATTCGATTTCAGCGCAGGTACTAAAGGTTCTGCAACTTGCATTTGTGATGGTAGAGTGAGGGTGGCAAAAGCGGTGATAGCCATAGCTACAGGTGCGGTCACGACTCCTACCAAACGGCTACGGCTTGTGTTTTCGGCAATCAGATGGACAGCTGTTATTCCCCAAGTTAAGAAAAATAGAGATTCATACAAATTACTTAAAGGAAAATATCCAGCTTCTAGCCATCTTGCTCCTAGTAGGGTCGCTATGCACAAATTAGCGATCGCCATACCTGCTGTCCCTACACCAGTTGTAGGCAAATTTGGAAAAGCCGCCCCACCCCAATAAACCAGCATTGTAACAAATAGAACTGCAAACGAGGCATTATCTAGCCAGTTCTGGAGTGTAATTAAATTCATAAATAACGTTATCTCCACTCGATATAGTATTGATTCTGATTGTTACGATCCTATCTGTTTTAAGGGGGTTAGAAATGTTAATCAATCATGAATGGTGGAATTTTCATCATTCATCATTATTTATTTTGCTGGAGTTGGTAAAGGATCTGGTTTTCCAGCTTTTTTAAGTGATACAAAAATATCGTAGCGAGTACTGCGGCTATCACTGACAGCAGTTGTCACTCCTGCTGACCGTGTTGCTTCTAACAAAGCTCGTTGATTTGGTACAAAGCTTGCTAAGGGAAAATACTTAGCTGTCCTTTCCACATCTAAGAACAACTGACCATTTGTGGGATTGGGTTCCCTTGGAACTGTATTTTGGAATAAGGCAGTGTTCGCTAAAGTGTTATTCTGTCTAGAAATAACTCTATCATTTACAGGCGCTCCAAGGCTTAAGAAAGCCACATCTCCATCCAACCAACCACGAGTGGCTGTTAATGTTCCAAAAGGTCCAATCCAGTTAACAACAGGTTTCCCATCAACTGTCGTATATTTTACCTGAAACTGGTATTGATTCCTCATGACTTCATCGAGCTGTTTGAGGGCTATTTCAGCACGGGGACGATTGCTTGCCTGTACCATGAAAACCAAAGCTGCACGAAAATTTTCTGGCAAACCTTCTTTGGGAGTATTGGGAATCACAGAGACAGAAAACTCTCCTTGCATCCAGTTCAGCAAATCCTGATCTAAATCGAGAGTTGTCAGAGATTTCACACCTTTTCGCAGTTGTTCTGGTATGACTGGCGAGTAGGGATTTCTTTGGGAAGTTAAAACGTAGTCTGCCCACAACTGTTGTAGGTTCCCGCCAGACAGCATCATCAAAGTCTCTGCAGGCAAGCGGTTTTGTATGTTTCCGGCTTTGTTTTCCACTGCAAGTACCCGCTGGCTGTTAGGATTGAGCCAAGAAACGCCTTTCAACCGGATTCCTTCTGACTCCAGAGTCATTGTCCCTGCTAAACCTTGGTTATTTTGAAGTTGAGTCAAAACTTGAGCAGGCAAAGGACGGTTTGGAGATGCACCTGTTATCTTAGCAGAGTAAGGCACATTCACGTAGAACTGAGCGAAGGGTCCAGATCGGGCAATTTTTGGGAAATTTTCGGCAAAACCCGCACTTGTAGCCAGGGATGCTTTACCTTTATAGGCGTCAATCGCTTGTTCTGTCGTTTTGGGATTATCGGTGATTACTAGGAAACGCTTATCTAGTAGGGCTGCTGAGAATTTTTCTCCTACTTGTCCTTGAGTTTCTTTGATGGGAATATTTTCATAGGTGCGGTCAATCCATTTGCCATCTTTAACTGCTTTAGGTTGTGCCAAGATGGTGCTGGCTTTTTGTAAATTTTTCACTGGCAGAATCATCACCATCGATTGCTCGTTGGTTGTAGCTTCTCCATTGGTAGCAACAGGTTTTGATGTGGTTTTACTTGCGTTTGGGGCAACAATTGCGATTGTGACTTGATCGCCAACCCAAGGACTAATATCTTTCTGGAAGTCATAGCCATGATTTGTCAAGAAGCGATCGCGCAACTGCACTAAATTTTTATCCAGTAAGCTTTGAGTTTCTTTTGTCCCAAACTCTCGTAATTTTTCCCATTGTCCTGGATCAGTAGTTAGGGAAACTGCAACTACGGCATTTTGGGGAATAATATTGGCACCTGGTAGTAAATCTCTAGAAAATACATTTCCCTGAGTTAACACCCAGTAAAGCGCACTCCCTGCACCAATCAATAACCCAGCAAACGAGAGTGTCAATACCAAAGACGGTTTCTTTCTTTTACTCATCGAATTAGACACAAGCGGCAGTGCCATTCAAACTAATACCTCATACTTGCGAAATTATCATGACTTGTTGGCATTAACTAAAAGGTTTCCTAATCTCTAGGCTTCCTGAATCCTATTCATTTATATCTGTCCTAGAATGCGCTTTCCCTTTATGACGTTGAGCTTTGCCCAATCGTAGTTCGGTCATTAACCTACCATTATTTTTAAATTTCGCTGCTACTTAGCCGATTTCGGGATTAGGTTGATAATACAGTTGAAATTAAGAACATTTTTCCAGTAGACCATACAATAAATGATTGTGTTGCAAAAACTTCTTGAGAATAAAATATATATACAATCGATATCGATGAGGCTTTTGATCATTAAAATTTTCACCGTGTTCGATGACTTCTTTGCTGTAAAATCAAGGGTATTAAGCTGGAAATCAATGCTCCATAGAATTTTACAGAATCATTCATGACTAAATTATAAGATGACTTCCGTATTCATAACAGTGTAATAACAAATTGATAACTTTACCCACGACAGACCAAGCCAGTATTGGTGGGACAAAATATTCACTGACAAATCAGGATGCTGAGGGGATAATGACTAAACCTAAGATTTTCATTGATGGAGAATCGGGAACCACAGGCTTACAGATTTACTCGCGCCTTAATGGACGGGATGATATCGAGTTAGTTAGCATTGAGACATCTAGGCGCAAGGACTCAAATGAGCGAGCAAAACTCATGAATGCCGTTGACGTTGCTATTCTTTGCCTACCTGATGACGCAGCGCGTGAAGCTGTCAGCTTTGTCAGCAGTACTACGGTTAAAATCCTTGATGCTAGTAGTGTCCATCGAACAGCTCAAGGTTGGGTCTATGGCTTTCCTGAACTCCATCCAGGACAGAGAGAGAAAATTGCCAGCGCCCAGTTTGTCAGTGTTCCGGGTTGTTATCCCACAGGATTTTTGGCTTGTGTCCGTCCGTTGATCGCCAAGGGACTCCTTCCCAACCACTTTCCGATTACGGTTAATGCAGTGTCGGGCTACTCTGGTGGCGGAAAGAATCTTATCAAACAGTACCATGCCTTCCACGAGCAGCAAGCCGGAACAACATCACTTTATCCTTATGGCATCTATGGTCTACAGTTTGGGCATAAGCACGTTAAGGAAATGCATCAGCATTCTGGGTTAGGATCGCCGCCCTTGTTTGTACCAGCAGTAGGGGATTTTGAGCAGGGGATGCTGGTACAAGTGCCTTTACCGCTGTGGATGTTGGATAATCCACCATCAGGTGAAGTCATCCATCAAGCGATCGCTGACTACTACCAAGCTGAAAAATTTGTCCAGGTTGCTCCATACCAAGATCCCACTCTTCTGCGAGATGGTATGTTCTTGGACGCAATGGCAATGAACGGTACCAATATTGTTCAGGTTTTCGTATTTGCTAATGACGCCACCCAAGAAGTCCTGTTAGTTGCTCGCCTCGACAACTTGGGTAAAGGTGCATCAGGAGCAGCAGTACAGAACCTAAACCTTATGCTGGGCTTTCCAGAAGAGTTAGGACTGTGCTGAAGCTTCGGTAACACCACCAAATTTGGCACTAAACCTTACCATTCGTAGAACTTAGCTGCATGGGTCCGAGATATTTTGTTAAATAGGGCGAAAAAACCTCGTAAATTAACGTCAGCGGCTGTCCATGATGCCAAAACAAGTAGTGGCGACCCCAAAAAGGTCCAGTTTCATCAAAGCCTGACTCTAAAGCTTTCGATTCACCGTAGTAAATC
This sequence comes from Tolypothrix campylonemoides VB511288, assembly GCA_000828075.3. GTDB lineage: Bacteria > Cyanobacteriota > Cyanobacteriia > Cyanobacteriales > Nostocaceae > Kalymmatonema > Kalymmatonema campylonemoides_A. The sequence continues at coordinate 1,626,561 of JXCB02000002.1, read as the reverse complement.
CCCTGAACATCCCGATACAGTTCTGTACGCAGACGAGCTAAACTTGCCCAAACAGGTAACGAACGGTTTTGCAAATACTCATCTACGTGAGATGCTTCCCACCATGAAGTGGCATACGCCAATCGTTGCCCAGAGGCGGTACGCAACCACACCTGTCGCCGCAGTCGTGGTCCTGGTACTGCTTGGATCAGTTCAGGCGCACTATCCAAGTCCAAGCCAATCAATGACATATCAATGACATCCACTTCTGTAGGCTCGCCTGTCAGCAGTTGTAAGTGCCTTGTTGGGGAACCGTCTCCTAAGAGGAGTAATTGCCAAGCCGGTGCCAGCTGAGTGTGTAGCAGACCTTGTTGAATGACTTCCTCCCCGCCTTGCCAAATCGGACTCAGGCGATGCCATCCCGTAGGTAATGTTAAGTTGTTTGTCGGCGTAAAAGTCGCAGTCAAGGTTCTTTACAAAACTTCATTTATCTCTATAAAAGCATAAGTGAAGCTCTGAGTGCCAAAGAAAGTTTTGAGCTAAAAGTCCTAAGTGGTAAGTGACAGACAATTTAATGTGAGTCATCTTGCCTGAAGAATGTGAAATCCTACTGATTACTTGGTAGCTAGGACTGATCACTAAAAAATGCGGATGGCGAGACTCGAACTCGCAAGGCAAAGCCACACGCCCCTCAAACGTGCGCGTATACCAATTCCGCCACATCCGCAAGGTTTCCCTGAATTTAAAATATAGCATAACAGAAAGAATTATAGTAACTGATACCCAAGTTACAGAAAAATTAAGTGCAGGAATTCACAAATATTTGAAATGGGTATACTCGACGGACAGAAATGTAGTAGCTGCACACGTGATATTAAAAAGGGGTATAGCCAATTTCCTTTGCAACGGGATTCGCCGCAGCAAAGGAAATTAGGTCTATCGTGAAGCGCACCGTATGCATGAATTTGCCAAAGTCGGGAAACTAACTCCGGACTAGGAACATTGCTGCTGCTAGTGTAGTTAATACCTGTAGAGGCAAGCAGCGAAATCCTTCCTTATATTTAGGAAGAGTGTTGGGAACCTGTCAGAATTTGAAATGAGGCTCTGCGTAATTTCAGTTTTGACGGTAGAAAATGTCAATCTACTGGACTGATATCAAAGCTAGAAGATGAAGTTTGACAAAATATTAATTGCTAATAGGGGAGAAATCGCGCTTCGCATTCTCCGCGCCTGTGAAGAAATGGGGATTGCAACGGTTGCGGTACATTCCACCGTTGACCGTAATGCTCTGCACGTCCAACTTGCCGATGAAGCTGTTTGCATTGGCGAAGCTGCTAGCAGTAAAAGTTATTTGAATATTCCCAATATTATTGCAGCGGCATTGACACGTAATGCCAGCGCCATTCATCCTGGGTATGGCTTTTTGGCAGAAAATGCTCGGTTTGCAGAAATCTGTGCTGACCATCATATTGCTTTTATCGGTCCATCTCCGGAAGCCATTCGGCTGATGGGTGATAAATCTACGGCAAAAGAAACCATGCAAAAAGCTGGGGTTCCGACGGTACCAGGTAGTGATGGGTTAGTAGAATCAGAGCAAGAAGGTTTGGCGATCGCCCAAAAAATTGGCTACCCAGTGATGGTTAAAGCCACAGCTGGCGGTGGCGGACGGGGTATGCGCTTAGTACGTTCTGAAAACGAGTTCGTCAAATCCTTCCAAGCGGCTCAAGGTGAAGCGGGAGCGGCATTTGGTAATTCTGGGGTTTATCTGGAAAAATTTATTGAGCGTCCCCGCCATATCGAATTTCAAATCTTGGCTGATAACTACGGAAACGTCATCCACCTAGGGGAACGGGATTGTTCTATTCAACGCCGCAACCAGAAACTTTTAGAAGAAGCCCCTAGCCCCGCTTTAGATCCTGACTTGCGAGAGAAAATGGGACAAGCTGCCGTCAAAGCAGCCCAGTTTATCAACTACAGTGGGGCAGGTACGATTGAGTTTCTCTTGGATAAATCCGGTCAATTCTACTTTATGGAAATGAACACCCGGATTCAAGTCGAGCATCCCGTGACGGAGATGATTACTGGGATAGATTTGGTTGCCGAACAAATCCTGATTGCCCAAGGGGAAAAACTCAAGCTGACACAAGACCAAGTCATTTTGCGAGGTCATGCTATTGAATGCCGTATTAATGCAGAAGATCCTGACAATGACTTTCGACCCTCAGCAGGACGTATCAGTGGTTATCTTCCCCCTGGAGGTCCCGGAGTCCGCATCGACTCCCATGTTTACACCGATTACCAAATTCCGCCTTACTACGACTCACTCATCGGTAAGTTAATCGTTTGGGGACCAGACCGCGCCACTGCTATTAACCGCATGAAACGAGCACTGCGAGAATGTGCCATCACGGGACTACCCACGACTATTGGATTTCATCAGAAGATTATGGAACACCCGCAGTTTTTGCAGGGTAAAGTTTACACTAATTTCGTACAGGAGATGAAAACTCTAGTGCAGTAGCATCGGGGATTCGGGACTGAGAACTAAGCAATACTCTTCCTCATTCCCAATCCCTAATTTCTAAATTCTACTAAACACGAGACAGCATGGTCAGCAGTCCTTGCTGACCTAGGAGAATTTCCCGTAAAAGACTGAAGATACCAACCCAAATGATTGGGGTAATGTCCACCCCGCCTATAGGTGGTACTATCTTTCGCAACGGCACGAGAAACGGTTCAGTAGGCCAAGCTACAAGATTAAAAGGCAAACGATTCAAATCAACTTGGGGATACCAAGTTAAAATAATCCGGAAAATAAACAAAAATGTCATCAGTCCCAACACTGGACCGAGAATCCAAGCGGCAAGGTTAGCACCAGTCATGATTTCAGCTTGACTTTTTGTGTGAATAAAGCAAACAGAGAATAAAATTTAAGCTTTGTAAAGCCTTTCTCTAATTGTAACCAAAGCCTGGTACACAAAAGAGAATAGGGAATACTGGTTGTCAGAGATGCGCCATGGCGAGCCAGCGCTGCAGGAGGGTCTCCCGACCTAGGCGACTGGCGTAAGCGCAAAGCGCAGGCTCCGCCAAGAAAGTAGCCTGTCCGAAGGACTCACCCGAAGGGGTCTCCCTCGTGCCGGCTCTGGGCGCGTCTGTACATTTGGAGCGTTGTCAAAGTACCACTAACTCTGAACCACTACCCACTGCCATAAATGACTTCTCAAGGGTCGAATAGACCATTAGAATTGTTATAAAGTGTGTAAAAAAAGGTTGAAATCTATGACGCCCTCTTTAGCAAATTTTCTTTGGAGTCTGGTTTGGGGAGCAGCAATTGTCGTTATCCCCGCAACAGTAGGATTGATTTTTGTGAGCCAGAAAGATAAAATCCAACGTTAATAAGAGTTGTGTAGAGAAGCGCTGTTTGCAGTGTCTCTAGTCTTAAAACTCGGTTTGTGTCACTGAATTGCGATGGTTGCTGACTCTGAGCAATTCATTACATAAGTATATTTATACTAAACCGACACAAACACACTTGTTAGCTTTAGGTCATAATGTAAAGACGCGTAAGCGTTGCTCAACTCTCATGAAAAGCCGCCTTACAGGCGTCTACGTGAAGTTAGGCAACTTCGCGTCTTTAAAGTATATTGTGTCTGATTACAGTAGAGATTTAAATTCTAACTCGCTAACATAGATTCTAATATTGGGTAAACAACAATGCTAATATTTGGGCTGAACTCAGCCAGTGTTCTGGCTCAGGTAAATTTTGGGGCAAACTCAGCCAGTATCCTAGGAATTTTCTTGGCTGTGGCTGGGGCAGCACTCTATTTTCTCCGAACTGTGCGTCCAGAACTCTCACGCGACCAAGATATCTTTTTTGCCGCTGTGGGCTTACTGTGCGGCTTCATTCTCGTGTTCCAAGGTTGGCGTCTTGACCCAATTCTACAATTTGGTCAGTTGCTTTTGGCAGGCTCAACTATATTTTTTGCGGTTGAAAGTATTCGTCTGCGTGGTATAGCGACTCAGCAAGCTAAGCGCAACACGCCTATTGTGGATGATGAACGAGAGGTCAGCGACAATTATAGGTATAACAAGAAGTACAAGGCAGAGGTAGACGCTGAGTTAGAACCACTGCCTTATGATGATGATTACGATGAGCGCCCCCCCGTGCGTAATCGAATTTCCGGTAGCAGGGATAGCCGTTCATCTCGGGATGATTACTACGAAGATGAACCCCCGCGTCGTTCAGAACGTCGCAATGGTAGCGAAAGGCTGACAACAAGCGACAAAACTGACAAAACCCGTCGCCGTAGTTCTGGGCGTTCTGTCCGTCCTTCTGAAAGTTTTGAAGATGAAAATTGGGGTGCTTCCACCAGACCAATTGATGAGTGGGATAGCTCAACTACCGAAGAAAGACGACCTTCACGTCGTGGGAATAATCGACCAACGCGTCCAGAAACGCGCGATGAGGATGTTACTCCTAGACCAAGAAAACGCCGTCCACCCACTGAATCAACTTCAAGAATAGAGCGCGAGGATGATGAGGTTATTTCTACTGAATATGTAGACTACAAACCATTAGACCGCCCAGAGCGTTCGGGTAAGGATCAAGATAGTTCATCAAATTTTGATGATGATTTGTAAATAAGCTGAGGTGGAGGAGGCGAAAGCGGCGACGGAAAAAGTTGAGGTGAAAAAAATTACACCTAGTTTTTGGCTCCAAAGACAAATTCCTTGGGGTCTTAGTTTTACATTGGCAAGTTTACTTGTATCTTGTAGCTACAGCGATATCCCAATTGGACCTACTTCCCTCAACAGCCGCTACACTGAGCAGCAACCAGCCTTGAGTGGGAATGGTCGTTTTTTAGCGTTTGTATCTAATCGTAATGGTAGTCATCTAGTGCTACTGTATGACTTGGAACAGCAGCAGTTTATTGCGACACCTGGGTTAAACCGACCAGAGACAATTGCCGAAAGTCCTAGCCTCAGCTACACCGGACGTTACATTGCTTATATCACCAGCGACCAAGGTAGACCAGTTGTGGCGCTTTACGATCGCGCTACGCAACAGTCACAAATCCTTACCCCAATTTATCCTGCTTGGGTAAGAAATCCCAATATTAGCCCAAATGGACGTTATGTTGTTTTTGAAACTGCTACCCGTGGTCAGTGGGATATTGAAGTTTTAGACCGGGGACCGAATATTGAGTTAGATATTCCCAACGGTGCGGCTGTGGGTGGGATGAGGGAGTGAGGGCAACGCCAAGGTGAGCACTCAGCCGAACGGAGGGAGGGAGGGAGTGAGGGAGTGAGGGAGTGAGGGAGAGAGCAGGGGAGAATAATTTTGGACTAATGACTAATGACTAATGACGAAACGCTTTATTTTTCTACCTATATTTGCTTTGGCTAGTTTGTTAGGTGGCTGTGCTGGGTACCCACGTTTAGTTAATTATGGATATGATCCGGGGGGGCTGAGTCTGAATAGTTCGGCTTCGGAATTAGATCCCCAAATTTCAAGAAGATATATTGTTTTTGCGAGTGACCGACGAGGGAGCCAAGATATTTATATGTTTGATACGGTCACTCGTACTTTGGTAGATTTGCCTGGTTTAAATTCTTTTGATACTGTCGCTTCTCATCCTGCTGTTTCTGAAAATGGTCGTTTTATCGTGTTTGTTGGTAGTCGTCAGGGTCGCTCTGCTATTTTCCTTTACGACACAGAAACACGTCAATTAAGGAATTTGACTGCCAACCTGCAAGCAGAAGTCCGTAATCCAACAATTAGTGCTGATGGCAGTAGGATCGCTTTTGAGTCTAGCGTGAATGGGCAATGGGATATTTTCGTTTATAACCGTTCTGGACAACCGCTGAATGTGCCTCAAGATCCCCGTTGAGGAGGGAGGGAGTGAGGGAGTGAGGGAGGGAGGGAGTGAGGGAGTGAGGGAGAAGTTTCCTGCTCTTATGCTCTCCTGCTTCCCTCAATACTCGCTTATGTGTCTACCCTTATTTCTAGACTTTATTCTCTTGTTGCTGAACCGCTTCAATGAGCGATCGCACTTGTTGAGTTCCTTGTGAAGGTTCAAAGGAAAGCGGGAATTTACTTCGGGCGAGCATTCGTAATCCAAGGGGAACAATACTGAGCAATCCTTTGAGGTCTTTAAAGTAGTTTCCAACGACTTGTAAGCCAAATTGACGCTCATCAATCCAGCCGCCTTCTTTGACTAAGTCTATTAATACTTTACGATGGCGAATTGAACGGCTGTCACTTGCTTGTTTGTGATCAAGAATTTCCTGCTTGATTTTGGTGATTTGCTCTAGTGGGGCAACATCCATTGGACATACGGAATTACAGTAAAAACAACGGGTACAACCCCAAACTCCTTTTGTGCCTTCGTTATATTCTTCTAAACGGCTTTCGGTTTGGCTATCACGAGAGTCGGCGACCATGCGGTAAGCTTTGGCAAGGGCGTGGGGACCAACAAAGTCTGGGTCAACTTCACGAGCATTGCACTCAGAGTAACAAGCTCCACACATGATACAGTTACCGCTTTCATCAAGGCGCGATCGCTCTAGTGGTGTTTGTAAAAATTCCCTTTCTGGGACGCTACGCCCTGCTGTACTCACATAAGGAGCAACCCTCTCAAGATTGTTCCAAAAACTGCTCATATCCACGACTAAATCTTTGACCACAGGCATATTCCCTAGTGGTGCGATCGTTATTTCTGGAATGACATTTGCATGATCTGCCGTTATTTCGGTCTGTTGTAATTTGGCAATTTCACTGCCAACATTTTCTTTACAAGCCAAAGCTGAACGCCCATTGATTCGTATCGCACAGCTCCCACAAATTGTATTGCGGCAATTTTTGCGAAACGCCAATGTTCCGTCTTGCTCCCACTTAATACGATTGAGACAATCCAGAATTGTATTCCCTGCTTCAGTATCCAAAACGTAAGTTTGCACAACCGGGGAGGAATTTTGTTGCTGTCGTATGACCTTAAAAAGAACTTCCATTGTTACCTACCAAAGTCTTGAAATTGCTATACGTATCTATAAAATTATTCCCACACATTGATCGCCCACCAACAAGTGAGCTATATTCTTGCTGCCCTTAATTAAAAGCTAGCTGTTAATAGGCTGATGATTAAACAACTCATTCTATTTTAAGGATAATCATGAAAATCTGAGTTTATCAAGACCTAATGGGTTTGACACCAAACCTGTCAACACACTCAGCAAAAAAAAAGTAATCGCTGCTTGACAATTCATTTATGTGTTTGGGTTCATGGAGAAGGCGAGTAAGAGAGAGGGACAGGGGAAATGGGGGTTAAGTTCATCCTTTAACTAAAAATCTCCAAATTGAATGCTCCTTAGGTTATAACTGTATCTTGATGTCAATACGAGTGAAAGACCCACTGATTGAAAAAATCGCTGAATCAGTCGTGAAGCGCCATTTTTTTGGTTATATAGAATTGTTAAAGCTCTTAATGAACATCTTGACCTCTTAATCAAGAAACTCTTGGTTATAACTCACTCCTTAAAACTGGTTGTCTAAATTAAATGAATTTTTATAAAAGCCTGACGGTAATACTCATCCCAAGGATAGGGATTTACATAAAAAGTGTATCAGCAAGTTTAATTCTAAATTAAACAGCAATTTTGCTATTATTAAACCATGCTACTATTTAATATAAAATTATGAAGCAACAAAACCAGTATCAATCGCCGTGTAAGGGCGGCTGTTACTGCTTTGTTTCTTTGTAAGAAAGTAGAGGTAAGAAATTTCTGATCTCTACTGGCAGGAGAAAAGGTTGTATGTCGGCACAACCTTATGAAAATACTATGCTGTCTTATGCCTCTTGAGTATGAGTGGGCAAAACCGCACGGCTCAAGGTTAATAAAGACAGAGCTAGGAAAATAAAAAGCCTGCAATTTGTTGAGTCTACGACTTGTTTCTAGTGGTAGAACTTAACGGCACAAAAGCGGGATGAAAACCTTCTGCACGTTTGCCTCCGCCATTTGTAAAGGTTACTCAAAGTTGTACCACTCTGTAGTGCCAAAAAAGAGAATTATCTTATTTCAAATGGCAAATAATGGTTAAAAATGCCGTAAAATTAGCAAAATTAATGCCTGTGACAACTATACCTTAATCTGTTGTGGGCAACCATAAGAGATTCTCTTGTGGCTCTTGTGTATGGAGGAATTAGCCCTTCATTCTAGAGCCTTAGGTAATTTTGTGCAAATGTCAAAAAGCCAGTAATTGGCAAAAGACGGCTTGTTTATTAGTTTGGAGAAAGTGAGGATATTTGAAGCGTAATGACTGAAACAGCCACCGCACCATTAACTGGAAAAGCACTGCTAGCGAAAGTAAAAGAACTTTCTAATTTACCACGTCGAGAAAGAGCAAAGCAGTGTGGTTACTATACAGTTACTAAAAATAACCAAGTTCGTGTCAATCTTACTGATTTTTATGATGCTTTGTTGTCGGCTAGAGGAATTCCCCTAAGTCCAGAAGCACCTAAAGATGGTCGTGGACGCGAACCGACTTACAGGGTAAGCGTACATCAAAACGGTCAGATTGTTATTGGCGCGACTTACACCAAAGCTATGGGCTTAAAGCCTGGTGATGAGTTTGAAATTAAGCTGGGATACAAGCATATTCACTTAATTCAAGTTGATAGTGATAAAAAGCTACTCCAGCATGATGAAGATGGAGAAATTTATGAGGATGAAGACCTCGAAGACGACGAAGATTTAGAGGACGAAGACGAAGAAGACGAGTAAAGTTTTCTTATAGTAGAGACAAGTTTAAAGCAAAAGTTTTATAACTTGTCTCTACAGGTACACCGAAAGCTTTAAAATTTGTTGCAACTAAAAAATACGATTAGACTTCTTGCAGAATTTAAGTACTTTGGCAAAGGCTTGATTGAGAATAAAGAAAAGTTATTCATAAATCATACTTGAGGCAGTTGCAAAATCAGAGTAACATTGCTATTTCTGTTTGAAAATTGCTCTAAATTAAGAGAAAATTTCTCTTGCCAAGCCAAAAATTATTATGCAAGAAGTGTATCGTGTTATTTTCGCTGATTTTATAGCGTTATTTAAGCTATCACCCGACTTATTACTGTCATCTTTTAAAGATGCACCAGTATTGTTTGTTGTGATAGCTTTTTTTATTGTTTGGCTGGGTTGTTGGTTGCCTATAGCAGCACTTATAGCATTTGCCTCTAAGTGGCAACTCTCTAAAGGTTTGCAACCAGAACAAAAGTTACCTTTGGTGGTATCTCTCTACCTGTTAGTACCTTTTGTTTTATGGGGAGCTAGTTGGCTAACTGATACACCTTTCTCAGATTACGGCTTACCCAGCAACATTTCAACTCTATATTCTTTGGGGCTTGGTTTAGCTTTGGGCGTGTTGAGTATAGCAGTAGTGTTTCTTTTGCAATTCTGGCTGGGATGGTGCTCTTTTCAATGGTCGAATTTCAAGCTTGTGCGACCTATCTTGTTACCTATTTTATTAGTGGCGTTATTTATAGGTGGTATTGAAGAGTTAGTTTTTCGGGGTTTTCTGTTTACTGAACTTAATAAGGATAACTCTGTTTGGGTAGCAGCACTCATTTCTAGCTCGATTTTTGCGTTGCTACACTTGGTTTGGGAGCAACGAGAAACGACACCACAATTACCTGGGCTTTGGTTTATGGGAATGGTGTTGGTACTAGCACGATTTGTCGATGGGGGGAGTCTCGGCTTAGCTTGGGGACTGCATACTGGATGGGTTTGGGCGATCGCCACTTTAGACACAGCGCAGCTCATTGATTACACAGGTAAAGTCTCAGACTGGGTGACAGGTAAGAATAAAAAACCTCTTGCGGGTGTAGCGGGAATTGTTTGTTTACTGTTCACTGTGGGGATTTTTTGGGTTTTTTCTAGGAATATTTAATGCGCGCCTATTGACGAAGGCGCAAAAAAATCAGTAGTCAAGGCTTGGATGGGGCTATTGATGTGTTGCGGGGACGCTTAAGCCATGCAAAATAAGAATATGGCATATTTTAGTAACACCTAGCTTTGAACTAAAGTTTGGGCGAAAAGCTAAAGTCAGTTTCAGGTGGCTAAAAATGAGAAGTACTAGAAACAGATGGCATACAGTGATTTTACTCTTGCTAAAGCTAAGAATACATTGGGCTTAACTCTGGACGAAACTCGCAATTTGTTTCGGAATGTACCAGGAGTGCAGCCATCTGACTTGCTGACACGTTTGCTAGATGAAAACTTACCCTTAGCAACTGCCATTAATAGTGAAAAAGCCCGTTCCGAGTTCCTTATTGCTCCCATTCTGGCTGAGGTCAGACGACAGTTGGATTATCGAATCAGTTTATTCTCTGGTACAGAGTTTAATGTTGACTCAACTCAAGGTCTCTCTGGCTTCTGTGACTTTCTCCTCAGTGCATCTGGTGAGCAGTACTTTATTAGCGCTCCAGTAGTAACAGTGGTTGAGGCAAAAAATGAGAATATTATTGCAGGGCTGGGACAATGCGCTGCCACAATGGTTGCTGCTCAGATTTTTAATCAAAGGGCAGGAAATGACATTGAAGTCATCTATGGAGCTGTTACGACTGGAACCAACTGGAAGTTCTTGACTTTAGAACAAAGTACTGTCTGTATCGATTCTATTGAATATTACATTAAGGAAGTTGATAAGATTTTAGGAATTTTCTTGCAACCCTTTCAAGGTTCTTTGTCTAAAGCCCTAGTTTAGAAAAGCAGATCAAGCTAGAAGTTGGCACTCGCCGTATTAAAGCTTTTGGAGAACGCTTTGGACAAGCCCCAAATAGCGTCGCCCTCCTCAAACAACCTTTCTTTCTCAAAGCTTTGTCTAATTCCAATCAGTCCGGCTACCCCATCCAAGCCGATGCTAACAACATGAATAGCCATACTTGTTCAGTAGTCATGTGTCCAATGCTCATGACAAATGACTCCTAACTCATGACTATCCACCAAAACCAGGAACAAGGCGCTTGAGGGCGCGACCAGTGACTTCGCTGTAACGCATTTCACCACACAAAAGTTTGCCCATAATTTGGACAGATGAGGGACGCTTAACACCCACTTTATAACCAATACCAGGGAAGCGGTAAAACGCCCCAGCTAATTTCTGCGCCCAAGCCATATCACTACCCCATTGTTCGTTAATTATCTCGGAGTATTTTTCCAAGGCGTTGATATCACCAGCCAAGGCTTGGTCGATCGCTTCTGCGGCTTTCATACCGCTAAAAATTGAGGGGCGAATACCTTCTGCTGTGAAGGGATCAACTACACAAGCAGCTTCCCCAGCTAGAACTGCATTTTCAGTGTGCAGCTTTTGATTGCCATTCCACAAGCATAAGGCATGACCATACTGCTTGCAGATTTTGATATCCACACCAAACAAGCCGCCATACTCGTTCAAAATGCTCTTGAAATCTTGAGCCTCACCACCGCCGAGAAATCTGCCAATTCCAATAGAATATCCATCTGCTTTGGGGAAATTCCATAGATACCCGTTTTTAATCATGCCAAACTCAAAATGGGCAATGTTACCGTTTTCTACTTTGGCGGATGCTTCTGCTTCTAAGGCTGCTGCTAGAACGCGTTTGCGGTCTTTGAAGCCTAGGAATTTTGCCATTGGTCCTTTAGCACCATCAGCAGCGATTAAGTAACGTCCACTGACAGATCCGTTTGCTGTATTAACTTGCCAAGAGTCACCTTTAAATTCAATGCTTGTAACTGCTGTATTATCTTTGAGTTCAGCGCCTTGCTTTTGCCCTTGCTGAATCAGGAAATGGTCAAATACATCGCGCCTGACCATCCAAACTGGTTCAGGAGTTTTTAGTTCCGCTTCCACAGGTTCGCCCATGTTCCAAGTACAGCGAATTGTGTCTGCTTTGCTGGAAATTGCAGGGCTAAAGTCAAAGTCAAACCATTGGGCGATCGCTGGCGACACTCCACCTCCACAGGGTTTATATCTTGGCAGGGTTTCTTTTTCTAGTACTAATACTGAACGTCCCCGCTTGGCTAAATGATATGCGGCTGTTCCACCAGCTGGTCCCGCGCCGACGATAATACAGTCGTACATATGGCTGTTGTCTTTGCTCCTGTATCTGTTAGTTGTCCAGTTTCTGTTTTTATTTTCTAAATAGGCACTCTGACGAGACTTTGATTATTTTTCCTAGTTCGTTGTTCAAAATGATATGTATCTTAATTTGGCTTGTCTAAATCTTGATTTTTTCTAAACTATGCTTCATCGGTAAATATTACTATGTACAATCACTCTTTTCATTTCTTTTTCTTAATTACACTTGTAGTAAATATTTTGGAAATGAAATGTTTCAAAGCTAATTGTCAAAGACTTTCTATTATCCCACAAGTAGTCACAAAGCAAATTTCTACATCTACAAAATATTCTAAGGTAGTACATGAGCATTAATTTATATGCAGGAAAAACTATGAGATGCACTGACGCGGTTTCTATTGGACGCGAAGAAGACCAGACGTAGTGACACTGCTGATAAGGTACAGATAACTACAGGAGGTGACACGAAGAGTCTTCGGTGAAAAATTTCCCCGTGTCTGGTATGTCTCCTTGTCCTTGTGCCCTCTTCACCTTATGCTCATGTCTCCTTGTCGTTGAGAACCGCGTCTCCCTGATAAGCATTTTTCCGTGTTCTTTTTAGACGGTTGTGATGTCTTTTTCTTTTTCTGTCAGTAATTCGTCTATTCTGGCGGTGTACTTGTTGGTCAATTTTTGCAGTTTGTCTTGCTGATCGCGTGCTTCATCCTCTGAGATTTCGGCATTCTTTTCCAGTTTGCGAATTGTATCTAAAGCATCGCGGCGGATGTTGCGAATGGCAACGCGTCCTTCTTCGGCATACTTAGCGGCAATTTTGACTAATTCTTTACGGCGATCGCTCGTCAATGGCGGAATGTTTAGCCGAATTAAGGAACCATCGTTGTTTGGGGTTAAACCCACATCCGACATGGAAATTGCCTTTTCAATCAGGTTTAAAGTATTGCGATCATAAGGCTGAATCAGAATCGTTGTGGAATCTGGCGTGGTGATGTTTGCCAGTGATTTCAACGGCGTTGGCGAACCGTAGTAGTCCACCGTTATCTTATCCAATAAACTCGCATTAGCGCGACCAGTGCGAATCGTGTTAAAAGCCCGTTGAGTCGATTCAACGGTCTTTTGCATCGTACTCTCAGCTTCAGCTAATTTCACAAGAACCTCCCACAAGCGTCCCTATCGATTCTCCCATGACTGCTCGGCGGATGTTACCCCGCACAGTTAAGTCAAATATAAGAATAGGGATATTATTCTCCTTACACAAGGCTATCGCGGTACTGTCCATTACTCGCAAATCTTTTGCCAAAACGTGGCCGTATGTTAAGGTATTGTAACGTTTGGCGTCTGGGTAGATGTGGGGGTCAGCATCATAAACCCCGTCTACCTTAGTGGCTTTAAAAATCACGTCAGCTTCAATTTCTGCTGCTCTCAACGCCGCAGTCGTATCGGTCGTGAAAAAGGGATTTCCAGAACCAGCACCAAAAATAACCACCCGCCCTTTTTCTAAGTGACGGATGGCACGACGACGGATATACGGTTCGGCGACTTCTTGCATAGAGATGGCGGTTTGTACCCGCGTCTGTACCCCGATTCGTTCCAGCGAATCTTGCAATGTCATAGCATTCATCACCGTGGCAATCATCCCGATGTAGTCAGCGGTTGCTCGATCCATCCCCGCAGATGCCGCCTTGACGCCACGAAAAATATTTCCGCCTCCAACGACGATGGCGATCTGAACGCCAGTTGATACCACCTCTGCTACTTCTTCGGCTATTTCCTTGACCACTTGTGGATCAATTCCATAACCCATATTGCCCATGAGGGCTTCACCACTCAGTTTAAGTAAAACCCTTCGGTAATCTGTTCCCATGAAGTTACGCGCTTATCAAAAATTTGTTATTGCCTCCAATTTAAGATAGCAATACAGTGGCATTCTGTCTCTAGTTTCCATATACCAAAGAAGTGCCAATTGATTCAGTCTCGTTGGGATGAATTTCTTGAGCTTTCAACACATTGGCGATGGGCGTAAGCTAACGGCACCGCAGGAAAGACGGGGGTAAAGCTAGAGAAAAGCGCCATCGCAATCATCCGAGTACTCTGTACTATTCTAAAGCAGCGCCCTGCTCGAACGGGAGTGCGTACCCAGATATGGATACGAGGAGCAATGCTAAGTTTATTAATATCCTCTAACTTGGTTGTGCAGTCCCAACAGCAGGAACTAAGCTAGGATATGTACCGTCTAGGTTGATAAATTAATAGTTAAACATATAGTCAAAATATAGTCAAAAATCTATATAGTCAAAAATACTTTTTCTGTAAGAAGGGTTCGCTTAAAAGGGTATTTGGTCAGTTTTTGGAATTTCAACCAACAATGGTAGGTAGTTGTTGCTTTATAGCAAATGGGTCATATAACTACACCTGCTTTATCATAAAGTAACAGCAACATCAAAGCCGAGAAAGGCAATGACAGAAGTAGATGATGCTAATACTACGACTATATGGACGCAAAACCTGTTTGCGTTACAAGATATGCGACTGCCTATCCTTAAATAATCTTAATGAAAATAATCTCAAGGAAAATGACACTATCTCTATCACAATAGGGGATGAGAAACAAGTTCTTTATCATGCTCGATGCCTTAAAGCTAATTATTAATGATTATTAAATACTGCAACAAGAGCAAGTACTGTAACAATAAAAACAGCAATGCCTGCAGCAAAAAGCTGCATCTACTCCTTGTACTCATTATCTATCCTCGATGACCACCTCTACTTCCACTCCAGCATTAACCTCAACAAAAACCTGGATTTGGCAAGGCTTTCCCATTTGCTACCAAACCCAAGGAACGACCGGACCAGCCGTTATCTTAGTGCATGGCTTCGGAGCATCATGGTGTCACTGGCGAAAAAATATACCTGCGATGGCGGAAAACTGCCGTGTTTATGCTATTGACTTGATTGGGTTTGGCAGTTCAGCAAAACCAAAACCTGGTGAGAAAATTGCCTACACTATTGAAACTTGGGGACAGCAAGTGGCAGATTTTTGCCGTGAGGTCGTGGGTGAACCTGCTTTTTTAGTTGCTAACTCTATTGGCTGTATTGTAGTGATGCAAGCAGCAGTGAGTAACCCAGACATCGCATTAGGAGTTGCACTGCTCAACTGTTCTCTCCGACTATTGCACGATCGCAAGCGGGCAACTTTACCGTGGCACCGGCGCTTCGGAGCACCAATACTTCAACGTATACTATCTGTCAAACCAATTGGCGACTTCTTTTTTAATCAAGTCGCCAAACCGAAAACAGTACGAAAAATTCTTCTGCAAGCCTATGTTAATTCTGAAGCAGTCACAGAAGAGTTAGTAGATATACTCACAGCACCAGCACGAGACCCAGGGGCTGTAGCTGTTTTCCTCGCCTTTACCTCTTATTCCTCAGGTCCTTTAGCTGAAGACCTTTTACCTGAACTACCCTGTCCAGCGATAATCTTATGGGGAACAGCAGATCCTTGGGAACCAGTTGAGTTAGGTAGAGAGTTAGCCAACTTTCCACAAGTGCAAAAGTTTATTCCTTTAGAAGGCGTGGGGCATTGTCCCCAAGATGAAACTCCTGAAGTGGTGAATTTGATTATACAGGACTGGATTTGGAAGCAATCAGCTAGAAACGCAATACGGCAACTCAGTTAGATAAGTTAATTTGCTCCAGCTTACGAATCCCACGGGGCGATTGTGTTTGCCCTCAGGAGTGCCGCAGGCATACCCGAACCCGTGGGAGTGTAAACTTAATATCTTTATTTCTTATGTAAAATCAACTTCTTGCAAAAATAGATTGATCATAACAGCAGAACACAGAACGCAGAATACAGAACACAAATATAGAGCAAATTTTACTTCTGACTCCTGAATCCTGAATTCTGCTGTAAGCTGTTGCTAGAACATTCGTGACACTCAAGCTTAAGGTTGCACAGGGCTATCAAGGATTTCTCTGTGTTGTAACCAATCCTTACCGACTTGGATACTAATATCAGATCCGAGATTGCCAGTGCTTTCTACTCGCACTTCTCCAATTCCTAAAGTGTTGCGAATTGATTCGGCACTGCTTCCATCTCCTTGTTGGGCAACAATATGAGTTACTTCTAAAGGTTCACCCCAGCTTTTAGCTACGTAGACGTTAGTATAGCCAGATTTTTCTAATGCTCTAATCAAAGGTCGGAGATTAGCTTTATCGCTACCTGTGCTGTCTTGAATTGCGATTCGCAAAGAAGCTGGGTTTACTTCCTGAGGTGTAGAATCTGTTTCCGCTTCAAAGTGCTGAGCCAGCATACTATTAATGCGCTGGTTATCTGGAATCCAGTAGCCCCCTTGTTGACCGAATTGACCAGGTAGCATTAACATTTGCATATTGGAGCGGTTTGTTCTTAGCCCAAAACCCACCAGTGCTCCTAGCTCCTCAAGTGTCAAGTTAGTATCAATGTGTTCTTTAACAACGTTAAGAACTTTGGGCAATTGAGTGACGATCGCTGGTTTGAGAGATTGCTCCATCAGCGATCGCATGACCATTTGCTGTCGCTGAATTCGACCAATGTCTCCATTTTCATCACGTCGGAAGCGCAGAAGTTGTAGTGCCTGATCGCCATTGAGATGCTGCTTTCCTTTCTTCAAATTAATATAAAGGTGCTGAGAATCATCTTGATATTTCATATCTTTGGGTACGTAAACTGTCACTCCACCCAAAGCATCAATCAGCTTACCAACTCCCAAAACGTTAATCCGGATATAGCGATCAATTCCTACTCCATTCAACAAGCCACTAACAGTTTTAGCAGTCAAAGCTGGTCCGCCAAAAACATTTGCAGAATTAATTTTTTTGAGACCGTGTCCCTCTATTTCTATACGGGTATCTCTGGGAATAGAAAGCATAACTACTTTTTTCTTCTCTGGATCAAATTTGATCAAGAGCATGACATCAGCAAGACCATCAAAAGAGTTGACTTGGGGCAAATATTTAAGATTTTTAGTTTGAGTCGGAGGGTTTCGGACATCGGGCGGAAGTACGCTCATCCCCATGACTAAAATATTTACCGGGCGAGTTAATTCTGAAAATTGCAGCCCACTCCCGGAAATGCGATCGCCATCAAACACCGCCGCTTCATCTGCACTTAAAGAAGCTTGCATTAAAGGTGTACTTGTTAAAGAAACTGCCAACAGCGCCCCTGCAGTTGCTGACACCATTGCAATACCGCTCATACCCACCCAAAACCACAACCACCGTCCAGGTTTATGGCTGTTGGCATTTTTATCACTTAAGTTGTTGGTGTTTGTGGAATGGTTTTCTTGCGCCGAAGTTCTTTGAATGGTCACTGACTTCCTCACACTTACTGAATAAAATCCGGAAAATCTACTGCTATCGAAACAGAGAAATTAACCCATAATACCTAACTATTAGATTATCAGTGGTAAATTTGCCACTAAGAGTGTTAACCAAAACACTTATTGCAGTAATTCTCCTATTTTTTGGCAAATCCGGAGAGGTTTTCTTGAAGTATGATAATCGCAAAAAAGATTTAACTAGAGTTGTTAGGAATAAAATGCGTAGTTTTTTGGCATATACAAGTAGAAACACTGCTACTTGCCTTGATCCCTTAAGATTTAGCATAGTTATTTGCCAAGCTCTTTGAAGGCGAAGCGACTCGCAAGGGGCAATCGCTTTGATTTGCCTTTAGCTACACGAACAATTAACCAGATATGAACCAAAAAGTAGCTAGAGGTGAGAAAGCTATTAAGGATAAGTAGACGCAGTGTTAAAAACTCTGAAGTTACCGCCCCAGTCGCTAGCAAGAGGTAACCCAAAAGCCAGATCAATACTAAAGTTATTGACAGACGACTTACAGTAAGTTGTTCCCCGCTTTCGTGACGGCGGTACGTCCATAGAGATGGGAAAAAACCAATGATTGGAATCAAAGACAAAAGCAGCGTTGTAGGAGGAGTGGCAATACTGGGGATGAGGGATTGGGGATGAGAAATCACCAATTGAGAAAATTCTTCCCCGAACGTCAATCCCCAGTTCCCAGTTCCTATAGCAAAATTTTTCATTTGGGTAAGTGTAATCCTAAACAAGAGGGATGAATCACAGTCATGTAGTCAGAGATAATAAGCTATAGAAAAGAATTTTATTTAGTTGTATCCCGCAATCGGCAGATGCAAACACGCAAGCTCTTAAACTGGTGGCAAACACTCACACCTTTAGCACGATTTTTGGCGATCGCTCTGTTCGCTCCACTGCTAGTGCTCAACGGTTGGGCGATTTCAGCAATTTTTCATTACTTTCACTCGCTAATTGTCATTCTAGTCGGAGCGTCAGTGCTAGCGTTTCTGCTCAACTACCCTGTAAGTTGGATGGTGCGTCATGGTGCCAAGCGAGAGCAAGTTGCTATTTTAGTCTTTTTACTCGCTTTATCGATTTTACTGGCGTTGGGTGTCACCCTTTTCCCGTTAGCTCTGACCCAAGCTCAGCAACTAGTGGCTCGTATACCAGAGTTAATTGATTCTGGGCGATCGCAGTTGATGTTGCTCAACGAAAAAGCAGAAAGTCTTGGCTTACCGATTAACCTTGATGCTTTGGTAGTACAAATTAACGACCGTGTCAAGGGACAATTGCAGGCGATCGCCGGACAAGTTTTGAATCTCGCGGTCGTCACTTTCACCAGCCTTCTGGACTTTGTTTTGACAATGGTCTTGACTTTCTTTCTCTTACAGCATGGGGATGAACTTTGGCAGAGTTTGGTAGATTGGCTACCAAGCAAATTCCGCGAGCCTTTTTCTCAAACAATACGCCTCAGCTTTCAAAATTTCTTCATCACTCAACTGATTTTAGCGACCTGTATGGCGTCAGCCCTAATTACCACCTTTTTGTGGTTGAAAGTGCCATTTGGTGTGCTATTTGGCTTAACTATTGGCATCATGGCTCTCGTTCCCTATGGAGGAACTGTAGGTATTGCCACCACGACCCTACTTGTGGCGTTGCAAGATGTTTGGGTGGGGGCAAGAATGTTAATTGCCGCCGTCATTGTGCAGCAAATTCTGGAAAACATCATAGGTCCCCGGATTTTAGGGAATTTTACGGGTTTAAATCCAGTTTGGGCACTTATTTCGGTTTTGACAGGTGCAAGGGTTGGTGGGCTATTGGGTGTCATTGTGGCGGTACCCACCGCTGTTGTTATTAAGACTGCTTTAAGTGCTTTGCGTCCTTCTGCTTCCAGTCATAACGTGGAGGTAGTTTCTGAAGGCAGTGGAGAATCTTCTTATAACGCCCAAACTGATAACACTGCTGTTGATAATCTAACGCGCTCAGAAGCTCATTCGGTTGAGGTAGCTGCACCCGTTGCTGGAGAAGCATCGCCTCCAAATGTTCAAGCTAACCGTTCTGATGTCAATCCTTCTAAGACTGTGGCTCCACAATTGAACCCATAAACAAAAGGCTTCCTGTCTGATTATCCCGAATTGCACAGAAGAAAGGACGGTCAACAATCATTCGGAATGGCTCTTGTGTTGGTACTTGAGCTGACAATGGTACAATTCCCACAGAAGTGGCAGCAGCAGCTTCTGTACCTTCTTCATTAACCTCAACAAAAGTTTTATGCTTGACCTCGCTCATTTTTAAATTTTTACCCATGAGCGAAAAATTGGCTTTGTTGCTGAAAGCTTCGCCCATACCTAAAGCTGTCAGAGCATTATTCAGCGTCACGTCATAGTCCATTTTAAAGCGAGGCAAGCGAACAAATCCTTCCCGTTTGCTGAACTGAGTCATCCAATTTTCCCAGTTCTCTGCATTCAGGTTTTGATAAAAGCTTTTTAGGCTAGAGTTCTGTTTCGGTAAGAAAATATAAAAGCTAATCTTACCATCTTGACCATAAGGTAAACTCACTGCCTGGAATTGTTCATTCTCATAGTATCTATAATCATCTGATTGCGACATCATTGGGTGTTGTTTCTGCTTACCCGACGATAGATAAAATGGGTATTCTGCTGTTTGCTGTTTGTCGAATTCATTTGTCCAGCTACCTTTAAAATAGATAGCGTTGATGAGAAATAACACTTGATCCGGTTCGATTTTTTCAACTATTTTGTTAATTTTTCCGCGTGTATTCTCATTAACCCAATTATTGATGATGTTAGGCGCACCTGCATCTGTAAAGTTTAAATTTGTAACCTTAGCTGTGTAAAAATCTTTATTTCTTTGCAAAAAATCTGGTTTAAAGCTGACGTCTTTGTTTGCCCAAAGCGAATTAGCAATTGTCAGTTGCACTTTCGGGTCTGGGTTTTCTAGTAATTTTTTCAGCGCCGCGTTAGAGGAGTTGATTTGTTCCAAGTTCAACCCCTGTAACTCCAGCGTTTTAGTCATTGCTTCTTTTGTAGTGCCACTCGCACCGTTGTAAGTCATGGCAAGGGCAATTGCTACACTAGAAGGTGAAACAAAAATGTTATTGCCTGCGTCTTTTTCCAAAACTTCCGAAAACAGTTTAAAGCCAAATTTGGTATTGGCAGCAATAAGTTTGCTCTCAGGATTTGATGCTACTTTTGATATAGGAGATTCTGAGCGAGGTAGACGTGATTGGGCAAACGCACTCGTGCTAGTGCTAGTATTAACTTGAGAGCATCCTATGACACCCATAAGCACAACGCTAGCAGCAGCCAAAACGTAACGTCTCCCCAAACGAACACCGTAACGTCTTTGCAGGAACTTCTCCCGAGCATTGCTGAATTTCTGCTTCATGTTACCACCATTATCGCCACAGTCTGTGTTTTGACTATGGCATCTTAGGTGACATGATCTCTAAGCCGTTACAGTTTTGGCAACAGTGATTGTACAGTTTTTAATTTTCTTTGGATAACAGGTGCTTAGGGTGATTAGTCAATAAGTATTAATCGTCATTAGTCATTAGTCATTAGTTCTTTCCCTGCTCCCTCACTCCCTCACTCCCTCCCTGCCTTCTTCCCTCCCTCACTCCCTCACTCTCTACCTCACGGGTACAGTCCACCAAGCTAAACCATAAGGTTGAGTTGCTTCGTTGACCTTCTTTTGAAATTGAACACGGATTTTGTAATTACCAGTCGTAGGAACGGGACAGAAAATATGTTCTACACTATCAACTTGACTAATTGAGGAACATATAGCGTTAGCATTTTCATTATCATCAGCTTTGACTAGATAAACGTTGAGGTTGTTTAAGCCGCGATCGCGAAAATTTTCTCCTGCATCAAACTGACCGTTTTTATTCTTATCATTGAGTTCTACTAATCTATCCCAAGCTAAGGTGATAGAAACAAAACTCCCCTGCTTTAAGGGTTTTGCTAGCTCATATTCTACAGATTTCTCTGTATTGACTGTGCGATAATCCCAGCCAATAGCTGGTACAGTTTGCGCTGGATTCCATTGAAGAGCGCTAAATTGTTGGTAAGCACGAAACGCGTTCAAATGACCAGCTCCCATTTGGGCATCTAAGGGAATTTTTGGGTCTTTGTATGCATCAGAAGCCAGCCAGTCTTGATTTTGTTTATCAATCAGCGATCGCGTCATTCCTAAACGCAAACCATCGCCATAATCTTGGATCTTGTCTGCGGAATTCAGCAGTACAGCTTTCATCACTTCATGTCTGCGAGAATCTATGCTCCAGTTGGGTTGTTTTGTCCGTAGTTGTCTGTCACCGAACTCCTGCAATAAGGCTACTGTAGCCGTTACCTGAGGCGATGCAAAACTCGTACCCGTGACTTTGTTCTTTTTCCCATCTGGATTGATCAAAGGAATGTTATTTCCAGGAGCAACTAGACCGATCGCACGACGCGGACCAAGATTAATTTCCTTTCCTGCAAGCCGCATCATCATGAGTTCACTTACAGCAGCCAAATTAGAAACGTCTACTTTATTAAAAATTCCTCCCCGACGCGATGAAAAAGCCACGTTCAATCCATTAAAGTTATCAGTAGGTATAGGAATGCCGCCCTTTCCTTGATTGCCTGCAATGACATATAAACTATTGTGAACGCGAGTAGACCAGTCAATACATAAAGTGAGTAAGGCGTTACCATCTAAAACAGCCTCTGGTCGTGGGTCACGGTTTAAAGGTTCACCAAAGCTAAAGTTAATCGCGCGGACATCTCCACCATTTTGTAGCGCTACGTGTTGCGCGGACAAACACTCCTCTGGCTGACCTAAGCTTCTACCACCGCCCACAGCAGAGGAATACAGCCTTGCTCCTGGAGCAATTCCACGAAAGCCTTTATCTGTACTGACCATGATACTAGCTACATTGTAGGCGTGGGGGTCAACACCGGTATTCGACTTAGCAGGCGCATTGCGGAGGAACGCTCCTGCTAAGGAGACTGCGCGATTTTTAGAGACTGGTTTATCCAACCCGAACTTCCCCGGACGCCCAATCTCTACTTGACCAATAGCAATTTTGCGACCGATTAAATTATATGGAGGTTGGTGTAGTCTAAGAGCATCAATACCGTTGGTTCCAAAAGGAGATTCTACAGCAGCAAGTACCGGCGCACCTAAGCAACAACCACTCAATCCCCAAATTATCCAAGTTTGTTTGTTCGGCATAGTTTCAGTTAACAGATGAGCGCTAGCTCAAGTTTTGTTAAAATACTTACAGACGAGGACGCTTAGAACCCACGAGCCATGACCCAAACGCAATCAAAAAAGCCCATTGTAATAGCTCCATCCATCCTATCAGCAGATTTTAGTCGTCTAGGAGACGAAGTGCGTGCTGTAGATCAGGCTGGCGCAGATTGGATTCATGTAGATGTAATGGACGGTCGTTTTGTACCTAATATTACAATAGGTCCTTTGGTTGTGGAGGCGATTCGTCCAGTGACGCAAAAACCTCTGGACGTCCACTTGATGATTGTAGAGCCAGAAAAGTACGTAGAGGATTTTGCTAAAGCAGGGGCAGATCACATCTATGTTCATGCGGAACACAATGCTTCCCCCCACTTACACCGCACCTTAGGGCAAATCAAAGAACTCGGTAAAAAAGCGGGAGTGGTACTTAACCCCGGTACCCCCTTAGAGCTGATTGAGTATGTCCTAGAGCTGTGTGACTTGGTGTTGATTATGAGCGTCAACCCTGGTTTTGGCGGTCAAAGTTTTATCCCCGAAGTCGTGCCAAAAATCCGCAAGCTGCGTCAAATCTGCGATGAACGCGGTCTTGATCCTTGGATTGAAGTCGATGGAGGACTGAAGGCAAATAATACCTGGCAGGTTTTGGAAGTTGGGGCAAATGCGATCGTTGCTGGTTCAGCTGTGTTTAAAGCTAAGGATTATGCTGAAGCAATAGAGGGTATTCGCAACAGCAAGCGTCCTACTCCGCAACTAGCAACAGCTTAAACTCATTAAAGACGAATATTCATTAACTAGCTTTGAAGAAAAAACTCGGTCTTTGACAAACCGAGTTTATTTTTTATCAAAATGATTTTGACCCGCACCCCTTACCCTTATACAGGCACACAATTTTCGCTTCACCCCACCCCGGTTTTGTCTTGCGCCAAAACCGCCCCTCCCCTTATCAAGGCTATCCATTACCTGGATCTTTCTTAACATTTGAGAGAGCGATCGCTCTCCCAACACCAAAGCCTCAAAACTACGTTTTCCATTCTCAATAAAATCAAGTTTTTCTTGAGAAGAGTAAGGGCTTCTTTGTCAAGTATGGGAGAAAATGCAAGCCTTGTAACGCTTATAAGGCAAGGGTTTTAAGATTGTTAAGAAAGTTCCGGGTAACGCATAGGCATATGAGCAGGGGTAACCGCTTCTGCGCGTTCCCACGTCCTGATGTTAGTTTCTCGCCCAACGCGTTCCCTTCCAAATAAAGACAAACAAAGTTCCTGCGACCAAAGCACCAAGATTCCATTTTGCAGAAGTCTTAATCAAGTTTAGACCTCGAAGGGACTGAGTTGCTTCTGCTTGAGTCTTTATCTGTTTCTTAGCTTGTGAGACTTCTGATAGAAGTTGATTTTTTAATTCATCAGGGCTTTTGCCATCTATTTTGCGACCTTGGCTCTTCAAAAACTTAGTTATTTGTTCAGGTGAGGCTTTACTCACCTGCTGTTCCAATTGTTCAGCCTGAGAAGCTTGTTGAGTAGATACAGTTTGAATTTGAGCTGTACTTTGATTATTTAACCGAATGGTGTTAGTCAGTCCTAAAGGTATCAGGAGAAAAAACAAGATTCCTAATACTAAAGTCAACCAAGATAAAACCTTTAAAATAGGAATTTCCCATTTTGTTCGCGAATGTAGCTCTCCAAAAAACACTAATACTAGCCCAATTAAAGGTACTGGTACCCTTTCAACTAGCGCTCCAATTGTTTGAAACTCCCAAGCAGGGTTCATAAAATTGGGGGGGATAAACATCACAATGATGTCGAACAATGCCAATAACAACAGACCGTAGCCCAGCACTCGTACTATTGTCATTGAGCCTTGCTGACTGAAGGCAAAATCTTGTAATTCTTGAACTATAGGGTTGAATTTATCGCCACTTGATTTTGTCATTTTGCTTATAGAATATTAGAGAAAAATTGATGATATCTTAGGACTTAGGAAAGCGAGGTTTCCACCATTGATACCAAGAAAACCAAGCGTTTTCTAAAACTTGATAAGCCGCTTCTGGAGAAGATTTCTTTAAGGGAATTGATAAATGCGCCCAAAGACAGCGCTTGTCTTTGAAACCTTCCTGACCCAATAACCAAGACAGTAGCCGTTTAGAGTAGCGCTCATAAAAATACTGGTTTTGGTTAAACTGTTTTACAGTAAATGTACTGCCACCTTGAGGGTTAATACAGGCACTAAGATAAGCTCGCTGCTTGTCAACTCCAACACCGTAATAGCCCACTCCTTCTCGTTGACGCACATCAACCGAGGATGAAATGGAAGCGTATTCTCTAAAAATCCACTCACCATCTCTATCTTTCAAATAGAGCATTTCGATATCTAGAAATAAGCTTTTTTTTATGTACCGATAATGCTTTTGGGCAAGCAGTTCAGGATGGTTTCTTGTTGGTGTCAAAGGATAACCTATACTAGGTTGCCATTGTGGTAATGAAACTCGTTCAGGGAATACAAACGGCGTAACTGTACGTTTGTCTTTTGTGGGAACTAATACTACGTTTCCCAAAGTTAAGATAACGCTACCAAGAGTTAGAGCTAAAAGCGGTACGCGCAATTGTTTCCAAACAATCACTTTGATGACTCCGTAGCGTCTTTATTTCTTATTTCAGTCCTTCCAAGTAAGAACCAGCACAATAATCCAAAAAGTAAGACAGCAATTAGTGAAAATATTAGGGAACCATCTCCTTCATGCCAATAATCAAAGGCTTTCATCTGTCGTTGTGCTACCAAGACAGCCATCAGAGCAACTCGTACACTATTAACAAGAAACCCCAAAGTGACAGCTATTATCGGCACAATAATTTTTTGCTTTCCCTTTTGAGGAAACATTAACAGAAAAAGTAGAGCTAAGGTCAGCATTTGAAAGATAAGTTCTAGTCCTGAACAACCAGGATAAACTTCTACGCTTCCAGTAGGAAGACGAATTATAACCCCATTTCGAGCAACTTCAAAACCTGTATACCAAAGAATCAAAGAAGCAAATTTAGCAGTTAAAAGGGATATATCAATGAGTGATAAGGGTAATACTTTGGGTAAGCTGATAGAAGACAGGACAAGTAATTCACCCCTATATTGCTTTAAGCCCTTAAAGCCAGACGCCATCAGCGCCAGCCCAAAGGCAAAAATTGCTGGTGAGAGATACAAGAAGCCACCAAGACTCGTTAGAGATATACTTTTTACAAGTAACAGTGCAATCAGTGATAAACCAAAGAAGCTGGAGAAAATTCCGCTTTCTAGATTTAAACTATGGCGCTTTTCCCAAATTAGAGAAAATATAGCCATCCAACACAGAAAACTTGTGCCTAAAAGGCTGGAATTGTCCGCTTTCCAAATTAGAGTTAAATGAATGGCAATGTAGCCTGCTGCTATGCCTAATAGCCAAAATTGGGGATATTTTAGTTGTGAGCTTAGAGTAAGGTGGGAAGCTTTCATATGATGATGGCTTTGGCAATCAATCGTCCAGGTGTGATAAACTCCTGGTTGGTGGTGAGATGGTTGCAGGATATAGATCTGTCTGCTTATATTTAAAGTTTTGTAGTTTATTATTGTTGCTTTTTATACTTTTTTCGTAAAGTTACACCTACACCACCAGCTGCTAGTGAACCTAATATCGTTAGAGGTTCGGGAACCGGGGTTAGTGTAACATTGTCAACCAATAGCCCAGAGTCAGCATCTGGACCATTCTCATTTGTTACTCCCAGTCCCAAAGTATAGGTTCCGCTGGTTGGTATAGTGAACGAAAAAGTGTTAAATCCAGTTTGCTGGAAAAAAGGTGTAGAAAAGGGAGGAAAAGAAGAAGAGGAAGCGTATATTGAGAACGTGTCAGCTAATTCGGACAACGTACTAAGAGTGACGAAGGCGAAGTCGTTAAATAAAGTTGAATCTTCATCTGTCAGAAAATTCCAACTAAAACTTAGGACGTCTCCAGCATTGGCGTTAAAGGTTTGTTTAATGGCAGAACCAGAAGTGGCACCTCCATTACCAAGACCATCAAGGCTTCCAGAGGCTAACCCCAGAAATGTTTCTAAGCCTGAGCCAGATATTGTGCTTCCTTGAGTTGATAATAAAGCTTGGGAAATTCTCTCAACCGGACCACTGCCAAAATCTAATCTTTGAATGCTGGTGTTTCCTGTAGTTGTCCATCCACTGAAATTACCAGTCTCAAAACCACCGTTAACAACTGCAGCATGGGATGGACTGGCAACAACAACACCTGCTATACCCATCAGGCTGAGTGCGCTTACTTTCATAGTTGAATACTTGACAAAGCTAGAGAAAGCCACGTGGCTGGGGTTTCCCTGCCTTATACTAAATGCTCCTACAGCAATATATTTTGCTTTAGAACAAGCTTTACGTAATTTTTTTCTCATCTCAAATCTAGTCATTGGACTCACTCCTAAACACAGGTCAAAGTTGATGGTAGATTTACCCCTGGAGTGAGATTCGCTAGCGTCTCAAATTAATTGTACGTGAAATTTCTTACACTTTTGCAGTATCTTTTTGTTGCTTATACTTGCGGCGTAGAACTGCACCGACACCACCAGCTGCCAATGAACCTAAGATAGTAAGAGGTTCGGGGACAGGGTTAGGATCAGGACTCACTTCACGTCCGATTTTCTGTGCAACAGCATCTCCAAAGTTTGAGAAGTTATTTGCAGCAATCAGGAAAGACCCAGAACCTCCAATTACATTGTTTTTATAATAGGTATCCAGGTTTGCCTCACTACCAAGAATTGGTAGACCGTTGATGATAATCCCTGCATTAACTGCATTATCTCGCGCCGCTCTAAGGTTTGCATCTGTAGTGTTGGTTTCTGAACCATCACCAGACACATCAATAACTCTTCTACTACCAACAAAATCATTGGTGTCTAGTAGATTCCGTGCATAATTAATGGCATTAGTAATACCAGTGCCGCCGAAAAATGGTCTTGGAGCTGCTGCGATCGCATCAGCAAATGCATTAGCACTAGTAGCATCGGTAATAAGCGTCCAAGGCACCGACAGTCTTGCAGTATCAGACCAGTAAGATAAGGTCGCTGCAATACCTCCTGGTAAGGCTGCAATTTGATTCTGAATTGTCGGATTTCTGAATGCGTTTACGTAACCTTGTCGCTGTAGGTTGAATTCATTGGTATCAACACTTCCAGAAACATCAACAGACAATACCAACTCTGTGCTAACTATAGTAGCAGCATAGGATGCTGACGGGGATAACACGCCCAGCGACAACACGGCAGAGGCTGTTCCCAGACCTATTACAGCCACTCCTCGTGTATATTTGTTTTGAAAATATGTGGGCAAAAAATTCACAGTCGCTTTGCCTATGCTTTGTCTAAAGCCGCTTTGACCGATATGGGTCTGTTCTATTCCAAACGTTCCTAAAGCAACATATTTTGCTTTAGAACAAGCTTTGCGTAACTTTCTTCTGACCTGAAATCTAGTCATTGGACTCACTCCTAAATATAGGTAAAGGTTGCGGTAGATTTACCCTGGAGTGAGCGCTAACACCTTAAAAATAATTACAGGTAAAAAACGCTACAACAGGCTCAGATTCAACCTGTCGCATCTCTCATAGATAAAATGACGGCAAGTTTTAACTCGCTCTCGTCTTTAAGGTGCTAGCGGTATTTTCAGTAATGATTCTGAAGAAGCTCTATTCAAGAGTGTTACTGTTTACACAGACAAAATCAACTACTTTTATTTTGTCTTAACGCAAACTTTAAAGTAAAAAATATTATAAGTATATATTCTCTACTGCCAAAAGTTAGATTTTATAATGTTTACACAGAATTCATCATCTAAATTAGTGTGTAAAAATTTTGTAAATTTGCGGCTATAGCCTTTGCGGTTTTCTTTCAGAAGTCGCATCAGCAGTTCAAGGACACTCACTTCCCTATCCTCTTTCTGCTAAAAAACAACACGGATTTTAGGCACAGCATAGCCTCAGAATATATCAATCATAATTGTTTACTTGCGCAGAACTCTTGGAATCGCATTTCCAGATGGAACCTGGAAACGAGATATTACAAGGGTTTTGGCTTAAGTTGACACCAATGAGCATTTGAGCATTGCTGTACCCCTACTTATGGCATATGTAACATCAGAAGCCGTATAAATAGAAAAGGTGGGCAAGTAGCCCACCCCCAACAAATCTACGAACCCAACACTCAATCAACGCTTACTTGTGGTGGCTACCCAACCACTTCGCTGCTGCAACTCCTAAAACGGCTGCTACAACAGGATTGCTGAGAAACTTGATAATACCTGGTTGCTCTGCTAATACCTCACGGAAGATATCAGGATGGTTGTGGTAGGCAAAGGATGCAAGTTTGCTGACATCATCAGCGCTCATCCGCCCAGGGACGTGGGTGGAAAGACCCAGTTGTTGCTCTAGATGGCGATCATCTAGTCCTCTTTGCTTCAGGTGCTTGAAGAAAGCACGAGCAACATCATCCCGTTCATTGGGTTTAATTTGAGCGATCGCCTTTTGCAATTCTGGCTCCATTTGGTGGGCGGGAATGTTGTTATGATGCAAAGACCGACCAAACAGCTGACGGCGTTCATCGTGTGTTGACCGTTGAGCAAAATCGTCAAAATTTTCGTACTGTGTTGTTGAAGCGGCGGTAGTATCATCTAGGGATTCAACATCTCCCTTAGCCAAATCATTCATGATTTGACGTCTATATTGGTCGCTGCTACTCACTTTTCTTATCTCCTTTTTCTCGTCAAAATTCTTAAATCAACTGACTGCACTCAAATTCATGCCAATTCAGCGATTAGGTGTACTGAACTTGTTTTGTTTGCACGTCATAGTCAGCTGTCAAAATCAGTTTTTTGTCAGGTGCATACACCAAAACTTTCAAGTCTTGATTGGGAAAGTTCCGGCGAAAACCTTCTACCAAGGATTTAGCTAAGGGACGCACGTCACTGGGAGGTACTTTCGAGGAGATGACAACGCCTAACTTGTTGTTGTCACGCACATAAGCATCTGTAATTAATCCCTTCGATGTTTGCACGACCCAGTCACCAAAGCTTTGTTCGGCTTGGCTATTTCCTCGCTCTAATTGTCCATAAGCGACATCTCGACCAACCACTGGGGAATTGACTATGTCTTTAGGTTGTGTTGCGTTAACACCGCCACAAGCGGTAGTTAACGTTAATACTAAAATCAAGACACAAGCTGTCAAGATTTTGCGACTCTGCTGAAGCAGACTCATGTTTATTGCCTCCAGAAAATCATTTTTAAAACCAACTTAAATAGAAGGTTTGTTGAAGTTAATTGAGTTTAAATTGTTTGAACTTTTATGCAATAGATGAGTCAGGGCTTCTAATTGTTTCGTCATTTGCCCTTAATCTACTTTCTTAAAAAGCGAAGTCCGCTTAAGCGGACTTCATTGAACCCGCGCTTTTACAATACGCGTTTACATTGCTGCAAAATCTAACAATCTGGTATTTTTTTAGAGTTCCCCTCTATCAGATACCTAAAATTTCTGCAGCCAACCTTTATTCTAGTCAAGCGCCTTCTTGACGTTATCTTTCACGTCTTCAACGCCGTGACGTACTTCACCTTCAGCTTGCTTTGCTTTACCTTCTGCTTTATCTTCTGGGTCGCCCGTGATATTTGCTGCTGCTTCCTGAACTTTACCTTCAATGTTTTTAGCAGTTGCTTTTGCGCGATCTTCTAGGCTCATTTTGACCTCCTAATGATGAATTTTGTTTCAAAGTTGATTTGTAACTTTGATATTCTTTGTTATCACCCTTACAACTTAGCTTAATATTTTGGCTAGAGCCTTCCACCTCAAGATATATTAGTTTCCTATACTCCAATACGGTTCAGTTAAGGCTAGAATAGCTGTAAAATGGGCATTGTTTCCAAAAATGGAAATCAAGCACGGTGCATCTCAAAGAATTCTCATTAGTGTCTCCGAAGATACAAAGTACGGAGATATTCAAAGCGATAGAGGTTGCTATCCCAGCAACTTCAATCGAACAAGCGATCGCTAAAACTAAAGTAGAAGAGGAACGCCATCGTTCGTTACCAGCACATCTGGTCATTTGTCTAATCATAGCAATGAGCCTGTGGTCGAGAGATTCAATGCGAGATGTACTAAAAAATCTCATTGATGGTCTTTCAGAGGCATGGGTAAAAGTTGGTAAATATTGGCGTATCCCTTGTAAATCAGCTATCACCCAAAGCAGACAGCGACTAGGTGCAGGGGTAATGACGCAATTGTTTCATCAGTTGGTGCGACCAATGGCAAACAGCGAAACAATTGGAAGTTTTCTAAACGGACTAAGAATTGTAGTGATTGATGGAACTTGCTTAGATATCCCAGATAGTGATGAAAATGCAAGGGTTTTTGGTCGTCCCGGTAGTCGTCCTGGTACACGAGCGGCATTTCCCAAAGTTAGATTAGTTATTTTGGTAGAGGCAGGGACACATTTAATTTTTGATGCCTTAATGTGCCCATATAAGATTGGAGAGCGAGTTAGATCACTAAAATTATTACGCTCAGTAACATCCGGAATGTTGTTAATGTGGGATAGAGGTTTGCACTCCTACGCTATGGTAAAAGCAACAGTACGTAAGGGTTGTGATTATTTAGGAAGAATACCTGCTAACGTTAAATTTTTAAACGAAGAAGCTTTAGAGGATAGTTCTTATTTAAGTTATATTTATCCTTCTGGCAAACTGAGAAAAAAAGGTTTTGAACCAATACAAGTACGAGTCATTGAGTACACAATTGAGAATCCTGATAACCCAGAAGAACAAATCAAATATCGTTTAATTACGAGCTTATTGGACATTGTAAAATTCCCAGCCCAGTTGCTAGCTTCTGAGTACCATCAACGTTGGGAAGTCGAGAATACGATTGATGAACTCAAAGTACATCTTCTAGGACGAAAAACTCATATTCGTTCTCAAAAACCACGAGAAGTAGTGCAAGAAATTTACGGTTTATTATTAGGACATTGGGCTATCCGGTTGTTAATTTTTCAAGCTGCCACCAGTGCAGAAGTTACACCCTTGCGTCTAAGTTTCACCGGAACATTACGAGTTGTTCGTCGTGCCCTCCCAAAATTTCAGCGTTTGCAACCACAAGAACTCCCCTTTTTTTGAGTTGGTTAACTATGGAAATCCTCGACCAAGTTTTACCTGAAAGGGTTCATAGAAATAACCCAAGGGTTGTTAAAAAGCCTGTATCAAAATTTCGCTCTAAAAAAGTTAAACACAGAGGCACTGGAATAATAACCAGTCCTCCTGTGTTTGTTGTTTTAAGCACTGCATAGCCTTAACTGAACCGTATTGTCCTATACTCAAAGAGTGAGAAGAAGTAACTAATAACTATTTATTGACCGCTATTTAATTATTTAGAAATTTTGGATAGCGTAACACCCAATCCTTGTCATTCTTAGGTGTTACTGATAAGTCATAACACATCGTATTTGTTAATAAAAAACCCAGTTTTTGCAAAAAAACTGGGTTGATAAAGCTATATGTAATATTTTTTCTCTAATTTCTCTAATCAAGAAAACCCATCAGAGATTCAGAATCGTCTATAGTATTTGATGCGACTGGGCGATTGCCCATGACAGAGTATGTTTCAGAAATAACCAGATCACTTGAACCAATTGGACGAGTTCCAGACAAGTTAATACTGCCAACAGCGTGGAATGTGTTTGCAGTAATAGGGCGTATTCCCATTATGTTCTTCGTCTCTACAACTTGCAAATGACTGGAGGTCACTGGACGTATCCCAGAGATAGCTAGTGTATCTGTTACTTCCAGTTTACCTAGCAATTCCACGTCTTTTGACTTCTCACCATTCTGCTCGACGTTATTTGTATTCAAACTTTGACCCTGATTCTTTTCCACGGTATTTTCTCCCTTGAGCTTCAAATGCTTTTGTCGAGGACTCACTGCTTTATTAGAGCTAGTCATGCTCATATCCTCTCACTTTTGTATTGTTAATTTATTTTACAATATTCTGGTAAAGCTGAATTTTTCCTTAATGTTTAAGTTGAACTTTAAAAAATCTTATAGGGATATAAGGTTCTTCAAAACTCATACATAAATAAACATTTATAGAAAAGTTTTGTAAAGTTTAATAAATAAAGATTGCAGGTCATGAGCAGGTGGAATGAAAGCAGGATACTCGCAACTGTGTAGCATAGGAAGCCATCGCATTCGCTACCATAAGATAGGGTACTGGACAGTGAAATTTTATGACAGAATTTGGTCTTCAAGCTCCCTTTCAACCAACAGGCGATCAGCCACAAGCGATCGCTCAACTTGTCGGTAGTATAAGGTGTGGCAACAGGTATCAAACTTTACTGGGAGCGACGGGAACAGGAAAAACTTTTACCATAGCATCAGTGATTGAAAAAATAGGCAAACCCACTCTCGTCCTTGCTCATAACAAAACTCTCGCTGCACAACT
Organism: Tolypothrix campylonemoides VB511288; assembly: GCA_000828075.3. Lineage (GTDB taxonomy): Bacteria > Cyanobacteriota > Cyanobacteriia > Cyanobacteriales > Nostocaceae > Kalymmatonema > Kalymmatonema campylonemoides_A. The sequence continues at coordinate 1,593,375 of JXCB02000002.1, read as the reverse complement.
GTGTAATGAGTTGCGAGAATTTTTTCCTCATAACGCAGTTGAGTATTTCGTCAGCTACTACGATTATTATCAGCCGGAAGCATATATTCCTGTCAGCGATACATATATAGAAAAAACAGCTTCGATTAATGATGAAATTGATATGCTGCGACACTCGGCGACGCGATCGCTGTTTGAACGTCGCGATGTTATCGTTGTTGCATCTATTAGTTGTATCTACGGTTTAGGGATTCCCTCAGAATACCTCAAAGCCGCGATTCCTTTTCAAGTTGGGCTGGAAGTCAACCAACGGGAAATACTCAAAGACTTGGTATCAGTTCAGTATAGCCGCAACGATGTGGAATTGGGTCGTGGGCGTTTCCGTGTCCGGGGTGATGTGTTGGAAATTGGTCCAGCGTATGAAGACCGAATTATCCGCGTGGAGTTTTTTGGTGATGAAATTGACGCTATTCGCTATGTTGACCCCGTGACAGGTGAAATTATCAAGAGTGTGGAAGCCGTGAATGTCTACCCGGCGCGTCACTTCGTCACTCCTGAAGAAAGGTTAGAAGCAGCGTGTGATGCGATCGCAGCAGAACTCAAAGAGCGAAAAGCACAATTAGAGGAAGCAGGGAAATTACTCGAAGCGCAACGTATAGACCAGCGGACGCGTTATGACTTGGAAATGTTGCGCGAGGTGGGTTATTGCAACGGTGTAGAAAACTATTCCCGCCATTTAGCAGGACGCATTGCAGGCGAACCACCAGAGTGTTTGATTGATTATTTTCCCAAAGATTGGCTGTTGGTGATAGATGAATCTCACGTGAGCGTACCGCAGATACGGGGGATGTATAACGGCGACCAAGCACGCAAAAAAGTGTTAATTGAGCATGGATTTCGTCTTCCCAGTGCGGCTGATAACCGTCCACTCAAGGCGGAGGAATTTTGGACAAAGGTGAATCAGTGTATATTTGTTTCCGCTACCCCAGGAAATTGGGAACTCGAAGTTTCTGATGGTCATGTAGCAGAACAAATCATTAGACCAACTGGAGTGATTGACCCAGAAATCATTGTCCGTCCTACAGAAGGGCAAATTGATGATTTGTTAGGCGAAATTAAAGATAGAGTTGACCGCAAAGAGCGTGTGCTGGTTACAACACTCACCAAACGCATGGCAGAAGATTTAACCGAATATTTGCAAGACAACGGTATTCGGGTGAGGTATCTGCATTCGGAAATCAATTCGATTGAGCGAATTGAGATTTTGCAGGATTTGCGCGATGGCAATTTTGATGTGTTGGTTGGCGTGAACTTGCTGCGGGAAGGGTTAGATTTACCGGAGGTTTCTCTGGTGGCGATTTTAGATGCAGATAAAGAAGGCTTTTTGCGTGCAGAACGTTCTCTGATTCAAACGATTGGGAGAGCAGCGCGTCATGTGCGAGGACAAGCAATTATGTATGCTGATAACCTCACCGATAGCATGATTAAAGCTATGGAAGAAACCGAGAGACGGCGCAATATTCAGGAGGCTTACAACCGGATGCACGGAATTACACCGCAACCGATTGTGAAGAAAAAATCGAGTAATGCAATTTTGTCTTTCTTAGAAGTGTCGCGGCGATTAAATGCAACTGAGTTAGAGACGGTAGAGCAACATATCGATGAATTTCCTTTAGAAGAGATTCCAGGGTTGATTACCCAACTCGAAGCCCAAATGAAAGAAGCAGCCAAAAAACTAGAGTTTGAAGAGGCGGCGAAGTTGCGCGATCGCATTAAGCTGCTGCGGGATAAATTAGTGGGACGCTAATATCAAGTCCGTTTAATTGCTTATCTTGAGGTGGCTACCGCCTTATCTTTGAAACACAGCTGGAGATATTCTAAAAGGTGGGCATAACAGCCCACCCTACTTTACGCCTACCCTGAACAAACAAGCCTTCTGGGAGTCTAGAGCATGGATTCAGTAATCAAAAACCTAACCCCCCAGCCCCCTTCCCTACAAGGGAAGGGGGAGCCAAACTCCCCTCCCCTCATAGGGGAGGGGTTGGGGGAGAGGTTCTTCAGGATTACTGAATTGGTGTTCTAGAGCGTCTTTCTCATAACAATCAATTCGGCGGATCTATCTTATTCACAACAGCAGCCCACAAAATCATCGGCGAACCCACCGCCAGACAGAACAACCACTGCTGAAATGACAGCGGTGCTGTAGAAAAAACGTCATTTATCAACGGCACATGAGCAAAGACAATTTGCAAAATAATTGCCCCCAAAATTCCAAACCCAATCGCCGGCAAATCTGCATTTTCTTGAATAGTTCCATCCATTTTGGCAATCAAATTTGGTACTAATTGGCTAATACTTAATAGATAAAATATCCGCCCTGCAATCAGAGAATTTATTGCCATTGTCCTGGCTAAATTCATATCTCCTGTTGTAGCTCGGATATATTCAAAAACTCCAAATATCACAATCCAGTTGAAGAGCGAAACCGCTAAAATCCGCTTTAACCTACTACCGGAAAGTATAGGCTCATTGGGATTGCGCGGTGATTTTTTCATCACATTTTGTGCCTTCTGGAGCATAACCTATACCAGTGGCTGTATACTGATGATCTCCAGCATAAATGGCTTGCACTGTCATTTGATTTTCTGTCAGGGTGCCGGTTTTATCGGAACAGATGACAGTCGCACTACCCAAGGTTTCCACTGCTGGTAATTTGCGGATAATTGCGTTTCGCCGCGCCATGCGAGAAACACCAATCGCTAGCGTCACTGTCACAACTGCAGGCAAACCTTCAGGAATGGCACTGACGGTTAAGGCTACTGCGGCTTCCAAAGCATCTTGCAAGCCTTTGTAACTCAGCCCGACAACAAAGGTGAGAGTTGCCAATCCTAACACCACGCGCAGCCAATTTTGGCTGAATTTGTCAAATTTTCGGGTTAAGGGAGTGGAAATATCCGTGTGTTGCTCCATTAATTGGGAAATTCGCCCTGTTTCAGTGTTATTTCCCGTGGCAACTACGATACCTTTTGCCTGTCCAAAGGTAACAAAACCTCCCGCATAAGCCATGTTCTTGCGTTCTGCTAGGGGAGTTTCGGGCTTTAAAGCTAAGACAGATTTTTCTACTGCCACTGATTCGCCAGTGAGTGCAGATTCATCAATTTGTAAATTTTTTGCTTCTAATAAACGTAAATCTGCTGGCACTTTATCGCCAGAAGCAATCAAAACTAAATCTCCTGGCACTAATTCCTGTGAAGGAATGCGTATTTTTTGACCATTGCGAATAACAGTTGTTTCTGTGGTGATGGCTTTGGCAAGGGCTGCGAATGCGCTTCACGCACGCTTCGCGAACGCACCCTCGGCTTTGGATTCCTGTACAAAACCAATAATGGCGTTGGTTGTGTTGACACCCCAAATGACCCCGGCATTGACTAAACTGCCCGAAAGCGCTTTCACTAAACCCGCACACAGCAAAATAATCAGTAGTGGCTGGTTAAATTGCAAGAGAAATTTTAACCACCAAGCTTTGCTTTTCTTTGCCGTTAGTTCGTTCGTCCCAAACTTTACCAATTTTTGTTTGACCTGGCTACTGCTCAACCCCTGATCTGAGTCAGTTTCCAGAAGTGCGATCGCATCCGCAATTTTCAAAGCATGCCAAACTTGGGGCTGCTTCTCGGGCAGTCCAACGGGAGATAAAACTTGAACCATAGTGAAAGTATTTGTAGTGTTATTATGTTTTTAACACGAAAAAATAGTGCTATACATAAAATGACACTACTAAATTCAAATAAAAACTATTATGTTTCTCAATAGTTGCTTGGAAAGCAGAGAAGCGAGTATGCTGACGCTAGCAGTAAGATAGTGGCAAACAGCAAGCGTGTGAATTTGTCTACACCTTTGGAATTGATTGGGCGATCGGCAGAATTTCAACGGATCGTGGAAGTTCTGGCACGTGATGGCGATTTATTAATTGTAGGAGTGCCGGGAAGTGGACGGCGTACCCTCGTGCGAGGTGCAGCGCAGGAAGTAGGAGCAATTGTGTTAGATGTAGACTGCATTCGCGCTACTGATGGGCAGAGATTTTTGCAATTGCTTGCAGAGGCGATCGCTCAAAATTTTGAACCAGTACTCATTCGGGAATGGTTAGCCAAAACTGCTGGAGAATTTTTCGCTTTTTATTCCGAAGGGAATAGCGGTAAACTCAAACCCCTGCGTTCTTTCAATCAAAAGCAGTTATGGCAGGCGTTTGAAATGCTGATCGCGTTGCCACAAAAGTTGGCAGAAGATATAGACAAGCAAGTCGTGTTGATATTGCAAAGTTTTCCCCACATCCGTTCTTGGGATCGTAATGGCTTGTGGGAAACAACACTCAGACAAGAGATTAATCAGCAGAACCGTGTCAGTTACGTTTTGATTGCAACTATCGCTGAAATTAGCAATCACCCTGAGGAAAACGAATATCCGTTAGAAATTGTGCAGTTACCTCCCCTAGCAAGAGATGTCATGGCAGTCTGGGCAAGGGAGATGTTGCACGCTGACGGCTTGACATTTGATGTGCGATCGCTTGCGTTGCAACTCTTCCTAGATGCAGTGCAAGGGCACATTGGCGATGCCATGTCACTGATTCGCCGCCTACAAACATTACGTCGTCCCGATGGCTTAATTACTGAACAAAAGGTACAGATCGCAATTGAAGGACTACTGAAAGATTTATCTATCATTTTTGAGTCTTTGCTGATGTTACTTCCAGCCAGTCAGGTGCATCTTTTAGAATGTTTAGCGATAGACCCCACAGACAAACCCCAAAGCAGGGAGTATATTCAAAAACATGGTCTTTCCCGTGGCGGAAGCCTTCAGGGCGCTCTGTTGGGATTACAGCACAAAGGCTTAATTTACGGTTCTGAACAAGGCTATCGGTTGGCATTGCCACTACTGGCTTTGTGGTTGTGCCAGCGTTTAAGTTAATACCAACAGTGTGAAGTACCCACCGCATCTTGAACTGGGGATTGGGGATTGGGGATTAGGGATTAGGGATTAGGGTAGTCACGGATTATGGACGGGGATTCAAACCCCGCCCAAATCCTGTAAGAACATCTTCCCAGTTCCCAGTCCCCAGCGCTCCTAGCGGCATTCCTCCCCAAGGAATGCGCGAATCTGGTTGGGGACTCCGAGGCGCGACCCGTTGAAACAGAAGCAGAACGCCAACATCTACCTTTGGTCGGTAGAAAAATTTCATTTACATTTCATACCAAGTTGCAGACAGACAGGCAACTTTTCATGCCTACTTGCTTGTGTCTACCCTCTCGGCTCGAACGTCGGCAAATCCTAAGTTTAATATGCTAAGTTTAACAGTTTATCACTGCCCTTCGATAGTCGTTGGTTGCTCAGGATAAGATTCTTGTCGATATTCTTGTGGATATTCTTGTGGATATTCTTGTGGCTGAGGATTGAGAAACTCCCGCCATGATCTAATTTGTTCTTTGGCGGCGCTATAAGCAGCAGTTCCTCGTGGAACGAGCCTGGCTGTCTCAATCGCTCTAGGAATATCAGATTCTCCTTGAGCGCGGGCTATATCTAACAATTGCTGACTCCATTGGTCAATAGCAATATTAGCATCACCGCGTAAGGGGCTACCATCGGGTAGTCTATTTGCGATCCTAATTGCCTGTGCCAAAGCTTCTGGAGTCCCAGTGACTGCGACTTCCCGCGCTCTCTTCCAGTTTTCTCTGGCACGAATTTGCCCTTGCCAATCATCTATTGCGGCTTGCGCTTCACCGGAAAGTGCCCGTCCTGAGGCAATTTGTTGGGCTGTTGCAATAGCAGAGGCTAAATCGCCAGCGTTAGCTAAGTCTCTTGCTCGATCCAAGTAAGGCTGGTCTTCAATACGTTGAATTTTTGCCGTCCAATTTGCAATTTTTGTGCGTGCTTCTCGATACAATGCACGACCCCGCCGGATTTGGCTTGCCTCGGCGATCGCCGCTTGTAGAGAGTTCACGTCGTCAAGCATTGCTGTCTGTTCAGCACGATCTAAATACGGACGGTCTTCGATGGTCTGTATTTGAGCAACCCAGCCAGCTATTTCTTGTCTTGCTTCTTGTCCGCGAGGGTTGTTAGCAGGAATGAGTTGTGCTTCAGCAATAGCTGCTGCGTAATCGTTAATTGAACCAAGACTTGCTAGTGATCTTGCTTTCTCCAAATGGGCGACATCTTGAACTTCTAGTTGCCAGCCTGCAATCAGTGTTTGCGCTTTTTCATATAATGGTTTTGAAGCATCTATTTCTTGAGCTTGGGCAATTGCCTGCTCTAAACCGGCAGTTGTTCCTAACCATGCATTCTTTTGCGCTTCAGTTAAGGTAATAAAGCTTTGTGTTTCCGGCTGCAACTTGGTGCTAAGGGGAATTTTTTGGGCTATGGCGATCGCTTCGTCTGCGTCTCGTCGCTCTAGTTTGGCTTCTGCCAACTCCAGCATGTTGCGTCCAAATTCTGGAAGAACTTCCTGAGCTTTTTGATAAACGTAACTGTCTTGCTGAACCGATTCAGCCAGTTCAATCGCTTTTAGGAGATTATTTACTGTTTTATTTTCCGCGAGACCTTTTGCTTTGGTTAACTTCTCGCCATCTTCCCGCGCACTGACAATCAGACGGTTCAATTGGTCGTACTTAGTCGTCGTCCAATATTCATTCTTCACACGCAACAATCTGGCGGCTAGCATAAATGCTTGGTGCCACTTTTCTTCGCGCAATTGATCTTCTGCTTCTTTATAGATGTTTTCGGCTTTCAACCATGTGGATTGCCATTCAGAAATTTGCTCTTCTGCTAATTGATAAGCAGATTCCTCTTTCGGAACTTGGCGAGCAATTTCAATCGCTTCGTCTAGCCGACCAGCTTGGAAACTCTGATCGGCTAGTTTCAGAATATCGCGTGACCACTCTTCTATCAAACGCTCAATTTCTCCACGAAGCGGGTGATTTTTTGGCAGTTCCTTCACCAAGGCGATCGCTTGTAGCAGGTCTTTCACCGTCTGCTTAGAAGCTGCTAGTTGAGCGCAATGCAATCGCACCGACGCACTTGCTAAGGGCCAGAAAATTGCTGGACAGTTTGGCGCAGATGGCAGCTTGAGTAACATTCCTGTCGCCATGAAGGCGATCGCGCCCGGAACCAACGCTAACAATAACGTCCACAACACCCAGCTTTTGGTCCATTTGGGCAATTCCCAAGTACCTTTACTGATTGAAACTGTTTCTTTTGGATCCTTTTCTACAGGTATTTCTTCTGAATCAATTTGTTCGGAGCGTTTCACGACCGACTTGAAAGTAGAACCAGTAGCTGGGACACCAGACGCATGAGTTCCACTAAGTTGTTGCTTTCGGGATGCTCTAGTCATATTATTATCTGGCTCTCTTGCTTCGCCTGGTAACCAACTTTCTGGTATGTCCCGCTCTGTCATTTCTCACACCAAAATAATACAATAGTGATCTGTTATGGATCCAAACTTTTGCCCTTGCCATAGTAACTTTTTCTTTTAAGAAAAAGCTACTTTTTACAGGTTCATATTTCCTCCACTTATACCATGCATATCTCTTTTTTAAAGTCTTTCTTTATACTTTATACCCGAGCTGAAGCCTCTGCTTGTAAATCTACAATAAGTTGAGCCAAGTCATCTCGACTTGCCTGGTAAACTGTACCACAAAAATGGCAAGTTGCCTCAGCGCCATTATCTTTGACAATCATGTCTTGTAATTCTGCTTCACCCAACATTTTCAGTGCTCCTAGTACGCGGTCAAACGAGCAACCGCAGTGGTAGCGTAGAATTTGCGTTTCCGGAAATATAGTAAGCCCCATATCTCCTAATAGGTCTTGAAAGATATCTGTCAATGATTTGCCTGCTTGCAACAAAGGTGTAAACCCTGATAATGCGGCTACCCGTGATTCCAGAGTTTCTACTAAGGCTTCGTCTCTAGCAGCTTTCGGTAGAACTTGCACCAGTAACCCTCCAGCAGCCGTCACCCCGGTTGCTCCTACAAAAACCCCTAAGACCAGAGCTGAAGGCGTTTGTTCCGAGGTGATAAGGTAGTGAGCTACGTCGTCCCCAATTTCACCAGAAACGAGTTCTACCGTACTGGAGTATGGGTACCCGTATCCAACATCGCGGACAACGTAAAGAAAACCGTTACCAACTGCACCGCCAACGTCAAGCTTACCTTTACTATTTGGAGGCAGTTCCACATCTGGATTTTCTACATAGCCGCGTACTGTTCCATCTAACCCTGCGTCTATCAATATACCACCCAAAGGTCCATCACCTTTCACCCGGATATTGACTCTAGACCCAGATCGTTTCATACTAGAAGCCATCAACAAGCCTGCTGTCATGGTTCGACCCAGTGCTGCCGTTGCCACATAAGAAAGCTTATGACGTTGTCGTGCTTCTTCTGTCAAACGTGTGGTAATTGCACCAACTGCACGAATTCCGCCTTCAGCTGCTGTGGCGCGAATTAATTGATCCGCCATGAAAAAAACCTATGCCTTTAATGTCTTAGCGAAATTCCCTGCTTTTTGCATGGGAATGATAGTTATCTTAGTATAACAAAACTTAACTTAAACATTTGCAGCAAAGAGTGAGGTAGAATCATGCTCTTAGGCAAGTGAACAGTCAAAAAACACTTATGCATTTTCTACTGCAACTGACTGTAACGCTGCAGTTGCCTGGAATGTTTGCAATACTAATAAAAAAACTACTCTCTTGCGCTTCTCGCAATCCTAGAAAAATGCTGGGTAATTTTCAACAAAGTCAAATACGGATAGAAGTTGATGCATCGGCAACTGCAATTCACGACAGTCTGTTGCGTCCTACGGAACTAGAAAAATGGCTTCCTTCAGGTCGCTTTGCCTCTGGAATGCCACAAGAACTCCATCCTGGATTCGAGTTTACCACCCGGATCGGACCAGTCTCGATTCATCATCAAGTGGATGTAGCACGTCCCAACTGCCTGCGTTTATTGTTGAGTCAAGGAATAGACGGTTTTCACGAATGGTACTGGGGAGAAGGTTGGGTGCAGTCTCGTCTAGAAGGAGTGACGATTCTACCGCTTTCTTTGGGACAAACTCTAAATTTGCTGAGTTTGCGTCAGTTTTTAACAACAAAAAAACGATAACTAAAAAACCCAGTTTGTGAGACACTCCACACACGCTCCCTAACTACAGGTACAGTGTGGGTTTCTCAAACAGTCCGGCTACTTAGAAATTAGTAATTCAAATTAGTTTTTAATTTGAGTTAGTTTTAACTTTTACTAAGTTCTTAATCCTTGTTCGCGTAAAAGGGTATCAGACCATACAGCATCTTCTGGTTTTAGGGGTGGTACTGGTTCTTGATTATAATCAATTGCTAAGTAATATCTTGCACGATTATATATACCATGCAATAAAGATTGCAAATCTAAAATCGGCTCTGTATCTTCTATTTGTAGAGGTAATGGAAATACGGGAATTGGTTCTCTGATGCTAAAACCGTATAATTTAGCTTGCGGACGTGTTTCACTTTTGCTCACAATAATTTGATAATCTGTAACAGGGAACTCCCCTAAAATTGACATGGGTTTTCCACTTCTGAGTAAATCAATTTCTACTAAATGAGTAAGACTCACTAAAACTTTTTTGCGTTTCAGTTCATAGGCTTTTCTACCTTCGCCTGGACGTTTATTTTTAGGAGATAAAACTTCGATAGAAGTAACCACAAAACCTGTAGAAACTTCACGAATTTCTAAGTATTTTTCCGTAATGTGTTCTGGTAAAGGTATCATCACCGTAATACCTTCTGATGTGGATGTTTGGATAGCAGTTGACGAGCGTTGCTGCGGTGATGTTTGTTGAGAAAAAAGAGAAACATCTGGTATACCAACTAGTAGAGAATCTGAATCATCACTTAAATATGTACGTTGTTCAATTGCGACTCGATATTGTGAGGGAATATTTTCCTCAATAGTATCTGCTATGGCTGTAATTAATCGATGACGGGGCGACAAAATAGGCTGAAAAGGTTATTTGATAAAGAGTACAGCGATTTATGGTAAGAAAAGATAGGTCAAGTAATGTCAATAAGACCTATCTATTGAAAATGTTGTCTGTATTTTACCAAACACACCTGAAAAGTCAATTCAATCTTGCCGAATACATTTTTCTCAAAATTCTGATTATCCTGCTGCAATCGATTAAAAAGGTCAGTCTAGAAGCTTTGGCTACCGCTCTACCGATTCCCATTACATTTGAAAGTAGAAGAAAGAAAATACAGAGATTTTTGTCATTACAAAACCTTACAATTCAAAAAATTTGGTTTCCTATTGTTAAGACATGGTTAGAAACATATTTGACCTCGGAAAAAATAATTTATGTGGTAATTGACCGGACGAATTGGAGTTGTGTCAATCTATTCATGGTTAGTGTTGTTTGGGATAAGAGAACGTTCCCGGTCTACTTTGAATTATTACCCAAGTTGGGTAGTAGCAATATTGATGAACAGAAATTAATTCTGTCTCAAGTGTTACCCCTTTTAAAAAATTATAAAATTTGCGTATTGGGAGACCGAGAATTTTGTTCTGTCAAACTGGCAAACTGGCTGAATAAGCAAAATGTATACTTTTGTCTGCGTTTGAAAAAAAATGAATTTATCCAAATTAAACATGAGATTTGGTTGGAGTTAAATGATTTAGGTTTATTACCGGGAGTTTCTTTCTTCCTAAAAGGAGTTAAGGTCACAAAACAGAAAGGTTTTGTCAGTTTTCATGTAGCTTGTAAATGGAAACGTAAAATCTTGGGAGTCGCACCGAAAGAAGGCTGGTTTCTTCTTACCAATCTGCAGACGCTTGAGGCGGCGATCGCTGCCTATAAAAAACGGTTTGATATTGAAGAAATGTTTAGAGATTTTAAGAGCGGTGGTTACAATCTGGAGAAAACTGGTGTGTCAGGTGAGCGCTTAATTGCTCTAATTTTATTGATAGCGTTCGCGAAGCGTGCGCGAAGCGCTCTCGCCTATACATCTGCCACGATACATGGACAAGAAATTAAACGTAAAAGCATACAGAAATACGTTGGTCGCGTTAAAGAATATGGGCGTCTTGAAAGACGGCATAGCAGTTTTTATATCGGCTTATATGGTCAAACCTGGGTCAATTTTATGGAATCTTGCATGGAATTAGTGAACGATTTAATGAAACTTAATCGCAATAAACAGAAGTATTATCAACGAGGCTTGAGAGCTATGAGGCTAATCATGTCGGTATCATAGCCATTTTTGTCGCCCCGTCAGAATTAATCGATGATGTACTTCTGACCAAAATACAGGATTTTCTAAATAAGGATTCATCCCGGGAAATGGAGAATTCATACTGAAATGGGGGATTGGGGGATGGGATAATTCTAAATTAACGGGCTAGTTTCTGGGGAATTAGCTCAGTAACCGCCATTAGCAAACCTAGCTTTAATTGCAGCTACTTCGCGCTCAATTTCTACGGGAATTTGTTCAACTCTGGCTTTAAGGCTGTTAATATTACGCTCGAACTGTTCTTTTTCTGTAGTATTTGTCTTGAAGGCGCGCCTCCAATGCTTGGCTTGCATTAAAGACGATGCGTAACTATCCCATAACTGGGTCAATCTCTGTGTAATATATTCCAGCGCAATAGAGTTAGAAAAGGTACGTTGCTTATTTAGAACGATACGCGATGCGGAGACTTTGCACTAAAATCACCAGAGATGCAACTGCCATCAATCCACCCCAAAACCAGTAAGGTAACAACAACTGCTGCTGTATTTGCGCGGTATCCGAAAGTCCCAAAGGACCAGCACTATAGCTAAATAAATAGTCAAGTTGATGGTACGTACTCACGCAAGCTTGCACGCCGAGAAATTGAACAGTAAACCCCTGCACCCAACGCGGAGCTTTTAAGGCAATACCCAGGATAATTAAACCCAGTAGGGGAATCGCCACGATTCCAAACAGCGATCGCACCCAAATTATCGTCGAAACGAGTAAGAAAACACCTAAAATTTTTAAACTCAGATTTGCCGTCTTAAAACTGCGGGAAGCCAGAATTAAAGCTGCACCAGCAATCGCTGGTCCCATTGGTCCAGAAAAAGCAACTAAAGCCGGACCAATTGGTCCCAAAGACAAGGACATAGCATAACTTGCTACACCCGAACCGTTCCCAAAAATTTCTAATTTCCGAAACTGTCCCCCCAATAGCATTGCCATCAAGCCATGGCCCATTTCGTGAAACCAAGTTGCCAGGATGGTAAATGGGTATAAAATATAATCACCTGCTGGTACTTGCCACAGTATAATGGTGGCGATCGCTGCGGCAATGAGCCACGTCAGCCCCATGCGGTCAACTGCTGGCGGGGCTTCTTTTGTTAGCAAGGGTTCAAAATCTTTCCCAAGGCTGCTCATGGGTCACTTTCCTTAACGTATTCACCCTACTGCTTTTGTTGCAGTTTTATCCATGCTAACTACAGTTTGTGTCTAGCGGCGACTATCAACCACCAGACACAAATCATTTTTGAATCTCTACTAGTACAGTACAGCGGAAATAAACCGACTATGTATAACAGGTCAAAAGCTAGGAAAAAAGGACTTTTGACTTGCGTGTAGCGGTACTAGAGCCTTCGTTATACAAGTTGAAACAGGAATGTTACCATGTCTCCTTTACCCAAACTTATGCGATCGCCTGGGCGTAGGCGGTGCCGATTTCCCGGTAATAAAGGCAAGTTATTGATGTAGGTGCCATTGGAACTTCCGACATCTTCAATGTAGTGGGCGTCTCCTTCTACACGAATATCGGCATGAATCCGGGAAACAATTTCGGAATTCGGAAATCCTGAAACGTCTACATCTGGAGGGATGCGATCATTAGGCTTGCCCATATGAATAACAGAGAGGTTTTGCGGCAATTCAATTTCCCTGTCTGTTTGAATGTGAAGCAGCCGTGCAGTCACCTGCTGCAGCTGAGTTCTAGAAGCAGATGGTACGACTGTGGGCGGTGGAGTTTGGGCTGGGGGTGGAGGGGGAATTGGAGATGGATCGGGTACTGGGGGTGGAGGGGGTGGTGCGGATAAATCCGGTGCTGGGGGTGGAGGGGGTGCGGATAAATCCGGTGCTGGAGGTGGAGGGGGCGGTGCGGATAAATCCGGTGCTGGGGCTGAAGTGGGTATTGGAGGTGGAGGTGGTGCAGCGACGTTTGAAGGCGGCGGGCTACTTTGTGTAACTTCCGATGGATCAGGAACCGAAACCGCTGTTGGTGGTAAGGATGCGGAATTAGGGGAGGTGTAATTAGCAGTACTTACCCCCACGGGTTGTGGTTGTACAAGAGGATCAGGGTTAACAAAGGGTGGCAAATCTGGTGGGAGATCAGGTGCGACGGTTGCGGCTACACCAGTGGGAGCACCTGCACGCAGGTTATAACCACACTGACCGCAAAAAGCTGCATCTGCCTGCACGGTTGCCCCACAGCTGGGACAGTTAGTAGTAGCTGGTAATGGGGTGTAGCAAGCTTCACACTGGACAGCGCCGTCTGGGTTTGGGTGATTGCAATTAGGGCAGACGATCATGAGGTTAAGCCTTTGTTGAAGTTCAATCGTAAAATAGTGCTAGCAAGCAGAGGGGCAACTCTAGCTTCCGATTTTAACAAGTACGTTGAAGGCTGAAGTATGAAGTATTAAGTCATGAAGTGTGATTAATTTTTCATCTTTTATACTTCATCCTTCGTGCTTTATCCTGCATCCTTATTTGAGGTCACTTCCTGCTGCTGCATCTAGCAACCACCAAAGTTCTCCTTGAGGTTGAATCAAGCGCGATGGGTAAGTGAATTCATCTGCCACTGGTGCAAAAACTTGAGCAAGAGCGGGTTTTTTATTGGCACCAGCAACTATAAAGATAACGCAGCGAGCAGAGTTAATGAATGGGTAGGTGAAGGTGATACGGCAGTTCCCATCTTTGTTCCCTACGGTAATCAGCTTATCTGTTACTTTTAAGGCTTCCGTGTGCGGAAACAAAGATGCAGTGTGAGCATCATCTCCCATTCCTAATAAAATCACATCCAAAGAAGGCAACTCGCCTGGTGAGGAGTGAAAAAATTCTTGCAGATGTCTTTCGTAATCAGCTGCTGACACTGCTGGGTCATTTTGATTTGTAGGTATGGCGTGGATGTTACCCGTTGGGATATCAACGCGATCTAACCAAGCACGACGCGTCATCAGTTGATTGCTATCTGGATGGTCGGGTGGGACGTAACGTTCATCTCCCCAAAATACATGAATTTTATCCCAGGGCAGTTTTTGGGTAGAGATTGCTTCGTACAATGGTTTAGGTGTGCTGCCACCAGATAGGGCAATGGTAAATTGCCCCCGCTCTTGAATAGCAGTTTCCATCTTGGAGAGGATCAATTCTAGCGCTCGCGCAATTAGCGCCCCTTGATCTGGAAGAACTTCAACTTTTTTGCTCATCCCTTCATCATTACATTAGCGACTTCCAGCATTACAATAGCGAAATTCTGACAATTTCCCTTTTTACTTTTTGAAACTTTTAACATCATGTCTATGAGTTCAACAGAGCTTGAGTGGGCAGTTGTAAAAATTGTCCCCAAATCTTAACAAAAATATTTATTAAAGTTACCAAAACAGTTCTGAGTGCTTAGTTATGAGTACTGAGTCATTAACAACCACTACTCACAACTAAGCACTCTCTTAGCTTTGATATAGATCATTCCAATCTGCGATTGGCTCCGCCAGTGCGCTTTGCGCAATCGCTTCTTGTTGCGCGATTAACAATTCTTGAATTCCCTTCTGAGCAAAATCTAGTAGATGATTGAGTTGAGTACGACTAAAACTACCGGATTCAGCAGTTCCTTGAACTTCAATTATTCCCAGCTGCTGATTCATCACCACATTAAAATCTACCTCAGCGGTCACATCTTCGATATAATTGAGATCCAAAAATGGCTCTCCCTGCAATAACCCTACAGAAACCGCTGCCACTTGTCCAATGATGGGCGATCGCTCTAATACTCCCTGCTGCAATAATTTTGAAATTGCATGAGCGATCGCCACAAACCCTCCTGTAATCGCTGTTGTCCTAGTTCCAGCGTCTGCTTGCAACACATCTGCATCCACAGTCAGCGTACGTTCTCCCAAAGCACTTAAATCCAGTGCTGCTCTTAAGCTACGTCCAATCAAACGTTGGATTTCTTGAGTTCGTCCAGACAACTTCATGAATTCTCGTTCTTGTCGTTGCGGCGTAGCTGATGGTAACATTCTATATTCAGCCGTGAGCCAACCTTTGCCAGTTCCTTCTAGAAACTTGGGGACTCCTTGTGTAACGCTGACGCTACAAAGGACTTGAGTTTCACCACATTTTGTGAGAACGGTACCAGGAGCAAAGCGGGTGAAACCTTGCTGAAAGCTAATAGGACGTAATTCGTAGGGTTGTCGACCGTCTGGACGCTGCCAAGCCATTAAGTTTGCCTCAAAATTTTCATATACGATACAGCCGCTTACACTTTGAGTATTACGGTTTAAGCCTTTTTAAAGAACAATTTAATATTTCACATCGTGAAATTATCAGAAATTACCAGATATAGGAATCTGGTTTGGTTTATGAAGTTACTAGTACAGCTTGGGAACTCTTAACAGGGAACATAAACTGTATTAAGTTTGGTTCAAAAATCAAATAGGGATCCTATAGAATTGTAAACATTTTGACTTTTGTGGGGATAAAGCCTATTTTTTCTCAATAATTAATGATTAAAGAAATGATTAAAGAGAACAACAACCCTATTCGGGGGTTGAAAGCAGAGTGACTATGTTTTGCTGTACGGCTTCTGGTAACTGGTCACCGTTGATAGTCAACAAGCGCCGACGACGGTCATAGTATTCTAGGATGGGAATGGTACGGTCATAAAATATTTCTACACGACGCTGGACTATTTCCGGTTGGTCATCTGGAAGAGAACGCCCTAGTGAACGACTCACCATAACTGCTTGTGGGACTTGTAAATAAATTGCCCAGTCTAAATTGTGCCCTAGATTGTCCAACAAAAAGTCCAGTTCTTCAGCTTGAAACGCTGTACGGGGATAACCCTCTAACACCCAACCACGGTTAAAATCCGGCTTTCTTAACCGAGTTTGGATGAATTCAACCATCATTTGGTTCGACACAAGTTCTCCTGTCTCCACGTATGGCTGTGCGAGATGACCGAGGTTGGTAAAGCCTGCGCTCGCATTGCGTAATATTTCACTTGTGGAGATCACAGGAATACCAAAGTATCTGCAAAGCCCTTGTGCTTGAGTGCTTTTCCCTGAACCCGAACCTCC
Organism: Tolypothrix campylonemoides VB511288; assembly: GCA_000828075.3. GTDB lineage: Bacteria > Cyanobacteriota > Cyanobacteriia > Cyanobacteriales > Nostocaceae > Kalymmatonema > Kalymmatonema campylonemoides_A. The sequence continues at coordinate 1,577,043 of JXCB02000002.1, read as the reverse complement.
CAGAATCACTAATCTCACAACCATTTACTCCTGATTTTGTCAAATTCAAAACGTTATCCATCTGTTTAGCCACCGACGGCAAATTTCCACTTCTTTACAATAAGATTTTCTTATGAATTTAGCTTAATCGCTGACTGTAAATATTCTCCGCGTTAGAGCGTCTGGTGTAGCTGATGGATCTGACATAGCAATAAACAATCAAATGACTTGATTTTAGACTCTGACAGCCATTTTCCCAGTTTTTTTGATTGATTTGTCCTTTGAGTTACGTGTTCTCTTTTTGACAACTACTTTCCGGCAAAAGGCAAGAATTTCAGTTTCCATCACTCTTGACTTGAGCATAAACGTAGTGTTTGACTAAGAATGCGGATTGGCAAATACATTACATATTGTCAAAAACAGCTAGATAATACAGGTGCATTTGCCAGAACCACCCTAAGCAAAAACGCTTTACTCTTTTGTATTTTTTAAAACATTTTTATGGTTGCTCAGCTAGAAATCCCAAGCTTAAATTTGACCCTCAGCTTACCATATTCCATTGAAGGGCTGATACAAGTTTTCACTAGTTCTCATCGTAGCTTTTTTACTACTATCATGGCTCAAGCACTGAGAATTGCTGGTCAAGGCACACCAGTGTTAATAGTACAGTTTCTCAAGGGTGGCATTCGTCAAGGACATGAAAACCCCATCCAATTGGGACAAAAATTAGATTGGATCCGTGGTGATTTGCCTCGTTGCATTGATACACCACAGTTGGACGAAACCGAAACGCAATCCCTACAAAAGTTGTGGCAACATACACAAAAGGTCGTCTTTGAGGGTAAGTATTCTCTCGTTGTATTAGATGAGCTAAGCTTAGCCATTCATTTTGGCTTAATTCCTGAAACAGAAGTTTTAGCATTGCTGGCAAAACGCCCTTCCCACGTCGATATCATCCTTACAGGACCAGAAATGCCTCAATCTATTCTGGAAATAGCAGACCAAATCACCGAAATCCGTCGCAGTCATCAACCATAAACCATTTTGGGTAAAACACTAAAAAAATAGAGTGCGTTACACTTCGTTAACGCACCCTGCCTTTCTAATGAACTATGTTCGCGCTATTCTAGTTATTTGGTTTAAATTAGCAGCACACTAGTGATTAAAAACGACATTTGGATTACTGAAAAGGCACACAAGGGTATGATTTTGCCCTTTGAGCCAAGCCTGATTCGAGAAATAAAAATCAGTGAAGATGAATCGTTGCGGCGTGTTATTAGCTACGGTTTATCTTCTTATGGGTACGATATACGCCTTTCTCCTGTTGAGTTCCGAATTTTCCGCCACATTCCTGGAACTGTAGTTGATCCCAAAAACTTTAATCCTCACAATCTCGAACCAACTGCACTTCATACGGATGCTAACGGTAGTTATTTTATACTCCCTGCTCACTCCTATGGTTTAGGAGTAGCTTTAGAAAACCTGGAGGTTCCAGACAATATTACAGTCATTTGTATCGGGAAATCTACGTATGCACGTTGTGGGATAATAGCAAATCTAACTCCTGCTGAGGCTGCATGGCGGGGTCATTTGACCTTAGAGTTTTCTAATTCTTCTAGTGCTGACTGTCGCATTTACGCCAATGAAGGGGTGGTACAGTTGCTTTTTCTAGAAGGCGAACCCTGCGCTATCAGTTACGAAGCTCGTCAGGGTAAATATCAGGATCAACCAGAAAAAGTGACTCTAGCTAGAGTTTAATTTTTACTTATTAGAACTCAGGTGCATTAACGCAGTATAATGCACCAATTTTAGGTGGTATGTTTCGCTGCAACTAGTTAGAGTAGCTGCTAAAATTCCCAAATGCACCTTATAAAGGAATGCGTATTGGTTTATCTTGCTCATAAATGAACTCTTGTTTCATTGACAAAGCAAGTTCTGCTTTTTGCAACTCCGTCCCCAAATACATAGCATGTTCAACTTGCAAGCCCGGACAATCTGCTGCTATTTGCTGATACAGTTGTTTTGCAGACTTACCTAAATAGCAAATCACAACTTCTCCTGATCCGGGCGTCATGTGTTCGACAAGGATTTTATCATCCTGCACAGCAATCACAAAACTGCCAACGGGGTCATTATAATCTCTTTGTTGACAAATTTTTGGATAATAGGTTTTTATAACTTTTTCTGCGTTTTCAAAACAATCGTCATATATATGGGCACTTTGACTAATGGTAATAAGTGGTCCCAATTTCACATTATATTTAGCAATTTTGTTAATTTCATTTGTAATATGCATCTGCAATGCTCTTAAACCCATAGCATTTGCACACCATGCAGAAAACATATCATTACTGCGAAAAGTTGCTGTTAAAGAAAGTTCATTGTTAACTATTCTGACCCAAATGTGATTAAGACAAGGCGGACTGTCCGTACAATCGTGGCTAACATCCCATAAAGACATAACTACTCTTGCGGAATCAATATCAGCCACTAATTTGTCAATACAAAGTTGAATTTGATCGCGCCCAAAATGAGAACGCAAACGTTGACCGTATGTATATTTCACTCCTTGTTGTTTGGGTGCATCATCTAAAATTTGGGAAACATATTCTTGAAGAAAACTACGGTCAATCGGTAAATAATTCGGTTCGGGAAAATAAAAATTTTCTGGTTCTGACGTGACAATTGCCATCAAATCAATCAATTCTTGCCATTGTCCATCATATGCAGTTGGTCGAATTGTTCCTGTTGTCTTTATTAAATGAATGATTTTTACCCAAGTTTCGGCAATGGTTTTACCTTGAATGCGATGTCCGTAACGTTGTCCAGGTAAAACAGTTTGCTCGACGCTAAGCATATTAAACTGATGGGGTTCATCCCACGGTTCTACTGCTTTGCGCTCCGCATATGATTGAACAAGACTAACAGCTTCAGGAATAGATTTTGCTTCGTTGCATTCTACAGATTGTCGTAGCTGTTCCAAGACTCCAGCATCAACTTCAATATCAATGTACCCAGAATAAAGCGAGCGAACTACCCAGCAACGTCGTCCAGTATCGCTTAATCCTTCTTCAAAACCATTGCGGAAAAAGTCTAGTAAGCATTGACACGCACCCGCGTTCTTGTCTTCCTTTGTTGCGTTGAGTACCACTAAGTAGCGAACGTGCGGGTTAAACAGCAAATTCCGAATCAGGAAATTCAGTCCCCGTGTAGGCGAGTATAGTTGTCCAATGACTGCATACTCTTGAGGATGCAAGTGCTTTTGCACTGTGCTTTTCACCGTCCACCCCGTAATTACTGCTGTTTGCCCCTGACCATAAATTAACTGGTTGGGCTTGTGCAGTGCTTTGTACTGAAATTGAGACACTATAGCTGTGATAGTTACATATATACAAACTTATTATTGTACATCACAGCGAAACTTTTCTTTCTATCCATCTATAACCTGTTTCAAAATTCTTGAAATAGCTGAGGTTGAAACCTGACAACAAACAATCTAAAGCTTTACAAATGTTAATATAAATGTTACAGTTCTTTACATAATAGCAATAATTTCGTTAGGACATTTCCATGCAGTATAAAGGTGCCATTATTGACGAGGCGGGCAAAATGAACAATTTTGCTATCGAGCCAAAAGTTTATGTGGATGAGCAAGGCGATCGCACCGGGTTTACTCCCTACGCAGAACTCATTAACGGTCGTTTGGCAATGATTGGTTTTGTATCTCTGATTGCGTTGGAAGTGTTTACAGGACATGGAATTTTTGGTTTGTTAAGAAATCTGTAGAAACTCATCTTAATCTTGCTAATTTGACATCCTATTCTCCCCAATAAGAAGCCTGACGCCGCAAAACTCACGCGAAGTCAGGCTATTTTGCGTATCAAACATTTGTAAAAGCTAGCCAATAGATGGAGTATGTACGCGACTTAATACGGTACTGTTCTTTTGTGGTCATCAGGAGTACATCTGGTATCTATGAGCGAAATGCCCAAAATTGACCGTCAAAGGGAGCATCAAGCGAACGAGCGGACATTTCTAGCTTGGCTACGCACTTCCATCGCATTGATTGGCTTTGGATTTGCTATTGCTCGATTTGGTTTATTTATACGCCAGCTTAATTTTACTCTGACTCAACAGCAACAAGAACCAGCGCCACATCCCTTTTTCACCTCAGAAAATTTGGGCATTTCTTTGGTAATATTTGGTATTGTGACTTTACTTTTGGCAGTCTGGCGGTACAATCAGGTTTTTTGGCAAATTGAACAAGGAAACTATCAACCCAGTAGATTTACTGTTTGGGTAATGACTGGAGTTGTGATTCTTTTTGGAATTCTCAGTATTCCATTGCTCCTTTTACGAACTAAAGTGCCTTCTTCCTCGTATCGGCTAAATCAGCCCCATTCACGAAATTTTCGTTAATTACTTAGAATTAGTATGGCTTTAACTGCTTCAACGATGTTGTCACTGGGTACTCAGGCACCAGATTTTCACTTACCGGAGGTGGTGTCTGGACAGACGATTTCCCTTTCCACCTTTGCCCAGAAGAAAGCTCTACTTGTGATGTTTATTTGTCGGCATTGCCCATTTGTGAAGCACGTAAAAGAAGAATTGGCGCAGTTGGGCAAAGATTATATTAATAAGGGTTTAGGAATAGTTGCCATTAGCACAAATGATGCCAAAAATTATCCAGATGATGCACCTGAATTATTAAAGGCAATGGCGATAGAACTTGATTTCAACTTTCCCTTTTGCTACGACGAAAGCCAAGAAACTGCGAAAGCTTACACAGCTGCTTGCACACCAGATTTCTTTCTATTTGATGCCAAGCAGCAACTCGTTTATCGAGGACAATTGGATGATAGCCGTCCCAGCAATGGCAAACCTGTAACAGGTGCAGATTTACGCGCAGCTATTGATGCAGTATTGGCGGATAAACCAGTTGCAGGCGAGCAAAAGCCAAGTATTGGTTGCAATATTAAGTGGAAAGCTGGTAACGAACCTAGTTATTTTGCTTAAGAAGTTTTGCGTTTTCAGTATTACCGTTTTGAGTATTACATTGAAACTCAAAAGATAGTGCGGGGCGTAGTGCTTTTAGTTAGCTTTTGTTACCAGAAACTGACTGTTTTTAAATTCGTCAACTTTGTCTTATCTCAACGCTTAGACTGATGTAGCAGCCAAACTAAGACACCACCCTTAATTGCTCCCCCGATTGCTCCACTCCCTGCTGCTAGACTCACCCAGCCTACAAAACCTGGTTTGAAAGAAAGCCCCATAAAAACGAGGTTGATAAACCAGCTAGCACCAAGTACTAGCGCAACAGTGCTTCCTAAAAGCCACCAACGCGCCTGAGCGAATTGCTGTCTGAGTACAAACCACTGAGCGAATCCCAAAACAACCCCACCGAAGGCTGCACCCGTAACCCCCGTCAATGGCGAACTCATGGTCAAAAGGAGCGCAATGACCCCTAAGAAGAAAGCTCCTATTCCCCCTAAAACCGTCGCGACAATCCACAAACCTGCTTTGGGAATGTGCCTCCTTAAGATGAACCATTGGCTAAACCCTAGGATGACAGGACCTAAGCATCCAGGTACATATCCAGCCAGTGTTGGCGGTACACTCAGAGCCACGGCTGTCACAATAGCAAGACTAACAGACGTCGCGAAAATCCACTGGCACCACAGACGCCAGTAAATGATAATGCTGTTTGATTTGCGGCTCATAGAGACTCCTCGCTTATGAAGCTAGTTTCCTCGTAAGAGGCATGAGAAATTCTTTGCGGTCTTGGTTCAAATTTTTTTGTACTGCCCAGTAGGCATATAGCAATCCTATTTCATTTGTGAAAATTAGACCTCTTGCAAAATCAACAAGAAGCACCTCCCAAGAGTCCCCCGCCTTGCGGGGGAAGCAATAAAAATCCTGTTCCCTCCCCGTTTACGGGGAGGGTTAGGGTGGTGTTCTAAGGACTTATGCAATCTTGTTTATTCACTTTCTTCGGATCGACTTCTTTAAGAAGTCCGGGATCTTGTTTTTTCACAAATCATTTAGGACTGCTATCCTGTTAAGGATGTCAATAAAACAGCATCCATCCCATGACAGAAGAAAAATCCCCCTTTGCAAAAAAGAAATAATCGCAAAGGAGGAATTGGTAAGTTGCTTTCAGTGTTTTACTTCTAAACTAAGGATGTAAGAACCCAGTTGGACTTTTCCAGTCCACAATTCGTATTCCACCCGCAAATGCTCTGGTAAGGGGCGTCCGTTGAGAGTCAGGCTACGAGTATAATTTCGTAAGCGAATAGCTTGGCTAAGTTGTAATGACTCACCAGGTAACCAGTAACGACTTATACCGTAAACGCCCTTTTCCCAGAAATGACGGTAACTCAACTGATCATTACCTTGCATGGTCATGATAACTCGGTATGGGGAAATCTCCAGCCACAATATGCGGGGGGTACTGGGGGCTTGAACGTTACCTTGCTGTTGGAAAGTGTTCTGTGTACAAGAAAGATTGTCTACCGCTTCATAATTTTTTACAGGCGGTGTGGACAAAAGTAGATGAAATCTCTCGTGGTCTTTTTGGTAAAGGGTCGCAGCAGCTTCAACAACAGACCAAATGGGCAGATCTGTGGAAATAAGTGATAGGCACACGGGCTTGCGATGATAAGTAAGCATGGCAGCGATAAAGGCAAAAAGCCAATGACATGAAATGAATTACAAGAAGAAATTGATAAATAATTGGTAGAGCAGGCGGTACAGGGAAAGCGATAGGATACTAGCACACTCAACGCCAGTTTCACCTAATGTCAGCTTCTGTTATAACTGTCGAAACTAGAGAAAACGCTTCTCAAAACTTAATCATTCAGCGATCTGCTTCTCAATCTCTACAAGGTCGCATCCGTGTTCCAGGTGATAAATCTATCTCCCATAGAGCTTTAATGCTAGGTGCTTTAGCCGAAGGCGAAACCCAGATTAAAGGGCTACTTTTGGGAGAAGATCCCTGTAGCACAGCAAGCTGTTTCCAAGCGATGGGGGCAGAAATTTCGGAACTCAATACAGAATTAGTGCGGGTTAAAGGCATTGGTTTAGGCAATTTGCAAGAACCAGTTGATGTCTTGAACGCTGGTAACTCCGGAACGACAATACGCCTGATGCTGGGACTGTTAGCGTCTCATGCAGGGCGCTTTTTTACCGTAACGGGTGATAGTTCGTTGCGATCGCGTCCTATGTCCCGTGTTGTCAAACCATTACAACAGATGGGAGCAGAAATTTGGGGACGCAAAGGCAATACACTTGCACCCTTAGCAGTTCAAGGAAAGTCTCTCAAACCAATTCACTACAATTCCCCCATCGCCTCCGCTCAAGTCAAATCCTGCATTCTGCTTGCAGGTTTGGCAACTGAGGGAAAAACTACCGTCACAGAACCATCACTTTCGCGCGACCACAGCGAACGGATGCTACGGGCATTTGGGGCAGATTTAGTCACTGACCCGGAAACCAACAGCGTCACCATCACTGGACCGACTCAACTTTACGGGCAAACAGTGATTGTTCCAGGGGATATCAGTTCAGCCGCTTTTTGGTTAGTGGCTGGGGCTATTGTACCAGATTCTGAGCTGGTGATTGAAAATGTCGGCGTGAATCCCAGCCGCACCGGCATTTTAGAAGCTCTAGCGATGATGGGAGCAGACATCCAGCAGGAAAATCAGCGCGAGGTTGCTGGGGAACCGGTTGCTGATTTACGAGTGCGTTCGAGTCGTTTGACAAGTTGCACTATAGCAGGTGATATTATCCCTAGATTAATTGATGAAATTCCAATTTTGGCAGTAGCGGCGGTTTTTGCTGAAGGAACGACAACCATTCGTGATGCTGCTGAGTTGCGAGTCAAAGAAAGCGATCGCATTGCTGTCATGGCGCAGCAACTCAACAAAATGGGAGCAAAGGTAACAGAATTACCCGATGGTATGGAAATTACTGGCGGAACTCCCTTGGTTGGGACTGATGTCGATAGCCATACTGACCATCGTATTGCCATGAGTTTCGCGATCGCTGCTCTCAAAGCTTCTAGTAAGACGACCATCCATCGTGCAGAAGCAGCTGCTGTTTCATACCCAGAATTTGTTAGTACGCTGCAACAAGTTTGTGGTGGATAAATTTAACCACGGGTGTAGATTGGTCTGAAACAAAGAAACTGATTGGTTAGTAGTGAGCACATATAGCAGGGGACTAGGGACTGGGGACTGGGGACTGGGTCAAAAGTCTTTTTGTGTCTAGGTTGTATCATCTGTTGATGTCCTAACCACCTTGGCTGTTGCTATACCGTGCTTACTACTAAGTATGCGCTTAGCGCAGGCACTTTCACACAAATGTGCGCAGGATTGCTATATGTGCAGTTGTACTTTTAAGAATTTGTATAAAAATTCAGTAGTACAATACCAACACCTACTCATCAAACTTCCAAAGCTGTACGCAGTTGATCACGGTTGTGCGGTGCATCAAAATCAATAATCGGACCTTTCGGCACAATGCGAGTTGGATTAACCTTGGGGTGGCTTCTGTAATAATGCCGTTTGATGTGGTCAAGATTGCAAGTTTCTTTGACTCCCGGATGTTGATAAAGGTCTTTGAGATAGTTCCACAGATTGGAATAATCTATAATTCTGCGTAAGTTACATTTGAAATGGACATAGTAAACAGCATCAAAGCGAAACAGGGTCGTAAACATACACCAGTCCGCTTCAGTGATTTGTTCACCACAGAGATAGCGTTGCTTTCCTAACACTTTCTCCCAGTGGTCAAGAGCATCAAATAGTTCCGTTACCGCCTGATCATAAGCCGATTGAGTCGTAGCAAATCCTGCCCGATACACACCGTTATTTATCGGCTGGTAAATTGCATCAATTGTCTCGTCAATAACTTTTTGTAAATGTTTTGGATAAAAGTTTACATCTTGTTTGGCAAAGGCATTAAACTCTGTATCCAACATCCGGATGATTTCGCGGGATTCATTATTGACAATTGTCTTGGTTTGTGTATCCCACAAAACCGGAACTGTCACCCGTCCGCTGTAGTTGGGGTCAGCTTTGAGATAAACTTGCCAGAGATACTGAGTTGAGTTGACTGTATCGGGAATAGATCCTGGTTCATCAGAAAATTCCCAACTGTTTTCATGAATTTCTGCTGCTACCACCGACATACTGATGACATCTTGCAGCCCTTTCAACTGGCGCAGAATTGCAGTGCGGTGTGCCCAAGGACAAGCCCAAGAAATGTATAAGTGATAGCGTCCCGCTTCAGCTTTAAATCCGCTAGAACCATCAGCTGTAATTTGGTTGCGGAAAGTCGTTGAAGGACGGATAAATTTACCTTCTGAGTCTTCTTGGTCGCGTTCAGATATCCACTTGCCATCTTTGAGGATTCCCAAACCCATAAATAACTCCTTGGTCATTAGTTATTAGTCATTAGTCATTAGTCCTTCGTCCTTCGTCATTGGCTATTTGCTCTAGACAAAGGACCCAACGGGAGAGCCAGTTCCCTAGGTTGGGAGACCCGCCTATGTCCTTCGGACACGCTGCGCGAACAGCACTGGTCTCACCAGTCGCCGTGACAGTTGGAAACCAAGTTGGCTGCGCTGGCTCACAAAGGACTAATGACTATTCTTCGTTGAGGATTTTAGGCACTTTGAAAAAGTCGCCTTCTTGTTCAGGCGCACTCTGGAGAATGTCTTCACGGTTGGGATAAGGTTGCAACTCATCTGCGCGTGTGACATTGCTCACATCAATTGCCCGTGTTGTCGGTGGCACATTATTGACATCCAATTCACTCAGTTGTTCAAAATAGTCAAGAATACTTCCTAACTGAGTTGTGAATTTCTCTTCTTCTTGAGGTGTCAACTCTAAACGGGCGAGATGAGCTACTTTGTGAACTTGTTCAGTGTCTATCATGGTTATTCCTTGGTCATTAGTCATTAGTCATTAATCATTAGTTTTTAGCAAATGACAAAGGACTAATGACTAAAGACTACAACAATACGTCAATTTGAGAGCGCCCAGTCGTTTTCAGCCAGTTTTGGGCTTCGATGTAGTTATTCGGAGCCATGCGAATAGCTGTAATCCAATAATCGGCGGCTTTGTCGAACAGTGCTTCTCCCAAGTCTTCGTCTCCTGCTTCCTTCGCTTTTTCGCCCTGATAGTGGAAAATGACCGCGATGTTGTTCAAGGCTTGGATTAGGCGCGGGTTGCACTCAAGAGCCTGGTGATATAACTCTAGTGCCTTTTCATGTTCGCCGTTGCTAGCATAAATTAGCCCCATATTATACAGGATATAGCTGCGATCATTAGGATCTTCCTCTAATGTTAGGGCTTCTTTGTAGTTTTCCAAAGCTTCGGCATATTCTCCATCTGCCTGCGCTGACATACCATCTCGGTAATAAGCAAAAGCTTCTTTGGCTTGTTTATCGGTTGGCAGAATCTTCATTATCAGATCCGCCATGACTGTAAAGGTTTTGTCAATAAAGTTATTGTTTTTCTGGCTTCTTGACATAAGGGCTTATGTGATAGGTTTGCCACAATCATGATTGCGGACTGGGTTGGTAGCGATCGCATAAAGGAGCGTTCACTACAAGCTAATGTAACTGATTGGTAGCTCATTGCGAGTTACAAAGGCTTAATACAATCTGGACTATTGTGCTTAGGGCTGTTGACCATTGTGCTGACTGGGTAAGCCATCATCGCTTCTGATGGGTACGGGTGCAATAGCTGCTGTAGTGGTTCAGGTGTTTGCACTTGGGGATCTAACCACAGATCATAATCCTGCGGTTGAAGAATCACTGGCATACGTTCGTGGATCGGTTGCAGTAATTCGTTGCACTTCGTAGTCAAAATTGTACATGAAGTGATTTCCTCTCCTTGGGGCGATCGCCATTGCTCCCATAAGCCTGCAAAGCCAAAAGGTTTTCTTTCTTGGAGATGAAAATAAAATGGCTGTTTCTTGCCTTCTTTTGTCTGCCATTCGTAAAAGCCATCTGCCACCACCAAACAGCGACGGTGCTTGAATGCAGAGCGAAAAGCTGGTTTTTCTCCTACTGTTTCTGCCCTAGCGTTGATCAGCTTTGCTCCCATTCCTAGATCTTTTGCCCAAGAGGGAATTAACCCCCAGCGTAACTTTTCAAATTCACGCTGCTTGGTTTCTGGATTATACAAGACTGCCGCCACCATTTGCGTAGGAGCAATGTTATATTGCGGCTCTAGACTGAGAATTTTGTTTACATGGAAGGTTTGGTATATAGCTTCTGCTGTTTGGCTCAAAGTAAATCTTCCACACATTTTTTTCCTTGACCACCAATTAAAATTAAACACCCAAATACTGCAACAAATATTACTTTTAATTTTTATCTTTCAGAGAATTCTGTATCGTACTAAAATGCTATATATCTACTGATTTTATCATATCTATTTGTCTTTTTCGATGAGATGCTGTATTTTTACTGCATGATTAATCAACCATTTCATCCCTATTTTTTTTGGTATGGAAATCCTGCGTTTGTATGATTTTTTACCCTCAGGTAATGGCTACAAGATTCGTCTTTTATTGACACAAATGGGTATGCCTTTTGAAAGGGTGGAGGTTAACATCACTAAAGGTGAATCTCGAACGCCAGAATTTTTAAGTAAAAATCCAAACGGAAGAATTCCCGTTTTGGAAGTTGAACCAGGGAAATATTTAGCAGAATCAAATGCGATCATGGTGTATCTAAGTGAAGGGACAGAATTTTTACCTTATGACCGTTTTTTACGAGCGCAAGTTCTGCAATGGTTATTTTTTGAACAGTACAGCCATGAGCCTTATATTGCTACATCGAGATTTTGGATTTCTATTCTAGGTAAAGCTCAGGAATACCATGAAGCCATAGAGCAAAAACGTGAACCTGGTTACGCAGCTCTTAGGACAATGGAAAAACATTTATCCAACCATACTTATTTGGTGGGAGAGCGTTATACGATTGCTGATATTAGCTTATTTGCTTACACTCATGTAGCTGATGAAGCTAGGTTTGATTTAACACAATTTCCTGCTATCCAAGATTGGATAGAGCGAGTGAAAGCACAACCCAGGTATATCAGTATTACGGAAGAATTGAAGCCTTAGTAATTTTGCTTTCAAAACAATTAATTTCATGTATAAGTGGCGTCTCTCCCGTCCTCCTCTAGGATGGGTTTTTCAATTTACACTTTTTTTCAAATATGAAACTACAGATGGACAATAAGTAAAAGTTTTTCCTCTGTCTTCTGCCTGTTGTAGCTACGGTGTACACACAAGTCATAGAATGACTCAAAATTCCTTTTGTACGCACACCCAACCTCACCCTGCCCTGTCGGGCATCCCTCTGGGAAATTCCCAGAGAGAAAGATTTTAGCGCAGCTATAGCAGTCCTAAATGATTCGTGAACAAACAAGATCCCCGACTTCTTTAAGAAGTCGGGGATCTGAAGCTGGTCAATTTTCACAAACAAATGAAATAGGATTGCTATATAGCAGGGGACTAGGGACTGGAGACTGGGGACTGGGTGAAAAGTCTTTTTGTGTCTAGGTTTTATCATCGGTTGATGTCCTAACCACCTTGGCTGTTGCTATAAAAGCGAGGGTGAGGTTTTGAATCAGATATGTGTACACCCTAGCCTTTTGTAGGGGGGAATTAGGGGGGTGGGCACAGATACTTTATCGCGTTTATCTGCTACAGAGTGCGGTTCCACATAGCCCGAAACTAGATTGTTGCAAGAAATCTAATTATCAATAAATTTTTTACGTATAATTATTGATTTTCAAGCGAAGTCTAATTTTGAATTTTAAATTGCTTAGTTAGTGTCAATTTCAACCAGCTTTTGCCGAGAAGATAAACCAGACTTAATTGTGATATGCGATTTTGGCACATCAAATTTTTCTGCTAGTAGTTTAATTAACTCTTTATTAGCCTTACCATCTACAGGAGGGGATTTTAAATGCACGCTAAGACTGCCGTCAGGTTGTTCGTCAATCTTTTGAAGTTTTGAGTTCGGTTTCACTTTAACTTTTTTTTGCATAGCTTTGTGCTTGTAATTGTCGCAACCACAACCAACCCAAAATACAACCCAACAGGTAATGAGGAAAATCCCACCAAGCAAAGGTGGTTCCAATTAACCATTTACCTATCAACGTAGCGCGAAACTGCTCTAATAAAGGTGGATGCCATAATTGCATGAATTCCAGTATGCAGGTGATGATAAATACCCATAAAGGAATTTGCCTCACTGCGATCCCACTCCTAAAAAACAGAAATGCAAACAAGCACCAAAATATTTCGTAAAAGACAGCCGCTCCGTAATCATTAAACCACTCGTGGGCAAAACCACTGTAGTACTTAAAGAAAAAGCCCATCGCTATAACGATGAGCAGGGAAGAGATAATATAAAAGCTTTGAGTTGGTTTTGATAGCATTTTGTAGGAACTAGGGACTAAAGAAGATTTTAGCCCTTCCACCAAAGCTTTTTGGGTTGCATGCGAAATCTAAAATATCGTCAAAGAAAAAGCAGACTAGAAAGTACAAGAGGGAAAATTTCTCTTCCCCTCTCCTACTCCTTTCTCCTGTGCTTCTTTTAGTTAAGGGTATCTTCTGCTACCAGCACCCACCACACCAATTTTGTGGCGATAGGATAGTTCGGCACCGAACCAGCCAGAAGCACTGGTCAGGGTACCGACAATGAGTGAGATTATAAGTCCCCAAGGTAATATTGCAGACGCAGGATCGCCCAGACGCAAGATGAAGTTGACGAGTGTCAAGACTAGGATAGCCACGTTAAGAATCATGTGCGCCCAGCCTGCGTTGCGCTTGCGGACTCGTTCAATTTGCAAAAAGTCGCTCATGCCGATTAGGGCTGCTACCACGCCTGCAACCAATCCGAGTCCAATTAACCACAGCGAAGCCCTTGCCCAAAAGAAATCGCGAGTTAACCAATAGCCGAAGTCGCTCCCCAAGGCGGCGGCTAAAAAGGCAATGGGAAAAATGACACTTAGGGGGTGCAAGGGATGCCCTGCGATCGCAACTGTGCTAGGTACACCAGTGTCGTTATACTCTCTATCGTCACTTTCAATAACTGGTGGCAGATTAGGGAACGGTGTCGAAGCTCTCTCTGTAGTTTCCATGATTTTTAGTATTTTTTTGTATCCTGATTTTATGCGGAAGGTATTTGCTCCACATAAGCTTCAGCTTGCAGTATCAGTTTAGCTGTTTCCACCTCGAGTTGCTTAACTCGTAGGGTCATTCCTTCTAAATCAAAGTTACTTAGATTCAAAATTTCGCTCGTTGCATCTATCAAAGCTTTTGTCAAATCTGGAGAGATTTCCTTTGTGTCGCCATACTCTACATTTTCTAGAGAAACTGTTTGTCCGTTAGCACCCACTTTCGGTACTGCTGAAAACGCGACTTGGTGAGTTTCATTAGTTTCTCTTAATAAAATTGAGGCGCTGATTGCAACTTTACTATTACCAGGTAAACGAAAATCTACTTGTTGAGGAACAATCGTCATTAATTGCCCGTTGACATGAATTTTCTGGCTTTGCAGTTGTGAACGGACATACTCTGAATTGAAGGCACGGTTGATATCCTCTTCAATCAAAACAACCCGCGTACTGCCTTTAGTTGGTTTCGTGAGTTCAATTTTACCAAAAGCTACACTCAGGGGATTAATAGCAACGCTACCCATTTGCATTTGCAACTCCTCCACACGGAGGTCTTTTTGCATGACCAAACCTTCGCCTTCAATTTTGACTGAATCGACCTCTCCCTGAAGCAGTTTCAATGGGTCTGTTTTGACCTCTACATCCAAATTTTCTACTTCATCTAACTGGCTAGATAATCCTATTTCTGCGGCTTTATTCAGCGCCTGCTCTCCAAGCCCCTGATTATCGGGCATTATGGCTTTATCTCCTATTTGACCATCCTTGCGTCAATCTAGAAAATTGGCAGAAGAAATTTATCTATCTAACGATGGAGCATAGGTAGATTGCCTATCTATCTAAAAGTATAGAAAAGATTTTTGAAGTTGAATTTTCATTTTTCTACCCGAAGTTTTGAGGGCTATCGGTCAAAAGAAAGATGGAACCTATTTGATTCTTGTGCCAATTTGAAATTGTAAATGAACACGAAAAACTTCCAGAGGGGAACCAGAAAATGGTTGCAACATTAGACGATACCAAGCGTTCTGCCATTGCCATTAAACTGGCAGATATGAAAGCAATTCAAAACTTGATTATCGAAAATGAAGAACAGTTGATCAGACAAGTCAACGACCAAGAAATCGCTGATCGCCTCCGGAGCTTTCTTGAGAGTGACAGAAAAAATCTTGGCATTCTGGAAACTGTAATCGGTCAGTATGGCATCCAAGCCGAGCCAGACAAGACCGTTACACAAATGGTTCAAAAGATTCGTGAATTGCAGCAAGGCTCTGAACTGAGCGTGTACGAAAAAGTATTTCAGCATGAATTGCTGAAGCACCAGCAAACCATGACCGGCTTGACAATTCACAAGGCAGCACAAAAAGTTGGTGCTGATGTGTTGCTGGCGATTGGACCTCTCAACACCATCAACTTTGAGAACCGCGCTCACCAAGAGCAACTCAAGGGCGTTCTGGAAATTTTGGGTGTTCGTGAACTGACCGGACAAGAAGCGGATCAAGGTATTTGGGCACGCGTTCAAGACGCTATGGCTGCAGTAAGTGGCGTGGTAGGTAGCGCTGTTACCCAAAACACTGACAAGAAGGATCTCAACATCCAGGATGTTATCCGCTTGGATCACAACAAGACAAATACCCTGTTCACCGAAATTCTGGCTAGCAACGATCCCCAAAAGATTCAAGAGTACTTCGGTCAACTCTACAGGGATCTAAGCGCTCACGCTGAAGCTGAAGAGCAAGTCGTCTACCCCAGAGTTCGTCCTTTCTACGGTCAGAACGACACTCAAGAACTGTATGACGAGCAAGCTGAAATGAAGCGGCTGTTAGAGGAAATTAAAGCTATCAACCCCTCTAACATGGAGCAATTTAAAGGTAGAATCAAAAATCTCATGGACATTGTTGGCGACCACATTCGTCAAGAAGAAAGCACAATGTTCGCTGCTATTCGCAACAACTTGAGCACCGAGCAAAGCGAGCAAATGGCTACTGAATTTAAAGCT
Organism: Tolypothrix campylonemoides VB511288; assembly: GCA_000828075.3. Classification (GTDB taxonomy): domain Bacteria; phylum Cyanobacteriota; class Cyanobacteriia; order Cyanobacteriales; family Nostocaceae; genus Kalymmatonema; species Kalymmatonema campylonemoides_A. The sequence goes on along the minus strand of JXCB02000002.1, from coordinate 1,560,864 downwards.
GCTAAGACCCAAATTCAACAAAAACAGGGCGTTGTCGGCGCTAAGTAGTTGGTAGGAATCACTAGACGCAAAAATTTGCGTCTAGTGATCACTCTCGCTCTAATAGCTACTCCCACCACTTGGTGCTGGGAGTTTTGTTGTATTTGTTTAACGTGACTTCGACGAAGTCAAAGCAGACCTCACCCCAAACCCCTCTCCTACGAGGAGAGGGGCTAAAAAGCCTGATTTTAATGTTGCTCCTCCCTCTCCTAAAAGAAGAGGGAGGTTGGGAGGGTGAGGTTTATCGAACTCACGTTTGTTTAGAGGGTGTTTATGAGAAGGAGTCAGAAGACAGAATTCAGAATTCAGAATAACCCCACGAATGAATTCGGGGGTTTCGGTAAAGAAGCTATCGCTTTTCTTTTTCTCCACGGATAAATCCGGGGGCTTTAGACCATGATTCATCCACCAGTCGTACAGGAGTTCATTCTGACTCCTGGCTCCTGACTCCTGAATTCTTTTTCGGTAAAATAAATCTTACTCCCTTCCCGCTAGAAGATTACCTATAATGTAGGATAAGACAATACATAACGTATACAGGGAGACAAGAGTGGAGAAGTTAAGAAGAAGGCGAAAATTCTTGTCATGCGAGCGCCAACTGAATTGGGAGCGGCAGTTAAGTACTATACTACAAACATCAATAATAGATAATATATAATTAAGAAGGCAGAAGTACGAAGGCAGATGGCAGAAGGAATCCCGATAAATAAATTTAGGGGATTTAAAAAGGACGCATTTTTTGTTTGTGAGGTAAAAGGGACTGGGGATTGGGGATTAGGGATTGGGGTAGTGGTATATCAAACGAAAAATTATGGAAGGGGCTTTAACCCCTCCCAAATTTTGGAACAATTTCCCAGTACCCAGTACCCAGTACCGGGGCGGCGTTCCTCCCGCCACCAACCAACGGGGCTGGTGGCGGGAGGAACGCCGCGACCAGTTGAATTGTTATCCAAAATAACAGTTAATTTTGTGACCCCCTGTTTGACGCAATCTAAGCAGAATTCTGCGAAGTAAGCAGATACATCTTCGGTTTTGGAGTGTTCTTTTAATCTTAAATATTCTTCTCCTGTAACAGCTTTCACACTCGTCATTCCATTCAGTTTTTGACGCCGACCACGTTCATTACTGTACGTTCGCTCATTTTAAAAGGGAGAGAGGAATTAATGCCTAACAGGGTAAGGTTTCAATGCGATTGTGGCTCGGCTAAAAACCCCTCCGTGTAATACGTGGTAAAGCTTGCTGGAGAACAACCATGTCATACATGGACGAGAAAGAGTAAATGTTAACCTGTCATACATGGGGAGTTCGCCGTAAATTGCCTTTTTGTGTCATACAACAGATTACATTGTGGTCTTCACTAATTTAACGTTAAACTTACTGTGTA
>JXCB02000002.1:1180247-1558081 GCA_000828075.3 Tolypothrix campylonemoides VB511288 | reverse complement strand
TAAAAAGTTCATATTCATTGCTGATTGTAAAGCAGGTGCGATTGCAACTCGCGCTCAAATTGCAGCAAATGGTGGGATTTATTGCTTCCCTGTGCCCATGAGTGGACAACACCCCCAATATTTGAAGCAATGGGTACTAAACCCACCAGCAGAAATCCAGTCTATTCGTTTACCGCGACAAGATGAAGAAGAACCTGCTGTGGGCAAGGGTTTTGAAGTGGAGTTAGGCAAGTTTTGGTTCAATGAAGAAACTAACAAGTGGGTACGTTGGCATGAACGCTTCTTAGTAGTTTATTCCCAAAGCCTTGCAGCATCAATGATACGTGGTCAACAGCAACGCATCAATAGCGCTCAAACAGCTCTCAATAAATTAGCCGCAAAACCAGGAGAAGATCCACAAGCATTAGCGCATAAAGTTGAAAACATACTTGAGCGCTATCGTGTCAAAGATTTCTTCAATACGACAATTACAGAACAAATCACTCAACAGACTCGTCATGTCGGACGAGGACGACCATCAAAAAATTCTCCCACTGAATCGGTAACCAGTATTTGCCTTCAACTTCATATCCAGCTTCAAAATGCTGCAATCGAGTGCGCAGAAACCTTGGCAGGGTGGCGATTGTATGTCACTAACGCGCCAATTACTCAACTGAGTCTCTCTCAAGCCGTGACGTATTACCGAGACGAATGGCTTTTAGAGAGAGGATTTCACCGTTTTAAACGCGGTTGTTTGCCAGCCCTACCCGTTTACTTCCAAAACCAAAAACGAATTATTGGCTTAATGTTTTTGTTGAACATCGCTTTGCGGGTATTTACCTTAATGGAGTTTGTGGTACGACAGGCACTTATAGACACTCAACAATCTTTGGCTGGTCTTTACGATGGCAATCCCAAGCGAAAAACTGACCGCCCATCTACTGAAAAAATGCTTAAAGCTTTTTGTAACTTAACTCTTTATTTCTTACCTGATTCTACCATCTTCATCACACCAATTAACGCACTTCAAAAACAAATTCTTTGTTTAATGAAAATGCCACAGTCCCTTTATCAGGTAGCTCCGGTAGGTACTTCGACGTAATTTTTCGATTTATAAAGAATAACAAACGGAATTGAAGTCCGATTTCAATATTAACCAATATCCGTGTAATACACGCTAATCTGAGCCTTGAATAGCACTGCTTTATCGTGTATTACACGGCAGTTCTGATCTATGTAATACGCTCGCTCATGAATTGATTTCCCATGTAATATACGGATTCTCGGGGCTGGGTTTACCATGTATTACACCTAGGCTCTCAATCCCCTTTTTCCACGTATTACACGGAGGGGTTTTTAGCCGATCCACAATCGCATTGAAACCTTACCCTGTCAGGCATTAATTCCTCTCTCCCTTCAAAAATAAGCGAACGTACAGTCATTACTAGGTACTTGAGGACGAGTGTTCTTCTCTGCCCAAGCGTAAAATATACTCAGGGTAAGCGCATTTCAAACCCTATTGACAAGAGGGTTTGAAAGCATCATTATGATGAGAGAAGCAAGCAGCTAAAATCGTCAACATATAATAGTTATCCATAGCCGCTCGATTCGATTTTTGACGATGACTTCGCTTGAACGATTGCTCTAAATTCAAAGCGTTAATTGCAATTCGACGCAGCAAAGACAAATTTTGTGGGGCATGACCAGTACGAACGCGGCAAGCGTCTTCACAGAAGGTACAATCCAAAGTCCAATGCAACCCATTTTCAACGCTCCAATGGAGGCGGATAGCTTGTCCTAATTTACGAGCATCACAGTCCAAACTAGTGAGATAAAACTGCACTTCGCGGGTGGTTTGGTTCCAGAGATGTCTCACACGCACAACCATAACTACACATTTAAGTCCAGCCCAATCATGTTGATTGTGTAGAGGCGGTAATTGAGATACGGGAACACACCAAACTTGTCGTTTTTCGGTACGGTGATGGCCTTTTTCTACCCGTTCGTCGTAGCTGTGGTTAATTCCTTCAAAGCTTTGGAGCAACTGTTGCTCAAACCAGCCTTTAACTTGTGCATGAAGCGTAGGATGATTAGCTTTAAGTGCTAAAACGTAGTCAGCTTTCGCATTGAAAATTTGAGATGCAATTGCAGTTTGTGTACCCATTGCATCAATTGTAATAATACATCCGGCAATATCTAACAACTCTAATAACGCCGGAATTGCAGTAATTTCGTTTGATTTATCAGCCACTTTAACTTGTCCCAACACAAGACGATGCTGACTCGACCATGCACTAACTAAGTGCAAAGCTGTTTTTCCTAACGCTCTATCATAAGAGCCTTTGAGGGTTTTACCATCAATGGGGATGACCTGCGCTCCCACGGTCTCTACTATCGATTCAACCCAACGTCTAAAACATCGTTCAAATACTTTTGGATTAATTCGCTCAAAAACTCGGCGAAATGTATCCGCACAGGGGATTCCTTCAGGTAATTTTAAAAACTGTTGCAACCATTCGTACTTACTCAATCCATAATTCTCCATGTCCTCCCATCCTTTCGCCCCTGCGATGACTGATAGTATAGCAATGATTAAAATATCTGTTAATAAATGCACACGATTTCTTTCTATACGAGGGTCATCTATGTCGTTAAAAATTGATGACATTTTTTCTGTCAATGCACTCGCATTCGCGAGTGCTCAAAGCCTTTGCGCATAAGCCAAGAGAATTATTAGAAGAATTAAAACCCGATCCCATGAGACTGACCTTGATGTATAATGAACAACTTGCTTATTAACACTCCGTTGCCAGTGGATGCGATCGCTGCCTTGATTGAGTGTCATATAAGTTTAACTTTGGATTGTGCTTCTACACCATGCAATATACGGTTGGGATTGTGCGTAATACACGGAAAGTTTCTCTTTCACCATGTATTACACCGATAATTCCAAAACTTTTCCCAAGTATTACACGGTATGACCGTGATTCAGCTCCACACATAGTCAGGCATTAATTCCTCTGACCCGCTCCTTGCAGGAGCGAATGTACAGTCTGTTGTCCGAGTGCAAAGCGTCCAGATATTGATAACCCACAACCTGAATTGTTAGCGTACTACTTAATGTATTTAATACTCAAATTTGACTCCCTTTTACATATTTGAGGACAAGAATCTGTCTTTTTAGATACAAAATTAAATGCGCTTGCCCTGAAAATATACTAGGACGGTCATAAATTGCAAATTCGTCAAAAAAGACAATTTTCTCCGTCTTTTCCCGATTGCTTATTTTTTTTTTAGAGTGGGCACAAATCCAGCTTGTTTGTCTCGATCAGCATTAGCATAGTCTCTATGAGCTTTTTGATGTGATATATGTAATTCATCTAAAATCTCATAGATACGGCTATCCTTTAGTTCAACTCCCCATCTTTGTTTAATCACATGACAGATAATTTTTCCCGTCCATATATTTCTATCTACGCCATAATCTGTAGGTTTTTGTTCTAGAAGCATTTTCTTTAACTCTTGCTGTTGGTCAGAATTGAGTCTACATGGTACAGAGTGTGTAATTGTTTCTGTCAATCCTACCAGCCCACCTATTAGAAACTTATCTATCCAAGTTGTTAGGGTTTTATAAGTGCATCCAAGTAATTTTGACACCTCCTTTCTCGTTTTTCCCTCATATAAATATTTTATGGCCAGTAATCTTTGACGCAGATATTCTTGTTGATGTTTGTAGTACAGTTTTTGCCACAAATCCCAGTTCAGTTGGCGATCGCATAGTGCAAATTTTCGCCTTCTCCTTAACTTCTCCACTTTTCTCTCTCTGTAAATGTTATGTATTTTCTTATCCTACATTATAGGTAATCTTCTAGCGGGAAGGGAGTAATCCCTAAAAACCCTTTTTTAAAACTCAAAATTAAGCCGCCGAAAAAGAAATCAGATGAGGAGTATTACCAAGCATTTACTTTAGTCCAGCAGGACTAGATCATTGAGGCATTTGAGCAGCATCGCATTTACTCGCATTATGCCCCTTTGGTGAAGATCTTATTCTGGACTGGCATGAGGTTGGGGGAAGCGTTCGCCTTGACCTGAGGAGACATTTCCGGTGACTGTACCCGCATATCTATCAGCAAAAGTTGCAATATTGGTCGAATCAAAAAAGGCACCAAAAACAACAGAAGAAGAATTTTTCCTACTTACGACGGTTCTAGGCTGCAGCAACTTTTATTGGGACTTCGTCCCGAACCAAAACTTTATAACCCCAATCACTTAATTTTTACGTCTAAGTCTGGCGTACCCATCACCACGGATCTTCTGCAAAACGTTTGGAATGAAAGAACGAGTCGCTACAATGGCAAGGTTTTTCGGTACCCGGGTGTGGTAAAGGAATTGGCGGCAAAAGGTAAAGTACCTTACCTGAAACCATATGCGACACGCCACACGTTCGCCACCTGGGCAATTAGCAGTGGAATTTCACCCGATAAAGTCGCACTTTTAGTGGGGGACGAGGTGGGAACAGTGCTTAGACACTACTGCCACCCCAACGTAGTAGAGTTTGAGTGTCCCGATTTTTGATTGTTGATGCTACTCAGCCGCTACTCAATAGACAATCAATTGCAAATAGAAATGCTTGTGGATTGGCAAAGTTAGGCTTGATGCCAGTATTTATAAGCCGTATACGCCATAGTGACAACCCCAGTGATAATGGCAGATTCATCTACTTCAAATAGGGGATGGTGCAATGGGTAATTCAGGACTCTATCTCTGAAACCGACACCCAAGCGAAACATCGAACCGGGAGCTTTTTCTAAATAAACAGAAAAATCTTCAGCACCCAGGGAAGGTTCCGGTAACACTTGGACGCGATCGCTTCCCCATGCTTCCTCTGCAGCTGATTGCAACAACTGCGTAAGGAAATAATCGTTTTGCACGCTAGGGACACCTTGGCGATAATTCACTTGGTATTTTGCGCCGTACGAGTAGCAGACGTTAGCGACGATTTTTTCAATCCAATTTGGCAAATTAGCACGGGTTTCTGGATGCAGAGAACGCACTGTTCCCAATAACTGCACCTTATCAGCAATCACATTCGGCGCTCTACCACCATCAATTTTCCCAATGCTTAATACTACAGGACGTAAAGGATTCTGCGTTCGGCTAATTGCTTGTTGGAGTGCAGTTATGACTTGCGAAGCAATCCAGATAGCATCTACTGCCTCATGAGGACGAGCGCCATGTCCTGATTCCCCGATAATGATAATCTCTAAATCATCTGCAGCCGCTGTTAAAGCGCCGTAACGCACACCAATGGAACCTGCGGGTATAGAAGGGAAAACATGAAGACTGAGTATAGCTGAAACCTTTTCCATTGCCCCATCGTCCACCATCCAAGAAGCACCTTGGGCAATTTCCTCTGCTGCTTGAAATAAAAACCGGACTCGACCAGGTAATTCCTCTGCCATCTGAGACAATACCATTGCCGTTCCCAAGCCAACAGTCGTATGGACATCATGACCACAGGCATGCATGATACCTTTTGAGCGAGAGGCAAACTCTAAAGGAGTACGTTCTACAATTGGCAATGCATCCATATCGGTGCGAATTGCCAACAAACGCTCATCTTTGCCAGTCCCTTGCAGTTCTCCGATGACGCCGGTTTTACCCACTCCCTCTTGTACGTGAAGACCACTAGAAGATAAAACACCAGAAACAAAAGCAGATGTTTGGTATTCTTGACCACTGAGTTCTGGGTGAGAGTGGATATGACGGCGAATTTCAATTAAACGGGGTGCCAGTTTTGTTGCTAAATCTTTAATACGAGTAAGCATTGGTGAATTAAGTTACATACTGTTTTGGCATTGTTCTTATAATAAAGAAATGTTAACCAACTACTGATTGAACTTCCATATTTTTTACGAGTGGGGCTAGGGGACAAGGGAAAAGAGGGAGAGAGGGAGGGAAAGAGAGAGGGAGGGAAATTTCTCTGAGTCCCTCACTCCTCCCCACTCCCCCACTCCCTCACTCCCTCACTCCCCCACTCCCCCACTCCCTCACTCCCCGTAACAGGTTGAACCAGGAACTTTCTCAGTTTTAAAGTTGTCACATTCTTTTTGAGTTTCACGCTGTAATGACCACCAATAGGGTTTGTTAGAAGTGACGACGCCTGTAGGCATTGTTGTCAGCCGGAAATTTGCGCCCCGGAAGTTTGTGTACTGCAATTTAGCGCCTTTAAGATTAGCAGCTTCCAAATTGGTACTTATGAACCCAGCAGCGCTCAAATCGGCATTTTCTAGGGATGCGGATTTGAGATTCGCACCTGTTAAGGAAGCGCCGTTTAGATTCGCGGAAGTTAATACTGCTGTTTCTAGATTGGCACCTGTGAGATCCGCATTTGAGAGATTTGCCTGAGATAAATTAGCGCCTTTTAAATTTGCATCTCGTAAATTTACTTGATTTAAATTAGCTTGAGATAAGTCAGCACCACTTAAATCACAACGCGGACAATTCTTTGTTGTCTTCAAGAGTTCTAAGTCTTGCTCATTCAGTGCAAAGGCTTGTGCTGTCAACCCAAAAAAGGTGAACAGGACGGTAGTAGTGAGAATCTTAATGTTCATATTTTTACAGATAAACTCAAGTTAGAAAATTTGGACAAAAAATATGTACTGCTATACTTACATATACGACTAGTTTAAAAAATAGTAAAAATAAAGAACTAATAAAGAAGTTATTAAATTTACGTAAATTGTTATAAATACACTGTTCAAAAGTGAACATGATTAATAAAATAAAAATATCTTGAGACTTATACAGAAACTCTATAGTCTACGACTTATTTTTCCCCCCGAGCCTGATATAAGAAGGGCTGGGGGGAATTAATTTTTAGGTGGGGAGGGAGTGAGGGAGTGAGGGAGTGAGGGAGTGAGGGAGTGAGGGAGTGAGGGAGTGAGGGAGTGAGGGAAAGACTGGTGATTTTGAATTTTGAATGAGCGAATTTTGAATTGATTTGTCCCCGTAATTCCTTCGCAGTTAACGCCAGCCTAACAAGCGCAACCCAGGGACAATGAGGTAGTAACTCACTCCTAACCAGAAGCTGAGCAAAACGCCAACAAAACCAAAAAAAGTCACGGGAAGCCATATGTCGTTCCAGCCGGGCGATCGCAACAAGTCAAATATATTCGTTGGAAGCCCTAAAAAAATTAAACCCGCAAAGACAACGGCGGTACCAAATGCAGCAATTACAGCGTGAACGATATGATGACTGCGAAGACCCAAACTTATGGTAAGCAGAGAAACACCCGCTAAAATCAATCCTACTAATCCCTCACTTCCCTGATGCGGTGTGGTTAATTGTAAAACTAGCCAACCGAATGCATAACTAATAATACCCATGAACGATGTTACAAAAAATCGCCGCTTTTGACCAAAACCCCCTGCGAGCGTTAATCCCCATGCTGTTCCCAAGCCAGCTCCTGCAAACAAAAGAAACTCTGCTCCTGAGATAGCTGGAGTCGTTGTCACCAGTGCGGGTAGCTGATGAGACATGAATCTGGTAACATCTTCGTCTATGGTTGTCCCAGACGCCAAAACAAACCCAGCTATTGCACCAGAACTAGCGCCTATGCCGGTGAGAAGCATTGTCCAAAATGTATCCAGACAGGCGAGTAAAATGTTGAAAATCGCCTTGAATATAAACAGAGTCGTGTTACCGACGGCGTGAGCAGAGGTAGTCAGTGCTTGTCCAACTGAGTCTTCAACTTGGGATAACAATCCCTTTGCTTGTCCCAATCCCGAAAGAAAAGATTGCTCTATTTGGGAAAATATCGCCTGCTGTGGTGATACTCGGGAAATTTTTCCGAGGCGTTTTTGAATGATGGCGGCGTTTGCTGGACGCGATCGCACATCTTCCTGTATCATCTCATCTAGAAAATCTGCCAGTTGAGGGCTAACATTTACCTTATTGCGCCAAACGAACTCTCCCGTGACCGGATTTTCCAATTCAGACAGAGATTTGCCGGTTAACATCTCAATCATCGTTCGACCGAGGGCATAAAAATCAGCACCAGGTCCGATGACTCCCCCAGCAATCTGTTCTGGGGGACTGTAGCCAGAAGAATACAACCGAGTTGAGGAAGCTTTTAAACCAAACTGGTTGGAACTAAATTGTTTTGCTCCACCAAAATCAATCAGTACAAGCTGATCCCTGTTTGTCCCCCCCTTGTTTACGGACCCTGGGTGGGTACGCAGCATTAAATTAGAAGGTTTGATATCGCGGTGAATAATCTTGCGGCTGTGTAACTCCTGTAAAATCTCTACAGCTTGCACAAGCCAATTGAACACCCACTCCTGGGGGCACCCTTGGGGATACTTCTCAAATATTTCCTCTAGGGTTTGACCATTAATTTTTTCCATCACCAAACAACGAAACTGATGAGGGTTGAGATTATTTTGTAGAGTCGTTGCAGACAACATCTCTACAGAAAAATACCCATCAGCATCGACTCTGGGAACACCGGGGTGTCGCAAACTTCTTAAAACCGCAGCCTCTTGAACAAACAATTCCAACGCCTTTGGTGAACTTTCCACCAACACTTTCAATACTTTTTCTGTTTGCGTCTTTTGATCCCAAACTGTATAAATTTGAGCAAATCCGCCCGATCCCAAACGTTGGAGTGGGACATAGCGGTCTAAAAGGTGTAGCGGTGCGCCACAGGTGTGGCAAAATTTGTTTCCCCAAGGCTGGGGATAAGGACGCGGACAATCTGAATTAATGCAATGAACTGCATTTTGATTGATGTGAAACACAAGCGCTCAAAGACATAGCCTGAGTCGATTGTACATAACTGGGGACGGAGAAATGGTTCCTAGTTAGTAGTTAGTGGTAATTTTGACAACTAACCAAACTACTAAATAGGTCGGCGGAAATAAACATAACTATAGCAGGAGACTAGGGACTGGGGACTGGGTACTGGGGACTGGGTACTGGGGACTGGGTACTGGGGACTGGGGACTGGGGACTGGGGACTGGGGACTGGGGGAAGAAATTACTCCCCAATCCCTAATCCCCAATCCCTAATCCCCATTCCCTAACAGCTACATCCATCCCAGGTGATAGGGAAGGTGTATTCCGATTCCGAGGAGAAATCGTTATTGTTGCTGGAAGTTTCTTCATCCAAGACTTTGACAACTTTGTTATAAATTTCTTCCGCCTGTTGTGGAGAATCGCCTATGCTCGTCAACCCCAACTTGCCAAACTGGGAAAGACAACCCATCAAATGAAATACCGTTCCTGTTTCGGTTCCGGTGTCAAAGTGCAGTCTGTGGTGAGCGATGATATCCATCAAGTCGTTGGGCAGAAGCCCCTGATAGCGTTGTTTGTGTAAGTTATCAGTAGCCATGTAGTATTTGGGACGCCCTTGCTGACTGTAAAATAAACCTGTCGAGAGTTCATAGCGACCGTTCGTCATTAATTTCATGGTCATAAACGGATGGGTCGTACCGCCTTTACGCAGGTTAATTTCAATCGCTTGAATGTCCCACTGTCCATCTCCCTTATCTACGGCGATAAAATCAACGCCAAATCTTTCTACTGCGCCTTTTTTTGCCAAATTTCTGCCAACTTTTAACCCCATCTGCTGCAATTGCAGTCGATAAGTTTCATCGGCGGGAAATCGACAACCAAGATAAATCTGACCGTCTGGTCCTCCAAGAATTTGGTCGTGGGTTGAGAGGATTTCCACTTCGCCATTAGGTGTGATGCGTCCTTGCACAGAGGGCGATCGCTTGATTTCTCCTTCCACAAATGCCTCAACAATAGCCCCCAACTCACCGATTCGTCCAGAAAAATTCTCCCAATTCTCTTGTTTTGCTTGAAAGCGCATATTTTGCAAGCGCTCTTTCATCGCTTCTACTCGTTCGGCATGAGAACCATCAGGAGGTGCTAAATTCTTTATCGGTCTCAAGTCCAACAGCGCATTTCCTTCTCCGGAAATTCCTTCGTTGAGTTTCACCACCATTCGTTTTAATGTTGGCTGGCGTTCCCACAACTCGACAGCAGCTTCTGCCAAATCTATATCATTCCAAACTCTTTCGCAGCCATCTGGATGCGGAACTTCGCTCTCAGCAAAGATTTGCCGAGAACCACTTTTCGTTCCCCAAATTTGCAAATCTGGCGCGGCTGCGTACAGCGGCACTCCTAATTTTAAAGACAATTCTGCTTCTAATTCTGTGGAATTGTAGCATACCATAAATGATTTGTCGAGCCTCAAGGCTTGATGAATCCGCTTAAGCAAGCGTGGGCGTTCTAAAATCTTTTGAGTGAGGGGTTTTAAAGAGGAATCGTAAGTGGAAAGTAGTAGTAAGCGATTGCGAGCATGAGAAAAAGGAATTCCCGGCAAAAGCTGCAGATAGTAATCAATGACACTGGGATGCATTGGCATTGAAGTGATATAAATCAGCCGAGTGCGGGGGTTCTGCAACCGAATCAAGGAAAATAGCAGTCGTTCCTCATAATGCTCGCAACCTTCGATTTTTTTAAGTTCGCGTTGGTCGATACTCAAGGAGGGAATGACTAAAATATCGGCGTCGCTGTTATCAAATATCTCGGTAGTTTTCCAGCGATCGCGTAAAGTTAACTGAAGATCGCGAAATTTGTTAGTTGGTTCTAAAGAGGAAATATTGAGCGTTTGCATAGTAATAATTTGTTCCACAAATAAGCTTTTATACTCTTAGCAGCCTGGTTGTTTCGATTCGCTCTTGGATTTTGGTGTTTTGAATTGTTTAGCCCTACCTTGCTTTGTTTAGCGCTGTCTAATTCTGGTATATCGTAATTAATCTTTGAATGCCGAGTTTGTGCAATACTTCTTTTACATACGGCTTTTTTTATCATGATTTCTACTATCCTAGGGAGAAATAAATAGAACTTGAAATAATCCGTAAGGAAGAACTGAATTTTGATTCTGTAGGAGTGGGACTAGAGTTCAGTAGACCTGTTGCATCAATTCTTTTGTTTCGCGCAGAGGCGCAGAGGCGCAAAGAAGAACCCAAAAAGAAGGAATGAGTGCAAGAAGTGTAATGGATAGTGAACTGGTGACTGATCACTGGTTCGTGAGTTTTTCTAATTTTTTGGTATAAATTGTTTTTACGTCTTTAGATTGAGTAGTTTTGAGTTTGTTTACATCTAAAGAGCGATAAATAGCAGCAACACAACAGCTAACTTAAGAGACATATGGAAGTTTTAAATCTTTCATTACGGTAGAGTTGTGTAGTTGTGTTCAATTGTCAGATTAAGAGCGTGCGTTAGGTGTGAGGAAAGTTAATAACAGTTGCGTACAGTTGCTTTGGCAATGAGTACGATAGGCTGACAAATGGGGGAAAAGCCTAAACTGGTCAATGGCAATTGGGAGCGAACACAAAAATGAAACCTTGGATTGAATTATCGATCCAAGGTTTAGTTTTGAGATGTGATTTTTTGCGTTGTTTATTTACAGGGAGGATTGTACTATGCCAGAAGAACAATTACAGCCACCTCAAACTCAGGAACCACCAGGCGTTGAATCACAAATGACGCCAAAACCCAAAGCAGATGATCCCCAGTATAAGGGAAGTGATAAGTTAAAAGATAAAGTCGCCTTGATTACAGGTGCAGATAGTGGTATTGGCCGTGCAGTGGCGATCGCATTTGCTAAAGAAGGAGCAGATGTGGCAATATTGTACCTCAGCGAACACGATGATGCTAAAGAAACAAAACATTTGGTTGAATCGCTTGGGCGTCGTGCAGTCACAATAGCTGGCGATATTGGCGATGAAGCTTTTTGTCAGCAAGCTGTACAACAAACTGTTGATGAGTTTGGCAAACTAGATATTTTAGTTAACAACGCCGCTGAACAGCATCCAAAAAAAAGCATTGAGGAGATAAGCAAAGAGCAATTAGAGCGTACTTTCCGCACGAATATTTTCTCGATGTTTTTCTTAACCAAAGCAGCGCTGAAGCACCTAAAAGAAGGAAGCGCCATTATCAATACGACATCGGTAACAGCTTATAAAGGCAGCCCAGAATTACTTGATTACTCTTCCACAAAAGGGGCGATCGTTGCCTTTACGCGTTCCTTGTCACAAAGTTTAGTAGAAAAAGGAATACGTGTAAATGCCGTAGCTCCCGGTCCAATTTGGACACCTTTGATACCCTCTACTTTCCCGGAAGAGAAAGTGGAAACTTTCGGAAAACAAGTCCCAATGCAAAGAGCTGGGCAACCTGAAGAAGTTGCACCTAGTTATGTATTTTTAGCATCTGATGACTCTTCTTATTTCTCTGGTCAAGTTTTACACCCGAACGGTGGTACCGTTGTCAACGCTTAACAGGTTAAGAGTTGAGATTGAATGAGGAAATTTAAATTGTGAATTATGAATTATTTTTTATCATTATAATTCATAATTCACAATTCATAATTTATTATAATTCATAATTTCTATCTCTTGACTCTCCTAAACCATTAGGAAGATGAGATAATCTTAAACTAACTGATAAACTAACTGATAATTTAGCAAAGAAAACCCTCATTAAAGATAATAACTACAGATATGGCATCTCAAACACCACTCAAAGGCACCGAATTGGTAGATTGTGCAAGAGCGAATGCCAAGCAGGGAATTGAAACTGCTGCTTATCAATGTGGCTATGGAGATGACCTCAATACCTTTGCACAAGAATTACGCGTAGCCTGTGAGGAAATGAATTTACAAGTTAAGGAACTCACTGACTTGATTACGGATCAGGACTTGATACTGAATTTGGGGAGTGGGGAAATCGTTGCCCCAGATACGGCATCAAACCTGTGAGAATTAGGAATTAGGAATTAGAAGACGCTCTTTTGAACACAATCCAAAATCTAAAATCCAAAATTGGTTAAGAGTTAGAGGTGAAGAATTCAGAATACAAAATTCAGGATGGTTGCTACTGAGTTTTGAGTTCTGAGTTCTTCCTCCACTCATACTTTTAAAATCACCCGCGCTAAGCTGAAGTAAATCAAAACACCTAATACATCCACTGCTGTGGTAATGAATGGTGCTGACATTAATGCTGGATCTAAACGGAGTAGGCGGAATAAAAACGGGAGTGCGGAACCAGAAACAGAAGCTAAAACAGAAATGGCGACAAGACTAATTCCGACTGCGATCGCCACCTCTAAATTCTTTTGCAGGAAAAAAGCCCACACTGTAGCGATCGTCCCTAATATTCCTCCCAGCAATGCACCAGCAAGACCTTCGCGTCCAATGACTTGCAAAGGTCCCAAAGCACGAATTTCATCAGTGTTCATCCCGCGAATTACCACAGTGGAAGACTGTGCGCCAACATTACCGCCAGTACCGGTCAGCAAGGGGATAAACGCCGCCAGCGACACGACTTTTGCCAAAATATCCTCTTGTGACCTAATAATAGTTCCCGTCACGGTGTTGGTCACAAGCAAGACCAACAACCAGACAACCCGCTTGCGAGCTACTGAGATTAAATCCAACTGAAAATAGTTGTCGCCTCCAGATTGCACACCACCACCCAAGGTGTATATATCCTCAGTGGTTTCTTGTTGCAGGATATCAATGACATCATCAACAGTCACAATACCCACAAGGCGCTGTTCTCGATCCACCACAGGCACAGCCAGAAAGTCGTATCGTTGTATCAACCTGGCAACTTCTTCCTGGTCTGTATCGGTGTAAATAAACACCGCTTCACGGGTCATAACGTCGCCAATTCTTTGCTCAGGTTGAGACGTTACCAACTCCCGTAAAGACAAAATCCCAGTTAAACGCCTTGCTGCATCCGTGACGTAGAGATAATAAATCATCTCGCTGGCGTTAGCTAAGCGGCGAATCCGCTCTAAAGTTTCCGCCACCGTAAAATTTTCTTTTAAAGAAATTAATTCTGGCGTCATGATCCGCCCAGCCGTTCCAGCTTCATAACCTAATAGTTGAGCTGTGGCTTGACGTTCATTTGGGCTAAGCTGTTCTAGCAAACGATTGACGATTTTTGCTGGTAATTCATCAAATAACCGAGCTCGGTCATCTGGTGACATTTTATCGACAATATGGAGAACTTCCTGACTTCTCAATTCCTCAATCAGCCGTTCTTGGACACTGTAGTCGAGATATTCATAAACTTCAATTGCTTCTTGTTTGGAAAGCAAGCGAAATGCCAAAGCGTGCATTGCTTCTGGTAAGCCTTCAATCGCCTCAGCAATATCCGCAGGCTGTACGGGTACCAGAATCGCTTTTGCTCCCTGCAAATCTCCCGCTTCCAGCAGCATTTGCAATTGAACTCTGACTAACTCTCGCAATTCCCTGCGCGATACGTCTTGAAAGGTAGAAGTCATACCGTTTGGAGTTTGCATAAGATACAACGAGGGTGATGCGAAATGGTATATTCTACTTAATATGTATAAGGCAGGGCAAGTTACTTATGAATCCCCAGTAGGGAATGAAAGTCAGGAATTGAAATTGAGAACTATTTCTGACCTTAGTTTACGAGAAAGTGCAAACGTAAAAAGTAAAACTTGATATTTTTCTGTATATGCTTAAATTTTTAGTATTCTCTCGCTAGAGATAGAAGAAATATTTTGCTTGTGTCTGGTATTATGTTCAAGCGATTATACACATCATGCATTTAAAAATAATGACTTTCGTTCTCTCCTACAGCCCAACAGTTTTCAGGAAAATATTGTGGCTGATTGGAAATTACGAAGACATTTCAATGTAAAATTACATAACAACTAACATAACAACTAAATTCTATGGGTGTTGTAAAACTGTCATTATTATGTGGTACAGAGGGAAACAATCACAACTAAGAGCTACTGCTCATTACCTAAGCACCTTTTGTCTAGTGAGAAATTATTTAGAACTGCTGTAGAGTGAATTTAATGAGCCTCTGAAAATAAGATAACTTAATTTTTCTATTTAATCATTTGGTTCTCTAGGTTTGCCTAATTCGCATGATGCCTATACTTCACGCTGTCGAGCGCTGGCAGGCGGATGGCGAGGTCGGGCCGGTTGTTGCGGAAGGCAGTCGGGCAGCCGATGATCCGGGCGTTCCTGATGCCGAGCTCGTGCATCACCTCGGCCGAATAGGTGCCGCGCACGCCGACCGAAGCGGTGGAATCGGCGATCAGCTTGAGGACGGTCTTGCTGTCCTCGCTGAGTTCGAGCTTGCCGCTGACCGGAGCCTGCGCGCCGATACCGAAGGCGAGCACGGGCAGCTTGAGGCGGCGCAGCACCTCGGCGGTGCGGCTCCAGTTCATGCCGGCGTGGACATAGTTCGAGCCGCGCAGGAAGACATAGTCGAACTCGGCGTTGAACCGGTCGATCTGGGTGGGGTCGATGCTGGTGATCGGCAGTTCCTCGAGCTTCTCGAAGTTGAGCAGCTTCAGCGAGGAATCGAAGACGAAGGCGTCNCTCTGAAAATAAGATAACTTAATTTTTCTATTTAATCATTTGGTTCTCTAGGTTTGCCTAATTCGCATGATGCCTATACTTTATTGAGTCGGATATTATTTTCAATTTTTGCAGGCTTTATCGTAGGAATTTCTAGTGAATATAGACAAATTAGAAATAGACAAATTTACCCAACGCACGCAGGGAATGTACAGGCGTTTAACAGATTTATACGAAAATCTGAACACAATGCCTATCATGCCAGATGTGCTACCGCAAGCTCTTGTCGAACTTGGTAGTGCTTCAGAAATAGTCAGTTTGGCTACAGAGGAACTTCATCAGCAGAATGAAGAACTCATACAAACACGAACTTTGCTAGAAGCGGAACGTCAACGCTACCAAGATTTATTCGAGTTTGCACCAGATGCCTACTTAGTCACAAATACCTTAGGCATGATTCGTGAAGCCAACCATACGACGGCGACACTACTGAAAGTCTCACAGAACTATCTGATAGGCAAACCAATAGTAAACCTTGTAGCACTCCCAGATCGTCCCGCTTTTCGCAGCTACCTGACCCAAATATGCGAATGCACGAAGGTAAAAGAGTTAGTCGTACGCATTCAAAAACGTGATGGCGAGTTATTAGACGCCGCCATGACAGTGGGAGTTGTCCGCAATCAGCAGGGTAAGCCAATAGGACTTCGCTGGCTGATACGTGATATTACTGAACGCAAACAAGTAGAATTAGCGCTGTTGAAAAATGACAGCGACCTAACTCAAGGCCGCCTCTGGCATAAATATTGCAAAGGAGAATCTATTTCCCTCAACTCAAGCACTCTTTGGTATGTGTGTCAAGGTTGCGTCAAGCTGAGTACGGTTTGTGAAACAGGCGAGGAAATCATGGTTGGGTTGGCAGGAGAAGGAATGGTTTTTGGTTCAAGTTTGACCATGCTACACACTTACCAAGCAACAGCTCTATCCGAAGTAGAATTAGTGTCAATTGACCTTGCAGAAATTGCCGCTTCACCAAGTCTCAGTCATACCTTATTACCAAAAATTAATAAACGATTACGGCAAACCGAATTTTTTTTGGTGATTGCTGGTAGACGACGAGTACAAGACCGATTTGACCAATTATTACTCCTTTTAAAACAGGAAATTGGTCAACCACTAGCAGAGGGAATTCGCCTCAGTGTTCGCTTGACTCATGAAGAACTTGCTAGCGCTTGCTGCACAACTAGGGTAACTATTACACGGCTTATGGGCAAGTTACAACAACAAGGTAAAATCGGTTTTGACTCCAAACATCACATTATTTTTAAAGATTAGCGACTAGGGACTAGCGAGTAGCGACTGGGGAATATTTCCTATTTCTTATCTCCTCAATCGCCAATCGCAAGAGCATTTTTTGAAAGTTAACGGTATCGCGGAAGTCTCCACGCTCAACGTACCCGTAGGCTGGGGATTACTGCGGGTAATGATGAAGACATCTGCGACCGATTCAATCCGCTTTCCTTGAAATGTCACGAAAACTTTTTCACCCATGCTAACAGTCGTTTGGTGTTTGGTGTGAGGGCAGTGGAGAGATAGTAAGCATCTGCTGCTTTCCTAATGGCTTCAGCTTGAGTTGGGTAAGGATGAATCACTTGACTCAGCTTGTTCAAGCCAATATTATGAACGATTGCCGTTGTTATCTGTGAAATCATCTCACCCGCATGACGGGCAACAATAGTCGCGCCTAATATTTTATCAGACCCCTTTCGATGGTGGATTTTGACAAATCCTTCCTCTTCACCATCGGCGATCGCTCGGTCTACATCACTAAATGGTATTTTTATCGTCACGACATCAATACCCATTTCCTGCGCCTGGTGTTCGTACATTCCAACATGGGCAATCTCGGGATCAGTATAAGTGACCCAGGGCATAACTAAACTGCTGAGTTTCTGCCGTCCCAAACCAAAAGGAGAAAACAGTGCATTTCTAATCACAATCCGCGCAGCAGCATCAGCAGCATGAGTAAACTTCCAGTTCATGCAGATATCGCCAGCTGCAAAAATCCTAGGATTTGTCGTTTGCAGGTAATCATTCACCATCACACCATGGCGCTGGTCGTATTCTACCCCGACAGCTTCTAAATTCAGACCTTCGACATTTGGGGCGCGTCCTGTACCTATTAAAATGTCATCTGCTGTGACAACATCCTGCTTACCATTACAGGTAAAGTAAACATTTTTGCCCTCGTTAGTCTTTTCCACGTTCTGTATTTGGGAATTCAGCACTAAGCGAATTCCTTCGCGAATGAAGACTTTTTCGACAATCTCCGCTGCGTCAGCATCTTCTTTATTGAGGATATGACTTCCTTTATGCAAAAGTGTCACTTCACAACCTAAGCGTCGAAAAGCCTGCGCCAACTCGCCGCCAATAGGTCCACCACCAATCACCACCAAGCTTTGGGGTTTTTGGATCAGAGAAAACACTGTTTCATGGGTCAGATAACCCGCTTCTTCAATTCCAGGAATTGAAGGTGACATGGGTCTGGCTCCCGTAGCTATCACCGCTTTTTTAAACCGGAGAGTTTTGTCGCCAACTTCCACGGTATCGTTGCTGACAAACTGAGCCTTCCCTAAAAAGACATCCACCCCCATCTTTTGAAAGCGCACAGCTGAGTCATGATGGCTGATCCCGGCTCTTATGCGCCGCATCCGTGTCATGACTTCAGGAAAATCAACATCAACATATTTGGGTGCGTGAATTCCATATTGTTTTGCATTCCACATTTCCCCAACCACCCGAGAAGACCGGATAATGCTCTTTGATGGTACGCAACCAAAATTCAAACAATCCCCACCCATAAGGTGTTTTTCAATCAATGCAACCTTCAAACCCACACCTACAAGTGCTGCACCTCCAGCCGCCACCAAGCCTGCTGTACCCGCACCAATCACTACCAAGTCGTAATAATCAGCAGGTTCAGGATTGACCCAATTCTGTGGATGTACGTAAGAAACCAATGTCTGGTTATACTCATCCATCGGGCGAACTGTAACTCTTTGGAATTCTGACATTGGTGTACCTCCTTTAAGATTGAAAATGCAAAATCCTTCTTGACAAGGACGACAATCTTTGCATTTTTTTGTGAGTTAAAAAATTGACAGATATCTTCCAAGCATTTCTCTACTAAGCTGTTCCACATTTAACTTGCATTATGCAGGCGGGCAAGATGCCCACCCCACAAGAATTTGGAAAAATTTAAAGCAAGCAAATTCAATGTGTTTTAGCTTAAGCATCGGAGGATGCAATTTTAATACTTCTATTCCAATTTAAGAATACCTTTTGAAGACAATATCTCCAATCGCTACATCTAATTAAGAATATGACACTTACATGATAAAAAGCTTAAATCTTTCTTAATTTTTATCGCCGGAACCAGCTTATAATTCGCTTTGGAGAAACACCAAGTAAATAAGCCAGAATAATGATTTGATTGGTCAGGGTGGTTTTGAAAACTCCCTTTTTCAGCCATCGGCGTGCAGATGTCAAAACAGGTACATTAATAATGGTAATTTGTCCAGTCCTTCTTAAGCGTCGGATAAGTTCAAAGTCTTCCATAATTGGGATTTCTGGAAACTTACCTATTCGATAAAATATTTCTTTGTTTAAAAAAATGGCTTGATCTCCATAAGGCATTTGCAAAAAACGCGATCGCCAATTCACCCCCCATTCCACCAATCGCAAACTCCATAGCTGTGCGCCTATCCGTACAGCAAACGCACCCGCCACAACCCCAGGTTGTTGCAGTGCAGTGCGAACCATGATATCAAACTCAGCAGGTAAACGGGTATCTGCATGCAGAAATAGCAAAATATTTCCACTTGCAGCCAAAGCACCCGCATTCATTTGAGTAGCACGACCACGAGGAGCAAAGATAAGGTTGACACCTAATGATTCAGCAATTTCCGCAGTACCATCATTTGAACCGCCGTCTACCACAATCACTTCCACATTTGTACTTGGTTGAGTGCTGGCAACAGCTTGTTTTATATTTTTCACCTCATTAAGAACCGGAATAATAACGGAGATTCTAGCAGTGTCGATATTTTGAGTCCCGATTTCTGACAACGTGAGTCTTTCTCCTTATATTTGTTCTTAGAATCGTAAAACAGAGGGATATTTCATGGAAGCAACGGAGGTTTTAACTTCCAAAACCTTGAAAAAGCTGGAGGTGCATCTGCGTAGTTTGGTAGGAAAAGCTATCAGTGATTACAACATGATTTCGGATGGCGATCGCGTTATGGTGTGCCTATCAGGTGGTAAAGATTCCTACACAATGCTTGATTTGCTGCTCAACCTCCAACGCAAAGCACCAGTAAACTTCGAGATTCTCGCGGTAAACCTAGACCAGAAACAACCAGGTTTTCCAGAACACGTATTGCCAGAATATTTGGAATCTCTAGGTGTACCTTACAGGATAGTACAAGAAGATACCTACAGCATTGTGACACGCGTAATCCCAGAAGGAAAGACGATGTGTGGTTTATGTTCCCGGTTGCGGCGTGCTATTCTTTACCGTATTGCCAGTGAAGAAGGCGCTACGAAAATTGCACTAGGACATCATCGGGATGACATTGTGGAAACCTTGTTTCTGAATATGTTTCATGCAGGAAAACTCAAGGCAATGCCACCAAAGCTTTTGAGTGACGACAGGCAACACGTAGTCATTCGACCACTAGCATACTGTTCGGAACATGACATTGAGCAATACGCCAAGCTCAGACAATTTCCGATTATTCCATGCAACCTTTGCGGTTCTCAGGAGAATCTACAACGGTTACAGATAAAGCAAATGCTGCAAGCGTGGGAAAAAGAAAATCCAGGCAGGATTGAGAGTTTATTTAGTAGCCTTCAGAATGTTTGCCCATCTCATCTCGCCGATACCCAGTTATTTGATTTTCCCAGCTTGAGTACTCACAAGGAGGTTCAATCAGAAGAAATCTAAATCAATAGATCTATAGCAGGGGACTAGGGATTGGGGACTGGGGACTGGGTCAAAAGTCTTTTTGTGTCTAAGTTTTATCATTTGTTGATGTCCTAACTACCTTGGCTGTTGCTATATTTTGAAAAAGTCAATTCATTGAATCCCCGTCCATAATCCTCCGAGTCCCTAATCCCTAATCCCCAATCCCCACTTCAAATCCCACCGACAGGAGAACAAATGCAGCAATTAGAAGCACAACTCTAACCCAGTTATAGGAATCCCACTTTCTTCTCGTCTTTTCCCAATCAGAAGGTAAGTTGTTAATATCCCATTCTTTCACTTGATTGTTTAACGGAACTGGAAATAAAAGACTATATGGAATGACAATAATCCAAATCAAAGCAGTAGCACACAGCCAAGGAAAGGCAAGTTGAGAGTAAAACCATGCTATTACACATGCAAAAATATGCATGACAGTGGCCACTCCCATCCACAATGGCATGACTCCACCATATAGGCGTGCGAAACGCTGTATCGCTGGCAGATGTAAGCGATGGTCATCACCTGACAAGGATGGATGGATAAACGCTGCCAATGCAAATTCGTTTCCTGTCAGCAAAGCAGAATTTAGTAGCAGGACTAGCAACACTATGATCATTGTAGTTTCCTCAATAATTTTTGTAGCCTAATGTTTGCAGGTGGTTGATTCCCCAACACTTCAAAGGGAGTTCAACCACTTGCTACATATGCGGCTAGTAAAGTTTCTCAACTATTTAACTGACTAGTAAGTTAGTTCATATGCTGTGCAGGAATTCTGTCAATATGGACAGAAATCGCCAAAGCTTTTGACAACAGGGACTCATCAAAGATAAATTAACTGTATTGTCAGTTAACTAATGAATGTGTCACCTGCTAAATCTGTCAAAGTACCCCGTCAAAGTCGCGATCCAGAGGCAACTCAAGCTGAGATTTTAAATGCAGCTGAACAAGAGTTTGCCAAGCAGGGCTTCATGGCTGCCAAAACTGAGGCGATCGCGGCTCAAACCGGAGTAACGAAAGCCATGATTTACTACTACTTTGCAAGTAAAGAGGGGCTGTATAAAGCGATGCTAGAGCGGGCGTTTACCAAACATCTTCAGCCCCTTGAGAAATTTGATTTTGCCCAACTCTCGCCCGAAGAAGCCCTGGCGACCTTTTTAAGGGAGGTTCTCCAGCAGTTATCCCGCAATCTCAACTTGGCAACGATTCTGTTTTTGGAAGCCCTTCAGAACAAGGGTAAATTCTATCCTCAAGAAACCGGGGAATTGCTATATGGAACGCTGCAACGGATTTTAGAACGGGGTATAGAGGAAGGATGTTTTCGGACACTTGATCCCCGCCACACAGCCGTTAACATTATGGGCACCTGTGTGTTTTACTTTAGCGCTACTGATAATCTCAAGTTTCTTTGGAAAGGCAAGCGGCTCTTGAGTAAGGATATGCTACAACAGCACACTCAGGAAGCGATTAATCTAGTGTTAGCCGGAGTCCGTAGCACAACTGAGGCTTAGAGTGTTCAAAATGGTGGGGATTTCTACAAACCATTACAGCCACAAATCCCCTATCTTAAGGCAGCGCTTTCTTTTTTCAGGTAATATGATAAAAATTCATTCCAAATAACGCGGTACAACCACCTTATTTAGTATGGTGAATTTAGTATGGTGAATTTAGTATGGTGACTAAAAAGGTATTTCACTAGTTTCGGAATATTTTCTTATTCTCAATGAAGCACAAAGTTAAAGCTTGGTTACAGCCTATTTGCTCTGTCCTGCTCCTCGTTTGGGTGACAGGCTGCTGGCTCTTAAATACCCCTGCTGTTCTGGCACAGGAAAACACTGTTAACTATACGCTTGCCGACTTACGATATCAAGATTTTTCCAATAAAGATTTACACGGAACGTCCTTTGCAGGTGCAAATATGCAGGAGGCAAACTTCCAAGGAGCAAATCTCAGTGGAACGATTATCACCAAAGCGTCGTTTGTGAAAGCAAACTTAAGCGGAGCAAATCTTGCGGGAACATTTGCCGATCGCGTCATTTTTGCTGAAGCCAATTTAACGAACACCAATTTTACCGATGCTATTCTCACCAGCAGTCGCTTCTTGAAAGCGGTCATTACAGGAGCAGATTTTTCTGGTGCAATCCTTGATACCTACGAAGCGAAGTTGATGTGCGAACGTGCTGATGGAGTCAATCCGGTGACGGGCGTCTCAACTCGTGACAGCTTAGGATGTCGCTGAATAGTCAGTTATCAATTATCAGTTATCAGTTGATACTGTTAACTGTTAACTGTTAACTGGTAACTGGTAACTGTTTACTGATTTAGTCATGACTGCACGCTATTCCGATACCGCAGACGTTATCCTCTTGGATATTGAAGGCACGACTACCCCAGTTGATTATGTCTTTGGGGTGTTATTTCCATTTGCCCGTGACCATGTAGCAAATTTTCTCACAACTCAGCATCAGGATACAGAAGTTCAGACCGATTTGCAATGGTTAAGGCAAGAGTACGAAACTGATTTAGCACAAGGGTTATCAGTACCGCATTGGCAAGGAACGGAAGCAACGGCGGCTGTTGCGTACATACACCATTTGATTGCCATTGACCGCAAATCAACAGGGTTAAAATCGTTACAGGGCAAGATTTGGGAGCAAGGGTATCGGGATGGTACATTGCGATCGCAGGTCTTTGCAGACGTAAAACCCGCGTTTGAACGCTGGACAACGGCGCTTAAGCGGCTATTTATCTTCTCCTCTGGCAGTGTTCAGGCGCAAAAGCTTTTGTTTCGCTACAGTGAAGTAGGAGACTTG
Source organism: Tolypothrix campylonemoides VB511288 (assembly GCA_000828075.3). Classification (GTDB taxonomy): domain Bacteria; phylum Cyanobacteriota; class Cyanobacteriia; order Cyanobacteriales; family Nostocaceae; genus Kalymmatonema; species Kalymmatonema campylonemoides_A. The sequence goes on along the minus strand of JXCB02000002.1, from coordinate 1,534,846 downwards.
ACTGGTTTTATCAGCGGTTACTTTGACACCCAAACAGGTTCTAAACGAGAAGCCGAAAGCTATCACAAAATAGCCGATGCTATTGGAGTCGTACCAGAAAAAATTCTCTTTATCTCAGACGTAACAGCTGAGTTGAAAGCTGCTCAGGGTGCTAAAATGCAAACGCTCTTTTCTATACGACCAGGAAATCACTCGTCGGAGTCGGAAGGATTTGCAGCGATTCAGAATTTCGATAGCGTTTGAGAAATTGCCAATTACAACCTCACACTCAAAGGTATTGTACATAGGAATTGACAGTAAGCAATTTCAAGTGATTGATACCTGTTCATCACCATCGCATTCGTCTTGTATGGCTTGATCGCGAGGCAATTGTGCATTGTCTTCGATAAGATCTAGCCACAAGCCAAATTGACCATATTTTAGATCGTTTAAACGGTATGCAACCTGCGATACTACTTTGGTTCCGCTTAATCCATCTATAGCTGACATGGTAAATACTATGCGTTTTTCACCCTCACTTGAGGAGCGGAATTTCTCCAGAATCGCTTGTCCTTCATGGGTTACGAATACAAACGCTGTAGGAATTCCCCAAGGTCGATGTGATTCGCGCTTTGGTGCAAGAGCAGGAAGGTTGTCTCGCTTCAATTGTGCCACATATAAAGTTTGAAAGCGACCACTGGGCTTGCGCTCTATAAGGGCAAGACTCGCTTGAATGTCTGTTGCTTGCCGTCGCCCTTCATTCGCAATTTTTACGAGGAGATTACCTGTCCGTTTGTTAAAAACAATATGCTGTGAAACTTTCACTTTGGGCTTTGCGATTATGAGCAGATACCAGAACGCCCATGAGGACAGAATTCCGATGATGAAACCGATCAGTTGGTTAATGAAAGCGTCCATTTTATGACTACAAACTTCATTTGAATTGCATTGCAACGTATCCCAACCGCTGACACATACTTAGATTTTTTCAGAAATCAAATCGGATTGCTATATACCACTTTAAGTCATGACTCCGATGATTCTGGAAGGAATGTTATTTGCTGCGAACCGTGAATGACTGCCAGAATATCGATTTGCTCAGGCTTAACGTAGTAGATAATGCGATAAGAACCTTCTATGACTTCACGAATCTGCTCAGTTTCAAATTCTGAAACAATTCGACCAGATAAAGGAAAACGAGCTATTTGTTGGGAGCGCCTAGTTAATCTATCAACTATCCTTTCAGCATACTGGGGCGAGTTCTGAGCAATGTAAGTGTAAATTGCCGAAAGATGCTGTACGGCTGTATCTGTCCAAAAAACTTTCACTCAGGTAATCCAAACCTTTTACGTACCTGTTCAACAGATGTCACCCGACCTGCTTCACTATCAGCAAGCCCAGCCTCGATAACTTGCGTGACGTAAATCTCGTACATCAGGTCATCCCAAGTTGAATTTTCAGGTAGCTTATCAATTAAGCGTCGAGCTTCTTCTTTGATACTTCGGGTTTTCATGAAAGTGCCTCTAAATAAAGCATCATTTCTCATTTTAAATAACATATAGCAATTGCAGTAAGCTGTTTATTTATGGGATTTGTAACAAACGACTATGGCAACGATTAACGACAACTACCTCAAGCTGAAAGCAGGATATTTATTTCCCGAAATTGCGCGACGGGTAAATGCCTTCGCAGAAGCTAACCCTGATGCTAAGATCATCAAGCTGGGGATTGGTGACGTTACAGAACCACTGCCAGAAGCTTGCCGCACAGCTATGATTAAGGCAGTTGAAGAAATGGGCGATCGCACCACCTTTCAGGGCTATGGTCCAGAGCAAGGTTATGCTTGGTTGCGGGAGAAAATAGCGGCACAAGATTTCCAAGCGCGGGGGTGCGAAGTTGATGCATCTGAAATCTTCATCTCCGACGGTTCCAAATGCGACACGGGCAATATTCTCGACATCTTCGGCAACGACAACATAATCGCCGTCACTGACCCCGTGTATCCTGTGTATGTGGACACCAACGTAATGGCGGGAAATACTGGAGCAGCCAACGATAAGGGCGAGTTCGAGGGCTTAGTGTATCTGCCAATTACCGCTGAAAACAACTTCACAGCAGAGATTCCCTCTCAGAAAGTCGATTTAATTTACCTCTGCTTCCCCAATAACCCCACGGGAGCCGTTGCTACCAAAGAACACCTGAAGGCATGGGTGGACTATGCTAGAGCAAATGGCTCTATCATTTTCTTTGATGCAGCCTACGAAGCCTACATCACCGATCCAGAAATTCCCCACTCCATCTACGAGATAGAAGGAGCAAGGGAGTGTGCGATTGAGTTTCGCTCCTTCTCCAAGAATGCAGGCTTTACCGGCACTCGCTGTGCGCTCACAGTCGTACCGAAGAACCTCACAGCAAAAGCAGCCGATGGTTCCGATGTAGAACTGTGGAAACTGTGGAACCGCCGCCAGTCCACCAAATTCAATGGCGTGTCCTATATAGTGCAACGCGGAGCCGAGGCGGTTTACTCTGAAGAAGGACAAGCACAGATTAAGGAATTAGTCAACTTTTACCTTGAAAACGCCAAAATTATTTGCAAGAAACTGACAGATGCTGGATTAGGAGTTTTTGGCGGTGAGAATGCACCTTATGTTTGGGTGAAAACACCCCATGCTCTGTCCAGTTGGGATTTCTTCGATAAGTTGCTGCACACCTGCAATGTTGTAGGCACACCTGGTTCTGGGTTTGGTGCAGCAGGTGAAGGCTACTTCCGCATTTCGGCTTTTAATAGTCGGGAGAATGTGGAGGAGGCGATGCAGCGGATTACAAACCGCTTTACAACATAGCTTTGAGTTCTTAAGAATCTTAGGCGATCGCTATTCCAAGAACTAGACACAGATATCATTTCGCCCCTCCAGGTTTTCTTGAAGGGGCGAAAATCTAAGCTTGTTTGCTTGTTTTTAGTAAAATTACAGAACAGAATTATTTTGACATTTGTCGCATTATTTCCCAATAAATACAATCCGTCTCGTCATTTGTTTCTAGAGATTTATACGAGTCATTTAGCCGCCCTTCTTGTGTCTCTAGCCCCAATACCTTGTAGGCAACGTATCGAGCAACCTTTCTTCTCTTGCGTCTACGGTTGGGTGGAGAGTTTGCGCCGAGATGAGTTAGTACAAATTGCTTAATTTGGTCGCGTTTTCGTTCTCTCATCTTTTTTATACGTATAAGAATTGACTTAATATACTTATTAAGTAATTTCTATAGCTTTTCGCACCAACCGTACAAAAAACAAAATTTTATACTATTTAGTGAGAGTAATTATTACCATAATTATTGCTGTTGGAGAAATGGCGATCGCATGATTGCACTGGCACCTTTGCGATCGCTCTCCCCAGACGTGGCTTTTCACGAGAACTGAAAACGCCCAATGGTTTGTCCAGTTCAAATTTTTTCGATAAGTTGCTGCACACCTGCAATGTTGTAGACACAGCCGGTTCTGGGTTTGGTGCAGCAGGTGAAGGCTACTTCCGCATTTCAGCTTTTAATAGTCGGGAGAATGTGGAGGAGGCGATGCAGCGGATTACGGAGAAGTTTAAGGTGTAGGGCGGTAGTTTTATAGTATCGATTTCTACACCTGCGTTATACTCGTTCTAAAACTTATCAAAGTTTGCGGTGGGCATTGCCCACTCCTACCTAGCTGTAGGTTGTTCAAACATCCCATAATCCTGAAAAACGATGCCTGACAGCTACGATTTGAACCCCTTAGATCCAAATACGTTTGAGCACTTGGTAAATCATCTTGCCCTACGCGTCCTTGGGCTCGGACTTACAGGATTTAGTCCAGGTTCAGATGGTGGACGCGATGGATATTTTGAAGGTGAAGCTCCATATCCAAGTGAAACAGACCGCTGGTCTGGATGTTGGTATATACAATCAAAGTTTCACAAGCCTAACCTTTCCAAAGATCCTCAGAAATGGTTACTAGCTCAGATTCGAGAAGAGTTGAAAGAGTTCAAGAATCCTGATTCTAAGCGGAAATGGCCAGACAACTGGATTGTTGCAACTAACATCGATCCTTCTGGAGTCCCTGAAACTGGTGTATTTGACAAGGCAAGAGAACTAGTTGCCAATGAATACCCAGAACTGAAAAATCACTTTCACATATGGGGCGGTCGTAAGATTCTTGATCTGCTAGCACTTCAGCCAGAAATTAGTGATTATTATAGGCACTTCCTTACACCAGGGAATGTATTGACCGAGATTTTCAATCAACTTAAAGATGCAAAAGCTGAAGTAGAGACAATTCTCCGCTTCTTAATACTGTCTCAACTAGATGAGCAACAATATACCAAACTAGAGCAAGCAGGAGCTGGATCTACTGCAGAAACACGCCCAGGTATCCACCACCTTTTTGTTGACCTCCCATTTAGATGTAATGAATATAACCTTCAAGGATTAGTAATGCAGTGGCTAGTGCGAACTGCAGCTGGATGTCATCGTATTGACGAAAAACAACCAGACACCAAAGAGTGGCAGCTTTGGGGCAAGCATCCATCACGAGCTAGAGTATGGTTTATAAAAGGTGGTCCTGGGCAGGGGAAATCAACAATTACCCAATTCTTTTGTCAAATTCAGCGAGCAGCATTAATCCTGAATAAAGACGTACCTCGTATTTCAGGCAAACAAAAAACCTTAGCAAATGAAATTAAAAAGGCAATTGAAAAGGATGGATTCTGGCCTTCAGTACCTAGAATACCTATTTCTATTGAGCTCAAAGAATTTGCTCAATGGTTTGGACAGCGAGATAAAAGTCAGCATCGTGGAATTTTAGCCTACTTAGCAGAGTTTATTTGTGCTGGTATCGGGCAAGAAGTTAACGTCGGTATACTTAGACGGTTACTGGGGAATCGTAGTTGGCTCATTGTCTTCGATGGATTAGATGAAGTTCCTCAAGACGTTAAAGATGCAGTTGCTCTAGAAGTATGCCGCTTCGTTAATGATGTTGCTTTAGACATCAATGCTGACCTTCTGACTGTGTGTACATCTCGCCCCCAAGGATATTCAGGACAATTTGAAGATTTAGATGGTCCTACCATCGAATTAATTAGTCTTTCTCCACAACAAGCTCTTGAATGTGCTGAGCCATTACTCGAATTAGGTCGTTCTCAAAGTGAAGCCAAAAAAGCTCTTCAAATTTTGACATCTGCTATTGAGTCTCCTGCTGTTCGTGAATTGATGACTACACCTTTACAGTCTCATATTATGGCAATTGTAGTCAGAGATGGTGAAAGACCACCTGAGAGGAAATGGAAGTTATTTACTAATTTCTATCAGGTAATACGGAAGAGGGAAGCAAACAGAAACTTGCCAGATAAAAGATTAGCTAAACTTTTACGTGAAGAGGAACAATTACTGAAGACAGTACATAATCGCCTCGGATTTGTCTTACATGCTAGAGCAGAATCAAGTCAAGGCGCTCAAACACGATTAGATCGTAATAATGAGTTTAGAAAACTCGTAAAAGATGCAGTGTCGCAAATGGTGGAGACAGAAGTTGACGAGACTGTTGAGGTTTTAATGAGGGCTACAACAGACAGATTAGTTCTAGTTAGTACCCCCGTTGATGGTAATTATGTGCGTTTCGATATTCGTCCTTTACAAGAATTTTTTGCTGCAGAGTTCCTTTATGAGTCAGTCAATGCAGAGGAATTACGTGAACGAATTGAGCTAATTGCAGGTGATGCTCATTGGCGTGAAGTTATGCATTTTCTCTTGAGTGCTCTGATTGAGAACGGGCGTCGAACAGAACTAGCAGTAGCGATTGAAGTACTAGAAAATCTCAACGAAGGAGATGAAGAAAATTTACGGTTACTGAGACGAAGACTGGGACGTGGTGCTATTTTATCGGCGAGATTACTACAGGAAGGTGTATTAGAACAAGATAAGCGTGTTCGTCAGCAGTTTAGAAAGTGCCTTGAACCGTTAGCTGCGTCTATAGAAATAGAATTACTTCATGCTCTAATACAAGTGAGCCAGTCAAATTCACAGTCATGGTTGTACAGCTTTTTGATTTCATGCCTTCAAGACAATAATCCAACTGAAAGTATAGGTGCTGCTATTGTTTTAGTTTATATATTGCCAGATCATCACGATAAAGTGGAAGAGGTTACTAATTTCCTAATCTCTTCTCCCTCTGATTACCTCTCATGTGTGTTAACTTCTAGCCAAGTGCATCCAGATGTTCGATTTAGGAGAGAACCTATTCCTGTCAAGAAATGGTTTTTAAAAGCTATTGTCAAAATTATACTAGGTCAACAATGGTTTGATCTCACAGACGAAGCATTAGAAACAACTTTAACAATTATTAGTTTTAATAGTGAAGATTCTTACAGTATCGCTGCTAATGAGCTTTGTCTTTCATTCAATGAACTTAGACTATTTAAAATTTTGTTAAACAAAGAAAAAATTTTTTCTAATAATAAGAAAGCTAAACCTGTTAGAGATTATGGATTTCTTGACATCGTTTATAGCCAACCAGAATGGCTAGAAGAAATTGCTAAACTTGATATATTAAATAATCGTTTAAAACTCCCTAAAATTCTACTGTTAATCTATTTTGTTTCCTGTTTCAATAAAGAAATAAAACGGTTACTAATGATAGAAATTTTAAGTTTATTTATAAATAAAAGAGAGCAGAGCATTAATCAAATTCTTTCTAATTTAGGTGTCTTCATACCATTAGATGAAGAGCATTCGCTAAATGAGCAAATTCAATATTTAAGTTCTATCAGCAATCAAGAGTTTGAAGCATTATGTGAAAAACAGCCTATGAAATACTTGGTTCTTAAAAGCAAGCATATCATACATGGTAATAACATAAAAAAAATGAGTCCAGATTTATGGAAAAAGCTAGTAGAAGACTATCCACATATTGCTATTTATTTCTGGGAAGAGGAAGAGATAGTTAATGTAGATATAAAAAATTCAAATAATCAAGAAATCTTAAAGATTATGATTGATAAGTTTACAGAAAAACCAAAAATTTTACTTCGCTATCCTGCAGTCTGGGGTCGTTTTATAAAAGAAGCTCCAGAGCGTGAGCAAGACTTGCGTAGTTCTTTATTAGTAGCATCTGCAGAATGTGTATCTGAAGATGCAGCATCATTATTTAATTTTTCTCCATTCAAGTTAAATCTACCATTAGAGGCTCCTTTACTACCTCATATAGTGAACTATTTGCTAGTGAGGTCAAGGCGTATTTCTCATGTTAGAGAGGGTAAAGAAGAACTTGAATTTCTCAAAACAAACTTATCTAAAGTTATTGATGACATATCATATTTGAGCCAAATCTGTAATAACTTGAGCTTAAATCAAAATATTAGAGCAGCAGCAACAATATCACTTCTTCTACATCCTGATGGAACTAGAGATTTCGCAAGTTTAAAGCAACAACTAGTTGAATTCTACAATCCTGAAGTTGGATTATGGTATGTAAGAGCTATTACAACTTGTTTGTGTCTACTGACTACAGAACAGGATGCAGCCGCAAAATGGATTGCTAGTAAATTACTTGATGCAGCAAGAGGAGATTATGAAGGTAGGCAATATATTCAAAGGCTGTTAACTCTCTGGCGTGAAAGTTCATACACACCTATTCAGAAAGCTGGTGTGCAAGAACGATGGCTCTCTGGAGCATAAATAGGGCATTACCAGGAATAGGCGACTTGTCTAGTTCGGCACCCCTTGTCTGCATATAAATGCCAATAATGGTTACAGCACTAATCTTGATATGAATGCCCACACCATGCAGCAACCCTTGCATCCAGTCACCCGCAATCTTAGCATGGGCGATCGCCTACGCATAACTGACCTGACAGAGCGATCGCCCCAATGAATGAGTTAAGTTGCGATCGCTTATCAGATGTAGCGAACCTGATTTGTCATCTCATCGGCTGTGACTTGATTCAAAATAATTAGCAATCTGCGCAAAATTTCCTGGGGTGGACGACGAACAGCGAAGATAATCCCGTAGTGCTCTTGATTCGCTGCAAAATAAGCTTGTGCCAAAGCTTCAAAATCCACACGATTATGAGACAATAACGTCATACCCTGACTGACTGCATAAGCTAGCTGTTCTTCATCAGTTTTGCCAAGCTGACCAGCCTCTTGTGCAGTGGTTGCTTCAAACCCCCTTGCTCTAAGCAAATCTGCTAATAACACGTTAACATCCTCATCCAGGTAGAAGCTGATAAAAACTCGGCTCATAAGTCTCGAACCAACGGGTCAATCAGCTCATCTGGAATTCGGTTACGCTCAATGTAGCTGTTGATTTCACTTTGGTGATCGAGATAGTAGCTCAAAGCATCAAACACTTGAGCCAGAGTCAGATGGGGTAAACCTTGCGGGATTTCTTCAGGTGCAACTCCCATCCGCCAGCTTTCCACAATAGCTCTCACGGGTGTGCGTGTTCCTCGAATAATAGGTTCACCACCCAAGACGGTATCATCCCTAACAATATAGATATGCTCTGTAGCCTGAACCATGATTAAATGTTTAAGTTATTATCAGTCTTTATTGTGACGCTTTATCACTCATAACTGTACGCCTAACTTCCCAAGCATAAAGTACCTCAAGCGACGCTGTCACGATGTTCGAGTGGATGGTCACACCATCCAGCAAGCCTTGCATGAAGTCACCTACAATCTGAACATGGCTAACCGCAAACGCATAACTGCCCTAGGTGTGCGATCGCCTTGGAAGTTGCAAAATAAAAAAAGCCGTGTTTTCAACGTTTTCAACTTTAGGATGATGACAATCAAAGAACAACTCCTTCAGGAACTTGACCAAGTGCCAGATTCTGCGTTGCAACAGGTACTTGAGTTTGTGCGCTCCTTAAAAACCAGGCACCAAAGTGAATTGCAGGAGAATGACACCTGGAAAGCTTACCTAGCTTTTAAGCGAGAACGAGAGGAGGTCTACCGTCGCCTTGCCAGTTCCTAAGTTCCTTACCCTGGATGAAGTCTTAGCTATTTACACAGATCAAATTTCCAGCTTTGGGGGCAGTTATGGTCTTAGGGATCGTGGTCTACTGGAATCTGCTGTTGTCCAGCCCTTGCTCAACCCCAGGCTACATTCGCAGGTCAGCTGCTGCATCCCACTATTTATGAGCAAGCAGCAGCCTACCTTTATCACCTGGCAATGAACCATCCGTTTATCGACGGTAACAAACGCACGGCGTTTGCAGTGATGGATACATTTTTGCGGGTGAATGGCTATTCCCTCAATCTGACGAATGAGCAGGCTTATAACTTAGTGATGCAGGTTGCCCAGGGTCAAATGAGCAAGTCAGATTTGGCGGGTTGTTTGGAGAAGGCGATCGCCCTTTAGGGCGGTGTTCCTTGCGTGATCGCTCTAGCTAGGACGCAGGTTCAGCAGTTCTTGAGGAGATGCCAGCATATCAATTGCCACGAAGAAAATTTTGCCTTCGGGATTGAGTAAGAACCGCCACGCAATGTTCATACCAACTTGGACACCGAACCAAGGAGTTTGGACTTTGCCTGTGATTTTCAGTTGCTTAGAACCATCTGGTAAAGCCTCGCTTATACCCTGCTGTGGGATAATATTAAGCCCCTGCGCTTCTGCACGCATATAGGCAGCGATTGATTCACGACCAACAATCGGCTTCTGGAATGGCGGTTGCACGGCACCATCGGGAGTAAATAAAGCAATAGCAGCGTCAAAGTTGTCTGTGTTCAGAGCTTCAAAATAGCTTAGTACAGCAGGCTCTGTAATACCCTCAACTGTAAGCTTAGAAGGAGCTGGCCCAGTACGCGGAAACATCGGTTCTTTAGCTGCTTTTGAGTACCCACTGGAATCAACTTCAGGCTCGAACCCCATGTTTACTACAGTATTACGAAGTACCGTAATTTGCTGACCTGGATCGAGTTTCTGGATCGCTTCTAGCACGACTTTGACGCCATCAGTAATTTGATAGCCAGGCGGGATGGGAGCAACAATGCCCTTTTTCATCAACTCTCCTAACTCAAACCAAAAAGCTAGCTTAGTGTTGACACTAAAGTTGGCATAGGAACGGCTGATGGGAGTGTCAACATTACCAGCAAGATCCCTCATGAGTTGCGTTTGCTCGTCATTAGACATCTGCTTAATTTGGTTTAGCAGTCCTTCTGCTAATTGCAGACGTGCAGCTCCAGGCGCTGCGGGAGTGATGGAACGACCTAGTTCAGTGTAGGCAAACCAGAGTAATGCCAGTTTATCGTCAACACTCAGTTGATCGAACAGTGCTATGGCGGCTGGAATTGGACTAGGAACTTGAGTGCCAGAGAAAATCTTTTGCGCCGACTCAATAGATAAGGACATCGTCAGAATCTCCTGGTTTATTTATTAACTTGTTGCTTTTAAAATCAGAGCGTAGGAGGTTCAAGTACTAAACAGGCTGGCTCTCCCATCAAGCCGTGTCTAGTTGGAACCCCAGGGAGCGCCAAGAGCGAGACAAAAGGAATTATGGGATTTTGCGAAACATTGAGCTTTTCTACAAGGGCGGTAAAACCAATCCGGGAGCTACGCGTGCAAGTACATCTGCGTAACAGAAGTGGCGCTCACCTTAGTCATTAATGATGTGGCTGCGTGCTCATGAAAACTCCTAACCTGTGGTTTTTCCGCTTTGTAAACTAATGTAACAGTTTATTTAAGTTTTGTAAATTAAAAAAAGAACAATTGTTGGTACTTGTTCAAAACAACGGTATGGACGTATCGTTGCAGCCTGTGGAGGTTAGGCCGCAGAAGTTAGTGCAGGCAATTGTCCAATTGCTTGATTCCCATTGGGCGGGGCAAATCAGTGTAACCTTTCACTCAAGGGACTCTTGATAAAAGGTTTGCAGCAAATTTTCTAATTTCTCTTCCGGACAACATTCTATCAACGCTTCAAAAACCTCTAGCAATTTTGCTCCACTGTCTCCCAATATTGGACTCAATCCCCAAACATCCTGCACCCAGTCTTGAGGACTTGCATCCTCAAAAATAAGACGCTGTAAGAGCTGCTTGGCTTCTATTTTAGAGATGGGCATAAGTTTTATTTATTAATCCTACAGCACTGGTCTCACCTCACCCCACCCTCACGGGCACTCCTCTCCGAAGTTCGGAGAGGGGATGGGGGTGAGGTTTTTGAACGCAACTTGGTATTACTGTTTATTCTACGCTTCCGATGAATGAGTTTTGCCAGCAGTAATGCCGCTACATTGCCGAAAATACGATGACTTTCAAGAACGCCTTTTTCCAACACTTTCAAGCTCTTTTCTAGTAGGATAATATCTGCCGACTCTTTGGCAATGTCTACAGCGGTATTGACAGAAATACCAATATCGGCATTTCGTAAAGATGCAGCATCGTTCATGCCATCTCCTATGTAGCCAACTGTGTGACCTTTGCGCTTCAGGATGCGGATGAGGCGGGCTTTTTGCAGAGGTGACATTTTGGCAAACACTGTGGTGGTGTCTACGATATCTGCCAATTCTTTATCTGTCATGCGTTCCACCTCACTCCCCAAAACGGTATGGTGAACGTACAGCCCGACTTGTTTGCAGATTTTGCGAGTGACAATATCGTTGTCATCGGTGATGACCTTTACACGAACCCCATCCTGCTGGAGGGTAGCAAGCGCCTCTACAGCGCTATCATTAGGTGAGTCGAGGAAGGCAAGATAACCCACTAGTATTAGGTTGTTTTCATCTTTCATTTCATACCAAGTTGCGTTCAAAACCTCACCCCTGCCCCTCTCCTTGGTAAGGAGAGGGGTGCCCGTAAGGGCGGGGTGAGGTGATACGTATGAATGCAACTTAGTATCATACTTATCTTTGGATGTAGAAACTTCTTTGTAAGCAACAGCAATCACCTGCAGCCCATCTTCATTTAGTCTTTGGGTCACTTGGAATACTTGTTGATACAAAGATTCGGTCATGGGAACGACTTGACCATTAGATTTGGCGTGAGTGCAGAGGGGAACAATTTCTTCCACATCTCCTTTACAAATCAGGATTTGCTGCTGTTGGTGTTTCAAGACTACTGACACGCGACGACGAATACAGTCGAAGGGCACTTCATCGACTTTGCAATAATCCTGTGCAGGTTCCCAAGTGTTTTTCAGTTCTACGTGCTTGAGTAAAGCGACATCTAGCAGGTTCTTCAAACCCATATGGTAGTAACTGTTGAGATAACCATACTTGAGAGGTTCCTCGTTTTCTTGACCATGAATATCCAAATACCGATCCAAGATGATTTTGCCTTGGGTGAGTGTGCCTGTCTTATCGGTACAGAGAATATCCATCGCACCCAAGTTTTGAATAGCATTCAAGTGCTTGATGATGACCTTCTGCTTTGCGATCGCCCTCGCTTTGCGTGCAAGGTTCGTCGTGACAATCATGTGCAGCATTGCTGGAATTAAACCCACTGCGATCGCAATGGCAAAGAGGAAAGTACCTGCCGAGTTTCCTTTGCCGATGTTGTTCATCAGAAACACGACTGGTACCATAACTGCCATGAAGCCAATCAACAACCACCTGAAGCCGTTGAGTTTTTGTCCAAAGCTAGCTAATGCCCGTTTGCCGACCATATTCTTTGTCAGCATACCCAAGCAGGTACGGTTCCCCGTTGCTACCACAACTGCTGTTGCTGTACCACTGACGACGTTTGTTCCCATGAAGCCAACTGTGGATGTATCCAGCGGATATTTGCTGTTGGCGCTGTGACTGATTGCCATCTTCTCAACCACACTGCCCGAAGTGCCGTGTTTCTCAAGGGGAAGAGTTTCCCCAGAAAGAACTGCTTCGCTAACATACAAATCCTTGGCACAAAGTAGCCGCACATCTGCCGGTATCATGTCTCCAGCACATAAGTGAACAATGTCTCCGGGTACCAAATACTTGAGAGGAATTTGTTGACGCCGTTCGCGATTAAAGCGTTTGTCCCGACGGCTAACCGTAGCAGTGACACTTACCATTGCCTTGAGTTTTTCGACTGTTTGTCTACAACGATAGTCCTGCACAAACCGCAGTAATCCGTTCACTATCACCAGCAGCATCAGCACAATGGTTGTCTCCATATTCTTGGTTAGGTAGGAGACAAGCGACAGGGCAACTAAGGCATAGATTATAGAGTTGTTGAAAGAATTTAGTAATAATAAATACCACAATGCTTGTTTTTCGTAAGTAACTTCATTGAAGCCATACTCCTTGAGGCGATCGCAAGCTTCTGCTTCGGTCAAGCCCTTACGTTTGGTATTAAGTGATACTAATAATTTTCCTAATTCGGTGTTTGCTTCTTCCACCACAGGCATTGATAGCCGTAGAAGCTGAGGCTTCTCCTGGCGTGGCTTAAACAGTGAAGGTAACGAAACTTGCATGGCTTCACCTCTATGACAAGCTAAAATTTATTTTTGGAATGCAGTTTTGTAAATCAAGTTTTGTACAGTTATTTGTACAGTATTTTTTTTGCAAAAATCCGGTTTTTGGCTATTTGGAACCGCAGATGTACAAGAGATGCACGCAGACAAATATAGATAAATAACTAGTGTCCACCCCCATCATTTTCCCCGATGCATTGGGGGGAAGACAGAGGAAAAACTTTTATTTATTGTCCATCTGTGGTTTTATATTCAAAAAAATTGAATGAGTGCAATCGGGAAGAGTGAACAGTTATCAGTGAAAAGGCACAATACTGATAACTGTTCACTGTTTTCTGTGTACTAATTTGGTTAATTGTGATGTTAAAATTTGAAATGTAGGCAGAATAAAATTGCATGAGTTTATCATGCAGATTTCCTACTTCAATGATTCAGAAATCAGCCTACTTGATGCACCACGCTTGAGACAAAACAACCGATGAAAAAGACGCACTCCCCAATTTCTTGACATCTTCATAGAAGAACAAGGAACTGGCAACTATAGACTATGCAGTTGAAATTAAATTTTGCATTGTTCATCTCCTATTCTTGCAGTCGCCGTGCCCAGTGGCGACCAGAGATGAACTGCATGACTCAAACGAGAGCCACTGAGGGCAGATTCATCGCAGACGCCAACTGACCACCGCAGATACTATGGTCTGGGTCTTCGTCAGACAGTAACATTGTGGATTCCTGAATAGTAGTTTGGCTACTACTACTACCAGAAGCCTCCATTTAACCTTCCTCCTTGCGAAACGGTTTTACAATTTTGAATTGAAAGGTTAGAGACAAGAAGTCTAACCAAAAAGCATTAATATAGCACAGAAATCTTTCTGCGTTTCTCATAGATTATGAGAAGGAATTAATACTTGCTAGAAGTATAGCAAAGACCTTTAGTATTAGGATAGTTACTAAAGAAAGAGAATATGGTTAATCTCCTTAGGATTTAACATGAACCATTTGACATCGAAAACCTCAAGTATGAGAGCGATGGTATTAGGGGACATAGCTAAGCTAGAGTTGCGTGAAGTACCGCGCCCTGTGGTGCAGCAACATGAGGTTTTGGTACGTGTGTCAGCAGTAGGATTGTGTGGCACGGACTTTCACATCTTTTCTGGGCAAGCCAACTACAATATTAATCAGCGAGGAAAGGCGATTCCACTGGTAGAGCAGCCGCAGATTCTAGGTCATGAACTTGTTGGTATCGTTGAAGAAGTAGGGAGCCTAGTTAAAGATTTGCATATAGGCGATCGCGTCGTTATCGATCAGGTGTTGAACTGTGTTAGCCGACGGCGACAACCGAAGTGCGAATACTGTGCCAGTAGTGACTCCCATCAATGTCAGTTTTACGCAGAACATGGCATCACTGGTTTACCGGGAGGACTCGCGGAATATATAGCGGTTCCTGCTGTAAATGTCATACCCATTAATTCTGACTTGGAAACTATCGCCGCTGTTCTCACAGAACCCCTTGGTTGTATCAGTCACGCCTTAGATAGGGTGACACGCGAGCGTACCCGTTATGTAATTAATGCTGAAGATATCGATAAACGCGTGCGGTCAATTCTGATTTTTGGTGCTGGTCCTGCGGGGCTATTATTTATTCAATATCTGTACAAAGTCCTAAACTATGATGGCTTGATTCTAGTCAGCGAACCGAATCAGCGAAAGCGGGAATTAGCCTCTTGCTTTGGTGCAGAGGTAATTGACCCCCAAGTCGTTGATTTAGCCGAAGTTGTCCAGGAAAAGACTAATGGACGGCGAGTAGAGTTTTTAATTGATGCTTGCGGTGCTGGTTCCGTCTTTAGAGATATGCCTGTCTTAATCCGCAGACAGGCTACAGTTCTACTCTACGGGTTGGGTCATGCAGGTGTAGATTTGAGCGTACTGAATAACTTACAATTCATGGAACCAACGCTGGTTGTTGCCCTTGGCGCGTCAGGAGGGTTCCGCAGCGACGGACGCCCATGTACCTACGATAGAGCACTTGGCTTGCTCGCAGCCAAGCAGATCGATGTAACTTCGTGGATTACCCATCGTTACCAGTCCTTGGAAGCTGTGCCTCAAGCCTTTATTAGCGATCACCTAGAACCCGACTATATCAAAGGTGTAGTAGTGCTTTGAACTCATTAAAATCAATGGTGTCCAGTATCCGGGGTGGCTTCCCTTGTCCTTGGTGATGCGCTTCTTTTCCAAGCAATTTGAGCCGTCTGTAGGGATGAAAGCTTTCTGGAGTCCGCTTCATCCCATCAATTTAAATGCTTTTTAACTGGGAGCATCCCAATTTTACACACTTGCCATTCTGCCCTCACCCCCAACCTCTCTCCCAAATAGGGAGAGGGGAGTCAAGTCCTACTCTTATTGCCCTTCTCCCGCTGTTGAGAAGGGGTTAGGGGATGAGGGTAAGTAAGGTTTTTGCTTGCTTTGGGATGCTCCCTTTTAACTAGCAAATAGAGAAAAAAAGTAGCACATATGACATTATTCTTAGAATATCTCATATTTTTTACTGAAATAAAGATGGTTTCAGATTGTAAACAGATACCTAAAACCTTTGTGTAGAAGCTGAACCCTTAAGCAAGATATGCGCTAACGTAGGGGAGAAATAACCCTTTGTTGGAACTGTTATACACAAACAAAACGATTTTCATTTTTTGGTGGAGAAGAATGAGGTCTTGGTCTAGCTAATGTTCAGGAATTTGCTATGCATGAACTGGTTCAAACTGTCTTAAACAGTGATGAAAAAACTACTCTGCGTCAGTTAGTCAATACTTTAAGTGCCTTAGATAAAAGGTACTTCCTGAAAAACGAGATTTTACAAGCTTTTGCCGACTACTGCCAGTATACGCAAAAGCCAGCGTACTTTTTCCACTCTTCCTCTATAGGGAAACTCATACACTACACCCATGAAATCGTTTTAGAGGAGGACTATACTTGGTTTCTTTTGCGACCGAGGATTGGTAGCCAGGAAGTTTGGCGGCTTGGGGCAAATATGACTGGCTTCGAGCAAATGACGCCACAAGGGTTGTTAGATGTGGGCGATCGCTTTGTCAACCGCTTTCAACCCCAAATTTTAGAAATAGACTTCAGTCCATTTTACCACGGTACCCCCAGAATTAGCGATCCCAGAAACATTGGTCAAGGTTTCAGCTTCCTCAACCGTTACCTGTGCGCTCAAGTATTGACTGACCCGCAATACTGGTTAGAGTTATTATTTGATGTTCTTCACCAACGTTCCTACAATGGCGTCCCCTTGCTCCTAGGCGATCGCATTGTCTCAGTGATCCAGCTAGCGAAACAAGTCAAGCAAGCCCTGAGTTTCCTCAACGAACGTCCCCCCAACGAACCTTACGAGAAATTTCGCTTAGACCTCCAAGAACTCGGTTTTGAAGCGGGTTGGGGTAACACCGCATCGCGGGTGCGTGAAACCTTAGAACTCCTCGACCGACTGATTGTCACTCCAGAACCAGCCATTCTAGAAGCGTTTGTTTCCCGCGTTCCGTCAGTCTTTCGGGTTGTCCTCGTTTCCATACACGGTTGGATTTCTCAAGAAGGTGCTTTGGGAAGACCTGAAACAACAGGTCAAGTGATCTATGTTCTTGAGCAAGCGCGTAACTTAGAAAATAAACTGCAAGAAGAAATCAAACTTGCTGGATTAGACGTGCTTGGTATTAAACCCCAAGTCATTATTCTTACGCGCCTGATTCCCAACTGCGAAGGAACACTGTGTAACCTCCGCATCGAAAAAGTTGACTCAACAGAAAATGCCTGGATTTTGCGCGTTCCTTTTGCTGAGTTTAATCCCAATGTCACGCAAAACTGGATTTCTAAATACGAGATTTGGCCGTACCTAGAAACATTTGCCCTGGATGCAGAAAAAGAACTTTTAGCTCAATTTGGGGGTTGTCCCGACTTAATCATTGGCAACTACAGCGATGGTAACTTAGTTGCTTTTCTGCTTGCCCGCCGTCTGAAAGTTACCCAGTGCAACATTGCTCACTCGTTAGAAAAACCCAAAAATTTGTTCAGCAACTTGTACTGGCAGAATTTAGAAGAGAAATACCATTTTTCAGCACAATACACAGCAGACGTCATCGGCATGAATGCTGCGGACTTCATCATCACATCGACCTACCAGGAAATTGTGGGGACACCGGATACACTCGGTCAGTATGAGTCTTACAAATGTTTTACGATGCCCGAGCTATATCATGTGGTCGATGGCATTGACCTGTTTAGTCCTAAGTTCAATACGGTACCCCCAGGGGTGAATGAAAAGATTTTCTTCTCTTATAACCAGATACAAGACCGAGACATTACTGTTAGCAGAAAAGTCCAAGACCTACTTTTTACCACCGAAGATCCCCAAATACTAGGACACCTAGAGAACCAAAGCAAGCGACCCATATTCGCGGTTGGTGCGATGACTCCTCTTGATAACCTTGCAGGTTTGGCGGAATGCTTTGGCAAAAGTCAACAATTGCAACAGCGTTGCAACTTAATTATTCTGACTGATAAGCTGCATCCGCAACAAGCCATAAATTCAGAAGAAGTAGAAGAAATCGAAAGACTCCACAAAATCATCCATGAGTATAATCTTCATGGTCACATCCGTTGGGTAGGAATACACTTGCCTATAGATGACCTTGGAGAAGCATACCGTGTTATTGCGGATTTTGCCGGAATATTCGTTCATTTTGCCCGGTTTGAAGCCTTCGGACGCACGATTCTCGAAGCTATGAGTTCCGGTTTGCCAACTTTCGCCACTCAATTTGGCGGTTCCTTAGAAATTATCGAAGATGGAGAAAATGGTTTTCATCTTAATCCAACAGACCTAGAAGGAACAGCCAAGACGATATTGAACTTTGTTGACCAGTGCAATGCTTATTTAGAACACTGGGACAAAGTATCAGAGTGGGCGATTCAGCACATCCGTAACAGATATAACTGGCAGTTACACAGCAAACAGTTGTTATTGTTAGCGAAAATCTATAGCTTTTGGAACTTTGTCAATCAAGAAAGCGGCGAAGCCAGATCTCGTTATCTCGAAAGTTTATTCCATCTGCTCTACAAACCTAGGGCTGAAAAAATTTTAGAACAACATATGCAACGGTAACGGTTTCATCTCAAAAACCCTGGTTTGTTATGGATCAAAAAGATTACTCCCACCACTTTATTTATACAGATTGGGCACTCATTGAAACTCAGCTTAACCTCAACAAGGTTCACCACAGAGAAACCGTTTTCACAATTGGCAACGGTTACTTGGGAACGCGGGGTGGTTTTGAGGAAGGTTTTCCGAATGACTTGCCAGCAACCTTCATTCATGGGGTCTATGATAATGTTCCTCTTGTATACACCGAACTTGCCAACTGTCCTGACTGGCTACCGCTGGTTATCATAGTTGATGGGGAACGCTTCCGGATGGAAGGCGGCGAGATATTGAGCTATGAGCGGCAACTTGACTTGCGCCGAGGTATTCTGAGCCGTAAGGTACGTTGGCGAAGCCCAAACAGGAAAACAATAGACCTCTACTTTGAACGCTTTGCCAGTCGGGCGGATGAGCATGTGTTGGGGCTGCGCCTGAGGTTAACGCCAGTAGATTTTGACGGTTTCATTGAAGTTCAAGCTAGCATCAACGGATATCCAGAAAATCAAGGTTTCAACCACTGGGAATTGATCGACCAAGGCAAGTTCGACCAAGGAACATGGCTGCACCTCCAAACTCGCAACACCCGCATCGCCTTGGGGATGGCTGTGGGAATGACAGTATCAGGAACTGATGCCTCGATACAAGTCGCCAGTCCACCAGGCTATCCTACTTTAACTACCACATTCCTGGCTTCGTTAGGACAAACCATAACGGTGGATAAGCTGGTGACAGTTTTTACATCGCGAGATGTGAATAATCCAACTCACGCAGCTTGTGAAAAACTTGCTCAACTGCCTGAGTATCCGGTGCTGATAGATGCTCATGTACAAGCATGGGATCAAGCTTGGCACAAAAGCGACATCTTGATTGAAGGGGATACCAAAGCTCAACTTGCCGTCCGGTACAATATCTTTCAATTGCTGATCACTGCCCCATTGTATGATGATAAAGTCAGTATCCCCGCGAAAACACTTTCGGGTTTTGGCTATCGCGGTCATGTGTTCTGGGATACAGAAATTTTTATTTTGCCCTTTTTCACTTACACTCAACCAAAACTCGCTCGCAACTTGCTGTCTTACCGCTACCATACATTAAATGGGGCAAGACGCAAGGCATCTCACTACGGCTATAAAGGGGCAATGTATGCTTGGGAAAGCGCAGATACTGGTGATGAAGTGACACCGCGCTGGTTGCCTCCTAATGATTTTTACGGTGAAGACATCCGGATTTGGTGCCGCGATCGCGAAATTCACATTAGCGCTGATATCGTTTACGCGGTTTGGAACTATTGGCAAGCCACGGGCGACGACGAGTGGATGCGAGACTGCGGCGCAGAAATTATTTTGGATACCGCTGTGTTCTGGGGGAGCCGCGTTGAGTATGACACCAAAGACGAACGGTATGAAATTCGTGGGGTGATTGGAGCGGATGAATACCACGAACTCGCAGACAACAGCGTGTTTACGAACCGGATGGTGCAATGGCACTTAGAGAAAGCGCTCTTAGTGTATGACTGGCTGCATAACACCTACCCCGACCGCCTCAGCACATTACAGCAGAAACTGCAACTCACTTCAGGACGACTTTCCCGTTGGCAAGACATCATCACCAATATATGGATTTCCTACGATTCATCCACAGGACTGATCGAGCAGTTCGAGGGATTTTTCAAGTTAGAAGATATCAACTTGGCTGACTACGAACCACGCACCCGTTCCATGCAAGCCATTTTGGGCATTGAGGGAGGAAACAAGCGGCAGGTTCTCAAACAGCCAGATGTGTTGATGCTTCTGTATTTGATGCGGCAATCACAGGAATTTCCCTACACCCAAGAAATACTACAGACAAACTGGGACTACTACGCACCGCGTACGGACATTACTTATGGTTCCTCATTGGGACCAGCAATTCACGCCATCTTAGCCTCAGATTTAGGCAAATCAAAAGAAGCTTACGAACGGTTTATGCAAGCCGCATTGGTAGATATAGAAGATGTCCGTGGCAACGCTGACGACGGAATTCACGGGGCTAGTGCTGGTGGTGTTTGGCAAGCTGTGGTTCTGGGGTTTGGTGGTGTCCAACTTGCAGAAAGTGGACCCGTAGCAACGCCACAACTGCCTCCTGGCTGGAAACGTTTGCAGTTCAAGCTGCATTGGCGCGGCGAGTGGCACGAGTTTGACCTACGTCCTAGACAAGATCACGTAGCGCCTCTGGATATTCGCGGAGTTATATTCGATTTAGATGGTGTCATAACAGATACCGCAGAATATCACTACTTAGGCTGGCAGAAGCTGGCAGATGAAGAGGGATTACCCTTTAATCGTGAAGCAAACGAAGCGCTGCGGGGTGTATCTCGTCGCGGCTCGGTGCTGAAAATAATTGGTAAAAAGCAGTACTCAGAAGCGCATATCCAGGAGATGATGGAGCGCAAGAACCGCTACTATGTGGATTTTATCCAAAGAGTCACACCAAAGGATTTATTACCTGGGGCAATTGCGTTGTTAGATGAGTTGAAGCAAGCTGGTATCAAGATAGCGCTTGGCTCTGCAAGCAAAAATGCTCGCACAGTGATCGAGAAACTGGGAATTGCTGATTATTTTGATGTGATTGCTGACGGTTATAGCGTGACGCAATCCAAGCCTGCACCCGACTTATTTCTCTACGCAGCCGAACAGTTAGGACTTCAACCTGAGCAATGTGTCGTCGTCGAAGATGCAACATCAGGTATTGAGGCGGCGCTTGCGGCTGCGATGTGGGCTGTGGGACTTGGTCCGGTGGAACGAGTGGGAGCAGCTCACGTTGTCTTACCTAGTTTAGCAGGGGTTCACTGGACAGAACTACGAGAGAAATTGACCAGCAGTAAGCGCTGAGTTATCAGTTCATCCTAATCATTCAAGTTAGGGGACTATACCACAACTCACGAATCAGGAATCAGAATTTAGGATCTGCGTTGTAGAGACGTTGCATACAACGTCTCTACATAAGAAAGTAGACAGAATTTATAACTTTGATGGTTAAATTGAGACTGTCTACCATTTGGGGAAAACTTCCATAACGTATGCTGAAGCAGACCTTTCCATCCCCAGAAGCACTGCGACGCTTCCCTTTCGGTCTAGCTGATATTGCCCTGATTCTGGGCACATTGGTTTTAATAGGGGTGATTGCGCGTGTGGGTGCGGGAACTCTCGTCAGTTTTGTGCCGCCAGATATAGTGCCTGGTGTGAGCCTAAACCCGCGTCATCTGCCGTACTACGCTGCCAGCTCAACGCTGCGGATGTTTATCGCGCTGTTTTGGTCAACAGTATTTACTTTAATTTATGGTTACGTTGCTGCCAAAAGCCGCCGTGCCGAACAAGTTTTAATCCCACTCCTAGATATCTTACAGTCAGTTCCGGTTCTGGGCTTTTTGTCGATTACGGTGACAGGCTTTATTGCCTTATTTCCTGGGAGTCTGCTGGGATTAGAGGCTGCCTCGATTTTTGCCATTTTCACCAGCCAAGTCTGGAACATGACTTTTTCGTTCTACCAATCGCTGAAAATGGTACCAAGCGAACTCGACGAAGCAGCAAGGCTTTATCGGCTTTCACTCTGGCAACGCTTCACCAAGCTGGAGGTGCCGACAGCGATGATTGGGCTAATTTGGAACGCAATGATGAGTTTTGGGGGCGGTTGGTTCTTTGTTGCTGCCAGTGAAGCGATTAGTGTCTTGAACCAGAAGTACACTTTACCAGGAATTGGGTCTTATGTGGCAGCAGCGATCGCCGCTCAGGATTTGCCTGCTTTGGCTTGGGCATTGCTGACCATTGCTGTGGTAATTTTACTGGTAGACCAACTGTTCTGGCGACCGCTAATTGCCTGGTCGGATAAGTTCCGGCTAGAACAGAGTTCGGCAGCAGAGGCTCCCAATTCCTGGCTGTTCGATTTGTTCAAAGCAGCTCGACTTCCCCGCTTGATTGGGCGGACGCTGACTCCAGTAGGCGAAACCGTCAACAGGGTTCTGTCATCATTGACTCCACAGCGTCAGCCGCTTCCTGTGGATAAGAATCAGCAAGTCGTGAGCGATCGCCTCTACAACCTCGCTTTGTTAGTCGTGATTGGTGCACTGCTGGTGACTGGGTTGCACTTTATTCTTACAACGGTAGGACTGGGTGAGGTGTTCAAGACTTTTGTGTTGGGGTTACTTACCTTGGGGCGCGTACTGGTGCTACTGGTGGTGGCAACGCTGATTTGGACACCGATTGGTGTGGCGATCGGGTTCAATCCGCGACTATCACGCCTGTTGCAACCCGTGGTGCAATTCTTAGCATCGTTTCCAGCAAATTTCATTTTTCCCTTCGCGACTCTCTTCTTCATTCGTTCCCATATCAGCATCAATTGGGGTAGCATCTTCTTGATGTCTCTTGGTGCCCAATGGTACATCCTGTTTAACTCCATTTCCGGAGCGATGAGCATTCCCACTGATTTGCGCGAGATGGCAGCAGATATTGGTCTGCGTGGCTGGCGATTGTGGCGTAAGTTAATCATCCCTGGTATTTTCTCTGCTTGGGTCACAGGCGGCATTACTGCTACTGGTGGAGCGTGGAACGCTAGCATAATTGCTGAGGTTGTCGCTTGGGGGCAAACCACTCTCACTGCAACTGGGTTGGGGGCTTACATTGCTAAGGCGACAGAAGTAGGCGACTGGCCGCGCATCACCTTGGGGATTGGCATGATGAGCCTGTATGTGGTTGGGCTAAACCGAATCATCTGGCTACAACTGTATCGACTTGCAGAAAAAAAATATCATCTATAACGGGAGCA
Source organism: Tolypothrix campylonemoides VB511288 (assembly GCA_000828075.3). Lineage (GTDB taxonomy): Bacteria > Cyanobacteriota > Cyanobacteriia > Cyanobacteriales > Nostocaceae > Kalymmatonema > Kalymmatonema campylonemoides_A. The sequence goes on along the minus strand of JXCB02000002.1, from coordinate 1,511,465 downwards.
TCAACCATGACAACGACTACGCGGGTAACTAATGAAGTACTGATTGCCGTCGAACAGGTTAATAAAAGTTTTCCGCTACCAGAAGGCAAAGGAGAGTTTAGAGTTCTGCGCAATATTAATGTAACGGTTCGTGCAGGTGAAGTTGTGGCGTTGCTGGGACGCAGTGGTAGTGGGAAAAGCACCTTATTGCGGATTATGGCAGGCTTGATTCCACCAAGTGAAGGGCGGGTGATCAGCAATGGTAAACGTTTGCAAGGAGCTAACCAAGATGTTGCAATGGTCTTTCAGAGCTTTGCACTGCTACCTTGGCTAACAGTACAGGAAAACGTCGAGTTGGGGCTGGAAGCGCAAGGCGTTAGGCGGGAGCAGCGACGACAACGGGCACTTAAAGCAATTGACTTGGTGGGCTTGGATGGTTTTGAAAGTGCCTATCCCAAAGAGTTATCCGGTGGTATGAGGCAACGGGTTGGCTTTGCACGAGCATTTGTTCTGGAACCACAAGTCCTGTTTATGGACGAGCCATTCAGTGCGCTAGATGTTCTAACGTCTGAGAACTTACGGGGTGAAATCGACGACTTGTGGAATGCTGGAACCTTTCCGTCCAAAAGTATTTTGATTGTCACTCATAACATTGAAGAAGCCGTGTTTCTCGCGGATCGAGTGATTATTCTGGGATCGAATCCAGGGCACGTTCGTGGTGAACTCGTGATTGATTTGCCGCGCCCCCACGATCGCACGAACGCTCGCTTCAAAGCCTTGGTAGACTATATCTACACAGTCATGACCAACCCAGAAGCCGAAGTCACCGGGGAAGTCGCTATGGCAGCCCCCACACCTGTACAAGCATCTAAATCGCCTTATGCCCAGTCGCTGCCGCATGTACGTGTAGGTGGTATCAGTGGTCTACTAGAACTGATTGTGGAGAAACCAGAAGGCAAGGAAGATATTCCCCGGTTGGCAGAACGAATACAGCTAGAAGTGGATGATCTCCTGCCGATTCTTGATGCTGCTGTGATGCTTGGCTTTGCAGAAGTCACACAAGGGGATGTTAAGCTTACTCAAATTGGGCGGGACTTTGCCACCACAACGATTTTAAGAAGTAAAGACCTGTTCCGGCAGCAAGTACTGCAACGTGTGCCTATGTTGGTCAGTATAGTACAGACGTTGCGAGAAAAACAAAATGGATCAATGCGAGCAGATTTCTTTCTTGATTTACTAGATGAACATTTTCCGCACGCAGAAGCCGAGCGACAATTTGCTACAGCAGTTGATTGGGGACGCTACACAGAACTGTTTGAATATGATGCTAGCGAAGAACGGCTTTATCTACCAGAGCCAGTGGCTGTAGAGAGGAGAGAAGCATCCTGAAAAATTTGGAGCGCTGCAATTGTTGGCGTAAGGTGCCGAATGACTTCTGTGCGAAGTACCTCGACTTGCCTTCAGCCCTCAGTCGCGGTTTCAGATTAATTCCTGAATTTTCTTAGAGGTACTCTTAGAATCTAAATATTGTATTATTAAAAAATAATTTTATTCAGGATTTACGCAAAAACTCTCTCAAACTCTTATCCCTATGCGAAGACAGCGCACGCTACGCGAACGTGTCCTTTGCGGTTTATTTTTTCATTAATTTGTGTAAGTCTTATTATTGATAGATTTGGGAATTTTCATATTAAGACTTATTAGTTATTAGTAAGTTGTCAAACAGTACTACTAACTACTAACTTTCCCACATTTTATTTGCATATATTTGGCAGCCAAGATGCTTGTCATAATTGCTGTTTTCCATTTTGAATTTCTCTTCGTTGCGAATTTTGAATTGGTTAGCCACCTCCTCCACCACTACACAAAAGTATCAGGCTAAAATCATTTAACTATAGCAATCCTATCAGATTTGTGGAAATTACTTTTTAACGAACCGCAAAGGCGCAAAGGACGCGAAGTAAATAAAGAAGAAAGAATTTTATGTAAGCCCTTCGGGCACGCCAAGGGCGAACGCGTAGCGTGCCCGTAAGGACTCAGGGCTTATGATTTAGGACTGCTATATGTAAAGTATTGATAGGTCGAATTTTTGCACTAGAGCGAGCTAATCTATTATTATAGCATAAAATCATCCCCTATTGAGGAAAATCTCATTTTCAAAGCTTAATCTCTACAGCATGGAGCGCAAACACCTTTATGTGCCGATTACTTGCCTACCTCGGTTCACCTGTTTCTCTAGAGCCTCTCCTGTACAAGCCTGAACACTCGCTTGTCGTTCAAAGCTATCAACCCCGCGAAATGCTCTCTGGAGTGGTCAATGCTGATGGCTTCGGTGTTGGTTGGTATCATGCTCAAAAGGATATCGAACCATTTACCTACAAAAGTACACTGCCTATTTGGAATGACATTAACCTGCCAAGCCTCAGCCGTTATATTGAGTCAGGGTGTATGCTCGCTTATGTTCGTAGTGCAACAGCAGGTCAAGCACTCGATTTTAGTAACTGTCAGCCTTTTCAGTACCAATGTCTGCTATTTATTCATAATGGTAGAATCGATAAGTTTCGGCAGACATTATACAGACCAATACGCAGCCAGTTAAGCGATGAAATTTACCAGTGGATAAAGGGAACGACAGATTCAGAACATATTTTTGCTTTGCTGCTAAGCCAATGGCAAGCTAACCCTGGTAAAAGTTTAGAGCAGGTTTTACAAATAACGTTGCTTAAGCTTCAAGAGTTAGCGCAAAGTTATCAAACCGATGTCTTCGCTAATGTAATCATCAGTGATGGACATCGCCTTATTGCTTCTCGCTTTAGCACAAAATCACCTGCTCCCTCTCTGTACTGGACAGATGATCATCCCACTTTCCCCAAGTCCGTAATCATTGCATCGGAACCGCTATCTACTGGAAATTGGATTTCTTGCTCTGAAAATAGCATCATCAGTGTTGGAGAAGACTGTGATATCCAAATTGCACAAATCTAGTTTAAAAGAAACATTTTTTCGTGCTTTTTCCCAATGTCGTGCCAAAACTCTGGCGTTATTTGAGGGGATTGACGAAGCTACTTTTTGCTGTCAACCTCATCCCGACTTTAGCCCCATTGGATGGCATTTGGGGCATATTGGTTACACCGAGTCTTTATGGTTGTTAGAACGCACTGCAGGTTTACCGTGTTTGTTCCCGCGATACCGCAAGCTGTTTGCAGCGGATGGGTTACCCAAAAAAGAGCGCGTCAAATTGCCAAACCTAGAGGAAATCCGTTATTACCTAGACACAGTTAGAGAAAAAGTTTTGCATTACTTGGAAGTAGCGGATATACAGCAACAAGAGCGTCTTTGGCGCTTTATTCTTCAACACGAAAGCCAACACAGCGAGATCATTTCTTTTGTTTTGGAATTGAGTAAGCAGGAGAGAGGAGAAGAGGAGCCAGAGAGGGAGAGAGTGAGGGAGGGGGGGAAACTTCTCTCACTCCCTCACTCCCTCACTCCTTCACTCCTTCACTCCTTCACTCCCTCACTCCTTCACTCTCCCCATAATCTGAGCGAGATGATTCAAATTCCAGCAGGCGAATTTGAGATGGGTGATGATTCAGTTGATGCTTTGGATAACGAACAACCCCTGCACAGAGCCTATTTAGAGACTTACTCGATTGACCGCTACCCTGTCACTTGCGCCCAATATCGAGTATTTATGACAGCGGGAGGGTATCAAAATCCTCGTTGGTGGTGTAGCGCCGGCTGGGAATGGTTGCAAACTGAGCAGGTCACACAACCGCTCTACTGGTGCAAAAATCCTATGTGGGATCATCATCCAGTCTGTGGTGTTAGTTGGTACGAAGCAGAAGCCTATTCACGGTTTGTCGGTAAGCGCTTACCCACAGAAGCCGAATGGGAAAAAGCAGCGAGTTGGGATGCACAAGCTCATTGTCGTCGTATTTATCCTTGGGGAAATGAAGAACCAACACTCAAGCATTGTAACTATGATAATTTCATAGGAAAAACAACGCCTGTAGATGCCTTTTTTATTGGGCAAAGCCCCTATGGTTTGTATGATGCTTTGGGAAATGTCTGGGAATGGACAGCTTCCTGGTTTGATGGTTACCCAGGTTTCCAAAGTTATCCTTACACAGGATATTCGCAAGTTTATTTTGACCAACAGCACCGTGTTTTAAAAGGTGGTAGCTGGGCAACTCGTCCTTGGGCGCTGCGTTGTAGTTTTCGTAACTGGTATCATCCCTGCGTACGCCAAATTTTAGCAGGGTTTCGTTGTGCAGCTGATTAGGGATTGGGTGTGTAGTAGGGCTGAAGTGCTAATACTGTTGGCAAACAAACGTAACTGACCTCTCCCCTACCCCTCTCCTACAAGGAGAGGGGATAATTTGCTCCCCCTTTCCTCGTAGGAAAGGGGGGCTGGGGGGTTAGGTTTTTAATTCGCCAACAGTGTCCTAAAAGGTTTGGGAAGAAAAGCAGCTTTTATTACTCAGAGGGGATAATTTGTTCCTCCTTTCCTCGTAGGAAAGGGGGGCTGGGGGGTTAGGTTTTTAATTCGCCAACAGTGTCAGCACTACTACAAAACCCAATCCCTGTCAATTTCATGGAAAAATCCCAAAAGATAAGAGGAAAGCAGAATTAATCTTGCCCAGGCGTGATGTTATCGATTATGGCTGTGTGTTTCACTGGCTCAGGTTGGAGTTTGTACCCAAAAGCAACTTATCACAGCAAGCAAACGGAGGTTGAATGTCAATATCTAAAGCTGCCAGCAACAAGGTAAGTTCTCAAAATACTCTGGAAACGCGCTTAAAAATTAAGCGTTTGTTGGAACCAACTAAGGTTGTTTCTCCTAGTGCTGGAAGTGATGTCGTTAAGGGATTAACTCAAAAACCCAAGTCGTTACCCCCGCGTTACTTCTACGACAACCTGGGTTCTGAGCTATTTGAGCAAATTTGTGAGTTACCAGAATATTACTTGACGCGAACGGAAACGTCTATTTTGCAACAGTACGCCCCGGAAATAGCTCAAATTACAGGTTCTTGCGAACTCGTGGAACTTGGCAGCGGTAGCTCTACCAAAACGCGCATTTTACTAGATGCGTATCATCAATTTGGCTACTTTCTGCACTATGTACCAATTGATGTTAGTGCAGGGATGTTGGAAAGCAGCGCTCTTGCTCTACTGGGAGATTATCCCACATTACAAGTTCAAGCTCTAGCGGGAACTTACGAAATGGCGCTGGCACAACTTGAACCTACTTCATTACCTAGTAGGATGATTTGTTTTATCGGAAGTAGTTTGGGTAATTTGAATTCGCAAGAGTGTGATGTATTTTTCTCTCAAATTACAGATGCCCTACAAGTGGGGGAGTTTTTCTTATTGGGGGTAGACTTGCAAAAGCCAAAACATTTGTTGGAAGCTGCTTATAATGACAGCCAGGGAGTAACTGCAGCGTTTAATCTTAATATGTTGCTGCATTTAAATCAGCGGTTTGAGGGCAATTTTGACACCACACAATTTGAACATTGGGCTTTTTACAACGAAACGGAAAACCAAATTGAGATGCATCTTAGGAGTTTGCGCTCGCAAACCGTTCAATTACACGCCCTGAACCTGAGTGTTCATTTAAGCTTAGGCGAAACTATCCTCACTGAAATTTCGCGCAAATTTGACCTCAATTTTATCCAACAGGAGTTAAAAGCAAAGGGTTTAGTACCACAAAGAGTGTGGACAGATTCAAATCAATGGTTTGCTTTATTACTGTGTCAAATGCAACCATCGACAGCAGTTTAACGGTTAGATGTAGCCAAATGATATCTAACATGATTATCATTTGTTGTTTCTGATCGCCAGTGATTTCAATCAATAGCAAATAGCTCAAGTCCTTGAAAGAGGAATAAACGCTTTAATACACCAAGAAATCAGTCTATTTTGATGGACTTGAGCTATTTACTTAGAGTTAAAAGCCCGGGCGTGCAAGGGCGTTCATTCTGAAGAGCACAGGGTTTGAATAGAGTTCATATCAAGTTTAAACTCTAAAAATCCAATTTCTCTACAAAGCTGGTTTGTGTCTTTATACTTACATTATGAATCGTTGAGTTTAGCATAGTCAAATAGAATGACTATGTTAAATTTGTAATGGGTGCGTTATATGCTAAAAAAGCTGTTGAACTTGAGTGAGACAGCATCGTAAGAGTCAACTATCACCACTCAGCCTCCTGATATTTTTATCCTTAAATAAGAGGCAGTGGAAAAAATAATTCTGGAATTCGCCTGTAAGAAGTTGTTGCACATAGCATAGACTTAGCTCAATCAGTTGCCAGCAATCAAGCGCTCCTCCAGAACTGCTACCAAGTTCTTGTAAGTAGCAGCCATGATATTACCGTGTGTAATGTCACGCCTAACCCCAATACCCAACAAAAGTATTGTTGAAATTAGGAGAAAAATTTCTAATGATTTAAGTGTCAAATTACACCTTGGTAGGTCAAAAGTCCTGCCAGCTTGGTTTCATTCATCCTAAATCCAAAATCCCATGACACCAGCAGACCTCAAAGCCTACCTTAACAATCTGTTGAGCCAAAACCTGCTTCTTAGCACAATGATTTGGGGACCTCCTGGTATTGGTAAATCCAGCATCGTCGCACAACTGGCTCGCAAACATCAAATTGACTTCATAGACGTGCGTCTCTCCCAACTGGCTCCCACTGACTTAAGGGGTTTGCCAGTGCCTGAGAACGGTGTCTCTAAGTGGTATCCACCGGAATTTCTGCCTAGTTCTGGCAGAGGGATTTTGTTTTTAGATGAACTCAATATGGCTCCTCCAGCAATGCAGGGTGTTGCTCAACAGCTGATTTTAGATAGAAGAGTAGGGAGTTACTGCTACGACGACCAAACTCGCGTGATGACACAAAACGGTCTCAAGTATTTTCGTGATCTTAATCAAAACGACGAAGTCATGACGCTCAATCCCTACACCAAACTGGTTGAGTACCAAAAGCCACAACAGTACATCGAACTAGACTATCAGGGGGAGATGCTTCATTTCAGAGGTCGGGGCGTGAGCTTGTGTGTTTCCCCTGAACACAGAATGTATGTTCGTAGCAAGTACCGTTCGGAGTTTGAAGTCATGACAGCTGCCGAGCTAGCTTCTGGTCCATTCTTCAAGTTTAAGGTCAAGAAAAACGGTAACTGGTACAGCTACAGTGACGAAAAATTTACTGTTCCAATACCTCAACGTGCTAAAGAGAGAATTGAGGTCTATGACCGTATTCAGGCGCTACTTAATAACGGTGTTTCGCCGTCTGGCATTGCTGTTGCGCTTAAAATGACGCAGGGACAGATAGATTCAAGGCTGTACTATGGTAAAAATCCCCGCAAGTCCTACAACCTCGATTTGAGCTTTGACATGATGGACTGGGTTACATTCCTTGGCTGGTACCTGAGTGAAGGCTCCTGCTCAAAAGCACACAACTACCGCGTGACTATTTCACAAAGCAAAAGTGCTAACCCTGACAAGTATACTCGCATTGAGGTGCTGTTGCAGCACATGAAGTTGTCCTATCAAGCAACGGAAAGTGGTTTCACTATCTGCTCTGTCGCACTCTATGACTACCTAGCTCCTCTCGGAAAGTCAAAGACCAAGTATATTCCGCAAGATGTCAAAGCTCTTCCCAAGCCTTATTTGCAAACCTTGCTTAATGTTATGCTAGCGGGAGACGGCGATAGCAACCGAAAATATTACACAGCATCCGACCGTTTACGTGATGACTTTTGTGAAATTGCCATCAAATTGGGTTATGGTGTCACCTTCAGCAAACGGCAGGGGTCTGGATACAGCTCAAGCGACAATTTTACTTGGGTAGTCAACCTCAACCACAAGAATATTGAACCTGTCATTGCTAAATTAGAACGCGTTGCTTACTCAGGTCGGATCTACTGCATCACTGTTCCCAACCACATTATTATGGTTGAACGCGATGGCAAGCTTGCTTGGTGCGGCAACTGTGTACCAGAAGGTTGGTTTATTTGGGCAGCAGGCAACCGTAAAGAAGACCGAGCGGCTGTATTTGATATGCCTTCTCCACTGGCGAATCGCTTTTTACATTTGCATGTTGAGCCGGACTTTCAAAGTTTCAAATCTTACGCTCTTTCTGCAAAAATTCACGAGCAAATCATTGCTTTTCTCTCTTTCCGTACTACCCTACTACACAAGCTTGATCCGCAGCAGCCTGCTTGGCCTTCTCCTCGCTCATGGGAGATGGCAAGTCAGCTGCATACAGTTGGACTGGATATTGCTCCTGCTGTGGGAATAGCAACAGCTGCTGAGTTTAATGCTTACATCAAACTTTATGACAACCTGCCTAATTTAACTCAGATTTTTACAGGCAGAGGTGATGCGATCAAATTTCCGTCTGAACCTTCTGTGCGCTATGCCACAACTATTGGTTTAGCAATACGAGCGGCAGATGCTAACCAAGCTTACAATGCCTTTACTTGGATTTCTCAAGTAGCAGCAATGGAATGGGTACAGTTATTTGCTACAGACTTGTTTCGTACTATGCGAAGTAAAAAACAAATCGGTGCTTTGGCACAATTGGTACAAAAAGACGAGAATCTTCAAAAGTTTATTAAGGACTTTCAAGAGTTAATGGGTTTGTAGAATTTAGAATGCTGTTAATAGCAGGTAGAGTATCTTGTTTGAGTAAGATTGTGCCAGTGTGAAAACTGTCTCTTGATGATTAACAGTTATCAGTTATCAGTTATCAGTTACCAGTTATCAGTTATCAGTTATTAGGGATTGGTTCTCTTCACTGTTCACTGGTCACTGATTTACAGCAGTTTTCTGTAAGGTGGGCATTGCTCACTAATATCTCAAATGTCCATCACGTAGGCTTTTAAGGGCAATGCCACCCTACGATTTGTGGTCTAATAATCATGTGAAAAGCGCTGTAACTATTTATCCCACACTGTAGCAATTAACTTGTTTCATTTTCAGTTACTGGGTAATAAAAATGGAATTTTCGATTTATATCATTATTTGTAGATAAAAAAACTAGGCAAGTATTTTTCTTGCTTATAAGCAAGAAAGTCATCTTGATAAATTATCATGAAGTTTGGAGAGTATGATGACAAAACCAAATTTTGCAGCAACGACTCGAAAAGAGTTACTGAATTTTCGGCTCGCATTTCTACATAACTAAGGATTTTATGCATACCAAAGTAAACGCTAAATCTGCTACAAAATTTTATTCAGCATCAGAATCAATATAATAATTCACTCATCAGTTAAGAAGTTGTAAGACTATACTTTTCGGTTCTTCTTTCATCCCTTGGCGTCCTATACGCCAAAGAGCGCGTCTACGTTTCAGATAGAACTGTTATAGATGAGTTGAAATATTTTCCCCAATTGTTGGAGGAATTCCGTCAAGAGTGAGAAAAAGCTCTTAAAATTAGGGATAGAAAGATGAAGTTAGCAACAGAAACAAATAAGATTATCACTGCCTCTATGCTACGGGTGCGAATGAAGTCACCTTTTTTGGCAACTTTGGCGCTGTTTGCTCGCGTCATTTCGACTGAAAAAATTGCTACCGCAGCTACCGATGGAGAGGACATATTTATCAATCCCGATTTTGTCGCATCTCTTCCATCATCCCAAGTCGATGGTTTATTGTTACATGAAGTCTTGCACGCTGCTCTGCTTCATATCCCTCGTCGTGGTGCTAGGGAACAAATGCAGTGGAACATTGCCGCAGATATTGTTGTCAATGGCATGATTGCCCAACAAGATGGTTTTGAACTACCTGCGGGTGCTTTACGTGACCCAAAGCTAGAGAATTTGAGCGTCGAGGAGATTTATGAATTACTGCTGAAACAGAATAGGCGTTGTCTAAACTGTGAAACAGACTTATTATATGAGCCATTGTATGGAACTTCTGCATCTAATAAATGTGGTGGTATTCTAGACCAAGCAAAACAAGCAGCTTTGGAAGCTCACTGGCGTAACGCCATGCAACAGGCGATCGCCGTAGCGCGGTCTAGCAACAGCCAGGGTAGCATACCAGCAGGATGGCAACGAGAACTGGGAGCGTTAAGCGAAGCGCAGCTCAACTGGCGTTCCTACCTATGGCGTTACTTAGTGCAAACACCAACAGATTTCACAGGCTTTGACCGCCGCTTTATTGGTCAACGGCTTTACCTAGAAGCGCTTGAAGGTGAGACGGTGCAGGTATTCGTGGCTGTGGATACGAGTGGTTCTGTAGGCGACCATGAGCTACGACTTTTCCTTAGCGAAGTCACAGGAATTATCGATGCTTACCCGCACTTAAAATGCCAACTTTATTATGCAGCAACAGATGTCTACGGACCTTACAACTTGGCAATAAACAGCCAGTTCCCCAAACCAATGGGCGGTGGCGGAACATCTTTTGTCCCCTTTTTTGAAACAGTTAGCGAGCAAGCTGACTGGCATAGTAGTGGTGTCTGTGTTTACCTCACCGATGGATACGGGACTTTTCCCCAACAACGTCCTGCTTTTCCTGTTTTGTGGGTAGTGACTCCTGGTGGGTTGGACTTAGAAGCATTTCCCTTTGGAGAAACCGTAAGGCTCTTAAACTGTTAGCAATTCCCTATTTTCCCTTGCCTGCTCCTCTTCAAACGAACGCAATGTCAGAAAAACCGAATTTTGTTTCTCAGTCTGAACTCCTTTCCATACTGGCTCAAGGTGTAGCGACTTGGAACGAGTTTAGAACGAGGAGTGTATATCCCGAGAGGATATATCTCAACCTAAGCAAGGTAAACCTGAGCGGCGCAAACCTCACAAAAGTGAACTTCAGAGAGGTGAATCTCAGTTGGGCAGATTTGAGAGGAGTGGATCTGACTCAGGCTAAACTTTACAAAGCAAATCTCACTCATGCCAACTTAAGTCATGCAAATTTATCTGGCGCAAATCTCAATGGCGCTATCTTGACTGGAGTTGTTCTCCAAGGAGCTAACCTTAATGGAGCGAACCTCAGCAGGACTGACTTGAGTGAATTTGATTTCAGTGAAACTCAACTGCAAAAGGTGAATTTTTGCAAAGCCAACCTTAGTAGAGTCAACTTTAGGAAAGCGAATCTCAGCAAATCTCACTTAATTAAAGCGAACCTGCAACAAGTAGACTTTGGTGAAGCTGATTTAACTGGTGTCAACCTCAAAGGGTCTAATCTCGATAGAGCAAACCTGAGTGGACTCAACCTCAGCCAGTTGAACTTGAGCCGAGCAGATTTACACGGCGCAAATCTTATGGGTGCTAATCTCACAGCAGCCAACTTGAGTGGAGCAAACTTGTACAGAGCAAAACTCAACGGGTCAAAACTCAGCAAAGCTAATCTCATTCAGGCAAACTTACTAGATGCTGACTTAACTGGAACTGACTTGACGGGAGTGAATCTGAAAAACTCTGATCTGAGCGAATATAACCTGAGTGGATTTAATCTGAGTGGAATTAACTTAAGTGGTGCCAATCTCAGAAACGCCAATCTGAGTGAGGCGAACCTTATTGGAGCTGACTTAAGTGGAGCAAACCTATGGAATGCTAATCTTAGGAATGCTAATCTCTTAGGAACTGACTTGAGCAGGGCGGATCTTAGGTATGCCAACCTCTTAGGAGCAAATATCTTAGGAGCTGACCTGACTGCCGCAATTCTCCGGAGAGTGACAATGCCTAATGGTACAGTATATAACTGAGTGCCGGATCGGGTTGTCCTTTGGGGTTGGGGAAGTTTCCTCGAATGTGCAAACTGGCATTGGGTTTCCCGTTTTGTAAGCCCTACCGACATACTTTGTATAAGCGCTACGCGTCGCTTTGCGATTACAGACACACTACGCGTGATCGTAGGAGGGACTAGTACCGCTGCGCGGAAGTCAAAAGTCAAAAGTCAAAAGGCTGATTCTGTAGGCTTTTCGCTGCTTTTGAATGGTAGCTTTATTTCCGCCGTCGTGTACTAAGTAATCGTAACTATAACTAATAGCTGATGACCAAAAGGTAGATTTTTCAATATATTATTTACTATTAACCAATCCAAAGTTCCTTCTTTTGGCGGTGTAGCTTAATGGCAAAGCACGTGTCTGCCAACACGAATGATAACCGTTTGATTCGGTTCACTGCCAACAGCAACGTAGTTCAAACAGGAGAATTCCTCGGTATACACCAGGAGATGCGGGTGCAAATCCCGTCGTTGCTCTGCAATTCCACACTTAGGCACTTTTCATTAATACCTCGACTTCGTGAGCAATACTTGTAGGTTTGGGAATAGATAACCCGTCTTCCTGCATCCGCTCTATATGAAATTCAATTGCTTCGGCAATTAAAGCTTGGACTTCCTTTATGGTTTCACCTACAGCCACACAACCTGGTAAATCAGGGACATAAGCGCCGTAGCTGGTTTCTCCCTTTTCAATCACAACTAAATAACGCATCAGTCTTCATCCAATTGAGCTTGTCTCCAGATATTTTTTAGTGTACCAATTGGTACATTAACACTCAATTTGGCACTGGAAAGTACACTACCAGATTTATCAGGATGTTTAAACTGCCGATGACTACCTTTTGTTCTATTAAGATACCATCCATCTGCTTCCAGTCGCTTAATAACTTCACGTACTTTCATGCTACTCTTCTGCACAGTTGAAAATTCTGTTACAGATAGAGTGCATTTCACTCAACCAATTGGACGATGACCTGGATTGACGGCATGAATCGACTCACTGCCTGACATTGGAAAGCCTCGTTTATAACAGGCTTCCTCTGGTTTCCCCCATCCTAAATGTAATATTATTTCCAAGAAGTTCGTATTTTCCCACTTCCATAAACTTGTCCATTCTGTTCTCTGAGCAATTCTATCTACATCAGCTTTTATAATTTGTTGATACGTTTTACCATGATTACAACTTAAGTACAAGTCCATACCCACGGTGACTTCATTCCAAAATTGCAATACGCCATTTTTCGCCGCTTTTAATGTTTCTATGTCACTGGATAAAGCAATTAACTGAGCATCTACTTCTGGATAGCGCAAAGTTTTACCTTTAACAGTCACTTCACGCCAGACAATACCTGAAACTTGATGTTCCCTTTGGTATTCGTGAATGGTGGCTTTAAAATCTTGGTATGCCGTAAACTTTTGTAGCCCATCGGTTCTGATAAACTGGTCTATCACAGGATTGCCAGAGACAGTGACTGCTAACTTCAGGCGTTTTCCTGTAAGGCAAGCTTGGCGTTCAGACCGCAGAATTTGGATTAGTTGCTCGGTAGTGTAAACTTTTGACATCAGAGCACACTCTATTCGTCATTAGTGAGCCAGCGCTGCAGGAGGTGAGACCAGTGCTGCAGGAGGGTTTCCCTCCGCAGGCAACTGGCGTTCGCCTTTGGCGTGCGCTTTGCGCATACCCGAAGGGGTTTCCCGACCTAGGCGACTGGCGTTGGCGCAGCCTCTCCGGAGGAGATACCCGAAGGGTCAATAGTCATTATTTATTGAGTTACTTATTCCTGACTTCCTAGGTCCTCAGTTCTCAATAATTTTTAAATATTGTTCGTACAAATTATCTTTCAGAATTCATCGCTTTGTGGTATCTAATAAGACTAAATAACAGGGCAGACAAATTGTGTCTGCCCTGTTAGTTACTTAGCTAACTCACTACTAAACTCATTGAAGGCTCGCCGCTTCAATTGCACGGATTCGGTACGAGGTAACAAATCAAACACTTCTCGAAACCTGTCGTCTATTTCCTCATAGGGGACTTGACCTTTTTTATTCAAAACAACCTCACCTGACTGATTGAACACGACAACTTGGGGAACAACCCCAGAATAGTAATAACCGGGTTCCGTGGTGCTATAGGTTTGTTTGACAGGGATAGTATCCACATTAACAGGTATAATTTTTGCTGCCCGACCGTAAAATTCTTGTACTGTTGAAATGACAATAGCATATTTCTTACTATCGCTGCTGTCATCTACATAGAAAGCCAAAAAGGTGGGCTTATGCTCGGCTAAAGCTTTTGCTAGCGTTGTTTTGGGAGGAACCAGTGCACCGTTTCCCGCATAAACCACAAAAACATTGCCGTCATATCTGTCATCATTAATACCAGCAAAGGCTGATTGCATATCTACAAATGACAAGCAACTAAGCAGCAGGAATATTGAGAACAATCGCCGCCAGTTTGGAATAAGATTCTGTAAAAAGCGCCACTTTATGCAATTCATCAAAACGAACCTTCTCACGTCTTTTTTTTCTAAGTTTGTGCTGAATTTAGCAAACTGGGGTGGAAATAAGGGGACAAGCAATAATGAGTTAACTAAAATGTCACCTGTACTCTATTATCTGTCATCTCCTCGACTGGCTATTTTGGCAACGATTGGCGAAAATACATGATTAAATTTGAAACTTAGAGTTACAAAGTAGTAACGCTCAAGCATACTAGGGTACTGATGTGGGAAACAAAATTCAACTGATAGACAGGATACGATTGGCTTTTGCTGTGTCAGTGGCAAAAAGCGTCACTTTCGCAGTGCGATCGCTGCGATTGGGTGCAGCTAGTGTTTTACCAGGTTCTCTGGCGCGTCGCATCGAACCCCGACTGTTGCAGTTATTAACTCAGCAAGTGAAGAACGGGGTGATTTTGATTGCTGGTACCAATGGCAAAACGACCACATCGCTGCTTCTTGTCACAATTTTAGAACGCAAAGGGTATCGCGTTGCTCACAACTCTACAGGCGCGAATCTAGAAAACGGCTTGATGACTGCGCTGTTAGAAACTACCAACTTAGTAGGCAATTTGGATGTTGATTACGCCATTTTAGAAGTCGATGAAAATATCCTACCGAAAATTTTGACACCGATTCAGCCTCGGATTATTCTGTGCTTAAACCTGTTCCGCGACCAACTTGATAGGTATGGGGAAGTTGACACAATTAGCAAGCGCTGGACAAAAATTATTTCTACGCTTCCACCAGAAACAGTTGTTATTCCTAACGCTGATGACCCAACTTTATCTTATCTTGGTCAGCAGTTACCCCAACGGGTATTATTCTTTGGCTTAAATGAGCCAGAAAATTATCTAGATGAAATTCCTCACGCCGTCGATTCTATATTCTGTCCTAATTGCGGACACTCTTTAGATTACAAAGGTGTTTACTTGTCTCATTTAGGAGATTTCCAATGTCCTAAATGCGGCTTTAGTAGAAGTCAACCTGCGCTTGATAGCAGGGAATTTCCCCAAATTCTTGTAGGTTTATACAACAAATATAATACTTTGGCAGCCGCTACTGCTGCTCGTGAGTTAGGAGTTGATGATGCAACTATCCTGGATACGATTAACAATTTCCAAGCTGCATTTGGTCGTGCTGAAGACTTAGAAATTAACGGCAAACGGGTACGAATTTTGTTGTCAAAAAATCCGGTAGGAACGAATGAAACAATTCGTGTCGTGACTCAAAGTAGTGACAAAACAACACTGCTTGTATTGAATGACCGGACACCCGATGGAACTGATGTTTCCTGGATTTGGGATGTAGATACAGAGAAATTGGTGGAACGGGGAGGGACTTTAGTTGTGAGTGGCGATCGCCTCTATGACATGGCGCTGCGTCTACGTTACAGCGAAAAAACTGCTGATAGTCATTTTAATTTGATTGTCGAAGAAGATTTACGGCAGGCAATTGCAACGGCGCTGGAACACACACCAGAAAATGAAACATTACACATTCTTCCTACCTATTCAGCCATGCTAGAAGTGCGAGAAGTCCTGACTGGTCGGAAGATTTTGTAATTAGGGGAAAAAGTGCCATGAAGCACATAGTTTTTGTGTCTACGGTGTTGGCTAGCTTTACGGCTTGCCAATTTTTTCAAAAAGTACCGACTTCTTATGCGCTTACAAATGCCCCTTACTTTTCACGGGATGTGGAAAACCTCTCTCCAAACCTCTCTCCTGCAAGGAGAGAGGCTTTTACCTTAGCCCATTCCCACAAAAAAGTTTTTCCGCTTCCCTCTCCTAAAAGGAGAGGGTTAGGGAGAGGTGGGAAGGGGGCTGGAGGGTTAGGTTTCACGTTGGTTTTTCCAGATCGCGTGAAAAGTCAGACAAATGTCCAACCTATCTCATTAGCACAGAGAACGCGTACAAAACAGGTACCTTGTCGATTTGATGCATACATTATTGATAAAGATCCCCAAGGTTTGAATGTGCGTTCTAGTCCTGGTTCTAACCAGCGGGTAATTGCTAAGATCCCCACAAACACAGAAGGTGTGATTGCGACTGTTACCGCTTGTCAAGGCGATTGGGTACAAATCAGTCAAGCCGAAACTATAGGAGGAAAAGCTGTATTTTCGGGTAAAAAAGGATGGGTTTATGCTCCCTTGTTAGGGACTAGCACTCGCGGCTATGGTAGCAAGGGCGGCGTTTTTGTTTATGCTAGCCCTAGTAGCCAAAGCCGCAAGTTAGGAAAAATTCCTGCAACAACTCAGGTGAAGCTTTTGGGCGGGAATGGACAATGGGCGTTTGTTGAATACAAAAACTTGAAAGGATGGCTAGCACCAGAAGAGCAATGTGGCAATCCTGTGACTACCTGTCCCTAAAGAAACATCATAAGTGAGAAGTTACGAGTTAAGAGATATGAGTAATCAACAGTATGAGTTAACAATTGGGTGGCTGTATCCAAAGCTGATGAGTACTTACGGTGACAGGGGTAATGTCATCTGTATAGAACGCCGTAGCCAGTGGCGGGGATATGATGTTAAAGTTTTACCTTTAGATCAAACTGCTACAGCCACTGATATTCGTTCGGTAGATGTGATTGTTGGTGGTGGCGCACAAGATCGTCAGCAAGAAATAGTTATGCGCGATTTGCAGGGAGCAAAGGCGGAAGCAATACGCGAGAAGATTGAAAATGGAACTCCAGGAGTGTTTACCTGTGGTTCACCCCAGTTGTTGGGACACTATTATGAACCAGGTTTTGGACAGCGTATTGAAGGTTTGGGGATATTAGATTTGGTGTCCGTGCATCCTGGGGAAAATGTCCGTCGCTGTATTGGCAATTTAGTCATAGAAGTGACAGCGACTCGTTTGGCGCGGGACTTGGAAGAAATGACAGGTAGTAAACCGTATTTGATTGGTTTTGAAAATCACGGCGGACGCACCAAGCTAGGAAAGGTGGAAGCACTGGGGCGTGTAGCGTACGGGTTGGGTAATAATGGTGAAGATGGAACAGAAGGAGCATTTTATCAGAATGCGATCGCCACTTATTCCCATGGTCCTCTGTTACCTAAAAATCCCTTTGTCGCCGACTGGTTGATTCAAACAGCGTTGCGACTGAAGTATCAACAGCCTATCACGCTGTCATCTCTGGATGATCCCCTTGCTATGCAAGCACGGGAAGCTATGTTTAAGCGGTTGAAAGTGAATCTTCCAAGCGTTGCGGCTGCTAAAGTTTGAATCTAAATTTAGTAGGGTGCGTTACGCATACGCTAACGCACCATTTCACTAAGGCAAGGAGTAGGATACGGATTACCCTAACAAACGCTTTAATCGTTTGTACACATCATCATCATTACGCTTACCAACCAAAATGACTTCAACTAAATCCTGCTCTGGAAAAAACCTGTAAACAATTCGATACTCCCCACTAAGCTGCTACGCAGCTAAATTTAATAAACAGCATTACCTTTATTTTTAATCTTGCGCTCCCATTTGATAACAAGACCGCCTTGATTGAGTAATTTCTTTAACAACTCTTCTAGCTGTGATACGGACTCGAACAATCTATGAGCTATATATTCTTTTGCTGAATGCCAAACCAATTCAATTAAGTTATAATCTGGACTATAAGGTGGTAAAAACTCTAGAATAATATTTGGCATTTCTGACTCAATCTTATCTAAAATATCTTTTCTTTTATGGAAGCTAGCATTATCTAGAATAATAACTATTTTCGCCGAACTATCTTGAAATTTTTCAATTGGGTTTCCTTGCTCTATCCATTCTTGTAAAAGAAAATTATTCAACTCACATCTTGCACCTATCCGTAGAAAACCGTACAAACCAAAAATATGTGCAATAAAGCTACATTATTTTTATTGGCTTTTCTCGCTATATAAAGGACTTTTGGTTTCATACTGAGTAACGAAGTACCATCAAATTTTCTTGGTGCAAGATGTGAGTCAAGGCTCTTATCTGTTCATAAAATACATCTGCATTTCCTTTTTGAATGACAAAGTTTATTCTTTTTTTATCATGATAACGTAACCCTCCCATAATATTTACTCTTCCTCTTCTCCTTTGTCCTGTAATTTGTTTTCTTGTACCTTTCTTACCCCAGTTTTTTCTTCTTATCACTCTTAAACTAAATCCACTTTCATCCCAGAACCATACCTGTAAACGTTCTGGTGTTTCTTTAGTAATTCTTAAATATTCTGATAACTTTTCTTTAAACGCCTTACGTTTTTCAGGATTCTGTTTGTCCTCCAGGCTATACTTTGCCCAGAGGTAAACGTACTTTTTTCGCTCTAATATTCTCCTCACTTGAGACCCACTTAACTTAATTCCTGTTACTTCTTCGAGATATGTTGCTAGTCTTGCTGCTGTCCATCTTCCAAATTCATATCCATATTCTACTGGTTCTTTATCAACTATTTCTAACAACAAATCTTCATATTGTTTGGTAACTTTACGGAAGTTACCTTCTCTTCTTCCATCTAAAAAACTTTCTAGGTTATCTGGGTCGCCATGAACTGCCCAATATGCTACTGTTGGATATGCAATATCTAAAAAATCACTAATTTCTTGATAAGTTTTTCCATCATTCATCAATAATAGAATCAGAACCTTCTCTCTTACATATGGATTTTCATGCTCTTTTAGCGTTTTTTGTAGCCGTTCCTTCTGCTCTTGAGAAAGATGGTTTTTTGCTGGCATAGGTGGCTGATTATAGTTTAATTACTTAACTCATAATTATACAATCAAGCTGCGTAGCAGCTTAGCAATTGCCTCGCCTCTTGTTCAAACAACTCCGTCGCCTTCGCCATAGCTTGGGAATTGCCTTGAATTTCCGGTAAAGGGAAAAATTGCTTGATGACGCAACGAGCATTTAGCCGATGTGCATCAAAAGCCAAGAAAGTTCTGCCAAATCCCCCTTCACCAATTGGCTGAATCGCTTGATATTGGTTTTTCAGGAGCAACTGTGAGCCACAAGTCAGGCAAAATTTTGTTCCATCAAGGTTTTGCGGCTTTTGGCAATTGGGGTTGAGGCAATAAATCATACCGGGAATGCTTTGCTGATTATTTCTACAGTAAGTATTCCCAAAATGACTTTGTTGAAAACGCGATCGCTTGCTTCTCTTTACCTCTGTGTCCTCTGCGTCCTCTGCGGTTCAAAATATCATTCTCCCCTGTCAACCTGACTCCTCATCAACCTTTGCACGCTCACCAACGCCCGATTCAACTCATCACCTCGCCTCTGGGGATTCTGCAAATACGCTTGCTGTTCTTCCTCAATGATCTGTACATCTTGCCGCATCAAGCCAAACTCACATTCTTTTTCAATTTCACTTAATCGTAGTGCCAAATTTTGACAGTATTGTCCGAACTACAACTTGCAAGAGCTTTTCCATTTGGGCTAAACCTAATAGAATTAACCCCCGATGAATGCCCATTGAGAGTGCAAATTTCTTCCCCTGTCATAACGTCCCACAGCTTAATTGTGTCGTCATCACTGCCACTAGCAAGGATTTGTCCATCTGGGCTAAAGGCTATAGAAAAAACAGCACTTGAATGCCTATCAAATGTATAAATTTCTTGCGCTGTGTGAACATTCCACAACTTGACAGTTCGATCATCACTGCCACTAGCAAGGATTAAATCATCTGGACTAAACTTGACGGAACTAACTCCAAAAAAATGTCCTTTGAGAGTGCAAAGTTGTCGTCCTGTTAGCATATTCCACAGCCTAATAGTTCGGTCATTACTACCACAGGCAAGAATGTGTCCATCAAGGCTTACAGCCACAGAACGCACCCAGTGATGATACTTGATGGTGCTGAGCTCCCGTCCTGTAAGGACATCCCATAGCTTGATTGTTTTATCTTGACTACCACTGACAAGGGTTTGTCCATCTGGAGTAAAAGCAAGAGAATAAACAACATCTGAATGCCCTTTAAGAATTTTTTTCTTCTGCCCAGAGCTAACATCCCATAGCTTAATGGTTGGGTCTCTAGAGCTACTACCACTAGCAAGGATTTGTCCATCCGGACTGAAAGTCACGCAACGAACTCCATCAAATAGCCCTTGAAATGTGCAAAGTTGTTGCCCAGTACCTACATCCCATAATTTAATGCTTTTATCCCAGTAGCCACTGCAACTAGCAAGTATCTGTCCATCCGGACTAAAAGCAACACCAAAAACTGCATCTGAATGACTAAGGGTATGAATGTTCCGAAATGAGGGGTAATTTATAGTATTTGAATGAGCAACACTTATAGTATTTGAAGGAGCAACACTGAGCGGCTTTACAGATGTAGGATTTAGATCTTCTAGTACCTCAGTTGCTGACTTATAACGACAATCAATATCCTGTTGTATAAGCTTATCCAAAATTCGACCCAGTTTATCACTGACTGGATTATTCACCAAATACTGCCGCCACACCCAATCATATTCTGATATGTCAAATAGGTTAAGAGGAGAAACCTGAGTGAGTAAATAAATGCAAGTTATACCTAAACTATACAAATCACTGGCAAAAATGGCTTTACCCATAACTTGTTCAGGTGCGACAAATTCCGGACTACCAATATTGGTTCCCGGTTGTAGCTCGGAAGATGCTGTAACATATTTAGCAGCTCCAAAATCAACCAGAACTAATTGTCCATCATTACGGTGGATGATGTTTTCTGGTTTAATATCTCGGTGAATCACAGACTGATTGTGGATATACTCAAGTACAGGCAACAAACTATTAAGTAAGTCTTGAATTTGCCCTTCATTAAAAGCCCCTTGTTCTGCCAAGATTTCAGCTAAGTTCTGCCCATCTATAAACTCTTGTACTAAATACTGGCGATTATCTTGGGTAAAGTGGGCGAACAACTCTGGAATTTGGTTGTGTTTGCCTAACTCATCCAGCCGCAATGCTTCTCGCTCAAATAACTCAGCGGCTTTCTGGGTGTTGTTCGTACCTTGCGCTTCCGGACAAAATTGCTTAATGACACAAGGCGGTTTTGATGGTTTATCCTCATCTACCGCTAAGAAGGTTTTGCCAAAACCACCCTGACCAATCAGCTTAATAGCTCGATAGCGGTCTTTCAACAGCAGCTTAGTGCCACAACTTTGACAAAATTTTGCCGTTGGTGGATTACTGGCGGGTTTCTGGCAATAAGGATTGAGGCAGTAGCTCATATAGAGGATTTTAAGACACTTGTATTTATTTTGCACTTATAAAATATCGAAAACATAGTGTTCAGTACACCAAATAAATACAAAACCTGTAACACAATTTATGAATTTGTAATTAATTACAAATCGCTTTGACTTCTCATTAACCTTTGTACACTTACCAACGCTCGATTCAACTCATAACCTCGCCTCTGAGGGTTCTGCAAATACGCCTGCTGTTCCTCTTCAATCATTTGTACATCTTGTCGCACTAATCCATCAAGTAACTTTTGCGCTGCACCAAACAAACTATCTTTCACAAACCGCCGAAACCACACAGGTAATTTGTGTAATCGCCAAAAGGCATTTAAAGATGTGAAATGAATCAAATATGCCTTTGTTTGTGTCTCATTTACAGGACACAATAAACAGTAAATTTTAAAATCTTTGCCCAATGTGGAAACCCAATGAGGATAAACATAACTGACATTCAAGGGTTCAGGATGAAGACGCCGCAAAGCCGGGAAAAATAATTGTGAAATTGACCAAATTTTATCGATTTTATAATAGCTTTGTGCTGTATAATGAGCATCAACACGATGAGCATCTTCGTCAAGATATTCCAGCGATGCTTCTGCCCAAGCCTGATAATCCTCATGCAAATGCCCGTGGTACATATCCATGAGGTTTTCAATTAAATATGAATAATGGGCGTTACAGTTAATAATTGAAACTGTGGCAATGTAATTGAGATGATCCCACTCTGGTACACCCATTGGTTGTAAAGAAGCGCCATTTCTCGTCTCTGCATTTCCGGGGAAAAGCCAGATAAAACCGTCTTGTTCTTTTACGGGGTAACGGCGGATTTTGCAATTGGGGAGTTTTTGGTTATCTGCTAAATAGGGAACTGCTGCACATTCACCTTTATCATTAAAGCGCCAACCGTGATAAGCGCATTCTAACTCATCGCCAACGACTTGTCCGTGACTCAGTTTCACTAATCGATGAGGACATCTATCTTCTAGAGCATGGACTTGTCCCTTGCTGTCGCGGTAAAGTGCGATCGCCTGCTTCCAAAGCATCACACCCACTGGTTGAGTTTTCACCTCACGCGAAAGCGCAACCACATACCAATGATTTGGGTTAATACCCAACTGACGGATATCATAACTTTGGACAGCTTGGGAAACAGAAGACATAAATTCACGCATCCTCACTACTGTTAGAATGTACCGCAAATCTTCATAATGTTCCCCTTCACTCCTACACTGGCTGATAGAAGCCTACTACCTAAGGAGCTAAAAATTAAGCGGCATACAAGGTATAAAGTATCTCTAGTAACAATTATGCTGTCGAGGCAAAAATCTGTATGACAAGTTACCAATCCAATCCAGAAACGGTTGCAAGCGAATCCACATCAACCGGTGAACTGATCAATGAGATTATCGAAGAAACCAAGGACATCAACTACGTAGAGATCATCGAAAACGTTATCGGCACTCTGGAACAAGATGACAGCGCAATGGTGAGTCATCCTTCAGAAGGTGGTAACAGGTGGAAGTTCAAGTACGGCACAGTGGAAGTGTTTGTCCAACTGACCGGAGCAACCGATGAAGATACATTAACAGTTTGGTCTGTGGTGCTCAAGTTACCAGCCAAAGATGAACCCAGGTTAACGCGGCATTTGTTGGAGATGAACGCGTCTGGCACCTTTGAATCGCGTTTTGCTATCATTGAAAACCAGGTTGTGGTACTTGCAACACGTACTTTAGCAGATTTGTCTGCTGGCGAAGTTTCCCGCCTGATAACTGTGGTGGCAACGATCGCCGATAATAACGACGAAGCATTAGAATCGGAGTTCGGTGCTGCTTGATTTCTGTGTGGCGACTGATTCCGTTACTAAATGCCTCTGGTAAAATGCAGATGGCGATCGACCGCTGGTTGTTAGAACAGCATCAGTCGGGACATCCTCCAAGTTTGCGGTTTTACACTTGGTCGCCACCTGCCATTTCCTTGGGCTACCATCAACATAAATATCCCAAACATTGGCAGCATCTTGTTTGGCAAGGTGAAAAAGTGGACTTGGTGCGACGTCCTACAGGAGGACGGGCGGTGTTGCATCAAGGTGATTTAACTTATGCTGTCGTGACATCTGGACTCACCGGAACTCGTATGCAGGCGTACGAAAAAATATGTGAGTTTTTGATTCAAGGATGGCGATCGCTTAACGTACAATTGCATTACGGTACAACTGGGCGAGGTTACATCCATAACCCCAACTGTTTCGGGACTGCAACAGGTGCAGATTTGGTTTTGCCAGATGGTACTAAATTCATTGGTAGCGCTCAACTGCGACGAGGCGGGGCAATTTTACAACATGGTTCCATCCGCTGGCAACCTGATCCTGAATTGTTTGCTGAGGTATTTGGTACAGAATCTTTTACGCCTGTGCAACTTCCCCACAAACCAGATATTGAAAAGATTATTGCTGCTTTAATTACTGCTGCTGAAGATTGTTTTGATATGCACATAGAGGTGCAACCACTTACTGAGTCTGAGTGGGAGGCTATTTTGGCGCAAGACAGTTTGGAGGTTGGTTAACAGTAAACTGGATACAAATATCACAGAAAATGATTGCAAAATGACCACAAATTCATCCAAACAAATTGTTGCAATGGGGGGTGGAGGCTTTTCGATGGAACCAGAAAACCCAATGCTTGATAAATACATTCTTGGGTTGTCCCAAAAGGAAAGACCCAAGGTTTGCTTTATCCCTACAGCAAGTGGTGATTCTGATAAATATATTGTTCGATTTTATTCAGCATTCGTACAGCGACCCTGCATCCCCTCTCACTTGTCACTTTTTCAACCACCTACGGCTGACCTTAGGTCTTTCGTTTTTGAGCAGGACATCATCTATGTAGGAGGCGGAAATACTAAAAACCTAATTGCTTTGTGGAAAGAGTGGGGACTTGACCATATTTTGAGAGAAGCTTGGGAAAGCGGTATTATTCTTTCTGGCTTGAGTGCAGGCTCTATTTGTTGGTTTGAACAAGGAGTGACAGACTCTATTCCTGGTTCAGTGACTGTCTTACAGTGTCTTGGCTTTCTCAAAGGTAGTAACTGTCCCCATTATGATGGGGAAGCCCAACGAAGACCTTCCTACCATCGACTGTTATCAGCAGGGCTTATCAGCGAAGGATATGCTACTGATGATGGGGTGGGTTTGCATTTTATTGGAGACACTTTAGAGAAAATCGTCAGTTCTCGTCCTCATGCCAAAGCCTATCGCCTGGAAAGAATAGATGAGACAGTCAAAGAAACGGTTTTAGAACCTACCTACTTGGGAAACAGTTAAAAACTTTCGGCTGGTAAATTCTAAGACATGACACCAGGAGTATCTTTGAGATAACCAGCCGCCACACAATCCTCAATCACTTGCTGGACAAACAACCAAAGTTCCGGCGCACCTGTTTCTACAGCAGCCATCCGTTTCATCACCTGATCGCGCGTAATGTTATGAATAAGCCAAGTACCGCCCTTATTTTGCTGGTTGTGCAGCAAAGGCTGTATCCGATCTAAGCCTGCTGCAAATTTAGCAGTGGGTGTTTCCTGTGCTTCAAACTCTTCCCAAAGTGAACGCAACTCGCTTGCTTGATCTGCTGGCAAAAGTCCGAATAGCCGTAACGCCGCTTGTGCTTCTCGTTGTGCTTTGCTCTCGTTGCCCTGCACATCGTAGCAGAAGGTGTCACCTGCATCTATTTCCACCAAATCGTGAATTAGCACCATTTTGATGGCATTTAACAGAACAACCCCTTGCGGAGCATACTCTGCTAATACTATCACCATCATCGCCAAATGCCAAGAGTGTTCTGCACTGTTTTCCCGGCGTGACCCATCGTTGAGCAGGGTTTGACGTAGCACCTGCTTAAGTTGGTCAATTTCGATGATGAATTGTATTTGTTGAGTGAGTCGGCTGATTGTCACTTTGAATCACGCTCCTACTCTATAGGTCTTATACATCGGTTCTTGCAAGATTCCCGACTTCGCAAAAGTTGTCGGGAATCTGAAGCCAAAAAGCTTTCACACACCTACTCATTCAAAACTTCATGAGTTGGTGATTGATTTTGCGATCGCTCCCAATTGCAAACCTGGGGGATAACTGCCTTCTTCTTTTATGCGCTTAATCTCAGTTTCTGTTATCCGCAAATTTAATTTTTGTGCCAATTCCCGTATAATATCCCCTCGGTCAATGACACCAGCAACAGCACCAGCGGGAGAAAGCACGGTGATACGGGCTAATTGTTCTTTTTCGAGTTTGTTAATCACCTCTACCAAGGTAGTTGACTCGGTAACAGTGGGAATTTCTGTTAGGGGATGCACAATACTTTGCACCGTTAAAGTTTCCCATTGACTTCTTTCTACAAGGCGCAAATCGTCGATGGAAACTATGCCCCGGTAACGTCCATCAGATTCAGCAAAATAAACCCCAGGGGCGGTGGTGTCCAAAAGGTATGAGTCGGCAAAAGAACGTAAAGTCTGGTTGGCATCAACTACGCGAAAGTCGCGTGTCATGGTATCGCCAGCAACTAAATTCAGCAAAGTTTCTTGTAATACCGTGACGCGATCATAGTTTGTGGCGTTACGAATGCCAAACCAACCTAACAGGGCTATCCACAAACCAGTGACGAGTTCGCCAGTAAAATAATCTACTGCCAAACCCAAGGCGATCGCACCATAACCCAAAATTTGCCCTGCTTTTGCTGCTAACCGTACAGCTTTGAAGCGGTTACCTGTTGCTTGCCACAGTGCTGCTTTTAAAACTTGTCCACCATCTAAAGGTAAGCCAGGAATCAGGTTGAACAGTGCCAAAACCAAGTTGATTCTCGCTAAATCTCCCACCATCATGCTAGCAGGGCTGTTATACGGCAAAAAATCACCCAGCAGTCTCAAGAATAAAAACAGCGCAACACTTACCGCAGGTCCAGCTATTGCCACCTGAAAGGCTTTTCCTGGGGTTTTCGATTCTTCTTCGATAGAAGCAATCCCACCAAACAAAAACAGCGTAATTGAATTGACTCTAATGCCTTGCGATCGCGCTACTAAGCTGTGACCCAATTCGTGCAATAATACTGAACCAAAGAGTAGCAATGCCATCACCGCTCCAGCACTCCAAGCTAGAGTCGTCCCCCATGCTTGATAAGCGACCCCAAAGTTAAGGGTTGCTAGCCCTAAAATCACAAACCATAAAGGGTCTAAAAACAGTGGAATTCCGAATAAAGACCCGATTCTCCAATTTGTTTGCATTACATTTTCCTAAAAATAAATTTTTTTCAACCGTCCAGAAATACCTTTCATATGTTCTTTCTTACACATATATACTTTTGCCATATCAACAAATCCATACTGAAATTTGGAAAATCAGCAATTGCTCGTTGATAAGCTCTAATTTCTAGAATAGACAATTCCTGCTTGCCAGCCAAACGATGGCGAGAACACTAATTCATTAAAAGGGAACTCTTAACGGGCAACAGGCAACAGGCAACAGGGGAATCCCCATACTTGAAAGTAGGGGATTTAAATAAGGACGCCTTACAGGATTTGGGCGGGGTTTGAATCCCCGTCCATAATCCTCCCAATACCCAATCCCTAATCCCTAATCCCTAATCCCCAAATTCAAAACAGAGGCGGCAGATCGTACCCTTTTGGATGAACAAGACCTGCCGCCTGTTGTGATTCAAATGTAGTATGGGATAAATGAAAATCTAGATAACGCCGAGATTGGTCAAGCCCAAAACTGCACCAATGCCAATAAGGTGACCGGTACTCATTGCGGCGAGGAATGAACCGACACTGGGATTATTGAACAGCGAGGGGAAAGGTAGGGGCATTTTAGCACCAACATGGGGGTAGCGAACTACCCGGGGAATAATCAAAAGAGCTAAAATGCTGCTGCCAATAATAATTGCCGATCCAGTCCAGTTAAATTCTGCGGCAGAGTTGGGAACAGTAGCTTGGACTGCTAATAACAATGATGAAATCACAGATTTTTCTCCTAGCATGAATACATTCATTTATTTATGTAGAGGTACGAAATTGACTTGCTCCCTCAAGAGCAACCCGCTTCTTTGTCTCTACAATCAATGTTTATGCTCCGCCTAATGGAGTAGCTGAATCTTCTTTCTTAAGATAGGTGTCAATCTCCACCCAAAGGAATAGCTAGATAGCCTGAGAAAAATCTGATATGTAAATCTAATACTTAAATCTAATATCTAAATCTAATATCTAAATCTAGAGACGTTGCAATAGAACGTCTCTGTTTGAAACTTACAGGCTACCGATATTAGTTAGCCCTAAAACGATGCCAACTCCGATAAGATGCCCAAAACACATAGCGCCGATAAATGCTGGAATGCTTATAGGCAATAGAGGTACTTTAGGGCCAACTTTGGGCTTCTCAATCTTGAAAGTGAGCAAAAGAGCTACTAAACAGCTGACGCTGATAATTATTGATACATTAGTGTTCCACTGCGGTGTTGCGGGAACAGTTGCGGCGGCTGCTAGTAAGATAGATGAAATCAAATTTTTCTCTCCTAATTAAAAAATTGACAAGTGGTCAGTAATTTGGAACAAGCAAGCTCAATACTAATTACTTACTGTGTAAACCACAAAAGATTATAGAATTACAAAGGAAAAAACTTGCAATTGTTTATACAATTGAGATTTTTTGTAACTATTACTACCACTATCAAAAATATCTATGCGGATTAAGATTTGCGGAATTACTCAACCACAACAGGGGAAAGCGATCGCCTCATTGGGTGCGACAGCATTGGGATTTATTTGTGTCCCAGCTTCACCTCGTTATGTCACAGTAGAGCAAATTGGTGCTGTCGTGGAACAACTGCCCGAAAAAACCAACAAAATTGGAGTTTTTGCCAACTCGACGGCTTATGAAATTACTCAAACTGTGGTTAATTCTGGTTTGACTGGCGTCCAGCTGCACGGAGATGAATCTCCAGAATTTGCTGTGCAGTTGCGTCAATTGCTACCGAATGTCGAAATTATCAAAGCTTTGAGAATACGTAGTTTTGAAGATATTGACAAAGCAGCTATGTATAGTACAACCGCAGATACGCTGTTACTAGATGCTTATCATCCGCAGCAGCTAGGTGGTACAGGGACAACTTTAGACTGGGTAATGTTACAGGAATTCAGCCCTAGTTTTCCTTGGTTTTTGGCTGGCGGACTGACTCCAGATAATGTTGTCGAAGCTTTAACACAGGTTAGCCCCAGTGGTATCGACCTATCCAGTGGTGTAGAACGTGCCCCTGGGGATAAGGATTTAGACAAGGTAGCTAAGTTATTTGAGAGGCTGGCAATTCGGCGTTAGAGGTTGGGGGTTGGGGATGAAGCAAATAACCCAATCCCCAATCTCCAGTCCCAAATACCTAAAAGAATGATGACTGGTGGCGAATTAAATTGAAGAATTCTTCACGGGTTTTCTGTTCTTCTTGGAAGACACCCAGCATTGCGCTTGTGACAGTCCAAGAACCAGGTTTTTGTACACCCCGCATCACCATGCACATATGGGTAGCTTCCATCACAACGGCAACTCCCTGCGGTTCCAGAATTGTCTGAATGGCTTCAGCAATTTGGCGGGTGAGCCTTTCTTGCACTTGCAAACGGCGGGAATACATCTCAACAATCCGGGCAAGCTTGCTCAGTCCCACAACTTTTTGGTTGGGGATGTAGGCAACATGAGCTTTGCCCATAAATGGCAACATATGGTGTTCGCACATGCTAAAGAAATTAATATCCCGCACCAGCACCATCTCGTTATGACCTTCGTCAAAGATAGCACCGTTAACGATTTCTTCTAACGATTGGTTGTAGCCACTGGTGAGAAACCGCATTGCCTCTGCTACCCGCTTGGGTGTTTTCAGTAGTCCCTCGCGTTCCGGGTCTTCTCCAACACCCACCAGTAAAGTCCGCACGGCGTCCGTCATCTGCTCCATCTGCTCCTCTGTTTGCGGGTGCAAATCAGCTTGCCGTCCGTCATGAGTGTTGCGATCTGGTCTTGGGGTGATGGCTTCTGTTAAGTCAGGAATCAGAGGAGATTGAGAGCGATTGATACCGTTGGAACGAGCAATAGTCATGATGTCAGTGTTGGTTAGAGTTTGTGTAGTTGAGATGTAGTTGAGATCATTTGTGAAGTGCTGAATCGTAAATGCTGAGTCCTGAGTGGAAATGACTCAGTACTCATCACTCAAAAACGCCACAGGACTCAGGGGAAAGCCCGTAGTCGCTCCTCAGCACTCATAAAGCGCCAGCGCTAGGCATGATTGTTAATTCATCAATAACTGCTTGTTGTGGTAACAAGGCAGCGTGGAGAATTGACTGAGCAACAATTTCTGGAGTGAGCATTTTTGAGCGGTCAAAGTTGGCATTAACAGTTTGTGTATCCCAAAGTCCTGTATTAACCGCACCGGGACAGATAGCAGTCACACGAATACCGTGGGCACGTTCTTCTTGTGCAAGAGTTTGAGAAAGGGCAATCAAACCAGCTTTGCTGACGCTGTAAGCCCCCCAATTGGGAAATGCCTGCTTTGCGGATATTGAACTAATGTTGATAATTGTGCCTGTGCCGCGAGTCCGCATTCTCGGCAGAATTCCCATAATACACTGAAACACACTCGTGAGATTTAAATCTATCACTTGCTGCCAGTCGGACAAGGAAGTTTCTGTCAAAGTGCCGGTATAACCCATGCCAGCATTGTTGACCAGAATATCTATGTCCCCATCAAGGGCTATTGCCTGCATCTTCTCTTGCACTTGGGAAAGACAAGCTAAGTCCACTTCGTAAGCTTTGGCTTCCACGCCTGCGTGTGATACAGCTTCACACACTGGTGTCAGCTTATCAACTGAACGGCTCACTAGGGCAACATTTATTCCTGCCTTCGCAAATGCTAAAGCTGTTGCTTTCCCAATGCCACTACTTGCCCCAGTAATTAGGGCACGTCGTTTGTGCTCAACACTCATGCTGTCTCCCAATTTTTGAACGGTTTGATAACCGCGTCGCCACCCAATAATTGCACTCTCGTGGTCTAAATAGATTAAACAAACCTAAAAATCCGATTAATTCTTTTTGACAACTGCTATGCTGCATTGTCAAGAAGATATATTGTTAATACCATATCCTCCAAAGGAAGACTATATATCTTTACCTGAAAAATCTTGTACCACCCTGATTTTCAATTGAGTAGTCATAAATACACAGTATACAAATCATTGTCAAAGTACTAATGACTAATGACTAATAACTAATGACTAATGACTAAAAACACAAATGCCTATGGCTTAAAAGATTGTAAAAAATCTTTAACTTCCATAGGCAATTATAGCACTGCTACTATACTAATCAAGCATCTCACGTTTTATCAGTGGGAAACTTCAGTGAAAACACCCATTTTGCGAAATTTTTCGTAACGCATTTGGCGTCGTTCTTGCGGAGTAAAGCGGTTGAGTTCCTCTAAATTGTCTAACAAAGCTTGCTTAAGAGTGGTAGCAGCTTTTAGGGGGTCAGAATGAGCACCGCCAATTGGTTCAGGCAATATCTGGTCGATAATTCCTAAATTTTTCAGATCTGGTGCTGTGATTTTCAAGGCAACCGCTGCTTGAGGAGCTTTACTGGCATCTTTCCACAAAATGGCAGCACAGGCTTCAGGAGTCGCAACAGTGTAAACTGCGTGTTCAAACATCAGCAAGCGATCGCCCACACCAATACCTAAAGCACCGCCGGAACCACCCTCACCAATGACTGTGCTGAGGATTGGGACATCAAAGGAAAACATCTCGCGCAAATTGTAAGCAATTGCTTCCCCAGCACCTTGTTGTTCTGCGATCACCGTAGGCAGAGCGCCTGGCGTATCGATAAAGGTTATAATCGGTATGGTAAACCTGTTGGCATGTTCCATCAACCGCAGCGCCTTGCGATAGCCTCCAGGAGTAGCCATACCGAAGTTACGGGCGATATTGTCTTTAGTGTCACGACCTTTTTGATGACCCAAGAATACCACCGGTTTGCCATCCAAGCGACCCACGCCACCGATTAAAGCAGGGTCGTCAGAATTGGTGCGATCGCCATGCAACTCCATCCATTCATCACTGATAGCTTGAATATAATCAAGGGTACTAGGGCGGCGGGGATGACGAGCGACTTGCAGTCGCTGAGACGGCGATAAACTACTGAAAATTTCCTCACGCAGTTGCATAGCGCGTGCTTCTAGCTGACGAATTTGTCCAGTTACATCGACGCCATTTTCTTCTGCTAGTTGCCGAATTTGCTCAATTCGAGTCGCAAGTTCGGCTAGGGGCTTTTCAAAATCCAACAGTAGCGGTTTACGCTCAGTAGTAGCCATTTTTTGATTGAAAAGTGAACAGTGAAGATAGGATCGGCAATCAGGATTGGGTCGTCATCAGTCACTAGCGTGCAGACTAATGACTGATGACTCATGACTCATGACTAAACCAGCAGTGGTCTAAATCCGTGCTTTTTCGATACGTGACCAATCTGCTCCATTTTTTCTACAGTAATCCGATTCCGCCCCCAAGAGAAGTTAGTGTATAACTTCTCAAATTCCAGTAGCATTGATTCTGCAAAACAAGCAAATAACTGGCGTGCTGGAACATTCATATTGACGATGCTCATAATTTTCCAATCAATATCGAGCGAATGTTCGACAATGCCACCATTGAGGACATACACACCAGGATGCTGAATTTTGGTTGCGAGGTTTTTTGGATAGCCACCATCTATCAGCAAACAAGGTTGCTTTAAAACTGTGGGTTCGATTTCCATACCTTTGGGCATACTGGCAACCCAAACCACAATATCAGCTTCCGGAAGTGCTTCTTCCAAAGACATGATTTTTCCACGTCCTAGTTCGTCTTGCAACTGTTGCAGGCGTTCTTGGTTACGGGCTATGAGCAAGAGTTCCTTGATATCTGTTTTGGCATCTAACCAACGACAGACGGCGCTACCAATATCTCCAGTCGCCCCACACACAGCAACTGTTGCTTTTGATAGTTCAATGCCTACTTGTTTCGAGGCTTTTTCTACCTGTTGACAAATGATGTATGCCGTATGAGTGTTTCCTGTGGTAAAGCGTTCAAACTCTAGTTTAATATTGCGGACTTGTTTCAACTCCTCTAAATTAAAATTTTCAAAAATAATTGAAGAAAACCCGCCTAAAGCTGTAATATTTATCCCGTGCTTTTGAGCATGAGCCATAGCGTTGAGGACTTTACGTGTTGCAGCTTTGATGCGACGAGTTGCCAGCATTTCTGGCAAAAAGCATGACTCCACATACCGCCCTTCAATTTTCTGCCCGGTGACACTGGTGACGGTGATGTTATCGACAATTTGAGGCGGGGCGCTGCACCAAAAATCTAGCCCTTGATCGGCATATTCTGGATAACCCAAATCTCTGGCTACTGCCTGCGCGTGTTCTAAACTAGTAAGGTGTCCGATTAGACCAAACATGAACTGTTGTGTTAGCCTTATCCTTTCTCAAAGGGGTGGAATGAGCGGGTTAGAGACAACTAACCCTTAAATCAGTTATCAGTTATCAGTTATCAGTTATCAGTTATCAGTCAGTCAGGCGTATGGTGGGGGATAAAGAAGCGCCCTCCGGGTATGTCCTATGTCCTTCGGACACGCTACGCGAACGGAGACGCTTCGCGAACGCTACTTGCTCTACTTGGGGAAACCCCAAGACCGCAGTGGCTCACCACCAACGCCTGAGGTGCTCTTGGTGGGGGACCCGCGACCACTCGTATTTAACTGATAACTGTTTACTGTTCACTGTTCACTGTTAAAAATACTACACAAAAAGTCACAAAAAATGAGGGGCGACTCCTTGAAGACAAGGTGACGCGGGGACATTTTCTTTCTCCGCGCCTCTTGTTGTCTCTCTTGTTTATACTGTTGCGAGCCCGTAGGCGGACAGACGCATAATATCGCGGGTAGAGAAACCAATATTGCTGAGGGCTTCTCCGTACTGAATCATGAAGTCTTCCACCAAAGCTTCCTTTTCCATTGCCAAAGTTTGAGCATCTTCGGCGACAGAGTTGAGCATTTTCCAGACTATGGGAAGGTTTTGGCGATTTGCTTCTTCTAACTCAGCTTTTGATTCTTCAAAGTGTTCTTTCAGCCACACTTCTCCAAAGTTCAGATGGCTGTATTCGTCTTTAACTACGCCTTCAGTAATTTTACGAGCAAAGTCATCAGCGACTGGAATGTAAATGTTGTATGCGGCGATCGCAAAACATTCAATAATTAAAGACTGAATCAGCAAGCAAGTGACAATCTTACCTTCAGCAGATGCTGTTTGAAAATTTTGATGCAACTGAGCAAAAAACTCCTTAGCAAATTTCAAATCCGGTGTGACTTGAAGATTGCGTCCACAAGCTTCAAATCCTTTCTTGTGGCGACTTTCCATCTTCGATAGGCGAATCAGTTCATCCTGAGAATCCGGCAGCAGTTCAGCAAGTTTAATGTAATTCTCGTGAGCCTCTTGTTCTCCTTCTATCACAATCGCATTAATGCGGCTGTAGGCGTCTTTGTATGTTTCGCTGTGAAAGTCAATTTCAGATTGAGCTGCAAGCTGCTGCATGGTACGTTCACTCCTGTGATGTGAATCATTGGATACCAAAATTGAATTCCCCCTATGAATTCAGGGCAATGTTAACTGTGGTTTAATTTTACTTAACAAGTCTCTATGTTCTAGATTAGCTTTTGCTGGCAGCATTCGCTCAAGCTAATTCACATGAGAGTGAGAAAAGCAGGAAAAGTGGGAGACTCGCGAGAAATGATAGATGACAAATCCAAAATCCAAAACATCAAGCGTCCTGAACGCAGCGAAGGATCTAAATTCAAAATTCCCTGGAGCCTAGGAGTGCTACTACTAGGAGCTGTTATCGTTTTGTTACCTTTGGTTGTCGTCTTGTTGACATCCTTTGCACCTCCTGGCACAACTCCTAGCGTTTTACCCAAAAATGGCTGGTCTTTAAGCAATTATCGCGATGCTTGGGAGCGAGGGAAATTTTTACTCGCTTTTGCTAATTCTACCTTAGTAGCGATCGCTGTGACCGCCTTTCAAATTATCACTTCGGCACTTGCAGGTTACGCCTTAGCACGGCTGAAATTTCGCGGCAGACAAGCGCTGCTCTTGATTGTGCTGGCAACACTAGTGATTCCCTTCCAGTTGTTGGTGATTCCCGTGTTTTTGGTATTAAAATGGGGACACCTGATAAATACCTATTGGGCGCTGATTTTACCAACAGCTGCCAATGGTTTTGGTATTTTCCTGTTGCGTCAATATTTCCTGACAATTCCTGTAGAGTTGGAAGAAGCAGCCGCCATAGATGGGGCAAACAGACTACAAATTTTGTGGCGGGTGATGTTACCTTTAGCTCGTCCTGCTTTAGTGACGCTGTTTCTGTTTACCTTTATCGGGGAATGGAATGATGTGTTTAAACCGTTGGTATTTACAACGCGACCAGAATTGAGGACAGTACAGTTAGCGTTGGCAGAGTTTCAAGAGCAATTTACCAACAATTGGCCTTTGATGATGGCAGCGGTGGCGATCGCGACTGTACCAGTGATGTTATTATTCCTTGTCGGGCAGCGTCAGTTTATTCAGGGTATCGCGACAACCGGGATGAAGAATTGAGGATGAGCAAGTTATCCCCCTCATCTCCCTCATCTCCCTCACTCCCTCCCTCCCTCCCTCATCCCCCCACTTCCTAATTTGTCTCCTGTATTTGTAGGCGAATAGTGTGTTCAGTCCCACCAGTCAGTTGTAATTCCATAACTTCACCACCAAGCGGTTCCAAGCATTCAAGGAGTTCTCGCAAACGTGGCGTACTTGCACCGGTATCTACATAGAGACGGTCTGATAAATTACCAATTTTCTTCCAAGCCATGTACAATTTGGCTATCATCTGTTCTAGCTGGGATGCTTGATTCACCAAGTCAGCGGCTATGCTCAAACAGCCCACTCTTTGAGCTTCTATGAGTGCTGTTTCGATGTCAACGTCTTGGACAGTCAGCGCTTGGACTTGAGCTGCGGCTTTGAGATATTTTGCTAAGTTACGTGCTTCTGTGGTGACTTGTTTGAGGGTATCCACATCAGGATTTTGGGCTATTTCTTTTTGGATCGCACTTTGGTGAGACTCTGGTAATTTCTCCATCTCCTTCACCAGTGGTGCAAGATAACGGGGAGGAAGGGAATTATCTGCTGCTTTTTGCTTGACTGGTTCGGGTAGCAACTCGGAAGACATGGCTGTCCATTCGTCGTTGATTTGACGCACTTCTCGCCTAGTGATGCGATCGCCTTTTTGGGCGGCTTCACCCACCATCTGCTGGACTTCTGGCGCTGCTTTTGCTGTTTCGACAAACGCCCGTTTGCTGAAGTTATTGATAGCTGATGGTTCTAGTCTTCCTTCTTCTAAGAGCGTATCAGCACTGTTTGCCAGTTGAATCCAACTATAAGCCTGGCTTTTGCTGATTTCCCGTTCTTTGAGCCAATTGAGAAAGCCGGTTCCCCGTCCATCGCCGCCTTTTTTCTCTCTGTCGCGGATGGCGCGTAATATTCGTCCCCGCCAGATTTCGGTTTGTAAATCAAAGCGATCGCACACCTGCCAAGCTATATCCAGCTGCTGTTGAAATTCCGTCTCTGGAATTCCCTCATCTTCCGGATCGGGCAGTTCAAAAGTAAGATCAGCTGGCTGTTGTAGAAGTTCAGCCAGGTCATTATCGTTGTATAGCACGATTTATAGCTTAGTAGTGAATGCGCTCGGCTTATTATGCCACAATCTGGGGGAACTGTAACCGATGATTTTTTTTAGCGTACACCACTAGCTAAGATTCCTAAAATTTTATTGACATCTTTCAGGTAATATTCACTTAAGTCAATAGAGATAACTTGCCCTTCCAACTTCATAAATTGCCAAATACTTCCCAGCAGCTTATTGCATACTCTGAGTAGCTCACTGGTGAGATAGGCTCAAATTTCATCTAATTCATTTGTATCAATTCCTGTGTCTTCTGCTGTCGTTTCACCTTCAGAGGTATCAATGGCTTGTAGAACCTGTTTAACTATCTTTGGGTGCAACAATTTTCCTGAATGAAAAGGAATCACAATTCTTACTTCTTCTCGAGAATAAATTCTGTGATTTCCTTTACTTCTAATCTGAATCAACCCGGCATCTAGTAAGAATTTTTCACCTTCTTTCGCAGTTAGGCGCGGAAGTTTAGGCAACTTTCACCTCCAAGGTCATTGTTAATATTTCCTTGTTCTGAAGCGCCTGTTTTTCTGAGTTTGACAATGTTTCTATATAAAGTTCAACTGCTTCTTTGATATTTGTCTGTACTTCTTCTAACGAATCACCTTGAGATTGACAGCCTGGAAGTTCAGGACAATAAGCATAATATCCATCTTCATCTTTCTCAATAACAATACTGACTTTATACGCCATATAAATTTGCTCCTTTGTTCTTAAAATTTCATTTTTTGAATTCTAAATCTATCAACTTATCAGTTTTGATTCAGTTTCATATGGGCAAAATGTCCGTAAACATAAATTGCCTTGTCCAATACACCTCTAGAATTGAACATTGCATTTTGGTGGCATAAATCGCTGCTGTGTTGTCTCGCCAAGCGGTTGGAGGCGGGTGAGTTGATTTTGTCGCCCTTGGCTATTATTCCTGGCAATTGCTGGTGAATCAAGAGTCTGATTTATCCAACTGCAAACCCATCGTACTGTCGCATAAACGGCGAATGATATGCCAATACAATATCCTGTTTGGATACCCCTAGTTCCAGCAATTCATTCGCCACGCCCACTTCTGTACCGTCGTACTGAATCCAAATCTTATCGCCCTTTAAGTCAATATGAATTAGCGAACCATATACGCGACGACTTTTATTCCAGCCGGAACGTACTACCTGATAGTGATCTCCTTCACTATCAAATACAGTGTGTACTTCTATATCCCCGTAAGCAGGTTTAATTTGACTATGGGCAATCAGCACTTGCTTAATTAATTGGCGGTATTGCTCAATTTTATCCATTGGACAATTGCCTCCTGTTTTACATTATAAATTAGTAGGTTAAGCCGATGCTCTTGAGTCACTTCTTGGATAAACCGGAGCCGAAAAAATTCTTCATAAGTGTCCTCTGGAACAGCTAAGTAAGGAATTCGCTCAGGTTCATTCGCACGCAAAGCAGAACGATAGTTGAGGAACTGTCCCAAAGCAGTGTGAAACTCAGAAATAGTAGAGGGAGCAATAAAGCTTTTTACTTCCACGGCGATTTTTTCATCACCTCGTTCTGCGGCTACCAGACGTTCAGCTCCCAAGTCAATCTGCATTTGTACATCCCCATAATCAATCGCAAATGGATCATGAGTAATAGTCCACCCATCTTGGACAAGCGCAGATTTAACCACATTATGAAATCTATCCTTCGCTGACACCTGTGCCTCCACTTGGCAGAATTAAGCAGCTACCTAGCTCAAATTTATGGTAGCAGTCTTATCAAATACGGGTTCTTGTGCCATGGTTGTTCTTCCCTTGCTAGCACGTCCTTGTTCTGCGATCGCTCTATTCAACCTACAATTGGCTTGATATTAAGCTGTTTTACCCACCTTTCTAGAAATCCAGAATGTGTTCAATACACAACGCCAGAAAAAGTCATTCTGAAGATTTAAGGAAATTTTGTTTCTAAAACAGAAACCATATTGGCTTGCGTAGAACAGCGTCGTACAATCAACATTACATTCTCCGGAGAATCTCTTAAACAATTAAATAAACAACCAATATCAGGATTCGCGTCTGCAGGAATATCACTGTTATTGATAAATTATTGAGGCTTAAATATGAACAGGAGTGTAAAGCTTCGGTGTGTTTTTTGCTGCTCATTTTTCAAGTTTTCTCGTTATAGTTTAGCTGTGTTGATGGCTGCGGTTTTGTTATCCGACTCAGTGGGGGCGACACGGAGAAGTACAGGGTTGCAGATAGCACGGCAACCGGAACCAGCTTTTCAAAATGCTATTCACATGATGGAGAAACCAGTCTTTGAAGAGAAAGAAAGACTTTATCTACAAGGAACCGCAGAATCTCAGCGACAGGTATTTGAAAAATGGCAAGAGGTGCTAACGCGACAACAGCAAATAGGTGATTTGTTTTCCAAGGTGGAAGTTGCTGTAATGCCTACAAGTGGCAACTTTGGACAATATCCAATCAAAATAGCGCAGTCGCCAGCTACAAAACCACAAAACACAAATCGTGCGCCGAGTGAAGCCGAGGCTAAAGTAAAAC
Source organism: Tolypothrix campylonemoides VB511288 (assembly GCA_000828075.3). Classification (GTDB taxonomy): domain Bacteria; phylum Cyanobacteriota; class Cyanobacteriia; order Cyanobacteriales; family Nostocaceae; genus Kalymmatonema; species Kalymmatonema campylonemoides_A. Next base: position 1,472,712 of record JXCB02000002.1, on the reverse strand, counting down.
CACTGTTGGAGAAAGCAAACCAACTCCGCAAAGAAGCACTGCAATTGCGGATGCAACCGAACTCAGTATCTCAACGACAAGCCATAGCCAAACACGAAGAATTAGTCAAAATTTGCCGCTTGCCAGAACTACGTGCTGTTATTCCCAAAGAGTCTCGTTTTTTTGAAGCTTCATCACTCTCGTTTATCAGTGGTATTTACGCGAGTTTGAGCGAAAATCCCAAGGCTGTGGAATATAGCAAGCAGGCATTAGCTATTTTACGCGAACTCAAAGATCCTAGAACTCGTGAGCTAGAAGCTACAACGCTCGACCAAATGGCTTTGCCTTATTTGCATACTGGGCAAAAGCAAAAAGCCCTTGATGCCCTTGAACAAGCGCGATCGCTCTTTAGTGCAGAAAACAAAACTGAAAATGTCGTTCAAAGTTGGATCGGAACAGCCAGTATCTACGCTACATCAGGCGACTTCAAAAAAAGTCTAGCTCCCTTTCATGAAGCCCTGAAGATCCAAAAAGCAAATAATCTCCCAGGGCAAACAGGAACAATTAAGCTATTGGCTGACTTATACAGCCAATTAGGCGATAGAAAAAAAGCTCTTGAAAATTACAACACAGCATTGGAAAAATATCGCCAAACAAACGATTTGTTTGGGCAAGCAGGCACTCTCAGCAGTATTGGCTCATTTTACAGCCAGCAGGGCGAACGTCAGCAGGCAGAGAAATATTACCAAGAAGCATTGCAGTTACAAAAGGCATTAGAAAAACAGTTCCAAAAAACCGTACAACCAGGAGTAGTGCCTAACAAAAACTTAGAACCTTCACTACAGCAAGGATTTGCCCGCTACAACCATCTTCTACAGCAAATGACGATTCTCCAAAAGATTGCTACCAGTTATTACGCATTGGGTGATTTAGAGCAGCAGATTAAATACTTGAATCAAATACGAACTATTGCTAATCAGCTAGGTAATACGCAGTATGAAGCTGATACTATTGTTAAACTCGGCATGGCTTACTCTCAGTTAGGTGAGAAACAAAAAGCGCTTAAGTTGTTCAACGAAGCCCTAGACAAACAAAGTGCCATTAACTATCTACCAGGAAAAGCCCAGACACTCAATAAAATTGCTGAAATTCATCTGACTTCAGGAGAACCGCAAAAAGCCCTAGACCTTTACAACCAAACACTGAATACTTATCAGCGAGTGCTGCAAAACCCTTTTCAAGAAGCACAAACCCTCTCAAATATCGCTGAAGTCTACCAAAAATTAGGGGATTATGATTCAAGTATTAGATATTCTAACCAGGCGCTGAAGATATATCAACGGCTAGGATATCCAGCGTTGATAAGTAACACTCTTGGTGAAATCGGAGTTACATATACTAAACGAGGAACAACTGCAAATGCACCTGAAGATGACAAAAATACTGACTATTTCAAGGCATTGGACTATTACCGCCAAGCACGCGAGATTTCTCAAAAAGGGGGAATAGTCATTGGAGAGCTTGCGTCACTCTTTGGTATTGCTAGGACTCATGAGTTCTTGAAAAAATATCCTGAAGCTATTGCAGCTGCCGAAGAAGCTTTGACATTATCGCGCCAGCGTGATCTCAAGTTTTGGGAACGCTCATCTCTAACAGTTTTAGGCGGGGTATACACAGCCGCAGGAGATTATCAAAAAGCCTTAGACTCCAGTAAAGAGTCGTTTTTGCTGTCGCAAAAGGTAGGCGATTTATCAAATCAAGCTACAACACTCAAAATTCAGGGCGAGATTTATATTTCGAGGAAGCAGCCCCAGCAAGCACTAGCAGCCTACAATCAAGAACTGACGCTGCGACAGAAAATGCAGGATAAAGCTGGTGAAGCTTTCGCGCTGTACAATCTTGCTGTTACTGAACGCGATACAGGAAACCTTCAAGGTGCCCTTACCCAAATCAAAAAAACAATTGAAATTGTCGAAGGTATACGCGGCAAAGTTACCAGCCAAGATTTACGCACTTCCTACTTTGCTAGCAACCAGAATTACTACCAGTTCTACATCGACTTATTGATGCGACTGCACAAGCAAAATCCATCAAAAGGATACGATGCAGAAGCACTGCACATCAGCGAACGCTCCCGCGCCCGTGGCTTGATTGAACTGTTAACCGAAGCTCGTGCTAATATCCGCAAAGGTGCTAACTCGCAGCTGCTAGCAGAAGAACGCCGCTTACAGTCTCGTTTGGAAGCGGGACAGAAACGGTTATTATCATTGTCTAATACCGAAGCAAGCAAACGCCAAGCCGCAGCCCTGAAAACAGATATTGAAAATCTCCTCAGCCAATACCGGGAACTGCAAGCAAAAATCCGCACCACTAGCCCGAAATACGCAAATTTAAACTATCCCAACCCCCTGACTTTGCTGCAAATTCAGCAACAGCTAGATAAAGACACGCTGCTATTGCAATATTCCTTGGGTGAAGAACGCAGCTACCTTTGGGCGGTGACTCCAAATTCCATGCAAAGCTACGAACTCCCAGGACGCAAAGAAATAGAGCAAAAAGTAGAGGAGTTACGCAAACTCTTACGAGACCCTGGGATGATTGGAGTTTCCCCAGAACAAACAGCAAAAGCCGCCGAGCAACTTAGTCAACTCATCCTTGCTCCTGTTGCAAAAGATTTGGGTCAAAAACGCTTGCTAATTGTCGCAGATGGTGCATTGCAATACATTCCTTTCACTGTGCTGACTGTGCCGAAATCATCTGTTAGCGCAGAAAATTACCAACCATTGCTACTCAACCACGAAATTGTTAGCTTACCTTCCGCTACAACTATTGACATTCTCCGCCAAGAACTCAAACAACGCCAAAAAGCACCAAAGACTCTAGCCATTCTTGCTGATCCAGTGTTTAGCAACAAAGATGAACGTTTTACAGGAGTTACCCAAAACCGTTCTCTCAAAAACAATGACCAGCGTGGGGCATCTCAGAATACATCTTCCGCACTTGAGCTAGACAAGTCTGCCTTAACGCGGGCAACTAGAGACATAGACATGGGCAATATTCCGCGACTCGAAGGAACGCGGAAAGAGGCTGAGGAAATTATGAAACTAGTGCCCCAGTCAGACAGATTAAATGCATTTGATTTCGATGCTAACTATACCTGGGCAACTAACCCACAACTGAGTCAATACCGCTACCTGCTTTTTGCAACCCACGGCATACTCAACGAGACCAACCCAGAATTATCAGGAATAGTGCTATCCCAGGTAGATAAAAACGGCAAGGAACAACAAAAAGGCTTTTTGCAACTGCCTGATTTATTCAATCTCAACTACCCAGCAGAATTATTAGTCCTGAGTGCCTGTCAAACCGGACTCGGCAAGGAAGTCAAAGGGGAAGGATTGGTGGGATTGACAAGAGGATTGATGTATGCGGGAGCAGCACGAGTGGTGGTGTCTTTGTGGAAGGTTGATGATGAAGCAACATCAAAGTTGATGAGCCAATTCTACAAAGAAATATTGCAACAGGGCAAAACTCCAGCAGCAGCAATGAGAGCAGCACAGCTAAAAATGTGGCAGCAGGAAGAGTGGCGCAACCCTTATTCTTGGGCGGCTTTTACCTTGCAAGGGGAATGGCGGTAACAATTCAAAATTCAACACCTCGGCTACGCTCGGTGTTGATCCTGAGCGAAGCCGAAGGGTCAAAATTCAAAATTCACAATTTCAGAGTTAGGACGAACTACAAATGAAACGGCAATTGATTTTTCCTTTTTTCGCAGGTATTTTGGGTACGATGGTGTTAGGTGGTTGGGCAACGCTATCTGTGCAAGCACAGTCTAAGCCAGTACCGCCGAAGTTTACTACAGTTACAAATCTTGCAGAATTTAATCTAGCCATTGACAAAAAACCCGTCTCGGCAAGTGATGTCAAACAAATTGATGAACCACCGGCAAGACGCGATATTATTGGCGCAGATGACCGTATCCCGATGACTAGTAGAAAAAAACCTTGGTCAGCGATTGGTAAAATCGAAAGGATAGATGCTGACGGTAAAATCTACATTTGCACAGGTACGTTGATAGCTGATGATTTGGTGTTGACTAATTCTCACTGCGTACTTAATCCTGATACTGGTAAACTTAGTCGGGCGATCGCCTTTCTACCAAATCTAATTAATGGTCAGGTACGCGATAAAAATGATATCGCCTACGCAACCTCTGTTAAGGCTGGAACAGACTTCAAAAGCGGGACAATGGCAGATTATGTAGACGACTGGGCTATTATCAAACTTGACAGACCTCTTGGGAAAAAATACGGTGTTATCCCTTTGAAATCTGTACCATCCTTCGACCTCGTAGGGGATACTCAAAAATTTGCCCTAGTTGGTTATTCTGGTGATTTTCCTAACTCCAAGCAAAAGGAATATCAAGAATTTACAGCTGGAGAAAGCATGACTGCTGGCGTTCACTTGGGATGCAGCATTCTCCGGCAAAAGGATAGCTTACTTTACCACAACTGCGATACTAAAGGCGGGGCTTCTGGCGGCGCAATTATCGGCAATATTGGCGGCAATTATTATGTCCTCGCCTTGCATTCTGGCTGGAACACAGTTAACGGACTGAAATTAAACCGTGCAGTTGAAATATCTCGCATAGAACCAGCTTTGCGAGGAAAATAGGTGAGCAGTATGGATGTATGAAGCCGGAAACGAGTGCGATGGTGGGGAGCGATCGCACTTCTTTACTTCTTCTGCTAAGATAGCGATTTGATAGATAATTATATCAAACAACCACACAAAGGTGAAGATATGAATTCAGTAACTATTAACCCTTCACCTTTACCCAACCCCTGAAAGAAATCTATGACTGACACAAAACAAGTCATCATTCAAGAACTTCAACAAGCTTCTGAAGACACACTTGAGGAAATTCTCAAACTACTTAAAATTCGTAAGGCTGAGGATAAAGCTGAAGATGAAGAGGACATTGCTGATTTTCATGCAGCGCTAGAAGAAGCGAAAATAGCTGGTACTGTACCTTGGTCAGAGGTTAAAAAAGAGTTAGGTTTGTGAGCTACCAAATTGAATTTACACCAGCTGCATTAAGGCAACTTAGAAAGCTGCCAAAAGATATTCAAAAACGAATAGCTCAAAAAGTAGATGAGTTAGCGTTTGAACCACGTCCTGATGGAGTCGTGAAGCTAGAAAACATTGAATTTGGTTATCGTGTTCACGTAGGAAAGTATCGAATTTTGTATCAAATTCAAGATGACTTATTACTAGTGACCGTTGTGAAAGTTGGTCATCGAAAAGAAGTTTATCGGTGAATAGATGTAAAAATGGTGTTTAGCCACCATGATCAGCTGACTTCATCGCTTGCATGAGAGTTTCGCCAGCACCAAAAGTGTTGTAGGGTGTTGGCAAGTCATAGGTTTTGAATCGCTCTAAAGGCGAAATATCCTCATCGGTATCTAGTTCTTCTGCTAAGATGCGGATCAACTTGAGTTTCTCTGGTGCAGAAAGCTGTCGAATGGCAGGAAGTAACTCTGTAAGTGTCATGTTTTAAGCCTCATTCTCCCTAAATCTATCAAGTTAGCAGCTGCTCGTGGATTTCAGAGGGAGCTGCTGTTTCAAAGAATAGCTCTAACGCTTCAACCAAATTATCCCGTGCTTCCTCAATTGTGCTACCAAGGCTAGCAATATCAAGTTCAGGACACAGCGATACATAGCCGTCTCCCTCGCGCTCAATGGTTGCGGTAAGTTGTGTTGTCTGCTTCATTTTCTGTGTCATGCTATTCGCAAATATATTCAATACACGTTAGCGTAAAAGAACGTAAGTAAAATTTATACGGCAAGCGAGTATTTATAGCTTGACAAAAATTATATATTCTGCATAGAGGCTATAAAACTGATAAAAATATGAACCAGGTAGATTATCTCCGTATTAGTTTAATAGACCGCTGCAATTTCCGCTGTCAATACTGTATGCCAGAGGGTGCTGAACTAGACTACATCCTCAAGCAAGAGTTGTTGACTGACGCAGAACTGCTGACTCTTATTGAAGAAGTATTTATCCCCGTTGGATTCACCCGATTTCGTTTGACTGGGGGGGAACCGCTGCTACGTCCCCGTGTGGTCGAGCTGGTTAGAGCGATCGCCTCTCTCCCCCAAACCCAAGACTTGTCAATGACAACAAACGGCTTTTTACTCGCCCCAATGGCGCAAAACCTATACAATGCTGGGTTGCGACGAATTAACATCAGCTTAGATTCCCTTGAGTCCGACACCTTTGACCAAATTATCGGTAATCGTGGGCGATCGCGTTGGCAACAAGTTTGGCAAGGGATTCAAGAAGCATACCGTGTGGGATTTGATCCCCTGAAGCTGAATGTGGTCGTGATCCCCGGTGTCAATGACCATGAAGTCTTGGATCTAGCCGCGCTAACGATTGACAAGCAGTGGCACGTCCGGTTTATTGAGTTTATGCCAATTGGTAATTCGGATTTGTTTGCCGATCGCGGTTGGGTATCTTCCGAAGAGTTACGCCAACGCATCCGCGAGTGTTGGGGATTGACTGAATCTCAAATTCGTGGTAATGGTCCTGCTGATGTATTTCAAATTCCAGGAGCGAAGGGGACACTGGGATTTATCAGTCAGATGTCGGAGTGTTTTTGCGATCGCTGCAACCGGATGCGACTGAGTGCTGATGGCTGGTTGCGTCCGTGTTTATTGAATGAAACTGGTCAAATCGACTTAAAAACTGCTCTGCGTACTGGTGTCAGCACTGCCGAATTGCGGGAGCAGCTTAGGCACTTGCTAGCCCTGAAGCCAGAAATTAACTTTAAGCAACGTTATGCGGGTACAACGACTGGTGCCTACACCCGCACCATGTCGCAAATTGGTGGGTAGTCAATTGTCCTTTGTCCTTTGTCCTTTGTTCTTAGTTATTACAAAGGACCCTTCGGGTATGCCTATGGCACACCTTTGGTGAACGCCAGTCGCCTACAGAAGGAAACCTTCTTGCAGCGCTGGCTCACAAATGACTCGGGACAAATGACAATTACGCTTGACGTGAGTAGTATTCCACCACAAGCAGTTCGTTAATTTGTAGCGCCACCCATTCGCGCTCAATAACGCCGTTGACTTTACCAACCAACTTATTTTTGTCAAATTCGAGATGGCTGGGTAGGTTTGCCAAGCCAGGATATTGCAAGTTAGCTTCCACCAACTTACGTGATCCTTCCCGGTTTCTGACAGCAATTTCCTCTCCAGGACGGCACTGGTAACTGGCAATATTGACAACGCGACCGTTGACGGTAACATGACCATGATTCACCAGCTGACGAGCTGCGGGAATAGTGGGAGCCATACCCATGCGGAAAATGGTATTATCCAAGCGCATTTCGAGCAATTGCAGCAACACTTGTCCGGTAGAACCGGTGACGCGTCTGGCTTTACGTACGTAGCGCAGCAATTGCTTTTCAGTCACCCCGTAGTTAAAGCGGAGTTTTTGCTTTTCCTCTAATCGGATGGCGTATTCAGAACGCTTTTTGCGGTTTTGACCGTGCTGACCTGGTGGATAAGCGCGTCTAGCGCTTTTACGAGTTAATCCTGGTAGGTCGCCTAAGCGACGTACAACTCTAAGGCGTGGTCCTCTGTATCGGGACATGAGTTTCCTAAATGTAATCCTGTTGAACTTTACCCAAATATATAATTATAATTCAAAATTTCAGATGTCAATACAGCAATGTTGATCTAAAGAGCAGGGCTAATCAATTCAAAATTCGCTCATTCAAAATTCCGAGTTTCTCCCTCACTCCCTCATCCCCCTCATCTCTGTATTGCACGCATCAAAACGGGCTTCTATGATGAAATAGCATACTCTTGGGTGTTTGGAGAAGGGAAATAATGTTAGGAAATAGAAAAAGCGAAGATACCCATTGGCTTGGGCGAAAAGCTAAGCACATTACAAAGCGTCTTGAAAGCGCAGACGGCTTAAGAACACTTGTTTGCCGAGTCACGGCAATGGCTAGTGTACCAGTCTTTGCTGTAACTGGATGGTTAGCAATGACTTCATCTACTATGGCTGTCACCGCCACATACAGGAATAATTTCCGTCTTTGTGCTGGACGACTTTTGAGGGCGGGGGTAGCAGCGGAAGCAGCATCACAAGCTTGTGCTGCAGCACTACGTCCTGGTGACTTGTCTGCTTGCGTGAGTAGAATTGGGCGGCAAACACAAATTGCAGGACCCGATGCGCTGGCAACTTGTAGGCAATCACGGCGTCCTGAAGATTTAGCAAGTTGTGTTGTTGGTATTAGTCGCTACACTCGGGAGGCAGCTAACCCAGCAGTTTTAAATTATTGCGGTCGTAGCTTGTTACCCGTGCGGTTTGCTGAGTGTGTGGTAGGTTTACGTGCTGAAATTGATATTGCCCCGCCTCAAGCATTGGAAACTTGTATTGATGCCAGTGACAGGGTAAGCGGCTTTTTGCCTACTTTTATCCCGTCAACTGCGCAACCAAGTCAATCCAGACCGACTTACGAGTCTACTCCACTTCCGCCTCAGGCTACCCCAACTCCATCTGCGCCTTCCACAGTTCCACCTGCGACTGATTCAGGTTCATCTGACCCTAATCAAACGCCAGCTCAGCCTAGTCAAACTCCAGCAAATCCCAGCACTAGGTAAGTACTATTAACAGTCATCAGTTAGCAGTTAGCAGTAAACAGTTGACTGATAACTGATAACTGATAACTAATAACTGAGAACTAATAACTGGTTTTTAGTCTTCTTTTTTCCCAAACACCATTTGTAGAATCATAGGAACTCCTCCGTCTTCGTGATATTTATCTGCCCAAGCGCGGATGACTTCGTCTAATTCTTCCATGGCTTTCTCAAATCGCTCTGGTGGAATATCCAGTTCTTCCAGAACGCGCATTGTGTTTGGTCGCCGTTCTGCCCAATCTTTCATCATGCGGAAATACCGAGCAGTATCTTCCACCATGATGTAAGTACGCTCTTGCTCATCTACAGGAGCGTAAAAAGGACGTGTTAAAGCGTAGAAGGGCATTCCCCAAGGTGAATCGATGCGTGTCACCGTACCGGAGTAGAGCAGACGGCGCTTGATATGCTCTGCCAACGCTTCACTCAATTCCATCCGGTTTTCTGGAGGTAAGTCTTCCTGAGAACGCTTATGCAGGAATTCAATTAACTCCAGAAATTCAAAAGAGGTGATTAACTGGGCATCAGGTAGATTAGACGGCAGTTTCTGCTCAATTTGTTTTTTCTCTTCTGATGTGAGACTTGTACCCGGAATGCGCGATCGCCCCGGTCGCCAAGGATATCTTTCCATCCAAACATAAGGCAACTGAATCAGATAGCGCGGTTCCTGAGAACCCAGCATCTTCAGCAATTTACCCTCTGTCAGCGCTTGTCTGACTTCCTCAACAATGATTTTTACCCGCTTCGGCTCAAGGTGGTGCAAATGCCCAGTCATCCGCAGGTTTTGCCCCTGCTCTAGATAGGTCATGTAAATCGCACACTTGGCAGCCGTTGCTGCAGCATCCAAAAACGCCCCATGCCTATGCCCGCTCGTCCGCATAGCACTAAAAGCCAGGTATAGCATGATCTGATCCATTGCACTGGGGCCAAGACGTTTGATCAGATCTACGTCGTTACTCATATTACAGAAACTTGAATAGCACGTTTACACAATTGTCAATCAATGGAAAATAAGTAGTATACACCCACCATCAGGTGATGTCTTTACCTCAGATTATCTATTATGCGTTATGTATGAGTATTCATGGTAGTCATAGTTGGCAATTTATCCGTATTTTCAAGCAAAAATCGAGAGCCAGCACTGTTTGTACAGTTGTCTCTATATAAAAGTTGTACAAGCTATTGTCACCGAATCGCAAGTATCAACACGTACACGCAAAACCAACTACCAACAATTCCACAAGCGCATCTTTCCGACAAGAGGTAAAGAACCGACACAACGGGAAGTCAAATCCAACGAATAAGGCATGATTTCAAGGAGGATGCCTCCTTTGAAGCGATTGTTTCGGTTCAAAAACTAGCTAGTCCGTACGGTTTATGGATAATACCTCTGTCAAAGAAAGATTATTTTCGTGCCTTTTCTTGCGAATTCAGGTAGTACTGAGTAGAGCGAGATCATTCTGAGCGAGTTACTCCCTTCTCGCATTCAGATAGGATTCAATATCTTGCCTACTTTTTTAGCCTGCCTAGGTAAAGACTCTCTGGATAGAATGCTTTCTTTGGGTGTTTCACCTGCCCTGGTAACAACCAGAAAAAGGGGTGGCGCGGCTCTTTGCATACTGTACTTCTCAAAACTTGCAGTTATGTTTTGGCGGTACAACCAATCTTTTTTCCGGAAAATCGCTGACCTTACATTTAAAAGATAATCCAAGGTTCAAACTACCTTTTTATTTCGACAATTTTTGCTAATTCTATCAACCTCTTTTAGACAGTAATGTTAGGGAAGATACAGAATATAAAACTAGGATTTTTAAAGTCATTTATATTTAAAAATTAATTTATACTATTAATTTAAATATATATATTTGTATAAATAAATTTAAGTTTTTTTTACACAAATGTTACTAAACATAATTAAGTAAACTCAACTTTAAGGACTAGTCAAGAATTAGTTTTTGTCGTGAAAACCCTGATAGTGTAAGGGTTTAAGATATTATTATTGTTGACAAATTTAAAGAAATGCAAAAGAGGGTGTAGGGTTTCACCCCTCAATTTGAGCAACACAAAATTTACAATTAAATAACTCTATACTGACAAGGGTTTCCCCTAACAGTTGGCAAATTATAGCGCAATATGGCTCAGTTAGAATGAAAAATACAAAAGGGCTTTGGTTGGGGAGAACACTTGTGTGCAGCGGTTTCCCACCCCCTTGGAAAGTACCTGTTTGAAAAACGAAACCTAACAGTACAAGGCATAAATTGCGTACAGCCGCTTTACCTAACAAAAAACATTCTTCTTAACTCCACGGTATTGAATTCTAGGGATTTTCGATTTAATCTGATAAATATGTGAAGTTAAGGCGTTCCAAAGAATAGAGTACAACCGTACTCTTGTTTGAAGCGCTAGGTTCTACACGCCTACAATTTGTTGTATTCTATACAGATGAAAAGCACTATAAATATGTAACCAAAAAGTTTTTTGTCAATCTTCCGGATTGATGGATAAAGTGATTGTATATTCTGAATGGTTTGAAAATTTCTTGCTATTAATTGGAAGACTTATTATGGGGTTTAGGAGAATTGCGGATTTTTTCAAAACAGAAAATTACCGCTCCAAAAGTCACTAGCAAAACTCCCAAAGCTTGCTCAAGCGGCAAGGTTTCCTGAATAATAAATCCAGCAAAAATGACCGTGAGGGCGGGAATGGTTGCACCGATAATTCCTGCTCGTGAACCACCAATTTTACGAATCCCAAAATTATTTAACAAATAACCCAAGAGCGTCAGGACACCAAGTAGGAAAGCACATAAAACAAGTTCGAGGAAGTGAGCAGGGTTGAGTTGCACGTTCCAGTTTGTGGGTAAAGTTAGTATTAAACCGAAGATAGACAACAGCAACATCGTAGCGAAGTTAATCAAGGTAAAAGAAACTGGATGCAGTTTCGCAGCACATTTGCGTGAGAAAATTAGGTAGAAGGCAAAAGCAGTTCCAGAAGCAAGTGCAGCAATGCTACCTACAGGAATATTGCCCATGACAGTTCTGGTGGAACCTCCTAAAACGAGCAACTCACCTAAGCCAATGACAGCGATCGCACCAGTACTGAACAAAGTCAGGCGATCGCCCAAGGGGCGGCTTCCTGAGGAAGCATCGCGGAATAAAAACCACGACAGGAGTGCGCTGATCACCGGATAGACAAAGAAAAGTGCGATCGCCATTCCAGTAGCAACTTGACCGATGGCAAGGTAAATGAGAACCTGAGATAGAAATAACAAGCATCCACTGACAATCGACAGTACCAACACCCCTTTTGCGGTCGGATGAGTGGGATTTTTTCGGAGTGAGTCACTCAGGTATTGCAAATCTTCCCACACTCGTGAATGCAGCATCGGAGCCAAAAGCAACATCAGCGGTACAACCACCAGCATCCTGAGCATCAAAAGTAACAGACAATTTCCCAAAGTTGGCGATATCAGGTGCTGGACGTCAAACACACCAAAAATTTGGGAACCTGGGAGGAAAATGACCTTAATGGCTACGTTGTACAGCGCTGACGCCACTGTTGACAACACAAGCAGGATGATTCCTGTCAATTGCACCGAAGACATTCTCGCCTGCGGTAGAGGTTGACTTGGTGTTGGTTGTGGTTCTGGCTTTGAGACGGTTGGCGCAGATGTTACGGGAGTTGGTTCTGGAATTGCACCAGGAGGCTGAGTTGTTTCCCATGGCGAGGCTATGGTTTGGAAAACAGAACCCTGAGTAGGCGTTTCTTCCTGTGGCGCACTACTGCGTAGAACCGTAATTTCTGGCGGAACATCCGTTTGCAACTTTGTTGGAGTTTCCGAGAAAGTTGGCTGTGGCTGTTGAGTTGGTTCAATCTCAGGAGGGGGAACTTGCGCGATCGCCTCTGGGACTGCGCTTTGGGCAATCGCCTTGCTTTCATCTCCTGTTGTTCCTTCCAATTCAGAGCGGAGGCGATTCACTAACTCTATTAAAATAGCTTCACCTTCCCTTTGCTGGACACTCATCCGGGATAACTGTTGAGAAACACTGCTTTGATAGTTTTTCAGCTCCTGTTGCAGTGAGTTAAAGGTGATAGTGAGGGTGTCATCCAAAGAGCCAAGGAGTTTTTCAGCATATTCATTTTCACTCTCTGAGGTTGTGGGTGTTTGAGAAACACGCCCTGTAGCTTGGTTCGCTAAAGTTTCTAGAGAAGATTGCAGCTGCGTTGATATATGATGAGCTAAAACTTGTGACAACTGACGAATCAACGCTTGCTGTTCGTTGATTTGGTGCCCCTGTTGTAGATGTTCTTTTTCCTGTTGCAGCCGTGTAATATCTTTAGTTAAGCGGTCTTTTTCTGCCTGTAACCTGTGGACATCTTCGTGTAACGACTTCAGCAAATTCCGTTGGAGAATCTGCAATTCCTCAGTAACAACCCGTAAGGCAGTTTCTGCTGCCCCGTACGGATCGTCTTTTCCTCCCAGATTATCTGGTCGCCTCTCAAATCGCCCCATTAGTCTTTAACCTCTCACCGTTTCAGCATCAAGCAGTTTAGTGTTTACTTGATCGGCGCTTATATTCCTACTATTTCTGTTTTGTGTCAATGGACATATATTCACTTTCGGATAGAAAATGGTCCGAAGGCTGAAAAATCGGTATCTTTTAATCTCAGATAAAAGCTCATACGCCAACGACAGTGACTGTTTAGATATTTTGACAAATATTATTTTGTACTGTAATGGTATCAGTTCTTATAGTGTCAATAACAAAAAAGCCAGAAGGAAGTAAGATTTTTGGCGTTGCAGAATGTGGGATGACAACTCGCGCAAAGGCGCAAAGGCGATCGCTTAAGTTAGCAATTTAAAACCTTTATCTTTACTGGTACAGATTCAAACTTCATCAGAAACTGTAGTTATCAACGCTGTAGTTATTTGTGATTGGAAGAGCTTGCAGGAAAGCTTCCTACAAAAGAACATTTGCTATTCCAAGCGGGCAACCCGCCCTACAGGTCGTTTACCCCTAAATTAATTTTAAATTTTGGATTTTAGATTTTGGATGCATATATAATACATAGCAATCCTAAATAATTTATAAACATTTTTGTTCCCTGTTCCCTGTTGCTTGTTTCCTGCCCTCATGAGGCAATTTACAACTCAAATAGGACTGCTATATGCAACAGCGAAAGCTTTTGATGCCTCCTTTTTATGGTGAGAGAATGCGGGCTTACGCTCAGCTCATTATTAATTCAGGACTTAGGCAAAGTCGAGAATGTCATACTGAGCGAAACGGAGTGTAGCGTAAGCGCAAAGCGCACACTGAGTCCCTTCGGGACACGCTACGCGAACGCGAACGTTTCGCGCTTCGCTACAGTCAGAATGACAGTTTTTCGTTAAAATGCGTAAGTCCCATAATTGATTGTGGAGATAAAAATACTTAATTTTTATTATCATTTTCCGTGGAGGTACTTAAGACTACCTGAACTGTGGCGATCGCCTGCTCCACACCATACACAACATAAACGTTTTTTGGCGAGATTTTTTGGAAGAAAACATTGCTTTCTTCGTCATCACTCAACAAAATCACTTTCTTATTCCCCTTCAAAGCCAAGGCGATTTCTGAAGCTGTACCTGCACCCATTCCACAAGCAATCACTACATCGCTAGACAAGACATTGATATTATTGCGAGCATTTCCCATATCAGTGAATATGGCAATATCAACGGCTTCCGAAATGCCTTTGCTACTATTCTTAGGAAGAATGCCAATAGTCAAGCCATTAGCTGATTTAGCTCCCTGATTTGCGGCTTCCATGACTCCAACATTTCTACCTCCAGTAAGCAAAACCCATCCCTCTTGTGCAATGAGTTTTCCCAGTTCATAGGCATTTTGTACATCAATTGCTTTAGCCTTTTCTCCGGGTCCCATCACTCCAATAATAATTTTTCTCATTGCTGTTTCTTAAGAAGAACACAGTACCCACAACTCAAAACTCAAAACTTTTTTAGCTTAGTGGGTCCTGTTTAATTATTAATTATCAAGCCGCACCAAGGAGAGCCCCGAAAAGGCGTTTATCTTGGTGGGGAGGACGGCGCAAGTAAGTGTGTGTTTGGGGATTGGGGACGCTTGGATTGGGACTTATAGCGTTTCACTTTAAGGTTACAACATGGTGGGCAGCAGGGAGCAGATGGAAAGAATTAGAAACTAATCATTTGTATCACGTATTTCGTGAAATGGGATTACTCCCAAATCCCAACTCCTTATCCCAATCCCTGCAATAGGTAGGGTACTTTGCAATCTCCGCGCGACAATTGCTCCCAGTCCCCAGCCCCTAGTCCCCGTGCATAATTATTCCGTTTACCATTCTTCAGCCCAATAGACAATTTCTGATGCTGAACTATCAATTGCTACCCCATAACTATCCCCATGATTCCACTTGAAGTTAGAGCTTCCCTTGTAATGTGCATCTAATACCAATATTTCATATGTAGATGGAAAAGAGTCTTCTTTGGAATCACTAGTATAAAAGAAAGTAGTTGGCACACCGTTGGTTTGGTTTGCGTGGTCGTTGGTATTACCGCCTGTATATTTGTACTTAGCAATATGCCTGTATTGAGAAAGTAATTCTTTTATCTTTTCAGGTGGCTGTTTTAAGCGAAGTTGAAACGAACTACCTCGCTGTGAATAGGCGGCAGAATAAGCAATACGCACGCCTGAAGCATCGGTGGGAATGTCAGTAGGAAAGTGTTTTACTAGCGTTTGATGAGACCAAATTTGATGGCGAATTGCTCGATAGCGTGAGGTATCGGTTATTGTCTCAGTTTCACTTACGCTGTTATAGGATTTTGCTAAAAAGAAACTGCCCCCAATAATACCAAGACTGCCAAGGGACAATAAAACAAGAGTGGCAATTTTAACAATATATGTAGCCGAGTTGCGTCTTGTCGTTAGACTTCGCTTCATTCAATTGAGTGGATCTATCTATAGGCATAATAGACGCAACTCCAGGCTGATATAGTAAAATTTCGGATATAACGCTAAACCTTTGATAAAAAGATGATAAAGTTTTCAGTAGAAACCCGGTTTCTTGAAGAATCCGGGTTTGTCAATAGCACTATAAACTCCCGGCAATCATGCCAGCAAGTACGAGAAAACCAATCCACACGTTTTGCCGGAACATTTCTCCATAAGCAGAATTATGCAGGTTTGGCTGTATTAAGCGTGTGTACTGCCAAGTCCAAGCTACAGTAGCAATACTAAGACTTATCCAAAAGGTAGGGTTCAGGTGCATAACCACACCTAGCCAATTCAATAAAAGCACGGTGCCAGTAAAGAAAACCCCAATTGCAACAGGCGCATAATCACCAAAGAATAAGGCGCTAGAATTGACACCAATTCGGCGGTCATCTTCCTTGTCGCTCATAGCATAAATAGTATCAAATCCCAATGTCCACAGTACAGTTGCGCCCCAAAGCAGCCAAGTGGGAAGGGAAAGGTTCTGCGTCACCGCACTCCAGCTAATCAAAACGCCAAAACCCCAAGCGATGGAGAGTACCAACTGCGGGATGGGAAACACCCGCTTTGCGCCTGGATAAAGCAAAATAACTGGAACGGCTGCCACAGACAACCAAAACGAAAGCGCGTTAAGATAAAAGGCGACAACTGCTGCACATCCCATCGCCACTATGGCAACTATGATGCCGACTTTTATCGAAAGCGCACGGGAAGCAAGAGGGCGATCGCGAGTTCTTTCCACTTGTGGATCTATATCTTTATCCCACAAATCATTGACAACACACCCAGCAGCACTTGTGGCGAGAGTACCCAAGATGATAACAGCAACCAAGGGTAAAGGTGGTTTCCCAGAAGCTGCCAAAAACACAGCCCAAAGAGCGGGAATCATCAAAATCAACCGTCCTTCTGGTTTATGCCACCGCAAAAGCCGGATAATGACAAGCCATATGGGTTCGGTGTTGCGTTCTTTTGTAGTTAGCATAGGGCCGCAAAACAATAACTAGAGATAGATTTATTCACACATATTTACATATATAAGAATATCTTTATTTGATATTTATAAAATGAAAGTACAAGTAACAACTTTGGATACACTTAATGAGTTAATTTAGTTGTGTGAACAAGGTGCATCTCCTGGCTCAGCCAGGTTCACAAGACATTCTGCTTGAGAATAATTTTGTTTTTCAAAATACATTGTTTCGCTCAGACAGTCTGTATTGCCAGCTTTTACCATCCTTAACTTACCATCCTAATAGAGAGAAACCATAGATGGTGAATTTAGTTTCAGCTAGCTGGGAGAGCCTTCCAACTCAAACAGTTGAGCAACATCGGATTATTGCTGCTATCGACTTAGGGACAAATTCACTACACATGGTAGTTGTGCGAATTGAACCTAGACTACCATCTTTTAGCATTATCGGTAGAGAAAAAGAAACAGTGAGACTTGGCGATCGCGATATTGAAACAGGGAATTTGAAACCAGAAGTCATGGAACGGGCGATCGCCACCTTGAAACGCTTCCAAGAAGTCGCAAAAACCTTCAACGCCGAAACAGTCATTGCTGTGGCTACTAGCGCCGTGCGAGAAGCCCCCAACGGCAAAGATTTTTTACAAAGGGTAGAAGACGAGTTGGGTTTAAGCGTTGACCTAATTTCTGGTCAAGAAGAAGCGCGGCGGATTTATCTTGGTGTGCTGTCGGGGATGGAATTCAACAACCAACCCCACATCATTATAGATATCGGTGGCGGTTCTACAGAAATAATTTTGTGCGACTCTCATGAAGCACGAACCCTCACCAGTACAAAAGTCGGCGCAGTCAGACTCACCAGCGAGTTAATCACCACTGATCCTATCAGCAGCGCTGAGTTTAAGTATTTGCATCCCATTGCCACCATGTGTCATCCCTGCGCAGGCAGCGATCCAAGCTGCCGCCAGCGCGGGCTGAGGGATGGACCCCTGCTGCCCAAGAGTGACAGCCGGTGGGGGTGGGCGGACAGTGCCCTTCCCGGGGGTGACGTTCAGTGCAGAGCGGGCGCCCTGAAGTCAGAACGGCTTCACCACCACGGAGATGACGATGATGATCGCGATCACGAACGGGATTTCGTTGATGGCGCGGAAGAATCTGGAGCTTTTCGTGTTCCCGTCGTTGGCGAAGTCGCGCAGCAGCCGGCCGTAGAAGCCGTGGATGCCGCTCAGCGCGATGACCATCGCGGCCTTGAGCCACATCCAGCCTTGGCTGAAATCGACGATGCCGAAGCCGAAGGCGAGCCACAGGCCGAAGATCCAGCTCGCGACCATGGCCGGGGTGGTGATGCCGCGGTAGAGCCGGCGCTCCATGACCTTGAAGGTCTCGGACTGCACAGAGCCTTTCTGGGCATCGGCGTGGTAGACGAAGAGGCGGGGCAGGTAGAGCATCCCGGCCATCCAGGCGATAATGCTCAGGATGTGCAGCGCCTTGACCCATTCCATCTCAGTAGGCTCCCCGCGCCACAGCGATCAGCCGCTCGACATGCGCGATAGGCGTTTCGGGCAGGATGCCGTGCCCGAGGTTGAAGATATGGGGCCGGTCGCGGAACGCCGTGACGATCTCCCGCACGCGCGCCTCCATCTGTTTGCCGCCGGCGAGGAGCCGGAGCGGATCGAGATTACCCTGGACGCCGAGCTCCGCCGGCAGGTTCTGCGCGAAGGCGAGCGGCGTCGCGTAGTCGAGGCCCATGAGGTTCACGCCGACCTCACGCGCATAGGCGGGCAGGTTGCCGGCGGCGCCACGCGGGAAACCGATCACCGGCGCATCGGGGATGACCTTCCGCAGCCCTTCGACGATGCGGCGGTTGGGGGCGATGACCCAGTCCCGGAAGGCCACCTCGTCGAGGTTGAGGGCCCAGCTCTCGAAGAGCTGCACCACATCGGCGCCGGCGCGGAACTGCGCCGCGAGATAGGCGATGCTCGCCTCCACAAGGATGTCGATGAGGCGGGCGAAGGCCTCGGGCTCGGTCAGGGCGAACATGCGCGCCGCCGCCTGGTCGGACGAGCCGCGCCCGCCGATCATGTAGGTGGCCACAGTCCAGGGCGAACCGCAAAAGCCGATCAGGGTCTTTTCGGGAGCAAGGCCGGAGCGGACGCGGCGGACGGTCTCGATGATGGGGCTCAGCTTCTCCAAAGCCCGGCTCGGATCGAGCCGCCCGATGCTGTCGGTGGTCACGGGCTCGAGCAGGGGTCCTTCGCCCGCCTCGAAGCGCACGTACTGGCCGAGCGCATCGGGGATGACGAGGATGTCGGAAAAGAGGATCGCCGCATCGAGATCGAAACGCCTGAGCGGCTGGAGCGTCACCTCGGCCGCAAGCTCCGGTGTGTAGCAGAGGTCGAGAAAGCTCCCGGCCCTGGCGCGGAGCTCGCGGTATTCAGGCAGGTAGCGGCCGGCCTGGCGCATGATCCAGATGGGCAGGCGCTCCTGCCGCCGACCGAGCACCGTCTCCAGCAAGGGTTTGGTCACCGGCGTCGCGGTCATGCCCCCACCCAACCCATAAAAGAATCTAGATTCTTCATCTTCATTATCATGGCCGTGTTTTGCAGGAATTCCCGGTTGGCCACAACGCGCCGGGGTGGCGNCAAAAGTCGGCGCAGTCAGACTCACCAGCGAGTTAATCACCACTGATCCTATCAGCAGCGCTGAGTTTAAGTATTTGCAAGCATACGCACGCGGAATGTTAGAACGTTCCGTGGAAGAAGTACAGGCGAACCTGAAGTTAGGGGAAATTCCCCGTTTGGTAGGAACTTCCGGCACAATTGAAACTCTGGTAATGATTCATGCACGAGAGAAACAGGGTTCTGTTCCTTCCACACTCAATGGTTACGAACTGAGTTTAAAAGACTTGCAAGAGTGGGTCAATCGCTTGCCAAAAATAAGTAACTCAGAACGGGCTGCAATTCCCGGTATGCCGGAGAAACGGTCTGAAGTTATACTTGCAGGCGCAGTCATCCTACAAGAAGCAATGAACCTTTTGGGGGTTGAGTCGGTCACGGTCTGCGAACGTTCCCTGAGGGAAGGTGTTATTGTAGACTGGATGCTTGCCCACGGCTTAATTGAAGACCGCCTGCGTTACCAAAGTAGCGTGCGCCAGCGGAGTGTTCTGAAAATTGCGAATAAATATCATGTCAATTTAGAACACAGCGATCGCGTAGCAGTCTTTGCCCTGAGTATATTTGACCAAACAAAAGGCACACTCCACAACTGGGGAGCAGAAGAACGGCAACTCCTTCAGGCTGCGGCGCTATTACATAATTGCGGTCATTATGTTAGCCATTCTTCTCACCACAAGCACTCTTACTATCTCATTCGCAACAGTGAATTACTAGGCTACAACGAAACTGAGGTAGAAATCATTGCCAATTTAGCGCGTTATCATCGCAAATCGCCTCCTAAGAAAAAGCACGAAAATTACCGTAACTTGGTGAGCAAAAATCATCGACTAATTGTTAATCAGTTGAGTGCTATTTTAAGATTGGCGGTTGCTTTGGATAGGCGGCAAATTGGAGCAATTACACGAGTACAATGTGAATATTTGCCTGAACAACAGGAATTTCATTTAAAAGTTTTTCCATCTCGCGCTGATGATGACTGTGCCTTAGAACTTTGGAGTTTGGATTACAACAAAGGAGTGTTTGAGGGGGAGTTTGGTGTGAAATTAGTAGCGAGTTTAGAGCCGACTGTAGCTGTCATTCATTAGATGAAGTGATTCCCCTAACTCCCCTTTCTAACCAGGGCTAGGTAGGGGGAATCTTTAAGAGATGAACATGGCGTTTCCGTAGCGTATTGCATATATAGCAGTCCTAAATGATTTATGAAAAAACAAGATCCCCGACTTCTTAAAGAAGTCGGGGATTTGAATAAGCTCAAGTTTCACACATGAAATAGGATTGCTATAATCTATATTTGTCATAACGACAAAAAATTTGAAATCATTTTATAGAAAGACATAAAGACGAGGAGAACTTGCTCTAACAACTTCTCCAAGTCACCGACTCACCGTATTTTCGCTTCAGTCTTAACTCATCAACTTCAAAGTAGTGACCTACTTTGTCAATTAGCAGCTAGGCGATCGCCTAGCATCACCGCTTCCTATTTTTCTGTTTTATTCAGCCATTCATCCTTGGAAATCCCAAAAATTAGCGTATCCCACAACCGCCCCTTAAACCTCTCATTGTCCGGCAATCTTTGCTCAAGCTGCATTCCAATTTTCTCCAGCACCCTAACTGAACCAGTGTTTTCAGCAATACACCAAGAGTAGACGCGGTGCAACTTTAACTCCTCAAAGCCAAATTTAAGAATAGTCGCTGCTGCTTCTGTTGCATATCCTTTGCCCCAATAGTCTGGTGCAATCTCATAACCAAGGGAAGCTTCATGCGATTCTAGCTCTTGTTTGCGGATACCGCAGTTTCCGATTAATTTGGCTTCATATTTTAATTCCACTGCCAACTGAAATTTTATTCGTGGCACTTGCTGTTGCTGCTTCAAAAACATTTCTACAAATGCCCGCACATCAGCTTCAGTGCGGGTTTCCCATTCAGAAAATTTCAGGTATCGGCTGTCAGTTTGATAGGCTAGAACTGCTTGCCAATCTTCAGGCATAAATTCCCTTAAGATGAGTCGCTTGGTGGAAAGAAACATCATAGGTGGCTCGTGAAGAGTCAAGAGCGTTCACAAATCAAATCACAAATCAAATAGGACTGCTATAGGAAAATATTCACATTTTTAAATTAGGGTGCGTTAAGGCAGTGTAACGTATCTTGTTAAGGATCGGTCGGAGAGTTTTCCATGAATCATAAAACTTACAAAAAACTTGTTGCCAGCAAGCTTAGCAAGAATTTCAGAACTGCGGCAGAGATTGTTGAGGTCGATTTTCCAGTACCCACTTCCAATGAAATTGTAGTGCGTAATCTGTTTGCTGGGGTTAATGCTTCCGATGTTAACATCAGCGCTGGATTATATTTTGTCAACACACCGCTGCCATTTGATCTAGGAGTCGAGGCTGCTGGGGAAATCATTGCTGTTGGAAGCAATGTTAGGCATCTCAAGGTAGGTGACCATGTTATAACAGTTCAGGTTGGGGGTGGGTATCGCGAGTATCTAGCGATTGATGCAAACCAAGTCATTCCTGTTTTAAAAGCGACTCCAGAAGTATTAACCGTAGTAGTCAGCGGCTTGACTGCTTCGATTGGGTTAGAAGTCATTGGAGAAATCAAAAGCGGCGAAGTAGTTTTAGTCACAGCAGCGGCTGGTGGAACAGGTCATTACGCCGTCCAACTTGCAAAGCTTGCGGGTGCTCATGTTATTGGAACATGTCGCTCAGAAGCGAAAGCCGAATTCCTTAAGCAACTTGGCTGTGACAGAGTCATTAATTACCGTACAGAAAATCTCGATGAAGTCCTAAAAAAAGAATATCCCAACGGAGTTGATCTGGTTTACGAATGTGTCGGACGAGAGCTATTCGATATATCTGTTGATAATCTAGCAGTTCGTGGAAGATTAGTCATCGTTGGGTATATCTCTGAATACATCTCGGAACTAGAGTCAGTGGCTCAAGCCAGAATTTACAACAAATTACTATGGAAATCAGCCTCACTACGCGGCTTTCTCTTCTCCCACTACCCAGAACACATTCCCCAGCACCAATCTCGGCTGATGGAATTGTTCTATGCAGGAAAGATTAAATCTGCTGTAGACCAAACAGAATTCAGGGGTATTGAGTCTATCGTGTCTGCTGTTGAATATCTACACAGCGGCAAAAATTGTGGCAAAGTGATTGTTCGCTTTTAGCTGCAAACTCCAGAAATTTAAGTTTTAAAGCCTGCGGAAGCAGGCTTTGTTTGTATAGCTTTAGGCTAAGGGCTATGAGCTTATCTGAACCGTATTGTGATATGATATCATGTCCGGATAAACACTTATAAAAAACGAATAACCTCACCCGCCTACGGCACCCTCTCCTTCTTAAGGAGAGGGTTGGGGTGAGGTAAAGCAGGAATTATAAGTAATTAAGCGGACATGATATAAGTTCTATTTACGAACAGCAAGGGCGTGGAAGTCACCAATGTTAACTCCATTCACAACGTTATCGAATCTATATAGATAGGCAGGTTTAGCATCCTTACCGTCGTTTTCAATTTGCACAACGCCTACTCCAGGGGTAGCACC
The DNA here is from genome assembly GCA_000828075.3 of Tolypothrix campylonemoides VB511288. Lineage (GTDB taxonomy): Bacteria > Cyanobacteriota > Cyanobacteriia > Cyanobacteriales > Nostocaceae > Kalymmatonema > Kalymmatonema campylonemoides_A. Next base: position 1,449,816 of record JXCB02000002.1, on the reverse strand, counting down.
CACACTGTTGAAAAATGCTGGATCGTTTCCTGATATGGGATTTGGTCCACGCTGGGAGATAAAAGCAATTTCTTGAGAGGGTGATGTGTCTATTAAGTCTGGTGCAGGATCAAGACCTAAGGCTGTATCTGTCAGGTCAACAAGATTAACTGCGCGAACTTTGTTTGAACCGTCAATGTTTGGATCAAAAGGATTGGGCTTGAAGTCATGTATTGTAATCGTGTTTGATGCACGGTTAAGTTGCCATAAGTATTTGTCACGAACGACTACCACACCATGAACATCATTACCAGATTGAGGAACTTTGATGAAATCTGGACGCTTCGAGGGATTTTCTAGCAGAGACTTGTTGTCATACACATAGACAAAATCAGCTATTTGGGGATCAGCATTGCCTGCATTCGTGATAAAGTTGTCGCCAACTTGAGCCGCAACCAATCCATTGAAGGTGACTTCATCTTTATTGTAAATGTGCGCTATCGTCAGTGTTTCTGCATTTGCGATCGCCACACCACCATCAGCAAAAGTCACATAAACGAATTTACCTGCATCATCGACTACAGCTACCACTGGTCGGGCTGTCGGAGTTCCTAAGGCTGTCTTCGTCTGTGGAGTATTGAAGTCCAACGTTTTCACTTCACCAAAAATTTTACCTCCGGGTGCCTCATAATTTGTGGAAATCTTATGAATCCGTTGACCAGGAGTATCTGCAACAAATACAAAGTTGTTATCCTTTGAGACGTAAACAGCGTGGGAGTTCGAGTTGGGTAATCCTGGTGGAAGAATCGAATCTACAACTTCACGTTTATTAGCGTCAATTGCGTACACCTGAGCCGTAGTTGCATGTCCTACAATCGCATATGTAGCGCCTTTGTTGAAAGCAATCCAGTGGGGTTTTTGACCTGCTGCAAGACCTTTACTCTTAGCGCTAGCAGCCAAGTTAATTTTCTCAACCTTTGCATTACCTCTTAAAAAGTCTTGGTCGTCGCCTGAGAGAACATAGAGATTTCCTCCCAAGGGAGTACCATCAAAGGAATCTGCCTGATCAATAGCCCAAACCTCATAATCTGATGAATTGTTTGGTTGTCTGGCTGAGGCTGATAGAGAAAAATTGTTGTGCAGTGGGAGGGGGACTTGGGTAAATATAACCCAAACAATCCCAACCAAAAATAGGAACGGAAGGAAAAATTTCTTCATCTTTAACTTTCCTCATTTAAGTACATGAATAAGTACATGAACCAGTCTGTGTAACGCCTCATCGACGATTTTGATTGTGTTGGTAAAAGGGTTGTGTCCCAAGCGATCGCTTGAAAGAGTGTTCAGTTAAAAACCCTCTGTTTTGGAAGTGGTGATTAAGACTTGGCTCAAACCAAACGATACTGACAGATTGTTAATTACAATCCGCATAGAAAATCTCCTTATGTACTGAATCAAAGAACGTCGGTTAAGAAGACAATCAGCAATTTTATGTAGTAAATGTTACCTGTTTACCCTGGAACTACATAGTGTTTCTTTTTAGTAATACACGCATTTTTTGTATTCAAAATTACTTAGAAATAGAATACAAAAGTTCCTCTATTGAGAAATGAAGGTTGAAATATGTATCAAAAACGCGACATCAAGTGCCAATACGGAATTGTTTAACACCCTTTCAAAACAAAGATGCAAGCTGGTTTTCTTAATGAAAACCCTTATATTGCTGTAAAACTTGCAATTACGACATACTGTAAAACTTACTATAAATACGGTTAAACAATCAAGCCATAGTAGTATAAAAAATATAAATTTTATATAAAATTTATATAAAATTTACAGTTATTTTGTTATGGCAAATTAGAAACTCAAACCAAAAAAATTTCACAGGTGAATGCGCCCTTTATGCCATAAATACCCAACCTTGCCTCTCACAACGGCAAACACCACCCAACCTGTCAATTCAACCGCCTTTAGGACAACGCAGCCATCATAGCTGCTGGTGTACGCAGTTCCTAACTAAGTATTTTTTCCTTCACAAAACGACATAATTAGGTAAAATTAGTTAAAGCGATTTTCGCGTTTGTAAAACAAAGGCTTCAGCAATCCCATGCAACTGAAACTCAGTGCATCTAGACTACCCTTGGCGACAGTACTCTTGATAGCCCCTTTTTTCCTATGGGGTACGGCTATGGTGGCGATGAAAGGAGTAATACCTCACACCACACCATTGTTTATGGCGGGAGTACGTTTGATACCCGCTGGCGTACTCATTTTAATAGCAGCAGCATTCATGGGTAAACCTCAGCCCAAGGGTTGGGTTGCATGGCTGTGGATTGCTTTATTTGCCTTGGTGGATGGAACGCTGTTTCAAGGCTTTTTGGCAGAGGGATTACTCAGAACAGGTGCTGGTTTAGGATCTGTGATGATTGACTCTCAACCCTTGGCTGTGGCATTGCTGTCTTTGTGGTTATTTCAAGAACACATCGGTTTTTGGGGATGGCTGGGACTAGCATTTGGAGTCACAGGTATTAGTTTAATTGGGTTACCTCAGGAGTGGATTTTCCATTTTTTAGACTCAGGCACAATTGTAAAGACTTTGGATGCAACGTCTCTACTACAACAACTGTTTGACAGCGGCGAGTGGTTGATGTTGTTGGCGGCGTTGAGTATGGCTGTAGGAACAGTGTTGATCCGGTTTGTGAGTCGCCATGCTGACCCTGTGATGGCTACAGGATGGCACATGATTATAGGTGGCTTGCCATTGTGGGGAATTTCGTCAGTTGCAGAATCACACCAGTTGCAGAACATCGCAGGATCTGACTGGATAGCATTGGGTTATGCTACGGTATTTGGCAGTGCGATCGCCTACGGATTGTTTTTCTATTTTGCCTCTCGCGGCAATCTCACCAGTCTCAGTTCCCTCACCTTCCTCACACCTGTATTTGCTTTGCTATTTGGCAATTTATTACTTAAAGAAGTTCTTAGTCCAGTGCAGTGGGGAGGAGTCAGCTTGACTTTGGTGAGTATCTATCTCATCAACCAGCGCGAAACCCTGTCAGGCGAAAGCAACAAAGCTGCTACCAGTGAGAACGTGACGCAGCAACAACAAGTTTTAGAAGCATCTGCAAAGAAAATGAACCAAGTTACCTTACCAGTGAGAGAATCTGAACCAGAGATGTTGCCTTAAATCACAAAAAGCAGTTAAAAAATAACTCGTTCACGGTACTAACGGTCAGTAATGTGCTTGAATTTTAGTAGCGGTCAGGGTGTGTTTAATTTGCTGAAGCCAAAAAAAAACATTTAATATTTATATAGCTTATAGTTTAGCTTATAGTTATTGTCGTATCAATGGCTTCCAACGCACGTTCTGGCTGAGACTTGCTTTATGAGGCTACGCTATTCCTCAATTGTTTTTATGATTTGCCTTGCTTGTTTAGGATTTGACCAACGTCAAGCAAGCACACTGACACCTGAACTAGTTTTCAGAAATTTAGAACTTGCTCAAGTACTGGAGGAAGACACAAAAGCGCAGTCTCTTCTTAGACTTGGCAGCACAGGTGCAGAAGTCAAGTCATTACAAACCCGACTTAAAAAGTTAGGATACTATAATGGTGAGATAGATGGGCAGTATGGCGCAGATACAAGCGTTGCCGTTACTAAATTTCAACAAGCAAAAGGTTTAACAGTAGACGGTATTTTTGGTAACGCAACCAAGCAGAGTCTTCAGACAACAATCAACGAAAAACCATCGACTTCTTCGCTTGCTATTAATCCTATCGCTCAACCCACTCCTAAGCGAGAGGCAGATAGAGGTATAGTTTGGTGGTCACTCGTAGGTATTGGTGTTTTGGGAAGTATTGGCGCATTGCTGTATGCGGTGAGAAGGCTTCCTCAGGGTAAAAAAGTTGCAACATATCCAGAAAGTTATACTCAGGTGAACACCAGTCCAGTTTCCCCAACAATACAAAAGTTTGATACTACAAACGACGTGCCGTCTAATGGTGCTGCTGTCATTAATACACAAGAAACAACGGTATCACCTTCTACACAATTTTTACCTATGGAAACAACTTCTCGCCTTGCAAAAGTCAATATTGTTGACCAATTGATTGAAGACTTACGCAGCCCAGACTTAACACAGCGACGCAAAGCTATTTGGGATTTGGGTCAAAAAGGAGACTCGCGGGCAATTCAGCCGTTGGTTGACTTGATGATGGATGCAGATTCTCAGCAACGCAGCTTGATTTTAGCAGCCCTATCGGAAATTAGCACCCGTGCACTCAAACCAATGAACCGTGCATTAGCAGTCTCACTCCAAGATGAAAGCCCACAAGTGCGACAAAATGCCATCCGTGACTTGACTCGCATATATGACATGATGGCTCAAATGAGCCAAATGTTATCTCATGCTATGCAAGATCCAGATGCAGATGTGCAAGCAACAGCAAAGTATGCTCTTTCACAGATGAATCGTATCCGTGCTTTGCCTGGTGATGCAAGTGAGGAAGAGGATACAGAAGAGGAGGAAGAGGAAGAAGAGGAGAATTTTTAAGCACTGTACTTAATAACTAGTAAATATCCGTTAAGTGTTAATGAATCAGAATTCAAGAGGAAAAATCAAAATTAACTAATGAAAAACAGACGAATTGTCAATGACAAACCATTCATGATACAGAATCGCTAAAAAGAAATTCTCAGCCGCTACTTGATCGCATACTGCCATATAACCAGAGAAAAACGGATCATCATCGTAAGTTGTATCTTGGAGAAAAACGGTTAATGACTTTCCGTTAGCACTCCAAATAGACCGGAGAATAGTGATATTAGAATGATGAGATTTATCAATTGGTAAAAGGACAAAGCGCCCTTCAATTATCATAAATTCTGGTTCGTAGTACTTAAGAACAGAATCCCAATTTTCTGGGCCTTCGTGTTTCTCAATAATGCGATCCCACCGAACTGACTTAATTTTATTCAAAGCTTCTGCAGAAAGATCTGATACTTTCATTTTGCAACCCTCGATATTTACTACATAAGTGAGGATACTGGTACGGCTAAAGGAAAGAGGCTATGAATTCCAAAAGTTGAGGCAGCTAATACATTGCGTAGGGCAATAAGTGAGATAATTGTTTAAAGCCTTTGCCACTCATATTTCTTAAAGTAGTTAAAAATAACTGCTACGGATGACTTCCAAACCTCTTAGACTACTGTTTGTCTCTACACCCGTTGGACCACTTGGGACTGGACTTGGCGGTGGTGTGGAATTAACCTTGTATAACATCGCCCAAGAAATGATCCGGCGCGGTCATCAACTGCAAATAGTTGCCCCTTCTGATTCTACATGGGATTCTTTGCCAGTTGTGCAAATTCCGGGCAATTTACAAATTATTGCCCAGAGTCAGGAACGCACAGATCCTATTACTATGCCAGAAAATTCAGTGCTGGCGAATATGTGGGATTATGCACGTCAGGTTCAGGGTGAGTACGATTTGATTGTCAACTTTGCTTATGATTGGTTGCCGTTGTATTTAACACCTTTTTTTCAACGTCCCATCGCCCACTTAATTAGCATGGGTTCATTAAGTAATGCCTTAGACCAAATTATTAGACAAGTCGCGACGCAGTTTCCTAGCACGATTGGCTTTCATAGCCTCGCACAAGCTGCCACTTTTGTTCTTGACGAGCAGTTTTTTTGTTTAAGTAATGGAATTGATGTATCACTGTACGAGTTTTGCGCCCAACCAAAACAACAGTTAGCTTGGGTAGGTCGAATTTCCCCAGAGAAAGGTTTGGAAGATGCGATCGCTGTCGCACAAATCACTCACATCCCGCTGAAAATCATGGGTAAACTCCAAGATAAATCATACTGGGAGCAGATTCGCCAAAATTACCCAAATGCACCTTTTGAATATCTGGGATTTCTATCAACTTCCCAAATGCAGCAAGTTGTGCGCCAATGTCGGGCGTTGTTGATGACACACCGTTGGGTGGAAGCATTCGGAAATGTCGCAATAGAAGCACTTGCTTGCGGAGTCCCTGTGATTTCCTATCGTCGCGGTGGTCCAGCGGAAATCGTTAAAGATGGCAAAACAGGTTTCTTGGTAGAACCTGATAGTATTCCTGGGTTGGTCAATGCTGTTTCCCGCTTGGATGAAATCAACCGTCACACTTGTCGCGCATCCGCAGAAACCGAATTTTCTCTCGAAGCATTGGGCGATCGCTTTGAACAATGGTTCATGGAAATTTTAAACTTTTGATTTTCGCCTCTTAAGTCACTTGTCAATCAACTTGCACTCCCGAACTTTTTCTTTGCGTCTAGAGTGTAGAGTCCCAGACAAAATAATATATATGCAATCTTGTCTATTCATGGAATCCAAAATCCAAAATCTAAAATCTAAAATTGTTCCACCACCTCTCAAACCTGGTGACTTACTACAAGTCGTTGCGCCAAGTGGTGCTTTGCGAGAATTTGAGGCTTTCCAAAAAGGAGTGGAAATTTGGCGATCGCGTGGTTATCAAGTAGAACTAATACCAGAGATAGATGACAAATGGGGATATTTAGCTGGTAAAGACAAAAGCCGTCGCGATCGCCTAGCAACAGCCTGGAACGAACCAGAATGTCGCGGTATTCTCTGTGCTAGAGGTGGTTTTGGTAGCACTCGTATCTTAGAAAATTGGACTTGGCAGAATTCAGAAAACTCAGCACTGCCAAAATGGCTCATTGGCTTTTCTGACATCACTGCTCTTTTATGGAGCCTTTACACAGCCGGAATTTGCAGCGTACATGGTCCCGTACTGACAACTCTCGCCTCAGAACCAGATTGGTCAATTCAAAGGTTATTTGATTGGGTGGAAGGTCGCCCTCTTCCCTCTCTAAAGGGTCGTGGTTGGGGTGGAGGCGTTGCAAGTGGTATCTTATTACCTGGTAATCTTACAGTGGCAACCCATCTTCTTAGTACGCCAATGCTACCAGATATCGATGGAGTGATTTTGGCATTCGAGGATGTGACAGAAGCCCCCTACCGTATCGACCGGATGCTGACACAATGGCGGATGAGCGGTGCTTTATCAAAAGTCCGTGGAATTGCATTGGGTAGCTTTAGCCGTTGTGAACCGCCGCCAAACGTTCCCAGCTTTAGTGTTGAGGAAGTGTTGGGCGATCGCTTGGGTGATTTGGGCATTCCCGTTGTCTCCGACTTGCCTTTTGGTCATGATGGACCGAATGCAGCTTTACCAGTAGGTGTGAAGGTCACTTTAGATGCACAACAGGGAATATTAGATATTATGCAATAGATGCATTCCTGTATTAGGCATTAGCCAACAAAATATCTCTAAACTCTCAATCGGTTGGCTCTTAGCCTTACTTAATAGATTATTTATTGATTATTTATTTCTATAGTATATTGGCAACACTGTTACAGTACCACAAGCAATAAAACTAATTAAATTACCGTACATTAAAATCCAATCATTTTGATAATAACCATATAAAATACTGTTAAATTGAATAAAATTAAAGCCAGCAAAAGTTATTAAAGAAATATTTTTAGCGCTTTGAGTTTTGAGAATTCTAAGGGCTTGTGGAACAAATAAACTAGCATTGAATATAAATCCTAAGCCAAACAAAAAAGTGACTATTTCTTTCATGTTTACTATATAACATACTTTTGAATGAAAAACATTGAAATAATTTTTATCTGAGTTTAAATGATTTCATCTGTCATCGAATGTAGTGTACGCAACGCCTAAAAATAAAACTTAAGAAGCTAAGCTGTCAGTGTAAAATTCTAATGGTGTAACAGTTTCTCCAAAAGCAAGTGCATGACCATCAATCTCGAAATAGACAAAGCCTTAATCCAAGAAGCTCTAGCCCTTGGGAATCAACAAACAGAGCGTGATGTGGTCGAAGAAGCATTGCGCGAATATGTACAACGTCGCAAGCAACTTAAGGTATTGGATTTGTTTGGAACAATAGACTACCACGAAGATTACAACTACAAACAGCAGAGAAGGCTGCAATGAGAGTTGTTGTGGACACGTCCGTATGGTCATTGGCACTACGGCGAGATACTCTATCACAAGCAATGCCTGTTGTCAATCAGCTGCGCGATTTAATTGTTGATGGTCGAGTCGTTTTGTTAGGGGCTGTGCGGCAAGAGATGCTTTCAGGAATTCGTCATGTTGAACAGTTTACTCGCTTGAGGGACTACCTTCGTGCCTTTGGTGACCTGGAGTTAACAACCGAAGACTACGAGTTAGCTGCTGAGTTTTACAATACTTGCCGCACACATGGCATCCAAGGCGCGAACACTGATTTTTTACTCTGTGCAGTTGCCCACAATCGTGACTGGTGCATTATGACAATAGATAAGGATTTTGAGAGTTTTCAGGCGTATATCCCTGTTCGTTTATTTCTATAGTAGATTGCTAATAACTTCAATCGCTTTTTCAAGGCATTGTGGATTGCTGTTTTTGCACTCAGGAATCTCAATGTCTGGCTGAACACCCACACCCTCAATTGTATTACCTTTGGGCGAAATAACTTGCCCAATTGGAGCAATCAAAGCAAACCCTTGCCATCTAAGTTTAAACGCCTCACCCGCAAATAACGCCCCCATTGTACGAACTCCTAATAGTTCGGCACCTCCATTCTCTTTAACCGTAGCAGCAAACAAGTCACAGGACGAGCCACATTGATTATCAACTAGAACATAATGACGTCTTGGATCTTTCTTTGCATCCGACCGAGTTCGCCATTCTACATAGGGATGTTCGCTTCCCAGCTTGATTTCTGCCTCAGCTTGCCCATTGATCGCATCATCAAAATAGCCGCGAAAAATGTATGGCTCCTTCATCTGCAAACCTTCACGAGTTCGATCTCTCCAAAGTACTTTATCAGCCCCAACGATGTCTTCAACGAGATAGCTAATGCTCGATCCAGCACCACCCCCATTACCACGGACATCAATAAGAATCACTTTGGCTTGAGAGAGTTGAGCCTTGGCTTGATTGATCGCAACCTTGGTTACTTGAGGAATGAGAAAGCTTTTGACTCGGAGAATGCCAACCTCACCTTTCATTTGGGCAGAAACAGCCGGATCGGGTTTAGCCTCTGATTGTGGTTTTTGCTCAATCAAACGAAATAATTTTTCACCTTCAGCCGGATCTAAAAGTCTCAAGTGGGAAATCGAGAGTTTCTTTAGTTGATTACTAATACGCTGTGTCAACTCTGCTCTCGACCAACTTGGCTTTGCATTGACCTCAGCTATGAGTTTTCTTACTTGCTGTTCCCGCTCTTCTTTTTTGAATGCAGGGTCAAAAATTTTGCTATCAAGCGTTTGATAGACATCACGAATAAACAGCTTTGCCTCCGAGGAAGAGACGATATCTGTCCCCTTAAATGTGGATGACGTGAACCAATTCAACGAAACCTTTCCCGAAACCTCAGCTTGACTGACGTTGCTTGAACTTTTGCCATGGGGTTGATGACTCACTTGAGAACCGTTGAAAAATTGGCAACTTGCCAAACCCACAAGTGTGACGAAAAGTAAAAACCTCATCAGTCGTACAGTCTTTTTCATAAGCTCCATGCTGAAGTGTTTATTGCTTTTCTGAACTAGCTCGATCTGAGGAATCTATTATCAATAAATTGCTTAGGGCTTGTCTTTCAGGTTCTTATGAAATTTATCAAAATCTTTTGATTTCACTTGCAACTCTTTCAGCTTCTAGCATTAAACTTGGGATGAAACTTCCTGAAGTGGGAGCACCAGTAAGGTCAAATTAATGTCTTCTCAACCAGCCATCTATCCAGCAGATATGATCAAGGATGAATGGGTGCTATCCAGACAAACACTCCATACGGGCGGATTGATCTTGGAACATCAGGTTCAGCCATCCGGGGAGTGTGAAGCATCTGGTGGACTTACTCATCATTTAGTGGCTTTTGAACTGAGTAACGTGCCACGCCAAGTTTCCCGTGTCGGTGAGCGGGAGTATGACGGTCCTCTGTTGCAAGGGGAGATGCTTCTGATTCCGGCTGAAGTCTCTTTATTTGGTGCTTGCGAAACAAGGGATGAAATTTTGGCATTGATCATCGATCCCATGTTTCTCCGTCAGGTGGCATTGGAAACAAATTGCCGTTATGCTGATCGAATTGAACTTCTCAGCGTTCTAAAAACGCGCGATCCGCAGATTGAATTTATTTTGCTGTCTTGTCAGAAGGAAATGCAGCAAGCGAGATGGGGTAGTAGGCTGTATTTAGATTCTCTCGCAAACCTGTTAGCTATCCATCTGCTGAGAAACTATACTTCGTGTCCTCCTCAGTTGCAGGAGTACAAGGGAGGACTTGCTGAATCCAAACTACGACGGGTATTGGAATATATCAACGCTCACTTTGAACAGGATATTAACTTGGCTGATCTCGCTCAAGTGGCGGACATGAGCCAATGTTACTTTGCCAGCCTCTTTAAGCAATCAATGGGAATGACTCCTTGGCAGTATGTGATGCAGCAGCGTGTTGAACGAGCAAAGGAGTTGTTAAGGTGGTGCGATGGGCAAAGCCCCGCTAAGAGCGATCGCTCGCTTTCAGAGATTGCACTCCAGTGTGGATTCAACAGCCAGAGTCATTTTACACACCAGTTTCGCAAATTTACAGGGGTTACACCTAAGACATATCGAATTCTCGGATAAGATTGCATGAGTTGATGGTTACATTTCACAAACGCGTAGCTCGTCCGCCAAACATATTTTGACTTTTGAATTGATTTGTTCCCGTATCTGCGTATCTCCGTGTCCTCTTCTTTCTCTGTGTCTCCCCCCTGCTGTCTCTACTCCTGAAGCTTCCCCGACTCAGGTGATGTTTCCCCCAAACCTAAGCGCTCAAGAACAAAGGCGTACTCAAAAGCTAATTCTTTCAAACTTTCATAACGCCCAGATGCACCGCCATGTCCTGCACCCATATTAGTTTTAAGTAGGAGAATGTTGTTATCTGTTTTAAGTTCTCGTAGTTTTGCCGTCCATTTGGCTGGTTCCCAATACTTGACGCGAGAATCATTCAAGCCAGCAATGATGAGCATATCTGGGTAATCCTTCGCCTCAACATTATCGTAGGGCGAGTAGGACTTCATGTAGTCGTAATAAACTTTGTCGTTGGGATTACCCCATTCTTCCCATTCCATGACTGATAGAGGTAAAGAGGTATCGAGTATAGTCGTTACTACGTCTACAAAGGGTACATCAGCAACGACGACTTTGAAAAGGTCGGGACGCATATTCATCACTGCTCCCATCAATAAACCGCCTGCACTCCCGCCGGAAATGGCAAGGGAATCGCTCGATGTCCATTTTTCACCAATCAAATATTCTGCACAAGCAATAAAATCGGTGAAGGTGTTCTTTTTGTTCAAGAACTTGCCATCTTCATACCACTTACGCCCCATTTCTGCGCCGCCACGAATATGTGCGATCGCAAACACTATCCCACGATCTAGCAGCGCAAGTCGAGTGGAAGAAAACGACGCTGGGTAAGATACACCATAAGAACCGTATCCTGTAAGATACAAAGGATTTTTACCATCTTTTTTGATTCCCTGTTTGTAAACGATGGATATGGGAATTTGTGTACCGTCTTTAGCGGTAGCCATCAACCACTCACTTTTGTACTGATTTCTGTCGTAGTCACCAAGAACTTCCGTTTCTTTTTTCAACTCCCGTTCATTTGTTTCCATGTCATAGTCAAACACAGATTGGGGAGTGATTAAAGAGGTGTAGCTGAACCGCAAAATAGTCGTGTTAAATTCTGGGTTATTGCTTTCGTAAAAATTGTATGTTGGCTCTGGAAAGGTAATGTTATGTTCCTCTCCTGTCGATAAATTTTGCACTCGCCCAATTGGTAGTCCACCCTTTCTTTCGTAAATTGCCATATGATTGGCAAACAGGCTAACACCTGAGAGCATCACATCTTCTCGATGGGGAATGACAGTTTGCCAATTCTCTTTAGCTGGCGAAACTACCGGGGTTTTCATCAGTTTAAAGTTGATTGCCTCTTCATTAGTAACGATATAAAAGTCATTGCTGTGATGGTCAACGTCGTACAGCACTCCTGTAGTCCGTGGGTGGATTAATTGAAAAGAGCCGCTGGGATTACTCGCATCCAAATAGTGAACTTCTGATGTGATTGTGCTACCCACACTCATTAAGATGTATGCCTGACTCCGGGTTTTACCAACATATAAATGGTAAGCATCATCCGGTTCTTCATAAATCAGAGCATCCTCATCAATAGAATTGCCTAAAGTGTGCCGAAATAGTTGGAAAGGACGGTTTGCCTCATCAATTTTGGTGTAAAATACTGTCTTATTATCATTACCCCAAGCCAAAGAATAATTAGTTTCAGGGATGCTTTCTGGGTATAACTCGAATGTCTTGAGGTCAAGAAAGAAAAGCGTGTATTCCTCAGCACCACTGGTATCAATGGAATAAGCTAAGATTTGATGATTTGGGCTAACTTGAAATACACCTAAGCTCAAGAATTCATGCCCTTTTGCTAGTTCATTTTGATCTAGCAGCACTTGTTCGGGAGCATCGAGACTGCCCTTTTTACGGCAGAAAATTGGGTAAGCTTTTCCTTCTTCAGTACGGGAATAATAATAATAGTCATCTTTACGGTATGGCACTGACAAATCGGTTTCTTTAATCCGACTAAGCATTTCCTCGTAAAGCTTTGTTTGCAGCGCTTCAGTGTGCTGCATCATCGCATTGCTGTAAGCGTTTTCAGCTTCCAGATAAGCGATAACTTTCGGGTTGTTCTGCTCACGCATCCAAAAGTAGTTGTCAACTCGCTGATCCCCGTGCGATTCCAATACTTGCGGCTGTTTTTCGGCGATGGGTGGAGTCACTGTAGTTTGTAAATTATGTTCGTTCATATTTCTTAACTTGAATTCAATGTGCAGCTACTATCTTCGCATTCATGATGAACTTGAAGTTCCTGTGGTATACCGTAAATTCGTTTTCAAGGTACACAAGCCAATAGCTGGAATGACTCCCAAAACCACCGCTGTCAATCCTTGTTCACATAAATACACGACCTGATTTCGGTTGACTTCTGGAATAAACTCCTGCACAAGCGAAAGCAACCAAACCAAGATACTGATCAATAGAAATGAAATTGAAGGCAGAAAATTCCACCACCAAGCACGTCTGGTGTACCGTCGTAGGACTAACCATTGGAAAAATCCAAGCCAAATTCCGGAAAAGATATATGCGATAGTTGACAAAAATCCAAAGATGACCTTTTGTTCAACAGATATTTGATGGAATGATGCGATGGATGCAATGTAGTTAATCCATTGTGCGGAAACACTGTTAGCAAGTAGCCAACCCAGGCTAGTGGCAAACATCCACAACCAACCAGATAAGTATATACGCAGAACAAGCGCTTGATCTGCACTGAAAATGAGCGCAAACACAGTATTACTAAAATATTTTGCTAAGGTATACCATATTTTTTCTTGCAAAACCGCTCTTGGCAGGAGCTCTACAATACTTTTTTCTATGGCTATACTAGCAATTCCGCCTACAACCCATCCTAAAAAGGTCATAAGCATAAATTGCATGAAAAAACTCCGGCACTGGAAGCGGGGTATTAAAAACTTTCGCGCTTTGGGTTCACCAGAAAATACTTTCTTAGAGGGTTGTTTTGAATGGGGTTGCATAAGAATTTAATATTTATTAAGTTTTAAGTCGGATTTGAGTAGAAGTTTTGCGATCTGCACCCCAAACGCTCTTGCTCCTCAAAAAGGAGAATCCTGGAATGATAAGCTAAACAATGACATAAAAAAGAGTTTAGGATGAACTGTTAAATGGGTATTTCTTCCAATGATCCTTATCTCCTCAGGGCAGCTCGTGGTGAAGTGTTAGACCGTCCCCCAGTATGGATGATGCGGCAAGCGGGACGATATATGAAAGCTTACCGAGATTTAAGGGAGAAGTATCCTTCTTTTCGCGATCGCTCGGAAATACCAGAAGTAGCGATTGAGGTATCCTTGCAACCCTGGAAAGCCTTCCAACCAGACGGAGTGATTTTGTTTTCTGATATTGTCACACCGCTACCTGGTTTAGGCATTGATATGGATATCGCTGAAGGCAAAGGACCAATCATTGACTCGCCGATTCGCACCCAAGCACAAGTCGATAACCTGCATCCGTTAGAACCAGAAGAGTCGCTGCCTTTTATTAAAACAATTCTCCAGGCATTACGGCAAGAAGTAGGCAATCAATCAACTGTGTTGGGCTTTGTGGGTGCGCCTTGGACATTAGCCGCTTATGCGGTGGAGGGAAAAGGTTCCAAAACTTATTCGATAATCAAAAATATGGCGTTCTCGGAACCGACGGTGCTGCATCAGTTGCTGGCAAAATTTGCAGATGCGATCGCCACTTATGTCCGTTACCAAATTGACTGTGGCGCTCAAGTTGTGCAAATGTTTGATTCATGGGCGGGACAGTTGAGTCCTCAAGATTACGAAACTTTCGCACTTCCCTATCAGCAGCGAGTTTTCCAGCAAGTCAGGCAAACTCATCCTGATACACCCCTGATTCTACTGGTGAGTGGTAGTGCAGGTTTGCTAGAGAGGATGGCATTATCGGGTGCGGATATTATCACTGTAGACTGGGCAGTGGATATGGCAGACGCACGCCAAAGATTAGGCAAACACATGAAAGTGCAAGGAAACCTTGATCCTGGCGTGCTCTTTGGTTCCAAAGAATTTATCCGCGATCGCATTTTCGATACTGTTCGCAAAGCAGGTAACAAGGGACACATTCTTAATCTCGGTCACGGTGTTTTACCGGAAACGCCAGAAGAGAATGTCGCTTTCTTCTTTGAAACAGCAAAGCAACTCAGCAGTGCAGTTGTTTGATAAGTCGAGGTTAGGGGCGGGGCGGCTTTGCGCCCCCTGACTGTGCAAATACTCAAACGTCTTGTAGGCTTTGCATGACCGTAGCGTGTATACCCTGCGCTTTTTTAGGGATAGTTTTGATGTGTCTTGTCTTGGGGCGATGCATGGCATCCTGACCACCCTGTTAATAGGACGGGCGCTTAGTGCCACTCCCATAATAAAAAATTGGATACTTCTTAATTTGGAAGTCCCTAATTCCTACACTCTTCTTGCTCAAGTTACCATCAATCTAGAACCATAGCCAAAATAGGAGAGAGCAAGTGAGTCTTAACCTTAACCTGCCACCAGAGCTAGAGAATGAACTTTGCACTGAAGCTTCTCAGCTAAACTTACCTTTGTCTGAATACATTCTCCGTATTCTATCTACCAGGCAAGTTCTAGTGAATTTGCCTAAAACTGGAGCAGAGCTTGTTGCTTATTGGCAAAGCGAAGGCATCATCAATTCACGACCTGACATTACTAATAGTCAAGCACACGCCCGTCAATTACGTCATGAGGCTGAAAAGCGATCGCGAGCATAGGTAGGGTGATGTACTTGTTAGACACTGACGTTCTGATCGACATTCAGCGTGGTCATGCTCCTGCAATAGCTTGGGAAAGCGAGCCTAGCAGAGGTGCCTAGTGTTCCCGGTTTTGTTGTTATGGAGTTAATTCAAGATGCTCAGAACATACAACAAGTGCGTAATGTTCTCAAGCTCATTGCTCCATTACCTGTGGTTTGGGCTACTGAAGCTGATTGCGCCCGTGCGCTATCAGATTTTACAACCTATCACCTGTCAAACAGTTTGGGGTTGCTTGATGCTTTGATTGCTGCCTGTGCAGTTGGACGAGGTGCAATACTGTGCACCTTCAATGTTAAACATTATCGGGTTGTGCCCGGTTTAGTTACAGCACAGCCCTACGCTCGTTGAAGCAACCTAACACCTTAGCAGTTAGACTTTATGTCCATATAGGAGTCATAGATTTTGAATTTTGAAACTTTTTTAATCATCTATCATTCATAATTCATAACGCCTTAATCTTATTTGAAACTCTTTATGAGCCAGAAACGGATTTTAGTAACGGGTGCAAGTGGTTGTATCGGTCACTATATAAGTGAAACTTTAATTCAAGAAACTCAACACGAACTGTATCTGCTAGTCAGGAACCCCAAAAAACTGCAAGTAGATACTCAAGCACGTCCGGGTGTTACCGTTTTGCAGGCTGATATGCAAGAAATAGGGCAATTTGCCGACTTGCTCAAGACGATAGATATTGCTGTGCTAACGGCAACGGCTTGGGGCGGTGATGCCACTTTTGATATTAATGTACATAAAACGCACGAATTGCTCAACTTGCTAGATCCAAACAGATGCGAACAAGTGATTTATTTTTCCACTGCTAGCGTTTTGGATCGCAACAATCAACCGTTGAAGGAAGCAGGCAAACTGGGGACAGATTATATCCGTTCCAAGTACGATTGCTTGCATAAGATACCGCAGTTAGCCATAGCCCCCAAAGTGACGGCTGTTTTTCCCACTTTAGTCGTGGGGGGCGATTCCAACAAACCCTATTCTCACGTTACATCTGGCATTGCAGAAGTTACGAAATATATAGATTTGATTCGTTATTTAAAGGCAGATGGTAGTTTCCACTTCATTCACGGGCGAGACATTGCCACAGTGGTACAGTATTTGATTGATAATCCTCCCAGAGAAGACGAACCACGCTTTGTTGTTTTGGGTCAAGCGCAATTAACTGTAAACCAGGCAATAGAAGAAGTTTGCGCCTATCTAGGCAAAAAGATTTTCTTTCGCATCCCGCTATCGTTATCTTTAGCCAATTTAATTATCGTTTTATTCCGCATTCAGATGGCTGCTTGGGATAGGTTCAGTATGAATTATCGGCATTTTACTTACCAAAATGTTGTGAATCCTGCCAATTTGGGTTTGCCTAATTACTGTGCAACGATGAGCGATGTTTTGAAAATCAGTGGTGTTGAACCATTTATCAAGTAAACAAAAAATTACGAGTAATACAGTTCTTGTGAGGTGGACATCTTGTCCGCCCATAGTTAACGACGGCTCGTGTCGCCCATCCCACAAGAAAGTTAGGATCACAAAAAAGTTAGGAATTAAGCTGTCATTTCTTTTTGTGCAAAAGCCTCAAATCCTCTCCCCCTGCTCCCCTGTTCCTATGCAGTCTCAATTTGCAAGCTTATTTGCGTGATAGCTTACCTCAGGATCAGACATACTAAGCTTAGCTTTACGGAGAAGAACTTTTGTGGGAACCTTGGACTTAAGAATCGAAAGCAAGCGCCGATAGCGGCGAAAACCTCGCATAGCCTTTTGGATTGGTGGGGCACTTTGGGCTATTGATCCCTCAAACCATAAACCTTGCTGATAAGCTAATCTTGCAGTCAAAAAAGATTTAGCCACACTTCTCCAGGGGTAGGATTGGGCAAGAGAGTTAGTCTTCTCACTATGACCTGCCTCCCAGGGAAAATCGCCCCAAGCCTTCGCCTCTGTATCAGAAGGGTTCAACCAAAACGACTGAAGGACATCTGCACAAGCTTCGCGCACGTCTGCCCAAGGATTCACTAAGCTGGCATCAAGTAGCAGATTCTCTGTAAAACAGTAGACTGCCTTCCTAACAAGTGGTAACCCCCAGTCAATGATCCTTTGATTACGTTCCTCCTTAAAAATCGGTCGAACTTGTTCACCTTCCTCTATAAAGCCGAGCACGGTACCATGATCTGCACTACAAAACATTTCTAGAGGAACAATACCTAACTCAGGTAAAACGTCTTTGAAGCCAGTTTTTGTCCGCAGATCAAAGAAATAGCCTTTCTTAGAGTCAGATTGATTGCCTTTGGAGTTACTCTTGAGACCATAAAATAGACCCACATCAAGTGTGCCACCGTTAGCATTCACAAGTGCGGCTAGAGAATCATACGAGCTGCCAAACCAACCGACATCAACTAACCCTTTTGGCGTTGAGTCGAGCACTCCCTCTTGCTCCAGGTATTTCATCAGAACTTGCTGCTTCTGTTGTGCTTTCTGAAGAATGAGTTCAGTGACTTCGCGTTTGTCAAGCATTGGGTGCAATGCCTGTAGCTCTTGCGTACTAAGAATTCGAGACCAATCTTTTTCTTTGAATCCAACAGCAGCCAAGCTATCACGAATCTCTTCCGGAGCAATAGAAACCCGTGCCAGAAAGTCTCGAACACAGACGGTACTCGTGCCATCTAAAATCCAGCTTGGTCTTTTCAGCATCTCCAATGCTTGCTGTTGATCCAGACTGACGACTGCTGGTAAATTCCACGATAGTCTGCTGCCATAGATATAACGAAGCTCGCAAACATAATTGAGCTTACCGATTAATCTACGCGCTATTTCCAGCAAGATCTGACCATCTCTCGATACAAAGTACAGCCGTTTTAAACCCATGATCTGAGCCTGTTGGACAACCCAGAGAACATACCCGACTAATGTAGGAGCCACTACGCCTGCAGCGACATCACGCAGAGCCTCTTCTTTTGAGGACGACACCGGGACTTGCAAACGCACTAGCCTGGAAGCACCAGCCATAGCAGAAGATAAACCCTCCGTGGCGTAGGAATGGGACTCCAATTTTTGTTCATATCGATTCAGGTTGCCTTCGGGAAAATGTTTAACTTTCAGCCCGACTTTTTTGGCACCTTGAACATCAACACGCAGATCGTTTCCATAATGAGATACTTGGGCAGGCGAAACACCTTCACGACTGAGCAATTCTCGAAAAAGTTGCCCTGTTGCCTTCGATTTTCCATATTCATTAGATACATACAGCACATCACCCTCTTCCCAAAACGAATGGCGCACTAATTGCTCCTTGATGAACTCCGCAGGCAAATACATATCTGATACGAAAACTACACGGTTGCTTTCGTTACGGGCTGCCTGTATAATTTTCCTTGCTATGGGGATTGGACGAATCAGTTGAGACTCCAAGGCGCATTCTAGGTGCATGATTTTTTCGCGTTGCTCATCAGTGAGTCGCAGCGCGATCGCAACTTCTGTGTAGATTTGCTGCAAAGAATATTTTTCACCAAAATTTCCATAAGCCCGGAACTCGGCTGTGGTGCGAACATGAACGAAGGCTTCAGGCGTACAGTTAATTAGCGTAGAAGCTGCAAGTTGCTTACCCAGCAACAGAAAGAATGCTTTTGGTGTTCCGACAAGTCGCGTCACAACAGTGTCAAAGACGTCAAATGAACAGATGTGCATTGTATTAATTTATTTGTTTGTAGTAAAAACTAACCGAGCAACACCAGTTGGGATTACCATCCAAGACATACATCCGTAACCCACGCATTGTGTGAAGGTTACGGGTACACTAACAAAGGCTGCGTTTGCAGCCTATAGAGATTAGCCTACCTAGGTAGGTTTACTTTGTTTAGCCTGTTGGCTAATTCAAGACATGGCGCTTCTCGTTTAGATGAAATACAGATTTATCTGTGTTCCATAAGTGTCCCATGAGTGGTTCTTATTTCTTGATGTACTGCACTCAACACCATCAAGCGCTATAGTTACTCCCTTCCTGCTAGAAGAATACCGATTAAATGAACCACGTTCAAAGCAGCGTCCGCTTTGCGCTTACCCGTTCCGCCCTTGGCGTGCTGTAGGGCGGCTAGGACACGTTCGGCGGAAGCCGTCTCGTAAGTCCTGCGGACGTGCTCTCTCGGGGCGTAGCATTTCCAACAAGAGAAGAGAAGGAAGAAAGGAAGAAGATAGGTAATCTTGTACCGAGAAGGCAGTAATAATTCATAATTAAAAGGGTTTGATTCGCCTACCTCTACAGGAGCTTCCTGTTTCAGGTGGGGTTTAAATCCCCCCATCTAACTTAATTATTAATTATGACTTTTTAAGAAGTATTAACCCAATACGGTACGAGAACACCATGTTCATTCCTCAAAGATCCTCGCTAGCCCACCCTTTTAAGAGGGGTTGCGGGAATCAAGTCTTATCCGAACTGTATTAAGTATTAACCTACGATCAAGTCAACCCTAAATTAAACCAAAACTTGTGTCTGACATCCCTAACGTAATGTCTTAAAGCAATTTCTCTACTAGCAAACTTATCTGGATAAATGAACTGGTCTTCTACATTAAGAATATATCGTTGCGAACACAGAGGCTTGCCCTGATTGTGGTGGATTGTCAAATGTACTACTGTTTGTTCAGTAAAATATGAGGGAACTCCCTTAATATTTGCCAAACGTTCAATAGCGAAACTCCAATCCAACTCGTGCTTGAATAAAATAAATCCAGCATTGATTGGATTTATTTTCTCGGAATCATCGTAAATGATTCTCTCATCGAGTGAATTAGAGCAATCAGGTAAATATCTAGTATATTTATCGTCGGAAGTAGCTAACTGAACTAAGTCAATTCCACCTGGAAAAAATAAAATATCCGAATCTGTGTAGATAGTTGGACTATCTACAGGAATTGACATTAATGCCGCCAACTTTCTGCCCATTGGATGCAGTTGAGCATATTCAGAAACACATTGAGGTAGATCGCTTCTAAGAAGTTTTTTTAAAGGCACTACCTCAACACAGGGATGTAGGCGGCGCAGTAAACGACAACTATCATCAGTATAGCTACCATCAGAAATAACAGTGAACGTATCTGGAACGCCAATATGATGAATGAATGAGCGAATACTTACCACTTGTTCTGGCAAATCGCGAGCGCATGACAAAGAATAGACATTTATCGGAACTTTTCGGTTCTGCTTGATAGGAAAGTTGACCAAGTTAACAACTACATTTCTATAAAGAGAACGAATAAATTGCCCTTGAATTTTAGCAGTATGATAGCCGATGTTTACCACTTATTAATCCTCACAGAAAACAATAATAGTTAGCAATATACCTGTAGCCAAGCTTGAGTTTGTAGCTCGCTGGCTACAATCCTACCCAACCTGACATTATTTCAAGTCACATGAGCCTTGATACTAGATAGAAGCTTAGGAGTTTCCCACAAATAACTTACCTGTTTGAAAAAATATAAGCCTTTATTGAAGGACTTTCAATTCTTAAAAAAGGTAACTGATTCGTGCCGTTTTCCTTAGAAATTAGTTTCTAATAGTTGATTTATTAGTTCTACAAAATTTCTATGGGCAATGAAAAAAATTTACTATATCTAAGTAGTCTTTGTTTGGTAGTTTCATATTAATCATAAAGTTATATTGCTCCCCAAAAATATGGTTTTGTAGTTAATACTTACATATCTAGATTTGTGTATATGCAATTTGTAAATTGCATCTGTATAAGATATTAATACTCGTGTAAATACCAGGTCAATCAATATTTATTTGATTTACATTTTTTTTATATTCATAATGGAATATATGTCGGTATTCGTAATTTTAGGAGTTAGTTATTGACAAAAAAAATTTTTTCGGTTAAATTTACATTTTTAGGCAGTTGCAGTTTTAAATTTTCCATGGTATTGCTCGTGATTGGGCAAGGAACAGCGCCTCAAGAGCGATGGGCTACGCTCCGCCAAAAGCGATGGTGCTTTTTTCCTGCTGAGTCCTCCAGATACGCTACCTTCGCGGAGCGAGGAGTTTACGCGCTTGACACAGCCTGCACTTTGCGCTTACACCATACTCCCTATGCCTGCCTTCGCCCTAGCGACAGATAATATAGTGCTATGTTGTGCCTTTCATTGGTGTGACAGTAAGCAGCCAGGATGCTTGCTCCCATCAAACTTTTTGTTTTTACGGATGCCCAAATTGCTTACCACTCCTGTGTAGAACACATTTGGGTTAGCAAGGATGCATATTATTCGTTTTTTATAATGAGAATTCACTATTTTCTCTTTTAATTAATTCTAAAAATAGAAACTTTAATTAAGAGAATTTCGTCAATGCCTCAATAAATTTTTAATTTAGTTAAAGTGAAATAACACTGAAAGTGTGAGGCTTGATGGTTTATGCGAGTTTTATTGGTTTATCCTATTTTTCCCAAAACATTTTGGTCTTATGAAAAAATATTGGAGTTAGTAGACCGCAAGGTTTTGTTACCACCCTTGGGCTTGGTGACTGTTGCAGCCATTTTGCCTCAAGAATGGGAATTTAAGCTGGTTGATCGCAACATCCGTTCAGTGACAGAAGAGGAATGGGCTTGGGCGGATGTGATAATTTTCTCAGCGATGATAGTTCAAAAACAAGATTTACTAGAGCAAATTCGCGAAGCAAAGCAACGTGGTAAGTTAGTTGCTGTCGGTGGTCCTTACCCCACCTCTGTACCTCACGAAGTTCAGGGAGTAGGTGCAGATTTTTTGATTTTAGATGAAGGGGAAATTACCCTACCGATGTTTGTCGAAGCAATTGAACGAGGTGAAACCTCTGGGACTTTCCGGGCGACAGAAAAACCAGATGTGACAAACACCCCAATACCCCGCTTTGATTTGCTAGACTTTGATGCTTACGACATGATGTCGATTCAGTTTTCGCGGGGTTGCCCTTTCCAGTGCGAATTTTGTGACATTATTGTTCTCTATGGTCGCAAACCGCGTACCAAAACTCCCGCACAAGTGTTGGCAGAGTTAGATTACCTCTACAAGTTGGGTTGGCGGCGCGGTATTTTTATGGTGGACGACAACTTTATCGGCAACAAGCGCAATGTCAAGTTGTTGCTTAAAGAGTTAAAAGTTTGGATGGCAGAACACCAGTATCCATTCCGGTTTGACACCGAAGCTTCGATTGATCTCGCACAAGATCCACAATTAATGGAGTTGATGGTTGAGTGCGGTTTTGCAGCAGTGTTTTTGGGAATTGAAACACCAGATGAGGAGAGTTTGCAACTCACGAAGAAGTTTCAAAATACCCGTAGTTCGCTGGCGGAGGCGGTGCAAAGCATCATCAAAGCTGGGTTGCGTCCAATGGCTGGGTTTATTATTGGTTTTGATGGCGAAAAACCAGGCGCAGGCGATCGCATTGTCCGCTTTGCAGAACTTGCAGCAATTCCCTCTACCACCTTTTCCATGTTACAAGCACTACCAAACACCGCGCTTTGGCACCGTCTCAAAAAAGAAGGACGACTGCGGGAAAACAAAGATGGTAATATCAACCAAACTACTTTGATGAACTTTATCCCCACCCGTCCCCTAGAAGACATTGCCAGAGAATATGTTGAGGCGTTTTGTACTTTATACGACCCAATGCAGTACTTGGATCGCACCTACCGCTGTTTCCTGATCATGGGTGCGCCGAGTTGGAAAGCGCCGTTTAAGATGCCAGAGTGGATTGTTGTCAAAGCACTACTGATTGTTATCTGGAGACAAGGAATAAAACGGGAAACTCGCTGGAAGTTTTGGCACCACTTGTTTAGCATAATCAAGCGTAATCCCAGCGTTGCTGAGCATTACCTTGCTACCTGCGCCCATAATGAGCATTTCTTAGAGTATCGCCAAATTGTACGCGAGCAAATAGAATCTCAGTTGGCTGAATATCTAGCACAAGGGGCAGAAAAACCATATGAAATGGTGAATGAGAAAGCCAGCGCTGTGGCTAGTTGACTATAGATAATAGCTGATAGCTCATAGTTTCCCAACTGTGTTGACGTTATGACTCTGCTGTCATAGTGTAATATAATACCAAATCCGGGTGTAATACCCCCTTTATAATTTAGTCCGCGTAGGCGGACTTTGTTTGTGTAGACGCGATTTCTAATCGCTTGGGCTAAAAGGGGGTTAAAAAAGCGGATTTGGTATAATATCCGCTTTAAACCTCAAGCCGAAAATGCAAACGCTTGTTTTCTTCTTAGTTGCTGCTTTAGGAGAAATTTCTGGCTGCTACGCCTTTTGGGCATGGTTGAGACTAGGAAAAAGTACACTTTGGATTTTTCCAGGTATTTTAGCTGAAAGCGGAAGAAGCCCCACACTGTAACGGTACTGCGTTCAGTGTTGGGATGAATTCCGGGCTGCGGACGAATTGACCAACGAGCGACATTGAACGCAGTTCAATTAGCAATGTTGGTCGTTCGCGTAGCGTGCGCCTTAGCGCATTGAGGAATTGCCTCTCTCTATGCTTGGTAACGAGTCAATAAGCTCCTCTATAACTTGAGTCATAGTTTTGTCAGCGTGAACGGCATATAAACGTACTTTATTGAGTCTACGTTCACTAATCCTTATTTTTAATTCTTTGTTTTTCATTTGTTCCACCAATGTTCCCTCATTTATGCTAACATACAAGTATGAAGGAAGTGATTTAAGTGTTGAAAGCAGTTAAGGTCAGACTATACCCAACAACCGAACAACAGGAAGCGCTAGCCAAGTCGTTTGGTTGTGCTAGATGGTATTGGAACTATGCTTTAAATGCCTGTATTCAACACTATGAAGAAACCGGGAAGTCATTAAAATTAAACGTCTACAAAGCTTATCTTCCACAATTAAAGGTAGAGCATCCTTGGTTAAAAGAGGATTGTTATTCCGCAGTTTTACAGTGTGTAGCAATCAATTTGAACAAGGCATACTCAAATTTCTTTGAAGGTAGAGCTAAGTTCCCTAAGTTCAAGTCGAAGCATCACGAACAATCAATCCAATATCCTCAAAACGTAAAGGTTGTGGGAGATTGTTTGGAAATCCCTAAGATTGGTGTTGTTAAAGCAGTCTTGCATCGACCCATTGAAGGGAAGGTTAAGACAGTCACTATAAGCAAGACTCCTACAGACAAGTACTTTGCTTCGATTTTGCTGATCGGTGATGGTGAAGTGGGTTTTGTATCTGGTAACAAAACACTTGGTATTGACCTGGGATTGAAGGACTTTGCTATTGTTCATGATGGTGAAGAAGTTACCAAGCATTCAAACCCAAAACATCTGAAACGTCATGAGAAAAATCTAGCGCGAAAGCACAAGAAGTTCACCCGCAAAGTTAAAGGTAGTAACTCAAGAAATAAATATAAAAAACTAGTAGCCAAGGTTCACGAACGAGTATCGAATTCCCGTCAGGACTTCCTACACAAACTAAGTAGGAAACTGGTAGATGAAAGTCAAATCATTGTTGTGGAGAATCTTCATATTAAGGGAATGGTACGGAACCGCAAGCTATCAAAGTCAATATCCGATGTGGGTTGGGGAATGTTTGTTAACTTTCTAGACTATAAGTTAAAGGCTAAGGACGGTCAACTTATAGAAATAGGAAGATTTTTCCCTAGCTCAAAAACTTGTTCATGCTGCGGTCATGTCGTAGATGAATTAACGCTCGATATACGCGAGTGGCATTGTCCCAAGTGCGAGATTCATCACGATAGAGATGGTAATGCAGCATTAAACATCAGGAAAGAAGGATTAAGGATATTGCAAAACAATGGCGGAGGGAACCCCGTTATTGCTGATAGAGGCTGTGTAAGACCACCTACCCGTAAGGGCAAGGGGCAACGGTCTATGAAATCAGAAGCCCACACCGTACCCGACTTTCTTCGGTGTTGGGTAGTTCACCCCTGATTATCTTTGCTGTTGCTCTAACCAAAGTAGATGCTTCAAATGCTGGAAGAGTATATGCTGCTTATGGCGGTATTTACATTTTCTCATCTGTTGTTTGGTTATGGTTGACTGAAGGTGTCAAGCCGGATCAGTGGGACTTACTCGGCGTTACAATTTCCCTCATCGGAACGGCGGTAATTTTGTTCGGCTCACATCGCCTCTAAAAGACTGACATAGCCATTAGACTTCTTGCAAAATTAAGAAGAACACATAGGTCAGAACGCAGAAGCCAGCTTGGACATCCCCATAAATAAATGAGCGGGGATTTAAAGCGTCCTACGCACGTCTACAAGTCGGGGAACTCTTCGTATGCAATTGTCCTGCTCTTAACTCTTGAGCAAAGTTTACATTTCTCCACAATCTGTGTGCCATACATTAAACTTCATTGCAAAGTAAGAAGATTAGGCAAAACAACATGATAAGTATTGGTAATGTAAATCAACTATCGGGAAAGATTCAAGGAGAACGCAGTGGCAATGGAATCAAATTTCAGAATCGGCGCAAATGCAGTGCATGATGATTTCAGTGAATATGTTGCCCATCTACAACTTCACATGGCTCTGCAATCTCGCAATCTGGTTCCAACCCTGAAACAGTCTTTGGAGGACAGCCGGGAGCAATTACTCCATCAAACCCAAGCCAATTTTGAAAAGCTAGTTTCTCGTAGAGCTATCTAGCCTATACAATTGTTGTTTAATAAAAACGAAGTAAAACAAAACAAAAGCAGATTTTGTGAAAACAACGCTAAAACTGTTCTCACGAAATCTGCTTACTTTGCATGAAAGTTTACGAAAATCACCCTTTTGGCTCAATAGAAAGGAGCTCAAAGCCGTTAATATTGTTATTGCAGCAGTTCCTTTGACCCAGTTACTATAGGCGCAATGGCGGCTCGAATGAAAATGGCCTCATTACTACCCCGAAATCTTAGCGTTGTGATCCGACAAGTCCAATACCGGGACTTGGATGGAATAGAACGCATAACTCAAGAGTCATTCTCCGCCCAAACCCCCGAGGGAGCCACTGATGCAATGCGGCAGATGCAATGGCTGCGGCGCTGGTATGGGTTGCTGAAGTTTTTGAATTGGTTTCCCAACCCGCTACAGTATAAGTTTTGTGCATACGTAGCAGAACAAGGGCGTATGCTTCTGGGGATGATCCAAGTATCCCCGTTTAATCGCACCCACAGCACCTGGCGTGTTGACCGCGTCATGCTAGAACGTGGAACTGATAAGCAAGGTATTGGGTCGCAACTTTTGCGCTATTGCTTTGAGTCGATTGTGGAAGCTCGAACTTGGATTTTAGAAGTTAATGTCAATGACAAAGATGCATTGGCGCTATACCGGAAAAATGGATTTCAGCGCCTAGCAGAAATGACATATTGGGAGATAGAACCAGAGTTGCTTCAAGAATTGGCACAATCAGAGCCAGACTTGCCCAATCTACTGCCCGTAAGTAATGCTGATGCCCAACTCCTCTATCAACTCGATACATCATCAATGCCGCCTTTAGTAAGGCAGGTGTTTGACCGCAACGCTGATGACTTTAAAACAAGTTTGTTTGGCGCTTTAACACAAGCAGTCAAGCAGTGGGTGACGAAAACAGAAGTCGTGAGTGGTTACGTTTTTGAACCCCAACGCAAAGCGGCGATCGGCTATTTTCAAGTACGCCTTGACCGTAAAGGTCAACAGCCCCATATGGGAACACTGACAGTTAACCCAGCTTACACTTGGCTGTATCCTGAGTTGCTGTCTCAACTGGCACGGATTGCACAGGATTTTCCTCCACAAGCTCTACAACTTACCTCAGCTGACTATCACCCAGAAAGAGAAGAGTATTTAGAGCGAATTGGCGCAAATCGCAGAGAACACACTCTGATGATGTCTCGCTCAGTGTGGCACAAACTACGGGAGTCAAAATTTGTATCCCTTGAAGGAATTCAATTACCCGAAGTATTGCAAGGTTTACAACCTGCACGCAAACCTATTCCTGGTGGTATGTCATGGGTACAAGCACAGCAAGTGTCGCCAGATAGAGTAGGGCAACCTAGTAAAAATACAGAAAGTGTTGCATTTTCGTGCAACAACAACTGTAGCATTGAAGCATCTAGCCAGAGCGAGTCAGCAGATGCACAGCAGGAGTAATTCATAGTGGCTTTTGAACAGGGACAAAAAGACTTGGCGACAGGGGAAGATCTGCCCTTGTCGTCTCCCCTACCCCTTGTGCCTCCATCCTCCGTACAAAAGGAGTATATTTCCGCTTTGGGATTAGATGTTGGTCGTAAGCGTATTGGTGTAGCAGGATGCGATCGCACTGGTTTGATTGCCACTGGTATCACGACCATACAGCGCACATCGTTTGAGCGCGATGTGGAGCAATTCCGACAACTCGTTGCTGAACGTCAAGTGCAAGTCCTAGTCGTGGGATTACCTTATTCTATGGATGGTTCTTTAGGGTTTCAGGCACGTGAAGTGCAGAAATTTACTAAAAGACTTGCCAAAGCTCTCAAACTGCCTGTGGAATATGTTGATGAGCGATTAACTTCATTTCAGGCAGAACAGATGCTCATAGCAGAGAAGCGATCGCCCTCTCGTCACAAAGAATTGATTGACCGCAAAGCAGCGTCTCTCATCTTACAACAATGGCTGGATACAAGGCGAGCTAGCTCCAAAAGCACGTTAGTCTCTGCTGATTAATAATGCAACCTTTTAACATGATATTCTGAAAAATATTAGCCAGCTGTACTCCTATTTAATTGATAATATGTTTCACAAGAAACAATCACGTCATTCTCAAAATCGCTGGTAATTATAAATTATAGAGCTCGGCTATGTCACCCTCACAATTTCCTGAAGAAAATGACCAAACTCAAGCTGGTTCCATCACTTTGACTGATGACAAAGGGAGAAACCTTGAATGTTACATTGAGCATTCACTTACAGTCGATGGTCAAGAATACGTTTTGCTTCTTCCTGTTGACTCACCAATCGAAATTTTTGCTTGGCAAGGTGATGGGGACGAAGAAGAAGCCATTTTAGTAGAAGATGAAGCGACAATTGAGCAAATTTTTGCCATTGCGCAAGCTGTTCTGGCTGAGCAAAATCTGCTCTTGAAAAACACGGCTTATGCTCTCACTGTTGAAGGTGAATTACCACCAGTAGAAGAGTCGGAACTGTTTACCCTAGAAATTGAAGACGAAGGGACAGATTTAGAGCCGGAGCAATTACAGCTACTATCGAGCTTCTACCACGAAGACCAGGAGTACGCAATTTATACTCCCCTCGATCCACTGCTGTTTTTTGCACGAATAGCTAAAAGTGGTAAACCAGAATTACTGTCTCCAGAAGAGTTCCGTAAAGTCCAACCCTTGTTGGAAGAACATTTGTTTAATGAAGTCGAATAAAATGGAAAATTCACAATTAAAAATTAAAAAAATCATAAGTTTTAATTTTTAATGAAGAATTTTTAATTATCATCTTTTGTAAGATGAATCTTTGGCAAAAAATTTGGAAGCGGTCATTTCTATTGGGTGTGCTGCCGTTGACCCTTTTATTTTGTGGTTGGCAAGGTTGGGCGTGGTGGAGTTGGGCAATAGCACCAATCCAACCAGTAAAACCTGGTGCAACGGCAAATAACTCGGTAAAAGAGCTACAAATTCAAATCCCTCCCGGAGCAGGCTCACAGCAAATCGGTCGTGATCTAGAAAAGGCTGGTTTAATTCGCTCGCACTTGGCGTGGAATTTATGGGCGCGTTACCTAGGGTGGAAAGACCCTGAAGGTAATTTTAAAGCAGGAAGCTATGAACTTTCGCCCACCCAGCCTTTATCGGCGATCGCTCAAAAAATTTGGCGGGGAGAAGTGGTGCAAAATAGTTACACCATTCCCGAAGGCTGGTCATTGCGACAAATGGCAGCTTATTTTGAGGAAAGAGGATTTTTCTCCGCCAAAGATTTTCTTGCAGCGATAACTCAAATTGACCGTAGCCAGTTCCCTTGGCTGACCGCGAATCTACCTTCCTTAGAAGGGTTTTTATACCCAGATACATACAAGATTGCTAGTGGTGGCATCACTCCCCAAGATGTTATCAAACAAATGCTCAATCGCTTTGAGGAAGTTGCCCTGCCAGTGTATCGAAAACAACGCAACCAGACAACGCTAGATCTCAAGCAATGGGTGACTCTCGCTAGTATTGTGGAGAAAGAGGCAGTGGTAGCCAGTGAGCGACCCCTGATAGCTGGGGTGTTCTTTTCTAGGCTGCAAAAGGGTATGCGCTTGGAAAGCGACCCAACAGTTGAGTACGCTTTAAACATCCGTCAAACAGCAGATCAGCCTCTAACTTTGGCTCAGGTTCGCACTGCATCTCCCTACAACACCTATCTCAATCCTGGCTTACCACCCACTCCTATTGCTTCCCCAGGCTTAGCAAGTTTAAAAGCTACACTTAATCCAGAAAAAACTGATTACTTATATTTCGTGGCACGCTACGATGGTACTCATGTGTTCAGTCGTACTTTACAAGAACACGAAGCAGCGGTAGCCAAAATCCGAAAAGAACGACAATAGTCATTAGCCGTGAGTAAGGTGCCATTGGCTCTTGACTCTTAACTCTTAACTCTTGACTCTTGACTTATGCGTTGGAACGATCTCTTACAGCCTAACTTAATTTTGGAAGGTTCAGTGCTGAACCTCACACCAGACATAATCCTAAAATACGGGCTGAAGGGGCTGGTATTGGATGTAGATGAAACATTAGTACCAATCAGAGTCGCGTCTGCTTCTGTTGAACTGCAACAGTGGGTAGAGCAAATTCGTCCCTATACAAAGTTGTGGTTGGTTAGCAATAACCTCAGCGAAGCCCGAATTGGTGGAATTGCTCGCTCTCTCAACCTGCCTTACTTCTTAGGTGCTGCTAAGCCCTCGCGGCGTAAAATTTGGGAAGCACTCCAAGCGATGAATTTGCCAGAACACCAAGTCGGTATGGTCGGCGATCGCTTATTTACTGATGTTATAGCAGGTAATCGCTTAGGAATGTTTACTATTTTGGTAGAACCAATTATCCATCCAGATGTAGCTCTGCGTTCCCATCCGATACGCAACTTTGAAGTTTGGGTATCTGAAATTCTCGGTGTCTCGATTACTCCTAAAACAAAAAGGTTTACAAAGCTTGACAAATAGTCAGGAAAGTAAATCTAAAGAAACAATTAAGAAATCTTTGTTTGACAAAAAAATCGGGGATCATATAAGTATAAATAACATGGGGTCAGCCAATTAAAGACCCTAGCCGATAACAAGTCAATATAAAAAACCAAAGCGTCAGTCTCAACATATAAAGGGACTGGCGCTTTACAATTGAGTCAACTCTCATGAGTTTTTTGTCATAAAACGAATGACTATAGCGCTTCTCGGTTGCGTGCAATACACGAGTGTAGAGACGTAGCATGCTACGTCTCTACATTATTCGTGTTGGTGTATGTGATTCAAATGATAACCGCTATAATGACCAGAACGATAAACCAAAAGGTTTACAAAAATTGACAAATAGTCAGGAAAGTAAATCGAAAGAAACAATTAAGAAACCTTTGTTTGACAAAAAAATCGGGGATTATATAAGTATAAATAACATGGGGTCAGCCAAATAAAGACCCTAGCCGATAACAAGTCAACATAAAAAAGCAAAGCGTCAGTCTCAACATATAAAGGGGCTGGCGCTTTACAATTTAGTCAATCGTCCAGAGTCAAAAGTCCAGAGTGATATCATCTCCGGCTAATTAGTTATGATTTCCACGTTAACTGCACCCCACCCCTCAATCCCCTCCCCGCAAGCGGGGAGGGGAGGTGAAGCGCAGCTTTACCGGGGTGGGGTTATTCGGGTAATGATAAGTATTTAACCGGACTTGATATGAGTGATTTTTTGACTCTTGACTCTTGACCCTTGACTCTTGAGTAATGACTAAAACAATTGTCGTCAAAATTGGCACTTCCAGCCTGACTCAACCAGAAACCGGACAACTGGCACTTTCTGTGATCGCCACTTTAGCAGAAACCCTTTCACACCTACGACGGCAAAATCATAGGGTCATTTTGGTGTCCTCTGGCGCTGTAGGAGTGGGTTGTGCGCGGCTGGGTTTAACAGAACGCCCCAAAGCGATCGCTTTGAAACAAGCAGTC
This sequence comes from Tolypothrix campylonemoides VB511288, assembly GCA_000828075.3. Lineage (GTDB taxonomy): Bacteria > Cyanobacteriota > Cyanobacteriia > Cyanobacteriales > Nostocaceae > Kalymmatonema > Kalymmatonema campylonemoides_A. Next base: position 1,418,203 of record JXCB02000002.1, on the reverse strand, counting down.
GCAGCAGTAGGACAAGGTAGGTTAATGCGGATATACGACGATTTATTTACGACTCTGCAACAGCCAATTGCTCAAGTTTTGCTTACTCGCACCGACTTGGTACAGCGCAGTCGTTACCTTAACGTTTACAACACATTCAGGGAATTACTGCAACTGGGGATCATTCCGGTGGTGAATGAGAATGACACAGTCGCAGTGGAGGAACTGAAATTTGGTGATAATGATACCCTTTCTGCCTTAGTTGCTAGCCTGGTGGAAGCAGACTGGTTATTTTTGCTCACCGATGTAGATCGGCTTTACTCAGCCGATCCCCGTTCTGTACCCGATGCCCAACCGATTGCTTTAGTAAGTAACATCAAAGAATTAGCACAGCTACAAGTACAAACAACCAGCCAAGGTTCCCAATGGGGTACTGGTGGTATGTTCACCAAAATTTCTGCAGCAAGAATTGCGATCGCTGCTGGTGTTCGCACCGTCATTACCCAAGGACGATACCCCCACAATATAGAAAAAATTTTACAAGGCGAATCCATTGGGACTCACTTTGAACCGCATCCTGAGCCAACTTCTGCCCGTAAACGCTGGATAGCTTATGGTTTGGTTCCTGCGGGGAAACTCTATTTAGATGAGGGAGCAGTGCTAGCAATTTCTGGTGCTAACAAATCGTTGTTAGCTGCTGGTATTACCGCAGTGCAAGGGGAATTTGACATTCAAGATGCGGTGCAATTGTGCGACAAAAACGGTCATGAAATTGCCAGAGGATTGGTGAACTACAGCAGCACCGAACTGCAAAAGATTCGCGGACGCCGTTCCGGTGAAATTGCCGCTATTTTAGGTTATGTTGGCGCGGAAACCGTGGTTCATCGGGATAATTTGGTGTTGACGTAGGAGTCGATAAACCTACTTTAAACCTATTACTTATTACCCACTACCAAGTCAACAAACTGTTGCAATCTTTCATAATGCGACCCTTTCCAGTAAATTTGGTTGCAGTTTTGACAGCGATGAAATTCATTCGTGTACAATTTGACACTTTCTGGCAATTGGTCAACAATTGATTCTTTTGCTACAGGTTCTAATAATCCATTGCAGCGTAAACACCGTTGAAAGGGTGACACTAATTTATACAGGTCGAAGCGTTGCATAACTTCAACAATTTGTTTCTGTGGGTCAGTATTTCTCACATAGTAGCCATAGGTCACAATACTTCGCATTAATAAAGCGCGATCGCGAGTTAACAGAATTCGGTTTTGCGTACTGGAGATGTCAGCTAATTCTTCATCTTCATAATCATTGCGGTATAACGTATCAAAGCCTAACAGCCGTAAAGATGTTGCTAGCTTGCCCAAATGAATATCTAAAACGAAGCGGATGATACTTAAAGGTTCAGGTCTAATAGAGATGGTGGATGTAACTCTATCTGTAGCAGAAATTGGATAGACATCGATAATATCCCCATCTTGGACAATGTAAGAAAAATCTACAAATCTTCCGTTAACTTCAATACAATAAACTTCTGGATGAGGGACACCTAAAGATTCAATCATGTCCTTAATTGAGGCTCTCTCAGAAAAATCATGAGCTATTTTCATCTGCTTTTTATGCAATGGTAAGAAATCATTCAACTCTGCATAAAAGCGGAAATAAGCAGAAGCCATAACAACCAAGTGTAGATTTTATATTATTCACCATACTAACTTGATTCTACGAATATAAAAGTTATCACAAACAAAGAAACTAGGAGTCATAATTAAGCATGAAAATGCTGCAATCTTAGATGGATACAAGCTGCAACCCTAAAATTTATTCATAAAGATAACAAGTTTTTTCTTTGTGAATTACCCCAATTTATCCTGAGAACCATTCTAAGTTTCTAGTTGAAAAATTCTGAGATCTTCTCCAAGGATGAGAGAAGGTGACTTCCTTAAAGTCTTTGCAATATTTTTCTACTAAAGTAAAATAATTATGTATTCTATCCGGAAGGCAGAACCTTCTTCCAGTAGGGATTGTCAGCTATTTGATGCTAGTAAATCCTGTATTTACTCGTATCTCCCAGTTTAGAGCGGTAGTGATGATTAGAAAAATTAGCAAGTACTTGCTTTTGTTATTGACTTCAGTTAGAGTCATAGCAGACGCCCTACTCAAGCCCTGGTACGATTTTCACGAGCTTAAAGAAGGTGAAAAAATGCTTAAGATAGTCTGAGTCAGAATATATCATAGGAATGAGCAAAATCTGCCGGAAAGGAGTACCGTACCAGTCATATTCACATTACTATGGAGAAAATTGCCCTGTGACCACTAAGTAAAAGTACCTCTTATAATTGAAATGTTAATTCTGAAAAAAATAGAAATTAGCAATCAATAGTTGCTAATCTTTAGTATTAAGGATACAAGAAAAGGTGCAGAATATGAAATTCTGTACTGTGGCTTGATGGTAATAATTTCTAGTAGTTAGTTTGCCTTTTATTTTTTTTGCCTTGTAATTGAGAAAATTTTTCAATATGAAAAAGCGAAGAAATTTGAGAAAATCATTTAGACTGCAAGAACTTTTTAAAAAAAATTGTACACAAGAAGCAGTTTTTCTATCTAGTGAAGGGCAAAATAAAATTGCTAGCTCTTTTTCTGGCAAAGATATTTCATCTACTTTGAACTTCCATCAACTCAAGTATTTGAATCTGTGCTTTAGTTTGAATAAAAAATTACTAAATAAAAGCACAAACACTCACTTCTTGCAGCAGTGGAAAACCCAGAAAAAGAAGAGTATAAAGAGACTCTATTGCTGGGTATCTCAAATTATCACCGCAGACAAGAAAGTACATATTAAAAGACTTGTCAGCTTTTTGAACATAAAAGTTTCTACGAAAACCCCTGTAAGCAATGGGCTACCGTCTTTTGACTGGAAGATAAATATCTTCTGTTGTTATGCTTGACAGTCCAAGGTGTGGTTCGGGAAATTGGTAGTTAATAACACCATCTCTGTTTGTAATATCCTTTGTTCGTAAAACACATTAATTAAGTACAGTAGAGTGAGATGAATACTTTCTTTTGTTCCGACTATTCGCGACAAGCAGGAGAAGATATTATTGGTACTGCCACTAATGAGCAAACTTATATATTAGTGGAATGTCCTCCACCTTGGACATCGGAAGCTTTTAACTCTAGGTGGGTTCCGGAAAATTTGCAGATTTTGATCAAGGAGGTGAAACGAAATAAGTTACCTATCAAGTTTCTGTTGATCGCCAACAATTTATCGCATAAAGTAGAGAGCACAACCCTGTTGATTTATCAAAGAAAAGAGGGTTTGAGCAATGGGTATCGTAAGCAAGAATTCCAGTTGGCAAATATTGAGCAAGTAGCAGGTGTTGTCAGAAAATGGTTACGGGGCGGATTTTCTGATTATGATGCCCAAACAAGTGTAACGAGAGATATTCTCATATGTACTCATGGTAGTCATGATAGATGCTGTGCTCGGTATGGCAATCCGTTTTATTTTAACGCTACATCTATCGTTTCTAGTTTGGAATTAGACAATGTTCGTATTTGGAAATCTAGTCATTTTGGTGGACATCGGTTTGCTCCAACAGCTATAGATTTCCCAGAGGGAAGATATTATGGAGCTTTGGATCAAGAATCATTTAAATCGATTTTGACTCGTACTGGTGACATCACATTATTGAAGAAAGTTTATAGAGGTTGGGGAATTTTGCCAAACCCAATTCAAGTTTTAGAAAGAGAACTTATCCTTCGCCACGGATGGAATTGGTTTAACTACAAAGTAGCAGGGGAAATCATTCAGCAAAACTTAGACAAAAATATGATTCTTGCTGAGTTAAATGTTGAAAAACCAGATGGTTTATACTGTTATCAAGCGAAGCTGGTAAAAGATGAAACTCGAAGTGTAAAACTTCGGGCTTCTTGCAATGCTACGCAAGCATCAGCTTGTCCTAAGTATGCTGTGGATAGTTTCTGTCTTGTTTCTAATAAGCTGGCAACCTATAGTAAATGTGCGAGCTTATAGATAAAAATAGGTAAGGGCGGGCAAGATGCCCACCCCACAAGAATCTTGGAGAAATATTGCTAATTGTTATTAGGAGATGGAGGATTGAAACAAAATAAATATCTAAAAATGCAACCGCAAATAAAGGCAGATGTACGTTGATAATTTTGAAATAATTATCTGCGTTTAATGTTTTGTGCATCTAAAATTCTTCAAGTTCCTAACATTTGCAAATTGTGCAAAGTGGCGTACATTCCTCCTGTTTGCAGCAATTCTTCATGACTTCCCTGTTCTATTAACTCTCCGCGCTTGAGTACAAAAATCCGATCCACATTGCGAATCGTAGACAGGCGGTGGGCAATAATGATGGCGGTACGTCCTACTAAAAGTTTGTTTAAAGCTTCCTGAATTAAAGCTTCTGTCCCAACATCCAGACTAGCAGTTGCCTCATCCAGAATCAAAATTTCTGGGTTGCGAATTGCAGCACGCGCAAATGCTAAAAGTTGCTTTTGACCACTCGAAAGGTTTGTACCCCGTTCTCTGAGTTGAGTATCATAACCTTGGGGGAGTTGTTCAATAAACTGAGTGATGTTGGTTTTCGCTGCTGCTTGTTGGATTTCCTCAAAACTGTAGCTGTCCCCTAACGTAATGTTGCTTTTGACATCACCAGCAAACAAAAAACCTTCTTGCAAAATCACAGCCATATAACGCCGCAGTTCTGCTTGGGGTATTTCCCGGATATCTATCCCATCCACCAAAATACGTCCTTGATTTGGTTCGTAAAGGCGACACAAAAGACGGATGATGGAACTTTTACCTGCACCTGTAGGACCTACTAATGCGACTTTCTCACCAGGATGAATGATAAAGTCCAAATCCTTGATCACATAATCATCGTCTTTGTAAGCGAACCAGACGTGTTCAAAGCGGATTTCTCCGAGTTCAGCTTGTGAATTTTGGGTTGGGAACTCAGGATTATCAGTCGTTCCGTCTATATAACCCAAGCGAGAATCCAAAATTGAGAATCTGGGATTACTGCGATCGCGTATTTCTATCGGTTCATCTAAAATTTCACTTACGCGTTCTATAGCAGTGAAACCAGATTGAATCACAGTGAATTTTTCCGCAAACTGTCGTAAAGGGTCGAATAAGCGCTGGGCATAGAATATAAATGCAGATAAAGTGCCGAAAGTCAAGTTTTTTCCCAGTAGTAAATAACCGCCCACCCACAAAACACCTGCAACAGCAATCAAGGCAATCCATTCCAGGGTTGCTGAAACCGCTGAATCATAAAAGATAGTATTATCTACCTCGTGGACGTAACGTTGATTGTTCCTGCGAAACAACTCTGCATTGAATTTTTCCCGCCGGAACAATTGCACAACATTTATGCCAATAATATTTTCTTGTAGCTGAGAATTGAGTAGAGAAAGTTCTTCCCTGACCTTATAATTGGCTTGGCGATATTGTTTTTGCAAGTATATTATAATACAGGCAACTGGCAAGAAAACTATCAGTAGCAAAAAAGCAAGTTGCCACTGCATAGAAAACATAAAACCAAGAACCACCAGCATAGAAAACAAATCTGAGACAATGCCGATCGCTCCAGTAGAAAAGACATCTCCCAACACTTCCACATCACTGGTGAGTCTGGTGATTAATTTACCTACGGCTGTTTTGTCAAAAAAGCGCACCGCCAAAGATGTGACATGATGAAACAAGTCTTGGCGAATTTCCGCAGTGATTTGCTGACCTAGCTTTTGTACCAAATAACCCTGAAAACCCGTAAATATCAGCCGTACACTGAGCGTGATCAGCAACAACGCTTGAATGATATTTAGCCCTTGTAACAACGGGCGATTCTTGAGAAAGTTATAAGTACTTGGTTCATTGCGAATCAGAGAGACAACCTGTCCAATCAGCTGCGGTTCCACAGCGTTAGCAACCGCTATTGGGATCAGCAGGAACATACTAACGAAGAGCGATCGCTTATGACGACGGGCATAAGGTAGGAGACGCAAAAATAACCGCCAGTCATTCTCACGCCGACGGTAACCTGTATGAATTTTTTTTTGGGGTTTGGAGGTGCTCATAATAAGAGCATTATATTAATTTTTACAACACAAAAAGCACATCTTCCTAATGTAGTGTTTCCATTCCTACCTTGACACCATGCCACAGATTGAAACCGCACGGTTGTGGCTTAAACCTTACACCCAAGACGATTTGGAAGAACTCGGTGTGATTCTCAGCAATCCAGAAGTGATGAAATACTCACCTAGAGGACCAATTCCAAAAGAAAAGGTCAAACAAGTTACTCAGGAAATTTTAGAGTTTTTTATCCAGCATTGGAAGCAGCACGGCTTTGGGGTTTGGGCTGTTGTTGACAAGGCAACTAGTAAATTGCTCGGTCATTGCGGATTAAATTTTTTACCAAACAGCCCAGAAGTTGAAGTCCTCTATCGGTTGGATCAAGGTTACTGGAATCAAGGCATTGCTACGGAAGCGACAAAAGCAAGCCTGAGATATGGTTTTGAGGAAGTCAAGCTAGATAAAATTGTTGCCATCACCGCACCAGAACATTTGGCTTCGCGGCGTGTGATGGAGAAAGCAGGGTTGAAGTATGAAAAAGATGCCTACTTCTACAACTTAGATGTGGTGTACTATGCCCTTACGCGAAAAGCCTGGCAACCCGATAATTCCCCTTACATTTTAGAAAATGCCTGAAATTGAAACCGCACGGCTACGGTTAAGACACTTTACCCCGAACGATTTTGATGACTTGTTTCGCCTCTACAGCGATCCAGAAGTCATGAGATATCTATCGCCAAGAACAAAAGAACAAACGCAAACAAGCTTGTTCAAACATATCAAACAGTGGCAAGAACAGAACTTTGGAATGTGGGCAGTCATTCACAAAGACAGTGGTAAAATGATTGGTCGTTGCGGGCTTGGTTTCTTGCAAAATACCCCGGAAGTTGAACTTGGCTATGTGTTTGACAAGTCTTATTGGAACATGGGAATTGCGACAGAAGCATCGCGTGCCAGTTTGAAGTATGGGTTTTTGGAAGTCAAGCTAGATAAAATTGTCGCTATTGCCATACCACAAAACATTGCTTCAATACGTGTGATTCAAAAAGTCGGAATGAAGTATCAAAAGAATGCTCGCTACTACGGTTATGATGTCATGTATTACGCCATATCACGCACAGAATGGCAATCAGATGATAAGTAGGTCTGATAATTAAAGTTCACTCGTGAGGGCAGCAAAATTTTTCAGCTATCTACAATCCACGTTCCATCTTCCGGAGCGTGCATAAGTTGATTTCACTTATACCTATATAAGAAGTAGAAGGAGGGTTTATATCCTCGCTAGTTCAAAACTCTATTAAGTTGACGTGATTTCTGTCTACTATGGCAAATCCCACACAATCAAAATTTTCTCAATGCGTAAGTCCTAAAATCAAGAAACTTTCTGCTGTAGGACTAGTAACGTGTTCACTTTTAACTACATCATTTTTCACCAACGTATCTAGCTACGCTAACAGTGTCTTCAACAAAAGCGATTATGTCGCACAAACAAAGCAGAATGGGGTTAGGGGAAGTTACGAAGACTTTTTGACAGCACTTGCAAGAAGGGAAACAGGACAACAAAATCCACCTACTAACATTGAGAACCAGTTGGGTTTTATAGGCAAGTACCAATTCGGAGAAGCCTTACTGAAAGACCTTGGCTATTATGACACCCCTAATCCCTATATCGGTGGAGGAAATGGTGTCGCTAAGAACAATTGGCAGGGGAGATGGACAGGAAAAAATGGAATTAATAGTAAGCAAGATTTCCTTAATAATAAGAACAATGTGCAAGACATAGCTATTAAAGAGGCTTTTGAATACAAGTGGAACCTGATCAAAAATCAACTTAATGGACGTTCCATAAAAGAATTTATCGGACAACAACGAGGAGGAGTAGTCATCACCACATCCGGAATTCTTGCAGCTGCTCATTTGCGTGGCGAAGGAGGGGTTGTCAACCTGCTGCTTAATAATCAGGTTTCTCAAGATGAAAATGGCACTTCTATTCTCGCCTACTTGAAGGAATTTGCTGGATTCCAGACGCCTTTCGACTAGGGAAAACAGTGCTTGCAAAGAGCAAGTCTTCTGTGCTTTCCGTCTACTGTTAAACCTGTAACCCACACCACGCTCAATAGCTATAACGTGGGAGTTCACTTTTGAATTTTGATATCTTCACACAAGGCGTCAACCATACTTTTTATTCACTCAGAACTACCTGTAAAGTGTGCAATAATTCCTTGAGCGTGTAAGGCTTCGACAAAAATGTTTTGACACCACTGTCCATAACTGCTGCCAGTTTACTGCTAGATATCAGCCCGCTAGAAGCAATAATTTTGACTTGTGGGTTGATTTTTTGCAAAGTACGCATCGCAGTTAAACCATCTAAAGCAGGTAGCATCATATCAATCAACACAGCACTAATTTCGTGCTTATGTTGGGCGTAGGCGGCGATCGCCTCAATGCCATCATGAGCAGTAAGAATTTTGTAATTGTATGTTTCTAAAGAAGCTTTGGTAATTTCTTGAATTGAGGGTTCATCATCCACAACCAGAATCAATTCTCCATGTCCCCCCAGAATCTCCACTTCCTCTGCTGGCTGTGCTTCCATTTCTTGCACTGCTGGTAAGTAAATCTTAAAACTCGTGCCAGATCCTACTTCACTATAAACATTGACAAAACCACCATGACTTTTGACAATACCAATAACAGTGGAAAGACCTAACCCTGTGCCTTTACCTTGTTCTTTAGTTGTGAAAAATGGCTCGAAAATTCTGTCTAAAACTTCACGAGGAATGCCAACTCCAGTATCCGAAACAGTCGTTACAGTGTACGGTCCGGTTTTGGCTTCTAAGTGCATCCGCGCATAGTTTTCATCAATAAACAGATTTTCGGCACGAATACTTAAAGTTCCGCCATTGGGCATAGCATCGCGGGCGTTGACACAAAGGTTCATCAGCACCTGATGAAGCTGTGTACTATCTCCAGAAACCAACCACAAATTTGAAGCTATGTCAATATAAACTTCAACAGATTTAGGGAACGTCTCTTTGAGAATCTTCACCACTTCGCGGATTAGGTGTTTGAGTTGTAAAGCCATGCGCTTCCCTTCCACGCCTCGCGCAAATGACAAAACCTGCTTAACTAAGTCTGCTCCACGTTTGGCGCTGTTTTCTAGTATTTCCAGCAGGTGCTTATCTTGCTCGTACACGTCAGGGAATTTCAGGGGTAACAATTGAGCCACTGCTAAAATTGGCGTCAGGATGTTGTTCAGGTCGTGGGCAATACCACTAGCTAAGGTACCAATACTTTCCAAGCGTTGGGCGCGGAACAATTGTGATTCCAAGAGTTTTTTCTGGGTGATATCTGTATCAACGCTGAGGATGGATAAGGGCTTTCCTCGTTCATCACAGACTAATGTCCAACGGGTTTGTACGAGAATTTCCTTACGACTTTTAGTAACTTTACTTACCTCGCCTTGCCACTGACCTTTGCTAATAACCGTTGCAAGAGCTGCTTCCACTTCTGGTGGTACTTCCTTGTACAAAAGCTTGTTGGCATTTTTGCCAAATACCTCTTGAGCCTGCCAACCGTACAAATTTTCTGCACTTTTGTTCCAGAATAAGATGCGATTTTCTAAATCTCGCACAATAATCGCATCAGTGGTAATATCAAGTAAAGCTGCTTGTTGGCGGATTTTTTCTTCAGCAAGTTTGCGCTCACTAATATCGATGCTCGCGCAGGTGATGCCTACAACTTCCTGCGACTCATTCTGCAATGGCTCTACAGTTAAATCGTAATACCGCGTCCCAAGAGCCGTTGTAATAGAAACTTCCTCTCTCGTTCCTATACCCGTGGTAAGTACACGACGCTTAATACTGGTTAAACGCTCTGCATCTTCAGCACAAATAAAATCGCTGTCTCGCTTGCCTAATATCTCTTGTGCCGTCACCCCAAAACCTGGATTATATATCCAGGTGTAGCGTAACTCCTTATCTTGATTAAAAACAAAGATAGGAGAGTTCTTGAGAGCAACCCGAAATCGCTCCTCACTCTGTCGCAAAGCTTCCTCGGTTCGCTGACGCTCAATAGCATAACGCATTGAGCGCACCAGTAAGTCACCATTCACCTGTCCCTTGACCAAATAATCTTGAGCGCCTTCTTGCATTGCCCTAGTCGCCAAGGTATCATCATCAAAACCTGTTAATACGATAATGGGAATAGTAGGAGCCTGATGATGGATTTTGATAAACGTTTCTAGTCCCTCGCTATCCGGAAGTAAAAGGTCTAGCAGAATGACATCAAACCTTTCTTGCTCCAAAAACTGCAGCGCCTCTTCTAATTGCTGCGCCTGCTTCAGATGAAGCTTTACAGAGGTAACATCCCATAAAAACTCCTGCAACAGCCGAACATCACCCGGATTATCTTCCACTAATAAAATTTTCATTATTTTTAGTCATTGGTCATTTGTCATTAGTCATTTGTCATTGTCATTAGTCATTAGTCATTAGTTTCTCCCTCACTCCCTCACTCCCTCACTCCCTCACTCCCTCACTCCCTCACTCCCTCACTCCCTCACTCCCACTCCCTCACTCCCTCACTCCCTCACTCCCACTCCCCCACTCCCTCACTCCTGTGGTAGCTTGACAACAGTGAACCAAAAGTTTTCTATAGAATGTACAATTTTGACAAACTGATCGAAGTCAACAGGTTTAGTGATATAGCAGTTGGCACAGAGGCTGTAAGCTCTGAGGATATCTTCCTCAGCTCCAGATGTTGTTAAAACAACCACAGGAATGCGCTTGAGGATTTTATCTGCTTTGATTTCTGCCAGCACCTCTCGCCCGTCTTTTCTAGGCAGATTGAAATCAAGCAGGATAATATCGGGGGTAGGCATATTAGCATAATTTGCCTGTTTATGTAAGAACGCCATAGCCTCTACGCCATCAACCGCTACATTCAAATTCACGGAGATTTTGCTATCTTCTAGGGCTATGCGGGTTAACTCCACATCGCCAGGGTTGTCTTCTACTAGCAAAACCTCAATAGGCATAATCACTTCAAAGTTCACAATTGGTTTGCGGCTCGATCAGGAATTGTAAAGAAGAAAGTTGCACCATGTTGCGGTTGCGACTCAATCCAGATGTTTCCACCGTGCCGTTCCACAATTTTCTTACATATTGCCAAGCCGATGCCAGTACCGGGGTACTTATCTCTGGTGTGCAACCGCTGAAAAATTATAAAAATGCGCTCCGCATATTGAGGTTCGATGCCAATACCATTATCGCGCACTGCAAATCGCCATTGTTCCTCTGTGCGTTCAACCTCAATATGGATTTGGGGCGGTTGTTCGCTCTTGAATTTGATAGCATTAGCAATCAAGTTCTGAAACAACTGCGACAGTTGCGTAGCATCCGCCATCACTTCCGGCAAAGTATCGCGGGTGATGACTGCGCCGCTTTCTTCAATAGCAAATTTGAGATTGGCGAGAGCGTTGTTGAGGACAGCATTACAATCAACTCGTTGAAAGGGCTGACCCCTAGTGCTGACACGCGAATAGCTCAACAAGTCATTGATCAGTGTCTGCATCCGGCGTGCTCCGTCTACAGCGTAGTCGATAAACTCATTCGCCCGATCATCAAGCTTGTCTTTGTATCGTCGCTCCAAAAGCTGCAAGTAACTCCCCACCATTCGCAACGGTTCTTGCAAGTCATGAGAAGCAACGTAGGCAAATTGTTCTAATTCCGCATTGGAACGAGCCAGTTCCTGACGTTGGCGGGTTTCTTGTTCCAAAAGTTGCGCTTGAGATAAGGCGATGCCTATTTGGTTTGCCAACTGTTGCAACAACTCAATTTCTGCGGTGTTCCAATTTCGGGGACGCTCACATTGATGAGCAATCAGCAAACCCCACAAGTTGTCCCTTTGCAGAATCGGTACTACCAAGTTAGCTTTGACACCAAACTGTGCAAGAAATTCTTTATGGCAAAGTTGAATGTTTGCTGTTTCCAGATTGGCGATCGCACTGACTCTTCCTTGACGATAAGGTTCTTGATAGTCTCTTTCAAAGCAAGGGTCGAGGAGATCTTTTCCCAAGACTACAGGAAAACCTGGCAGCACTGCCTCTTGCACCACAGTTCCCGAACCATCTCCCCACCGCCGAAAGATCAGAACTCGATCAGCGTGCAGGAGTTTTTGGACTTCGGTGACTGCAGTTTGGAGAATTGTCTCAAGTTGTAAAGATTGACGAATTTTGAGGGTAATTTCGGTAAACAGTTGAGAACGCTTGCTTTGACGCTTTGATTCTTCTTCTGCTTGCTTGCGCTCAGTGATGTCAAGCGTAACACCAATCATCCGAGTCGGATTTCCATCAGCATCGTAAATTCCAGTACCTCGTGCCAGTACCCAATGAACGCTATCATCCGACCAGATAATCCGGTACTCTGCTTCATAATCTTTGCGTTGCTCTAAAGCTTGTTGCACAGACTCTTGGACGTAGGCGCGATCGCCAGGATGAATGTGTTCATACGCAGTGTAAGAAAACTCAGCTTCAGCGGGTAGACCAAAGTTTGCCTTACCCTCGTTGGAGGAAGATAACTCGCCCGTTTTCAGATCTAGCTCCCAGGAACCGAGTTTAGCTGTGTGCAATGCCAGCTTCAAACGTTGTTCGCTCTCGCGCAAAGATGCTTCAGTTCGCTTGCGTTCAGTGATGTCACGCGTCACTGCTAGCAAAGCAATAATTTCTCTCTCAGAATCACGCAGGGGAACAGCGTGGGTTTCCAACCAGCGACGAGTGCCTTTCAGTCCAACAATTTCAAACTCCAGCACCCCCGATTCGCCTTGGAAAACCCTCTGGATCAGTGCTATATAATCTTGGCGATGCTCAGCAGCGATTATGGGATAAACGCATTGTCCCTGGACTTGTTCAAGCGAATCAGCTTCAACCATCGCCAGTCCAGCCGGATTCATTTCCAGTACTGTGCCATCTTTAGCAAGCAGTTTTACACACTCTGGTTCTGACTCAATGATTGTACGGAGAAGGTTTTCGCTGTGTGCCAGTTTCGCCTCCGTACGCTTGAGGTCCTCGGCAACACGCGATACCTCAGCTAAATTACGCCGAAGCTCGAGTTCGCTAATTACCTGGCGGGCTAGTGCTACAAGCGCTTCCACTTGTTTGTCGCTGAGTTGGCGTGGCACTTGGTCAATAGCGCAAAGAGTCCCCACCATATCTCCGTTTGGGGTAATTAGGGGTACACCTGCATAAAACCGCACATATGGATATGACACAACCACCGAATTCTTGGCGAAGCGTTCATCAACCCAAGTATCAGAAATGACCACTACATCCTGTCGTTCCTGGCAAAGGTAAGACAATCCGACGCTACGGGGCATTTCTGAAACATCCAAACCTATTTTTGCCTTAAACCACTGGCGGTTTTCATCAATAAAATTGACCAGGACTATGGGAGTCCCACAAATGTAGGCAGCTAACTGGGCAATATTGTTGTAGGGTTCTTCGGGTTCAGTGTCAAGAATTCGGTACTGCCGGAGGGCTTCAAGCCTCGCCGCTTCGTCATGAGTCATGAGCGCTAACATAAATATTTCTTAAAACTTTTTAAAGTTACTTAATAATTTCTTAATACTTTGCTCTTTTTCTTAGTAAAAAAGGTAGTTTATGATGAGTTTATGTTGATACTTCTTATATTTTATACTACTTTGGGTAGATGCAATATACCACTTTTATAAGAGTAGCTTGAGTTTTGTAACAGTTCTTAGTGGAGACTACTACACTGTGTAGACAACTAGGGGTCAGATCCCCGACTTCTTTAAGAAGTCGGGGATCTTGTAACCCATTGCTGTAACTATTGCCAGGATAACGTGATTGGGCAAGGAACAGCGCCCTTAGGGGCGTTGACTTGTTAGAACACTGCAAATGACACTACTTTAACGCGTGGCTCATAAAACAAGAGCGTTCGTTTTGGAAACGCCCGCTGCATTAGATTTAAACTGTAGACAGAACTGTTGAGCGCAGTTGCTCAACGCATCCAAGCAAATTACCCGTGTTCAACCGATAACTCAAAGGATGGGCAATCAATCTTGCCGTACTTTCAAACAAAGTTTCAATCTCAAGCAAACCATTCTCGCGCAAGGTTCGCCCTGTGGAAACCAAATCCACAATCGCCTCTGACATTCCCGTAATCGGACCTAATTCCACAGAACCATATAGCGGTACAATTTCTACAGGTAAATCCAGGTTGTGGAAATATTCTCGCGCACTATTGACATACTTAGAAGCGACTCGACCATGAGCTGGTAATTCTAGTGCCGAACGGTAAGGGCTTGATTGCTTTACCGCCACCGACATTCGACAAAGTCCAAACTGCAAATCAATCAGGTGGGCGACTTGCGGCTTTTTCTCCCGCAACACATCGTAACCGACGATACCGAGCTGTGCCTGACCATATTCCACATAAACTGGCACATCTTGCGATCGCACCAGCAGCCCTTTAGCTTTACCGCTAGAGTCGGAAATCTGAAGTTGGCGGTTACTTGAGTCCAAAAAAGCACTAAAATCGAATCCCACATCTTGTAAGATGCGGATGCTATTTTTAAGAAGTTCCCCTTTCGGCAATGCAACAGTTAGCATAAGTAGCAGTCAGCGTTGAGCAATCAGCAAAATAATAATATCTGATAGCTAAGTACAGATGGCTAACTAATGGCTAACCATGCGAATTTTGGTTGTTGATGATGAAGTTGAATTAACAGACCCTTTGAGTCGCTTGCTAACTCGTGAGGGATACACCGTTGATGCGGCTTATGATGGGACAAGTGGTAGCCAACTTGCACAAGGCGGCAGTTATGACTTACTGATTTTAGATTGGATGCTGCCTGGTAAAACCGGGTTGGAAATTTGTCAGGAATTACGACGCCAAGGCAAAACCACACCCGTCTTATTTCTTACCGCTAAAGATACTCTCGATGACCGAGTACAAGGTTTGGATGCAGGTGCGGACGACTATTTGGTCAAACCTTTTGAGTTGCGGGAGTTACTCGCACGAGTTCGCGCTTTATTGCGTCGTTCCGGTTCACCAAGCTACGGTACAACAACTCAAAGGCTTACGGTAGCGGACTTAGAACTCGATAGCGAAAACCAAGTCGCTTATCGTGGAGGCAGGATTATCGACTTATCAGAAAAAGAAAGCCAACTTTTGCAATATTTTATGGAAAATACAGGACAATTGCTTACTCACGCGCAGATTCTCCAATATCTCTGGAAAGATGACGAACCTCCTAGCAGCAATGTCATTGCTGCATTAATTCGTCTGCTGCGGCGCAAGATTGAACAAGCTGGGGAAACACAATTAATTCATACTGTGTACGGTAAAGGATACCGCTTTGGTGCTTCTGTATAAATACTTGCTCCCGAAGCTGCTTCACCCCACCCCGGTTTTGTCTTGCGCCAAAACCTCCCCTCCCCGCTTGCGGGGAGGGGATTAAGGGGTGGGGTAAATCAATGTGGAATAAAAGTTGGAAGGGAGCATCCCAAAGCAAGCAAAAACCTTACTTACCCTCATCCCCTAACCCCTTCTCCCATGGGGAGAAGGGGAATAAGAGTAGAACTTGACTCCCCTCTCCCCATCTGGGAGAGGGGTTGGGGGTGAGGGCAGAATGGCAAGTGTGTAAAATTGGGATGCTCCCAGTTGGAACGTAATTGTTGACACCAATGAGCAAAACTTTGTGCCCCTACAACGAACTCAAAACTCTTCACTTCTAACTTTAATACTTAACAACTGATTGATTTGATATTGCAGCTTTTCTCGTAATAGTTGTGCTTTTGTATAAGCCTCTGTTCTTTCTGTCTTTCCTTCCTTTAACTCGGCTGTATGCAAAGGTTGAATAAAATAACGCAAGCGACTTCTCATCGCCCAAACTCCCATTGATGGAAAGAGAATAAATAATGGCATCAAAGGTGATATTGGCAAAAATGGTAAATTTAATAGCCTTTGCAACTTTTTAATATTAAACGTCCAACAATGTAAATTTTCATTACCAATGCAAATAACAGGCAAGATAGGAACTTGATAACGTTGGCTTAATTGAATAAAACTCGAATTAAACGTTTCTAGTTGATAGCGTTTTCTCCAACCTTTCTTTGGTCCGCGTAAACCTTCTGGTGCATACAAGAGAATTTTGCGCTCTTGCATCGCCGTCTCAAAATCATCTAACTCTGCTCTCACACCACCCATAACCTTTGACCATCCGGGTGGTAACCACCAAATGACCCAAGAATGGTCAAACAAAGAGACACCAGCAAGTGGTTGCACCAACCATCCTCGTGTTTTACTTAATAGATAACCTAACGTTAAAAAGTCCCAAGGAAAACACATTCCTGCATGATTCATTGCCACAATCATTGGTCCTGTTTGTGGCAAATTTTCAATTTGCTGCAACTCTCCGCGAAAATAATATTTAATAATTGGAGCAATAACTTCATCTCGAAAAGCTTTTTGATAATTTGGGTCAAATTCACCTATTTCACTACGAGGTGAACGACAGCCAATCCGTATCCAGCGAATAAGAAGTGCTATGTAAAATCCGCCGGGAATCAAAAATAACCCGTATTCCAACCAATTCCAACCATCTGGATCTTGATGATAATGCTGCCAGTGACGATTGAATATAATCAACCAACCAGGAGGATACCACAGACAAAACCAATCAAACCAGCCAAATTTGTAACCCTCAACTAATGTTTTTTTCAATTGAGGATTGAAAAGGTTATCAGAGTGTTGATTAATCACAATAGCTCAGATGTTTCCAAAACAATTGGCTTAATCGGTAATTTTAGCTTTAGAAACTTCTAATTGCCATCTGACTCTGGACTAAGTTCTTTGGTTGCTCTCCTATTTTCAAGCCAAGTTTATGAAACTTCTTGCACTCCCGAACTTTCTTTAGTGTTCTTCTTTGCGCCTTTGCGTCTTTGCGCGAAACCGAATCATCTTTTTTATAAAACCACAGATGCACACAGATAAAAGCATCTGTGTGTATCCTACGCAAAGTCGCCCAAAAGACGTATACTTTTATTGAAAGCGGATATTAGCTTGCTTGAAACGGTGCAATGCTTCACCGAGGCGATCGCACTCCGCAATCAAGCTGATTCGCACATACCCTTCACCTGCAACGCCAAAAGCATTACCTGGCGTGACAACAACACCAGTTTGCTGCAACACCTTAAGAGCAAAATCTGTGGAACTGACGCCAACCGGACAAGGAACCCACAGATACATTGTCGCCTTGGTTTTACTCAAATTCCAACCCAACTGTGATAAACCTTGAACCACAAAATCGCGGCGGGTACGGTAGCGTTCTTGTACCTCATGTAAGTACTCGTCTGGCAATTGCAATGCGGTTTCTGCTGCGGTTTGCAATGCCGCAAAAATGCCATAATCCAAGTTTGTTTTCAGCGTCCGCAAACCTTGAATAATATGACGATTCCCTACCACAAAACCGACGCGCCAACCTGCCATATTGTAAGTTTTGGAAAGCGTATGAAACTCAACGCCAATGTCTTTGGCACCCGGAATTTCTAACAAACTTGTGGGTTGATAGCCATCAAAAGCTAACTCAGCATAACACAAGTCATGCACGAGTAAAATCTCATATTTGCGGGCAAAGGCGACAATTTCTTCAAAAAATTCACGCGGTGCAGTTGCAGCTGTCGGATTACTAGGATAATTAAAATAGAGAATCTTTGCGCTTTGAGCAACATCCTCAGGAATTGCCGCCAAATCAATAAGCCAGTCATTCTCTGGTTTGAGAATTAAGCTGTGAACTTTGCCCCCAGCAATGACTGGACCACGAAAATGAGCAGGGTATGCCGGAGAAGGGACTAAAATTAAGTCACCAGGATTAATGTAAGCTATGGCAAGATGCGCCAATCCTTCTTTAGAACCAAGAAGAGGCAAAGCTTCGCTATCTGGATCTAAATCGACTCCATAACGCCGACGATACCAGTTTGTGATGGCGCTGCGGAAACTCGCTGTCCCCTCAAAAGGAGGATAGCCATGATTTGCCGGATTTTGCAAAGCTTTGATCGCCGCTTCTATTACTGGTTGCGGTGTTGCGCCATCCGGGTTTCCCATGCCCAAATCAATCAAATCCAACCCTTGCTCTCGTGCTTTAGCCTTGAGTTCATCAAGACGAGCAAATACGTAGGGTGGTAATTGCTGTATGCGCTGCGCTGGGGCAATCCAATCTAATGTCATCGAAAGAATTATTAATTATCAATTATAAATGAGAAACGCAGAATTATAAATTATCCAGCCAACTCGTCGTTTCTCTGTGTCGGGTGTCGTTTAATCAGCCTCATTCACAACAGATGTCACCATATGAGTGCGTCCTTCTACTGGCGCAGTGGTGGAAACCATCGCCGCCATCAATTGTTCTACTGCAACTTTGAATGGGAGTCGGTGGATGTCAGAATCAGCAGATACAGCAATTTCAGCAGCTTTTTGCAATTCGTTTAAGGTGATGTTCCCTAATCCTAAATCGCCCAATTTTTGGGGTAATCCTATCTCTGCATAAAACTTTAATAATTGTTGCCGTGCTGCGGCTGCGAGCTGATTGCCCTGTACCATCTCTTCTAAACGCAGTTGCACTAAGATGCCATAAGCAACTTTTTCGCCATGAATGCTGCCACTTTTACAAATGTGAGTTAAACCATTATGCACAGCATGAGCCGCTACGGTACGGCATTGTGCGCCTCCTAGTCCCCCAATGACACCAGCTAGGAGAACCGTTGCATCGACAACTTGTTGCCAAGCTTCGCTACCTGGTTCTTTAAGTGCAGCAGCAGATTTTTGGAAAAGGATATCTCGCAAAACTCGTGCTTGTTGAACTGCAGCAATAATTAAGGTTTGTTCTGAGTGTCCGCTGCTGACTGAGGCTTCATACCATTTGGCGATCGCATCCCCAATTCCTGCTACAAGCGTACGTTGCG
This sequence comes from Tolypothrix campylonemoides VB511288, assembly GCA_000828075.3. Classification (GTDB taxonomy): domain Bacteria; phylum Cyanobacteriota; class Cyanobacteriia; order Cyanobacteriales; family Nostocaceae; genus Kalymmatonema; species Kalymmatonema campylonemoides_A. The sequence continues at coordinate 1,399,136 of JXCB02000002.1, read as the reverse complement.
GGGCAGTTTTTATCAAGTCGTAATCGAGTATCAGTAAATCTGGACAACTTGCCAATGCGACATCATAGAGAAATGCCCCTTCATCAGAATACACATTCGACAGCGCAGTCCAAGCCGCACACGTCGCCGCTGAGGTAGGAATTGTGACGACTGGTAACTCCAATTGATGAGCGATTAATTTCGCCGTATCGAGTGCTTTACCACCACCAATACCGATAATCACATCAGCTTTATGTTCTTTTGCTGCTTTGTGTAATGCTTTCAAGCTGGCTTCACTACAATCAGGAGCATAGCAGGCTTGGGCAATATGCATCCTTTGGTGTTTTAGAAGTGGTTGCAGATTTTCCTGGGTGACAGCAAGAGTACGTTCACCTCCTACAATCAGGGGACGACTTCCCAACCGGGCGATCGCATCACTTGCTTGTGTTAATATATGTGATCCACGGATCACCTTTGCTGGAGCTACCGAAACCAGTAACGGACTAGAGGTTTGAGTAGACATTTCAGTCGATTGATTGGGCATATAACTAATTAACAAATTAACAGTAGAACTTCGGTGATATTTTGGAGAATTTTCCCCGATTAGGGAAGAGGTAACGGGTAATTAGTCCACAGTCCAATAATTTTTGACTATTCTCTTTACCCTAGGAGTGTCATTGTCAGATTTACATCTTAACAAAACATTAATAATTATTGTATTTCTTAACACCAAAAAATACTACCTTGTCGATACGAAAATGTTTTTTTTGCCTGTCATAATATCCTTAGGTGTGATGCGGCATCAGTAGTTAAAAAAGTACTGTTAAATAATAAACATTAATCTCTATAAGAGGAAAAATGACATCTACCAGTCATGCCACCGACACTATGGAAGAGACATTGCAAATACAATTAAGTCAACCAGTCCTGCAGCTAGGTTCCAAAGGTAAAGCAGTGGAGGAACTGCAAAAACTCTTGTCTGATTGGGGCATTTCTACAGGACCGATTGATGGTGAGTTTGGATACCAAACCGAACAAAGTGTTAAAAATTTTCAGCGTCGAGTCTTTTTGGAAGAAAATGGAATTGTAGCAGAGCGCACTTGGCGTGTCCTTTACACAGGTGCGCCGGTAGATATGCCAGAATTAAGTCAAGGTTGCCAGGGAGAATTGGTCAAGAAAGTGCAGCGCATTCTCAAATCAACCTGTGATTATATAGGACGAATTGATGGTAATTTTGGAGCCATGACAGAATCAGCTCTGACAAGCTTCCAACGGCGCTATGAAGTGGCAATAACAGGCGTAGTGGAAGAAAGCACCTGGCGCGCCTTAATTAAAGTAAAGTAGCCCAGTAGTAAAAGTGAGGAATTATGAGTTATGAGTTATGGATGCACAACTCTTAACTCGTAATTCATCACTCTAACTTTTCTGTGATGTGGGCTGTGGTAATTGGGCGAATTTGTCCTGGTAAATCTCGATCGCCATTTGAGAATCTTCACGAGACGCGAGCGATCGCTTGACTTGACCTAGGTAAAGTGGTATTGAAACTCCTGGTTCTGGGTGGACAAGAGTACGCAATCGAATCGTCAATTGGTTTTCTGTCCGTGTACCCAAGCGACCATAGGAATACAAATCACTAGCAGCTTGACGTAAAGTAGCTTCTAATTGTGATGGGGTAATTTGTGGTGGGATGGTAATAACTGCTTGAGTTGATCCGTTGTCATAAACCCGAGTATATCTTACTGCACCTGGAATCACAGTGCGAGACAAAGGTGTTAAGGAGAGAGCAAATAGACCAGTCGTCAGCACCAGCATAAAGCCAGTAGAACCCACCATCCGAAAGCGAATGCCCCATTTCAAAATAAAACCTAAAACTGTCAAGGCAGCAAACACTAATGTTGCAATACCCGACCACTGGGCGTATTTGAGAAAATCAGCAGGTGTGAGCATAGTTGGCTACTTGGCGTGTCTTCTTATTTCAATGTTGCCATAGCCTTGGAACATCTATACTTTTGGTATTTGACACTTATTCACTGGATGGATGCAATTTGAATGCCTGACAAATACCAAAAGAAGTTGCAATTGAGCTGGCGTCTTCAAGTTTGCATCTTTATGAGTGCTTTTGCAATTCTGATTTCCAGAAGACCAGATGCACTTTTCAATGCACAATTTTGGGCAGAAGATGGCAAATACTGGTATGCTGATGCTTACAACTTGGGGATTATGCATTCCCTCGTTTTGCCGAAAAGTGGCTACTTCCAAACTATTTCCAGACTTGTTGGTGCTGTCGTCCAATTCTTCCCAGTAGTATGGGCACCTTTCATCTTTAACCTGACTGCAATTGTGATTAAGATTCTGCCAGTTAATCTGATTGCTTCAGTGCGGTTTTCGCAGTTGATACCAAGCCTTAATATTAGGTTATTTTTGGCACTTTTGTATCTAGCTTTACCCAACTCTTATGAAATTCATGGCAACATCACGAACGTACACTGGTACTTAGGACTACTAGCCTGCATGGTCGTGTTAGCGACACCCAGCAACCTTCTTGTATGGCAAGCTTTCGACATCACAGTCATCCTGTTATCAGCATTCAGTGGACCTTTTTCACTTTTATTGGTTCCTATTGCTGCAGTATTTTGGTGGTTGCGTCGTAGGAGATGGTCATTTATCCTGCTTTTAGGTTTAAGTGCCGGTGCTGTGGTTCAAGGCATAGCTGTTTTACTTACTGGACATTCTAACCGTTATCATACGACCCTTGGAGCAACACCAGAGCTATTTACTAAAATCCTTGCTAGTCAAGTTTTTTTAGGTGCTTTGCTTGGACAAAAAGGTAGTAAATTGATTAGCTCTGTTCCTGGGTATAACATAATAGCAATATTGGTCGCTGTCGCTGGAATTGCCGCATTCGTTTACTGCCTAGTGAAAGCTTCCTTAGAACTTAAACTTTTCATTACCTTTGCTGCTGGAGTTTTCTGTGTATCACTTTTATCTCCGGTGGTTAGCGAAACCGTGCCGCAATGGAGCATTTTATGGCGTTCCGGGACTGGTATTAGGTACTGGTTTATACCTATGCTTAGTTTTGTCATAATATTAACTTGGCTGTTGAATGCAAAACAACCGCGTCAGGTACGGTTAGCTGCTAAGATTGCTTTGGTAACTATGGTTGCTGGTATTATAGTAGACTGGCGTTATCCTGCATTTGCTGACTTAGACTTCAAAAACTATTCAAGGCAATTTGTTGAAGCACATAAGGGAACTAAAGTCACAATTCCAATTAATCCACCAGGTTGGTCTATGGAACTTATCAAGCATTAATGACGCTGTGATTGACTGTGAGTGACAATATTCGCCGCACTTTATTAGAACTATATGATCCACTGCCAGTAAGCGATCGCCTTTTTGTACGTATTCGCCTACTTTTGAGTAACTTATACCAGTTAGAGCATTACGTGCCAAAGGAAGGTACAATTCTTGATATAGGTTGCGGTCACGGTGTCCTGAGTAATTTACTAGCCGTCACCAGTCCACAGCGACAAGTTCTTGGGATTGACATTGACGCGAAAAAAATTGCCCTAGCACAACGTACTGTTGGGAACCGACGTAACATCCAATTTCAAGTTGGCGACGCCGCCTTTTTGCCAAGTCGTTCCTTCCACGCTGTCACTATTGCGGATGTCATGTACCTGATTCCCCCTGACACGCAACGTGCTATCCTGACAAGCATCGCTTGTGCCTTGGAACCAAACGGCGTGCTAGTTTGGAAAACCCACAGCCACCAGCCCTACTGGAAGTATGCTATTACCTATGCCCAAGAATGGCTCATGACCAAGTTTGGTCCTACCCAAGGTGCTGGTATATTTTTTATGGACACAGAAGAGTCGCTCCAATCTCTTCGTAATGCTGGGTTAAATCCGATTGTCGTGCTTATGCCTTCACCACGTCCCTACAGTGATATTCTTTTCATTGGGTGCAAGTCATAGCATATTCAAAAAACGACCTATTTTGCAACTTTAACGACAGTTTCTGCAAAATTTGGTTGTTTTAACCTATTAACGAATTAAAACAAGGTTGCTATGCTGTATAGCAATAAGTATATCCTCTAGTCGCATGACTGTATGTATACAGGGTAATGCGATGAGTCGTTGGATGTACTTGATTGGTGAGGAGTGCTTGAGGATAATGAACAGAATTTCCATCATCGTGCCCGTTTATAACGAGGCACAATGTATTGTTAATACCTTTGCATCAGTTGTCAAATTCGTTATTAAGAAACCTTGGTATGATTTTATTTTTGTTGACGATGGCTCAACTGATGAAACAAGAGAACTTTTAGAAACTCAAATCAAACTATTCAATAATAGCCAGGTTTCATTAATCTGTTATGAGAACCATTTTGGCAAAGGATATGCTGTCAAAACCGGAGTATTGTACGCCAATGGCGACTATATTTGCTTTATAGATGGAGATTTAGCTTATTCTTTAGACCACCTTGATTTGGTTGTAGCGAAGCTAGCAGAATTTGATATTGTCATTGGCTGTAGAAACCTCACTCCAGAAAAAAACAATGGTTTCAGCGCCCTTAGAATCTTAGCTGGTAAAATCTTTAATCTCATATCCAGGAACATTTTGAATTTGAAATTTACCGATATGCAAGCTGGAATAAAAGGATTCAACAACTATGCAGCAAAAAACTTGTTTAAAACCCAAATAATCCCTGGATTTGCCTTTGATGTAGAATTGTTATATTTAGCAAAAAAGAAAGGATATACCATAGGCGAAATTCCAGTTGTTGTTTGTAAAAAACATTTATATAAAAAATCAAAAGTCAAATTATTAAAACATTCTATAGAAATGGCGTTTAATTTATTACAAATTAAATATAATGACGCTGTACAAAAAAAGTATGAATAGCCGGATTTTATTAAGTTTTGATATAGAAGAATTTGATATTCCAGAAGAATATGGAGAAAAAATTGATGAGGTAATCAAATTTGAAGTTTCTTACAAAGGCTTAAAAGAAATTATTCCAATTTTGGAAAGATTAAATATCAAAGCCACATTTTTCGTGACAGCTAACTTTGCCATTCGTTACAAAACGCTGATTCAAGAGATTTCCCAAAATCATGAAATTGCCTCTCATGGTTTCTATCACTCCGATTTTCAATTGGAAGATTTAAAAAAGTCACGGCAAATCTTGGAAGAAATAACTAACAAGAAAGTGGTAGGCTTTAGGATGCCTAGACTTAAGGAAGTGGATGACAGAGAAATAGCAAAAGCTGGATATGAATATAACTCGTCGATGAATCCTACTTATATCCCTGGAAGATACAATAACTTTTTCAAACCCAGAACTGTTTATGTCTCAAACAATTTAGTTAATATTCCAGTTTCAGTAACGCCGCTGTTGAGATTCCCTCTGTTTTGGTTGAGTTTTAAGAATTTTCCCCTGTCTTTCATCAAATTAGCTTCTCGGCTGACTCTCGCGAATGACCGTTACATAAGTTTGTATTTTCATCCTTGGGAATTCATTGATATTACTAGCTTGAGAATGCCAAATTATATTACCAAGCACTCGGGGAAAGAAATGCTTGACCGTTTGGAAGAATATCTAATATGGCTAAAAAGTCAAGGGGAGTTTATTTGCTTTTCAGAATTTTATGAAACCTTCAGAAGATAGAAATTACAAACTGGCTGATTATTTAGCGCGTTCTAGCGATCGCTATACTTTAACCAAGTACAAAATTGTCATGCAATGGCTACCCAAAACCCCAAACCTGCGCGTATTAAATGCAGGATGTGGTTCTGGAGAAATGAACATTTTGCTATCACGTTCTTTAACTTGGCAAGTGGATGCTTTGGATGTAGACGTTGAAGCTATCAACCTTTCGCAAAAGTTAAAAATAGAGAATGATATTAAAAATCTCAACCTTTATCATACCACAATTGAAGACTACACGGCACCGGAAAAATACGATATTATCGTTTCTAACGATGTTTTAGAACATATCAAAGACGACCAAGCAGCGATAAAAAAGCTTTCGTATCTACTAAAACCAAATGGATTAATCTGTATTTCTGTACCAGCGCTACAATGGTTGTTTGGTTATCACGATGAAATGCTTGGTCATTATCGGCGCTATCATAAGCAAGAATTAATTCACAAATTATCTCTTGACTTTAATGTCAAGAAATGCCGTTACTTTGGCTCAAGTCTTATTCCTGTTGCCTTGCTTTATAGTCGCTGGTTACGCAAAGCTTACCCAATTGGCGAACTAGAACAGCAGTCACTGACTACAAAAATTTTAGAATCTGTACTGGAATTTGAGTCTAAAGTGTCTTTCCCTATTGGCATATCACTAATAGCATTAGCAACAGCTACATAGGCGAAAATCGCGCCAGATTCCCGACTTCTTTAAGAAGTCGGGAATCTTATTGTGAATCGTTTCCGAAAAAGTGGAGTGTACAATTGTAGTTAGTTATTGCACCTCACATCACAATTTATAATTTTCCTATGAATGAGCCAAAGTTCCACACGGTAGACCCTGAATCTCTCAAAAACATTTCCGTTGAGCAGATTCTTCGCCAGCACAACCCAAGATTAGAAAATGCTGACTATACAATTCGCGTACCTACAGAAAATCAGACTATCGCTCATCGAGACGTTGATCATCTCTATATAGAGGGAGCATATCCCGTTATCAAACCTAATCTTGATTCTCCATACCGAGGTCGTATTGGTGGATGTTGAGTAGCTCAATCGAGGACTTTTCAAACTCCCTCTGTTTTCTCTTCCTCTGCGTCCTCTGCGCCTCTGTGGTTCATTAACTATCCTCCAACAACCGTTGCAACGCCACCCTCATTTCTTCAGGCGTCGTAGTTGTCGTACCAAACTGGCGCACAACAATACTAGCCGCCAAATTTCCCAAAATAGCCGCTTCCCATGGCGACGCCCCAGCAGTTAACGAGAGAGTTAACGCCGCCACCACAGTATCTCCAGCACCAGTCACATCAAACACTTTAGTCCGATTAAAAGCTGGGATGTGATGTTCACCGCCCTTGCTATCAAACAAACTCATCCCTTGTTCCCCACGCGTAATTAAAATATGCTGCGCCTGCGTCAAGGAAAGCAAGTCTTGTCCTGCTTGAGTTAAAGTTGCCTCATCAGTAATTGCATAACCTACAGCAAGTTCTGCTTCTGGCAAATTTGGCGTAAATAACGTCGCCCCCTGATACCGTTCCAGATGTTTTTGGGCGTCCACAATTGTTCGGAAAGCAGACAGCGCCGCCGAAATTACAGGCTGAGTCAGAGTTCCATCACCGTAATCAGAACATACCACAGCATCTACAGAATGAATTTGTTCTTTAATATATTGAGACAACTGCACTTGCAAATCCAAGTCTGGCAAATCGTCCGACTTTCGGTCTACCCGAACGATTTGCTGAGTCACTGATTGACGCGAATGACCAGAAATCCGCGTTTTCGTGACTGTCGGGCGATTGGGATCAACAAAAATACCATCAGTATTGATTTGTGCAGCTTCCAGGAGACCACGTAGCGCCCTTCCCTGTTCATCTTTGCCCAAAAGTCCTACTGCTAAAACGTTTGCCCCAAGTTGGGCGAAGTTGTAAATCGCATTCGCCCCACCTCCTGGCACTTGCTTGGTCGTTTCATGGCGGAGAATTAACACTGGTGCTTCGCGAGAAATTCTTTCCACCTGACCAGTAAGAAACTCGTCTAGAGTCAAATCTCCGATGACTAGCACCCGTGCAGAGGTGAATTTGTCTAACAGGGAGAACAATCGGTCAGCCGAAGCACGCAGTTTAGGGGCAAAATCAGGGTCTAAAGACATATAAAAGAGAGTATTCAACACATCAGCCCATCATCTTACAACCCAAAGTAGGAAAGTGGGGAGATCGAGCTATGAGGAGAGTGAGGAACAGAAGTTTCCCTCCCTCCCTCACTCTTTCCCTCTCTCACTCCTTTTATTCCCGCCATTGCACCTCGACAAAATACGCCTGTCGTCCCCAAACATCACGTGTACGTGTAATATTTTCAATTTCTAAATTGAAGGGAATTGAAGTTGTCAGGTAACGCTGCGCCAAAGCACCAATGTCAGGAGCTAGTTCAGCAGCTGTTGTCGCCGCCAAACCCAAACCTATCAATTGCTCAATTGGTCCTCGCGGTAGCAGCAGATGCATTCCCACTGCTAGCCCAGCTGTGAGCAGCATTCCTACGGATGCATTTGTCCCACAACGGGGATGCACGGCTAAATCCCATTCTCCGTTAGTAAGGCGATGGCGAGCAAGTGTTACCGCACGCCGCAAATTGCTGATATTTACCTCTCCATATAAATAAAATCCTCGCTCTGTAGACAAACCCCCTAAGAGTTCGTTGTCAAATTGAAAATTGCTCGTCGGGGTTCTTGTACCAGCTTGGAAGTTTTTTGATGCGCTCAAAACCCAAACTGTGGCGTGTTCCAACGCATGAACCTGCCGCACCATTAAAATTTCTTTTAATCCAGGAATAAACGATAGATGCCTCAGTAAATCCGCATCTTGTGTGGGCTGAGGTGCTGTAAAATCAAAACTAAAAAAGTCAAAGGGAGACGAGCCACCTTTAGCAAAAGCGGAAGTATTCATTGCAACACTGCTCCCTAAGCTGATGGAGCAATAGAGATTTCTTTTAAATGTAGCGTTTCAGCCTGTGGATGGTTGCTAAATTTTGTTGATTATTAAACCTATTTCAGTCTACTAAAGGCAAAATTTTAATAAGGACACATAGCGGCAACGAGGTTTTTCCGTCTTGAAAGCTGAGAAACTTTGGCTTCTATGCTTTGTGGGCGAACCCAAAAAGCGCTTTCTGTCAAGCTTTCTGTCGCGCTGCTAGTGTCGTTGTGCCTACGGTTGAAATAATTTCCACAGTAAATATCTTATTTATCATCTGAGGAAAAACAACCTTTATCCAGAACGACATAATCCAGTACTCTGTGTTGCTTAATTTTGATAGGTTGACACTTAATACCTAAGTTGTGAGGAGGAGAACAATAAGTTACCAGTCAAAATGAGCTTGGCAGTATACTAGCAATTCATCTATTCGTTCTGTTTAGGCAGAGGCAGAGGACAGCAATTTACATCATTCAAGCAGACTTTGCCCCAATGCAAAGCCCACCGGACAAGAGCCACCCGGTTGTCAGTACCGGTCTTGGTGAGAATATTGCTGATATGGTTATCAACTGTACGCTTGCTTATTTCCAGCTTAGCTGCAATTTCTTGGTTAGTTAAGCCAGCGGCCACTAAGTCGATAATTTGCAGTTCTCTGTCTGACAGAGTAACGGGGGTCTGAGACTCGCCACCAGCCATGAGTTATTTTATCCTCCCTAGTATATGTACTTAATCGCTCTTTCTCATTCTAGAAGATTCTTTTATGGGTAGTTGTTTCAAATGTAAGCATAAATACTCTTTTTAGAAAAAGTGCAGTTTAGGGAGTTAGGGGAGGCATTCCCCCGCGCGTGTAACTGCCTTTGGATAAAGAAGAATTAAGATTTCAAATTCAAAATATTCCCATAGCTTTATACTTCATACCCATTCCCAAGCGGTAATACAAACCAGTTTTTAAGTATAAAATAAAACTTTTATAAAAAACAAAAGCCCAAAAATTACTGATGCAAAATGAACCGTGAGGAGCAATATGCACGGCTTATTTAAGAAACAAAAATAGCTATTTAATTGTATGAACGACTGCCGACAAAGTAGCATAAATTATTGTAGGTTTTATACTGGCAATTCCTAATCCAAAATCTGAAATTCAATGAGCAATCCCCGTGTTTTGTGCCTGGGTGAAGTTTTGTTTGACCGTTTAGCCGATCAACTGGGGCTAAAGCTAGAAGAAGTTGAGTCATGGACTGCCTACCCTGGAGGAGCACCAGCGAATGTAGCTTGTGCTTTGGTGAAGCTGGGGACACCAGCAGGATTTATCGGTACCTTGGGTGAGGATGCACCAGGCAATGAACTGGTAGAACTATTACAAAAAGTTGGTGTGGATACAACTGGAGTACAGCGTCATGGTACTGCACCAACACGGCAAGTGAATGTTGTGCGCTCCCTTGAGGGCGATCGCACTTTTGCTGGGTTTAAAGACCATGACACCACAGAATTTGCAGATACCCGCCTCAAGGCTGATAAATTACCTGTGAAGTTATTTGAAGCAGCAGATTTTCTGGTTTTGGGTACTTTGGAACTCGCTTATCCTGAAAGTGGGCAAGCAGTTCACCGTGCCCTTGAGCTAGCAGAACAGTACGATATCAAAATTTTATTGGATGTCAACTGGCGTCCGGTATTTTGGACAAATCCTGACATCGCTCCCCAAAAAATTCAAAAATTATTTAAGCAAGTAGATTTTCTCAAACTTTCAAAAGAAGAAGCCGAATGGCTATTTGACACCGCAGACCCTGGGGCAATTACTTACCGCCTTGATTCTGTAGAAGGCGTACTGGTGACAGATGGGGAAAACGGTTGCGCCTATTGCCTTGGCGAAAACGAAGGCAAAATACCTGCTTTTGCCGTACCCGTGGTTGATACAACAGGTGCGGGGGATAGCTTTGTTGCTGGGTTCATCCACCAGATCCTCACTCATGGTATTCACAGCTTAAACGACTTAGAAACAGTCAGAAGAATCGTCACATATGCAAGTGCAACGGGGGCATTAACGACAATGAAAGCAGGGGCGATCGCATCTCAACCCACCGCAGATGAAGTAGAAGCATTTCTGGCTTCGCATCAAGTTTAGGGAGTAGCGCAAGTAGAGGTAAGGTGCAAGTAGCAATGTAGAAACTCGAGTGTTAAAGGAAGAAATAAATCCTTCCAAAAGTAAGGGGAGGGGGACACAGCGACGTGTTGTGCCTCCTTACCCAATAAAGTCAGAGGTTTTGAAATTTTCGGTCAGTTAACTTTGTCTGGAAGCACTAGCTTATATGACTGGATTAGCAACAAAGATGCCTGTAGTGCCATTCGCCAAACTAGCAAAGAAAGCAATTTGACCAACATCATTGAGTCCTTCTCCAAAAAACTCAAGGTTTGTCACCCTCGAACCAAACAGAGAATCGCCGATGGCAATAACCTTATCCACTGTCGGATCTGATCCAGTGTAGATGCCTTCACCACGGATATCGCCGTCTAGAGAAGCTAGAAAAGCGACATCTCCATTGTTATTAATAGAAGGATTGAAGTTAAAACGAGCAAACGGACCACTGGTATCAGCGATCGTTGTGATTACGCTATCGTTTTTGGTGAAGATGCCACTACCTCCTCCATCTAAGCTAGCACCAAAGGCTACTGTTCCTGCATCGTTGAGCGAAGGGTTATCTAAGGAGAGAGTGCCGAAACTGCTGAAAGGTCCACTATTATCAACAACGGTAGTAACTACCCCGTTGCTATAAGTGGATAGATTATCCGTACCATTAGAAGCTTCTAAAGTTCTATAAAGTACCGTTCCTTCCGTATTAATATCAGCACTAGAAAACCTAACAAAGTTGTCGCTGGTATCAACAATAGGAGTGATATCTTCACCATTACCAGTGAAAACGCTTTCGCCCGATGTATCTAGAAGAGCCTGAAAAGCTACCGTTCCCTCATCGTTGATAGAAGGAGAAAATACAGACGAAAAGGAGCCGGTACTGTCAGCAATGGTAGAAGTGGCTTCACCGTTACCGACAAAGATACCAATGCCACCCTCGTCTACGTTAGCAGCAAAAGCCACCGTTCCTTGGTTGTTGAAGGAGAAATCGCTGTAGACGAAAGAAAAAGGACCGTTGGTGTCAGCGATCGTAGTCGTTGCTTTAGCGTTACCAATGAAGATACCGTTACCTCCTGCATCTAATTCAGCAGCAAAGGCAACTGTTCCCGTATTGTTAATTACTGGTCTAGGATAATTCGTGAAAGATTTAAAAGGACCACTGGTGTCAGCAATCTTTGTAAACTTATAACTTACATTACCCCCTAGACCATTAAGGAAGTCATTGCCATTCGAGCCGAAAATGCTATCAGCATCAGAAGTCCCAACGAGGGTGTCATCTGGGACAGTATCATTAATGAGCGACATAAGTTTTATTGCTACCTCCTCAACTTAATAACCTCAGTGTTGTCGAACCTAGATGTCTAGAATCGGTCATCCTAAATCTATAAGGCTAGTTAATAGATGCTTTAAGAAAAGGAACTGGGGTTGATGCGAAGTTATTTAGGACTACCCTGAGTTCCAAACAGCTTGGTCTGACTAGACAAAAGCAAAACTTGTTCTGCTTTATAAAGTACAAAAACTCATTTGAATCTCTCAAGCAACTCTCCATATCTTCAACGTATCTTCATATATATAAAGACCAGCCAGAGGAATTGCTAGCTGGTTTTATCGACTGAAGAATACATTGCTTCTCTTGGCGCTGCAACGAATACAGGAGTTGAAACGCATGTTGAGCTTGCGCTTGTGCGGCACCATGGTTATAAACTTTAGGTAAAACTACACAGTGAAATGGTGTTAGAATGCGATAAGCCGGAGGCGATACGCGTAGCGTATCGCCTCCTAACCTACCGCAGATGAAGTAGAAGCTTTTTTGGCTTGGCATCAAGTGTGAGGGGGTAGCACAGGTAGCTGGGATATCAGCCATAATTGGTTGGTACTCCTGGCTAAAAGATGGACGGTAGTCAGTAGGTTTCAAATAATTTATACAAAATATCTGTAATTTCAATATAATAAGTTACTGCGCGACATCCAAGACCATCACAGCGCGATCGCTACCAACACAGAAAACTATCGCTCCCGACTGGAAAAGATTCAAGCACTGAGCCTGGAAGAAGATAACTTGGGGTTTTTGCAGAACTTCCTCAACCTCAGTTGTAAGCAGTTTCAAAATCAGATTGAAGTAGACTTGCGCTTCCTTACCCCGGCTCAAGGGCTATTCCAGCAAATGATTGACACTATTCGAGGTATTGTAGAAATTGAAGCAGAGGAACAAGCACAAGAGCGTGAGCGGGAAGACAAAAAACGCGATCGCGATTTGCAAATCTATATTGGCGCAGTTGGTGTAGGTATAGGGGTTGCTGGAGTGGTTGCCAGTTCCTTTCAATACCTGATCAAGCCAGATCCTGACAATAATAAAATTCTCCTCCAACCGCCCTTTATTTCTGGCTCTATCCATCCCTTTACCTTGGTGGTGCTAGTGAGCCTTTTTTTCGTTGATAAAAGCCGTACTGCTGACTATCAAATGACTCGTGGTATACTTAACATTCTTACAAATGACGGAAATGCTGACGACCTTGCTGCCTTCATGATGGATCGCAACCTACCAGTTGATGAAATTGAAGCAAATAACATTGCTGAGGAGATACTTAATAAGCCACCAGAGCAGGGTTATTTAACAATCTCAAATGCTCTACAATGGCGACTTCAATATAGTCGTATTATACAGCAAGCTGGCGAGGTAAGCGGTATTATTAGAGTGCGATGAACTGAAATGGTGCGACATAAAGCTAAGAATGTATGGGAATTTGGGGATTTTCAGACACCAATAACTCTAGCCTTAGAAGCGACAAATGTCCTTAATAGGTTAGGTGTGTCACCAAGGTCAGTTTTAGAGCCTACTTGTGGTCGTGGAGCCTTTTTATTGGCTGCTTGTCAAGTATTTTCACAGGTTAATAAATTTATCGGTGTTGATATTAGTACAGAACATCTAAGCTACCTCAAAGAAAAAGTTGCAGCCGAAAAGTATTCTGCACCAATAGAGATTATTAACGGTGATTTTTTTAATTTAAATTGGTCAGACATTATTAACACCTTAGCCGAACCATTGCTAATTCTCGGTAATCCACCTTGGGTAACAAGTTCTGAACTAGGCTTATTAAAAAGTTCTAACTTACCGCAAAAATCGAATTTTCAAGGGAAAAGCGGATATGATGCGTTAACGGGCAAAAGTAATTTTGATATTTCCGAATGGATGCTGCTAAAGCATTTAGAGTGGTTGAAAGAACGCACTGGCATAATTGCAATGTTATGTAAGACTTCTGTTGCCAGAAAAATTCTCACTCATGTTTGGCAGTCTAAGCAAAAAGTTATCCGTGCTCAAATTTATAGAATAGATACGCTGAAGAACTTTAATGCATCTGTAGATGCCTGTTTTTTTGTTTTGTTAATTGGAGATGGGAGTTTATCAAATACTTGCGAGATTTTCGAGGATTTGTCTGCTCAAAAACCATCACAAGTTATTGGTTTCCAAGATAATACACTCGTTTCCAATGTCATAGATTATAAGCGTTGGTCTCATTTACGAGAAACTTTACGAGAAACTAACTCAGTTTATATTTGGCGTTCAGGCTTGAAACATGACTGTTCCAATGTTATGGAACTAGAACAAGAAGGTGAGAAATTCCGCAACGGATATGGTAATGTTTTTTCTCTTGAACGAGATTGGGTTTACCCGCTTTTGAAAAGTTCAGATGTTGGAAATAGTCGTACATCTACTTGTAGAAAATATGTTCTTGTTACTCAGCGGTACATTGGGGAGGATACAACACACTTAAAGCTTGATGCTCCCAAGATATGGGGCTATCTTCAGAATTATCGAGAGTATTTGTCAAAGCGTAGCAGTTCTATTTATCGGAATCGTCCAGAATTCTCTATATTTGGCGTCGGAGAATATACTTTTGCACCTTGGAAAGTCGCTATATCAAGCTTTTACAAAGCTCTTAACTTTGTGCAAGTAGGTCCGATTGACGGACAACCTGTTGTTTTTGACGATACTGTTTACTTTTTATCATGCGGGTCGAAATTTGAGGCATCTTTTATTGCTACTTTGCTAAATTCGCAGCCAGCCAAAGAGTTTTTAGAATCAATGATTTTTTGGAGTGATAAGCGACCAATAACTATTGAATTACTCAAGCGGCTAAATTTGCGAGCATTAGCCCAGGTTTTGGGTAAAGAAGAGGAGTATAACGGTTACGCCTTAAGCAATTATTATCAGAAATCTTTTAGATTGCCATTCTCTCAACATAGCCGTTATGAAACTTCTCCTATCAACTCACCTAAATCCCCAAACTCACTCTAATCTTTTGCACAATCACCTCTTGTGGATCGGAAATATCCACAGTAATTGCACCAGATGGCTCCTCAAGGGCATCAAACTGACTTTTGAGGAGTTCTTCGGACATAAAGTGACCCTGACGCATATGCAGCCGCTTTTGAATCAAGTCAAATGCTCCCTTAAGGTAAACCAATTTGACGCGTTCCTCATCCAATACAAGAACTTGGCGATAGCTGGCTTTTAGTGCTGAACACGCCAGCACCACATTTTTATTCTGTTGCAACCACTGTTGTATTGCCTGTTGTAAAGCCAGCAGCCAAGGCATCCTATCCAAATCATTTAGGGGAATACCATGCCGCATTTTCTCAATATTCTCTGGCGAGTGAAAAGCATCAGCATCAGCAAATTCGCAGTGTAAAGAGTCCGCCAACAGTTGCCCGATGGTAGACTTACCAGAACCAGAAACACCCATTACGAGAATAATCATGGTGAATTAATTTCGCGCAAAGGCGCAAAGGCGCAAAGAGTCTCTTGGCGACACCAGTCACCTACGGCGGGAGACCCGCCTGCAGTGCTGGCTCGTCTTAGCGTCTTGGCGCGAGACAAAAACTAACTCAAAAACTCACGCGGATCTGTCACATATCCAGTGACTGCGGAAGCTGCAGCAGTGTAGGGGGAAGCAAGATAGACTCCAGCTTCTTTATGCCCCATCCGTCCAGGGAAGTTGCGGTTCGTGGTGGAAACGCAGATTTCTGGCTCATTCATCCGCCCAAAAGTGTCTTTGGGACCACCCAAGCAAGCGGCGCAGGAAGGCGCAGCTGGTTCAATGCAACCTGCGTCTAAGAAAATTTCCGAAAGGGTTTGCTCTTCGTACTTGAGTGTAAACAGGTCTTCGTAGACTTTTTGGGTAGCAGGGACTATGTAGGTAGGAACTTTCACCTTGCGACCTTTAAGAACTTGTGCGGCATGGAAAAAGTCCTCTGTTTTGCCGCCTGTGCAAGAACCGATATAAACTCGGTGAATCTTGACATCGCTGCATTCTCGTGCTAAGGCGCGGTTATCGGGAGAGTGGGGTTTGGCAACGACTGGTTCTAGTTTGGAGACATCATAGTGATGCTGACTGTAGAATTTGGCATCGGAGTCTGTGTATACTGGCTCAAAAGCTTTGTTGGTACGTCCCCTTAAATATTCAAATGTGGTTTCATCGGGAGCAATGGTACCATTCTTGCCGCCAGCTTCAATGACCATGTTGCACAAGGTCATCCGTTCTTCCATTGTCATTTGTTCAACGGCTTCACCTGCAAATTCCATTGTGCGATAGGTTGCCCCAGCAACGCTGATATCGCCAATAATTTGCAAAATTAGGTCTTTCGCCAACAAGTAAGGAGGCATTTCGCCATCCAATATAAAGCGCATGGTAGCGGGAACTTTGATTAACAGTTTGCCAGTCCCCATGATGAAGCCAGCATCTGTGTTGCCGATACCTGTGGCAAATTGACCAAAAGCACCAGCGTTACAAGTGTGGGAGTCGGTACCAAATAAGACTTCACCTGGGCGGGTGTGACCTTCTTGGGCTAAGGCGACGTGGCAAACGCCTTTGTAGTCTGGGTTTGCTTTAAAGTTGGCGCGGTCAGTAATATCGTAAAAGTATTTTATACTTTGTTCTTTAGCAAATTCACGTAAAATATCAACGTTGCGGTTAGCTCGTTCGTCGGCAGTGAAAATATAATGGTCGGGAATTAACACGATTTTTTCAGAATCCCAGACTTTGGCGTCAGCACCAAACTCGCGTTTAAAAACGCCAATGGTTCCAGGTCCACAAACATCGTGTGTCATTAAAACATCAACATTAACCCAGATGTTTTCCCCCGGTTCGACGACTGACCGACCGGAGGCTTTCGCCAAAATTTTTTCTACAAGGGTCATGCCCATAGCGATCGCGTTCTTGTGAAAGGGTACAGATTATATCCTACCTGCCTGGTTGTCTGTCAACCAAACTAAATTACTTTTAGATGCTATAAACAAGTGTTTATGGACGGCTCTTGCGTTTAGAATATCCTGCAATAGTCAGATGGACAAATTCTCTCGAAACCTCTAACCTACAACTGTCGATTCCGAGAAATTAACTTGTGGATGCAATTTTAGAGCGATCGCACCAACTCAAACAAGACCTTACTGATTTTGTCTTTGATGCTGAAGACGAACTCGCACAAGCACTGGAAAGCTACGCTGCTGTGAAGTCCCGGCGTGGAAGCGGTGATAATTTTCAACAAGAACTTATCATTGACTCGTTTATTACAGAAGGGCGAGTTGGTGACAACTCACCGTTGGATTTGTTTATACAAGATAACCAACAGTTGTCGGAGAGCGATCGCAAACTGATTAAAAGTTGGCATCGCACTTTTATTGGCTTATTTGCTATTACAAAAATTTTACCCGATGGCTTTGAACTAAGGAACTGGTTAACAGATAAACACTACACTGTCAAACCGGACAATAGTCAAAAGCTACAGGAAATGTCTCGATTGAAAGAGGGAGAAATTTTACTGACTCGCATTTCTCCTGTAACTGACAGCTACTGGACGTTTTCTGGTCCTTATACGCAGATGGGTAAATTGGGCAAACCAAAACTCGCAGTAGCTATTGGTAATTTTAAAGATAATTATAAAGAACATCTTTATGGAGATGCGCCTGAGTTACTAGAGGAAGCTTGGCTGTCTGTAGAAGTTTATAATCAGCAGTTTTTAGACTTTTTTGGCGCTGATGAAGTCACAATGCCAGGGTATCAACTCAACAAAAGAATTGGTGAATTCCAAGAAATATTAACGAAAAAACGCTTGGAAGAAGCAGGTATTGATACATCAAAATCTCTGGAAGAAGTAGCACAAGAAGCTGGCATTGGAGAAGAAGAAATCAAAGCAGTTGCCGAAGAATTTGGTACCGACTCTCAAGCCGTTTCGCAAATGTTTGACAAGAAAAACGGTACCAGCAAAATGGTAACGCCAAAAGTTGATTTGCCTGCTGATCTCAAAAAAGCAGAACAGGTGACAGCTATATCCCACCCCCGTTGGGGACAGATATTTCTCCCAACCTATTTTAAGATGAAGGCAATTTTAGAAGCAGAAGATTGGCAAAGTGTAGAAGGTGCGGAAAAACTCATTCGTTTTTATCTGGAAGACAAAAGTATTAATGCCTTCATTTGGCATCGTTTAGCTCAACAGTATCCAACACAGTTAGAAAAAGTCCTGCAAACATTTCTTCAACGTCCAGATTTTCAGCTTGAAACTGACTTAGATGCTCTATTGCAAGAATACAACAAACCCATAGAGCCAGAGTTACCAGAAATTGCCAGCGTCCCAATACATCTAAACAATTTATTTCAAGAAGCTGTGGTGGAAGTTCATAAATCTAAGCCTAAAGGGAAGGGTCAAAAGCAGCTAAATAAAGGCTTTCAACGATGATTGAAAAGGATGGCGATAAGCCGGAGGCTTGACGTTTTTTCATCTACATACCACAACCGTGCAAAACAGTATACGCTCTATGCATCTACACGGGATGTAGGATGTCAGAAGCGATATCACTCAAGAAGAAAGATGTTACTGATTTCGTGGTGATGAAAACTTCACAAAGAAATTTTAAACGTTTAATTTTGTAGCTGGTTTTATTCCAACAAAAGAACCACCAACTTTTACACTGGTGGTTTTTCGCTAATTTTAATTTACTTCAACTAGCTTGGCTAATACGCCGTTGTAACTCGGTTTCAAATTCCTCATCAGTGCGAGTGATGACTTTTGGTCGCTGGTCTAACCTGTCCATTAAAATATGAAATGCCTCAGTGTCCTGCGGGTGATATCTAACCCAATCTCTTAATTCGTCATCTGACATAGCTTGATAATCATGTTTAGTCATGGAAATGTCACCTCACCGTTTGGATATATCTCTATTTGTATTGTGTCCCCAATCAAAACGTATATGCGCTTTGTTCTTTCATCCATTCGGACAACGTTGATAGGTTGAAACATATTACTTGCTCTCACACATCTACTGTAAAATGCTCTCAACTGTTCTGTTGTTGGCTCCATCTAAACTTCACTCTCAATAAAGCTATCAGGTAATACCAATTTAAGATGAAGCTGCATAGAAAAGAGCTTCCAAGATAAAGTTATAAGAAGAGACAGACATTACCTGCTCAAATGTAAGTTGGTTGAATATTTCCTGGATGCGATCGCTTAAAGCTTGTAAAGAAGAAAACAGTTCATTATGAAGTGATTTTTTGAGGAACTGCCAAAGCCTTTCGATGGGGTTGAGTTCAGGAGAATGGAGTGGTTGAAGCAGAGGAATAATATTCTCCGGCCAACAAATTGCAGAACTGGTATGAGCGGCAGCTTGGTCAATCTGTAAAATTGCATAGTCGCTGCCTAATTGCTGAGATAACCAGTCCAAGAACTGTTGAAAATAATCGCCATTAAGTTTGGGGTATTCATGTTGGAAATGTTTTCCCGTCAAAGGTTCAATTGCACCATAAATCCAGAAATTTTCCCGTTCCCATTTAACCTCAACAGTGGGCTTAACTCCGGCAGCAGTAATTACTTTTCCTGTCAGAGTTTTGAGTCCAACCCTAGTTTCATCTTGACACAGGTAGTGGACGCGCTTCCCTTGTGCCAAAAGTTTTTCCAGACTTCGCACAATCAGACCAAGTTTTTTTTAAATTCAGATATCAACTCAAGATTCTGCTTATAGCTTTGGGGACGCGGTACTTTGGGTTTGGCACCTAATCGATATCGAACCCAAGCATAAACTGTTCCATACTCGATATCTTGCCCATGTTCTTTTTTTAACCACTCTACTATTGCACCATAACTACTAAACCCCTTTTGTGTTTGCAACTCCTCCTTAAGCGATGCGATCGCATGATCACTGATTTTTCGCCTTGCCCCTGGTGCTTTCTTGATTTCCAATAGGCTAGAAAGACCACCGCTACGATATTTCTGCAACCATCTTGTCACTGTTGAAGTATCTCTACCCAAGCGTTTTCCTATTTCCTGCTGCTCCTTTACCTGACCACTCTTAAGCCACCACAACATCTGTAGCTTTTCTTTCTGGTTCCCCACCCTAGCTGTTTGTAGGCGTTTTTTTAGTTCTTCTTCGCTCTCTGCTATTTCAATCTTAAACGGGCGGCTCATGAGTCTTTAAATTTATTGAGTTTGTTTCTCCCTATTATATGCAGCTTCATATTAAATTGGTATAAGTCACTAAAACATTGTTTTATTTCTATTACTAGCTGTTCTACGTGTTTGTAATGTTTGGATGACTTGCCCCCGCTTCTGTCCTTACTCTCGTGTACTTTAGCCTCCCAAACTTCCAGCACTGTTTTAAGTGATTCCAAAGTGCTAACAATGAAAAACAGCCGCTTCCACAAAGGAAGCGGCTGTTTTATCAAAGGTGGGCATTTTGCCCACCCTACAAAAATCTTAGTAATCGAAGTCGCCGCCGCCCATACCAGCGCCAGCACCAGCAGGAGCGTTATCCTTTGGCTCGGGCTTGTCAACCACGATGCACTCGGTGGTCAATACCATACCAGCGATAGATGCAGCGTTTTGCAGAGCAGAACGTGTCACTTTAGCTGGGTCAACAATACCAGCGTCAAACAGATCAACGAACTCGTTCTTGGCAGCATCGTAGCCAATGTTGAATTCTTTTTCCTTCACGCGTTCAGCAATGACAGCGCCATTCTGACCAGCGTTTTCAGCAATTCTCTTGAGAGGAGCAGCCAAGGCGCGAGAGACAATCAATGCACCAGTTAACTCTTCACCCTTGAGGTTGCTGTTTGCCCATTCTTCCAGCGAAGGAGCGAGGTGAGCCAGTGTTGTACCACCGCCAGGAACGATACCTTCTTCTACAGCAGCTTTGGTTGCGTTGATGGCGTCTTCCAAGCGCAGCTTCTTGTCTTTCATTTCGGTTTCGGTAGCCGCGCCTACTTTAACGACAGCGACACCACCAGCTAACTTAGCCAGACGCTCTTGCAGCTTCTCTTTGTCGTAGGAAGATTCGGTTTCTTCCATTTGACGACGAATTTGCTCAACACGAGCCTTGACAGCAGCATCGTTACCTTCGGCAACAATGGTGGTGTTGTCTTTGGTGATTGTGATGCGGCGAGCCTTACCTAACGCATCCAGCTTGGTGCTTTCCAGCTTCAAACCAGCATCTTCGGTGATCACTTGACCACCAGTGAGGATAGCGATGTCTTCTAGCATTGCTTTGCGGCGATCGCCAAAGCCAGGAGCCTTGACAGCAGCCACGTTCAACACACCGCGTAGGCGGTTAACAACCAAGGTTGCCAAAGCTTCTTTCTCGATATCTTCGGCGATAATCACCAAAGGACGACCAGCGCGAGCGACTTGCTCGAGGACGGGTACGAGGTCTTGTACCAGAGCGATTTTCTTATCGGTTAGCAAGATGAAAGGTTCATCGAAAACTGCTTCCATCCGCTCGGGATCAGTTGCAAAGTAGGGAGAAATATAGCCTTTGTCAAAGCGCATCCCTTCGGTGATTTCCAATTCGGTGGTCATGGACTTTCCTTCTTCCAAGGAAATCACGCCTTCTTTGCCCACCTTGTCCATTGCTTCGGCAATCATCTGACCGACTTCTTCGTCGTTACCAGCAGAGATTGCGCCTACCTGAGCGATCGCTTTGGAATCTTCTACAGGACGAGCGTGTTCTTTGATTTTTTCTACTAAGAAGTTGGTAGCCTTATCAATACCACGCTTTAGCAAAATCGCATTCGCACCTGCTGCAACGTTCCGCAAGCCTTCTTTAACTACAGCATGAGCCAAAACAGTCGCAGTTGTGGTGCCATCACCAGCAGCATCGTTGGTTTTGGAAGCCGCTTGACGGATTAGAGCAACGCCAGTGTTTTCGACGTGGTCTTCCAATTCAATTTCTTTAGCAATGGTCACACCGTCATTAACGATTTGTGGTGCGCCAAACTTTTTCTCTAGCACTACGTTCCGACCTTTGGGACCGAGGGTCACAGCGACAGCCTCAGCCAGAATATCCATGCCTTTTTCTAGAGCACGACGTGCGTTTTCGTTGTAAATAATGCGCTTTGCCATAATTGTCAAAGAATTTTGAAAAGAACAGTACGAATTTGTAAGTTGTCCTTTGTCCTTTGCCAATAATTCATGACAAAGGACTTATGACTATGAAACGATTGCTAGAATGTCTTTTTCTGAGAGGAGGACGTATTCGTCGGTTCCAAGTTTGATGTCGGTACCAGCGTACTTTGAGTAGAGAACTTTTTCTCCCACTTTGACATCCAGTGGCTGACGACCACCGTCATCTTTGACCTTGCCATCGCCGACAGCGACCACTTCGCCCACTTGGGGCTTTTCTTTTGCGTTGTCGGGCAAATACAGACCACCTGCGGTCTTTTCTTCAGCGGCGCTCACTTTAACGAAGACGCGATCGCCCAGAGGTTTAACTGTAGAAACGCTTAGAGATACAGCTGCCATACCAATTTCTCACCTTGTTAGCACTCTCGACTCCTGAGTGCTAATTTACCGAAACCCAGCATCCAATGGCAACATTTTCTTTTGTACGGGTTCCCGAACTTTAATCGTGCTGTCCTACTTAAGTATAAATACTCAATTTATCCTACCTTTCAGGTTTTATTCGATAAAGGACGAATATTGATATATGGGCAACTTTATTTGCAAAGCTGGGATATTGATATAGAACAGTAATCAGGGAGCCTTTGAATTGAGTAACACTACAGTGATCCAGTCCTGCCTTCAGCTACCACACACTACAACACCACCAGCGAAGAAAGCCCTAAGTATTTCTCTAGAAACTTTAGGACTGTCAAACATTCAAAGGGACATTTTCATCTGTGCTGTCCCGACAGTTTCTAAATGCTTCTCAAAACACACTCTTTTGTCATTTTGGGAATACTTCAAAAAGCGCCTCAAACAGTTTAATCTTCGCCTACCACAAAATAGCAATTTTAGTTGCTTCTTTAGAAATAAAGCCAACTGCTTGCAAGTTTGTTGTTCTAGACTGATAATAGAGGATTCCCCGGATGCTGTGCGGTATCGCCCAACAATCCTGGAAGTAATTGTCGGATTATACGAGAACACTTATTAGGCAACAATGTGGTAGAAGAATATGCATTTTTAACCCATCCTTTGCCAGAAAGTTCCCAACTTTGTCGTAAAAAGCTCAATCAAGCTTAACATCCAACAACGATAGACACAGTAGTAAACAAATGAAAGTGCGGGTTAATTGTAATTTGGGAGCATTTTGAGACCAACACTTACTTGTTAACCTGAATAATTATTATTTTATCAGTGTTTTTTAACCCGCAACTTTCAAAGCGATATATAATAACGCATTATGAATACTACTGCTCTACGTATCCTTACTGGAATTTTGCCGTTGTTACAAAATTTCTCGAAAGTGACATCCACTTTTAGGACTTTATGCAGCAAGGGCAAGTTAAGTGAGAAAAAGCACGACACCTCCTTAATCCACCAGAGAGGATGACTATTCAAGACCTTGATGGATCAAGCGCGATAAGTGCCACTGCTATGAAAGAACCCAGCATGAAAGATCACAAACGACTTCTACTTATTGATGATGACCCTAACCTCATCTTGCTGGTGAAGGATTATTTGGAATTCCGGGGTTATAATGTTGTCACTGCCGAAAATGGTCGAGAAGCACTGGAAGTTTTAGAGCAGGATATTCCAGACATGATCATTTGCGATGTGATGATGCCGGAAATGGACGGGTATACTTTTGTAGAACAAGTC
Source organism: Tolypothrix campylonemoides VB511288 (assembly GCA_000828075.3). Lineage (GTDB taxonomy): Bacteria > Cyanobacteriota > Cyanobacteriia > Cyanobacteriales > Nostocaceae > Kalymmatonema > Kalymmatonema campylonemoides_A. Next base: position 1,375,285 of record JXCB02000002.1, on the reverse strand, counting down.
CGGCAAACCGAACGCACCAGCTGGATTCCCGTTCTATTCCTTTCAGCTAAGGGACAAAGCGCAGACCGAGTTAAAGGTCTGAATAAAGGTGCTGATGTGTATATGGTCAAACCTTTTGAGCCAGAAGAATTGGTAGCACAAGTAGAATCTTCTCTGAAGCAGACCATTCGCTGGAAAGAACATCAAGCAAAAGGAGGAGAAAACGGTTCTCGCATCCAAGTTCCCTTCGATGTACAGTTAACCCCAACAGAACTCAAAGTCGTGCAATTTGTGGCTCGGGGCTTAGCTAATCGTGAAATAGCTGAAGAATTAAATGTCAGCCAACGCACCGTTGAAAGCCATGTGTCCAATATGTTGGGCAAAACCAATCTCCACAATCGCACTGAACTAGCACGGTGGGCAATTGAAAATCAAATGGCATAAGTACAGCTAGATGAGGAGCCACTGCACCCTTGGGACTTTCCCCCAAGGGGCGTGCAAGTAAGGTGCGACTAGTGTTGCCGAGTGCTGAGTAGCTGACTACTTAGCACTCGTTACTCATTTGTCAGGACTTATTTACCAACCATCTTCTCCAGTAATGAATCGGTGCGAAATTTCTAAATTCAGTTCATTCAGATAGGTTAGGGCGCTGGCAATCTGGAAAACAGTTCCTCGTAGTTCCAAATCAAAGCAGCCTTGTTGCGGCACATGACCATTGAACTGGGCTGCAGCGATATTGACTGTGATGCCGCAATGAGAAATGAGCCGTGACATGACTGGCTGTTGGTGTAACTCCTTAGGAATACGAACTGTAATATGAGTTGTGGTGCGTCGATTGTCTCGAAAATCGATAGTAGATTTACCCTGTTTGCTTGGAATTGCCATGATAGCTTTCCTTTCAAATGGTTTGATGCGGGTTTTATCTTACATATTTTTTCTCCCGCCACAAAAATCTTGACACTAATCTTCTCAAATGGGTCTACTGTTATGACCCCCCAAATTGCTTGTATTGGAATTTCCTGTTTATCGGTCGGGATATAGAGTATTAATAATATTTTACATAACGACATTCCAAAACCTAGAACAACCGCGAAAAGGCAAGGTGAAACGTAAAAGGGACTGGGGATTGGGGATTAGGGATTGGGGTAGTGGTATATCAAACGAAAAATTATGGAATTCTGCTTTAACCCCTCCCAAATTTTGGAACAATTTTCCAGTACCCACTACCCAGTACCCAGTACCGGAGCGGCGTTTCTCCCGCCACCAACCAACGGGGCTGGTGGGGGACTCCTCGCCGCGACCAGTTGAAACAGAAGCGCTTCGCCACTTGTCGTGTCAAAGTTTTCGCATTTGACTAGCGCTAACAATTTGTTCGACAGTTAATTCTAGTTCACAGAAGGTGGGGGAAAGGATGCGATCGCTCCCCGTAAACTTTTGGACTTGATATTCGCCTTCTACCAACCGATAAACAGAAACTGTCGGGAGTTTGGGATTACCAAGATAGTTTCTGGAAGCGATCGCCAGATAATCTACAATCCAGTATTCAGGAATACCCAGCCGTTGATACTCGTCTAACTTGTCAACATAATCATCTTCCCAGTTGCTTGACACCACTTCCACAGCCAACTGGATAGGTTCAGTTAAAGCAGCATAAGCCAAGACATTGCTATTCCACAAAGAAGCACTTACTACGCTGACATCTGGATTTCTGCCTCGTTCTTCTCCAGAAGCAGTTACAGTTTTGAACACTACATCCTTGTCAACAATATAATCCAGTTGCAAACGATCAATCTCTTTATCAAAAGACTTGAGCAAATATCGTGCCACATTTTTATGCGCTCTGATTGGCTCCACCTGTACAATTTCCCCATTTACAAGTTCAAATATGCCGTAGCCATCAGGATACTGTTCAAGAAACTCTGCAAAAGTCAGCTTTTTTGATGTAGTAGTCGTCATGGGCGTAGCGATCCCCCTTATACGATTGCTGCTTCTTCCAATCTAGTTTAGAGTGCACCGGGTTACGGCGAAGACATCAAGTAATTCTGAAGAAACACTCTTGAGGGAAGGAAAGAGGGAGTGAGGGAGTGAGGGAGTGAGGGAGAGAGGGAGTGAGGGAGAGAGGGAAAGAGGGAGAGAGGGAGTGAGGGAGTGAGGGAGAGAGGGAGGGAGTGAGAGAGGGAAGTGTTTCTTCCTAACGGGTAGCGCGCTAGGTGTGGCTGCTTTCAAGTAACTTTGAAGATGTCCAGAAAAGCAAAGGCTGCTCTTGGCAATAAAGCATCTGCTAGGATGGCTACCCCAATCACTCGCTCTAGCGGTACTGGCAAACTCCTCACTTCTATCTGTTCTAGAATCGGTTCAGCTGCAAGTCGAGCCATCACAGTCGCCCCCAATCCTTGCTTAACCATACTGAGAATTGTCGAATCTTCCCTCAGTTCGTAGTCAATCTTGAGAGTTTGACCAAATTGTAAAAAATGAGCGCTGACTGTTTTGTTATGTAGAGGACTACGAAGATTCACAATCATTGGATACTTTGCTAACTGTTCCCAACTAAGTGGTACACCAGGAGCAATCGACCCAGGCGGGAGCAGTGCAACAAATTCATCTCGAAATAGCTCCCACGTCTCAAATTCTGTAGTAGTTGGTAGCAACGTGAAGCCAACGTCCGCCTGACCTTCTCGCAGTGCCTGTTCTACCTCTGCATAGCGATCGCACTCGGTCATGACAACGCTAATCGTTGGGAATTTTTCGCGAAAACGGGCGATGACTTTTGGAAGTACGTGAGTTGCGATGCTTCTGACACAAGCAACCCGAACTTGTCCAGTTTGTAATCCTTTTTCTTGGTTGGCTTTTTCCCGAATCACCTCTAATAAGTGCAAAACTTGACGCGCTTCCTGAATCACCTGCTCTCCAATTGGCGTTAAAGTTGCACCGTGGCGACCTCGAAAGAGCAAAATTACTCCGAGTTCTTCTTCAAGTGTGGCGATCGCATGACTGACAGTTGATTGAGATAGCCCCAACTCTAAAGCAGCTGAACTGAAGTTGCCGTGGTTAGCAATAGCCACCAAAGCCCGCAATTGAGAGATTTTTAACTTACTGTCGTTAACTTCACTCATCAAGGTAAGAAAAGCCTTTCACTATCTATCGATTTTATCGATAAAAGGTATCTAAGGAATACTTTGCTTTCCAATTTTGTCATCACTAAACTATTTAATGTTGGCGAATCAAGCATTCCCTTACCAAGAATATGAATTCATTATTATCTCTATTTTTTTGCTTTTTTATTTTATTGACTAGTGTTATTCAAAGTTATTTTGTTGCCTATCCACTTTTACTTTCTCTGGGAATCCTCATTCTGACTTTTGCTTTCCAAGGATTTTCCGTAAACAATTTAATTACAATGGGGTTTGTTAGTAGTCAAAAAGCTTTTCCAATCATCCTAATTTTATTATTAATTGGAGCAGTGACAGCCGTTTGGATGGCAGCCGGAACAATACCTGCTTTAGTTTACTATGGAACGCAACTCATCAATCCTCAATATTTCATTCTGTCAGCCTTTGTCTTCACGAGTTCTATTTCTGTACTACTAGGTACCTCCTTCGGCACAGTCAGTACTGTAGGAGTTCCCCTAATGATTATGGTAAAAGGACAGGATATTAATCCTCACATAGTTACTGGAGCAATTATCGCAGGAGCTTATTTTGGAGACAGATGTTCTCCTATGTCTTCTAGTGCCAATCTTGTTGCTAGTATTACCAAAACCAAGCTACATACAAATATAACAGCGATGATATCAACAGCTTGGTTGCCTTTAATGGCTTCTACCCTTGTTTATTTAATCCTTTCAATCAGCAATCCTGTTGAAATTAAAAATAGTCATTTTATTTCAGAAATTCCTACTTTTTTTAAAATTAACCCACTGGTGTTACTTCCAGCCTTTGCTGTTATAGTTCTTTGTCTTTTTAAAGTAGAAGTGAAAATCACATTACTAGTGAGTATCGGGATTGGATTCGTTTTAGGGATACTTGTCCAAGGCTATTCCTTCTTTCAACTGATCAAGTTTGTTTTGCTTGGCTTTAATTTAGAACCAAGAATGAACTTAAGTGAATTTCTGACAGGAGGAGGTATTTTTTCGATGCTTAGAGTTTCGATAGTCGTCATCCTATCGACTTCTCTATCAGGACTCATCATTGGAACAAAAACATTAGCAACTGTAGAGAATCTTATCAAAAAAGCTTCTTCCAGAAGCCGCTTATTTTTAGGAACCACCATAGTTGGGTTAGCATCAGCCGCTTTTGGTTGCACTCAAACGCTTGCGATTCTCATGACTCACCAGCTTGTGAAGGAAAAGTATCAGCAACGGCTAGATAACTCTCAATTAGCAACTGATATCGAAAACACTGCTGTTGTACTTTCACCTCTCATTCCTTGGAATATTGCCGGACTAGTACCAGCAACTATATTAATGACTGATTCAGGATTTATTCCTTATGCTGTTTATTTATATTTCATACCGCTGTTTAATTGGGTTCAATTTAAGTTAGCGGAATCGAAGATACAAGATAAGTTTGAATAAACTTACTTGTTATAAATAAGCTATGACACATTTAACTTGCATTATCTGGGCGGGCAAGATGCCCAGCCCACAAGAATTTAAAAAAAAATAAATATAAAAATCAATTTTTTTAACTTAATTAACGCTATGCACAACAAACAGTTCTTAATTCGAGACGCCAATTCTAGTGATATTTCTACTCTTATGGAGCTAATTCGGCTTAAGGCGGAGTTTGATGGCTGTCTTGATTTTCTAGAGGCTACACCGAAGAAACTAGAAGACACTTTATTTTGTGAAAATCCACTTGCCTTTGTTTTATTGGCTGAGATAAACGGGAATCCAATTGGATTTGCAACTTATCACCGGATATATTCCACTTTTCTTGCTCAGCCAGGAATTTGGCTAGATGATTTATATATCAAAGCTGAATATCGCAGGCTTGGGATCGGTGAAGCGCTGATAAAACGTTTATGTCAAATTACCCAAAAAATAGAAGGTGGAAGAATCGATTGGATAGTTGCAGTAAATAATACTCCAGCAATCGAGTTTTACGAAAAAATGGGCGCGAAAATTATGCAACAAGTAAGATTATGTCGTTTAGAAAGGGAGGCGTTCTGCGCTTTGCGCAGCAGCGAAGCTATGGTCCCTTAGGGCGCTGGGCGAAGCCGACGCGTGAGTAGCAATGAAACAAAAATGTACGCGCTTGCCCGAAATACTTGCAAAGTAATACTTCTAGCCCTCAGCTTCTAACAGGTCGTTTGGGTCACATACCAGGCAGAGTTCCTTACTTTTCACGGGATCTGGAAAACCTCTCTCCAAACCTCTCTCCTGCAAGCAGAGAGGCTTTAAATTCTCCCCCTTCCCTTTTAGGGAAGGGGGCTGGGGGGTTAGGTTTCGCGTTGGTTTTTCCACATGACGTGAAAAGTCAGGGCAGAGTTCTCCCCGCTTTAAATGTTCGGGTAAAGCGAACTGGTAGCGACCGAGCATGGAGCAATCAAGTTTGAGTAGAATCGGATAGCACTGACAAACCCAGAGCCAGGAAGCAGAGTATACCGATGCTGCAATCTGTTGAGCAACGTATTGAGCGTGTCATCAATAATCTTCTACCAGCAACAGCGCTGGAAGGGAAATTTGGTTCACCGAAAAATCTGTACGAGCGATTGGCGCATTACCAAACACCAGGCATCAGTATTGCAGTCATTAATGATTTTGAAATCGAATGGGCGCGTGGATTTGGTGTATGCCAGGCTGGAACAACTCGTGAAGTCACGCCAGACACATTGTTTCAAGCAGCCTCAATCAGCAAACCTGTTTTCGCTTTAGCGGTTATGCGTCTTGCACAAGAAGGTCGTCTCAGTCTTGATGAGGATGTCAACACCTATCTCACCTCATGGCGTGTGCCTGCGATTGGCAATGCCTGTGCCCCTTGGGCAATCGGGAACTGGGAACCCCGGGTAACTCTGCGCCAGTTGTTGAGTCATACTGCTGGCTTGACTGTACATGGCTTCCCTGGCTACCAAACCTCGGCTCCATTGCCAACCACGGTTCAAGTTCTCAATGGCGAACCTCCAGCTAATACCGACAAGGTGGAAGTCAATATCATTCCTGGTTTGCATTATCGCTATTCGGGTGGCGGCACGACAGTTGCCCAACAAGTATTGGTTGATTTGCTCAAGCAACCATTTCCAGAAATCATGCGCGAATTGGTGCTTGACCCGTTGGGCATGACAAATAGCACTTACCAACAGCCGCTTCCGAACGATTGGTCAGCAAGGGCAGCAACGGCTCACCCGTTCTCTGGTATTCCACTTGAAGGCAAGCACCACGTTTATCCTGAGATGGCAGCAGCAGGTTTGTGGACAACAGCTTCAGATTTAGCCAAACTCGGAGTCGAACTCTTGCGAGTATTGCGTGGGTTACCTCGCAGCGTGTGGAGTAAACAGACGGTAGAAGAAATGTTGCGTCCCCAACAGACAGAGCAAACACAAGGAGCGAATGAATCATTTGTGGGATTAGGGAATGGATTATTTGTCGGGTTAGGATTGTTCGCGGGTGGTGGAATTGGCGATGGTTTCTACTTTTTTCATAGTGGTAGGAATGAAGGATTTGTATCATTGATGCGTGTTTACGCACATATTGGAAAAGGTGCTGTTGTCATGCTCAACTCGAATGAAATCGAGCCTATGCAGGAAGTGATGCGAGCTATTGCGCTTGAGTATGACTGGCCTGATGTGTTCCCGCCAGAAAAAACAATCATCACCTTGTCGCAAGCTGAGAGCTACTCAGGGTTATATTTAACAAAATCTGGATTGCAGTTCAAAGTAGTGAGCCAGGATGGGAATTTGTTCGTAGAATGTGGGCAGCAACCGCCTTTACAGTTCTTCCCCACATCAGAGCTAGAGTTCTTTGCTAAAGCCGTGAATACGAGTATTTCCTTTGAAAAGGATCACACAGGCAATATTACTGCAATGACGTTAACCCAAGCAGGTGTGACGAGTTTAAGACAACAAGCGGATAAACAGATTAGAGCAGAGAGACAAAAGTGAAAAAGGCAGCTGATGAAGATTACTGCTTTTCACTTCAACTTAAGTGTTAATAGCCAAAACCACACTTAATAGAGGTTAAATGATTAATTTGGACTAAACAAGTACGAGCTAGGTATTCGAGCTATTACATGACTTTTGCAAGAGATACCCATGAAATACCTTCACGAGGAACGATGAAAGTAGACTTTCAAGGCAAGTCTAATTACTTAACTAACAAGAAACCCGGCTTCTAGGATAAACCGGGTTTCTAAATACAGTTAAAACTCGGCACTTTCCGGCGTGCGTGGAAACGGAATCACATCTCTGATATTTCCCATCCCCGTCATAAATTGCACAAGCCGTTCAAAACCCAACCCAAAACCAGCGTGGGGGACAGTTCCAAAACGGCGCAAATCGAGATACCACCACAAATCTTCTGGTTTCATCCCTTGTGCGAGTATACGGCGTTTCAGAACATCTAAACGTTCTTCTCTTTGAGAACCACCGATAATTTCGCCTATTTTAGGTGCGAGAATATCCATAGCAGAAACGGTTTTTTCATCGTCATCTAAGCGCATATAAAAGGCTTTAATTTGTGCTGGATAATTGCTGACGATGACCGGTTTTTTGAAAAGTTGTTCGCAAAGATAGCGTTCGTGTTCTGATTGTAAATCCAAGCCCCAACTTACCGGATATTCAAACTTAACATCAGCTTTTTCTAAAAGTTTGATGGCTTCTGTGTAAGTTATGCGCTGAAATTCATTGTTAATAATATTATCTGCCGTTGCTAACACGGTATTATCAATGCGCTGATTGAAAAATTCCATGTCTTCTGGGCAAGTTTCCACTACATATTTGAAAATATATTTGAGAAACGCCTCGGCTAAATCCATATCTTCCTTGAGTTCGCAGAAAGCCATCTCCGGTTCTACCATCCAAAATTCTGCTAAGTGGCGGGAGGTGTTGGAGTTTTCTGCACGGAAGGTAGGACCAAAAGTGTAGACGTTGCTAAACGCCATCGCCATGACTTCGGCTTCGAGCTGACCGCTAACTGTTAAATATGTTGGTTTGCCAAAAAAGTCTTTGCTATAATCTATTGCCTTGGTTTCTGTGCGAGGAACATCTTTAAGATCTAAACTCGTCACACTGAACAATTCACCCGCACCTTCGCAGTCGTTAGCGGTAATGATGGGAGTGTGTACCCAGAAAAAGCCGCGTTCTTGAAAGAATTGATGAATGGCGGTAGCGCATGCATTTCTAACACGGAAAACTGCACCTAAGGAATTGGTACGCGATCGCAAATGTCCAATGGTTCGCAGAAACTCAAAGGAATGACGTTTCTTTTGCAGGGGATATGTTTCGGGATCAGCTTCTCCGTAAACTTTCACCTTCTCTGCTTTCAACTCGATCCGCTGTCCTTTACCTTGAGACGCTACCAATACTCCAGCCACTTCCACAGAAGCACCTGTATTAAGTTTTTTCAAAATATCATCATATTCTGGCAAATCCTGATTAATGACTACTTGCAAACTAGCCAAGGATGAGCCATCATTTACTTCTATAAAAGAAAAACCTTTTAATTCGCGTTTGGTACGAACCCAGCCTTGAACTATCAACCATTCATCCGGTTGACCACTTCGCAATATTTCTGCAATCCGTCGATTTACCATATTATCCAACAACAGACTTTAATAACCAGCCTATGATAACGCCCAAACCGCCAAAGCGGACGGCTTCCCAAAAAGGTTCTTTAAGGCTACCCCAGGAAAACAACTGACTTTCTAAGTTCAGTTCTAGCACTTCCAACTGCTGTTTAATTTGCTTTAACTGAGCTTTATCCTCTGGCAATTTACTATAGCGCAGTTGTTTGAAGCGTTGTTGCAATTCTCTTTGACGGGATTTATCTGCTTGCACTTGATTGTAGCGTTCTTTTAAAGCAACAAGCAGTTGCTCCACTTGTAAGAGTTCTTGTTCAAATTCTTCGTGTTGATTTTCCTCACCCAATGGCATCTTAGACGGTAGCTTAGGCGGTTTTATGCACAAGTAGTAAACTTAAAATCAAATGCGATTTTCCCAATTACTCACTTACTCATCACTCAGGACTTCACATCATGTCTCAATCAACCCAGCTACCTAACACGAGTCAACTGAATCAATTTAGTACCTTGGAACTAGCCCAAGCTCTTATGGAGAGGCTGAGCATTTCACCTGACGATTGGCATCGTCTCAAGTCTAACCGCAAAGTTCGTGCAAGTGAACAAGCTGCTGCTGCTCTTGTGTATCTCCTGAAAGATGAACCACAAGAAGCTTTACTCAGACTTGAGCAAGCAAGCGGTTGGTTAAATCGTTCTATTTCTGCTCCACCTTGTCCAAGTCACGGAGAGAATAAGGGGTAGGGAGAGAGAAAGAGGCAGGGAGAGAGAGGGAGAGGGTAAGTAAAAAAAATGTCCCCCGCTCTCCTACTTCTGTTTTCACCGTAAGAGAGCTAATTTAGGTCGGTTCTCTAGGTGTTTACAAAGCCTCAACTCTGTGCCTTTCCTGTTCCACTGGACGTGATCGAAAATTTGATGGAGAATACACATACCACGACCGTTCTCTGACTCGTCAGGAGGTAAGTATTCTGTTGGATCGATATCTGGATCGACATCGACATCGCAAGTAGAGGAGGGTGTAAAACCGTGACCTTGGTCGGATATCACCCACCAATACTGTTTATCAATTAAGGAAAAACGAACGACAACTGTTTTACTAGGATCTAGATTGTTGCCATGTTTAGCTGCGTTTACTAAGGCTTCTTGAAGTCCTAGTCGCAGTTCTGCTTGTAATTTGACCGGAATCTCTGCCAAAAGTAAATCTAGTATTGGACAGAGGTACAAAGTTGAGGCAAAACTAATTGTGCCCCAATTACGCCCTGTAGGACGAAGCGAAATAGTAATCACAAGTGGAACCCCGTAGCTTTCAGAGTTAGCTAGACATCAGTTTGCTGTCACAGGCACCCTGATAGAATTTGAGGTGGTTATGTTGCCTTCAAACTTTCGTCTTTTAAACTAAATTTTGAAAATGCTAGGGAGCATTAACTCTCTTTAATGACATAGAGTCACTCACATAAAAAACGGCTTATATGCAACTGCTCAAACAGTAAGCAACTGATATTCTTTCTAATTAAAAGAGTATTAACATACTCTTTTACCTGCCGATTGATAACTTAAACAACTCGATTCATATTTTTGGGAGAGTCTTTGCAACTTCAATATCTTCACACAAAAGGAATCATGTATTTATCTTAATCCTATTCTAGCATTTTTAGTATGCATTGGACTACAAATTTTTGATTTAAGTTTTTGTCGAGTGAATGCCTTTGTCCGAATCTGATAGCACAAGAAATGCTGCAGCTTCCACATGAGCAGTTTGCCCAAAGAAATCAGCTGGTTGTACTCGTGTGAGAGTATATACTCCGTTTTCACAAAGTAATTTTAGGTCACGGGCAAGGGTGGCGACTTTACAACTGACATAAACAATACGTGCGGGTTTTGATTTCAGTAGAGTTTCAATCACAGTGCGATCGCATCCCTTACGCGGGGGATCAAGCAAAACAATGTCTGGTGAAATCTCCATTTGGGGAAGTAATTTTTCTACTGCACCAGTGTGAAAATTTACATTATGAATCCCATTATGCTTAGCATTTAAAATTGCTTGTTCCACTGCCTCTGGTTGCAATTCTAACCCCATTGCTTGCCTAACTTGTTTAGCAAGTGGCAATGTTAACGTCCCAATACCGCAATAAGTATCAAGTACCACCTCCGAACCTTGTAAATTCAGTTCTGATTGAATCACCTGCAATAATGCTTCTGCCGTTTCCGTATCTACCTGGAAAAAGGTATCCGGTCTTACCTGGAACTCCAGTCCAGTAAATTTTTCTCGCAGGTAGGGACGCCCAGCGATACAACGAGTTTCGCTGCCAAAAATGGCATTAGTACGGTCTGGGTTACGGTTTAAACAAACCCCCACCAATTGGGGATAGCGCTTTAACCACTCCTCGGCTTGGTCTTGAATTGACGGTAATTTCCATTCCTTCACCACCAAAGTCAGCAATATTTCCCCTGTGCGGCGACCAATGCGTAAACTTAGATGACGTACAACACCTGTGTGGCGCTGTTCGTTGTAAATCTGCCAACCCCGCTTCTGAATGTCGTGTTTGACTTCCAACAGCAGAGGATTTAATCTTTGGTCTTGCACAGGACATTGATTCAAGTTAATTAATTGGTGGCTACCTTTTTGGTAGTAACCAGCTTGAACTTGTCCGGCGCGTGATAATTCCACAGGATAAGTCGCTTTGTTGCGATACCCCAAAGACTCGGGAGTCGAAAGCACTGGATCTACTGGTGGTTGTACGAAACCGCCAATGCGTTCCAAAGCTTGAATAACTTGATTTTGCTTGGCAGCTAACTGGTACTGATAATCAATATGCTGCCATTGACAGCCGCCACATTTATCAGCCACAATGCAGCTTGGTCGGACACGGTGGGGCGAGGGTTGCAACAGTTCTTTGAGTTTGCCGTGGGCGTAGTTCGGTTTGACGTGAACCAGACGCACAACAGCGCGATCGCCTGGTACAGTATCTGGTATAAATACCACTACACCCTGCCAACGCCCTACACCCTCACCCGCATCGTTCAAATCCGAAATCTCAACTTCAATTAACTCACCCTGTTTCCAGATTTTTTCACTCATTAGTCAAAACTCAAAACTCAAAAATTATTCTTTCTCCCTCACTCCCCCACTCCCTCACTCCCTCCCTCCCTCTTCACTCCCTCTTCACTTGTGTACTCAAGACTCGTTAAACTAGCAAATAATAATTAATTCATGTCATTGCAATAATCATGACTGTAGTAAGCCAAGTTATTCTCCAAGCCGACGACGAACTGCGTTATCCCAGCAGTGGCGAACTCAAGAATATCAAAGACTATTTGCAAACCGGCGCGCAACGGATACGAATTGTCACAACTTTAGCTGAAAACGAAAAAAAGATAGTTCAAGAAGCTACTAAACAACTTTGGCAGAAGCGTCCCGACTTTATCGCGCCAGGAGGCAATGCATACGGAGAACGTCAGCGTGCTTTATGCGTCCGTGACTTTGGCTGGTACCTGCGCCTAATTACTTACGGTGTACTTGCCGGTGATAAAGAACCAATTGAAAAAATTGGTTTAATTGGCGTGCGGGAAATGTACAACTCACTTGGCGTTCCCGTACCTGGAATGGTAGAAGCCATCAACTCTCTGAAAAAAGCCTCCCTTAACTTACTGAATGCAGAAGACGCCGTCGAAGCAGGACCTTACTTTGATTACATCATTCAAGCGATGTCGTAATACAAAGTCAGTTTTGTTTTCATAAACGCTTGTGGGCTTCTAAACAAAGTGCAAGCAACTAGGGCTGAACACCAATAATACTTATATACTGATCATATCTTCCCCACACTAGATAGTGGCTCCGGCAGAATTTCTGTCAAGTTACTAACAGGTTGTGGGGAAATTTTATTGGATACTCAACACTCAAGAGTCATTCATAAAAGACTTTTGACTTTGTCTCCACCTCCCGATCTTCCGCCATATCCTGTGACCCGCCGCCATATACCCCCATATATAAAAAGCCAACAGTCTTCAAGAGAAGGCTGTCGGCATTTAGTGTGTTCCCTATTAATGACTCGGCTAGAGTTCAGTTGTTTGTATTGTCCCAATTTAGCCATATGAGGAATAGGATCTTAATCATGGGTATCAGTGATGTTCATCACAAAATTATTTCTACCTGGCTGTATCCACACCACGCAAAACTTTGTATCTCTAGAATTTAGACAAGCTTTATCATATTCTCTGAAAAAAATATAAAATTAATTACAAAACCAACGGGAGCATCCCAAATATGTAAAAACCTTACTTACCCTCATCCCCTAACCCCTTCTCCCCATGGGAGAAGGGGAATAAGAGTAGGATTTGACTCCCCTCTCCCCAATTGGGAGAGGGGTTGGGGGTGAGGGCACAATGGCAAGTGCGTAAAATTGGGATGCTCCCAAACCAACTTTTATGTAAACATCAACGCAGATGATGCAAAATGCGTCAGTTCATCTATCTTATGGTAGAGATAGTTGTTCTTGATGCTTTCTTGAGTTATGGTACTCAACCCCAAAACCAAGTTTTAGATAGTAATACAGTAGAATTCAGAACTCAGGAGCCAAGACAAGCCAGTACGAAGACAACTTTCCCAGCAGAGGTGACTGGTGTTCAGAAGTAAAATTTGCTCTATATCTATATATAGCAGTCCTAAATGATTTGTGAAATTTAGCATACCAGGGTGTTGACTGCCCTTCTGTTGACATATTAACCGTCAACAGCCACCACGGGTATTTTTCACAACTGAAATAGGATTGCTATACGCATCCAATGCAAAATCTACAAACGAGTTCATAGCTAATGTAGAAGTGTTGGTTTGAGGAAGATAGGTGCAAAAGTATTTATCATGCACCAAGAGAATTTTTGAAAATAAAAATGAATCAGCAAACACTAAAAACTCCCATTAACAGAGAAATGCTATGAGAAGAAGTCAGAAGTCAGAAGATAGAATTCAGAATATCCCCACACTCAGAACCTTTGGGTTTCAAATACGATGCTCCGCCTTTCTACTCCGACCTACTTGAAAGCACTTGCTCTAAACCCTCACTTCCATCACCAGTCGTACACTCGTCATTCTGACTCCTGACTCCTGACACCTGAGTTCTTTTTGGTAAATACTTTTTAGTAAAGTCAAAATAGCAGTTGAAAAAAGAAATTTTTTCATAGACATAGCACCGATAAAATTTGCGGAAAAAGCTTTAGACAGGATGACTTCCCTAGCGCTAGCGTTCTAATAGAATTCCTTTTGTGAAAAGCGCCAACTAAGCCACCAACTCAATCAATTGGGTAACTGTAACAATTATGTTGATTAATACTGACACATGACAAAAAGAAAATTTTGTTAACTAAGGCAAGCATGATAGCCATTTCAAAATTGATGATTAAAACAACATATAACTTGTTCAACCACAACTTGAAATAGGCATATTGTATATGATGAAATTTATTCGCATCCTTGGCTTAGTACATTTTTATTCTAAGAAAGTATTTAAATAGTTCAAATAGTGGAAACACTTATTTGTTTCTTGAGAGCTTAAAGTTTAAAGAAAAAATTACGTATTTTTACAGTTGAACCACAACAGTTAGATCTTGGCAAGAAATTCATAGGTGTGGGGGTGCACTCACCTAGATTTATTTTGTTAATAGCACTGTTAATAGCACATCTAGTTTTGCCATTCCTAGATGTGACGAAAAAGATGTCAAAAACTAGAGGTGTAAGGGTTGGGGAGTGTAGGGGGGTACACGTCCTGATTAATAGTCTTGAGGGATATGGGACTCTGCAGCGGGGCTAGTTGATAGCTACAGTCTGAATTTATCTCAGGAGGAAGCTTACAACTTGGTCGTGGGAGTTGTTCAACAGGAAAGATCCAAAGAAGAACATTTGCATTTTGAAAAAAGTACCTAAGTAAATCGCTAAAATAAGGCTCTGTCCCCTTGGTGCATTATTGCCATGACCGCCATTTCCTCTGCTCCTTTTTCTCCTGAAGAAATCGCTGCTGAAGGTTTGAAACTAGAAGAATATGAAGAAATTGTCAGGCGTTTAGGGCGTCATCCTAACAAAGCTGAACTGGGAATGTTTGGGGTGATGTGGTCAGAACACTGCTGTTACAAGAATTCTCGTCCGTTACTCAAACAATTTCCCACGACAGGACCCCGCATTCTTGTTGGACCTGGTGAAAATGCTGGTGTTGTAGATTTGGGCGATCGCCTGCGGCTAGCATTTAAAATTGAATCGCACAACCACCCCTCGGCTGTTGAACCTTTTCAAGGAGCCGCTACAGGAGTAGGAGGCATCTTAAGAGATATCTTTACAATGGGTGCGCGTCCTATTGCCGTATTAAACTCCCTGCGCTTTGGTTCCTTGGAAGATGCTAAAACTCAAAGGCTTTTTAGTGGCGTGGTCGCTGGTATTTCACATTACGGAAATTGTTTGGTCGGTAAAGAAACATTTATCTGGCGCGATCGCACTGGCGTACATTTTGACACGATCCGCAACTTTGTAGAATCAAGGCTGCATTCAAATCTCATAACCTTAGAGTTAGATGATACTGCCGCAGTTGAAACCCTATCCGTAGACCCTGACACTCACGAAAGTTGCTGGCAGCGCGTGCGGCGTGTGTTTAAACGACGCACTAAAACCTTGGTAACTATTCGTACATCTCTTGGTCGTAACTTAACTGTCACACCAGATCATCCGATGTTAATCCGGTCGAACGGTGAGTGGGAAATTTGTCCAGCCCAAAGCTTACAGATTGGTCACGAATTGCCAATACTGGTGTCGCTGCCAGAATCACCAGAAGGTAGTGGAGATTTTTCACCACTGGATTTCATTAGCGCTTTGAACCCTCAAAATGAAAGTAGTAAAAATGTTTACGTGCAGTTGCCCTCAAATTGGCAAGCAACAGATGTCATTCGGACAGCTTTACAATTAATTGAACCTTCTGTTTACAGCCGTCACCACTACCTAAACAATTGTGTACTACCCCTTTCACATTTTCTGAGCTTGGAGCCACTGCTTAATGTCGATCGCCACGAAGTTTGTCTTTTCCGTCGTGGTAAAGCTAATTACATGAAAGCAGCCATCCATGCAGATGAGGTGTTAGCACGCTTACTCGGTTACTATCTCTCAGAAGGATGTGTCTCTCAAAACGGCAATACATATAAAATTATCTTCGCCTTTGCTCTGCATGAAAGCGAATATGTCAATGACGTTGTGTACGGACTTAAACATCTGGGACTTCGCCCTTGTTTAGAAAAACGGGCTTCTACAATCATTGTTTATGCGACTTCATGGCTGTTTGGTTACATTTTAAAAGACGTTTGGCGCTGCGGTAGTGGAGCAAGCGATAAAGCTTTCCCAAGTTTTGTTTTCCAATGGTCTGCTAACTTACAGTTGGAAGCACTCAAAGGTTTATTCAGAGGTGATGGTTCCCTGACCACAAAAACTCATGGAAATCATGCAAAAATTACCTATGCGACAACTAGCCGCAAGCTGTTTGACCAAACCGTGGCACTCCTCCAAAATCAGGGGGTAATCCCATATATCTATCAGCGACCAGCATCAACAGGACAAATAGAAGGTCGTCAGCATACACGGCTACCATTATGGCAGTTAGAAGTTAACAACTTCGTGGGACTAACAGCTTTATCAAACGTTTTTGCCGAGGAACGTACTTTAGAGTTAGCGACAGCTTTGGCACGCTATGACGGCACGAAATATTCTTTCCCACGTTTTCGTAAGTCTTCAAACGAGGTAGCTGCTGTCAAAATCAAGAGCATAGAAACCAATAGTGTTGAGGAATGCAATGTCTATGATGTTGAGGTAGATAACACGCATCTTTTTGTGACGAGTTCTGGTATCGTTACACACAACTGTGTTGGAGTTCCCACTGTAGGCGGTGAAGTTTACTTTGACCCCGCTTACTCTGGCAATCCTTTGGTAAACGTCATGGCGTTGGGATTGATGGAAACGCCAGAAATCGTCAAATCTGGTGCATCTGGTATAGGCAACCCAGTGCTTTATGTTGGTTCCACCACCGGACGCGATGGTATGGGAGGCGCAAGCTTTGCCAGTGCAGAACTGAGTGATGAGTCGGTAGATAACCGTCCGGCGGTACAGGTAGGCGATCCGTTCTTGGAAAAGTCGTTAATTGAAGCTTGTTTGGAGGCGTTTAAGACAGGTGCAGTGGTTGCTGCACAGGATATGGGTGCAGCTGGCATTACCTGTTCTACTTCAGAGATGGCTGCAAAAGGTGGCGTGGGTATCGAATTTGATTTAGATAAAATTCCTGTACGGGAAACGGGAATGGTTCCCTATGAATATCTGCTTTCCGAATCTCAAGAACGGATGCTGTTTGTTGCGCAAAAGGGACGTGAGCAAGAGTTAATTGACATTTTTCACCGTTGGGGGCTGCAAGCTGTGGTTGCAGGAAGTGTCATTTCTGAACCTATTGTACGGATTCTATTCCAAGGTGAAATTGCCGCAGAAATTC
The DNA here is from genome assembly GCA_000828075.3 of Tolypothrix campylonemoides VB511288. GTDB lineage: Bacteria > Cyanobacteriota > Cyanobacteriia > Cyanobacteriales > Nostocaceae > Kalymmatonema > Kalymmatonema campylonemoides_A. The sequence continues at coordinate 1,358,073 of JXCB02000002.1, read as the reverse complement.
CCGCAACAGCGCTGGCAGAAAATACGCCGCTGTATCACCGAGAACTGTTGGCAGAACCACCAGAGTATGTACAAAAAGCTTGGGAATGGACACCTGATTCTTTACCTGAGAGTACATCTGCTGGAATTCAAATTCAAGGACGTTTGCAAAGTTGGAATGACATCTTGTTGACTTTGCTCGATACGCCCACGATCGCATCTAAACGTTGGGTGTATCGTCAGTATGACCATCAAGTCCAGAATAACACTGTGGTGTTACCTGGTGGCGCAGATGCCTCTGTGATTCGCTTGCGTCCCCAGCAAGAGGAGGGAGGGAGTGAGGGAGTGAGGGAGGGAGGGAGAATTCCTAATCCCCAATCCCTAATCTCCAATCCCCAATCCCTAATCCCCGATCCCCAGCGAGGTGTTGCAGCTACGGTTGATTGCAATCCTCGTTATGTTTATCTTGATCCCTATGAGGGAGCGAAGGCAGTTGTGGCAGAAGCGGCACGTAATCTCAGCTGTGTGGGTGCCGAACCTGTGGCAGTTACTGATAACTTGAATTTTGGCAGCCCAGAAAAACCTGTTGGATACTGGCAGTTAGCAGAAGCCTGTCGTGGTTTGGCTGAAGGTTGCCGAGAAATGGCAACGCCAGTCACCGGTGGAAATGTTTCTCTTTACAATGAAACTTTGGATTCTCAAGGCAATCCACAACCAATCTATCCTACTCCTGTTGTAGGTATGGTAGGGTTAATCCCTGATTTAACCAAGATTTGTGGTCAAGCTTGGCAAGCGAATGGTGATTTGATTTATCTGTTGGGCGAAGTGTCTGCGTACTCCACGCTGGGGGGTTCGGAATATTTAGCCAGTATCCATAATACTGTTGCTGGAAAACCGCCACGAGTTGATTTTGAATTGGAACGCCGTGTACAACACGTGTGTCGTGAAGGAATTCGCAAAGGTTGGGTACGTTCGGCTCATGATTGTGCTGAGGGTGGAGTGGCGATCGCTCTGGCAGAATGTTGTCTTGCTACAAAACTGGGAGCAGAAATCAAATTAGAATTACCAGCAAACAATTCCCAACGTTGGGATGAAGTTCTTTTTGGCGAAGGTGGTGCGCGAATTGTAGTCTCTGTTGCAACAGAACAACAAAAAACTTGGGAAAGTTATTTAACAGAACAACTCGCTAATCATTGGCAGCAACTTGGCAAGGTTGGGAATTCCGAAATCGGTTTGCGGGTTTTAACAACTGATAATCAAACTTTAATCAACGTTAGCATTGAGGAAATGAGCGATCGCTACTTAAACGCGATTGAAAGACGTTTGACCATCCATAACACCACCCCCAGTTGATTGATAAAATCCCCTCACCTGGGATACTAGCGTTCATAGGCATAATTGCGGTACTGTTTTAATGGATGGTTAAGAGCTTTTTAAGAATTTCTACAACTATCCTTTGACATATTCCTAGTGACTTGATACCCTCATCAGGAGCACACCTAGCATGATTCCCAACCATCCCGATTTGGATAACCATCCCCAATTGCCTAATGACTTAGCCAATGACCATGAAAATCGTCCAGACAAGCCAGAAGAAGCTTGCGGTGTTTTCGGCGTCTACGTCCCAGGAGAAGACGCTGCCAAACTGACATACTTTGGATTGTACGCTCTCCAGCACCGGGGTCAAGAATCGGCTGGTATTGCCACATTTGAGGGTGAACAAGTCAATTTACACAAAGACATGGGGTTGGTGTCCCAAGTCTTTAATGAATCAATTTTGCAAACTTTGCCTGGTAGTGTAGCTGTTGGTCACACTCGTTATTCAACCACGGGTTCCAGCCGCAAAGTGAATGCCCAGCCTGCTGTTGTCGGAACCCGCTTAGGTTCTGTTGCTTTAGCACATAATGGCAATTTAGTCAATACAATGCAGTTGCGAGAGGAATTGCTTCAGAACAACTGCAACTTAGTGACAACCACTGACTCAGAAATGATTGCTTTTGCGATCGCCGAAGAAATCAATGCTGGGGCAGATTGGCTAGATGGCTGTATTCGGGCTTTTCACCGCTGCCAAGGAGCTTTTAGCTTAGTGATTGGCACATCAGCGGGTATCATGGGTGTTCGCGATCCTAATGGAATTCGTCCGCTTGTCATTGGTACCTTAGGTGAAAATCCAGTTCGCTATGTTCTCTCCTCCGAAACTTGTGGTTTAGATATTATTGGTGCTGAATACCTGAGGGACGTGCAACCAGGCGAGTTGGTTTGGATTACCGAAGAGGGTTTAGCTTCGTTGCAATGGAGTCAAAAACCCCAACGGAAGATGTGCATTTTTGAGATGATTTACTTTGCCCGTCCTGATAGTGTCATGCATGACGAGAGTTTGTACAGCTATCGAATGCGTATTGGGCGGCGACTGGCTCAAGAATCTCTTGCTGATGCGGATTTAGTGATTGGTGTTCCTGATTCTGGTATTCCTGCTGCCATTGGCTATTCCCAAGCCTCTGGTATTCCTTACGCTGAGGGACTGATTAAAAATCGCTACGTTGGGCGTACTTTTATCCAACCTACACAGAGTATGCGGGAGTCGGGTATCCGCATGAAACTCAACCCCCTTAAAGATGTGTTGTATGGCAAACGAGTAGTCATTGTAGATGACTCAATTGTCCGGGGGACTACTAGTCGTAAGCTAGTTAAAGCGTTGCGTGAAGCAGGTGCGTTGGAAGTGCATATGCGAATTTCCTCTCCCCCAGTCACTCACCCCTGCTTCTATGGCATTGACACTGATAGCCAAGAGCAGCTCATTGCTGCCACCATGTCAGTGGAAGAAATTGCCAAGCAAGTGGAGGTAGATACCTTAGCTTATCTCAGCTGGCAAGGTATGCTAGAGGCGACACGAGAAGATCCTGAAAGCTTCTGTTCTGCTTGCTTCACTGGAAATTACCCCGTTTCCATACCTGAACAAGTGAAGCGTTCTAAGTTGAAATTAGAAAAAGCACCAGTGTAGGAATTTGAGATTTTAGATTTTGGATCAAATAGACTTTGTTGCTATTGTGCAACAAAGTCTATTTAATTTTGCTTACAATTAATTTTGCTTACAAGAAGTATTACAAGTATACTACAACTGTAGTTAACAGAAATTATATTATGCAGTTCATATTTTCAACTACTCAAGCAACCATTCAGCAGCGCGTTCACCTAAATCTAATGGAATGCTCACAGCTTTACCAAGTCGTGGGCGTTCTCGTGTTTCTCTAAGATACTTTTTCACCTGTGTCTCACAACCTAAGCCACTGAGATAATTGGCGATACTCTCGAGATGCTCTTGGTAATCTATCTCACTTAATGGAAAGGAAGCTTGCTCTAAATATTTCCACATAACTTGTAAGAATATTTTACCCTGTGTTCGACGCAACTGGACATCATAAGAACGTCCCCACTTCTCAAGTAATAGTTGGTGTAATTCCTGTCCCGTCATAGCTTTTCTTAAAGATTTTTACATTTAGTTATGATGTTAAGTTCCATTACTCAAGTATGATAGGACTATAAAGAAATGTAATGCTACTAAGAAAGATGCTCGAAATATCTTTGTAGAGAATATTCTGGCATTCTTATGAGCATTATCATTTTGGCTCAGACAAGAGTTTTTTCATGAGAAGCTCTTGTCACATTTGTTAACAAAATACACAAAGAACGCGTAGGTTATGGCGCAATTTTCTGAATCAATGGACGTTCCCGATATGGGGCGTCGTCAATTCATGAATCTTCTCACTTTTGGAACTGTAACCGGAGTGGCTCTGGGAGCATTGTATCCCGTTGTCAAGTATTTTATTCCACCAGCAACTGGTGGTGCAGGTGGTGGTACAACGGCAAAAGACGAGCTGGGCAACAATGTCAGCGTTAGCAAGTTTTTAGAAAGCCATAATGTAGGCGATCGCGTTCTGGTTCAAGGACTCAAGGGAGACCCTACCTATATTGTGGTAGATAGCAAAGAAGCGATTACTGATTACGGTATTAACGCTGTTTGCACCCACTTAGGTTGTGTTGTTCCTTGGAATGCAGCAGAAAACAAGTTTAAGTGTCCGTGTCATGGTTCGCAGTACGACGCTACTGGTAGAGTTGTCCGAGGTCCAGCACCGCTATCTTTGGCTTTGAGTCATGCAAAAGTAGAAGACGACAAAATTCTTCTAACTCAATGGAGTGAAACTGACTTCCGCACTGGGGAAGCGCCTTGGTGGGCTTAATCAGGACTAAAGTGCATAGGACTGAGTCTTGAGTTGAAATTTGAACGGCAGTTGCTACAACGGGGGGAACCCCCGCAACGCACAGCCTCCTCTTGACTTATGACACATGACAGATGACTAATAACTAATATCAGAGAACGTTGTCCAAGTTGTCCTTATAGAGATGAGAAATGTTTGTCAAAGAGCGAGTATAGCTCGCAGTGCTAAAGCAATTGTAAAAACATTGCTCGTAGCGATCGCTACAGTGACATTTTTCTTCACCAGCGATTTTGCCTTTCCTCAAGCGGCTTCAGCATATCCCTTTTGGGCACAGCAAACTTACCCCGAAACTCCTCGCGAACCGACAGGGCGGATTGTGTGTGCCAACTGTCACCTAGCAGCAAAGCCAGCCGAAGTAGAAATTCCCCAGTCTGTTCTACCTGACACGGTATTTAAAGCCGTGGTAAAAGTTCCCTACGATACCAGCTTGCAGCAGGTAGGTGCCGATGGTTCCAAAACCGGCTTAAACGTTGGTGCTGTGCTGATGCTACCAGAAGGCTTCAAAATTGCTCCGGAAGAACGCATTCCTGAGGAATGGAAGGAAGAAGTCGAAGGTCTATTTTACCAACCCTACAGCGAAGACAAAGAAAACGTCGTTATCATCGGACCACTACCTGGTGAACAATATCAGGAAATCGTCTTCCCCGTTCTTTCTCCCAACCCCGCAACGGACAAGAACATCCAGTTTGGTAAGTATGCTGTTCACCTAGGTGCTAACCGGGGACGTGGACAAATTTACCCAACAGGCGAAAAGAGCAACAACGCAGTATATACTGCTTCTGCGACTGGTACAGTTAGCAAAATCGCCAAAACAGAAGATGAAGACGGTAACGTCAAGTATCAAGTGACCATCCAGTCAGAATCTGGGGATGCAGTCGTTGATACCATTCCCGCTGGACCAGAATTGATTGTTTCCGAAGGGCAAGCGGTCAAGAAAGATGACGCTTTAACCAACAATCCAAACGTTGGTGGATTCGGTCAAGATGATGGGGAAATCGTACTGCAAGATGCCAGCAGAGTTCAATGGTTGATTGCATTCATCGCACTTGTCATGTTGGCTCAAGTTATGCTCATCCTCAAGAAGAAGCAGGTTGAAAAAGTCCAAGCTGCAGAAATGAATTTCTAAATTATAGCAGGGGACTAGGGACTGGGGACTGGTGAGTCCAGCGCCGTGCGGGGGTTCCCCCCGTTGAGGCGACTGGCGAACCCGAAGGGGGACTGGGTGAAAAGTCTTTCTGTGTCTAGGTTTTATCATCGGTTGATGTCCTAACCACCTTGGCTGTTGCTATAAGAGCCAATTTATGAGTTATAAAACAGGCAAAATGCCTGTTTTTTTTATGGTAAAAAACCGCTTTGCGTTGGCACCTCTATGAAAGTATGAAAGGCTTTCTTAAATATGTAATGACCAAATAATTCGTAATTAAAAATTCATGAAAGCGATCGCCTTTGTTATGCGCTTCATAGCGATCGCACACCTTGATCTCAGACTGCGCGATCGCCCCTCGAATCAAAGAGCGAAAGAGCCAAGTACATCAATACCCACAGTTCTTGACGCGATAACACCAATAAGCACACCAAGGCCTAGCGCTCTACGAAAATAATTAACGCCTTGACTGACATCTTGCACCAAGAAAAATTTATGTTATTTTAAAACTCAGTACTAAGCCGAAAAGCCTTATTTTACGTATAGAAGCTCAGAAAAGTCATATAACTTTATTGCGCTGTTTTTGAGTAGCTCCTGGGTTATACGGATAGGTGCAAGATATGAGTTGAAATAATTCTAGCCACGCCCAAGTAAATAAAGAGCCAAAAGCAAGTGCGTCTAACCCTGTATTCACAAGACCTGTTGTAAAAACTAATTTGAGCAAACTAGCTGTTATCCAAATGATAAGCGGTAAGTTTGGCATCTGAGCTAAAACAATGTTGCCATCGCTGTCACGGAAGATTTTATCGAATAATGTATTTTTCATCACTTGAAATTGCAACAATCAGCCAAAATTATTAACTTACAAAAACTACCATTTGCATTACAACATTCAAGTTTCTCTCTTATCAACCACCATTATGCTGAGATTAGAGCGGCAAAGCATATTCATTTTGGACTTGGGTTTGAAGTTGAGCAATTTCTGTATTTCTACTAATTTCTGGTATTCCATTGTGAGCGACAACCTATGTCAATCCTTATTAGGTAATAACTAAAAACAGCGATAATCGTAAAAATATGTCCGTGGCAGGATGTGGCTTAGTTTCACCTAAAAAAAGTGGGGGTTTGAGACAACTGTTTAAAACTCATACCTTAATAGTCATTGTCAGCCACGCACATTCCTTTACATTTAATACCGTTCGTAGCGGTGCGCTGACAATGAGAACATAGAACTTTTTCGTTTTCTGTTTCTTGATTTGTCTTGATATTGGTGCTTGCCTGTAATTTATGTTTTTCGGTCTGAATTTTTACAGTCATAAGGTAGTTCTTGTTGGATAGCGATTAGTTCTCGAACATCGTTCATACTTAATTTTATTAAACTTGCCCAATGTTAGGGTTTTCCGTTTTATCAAATTTATAAGGCTTACGTAGTAATATAGCAACAGCCAAGGTGCGTACGACGCTAACCGATGATAAAACCTACACACAAAAAGACTTTTCACCCAGTCCCCCTTCGGGTTCGCCAGTCGCCTCAACGGGGGGAACCCCCGCACGGCGCTGGACTCACCAGTCCCCAGTCCCTAGTCCCCTGCTATAACGGAAAAACAAACCGCACTCGTACACGTGCCGTAGGCTAGGGACACGTAAGCGCAAAGCGCAGGCTCCGCCAACGCGCAGCGTGCGCCTTAGCGCATAGGAAAGAGGCTCTCAGAGAGATTTTGCGTAAGTCCTGATTAATTCCTTTTTTCTTAATCTGGCTGCTTTTGGAACCAGTGACGATCAGAATTTTTTCGGTTAAAGGATTTAAAATTGCTCGTGATTTCCCAGCCTCCCAGTCATGGCGATCGCATTCTGAGCGATAGTATATAACCTAAGCTCCTAATGAGTTGAGGGATTGCCAATGACGGCCGCAGTAGAGTATTTTCCTATTACTCCAATTGAGTACCCAGATGAGGACGCTCTTATAAAACTTGGGAAGAAAATAATAAAACACCTGATTTTGTTCTAGAGATTACCTCAAAAGCAACTCGCACAAAAGACCAAGGTACAAAAAAAGGAATTTACGCTTTTTTGGGAGTTCGCGAATATTATCAATATGACCCTACAGGAGATTATCTCACTCCCCAACTCCAAGGTTTGCGCTTAGTCGATGGAAATTATTTCCCAGTCACAACTACTACTTTGCCTGATGGTACAGTATCGTTATCCAGTGAAGTTTTGGGTTTAGAATTGCGAATTCAATCAGGAGAAATGCGCTTCTACGATCCAGGGACAGGTCAAACACTGCTAACCTATGAAGAACAAGCATCTGCACGTCAAGCAGCAGAAGAGAAAGCGCAACGCCTAGCCGCTAAACTCAAAGAATTAAACATTGACCCAGATACTCTTTAATATTGATATCAACACAAAGGCGCAAATAAATTCTTTGCGACGCCAGTCGCCTGCGGAGGGAAACCCTCCTGCAGCGCTGGCTCACCTTTGCGACTTTGCGCGAAATAATTACAATGGACGATACACTCGATAATTGATATTAGGGAAAATATTGTCCATCAACTCAACTTTTTCCAGCCAACCACTATCGATTTTGCCGATTTTAACGTCTTCGTAAAGCTTGTTAAAACGCATGAGGTGCGATCGCGTCCTTCTGACAGCATAAGGTACCATCGTTCCCGTCCGCATAATAAACGCCCAGTCGGAAGATTGCGCCAACAACAATTCCCGCGCCGCTTGGTTCAACGCTTTCCATTCCAACTCATCCGCTGGTTCCCGGCTTGATATTTCAATCATCCGTTCTGCGGCTTTGTGCAAATGTGGGTAAATCCACGTATTTGTTTCGTTCAACCAATACTCGTGGAATCCTTTATAACCCCAACTCGATTGCGAAGGACGGCAGACTTGCTGAGTTGGTTCCGCCCGCAGATAATCCGCCAAGTGGGTCATTGCATAAGTCTTTTGGTCAAACCAGGACTTCCGGAACAGGTAATCGATGAACCAGGGACCCTCGTACCACCAATGTCCAAATAACTCTGCATCGTAGGGAGAAACAATAATCGGCGGACGATGCATTATACCATAGAGATGCCCAGATTGTTGTTCTCTATTATACATAAAATTAGCAGCGTGTTCCGCTGCTTTTTCCCTTGCCCAGTATGGGTCGTAGAGCGCCTTATCTGCCAGTCCTAAGCCACGACCAGTGATTTTATGATACTTAATGCCCGTATTTTTACGTTGACCGTTGGGCATGATATAGGGCTTGATGTATTCATATTCAGCTTCCCAGCCCAAGTCTTTATAAAATTCTCGGTATTCCGGCGCACCAGGATAGCCTACTTCAGAAGACCACACCTGCTGCGAAGATTCATGATCTCGACCAAAGGCAGCGACACCACATTCTGTAAAAATCGGCGCATAGCTACCAAATCGCGGACGAGGACGGGCATAAAGAATGCCATGTCCATCAGTGAGGAAGTAGCGCAACCCTGCATCGGCTAACATCCGGTCTACACCTTCGTAGTAGGCGCATTCTGGCAACCAAATACCTCTGGGTGGCTGTCCAAAAGTTTCCTCGTAGTGTTCGCACGCTACCTTAATCTGTGCCCACACAGCTTGCGGGTACATTTTCATCAGAGGTAGGTAGCCGTGGGTGGCACCGCAGGTAATAATTTCTACATTATTAGTGTCTTGGAACTGCTTAAAAGCTGTGACCAAGTCCCCTTTGTAGCTTTCCCAAACTTCTCGTATCGCCTTAAACTCACTGGCGTAATGCTCGGCTAAATACCGGATATGACCATTGTGGGCATTATGTTCGACTTCTAGTTCTATAAGTTCTTGTAGCTTGGCTAAGTGGGCGTCGTAGCGTTCTTGCAGCAAAGGATCGCGGAGCATCGACACAAGAGGTGGTGTCATGCTCATCGTGATTTTAAAGTCAACGCCGTCTCGCTTTAAGCCTTCAAATACTCGTAGTAAGGGAACGTAAGTTTCGGTAATGGCTTCATAAAGCCATTCTTCTTCCAGCACATAGTCACTTTCTGGGTGACGAACGAAGGGCAGGTGTGCGTGGAGTACAAGCGCAACGTAGCCGATAGCCATAAGCAATAGTTCCGGGGTGTTACCTATTAATTGCAGGTTGGGGATTTGGTAGATTTAAGATTATTTTAAGACTTTATGGTTGTTAAGAGACATTGCCCCCGTTAACACAACATCGGCTATGATTCTTCACTCTCTTGGTATAACTGTTGCAACTCCTGCAACTGCGTCCTGCGGGAACTACGGCGATATTTTTTAGATTCCAGCTTCGGTTCGTACTGAGTTTGTCCCTTGCCTTTGCTTTTCACCTTGAAAGTCGATTCAGGATCTGTCTGCTGGTTCTGCTGAGTCTGGCGGTCAATCGCTTCTCTCAAGAAGTCTAAATAATGTTGATATCGTTCCCATTCTCCCCGAACGACACACTCCGGTTCGTCCCGGTGTAAACAATCACTAAAACGACAGCTACCAACTGCTAATCTCTGCCTTGCTTCTGGAAAATAACTTGCTAATTCTTCTGGAGGAGAATCAAGGTCAGGTTGGTTAAATCCCGGAGTATCTGCGAGTAAACCCCCGGTGGGCAATTCAAATAATTCTACGTGACGAGTGGTGTGCCGACCCCTTGCAAGCTTACCAGAAATCTCTCCGACTCGTAAGTTAGCATTGGGAATCAGTCGATTGATGAGGCTAGACTTGCCAACCCCGGAAGGTCCAGCAATCACCGTAATCTGATCTTTGAGCTTGTCTGCTACTTCGTCAACATTTATACCTTGACCGACACTAATAAATATTGGTTGGTAGCCCCAATTTCCCAACTGCTGATAAATTTCTGCCTGCTGTTCTTTTGAGATTAAATCGCACTTATTCAGGCATAAGATTACATCTATATCGGTAGACTCAGCCTTTACCAAAAATCGGCTGAGTTGGTACGGTTCCAAAGGCGGGTCTGCGACGGCAAAAACTAACAGAATTTGGTTCACATTGGCGATCGCCGGACGATCCAATTGACTTTTACGCGGTAAAACTTCCGCGATCGCTCCCCGTCCGCCAGCCCAATCTGGTTCTTCCACGACAACGCGATCGCCTACCATAACTTGTTGCCTGATTTTTTTCAGTCGGCTTCTGCGGGTACATAAGAGGGTAGGGGGAGTGAGAGAGTGAGGAGCCAGCGCCGTGCTTTGGTTCCCAAAGTTGAGGCGACTGGCGTGGAGTGAGAGAGTGAGGGAAAGTTCTCCCTCGCTTTCTCCCTCCTTCTCTCCCTCTCTCCCTTTCTTCTCCTTTACATCCAGTTGTACTCGATAAAAATTAGCTTGCACGGCTAAGACCGTGCCAATTAACTGCTCAGTAGCTTCTAATCCTTCCCCTGTCATGAGGCACTATCGGGACGGCGGACTAGCAAGGAAAAATAACCAACGCAGTCTGTGATTTGCTCTACCTGATAGCCCGCCATTGTCAAACTATCAGGAACCTGCTCAATCGGCTCCCCAGGATCTAGCCAGACTTCTAGTAACTCTCCCGGTTGCATTTGCTCCAAACGGAGTTTTGTCCGTACAAAGTTTATCGGGCAAGGGGTGCCGCGCAAATCGAGTTGAGCATTAGGAGTTGAGAGGGCAGATAGACTCATCGCTGGTGAAAAAAGTTTCCCAAAAATCCTTCTAGACCACCTTTACCTGTGCGATCTCCTTTAATTTTAGCGAGCTTCTCCAGTAGTTCACGTTCCTCAGTCGTTAACTTGTTGGGGATATCAATTAACACAGTAATCATGTGGTCGCCACGGCTGACAGGATTACCCAAGCGTGGTACACCACGATTTTCCATTTTCATCACAGTATTTGGCTGAGTTCCAGGTGGAATTAACAATTCCTCTGGCCCATCTACCGTATTTACCTCTAAGCGGCAGCCTAAAATCGCTTGCAGGTAGCTAATTTTGATTTCTGAGAGAATGTTGATCCCATCCCGATGGAATTCCTCATCCTCATTCACAAATAAGTAAACGTATAAATCTCCTGGAGGACCACTGCGTTGACCCGCATCTCCTTCTGAGGAGATTCGTAAGCGTGTACCGTTGTCCACCCCAGGTGGAATGGAAATTTTCAGTTTCTTCGTGACTTGTTTTGCACCCTTACCGTCACAAGAATCACATTTATCTTCTATGACCGTTCCCGTAGCATTACAGGTGGGACAAGTCGAAACTTGCGTGAAGCTGCCAAAAGGCGTTCTAGTGACCCGGCGTACTTGACCTGTTCCGCTACAAGTCGAACAAGTGCGGGGGCGAGTTCCTGGTTTTGCTCCAGAGCCGCTACAGATTTCACAAGTCTCTAAATGAGAAATGCGAATTTCTTTTTCACCGCCAAATACTGCTTCCCGAAAGTCTAGCTTTAGGTCTAGCCGGAGGTCATCGCCCCGCACTGGTCCACTACGCCGCCTTTGCGTTGTCCCACCACCCATACCGCCAGCAAAACCGCTGAAAATGCTTTCAAAAATATCAGCGAAGCCACCCATGTCGCCGATATCTTGGTAGCCTACACCAGCTCCACCATTTACAGCAGCTTCACCAAAGCGATCGTAACGAGCACGAACTTCCGGTTCGCTAAGGACTTCATAAGCACGGTTTATTTCTTTAAAGCGCTCTTCAGCTCCCGGTTCTTTGTTCACGTCTGGGTGATACTTCCGGGCTAAGCGGCGGTAGGCGTGTTTGATTTCTTCTTTGTCGGCGTCACGAGAGACACCTAGAATTTCATAATAATCGCGAGCCATATAGCAAAGGTGAAAGTTAAAAGGTAGAAAGCGGCTATGCACAGAGAACAAGGGCAGCAGCGGCTTGTTGCCGAAGCGCGTTAGCTCCACTCTAACGAAAAGCCGCGCTACGCGCGCCGCAGTGCAAAGTGAGTTCAGAAGTTTGTCAAGGCAGAAGGCAATGGTTAAGTTTTATTAATACTAAATTATTTTACCTTTTACCCTTTACAAAAATCACCATAACAGTGTTCAAATCTGAATACTGAGGATATTTTCCTCTGAAGAAGGTTGCCTACAGTTGTAGACCCACAGCTTCAGAGAGGGTTTCCCGCTCTCACGGCGAGGAGCATTGCATCCCCGTTCAACCAACTGGCAGGCGAGTGGCGTTGCCTAGTAAAAAAATCTGGAATTAGTTTTGAAATCAAAGACTAAATTGAAACCAGAAAAATTTTTACTCGCGCATCAGCACTGATTGCTCAGCACTGAATAACTGCAACAGGTACTTCCCTCGTGGTAGACGACAAAAGCATCTTTTACAATTGTGCTATGTAGATGGCAAAAACTCCGCTCATTTTACAGATAGGCTAGCCGCACAAAAAAGTGTGGAAAACCCCACAGGCATCATAAAATTGCATTTGTACTGTAACATTATTTAGCCGGAAGTATAAACCTCGGGCTAGAAAATCCAGTGTTAATACGGATGATATTATGATGCTCAGTCCTAAATCAAGAATTACTTTTTGATAATTTATAATTTATAATTCATAATTTCCTTAGTCTATTACCTCATAATCAACCTGCGTAGTATTTTCGTCATCAAAATCAAAGTTAAATTGTGGTGTTAGCGTTCCATTCACTGGCGCTGCTGGTTCTGAGGTCAATAAAGTATCTGAAGCTTCGGTCATTTCATCGTGCTTCTTAACGCGGTTATACACTTGGGAGCCAATGGCAAACAAACTCTGCTGGAAGTCATCCAAGCGTTGCTTAAATTCTGCTAAGGAAATAGTTTCATCTGTCATTGCTGCTTGTAGCTGTGTCATTTTTTCATTTGCCAAGGCTTTCATCTGGTCGCTAATCAAGTTGCCATTGTTCTTTAATGTCGATTCGTAACTGTATAGGAGATTATCTGTCTGGTTTTTCAGTTCAACGAGTTGTATGCGTCTTTTGTCTTGTTCGGCAAACATTTCGGCTTGTTGCCGCATTCTTTCGACTTCGTTGACACTCAAGCCGCCTGTATTGGTAATCAGAATACTTTGTTCTCGAAGAGTGCCTTTATCTTGTGCTGAAACTTTGAGAATCCCATTGACATCAATTTCAAAAGAGACTTCAATTTGCGGTACACCACGAGGAGTGGGCGGAATTCCCGCGAGAAGAAATTTGCCCAAACTCTTGTTGTCGCGTGCCATTGCCCGTTCGCCTTGAAGGACGTGAATTTCCACTGAGTTTTGCCCATCAACTGCTGTGGAAAAGACTTGGGACTTACTGGTTGGAATTGTGGTGTTGCGTTCGATGATTTTGGTGAACACTTCTCCCAAAGTTTCAATACCCAAAGACAAGGGCGTCACATCTAACAAAAGCAAATTATCAACTTCACCACCCAGCACCCCAGCTTGGATAGCTGCGCCTAGTGCGACTGCTTCGTCGGGGTTGACAGAGCGATCTGGAGCTTTGCCATGAAAAAATTTGATCAAGGCGTTTTGCACGGCAGGAATGCGAGTGGAACCGCCCACCAAGATAATCCGGTCAATATCTTGTGGTTTGAGTTCCGCGTCTTTCAGCGCTTGAGTCATCGGTTCAATGGTGGCTTCCACCAAATGTGCCGTTAACTCTTCAAATTTGGCACGGCTGAGTTCCATCTCCAGATGCTTGGGACCGGTTTCATCAGCGGTAATGAAAGGCAAGTTAATTGAAGTACTGAGCATACTGGAAAGTTCAATTTTTGCCTTTTCCGCTGCTTCGCGCAACCGTTGCAAAGCCATTTTGTCCTGAGACAGGTCAACTTTGTGTTCCTGCTGGAAACGTTCCATGATCCAGCGCACGATACAGTTATCAAAATCGTCCCCACCCAGGTGATTGTTGCCACCAGTCGCCCTGACTTCAAACACTCCATCCCCAAGTTGTAGGATAGAGACATCGAAAGTACCGCCTCCCAAGTCAAATACCAGAACAATCTGCTCTTGGTCAAGCTTTTCCAAGCCAAAGGCTAAAGCCGCTGCAGTTGGTTCATTGATAATCCTTAGGACTTCTAGTCCGGCTATAGTGCCAGCGTCTTTAGTCGCTTGTCTTTGACCATCTGTAAAATATGCTGGTACCGTAATCACTACCTGAGTCACAGGTTCACCCAAGAAGTTTTCCGCATCCTGTTTTAGCTTTTGTAGGATCATGGCGGAGATTTCTTGTGGTGTGTAGTGATGTCCACGAATCTCGACATCAACAGTATCGTCTCGACCTTTGACACAGGTGTAAGGTACACGATCGCGTTCAACGGCGGTGTCATCCCAGCGACGACCGATAAATCGCTTGATACTGAAAATTGTGTTTTCGGCGTTCGTGACAGCTTGACGCTTTGCCAGTTGACCGATTAAGCGTTCACTGCCTTTAGCAAATCCCACAATACTAGGAGTCGTTCGTCCGCCTTCTGAATTAGCAATGACAATCGTTTGACCACCTTCAAGAACCGCGACACAACTGTTGGTAGTGCCTAAGTCGATCCCAATAACTTTTCCCATAAATATCGGTATTTTTAATAGGTATTTTTATCAGTATTTTCACTTAAGTGCTTTTTCCTTGAAGTTTGAAGCGCCATCCGGTGTTAGCGCTACACGAACACCGGTCAACGCTGCTCAACTTTAGGCGTGATGTTTCGCGGACTATTTTTGTTTGTGGTTAGATATGCGATGCTCGCCCAAATTTCCCAGGCACTTTTGGTAAGGCGAGCGACTACAGCTTCTTAGCTGTTAGCTGGACTCGACTGATTTTCTTCAGAAGAGGGTGCATCTTCCTTTGGAGCAGCCACTTTCACCATTGCATGACGTAGCACGCGATCGCCCAAGTAATATCCGCGTACTAACTCTTCTAACACTGTTCCTTCAGGATATTCATCCGTAGGTTCGCGCAATACTGCTTCGTGCAGGTTGGGATCAAAGAGCTGACCTTCAGGACGCATCGGTGATACACCCAAACGCTTTAAGCTATCAACTAATAGCTTGTAAACGCCTTGGTAGCTTTTATGAATGGTCATCTCCCCATCATTTTGGGGTTTGATTTGCGCTCTTGCCCGTTCAAAATTATCAACTATTGGCAGTAATTCAGTAATCGTGTTCCGCTTCACCTGCTGTTCCAAGTCTTCTTTTTCTTTTTGATTTCGTTTGCGGTAATTTTCAAAATCAGCTCCAATCCTCATATATTGAGTGCTGCGCTCTTCTAGCTGCGCTTTTAAAGACTCAATTTGTTGATTGAGTGCTGCATATGTGGCTGTTGACTCCTTACCAGCAGCCTCAGTTGCAGCAACACCACTATCTTGGCTCTGCGTAGCTGTATCTCCAGAAACGTTGGCTTGAGTTGGCACTTGCTCACTCACCTCGTTTTGCGTTGCGTTGGCATTTATTTCCGCTGTAGAGTCGCTAGTCATTGCTTGCTTTTCCTCGGTTTGTTCACCTAATTGCTGGTTTGTATTGTTTTGCTGTTGATTCTCGTCTATCATTTTGCACTCTTCCCAGAAGCTATATTGGGCAGTTATCCCCATATTTTGCAGCTCTTAAATTCAGCTACAAAAAGTGGTCACCTGAAGTATCAAGTTATGAACTCAAGGCAAAAGAGTGTAGACGCCCTGAGGACGGTGAGACAGCGCGAATGACGGCTTTCCCGACCTACTAGGCGACTGCGTATCTCTTTCAGAGACGCTGAGTCCTGAGCTCTTCGGGCACGGCAAAGCCGAACGGACACGCTACGCGAACGCCCTTGGCGTGCCGCAGGCATAACCGAAGGGCTTCCCGTAGGATTGTAGAAAGTATGAAGTGAAGTACGGAATATTTCATCCTTCATTCTTCATCCTTTAGCCTTTATTTGGTCACCGTCATCTATTTTGACAAATGCTGAGTGCGTTAGCGTATACGCTCCTAGGGCGGCTTTCCGTAAGGTAAAGGAGCTGCAAAGAGCGGACGCTTGCTTTATTTGACAGGTTATTGTTTTTTGCGCTTATAAAGCAACTGTGAAGTTTTTACATCAATTTAAGGGTATTTTCGTACGTGTTATGTGTTGTTTTATAAAAAATTATTTTCTTGACTTACCTTGAGGCAAGCAAAAGTTCCTCTGGCAGGTGCTCCAAGACACGCTTAAAAGGTGCAGCATTATCTAAACTCCGCGCTAGTATCAGAGAACCCTGAATTTGCACAATAGCATCTTCGGCTCTTTGCTGTGCTTGAGAACGCTCAATTCCCGCTTCTATCAATACGTGTACTAGGGTATCAATCCAAACATTATAAGCATTCTGAATTTCGTTGTGAAACAGGTTTTTCGCTTCACCAAGGGCAAGCACTGCTAAAAGACAACTTTGTTTGCCACCACTATAAAGTTTATCCACATTTGTTGTCATAACACGAATTCGGTCAACGGGTTCGCCGCTACCGCGTAACGGTTCGATAATGCTCGCTTGTACGCGATCGCTCATCGACTTAAGAACAACCGCCGCCATTTCTTCCTTGCCTTTGGGGAAATGGTGATATAAGCTGGCTTTACCTAAACCTGTGGCTTCTGACAGTCGTGCTAGGGTTGCACCTTCATAACCGTATTGCCGAAAAACTTTTGTTAATTGGGCGATGACTTCTTCTTTAGACATTAAACAAGATCCTCTGAACTGCTTGACATTTAACCTTGATATTTACCGAACGTTCGGTTAAATTATTTTGTACCAAGCCTTCAATTTAGTTTCTAAGCGGCATTACATTATATACAAGGAGAAATCCATGATTCAGCTATACGACACCAAGTTGTCGGGAAATTGCTACAAAGTACGGCTGATGCTATCACTGCTGGGGTTGGAGTATAAATGTGTACCCATCGCTTTGAATAAAGGCGAACACAAAACAGAAGAATTTCTCAAACTCAACCCGCTGGGACAACTGCCAGTTCTTAGGGATGGCGATGTGGTAATTAGGGACGCCCAAGCAATTTTAGTTTACTTGGCACGCCGTTACGGCAGCGAAGAATGGTTGCCAACACAGGCAGAACCGATGAGTAGAGTGATGCAGTGGTTGTCTGTTGCAGCTAACGAAATTCAACATGGTGTTGCCGCAGTCAGAAAACATTTCTTGTTGAATGCGGAAATAGACTTAGAGCAAGCGCAAAAGAAAGCACATCAGACACTTCAAATTTTGGACAAACACTTGAGTAAGCGTTTGTGGTTGGAATGCGTAGATGCAGAGCGGCTTGCCGCTAGGCATCACCCAACAATTGCTGATGTTGCTTGCTTCCCCTACGTTGCATTAGCACCCGATGGAAAGATTTCTCTGGAACCTTATCCCCATGTAGTGGGTTGGATTGAGCGAATTAAGCAACTGCCAGGATACGTTGATATGTCTGGTGTGTAGATGTTTTGGCATCCGTTGCCCATGAAAAGAGCAGGTGATGACAATGTTATACCATTCAGGAGAGCTTGCGGTGCAGGCGCGTGTAGGTGTGCAAGCAGAAGCTGATCGCCTGGGTAAGAGCATTGGCGGCTCAATTATCCAACCGACAGCACAAGAGTTTTTGCGTCATCAAAGATTGGCGATCGCTGCAAGCTGCGCTGCATTTGGCGCAATCACCAGTACCGTTAAGACAAGCGGTATTTGGGCATCTTTGTTGACTGGTGAACCTGGATTTGTGCAAGCAGTAGACGAGCGAACAGTGTGGGTAAAAACCACACCAATAAAGGACGATCTGCTGAGTGAGAACTTACTAGCAACTGATGAAATTGGTCTTCTAGTGATTGATTTGGCGACTCGTAGGCGTTTGCGGGTAAACGGCAAGGCAAAAGTTCAGCCTGATGGCATTTACGTGCATACCAAACAGGTGTATTTCAACTGTCCCAAATACATCCAGGTACGCCATTTGGAGACTGAATCCACGCTACGGCAAAATCATCAAATTCAACGTAACGAGACTCTCACGTGTAGCCAGCAGCAATGGATTGCACAAACAGACACATTCTTTATTGCCAGCTGTCATCCTGAAAGTGGTGCTGATGCATCCCATCGAGGAGGTAATCCAGGTTTTGTCAAAGTTTTGAACAACAGCAAACTGTTGTTTCCTGATTATTCTGGAAATAATATGTTCAACACTCTAGGCAATCTTGTAATTAACCCAAATGCTGGTTTGCTGTTTATTGATTTTGAGCGCGGCAATACGCTACAGCTAACAGGAAAGGCAACAATTATTTGGGATGCGAAACGTACAGTGGAATTTGCTGGTGCAGAAAGATTAATTGAGTATCAAATTGAGCAAGTCTTGGAAATGACGAATGCCAGTCCCCTTCGTTGGAGTTTTGGCGAATATTCTCCATTTAATCCAGTATAAACATTAACTATAGAACTTTCTTATGAAAGACTTGAGACAAACAATAATCAACTACTCCAGCAAAGATCTTCAACAAAGAAAACATTGGTATTCTCCCGCAGCAGAGGCTTATAACAAAGCAAGACCTCGCTATCCCAAAAATCTAATTGATCGGGTTGTCGAAGCAGCCCAACTTTCTTGTGACTCGAAAATTCTGGAGGTGGGGTGTGGTCCTGCAACTGCAACGGTAGCGATCGCTCCATTAGGCTGCTCAATGATTTGCTTAGAACCTAACCCAGATTTTTGCCAACTCGCCCAACAAAATTGCGAACCTTATCCTAATGTCGAGATTCGCAATACTTCGTTTGAAGAATGGACGCTAGAGGCTGAGAAATTTCATGCTGTTTTAGCAGCGAGTTCTTTTCATTGGATACCGCCAGAAGTTGGATATCCAAAAGCAGCAAATGCCTTAGAAGAAAATGGCTACCTAGTATTGTTGTGGAATATGAACCTTCAGCCTCGATATGAAGTTTACCAAAGTTTATCTGAAGTCTACCAAATGTATGCTCCATCGCTTGCCCGATATGAAGACAGAGAAACTCAGGAGCAGATATTGAGAGGGTTGGGACAGATGGTTATTGACTCTGGGCGATTCAAAAACTTGCTATGTGGACAGGTTATATCTGAAGTGACTTACACCATTGATGATTATCTGACGCTTTTGAACACTTACTCGCCATACTTAGAACTCGATCCATCGAGTAAGAATTCCTTATTTGAAAGGTTAAGACAAAAGATAGTGCAGGAGTTAGGAGGTAGTATTCAGCTTTCATACGTCTCTGCTTTTCACATTACCCAAAAATATTAGGTAAACAGGTAGTTAATGGAGCAGCTTAACACTGCGGTGCAGCCGATTGACCACAAGATTGTACTCAGAACTCCAAGAGCTAGGAACTCAACCTATACTGAAACAAGGATTCATCTAGGAGTGAAACCGTATGTCAAATCTACTTGAAAGAATTACAGTTAATCCTAAACAATGTGGTGGTCGTCCCTGCATCCGGGGTATGAGAATTCGGGTATCAGATGTTCTGGACTTGTTTGCGGCAGGACTGACTGCCGAACAGATCCTACAAGAGATGCCCGATCTTGAAGCGGATGACCTTAAGGCAGCGCTTTCGTATGCCTCACGTAAAATCAATCATCCAGTGTTAGTTGCATGACGATTTGGGTAGATGCACATCTATCGCCTGCGATTGCAACTTGGATCTTCAGCACTTTTGGGATAACAGCATTACCTTTACGTGACATTGGACTAAGAGATGCTGAAGATCCTGAGATTTTCGAGGCGGCAAAAGCTCAAGGCGTTATCTTGATGACCAAGGACAGTGACTTTGTTGATTTGGTTGATCGCCTTGGAGCACCGCCACAAATTATCTGGTTAACTTGCGGGAATACCTCAAATGCTAGATTGCAAGAGATTCTGAGTGCAACATTGCCAGCAGCACTAGAGAGGCAGTCCAGTAGAAATAGTTGACAAAAGGTACAGTTTTTGCAGAGGCTGATTTATAGGTGAACGCGATACCAGGAGTGCATAGCGATGCGTCCCCCCGTTTGGAATCCTCCCATCTCCCTGTCAGCAAGTGAACAAAAAGTTGCTCAACGCATCCGTAAAGCCAAGCTGTTCTTATTTTTGAGACAAATACGCCATGAATTGTTTGATTTAGAATTTCAACAAGAACTAGCAAAAGTATTTAAAGACAGTACCGTTGGGTTATGCCCAGTACCGCCAGCACAAATAGCGCTGGCAATCATACTACAAGCTTACACGGGAGTAAGTGATGACGAAGCCATAGAAGCAATGGTGATGGACAGACGGTGGCAGTTAGTTTTAGATTGCCTTGATAGCGAACAAGCACCTTTTGGTAAAGGCACATTGGTTCGATTCCGTGCAGCTTTAATTGCAAGTGAAGGGGACCGAATGTTAATTGAGAGAACAATTGAAATGGCTCAGATGCCTCAGGGGTATAGTTTTCGCACATTGAGAGCAGCGCTTGATTCAAGTCCTTTATGGGGAGCCGCACGGGTAGAAGATACCTACAATCTTTTAGGTCACGCATTACGAAAGGCTTTGGAGGTAATAGCCCGGGATCGCAAACAGAATGTATCAAGTATCGCTACACTTGCAGGTGCAGATATAGTTGCAGGAAGTAGCTTGAAAGCGGCTCTGGATTTAGACTGGGACGACCCACAACAAAAAGCACAAGCATTAACAACGATACTACAAACACTGAACAGTGTTGAATCTTGGGTAAAAGAGCAAACAGACGTGGGTGAAAAAGCGTTAACTCAAGCCAAACAAAGCATTGAGGATGCACGAATCATCGAAGCACAGGATACTGAGGAGGAATCAAATGGTTCCCCAAAGCTCCGTAAGGGTGTAGCGCCCAACCGCCGGATTTCAATTGAAGATAAAGATATGCGTCATGGGCGTAAGAGCCGCAATCAACGTTTTGATGGTTATAAGCGCCATGTTCTTAAGGATTTAGATTTAGGAATGGTGCGAGCAGTTGGAGTCACAAGCGCAAATCAACCAGAGGCAGAAGTTACACAACCAATTGAAACTGACCTACAACATCAAAAAGTTGAGTTAAAAGAATTACAAATTGACCGTGCATATTTAACGAGTCATTTGGTTAAGGAACGTGACTCGGATTTAACAATTGTCTGCAAATCATGGCGAGTGCGAAACGGTAAACTCTTTGATAAAACATCGTTTATCTTAGATTGGGAGAACTCTAAAATTCTTTGTCCAAATGGAATCAGCTTACCTTTTATGCAAGGGCAAGTAGTTCATTTCCCCAAACATGAATGTAATATTTGTCCTCTGCATTCACAATGCACGGAAAGTAAAAATGGTCGTAGCGTTTCGATTCATGCCGATGAAATATTGTTAAAAGAATTAAGAGAGCGTCAAAACACAGCGCAAGGTAGAGCAAAACTCCGTGAACGTGTTTCTATCGAACATTGTTTGGCTAAAATCGGTCAATGGCAAGGCGAACAAGCTCGTTACATTGGTCTACGCAAGAATCTTTTTGATTTACGACGTATGGCGGTTGTTCATAATCTTCATGTTTTGGCTCAAATGCCACTTCCGAATCCGATGCTAGCAACCGCATAATTATATTTCTTTGTCAACTATTTCTACTGGACTGCCTCTCTAGAGCTTTTTCGAGCAGGCGAAGCATTAGTCGAAATTAGCGCGGATTGAACGGTGCGGGCTAACAAATCGCTGCAAATGCGTAACTCTAAACTATTTAATAAATTTTTGCTTGAATGTAATTGAGTATAGTGTCAATTCTAACTGCCAATTTGGGAATACTGTAATCACAGGTTTCCGCAACGAATTTCTCACATATGACTCAATCGTCATCACAAAGACGTAGTACTGCTCTTACTACAAGAATAGAGTTTTCGCCCTTCGGCAACAAGTTGGTGCAATCTGGCTTTGTCAATAGCGAACAAATGAGACAGGCGTTGATTGAAAGCCGCAAATCTGGCAGACCTTTGACACAAGTGCTGGAATCAATTTCAGGACGCCAGCTTTCGCCAGAGTTATATAGGCTACACAAGAAGCAGCAGCTATTTGAACTCAAAATACTCTACGGTGTTGAGTCCCTCGATCTGGAAGTTAGGCAAGTTGGCAAAATAAAAATTGGTCAACTGATTGATACTCTCATTCCGGTGGATATCTGTCGTCGCCATCACTTGGTACCACTTGCTAAGAATGAAGACCAAAACCCGCCCTCTGTTTTGGTGGCGATGGTAGATCCGGATAACCTAGACGCTTGCGATGATTTGAACCGCATTTTGCGCCCGCAGGGATGGGCTTTGCAGCGGATGGTGATCACTCAAGAAGATTACCAGCAACTGATTAACCAATATTTAGATGAACTGACTGTTAAACAAAAAAATATAGAACAGGAAAAATCTACAGACATTAACCAAGATTTAGAAAATATTGAAAATCTTAATTTAGATGATGCGCCTGAAGATAAGGATACTGACTTGGGCGCAGCGATGAAGGGTGCCCAGGATGCTCCGGTAATCAATTTAGTTAACAGAATCCTTGCCAGAGGATTACATGAGGGGGCTTCTGATATCCATGTAGAACCACAGGAAGACAACTTACGCATTCGCTTTCGTAAGGATGGTGTGCTGCGTCAGGCTTTCGACCCTCTGCCCAAAAAAATCATTCCTGCTGTGACAGCTCGTTTCAAAATTATTGCTAACTTAGATATTGCTGAACGGCGTGTCCCTCAAGACGGACGCATTAGACGAGTGTTTGAGGGACGCAAAGTGGACTTCCGCGTCAGTACTTTGCCCAGTCGCTACGGTGAAAAGGTAGCACTGCGGATTTTGGATAATTCTGCAACCCAACTGGGATTAAATAAGTTAATTACTGATCCAGAAACTTTGCAAATTGTCCAGGAGATGGTTAGCCGTCCCTTTGGTCTAATTCTAGTAACCGGACCTACTGGTTCTGGTAAAACAACAACACTGTATTCGGCTTTGTCAGAACGGAACTCTCCAGGCATCAACATCTGTACGGTTGAAGACCCAATTGAGTATAGCTTACCTGGAATTACCCAAGTGCAAGTGATTCGGGAAAAAGGGCTAGATTTTGCAACAACTTTGCGAGCTTTTTTGCGACAAGATCCCGATGTGCTTTTGGTAGGTGAGACGCGAGACAAGGAAACGGCAAAAACAGCGATTGAGGCAGCACTAACTGGTCACTTAGTTTTAACAACGTTACATACTAATGATGCACCAGGGGCGATCGCCCGTTTGGGAGAAATGGGCATTGAGTCTTTCATGATTTCCAGTTCTCTGATTGGCGTGTTGGCACAGCGCCTAGTACGGCGTGTCTGTTCCAATTGTCGCATTCCCTACACTCCCACTTTAGAGGAACTCGCTCGCTACGGTCTATCAGCTTCTCAAGAAGCAGGTGTCACTTTTTACAAAGCTAACACCCTCATTTCAGAGCAAATTCAAGAAGCCAAGGCAAACAATCAGCTTTGCCCAGAATGTAATGGCGTTGGCTACAGAGGACGTTGTGGTGTTTATGAAGTTATGCGAGTCACCGAAAACCTGCAAGCCCTAATTACCGAAGATGCACCAACAGAACGCATCAAAGAAGTGGCGGTGGAAGAAGGGATGAAAACCTTGCTGGCTTACAGCTTGGATTTAGTGCGCCAAGGCGACACCACCTTAGAAGAAGTAGAACGGGTGACGTTCAGCGATACAGGTTTGGAAACAGAGTTAAAAGCCAAACGCAAAAGCAGTCTGACGTGCCGAACTTGTCAAGCTGGGCTGCAACCCGAGTGGCTAGATTGTCCTTACTGCATGACACCACGATTTCAAGATTAGTCATTTGTCCTTAGCTAATACAAATAAATTTGCCAAAAGAATTTTCAAACAGGAAGCACAAAGATGGAAATAATAATTGAAGATTTAATGAAGCAGTTGATTGAAATGGGCGGTTCGGATTTGCACTTATCCGCAGGTTTGCCTCCTTACTTCCGCCTGAGTGGTAAACTCACACCCTTTGGCGACCAAGCGTTATCAGCAGATCAATGCCAAAGCCTAATTTTTAGTATGCTTAACCACTCTCAGCGTCAAACTTTAGAGCAAAACTGGGAGCTAGATTGTTCTTATGGCGTCAAAGGATTAGCTCGTTTTCGGGTCAATGTTTACAAAGAACGTGGTTCTTACGCTGCATGTTTACGGGCATTAAGTTCTAAAATTCCTAACTTTGAAAAATTAGGTTTGCCAGATGTTGTGCGGGAAATGTCAGAAAAACCAAGGGGATTAATTTTGGTGACAGGTCCCACGGGTTCTGGGAAAACAACAACCCTAGCCGCAATGATTGACTTAATTAACCGCACCCGCGCAGAGCATATTTTAACAGTAGAAGACCCTATTGAATTTGTTTACGAACCTATTAAAAGTGTCATCCACCAAAGGCAACTTGGTGAAGACACAAAAAGCTTTGCCAATGCTCTTAAAGCAGCGCTGCGGGAAGACCCAGATATCATTTTGGTAGGCGAAATGCGCGACTTAGAAACAATTTCATTGGCTATTTCGGCAGCGGAAACAGGACACTTAGTCTTTGGTACTTTACACACCAGTTCAGCAGCACAGACTGTAGACAGAATCATCGACGTTTTTCCCCCAGAAAAACAAACTCAAGTGCGAGTGCAGTTATCGAATTCACTGGTAGCAGTCTTGAGCCAAACTTTGGTTCCCAGAAAAAATCCCAAACCAGAAGAATTTGGTCGAGTGATGGCTCAAGAAATTATGGTTGTGACTCCTGCTATTTCTAACTTGATTCGTGAAGGAAAAACATCTCAAATTTATTCCGCTATCCAGACTGGCGGAAAATTCGGGATGCAAACTTTAGAAAAGGTTTTAGCAGATTTATATAAAGCAGGAGTTATCTCCTTGGAAGCGGCGATGTCTAAAACTTCTAGGGGAGATGAAATTCAGCGTATGATCGGTGGTTTAGCACCACAAGCAGGTGGAAGACCAGGACTAGCTGCGAAAGCACATTAAAAAGTTAAAGTCAAAAGGTATAAAACTATAAAAAATACTTTTTCATATTCATATTTGACTGAACAAATCTGATTCGACTTATTGTAAAAGTATGATTGATAGATATTTATAACCGCAAATAAACACAGATATACGCAGATAAATCATCTGTGTTCATCTGTGTCCATCTATGGTTTAATTATCATAAAAATGACTTTTTAAAGAGGTTGAATGACTAATCTACTATTTGAATTTTTGAGAATATGCCAACATTTATTGCCCGTGTTAGGGACTTGCAAGGGAAACCGAAAATAGAAAAAATTAGGGCTGATTCCTTAGCTCAAGCCCGTATGAATCTTAAACGGCGAGGTTACGTAGTTCAAGACCTGAAAAAACAACCTCAACGCTTTAACTTCAAACAACTTCAAACCAAATTTACGAACGTTTCAGTCAAGGATAAAGCCGTGTTTTCTCGTCAATTTGCTGCTTTGGTAAATGCGGGAGTAGCAATTGTTAGAAGTTTGGGTGTTTTATCTGAGCAGTGTAACAACCCTAAACTGAAACAAGCTCTTTTGGGGATTAGCGCTGATGTCCAAAGTGGAATTAATCTTTCTGAGGCAATGCGGAAACATCCTGATTGCTTTGATAATTTGTATGTCAGCATGGTTGAGGCTGGCGAAGTTGGTGGTGTTTTGGACGAAGTACTAAATCGTTTAGCCAAATTGTTAGAAGATGTTGCTCGATTACAAAATCAAATTAAATCAGCACTGGCTTATCCAGTTGTTGTAGGATTTTTGGCAGTTGCCATTTTTATCGGGATGACTGTTTTTCTCATCCCTATTTTTGCAAATGTTTTTAAAGAATTAGGAACTACATTGCCTCCTCTAACGCAGTTTATGTTATGGATAAGTGAAATTTTGAGAAGTTGGCGGCTGTTGCTTGTCATTGGTATTGTGATTGCAGCAGGAATTGCTTATAGACAGTACTACAAAACACCAACTGGACGTGAAACTATAGACCGCCTTTATCTAAAAATGCCGTTGTTTGGTGACTTAATCCAAAAATCATCCGTTGCCCGTTTTAGCCGGACGTTTGGTTCTTTAACTCGTTCAGGTGTGCCAATTCTCACTTGCTTAGAAATTGTGCGGGAAACATCAGGAAATCAGGTGATTGCCAACGCTATTGATGCAGCACGTGTAGAAATTCAACAAGGAGGTATGATTAGTCTTGCTTTACAAAAGGAAAAAGTTTTTCCTTCTATGGCGATTCAAATGATTAGTATCGGCGAGGAGACTGGTGAATTAGATAGTATGTTGATTAAAATTGCAGATTTTTATGAAGATGAAGTCGAACAGACAGTCAAAGCACTAACCAGCGTTTTGGAGCCAGTGATGATTGTGGTTTTGGGGGGGATGGTAGGTACAATTTTGCTGTCGATGTACCTGCCTATGTTCAAGGTATTCGATACCTTGGGATAGGCAAAGAAAAATTATGAATGATAAATAAGAAAAAAATTTATAATTCATCATTTCTAATTTTTTTAACGACTATAGCAGTTCTATTTGATTTATGAAAATTATCAACCGCCCTTCGGGTTCAGCAGTTCCTCATGGGGGAAACCCCCAAGACCGGACTGCTGAACCAAGACGCCAAGCACGCCAAGAAAAGAGAAAAGAGAGAATTTCACGTTCGCGCAGCGTGCCCGCAGGGCTTATCATTTAGGATTGCTATATATCAATCCGATAATTTTGAATTTTGAATTTTGAATTTTGAATTTTTTTATCTATGCCGGTGCAAAAATCGCATTACGAAGCTTGCTTAGCAGAGTACAGTAATCAGATTGCGGCGATCGCCTTGTTGAAGCAGCATCGTCCCTATCTGGAAATGATTCCTAGTTTGCGTCGTCCAGATGAAAGCGTGATCACTATTCCACTTCCAATAGCCCGTCTTCGTGGTAACGTGACTACAGTAGCAGAAGCAACTCGCTTACCTTGTGATTTAGCTATTTTAATGTGTGATCCAGAATGGAAAATCAAAACATCACCTGAAATTCTCATTTTTATTCATCGTCCCGATGAAGATTTTTCTGACTTTTTGGGACGTTGGCGACAAACAGAGGTTTGGCTAGACAAGGACTATGAGTGGCTTATGCCTAACCACTACACACACATACTTAGTGAGGGGACGAATATTATATATCCTCTATTTGTGGTTTTTTCAGAAACACCAGAACGCATCAAACGGGGTCTTACAGGAGCTGACTTGCCATTTATCATTAAAATACCGGAATTTCTGGAAGACGAGAACACAATGGAAATTTTCTGTTCAGAAAGTCGATAGATACCATTAAACAAGATTACATTTCTTTGATTCCATCTGTGTCCATCTGTGGTTAATTATTCTTTTTTTTGAATGAATGTAGGAAGTCTATTGTTTGTGTTGGGCGATCGCGCGATGCCCAACAATCAGACTTCTTTAACTCGACTTTATACCCTGTTTAGGGCTGCTTTTCTCAGCACCATCGAAGCCCGCCATCTCAAAATTAGTGTCGTCCCGGCTGTAAATAATATACCAAGTAACAGGTTTTTCAGGCTAAGGCTTTTGCCGCTATCACTTACCAAAATACCTTCTAATATCAAAGAAGGTAATAATATTCCGCTAGCAAGCAATAATTTATTAAAACTTAACTTTCTTTTGGCAAGACTCGTCAAAAGCGCTAAGCAAAGCCCTAGAGGGATAAAAGTCAGTCCATAGTAAAAAATTTTCTGTTCTTTTGGAACTAATTCCAGCAAATTCAAAGAATAGGTATTTTGTGATTTATCTACGTAAACTTGGATAGTCGCCCCAGAATAAGTGATGACTATCTGATGGGGGCGAGTATCTGCAAAAATACCAGGAATACTTAATTTTGTGTCTGCCCCGTTTGCTCCAGTTATGGGTGTTCGTATTCGTAAGTCTAGGTCACTTCCCTGCTGTCCCAGTGTAAAATTGCGATGAAGAGAATCACCTGAAAGTGAGATTATCCGTGCAGGTCCAGTCTGGTCTGTATCAGCAGTAGCAACGGTAGTGATTATTGTAAACTGAGAATTTTCACGTATCCTTTCACTCAATAAGGTCACAGGCTCTCTTGTTTTTAGCCAATGGCTGGAACTCAAAGCAACACCTTTTTCATCTTCAATGTCTGGTGACTGCCCGATTGATAGTAGTTCGGGAAGTTGACCACTACGATCCTGATAACTTCCTTTACCAGTTAATTCATAGGAAGCTACCAAAGACTTTCCGATAGTCTTCGAGTCATTTTGGTGATTCAATACTTGTGAAACTTCATTTTTAGAAATTGCTCTGTCAGCAATAGAAACTTCTGAAACATATCCCTGCCAAGGTCTATCACCTGTTTGCTCATTGCCTATTAAAAGTGGATAGTTCAAAGACCAATTGCTCAAATTAGTTGTATGTTGCCAGGCAATTGAAATCAGAAATGATATGAGTATGTATCCAACAAAAAATAAAGTTAGTTTTTTGATAGAGTTGCTAGCTCTACTATTTTCTCTATGTATTAAGGTATAGATAAAGCTTTGTGGGTTCCATAGATAAAAGCAAATTAAACCTACCAATCCACCTATCGTATTGTTAAAAATATCGGCAGGAGTAGGTGTTCTTGAAGGCAGAAACACTTGCAATGCTTCAACTGTGAATGATAAGCCTGCACTCACAAGTATAACTGCTAAAAATTGAATTGTCGGTTTCATCCTTATTCTCTGTAAGAGACTGGCAAAACCGAAGCCTAAAGGCGCAAACAACAAAACATTGTTTACCTGGTCTTTAAAAAAACTTGAGTTGTCAAAACTGGCAACAAGTTCTGATAGTGAAAAAGTATCTGGAAAGGAGAAATTAAAGGGAAACAGTGTAGCTACTAGCACCACTAAAATGCTAAGAATGACTAGGATAAAATCTCCGGGAAGTACTGATTTATCTAGGTTGGATAATTGGCTAAAAATTTTGCGTCTCTTCATAATGACCCATGTTATCTGTCTTTTTATTAATTGATAAGTGAACCATTAGCTACTGCTAAACGGTTAAACAAGAGGAATTAACAAAAAGTAAACGAACGGTTTTCTTAATGTTATTTATTCGTCAATCGTAATGGGGAAAGAATTCTAAATCTTTCATAAAGACGCGGTAAAGATAAGTTTCCATAAAATACATTTTATAAATACATTGCGCGATCAGGTTTTTCCGGATCTCAAACTATGGCGCACCAACCACCGATGCAGAACAGCCATAAGAATTACCAATGGTACCATTAACGCTGGAATAGTCTCCAAACCAGCACGAGCTGCTACCCAACCAGCGGCAGTTGGTATAGTGGCTGCACCCAAACTGGCAACACTCGTGACAAACCCAATTGTTGCTGGTACAAGCGAAGTGGGTACGCGCTGTGGCACTAACCAGATTGTTGCCGGAAAGATGGCAGCTAAGGCAAAACCAATCCAAGGCAAGCTCAATAATTGATTTGGTAATAACCACCACATCACTAAAGCACCTACTAGCAATACTAAGGAAATATCAAGTGTGCGAACTGCACCAAGTCGCTGCATAAAGAACCCAAGGCTGAAGCGCCCAATTGTCAACCCTAGCCAGTAAGCAGTGACGCTGTAACCTGCAACTACCTCCGGTATGCCACGACCAATATGCTGAACTGTGTAAGCCCAGTTGCCCAGAGATGCTTCCGTACCCACGTAGACTAGCAGGAACAGCCCTGTTACAAGGACTACGGGTGTTCTAAGGGCTGAACGTAGATTTGCCCAAGCATTCGTATCGGATGCTGTAACTCGCACAGTCATGGGAGCATAGCGATGCACAACAGTCCAAAGGACTCCTGCAACTAGCAGTCCTACAACACAAGCAAACACCAGGTAGATGAGCCGCCAGCCAAGCCCTAGCAAAAGAAGCGCAGTGGCAACAGCAGGTCCGAGTAATGCACCAATCCCATAGAAGGCATGCAACACACCAATGAGATTAGCATTGCGTTGGTCATTAACGATGTAGGCATTAATACCAGCATCAATCAATCCGATTCCAAGACCCAGTAGTGTTCCAGCGGCAACCATGACGAACCAGTAAGGGGTAAGCGCGTAGATGATCAGCGCACTCGTAAGCGTAACCGAGGCGAACAACAGCATTCGGGCAAGCCCCAGTCGGGTGCTGATTAGGCTACTGGTTAGTGCAGCAACGACATAACCCACGATTTGGCTAATGAACAAGAATGTAACGGTTGCAGGGGTGAGGTGATAGGTGGACAGGATTGAAGGCAGCAGCACTCCCAGACCTCCCTCAGCAATGCCGATGGCGATAAAGGCGTAGAATGCGATCGCCACTCCAATCCAGCGCCCCTGTTGATAAGTTCTCATGAGAAATCCTCAGTATGGAGTATAGTGAACGGCATCTCTGAATCGATTCAGATAAGACACAAACTATTTTAAAGATGTTTTCTTGAACGATCAAGAACTCTTTGATGCAATAAGCGCGGCAAAATTGAGGAAAGATTGTTATCAAACGTATGCAGCAGGATAAGGCACTGAAATCCGTGACTTTACAGGATATAGCTAAGGCGATGGGAGTGTCGCGAACTACGGTATCGAACGCTTTTAATCGACCTGACCAGATATCTGCAGAATTGCGGGAAAGAGTGCTGGCAATGGCAAAGCAAATGGGTTATGCAGGTCCAAATCCCATGGGGCGGATGTTACGAACAGGAAAAACAGGTGTGATTGGCTTAGTCTTTTCTGAAGCACTGCCATACGCTTTTCAAGATCCTGTGGCGATCGCCTTTTTACAAGGTGTTTCTAGCGTGTGTGAAAAGGTGAAAGCAAGTCTGTTGATCGTACCTACCCTAGAAAGTGATGTAGCGCAAATGACAATCCAGCAAGCGGCAGTAGATGGATTCATTGTCTACTCGATGCCAGATGATAGCGAAGCTGTGGCGAAAGTCTTGGAAAGAAAACTGCCAGTCATCGTAGTCGATCAGCCAAACCTAAGCGGCGTTCCGTTGGTTCGCATTGATGATCACAAAGCAGCTCGTGAAGCCGCCCTGCACTTACTTGGTCTCAATCACAGACGACTGGGGATTATCGCGATGGATTTGCTGTCTGACTCGTATGTAGGTCCAGTCAATAGCCAACGACTCGAACGCGCTGCGTTTGAGATTTCGCTGCTGCGCCTACGCGGTTACGAAGATGCAATGCGAGAGGCTGGTCTTGACTTTAACAAAGTTCCGATTGTAGAGTGTCCGCCTAGAAACAGTGAAAATGATGCTTTTGAAGTTGCGCTGACTTTACTCAAACAAGATCCAAGACCAACTGGGATTCTTGCCATGTGTGACATTCTGGCGATTGGCGCTTTACGTGCCGCAGAACATCTTGGTTTGTCTGTTCCAAAAGATTTATCGATTGTTGGTTTCGATGATATTCCCTTGGCATCTGTGATCCGACCATCTTTAACAACAATCCAGCAACCACTTATTGAAAAAGGGGCGATCGCGGCTGAACTGCTTCTTGGTATTTCAATTGCTGATAGGGATTCACACAAAACTGCTACTGCCACGACAGACAAAATACCAGATTTCGTAATGGGCGGTGTGTTTGACTTAAATGAAAATCCGCATAAGGTTCTTGAGACGAAACTAGTTGTGCGAGAATCGTCAGGACCTGCTCCAATACAGTTGAGATAAACCTGAGATAAATTATAAAAAATCTTACTTGCGACTGTTGCAATAACTTTCTGCAACCGCAAACTATTAGTACTTATTAGTACATAATATTAGTTTTAGCTTGTGTTCTCACCTTGGCAAATTCCACTCCCGTTGGAAGAGTACATAGCGACCCGAGTTGTTGTCTACTTTTTCTTCGACGGCAGATGGATTCCAATCAAATTTTGTACCTTGAACAAAGCAATTAACCTTTGTTATCAGGCATTGCTCTCAAATCGGGAAATTTTTTTATTTCCTGTTGACATAGACCCCAATGACTTTTATACAGCCCATCCCAAGTAAATGAAGTACAATCCTCTTGTCTAAAAGCCAGACAGAGAGCAAATTTTACTTTTCTCTGACGACTGAGTCCTGAACTGTATTAGAACCTGCTTCAGCTATATAGCAATCCTATTTGAGTTGTGAAAAATATCCGTGGTGGCCGTTGACGGTTAACAGTTGACAGTCAACACTCAACACTCAACGGTCAATACTCTGTATGGCAGATTTCACAAATCATTTTGGGCTGCTATAGCCTAAGGCAACGATAGACCTATGATTGAATATTTATTGAATATTTTTAAACTTATTCTTCTATCTGAAAAAGAGATGCTTGGGGGGCTTTCATGACAGCATCATAGCGCTCTATTCCCTTTTTGTCCTTGTTCCAACCATCCAGCAGCACTCTAGCAGAATTGGGTATTGTGTAGCGAAGAGACTCTCCTGTTTTTTTGTGCTTAATTACGGCGACTCCAAACAAATCCCCATTGGTTTTACTTGGCAAAACACGCAGCAAATTTTGCCCGGGTGTGGCGACTGTCGCAATCATAATGCCATCAACGACGCAAGGACAAGGTGAATTTGCTCCATCTTGATAAGTCACATCTAAATCGCG
Organism: Tolypothrix campylonemoides VB511288; assembly: GCA_000828075.3. Taxonomy (GTDB): domain Bacteria; phylum Cyanobacteriota; class Cyanobacteriia; order Cyanobacteriales; family Nostocaceae; genus Kalymmatonema; species Kalymmatonema campylonemoides_A. The sequence continues at coordinate 1,325,144 of JXCB02000002.1, read as the reverse complement.
TGGTTGTGCTTTCAGCCTTTCCTTAGCATCTAATCCAATCCTAATGCCTAAGGCAATATAAGTTCCAAACCCACCATGAACTCGTTTCCCTAATGTTACCCACTCTTCTGGTGTTTCTGCCCTCACTTCAATAAGAGAAAATGTCAGACAAAAACAAGCTAATAAACTGATGAATAAAGTTGGCTTATTTAGGGCTTGCACAAAAATCATCCAAAATTCAAAATGACAAATTGGGTGTTAAGCTAAATTCTTTATTTCAATTCGACTGTTAAGTTCAATTCTTTTTTTTGCGTAATGCCAGCAAACCAACTACACCAAGACCAAGTAATGCCGATGGTTCAAAAACAGAGATTTTTTGCGCTGTAAAGCTACTTTCGTAAGAAATTCTCAGGTTCGTATCTGACAAAAACGAGTAGCTGGTTTCAATTTGTTGCAACCCTCCAACACCAATAGGGATGGAAAAAATGCCGTTGTTACCTTCAGGGACTTCTTGACCCAAGTATTCTACTGTCACATCTGAACGTGGTTGTCCTTGATAGTATACTTGAACTTCCAGGCTGTCTCCTTCCTGAACTGCAAAAGGATTTTCCAAAGGTATAATTTCCAGTGGTTGGTTGAAGGGTTGCGCTAGAGTGTCAGACCAATCATAAAGAGCTTTGGTGTACTTCAGATTATGACTCACATTTTGGTATTGACTTATTTCTGCTTCTGAAATATTGCGAGATTGGTTTTCGGATATTCTGGCATAATAGCCATTATCAAAAAATGCAGTTAACGCCGCTATTTCGCTGTCAGGAGTAAGAGAAAGTCCATCTTGTTTCTGATTAATAGTAAATGGCACTACCTGTCTTGTTGCATCATAAGCTGTGGCTTCCTTAAGTTTTGCCGGAGAATAAGGTAGCGGTCCTTCTTCTGGATGACCATATAATAGATTGTATTCTCCATTTTGATAATCAAACCAGACGACGTGTGCTGAAGCTGGTTGCAAAAGCAATGGTAGAATTGCACCTGCCAAGAGCAATTTTTTCAAACTGCGGATAACCATCTCAATTTCCTTAATTGAGTTATTACATCATTATTAAACGCAGATTTGTTGATGCCGAGCAATCCCCCTATAAGGGATAAAATTGTTAATAAAAATTTTTATTTTTTCTAATAATTAACTTTTTCTTTTTTCATATCAAAAATCATAAAAACATGATATTATACGTAGCTTATCTATTAAAATATCCAAACCTTATAATTTCTGGAGCTAGGGTGTGAAAGGCAATAAATAAGCTGGGTTTACTTACTCAACCCAGCCCACAAAATATAAATAATTTAATACTCAAGCTGATAGTTGATAGCTAATAGCTACTTAACAAATTGAGGCATGATTTCAGCAGCGGTAAATATTCCATAAATACCCCGCTGGTGCAATGCAATGCCAGCTTTGAGATAGCCAAAGGCAGGTCCACAGACGTTAGCTGCCATGCTGGTTTCATCACCTAATGTGAAGGTATGGGTGGAAATCTTACCTTCAAAGGTACGACCAGTAACTTTAACATTGGTGCTGATGGGCTTTTTGGGATTGCGGGTATCGACTATGCCGCCAACAGTGACGCGATCGCGTCCCACAATTCCTGCCAACTCCAGCATCACATCATCAGCGTGTTCCATGTTCTCTAACTTCAGTACGCCATTAGTTTTATCCAGAAGTGCTTCTACTTCCTCATCCGTCATTGCCCTAGCTGTTTCTACGCTAAACCCTGGCATATGGGCAATATCTTCGCGGATGGTGGCGCGGTAAGCTTCCCAATTGGCAATTCCCACTCCAAAAGTAATTTCCACTCGATGAATTTCGGCGTAGCTTTGGGCGGCTAAAGCTGCTGCTGCTGTTAACAGTCCTGGTGTTGCCCCACATCCTGTCATGTAGGTAATTCCTGCTGCTTGCAGTTCCTGTTTCATCGCCAGCAGTTGTTCCACGGCGCTGGTGCGCTTAATTGCATCCACCAAAACTCCGCGCCATCCAGATTTGATAAACTGCTGAGCTACAGAGGCAATAAAATTATTCGGTAAGTTGGGTAAAGCCAGAAAATAGCCATCTACAGGATGAGATTTTTCGATTAAATCCTCAATACTGCGATGAGTTAAAGTCCCCAAGGGTTCTAAATAACCCACTGAACCTTGAGATTGGTAAGTTGTAATACATTCTTGAGCATTTAAACCATCAGCGGCGTAGATATAGCCTTGCTTGTCTGCCGCTGCCACTAAAATCATTTCACGTTTTGGGGCGAGTACTTTGGCAGCAGCTTGCCCCAGTCCACCAAAGCCCAGTACTCCTACGCGCATCGCTTTGGGGAGATGAGTAGAACCTGTCACTTGCTCTGCATTCATGGTCAACTTTCTAGAGTTAAATAACAGCTTATCCTACTGTTTAGGAGTCAGTAATGCTCAGTTGTGAGTTCGGATTTGTTTTTACAAAGCACCAATACTCATGGCGATCGCCACCGGCAAGATTGATCCGGCTTGATGAACTAAATCTACCTTGCCATACGGCTTTAATTCCAAATTGATATTTGAAAACTAAAGTTAAAAATGAATTTTGAATTTTCCATTCCAGTGGTGGGGTAGCTTTTTCCCATACTCACAACTCTATGTGGCTCCCCACCGCTGCTGGTAGAATCATAAAAATTAAGAGTTTGACACTCTAGCGAGGCAAACTTTGTTTGACAAGTCATAGGATTTGATTCCTACAGGCAAGTCAGGTGCAAGATATGAAATAGCTTATTTTTGATGATAATAACAAATTTTTTGACAAAAATGACCGTTTATGAGGCTATTACTACTGCTTATGCAGGTTTTTAGGTGTTATGTCCCTGAAATTACCAGTCGAACTTTTAGCTTGACTAAATTGATAAGGTTAAGAGAAACTAACAAATATGAGAAGTAGTACCCTATACAAATAATAAGTTTTGTTAAGTTTATGAGATATATATTTTGAGAGATGGAACATTAGTTAACAAATGGCAAATTTGTAGCTAAGAGAAAACGCTGTCTCACATGGCTACTTTTGTAGCAAGTTGCTACAGCAATACTGTCCAAGCCTAGGATTTTGGTTAGCAAAAAGTATGGAGACTTTAGAGTTCGTAATTTATCCAGACGGTCGGGTACAAGAAAAAGTTACTGGCATTGTGGGTGCGTCGTGCGCTGAAGTTACAGCAGCGATAGAGGCACAGCTAGGACTAGTACTAACTCAGGAGTCAACTTCAGAATACTTTGCTACCAAGGTGCAGCAATCTGGTGTGGTGAACACGCAAACCAGCTACAGCGATTGGTAAGTTTTCAAACTAGTTTAGTTACATTGATTTAGAACCATCATGTCACACTTTAGCCAAATCAAGACCCAAATCCGTAACATTGATTCCTTGAAAGAAGCATTGACAGAATTGGGTATAGAGTGGAAGCAAGGTCCATGCGAAGTCCGTGGTTATCGCGGTCAAACCCATAATGCCGAAGTTACCATTGAGCAGGAAAATGGTTATGATATCGGCTTTAGATGGACTGGCAAAGAATACGAACTGGTTGCTGACTTACAGTACTGGCAACAAGACGTATCGGTTGAAGGTTTCTTGCGTCGCGTCACACAACGCTATGCATACCAAACAGTAGTCAAAGAAAGTGCTCGTGCTGGATTTCAAATTGCTGAACAACAAAAAAATGAAGATGGTTCCATCCGCCTATTAGTACAGCGCTGGAGTGCGTAATGTCTGATTTTTTGCCGTCGCCGGAACAAGAGGAAGAAAACCGCTCAGGTTTTGAACCAGAATTGGGTGGTTTTTTACGAGACGCACCAGAACGTTCTGGTTTTGAGCCAGAATTGGGTGGTGTTTTGCGGCAAAAGGGTGTCTATGTGGACGAAGTTACCTGTATTGGCTGCTTGCACTGTGCCCATGTTGCCCGTAACACATTTTATATTGAACCAGATTACGGGCGATCGCGTGTAATTCGTCAAGATGGCGACCCAGAAGAGGTTATTCAAGAAGCAATTGACACTTGTCCTGTTGATTGCATCTATTGGGTTGATTACACCAAATTGAAAAACTTAGAAGAAGAACGCAAATATCAGGTTATTCCCTTAATTGGATATCCAGTGGAAGGGGCAGTTATTGCTGCTCAACGGCGACGCAAAAGGCAAAAACTAACCCGTAAAAAATCTCGTTATTAAAGTTAGTTTCACCTCATTTAGGAGGACTGGTTTGGCCAGTCCTCCTATTTTTAATGATTAAACTGGATCAGTTTGCTGAACTATTCTTTCTCAGGGAAAGTCTGCACCTTGCCATCGGGACTAAAAACAGCTCGAATTTTTACAGATTGTCCATTTTTATTAGGAGAAACAAAAGGTTCACCAATCAGAGGCATCCCTGTGCGGTCAACGTAATCTCTGGCAGCTTTTCCTAAAGGTAAAATTTGCTCAATTGAGCCGTCAACAGCCACGATTAAACTGTACTCAATGCTTTGGCTCAATCCAGAAGGCGGTTGCCAACCTTTTTTCAATTTTTCTCTAGCTTGTGCCACTTGAGCCGTATCAAATAAGGTGTCACTATTGGTAGCAGTACCACTACTAGTTGTAGCCACTTCTGTAGGGAGATTGCCTCTATTTCTACGGGCTTCCCGCAATCTGGTGATTAATGCATCAGTACCACTTGGTTCAGAGGTGCCTGGTTGCGAGAAAGATGGCTCACGGGTAGCACCACCACTGGGATTGGTTAAACTGGCTAGTGGTGGAGAGGCTGTTGAGGTATCGCTCCCGATACCTGTGCTAGGCAAATCACTCGGCGTCGAATTCTTTGGCGCTGATGCAGAAGTGCCACGGTTTGCAGTTAATGGTGTACTGCTAAGTGGGGGCTGGGATTGAATCGCAATTTGTGGCTTTGGTGCTGCGTTCTGTGGAGAGGTTGACAGGGTTGGAGCTTTTGGTGTTCCAGGTATATTCAGCGTAGTTCCCAAAGATGGTAAAGGTGCTGTGGGGACATTACCTAGGCTAGGAGATGTTTGGGAGGCAGAGGGTAGTGCAGATTTTGCACCTGTTTGAGGTATTTGAGGTGTTGCAGGCACACTAGGCAATGTTTGAGCGATCGCTGGTGGAGAAGCAGTAGAATTAGGTACTTGTAAGGGAGAACCAAGCGGTGGCAACGACTGCGAAGGCAAACTATCAGGCGGAGCTAATGTAGGTAGTGTTGATATGGATGGGTTTTGTGAAGGTGAAGATTCTAGAGCAATCTTCTCTTGTGCCGTTGGTTTTTTGGCTGTCTGCTTTTGTCTGTTTTGGTTAGCATACTGCCAAGTCAGTGGTGCTAAACCCACAGCTACAACCAAAACTGCTGCAACTGGTGCCCAAGTCGGTATGCGACTCCTTGTAGAACGAGGCGTGAGATTTGGTAGCGCCATGACATCAGCAGAATATTCATCTAGGGCAGTTGCTAAGTCAAATAATTGCAGCAGACTAAGTTGAATGACATGACCAGATGCCGGGTTTGCCAGAGAACCAAGAAAAAGGTTGTGAGTTAAGTGAGTGCTAGGTTTTATGTGTATATCTGCAACTGGTCTCTGGGTAAAGGAGTTTATCGCTTGAGTTTCTAGTAAAGAGGGATTGTTAAAATTTCTTTGTTCAGCTTCATCAGATATGAAAGTTGCGTCATGTGTTCTGGAGAAATTTGCCCAAAAGCTGTCAGGAGACATTTGCAGGAACTCTTGGACATAGTTTGTCACCACTGCACACAAAGCTTCTAGCTGGTCGCTGTCGCCTTTAATTGCGATTCTCTTTTCCTCTGGCAATCGCGGATCATCAAAGCGAAGCTCAAACTCTAGCTGCTTCAGCACAGATTTACCCGTCCACTGAGACAAAGCTGAACTCTGCGCCAAGATTTCAAGCGTGCAAGTGGGCGGTGTATACCGACGGATCACAGAATTTGATACAGGCATGGCAGGAACTGCGAGCAGGATATTTTTGATTTTTGATTTTTGATTTTTGATTTTTGGTTTTTGATTGAGAAATCTAAAATCTCGCAAATCTCAAATCTAGAATTTGATGGAACGGTCAATCAGTGCTAACCACAAACGCCGATGCCCACCAGGTCCACTGTAAAAAAGTAAATCTATAAGCATTTTCAGTGCCAGGTGGGTAAGTTCATCAGTGGAAATTGTCGCGTCTTCCTCCATCCGCTCTTGGTAAGTGTTGCAGAAAGCATCAATATAATCTCCAAGTAAAGCAGCCTGATGAGGTTCGCGGTTGTCTTCCGCCATTTGTTCCAATAGACCAACAGCACGGCGAATCAATTCTTGGTGCTGTTTGGCAAGATAGCAAGTAATGAGAACAAGCGCCCTAGCTTCCTCCACATCTAGTTTTTTTCGTCCTCCTTGACCTTTACGCAGCGGATTCGACTGGCGTAGTCGCCATAATGCCACGCGATCCGGCACTCTCGACTCTAAATTGAGATTGACTGCCGCTTGTAGCATTGCCTCGGAGCCAATGCCAGTTAAAGTTTCTAACGCCAACAGCACCAAGTCCAACTGGGTTTTGATATTGTCCCATTGAACTGAATTCGGGGCTGGGAGGTTAATTAAATCCTCCCATTGAGAACTTGGGGCGGGTGAATTCGCGGCAGAGTGCATAACTTTTAGCATAGGTGATCAGGCTGGTAGGGGCTGTTGCTGTTACCCATTTTGAAACCAGACTCTCAAGGGTGAAGATTGGTTTCCAATCACTATTAGCTGGAGCTAGGAGCTACAGCTTTTATCATTTTGGTGAACAGCAGGGTCTTTGTGTTAACTCTATGACGAAAAGCTATTTTGAAAAACTATAAGCTTTATTAATTGTGTTTTGTCTGCCGAAGACATATGGCTGATTTTTATTTTTTATTAAAAATACACATAGATATACAGATTTCTACTAGTAGCCGATCGCTACTTATAGTAGCGCAATTGGTTACTAGTGATTAAGCTAACACACGTGTAATTTGCTTATTTTTTTGTTAAGACATTCACTTGTCATAAGTCATCTCTAATGAGAAATGACTCATAACAAACCACGTCCCTTACGAGTCATGATGCAATTTTCATGCGTCACAGCTTATTTAAGTTATACTCATTCCCACAAGAAAAACCCGGATTCTTGCTTGAAAAATCAAATTTCAACGATATCACGGGAGTCCCCACCCTCAGCCGTCAGGCAGGGTGGGGTAGTTTATTACTATTCAACATAAGCAACCGTCACACCAGTACCACCATCGGCTTGTTCGGCTGCTTCGTAACGGCTGACTCTGGGGTGATGCTGCAAGAAGGCGTGAACTCCTTGCCGCAGCTTACCCGTGCCATGTCCGTGAATAATCCATATTGGTCCTGTTGCTTCGGAAATTGCCTTATCTAAAGTTATTTCGGCATCAGATACCCTACGCCCACGCAAATCTACTGTATTTTTAGATGTGCGAATTGCAGGAGTTTCTGTCAAGGTTGTGATTTTTGACTCTCCTTTGCTCCTGGCGTCCTCTGCTCCTCTGTTCCTAGACTCCTTAACGACTGGTTCAGCTTTTTGACCATCTAAAGATTCTACGTCTTGTACCTTCACCGTCATCTTCATGATCCCAAAGCGGACTGTTAAGTCACCATCAGAATCAGGAGCAGTTAAGACTTCCGCTGTTTGCCCTAGCTTAGGTATACGGATGCGATCGCCTACTTTGGGAACAAATCCCACTTTCGGCTTTGGTGGTGCTTTTGGTATAAATTTTTCTTCTATTTGTTTCAAAGCATTGCTTGCTTGCTGGGCGTCTTGTGCTGTTGGCTTACCTTGCTGCAAACGGCGAATCACTTGAGCTATTTCACCTTTTGCTTGAGTTATTGCCTGCTGCACTGCCACCTCTTGCGAGGCACGCAAAGCACGTTCCCTTTCCTCTAATCCTGTGGCTTTTGCGGATACTTCTTTGTATAAACGCTCAGCTTGCTGCAACAAATCTTGTGCCTGTGCTGCTTTGGTTTCCTGACTGCGGCGTTGTGCTTCTAACCCAGCAATCACCTGATTAACTTCGTCTGTTGCTCCTCCCAGTTGCGTTTTCGCCTGTTCCACAACTTCTGGTTTCAAACCCAAGCGACGGGCAATTGTCAAAGCGTTGGAACGTCCTGGAATTCCCCATAGTAGACGGTAAGTGGGTGAAAGGGTACTTTCATCAAATTCTACAGAGGCATTTTCAAACCGCTGATCTTCATATTTCAGTGCTTTTAGTTCACCAAAGTGAGTGGTCGCAATTGTCAACAGCGCATGGTCTGCTAGATATTGTAGTAGCGATATTGCCAAAGCACTCCCTTCAGCAGGGTCTGTTCCTGCGCCCACTTCATCGAGCAGGATTAAAGACGAGGGGAGGGATGAGGAAGTCTTATGCTCCTCATCTCCCTCATCTTCCTCATCTCCCTCATCTCCCTCATCTCCTACTTCGTCTATAGCTGCCAAAATCCGACTAATACGGCGAATGTGACCAGAAAAGGTGGATAAGTTTTGCTGTAGCGACTGTTCATCGCCTATATCTGCCAAAACCTTGTCAAACCAAGGTAATTCTACGGGTTCACGAGCAGGCACAAATAAGCCTACTTTTGCCATCAATACTGCCAAACCTAGAGTTTTCAAAGTTACAGTTTTACCACCAGTGTTTGGACCAGTAATCGTGACTACCCGAATGTGCGGCGCAATGAGCAAATCAACGGGAACCACTGCAGATCCTTGTTCATGGTGATGCTGCCACTCCAAAAGCGGATGACGCAACTGGCGCAAGGTAATGGTTTCGTTTTGCTCGCGGTGAATAAAGCGCGGGGGATTTGCTTTGAGCCAGAAACTATAACGCGCTTTTGCCAATGCCAAATCTAAGGTTGTGACAATTGCTAACAACCTTTCCAAATCCGGCTTGACAGCACCCACTTGCTGAGTTAAAGTACGGCGAATCGCTTCTTCTTCTGCTTCCTCTCTTTTTACCAACTGCCGCAATTGGTTTCCCAAAGGAACTATGGAATTCGGTTCCACGTACAACGTTGCGCCGCTTGTGGAAGTATCGTGGACAATACCCGGTACAGCGTCTTTTTGGGGCGCTTTCACGGGAATCACAAAGCGATCGCCTCTTTGTGTAATGATTTGTTCTTGAACTGCATTCGCTTTTACCTGTAAAATATTATGCAGTTTTTGGGTGAGTTGACTGCGTACTTGCCGAACAGAAGTGCGAATTTCAGCGAGTTTTAGGCTGGCGCGATCGCTCACCTGCCCTCTTTCATCTATACATCTGTGAATTTCTTGCTCTAATTCTGGATAAGTCCGTAAATCGGCAACCAAATCATTCAATACCGTCAAATCTGGGTGGTTGTCGATCACACGGCGTAGGTTTCTTGTCCCAGCGAGAGTGGTGGCGATCGCTAACAGTTCATCTCCTGCCAAAATTCCTTGCAGTTCTGCGCGTTCTAAAGAATCGCCAATATCTTGAATTCCCTCAAACGACAGCCCTGGACCAAGGCGGTTTTCCAGTTCGTAGATTTGCTTTGTTTGCGCTAACAGCTGCTCACTTTCGGGTGGCGACGCCGGAATTTTTAAATGGCGTGCAGCAATAGTCCCCAGCTTGGTTGCCGCAAAGGTGGACAAATGCTGGCAGAGGCGAGACCATTCAAGGAGTTCTAAAGTTTCAGATTGGATCAAGGCTTAAAAAACATCTAACCTGAATAAAATATGAAATTATGGTAACAACACTATCGCCTAAGCTCCTCACCCGCTAAGGTGAAATTTCCCGTAATCATTCAATAATTTCTTTGTCTTGCTAGTACAAGGAGTCAGGAGTCACAATTGAGCGCATATGTATTGCCCCGAAATATATCTAGGTCTTTATTGCCCCGGACATAATTTTGAGGCTCCCTTACCCAATCCCCAATCCCCAATCCCCAGTCTCTTTTACAAAACCTCTGCAAATCCCCTCATAATTTTGATACCCTAGCTAGAACAGACAGGGGAACAAATAGGGGAACAAAAGCGTGGACATTCAAATTGGGCGGGGAAAAACGGCTCGCAGGGCATACGGAATAGATGAAATTGCACTCGTTCCTGGAAACAGAACACTAGATCCAAGTTTGGCTGATACCAGATGGCGCATTGGCAATATTGAGCGCGAAATTCCGATTATCGCCAGTGCGATGGATGGCGTAGTTGATGTCCGCATGGCTGTGCTTCTATCGCGTTTAGGAGCATTGGGCGTTTTGAACTTAGAAGGAATTTACACTCGCTACGCCGATCCAGAGCCTATTTTAGACCAGATTGCCTCAGTGGGGAAAGAAGAATTTGTTCCCTTGATGCAAAAACTTTATGCTGAACCGATTAAACCGGAATTAATTGAACAACGGATTGGGGAAATAAAACAACAAGGGGGCATTGCAGCAGTGAGTGCAACTCCCGTAGGGGCAAGCAAATTTGGTTCAGTCGTGGCAAAAGCAGGTGCAGATTTATTTTTTGTGCAAGCAACTGTAGTTTCTACTGCACATCTGTCACCAGAGTCTGTGGTGCCACTGGACTTGGCTCAATTTTGCGAAGAAATGCCCATACCTGTGATTTTAGGGAACTGTGTCACTTATGAAGTTACCCTGAATTTAATTAAAGCGGGGGCAGCAGCAGTACTGGTAGGAATTGGTCCTGGTGCAGCGTGTACCTCTCGTGGTGTGCTGGGTGTCGGTTTACCACAAGCAACTGCGATCGCCGACTGTGCTGCCGCACGCGATGATTACTACCAAGAAACTGGCAAATATGTGCCAGTCATTGCTGATGGGGGTTTAATCACTGGCGGTGACATTTGCAAGTGCATTGCCTGCGGTGCGGATGGTGTGATGATTGGCTCTCCTTTTGCCAGAGCCGCCGAAGCTCCAGGAAGAGGATACCATTGGGGAATGGCGACTCCTAGTCCCGTCTTGCCTCGTGGCACGCGCATTCGTGTCGCCACCACTGGCACCCTAGAGCAAATCCTTACAGGACCAGCACAACTCGATGATGGCACTCATAATCTTTTAGGAGCCTTGAAGACGAGCATGGGTACTCTGGGAGCCAAAAACATCAAAGAAATGCAGCAAGTGGAAGTTGTGATTGCTCCTTCTTTATTAACAGAAGGTAAAGTTTACCAAAAAGCACAACAATTAGGTATGGGTAAATAAAACAACTGGGTACTCGAGTTTGAGCTAGTGGTTAGTAGTACTGTATGAGAACTAACGACCAACAAATGTAGAGACCTTTTTCATGAGAGCGCGTTTCTAAGCGCACTTCTCCATGCCCGATACTCAATGCTGCACATCGAATTATAAAATAAATTTTTCCAGACTCTTAAACTATTACTGGAAAAATCCCATATGTCGCCTAAAATAGAGATAGCGGAGACGCATGTTTCCGTTCACTCCTCACACCACACTCCGCCCGGCTACTGTTCGGGCGGTTCCTTAATAAATAGTTATTTTGAATAAGTTCAACGCCATATGCAAAAGTATGTGTCTGACTCCGAAGCAGTGGTTTTTGCTATGGTAGAATTTTCAGCAAACTCCAACATAATAATAGGCAAAGGTTTTTACCCATGTCAGCAGCGGCACAAGTTACAGACTCTACCTTTAAACAGGAAGTACTAGATAGCGAGATTCCTGTTTTAGTTGACTTTTGGGCACCCTGGTGCGGACCTTGCCGGATGGTTGCCCCTGTTGTCGATGAAATTGCCGCCCAGTACAACAATCAACTCAAGGTAGTTAAAGTCAACACCGATGAAAATCCTAATGTTGCTAGCCAGTACGGCATTCGCAGCATTCCTACATTAATGATTTTTAAGGGTGGGCAAAAAGTTGATATGGTGGTCGGTGCCGTTCCGAAAACTACATTAGCTAACACTGTGGACAAATATCTTTGAACACAACCGCCGAAAAATTGCTCAAGAGCCTTCGATTTGCTCTTTTGTCGTAAAGATTCGTAAAGAATTGAGAGGCGGCAATCGCCTCTCTACAGATTTGTTGCCTTTGTAATTCAGCTTATGTTTAGTAGCGCTTAGGCGATCGCAGCTCTTGGAAGTTTTTTGTTGTGGGCGATTATTTGTAAACTAAACATTAAATTACCGTAGGGTGAGTTTTCAGCCTCTGTACTAATCTCTGATTATGTATAAAAGTTGAAATTGCTACGTAAGGTATCATAAGGTGAAATTACGTTACACTTTGTTAATACACCCAACGGCTGCATAAGTCCTATCGCGTCATCGAGTACACAACAATTAACTATTAGACGCGCAGCGGCGTGCCGCAGGCTAGGACACGTAAGCGCAAAGCGCAAGCACTCTCGGCGCCCAGCGTGCGCTGTCTTTGCATAGAAATAAGAGTTTCAGAGACAGGACTTACGCATTTTAACGAAAAAGTGTCATTCTGAGTGTAGCGAAGCGCGAAACGAAGAATCTCCCAGATACTTCGCTACACTTTGTTTCGCTCAGTATGACATTCTCGACTTTGCGTAAGTCCTGAGAGAGTTGTTCCGTAAGTCTTAAAACTCTGGACTTTGGACTTCGTGTAGCGGTTTAGAAATTCCACATGAAATTTAGATAAAATGTAATGCCATTTTGGCAGCACTTCTCATGACCTCATCTGCGTCGTTTGACATATTAAAGTCTCTCCAAACGGATATCGCTAAATTATTTGAACAGTTACCTACGTCAAAGCATCAGCAATATATTATCCAGGCGCTAACGACGATAGTGCGTCTAGCTCAGAAGAGTGAAGAAATTGAACGTCTCGATTGGAAGATATTGTCCACTGCTTTAGCAGACATGGAGCACGGTTTCCAGCTGTTTTATGCTTATCGACACGTTCGCAAAGTCACAATTTTTGGTTCTGCTCGTCTATCGCCAGAAACACCAGAATACCGCATGGCGTACGAATTTGCTCGCTATGTTTGTCGATTGGGCTTTATGGTGATGACAGGTGGTGGTGGCGGAATTATGCAAGCGGGTAACGAAGGTGCTGGACGAGAAAATTCTTTTGGTTTAAATATTCAACTCCCTTTTGAGCAAGAGGCAAACCCGGTTATTCAGGGAGATCCGAAGCTCATTAACTTCAAGTATTTTTTCACCCGCAAGCTGTTTCTCCTAAAAGAAAGCGATGCTATAGCCTTGTTTCCAGGTGGTTTTGGAACGCAAGACGAAGCTTTTGAGTGCATGACCTTAAGCCAGACAGGTAAGTTTGGTCCGATACCTTTAGTTTTAATCGACCACCCTGGAGGTGATTACTGGCGGTCTTGGAGCGAATACATCGAGAAGCAACTGGTGCAAAAAGGTCTAGTAAGTCCTGATGACCCCAGCCTTTACACAGTGACAGACAACTTGGATGTGGCTTGCAAAGCGATTACCAGTTTTTACCAAGTCTATCACTCCTGCCGCTACGTAGGCGATCGCTTAATCATCCGTCTTAAGTCAGATTTATCAGATGCTGAGGTCGAACAACTCAATGCTGACTTCAGCGACATTCTGGTTACAGGACAAATTGAAAAAAGCCAGGCTTTACCACAAGAAGCGCAAGATGAAACTTTTGAGCTACCCCGCCTGATTTTATACTTTAATCAAAGAGATTTAGGGCGATTGTACCAGTTGATCAAAGTGATTAACCAAATGGGTACTCCTTCGCCCGAGGAAAAGGCGCATCCCGAGAGGAAGTAGGAAGAGCAGGGGAGCAGGGCAGCAGGGGAGAAAAGGCTCCCTCACTCCCTCACTCCCTCACTCCCTCACTCCCTCATCTCCCAAGCACTGCATCAACTATCGCTTAGCACCCAATTTACGAGAGTACGAACACCAAAACCAGTCGCACCGGGACCGTTGTAGCCATTTTCTTTTTCTGTCCAAACTGGACCTGCAATGTCTAAGTGTGCCCAAGGAGTTTCTTTGACAAATTGCTTGAGGAATAAAGCCGCAGTGATTGAACCGCCGGGACGTGGTCCAGTATTCTTCATGTCGGCAATGCCAGATTTGAGCCCTTCAAAGTATTTTTCTTCCATTGGCAAGCGCCAAAACTTTTCCCCTGAGGCAACAGATGCTTTCTCTACCTCCTTAGCTAAAGCATCATCGGGAGAGAACAAACCAGCAATGTCATCTCCTAAGGCAATGACACAAGCACCCGTGAGAGTCGCTAAATCAATAATTGCATCGACTCCCAGCTTCTCAGTAAATACCAAGGCATCTGCTAGAGTCAAACGTCCTTCGGCATCGGTATTATTGACTTCAATAGTTTTGCCGTTGGAAGCTGTCAGAATGTCGCCTGGGTGCATGGCACGACCGCTGATCATATTCTCAGTCACAGCGGAGATGAAGTGAACTTCGACATCTGGTTTGAGTTGACCAATGGCTTTTGCCGCACCTAAGGTGGCAGCAGCACCACCCATGTCAATTTTCATACTTTCAATACCGCTACCAGCACCTTTAATGTTTAGTCCACCAGAGTCGAAAGTTAAACCTTTGCCGATAATCGCTAGCTTACGTTTTGGTGTTCCTTCTGGCTTATAAGTTAAGTGAATAAACTTAGGTGGCAGTTCAGAAGCTTTTGCTACTCCCAAAAAAGCTCCCATGCCTAATTTTTCACAGTCTTCCTGTTCTAGGATTTCTATTTGCAAACCGTGATCCGAGGCGATTTGTTGAGCAGTTTCCGCCATAGTAATTGGTGTTACAGAGTTAGCGGGAGCTGCAACCAATTGCCGTGCCAAGAATACACCAGCGGCAATTTGATTGCCACGGGTAATAGCTGCTTCCTGTCCACCCAGTCCTAGTAAATCGACTGTTTCGACTTGTGGTCCTTTATCCTCTGGTTCCGATTTAAAGCGATTATCTTGGTATAGTGCTAATTGAACTCCTTCGGCGATCGCTTGCGCGGTTTGTGTTGGATCGTTGTTCCAAATTGGCAAGCTAATCCCCAAAGTTTTGGTCTTTTGCTTTTTAGCTAACCTGGCTGCTGTGGCTGCGGCTCTGCGCAAGCTGTCTAATTTTAGAGCCTCGGGTTTCCCTAAACCTACTAGTATAATTTTACGAACTGGGCTATTAGCACCTATTCTGGTGAAAACACTGCTGCCTTGTTTGCCCTTAAATTCCTCTTCGGTAATGAGTTCTTTTATACTATTAGCCAACTTTTCATCTAAAGTTGCAAGTTCGCCAGTTAACTCTACTGCATCTTCAAATAATCCAATTACTAAACCATCCCCCGTCCATTCTAGTAGGGGAGTATCAGTCGCACGAATGTCCATTTCCTGTATTCTGTGTAAAACTTCTTGTACCAGTATTGCGCAAAATAGGTTCTTTATGCTGATTGGAAAGATGGGGTAGGGAGTGAGGGAGTGAGGGAGTGAGGGAGGGAGGGAGGGAGCAGGGGAGAATAATTTTTGACTAATGACTAATGACTAATGACTGTTGACTAATTCTACGACTACATCTGCTAAGTGATCTGGCATCACAGGCTTAGAGAGATGTCTTTGAAAACCTGCTGCAAGGGCGAGGCTACGATCCCTATCTCCAGCATATGCCGTCAGGGCGATCGCGGGAATGTCTCCTCCTTGTTCTGGTGGCAATGCCCTAATTTGGCGAATTAAGCTGTAGCCATCTTGTTCTGGCATACCAATATCGCTAATCAGGATATCTGGTTGGAATGTCGTTAGAACTTCTAGCGCTGAGGAAGCAGAGGTGACAGCAGTGGCGATCGCTCCAAAATCTTGCAAAGCGAATACCAAAAAATCTCGTGAGTCAGCGTCATCATCTACCACCAAGACGCGCACTCCTTGTAACGGAGATGATGGGGTGTTGAACTGAGGAGCTAATGAGGGAAAAGAATTTTTCCCTGTATCTTTTCCTTTTTCCTTTTGCTTATCTTTCTTTTCAAGGAGTGGCAATTGCACCGTAAATGTTGCTCCTTGTCTTTCTCCTGAACTCTGTGCGCTGACAGTCCCACCGTGCAGTTCTACGAGGTGACGTACAATTGCTAAACCCAATCCCAAACCGCCGTGTTTACGAGTGGTAGAACCATCTGCCTGACGAAACGAGTCAAACACGTAAGGAAGAAACTCAGGATTTATACCCATACCTGTGTCTTTTACAGTAATTTTGGCATAGGATGCTAAGGAATTTTCTCCCCTGCTCTCCTGCTCCCCTGCTTCCTCATCTACCCATTCGAGATTCACTTCTACCAGTCCTCCGTGTGGAGTAAACTTGATGGCATTAGACAGGAGATTCCAAACAATTTGCTGTAATCGGTTGGGATCACCTAGAACAAGGAATTTTGGCTTTTGGATTGTGGATTGGGGAGGTAGGGAGAATTCTCTTTGTGCGCTTGTGATTTTGTCTTGGGTTGCTAATCCAGAATTTAAAATTGTAAATTGCAAATCAATTGATTTGGCTTGAGCTGCTAGACGCATTGTATCAATTGCAGCTTCAATTGCTGGAATCAAATTTGTTGGGTAAGGACGCAAAGTCAACTTACCACTGATTATGCGAGATACATCTAGCAAATCTTCTATAAGTTGTGTTTGTAACTTGGCGTTGCGCTCAATTGTTTCCAAAGCACGACTTAAGCTTGTTGGATCTAAGGTGCGGCTGCGTAGTATTTTTGCCCAGCCCAAAATCGCATTGAGTGGCGATCGCAATTCATGGGAAAGCACTGCCAAAAACTCGTCTTTAATCCGGTTTGCCTGCTCCAATTCTTCTTTTTGTTGCCGTAACTGAGCTTCGCTTACCAGTAATGCCTGCTCTGCCAGCTTATAATTTGTCACGTCACGCCCGATGGTCAGTAATGATTGTACAGTGCCATTTTCTGTATATTCGGGTACAATACGTGTTTGATAGTAAATGCGTCCTTTTGATCTGGTAAAATCGAACTCCAACGAGCAACCAAGTCCTGTGGCAAAGACTTGGCGCAATTTTGCTTGCCAAGTATCAAGCTCTTCTGGATACCCCATTTCGGCAACGGTTTTGCCAATCCACTTTTCTAGTGGTATTCCGGTTGCTATTTCTGTTGCGGGATTTACGTAGCAGTAGCAGAGTTTAGTATCAATGCGGGCAATCACGTCCGGTGAATTTTCCGCTAAAGCTCTAAATTCCTGTTCCCGGCGGTACAGTTCTGCTTGGGCAATTTTGCAGGCGCGTTGATACTCAGCCTCGCGCAGCGCACGGCGTACCGAAGGAACTAAACGCTCTAACCGTTGCTTGAGAACATAATCAGTTGCTCCGCTTTTCAGGGTTTCAATGGCGACTTCCTCGCCCATTGTTGCGGTAACAAAAATGAAGGGAATATCTGGGCAGTAATGCTGCGCCATTTCTAGAGCTGTAATGCCATCAAACCCAGGTAAGGAATAATCTGAAAGAATTAAGTCAAAGCCATCTTGCTCCAATGCCGTCTGGAATTCAGCTTGCGTTTGCACGTGTACCTGTTCGCAGGCGATACCGCCTTCGCTGAGCAGGGCGTGGATCAGTTCTGCATCCAGCAAACTATCTTCGAGCAAGAGAATCCTTAGACCTGACATTGCTATATTCCTGCTACTCCTTGAGTACTGCGTGCCGGAGGGATGGAACCGGGAGGCGGTTCATTAATTATTGCCCAAAATAACCCAAGTCCTTTAATGACTTCAACAAATTCATGAAAATCGATAGGTTTAACTACATAGCCGTTGACGCCAAGGTCGTAACAGCGAGCCAGATCTTGCTCTTCACGGGAAGAGGTCAATACGACCACTGGCACGATTCTCAATCCTGGATCAGCCTTGAGTTGCGTTAGGACTTCTATGCCATCAACTTTTGGCAATTTGAGATCCAGCAGCACCACAACGGGATGACCCTCGCGACGCAAACGATACAAACCTCGACGATACAGGTAATCCAATGCTTCTTCGCCGTCACGAACGACAACGACTTCATTGCCCAAATGGTTTTCTGCTAGCGAAGTCAGGATTAACTCAACATCGTTAATGCTGTCTTCAACTAGGAGAATGCGCTTTAATTCCATCGTATACTCTCTACTCTCCACTTCTCACTCCAGACCCCCTTGGTAGCGAAAAATAAAAGGTCGCGACCTTGTCTATTTCACTTTCTGCCCAGACGCGTCCGCCATGACGGTGAATAATGCGTTGGACATTTGCCAATCCTACACCCGTGCCTTCAAACTGTGGATCGCTGTGCAGCCGTTGAAAAACGCCAAATAATTTGTGAGCGTATTTCATATCGAAACCAATGCCGTTATCTCGCACGAAGAATACCACTTCTTGCTCACTGCTGGTACTGCCTACAGTAATTTCTGTTACGGGGCGGGTTTTGCTATATTTGAGGGCGTTTTCCAATAGGTTGCGTAGAACTAGCCGCAACATTGAGGGGTCACCATATACTTGAGGCAAGGATTCTATTTGCCATGAAACTTTGCGGTTTTTATTTTCTGATATGAGATCGCGTTGCACTTCTTGCACGAGTAGATTCATATCAGTAGTGGTATGACGCATTTCTGAGCGCCCCACACGCGAGAAAGTTAACAAATCATCGATTAATTTACCCGCTTGTTTGGTGGCTTCGGTGATGATGTTCATGTAACGCTGGCTAGTGTCATCCAGTCCTGTTGATCCAAGCCGTTTTTGCAGCAAGTCTACAAATCCTGTGATGTGCCGCAGCGGTGCCCGCAAGTCATGGGAAACTGAGTAAGAGAAGGATTCTAGTTCTCTGTTGGCAGCTTCTAGTTGAACTGTGCGCTGTTTGACCCGTTGTTCCAGGGTTTCGTTAATTTGGCGAATTTGAGCCTCAGCTTGCTTGCGGTCTTCAATATCAAGACAAGAGCCGATGTAACCAAGAAACTCACCTTCTGGGGTGAACCGAGGCACACCAATATCTAAAAGCCAACGATATTCTCCATCAAAGCGTTGCAGGCGGAACTCCATTCGGAATTCTTGGCGGGCATCAAATGCATTACTATATGTTTCCAAGCAACGCTGAAAATCATCCGGATGAACACCTTCTGTCCAACCATTACCGAATTCCTGCTCCATCGTGCGTCCGGTAAAATCCAACCAAGGTTTATTGAAGTAGGTACAGAGTTTATCCGTATCAGACATCCAAACCATCATCGGAGCAGTATCTGTGACATACCGAAAGCGCTGCTCGCTTTCAATGAGGGCGGCTTCGGCTCGTTTGCGATCGCTTATGTCGATAGTAATGCCGTCAAAGCGGTTTGGTGTGCCAGCCGCATTACAGAAGGTGCGCCCAATCGCCCGAACCCAGCGTACTTGTCCATCTGGAGCAACTGTGCGGTAGTCAACGTCATAGCCACCAGTTTGCTCAATAGAGGCTTGAATTGCCTGCCGTGTGGGTTCGCGGTCATCACAATGCAGCAGTTGATAAAATAAACTGATAGTGACTTCGGCATCGGGTGGTAGACCAAAATGCGCTTTGCACTGGTCATTCCAAATCAGCTTGTCGAGTGGTAAGTTGCAGTACCACAAACCAAGTTCAGCTCCCTGAATAACCAAATCGAGGCGTTCTGTACTGATTCGCAAAGCATCTGCCTGCTCTCGCAGCGTCTGCTCTATCTGTTTGCGGTCAGTAATATCATGAGCAACCGCATAGACCAACTTTAACTCAACATCAGGAACAGAATTCCAAACCAGCCATTTGTAGGAACCATCTTTGCAGCGGTAGCGGTTCTCGAAATGGATGGTTACGGCTCCCGTTATCAGCTTCTCAACTTCTTTTAAAGTTTTTGCTTGGTCTTCTGGATGGACAAACTCAATAAATGGTGTGGTTAGCAATTCTGCCTGAGTATAGCCGAGAATTTTTTCACAAGCTGGATTTAATCGCTTGAAGTAGCCATCAAATCCAGCAATGCAGAGCATATCAACTGACAGCGTAAAGAAGCGATCGCGTTCTGCTTCTGCTCGCTTGCGTTCGCTGATGTCCAAAATGAAGGCGATCGCCTCTTCTCGTGTTTCTCCAGTCAGGGCAAACCCAACCAACACGGGAACACGAGTGCCGTCTTTGCGGATATATTCTTTCTCATAAGGAGGATAAGCTCCTTTGACCTTTGCTTCGGCGATCGCTGCTTCATCGAACGGCAGATACTCTGGTGGCGTTATATCAGTCCAGCGCACTCCACCGTCTAAAAAATCTTTGCGGCTATAGCCAAGAATATGCAAGTAGGCATCGTTTACCTCACTCAATCCCCCGTACACATCACCAAATTGAATGCCAATGATGTCTGAGTCTACAAATAGCCGCAGCCGCGCTTCGCTTTGACGCAATGCTTCTTCTGTCCGTTTTTGGTCATCAATATCTGTACAGGTACCAAACCACTTGACAATTGTGCCGTCTTGCTCACGTAATGGTAAAGCTTGTGCTATGTGCCAACGGTAAACGCCATCAACTCGTTTGAGGCGGTACTGTACCTCAACTCGATTTCCTGTCCTAAGCCCGGTTGTCCATTTGTCTATGGCTTTTGGCAAATCGTCGGGATGAATCACCTGCTGCCAATTCCACGCCAAAGTTCCTTCAAGTCTAAGTCCAGTGTAGTCTAGCCAGCGCTGATTGAAGTATTCTACAAAGCCATCGGGACGCGTAATCCAAACCATCTGAGGAACGTTTTCGGCAAGCAGCCGATAGCGTTCTTCACTTTCGCGTAGTGCTGCTTCTACTTGTTTGCGTCCAGTAATATCGCGGTTGACTTCCAAAAACCCAACAAGTTCACCCTGCGAATTGTGAATCGCAACTTGACGGCTTTCTACCACAATTTGCACTCCGTCTTTGCGGGTGTGAATCAGTTCGCTTTCCCATCGCCCTGTTTGCTGTAAGACAGTATCGATGTTTTCAACACCACCTTCTGATACTTGGGTTTGGAGAAGTTTATGGCTCACCTGTCCTATGGCTTCTGCTTTTAAGTAGCCATACATTTCCTCGGCGCTGCGGTTCCACTTAGTAATGGCATTTTCGGCATCACGGACAAAGATTGCTTCATACGTCAATTCCAACAGTTCAGCTTGCTCTTGCAGCGTCGCAGCTTGTTGCTTTAGCTTCTGCAATATCTGTTTGCGTTCTCCATCCACGCGGTTAATAAACTCAGCATTACGCCAAATCAGCGCCAAACAGATCACAACCACCGACACCACGAGCAGCGATATGCTAAAGTTCGGGTCGTATTGTTTTGTCCTTTGCCCTAGAAGAATCAACCAGCCCAGAATTAGGGGAAGCGCGATCGCACTTGGTATCAGCTGACGGGCGATCGCGCCACCGTTCAGTTCACTCGTAATTGTTTGCATGAACCCGCGATCAGGATGGGTGTACAACACTCCCACACAAAGCACCCCAAACGCCAGTGCTGTGTGTAACGCCATTGAGGTAGTATAAACGCCGAACTGGTAAAAATTTTTCACCCCGTAGGCATAGCCAACAAATGCTTGCAAACAAATCAAAGCGACAATCAAGCTCAAACCTTGAGCCAGCCAATAACTGCGGTGAGTCTTCTGCCCTAACAGCCATAGCGCTACACCCAATAGCAGAAAATTCACGGCGGTATTTGCCTCCATCCCACCTAGATGAGATGTTTCTATAGCTTTTGGTGAATCACCAAACAGCAGTTCGTCAATTCCTAACTTCCACCCAAATAGGTATTGACATAGTGTGATTAACGCAATTAAAACGACTGCGATCGCACTTCCTTTGGCAATGAGGAGTGAGGGAGATGAGGAGTGAGGGAGTGAGGGAGTCAGGGAGTCAGGGAGTGAGGGGGATGAGGAAGTTTTGCCTGTGTTCTGCTTTAACAAAAGCCAAAGTGACACCCCAGACAGCAAGAAAGCGATCGCTGTATTGACTTTCATTGTAACGAGTCCTGGCAGTACGCTTTTTAGCAGGGCAATGTCAAATACCCAGCCACTCAATACGACACAAGCAATGAAAATCACAAAGACACTTGCAGCTTGTGCAACAGTTATGTTAAAGGTGAAGTTAGGCATAAACGTTCACCCCAACTTTAGGCTTCTGTTCTTTAATAAAAGAATTGCAGAACATAGTTTCCTACATTGCTTAGCCAAATGAAACACTTTAAAAGTGTTCCTAAAATCAACCTTAGGATTGATGGCAATGTTTATGGATTTACCTTGAGATAGATTTTCTTGATTTTTTCAGTGAAGGGGACTGGGTATTAGGGATTAGGGATTGGGGATTGGGTTTACAACCGAAAAATTATGGAAGGGGCTTCAACCCCTCCCAAATTTTGACATTTTTCCCAGTCGCCAGTCCCCAGCCCCCAATCCCGGAGCGCCCATTCATGAGGGCAGTGCGGTGGACGGGTTCCCCGGCATAAAGCAACTGCCCGTCCCACCACCAAATCAAAGATTATGGTGGGGGCATTCTGGGCGCGACTTGGTAAATTTTTAGTAAATATTAACAAAAAACCCGGTTTTTTTGGAAAACCGAGTTTGTTCATGAAGGGTTATTTCTACCTAAAAAGCCACAAAGCAATAGCAAAAGGTTACTTGTTATTAACAAAATCTTTTGATGTATTCACGCTCAATGCAATAGAATTAATATCAAGGTCAAATTTGGTGGCTATTGCTTGAATGATATTTTGTTCAACTGGTGTCGTCTCACCGTTCATTTGGGCAATTCTGTAACATTGAGCCAACAAGGGTACAGCAAAATCACGGTTGAGTTGATTGAGAAGTGTATCCAAAGGTTGAGGAGATTTAATGTTTTGAGAGATTGCTTGCAAGGAGGTAGAACTTAAGTTCATAGCTTGCAACTCAGGCAAAATGTCTTCCCATGTTTTTTCTGGATGGCTGGCAAGGATCATGTGAACCAAGATTTGATCCATTAACGCTTCTTGACCTATGGCTTTTTGCAGATAATTTTCGCTTTGTTGTTTTAACTCTGTCAGAGTCTGTTGGGAAGTAAGCGCCTTTGATTCATCTAGCTTCGCTTCATAAAACCGACACGCCGCATACCCCAGTGAATAAATCATCGTTGCATTAGAACTAGCACCAATCATTGCACCAGCAAAAGGTATATTTCGCAGCAAACCTAAACCTGTTGCTTTCAAAACACGACCGCCACCCAATGCCAAACCAAAAATCCCCAACACTTCTCCCTTACGGGCGGGATCTTTTAAATCCAATCCGTAGACAGCTGCAATTTGATAAACCATTTCTGACTGCAAC
The DNA here is from genome assembly GCA_000828075.3 of Tolypothrix campylonemoides VB511288. GTDB lineage: Bacteria > Cyanobacteriota > Cyanobacteriia > Cyanobacteriales > Nostocaceae > Kalymmatonema > Kalymmatonema campylonemoides_A. Next base: position 1,301,932 of record JXCB02000002.1, on the reverse strand, counting down.
TCTGTGGTGGCTGCCAAATCAATTGCCAACAAAGCCGCTGCGAATCCTGGCAAAATACTAGTTGCTAATCCAATTCCCCCTGCCTTTGTTGCTTTCTCAACCATGATGCGGTGGGCAAGCTGGCTAGGAGATTCATTAGGGTATTTTTCCTTGAGCTTTTTGGCTGCTGCTTCCGCCTTGTCCAAATTAACGTTATCAACAGAACCAAGGAGCCAATTCAAATTTAATACCCCAGATAGTTTGCGGATCAGCCAGATTTCACTCAAACGATTAACGACTTTTCCTGCTGTTTGAGTTCCTTGCGAAATCAACTGGTTTGTTTGTTTTGCCGCTGCTTGTTGGACCCCAACGACTTTTTCTGTTACGCCTTTTCCAGCTTCCAAAAAGGATTTTAAAAAAGATTCTCTATCTTGTTGCAGAGGCTTCGGCAACTGATTATCGGCTTGTTGTGATGCCGAAGCGGGTGAATTTACTGTTTTTTGTTGGGGTTCTGTTTTCATTTTTCAGCCACCTAGCAAACATCTTTCTATTTTGTTTGTAGCTTTGGTGCCATTGCTTTTCCCTCTGTCTGTAAGCACAATTTGTCGAATATCTTTCGTGGTTTATCCAACCATTAGTCTAATAAACGTTTATTAAAGCTACCACAACAGTCGGTGTTGGCTGTTGTAAAGTATTCGTTAGGGCTGTCAACATACAATCAAAAGCCAAAAACTCTCAACGTGTTAAATATTGTGAGGTTTTATGAATCATTAAGGATTTCTATAAAAAATAAAAAAAAGAGTGCCGAAACCCGCTTAGTTATGCAATTGTTAAAGATATACTAGTTCTTGTTTTGAGCCATATCTCACTTGCTTTGTCAGTAACCACTGATTCATGAATGTCAACGAGTTTTCTTTGCAGATCAAGGTATGGCGATCACAATTGGCTGGACTGCTTGAGGGTACTCATGAATCGGCAGCGCCAGAGAAAGTTCTAAACAAAGCGTTCGAGGAACTACACGCCGCTTTAGAAAAACTTACGGTAGCCGAAAAGCAACTACGCCAGCAGAATCATTCGTTGGAAAACGCTCAAAAGTTGCTGCAAGCAGAACGTTGCCGTTACCAGGAACTGTTAGAGTTTGCACCCGATGCCTACTTACTTACAGATCACAATGGAGTCATCGAAGAAGGTAACAGCGCCGCTGCTATCCTTCTGAACGTTTCGCCGTATTTGTTGGTAGGCAAACTCCTAGTCACCTTTATTCCCCTTGCAGAACGGCAAAGTTTTCGTTCTCATCTGAACAAGCTTCATCGGCAAGAGAAATTACACGAGTGGGAAATACGCCTAAAACCCCGTAAATGTGAGCCTGTTGAGGTTGCTATAACAATGGCAGCTGTGCGCGATCGCTCTGGAAACCTGATTGCTGTACGCTGGCTATTACGTGATATCAGCGAACGCAAACTCTTAGAGTTGGAACGCATCGACCTTTTAGCACGCGAACAACAAGCAAGGAAAGAGGCTGAAGTAGCACGCGCACGAATGACGAGCATTCTTACAAGTATTACTGATGCTTTTGTCACTATAGACACTCAATGGCGTTACACTTATGTGAATTCTCAGGCAGAAAAACTTTTAGGAAAAAGCGCTAGCGAGCTAACTGGTTTGATAGTGTGGGAAGTATTCCCTGATACTGTCAATTCACAATCATATACACTGTTTCATCAAGCAGTAGAACAGCAGGTGAGTGTCACCTATGAAGAATTTTTCCCAATATTCAACAAGTGGTTCGCTGTTCGCTTGTATCCATCTTCAGATGGTCTATCGGTTTACTTTTTAGATATTACAGAACACAAGCAGACAGAAAAGGCTTTGCGGCAAAGCGAAGCTCAATTTAGGCGTTTGGTTGAGTCTAACATCTTTGGCAGCACAGTCATGGATTTTCTTGGCAACATCACACAAGCGAATGATGCTTTTCTTTTGATGGTCGGTTACACAAAAGAAGATTTACGTGCTGGCAAGCTGCAATGGATAGATATGACTCCTAAAGGATACTTAAGCTTAGATAAGCAGGCGATCGCACAGGTGAAAAAATCTGGCAGTTGCAACCCTTATGAAAAAGAGTTTATATGCAAAGATGGCAGCCGGGTCCCCATTCTTATTGGGATGGCTTTGTTAGAAGGTTGTGTTGATTGTTGCATCTGCTTTGTTCTTGATCTGACGCCAACCAAGCAATTGGAAAAGGCTTTGCGGCAACAAGCTGCCCAATTGGCTCAGGCAAACCGCACCAAAGATGAGTTTTTAGCCGTAGTCTCACACGAGTTGCGATCGCCCCTCAGTGCTATCTTGGGCTGGGTACAAACACTACAAAATGGCTCTTTAAATCCAGCCACAACCGCACGCGCTATAGAGAAAATCGAGCATAGCACCCGGGCGCAAATACAGCTAGTCGAGAATCTTTTGGATATTTCCCAAATTATTACAGGCAAGTTGGAGATGAACCTTGTTTCAATTCCACTTGCCCCTATCATCGAAGCAGCGATTGATCATGTCCGTTCTGCTGCTGATACCAAACAAATTCAACTTCACTCAAACTTAGATCCAAGGGTAGGCAGAGTGTTAGGCGATCCCAAGCGCTTACAGCAAATCATCTTGAATTTGCTTTCTAATGCTATCAAGTTCACACCCAAATGCGGCAGGGTAGAGGTCAGATTGTCATTAACTCGCGAAGCTCCAGGTAAGGAAACTTCAAAAGACACCTCTTGCCACCCTCAACAATCTGTTGCAGGTATTTTACCTATCCTAAGTTCTGAGTTAAACTCTTCCCAGTCAGCACGATTGGCTCAGCATTCAGTCATTCTTGAAGTAATTGATACAGGCATAGGCATTAGCTCTGAGTTTATACCATTCGTCTTTGACCGTTTTCGCCAAGCTGATAGCACAATCACAAGGTCATACGGTGGCATGGGATTGGGATTAGCGATCGTGTGCCATCTCGTACAAATGCATGGTGGGACTATTCGCGTAGCTAGTCCGGGGGTAGGACTGGGGACGACTTTTACAGTTGAACTTCCATGCGACAGTATATGAGAGTTAGGTCATGGCGTGTCTCAAGATATAGCAGGGGACTAGGGACTGGGGACTGGGGACTGGGTCAAAAGTCTTTTTGTGTCTAGGTTGTATCATCTGTTGATGTCCTAACCACCTTGGCTGTTGCTATAAATTTAATTAATTTTGAGTATTACCCCACCGCTTCAACTGTTTGGCTGCTACTTTCTAAAAAATTGTTAGCTTTCATAATTTCATAAAGATTTGTATCTGTTTCTAATAAGCAAGCGTGTCCGCTTTGTGGTAGTACCACCATTTTGGAATTTGGAAAGATATTAACTAAACGTCTTGCTTCATCCACAGAAGGTAAAAGTCGGTCGTTGGCACCGGCAATCACCAAAACGGGTTGAGTGAGGCGACGTAATTCCACATCATCAACATGAAACTCCCTCAGTAAAGAGATTCGCCAAAGGACAGTTTGTGGTGGTACGGTGCGCATGGTTTTCAGGAGTTCGTGCCTATCGCTTTTGGAAATACGTGCCAAAGCTGCCAAAAACGGCAATAAACCTAATGCGCTGATGTCATAAAGGTTGGATGGGACTAAATAAGTCAGTTGAGAAGTCCAAGTTAACAAAGGGCGAAGATTAAAGGCGCTGGCTGAGTTAATAAGAACGATGCGCTTAAAAAGCTGCGGTGCTTTGATCGCCACTTTTTGCGCCAAACAACCCCCAAAAGATTCTCCACACAAGTAAACAGGACGTTGGGAGCTTTTTTCTAATTCTGCATGGATCAAGTCCAATACGTTATTAGCTAACTCATCCCAACTGGTCAGGTCTTCCCTTGGGATTGTTAAACAACGCACATCAAAGCCGGCTTCTAATCCAGCAGTTTGCGATCGCAACAGTTGACCGGTTCCATCCATTCCTGGCAAATATACAAACAGCGGAAACTCTGGCTGGAGTCTTTTAGGTGTGAGGAAACACGGCTTGAGCTTTACTTTTGGAATAGTCATGAGTCAAGAGTCAAGAGTCATTAGTCATAAGTCAACAGTCATTAGTCATTTGTTATTTGTCAATACTTATTCGCTGACTAAGGAAAAACAATATTGGACTAATGACAAAAGTTGTTAGTAACAACCTTCATGTAGTAATTTTGCAATTTCAGAGTGACAATGATTTGTCAATTCCGTCACCACAGTTTTTGCTTTTTTCCCTTGGTATTTTTCTTTTTGTAGAAATTTAATCCAATATGGGCGACCAATCAATACGGCGACACGACGATATGTGACTAACGGATGCCAACCTGGTTGATTAAATAAAGGTTCTGAAGGGTCAAACAAACTTAATACCCTCAAAGGTACGGCAGATGTGTTAACTTCTTCAAGGGACGCTATTGCAATTGGCAAAATTGCTAAATCCTGCACTTGGGCTCGCAATGCCAAATGAGCAAAACCTCGTTGAAATTCGCCCACCCGGTTGGGCTGGGTAAATTCCACCATCGGTTTTGTGCCTTCCGGAAAAACTCCTACTATTTGCTTTGACTGCAACAGGAGTTGTGACTGTTGAAAAAAGCTTTGCTGACGCTGTTGGTTTGCCTCCTCTAGGGGAAAACAGCCTAATTGTCCGGTGACAAATTCCCGCATGATTGGGACTTGCCCCATGTAGTGATGGCAAGCAAAGCGAATCGGATTTGATAGCGCCGCCATTAAAATTGGTGCATCCATAAAGCTGCGGTGATTGCTCACTACTAACACACTGGCATCTTGGGGAATGCGATCCTCGTAATAACGAAATATTTTGGTTGATAGCGCCGCCAGTAACCAGCGAGAAATCTCAAGGGGGCTACTTACACTCATGTCTTTTCAATATGAATTTTCCGAAAAATTCGCAGCTGAACTTGATGAAATTTTTACATTTCTTTACTAATAAGGACGACTGTCTTAAGGTAGAAATGTCAGAGCAACAAAATCGTTAAAACCCATTGTGCAGAACAGGTTTATGCTTTAATAATCTGAAATGCAATGACAAATTTTTTGTGGATATTAACAGGAATTTCTTGTCTTTTTTATAAGGATTAACTGAATTTATACTTATCATCAACCAAAGTTAAACCAGAGAAATTTGCTAGTATGAAAATATGGATTGAAAATATGAGAGTTATGTTATATAATGACGTGGTTTTACCAAAATAAGTCAGATAGAAAACATTTTTTTTACAAGTGGTTTTTAATTCTCCATGAATCAAGTGAATAAAACAGAAAAGACATTTGCACTCACAACACCGCTATATTATGTAAACGACTTACCCCACATTGGCAGTGCTTATACAACGATGGCAGCAGATGTGGTGGGGCGATTTCATAGACTTTTAGGGCATAGGGCGCTGCTGATTACGGGGACAGATGAGCATGGGCAAAAAATTCAGCGGACAGCCGAGAGTAAAGGGCGATCGCCACAAGAATATTGCGATGAGATTGTGCCTAGTTTTGTTTCTTTGTGGGAGTTGCTGAACATTCAATATGATCGCTTTAGTCGCACCACAGCTCCTCGTCATGAGGCGATCGTCCAAGAATTCTTCCAGAGACTGTCCAAAGCAGGGGACATCTACTTGGGACAACAACAAGGCTGGTACTGCGTCTCCTGTGAAGAATTCAAAGAAGAAAGAGAACTGTTAGAAGGACACCGCTGTCCTATCCACACAAACAAAGAAGTGGAGTGGCGAGACGAGCAGAATTACTTCTTCCGTTTATCGAAATATCAAGAGAAACTGCAAGCACTTTACGAGTTTCAACCGGATTTTATCCAACCGGAAACTCGTCGAAATGAAGTCCTCAACTTTGTCAATCAAGGGTTGCAGGACTTTTCCATTTCGCGGGTGAATTTAGATTGGGGTTTCCCAGTACCAAGCGATCCCAAGCACACCCTTTATGTTTGGTTTGATGCGCTTCTAGGTTATGTCACCGCATTGTTAGAACCGGACGAAGAACCAACGTTAGAAAATGCTTTAGCTAAATGGTGGCCCATAAACCTGCACCTTATTGGTAAGGATATCCTGCGCTTCCACACAATTTCTTGGCCTGCAATGTTAATGTCAGCTGGCTTGCCATTGCCAAGGCGAGTTTTTGTGCATGGCTTTTTGACCAAAGATGGTCAGAAAATGGGCAAAAGCCTGGGTAATACCCTTGATCCCGTAGCTCTGGTGGAGCGGTATGGTAGTGATGCTGTTCGTTATTACTTTCTTAAGGAAATTGAATTTGGCAAGGATGGAGACTTTAATGAAAGTAGATTCATTAATGTTCTGAATGCAGATTTGGCAAATGATTTAGGTAATTTGCTAAACCGCACTCTAAACATGGTGAAGAAATATTGTTCTGGAAATGTGCCGCCAATCACAAATGAAGATATTCCTATTGACAATCCGTTAAAAGCCATTGGTTTACGTCTTGCGGAACAGGTAGAAAATGCTTATAAAACGCTAGCTTTCAATCAAGCTTGCGAGGCTATCCTCTCACTGGTGCGAGCCAGCAATAAGTTTATTGATGATCAAGCACCTTGGTCATTGTATAAACAAGGACGGCAACAAGCAGTAGAACAAGTCCTGTATGCAGTTCTTGAATCAGTCAGACAAGCAGCTTACCTCCTGTCTCCGTTGATTCCGGATATTAGTAGCGATATTTACCAGCAATTGGGCTACAGAATAAATTTTAATGAACAGATAAAAACTGCCATAGCTGCTCCTTTTGCCATTCATGGCACATGGGGCGTACTAACCAATCAAAAAAAGCTGGGTGAACCTCGACCAATCTTTAAGCGAATAGAACCTCCTAAAAACAATTAGTTGTTTCAAATTTCAATTACTGATTTTGTCTGGATTTATCGGGACTAAATTTATTTGTCCTGAAAAATTATCATAAGCGGCTCTAACCTTGCATCTAAAAGTAGACAATTAAGTATCAATTATTACATTTGATAAAAGAGGTATGACAACAATGTTGAATAATCTGGAAAACGACTCGATATTTACGCCAGAGCAAGTTTTAGAAAATCGGGGTCGTGTTGCCATATTTATTGATGGGTCAAATTTATTTTATGCAGCGCTGCAACTAGGAATTGAAATTGATTACACAAAGCTGTTATGTAGATTAACCGCTGGCTCTAGACTGCTGCGAGCCTTCTTTTACACTGGAGTAGACCGCACAAACGAAAAACAGCAGGGTTTTCTGTTGTGGATGCGGCGCAATGGGTATCGAGTCATTGCTAAGGATTTGGTACAGTTGCCGGATGGTTCAAAAAAAGCCAACTTAGATGTAGAAATTGCCGTGGATATGATGGCTTTAGTAGATTCCTATGATACAGCAGTGTTAGTCAGTGGGGATGGAGATCTGGCTTATGCAGTGAATTCTGTAAGCTATCGTGGTGTAAGGGTAGAAGTGGTGAGCTTGCGCTCAATGACGAGCGACAGTTTGATTAATGTTAGCGATCGCTATATTGATTTAGAAGCGATAAAAGACGATATTCAAAAAACCCCTCGCCAAAGCTATCCTTATCGACCATTATCGAGTATGGGTTTTTTAGAAGACCCTAGGGAAACTGATGGTCATCTAGAAATCCAAGAGTAATGCTGCAGCAAAAAAGCAAAAAAAGAAGAAGGAATAGTGAAGAAAGAAGAAACTCTCTTGTTGTTTCTTTTTTCCCTCTTCTATCTTCTTTCCTAGTCATAGGACTCGTTGCTTGTGGCGCAAGCCAATCTCAAGTAACGACAAAACCGCCTTCTGAAAGCCCCTCACCTGGAGAAAAAGAAAGCAATTTGACTTTCTCTGACGTTACCTTAGAACAAGCAGATGAAGTTGGGCGACCTGTATGGAAAGTCAGAGCAAAAAGGGCAAAATACACCAAAGAAAAACAAATTGGTGAAGCAGAAACTCCATATGGAGAACTTTACCAAGATGGCAAAGTTGTTTATCAAGTACAAGCTCAAACGGCAGACATAGCACAAGATGGTAAGCAACTTTTTCTCAAAGGAAAGATAATTGCTACAGACCCTCGCAATGGTGTTGTGTTGCAGGGTAATGAGTTGGAATGGCGACCCAAAGAAGATTTGCTGATTGTCCGCAACCAGCTTAACGGAACCCACAAACAATTACAAGCGATCGCCCAAGAAGCACGAGTGACAACCCGTGAAGAACGCGTAGAATTTTCTGGAGGAGTGGTGGCAAACTCCTTAGATCCGCAATTACAAATGCGAACAGAGCATTTGATTTGGCGAATCAAAGAGGAAAAATTGATCGGCGATCGCCCTGTGCAAATGGATCGCTATAAAAATAACCAAATTACTGATCGAGGCCGAGGAGACGCTGCTGAAGTCAACTTGAAAACAAAGATTGCCACAATTAAGAAGAATGCCCAGATAGAATTACTAGACCCACCAGTGCAAGTTGCTAGTAATTCTATGACCTGGAATTTAAACACAGAAACAGTCACGACAAATTCTCCTGTGCGGGTATTCCATCGCGCTGAAAATTTGCTGGTGACTGGTAATCAAGGTGAAATGAAAATACCACAAAAAACTGTTTATTTAACAGGTAACGTTTACGGTGTTGGGCAGCGTCGCCAGTCTCTCAAGTCTAATACCCTAACTTGGTATCTTGACAATCAATTAGTTGAGGCTCAAGGCAATGTGCTTTACCGCCAAGTAGATCCTCCATTCGCTTTTACGGGTGAAAAAGCCTCTGGTAATCTACAAGCAGAAACTATTGTCGTCACTGGTGGCAGTTCTGGCAATAAAGTGGTGACAGAAATTATTCCCCAAGAAGGGAAAAGGCAATAGCTATTTGTCATTTTTAAGAGGCAACAGGGAATAGGGAACAGGGAACTCTTAACAGGAATAAAAACTAGCTACTCCCTTCCCGGTATAAAATTACCTATCTTTTCCTTGGCGTTATTGGCGTCCCTTCGCTTCGCTCGAGGGCAGGCTTGGCGGTTAGTTAATAGGTAATCTTCCAGCGTGACAGGAGTAACTCTTCTCCCCTCTCACCCGTTCCCCGTTGCCTTGTTGATTCGCGCTACGCGTCTCTCAACAAATTTTTTATTTTTTCCATTAATAAATTCAGGAGCTTTGAGCCTCGTCTTCGGGGCTAATTCTTTCACTGTTACCTGTTCGCTCTTAAGAGTTCCCGCCCTGAAGGGACTTGGTCAAAACTAAGGACAAAGGATACATGAGCTGAGCTTAAACTGTGGCATTAGCGCTCTAGCAGTTTTTCATCACGTTGGATGATCTATTGCGTTTATATTAATTTGACTTGTTAGCTTTGAGTACGGCTGTTTCTTAAACAGTCAATCAGTCAAAAAACTGCTAGAGTGCATTTATACAGTAAAGTTCTATGAGTAGCGTTTACAACAGGTCACTCCGTCCCAAATTTATGTTTTCCACTCAGAGTATTGTCTTAGCTAACCTAGGCTGGAGTACTCTAGTACTATTGTACTTTTTTTTGTTTAGTGCTAGAATTCCAGGCTCAGATAGCATACAAAGGCGTGGTGATTGCTACGTTACTGGTAGATATATTTTTGAAACCATAGCTGATCTGAGTGCCAATGTCTTATGCTTGAGAAATTGGTACAGTAGAGAAATTGTTAGTGTTCGGGATGTTTGGCTAGCAATCGACATCGGTATGCTTTGTTATTTCATTGGAGGGATATTTTTCGGTTATACGGAAATAGTCCTGAAAGAAGAACTTATCGTTTCCCTTGGCGATGTGTTTTTTGTGATAACTTATTTGTTGCTGGGGATAGGCATGATTTTGGCAGTGGCTTCTAGGGAAGGAAATTTAGAAAAATGGCAGTGGGTCATTTTATTGGCAATTGGAGCTTTTGATTGTGTGTTGGCATGGTTATTTGATCAACCACAAGCAACAGTTCAGGATCAGACGCCAACTAAGGTAGAAACTATTGCTCCAATTTTGAATTGGTTTTCTATCGTCAATGATCTGCGACTGTTAATGATCGCGACTACCTCAATGTTAGCCTTTTGGCATGAAAGAATGCCTTTGTCTGGGCGAATGATTGCAGCAACAGCATTTTCGCTTAAGATTGCACATATGTGGTTTAAATACGCCACAAATTGGATTCCCAACTATCAAACTGGGGAGATTTTAGAGGAATTTTGGGTATGGAGTTGAGTTTTATTTGGCATGGGCGCTGTCCTGGAATACGACGCATCATGAAACCGTTCACGACGTGCCAGTGGAAGAAAACGAGCTTAGAAATTTGTGGTATCTACCGTGAGAAAACTAACAGAATCAGATAAACACGAAATCCTAAAACTATATCGCGAAACTGCCGAAACGACCTCAACTTTGGCAGACCGCTATGGCGTAAGTAACTCGACGATTAGCCGCTTACTCAAAAGTACTTTGCCAGAAGATGAGTATGAATACCTGGTCTCTTTAAAGCGTGCCGCAAGAACTCCTGAAGGAAGGGCACAGGTAGACTATGAAAACCTGCCTGTGTTTAGCACTGAGCCAGAGAAAGAGCAGACACAACAACCAGCAGATCCTCCTGTTCCTGAACCGAGTGTAGTTGAGGTTCAGCCGCCGCAGGAGGAGCCAGTCGTGGTAGAGGAGCCGCAGCCTGTAGGAGTTGATGAGCCAATTCCTGCTATCAGGCGAGTGAAGCGGCGCACCTCGTCGGCACCAATAACAAAACCAATACCAAGACGAATTGAGCGAGTTGAGCAACCAGTTGCTGAGCAATTGGAACTTTTAGAACAAAAACCGCCAGAGAAACCTCCAGAAATCACAAGCATTCCCAGTCCCCTTTTAGAAGATAGACGTCCAGAAGCCAACGTCATCGCAGAAATGTTTGGCGAAGACTTATTGGATGAGTCAGATGATTTAGAGGATTTGGAAGATGATTTAGACGATGACGAAGAGGAATACTCAGACGAAGACGACTTTGAACCAGCACGACCTTTTGTCACAAGACCAAGGTCGGGAGAGTCATTAGTTCGAGTTTTGCCACTGTCAGCAGCCAGTTTGCCCAAAACTTGCTATCTGGTAATAGACCGCTCCTCGGAATTAATTACTCGTCCACTGCGGGAGTTTGGCGACTTGGGACAAATTCCTAACTTAGAAACCCAGCAAAGAACGCTCCCAGTATTTGATAACCATCGAGTGGCAAAGCGCTTCTCAACCAAGCGCGATCGCGTGATTAAAGTTCCCGATAGTAAAATGCTGCACAAGGCTCGTTATCATCTACAGGCAAAGGGAATCACTCGGCTGTTAATTGATGGTCAGGTTTACTCTTTGTCGTCGTCTAGTGTTTAATTATGAGGAGCGAAAAAGTTTTGGTCATGGCTGAATCAACAGGCTACGGTGTGGTGTTTGTCACAGCTTCTTCAGAGCAGGAGGCACAAGCGATCGCAAATGCTCTAGTAGAGGCTAAACTTGCTGCATGTGTCAGTCTGTTGCCAATCCATTCCATTTATACTTGGCAAGGACAAATACACAAGGAGCAGGAATGGCAAACTGCTGATTAAAACAGACTTGAGCAAATTTCCTATTTTGTCAGCAAAAATTTGTGAACTGCACTCGTATCAAGTACCAGAAATTATTGCTGTACCTATTGTTGCTTGACCCCTCTCCAAACTTCTCCCCACCTCTTTTTAACCCTCCCTTAGGGGGTTTGGGAAAAGGAGCAGCTTTTTTTACTGGAGAGGCTTAAAAATTCCATTTTTACGTAGCTCCTCCCTCTCCTACAAGCAGGGGGAGGTTGGGTGGGAGAGATCTTGAGAACTCACATTTGCTTGCGCTTAGGGGTAAGGGGTGGGGTGACACAAAACCTAATTCTAAGAAGCTGAGTTTACAGTTTCTTGCTGTTCCACCTGTAACTTCTGCCCTAATTTTGGCTCAGTTCCTGCAAGTATACGCCCAATATTGCTACTGTGTCGCCAAATCACATACAAGCCTGCAAGAACACTAAACAAGATGTAAGGTAACGGTTGATGCAGGAGTACCATAAAAATAGAAACGGCAACGGCTCCAGCTATCGAACTCAAAGAGACAATCCGCGATATGGCTAGCATAACGGCAAATACGCCAAACGTAGCCAAACCGACCTGCCAATTCATCGCCAACAAAATACCCAAACCGGTCGCCACAGATTTCCCACCAGTGAAGCCTAAAAAGATTGACTTACTGTGTCCAAGTATGGCAGCTAAGCCGGCGAAAGTGACCATCAAAGGTTGCCATAACTCGGTATTTATCTCTTCAGGAATTAAATTTTGACTGCTAGCAAAGTGAAAAAACCAGTTAACCAGGACGATCGCCAATACTCCTTTCAAGCAATCTATCACTAAAACAAATGCCCCTGGTCCTGTGCCTAAGGTCCTCAGCACATTGGTTGCTCCTGTTGAGCCAGAACCAACTGAGCGAATATCAATGCCTTTCAGTACCTTAGCTACTGTGTAGCCAGTGGGTGTAGAACCCACTAGATAAGCCACAACCAAAACCGCTGTGCACAAACTTAACCAAATAGCCATATTTAAGAGTTATGAGTTATGAGTTTTCTGTTTTTGGTCTTTTTTAAGAAGAACGCAGAACACAGAACACTAGTTACAGAATATCCCCTTCATGATTTATCCGGGAGATTTAAGTACGGAAAAAGTTTGTTGGTCTCCAAAGGATAAATCCGGGGGGATAAAACCAATACTTACTCCCCAGAACTTTTAATTCATGCTCGTCCGAAGCGTTTAATATTCTGACTTCTGAGTTCTGAGTTCTGAGTTCTTTTTTGTGGTGACTCAGGACTAACGACGACTTAGTAGTTATCATCATAACTTCTCATCATTTTCGGGTCAGGAGCAAAAGCTAACCATAAGGGAAATTGCAACAGTGCCAAACTAATTTGCTCTTCAGAATCGTCAATCAAAATTAGAGGGAGCTGATTGGCTTTTACGAGCCGGTCTGCTTTTTGTGCCAAAGCTTCAGGTGTTTCAAATAATACTACACCTTTATCTGGTCCAAAGTCTGGACGACCTATTCCTAAACAGTCCTGCAAGCCACGCCGCCATTCACCTAAACGTTCAGGTGTATTCGCTAACACCAAAGTGCGGAGGCGATCGCCATACAACTTATGTAATATCGAAATCACTGCTGAGCCAATGAGAATATTCTGCAACCTACTGCCTGTAGTCCGTAAAGCCCCTCGTCCTCCTTGGCTAAAAAACCAGTTGGAGACTCGTTCTGCATGCACTGGTTCAAAGGTACGGCGCAGTTGCCACGGTGGACCGTAATAATCTGGTTTCGTGCGATACTGGTCAATGAGACGACGAATTTGTTTTGTCGTATCCTGGAACTGCTGTTGAGCAAATTGTGGTGTTCCTAGCTGCTCTTCGGGTGGCTTCACCTGTTTGATCTCTAGCTTTTCTGGTTCCGGTTTCTGTTTTGGTACCAGTTGCAACTGTTCTGCTGCGGCTGCCAAATCTTGTAAACTGCCCGTGAGATAATCTTTAAAACCCTGTACCCGAATCGCCAAATCTTGAGAAGCACCTGCAAACGTGGTTCGCATTTCGTTGCGAATCCGTTCTTGACGGCGTTCTAGCTGTTCTACAGAAATTTGCAGCGCTGCTTTACGTTGTTCTAGCCCTGAGAGCGTTTCTTGCACCAATTGTGTCAACGCCGTTTGAGTTTCGCCCAATTGCGCCTGAATACTTTTGTAGGATAATTGCAGGTTGGCTATTTCTTCTTTTAGCGCTTGTTCTTGGCTTTGTAACTGCGCGAGTCGTTGCGCGGCTTCTTCTTGGCGATTATATATTGATTCTACTTCTGACCCGAGCGCGGTAGTTTCTTCTTCTAAGAGCGTCACCACTTCAGCAGTTGACTGCTGTGTTAATTCATTTGTAAGACTTTGTCCTTGTGGATCTAAATTGGACACAGCAGAGGTTGGTTGGTCATTTTGTCTATCAACTGTGGAGTTTGGCGCTGCTCTTTCCACCACTGACTCAACAGATGAATTTTCTGGTTGCTCAACATTTGGTTGTTCTTTTTGGAACAACGACTCATCAGTTGTTTGTGGTGTTTGAGATTCCTCGGGGTTCATAAACAATAGTGTAATTCCTATGACACGAATAAATAGCTTTCAGCAATCTATATTAAGTCTGAATTAAGTCTGAGATAGCCTTAAGTGATGAGTGCTCACAACTGAAGTCATGTCCAGTCATCACTTTATAGGGTACACAGTACTGAGTCATTGTGAAGCATTAAATACGCGGGCAGCGTTCTTCCAAGCAAGTTTTGAGAGTGTTAGGGTTAAATAAAATCGGCAAAAAGTGAATACTTTTAACTTCTTTAAAATAGAACAGAATGGGAATCGAATTCCAGAAGATGCGCCAATTTTGCCATTCCTGGTAGGGAAAGCGCCGAATTAATTTTTCACCTCTGTAAATATCCAAGTCGGTGGGAGTAAATAATAGACGCAGTGTAACGGCTTGAAACATGAGGAACAAGCCAAACAGTGCGATCGCGCCTGCTAGCCAAGGTTGCACCACAAGCATTGGAATTGCGGCAATCACTAATACCAAAGGTATGTTGTAACTAGGCTTGAGTTCGACGGTGGTTGATGCCTTGGAGGTATATGAAGTCGTCAAAACGAGAAACTCCTGCTTCGTTAGTAAACATTATTTCTATTCTAGGAGTTACCGATATAGACTAGGGACTAGGGATCAGCAACCATCAATCAAAGCGTTATCCCCAATCCCTAATCCCCAATCCCTAATCCCTATTCGTCTAGAACCCTGGCATAAATCCACCACCAGTTCCTTGAAACATCAGCCAAGAAAGAAAAAAGTTGCTCACAAAGATAATCAACAAGGCAGTGACAACAGCGGTTGTGGTAGATTGTCCTACTCCTTTTGCTCCTCCTTTTGTCGTCAAACCCCAACTGCACCCAATTACGGCGATTAAAGTTCCAAAGCAACACGCTTTAATCATGGCGCTGACAATATCCCAACCGCCGAGAAAGTTACGGGCTGAGTCTAGAAACGATGTCTCCGAGAGATTATATATGTTTGTTGCAACAATTAATCCCCCTAACATACCTGTTACCAAAGACAAAAGCGTTAAGATTGGTAACATTAAGCAGCAAGCAAGTACGCGCGGGATAACCAAATAATCAATTGGATCAGTTTTTAACATCAAAAGGGCGTCAATTTGTTCGGTGACTTGCATCGTGCCGATTTCTGCTGCAAATGCCGAACCAACTCGCCCCGCCAAAACCACTGCTGTCAAAACGGGGGAAAGTTCGCGTGTTAAGGCGATCGCCAGCACTCCACCGACGACGTTTCCCGCGCCAAAGTTAATAAATTCCCGCGCCACCTGAATGGTAAACACTGCCCCAACAAAAACAGCCGTTAACAAGGCAATAAACAAGGAGTCCGGTCCAACTGCTGCCATTTGCTCTAAGGTATTACGCCGATGGATTTTTCCCTTGAGTAGGTGAATCATGACTTGTCCACCCAAGAAAATAGCTGCCAGCAATCGCTGACTCCATGCTCCTAAACTAGATTTGGATATTGTCTGACTCAATGTTGACAAGCTAACTCTATAACTGCCGTCATCATAGCGAATTACGAAGCGGTAGTTTAAGTCATCACTCAGGAGTTATTTAGAGCGTGATAGCATTTCTAGGGTCTTGGCGTTGCTCTCGGTTACACTTTTGGAATTAAGATTAACTTTGTTTAAAGGCAATCTCAGAAATTAAAGCTTTTGTGAACAGGGCTGTCGTTGAAACAATAGCTGCAACTACATCTGTAAATATTGATTTTTCAAGGCTTACGTTCTGTTAATCCCTATTTGGATTTCGCAACATATCTTGGAAAGATTGTGTATATATTTTAATGAAAACTTAAGATTTTTGAAATAATGCCTGAGACAGAGCGATCGCCTTTATTGTAGAAAGTGACGACTAGGCAGGCAACTATGGTCTGCCTAATAAACTTACGGAGCCTACTCTACATGACCGTTATGACGAACTTTCTCCGCTCGCTTGTATTATCGATTATTTTCAGTTTCGTCGCTCCCATGTTTTTATTTGGCAGCGTTTTGCTCGTTCTATCGCTTGTAGGCTATATTCCTGGTTTACAAAGCGTTACTGAGGTTATCACGACTCTGATCATGGAGTTTCTTGCCATCTTTGGCAGTGGCACTCCTGTTGGCGGACTATTTGTTATCTGTTTAACCTGTAGTTTTGTCGGGGGGCTGTTTGACACTTACGCTTATTATCGGTATCAAATTTTACGATAAATGTCGAATTTTGACTCCAATAGCCTTTTGGGTCAATGTATTTGCAACTTATCATTGTCAAGACTAAAAATGTCAATACTAAAAACGCTGCTAGTGCTACTCTTGCAAGAATGAGCATTGGCTAATCGCTATTTGTATTGAATGTTTATATATATTGATTTTATAATTTCTAGTCCTTGAGCTACGTTGCTAGTACTCAAATTCAAGGATAAAAAACTTTATGGTCTTGTAGTGAACCTCAAAAGACTTGGTGAGGTTTTTTCTGTAGTCAGACTATCATAGCAAATAAAGATACACATAAATTATAAAAATTTTATTAAAATTGTAATGATCACAAAACTAGCTCGTTTTTCTTAACATAGGGAGAGCAAGTGCTTTCAGCACGTAACGTTTTATGATTAAGTTTATTAGGAAGTTTGTTGACTGCTCATGGTTTGGCCTTTTAAGCCTAGATATCGTAAACAAATTGCTCGTATTGAAATTACAGGTGCGATTGCCAGTGCAACTCGCAAGCATGTATTAGAAGCGCTGAAAACTGTAGAAGAAAGAAAATTTCCAGCGTTACTCCTGAGGATTGATAGTCCTGGTGGAACAGTAGGAGATTCCCAAGAAATCTACAGCGCCTTGAAGCGGTTACGTGAGAAAGTCAAAATTGTTGCTAGTTTTGGCAACATTTCTGCTTCTGGTGGAGTTTACATCGGCATGGGAGCGCAACATATCATGGCTAACCCTGGTACGATTACAGGTAGCATTGGTGTGATTTTGCGTGGTAATAACTTGGAACGCTTGTTGCAAAAAATCGGTGTTTCCTTCAAGGTCATCAAGTCTGGTCCCTATAAAGACATTTTGGCGTTTGACCGAGAACTAACGGAACCAGAACAAAACATTTTGCAAGAATTAATTGACACAAGTTACCAGCAGTTTGTCCAGACAGTAGCTGATGCGCGTTCCTTGGGGGTGGAAACTGTCAGAAGTTTCGCTGATGGTCGAATTTTTACTGGACAGCAAGCTGTAGAGTTAGGTATTGTAGATCGTCTGGGAACAGAGGAAGATGCTCGTCGTTGGGCAGCCGAACTGGTTGAGCTTGATCCTGAAAAAACTCCCGTCTACACTCTAGAAGAACGCAAACCTCTGTTAAATCGCATCTTACCAGGAAGCCGTCAAGTTTCTTCAGGGCTTGGGGCTGGTATCAACTGGGTCGAATTTGAAGTATCTACTAATGGTTTGCCCTTATGGATGTATAGACCATAAATCGTTATTAGTCATGAGTTGTTTGTCCTTTGACTAATAACTCATGACTAATAACTAATGACTAATAACTCATAATTAAATGGAGGATTTTTTTGTGGAGTGGCGAATGTGGGCTATTCGCGGAGCAACAACCGTTCCAGAAAATACAGTCGAAGCAATGCGAGAAGCTGTGATGGAACTACTAGATGAACTGGAAAAACGGAATCAATTGCATCCAACAGATATTATTAGTATGACTTTCTCAGTCACACGTGATTTAAATGCTACTTTTCCTGCTGCAATTGCACGTTCACGCCGTCATTGGGACAATGTACCCATGTTGGATGTACAGGAAATGCACGTTGATGGTAGCTTAGAACGCTGCATCCGGTTTTTAGGTCACGCCTATCTGCCTGCCTCCGCCCAAATTTACCATACGTATTTGCGTCACGCCAAAAAGTTACGTCCTGACTGGATTATGCGCCAGCCTTTATCGTACGATGACGCGTTCTAGTATTTCTCATGAAATCCAGAAATGCATATTCGCTAAAGTTGAATAGGTCTAGCAAACTGGGATAAACCCAGTTCGCTCAATTGCCTTTTGCCTTTGGTCGGTCAGCAAAAGTTTACCATATGCTTCCCCTGCTTGCTGTTCTCGACCCTTATGCAACTGTCACAACCAAAGCAAGCGCACAGGGGTATGAAACGGTGACTGTAGGCAGAGTACCGCGTGAGGGGTATCTCAATTAAGGAGAAGCGATCGCTTGCCCATATTAATGGAGTGTTAGGGGGAACCCTCTAACGGGAGAGACAGGGGCGCTGCGGAGGGAAAGCCGTCATTCGCACTGGTCTCACCGCACAGAAGTGTCCTCCTCTGCCCCCTCTGCGGTTTGTTTTCCGTAACTTTTGCGTAAGTCCTAAATTCGTCACGAAAAATATAATCAAAGCGCCTAACGCACCATGTATTTACGGCGAAGAAGTTAACTTTAGAAAGTCTTTTCGGTCATTCCCGTGAATTTTGTATGATAAAAACTGTATATTATTTTTATAGATAAATTCTATTTAAGTAAATTTACTTAATAGAACCGTTAGGTATATCGTAACATGTTAACCAAGTTACAAGGAGAGCGTTACCAAGTTGTTCAAGTTTTAAGTCAAGGTATATTTTGTCAAACCTACTTGGTTGAAGACACTCACTTGCCTGAGCGTCCCATCTGCATCGTAAAACATTTCTTACCGAGCAGTCAATGTCCTATCCCAGTGGAAATACGCAGGCGGCTGTTTACCCGAGAAGTAGAAGCCCTGAAAAAACTGGACAACTATGACCTGGTTCCTCATCTTTTAACTCATTTTGAAGACAACCTTGAGTTCTACTTGGTGCAAGAGTTTATTGAAGGGCATCCGCTCAATGTGGAATTGTCGGCTGGTCATCGCTGGTCTGAAAGCAAAGTTTTTCAACTATTGCAGGAAATATTAGATATTCTGGATTTTATTCACAGCTACGGGCTAATCCACAGAGATGTCAAGCCTAGTAATATTATTAGACGAAAGCAGGACAATCGGTTAGTCCTAATTGATTTTGGTGCTGTCAAACCAATCTGGAATCAATTGCTTAAAAGTCAAGGAAAAAATTCTAATTTCATTCCCGTTGAATACACTACCATTGCTATCGGTACACCAGGTTATATGCCTCATGAACAAGAGCGAGGCAAACCACGCCCCAATAGTGATATCTATGCCTTAGGTATGATTGCCATCCAAGCTCTAACGGGAGTACATCCAACACAATTACCAGAAGACCACAATACAGGTGAGATTATCTGGGAACATTTAGCTGAAGTTAACACTGGGCTAGCTTCAGTACTCAAGAAGATGGTGCACTACCACTTTAAAGACCGATACAATTCCGCAAAAGAAGCACTAGAGGCACTTCTACCACTCACTCATCTCTACACGCCAACACAGGAAGCCCCTACTTTACCATTAATCAACGTTACATTTGAGCCTCAAACACCCTTACCTAACCAGAACATTAACCAAATGTTTGGGGAGAAGCTGTCACCAGGACTCAACAACCACCAAACAAGCGATAGTGTAGAATCAGAGACGTTTTTGCCACCAACTCATCTTTATAAGCCAACACAGGAAGAGACTCCTACTTCACCACTAGAAAACGATCAGGCTATTTCTCCTCACAAACTCGCTTTACTGATTGGTTTGATATTAGGCGTGGGTTCTGGTCTCATTCTCATGGCTGTGACCTACTGGTCTGTGCAGATTATCATTGATCCTAAGATCCAAAACTCCACACCTCAATCGCCAGGAGTCTCCCGTTAAGGTTTGGTAAGTATAACAGCTTACCCTTGGTTTCTCGTTGCCTTTGTTTGCTTAGTGATTGCTCATGATTAGGCTGTGAATAGAAATAAGCCTACCTTCCCTTCCCTTGCTCATTTTCAGTTGATTTGTGGTGATCAAACCGAATTCCTAAAAAAATGTCATAAACAAACTGCCAAAAGTCTTTTTTTTGCAGTAGACCTGAAGTTTGATAACAACCTTTTTCATCTAAAAGGGGCTTCATAAAATAATATGTGGGCTGGTAATTATACCACGGAATCGAAGGCCACAAATGATGAATTAAATGATAATTTTGCCCCATGATCAGGAAATTCAAAATGGAGTTAGGGTAGACACGAGCATTTTTCCAGCGATCGCGCTCTTGATGAGGACGATGGGGTAAATAATCAAAAAATAAACCAAGTGCTAACCCAACAACGGCAGAAGGAATGAACCAAAAATTGAGAACGTACCCCAAAAAGTGGTAATGAATTGAGATACAAAAAATTCCAACAACAAACAAGCGACTCACAAACCATTCCAGTAGCTCATATTTACGCCATAGTCGCCGCTGAAAGAAAAACACCTCGTGATATAAAAAGCGGACTGGAAGCAACCACAAAGGACCACCTGTGGAAACATAATGATCTGGGTCGTTTTCTGGATCGTTGACATGGGCATGATGCTGCAAATGCACCCGTGTAAACACTGGGAAGACAAAAGTCAGCATCAAGGCACTGCCATGTCCTAAAATGGCGTTAATAATTCGGTTACGATGTGCCGATTGGTGGCAGGCGTCGTGAATTACAGTTCCTGCAATATGCAGCGCCAGGGTATTTGCACTAAAGCACAACCAGTGGGGCCATTCCCAAACCCAGTAACCAAAGTTAGACAAAACAAATGTTCCCGCAGCTGCCAAGAACATAACCAGCGTCGGATTAAAATCACCCGGAGGCGCTAAAAATTCCTTTGGCGGGACTGTCAGTGGCTTTTGTGCCTCCGACATCAGCATTATGAACTCCTTGTTGCTTTACTTAAGATGTAGTATTTAGATAATGCCACTTTTCTATAAGGAAAGTGAAGTTTTGCGGTACAGAATGACGAAAAATAAATTTGTGTGTAACAAGATTTATCTAGTTCTTTACAGATAAGCAGCCCAATAACGCTATGATTTCAACAGACTCTAAGCTTTTGCTTCCTTACTGAAATATAAAAATATAACAAGAGGACAAGGCGAACAAGGGGGTTCAGCAGAGCGCATAGGAATTGTCTACCTTGTCTCCCCCGCTTCCCCTTCACTGCCTATGCCTGCCATCTACCAGCTTTAATGATTGATTCAGCAGCAACAGACATAGATGTGTCTCCTAAATTAGGATGATTCCCTGAGTAGCTCCCTAGATTCCGCTTTTATGCAACTAAAAGATTCTATCCGCCGAACAAAAATAGTCGCCACAATTGGTCCTGCTACCAGCAGCCCAGAAACGCTAAAAGCTTTGATTGAAGCTGGTGCAACAACACTGCGGCTAAACTTCTCTCACGGAACTCATGCTGATCATCAGCGTAATATCCGCCTCATTCGGCAAACAGCTTTTGAACTGAATAAACCCGTAGCCATCCTGCAAGACTTGCAAGGACCGAAAATTCGCTTGGGGAAGTTTGAAAATGGATCTATAGTCCTGGCAAAAGGCGATCGCTTCACCTTAACCAATCGTCCAGTTGTCGGCACACAAGAAATCAGCTGCGTCACGTACGATTATTTGGCAGACGAAGTCCCAGTAGGGGCAAGAATCCTCCTAGATGATGGGCGCGTGGAAATGCTGGTAGAGGAGATTAACCGCGAAAAAGGCGATTTGCACTGTCGCGTTACTGTCGGTGGAACGCTTTCAAATAACAAAGGCGTAAACTTTCCCGGAGTTTACCTGTCGATTAAAGCAATGACCGACAAAGACCGTGAGGATTTGATGTTCGGTCTGGATCAGGGTGTGGACTGGGTCGCACTATCCTTTGTCCGCAACCCCCAAGACATGATAGAAATTAAAGAACTCATTTCCACTACAGGCAAACAAGTGCCAGTCATTGCCAAAATTGAAAAGCACGAAGCCATTGAACAAATGGAAGCCGTTCTGGCTTTGTGTGATGGGGTCATGGTAGCAAGAGGGGACTTAGGTGTAGAACTCCCAGCGGAGGATGTCCCGGTACTGCAAAAGCGGCTGATTGCAACTGCAAATCGCTTGGGGATTCCCATCATCACCGCCACTCAGATGTTAGACAGCATGGTTAGTAACCCCCGTCCGACTCGCGCCGAAGTGTCAGATGTGGCAAATGCGATTTTAGATGGTACGGATGCAGTCATGCTCTCGAATGAAACTGCTGTGGGTAAATTTCCAGTTGAAGCTGTCGCGACGATGGCGCGAATTGCCGAACGCATAGAACAAGAGGTGGCGCTGCACAGAAACCCAAATCAAGCCAGAGACACCAAACGTTCGATTCCTAATGCCATCAGCCAAGCTGTCGGTCAAATTGCAGAACAGTTGGGAGCAGCAGCAATTATGACTTTGACACAAACAGGAGCAACAGCACGCAATGTCTCCAAGTTTCGTCCCCAAACACCCATTTTGGCAGTGACACCTCACGTGAATGTAGCGCGACAGTTACAACTTGTATGGGGCGTCAAACCGTTGTTGATGTTAGAATTACCTTCGACTGGTCAGACATTCCAAGCAGCTATCAATGTAGCTCAAGAAAGAGAACTCTTATCTCAGGGCGATTTGGTAGTCATGACAGCTGGAACTCTCCAGGGAGTTTCCGGGTCAACAGATTTGATTAAAGTTGAAGTTGTAACAGCAGTACTTGGTCAAGGAATAGGACTGGGACAAGGTTCTGTAAGTGGTCGGGCACGGGTGGCACAGACTGGCATGGATGTTAGTAACTTTAGTTACGGAGATATTTTGGTTGCCTCGGGTACAAGTGCTGATTTTGTTGAAGCAATTCGCAAAGCTGCCGGAATTATTACCGAAGAAGAAAGTCTCACCAGCCATGCAGCTGTGATCGGCTTGCGTCTCGGTGTGCCAGTTATCGTTGGAGTGAAAAAGGCGACACAAGTGATTCGAGATGGAGCGATTTTGACTATGGATGTGCAACGCGGCTTAATTTACTCTGGAGCAGTGGGAACGCCATAAGAAGTAGCAAGTAGGAAGCCATCAATTGCAGATAAAGCGATCGCCCTGGGTTAGAGATCCGCTCACGCCTTTCTCCACTTGTTTATTACTTTTCAAATAATCCTGCACAAAAGCGCAACCATAAGCCAGTGCATCTAGATTGAGAATTCGCGGCAAATTCCACAGAATGAGTGTGTTGTCATCACCCCCTGAAGCAAGTATTGTCCCGTCGCGGCTGATGGCAATATCCCTAATTGCTGCGGTATGTCCTCTGAGGGTCGTTAGTTCCGTACCATCAAGCTTCCAAAGTTTGACGGTAGCATCCACGCTGCCAGAAGCAACTATTTTTCCGTCGGGACTAAACGCAACTCCCCAAATCGCCGCTGTGTGACCTTTGAGAGTTTTCAGCAACTTGCCCTCAAGTGTCCACAGCTTAACGGTATTGTCGCCACTTCCAGTAGCCACCATTTTACCATCTTGGCTAAAGGCAACTCTCCATACTGCGGCAGTATGTCCGACAAGAGTTCTAAACAACTTCCCATCAAGCGTCCACAGTTTAGCGGTGCCATCACCACTAGCTGAACCAACCAGCCGACCGTCGGGACTAAATACGACGTGCCAAACTTCGGCTTGATGTCCTTTGAGAATCTGCGGGGAAGGACGATTTCTATGCCATATCTGAACAATCTTGTTAACATTTGACATTGCGATTGTTTGTCCGTCGGGACTCAAGACTGCTGCTAAGAGTTTACCGAGAGGATCTTTGTAACTAGCGACTGAAGTGCCATCTCGCTTCTTGAGTTTTACCATATCATTGTAAGTGCCAAGAGCAATTAACTTACCATCGCCACTGAATGAAACCTCGAAGACTGCGCCTTCAGATTCAGTGAAACTTTTGAGCAATTTGCCTTGGCGACTCCAAAGTTTAGCAGTGTTTTCGTGGCTGGCTGTGGCGATTGTCGAACTGTCGGAGGTGATAGCTATTGACCAAATCCCGGCTTGATAGGCAATGATACTCTTCTGGAATGGATTCTCTTTCTGCCAGAGTCTGACAACGTTTTCTGTGCCCGCCGAAGCAATAAAGCTGCTGTCGGGACTAAAAGCCACTCCCCAAACTGACGCACTGTGTCCTCTAAGCGTCCTCAGTTCTGTACCATCAATGTTCCAAAGTTTAATCGTTTTGTCGAGACTGGCGGAAGCAATAGTTTGACCATCCGGACTAAAAGCAACTCCCCAAATCCCAGCACTGTGACCTTTAAGAGTTTTATACTGGCGGTAGCTTCCATCTGTGCTGTCTCGCTTCCAAAGGTTCACAGTTTTGTCTTCACTCGATGAAGCAATGATCTGACCGTCAGGGCTGAAAGCAACTCCTATAACCCAAGCGGTGTGACCTTGGAGAGTTTGTAGAGGTTGGGCATTTTGCCAGCCTGTAGCGTCTCGTTTCCAAAGTTTTACTGTATTGTCTAAACATGCGGCAGCAACGATATTACCATCAGGACTAAAGGCGACTCCCCAGACCGAAGCAGTGTTAGGTTGAAACGTTCTTAGCAGCTGACCATCGAGTTTCCAGAGTTTCACAGTTCCGTCGAAACTGGCAGAGGCGAGCATCTGACCATCGGGACTAAAGGCGACTCCCCAGACCGAAGCAGTGTGACCTTTAAGAGTTCTTAGCAGCTGGCCATCTCGCTTCCAGAGTTTAACTGTACCATCTTCACCTGCCGAGGCGAGCATCTGACCGTCAGGACTAAAATCGACTGCCCTAACTGTTGCTTTATCTTTGAGAGTTGCAACTTCTGTCCCATCACGTCGCCAAAGCTTGATTGTTTTATCTACACTTGCTGAGGCAATCAGAGAACTGTCAGGACTGACATCTACTGCCAGAACAGCTGCTGTATGACCGGAAAAACGGTTGTACTCATCTGCTCCATAAACTGCTTGCCGTAATACATTGTCCACTTGAGGCTCAAGATTTGTGTTTGGTTTACCTAGTTTTTGCAGTCTATGTTTGGCTTTGATTGCTTCTATGAGCGCATCCAATCTGCGATTTGAGGCAAAAAGTCCTTCAGAAGAAGATACAAGCGCTTGAATTTCGCTGCTTCTGGCTTGATATTCGCTTTTGAGAGTTTGGCGGTACAGAATGAAACTCCCTAGTCCCAATCCGCTAGAAACGAGCAACCCGATACACACTGCAACTAACAGAAACCTTTGTAATTTAGCCGTTCTTTTCTCTTGTGCTAGTCGTACTTCTACCTCTTTGGCTCGTGCGGCTTCCAATCTTTGCTGAGTTTCCCGGCGTTCCAGTTCCTGGCTAGCTGCCAAAAATCGATAATCCAAATCACTGAGACTTTTGCGCCCACTCCATTCCAACACCTCTTGCAACGCTTGCCCTCGCAGCAGACGTGATTCATCTTGATAACCAGAGGCTACCCATGCATTGAATGCCTGGGAGTAGGGGCGCAGATTGTCTAACTGCCTGAGTACCCATTCAGAATTGAAAACACTGCGGTAGATAGGATTTTTAATTTTGAGATAGCCGTTGTGTTTCTCAACCAATCCCGATAGTAAAAGTTCTGTCTGTTCTCGACTATCATCAGTAGGGACACCAGATGTTTGAGTGTCTGTTTCAAGAGCTTGCAACACCTGCTGATAAACACCTAACAACCGTCCTGCCCGCTGTTCGTTGAAAAGGAGGCGATCGCGAATCGTGCGGAGGTGTTCCGGTTCATCTTTTGCTTCCCAATGTTGGATAATGTGCTGTAGCACCAATTGTTCTACCCAAAATGCTTCAGTTGCTGGAGGTAGGACAATTTTTCTATTTGATGTCTCTAAAGCTATTCGGACAATGAGCTGACAGAGTTTCTGAGTCAGAAACGGTTGTCCCCCACTCCAGTAAATAATCTCTCGCAGCACAATTTCAGGTTGGCTGACAACTTCCTCTAACCCTTTGAGCAATGGTTTGGCTTCATGCAGTTGAAACCCATATAACTCAATCGCTGTACCAATGTTAAAGGGTGTCCGGCGCTTGTCGGCAATCAAATCAGATGGACTGGCTACTCCAAACAGTGCAAATCCCAAGCGTTGAAAATTCGGGTCGTGTGCCTGCTGATTATAGCAATGACGAATCCAAGCAAAAAAGTCACTGACAGGAAAACTCAAACTCAGTAAACTATCAATTTCATCAATAAAGATGAAAATGCGTTCAGCTTTGCCGTCTGGCAGAAATTCGCTTTGAACATTTGGCAGTAAAACTCCTTCAACAAAGGAGTGTAGTTTTTGCACTGGGGAAATGCCTGCTTGCGTATCCCACCAATGCTTAAAGTTGAGGTGTTCTGCCAGATTTAAGTCGTAGAACAAGCTGACGATAATGCCTTTGTACCATTGTTCCGGTGTGGTATTCTCGCTACCTAATCGGGTGACGTCCAAGTATGCACAGGTATAACCTTCTTGCCTAAGACGATAACTTGTGCGTTGTAATAACGATGATTTCCCCATCTGGCGAGAATTTAAGACGTAACAAAACTCGCCAGCTTTCAGGCTGGCATAAAGTCTTTCGTCTGCTTGACGGACAACATATGTGGGATCGTCACTGTGGAGACTGCCACCAACCTGGTATCTCATCTCAAAGCGTAATTAGAGAAGAGGTATTTTAACACAATAAATAGGAATTTTTAGCTTCTTAAAACTCTTCATTTTTATTTGATATGAGCATAGATTATATCACATCTTCAACTAAATAAATCTGTATCTGTCTATTTTTTCGCTTAACTGTCTTAACTGTCTTAACTGTCTTAACTGTCCTTTATTTGTTGCAATCAGTTTCCTACATTTCTGCTTAACTGTCTTATCTGTCCTTGCATTTTCATGACAAAAGCGAGATTATGGTGACATGAAGTGAAAGCAATTAGCACTAAAACATTTGTCTTACTAGACAGTTACTTAAAGCCAGCAACTATATACACAACTGCAATAGTATTCCGCCGCAGACTGATGTCTTGTAGTAAACTGCAAATGTTAACAAAGCTCTAATAAGGATTTTGTCGAGACAATTGGCTAAATTACAAATAGAAGAGGTGAATCGAAAATGAAGAAATGGCTACTACTCAAAGTTGCTACGGTCTTTTTGTTTGCTTTGGTTGTATCACTTAACTTTGTTGTTGATAAAGCAATGGCGACAGGTGAATTTAGCCTAAGCTGCGACAAAGACAAGATAGAAATCAATGGTTCAATCCTATCAACAAGTTGCACAAAAAGTAATGGCGATTCTCAGCAAACTTCCATCGACTTAGATCAATACATTGGTAACTTGGATGGAAAATTATCCTGGAGTGATAAAAATTTTTCTAAAACCTGCAAGAATATTGCTCCAGCGCAGTTGCTGAGTACTAGACAACTTGTACTTGTTGCTGAGTGCAAAACAGCAGCAGGAGACACATATTATCCATCAGAGATTGAGCTAGATTCTCATATTGTCAACATTGATGGCACCCTAAGTTACGAATAATTGTGGTTCTATTGCCAAATAAACAAACGCTATTTTCCAGGTAGCAATATCAATACAATTTTCTGAATCCAAGGAGTAAAAAATCATGACAACTCAAACCTCTATCACCGATTTAGTCGTTAACAGTGGCAAGAATTGCTATCAGCTTACAAAAGAGCAAATGGAGGCTATCCAAAACAAAGGAGTAACAGCAGAGCTAACACAGGGTATCTATGTTGTCCGCATCAAAGAAGGTGCATTCGATTATGTCAAAGATTCTGAAGACGCAGAAAACGAAGCCTTAGTTTTACTCTGGATTTATGGCGGTAAGTTCAAGAACTTAAAAACAAATAAGCAAGTTTCAGCCGGTTGGTCAACTCTAAATGGCTATGACGATACCCTGACTATAGCTGTGTCAGAACCGTCAAAACTATGTGCTTTCTTCTTCGATACCGAGATTAACGATAACGCGGGAAATGTGACCGTTTCCGTTATTAAAGTTGACGAATTGCGTAACTTTAATTAGTGCGTTTAACCTGTTATTTACACTCCTCAAGAGCTGATTTGTGATTGAAAACTGGTTTATGCCTGCTTGCCGTAGGATTTGCTGTAGGATTAGCTTTAGAGCGTAACAAAGCTAGAAACGAGAAACACTACTTTTATACGAGAATACATAGCGTTTGAACCGCCAAGAAGCGGAAAGCCAAAAGATACTTCAGGTGCTGGTTCTCGACTTCTTGAAAGTAGGCGACTCATTGCAAATAAGGTAGTTTTTGAACCTACAATCATTTAATGATAGGGATTCAAAGCCCTATCATTAAATAATTAATTATTTCATTAATTATTTCATTAATGAAATAATTGATTAAATAATTGTCGCTAGTTGTTTTGCAAAATAAGATCGGTAGAGTTCGCAACGCGGTAAAATGCGATCGCCCTCTAAGCAAATCAATCCCAAACTCTCGAGCTGATAAGCTTCAATAGGATTCAGAGAAATACTTTCTTTTGCCGTCACAACATCAGTATAAATCTTTGCCAGACTGGGTTTTTCTTGCAGTTTCGCCCAGTGTCGCCATAAATGATAGCGGTAGATGCCGCCGTTGGCAAGTGCCTCTTGTATCAGCTCTTGTAGAGTGATGACCTGAGAGCAAAGATAATACAGCGCAATCCGAATGAGTGCTGGATGACCGCCTACAAGCGACATCAGTTGGGCGGATTCTTTACCACTACTCCAGTCTAGCCCGTGCCGATGGGCTAAATCTTCTACCTGCTGCTGTGTAAATTCCACGAGACGGATAGGTAGTCCAATATTAAACGGGGAGCGGTTGATATCTAGGGTGGCATACTCTTCTGTAGAGTAAACTACTACTAGCCTCAACTTGTGCCAGTTGGCATTTTGTCGTGCTTCCTCGCACCACGAACGCAACAAAGCAAAGAATTCCTGAGCAATATGAGGATGTTCAAAAAAGCGGTCAACTTCATTCAACACCAGAACTACTGGGGTTTGAATCTGCTTGAGCAAATAGTGCAAGTAAAAGCTACAATTCAACTTACAACCAACTTCCTCATCCCATATGTCATTCAGGTTGGGATCAATGTCCAATTCTGTTGCAATTCGCCAGCAAAGATTACGCAAAAGCTGAGTTAAGTCAGTTAGACCATCAGAATCTATCTGGTAGCAATTCACATTCACTATGCGATACCCTTGCTTTTGTGCAAAGGCACAAAGCCGCAGCACGAGAGAAGTCTTACCCATCTGTCTAGGTGCTCGAATCCGAATCACACAGCCTGGTTGAGTGACTTCCCGATAAACCAGTTCCTCTATTGGAGGACGTTCGACGTAGAAGGGGGAATCCAGAGGTACAGGACCATCTGGGTATGACCAAAAATGTTTAAGTTTATCATGCTGTTCGTTAACAAATGAGTCTACGGATAAAGACTCAGACGAACTAACCTTGCGTATATTTAAAGTTACCAAAACTTCGTCAGAAGTTTCAGTCTGATTCGGTTCATCCAAGATTGTATAGTCTTCGCTACATAATTCCAGGTTAAAAGCGCTAAAGCAAAGTTTCACAGTTTTTTGGTCTACGCCTCTATCCAACGACCACAATCGGCTGAGTGTTTTGCTAGAAACATTCATGCGTAAGCCCAGTTCGTCTAGAGTAAAGCGATCGCCGTTGTTCTGCGCCTTCTCCATAGCCAGAATTGCTCCTTGTAAACGCTTCAGCCCTACAGGAGTCAGCACAATTCCCCGTCTTCTCCTACTCTTAATTTGCTTCATGTCGCTAATTATACCTGTTTGGGTGTTGTAATAGAAAAATATGGCTGTCCTGAACTTTCAGCAGAATCATAGATTAGGGAAGCGCACTATATTGTGTGTCATTTCAATCCTCTTGTTACAAAAGCACATCAAAATGACGGTTAAAGAATAATCTCTAATTAAAAAAAAGAGGGTTACTAACCGCTCTTTTGTTAACTTCTTAAATATATTCTCATTTTCAAATCAGTTATTCAAGTGTTACTAAAGTGTTGTTGAAGTGTTAGTTGTATTTTTTATTTCTAAGTAGAGATGTTTTTTAACTGTTATTGAGCAGCTACTATAATGTTGGTAAAGCTATTTAATTTAAGTTAAACAAAATTAAAAACGTTGAACAATATCCTACTTGTAGGAGCTATTACGTAAGCAAAGTAACAATATTATTGTGGGTTTTAAAGGTAGCCTGATAAAACTTCGATAGTAGCGAGTCCTGTTTTTTCCCAACTGAATTGACTTGCTCTATTAATACCTAGAGTCGAAAGACGCTGACGCAATGCTGAATCAGTTGCAATTGTTTGCATCGCTTCAGTGATTTCCTCAACGTTGTAAGGATTAATAAGAACAGCAGCGTCGCCAGCAACTTCTGGTAAAGATGAGAGGTTAGAAGTAATCACAGGAGTACCGCAAGCCATTGCTTCGAGAACTGGGAAACCAAACCCCTCCCAAAGACTCGGATACACAAGGGCTGTAGCACCACTAATAATTTTCGGCAATTCACTGTAAGGAACGTAGTTAAGGAATTTAACTTTATCCGTTATACCTAGTTCTTCAACTTGCGTTTGTAAGCTAGGAGTGAAGCGTTTATCTTGTGGTCCTGCTAACCACAATTCGTAGTCTTTATTATTAGATAAATTATGAGATAATGCTGCAAAAGCGGCAATCAGTCGATGTAGGTTTTTGTAGGAATCCTGTCGCCCAATGTAGAGAAAGTATGGAGATCTTGTGGGGTGGGCATCTTGCTCGCCATTTTCTAAATAAAGCGGACGAAAATGATTGGTGTCGTATGCGAGAGGAATAGGAGTAATTTTGCTTGCCCGAATGTGATAAAAGTCAATGATATCTTTTGCTGTAGCGTGGGAGTTGCAAATAATGTGTTGCGCTTGCGCAAGAACTTCGGGAACGTAGTAGCGCGAGAAATGCGTTAGTGGTGACAAGAGTTTGGGAAAGCGCAATGGTATCAAATCGTGAACCATCACAATATAACGGCAATTAGCAGAAAGTGGGGCTTCCGGAACAGGAGAAAATATAAGTTGAGATTTCAGGTTTTTATAGATTTTTGGCAGTTGAAATTGTGTCCATATAAGACGGTCAAAATGTCCTTTTGTTCCCTGAGCAGGCGTAAGATTATTAGGAATTTGATAGCAGTTAAAACCAGGGTAGTTTTGTGCCGTTAATAAGGTGGGTTTAAGAGTTTTTAAATAAGGAAAAAGATTTTTGGCATAGTTACTTATGCCTGTGGGTTGGGAAAAAAGAATTGATAAATTAAATAATATTTTGCTCATTTCTATCAAAATTAACCCCCTCATAAATCTGGCGGTACAGAATTTGGCAATTAGCTGAAACTAAAGTCAAAACTCCATCCTCAGCGTCAGATTCGCTAAATAGCCAGTTACCTTCTGGGGTTTTAGTAAACTGCTCAATATGAATTTGATATTGGTCAATCAAAACGTATTCTTGAAATTGAGGAATAGAGCGATAGTATGTAAATTTATCACCCTTATCGCGGCTACTGGTAGATTTAGAGAGAACTTCAAAGATAATATTGGGATTCAGAACAGTATCAGTACGTCCTGACTCAAATACTGGTTCACCTTTGATAATCAAAACATCTGGATAAGTGTATTGGTGGTAGCGAGGAATCCACAGACGCAAATCGTTAGCGTAAACGTGGTAATCTTGCTCCGTGAGTGCAAGGGTAAGGGCAATTATTAAATTAACAACGATTTGATTATGGTTAATCGAACCCCCTGTCATAGGAACAATTTCTCCATCACGGTATTCGCTGCGGTAGTCAGCGGTTTCCTCAAGTGCAAAATACTCCTCAATCGAGTGAAGACGGGGCGGAATCTGTACAACCATAGCACGAGTTAGTGAGTTTTTGATTTGACGATATAATCTTAGCCTAGCATCACCAGAGATAGGTTTAAGAGAGCGATCGCCTGCAATACATAAACACGCCAGCAAATTTGCCAAATGCTACTTGAGGTTTTACAATTATCAAAATTAAGGCATAAATAATCAAACGAACTAACCTTAATATAAAAACCGCTTTATTTGTATATCTATTTAAAGATAATAAATAACCATAAGTACTATTTTTGACTTTTCTAAAAACATACCTATTAGTAATTGAGGAGGGCTGATGCAGGACACCAAACTGCTTAGTCACTGCAATGAGATGTCCTTGATTAGCATAGCGTCGGCAAAAGTCAAAATCTTCATAGTAGAGAAAGTAAGCAGGGTCAAACTGAGGACACTCATCAAACTTACGAAGATTAATGATAAAGC
Source organism: Tolypothrix campylonemoides VB511288 (assembly GCA_000828075.3). GTDB lineage: Bacteria > Cyanobacteriota > Cyanobacteriia > Cyanobacteriales > Nostocaceae > Kalymmatonema > Kalymmatonema campylonemoides_A. Next base: position 1,269,587 of record JXCB02000002.1, on the reverse strand, counting down.
TACAACCTGTAATCCAATCGCAAGCAACATAATCTGCATCTGTATTGGTTAACAAATCTTGAGTGAGAATTGCCCCTGTTGTCGGGAGAAAGCGACCGCCTGCAAACCAAACTTCGCCAGTAGGAGTATGAACAATTGTGCCGAGAATGGAAATTTCTGGATACGCCTCAAAAAACAACTCGAGTTGAGGCAAAATATTTTCTTCTAAATAAGCATCGGGATTAATAATCCAAACAATTGCTTGAGAATCTTGGGTATAAATCCAATTTATTCCCAAATTGCAACCACCACCAAACCCTAGATTATCGAGAGCGTTTAAAATGAGAATAGAATCATTTTTGAGAGCATAAATAGAATCATCATCAGGAGAGTTATTGACGATAATTGTTTTGTACTCAATCTTTTTGTCAGCAGGTAGAGAACGAATTAATTTAGTAACGAGATTGGTGGAATAATAATTAACTACTAAAAAGTAAATCATGTATCTTATTACTTAGTAAACTAGTTTATTTTTTAGATAAGGAGATTTAATTTTAAGTCCGCCAAATTATCCATCCATAATAAAACTTATATGTAGTAAACACTTCAGTCCTTGTTTTCGTCCAAAAGGACTAAAGTTTTTACTACAAACTTAGTAAGGTTATTTAATCTTATATCTTGCACCTGGTAATGGTCAATTCCATGACTAAGTGCAAGAGGGCGCATTCGTTCAATGTCAAGTAAGAAACAATGAAATTAATGTTTATTCATTTAATTTCAAGAATCTTGCTCTAAGCATAAATATAATTCCAGAAAAAATATTAAATGCCGAATAAAAAGCATATAAGAGTATTAGAAAAATTTGTGCCTTAGGGAATTTGATAAAGGTTATTATCAAGATAAAATTGGTTAAAAACCATGCACAAATAAATTTATTTCTAAAATTACGCCGTCGCTTTTTTAACTGTTGAGAGCCTCCAGTTAATCCTTTAGTTCCCCAACTCACATCGTGTATATTGTGAAATGCGTAAGCTCGCAGCACAAGCAATACTGGCGAATCAATCAGAAAATACAGTATTAGGCTCTTCCAGGTTTGCTTTAAAAACCATTGCCCACGTAGTGCAATACCAAAACAAACTAATATAGGTAATATGCAATATCCCAGAGGAACATTAAGTAATGCAGAATAACCTGTCCAAAAATAAGCACAAAGTAAGGCAGCGATAATAATCACTGAAAATAAGACCCGACTGGCAATATTAAAAATTAGGAAAGATTTCTGTCTTTTATCTGGGCTTTAGACTAAGAAGCACAAAATAACTCAGGGAAACTGAGTTGAAAACAAGGAAATCAAAAAAGTAGAAAAGTTACAAATCAAGCGGTTTTTTTGGCGGCTTTACGTGAAGATGAAGTACGCTTTTTAACTATTGGATAGCGAATTCTACGTTGTCGGGGTTGTCCGGTCTTCCAACCAGGGGATTTACCTCGTGGTTTCGGCGGTTTGGCAGGAGTAGAAACTCTGACCAAAATTCCAGGCATCGCTTGTGCAACCCGTCCAGGTGTGAATTGGGTCATCTGTTTCTGCCACGGGAGGGGATGATCGCTAACAAGATCACGAGCCAGCCATAACTCCCAAGTCATGAGCGGCATGAGGTCACTCCATCGGTCGCATTGTTGGGGAGTAGAGAGCTTTGGTAGTGTCCAATGCAAGCGTTGTTTAATAAACCGATACCAGTGGTCAACCGCAAAGCGTCGTAAATAGAGTTTCCACAGTTCAGATAAAGGCGGCATTTCTTCACCCACAAAAGCCAACCACATCGGTTTATTGACTCGTGGGGAGCCATCTTCTTGCAACCTTTCAACCAGTATAATGGACATCGGATGGTGTGGAGAAAGACGAAAATGCTTTCTTGTCCAGAGCCGAATTCTGACTCTACCCAGTTTGCCATCTTGTTGTTCAATGGTTTGGGTCGGTTCTGACCAAGTACTGGCATCGTTGAGTTTAAACTTATCTCCGTGTACTCGTGGTTTCCCCCTGCCTGAGTATTGTGGTGGTTCTCCCCATAAACACAAATTGGAACGCAACCGCATCAGTTTATCTGCATTAATGTCAGCAGTTTTGATCACAAATGGCGCACATCCATATTCGTTGTCCCATAATGTGATTGGTCGTGATGGTAAATGCTGACACACCTGCTTTAGTTGCCATACAGCTTTATCTATGGGATTTTCCCAACTCGTAATTCGTTCATGTCTTAGTGGTAATGCCCAACTTCCTTCAGTTTCTGGTATCCAAGCAATACTACTGTATCCGTACCCAGACGTGATGGGACGACCTCCTCTTCCACCTTGAGTATAATGCTCATACGTTCTTTCTCTTAGCGTCACTGCATCCGGTCTTGACCATGTGGTATGGTCTCCTGCAAGGAGAATACGTTCTTGTTTTGGTATATTTTTATTGTATAGTCGCATTAACTTGTTGCGCTGTGGTCTGGTATCTTGTATTGCCTCGTAGATGCTTGACCATTGACGACGGAACACTGGACACATTGATAAATCTGCCAAGCTGTACGCGTTGCGTGTCAGCAATATTGCATCCATCAGTTCAAATGTTGCATCCTTTGCCCGACATAAACATTCGTATGCTGCTTGACGGAATTCCTTTAGTTGTGCAAAAACATCCATATCGGTAGATGAAAATTGGTTGTGCTTTTTTCATCTTCCGTTACTGGGGTGCTTGTTCTTACTGGCATCCCTTTATTTTTTGCCAAACCTCTCAAGCGCGCGATCGCTCACCTTTAGTCTAAAGTCCAGTTTTATACAACTTGGCAAAAATCAATATGAAGGTTAAAGAACAAATTTCTATAATAAAAGATAAATCAATGATTGATGTAAATGGCTGAAAATGAATTTCTAAAATGGATTTTGTATATATATATATTAAGATAACTGAAGCATAGATGGTAGCTGGATAAAACCAAGTAAAAAGTGCTGTCAGGAAATGGTAAGTAGATGCTGTTAGAAAACGAAATTTATCATTTAATTTAATGCTACTGTTACGCAGATATTTAAAACACTGGAGACTCATCCAAAGCTGAACAGTAAAAACACTATTAATCCAGCGTCGTCGTTGCTGTAACAACTCGGATAGAGATGAACAAACGTCTGTGATGACTACCGCAGATGGAACAAAAGCTATCTTCCAACCATGAGAAGAATTTGTAACAATTTCAAAACCAATAATTCGGTCTTCTGCCAAGAACATATTAGATTCAATCAAACTAAGCTTTTTTAGACCTCGAAAATATCCTTTCAAGGGAAAGCCTTGTCCTTCTTTGACAAATTGCTCGGACTGTTGAGGATACAAAGCCTTCCAACGCAACATACTTAGCTGTCCTGGAAGAATACTGAGGTATCCTGCTGCTACTTCAGCAGGAAAAGTTAAGACTTTTTCAACACTAAAATAAGCAGACTGCCAATTTGATAGCATATTCCATAATCTACGAGGTTTTGGAGTGAAAGTAAAACTGGCAGTTCCTGCTACATTCTGATGTTGCTCCATATGGAGCCAAAGGGAGTGAATACAGCCAGCAGTAGGCACTGTCCCAGCGTCCATTTGGATACAATATTTAGGAGACAAGCTGCGACTGAACAACATAAAAAACCACCAGTGGCTGTTCAATTTGCCTGCATTGTGTTCCTTAATACAGAGTAAAACTCTTGGTAGAACTTGCTCTTTGTTCTCATTTTCTTCTTCGATATAATTTGATAAATTCATTCCCTCATATCTCTGTGCTGTCCGATAAACGCTGGTAGCATATTTATCAGACATCACACTGCTTGTAACACGGTCAAGACATTGTTTGAGCTTTTTATTGTCAAGTCTGGTATTAAAAACGTGTACTCCTGCTCTAGGCTCAACTTTTTCTGGATCGTATAGATTTAAATCCTTGATTAAGGTAGCGGTAGAAGCTGACATTTTGTTGCGACCGTCAAAAATAATACAAATTGTAATTTGGCTTGCTAAGGAAGAATTCCCTGTACTTACCAAGTAATTAATGTTATTTTTTATGCCTACTAGTGAGTAGAGCAAAGCTTCGGCTGGTTCATTATAGACAGTAATGCAACATAGTATTTCGGGATGGGAATGTTTACAGAACTTTTGCAGCAATTCCTCAGTATTTTCTATGGAAGAGATATGAGTTACATCTGCTAGTTGAGAAAAAGTATCAGGAATGAAACAGTAATCTGGTTGAAACAAATTGGTTTTGATTTGGTTAGCCATGATGCCCTCTCTCTTTGTAAAGAATTATTGCGTACAGCCAACAGTTTATAACAGCATATTTAATAGCTAAATCACCCCTTAGTTAGTAGACATACATACTTTATAAGTATATTTTTAGACATATTTATTTATAAGTATTCGGAGAAAAATTTTTAATGCCCTCTGCCTGTTGAACCACTACACCCAAGTACGAGTAATCGGACATGATATAAAACCATAGATGCACACAGATGCACACAGATGATTTATCTACGTTCATCTGTGGTTTCATTTTCATCCAATTGACTTTATAGCAACAGCCAAGGTGCGTACGACGCTAACAGATGATAAAACCTAGACACAAAAAGACTTTTCACCCAGTCCCCATTGCCCCTAATCCCCACGACCGGAGGGAGTGGGGGCCCCGAGTTCCCCAGTCCCCAGTCCCCAGTCCCCAGTCCCCTGCTATAGCAACAGGCTTAATCTCCCTGCGGATAATCGTCCCACAATGTTGTGATTTCCCGCAGGCTCTGATGATTGCCATCACCTAAAATAAGATGGTCTAAAAGAGGAATGCCCAAATACTGCGCTCCGAGTAACAACTGTCGCGTTAATTCGATATCTTCTTGACTAGGTTCCACATGTCCAGACGGATGGTTATGTGCCACTATAACCCGCGTTGCTCCTTGACGAATCACTTCTCGAAAAATTTCGCGCGGAGGAGCTAAAGTTTCCGTTGCTGTTCCAATGGTAATAACTTGCGTTCCTAAGAGGCGATTCTTCACATCTAACAATACCACTGCAAAACGTTCCTGGTTTTGCCACATTAAATCTTGACTAAGAGCTGCAGCCGCCGCCTGTGGACTATCAATTAACGTGCGTTCTCCTGGACGGGATTGAAATGCTCGTTTCCCTAATTCAATCGCCGCCAAGATGGTCGTTGCTTTTGCAGGACCAATACCAGGAATTTTCATCAACTCGGCGGCGCTGACATCTCGCAGAACTGCTAAGGGGTCTCGCTGGTGTTTGCTCAGTTCCTGTAAAATATATTGCCCTAGACCCACAGCAGAAAGTTTACCGTGTCCTTGACCAGTAGCTAGCAGAATTGCTATTAACTCCGCTGTGGCTAAAATTTTCGGACCATGCGTTAACAATCGCTCGCGCGGACGCTCAGTCACAGGTATATCGGCAATTCTGAGGCAATAAGTCATAGACGAATACAGAGGACAAATGATGATACATGGATTTATTCCTAAGTCATCCCCTGTAATTCTGACAACCTCTCCACATTTAACCAAATATTTAATTTTGAGCTATTTTAGCGTAGTTTCCCTGATTTCATGCTGATAATTTTGTGTCGCTTTGAGCATATGGTACGTAATCAATAGCTGGGTGAGAGCGAGGGGGTAACTTTGAAGTGTTTCCCCAGTTGTGCCAGCAATTTTGCCCAACTCTGGGTTGCTTTCGCGATCGCATATATTCTTCAGGTAGGGCATATCAGCACAAATAATATGCTCTAACTTATTCACCTGTTCCAAAGTGGCATGACCATCAACTTCTAGAACATCAACCGGTTTGCCCATATCCCGGTCTAATTCTAAGCGGATTGCTGACTCAAAACTGCCATCGCCGTAGTTGAGAATCTGGCTAAAATCTGGATGAGGAATCGTAGGACGCAGTACCAGACGCACATTTAGGTGTCCATTGGTTTGCTCTAAATCGTCGCTGGGAGGATAAAAACTCACGACTATATCTGACCATTGCCGTTGGGGACGGATAAATTGCTCAGAATCTGGTTCGCGTTTTCTGAGTTCTTCCAGTACTTGTTCTTCTGTATACCCTCGCTTTTGCGTATCCCGCTTAACTTTCCATTGAGCGCGTAAAGATTCAGGGGGAGCAAGGTAAACTTTCACGTCGTAGGAGTCACGGGCACCACGGGTGGAATAACCCAGCAATCCCTCAACTATGACAAATTTACTTGGCTTAATATAAACTGGTGGCTCAAAAGTACCAGTTTTGTGGCTGTAAACAGGTTTGAGAATTGGCTGCCCTATCCTCAGTTGCGACAGGTGGTGCTGCATAATATCTAAATAATTGCAGTCAGGATGAAGAGCAGTGATACCAATCTCAGCACGCTGCTTACGGTCGTACTTATGGTAATCATCCGTACAAATCACCGTAACATTCTCCGGACCAAGAACTTGAGCAATCCCTTTAGTCAGTGTTGTTTTTCCAGCTGCGCTGTCACCAACAATACCAAGAATTATAGGACGGCTCATGACTCCCCCTGTTTGACGATACAGTAAAGTATAATTTTAGATTGTATGTTAATTTACTAAATTTAGAGAACTTATAAAATACAACTCAAGAAAGAGAGTATGAATTATCTACCTCAATAAGTCATGATTTTTTGAAATTATCATTGATAATTATGGTTTTTTGTCCGTGACAAGGATGCCTATTTATTTTTGTAAATAAAAAACTACTTTCATAAACACTATAAGATATTTATCGGCGGGCTTTCTTAACATAACCCTGAGAATGGCGCACTGTAACCATATTGGGTGCGTTTAAATATAAACAGAGAGTGGGAGGTTTCTGACTTCAAGATAAAAAAATACAGAGAGTCACTGATACTTATGTAATGATAAAAATACAATTAGCCATCAGCAGCAGAACATGGCACATAAAACGTCAGGACTTGAAAAAAGTCTTTATGAATACTTGCAATCAGTTTCATTGCGAGAGCCTGAAATTTTAGCGCAGTTGAGACAAGAAACAGCACAGCATCCGAGGAGCAGAATGCAGATTACTCCAGAACAGGGGCAATTTATGGCGCTGCTGGTGCAGTTGATGGGTGCAAAAAAAACTCTAGATATAGGTGTATTCAGAGGTTATAGTTCTCTAGTGGTGGCATTGGCGTTACCACCAGAGGGTAAGGTTGTTGCTTGTGATCTGAGTGAAGAGTATACGGCGATCGCCCGCCGCTACTGGGAGCAAGCCGGAGTGGCACATAAAATCGAGCTACACATTGCCCCAGCACTCGACACTCTAGATAAGCTTATAGCCGCAGGAGAAGCAGGCACCTTTGATTTTGCCTTTATCGATGCTGATAAAAACAATTACGGTAATTACTACGAGCGATCTCTACAACTTCTACGTCCAGGTGGGTTGATTGCGGTTGATAATGTCCTACAGTCAGGACGAGTCGCAGATCCCCAAGAGCAAGACAAGATAACTAATAGCATCCGGGCATTTAATCAGAAACTGCATCAAGACCCACGAATCACCATAAGTTTAGTGCCAATTGCCGATGGCTTGACCTTAGCGCTGAAGCGTCCCTAGGTGAACCTCCCAGAGGCTGCAAAGACAGCGTTTGTTCGTATAGCCCACTTTTCATTGTGTCGAAGTGACCGAGAAATCCTGTCCATTCCGCTTCCTAGCCAACTCCAACTGTCGTTTTTTCTCCTGCTGACGTGTCTTTTTCTCCTCCGAGAGGCTATCAAAACAATAGGCGCAAGAAACTCCTTCCTCATACTTAGGAGATGATTTATCAGCTTCAGAGATAGGACGCCCGCAACTTGCGCACATATCATAACTACCGGTTTCTAAACCGTGACTGACAGCGATGCGTTGGTCAAACACAAAACACTCGCCATCCCACAAACTCTCAGACTCAGGAACTTCCTCTAAATATTTGAGAATCCCACCTTTGAGGTGATAAACTTCTTGAAACCCTTGGGACAGCATAAACGAAGAGGCTTTTTCGCAGCGAATTCCCCCAGTACAAAACAAGGCAACCTTTTTATGTTCGTTGGGGTCGAGGTGCTTGTGCACATACTCGGGAAATTCACGGAATGATTCCGTATGAGGATTTTGCGCTCGTTTAAAGGTTCCGATCCTCACCTCATAATCATTGCGGGTGTCAATCACCGTGACTTCAGGATCGCAAATCAGCTCATTCCAATCCTTGGGACTAACATAGGTACCCACCTGTTCATTCGGGTCAACTTCAGTCCTTCCAATAGTCACAATTTCTTTTTTCAAGCGCACTTTCATCCGCTCAAACGGTGAGTAGTCAGCATAAGACTCTTTGTGTTCCAAGTCTGCTAAGCGGGGATCGGAGCGCAAAAAAGAGAGAACAGAGTCAACCCCTTGACGTGAAGCCGCTATTGTACCGTTAATTCCTTCTGGTGCTAATAGAATTGTCCCCTTTACACCATGCGATTGGCATAAAGACAGCAGAGAGTGTTGTTTTTCGGCAAAATCTGGCAATTTAACAAATTTATATAGTGCTGCAACAACTAGGGTCATTTCTTTGTCCATCCCCTTTTACAAAATAATATAGCAGTCCTATCTGCAAAGTGAAAATTACCTTTAAACAAACCGCCAAGACACCAAGGAACAGAGCAATATTTATTAAGTCCAAGTTTATAGAGAACTGGTATGACTATAGACTAATACGGTTTGGATAACTGAGAGCTTGCATATGTTGCATTGCATACAACGTCTCTACACGCGTACAAGGGTGGCACATTCGTGCCATCGTATGCCCTACATATAAAGAGCGATCGCTATCACAAAAAATCCTTAAATGAACGGTATTAGAGCATAAATAAACTGCTGCTTTTCTCTAACCTGTTAGGAGAGTTGCACCTGCTTGAAAGTATTACCTGTTTGAAAAAAAAGAATAAAGTTAAATCTCTACGAATAAATTATCTTGCTTAGATTTCTTGTAAAAGTGCCTTTTTTATCATTTTTTAAATACCTTATACAGAGAAAAAATATGCGGTATGGGTCTCTATTTTTAAGTGTTTTTAATTAAGAATTCAGTATCTTCACTTATTAATACAAAGAAAGTACTATTACCAAATCCCCTATTTTTTATCTTTATAAAAATTCCGTGTTTTCAACCTGGCTGCTTTGAAATAACAAGTAGCACTATAGAACAACAGTCATTCAACCATTTGATTTTGATATCTTCATCGAAAACCTTTATATGGCAGAGGTTTTAGTTGGTGTGTCTACCAAACATTTTCAATCCAACGACACATAGATAATTATGCCAATTGATTATAACAGTATTAATCTAAGCCCATCAGCTAATACAAATACTACTTCTAAAAATCAGGTTTTTAGTGGATGGCTAGGTCATAACAATCGCATTGATGACTACAGCTTTACTCTGAGTGGTCGTAGTAGTTTAAACTTTGCTCTTGATGGTCTGTCAGGAGATGCAGATCTGCAATTGTTAGACAGCAATCGTTCAGTGATAGCGGGTTCGCATAATGATCGTGATAGTGCTGAATCTATCAACACGACTTTGGATGCAGGTACTTATTCTATCCAAGTCTACCGTGTGAGTGGTAAAAGAACTTCCTATAATCTCAATGTTTTCAAAAACGAAGCACCCCAATTCTTACAATTTAGTACTGATAAAAGCAGCTATCAAGTAGGGGAAACAGTCAGCCTGATCAACACCAGGGCGTTTGATGGTGATGGTGCAAATGACATAGCACGAGTGGATTTTTGGTTGCAAAAAGACGGTGTAAACTCGCAAGACATTTCTGATACTGTTCAATTCACGGCTGATAGCAGCGATAACCGCTATTCCAGCTTTAACTACAGCCTCAGTGGTCTAGGTAGTGGTAGCTATCAGTTGTCAGCAAAGGCTTATGACAAATCTGGTGCTAGCACAGAGAGTGTACAAACAAGCTTCAACATTGTTCCCACTCAAGGCTCTAATGTTGCTCCTACTCAAGACTGGTTTGACCTGAATGTTCAAGATGGTGTTCTACGTGTAGAGTCTAGGAATCGCTTTGCTGATAATGTATTAGACCGCAACGACATGATAGCTGTTTTGCGTCAAGCAAAGGACGGCGGTACAGTTGATGCTACTGAAATTACAGACCTCCGTACGTTGGTGACTAATGCCTCTTACTTACAAATGCCGGACTACGTCCGAGTCTTGTCTAACAAGGTTGTTAATGGTGACACTGCTAACCAGAAGTATCAAGGGAACACGCTAGGTAACTTGGGTGCAGGTAGCAGCGACATTCAGATGGAGAACCTAATTAATAAGTGGTTTATGGGAGGCGATCGCCCACAAACTTCATACACTTATCAATACGCGAATGGTTCTCTGTTCCAAAATGGTGTTAGTTACCAAGATGTGAAACAAGGACAGACAAATAACTGTTATTTCCTTGCAGGTTTAGCTGAAACAGCCGTTCGTTCTCCAGGCACAATTGAGAGTATGTTCATTGACAACGGCGATAATACTTTCACCTTGCGCTTCTGGCACAATGGAGTTGCTGACTATGTAACGGTAGACAGATATTTACCAACGAATTTATCAGGGTATTTAGCTTACGCCAATCAAGGTAGTGACTACAATAGCTCTTCTAATGAGTTATGGGTTGCTTTTGCTGAGAAAGCTTACGCCCAACTTAACGAGTCTGGTTGGATTTATCAAGATAATACCAACACCTACACTGGTATTGGAAAAGGTGGGTATATCAGCGATGCACTAGCACAAATTACAGGAAAAAAGACTTCTCTTGGTAATAGTCTTAACTTTAGTTCTGTAGTTGATGCCTTCAATTCTAGACAATTGATTGGGTTTGGTACAAAACCAACTGGAGTAGCATCAAATATCGTGCCTGGTCATGCTTACGCGCTGATAGATTATAATTCCTCTACCCAAAAATTCACTCTTTTTAATCCTTGGGGAGTAAACAACAATTTTTCAAAACCTGGTGTTTTAGAATTAAGTTGGAGTGAGATTGAGGCAAGCTTTAGTTATTGGGATTCTACAATCAGTTAATATTATAGCATCCCTAGTTAAGTTGTGAGACACTCCTTTGAGTCGTCCTTAGTTATTTGTTATTTGTAAACAAATGACTAAGGACAAATGGCTTTTGACGGATGCCCGGCGAGGCTCTCATCCCTAATTATGAGCGGACAGAATATCTGCCTCACAAGAACTGTATTCAATGTAAATACAAACCACTATATTATTTGTAAAATAATTAGCATTTTTTATTTTTATTAAATAGTAATTATTATCTTAGAAAAACTCTCTTTCAGGCAAAAGCCCTATTAATCATAAGGCTTTTGCAGGTCATGCTGTCAAAAAAAGAGAGATATATTTGAGGAGATAATACTGATGCCCAGCAATATAAATAGTAACAATTCTTTTTCTAATCAAGGGCTAAATATCACGTCTACCTCCTCAGTAGGTTCCTTTGATGCCAACAATGGCTATAGCCTCAAATTTGGCGGTCACAGTAGTTTTTACTCAACTAGCAATAACAAGCAGGCAAATGCACAAGAGCAATTGTTCAATGATAATGGCTATGACTACTCGTCTGGTTATGGCTTGATAAATGCAGCCACCGCAGTGGGTAAAGCTGTTGGTCAGAGTCCTTTTGCTGATGTTCCTGACCTTGGTGGTAATAATTGGGGAGCCGACCTTGTGAAAGCTCCAGAAGTCTGGGCAAATGGATACACAGGTCAGGGTGTGGTTGTTGCTGTTCTAGATACTGGGGTTGACTACAACCACGATGACTTAAAGGGTAATATCTGGACGAATAACAACGAAATTGCCGATAACGGCAAGGATGATGATGGCAATGGCTATGTTGATGACGTTTACGGTTGGAACTTTGATAGTAACAACAACAACACTCTAGATATAGCAGGTCATGGTACTCATGTCTCTGGCACTATTGCTGGGCAAAACAATGGCTTTGGTGTTACTGGCATTGCCTATAATGCCAAAATTATGCCAGTTAAAGTTTTAGATGACGAAGGTCGTGGCAACAGAAGCAACATTGCAGAAGGTATTCGCTATGCTGTGGATCATGGAGCTAATGTCATTAACCTCAGCTTAGGTAGCCGCTTTCCTGATGACGGTACTTATCAGCCAGCCTTAGAGTATGCCAGCAGCAAAGGAGTCGTTGTTGTTATGGCAGCTGGCAATAATGGTGACTTTCAGCCAGGCTATCCAGCCGGATATGCAGACAAGTGGGGAATTGCAGCTGGAGCCGTTGATAAAAATAACAACATGGCTGATTTCTCTAACCGAGCGGGAACGAATCCACTCACTTACGTTACAGCTCCAGGAGTTGATGTCTATTCTACAGTTCCGGGTAATCAGTATATTTCCTACAGCGGCACATCAATGGCTAGTCCCCATGTTGCTGGCGTAGTTGCCCTAATGCTTAGTGCTAACCGAAATCTTACTGATGCTCAAGTACGTCAAATTGTTGCAGAGACAGCAGTACACAGTACAACAACCCCAAGCTTTAGCCTCCCAGGTTTAAGTTTCAAGGACTCCATAACACAGAGCCGTATTGCAACTTCTAGCTTGAGCATTACAGAGTATCAAGATGGCTCTTGTGCTGTCCCACCTGCCTCTGAAATACAGTGGGGGGACCAGATGCCCCGAAGTTTGCTCAACGGGGGGAACCCCCGCACGCAACTTCTCTCCACCCCACAAAACCAGTTGGATTATGCCAATACACTGCAACAGTATAGCTTCAGCGCCAGTCCTGAAATCGGGAATAACGAGATGTTTGACAATCCAGTTCTCTGGTCGCAATTCTCAAGCTACCAAACTACACTGGACAAGAATATTAACTACACTATCAGTGACTATAGTGGTACTGATTCTGAAAATACGCTGAAGAAACGCAAGGAAATGCTGGAGGAGTATCGGGAATATTTAGTTAACTTTAACATAGCGTGATGGGACATATTTCTATCAGTGTGGAGTCAATAAAAATGTAAAAAAAAATGTATTTATGAATACGAAAGCGTTTGTTTTTCTAAGACTTATTGTTCAAACTAACGGACGATTATTTGTTAGCGACATAGTTGCAACTATTGAAGGGCATTATTAACCTTCAGTCCGCAAACCTTCATCACTTAGTTTGAACAATGATAGTTAATCAGGAAAAAACGCTTGCCGATAAAGTCCGTGCTGACTTCCCAATTTTGCAGCGAAAAGTCAACGGCAAACCCTTAGTTTACTTCGACAATGCTGAAAGTTCTCACAAACCCTCGGTAGTACTAAATGCCCTACGGGATTACTACGAGCAATATAATTCCAACGTGCATCAGAGCACACATGTTCTTGCTAAGGAAGCTACAGAAGCCTATGAAGCAGCGCGGGAAAAATTAGCGAAGTTTGTCAATGCTGCTTCGCCACAAGAAATTATCTACACCCGCAATGCAACTGAGGGGATTAATTTAGTGGCTTATGACTGGGGTATAAATAACTTGACAACGGGGGATGAGATTATCATCTCGGTCATGGAACACCACAGTAATATAGTTCCTTGGCAGGTGGTTGCTCAAAAGACAGGTGCAGTGCTGAAATTTGTTGAACTGAACGAGAATGAAGAATTCAATTTGGAACAGTTCAAAACTCTAATTTCAGACAAAACTAAATTGGTTTCTGTATCGCATCTTTCCAGCACTTTGGGTTGTATTAACCCCGTAGAGGAAATTATTGCGATCGCTCGCCAAAAGGGGTCTAAAGTCTTAATCGACACCTGCCAAAGTCTTCCGCATATGTCTATCGATGTCCAAAAGATGGATTGCGATTGGCTTGTTGGTTCCGGTTACAAAATGTGCGGTCCTACTGGTATTGGCTTGCTTTATGGGAAGTCGGAGTTACTGCGGTCAATCCCTCCTTTCTTAACCGGAGGTGACATGGTTGCTGAGGTCTTTCGCGATCGCGCCACATACAAGGATTTGCCCTATAAGTTTGAAGCAGGAACACCATCAATTGCAGATGCGATCGCCTTTGGTGCAGCTGTTGACTACCTCAGCGAAATTGGCATGGATAAAATCTATGCCTATGAAACAGAATTGACTAAATACTTAGTCAAACAGCTGCAACAAATTCCCTCAATTCGTATTTACGGTCCTCAACCAGAAAATGCTGCTGTGGCTAAAGTCGCCATAGTGATGTTCAATGTTGGGGATATTCCCGCCAAAGATTTATCCTCCCGTCTGGATCAGGCTGGAATTGCTATCAACGCAGGCTTACACGCTACCCAGCCTTTGCACCAGTACTTGGGCGTTGAGTCAACTGCACGAGCAAGTCTGTACTTTTACAACACTTACTCTGAAATTGACGCTTTCATTGCAGCCATTAAGGAAACGATAGACAATTCCTAATTAATAATGAGTCATTCATAATTACCAATTCAATTACGAATTACTAATTATTTGTAGGTGTCTTAGCCAATCACCGATTCCATTAAGAATGAGCTGAACACCTACTGCCATAATAAAAAATCCCAAAATTCGGCTAGATGCTTTGATACCCGTTTCTCCCAACCAAATGAGAAACCAATTAGAGGCTCGTAAACATAAATAAATGAGCAATCCTAATAGGAAAATCGCTAACAAAACTGCTAAAAAATTTAGTACGGTTGGGACAGACAAAGTGCGTCCTGCTTGAGCCGATAAGCCCAAGGTCACAGCAAGAGCGCTCGGTCCTGCTAACAAGGGAACGGTCATCGGCATAAAAGAAATGTCTTCGTGTTGAGCGCTTTTTGATGCAGCAGCTTGATTTTCGCTTGCTGTTAGCCTTGGTCGTTCGCTCATCATTTGCGCTCGCAGTGTGAAACACCACAATTCCCCCAGCAATACGGACGACCTCTAGAGAAATTCCAAAAAAGCGTAAAATCCCTCCTCCAATCAAGAGAAATAGTGATAATACTAAAACTGTATATTGAGCAGTTTTGCTTGCGAATTGATGACGCTCTTTGGGAGAATTACCCGATGTTAAGACGAGAAACGTAGGCACATTTCCTATCGGGTCTACTATCGGAAAAAGTGCGACAAAGCTACCTAATACAAACTCTGTAAAATTCGGAATATTCACCTTGTACTTCCTCCTATTAAATAGGTTTGGAATAGCTAACTGATTCTATTTACCCTAGCTTCTGCTAAAAAAAATGGTTAATATTAATTTTGTATCTAACCAAGAAGACCTTATTCGTTATTACGGCATAGTCCATACTCTATAAATAAAAAAACCTGCTAACTAGAGAGGAAAGATAGCAGGAGAGAATTCAAAGGTTGATGTATTCCTAATTTTTTATTTTCAAATAAAAAAACATAACTTTTTACTATCGTTGGATAGATAAAATATTAACTTTGCTTGTAAATATAGCTACATCTACAATCGATTCTATAAAGGAAAAGCCCGGCCAAAAGCACTGTAAAATTAGCTTAAGGGCAGAAAAGGTAGGGATGTTGATTTTATCGTTTGTTTGATAATTCCATTTTCTTGATTAATCTTTCACTACCTATAGGTAGAAAAAGTATTGATTAAAGATAATCCAGACTGTGTTTATTAACACAATACTTCTTTACTTTAATGATAACTTTAAATAGTTGTTAGCAATATCACATTTTTCTAATTAGAATTCTTCCATTTAGTTGAGCAAGTCAAAAATAGAACTCAAGGAGGAATACTGGAAAGATCCGCAGCTCTAAAGTTGTACAGATATAGTTTAGGCAATTCTTTTTAATTGCTAGTTAAGAGTCGGGCTTTGGAAATTTTCCATTGCTTTTTCCATTGTTCTAAATAGTAGGGACTTCGATTATGAAACCAGGACAGTACTTCACCTTAATTACTGGCATCATCTTTGTTTTTATTGGTGTCATAGGATATATTCCGGGCTTTGTTAAAGAGCCTACGGTTACACCTGATACAGCCTATCTTTCATTCACGATTGGATACGGTTATCTGCTGAGTTTATTCCCCATTAACGTCTTACACAATGTTGTTCACCTCCTTGTGGGACTTCTAGGAATTGTTGCATCCGTCTCGTTGGGCAGTGCCCGCCTCTATAGTGGAGTACTGGCACTCTTCTACGGACTGCTAACTGTGATGGGGCTTATTCCTGCTACTCAGTCAACTTTGGGCTTGATCCCAATTTTTGGGAATGATGTCTGGCTTCATGGACTTACTGCGGCGATCGCCGCTTACTTTGGCTTTATTGCTACACCGGATCTATTGGAGCTACGCACGGGGGAGAGCAGTACTCGTAGCGAGGGATAAAAAGAAGTTGTATTTAAGCTGAGTGAAGTAGTTATCTAATTTTGCTGAGTTTAATGCAATCCATAGCTACCTTCTAGAGAATTGTACGCCTTATTTATTTGACATAGGGACGTAGTGGTTCTCTATGAGCCTCCCAAGTTTGTACATTGACCCTTTATTTAAGAGGAATTTTTTTAAAATTTGGAAAGGTATAATTTTGGCGTTTTAACTGAGCTTAACTGCTACGATAAATTAAGCTTTTAGCTCTATACTGAGATACTTCGCTGTACAAATGAGGTCAAAAGACCCTTTTAAAACATCCTTTAAGGATGTGGTTAACGGGACTTAGACAAAAATTAAGCCGAAATTAAGCCGAAACTGGCGATACTTGCAGTAAATATATCACGATTTTTCTGCTTCTGTTTTGTTTAAGTCCCACTAATCACCTTTAAAGAAATGGTATTGCCTCTAAACCTATCTGACAGAAAATGCCTCACTAAAGCGACGAGTAATCGGCTCAATTAAGAATGTCAAAACTGATTTCCTGCGAGTGACAATCTCACCATTAGCAGCCATTCCAGGAGTAAACCCAACTTCTTGACCGCGCACCAATATTGAATGTTTGTTTAGCTTAATTTGGGTGGGAAAAACTAATCCCATTTCTTTATCAAGAATAGCATTTGGACTGACTTGCACCACCTCGCCCTCAATAGTCCCAAATTCTTGGAAGGGGAAAGTCGCCAGTTTCACTTTTGCCTGCATTCCCTCCTGAATAAAACCAATATCCCGGTTAAGGACTTTCACCTCTAAAAGAAGTTCTTCGCCTTCTGGTAAAATAGACAGCAATTCTTCGCCTGCTTGCACTGGTCCTTTTGTTGCTTTGATTCTGTAGATAGTACCTGACACTGGAGCTTTGATAGTTTCTTTGTCTTGCTGCTTGCGTGCTTGCTCAAGCTGACCTTGAATGGTGGTCAGTTCTTCTTTGCGTTTGTTAATCTGGGTGATAATTTCACTTTGACGCTCTGATTCCAGACGTTGTGCTTGAGTGCGAGCTGCTTGATATGCTTGTTCGACTTGGCGAATTTCTTGAGCTTGAGCAGCTATATCCTTTTCTAAAGATGTGACTTTGTCTTGAGCTTCTGTCACCTTATTTTGGGAGTTTGTCACCTCATCATTCGCCCTAGTAATTTCCGCAGTGATACGATTGAGTCTTTCTTGGGCGTCTAGGTAATCGAGTCGAGGTATCGCACCGGGAGTCACGAGGGTTTTTAGGCTTTGTTCCCTTTTTTGAGCAATTGCTAAGCCGCTTTCAACTTTAGTCCGAATATTTTGGGCGTTGATTTGGTTCGTTTTGGCGTTGGCAACGCTAGTTTTTGCGTTTACCAGATTTTCTTGCAAGCGAGTCAGGCGTACTTTCGCTTGGTTAATCAGCGCCTGTTGGCGATTTGCTTCCGCTTGGGCTGCAGCTAGACGCGCTTGATAGTCTCGTAAACGAGAGTTTAGCAGTTCATCTTGAAGTTGTGTGCCAGTAGCTTGAGCGCCGGTGCGTTCTGCATCCAAACGCCGTAAATCTTCTTGAATCAATTTAGCAGATGTGGCTAAGCGAGCAACATCGACTTGTTGCAAGTCCGGATCACGTTTAACCAAAGGTTGACCTTTGATCACGCGATCGCCTTCTTTGACATTTACTGCGACAATTGTCCCATTACCTATCGATGTTACTGGTCGTACTTGTGTCGCAGCAATTAACTCGCCTGGTGCTGTCGCCACTTCATCAATGATCGAAAAATTTGCCCAGGCGATCGTCCCCAATACCACAGCACTCACTGTTCCCGCTAACAATCTACTATACAAAGGCGGCAATTCCTGTACCGCCTTACCCAGTTCATAGGATAGATGTTCATCAGGTTTTGCGAATCGCTGTTTTGTTTTACGTGCTTGAGCAGCATTTGCAGCTAGGGAGTATTTCATAATGTTTTAAATTTGGGATTTTACATTAGGGACTAGGGATTAGGGATTAGGGATTAGGGATTAGGGATTAGGGATTAGGGATTAGGGATTAGCGATGAGGAAGAGTATTTCCCAGTCCCCAGTCCCCAGTCCCCAGCCGCCATTACCCATTCCCCATTTAAACTGCTAGATAACGTCGCAAGAAACTTTCTAATGTTTCCAACTGAAAATTGAAAATAGTTTCTAATTGGGCGATTTCTTGATTTGTACAGAAAAATTCATTCTTCAGTAGTGTACTAAATGTTCCCAAAGCTTTTTGTGCTTGGGGATTGAAAAACCCTAATGCACCCCACAGCGCATCTACTGCAAACAGTGGCGGGTTAATCACCACTGGCTCTTTGTTAAAAATGCGACCAAAAATATTGGGAATATCCTCTCGGGATAAAATCTCTGGTCCCCCGACTGGGAATATCTGATTGCGAGCGGCTGCTACTGTCACAGAATCTACCACTATCCTTGCTAAATCATCTGTACTCACAATAGAGGTACGGTTTTTAGGATCGCCAACCAGCAGGTACAACCCCGTTTCTCGAAAACGTTCTGCCAATGGCAGCAAGTTCGATGCTAATCCAGCTGGGCGTAAAATAGTGTAGTTTAAGCCACTAGTTTGCAGGTATCGCTCTACCGCTCGTTTTGCCTTAAATACAGGAGCATCTTCGTATCCCCGGTCTGCTCCTAGCACGGAAATGAAGACAAAGTGTTGTACTCCATTTGCTTTTGCGGAGTCTATGAGTTCGATGTTAGCGCGATAGTCTAAAGATAGGGCATCACCATCGGAACCATGAGTGCTGATAATGTACTGTACGTCCTGACAAGCTTTTTGAATATCCTTTTCTTCGCGCAAATCACCAATGAAGATGTTAGCTCCTCGGTGTTCTAACTCGCCGTAGCGCGAGGTGAGGCGGACAAATGCGCGTACCTCCTTTTCCCGTTCACGTAGAAGTCGCACGGCTCTGCGACCTATTCCCCCAGTGGCTCCAGTGACTAGAAACATATCGATTTTGGATTTTGGATTGTGGATGAGTCAATAGTTCAAAGCTTTTTTTTAACTCATGACTAATGACTAATAACTAATGACGAATAACTAAATTTTAGAATTCAACAATCACTGGCGTATGATCGCTCGGTTGAGGTAACTTTCTGGGAGCTACATCAATTGTGCAGCTTTTAGCACGCTCATATAAGTCGGGTGTGAGATAGTGATGGTCAATACGCCAACCCAAGTTACGCCGAAAAGATACGGCTCGATAGTCCCACCAACTATAGTGTCCGCCTTCAGAGGTAAATTTGCGAAAAGCATCAGCAAATCCTAATAAGAGAATATCTCGTAAGGCTTGGCGCTCTCGTTCTGATGCCATGATGTGATTTTCAGTACTCACACTATTATGAATATCTTTATCTTCAAGAGCAATGTTAAAGTCTCCACACATACAGATAGCAGGTGAGGATAAAAGAAGCGATCGCAAATACTCCTGCAGCACTGTTAACCAACCCAGCTTGTATTCATATTTCTCGCTCCCCACAGCAGAACCATTGGGTACGTAAAGATTGACAATTCTGATACCATCAATGACACCTGTGATCACCCGTTTTTGCTCATCCCAATCTGGCGGCACATCTAACAAAATAGGCGTAAAACCACGGGTGACATCTTCTAGTGGTTCACGGCTTGCTATGGCAACACCGTTGTAAGCTTTTTGTCCTGATAGATAAAGATGATAGCCCAATTGCTCGAAGGTAGCACAGGGAAATTTCTCATCTACAACTTTCGTTTCTTGCATACACAGGACATCAACGTGATTTTGACTCAACCAATCAACAACGTGTCCTAGACGAGTGCGAATCGAGTTGACATTCCAAGTAGCAATTTTCATATGAGTCAATTTTCAGTAGTCATGAATTATTTTCTCCCCCTCCTGCAACGCTCTCAAAAATTGATCCCTTTTTGATAGTTTGGTATTTTTCGTTACAAAATGTTTGAATTATTATGATCCCCAAGATAGATGAATCGCTATCTTATTAAGAGTAATGTAAAACTACATTCTCTGTATAGTCATTATAAAAAGTGGTGTGAAATGAGTCTGTGGCTATATCAGGGTACGGTTAACCGAAATTGCGCTCGCTTGAGCTAGTCAGGTTAACTTAAAAATCATGATGATTAGGTACAAATGCTCTACCGTCATCATATGTCAGTCCTAGCAACAGGACTATTTTACCTGCTGAACCAAAACAACTTATGAAAATCGCTCAAGTAGCCCCCTTATGGGAACGAGTTCCGCCTCCTACATACGGAGGAATAGAGCTAGTCGTGAGTCGCTTGACCGATGAACTAGTGCATCGAGGTCATGATGTCACTTTGTTCGCGTCTGGAGATTCGCAAACATTGGCTAGATTAGAAGCAGTTTATCCTCGTGCATTGCGCTTAGACCCGAACGTCAAAGAGTATACAGTGTACGAAATGCTGGAACTCAGCCAAGTTTATCAGATAGCAGACGAATTCGATATTATCCACTCCCATTTGGGAATTTCGGCGTTACCCTTGGCGAGTTTTGTGCCAACACCCACAGTGCATACTCTGCACGGCAGATTTACAACAGACAACCGTCACGTATACACTCACCACCAAAAGCAACCATACGTCAGTATTAGTAACGCGCAGCGTGAAATAAACCTCAACTATGTTGGCACGGTCTACAACGGGATTAATCCAGAAGATTACTCTTTTGTTGCCCAACCTCAAGATCCGCCATACTTGGCATTCTTAGGACGCTTTTCGCCGGAAAAGGGACCGCAACACGCGATCGCCATTGCTAAGCAAACTGGTTGGCGTCTCAAAATGGCAGGAAAAGTTGATGTTGTAGACTCTAAGTTTTTTGAACAAGAGATTGCCCCACACATTGATGGTCAGCAAATTCAATATTTAGGTGAAATCAACCACGCCGAAAAAGTTGAATTGCTAGGCAATGCTGCGATCACCCTTTTCCCAATCACCTGGCAAGAACCTTTTGGCTTAGTGATGATTGAATCAATGGCAACTGGTACACCAGTGATTGCCATGAATTTAGGTTCTGTACCGGAGGTGATTGCCCACGGAGTCTCAGGTTTTGTGTGCCAAAGTCTTGATGAAATGGCAGCAATGATTCCACGAGCTTTGGAACTCAGCCGTCAAACTTGCCGAGAATACATAGAGAACAAGTTTAGCGTTATCCAAATGGTTGATGGATACGAGGCGGTTTATGGAAAAATCATAAAAGACCGCATCAATTCAAACGGTCGCATTCATGCGGCGAAAATCCAGTTTTAATCAACAAGTTTTTTAGTGCATCTATAAATCAACAACCTTTCAAAAGGAGGACATATATATGAGTCTGAGCTCCAACAGTTGTCCCTGTTGCGGTGGTTCTCTCCTGCGTCATGTCCGTCATGGTGAATTCTACTGGTTTTGTAAAACCTGCTGGCAAGAAGTGCCTTTGTTAACTGTGAGTCGGATGCCCAACGCAGAAGCAAGAAGCACGGGAGTTGTTCCTCAACCAGCAGTCAAATCCTAGTTATTTAGAACTTAAGACTCATGAACGAGTAAAAAGTTCCCAACTCCACCTGGTAAAATCAGGTGGAGTTCATTACTGGTAACAAGCTGTGTTAGCAGCCTTACTTTACGGCAAAGAGAATTTAAGTTTAGAACAAGTCGCTGACCCAACTCCGAGTGTGGGTGAAGTTGTTATCAAGGTGGGAGCAGCGACAACTTGCGGTACTGACTTGAAAGTTTGGCGTCGTGGCGGTCATGCTAAGATGCTCAAACCGCCGACTTTGTTTGGTCATGAAGCTGCTGGAGAGATTGTAGCCGTAGGAGAAGGTGTTACGGCTTGGCAGGTGGGTCAGCGCGTGGTGGCAAATAATTCTGCACCATGCATAAAGTGTTTTTTTTGTCAACGGCAAGAATACTCTCTTTGTCCTAATTTGACATGGAATAACGGGACTTTTGCCCAGTATTTAAAAATTCCCGCACCGATTGTGCAACAGAATATGTTGCCAATTCCTGATGACTTGCCGTATGAATTGGCAGCAATGACAGAACCTCTAGCTTGTGTGCTGCATGGGGTAGCCCGTTCCAATGTCAAAGCAGGCGATCGCGTAGTCGTGTTGGGAGATGGGGCGATTGGACTGATGTTTGTAGCAAAATTGGCTCATGATCTCAACGCTGAGGTGTTGCTGTTTGGCGGGAATGACCAAAGACTACAAATTGGGGAAAAATTAGGCGCGGCAAAAACCTTTAATTACCGTCAGTTGCCGGATATTCCTAGTTTCGTCAAAGAACTAACACAAGGATGGGGTGCAGATGTTGTGATAGAAGCAACCGGTGTACCGAGTGTTTGGGAAACGGCAATTGCTTGCGCGCGTCCTGGTGCAACCGTTAACCTATTTGGCGGATGTCCGCGAGATACGACTATTACTGTTAACACAGAACAACTGCACTACAGCGAACTGACTCTTAAAGGAGTGTTTCACAATACTCCTGAATATGTTCGGGCGGCGCTCTCACTGCTTGCAAGCAGGAAGATTCCCTTTGAGTTGCTGATTAGCGAACACCGTGCATTGCAGGATTTAGAACAGGTGTTTTGTGAGATGAGGGAGCGTAAAGTTATTAAGGTAGCAATGATTCCGTAATCTTTATCTCAAGTGATACAAGCCCCCAATTCGTCATAAGACTTCTTTCAAAAGTAGGATTAATGGATATTTAGAACCGCAGATGCGCGCGGATAAACGCAGATAAATTATCTGTGTCCATCTGGAGGACACTGCGTTGCGGGGGTTCCCCCCGTTGAAGCAAGTGTCCGTTGTCCATCTGTGGTTTTTTTTCATAAAATTGGATTTTGCACTCTTGTTTATGGAGAAAGATAAAGATTTCCTTGTTGGATGCCTCCAACTTCGTCATAAAGATTTCTTTTTACTTTTATCTTTTTACTTTTTACTTGATTGACTCCTCCCCTACGACGCTTATAAGTTATTTAATATTGAATAGCTTATCAGGGTATGTCGCAGAAAAAAGCGGCTTTAAAGTTCGTGATTTTGTTGGGTATTGTTAGCCTTTGTGCTGATGCAACTTATGAAGGGGCGCGTAGTATCACAGGGGCTTACCTTGGAGTTTTAGGCGCTAGCGGCGCTGTAGTAGGTCTTGTAGCCGGTTTGGGAGAGTTAATTGGCTATGGCTTTCGCTTGGTTATTGGTTACCTCAGTGACCAAACGCGAAAATACTGGGGAATTACCACACTTGGTTATGTCGTCAATACAGCAGTTGTGCCTTTTTTAGCCCTTGTAGGACGTTGGGAAGTCGCAGCGGGACTGATGATTGCTGAACGCACGGGTAAAGCAATTCGCACGCCTCCACGAGATGTGTTGCTTTCTCATGCTGCAACTCAAGTTGGCAGAGGTTTTGGCTTTGGCTTGCATGAAGCACTGGATCAAATTGGTGCTGTCATGGGTCCATTGGCTGTGGCGGCGGTGATTTATTTGAAAGGAGGATATCCGGGTGGCTTTGCAATTTTGATTGTGCCAGCTGTCTTGGGGTTAAGTGTGCTTTTAGTGGCACAATGGCTTTACCCCAACCCTCGTGATTTTGAACAAGAAACCCCAATACTTAAAGGCGAAGGTTTGCCGCAAGTGTTTTGGGTTTATCTGGGTGCTGTCGCACTTGTTGCTGCTGGGTATGCAGATTTTCCCCTCATTGCTTATCATTTCCAAAAGGGAGCGATCGCTACTGAGCAAACAATTCCCTTGCTTTATGCTTTGGCTATGGGAGTTGATGCTGTAGCCGCACTGGTGTTTGGGCGTCTTTTTGACCGCACTGGCATTTCTATCCTCGTGGTTGCAGTTTTTCTGTCATTGATGTTCGCCCCGTTAGTTTTCTTAGGGAATTCTCATCTTGCCATTCTGGGAATGATTTTGTGGGGTATTGGAATGGGCGCGCAGGAATCCATTTTAAAAGCTGCTGTCGCTGGAATGGTACCAATGGACAAACGCGCTTCTGCTTACGGTACCTTTAGCGCTGGCTATGGTTTGGCATGGTTTTTGGGGAGCGCCCTAATGGGGATTTTATACGACCAATCCGTCAGCTTACTGGTTGTCTTTTCTGTCGTTATTCAATTCGCTGCTATTCCCATTTTCTGGCTGGTAGGAAGGCACAACATTAATTAACAGTTTTCAGTTGATTTATACCAATTCCCCATGAAGATGCACTTAATATTAGAGCGCTTCTCGTTTGGATGAAGTAATTATTTATCTGTGTCCATCTGTACGGCAGTTGCTTCAACGGGGGGAACCCCCGCAACGCACTGCCTCGTCCATCTGTGGTTCTTATTTCTTGATGTATTGCACTCAACACTCAAAGCGGTATAGGAAACGTAGACGCGCAGCGGCGTGCCGCAGGCTACCGCCAAGAAGCCAAGAACGCCAAGGAACAGAGGAATATTTCTTAAGTGCAAGTTTATAGAGAACTGGTATTAGCGCTTCATCTGTGATCACAGATAATCGGTCATTCAAGACTTTTATAGCCAATCTCGATAAGCCGAAATTTCATTGACGCTGATTTCAAACGGTGTCCCCTTGCCAAATGGCGGATATACGCGGATTTTGGCGCTACTAGCAAACCGTTCCAACCTATTGCCAATTGGTGGAATATTGCTGACTATATGCCAGTAAGTGACGATGTCAGGACAGTCAATAACCAGCATTAAAGCACCATCATCGGTGGTGACATACCACTGACAGCTAGACAACAATGCTCGCGTAATTTGGTCGCACGCTTCAAAAAAGCATCTACCAGTCGAATGTTCCAGCTGCGATCGCAGTATTTTATCAACTTGCGTTGCCTCAGTTGAAGGCAAATCATCTGGAGGAAGAAAGGATCTATTTTTCATACAAATCCCTTTAAATTAAGGGTTAATAAGCGAGGAAGTTGCGTTCACTAATATTCTTAGGTTCTGACCAAGTGCAAATCCAACCACAAACGCGGATATATGTGCTTGATTTTTGACATTGGATCGCGCAGCAGTCGTGTTGCATTCAAAAAGACTACCTGAACTAGCCCCATATTTTCTGCTATCTCTCTTAAAACTTCTTTGTGAGCTTGCACATAAGGCATTATTTCCTCAGAGCAATAAATTCCTATGTATTGCAAGCGTTTAGGAGGTCGTCCCCAGTAAGAGGAGATAACTTTCACATAACAGCCGTCTAGTAATTCCCCTACTTTTGGGTAATAGTGATTGACGACCCTCATGAATTCTTTTGCTAGGATGTCTTCACTAATCATGACAAAAGATATTTTTGTAGGGATTGTCACACTATTAAATATAGCATAATAGAATTATGCTTTTAGTAAAGTTTTCCCTAATTTATTATAAAATTAAGGTTGCTATTTATGAATAAAAACAGATTTCCCTATTTTTTATAAATAAATCATACTTGAAATTCCTTAAAGGAAAAATCACACATTAACAGGTTATAGGGTGAGCAATGCCCACCCTACACTTTTAGCTATTTAAAAGCAAAAACTAAGTCATATTGTTACTTGATTTTTCCCAAAAGGCTGTTATCAATAATGCGCAAGTTTGCACATTTCGATTACATTTAGATTTTTGGAGTGTCATTTTTTATCGAACATTACGCTCTGATACCAACACTTCCGCTACCAGACTTGGCAATTGGTTAAGGTCAAGATATCCGTCTGAAGCACGGCTGGGTGAAAGAAATGTATAGTCTGGGTCGCACGCCCCGTTATCGTAAACTTGGATATACCACCTATCAGGAAATCCTGGAACACCCAGTTCCACAATGTACCAGCTTTGACCAATCAGGCGAGAGTTAACAATGACAAACCATTCTCTATTTTCTTCTAAAACATTCCATTCAGCCATCAAAAATTCTAACGCTATTTGTCCGGCGTCAGTTGAAGTCAATAGCATTATTTACTCCTTATTTGAAAGATCAGGGTAGAATCCCAATTCCTTAGATAGCTCACGCGCAACATGAATTAAAAACCGGGCACCATCCTGATTACCTTGGTGTGCAAATCCAGTTGCCACTTGCATGATTGTCTGTATAAAACCAGCATCAAGCAATTCTGGTTGAGCTTCTAAAACTTCTGGTTCTTGACCATTTGGGCAACGAAGCAGTTGGTCAATGAGATTGAAATACAAGTCTTCTCGTTGTTGAGTCATGGTTAATAATTTATTGTTCAATACCTTGCCAAAGTCTTTCTAACATTTCTACTTGTTGCTGAAAAACAGCAGCGCGATAAATCAGATATCTGTCATATAAGAAAACGAGTGTTCCCAGAAAAATAGGGAATAACAAAAAGAACCATCGTAATATCTTGATAATTTTGTACTGTTCGGCGTTCGCTAGGGATTGCTTGACAAAGTTTGTAGCAGAATGGATGTTAAACCTATCTTGCTCTGATTTATCTTGTGTAGGGGTTAATCCAATTTCACTTGTATAACTCTGGTTAAGTTGACAAGCTAAACTCTTTGTTTGTACTAGCTCCATATGTCGCTCCCAAACCATGCTAAATACCACTAGCTCTGGAGAAAGTACCAATACAGTCACTAAACAAACTGTCAGAAATTGGACAAGTTTAAATTTCATTCAGCTATTACTGCTAACTGTTCGCTGTTAACTGTTAACTGCTAACTGTTCACTGTTAATTGTCTGTTGGGCTAAGAAGTCCCCCCTCATTCCTCGGCTTTCACCTGCGAATTTTGGGGGGTAGAGGGGAATCTCTGCGTAAATCCTATAGGTTTTATATCAGATGTCTCAGCCGAGAAGAATTTATTGGTATTGGATCAAGATTATTAAATTAATTAGGGTTGCACTCAAAGCTTGCAATTCTTACCAGATGAGCGTTATGATTTTTTTTTGGGTACAGGTACTAGACTTTCAGCTCTAGGGGACTAGTATTTATCAAAAGGGGTTCTAGTGTTTGTGTACTCAACGTAAAACCTGTCTATACTTTGGTACTAGCAAGTTTTTTTGCTATTTTTTTAATGATAAAGCTTGTACTCAAAAAATGTATTAGTATACAAATATATAGTTAAGTAAATATAGTTAAGTAAGAAAAAATTTTGAAAAAGTCATAAAAATTAGGACTTTGTTCAAAAGTAACAGAATATTAATCATTTTCTCAAAATCGTTTAAAATTAACCTTAATTAACTTTGTTAATTTTTAAAATCTCTATTTATGTACTTAGTTGCTACACTTGCCAGCAGTTTTCTGCAAGGTGTTCCTTGCTCACCAATCTCTCAAATGCTCATTACATAGACTTTTATGGGCAAAAAACATCCTATCATTTGTGGTGTAATAATTAAGAATAAGCGCTGTAAAGTCTACACATAAATACCTTGCTCAAAAGGCATTTTTTTAGGATATAATTCATGCACATAGCTCGCGACGTTACAGAACTGGTTGGACGGACTCCTTTAGTTCAGTTAAACAAAATCCCTCAAGCTGAGGGATGCGTAGGCAAGATTGTCGTTAAGTTGGAAGGAATGAATCCAGCAGCTTCGGTGAAAGACCGTATTGCTGCAAGTATGGTGAAGGCGGCTGAAGAAGAAGGGCTGATTCAGCCGGGAAAAAGCATTTTAGTTGAGCCGACATCGGGTAATACAGGAATTGGATTGGCGATGGTGGCGGCGGCGCGTGGCTACGATTTGATTTTGACAATGCCGGAAACTATGAGCATGGAACGACGCGCTATGCTACGAGCATACGGTGCTGCTTTGGAATTGACACCTGGGCTTGAGGGAATGCGGGGTGCGATTCGCAAAGCCGAAGAAATCGTCGCTAACACTCCCAATGCTTTTATGTTGCAACAATTCCGCAACCCAGCGAATCCCAAAATTCACAGAGAAACCACAGCTGAGGAAATTTGGGCAGATACCGATGGGAAAGTGGATATTGTTATTGCAGGTGTGGGTACTGGTGGAACGATTACCGGAGTTGCGGAAGTCATCAAAGCGCGTAAACCTAGTTTTAAGGCGATCGCTGTAGAACCAAGTAACAGCCCGGTGCTTTCTGGAGGTCAAGCAGGATCGCATAAAATCCAAGGTATTGGTGCCGGATTTGTCCCAGATATTGTGCGCACCGATTTAATAGATGAAGTGATCACCGTCAGCGATGAGCAGGCGATCGCCTTTGGGCGGCGGCTAGCCAGGGAAGAAGGTTTGTTATCTGGTATATCTTCTGGTGCTGCTTTGTATGCAGCGATTCAGGTAGCGAAACGCCTACAAAACGCAGGTAGTTTAATCGTGATGATTCAGCCTTCCTTTGGAGAACGCTATCTCAGCACCCCTATGTTCCAAGATAAGATGTTGGAAACTGCCCGATAAGGGTAACCCACGCCCCACTTCCTACGATTTACAGTTATTTTTAGTTAATTGAAGCACAGATATTTGTAGGGGCTGTTCTGTGCCCACTAGTGCCAACAATCACGTTTAAACCTTTAGTCCACGTTGGTTTTACCCCACCCCTTTATCCCCTCCCCTTGCTAAGGGGAGGGGAGCCTAAGCGCAGCTTTGGCGGGGTGGGGTTCTTCAGGAATGATAAGTAATCAACCGAACGTGATTGTTGAGACGTATGGGCAATACTGTGCCCCTAGCCCGTAGCGCTATATCAAACTAAATATCTAGTATTCGGTACGATGGGGAAGAAAGCGTACTCGTACCATGCTGTCCAAATAAAACTGCGAATCCACCGACCGCGCTTTTCAGTATTCAACTCATACTCAAATGCTCCCAGTGACTGATCAATAGAAGATAAGTGGGATTCACAACCGCAGCCGTGCTGATAAGTAAAACCGTACTTGGAAGCAATGCTTTGTATCTTCATCTGCACAGCAAACACTTTTCCAGCATGCAGAACTGCATCCCAAGAGCGCTTGTGTTCTATATCACGCGGGTCAAACCGTAAAGCTCGTTCTTCAAAAACACTATCTCGGTCAATGGGAGCAAGATGCACTTGGTAAAAGCTGGCAGGAAGTTCATAATCAAACTCATTAAACAATTCCAGCGCAATGCGAGCGACCTTGACTTCGTTAGAATACTCTGCTCCCTTTGATTCCAATTCACGCAGAATTGCTTCAAAATCAGGGTATCTCTCAACCTTAAAGTCTTGCCCGTAAAACTCAAGTGTCTCCCGTGCCAACAATCCGAACAACTCACGAAACGCGGGTTTGAGGTGAGCTAGTTCCGGGCGTTCGTTAAATAAATCAACGTCTCCCTGCTCCAATTTATATTGAAACAACTGCGCCATCTCAACATAACTCTGTGGATTTGCTAGTCCAACACCAGCCTCTCCTACAGCAATGTCTTGCCACACCTTTGGCAATTGAGAAATAGGAACCGCATTTTCTCCAACGATGACTTGAACTTGAGGAGCATCGAGAATAAGCATAGGCAAACTCCACAGGAATATCCGCAGCTAAATTAACCCTGAGTTTACCTTGAGGAGCGTTTTTGCTGTATGGTGGGCGTCACCCATCAACTCATTTTTACGTCTTGTCAAACATTAAAACTTTCCTAAAACTTTCCCAAAAAACGCAATATCAAGAATTGTTGCAATACTATACAAGAGAATCTAACCGTAGATTTTGCCTAATTATAGGGAGTGGCTTGTGGAATTTTTATCTGATTCATTTGTACTATCACGTATGCAGTTTGCCTTAACTGCATTATTCCATATGCTTTGGCCCGTACTAACCACAGGTATGGGAATTTACCTGGTTATTGTTGAGGGAGTGTGGCTCAAGACTCGTAATCCTGATTACTACTATCATGCCCGCTTTTGGTCTAAGTTTTACCTACTGAATTTTGGGATTGGTGTAGCAACGGGCATCCCAATGGAGTTTCAGTTTGGTACCAATTGGTCACGCTTTTCGGAAGCTGTTGGTAACTTTTTTGGCAGTGTCATTGGGTTTGAAGCTTCTTGGGCATTTATGCTCGAAGCTGCCTTCCTTGGCATTATGCTATTTGGTTGGGAGCGTGTTAATCCTATAATTCACTATCTCTCCACCATCCTTGTTGCAGTTGGCGCAAACTTATCAACGCTGTGGATTTTAACAGCAAATTCTTGGATGCAAACCCCAGCGGGTGGGGAACTTGTCAATGGCAAGTTTGTTGTGCATGATTACTTTGCGGCGATCGCCAACCCGTTCATGAAGAACAGTGTGCTCCATATGTTCTTTGCCACGTTGGAGACTTCGTTGTTTGTGATTGGTGGGATTAGCGCTTGGTACATTCTCAACCGTCGCCACGAAGCTTTCTTTTCTAAGTCTTTGAAGATTGCTTTAGCTGCGGCGATCGCCGTTGCTCCAATACAAATTTACATTGGGCATTTGAGTGGCGAACAAGTCTATCAGTATCAGCCCTCAAAACTAGCCGCAATGGAGGCGCAATGGGAGACAGCACCCGCCGGACAGCCAGCAGATTGGAGCTTGCTGGCTATACCCAACGACAAAGCACAGAAAAATGACTGGGAAATCACCGTTCCCAATGCACTCGGATATATTCTGGAATTCAAGAAAAATCTTACCTACCCAGTACGCGGATTGAGTGAATGGAAACCAGAAGACCGTCCTCACATGATTGGTTTAATTTACTACGCTTTCCGCACCATGATTGCGATTGGATTTTTCTTCGCCGGATTGATGCTGTTGAGCGTTTTGCAGTGGTTACGCGGTAAACTCTCAGCAGAAAATATTGCCCAGCAGCGTTGGCTGATGCGTGGTTGGGTCTTTGCAGCGCCTCTCGGATACATCGCCGTAGATTCAGGCTGGATTGTACGTTGTGTTGGACGACAACCATGGATTCTCTACGGACAAATCCGCACCGTTGATGGGGCATCTAATCTACCTGCTAGCAATGTCTTAGTCTCACTCACTAGCTTTGCTGTTGTCTATACCATTTTGTTTATTGGGGTTTTGTACTTTGGCAGCCGCATTATTCGTAAAGGTCCAAATTTAGAACTCCCTGTACCAGGAGTTGAACCTGATAGACCTGCAATAGATACGACTCCAGGAGAGTTTGTTCCAGATGATCGTCCTTTAGAAGCACAACAATAAACAATCGATAAACAATCGATATTTAGAACCACAGATGGACACTAAATAAAAGTTTATCCTCTGTCTTCCCCCCTCTCTTGTAGAGCGGAATGAGGGGGTGAACACTAGTTAATTATCTGCGTCCATCTGCGGTTTCATATATAAAAGAATTGACTTTTGCAAGACTTTCAGTGTACAACATCCCCTTGAGATTACATGGAAACGCTAGAGTATTTTCTACCGCAGGTATGGTTCGTCATTTTAGCCCTCTTCTTGTTCCTCTATGTGATGCTGGATGGATTTGACTTAGGGGTAGGTATTTTATCTCTAACTTCACAAGATGAAGAACGCCGCAGCATCTTAATGACCAGCTTGAGCAACATTTGGGATGCCAATGAAACCTGGCTAGTTCTAATGGCTGGCGGTCTTTTTGGAGCATTTCCCTTAGCTTATGGCACAATTCTTAACGCCCTGTACATCCCAATTCTCACTATGGTATTTGGGTTTATCTTTCGTGCTGTGGCGTTTGAGTTCCGGGAGCTAGCAAACCGAAAATTGTTTTGGAATTTTGCCTTTGGTGCTGGGAGTTTTGTCGCCGCACTCGGTCAGGGTTTTGCCCTTGGTGCTGTGCTAAAAGGCATAGCCGTTGATGAAACGGGTCACTTTATTGGAACATCTTGGGACTGGCTGAGCTGGCAAACAGTGCTGGTGGCTCTAACTTTAATTCAAGCATATGTCCTCATTGGCTCAACTTATCTTGTTTGGAAAACAACAGGCGAACTGCAAACAACTCACTATAGAACTGCCAAAATTGCCGCTTTGACAACGCTGATTGGTGCCATTTTCATTACAATTGCAACACCAATATTTTATGAAAGTGCCAGAACGCGTTTGTTTCAGCAGCCGCTCGTTTATATCTTCGCTGTCATTCCCATACTGGGAGTTCTGCTCATTTGGCAACTTCTCCAAAGCCTTAACCGTAAAGAAGAAAGAGCGCCCTTTGTCTGGACAATTCTTCTTTTCGTTCTCACATTCTTGGGACTAGGGTTAATTGTTTTTCCCTATATAATTCCCACGCAAATTACTATTTATGAAGCATCTGCTGATCCCAGTTCATTGGTGATCATGATTATCTTCATTGGCTTCCTCATTCCCGTTATGCTGTTTTACAACCTTTACCAGTACATTGTTTTCCGGGGGAAAGTGACTGGCGGTCATTACGGAGGCGAGTAATACCAAGTCGCGTTCAAAACCTCTCTCCGAAGTTCGGAGAGGGTTGCCCGTAAGGGCAGAGTGATGCTTCATTGGTTGCAAAAAAGGTTGTTTTTTATTTTTTAAAGAAGTAATAATCAAAATAAATTAAACTTATTTACTTCGCTGTAGAATTATTTACTATAAATTAATATTTTACAAAATATTATTCATATTTATGAAATATTTTTCAATCACTAGCGTTTTTCATCCAAAAATAAATAAACGCTATTTGTAGAAAACACTTGTATAAATGGCTTTGAAACCACAGTATATTTTTTCCACTACTTTTGTAATAAACAGAAGCAAAAATTAAAACAGGGATAAAAATATAAATTTTATGGAAACTTGTTATTTGTAAAATCTTTGCCAAGTTAGTACTTTTGCTGAAAACAAAAATTTATATTTTGCTATATTTATTCTCAAATAATTACATAAATTCCTGAATACTTTTGAACTAGTCAAATTTATACAGGTTCTTAACCAAAAAACTTGAGCATGAAAAAAATCAGCAGACGCCAAGCGCTAAAGATGGCAGCGCTTGCAGGAGGTTCTATTGTGCTTCCTGTAGGACTTCAGTATCGCGGATACGCTCAGAATGTCAATAACTCAGTTGAGCCATTTACACTTGGGTTCCGCACACCACCAGTGTTGAGTCCTGTACGCAGCGATGCAACAACCGATTACTACCAAATCACAATGCAGACTGGTCAAGTAGGGATTTTACCAGGGCAAACGACGGAGATTTGGGGCTATAACGGTATATTTCCTGGACCGACAATTAAACAGCGTAAAAATCGACAATCAGTTGTGCGGTTTATCAATAATATTGCTATCAAACAACGTAGCAATGGACTATCTATGTGGTTTCCCAAGACTCTTAGTGTAAACACCTCAGTCCATTTACATGGAATGGCATCCCAACCACAGTACGATGGCTACGCTAGGGATTTTGTTTCTACCGGATACTACAAGGATTATGTCTATCCCAACACTAACGCTGCTACTTTGTGGTATCACGACCATGCTCATGGTAGAACTTCCCAAAATGTTTACATGGGGTTGGCTGGGATGTATATAGTTCAAGATGACGATGAACTTAATTTGCCACTCCCCAAAGGAGATTATGATGTCCCTTTGATCATTCAGGATAAGCAATTCGCGTCTGATAATTCACTCATTTTTGATGACCAAACTCATGTGCGTCTAATGGGTGATGTGGTTACAGTCAATGGTGTGCCTTGGCCCCGCATGGAAGTAGCTAACCGCAAATACCGTTTTCGGGTATTAAACGCATCAATTTCCCGTTCTTACAAACTCGCTCTTAGTACTGGTGAGGACTTGATTGTGATTGGGACTGATGGTGGATTAATGCCTGCACCAGTAAATACTAAAGATATGCGTCTTGCAACGGGTGAGCGTTATGACTTGATTATCGATTTTTCTAAATATCCTATAGGAACTCAGGTAGTACTGGAAAATCTTGGACTTCCTAATAATGATAATTTCACGCACACAGATAAAATTATGCGCTTTGACGTGGTGCGCGCCGAGGCTGATAACAGCTCTATTCCCAGCACACTACGCAATATTGAATTTATACCAGAATCTTTAGCTGTACGAACTCGGAACTTCACGGTGCAGCAGAGAAGTAGTGATAGATTGTGGGTGATCAACAACAATGTATGGGATAGAAATCGAGTCGATGCAAATCCTCAACTCGAAGACGTGGAAATATGGACATTTAACAACACAGCAAATGCCTCGTTTCATCCAATGCACCTTCACCTCATTGATGGTCGGATACTTGACCGTAATGGTCAACCGCCTTTTGTTTATGAGCGTGGCTTGAAGGATGTTTTCTACGTTGGTGAAAACGAGACTGTACGGGTGATTGGAAGGTTTAAACCTCACATGGGTAGATATATGTACCATTGTCACAACATAGTTCACGAAGACCACGATATGATGAGCCAGTTTGAAGTGGGACAAGGTGGGGTAGATCCAATGTCAGCTCCAGCGCAACCTCTTCCAGCACCACCGCTTTAAGCTCTTCTACGATGCACTTTAACCCGTTTATTGGGGTCTTGCTTGCTTACCCAACAGAGGAATTTGTGCATTTGCGGCTCGTTTTTTAGCTTCTCCAGCGAGTTCAATTCCTGTGCTAAGCGTGTATTATCGTACAGGGTGTGAATCTGTTTATGACAGGCAGAGCAGATATTTATCTTCGGTCCATGATGACCCTTTTTCTGCCTAGGAATCAGATGGTGAACGGTTAATGGTTCCACTTCTCTTTCACACAACTCGCAAGTCATGTTGTTAACCTAATACTACTGATACTATTTGTATTATTACGTAATACTCGTATGGTAATGGTGGGATATCCCATCAACCATTACCGAATTTTCCAATAGTTGTTAGTATTGGTGTGGCTACTTTGAGAGTATTGGCTCAAATATCAGATATGTCCCCCCCAACCCTTCTACAATTGTGCGTGTATTAGCAACCATCATTTTTTGGTAAGTGTCCGCTTCGCTTCCTGGCGCACCTAAGTTATCAACAAATAGCTTTCTTTCTGACAGTTTTACTTTTGTGTCTTTGGCGACAGATTTCATGAAATCAGGGTTATTTGTTGTTTCTAAAAAAAGTGTTGGAACCCCAGATTGTTTGATGTACCTTGTCAGTGCTTTTACTCGGGTCGCAGTAGGTTTAGACTGATCACTAACACCTTCCGAAGCAGCGGCATATGAGAGACCGTAAGCTTTGGCATAATAACCCATGACATCGAGGGTTGTGACTAATTCGCGTTGTTTGGTAGGAATACTACCAATTCTTGACTTAATCCAAGCATCCAATTTGGTGAGTTCATTTTTGACTTTTTCCGCGTTGCTGCTGTAAAGCGATGCATTTTCTGGTATTGCTTTACCCAGGTTATTAGCAATAACCTCTACCATCCTGATACCATTGTTAGCATTGTGCCAAATGTAAGGGTCTGGTACTGTGTTGCCATTTGCTCTAAACTCTAGTGGTTGACGAACAGCACGTTGACCAACTGCAATTTTAGGAACACTACTTTTACTCGCTTTCATTAACTTGAGCAAACTAGGTTCTAAATTGTACCCACTGAAAAGAATTAATTGAGCTTGCTCAATGGCTTGACGATCTTCTGGTTTTGGTTGATAAAGGTAGGGATTTGTATCAGGCGGAATCAAGCAGGTGAGATTAATTGTCTCCCGTGCAATCT
Source organism: Tolypothrix campylonemoides VB511288 (assembly GCA_000828075.3). Lineage (GTDB taxonomy): Bacteria > Cyanobacteriota > Cyanobacteriia > Cyanobacteriales > Nostocaceae > Kalymmatonema > Kalymmatonema campylonemoides_A. The sequence goes on along the minus strand of JXCB02000002.1, from coordinate 1,233,684 downwards.
GTTTGGTTAAGTCGCATAATACGCTTGTCGTTACCACGACTTTGGGAAGATTACTGTTGACTTCAGAAACAGTCGCAGTAGAAGAAGTGTTGGCTACACTACCCAGATTCTGACACCCGAACAAGCCAATAGTAACGACGAGGACAGTACGTAATGGTAGGGAAAGTCGTAATTTTTTTGACATAAGAACTTTTATTTGCACAAACACAATAATGATGGCGAATATTGCTTATACAGATTGTTTTCGCCAGCTATATTATGCATCTTTAGGCAATTATAGAAAAATTTTCATCAGCGAAGCTTCCCTTTTTTCCTATGCCCGCCAACTCCGCGTTTATAAGGACAGACAAAGAAAAACTTTTTAGTGGGGGAGATGAAAGGAATGAAATAAATGGGGAGATTTTTGTTAAATTTATGAATATGTAATGAATAGAAAAATTTTGAATAATTGAAAATAAAAAATATGAACTATAAATTTTAGAAAAATTCATAATTCATATTTTATCATTCTTACTTGACAATTTATAAGTTTATAAATGGTTGGAAAGAGGTAACTTGCCTTCTAGCTTAAGTCTAGCTTGAGCGCAACTGGCACAATTGCAACCCATTTGATCCTTGATGGGATTAGACTCTTGAGAGGAATTTGCTGTTACTGACTTAGAAAGTGATTGCTCAGATGCCAAAGCAAGGTGTGGTTGAGCAGGTGCAGATTTCACAATTGATGCTCCTGCAGGTTTGGCTAACAGCAGCATAGATGCTACAAGTGCAGGAGACGCTAAAATAATCAGCCTAGGTACTTTCATAAGTTACAAAAACATACGAGTCTTGCACAAACAGCATAACTAATTTTCTCTCAAGAGTCATTACACTTATTTATAAAGGAGTATAAAATAAATCATTTCTTGCTTGCTGAATTTGCGCTTGAAATTGCAAACAAGAAATCAGCCGCGCCCGAAACTTTGACCGAAATTAATGGACGTGAGTTCGACATCATTCAAAGCAGACCTCACCCCAAACCCCTCTCTACCTCTCCCTAACCCTCCCCTCTTAAAGGAGGGAAAAGGAGCAGCTTTTTTTACTGGAGGGGCTGAAAACCCTGATTTTAATGTTGCTCCTCCCTCTCCTAAAAGGAGAGGGAGGTTGGGAGGGTGAGGTTTGTCGAACTCACGTTTGATTAACGGGACTTAAACAAAAAAAGAAAAAAGAATAGGGTATAATGCTTGACGGGCATAGGTTTCACGTTAAAGTAAAACCCAATGAAAGAGACAACCCCCGCAGCCATGCCACCGTGTTTTGAGAAATGGTGTCAACGGTTTGATGAAGCGTTTACTCATAAAGCTCAAAAAAGAGGTTTTAGGCATTATTTAGGAGGATTATTGGGGGAAAGTGAGAGAAAAAACGTGTTTCAGATGGCATCTAACACGATAGGGGTCGAATACCATCAATTACACCACTTTTTAACTGAAGCTCCATGGTCTGATTTGAAGGTAAATGAGCTGAGATTAGAGACGATGAACAAGTGTAGTCAAACGAGAATAAGTAGAGGATTTAGCTTAATAATTGATGATTCAGGTCATAGAAAAAGTGGGAATTTTACTGATGGAGTGGGAAGGCAGTATATTGGAGAGATTGGTAAAACAGATAATGGGATAGTAGTGGTAACAACGCATTTGTACGATGGACGAAAAAGCTTACCATTAGATATAGAGCTATACCAGCACGCGGATTCCTTAGCATTAGGTAAACAAGACTGTGAATTTGAGAAAAAAAGTGAACTGGCAATCAAGTTAATAGACAGAACATTGGCGCGAAAATATCAACCAGGAATTGTACTGATAGATGCTGGATATGGCAACAATACATCGTTCTTATTAGAGTTAGAGAAGAGACAACTAAAGTACGTGGGAGGATTAGCCAAAAATCGAAAAATAAGTCTCAGCATATCAGAAAATGTTCAACAAACAATGAGGCTAGATGAATTAGCACAAAGCCTGTCTCAAGAGGCTTTCACCAAGGTTGAACTCAACTTAGATAAACCGAAAACAGTATGGGTAGTAACTAGAGAAGTAGAGATATCACAACTCGTAGGAAAGCGAAATATTGCTATCGTTATGAATGCTGACACTTTCTCCGAAGCGACTGATATTGACTACTTTATCACTAATGTTTCTACATCAATTGTTTCGCCTGAGTGGATAGTTAATACCTATGGAGAAAGAAATTGGGTGGAAGTTTTCTATAGGGAAGCCAAGGGTTGGCTAGGGTTAAAAGAATATCAAGTTCGAGATAAAACAAGTCTACTTCGACATTTTATCTTGGTTTTTTGTGCATATACTTTTATTCTTTGGCATCAGATGACTGGAGGCTTGAGACGAAGGTGGGCAAACAAACCTTTGAATACCTTTACTGAAGCTTTGGAAGCATTTAGAACAGCTATGTCTTACCGTTTCTTTGATTGGTTGAATAATAATCGTGACGTATTTGCCGCTTACAAAGCTAGTTTAGGCTACATTTGGGCTTAATTTTTGTTTAAGTCCCATTAATACTAAACTTGTTCGTCACGTTCTAGGTGTGTAGATGATAACTGCTGCTAGTACATTACGACAAAGATGATTCGCTAGACAACAAAAAATCTCGAACCGCTTCAACCACAGCCTGTGGGTATTCCTCATGCATTCCTAACGAACCTGGAAGAATAACTGTTTCTACTCCCGGTAAAGTTGCCAAAGCATCCATTTCTGCACGAGATTTCGCAGGGCTGGATTCTCCAATGACTACTTTCAACGGTACAGACAAACCCCGAGCAAGTGCTAGAAAATCAGCTTGGTTATCTACAGCATCAAGAGTACCGGTAACAAACGCAGCCGGAGCATATCTTCCCCCTGGCTGTTGAGTATTGCGCCATTTATGCTGGATGAAGTCTGGTGTGAGTTTTGCCGCATCTACGTAGACGTGGCGACGATACATAAAACTGAGGAAAGAAGGTAAGGTGTTGAGCTTGTAAAGAAATTGACCAACAAAAGGCGATCGCACCAACTCTCTGACTGTTCCAGTGACTTGTTGATTCAGTCCCATAACCCGTAACGGACCGCGCCAAGTCGGAGCTACCAAGACTATATGCGAAAATACTGATGGTATTTTATTTGCCAGTTGCAGAACATAGGCTGCGCTATGACCAGCCGCAACCACTGCTACTGGCGTCTTTATTACAGATGTAACGAAACCTTCCAGAAATTCCTGGTACAAAGCAGGTCCATAATTTACCGCTAGGCGTGAAGATTGCCCAAAACCAGGCCAATCCACTGCGACTACTTGAAAATTGGGAGAGAGCAATTTGCCGATTTCGCCCATTTCTGAGCGCATAGAAACGGTACTGAAAGCTGGAAGTAGCAAAAGCTGCGAACCTTTTCCTAAACTTTCATACACAGCACGCAATTGCTGGTTTTCCCAGTTCCAAAAATATTCTTGAACGACTCCACCAATCTCACTATAGGGAGATGCAGATAATAAGTTGGTTGACATAACAAAACATTTTCTTAAAAGGTTTGGCTATTTCAGTTTTCTGATAAGTCAATAGTCTGGTGTCCATAGCCTATAATCCATAGTTTTTTACTATTAACTACTAACTATTAACTATTAACTAACTATTGACGATTAACTATATGTTAGCCATTAGCTATTAACTGAGATTCCAACGCTTTTTTTTGCATAGTTTTAAAAATGTTGTGAAATCCATTCGCTCGCGAGGGCGTCAGGCTGACATTTAAACCTGTTTCTTGAATAAAATCTGGAGTCAGCTGCACAATTTCACTAGGAGTCAGTCCATTTAACCCTTCGACCAAAAGCCCGACTAATCCTTTGGTTAATTGAGAATCAGAATCTCCTTGGAATATGACTTTATCGTCTTCCAGAGTCGCTGTGACAAAAACTTGGGAAGCGCAGCCAGGAACTTTGTTTTCTGGTACTTTGTCAGCTTCTGGGAACTCCTTGAGGCGCTGACCATACCAAATAAGCTGTTCGTAACGTCGCTTAGGGTCAGAGGCTCGTTGGAAGCGTTGGACAATTTTAGCAAGATTTGGTGGCAAGGAATCAATGGTAGAGGACATAACACAGGTAGGAACTATGAATCTACATCACCTTGAGTTTAAATTATCTTGTTGATGATTGCTTGTTTACTGTTAATTAACCTCTTTTTAGAAAAGCTCATTGGCACCTAGCACTTGCCTCACTACATGAAACATTAGACTTCTTGCATGAATCTTTACCCTCACCCTAAATCCCTCTGTTTAGTATGCCAGAGGGACTTTGAATTGGCTCCCCTTCTCCCAAAATTGGGAAAAGGGGTTGGGGGACGGCAGTTGCTACAACGGGGGGAACCCCAACGCCAGCCACCTGCACTGGCTTCTCCGTCTTCAGTGCTGGCTCCGCAACGCACTGCCTCATGAGGCAAGTTTTGCCTTTTGGCAAGAGGTCTATTATTTAGGGTCATTGTCGTCATTACATACCGTAATACCCCAACCTACGGGTACTTTGAGGATGGGGTATTATCGTGCTTTTGGAAATTTCTGGCTCTTGTGTGCCTATTTTCCTCCCTTGTTCACTATCCTGCCACAGGCTCAAGACCTCGCATTTGACGAATACCATTGATGCAGGCTACGCAATCACAGCCATATTTGGCTATGGCTGCTTCGCTTTCTTCATCAGTGAATTCCAGTTCTCCGGCGGCTTTATTTTGATCGCCTTGTGGTGCTGCAAATTCTACAACAGAGGAACCAGAAGTGTTGTTAACCCGCGAACACGTTAGACGAGGGGTTGCTTTGTGAGGAGAACTTGTGCAGGAGAGATTGTTGGTGGCTGGCTTCACTGTTTGATTTGCTCTAGCTGGTTGGGTCATCATTGCCAAAGACAGCATAGAAGCAAACAGTACTGGACTAGAAAGCAAGGTGAAGACAAATTTTCTGTTCATCTGCTTAAAAACATCTGTAACTACAGAAGGTATGGCTTTAATGTTTTCACATCCTTTGGTTGGTATTCAGTAAATTTTGTGCAAGGTTGCGTCATGAAATTGCACTTAATACTAACAAAGTAGCCATCATTGTACCAGAAGCGATTAATCGCGTCCAGAAAAAGGCAAGAGGAATAAACAGGTAGATGCAGCCAAGGAGAAACACTTGACACGAAAAATGAAACTGTTTTCTCGTCTTTTTTTACTTGCCTTGCGCTCAAGCTTACTTTGTTTGATGTAAATGAGTCTTCACTGCAATTTTGAACTACCTTTAACCAAATGGGAAAACATATAACATAGTAAGTCAAAGTTACTGACTGAGTTAGCATCAGCTAAGTTCCTAACTCAGGCGAATTCAGTCAAAATCTCAGCATCCAACCAAATGTAGTTAGTAATAATAAAGACAAGTGTGGTTTGAGCAGTTGATTGTATGCCAGGAATATGTTGAGTAGATCTCGCGAATTAAGAACGCAGGCTGTGTTGCAAACTTAAGCCAGATCTTGGTAAACTGAAAGCTCATCCACTCTCATTTCAAAAGGCATTCCTTGACCTTTGGGAGGACACAGGCGAATTTTTGCACTGCTGACAAGTGTATGTAGCAATGCAGCCATCGTCACCAGTTTCTGTAACAAACGCCAGTTTGTCACTTGGTCTGGACATTCAATAACCAAGGTCAAAGCACTAGCGTGCGTGGTTACGTACCACCGACAATTAGACAATAAATCTTGGATAGTGCGATCGCACCCTTCATAAAAGTATTTGCTAATAGAATACTCGAGTTGCTGCCGCAGGATAATATCTGCCGATGTAGCTTGAACAGGGCGTGAATCTTCTTGGTGAAAAAAATGTTTCCTCTTCATCTCCTTGTCTCTCGATTACTCTAACTATTTTCCAATGACCATTGCATAAAGTACGTCTTTATTTGTTTGTAGAAATTCCTGAGTTTCGTCATCATAGAAAGCACCAATACCACTACACTGAATATCCCAATAGTTGCTGAATAAATACATTCTCTGTCCCAAAAAACCAGCAATTTGCATCACTGTTTGATAATTGCTGTAGTTGCAAACAAAAAATAAAGTTACAGCACTATCTCTAGCAAGGGCTTGATTCACACACAAGTAAGCCACTTTGTCGTTGAAATCACCTGCTTTAACCAGGCGCTTTCCTTGATATAACCCAGGCGATATTCCCTCGACTCGATGAATAACAGAGTAAATTTCTATCTCCTCGAAATTTTCTGTTGGTATCGGTTTTTGTACTTCCTGTAAAATATTCCAGAAATCTTCTGCAGAGATAGATTTTTTTTGGAAGCGCCTGATTGAGCGTCTGTTCCAAACAGCTTGGTAAAATCTTTCCTTGTCAAAGTCAAACTGCGGATACTCTAGTTGTTTTTGGGAACTTTGAGAAGTAGCAGTTGCTTGATAGCCATCTTCAATAAGTTGATTAGCTTCAAAATAATCAGTTCCGCAAACGAAAGGCACTTTCAGCCTTAAACGTCTGACAGTCTTTTCTTGGAACTCACCAGAGATAGCACAAGCAGTTATAAACTCTTTATTCTCAAAGCCTAAATCAGCATTGAGAGCGAGTTTATCAAAATCAAAAAATAATTGTAGCTTTCTATTGTGTAGATAAGTTGAGGCTGCAATAGCGCCTAAATGGTGCCCGCTATCTAAACAGCAATACCTCACACTCCTTTCTTTATATTTCCAACTAGACCTATAATAAACGCAACTGATTAAAAAAATGAATCCGATGATACGATTATTCGGTAAGATGTAACTCTCTAATCCATCATCAATCAATTCATAGATGAGCGTTAGACAATTATTTGCAACTTCTAGATGATAGATACCATCTACTATCCCCTGTATCCCTCGAATTTGCACATAAACTTCAGTAGGATAGAGAGCGCCAGCTGATGGATTGACTCGCAGTTTGTATGGTTCATCTTGATAATTTTTTTCAAAAGTAATAGCGCTGGTTAGCCAAAGAAATGAATGAATAGGATTATTGACATTTAATTTCAATCTTCTATAAAACTTTGGATAGAATTTAAACGGTGATGGTTGGGTAGATACATCCACATAATTAGGGTCGAGCATCACTGATAGGTAAGAATGCTTTGTAGAGTCGTGGTAAGTTTTACCTACTTTTTGGCTTGGTTGCATCTTTCAGTATTGTTAAAACTTCTATGGTGCTAGCAAAATCTAGAGCTTTAAAATCATCTAAGTTCTTCAAATCTAAGTTAGGGTTATGTTTTAAGAGCAGCTTGACAACCTCTAGTTTGCCCGCTGATGCTGCGTACATCAAAACAGTAGCACCGTTATCATTTTGGTTGTCAATGTTAATATTCGATGCTAGTAATAAATTCATCAAATCGTAGTGGTTGCTAAAACAAGCAAACCACAAAGCATTATTGCCATCATTGTTTCTAGCATTGATATTTGCACCTGCGTCAATCAGTTCTTTAACGACTGAGTAGACCCCTTCTCTTGTGGCTTTCATCAAAGCTGTATCGCCATTTTCACCTCTGGAATTTAAATCTTGAATATTGTAAGCTTTTGCTATAAGCCATTGAGTTGTCGTCTCACTCAAATGTTGCTTCATAAACATTCCTTATTTTTGCTTTGAGACACTCGGTTTCTTTCTTGTAGCATTACTTAATTCTTTAGTTTGTTAGCCTATAACAATGACTTCCAATTTAGGTGTATTTATAGATTTATGGGCATTATCAAGACCGATAATAGTATTGATGAAATTTTCGATATTAGGAAAATTTACAATAGGTAAAAAATATTTTTTTCAGTTTTAGAATTTAAGTCAAATTTTCAAAAATCTAAACATTAAGCATTGATTTTGATAAATATATAGCAATCCAGTTTGATTTTTGAAAAAACTTAAGTATTCTGTAGGGTGGGCAATCCTCAGCAAAACCCAGATATAACCCAGATATACTGGGCATTGCCCACCTTAGGTGTATTTCAAAAATCAAATAGGAATCCTATAGCAAACCTAAATAATTTCTGAAAACACAAGATCTCCGACTTCTTAAAGAAGTCGGAGATCTGAATCACAAATCAAATAGGTTTGTTATTAAAAAAGAGATCGGAGATGCTTACAAATATTATGAACTTGGTATAGCAAGCATCTAACTGGATGATAAGGAAGATACTTACCCACAACTCCAAAGTCACTCTATAGATGGAAGGGGAGGATATTCCTGAGGTAGAAGTTTGAAAAAGCTACAGTAGTTACCTTTTCATAAGAAGCAAATTACGCTCAAGCCTGCCTTAACGCCTCAACGGCAAGGAGGCTTGACCTGAATGTTCTCTATACCTGTTTTTGTGCGAGGAATACCGTTAGAAGCAAAGCATCGTCAAAGTTCCTATAAAACTGATTTTTGGAACATACCTTGCTCTGAATCTCCTCCAGGAGTGCTCAGGAGTAGAAATCATCACCATTTTTCAAAGATTCAAACACACAGGTATTAACGAATATGGACAATCACACACACACACAGTTGATGAAAAAATTTATTAGCAGCTTGCTAGGAGTGGCTGGCGTAAGTAGCTTAATCGTTTTCCCAGGAATCGTACAAGCCAACATCAACTCTAGTTCTTCCAATAGTTCTAGTCAATCCATCCTTTCGCAGAATACGCCAGGGACAACGAGTCCTTCTGGTGGTACCACGCCTTCTGGTGGTGCTACGTCTTCTCCTGGCAGCACGACTTCTAATCGTTCGCTCACTGCTGTGGATAGACAATTTATCACCAAGGCAGCGCAAAGTGACCAGACAGAGATCCAAACAAGTCAACTGGCACTTCAACGGTCTCAAAACCAAGAAGTGAGAAGCTTTGCACAGCGGATGATTCAAGAGCATACCCAGTCGAGCCAACAACTGACACCCATAGCGCAGAAAAAGGGTTTTACACCACCAAAAGACATTGGTAAGGAAAACAGAGCTTTATTGACGAAACTGAGTAACCTAAAAGGTACACAGTTTGACCGAGCATATATGCAAGGGCAGGCTCAATCTCATGCCAGAACTCTGGCTAATTACCAAAATTACCTCAAACAGGGACAAGACCCAGATCTGAGAGCGTTTGCAAGTCAGTTTGCTCCAATCGTCGCCGACCACTTACAAATGGCACAGAACATGGCAGGAGGCTCGGGAACTACCGGTTCAAGCGGTGGACATTCTGGCTCTGGACATTCTGGGACAGGAAACGGAGGTTCGGGCACTTCTGGGACGGGAACCGGAGGTTCGGGCACTTCTGGGACAGGAACCGGAGGTTCGGGCACTTCTGGCACAGGAACCGGAGGTTCGGGTACTTCTGGCACAGGAACCGGAGGTTCGGGCACTTCTGGTACAGGAACCGGTGGTTCCGGTACTTCTGGGACGGGAACCGGTGGTTCGGGTACTTCTGGTACAGGAACCTCCAATCCAGGACGTTAACTAGTAGTAAGGATACGGTGGGCACTGTCTATCTTATGATGAATGGGTAGGCAGTGCCTACTGATTTGCTTGGCGAAGGTTTTTTATCATAAAAATCTTACTTTTTGCGAGCCACAATATGAAAAATATGCCAGTGCTTGTCTTCTCCTATAGCTGTTTTTCCGGGATGATCTTCTTCCTGTAACATTTCTATTTCAAAAGGTTGCAGCAACGTTTCTATCTGCTGGCGCGTATGGTGATTCATCGAGGTATAAATTGCCCAAGAATCGTGTTCCCCAAACAATTGTCCACAGAAACGACCACCGGAACGCAATGATGAAATAATTTTTTCCCATAAACTAGGGAAAAAGTTTGGCGGACAAAATGGTAATGAAAAGCTGCCGTTTACTAAATCTACTGATTCTGGTAGCACTAGGTCTTCAAAGAGAACAACGCGAGTTTCTAGAAGTTGGCGGTTAATATCTGAACGATTTAATAAACGGGCGATCGCTTCAGCTTCACCATCAATAGCCAAAACCCGCCAACCCCGACGCAACAGTTCTACTGTATCTCGCCCTTCCCCGCAGCCTAAGTCAACTGCAAACCGTCGCTGTTGGACAGCTGTTTCTTGTTGGTTAAGACTTTCAGCGTCAAAACGCGCTAAAGCTTCAAGTAGGGTGTCTCGTGGTGGACGACCCACAACAGCGTTATAATAATCCGACCACTTGTGCTCAAAAAGTTTACCTTCAGATTGATAATTATTCAGTTCTGACATAGATTTTGCATTTTAGTAAAGCGATGGTAGATGTTATCAGAGTGGTAAATTTACTGAAGACGGTAATCCTTATAACAAGCTACTATTAACATGATAATTGCTGTTGCTTGAGAAAGTGGCTGGCTTTCTTGTGCAACTCTTTATCTTGAGCGAAAAATGGTTCAGTTTCAAGTTTGGATGTGAGATCAGCAATTAGGTAAAGGTGTAAGGGAAAAGGGAAAAGGTAAAATATAGTATACTATGCCTTTTTCCTTTGACCTTTTTTTCTGTGTTATCTTCAATCTAAAATCTCAAATCTAAAATTGCTCCGATTAGCCGATGAGTTAACGGCAAACTATCAATTACCATTCCAACGCATAGCAACATCATATAAAAAATTGAGTAGAGAAATAGAGAACGCGCTAGTTGTTTATCATCTGGATTGTGCAAAAGCGCCCAAGCTTTTTTGATGAAAATAGCCCCCAGTACAAGGGCGATACAGGCGTAAACAGCACCAGTAACACCAAGCGGATAGACGAGTAAAAATGTAGTGGGGATAAGAAGCAAAGAGTACACCCAAATCTGACGAGTCGCAGCAACATTACCAGCGACAACAGGAAGCATCGGTACACGAACTTTGGCATACTCATCACGGATCATCAATGCTAAAGCCCAGAAATGGGGAGGTGTCCACAAGAATATGATCGCAAATAGTAACCATGCTGCCCAGCTTAAAGTATCTGTTACTGCCGCCCAACCTACTAAGGTCGGAATTGCTCCAGCAGCGCCACCAATGACGATGTTTGCAGAATTATGGCGCTTGAGTAAGTGAGTGTAGACGCCTATATAAAAGACAATACCAGACATTGTTAATGAAGCACTTAGCAAATTGACAAACACAGCAAGTAGAGTGAAGGAAAGACAAGCAAGTGCGATCGCAAATATCAAAGCATGAGATGGCTGTATACGACCGGAAACTAAAGGTCGATGACGCGTGCGTTCCATTTGGTCATCAATGTCGCGGTCATAGATACAGTTAATTGTCTGGGCGCTAGCAGCGGCGAAAGTCCCGCCACAAAGAGTCACAAGCAGCAATACTGGGTTGACGTTTCCCTCGGATGCAATCCACATACTAGCAGCAGTTGTCATGAGTAGCAGAGGGATAATCCGAGGCTTTGTGAGTTGATAGTAACTCTGAATGACTTGTAAAAAGTTTTGATGGTGGCGTACCGCTGTATTCTCAATCATGGTTCTATAAATTCCTCATTGGTTCACTGATCATCAATGCGGACATAAATTCTTCGAGCAATTTCCTTTTGCAGCATCAATCTGTTTTCTCCTACTTTGATGACAAAACGAGGAAACCGCTGTTCTAAAGTTATGGAAGCTCCTGGTATTACTCCCATTGATATCAGTTCTTTGAGAATTTTTTCGTCCTTAATGTTGCAGAACTTGACGATTCCTCGGTTTCCTACTTTCAGCAAGGCTAATGAAGAACCTGTGATACTGAATTTAGAAAACATTATTTATTTTCTATCTTCCCTATCTAAAAAAGTCGATTTATTGATAAATAAACCACAGATGAACACAGATGGACACAGATGAGGACACTGCCGTGCGGAGAGAAGTCGCGAGGAGGGTTTCCCTCCGGGCGAACTTCGGAGGGTTCCCCCCGTTGAGGCAAGTGTCCGTTGATTTATCTGTGTTTATCTATGTCCATCTGTGGTTAAAAATTCATAACTCAGATTTTTGCAAGAAGTTTATTGTAGAGAAGTAGCATACTACATCTCTACATGAGTCAGGAATTTATTGCCTTACAGATGAAAACACTGCAACAAGATATGAACTAGACTAAGTACGGTTCTTGATGAGTCTTAATGGTGCAATTAGAACGTGGATAAGTCACGCAAAGTAGAGCAAAACCCTTCGACATCTGCTCGTCATCTAAGAACGTTTGGTCAGATTGGTCGATTTCACCTTCAACAACTTTACCAACGCAGCTAGAACAAGCACCTGCGTGACAAGAAAAGGGCAAATCAATACCGTTTTCTTCAGCTGCATCGAGGATAGTTGTTTCCTCATCAACTTCAATTGTGGTATCCAGACCTTCTTTTTTGCTGATTAGTCTAACTTGGTATGTAGTCATTTTCTGATTCTTTTCACACGCGGTACAGTTCAGTTAGGTTTTATGACTTCAAGAGTGCAAAGATATAAGAAAGTTAAAAGTTTCTTTTGACTTTTAACTTTGAACTTTTTACTTGTTTAGCTGCAAGGTACACCCTCAGAGGAACAGTCAGCCGTTCTAAATGACTTTCCACAACCACAGGTATCAGTAGCCTTGGGGTTGATGAACCTAAACCCACCGTCCATGACGCCTTCTACAAAATCGACAACCACCCCTTCTAATAACGGCGCGCTTTTGGCATCAACGTAAACTTGCACGTTGCCTTGCTGGCTGATTAAATCATCTGGTTGCGGCGAACTTGTGACTTCCATTGCATACTCATAGCCACTGCAACCACCATCTTTGACTGAGATGCGGATACCTTTAGTTGGCGTATTGGTTTCGGGAGTAGAATCCCGCAGAAACGCGCGCAGGCGAAATTCTGCTTTTTCCGTCAAAGTAACCGTCATCAAACCTCCTAATGAGTTGGAATTAGTTGTTGTGATTCAAAGTGTGAATTTGTTTAGTGGTGATGAGTAAAGCAATCACAATCAGCACTTCAATTGGCACAGGTGAAAAAATGAAGCTTAAACCCAAGCAGAACAAAGCAATTAACATAGCCAGGAACTGCCAGATTTGATTTGCGATTTTTGCACTGACTTGAGACAACGCTATGGCAAATCCTAAAGCAATGAATGAAGACACCAACATGACTAATATTTACTTGCAATGACTGGTGGTTTCCATAGGATTGGATTGCGAGTATCTCCAAGGCGCACTGTTACCGCATACTGGACAAGAGCGATCGCGGTAAGAACGGCGCTTGACAAATTCCATCCGGGTTAAGTCAATTGTCAAAAGTTCTGACAACAGAGGTTGACTCAACCCAGTGATCAGCTTAATAGCCTCCAGCGCCGCCAGACAAGCCAGTGTTCCAGAAACAGCACCCAGAACTGCAAAGCCACGCGTATCCCAATCAGGCTTCTCAGGAAACAGACAAGATAAACAAGGCGTCACACCAGGAATAATCGTGGTTAAGTAAGCCTCCATCCCGTCCATTGCTGCTTCCACCATAGGCTTACGCCACCGCACGCAAGCTTCATTTAACAAATCGCGCTCCGTAAAGTTATGAGCGCAGTCAAGAGCCATATCAGCTGATTGCACCAAGGAGTCTACATTTTCCGGGGTGACATATTCATGAACTGCTTCCACCTCGACATCAGGATTGATGGCTTTCAGAGTTTCTTGTGCTTTGAATACTCTGGGTTTGCCTACCCAATCGTGCGTCATCAGAATCTGACGATTCATATCATCAAGCCGCAGATCACCACCCCGAACCAGAATCAGCCGCCCAACGCCAGCTACCGCAAGGTATAGCGCCGCCGTACCGCCCAAGCCTCCTACTCCTGTAACCACAACCGTCGCTGACTTGAGGCGCTTCTGTGCTACTTCGCCAAAATTAGGAAGCATCATTTGGCGACGGTAACGTTCCAATTCGGTAGGCGTTAGGTTTACCACTTTTTACCTCCTAATCCGATGTGATTTCTGTCAGCGTGACTACATTTTTAGGCTTCTCATTAAACACTTTGAACAGCTTTTGTTCTTGGGGTGTTGATTCAAGAAATACCTCATAGGCTTTAGAAAAAGCCTCACGATATTTACTTAACTTATCTGAGATACTGAGGTCAGTATCATTTTCATCAATTTCTTTGATAAGTTGAGAAAACTTTTTCAAAATGTGCAGACGGTTGACGTGTACAACATTTTGGTCATAGGGGATTTGAAAAAAATCAAAATACTCCTCTGCATCTACGAGATTTTTGAATTTATTATAATCCCAGTTCATTTTGCCTGCTCCAGTTTTTTTAGCTGTTGCTTAAGTTCATCTAATTGACGATAAATCTCATAAGTTTCAGAGGCAGCATCCATAAGGTGTTGATAATTTGTTGGTAATCCCTCTGCCAAATCATGCAAGTCCATTTTCATTTGACCTGCTTTACTATTGAGACGTTTTATCTGAGTTTTCAACTCCTCAATAGTAGATATTTCTTCAGCTTGTGCCATCAATATCTCCTTCTGTAAAAGAAAGAAAGTAGAAGATAAAAAATAGAAAAAGTATTTTTTCTAAATTCAATCTTCACTCTTCGCTCATATCGCGCTTCTTTTTTAAACCTTGCTGACTTCGGGAAAGCGCTTAGCCAAATCAATTCCCTTTTGTACCAAGTTTTCTCCCTCTTCTGCTAATTTTTCCAAGGAATCAAAGCCAAAACGGTGTGCATCCCGCAAAGTCTTTGTAACTAACAAAAGACGACCGGAAAAGACGAGCGCCCAGCCAAATCCTTCATGGCTCAAATCTATGACAACTTGAGATAAAAGACCTGTTTCCTTTTCAATACAAGCAGCTACTGCCCGATAAAACGTCATAATCCGTGCCTGAGTCATCGGATCGACTTCACCCTCAAGAGAAATTTCGCGTTTCTTTTGTTTACTGACAACAAATGGTTTGAGCAGCAACTCATCCGACCACTTACGGTAAGTTCCATAAGTATCTTGTCCCCGGAATTGTTGCACGATCGCCTTGAGAAAAGGCGAGTTTAAGATTTCTGCTGGAGTTGTTCCGTTAACACTATTAGTTGTCGTCATACGGTTGCTTCCTCTTCCAATTCATCTTCAAAGCTTTGGGTTTTTTGTTGTAAAGCTTTACGCAACCAAGGCGGAGGATTACCTTTTAGGGTTTGTACTAACTTATTGAGAATATCAGCAATCTCTTCTTCTTCCGATTTCGCCTTGACTGGAGTGACACCCTTCTTGATTAACCGAGCAGCTGCACTACCTCCAATTGCCGCAACATAAACAATCGTGCAGTCAGCCAGTGCATCAAGTTTCGGTGTGACTTTATCCTCATTACCATCTTGTTTAAGCTCACCATCAAACGTGAGAGTTTCTAGAAAGTGATATCCAGAATCAGAAATCTCATAGACATCAATTTCTTTCGCCCAACCAAAGTGAGCATTAATATGAAGTCGGTCACTTGTCGTGAAAGCAATTTTCATCCTTATTCTCCTCTACTCAATTTATGAGTGATGAGTAATGAGTAGTAAACAAACATTTACGACAACTCATAATTCATAACTCATAGCTTCCAAATCTCAAGAATGCTAAAACTTACATCACATTCTCATTCTTTCTCGGCGTTCTCTGCTTCTCTGTGGTTCATTAAATGCTTAACTTTTCCTTCCTCTTCTTCTAAAAAGAGGTTCCCAATGTCAAACAAAAGCTGTATCGTACCTCGGTAGCCAACTTTGGTAAACTGACCGTTACCTAATCGGTCAAAAATGGGAATGCCTTGGCGGTAAACAGGAATTCCTAAGCGTTTGGCGATCGCCACTGTATGAGAATTACCAATCAACAAGTCAGATCCAGGTGCCAGTTGCTCAAAGTCTTCCAAATCACCGATAGTGACGTTTTTAACCGGGAGTTTTTCCAGCACAGGAGAGCGTGTTGTCGTTACTGCTGCATGAATCTGAGATCCCATTGATTGCAGGAAACGAACTGTTGACCAAAGCAAGTCCGGTTCCAGTGCTAAAGACACTCGCTTACAACCAAAATAAAAGTGAGTATCCAACATGGCATCTTGTAACTGGCGGCGTTGGCGACGATATTTCTCTGGTACACTCATACCGCTGATGTCTGCCAATGCTTGCAGGAAAGAGTCCACCGCTTCTAATCCCGTCAGTTCACCAAACACCTCGTAAGGTATGCCAAACTGCTGTTCCAAAATTTGCGCCGCACCCCGCATACTTTCGCCGAGTGCCAGGGTGAATGAAGAACTGCCGATTTCCCGCAGTTGTGCCAAACTCGTGCCAGATGCTGTTATGGGGCTGTAGGAATCCTCTAAGTGACCATCTAGTGAAGCGGAAAGATCGGGCACGAAGATGGGTACAAGTCCAAAGGCGGTGACAATTTCTTTGATTTCCTGCACATCCCCTGGAGTGAAGGCAGAACTTGCCAAAATCGTGATTTGCTGCGCTTTGGTTTCGCCTGCTTGCGGAATTTCCTTAACTATGCTTTCGACAGCGGCAGCAAAGCCATCTTGCAAAGCACCCTTAAAATCAGGTGTAGACACTAACACAATCGGCAGGTGATCCAGTTCTGGGTGACGTTTGCGGATTTCCTTGAGAAAGCCGGGCATATCATCCCCTCTGGTTTCCGTCAGTCCAGTGGTACACAAACCAATAATTTCTGGCTTAGACTTTTGCACCAGCGTTAGGATTGCCTGTTCAACATTTTCCTCCCCACCCAAAATAGTCGATACTTCAGTCATCGCTGTTGTGGAAAGAGGAATCGCCTCACGAAAATGCCGCACCAGAACGACTTTGGCGAAGGCAGTACAGCCTTGAGAACCGTGTATTAAGGGAATTATGCCTTTCAATCCCAAAAAAGCTAAGGCTGCACCCAAAGCTTGGCTTTGCTTAAGGGGATTAACTGCAACTGATGAGTTAGTCACGCTGACAATCGCCATCAAACTACCTCCTGTAGAGAGGAGTGAGGGAGTGACGGAGGGAGTGAGGGAGTGAGGGAATGAGAGAACTGTCCCTCGCTCCCTCCCTCTCTCTTTCCCTCCCTCTCTTTTTCCCACGGAGCCGGCTTGCGTACTTGCTCCCACACAGGGCTGTAGAGGGCTTCATACACTTCTCGTGCCATCTCTAACATCCCCACGTACCCTGCATAAGGATGATGGCGTTCTTGATTGATGTCTAAGAAAGGAATTCGGGCTTTAAGAGCGGTGTATTGATTGCGACCACCAGCAATCAACATATCTGCCTTAGATTCGTCAATGATTCGCAAGATTTCTTTGGGACTTTCTTGTTCGAGAATGACGCCATCTTTACCTAGCAACCTCTTGATTCGGGCTTTATCCTCCTCAGTACTTTTTCTGGCACTGGTAGCAACAACTTCCATCCCCAAGTCACGAGCCGCAGAAATAATCGACCAACTCTTGACACCTCCGGTATAAAGGACGACGCGCTTTCCTTTGAGGCGCTCGCGATACGGAGCCAACCCCAGATCCAAGGCGGCGGTTTCTTCAGCAATGAGCTTTTCTGTACGTTCTTGCAAATCAGGATCGCCCAATTTCGCGGCAATGTTCCGCAGACAGCGGTTCATGTCTTCTATGCCGTAGAAAGACTCTTCAATGTAGGGGATGCCGTAGCGTTCTTCCATCTTTCTGCCCATGTTGACTAGCGCTTTTGAGCAGATCATCACGTTGAGCTTGGCACGGTGGGCGTAGCAAATTTCTTCGTAGCGAGCATCACCTGTAATTTTTGCCAAGACTCGAATACCTAATTTCTCCAACAGCGGGAGCACTCCCCACATTTCACCGGCGATGTTGTACTCACCGATGAGGTTGATGTCATAAGGTGTGGTAAATTCAGGTTCGGCTGTTCCAACAACGTGTTCCAGCAGAGCTTCACCAGCAAGGCGGTTGCCGAGATTTTTGCTACCGATGAACCCTGGTGCATTTACGGGGATAACAGGAGTTCCTAATTTCTTGGCAGCGGCTTCGCAGACTGCATCTATATCTTCACCAATCAAGGCGGTGACACAGGTGGAGTAAACAAAGATGGCAGCTGGTTGGTAACGCTTGTGTATGTCCTGGATGGCTTTGTAGAGCTTTTTTTCCCCGCCGAAGATGACATCATTCTCACTCAAATCGGTGGTAAAGCCCGTTTTGTAGAGCATAGGGCCAGAGGAGAGACTACCACGACTTCCCCAGGAGTTACCAGAGCAGGCGATCGGTCCGTGGACTAAATGAGCAGCATCGGTAATTGGGACTAGGGAAATCATTGCACCATCAAAGGCACAACCACCCTGAGCAGCACCAGGCTTGGGTAATTGCGTGCAAGACTTGTTTTTCTTGTCTCCATGCTTGTCTTTATTGTGTTCGCATCCAGGCTCAGTGAGCAGCTCGTTGATTTTGCCTTGGGTGATTTTCATCTGATTTTTCCTTTGTCGTTTGTTATCTGTCTTTCATCCTTTGTCATTTGTTTTTGTTCCACGACTTACGCAAAAACTCTCTCAAACTCTTATTCCTATGCGCTAAGGCGCACGCTGCGCGTTCACGAAGTGTGCGCTTTGCGCTTACGTGCACTTCGCGTTCTTTGCGGTTCGTTTTTCCGTTACTGGTGCGTAAGTCCTGTGTTCGTTGCTTTGTGATTAACCAATGACTAATGACTAATGACTAATGACTAATAACTAGCAAATATATTTTGTGACATCCTCTCCACACTCATCGCTTAGGTAAGATAAAGCACGGAAACGTAATCCAACAAAATTGTCATACAGGGGATTAAGTTTGCACAGTGCAGGAATGTGAAGGGTACGTCCAAAGAAATGGATCTTTCGCTCAAAGGGGCAACAGCAAGGAATGACTTGGCAAATTAAATGAGCGAAGCGAGCATTTTTAACTTGAATTTCATCCACGCGACGGCGCAATAGATTTAGAATATTAAAATCAGATTTTTTATAGTTAGGTGGATAATAGTTGGGGTGAGTGTGAGTATGAGTGTGAGTGTGAGTTACCGATTTCATAATACAATCCTTAGGAAAAAGGTAAAAGAAAAAAGGTAAAAGAAAAAAGGTAAAAGGAAAAAGGCATTCATTAAGAAATGTTCAATTTTACTTCTGCCTTTTCCTTTTCCTTTATTAGCACGACACGAGTTGATGCAATTCCTAACGAATCAAGTCGTAGGAGATATCGGTCTTAGCAGGAATGTTGGTGTTGCGATCGATTTCCTCGAAGATGGTATTCACGATCCAGTTGAGCAAGTTGATCACACCTTGATAGCCGATTGTGGAGTAGCGGTGCAGGTGGTGGCGATCCATGATTGGATAGCCAATTCTCACGAGGGGAACCTTGCAATCACGCCACAGGTACTTACCGTAGGTGTTACCGATGAGCAAGTCTACGGGTTCAGTGAACAACAGAGAACGCATATGCCACAGGTCTTTACCAGGCCAGATGGTGGCACTCTTGCCGAAGGGGCTAGATTCTAGCAACTTTTTAAGTTCTTTCTCAAACTCTTCGTTCGAGTTGTGGACAAGGATATGCACAGGTTCAGCGCCCATTTCCAGCATGAAGCCCACCACACTGTACACGAGATCCGGCTCACCGTAGATAGCAAAGCGCTTGCCGTGAACCCATGCGTGGGAGTCAGTCATCGCATCCACTGCCCGACCACGTTCAATTTCCAGTTCTTTGGGAATGGGTTTACCAGTCAGTTCGCTGAGTTTCATCAGGAACTCATCAGTAGCCTTAATACCCCAAGGACGAGAAACTACGGTCTGTTGCTTCCATTCTTTTTCAATGTATTCGCGGGTCTTGGGAGTAGAGTGTGCTTGCAGAGCAATTGTAGCTTTAGCATTAATTGAATCTGCTGCTTCTTCCAGGGGAGTACCGCCTGGGTACATATCAAATTCGCCTGTATTGGGTGAATCCAGATAGTCGCTGTTATCAGCCAAGATTGTGTAATCTATCCCCATCAGATTACAAATCCGCTTGATTTCCCGGTTGTTACCAACATAAGTGTCAAAACCAGGGATAAAGTTGATTTTGCCATTGCTGGTTTCTTTCTTCTTACCTGCTGTCAGGTTAGAAAGAATACCCTTCATCATGTTGTCGTAGCCTGTGATGTGGGAACCAACAAAGCTAGGAGTGTGAGCATAGGGTACTGGGAACTCCTTAGGAACTGAACCTGCATTCTTGGCGTTGTTGATGAAAGCCTGCAAGTCATCTCCAATGACCTCTGCCATACAGGTGGTGCAGACAGCAATCATCTTGGGCTTGTAGAGTTGGTAGGAATTCGCCAAGCCGTCAATCATGTTTTGCAGTCCACCGAACACCGCTGCGTCTTCAGTCATCGAAGAAGACACGCCAGAAAACGGTTCTTTGTAGTGACGGGTTAGGTGAGTACGGAAGTAAGCAACGCAACCTTGGGAACCTTGGACAAAAGGTAGAGTGCCTTCAAAACCAACAGCAGCGAAGATTGCCCCTAATGGTTGGCAGCCTTTAGCAGGGTTAACGGTCAATGCTTCACGGGCGAAGTTCTTTTCACGATACTCCCAACTCTTCGTCCATTCTGCAACCCTTTTTACTTCTTCAGGGTCGTGTCCGTTTTCAAATTCTTTCTTGTTCTGAAATAGCTGCTGGTATTCCGGTTGGTGAAATAGTTCGACGTGGTCTTGAATTTTTTCCGGATTCTGAGGCATTTTCCTATCCTTAGGTTGCTGTAATGAGTTACTGGTCGAGGAATAAAGATTTGAGGTAATGGAGTGGAGAGTACAAGAGTTGGGAGTGGGGAGTAGGAATATAATTCAAAATTCAAAATGCAAAATTCAAAATTTTTAATTTTTAATTTTGAACTTTGAATTCCCTACTCCCCCCTGGGGTAAAAACCCCAGGTTATCCCCACATCTTTTTTTCTCCCATTTCCCTAGGCGATCGCCTTAGCTTTAGCTTCAGCTTTCTGACTCCAGGGAGCGCCGATTAATCCCCAGGTAGGGCTGTTGAGCGCGAGATCCATGTCGCGGGCAAAGATGGCAAAGCCGTCATAACCGTGATAAGGACCGGAGTAATCCTTTTTATGATTCAATAGCTTCAAATAGCCTAATGTTTACAGTAAACAGTGTCAGTCTTAAGCATTGTTCGCTGATAACACATTTATTTTTAGGCTAAATATAGGCTAAAAACACAACAATGCATAACCAGGATAAAGACAAGTATCAGCAGGCTTTTGAAGGCTTGGAGCCAATTTCATCTACCGATGGGAGTTTTCTTGGCTCAAGTCAGCAAGCACAGCAGCAAAGAGAGTATATGAGAACAAAAGTACTACTAGAATTAGAGAAAGTTAATCAGCGTTTGAAGTCTGCAAAGACAAAGGTGACAATTAGAGAATCGAATGGAAGTCTGCAATTACGAGCGACGTTACCTATTAAACCTGGAGATAAGGACACAAACGGAACTGGAAAAAAACAATATAATCTCAGTTTGAATATTCCTGCTAACTTGGATGGATTAAAAACGGCTGAGGAAGAAGCATATGAATTAGGAAAGTTAATTGCTCGTAAAACCTTTGAATGGAATGATAAATATTTAGGTAATGAAGCAACTAGAAAATATTTGAAAACAATAGGACAGTTACTTGAAGAATTTGAAAATGAGTATTTTAAAACTCACAAACGTACGACAAAAAGCGAGCATACTTTTTTTTATTACTTTTCTCGAACCAAGCGGTTCACTAATCCTAAAGATTTGGCAACCCCGGGAAATCTGATTAATTCCATTGAGAAAATTGATAAAGGATGGGCTAAATATAATGCAGCTAGAGCTATATCTGCATTTTGTCTAACCTTCAAAATTGAAATTGATTTATCTAAATATTCTAAAATGCCTGAGAATAATTCCCGGAAGATACCGACCGATGTGGAAATATCCGCAGGAATTATTAAGTTTGAAGATTACCTTAATAACAGAGGTAATCAAGTTAATCCAGATGTTAAAGATAGTTGGCAGCTTTGGCGATGGACTTATGGAATGTTGGCAACTTTTGGTTTACGACCACGGGAGCTTTTTATTAGTCCTGATATCGATTGGTGGTTAAGCGGAGAAAATGCAGACATGACATGGAAAGTTCATAAAGATTGTAAAACTGGAGAAAGACAAGCATTACCATTACATAAGCAATGGATTGAAGAATTTGATTTAAGAAATCCGAAATATTTAGAGATGTTAGCAACAGCAATTAGTAAAAAAGATAAAAGTAATCATGCAGAGATAACGGCATTAACACAACGAGTGAGTTGGTGGTTCCGGAAAATAGGATTGGATTTTAAGCCGTATGATTTACGTCATGCATGGGCAATTCGGGCGCATATTTTGGGAATACCTATAAAAGCTGCGGCTGATAATTTGGGGCATAGTGTGCAAGTTCATACTCAAACTTATCAGCGTTGGTTCTCGCTAGATATGCGAAAGCTGGCGATGAATCAGGCTTTAAGTAAGAAAAATGAAATTGAGGTTATTAAGGAGGAAAATGCGAAGCTGAAGATGGAGAATGAAAAGTTGAAGCTTGAAATTGAAAAGTTGAAAATGGAGTTGGTTTATAAGCGTATTTAAAAATTAAGCGGACTTCGTACTCCTTTATCGCCCCAATTAAGTACGTGAGTGTAAATTATGCTTATTTAGTGTATTTAATTATACTTAAAAAGTATGATGGTTCAGGAAATCATACTTGCCATTCAAGCAATTTTCATGATTCTTGGGCAAAAATACGGTTGATGATTAACACAACTCGAAGCGTAGTATTGGGTATGACGTTATCGACTCGCTTGTTATGGTGCAATACGCTAAAGATTCAACTTATTCTGAGGATACGATTCGCAAATTATTTCCTATTCTTGCTCAATCGACTGAGTACGGAACGTTACCTGTAATTAATCGTGATGGAGTCTTACTTTCAGAATTAATCGGTTATGCAACGCTCAACGAAGAGTACGTTGTCCAAAAGGTTATTTCTGATTATCAGGCAAAGAAGAAAGCTGAAGCTGCTGCATGGCGTTTGGGCGTTGGGCTGCTAACTACTTTTATGGGTTTGGGAAACGGTTTTCAACTATGGGATGCCCTTCATGGATTTACTGCTGGTATGATTGCGGGAAAGGTCAGTGATGCTCTACAAGAGTTAGATGGTCAACAGCTAAAGGAACTAGGATTGGAGTGGGTGAACAATCCTAGTTCATATCTGTACCATCGCAAACGACATCGAGGTGATGCTGTACGGAGATTGCTAATGCTCCTACCTCATCCACAAACAGGTGTGCGATGTACTTCCTTTGGGATTCAGTTTCCTGACGGCTATGTAGCTCATCTATCATTCATGCCTCAGCAAGGTAATTCAGCATCTCCTGTCAATGGTTTATTCTGCACAAGTAGTAATGGATTCGACGCTGAACTGTTATCCCACAGGCAGTTATTAGGAATGATTATTTGTGATTCAGGTCAGCAACTACCTGTAGAATTCTGGAGTGACGGATCTAGTAACTCTCTTGTAGCAATTCCATACAAAGCTCCTCATCATTCAATTTATTAAGAGTTATGAGTTCAATTATTCGTAAAAATACCTTGAATACTTTTGAAGATAATCGTTGGAATGACTTTCAACGCGGTGCAAGAAAACGTCGAATGATTGCAATTGCTTCAACAATAACATTTGCAGTTATCTCTTGGATGTTGCAGAGCATTTTACCTCTTCTATTAGGTGAAATAATTCTCTGGCTTTCTCTCAAACTTTGGCTTCAAATAAAGGTTAAGAAGTGATGTCTAGCTATTATTCTTTACCTCAAAACTTAAGAAAGTATCTCAGTTGTAGATTTACAGCACATGGTCTTGATCCGGAACTCGCGTATGATAATCTCATTCCGTGGGAGGTTAAAGTACAAGGGTCAGATATGATTCGAGAGTTTATGGATCACAAGCATATCTCTCATATTTATCCCCAGAGTCAATATCCAGGTTTAAGTGACGAAATTGATAATGTTTTTCTGGAAGATCCTCATGAAAACCTATCTCGTGGAAGTAATGTCGCCACATCTGGAGAAGTCTTTAATGCTCGGCTGGATAACTTGATGGATGCTTTCGATAGAGACTGGAACGATGACGGAATTTTAGATGGAGGTATATTTGATTCAGTCTTATCATAAACTGTAGTACTCTGATGCTGGATCGTAAGTACGATCGCATCCCTCCCGTAGAGTGCGTTGCGCTTTGTGACAACGCATTCTACTGCTATACGATTGTCTAGAGCTACAGGCGATCGCTTCGTTGGTATAGCAGTAAACTACCTACACCGACCTGAGTACAGGTACGGTGTAGGCTTTTAGTAGCCCTGAAGAGTCTATACTGAGATGACAGTACAAACCGTTCGAGCCTCCAGGCTGGTTTACCTCAAGCCCCAATAATGCAATCATCTTTGCTCCATTCAAATCAGCATCACAAGACAACGCACAATTGCCGCATTTGAATTTTTTCTCAGAGCGCAAGCCAATGTGCAAGCATTGATTACAGGTCTGGCTCGTGTAGGCAGGGGAAACGGCTATCACCTCAACGCCGTCTCTCAATCCCTTATATTCCATAAACATCCGCAACTGGTAGAACGCCCAGGAGTTCCTTCTACGGCACTCTGTCTTGTTACGTGGTTTTTGGTTTGTGCGTTCACGAATATCGGTTAAATCCTCAATGGCTACAAGTGCTTGTTCACTTTTGGCTTGCTGAATGATTGTTTTACTAATATTGTGGTTTACCCACGCTTGAAAACGTCGGATCAGCCCCGATAGCCGTGCCAAGACCTGACGACATCTACGTCGGCTAGACCTTGTGCGTGTGGAAGCTTTTCTTTGAACAGACGCCCTAACTCTACTGTATCTATCTCTGGTTTCAGTTAACTGTTTCCCATCCCATGAGTCGCCGTTGCTGGTTACAGTATGATCGCATTCCTCCGGTAGGGTGCGTTGTCGCAAAGCGCAACGCACCATCATCTCAAATATCCCAAATATCCGACAAAAGCTGAACCTCACCACCGCCACCCCAATCTAACGGGTAAATCTGCTGCTGGATAAAACGATGAATACTTGAAAAAGCCCATTGTTGCGGTAATTCACAAAGCTGATGCCGCACAGGATTGTAGTGGATATAATCGCAATGATTGGCAAAATCAACTTCATCTCGAATCAGATGCTCCCAGAAGCGGCGTTGCCATAGATTTCGTTCTTTTCGCTTTTCTCGTGAACGGGAGATACCGACATCAAGCCGTAGCTGATGCCCATAGTATTTGGTCACAAAGCGTTTGATCAAAAGCATTCGCATCGATAGATTGCTATCTCCCTCAGGTAGAGTCCATAAGCAGTGAAAGTGATCTGGCAGTAGAACAAAGGCGTTAATGGAGAAAGGGTAATTCTGTCGAATATGTTGAAGGGCGGTGCGGAGAGCAGTGCGTCCGGTATCAGAGCAAAGCCACGGTTGTCGTTGGTAGGTAACTTGGGTGATGAAGTAGGTGCCACCAGGAATATGGGGTCTACGGTAGTTGGACATGGGCGTTTATGGATGGCGTTTGTTTTTAGGATGCCCATGATTGAGGTGGTGCGTTGCGCTGCGCGACAACACACCCTACCAGCTACTGCATCAGAATTTCTACCAATAACTCTGGTGCAATCCGAAATCCGGCTTTACCTATCAGTTCATCAATCACAGGCTGCAACGATTTAACTTCACCCGATTGTTTTGCACGTAGCAAAACCCCCAAAATTCCTGTTACTTTTAAACCCAGAGATTTAGCAACTTTTCTGCCCTCGCGTTCATCAAGGAGTGTCCAATCTGCCTTAAGTTCTATGGCAAGGGCGATCGCTTCAGATTCTCCTTTGTCCAATGTTTGCTTCAAGAGTTGGGCAAGTGGTTCATTAGTCACTTCTCGGCTCTGAATCCATCCGGCTGAAATCGCCTCACGAATTGCTTGAGAACCAAGTCGTTCTTCACTAATTTTTAACTCATCCAGTACAGCACTTGGAATCAGAATCTCGCCAAACTGCTGCTGCAAAAAGATAAGCTGATTAATAATTGCCAAGTTCAGAATCGGTGAAGTGTTACTCACCACGGGCATACATCAAGTCGTCATTCAATTCTTCAAAACTATAGTGCCGCACTACTCCGCGACGAGCAAGCAATTGTCCAAATTCATACTTATCCATCTCAGCAAGTTCTCGTGCTTTGCCAAACGCAAGAATGTCTTGTGTGTAGAGAGCAATAGCTAATTCTCGGCGCAGTTCTTCCTCAATACGCTGCTCCGGTAAACGAAGAGCTTGCAGAATAGAGTCAGAGATCGAGATTTGGAGTCCCATCTTCTTTAGAATTATTAATAGTTTGTCTGTTACTATCATGGTACACGCACTCTAGATCTGTCACTTGGGGCGGGCTAACAAGACAATGCAGCGGACGGACGAAAGCTGCTAGTGGGGTTGCAAAGGTTGTCTGCCACCGCTGATTTTTGCCGTTAACAGTCAGAGCGATCGCGATTCGGGACAGTGCGCTATTCAATAAGCTATAAAAGGCGATCGCTATGCTCTCAACAATCGCACTTATTTGGGCTTGACAAAATTTTGAGTAATAGCCCAGATTTTAGCTTGTCCCTGCTGCAATCGCTCATCCGTGTCGAAAAACAGTCACAATAGAGGAATCCTCAAGCTGTTTAAGCACTCATATGAGAACGCAAGGGCAAACGATCAAAGTTATTGATTACAGGCAAGAAAATGCGTCAAATCTGTTTGTGCCTAAACCCGCTGTTCTCTCAAGCCGCTGTTGGGACAGTATCCATCTTGAACTCCATCAACAGCCAAAGTTTGACATAGCTGAGCATCAACATACAATGCACGTTATTGTTCAAGGAATTTCCTGCTCATCACTTTCCGACTTATCAGGAGAACGATGGTTGGATGGAAAGCTGAGAAGAGAGACGCGCAATTTGGGAGATATTGCTATCATCCCTGCAGGTATTTTCCATCGCTGTAATTGGAATACCTCAGTCCAGTTTATAATTTTGGCAATTGAGTCTGAACTCCTCAAACAAGTCGGTCAAGATTTGGTTAATCCTGATCGCATTGAACTCATCCCTCATTTTATGACTGGGCAAGATGTATTGATACAAGGTATCTTCTGTGCGTTGAGAGAAGAATTAGAATCTGGCAAAATTGGTGGTGATTTGTTGATTTATAGTCTCAAAACGACATTAGCCATTCATCTGTTAAGGAACTATTGCACCACGCAACCTAAGCTCTCTAGTTATGCTGATGGATTATCCAAATCAACGCTACAACAGGTGAGGTCGTATATCAATGAACATTTGCATCAAGAGGTAAAGCTAAGTGAGATTGCTGCGATCGCCCAGATGAGTCAATATCACTTTTTGCGTCTATTCAAGCAAAGTATGGGTGTAACGCCCCACCAATACATTTTGCAATGTCGCATCGATAAAGCTAAATATCTGTTGCAACATAGCGAACTCAATATTGCAGACATTGCTGCCAGGGTTGGTTTTTGCGATCAAAGTCACTTTACTCGATATTTCAAACGAATTGTTGGCATTACACCGAAACAACTCCTCCAAATGCGAACTGCTTGCAGCAGAGCTTCGCTAACGCAATAATTTACTAAAATCCCGCAACTTTTTTCTAGAGTTCTAAGTAGCACTTTTTCTACAGTAGAATGACACCAAGATAAGCCGAAACAAAAATGGTAGAAATAAAAAACATTGAAATTAACACTTACTATGTCAAAGTACCTAACAATAACTTAGAAATCGATGCTTACTTAGCTCAACCTGCACATAAGGGAATCTTTGGCGCTGTTATAGTTTTTCAAGAAATTTTTGGAGTCAACAGTCACATTCGAGAAGTCACCGAACTAATAGCTAAACAAGGTTATGTAGCAATAGCGCCCGCCATGTATCAACGTATTACTCCCGGTTTTGAGGTTGAGTATAGTGCAGAAGATGTTGGATATAGCCCAGAAGGCTATCGGCTTGGCTTGCAATACTATCAACAAGTAAATTATCAAGAAATATTAAGCGATATTCAAGCTACGATCGCCTACCTAAAAACTTTACCGAATGTAAAAGATAATGCGCTCGGCGCTATTGGTTTCTGTTTTGGTGGTCATGTTGCTTACATGGCTGCAACCTTACCCGATATCGAAGCAACAGCTTCGTTCTACGGTGGTGGGATTACCACTTCTAGTTATGGTGAAGAGACTCCAACCATTAATCGCACCTCTGAAATTAAAGGTACTATTTATGCGTTTTTTGGTACAAGAGATTCATTAGTTTCGCAGGAGGAAAACGAGCAAATTGAGGCAGAATTAAAGAAACATAAAATAAATCATCGTGTATTCCGATACGACGCAGGACACGGATTCTTCCACGGATTATTTTTAGAGCAGCACCCATTCTTAGAGCAGCACCCAAGTTACAACCCAGAAGCTGCTCCTGATGCTTGGCAACACGTTCTAGAACTGTTTCAAAACAACTTGTGATAAAGAAAGAAGCAGTGCGATCGCCTTAGTATTGTAGGGTGCGTTGTCGCACAAGGTAAATGCGATATTTTACTGGGAAGATTGAATCTGTGCTTGTCGCTGCTTTCTTTCCATTCTCGTTGCCGTCCACACTGCTAACAAATCACACAGAACTTACGCATTGACAAAAATCATCAAATATGAATTTCATTTTTCGACTGTAAGGTGGGCAGTGGTTTTTTTTGAATTTTGAATTTTGAATTTTGAATTTGAGCGTAAGCGCAAAGCGTGCCGCAGGCATACGCGCAGCGTGTCCGTAAGGACGAGAGCGAGTGGTCAATCTGTACAGTGGCTAAGTCGTATCACGGTTGTTCAGAACTGGCAGTTAGCGACTCGCCTCGTAGTCTTTTGCGGCGCTGATTCTTAGGAACTCCTCCCGCCATGCCGTACTCCACACTGCTTTTGCCATATCGAGTAGCAACTCCCAACAGCATATGCTCTGCCATATCTCCCAACTCGCGCTCTGTTTGGAGCATTTCACGGTATAACTTATCCAGTTGGGAAAGGGCACTGTTGTAAGCATTTTCTCTAGTTCGCATTGTCTCGATCAGGGTTGAGAAAGCAGGCAGGGTGAGTCCATTGCCTAAATCTAAATTCGGATCAATTGAGTTTATGCTAGCCGCACGACGCGCTGCTTTTTCTAACACTTGGGAGGTTCTTTTTCTACGAGCCATGACATACACCTTTCAATACAGTACGGTTAATATTCTTTACTTTAAAAAACTTGCGTATTGATCAGCCCCAGAGAATTCCGGCAAATTTCCAATGACTTTTGCTACAAGCGCAATAGTTGTCATAAGTGCGTGAATTACCCGAATAAGTCAGCAAACAGACGAATTGAGAAAACAGTTTGCCTGTTTGCTTGCGGAAAATACCAAAATGAATACGTGAACTACTCAAATGAGAATGTATTCTGGCGAATTGAGAAAGCAATTTGCCTGTTTGCTTACGGAAAACACCAAAATGAATGCGTAAACTACTCAAATGAGAATGCATTCTGGCGAATTGAGAAAGCAATCTGCCTGTTTGCTAATTGAACTCGACAAAATCCATTTTTCCCGATTTGTGACCAATTATGGTCATCGTGAGGGCAGGCGATCGTCAACCATAACGCTTAAATACAGCAAAGTGCAACGTGCTATGAGATCAAACATCTTGAACATCTGACGAAATTTGAACCTCATCACCACCCCAATCTAGCGGGTAAATCTGCTGGATAAAACGATGAATACTCGAAAGAGCATATTGTTGCAGTACACAAAATGCCGCACATAATTATAGCGGATGATGTTGGCAGAGACGTTCATTTTTTCAGCAAAACGAATTTGGAATCGGAGTTAGCACACGCGAACAAATGGAACGAACCCTACCAGCGATTTGATACTATTAACAAAATAGGCGATCGCCTTTGGCGTATTGCTGTCTTCAACAAATTTGCATTCAACACTATGGCAAAGCGTAAGAAAAGCAATCTCCAGTGGATTAAAGAAACGCTTGAACTAAAACCTGACCATCGCTGGGAATCTCCACCAGGCTACAAAATTTTTGTAGCAGATCGAGGATCTGTTCGCTTCAATGTTCCTCAGGATTGGGTTTTTGAGCCACAAGAAAAATCGTTCAAGTTCCTCGATAGAAAACCGCCTAACGATGATTGCTGCTTGGAAGTCTCTTTCAATCGTCTGCCACCTAATGATTGGAGCCAGTTTCCGCTAAAATCTACCTTGAAGAAAATTATAGAAGATGACAGCCGCAACGTCATTGAATCAGGAGAAATTTTTACCATCAAGCGCCAAACCGCCAGGATTGTCTGGACAGAAATTAAATTTATCGACACCCAAACAGAACCACGCGAAGCTTTTTCGCGAACTTGCATTGGTTTGGGGTCGAATGTTCAGTGCTTGATTACATTTGATTATTGGGCAGATCAAGCACAGCAGCTAACACCCGTTTGGGATGAAGTAATACGTAGTCTCACACTAGGGCTGTATATCCGTGACCCAATGACTGGTGTGGCTTTCCCAGACTGAACCTTAAAAAGTAAAAAGTAAAAAGTAAATCCCCATAAATATAGCGCTTCTCATATCTTGCACCTATCCGTATAAACCAGAAGCTAGTCAAAAACAGCGCAAGAAAGTTACATGACTTTTATGAGCTTCTATAGGTAAAATAAGGGTTTCAGGCTTAGTACTGAGTTTGATAATAACATAAAATTTTCTTGGTGCAAGATGTCAGGCTTCCCGTTTTGATGAGGTATGAAGTAGGGGTAATTGATGGAGTGCCCGCGCCCGGAGCGATCGCATCTCACATACAATTCTAAACCTGATGCAGTGGCTGTTTGTTTCAAGGCGATCGCCGTTAAACTGGCTGTACGAAACTAAGCATGATTTTAGTGCAATCGCACCTTACACAGAATTCCTATACAATAACTCATAGATTGCAAATGGTTCAATCTGATCCGGCGTTGCTGCTACGGGTGATTTTTCTTGATAGAACCTGACAAAAAGCTCTCGAATGGCAGTATT
Organism: Tolypothrix campylonemoides VB511288; assembly: GCA_000828075.3. Lineage (GTDB taxonomy): Bacteria > Cyanobacteriota > Cyanobacteriia > Cyanobacteriales > Nostocaceae > Kalymmatonema > Kalymmatonema campylonemoides_A. Next base: position 1,202,633 of record JXCB02000002.1, on the reverse strand, counting down.
ATACTATTATCATGCAGTTTGAGTGGAACAAAAACAAGGCAGCAAGCAATCTGTCCAAGCACGGAGTCTCATTTGAGGAAGCAAAAACTGTTTTTGATGATCCTCTGTATGTTGACTTTTATGATCCAGACCACTCTGAAGACGAGGAGCGATACCTCATTGTTGGAAAGTCAAATCGAGAGCGATTGCTGATTGTGTCGTATACCGAAAGAGGAGATTCGATTCGCCTCATCAGCGCAAGAGAAGTGACACGAACCGAGCGAGAAGCCTATGAAGAGGGATAAGTCAGAGATGGAAGATGATCTGCGGATGGAGTATGACTTGAAGAGCTTACGAGTCAGAAGGTTAGGCTCTGAAAGAAAAAGTTTTGGTGGAGCAACTGTGCGGTTAGAGCCTGATGTTGCAGAGATGTTTCCTACAGCTGATGCGGTTAATGAGGCGTTACGATTTTTGATCAGAGTCGTGCGAGATAACCAAGCTCTTTCTCGCACAGCGCAGGCTAACAATTCAAATGCAGCGGACGGTTGAGAACTGTTCGCGCCGCTAAAAAAGCTTGCATTATGTGAATTGTAGGAGCGTAGGCGTAGCCCGCCGAAGGCATCGCTAATGGAAGTTATTGGTGTTTTAATTGAAAACTACGAAACTGAATGCATTCGGTGAGTTAGAGGCGATCGCTTAACTTCATCCAATATGAATATGCACTGGCGTGTTGTCGAGCGAAAGTGATCGCTATTTGGTATTGATGTAAGTTGAATATAGAGATGAATACTGGTTTGAGCGATCGCATCTCACATACAATTCTAACCCTAATGCAGTGGCTCTGTGTTTCAAGGCGATCACTACGATGGACTACGCCTACGCAGTTTAAGCTTACTCACGAAATTAAGTATTTAAGTATTATTTAGTGCGATCGCATGATAGCGGGGCGTAGCCCATCCCATTCCCATAATTAAGTAATTATATGGGATTTTTTGTATAGTATTTTAATCTAAGTATTAAATGGAACAATTCTACATAACTATCCCAAATTTTGTAAATATACGTAATACATGAGTATAATAAGTAGCTAAATATTGAAATGGAGTATGCACATAGATGACAGTAAGTGTATTTCTTAGCCACAACAACGAAGACAAACCTTTTGTTAGGCAACTTGCAAGAGATTTGGACAACCACGGCGTTAAAGTTTGGCTTGATGAAGCTGAAATAAAAGTTGGAGAATCTTTAATAGAGAAAATCAGAAGTGGTTTGGATAAAGTAGACTATGTTGCTGTTATTTTATCTCCAAATTCAATTGCTTCGTCTTGGGTACAGCGAGAAGTGGATGTAGCTATGAACCAAGAGATTATGGGGAAAAGAGTTAAAGTTCTTCCGATTATGTATCGGAAATGTGAATTACCAGGTTTTTTACTTGGTAAGTTGTATGCTGACTTTACCGAAGAGTCTCGGTATGAAGATGCTTTTGAAAAACTTGTGCGTAGTATTGAGGTTGTATTCAATAAAAATGCTCTTGAAAGCAATCTTACTGGTGCTACCTTGGGGCAAGCATTGAACAAAGCAGCGATAATAAATCTTCCTGTATTTAGTAAGCCATTTCACAGACCATTCCAATACATAAGTATGAGCATTGCCTCCGCCTCAGCTGCCGTGGGGCAAGAACCGAATGAAGTCGGCAATATAATTATTGATAATGATGATTGTCATATGCTCCTTGAAGCTGAGGGTAATTTCATCAATTATGTTGAAGTTGATCTGAAGAAAACAGCACCTCATTTGCAAACACAAGAGTTTGACTCAGTACCAATACTTGGATCATTTAGTATAAATCCATCTGAACTAGAACTTGTACGAAAGCAGACACACTTCCACACTTATTATGATCATAGAAAAAAGCTAAAAATCAGTGTTTCTTGTTTATATGATGAAGCTCCTTTAACAGTAGGCTTTAGTGCAAAATACTATGGAATGTAAAATGGAGAAAAGTGTTAATTCAATGCTACTAGAATACCTAACAAGCGGCTGCACGCGGAACGGAATTTGATGCTTTGGTTATGATAAGTAGAACGGCGCAAAAAAACCGAAGTATGTAACGGAAAGTAAAGTTACCCAAAAAGCTCTTCCCTTCTGCCTTCTGCCCTCTGCCTTGTCATAACGACAATTTTCAACACCGACCTACTTACAAAGTGTAACCTATTCTTTTATTTTACCTCACATCTTGCACCAAGAATTTTTGATGTAAATTTATTACTCAACATGAAACCGAAAGCCTTGATTTGGCGATGAAAGCCAATAAAAATCAGGTAGCTTTTTTGTGCATCTTTTTATGTTGCCTATGTTTGTACGGTGAGGTGCAAGATGTGAGTTACAGTTCTTTTTTGAGTAATCTGCTTGCAAATCTTCTACATCGTAGTTGATGCAAAGTCCCCGTTTAGTTGATATCTACGACAAGCTCGCCTACGCACGATTTAATCTAAAAAAACGTTATTCAAAATAGTTTGTTGTTTAACAGTTTTTCTTGGAGCAAAATGCAATTCAAATCCAAAAACCAGACTCCATAGGAGTTATACTGTCTTAAGCATAAAAACAGATTGTTCCTACATAACCTTAAAACTTGCATTTAGGCTAGAAATAGGCTGTTTTTTTATCCTGCTGCTAAAAAACCTTGCCTTACCTGAATTTGAAGGGCGATCGCCAAGACCGGAGTAATCCCAAGAGTGCATTTGACGGAAAGGAAGACCCATCTTTTGGAAGACATACTTCTCTTTCACACCAGAAGCGATGAGGTCGGGCTTGAGTGCTTTCACAAACTCCTCGAACTCATATGCGGTCACGTCGTCATAAACGATGGTGCCGTTTTCAATGTAGTGGGTGGTGCGCTTGTAGTCGTCGTTATGAGCGAACTCATAACCAGTACCAACCATCTTCATTCCCAAATCTTGGAACGCGGGAACGACGTGGCGAGGACGCAGACCACCAACCATCATAGCGACAGTCTTGCCTTCCAAGCCTGGGCGATACTTAGCAATGATTTCATCCATCACCGGCTGGTACTTGGCGATGATCTTCTCAGCGTTTTCTTGGATCTTCTCGTCAAATTTGGAAGCGATTTCCCGTAAGGATTCGGCAATCTTAGTAGGACCAAAGAAGTTGTATTCCAACCAGGGTATACCGTAAGCTTCTTCCATGTGACGGCTGATGTAGTTCATCGACCGATAGCAGTGGATGAGGTTCATCTTCACGTTTGGTGTCTGCAACATCTCGTTGATGGTGCCATCACCTGACCACTGGGCGACTACGCGCAAGCCGAGTTCTTCTAGCAGGATACGGCTAGCCCAAGCATCACCACCGATGTTGTAGTCACCGATAATTGCTACATCATAGGGAGTAGACTCGAATTGCAGCTTCCCTTCTTTTCTTTCTTTATCGGATCTGGTGAACACCCAGTCACGAACCATGTCGTTCGCAATGTGGTGACCAAGAGACTGGGAAACACCCCGGAAGCCTTCGCAACGTACGGGAACAACGGGCTTTTCAATCTCTTTCGCTGCTTTCTTAGCAACTGCTTCGATGTCATCCCCAATCAGACCGATGGGACATTCAGATTGAATTGAGACACCACGGCTGAGGGGGAAGAGTTCTTCGAGTTCTTGGATCAGCTTGAAGAGTTTTTTGTCACCGCCAAAGACGATATCGCGTTCTTGGAAGTCCGAGGTGAAGTGCATGGTACCAAAGGTGTCAACACCTGTGGTGCCGATGTAGTAGTTACGACGACCAGACCAAGACCAGTAACCGCAACCTACAGGACCGTGGCTGATGTGGATCATGTCTTTGATCGGACCCCAAACCACACCCTTAGAACCAGCATAAGCACAACCACGAGCGGTCATGACACCGGGAAGGGATTTAATGTTAGACTTAACGCCGCAGTCGCTCTTACCTTCTTCGTATACGTTTAAGTGCTTTTCCCGCTTTTTCTTAGCTTTTTCTGGGTAAGCTTCTAGAACTTCTTTAATTAGTTCTTTTCTTTCTTCGATGATGTTCTTATCTTCTGGAGGAGTCATTTTTGCCTCTGTTGCACCTAAGGAATGGAGATGGGGGAGTAGGGGAGGGCTGTTTAACTGCCCGTTGTCCCCTTTGGGGTTTGGGGACTCACCAGTCCCCTTGGGGTATAAAAGGAATGTTGGGAGAAGGTCAAAGAGAAATTATGCAATTTTTTCCTTTCCCTTTTTCCTTTTGCTAAGGCTTTATTTAGCGCCAGCTGCTGCTTTAGCTGCTGCTTCTGCGGCAATGAGCTTTTCTGCTTCTTCGTCGCTTTCGAGGATACCGAATTCGATCAACAATGCTTCTAGCTCGTCCATTTCGATAGGTGTAGGAATGGTGAGCTTGTCGTTGTTAATGATCTTCTTAGCTAATGCGCGGTATTCATTACCTTGGTTGCTGTCAGGTGCGTACTCGTTCACGGTCATCCGGCGCAATTCTGCGTGCTGAACGATGTTGTCGCGAGGTACGAAGTGAATCATCTGGGTGTTCAAACGTTCTGCCAGAGTTTCGATCAGTTCGATTTCCCGGTCAACTTTACGGCTGTTACAAATCAAACCACCCAAGCGCACACCACCAGTGTGAGCATACTTGAGAATACCGCGAGCGATGTTGTTAGCAGCGTACATCGCCATCATTTCACCAGAGGTCACGATGTAGATTTCTTGTGCTTTGCCTTCACGAATAGGCATAGCGAAACCACCGCAAACAACGTCACCCAATACGTCGTAGCTAACGAAGTCAACATCTTGGTATGCACCGTTTTCTTCCAAGAAGTTGATGGCGGTGATGATACCACGACCGGCGCAACCTACACCGGGTTCTGGACCACCAGACTCCACGCAACGCACACCACGGAAACCGGTGAGCATCACTTCTTCGAGTTCGAGGTCTTCCACTGCGCCGCGTTCAGCAGCCAAGTGCAACACGGTGGTTTGAGCTTTGCTGTGCAGCATCAAACGGGTGGAGTCAGCTTTTGGGTCGCATCCCACAATCAAGATACGCTGACCCATTTCTGCCATAGCGGCAAGGGTATTTTGGGAAGTGGTAGATTTACCGATACCGCCTTTGCCGTAGAATGCTATCTGTCTAATTCTTTCGTCAACGGACATGATGGGTTTTTCTCCTGCAATTGGTTGGTTGATGGGTCTGTCTTTTTGTGTGATGCGTTCACACTTGTTGGGTTACAGCGGTGACCGCGTGTAGAACGACGCGCTTTGGCGTTGGCACTATCTGCCCGCCGGGGGCGATCGCTCTACACCGTAAACATTTAGAATCAAGAACATCATTTTCCTCGTTAAATTTCTTAGGATTTGGGTACTTTACAAGCACCCCATAATGTGCATTAGCCTGAAACACCAAGTAGGACTTGAGGTGGTTATTCGTCAACAATCAATGCGTAGGTTCTACATCATTCTTGGTGTGTTAGCGCAGTTCCTGATGCTTTGGAAGTATGCAGCTACGTGGTTGGAGAAACCCGCCACTGGTCTTACTTGTTCAAAATAGAGTCCTTCAAACTTGAGACGCGAGCAAGTGCAGCGTTTGTGTCCTCTGACGACACTCCACGCACAGCGAGTGACTCACCAAGGTGCTTCGCAATAGCATCGAAGTGTTGTTGCTGTAGATTCAAACCCGTATGTACTTTTTCCATTTGACGACCGCTGTATTGGTTCGGGCCATCAAAAATCTGGGAGAACAAAGCAGCTTGATGACGACGCTGTTTGTCCATATCTGTATTAGCGAAAAAGTGATTCAGGGTGTTGTCAGCCATGACACGTTTGTAGAAATCATCGACGATTTGATCAATACCCTGCTGTCCGCCAAGTTTGTCGAATAATGTGCTCATATCCTTTTCCTTTGAAGCGAGTTGGATATCGAAATTGGCACGCTCGTGCGCTTAATACCACTTATGTGTTCTCAGTACAGCGCCTTACGATTTGTTGTAAGCAGGACTTAAGCATTGATGATTGACAATTGTATGAGTCACATCCTACTTGGTGTTTCAGGCTAATGCATATTACGGTGTATTTATGAGACTTCTAAAGCAAAGGCTCAACGGCTTCTACGACAAGGTCTTTGCTTACGCGATCGCGCAGTCTTGCTTCAATCGCAACCTTGAGTGTTGCTGTGCTGCTAGAACAAGAACCACACGCACCTTGCAGCAGAACTTTCACAGAATTGCCTTGTATGTCATACAGTTCCACATCACCCCCGTCGGCGATTAAAACGGGTCTGACTTCTTCATCTAGAACTTTTTGAATCAGTGCAATCTTTTGCACGGGCGTCAGCAGTTTTTCCGCTTGCTGGCTAACCGTATTCTGTTTCAAGGAAGTCCTGACAGGGGCTGCAGATTCTTTATGCACAGATGCAATGATATCATCAATCGTTGCCAGACAAGATCCGCATCCGCCACCGGCTTTCACATAATTTGTGACTTCTTCGGCAGTGCTAAGATTATTTTCTACAATCACACGCCGAATTTTTGTATCGGTTATGCCAAAACAGGTGCAAACCAGCGCTCCTTCATCATCGTCTTCATGGACATCGTGAGCAATGCCCCGGTAGTTATAGATAGCTGCTTCTAGCGCTTCTTGTCCCATTACCGAGCAATGCATCTTTGCAGACGGTAATCCCCCAAGGTAGTTTGCAATATCTTTGTTAGTGACATTGAGGGCTTCGTCTAGGGTTAAACCCTTGATTAAATCCACTAGAGCTTCTGAAGATGCGATCGCGCTCGTGCAGCCAAAGGTTTGATAGCGAGCATCGACGATTTTGTCGCTTTCTTCCTCAACTTTCAGGTGCAATCTTAGGGCATCTCCGCAAGCAATGCTACCCACTTCACCAACAGTAATTTTGATTCCAGGTTCGCTGTTGTCTTCCAAAACCCCTTGATTCTTGGGATTGTAGAAGAGATCCATGACTTTATCTGTATAGTCCCACATAGCCTTTACTAATTACAAGTGATAGCGTGATAAATGCTTTGACAGTGCTGAGTTGAATAAACCAAAGTAGGAAATTGTGACTCAGGACTTACTCAGTAGTGCTTGCTCTTGTTGTTGCAGCCAATTCGCTTGATCACTCTTGAAGGGCGAGAGGGCGCGTAGACGTTCTACAACACTAGGCATCACCGAGAGAACTGCATCAATTTCGGCTTCTGTGGTATAACGGCAAAGGCTGAAGCGGATGGAACCATGCAAGATGGTGTAAGGTAAACCCATCGCTCGCAAAACATGAGAGGGTTCTAGAGAGCCAGAACTGCAAGCAGAACCAGATGAAGCACAAATGTTGTGTTTGTTGAGGTGGAGGAGAATTGCCTCACCTTCAATGTACTTGAAGCCAATGTTGGTGGTGTTTGGCAGTCTCTGGGTTGGATCACCGTTGACTTCGCAGTCAGGAATTGTGGCGATTAAAGTTTGCTCCAGGCGATCGCGCAACCGTTTTTCTCTGGTTGTCGCTTCTTCTAGATGAAATAATTCTAATTCAGCTGCTTTGCCTAATGCAACTATTCCTGGAACATTTTCTGTTCCCGCTCTTCTTCCACGCTCTTGTCCTCCGCCAATCAGCAGGGGACGGAACCGAACTCCGCGCCGCACGTATAATGCGCCAATTCCTTTAGGGGCATGAATCTTATGACCAGACATGGTGAGCATATCAATGGTGCTTGTCTTCATGTTCAAGGGAATTTTCCCCACTGCTTGCACTGCATCGACATGGAAGAGTGCGCCACGCTCTTTCGCCCGCAGCCCAATCTGCTCTATTGGGAAAACGGTTCCGGTTTCGTTATTGGCGTACATAATCGTCACCAAGGCGGTGTTACCTGTCAGGGAGGCTTCGAGTTCATCGAGATCCAACTGTCCCTGACGATTCACCGACAGATAGGTTACAGAATAACCCTGGGTTTCCAACTGTTTGCAGACATTCAGCACCGCTGGGTGTTCCACTTGTGTGGTGATGATGTGTCGCTTTTCTGGTTGCGCCAACAGTGCTGCTCGAATGGCGGCGTTATCTCCCTCGGTTCCACAACTGGTGAAGATAATTTCTGATTCGTCAGCACCGAGGAGGGCGGCGACTTGTTCTCGTGCTTGTCTAACCGCTTTGCCGACTTGTCCACCAAAGGTGTGCATGCTGGAAGGGTTTCCGTAGTAATCCCTCAAGTAGGGCAGCATTGCCTCTATAACTTCTGGATCTACCTTCGTGGTGGCATTATTGTCGAGATAAATGCAGTCTTTTTGCATTGCTTCCAATTTTACGTGATAACAACTAAGAATGAGAGGAATGTTTTTTATCAAGGACTGTTGATTAACGTTCAATTCCATCAGAAATTGAAACTTTTTGTAATTGCTGTGATAACTTTTGGGAATAAACGTTAAACCAGTTATCCCAATAATCTTGTTTTTTTGTTAATTTTGTTACTACTTTATTGTAAGTGACAAACCAGGACTCCCAGTAATCCTTACGCTCTATGACAGAACCATCGTAGGTGGGACAACTAGCCACACACTGAGGGACGCTGTAAGCAGTTCCATGACAATTTGTGCAGAGGTTGGGGTCAATCCAGTGCTGTCCGTTCACTATTTTGATTGCGCCAGTAGGACACGCGGAAAGACATAGGTTGCAGGAAATGCACTTGCTGGTAATTTTGTAAGCCATGACTATTCCCTTTACTAAATGTGCAGATTGTGGATTGGGAATTGGGTACTGGGTAACGGTAATTGGGAGAAAAAAGTAAAAAGTTAAAAGTAAAAAGTTACAGATATTCTTTTGACTTTTGACTTTTTACTTTTAAATTACTTCTGTTGTTCCTGTACGTATTGCTTGTAAAATTCCAAAGCCATCTTTTCAATGACGTCGTAACCTTCAACCGCCTCAATTCCGAGTTGATGTAATTTTTCTTTTGGACTGTCACCAATCTTGGAAACCAACACCGCTTTGCAATCAGCGATCGCTTGGATGATATTTTCTAGAGTGGCTTTCTCTCCGTATCCGCCTTGGCAATAGTGGTCAACTTTGCGATGACCGATAAAGCGAGTTTGATTGCCATGCACTTCGTAAATCTGGAATTCTTTGGCATGACCAAAGTGCTGATTAACCAATCCGCTGCCCTTAGTCGCCACTGCAACTAGGATTTTTGGACTATTTTGTACAGGTTCTACAGCAGTCAGAGCCTTTTGTTTGGCTAGTTTCAGTTCTTCTTGGAACTTCTCAATACCTGCATGAACTTCTTGGCGTTTTTGAAGGTCATATTCAGGAGCCATTTCCATGATTTTGGCTTTCGTAAATTCCTGGCTGCGGTCTTCACCCAAAAGACCTACTGCATCAGCACGGCACTGCCGGCAATGACGCATCATTTTCATATTACCACCACAGTTGTCTTGCACTTCCTTCAGTTCTTTTGGTGTAGGACCGCGCTGACCAGTCAAACCGAAGTGGGTGCCGTGTTCTGGTGCGGAAATCAGCGGCATAATGTTGTGAATGAATGCGCCTTTGGAGCGAATTACCTTATTCACTTCTGTCAGGTGCTCATCATTAATTCCCGGAATCATCACCGAGTTGACTTTGCACAAAATATCGGCTTCTTTGAGGGCTTGCAATCCTTCCATCTGCTTTTCGTGCAGAATTTTTACCCCTTCGATGCCTCTGTAACGCTTGCGCTTGTAGTGAACCCAAGGATAAATCTTTGCCCCAATTTCTGGGTCTACCATATTAATGGTAATTGTAACGTGGTCGATATTCAGTTGTTTAATGCGGTCAACATACTCGGGGAGCATTAAACCGTTAGTTGACAGACAAAGCTTGATATCTGGCGCTTTCTCGGCAATCAATTCAAAAGTGCGGAAAGTTTGTTCTGGATTCGCCAGTGGATCGCCAGGACCTGCAATTCCCAACACCGTCAATTGAGGAATCTTACCTGCAATCACTAAAGCTTTGTGCGCTGCTTCTTCCGGAGTTAGCAACTCGCTTACCACTCCAGGACGGCTCTCGTTAGCACAGTCGTATTTACGGTTACAGTAATTACATTGTATGTTGCAGGCAGGGGCGACTGCAACGTGCAACCTTGCGAAGTGGTGATGCGCTTCTTCGCTGTAGCAGGGATGATTGGCAATACGTTCTTTAAGTTTTTCATCCATTTCCACAGTGGTGCTGCTATCGCTGCATCCGGTGCCGCAACCACTGGATTTTGCTTTGGTAGAAGTTGGGGAACCAACTGATGGGGTAATGCGTCCTGTAGAGGGTGATGTCATTGAATCTCGCATGCATATCGGGTACTAACGCTGCCACTGTGGAAGATGCTATAGCGACTCTGTTTTGTCTGTGTTTTGTCAGGAATGGAAGCCGCGTCTTGTACTTACGCTGTCAACCCAAGGAACGCAAGGGCTGGTGTGTGTCAACGCTCTTGGACTTGGGGAGGACTTGCGGGTCAAGCCGCGACTTCTGTTCACAGGGGCATGGTGCTATCTCATCCCTCCACTCACTCATAGCGCTGTTTTTGTTTGCGCTTGAAGTGTTGGCGATATATGTTTTATATCAGTCGTCTCAAACGAGGGCAGCGTTTGTGTCCTGGATAGAATTTATTGGATTGATTAGATTTGTACTCAAAACCGAAAACCCTCACCCTTTCCGCATTTGAGGACTCAAAAAGATTTTTTCTGGGTAGGGGTACTAGAATTTTTGGGTTGGGGTTCGAGTATTTATGGAAATGGGGACAAGTATTCGTGTACTCAGATGAAACCCAATTCCAGTAAGGATTTGAGCAAAATTTTAGCTTTTTTTTAGCTTTCCCAACTTGTACTCAAAGGCTGATTTAGCAACACTCCGAGCACTGCCTCAAGGGAGATTTTGGCTTTGGAAATCTGGAGTAAGTTACGGAGACTAACTCCAGAAATTTGCGAAATTTAATTCTGTATACAGAATATCATTTTTTCAGAGGGAAAAATGCAATTCAAACTTTTTTAATTTTTGCTGTGTTCACTAGTATCACTTCATAGATTTTTCTCATCCATTTGGGCTGGAACATAGGCACAGACAAGAACCCAGATTGTTTTTCATGGATGATTAATAGAATTTTATCTCAATTAACTGAGTTTTAGCAGGTGGAAAAAGATGTTTTTTAACGTAGATTTGGTATCAAGTGAAAAAAATCATGATTATTGGTTCTGGAAACGCAGGAAAGTTTATCCTCGCGCGCAGCACCGTAACGCAGTGGCTTAACCATCAATTATTAGTTAACAGTTATTAGTTAACAGTTATCCATTCATTTTACGGCGATCGCCCAAGGGGCAGTGGCAAAGCCAATCGCACGACGGTGGCATACAACAGCAGATGAAAAACTACAGCTGCGTACTATACACTAAAACAATGTTTTCCTATATATCAGCAAGAATCAAAGTACCAGGAGGAATGCGATGAAAGCAGTTGTTATCCGTGAGTATGGTTCCCCTGAAGTGTTGCAGTACCAAGAGGTGGAGCCGCCGAAAATTAAGCCTGATCAGTTACTCGTTAAAGTTCGTGCAACTTGCGTTAATCCGGTTGATTGGAAAATCCGCAAGGGAATGTTCAAATTGATCACGGGTAACAAATTCCCGATGATTTTGGGGTCTGATTTGTCGGGAGATGTGGTGGAGGTGGGCTCACAAGTGACGCGCTTCAAGCCAGGAGATGCAATTTACGGAAACGTTGGTTTATTGGGAGGAGCTTACGCAGAACTTGCAGCCGTTCCAGAAAAATCTGTCGCCCTGAAACCGACGAACATGAGTTATGAAGAAGCAGCCTCTGTACCCGTAGCAGCCCTCACAGCCCTACAAGCCTTGCGAGACTTAGCCAACATTCAATCAGGACAAACTGTGCTTATTAATGGCGCTTCTGGCGGTGTAGGCACTTTTGCTGTGCAAATTGCTAAGGCTTTGGGAGCAGAAGTCACCGCAGTTTGCAGTACAAAAAACAGTGAGTTGGTGAAATCTTTAGGAGCAGACCGCGTCATTGACTACACCCAACAAGATTTTACCCAAGGCACGGCACAGTACGACATTATTTTGGATGCGGTTGCGAAGCAGTCGTTTTCGAGTTGTAAACAAGTTTTAAAACCCAACGGAATTTATGTAAATACACTCCCTACCCCTGAAACCATTGTGCAAAGTGTATTCACAGCGTTTATTCCTGGTAAAAAAGCTAAATTTATCGTAGGAACACTCAAGAGTCAGGACTTGATTTACCTGAAAGATTTGATTGAGACTGGTAAAATTCGTTCTGTGATTGACCGCACTTTTCCGTTACAAGAACTAGCTGCTGCTCATGCATATAGCGAAAGCGAGCGAGCAGTGGGCAAAATAGCGATCGCAGTTGCGGGTTAACGTGTCAAAGTTTTGTAAAAACTATCAGAATAGAAGTCTGAGGGGAGGAACGCCGCTCTGGTTCTGGGTATTGGGTACTGGGGAATGGGAAGATGTTCCTACTTTCCTTTGGGCGGCGTTTGAATCCCCGTCCATAATCCTCCCATCCCAGTCCCTAATCCCTAATCCCTAATCCCTAATCCCCAACCCCCAGTTCAAATACAAGCTTTTGCAAGAAATCTATCATGCACTAGATGCATAATTGCCTTGCATTTTGTTCATATGTAATGGTGAAGATGCCTGTCGCCAAGGATAAAATAGGTATAACAGTTAAGCAAACTACAATTATAAATATAGAAAATAGTATCTATACTTACAGACAAAAACTGTTAAGCAAAATAGCTCGGCTTGTCTTTTCTCTGTTGTAGGAATACAATAATAAATAGTAACTCGATATACAGAATTTTGGCTTTTCATCTTGTTCTCGTGTTGTTTGAGTACAAGTGAACAGTTGTTAATTTATGCAAAAATATCTTGCCTAAATCGCATCAAAGTCTTACAGGCAAGTGAATTCATATTGAGTACAGAAATCCTTACCCCCCTCCCCCATAAATTCCAGTACCCCGCTCCTGAAAATACTAGTACCCCTACCCCAATAGAAATTTGAAATTTCTATTAAATCAAGGTTTAGGGCTGGTGAGTACAGCCTTAATCAATCCAATAAATCCAATCGGCGTCGGATTTAAGCTGTCTTTGCAAACACCTGATATAAGCAGAGAACGTACCACACGGTTATTTTGAAAAAACCAGTACCGATGCAACAGCCATTCGACCACATGAGGAATTCAAAGATTGCAAAAATGTTGGGTGATTATTCCAACCTGTTTTTTGCAATGCTTTCTGGCATTTCTTTGGAGCCAGTATTGACTGATTTTCGCATCATATTTGAACGAGATCCCGCAGCATACCATTGGTTGGAGGTGCTGTTTTGTTACCCTGGATTGCACGCACTATGTTTGCATCGCATTGCTCATTGGTTACACCGCCGCGGAGTGGCTTTTATCCCCCGTTTCATTTCTCACTTGGGACGGTTTCTTACGGGAATTGAAATTCACCCAGGTGCAGAGATTGGCAAAGGCGTGTTTATTGACCATGGTATGGGTGTTGTGATTGGCGAAACGGCTATTGTGGGAGACTACACACTGATTTACCAAGGTGTCACCCTTGGTGGAACTGGAAAAGAAAGCGGTAAACGCCATCCTACTTTGGGCAAAAATGTCGTTGTGGGAGCAGGTGCGAAAGTCTTAGGCAATATTCAGATTGGCGATCGCGTCCGCATCGGTGCAGGTTCGATTGTTTTGCGAAATGTCCCCGACTATTGCACTGTTGTGGGAATCCCAGGGCGGATTATTTCGAGCAAACAGGGCGAACAAGTTTCTCCTTTAGAACATGGAAAACTACCTGATTTAGAAGCTGAAGTGTTTCGCTGTTTGCAAGAACGTATTGAGCAACTCGAACAAAAGCTGCAAATTCTTACAAGTCAAACAAAGGAAAAAGAACTGGTGACAAAGGAACATTAACTATGTTGCAATCCCGTAATTTTCAAGCCACAGCCGAGTATATTCTGCAAATTCCGATAAGCGATCGCTTTTCAATTTATCACCGCTTGCAAGAGTTAATGATTCCTTGTTGGTGTCTCTCTGATGGTTCTTTGCGGGTGCAAGTGGATAGTTGTTTAACAGCGATTCTTGTCCGTAGTACAGTACTGCAATTTATGACAAGTCGCCAAGAATTAATCAATTGGCTAGAAAGATGTTGGCAGCTTTAAATTTTTGACTCTTTCAATTATGGTGAATCTGAAATAACAACTATGAAAACAGGTGTGAAGTGTGAAAACAAGAAGGTGAAATATAAAGGTTTGTATCCTAGCCAGCACGACGCTCTCAGGAAGGCATCTACATTAGAACTCTTGCATAAATAAATTTCATCTGCATTCATCTACTTTGGCGTCGTGCAGTTAATTATTTATTGAGAAATGAATGCAAGAAGTCTATTCTTTATCCTTAAACCTTCTTTTTGTGAAAAATTGTATGATGGCAAATTATCACAGTGATATAAAATTCATTGATTTTTTACAATCTGAGTTCGCACTTTCAACTGTGGATATTGCTGTAGCACTGCGCAAACACGAGTTAGATAATAGTCCCTTAGCAATGCTTCTTTGGCAATATGGTTTAGTGGACATACAACAGTTAGAACGCATTTTTGATTGGCTGGAAGAGCAAGTTTAAGCAATCCAAAATGAAAAATAGCAATCATAGCAAGTATTTTAGTCTTGCTAGAAATGTGTCAATTAAATCAAGGATAGCTTAGGCAATCTGTCCTTTCGATTAGTAATTTTTACTACAGCAAAACAATAAATGAATTAAATTTTTTAGGGAGGATATGACGATGATTTCTACTTTAATTGCCGGATTAAGCATCTTGCTTTTTTCAGGAATGGCTAATACATATTTCAGTAAAAGGCTATTTTCTGACACCGAATATTCACCTGATGATAATAATTTGTAGTTGATACCAAATTCTTGTTTTATGCCATACAGATAAAACAAGAATTATCAATTATAAATTAGGAATGGTGAATTATGAATATTGATATTTTTGATGAGAACTCAGAACACAGAATTCAGAATTACTGAATATGCCTACGAATTCATTGCAAGGATTTGACAAGGAAAATGTGATTCATCGACCTGTAAATTTATAACGGTTCTCAATTGGGTGCAATACATCAAAAAATAACGAACCGCCAATGGACAATAAATAAAAGTTTTTCCTCTGTCTTCCCACGCCACTCTCGTAGGGGGGAATGAGGGGGGTGGACGCAAATGTAGACGCCTGAAACAGGGCTTCCCGTAGGGTAGTTGTACTTGAGCCGGATGGTAACAGCTATAGTTGCTGTGCATTCTGGCTCAACATCCAATCGCTAAAAAACCATTTTGAGTTCTTAGCGTAGGAGTTCTGAGTTCTTTCTTCATCATCATTCATCATTATCCAAGAGGTTTTTACAAGATGAATCAAGTCTTAATAAATGACACAACACTGCGCGACGGCGAACAAGCAGCAGGAGTTGCTTTCAACTTAGAAGAAAAAGTTGCGATCGCCAAATTTCTCGATGCGATCGGCGTTCATGAAATAGAAGTCGGTATTCCGGCGATGGGTGAGGAAGAAACACGAGCAATCTCGGTAATTGCTGAGATGGGTTTGCAAGCCAAACTGCTTGGCTGGAACCGCGCGGTGATTTCTGATATCCAGGCTTCTATGGCTTGTGGTTTGGAGCGAGTGCATATTGCTATTCCCGTTTCTGGAATCCAAATTACTGCCAAATTTCATGGTCAATGGCGGATAACTTTGCAACAACTTAAAGACAGTATTAGCTTCGCCGTTGATAAAGGTCTTTGGGTAGCTGTAGGAGGAGAAGATTCTTCCAGAGCTGATGAAAGCTTCCTTCTAGACGTAGCACAATATGCCCAAGAATGGGGTGCATCGCGGTTTCGCTTCTGTGACACGGTAGGAATTCTCGACCCCTTCACCACATATGCGAAAGTAAGACGACTGGTGGCAGCTTTGTTAATTCCCGTAGAAGTCCACACCCACAATGATTTTGGTCTAGCAACAGCCAATGCGCTTGCTGGTATTAAAGCTGGAGCTTTATCTGTGAATACAACGGTGAATGGGTTGGGTGAAAGAGCTGGAAATGCAGCTTTAGAAGAAGTTGTCATGGCTCTCAAACATATTTACGGCGTTAATGTGGGTCTTGACACTCCTCGTTTATTAGAACTGTCTCGACTTGTTGCAGCAGCATCAGGGAGCACTGTACCGCCTTGGAAAGCAATTGTGGGTGAAAATACCTTTGCTCACGAAGCAGGTATTCATGCTCACGGCGTTCTGCAAAACCCAATGACTTATGAACCGTTTGCTCCTGAAGAGGTTGGGTGGGAACGACGTTTGGTTGTGGGTAAGCATTCTGGTCGGCATTTGTTGTCCAATGTGCTACAGCAGCACGGCATTTTTTTGAACTCCCAAGAAACTCAATCTGTCTTGGAGGTGGTACGACAAGAGTCGGTACAGAAAAAACGTAGTTTAACCGTGCAAGAACTATTGAATTTGGTACAAGAACAACAGAGGTATTCTCATGCGGTCAGATGAATTAGAGCTAGATCAACCACCCGCCTTTAACATCGGTGATAAAGTCCGACTTCGCAAAATGATCAAGAACGATGGTACTTTTCCCGGTCAAGAAATTGGGGTCATTTTGGCAAAAAAGGGAGATATCGGTTACGTCGCTAGTATAGGCACTTATTTACAAAAATCCTATATCTATGCTGTGCATTTTTTGGAGAGAGGATTTGTCGTCGGTTGTCTTAAAAAAGAATTAGAACTTGTTGACAAGGAACAAGAAGTTGTTGAGGAAGCCTAGCAAACTTCTTTTCATGAACAGAAATTAAGACATTTCACCAATAAATTAATATCACCACTAGGAAGCGGGAAAACTGTTATGAAAGTCATGCTACGTCATAATGCTGCTGGAGCTTTGATTGCTTACGTTGCTAAGAAAGACCTTGAAGAAGAAGTTGTTAAACAAACAGAAGGAGCAGAAGGCAAGATTTTTACTTTAGCAAATGGTTGGGAATTAGCATTTACCAATTTGCCAGATCCGCTAGAATTACCCCAAACTTACGAAGCTAAACGTCTCTCGTAACTCAACGCTTGTCTTAATTACACCTTTTTTTGTCAAGACTGTCCTTAGTCATTCGTCTTTTGGAAATGCAAATGACTCATGACAAAGGACGCTCCACACGAAAAAATTACGAAAAAGTTTACGAATTAAAATAACATGGGTCATCATTACCTAAAATTATCTGAATTTAACCTTGAGGGACAGTTTCTTGGCTTTGTAGGTGATACCCCTGGGAAATTTAAATACCTGCAATTGGCATTAGAATCCGAGAACGTGCAAATTAAAATTCCTAAAGAGTTGCGTCAATTTCTCAGTTTATCTCTAGTTCCTGGTGAGCAAATTCGTGTATTTGGTATTAGTAAGTTAGATACACATACAGGCGAAATCAAACTCAAAGCTTTTGGGGTGACACCAATTGGTGTTTGTCCAAATCAAGAAATCCCCCTTCAACAACGAAAGTCTTCTCCCAAAGCCAAGATTTTAGTCTGTCAAAAGTCTGGTTGCATAAAGCGAGGTGGAAAAAGTTTATTATCAGAATTAGAAAAGATGTTGTATGAGTATGGTTTGTCTGACCAAGTCATCATTGAACAAACTGGCTGTTTTAAATGTTGTAAAAGCGCACCTAATTATATTTTGCAAATGGGGACAAAAGAATATAAAAAGATTCATCCAGAGGCTA
The DNA here is from genome assembly GCA_000828075.3 of Tolypothrix campylonemoides VB511288. Classification (GTDB taxonomy): domain Bacteria; phylum Cyanobacteriota; class Cyanobacteriia; order Cyanobacteriales; family Nostocaceae; genus Kalymmatonema; species Kalymmatonema campylonemoides_A. The sequence goes on along the minus strand of JXCB02000002.1, from coordinate 1,184,848 downwards.
TTGTATCTTTATTACAAAGTTACTTGAATTAAGCTGTCAACGGTGTAGAAGACACAGAGCCCCGACTTCTCTAAGAAGTCGGGGCTCTTGTTTACTACTATAGTAAAAACGCCTGCCATTCTTCACGATAAACAGCTTTTTCCGCTTCGCTTAAAAAACTGGCTTCGAGTGTATTAAGGTTCAACTGCCAAAGTTCTTCCCAGGAAAAACCTTGAGTTGCTAATATCAGGTACTCGTTATTCAAATTAGTGGAAAACATGGGTGGATCGTCGGAATTGAGTGTGCAGTATAGTCCTGCATCAATCATCTGACGAATTGGATGCGGTTGATCACGCGGTACAATACCTAAGCAGTAGTTACTTTGTGGTGAGACTTCAAGTGGTATTTGACTGTGACGTAGTTCCTCAACGAGTTCTGGATCTTCTAAACATCTAATCCCGTGTCCGATGCGTTCTGCTTGCAAAGTTTTAATCGCACCACGAATACTTTGCGGTCCGTCAGCTTCGCCAGCATGGGCGACCACTCGAAGTCCTTGTCTTTTGGCTTCTTGATAAGTTTCAGCAAAACCCTCCGGTGGGTTTCCTGGTTCTACTCCACCCAAACCAAGACCAATAAAAATTCCTTTTTCCTTACCTTTAAGGGCAAACTGTAAAACTTTGGTTTGTGTGTCTGGGTATTCCCGCGAGATATCAGCAATAAATTTCACACGGCTGTTGTATTTAGCTTCGCCTGCTGCAATCGCGGTAGCTAAGGCAGCAAGTAATTCATCATCAGTTAATTTTTGAGAATGTAACGAAACACTCAGAAAAACTTCACTGTAACGGATATTTTGCTCTGATTGATGCTTGATGAATCGCTCTATCATCAAGATATAATCGTCGGGTGTTTGTATACACTCGCTTGCAGTAGTATAAACCTGAATAAAATGATTAAAATCACGAAACTGGTAGAAATTTTTCCATTCATCAAGTGAGGTAACAGGTAATTCCACCTGATTCCGCTTAGCCATCTCATAAATGGTTTCTGCATCAGTTGCACCTTCAAGATGCACGTGAATTTCTACTTTCGGCATGGCTTGAACGCGATGAGTTAGTGTTGAAGAAATCGGCATATAAGTGTAAGATTGCATAAAAATGCTTCCTTAATACACTGACGTTTTTGCTGAATAATGAGCGCTCTAAGCTCCGCTAAAGAAAAGTAAAGCCTGAAAACTAGTTCGTAGTAAGCGCTTTAGCGCTAAAGCGCTTACTACATACCTTTAATTATTTACACCGACCTACTTATAGCGTAGAATTATGCAGAATTACTATCACACGAGTATCTCTACTTAATTTCGTGCCAATCTATCTAAGAAATCAATCTTCACCCCGAGATTGATGATTGCGCGTCCATCACGAGTTTTGTATTCGGCATTATTAAGGGCGACGATGTAAGGCTGATTACCTATCACCCCAATAATTGCTCCCCCGGAAGAACCACCAGTGGTATCACAATCGTGTAACAACACATTGCTTTCTTCACGCACGATGCTGCAACCCTGTTGCACGCTTGCTGTCCATCCGCTTCCTGCGCTTAAAAATCGATAGTTTTCTTTGTTTGTGTTAGGGAAATCACCAGAATAACCAACGAAAATATATTTATTGCGGTTTTTGACCAGAGTTGATGAGGGTAAAGATTTCCAACCTAAATATCCGTATTTTAAGCCAATAGGTTTATTGAGTTTCAAAAGCGCCCAGTCGTTAATTTGATTCTCTAATTTAGTACCACTGAAATCAGTGCCATAAATGACATTTTCAACTTGGGCAATATCCGATTCATTCGCAACCCTGCCATTAATAACATTTGGGAGAAACAAGATTTTTTGACTAAATTGGCGTGTTTCCGGGTCAATGACGCAGTGTGCATTGGTTAAAACCACATCTTCACTGATTAATGTACCCGTGCAATGATACTCCTTGCCTTCAGTCGTCAATCCCTGTACTCTACCAATTGCCGACCAAGGATATTGTCGGCTTAACAAGGGAACTCGGTCATCCCAACCAATAACTCCTCGGCGTTGAAATTCTTTATCATCAGCTTTATCGGGTTTATTCGCCTGTTGCAAATTACTAGGTTGAAAGGCTTTGCCGTTTCCTTTGATACTAAAGTTGTTAGCATCTTGCAATTTAGTATATTTGGGTGTAGTTGCTTTTTTTGGTGTGGTTTGGGCATTTGCATTCAACCAAGTATTTAACGTAATTGCGCTGATAATAGATGTAATAAATAATGCGATTGACTTTTTGTTGATGAGTTTATTTTTCATGGCTATTTATTGTTGTGCTGGTTTGAGTGTTGGTTTGATAGTTTTTGTATATCGTCTGTTCCAAGCGAAGAAACCTCACCCGCCTTCGGCACCCTCTTCTTGATAAGGAGAGGGTTTAGAGAGTCTTTTCTTTCTCCCTCTCTTTTATAAGGAGAGGGCTGGGCTGAAGTATCTAACGCCACTCCCCCTGAACAGTGAAACCTGCCCAGTAATACGGGCTACGCCATTCTGGGTTTTCCCATAACTTTCTTTGGGCTGCACGCAACGCTTGGGCTGGGTTTTTCCCTTGCTGCAACATTTCTTTGTAAAATTCCTGCATCAATACCGATGTGCCTTTGTCATTAATCTGCCACAGCGACACCATAACCCGCGCTGCACCTGCATACATCAACCCGCGTGTCAACCCCACTAAACCCTCACCGTTGACGTTTTTACCAAGCCCGGTTTCGCAGGCACTTAAGACGATTAACTCTGCTGGGTAGTCTTGGTTAAACAAATCTCCCAAGCGCAAGTGTCCGGTGATTGGCTTGCCTTTTTTATCTACCAGTGACAGTACAATCCCGGATAATTCTGGTTGGTCTTGATTGACAAACCCGTGGGTGGCAAAATGCAGGATACGGAATTGATTTAAGGCTCTGCTAGTTGCCCAGTCGTAGTTGGCATCAAAGCTCATTGCTTGCAGGCTAGTTGCTGGTGGTATGAGTGTTAAAATTGCTTTTGCCTCTTCTGCAGTGAATGGTAGCCTGTCCCAACCATTGCGTTTCAGGCTTCTGGCGGAACGAGCAAGAGCAGAGCGTTCAAATTCGAGTTCCGGGGCGAGTTGAGTATTTGCGGGTTTACCTGTCACTCGTGTGTCGGTAGCACTGTATACCGGGTCTGCGAGGATGGCAAGGGCTTTGGGTGCGGGTTGGCGGTTGGCGAGTTTTTGGCGTTGGATGGCGATGGTTGAGGCTGAGGGTAAATTGACAATTTCATGGTTTACCATCAGTGGTTGGTATTTGACCTCTCCCCCAGCCCCTCCCCTGCTAGGGGAGGGGAGTGTTCCTTGCTCCCCCTTGCGTTGCAGCGAAGTCTGTTGGGGGGTTAGGTCAGCTAATGCCCCAAAGGGAATGGTTTGCAGCGCACCATCGGCAACAATAACCAAACGCTTTCCTGGTAATTTATCAGCAACAGGTGCGAGGATGAGTTGACTCAGTTGTTTTGCGCTCTCAATGGCTAGGTTACTGGCTGTTGCTTGCTGCAAATCTTGATGGAATTTCTCTGCGACTTTTTCTATTTCCTTGCGTCCGGGGAGGGTGTAAGCTTGCATTGAGGTGGGAGTGACTGCCCACAAATAACTGCGTTCTTCATCCAAGGAATACTGCAATAGCAAAGTGTCTTTATCAAGTTGTTGTTGGATTTGCGGTAATTTGAGAATGTCCTTTTCGGGATCTGGATTCGTCAGTTTTGCATATTCTGGGCTAGTCGTACGGATTTTGGCTTGCAGTTCCCGGTGTTGGCTGAAGAGATTTTCGATTTCTGTGGTCAGTTTTTGAATAGATGCTTTGGTGAGGTCGTTTTGATTTGGTGAATTTGCTAAATTTTGCCGCAGTGTATCTCTGGCATCAATTTGCTGTCGTAAGTTGCGTTCTTGTTGTATGAGTTCTGGGTTTGCGCCTTTGAGAATTTTGGCATTTGCTTCGGTTAACAACTCTATCAAACTTCTGGCGCGGGAGCGATCGCTGTAGTGCAGGGCTAATGCATCGTATCCTTGTGATGGCTCTTTTTTGTGCAGTTCCATCAGCAGGTCGATGTAGAATTTGTAGTCACCCTGAACTGTGGCAAAGTAGGAAGTGCGGAGTTCTTGCCTGTCGATTTTAGTGCGTAATTCTTCGATAATTTTGATAGCTGCTTCTACGTTAGTGCGTGCTGCTTGCAAGTTACCGCGACTGCGTTCTAGGTAAGCAAGGTTGTAAAGGGTAGTAGCTTCTCCTGCTTTGTCGCCCACTTGTTTACTCAAAGGCAGAGCAGAATTGAGGTATTTTAGGGCACTCTGGTTATCTCCTAAATCGGAGTAGACTTTGCCAATATTGTTGAGGGTTGTTGCTTCTCCTGCTTTGTTGCCCACTTGTTTCATCAAAGGCACAGAAGAGTTGTAGTATTTTAGGGCACTCTGCTTGTCTCCTAAATCGGAGTAGACTTTGCCAATATTGTTGAGGGTTCTTGCTTCTCCTGCTTTGTCGCCCACTTGTTTTCTCAAAGGCAGAGCAGAATTGAGGTATTTTAGGGCACTCTGCTTGTCTCCTAAATCGGAGTAGAC
>JXCB02000002.1:1083454-1179303 GCA_000828075.3 Tolypothrix campylonemoides VB511288 | reverse complement strand
GTATTTTAGGGCACTCTGGTTGTCTCCTAAATTGGAGTAGACACCGCCAATATTGTTGAGGGTTGTTGCTTCCTGTGCTTTGTCGCCGACTTGTTTACTTAAAGGCAGAGAAGAGTTGTAGTATTTTAGGGCACTCTGGTTGTCTCCTAAATCGGAGTAGACAGCGCCAATAGCAGTAAGGGTAGCAGCTTCTGCTGCTTTGTGGCCCACTTGTTTGATCAAAGGCAGAGCAGAGTTGTAGTATTTTAGTGCCTGGTGTTTGTCTTTTAAATCGGAGTAGACTTTGCCAATAATAAGGAGGGTAGTAGCTTCCCATTGTTTATCCCCTGCCTTCTGCCACAATACCAGCGCTTCTTGCAATTTTTCTATTGCCTGCCGCAGAGATACTGCTGTCCCTTGTTTGTAAAGTGCCATCCCCTCTTCAAAAACTTTTTCCGCAGCAGCGCGGGTTGCATCTTGCTGCGTTGTCGCTGGTTGCTGTGCGATTTGCGACTGTTTTAATGTGCTTTTTGCCCCGACTGATTCGGATAATAAAACGACACTCAGCAAGCAGATTAAAGTGTAAAGCTTAAATTTCGGTCTTGAATATCTGAAAAAATCGCTTTTTGTCGTTTTAGCTTTCATCTTCAAGTTGATATTGGTAATTATGCATAAGAAAATTGTTGCCGTATAAATACGGAAGGTAGATACACATTATTAAATTTTTAACAGAAAATATACTTAATCTACATGGAGTTTAGTTTAAAGCCAGCATGGAAATTAAATCAACCTGGTTTCGTTTTCTGTAACCAAGTTTAGAGAAATTGTCTTTTTGGACTGGAAGATGATTTTAGAGTTGCTCATGGGTGTTTGTCCTCGCTTTTATTACATCTATTTCTAAGGTTTGAGGACTTATGCAGTTTTTGTGAAGATATACTGTTACAGCGATTTTCAGTTCATTGAACCAAAGATTTTTGTAGGGGCAAAGGCTAGCCTATTGGTGCCAACTTAACGTTTAACCATTGATTCTACGTTGGTTTTACCCCACACGCCAGTCACCTACGGCGGGAAACCCGCCTGCAGTGCTGGCTCCCCTTAATCCCCTCCCCTTACCAAGGGGAGGGCAGGTTTTGGCGTTAGACAAAACCGGGGTGGGGTGAAGCGAGAATTGTGGACAAGTATAAGGGCATGAGGCAAGGTAATTACAAGCTTTTCAGCTTAAGTTCACACGTATGGACAATGCCGTGCCTCTACCATATACGTATATTCTATGCTAGTGAGAATTGCTATATTACCTGGGCAAGCTACGCAAACGTCCTAATGCATCGCAAAGCAGGCACTTTATGTCATCAATGCGTGCATAACGCTTGATAAACTTTAGGTAAAACCAGCAAACTAGGACAAATTCATCGGCAACCGCACCTGAAATCTGGTGTCCCCTGGCTGAGACAACAGCCGAATATCACCCTGATGCTGTCCCACAACAATGCGGTAGACAATGTGCAAACCTAACCCAGTCCCCTCACCGACTCCTTTGGTTGTAAAAAATGGCTCAAAAATGTGAGACTGAACCTCTGGGGGAATTCCTGGACCATTATCAGCAATTTCCACAAGTAAAAAGTCACTTTCGCAATTGGTGCGAATCCAGATTTGACCACCTTGCCCATTGACAGCATCAATCGCATTATCAATCAAATTCGTCCAAACTTGATTGAGTTCTCTGCCATAAGCACTAATCAGCGGCACTTCACAGTCATACTCCCGCGTTATTACCACATTACTTTGCTTTAACTTGTGATTTAGAATTGTGAGAGTACTTTCTATACCTTCATGTACGTCTATTTCCTGTAGGGGTGCCCGATCCATGTAGGAATAATCTTTAACGGCATCAACTAAGGTAGAAATTCGGGTTGTACAATGGTCAAGTTCGTCTAACAAACCCCATTCTTGTAACGTTACTTCTGTCCAAGTTAGGACGTTACCAAGCAATAATTCACCTACATTTTTCTTAACATTCTCCAGCCAATCGATATCGAGTCCTGCTGTCACCAATGTGGGAGCAAGTTTCCAACCATTGCCTACATTGTGTGCTTCTAGCCATTGCATCACCTCATCCTCGCGATCGCTTTGCGTTAATGGATCGAGTTTGGTTGCTGTTCTAGCACTGGCTATAGCATCTTGCTGTAATTTGGCAACAAACGCTTTTTGGTCGCAGGTCATTTCTTTTTGATTCAGCTTTACCGTTAAAGGCTGCAACACTTGCCTTGTTTGACGTAATTGTCCTACAGCCCTACGACATGCAGAAGCCGGGTTATTCAACTCGTGTGCCAATCCTGCTGCCAAAGTGCCTAATGCTACCAGTTTTTCTCTGTGTTGTGATATTGTCTGTAGCGCTTGCAACCGTTCTGCCATTGTGCGGAGAATCTCAGTCATGACGCAAGTACAACTCGAAAGCATTTCCCAAAACACCTGATTTGGCAATTCCAGAATATGGCTACGAGTCACAGCACGACCACTCGCCCAGAAATGTGTCTCACCCATTAACACAGGCAATTCACCAAACAGCGTTTTTGGTTCGTACATCGCCAACAAAATTTCTTGATTGCCAACTTTCTGCGTAATCCGAACTTGACCTTCTAGCAGTACAAAAACATGGTCAGCAGGATCACCTTGATGGCGATGAATTTCTCCAGGTTCTCGCCATACCTCGACACCTTGATCAATTAGCCATTGCAACTGTTTGTCTGATAACTTAGAGAAGAGAGGAACTTGCCGTAAAGTTTCGGTATTAAGCATAGTTACACTTTGAATTTGTAAGTATTAAATTAATAGTTAAAGTACTGTTTTAAATAGGTTCTCAAATTACTCTCCGGCTTGTTGTTTGAGCAAATTAACCACATTATCAGATAACCGTAAACCTCCATCGTGTACAGGCTTTAATTCCTGAAGATGCTCTTTTACGGCTATTTTCTGGTACATAGACTTTTTTGTCTCGCGCAAAGTCGCAAAGACGCAAACAATTGCCCACAAGCCAGAACCATTATTAAGTTGGGCATAGCGTTCACTCACTGGTTGCAGTTTCGCCCGAACGTTTTCCACACTCTCCTCTGGCTTGTTGCTACTCAGAAACCGCACCACCTCTGGATCGCCATAAATTTCAAAGGCTTGTGCAGCATCAGCTTCAGGTATCCACTTACGAATAATTAAACGCTGTGTTTGGAAAATCTCAGTCATAGCTTGCATTCAATCACGCGTGAAAATTCTACTCACAAACCTTTTGACATGAATTTACACCTTGAATAGGCAAATTTACTCGAAAGCGTGTCTCACCAGGTTTCGATTCAAACCGAATATCACCGTGATGTTTGTTAACGATAATGCGATAAGCAATTTCTAAACCTAAGCCTGTGCCTTTACCAACTCCTTTAGTTGTGAAAAATGGTTCAAAAATTCGGGATTGAATTGCTGGTGGAATACCTACCCCAGTATCTTTAATTTCCACAACCAGACAATTATTTTCTCTATAAGTACGAATCGTCAAATCACCTTTGCCACTCATCGCATCTATGCCATTGTCAATTAAATTTGTCCAAACTTGGTTAAGTTCACTGGCATAAGCACAAATTTTTGGCAAAGTGCGGTCATACTCTCGCTTAACAATGACTCCTTTTTTGAGACGATGATGAAGAATGAGCAGAGTGTTTTCAATTCCCTCATGCACATCTATTTCTTGCACAGGGGCTTGATCCATGTAGGAATAACCTTTAATTGCTTTCACCAACTCAGAAATACGGACGGTACTTTGCTCAATTTCGTGGATTAGTCCGAAGGATGAAAGTGTTGCTTCTAGCCATGTAAGGACATGACTTAGACAGTCAGCGGGAATGTTGTCAGCAAGAGTATCAAGCTTTAAAGTGTCTAGTCCGGCGTTAACTAATGTGGGGGCAAGTTTCCAACTATTACTGATATCATGGTCTTCCAGCCATTCTGTCACTTCGTCTTCTTGATCGCTTTGGGTAATGGGGTCAAGTTTGGACGATTGACAGGCGTGTAATGTTGCTTGATGTTGAATATCATTAATAAATTTTAGTTGCTCTTTGGATAGTAAATTGAGCGCTAAAGCTTGAGTTTGCAAGTTTTGAAAATTCTCGCGCAACTGGGAAGCCGCCCGTCGCGCCGCCGCCCCTGGATTATTCAATTCGTGTGCCAAACCTGCTGACATTTTACCTAAGGCTGCCATCTTCTCTTGCTGCCGCAGTTGCACTTCCACATCTTTGGTGCGTCCCGCCATAGCACTGAGAATGATGTCAGCAATAGGCGAACAGTCAATCAGGATATGTCTGAATGTTTCTATGTCAATTTGCAAAACGCGACTGGGTGCGATCGCATGGGCTGAGGCGATCGCACCGGTACCTGTCAGCATTGAAAGTTCCCCCATGAATTCACCACGATGATGAACAGCCAGCACTTTCGTTTCAACGCCAACTTGCTTAGTGATTTCAATTTCGCCTTCTAAGACAACGTGAAAGTTATAATTTGAGTCACCTTCACTAAACAGCACATCGCCCGCGTTCAGTTGTATTTCTTTACCAAACTGCTTCATCTCTTCTAAAGCATCATCTGGCAATTTAGGAAACAGCGTCATTTGATTTGAGTCGTGCAGCAATGGCAACTCCTTATATTTAATAATATTAATTTTTTTATCTACCACAGCCGTTCAATAGGATAGGCATCAAAGGCTGAATCTACACTTAAAATAGGTATTTTTTCTACGATAGACTGTGCAATTAAAAGCCTGTCAAATGGGTCACGATGGTGAAAAGGTAGAGTAGCAACAACAGCAAGGTGGTCGAGGTTGATGTCTAGTAAATTGAAGTCATTAAGACTAAGTTGCTGCTTGATAAACACCTCAAATGGCAGATGAAAACTCAGCTTGCCTGTACTTTGTTTAATTGCTATTTCCCAGACACTAGCTGTACTTAGCAGCTTTTCGTTATCCTGATTCTCAATGAGCGCCCTGGCTTGGTTGCTGATTTTTGTATTGCCTGTAAAAAACCAAATGAATGTGTGAGTATCCAGCAGCAGCTTCATTACATATAATCCTTAAAGTCTTCTAGCGGTTCATCAAAATCATCTGATATTGTAATCAAGCCTTTAGCACTTCCAAACAGTGAACGACGTTCAGGCGACACAGGAGTTAGTCTGACAACAGGTTGATTGTCTTTTGTAATCACGATTTCTTCGCCATTCATGGCGGCTTCAATTAATTCAGGCAATTGTTTAGATGCTTCAGCGAGAGTTATTTCTTGCATGAGTGTCACCTCTTGTTCCTAATTCATACTTACATCAAAAATTGGTTGTTTGATGCAAAACCTTAGTTTAGTTTATCCAACTGGCAGATGAGTGAGTGAAGTAAAAGACGACATACACTCATATCGATACTCGTGGCTGACACATCCTTTAAAAAAGTCTGCGTTTTCTTTTGTGGACACGTGCTTAAATCCAAGTGATTTAATGAGTTCAATCGACGCGACGTTACGAGTGTCTATCTCGGCTGCCACAAGGTTGACTTGATAGTCGTTGAAAAGATGATTTAGCAGTTGTAAACATCCTTCCTTTGCATAACCTTGTCGCCAGAATGGTGGGAAAATCATGTAGGCGATCGCCGCTGTCCGGTTAGGATATACTGTTGCTTCCAATGTTCCAATATATGTTCCAGCGCGAAGACTCACAGCCCAATTTAGCCATGCTTGTTGCCCGCCAGGAGAAAGCCTTGAAGATAGCGCACGGTATCGAGCCTCCAAAACCTGCAATGATATAGGAGGCTCCTGTGGGATAAACTGATAAAGCCTTTCATCCTGCAATTCCCTGTAGATATGTACTGCATGAGATGCCACCAGTGGCTCAAGCAACAGCCGTGAAGTCTCAAGTGTTGTTTCAGGTGCAATCAGTTGCATCATTATAGTGTTGTTATGAGGCATTAATCATAATTTCTTCGCCATTGATTGCTACCTTGATTGGGAGCATCCCAAATATGTAAAAACCTTACTTACCCTCATCCCCTAACCCCTTCTCCCCATGGGAGAAGGGGAATAAGAGTAGGATTTGACTCCCCTCTCCCCAATTGGGAGAGGGGTTGGGGGTGAGGGCACAATGGCAAGTGCGTAAAATTGGGATGCTCCCCCTCGATTAATTCAGGCAAATTTTTAGATGCCTCAGCGAGAGTTATTTGCTGCATGGCTGTCACCTTTGAGTTCTAAATCAATGTTGGCATCAAATCCAAGACATTCCCAGTATTAAGGTTTTCAGTTCATTGCAATACACGGCGCTTGTAGGGGCACAGCTGTACTGTACCCCTACAATCTGGTAGATGCAACACCAGAGTTGCTGTATCTGGCAGACAACTTGTGAACTCATTTCAAGTATCACAACACGTTGCTAAGGTATCGATGAACGAACTGAACACAGATTGAACCTTCACCAACGCCGGAAGCAACTCGCTTCACCGAACCATGACGCACATCACCCACAGCGAAAACGCCAGGGACGTTCGTTTCTAACAAATAGGGATCGCGTTCTAGCGTCCATCCCTTGATGCGTTGCCCATCTTTTTGCAAATCGGGACCTGTTATGATATAGCCGCGATCGTCTCGTGCAATGACACCATCCAACCATTCCGTACGCGGAACGGCACCAATAAAAATAAATAGTGATGTTGCAGGAACGGTTTGTGTTTCACCTGTCAAAGAATTGTGAATAGTAAGTGCTTCTAAACTTGTTTCTCCTTTTGCCTCTATCACACTACTATGTGTCTTGACAATGATATTTGGTGTTTCTGCAATTTGCTCAATCAGATACTGAGACATACTCTTAGTTAGGGAGTCGCCACGCACCAACATCGTTACTGTGTGGGCGTATCTGGAAAAGTACATTGCAGCTTGTCCGGCTGAGTTTGCCCCACCAATAATGTAAACTTCTTCACCTTGGCAACTCATTGCTTCAGCCTGTGCGGCACCATAGTAGACTCCTGCACCAGTCAAACGGTCTAGTCCAGGCACATCCAGCCGCCGCCACGACACACCCAGCGCTAAAATCATCGCGTGGCAACTGATTTCGCTACCGTCTCCCACTTGCACAATTCGATACTGGTCTTCTAAGCGAATACCCATAACATCTTGTGGGGTGAGAATTTCAACGCCAAAGCGCCTTGCTTGGGTTACAGCGCGTCGTGCCAAATCTCCTCCACTCAACCCTGTGGGAAAACCTAGGTAGTTTTCGATACGCGAACTAGTTCCAGCTTGTCCGCCTGGGGCTTCACGTTCAATCATCACTGTGCGTAGCCCTTCTGATGCGCCATACACCGCTGCTGCTAAACCAGCAGGACCGCCACCAACGATAATCAAGTCATAAAACGGTTTTTCTGCTTGAGTTCGCAGCCCAATCTTCTCAGCAATTTGCAGGTTGGTTGGCTGTATGAGATGGGAACCGTCAGCAAACAGGACGACGGGCAGGTTTAATTTATCATCACCAGCATATTCTGTAAGTTTTTGTGCTTCTTCTGATAATTCAATATCCATCCACTGGTAAGGCACTTGATTTCGCGCTAGGAAATCTTTAACTTGGTGTGAGTGCGGTGACCACCGGTTACCGATGACCCGAATCCCTTCAAACGGTGGGTGGAAGTTTGCTTGCCAGTCTTCGAGTAAATCATCCAGTATTGGATACAAGCGTTCTTCTGGCGGGTCCCACGGCTTCATCAAGTAGTAATCAATTTTTGTGTTGTTGATGGCGCGGATAGCAGCATCGGTATCTGCATAAGCGGTGAGTAAAGCACGTTTTGCTTCCGGGAACATAGATATCGCTTGTTCCAAAAACTCCACGCCGGACATTTGTGGCATCCGTTGATCCACAAGGAACAGTGACACTGGCTGATTGCGGAGTTTGAGTTGTTCCAAAGCTTCCAAAGCACTTGCACCAGACTCGGCGCGGATAATTCGGAAGCGATCGCCATATTCTTGCCGTAGATCCCGCGCCACAGCTTGCAAAACTTCTGGGTCATCGTCAACGGTTATGATTACAGGTTTAGCCATAGCGCTTCGGTGACCTCCGTTGTTTAATTGCTCGTTTTTTATATATCACACAAGAAACTCGTATAAGCCAATCAGAGTTCCGTCTGGATCTCGAAGATAAGCTGTTTTGATTCCAAAGTAGGGATTATTCATAGGTGCTGCGGTAAATTGCACCCCCTTATGTCTTAATCGCTGATATTCTTCCTCCAAATCATGCACAGTAAAAATCAACGCTACAGTATCTTGACATTCTGCATGGGCAGGCTTATCTGAGTTGTGAATCAATTGTGCCATTTCTTGCCGCCGGAATAGAGTTAGTCTCATATCTCCGGCTTTAAACTCAGCATATCCGTCTTGTTCATTTTCTACAGCAACGTCAAATTCTATGACATCTTTGTAAAACAAGAAACAAGCCTTCCAGTCCTTGACAAGTAATCTTGTATATGATTTTCCAACTTTCATTAACTTTTTCCCTTTTTTCTTCGCGTCCTTCTCTTCAAGACGGCTTGCGCCAAATGCCTGTTTGCAGTTTGCTATCAATTAAACATAACTACTCCCTTCCCGCCCGAAGATTACTTAATTAAAAAACCGCAGAGGCGCAGAGGAGGACACTTCCGTGCGGAGAGAAGTTGCAAGGAGGGTTTCCCTCCGGGCAAACTGAGCGCAAAGCGCACGCTACGCGAACGGAGGGTTCCCCCCCGTTGAGGAAAGTGTCCGTTGACACAGAGGTAAGAGTTAGAGAGATTTAGGTAATTTTAGACTGGGAAGGGAGTAAGGGACTTCCAAATAAAAAAATAATCAATCACTTGGGTGAGCAGGGGGAGCAGGGGGAGCAGGGGAGGCAGGGGGAGAAGAAATTGGATACTGGTGTTGGATGCAGGAATTGAGTAATTTAATTCTTGGATGTCCCTAAACACAACAGATGCTCGAATTTCTCCTTAGGACAAGCGCCTTACATATAAGTGCGATGGCTGTAACCAACAATATCAAGAGACAGGCACATTTTTGCACCTTTAATCGCTGATTTCATAATTCTTTGCCATGTTCTGTGCATCGGTGAATCATTTCTGCGACCAGACCAGTCCAACCAGTTTGATGACTAGCACCCAAACCCGCGCCGTTGTCTCCATGAAAGTATTCGTTAAAAAGAATTAAGTCACACCAATGTGGATTAGTTTGAAACACCTCGGTACCACCATAAACAGGTCTACGTCCAGAGGAATTTCTCATAAAAATCTGACCTAGCCTGTTAGATAATTCAATTGCCACTTCGTTTAAGGTCATCTGATTACCAGAACCTGTTGGGCATTCCACCTTGAATGAGTCGCCCATGTAGTGATGGAACCTTTGGAGTGATTCAATAATCAAATAATTCATCGGAAACCAAATCGGACCACGCCAGTTAGAGTTACCACCAAACAAATCAGTGCAGGATTCGGCTGGTTCGTAATCCACTCGGTACTCATGACCATTTACCGTTAGGATATAAGGATGCTCTTGGTGATATTTGGAAACAGAGCGAATGCCATAAGGACTCAAAAATTCTGCTTCATTTAACATTTTTTCCAGAATGCGGTGCAACTTATCTTTATTGGTAATTGCCAGCAATTTGCGATGACTCGCCCCCAGAGTTTCCATACAAGCGATACCTGAAGTCAAGTCTGGTCGGTTTTGGATAAACCATTCTGTTCTTCGTTTGAAGGAAGGCACTTTTTCTAAAATTTCTGGTTCTAGCGTTCCCACAGCAAACAGCGGAACCAACCCCACCACTGATCGCACCTTCATTGGGCAATGATGACCATCGGGGAAATGCAGCGCATCGTAGTAAAAGCCATCAGCTTCATCCCATAGTGCTATAGCATCGTTGCCAATGCCATCCATCGCACTCGCAATACGAAGAAAATGCTCAAAAAATTTGCTGGCAATGTCTTCATAAACTGGCTCATCTTTTGCCAGTTCTAGGGCGATTGCTAGCATATTCACGGAGAACATAGCCATCCAACTGGTACCATCTGCTTGTTCTAAGTAGCCTCCTGTGGGAAGTTCAGAACTGCGATCAAACACACCTATGTTGTCTAACCCCAAAAAACCGCCTTGAAAGATATTCTTGCCCTCGATATCTTTGCGATTTACCCACCAAGTAAAGTTGACGAGTAACTTTTGAAATACGCGCTCTAAAAATTGCTTATCAGCACGTCCGTACATCTTTTGCTCGATCTCGTAGATGCGCCAAGCTGCCCAAGCTTGAACTGGAGGGTTGACATCACTCAACGCCCATTCATAAGCGGGAAGTTGACCGTTGGGGTGCATATACCATTCTCGTGTCAGGCGCGTAAGTTGGTGCTTGGCAAAGTCTGGGTCAATTATGGCTAAGGGTATCAAATGAAACGCCAAATCCCAGGCAGCAAACCAAGGGTACTCCCATTTATCGGGCATTGAGATCACATCATCATTAAAAACGTGTAGCCATTCGGAGTTTCTGCCCTTTTGACGCGACTCTGGTGGTGTTGGACCTGAGGGATCGCCTTTTAGCCAATCTTCGACTACATAATAGTAAAATTGTTTACTCCACAACAGCCCTGCAAATGCCTGTCGCTGCACATTGCGTTCGTCTTCGGTTGCAGCAAAGGGAGAAATCCGCTCATAAAATTCATCGGCTTCTCTGGTGCGATCGCCCAAAATCGTATCAAAATTAGCACCGAATGGTTCTGCCAGTTCTGGATCATTACAAAGTCGCAAGCGCACAGTTTTGGTTTCGCCGGGTGCGATCGTCAACACATAAAAAGCTGACATTTTCGTGCCAATTTGATTAGGATTCACTGCATCTTTACGGCCCTCAATCAGATAATCGTTAATTCCGTCTTTGACGTAGGCACAAGCATTATTAACACCAAATAATCTTTTACAATTTGTCTCGTTTTCTGTAAACAGCAATTGTGTTGCTTCGTTGCAGTATAGCCATCTGTTTCCTAAAGTTGATTCAAAAGCTTCGATCACACTGAAGTGATTATCAGATTTTAAGACTTTAACAAAAGGCTTTTCTTGATTAGGAAACCAAGACCAAGTATTGCGAAACCATAGCGTTGGTAACAAATATAGTGTTTTTTCCTCTGGTCCTCGGTTGACTGCACTGATTTGAATTAAAATATCTTCTGGTGTATTTTTGGCGTATTCAACGAATACATCAAAATAGCGGTCTTCAGCGAATACACCTGTATCGAGCAATTCAAACTCGAATTCTTTACGGCTTCTGGAGCGGTTTTCTTCTACAAGTTGAGTATATGGAAAAGCAGCTTGTGGGTATTTATAAAGACATTTCATGTAAGAGTGTGTCGGGGTGTTGTCGAGATAGAAATAGTATTCTTTGACATCTTCCCCGTGATTGCCTTCATTTCCTGTTAAGCCAAAAATTCGTTCTTTAAGAATTGGGTCTTGACCATTCCACAAAGCGATCGCAAAACATAATCTTTGATGGTTATCAGAAATACCAGCGATTCCATCTTCACCCCAACGATAAGCGCGGGAACGGGCGTGGTCGTGCGGGAAGTAGTCCCAAGCACTACCGTCAGGGCTGTAATCTTCGCGGACTGTTCCCCATTGCCGTTCGCTGAGGTACGGACCCCAGCGTTTCCAGTAGGCGGTGCGTTCGCGTAGCGTGTGCGAAGCACTCTCGCGATCTTGTTGTAATCTTGCTTCTTCTTGGGTCATGATTTTCCTCTCATAGCGGTTTGCAACCCGGAGTAAGGTACACCAAAGAAATAATTAACCACAGATGGATAATAAGTAAAAGTTTTTCCTCTGTCTTCCCCCCTACAAGAGGGGGTAATGAGGGGGTGGACACAGATAAATACTTGACAAATAGCCCTGTCATTACTTTAGTTAATGCTTTGCGTCCAGCCGCCATCCACACGCAAATTTGCACCATTGATATAACTAGCCAAAGGACTTGAAACAAAGGTGACAAGATGAGCTACATCTTCAGGGGTGCCAAGACGACCAGCCGGGTTGCTCATTGGTCCTTTCAACATCTGCGCCTTCATTTCTTCCAAATTTGTACCCGATCCTTGTGCCTTAACCATCTGAAGCAATATCTCATCAAAACCTGCTGTCTCAATTGGACCAGGACTGACTGTGTTGACTGTAATGCCTGTTCCCGCCAATTCTTTAGCTAAACTCACTGTCATGTTGATGTTAACAGCTTTGGTTGCTGCGTAGTCGGGCTGCCCTCCAAACGGCTGTGTTCCAACACCGCTCCCGATTTGGATAATACGTCCCCAACCAAGCTCTTTCATTTGTGGCACAATAAGTTGAATCATACGCACCATTGAGCCAACATTGGCATTGTAAAGCTGCACCCATTGTTCTGCTGTGGAGTCCATCCACCCGTGCATTGGGAACGCACCCGCGTTGTTAATCAAGATATCCACGCCGCCAAAAGAAGACAATGCTTTCTCAGCTACGGTCTTTGCAGTTTCGTCCGTGTCAAGTTCGCCAATAGCAGCTTCCGCCTTACCACCATCCGCGATAATTTCTTGGGCGACACGATTCGTTCGCTCTTGACTGCGACCATGCACAACAACGCTTACTCCCTCGCGCGCTAGTATTTTAGCGATCGCTTCACCGATGCCGCTACTGCTGCCAGTTACCAAAGCTCTTTTTCCATTGAGTTGTAAATCCATGTTGATTTTCTCTTTTTTCTCCTAAGTTTTAAGTCTCATGCGAGTTTTGCACAACTAGTAGGGTGGGCGGTAATACAGGATTTGGGCGGGGTTTGAATCCCCCTCCACAATCCTCCTAGTCAAGAGTCCCCAGTCCCTAGTCCCCAATCCCCAATTCAATATTGGTGCGAGCTATTGCTCTTGATAATTCCAAAGCAACCCGCCATCGACAAAAAAGGTTGAGCCTGTGATGTAATCAGCATCAGATGAAGCTAAAAAGGCGACTAGAGAAGCAACATCATTTGGCTGACCAAGACGTCCGAGGGGTATATTCTGTAGCACCGCATTCAGCTTTTCTTTGTCTTCTAACAAACTTTTGTTAATCGGTGTCTCAATTGCTCCCGGTGCAACGTTGTTTATCGTGATTCCCAAGGGTCCGAGTTCTACTGCTAAGTTTCGCATCATCATTTTCACACCGCCCTTGCTGGCACAGTAAGAGGTAAAGTGTGGAAACGGCAATTCTTCATGCACTGAACTGATATTGATAATTTTTCCCGGGCGCTGAGTTTCCCGGAAGTGCTGAACAACAGCCTGAGTTGCAAAAAATACACCTTTGAGGTTAACGTTAAGTACATTATCATAGTCTTGTTCTGTTACGTCCCAGAACGAAGCATTCTTTTCCAATCCAGCGTTGTTTACTAAGATATCTATCTTGCCGAAATGTTGGATACCTTCGTCAACCATCCGACGGATATCGCTGACGATACCTAAATCTGCTTTCACAACTAAGCCTTTGCGTCCAGTAGCTTCGACTTTCGTTTTGGTTTCTTCGGCACCTTCTGCATGAGAGCGATAGTCAATGACAATATTTGCACCTTCTTCGGCAAGACGAATGGCGATCGCTTGTCCGATTCCCTGACTACTACCTGTGACCAACGCAACTTTACCTTCAAGTTTCATTTCTATTCTCCTTGTTGTCAAATTGTTGTCAAAAGGTTAAATTGTTGCTCCGCCATTTGCCAGAATGTGCTGTCCGGTGATCCAGCGTGCTTGCTCGCTCACCAGGAAAGCAACGACATCAGCAATATCCTCAGGTTGTCCCAAACGAGCAAACGGAGAACTCATTGCCGCCGCTTGCTTATATTCCGGCGATACTGAGTCAAACATTCCCGGACTGGTTGGTCCTGGAAGAACGCTGTTAACTGTAATCCCACGCCCTCCCAATTCTTTCGCTAGGACTTCTGTAAATAACTTCTCTGCGGCTTTGCTGGCAGCGTACACAGCAACACCTGGACTCGGGAATACACTTGCTGAGGAGGAGACATTGACTATGCGTCCGTTATCCGACATTTGTCGAGCAGCTTCTTGGAGACAGAAGAGGACACCCCGGACATTGATGCCAAAAACTGCCTCGTAATCTTCTTCTGTCACTTCTGACACTAATGCTGTCCGTGCAATTCCGGCATTGTTGACCAAAATATCCAACTGCCCGAATTGGTCTATCACTGTTTGAAACAAGCGACGAATATCTGAAACTTGGCTGACATCTGCTTGAATGGCGATCGCTTGTCCACCTTGAGATTTGATGCTTTCAATCACCTCTTTAGCTTCATCAGCACCACTTCTGTAGTTGATAACAACTGTTGCGCCATCTTGAGCTAATCGTTCGGCTATTGCCCGTCCAATGCTGCGGGATGCTCCAGTCACAATGGCAACTTTATTTGTCAGTGGTTTCATTTTGGCTTGTGTTTTGATTTTCAATACTTAAAACGAAGCGCTCAACTGCGTTAGCAAAGCCCTCCTCTTCGTTAGAAGTCGTGACGTAGTCGGCGGAGTGCTGCACATCAGCACTGGCGTTACCCATCGCAATGCTTAAGCCGCTGCGCTGAAACATCGGCACATCGTTGGGCATATCGCCAATTGTGGCAATTTCCGAACTGTTAATCCCAAGTAGTTCGCAAAGGCGGTCAACCACTGCCCCTTTATTGGCGCGGGGATGGGTGACATCCAAGTAGTAGGGTTGGCTACGAGCAGCAGAGACGTACTCAGCGCTAGAGGAATTGGCACCAGCTTTGCACGAGACTTGTTCACTAAACTGTTGTTGCACGTCTTTTTCGCACTTGGCGACAGCTTCTAAGTCATCGCTGACTCCGACGATTTTTGCGACGTTGTCCAACAGACCATCAAAGCTGGGAACGACGGTAGGCGGAAACTTGACTGTCTTCTCTTCGCGGTCAACGTGGGAACCATGCCGTTCATGCACAAACCAGTCATTGCCGCGATAAATCCAGACATCGAGTTTATGTGCCGTGATAATTTCAATGACTTGCTTGGCGATCGCCTCCTTCAGCACATTCTGGTCGATGATGGAGAAGTCCGGATTGAGGAAGACTCCACCATTAAAGGCAGCAATTGGTGTGGTTAGGTCAAGCGCTTCGACGACCATCTTCATCCCTAAAGGTGGACGACCGCTGGTGATGGCAAAGCCAATGCCTGCTTCGTTAAGCTTGCGAACAGCATCACGGGTGCGATCTGTCAACACTTTCTCGCGGGTGACTAGAGTGCCATCCACATCAGCAAGCAGCAACGAGACTTTTGGTTGTTGAGATTGTATAGTCATGTTTATTCTTAGCCTTGACCTTTTTTGAATTGTTTTGACGAGCCTATTCAACCAATTTTTTCAAATACAGGTATGCCTCTTCTGGTGTCAGAGGTTCAGACTGCTTTTCGTTAGGAATGTAGAATATCCAGCTATCAGGGAAATAATGGACAACAAAACTAGGTATCAAACCAAGTGCCATTGCCTGTTTCCCTAGTTGTTCGGCTTTTGCTTCCAAACTGAGTTGGTCGTGGAACTCATAATTGCTCATCTGTGCTGATCTCCTTAGCCTGCGGTTCGATGGGGAACTTTAATGTTTTTAAATATACAACGGTAGTGAGACACGTGAAAAAGTTTTGCGGTCAAAATTTCGCTATCGCCCAAACTCACCAAGCGAAAAACTGCCACTGCGAGGGTTGCACCAAACAGTGGTGCAATGCAGTAGAGCCATTGGTCTTGCCAGAACCACGAAACTAAAGCAGGACCAATGCTACGTGCTGGATTTAAACTCGTGCCCGAAATTGGCGATTCCAGCCAAACCATTGTTGCTACCAACAGCCACGTCATTAGTGGTGTCCAACGCATCAAGCGACGACTGCTGACAAAAATAAAAATAGCCAGCACAAGTATTGCCGTCATGCTCATTTCCGCCAAAAATACATACCACAATGGATAACCTGTCCCAGGTAAAGCCATCCCATTATTCACATTGGCAGCATATTTTCCCCAAACAAATACTAACAACACTGCACCACTCATTGCACCGAGGAATTGGGCAATAATGTAGCCGCCTATGTCATGATGGTGCATTTTGCCTTGTAGCCAGAATGCTAAAGAAACAGCAGGATTAACGTGACCGCCACTCAGTTTTCCTAGTGGCGAAATTGCAACGAGCGAACCAGTTCCAGAAAACATCAATCCCGTAAGCAGCAAGCGTATGCTCTTATCAGGTATGAGTTGTTCCATCGGCAAGCCTTGAGCAAAATTGAATACAACGGCGCTCAGCCCCACAAAAACAAGAATTGCAGTTCCAAGCAGTTCTGCTGCGTATTCAGACCAGTGCAGTTGTTTCCACAATTTGAAGTTAGCCATGATTTTGTATAGAAGCACAAACGAGCTTTTTCTGATGACTCAGGCTTTTGCTAACGATATTGACTTGCTCTAAAGCTTTATTTCTCAGTTAACCACTTGCAAGACGATTTCAGCGAGAGATGCCATAGTCTAAAAACCTCCTTGACAAAGGAATTGTCTAAAAGATTCGCAAATGTCCGGAGGTGTTGTCTTTTACGTTCTTGCGGAAAATGTTCTCATCTTGCTAAAACTTGACAGATAGATCAGAATTTCTCTACCGCAGGTCGTAAATCAAGTTCTAAAGTCCATGCAGTTGCATCCTGCTGATAAAGTTGCCAATATGTTTGGGCGATCGCCTCAGGTGAGAGTAGCGTATGTTCTTCTCGCTGTGATGCCATTGCTCGCACTCTTGGAGTGTTAATCATGCCATCAATAATGATGTGAGCTACATGAATTCCCTGAGAACCAAACTCCCGCGCCAACGACTGCGCCAATGCGCGTAACCCAAATTTGCCCACCGCCAATGCTGCAAACTTCGCTGAACCTCTCACAGCAGCAGTTGCTCCCGTCAACAGGATAGTCCCGCAACCTCGTTCAACCATAGCCGGAAGAACCTGCTGTACCGCTAAAAAAGCTCCAAAACAATTGACTTTCCAGTTCTGTTCAAACTGTTCTGGTGTCAGTTCGAGTATGCCAGCCATCTTAAATGCTCCGGCATTGTAGACAAAGACTTCAGGAGAACCAAATTGCGATCGCACCTGTTCAAAAGCAGCTTTTACTGATGCGGGATCAGTAGCATCAACCGTAACAGACAATGCCTTACCGCCAGACTGTTCAATTTCTGACTGAACTTGAGCCAGCTGCTCAAAGCTTCTTGCCATCAATCCTACAGCAAAACCTTCTCGTGCAAACCGATGAGCAACTGCGGCTCCCAGTCCTGGACCTACCCCTAAAACAACTGCAACCTTTGACTGACTCATGTCATCTTATCTCCTGAATCATAAGCAAGTGCAATACCTGAAAATCACAAGGGTAAGAATTGCAAACCCCACACCTGCATAAAATATGGTATTTGCCCCTGCCAAACTAAAAGCTATAGAATTTATTTTTTGTATTGATTTTTGTATTGAATTAGTGATCAATTGAATTGTGGGCATGAGTGAGCAAACTCCCACGCCCAACTAGACGTTATGATTTACCAGCAGAACGAAGGCGGCGTTGACGCAGCAGAAAACCTGTCCAAGTCAGCCCTACGCCAACCAGCGCCAAGTTGGTTCTCGGTTCTGGAACTTTTTCAGGTACTTGGAAAAAGCCACTTAAAATAGCTCGACCTCTTGTGGGAGCAGTTGGGTCGGGATTGAGTTCGTCGTTCTCGAAAAAGTTTAGTGTGCCGATCGCACCGCTAAATCTGCCCGTACCGCCAGTGATATTTACAGTACCAGTACCCGACAATGTCCGGTTTTGGAAGTCCAATAAAGCAGTGGCACTACTGCTTCCAAACAGGCTATCATCGCTGCTACCAAAAAACTCGTCTCTACCGAATGGACCTTCTAAACCAAGTGTTGCTGGGTCTGGACCAAATGTGAGTACTCCAGTTGCGGGATCAAGCTGACTGTAGTTGTTGGTGCTTGTAAAGTTTGTTAGACCGTAAGGGGCATCAGGATTTGTGCCTGAGACAAATACCTCAAAGAGATTCGACCTGTTGGGGATAGGTATAAGGGTGACTTCTGTGTCATAAACAGCTTCAAATGGGTACGTGGTCTGCGCCGTTGCGCTTTTGATACTAGACCCGAAACCGACTAAAGTGAAGGCTAGTGGAATGAGCCATGTGATGCGTGAGTGAAGCATTAATTGACCTTCCTCTTATACAACAAACACTATATGTAAAGAATGCAGTGTGGTTTTTACTTAAACAGTATGTGAAAATAAACCTAGTTTTAATTAATTTTTTCTAAGCAGGAGCCAGCACTGCACTGAGGCAGCGAGCGCTGCGGGATGGTTTCCCAACCTAGGTGAGTGGCGTTCAGAAGTCAGGACAAGCTTACGGGCAGTCCGTTGCCAGTCACGTAAAACTCCCAAGCAGGCTTCTGGCTCCTAACTCCTAATTACTTGTGTTGAAGTTCCAAGAATGGGTAGTCAGTGTATCCCTTCTCGTCTGGCGCGTAAAACGTTTTTGGATTTGGCGTGTTCAAAGATGCATTCAATTCAAAGCGTTTTGGTAAGTCAGGATTAGCGATAAATAACTTGCCAAAAGAAACCAAATCTGCATCTCCACTCGCAAGTATGCTATCTCCCTTATGATGGTCGTAATCGCCATTGGTAATCAAAGTCCCTTCGTAAATTTTACGGAAGTATGGTGTTACCGGGTTCATCACAACACGGTTTGCCAAATCAACCTCATTTGGTTCCATCAGGTGGAGATATGCCAAATCAAAGCGGTTAAGAGCATCTATTGCATAACCAAAAGTCTCTTGCGGATTCGAGTCGCCCATTCCGTAGTATGTGTTACTGGGCGAAAGTTTGATACCAACACGATTTGCACTCCACACACTGGCGACTGCTTCGACAACTTCCAGCACAAATCGGGCACGATTTTCTATCGAACCACCATATTCATCAGTACGTTGGTTTGTGCAATCTTGCAGAAACTGGTCGATTAAGTAACCAAATGCCCCATGCAGTTCCACGCCATCAAATCCCGCAGCAAGAGCATTTTCTGCACCTTTGCGAAACTGCTCAACAATTTCAGGAATTTCATGGGTTTCTAAGGCGCGGGGAGTTTCCATTGCTACTTTTCCTATAGGAGTATGCAGTGTGCCAGAAGCGGCAATGGCAGAAGGTGCGACTGGTAACTCCCCACCCAATAAAGAAGGATGGGAAACCCTCCCAGAGTGCCACAGTTGCAAGAAAATTCTTCCTCCTTTTTCATGTACAGCATTGGTTACTTGCCGCCATCCGGCAATGTGTTCTTCTGAGTAGATACCCGGACAGTTCATGTAGCCTAAACTTAAGGGTGAAACCATCGTGCATTCAGTGACAATAAGCCCTGCTGTTGCACGTTGCGCGTAGTATGTCGCCATTAATGAGTTGGGGACATTGTCAATTGCTCGCAAACGGGTCATTGGTGCCATCACTATCCGGTTTGGCAGGGTGTAAGGACCAAGTTGAACAGGCGTGAAAAGATTGATATTGGTGGTCACAGAAGTTATCTCCTTGAATACAAGCAAACATCACTTCGCACAAAGTCGAGCCAGCGCTGCAGTCCTTGTCTCCCTCGTGCCGGCTCTGGCGTCGCAAAGTTTCTCTCTTAGCGCCTTTGCGCGAGACTGAAAACAAATTCAATTAATCAGTAGGTTGGGTGTAAACTACCTCGTAAACATGAAACTCGTTCTCAGCTAAACCTAACCAATAACCTGATTCGATTTCAAAATCAGGTTTCTTTAGAATTGCTTCAAAATCTTCTTGAGAGCGCCATTGTCCGTAATTCATGACACGAGTACCGTCAAATGAACGGTGGAAGGTTGCAGATATAAGTCCTGGATTCTACCGATGGTGCTGGCAAGGTAAATGACAACCAAACTCGCCAGTACTCCTGACAGTACCATCGGTGCATTTTCTGCTTCTGTGGCTGTTGCAAGCAGAGGGATGATTTCGCAGAAATTAAGAGAAGTGATGGTAATAGTATCTACTAGCGCCATGATGTTTTCTCTAATATTTGAGTGATTCCAAACCCTTGTAGAGACGTACCATGTGAGTCCAGCGCTGCAGGAGGGTTTCCCGACCCAGGCGACTGGCGTAAGCGCAAAGCGCACGCCAAGGGCGAACGCGTAGCGTGCCGTTCGGCGATAGCCGTGGCGTTAGCCATAGGCATACCCGAAGGGGTACGTCTCTACACTTGGATTCATACTTCAAATCCGCAACGCCGGACAAAAAGTAGGGTGGACAATGCCCACCCTAGTCAGCCAATTTACTTATGGATCTCAGTAGGAACTCTACCATCTTCAACTGGTTGTAGCTGTGGAGACTTGCGGCGTCGTTGTAGGCGATCGCGAATTTTCCCAATCACAATATATAAAATTGGTACTACAAACAAGCTTAATAAAGTAGAGACTAATGTCCCACCAACAATAGCTGTACCCAGAGATTTTCTGCTAGCAGCTCCTGCTCCTTCAGGAAATAGTAATGGCCAAACACCCAAAATAAAAGAAAATGTTGTCATCAGAATTGGTCGCAAGCGCTGTTCTGATGCTTCTATCGCTGCTTTGGTAATTGAGCGTCCCTGCTCGCGTAGTTGGTTGGCAAATTCCACAATCAAAATGGCGTTTTTACTTGCCAAACCAATCAACATTACTAGACCGACTTGACAGTATACATCATTGGCTAAACCTCGCAACGATTGCGCCGATAGCGCCCCTAGGATAGCTAAGGGAACTGACAGCATAATAATGAAGGGGTCAATGTAATTCTCGTACTGGGCTGCTAGGACGAGGAACACGAAGACAAGTCCCAAGGCAAAAATCAGTGGTGCTTGACCGCCAGACTCTTGCTCTTCAGCTGAGATTCCTGACCATTCGTAACCATAACCTGCTGGTAAAACCTGCTTTGCCAGTTGTTCCATCGCTTGAAGAGCTTGTCCTGAACTCGTACCAGGAGCAGCTGAACCGTTAATTTCAATTGATCGGAACAAGTTGTAGTGGTTAATTGTTTGCGCCCCCGTGCTTGGGACAATTTTCACCAAATTGCTCAGGGGAACCATTTGATTGTTTTGAGAACGGACATACAAACGACCAATATCCTGAGGATTGGAGCGAAACTGAGTGTCTGCTTGGACATAAACTCGGTAAGTCCGCTGGAGATAGTTAAAATCGTTGACGTACCGCGAACCCAAGTAACTTTGTAGGGTATTAAAAATATCGTCTACATCGACTTGCAGTGCCTTGGCTTTACTACGGTCTACTTCAATCAAAAGCTGAGGCGTATTTGCTGAAAAAGTGCTAAACACAGCTTGCAACCCTGGTGTCTGATTTCCCCGCCCTAGTAATTGACCCATGACTTGCAGCATGGTATCCAAGCCACTATTGCCTCGTCTGTCTTGTAGTTGAAATTGGAAGCCGCCAAAACTGCCTAGACCTTGAATTGCGGGCGGGTTAACTGGCAAAACTCTTGAATCTGTAATTGTTGATAGCTTTCCTTGCAAATTGTTGATAATTCCTTGTACTGACTGTTCTGCCTCATGGCGCTCTTCCCAATTCTTCAGTGTTGTAAAAATTACACCGTTATTGGCAGTAGAGCCACTAAAACCAAAGCCACCTATGGCAAAAGTACCGACAACTTCAGGCAATTTCAGGATTTCTTCTTCTACCTGACGCATCACCTTGCTGGTGTAATTGAGCGAAACACCTTCTGGACCTTGAATAATGGTGATGAAGTAGCCTTGGTCTTCTTCAGGAATAAATGCTGTGGGGACTTGGGTGTAAAGCCAGCCTGTGAAACCCAATGACACGATAAACAGCAGCACCACGATTGCGCGGAAACGATTTAAAAAGATAAGCGATCGCTCGTACTGCCTACGAGTCCAATCAATCAAATTATTAAACCGTGCAAACACCCAACCCATCCAACCGGTTGGTTTTTGCCCGCGACGCAGTAGTAGCGCTGAGAGCGCAGGAGTCAAGGTAATCGCAAGAAAGGTCGAAATTGCCATCGAGAAGGCAATTGTCAGCGCAAATTGGCGATAAATCTGTCCTGTAGAGCCTGGGAAGAAGGCAACAGGCACAAATACTGCCATCATCACCAAAGAAGTAGCTATCACCGCTCCAAACAATTCATGCATTGCGTGTGAGGCTGCTTGACCAGGCGACATTTCTTCTTCCTCGATCAAGCGAGAAATGTCCTCAACTACGACGATCGCATCATCGACCACTAACCCTGTGGCTAAAGTCAGACCAAACAAGGTCAGGGTGTTGATGGAAAAGCCGAAAACTTTAATAAAAGCAAAAGTACCAATTAATGTTAAAGGAATGACAACTACCGGAATCAGAGTGGTACGCCAGTCCTGCAAAAAGATAAAAATGACCACGACTACGAGGACAAGTGCCTCAAACAGCGTCTGAACCACTTCTCTTAGGGATGCTTCCACAAAACTTGTAGTATCAAAGGCTACCTGAGTTTTCAATCCTGGCGGAAAATCTTGTTTGAGTCGCTCCATTTCTGCTTTAACTGCCCTGGCAACATCCAAAGCATTACTTCCTGGAGTGGGAAATATCCCTATACCTACACCCTCTTTACCTCTGAACCGCAGGAAGGAGTTATAATTTTCTGCTCCCAGTTCCGCCCGACCTACATCTTTGAGCTTGGTGAGCGTACCATTTTGACCTGTTTGAATAACTAGTTCGTTAAATTCGGATGGTTCCCTGAGCCTGCTGACCGCTTGCAGGTCTATTTGATACATTTGTTCATTTGGCGCAGGCTGCTGACCAATTTGCCCAGCGCCCACCTGAATGTTTTGCTCGTCGAGAGCATCAACCACATCTTGCGCGGTGAGGTTGCGACTGGCGAGGCGGTTGGGGTCAAGCCACAGACGCATGGCATAGCGGCGTTCACCAAAAATCCGCGCTTCACTCACACCGCCGATTCTTTGTAGGGCATCTACTAAATAAAGGTCGGCGTAGTTACTTAAAAAGACGTTGTCGTACTCGTTGTTATCGCTGTACAGCCCTATTGCTAACAAGATGTTGCTACTTTGCTTGCTAACAGTAACCCCAGTTCGCTGTACTGGTTCTGGCAATTGCGGCTCAGCCTGCGACACTCGATTTTGCACATCGACCGCTGCAATATCTTTGTTGCGGGATGCATCAAATGTGACTGTAATTGTACTGCTGCCATTGTTACTACTGCTTGAGGTCATGTACTTCATGCCCTCGACCCCGTTAATCTCCCTTTCTAGAAGAGTCGTAACGGTGTTTTCTACAACTTCAGAACTAGCACCGACATAGTTTGCAGCAACGGTGACTTGAACTGGGCTAATTTCAGGATACTGCGCCGTGGGTAGTGTGGGGATGCTGATTGCCCCAACGAGCAAAATAACGATGGCGCAAACACTGGTGAAGACAGGTCGCTTGATGAAGAAGTCAACAAACATAGGGGCATAAAAGAATGGGGAACTGGAGAACTCACGCTTACCCGCTGCCATTTACAAAGCATATAGGGGAGCGGGGATTAGGGGTAATGGGCATTAGAGATTGGGGATGAGAGATTAGGGATTACCTATTCCCCAGTCCGCAGTCCCCAATCCCTAGTCACCATTACTATGATTCAGGAACGATGGGAGCACCATCTCTAAGATTGAGTAACCCTGAGACAATAATTTTGTCTCCTGGCTGTAATCCTTCCAGAACTTGGTAGTTGTTACCTTTGATATTGCCTAGCTTCACGCGTTTTTGCTGAGCTACCAGTTGGGATGCTCCTTGTTGATCTGCTTGAGGTTTTTCTTGTTTTTCTCCTTTTTCTCCTTGAGCTTTTTCTCCTTGAGGAGGTTGTGAGGGTGCTTGAGCTGTTACATAAACAAAAGTTTCTCCTGCCACACGAGTTACTGCTGTTGCTGGGATGAGGACTCCAGGGCGCTGGCTCCAGATCACTCTTGCGCGAGCAAACTGATCTGCTCGTAGTTGATTGTTCGAGTTATCAAATAGCGATTTAATAAGTATCGATTGAGTATTATTATTTGCATTAGGCGCTATAAAAAATACACGGCTCATACCTATAACCTTGCCTTGTGCGTCCATAACCTCCACTGGTGTTCCCTTTCGTAGTTGAGGTCCCCGCTCAATCGGCACGAATATATTGACTTCTAAAGGTTGGTTTTGAGTAATGGTGACTAATTGTGTAGATGTATTGACAAAATCACCGACTTTTACTGGTACGTCTCCAACTGTGCCAGCAAAGGGAGCGGTGATTTTGTAATATTGAAGCTGAACTTGTCGTTCACTGGTATTAGCTTGTGCTTGCTTTAAGGATTTTTCAGCTTGGTTAATGCTAGCTTGCTGTGCTTTAATCCGGGCTTCTACTTCACGGACAGCAGCTTGTGATGTTGCCAGCCTGTTAGCATACTGCTCACTCGTCTGTCGAGAGACAGCTCCTTGAGATGCTAAATCGGTATACCTTTGGTAGTCTTGCTGGTTCAATTTCAAATTAGCTAGGCTAGAAGCCCGCTCTGCTTCCAGGGATCTGAGGGTAGCGCGGGCATTTTCTAGTTGTGACTGAGCCGCCTCAGCAGCAGCATTTACACTCCTGAGAGCTGCTTGTTGCTCTCTAGGATCCAGTTGCATAATGGGATTTCCCGCAGCCACTATATCTCCGGATCTAACAAATATTTGGGCTACTTGACCCTGAACTCTCGGCTGAAGATTCACCGAGCGACGCGATTCCAAGTTAGCCACAAACTCTGAACTATCCTCAATCATGCCAGATTGTACTGTGGATATTTTGATCGGTACTTTTGGCGGTTGAGCGCTAGCAGCTGTGGGTGCGCTTTTTTGAGGAGCAAGCGAACGCCAAACTGCAAAGCCTCCACCTGCTAGTAATACTAGGGCTAACAATAGCCAAAGCCACCCTCGTTGTTTGCGGAGTGGCTGTTCTAATCGGCTTTCTTGACGATTATCTTCAAGATCAGTTTGAGGCTCAGGAGGTTTCATGACTTACAGGCACCTGTGAACAAATTAACAAAGGACCGAATCAAAACTGGAGCCGTTGACAGAGAAATTGCTTAAGTAGCATTAGGCTCACCTATGAACCACTTAGTAGTCCATCTCAATATACTTTTTTCGTCTAGTAGTCAAATCTATCGAAAGGGGAATGCTAAAAATAAGCTTACAAGTAATTTTCCCCTATTGTCTTTTCAGTTCTTGCCAAAAATGTTTGAATCTTGCTATTCTCGACCAAAATAGTTCTGAGTGCTGAGGAAAGCCATTGCTTTACTTTTTCCCGACTACTTGGCGCTCAGGAAAAGGTTGAGGACTTATGTCGTCTAAATATGTATTAGTATATACTTTTGCTCAACAATTACGTAAGGCTTGACTTTCTGAAGTTTTTCAAATCAGTTTAGACCCAACTACTGCCTTCGGTGCTACAAAATTACCTATCTTTTTCTTGGCGTCCTTGTCAGCTACGGTTTATTTAATTCGGTACTCTACCCTACGGGAACGCAAGAGCAGCGAACAGGCGGGATAGGAGTATTCCCAGCATAGGCAATCTTCAAGTGAGTGGCTTTGAACTAGAGCGCTTTTTATCTTAATAGGAAAAGTAGTTTAACCTCTTTTCAGGAATATTAGATGAATATGATGTAGGAACAAACAAGTAATACATTCTGAATCACTTAGTCAAAGACAAATGATGAAGTTTGAATTACGAATTGAACTTAGGCAGTCTTAAGTCAAGACAACAAAATAATACTGAGCATAGATATTTTATCAACAAGCTGAACTTTATATTTATTTGGAAAAATAGTAAGCTTAATTTTCCTTAAAATCAGTACTTAAGCTAAAAAATAGCATATTTTTCTTAAATTGTAACTACATAAAGGAGAAAATCATGTATGGATTGTTCAACAAGCAATTGGCTGCTTTAGGACTTTTAATGGCTACTTTTGTTGGTGGGTATACTCTTTTCCAAACACCAGTGAGTGCTAGCAACCTACAAAAAAATATTCAACAGCTTGCTTTAAAAAATATCCCTACCACTGAGGATACTAAAACTATACCTCTAACAATTAACGACACACAACCCAGTACACTTCTATTAGCAAAATCCTCCCAAAGTTACGTTGGTACATGGTCTAATGGTTGAGGAGAAACTCTATTAATTAATCCAAATACTATAAAGTTCGGTAACGACAAAAAGGTTACTTACAAAAATGTAACTAGAGCTACTGATGGAACTTACTTTGAAATTCAAATCACTAGTTCTGGAAAAATAAACTTTTTTCAAAGATTTCTTTCTTTGAAAATTGAGGCAAAACAGATGACAATGACAGGCTACGACTCATACAGGGATATGAATTTGGCACAAAACCAAGGCTTACAGGGAACCTGGTATCGTGATTAATCACTTCCAAGGCTAACACTGTCAGCCAAATTCCCCCTTATCTGCTTCCCGATTGTTACCGCGAAGCAGTACAGTAGTTGGAGAATTTATGTTTGGCACCTGTACATACATATCTATCAAATATCTATAAAATTTACTTTTGTAAAAAAAACTCTCAAAATCAGACTGTGCGCTAAGCGCTTAACGCGGGTACTCTGTGCGATCGCTCTTCGGACTGTGCGCTTAGCGCGATCGCACTCTGACTGTAGAATCTGATAGTCGAAGCAATAAGAGCGATCGCGCTTTATAACGACGCATAACGACGGAATTTTTTTATCCGCCTTATATCCCCTCCCGACGGCGTTGGGGATGGAGTATTACGGCGTTGATAATTTTAAGAAATTAACTATCAAAACTTCAGATTTCGTTTGCTACACTTATATAAGCAAACATTAAGTTTGCTCCTCACACCACACCGAAGCTCTCTTGTTCGTCAATGACAAGAGAGCTTTTTCTTGGTTAGTCATCAAGTTTGTTCATACATTAACTGACAAAAAAGGAATATTTTCAGCCAATGCATCATTGACGGTAATACCCTGTTTTTTTGCCCAAAACTGGCTTAAAAAGTGAATTTGCCTCAAACCGACGATTAAATTTAATCCTGGTATAAACAGCCACCAAATCACCAACGGTTCTTTCATTCCTGCTTGGCGGTAGAGTTCGTTGACTGTTTTGTACAACTTGAACTGAACTATGTAAATCCAAACAATACCCAGCAAGGAAAACCAGCCAAACCATCCTGGAACATCTGGATCGAATATCCGCAAGGCTTGGGGAACTGTTACCCCCAAGACAAACGGCGCTAGCGAAAGGGTTCCTGACCAACCATAGCCGTTATAGCGCCGTAATTCCTCTTGGATGATCCATTTGTACCACCCGTAATACAGCATCAAAGTGGCTACAGATAAAAGAATGACTCGCCATAAAGGACGGGGTTGACCCAATGGTTGACTGGACATACTTACGCCTGAGATGTCAAAGTATTTTTCTTAACATTTCTTAATGTATAACAACTTTGACAACCCAGGTAAGATTTTCTAACTACCTTGTTGCTGTGGAATCTGTGGCACTTGTTCGGTAAGCTTTTCCTGATCTTTACGGCGTTTTCTGGCGTAAAGCTGAATAGTCGCCGCCATCGCTATAACTAAGCCAACAATGCCCCAAGCCGTGATATCTGTAGGTAAATTATTCTTGAACACAGCCAGCAACACAATGACTATCAACATCACAGTTGGTGCTTCATTTAACGCCCGTAACTGCTGACTATTCCATTTGCACTTGTCTTCTCTCAACTGCTTCATCAGACGCTTGCAGTAGTGATGATAGCCAATTAAAAGGACAACAAATCCTAGTTTGACGTGCAGCCATCCTTCTTTAAGAACGTCTGGTTCCGTAGTCAATAAACCAATTGCCATTGCTACCGTCACCAGCATCCCTGGAGTTGTGATAATACTATACAGACGCTTTTCCATGATTTGATACTGATTTTTCAGTATTGTGCGTGCTGGTTCCGGTTGTTGGTTAGCTTCAACGTGATAGATAAAAAGACGCACTAGATAGAACAAACCAGCAAACCAAACGACTATACCAACAATGTGAAAAGCTTTAAACCAGGAATAAGCCATGAATATTTTTCTCCATTAATGCATTTTTGCCGTAAGTTAAGTAACACAACAGCGCTTTAGAAATCCTATCTGATCTATGAAACTGAACTTGAGTTATTTAACGAAGTGCAAAATAGATGGCGGACAAAATGCCCACCCTACAGACACAAGAATCTTAAGAATGTATAAAGGATATTTGAATTTTGAATTCCAATTGCTATCATCTTTAGCAAAAAAGAACTCAGAACACAGTTGTCAGAACTCAGAATAAAAAACGCCTATACGCCGTTCGGTATAAGTTATCTACAACTGGGTAGAGAGTGTTGGTATAAAGGCGAAAGCCGAATGTATTGATTCATGGAGAAAAAAAGAGTTTTTTCCTTGCCAAAT
The DNA here is from genome assembly GCA_000828075.3 of Tolypothrix campylonemoides VB511288. GTDB lineage: Bacteria > Cyanobacteriota > Cyanobacteriia > Cyanobacteriales > Nostocaceae > Kalymmatonema > Kalymmatonema campylonemoides_A. The sequence continues at coordinate 1,150,793 of JXCB02000002.1, read as the reverse complement.
AGAACATATTTTCTTTGTGCAAACCCAACTGTGTTCTGTGTTCTGCGTTCTGTGTTCTTCTTAAGTTACATCTTTAACACGAACAAAAGGCAACAAATCTTCAAGAATTGTTTCGTAGTAGTGTTCTTGGGGATAATGCCCAACGTTGTTAAGTTTAATTAAATCTCCATATGGTAAGGGATTTACAAAATCTTGCGCTATTTTTAGGGGTAGCCAAGGGTCTATCATTCCCCACAAAATTAAAATTTGTTGTTGCCATTTTTTAAAACCAGATTCGATTTCTGTCATTGCTGACGGCAACTGTAAATTACGGATAGTTGCTAGAAGGCTTCTTCCAGCAGCAGAACTTTTCAAAAAGGGTTTACGATAAATATCTAAATCCTTTTCTGTAATGACGTAACGAGAACCACCTTCTAGAGTCCGGTCAACAAGTAAGGGGTCTTGGGTAATCATTTCACCTGCCAAAGGTAATCCCATTTGTTGAATTTTCCAGGGTAACTTTGCTTGACTAGAAATTGGTGTATTGAGTATGGCGATATTGGCAATTTGTTCTGGATGACGTAAGGCATATTGTAGACCAACAGAACCTAAAAAGCCTTGCACAACTAAGGAAAAACGTTTAAGTTCTATGGATTTTAGAAACTCTTCTAAAGCCGTAATAAAGGCATCAGGTGTGTAAGCGAAATCTCTTTTTTGTGGCTTAGAAGAAAAGCCAAAGCCAATCCAATCAGGCGCTATTGCTCTTGTCCCTTGTGTTGCTAAAGCTGGCAAAATGTTGCGCCAAGTGTAACTTTGTGATGGTAATCCATGCAGCAGTAATACAGGAAGCAAATCAGTTCTACCAATGGGTAAAGATTCACGGTAAAACCATTCTAATGATCCGACTTGAATTTTATTTTCTGTTATTGACATTTGAATGAAAAGGTTCGCGCTCTACGCTCTAGGCGCAAAGATAAAAAGGGATGTTATTAAAAATACGTGAGTTTGATGTATATTGATTGATTTGACCCCTCTCCAAACCTCTCCCCTGCAAGGGGAGAGGCTTAAAACTCTGATTTTTACGTTGCTCCTCCCTCTCCTTGTAGGAGCTACGGTGTACACACAAGTCTTAAAAACCTTGCCTGGTAAGATACAAGCCTTAGTAGGCAAGGTTTTGAGTTGATCCAGATGATTATCAATAGTGTCTGCTTATTGATAGACAGCTAACGGAAAATCAAGGATTTTAAAAATAATTTTCCGTTCTTTTTCGTCCATTTGATTCCCAACTCAACTTGTGTGTACACCGTAGCCTTGTAGGAGAGGGAGGTTGGGTGGGAGAGGTCTATCAAACTCACGTTAAAAATCGTTATGAACAATCATCTCACGAATCGCGTCAGCTGTTGCAGGCGCTAGTAAAATGCCGTTGCGATAATGTCCGGTAGCAAGCAGGATGTTACTATATCCAGGCAATTTACCAATCACTGGTGCTGGGCGTCCTTCAGGACGGGGACGTAACCCTGACCAAGTACGCATAGTCGTTGCTTTGGCTAAGTCTGGGCAAAAGGCGATCGCTTGTTGTTTAACAGACTCTAGCAGTTCTTTGTTGGGTGGTATTTCATCTTTGTTGCTAGAAAATTCAACCGTGGCACCTATCCAGTAATCTCCAGTACCTACGGGGACAATATGGACATCATTACCAGTGATCACAGGTTGGAATTCGGGATTTCCTAAAGAATACCCCAAGCGGAGGTGCAAAGCTTGCCCAAGTACAGGACGGATATCAGTCATTTGTCCTAATTGTGCTGTAAGCAAAGATGAACCCAGCCCAGCCGCTACTACAAACCAATCGGCGGTAATTTTTCCCTGTGTTGTCTCAAGTTGGTAGCAATATTTTTCAGAACTTTCTCCCCGTTCATAGGAAGGGGACAGGGAGTGGGGTTCTGTATCCCCTTCCCTTTCAACGGAGGGTAGGGGGTGAGGTTCTATACCCAAAACCTGAACGCCAAATTTGAAAGTCACGCCGTGATGCTGTGCAGCGTCAACTAAAGCTAATGTGAGTGCTGTGGGATCAACTTGGCGATCGCATCTTGAGTAGACAGCGCCCACAATCTTATCGTTATCGACCTGAGGACAAATTTGCTTAAGCTTCGCCTTATCCCAAATTTCTAGGGAAAAACCTTGAGATTGACGAATTTCTTGCAGCTTTTCCCATTCTGAGATTCCCCCATCTCTTTCTAAATAGGGGGTTGAAGGTTCAGGGAGTAACATGAGAATTCCCTGGCGGTTGAAGAGAATTTTACGACCTGTGATGGCTTCCAGTTCAGGGATAAGAGTTTCATAACGCTGGATGCTTGTTTGTCGCATCTGCCAAGCCTTACCCTTGGTTTTTTGGCTGATGATACCCATCAAAACACCCAGTGCTGCGCCTGTCGAGGCTTGTGCTGGTGGTTGTTGATCAACAACTGTGATTTCTAGCCCTTGTACGTTGCTGAGTTCGTAAGCAATTGTTGCTCCAACCACACCACAACCGATGATAACTACATGACTCATTCTTTCTTTTTGCCAACACAGAGAAGATTAGGAGGTGGAGTGATGGGAAGCGGGGAAAGACAAATTCATCTTTTAATCTCCCTCATCTCTCTCATCCCCCTCATCTCCTCACCCTATCACGCTTGGCTTTCTTCTGACTGGCTGCTTGTTTTAGGAACCAGTTGTAGGAATCTGTCAATATCTGCGAAAGCAGCTACGGAGTTATTCAAGGCACTATTCGTGTTACCCACATCAGCAGCAGCGTCGATTTTAATCAGGTGATCCAATAAATCACGCACTAACTCACGCCCTGCTGCTTGGTCTTTAGGGAAAAGATTGGATGTGACGTAGTTCATCGACAGCCTGGCTTCTGCCATAGGACCGTGTGTGAAGTTTCTGACCTTGATCCACTGTTTGGTTTCGATCAGTCTTTGCAGTTCTTGTGAGCGATCGCGCACAGCCTGAATTTCAGGAATATATTCCTGAATTTTCACGACTTGAGCTTGTGTGTACGTTGGAGGTGGTGTTGCGACGCTAGGACCGCCACAACTAATGAGAAATGTTGCCAACAATACCAGAATCAATGACAAAATTGAGCGTTGACGCGGCATAAGCTGAACTTATTTACTTGCCAATTATCAGTGTCATTTTAGATCGCTAGGGTATTTTCTCGTGCTTGCTAACGAGGGATTTTGCTGAAAATCCTCTATCTTCATGTGATTTTTTACCTTGAAGGCATATTTTCAGTATCTTTTCTCAAAATATTAAGTATAATTACTTAATATCTATATACCAGTTTCAAAACCACTGAATTAAGATTTTTGGACTCGTGGTCTATCGCATTAATTCTAATGGGTTAAGTAGATAGGTGGAAATAAACACAGCTACGTTAAGAAATGTAAAAACGCCGCCAATTCTAGTAATGACTAATGACTAATGACCCTTCGGGTATCTCCTATGCCTGCGGCACGCCTAACGGCGAACGGAGACGCTTCGCGTATGCCTGCGGCACGCTTCGCGAACGCCCTTGGCGTGCGCTTTGCGCTTACGCCAGTCGCCTAGGTCGGGCTAACCCTCCTGCAGCGCTGGCTCACTAATGACTGCCTTAACGAGTTAACTTTATTTGTACCGACCTACTTACAAGATCCCCGACAACTTTTGCGAAGTCGGGGATCTGAACCCTACGACATCTCAAAACTCATCCGATAAACTACTAGTTGCTAAATTAAATAAGTGTTGATAATCTAAAACACTAATATATCAAGCCTTCTGGCGGTTTTCCTGTCGTCACATAAAGTAAGCCGAAACAATATAGGAGCATTTTTCGTGAACGCATCTGAGATGGCAACAAACCTTGAATTCGCCAGCAAGATTGCTACCGTAGTAAATTTATTCAAATTTGAGTTTCCAGATGCCAGATCGGATCTCAAACCTTGGAAAAATGACCCACAAACCAGGGAGTTAATCGATCCAGATTCTATAGACATAGGTTTTCACTTTCCTGGTATCAGTAAATCCTGGCAAAGCCGCAGTATATTAATTCAAATCCGTTTTTATCAAGACCCCTTAAATGGTTCACGTCGTGCAATAGGTGTGGAAGCCGCTGGGTTTAACCATCTTGGTGAACAGTGGCGACTTTCTACGGTGGAAAACTGGAATTTTGTTGGTGCATCTGAACCTTCCCCACAAATAAGGGAAAAGCTTAAACAGTTTTGTCAACAGACACTAGAAATTTTTAACTCTGATTCGGTAACTGTCACCGATGATAATTCTGAATCATAATGCATCATTTTTAGCTGTGTTGCAGCTACCGTCAACACAATATACAGATTTATAGGTACTGGAACGCTTACCAAAAAGGGTGTAACGGTTATCGCGGATTTGTTCGTAAACCTGGTCGCCCATCCACTTTACCCCAGGTAAAGCACGATATGCATCCACAAATACACTCCCCAAAGGTAACAGCCGTCCAATTTCCTCAGCCGCCGCACTACCTTGCCAGCGTCTTTCTGGTGCATCCGCATCAATAAGAATCATACCAAGCTCACAATCTTGGGGTGTAATTCCCCACTGTTTGATAGTTGCCTCATCTTGCATGGGAGCATAGCGAAACAGTTGTCCTTGGTCAAGGTTCTCCAGCAATTGCACGCTGGTGACACAGAGATTACAATTCCCGTCGTAGATAACAAAGTAACTCATCGAAGTCGCAAATTATTTTGAACGCTTAGTGTGTTAACATTTTAAACATTAAACATTTTGCTTTTAAAGACAACCATCCAGGGTGTAAAAAAAGTCAGCAAAGGTTAAAGCTTAAAAGCAATCGTTTTTGGGGTGAGAGCGATGCCAATACAGGAAATCATAAATATTGATTTTACTCAGGAAGATGCCTGTTCACAAATTCTTCCGCGATCGCCTCTTGCGTCCAGTTACCATGCCAAGTGGGATGGTATCCGCCTGGATCATCATCAACAGCCAGCTTTTGAGACACCAGAACATAGTCCTCAACAGCACGTCATTGGTGTCAGCCTGACAAAACAGTCTATTAACGCAGAACGGGTGTTGAATGGACACGTTCAGCATGAGTGTATCAAATACGGCGATGTTACAGTCGTTCCAGCAAACAGCTACCACAAAAGCAGTTGGGAGTTAGAATCTGAATTTTTAGTCCTGAGTTTGGAAAAAGCTTTGTTTGCCCGTGCTGCCTACGATTCAGTCGATTTGCAACAGATGGAGATTATACCACATTTTGCTGCCGCAGACCCGCTGATTCAGCAAATAGGACTGGCGCTACATTCAGAACTGGAATCAGATGGCAAAGGTAGCCGTGTTTACATCGAATCTCTCGCAACGACTCTCTGCATTCATTTACTAAAGCACTATTCTGCACCTTCCCCTAAGATTGCCAGACATTCCGATTCCGAAGGGCTTTCACGTTTGAAGTTGCAGCAAACAATTGATTATATCAATCAAAACTTAGAAAAAGATTTAGGCTTGGCTGAAATTGCCACTGCTGTGGGAATGAGTATGTATTATTTCTCACGCCTATTTAAACAATCAACTGGTTTTTCGCCGCATCAATACGTGATGAATTGCAGAATAGAGAGAGCGAAAAGGTTATTGGCTAAAACAGAAGAAGCAATAGACCAAATCTGCGAGCAAGTAGGTTTTCAGAGTCAAAGCCACTTCACAAACGTCTTTCGTAAGCTCATAGGTACAACACCTAACGCTTATAGAAAACAGGTAAAAATTTAGCTTTAGTCACTTTTTGTTACATAGTTTTGTTTTTTTCGCCAACTTACTTACTTTATTTAATTAATTGCGTTCCACATTTGGAACAGAAATTGGAATTAGCTGGATTTTTTTGACCGCAAGTAGTACAGAAAATATGATTTTGAACTGGAGTTAGAGGTTGATTATCGCCATATTCGGCATTGCTTGAACGTATTTCATTTGGTGTATTATTCCTGTAAATCTGAGCGAAATGTTCCAGCAGCATACGATGAATAAAGATATAACCGCCACCAACTTTTTGCAGAAAAATGCGCTCATTAGCATAGTCAAGGAAGCGCGCATAGTTCCAAGGGATACAACCACTGCGCCAAAGGAGAAGACGTAGAATTAAGTGTTTAAAACCCACAAACCCTGACCCCTGAGAGGATAATAAGGCAGCGCCGTAGCCAAACATAATTCCATTTGCTATCCCAAAAACAAAGCTGCTAACTTTAGCTTCAGGTAGAACATGAAATTTATCATGAATCAGCCATAAAACTATTCCAGAAAAAAGACCAATCACTGTACTTATTTTAATAGTAGTTTGGACTGAGTTCCAGATGCCCTGGTTAGGTCTGGTTGTTCTATCTATTTCAGTCTGTTTTTCCCAGCTTAAAATGAGCCAAAGAAGAAACCCAAAAATCAGTCCAAAAATCAGTTGATTTGTAACCGAAAGTATTAGTACAAAAATTAGCGCAAATCCAAAATTCTTCATGGCTTTTTTCCAAGACCATTCTAAGTTGTCAGCTGGTTCAATATCTTTGCTGAAAATTTTATGAATGATCACACTACATAAAGCATAAAAAAAGCCATAGGTCAGTCCAAATTTTTGACCTAAAACCAGCCAAAACACTAATCCAAAAAGGAGTCCAACGGTTAACCCATTAGCTAAGCGAGCCACTTTCTCACTAAGCGAGCTAATAATCACCCCTCCCAATAAACCATAAAACAGCCCAGCTATTACACCTCCCATCAGCCCTTCAACTAGACCTTGGCTCCCTTTAAATACACTAGATAGTGGTCCAACATGAAAGACAGCTGCACTCAGTCCCACAGTCAAACTAACTCCGATTAAATAGATCAATCGGTGAGAATCTTTTTGTAACCAATTAGGCTGTATTTTCTCAATTAGAAAGACAGATTGAGATGCTTGAGACATCTGTTGCGCCAGCCAAGTTAGCCATTGTATTGTCTGATCTTTTGAGTATTTTTGATTAATTGACTTTCGCAAGAACATCCGCTCAATATAAGCATTTAATAGGTGTTGACGGCGTACTTCTAACGAGCCTGTTTGAGGTAATTCTTCTACCTTTTTGCCTTGATAAGCTAGAGTAATGATACTAAGGGTTAGAGGAGACTTCGCTAACTCTTGCAGTGTGGTATCTTCGCTCAGCAAAGTTTTGACTGCTTCTAGTGACTCACCAGCCATGTCCAAATATTGGTTAACCTGCTCAGGGGTCAGAGACCGGATGTAGATCGCGCTTCGTAATTGCAGACGGTTAGAAAGAACTTCATAATCTGCAATACGACTACAGACTACCATTTCAGTCTGACCATGCTCTTGCACAAATTGGTTGATAGTTTCGACACAGACTTCCCGAAGATCAGTCTTTATCTCGTCTAAACCATCCAACAGCAGTAGCAGTTTTTGATTTTTAACCCAGTTTTTACCAAGTGTTTTGGGAACTTGGTATTTACTCCAAAGTTCTTGTACAAGCCAATCTGCAATGTTTTGATGTTTACTTCCCCAAGAAGATAAATTAAACACCACTGGAATTAGGCGACTCAAATCTACTTCAGCACGAGCGATCAAATTCTGTGCTAGTTTCAGGAGGGTTGTGGTTTTCCCAGCCCCTGGTTCTCCCAAGATCAACAGGGTTCGCCCCTCTCCTATCTGATTGAAGAACTCAGTTACGCCTGTCTCTGTAGGTAAAATTTGTCTGGACTCTTCTGGTAATTCTTCCAAACCACTAAATTGACGCTCTACTGCATCTGATCGCTTTTCCAAACCAAGCTCAATCATTGCCTTGGTATGCAATGACTTTTCTAAAACCCCTTTGATCCAATAGTCTTTGACTTTACTGAGTAAAACTTTCCTCTGGGTGTATTCTACCTGAGTTAAGGGCTGTTGCGCACCGGATGTTTGCCTACTATACGACTCAGCATAATGGTAAATCAAGTTTTGATTGACAATTCCATTATTTTCTTGGATAAACCCCTGAAGATTACCCCCAGAGATGTTGGCAGAATGATCACCAGCCATTTTCTTAGCACCCTTGATTAACTGAAGTTTTGAGTTATTGTTCCAGTATTTTGCTGTGTAAAACCCTGAACTGTACCCCCAGAAATTTGAACACTAAACTTGTCCTTGGCTATTTCTTTAGGGTTTAATAATTGCTCACCAACCCTTTTTGTTGCACCAGCCACATTAATATTTGGCTTCTTCTTAAGAACTGGGGTGAGTTGCTCTGGAATACCTGCCAACCGAATTGTAGCACAACCTAATTTGTGGGCAAACTCAACAGATTGTCCTGCTCCTAGAGCATCGTAAAAACCCACAGCAAATTCAATTGCTGCTCTATCTCCAATTGCCTTGCTCATACCAATCACATAGTTAATGTGTTGAGAAATTGCTTCTGCTTGCACTTGGGAGTAACAGCCGTTAAGGACAATACATTCAATCTGATCAGCAAATAAATCAAACAATTTTGCTAGAGCTTCAGAATCAACTAGCTTTGCGGAACCTGTTTCGTCTTCAAATACTAGACCCTCATTTCCCGTCCCATGCCCAGAAAAATGGACAATAGAAGGATTTATATCCAGTATTGCCCGCTGAATATCTCTCGGTTGGACTGCCCACTTTTGCTCTAAGACAAACTGATCGCGTTGCTTGGCTCGCTGTAGTCCAGCATCGATTTCACGCACCTCTTCGCCTAAACGCAGCGGTTTTGTACCTTTAGGATTCGCTGCCAAAATTAAGATAGTTTGCCTCATTGCCTTACTCCAATTATGGTTGACTGCAGTTTTCTCTTTCTTATTTTACTTATAGCCAGACCATTCGATTTGACACCAGCCTCTTAGTTTTTGTCTGACCAATTTGACGAACTGTGTTGTTTTTTTAACCATTGTTCGATTAACTAAGCCTGCTGTCTCCAAGCGCAAGTCGCCGAATCAACGCGGATATCAGGATGTGCGATGGCACGGAGTGCCCGCCGGAGGCGATCGCACAAAGTAGCGCACAAGGGAGGCGATCGCGGGGATATCTCTTCCCCTGTTTGGTTAAAACACAGAAGTAAAAACAGGAGCTAGGAGCATCTCCCTTAGCTTTCAACCACACTCAGCTTTTTGATGACAACTATTTTTTACGACGGTACTAATCTGTCACTGTACATCAATGTTCCGGATCTTTTTTTTGGAACCTGTATAAATAAATGTATATGCTTTATCTGTAAATGGGGAAGATATTTATCCCCTTGCTTTTATGTCCATTTTTTTTATTTCAATTTTTAAGCCTGGATAGAAAAAACTACTGATACGGCTTTTTTGTATTTTCTGTAATTTTTTGAACAAGAATCTATGAAGCTCTAGGAATGAGGTAGCTACTAGGCGTTTCTATTTCTTAGATTCTTGATCACTTGGATGAGCAGGGTAATCAGTTATGAACAAATTAAAGTTGAACAACACAGCTTTTCTAGTAATTCAAACAGATGCTTTATGCACATGGGTAATTCTTTAGCTGAGTGCAGGGACTCAGTTAGTGTTACCTAACTCAAAAAAATTGTCTAGTGTCCATTAAGTTAAAATCAGAATACTTAAGATAGTGAGCTTCCCACTCCCAAGTAATGAAGCAGCCAGGATTAAGGCGCTACATCAGTACAAGATTCTCGATACGTCTGCGGAACAAGCATATGATGATCTTACCCGCTTAGCTGCACATATTTGCAGCACGCCAACGGCGCTCATCAGCTTGATTGATACTAACCGGCAATGGTTCAAATCAAAAGTCGGTTTAAACGCATCAGAAACCCCCCGGGATGTAGCCTTTTGTGCCTACACAATTCTAGAGCCTCACCTGTTTATCGTTGGGGATGCTTGCCAGGATGCTCGCTTCTGTCACAATCCTTTGGTGACTTCAGACCCTAAGATTCGATTTTATGCTGGTATTCCGCTGATTACTCCAGAGAATCTAGCATTAGGCACCTTATGCGTCATTGATTATGTACCACGAAATTTGAGTGCTGCACAACAAGAAGCTTTACGGATTCTAGGGCGACAGGTGATCACACAATTGGAGTTACGGCGGAATCTGACAGCTTTAGAAGAGACGATGATACAGCGCCAGCAATCAGAAGCAGCGCTTAGAGCAAGTGAAGAACGCTATCGCCGCCTGATAGAACTTTCTCCGGAATCTATCGCTGTTTATAGTAGAGGGAAATTAGCCTACATAAATACGACTGGTGTCAAACTATTTGGTGCAGCAAATCCAGAAGAACTGATCGGTCAATCAATAGAAAATTTCATCTATTTAAATGAGCAGCAAAACCCAGAGGTGCAACTGAAGCTTTTTCAGGAGAAGGCAAATCAACCTGCTGTCAACGAGGGAAAGTTGGTTCGGCTTGACGGTCAGATTATTGATATCGAGATCACAGGAATACCAGTGACTTATCGCAGCAAAGGGGCAACGCAAGTTATCATTAGGGACATTACTGAGCGTAAACAAGCAGAGAAGGCTCTGCTACGAGCGAAGGTTGCTGAGATTGCCAAACTTGAACTGGAAAAAGAAATTGCCGTTCGTCAGCAGGTAGAAGAGCAATTACTGCACGCTGCTCTTCACGATGCCTTGACGGGCTTACCCAACAGAGCATTTTTTATGAACCGCCTCAAGCAGGCACTTGATCAGGCAAAATGTCAGGAGAATCATGAGCTGTTCGCAGTCCTGTTTTTGGACTTGGATCGCTTTAAAGTGATTAATGACAGCCTTGGACATCTTGTGGGCGATGAATTGTTATGCGCGATCGCCAACCAGATTAAAACCTGTCTACGTCACTCAGACACAGCGGCTCGACTTGGAGGAGACGAGTTTACAATTTTGCTAGAGAAGCTTCAGGATGTCAGTGATGTCCTCTACGTTGCTAACAGGATTCAACAGGTTCTCTCATTGCCCTTTATTCTCCAAGGGCAAAAAGTTTTTACGAGCGTAAGTATTGGCATCGCTCTAAGTACAACTGGATATGATCGACCAGAAGATTTGTTGCGCGACGCCGACACGGCGATGTACCATGCTAAGTCCTTGGGTAAGGCACGTTGCGAGATATTCAATCCCAATATGTATACTCAAGCCGTAACTAGATTGCAGTTGGACACAGATCTGCGCCACGCCCTTGACCGCCAAGAGTTCCGCGTGTGTTACCAACCAATTGTGGCACTTAATAGTGGTCGGATAGCTGGGTTTGAGGCTTTAGTGCGCTGGCAGCATCCAGAACGGGGTATTGTTAATCCAGCCGAGTTCATATCCATAGCAGAAGAAACAGGATTGATTGTTCCAATTGGCTATTGGGTACTAGATGAGGCTTGCCACCAACTACAAGCTTGGCAGATGCGATTTGGTGATCACGCGCCTGGGAAAATCAGTGTTAATCTCTCTGTCAAGCAGTTTTTGCAACCTGATTTGGTGCAGCAAATTGTAGACATTTTGAGGAAAACAGGTCTGAGTACTGATCGCTTAATGCTAGAGATTACTGAAAGCGTCATCATGGAAAATGGAAATCAGGCGGCTACTGTACTCTCACAACTGCAGCAACTTGGAATTGGGCTATCAATTGATGATTTCGGAACAGGCTATTCCTCACTAGGTCGTCTCCACCAGTTTCCAATTAGTATGTTGAAGATTGACCGTTCCTTTATCAGTGGTATGGGTGCTTTGTCAGTAGATTCAGAAATTACTGAGGCGATCGTCTCTTTAGCACACAAACTTGGTATAAATGTCACAGCAGAAGGAGTTGAAACAGTAGAGCAATTGGCATTCCTTCAAAAGTTGAAATGTGAATATGCTCAGGGATATTTTTTCTCCCCACCATTGGACAGTGAAGCCGCAGCAGAGTTAATTATGGCTAAACCGCAGTAGTAGTTCCAAGACTATATCCTAAATACTGGATACTCCGGATGTTTCGGATTCGGGATTAAACGCTGATTTTTACAGTCCACCAGGAAATCTAACGTTTCCAACACAGTCTGACCAATCAGCACCTCATCACCTGCAACTAAAGCAGCTTCAGTCGTCTCACGTGTACTCGAACTTCTCCCATATCCTCACTAACCACACGATTGTCATGATTGAAACCTAGCATGACCGTTACCTCATCGTTTGCCATCTTTCTAGTTTAAGCAAGCGCATACTGTTGTTCTTTGAAGAATTACCGCAAGATTTTGATACTTTTTACAAGAATAGACAAGACAGCAGTACAAGGCGATCGCTAAGGGACTTCCAAATAAAAAAGTATCCAAAAATCTCTTGTGGAACGGAAAAGAAAGCCCGTTCAGATCGAGGGCGGGCGGGGACGCCCACCCCACAAGATGGATAATTTATTTCTTGGAAATCCCTAAACTCAATTTCATCAAGCTAAAACACACATCATGAGATACAAACAAACTTTTAGGCAAAAGTGCGTTAGGAGTCTGTCAACTATGCTTGGGAACGAGTACACCTTTTACAAGTGGCGATCGCGACTTTACGCGCTAAAACCAGCCAAATTATCCCGATAATCTGCGTACGGTGGTACATCCAGTCATATAGGCAACCATTGCAATTGCTTATAATACCAGGTGTAAATAATTAACAATAATTATAATTTGTTCAGCAAAAATTCCATCTGCCGATAGAGAGTTTCCGAGAGCATAGCAGTATCTGTAAACTTGTCTTGTCACGCTGATGAGAGAGGTAGAACAATGAGCGATAATCTTTCAACACGTCTTTACCCAACCCGCATTGACATTCCAGCCGAAGCGCGCAAGCAGATTGCTGCAACTCTCAACCAGACTCTAGCCGCAACATCTGATCTCAAAAGCCAAGTCAAGCAAGCGCACTGGAACGTTAAAGGCACCGACTTCTACCAGTTGCACGAAATGTTTGATGAAATTGCAGGTGAGTTAGAAGAGTACATTGATATGTTTGCCGAACGTATCACCGCTTTGGGTGGGTATGCTTGTGGCACAGTTCGTATGGCTGCTGAGAATTCATTCCTGCCAGAATATCCTACTGATATTTTAATGGGTATGGAGCATGTAACAGCTTTAGCAGAGCGCTTTGCACCCTATGCTAAGCAATTGCGGGAAGCCATTGACAAAACCGATGAGCTAGGCGATGCTGACACCGCTGACCTTTACACCGAAGTGTCTCGCACCGTTGACAAACGCCTGTGGTTCCTCGAAGCTCATTTGCAAGCCGCTGTCACCCAAAATGGAAATGGTAATGCAGCTAATATTAAAACTGAAGAGCAAGCTGTTGTTAAACAACCTGCTGTCAGATAAGTCTGTTGTTGCTAATAGTTAATAGCTATTAGTCATGTATTGTAGGCTGGGTTTCGTTCTTCAACCCAGCTTATCTGTTACAGTCGTGTGCATTTAAATTTTTAGAATACCGACTTCTTGAAGAAGTCGGGATTCTGAATGTAATTTAGCAGTATCCTTTTGGTAAGTAGGGCACTTTCAAGTGCGTACTTTTCATTTTATATTTACATATTTTAAGATTGAGATAGTTGAAAACCAGGTGCAATTAGAGAAATCTAAAGAAAAAGTTTGTTTAGTGATTTTGTAAACATAGCTGTTGTAACCTGGTATTCAACCATACCTAAATTGAGTATTGATTCACGAAATTTCTTAGTTAAGCAACTCCAAAATTATCATTCCTGCACTGTAGCTACGAAAGAAAAAGCTTGTTCTGGCTGCTGTAACCATTCATGAATGGTAGCCAACACGTGTGCAGAATGTTTTTACTGCAATCAACCATCAAAATGGAGGGAAAATCTATGGCTGCTAATACCAAAACCCACCTCATTCATGATAGAAATTCACGCGGTCGTACCAAGATAGGCTGGCTCGATAGTTATCACACATTTTCCTTTGGTGGTTTTTATGATCCAAACCGCATGGGATTTCGCGCTTTACGAGTGATTAACGATGACCGTGTTGTTCCCGGTGCTGGTTTCCCAACGCATGGACACCGTGATATGGAAATCTTTACTTATGTTTTAGAAGGAGCAATAGAACATAAAGACAGCTTGGGAACTGGTTCAGTCATACGTCCTGGTGAAGCGCAAATCATGAGCGCTGGTACTGGCATTACGCACAGCGAATACAATCATTCTGAAACTGAGCCAGTCCACTTTCTGCAAATTTGGATTCTTCCTAACAAACAAGGATTGCAACCAAGGTATGACCAAAAAGCTTTTTCTCTTGAAGAAAGACGTGGAAAACTACGTTTAATTGGTGCTAAAGATGGGCGTGATGGTGCTATAACCATTCATCAAGATGTGGATTTATACACATCTGTTTTACAACCTGGTGACGTTATAAATTATGACGTCAAACCCAATCGTTATGCTTGGTTGCAAATAGCTCAAGGTGTCGTAACCCTCAATGGCGAGGAACTCAGAGCCGGTGATGGAGTGCAAATCAGTGGCGAAGAGCAACTTGAAATCACCACCGAAATTGGTGGAGAAATCTTGCTTTTTGATTTGGCGTAAGGAACACCTGAAAAACGAAAAATTTTGAGCAATTGTTGCTAATTCTCAAGAATTTTCTAGAAACATAGAAACCCCCAGCTTTGCTTCTAGGTTCAACCTAGAAGCAAAATTAATGTTTAGTAAAGGAAAGACATTTATGGCACCTCTTGTAGAAAAAGTTGCGCTCGTCACTGGTGCATCACGGGGAATTGGACGTGCGATCGCCCTAAAATTAGCTAGTAACGGTGCATCAGTTGTCGTGAACTATGCGGGTAATGTAGACAAGGCACAAGAAGTTGTTACAGAAATCGAAAAGCTTGGAGTACAAGCAATTGCACTCCAAGGCGATGTCAGCAAAGTTGCTGATATCCAGCGACTTTTTCAGCAGACAATTGAACGTTTTGGCAAAGTCGATATTTTGGTCAATAATGCTGGTGTTATTTTCTATAAACCAATTACTGAGGTAACAGAAGAAGATTTCGACAAGATTTTTGCCATCAATGTCAAAGGGACTTATTTTGCTTGCCAACAAGCTGCACAGCACTTGGCAGACGGCGGACGCATTATCAATTTTTCTTCATCAACAACAGCTATGATACTGCCTACCTATAGTGCTTACGTGGCAACTAAAGGTGCTGTCGAACAACTCACAAGGGTTGTGGCGAAAGAGTTGGGAGGACGCAATATCACAGTCAACGTCATCTCTCCTGGTCCCACCGATACAGAACTGTTCAGACAAGGCAAAACCGAAGAACAAATAAATCGTTTAGCCGGAATGGCAGCATTAGGACGACTCGGACAAGTGCAAGATATTGCTGATGTGGTGGCGTTTCTTGCGAGTGACGAAGCGCGTTGGATCACTGGGCAAAACATCCGCGTTAACGGCGGAACAGCTTGAGATAGCAGGGGCAAATAGGCGCTTGTGAATCCTACCTGTGACGGGAAGCTATAGCGCTTCAAAAGCCGCTATATCTTCGCCAAAGTTGTCGGGAATCTAAGCGTTTATCGGCGATTTGGCAAGGAACAGTGTTATGGGTAGCGATCGCCTATGGTGGGGCTGCGCTTTGGGCGATCGCTACCCAGCGACAAAACTTGTGAACCGATGGAATTGAAAGTGCATAAGATAATTTAACTTACATTTATTAAGAATAGGTAGAGCACTTCCTCTTCCTCTGGAAACAGATATGGACTGAGGTTATACCAAATTCGCTTTTATAACCCCCTTTTAGCTTAGGCGATTAGAAAATGCGCTAAGGCGCACGCTACGCGGAAGTACTTCGCAACTGTTCCTTGCCCTTTACCAATCACGTATGTTGATGATATTGCAAGCAAAACCCGTTTTTGGTACTTTGCCACAACAAATAACAGTCTAGTGCAAATTGATACGTATAATGGGAATCACGTCTGGCTACCAACATACGGTCTTGGTGATTGGGCGGATCTTGCTTCCATTAAGGCGGAAAATAAACGCATTTGGCAAGGACTAGGTTTTGTGGTTCATCAACTCGCTGATTTTCACCTCTTTGCACAAAACTTAGGTTCTGTGCATTGCATTAAGAAGTATCTGGAACGTGGTTAAGCTTATCAAACTACAATTTATGGAGGATCTGAAACATGGCAGCAACAGCTAATAAAGAATTACCAGTTCTACAAAAGGGTGATACTGGTAGTGCTGTAAAATTCTTACAAAATATCTTGATTGCTTTAGATTACCTTGACAGTGATTCACCCACTACAAACTTTCAGAACCAAACAGATGAAGCGGTGAGAAGCTTCCAAGAAGAAAACGATTTGAAAGTAGATGGTATCGTTGGTCCAAAAACCTGGGATCTGTTGGGCAGTCTTCTGTGGGATTAAGTTGAGCTAGTTCTCAGCTGGAAAATTGAAACGATATTAAAGCCCTCTGTTTTCACTGAGGGCTAGCAACAGTTAAAAAATCTTATCTAATTGTTTTCAAACTTACTCATTATCAAAGTTAGAGTAACAAAATACTGACTAACATTTTTTCTAGCTAATTGAGAAGAATTAGAGTAAATCGTCAAGACTACTTAAGCAAGTTCACAACCTAATTAACCAAAAACTATACGTAGGATATCCATCTGATACCTAAAAACTACAATTTTGAAGTATCATATGCCCTCAAAAGTTTAATTTTTAGTGTACATTCACTAATTATTTGTCAATTTAACAAAATATTGTCAAAATACGTGTAAATGACTGAAACCCTGCTGTAACAAAGCTTATGGCAGGTTTTTAATTATTAAACTTCTCACAACCACCGTTAAACGCGATTCACAAATTAGATGTCTAATCCCTGAAATTTAACAATTTAAGTGTCACTTTCCAGAAACAAGGAAAATTACTAAGTTTTAGAAAACTTAACAGATTAAATGTCACTCTGGATAGGTAGAATAGACATATATGTTGCAATTAAACAAATGTGTATATGCAGGACACTCATTCTTCTAAAACACCTGCAAACTCAAATAGCACTCTCACCGAAACAAATGTCATTGTGTCGGAACTTTCGGATGAGGCGAAGTTGAAGATGGAGGTGATTCAGAGTCTGCTTGAGGCAGGCGATCGCACAACATACGCTCAACGGCTCAAGGAAGCAGCAGAAAAACTTGGCAAATCAGTGCGAACAGTGCGGCGGCTCATTGATAAATGGGAAAAGGAGGGACTAATTGGGCTAACGCAAACCGAACGAAATGACAAAGGAAAGCACCGAGTTGATGAAAACTGGCAAGAGTTTATTTTGAAAACCTATAAGGAGGGTAATAAGGGCAGTAAAAGAATGACTCGCCAACAGGTAGCCGTTAGAGTTAAGGCGAGAGCAGATGAACTAGGGGTGAAGCCTCCTTCCCACATGACGGTCTACCGTGTTCTGAAACCCTTAATTGATAAAGAGGAGAAAGCTAAAAGTATTCGCTCTCCCGGTTGGCGTGGCTCACGCTTATCAGTTAAAACCCGTGATGGAAAAGATTTACAAGTAGAATATAGTAACCAAGTTTGGCAATGTGACCATACCCGTGTTGATGTTTTGTTAGTGGATCAACATGGTGAAATTCTCGGTCGTCCTTGGCTAACAACAGTAATAGATAGTTATTCTCGCTGCATCATAGGTATTAATTTAGGCTATGATGCACCGAGTTCCCAGATTGTTGCTCTAGCTTTGCGTCATGCAATTTTGCCCAAGAGCTATGGATCAGAATATGGACTCCATGAAGAATGGGGTACTTATGGTTTGCCAGAACATTTCTATACAGATGGTGGAAAAGATTTTCGTTCCAATCATTTGCAACAAATAGGAGTGCACTTAGGATTTGTTTGTCATTTGCGCGTTAGCAAAGCTCCTCCGTTCGCGCAGCGTCTCCGAAGGAGACAGGAGGCTCGCCCCAGTGAAGGGGGTATTGTTGAACGTCCGTTTAAGACATTCAACACAGAGTTATTCTCGACTTTGCCAGGATATACCGGGTCGAATGTACAAGAGCGACCCCAAGAAGCAGAAAAAGAAGCTTGTTTGACACTACGGCAGTTAGAGCAGCAGTTAGTACGTTACATCGTTAATCACTATAACCAGCGACTTGATGCACGGATGGGCGACCAAACACGATTTCAACGTTGGGAATCTGGGTTAATTGCAACACTAGATTTACTTTCCGAGCGAGATTTAGATATCTGCTTCATGAAGCAAACACGGCGGCAAATCCAACGAGGCGGCTATTTGCAATTTGAAAACTTGATGTATCGAGGCGAGTATCTAGCAGGTTATGCAGGGGAAAGTGTTGTGCTGCGATACGATCCCAGAGACATCACAACAATTTTGGTTTACCGCAAAGAAGGGGATAAAGAGGTATTCCTTGCCCGTGCTTATGCTCAAGATTTAGAGACAGAACAACTATCGATAGATGAAGCAAAAGCAAGTAGCCGTCAGGTGCGGAAGGCGGGTAAGACGGTTAGTAATCGCTCAATCTTGGCTGAGATAAGGGAACGCGAAACTTTCTCGACTCAAAAGAAAACCAAAAAAGAGCGTCAAAAAATAGAACAGGCTGAAGTGCAAAAAGCTAAACAACCAATAAGAGTTGAGCCAGAGGAACAAGTAGAGGTGGCATCTATTGACGCTCAAACTGAACCAGAGATGCCAGAAGTATTTGATTACGAACAAATGCGTGAAGATTACGGGTGGTAAAAATGACAACTCAAGAAGCCCAAGCGGTTGCTCAACAGTTGGGTGAGATTCCTGTAAATGATGAGAAATTGCAAAAAGAAATTCAGCGATTAAATCGTAAGGGTTTTGTCCCACTGGAGCAAGTGCAAATTCTCCATGACTGGCTAGAAGGAAAGCGTCAATCACGGCAATCTGGGCGTGTGGTGGGCGAGTCGAGAACGGGCAAAACGATGGGTTGTGATGCTTATAGACTAAGGAATAAACCCAAGCAGGAAGCAGGAAAACCGCCAACTGTACCTGTGGCTTATATCCAAATTCCCCAAGAGTGCGGCGCTAAAGAGTTATTCAGTGTAATTCTTGAGCATTTGAAATACCAGGTTATTAAAGGAACAGTAGCTGAAATTCGGGATAGAACGCTGCGAGTTCTGAAAGGTTGTGGTGTGGAAATGCTCATCATTGATGAAGCTGACCGCTTCAAGCCGAAAACCTTTGCAGAAGTGCGTGATATTTTTGACAAATTGGAAATATCGGTGATTTTGGTAGGAACTGACCGCTTGGACGCTGTGATTAAGCGGGATGAACAGGTTTACAACCGTTTTCGGGGTTGTCATCGTTTCGGCAAGTTGTCCGGAGAAGATTTTAAGCGGACGGTGGAAATTTGGGAGAAGAAGGTTTTGCAATTGTCTGTTGCTTCCAATCTTTCCAGTAAGACAATGCTGAAAACTTTGGGAGAAGCAACGAGCGGTTATATTGGTTTGCTGGACATGATTTTGCGAGAGTCTGCAATTCGTGCGTTGAAGAAAGGATTACAGAAGGTTGATTTGGAAACGCTCAAAGAAGTAGCAGCAGAGTACAAATAATGGAAGTTACAGAAATTCAATCTTGGCTGTTTCGAGTGGAACCACTAGAGGGAGAAAGTCTGAGTCACTTTTTAGGACGCTTTCGACGAGCAAATGATTTAACGCCTACGGGTTTAGGTAAAGCAGCAGGACTTGGGGGTGCGATCGCCTACGGCGGGGCTTTGCCCATCGCCCGATGGGAAAAGTTTCGCTTTAATCCTCCTCCTTCTCGGCAGCAGTTGGAGGCATTAGCTACTGTGGTGGGAGTTGATGCTGATAGGTTAGAGCAGATGTTGCCACCTACTGAAGTGGGGATGAAAATCGAGCCAATTCGGTTGTGTGGGGCTTGTTATGCTCAGTCACCTTGTCACAAAATTGAATGGCAGTTTAAGGTGACGCAGGAGTGCGCGAGCCACAAATTACGCTTACTATCAGAATGTCCAAATTGTGGGGCAAGGTTTAAGGTTCCGGCGTTGTGGGTAGATGGGTGGTGTCAGCGGTCTTTTCTGACGTTTGTGGAGATGACAAGGTATCAGAAGTCTGTTTAAATTTTTCAGGTGATTGCAGCGTAGCTAAAATGCAACGCTGTGAGTGAATTGGGAGCAAATCCAAACGACAATCTACTATCCAGCTATCTAAACCCAGTGTTGACATGGCTTTACAGAGATTGCAACTCAAGTATAATTCTAATATAGAAAATTATACTTTTTAACTAAAAAGTATAATTTCAGTAAAATTACTCACCAATCACTTGTAAAACTTTTGGTGCAATAAATATCTTTCCGTAAGAGCCTTCACTAGCCTGCACCAAGATACCTGCATTGACTAGCTTTTCAACGTTCTGTTGTGCAGAGCGATAGCTAACATCCATAATTGCCTGAGCTTGGGGAATAGTGAGAATAGGAGATTCAAACAAGCTGTCTGCAAGACGCAACAATAGGGCTGTGGCACGGGTTTGAGTTAAGTCTTGTCTCCATTGCAACTGCAAATCTTGTAACCGTTTCGACCGGAGTAAGGCATCTTTAGATTGTTCTGTTACCCCTTGTAGAAAAAATATTAGCCAGTCCCGCCAAGCTCCACCCTGGCTGATACTGAGCATTAAATCATAATATTTTTGTCGATGATGTTCAAAAAAAGCACTAAGATAAAGCAAGGGTAGGGGTAATAAGTTCCAATGCAAAAGTAATAGTGAGACTAGTAATCGTCCAATACGTCCATTACCATCAATAAAAGGGTGGATGGCTTCAAATTGATAATGAATTAAACCTATCCGAATAAGTGGTGGATAACTACAGTCACTATTAAGATATTTTTCTAATTCCTGAAGGCATTCCTCCATTTCTGGCACAGGTGGAGGAATAAATCGAGCGTCGTTGATAGTTAGCCCTTGCACTACAATCCAGTTTTGAAAACGACGAAATTCTCCAGGAGCTGCTTTTTCTCCACGTACACCATCTACTAAACGCTCATGGAGTTCACACATAAAACGTAAGCAAATAGGCAGAGTTTTGAGTCTTTCTAAGCCATATTCTAGAGTACGCACATAATTCAACACTTCTCGTACATCAGATTCTGGAGGAGAAGGACTTATACCTGGAATGGTTAATTGTCCGGTTTCATAGGCGTAGAGGTTGGTAATATCTGCTTGGGTTCCCTCAATACGTGAAGACAGGACTGCCTCCCGGCGAATAAATGGACGGATGAGAAGATTAGGATTGGGCATAGTACGTCCTAATCCTGCAAGTTCACCCAAGGCTCGGTCAGCATCAGAAAGTGTGCGCCAAATTTCTGTATCCAGTTCTAACACTGGTGGTAAAGGGTTGCTCACATCTTGCACCTCACCGTACAAACATAGGCAACATAAAAAGATGCACAAAAAAGCTACCTGATTTTTATTGGCTTTCATCGCCAAATCAAGGCTTTCGGTTTCATGTTGAGTAATAAATTTACATCAAAAATTCTTGGTGCAAGATGTGAGGTTGGGAACAAAAGCAAAACAAGGATTTTCTCCTTGTATAATTTGCACCAATCGACCTGTTGGGCTATTTTGAAAGTCTTCTGGCTTCATACCGTGTTGCTATTTTCTGTACCAACTATTTATTGATTACAAAAATCTCGTCCCTGCTTCTTTTCACAGTTCTCCTTTAAATGCTTTGTCCAGAATAGAAGGTAAAAGTGCATCAAGTTCTTTTATAGTCTGTTCTCTGAGGCGTTTCATTTTGTCTACTTTGGTTTGGAGTTGATCGAGGTAGGTGACGATGCGGCATTGTTCAGGGATAGTGTGGTATGGAATTAACAGCTTTAATACTTTTTCTTTAGATATATTTTTCATAGTTGAAGATGTTCCTGAAGCACCTCGCTCAATTTGCTCTCTTATAGCAGGCGATTTAAGAACATCGTCTAAGTAGCGAAGTATTACAGGACTATCTTCTCTAAAAAGAAATCGGAAAATTTTGTCACAAAGGATTAATTTTGAACGAGTTTTTTCTACAATTGTACAAGCACCCACAAGTTCAGAAGTATTTGCGCGACTCATTAAAAAATCGCCAGGATGAACTTGATATTCAGACTTGGGTTTTAAATTTATAGGTAGAGCCTTATTCTCATTTTCATTAAAAGTCCCAAATGAAACAGCCCCTAATTTTAATACTCCCCATTCTTCAACTGTAGCAGGACGACTTTCACACGCTGGACTCCATCCATTTTCAATTTCTTTAACGTATTTCGTTAAGGGTATCCATCCATCGTCAGGAGTATCACCTATAAGCCTACGACGCGCAGATTGAAGTAATGCTTCTGTTTCTTCGAGTGATTTTTGACGTAGCGATCGCGCTTCCTCAATCTTCACCGCCAGTTCCTTAAACCGCCCCACAATCCGCTGCTGTTCCTCCACAGGTGGCAGTGGAATTAACTGTTTTGCAAATTGGGCTATGTTTAGAGTGCGATTACGTCCCGCAGATCCTGGTGATACTCTTGTGAGAACTTCTAACCCAGCCTCAGAGCAGAAAAACAGCCGCAGGTACTCAAGGTCACATTTATCACTGATAGGTGTGTAAGTGACGAAACGGTGAGAGCCGATTTTTCCTGCCTCTGCCTGACTTGCAACAGCAACCGCTCCTTCCCAGGCAAATACATTGCTAAAAACAATATCGCCTGGATGAATCTCTAATACGCGCTTATTTCCTAGTGATGCTCCCAAAACAGGAGTTTTATGAAATATACCTTTACCAAATGAGCGAATACCGATTTCAGTATACATTTGAGTTGGGTTTAATTTTATCCAACGGCGTTGAAGTTGAAGTATCTCACCTAATGGCACTAAGGGGTGGACTCGACTCATATTGGCGATTGCCTTGAAAACAAATTTTAATTATGTTATATTATTTACTATTTTGCTTATATAGCTATAGCTGAAAATGATATAATTTAATTACCAGGGACAAAACTCGGCTCCATGCCGTGTGATTGTAGAGCTGCGGCTTAACAATCCTATATCCCTGGTATTTTTGATAAGGCTAAAGGGTTTTTGCGAGTATAGTAAACTCCGTAACGTGCTTGCCTAGTATCATCAATGTCATGCACCAGCTTAAACCCTGACCAAAGAAACTCAACATATCTGTCTTCACGGCGTTCATATAGGCGTTGTAGCGCCCATAAAAAGTAATCAACAGCTTGCAGACAGGGAGATTGAGGTGGTGTGCTAGCAGTAATATTGATAGGAGCAGTGCTAGCTATACCCCATTGTTCATTAAACTTGCCTCTAGCTGCTTCTAAAGCATTTCTAAGAGCGGCAGTTCGGTCAGAATTCCCCCTTTTTGCAAAGCAGATATTATATCCATCATCTTTGTGTAAGCGGTCTTTGAATAACCTCCGCGTCAGATAATCGTATAACTCATTCTGCTGATAGCGATAAGAATGGTCAATTTGATTACGTCCCCTAACGTATTCGAGTAACTTTTGCTTGTCTCTGACTACTGCAAAAAACTTTAGCTCATGCCTTTTCAATAAATTAAACACTTCTCGTCTAACTTCAGGAATGTCATCTTTAGCATGAAATCCTATAGCTGTTTTTTGGTTTTCTGGTTGCATCGATGGAACTTTTTTAAAATATGGATCGGCTAACAAACTAGCTCTTAGTTCCTCTAAGTTTTTTGCTAGAAACTCCGGTTCAAGAACATCCAACAGCCCTAGTATAAAGAAACGAGAACAGCCTTCAGTTCCAATAAGAATCTTGCCTTTGCTATTAAACAGTGTTCCGTCTCCTGCTTCATCAACAAAATAATGACGAATAGAAGGACTGTTTTCGGCTGATGCACTCATTAACAATTAATTACCGTCAGTTAACTTCAATATAGCTTTTATTTCCGCCATAATCTCAGCAACTCGCCTATCCTTCTCCAAAATATCTGCCACTAATTGCTCAGGCGGTAAATGCTCAAAATCCTGCTGACTGTTCGGGTTTTTGCGGTCAAGATTATAAATCGCCCAGTAGATAGCATCGCCTTTTGCTTGCTCATTCTTAAAAATCTCGCGCTGACGTTGTTCCTCACTTTGAATCTGTGTTATTTTACTGACGGGGCGACAAAATAGGCTGAAAAGGTTATTTGATAAAGAGTACAGCGATTTATGGTAAGAAAAGATAAGTCAAGTAATGTCAATAAGACCTATCTATTGAAAATGTTGCCTGTATTTTACCAAACACACCTGAAAAGTCAATTCAATCTTGCCGAATACATTTTTCTCAAAATTCTGATTATCCTGCTGCAATCGATTAAAAAGGTCAGTCTAGAAGCTTTGGCTACCGCTCTACCGATTCCCATTACATTTGAAAGTAGAAGAAAGAAAATACAGAGATTTTTGTCATTACAAAACCTTACAATTCAAAAAATTTGGTTTCCTATTGTTAAGACATGGTTAGAAACATATTTGACCTCGGAAAAAATAATTTATGTGGTAATTGACCGGACGAATTGGAGTTGTGTCAATCTACTGACGGGGCGACAAAAACGGCTAGAATGCTGAGATAATAAGCTTCATAGCCCTCTGTCCCTGTTGATAATATTTTCGCTTATTAGGACTTAATTTCAATAACTCTATGACTAACTCCTGGCAACTTTCCATGAAATTGACCCAAGTATAGCCATATAATCCAATGTAAAAACTGCTATGGCGTCTTTCAATGCGTCCATATTCTTTAACGCGACCGACATATTTCTGTAGACCGATACGTTTAATTTTCTGTCCATATAAAGTGGCAGAAGTATAGGCGAGAGCGCTTCGCGCACGCTTCGCGAACGCTATCAGTAAAATAAGAGCAAGAAATCGCTCACCCGACACGGCTGTTCCTTCTAAATTATAACCACCACTCTTAAAATCACGAAACATTTCTTCAATATCAAATCTTCTTTTATAGCTAGCGAGCGCTAACTCTAAAGTTTCTAAATTCGTGAGGAGAAACCACCCCTCTTCCGGTGTAACTCCCTGGATTTTACGTTTCCATTTACACGCGACATTAAAACCTACATTCCGCAGGTAAGCAGATTAAGTAATCTTATATCTTGGACCTGTAAGGAGAAACCGCAAATCAGCGAATAAAGAGGCAAAAGTGTAACAAGGAAAGATGAAATAGGCTTAAGTAGTATTTAGTTATTAAATTCAGTAGATCGAAAAGTTTGGCGATCGCGCACAGAGCAATACCTATAAAACCGACTGTTGTTCAAAAAACCGTATTCTTAGATACATTTTCTCGAAAACTTCTTGAGAAACTTTAAATAAGTAAAACTAATTTATCACCTAAAAAGTTAAGGATAACGCGCCCACCAAAACATAGTTCTAGATCCGTAGTATGCAATTTTTGTAAAGTATGGAGGTAAAGAAGCAAAATAGAGGATTATTTGGTTTGGCTATGAGTTCAAAGGAGCCAGTTTTAACGGATAGTAAAACCTTAAATGAAGTAGTTAACTGTTTAACAGAACATATTCCAATTCGGACTCAAGGCAAGTGTGAACAACAAAATATTTTTGAAATTTTAATTCGGGCAGCCACCCAAAGGGATAGCATTGAAAACACTACTAAAGTCCTAAAAAATGTTCCGACAAGCAACGATGTTCGTTACCATTTAGAGAAGTATACTGACATAAATTCTCTAGAATCAGACTTAAATGCTGCACTTCAAAGCCGTTTACCAGAAGGAATTCGACAAGGGAAACAAAAAATTGCTATCGATTTTAACTTAATTCCTTATTATGGTGAGCCATCCACAGCCGAAGCACCTTTCATTTATAGAAGTCAAGCTAAAAGTGGTACTTGTTCTTTTTATGCTTACGCGACTATCTATGTAATTAAGAAAAATAAACGAGTCACTTTAGCTATAAAAGCTGTTCAACAACAAAATACTTTAGTTGCAATTATCACTTATCTTTTAGCACTAATTGAGCCTTTGAATTTGAGAATTGAGCGATTGTATTTAGACCGGGAATTCTTTTGTGTGCCAGTCATCAGATGGTTGCAATCTCTCGATATTCCYTTTGAAATGCCAGCTATTATTCGAGGTAAGTCGTCCGGGACTAGACAATTAATTAGAGGTCGGCGTAGTTACAAAACTAGTTACACTTTAAACAGCGATCTTCTATGGTTCAGTAACTTTTACAGTCTGGATAGTTTGCACATATAAAAATGGTAAAAGACGCGCACATGGGCGAGAATTTTTTGTTTACGCAGTCTATAAAGTTAAGTTAACTTTGCAGCTTATACATGATGACTATCGCCTCCGTTTTGGAATTGAAAGCAGCTACCGAATGAAAAACCAATGCCGGATAAAAACTACTATTAAAAATCCCACTATTCGGTTTCTATTTGTAGCTTTGGCATTCTTAATTATTAATGTTTGGATTTATCTAGTATGGCATTATCTCAGTCGTTTAAAAAGAAGTTCTAGGCAAGTTTTTTCTCATCTTTTTACACTCAAACAAATGCTTGAATTTTTACGTCAGGCAGTAGACCGCAACTATGGGGTAGCCTGTGAAGTTTGTTTACCGTCCGGCTGATTTTGGTTGGTTTAGCACTCTTTTTATAAGTTCAACTTATAAATTGTCTCTCAAAATCAGCTTTTGTACATTCCTGAATAAACGGTATTACAGACTACTATTTTTTAGCGCTCGCCAAACTTTTCGGTCTACTGAAATTGGCTACTTTTTGAAAGAGCGATCGTTAAATACAAATGAGTTTTACTGTTCACTCGTAGTAGCTATGAGCTTGAGTGAGAATGAGCTGTTATTAGGTAAGGGAGAAGCACAAAAATAAACGTCCTCATTCGCGCTTATGCTGGGGAAAAGCTTTAATAGAGAAGATAATATTTTTGACAAGCTGAACCCAGAAATTGTAGGAGAAATTTTCGTTCGTTAGTCAGGTTAGTTACCAGTTTAGTTCCTGAAACTAAAACTAGATGAACAGATTGAAAACATTGAAATACCCAACGCAAAGTAGGAGTCACAGTTGGTTTCCCTAGTTGATTAGGAATCGTCTCGTTATCGGCTGCTAAATTGTGACGAAGTTGTCGCTGTCCAATCGTGTAGACTAGCAAACATAAACCCATTATCATTGCCAAAGCTGCTACCCGTTTAGAGGATTTGACAAATACACTCGAAGCGAAAAAAATCGGGTCTTTGAGAAACTTAAAACCTCGCTCAGAACCAGACTGTTGTTTATATTCTAGAAGTACATCTGTCGGACTCCATTGTTCAAAGTCTGTTAAGTTAGTTGCTAGGATAAACCGTCCTGCTTGATTTTCAGCAGTAGTTATGGCAACTTGATTGAATACTAAATTAGCTTGAACATGATAACTTAGCTGACTCGGCGGTTGCAATGCACRAGGGCGACCTGATTTGTGATAATGAGCGCTCTTTACTACCTTTATATTCTCCAGAAGGTGATATTTCATTTTAGTAGCCAGCTGTTGAGCGGCTTCACGGGCATCAGCTTCACAATTAAACTCTTGACGACACAGTTTCTGTAAAGCATTTTGCTGGATTTTCTGTTGTTTATCTAACTGTTTACTCAATTGTTTTAAGTCAGTTTTTCGCCGCACCTGGCTTTCAACAACTAACCACCTCTGCTCCACTTCTCCATAATCGCTCTTGATTTCAGCAATAGTGTATCCGGCGATTTGACTGGGGAGAAATTCTGATGAAGCTAGCGTTTCTACCAACTGTTTAGCTGTTTTCAAAGTCAGAGGAACTCGACTAATCCACGGCAAATCTCCTAATGTCTTAATATTGGACTCTGAGTATAAAGCACTGTCAGCAACAAAGACTTCAACCTCTTCAAAAGTCCATTGGTTTTTAAATTCTTTAATCAGTGTGGGAAATCTAGTTTTTTCAGCTTCGTTGCCATCTCCAATATGCAAAAATAGTGGCACATCTCCATCACTACTACTCATGATATTCATAAGATACTGCTTGAGGTCAGGACGATGATCTCTAGAATAACCGTGGGTAATGTGAATCGCCTGAAAATCTTCAGTTTCAACTTGATTTTCGCTTTTTATGACAACTGATTTTTTAGTCGTTTCTATTCGTAGTGGTGCTACCTCATTTTTGGTTACGGTTAGAGTTGGTAATGACTGAAGTGTCGTCGGATATGACTCAATTTCTCTGGCTTTTGAGTCATCTTTATATTCTCCATGCACATGAAAACTTGTCCCGTCTAAATGCATTCTTTTTGAAGATATGCTAAACCGTTTGGCAGCAACCAATGCAATTTCTAGAAACACTCTTGATAGTCCAACCGCGTGTAGTTGGTCTAAAACTCTTCCTAATCTGTCATCATTAAGATGTTCAGGTAATACCCCCGAACCTAGCAGATGCTCCGTTGCTTTACCTATAAAAAACTGATGAAATAAATATAATGGGGCAGTTAAAAATCCCATACAATTGAGAATCATGGCTTTAACAACTTGACCCGCACTTACTTTTTCTAGCGGGTGAGTACCGATCAATGTATCGATTTTTTCTACAATGCCAATGTCATCAACGATACCCGCAATAATTCCCAAATGATCTATGTCTTGGGTTTGAATGTCTGGCAATTGCTGCTTCATGGCTTGTACTAAGAAACTTGCGAGTGAGTTAACGATCGCTCTTTCAAAGAGCCATCAAATTATTATCCAACAACCAAGACCCTCCCAGACTCATGCCGTGTGGGATCTGAAAATACCATTACTCGACCTGCTAACCTGCGGAATGTAGGTATTATAAGCATCAATGATTTTTTGACGCAAATCAATCGAGTAAGCTTTCATTCGTGATGCCCCAATAGATCCTTGTCTCAATTTACCAATACTGTGTACCTCACTCAAGCGGGAACCGCTATATAATCAGGATTGTCTTTAGTAATGTCGCTATTGAAGTTGCGTAGTTCCTTGATCATCGCCTTAACGTGTTCCTCATCCACACAAAAGACTATGGTTTTGGCATAGCGGTCAGTGCTTTTCAGGAAGTCGGTAATATGTTGGGCGATCGCTCTTGTCCGTACCTGTCTGACTAATTTCCGTTCAAAATCTGGAGTTAGATAAAGTTCATTAGGAATCGTGCGTCCGTAGCGATCTAGTTGTCCAGCAGTGGGTTGCCATCCTTCTTTATCAGAACGGGTGGTAATCCGATAAACCCGATACGGAGCTAAGAAACCATCTGCAATCCCTTGTTTGAGAGAATAAGTATAAAGAGGATTACCAAAGTAACGATAAGTGTCAACGTTATCATCGCGTAGCGGTGTTGCGGTTAATCCTAACTGATAAGCTGGTTCAAAATACTCCAGAATTTGCCGCCAGTTACTCTCATCCCTGGCACTGCCTCGGTGACACTCATCAACAACAATCAAGTCAAAATAATCACGGCTATATTCTCTGTATAGTCCAAAACTATCTTCTCTATCACCAATCGCTTGATAAATAGCAAAGTAGATATCGCGTCCCTTTTTCGCTGTTCCCTGAATCTTGTAAATTTTCTCCTGATTAAACGCGGAGAAATCCTTATTCATTGGGTCATCTACAAGCACATTCCGGTCTGCCAAAAACAGGATTCTGGGGGGACGAGATTCGCCAGTCACATTCCACTCTATACTTGAGAGTTTCCAGCATATTTGGAAAGCAACAGTGGTTTTACCCGTTCCCGTAGCCAGTGTCAGCAGCAGTCGCTTTTGACCTTTGAGAATTGCCGCCAGTGCAGCATTAATAGCATTGCGTTGATAGTAACGTGGCTCTTTACCTGGCGTTGGATAAAAAGGAGTCAGGAGTTTTTCAGCAATATCCTCTCTGATTTGCTCCTTAGCTTCTCCCCTTAACCGTCGCCAAAGCTCATCCGGACTGGGAAACGAGTCTATCACATCAGACTGCTTGCCTGTGATGAAGTCGTATTCTACAATCCCTTTGCCATTCGTAGAGTAAGCAAACTTCAGCCCTAGAATCTTGGCATAGTCTATCGCCTGTTCCAGTCCCTCGTCAGGAGTTGCGTATTTCCGCTTCGCCTCTACTACAGCCAAGGGAAATTCCCCGTTATACAGCAGCAGATAATCTGCAAACTTCCTTTTGCCACGAGGTTGGCGCTTATTCTTGGGTCGAATTTTACCATCAGTGAAGTAATACTGCTCATAGTAATCATGGGGTTGTGTCTCCCACCCCGCATCTTCTAACTTTGGCTCAACATACTTACGACAGGTATTAGCTTCATTGCTCATAGTTATTTACTTCGCTGCAAGATTTTCGCTCCTTAACCGCCAACTGCTGATAAATTACGTCCAACCATACAGGAATCACAGGTTTACCTTCATCAAGAGATGCGATCGCCTTTTCTCGGTCAAACTCCATAAGTAAAAGCGTTCGTTTTTTCCCATCCCATAGCAACATAAAACGCTTTCCCTTACCTGAATTAAACAAATCCGGCTCTTGGTCTTTTAGCTTTTTGAGGGTTTCACTGGCTAGTTCAAAACTTAACCCCGCAGACAGCAAATATGCCATTGCTGCCAGTTCAACTATATTGGCTTTTGAGTAATAAATACTACGTCCTGTTCCCGTCTCACTGATAACGGGAACAACTACACCCTTCTCACGCCAGTACTGGAGCTGGCGAAGAGTACACCCTGTCATTTCAGCAGCTTGTTTGCTCGTAAAAAATGTTTCCTGCATGAAACTATTTTATTCATGACTTTTTATTGAACAAATATGTTATTAATAAACGTATTTGTTTAATAAAAAGTCATGAGCCAAATCACGATTCAATGTCGTCTTGTCGCCAGCGTTAATACTCGCCAACAGCTATGGAAGCTGATGGCAGAGAAAAACACGCCACTGATAAACGAATTGCTATCTCAAGTGGCTCAACACCCAGAGTTTGAGACTTGGCGACAAAAGGGTAAACACCCGACTGGTATTGTCAAAGAACTCTGCCAACCTTTGAAAACTGACCCTCGTTTCATCGGTCAACCAGCACGGTTTTATACGAGTGCGATCGCATTAGTTAATTACAATATCGAGAGCAGAAAGCCCATCGGCTTTTAGCCGTGGGATGAATGCGTTGCACCTTCAGG
Source organism: Tolypothrix campylonemoides VB511288 (assembly GCA_000828075.3). Lineage (GTDB taxonomy): Bacteria > Cyanobacteriota > Cyanobacteriia > Cyanobacteriales > Nostocaceae > Kalymmatonema > Kalymmatonema campylonemoides_A. The sequence goes on along the minus strand of JXCB02000002.1, from coordinate 1,119,705 downwards.
TGCAGTCTATCTTGTCTTTTGATTAGCTATATACTTTTTAATTGTTTCACTTGAAGCATCTCCAGCAGTACCACAAAAATAACTTCTAGTCCACATTGAAGGCAGTTTAAGCAAGTATGGAAATTCTTGTCTAAGGATTCTTGATGTATATCCTTTTAATCGAAACATTATTTGGTCTGGTGCTAAAGTAGGCGGACAACAAAGAAATAGATGAACGTGGTCTTCCATAATTTCAAGAGCTAGGATCTCACAATCTAGCTCTTTCGTTTTTTCATAAAGCAATTCTTCTAGTCGTTTTGCAACTAGTCCGTATAATACTTTTTTTCTTCTTTTTGGTATCCATACGAAATGATAGTTAATCAACGTGACTGACGTTGTTTTGTGCCTATACTTGTCAAGCATATATAAAAATCGTGTAAACTTGTGGTCAATAGCTTGTATCTATCAACCATATTATGTTAGATTAATTTTACAGAAAATACAAGGAGGTGAGTGAGCGCGTGTTAGTTCTAGAATACAAAGCAAAAGCTAATAAAGCACAATATCAAGCAATTGAAGAATCTATTAAGACTACTCAATTTGTTAGAAATAAGTGTTTGCGTTATTGGATGGACTCTTCTAAAGAGGACAGTATTAATAATGCTGCTATTAGCCGATATTCAACAGTACTACGCGCTAACTTTCCCTTTGTTGCAGCACTTAATTCAATGGCAGTACAAGCTGCTGCCGAGAGAGCATGGCTTGCTATTTCTCGATTTTACGATAACTGCAAAAAAGCTAAACCAGGGAAGAAAGGATTCCCACGTTTTCAACATGACAACCGTTCTGTTGAATACAAAACTAGTGGATGGTCACTACACCCAACAAAGCGTAGAATCACTTTCACTGATAAAAAAGGCATTGGTGAACTCAAGCTAATGGGCAAATGGGACATACACACGCATCCTGTTAAGTCCGTTAAACGAGTTCGGATTGTCCGTCGTGCTGATGGGTACTATGTCCAATTCTGTGTTGATGTGGAATGCAAGGAAACGGTTCAATTTACAGGTCAAGAGATTGGTTTAGATTTTGGATTGGAACACTTCTATACCGACTCAAACGGATACCATGAACCCAATCCTCGTTTTTTGCGTAAAACCGAGAAACAAGTTAAGCACGTTCAACGAAGAATATACAAAAAGGAGAAAGGTAAGAACGGTAGAAAGAAGGCTCGAAACCGATACGCACGTAAGCACCTGAAGATAAGTAGACAACGTACCGAACACGCCAAATCGAGGGCGCGTCACGTCATGCGGTCTAACGACTTATGCGTCTACGAAAACTTGCAGGTTAAAAATATGGTGCGTAACCACCATCTAGCAAAAAGCATTAATGACGCTGGATGGAGACAGTTTCGGAGCTATCTAGAATACTTTGCCCAAAAGTATAGGAAGGTAGCACTTGCTGTGGAACCACACTATACCTCACAGGAGTGTCCAAAATGCGGCACGATGGTTAAGAAATCGTTGTCAACTAGAACGCACACTTGCAAATGTGGTTGTGTTCTGCAACGTGACTATGCGGCTGCAATCAATATACTTCGTAAGGGCAAAGAAAAAATTGCTACCTCAGGGCATGGGGAAAGCAAGCCGACTTCTAAGAAGAAGGCAAGAAACGCTAGGGGAGTTGGAAGCTCTACTCATGTTGGTGCAAACCTGCATAAGCAACTTCCGACGTTGAGCCTAGAATCCCACGGCTTTTTGTGAAGATGAGCGAAGCGAAATCTTCATAGCCGTGGGAGTGTCAAATCTACAAATCATGGCTAGCTCTAATGAAGCGATCACAGTACCAACTCGAAGGGAAAACTCGCTGGCTAGAAATGCTTAGAAGTGATGCTGAATTACTAGAAGCCAGTGGTGTTGCTTTAGACAGCCTTCGTATAAAAGCTAATGAAATCTTGGCTCAGTTTAGTCCACAGTCTGCTCCAGTGGAAGCTAAGCAGAAAAAAGGTAAGACAGGCAAAAAGACCAGAAAATCTCAAAATTCAGACAATAATCGCAGTTTATCTGCAACTTTATTTCAGGCTTACCGCGATACAGAAGACAACTTAACTCGTTGTGCTATTAGTTATTTGCTCAAAAATGGCTGCAAAGTTAGTGATAAAGAAGAAGACCCTGAAAAATTTGCTCAACGTCGCCGCAAGATTGAAATTCAGATTGAACGCAAAAGAGAACAGCTAGAAGCTCGAATTCCCAAAGGTCGAGATTTAACTGATACCACATGGTTAGAAACTCTCTTCCTCGCTACTCATCAAGTTCCTAACAATGAAGCACAAGCAAAATCTTGGCAAAACAGTCTTTTAAGGCAATCAAGTTCTGTGCCATTTCCAGTTGCTTACGAAACCAACTCAGACATGACTTGGTTTAAAAACCACAAAGGGCGTATCTGTGTAAAATTCAATGGATTGAGCGAGCATACATTTGAAGTTTATTGCGACCAACGTTATCTGCACTGGTTTCAACGCTTTCTAGAAGACCAACAAATTAAGCATGAAAGTAAAAATCAACACTCTAGCAGCTTATTCACCCTTCGTAGCGGACGCATTGCTTGGCTCGAAGGGGAAGATAAAGGCGTTCGCGGTAGCGCGGCGGCAGGCGCACCTTGGAACATTCACCGCTTGAGTCTCTACTGTTGTGTAGATACCCGCCTGTGGACAGATGAAGGAACAGAACTGGTTAGACAAGAAAAAGCAGAAGAAATTGCCAAAACTATCACCAAAACAAAAGAGAAAGGTGACCTAAATGAGAAACAGCTAGCTCATATAAAGCGAAAAAACTCCACGCTAGCCAGAATTAACAACCCTTTCCCTCGTCCCAGCAAACCTTTACATAAAGGTCAATCTCACGTTCTTGTGGGTGTAAGCCTCGGTTTAGAAAAACCCGCAACAGTAGCCGTAGTGGATGCCACAACAGGTAAAGTCCTTACCTACCGCAGTATTAAACAGCTATTAGGTGACAATTACAAACTTTTAAACCGACAGCAAAAGCAAAAGCACTCCTTATCCCACAAACGCCAAATCGCCCAAACGCTTGCTGCACCCAATCGATTTGGAGAATCAGAGTTAGGACAATATGTAGACAGATTACTGGCTAAAGAAATTGTGGCGATCGCCCAAGCTTACTCCGCTGGCAGTATTGTCGTTCCTAAGTTGGGCGATATGCGCGAGCAAGTTAATAGCGAAATTCAAGCTAAAGCTGAACAAAAATGCCCTGAATGTCTTGAAGCCCAGAAAAATTACGCTAAACAGTATCGGCATAGCGTCCATCAGTGGAGCTATGGCAGATTGATTTCGAGCATTTGCTCGTCAGCGGCTCAAGCTGGAATTGTTATAGAGGAAGGAAAGCAGCCTATCCGAGGAAGTCCACACAACAAGGCAAAAGAGTTAGCGATCGCAGCTTATCACTCTCGTAAAAATTCTTAATACACAAACTTTCTTCCGAACCTTGAAAATAAAATAAGTAATCAACAGCGCCGTTGTTCATGCGTAAATACGCCTCTGAACAATGATAAATGTGGGTTAGTTTGACTGTTGTCAAACAGTCTTGCTTTCTGACCCTGGTAGCTGCCCACCTTGAAGCTGCTATCCCTTATGGATAGGAATCAGGTGCGCCCCCAGTAATAGAGGTGCGGGTTTACCGCAGTGGCGGCTACTGAATCACCTCCGAGCAAGGAGGAACCCACCTTAATTATTTTTTGGCAAGCCAAAGCGGGAGCGATTTTACCGGGAGCCATGCCAAAGTTTTAAATCTCTTGTTTAGCGAGATTTCTAGCCTTTGAAGTTTCAGTTGATTTACTTTTTTAAGTGTTGACTGACAGGCGATTTTGGCAGCCTTGACAAAAATGCCTCCGGAAATTTTGACAAATCAGGGGTTTGAAGCGCACAGTTTCAATGCCCCTCCTAGCTTGAGGCGGGTTGAAAGATTAAAAGCGAAAGCAATAACGTGTTATCAGAATTAACGTTTCAATGCCCCTCCTAGCTTGAGGCGGGTTGAAAGAATCACTTTATTATCAGTACGAACGTATTACCAAGGGGTTTCAATGCCCCTCCTAGCTTGAGGCGGGTTGAAAGAGTAAATCTATTGGCTCACTGGATTTAGTAGGTCGGTCGGGTTTCAATGCCCCTCCTAGCTTGAGGCGGGTTGAAAGTTTGCTACGAATCACCTCTTCCTCTTGCGCCGTCAACGTTTCAATGCCCCTCCTAGCTTGAGGCGGGTTGAAAGTTAACAGCTTCCTCCCATGCGATCGCCTGTTGTTCAGTTTCAATGCCCCTCCTAGCTTGAGGCGGGTTGAAAGTAAAGATGGAGGATCATATATACGTTACTGGTATGAGTTTCAATGCCCCTCCTAGCTTGAGGCGGGTTGAAAGTGTCATCTGTCCATATTTACCGATCATTCCTCTAGGTGTTTCAATGCCCCTCCTAGCTTGAGGCGGGTTGAAAGAAACACAGTCTTACTTAAGTGATACAAATCACTTACGTTTCAATGCCCCTCCTAGCTTGAGGCGGGTTGAAAGTTTTCCATCGAAAGCATCAAGAGGATTCCTTTTGATTGTTTCAATGCCCCTCCTAGCTTGAGGCGGGTTGAAAGCATTAGTCGTAGCTGGAGGTCTAGGGATTGGAGGGAGTTTCAACGCCCCTCCTAGCTTGAGGCGGGTTGAAAGCTCCCTTCATTAGAGAAAGGCTGATTCTGGTTGCGATGTCTCAACGCCCCTCCTAGCTTGAGGCGGGTTGAAAGACAAGCTGTCTTGATTCTGTTGTTTAAATGGGCATGGTTACAACAACCCTCCCGGATAGGGGCGGGTTAAAAGAGCATTACTATGTTCCGCAAGCTAGGCTCAAAATTCCAATATATTCTTTAAATATAGGTGGGTTGAAAGAGGTCACGAGTTCAATCTTCTTCGTTGAAAGTAGAATTATAAAATGAACTCAGCAATGTTGACATTTAATTCGTTAAAACTAGAAAACTAGTAATTATTTGTCGATAACTGTGCAAGCCAGGTGAAGTGACAATTATTCTGTTAACAGTGACATTAACTGTTTAAAAGTGACATCAATCTGTTAACAGTGACAAATAATTAGTTAGGGCTTGCTGAAAAAGAAAGAAAAGGCAGCATTCTATGATTTTTAGAGCAGAGATATGTATTCAAGTGCAAGAAAAAAGGCTATAATACTCTGAAACCCTTGCATCACCGTAAGCTCCTGGTATACTTAGTAGCTTAAGTAACGATGTACCGAAAAAAGGAACCAACTCAAATTCCACCGGAAAGCTTTGAACTTGCCTTTGAGGGAAAATTATCTTCTGATAATCGTTGGGTAATAATGGCAAGGCTAATACCATGGTCAGAATTTGAAGAGGAATATGCATCAAAATTTGATGAAGAAATGGGGGCACCGGCCAAATCGTTCCGGGTGGCGCTAGGAGCACTAATAATTAAAGAGAAACTGGGAATAAGCGATCGCGAAACAGTAGAGCAAATCAAGGAAAACCCGTATCTTCAGTATTTTATAGGGATGTCGTCCTACAGTAATGAAGCTCCATTTGATGCATCAATGCTAGTGCATTTTCGTGAAAGAATCAATGTTGAGCTAGTCAACAAAGTGAATCAAAAAATGGTAAAGAAGATGCTAGAAACAACATCTTCTCAACCGGATGAAAAAAAAACAGAAGAATCAGGAAAAGAAGGTAATACCCCAAAAAACCGGGGGAAATTATTATTAGATGCCACTTGTGCACCGAGTGATATTAGCTATCCGACAGATTTAGAGTTACTAAATCAAGCAAGAAAGCATACCGAAAAAATTATAGACTTACTTTACGAACAGATAAGGGGTCAATTGGATAAAAAACCAAGAACATATCGAGAGGTAGCCAGAAAGGATTATCTTGAGGTAGCAAAAAAACGTCGCGTATCTCAAAAAGATAGGAGAAAAGCAATTAAAAAACAATTGCAATATATCAAAAGAAATTTATCTCATATTGACCAATTAATTCAAGCAGGAGCAACTCTAGAAATTCTTAGTAAACGGCAATATAAGATGTTGCTAGTAGTAGCCGAAGTCTATCGTCAACAACTCTGGTTGTATGAAAATAACAAAAAGAGTATTGATGACCGCATTGTGAGTTTAACCCAACCACATATTCGTCCAATTGTTCGAGGGAAAGCAGGTAAAGACGTAGAATTTGGGGCAAAATTGTCGGCTAGCTGCTTTGATGGATATGTCTTTTTAGACCATATTAGTTGGGATAACTTTAATGAATCGGGAGATTTTAAAACACAAATAGAAGCATATAAAAACTACACTGGCTATTATCCAGAATCCGTTCATGTTGATAAAATCTATCGCACAAGAGAAAATCGAGCTTGGTGCAAAGAGCGCGGTATTAAAATCAGTGGACCGCCTCTGGGAAGACCTGCCGCACACGTGAGTAAAGAAAAAAAGAAACAGGCTCTAGAATCCGAGAGAATTCGTAATTCTATTGAGGGAAAGTTTGGACAAGCTAAAAGACGATTTAGCCTAGGTAGAGTGATGGCGAAACTTGCTCACACCTCTGAAACGGCAATTGCTATTACTTTTTTAGTCATGAATCTTTCTACTGAGATCTCACGACTGTTTTATGCTTTTTTATATCTATTTTTGAAACCGACACCTTTTTTACAATTCTCTATCATTGAAAATTATCAATTCCCCCTCTATAAATAATAGAAAATTATACACAACCCTTGTTGAGCAACTAATCAATCCTGATCTTGCTTTTTTCTGACTTTTTCAGCAAGCCCTAGTTAATGTACATTTTTAGTTATTTTTATTTTACTTATTTGCAAAAAGCCCGTGACGAGGATTGAACTCGTGACCTCACCCTTACCAAGGGTGTGCTCTACCACTGAGCTACACGGGCATAGTTAGTTTTTAAGTGCTGAGTTGTGAATGCTAAGCCACTATATTAGTTTTTAGTCACTCAAAACTCAGCACTCGGTACCGAATTTGAGGTGGGCCGGGCTAGATTCGAACTAGCGTAGGCGTAAGCCAGCGGATTTACAGTCCGCCTCCATTAACCACTCGGACACCGACCCTTGCCGCCCACAATTTATTATCGTATCACAAGTCTTTGAAAATGCAAGCTTTTTTAGAAAAAAAGGGAATAGGTGACAAAACAATTCAAAATTCAAAATTCAAAATGCAAAATTGCTTAAAAACTAACGTCGAGCGAAGCGCCGCACTGAGCTTGTCGAAGTGTCGAGACGTTAGTTGTGGGATACAAGCCCACTTCAAAAAAAGATGTATTATGCCTACGGCACGCTACGCGTTGGCGGAGTCTGCGCTTTGCGCTTACGAGACGCGCCTTTCGCTTGAAATACGGTGTCCTTGTTTCAAGCCCACGAAAGACAGCCGTGGGTAAAATGTTTGAATTTTGAATTGATAATTTTGTTCGCGCAGCGTGCCCCTAGGGCATATGTTTGAGAAGCGAGTGACACACTCCTTCACCCTTCGGGTATCTCGTCCAAAGAGGCTGCGCCAACGTCAGTCACCCACGGCGGGAAGCCGTTCGGAGTTCAGCGAGGAGTTCGGACGTTCGGACGTTCGGCGAAGCTCAGTCGAGCCTTTGAAGCTCAGTCGAGCCTTTGAAGACTTCGGCGTGAGTTCAGCTCGTAACTCAGTCAAGCCTTTGAAGCTCAGTCGAGCTACGAGCTGAACTTCGACAGGCTCAGTTACCGCGCTCACGGTTCCGCTCTTGTCACCGAACGCGCCGAAGTCCGCGAAGCCCGCCTGCAGTGCTGACTCACCAAATCAAAGATTATGATGTGGGGACTCCCGCTTGCCTACTAGCTAGCTTACGAGTTCACCTGTCTCTTGCAACGAATGCAAGCGGCGGTAAATTCCCTCGTGGCGCAGAAGTTCATTATGACTACCGACTTCCACAATCTTGCCTTGATCCAGAACCACAATTTTATCTGCTTCACGTACTGTACTCAGACGGTGGGCAATGATAATTGTGGTGCGGGTTCCCAAAATTGAACGCATTGCGAGCTGAATCAATCTCTCAGACTCGTAATCTAAGCTAGATGTGGCTTCGTCAAAAATCAGAACATCTGGATTGACTAACAACGCCCTAGCAATTCCTAATCGCTGTCGTTGTCCTCCAGATAACCTGACACCCCTCTCACCGACGACTGTGTAGTAACCTTGGGGTAACTGGCGAATCACTTCGTCTAATCTGGCAATTCTACAAGCTTCCTCAACTTGCTGAAAAGTCGCTTGTCGATCGCCGTATGTCAGGTTATCCAACAAAGTCCCATTGAAGACGTCTACTTCTTGGTGAACGATCGCCAACCGCCGCCGATAATTCCCAACATCTAACGTCCGAATATCTTGCCCATCAATCAATATCTTCCCCTGATTCGGCTCAAAATACCGAAACAGCAATTTCACTAAAGTAGACTTCCCTGAACCTGAACGCCCAACGAGTGCCACTGTTTGATATGGTTCAATTAACAGATTGATGTCAGAAAGGACTGGGCGATCGCTGTCGTACCCGAAACTCAGATGGGAAAACTCAACTTTTCCAGTGAAATTATAAGCCGAACTACTCTCTTCCAAACTAGCTGCATCTACCCCAATCGGCTTCTGCATAAATTCGTGATACCCCAACATTGAAGCATAACGACGGGCAAATATTTCTGCTAGGTTGCTGATTGGTTCCAACTCGGCATAAGCCATGCTGGAAACAGTTAAAGTCGTAACGAAATGTCCCAGAGAAATTTGTCCTTTTACCGTAGCCGCTAGCGTCAAACCTAGCACCATAAAAACACAAAACTGAATGACAGTCGTTCTTAAAGTACCCAGCTTGATGTAACCAAGATGGATGCGGAAAACAATAACTTTAAACTCGCGGTTAAGCCGTTGTTTTTGCCGTTTCAGTTCTTGTGGTTCTGTAGCAAAAGCTTTGACTGTTTTAATGTTGGTGATAATTTCTGAGTTACGGCTTTGGGTATTTTCCATGTATTTATCTAGCCGTCGTTCTTGTTCCGTCAACTGCTTCAAATCCTTAAGAGTGAAGCTGAGGATAACCACGAACGAAAGTAGAAATAGTAAAGCGATGCGCCACTCAATCAACAAGATAACTACAAAAATACCCAGCACTCGGAACAGCTTTGGAATCAATTGTCCAGCCATTTCTGGATAAGTCCAGGTGTGGTTTTCTATACCTTTGGAAATTTTTCCGGCAATGCGTCCTGGATTATTTTCGTCGTAAAATTCTAGCGGTAGGGTGAGAATTTTTGCTACCGTTTTTTTGAAGTTATCCCGCCGGGTACGCAAAGCAATATCCCAATGAAACCACCATGCTGCCCACATTTGAATCGGTGCTCTCACAACGGTGACGAGGAAGATTACACCCATTAGCACTGCAAGAGATAGTAACCGATTTTGTGGTAGTTGGGTGATGTTGGCAACTGCGGCGATCGCATTCTGCATGACACGATCCACTGGTTGTCCAGAAAGTACGTTTAAAATCTGCCCTATAACATACGGTACGACTAAATCAACAATTTCAAAGATGCTTGCTGCGGCAATACTGAAAATAATGACCGCTCGATAGCGATCGTAGTATTTGAGAATATCTCTAAATTTTGCCATGATGCACTCTGTTTAAGAGCGTTAGCTTGATTTTTTATACTACATATATACTACAAACCAGTCAATACCTCGACTAGTAAATCATTCTTAAGGAGTAGTTGGAACCTCGTCGATAGGAAGAAATTCCAGGCGATAGCGATAGAGTGCAACTGGTCGAGAGCCAGCCTTAAAGTAATCTGGATCTTGAGGCGACAGATAAACAGCAGTAACTTGATCCGCCTCTATCGTAGAATTGCTAAGAGCGAGTTTGCGGTAAGCGGTAGTGGATTCTACAGTGTTGAAATAAGGACGCCCACCACCTTTAAACAGTTGTTGAAACACTTCTGTGGTGATGAACTTGCCATCTGGTGTATTTTCTGTAGCGCGTGCTGCGACAATGGAAACAAGCTGACGCTCACCGCGTAAAAACGTAATTTGACGATTCGGAGAATCTGGATCTACTTTGACAGATAACACAGTGTCACCTAAATATGCTTTTGCCAAATTCAAGCCATTAAAAGCTCTATCCCCTACTACTGCTGATTTGCGAGTTGTTTGGGGAAGGATTTTTAATCCAGGTTCAGGCGTTGTTTTTCGCACAAATCGCACTGGAAAGCTTATAGGCTCTTTGAGATACTGACGATTACCCTCAAATCCAGGTGTAACGATGTCGGGAGCTAACGGTGCAACTAAATCCACCAGCGTACTTTTCACTTGCCAAGAACCCATCATCCAGTCAGGATAAACCAAATCTCCGACAGCAGGTCGCACGGAAGTTAATTTCTCCCATTGGGGAAAATGTAGCAAATGCTCAGATAACTCCCCAGCTAGCGTCTCCTTATTTAATAGAAGATTTAATAGAAGGAATAAACAAATCAAGCAAAAAGTCCAAATCATCTTCATAGCAAGCATTATCAGGATATGTTGCAAAGTGTTAATTTTTATTTGAGTGGAAGTAAAATAAAATTAGAAGTTATGTTGCATCTGTTTTTTGTTCACTATATTGAACCTATATATGATGCTAGTGTTGGAACAGTTAATATAATTCATGTGACTTCATAATTGACTCAAAATCTTCTGATAATTTCAATTGCTATAAAGCATAAAGTAGCTAAAATAGTTTTTGACAAAAGCAAGTATAAAGCTTGCAGAGAATGAAAGTAGTTATCAGGTGCAAGCTAGTGTAAATTGCTTTATTTATAATTTTTGAGCTAATGAGGCTATCCAGTTCTTTGACGGATTTTTCCTTAGCTGAATTGTTCCAGCTCATTGACCAAGGAAGAAAATCCGGTTGTCTAAGTATTTTTACTATTCCAGACCGTCATCCTCGAGGATCTAACTCCCAACACTTCTACATTTGGTTTGAACAGGGGTATGTCGTCGCTGCTGCCAACAGATTAAATGGTCGGGATTTAATCAGTAAAATAACGGAGCACGGGTGGGCAAACTTGCGAGTCATAGATAGAATTTTTACTGAAGCATCTACAACCAAATCCCTAGGCTCGCAATTAAAAACTCATGGGGTACTTAGTCCTGAGCAGCTAAACCTATTGTTCGCCAGCCAACTACAGCAGGTTCAAGAGTTTTTTGAAATCCAAGAGGGTATCTTTAAACTAGACACCAAAGCAGCCTTGCCTTTAAAGGAGATGACTGGATTAAGCTTGAGGGCGACAGAAGTGGCTTTCATGGCTTTGAGAGAGTTAAAAAACTGGAAAATACTGGCTGATGTAGTGCCGGATACTAGTTCAGGAATACGAAGTATTATTCAAGACGAACCACGAATGCACTTGAATATTTTCGAGTGGCAGGTGTGGAAGTTCGCTAATGGTAGTGTTTCTTTAAGTGCGATCGCGTCTCAACTCAATCAACCAATAGCTTTAGTCCAGCAAGCTGCTTTTCGGTTGATAATTGCTGGTTTGGTAGAAGAAGTTCCTGTAGTGAAATCTATGCCACAGCCCAATAATGACCTAAGGAATCGGAACTTGGTGGATTCGTTGGGTGATTCAGGAGCCAAAAAATCCAAAAAATTGGAAACACCTAAGGTAAGTACTTCATTTTTGCAAAATTTGGTTGGATTTTTAACAAGGAGCAAGGCATAGATGGAAATCCTACGTATAGTGGTGACGGGAGGCGTAGGTGCAGGGAAAACAAGTTTGATTCGCACAATCAGTGAAATAGAAGTTGTGGACACTGACAGAAAAGCGACAGATGAAGTAGCACTAATGAAGGAAACAACCACAGTAGCTTTGGATTTTGGGCGGCTGACTATAGGACCCCATCAGTCACTACACCTTTATGGCACACCAGGACAGAGTAGATTTGACTATATGTGGGAGATATTGATTGCAAAAGCCCACGCCTACATTTTGCTAGTAGCTGCTCACCGTCCGCAGCATTTCCGTTATGGTCGCAAGCAACTCAACTTTATCAATCACCGGGTGCAAATTCCTTATGTGATTGGGCTGACTCATACTGATTGCCCAGATGCATGGGAAGCAGAAGATGTGGCGATCGCATTGGGACTGGAGGATGAAAAGGCTCGACCGCCGATGATTGCAGTTAATGCTACCGAGCAAACATCAGTCAAAGAAGCTTTGATTGCACTTGTCGAAGAATTTGCCAACTACTCCCAGCAAACCATTCGATAGCTGCCGCTTTTCTGCCTGATCACCAGCCTGAGGTGACTGTCAAGGCAAAACCAGGAATCTCAGGACTGAGCAAAACGCCTCGCCTAAGAGCAGGAGGCGTAGCTTGACGTAGCAATTTGAAGCTTTATTTAGATAACTGTAAAAAATCAGTAATTATCCGGAATATTTGCAATTTTCAATGTAATTTGAAACTAAGAAATGAAAAAGCAGTTAACTAACTGACTAATAGCTCCTGAGCTTATTGAGATAGGCGTAGAACCCTTGGAGCTAAATGGTATTCGGGTGCAAGATGTGCTATTAAGCAGCGAACGCACAGCAGGTATTCGTGAGGCACGATGCTAACGTGTGTTTCGTTTAGAAATTGCCCGCAAGGGATAGGTAGTTTTATGGCACGTCGATGAACCAAAGCATCTATCTACAAGAAGTTTTGGACAAATATTTCTTTCCCTATGAGTGATAAACGTATGATGGCAACTTCCAACACTCTCAGACCTCAGCTAGGAGATTTCGTCAATGTAATGGACTACAAAGCTTTGCTGGACGGCATAGAAGAGAACATGGGTTCCAAGACTGCCGCAGTCATTATTCTTGCTGCAGGTCGTAGCTACGGCAAGAAAATTGCCAAAGCACTTGGGGAATCAGACGAAACGAAAGATCTTCCAACTGTACTCAAGCGCTTAAACACAAATTTAGGTGAGGAAGGAACACGACTGTGTGTCATCGAAGAAGTCTCTCAACAAGAAGCCTTTATTAGGGTAAAGGTGGTCGAGCCAATTGAAATGTCTGGTGAGACTGTCGGTTCAACCCGTTTGTGCCCATTTACTATGGGTGTACTGGGTGGCTTTATCGATCAGGTTATGCAAAAACGCCACCAAGGGCGACAAGTTCCTGTTGCCGAGCAAATAAATCTTCAAACAGAGTTTGAGTTCACGCCCCTTTGAAATCAGAGCAGCAAACTTGATTCACGTAGATAGGACTTGCCTGCAAGCTCGTTGATGCAGGCAGTCAAACAGAAAACTGAATTGGCAACGAGACATTATCCACAGGTTACTAAATTAAAACTAAACAGGAGCGTACGATGGCAATCAACACTGTAAAACTTGGCAGCATTCTGCAAAACTTTGTCACCGCTACCAGTGATGTGCAGGGTGCAGCGCTTGTTTCTCCCGATGGTCTAACTTTGTCGTCAAGCTTACCAGGCGGGATGGACGAAGAACGGGTATCAGCGATGGCTGCGGCTATGATATCGCTTGGTGAACGCATTGGATCTGAGTTGAGTAGAGGCAATATAGAGCGCATCTATGTTGAAGGTGAAAAGGGCTTTGGAGTTCTGAGTGGCTGCGGCGATGACGCTGTACTACTCGTTTTAGCAAGTGAAGCCGCCAAGCAGGGAATGCTGATGCTAGAAATCAAGCGTGTTCTCGTAGATATAAGGAAGGCTATGTCGTACTAATTCTGCCTTCAAAGTTCTGACGGGGTAACAACCTAGGCGGAAAGCTTAACCTGAAGAAGACTTGAACATCTGTGGAAAAAAGCTAGGTCTGGTGTCAACGAGACCTAGCTTTATTAAAATTATTTCAGCATTCTACCAGGTTCAACTCCAACAGCAGCTGATTCTAATTGAGAGCAGCTAGAAGCCCTATTAACTTCGTTGCTTGATTTCATGCCATGAGGAAATTTTTAACAGAGGTACTAGATTTGACGCTGCCACCTAAAACTTATACCTCAACCTGGTAGTCTCACAGACTACTAAGTAGAACTAATATGGCGTTTACTGGTAATTTGGCAGAATTTCCCTTGCCAAAAATCTTTCAATTCCTAGAGCAAGGAAACAACACAGGATTGCTCACAATTCGTATCTTAGCTGCTGATTTGACTGCTGTTGTGCAAGTTTATTACATCTGGCTGTATCAAGGTCGTATTGTGGCTGCTGGCGATCGCCTAGATGAAAAAGGGTTGCTTTCGATGATTGCTCAACGGGGCTGGGTGAGCGAGGATGTTGCCTTGAGAATGGCTGAGATTTGCCCGGTCAATACACCGATAGGTCTATGCCTTAAGTTTCAAGGACTGCTGCAAGCTGAACAACTGAAGCTCCTATTTCGTACTCAAGTAGTGGAGCAAGTGTCTGCCTTGTTTGAACTGAAGGATGGTCAGTTTGAATTTGATGCCAAAGCCACTTTACCTTTAGCAGAGATGACAGGCATGAGTTTACCAGCAACTGAGGCAACACTTCTCGGTTTGCGGACGCTGCGAGACTGGAGTGCACTAGCAGAAAAACTGCCTGACCCCACTTCAGTCTTGTCAAGTAAGAATACCAGTCAGCCTCAGCCACAGTTAGACTCCCTGGAATGGCAAGTTTGGCAGTTGGGGAACGGCACCATTTCCCTACAGATAATAGCTAAACAACTGGGACTTGCTGTAGAAAAAGTCCAGCAGATTGCCTTCCGACTGCTCATGAGTAATCTAGCAGAAGAAGTTTTCCTAACTGCTGCTACCCAAACGAACGCGGTAGCAGAAACTACTTCTGTAGCAGAAGATTTACCACAGCCAATCCTAGACTCTTCCAGTCAAACTGATGACACTCAGGTGGAACCCCACGCGATAGCAGAAACTACTCCTATAGCAGAAAATTTACCACAGCCAATCCTAGACTCTTCCAGCCCAACTGATGACACTCAGGTGGTAACTCACGCCGTGGCAGAAACTACTCCAATAGCAGAAGATTTACCACAGCCAATCCTAGACTCTTCCAGCCCAACTGATGACACTCAGTCGTCTCCCCAAAAGTTAGCTGGTTATCTGCGTGTCATTCAGTCGTTTTTCCAATGGTTATTTGGTTCTGAGTCAGACAAAACATAGCCGCGCCACTGGCGCTAGGATGCTGCAATAGGATCTAGCATGACCTTTAATATCATTAGTATAAATTTTATATAAAAATTTCGGTAATTACCAAGAATTGTATGACTATCATCAAGAAATTTTGTTTTTTTAGAAGAAGAATTTAATAATGGCTTTACAACCACAAGCCTTTATGTCCACACTGGAAAGGCGTGGTATCTTAACTCCCTCTCCGCTGTAATCTTACTGATTTCGTCTTTTGTTCCTTTGCGTATTTTGCGGTTCGTTTTTAGACGGCTATTAGTATACTGATCACAGAATATCCTTACAGAAATTCAAGCATAAAGACCACCTCTTCTGGAGGTGGGACTGTCAATTTAACAATTTATGAGGAAAAGACTTATGACTTACACTTCTATGCTAGAAGAGGAACTGCAAAACTTTATTTATAGTAGTGCTGACGTTCAAGGTGCAATCCTAGTCAGCCCCGATGGCTTGGCAATAGCTTCCGTGCTACCAACCGAAATGGACAAAGAGCGTACGGCTGCCATGTCTGCATCGATGCTTTCATTAGGCGAACAAATTGGACGCGAACTAGTTCGCGGCAATATTGACCGTATCTTCGTTGAAGGCGAGAAAGGCTATGGCGTGTTGGTAGGCTGTGGTGAAGAGGCGGTTTTATTGGTTCTCGCCAGTACCACTATTAAGCAAGGGTTATTGTTTCTAGAAATCAAACGGGCTGTTGCTAAAATCACATCCCTACTGGGTTAAAGGTCAACCAATGCATGGATTTTAGAGTTGAAAATTTGTATTTAGTGTTAAAATATACACATATTTTAACTTTAACCATGACAAAAATATGAATCAAGAAATGGGGAATTTGCGTCCAGAACTGGGGGATTTCAGTAGTATTATTTTTTTGAAAGCGATCCTTACTGGTGTCGAAGAAGCCTTGGGTGAGAAAACTGCTGCGATTGCGATGATATCTGCTGGTCGCAATCAAGGCAAAAATTTAGCTCTAGACCTAAATTTAGTTGGCAATGGAGCGATATTGTCTCTTGAAGAAATCACAGACAAAGCTAATCAGCTTTTGGGCAAAGAGGGAACTCGCTTGTGCATTATTGACAAGATAGAACTAGAAGGAGATGTCTACAAAGTCTATGCCAAAGAAACTTTTTGCTCTGTCGGTGAAGCAGAGGGATCATCACGAAACTGTACCTATACTTTAGGTGTCATTCAGGGTTTTTTAGAAGCTCTCTTGAAGAAGCGCTTGCAGGGGAAACAAACCGAGTCTGTGTTGCGTGGTGGTAGTTATGATGTTTTGGAGTACTCAATCTTAGCTTAAGCACAAGACAGTTGTTAGTTAAGAGTGGTAAACGCCAAACCCCGCAAGCCTTTGGTTAGAACCCTACGGGATTTGACTCAGTATAAGAAAGCGTATTCGCTTTACGCCTAAAGATTAACCTCTACTGCAATCTCACATAAACTGGAGATTAGCAAGCGATCGCCCAGATCAGCAATCACTCCCATGTCTGTTTGTCTCCTCATCAAATTTCTGCTGGTGCTGGTTCCCAAACTTCCCCATATTTCTCCTGTAGAGTATGCCATGCCTCTACCTGTCCAGGTTCATATTCTCCTGGTTTACCCCATTGTAGAAATAAACTCAAAGCTGGTTCGTGTTTGTCATCTAAAAACCTGATGGCATAGGTGGTAAAATTGCCTCGCTTCGCTTCACCTGTTTCAAATTTCACCTGAGTAATTTTATCCATATTCAAGTGAAATTCAAAACTTTCTGTGTGCATATTCGCGTACTTCCCTTTCGGGAGTTCTGCATAAAACAGCTTTTCTAGCTTACCCCGTGGTTCTAAAACAGCGGCGCTGCTAGTGACAATGAAACGCAAAGTTCCCAGAGTTTCACAAGCTTCCAAAAATTCTTTAAGTGTTTTAGTCATGAGTTATTAGTTAGTAGTCATTAGATTTGTTGCAAAAATCGGGTTTCTGGCTATTTTGAACCGCAGATGCACCGGACGCAGATAAATACAGATAAATTATCTGTGTCCATCTGTACGGCAGTTGCTTCAACGGGGGGAACCCCCGCAACGCACTGCCTTGTCCATCTGTGGTTTTCATTCAAAAAAATTGGACTTTTACAATAGGTCTATTAGTCATTTTTTCATGATAAATGGTAGATAAATGACTATTTTTCGTACTTTTCATAAGCAGCGACTATGCGCTGAACGAGAGGATGGCGTACAACATCTTTCTGGGAAAATTCGCAAAAAGCTATGCCTTCAACGTGTTTTAAAATTTGTACAGCCACTGTTAATCCAGATTCTTGGTTAAGTGGTAAGTCAGTTTGCGTCATATCACCCGTAATCACCATACGAGAACGGAAACCCAAACGAGTCAAAACCATTTTCATTTGAGCTGGTGTAGTGTTTTGAGCTTCATCGACGATGACGAAAGCATTGTTTAGTGTACGTCCCCGCATATACGCTAAAGGAGCCACTTCAATCACGCCTCTTTCGATCAATGATGGGACTTTTTCTGGATCAATAAATTCGTTGATAGCGTCGTAGAGTGGACGTAAATAAGGATTAACTTTCTGCTGCAAATCCCCCGGCAAAAAGCCAAGCCTTTCCCCAGCTTCCACAGCAGGACGAGTTAAAATTAGCCGTTCAAATTGATTGGCAAGCAGTGCTTGTACGGCGACGACAACTGCTAGGAATGTCTTACCAGTACCAGCAGGACCGGTGCAAAAGGTCAAATCACGCTTGCCTAGGGCTTCGATGTACTGTCGCTGGCGGAAGGTTTTGGCGCGGATTTCCTCACCTTTGCGTGTTCTAGCGATCACATCTCGCTGTATATTTTGCAGTTCTTCTTCACGATGGGTGTCTAAGGCATGACGAGCTGTCAATATATCCGTGCTAGAAATATTATTGCCTTTACTCCAAATCTCTTCAAGCGATCGCACTAATCGATTCGCTAAATCTATTTGCTTTTCTGTCCCAGAAATATACAGTTCTTGCCCGCGCAATACTAAAGTTGCTCCTGTTTGCCGCGCCAGAGTTTTAAGATTTTCTTCCCCCTCTCCTGCCAGTGCGATCGCACTTGGAATATCCGGCAGTTCAATTGTTAAGCTACCTGCCATCATAAATTTTTAATTCACAATCCATTATTATAAAAATACTCAATACACCTTACTTGAACTAGACAATTCAAATAATTTTTTTGCTTTATTTCTTGAGAACATTTGCGTCTAAATTAAGACTTGTAATCAAAAGTAGAGAAGCACAGAATCACTTCTCTACTTTATCTTGCTTGGATTTCCAACAAATTCAAAGCTTAACTTTAACAGCTAATTAGCATTGGTCAACCGCCACAATCAAAGACATTCCTTTGATTTAATAGCGACCCCCTTTGCGTGCCGTTTCCGCTTTGCGCTTACGACGCAAGCTGGGTTTTTCGTATCTTTCCCGGCGCTTGATCTCTGATAAAATTCCAGCTTTCTGAATTTTCTTTTTAAAACGCCTTAATGCCGAGTCAATTGACTCATTCTCACCCAAACGCACTTCAGCCACTCCCTGTTTTCACCTCCTTACAGAGATTCTTTTATGAATTTGAGAGAAGAATTGATTTAGCATCGCCTGTTCACAATGCTACTGCTATGTAGTGCCCAATTGCGGATGAGCGCAGTATTCCGTTTATAAATTAGGGTATTGCGCTACAACCAGCAATTGCACTAACCAAGCCATGCCCGCGTACCAAATTTAGTCGTTTTTCACCCTTTCGGGCACTACAAGGTTGAAGTATCAACTATGAAGGCAAGGGTAAAGGCTGAAGTATAAAGGCTGAAATACACCGTACTTTACTTCATACCTATACTACCGTAACCTACAGGAAGTCTCCTTTTGGGGGTCTACACACTTGATACTTCAGTTGGCAACAATCTAATTGAAATCTATCGGGAGCGTGATCTAGCAATAGGTTTGTGCCCGTTTCCACGTTTTTCTCTGGGTTTTGGCGGCGGTAATCGCTCTTGTGTGTCGTCATCAAAAGACAAGCCCTCCCGAGTAGCAGTGCTGCCATAGATGTCCAGGTACACTGATTGTCCAGCAGCAGTAGCTGCAGCGGCAACTACAGTGCGAATCGCCTGAATATTGCGTCCACCGCGACCAAACACTTTTCCTTTATCTGAGCTATCAAAAGCAATGCGAATCCAAGCGCGTTTGCCGGTGCCAGACATTTCACAATCGATACTTAAAGACTGCGGAGAATCTAAAAACGGTTGTATCAGAAACCGTACTAGTTCAACGTAGTCTGGGCTGGTTGTGGCGGATATTTTTCCCACCTTATGATGAGGCTTTTGCACTAACCTGTTCAAGGACATTAGCTTTTTGTAGGATGCGACGCACTGTGTCAGTCGGTTGAGCGCCCTGTTCTAGTCGCTTGACGATACCGGGAACGTCCAGCCGTACTTCATCAGTTCTAGGGTTATAAAAACCTAGTTCTTCTAGAGGACGACCATCGCGGCGAGCGAGGCTGTTGATAGCGATGATGCGGTAACTCGCTTCCCGCTTTTTACCGTATCGCTTCAGGCGCAGTTTAATCATGGTTAAGAAATCATTCTCCTGTTTTGTGGAATCGGTTTGCAAGTAAGTTTATGGGGAAGTCACATTATAGAAGATAGAAGCTTCCCGAAGACAGTTTAAAGGGCAACGTTAGTCCTCTAAAAACAGTCTATCTATTTGTGTAGGCTCCTCCCATTAAGTAGGCGGGTGAACCTAGTGATGCTAAAATGCTTATTTTAGCACTTGCACAGTGTCAGGTGTTAGTTGTTATTTTTTAGTTGCAACTAAGCACTCACTTATAACTAAAGCGTACCGAAGCCTTTCTTCTTTTTATCTTTCTTCGGCTTCTTTTTGGAGGTAGCACCGCCAGTATAACCCCGCCAACCAGGTGCAGCTGGACGGTTAAAAGCAGCCCCTGGATTACCCATACCACCGAACATTCCTGGCATACCAGGAAAGCTTCCTTGACCCATTTGCTGCATGAGATTACGCATTTTTTGGAAGTCACTCACCAGCTTACTAACATCTGCTTCCTTATAGCCAGACCCATTAGCAATCCGCCGCCGCCGACTCGGAGAACTTGCCAACAAATCGGGGTTAGTACGTTCTTGGCGGGTCATGGAATTAATCATCGCTTCACAGCGCTTAAGCTGAGTTTCGCCTTGCTTGAGTTGTTCATCTGACAGCTTGTTCATCCCTGGAATCAATTTCATGATTCCTCCCAGCGAACCCATGTTCTTGAGCAGGCGCATTTGCTTAAGAAAGTCAGTAAAGTCGAACTTCGCTGACAGAATTTTCTCCTGCATTTTCTGGGCATCGGCAAGGTCAATTTCTTCCTGAGCCTTTTCTACCAACGTCAGAACATCGCCCATCCCTAAAATCCGGGATGCCATGCGCTCAGGATAAAACGGTTGCAGAGCCTCAACCTTTTCACCCACACCAACAAATTTGATCGGTGCTCCTGAGATCTGCCGCACAGACAGTGCTGCTCCACCTCGGCTATCGCCATCCAACTTGGTGAGAATTGCACCAGTGATGCCAATCTGTTCGTGGAAAGTGCGGGTCAAATTGGCTGCTTCTTGACCAGTCATGGCGTCCACCACCAACAGCGTTTCATTGGGTTGGACAGTTTCTTTGATACGGGCTAACTCCGCCATCATATCTTGGTCTATTTGCAAGCGACCCGCAGTATCAATAATGACTGTATCAATCCCTTCTGCTCTGCCGCGTTCCACACCCTGCCGCGCAATTTCAACCGGGTCAGCATCAGATCCTAGCTCAAATACTGGCACGTCAATCTGTTTACCTAGTGTCACCAGTTGGTCGATCGCTGCTGGACGATACACGTCTGTCGCCACCATTAAGCAGCTACGTTCTAATTTACGTAGATGCAAAGCTAACTTGGCAGTAGCAGTTGTTTTCCCAGTACCCTGCAACCCTGCCATCAGCACAACTGTAGGAGGCTGGTCAACCTGTGCTAAAGGAACGTTTTCTTCCCCCATCACCTTTACCAGCTCATCGTAGACAATTTTGATGAACTGTTGGTCAGGTCGTACGCCAGCAATGACCTCTGATCCCTGTGCCTTGGCTTCAACTTCGGTGACAAAATCTTTAACTACCTGAAGATTGACATCCGCTTCTAACAGGGCGCGACGCACTTCCCGCAAAGCTTCTTGAATATTGGATTGGGAAATTTTATCCTGACCTCGGAGTTTCTTCCAGGTAGATTCTAAACGGTCAGCTAGTGCTTCAAACATAATCAGTTAAGTGACAGGTAGTTAGCAGCAGAGTTTTAACGCGCTATATACAGCTTAGTGTTTTTTAACTTCCACTGTAGCAAAGGGATACTATGTAGAAAGTCTAGAGGAGAAAAGAGCAAGGAAAAGAAAAATTTTATACTTTGCTTTGCCCTATACAAAGCTACCCTAAGTGCGTCTACAAGTTTGATAATTATAAAATTATTATAAAGAAATTATAAAAATATGAATATATTTAAGTTTTTCCTTTTCGTCAAATACACTTCTTATTTTATATAAATATTTAGACTTTATTTGAGTTTTTTATAATTGTTATAATAATGAAAAAAGAATGATACTTTAATGGTAAGTAGTGAAAGTAAGTAGTGAAAGACAAAGTTGTAGTTGAACCATCATAGTTTTTAAAATATTTAGATTACCCTTTGAGTCACAAGCTCATCTACAGCATTTAAAAGAAGGGTTCAATAAGATATTGTTGGCGTTATCAATTGAACGCCCTCTACAAATCAGAATCATAAAAAAGGTGCATCACACGCGGCTTGTAGTTAAGGTTCTAAAGAGATTTTGATAATAAATGATGCTGTCAGTAAACTTTGACAGACAAAAAATATAGAAAGACTTCTTACGAAATATTAGTATATAATTATACATATTTATCAGGTATATTTACCAGCAAAATCAGGACGCATTCAGCAGCAATGCTTTTCTTGGTCACTTCCTTCAGGGTAGCTTAAACCAACAAAACTTGTCCTAAATTATATTCTCGAATTTTAAAGTTAATCAGGCAGCACATCACATGATAAATGCATCTTATGAGCATGATGTTTGCCTGCAAGGAAATGGCTCGTGTCTACCACAGTATGCCAGGTTTGAGCATATTGACATTTAAGGTTCTTCTATGGCTTTTGCTTATAGGTTGAATAGCTAGTCAGTTTTAAACAAATTTCAGTAATTCCAACAAAGGCAAGAAAGGTACCAGGCATGACTTTAACTAACCGTAAAAAATTTAGTGTCTATCGAGAAGTGAAGACTAGAGTGATTTCGTTAGTCAAGCCAATGGCTTGGGTTGGCTCAGGTTTTACCGTCATGCTCCTGTTGACAAAAGGTAAACCACCAGGGTTTGTAGTTGGTTTGTACCTATGTTTATGTACTTTATTTTTTGCTTGGAGCCAACAGCAACGCGTCGAGAAGGAGTCTGAAAAAATATTCACAATTTCTCAAGCTCTTAACAACACAGACTTCAGTGACGCACAAAAAGAACTTGATTGTCAATCTGATTTGCTTGAGCAAATCATGAATCTAAAATCTCACAATCAAGACATTAACAGTCTTAACCTCATCCTTGCTAACCTTAGCAATGCTCAATTAGCAGGAGTTGATTTCAACTGTGTGTACCTCAGCGGTAGCAACCTCACTAGTGCCAACCTCAGTGGAGCCACCATATCGAATGGTAACCTTAGTGGTACTCAATTAGTAGATACCAACCTCAGTAATGCCAACCTGAAGAATGCAAACCTAAGCAGTGCTGATTTGATAAATGCCAACCTTAGCAATGCTGACTTAAAAGATGCAAATCTCAGTAATGCCAACCTCAGCAATGCTGACTTGAAAGATGCAGATCTCAGTAATGCCAACCTCAGTAATGCTGACTTAAGGAGTGCAAACCTCAGCAGTGCAAACCTCAGTAGTGTCTATTTATGGCGTGGCAATCTTAGTAATGCCACGCTTTTAGGTGCTAATCTTAGTAGTGCCTATATGAATAGCACCAAACTTAGGAATGCGAACCTTAGCAGTGCCTTTCTTAAAGAAACGAATCTCAGCAATGCCAACCTTAAGGAGGCAAACCTCAGCAATAGTAACCTTTGTGGTGCTAACCTCTGTGGTGCCAATTTGAAGAACGCCAACCTCAGCGATGCCAATTTAGAGAATGCTAACCTGGAAGGTGCTAATTTGGAAGGCGCTGATCTCAGCAGAGCCAATCTCAATGGTGCCAACTTGAGTAGTGTAAAAATTAACCAGGCAACACAGTTGGAGACAAAATGGCTTGTAGTCTGGGAAACTTTAAATCAACCAAAGTTAGGAATTTCTAGTTAGGTGATAAGAGTGTAGATCTAGCAACAGTCAAGGTGGTTAGGACATCAACAGATGATAAAACCTAGACACAAAAAGACTTTTTACCCAGTCCCCACCAGGGCGTCTGTACTCCCAGTCCCCTGCTATATATCAATACGGTTCAGTTAGGGCTAAAACTCTTTGTCAAAGTCAAATTTTTTAAAGAACCGCAGAGGCGCAGAGGACACAGAGAGAAGAAAAAAATGCTTAACTGAACCGTATTGTGCTACATATAGCAATCCTCCGCAGATTTGTGAAAATCCCGCCAGATTCCCGACTTCTTAAAGAAGTCGGGAATCTTGTTCACAAATGATTTAGGATTGCTATAGCCTTGAAAATAAAGGTAATAAATATTTTCTATTTGCCAATTTATTGATATGACTAGCAAAACTCTGATTCAGCCTCAAGAAATAATTCACTTATCAGGTATTAGCTGGCAAACTTATGAAACTTTGCTCACTGAACTTAATGCTAGTCGTCGCTTAAGGCTCACGTATAATCGTGGTAATTTGGAAATAATGGCTCCTTCTCCTGAACATGAAATTTACAAAAAGGTAGTCGGTCGATTTGTCGAAACTTTGGCTGAAGAATTAGACATTAGGATTTATCCCCTTGGTTCCACGACTTTCAAACGTCCCGAATTAAGTGGTGCAGAACCAGATGAATGCTTTTATATTACAAATATTAATGCGGTTAGAAGTAAAAAAAGAATCAATTTGCAACAAGACCCACCACCAGATTTAGTTGTAGAAATTGACGTTACGAGTAGTTCAGATAATCGTTTTCAAGTTTATGCAGAAATAGGCGTCCCTGAGATTTGGCGATATGACGGCAATTCTTTCACTATTCATATATTACAATCTTCTTATAAATATGTAGCTGTTAACCAAAGTTTAGCTTTTCCTAATCTACCCATTCGAGAAATTGCTAACTTTTTACAACAGGTTGGGCAGGAAGATTATTTAGAGTTGGTTAGGGAATTTCGTAAATGGGTGAAAAGCCAAATTCAACAAAAATAAATGCTTGATAACCCAATCCCCAATCCCCAGTCACCTTTAGTGATAATTAACCATTTGCTTAAAAGTCAAGCTATTAGCGACAAGTCATTGTCCTTTTTAAGGGACTTTCAATTAAAAAAATCTCCAATTTATAGTGAGCCAAACAATGGTGGGTTACGGCGCAATGCAAGTCCTGCATGTAAAACCTCAACTGTCGTGCGCCGAAAGCCACCCTAAATAATGGATAATTTATTTTTTGGTACTCCCTTAACCACGTACTAAATTTTCGACAGCACTGGCTTGTGTCGGCAATGCCGCAGTTAAAACTTCACTCCCTTGTTCTGTCACTAAAACATCATCTTCAATGCGAATTCCTCGCACGTCGGCAAATTGAGCTAAGCGTTCCCAGTTAACAACATTCTGATATTTGGAACGCCAATTGGCATCATTTAAAATTGCTGGAACTTGATAAAATCCCGGCTCAATTGTGACTAACATTCCCGGACGTAAGGGACGATTTAAACGCAAGTAGCCTAAACCAAAACGGTTACTCCTTGTGCGTTCCTCTTCATAACCTGCTAAATCTCCCAAATCTTCCATATCATGGACATCTAAACCCAGCAAATGACCGATACCGTGGGGAAAAAAGAGCGTGTGGGCGTCCATTTCTACTAAATCTTGGGGGTTTCCTTGTAAAATGCCTAAATCCACCAAGCCTTCTGCAATCACACTACAGGCGAGTAAATGTAAATCTTGATACTCCACGCCAGGATCTATCTTGGCGATGCAAGCATCATGAGCCGCTAATACAATATCATAAATATCTCTTTGGGTAGATGAAAATTTGCCAGTAACCGACCAAGTACGAGTCACATCAGCAGCCCAACCCATTTCGGTTTCAGCGCCAACATCACCAAGCACCAAGTCGCCTGGTTGCAGTGGATGGTGATATTGGTCGTTGTGCAGAACTTCGCCGTGAACTGTGACGATACTGGTGTAGGACGTGGTCATATTATTGCTAATAATGACTCCTTCCATCGCCGCACGGACTTCTGCTTCAATTTTGGCGCGAGTTGTCGCCGCCATGCCAGCTTTGTGAGCTTCTACGGTGACAGCGGCAGCTTTTCGGAGTTCGGCTAATGCCCCATCGTCGTGGATGAGGCGTAACGAAATAATTGCCTTGGCTAACTCCAAGTCGGTTCCTTCCGGTGGCTTTTGGGGCAAAACCCATCTATTCAAAAGCTGTGACTGCTGTGTCCAAGTAGCAGCATCTTGTGCGGCAATTGTTGCTGCATCTTCTGTCCACAATTCTAATTCTGCCATTGGTCTAGCAGCGTCTGCTGCAATCATCTGAGCAATTTCCTCACGATGAGGCGTTTCTCCATGCCAAAGAGCGCTTTCTGGTTGGGGATCATCCATGAAGAGTTCTAGCTTACCTGCTGCAAGCCGAATTGCTGCATTGGGCAATGGAAGCCCTGCAAAGTACAGGAAATGACTGCTTGCACGGAACGGAAAGACATTTGCTGGAAAGTTACGCGGGCTGCTACTTCCTGACCAAAGAATTGCCGGAAAATCAATGAGGTTGGCTAGTCTTTGTCGGCGATCGCGTAAAGTATCGATGAGAGAGCTAGAGGTTTTTTGGATCATAACTCGGAAGTTAAAGCAAATATTAAAATTTGAAATTCGCACATATAGCACGAAAGGTAAAACAAAAGTTTCTGGAAAATATTTTACTCAGTGCAGTTGTGTGATAGCTTACGGAATGAATAATAGTATGACTTAGCACTTACAGAATCATATCGAAATATTGTAGAGAAAATTCTCACCAATCACCGCAAAAAAGACAAGCATGGAAGAATATGGGAAACAGACAAATTTTTCGTAACTTAAGAGTGATTTTAGGAGTTCAGCTTCGTTCTATCGGTGCAGAGATCCTGTCTCGCTGGATTTTCTATTTTAAAAGTCAGCCACTAACAGTGAGTAAAAAACCAGCAATGGTGTTTTCTCCCCATCAAGATGATGAAACTCTGGGGTGCGGTGGTACTATTGCCTTGAAACGGTCACTAGGAGTGCCTGTAGAGGTCATTTTTCTGACAGATGGACGGTATGGTAGACCCGACTGGATTACACCAGAAACAATCACAGATATTCGTCAGCAAGAAGCTACGAATGCCCTAAATATTCTAGGAATTGCAAGTTCCCAAACTCACTTTCTCAATCAAATCGATGGTTCTTTGCAAAATCTGGCTGATGACCAACGTCAATACATAATTAATGAGTTAGTGAAACGGCTACAGTCCTTTATACCAGAAGAGATTTATGTTCCTCATAGAAAAGACGCTCATGGAGATCACGAAGCAACTTACGAGTTGGTTCAGGAGGCGATCGCCGCATCAGGAATCCAAGCCGAACTCTTACAATATCCAATTTGGATGCTTTGGCAAAGTCCACTGTCTTTTGATCTAAACTTTGAGGAGATAGGTAATGCTTACCGATTAGCGATTGATTCTGTTAAAGACAGAAAAAAACAAGCTATTGAAACCTACTCCTCTCAAATACCTGGCTTACCCAGCGGCTTTCTTGCGCGTTTCTTTTTGCCCTATGAGATTTTTTTCAAAAGTTAAATGAGTCACAAGGCGAAAATTTATTTCTTAACTAGGATCACTATTACTCTAAAAACAAAGTATGAATGAAAGCACTACTCTCCTACCTCATAAAATTATTGGCGTTGCTGTGATTTGGAACGACAAGGGGCAAATTCTTATTGATCGCCGTCGTTCCGGTGGTACAATGGGGGGTTTGTGGGAATTTCCTGGAGGTAAAGTCGAGCCAAGCGAAACTGTTGAGGAGTGTATTAAACGGGAAATTTATGAAGAGCTGGGAATAGAGATAGAAGTAGGAAAGCATCTGATCACAATTGACCACACCTATACTCACTTGCGCGTTACCCTGACAGTGCATAATTGCTGCTACCTCTATGGTGTTCCTCAACCAATTGAATGTGAAGAAATTCGTTGGGTCAGTTTGGATGAGTTAGATCAGTATGCTTTTCCGGAAGCAAATACTCAAATTATCGCCGCTTTAAGGCTTTCAGGAAGTCAGGAAAAGTATTGACTCAAACAAAGTTAAGAATTAAAAAACCAGCTAATTTGGATACACTGGTAACGTAAAGTGGAACCATGCTCCGCCATCAGGTGCTGTATCTACCCATATTTGACCGTAGTGTGCTTGGATAATTCGCTGGCATAAACACAGTCCAATGCCGTAACCTTCTTTACCTTGATCACGTTCGAGGCGATAGTGATTTTCAAAGATGCGATCGCGGTTTTCTTCAGGAATACCAGGACCAGTATCGCCAATACTAAACTGAACCTTTTGGCTAGTCCGGTGAAGTCCACAAACGCTGATGTCGCCACCTTCAGGCGTGTATTTGATAGCATTGTCTAACAGGTTGATCAAAACTTGGCGTATGCGTTCTGGATCGGCGTAAACATTGGGTAAATCTTTGGGGATATCTTTTTTTATTTTGTGGGATTTGGCGATGTAGCGATCGCGCAATTCCTCCAGAACCTCAAGGCAAAGTTTGCCTATATCCACCTTTTGCGGTTGAATGGGAAATTCCCTTTCATTACCACGATCTACCTGCAAAAGGTCGGTAATCATACGGTCTATTGTCTTGGCTTGGTTACGCGCGTGCTTAAATAAATGCAACGTCATCTTTGGTGTTAGACGCTCGAATTCACCTTTTTGAGGATTGTAGTTAGATTGCAGGGTATCTATAGCTATAGAAGCCGCAGTCAGGGGATTGCGGAGGTCATGGGCTAGTATCGCAATCACCCGGTCTTTAAACTGGATCTGCTCCTGGAGTTTCTCTTTTTCCTGTTTTAGGCGAAAAATTTCATCTGAGAGTCGTATCAGTTCGGCTGAAACAGCAACTGAACGAATAGAGGACTTTGGTTCTCTGATACGACCATTTTCATCATTTTCCTGTAAATCACTTTGTAATTCTAAGTAGGCGTCTACAGCTGCTTGCCACCTAGGCCACCAAGTTTTCAATTCACCAGTTATATTACTACCAGCTAGGATTTGCCTTGGTTCAGGGTGAATTTTGATTAAGGCTGGCGTTGCTACCAGTTTAAAATGTTCCGCCAAATATGGTTGTTGACCGACATCAATGATTTGAAGATCAAAGCTGTAGTCAGCTTGTAACTCTTTTAAGTAAGAGCGAATTCGCTGTACTTGCGGTTTGGACTTTGGTCGTCCATCGACAAAAAGTAACAGCTGTAGTGGAGCATCAGAATAAATAGGCTGATCCTGGGAAACTTGCATGTAATCGTGTTTCAGCACTGGTAACAAACCGACGACGCTTTACGGAAAATAAAAAATTGACTGGCGGTTGTCGATGGAATAGTCGTTCTTTTTTTTTCAATTTAATATCTATTTTAGATTTTTCGGACTCCTAACCCACATAGGTTTTTCAAATGAGATACTTAGTTTTTAGCGATTTCCTTGCTTTTTGTTGAGGAATGGCTTCAGCAAAGACATACGCGCATCGAATCTAAGCCGCAATCTTCGCTCTCATCAACTGTTTCCTCAAAGCTTGTCCAAGACCTGATGGGAGTAGTACCAAAACCCTAAAGCTTTGTGTAACTCATCACCATCCTCTGCAAATGATTTGCTTTTGGCAGATCAGTTGAGCGCATCACAAACTCAAATTTACTGCTCTTTGTATGCTTTTAGCTAGGAGTTGCTGTCATCTTATCCAGAGGTAGACAAAAGCCTGTCTACCTCTGAGCTGTCTTTTGCGCGATAAGTGAACGTTAGTCAGATTCCCACTTGTCCGTAGCGAGCAACAATCAGACTGTGTGCTTTCGATTGCGCTTGTTGTGCGTCCCAATTTTGGAAAACCAGTTGGAAGACCAGCAACACCTTAAAGCAACACAAGAGCCGAATTTACCGCCCAAATTACCATCCATCATCGGTAGAACTTGAAAGAAACCCTGGCTACTGATCAACTACTGATGCAACCTGCCACTGTAGCGCTCAACACTAAAATTTTCCGAGTGTTGCCTGCCTTCAGCTTATTTTCGTCCGCTGAATACTATCTAAAATCGGCTGCACTGGAAAGGAGAGCGATCGCTATCATGAATGCGTCCTTGAGTGAGGCAAACGGGGGACTTACTCCCAGCTTAGCACTTCAAAATAGTTGGTGATGACTTCGTTTCTTTAGCTTAGCGGTGTAGATGACAGCTTTATAGTGGATTTATATAGTGGATTTAAAACAGTGAACACTGAACACTTATCACTGGCAACTGGTTGACTGTGACTACCACGCTCATAATGAACAAAAACTACTGGTAACAAATAACTGAATAACTGGTTGAAAGATTTAGCGTTAGAAAAGCTGAATCCTCGCTTCAAGTATTAATACTTAAATTGTTTTATTTTTTTAACATAAAATTATAAATTAAGTTTAACTGAGTTGTTTCGCCTGCAAAGATTGTCCGGAAATTTTTAACAGTATGAAACTTAATTTCTTCAAAATCAAAGCACCAGAACCAGTGTTGACTCAAGAGCCAAGAAATAATCTCCTAGGAGACTCTATTAGTCAAGTTTTTATTATTGCCAGCAAAGAATCAACTCAGCAGCTTGAACAAGCATTGAGCGAAGAAGGTTTTTTGCATGAAGTTCTCAGGCAAGAAACCAAACCAGAATATCAAAAATTTTCCCGGAGTTATCTTTGCCTGATGAATCATCAACGAGCTTGGGAAAGAGCCGTCCAAGAAGATAAACTGACCCTGATTATTGAGGCAGATTTTGTCCCAGTGCTTGGTTTTGCGAGGCTTCCTCTACCCTTTAATCCCAATCAAAGTGATGTTGGAATTTGTTGGCTGTATACTTGTGCATCCCAGGTCTACAGTATTTCATCTGATGGCTATGCTGAAGGTTTTTCAGTTTCAACAGTTGCTTACATTGTGACTCCACAGGCTGCCCGCTGCTTGCTAGACTTGGCAGAGGAAGTGACAGAAAAACAGGGAGCTACTAGCTACTCTAGTTGGGATTCAACTATTGATTCGTTTCTACGCCAAAGAAAGTTGAAAAACTACATTCCTTGGCGCAACTATGGTGAACATGGAGGTTTACCCAATCCAGAACATCACCAAAACAATCTTAGTAGAACTCATCGTGCTGATGTCCTGTATGGTCAACTGGCATTTATGCCGTTATATGCTGGTAATGAAAAAGATGGAATCAAGTTTTTAACAGTCAGGCTTCAGGCGCGCCTCAAGGGAATTTCTCGTTTGGCAACTGGACGCTTTCTACGTCTCAAAGTTCTTCAAGGTTCTAATGTACGTGCAAGGTTACTCAGTTTTGCAGTTTTTAGACATTTTTCGTTGCAGCTTTAACCTGATTTTTAGGTTCTTCTCAAAGTCTTTTGCTAGTGTAGGAATTGACACTTGAATTGTGATGAAGCGTGGTGCACTGTAAACGTCCAGTTTTATTAGTGAGTTTGGCTGTTTTACTCACCTCTTTAACAGCCTGTGCCAACAGTCCAGCTGCCAAAAACATTGAGCAGTCTTTGGCGGCTGATCCCAGGTTGAAGGATAACCCACTCACCATTGGCGCTCAAGAGGTACGCAATAGCCAACAACCACAAACTCCTCAACCGACAGTTCAGTTGCCAAGTGATTTTCCCAAGGATATCCCGTTGTATCCTAGCGCCACCTTGCAAGAGGTGACACCATCAAGTAACGAAAATTCCAATGTATCCACTCGTTGGCTGAGTTCTGACCCCAGCAATTTGATTGCAAACTATTATCTTCAACAATTTCAGGCAAATAACTGGCAAATTGTGAAAAGCCCTACAGATGAGCCAGGAAGCTCTTTTGAGGCGCGGCGCAATAATATCCAGTTGAACGTTTCTATTCAGCCGAAAACAGTTACCAACCCTGCGCCGAACCAACCACAAACATCTACTGAAATACTGATTTCCTATTCACCATTATCTACCGAAACAGCACAAGTTAACCCAACTCCAAGCCCCCAAACTCCTAACACCGAAACAACAGAAGCTAACCCAACTCCAAGCCCTCAAATCAATAACGATGCTGCTGTTGTGCAACCAGGCGATCGCTCGTTTGTTGGTCCGGTACAATCACAAACAGCAACACAACCAAGTGATACGTCTGATAACAAAAACGCTACAGCAGCCACTCCCACTTCTCAAGAATTCAGCGATCTCAACAAGGTACCTCAAGGATTTCGGCAATACATTCAAGATTTGGCAGCCTTAGGAGTTTTAACTGTAGAATCAAATGTGACAAAAAGCAATGGCAGCACAACGAACCCATTTGACCCAGGGAAAGTTGTGACTCGTGGGCAATTTGCCCGTTGGCTTGTTGCAGCTAACAATGTGATACACACTAACGATGCAGCAAAGCAAATTCGTGTAGCATCAGAAAGTTCTCAACCAGCTTTTCGGGATGTGCCAAAAACAGACGCTGATTTTCCGGCAATTCAGGGATTAGCCGAAGCAGGATTAATTCCTAGTTCTCTGTCTGGAGATTCTACAGCAGTTTTGTTTCAACCTGATGCACCTCTGTTGCGGGAGCAGTTAATTCTTTGGAAAGTTCCGCTTGACACACGCCAAGCTTTACCCTCTGCCAATTTAGAAGCAGTCAAGCAAACTTGGGGTTTTCAGGATGCTGGGAAAATCGACTCGAAAGCGTTACGGGCAGTTTTGGCAGATTTCCAAAATGGTGAAAAATCAAATATTCGTCGGGTATTTGGCTATACAACGCTATTTCAACCCAAGAAACCACTGACCCGAGCTGAGGCTGCTGCTGCTTTGTGGTATTTTGGTACTCAAAGTGAAGGAATATCAGCTCGCGAAGCTTTGAAGTTAGCACGTCCCCAAAGTTAGCGCTTTGACTTTCTTGAGAAATAGGCGAGACGCCCCTCACCCTCGTTCCCATCCTCTGCCTGGGAACGAGAAGATTCGCCAACTGTATCAAAATTAAGGGTGGGCTTTCCGGCCCACCCCACAATTGCAACTGCAAATTACTGTATAATGTAAGATTAACTAATTCGCTACCTCAGCCATCTCAATGATGCGCCCTTCATAGTCCTTGACTAAAAAATTCAATGGCTTTTGGTTACGGATCTTGAATTTTAAGCCCCGCGTTTCCACGCGCATTAAAATCATTTCTAGGCAGTCGCGGTCAAAGCAAACGTGGCGTTGCTGACTTTTGCTACCTAAACTCGCCCCCGTAATCACGTGCAGTTGAGTATTTTTCTTTAACTGATACCAAAGTCCTTCGCTAGCATTAGACATTCTGCTGCTGGAAAAGCTGGGAGTGCTGGACAGGTAAAGCGGATCAACTCCCGTTGCACCTAAAGTTTGCTCGTAGTTGTAGTAGTAGTGCAACGGCACTTCAGCTGCTGGCAAATCTAGCAGTCCTTCATACAACTGTCGTGCAACTTCTAAATCCGACACCATGACAGTGTGTACTTTCGGCGCACTGGTGAGAAACATCCACATCGCACCAGCATAGGCTGCTAGTAACATCACCATGATGCCTTGGGTAGAAAAAAGGCTATCTAAGGGTAAGGAAGGCAAAAAAGAGCCTAGGATGAAAGGCTCGTGCAAGAACTGGGACACGCTAACTGCTATAACCATGAACACATCAGAAAATGTATGTATAAAGAAACCCGCTTTTAATCTTATAGATTAGGACTTAGTTTAAGTCTGTGTTTCTAGTGTATCAACAGCAGTAAAATATGACCGCTAGTATAAAAAGACTAGCAGCAAGATATTATGCGACGGGCAACCTAATTGCCTTTGCCAAGATAATTTTAGCAACATACCCTGGTTCGGATGGTGCAAATTCCTCATTTTCCTGAAGCTAATCATCCACTGATTAAGTCGCTGTTTCATCACAGTGACCAAGAACTGCTGACTCTTTTTCAGCAAAACCCGGATGCAGGTAGATACTTCACGGCGATTTTTTGTCGCTACAACCCGATAGTCTACACGTTAATTCGGCATTCAGCGCGATCGCCTGTGCAAGCTGATTATCTTTTTGCTCTAACGTGGCGACATATTTACTACGAACTCGGTGGAGTCGATTTAAACAGCACTCAATTTGCCAAAGACGGTCTGACTGTTCAAAATTGGCTGATTAATATGACAGCTTATTGTATCAACGAGATTCAACTCCCTCCCACGGAAGCGATTCATTATTCTCTCAAGGCGACTTCTCCACCACTGTGGTGTTATGTAGAACAGGCATTAGACCAACTGCCTGCTATGTTACGATTGATGGTTTTGATGGCTCAAACTTTCCACTGGAGCGAAACTAGAATTGCCGCCTACCTACAAGCCGAAGGAGAAGCTATTACCCCAAGCGAAGTAGTAATTTTGCTTCAAGAAGGTTACCGTGTGCTAGAAGAGAAATTACCAACAGATATCCGCACTATTTATTTAAGTGAAAATTTTCTTCAGCCTGGTGCTGCGTAGAAACACATTTACACGTGTTTCTAGTTGGTGATATTTTAAATTTTCATGGCGCACCCGTGTTGCCTCGTATTGGCTGCATTGCGGGTATCTTAAAGCATAACGAATGCTGTTCGTTTGCAGATCGCATTAACCTCATTGCCATTCACCTTGCATAGTAAATGCCGCCCAGTAATAAGGTGCTTTCCCAGATTTCCACATTTCTAACTGTGCTGCTCGCATTGCCACAGCCGGATTTTGATTTTGTTGCAGCATCTTTTGGTAAAATTGCTGCATCAGAGCGGCTGTGGTCAAATCATTCACACTCCATAAACTCACAACTACACGCTTTGCCCCAGCATACATAAAGCCTCTTGTCAAGCCTATCAAGCCTTCTCCTTGGACATTTTTACCTAAGCCGGTTTTGCAGGCGCTGAGGGTAACGAGTTCAACTGGTAAATTGAGGTTGTAAATTTTGTTGAGATTCAGGTTGCCGTCAATATTGTCACCTTTTTCACCGAACTGGGAAAGCACTAATTTTGATAATTGGGGATTCTTTTGTGAGATGCAACCGTGAGTTGCAAAATGAACTATTTGATATTGCGATAAATCTGGTTTGACGGCAGTGTTAAGAGATGCGGCAAAACCCAAGGCAGAGAATTTATTTGTGGAATTCGGCACAAGAGAAAGAATATCCTTGGCTTCCTTTTCGGTATAATCAAGACGACCCAAGTTGAGACATTCGTCATCAGAATCTCTCAATTTATCATTGGGTGGCTGTGGGGTATTTGTCAGACGCGGATCGTCGGAACTAAACACAGGATCGGCAAGCACTGCGATAGTTTTGGGAGCGAGTTTGCGTCCTTTTTTGAATTTATTTCGCAATACTCCAATGCTAGAGGCAGAAGGTAGAGTCACAATTTCGTTTTGTACCAGCAAAGGAGTAGGGGAATTTCCCTTACTACTTCCAGGTATGGGCAGTACAGTAAAGGGAATCGTCTGCAAAGCGCCGTCACCAACAACCAGCAAGCGTTTTTGCTTTAGTTGACTAGCGGCGGGTGCGAGGATCATTTGGCTTAATTTGATTCCTGTTTCTGGGATAGTCGCAGAATCTTTTTTGTCTAATAGTTCTTGTTTAAAAGCCTGCGCCGCTGCTTGAATATCAGCGGCTTTGGGAAGTTCGTAAGTGGTAATACCCGTCTTGCTGACTAGCCAGAGATAACTGCGTTCCTTGCCAAGGGAATATTCTAAAAGCAGGGTATTGTCATCGAGAACTTGTTGTTGAATTTCTGGCAGAGTGAGTACAAGTTTATCAAATTCCTTACTTTGAGTTAAGGTTGCATATTCAGGACTTTTGACGCGAATTTGTGCTTGTACGTCGTCAAGTTGAGAGTCAAAAGATTCAATTTGTTGTTTGATATTATCTAATTGTTTATTTGTATATTGACCTTGAAGCAGTTTAGTCTTCTGAAATTCTGCGGCGTTCAGTTGTTGTTGCAAGTTGCGTTCTTGTGCGACTAACTTGGAATCTACACCTTGACGAATGTCAACATTAGCTTCAGCAAGCAGTTCCAAGAGATTTCGCGCCCGTGCGCGTTCGCTGATGTGCAGTGCTTCGGCGTTGTATCCTTTGGATGGTTGCTGTTTATGCAACTGCATTAATAAGTCGATGTAGAACTGGTAACCACCTTGTTTTGAGGCAAAGTAAGAGGTACGCAGTTGTTGATTGACAACTTTGGTGCGTAAGTCTTCAATAATATTGATGGATTCCTTCATTGAAGTTACAGCTGCGTTGAGATTGCCTCTGCTGCGTTCAGTGTAGGCAATATTTCCGAGGCTAGTAGCTTCAAGAGCTTTGTCGCCCACTTTACGGCTCAAGGGCAGGGATTGGTTGTAGTATTCGAGGGCTTTTTGCTTTTCTCCCAAAGCGTAGTAGACATTACCAATGTTGTTGAGGGTTCCAGCAACGCCAGCTTTGTCCTCCACCGCACGCAACAGGGGCAAAGATTGATTGTAGTATTCGAGGGCTTTTTGCTTTTCTCCTAAATTGGAGTAGATACCGCCAATGTTGGTGAGGGTTCTAGCAACGCCAGCTTTGTCTTCCACCTCACGGCTCAAGGGCAGGGATTGGTTGAAGTATTCGAGGGCTTTTTGCTTTTCTCCTAAATCGGAGTAGAT
>JXCB02000002.1:957685-1082597 GCA_000828075.3 Tolypothrix campylonemoides VB511288 | reverse complement strand
AGTATTCGAGGGCTTTTTGCTTTTCTCCTAAATCGTCGTAGACTTTGCCAATGTTGTTGAGGGTTCTAGCAACGCCAGCTTTGTCGTCCGCCTCGCGGCTCAAGGGCAGGGCTTGATTGAAGTATTCGAGGGCTTTTTGCTTTTCTCCTAAATCGTCGTAGACTTTGCCAATGTTGTTGAGGGTTGTAGCAACGCCAACTTTGCCAACTTTGCCGTCCACCTCCCGACTCAAGGGCAGGGCTTGATTGAAGTATTCGAGGGCTTTTTGCTTTTCTCCTAAATCGTCGTAGATTCTGCCAATAAAAAGAAGAGTAAGCGCTTGCCCTTTTTTGTCATCCACTACACGATATAGCTTTAGTGCTTCCTCCCATTTTGCCAGCGCTTGTCGCAGTGATTTTGCTGTACCTTGTTCATATAGTTGATATCCTTCCTGTGATAATCTTTCCGCCGCAGCGCGAGTTTCCTGTTGCTGCGTTGCGGTTGGCTGCTGGGCAGCGCTAATACTTATACTTCCCGGTATAACAACTACTGATGATAGCAAGAGAATACTGAATAAGGCAGACACGGGGAAGCACAAACACAAAGATAAAAGCGATCGCGTCCTGGATGTGACTACAACCAACGATTTATTTTGATTCTTCATACTACATTTGTATTGTGCAGCGGTTTATCGAGTCTCTACTATTGCTATATTTCTGAGGCGGGAGGGGTTATGCAATTTCATATCGTGTCTGGTGAATTGCCGATAATCTTTGAACCCCACCCCAACCCCTCCCCTTAGTAAGGGGAGGGGAGGTGAAGCGTAGCTTTACCGGGGTGGGGTTCTGCGGCGGAGGTTATGCAATTTCATACCAAGTACATACAGTTTTGCGTAAAAGCGATCGCGTTTTCAAATGCATTAACATAACAAGGCGATGCATGAACATAACAAGGCGATGCATGAACATAACAAGGCGATGCATGAACAATGCAAGGCGATGCATTAACAATGCAGGGCGATGCATTAACAATGCAGGGCGATGCATTAACAATGCAAGGCGATGCATTTGTCTAACTACTTAAACCATTCGCAACAGCGCTCCTGGTTTCACAACCCCTTGCACTGTCCCTTTCCCCTCTAACCCTTGACGGCTTTGGTATATTACCTTGCCTGAACCATTCGCCACAGTAAACACCGTGCCAGTATCAACATTTCCCACATCTACTCCACCAAACCACAGTGTCGCTTGATTCCCTGTAACTGCGGTAATTACTGCATTCGCCGCCACAGATGGGTTACTAATAAAATATATTGGTTGTTTTTCATACCCACTGCCCGCTTTCGCTTCAAATATCGGCGTTTGGTCATATTTCTCAAATATCTGTTGCCTCACATAGGAAATAGCAGTTTCTGGCGTGCTGGTTTGCTGCCAAAGATGCTGAGTTAATGAGTGTGTAAAAGCACCTGCATAAAAACCATTAAATCGTGCATCTGCTGCCAATTGATTAGGATCTGTTGCAGCGAGAACAACTCCTTTAGCAACTCCCCGACGATACGCTTTGACAAAATCTTGGCGTTTGAGGTTGAGTTTGGCTAGCAAATTTTCTTGATATGCTTTTTCTGCTGGTACAATCTGGATATTCCTACCGCCTTCACGAGAACGAACCCGAAAATCTCTGGTTGCACCACCAGAAAAACAGCTATCTAAAACGGCGGTGAAATTTTCACTTTTCACCGCCGCCATCAACAGAAACAATGTGTGTCCCATAATGTCCTTGACCTGTCCACCTTGTTGGGGATATCCTGGCGGAAGCATTCCATCAACAGGTACTAAAGTCCCATTTAAGCCTGTGTTGTCAAGAAAACTTACAAAAATAGGATCGGGATCAGCAATGCGCGAACCATGTCCTGAAAAGTGAAACACCACCACATCATCAGGCTTGGCTTGTTTAATTAAATACTCTTCAAAAGCTTGTAATATATTTTCACGAGTCGCTTGTTCGTTCCTGAGAGTGTGAATATCTGTTTCCTTAAAACCAAAGCGATACTGTAGGAGATGGCGCTGCAACTCCACATCACTAAGACATCCCTGCAAAGGACTAAATTTATAGTCATTAATACCGACAAGTAAGGCAACTTTGCGGGAAGTGCTTTTTGCTAGAACCTTTCCATAGCTTTCAGCCTGTCGTAGAAAGTTAGACTGGCTAAACCCCAAAGTTGCTAAAGTAGAGCCTGCGAATTGGAAAAATCTACGGCGAGAAATCGGGCGCATAAGTACTCTACGTAATCATACATAAATGTTTTTACTTTATAACGCCTATTTCTCAAGTTAGTTATTTGTATCAGAATTTGTAACGTAAAGCTTTCAAAAGGCAGAAGGCAGATTTACTTAAATAGGACTGTTCAGAATGAGTATTCTCGATCCACCCTGATTGCCTTAGAGCGTGTTTATAAAATAAATTTGTTATTCTGAGTGAAGTGAAACGCAACGAAGAATCTAAGGTTTGCATCGTAGTCGAGAGATGCAACACTTGTGCTATCGTTACGTTCAGCATGACAAATCGAGGTTTTTGCCGAATTTATAAACACGCTTTTAGCGTAAAAACTGCCAACACATTGTTTGCTTTGCAAGGGTAGTGTTACGGAACGTATCTTAACTCAACCTCACCTCTCTCCACCTCATTCTGTAAACATTGTCAACTATGTAGACAGATGATAGAGCCAGTACCGCGCAAGGGGATTGCAAAACACTAGTTGACCAATCCTGGCTGAGCAGGAGCTTTCCAAAACTGTCTCAGTTGATTTCTTAATTTTTACTTAATTTGCTTAGTGCCATTTCCTGTCAACCGTATATTCATGCTTTCTCGTGTAGCACAAAATTTTCACAAATGGTTGAAAGATAGACTTAACAAGAGTTTTCAGACCCAGAATGCATGATTTTACAAGGTTCTCGGCTCAATACCATTGTAGGGGCACAATGCTTTGCGCCCCCATACGGTGTAGGGGATATTTTCCCTAATGACACAACCGTATGTCCCCTTGCAAACTTGGTGACTAATTCAAGAAAACTTGACCGTTTTGTTGAATATTCATTGCTTTTGTATCCATTCGCAAGTCGGTTGTTTCATCCAACCTGACTTCCAAAATTCCAGCTTGAGAAGAAGGTTGTGTTGTTACCATCAATAGTCCGTTATCCTGCCGTTGGAATGTCACGGTTGTTGGTGTAGCTAAACGTTGCAACAGCACTTCTGACTTACCTGGTAAGGTTCGCGGTGCTGTATCACCAATGGCTTGATAACTGATAGGCGCAGCTGTATCGTTCACCAGCCTGACACTGACTCTGCCATCTCTCACCGCAATTATGCTGCTGGGGGCTTGGCGTTGTTCTGGCGCTGGTGATGTGATCACAGAACTTTGTCTTTGTTGAGTGCTCGGGTTACTTTGAGATTGTGAGTTTGTGCTGACAGTATAGCCGCCTGTAGGTCCTTGACTGGTATACGTCCGAGTTTCTGACGATGAACTGTTTACGTCTTGTCCGGAACGCGTTGACTGTGTCTGGCTGCTATAGTTGTAGCTTTGGGAGCTACTATCAGAACGGTTGT
Source organism: Tolypothrix campylonemoides VB511288 (assembly GCA_000828075.3). Taxonomy (GTDB): domain Bacteria; phylum Cyanobacteriota; class Cyanobacteriia; order Cyanobacteriales; family Nostocaceae; genus Kalymmatonema; species Kalymmatonema campylonemoides_A. Next base: position 1,079,015 of record JXCB02000002.1, on the reverse strand, counting down.
ATGGTGTTTCACCGCCCACGCCCTGCCTGATTTGTTCTTGTGTTGGATTAACAGAAGCACTACCTGGAGTCACACCCCCTTGCTGTGCTGCTTGTCGAGTGAAAGCATTGGGTGGACATCCCGCTGGAGTGAAGACTCTATTGTTGTGGGGTTCTTCGTAGAAAATGCTGGGACAACGGTTAGTTTTGGAATTAGCTTGTTGCTGGGGTTGCCGAGGTGCTGATTGCTGAGCGACTGCTACTTGAGAAATTGCAGGCAAGCCAATCAGTAATCCTCCGCAAATAGCCCCTAAAAATTTAGTAGATTTATTGATTTTTTGATATTTCGGGTTCATATTGACCTCCTGGTGAATTACCTAAATTAATAGCCAAATTTTTTTAAACAGGAAAATTTGTGGAATAAACTACAGCTTCATTTGGGCAAAATGAAGACTGATTTGCCTGTTACCAGGTTCTGCTTGCTTTTTAATAAAGTTTTAAAACTTAACAATGAAAATATAACAATTACTAATAACTTCGTACTCTAACTATAGACGTGAAAAGTAATAGCAGATTAGATATATATTTCTGCCACAAGTCGTATATAAATAGATATTGTTTAATAAATATTATTTATAATTAAGATAATTAACTGAAAAGTCAGGAGTCACAAGTTAAAATTTAACTTCCAACTCCTAACTCCTAACTCTTAAATTTGTTAAGCTTCTTCCCAAAGTTGGCGAACGTGATCAGGCAACCAACTAGCAATTTCCTCAATTCTTTCTGGAGATAATTCGTCTTTCGTAGCAGAGAATACTGCCTTAACCACCTCTTCTCGGTCTACATTGGGCTGTAATCCACCTTCATTTGCGACCCGAAATAAAAAGCGGTCAGAGTCAATCTTAAAAATGCCAGGACCTTGCCAAGGTGGACGAACCCGGCTTAAGAAGCCCACAATCGGATTTGTATCTTTCCAAAGGTCTACAATTGTGTTGTGCAGCGCTTTATCATCACTTATTTCAGCTGGTTTGTCGCCCAGTTCTTCGGCAACTCGGTCTGCAGCTTCCGTGGTCATGAGGTCGCGCATTACCCGATACACAACTTCGGTTATGTCCCTGGCGTCGAACACATCTCCCAGCTTGGCTTTGACCATTACCTTTTCTAAAAAGGGTCTATCTTTTGGATCGATAGAAGATGATTGTGCTTCATCTAAAGTTTTTGGAGTATTTGCCTCCATTAATCCTCCTCAAAGCAGTTATTTTTATATAATGTATGAAGGTAGAAGTGAATAAGTGCAAATAGCAAACTAGCAGTTTGTAGAACTCCTTAAGAAAGTTTTAAAAAAAAGTTTTAAAAGTCGTCATATCAGACTGCTAGAATATATTTTTTGCATTGCTCACCTCATTAAGCATTGCCACTAAATTAGTAGGTAAAGATACTCGCCTGCATCTGCCAGAGGAAACAGGCTTAAATCTATCAGAAGAAGCATTTGTTAGGTGTTATACAGAACAAAATTCAATTAAGACTCAAGAGTAACGGGTAAAGTGACGGTGACAGTAGTCCCGATGCCTTGAGTACTTTCTACTTGAATTTGACCGTGGTGGTTTTCGACTATAGCTAGGGCGATCGCCAGTCCCAAGCCTGAACCAGTTGTACTTTGTGTTGCTTTATTTGCCGTTGTGTGAGGCCGTGCTGGATCTACCCGATAAAAACGGTCAAACAAACGCGGTAGTTCCTCTGCAGCGATACCAATTCCGGTATCCCTCACCTTAAGAAGCAAATGGGCAGAGTTGTAACGCAGCCCAGAAACGCGATTTGCTGCCTCAATGCGTGCCAATTCCACATTCACTTGCCCTCCAGATGGGGTGTATTGCAAGGCATTGCCAATCAAATTTGTAACCAGACGTACCAGTTGATCCCAGTTCCCCACAACTGTAAACCAATTATCAAGTAATTCCGGATGAGTTTCCTCAGCAGGAGGGTCAATGAAATCTAGAGACAGGATAATACCCTTTTCTACGGCTAACAGTTGTTGTTCTTCAACCACTTCGATTAACAAAGCATCAACAGGACAAGGAGAAAAACTTTCTTTGCTGATACCACTATCCTGTCTTGCCAGAAACAGCAAATCGTTAACCAATTTGCCCAAGCGTTGCGTCAGTCGTTCCACCACTTTTAATTGTTGCCGATAGTGCGAAGGAAGAGTGCCATCTGTCCCTGCTAATTCCAACTCACTCAGGGCGACTTGCACATTGGTTTGAATCAAGGTAATTGGACTTCTGAGTTCATGAGAAGCATCAGCAGTAAACTGTTTAAGACGTTGATAAGACTCGCGCACTGGTTCCATCGCTTTACCTGAAAGAAACCAGCCACTCGCTGCAACAGAAAGTACCATCAATCCAGTACCCCATGCTAAATCTAAAATCAACTGACGACTGGGTTTTGTGACTTCAAACCAAGGATGACTCACACGCAAATATCCCAGTACCTGGCGACCAATTTGCACTCGTTCTGTAACTTGTCTCAGGAGGAGTGGAGGAGTTGGGGGAATTGAGGAGAGTGAGGGAGTGAGGGAGTGAGGGAGTGAGAGTACTTTCTCTCCGTCTGTCCCTCTATCCCTCTGTCCCTCTATCCCTCTATCCCTCTGTCCCTCTATCCCTCTATCCCTCTGTCCCTCTATCCCTCTGTCCCTCTGTCCCTCTGTCCCTCTATCCCTCTGTCCCTCTATCCCTCTGTCCCTCTGTCCCTCCTCTTTCCTCACAACTTTGACAGTCTCACCTGTCTGGTTGGGGTGTAGTGGAATATTGAGGGGTTGTGAAAAAGTAGACCAAAGCAATTCTCCAGTAGGGCTAAACCACTCTAGGTCGATGCGGTCATCTTCTGCTGTGTCGGTATTGTCGCGAAAACTGGCTTCTACGTTTACACGAAATTGACCATTATCTGACTTAACAGGTTCGATGACGAGCGATCGCTCTACTACTTCTACAACATGATTCAAGGTATCATCAATCCGCTCAATTAATGTGCTGCGGACATACAAGTACACCCCACTTGCAAACAGCAGCAGTAGTATAGCGGTTATAGCTGTGTACCATAAGGCAAGACGGCGACGAGTAGCTTGAAACATAGATGCTTGCGACTTAAAAATAACCCACTTTTTGTACTGTTAGCCCTGCTTTCTTTATCGTCAGCTATTGGTGGTGACTTCGCTACTTGTCTTTATTGATAACCATTTTTTCAATCGCAATAAGACACTCCAGGTACTTATTGCTACCATTCCCAATGTTAAGGGTGCTTCAGGAATAGGCTTTATTTGTTTGGTGACACTGACATTTGCATCTTTCATATCGCCTGTAAAATAGACGTAATTAAAAGCACTTTTGTCACCAAGAATGCTGGCACGTAAAAACAATCCACTCCAACGGGCGATAGTTTCAATTGCTACATCTTGAGCAATGGTAGGTGTGTTTTTCTCAAATCCAGACCTTGAAGGATCATTGATATTTGTAATCCCGTAGTGGTTGGCACCATTAATGGTGACAAATAATTTGGGTGGATCTTGAATTTGCTCGTAAGTTAACTTTGCTGTCTCAATAGTATTTATGCTATCAAGCGTCCCGTGTAATAAGGCAACAGGAATTCCTGAATTATTGATAGGGACAAACTCTTGAGTTGATATATTTCGTAGAAAAGAACCGAAAAACGCTGCTGCTTTCAGTTCTTGTGGTGGGCTGAAAGAGTCTTCACAAAAAAAGGGAAGACAAGCGTTTGCGATCGCAGCTAATCCGGCATAGCCTCCTGCAGAATGACCAAGCAAGCCTAATTTTTGTGTATCAACAACTCCACTCACTGGCGTTGTAGGATTTTCCGAATCAGCCTTTATCTGTGACAAAACAGCATTGATTTGTGAGGGCTCAGGTAAAAGTCCTGTCATACCACTCTGTGGTAGAGTTCTGAAGTGGTTGGGTACAACTACCACAAATCCGTAGCGGGCTACTAAATTAGCGTAATTAGAGTAATTTGATTTATCAATATTTGCACCTTGCAACAAAATTACCACGGGGAATGAATAATTGCTAGTTTTTAAATTTGATGGATTGGGGTAGTAGATATCGGCTAAATCGTTATTAGCTGTGATAGTTGTCGTGTAGCTGGCAACATCTTGAAACAAAGGAGCATCACTGAAAGTTACAGCATCGGCTTTCTCTATACTCAATACCATTAGAGCCGCGCTGAAAGACGCTACTGACAGGATTTTATATATAGTCACAACAATGACTCCTTAATTTTAGTTCAGTTAATTCTTCTCGAGTCTACTTTCCACCAATGTTAAGAGAGGTTCGGGTAATAAATAGCTCTTTAGAAATCGTAAGGGAAAATGACTAGCAAAATTCTAAAAATCATTCCTCAATTTAGTAACGCCATTTTTTGGCATCATTTGATGATTGATGAATTTTCGCAAAACAGCGATATCGCTCTCTAGAATTGAGGTTATCGCTACAAAGTTTTCGACCAACCTCTCAGCATTTATCCTGAGTTAATCGCCTGTTCATCTGGTTGTTTTGACTTGGGTGTGCGTATCGTTCAACCTAAGTTTCCCAATCCGTCCGCAAATTTCCCTTTCTCTTTGCCTTGAAATAGAAGCAAGGCATCTTTTCCTCTACTATGTTTAGTATGCCATCCCATCTCTACAAGCTACACCCGCCTGCATCCAGGTCATCATGCCAAAATCAAAGAAGACTGCACATCAAATCAATCTTAATGACCCGCAATACTATTTCAACCGAGAGTTAAGCTGGTTGGAGTTTAATAGAAGGGTGTTGCATGAAGCCTGCGACTCGCGGACACCGCTTCTTGAACGCCTCAAGTTTTTGGGAATTTTTAGCTCTAACCTCGATGAGTTCTTTATGGTGCGTGTTGCAGCACTCAAAGAACAGGTAGAAGCGAAGGTTAGTCAGTTACCTTCCGATGGTCGCACGCCACAACAACAACTCGATGAAATTAGCTCGACCCTGCGTCCCTTAGTAGCCAAACAACACGAACAATTTGAGAAAGTTCTGCGACCTCAGCTAGCAAAGCACGGTATACACATTTTAGATTACATAGATTTAAGCCAAAGGCAGAGAAATTACTTAGACAAATACTACGAAGAGCAAATCTTTCCCGTCGTGACTCCCCTTGCTGTTGATCCGTCGCATCCTTTTCCCTACATTTCTAATCTCAGCCTGAATTTGGCTGTTGTGGTCAAAAACCCAGAAACTGAAGAAGAATTGTTTGCTAGAGTCAAAGTTCCCACAGTTTTACCACGATTTTTAGCTCTACCGCCAGATTTGGGAATTCATGATGACGGAAAACCAGCAGTCTGGACTGGTGTCCCTTTGGAACAGGCGATCGCCCATAACTTAGAGTCTCTCTTTTCGGGTATGAGTATCCAAGAGTACCATACTTTCCGTATTACACGTGACACTGACTTGGAATTAGAAGAAGATGAAGCGGATGATTTGCTGTTAGCTATTGAGCAGGAATTGCGAAAACGGCGCGTTGGTGGATCTCCATTACGACTAGAAATACATTCTCAAACTCCTGAATCGATCAGAAAACGACTGCTGGAGGATTTGGAATTAGAAGAAAATGATGTTTACGAAGTAGACGGTATTATAGGACTGAAGGATTTAATGTACTTCATGTCATTGCCTGTCCCAGAACTTAAAGATCCACCATGGCAATCTGTAGTACATCCCCGCTTACAAAGGATTAAAGAGCCAAACAGAAACCCAGATGTACGCGAGATAGAAGAAGGAAAAGATTTTTTTACAGTCATTCGAGAAAAGGATTTACTCGTACACCATCCCTATCAATCCTTTTCGAGATCTGTGGTACAATTTATTACCTATGCGGCTCATGATCCGAATGTGCTAGCAATCAAGATGACTCTTTATCGGACTTCTTTTGACTCGCCGATCGTAAATGCCTTGATTGCGGCTGCAGAAAATGGCAAGCAGGTGTCTGTACTGGTGGAACTTAAGGCGCGGTTTGATGAAGAGAATAATATCTACTGGGCAAAGCGTCTGGAAAGCGTTGGAGTTCACGTAGTTTATGGTCTAGTCGGGCTGAAGACTCACTGCAAACTTGTTATGGTGGTGCGACGCGAACAAGACCGCATTTATCGCTATGTGCATATTGGCACTGGTAATTATAACCCGAAAACAGCGCGACTGTATACAGACTTGGGATTGTTCAGTTGTAACGAAGATTTGGGAGCCGATGTTACAGATGTTTTCAATTTCTTGACAGGATACTCGCGGCAAAAGTCATACCGAAAACTGCTGGTTGCACCTGTGACGATGCGCGATCGCTTTATTTCCTTTATTCACCGGGAAATTGAAAATGTTCACAATGGCATGAGTGGGCGGATTGTTGCCAAAATGAATTCATTGATAGACCCAGAAATTATTAGCAAATTATATGAAGCTTCCCGCGCTGGCGTGCAAATTGACCTTATTGTGCGTGGAATGTGCTGTTTACGCCCTGGATTAAAAGATATTAGTGAAAATATTCGCGTTATTAGTATCGTTGGTCGCTTTTTAGAGCACTCCCGTATTTTTTATTTCTATAACAATGGGCAGGAGGAAATTTATATTGGTAGTGCCGACTGGATGCGGCGTAATTTGGATCGTCGCGTAGAAGTCATTACCCCAATCATAGATGCAGATATTGCTAAGGATTTGCAAGAAATCTTAGGAATTATGTTAGCAGATAACCGCCAAGCTTGGGATTTACAGCCAGATGGCAGTTACATTCAAAGACGCTCTGGTGAAGACAGCCCAGAAGCCAGTTCGCAAAAAATACTCATGTCTATGGCTTTAAGCTTGAATGGAATAGCCACTCCAAACATGGTGGATACAAAAAAAAGTTCCTTTGATGTTGACGGCTAGCTTGTTATAAGTTTTCTTAAAACCTCTCCTGATTCTAAATTATCCAACTTGTTGCCATAGGTTCAATACAATTTATTCAACCATTGGATAGAGTGAGTCGAGGCACCTATTCCCATAAACTGTAAAGGTTATCATAAGTTGTTATTCTTTTACATGGATGTTGATGTTGTCTTGTGAGCCTTCTACATTGCGTGTTCTAGTAGTTGACGATCACGAACTGACTCGTTTAACCCTAAAGTTAGCCTTTTCTAGCCAAAAAAATCTTCAAGTTGTTGGTTTAGCTAGTAATGGTCAAGAAGCCGTAGAAATGGTTAAACACTGTCACCCCGACGTGATAGTACTAGATTTACATATGCCAGTCATGGATGGTTGGAGCGCCTCTGGTCATATTAAAGCAATTGCTCCAAATACCCAAATCATTGCTTACTCATCAGTGGAAGACACTAAGTGTCAAGAAACCAAAGAAATCGGTAGCTTGGATGCTTTTTGTAAAAAAGATACACCAACCACCGAACTCATTGCTTTGGTTAAAAAGTTAGGACAGGGTGCAGCTAATCGTTCAGTAGCGGGATAAATGATACAGCAAAGTAGCTTGGGAACTCTAAAACAAGATCAACTCAGTGGACTAGGGAATATGAAAGTGTTTAAAGGCGTCGGTAAAGCCGTAAATTAGCGGTTTGCCGACGCGGTTTTTTATCAATAATGTCGCTTATTGAGACTCAACTAAATTTCTGTTTGTCCAAAGGTGCGTCTAAATTCATCAATAAGCTCATCCATTTCTTCCAAAGCCTGATTCACGTCAATTCTTAAAGTTCCCAGGTTTGGCTGTTCCAAGAGATTGAGTAAATACTCTCGTTGACTTTGAACTTTAGCGACTCGTTGTTTTATAGTTTGTGCATCCATTGTTATTTTCCTGTCTTCAACTCTTCTCTACTTTAATCTACGGTAAGCCGCCCTCTCTTGTGTAGCGCAAAGCAGCCATTGAATCACCTATGGTCTTCCCTAACTTGTTCGTGATCACCGATGATAGAAAAACTAAGGTACTAGGAATTCATCACGAACTAAAATCATGTTACGCCAATTTTCTTTGGGAACACTAGGTATAACCATAGGCAGTATTTTAACTATCATGGGTTTTGCTGCCTACGCTGCTGACTATGCCACACTAAATCTTGCAGGTTTTTTTTACGGAATTCCTCTTCTATTAGGAGGACTTGCACTCAAAGCTAACGAACTTAAGCCTGTACCCTTCAGTCAACCTACGACGCCACAAGTGTTAGCACTGAGAAATCAGCAAGCAACTTCTACTCAAAATCAAATTCGTCTAGACATTACTCGATATTGCTACGGTCAAGACGGGCATTTAGATAAAGCGCTTTCATTTCTAAAGCTTGGTTCCACAGACGATGAGAGACCAGTTGTCACAGGGTTGCGAGAAACAGAAATCAATGGAGCTTATACTTTAATTTTGGAATTTGATTCGCCATTGGTACCAATTGATGTATGGCAACAAAAACAGGAAAAAATGACCAGTTTTTTTGGTCCTGGAGTAGAGGTAAAAGTGACACAGCCAGAACCAGAAAGAATTGAACTGGCGCTGATTGCGAATAAAAAATAGTTATGATTAAGAAGAATGCAGAACGCAGAACTCAGTAATCAGAATATCCCCACAAGGAGAACCCTCTTGATTTGAGAAGGAAAACTTTCTTTTTCTCTCGCGTTTCAATTCGGGGGCACGCCTACCAATACTCAGGAACCAGAGTTCTTAATTCGTAACCAGAAAACGCGTTTAATATTCTGACTCCTGAGTTCTGATTTCTGAGTTCTTTCTTGGTCATTAGTTTTTAGTTGTTACTAACGACTAATGACTCATCTTTACTTTTCTAGGCGAACTGCGTACCATTGCAAATACTGCCCAGAACCAACATCCAACTCGCAACTCGTGTCGATTAAATATTTTGCTTGCGCTTCTATTGAATCAAAAGAGCGTAAATCGAGTGGCAAATCCTCAAATTGAAATTTTTCTAAAATTCCCTTAAGCTTTTCTAACAACTCTGGAGCAGAAAGAATTTGTTCTGGTTGGTTCGTTTCTAAAACAACAAAATAATCCTGCTGATACATTAATGAATCTGGCATATAGAAAGTTTGATAACTTTTAGATATATTTTTTTTCAAAAATTATTGTAGACTTTGCAAGAAATTTCTACCAAATTGCTTGGTTGGTTTTAGTCGAAACTTGTAGATCAAAGAAAACCCTTGTTATTACCTTCTGATGATTCATCATACACGATATTGTTATGTATGAACGCACGCAATTATGCGGCTACTAAGTTCCTTTTGGACACACTGCTTTGAATATGCGATTGGCTCTAGCACCGCGCTTTGCGCAATCGCCAGGAAAGGCGGAGCTTTGCCCAATGCCTGAAGGGTACACGAGTGCTTGTCCGGAGGGCTCATTGGGAAAAAAGCGCGGTTGCACTCCGCGCAGTGCCGTAAGTCCTGCGGACAGGCGCTCTCGGCGCGTAAGCGCCATAAATCCCACACTCCCCAAAGCGGGTGAGATCTAAAGCTTCTGGCGGGCTAGCTAAAGTTCTGGTAATCTCTAATCAAAAGCCGATGGCGGGATTTGAACCCGCGACCGCTCGATTACGAATCGAGTGCTCTACCACTGAGCCACATCGGCACACATTAAAACATTATAGCTTATGACAGAACCGAATAGCAAAAATCGTATGAAATCAGAACAATATGCCCGTCTTAAGGCAGAAATAGCTGCCCCCTATCGTGGCTTACGGCAATTTATCTACATTGCTTGTGGTGCTTCTGGCTTTATCGGCGCACTGATCTTTTTTTCTCAGCTACTTGCGGGACGCGATGTTGACAGCGCTTTGCCTAACTTGGCACTTCAAATAGGAATTATTACTTTAATGGTTTTTCTTTGGCGTTGGGAGCAGCGCAGACAACGACGCCTCTAAAACCTTTTGATGAGATGAATTACAAGCTTTTGCGCTCGCATCTTATACCTTTAGAGAAGTAAGCTAATAAAAATGTTGTCATCACCATCATACCCAAGTTCCAGTAAGTCGTAGTTAGAGCGGTTGTGCCGATAACTAGCAAGCAAAATAAGCTGTATTTAACCTTCATTCGTGCTTACTTTTTATAAACAAAAGATTCAAGTTTCTTTTAGCAAACGTCACCCTTTAGAAACTAGTTATAAAAATGAATGGCAGAGACACTTGCGTCCTAAATTCGCATAATTTACTTTTACCAAAATACCTAAGATAGGCTCAAGGTTTTGATAAGCTTATTGACAGCCAACACATTTTCGAGAACTTTCGTGCATATCCACAAGTTAAACAGAGAAGTACTCTCGACTCAGCCTGGTTTTAGTAACTTCTACTTCTCTTCTCTATCAGCCTTAAGCTCGCGCACACATTCTTGTGCAACACCCACAACAAGTCCCAAGCTGGCACCAATTAAACTATATTTGTTGTGCAAGTCTTGGTAGTACTGACCTTCAAATTTAGGTTCATTAAAACCACGCTGACCAATTTGAGCAGCAGCCAAACCGATAACTGCGCCAATTAGACCAGTCATAACACCTGAAAAGATGATTAACTTGATATTCATAGAACAGTAAACAGTAAATAGTGAACAGTTAGCAGTACACAGTGAATAGTAAACAGGCGGTTGTTGACCCATCTAACTTTTCACGTCATGTGGAAAAGTTCACAAAAAATCTAACTTTCTTTCCCCAAAATTCACGCGTCTCGCTCAGTATAAAAGCTGCTCCTCCCTCCCTTTTTAGGGGAGGGTTAGGGAGAGGTGGAGAGAGAAATAGAAGCAAGGTTTTCCAGATACCGCGAAAAGTAAGGTTAACCGATAACTGATAACTGATAACTGATATGAGGACTAGTGGTGCAAGAAGAAAGAGTAAAACAGATATACAACAGTGATCGTAAACAAAATATGGTTTATCCAATCGTCTAAATTCCATTTTTTGAACATCCGTGTTACCTCTATAGACAAACGTGAATCTTCTTCTACCCCATGACATTATTCTACATTCAAAGCTTTTTATGGAACTGCTAACTTTACAGTTAATAATGTTAATAATGTGTTAATAATGTCAAAGTCGCATGACTATTTCAGCCTAGATAAAAAAGAGCAGCCTGAGTGCTTAACCCAGGCTGCGTGACGAACTCAACACCTCACTCTTCTTGTGGACTAGCCTGAAATGTAGAGAGAGCTTGTTCCTTGTCCTGCTGAGATGGATACTCAGTCGAGCTGGACTTGCCAGGTTTACCCGGTTTCAAGAAGCTCTCTTCTAGGTTCTTGATCACGACATACAGCACTGGAACTAAAAACAAACTTAAGATTGTTGAAATCAGATAACCACCAAACAGCGCTGTTCCCAAAGACCAACGGCTCATTGCCCCAGCGCCAGAAGCTATCACCAAGGGCCAAAAACCAACGAAACCAGAGATAGCAGTCATGAGAATTGGTCGCAAGCGTTCCTCTGAAGCGCGGATTGCAGCCTTAGTGATATTCATCCCTAACTCTACCAACTGGTTAGCAAATTCCACGATCAGAATCGCGTTTTTACTTGCCAAACCAATGAGCATCACCAGCGCGACTTGGGCATAGATATTATTGTTAATCACAGGCCAAACGCCGCCTGCTTGGAAAACATTAGCGCGGAACACGACTGCACCAAGCGCACCCAAGATTGCCAGAGGTACGGTAATCATGATGATGGTGGGATCGACGTAGCTTTCGTACTGCGCCGCTAACACCAAGAAGACCATGACAAAGGCTAAGCCAAAAATGATGGGTGCAGCACCGCCAGAAGATTTCTCCTGCAGGGCTGTCCCTGTCCAAGCGAAGCCAAATCCCGGTTGCAAAACTTCGTTGGCAACCGCTTCCATTGCTTGAATTGCCTGTCCAGTACTGTAGCCTGGTGCTGGACCTCCTTGAATTTTGATTGACGGATAGACGTTGAAGTGAGTGATGACAGGCGGGTAGGTCATTCTTTCCAATTGCACCACAGAACTCAGTTGGACGAGATTGCCATCCTGGGAGCGCACGTACAGGCGACTGAGGTCTTCAGGATTGGAGCGAACTGTCCCCTCTGCTTGGGCGTAAACCCGATACAGTCGTCCACCAAGCACGTATTGGTTGACATACCTCGCACCTAGGTAGGTCTGCATGGTGCTGAAAATATCACTGATCTGGATGTTCTGTGCTTTGGCTTGGTTGCGGTCGATGGATATTTGCATCATCGGGGTATCGAAGGTGAATTGGGTAAAAACACCTCCGAGTTCCGGTCGCTTCTGAGCCGCTGCGATCACGTTTCGGGTATTCTCGATCAGCGCTTCCATGGGCAGGGCTTGTCTGTTTTGGATATACATCTCGAAGCCACCTGTACTACCCAAACCATCGACGGGTGGTGCGTTGACGGCGATCGCCGTCGCCCCAGGAATTTTTTCCTGCAACCCTTTATTAATTTTTTGGAGAATGCCAAACACTGAATGCTCGCCACCATGACGCTCTTCCCAATCTTTCAACTTGACGAAAAACAGCGACTTGTTGCTAGCGTTCCCCTCAAACCCAAAACCAGCGTTACCGACAACATGCTCAACTTCAGGTAGTGGCTGCACCACTTCCTCAGAAATCTTCTTCACGAGATCAACGCTGTAGTTGAGAGATACACCTGGTGGCGCTTCGACAATCGCAAAGAAATAGCCTTGGTCTTCTTCAGGGATAAACCCTTGAGGAGTTGTCTGGTAAATCCAACCTGTCGCTACTAAACCCGCAATAAACACTGGAATCACAATCCAGCGAACCCGGATCAGGAATTCCACAATCTTGACGTATCCCCCCTTGAGCCAATCAAACACCCGATTAAACCAGCGGAAAAACAAGCCCAAGGGACCGTGGACTTCCTGCTGTCGCCGCATGATGATGGCTGACATACTCGGAGAGAAGCTGAGGGCGTTGAAGGTCGAAATGGCAATCGAGAAAGCGATAATCAGCGCGAATTGCTTGTAAACGATCCCGGTTGTACCAGGAAAGAAGGTCACGGGGATAAATACTGCCATCAGTACCACTGATGTTGCGATGATTGCCCCGGTGAGTTCCTCCATCGCATCTAGGGCGGCTTGCATTGGTTTCATGCCCTGCTCGAGTTTGGCAGCGATCGCCTCCACCACGACGATCCCATCATCCACCACCAGACCTGTTGCCAGGATGATACCGAATATCGTTAACTGATTTAAGGTAAACCCAAACACATAGGCAAATGCCATCGCTCCAATCAGCGATACGGGGATCGCAAGCGAGGGAATAATAGTCGTACGCCAGTCCTGTAAAAAGATGAAGATGACTAGGAATACGAGGGCGATCGCTTCCATCAAAGTTTTGAAGGCTTCATCGAGAGAAGCTGCGACGAACAAAGTATTATCTAAGCCGACCGCCGCCTTTAATCCTGGCGGAAAATTCGGTTGCAACTCCGCCATTTTTGCTTTGATAGCGTTTGCCGTATTCCAAGCATTCGTGCCGGGCAGTTGGTAGGCTAACAAAATAACTGCTGGTGAACCGTCAAATAGCGTCGTAGCGCTATAGTTTTCCGCCCCAACTTCCGCTCGACCGACATCTTTTAACCGGATCAGCGTGCCATCTTTGCCTGTTTGCACCACGATGTCTTCCGCTTCTGCGGGAGTGGTAAACCGACCGTTGGCTCGCAGGGCAATTTCATACTGTTGATCGCTTGGGGTAGGCTGCTGACCAATTCTCCCCGCTCCAACCTGGATATTCTGTTCCGAAACGGCATTAATAACGTCCTGTGCCGTCAAATTTCTGGCAGCCAGGGCATCGGGATCAAGCCAGAGACGCATGGCGTATTTCCGTTCCCCCACAATTCGGAGCGAACCTACGCCCTCGATGCGTTTGATTTCATCAAAAATTTGTCGGTCAACGTAGTTGCTGAGGAAGACGTTATCGTAGACGAAGTTACCGTTCTGGTCTTTATCAGAATAAAAGGCGTAGGCGAGAGTAATGGTTGGAGACTGCTTCTGGGTAATCACACCAATGCGGTTGACTTCCTCAGGTAAGCTGGCTTCGGCGATCGCCACGTTATTTTGGACGAGGACTTGTGCCGTATTCCTATCCATCTCTGTGGGAAAGGAGACGTTAATGGTGGTGTTGCCATCATTCGTCGTCTGCGAGGACATATACACCACCCGCTCCGTGCCGTTAATTTCCCGCTCTAGCACGGTGGTGACGTTTTCTTCTGCGGTTTTGGCATCAGTACCGAGATAGTTAGCAGTGACACTCACCTGCTTGAGAGCCATTTCTGGTAGCTTATCCAAGGGCAAAAGGGGAACGCAGATTCCTCCGACCAAGAGAATAAGTACAGTACAAACTGTCGTGAAGACTGGTCGCTTAATGAAAATATCCGCAATACTTAGCAGCATAACCTAGGAGTGATAGGGAGCAAGTTGAGAGTGCGATCAATAGCTATTGATGATTAAGCTCAATAGAGACCCAATTGTGCTGACTTAAGACTCAGGCTGAATAGGAGAACCATCCTTGAGGGTCAGAATTCGCGTCACCGCAATTTGATCGCCGCTCTTGACTCCATCAAGTACCTGGTAGCTTTGACCTTGAATGCGTCCCAGCTTGACTGGCACCCGCCGCACAGTCATTTTTGACCCTGTTTTCTGAGCTACAAAGACAAAGTTCTGCGCCCCGAGAGGAGATACAGCAACTGTGGGAAGCAAAACACCTGCACGTTCGTTCCAAATGACTCGTGCGCGAACAAACTGCCCCTCGCGTAAGTTGCCGCCGTTGTTGGAAAAACGAGCTTTGGTTAAGACAGCTTGGGCACCTGTGTCTACCTCTGGGGAGATAAAGTTAATACTGCCGCTGACCAAGCGTTTTTTGGTATTGGGATCAATCAACTCCACTGGTAGCCCGCGTCGCAGTTGTGAAAGGTAGTTGTTGGGAATTGAGATTCGCAGGTAAAGATTATCATTTTGAGTGATAGTCGTTAGGGTTTGACCAGTGTTAACGTAGTCTCCGACCTTAACGGGAAAATCACCCACTTCTCCAGTAATCGGTGCCAGCACCTGTTTAAACTGGAAAGACACGCGAGCACTCGCTGTATCTGCCTCAGCTTGTCGGACGTTAGCTTGTGCTTGATTTAAGCTGGCTTTGGCAGCTTGTACCTGTTCCTCAGTAGCGCGGAGGGTGGCGATCGCCGTGTTTAGGTCTCTTTGGGCAATGTCTAACTGCTGTTTTGCCTGTGCCCCAGCAGACACCAGTTGCTGCGCTCTTTGGAACTGAAGTTTTTGCAGTTCTACGTTTGCCACATCCCTCAGTCGTTGTGCTTCTTGTGCTTTGACTTGCGCTTGTGCCGTTCCATAAGCAGATTTGGCTGAGTTCACTCTGGCAATGGCGCTATTCAATTCCGGACCAGTGCGATCAGGACGCAGCAGCACAATCGGCGTTCCTTGCTGCACTCGATCTCCTGAGGAGACGGGGATCGACTCTATCCGACCTTGGATTTCTGGTTGCAGTGAGACTCTCTGCTGAGCTTCTAGCCTACCCACGAACTCTGACACGTCTTGCACTTTAGTAGACTTTAATAACTGCAACTTGACTGAAGTTGGTGGCGGTTCGCTGGCTGCGACAGAGGGTTTGCTTTTACCGCAGGCGCTGGTGAAAAAAGAAGCTAAAACGGCTGGAAATAATAATTTACTTGCGAGTAAGACATCGGCTTTTTTAAACATATTTTTAACCTCAAAGGATTTTAAGTGAGGTGAAGGCAAAAATGAATACTTCTTGCAAGTTTTATGAATTTTGAATGCTAAGTTTTGCTCTTGAGAACTTTGGTTGCCCAATTGCTTGGATGGTAAAAAGGTTTCGTTTCGTTTAAAGACTACATACAAGCAGGCGATTGAAGAAATAATTCGTCATTTTTGAACCAAACGGAGAATTCCACCACCGTGAAGGATGACAGCCAACCGGTGCAGCCAATGTGTAATCTAGGTCATCACACTTTAGCCATTTGCCGTCCACGCGCCAGCCTACAACCTCGCCGAATTTCTCAATTACTGTATTATCTTGATTAATGGTGGTATCGAACGAACCCCCAACACTTTGATATGTCTTTATTTGCACACTGAAACCAAAGCGACCTTGGCTATATTTTGTCCACAAGCTGTCTATCACCCGTAGTTCTTCGCAGGGAAACTCTCTCATATCATCCGGAGTGATGGCTGCCAAGTCCGGCTCTTTTGTGATTGCTTGGATGACCCGAATCGTTTCCCAGTCTGCTTCTCGTAGGTTTCCTGCTGCTAACAACTCCTGCAGCTTTTTGTATTTGTGGATATCAGCAACCAGTAGGAAACTCTCTTCTGATTTGGCAATGCGATCGCTCAGATTTGATAAGAGCTGATTGAATTGTTTTAGCTGCACCTCAATCGCACTTAAACGAGTCGTGACTTCTGATTCATGCACTTCATTAGACATTGAATTCCTCACAAATAAGGGGGGTATTTTCAATTTGATTTGTCAATAGCTAAATTATTCATTCTTTCATAGGTAGCGACAAATAACGGCGAGATTTGGTCATACCCAGTTCTTTAATTGCTATAGCCTTCCCATAATTGTGTACTAGTACACAAAATTGCAGAAATCAAGAAAAGAGGAATCCCTTACGTTAAGTAAACCAGCAATCAAATTGCATCGCCAGCCAAATGATTTTCTCCGATTACGATAGCGCTATGCCAGGATGTAAAAAATCTTCAAACTGTTGATCTGTTGGCTAACAACACGTATTTTGACCTAGTTGTTTCCATCTTCACATTATTCGTGCAAAAGGTCTATTGTTAAACAGCGCTTTAAGCAGTACTCATTGTGTCTTGTTGCTCGTCGTGTTATGTGCGATGAAAAAGACACGGCTCATCCCTAGGAGTTTTCCTTGCTTGCTATGTACTCTCAAGTATGATCAACGGTGTGTCTCAACCGTTGATCATTTGATGGTCTTAGGAGGAGGTTGCTGGAAGCACACAAAGGATTAGCTGTGAGTACAACCTCCTTAAGGAGAGAATCAGCACAAGCCAAAGCAGTTGGCATAGATTGATGCGCAAAGGAGTATTTATCTTTCATTACCAAGGCTGGTCGAGCAACACTCAGGCAGAAATTTTAGCAACTGTGGCTGCTAATGACGTTTGTAGGCGAGGAGCGGGAACTTTGCCTTTCTACACCTAATCACAATAAAGTAGAGGTTTGGCATTTCATTGTCTTGTCTATTCTTGTGGTTCTTGTCACATTCTTGCTATTTCTTTAGGAGGATTTTGGGCGTTACAGTTGTGATACCAAGTCTATGTGGCGTTGCGCTTTATTCACCCATACGCTTAATCGCCAAATCAGCAAAAGGCGATCGCGCAACGTGCCGTCAGGCATACCTAAATTAGGGTGCTTCACTAAAATTAATATTTATTTAATTTATGAAATATAAAAATAGAAAAAATAAAAAAAATATTAGGAAATCTAAACTTCAGCGAATTTACTGAGAAATTAAATATTGTTCAAACGGGGTCAGCTTATATAAAGACCCTGATTATAACCCTGAAATATTTAAAAGGGGTCAAACTATAAATTTAAAGACCCCAATTTCAGTAAAAATCATAATATACCAAGCGCCAGACTCACTGTCAGTCATAGCGCTTTTAACTTTTAGGGACTCGGGACTTGGGACTGGGGATTAGGGACTCGGGACTTGGGAATAATCGCCAATCCCCAATCGCCAATCCCCAATCGCCAATCCCTTCACGGCACTCTTACCAAATACGGTGAAGGAATGGCTTGAGCGCTCCCTTTACTAACCAGTGCTTGGTAAACAAAGGCAGCAACTTCTGCCCTAGTTGCCTGACGATTAGGATTTAATTGCCCGACTGCGGGATAATTTACCACGAGTTGCCGTGTAGTGGCTGCTGCTACTGAATTGGTAGCATAGTTAGGAATTTGAGAAGCATCACTGTATACGGAAAGGACATTCTGAGTATTCGCAGATAAACCCAAACCGTTTGCTAATGAGACGAGTACCTGCACTCGCGGAATTTGTTGCTGTGGTTTAAAGGTACGGTCAGGATATCCAGAAACAAAGCCGCCTTGGTAGGCAGATTGAATCACTTGGAAAGCCCAGAAATTGCGGCTGACATCGCCGAAGTTAATGACTTCGCGTTTGCCAGTGGGTGCAAAAGCTTTGGTTACAATAGCGGCAAATTGCGCACGGGTAACAGGTTCATTGGGTTTAAAAGTCCCATCGGGAAATCCAGCAATAATATTCTTAGAGGCTAGAGCTTCGATGTAGCTTTTCGCCCAATAATTTGCAGGCAGATCCTTGAAGGCGACTGGACCGCCTGCTGGTGGCTCAACAGTGGCGGCAACAAATTCGACTTGACCAATGATACGCTTGGGATCAATATCATTACCAATAGCGATAATTGTATTACTACCCTTGCTGTTGTTGACGTCATGACGAGTGTTACTGCGGATCAAGTTACCGCCGGGATTTTCAGTGGTGCCAAGATCAGGTGAAGCATTAGTAATCACGACTATGCCATCGCGCTTGTTCTTTTGAATCACATTCTTACGCAGTACAGGCTTAGCGGATTCGGAGATAAACAGACCATCTTGGTTTTCGATGATCTGGTTTCCTTCTACTAGGGGTGTAGAACTACCACCTATTGCCAGACCAAAACCAGTATCCTGAAACAAATTATTCCGAATCTCTCCTTGGGCAGATTTAGCAACTGAAATCCCGTTACCTTTGTTTTGAACAAAGACATTATTTTCAATTTTAGGATTACCTTTACCGGTGACAAAAATACCTTCTCGTATACTGTTAGTAAACGTACTATTTGTAATTGTGGGATTAGTTGATTCTACCCATATACCAGTACCACGGTTTTCTGGGTTGGTGACTGTTATCCCTGTGATAATGGTATCGTTATCGGCACGAATAGTCATATTTTGCCGGGCAAAGGTGGGACTAATGTAAACGCCGCTACCTGTAATCAATACTGCCTGACCTTTGGTCGATTCATCACCCCGTAGCGTCACACCTTGTTTAATATAAAGTGGGAAGGTTTCTCCACTTTCTTGGTTATAAGTACCAGGAGCCAGTTGGACAACCGTACCAGGTTGAGCCTGATTGAGAGCATAAGTAATGGTTTTGTATGGCGTTACTTCCGCGTTTCCAGCACCAGCACTGTCTGTACCTGTTTGTGGATTGACGTAAATAACGCTTGCAGTTGCGGGAGCTTGCGGCGTAACAGTTTGGGCAATCTCTTTGGTGTGGATAGCACCAGCATTGACTTCAGAACCTGATAGCAGAAACCCACCAGAAACCACTAACAAAGCGGTTAGTCTTGCTGGCATCATAAGGTGTTTATTCATTTGAATACGAAAATTTTTCTTTTGTGGAGTATCAAATCCCTGATGTGTCATCTTATCAATGATGTGCTGAAATAGTGTTAGTTGAATAAGGTGTCAATAACAGCAGGCGTTGCTGTAAAACTCATGCAAACTATAGCCGAAGACCAGCACTTTGGCAGCTGAGTTCCCTATGTAAAAAATATAATTTGTTACACTCGTTTACATTTAGTTTGCATATCAACATGAGTTTGAGGATGTAGCGTGTAGGCGAATGGCAGGATAGGGATATTTGATGCTTCCCTAACTTAATATCCTGTACCCTCAACCCTTTCTTCTAAACTCAACACCTCTCATCCGTACACAATTGAAAAACAAACCCAGTTTCTTTAAGAAACTGGGTTTGTGGAAGTTATATAAAGCTGCAACTTATTGCAGTGGAATATCGTCTAAAGAAAAGAGAACTATCACCAAAGTTAACGTAATGCGCTATCGATTGTTGCCACTACGTCGCGCGTTATTTTTAGTCATTAGTATCTGTCTTCTACTCTCTAGTGTTCCTGTCAAAGCGGCTGAACGAGTGGTACTTAAATACCGCATCTTTCGCGAATCACTTTCTGTAGAGGAATTATCTACTTTTGCCGAAACTGGCAAACTCTCAAGGTCGTTGCAAATCAATTTAGCTTTAGCACGGCAAGATCCTAAACTGATTCGCAAGTATTTGTCGCAACCAGTAAAGGTAGACCCTGTGATTTTAGACAGGCTACTCAATAGCCCAGTTGGTAACGTTATTCTAGACCAACTTAGTCAAGTGATTCACACACCTTCCCAGAAAGCAAACCGACAAGCTTTACGCTCGGCGTTGGTACTTTCTGCTAACGTTGATAAGCAGATGACACTGGTAGAAATTATGCAAAATTACCCTACAACAGCCGTTGAAGTTGACGGAGAACGGTTGGAAAGTGCCTATCGTCAACTGGCTCGCTTACAAGGGAATTTACGAGATTTGCTTGGTTTTTAGGTTATTAACTTTACTTAAGTTATTTGTCTTTTGTCCTGAATAATAACTAGCACCGCTGCGCGGAAGTCAAAAGTCAAAAAGCTTATGATCTAAACTTTTCATTGATTTGGAATGGTAGCTTTATTTCCGCCGTGCTGTACTAGTATGCTAATGTTTCTAATGTTTCGCGCAAATACCCCTGTACCTGTTCCTCAAGGCGAAGCTTTTGAAATTGAGCATCGCGTTCTAATAGCCAGCGCTGGAAACCGGAAGTAGCTGCGATCGCGCACTTTAAGCTATTCCAATTTTCAGTATTACCAGTAAATGGGGTACCGCTAGAAGCTTTAATTCCAGCCATAGTTTTTTCTTCCTCAGTTTCAAATGTCAATATATAAAACAAACTTTAAAGAAGCTACTCCTCTTAGAGCATAAAATCCTGCTCATTTTTCCAGAGTAATACTTTTATGGCAGCAAATTCTGTCTCATTAATTACTAAAACTTGCGCCTAGTCACGGAAATCTCACATATATCATAGATAAATAGTAGCAAAAAAGCTTAAATTAGCTAAAAACTAGTCTAAACCTAGCTTTTAGGAAATCAACTAAATAAGACTTATGAGTCATGATTAAGCTTGTTGATACTCACCACACTTGAGATCTTGATACTCCTGCCATATGAGCAGCAGACATTTTTAATTTTTATTACCTAAACAAAGAATTTTTTACTGTTTGTTTATTAATCAAATTTTTTTTAAACCAACTAAGGCAATAGCAAATATTTACACACGGTAGCGCCAACACGAAAGGGTACAGGGTATAAGGAGGGGGACAGAGTGCAGGGAAGTAAAACTTATCTATCACCTGTCACCTGTCACCTATCACCTGTCACCTATCACCTTTCATTAGCTCCCTGTCTAGTAGATGAGAGAGTACGGCGCTTGGTCACCATCTGGAAGCCTTCGATGATGTCACCTTCAGCCCATTCATTGTATTTGTCAATGCCGATACCGCATTCGTAACCTGAGTTAACTTCGCGGACGTCTTCTTTCATTCGCTTGAGCGAGTCAAGGACGCCTTCATAGATCACCTTACCGTTACGACGCACTCGCACTTTGCAGTTGCGGGTAAGTTTGCCAGACTGCACATAACAACCGGCAACGGAACCACGACCAACTGGGAACACAGCACGGACTTCGGCTTGACCCAAGTGTTCTTCCGCCAACTCTGGCTCCAATAGACCTTCCAAGGCTCCTTGGATATCTTCTATAAGTTTGTAGATGATGTTGTATTCCCGCACATCTACACCAGCCTCATCGGCGGCTTGTCTTGCGCCACTAGCGTAAGTGGTGTTGAAGCCAACAATGACCGCTCCACTCGCTGCGGCTAAGTCGATATCGGTTTGGGTAATTTCACCAGCAGTTGCCATCAACAAGCGGATTTGTACCTCGTTTTGGGGGATTTGCCGCAGCGATCCCACAATGGCTTCTACTGAACCTTGTACGTCTCCTTTCAAGATCAGGTTGAGTTCTTTCAACTCGCCTTCCTGAGCTTGAGCCGAGATACTTGTCAAGGTAATGCGTCCCTGCATGAGGCGTGATTGACGTTGTTTCTCGGCGCGATCGGCAGCAATTGACCGTGCTTGTTTTTCGTTGCTGAAGACCTCAAATTCGTCGCCTGCTGCTGGTACATCACTTAAGCCCAACACCTCAACAGCGAAGGAGGGAGTAGCCGCATCGACTCTTTTACCTCTGTCATCCACCATTGCCCGGACTTTACCGAAGGCTGAGCCAGCTACCAACAAATCGCCTACGTGTAGGCTACCATTCTGAATGAGCAAGGTCGCAACTGGTCCCTTTGCTTTATCCAAGTGAGCTTCAATCACGGTGCCTTTCGCAAGTCGGTCTGGGTTAGCAGAAAGTTCTTCAATCTCTGCTACCAGCAGAATCATCTCTAGGAGCGTATCCAGGTTTTCACCTTTAATAGCACTCACGGGAACCATAATTGTGTCGCCGCCCCATTCTTCTGGCACCAGAGCATATTCTGTTAATTCTTGCTTCACACGATCCGGCTGTGCTTCTGGTTTGTCAACTTTATTGATGGCAACCACGATGGGAACTTCAGCCGCTTTGGCATGGCTAATCGCTTCAACGGTCTGAGGACGGACGCCATCATCAGCAGCGACAACCAGAATAGCGATGTCGGTCACTCGCGCTCCTCGCGCCCGCATAGCTGTAAATGCTTCGTGACCAGGGGTATCCAAGAATACCACTTGTTGGACTTTGCCATCGTGTTCTACATCTACATGGTAAGCTCCGATGTGCTGGGTAATACCACCTGCTTCGCCAGAGGCAACCTTTGTTTTGCGAATCGAGTCGAGCAGCGTGGTTTTTCCGTGGTCTACGTGACCCATAATTGTCACAACTGGCGGACGGCGATGCAGGTATTCCAGGTCTCCCACGTCTATCATTTCGGTGACTTTGCGGGCTTCTGCTTCTCGTTCGACAGTTTCGACTGGTATTTCCAACTCGTTGGCTACCAGTGTAATTGTCGGAATATCCAGGTTTTGGGTAATACTTACCGCCATGCCTTTCATAAACAGGATTTTCACAATCTCTGTGTCGGCTACAGCCAAGGCTTCAGACAGTTCTTGCACTGTCATCGGACCTGTGACTTCCAGTATTTCTGGACGCTCCTGCTTTTGTTCGGTTTCGCGGCGACGGTTTTGGTTTTGCTCACGAGAAGAAGCAGGCTTTTTACCTTTAGCAACTGGCGCAACAGCTGTGGCTGCTACAGGTTGTGCTGGCTTGGCAGCTTTGGGTTTGGGTGGACGGGCAACTGAGAGGCTAACTTGGATCGTAGCTGGTATGTCCAGTCCCTCTTCTTCTAGTAAATCTTCGTCCTCAAACTCATCAACTATCGGCTTGAGACGTTTGCCTTTAGCGGCTACCTTAGCCTTAGCTGACTCTTTAATTTCATCTATTTCTTCTTCTTGCCACTTCTTGCCTTTAATTTGACGTGGCGGTGTTGGGCGCTTGAGTTCAAGGACTTCTTCAGTCGGAGTTGCCGCTACTGCATCATCATCTTCCTCCTCTTGCCCTATCTGCGGTTTGGTCGGTGAGATGACGCGCATTGGTTTTGGAGGAGTAGCAATCGGCGAGGCAGCTGCAACTGCTGCCTGTTCACCAGAACGTACTACTGGTCTTGCGGGTCGTTGCGAGTCTCCTACGATTGCAGGTGCAGAGGGTCTATTTCCCCTTGGCTCAGATCTCGCTGGGGATGGACTAGAACGGACAGGTTTTTCTGGTTTTGCCGACGGAGCAGTCTGTGCTTCCCCTGTTGTTGGTTTATTGACAACCTTTTGCGGCTTAGGTTGGTCGCGATCGCGTTTGAGAACCGGTTTTTCGCTGACCGTCGGTTGGGGATCATCTGCTGGAGGGTTTGTGTCGTCCACAGCAGCAGGTCTTGTCGGCGGGGCAGATAATTGCGGTTTTGGAGGTCTTTCCGCTTTTGGTTTTGGAACTGCTACTTTTTCTGGTTTTTCCGCTGCGACTTTTTCAACCGGCTGATTTGTACTGGGTGCTTTGTCTTTGTCCCCGTCTGTCACTGCTGGTTGAGGTGTGGTCTCAGACTGATTCCGGGGGACTGGTCGAATTGGTGCCGTCGGCTTCATGGGTGAGACTGGGGTTGCGAAGGGCTTAGGGGGTGAAGGAGGATTAACTTCAGAAGCAACTTGTATATTGGTAGCAACCGACGCCTCTGAGGCGTTAGAGATGGGGTTTTTCAAAACTTTAGGTTTGCGAATCTCCAAAATTTGTTGTTTACTAGGTGCAGCAGAGCGGTTACGTCCACCATCTTGTGGTGAATTTAGTCTATGGCTGTTTGCGCCATTATCCCTTTGCTGCGTCACGCTTGTTGCCGCAACTTTTTCTGCTTGAGTCCGAATGCGTTCTGCCTCGGATTCTGTAATCGTGCTGCTATGACTTTTGACCGCAATATTGAGCTGGTCGCAAATTGCTAATAGCTCTTTGTTATCCAAATTCAATTCCTTTGATAATTCGTAAATTCTAACTTTGCCGTTGTTCATCCACTCTTCCCCTTTAATTTACAGTTTTAGCGGATGGTTGCCTGGTTGGCGACATCTCCATCCTTCGATTACTGTGTTAGGTTGCCGTTTCTGATGAATGCCGGTGTGCCTCCATTCAGGAAAGAGAGATGTTTCGGGTTATTGCTTGCATCCCCACCAGAAAAGATGGTTGACGCCGTGCGCTTGAACGCTACCAGGTTGCCATTCTGTAGTTTGTTGTTTTGCTGATTCTGAGTCTTCCACGACACAATCGAGTAAAACTTGTTAGGAGTCCTGCTTCGCCCCATTGGATGACCAAGAGCAATGCTGACGACACCCTTTTACTATTTTGGCACTACATGGGCGATAAAAGAGGGTGTCTTCTTAGCACGATTTGTTCGGCTGTCAACACAATTCCTCTGGAAATTACCGCTACAACGTAGTTTTATTTTAAATTAAGTTTGTTTTTGGTTATTGTTTAGAGATAGGCGCTGCCACAATTTGTGGTACAGTGCTTCTGGCACTGATGCACGTAGCGATCGCCCTAGTCTATTTTTTTTTTGAGCTGCCACTAGACAACTCTGTTGCGGACAAATATAGGCAGAGCGCCCCATGCCCTCATCTAATTGTACCTGTCCTGAAGGAAACACGCGGACAATTCGCCAGAACTCTTGTTTTAATCCTACTTGTCGGCAGCTGATACAACGCCGATAATTTGGTTTCATAACTGAGTCGTCTTGATAAGCGAGGCTTGTGCTACTTTTGAGTTGCTTGAAATGCCTCTAGGCAACCAACGCTCCTCCTAAAAACTCCTTTTTGCTCAAAATTTAGGACTGGCAAAGTCCTACTCGTTGTACTCTTGGTCGTCATTATTATCCTCAAAATTATCCTCCTCCAATAATTCTTCTAATTCTTCTTGATTTTCATCATCTAATTCCTCTTCGTCTAAGTCATCTACTTCTGGTGTATATTTTGCTCTTGCAGCTGCAAACTTAGCATCTTCTCCTGCGTAATCATACTTAGCTTTATCTTTGATATCAATCTTCCAACCTGTCAGACGAGCTGCTAAACGGACATTTTGTCCTTCTTTACCGATCGCTAAACTCAATTGGTCTTCTGCTACCAGTACATGAGTTTGTCTGGTTTCGGGATCCATCAGCCGAACCTCATCTACCCGTGCGGGACTGAGGGCATTGGCAATGTAGGTCGCAGGGTCTGGAGACCAGCGAATCACGTCTATTTTTTCACCGCGCAATTCGTTGACTACCACTTGAATCCGTGATCCCCGTGCTCCAATACAAGCACCTACTGGGTCTACATCGCGATCAAGAGTGTCTACAGCAATTTTAGTCCGAGGTCCGACATGACGGGAAGGGGGATTTGCTTCTCGGGCAACAGCCACAATCCGCACAACTTCATCCTCGATTTCTGGCACTTCGTTAGCAAACAAATAAACCACCAAACCTGCATCAGCTCGAGATACCAGCAACTGCGGTCCCCGTTGCTGACCTTGAGAAACTTTTTTCAGATAAACCTTAAAGGTAGCATTTGCCCGATAATTATCATTAGGCAATTGTTCGCGCTTGGGTAATTCGGCTTCCACTTCCGGCTGACCAAAGCTACTGCTGACCGCCATAATCACCGATTGTCTTTCAAATCGCAAAACTCTTGCTTGTAAAACTGTTCCTTCTAAATCTTGGAACTCTTCTTGCACCATTTGGCGCTGTTGATCCCGCAGTTTTTGCGCCAAGACTTGCTTGGTTTGCATCGCCGCCATCCGACCAAATTCCCCTTGGTCTGGGGTAACATCCAATACAACTTCCTGTCCTAATTGCGCTTCATCTCCTCCCATGTCCTGAACTTGTTGCAGAGCAATTTCATGGTCAGAGTTGTTGACTTCTTCAACTATCGTTTTGGTAGCAACAACGCGAAAGCCTTCATCATCAACATCTAATTGGACATCAAAATTGTCAAAGTAATCTTCATCAAACTGTTTTCGCTCCAAGTTTTGTGCACGACGATAACGTTCGTAACCTTTAAGTAGTGCTTCTCTTATAGCTGATTGAACTGCAATACGAGGTAAATTACGCTCACGACTTATATTTTC
Source organism: Tolypothrix campylonemoides VB511288 (assembly GCA_000828075.3). Taxonomy (GTDB): domain Bacteria; phylum Cyanobacteriota; class Cyanobacteriia; order Cyanobacteriales; family Nostocaceae; genus Kalymmatonema; species Kalymmatonema campylonemoides_A. The sequence goes on along the minus strand of JXCB02000002.1, from coordinate 1,052,489 downwards.
AATTAAATCTTTTAATCCGGGTAGAGTAACCATTGACATAAGCAATCTCCTTATTTATACGGCTATGCAAAATATGACCAGCTTTTACATTGTAGAGACGGGCCATGGCGCGTCTGTACATAGTCATGAGTCATCAGTCATTAAGAACCATAAAGGACAAATGACATAGACAGCCCTAGGGTGGTTTCCCATAGGGTTGGACAAATGACGAAGAACAAAAAGCTAATAGTTAGTAGCTGATAGCTCTTTTATCGCCGCTCATCCAGCTCCACCTTGGTAATCAAGGAGCGAGGGATTTGGACGACACGACCTTTTTGGTTTAAATAAACTGCTGTCTCATCCCGGCGAATCAACTGACCATTCCACTCTTGCTGTCCTTCGTAGGGTGGCGAAGTCTGGACAATCACAGAAAATCCCTTGAAGGAAATAAACTCTCGGTCGGTTGCCAGTTGTCGCGAAATACCAGGACTGGACACTTCCAACACATAAGCATCTGGAATAATTTCCGTCGCATCTAAGGTAGCTTCTAAAGCACGGCTCATTCTCTCGCAGTCATCCAACCCAGTGTCCTGTTGAGGATTGCGAATGTCTACCCGTAAAATTGGCGGACTTTGGTTCGTGTGAAAAACCACGCCAACTACTTCTAATCCCAGTTCTTCTGCCACTGGGGTCGCCAATTCAATAATTTGTGGGACGAGAGGGTGAGTCATGCGGCTATTCCAACAAAAAAAGTGGGCTATTACCCACTTCCTGTGATAGGGATATCTTCCAAGAAGTCTTCAGACGAACTTGTATAAGTTCGTCTTTGATCTAAGTTTAGCGCATTTTTTTTGGAGCGAGAAGCAAAAAGCGATTTTTAATCATACGTTATAACTCTTTATTGTACACTTTTTCATCCCCAAAACACTGCTGAGCTTATTCCCGCAGCAGGAGACGATCACTACTCAAGGGAAAGCAACAATCAGCTTCCTTCTCTACGCACGAGTGCCGCAGAGTTTTTGTCTTGTACAAGCGGAACTGACGGCTGTCTTCGTAGCTGCTTGGTTTGTTCCAGAACTTTCCACAGATCCTCTTGTGACAGGCGTTGGACGTAGTTGAGCTTAACTTCCTCTAAAAAGTCAATAAGTAAGTTCTGAATTTCTGAGAGGACGTGTTTTTTCTGCATTTCTGTTCCCAAGGCTTCGCTAAAGCGTTGGAAGAGTTGACTCGAAAGTTTCGCTCCTACTGGGTCCTCTGTTGCGCTCTTGATCGCACTATAAAGGTTAGCCGTGATTTGGGTTGCCAGTTGGTCGCTCAGCTGAGTTTGCATCACCTCTAGCCCTGGTAACGAGTACAGGTTCCGATACATGGGAGCTTGTCTGATGGCGCTTTCGATATTATGGCGCAAAATAGCTGCTATTTCGGGTTGGATTTTTGGCAACACTTGATAAACAATAGTATTTACCAAAATAGATCCAATTGCTTCTACTTCATTAATATTATTGATATCTATGTAGGAACGCAGGTTTTTGTTTTGTGACAGCCAATGTTTTAGCTCGCCCCGTTGAATAGACCCCTGAACCTGGTTAATAACCCGCACTACGACAATTTCTGTGATTTCTTCGGCAAAATTCGCGACAATTCCTTGATGAATTTGCTGACGTAGCGGATGGAGATTTAATAAACGTGCGTGGTCGAGGCGAATTAATACAGGTATAACTCGTAAATATCGCCAAAATGGTAGCACCAAAAATAGGTCGTACCAACGCCACAAAATCGCATTTGACCAGCTAAAACCAGGGTGCTGACGTTTGATATAAAAGCTACGTGCCAGTAACTCTACAGCAAATAAAATCACAAATGGTAAGTCAATTCTCCAAAAATTATCAGTGAATTCACTATTTTCTCCAATACTTCTGTAGTAGTTAGTGATAATTAAAGGACGAATTTTTTGGTTAAAAAATTTAATTTCTTCGTTCCAGCCACGTTTTGATAAATACGCCTGACTCCAGAAAGTAGAAAAGGCTTGCTTGGAAGATTTCACTCCTATGCGATCGCGCATCCGATTTTTGATTTTTTCCAGGGTACCACTTTTATCAACCCCCTCAAACGGGTTACTGTCAATCATCTCACCACTAAGACGGCTGAGTTCCTCTAGTTTTTCTGTCGCCTGAGGCGATCGCAACCCTGTTTGACTCACCTGTTCTGTAAGCGCGTCTACTGTTGCCAGATAATTTTCGGTTTCTCGATGAGGTTCAATCCCTTTAATGCGATCGTATATCTGAGTCACTTGGGGCAGATTTCGTATGTAAAAATCTCGCCAAGGAACATAACTTAAATCAAATAAAACTAAGCTTAAATTCACAGAGGCAAGAATAGCCATCAATCGCTCAAACCATAAGTTACGCTGCGTTAGAGGTTTTACATTAGCCATTGGCTTTTAAATAAGTAAAGTACAAATTTTGAATACAATATCTCTAAATTACGTGGTTTTAGGTCTTGCCAACCTATACCTGCTGATTTTAAAAACTAAATTAACGTGAGTTCGACAAACCTCACACTCACTCCCTCCCTCTCTTAAAAGGAGCAACATGAGAATCAAGGTTTGAAGCCCCTCTCCTACGAGGCTATCCATTACCCACATCTTTTTTAACAATCTTAAAACCCTTGCCGTATAAGCGTTATAAGGCTTATATTTTTTTGGTAGCTTGACAAACAAACCCTTAGTCTTCTCGATAAAAAATTGATTTTATTGAGAATGAACAACGTAGCTTTGAGGTTTTGGTGTTGGGAGAGCGATCGCTCTCCCAAATGTTAAGAAAGATCCGGGTAATGCATAGCCTATGAGGAGAGGGGTTTGGGGTGAGGTCTGCTTTGACGGAAGTCGAACTCACGTTAAATTAATAGATAGGTGACAAAACCTCAGCCAAAACCAAAAGCAAAACCAATCACAACGCTGACTTCTACACCACAGGCGTTACCTACAAGGATACCGACTCCCACAACAAAAGCGTCGCCAACAGCGACGCCTACTTCTACACCAAAGGCGTTACCTACAGTACTTACACCACATCTGGAGCGTCACCGACAGCAACGCCTACACCAACGCCAAGAAGATAATGAATTGCCTTAACTCAACTGGCTTGGGCTAGGTTCTTCTAAAGGTCTACCTTTGGGAGTAGGTAAAATTGGACGGCGGTCATCGTAAGGCATAGGAATGTACTGTACGCTGGGGCGTCCGCCTTGTGGTTGTGGGTATAAATCCATGAGGTCGTAAATCACACGGGGCAGTCCGACTGTTATCGGTAGCCCTATTTCCGTTGCTTCTTCAACGGTGATTGGGTAATCGTGAGTCACGCGCCCAGTTGTTAGAGCATCGATAATATTTTCGATGTTCTCTGGCTGGACTTTTTGTGTGGGTACTGTATCTTTGAGTAGAGTCCTTACAAAACGCTGTACTTGGTCGATCGCTTTACGCGATAAATCTGCCATAATCAAAGTCTGGTCGTCAACTTCACCAATGGGCTTCTGTTCAACAACTTTAATGATGCTAGCTGCTGGGAAGTTACCCAGTTGCGGATCAACTGGTCCAAGAACAGCGTTGGCATCCATGACAATTTCATCGGACGCTAGGGCAAGCATTGTGCCGCCACTCATGGCGTAGTGCGGTACAAAAACGGTCACTTTGCCAGGATGGCGAATTAATGCTCTAGCTATTTGTTCTGTTGCTAAGACTAAACCACCAGGAGTGTGCAAAATTAAGTCAATGGGGACATCTGGCGGGGTGAGGCGAATTGCCCGCAGTATCTGTTCTGAGTCTTCAATGGTGATATAACGCGATACGGGAATACCCAAAAAGCTGATAGACTCTTGGCGGTGAATGAGCAAAATCACCCGGCTTTTACGTTGCTGCTGAAATTCTTGTATGGAACGCAAGCGCCGATATTCTATTTGACGTCTCTGCCACACGGGTTGCAGGGAGGAAAGGAGGAGAAAAATCCAGAATAAATCGCCTATACCGAAGCCCATATGCAATTCAAAATTAAAATTAATATGCCTAACTTAGGTAAAGGTCCTATCTGTTTGCTTTAGTAAAAGCATATCAGCTAAGGATAGATTGCCAAAATTAGGATGACCGTCCTTATTGTTTCAATTATTGGAAAATATTGAGTCTATCTAGAGAGTTAGAAGAATTGAACCCAGAGGCATTAAGGGCGCGGAGGATGTGTCGAGTGGCGGATACTTTTTCAAGTAATCATCAATACATAAATACGATACATAAATTAAATATTTAATAAATAAAATTAGGAATACGATCGCCAAATTTTGATAGTATCGTCATCACTGCCGCTAACTATGGTCTGCCCATCTGGACTAAAGGCAACGGATCTGACGTAGTTGGAATGACCGCAAAGAGTGCAGATTTCTGTGCCTGTACTTATCTGCCAGATTTTGATAGTTTTATCCCAGCTCCCACTAGCAAGAAGCTGCCCATTTGGGCTAAAGGCAACTGAACACACTGTCTCGGAATGACCGATGAAGGTACGAATTTCTTCTCCTGTAGTCACTTGCCAAAGCTTGATTGTCCTATCCGCGCTGCTAGTAGCTAGAAGTTGCCCATTTGGACTGAAGGCTACGGAGTGAACAAAAAAGGAATGACCTGTGAAGGTACGAATTTCTCTGCCTGTATTCACTTGCCAAAGCTTAATTGTGCTGTCGGCGCTACCACTAGCCAAAAGTTGCCCATCCGGACTAAAGGCTACTGACCATACTGGGTCAGAATGACCTATGAAAGTGCAAATTTCTCTGCCTGTATTCACTTGCCAAAGTTTAACTGTGCTGTCAGCACTGCCACTCGCTAAGATCCACCCTAGCCCTATAGAACCTTTGCTCGATGAGGGCAATTTCCCCGGGTAAATTTCTTCTTGTTGAGAAGAGGGGTTTGGGAATATTGGACTAAAGGCTACGGAATTAATCCAGTTGCCATGACTAGCCAGTGTGTAAATTTCTTTTCCTGTAGCAACCTGCCACAGTTTGATGCTTTCATCCCAGCTACCACTGGCAAGCAACTTTCCGTCTGGGCTAAAGGCGACGGTATAAACAATGTTGGAATGACCAGAAAACCAACGACCAAGGGTACGCAGTTGTTTACCAGTTTCTAGTTGCCATAGTTTGATTGTGTTGTCATTACTACCACTAGCTAAAGTCTGCCCATCCAAGCTAATAGCAACGGCAAAAACCATGCTGGAATGACCTTTGAGGGTACGTACGCATTGCCACTTTTGCCACCGTTGAGAAGTCACAACAGATGGTTTAAGTGATTGCGGGTTAGGCTGAGGCAAGTGCTGACTCGGGAGTGGTGAGTGGGGTGTTATTACCTGTGTGAGAGGAACCTCCTCGACCTTACCATCCAATAAATCCAGCCACTCCTGTATGGACTGGGGGCGGAGATCAGCTTGCAAATCCATCCCCCTCATAATTGCTTGATTGACTGTGTCGCTAATATTAGGATTGAAGTGTTTTGGTGGTTCTAGGGGAATGTTGCGGCGTCGCCTGTCATCAGCATTCCTTGGAATCAATCCGGTAATTAAAGTATACAAGGTGGCAGCTAGGGCATATACATCAATGTATTCTCCCCGTGCTGCTTCCAATTCATACTGTTCTGGGGGAGCAAAACCAGGAGTGCGATACACTGTATGTCTTTGGATGACATTGGGGATAAATTCTCTGGCAATACCAAAGTCAATGAGTACAGCTTCTGATTTGCCAGCGCGAATCATGATGTTACGCGGTTTGATGTCGCGATGCAGCAAGCCTTTAGAGTGAATGACCTTCAAAGCGTCGCCAATTTGCCGGATGTACAAAAGCGCTTCAACTTCTGATAACACCCCCATACGCCGCAGGCGATCGCCTAAGTCTTCACCTTCGATGTACTCTATCACCATGCAAGGCAAATTTCCTTCATCAAAAATGTTTTCTATCTGCACTATGTGAGGATGGCGACACACGGCAAGCCGAACAGCTTCATCGCGGAAGTCTTGCTTTAATTTAGTTTGATGAGGTTTCCAGGTAGAGTGATTGAGGATGTCTTCTCTAAGAGTTTTAATAACCCGCAATTCATTTCGTTCGTTTCTGGCGAGATAGGTGATACCAATTCCACCTTCGCCTAGTTTTCTTTCGATAATGTAACGTCCCCCAAATAACGGCTGTCCTGGATTCCAGACCATTAGATTAATTGCTAAATTATGCTACTTATTTTGCCACGCGATCAAAGCTGGGTCAGAGAGGAGTCGCCAATGCAGACAAGATGAGGAGGTGGGCTTTGATGACTTTTTGTCTTCCCTTGTCTATTTGTCACTTTATCCCCTTATTTTATTTTCCCACTGCCAACAGTCGTCTTACTCAATACAAACAGCTAACTAGTAAGTTGGTAGCATTTTAAAATTTATTGAACAAATCAACTTTAAGACTAGCTACATTTCCATAAGAAACTGAGGGAGCAAGTACATAAAAAAGTTCCAATTAGCAAAAGCAAAAATTTGTAGGTGCACAATACATAATTCTTCAAAATAATGACTAAAAAGATACCTTAATTAATTTAATAATTAACAATAATTTGCTAGCCATCTAATTTTTTCAAAAATGTTAGGATGGAATCCGGAATGCTACCAAGTTATTTTGTAACTACCTATATTCCTATGTAAAGTAAAATTATGTAAAGTAAAATTATGTAAAGTAAGATTCACCCTCAGCCCATCCATCCAACGGGTTATGCATGAGTTCAATGATTTGCTCCTTGTACTTTTATTTTCACATGATCTGGGGTTATGTTAAAAAATTTAAAATTGAAACAAAAATTTACACTTTTGCTACTCGTAATTCTTATAGTAGGTTTAAGCTTAAGTGGATTAGTTCTTTCTGCTTTGCTAAGACAGAACGCCAGAAATGAAATTGCCTCAAAAGCTTTAACACTCATCGACACAATGACTTCTGTGCGTGAGTATACAATTACCCAAATTACTCCAGAACTGGCTGATCAACTAGAAAATAAGTTTTTGCCGCAAACTGTATCTGCGTACTCAGCACGAGAAGTTTTTGAAATTCTACGAAAAAAACCAGAATATCGGGATTTCTTTTATAAAGAAGCCGCGAAAAATCCTACTAATCTTCGGGACAAGGCTGATAGTTTTGAGGCACAAGTTTTAGAGCGTTTTAGAAAAGAAAAAGATTTAAAACAGGTGAACGGATTTCGCTCACTTCCTGGTGGTGACATATTTTACATTGCTCGTCCGTTAGCAATTAGCCAAGAAAGCTGTCTTCAGTGTCATAGCACTCCTGAGGCTGCACCAAAAACGATGATTGAGCGTTTTGGCGCAGTCAATGGATTTGGGTGGCATTTGAATGAAATTGTAGCTGCTCAATTTGTTTCCCTACCGGCGAGCAAAGTCATCGAAAAAGCCCATCAAGCTTCTTTATTGATAGTGGGACTGGTTTCTAGTGTTTTTATAGCTGTTATACTTTTAGTCAATGTCTTTTTGAATCGACAAGTGATTCTTCCTCTAAAGCGTATAACTCGTATAGCCGAGGAAGTTAGCACAGGGCATATGGAAGTTGACTTTGAACAGATTTCTAATGATGAAATTGGTAATCTTGCCAAAGCTTTCAAACGAATGAAGTTAAGTTTAGAAATGGCAATGAAAAGAATCAGACGTACTCAGGGAGGAAATACAGGAGGCTCAGCAGGATATTAAGCTTTAAAGGAAAAACACAGAACAGAGAATGCAGAATACAATTGGGTGGGAATAGGTGATCCCACCTATCTTGTTAACGATTGGTGGGGGCGGATGTACCCCCATTGCTGTCAACTTAAGCCAAAACCCATCTAAAATCTCGTTTCCAGGTTCCACCTGGAAAGGCAATTGAAGCGGCTCTACCGCTCATAAAGCAAGGCTTGCCTGCCAATTCTATTCCCAGTTAGAGACTGGGAACAAGAGAATTCCATTCAGTGGTGCTTCTAGGTGGTGCGTTCAAGCCCCCACTGATTGTCTTTAATTTTGGGGAGCATCTCAATTTTACACACTTGCCATTCTGCCCTCACCACGCCAGATGCTACAACGGAACGCCAGACGCCTCAAGTCGGGAAACCCGCCCACGGCGCTGGCGAGGGAACCTCCGCAACGCACTGGCTCCCCAACCCCTCTCCCAATTGGGGAGAGGGGAGTCAAGTCCTACTCTTATTCTCCGAATCCCGCTCTTGAGAAGGGGTTAGGGGATGAGGGTAAGTAAGGTTTTTGCTTGCTTTGGGATGCTCCCTAATTTTGTGCCTCCTGGGTCGGGGCTGCGCAAACGCGCAGCCTGCCCAAAGGGCATACTTTGAATTTTGAATTTTGAATTGTTTTGACTCCTAGCTACTTCTTTAGTGAAATGGTATTCTACGCTTATTCTTATGATTAGACCACAAATCCTAAGTTGGGTATTGCCTATAAAAACTTACGTGATGGATGTTTGAGATATTGGTAAGCAATGCACACCCTACATACAAGCGCTGTAAGATGTATGAACGGAACTTGGTATGGCTCATGAAAACAAGCGTTTTCTAAATTCAAAAGCAGCTGCAGCATCGGGAATTTCTGTTGCCAAAGATTCAACAAATTGGTAGGGCGAGACATGAGGAGTTTGAGCCAGTGTCTCTTCTACAACCAAACTTGCTATTGGTCCGATGTAGTAAGCTAGCTCTTGCTGACAACGTTGTATAAAAGTTGGATTCAGCGAGCATTGTTGTTGTAGTTGTTCTTGTGGCTTCATTTGAGGAGTTTGTTGCTGGCTAGATGAACTCATAGCCGAACTCACTATTGTTTCTGGTTCTTGGTTATGTGAGTACCCTCTTGTGGCTCCAGGCTGAGATCCATTTGCGATGACAGTCGTAGGTAAATCAAGTATTGTTGATTGTGCTATAATTTGAGGCTGTCCAAGACGCTGTAATTCGGCGAGAACTTGCTTTGAGGATTGATATCGCTGCTTTGGCGTATCAGCTAGCAATTTATCGAGTATTTGAGCAAATTCATTGCTAACATTGGTGTAAAAAGGCCATCTCCACTCTAAAGAGTACTGATCCATAAGGAACGACGGATCTCTACCTGTAAGCAGTACCACTGCAGTCACACCTAGAGCATAAAGGTCACTACTTGGAGAACATAATCCCAAGCTAATTTGCTCGCGGGGAGCATACCCCACTTTGCCCACAAGTGACATTTTACCAACAAAAGTCATGTGGTAGGCATTGCTACCTTCGTTAACGTCAGCTATTTGTTTTCCGACACCAAAATCAATCAGCACCGGCAAATTTTTGCCCTGAGGCAACATGATGTTATCAGGAGAAATATCTCGATGGATAATGTTGTGCTGGTGAACATAGTCCAACACAGGTAACAGATTTTTTAGCCACTGTATAACTTCGCCTTCTGAAAAAGCTCGTCCTTGGTTTTGCCGTTCTCGCAACAGCGCTGAATATGTTTTACCATCAACAAATTCTTGTACTAAAAACAGCCGACCATCTCCTTCAAAACAAGCTAAGAAACGAGGAATTTGAGGATGTTCCAAGTGGTGGAGAATTTTTGCCTCTCTTTTAAACAAGTTGCGACATTTTTCTAGAGCATTTTCCCCTGAACCAGTGGGTGCAAATTCTTTAAGGACGCATGCTTCATTGAAGCGACGAGTATCAAACGCCAAGTATGTTCTTCCCAGTCCTCCATGTCCCAACAGTTGTTGAATGATATAACGATTATCAATCATCGTTCCCGAGGGAATTTCTGGTTTGATTAAGAAAGACTGAGACATAACATTGCACTCCTAACTATCCTAACTATTTTGTTTATCAAGAATTTTGAGGTTTTTAAGGTAAAAAACTCTATTAGGTAAAAACTTTAATAGACTTACAGAGCCTGGATTTTCTATCATAACTATATAACCATGCCTTTGTTTCCTTAATAGCAGTGTGTTACAAAATAGACCATCTCTTTCTTAGGAGTATTCATTATCACCCAACCTGTTGAGACTCTAATGACTTATCGGTAGAATTTACAAAAAAAACGCAAATAAAAGATAAAAATTTATCAAGTGGTATTAGTTAACCGCTTGTCCACCAACCTTTTGTTGATTGGCAGATTGTTGATTAAGTAAGACGGCGGGTCTTTTGTTGACCTGCACCTCAAGAGGTCTGACTTTTTCGACTAATTTAATGAACTGCTCGTAGTTAGGTACTTTTGCTAGAGGGACATAACCAGCGTCTGCTGTAATATCTCCAGGCGCTTGGCTCATCGCTTTTTGAATTTGCTGCTGTTGATTGCGCTCTATAGACGGTGCTAATATAACAATTGCAGGAGGAATCCATCGGCTAGTGTGTAAAATTCTAAACTTTGTTGTACTAAACTCTCGCTGATAAAGCTCAAAATCTGTTTCTGATAATGCACCAGCATCAACGCTACCATCATTGAGCCATTGTAGTACTGTTTTGGGAGTGGGAGCAAAACGGATTTGAGCTAGGGTTAAACCGTACAAATCGTACAAAGGAACATAATAGCCAGCAGCAGAACCAGCCGCTCCTAAAGCAAGGGTTTTATTAGCTAGGTCTGCCATTGTTTTTATTGGTTTATCATCTCGGACTATAAGCAAAGAGCGTTGTCTACCACTGGTTCCCTCCATAGAGAACAGAGGCGTGTAGAGTTCTTTGCTTATAGCAATTGCTGCTAAGCCCGGAGGTGCAAAAACAATTTCCCAATTTTTGTGCTGAATTTGCTGTAAAGCTTGTAATTCGTTATAAGCTGGTTCGAGTTCTACAATTGACTGAGTTTGTTTTGCTATATAGTCTTTGAAGCGCTTGTACTTGTCCAGAGAAACGGCTCCTTCGCCGTAACTTACCACACCTATAGTCAGTTTTTCTGATCTCATCTCTTCTTTTTCATTATTACATCCACTTCCTAGTAACCCAATAAGTGCTACGAACTGGATGAGCAAAATACGTCGTAAAATAATGGTTTTCATTATTCAATGATAATTTCAGATAATTTTTCAAACTAAAGACATTTTGATTATCGCTATTTCAAGTGATTAATTTACTAATGATGGTAAAAAATTAATTTTTTATAAGTCTTTTGTTGCTATTTGATAATATTAGTTGACGAACCTACACTCGTTTATCAGCCTTATTAGAAACAAACGCTATTGGATAAGCTAGGCTTGTCACTCCTCAATATTATTAGAACTTACGCACACTCTACGAATTCTTGGCATTCTACCCTGCAGCACCCAAGGGCGTTAGCGTATCTCCTGCGGAGACGCTGCGCGTATGCATGATTGCACTCAGCTCCTCTGGAGCGCGAGGCTCTCTGGAAGGGAGCAAGAGGTACGAGTATCTCCTATGCCCAGTGGGTATGACCACGGCGATCGCCTTAGCGTAAGCTTTCAAGAAACATTGGGGGAAGGAGGGAGGGAGAGAGAGAGGGAAGAAGTGTTTCTTCCATTCATAACGGGTGGCGCGCTTCCAGTTGGGCGCTCCTAACAAATTACTTGTTATTTGACATAAAGTTATTTCACATAAATCAATGGGCGATACTGGACTCGAACCAGTGACCCCTTCCGTGTGAAGGAAGTGCGCTACCACTGTGCTAATCGCCCAATCTATTTAATATAACACAAGTAGTGGTAAATTTCAAAGTACAAGAACCTAATGAAGACATAGGCGTTCTGTGGATTTGGAATTGCACAAGCTTGTGCATAAGGCACAGAGGAAAAAAATAGGGTCAGAGGTTTGAATGGTTATGCCTTGTGTTGATTTAAGGAAAAACCGTTATGATATTAAATTTCAAGGGACATGGCTTAGTTTTTGTCCACCAATGCTTGTTTAGCATAGAAAACACTGTCAACACTCTCCGTGGTCGCGCCACGGTTTCTACATTACTGGAAGATTTTAGATGACACCTTGGTATTGGCGATCGCTCCCCTTAAAAAACCGTACTGGCTGTGATGTTTTTGCAGCCTTATTTCGCCATACTTCTACCTCTGTGCCTAAAATTGCCACTCTGTTAGAAAGTCCCCACGCAACATTTGAGTGTTCCCAACTAACTCGATATTCTATCTGTGCAGGCGCTCCTCGGATCGTCGATGGAGTTGTGCAAATGTGGACACCACCACTTGGACAAGTTTTACCGTTTCTGGAAGAGTTGCTACACACAACAGGATACTCCGACAGTGCGATCGCCGGACGCACAGAAATTCCTCCTCATCTTCCCTTCACTGGTGGTTGGCTGGGTTGGTTAGGTTACGACATCGCATGGGAAATTGAACAGCTACCACGTTCCAAATATGATACTCTCCCGTTTCCAGTTGCTTTTTGGTACGAACCCGATTGTTTCACCATCTTAGATCACTGGGAGCAAATTCTCTGGATAGCCGCCAGTGACTTTGCTCGATTGGATGAGTTGGAGAAGAAGTTGGAACGACAACAGGACAAAGAGAAAATCTTTCCCCCACTCTCCCCCTCCCTCCCTCACTCCCTCCCTCCCTTACCCCCCCCACCTCCCCATTTCTTTCCTTCTCAACAGGAGTATGAAGCTCTTGTAAAGCGTGCCAAAAAATACATTCACGCTGGAGACATCTTTCAGGCGAATTTGTCACTACGGTTTGAAGCACAGACAGCTGCTTCTGGTTGGGAAATTTATGGTGCTTTGCAGCAGATAAATCCTTCTCCTTTTGCAAGCTATTGGCAAACCCCTTGGGGAGAGGTTATGAGCTGTTCTCCAGAAAGGTTGGTGCAATTACAAAGATGTCCAGACGGGAAATTGCACGTCTCGACAAGACCGATTGCTGGGACGCGATCGCGTGGTATCACTCCAAACGACGATCAACAACTAGCACAAGATTTACTGTGCAGCACCAAAGAACGCGCTGAACATATTATGCTAGTTGACCTAGAACGCAACGATTTAGGGCGAGTGTGCGAATGGGGCAGCGTTGCTGTTGACGAATTGCTAACAATTGAGCGTTACAGCCACGTTATGCACCTTGTCAGCAACATCAAAGGTAGCTTAAAATCTGATTGCAACGCCGTTGACTTGATTCGCGCCATGTTCCCTGGTGGCACGATCACAGGTTGCCCTAAAGTCCGCTGCATGGAAATTATTGAAGAACTAGAACCGATGCGGCGTAGTTTGTTCTATGGTTCCTGCGGTTATTTAGATTTGCGGGGTAACTTAGACTTAAATATCTTGATCCGCACCCTGCTATTATCTCCCTCTACAGGAGAAGACAGGGGGGATAAGGTAGACTTGGGGACAAGGAAGACAATAAGGAATTCTCCTGTGTTTCCCCATCTGACGACTCCCCACACCCCTACGGACGCAACGCCTTGTCCTACAACCCCCACTTCCTACTCCCTACTTAACACCGTTTGGGGACAGGTTGGAGCAGGTATTGTTGCAGATAGCGATCCCGAGAGAGAATGGTATGAGTCTTTGCACAAAGCGCAGGCACAACTTAAGGCACTGACAATGGTTATGAGTCAACAGTGCATCAGTCCTGAATCCTGAGTTTGTCGTTCAGAGCTATTAACTGATGGCTCTTGATTTGGGGCTTTTTAGGATTTTCAGTCAAGATTTTGACGAAATGTGTCCATTATCGTCAAAATTTTTCTATTCAACTGCAAAAATATTTATACTCATCCCTCGATATTAAATGAACTCAGACAACTCGGAAACTTACATAAATCATCCAACTTGGGGTTTGCTCTATAGGATTTGTATGGTAGATGAGAACCAAGAGTTGTTCACAACACTGTATGCCCAACGCTTATTCTTTTTAGTAGCAAGTGACATTAAAGGTATGAAGTTCCAGCCTATTGGACGTACTGAGGCTAGAATGATGCTGGAAAATCGCTTGCGTAATTTGCGCCGTACAGGACAATCTCAGGAGTACGATCAGCTTCAGAGTGTTTTCCAACGCACCTTCCAATGAGCAGTTCGATTCACGAACGTATTATCGCCCTTCGTTCCTCCCTACCAGATTCAGTCCGGTTAATTGCTGTCACCAAGCAAGTATCCCCTGAAGTCATGCGCTGTGCTTATGCTGCAGGAATTCGGGATTTTGGCGAGAGTCGCATCCAAGAAGCAACTAGCAAACAGGCTCAGTTGCAAGACTTATCAGATTTGACTTGGCACTTTATTGGACATTTGCAAAGCAATAAAGCCAAAAAAGTCATTGAACAATTCCAATGGATTCACTCTGTAGATAATTTAAAACTCGCTCAACGCTTAAACCAATTGGCGCAACAGTTACAAGTGAGTCCTCAGGTTTGTCTGCAAGTCAAAATACTTAGCGATCCTAACAAGTCGGGTTGGAGCGTACCACAACTCTTAGCTGACTTAAGCGCCTTAAATGAATGCAAAAATTTACAAATTCAGGGTTTAATGACAATTCCACCTTTGGGATTGAATGATTCAGAGACTCTAAATGTCTTCAATCGCACCTATGAACTCGCAAAAGAGATCCAAGAACAAAACTGGTCTCATATTCAAATGCAACACCTTTCAATGGGAATGTCAGGAGATTACAAACTGGCAGTGCAAGCGGGTGCAACAATGGTGAGATTAGGAACTATCTTGTTTGGAGAGCGTTCGCTCCTTTAGCGAGGTAATTAGAGAAGTTTAGGAGTTCAAATGTCATATAAATTACAACAATTACTGAAATTTTGAACTTCTAAACTCTTTAATAAAATTTTTTGGAAAAAAAATCAGAACATACTGGTTCAATCAGTCACAAAGGATATAGTATTGACAAAAGTAAAAGTAAACAGAATATTGGGGGAAAGCACTTCCCCAAGCCAAGTGGTTAAGATATAATCTTGACTCATTGTTGCCTAGAAAACATATACAGGTCTTACCAGGAGCGTTTGTTCAAACGAAAACCTGTAGGACATAGTACAAACAGCGAAAAAATGGCTGAATTGTCTGGTCTTTACAGGGGTAAAAATGAATTGAATCAGTTTTTGCCGTATTGGTTACAGTGATTGGGACTAGGAGCGTAAACCATGAACAATATTTTTTCTAAACTGAGAGACTTCGTAGGTCTAAATGAGCAAGTAGAATACGAATATTATGAAGAAGAACCAGATACAGAAAATTACCAAAATCTGTATCAAGAACAAAATGCTCAAGGGGCACAGCAAGAAGCTGCTGCTCAAAATCGACGGTGGCGTGAACCCATGAATACAATGGGGGGAGATGTAAGTACAGCGGGATCAAAACCGATGAGTAATGTTATTGGTATGCCAGGAGCAATAAATGGGATCTCAGAAGTATTGGTGCTAGAACCACGCACCTTTGAAGAAATGCCCCAAGCAATTCAAGCGTTGCGAGAACGCAAGTCAGTAGTATTAAATTTGACAATAATGGATCCGGATCAAGCACAACGCGCCGTAGATTTTGTAGCGGGTGGTACTTACGCACTTGATGGACACCAAGAACGCATCGGCGAAAGCATATTTTTGTTTACACCAAGCTGTGTGCAAGTTAGCACTCAGTCAGGAGTTCTTCATGAAGTACCTCAACCTACAGTGCGTCCTACACGTTCCACAGGACCAAATCCAGCGTGGGGAAATGAAGGTAACAGAATGGCACAATAAATATAAATTAGTGAAAAGTCAACAGTCAAGAGTTTGAAGTCCAAAGACATTGACTCTTGACTTTTGAATTTTGACCGCCACTCGCCGTGACAGTTGGAAACCCTGTTGCAGCGCTGTCTCCTCTTGAGTTATGACTTATGAGTAATGACTACTAAATTTGGCTTGATTGGTGGCGGGGTAATGGGAGAAGCGCTCTTATCCCGCCTTATTGCTCGAAAAATTTACCAACCATCAGAAGTGCTAGTTAGTGAACCGCAAACCTCACGCCAAAGTTTTCTGGAAGACGAATATGGGGTTGGGATCACAGCGGATAATCGTCTGGTTTTTACGCCAACAACAGAAGTCGTGTTTTTGGCAGTGAAACCTCAGGTGTTTAGTGCGATCGCTCAAGAATTGGCAGATGTCATCGCTGGCGATTCAAAACCACTGATAATATCTATATTAGCAGGTGTGACTTTGAGTCAGTTGGAGGCGACTTTTGGACAGCTACCAGTGATTCGAGCAATGCCCAATACACCAGCAACCGTGGGAGCAGGAATAACTGCAATATCTTTAGGTGCTTATACCAAACCAAGTCACCAGGAAACCGCCAAGCAACTTTTCTCAGCGGTGGGAGAAGTGGTGGAAGTTTCAGAAAGCTTAATGGATGCGGTGACAGGACTATCAGGATCAGGTCCAGCTTACGTAGCACTGCTTGTGGAAGCGCTTGCTGATGGAGGGGTCGCCGCAGGATTACCGAGGGCGATCGCCAATCAACTCGCTTTGCAAACTGTACTAGGAACAGCAAAGCTTTTACATGAAACAAAAATCCACCCAGCAGAACTTAAAGATCGCGTCACTAGTCCAGGCGGTACGACAATAGCTGGGATTGCTCAACTAGAAAGAGTGGGGTTTCGCTCAGCTTTAATAGAAGCAGTCAAAGCAGCCACACTTCGCTCCCAAGAATTGGGAAACTGAGAAATTGGTGACTAGGGACTAGGGACTAGGGACTAGGGACTAGGGACTAGGGACTAGGGACTAGGGACTAGGTGTTTCATGATGAATGCTGAATTGTTTCATGCGTAATGATTATTACCCAATCCCAAATCCCGAATCCCAAATCCCTAATAACTAAGCGTAATGATTATTACCCAATCCCAAATCCCGAATCCCTAATCGCTAATAACAAATAACTAAGTTGACAAAAGAGTCGTTAATATAGTAGACAGTTTTGGTTGCAAATGTGATTGAGTGAATTACCCTGCGCTGTCTCCAGAACTTGACCCAAGTTCTGTATTTCCTTTTCAACTGGATCAGTTCCAGAAAGATGCGATCGCTTCGCTGAATGCTGGAAATTCCGTAGTGGTGTGTGCGCCCACAGGTTCGGGCAAAACATTAGTAGGGGAATACGCCATATATCGCGCCCTGTCGCGAGGAAAGAGAGTGTTTTACACCACTCCCTTAAAGGCGCTTTCCAATCAGAAACTACGTGACTTTCGCGAAAAATTTGGCTTTGACCATGTTGGACTGTTAACTGGAGATGCCTCCATTAACCGAGATGCACCGATTCTGGTGATGACCACAGAAATTTTCCGTAATATGCTCTATGGCACACCGATAGGGCAAGTCGGCATTTCATTGGTAGACGTTGAGGCGGTGGTGCTGGATGAGTGCCACTACATGAATGATCGTCAACGGGGAACAGTTTGGGAAGAATCAATCATTTATTGTCCCCGTGAGATTCAACTTGTTGCCCTCTCAGCAACTGTTGCCAATAGTGATGAATTGACCGACTGGTTAAATCAAGTTCACGGTCCTACCAACCTCATATACTCGGATCATCGCCCAGTACCTTTGGAGTTTCACTTTGGCAATACAAAAGGGTTATTTCCCCTACTCAATGATGACAAAACCCAAATCAACCACCGTCTGTTGAAAAAGAGGAAAAAAGGAGATAAAGAAAAAGGCAAAGCGAATGTAAAAGCCGAGGCTCCCAGCATCATTCAGGTTTTGAGCTACCTACAAGAACGGGATATGCTGCCAGCTATTTACTTCATCTTCAGCCGTAGGGGATGTGATAAATCCGTAGCGGATGTTGGTGATTTTCGGTTGGTGAATAACGAAGAGGCGCAGCAGTTGCGTCGGCAAATTGATGACTTTTTAACCCGCAATCCTGAAGCAGGACGTTCTGGACAGATTGGACCGTTATATCGGGGAATAGCAGCACACCATGCTGGAATTTTACCTGCGTGGAAAGTGCTGGTCGAAGAACTCTTTCAACAAGGGTTAATTAAAGTCGTGTTTGCCACCGAAACTTTAGCAGCTGGAATTAATATGCCAGCCAGGACAACGGTCATTTCCACCCTTTCCAAGCGTACCGATACCGGGCATCGTCTGTTAAATGCTTCCGAATTTCTGCAAATGGCGGGAAGAGCTGGTCGTAGGGGGATGGATGAACGGGGTCATGTGGTGACGTTGCAAACCCCCTTTGAAGGAGCGAAAGAAGCGGCGTATTTGGCAACATCCAAAGCAGATCCCCTAGTCAGCCAGTTTACACCAAGTTACGGCATGGTGTTGAACTTACTGCAAACCCACACCTTAGAGCAAGCTAGGGAACTGATAGAACGCAGCTTTGGACAGTACTTAGCAACCTTGCACCTACGACCGCAGTACGAGTATGTAGCCCACTTGCAAACACAACTTGCCCAACTTCAAGCGCAAATCGCCGCGATTGATGAAGGCGAATTGGCTGTTTACGAGAAACTGCGCCAACGCCTGCGAGTCGAACGCCAGCTCTTGAAAACCCTGCAAGAGCAAGCGCAAGATGCCCGACAAGAGGAATTGGGCATGATGTTAGACTTTGCAGTGTCGGGAACGCTTTTGAGTCTCAAAAGTAAAAACTTCACAATGCCTGCACCCATAACAGCAGTGTTAGTGGGGAAAACGCCAAATCCTGGTCAAACTTGTTACCTGGTATGCTTAGGGCGAGATAATCGCTGGTATGTCACGACAGCCGCTGATGTCATGGATTTGTATGCAGAACTGCCGCGAATTGACCTATCAGAGCAGCTGCTACCACCACCAGAGATGCCCTTGAAACGGGGACAGTCGCTTCCTGGTAACGAGGAAACAGCAGCGATCGCCCAACAGATTCCCGATCCCACGGAAGCTGCATATATGGCTCCAGAAGTCGCAGAACAACTGCGTCGCGTTGTTGCTGTGCAAGAGCAATTAGAAGCTCATCCCCTGCATCAATCAGGCAACGCTAGCAATATTTTCAAACGCAGAACACAAGTTGCTGAACTTGAAGCCGAAATTCAACAGATGCAGGCACAAGTAGAGCAACAGTCGCAGCGCAATTGGGAAGAGTTTCTCAATTTAATTGAAATTTTGCAGTACTTTGAATGTCTGGATAACTTAGTTCCCACGCGACTAGGGCAAATTGCTGCAGCGATTCGGGGAGAAAATGAATTGTGGTTGGGGTTAGTATTTGCCAGTGGAGAATTGGATAACCTAGATCCACATCATTTAGCAGCAGCGATCGCGGCTTTGGTGACAGAAACCCCACGTCCAGATAGCATGGTTCGCTTTGATCTGAGTGAGGAAGTGCTAGAAGGTTTGTCACGATTGCGGGGAATCCGTCGCAAGATGTTTCAGTTGCAACGTCGTTATAACGTGGCTTTACCGATATGGTTAGAGTTTGAGTTAATTGCCTTAGTGGAACAGTGGGCGCTAGGTATGGAGTGGGTAGAACTCTGCGAAAATACCAGTTTGGATGAAGGTGATGTGGTGCGAATATTACGACGGACACTAGATTTACTGTCGCAAATTCCCCACGTACCGCATTTATCAAACTCCTTGCAGCGTAATGCCCATCGCGCTATGCAGCTCATTGATCGGTTCCCAGTCAATGAAGTGGTAGAATAACTAAGGAGTTAGGAGTTGGGAGTTTTCAGTCCTGAATCCTAAGTCCTAAATACTAAACTTTTAGTTAAAAATTAGTTAAAAGTTGCAATCATCGCGGCAAGGGAAACACCCTAGTAGACCAAGTTTCCAGTGCCGCGCAGTTGGCGTAAAGAGTTTATGCAAGCTGGACAGTCACAGCCAAACTTGGCGATCGCAGCATCACTTTCTTCTTCAGTAAATTCTACCCAAGCAATATTCTTAGCAGCCTGCCCTGTGGTAACGGTTGATCCAGGTGTAGAAGGAGATTGTTGCTTTCTCTCTGAATCTCGGACGCACACTAACTTGTTGACAGCGTGGGGACTAACTATACAGGTTTGAGCGCCTTTGTGGATTAATCCCTGGGTAGGAGCAGCGTGTGCGGGATGAATGGCTGCCAAAGTAGACATCAACGATACAAAAATAGAGGAACTAGACAGCAAGTTAAGTATAAGTTTTCTGTTCATAGATTTCCTTCGTGTCCTTAGCAAATTTTCCTGACCGCTAAGATAATCTAATTCACTGTTACAAGTCAAGAAATTTTTTATCAGGAATACCAACAATTCTTCTTATTTTTTCAACCCAATAAACTTTTCCTTAGATAGTACAAAGCAAGCTAAATTTTCTTTCTACAATTTTGTCAAATTAAATTTAACGAAATGAGAATAATAACCATATAATTCTACTTTTCATCTTGAGCATCACTGAGGAACCCTACACCTCTGAGGCGAGTGCTCTTGATGGGGATGAGATACTTGTTTACAACGCCGACAATTCCAAAGAATATCAGTTTTCTGGTAAACAGGTTAAGCGAGGGTTGTACAGGACAAAGGGTAAACATCTGGTTAATGCGGATCTTAATGGTTCACTGAAAATTGGAAGGAAAAGTAAGCACGATGCTTTTTCCGGAGTGCCCAAGGCTGCATTGACCGCGAGCTGAGAAGGATTAATCTTCTTAAACTGGAGAAGTGGAGAACGACGGCTTTAGCCTCGCCTCGTTCAGAATAACTTTTTAGAATCACTTCGGCTGTCTTCGAGCTGAGTGTCAAATATCTTACCCTTGTCTGCCTTGCGTCCCTTTCCCGTTCAAAAATTGATATCTTCAAAAGTAATGAGAATTCCCTAACAAAATAGACCAATAACATCCAACAGCCACTCTAGTTGACTGTTTGACCAAAATAGAGTGAGTCTATGATGCGCGGTATTCAGCCTCAGCAACATTACCAAGGTAAATAAAACTAACATATCACTAACACTTAATAAGTGTATAACTATACTATTTCAAGTTATTATAAAAGTTATACTAGTTTTTAGGTTCTACCTGGGAATTACTTAGAAGTGGCTTTGCCACTTCTTTTTTAAAACCTAAAGAAAAGATATAGCGGTTTGGGAGTTGAGTGCAATACATCAAGAAATAAGAACCACTCATGGGACAAGAAATAAAAGTTTTTCCTCTGTCTTTCCCCCCTCTTGTAGAGGGAATGAGGGGGTGGACACAGATAAATAATTACTTTATTCAAAGGAGAAGCGCTATAATATTTTCTTAAAAATGAAGTATAACGTGAAGTATATTCTACAGTGTTAATTTAAGAGAAGAAACTTCTTTGAACCGATGGTTTAAGCTTGCAACAAATAGCCGAAATTCTCCAAGTTTATCATGCAGGGGAACTTAGCTATGAAAAGGAGTCAGGATATGCCTTCGGCACGCTACTTTGTTTGCGCAGCTCCTCCGCAGGAGGCACAGAATTCCGCAGCTAGGAAGACCCTACGGATGAATCCGGGGGTTTCAGACAAGATGCTCCCCATTTTTACTTCGACCTACTTAAAAGTAGGGGCTTTAAACCCGTACTCGTCCCAAAGTCATTCTGACTCCGTTCGGTAGAGCCCACGGTGAAGCCTGACTCGTGAGTTCTGAGTTCTTTTTTGGTAATGAAATTCAACAAAACTTCAAAGATAAAATATCAGAGATTGTTGACGTACTCCCCGGCATAAATGCTATCCATTACCCGGATCTTTCTTAACATTTGAGAGAGCGATCGCTCTCCCAACACCAAAGCCTCAAAACTACGTTTTCCATTCTCAATAAAATCAAGTTTTTCTTGAGAAGAGTAAGGGCTTCTTTGTCAAGTATGGGAGAAAATGCAAGCCTTGTAACGCTTATAAGGCAAAGGTTTTAAGATTGTTAAGAAAGTTCCGGGTAACGCATAGGGCATAAATGCGCGGGGATTCTCAAAAGATGTTAGGAGGCACTTTTAAGAGATGCCTCTCCACCCCACAAGATGGATAATTTATTTCTTGGAAATCCCTAAGCGACTTCTCCCCCCACAACCACATCACGAATCCGCAAACTAGGACCACCACAACCTACAGCCAAGCCATTTTGTCCACCTTTTCCGCAACCGCCAGACTCATCCCAGTAAAAGTCATCGCCGATCGCCTCAATATCCGCTAAAGTTTGAAAAACATTCCCTGAAAGCGTCACATCTTTCACTGGTTCAGCAATTTTGCCGTTTTTAATCATCCACGCTTCCCCAGCGCTAAAGGTGAACATTTCCCCATTGGTCATTCCACCCAACCAGTTACGCGCATAAACTCCTTCTTTGATACCGCTGAATAAGTCCGCAACAGGCGTTTGACCTCGTTGAATCCAGGTATTCGTCATCCGTACAATCGGAGGGTAGTGATAACTGAGACATCGTGCATTGCCCGTAGGTGCTTCGCCCAATTTGCCAGCAGTTTCCCGCGAATGCAAACGTCCGATCAAAATCCCATCTTCGATGAGTTTGGTTGTGGTTGCAGCTGTGCCTTCATCATCATAAAAATAACTGCCGCGATGTCCTTGTGGCGCAGCACCATCAAAAATCTGCAATTCTTTTGGTCCAAATCGCCGCCCGAGAGTCATCACTTCTAACAAATCCGGGTTTTCATAAGCCATGTCTGCTTCGGAAAGATGCCCAAAAGCTTCGTGGACAAATAACCCAGTGAGAATGGGGTCTATCACTACAGTATAAGTATTACCTTTTACCGATGGCAGAGATAAAGCTGCAACTGCTCTTTGTGCTGCGTCTTTGACTTGTTCATCCAAAGCAATTAAATCTTCAAAGGCTTTGCGCGAACCAGTCGTTTCCCGTCCAGTTTGCACAGTTTCGCCGTTTCTCGCCGTGGCGGCGAAGCGCATTTCCATATCCACCCATGATTGCTCAATAAAACTGCCTTCACTCGTAGCTAGGATAACTCTTTGGGCACAGTCTCCATAGCGTACAGAGGTTGTAGTAATGCGGCTGTCAACGCTTTTGAGCAATTCTGTGTAGCGATCGCACAATTCTTTTTTCTTTTTCAGCGAGATTTGCCGTGGATCAGTTCCAGTTAATGGAATACTGCATATTCTTTGCACTATGTCAACTGGTGCGAGGATAGTTTCTTCATCACCAACAATCCGGGCTGCGGCGATCGCTTCTTCAATGCGATCGCTAATTGTCGAAAGTTGATTAAAGCTGCTAAAGCCCCATCCACCTTTGTAACAGGCGCGAATCTGTCCACCAATGGAGATACCTTCGCTGAGGGTTTCTACCTTGTCGCCACGCAACAAGATATCAGTTCCTTCGGCTTCTTCAAGGCGAATCATCAAATAATCTACACGGGATGAATAGCGCTTAAGTAGGTCAGAAAGCAAATTTTGAACGTCAGCAAGTAAGGTCTGCATTTGTGAGACAGGAACAATGAGGAACTCCATTTATTGTGCAATCATGTCAATATTTCCTGCCACTGAATCAAAAAATTCTTTTAATATGGGGCGTTTATAGAAGTGTCTTTGCGTC
This sequence comes from Tolypothrix campylonemoides VB511288, assembly GCA_000828075.3. Classification (GTDB taxonomy): domain Bacteria; phylum Cyanobacteriota; class Cyanobacteriia; order Cyanobacteriales; family Nostocaceae; genus Kalymmatonema; species Kalymmatonema campylonemoides_A. The sequence continues at coordinate 1,029,098 of JXCB02000002.1, read as the reverse complement.
AAACTTCAAATCCCTGCTACAGTGTGTGGAAATCAACGTTTTACAATAAAGTTTTTCCCCTGTTTACCTAAACCAGGGTAAGTGAGTAATGTTGCCAAAATTACGAAAAAACCTGCGAATAATCCCATTACAGTTGGGGGCAAGCACTACTGGTAAGGTGTTACCACTGGTAGCAGTGTTCTTTGTCCTTTGTCTAGTCATTACCTTAAATCGTTACTACAGTTTCTACGCTTCTTTCGACCAAGGAATTTTTAACCAAGTTTTTTGGAATAACCTCCACGGTCGATTCTTTCAAAGTTCCCTTTCTTCCAGCCTTTCCACCAATGTTGTTCACTCTGGAGAAGTTGCCACAGTCTATTATCACAGACTCGGTCAACACTTTACTCCAGCGTTGTTACTTTGGCTACCAATATATGCATTGTTTCCTTCTCCTGCAACTCTAGCTGTTCTACAGGTTATATTTATCACTGCGGCTGGTTTGGTTTTGTATGTGCTAGCACGACTGTATCTGCAACCACCATTAGCCGTAATGCTGACTCTTAGCTTTTACACCGCCAACGCTGTTCTTGGTCCGACCTTCAGTAACTTTCATGACATTAGCCAAATTCCGTTGTTTGTTTTTGGGTTGTTACTGGCAATGGAAAAGCGCTGGTGGTGGCTGTTTTGGGTGCTAGCAGTTTTGATTTTGGCAGTTCGAGAAGATGCTGGTATAAATTTATTCGGTGTTGGCGTTTACATGATTTTGAGCAAACGCTTTCCCCGCGCTGGACTCGCTGCTTGCACTCTCAGTTTTGGTTATATGTTGCTGCTTACCAATGCAATTATGCCGCTGTTTTCTGAAGATATTTCACGGCGGTTTATGTTAGAACGGTTTGGGCAGTTTGCGGATGGGGATGAAGCTTCTACCTTGGAAATTATTTGGGGGATGATTAGCAATCCTTGGCGACTTATCGTAGAATTGGTTACACCTGTAGACCGGACAATCAAGTATTTACTCGGTCAATGGTTACCATTGGCGTTTGTGCCTGCTGTTGCTCCTGCATCTTGGATGGTGGCTGGCTTCCCTCTGCTGAAACTTTTTTTGGGACAGGGAGAAACGGTGTTAGCCATCAATGTTCGCTATGCTTTGACTGTGGTTCCTGGACTATTTTACGGGGCAATTCTTTGGTGGTCGCAGCATCCAAAAAGATTTAAACTTTCATTTCGCCGATTTTGGATAGCCTGTATTAGTCTTTCTTTATTATTTTCCTTTACTTCCAGCAGTTCTAGCTTAAATAGAGCATTTTATTTTCTCTTACCAGATTCATTTAATCCTTTGGTATATGTGTCTTTGCCTCAACAATGGCGTCATGTATCACAGTTTCGCCCAATGCTTGCACAAATTCCACCAGATGCGAGTGTCTCTGCAACCACTTACCTTGTCCCTCATCTTTCCAGTCGTCGCGAAATTATTCGCTTACCTGCACTGGAACTGCGAAACGATGCACGCCAAGTGATAAAAGTGGATTATGCGATCGCAGACCTTTGGCAGTTGCAACAGTATCAACCAGCGTTTAAGGAAGAGCGTAATCTTTTACAGCAACTTGTACAACAGATTAACGAACTGACGAAGACTCAGGAATATGGAATTATTGACTTTAGGGATGGCGTCATTTTACTAAAGCGCGGTGCAACTCCTGAACCACAAGCCACAGCAGCTTGGTTAACCTTTCGCCAACAGCTTGGCAAAGAATGAAGAGGAAAGAGGGAGGGAGGGAAAGAGAGAGGGAGCGAAGGAGGAAAAGAGAGAGGGAGGGAGAGAAAGAGAGAGGGAGCGAAGGAGGGAAAGAGAGAGGGAGGGAGAGAAGAATATTTTCCCTCATTCCCACACTCCCACACTCCCTCCCTCCCACACTCCCACACTCCCACACTCCCTCCCTCCCACACTCCCTCACTCCCACACTCCCACACTCCCACACTCCCTCACTCCCTCACTCCCTTATGTCGCTACCATTACTTTTTTCCGAAAAATATTAAAAAAATCAAAAAAATTCCATTTAGGTACTTGTAATAGTAGCCAAACTTGTATCTTGAGATAAATGTAAAAGATTAGAGATTTGTAAAGGGTTGGGCATAGAAATATATGAAGATATTGGTATTGAGTTGGGAGTTCCCGCCTCGGATAGTTGGGGGAATTGCTCGTCATGTAAGAGAGTTATACCCGGAACTTGTCAAGCTAGGACATGAAATCCACCTGATTACACCAGAGTTTGGTCATGCACCAATGTATGAAGTGGTTGAGGGAGTGCGGGTGCATCGGGTACCTGTGGCTGCTAGTAACGACTTTTTCCACTGGGTCGTCAATTTGAACGACAGCATGGGACATCACGGTGGTAAGCTGATCCTGGAGGAAGGACCATTTGATATTATTCACGCCCATGATTGGTTGGTTGGCGATGCAGCGATCGCCCTCAAGCACAACTTCAAAGTCCCCCTTATTGCAACTATTCACGCAACTGAACACGGGCGTCATAACGGTATTAACACTGATACGCATCGTTATATTAGTAGCAAAGAAACACTGCTGGCTTTCAACGCTTGGCGGATTATCGTTTGCACCGACTATATGCGGCGGGAAGTAGAACGGGCGTTACAAGCTCCGTGGAATAAAGTAGATGTTATTTATAACGGTATCCGACCAGAAAAGAAGCAGCACCACGAAGATTTTCACGCTCAGGATTTTCGTCGTCAATTTGCCGAAGACAGTGAGAAAATCGTTTACTACGTTGGTCGCATGACTTATGAAAAAGGCGTATCTTTATTGCTAAGCGCTGCGCCCAAGGTGCTGTGGGAAATGGGAGGTTACGTCAAGTTTGTGATTATCGGTGGCGGCAATACTGATCATCTCAAAAAGCAAGCTTGGGATCTGGGAATTTCGCACAAGTGCTATTTTACGGGTTTTATATCAGATGAGTACTTAGATAAATTCCAAACCGTCGCTGACTGTGCTGTTTTCCCCAGCCTCTATGAACCCTTTGGTATTGTTGCATTAGAAAGCTTTGCCTCTCGCGTACCCGTGGTTGTTTCTGATACGGGTGGTTTTCCCGAAGTGGTGCAACATACTAAAACAGGTATTGTTACTTACACAAATAATCCAGATTCTCTAGCTTGGGGTATTTTGGAAGTGTTGAAAAACCCAGGTTATCGGCAATGGCTCATTGATAACGCCTATGAGGATTTAGAAAGACGCTTTAGTTGGTGCAAATTAGCCAAGCAAACTGAGGATGTGTACAAGCGGGTGATGGAAGAGCGATCGCAAGTCACTTGGTTATAAATTTATATTTTGTACATATGACAAACCCGGTTTATTCATGCAACCGGGTTTGTTTGGCTAAAGATTATATCATGTTCGGCTAATTAGTTATAATTCCCACGTTGATTGAACCCCACACGCCAGTCGCCTGCGGAGGGAAACCGTTCGGAGTTCGGCGAGGCTCACTCGAGCCGCTGAGCGCTCACCTTGGCGTTGCCCTCCTGCAGCGCTGGCTCCCCTTTATCCCCTCCCCGAAGTTCGGGGAGGGGAGCCTAAGCGCAGCTTTGGCGGGGTGGGGTTCTTGAGAAATGATAAGTAATCAACCGAACCTGATATTACACGGTAATGAAGTCAGAAGCTGAAATCAAGTTGGGATTGACATGAGTCAACAAAGCCAATGGTTGATTGTCGATAGTAGCAATTCGAGTACCACCATTTTCTTCAAAGATAGAAAGTGAGCCAAAGCTCAACCCATGAGTCAACCTCAACAAATCTTGACCATCCTCAAAGTCAACGATATTGTTCTTGCCGTGGGTTGACAAGACAAAAATATCTTGACCTGCGCCACCAAAGAGAGTGTTATCGCCAGTACCACCATCAAGGATATCATTACCAGCTTCACCATAAAGTTGATCCTGACCTTGACCGCCCAACAGGTAATCATTGCCTTCTGAGCCATACACCTTATCATCACCATCGCCACCATCAAGGGTATCATTGCCAGCTTCCCCAAACAGGAGATCCTGACCACTACCACCTGCAAGGATGTCGTTCCCTTCGCCGCCATAAAGCTTATCGTCACCATCGCCACCATCAAGGGTATCGTTTCCAGCAAGACCCTTGAGGATATCTTGAGCGTTGAAGCCTTTGATGGTATCACTTCCATCAGTACCAGTCAAAATATCGTCGTTGGAAGTACCAAGTATTTCTGAACCAGAAGTCACAGAGATGTTATCAAAGGCAAATCCACCGATACTGTCTACTTGACCAAATTGCTGGAACTTAATCCTGACATCTTCACCCAAGGTTAAGCCTCTTTCAGCAGCCAACTCACTCAGATTGATAGTTTTAGTTTGGTATGTAGTTGTGGAGTTAGCACCAGTCAAATCAAACAAGCGGAACCAGTTGGTACCGTCAACGCTGAGAGCAAGACCATCTGCATTCACAGAACCTGTAAATGTTTCTGGCATCGGGTTATCTTCATCGTTGTTAAACTCTTTTTGGTCAAAGCTGAGTGTCACACTTGATTGACCAGCAGCATTGACGTGCAAAGTCAACTCGTTTAGCGAGTCACGACGAGCATTGGGAATATCTTCTGGCTGCAGCCTGTCTATTAACACTGGTGGAAAACTGTCCAAAGTCACATGACGTGTACCTAATGGGTCTTGTTCCGTCGTGACTTGAATTCTTCCATCTCCTGTAGTTCTGGTTTCAAAGGCATTGGAGAGGTTGCCATTTTCAAAGTCGTGAGTGAAATCGAGTGTAGCTGGTACAACCGGACCAAAAACCGCATCGTAGGCGTTGATTAATCCAACTCCAGTTAAATCATCTGTGCCAGGGGCACCGATATCAGTTGCTGTAGACTTCAATCTTTCGTAGATTTGCTGTGGGGTGAAGTCGGGGTTAGCTTGCTTGATCAAAGCGGCTATTGCTGCTGCATGAGGAGCTGCGGCTGATGTGCCATTAAAATTGGGGAAACCGTTGCCGTCAATATCCCTACCGAAAAAGGTAGTATCAGTATCCTGAATGGCAGCAAACTCAGGTTTATGCCGTATCTCAGGGGTCGCTAACCGATTACCGTCAGGGTCGAATAAGATGGTAACTGGACCTGCGGAAGTGAAGCTCGCCGGGTTTTCCTGGTCATAATAGTTGACTGCACCTACTGCTATAGCATTTGCTGCTCCGGGATGACCATAAATGGTTGGGCTATTGGTGCCAAATTCATTAAAAGTAATATCACTTCCAGTGTTGACATATTTGATACGTCCTGGTTCTGGTCCATCAGCCAACTGAATCATGACCTCAGCTTGCAAAGGCGTTGAATTTTGGTTACGAAAGCCAAAGAGTTCTAAAGGTATCTGGTTAACAATGTTGCTCTCAATGCTTCCTTCCCATATGTTACTTGTACCAGGCTCTACTAGGAAGATATCTAAATCTGTTTTAACACCGTTAGTTGTGTAGAAGGGATCATCCCACTGGAATGAGAAACTGATCTGTCTATTAGCGGGTATGGTGATCAGTTGACGGGTATCTACACCAGAACCTGGGTCAAAATCGTGAAATGTACCTGGAAGAATACCAGCAGAATCTAAAGCAGCAGCAAAATCTGTAGACTCATAAGCTTGTCTTGCATCATTACCAGCAGCAGAAAAGTAGGCAACTCCAAGATTGGTCACTACCTCATCAATAGCTTGAGAGATGACACCATCTTGAAAGAACGGCTCGGTGGGGTATCCGATATCATCGACTAATATGTCAGCATTGCCAATGTTGGGGTTAGCGAGATTGCGAATCTGCTCGGCGAAACCTAACTCACCTGCCATATAGAACTCAATATCATCATTGATGATATCAGGGGAATTGACTGCAGGCTCATCAAAGCCTGTTACTGAAGAAAAGACGAGAGAAGCACCAGGAGCAAGATCATGAATGAGTTGCAGCATGGCTCGCCCTTCATCTCTGCCGCTTGGTCCTTCTCGCAATACTGTCACCCCATCCGCAGGCAAATCTCCAGAAGCTATATCCTCTTCTGCAGAACCGATACCTGAAATGTTGTAGCTGTCGCTCATGACACCAATCCGCACCCCTGTACCATCAAAGCCTTGAGGCAAAGCGGCGCGGACTCGGTTTGTTTCGGAAACGATATCATCCTGACTAGTCACCAGTCCTACATTGGTGAAAGCTTGCGGGACAGATAAGACACCTAACAGTCCTTGTGGTGCTAGTGACTCTAGTTCTGGAATTGAGGCTAGTGGTACAAATCCTTCTAGGAAGTGATGCTTGGGTGCTGTACCTGTTACCTGAAAACCTATATCTTTTAGGGCTGGTAACAAACCTTCGACATCTTTTGCGGTTATCCTGACTAGAGCACTTGTAGAGTCATGGTTGAGTTGAACTAAACCACTATTACTCTTATTCTGAAAGGGTTCTGTACCTGTATGGCTGGTGTATTGTGTATGTAAATTCCACAGACTACTCGAAATGCGAGAAGTATTCTTGTCCAAAACAGTCAGGTTTTGATTTTGTTCAGACACCATGAAATTCTCCTGGTAGACCCACTTTTTGAGCAGAAATTTTCAGTTGGCACACAAAGTTTGCAGCCTCAATGAAGGCTGCACAAATACGGCTTGACGCTGTATTGTTTAATGAATTCCCAAAACAACCTGAATCAAAAATGAGCGCGAAGAATGAGATCCATTGTTATACGTGAAAAATGAGTGAGGAAATTTTCCAGGCTAAAGTAAGCCAAAAACCAGTTTTTTTTAGGCATAAACTTACAATCCAAAGGTGTTTATACCTTTGAAGCAAGTCATATAAATGTTCTGATTTGAAGAAAATACACACTTCCTAGTTTTAAGGCAGTTGAATCTTAGAGCAGAGGAAACAAGTTCCCCCTGTCTTAGATGTATTGCATTTAACTAAGAAACGCTATATTTATTACTTTTTAACACGTAAGTATAGTAATTCATAAGTAAAATTATTTCTATGAAGTTTATACAATCTTTATATACTGGCTATTTAAATAGTGGCAGATTGGCAAAAAAAACCGTAAATTGATATTGATATCTGAGATTTTTGAAATTATTGAAAATTCTAGGAAACTTTAAAAAATGAAATTATATAATGCTGTATGATTACCTAAATTCAGATTTAAATACCCTACATTGAAGTTTAAACAAGAAACAAATCATTCTAATTAGCCAAGCAAACTGAGGATGTGTACAAGCGCGTGATGGAGCGATCGCAAGTTGATTGGTTGTAAATAGAGCAAATGATGATTTTGAAAACTTTCTTAAAACGGTGGAACCAGAATTTTGGAAAGGAAGGCAGTTACTTAAGCGAAGCAAGCTCGGTTAAGTAACTGCCTGTTAATTGGCTAGCATTGGTAATAAGTTAAAAGCATTTAGTCTCAGCTTTTACGCGCGCTTTTTTCAACCTGTCGAACTCCTAGCAAACTAGACAGTTTTTCTTAAGCCATAACCAATTCCGTCCGTTGGAAGCTCACGTTAAAAATTATTAAGCCGACGACGATATTGATGTAGCAACACCGCTCCAGTAACACCCAAGCCGACTAAGGTCGTTGTAGCTGCTGGTTCTGGAACTCTTTGAGGAGTCCGTATAGAGAAATTTAGTACAGCTACACCCCTAGAGGTTAAGGGTCCATCAGTTGAACCTGGAGTCAGCCTGTCTTGTTGGGTGAAAGTTATTAACCCTGTAGCGTTCGAGAATATACCTGTTCCACCAGTAACATTTATAATACCACCACCGACAATAGTCTGTTGAACCAAATCGATGACAGCGCTATCGCTTGCTCTTCCAAATAACTCGTTAGAACCACCAAAGTAGCGATCGCCACGAACGTTGCCTTGTATGCCAAATACGGATGGTTCTGCATCAAATGTGCTGAATATTTGGGTTGTGCGATCCTCAAACCGCCCGTAAGTTCTACTATCAAAGTTAGTTAATCCGAAAGGGGCATCACCAATACTTTCACCTAGGACGGCTACATCTAGAATGTTTTTTTCCTCATTAAAGACTGGACCAAAGATAGCTAGTGCGTCGTAAGTAATACTGAAATCATAAATATTTTCCTTTGTCTGTGCAGTGACGGATTGTACATTCGCTCCAAAACTAAGTAAAGTTAAGGCTACGGGAATGAACCATGTGGCTTTTTGACAGAGCATAATAGTCCTTTGCTTTTTAGGTGAAAACACAGACTGTAAATAAAATACGTGTCCATCCAAAATAATACGTAGAAACTAATCCAAGCTTAATGAATTTTTCATAAAATAAAGGTAAAACGACATTTATAAAGGGTAGGCTGAAAACCCCTTAGCTGGTTGGGTCGATGGGGGCTATTATACCCCGCACCTCCCATTTAAATCTGGGCGTGCAGGTTTCCCCGCACCCAGCTTCCGACGTTCTTAGCTTTTGCTTTTGCTCATGTGCAAGTAATCATGACAACTCTGGTGAATTGCCATAAGATTGTCTTTGTGCCAGTTGGCGTGATTCCCGTCTTTATGATGCAGGTGAACCCTTTCATCGGACAGAAGTTTCAGCCCACAGGCTGCACACGTATGGTTTTGCCGTTTTAGGGCTTTAGAGGTTTTGCTGTCGTAAAGCTTGCTGTTACGCTCGCTCCAGTAGGCAGTGTCCCCATCAAAGGGTGATTTCTCGCCTTTGACGAGGATGTGTTTGTTTTCGGAGTAGGGAACCTTTGGGAACGCTTTATCCAACAGTGTTTTGCTGGTGTGGCGGTTCTGTTTGGATTCCTTATTGAACACCTTGTACGCTCTGGTTTCGATATGGTACAAGGAAAACCGTGTGCCATCCATTTTGCAGTAGCGGTGGTAGTTCCTCCAGCCTCTAACTACGGGGGCTAATTTCTCAGCTTTGACCGTAGCACCATAGTTCGAGTTGTTGACGATGGCTTTTACTTTCTGACGGAATGCTTTGAAGTTGTCCACCGAGGGGGTACTTCTGAACTTTCCGTTGCTCTGCACTTTGAAGTGCCAGCCAAGGAAATCAAAGCCATTTGTCGCAGCGGTCAGCTTGGTCTTCTTTTCGCTGACCTTCATTCCCCTTTCGGCGAGGAATTGGCTGATTCTGTCAAGTATTGTTTCTGCGTTATCTTCGGGTTTGAGTATAATGACCATGTCATCGGCATAGCGAACCGAGTAATGGATGTCTTCTATCCCGTTGAGCGCAATGTTTGCTAATAACGGACTTACTACGCCGCCTTGCGGTGTTCCTTGTTCTGGGAACTCTGGGTTGACTCCGGCTTTTAGACATCGGAAAATTCCTTGTCTTATGCTCTTTGGAGCAATGAGTCTATCCATTATGGCTGAGTGGCTTATCCTATCGAAGCATTTTTCGATATCGAGTTCGATGACTCGTTTCTCTATTCCATTGCAGTATGAGCGTAGATTGTTGAAGACGGTTTTCTGGGCGTCGTGTGCCGAGCGTCCCGTTCTAAATCCGTAGCTCCCCGCACGCGAAAGTTGCTTCGTGCGCTGGTTCTAGTGCGTACTTTGCAAGGCATTGCCACGCTCTGTCGCCTATAGTAGGGACTTTTAGAATCCTAATTTTCCCGTCCTTTTTGGGGATTGGAATTTCGCGTAACCCTTGGTGATGCCAATTGTTACCGTGGCGATTGAGTTTATCACTCAGTTCAAACCTTTCGGAGAAAGTGAGCTTGGCTTTGCCATCGATTCCTGGGGTCCTCTGTTGGGTAGGATTGGACTGTTACTAGTCCTTTCCCCCCTAAGAACCGTGCGTGACACTTATCGCGTCACACGGCTCAAGCCATACTTCAAGCCTTCAACTTGGTGTTGTGTACCAGCTTGTGACACATTGAGTGCAGGTGCATCAGGTTTTCTTTGTCGTCTCGTCCACCTTTTGCCACTGGTACTATGTGGTGGGTTTCGATTTCTTCACCGTTGAATAGATATTCCCCGCATATCGGACATAAGAAGCTTTGGTTTTTGGCTACTTGTTCGTATTTTGAATTTTTTTGCCCAGTAAAGCTTTCCTTGTTTTTGATTGCGAGTTTCCCAATATTCCTTCAATTTTGGGTTATCGGGAGAGTAATTTCCTGTGACTTTTACGTGTCTGATTATAGGAGTTTTACTGATGTTACATAGGGAGTAAAATTGATTCCTACCTCTGCTATCAATTCCGTGACAAGCAAATGTCCATTCATTCTCTTCTATTCGGTGAAAGTATCGGTTTTTCACCCATCTTTTTCCTTTGTTGGGATGCCTACGTTTTGCCCAACGCCAGAGGTATATAGTTACTCTATGATTGATGTAACTAAATGTTTCCTTACTAACCACCCCTCTGTAATAGTTAGCGAATCCTCGAAGGATAGGTTTTAGTTCATTGATGAGATTTTGTTGCGTCCAGGTGGCGCATTTAGAGATTGTGTTACCTAATTCTTTACAGAATTTTAGCACTTTCTCTTTTTGGGGTTTAATTAATAGTTTGCCGTGATGTTGGCGTAGATTGAACCCCAAGAAATTAAATCCATCTTTTATGTGAACTATCCTAGTTTTCTCTTCACTGATTTCTAGTCCTCTTTCTGACAGCCATTGTTTAATCCGGATTAAGGCATTTTCGAGGCTTTCTTTATCTCTAGATGTGATGATAAAGTCATCCGCGTATCGGACAAAACCTAGCTTTAATCTGTTACCCCATTTATCTTTTGGTAGTTTAATAGAATTTATGACTTGTTCCAGACCGTGAAGCCCTATGTTTGCTAAAAGCGGCGAAATTGCTCCACCTTGAGGTGTGCCTTTGTCTGTGGGTGTTTTAATTCCCTGATAGACATATCCAGCTTTTAACCATCCTTTGATTGTTTCCCTAGCAGGATGTGTGCCAATCATGGTCAGGATGGATTCATGTGCAATGTTGTCAAAGAATCCTGATATATCAGCATCTAGAACCCAAGTATGTCTTGCTCCGCGTGGGTTATCCACTAGATTATTGAAGCATTGCGCTATAGCGTCTTGACAACTTCTTCCTATTCTAAAGCCGTATGAATTTGGCTCGAATTGTGATTCCCATTCGGGTTCGAGTGTGTTTTTCACTATTACTTGCATGACTCTATCCCTGATGGTGGGAATTCCAAGGGGACGTTTCTTGCCGTTAGGTTTTGGAATATATACTCTCCTTGTTGGAGAGGCTGTTATATATTTCCAACTGTTGACAAGCTTTACTCGTTCTTCAGGAGTGTTAGCCACCTCCTTGTCTACTCCTGCTGTGTTTTTTCCGTTGTTTTTTTGAGTAATTTGTCGGGTTGCGAGTAATAGGTTGGCGTAGGATTTTAGTAACAATTTCTGCAACCGTCTAAGCTGCTTCCATTGCCCAAGTTTTCTAGCACGAAATATCCGCTTTCTTAGGTTATTAACAATCTTTCTCGCTTTCTTCCATTTGATTTGATTCCAGCTTGAAAGTTGTTTCCCATGTCCATTTACATCGTTTTGATGTATCAAACTTTTCATGTTGCTTTTCTAGGTTCTGTTTCACCTTGGGAACTCCCCGTTGGCACCAGTGTCACCCCACAACGGATGTCTGATTGTGCCCTGTCCCCAGCTTCGCTCTCCAGAAACCGAGTCTGGTCGGCGTGGGCAGGTAGGGAGTCACTCCTGAGTTTGGAGGGTAGGTCTTTCACCTACATCTAATCGAAAGTTCAACCTTGTCTATTGTTAGATTTGGTTGGTGGAGTTATTTACGGACTGGATACCGTGATTCGTCCACAACGAATCGCACTTAGCCAGGGGATGAAAGCCACGTCGTAGGCTTTGCTAACGCGTGATGTTTTCCTTTTGTGGCTCTGGAAGTGTATCAAGCAAGTCTTCAACTATTTGAGTAATAGTCTTGTCTTTTTGAGCAGCATATAAGCGTAATTTATTCATTCTTCGCTCTGTAATCCTAATATGTAATTCTTTTTTTGCCATAAAATGTGACACAATGGCGACACATTTATGTTAATATAGATTCAGTAGTTGGTGAAAGCCTGCTTGAGCAAGTAGCGAGGAAGAATGTAGAATCCCCGGGCTTTCCGAACTCCGGAGCGATAGCGAAATTTGTTCAGCCCGGGGAGTGTCAATAGGGTTAAGTCAATTCAAACGCTCCGATATCGGCTCTACCACCACTGACACGAGAGTTACCGCGCTGGTCAGTAGTAGGGTCAGTCGCCAGCAAAGTTGGGTCGCCTGCGTTAATAGCTGGACTGTCTTCAAGTAAGGCAATAGTTTCTGTGGGACCACCATTGAAGCTCAAGGCAGCTAAGCGAGGATCTATCGGGTTGGTGCTGCTACCGACGATGTCTCCTGTGGCTCCAAATCCACTGCTACCTGTGGTGTCGCCAATCAAGTTATAGCCATTGCTGATGAAGTTGCCTGACACATCAGGATTGATACTGTCAACCGGCAAAAAAGGAACATTACCAGCGATAATTGTGTTTCGCGCTGTGACTGTACTAGAAGCATTATTGAATATTCCTCCACCATTGCCACCTCGGTTAAGGGTGAGGGTACTGAAGACCAGCGACAGGGTGCCACTGTTAAAGATACCGCCGCCACCGCCTCTGGACTCATTGCCACTCAGGGTGCTGTTGCTCACCGTTGCGGTACCTGAGTTATAGATGCCACCGCCCTCAACGCTGAATAAAGCGCTTACACTATTGCCACTCAGGGTGCTGTTGCTCACTCTCAGGGTGCCTGAGTTATAGATGCCGCCGCCATTGGCGAACCCTCTAATGGTTACCGCGTTATCGCTTATGGTAGTATTCCTCACATCCGTAAGCCCAGTGTTGTCAATACCACCACCGCGACTTGATGAGTTGCCACTGATGGTGCTGTTGCTCACTGTCAGGGTGCCTAAGTTATAGATGCCGCCACCGCGATTTGATGAGTTGTCATTAATGGTGCTGTTGCTCACTATTGCAGTACCTGAGTTATAGATGCCGCCACCAAGACCACCAGCCCTCATATTAGTATTCGAGTTACGGCTTATGGTGCTATTGCTGACAATCAAAGTACCCGTGTTGTAAATGCCAGCGCCACTATCGGTCCCTGAATTGGTACGTACACTGTTATTGCGAACAATACTGTTGGCTAGGATGAGAGTCCCGCTGTTGTTGATTCCACCACCGTTGTCACCTGTCACGCTGCCATCGGTAATAAGCAACCCAAACAGGCTCACCGTTGCTTCTGTCCCAATCTCAAACACTCGTGAAGCATTGTTGCCACTTACTGTCAGCAACTGAGAACCTGTCAACGGATCTACTGGGGCGTTGATGCTCAAGCTGTCAGTAATGCTGAGTTGTCCCAAGCTTAAAGTAATGGCTTGTGAACTGGAAAACAGCGACAAGTCAAACACAATCGCGTCCGTTCCAGCGATCGCGTTTGCCTGGTTAATGGCTTCGCGCAGTGTGGTGACGCCATCGTTGTCATCGACCACATCGGCAATGCTGTTGACTGTAAAAATAGAACTGGTTTGTCTTGGGAGGTTTATGCCACTAATTATGTCTGGCGCTATGCCAAAGTCAAAATTAGATATAGTGGATGAGTTGAGTGCTCCTTGAGAAGCTTGAAGACTGTCTGAAGCCAATTCAGATGAGAAAACCATAGATTTCAGTTGTTTTTGGTTTTTAGCTGAGAATTGATTTGCAGAAAAATCCGCGAATACTGAAACAGTAGACGAGCCAAAATTACGGACTACAACGAGTCATTGGAACACTCAAACAGGAATTGGCTGATCTAGTAGAAGATCACCAATAATCTCTGCACGTATTTTATTTACGAGCAATGTTTTATCATCTCTTGGTTGAGACAATATTGCCACTAAAAGCTGACTCATTATTCAAAAATACTGAGTCTGTTTGTAAACATTTATCTCAACACTATTCTAGCTGTATATATGGGCAGGATAAGCGCAAGAAAAAATTACTTACAAGAGTTTAATTGTTTTCGCTGGTTTTTTTATTGATTTGGTGGTTCCGGGCTGGGAAGGGCTAGCTAGGGCGATCGCCATTTAAGAATTGCAGATTATGGCTCCCATCGCTCTCTTGTCTGCGCTAATTGGCGTTGGTTTTGGCACGCTGAATGCAACAAAGCATTACTAGCTACCTTGTATCAGCCTAATGCTATCAAGTATCACTGTCATAGTTGACTTGTTCCTTTTGGCACTGCAACTAAGAAATTAAATCAACGCTCCGCAATACTTGCAACTAGGAGACTGATTTGCGGAACTAATAGCAAAGGATTTTCTTCTATCAGCGTTGTCTAACAAATCAATCATGTAATGAAAGTGTATGTTACGTCTCTACAACGTCTGTAGAAAAAATCTGTAGAAATTGTAGGGTGCGTTATGCGAAACGCAACGTACCAACAAATGACCTCTTAGCATACTACGTCTGTGCAACGCATCTACCCTAGAAGAACAACCGCAAAGGAGACACAATGAAAAAACTTGGACTCGCGAAGTTAAATAGGTTTGCGATAGTAATTTTGATAAGTGTCTCAGTATTGCTCCTATTATTAACCTCACCATTACCCAAAACATTAGCAAAACCAGAGGTCAAAATCTTTGACCAGGTCTGGCAAACTGTCAACGAAAACTTTTATGATCCAAAATTTAACGGAGTGGACTGGAAAGCAATGCGGCAAAAGTATGAACCTCAAGCCGTGCGAACTAAGTCTACCCAAGAAGTTGCTGGTGTGATCAATCAGATGCTTTCGGAATTACAAACTTCTCACACCCGCTTTTACATTCCAAATGAGCCAGCATACTATCAGCTTTTGGGAATTTTTCAGGCAAGGAACCCCGAGTTTCAAAAGCAGTTAAAGAAGTTCTTCCCAAAAGGCAAGATTGAATACAGTGGTATTGGTGCAATTACCAAAGACATTAACGGTAAAACCTTTGTCAGTGCTATTCTTGATGGAAGTCCAGCTGCTAAAACTGGGTTAAAAGTCGGCGACCAACTCTTAAGCGTAGATAATCGTCCTTACCAACCGATACAATCTTTTATAGGTAAAGCAGGTCAGAAAGTCACGCTGTTGATTCAAAGAACACCTGACGCCAACAGCCAAGAAAAAATTGCTGTGATTCCTAAGATGTTCGACGCTTCTACCATGTTTCTGGAGGCGCAACAAGCCAGTACCCAGGTTATTCAACGCAACGGTAAGAAAATTGGCTATGTTCACATCTGGTCAAATGCTGCTGACCCAGATCAGGAGAAACTTCGAGAAGACCTAATCTACGGTCGCCTTAGAGATGCACAAGCGTTGGTTTTGGATTTACGAGATGGTTGGGGTGGAGGAGATATTGGTTATCTCAACATCTTCACTGCAAAGGAAGGTCCTAGTATTACCAGTATTCCCCGCAATGGCAAAAGATATACCTATATTTCTCAATGGAAAAAGCCTGTGGTTATGGTCATTAATGAAGGGAGCAGAAGTAGTAAAGAAATTTTGGCTTATGCCTTCCAGCAACATAAAATAGGACCTGTAGTTGGTTCCAAGACAACGGGAGCAGTGGTTGCTGGTCGTCCTTTTTTGATGTCAGATGGTAGCTTCCTTTACTTAGCAGTTTCAGATGTGTTGATCAACGAAAATCAACGGTTGGAAGGTAAAGGAGTCACGCCTGATATTAACATTCCATTCTCATTGGAGTATGCTCAAGGTGCAGATCCGCAAAAAGAGCGAGCAATAGAGGCTATGCTGCAAGCAGTCCAATAGCGCAGCTATAGATATAGGAATCCGATTTGATTTATGAAAAAATCTAAGTATGTTTCGGGTGTGTTATCGCCGAAAGTACGGCACCAAAGCCTTTGGATGGTGCGTTAGCCAGAGGCATAACGCACCCTACGTATATTTCAAAAATCAAATATGAGTCCTATAGCAATTTTTAAGTGGGTGCATCAAAGAATTTGATAAGTTACTCCACAATTTACTCCACAATAAGGTCATTGGATGAGGAGTGGTATCTCGGAATGGCACAGTCGCTGATTGTAAAAAATGGAACTATTTAGAAATGAATGACGTCTATCTTATCAATTGAGAGGCAAGATATGAGACGCTTAATCTCAATTTTTTAATTTAAATAACGATATAAACTTATGAAACGTACAAAACTTTTATTAACTGCTGTTGGTATTTGTTTAGGTATGATACCTACACTTCCTGCTCACGCTGCAAATGGCGAGATTGCTTGCAATCGGCTTATCAACGAAAGTGGTTATTCGGTAGTTGCTAGACAAGGTGGCGAACCTGTTTATCGGAATGGGCGGATTGTCAGTTACCGTTATCTCTACACTATTGACAACAGAGGTTATGGGAGAAGAGAAGGTTATGGAAGAGGAGAACGTTATGGGAGAAGAGAAGGTTATGGTAGAGAACGTTATGGGAGAGGAGAAGGTTATGGTCGAGAACGTTATATAACTTGTGTCTGGAACGCAAGACGTGATTCAGCCAGATTAATCACCCGCTAAAAAGTAACTTTTTTGGATAATTTTTTACACCCACAAATATCTGTGGGTGTTTTAGTTTTAAGAGACGAAGCTTGACTTAGTAGAAGATTGCACAAGGTGGAAAGTCTGTTTAACAGAGGCGATCGCCCCGCCTCATCGCCCACTGCACTTATTCCTCAAAATATAGCGGTTCGGGGGTTGAGTGCAATACATTAAGAAATAAGAACCACAGATGGACACAGATGGACACAGATAAATCTGTACTTCATCCAAACGAGAAGCGCTATAGTTAAAATAGTTACCGATTACCCATTGCAAAAGAATTTTGTTTTCTTAAGCTTTGAATTGTGGCAATTGTATGCTGTGCCACCTTGTCAATTTCCTCGTCAGTATTGAACCGTCCTATACCAAAGCGTATTGATGCATAAGCTAGCGCTTCCGAGTGTCCCAGTGCTGTGAGAACATGGGAAGGTGCAGTTGTTGCCGAAGAACAAGCAGATCCAGAAGACACCGCCATCACTGGTTGCAACCCTAACAGCAATGCAGAACCATCTACCCCTTCAACACTGATATTGAGATTTCCCGGTAATCGTTGAGTGGGATGTCCATTGAGATGAATTCCCTCAACCTGAGAAAGTTGTTCCCACAATCTTTGTCTTAGCTGTGTGAGGCGTTCGGTTTCTGTCGCTTGTTGTTGTAAAGCAATCTCCACAGCCTTACCAAATCCTACGATTTGTGGTGTATACAAAGTTCCAGAACGCATTCCCCGTTCATGTCCACCACCATGCTGCTGCGGAGCTAGTTGTACTCTGGGGTTGCGCCTGCGAACGTACAGCGCACCAATACCCTTTGGACCGTAGACTTTATGTGCTGTTAGCGACATTAAATCAATTTTTAGCGCCTGCACATCTAGAGGTATTTTACCAATAGCTTGTGCTGCATCCGTATGGAAAAGGGCATTGCGTTCCCGACACATTGCACCAATTTCTGCCAATGGCTGCAAAACACCAATTTCGTTATTCGCCGCCATTACTGAAACAAGAATAGTATCGGGACGGAAAGCTTTTTCCAACTCGGTTAAATCAATCAGCCCATCTTTTTGGACTGAGAGGAATGTCATTTCAAAACCGAGGTTTTTAAGATACTTGCAAGGGTCAAGAACTGCGCTATGTTCAGTCGCAACAGTAATAATATGTTGTCCTTTTTGAAAATAGGCTTCAGCAACACCTTTTATAGCTAAATTATTCGCTTCTGTCGCGCCACTAGTGAAGACAATTTCTTCTGGCGTTGCGTTAATTGCTGGTGCCAAAATTTCCCGGGTTTGTTTGACAGCACCTTCTGCTTCCCAACCGTAAACATGACTGATGCTGGAGGGGTTGCCAAAGTGTTCTGTAAAAAAGGGTAGCATGGCGGCAAGTACCCGTTCATCCACAGGTGTGGTCGCTTGGCAATCGAGATAAATAGGACGTTGAGACATAGCTATTCGCTGATAATTGTACCCAGTGTTTTTAATACAGCAAGCACTTGATATAATTCATTTCCTCGTCTTAACAGAGTGAATTCATCAGATAAAGCGTACTTTGGTTTATCTTGCTGAGTTAGTTTCAGGAAAATAAAATGGCTACCATTCGATACTAATCCAAATACAGGTTTTTCTGGATTAGGATTTGCCAGCATATAAGCTAATCCTTGGGGAATTGCTTCTAAAAGAGAAAAACTAGATCTTTTGGATTCAATAACCAACAACCACAACTGCTGTTGCAAAACTAAAACATCTATTCGCCCTCTAATAATTTCTTCTTCATCCTCCAAGGCAATTTCTATAGATTCTTCGGTAGCAATAAAAAAAGGTTCACTATAAAAGCCTGCTAAATCTAATAAAGGAGACAAAACTACCATTTTTACCGCATCCTCTAAGATTGGTGGACGCTTAACCAATCTGAGGAAGTTGGTTTTAACTCTGTCTAAATATTGCTTTTCTAAAACTGTAATTTCAGGTAAACCCTCAAACCACTCTGTAAAAAATTCCTCATTCTCCGCTACTTGCAAACCAAATTTTTCTTCTAAATAGCTAACAGAGACATTTTGAGCTTGGATGACTTGAACCATATGTCATGAAGCAGAAGTGGTATTTACCATTGTAGAGTAAGAATTTTTTAACAAATGCTGCAATGGTAGGTAGTATAATTACTCTTAAATTTATTAAAAAAGATACATTAACATCTCGCTTGCTTTGAAAATTACTTGTTCGATACGCGATAATAAGGAACTAGCCTGGGTCGGCAGGCTTTATTTGTAAAGCTGAAATTTTATATTACTCGTCTGGCTATTTTAACCTGCTATTTTGACGCAAAATGACTAAAGATATGCAACGGGACTTTGCCAACCGTGATGAGTTGGTAGCCTACCTCACAGAACAATTCCCTAAAGCCGCAGAACGGGATGATCACATCAGTGAAACCGTCGGTGGACGCAAAGCTGCTGAGGCAGTACTGCAAAAGGTAGACTCAGTACGCTACGCGAAAACACGTAACTTTTTCACAGGTGCTGTAACGCGGCTTTCTCCTTACATTCGCTACGGCGTTCTCAGCTTACGCGAAATTCGGGATTACGTTCTTGGGCGCGTCAAGTCCCAAGATGATGCAACGAAACTCATTAACGAGTTGGGTTGGCGTGACTACTGGCAGCGGTTATATGTCAAGCTAGGGGATAGGATTTGGAAAGACCAAGAGGAATACAAAACTGGGTACACTGTCGCTGAATATGTACCTCAATTACCAGATGACATCAAACAAGGAACTACAGGACGTGTTTGCATCGACAGCTTCAGCCATGATATGCGACAAATCGGCTACTTACACAACCATGCAAGGATGTGGATAGCAGCTTACATTGTCCATTGGCGGCGCATTCGTTGGCAAGCGGGAGCAAAGTGGTTTCTCGAACATCTTCTAGATGGTGATCCAGCAAGCAATAATATGTCATGGCAATGGGTAGCCAGCACCTTTAGCCACAAACCTTATTTTTTCAACCGCGAGAATTTAGAACGCTATACCGAAGGCGTCTACTGTCGAAAATGTCCCTTGTATGGTAAGTGTGACTTTGAAGGAAGTTACGAAGAATTAGAAGCGCGGCTGTTTCCTAAAGGGGAATTTACCAAACAACCTAACAGCCAAAGTTGGCAGAAAGGGAAGAAAGGCAAAAGATAAAATTAAAGTTAACCGGAAATATGCCATTTAAATGTGTTTTAGCTTATTAGAGTTTATGTTGGCTAACCTAACTCAGCACAATGCAGCTAAAGGGTAAACAGTTTCGGTATTTACAAGAAGCACTACTCGGTGCATTTCCTAATCGAGCAAAATTGAAGCAGATGGTTCGCTTCGGATTAGACGAAAATCTGGACGCGATCGCAACAGGTGAAAACGATGAGGAAGTCGTCTTCAAACTGATTTATTGGGCTGAGACTAATGGAAATCTAGAAAATTTACTCATTGCTGCACGTAATGAAGACTGTGGCGGTAATTTCGGTAATCGGGAGTTGAAGAGAATTTGTGAAGAACTATTGCAAGGGCAGACAGCAAGAGAGCAATCCCATGCCTTAATGAATCCATGCAAATTTGACTTCTTACCTCCGATTTCCTTCAAGGATGTGCAACTTTCTGAACGTCGGTTTATCTTCGTACCACAATTTCCATTAACTTATCGAGAAGTGGCTCAGGCTTGGCGACGCTTACGCCGTCCCGTGCGGGTAGGACCACCAACAGAACTAGATGTAGAACCACAATTGCGCGTCGTTGTCAACAGGGAGTTGCAGCTTCTGTTGTGTTAAGACCGAGACGCCGCAACGTTGCGCGGTTACTTTTGCTAGTGGATCGTCAGGGTTCAATGACTGCTTTCCATCGTTTTTGTCAAGAAGTTTGCATAGTAATTCAACAAGCAGGCAGATTGGAAGAAACAGCGATTTACTACTTTCACAACGTTCCTGCTGAAGGAGCAGATGAGCAAGTGCTAGAACGTCTGGAGGAAAAAAAACTCTTTCCAGTTCTCGATTCCATTTTGCCTCAGATAACTCCCCTCAAAACAGGTTATCTCTACGAAGATCCTGATTTGCTCTCTCCTATTGCGTTGGAGGAAGTTCTCCAGAAATATGCCGCCGATGCATTCGTGGTAGTGATAAGCGATGCTGGTGCCGTACGTAAATATTACAATGTCGTGCGTCTATTAGATACTATCTCTTTTATCAAAGCACTCCGCGCTTATACTTTAAACTATATTTGGCTGAATCCTCTGCCTAAGTCATATTGGAAAGATAACACCGCTGCCCAGATTGCACGCCATGTGCCGATGTTTCCTTTGAATCGGGAGGGCATTCATCAGGCGGTGAATGTGCTACGCGGACATCAATATAATTTAGAAAAGCCTCTTTAGATATGAACTCGGCTGAATTACCCTTAATTCCCGAAGAACCCCACCCTGCCTTTGACTTACGTCAAAGTCGCCCCTCCCCTTATCAAGGGGAGGGGTAGGGGGTGGGGTGCTTTTAAGACAATGGGCAATTAAATCAAACCCAAGATAACTACCAACGTGTCTAAACTTGTAGAGCGGCGTTTGAATGACTTTAAGCGTAGATGTGGTAAAGATGGGAATGCAGCTTTACAACTGGCTTATCACGCTGCAATGCCCGTTGCCTTGAATCCTGAATTGCTGCACTTTCTGAGAATTAACTTCTTTGTTGATCCACCAGAGCAACTTCCTTATACCGTCGAGTTTGAGTTTCTCACTTCTGGGCTGTGTCGTGAAATTGACGCAGAACTATATGAAATCGAGCCAGAAATTCGCAATGTCTTGTTGCAGAGGTTGATGAGAAGGGAAGATGCAAGACAACGAATTCGAGATGTTGCGACGCTGCTTTGGCAATATGTCGAACACCATTCCCCTTGGGCAGATCGAGTTGAATTAGAGCGATCGCAACAACTGACTGCACTGAATTTTCTAGATCCTGCAAAAGCAAAACAGTGGTTGAATGAAGCAGAAGCTAATGGTAGCTTAGGGACAGGGGAGCGGGAATGGTTTGTCGCGATGCGGGAGGAAATTGAGCAAATCCCTCAGCACAAATACAGGAAATTACAGGAATTAAATGCATTAGAAAAACTCTATAATCTGAGGGCTGAGAAGCTAAGACGTTTAGAGAACGCTTTGATGATCGAAACAGACCTTGCTAGGAAGTTTCAGTTAGAAAAGCAGATTGAAGATGAAAGAGCACAACTGCATCAACTAGATCAGGCGCTTGAAAAAGATGACCTTAGTTCTGACAAGGGAGTAGATTACACACGGCTGCGAGATTTACTAGCTGCTGGCAAGTGGAAAGAAGCGGATGAGGAAACGCTAGCAGTTATGCTCAAAGCAGCAGAGCGAGAAAAAGATGACTGGCTTGATGTCGAATCTATCGAAAATTTTCCCTGTACCGACCTCCGCACTATTGACCAACTTTGGGTAAAATACAGCAATGGGCGCTTTGGCTTTAGTATGCAAAAGCGCATATGGGAAAGCGTCGGTGGGAATCCTAATGC
Source organism: Tolypothrix campylonemoides VB511288 (assembly GCA_000828075.3). Lineage (GTDB taxonomy): Bacteria > Cyanobacteriota > Cyanobacteriia > Cyanobacteriales > Nostocaceae > Kalymmatonema > Kalymmatonema campylonemoides_A. The sequence continues at coordinate 1,007,041 of JXCB02000002.1, read as the reverse complement.
TGATTATGAAACTTTTGAGAAGTTTGGCGATCGCGTTGGTTGGAGAGTGAAAGAGATATTTACGGAGTCTAGAGTCACTTATAATACAACTGCTCCATGGGGACACCTCCCAGTTGTGTGTTTTGTTTTTCTTGATGTAGACCCTGTTTTTGGGGCAGTGGGGACCTGGGTGCATCTGTCCGACCAAGTTTTCTCTTCTCTCGCATCGAGACTTGTAAACTGTAACATTTAAGCGTTTCAGAATTTTGTGAAGATTTATTGCAGCTTACTTTTACACTGTAGAATCAACATTTCAGGGCGTAGGTTGCGTTTCGTCCCTCAACCCAACCGTACAAAGCATTTGTTAGGTTTCGCTTTCGCTCAACCCAACCTACAATTCTTCTTAACTCAACCGTATTGGGTTACGGCTTCGATATCAGGTAAGGTGAATTATGGTTACAACGGCAACGCCCGCAGAAACCAGGACAATACTATCGAATATCAGCTGGCAGACATTTAAAACCATGCTGGCGGAAATGGGTTCAGAACGGAAAAATCGACTTGCCTATGACAATGGAATACTAGAAATCATGACACCACTCATGCCGCACGAAAACTCCAACCGCTTAATTGAGGTTTTTGTTGGGGTATTGTGCGAAGAATTCGGCTTGGAGATTAAACGTACTGGTTCACTAACCTTAACACGTGATGATTTAGAACGAGGAAGTGAGCCAGATAGCAGCTACTATATTCAGAATGAATCCCTGGTTAGGGATAGAGAAAACATAGATTTAGCAACTGATCTACCGCCAGATTTAGTATTAGAGGTTGAATACTCTAAACCCAAAGTTGACAAGTCAAAAATTTACGCAGCAATCGGTGTGCCAGAATTCTGGCGATACAACGGCAGTGTCTTGCGAGTTTACATACTTGGTGATAACCAATATACAGAAGTTCAAACTAGCCCGACTTTTGCGTCTGTACAAGTGAAAGAGATTCCCCGGTTTATCCAAGAAACCAAAAAGAATGGAGAAATGGCAACAACCCGCGCTTTTCGTGCTTGGGTAAGACAGCAGATTGCTGCGTCAAGAGGGCAATAAAAAGCTATTTAATGCCCTTTTGGGATTTGCGGAAATATACTTTTATATAGCAATCCTAGATCATTAGACCTCTCCAAAAAACAATGTAGAGACGTTGCATGCAACGTCTCTACAAGGGTTGTAGACAACGCACAATTAATTTCTGGAGATGCGTATTCGTGAGAAACGGTGACATTCTCCTTTTATCTCCTCTGTGTTCTCTGCGCCTCTGCGGTTATATAAAAAATAATTCTCACAACTCACATGAACCGCTATATGACAGAAATCTCAGATACTCCAGAACAACCTAAAAGTGAAGAATTCGATGTCTTCCTCGCACATAACACCGCAGATAAACCTGAAGTCAGAACCATTGCTCATCAACTCAAAACACGCAACATTAAAATATGGCTTGATGAAGAGCAAATTCCACCAGGAAGATCATTTCAATACGAAATCCAAAAGGCAATTTCACTCGTCAAATCTGCCGCCATTTTTATCGGTTTGAAAGGATTAGGAAAATGGCAAGAAATGGAAGTGCGCTCATTAACAACAAGGTGTGTCGAAAAGAGTATCCCTTTGATTCCTATTCTGCTTCCGGGAGTGACTAAACTTCCTGAAAAACTAGTGTTTTTGAAAGAGTATACATGGGTAGATTTTTCTAAAAGCATTGATGATGTTCAAGCATTGAATAAGTTAGTGTGGGAAATTACCGCAACTCAATCATCACCCCAACAACAGCCAAGTGAACTGTGGTTCAATGGCGATCGCTTACAGCAGTTTCAAAAGGCGCTTCTGAGTGCATTTCCGACTCCGGGAAAACTAAAGCAGATGGTTCGCTACCAGTTGAATGAGAATTTGGAGGCGATCGCAGCAGGCGCAAATCTCTCAGAAGTCGTATCCAACCTGATACAATGGGCTGAAGCTGAGGGAAAACTGGAAGAGCTACTCATTGCTGCTCGTAAAGAAAATCCTGGCAACCCGGTTTTACGCAAGTTTGACGAACAGATACGAAATAGCTAATGAGCAAACCAATTATCTGGATACATGGCGACTGTCTCAGTCCCCAAAACCCCGCCCTACAAGAATACCCCAACGCACCCGCCATCTGGGTTTGGGATGATGCTTTAATTGAAGAATGGCAGCTGAGCCTCAAACGCCTCACCTTTATCTACGAATGCTTGCTAGAGTTACCCGTTGTCATTCGCCGTGGCGATGTCGCAAAAGAAGTTTTAGCCTTTGCCAAAGAGCATAATGCCAAAACAGTCGTGACAGCAGACAGTCCCAGTCCCCGGTTTGATACTATCTGCGACGAAATTGAGCGTACTGTGGAACTAGAAGTTTTTGAAGTAGAACCGTTTTTTGACTACGACGGTTATATTGACCTCAAGCGCTTCTCCCGCTACTGGAAAGTGGCAGAAAAGTATGTGTTTGATTAGACCTTATTGACAAATGTCCGGCAAGGAATGCATAAACCAAATTAAAGTTTTAACAGTTGGACTTTGCTTAAACACCCGTCCTGTTGAACCCCACCCATTCTATCTTTATTTACCTATCTTTATTTACCTATTTTTATTTACCTATTTTTATTTAATTGATACTGCGGTCAATCACCACATCTAAAAAGTTGTACCTTGTATTCTCTGGCAAAGAGCTACCTACTGTTTCATCCAAGGATGCAGTATTGGGATTTACACACATTGAACTTGCATATAAATTTTTAGTGTGAACAAGAACAACAATTGCTACCAAAGTTATTGATACAGAAGTAAAATATACGAATTTCATGTTCAAACCTCTATAAAACATCAGGAATGTCTTTTGAAGCGAATAGTGCACCTTCTGGGAATTATGTTTCAGCTAATGTTACTATAGGTTTTCTCCACAATTTACGATGGATAGTGCTAAGCATACATCATTCCATGAGAGCAGCCAGAAAAATTTTTCAATGCCCAAATTGGAGCAACATTGGAGCAACAGAAGTAACTCATAGCTATTTGTAAAGTAGCTAATCAAATCTAATGAAGCTAGAGATAAAAGTCATGAATTTGACATGACTTTAGTCATATATTGATGATGAGACACTGTTGTGATATGTTCTCTCGATATCACAGGCAAGCTTTAATGACAACCTATGATCCTTCTCCTGGTCGGGCTACTAGCTTTTTTCTCACTATGTCTATATATAGCGTTTCTCGTTTGGATGAAGTACAGATTTATCTGTGTCCATCTGTGGTTCTTATTTCTTAATGTATTGCACTCAATTGAGAACCACTATAATTGCTAGCTTAGCCTGCGTTTATTGCGGCATTCAGGGTATAATTTAATATCAAATCCGTTGGCACCGGAATTATTTCTCCAACACTCCCTCTGCGCCAAGAGCGTAGGCGTGCGGTTTTTTTATTATTCAAATGCTACCGGATTTGATATAACGTATATGATGACACTCTATATCTCAAGCTTCCAGTAGTATTCAATGTTAGGTTGCCCATTAATTTTGTTTACTGTGAGCTTGCCAGGTTTGAAGCCATGTTTTTCATAAAATATGCAGGCTCACATCTTGCACCAAGAAAAATTGATGTTATTTTCAGACTCAGTACTAAGCCTGAAGTCTTTGTTTTACCAATAAAAGCCAATAAAAGTGATGTAACTTTATTGCGCTGCTGTTGACTAAACCTAGGCTTATACGGATAGGTGCAAGATCTGAGCAGGCTCGTGTATTTTTTTGCAATGTTTGTAGCGTTAGTCCTTGTGGACAAATTTTTTTAGCTTTGTTAAGTAAGGCTGAACCGATACCACAGTTCTGATATTCAGGATTTACAAAAATCTGTGATAAATACTGTTCTTCTTTTATCACTACGACAAAGCCCACAATGTGATATTTAACTTCGGCAACCCAAATTTCTCCTTTGACAGCCAGATCATCACGAAAGCGAGATTTCCATGCAGAATATGGCTGTGGATGTTGAATGTTGGGAAATGTTTCGTGCCAAGTGTGATACCAAAGCTGAACAATTTCTTCTAAATCATTTCGGTCGTAGAGTCGAATTTTCAGCACGTTAAGTCAACATTTTCAATATTAAATCACAGATAAACACAGATGCACACAGATAAATTATCTATGCCTATCTGCGTGCATCTGCGTACATCTGCGGTTCCAAATACCCTTAAACGAGTTACTGCTGATCCAAACGCAGCACCGCCATAAAGGCTTCTTGCGGTACATCCACTGTACCCACCGATTTCATCCGCTTCTTACCTTTTGCCTGCTTTTGCAAAAGTTTCTTCTTCCGGCTAATGTCACCGCCGTAACACTTGGCAAGCACGTCTTTGCGTAAAGCTGGGATATGTTCGCTGGCAATGACTTTACTGCCAATTGATGCTTGGATGGGGACTTTGAATTGATGGCGGGGAATCAATTCTTTTAGCTTCTCAGCCATTGACCGTCCGACGTTGTATGCTTTATCTCTGTGGACAATCATCGCCAAGGAATCAACTGGATCGCCATTGATTAAAATATCCAGCTTCACAAGGGGATTTTCCCGGTAGCCAATCAGTTGATATTCCATGCTGGCATATCCCCGGGAGCGAGATTTCATTTGGTCAAAAAAGTCCGTAACAACTTCTGCTAAAGGCAACTCGTAAGTGAGTGTGGTGCGTCCTTGAGTAAGATATTTCATGTCTTTAAAGACACCACGCCGATTTTGCGCCAACTCCATCAAAGTGCCGACGTAAGTTTCTGGCGTAATCATATCCACTTGGACGTAGGGTTCTTCGATTTTTTCTCGTTCGTTAGGAGAAGGTAAGTGACTGGGGTTGTCGATGTACAGTTCTTCGCCCTTGATGGTAATCACTTTATAAACCACTGAGGGGGCGGTGATGATTAAATCCAAGTCGTATTCTCGTTCTAGGCGTTCTTGCACAATTTCCATGTGCAGCAAGCCTAAGAAGCCACAGCGGAAGCCAAAACCCATGGCGCTAGAAGTTTCTGGTTCAAAGTGCAGCGCTGCATCGTTGAGTTTCAGCTTATCCAAAGCTTCGCGCAAGTCTCCAAATTGGTCAGCATCAATGGGGAACATCCCACAAAAGACCATTGGGTTAGCTTCTGTGTAACCAGGCAATGGTTCAGCAGCTTTGGCGTTGGATAAGGTTATCGTGTCTCCCACCCGTGCATCAGCAACAGCTTTAATTGCTGCGCCTAAATAACCTACTTCCCCAGCGTGCAGTTCTTGCACTTGCTTTTGGGTGGGAGAAAGCACTCCTAACTCATCAATTTCGTATTCTTTGCCAGATGCCATCAGGTAGATGCGATCGCCCTTCTTGACTGTGCCATCCATCACCCGGAAATAAACAATCACTCCCCGGTAGCTGTCGTAGTAGCTATCAAAAATTAATGCTCTTAATCGGTCATTCACCGTGTTTTGTGGCGGTGGTACACGCTCAACAATTGCCTCTAAAATTTCGTCAATGCCTATACCCTCTTTAGCAGAGGCGAGAATCGCACCGCTGCAATCTAAACCAATAATTTCTTCAATTTCGCTGATGACTCTGTTTGGTTCTGCTCCAGGTAAGTCAATTTTATTCAAAACTGGAATAATTTCCAAGTTATGCTCTAGAGCTAAATAGACATTTGCCAGGGTTTGCGCTTCCACTCCCTGCGAAGCGTCTACTACCAACAGCGCACCTTCGCAAGCAGCAAGACTGCGGGATACTTCATACGAAAAATCCACGTGCCCTGGAGTATCAATCAAATTCAGTACATACTCCTGATCATCTTTTGCCTTATAATTCATACGGGCAGCTTGCAGCTTAATGGTAATGCCGCGCTCCCGTTCCAAATCCATGTTATCGAGAAACTGTTCCTTCATCTCCCGCTTGTCTACAGTGCCTGTCACTTGCAGCAAGCGGTCTGCTAGAGTAGATTTCCCATGATCAATGTGAGCAATAATACAAAAATTCCGAATGCGAGCTGCGGGAACGTCAGTCATATACTTTTTTGCTTTAGCGGCAACAAGGGATAAAAGAGCAATATACTACTTAACGTATTTTAATGCTTTCTTCGGTGAGACGGTGCTATTGCTGCAAGGGGAGAGTGAGGGAGTGGAGGAGTGAGGGAGTGAGGGAGATGAGGGGAAGCAATGACTAATGACTCATGACTCATGACTATTGACTATTGACTACTGACAAATGAATATTGACTTGTGGACTTTCAAGAAGATACAGCACTTTGCAAGTAAATGAAGTATAACGCGCTTTGTCTAAAAGCCAGACATCAAGCCCTTTTTACTTCTGAGTTCTGAGTTCCTAGCTGCGGAATTCTGCTGTATGAGCGCGAGTCGTGTTTCCTCCTTGGCTTAAAAGCAGAGGACTTCTAAAACGAACGCTCTTGTTTTATGAAGGTCTATCCATAGCTTCTAGTATTCATCAGTTAGAGGCGTACAATAAACAACAAGAAGTGCATTCATACGCACTTGGAGCGGCAATTGCAAGCTCCAACAGCCTGAACTGTGTGAATAAAGCTACTTTACAAAGCCTTGGAAAAAACAAATTCACTAAGTAACCCTATGAATATGAAAGAGAAAGCTACCGATGCGGAACAAAGACTTGCCGATAAGGTAGAGATTGCTATTCGCCTAGACTCCGAGTTACTAGAACAAATTCAGCATCTCACCAATGATCCCAGCAAAGTGATTGAGGTGGCGATCCGCCAGTGGCTGAGGGGTGAAACTCCAAGAGATGATGAACTGACGCGCAACCCTGTGCGTAAACCTTTACCACCTCGAGGAGAATGGAACGATTAAACTCAAAAAAAAATCTAAAAAAAAGCTAAAAAGTAAGATATATATGGAGGATTAAAAAATGTAAAATTTCCGATGCTAGACTTTAGAAAAACCAAAAATCGCCGCTCAAGTATGCTATGTCTCAAAAATTTATGCCAAACTTTTAGCAGCGAATAGCAAAGCTTTTTTGGGGTGCCATTTACTTATCCAACTCGAGTCATGAGTATTACTGCTAACTCTCAAAGGTCGAACATATTGTCAGAAAATCTAGAAGATATTACCAGTAACACTAATGGCTCATGGGCAAATTTAGGAGCCGAGTTGGTGTACACGCAAGATGGTACAGGACGCTACCTGACTTTCTGGTGGGAACACAGCGAATGCTTAGGGTTAAACCCACAGCAGATCGTTGCAGACCAAAACGGGAAAGAATGTGCCTTCTCTCCAGTGGATCAGGCAGCATATTTGTACATATTGCAGCAAGTTTTAACAACTTTGATGCCGCAAAGGTATCAGTGCTGGTTTAGCTACAACCAGCAGTTGTTTGAGTTGGAGTTGGTGATCAGTCCAATCATGCCGTCCTTGGCAAGCACCCCAACAACAGTTTTAGTCATGGGACGGCTGCTACAAACAGCACTTGGCAAAGAAGAAAACTTGGGTTTTCAAACACCCGTAGAGCAAGCAGCGAGACATTCACAGCGCCACCATAACCTGATCAACCAAATTACCAGAAATATCCGGCGGACATTGGATCTGGATATTATTTGGCAACAAACGGTGGATAGTTTGGGGGAAGCGCTGCAAGTGGAACGCTGCATCATTTGTCCCTACGAATCATCTAGCACGAAAGTGCAGGTCATAGCAGAGTACTGCCAACCAAATCTAGGTTCTATGCTTGGCTTGGAAATAGATATGGCTTCTGAGCCAGCCTTTGCCCAAGCATTGGCAACTTTACAACCTATTGTAGTAGAAAAGCCACAACATCCTCTGTTTAACCAGCAGAGAATGTTAGTGGTGACGACTTGTTACCAAGACCAGCCAAATGGATTAATTGCTGTTACCTTGAGCAAAATGTGCTCCCAGATCACCTTAGAGGAACTTGAACTGGCAAAAGAAGTGGCAGATCAGCTAGGAACAGCGATCGCCCACGCAACGTTATACAAAGAATTAGAAGAAGCACGTCAACAAGCCGAACAAGCCACCCGCCGCATCAGAGAATTTCTCGCCAATGTCACCCATGAACTGAGAACACCGCTCAACGGCATCATCGGATTTTTAAAGTTGATATTAGAGGGCATGGCAGATGATCCAGAAGAACAAAGGCAGTTTCTGGAAGAAGCTCACAAATCATCACTCTACCTGCTTGATATTATCAACGATATGTTGGACATTGCCAAAATTGAAGCTGGCAAAATGGAACTGGAATTGCGATCGGTCACCTTAGATGAGCTATTTAGTGATTTAGAAAGCTTTATGGCACCTCAGGCAGAGGGGAGAAACCTCAGCTTCCGAATACAAAAGCCTCCTACCTCTGATGAAATTATCGTCTATGGTGATTACCAGCGCCTGAAGCAAGTGATGTTAAATTTGGTTGGCAATGCTATTAAATTTACGCATGAAGGCGGTATAACTATCAGTGCCGATGTCGTTCGCAAAAAAGTGACATTTCAAGACCAACAATTTCCAGGCATGGTAAGAGTGCGTGTTGCGGACACAGGTATTGGTGTTTCTCTAGACAAACAGGACAAACTGTTTCAATTATTTAGTCAGGTAGATAGCTCCCGCACTCGCCAGTACGGCGGAACAGGCTTAGGACTGGCAATATCCCAAAAGCTGGTAGAGGCGATGGGAGGTGAGGTGAATTTTTACAGTTTGGGCGAAGGGCTAGGATCAACAGTCACATTCACTGTACCACTCTATCAACAACCAGTTATGGTTTCATCCTCAGATAGCGCTCCACAAGATTAGTTCAAAAGACGCACCATGCATGAGGCGTCTCTACTTTAGACTAAACTGAAAAAGGTGAAGTCAAAGTGGTTATATGACACATTCATCAACAGCCCGTCAATTATTCCAAACTGCTTACGAAAGTCGTTACACTTGGGATGAAAACTTTCCTGGCTACAGTGCAGATGTGCAACTTGTTCAGGAAAATCAAGTCCACACAGGTAATATTCGCATAAACGGCGACCTCAGCGTAGAAGTTACGGGTGTTGCAGATGAGCAAGTGGAAGAAGGTATTTATACTCAATTGCGAGATATAGTCACTCACCGTAAACGCACAAGCTTTGAGGAGTCTCATGGAAAGCACGAGTTTAGCCTAGGTCAAGAAGATCCGGATGGTGCGATAGAAATCTTGGTGAACGGCGACTCTATGGGTTCAAATTATAAAGTCCGGGGCAAGGAAATTTCCCAGGTAAGCCGGGTCATGGGTCGCATGGCTTTTATCATTGATACCCACGAAAGCTTGGACACAGGTTCTGGCTACATTGCAACTCGCTATGATGCGATTTTCCGCAACTCCAAAACCAATGAAGTGACCAGCGTTCTCAAATTTGAAGATTCTTATGAGAAAATTGCCGAGTATTATGTGATGAGTAAGCAAGTTGTGCAAGAGTATAAAGATGGCACTCGCACGACAACTGAGTTTAGCTACCTTAATATTAAGCTACTAAAACCAGCAGCTGTTTAATGATGAGTTATTGATGGTTCACAAAAGACTAACGATAGAGAAGAAGTCATCAAGCTGTAATTGGATCTAGGATTGGTTTAACAACACCGGAAAATAATAATTTTGGGAAGAGGTCTACAACTATGGAACTTACAATTGACAATGTCGAAACAGTTTTAGATGAAATGCGCCCATATCTCATATCTGATGGCGGCAATGTGGAACTTGTAGAACTTGATGGTCCGATTGTCAAACTGCGGTTGCAAGGCGCTTGCGGTTCTTGCCCCAGTTCCACAATGACCTTAAGAATGGGCATTGAGCGCCGTCTCAGGGAAATGATTCCCGAAATTGCAGAAGTTGAGCAAGTGATGTAAAAGTGATTAGTCAAGAGTCAAGAGTTTAAAGTCAAAAGTCCAAAGTCCATAGACCGTTAACTCTTGACTCTTGAGCCTTGAGCCTTGAACGCCAGTCGCCTAGCCACGGAAACGTCATTTGCGCTGGCTGCCCTTAACCCTTGACTCTTGACTCTTGCTATGTCTCATCCTCTCTACGTCGCTTTTATTTGGCATCAACATCAGCCGCTGTACAAATCTTCCAGCAACGGCGTTTCGCAGTCTCGTCAAGAGCGTTATCGTCTACCCTGGGTGCGTTTGCATGGTACTAAGGACTACTTGGATCTCGTGCTGATTCTAGAGCGCTATCCTCGATTGCACCAAACGGTAAATTTGGTGCCATCGCTGATATTGCAGCTTGAGGATTATATTGCTGGCACTGCCTTTGATCCTTATTTGGAACTGAGCTTAACACCAGATGAGCAACTTTCTGAGCAACAACGGGAATTTATTGTCGAACACTTTTTTGACGCAAATCACCACACCCTGATTGATCCCCATCCCCGCTATGCTCAGTTGTACAACCAACGGCAAGAGAAAGGACACGCTTGGTGTTTGTTAAACTGGGAGCTTCAAGATTACAGCGATTTGTTAGCTTGGCATAATCTGGCGTGGATTGACCCAATGTTTTGGGATGACCCGGAAATTGAAGCTTGGTTAAAACAGGGTCGGAATTTTACTTTGGGCGATCGCCAGCGAATTTACTCTAAACAACGACAAATCATTAGCAAAATTGTACCGCAACATCGGGTAATGCAAGATGCCGGGCAGTTAGAAGTGACAACATCGCCTTATACTCATCCCATCTTGCCTTTGCTCGCCGATACTAACTCTGGTCGTGTGGCGGTGCCTGATATGACTTTACCAAAGTATCGGTTCCAGTGGACAGAAGACATTCCCCGGCACTTGCGAAAAGCTTGGGATTTATATGTAGATAGGTTTGGAAGAACGCCACGAGGTTTGTGGCCCTCAGAACAATCAGTTAGCCCAGAAATTTTACCGTATATAATTAATCAAGGATTTAAGTGGATTTGCTCAGATGAAGCGGTGCTGGGCTGGACATTGAAACACTTTTTCCAGCGTGATAATGCTGGGAACGTCCAAAACCCAGAGGTGCTGTACCGACCATACCGTTTGCAAACTCCAGCAGGTGACGTGTCTATTGTCTTTCGGGATCATAGATTATCAGATTTAATTGGCTTTACCTACGGTTCCATGCCGGCGAAGCAAGCAGCAGCAGACTTGGTGGGTCACTTGCAGGCGATCGCCCGAAAGCAAAGAAACAGCCAAAGCGAACAACCCTGGTTAGTCACCATTGCCTTAGATGGTGAAAACTGCTGGGAATATTATCCCCAAGATGGCAAACCGTTTTTAGACGCTTTGTATCAAAGCCTCAGCAATGAACCACGCATAAAACTCGTTACCGTCTCAGAATTTATCGAACAGTTTCCGCCAACAGCAACTATTCCAGGAGAGCAACTGCACAGCGGTTCTTGGGTGGATGGCAGCTTCACCACTTGGATCGGTGATCCTGCTAAAAATCGCGCTTGGGATTACCTAACGCAAGCTAGGGCAACTTTAGCCAATCATCCAGAAGCAACCGAAGAAAACAATCCCGAAGCATGGGAAGCTTTGTATGCAGCAGAAGGTTCTGACTGGTTTTGGTGGTTTGGTGTGGGGCATTCCTCGAATCACGATGCTATCTTCGACCAGTTGTTTCGAGAACATTTGTACAGGATATACAAAGCGCTGAATGAACCTATACCTGCCTATCTCCGGCAACCCGTAGAAATCCACGAAGCACAGGCTGACCATCGCCCACAAAGCTTTATTCATCCAGTGATTGATGGTCAAGGCGATGAGCAAGACTGGGACAAAGCCGGACGCATAGAAGTCGGCGGCGCGCGGGGAACAATGCATAACAGCAGTGTTATTCAGCGGCTTTGGTACGGCGTGGATCACCTGAATTTCTATTTACGGATAGACTTCAAAGCAGGCATTCAACCAGGAAAGGATTTGCCACCAGAGTTGAATTTACTATGGTTTTATCCCGACAAAACGATGCACAACAGCCCTGTTCCCCTGGCAGAAGTGCCGGATACATCCCCACTAAATTACCATTTTCACCACCATTTGGAGGTTAATTTACTGACGCAATCAATACAGTTTCGGGAAGCAGGGGAGAATTATCAATGGCATCCGCGTGCTAGCCGCGCTCAAGTTGCCTTGAGCAAGTGTTTGGAGTTGGCAGTACCTTGGGCAGATTTGCAAGTTCCGCCAGATTATCCTTTACGGCTAATTCTGGTGCTTGCAGATGAAGGGCGTTTCTGCAATTATCTCCCAGAAAATGCTTTGATTCCGATTGAAGTACCTTGATTGATTTTACCCTAAGTGTAAAACGGGAAAGGGGAACACTCCTGTTGAAAATCTAAAATTTATAATTTAGGGCGCAAGACCACTGCGTCCCTACAATGCTTCTATTGATTAATGTTTCTATCTTTCATTGCCCTGTTTACTTCCTTCCCGTCTAAAAAATACCTAAATTTAACGTAGGCTTCAAAAACAGGTATTTAACGCACTCGATGCCAACCATCGGCACATATTAGTTTTTCTATCACTTGGAAGAGTTTCTGTTCTCAATGAGGCATCTTTTAGCTAGAACAAAAAGATGACTCACATCTCACTGGAGCGATCGCTTTTGTGGCGCAGTGTGTTGCCCTCGTCTTTGCGTCAGACAAAATAATAAAATAATATAGCACTTCTCGTTTGGATCAAGTACAAATTTATCTGTGCCCACCCCCCTCATTCCCAGGGCTGTTTCATTCGTTAAGAGAGAGGATTTGTCAATATCGAAGCGCGATGATTTTTGGGACATAAGTTATGGAAAACCTATATTTTGACCCAGAAAATTTAATTCTTATCCAGGAAATAAGGAGCGATACGCCTTCAGGCGTCTGCCCTTCGGGCAATCGCACTTCATTAACCCTTGACATTATAAGCCTTTGAGGGAATGAAACAGCCCTGCTACGAGAGGGGAGCCACTCTCGTAGGGGGTTCCCCCCGCCCTTGAGAAGTGGCGTGGGAAGACAGAGGAAAAACTTTTATTTATTGTCCATCTGTGGTTCTTATTTCTTGATGTATTGCACTCAACTGATAACCGCTATATTTATGCAAGAGTTCTAGTAATTAAGCGTGCGCTGCAACCAACATTTCCTTAACTGCCCGCAGGCATGATTCCACTGCACCCTCTATCCAGGCGTATTGGGTTGAAGTATGTTCCCCCGCAAAATAGATGCGACCCTCAGGTGCAACTATATCCTTATACAATCCCGTTTGCTGATAGGGCTTCATGAAAGCGAAACCCGCTAAACTCCAAGGGTGATTGTCCCAATACCAACTCTCCATCCGCCGCAGCACGCCTTCTTGATTGATTTGAGGATGAATCAAGCCCAGAGATTGCTGGATAACCGCATGGCGTTCCTCTGGGGGCAAGTTCCCTAAATCGCGTGCCAGATTTCCCCAAGTGTAGGAAGCTAACATCACGCCAGAACCAGCTGAGGCTTCCGGGTCTTTAGCAGAGGCGTTGTCATTAGGATAGTAGGTTGTGCCTATCGGCAAATCGCTGTATGTCCCGCCACCGTAAATCCCGTCGTCAGTTTCCCAGAAACGACGGTTGGCTAAAGCGTGCACTTTCATAGCAGAGTCATATGACAACCCACGAATCGCTTGCTGCTTGGTTTCAGAAAAAGGTGTATCGAGTCGAGATAGCACTGGGAAGGGGATGGTACAGAGAACAAAATCTCCCTCTTCCCGCTTAGTTTTGCCATTTTTGGTATAAATTGCTGCTGCTTTGTGCGGTTCATCGTCTCGTTCTATTCGGATGACTTCACAGCCCATTCTGGGTTTAGATTTGAGGAGGTTTGCAATACCAGCAGGTAAGCGGTCTGTACCGCCGACAATTTCATCTAAATCGTTCTTCAAGGTCTCTTCAATACGGATAATGCTGAGGGCTGAGAAGTCAACTGTGTCACCCAGTAATCCTCTAGCTGCTAACATCATTTCGATCGCGTTGTCCGACAATCCAGTAGCTTTACACCATTGCAGAAAGGATTGGTCATCCATAGAGCGGACGATCGCGTTTTGGGGGTACTCAGCAAATATCTCTGCTTTCTCCGACTCGGTTAGTTCGTTGAGACGGCTTTCCACTGCAATATTCCAAACATCATCTGGTGTTAACCCACTCTCAGAACCACTCAAACCATAAATCTCAGGCAGCTTGTCTGCATCCTTAACTCGAAGACGCTGACCGCGCATATAATAGTATGCCTCTGGATTCTCCGAAACAAATGGACGAAGTTCCAACTCGCACAAATCAATGTAATGGCGCGTCAAAGTGTGCGTTTTGGGAATTCGCATTGCACCCACATCACCATATAGACCATCTTCAAAGCGTAGCGTGCGAGCGCGACCGCCAATATGGCTGCGATCCGCTTCCAAAATCACACAGGTATGTCCCCGCTTTTCCAATTCATAAGCGGCGCACAGACCCGCCATCCCTGCTCCCAAAATCACAACTTTTAAGGGTCTATCCGAATTTGGAATAGACTCTAACTCCTTGAGTAGGTTAGCAGAATTGGCTGCTGTTCCTTGTGCCTGCGCCCTAGTCAAACTCCTCAACTGAGTTAAACTTGAGAAGAGTGCTGCACCACCTGTAAATGCAAGCCCACGTAAAAACCAGCGACGGTTGAATGAGAGGAATTTGTTTGGTTGACTCATATAATGTAAAACTCGACAAAAGTATTTCAATAGGTTGTATCAGTTATTGTTGGAACCTGAATGAAAGTATCTATTTTTGAAAACGTGATACTTTAAACAAGCTAATATCATGTTTAGTTTCACCTTCAAGCAATAACTCAGATAAAATCTTGCCCACCAATGTAGAGAACTTGAAGCCGTGTCCAGAAAAACCCGCAGCAAAGACTATGTTCGGATGCTCAGGATGGCGATCGATAATAAAGTGCTTATCTGGGGTCATGGTATATAGGCATGAGCGAGTTAATAATAGTGAACCATTGACACCAGGAATGTACTGACGCAAAAAATGCCGCATCCGTTCAACCCATTGTGGGTCGGGGGTATAATCTACTTCACTGGGATGGCTGACAGTTTCCCAACCATAGAAAGTAGAAATTTTTACTCCAGAACCTTGATGTGTGGGAATACCGTAAGGTTCTTCGCCGTAATCACCATTTATATGGGCTAAGAACACTGGGAAGCGCCCTGGCTCATAATCCGCGCTATTGTCTGGCGCGAAAAACCCCACCTGAGTGGGCATTATCCTCAAAGGCAGTTCTATTCCAAGTGGTGCTAACAAAGTTGAGGTCCAACTACCTGCAGTCATTACAATTCGAGCAGCGGCATAAGTTTCACTCGCTGTCTGCACTTCCACACTGTTGTTGTTAATCAGAATCTTGGTAACAGGTGTCGAGTCTATCAGTGTTGCGCCCTGCGCCTGAGCCAGACGAGTATGAGCCAATACACACTTTGATGCTGCTAACAATCCAGAATCTTCCTGATACACCACTTGCATCTCTTCATCAAACCGGATTTGGGGGAAGTGAAGGCTTGCTTGTGTTGCAGTCATTTTCTGGTAGTCAAGCCCAGCAGAGTTTATACTATTCAACAGTTGCTGAAAGTTTGGCTCAGTTGGTAGACCAAAATCAATACCCCCAGTCTTAACGTAGAGTTTCTCAGAAGCTTTTTCCTCTAGGGCAAACCATAGCGGATAAGCAGCCCGCATCAAATTGATGTAAATTGGATTGTCGTAGACATAGCGGATGATTCGCGCAACACCATAAGAACTACCAAGTTGATGATCCACTTCAAACTGCTCTAGCAACAAAACCCGTTGTTTGGCAAGGGTTAGGTAGTAGGCAGCAGCACTACCCATACCACCTGCACCGATAACGATCACATCGAAGTGTTGTGTCATCAAGCTTCTTCCTACAAACCAACTATGCTTTTGGAACATTCAAAGCCGGATTGCGAGTAAAGAAACCTGTAGGCAATATCTTAAAGCCAACCGTTTCCACAGGCATGACTGGGTAATCTTCAGGACGAGTGATATGAGTCAGCCCCACAGTGTACCACAACACCACATCTTCCCCAACCAAGGATTGATCGTCACTTACATAAGTGGGTAAACCTTGCCCTGGCTGTCCTTGATTCGGATAGTCCCCAGCCGCATACAATTCTTCTGGCTTGTATTGTGTTACCCAAACATGGTTGTTCACGAAACCCGCCCGTTGACGTATATACGATTCCGTTGCGGCATAAGGCACTGTGTTATTTTCCGGTTCTAAAGTGTAACCGATTTCTCCACCCAAAGCATTTTCCTTAGTTGCATTAATCACCGCCCAATGCCGACTGGTTTGCATATTCAGGTTCCGGGTTGCATTCTGTTCCCCCGTTAACAATGTTTCTGTCTCAACAAAGGCATTGCCAAGTGGATTAGTCTCACTTATTGGCAGTCCCTGAACATTCGACTCCTCTACAGAGTTCTCTAAGCCGTCCACATCAAAATCAAGACGGTAGTTGAAGAAATGTTGGTGATTGGGTCCTAACACATTGGGTGCGACTATAGGACTATATTCATCGCTCTCATCTAGTTCAGAAGCGTTTGTGGCATTTGTCCCCTTCAGCCAAAGAATACCCGTCAGATCCACCTCAACTTCAATGCTGCCATCCTGTTTAAAGATCCAATCAAAGGCATAATCATAATTGCCAATCGTGGCGACTTGAGTCAGAACCAGTTCTCTACCTCTGCGTACTTCAGTGCTTTTGGTTTGGGAATTGTAATGCTGCCAGAGTAAGCCACTATCTCGCTCATACACGCCTAACGTATCTTCTGACACATAGGCTTTCCCAAAGTCATCTGCAAAGACGCTATCCAGCAGTACCGCATTACTAGGAACTTGTTGACCTAATTGCAGAGTGTTGGAGAATCGTCCTAGTTGGTAATCGCCAACGTCAAACGAACTTCTGAAGTTCCAGGTAGGGCTTGGATCGGCATAAGGCACTGCCATTTCGGAGAGGGAGGCGCGGTATAAGATGGGGCGAACTGTACCGTTGTCGTTGTAGCTGACTTGATCTAGCACCAATCCAGTGCGTGGATCCATCCTGTAGTGGAAATTCCAGTTGTCCCACTTGATTTGGTTGCCCTGAATTTGGAAGCTAGCTCCCTCGGGTTGATTAATTTCTAGGGGGCGCAGAGGGTTGCGTACATTGCCGATGGACACCTCATCTAGTCCGGCGTTATCGGTGGAGATGGGAACAACGCCTGTGTCGATGAAGTTGATGACTTCTTTAGTGTTAAGATTGACTGTGGCGAGGACGCCTTCTATCGGATGGGCGTAGTAGTTATTGTCCCCGGTTTGCAGGTAGGAGAGTCCTCGAATCAGACGCACTCCACTAGCACGTTCAGAGGCTGTGAGATTGCCAGGAGCCGAGCCACTGACAACTATATCATCAAAGTTGCTGATGCCGCGTTCTCTCATGGCTTCTTGCCATCTGGGGTCAGCTTTGACAACAGAGGAAACGATTTCCCGCTCTTCGGGTTCCGTAAGATTTGGTTGGACACCTGGAATTTCTTGCCAAGATGTAAGTTGTCCGGCGTTGAGGTCTACGACACCCTCGAAAACTTTATTTTGTTCTCTTTCCAGAACGACGATTTTAGCTTCACGGTCAATGACACTACCTGGGGTGTATGCTAGGACGTCCGCCTTGTCAGGTTCAAACAGGTTGACGCTAGGAAAAAGCGCTGAGTCGCTGAGGTTCTGAGTCTGTTTAACAATACCTACGGCGGTGGTAATTTCTTCTGCTGTCAGGGGATCTAGCGGGTTGGTGAACAACTGAGTTGGACTATAGGTGCCATACACAAGTCCTCCCATCGAGTTATTTGATGAAAGAATGAGTCCGTCTGTTGTCAACTGGCTTGTACCGTCAAGACCATAAGCTAAAGCCTGAAAACTGTTATTATTTAATAGCAATCCTTCTGAAGTTTCCATTTTTTCCTTGACAATCAGGTGTAAATCAAGTCATTTTATCCATGCCGCCTGAAAAAAGTCTCGCTCACACAACATGGCATAGCGGTAAATCGAATGTAGCTGAGGTGTAGCGCTCGTGTATTGCTCCAAACTTTCCAGTTGTTGTGCCAAAAAGCGATACAGGCTTATACTGGGTAAGATAGCGGCGATCGCTCTTACATCACTACCCCAAGCGGTAGCTAGCAAAAAGTCGGTATAATGACAGTTTGCATAAATTTTCCATTAATGATTGATGTCGTCAGCAACAAAAGCAACGCAATTAAGGTGAAGTGGGTACACAGAAAATATATAGTCCCAATTCTAGTCAGTGCGATCGCCTAGCATATGTTTGCTGACTGATATACTAGTAGCCATTTTTCCGCATCCCTAAGTTATTTCACTTAAAAGTTGCAATGGCGCAGGAGCGATCGCAGTACAAGGTGAAGCGCTCTTACAGTCAACTTATTTTTTCCCTTTTCTCGCTAATTGTATAAATATAGAGAAATTATTTTTTTTACATGATATTTGCTGTTTTATTGGCACAATCATAATATCGTATTATTAATTACATCGCTTTATCTACTAAAAGGCAGATGTTCTAAGCAATATTGATTAGTCCTTAAGATAGATATTGTGTGAGTGGTCAGCTGACCAAAAGTAGTCACCAGCGACACCAAAGATATGGTTAACGCCAATCTCTTTGAGACCAAGCAGGAGATAGTCGCCAACAGTAAAATTTGTCATTGTTTTAGCCTCTTATCTTCTTGGGAGCAGAAACATTTTAAGCAGTAGGCGTATTAGTACAGCCTTGGTTTAAGTATCCGTCCTTGTTCTTCGTAGTATTACGTTATTGATAAATACAAGTGCGGTACGAGTAGCGTGTTACTGTTTAAATAGCTCTGCTCGCAGTTGGGATACTTTGTCTGTAAACTGCTGTAAATAATTGGAGCGCGCCGCCGAGTCCATAAAAGCCGCCATAAAGCTATTTTGTGCGAGCTTCTCGATATCATCGGCTGTTAAGTTAAATGTGTTAGCTACCTGCAAATAGTTTTCAACAACATCTGCATGAAACATGGGCGGATCGTCCGAGTTGACGGTAACAAAAACGCCAGCATCCATCAGTCGCTTGATTGGGTGAACTGCCATATTTGGGAAGATTTTTAACTGAATGTTACTAACTGGGCAATTGTGGCTACACGCCTACATAAACTTTTGCCAAATAAATTTTTCGTTCATTGAGGTTTTTATAAATAGGGCATTTCATTCTTTCAAGAAGTAATAAATAGTTGCCAACCTGAGTTCTTGCACCCTTCGGGTTCGCCAGTCCCCTACGGTGGGAAACCCACCTGCAGGGCTGGACTCACCATTCTCAATAACCGTAGGGTGGGCACGGCACACAACGTAAAAATAAGGTTTTGAACGAACTCCAGGCAGTGCCCACCTTACAAAAATTGCAATAACGCAACTGGTGCAAGATGTAAGCAACAGTACAATTTATCATTGTTTTATCTTCCATTTATTGTCACTTCTTGCTGTTCAGGGGAAAATGTCTTCAATTCGTGCTTGAGACAACGCAGCCGTGGTTTTTGGGGATCAGTCAAATCCAGCTTGTCCCAAGGCACTCTGTACCCGCCTATACCTTGACGCGCTCCCAGCAGGTGCAAAATTTTCAGCCCAATTGTCCAAGCTGATAGCCGTTCTAAGATGGCAGCAGATCCAATCAGATATTCCTGGACGATCCATTCATTCCCTTGCTTTTGGGCACGTACTTCTTCAATACGTCCGACCTCTTTGCCTTCTAGATCCAGTACAGGTTTGCTAAGCAATAATTCAAGATGAATTTCACTTTTTGCCATTACTTTCCCCCTGGAATCCGAAAGCGCAATCGCCAAATCCCGCGAAATTCCCACAGTGTTGGTAAAGAAGTGGTGATGCCGATCTAGTAGGGAAGGTGGTAGCAAGCTGTGGCTGTGATTGAAAGCATTACTTTTACGGATTATTTTTGTCGCGTACTAGTTCTTTCGCTATTTCTACGACATCCATTGCGCACCCCCATGACAAAGTCACACCCGCACCGCCATGTCCATAGTTATGAATAATGCTTGTGTGTTGTTCTCTTTCCAAACGGACATTCTGCCTTCGGAAGGGACGCAAACCCACACGAACAGGCTGATTAGAATCAATTTGGGCATCTTTTAGCGCTGGCATAAACTCAACACATCGCCTCAGCATATCCCTAATTGGCTCGTAATTTTCTAAGTCAATATTCAAATCCCATTTATTTGGTTCTACCAAACCTCCAAGAAGGAGTATATTATCTCCTTTTGGCACTATGTAAATCATATCCTCGTCCGAGGATTCATCGTGGGATAACCAATGAGCGTTAGTGATTCGAGGTATCGTTTTGCCATCGTTGTAAACACGAATCCATGCTCCTCTTAGAGGATACATATCTTCATTAGTAAGTTCTATAGCTCCCAGAGCTGCACAGTTGACAATCACGTCAACACCAAAATCTTTTTTGAGCTTTTCTTCTTCATCTTTTAAATTGCCAGATATTTTCCTGGTTAACACCTGACCATCAGCTTGCTGAACTTCTTTAAGCAACCAGCCCATGTAAACATCCATATCAATCATGGGCGCAAGATGTGAATAAGCGTCTAGTAAACCTATCTCAGTATTGATTTGATTTTCTGTTATCAAAGCAGGAGTATGCACAAAATCATAAACTTTATCTTGCAGTTCGTTCATTCTCGATTGATCACTAGGATTATCCTTGACCAGATGCTTAAAATAAATCACCGCTCTTCGCATAAAAACACCTGTTTCTGGCAAAGAGGCAAGATTAGCAAAATAATCGTAGGAAGCCATGCACCATTTCTTAGAGCGTCTGAGCAAGGTTTGGTCGTGCTCATCTTCACCTAGCGCTGGAGGCGGCCATTGCCACAAAGCTGCTGCGACAACTGAAGTTATTTCTGGAGCAAAATTAGACGCTACCAGTGTTACCTTAAATCCATTTCTTTGCAAACAAAGCGATGTCGTCAGACCACTTACACCTGCACCAATAACAAGTACTCTGCCTTTATATTTTTGCTGACTCTCAATTGTCATTTTATTTCCTAAGTTTATTGTTTTGCCAAAACTTCAATCATGCTTTAAGAAACTTAAGTAGTAAATCTGATATGATAATTAGTTAAGTTTTACAATTGAGGTCAAAAAATAGCGTGAAATTAAGAAATAAAAAATTAGAAATTATTTGCTATCGTCAGAGTATTAAAAATACTAAATTATTTACTTCTATCACCAGATAGAGTTTCTGCCCTGACTTCGGGTGCTCTTAGTAACGAAGAGTTTGTTACTAAACACGTTAGGCGTGATAAGAGCGCGATAGCACGGATTGCCCAAAGGGCAGTGCGCTCCGCGCAATCGCCTTGACAAATTCGTCACACTTAAATGGTATAGCTTCAAATCCATCTAGCAACCCTATGTAATTGATCGGTGAACCGAAATAGGCGAGATACCAAGGTAAGGCGTCGGCGGCATTCCAGTTAGATTGAGCATATTCCCGAACCCCATACTGTGCAAGCTCTTTGGGCATAGCCGTGGTACGAGCGACAATAAACGCTTACCTTCGGCGATCGCTTTGCAAGGAACAAGCCGATTTTCAGTTTGCCTGTTGGACTATCTTTAGCCTCTGCTTTGAGGACTTCGCATGTACTTTTAAGTTACACTGCATCAGCCGTCAAGCGCTGTACACTCTGGAAACACCACAGCTAACAATAGCAACATCCAACCCGATCACCTTGAGTGTATGTGTTCTTAGTCTCCATAAATTGGTGTCGTCAGCAACAAAGCCAACGCAAGTATTAAGCTTTTATGTAACTCTTGCTACCAATATCCTTCATCTATCTTAAATATGATAAACACTGTATAAATAATCTCCTTTTAAACTGATTTAGAAATATAATTTTTGTTAAAAAATAGACAATAGAGTTAAAAGTATGGCAATGCCAAATTAAGCCTTGTGGTCAATCACAACGATATCCGCGAGGCAAAAAGGTAATGTTCACGCTCAGTACTCTCCCAGATAGTAAGTTCTCCACGGGGTTGTAGGAAATTTTAAGCAAAATTGCTTATTGACGCAGTGGTTAATTTAACTTCTTATAAATGATCCAAGGTAACTTTTAAGCGAAACAACATCAACTCCATTAACGCTAATTATGCTCAATCAAGCAGAATTCCCACAGCAACAAACAAAGCCAACACTTGATTTGATTAATTTAACCGTATTATTTATAGCGGTATTAATTTTATCTTTAGCTGCAATCTTTATCAAATTGAGCGAAAACGAACTTGGTCCAAATGCCACAATCTTTAATCGCCTTTGGATAGCGAGTTTAACACTCTTGATGTGGAAAGCGATCAACAGGGCACGCTACACAAAATCCCATGACTATGAAGTGCAACCAAAGCCATGGACAATTCGCGATCTAGCCCTCTTTGTGGTAGCATGTGCTATTTCTGCGCTGTGCTTACTCTCTTGGGCTTGGTCTCTGACTCAGACTAGCGTTTCCAACTCAAATTTACTACATAATCTGACCCCGATTTTCGCCACCATAGGAGACTGCCTATTTTTGGGTCGTTACTTTGATGGCAGATTTGTCATTGGCTTAGCACTAGCATCGGGGGGAGCGATCGCCGTTGGAGTTGAAGATTTGCAAGTCTCTCCCGAACACTTCATCGGTGATGCTGTTGCTTTACTCTCTGCTGTGTTCTATGCTGGAAGCTTTCTGATTAGCGAACAGCTACTAAAGAAGTTTTCAGTGGCAACTATACTTTTGTGTAATTGCGCTGTCGGCTGTTTGTTGACCCTCCCAATTGTCCTGCTAAACGAAAATCAAGTTTTCCCCAATTCTGGTTTGGGATGGCTGGCAGTCATTGGTCTAGGTGTTCTGTGCCAAGTGATAGGTCAGGGAATTATAACTTATAGCCTGAAAAATTTCTCTGCAGGATTTGTTTCGCTTTTCTTACTGTTAGAGCCAATTATAACTGCAATCTTTGCCTGGGAAATCTTTGGAGAAAGGTTAAGTATCCTCAACTGGCTAGCTTTTTTCGTGGTTTTGGCTGGCATATATTTAGCAAAATCAGGTCAAGGAGCAGAGCAGTAATGGGTGAGCTATTTCCAGCAGCGACCCCACATTTGACCTGATAGTTATCGAAAAAATGGGTCTAAAACCGTTCGGACATTCGGCGAAGACTTCGGCGTGAGCTCAGTCGAGCCGCTGAGCGCTCACCTATAACTCATAAATAATCTTACATAACAACAATGATTATTTATGAGTTCTTTTTATGTATCCGTTCCAGCGATCGCTCTCAGTTCAGCTACGGAACTCTTCGGTTTTGAATGACAATAGCATCAGCAATCGGTCGCTCACCAGTAGAGTCAGACGGACGGTTAATAAGCTGGTCGTTAATAGTAATGGTTGTCGAGCCACCGCCATCAAGGTTAACAGCATCTGTTGCTCCTAGCGATCGCATAATCCGAGCGCTTTCTTCAAAAGAAGCACCCACACTCCATCCTGGCTGACGACCGTCAACTGTCACTAAAAGTAGCTTTCCTGTTACTGTAATACCAGCTAAAGTCCGAGGGTTGCGTCGGACTCCAAATCTGTAGTAAAACTCTGGATTTTCCTGCCAGTGAAATCCTTCTTTGAAGGCAGTTATTTTAATTTTTCCATTACGTAGCAAACTCGGACCACCATTGATCACGCCCAAAGTTTTTTCAATTGGCAGTTCTTCTCCATCGGCTAGAACATTTTGCTTAATATCAATCTTTGCCCCCGGTTGTGCATAAGTTTGTAACCACTCAACAGCATCACCCGTACCTGACAAAACTGAGCCATTGCTTGGAATCTGACCTCCCCGCTGCTCTCGAAATTCTATAACGTGACCTGATGCATCAAGTACAACTTCTACCCCCTCACCTGGCTCTGTGGTTTGACCAAAAGCTGGTGTAAATTGAATGAGCTCGCTGTTATCTGTACAAGTAAAGTCATGCTTAGGATTTTCAGTAGGCATATCTCCACCGACACCGCCGCAACCTCGAATCAAACCTGGCTTGCGGTTCAACCCATCCACCTCACGTGTTGCACCATCGTTTGCCGTTGCAGTCACTTTAGAGCTGAGAGCAGCTACACGAGCACCTCTACCAAAACTCGAAGGGAGAATTAGGCTAGTTCTGCCATTAACTGCTTCGCTCACCAGCTTTCCGCGAATGATAGAAATACCTGCAAGGTCGCCTGGGGTACCATCGTTGGCTCCAATGACAAAATATCCTCCGTTGACTGCTGCTAAAGCCTTAGTTCGCTCAACAAGCTGCGTCAAACGTTCATTACCAGGAACAATTCCAGTAGCAAGTGCGGGAACAAGTTTTCCATGAAACAAAGCGGGATCTACCTCAAGTACATTCACCACCCACGGACCAGTTGTTTCTCCCCCATCTTCTGCGGTGTTCACAACTCTGAGTCCTGAATATCCAGCAGATGTCAGTTGCCTCAGTAAATCAGTCGCAGCAGTTTCTGTAGAGAAAGTACCGACACGAACTAAATAACCGAGCGGACCAGAATCTGGATCATCAGGTGCTCGTTGCAGTATCGGCTCAACACGAGGTTCATATCCCAGAGCTACTAACGATTCTGCAACAGTTTGAGCATCTTCTCGGGTAGCTTTAAATGTGACATCAACTGTATACACGCCACGGTCTGACTGCTCCCCCCTGACAATAACAGTATGGACAACACCAGGCGCTAATTGATTCGATACTCGTGATTCGTTCAAATTAGACTGGCCAAGAGGAAGTGAAGGGGAATAGGGTTCGCTCGTCTGTTTTGATTCAGGATGAGCACTGCCAACAAGTGGTTTAACTACTGTTAGGAGCAAACTGAAGGGAATTGCTAAGTACAAAGTTGTTATCTTAACAAGGAGACGGGCTTTCGAGTACATTAATTACCCCTTTAACCAGGTGAAATCTGTGATGAGCACTCTTAGTTCTCAAATCCTAGAGTGTTTAGAGGCGTAAATAGTATGCAGGAGCAGATATTGTTAATACCATTAAGATAAAGGCTAAAATTTAATGGTTAGTTAATGGTTAGTTGTGTGCAATTAAATATTGGGTTAAGCAAAGTTATTAGACATTTTCAAGAATTTTTAATATTAAAAATTCGTCGCCCATTTTATCAGTGCTTGAGTCAATCCATCTAAAGTATATTCCTCTGCTTCTACATCCACGCGTCCGAATAAGGAACGACAAGTTTTAGAAGTTTGGGGACCAATGGAAGCAATACAAACTTCTTTTAACGCATCAGCCACCCCAGATGATTGATTGTCTTGAGTATTTTCAGAAAATATCTTTTCTGCTAGTTGATAAAAAAATTGTACAGTTTTGGAACTAGCAAACGTAATAACATCGACGTTTCCACTTTGAAGAGCTAATTCTGCTGAAGGAGGTACACTTTTGGGACAGCAAGATTGATAAGCTGGTACTTGTATAACCTCTGCTTCTTTAGCAGTTAATTCTTTCAGCAAAACATCCCGTCCGCCGCTTTCCACTGTAGGGAATAAAATCTTTTTACCTGTGAGTTCTTCGGGAAAGTTTTCCACCAACGAATCGGCGACAAAGTTGGGAGGAATAAAGTCTGGTTGCAGACACCGTTGATTGAGGCTTTTAGCTGTTTTCTCACCGACAACGGCAATTTTGATTTCAGCCAAAGCGCGAGCATCTTTACCCTGTGCAAACAATCTTTCAAAAAAGTAATCTATGCCGTTGGTGGAAGTGAGAATTAACCAGTCAAAGTCGGATAAATTGGCGATCGCATTATCCAAACCTTCCCAACTCGAAGGCGGACAAATTTCCAACGTTGGCATTTCAATGACACTTGCGCCTGATGCAGTCAGAAGTTCCGTAAATTGGCTTGACTGTCCAGTTGCGCGTGTCACCAAAATTGTTTTATTGGATAAGGGAAGTTGGCTAGATGGGGTAGATGAGGGTTGGGTAGTAGGCATAGTTTTGGGGTGCAAAGCGTTATCTACTGAGAAATCAGCTAATGATATTTTCTCAGGTTGCAGATAACTGCGTAATCCCACAACCTCCCCAATTACAATAACCACTGGCGACAACGACACACCAGATGTTTGCTCAAGTATATTGTCGAAAGTGCCTGTCCAAATTTCTTGTTGCCTAGTTCCTGCCCATCGGATAATAGCGATGGGTGTTGAGCGCGATCGCCCCCCTGGGGCGGCTCCTTTGGAGCATCGCCCTTGTCGCACCAGCCGATGTAAAATCTCAGCAAGATGCTGTCCGCCCATTAAAATAACCAATGTCTCCAACCGTGACAGCGCTTCCCAGTCCAAAGCATCTGGCTCATGAGCTGTAAACACAGCAAAACAGCGACTCATGACTGGATCTGTCAGAGGAATTCCTGCAAACAACGGCGCTGCTAGCGCTGAGGAAATTCCTGGTACAACTTCAAAATCGCAACCAGCTGTTTTCAAAGCTTCGATTTCAGAAGTGCTGCGACCAAAAATAAATGGATCACCAGACTTCAGGCGAACAACTTGTTTTCCCTGCTGACAATACTTTACCAGTAACTTGTTAATTTCAGCTTGGGGCGTACTAGGTTGACCACCGCGTTTTCCTACATTAATCTTCAGACAATCAGGCGGTATGCATTGCAACAACTGGGCATCTACTAGGGCATCGTAAACCAAAACTTCAGCATTCGATAAAAGTTTATCAGCCTTTAGCGTCAGGTATGCTATATCTCCAGGTCCAGCACCTACGAGGTAGACTTTGCCCAATTCTTCAGCCATGAGTTACGAATTATTTTTACTGATTTTTTGAATAATACGATTGATTTGTTCTGCTTTTTCCTGTTGACGTTGTGCTTGACATAAATCTCTAGCTTTTTCTAGATTAGAAATTGCTTCCGCTTTCTTTTCTTGCCGCATGAAAGCATTCGAGAGACGCAAATAAGCATCAACTTTTTTAGGAGCGCGATTAATCACTTCTTGAAACTGTTGGATTGCTTCTTCTAGTTTACCTTGCTGCATCAAAGTATCTCCTAGCAACAAGTGAACAACATCATTCGTAGAATTCAGAGAAATCATTTGACGAAAAGCTGCTTCAGCATCTTTATAATTTTCTTGCTTATAAAGATTCACTCCTTTTTGATAAAGATTTGAGGTTATCAAAGTTTTCCAAGAAAAATAGCCAAGGATGGCGATACTAGAAATGACAGCAGTTATGGCAATAATATAACTTGGTTGAAAATTGTCAAACATTGTGTTAAAAGTTCATTTAGAAAATGAATTTTGAAGAAAAATGCAGAACTCCAAGAGCTAGGAACGTGCTTCTTTGCTTGCAGTAAGGAATTGGTGATACGCGCGTTGCATTCATGACTTACACCCTTCGGGTATCTCCTGCGGAGAGGCTGCGCCAACGCCAGTTGCCTAGGTCGGGCTAACCCTCCTGCAGCAGTGGTCTCACCTCACCCCCCCCTCACGGGTACCCCATTACTTTGCCGCCTTGACACCTTTGTCAACTTTATCCCAAATTGAGTGAGTTATCTTTATATATGTGTGAGCTATTCACAAAAAGGGTTCTTGTTTAACTCGTATGGCAAAAGACCGATTTCATGATGTTGTCAGAACTGCCCTAGAAAAAGAAGGCTGGAAGATTACGGCTGACCCTTATGAAATTAATTTGGATGATGTAGATTTTGAGATTGATTTAGCAGCAGAGCAACTCTTGGCAGCAGAACGAGAGGGGCGAAAAATCGCGGTGGAGATTAAAAATTTTATTAGTCCATCCAATGTTTCAGAATTTCATACCGCTTTGGGGCAGTTTCTAAACTATCGGGACGCCCTAGAAAAAATTGAAAGTGATCGCTAACTTTATTTGGCGGTTCGTGTGCCGATTTATGAAAGTTTCTTTCAACGACGGTTCATTGCATCGGCTGTTAAACGATATCAATTGCGATTGGTGATTTACGATGTGCAACGGGAGGTTATTGATCGATGGCTGTAGAGCAATATCGGCAATATATTCGACATCTTCTTTCAGAACGGCGAGAACGGGCTTCGATGCAGCGAGATGCCCAAGAGTATGAAGTGCAGACGATATTCGATGATCAGCAGGATCACTACCAACTACTTTATGTAGGCTGGCGTGGAAATAAACGTGATTTTGGCTGTATTCTGCATCTTGATATTAAAGGTGGGAAAATCTGGATTCAGCATGATGGCACGGAAGAGGGAATTGCCAATCGGTTAGTTGAAATGGGAGTGCTCAAGCAGGATATTATTCTGGCGTTTCATGAACCTTATGTGCGCCAATTTACTGATTTTGGCACGAGCGAAGCATTATAAGATTTGGTAATTGTCGTTAGCTCGTATTGGTGACAAGTTAAACTTGTATATCTGTGGTTTAATTTTCATATATTTGACTTTTACCAGAGGTCTAATAAATTGAGATGTCGGGTGCGTTAACCCAATGTCACGCACCTTAAAACAAGCCTAAATTACGGTCAATTTTTAAGCCAAAAGACAAGCTATTGGAAAAAGCAGATATTCCAAGAAAAACAGTTTCCAGATGAATTGGTAAAAGCGAGCGATCGCAGTTTTCTCTTGCAAGTCCACTTGTCTACTTTGCCGCCACATCCAAACCACTGCAACGAGATGAGTTATCACCAAAAACAGAGAATTTACCTCAGCCAGTCGCAGCACACCAACTAAAATCATCCCCACATAGCAGACAGTTAACACCCAAAGAGCGAGATTGAAAACCGCTTGCTTACCAAGTTGGAGAGTGAAAGTTTGGATATTATACAGCAAATCGCCTTCCATATCGGGAATGTCTTTAAAGATGGCGATCGCGAACGTAAAAACCAAAATAAACAACGTCAGCACCCACACCGAAGAGGGAATTAACTGGCTTTGTTGAAACACCCAACTATAGTGCAAAAACAGCCCTAAATTAACAATTGCCCCGCGCACTGAAAAAATACACAACGCTGCCCAAAAAGGAAACCGCTTCAAACGAATAGGCGGCAAAGAATAAGCAGTACCAATTGCCAAACTAATAGCTACCATTCCAAACAAAAACGGTCCTTGAAGCAACGCCAACAGCAGTGCCAAAATGCCTGTAATAGCTACAATAAATTTCCCTGTAGTTGTGGAAAACTCCCCAGCAGCGACAGGCAAATGAGGCTTATTAATCTTGTCAATTGCCACATCCTCAAGTTGATTCAGCCCCACGATGTAGATATTGCCACACAGACAGGCAATCCAGGCTCCTAAAAGAGGGAATAGGGAATAATTACCATTGCTAGCAGCAACAGCAATCAAATACAACCCCAACACACTCAAACTCGTGCCAATAATCGTGTGAGGACGCGAAAACTTCCAAAAACTATAAAACCAACTCGCCTGAAACCCTGGCTCTGAAACCTGACTCATCTCTCCTCTCTCTGCGCTCTCTGCGCCTCTGCGGTTCGTTTATTTATTTCCACACAACAACCCAAACCGAATCAACCCGCGCTCATAACCCTGACGCATCAACCCCAGAGACAGCGCCCCTTGGATAGTACTCCAACCCGAACACAGCAAACCCCAAATCGCCTTTGGAGAAAACGCTGAATCAATCACTATATCCCAAAACGGAGCAACAGCCTTAGACCAATCAGCAGTTTGGATATTTTGCAAACCTAACTGACGAGCGATCGCTTCATACTGAGGTAAAGAAATCACATAAGGCAAGCAATACACCCGATAAATCTCCGCCAAGTGCTTCTCCTCATCCGCTGTAAGTGGTAAATTCTCAATTGGTCGATGACACCAAGTCACCATAATCAAAGTTCCACCAGGTTTGAGTACCCGATAGCACTCCTGCATAAACTTGGTTTTATCCGGCATATGCTCACCACTTTCCAGCGACCAAACCAAGTCAAAAGAGTTGTCAGGAAAAGGCATTGCTTGAGCATCAGCCACTTGAAAATGGCTTCTAGCACTCAACCCAAACTCAGAAGCGCGTTCTGTCGCTCTTGCAGCTTGCACCGGACTCAGAGTAATTCCTGTCGCCCTAGCATTAAATTTTCCTGCCAAATACAGAGAACTCCCACCAATTCCACAACCCACGTCTAAGATATTTTCAGCTTGCTGTACTCCAGCCCACTTCAGGAGTTCTTCAATCAAGTCAATTTGCGCCTGACGGCGGTCTTTTCTTTGCGTACCATCTGCACCGTAGTAACCGTGGTGCATATGTTCGCCCCATATTTCCTCCCATAAACCGGAGGAAGCATCGTAAAACTGCTGGATTTGCTGGTAAAGTGTTGCACTCATGAAGAAAGGGGTTTTCAGACAAACGAGATTTCAAAAATACATACTGGTAGGCTACCATGTGTGTTTTTAATTAAATAAAGGTGTTTTTGCTTTTACCTGAGGGAATCCGTGCCCCTATCAAATAAAAGTGTTATTTTTTTTACTTAACTTATGACTGTTTCTCGCACAATTTGTTTAGGATTTATAGCGATGGTCGCTGTCGGTACTCTCCTGCTGATGATGCCTTTTTCTACCAGCAGTGGTACGTGGAATGACTTAATCGTAGCATTATTCACTTCCACATCAGCAGTTTGTGTCACAGGGTTATCGGTGGTAGATCCTGGCACCTATTTTTCTTTTTGGGGTCAATTATTTATTGCGCTATTAGTACAAATTGGTGGTTTAGGCTATATGACAACGACCACCTTTTTAATTCTGCTTATTGGTCGTAAATTTGACCTAAAACAAAAAGTTGCTATTCAACAAGCATTAGACCGACCAGGAATGCATGGAAGCGCCCAAATTATCCGCTCGATTATTGCAACAACCTTAATTTTTGAAATCACAGGAGTTTTTTTACTGTTACCAGCTTTTGTTCCCCAGTATGGATGGGATAAAGGAATTTGGTTAGCTATTTTTCATAGCGTTAACTCTTGGAATAATGCAGGTTTTAGTTTATTTAAAGATAATTTGATTGGATATCAGTCATCGGTTTTAATTGTTTTCACAGTGACGGTATTGATTATATTTGGGGGAATTGGTTACCAGGTCATTTTAGAAACTTACTTTTGGTTACGCGATCGCTTGCTCAAAAAACCTGCAAAGCTCGTATTTTCCCTTGATTTTAAAGTTGCAACTAGCACAACATTAATTCTTTTAATAGCTGGGACAATTGCATTTTTCTTTGTAGAGTTAAGAAATCCGGAAACATTTAGCTCTCTTAGTATTAGTGACAAGTTATTAGTAGCTTGGTTTCAATCGGTTACTCCTAGAACCGCTGGATTCAATACTATAGATATAGGCAAAATGACCACTGCTGGTCTATTTATTACGATTGCATTAATGTTTGTAGGTGCAAGCCCAGGCGGTACAGGAGGCGGACTCAAGACGACCACTTTGAGAGTCCTTACCAGTTGTACCAAAGCAATTCTTCAGGGTAAAGAAGAAGTTTTACTATATGATCGCAAGATAACAATAAATTTAATTTTAAAAGCGGTTGGAGCTTTGATTGGTTCAGTCGGTACTGTGATTGTATCTACGATTTTAATTGCATTGACAGACCCAAAATTGGAATTTATTCAAATCTTGTTTGAAGTCGTATCTGCCTTTGCTACAGTAGGTCTTTCGACTGGAATTACGAGTAGTGTGTCTCCAGCAGCCAAGCTAATATTAATTGTAACAATGTATATTGGAAGAGTTGGTATTTTGCTACTCATGTCAGCTATACTTGGAGACCCCCGACCCAGCAGAGTTCATTATCCTGAAGAAAACTTACTTGTAGGATAGTTAGGAGTTAGCGAGTGGGGGACAAGAGGAAGAAAGAATAACTCATTAGATGCAAGTATACCGAAATGATAAGATATAGAGATCAGGCAAAAAATTTAATTAAATAAAAAAAATTAATTGATTCGGAAAAACCGAGTTTTTGCCTTTAATAAAACAGTGTTAATTAAGGATAACAACTGTGAATTTGGCGTCATTGGGATTTTTTCGTAGTCTGCGTAAAGACAATCACCAGTTTGCTGTGATTGGGTTAGGTCGTTTTGGTCGCTCAGTCTGTTCAACACTGCACAAATTTGGCTATCAAGTGCTGGCTGCAGACAAAGATGAAAAGCGGGTATCTCAAGCGTTAACTGAGCAGATAACTGCTCATGCTTTGCAACTAGATTCAACCGAACCAGCTGCACTGCAAGAAGCGGGAATTTTTGAATTTGATACAGTCATTGTAGCCATTGGAAATTACATTCAGGAAAGCATAATCACGACCCTAAATGTTAAGGAAGGTGGTGTCCCCCACGTCGTCGCAAAAGCTTCCAGTGAAGTTCATTGCAAGTTGTTGAGTAAGGTGGGAGCAGATCATGTTGTCTTTCCCGAATATGAAGCGGGTAGTGCTCTGGCGCGATCGCTCACAAAACCGGCAATCTTAGACCGATTTGACCTTGACCCAGATAACAGTATTGTAGAATTAATTGTCCCAGACGAATTTCACGGCAAAACGATCGCCGAACTACAACTTCGCAACCGCTATGGTTTGAATTTGCTAGCTGTTAGTCAAGATGGCAAATTCCAAATTAATCCTAACCCCAACAAGCTTCTTGAACGTGGTTCAGCGATGGTTGTGATTGGGTGCAATAAAGACATTAATCGCTTACCAATTTAAAACAGATTTAAAACAACGTGAGTTCGACAAACCTCTGCCACCCAACCTCCCTCTCCTTGTAGGAGAGGGAGGAGCTACTTAACTCATCCGCCTCGTAAAAACTTCGCTCCGCTCCTAAATTACAAAAAGCCGGGGGGAAATCGAAGTCCTGCCGTCCTTAGTCATTAGTTGGTTTTTCATGATTTACCGTGCTTAATTATACTAATGACTAAGAACCAATGACTAATGACTAATGACTAATGACTAATGACTAAGACGGTAGTTATTGATTCATCCCCGCACTCTTATGGGACGGGGCTTTCTCACCGTCTTTCGGTAAAAATGGGATTTTTAAGCCTCTCCAGTAAAAAAAGCTGCTCCTTTTCCCTCCCCTAAGAGGGGAGGGCTAGCCAGAGGTGGGGAGAGGTTTGGAGAGGGGTCAAATCAGGATACATCGAACTTACGTTAAAACAAATTGTAGTAGGCGTTCTGATCCGCCTACTACGAACCCATGATTTATTCTCCTGGAGTCGTTGCTTCTGGCAAAATTAACATTGCATCGCCAAACGAATAAAAGCGGTATCGAGATGCAATGGCTTGCTGGTATATATTTAACAAACGTTGCCGACCAATTAAAGCACTCACCAACATCAGCAAACTAGAACGCGGTAGGTGAAAATTGGTAATCAAACCTTCCACCACGCGCCATTTGTAGCCTGGGTAAATAAACAAGTCTGTTTTGCCACAAAATGGTTGCAACTCACCTTTAGCTGCTGCTCCTTCTAATGCGCGTACTACTGTTGTACCCACAGCAATAATCCGACCACCAGATGCCTGAGTTGCACGGATTTGCTCTACTGTTGAGGAAGGCACTTCAATCCATTCTTCATGCATTTTGTGAGTTTTTATGTCCTCCACCTCCACAGGGCGAAATGTCCCCACCCCAACGTGTAATGTTACAAAAGCTTGATGAATCCCGCGATCGCCCAACCGCTCTAGTAATTCTGTTGTAAAATGAAGCCCTGCTGTGGGAGCTGCGACGGCTCCTGGAGTTTTTGCGTAAACCGTCTGATACTGTTTGTTTTCAGCATCAGACGCAGTGATGTAAGGCGGTAGAGGGACTTCTCCAAATACATCCAATAATTGCACTAAGGACATCCCTTCTGGCAAATCAAATTGCAACAAACGCCCACCAGTCGCCTCGTCTGTTTCTAGAACTGTAGCAGTCAACTCAGGTGGGAATGAGGAGGATGAGGGAGTGAGCGACTGAGGGAGTGAGGGAATGTGAGAATCCCTCCCTCTCTCACTCTCTCCCTCTCTGGTTCCCTCTCCCCTTGCTTCAAAAAAAATCTTTGCTCCTGTTTTAAAACGTTTTCCTGGCTTGACTAGGGCTAACCAACAATTATGCTTTTGCTCCTCTAACAACAGCACCTCTATCTCCGCGCCTGTGGATTTACAACCATACAGCCGCGCTGGCATCACCTTTGTGTTATTCATTACTAGTAAATCCCCTGAATGCAGAAGCTCAGGCAAATCTCGGAAAATATGGTGTAGGGGTGCCGTGTCTGTACCTGTACTAGGAGAATTTACTACCAAAAGTCTGGAACTATCCCTAGGAACCACTGGGTTTTGGGCAATGAGTTCTTGAGGTAATTCATAGTCATATCCAGATAAACAACTCTCGAATTCCACGTCTTCCTTCTTAGGGCTAGATATTGTGTTTAAATTGCTTTTTGTTCGTTGTTGCTGCATTGATATATGAACTTTATCAAATAACCAGATTTGAGCTGATATTGATAAAAATTATCGGGGATCAACGCTTAATGAGTTTCCGTGGCTTTGATCTGGATGCTGGTAATGAACACGCAAACACCTTTATAAAAATTGGGTAAACCTCCCCATCTAGAAACGGGGGCTTTTACCCTAGCGGGTACTGGGGTATGTATACGAATAATAAGAATGTAGGATTGGCTTTGATCCCAAGCACCAAGATGGAATACTTGTATTACCTGGCAAATGCCAGTCTAACTCTAAGGGTTGTTCAATTTTTGCACGCTAAACCCCAAATACCTGTTTCGTTTCTCACGGTAATTCATCAGATTGATGGTTGGGTGATTCGGGTAAAACTAAAGCGTCACCTCTCACCTCAAGAAGATGGCGACATTCGCGCTTTCTTAAGTGAATTAGGAATTAGCTACGAGCCGCCGATGCGAGTCCAAATGGCACTTTGGAGTTTGGAAGCGGGACAGTGTCCAGTTGACGTTATGCGTCGCTACCAAGTCGCGATTGTCTCTCATGGTAAGCCGGAAAAAGAGGAAATAGAGGCGTTCCGGCAACAGTTCGTCAGGGGATTGGGCTATTGTCCAGAAACGCTGGCGTAATACCTTCAAGTTTTAACACCCCCTATGTTAAAGATTATGGTGAGCAGTAATTGGTAATTGAGATGTTCTCTCTCTTACCGATTACTCTTTACCGTTGATTGTAAGTTGGTTGTAAATTAAATAAATATAGACGTGAATTGCTACTAAAGACTTTACGACAGGACAAAACAGCGGCTCTTTTATTGGTTTAAGTATCAAAAGCACCCTTAATGTATTCCTGTAACATCAACAGGTGTCCACCCACTGATGAACTGGCTATGGCTTCTTGGGCAATTGTCACAAGACCTAACTCTTCTGATATCGGTTCATAGCATACAATAGCGACATCAAATCGGCAAGGGTAGTCTGCCTTCTCAGGATATTTAGCTAAAAACATCAGGGCTGTATGCCAGAGCTTTGTTTGCTTGTGTTTTGTGAGGGCGTTTCTTCCCCCTGCATCCCAATTCCCTTGGCTACGAGTTTTGACTTCGACAAATGCCAAAAGGGGAGATGAGCAAGTTTTCCCCAAGTCTTTTTGTCTGCTTGTCTCCTGCTGTCCATCGTATTCAGCAATGATGTCGATTTCTCCTTGTCGGTAACGCCATCGACGATGCAAAATCACCCAACCTTTGGATTGTAACCATTGGGCTACCAGGTCTTCTCCTGCGATACCTATATCGGGATAATGATATGGAGGATGTGCCATTAGCAAAAAGTACGATGAGTAAGTTAAGCGATCGGATGTGCGTAAGCATACTCAATTTATTGCTTTGGGTTGTGATTTGCATCACTGTATCTCTAGGTTTTGCAGGTTTTGCGCCAGAAGCTTTAGCACTTGACTACAACAAAGAAAGCTTGATAGAAGCTGGTTTCTCAGGACGTGATTTAACAGACTCTAGCTTTTCTCATGCTAATCTCCGCAGCAGCAACTTCAGCAACGCTAATTTAAGTGGTGTCAGCTTTTTTGCTGCAAATTTGGAATCAGCAAATCTTGAGGGGGCTAACCTCACAAATGCGACTTTAGACTCAGCTCGTCTCATCAAAGCAAATTTGACAAATGCCGTGCTGGAGGGCGCTTTCGCTGCTAACACCAAGTTTGATGGTGCTATTATTGACGGAGCAGATTTTACTGACGTGCTACTGCGTAAGGATGAGCAAGACAAATTGTGCAAGGTAGCCAAAGGTACCAATCCAACGACAGGGCGCGACACCCGCGATACTTTGTTTTGTCCATGAACAGTAACAAAATTTAATTGTGGGGAAAGAAGTTATAGCCGTTTTCAATTGAGTACAATACAAATCGTTTTAGGACTTACGCAAAATCTCTCTAAAACTCTCATTCCTCTGTGCCCTCTGCGCCACGGACACTTTCTTCAACGGGGGGAACCCCCGCACAGAAGTATCCTCCTCTGCGGTTAGTTTTTCCGTTGTCTGTGCGTAAGTCCTACGTTGGTAGAGGCACAGTATGCTGTACCTCTACCTTGTGCTGCATACAGCCCAGAACCTCTATAGTTGAGACTGGATCTGCTGTTTAATTTGTTGCACAATGTTGGTGCGATCGTAATGGCGGATCGCCGCTGCACGAGCAGCATCACCCAAGCGCTTGCACAAATCATCATTGCGCAACAGTTCCAAGCATGCTTGGGCAAAAGCTTTGGGGCGATCGCGCATCAAAAATTCCTGTCCATCCTTCATTTCCAATCCTTCCGCCCCGATGCTTGTTGCAACAATTGGTTTGCCATAAGCAGCGGCTTCAATCATTTTGACTCGTGTTCCTCCTCCGGAAAAGATCGGACAGCACACCACACGAGAACTCTGATAAAGCGCATCCATATCATCCACAAATCCAGGAAACTCAACACCTGGAACTTTTTTGTTGTAGCTGCGAATATTTTGCGGATAAGGTCCTGCAATGATTAACCTAGCATCCGGTATGGCTTTATAGATATCAGTCCACACTTGTTCGATGAGAAAGTTGGCGGCGTTCATGTTGGGAAAATAGTTGTAACCTCCTATTAACAGCAAAGTGGGTTCTTGTGCAATCGGTTGTTGTTCTGGAATCGCAATTGCGTTGGGTACAGTCACAACATTGGGCAATCCTAAGCGTTTTGTTAGATAGCGGCGATCGCCGCTTGAACAAACAAACGAGGAACGCGCCTTACGAATCGCTTGCATCTCACCCCAAAAACGCGCAGGTACTTGCAAGTAATACAGCTGTGTTGCAAGCCCAGTGGGTGGCTGCCGAATTTGGCGCATAAAACTGATATGTTCAATATCATCCAAATCAAGAAAAACAGGTGGTAGAGGTTGCTGTACCTGCATCAAAGCACTCATTGATGACAGTCGATGCACAAATACCGCATCTGGTTTTCGGCTCAAACATTTTTCAAGTGCTTGCATCTGCTGCGGCGATATGAAAAAGTCTGACTGTTTGAAAAAGTTGAAAATGCCGTCCCACTGCTGTCGCCAATTGGGGAGTGAGTTCTGTTCCTCTTTGGGGCAAAGAAATAGGTTAATCTTTGTTTGCCAGTGTTGAGAAAAGCTACGTTCTGTTTGGGCGATCGCATCTGGAGAAACTTGTGTTTCCGGTGGCACAAAAAACAGCATGTCTATTTCACCAATCTCTTTGATGGCATCAATAAACAGTGACATCCTTTTGTATACACCTTGGGTACAAGTGCTTAAATCACTAGGAAAGTGAATAGAGACGAATAAAATTCGCATTTTGAGGTTTGCAAAGTTCAGCAAATATATGTTCAATGCACCCAAATAAACACCTAGATTTTAACCTTTTTTAATCTCAAAGGCTTTCCTTGCCCCTGTTTTATACTCGATACAGGAAGATTCGGAAAAATAGATGATACCTTAAAAGGGGACTTGTAGATATCAAGCAATTTTTCACCCCTCAGCGTTAGGAGGAGTTCGATTGTGAATAAGTCAGCATTGATTACTCTTTCCTTACTGGCATTTTTTATCCTACTGCCAGCAAGTACATCTACGTATGCTCAAGCTTCACCCAATCATGCTGTTATTATGCCCTCATTTAACCTGAGTTCTCAAAAATGGAAAAACCGAGTGTTGCTAGTGTTTGCTCCCTCCAGCAACAACCCTGCTTATCAACAGCAGATGCAAAAATTCCAAGGACACAAATCAGCTTTTGTTGAGCGAGATTTGATTCTCGTTGAAGTCTTGACAGATGGAAATAGTTATGCAGATTCACAGCAAATAGATCCTTCTTCAGCTGCTAGGCTGCGCGATCGCCTTCAAGTTGGCGCTCAAGATTTCCGCGTTATTTTGGTTGGTAAAGACGGGGGCGTCAAGCGTCGTCAAACGACTCCTGTCCAAGCCAAAGCCATTTTTGAGCAAATCGATGCTATGCCTATGCGACAACAGGAAATGCAAAAACAAGGTAGCTAGAAGTTGAGTACTACTTCTTGTTGCAGTTGCAAGTCCACCTCAAGTCGGGACTGGCTAACCTATGGTATTATCTGCCATTGCTTGGAAAGCGGCTATTTCATACAACTCACATCAACCCTCAAACAGCGGGGCGATCGCCTTGGAGATCACCGCACCTAACCTATAGTCATTGACAGGTCATTTTTAGTTTTACCATAGAAAAAAAATGTTGTTTATGATTCCTCAAATTGCACTATAATTCTAAATAAAGAAATAAAAATTAAATTTTTAAATAAAAATGAAAAGTAGTTGTATACATTCGTAACACTTAGTGATTCCTTCTCTTCGCCACTCATTTAGGGTAACTACTTTTTCATTCAATGGAAAATAAACCCTTACTTATCTGTCCTACTGCCTTGCCGCTATAAGATTACCTATTTATTCTTCTTTACTCCTCGTTGGCGTTCTAGCCTACGGCATTTCGCTGCGCGTCTAAAGCGTTTTTGGCGGTATGCGAACGTTAAAAAGTAGGTATTCTTCCAGTGGGATAAGAGTACAAGAGTGCTGTTACCAGAAAAACGATGCAAAAGGCATCAATTAAAATTTCTTGACAATTCCATCTAATGCTGTTTGAAGCAAGCAGCACAGGGAAAACATAGTTTGGTATCCTGTAGCTTTTTTCAGCTAATACTTCAGCAATGCTGCATGAAGTAACAACGCTGTATCTACTGAGTAAACAACATACTTTTGGCTGTTGCGTCTTCCTAACTTAAGGCTTGTTATAGCTTAAGTAGCCGTAAATAGCTACGGTCTGCATCTCATCGTTGGATGGAATTTTATCTTTTATTTTTTTGTTTCCAGAGATTGATAAATCTATCATTCCGCTGACTCTTATGTAGAGCCTAAGAGCCAGAGTATTCTCAGGTTACGACCACTAACACTGGTTGTTCATTACTTGCTTGTCCAACTTAATACCTTTATTTTACTATAGTGAACACCTTATCTTCCCCGGTTTTAGAAGTACTAGAACCCGTACCTGCATCTGCACCAATCATCAAGACTGACGCGCCGCCAAAAATTTCCAAGCAAGCCACGAGGACAAGCCTTAAGGCATCTACTATCGATGGTGTTTTAGCGACTATTTTTTCCAACATCACCGGCGGCGTATTGCTGATTAACTTCTTACTCGAGCTAGGTGCTACCCCAGTTGAAATTGGTTTGCTGTCGTCAATTCCCATGCTGGTGAATTTTCTCCAACCACTGGGAGCGTATATTGCCGACAGTATGAAAAGTCGCCATTGGTACATTTTAGCAATTTTTGCACCTTCGAGACTACTGTGGCTGATTTTAGTTGCGGGCATTGCATGGTTGGGGTGGTCTAATACTGCTTCACACCAACTCGTCAGTTGGACATTGGGAATCATCCTAATCACCAATATCCTAGGAGCTTTAGGGAGTTGTGCCTGGTTTAGCTGGATGGCTGCTTTAGTTCCCCAACGCTTACGAGGTCGGTATTTTGGAATTCGCAATAGTGCCGCGAGTTTGACTAATCTTGTTTGTGTGCCACTTCTTGGTTTTGCTATCTCGGCTTGGCCTGGTGGGACAATCCAAGGTTACGGTGTGCTGTTGTTATTGGGAGTTGTCATTGGGCTGTTGAGTTTAGCGTGTCAGTTTTGGATGACGGATGTCAACCCACAAATAATCGAACATAGCAAAGCAAAGCCCCAACAACAGAGAACAACTTGTAACCAACCTGAAAAACTCAATATTTTTCAAGACATCAATTTCTTAAAGTTTCTGCTTTATTTGGGATTGTGGATGTTTGCGATCAACCTGAGCGCACCATTTTTCAATCTTTACATGATGAAAGATTTGGCTTTGGATTTGGGCACAGTCACACTGTATACCAGTTTGGTAGCTGGAGCCAACTTAGTCATGCTAGTGTTCTGGGGAAGGTTAGCTGACAAGATTGGTAATCGTCCCTTGCTGTTGTTAGTTGGCATTTTGATAGCAGTCACACCTTTATTCTGGCTGTTTGTTGGGTCTGATTCAGTTTCCGTATGGGTGTGGCTACCGCTCATACACTTGGTCTGTGGCGGTTTTGGGGCAGCGACTGACTTGTGCATTACCAATATTCAAATGTCCATAGCATCAGCAACTCGTCCTTCTCAATATTATGCGATCGCCGCAGCTGTTGCTGGAACGTGCGGTGGTTTGGGTTCAGCTGCTGGCGGCTACATAGCTGGGTTAGATATTATTGCTGGCTTAACAGGGTTATTTGCTCTTTCAGCTATTTTACGATTGGTTGCTCTGTTACCCTTGGTATTCGTGCAAGAACCGCGCAGTGTGTCTGTTATGCAGCTAATACGGAATATCATAGGCTTCAAGCCTCAAGAAGCGTCCTTTTCAGCATTGGAAATTGCAGCTTCTGTAGATTAAGCGACTGTAGATTAACCGACTATCGAAGCCCGCAAGCCCACGATTTATTGCTGGGGTTGAGGGCGTATATGGTTAAAGATGATACCACATATATGCTGTTTAGCTCAATGCTTATCGTAAATTAAAGGGTTTAAGACCCCTACGTCTATACGTAGTTTCAGTTTGAGTTGGGGTTTAAATCGCCAACTCAAACTGTGTTTAATTTTGAATTTTGAATTTTGAATTTTGAATTGTTAATCATGGTGAGCAAGCCCATAGGCAATTTTAATTGCTGTCCAATATCTACCGAACAACACGAAAAATCTGCGAGAAGACTATATAAGATTATGCCGAAATTGAAAACGCACTGTTGACTCGACTCCGAACGGCTCTCTAGTAGGCAAGAGACGGCGAGTTGTCTCGTAAATGGGTAGAACACATATTGCTTGCTTCAAATAGGTTCTCAACTTTTGGCGCTATCAAGGCAACCGAGACTATAATTACTTTCAAGACAAAATTTTTAGAGCTGATGGTTGAATTGCAATTTATAAAGGCGCGTATTTTTGCAGTGTTCCAAAACTTGGGTACCCTTGCATTACTGGCGATCGCTTTTCCCTTCAACTGCATCGTCGTCTTAACAGCGTTGCTGTGGAATTTTTTCAGCCGACCGTTTCACAAACAAGTGGTTTTAAGCGAGAATCCCAAAAATATCTTGATCGGTGGCGGTAGGATGACCAAAACCCTTCAGCTAGCGCGGTCATTTCACGCCGCAGGACATCGGGTGATTTTAGTTGACATCCACAAATACTGGTTAAGTGGTCATCGATTTTCCAAAGCTGTTGCTGGCTATTATACCGTCCCGGAACCGCAGAAAGATTTAGAAGGCTACACTCAAGCCATGCGTGCGATCGCCAAAAAAGAAAACATAGACTTTTTTATCCCGGTCGCCATTTTCGCCGTCAGCTACTTTGATCCTGAGAACAAGCCAGTGTTATCAGGCTGTTGCGAGGTTTTCCACTTCGATGGTGAAGTGACCAAGATGTTGGATGATAAGTTTGCCTTTGCAGAAATTGCGCGATCGTTCGGTTTATCAGTTCCCAAATCCTTCAAAATTACTGCTCCAGAACAAGTTCTAAACTTCGACTTTTCGCACGAGAAG
Organism: Tolypothrix campylonemoides VB511288; assembly: GCA_000828075.3. Taxonomy (GTDB): domain Bacteria; phylum Cyanobacteriota; class Cyanobacteriia; order Cyanobacteriales; family Nostocaceae; genus Kalymmatonema; species Kalymmatonema campylonemoides_A. The sequence goes on along the minus strand of JXCB02000002.1, from coordinate 964,989 downwards.
AATAAGTACATTCTCAAAAGCATACCCTACGACTCCGTGCGCCGCTTGAACATGACCAAGCTACCCTGCGACACGCCTGAACAGACAGCAGCATTTGTCAACAGTCTTCCGATCAGCGAGGATAACCCCTGGATTATGCAGGAATTCATCCCCGGACAGGAATACTGCACTCACAGTACCTTAAGAGATGGGGAGTTAAGACTGTACTGCTGCTGTGAGTCATCCGCCTTCCAAGTCAACTACGAAAATGTTGATAAACCTGAAATTTTGCAATGGGTGAGTCGTTTTGTCAAAGAACTGGGACTTACCGGAGAGGCTTCCTTTGACATCATTAAGGCTGTTGATGGAAGTGTTTATCCGATTGAGTGCAACCCCCGCACTCATTCCGCGATTACTATGTTTTACAACCATCCAGGGGTAGCAGATGCATACCTTGGTAAACAGCCTTTGGTTGAACCTTTGCAACCTCTACCAGATAGTAAGCCAACCTATTGGCTGTATCACGAAGTCTGGAGGTTGACTGGGATTAGATCATTAAAGCAATTACAAACCTGGGTAAGAAACATTTTGCGGGGGAAAGACGCAATTTTTGAGGTGGATGATCCCCTACCCTTCCTGATGGTACATCACTGGCAAATTCCCTTACTCCTTCTCGACAATTTACGAAGACTCAAAGGTTGGATAAGAATAGATTTTAACCTTGGCGAGCTTATAGATTAAACTCTTTTCAGAGCGCAAACCAATGTGTAGACATTGATGGCAAGTTTGGCTCGTATAGGCACCGGGAACGGTTATTACCTCGACGCCGTGCCTCAATCGCTTGTATTCTAAAAACATCCGCAATTGGTAGAACGCCCACGAGTTACTTCTACGGCGTTCTGTCTTATTGCGTGGTTTCTGAAGTGTCAAACATATTATCTCAGCTCGAAGCCCAAGATTGCTGCATCTACCTGTTTAAGTAGCACTTCGAGAGTAGAGGAGTTATCCAACACAACATCCGCACGAGCTATTTTTTCTGTTATTGCCATTTGACTCATAATCCTAGCTCGTGCTTGCTCTAAAGTTAAGTTATTCCGCCTCATCAATCTTTCTAATTGCTGTTGTTCAGAACAACTGACTACCCAAATTTCTGTCACTAAATGAGTCATTCCGGCTTCAAACAGCAAAGGCACAACTAACACTAGTGTTTCTGCTGATGATACGGCAATTTCTTCTAGAAAGCGATCGCCCACATACGGATGAATCAAATCCTCTACCCAGTTGCGTTCCTTTTGATTTTTAAAAATAATCTCTCCCAACTTCTGACGGTTAAGGTTTCTATCTGCAAGTAAAATTTGTTTACCGTAACGTTGAGCAATTTCTAGCAGAATAGGCGAATCTACAGATACTGCTTCTCTGGCATAAATATCTGCATCTAAAATAGACAAATTGTAAGTACTAGCTAAATAATTGGCAACAGTGGTTTTGCCTGTAGCAATGCCTCCAGTTAACCCGATGATGTGTTTTGTCATGAGTTGATTCAAGGTATTAGCAGTTTTATTATGGGTAATTTGCCGGGCATCATACAGCACCTTGCAAGTAAATGAAGTACAACGCGCTTTGTCTAAAAGCTGACATAAAGCCCTTTTACTTCTAAGTTCCTAGCTGCGGAATTCTGCTGTATAAGTCCTGGAAAAGTTAGGATTTGGCAAAGATATTGTATTACTACTAGCAAAAAAAAATCTTTTTGGTTAGATTGAAAAGACTTTAGAGTTTAATAAGCTTTTGTGCTTCATGAATCGCCTATCTGCAAAAATATTACATGGCCATATGGATGTTTTATCTCAAGTCTGGTTGATGAGTCTATTCTGCCAGAACCCGACCCCGACTTTGGGTTACGCCAAAACTCCCCTTACTGGTAATCCCCAGAAAGAACTGGTAAGTTCCCCAAAACATCGGGAAGGGGTGTACGCACGTTGGTAACGATGAGTGTTTAAACGGACTTGGTATTAAAGCAAAGTCAGCTTGGTCAAATGTGCAGTTCCAAGCTTCCCGGCTCGTCGTGATTGCGCGTATCCGCACGCACGCTACGCGAACGGAACTTAGCGCAACGCAATCATGCGATCGCCAAACATGACTTCTTCCCTCAAATCTATCTTGTCCTCCTTGTCTAAGAGCGATTGAATATTTTTTATTTGGAAGTTCATAGGATATAGGTTTACGATGTTTTTACAAATCTTTATATAGCTCAATTTATTTGGGCTTGTTTACTTAACAATTGTCGTCAGGCAAAGTACTACCAAGTACCTGCGCTAGCTATGAATGAAAATGTGGAGAATTGAATGGTGAATTGAAGTGTTAGTGAGCCGATGTATCAATTAATAATTGTGATTCATTAACAATCAAAAGGTTAAAAACCAGATGTATGACTATTTCAGCTAAAATTCATGAAAATTTTGAAAAATTTAAATGTTTCATAAATTGATAGAGCTATAAAGGTAAAGATACATCAAAATATCTCTGTAAATCTCCGTTTATCCTTGTTAATAAATGGAAACAACTGGTGTTTTGTATTATTTTTTGATGTTGGTTGGTTTTTATTAATACCATGATTTATTATGGTATTCGCGGAGATTCAAGTAAAACTCTTAAGATTTTGAGATTAAAAACTTTTGTAATTGAAATTTTGTATAATAAGGAGAATAATTAATCATTATGAAAAAAATCAGGCATAACTTAAGCGTAATCTGTCACGCAGTCGCACATATCAAATGATGATCTGCTGCCTTAATCCTGATTGCCCAAATCCTCTAAATGCTAGTGGGAAGAAGCATTGCCAAACGTGCAGCACCCCACTAGTGGTAATGCTGCGAAATCGCTTCCGTATCATTCAAGTTCTTTCTGATGAAGGTGGATTTGGTAGAACTTATTTAGCAGAAGATATAGATAAATTAAATGAAAGGTGCGTAGTCAAGCAATTAGCACCAAGAGTCCAAGGAACTTGGGCGTTGAATAAAGCAATAGATTTGTTTCAAAAAGAGGCTCAGCGACTGCAAGAGCTAGGAGCGCATCCCCAAATACCGACGCTTTTGGCTTACTTTGAGCAAGATAACTACCTGTATTTAGTACAGCAGTTTATCGATGGGCAGAATTTGTTAAGTGAATTGCAACAGAAGAAGAAGTATCACTGTAGTGAAATTAAAGAAATTTTGCTGGATTTACTGCCCGTTTTGAACTTTATCCACGAGCAAGGAGTGATTCATCGAGATATAAAACCACAAAATATTATCCGCCGTCGAGCCTCCCTACCGTCAACAACAGGAGTTTTGGGAACAGTCGGGAATTTAGTTCTCATTGATTTTGGTTCTGCAAAGCAGTTAACAGCAAAAGTAAAGATAAAAATGGGGACTTCAATTGGTTCACAAGGCTATTCCCCTATTGAACAAATAAGAGATGGTTCAGCTTATCCAGCAAGTGATTTGTTTAGTCTCGGGGCGACCTGCTTTCATTTGCTCACTGGAGTTTCCCCTTTTAAACTATGGGCGGAATATGGGTATAGCTGGGTACAAGATTGGCAGCAGTATCTCAAAAGCCCAATCACTGGAGAATTAGCACAGGTTCTCGATAAGCTGTTGCAAAAAGATATGCAGCATCGGTACCAATCAGCCAATGAAGTACTTGCAGATTTGAGTATCAAGCAGCAACAAACATCACAATTAAGAGTAGTAACTCCAACAAAGCACATAACAAAATTACCAGCGACTGAGTCGCCATCTGTACCAAAACGATATATCTTATTGAGAAATTCAGTCTTGGCTTTTAGTGCCATCATCTTATTAGCTTCAGGGAAGTTTTGGTATCAGCAATTCCGTCGTCTGGAAATAAGAATATCCTCGAGTTTGAGTCAATCAAACAGTAGCGCTGTCAATCGAGATGTGATTTTTCATCAGCATCCACAGCCTCTAGGACATTTTTCCTTAGCCTCTACTGTCAAAGGATATTCCGACTCAATTTTATCTGTCGCTATTAGCCCGGATGGCAAGACAATTGCCAGTAACAGCAATAACAGTATCAAATTGTTAAGTTTGCTAACGGGGCAAGAAATCTCTACCCTTAGCGGGCATACCGATACAGTTAATTTCCTCAGTATTAGTTCAGATGGGGAAACCTTGGTCAGTGGTAGCGAGGATAGAACGATTAAAATTTGGAATATGGCAACGGGACAAGAAATCCGTACTTTGGAGGGGCATACTAACTCAGTTCATACCCTTGCCTTTAGTCATAATGGCAAGATACTTGCTGATGGCAGCGACGACAACACGATTAAACTTTGGAATTTGGCAACAGGAAAAGAAATTCGCACACTCAGAGGGCATTCTCACTGGGTTCGGTCTGTTGCTTTTAGTCCCGATGGCAAAATCCTTGCCAGTGGCAGTTTTGACAAAACCATCAAACTTTGGAATTTGGCAACAGGGCAGCAAATTCGTACACTGGAAGGTCATTCTGGCAAAGTCACCTCTGTTGCTTTTAGTCCTGATGGCAAAATTCTTGCCAGTGGCAGTTTTGACAAAACTATCAAACTATGGAATTTGGCAACAGGACGGCAAATTCGTACACTGGAAGGTCATTCTGGCAAAGTCACCTCTGTTGCTTTTAGTCCCAATGGGACAATCCTTGCCAGTAGCAGTTTTGACAAAACTATCAAACTGTGGAATTTGGCAACAGGACGGCAAATTCGCAGCTTGGAGGGTCATACTGATGGAATTCAGTCTGTCGTCTTTAGTTGGGATGGAAAGACTCTTGTCAGTGGAGGCGACGATAAAACTATTAAGATTTGGCAAATGTCTTTTTAAATTTTTTTGTTTTTAAGCCTTTTAGTTTGTTAATGCTACAAAAAATACCTATAAAGCGTGGTGAATAATCCGGAATATTATCGCCTCAATTGGTAAATAAATGTATTCCCAAACAACTAAGATGTTCTCTGTTTCTTTTAAGTAGCCATCATGAACTGCGTACACCCTTCGGGTATCTCCTGCGGAGACGCTACGCGGAGGCGCTGCGGCACGCTTTGCGCTTACAGCAGTCGCCTGGGTCGGGAAACCGAACCCTCCAAAGAGCGCTGCTTCACCAGGACAGATGAAAATTTATTTTTTCTTCTGCATTCTGAGTTTCTAGCTGCGGAGTTCTATTTTCAAGCTAGCAATGTGAGAACAGCACAACTGTAGAATTGGCAGGCGTTATGTAAAGATGACTGACTCAAAAATTAAAGTGTTGACGGGTGTAGCGATCGCGCGGAACGCAGTAGCCTTATGGGCGATCGCACTTTTGGCAGTTGGCGGAGTTTGGTATTGGCAATCTTCCCCTGCTGCCACTAGTGTATTTTCTAACAGCAGTCAACCTCAAACAACACCCTTGGGAAATTTATCTGCAGCCTTCACCCTTGCAGGACACTCCGACTCCATTTTGGCAGTTGCCATCAGCCCGGATGGACACACTCTTGCCAGTGTTAGTGGAGACAAGACAATCAAACTGTGGAATCTCGATACAGGAAAAGAAATCCGAACTTTAACAGGGCATTCTCAGTGGATAAATTCAGTAGCTTTTAGCCCTGATGGCAAGACCCTTGTCAGTGGTAGTGCTGACAAGACAATCAAACTGTGGAATCTCGATACAGGAAAAGAAATCCGGACTCTGACAGGACATCTAGCTTCAGTGCAGTCTGTTGCCATCAGTGCTGATGGTTCAACCCTTGCTAGTGGCAGTTGGGACCAGACTATTAAATTGTGGAAGTTGGCTACAGGCGAGAACATCCGCACCCTCAAAGGTGCTTGCGACGTGGTTAACACTGTTGCGTTTAGTCCAAATGGCAAGAATCTTGCTAGTGGTAACTATTTTGACAACAGCATTAATTTGTGGAACATAGCAACAGGAAAGGAAACTTATACCCTTAAAGGGCATTCCGAGGCTGTTTCCTCCCTTGCTTTCAGCTCTGATGGTGTTACTTTAGTCAGTGGCAGTTGGGACCAAACAATCAAATCATGGAATCTCACTAAGCAAAGAGAAATTTCTACCTTTACAGGGCACACTAACAAGGTTTTATCTGTCGCTGTCAGCCCTGATGGCAAAACTCTTGCCAGTAGTAGTTGGGACAAAACTATCAAACTTTGGAATTTGCCTAGTGGACAGCAAATAGGTACCTTAAGCGGGCATACCAGCAGAGTTTGGTCTGTGGCATTTAGTCCAGATGGTAAAACCCTTGCTAGTGGCAGTTTTGACAAGACTATTAAGATTTGGCACGTTGCTGGAAAATGATGAATCATGAATAACGAATTATAAATCGCATCATTCGTCATTCAAGATTCACAATTCTTTTTAAAAGAGTGTCAATCGGTATGTGCCGCGTTCCTGGGCATTTGCTGAAATGACCACTATGTAGTAAGTGTCATCTTCCGGTAGCCTAGCGCGGTCAATGAGAGCACTGTACTTCCCGTCTTTGTCACTATCCGAGGCTACGATTTGCCCTTTAGAATTTAGCAGGACTATATACGGAGAAAACTGCTCAAAAACACTATCCACACGGATACTAACAAGTTGGTTTTTCTTACCCTGAAATTTGGAAACATTGTAAGGGCTTCTGTTTTGTTTCAGGGTTAAGCCCTCTGGTGTCAGTTCGTTGGATTGATCTAAAGTGTAGCTGGCTCTATCATTCCTGAGAGCGATGCTATAACGACCTTTTTGTGATGGGTTTTGGCTTGTGACTGCAATTTTGTAAGTACCCTTTGCAGGCAATCGTACAAATATAAATGCATCCCTCACTCCTCGATTATCTACTCCGGAGCCAGTACCTCGTTTTAAAAGAACTTGATTATTCGGGTCAAGCAGAAGCAAGTAGGGGTCTAGACTCAAATTGTTTGAGCGACGTTGATCCGCACTGCCCGTGAGTCTAATTTGAATCAGTTGGTTTTCTCTGCCCTCAAACTGGTAAAAATGAAAATATCTGCCTTGTGACTGATAGTCACCCGGAGCCAAAACACCGAAGGCGATATCTACAAAATTAATTTCCCTAAAAGTAGGTGTTATGGAAGTAGCAAGTGGCGAACCAACATTACCTGGCTGGCGATTTCTTTGACGTGAAGGAGTGGAACGACCACCTGAAGGGTTACGTGCTGAGGTAGTAGTACCTGTCACTGTGGGTATGGAAGGATAACCAGTATTGGAAGGTTTCGGTACTGGGATGGTAGTCCCCGTTGCTGTGGGTGCAGAAGTCGTGCCAGTGGCGGCAGGTTTCTGTGTTGGGGTGGTATTACGCGTTGCTGTGGGTGCAG
>JXCB02000002.1:209074-957255 GCA_000828075.3 Tolypothrix campylonemoides VB511288 | reverse complement strand
GTTGCTGTGGGTGTGGAAGTTGTCCCAGTGTCCGCAGGTTTCGGTGTTGGGGTGCTAGTCCCCGTTGCTGTGGGTGTGGAAGTTGTCCCAGTGTCCGCAGGTTTCGGTGTTGAGGTGCTAGTCCCTGTTGCTGTGGGTGTGGAAGTTGTCCCAGTGTCCGCAGGTTTCGGTGTTGAGGTGCTAGTCCCTGTTGCTGTGGGTGTGGAAGCTGGAGGTAAAGGTGACTCAATAGATTGTTTGCGTTGCTGAGATAAAGGCGGTTGAGCGACAGGAATTTGCTCAATTCCTTTTTCTACTGCTTCTGGTTGTCTCTCATCTGGTGGTTTGGCAATTATGAAATGTTCAGAACGTAGTGGGCTTGCCAAAACCCTAATAGGCAGAGCATAACTCGTTGTCAACCAACTACTGCTCATGCACAAAATTAAAACAAAATTTAATCTATCTCTATAATGTTTATTATTTTTTCGTGCCATCATTCACTCCTCATTTTTTATTTTTCACGTCAATCTAAAGGTAGATTTATACCTTGCTAAAGATAGATTTACACCTTGTTTTATTTAGCTTACATACTACGTTCTGCTTAATTTGCTTTTTGCCTGTCAAGCAGAACTAAAAAAGTTGACTTACTTGTATAAATTTTACTAAATATGGTAAAAAGTTGCTGTTAATTTTTCTACAAATAAATCATTACCTGGTACGGTCTACATATTTTTATGACAAAAAACACAAAAAGCAGTACTATGACTATCCTGGAGTAAAAATGTTCCTAAAATTGCCTTTTGCACACGCAAAATTCTTTGTCTTATCGCATTCAGACTATGGGTGAGAATCCGGAAAATAGGCAAAAGAGGATGAAATAGATAACAGGTATTTATGTTCACAACGACATCCATATGTATCGCTCAAGCAGAATGCCGTGAAATGCACTTAGATTGTAAGATAGTTAGTTGACAACAAAGCAAAGCGCGTTTATGTAAAATGAGAATCTTATTGATTCAGACAAAAGATGGCAAAATTATACGGCATCGCTTAACCTTAACATATACTTCAGTTGCACATGGATTCCCAGTATGCTCTGCTGCCTGAATCCCGATTGCCAAAATCCTTTAAATCCAGATGGTAACCAGCAATGCCGAAATTGCAACACACCATTGATTCCTTTGTTAAGGAGTCGTTATCGTGTCATTAATGTACTGTCTGATGAAGGGGGATTTAGCAGGACTTATCTAGCAGAGGATATAGACAAGCTGAATGAACCTTGCGTTGTTAAGCAATTGGCACCAAAACTCCAGGAAACTTCTGCTTTGAAAAAGGCAGTGGAGTTATTTAAAGAAGAGGCAAAACAACTTCAGCAGTTAGGACAACATCATCAAATTCCCACACTTTTGGCTTATTTTGAGCAGGATAAATACCTGTTTTTAGTGCAGCAATATATCGAAGGACAGAATTTACTAAAAGAATTGCAGACACAGGGAACTTACAGTGAAAGCAAAATTCGAGAACTTTTGCTGGATTTACTGCCTGTCCTTGAGTTTATCCACGCACGTGGGGTGATTCATCGAGATATCAAGCCACAGAATATTATCCGCCGTGAGAGCGATCGCCGATTGGTGCTGATTGATTTTGGAGCTTCAAAACAGCTTACCGCAACTGTACAGACTAAAATTGGCACTACCATTGGTTCGCACGGTTATACCGCAATTGAACAGATGCAAGATGGAAAAGCTTACCCAGCTAGTGATTTATTCAGTTTGGGTGCGACTTGCTTTCATTTGTTGACTGGGGTTTCTCCATCTAAACTATGGATGCAACATGGCTATAGTTGGGTGAATAATTGGCAGCGATATTTGAATCAACCAGGTCAAAGTGGAACAATTTCACGCCTAAAATTGGCTAAAGTTTTAAACAAGCTGTTAAAAATAGACTTCCAAGAGCGTTATCAATCGGCTAATGAAGTTCATAAGGACGTGTTACGTCAGTCACAACCACTATCCTCAACCTTACTTTCAGTCGCCCCATCATCATCAGGGCAATTCACTTCACTACTACCAGACGGTAAGCTAAAGAAATATTTGCTGCTTGGTGCTGGGATTGTGGTGTTGGGATTAGGAGGATGGTATTCATACCTTCGTCCACTCTTCATTACCAAGCCTTTTGCACCCAGTCAGCCGATAAGTAGAACTTCGGAAGATTCTGATTCACCCAACACCCTGAAAGGACATTCCAGCGATGTGAATTCTGTTGCGTTCTCCCCTGACGGTAAGTTCCTTGCCAGTGGCAGTGATGATAACACAATTAAACTATGGAATGTAGCGAACCAACAAGAAATCCGCACTCTTAAAGGACACTCAACATGGGTTTGGGCTGTCGCCTTCTCTCCTGACGGCAAAACTCTTGCTAGTAGCAGTGCAGACAAAACTATCAGATTATGGAATCTAGAAACAGGAGAGGAAATCGGCACTTTAAAGGGACATTCTAATGGGGTATCTTCCATCACCTTTAGTCCGGATGGCAAAACCCTTGCTAGTGGAAGTTTGGACAAGACGATTAAATTGTGGAATCTAGAAACAGGTCAGGAAATTGGTACTTTCAAGGGACATTCCAATGGAGTTGCTTCTGTCGCCTTTGCTCCGCAACGCGATGCGAACAGTTCGGATGGTGCAACCCTTGCTAGTGGAAGTTGGGACAAGACAATTAAACTGTGGAACTTAGCAACAGGAAAGGAAATTCGCACCTTTAAAGGACATTCCGACATTGTTCTTTCTGTTGCTTTTAGTCCGGATGGTGTCACTCTTGCTAGTGGTAGCAAGGACAAGACAATCAAACTCTGGAATTTGGTTACAGGAGAAGCTACTTACACGCTGAACCAGCATTCCGACAAAGTTAATTCTGTTGCATATCTGCAAAATGCAGGTAACGACAAAACTCCTAATGGAGTGGTTTTGGTTAGTGGTAGCAATGACAATACCATTAAACTTTGGAATCCAACAACTGGAGAGGAAATTCGCACTTTAAAGAAAGATTCTGGCTATATCTATTCTGTTGCCATTAGCCCAAATGGAGAGGCGATCGCCAGTGGTGGCAGTGCTGATAATATTATCAAGATTTGGCGGGTGCCTCGTTCGTTCTAATTGATTAATTTAAAAAAGCCATGACTAAACATATTTTATTTTTTATTCACGGTATCGGTGAAAGCTATTCCCAAAATCAGTACGATGTTTTGTGGACGGGAATTGCAAAAGCCTACTGTGAGCAATGCCAAGTGCCAATACATATCTTTAATAATCAATTTGAACGCGTATTTATTAACTGGCAAAGCGTCACTTCTGATGCAGAAATTACAATTTTTGATGCAGCGTTTCCCCAATTAGAAGTCACTCAAAAACAATTACCTTTTAGCGACGTAATACATCCAATCCGTGGAATTCGTAAATTCATAACATTTTTTCTGGGTGATGTTGCTGCTTATGTATCTGAGAATGATAACAATATTCGCCGTACAGTTTGGCAGCAAATGGAACCTTATGTTAGCAAAGGCTTACCGTATAGTATTATTGCTCATTCTCTTGGTTCAATCATCGTTTTTGATTACTTGTTTAACTTGTTTGAAGAAAATCATTTGTTTCTACCGCAATCTGAGGGTTTTGAACATCAAAGCGAACTATCCCCTGATAAAATTTCTCAACCAGGTGTTAACTTCCGTCATCTGTTTACTTTAGGCTCTCCAATTGGTTTATTTCTGTTACGTAAAGGTGATTTGTGGAAAGATGGAAAGAAATTTAATTCCATCAAAAATCCTGTTAATGATGATATAGAAAAAGGTATTAAGCGAACTTGGCTCAACTTTTATGATGAACAAGATGTTATTGCTTACCCTTTAGAAAAGCTGTTTAATTTGAATCCAACTAGTTCTCAAGGTTCAATCAAAGATGTTTTAGTGAATACGGGTTGGTTTGCTATTGATTCTCATACCCGCTATTGGGAAAATCAGCAGGTTGCTGTAGAAATAAGTCAAGTCCTACTCACAAATGCTTAATAAATTTCTTACAAAAGCCAATTGAAAGCCAATTGTTATGAAAATGAAACCACAGATGGACAACGGACACTTGCGGGACTGTCGGGGAACCCGCCCACAGCAGTGTCCTTCAGATGGACACAGATAATTAACTAGTGTAAATCTCGCGCTTATCTGTGCTTATAAATACCAGATGCAGACGAATAGCCAGGAAATAAGGTAAATAATGATACAGCTTTTGCCACTATTGCTCGTTTTTGCAGCGATATATTAATCACTAAGAATGCTTACTATTTTATAAGTATTGATAAATATTCCAACTTTGCAATAAGAAAACTAGTTAGCTAATAAGGGGTAGTGCTAATATCATAGATGGCAACACAGTCACGCTTGCCAGACAATGCTCTGCTGCCTCAACCCCGATTGCCCACATCCTCTCAATCCTGATCGGATAACCAACTGCCAGAGTTGTGGCGCGCCACTGACACCGCTTTTGAGAGGTCACTATCGTGTCATCAAGGTGCTTTCAGATGAAGGAGGATTTGGCAGAACCTACTTGGCAGAAGATGTAGACAAGCTCAATGAACGCTGCGTTGTCAAGCAATTGGCACCGAAAGTCCAGGGAACATGGGCTTTGAAAAAGGCGATTGAGTCATTCCAACAAGAAGCTCAGCGATTGCAAGAATTAGGGAAAAATCCGCAAATTCCTACCTTGCTAGCTTACTTTGAGCAAGATAGCTATCTGTATTTAGTGCAAGAGTTTGTTGATGGGCAGACTTTGCTCAAAGAGTTGCGACAACAGGGAATATACGGCGAAACAGAAATTCGGGAAGTTTTGCTCGATTTGCTGCCGGTTCTCAAGTTTATCCATGAACGCGGGGTGATTCATCGGGACATCAAGCCACAAAATATTATGCGGCGAATCTCTCCGACTCCCTCTGGAAGCGGGGGGAAAACAAGCGGGGCGGGGGAGCTAGTACTGATTGACTTTGGTGCCTCTAAGCAGCTAAGCGCCACAGTGCGCACTAAACCGGGAACGACTATTGGCACACGTGGATATACCCCTCTAGAACAAATGCAGGATGGTGAGGCTTACCCAGCGAGCGATTTGTTTAGTTTGGGGGCTACGTGCTTTCATTTAATGTCAGGTATTTCACCAGCTATATTTTGGACAGAACATGGCTATAGCTGGGTTGGTTCTTGGCGGCAACATTTGAGACGCCCTATTAGTACAGATTTGGCAGAGATTCTTGATAAGCTTCTGAAAAAAGACATTCAAGAGCGTTATCAGTCAGCGGATGAAGTGATCAAGGACTTGGTGCGTGATCTAACGAGCCAACCATCTTGGCAGCCAGCTATACTGAGAAAGCGAGTTTTGGTAGGTACTACCGTTCTGTTGTTGGGATTTGGAACAGTTTGTTATGTAAACGGTTTTCAGCCCCTAGACTTTTTAGTGGCACAAAACAGTTTCCTGATCAAAACCCTCAATGGGCATTCTAATTTAGTGAGTTCTGTCGCCATCAGCCGAACGTCCAATGGCGTAACCCTTGTAAGTGGTAGTTTTGACACAACCCTCAAACTATGGAATTTGGAAACTGGCAAGGAAATTGCCACACTAGAAGCAAATGCTGGTTCGGTTAATTCGATCGCTACCAGTCCGGATGGTCGTACTGTAGCCAGTGGCAATGGTGACAAAACAATAAAACTGTGGAATCTCTTGACTGGACAGGAAATTCGTACTCTCTACGGGCATTTGAGTTCGGTTCAGTCCGTTGCTATAAGTCCAAATAGCAAAATCCTTGCCAGTGGCAGTTTTGACGGAAATATCAAACTCTGGGAACTGCCATCGGGAAAGGAAATCGCTACTCTGAACTCACATTCGGGTGCTATTAAATCTGTCGCCTTTGGTCGTGATGGGCAAACTCTTGCTAGTGGGAGTGAGGACAACACAGTGAAGTTATGGAATTTAGCTTCTAAGCAGGTCATCAGAACTTTTAAGGGGCATTCGCAACCGATTCGCTCTGTCGCCATAAGTTCCGATGGACAAACTCTTGCCAGTAGCAGTGCTGACGCCACTATCAAACTGTGGAATTTGGCAACCGGAGAGGAAATTTACACTTTTAAGGGTCATTCCTACTCAGTTAATTCTGTTGCCTTCACCTCAGATGGCAAAACTCTTGCCAGTGGTAGTAGCGACCATACTATCAAACTGTGGGATGTGGCAACAAAAAGCGAAATTCGCACTTTCAAGCAGCCTTCTAAAGAGGTGACTTCGGTCGCCTTGAGTCCCGATGGCAAAACTCTTGCCAGTGGTTGTACTGACGGGACTATCAATCTTTGGCGGGTGGTTCGGTGAAAATATTGATAATAATATGCTTACGCGTTCACACAAAGAGAATTACGTGTCAGTATCACGCTAAGTGCTTGCATCCTGTTTGCCACTGGAAATGACATCTGTCTTGGTATCAAGGAATAATTTGGTATAACGCCGGAGTTTTTTTAGCTTAGGTGTTTTTTCTGATTACAGTATTCCTTAGGAATAACTACGATAGAGCGCATGAGATATAGTTTGCGTTCTGTACTCGTGAAGTATTTTCCAGATAGTCAGAACTAATAAGCCAATAGCTGTAGCCAATTGATTTGTGTTGCTATTTACTAAAATTTCCGATTATTTAAATGCAACAATTTTGAAAAAATTACTTGCTTAGTGCGTCTATTAGTTGCAAAAAACAGGAAGAAAAAATCATGGCAGTTTCACTAGCTAAAGGACAACGAGTATCACTTGAAAAAGTAGCACCTGGTCTAACAGATGTCTTCATTGGACTCGGATGGGATGTTAAAGCTACAGATACAGGTTACGACTTTGATCTCGACTCGTCAGTATTCATGTTGAGTAGTAACGAAAAACTTATTTCTGACAACCACTTTATTTTTTACAATAACCTCACAAGTCCTGACTCCGATAAATCACTTCAGCATATGGGAGATAACCTCACAGGTGTAGGTGAGGGAGATGATGAAGTCATCAAAGTGAATCTTAAAAAATTGCCAGCCAATGTTGAAAAAATCGTTGTTACTGTCACTATCCATGAAGCACAGCAACGCGGTCAGAATTTTGGTCAAGTACGAAATGCTTTTGTGCGTATCGTCAATGCTCAGACAAAACAGGAAGCAATTCGTTACGACCTTGTTGAAGACTACTCCATAGAGACAGCACTGATCATGGCTGAACTCTACCGTAAAGACGGTGAGTGGCGTCTCAATGCCGTAGGAGCAGGTTATCAAGGCGGGTTGCAAGCATTACTCGACCGCTATAGCTAGGAGATGCACCATGATTGTTCTTAAAAAAAAGGGAGATTCGGCAGACCTCTCTAAGAGAATGTCCAATGTTGATGTCAAACTGAGTTGGACAAAATCTGTTGATTTAGACCTCCATGCTTTTTACAAGACAAAAAGCGGAACATTTGGACATATTTCTTTTGTCAGAAAAGGTAGTTTGAGCGAACCACCTTGTATTTTGTTAGACAAAGATGCTGGTGTCGGTGCGACAGCAGGTGACAATCGGGAGAATATCAAAATAGCAACATTAGCTCATGTAGACTATGTGCTAATTGCCACAAATATCTTTAGATTTATCGGCTTTTTATCATCGGGAGATAGTTTTGCAAAATACGATGGCAAAGTCGTTGTAAAAACCGATGGTGGCGATCACATTGAAGTTCCGTTAACCTCTGAAGAAATCGGGAAGTGGTGTGTGATTGCAAAGATAGACAATACTAACCCAACCGCACCGAAAGTAGTGAACATCAATAAGGTTCAAAAGCTAGAACCAAGCCTAAATGAATTTTAATGCGAAATTTTAATATAAAGTCATTTTGTAGAAAGAGGTAGTAATCATGTCAATTAACCTAAGCAAAGGCGAAAGAATTAATCTCTCAAAAGAAGCACCCGGCTTAAAAAATGCCGGAATCGGTTTGGGATGGGATATTAACGCCACAGATACAGGTTCAGCTTTCGACTTAGATACTTCTGTATTTATGTTGGGAGCTAATGGAAAAATTCTTAACGAAAAATACTTTGTATTCTATAACAACTTACAATCGCCAGACGGTTCTGTAAAACATGAGGGAGATAGCAGAACTGGAGAGGGTGTAGGGGATGATGAGACGATTCAAATTGATTTGAGCAAAGTTGATGCTTCAGTTCAAGAAATAGTTTTTGTCGTAACGATTCATGAAGCGGAGCAAAGAAGGCAAAACTTTGGGCAAGTCAGAAACTCGTTTATTAGAATTTACGACAATGCCACACAAAAACAAATTGCTAAGTATGAGTTAGAAGAGGATGCTTCGGCGGAAACGGCAATTGAATTTGGTAAGCTTTATAAAAAAGATGGGGAATGGAGATTCCAAGCTGTTGGGGCTGGTTATAAATCAGGGCTTCAGAGTTTTGTAGACCGATACGCTGCTTAATAGCTATCCAAGGAACCTTATTAAACTTAAACGAAGATTGAATCAATAAAAAGGGGTGACAGTGATAAATGCCGCCCCTTTTTTTATCAAATGTCTCAGATAAACAGCAGAATTTTAACTTAGAGGATATATACAAGATGGAAATTGAATTAACCAAAGGTGGCAGGTTTAATCTTTCTAAAGAAGCTCCTAATTTAAAGAAGCTAGCCATTGGTTTGGGTTGGCAGGTAAATCAGGCTGGACAAACCTATGATATAGATGCTTCCGTGTTCATGTTAGGCGCAAATGGCAAAGTTCCTAATGAAAAATACTTTGTGTTCTACAACAACCTTCAATCCCCAGATGGCTCTTTAAGACACTTAGGAGATAATAGAACTGGCGAAGGCAAAGGAGATGATGAGACGATTTATGTTGATTTGACAAAAGTCAATTCAGCTATTCAGGAAATAGTTTTTGTTGTCACCATTCACGAAGGGCAGGAAAAAAATCAAAATTTTAGCCAAATCAAAAATGCCTTTATCAAGATTTACAACCAGGAAGCGAGAAGGTCTTTAGCTCGGTACAACTTGAGAGAGGCTTTTTCTCAAGAGACGGCTTTAGAATTTGGGCGATTGTATAAAAAGGACGGCGAATGGAGGTTTCAAGCGGTAGGAGAAGGTTATAATACTGGGTTACAAAGTTTTGTAGATAAGTATATTGTTGAGATAAAACAGGAAGAAAAGAAAGTAGAGCCTAAAGTAGAAAGTTCTGTAATAACTCATAGTCAAAATACTAAACAGCAGCATATTGATATTACCAAAAAAGCAGATATTAGCCTTTTAAAATCAAAATTAGGTATTATTCTCCAAAAGAAAGGTATTGATAATGTCGTAGCCAGAGTTGCTTTGGTTTTAGATATTTCTGGCTCTATGCTCCATCAATATACTTCTGGTGCAGTACAAGCGTTTCTTGAAAGAATAGTTCCCGTTGCTAGTAGGCTAGATGATGATGGAAAATTAGACGTTTGGTTTTTTGGCTCAACATTCAAAAGAACAAAATCAGTAAAAGAGACGAATCTTGATAGTTATATTCGAGAAGAATGTGGTGGGATGAAGAGAGCTTTACTTGTGTTTAAAATGCCCTCTCTTATGCTGGAATTAGGCGGTGGCAACAACGAACCTCTTGTATTACGAGATTTAATAAAGAAGTACACGCAAGAAGAGCCTAGTAATTTACCCACGTTTATTGTATTTCTAAGTGATGGAGGCGTTACTGATGAGAAAGGAATAAAAGAAGCTATAGTTGATGCAGCAAAATATCCTATATTTTGGCAATTTGTTGGCTTGGCTGGTTCTAACTATGGAATTTTGGAAAGACTAGACAATATGAGCGGTCGGTTCATTGATAACGCCAACTTTTTTCACCTAGATGATTTAGGACAAATTACTGATGAACAATTGTATGAAAGACTGCTGAATGAATTTCCTAATTGGATGAAGAAGGCAAGGTTGAAAGGTATATTGAGCTAGGGCTTAATTGCTCGAGTCTAATTTTTTTGTAAAAGGCGTGCAAAACCCCCGTTGTTGTAAGCTTCGGCAAGAACCGGTTTGCGGGCGATCGCACTCTTGAAATCTTCCATTGCCCCTTTGTCATCTTTTTCTTGCAAACGTGCAAAACCCCGGTTGTTATAAGCTAGGGCAAGCTGTGGTTTCAAACGAATTGCTTCTGTAAAATCAGCGATCGCTTTTTCATAATCTTTCTGCGTATCCTGTGTATTCTGTTGAGACTCTGGGTTGATATATAATACGTTAGGAATGTTGGAGTTGAGGCGAATAGATTGATTAGCAGCGGCGATCGCTCCTCCATAACCTTGCTGTTGCACACGTGCTAAACCCCTATTGTTGTAAGCTAAAGCAAAATCTGGCTTGAGGCGAATTGCTTCGTTGTAATCTGCGATCGCTCCTTGATAGTCTTTTTGTTCTTGTCGGGCATTACCCCTAAGCGTGTAGTATAAATATGCGACTTGAGGAAACAGACTGATCGCTTTGTCGTAATCGGAACTTCCTCCCTGTTTATCTTTAAGGAGAAATCGAGCATATCCCCGGTAACTGTACACCCAGGCGTTATCAGGCTGCAGCCGCAAAGCAGTGTCAAAATCTTCTGTAAATGAAGTTTGTCCCATCATAGCCTGGACAATCCCCCGACCAACGTAAGCCGGGGCATAATTAGGTTCTAGGCGTATCGCTTCGCTATAGTTTTCAATTGCTGTTTTGTAGTCTTTTTCTGTAGTTCGGACATCGCCAAGCTTTTTATAGTAAAGATAAGCTGCTTGGGGAGCAAAGCGAATTGCTGCGGTGTAATCCTCAATCGCTCCTTTGTTATCTTGCAAAATAGAGCGAGCAGTACCGCGTTTATTATAAATAGCAGCCGAGTCTGGCTCAAGGCGCAGCGCTCTATCGAAATCTTGAAGAAATGCTTTGCGGTTTCCCATCATCGCCTGGACAATTCCCCGATCAACGTAAGCATAAGCATTGTCAGGCTGAAGGGCGATCGCTTTGTTTAAATCTTCAAGCGCTTCTTGATAATTTTCTTCACTCGATTTTGCCATACCCCGCTGTCGGTATGCAAAGGGATTATCCGGCTGAAGGCGCAAAGCTTCGTTAAAATCCTTAATTGCTTCGCTGGTGTCTCCCATACTGATACGGATATCACCCCGGAGAATGTACTGCAAAGGCTGAGGATTGATTTTAATCGCTTGATCGCAAGCTTGAATTGCTTTTGGGTAATTCCCTAATTCGCCCAAGACATTGCATAGTCCTCGATAAGCTATAAACTCATCTGGCTTGAGTGAAATCACCTTTTCTAGCGCTTGGCGTGCTTCTTCGTATCGATTCAAGGCGAAAAGCGTATCGCCTAACTCACGCCACGCTGGATCGTATGTTGGATTATATGTCGTTGCTTTGTTGAAAGATTGAAGTGCTTCTTTATACTTTTGCTGTAAACGCTGTGCCCGTCCGCGTGCATACCAAGCTTGAGACAAGTTTGGCTTGATTTGAATTGCTTGCTCAAATGCATCTACTGCTTTTTCATATTTCTGCGATCGCAACAGTTTATTACCATAACTAAGCCAGTCAAATTCATCACGGCTGTTTCCTGGTGATGCTACATTTAGAGCAGATGTGATAATTGCATCTTGTTGGGGATCACTTAATCGCGGTGGTACTGTTGTATGCTTTTTGAACTTAATCTGCGATTTTTCCTGCTGTACCAATGCCAAAAAGCTACGGATAGGCACACCCAAGCTGTAACCGAGTTGGATTTCCCGTTCTTCACCAGTTTTCTGTTTAATTAACGTTGGTTCTCCTTCCGCTGCTGTGTGAATCCCAATAACTCGACCCAAGCTATCTAACACTGGGCTACCACTCATGCCTTTGTCGGTAGAGTTAGTATAAACCAGTTCATAACCAAAAGCAAAAGAACGAGAATCCTTGGCGCGATCAATTCCGCCGCCGTAGAGCAATCCCGCACTAAACTGACGGGTTGGTTTTGTATCTTTTGATGCAGGCATTCCAGATACAAAAACCACTCTGTCTTCATTTTCTAAGTCATAGTCAGCTAGGGTAGCCACTTGGTAAGTTTGGTTGCTCGTAAACTGCAACAGCGCTAAGTCTGTTCCTTGCCAAGTTTTGACGGTGCTAGTGTTAACCCCATACTCTTGACCATCAGGAGTTACGACTTTCAAGTCGTTTTTACCTCGCACGACATGACCAGCGCTGAGAACATAGTATGTGTTACCTTCCTTGGCAACAATCACCCCCGAGCCATGACTGTTTTGCCAACTAATTAACACTGTAATTTCTTTAGCAATGTTGTTAACTAAAGTTGCCACCAACGGCGTGGATGTGGCTGTTGATTTCGTAACTGTGTTCCTTGCTTGTGGGTTTTCTGGTGGAATAATTGGCGGATCTAACTGAGATAATGTCTCAATGGGAACTCCCCAACTTGAGCGCCGCATTCGCTCGCGCAAAGCATCATTAGGCTGGGAACCATCTTCATACACGTACGGATCGCCCCACAAAGGCTGAGCATGGATGCCATTGATACCAATAACTTTACCGTCACTATTGAGCACTGGTCCACCGCTCATGCCCTTTTCAACTTCATTGGTATATCCAATCCGGTACCCCCCTTTTAAGGAGCGTTCTAGCAACAGAGAAATACGTCCGGAATACGTAACAAACTGCCTTGAACTAGATGAATCCTCTTCAAATGGAAATCCTGCAGCAAAAACTTCATCACCTTCTTTTAAGGTTGATGAACTTCCCAGAGAAGCTACGGCATAGTTAGCGCTAGCACGAAACTGCAATAAAACCAAGTCCTTGTTATCATAATTAACTTCTTTGAGCAACTCGGCTGGATGATTTTGACCATCAGGTGTATTGATTAGATGAGGTTTCCCTGCTTCTAGAACGTGTTGACTTGTCAAAACTGTATACAGCGAACCGTCTTTTTGAATCAATATCCCCGAACCGCCCTTTTCTCCAGAGATAATTTTAACTGTAATGGTCTGGGCTAGCTTCTGCAGTTGGTCTTGGGACAACTGGGAGATTTGCTGCCTTGCAAAAAGTTTGGGGGCAGAAATACTGAGATAAAGACCTTGTACTGGTAACATCCACAACGTAGATATCCAGACGACCAAACTCAGTAACCGACAATTCATTTGCCCATGTCCCATAAGTGTCAATTTAGTGATTGGGAAAATAGGGGTGAGCCTTGGGGGAAATTCAAAATTCAAAATTCAAAATATAATTTTTCATTTTAAATTTTGAGAACACAAGGCGATTGTCTTTATTTTCCTATTTCCCTATATTGAAACTAGAATACCCTGACTTAGTCAGCGGGTTCTTCTCGTAGTAACTGATTCATGTCAATGTAAACTTGGGGAGACCCATCATCAGATTGAACAATCGGACCACTGGCGGTGTAGCCCATTTGCCTGAGATTTTCAATCACTTGACCAGCATCGTCATCTGCTCGCAGTGTGAGTAGCAAAAGGCTGCAAGTGCCGCCGTATCGACTTGCAGCGCACAAAACCTTTTGACCATTTATATTTCCTGTTGTCAGGTAATTCAGCACACCGTCAACAGAAGCATTTTGAAATCTGGCAGAGACGACCTCACAGCGTTCTTTCGCGGAAAATTTACTGTTCCAATTTTTTTGCCAGCTAATCACTGGAATTTTCTTTCCTGTTGCCGTTCGGGCGTATGTCGTTGGTACACCGTCCTTATTTGTACCACAAAAGTATGTATTGTTTTGAGCATAACTGGAGTCACTCATACTAGCAATGCTGGCTAGGGCGATGGCGCAGAGCGCCCACTTCGTGAACGCATTGACAATTAGCATATTTGCAAATAATTTGGCTTTCATGGTGATGCTATTCTTCCTAAAAACTAAGAAGTGATATTAACTACATCATCTGAATCAACAAATCCTCAGCCTTAAAAGAAAATGAAAAAATATTTTTAATTACTATTAATTTGTACATTATTCTTTTCATACCAATTATACTATAAGTATTCAAAAAGTTTTGAACTAGCAATCGGGGATTAGGGATTAGATTAGGGATTAGGGTAGTGACGGATTATGGACGGGGATTCAAACCGCGCCTAAATCCTGTAAAAAAGGTACCCTCACCCCTATCCCCTCTCCCATGTATGGGAGAGGGGATAGGGATATCAAGGTTTTTGCACATTTGGGATGCTCCCTGTAAAAATTCCTTACGAGATATTTTTTGCTGATACAGATGCAACTTCAAGCAGATATAGGTTTCCAGCCAAGGATTGATTCTGGCTTAACTGGAACTTAATACGATGTCATTAAATACTTGCAATTATTAAGTTGAGGAATTTGAACGTGAAACGCTTTGATGTCTCTAAAATTTTAGGTGTTAGCGCTCTAGCTCTCAGTTTAGCAACCTTGCCTGCTGTTCTGCCTGCTTCTGCACAAACAACTACCACTCCCGATGGCACTGTTACAACTACCAATACAGACCGCTCTGCAACTGACGGAAATTATCAGGATGGCGATTGGGGTTTGTTGGGCTTGCTCGGTCTGTTTGGTCTGTTTGGTCGCAAGAGCCGCAAAGCTAATGAATCCGTAGCTTATGATAACCGTGAT
The DNA here is from genome assembly GCA_000828075.3 of Tolypothrix campylonemoides VB511288. Lineage (GTDB taxonomy): Bacteria > Cyanobacteriota > Cyanobacteriia > Cyanobacteriales > Nostocaceae > Kalymmatonema > Kalymmatonema campylonemoides_A. The sequence continues at coordinate 942,615 of JXCB02000002.1, read as the reverse complement.
GTTGTAGGCACCTCAGGCAGCCGCTCTAACTATTAACGTAACTTATTCCCCACGGCTAAGAGCGAAGTGGAGCCGTGGGAGTATGTCAAGAATTAACTACCAATCGCCCCCCTGACCAAAATCACTGTACTATCTACACCCGAGGCAATAGCTTCGGGAATATTGCCTGTAATTGCCTGTTGCAGCATTCCCTCACGCGAAGCACCCAAAACGACTACATCGTAGTGTTCTTTTTTCACCAAGTTAATTACGCCTTCAGAAACTGACTCAGATTTAACTGGGCTGGCGAAAACGGTGCTTCCCAACTTACGGCGGCGAATGAGTTGACGAATGGCTTCTTCTAAAACTGTCATATCTGGCTCGATTTCTGATGGCTTGAAAACCCTGGTTAAGCGAACTTTTGGATCATTTCCCAATGTGACTAAACCAGGTAACAATTTAAGCGCCGCCCAGGCGTTGGGACCACCAGCCATCGGAACAAGCCAGCGGTTGAACTGGGGAGTGACGGCGGATTTGGCAACGGATATATCGGATGATGTCTCTGTGAAATCTGTTAACCCATCAATTGGTCCTAACTTAACCAACATGACATCGCAAGTCGCTTGGCGAATTATAGTGTCTACAACATTGCCAAAAATACGACCTGGGGTGGAAGTGTTACCCTTCCACCCCATTAAAATCAGGTCGATGTGGCTTTCTTTAATTGTTTCGAGAATTGCCTGCGCCACATCATGAGTGACGCGAATTTGTGTATGCACAGGAATTTTCCACTTTTTGCCCAAAGCCTCTGCAAGTCTGAGTAAGCGACGACTTTTTGTTGTCCTGACTGGGGTTTCTGTTGGGGAACTGTGGCGAGAGATTGGCATCACTTGTATGCACTCTATTTCATAATGGCGATCGCGAGCAATCGCAGCTGCCATTTCTAGTAGTGTTGCTGCTGTTTCAGGATTAGCTATAGGTACGAGTAATCTTCCCCTACCAATACTCGGAGCACGTGTTTGATAAACAACATAAGAAGGTTCTGGTCGTGGTCCTTGTTGCCTATTTTCACAGTTGATATGGTCTGCTTCCGCCCGGATAATATCTGCACGGGTGATGATGCCAATCAGTCTGCGCCCCTCCACAACTGGCAAACGGCTGATTTGATAGCGGTCTAACAAATACAACACATCGCTGAGGTTATGGATAGGAGTCACCGTTAAAGGATTGCTAGTCATGATTTCCTTCAAGCTGGCGTCTTTTGGGAGATTGCGGTCGCGTATTTTGAGCAAATCGCTTTGTGTCACAATTCCTACTAGCCTGCCATCTTCTACTATCGGAAAACCCCGATGATGCGAACGGGAGAAAGCCTCTACGACTTCATCCAAAGACATTTCTGCTTCCAGAGTTTCCAATCGTCTTTGCATTACATCTTTTGCTGTTAATGTCAATACTCCTTCAATAGGAGCTTGTTTTTGGATGATAATGCCACTTAACTGTAAAAGTTTGTCATACAGTGACCCAGGCAGTATTTTTTCAGCAACTAAGTAGGATGTCACAGAACCAATCATCAAAGGTAACACCAGATTGAAATCTGTGGTCATCTCAAACACAATCACAATTGCCGTAAATGGCACTTTGGAGACAGCTGAGAAAAATGCCCCCATTCCTGCCAGTGCATAGGTTGTGGGGTCTCCCTCTGCCAAGGTATAAAGCTGGAATACACCAATAATGTATCCTAAACAAGAACCCAAAATCAGGCTGGGAGCAAATAATCCTCCTGGCGCTCCAGAGCCAAATGCGACCAAAGTCAGGATAAACTGAGCAACAAAGGCGATCGCTGCTACCGAAGCATGAGCTTCACCAGTAATCACAAACTCCCGCAACCCGCTATTATCGCGGAAAGAAACAGGTAACAAGGCAATCACGACACCTGATATAAACCCGGCTAACGCAACTCGCAACGGTAAGCTGATGTGTAAGTTACGGTAAATCCTTTGACTGGCAATCAGCCCACGATTAAATAATCCAGCTAGTAATCCCGCTAGGACACCTAAAATCAGGTAAAAGGGAATTTCTAGTACAGAGAAGCTGCTAGAGGATCTCGTTAATTCCAGGTTCAGTAGCAAACTACCACCGCCCAACAGCCGCGATACAACGCCACCAATGAATGAAGCAATAATGGCAGTTCCTAAAGTTAATCCTGATAAATCCTGGAGTAATTCCTCAACAACAAAGATCATACCTGCAATTGGAGCATTGAAAGCTGCTGACAATCCCGCACCTGCACCGGCTGCAATCATCTGCCGTCGATGATCTGGAGAAGTAGGAACCCAACGACTCATCCCTGCTGCTAAAGCTGCCCCAACATGGACAGTAGGACCTTGCCGTCCCAGAGTTAAACCCGAACCTAGGGCGATGATCGCACTGAGTAACTTGACAACAGCGACGCGCCATGATAAAGTAATCGGCACATTAGCAAGAGAAGCTTTGACTTGTGGAATTCCACCACCAGATGCTTCTGGTGCCAACCTTTCTACAAGTAAGCCAGCCACAAATCCAAAACAAAGACCAATGAGTGGTAGAACAAGCCATGCTGGAAACAGGTAGGAAGTATGAACTCGCCATGTTCCTAACCATCCCGTTCCAAATTTGAAAAACACAGCAGATAAGGCAGCGACGACCCCGATAACTGACGCTTCTGCGATCGCTAAACCTCTTCTAGGTTGCCACAAAGCGCGAAAGCTCTGAGAAAGAAAAAGAGGTGACATATCAATTCAAAATTCAAAATTCAAAGTTCAAAAAAAAAGATAAATCAAATCATTAGACCTGCGTTGAAAGTCTAACTTCATACTTGATTTTGTATCTCCTGGGGAGAAGCTACACTTACGTAGTTTTTAGTGTGTATTGCAATCAAAATTTGGAATATCAAACCACAGATAAATAATATGTACACAAATAAATTCTCTGCATGCATCTGCGGTTCCAAATACCTTTAGACGAAAGTTTTGCCAGCAACCTATCAGGGTTATCACCGGAAATCGAAGGGCGGAAGCCTCTGATTTCAGGTATGGGGAGGAAGCCCGAAGGGGAATAAATTCCCCTTCCAAATATCTTAGAACGCATATGAGTAGCCGTCCTTTTTGTGAATTGGCGTACAGAATTTATAATTAATTCCTGCCACTCTTCCAGATTTGGTAACAATATCAAAGCTGCCAGTTTTACGACACAAAACGCGACCAACATATTCGCCTATCTTTTTGCCTGTACTGACAACAGCCTTAACAATATCCCCAGTTTTGAAGCCAAAATGAACTTGTTTGCGTTCTTTATGACGAATTGGAAAGCCGTAACGGTCAGTACCGCACATTTGACGAGTCCCCCATCCAGTACACTTAATGCGTAATGGTTGTTGAGTTAGTAGTTTCAATTTTTCAACATTTCCAACACAAGCTGCGTCAACCCAATGATACTTGGGTAAGTCAAACTTTATTAGGTTGTGCTTTGTTTGTCCACCCGTTCCCGTGGTTATGGGTAAGATATTTTTCAAAGTACGAAATAATGACCAACGGGTTGCGTTGACTGCTGCCGCATCTTTTAAGGGTTGCTTTGCTTGCCGCTTAATATCAGCCAGTCTTGTAGGAGCTTTTTTGAGAAACTCGTCAACAGACTTAGTTCCCTTCTTGATGTTGCACCGTTCGCAACTCAGAGTCAGATTACTTACTCGGTTGCTCCCGCCAATGGATTTTGGGTGAATGTGCTCAATCTGAAGTGGTACACCTTCTTTATCACAGTAGGCGCATTTACGCCTCCATTTTTCTAGAAGATATTCTCGCACTTCATAACCAGCAAGTTCGCCCTGTTGATACTCAACACCATCAACCTCTGGATTCTGCATTTTTTGAGTGTCGAATTTGACCAATTCCATAGATATTTGAGCAATAGGTGCATAACGGCAAAGCCGTTTTACCCAAGTTTCAACACTGAAAACACGATGCATCAACGATGGAGGTAGCCAGCCCTCTGGACGTTTACGGTTCTCAAAACGCGGCTTTCTATACCGAGTTTTACGTGTACGCCTTGAGCGACGTAGTGAGTGCCTAGATTCCAAGGAACCTTTTATTTGCCGTCCCCTATGCTCCAGCTCTGCTGCCCAGATAACTTTGTCATCATTTAAAATGGCAATCCCAGTGAATTTGCTACCAGGATCCAGTTTGATAGTTAATGGATTGGGGTTAGGATTGTCAACTGCGTGCTTCAAAATAAGCGTGAACGGGTAAATCTTGAAGACAGCAGCTTTTTTCTTCGTCAACAATTCTCTTGCGCGTGCCGGAGAAATTGGATTAAGTGGTTGTTTGTTTGTATCAATAACAAAAACGTAATTTTGCATTGCTGCAACTCAATAGAGTAATGTTTGCTTCGACATTGTTTAAGGTCGGTACTATCCAAACGACACTGGTTTATTCTCCATAAGCTTGTTTAATCGTTCGGTTCCAGGGTTCAGAACTAGCAAGCATCCTGAAGTGGGTCCTTAACTCTTGCCTTAAACGAGTAGTCTGGTCAGGTGGAGTATTCCGCAAGCCCCTAGCTTCTAGCTATGGGGTTTGCACAACACTAGAGAACCCTGACTTGAATCGTCCATAGCTGCCAAGTCATTTTTCATGTTTAATTTTGCTTGCTAGTACTGGATAGCCCATCTACTAATAAAGATGGAGTGTAGCAAGAACCATTCCAGTCAGCATCGTCACCCAGTTTAACCAATTGTTTTAAAGCTGTATAGACGTTTCCAGCCACCATTGTATCCTTCACACGCCCAATCACATGACCCTTTTGAACACGGTATCCTAGATCAACGTTGATGGAAAAGTCACCGGAAATACTGCCATTACCTCCCAGCATTTGATCTACAATTAAGCCATCATCGAGATGGTGAATTAATTGTTGTAGCGATTCACCTCCAGGCTGAATCAGGAAATTAAATAAACCAGGGGTAGGATAACTTCCTAAACCAGGGCGAAAACCGTTACCTGTGGAGGGCATACTTAACTGGCGTCCGGTAGTGCGATCGCAGTAAAAATGCTGCAACACACCGTCTTGGATAAACACCAAAGACTGAGTTGGGGTACCTTCATCGTCAAAAGGGCAACTGTAAGGTCCCGCGTGGGGATCTTGGTAAACGGTGATTGGTGAAATGACTGGTTTGCCTATGCGTTCCCCCCAAGGAGAAGCCCCCTCCAAGACTCGCTTACCATTCAATGCTGCTTGTACAGTCCCCCAAAGCATATCAGCAGCTTTAGAAGTAAACAGAACCGGGACGCGACCGTTGGGAGGCGTCACATTTTCTTTTGCCCAAGCCAACCGTTGTAAAATTTGGTGAGCAACTTTCTCTGGCTGGAGGTTACCCCTTTCGGTTTGACCATCAGAAACGTTCAACAAATCGTCACCTCGTACCCACTCTGCATCCACATAGCAACTCAGAGTGGTGTCGCTGTAGTGGCAATCTAAACCTTTTGTGTTCACAAGTCTGGTGGTTTCGACATCACATTCCCAGTCTGCCGTACAAATGACATCTGGGTATGCATCGCGGATGATGGCGATCGCTTCTTTACCCCACTCCACCAACTTTTCTATAGGGACATGTTCACCCAAGTCTGGGTAGGAAGGCTTAGAATCACTGTTCAATTCCAATGCTTCAGGTTGATTGAGTTGACTCAAAGCTAAAGCACGTTCCACTAAGGCTTGCGGTTCCACAGGACCATAAGCCACAGCTAATCCCGGACATCCGTTACGCCACAGCCGCAATGCTGTACCTTCAGATTGGCTGGTTTCCAACTGCTTGAGACGATTTGCTTCAAAAAATACAGGTCGAGAAAGCGATTTTGACTGATATACTTCAGCAGCTTCTGCACCTGATTTTATGGATAGTTCCAGCAGTTGTTCTGCCAGCGAATTATTTGGTAATTCTTTATACACCATATTTTTGTTGGCTGTGGACATAGAAATTGGTTTGTAGTCAACGCTGTTATTCCTGACTACAAACCCATTCCCTCAATCAAATTTACCAAGAAAGAATCATCCGTCAGAACTCAGTAGTCAGAATATTAAACGCGAGGACGAGCATGAATTAAGAGTTCTGGCGGGAAGTCTTGGTAAGACAGTCCCCGGATAAATCCTTTGGAGACCAAGAAAGCCTTTGCGTAATTATTTCCCCCGGATTGTATCCGTGGGGATATTCTGTAACTAGTGTTCTGTGTTCTGCGTTCTTCTTAAGGCACATTGACCTCTTGCAACAGCCAAAATCCGGCAAAAGATTCTTCTTGAGGATTGGACTGCACCGCGATAAAATGCACTCCGTTAGCTTTTTGCTTTGCTTGTTCAAAGCCTTGGGCTTCTGCGATTGTTTGGGGATTTTTGATATTCGCCAAAATCCAACTTTCAGTCGCACCAGTTTCCAAAAGCAATCTCGCCTCTTGGCTACTATCAAATTTCAGCCAAGCCAACTCTAAACCAGAGATCCAACCTGCTATTGGCAATGCTCTAGGTGAATATATCAAAACACCAGGAATCGGGGTTTCGGGGGAAATGTGCGCTATTTCCAAGGGGAAAGCTTCGCTAAAGCCAATTTCCCACTCGTGCATTTCCGTAAAATCCGCAGCTTGTAAAGTGACAAATCTCCACTGTTTTCCTTCCAAAGCATCTGGTAAGCGTTGGGGTAAGGATTTGTCTAAGTTGACTGAGGGATTTGTGCCCGCTTGATATCCTGGCTCTTGAGGATACACTTGCTCCATGCGCTGTTGCAACCATTGGTTCAGCAGCAAAGTGCGGCGACTTGGTAAGGCGGGAATACCCAAATCTTTGCAGGCTTTGGTAATCATGTTGTTCATTTGGCGGCGGAAAAAGCGGATTCTTATCGGTGTTTCTCCTGCTTTGTTAATTGCTTCTTCCAACGCCATCCGCAACCAAGCTGAATTGACCTCACTACTAGGGCAATATTTAGCAAAGCGAAACAAAGAATCAATTTTTGTGCGGGTTTCCAAAGGAGTTTCGCATACTAAGACTTCCCAAACTTTTTTCTGGTTTTCGTCCAGAATTGGACGTGAGTAAAAATCTAGTTCCCAAATACTGCCCATATTATGCCGTTAAAGCCAGGTGACTTTATATTTTCGTTATATTTTCATGATACGAGTGTATGGACAGCGTCGAGACATTGGGACAAGAGGACAAGAGTTTTTGGGTTAACAGGTTTTTCGAGAACTCGGGAATTGATCGGGCGATCGCTCATTTACCAACGCTGTTGTCTTGATCATACAACAGCTAGACAAACTGCCGTTAACTTCCCGTTAAAATGATGTAGTGTAAATGTGCAAGAAAAACCCAACCTTGGGGGATTTAGGAGGTTCTATGTCCCTGACAGTTCAAGACTTGGAAAAAATGCAGCAGCAGTATCCCGACCATCGGATGGAATTAGTCAAGGGGAATATCATTGTCATGAGTCCATCAGGATACGAGTCAGATGAAGTCGCAGCCGGGATGATTGCCCAGTTACATAACTGGGTTCGACCTCGTCAACTTGGACGGGTGGCTGCTTCCAGCGCTGGTTTCAGATTGCCGAACTCAAATTTACGAGCGCCTGATGCTTCATTTGTACGAGCAGAACGATTGCGTCGCAGTCCTAAATCGTATGCTCAATTAGCCCCTGATTTGACGGTTGAGGTAAAGTCCCCATCTGATGATATAGAGGAACTAAGAACAAAAATTCGAGAATTTCTTGCACTGGGAACCAAGGTAGGAATTCTCATCAATCCAGATGACAGAATTGTTGAGGTTTACTACCCAGAAAAAGAAGCGTTGATACTTCGTGATGGTGATATTTTGACAGTTCCTGAACTTCTTCCAGGATGGGAAGTTCCAGTTTCAGATTTGTGGGCACCGGAGTTTGATTAAAATACTAATAAAAAATTTTATAGAGTTAAACAGATGCAATTAGAAGATTATTTTGAATTTTTAGACCCAGATGACATCCGTATCAAAGGACATCGCATTGGCATTGACAATGTCATTGACTATTACCTGCAAGGATATTCACCAGAACAGATTCTGGATGAGTTACCTTCCCTAAATTTGGAGAAGATTTATGCTACGCTCACCTACTATCTGCACAATCGTGTTGAAATTGATGCTTATATGTTACGGTTGGCGAAGTGGCGAGAACAGCGTTATCAGGAATCATTAGCTAACCCTTCTCCTTTAGCGAAACGTCTAAGAGCATTAAAGGCGCAACGACAGCAGGAGTTACTAGAACGTTCGTGAAAATACGTTTCTTACTAGATGAAAATCTGTCAACAAAGCTTAAGATTGCTGTTTTGCGCCTTAATCCAGCAATAGATATTCTACGTGTGGGCGATTCAGATGCACCACCGTTAGGAACTCTTGATCCAGATATTCTTCGCTATTTGGAATTATCCCAAAGACTATTAGTGACAGACAACCGCAAAAGTATTCCAGGACATCTGGAAGAACACTGGGCAGATGGTGGACACATTTGGGGACTACTTTGGTTGCGTCCCAGTGGAACTCTAAGCACTTGGGCAAAGGAAATGTATTTGATTTGGGAAACAAGTGAAGCTGAAGAGTGGTTAGACAAGATAGAACCGAAACTAAGATTGAAAATTTTAATACTCGATTGCTTTTTTTGCTAACTCAAGATCAAAATTAGACTGTTAGTTGCGTAACAGTAAATGGATCGGGAGTGTTAATTGATGGTAGCTGTAGAACCGCAAAAAAAGGTCATGAGCGAAGAAGAGGTAGCGAAGCTGTGGGAAGCCTTCAAAGTATTTGATGCGGACGGCAGCGGTGGTATCTCAGCAGAAGAATTGGGGCAAGTAATGCGATCGCTGGGGCAAAGTCCGAGCGATACTGAGCTGCGCAACATGATCAAAGAAGTAGACGTTGACTTGACAGGCAGTATTGATTTTGAGGAATTCAAAACCTTGATGCTGTCCCAGCAAGGCGATCGCAAAAGCCGTCTGAAGCTAGCATTCAGCGTGTTTGATGAGGACGGCAGTGGTCAGATTACTGCAAACGAGCTGCACAGCGTCATGAGTCAGTTTGGGCTAACGGATGAAGAACTTGAAGAGATGATTAAAGAAGTCGATCACGACGGCGATGCCTCAATTGACTTTGAAGAGTTCATGAAACTGGTTCCAGACGAGTCAGAAATAACCACCGGTTATAAAGACTCACGCATTTCTTTTACTAGTTCCCCTGCAAATAATCCAGCCACTGTCACCTTACAAGTAGCGGCGGCGACTACTAACGCACCCACCATTACAACCATCGCATCTCCTGCACAGGAAACACCCAGCGACAATCCAGAAGTGACACGGCTAAAAGAACTGCTCGCGCAACACCCACAAGAGCAAAAAGAACGTGCCACCTCGCGCCTGCAAATGCAGATTGGTTTGTTCCGCTTGATCCAGGGTGCCGCCTACCGCTGCTTCCGCGAGAGTTTCTCCGCGAACCATGAAACCCACCTGCGCGTGAGAAACCTGCCCTACAGAATTACAGACTTTGTGCAGTTTGTGCACAAAGCGATCGAACTGTACAAAGGGTTAGATATTGTAGAAAAAGCTTGCCACCCCCTGCTAAATGCAGTCGTTGAATCAATCAAAAAAGAGTACGCCCGGCTCGAAGACCGCATCAAGAACTGGAACGCCATCGAAAAAACACCTCAGATGCTGGCTGAGGATAAAGCCATGCAGGAGGCACGCCGTAAATCAATCTCCGTTAAGGAGAAGTTTGCAGCGGGCGTCGAGTTCGCCATTACTTTGAAGAAAAAGCATTTCAGCTTTCGCGACATTGCAGGAGGCGTCCTCGCCATTAACGAACTGAACCGCCTGAGGCAGATGGAACTGAATGCAGAGCTTGCTCCACCTCCCCCCAAATCAGCAGGCGATCCAAAAGATTACCTGAAGCAGTGGAACCGCGTTATCCTCTCTGATGCCTCAGAAGAAATACACGGTGCGATGATGCCAGTAGCTTATTGGTATGAAGATTTTATGCCGAAGTTGTTAGCTGCCTTCAGTGTCAACACTGCTGCTGACATCCAAAGCAACACCATACCTAACGAAGCAGCTTTGGCTCAGTGGTACCAAGATACCAAAGCTGTTGGAGAATTTGACCGCTATGGGGCGGATGTGGCACAGAACTTTTCTAAATGCACTCCACAACAAAAGTTGGCTATTAAGCAGGCGTGGCGTCTAACACATCACTATCTCAATGGGGTGCAAAAACGGCGCGAACGTCAAGAGTTTGGGCGCGAGTCAGGGGCGCTCTCCCAGTATGTGGCATTCATTGATATATATTTGGGACGGAGTGACATCAAGGATGCGCAGATGCGCGTCAGCTTTCCCTATTACATTGGACCTGCCGTGTGGCGCTTCTTCCACACCACGGCGGAAATTGTATCTACCAAGCCATATGACGAGCAAAAAGCATTGGTGGCAGTTTTCAAAGACTTCTTTAAACTATTTGCCACCATGTACCCCTGCCCTTACTGCCGCCACCACCTCAATATGTATGTTGTGCAGAACAAAGAGGTGGATATGTACCCGGTGGAGTATCTTTTACTGGGACGCGATCCACAGCTCAACAACTTTGAGGTGTCGATGGAGGCAAAGCTGTCTACAGTTGTGGATGGTTCCACCCTGCGCTTATTTTTCTGGAAACTGCACAACACCGTCTCCTCATCTATTGCTCGCTCGGAGGAGTGGTATCACAAGGATGAAAAAGCCTTCTACACAACTCGCTACTGGCCCAGCCTGGACTCGGAACTGGCACGAGGCAAAGCGCTCAAACACCTCAGCATCTCTGTGGAGCGGTTATATCGCCTTTATGGGATTCTCAAGCCTGCATCGCGGCTAGCCGGGGTGAGAGCAACACTGCAAAAGCTGTTGGAGAAAGGCGACGAGGAAGGTATTAAGGAGGCGTGTACGCTAGCCCAAAATTACATCAAAGAGTTGGAGGAAGCTGCGATCGCTGGACAATTTCTTCAAGAGACTTACCGCTTTGACCCAGAAATTGTAGATAAAACTCCCTACTTTACTCCTGAAGAGGAGGAGTTTGCCCGTAGTGGCGTGTTTGTAGAAGTCATATAAATCACAGTAGTTAGTAGCTATAAGGTAAATATTGTTTCTTTCAGGAATGATATTTACCTTCATCAGAACCCAATACGGTTCAGGTAACAACTGGCAGCAGCACGAAAAGCAGCACGGCAAAGACCTTTTCTACAATAAGCAACAGTACTCTTTGATCGCAAAACTTAACAAATGAGGGCGATTGCCTCTGGCACTGCCCTGCGCGCAATCGCTTTCACCCAGATTGATGTGTGAAAGTACTGTAAAGTCCCATTAACTGTCTTAACTGTCCTAACTGTCCTAACTGTCCCAAAGCGTTTTTAAATTTCTTCTTAACTGTCTTAACTGTCCTTGACTTTTATGGAGTACAGAGAGATTATTAAGTAGAAACTTTCCAGTTTTAAAATTGATGGACAAGCAGCATTTTGAGGTAATTAAATGACTGTTTCTGCAAATTAATCTTCTACGACTTCTTCTAGCGTTTTACACCGCTTTTGAGAATTGTTAATTGCTTAGCGGAAATCCCGTGGTCTGCAAAGGTTTCAACTGGCTCCCCTTTTTTTGAGTACTCCCTTGATTTTGTAAAGGAATATAAACTATTGTAAAATCAAGCAAACAACAGTTTGTTTGCATCATACATACTTAAACAAACGCAATCATAAGAACCATGATAACAGCATTACTGCGTGGTCAAAGCGCCAAGGTATGGGAGCAGTGTGTTGATGGCGATACAAGTTGCGTTGATTGGCTTTGGTTGCAATCACGTAATCATTATTACTGTCAATAATTGACTTACAAGTTTTTTTTGGCAATGCAGAGTTGATATTCGCTCAAAGTGTTCAAATAGCACAGAATGTAGATTACTAAGGTGTTAGTCATGGACTTAGAAAAACAACCAGAAATTGTCAATCTTCATACTCAAGTTAAAGCTTACCTACTGATCAATCCACCTACATTAGGACATGGATATAACCACCTTTGTAAGGTGGCTCAGAATGCCTATCGGTTAGCTATTGATAATGATGCTAATGAAAAAGTGGCATACATTGCAGGTTTGCTGCATGACATTTACCGACCTGCAAAAGGAGAAGGGGGTAGGGAAGTTCATGAAGATGTATGCGCTGAAATAGCTCCTAGTATTTTAGAAAGTTCTGGATTAACAAACGTTATCGATGAAGTAGTTGCGGTAATTCGCAACCACGATGAGGACATTATTAGTGGAGTAGGAACTGTTCTCCAACAAATCTTGTCTGTCGCAGATAAATCAGAGCTTTCCCTTGATAGGATCATGGCTTATGGTTGGGCTAGTAATCAGCACTTAACCGCTGAAGGGAAAATCCCCAAATATAGTAACTTTCAAAAGCTTATAGAAGACTTTGATGCTTATCGAGCAAAAGCCAATGCAGTGTTCTCAAGGATTGCGATCAAAGGACTCGAAGAAGCAGTAAGGGCTTATGATAAAGCCTATAACGATTTACACAAGTTCGCTGAGTATGAAAAAAAAGGTCGAGCAGAATGGAACACCATTATGAATTTAGCAGTTCAAAGAGAAGTTAACAAAGAGAAAGCCTTGTTGCAAGATGGCATAGTGTCAGGCAATACGGTTTAGTTGAGCGTAAAACCGACATTGCGCAGCTTGTCTCAACAAACTAGATAATATTTCTGGCAAGCAGAGCCAAGAAACCCTAGCATAAACTTTCGTTCATCAGTCAGCTTACTGGCAAGAAACGACCCAGCAGCACGCTCGTTGAAAAGAAACAAGCTTTAAGCATGAAAATCTACAATCCTAAGCAGACTCTGGTTGCGCTTTGCTGTGTTTCAATGTAGTTCTTTTGACTATTGCATACGGATTATACGTGATCGTGCAATACGGTTCACCTAAGGATTTTTAGTGGGATTCGCTTATTTGTAGAGACGCGTTGAATGAAAGCGTCTCTACATTGTCTTCCTGATAAGGGTTCTGGTCTTATCACCAACCGTATTGCTCTCTAACCCTAATAAAAACGTCAGCGAACAACTGTACTCTTTTTTAAACCCTTGCCCAGTCTAGCTTTAGGAGTTACAAGCATATAGTGTCCTTTACTGCCAAGTTATCCTTCCAGTGACACTTAAGAATGAAACAGCCCTAATCAAACTTTTTATATTTTGGGATATGATAAGGAATTATTTTTTCTTTATATTTAGGCTGTTTTTTAACATATCGTGTCATGAGGGGGGTAGTGTTCATCCTTTCAGTAACGGGGAGACGATAGAATAAACCTAATTTTCCAAGCTTCAAAAGACGAAATATGACAATGCATCCTACTCTCCAAAGTGCATTTACCAATCGGTGCGCTCTTAAAGTGATCAGCGGTTTGAATAACTTTGATCGCGATCGCGTAGCAGCAACCGTCAAAGCAGCCCATCACGGTGGTGCGACTTTTGTTGATATCGCTGCTGATACCACCTTAGTACAAATGGCAAAAGAATTGACAAATTTACCAGTTTGTGTATCCTCAGTCGAACCAGAGAAATTTGTGCAAGCTGTGGCAGCAGGTGCAGATTTGATTGAAATTGGTAATTTCGATTGTTTTTATGCTCAAGGACGCAAATTTGAGGCTGAGGAAGTTTTAGCCCTGACTCACCAAACCCGCGCTCTCCTGCCTAAAATTACCCTTTCTGTGACTGTTCCCCATATTCTGACACTGGATCAACAGGTACAGTTAGCAGAGGAACTGGTGAAAGCTGGCGCAGACATCATCCAAACCGAAGGAGGTACAAGCAGCAACCCAACTCACCCCGGAGTTTTGGGACTGATTGAAAAAGCTGCTCCCACTTTGGCAGCAGCTTATGAAATTTCCCGTGCGGTGTCAGTTCCAGTGCTGTGTGCTTCTGGTATTTCCAGCGTCACAGCATCCCTTGCTATTGCTGCTGGCGCGACTGGTGTTGGTGTCGGTTCTGCCATCAACCAACTCAACAGCGAAGTCGCCATGATAGCTGCTGTACGTGGTTTGGTGGAAGCGTTGGGAACTGTCAGCACTTCTGGTGCGATCGCCTAGAAGTTACGCGAAGGAAGGAGCGAACGAGCGAACGAGCGAACGAGCGAACGAGCGAACGAGCGAACGAGCGAAGGGAGAATTTTCCCTCACTCTCACTCCCTCTTTCCCTCACTCCCTCTCTCCCTCACTCCCTCCCTCCCTCACTCCCTCCCTCCCTCTCTCCCTCTACGCCAAACAATCTTTGAGGCTATAAATCACCTGTTCTTGCTGTTGTTCTGACAATTCTGGGAACATAGGCAAAGACAAAACTTCCTGACAGGCTTGCTCTGCCACTGGCAATTGCCCTTGTTTGTACCCCAGACTTTCATAAACTGGCTGCAAATGTAAAGGGTGGGGATAGTAAACCATTGTGTTTACACCCCGATCTTGCAATCGGCTGCGAATCAAGTCCCTTTTATTGCCCAGTACACGAATGGTGTATTGATTCCACACTCCCATACCCCCAGCTAATTCTTGGGGTGTAATGATACCCGGAACTTGATTGAGAAAGTAGTGATAACGAGATGCAACTTTTCGCCGCTGATTATTCCAAATATCTAGATAACGCAGCTTTATTTGCAAAATAGTGGCTTGGATGGCATCCAAACGGCTGTTGACACCAATTTCCTCGTAATAGTATCTATTTTTCTGTCCATGCTCCTTTAGTACTCGTAGCTTTGCCGCAATTTCGGGGTCATTCGTCGTTATTGCCCCGCCGTCACCGTAAGCACCAAGATTTTTGGTAGGGTAAAAACTGAAGCAACCGATGTGTCCAATGCTTCCTACCTTTTGCCCTGCCCAGCTTGCCCCTGTGGACTGAGCGCAATCTTCTACCACTAGTAAATTATGTGCTTCTGCTACATCCATCAATTCAGTCAGATCTACAGGTTGACCAAATAGGTGAACTGGAATAATTGCTTTCGTTTTCGGTGTAATTGCGGCTGCAACTTGCTCTACATTTAGATTAAACGTAGTGGCGTCGATATCAACAAATACAGGCTTAGCACCCACTGCACTGATAACCTCAGCAGTAGCGATAAAAGTAAATGGTGTGGTAATCACTTCATCGCCTGCACCAATATTTAAAGCTCTCAGTGCTAAGAAAAGAGCATCGGTACCAGAGTTACAGCCTACACATTCACTCACACCAGTATAGTCGGCAAACTGTTGTTCAAAGTTTGCTACTATTGGACCGCCGATATAACGACCAGAAGATAGAACCTCCAAAACGGCTGCGCTGACTTCTGCTTCAATAATGCTGTATTGTTGCTTGATGTCAAAGGCTGGTATGGAATGTTTTACACTTTGAATCATGAGATTTATCTTAAGTTAAAAATAGATACCGACGTTAGATTTGCGCTTATTGAGTTTTGAATCAAAAACAAGCGTGAAAGTCTTTTTCCCCAAAATCACGCCATTCAAGGGTTTTTACCTAGGTTTTTTATCAAAAAGGCTACAATTTGCTAGGGTGAAAGGAGATGGATATCCACCAAGAACTAATACCTTTAATTAAAGTTCCCAATGAGTCCTTTTAAAGCGAACAGGGGACAGGGAAAAATCTGTAACATAGAACCCTGTAACCTATACCTTGTAGCCCATATACACCAGAGGTAGAAAACCTATGCAGGAGTTAATCAAGCTAGATTTTGTCGATTTGGCTTGTGCTGTTGGATTGATGGGCGCAGCCATAGCTTTATCCGCGACCGAAAGAATAGGGCTGGAACTAAATTTAGCGATCGCAACAGGGAGAACCATCCTACAACTTGCTGTATTGGGGTATGTTTTAGAGTTCATCTTTGCTTTAGATAATCCATGGGCAGTTTTGGCGATTTTATCGGTCATGCTGACAATTTCGGCAATTGTCGCACGAAATCGCATTACTCAAAAAATACCGCAGATGTTGCCTTTAGTGTGGGGGTCAATTTTCGTCAGTACAACCTTGACAATGATTTATACCAATTTTTTGATCATTCAACCAGATCGGTGGTTTGAGCCGCAGTATGTGATTCCTCTAGCAGGAATAGTGTTAGGTAATGCAATGAATGCTGCTGCGCTTGCCGGAGAACGTCTTGTCAGCACCATTAATGCTAGTCACTTGGAAATAGAAACCCACTTAAGCTTAGGGGCAACTCCCCAACAAGCAATTGTACAGTACCGTAAAGATGCTGTTCGGGCTGGATTGATTCCTACTCTAAATCAAATGATGGTTATAGGTATGGTAACGCTACCAGGAATTATCACTGGTCAGTTGCTCAGTGGCGTTAATGCTCGCGAAGCTGCATCTTACCAAATTTTGATTATGTTCATGATTGCTTTTGCCAATTTGCTGACAACACTGTTAGTCACTCGGGCAATAAGTCGTCAATTTTTTAACTCCGCTGCCCAATTGGTAAGATGATTAATTATTCATTCATAATTAATAATTACTACCACAGCGTAAATGCGCTTTTTAGTTTGAAACAACGATTATCTTATCTCCAATCTATCATAACTATAAAAAATGGTACAAGTAACAAACATGGATAACGAATTATGAATGATTCCGTCAAGCAATGAATCAATCTGATAGAAATACTGTTCAATATTGAATAAAAGAAAGTCTAAAAGACAAAGGATAAAAAATGAAATACTTCATCTTTTAGTTCAGAGGTTATACCTCAAATTTCATTCTTTGGGTGAGCTAAAATAGCTTTATGTCTGTGTCATAATTAAACTTTAGTTTCTAGAAAACTTGTCATGTAAAAATTTAAATGGCTTAACTCACAATTTTAAAAAAGCCAAATTATCTAATAATGAGGGTATCTTTGATGTAGGGTTTTATCAAGGTTTATTGACAAAGATGGTTGAAAAGCGCAATACTAGCAAATTTACTGATGCAATGAATTGCGTCTTGTTTACTTGGAAACAGCAAGTGTTTTGAGAAAAAATAAATTTCCCTTAGAAACTGAATGAGTTAAAATTTATCAGGGTAAATAAGTATTTATAGCCAAAAAAAGCTTTATCCTGCAACTAGGGTGCAGCGTCAATGTTTTGGACAGCACCGCAGCAAAGAATGATAATTTGGCAAAAAAGGTGTGTGTCAATGGATTTATTAGAGTACCAAGTTAAGGAATGGTTGGCAAAAAAAGGCATCCCTGTATTGCCTTCGCAACGAATTGACCATCCCACGGATTTAAAACGTTTAAAAATTAGCTACCCGATTGTTCTGAAATCTCAGGTGCGTGCGGGTGAAAGAGCAAAAGCAGGTGGAGTCAGGTTTGTAGAAACGACTATCGATGCGATCGCCGCTGCACAGAATATCTTTCATTTGCCTATTTTAGGGGAATTGCCACAAGTGTTACTGGCAGAAGCTAAGTATGACACGGAACAAGAATTTTATCTTGCGGTCGTTTTAGATACAGCAGTCTGCCGACCTGTACTTTTGGGTTGCACAGAAGCAGATGATATTGATTGGGAATCAGCCAGCGAGAAAATGCAGCACGTCGTCGTTCAACAAGAATTTTCCCCATTTTATGCTCGACGACTAGCGTTGAAAATGGGCTTGCAGGGTGAATTGATACAGTCTGTCAGCACTGTTGTTGAAAAGATGTACCAGTTATTTGTAGAAAAAGACCTAGACTTAGTGGAAATTAATCCCTTGGGTGTGAGTTCCTCTGGTCAACTTATGGCGCTCAATGGTAACATCAGCGTCAACGAACGGGCAATTGGGCGTCATCCAGATATGGCTGAAATGGCAACAAAAATGGTAAAAACTTATATCAGTAGCGATGCAGTCAGAAATTTGGGCGACTGGGATGTCGTAGAAATGCACGGGAAAATTGCCATTTTAGGTAATGGTGCTGGTTCGGTAATGGCAACTTTAGACTTAGTGGTTAACAATGGTGGGAAACCTGGTGTTTGTCTGAATTTGCGTCATGCGTCTGTTACCGAAACTTCACCAACCACCTTCAGGAGTCGCTTGGAAAAAGCTTTAAGAAACTTGAGTACTGACAAAACCATTCAAGTGATACTCATTAATTTGCTGGGTAGTATTTCTCAAGCTGGTGAAGTCTCTGAAGTCATTGCCAACTTTGTGGAGAATAACACAAGCGAAGTCAAACCGTATATGGCAAGGTCTAATGGCACTAAAAACCGTCGAGAAAGCCATTTTCCGCGCTTAGTAGTCCGTCTTGCCGGTTCTGAGTTTGAGACAGCAAGAAAATACATAGCAACACTGAAAACCCCAACAGATGGATCTATAGTGGTGGTAGAAAATTTGGATGAAGCGGTAGCAGAAGCAGCCCGTCTTGCTAAGTCAACAGCATACAGAAGGTTTTGACCAAGAACTAACTTACCAACTCAGGAGTCAGAACACAGCTGGAGAGTTTTGTACGATTGAGTGATGAGTAGGGTTTTAAAACAAGTGGATTTACTGTCTTCTCAGTAGTAAACAAGCACTCGCGTTCCACACCGACTTCGTCCTACATGGGGAAAAGAAAAGTTCTTTAATCCTAAATCCTTCAGTATTTAGTATCAAATCATTCTGAGTTCTACGTTCTGTGTTCTGTGTTCTTCTCAACTTATGAATTTAACACCAGACAGCAAAGTGTTACTCCAAGGCTTTTGTGAATATATCACAGCAACTCATGTTGCTCAAATGAAAGCTCATGGCACGAATTTGGTAGCTGGGATCAATCCTGGATGTGGTGGACAGCAAAGATACGGTTTGCCAGTATTCGACTTGGTAGAGGAAGTCGTGGGGCAATTTGGAGTTATTGATACGACAATCATCTGCGTACATCCCTACCAAGTCCTAGATGCAGCACTAGAAGCGATCGCATCTAATATCCGCCAAATCATCATTATCTCCCCTGGCGTGCCACCCTTGGATATGGTGGAATTACTTCGCGAAACCGAAGCAACCGAAACCTTGATAGTAGGACCAAATAGTCCTGGGATCATCGTACCAGGGAAAATTCTCTTGGGTACTCAACCGAGTGAATTTTACACGCCTGGTTCGGTGGGTATCCTCAGTCGCAGCACCACTCTCACCTACGAAATTGCTAGAGAATTAACCAATGCTGGCTTAGGACAGTCGATTAGTGTCAGCATTGGTAGTGATGCGATCGTTGGTTCGTCTTTTCTACAATGGCTACAAATATTAGATGAAGATGAAGCCACAAAAGCAATTGTTTTAGTTGGTCAACCAGGTGGTGGTCGTGAAGAAGTCGCAGCGCGATATATTGCGGAAGCAATTGATAAACCAGTCGTTGCTTATATTGCAGGAACACAAGCACCACCCGTTAAACATTGGCGTCAAACTGGAACTTTAGCGGCTGTCATCGGACGCGACCCTAATTTTGGCACAGCAAAAAGTAAATTAGCCGCTTTTTCTGAAGCAGAAGTCCCAGTCGCCGAACGTCCTTCTCAAATTCCAGAATTAGTCAAGAAGGCAATGAAATAGTCATTAGTCATTAGTCATTAGTCATTGGTCATTGGTCATTAGTGTAATATAGCAACAGCCAAGGTGGTTAGGACATCAACAGATGATAAAACCTAGACACAAAAAGACTTTTGACCCAGTCCCCAGTCCCCAGTCCCTAGTCCCTAGTCCCTAGTCCCCTGCTATAACTATTGACTATTGACTCATTAGTGCTTTTGTCGCTGACTCTCCTGCAAGTCTTATCTGCTTTCTCAAGTGGAAGTTTAACAATACCAAAACACTGAACTCTGCCAAGAAAGCCATAAAAATTATTGGCGTCGAAGCGTACTCCAAACTTGCCCAAGGAAATGTCGAAAACAGCCACACAACAGGGTATTTGGAAGGTTTAACATGAAGCATTCCTAAAATTAGTGGTGGCAAGAAAATGGCTGCACCAATACTGCCAATTGCCCAGAAAGAACGCTTAGTCGTTTTCATCAACAGCATCCTCTGTGCAAGCGTAGCGTAAATCATTATTAAAGTGATAAACAAAGCCACACCCAAAATGGCATTTAACCTACCAACATGGTTAATTAGCCAATTTAGGTTTGTGGTATGATGAACATTCAAAACAGGTGCTAGTAAAATCCAAATGACTAATGGAGTCGTCACCATCACAAGATGAATCACCATTGCTACTAATGGAGGGCTTTTTTCACCTAAAATCAAATCCAGCAACAAAGAATTTTTCCAAACACTTTGATGACCAGTAAGATTATGATGTCGATACCTTGCCCAATCTTGTACTGTTTGACGGTGAGGCGACAAAATTGCAATTAAACCAAACAACAGCACTAAGTTCAACAAGACTAACCAAATAAAATTCTGTTGTATTTGCTCATTTACATCATGAATACAAGAACTCAAGTTATATGGAGAGGTAGGGGGACAGTAGTTTTCTGTGTATTGTAGAGTAAATCCCCAAAAAACGACTTGCGAACAAGCAACCAAGAAATAACTTTGACCCTTGCTGAGGATGGTAGCGTTTGGGTTACGGAAACAACGCTTTAGTGCTTGCCAAATCCAGTAAGTCCACAAGCCATAATTTAACAAGTGTAAACCAATCAAACCGACAAGATTTCTTCCTATCGGCATATAAAAAAACTGCACTTTTTTGATGAGTTCAAAGTTATATCGCTTGAAAAACAGGTTTGGAAACAGATACTCCGTCATATCAAATGGACTTAGCAGGGTGAACCAAGCAGTAGAATGGTTTAAGTTTGAACTAGCCCACACTATTTGCATCGTCACTATCAAAAATAATAGAACAGCACCACTACCCAACCAAGGTTGAAAACCACTAAACCCACGACAACATAAACCAAAAAGCAGTGCAGCGCTGTAGAAGAAAATGCAGCCAGCAACCAGAACAGTCCAGAAGCTTAATATGTAACTTGTGGCAATATTAGCAGCACGTCCAGCAATGAAATGTAAGGGTATTGCTGTGAAGATGACCAGGTAAATTAAGATGGGAACACCCAGCATTTTACCAGTCAAAATACTCGTTTCTGATTGGGGAGTGAGGCGAATAAAATTGAGTGTACCGCGCCGTTCTTCCGTTGCTAAGTTATTAATCAGCAAGTATGTGCCAGCAACTAACAGCGTGAAAATAAAAATCACACTCAGCGAGAGGAATATGTATTCCCAATGTTCCCGCCACCACATTTGCATATCAAGTTGGTCTGTAGGGCAGAAATTATTGGATAAATAACTCTCAAACTCAGAATTTTTTGTCTTTACTTGCGCGATTTGTGCTTGAAGCTCTTGTATTCTATTAGAGTTGATTGGTTGAGTATTTCTATAACCATCTAATTGTCTATGAAGGTCATTAGATAGTTGATACAACTGTCTTTGTTGCTGTTCGTAAAATGGACGCTGACGACAGTACTTGCCGACTAGTAAATGTGTTTCACCGGGTAACTCTCGCAATTGATAAAAGAATAGTACCAGTTGACCAAGTAGTGATAAGACAACTGCAATTGCTACGTTCAAACCTTTGATGCGTCCTTTCAGTTCTCGTAACAATTGAGGATTCCAATCACCTACTCGGTCTATTAAATTGTGTATCATCATAAGTTCTCCTTACTACCGCCAAGCTAACCATAACCTACAGGCAAATGAGATGTGTGCTTAAAAAATTATCGCCCTGCTAACAATGTTTTTGTGGCAGACTGCCCTGCTAATTTCGCTTGACGTGTCAACTGGAAGGTTAACAATGTTAGAATGCTCAACTGACCTAGAAAAGCCATAAAAATTGTGGTAGTCCCAGCCTCTGAAATACCCGTCCAAGAATAACTTGTTAATAGCCATAAAATGGGAGTTTTGTATGCATGAATGCCTAATATTGCTAACAGCATTGGTGGTAAAAAGATTGCTGCTGTTACAGTACCAATAGCCCAGAAAGCACGCTTGGGAGTTTTCATCAATAGCATCAGCTGAGTGAGAGTGGCGTAAATCATTATCAAACTTATGAACAAAGCCACAGCCAAAAATGCCTTAATCTTATCAACAAGGTTAACTTCCGCAGGATGATACCAAAGTAAAATCCCTACTAATAAGGGGATCGTAGCGATGACAAGATTGATGGCTATTGCCAAAACGGCTGGGCTTTTTTCACCCCAAATTAAATCTTCTAACAAAGAGTTTTTCCGAGAAGAACTATTGCTACTCGTAACATTTTGGTGTCGGTACCTTGTCCAATCTTGTACAGTTTGACGGTGAGGTGAGAGAATTGCTATTAACCCCAGAAATACCAACAAGTTGAAAGGATAAAGCCAAGTTAGGTACTTTTGCATATCATATAAAGTCAACTGCTCGATACTTTGATAAACCCCCAAGTAGAATCCAAAGTTGACAATTTGCAAGCAAACCATCCAGAAATAGCTTTGCCCCTTGCTTAAAATAGTAGAGTTGGGGTTACGAAAACAACGCTTGAGTGCTTGCCAAATCCAATAAGTCCACAAGCTATAATTCAATAAGTGCAAGCTCACAATACCAACAACACTTTTACCAATTGGTAATTTAAAAAAGTGCAATTGTTTTAGCGGACCACCATTGTATATATTGGACGATTTTGGGAAGAGATAATTGGTTATATCCAAGGGACTGAATATTCTAAACAAACCAGTGTCAACGATATTTGTGCCGTCAGATACCAGACCTAGAGTTAGTAACAAAAATAGTAGAACAGCACCACTACCTAACCAAGGTTGAAAACCACTGAACCAACGGCAACATAAACCAAACAGCAGTGCAGCACTGTAGAAGAAAATGCAGCAAGCAGCTAGTACAGCCCAAAAGCTCAAAATGTAACTTGTGGCAATATTGGCAGCACCTCCTGCAATGAAATGTAAAGGTGCTGCTGTGAGGATGACCAGGTAAATTAAGATGGGAACACCCAGCATTTTGCCAGTCAAAATACTGGTTTCCGACTGAGGAGTGAGACGAATAAAATTCAGCGTACCGCGCTGTTCTTCCGTTGCTAAGTTATTAATAAGCAAATACGTGCCAGCAACTAACAGTGTGAAAATAAAAAACACACTCAGCGATAGGAATATGTATTGCCAGTGGTCACGCCACCACATTTGCATATCAATTTGGTCTAAAGGACAAAATTGATTGCTTAAGGTCTGGTGGATATGATGTTGTTTGTATTTTACTTCTGTTATTTGTGATTTAACTTGCTCAAGTTTTACCTGGTTAAACTCGGTAGAACTACTATAGCGGCGGAATTGTTCTTGCAGTTGTTGATATTGTATTGACAGTTCTCTGTCAAGTTTGATTCTTGCCTGCTCAAAAGTTAAACCTATTTTGCAGTATTGTGCGTACATCGGGTAGTTTTCGCCAGGAAGTTCGCGCAATTGATACAGGAAAACGACCAACTGAACAAGTAGAGATGTCACAACCGCTATCACAGCGGGAAAAACTTTCAGGCGACCCTTAAGTTCTCGTAACAATTGCGGATTCCAATCGCCGAGTTTTTCTAAAAAGTTGATTATCATTTGAAAGAAACTCCACAATTAAGTGAACCAATTTGCATCAAAGTTCGTCGTTTAGACGCGCTATGGCGCGTCTCTACAAATGACTCATGACTCATCAAGATGCTTGCTTATGACCTAGTTTCAGGAAAATTGTTTCTAGGTCTTCTTGAGTACAATGAAAATTAGTCAGAGGAACGCCAGCTTTAACAAGCGATCGCAACAAATCTGCACAATCTTCCTGTTTTCCAGAAAAATTTACCCGCACGCTATTTTTTGTAGGCATCACCTCCCACTCTTCCACGAAAGGATTATTTTTGAGTTCACCTAAAAGTTCGTCTAACTTCCCTAGACTTGATATGAAAATTTGCTGGCGCGCAAGACGTTGGTAGAGTTGTTGTAATGATGCACTTTCTACCAAGAAACCGAGTTCCATAATTCCCACCGAGGTACACAGTTCTGCCAAATCACTCAAAACGTGGGAGGAAATTAATATTGTCATCCCTGCTTCTTGCAACACTTTGATGATTTCGCGAAACTGCATCCTAGCGATGGGATCTAATCCTGAAACGGGTTCATCAAGTAGCAAGACAATCGGTTCGTGGATAATTGTTCGCGCCAAACACAGACGCTGTTTCATTCCTCGCGATAACGTTGAAATCAAGCTATTGCGTTTATTACCGAGTTGTATGAGTTCTAAAACTTCGTGTAGGCGTTGAGTGCGATGTGGTTCTCGTAATTTATAAAGTCGGGCAAAATAATCTAGGTAATCCCAGACTGTGAGTTCGTCGTACAGCGGATAGTCATCGGGTAAGTAGCCTAGACGACGCTTGAGGGTGGGGTTGCTTTTGTCACGGAGTAGGCGATCGCCATTAATATAAATCTCACCTGTAGTTGGTTCCTGGGCTGCTGCTAACATTTGGATGAGAGTAGTTTTCCCTGCACCATTTGGACCAATCAGTCCGTAAACTTCACCCGCTTCTATTTCTAAATCAATATCATTTACGGCAACGTGTCTGTCAAATTGCTTCGTCAGTCCACAGGTGCGAATTGCCAATTCTTTTGTCATAGCTACTGGTGCGGTTTGGAATTATACTGAGTTGCATTCAGCCATACAGACTGAAATTTTAATGCGCACGACACTAGTACCGCAAGGCGGAAGTCAAAAGTCAAAAGTCAAAAGTCAAAAGTCAAAAGTATTATGGAATGAGGTTTTCAGGGATTTTAAATGGTTGCCCTATTTACGCCGCGTTGTACTAGACAAGTGAGAACTGTCCATATCTAGCGCGTCTGGTAGCCTACCCTGTTTGTTTAGCTGTGATTATTTAATAACAGTCAGCGTACCTTCTGACTACAGTATTTGTCAGGCTTGTTTCGGAAATTGAAACTAGTTTTTATGGCGGGGTGGGGTACTGGGTAAGTAGCCTGCTTCAGCTTCCAAACGAATCCGTTCCTGTGTCTGGTCATCAAAAGGGCGATTCAGGCAACACACATCTAAATAAATTAAAAGCTTCATCGGTACACTTGCTAGGTATGATATTTAATCTGCAAGAATTTCTACATTAAACATTTACCCAGCTAAAACGAACTATGGCACAGCAATACCGCATTACCCTACTCCCTGGCGATGGCATTGGACCCGAAATTATGGCAGTGGCGGTAGACGTGCTGAAAGTCGTAGGGAAGAAGTTTGATATTCAGTTTGAATTCACTGAAGCACTCATCGGTGGTGCAGCAATTGACGCTACAGGTGAACCCCTACCAGCCGCCTCTTTGGATACATGCCGCAATAGCGATGCTGTTCTACTAGCAGCAATTGGCGGTTACAAGTGGGATTCTCTGCCATCGCATTTACGCCCGGAAGCAGGTTTGTTGGGACTGCGTGCAGGGTTGGGATTATTTGCCAATTTGCGCCCGGCAAAAATCTTGCCTCAGTTGATTGATGCTTCTTCCTTGAAACGCGAAGTTGTGGAAGGTGTCGATATTTTGGTGGTGCGCGAACTCACAGGCGGAATTTATTTTGGCAAGCCCAAGGGCATTTTTGAAACAGAAACTGGTGAAAAGCGTGGTGTAAATACGATGGCTTACACCGAATCAGAAATTGAGCGCATTGGACGGGTGGCGTTTGAAGCAGCACGCAAACGCGGAGGGAAACTCTGTTCTGTGGATAAGGCGAATGTGTTGGAAGTTTCTCAGTTGTGGCGCGATCGCATCATCAAACTTGCCCAAGAGTATCCGGATGTGGAACTCTCTCATATGTATGTAGATAATGCAGCCATGCAGTTGTTACGCGCTCCCAAACAGTTTGATACAATCGTCACAGGTAACTTGTTTGGCGATATTCTCTCGGATGCCGCTGCTATGCTGACTGGCAGTATTGGGATGTTACCCTCCGCGAGTTTAGGTGCTTCTAATCCAGGAGTGTTTGAACCCGTCCACGGTTCCGCCCCAGATATTGCAGGACAGGATAAGGCAAATCCTTTAGCACAAGTTTTGAGTGCCGCTATGATGCTTCGATATGGTTTGAACGAACCAAGTGCAGCAGATGCCATTGAACAAGGAGTGTTACAAGTGTTACAAAGAGGCGATCGCACTGGAGATATAATGTCTCCCGGTATGAACCTTTTGGGTTGCCGCGCTATGGGCGAGGCACTTATTCAAGTCCTCGAACCCCAATAATTGCATAAGCTGAAACCGACAATTTTGGCAACATTTGCTGAAAGTTTTCGGATAAACTATTAACACAAACCTACAACAAGATTCAGTGAGTGGTGTACGCTTTAAAACAAGGACAAGCAAACTATTCCAACCCCAAAAATCAGCCAGCTTTGATTGATCCCGCCGTCATCAGAGCCGCTGGTCAGATTTATAACATCTACTGTGAGGTACATCCCGAAATGACTGGGCAACCTTCAGGAGTCGCAATAAACCGATTTAACCACCGAGGTAAGGTGATTTTTACCAATCAACCAGTCCTTTTGCCAGAAGAATGTTTCGTGCAGTTGAATCAAATTGAATCGTATACGTATTAAGTCACAAGTCATCAGTCATGAGTCAGTGTTATAACCTTTGAGCAAAGGACAATTGACAAAGAACAATTGACTTAATGGACATCTTGAGCATAGTCCAGGCAAATGTCATAGTTTTCGCCCTAGGAGCTTCTATTGGTAGCTTCATAAATGTTGTCGTTTATCGTTTACCAGCTAGGCTGTCGATTCTTTTTCCGCCTTCTCGTTGTCCCCATTGCTTAAACCAGCTTAAACCCTACGATAATATCCCAGTGTTGGGATGGCTATGGTTAAAGGGGCATTGCCGTTATTGTAAAAGTAAAATCTCTATCCGTTACCCTGTGGTAGAAGGGGTAACGGGTATTATTTTTTTGCTAGTTTTTTGGATATTTAAATTTTCGCTCTCTACAATAGGCTACTGGGCATTTTGCAGCTGGTTATTAGTGTTATCACTGATAGATATAGATACAATGACATTACCCAACCCGTTGACTAAGTCGGGTTTGATCATGGGAATTGTTTTTCAGATGGTTTATGGTTTTTTATTAGAAGCGAGTTGGCTAGGATTGATAGACCATTTCATGATTGCGATCATAGGAGCAGTGCTGGGGTTATGGCTGTTTGATGCAATCAGAATCATTGGTTCAATTGTGTTAGGCAAAACTGCTATGGGTGCAGGAGACGCCAAATTAGCAGCGATGATCGGAGCATGGCTAGGATGGAAGTATTTGCTTGTTGCTAGTTTTCTTGCTTGTGTGGTAGGAGCGATCGCCGGTGGAGGTAGTATGATGCTATCCCCTCAAAAACGGGGACAAAAAATACCCTTTGGTCCTTTTCTCGCTTGCGGTGCAGTCATAACTCTATTTGGTGGGGAAGCTATTTTATCTTCCTACCTGCGCTTATTCTTTCCAACCACTTGAAACGTAGCAACACAACCCAACAAATAACTCCCTCACTCCCTCCCTCTCTCCCTCACTCCCTCACTCCCTCCCTCACTCTCTCACCATTCCCCGCTACACTATAACTGTAAATTTCATAACCCTATCTATCTTTCAGCTTTTGCTAATATCAACATAGTGACTTGGACCACTCTCTTAACAACAAGTACTCGTTGGCAAGCAGAATTAATGCAACAACTGCTTGCGTCTCATGATATACCAACAAAAATTATTGATTTGGGGGTGAAATCGTACTTGGGGGCTGGGACTCCAGCAGCTTTGCAGGTACGTTTACAAGACAAGTGGACCGCCTTGCTACTCTTAAGTCCCCCAGAAGACGAGCAAGAGACTTGAATTTGTTTACGTATTTTCGTTAAGCTGGCAACCAAAGATGTATACAGAAGGTCTGTGCTTATAAGAGGAATTTGAATAAGTCGTTATGAGTTATGAGTCATTAATCCTTAGTATGGACAAAGGACTAATGATAAAAGAATAAAGACAACAAACAAGGGGCTTGACCTTTTTTCGACATACTATCCACTCAAATAAAATACAAATGGCGAACAACGAAGAATCACGCGGTTTAAAATCTCTGTTAGATTGGTTTGCAAATCGACGGAAATCAGGGTCTACCAACCTGGAACGCCAAGAACGTGAAATTGCTGATGGGCTTTGGCATAAATGTTCTAACTGTGGGGTCTTGACATATACCAAAGACCTGAGAGCGAACCAGATGGTTTGCGTCGAGTGTGGACATCATAATCGAGTTGATAGCGATGAGCGCATCCGTCAATTGATTGATGCAAATAGTTGGAGACCGATAGATGAGCATTTGCGTCCCACCGATCCATTGCAATTTCGCGATCGCAAAGCTTATAGCGATCGCCTCCGGGAAATGCAGGACAAACTAAACTTAGTAGACGCCGTTAAAACTGGTTTAGGTCAAATAGACGGTTTCCCCGTTGCTCTTGGCGTCATGGACTTCCGCTTCATGGGTGGAAGCATGGGGTCTGTTGTGGGAGAAAAACTTACTCGCCTCATTGAGGAAGCCACTCAGCGACGTTATCCTGTGGTTATTGTTTGTACCTCTGGTGGAGCGAGGATGCAAGAAGGCATGCTCTCCTTGATGCAAATGGCGAAAATTTCAGCAGCTTTGCAGCGTCATCGGGAAGAGCGGTTACTGTACATTCCCGTTTTGACGAACCCCACCACAGGTGGTGTCACCGCAAGTTTCGCCATGTTGGGCGATATCATCTTGGCAGAACCAAAAGCTACCATTGGTTTTGCTGGTCGGCGAGTGATTGAGCAAACCCTACGGGAAAAACTACCAGACGATTTTCAAAGTGCGGAAGATTTGCTAAAGCACGGTTTCGTCGATGAGATTGTGCCTCGTACTGTGCTCAAGAAAACTTTAGCACAGTTGATTGCATTGCACCAGCCATCTGCACCAACGACAACTCATAATATGGTCGTTTGGGAGACAAGAAGTTTGAGTTCTACCGTTGCTGAGTAACCCCAGATGGGGAGTGGGGAGAAAAGGCAAAAGTTTGTAGGGGCACAGCAATGCTGTGCCCCTACCGGATGGTGTATGCAACCGAGAAGCGCTATAAAAGTTAAAAGGCAAAAGATAAAAGTCAGTTCTTTTGACTTTTGACTTTCCTCACCCCATCACCTGATCTTCCCTGCCTAATCAATTCCATCACACAAACGCTGATCACTCTCACTGACATTGGAGTTAGTCTTGAGATAGTCACGCACCCAGTCACAACCGCGTTCTAGCAGGTCATCGAAATTTAAATTCCACAGCTTTACTGTGTTGTCATCACTACCAGTAGCAATGGTCTTGCCATCCGGGCTGAACACTACGCTATTGACCGCACCGCTATGCCCACTCAGGGTGGTGAGTGGCTGCCCTTGCTGATTCCACAACTTCACTGTGTTGTCAGAACTGCCAGTGGCAATGGTCTTGCCATCCGGGCTGAACACTATGCTCTTGACCGAATCACTCAAAGTTGTGAGTAGCTGCCCTTGCTGATTCCACAACTTCACTGTGTTATCAGAATAACTACCAGTGGCAATGGTCTTGCCATTTGGGCTGAACACTACGCTCTTAGCCGAACCACTCAAAGTTGTGAGTAGCTGTCCTTGCTGATTCCACAGCTTTACCGCACCGACAAAACTACCAGTGGCAATGGTGTTGCCATCCGGGCTAAACACTACTTTATTGGCTGAACCACTCAGAGTGGTGAGTAGCTGTCCTTGCTGATTCCACAGCTTGACTGTGTTGTCATTACTATCAGTGGCAATGGTTTTGCCATCCGGGCTGAACACTACGCTTGTGATCGTACCCGTATGTCCTTCTAAGCGGTTGCGTTCTCTTACTCCATAAACCGCTTGTCGTAACGTAGCCACCATCTGCATTGAAGGTTCAGCTTTTAGGCGTTGCAGTGATACTCCTGCTCGCAAACTTTCTATCAGCGCATTAAACTCTTTTCCTTGGCTAAAGAGTATATTGGAGGTGCGACTAAGGACTTCGCTCTTAGCTATTTCTGCTTGCCGCAACTGCCAGAGAGCGAATCCAGCCAAACTTAAAGCCCCGCTCAAGCCAATAGCAAGTCCTGAGATAATAAACCGCCTTCTGCGTTCCCGCTCCTTCTGCTCCCTATCCCGTTGTTGTACGCTGGCACGAATAAAGTCTCGCTCTTGTTGAGTCATTTCATTTGAGCGTTTGTGTAACCAATCTTCCGCTACAGCTAACGGTACACCTCTGAACAATGCCCCAGTGTCATGCTTGCTATTTTTCCACTCACGTACTGCTCCTTTGAGGCGCTCCTGCCATGTACGAAACTGACGGTTAGCATTCATCCACTCTCGCAGAGTTATCCATTCCCGAATCAGCGCTTCATGGACAATTTCGACTGTTTCTTCACCAGTTCCCTCATTCCACCCAGTCACCACCAGACGGGCATCAGCCAAGCGCCTCACCAAATCCCAGTTATCGTCGCCTCCCACCTCAGCGCGTATTGCCAGTCGGCGGGTGTCCTCTGTCCCTTCCCCCGGACGCACCAACTGGAGAAAAATCCGTCGCGCCCGTTCCTTTTCCAACTCATTCAGCCTGCCTATTATCTGTTCAGCGTAACTAGCCACAGCCGATTCTACACCGCCAATCTCATCGTAAGCGGCGTGCGTCAACTGAACATCTCTCTGTTTTGCCCAGAGTTCATGCAGGGCAAACTCCAGTAACGGCAAATCGCCCGCTTGTGTACTCACCACGTCTAAAATGCGTTCAGTTAGCCCTTCCTCCAGTGTCACATCAAACAGCGCCGCTGGCTGTTGTACCGCCGCTTGCAATTCCTCACGGTTCATTGAACCAAGTTTCAAGTCAGCATACTGCAACGCATCAGCAAAGGGGCGGTAAGAAAGAGGCTGTCCTAAAAAGTCAGCCCGCAGCGTCAGCACCAGGGTGAAATTCTCCTGCTTGGTTGTTTCCAGCAATCTATCTAAGAAAACCTGGCGTTCTTGTGTATCCTGACATAGGGTATAAAGTTCCTCAAACTGGTCTGCAACAAGCAACAGCTTTGTTCCAGGTTCTTCCCAGACTATCTTCTCTACCACAGAACGCAGGGCATTGTCTTTGGAGCGCAAATTGTCGGCTAGTTGGATAATTTCCAGCAGTTGGTCGGGAGACCCCACCCTGCCTTGGTTCCCTTCGGCACCCCTCCCCGCTTGCACAGAGCAGCGCCGTGCGGGGGTTCCCCCCGCCCCTGCGACTGCGGAGGAGGGGTTGAGGGTGGGGTTTTGGGAAACAAGTGCCGCAGCTAGGGCGTGCAAGGGTTTGTCACCTGGTCGGAAGGAAACTATACGCCAAAAACCAGACTCCCGTAAGCGGGGGATAAGACCAGCAAACACCACTGAAGACTTACCACTACCAGAAGGTCCAATGACTGCAACCAAGGGCTGTTTTTGCACCGCCTGTACCAAAATTTGGGTAAAAGCTTCTCGTCCCCTGAAGAAGGGAGCATCCTCCTCGCGAAAGGCGAACAAACCACGATACGGACATTTGTCTGTGGGACGACGCCCCAACTCTTGCCAAGAAAGGGGTACAGTGGCAGGATTTTGAAAAATCACTGGCAACCAACTGGCACAGGGATATTCATTCTCCAGTCCGTGCAGCTTTAAACGTGCTTCGCGTTCTGCTAAATACAAAGACTTACCAGCAGCAAATGCCGGGAGGAAATAAGTTAAAAACTGCTGTGCCACGATATCCAGCACTGGTTCCCGCATGACAATGACTTGGGGAATGTGCAACTGTTGTAGTTCAAACGCTAACCCCATGCCATCACAGGAGTTGAATATAGCCAAGGCTAACCCATTGTCTACTGCATTTCTCAGGCCATATCTGAGTTCTGCAATGATTAAGCTTTCCGTTTTATTGATGTAAATGTGACCACTATCACCCTCTGTTTTGCTATGACCTGCGAAAAACAGGATGTCCCACGATTGTTCCCACAGATGGTCGTTGATATCCTGGCGTTGTGGTTCTACGAGAAAAGTTGTTTCAGCATCAGGTAAATTTTTTAGCAACTGTCGGTCTTTTTGGATATTTATACCGAAACTATTGCCGAGAATCGCTAGTATTTTGACTTTACCTCGCAATGTAGGCGTTTTTCCTAAAGTTTTTGGATGAGAATCTGGCGCACACAAAGCAACTTCCGCTTTAGGGTAATTCTCAACCAAATCCCACAGATGCCAGGGAAGTTTGAACAGCGACTTACTGGAAGTGCGAATTAGCACTCGTACTTCTGCTGGCGGAATGAATTGTTGGAGGCATTTGTCGCGGATAGGGCGAAAGGACTCTGACAGTAGCCATTGATTGAGATGCTTACGCAGCTCACTATCTGATTTTTGGCAATCTGAGATCCACTGGCCAATGTAATCAACGTAAGTAACATTATCGGCTTTCATGCGGGTAGAGTTCCCCAAACTGCGATAGTTTGACCGCCACTGGTCAAATGCTGTTGCGATCGCTGAGTTTGGAGGCAGATAGCCAGTGATTTCCGTACCTAAGCGATTATCCTCTTCCTCTACGCTCAGTGTCACCCGCACACCTTTTTCTAAGTCGCCATCCAGCTTTAGGACAAGTAACTTCCTCATCACCAGCACCTAACAAGATTATTCTTGTTCCGCAGACCTTTTGCAAAAATCCTAATTTAGTACTTAGAACCACAGATAGACACCGATAAACACAGATAAATCATTTGTATACTTTGACGGAAGCCGCCCGAAGGGCGTCTACGTCTGTGGTTTGATTTCAAAGAAATCAACTTCTTTTGCAATAGATTCAATCAAGAACCTCTGTACTCTAATCGGTACTTAGCGGGAATTTTACGCAAAGCTTTATTAATCTTTACAAAGATTTTGAAATCTTATAAGTCATTTGACGTACATATGTCATCAACTACCAAAAACTGACTGTATGTCTGCCAACCAGGCTAGTACCTAACTCTCAACTACGTTTCTGCGAAATATCCAGAGATTTTGTACCATCTGGGTGAAAGATTGTCTTCCCGGTTCTTGGACAAACATCAGGGGGACAAGCGCTGCAAGTCGCAATACGGCAGAGACTGCGAACAATCCTGCTAAACCTCCAAACGAAGGATTTTCTGCGAGGAAACCGCCTATGGTGGTACCTAGAGCACCACTCACCCCGCCAACTGCAGCAGTAGTCGCGAAATAGATGGATTTATTTTTAACTGGTGTCACCTCTATGTGCAGATTGTTGTTGCACAAGTCAAGTGCTGCCCAGTTACCTCCAATAAAGATGTGTATCAGCGGCAACCACAGCCACAAATCCCACGAATCAATAAGGTTAGCACCAATCGCCAGCCACAGCACCGGTACGCTTGCAGCCACCATCCCTATAACAAGCAAAATTGGACGATTGCCGATTTTGTCTGCCAACCTGCCCCAAATGATGAGCATCAGCAGATTCGCCCCCGCTTGAAGGCTACCATAGAAAGTTACCCAGCTTACCTCTAAATTGAGCGTGCCCAGCATATACATGTTGAAGAAGGGGAGGCTGAGGTTAGCAGCAAACATCCACGAGCTGAAATACAGCAGAAACTTTAAAAAGTTAGAGTTCTTCCAGATGCTGTCTTCAGCAGTTGCATTATTTGGATCATCAGAAACTGCCTTTTGGGCAGAAGATTTCATAGCAGCAGCGTTTTGCTCCTGTGGGTTCACATCCACTTGGAAGTACTGACACCCCAAGCTAATTAGCCCTGAGATGACACCCACAAACAGCACCACGCCATAACCTTGTAGAGTCCCACCGGGCCATTTCGAGACAGCTAGACCCGCTAAAGGTACACAAACCAAATTGGTTAGGCTAGCCAGACTGTTACGTAATCCGAAATACCGCCCCCGCAACCGCCGAGGCACGAGGGTTGCCATCCACGACAGCCATGATGAACTATCGAATGCTGCCGTTAGATTGGTTAACAAGACAATCACCAGCACCAGCATCACCACTTGGTGAGAATTAATTTGTCCTAAGCTTAGGGCTGCAATGCCAATGACTAGAAGTAGCCAGAGTAAGCGACTAGTCCCGTTTGTCAACAAGGAATACCGAAAGCGACTGGTTGTGCGTTCTGACAGGTAAGCACCCAAAGGCTGGATGAGATTTACTATCATCGCGATAGAAGACAGCATCCCAAAAACCATGGGACTGGCATCTAACTCTACCAGGAAATTACTGAGCAAAATTCCGCTACAAGTAATATTCATAAACGTTGCGAACACAGCATCCACGGTTGAGGCTCTTAGGCTGGTGCGAATACCATCCTTAGAGATTCGCAGGCTGGGTTTTGAGGTAGGAGAGGGTGCTGTTTGGGAAACTGTAATCTGGGTTATTTCAGAAGCAGTTATTTCTAGTGGAATAGAATCCATAATTTATCTCTACAGGTAGATGAAACATCTCTAACTGTGTGGGTAGTCGTTTGTTATTCTAACTTGCATTCCTCAACAAAAATTTAGATAACAAAGAAATTTCATCCTAAACTATAAAAACGGTATGTAAAGTGACAGAATTTTTATCTAGCCGTAATGCGAACTAAATTGTTAAAATTTTTGGGACTGTTAGTAGCGATCGCCCTCTCGGTGATTGCTTGTCACAACCTACCCAATCCTAGCGCCTCAGCACCAACTCCTGTGATCATCAAACTTGGTGGTTGGATAGCTAGTCCAGCAGAGCAAAAACTCTTGAAACAAGTATTACAAGACTTTGAAGCACAGCACCCAGGTATCAAAGTCAGACATGAGGTCATCAACGACCAATACATGGATGTCATTAAAACCCGTTTAGTTGGTGAAGCTGCACCGGATGTCTTCTATTTAGATGTTTTTGAGGCTCCTTTCTTCATGAGCCGAAATGTTTTAGAACCACTTGATGCATATATTACCTCCGAATTTGACCTAGCTGACTTTGAGCAAACGCTACTCAGTAGCTTCAAGTACGGAAATCATATTTATGGTCTGCCCAAGGACTATTCCACACTTGCTCTGTTTTACAATAAAAAAGCTTTTGCTGCTGTAGGGTTAACCACACCTCCAAAAACTTGGGAGGAATTACGTACTTACTCACAGAAGCTGACCGTAGACCATAACCGAGATGGCAGAATTGACCAATATGGTTTTGGAGAAATCCCAGAGTTAGCGCGTCAGGCTTACAAAATCAAAGCTTTTGGTGGTCAAATTGTAGACCAAAATGGTTATGCAGCATTTGCTAGTGATACGGGGTTGCAAGGATTACAATTGGCGGTAGATCAGTATCAAAAAGACCGCTCCTCTGCACAAAAATCTGATGTTGGAACCAACTCAGGGAGTGAGATGTTTGGTCAGGGTAACGTCGCAATGGTGATTGAGGGTAACTGGGCAATTCCCTACCTAACGGAAACCTTTCCTAACTTGGAGTTTGCAACCGCAGAATTACCTAGTATTAATAATAATAAAGGCACGATGGTATTCACTGTTGCGTACGTGATGAACAAACAAACCCAGCACAAAGCCGAAGCTTGGAAGCTGATTTCTTATCTTACGGGTAAAGAAGGTATGACAAAGTGGACTAAAACAGGCTTCGCTTTGCCATCGCGTAAATCTGTGGCTGAGAAATTGGGTTATGACCAAGACTCCCTACGGGCTGCACTTGTGGCAGGAGTGGATTATGCTATGCCTTGGCAAGCAGGTGAGTATCCAGCAGCGATTATAAACAATTTTGACAACCAATTTGTTAGTGCCTTACTAGGACAGCAACCACTACGACAAGCAATGCTGCAAGCGCAGGATGAGGCAAATGAGTTGATTAAGGCGATCGCTATGGAGTAAATGTCATATCTTGCATCTCTATGTACAGCTAAACTGGGAAAATATAGCGGTTTGCAACCCGGAGTAGGTACACCAAAGAAATAATGAACCACAGATGGACACAGATGGACACAGATAAATTTGTACTTTATTAACCACAAGCGCTATACAGGACTTACGCAAAAACTCTCTGAAACTCTTATCCCTTCGTGTCCTTTGCGTCCTTTGCGGTTCGTTTTTTCATTAATTTGCGTAAGTCCTACTATAAAATCAATGCTGGGGTTATGCAAGATGAATGAGTGGTATAAACAAGATCTCGCGTTTATTCATGATGTCGGTTTCGGTGATTGGGCGCTCAAATCTGCTCGTGGGATTATTCCGTTTACCCAAAAATCATGTAGCATTTATTGCATACAAACCAGCCTCAGGGTTCGGGGTGGGGTGTACGCACGTTGGGTTGGAAATGATGAGTGTTTAAACGAGCTTACTCCCTTCCGGGTTTAGGATTACCTATAGTGATTTACTCCTCTCTCTGTGCCACTGACACTTTCTTCAACGGGGGGAACCCCCGCACAGAAGTGTCCTCCTCTGCGCCTCTGCGGTTAAAAAATAGGTATTCTTGTCGCGCAAAGGCAGTAGTATCACCTTAATAATGGTTACCAGATTTGCGGTGATGCACAGCGGTGACACCATCATCATCTAGCAATTTGCCGTTATCCACAGTCGCATAAACAAGCCAATGATCGCCTGCTTCCATCCGGTTTTTTACGGAGCATTCTAAGTATGCTAAAGCATCAGTGAGAACGGGAGAGCCATTTTCGGCTTCTTGGGCGGATACACCATCAAATCGGTTTTGTCCGGGACCAAAGGGTTTGAGAAAGTGCTTCATCAACCCTATGTGATTTCCTTCTTTAAGAACGTTGAGGACAAATTTATTTCCAGAGTGTGTCAGTACTTCCACAGCGCGGTCTTTAGCGACAGCAACTGTTAAAGCAGGAGGGTTAAAGCTTGCCTGAGAGACCCAAGAAGCTAACATGGCACTAGATATATCGCCTTGCTTTGCTGTAAGAACGCATAGTGAACCAACAACGCGCCCAACTGCTTGTTCAACATTTGTTGCGGGTTGGCTGGGAGTACGGACTTTTTTAGCTTTCTTCAAAGCTTGGGCAAAGTCGGTTCCTGCTTCTTCACACATTTGCAAAGTGGCATCGTTGGGTTTAAATTTGACGCGGATGCTGTCAAACCCAAACCGATATCCAGCATCTTTGAGTTTGCCTTCGATTAAATCAACTGCTTCTCCACTCCAGCCGAAAGAACCAAAGACACCTGCAAGTTTGTTGTTAGTGGCTGTGGAAAGAACAATACCCAAAGCTGTTTGGACAGGAGTCGGTGCATGACCGCCAAGGGTGGGGGAACCAATGACAAAACCAGATGCTTTTTCGACTGCAGCGCGGAGTTCTTCAGGGTCAGCAAATTCGCAATTAATAGATTCTACACTGACACCTGCTTTAGTGATACCACGAGCGATCGCCTGCGCTAAAGTTGCTGTGTTTCCATACGCTGACGCATAAATCAACGCTACTGTTGTATCGGCAGATGTTTGCTGCTGACTCCACTGGCGGTAAGCTTTGGTGAGTTCAAGTAAGCTATAGCGTACCAGAGGTCCATGCCCAGTAGCATACATTCTCACGGGTAAATCGCCAAGTTTATCCAAAGCTGTTTCAACTTGACGAGCATGAGGAGCCATCAAGCAATCAAAATAATAGCGCTTATCTTCATTAAATATCTCCCAGCCTTCATCAAAAACCTGGTCGCCACAAATATGCGCCCCAAAAAGCTTATCTGTATAGAGAATTTCCGTTTGTGGGTCGTAGGTGCAAAGTTGATCTGGATAGCGGGGGTTGGGGGTGGGAATGAATTGCAAATTATGACCTTTGCCTAAATCTAAAGTTTCTTCCCCGCGCATAATCATAACTGGCAAATCTGGATTTTCCAGTGCGCCACGCAAATTTTTTGCCCCAGGGTTAGAACAAACAAAAGTTATTTGCGGTGCGAGTTCTAGCAAAGCTTTTAAAGTTGCGGCGCGGTTGGGATTGACATGACCAACAATGACGTAATCAATATCTGTTAAATCAAACCGAGAAAGCAAGGCTTGCAAGTAAATTTGCGTAAACGTTTCTCCTGGGGGGTCAATCAAGGCGGTTTTATCTGCTTTGATCAGATATGAATTGGCAGTTGTCCCTTTTGCTAGAGCATATTCTATTTCAAATCTCAGGCGTGACCAACTGCGAGAACGAAGCACAGTTGTGTCTGTAGCGATGGGGAGAACCTGAACGTCACGGGGTTTTGTGGATGTCATGGCTTTTGAAACTGGGGACTGGGGACTGGGGACTGGGGACTGGGTACTGGGTACTGGGGACTGGGGACTGGGTACTGGGGACTGGGGACTGGGGACTGGGTACTAGGTACTGGGGAGTGGCAATTACCTAATCCCTAATCCCTAATCCCTAATCCCCAATCCCTAATCCCTAATCCCCAATCCCTTTTACTTAGTAATGATTACCGACTTTGCGATGATGGACTGCTGTTAGTGCATCCGGTTTGGAAACGCGTCCTGCATAAACAGTGCTATAGACAATCCAGTGGTCGCCACCATCCATTCGACTGATAACTTCACACTCCATATATGCCAAGGCGTCAGCAAGGATGGGCGCACCGTTTTCGGCTGGCTGGGTTTTCACTCCTTCAAAGCGGTCAGCACCAGGGGCAAAGCGTTTGAGGAAGTGCTTCATGAGGCGTTGATAATTGCCTTCTTCCAGGGCGTTGAGGACAAATTTATCACCTACTTGCATGAGTGATTCAATCGCCCTATCTTTCGCAACAGCTATTGATATTCCCAAGGGTTTAAAGCTAGCTTGACTTACCCAAGAAGCTAACATGGCGCTGGACACATCACCTTTTTTGGCAGTGATGATGTATAATCCGCCGCTGATTCTGCCTAATGCTTTGTCGAGGTCAGCACCGAGAGATTTCATCTGCTTGATGCTGCGATCGCGCGTCACCCACTGTCCTAAGTCTGTCCCTGCTTCTTCACACAGCTTGTATGTTGCTTCCCCTGGAGTTTCTTTAATCCGAATTCCTGGAAAGGCTGGTGTTAAACCCAAATTTCGGAATTTACTTAGCAACGGGTCAATTGGTTCGTCATCGCCACCGCCTGATTCAAAGACGCCTACTGCTTGCTTTTCATTAACAGAGCCTATAATCGTGCTCAGGGCAGATTGAATACTGGCTGCACTAGAAGCTGGAGGTATTCCGACAACAATTCCACCACACCGACCTACAAGTTCCCGCAACTCTTGTAAATCAACCCCAGAACGCAAGTCCACCAGTTCTACACCAACCCCTGTTTTGGTGATACCGCTGGCAATTGCTTGCGCTAGGCGATCGCTATATCCGTAATTTGAAACATAAAATACCCCAACAGTTGTTTCTGCTTTTGCCTGGGTTTTGCTCCAAGTACGATAACGTCCTGTCAGTTCGTCAACATTGTGGTATAATAATGGCCCGTGACCCGTGGCAATCATGCTGATTTTTTTCAGTTCATCCATCCGTTTGAGGGCAGACAGAACTGAACGGGCATTGGGAGCCATCAAGCATTCGTAGTAATATTCAAAATCTGCTTCAATCGTTTTTAAGTCTTCGTCAAAGGTGCTATCCGAGCAATAGTGCATCCCAAACGCATCGCAGGTGAAGAGAGTTTGGGTTTTGTGGTCGAAGGAGAAGATGGTATCGGGCCAGTGTAAATTCGGTGCAATCACGAATTCTAGTTCGTGTCCATTGCCCAAATCAAGGCGATCGCCATTTTTGACAATTTGCCGCTTAAACGAAGTATGCACCAAATTCTCAAGAAACTGGATTGCCACTTTGGAACCAACAACGGTGACATCCGGCGCAAGTTGCAGAACATCTTTGACTAAACCGCTGTGGTCTGGCTCAGTATGGCTGATAATGAGATAATTAATTTCTGCGGGATTAATCAGACCTTTGAGGGTATCCAAAAACAGCTGGCGAAACTTTTCATGCGACGTATCCACCAGAGCTGTTTGCTCACCGCATATCAGGAATGAATTGTATGTAGTACCATTTTGCAGACCGAACTCGATGTCGAAGCGATCGCGATCCCAATCCAGAGAACGGATTGCTGTCGTATCAGGAGCAATCTCGACAGTCTGCATGGTTAG
Source organism: Tolypothrix campylonemoides VB511288 (assembly GCA_000828075.3). Taxonomy (GTDB): domain Bacteria; phylum Cyanobacteriota; class Cyanobacteriia; order Cyanobacteriales; family Nostocaceae; genus Kalymmatonema; species Kalymmatonema campylonemoides_A. The sequence continues at coordinate 902,498 of JXCB02000002.1, read as the reverse complement.
CCTTTTTTTTGTTCTTTCGGTGAGCGCTACCATAACCAGCCTCCTTAGCAACTGAGTATTTATTACTCTGTCCCTATTGTGACACGAGTTAATTGTAAAGTTTTAATAAAAAATCTATAGATGACTTAAAAAAAGTTAAATTGTCAGATAGTCCCTTACACGCTGGGGTTTGTCAAACAAAGTTCACAAGACAAATACTGTGTAAAAAAGCCTGCCATTGCAGGCTAGGCTTGTTATCTACATTCCCCACATATTCCTCGTTCTATCCCTGCTTTGATGCATAGCCCCCTTGTCTTAGGGCTTTCTCCTGATTTCTACTTTGATTTAGCAACGTCCCTATCACTGGTACGAGAATTTCAGGTGCAAAAAGCGTTCTTAAAGGCTTAACTAGATGTGTCACTTCTGCAAAACTGTGTAATATTTTGGGATTGCTAATTGATAGCAGGATGATTTGATCCATGTATCGGTGCATCAGTTGGGTGATTTTGTCAGGATGACCGCCAGAGGTCGTTTCCCAACGAAAATCTTCACCTGTTGCCATTAACCAGGGAGTTTGCAAAACTTTAGATAGCTGCTTGTGAAAGTGCTTAGTTAAACCCGTGAGGTTGCCCTTTTGATACCGGAATTGCTCCTGCAAGGACTGGTTAAGGGTTAAAGCACTCAACGCAGCAACAGTCATACCCTGACCATAAACAGGATTAAAGGCACAAACAGCATCCCCAATTGCCAGCAATCCTTCTGGCAACCTAGAAAGCTTTTCGTAATGACGCCAGCAATTCTCTGTACGCCGATAGCTATAGACTGGAGAAATGGGTTTAGCGCTTTGAAGTGCGTTGTAAATTGCTGGGGTACGGAGGCTGCGGACAAATTCCATGAAGCCTGCTTCATCAGTAGGTGGATAGTCTCGAGCGATACCTGATACAGTGACTAGCCACCGATTGCCTTCAATGGAAAAGATGACACCTGCACGTTTGTCATCAGGCGGTTTGGGAGTTACATATAACGCCTTCCAATCAGCCTGGAAACCCTCTGGGCGTTCATACCACCGGGTACTGTAACCTAAAAAAGAGTTAATGACGGTTTGAGTAGGGGCTTCGTAACCAATTTCTTCTAACCACTTGGGCAGTTGAGAATTGCGTCCACTGGCATCAACAATCAAATCGGCTGCTAATTCTGTTGTGTGAAAATCATCACAGCCGCATAATTCTACCCCTTTGACTCTGGAATTGCTATTGTCATTCAGCAATCCCTTTACCTGAGTTGTTGGCAAAAATTGCAGGTTGCTATAGTTACTTAAACGACGACGAACCACCCATTCTAATAAGACACGACTACAACTGCAAGTGATTAAGTCTGAAGAACTAGGGGATACCCAACCCCACAAATTCAAATAAAGGCATTCTGCTACCCAGTCTATACTAGGCGCACCAGCTGCAGCTAATTCAGCTTTTATACCAGGAAACAGTTGCTCCAGAATGCGTTGACCTTGGGTTAGCAATATATGGGCGTGATGAGCTTGGGGTACTCCCGGACGCTGTTCTGACTCCTGCGGTAAGCGATCGCGTTCCACCACAGTAACACGCTCAAAATGTTCTACTAAAATTCTCGCTGCCAGTAGTCCAGCCATGCTACCGCCAATCACTACAGCATGACTTCCATTGCGGATGTTTTGTTGTGCCTCTACGTAGGTAGACATGATGCGTTTACCAAACTTAAGATTTTTCACTGTGTCAATCTTAATCTTTACAAAGATTACACCGCTTATTTCTATAATGAAACCACAAATCTTAGGGTGAGCATTGCTCATAAAAGCTTATGTGATAGACATTTGAGATATTAGTAAGCAATGCCCACCTTAGCTGAAAACCGCTGTCATTTAGAGTATAACTCTGTTCATAAGCGCTCTTTTTATCTTGATTCGATAGTGAATGGTTAATAGCTCTTTCTGGCTAGCTTTGATGATTGGAAATTCCCGGCTACACTGGGCGCACTTTGCAGGTGAAACCCTCATTCATGCTTGGGATACAGACTATCTACCAGCAGATGTTGTCCAGCAACTATCTCAATCTCCAACACTGCAAAACCTACCACCAGAAATTTTCCCACTTAATAAAGAGAAATTTACCTCTCCCTCATCCCCCTCACTCCCTCCCTCACTCCCTCCCTCACTCCCTCCCTCATCCCCCTCACTCCCTCCCTCACTCCCTCCCTCATCTCCCCCTATTCCCCTCCTCCTCGCCTCTGTGGTTCCCAGTCAAACCGCACTATGGCAAACTTATCCAAATGTTCGCATTATTACCTTAGACCAAGTTCCCATAAAGGGGGTGTATTCCACACTGGGAATTGATCGCGCCTTGGCTTTGTGCGGTGCTGGGCAGAATTGGGATTTTCCCATGCTGGTGATTGATGCTGGAACAGCACTGACATTTTCAAGTGCCAATGCTAATCAGTGTTTTGTCGGAGGCGCAATTCTTCCAGGACTAGGCTTGCAGCTTGCGACTCTTAGTGGAAGAACAGGACAATTACCAAAAGTTGAACTACCGCAGCAACTTCCCCAGCGGTATGCTTTGAATACTCCAGAGGCGATACAAAGTGGGGTTATCTATACTTTAGTAGCTGGAATCAAAGATTTTATTGAAGCTTGGTGGCGCGATTTTCCGCAAGGAAATGTTGCGGTTACTGGAGGCGATCGCACTTTGTTAGTAAACTATCTGCAATCCCAGTTTCCTGAAATTGCAGCGCGTTTGATGGTGGAACAAAATTTGATATTTTGGGGAATGCGAGCAGTAGTTAATCACTATTTGCCTAATTGATCATCAAAAAATTAAACTTCATCTATTTTTTCATTAGGCAATAAAGCAATAAAGCGAGAAAGATTGAGAATTTTTCCGCTAGGCAGTTCTATTGGTGTGTTCATGGTAGGACTTGAAATAACCTCTTAGGTAAATGAATTTTACTGGTAGTGTGATAATATATTGTGATAAAATTTTTCAGCATAATCATGATTACTGCCTTTCGACTATGGCATCCAAAAGTTACTTAAACGCACTTTGTTAGCTACACCTTGGTCTATGCAACCGAGAAGCACTATAGTTGAAAGACCTAATATTTATCACTCTACTTTTTTGGTGCGATCGCCAATTGCCACTTATTGGTTTATTTGCAGTCTCAGAAAGCTGGGATTGCAGTACATTAATCACGCTTGATAAAGTTGCGAATATCTCCAGCCACAACTGGCGCACACGACTGTGGTAAATCATTTTCTCCGTGAGCAATTGTTTTCAACTCTGCTTGAGGAATATATTGAGCATAAGCCCGACTCATGGCTATAGCTTCTGAGGTGTCTTTTGCACCTTGTAGAATGAGAACTGGGACTGTGATGAATGATAATTGCTCATCCAGCAATTCTGCCTGAATTTCTGGATGCTTGCGCTCAAAGAGGAGCTCGCAGGCTGTGGGATATTCCAGCATCACTTGATGAAAATGCCAATCCTGTTCAATTTGTTGATTCAAACCAAAGATTTTGGTAATGGGACGAAGAAGTCGCAACAATTGAAACACCAGTGGTGGACGTTTCAGTATCCGTTGCATTCTCTGCGATCGCTGTTTTTGTCCTTCTATCTCTATACCCTCTGGCGCTAGTAGTACCAAACCATTAATGTGTTCTGGATACTTTAAAGCATAGCTAGCAGCAATCCAACCCCCAAGAGAATCTCCAATTAAATACACCCTTTGTTGCTTCACCGCGTGTAGGAATTGAGCTAAACACTCAACTTGCAAATCAATTGAATAGTGGACATTCGGAAACTCTGACTCACCAAATCCAAATAAATCTGGAGCAAAGCAATGGAAATCCCGCGACAGCATCTCCATAACAGATACCCACTGGCTGCTATCATTCCAAGCACCATGTAAGAAAACTAAAGACGTTCCTTCACCAATTTCACGCCAGAAAAGTATCCCTTGAGAAAGCCTTATCCGGGAATTACGGAATGGATAATCCATAATATATAATTATTTAATATAATGAGAGTAATTTTTAGCAGATTTTGGATTGGAAATTGTAACCTGTTAATTACGAGTTGGTAGTTTTAGAGACGCTTCAAACAGCGCGTCTCTACATTTGTTAGTTGTTCTAGTAACTACTAACTACTAACCAGTCTTAATCCAAAATCCAAAATGTAAAATAGCATTACGCCAATGTTGTCAAGCCATCTAGATAGTCTTGCAACTGGCGATTATGGTCGTGAGACATTTGTCCTGGAGGTAGGGAATTGAGTGGAAAAGCTTGGATTTCCATCACTTCCAAAGTATCTTGAATTTCCATTTTTCCCCGCACTTCTGCTTCAACTACAATACAAATTGAATGAATTCTAGGATCGCGGTCTGGTGCAGAGTAAACACCAACTAAACGCCGAATTTTTACTAGTTCTAGTCCGGTTTCCTCCATTAACTCTCGTTGGACAGCATTGGGAACATCTTCTCCCCAGTCCACCATACCCCCAGGTAATGCCCACAGACCATTGTCACGCCTGCGGATGAGCACAATTTGACCATCTGGCAAAATAGGGATAATACTCGTGCCTGGGATGGGATGACGGAAGATAATGCCCAGTACGGTTTGTCCAATACGCCATAAGTTACGTGTGGACTGAACAGTCACACCAAAAAAAGCAAGAACGTTCAATTTTCAAATGTCTGGCTTGTAGTGTAGAGTTCCCCCGCCACTCACACTTTCTCAGCTTTATAACTGAGTTGCTTGTTATACAATAATGTTCGTGGTTTGGGGTTTTATTCTAACGATTTATCGTAGAATTTAAATTAATTCTACCATTTACTGAAAAGTTACTGAAAAGAAAAACAGTGTATGTATATAATATACATAAAACTCTCAGTGGATGTTATTTTTAGGTTATAGCAGAAGCATTATACTTGCTGTCACCAGCAGCAAAATCCGTTTTTTTATACAAATTCATCAAATCAATAAAAAAATCACTCAGTCCAATTGAATTTGGAATTGGGGATTAGGGATTGGGAATCCTTGAACTGCAAAGATTATGGACGGGGATTCAAACTAGAACTAGCAATTGTTAGCAGAGTGATCATTCTGAAGAGCAATAGACATCAAAAAGATAAATATGCTAGTATTATTGACTGTCTGAAAGTGTGTAACTTGCAGAACTAGGCTAAAATTGCATAAGTCATACTAACAAGTGTTATTGCCTACATTGAGCCTAGAGGCAGTTTTTTTGTTGTTTATTCATGAGGTGAACATGGCCAAGCGCCGCAATCCAAAAAAAGAAAAGGCGCTACGGAACCAGGCATATGCCCGAAAGTTTCGTAAACGAACCACAACAGGGCGTTTCCAAAGAAGGTTCCAACAACGACCGCCGAAGAGCGAAGAAGATGAGGGCGCAGCAGCAATTGATGCTGAATAAGTTACCAGTTGAAATGTTTTTTGCCCCATAGCTCTTTGAAATGTCTGGGCGTACAAATGTACGCCCTTGTTGATTATTCAGCAGTCATTTGGGCGCGAGCGGCAAGAAGTGCTTGCCTGACTTGGGCAAAACCTGTGCCACCGTAGCTATTACGAGCAGCAACCACTTGTCGAGGCGATATCGCCTCGTAAATGTCTGCTGCAAATGCTGGATGCAGTTGCTTCCACTCCTCCAAGCTTAGATCTTTAAGGAGTTTCCCGGCAGCAATACTAGTTTTTACCACTTTGCCCACAAGATTGTATGCTTCCCGGAAAGGTACACCGCGTGCGGCAAGATAGTCTGCTACATCAGTAGCGTTAGAGAAGTCTTCTGTGACTGCTTGTGCTAAGCGTTCTTTACGAAATTCCAAACCTTCTTGGAGTAAGATCGTCATTGCTTGCAAACAAGCTTTAACAGTATTAACACTATCAAATAAACCTTCCTTGTCCTCTTGCAGGTCTTTGTTGTACGCCAAGGGTAGACCCTTCATCAGGACTAACATTGCTTGGAGATGACCAAATACACGTCCAGTTTTCCCCCGCACCAGTTCCGGTACGTCGGGGTTTTTCTTTTGGGGCATAATGCTCGAACCAGTAGCGCAGCTATCCTTGAGGATGACAAAGCGAAATTCTTCTGACGCCCAAAGAATCACCTCTTCGCAAAGACGGCTGAGGTGAACCATAATGAGACTGGCAGCACAGAGAAATTCGATCGCAAAATCGCGATCGCTCACTCCGTCGAGGCTGTTTGCATAAACTCCCTCAAAATTCAAAAGTTGCGCTGTATAATGCCGATCTATAGGGAAAGTCGTTCCAGCAAGAGCACCACACCCCAACGGTGAGATATTGACTCGGCGAAAAACATCTTCTAAACGTTCCCAGTCGCGTTGCCCCATCTGAAAGTATGCCAGCAAGTGATGAGCTAAACTCAGAGGTTGGGCGCGTTGCAGATGCGTATAACCAGGAATCAGGGTTTCAACGTGGTTTTCGGCAATATCTACTAAAACTTGTTGAAATTCTCGCAGTTGCTTGCGGATTTGTTGGATTTGGTCGCGCAGGTAAAGTCTAGTATCAGTTCCTACTTGGTCATTGCGAGAACGTGCAGTGTGTAACTTTTTACCTAAATCGCCTACAATTTCCACAAGACGTCGCTCAACGGCAAAATGCACGTCTTCCGCTTCGATACCTGGGTGAAATTTTCCTTGGCGATATTCCTGGCGAATTTGCTCTAAACCCGCAACGAGTTGCTCTCCTTCTTCTTGAGAAATGATACCAGTGTGAGCTAGCATTTTGGCATGAGCTTGAGAGCCTGTCAGGTCATACTCAATTAACTCAATGTCAAAATTAATACTAGCATTAAATCGAGCTATTGCAGGATGGAGTGCTGATTCAAATCGTTGACTCCAAGTTTGTTGTTCTGTCATGGTGTGGGAAAATTATCAATGGCAAATTATGAATTATGAAATAATTAACGTTAATCTTCAATGACATCCACCCAAAACCAGTTTTGATTAATTTTGAAAGAATCTAAGAGCCAAATATAATAAGTTAGATTTTTCACTCCGAAGATGTGATTTTCGATAGATGTCTCAGTATCCAATCGATACATCCAAGCTGTATAATTTGGTTCCCCTTTAAATTTTCCAACACTAGTAAAGAAAACAATTATTTTAGCTTTATTATCTTGATCAGTTACAATATTGATTTCTCCACCTCTTTCACCACTTTTAGAAAGATGTGCATACTGAGGTGGTAATTGCATCTGGTAAACTTTGTATAAAATATGATTATCTAACTTTATTCTTTGGGATTCATTTGGTTGTAAATCTCCTGCCAATTATCGAAGTTTGCGATCGCGTAGGATTCCAAAATCCTAGTCACTTCACAGCAGTATTTCGGCGGTTCATGGGAACAACCCCAAAAGCGTATCGGGAAGAAACTAGAAATTAGGCATCCACACCAAAATCTTAGTGATATATTGCCAAGCTAATTTCGTAAGATTACGACACTCAGCGCAAGAATTGGCAAGATAGCAAGAGCTGGAGTTCTGTATGATTGCTACCGATTGAGGAACTTTACTTTTCACGGGATTTGCAGAACCTCTCTCCAAACCTCTCTCCAAACCTCTCTCCTACAAGGAGAGAGGCTTTTACCTTAGCCCCCTTCCCTCTTAGGGCTATGCGTTACCCGGAACTTTCTTAACAATCTTAAAACCCTTGCCTTATAAGCGTTACAAGGCAAATTCTAACGGTAGATTCAAAGACAAGGTTGTACTGATTACTGGGGCAACATCAGGTATCAGCAAAACTACTGCTTACGCTTTTGCCAAAGAAGGAGCAAAAGTGTTCTTTTGTGGTCGTCGCACGAATCTTGGCGAAGCGAATGCTAGTGAAATTCAAGCCTTTGGTGGTGAAGCCACTTATATGCAAGCGGATGTCAGAAAAGAAAGCGATGTCAGGAATTTCATTAATGGCTGTGTCCAAAAGTACGGTCGGATTGACATTGCCTTTAATAACGCTGGGATAGAGGCTCCACCAAAGGCGATCGCCGAATTGTCCTTGGAGGAGTGGAATAACGTTATAGCAACTAATGCGACAGGGGTTTTTCTTGCCATGAAGTATGAGATTCCTGTGATGCTGCGGCAGGGCGGTGGTATCATTGTCAACACAGCTTCAGTCGGCGGACACCAGGGATTTTCAAACATTGCGCCTTACGGGGCGAGCAAGGCTGGAATCATGTCTCTTACAAGAACTGCAGCTATGGAACTCACGGGTAAAAAAAAATATTCGTGTCAACTCCTTTTCTCCCGGTGCAGTTGACACGCCTATGTTACGCCGAGCGTTGAGTTCTTGGGGTATGACGACGCAAGCCACTGCTAAAGATTATCCGATCAACAGACTGGCAACGGCAGAAGAGATGGCACGAGTTGTTATGTGGCTGTCTTCCGATGATGCTACGATTATGGTCGGCACCGATATCGATGCAACAGGTGGTTATCTTACCAAATAGTGAAAGTGGCAGATTCTTCCACAAATAGCAAGGTGAACAGAATTTTAACTCCTTAATTTATGAGCTGTCCGCAAAATTTGCCCTGCCAACACTGCTGCACCAAAGCCATTATCAATATTCACCACACCCACACCAGCAGCACAAGAGTTAAGCATTGTCAAGAGTGGCGCTAAACCTCCAAAACTTGCGCCGTAACCAATGCTGGTAGGAACAGCTATGACAGGACAATCTGCCAAACCTGCAACCACGCTGGGTAAAGCGCCTTCCATCCCCGCCACGACAATCAACACGGATGCGGATTCGATAACATGGCGGTTATTTAACAAACGGTGAATTCCTGCAACTCCCACATCCCAAAGGCGCTGCACACAGAAACCAGAAAGTTCTGCGGTGACAGCAGCTTCCTCAGCGACGGGTAAATCAGCAGTGCCAGCAGAAAGAATCCCAATTGTGCCAGGATACTGTGGTTCAATTGTAGGCGGTGTAATGGCACAAATTCGTGCTAAGTCATAGTAGCGCAGACCATGAAGTTTTGTTTCCAGTGTGGCAAAAACATCTGGTTCTATGCGGGTTGCCATCACCACCGAGTTACGCTGGCGCATAGCTTCCATAATTTGAGCAATTTGATCAGGAGTTTTGCCTGGTCCCCAAATGACTTCTGGGAACCCAGTTCTCAAGGCGCGATGATGGTCAATTTTGGCAAACTCGCCGACAGGTTCATAAGCTAAATTTTTGAGTTTTTCTAATGCTGCATCTGGGGTGATGTTACCATTGGCAACAGTTTCTAAGAGAATTCGCAAAGATTTGTCATCCATCATTTGTCCTTTGTCGCTTGTCATTTGTTGGTTGATGGTTATGGAACTTTGTAAAATGCAAATCTTGGTATTCAGTATAAGTATTTATGCAAATTAAATTACTTATCAAAATCCGCTAAAACGCTTATTTGGCTAAAAGTGAGTGTGAAATTAATTTTGCCTAGCTACTTATACAGTAGTTTCAAGTCAACAAGAATTTCTGTTTTATCAGGAAACAGCCTAACGGTTACGTTAAATCGCAACTGTTCTGTTTCGCTGTTTTACATACCCTAAAATTATAGAAAATACAACCCCAAACCAAATTCCTATGAGCGTCTTAATACCTGATGACATTCTCCGGGCAACAAAAATGACCGAGGATGAATTAAAGTTGGAGATCGCTATCATGCTCTACAAGCAAGAAAAAATTAGTAGTGGCAAAGCTCGTGCTTGGACTGGATTAACAGTGATTGAATTTCAACATGAACTTGCTAAGCGCGGATTCTCTATCAACTATGATGTGCAGGATTTCCAGTCGGATGTCAGAACACTGCAATCGATGGGGTTGTTGTGATTGTTGTTAGCGATACATCGCCTATTACGAATCTGGCAGCAATCAGCCAACTAGACCTACTCCGGCAACTTTACACTCATGTGATTATCCCAACAGCCGTTTACGATGAGATGGTAGCGGTCGATAAACCTGTTCCCGGTGCAGTGGAAGTACAAACCTTACCCTGGATTCAAACTCAAGTAATTACAGATTTTCAACAAGTGATAGTAATGCAGGAAAGCCAGGAAAATATTGATTTGGGTGAGGCTGAGGCAATCGTTTTAGCACTGGAACTGAAAGCGGATTTACTACTCATGGATGAACGTCGGGGGCGGGCAGTGGCAACAAGCTATGGGTTACAGGTTACTGGATTAATGGGCGTTTTGCTGCAAGCCAAGCGCAATAATCTGATTCCCGGTGTTAAAGCACTTATAGACCAACTGATTTCGCAAGCTGACTTTCGGGTAAGCAGTCAGTTGTATACAACCATCCTGCAATCGGCTGACGAATAATTCACCCCAAAAGTGAGTTTTGATACAGCCTGACAATCTCTGATGCCGTGAATAACTGAGACTTATTCTGCGACTTTAATTTCATACTTGTTCCACAACGCTCCTCTTTGAGAACCCATAGCAGAGAATTTTACATTTTCCAGGCGATCGCGTATCGCTGCTAATGATAAAGGATTCACCAAATAAACGAAAGGTAAATATTCTTGTGCGAGGCGTTGCGTTTCGGCGTAAATTTCTTTACGCTTCTGTTGGTCAAACTCTTGCGCTGCTTTTACATAAAGACGACCAATTTCTGCCTCCCAGTCTGGAACTTCTCTACCAATAAGCGGTTCTCGTCCTGGTTGCGCTTTTTGGTTAAAGACGTGTAATCCACCATCAGGTGTCCAGACATTTGCTCCATCATGTGGTTCTGGTCCTCCAACAAAGCCTCCTATATAACTTTCCCAATCGAAGCTATTAGCAAGTTTGTCTGTGAGGGTATTGAAAGTAATCGGGTTAAAATCAACTTGAATACCAATTTTACTCAAGTCTTGCTTGATTTGTGAACCCATTGTAACACGGGTTTTATTTTCAACATTAGTTAACAGAGTGAAACGTACGCGATTACCATCAGCATCTAACAATTCGTTTCTAGCATTATATTTAAACCCAGCATTTAATAGTAATTCTTTAGCTTTTTCTGGATTGTAATCATACACTTTCACATCTTTGCTTGGAGGAGTATAAAATGGGCTTTGCATCTCAATTGGTGAATCTTGGAGCGTACCGATTCCCCGAAAGACGTTAGTCAAAATTGCTTTTCTGTTGATGGCGTGGGCAACTGCTTGCCGAAATGCTAATGTATTAAACCAACCCGATTTCATCGGATCGACAAGAGGTTGCCCGTTTTGTCGCCGACCTTTATTTAAATTGAAGGAAATAAAAGTTGTCGTAAATTCTGCTCCTCCATTATAGATAGTAAATTTTCCTCTTTTTTCCTCTCGCTTGAGTAACGAAAAATTTTCAGGACTGACAAGAACTGTATCTAATCCACCAGACCGGAATTGCAGAATCATCGTATCGGTAGATTCAATAATTTGCCAAACAATCCGCTCAACGTAAGGCAATTGATTTCCTTGGCTATCTTTGCGCCAGTAATAAGGATTGTGCCGAAATACCACACGTTGACTGGGAGTGTAACTTTCTATTTTATAAGGACCATTAACAATAATTTTTGCTGGGTCGGTACCTGTTGTCCAAGCCGAGAGAAATTGAGGATTCCCATTTGCATCCTGAGACTTGAGAGATGCTTCTAAAGCGTGTTTTGGCATGATAGCAACCGAATTGGTTGATGCTCCTCCAGCCGTGTAAAGAAAAGGTGAAAATGGTTCAGGAAAACTAAATTCAACTTGACGATTATCTATTTTTCTTATTTTAGGAAAAGCTCCACTGGAACCTACTTTAAGTCCATCTTTCCAATCAGTAGGAATCTTTGGATTGAATATAATATCTTGATAAGTGAAGATGACATCATCAGCAGTTAGTGGTTTGCCATCAGACCATTTCAAACCCTCACGTAGGGTAAAATTAATGCGCTTTTTATCATCAGAAATATTCCATGATTCAGCTAAGGCTGGCTCAATTTTGCCCGTTATAGCGTTCAGAGTTGTCAGTCCTTCAGCCGTAAACAAAAAAACATTAGGATACTCTTGACTGAAGGCGTAGTTAAAGGTTTTTGGGTCACCAATAGTACCTGTGACCCATTGGGAGACTTGCGCCGCCTTAGTCTTGAATTTGGCTGGGTTGCAGCTGGTGAAAAATAATTGACAACTTAGCCATAGAGTTAATATCAGGACAGTTGAAAGCCAGCGGCGACGAAAAGGTAAGAGGACAGAAAGCATGGGATAGAAATTCTAATCTTTTCGCATCATACACTTCAGATGTAGATGTGAGTTGTGTTGAGCGACAGATCAACACAACTTCTATAATTTTATAGGTTAGTTTTCTGCAACCTTGATTTCATACAAGTTCCAGAAAGGACCGCCTAGAGCAGTGTATTTGATACCAGAGAAGCGATCGCGCACGGCTTGTAAATTTAACCTTTCTACCAAGTGAATAAATGGCAATTGTTCTGAGGCAATTCGCTGATATTCGTAATAAATTTCCTTGCGCTTGTTCTCATCCAACTCCTGTGCGCCCTTAACATAAAGTCGATCAATTTCCTTTTCCCAGTCGGAAACTTCCCAACCAATCAATGGAGGATCACCTGGTTGTGGACCTTGATTAAATGCGTGAGATGCTCCCGCAATCCTCCAAATATTGCTAGCAGAGTGAGGTTCAACGCCTCCACCACCAAACCCACCAAGGTAACAATCCCAATTTTGAGAAACTTTAAGTTTATCTAGATAGGCGTTGAAGCTAAGGATTTGCAAATCAACTTGAATTCCGATCTTAGACAAATCCTGCCTAATTTGCGTTGCCATATCTCCCCTGGTTTTCCTTTCTGCATTCGTTAAGAGTGTGAATCGTACTTGATTGCCATCAGCATCCAATAGCTGATTGTAGGAGTTATATTTGAAGCCTGCTTTTAATAGTAATTGCTTAGCTTTTTGCGGGTCGTAATTGTAAACCTTTAACCCTTTCTCCGGTGGGAGGTAGAAGGGACTTTTGACATAAACAAAGGAATTTTGGAATTCTCCCAGTCCGCGAAAAGCATTGGTTTTCATTGTCTCACGGTCGATGGCATAGGCTACAGCTTGCCTAAATTCCTTGGTATTGAACCAGCGAGACTTGATAGGATTTACTAAAGGTTGACCCTTAGAATTTTTAGCTTTATTGAGATTGAATGCAATAAAAGTTGTGCTTGTATCCACTCCACCATTGTAAATTTGAAAACGCGCCCGCTTTTCCTCTCGCTTAAGCAAACCAAATCCTTCTGGAGTCACTTCCAAATCATCCAGCTGCCCAGAGCGAAAACTGATCAACTGGTTATCAGTAGATTCAATAATTTGGTAAACAACGCGCTCAATGTAAGGTTGAGGCTTGCCTTGAGTATCTTTACGCCAGTAGTATGGGTTGCGCCGGAATATCACTCGCTGACTGGGAACATAGCTTTCCATAACATAGGGACCGTTACCAATAATTTTTTTTGGATCGGTGTCTGTTCCCCACATCGAGAGAAACTTGGGATTGCCATCAGAACCAGTAGTGCGAACCGACTCCTGTAGAACATGAGCAGGCAGAATTGTTATACCACCTACCCATCTTAAAAAAGGAGCAAATGGTTCGGGTATTGTGAATTCGACTCGGCGTTCATCGATTTTTCTTACCTTTGGCGTTGCCTTACTTTCACCAATTTTTAGAGAATCCTTGACAGGGGTAGGTATTTTTGGGTTAAGGTAAATTTCGTTGTAGCTAAAGACGATATCATCAGCAGTCATTGGTTCACCATCTGACCACTTAAGTCCTTCTCGCAGAGTAATGACAATCCTCTGTCCATTGTCAGAAACTTCCCAAGACTCAGCTAAACCAGGTTCTTGCTCGTTAGTAAGGGGATTTTCATTGATCAATGAGTCGTAGATGAAGCCAAAAACGGTGTAAAAAGACTCATTCAAAGCAGAGTTAAAAGTTGAAGGCGTACCCAAAGCGGCTACAACCATTTGCGGCACCTGAGCAGCTGCGGTTTTAAACTGACTGGGATTGCAGCCATTGAGAGCTAACGCTACCCAAATACCGAGTAATGCCAAAATCCAACTACGTTGAAAGATTTGTTTAAAAATGCCAAGATTCATAAATATTAACTTTATACTTAAGTAACAAGGCTAATATAGCAATCCTATTTCATTTATGAAAATTGACTACCCTTCAGATCCCCGACTTCTTAAAGAAGTCGGGGATCTTGTTTTTCACGTTCGCGCAGCGTGCCCGCAGGGCTTATCATTTAGGATTGCTATATTGTAACCAATTGAGGTATATTCTAGTGCTGAATGAAGCAGTTTTTCACACCAAAGCTGTGTAAATTAATATGCAGCATCAATTGGATTGACACTGTAGCCAACCAAGCAAGTTCTGGGTGTTGTTGAAATACTGAACACCAGTATCTCGTAAAACCTCTGTCACTTCCCGCTTGCCGAATTCTTTAGAATTGCTACTTAAAAATACTTTAGTTTCATTAGGATGCAAACGTGCGTGGTGAACTATGCACTCCAAAATGACTTTGTCCATAACGTGTTTTTCTAAAATAGGTCTATTTAAATTTTCCTGAAGGATGCTTGTATTTAATGTAATCATTTCTGCCTTGCTGGAAAGCTGGTTAAAGGCTGTATAAAAACGTTGTTCAACCTCATTAATTCTCTCAAGAAAGGTAATTTTCGTTTGTTTCAACTGATTGACCAGTAATTTAGCTTTTTGTGAATTTTCATCTCGCCCAGCTTCGTTAATTTGAATGTCTAACTTGCGGATAAAATCTTGGTTGTATTTTTCCTCTTGCTTCAATGTTGTCAAAGCTTCTACAAAACAAATGCTTGGCATTGTTAACCGCACCAAAGGAGGGGTATTTTTTAGTAAATTTTCTCCTGGTGAATCTTGCCCCTTAGCAATGCCCATCAAAAAATTAGTTTCAACGTAAAGTATAACCGCCAACATTACCTAAGTTTGAGTAGTTCCACCTTCTAATCTTTGCAATAAACCGATTTCTGCCATCTCTTTTGATGCTGGCGGTATTTCCAACTTCCAATGATAAGCAAAATCACTTATCCAAGCTTCTGTGAGTCCTGTTAGGTAAAAACTAAATATTTTTTTGTCGTTAAATTCTGGCTCATAATAACTTAGCACGTTAGCAGTATTAAGGCAGAGAATCGGTTCTGATAAATTGTTTCCGTCCCATTTAAAAATCAGGATGTTCTCCACATCAACAAGCATGGCAAAGGGAATCAAAGTTTTTGCTAGTTGCAAGTAATCAATCAGTCGCAAAACTGCATATTTTTTTGTTTTTTTATCTGTGAAACTAAAGGGAAAACCTTTGACTTCAGCTATCAGAATAAGTTGCTCTTCTTTATCTAAGGCAATAACATCTGGACGGTCTATGTCTTCTAAATTTATAGCTTGCATGGCTGTAATTTCCCACCAAGTTATGTTTTGTTTGCTGCTGTCAACCATTGATTTCCATCGTATATCAATCCTAAATCATTGATGGATAACAAGATTCCCGACTTCTTTAAGAAGTCGGGAATCTTGGACAGCGCCCACCCTAGTTGCAAATTTATTCCTGCGTTAACAAAACAACAGCGTAAGCACTAATACCTTCCTCGCGTCCAACGGGACCTAATTTTTCGTTGGTAGTGGCTTTGACGCCAACTTGATTCGGCTGTATTTGTAAAACTCCCGCTATTTTTTCCCGCATCTTCTCAATATGGGGTTTCAATTTTGGACGTTCTGCCACAACCACCGAGTCAATATTACCTATCTGCCAGCCACTTTCTTGAACTAACTGATAGACTTTGCTTAACAGTACCAAACTATCTGCTCCTGCCCATTGGGGGTCTGTGGGAGGAAAATAATGTCCAATATCCCCCAAAGAAAGCGCCCCTAGCATAGCGTCCATAATCGCGTGTGTCAGAACATCAGCATCGCTGTGTCCTAGCAAACCCAAGGAGTGGGGAATATTGACTCCGCCCAAAATGAGGGGGCGATCGCTCACCAAGCGGTGGATATCGTAGCCGTTACCAATACGAATATTCATTTTTGGTTATGAGTCATTAGTCATTAGTCATTAGTCATTAGTTGTGGCTCACAAGTCAAGAGTCAGGTAGACAACCAAGCAAATATTACGAGTTGTAATTTTTCCCTCCCTCACTCCCTCACTCCCTCACTCCCTCACTCCCTCACTCCCCCACTCCCTCACTCCCTCACTCCCTCACTCCCCCGCTTACTCTCCTCCCAACTTTTGAGCAAATCGGGGCGTCGCAGGCGTGTTCTGGTAATTTGTTGTTTGTACCGCCATTTAGCAATTTCCGCGTGATTGCCAGAAAGTAGGACATCAGGAACTTTCCAGTCGCGAAACACCGCAGGGCGGGTATACTGGGGATAGTCCAACAACCCCTCTTCAAAGCTTTCTGCCGTTAGGGACTCAACTTTACTCACAGTTCCGGGTAGGAGGCGCACTACACCATTCATTAATGCCATTGCTGGAATTTCTCCACCAGTGAGAATAAAATCACCTAAGGAGACCTCGCGGTCAACTAAATGCAGCACTCGCTCATCCACTCCTTCGTAATGACCACAAATGACGACCAACTGGTCATAATTCGTCGCTAATTCTCGCAACAGCGGCTGATTCATCGTTTGACCTTGAGGACTCATCAAAATCACCTCTCTGCGGCATAAAATCGGCAGCGACTCCACAGCAGCAAAGATAGGTTCTGGCTTCATCAGCATTCCCACACCGCCGCCGTAAGGTTCATCATCGACTTTCCGGTGCTTATCGGTGGTAAAGTCCCGTGGATTAATCAGATGCACAGAAGCAATCTGCTTTGCTAGAGCCTTACTTATCAGCCCGGAATTGAGAACAGAGCTAAAACAGTCAGGAAACAGTGTAACTATATCAAAGCGCACAGTATTTCGTATTGAAGAACACTAATCTGAAATTGGATGATTTAAAAATGATGTTGTGTCACAGACATCTCAACATGATCAAGCGTATCTAAAAGTACCGGAAGTGTTGGATCTTCGGTATGAACACAAGTTTTTCTAATTACTTAATTTATGTTTAAATATTGTCACATCTAGATTTAAATTATTAAACTGAACCTTTGTTAACAACTTCCAGGATGCATCAAGCCAGCCTCAGAAGAAAGCGTGTCAAGACCTGCTTTTCTCCCTTTTCTAGGGGTGTAGGCGGTACGGGGTGAGGAAAGCCCCCAAAAATAAATTTGGGGGACTCAATAAAGAATCTGGTTGTTTTTCTCCATGAACAAATTCAGAGACTTCAAATCAAATTTTCGCTCGTCACAGGTGTTTCAACCCTCCTGTTCCCTGACAACCGTACAGGTGGCGCATTGTCACCGCTTCTCTACACCCCAACACTTTCCCCTTTTAAGGGCTTTGGTGAAAAACAAGGTACCGACGAGTGAGGAACGGCAAAGGACACTCCGCACTTCTGAGCATTTTGTGCGTCAAGCACTGTCCTTTATCCGAGGCGAAGCGTAAAAAGAATCAGGCGAAAGCTACCTTGTTTCATTCACCTGAAGTTGTTGACAGGAGAAACACAATGCCGCAATTAAAAGCCAAATCGCTGGAAATGAGGACACCCCAAGCAACTAAAACCGCCGTTCTGGTTATCGGAGGCGCAGAAGACAAAGTACATGGACGCGAAATTTTGCGGACATTTGTCAGTCGCTCTGGTGCCAGCAATGCCCATATTACAATTATTCCCTCTGCCTCCCGCGAACCAAGTATCATAGGTGGCAGATATGTCCGTATTTTTGAAGAAATGGGTGCTAAGAAAGTCGAAATCTTAGACATTCGAGAACGAGAGCAGTGTGAAGACTCCTACATTCAAGCATCCCTGGAAGCTTGTACCGGAGTATTTTTGACAGGCGGAGACCAATTGCGTCTCTGTGGCGTTTTGTCAGATACGCCAGCAATGAGTATTATCCGGCAGCGGGTCAGAGGTGGACAACTCACCTTGGCAGGCACAAGTGCAGGAGCGGCGGTCATGGGGCATCATATGATAGCAGGTGGCGGTAGTGGTGAATCGCCAAATCGCTCCCTAGTGGATATGGCTACCGGTTTGGGATTCATCCCAGAGGTGATCGTAGACCAACACTTCCACAATCGTAATCGTATGGTGCGCTTGGTAAGCGCCCTAGCTGCTCATCCGGATCGCCTTGGTATCGGCATCGATGAAGATACATGTGCCATGTTTGAGCGCGATGGTTGGTTGCAAGTCTTAGGCAAAGGTAGTGTTACGATTGTAGATCCAACCGAGGTCACTCACACGAATGAGCCACACGTAGGAGCAACTGAACCGTTAAATCTTCATAATCTACGGCTGCATATTCTCAGTCACGGCGATCGCTATCACTTGTACCAGCGTACAGTATTACCAGCTGTGTACCGAGTCTCCAGCTGACGGCAAACAGTAGCCGAGGTTACACTGGGTTGACCGCTAATTTCTAGATTCCAGCAGAAAAGATGAGAATAATACGATGTAAGCAGAAAAAACTGTTTACTATGAACAGTTAAGCGGTCAATTCCAGTAAGAAACTAGAATTTTGGTTCCGAATCTCCATCTACCTATTTCCCATGAGAATCCTCAAGATCCAGACTTTACGCGGCCCCAACTATTGGAGCATTCGACGCCACAAGCTGATTGTTATGCGCCTCGATTTGGAAAATATTGCCGAGACGCCCACCAATGAAGTTCCCGGCTTTTATGAAGGATTAGTTGAGGCTCTACCCAGTCTGGAAGGTCATTTTTGCTCGCCTGGCTGTCGTGGTGGTTTTTTGATGCGCGTGCGCGAAGGCACCATGATGGGTCATGTTGTGGAACACGTAGCCCTAGAACTACAAGATTTGGCTGGAATGCACGTAGGCTTTGGTCGAACCCGAGAAACGTCAACATCGGGAGTTTACCAAGTCGTGTTCGAGTATCTCAACGAGGAAGCCGGACGCTACGCTGGTAGAGCAGCAGTACGGCTGTGCCAAAGTATTGTTGATCGGGGTCGCTATCCCAAGGCAGAATTAGAGCAAGATTTGCAAGACCTGAAAGACTTATGGCGTGATGCGGCTTTAGGACCGAGTACGGAAACACTTATCAAAGAAGCAGAAAAAAGAGGCATTCCCTGGATGCAGCTTGGCGCACGTTTTTTGATTCAGTTGGGCTACGGGGTGAATCAAAAGCGTGTACAAGCGACGATGACAGACAACACCGGCATCTTGGGAGTAGAACTCGCCTGCGACAAAGAAGCCACCAAACGCGTTCTTGCTAACGCCGGAGTTCCTGTACCAAGAGGAACCGTGATCAACTTCTTGGACGATTTAGAAGAAGCCATTGAACAAGTTGGCGGCTATCCCATCGTTATCAAACCTTTGGATGGTAATCATGGACGCGGTATCTCGATCAATATTATTTCCAGGGAAGAAGCAGAAGCTGCATACGATTCTGCAAGACAGGTTTCCCGGTCGATTATTGTTGAGCGGTATTATACCGGACGCGACCACCGGGTTCTCGTGGTGGATGGCAAAGTCGTAGCAGTTGCTGAACGTGTGCCAGCTAATGTGATTGGCGATGGCAAATCCACCATCTTTGAACTGATTGAGGAAACGAACAAAGACCCAAACCGTGGTGAGGGACATGATAACGTCCTCACCAAAATTGAACTAGACCGCACCAGCTACCAACTCATGGAAAAGCAAGGTCGCACGCTTAACACCGTGTTACCTAAGGGCGAAATTTGTTACTTGCGGGCAACGGCAAACTTAAGTACAGGGGGCAGTGCCGTAGACCGTACAGATGAAATCCATCCAGAAAATGTTTGGCTGGCACAACGGATAGTGAAAATCATCGGTTTGGATATTGCCGGGATTGATATTGTAACATCAGATATTAGCCGTCCCTTGCGAGAAGTGGATGGTGTGATTGTCGAAGTTAACGCAGCTCCGGGATTCCGGATGCACGTCGCTCCCAGCCTTGGTATTCCTCGTAATGTCGGGGGAGCAGTGATTGATATGCTGTTTCCATCTGATAAAACCAGCCGCATACCCATTCTTGCCGTTACAGGCACCAACGGCAAAACCACTACGACTCGGCTATTGGCACACATTTTCAAGCAAACTCATAAAGTCGTAGGTTTTACAACGAGCGATGGAACATACATCGGAGATTACTTAGTAGAGGTGGGAGACAACACTGGTCCCCAAAGTGCGCAGCTGATTCTACAAGACCCAACTGTGGAAGTAGCGGTACTGGAAACTGCTCGTGGTGGTATTCTTCGCTCTGGACTGGCTTTTGAAAACGCTAATGTGGGTGTAGTCTTAAATGTTACTGCTGACCATTTGGGAATAGGCGATATTGATCATATTGAACAGTTGGCGCATCTCAAAAGTGTCGTCGCTGAAGCAGTGTTTCCCGACGGTTACGCAGTCCTCAATGCTGATGATCCCCGAGTTGCTGCAATGGCGGAAAAAACAAAAGCAAATATTGCTTACTTCACCATGAACCCGGATGCGGAATTGGTGCGAAAGCACATTCAACAGGGAGGAGTCGCCGCAGTTTATGAAAATGGCTATCTATCTATATTAAAAGGCGACTGGACGCACCGGATAGAACGGGCAGAAAATATACCCCTAACAATGGGCGGACGTGCGCCGTTTATGATAGCCAACGCTTTAGCAGCTTCTTTGGCAGCATTCGTGCAAAATGTTTCGATAGAGCAAATTCGTGCTGGTTTGAATACCTTTCGCGCCTCGGTGAGTCAAACACCAGGACGGATGAACTTATTTAATTTGGGGAACTATCACGCGTTGGTAGATTATGCCCATAACCCAGCCAGTTATGCAGCGTTAGGCGCTTTCGTCCGCAATTGGACTTCTGGTAAACGTGTAGGGGTGATCGGCGGACCAGGCGATCGCCGCGACGAAGACTTTATCATGTTAGGCAAATTAGCAGCAGAAATTTTTGACTCAATCATCATCAAAGAAGATGATGACACCAGGGGACGGGTGCGGGGTACAGCTGCTGATTTGATTGTTCGAGGCATTAAGGAAGTTAATCCCAACCAGGAGTATGAAACAATTCTTAATGAAACAGAAGCGGTTAACAAAGCTTTGGACACTGCACCAGATAACAGTTTAGTCGTCATTTTGCCAGAAAGCATCAGCCGCGCCATTAAGCTAATTACAGCGCGTGGAGTCGTCAAAGAAGAGATAACCCAACAAAATACCAACTCGCCCACTGTAGATTCCCAGATTGGGGTACCATCTTCTGTGGTAAATACACTATTATGAGTTCTAAAAAAGGAAGAAAGAAGATAGAACTTCATTCTTCAACTTTCTTTCTTCACTCTTCTGTTTTTTCCGGATTAGTATCGTCACTGGGATTCTTCAGTTCCTCCTTAAAACCCCGCAGAGTTTTGCCCAGTGCGCTGCCTAATTCTGGAATTTTTTTTGGTCCAAAAATGATCACAGCCACCAGAGCGATTATACCGACTTCTGGCCATCCTAACCCAAACATAAGTTCCTCCTATCTACGTAACCAAGCAACAGACGTTCATTCACTATAAACATATGTGCTCAGGCTACCACCAATCTCACAAATCTCAAGCCAGAATTTGGGTTTTTTTGGTTGCGTCAGCAGAATGTCTCATATAATTATAAGAAGTATTACAAATTGTCAAAATTTGTATATTTCTAGAGAACTGGCAAGACAAAGACTGTAAGAAATAAAGAAAATATTAAAATTCCGACTTTTTCAATCTGTTTGTTTTAAGTCGAATGATATTTACCACTCTTTTTGATAAAAATCACGCTCGGAGTCGTATTTCCATGCAATTACTTCCACGACCTCAGCATAACAACCAACGACGCTTAAACTTGGAGCTTGAGTCACCGTTGAATGTGCCAGAACTTTCCGTTTTTGAGCAACCAGATATTGAAAATGGCAATACCTTAGGACCTTGTCTTTGGAACGATTTACCAAAGAAGAAGCGACACCAACGTGTTGCCATTTTTATTGATGGCGCAAACTTGTTTTATGCAGCGATGCACCTCAATATTGAAATTGATTACACAAAACTGTTACGCTATCTTACAAACGACCGTCAACTGCTTAGGGCTTACTTCTACACAGGTGTTGATTTTGCAAATGAAAAACAGCAAGGCTTTCTCCTCTGGATGCGTCGCAATGGTTATCGTGTAGTGAGCAAAGAACTCATTGAATTGCCAAATGGCTCCAAAAAAGCGGATTTGGATGTAGAAATTGCCGTCGATATGATCACACTCGCAAGGTACTGCGATACTTTGGTTTTATTGAGTGGAGATGGCGACCTAAGCTATGCGGTTAATGCTATCAGCTACCAAGGAGTTCAAGTGGAAGTTGTTGGTTTAAGTTCAATGACCAATGAAAGTCTGATTAAGGTTGCCGACTCTTATACTGACCTTGAATTGATCAAACAAGACATTCAAAAAAAGAATGTCGGTTGGGTTGAACGGAGTAAAAGCCAACGCCCACCAAAATGATACGCGTTTTTAGTTCTAGCAACAGATTGCGTTGCAGTTAACGAATGTGCCTGGAGACAGGACGCGCTTACGCGAGGTATAGAAATAAGCTCTAAAAAATATTACTAGCATTCAACTCCCTTCTCCCCAGAAGAATACCGATTAAATGAACCAAATTCAAAGCAGCGTGTCTTGTGGAGGAAGGGAGTAGCAAAATTCAAACACTGATAATTGCTAAGAAGCCTATCCCACAAAAATTTAAAACATTTTAATATCCAAGCTTATTTGTGATGCAAAGTTACGAATACAAATAAGAATCGTTTATCTATTATAATCTTTATGCTTTAAATCAAAAGTCGCTTTGGTAAAATTACTGTTACCTTAGTTCCTTTTCCCAGCTGGCTTTCCAAAGCAATATCGCCGCCATGTAACTCTACACAAGCGTTGGCAATGGCTAGTCCCAATCCAGTTCCAGGAATTGTATCAACGTTACTTCCACGACTGAAAGCTTGAAATAAGTTGTCTTGATCCTCTATTGGTATACCAATTCCCTGATCTTTGACGGAAAAGATAACTTGTGAGTCATTCCCAATCACGTGAAACTCTATCTTGCCTCCATCTGGCGAGTACTTAATCGCATTAGACATTAAGTTCACAAAGATTTGCCGCAAAAGTAAGCCATCGCCCCAGAAGTCCTTGTGATTCCCAGTCATCTTATAAATCAATTCATGGCGAGAACTCAATTTTTCTCGCTGCTCTTGTATCAAATCAGAAAAAAAGTGGCACAAATCGAGCGGTTGGGGCTTAAATTGCGCTTTATTCAAGTCAAATTGATAAAACACAAGCAAATCATCGACTAATTTACCCATCTGGCGGGCTTTCTGTTCAATAATTTGCAGTAACCTCTGGTGTTTCGATTCATCTAGCTTGTCCCCATGCTGCTTTAGAGTTGATGCTGCAGCAAGGATAGAAGCTAACGGCGTTCGATACTCGTAAGAAACCGTTGTGATAATTTGGGATTTAAAAGCGTTAAGTTTCTGTTCTCTGATAAGAGCTGCTTGTGTTTGGGCAAGCAGTTCTGCTTGTTGAATAATCAGACGTTGTCTTTCCCTTGTTTGGTTAAGCACACTTTGCAAGTGCGCGTGCTGAATCACGTTGCGG
Source organism: Tolypothrix campylonemoides VB511288 (assembly GCA_000828075.3). GTDB lineage: Bacteria > Cyanobacteriota > Cyanobacteriia > Cyanobacteriales > Nostocaceae > Kalymmatonema > Kalymmatonema campylonemoides_A. Next base: position 878,798 of record JXCB02000002.1, on the reverse strand, counting down.
ACTGCTAACTGTAGCACATCTGGTTTGAGACGTTGCTTGCTCAGGTAATCTTGAGCGCCCTTTTTCATAGCTTGTACGGCAAGATCTTCATCGCCTTGTCCTGTCAGCATAATCACGGGCGCGGGAACCTCAAATTTCTCCTGCTTGAGCTGATCGAGGATTTCTAGCCCAGTCATATCAGGGAGGCAAAAATCGAGTAAAATCACATCGCACAGTATTTCCTGGAACAAAGCAAGCCCGTCCTTCGCCGAGTCTGCTTCCAAAATTTGGTAGGACTGATGAGGATCTTTCAAAAGATACCGACGATAGATTCTCCGATCCTCTGGACAATCATCAATGATGAGTAGCGTCCTGGTTTCTGGCATAAAACTATAAGGGAGAGTTATTTTACTCCTTGAACAAGCTTCTCACATATCATATAATTTTTAATAATTTTTAACAAATTTTAAATTAATATAAATAAATGTAAAAATAGACAGCGTTCGTCTTAGCTTTCTCATTAGTCATTCACCAGCATCTGGGGGAGTATTTGCCTCTAACCAATAATTTACAAATGCCTGAATTGTCTTTTGCAACTCTTGAGCATTTATTGGCTTAATGAGATAGCCATTTGCGCCTTTTTGGTAGCACAGTTCAATATCCTTTGGGTTAGATGATGTGGTGAAAACAACAATGGGGATTTTCCTAAGGCTGCTATCTTGCTTCAGTCGTTCCAAGATGTCACGACCATCAATACCTGGTAAATTTAGGTCTAGCAGAATAACACAAGGTCGTGGCGCTTTGTTAGGGTCTTGATAATTCCCCTCTTGATAGAGAAACTCTAAAACCTCATCCCCGTTGGTACAGCGATATATAGGGTTTTGGACAGCCATCCGCCGCATCAGGCGTTGCAGCATCCTAAAATCCTCATTGCTGTCCTCAACAACCAGCAGCGGTTCATTGAGTTTTGTTATCATTCTGTTGTCTTTAAAAGAATGTAATAAAAATACACTTCTTTTAAAAAGATTTTAAACTATTCGAGCGTAAAATAAAATGTTGAGCCAAGATCCACGGTCGACTCAACCCAGATACGACCACCGTGGCGCTCAACAATCTTCTTAGCAATGGCAAGCCCCGCACCGGCACCTCCACCATACTTTTCCTGAGAGTGGAGCCGCTTGAAGAGTCGGAAAATACTCTCGTGGTGATGTTCTGGAATACCAATGCCGTTATCTCGTATATAAAACACAAACGGTACTGAGGTTTCTTGTTGCTCTTGAGTATTCAAGTAACCTATTTCAACCCATTTTTCTGGCTTGTCATTGTATTTTAAAGCATTTATGATCAGGTTACTAAAGACTTCGCTCACGAGAACTGGGTCACATTCAATCGTAGGCAAAGGTCTGGGTATACGAATATCAAACTGACCTTGCGGACGACTGGCACGTAAAAGATGAATCACTTGATCGAGTAATTCGTTGAGGTCAGTTGCTTGTAGCTGCAGTTTCGCTTGCCCTAACTGCGAAAGCCGCAGCAGGGAATTAATCAGAGTTTCCATCCGTTGAGACAAGGAAACTACTGTCTGTAAGTACTCAATTCCATCCTCATCCAGCAGTTGGGCATAGTCTTCCAGCAGCACACTTGAGTAGTTGTGGATGCCCCGCAAAGGTTCCTTTAAATCATGGGAAGCGGCGAAAGCAAACGAAGCGAGTTCTCGGTTGCTGCGCTCTAACTCCTGATTCATTCTGGCTAACTCATCTGCCTTAGAAAGTACAATCCCTACGATCGCATTGCGAAGAGCAACAGCACTGTCGAGTTCACACGGTTGCCAAGGTAGTGAAGTCAATCGAACTGTTTGTTGCCAACGTTCAAACGATGCTCGTGGACAAAGGGTAATGCTACCATTGGCATCAACCTGAATCGATTCATTTGGATCACCTGCCCAGTTAACCGTTTGGATGACTTCGGGACGAAACCAGAGGATGTAATAACGCCGAACTTTAGAAATCCGTAAAAGCAGCAAACCACTTGCCGTATCTTTAAAAGCAATAGCTTCTGGGTAAAGCTTGGGCAGAGAATCAGTGGAAAATAAATTATCGCCGTATGAAGTATCTACCCAATCAATCAGAAGACGAACCTGCTCAATATTTGGTGTTGCTCCCAAAAGCGTAATCTCATCATCCAGATAAACTGCTGCTCCTTGAGCATCGACAACATCTAGCAAGCTCGGCTGAGGATTGACAAGCGCTTCTTTAAAATTATTTGCTTGGGAAATCGACTCTATAAAATCAGACTGTAACGACTGAAGCTTTACTCTATAGTCCAATTGGGACTGATTGACTTTGTGTTCTAGTTCTCGCGACACAATCTGCCCTAAAAATTCGCAAATTTTGCGTACTTCGTAAGGAATATGCTTATGTGTTTGATGATGGCAGGAAATTAATCCCCAAAGCTTTTGCTCTTTAATGAGCGCTATCACCAGGATGGCTGCTACACCCATGTTTTGATGGTATTCAACACAGCAGGGATGAACGCTCCTGAGGACGCACAAGCTTAAGTCAACAGGTGTAGAATCGGTTTCGGGATTTTCAACTGAAACGAGTTCGACAGGTTGGGTATTCAAATTGGGAATAAATCGTAGCAAAGTACGCTTGTATAACTCCCTAACTTGCTCAGGGAGATCCGTAGCGGGATAGTGCAGTCCTAAATAAGGTGATAAATCATCCCGTTTGACTTCGGCAACTACGGAACCCGCTCCCATATAGTCAAATTCATAGACCACTACTCTGTCAAAGCCTGTAATTTTTTGCACTTCGGATACGACAAGTTGCAAAAAATCTGTGAGGTTTGATGTTTTTCGCATTTTAGCGATCGCCTCACCCGCCAAAGCATAAAAGCTCAAAAAGCTAATTTGGTTGACAGAGTCAGTTGGTTCTAGCTCAAGAATCAAACTACTTTCTGTACGATGAGCCATACTGTCAAAGTATTGCTCACCTTTTGAAGTCTGGATAGACAGCTTAAAGGAATTAACACAATCTTTTTCTTGTTGCCAGCATTGCTTAATAGCTTTGACGTCTTTTATGTCAAGCAAATTGCTGAGGGGTTGACCGAGTAAATCGTTTGGCTTTTTGCCCAATAAGTCCTCAGTATTATTGCTCACTTGCAACATGACTAACTGAGGATTAAGCGCCAGTAGTACGCCATGAGGTTGAATCGAGATGGAAAATTCAATTGGTTCGTGCTCAATGACATTTGTAATTTGGGGAGGGGTGACTTCAGATTGGCTCATAGCTCGATTTATCAGAACCAAACTTGTTATTTACATAATTGTAATTATTTTTTACAAATTTTAACATTTTTTAAACATTTACTTAAAAAAGTAGCCATCATGAGCTGCGTACACCATAACAGATGAAAATCTCCTTCTCCTCTGTACGGCGGGGTGCTATTTTCATTCTTGTGTGATTGATAGACCCAACCAATCGCTTAATTCATGAGCTAGCCATTCAATTTCCGGTTCAGACTTAATTGGACCATAACCACCGCCAAGCTGATACTTGTGCACTCCAGCCCAAATGATCAGTTGAGGGGGAATTTCAAATCTGTTGCCTTCAGAGTCTGTTGTAAACGTTTTCGGCGAGTACACCAACTTAGTGATATCCTGTGTTCGTGCTGAAGCAACACGATTGAATTTTAATCCCAGCAATTCCCAAATAAAGGTAATTTTTTCTCGATTTAAACGAAGTCGAGTCCGTCTTAATAAAGGAAATAGAATCGCAGATAACATCTGAAAACCAGCACCCCAAAAGGGAAGTGAGAACAAAGCAAAGGGTATGTTTGCTGGAAAAGGTGCAGCGATCGCGTTAACTGTCCAAAAAAGAATAAAAGAATTCCAGGCGATCGCAAACAAAACCATGAACGTCATCGACGGTTGAAAACCAGTTGGTGGAATCAGAATATCTAAAGAATTTTCATCTTTCTTAAGTTTGATTTTGCTACCAGCTGGTTGAGCCATTCTGATGGTTAAACTACGCCCAGACTGATTTCTGTTGAGCTTTGAAGAGACAATTTGTCTTGGCTGCTCTTGGGTTTTGCTTATCCAATGGTTTCCATCCCAATACCAGTTCTGTTTAATCCAGTCTAAATAGTCCATTTCTTCTGGATGTGGTTGTTGTAACAGTGGATGCTCTAAAGCTGCTAGCGCTTCACGCGCAGACCCCAATCGGCGCTCTAAACTGGGTTCACTCATCCACTTCAACCACTGACTCAATGCCGGACTGAGAATTGCAGCCTGCTCAAAGTCAATCCGGAAGTTCTTTTGGGGTAAATCAGCAGGTTGCGTCCCTGTGACTAAGTAAATTAAAGTTGCAGCCAAGCTGTAAAGGTCAGACGCTGGAACTGTGCGTCCACCAAATTGCTCTGGTGGCATATAGCCATAAGTTCCGACTACAGTCATTGTCCCAACTTCACCTGCAGCCGCAGTCTGCACCGAGCCAAAATCCACCAAGTATATTTGACCTACACTATTGCCAGAGCGGTTGGTCAGCAAAATATTGCTAGGCTTAATATCACGATGGATTGTCGGCGGTTTTTGCTCATGTAAGTAAATGAGAATTTTTAAAAGCGCTTTGGCTATCTGTTTGACTTCTGCTTCAGTAAAAGTACGCCCAGCTTTGATGTATTGCTCCAAAGTTTGTGCGCTTATATAAGTCTGTACTAAAGCAAAGCCTTTTATATTTGATGAAGTTACCTCAAAATAATCTAAATAGCGAGGAATAGACGGATGTGCTATTTTTTTTAAAGTTTCGGCTTCTCGCTCAAATAGCTTGAGATCATCCCACTCGAAGTCACTGCTAAAACAGAGTAACTTGACAACCACGAATTCATTTGTCAGGAGATCACGAGCCAGAAGGGTCTGTCGCCCAGCTTTTTTACCCAACTGCTGCTGTACTTCGTAGCGATCGCCTAATACTTGACCATTCATTAGGATTATTTATGGCTAAAAATTGAAAACCTGTTTCTTTATTGTATTTTCCTAAGCTAGGCAAATATATATTTTTAACATAATTGTACGGTTGTTTGCCATTCCACATTCTCTGTGGCAAAAAAGGGTACTGTTCATCCTTGTTAGCCCTTATTTTTCCAATAGCAGCGCTTTTGCTTCGCTTCGCTCAAGGCTACGGCTCTGTATAACGCTTTGCGATTTTGAATGCGTGAATTGCTTATGCCCTCCCAACTTTGGCCTTATATTACTCCTGGTATTCCAGATGATTTGTTCGAGCGCTTGCCAGGAATTCCCCTAAGCAAGCGAGAAATTAGACTGCTGTTACTTGCCCAACTGCGCCTTTCACCCAATACCGTGTTATGGGACATTGGCGCAGGGACAGGAACGATTCCAGTAGAAGCGGGGTTGCTATCTCCAGGTGGGCAAATCATCGCTGTAGAACGGGATGAAGACGTTGCCAACTTGATTCGGCGGAACTGCGATCGCTTTGAAGTGAAGAATGTCGAAGTCATTGAAGGAAGCGCACCTGAGTGTTTACAAGACCTAAAGGTTGCTCCTGATCGCGTTTGTATTGAAGGAGGACGTTCCGTCCAAGAAATTATGAAAGCAGCGTGGCGTTACTTGCTCCCCTCAGGTCGAGTAGTCGCCACAACTGCCAATTTAGAAGGTCTGTATGCAATTTCTCAAAGCTTTGCCCAGTTGCAAGCTAGAAATATTGAAGTCATCCAGTCCGCTGTGAACCGCTTGGAGACGCGAGGTTCTTCTCAGAGTTTTACTGCTGTCAACCCCATTTTTATCCTCAGTGGTGAGAAACTAGACTAGAAATCAAAGTACGAAGAAAGAAGAAGCAAGAAGATGGAATTTCTTCATTCTTCATTCTTCATTCTTCATTCTTCATTCTTCATTTTTCCCTCTTTTGCCCATGCCTTGGTCTCGGATTTTTAGTGGAATTGTTGCAATAGCCCTTGCTTTGACTGCGACTCTTTTGGGTGGATGGTACTTTACTATTTTGTTCGCAGTTATCGTCTTTCTAGGTCAACTAGAATATTTTAATTTGGTGCGAGCAAAAGGTATGGCTCCTGCTGCTAAAACCACCATGTTTCTTAGCCAAATTTTGCTGATCATTTGTACTTTAGACAGGAACTTAGCTGATGCCGTAACGCCACTGGCTGGCACTTTTATTTGTTTTTACTTGCTGTTTCAGCCAAAAATGGCAACAATCGCGGATATTGCCGCTTCCATTTTGGGGCTATTTTACACTGGATATTTGCCAAGCTATTGGGTGCGGTTGCGATCGCTTGATGGTGCAGCCATCACCAATCTACCTGTCGGTGATTACCTGTCCACAATTTGGACAAATATTCAAAACCGAGACTTTGCCTCTCTTCCCCAAGGTCTGACAGCAACAGCACTCACCTTCGTTTGTATTTGGGCAACTGACATTGGTGCTTACATCATTGGTAAATTCTTTGGGAAAACTCCTTTGTCGGAGATTAGTCCGAAAAAAACAGTCGAAGGAGCTGTTTTTGGTGTTGCAGCCAGCGTCTTCGTAGCTGTGCTTGCAGCTTATTACCTCCATTTACCTAGATTCCCGTTTACTGGTGTCGCACTAGGTTTGCTCATTGGCATTGCTGGTCTTTTGGGCGATCTTACCGAATCTATGCTTAAGCGCGATGCTGGGGTAAAGGATTCAGGGCAATTAATCCCCGGTCACGGAGGTATCTTGGATCGTACCGATAGCTATATTTTTACTGCTCCTTTGGTTTACTATTTTGTCACGCTTGTGTTGCCGTTGCTAGCAAATCATTAGACTTCTTGCAAAAGTCATTTCCTTGGTGTATTTTTTTGCGTCTTTGCGACTTTGCGCGAAACATAATAACATTTATGCAAGAGGTCTATTGACACTCCCACCTTTGTTTTACTCGTGGGATTCTTGCTTGATTAGAACTGCTCCTTCCCGCTCTACCCCCCGATACCTTAAAGAGCCAGTGCGTTGGGTGGGCAATACCCGACTTGTAGCACCTAGCGTGGGACTACAGGGGGGTCTTGTTATGTGCATCTTCATACAGTACTGGTATAATTAGTCATTTTATAAGTAACAAATATTAAATATATGTGATGAATTATGAAGCAAAAAATCTGCTGTAATTCATCATTTTTGTTTACCAGGTCACGCCCAGAATGCCCAGACCATACGTCTACGTTGGTGTGGGATGAATGGGCGCGAATGGTGGTTGGGTACTGGGTACTGGGGACTGGGAAAAATTTTTTAAAATTTGGTGATGGGTAAAAGCCCTCACCATAATTTTTCGATGTTTGTTCCCAATCCCCAATCCCCAATCCCTAATCCCCAGTACCTTTTACATTTACTTTATTTGCGTTTGTTTGCGAAAAATTTTATAGATTCTATTGCTAATTGTAAAGATGACTTTAACTTCTTATAAATATTATGTGCTAATAGTGATGATAACTACTACTGAAAGCAACACGATGTTTCGGTATCTAACCTTGGGCTAAATTCCTTAGCAAGGGTAACAATTTCCGTTGTCTCGCCTTCAAAGGAAAAAAAGTTGCAACTTTGTTTGTATCAAAAAAGCAACACCCAAAAGGTATATCAATTTCTAAGGCTGAATTTCACGCGCTGCGTGCCAATCAATTCGACTGGACACTTAAGTGCCCATGACCAATATATGTTTGAAAAGAACGCAGAACACAGCTTGGCATCCCCATAAATAAATGCGCGGGGGTTTAAAAAGGATGCCAGAACAAGTAAAAAGAACCAAGTAAAAAGTAAAAATATTTCTTTTAACTTTTAACTTTTAACTTGTTTGAGGGGCTTGTACCTTAATTAACAATTCTAACTACTGAGTACTGAGTTCTTTCTTCGGTCATAAGCTAAGAAATTGTGTTCCTGTGTAAGCGTGACTCCCAAAACAAACGCTCTCCTTAATAGTCGCTCAAAAAGTTAGTACCGACACCAAGCCACTACAAGCTATAGCCAACACGTTTTTGACCCAACTAACGGCAAAAGCCTAGCAGACGAGGTGAAATCAATGCCACAACAAAAAGCTTTAGCCCTTGATGTGACTAGAGTCGAAGCTCGCAAGAGCGTACTCCCCAAACCACCTTTGCTATCTAGCCACGAAGCTGGATGGGAGAATATGTCTCTGGAATACCACGTTCAACCAGAGTATGAAAGCCCAGAACATTACGCATCACATTACACACTTGCGATTCGTCTAAAAAGTCAGTCAGGGCTGGAGCGATGGCTAGGCGATTGTCACAGAACCGAGAACTGTATACGAGGCGACGTAGCAGTCATTCCTCCTCAAGTCACCCACAAGATATATTCTCCTCAGCAATCGGAATTTATCGCTTTGTGCTTAGATGCTGAATTTGTCTCAAATATTGCGGCTGAGTCAGTTGATCCAGATGTTTTGGAGATTATACCACACTTTTCCAAACCTGATCCGTTAATTTATCAAATTGGGCTTGCTCTTAAGACAGCACTGGAATCAGATGGACCGGCTAGTCGCCTTTACGCTGAATCAATGGCAACTGCGCTATCAGCCCACTTGTTGCAGCATTACTCTGCACCCAAGCACAAGCTTCGAGAATATCAAGGAGGATTGCCGAAGTATAAGCTACAGCGAGTCATTGAGTTTATTATTGACAATTTAGCGGATAACTTACTGCTTGCGAGTATGGCACAGGAAGTCAGCATAAGTCAGTACCACTTCGCTCGCTTGTTTAAGCAGTCTACAGGGCTTTCTCCCTACCAATATGTAATTCAGTGCCGAATTGAGCGTGCGAAGATATTGCTCCTACAAAGTCAACTAAAAATTTCTGAAATTGCCTCACAGGTTGGTTTTGCTGACCAAAGCCAATTTACACGTCACTTCAAGCGCTTGCTAGGAGTGACACCCAAAGAAATTCGCTCTTCCAGAAAATAGCAAGAATCTTCTAAAACAGCAAGAATCCTCTAGACAGCAGCAATCAAGGTTTCATATACCTTAGATAAAAATCAAAGTCTCTATTCTCTATTAATCTCGGCTAGTGGTATTCGAGCCAGTTGATCCTAATACTTCCCTGTGAAAACAAGGCGAAATTCTTGCCCCATTATCAAAGCAAAGTTGTTCACCCAACAATTGCAGCAATAAACGCTGGGGATAATGTCCTCCCTTATCCCCCGCATTTCTTGTTTTGGAGCATGAAAATAGCCCTGCTAAATTCACCGATGTTGGGAGAAATCGAATGAAAGTGATGAGTATTGCGGTGCATCTCCAAAGAGACGTTTGCAAAAAAGTGCTTGCTGGGCGTTCTACCACTACGTCCTTTTCCTATTTCTTCTTGAGGAGAGCGTATGAACGATAATCGCAAGCCTTCCTGTACTCGCCCTGATGCCACTCGCAATAGTACACCCTTAGAAGTTCAAGCGCAACTTATTGACATCCTCAACCAAACGCTTGCAACTACCGTTGATCTGAAGACTCAGGTCAAGCAGGCACGGTGGAATGTCAAAAACATGAACTTTTGTCCTTTACACGAACTGTTTCATGAGATTGCCATGGAACTAGAGGTGTATATTGATTTGCTTGCGGAGAGAGTGACAATTCTTGGTGGTTTAGCCAGAGGAACTGCTCGGGCAGCTGTCAAACACTCAGTATTACCTGAATACCCCTTTCACATTACAGAACGTCAAGAACATGTAGCATCCCTCGCAGAGCGTCTATCCATTTATGGCTCTTTGCTGTGGGAGAACATTGACCGTACTGCCATTTTGGGGGATGCAGATACAGCGTACTTGTACGCTGAAATCTCGATGGTAATCGACAAGCGTCTGTGGTTCTTGGACGAACAGCTGATGACCTCATCCTTTGATGAGCATCATCAGGCGGCTTCTTATAACTGACAAACAACTGACAAACAACTGTAAAAAATCTCTTGTGTTCTACTGAGTACAGAATTGTATCTGTTTCGTAAGAATTCCTCGCTCAGGTACGGTAAGCGCAACTACGAGCCAGGGTGCTACGAAATGAGAAACACTGTACTCAGTTTAACTATCATATTTTCTAGGTAAATATATCATTAAAAATAAAGAATGTACTGTTTGAGTTTCTTATTTTTAATGATTAGGGGTTGACGTTAATCCGTCCGCGACACACTAACTGCCCTGGAATGAGACTTAACTCTTGGATATCAACATCTGAACCTAGATTGAAATAAAGGTCTTGGTGATTCCCATCAAACAGCCCTCCGGTATTGCTTTTGACTTGGATTGATGAGAGTTGCAATTCCTGTATGCTCAGTAACTCCGGACTCATACTAATATCTAAGTCAGTGGGTTCGCTTTCGTTTAGCAAAATAGCGCAGAGTATTGCTTTACTCTTGTGAAGCTTAATTTTTTGCCAACTGATAGACTTGGATTTGGGGCAGTGTTCTGGTAAAAGTTTAACCAGAACATCATTTAGAGCGCTTGGTAATAAGTCAGATGAAAGGGAGGCATTGAGATCATCCTCTGACTGGATCAATTTGCCAACTACTGGTACTGTTTCTAACAGTCGCAGTGGCTGTCCCTTAAGTACAGAGCCAATGTTGACCCGAATGTTTTCTGCAACTAGTTCAATCTGTGTAAGATGGAGACCTCGATAAACTGCATGACTGGCAAAAATAGATACACTCGGAATGCAACCAGAGAGAATTTGGCGATCGCTCGCTTTAATCTCTACTTCCAGTTCCGAGATTTCGCTCACTTGTGTTTTCAACCACAGCTTCAGTGCTGTTGTTAATATATTTGTAATAATCCGTACTTTGTTTGATTTCTTTGACTGTGAATTTAATTGCATCTAACCGTTCTGCTTATGAATATCCAAGTAACAAGCGCCAAGTACTGTAATCGGCTATTAATTTACCATTTACAGTGACTAACGACAAAATTTAAATATATTCTTTGTTTATCAACAATTTCCATTATTTTAAGTAATTTCCACATGGAGGCGCGGTTACAAAAGATTCTTTCTCAGTGGGGTATAGCCTCACGTCGTGAAGCTGAAGAAATGATCAAAGCCTCACGCGTGCGGGTTAATGGTGAACTAGCACATATGGGTCAAAAAGCTGATCCCCAAAGAGATACGATCACGGTCGATGGTAAGGTCGTGTATTTTGTGCAACGTCCAGCTTTAATGTACCTGTTACTGCACAAACCAGCCGGAGTCGTAACCACTTGCGAGGATCAGCAAGGAAGACCTACAGTCTTAGACTTACTTCCTAAACAAATAAGTTCCGGTAAAGGTATTCACCCAGTAGGTCGCTTAGATGTAGACTCTACAGGAGCTTTAATACTTACAAACGATGGCGACCTAACATTTGGGCTAACCCATCCCAGTCACAGTATTCCCAAAACATATCGTGTTTTGGTCAAAGGACATCCTCCACAACAAGTGCTACAGATGTGGCGTCAGGGTGTGGTTTTGGAGGAGAGAAAAACACGACCCGCACAAGTGCGAGTCGTAGAAAAGTTTGCCAATTCTAGCTGTTTAGAAATTATTTTGAAGGAGGGGAGAAATCGTCAGATTCGCCGTATCGCCGAACAATTGGGATATCCGGTTATCCAACTACATCGCACTGCTATCGGTTCCATTCAATTACAAACGCCAGGAAAAGGCTATTTAGCTGAGGGTGAGTATCGTCACCTAGAAGAGTTTGAAATTCGCTTTTTAAAAAAGGCAATTGCTACAAATTCCTATTAATGATTCGATGGGTTTAAGGAGTGTAACAGAATATGAAATGGCTAAGAAGGAAAGACAAGCCAGAGTCAACACCTTCAATAGAGCAACAAAGAGCCGAAATTCTAGCTGACATCGGTGCTAAACTTTGGGCTGTGCGCTTGGAACAAGGTTTATCCCTAGAGGAAATGGTCGCATTGACCAAAATTCCCAAACGGCTATTGCAGGCGATAGAAGAAGCGAATTTAGCTGAACTCCCAGAGCCAGTTTACACTCAAGGTTTGATACGGCAATTTGCTGATGCACTCGGGTTGAATGGAGCAGAATTTTCTAGCACTTTTCCCATAGGTATGAACCGGGTGAGCTTAAAGCCAAGCTGGAAAACCCACGGGATAGATCAATTACGCCCCGTCCATCTTTACGTGCTATACATATTTGTGATTTTCTGCTCTGTCAGTGGCTTGTCTGGGTTACTGAACACAGCGACTTCACAAGTCAGTTACAGCCAAAGCAACCCGAAAGCACAAAAACAGCGTCTTGCACAACCACAAGTCGCTCGAAATAATCAGACACAGCAACGCCAAGCTTTAAGCGAATCCTTTAGTAGCAGTCAAGCCAATCAGCAGGTGGAAATTGGTGTGACTTTGAAAGAAAAGTCTTGGATTCGAGTGGTAGCTGATGGCAAAGTTCAGTACGAAGGTGAACTTCCACAGGGAACTCAACGAACTTGGATTGCGCAAGGAGAACTGAGTGTCAAAGCAGGTAATGCGGGTGGCGTGCTAGTGAGTGTCAACAAGCAACAAGCCAAGCAACTAGGAGAACCTGGGAAAGTGAAACAAGTCACAATCGCAGCTAATACTGCGTATTGAGATGAGGGAGTGAGGGAGGGAGGGAGTGAGGGAGTGAGGGAGGGAGGGAGTGAGGGAGGGAAGAACTAGAAATTCTCCTTTGTCCTCCTTATCTTCCTCATTTCCTCCCAGTCCCCAGTCCCTAATCCCTAGTCCCCAGTCCCCGTGAACTTCCTCACTTAGGTTGAGGTGCACGTCCAGATAATCTGGTGAGAGTTTGTAGGCGATCGCCTAACTCCTTGGTTAAAGCATCCGCCTCATATCGCCACTCCCAGTTTCCTTCGGCTTTACTTGGGAAATTCATTCGCGCTTCACCTCCCAATCCCAAGACATCCTGGAGTGGGAGAATTGCCTGATTCGCCACAGAAGTCATAGCCAGTCGAATCAAATCCCAGGCTATACCTTCCTGGCTCTGACAACCCAGATAAAGCAACAAGTATTGCTTTTCGTGTTCTGTCGCTTTATTGAACCAGCTGACGGTTGTGTCGTTGTCGTGAGTCCCGGTGTAAACGATGCTGTTGCGCTGGTAGTTGAACGGTAAAAACGGATTACCTGCATCAGCACTAAAGGCAAACTGCAAAATTTTCATCCCCGGAAATTCAAACTTGTCTCGCAGCGCTTCTACATCTGGCGTAATATCACCTAAATCCTCCGCCATGATGGGTAGTTTGCCCAACTTCAGTTTAATCGCCTCGAACAACTCTTCCCCAGGGGCTTTTATCCACTCACCATTTATGGCTGTTTCTTCGCCTCTTTTCACAGCCCAGTAAGTTTCAAACCCTCGGAAGTGGTCGATGCGAATCACATCAACATAATCTAGCAACGCCTCAAAACGCCCTATCCACCACTTATAGTCTTGTTTTTTCAGTTCCTCCCAGTCATAAACCGGGTTGCCCCACAATTGACCGGTAGCGCTAAAGTAATCTGGTGGAACTCCCGCCATCAGCGCCGCTTCTCCCGTCTCTTCATCCAAGCTAAAAATGTCGCTATGGGACCACACGTCGGCGCTATCGTGAGCTACGTAGATGGGGATATCGCCGATAATTTGAATACCGCTCATGTTGGCATAGGTTTTGAGTTGCGACCACTGGCGGAAAAATTCATATTGGGTGAATTTGTGAAAAAAGATTTCCGCAGTCAGTTCCCGCCGTACCCGTTCCAATGCTTCCGGTTCGCGCTTGGCAAGTTCTGGCTTCCATTTATGCCAGCTTATGCCATCGTGGGCATCTTTAAGCGCCATAAACGCGGCATAATCATCCAACCAATAAGCCTTGCTGTCACAAAAACCAGCAAATTCTGTTTGCTGTATGGGCGTTGCCTGGTTTTTAAAGTTCTCGCAGGCTTTTTTGAGCAGCTCAATTTTAATTGGTCTAACTTTGTCGTAATCTACCTTCGACGCCTCAAATGTTGGTAAATTAGCAAAGTCCTCCTGTGCTAGCCAACCCTGCTCTACTAGTTTGTCTGGGCTAATCAGCAGGGGATTTCCAGCCAATGCTGAAAAAGAAGCATAAGGAGAATTACCGTACCCAGTCGGTCCTAAAGGCAAAACTTGCCAAAATTGCTGACCGCTCTCTCTGAGAAAATCAATGAAGCGATATGCTTCTAAGCCTAAATCCCCAATGCCAAATCGACCGGGAAAGGAGGTAGGATGTAGCAAAATACCACTGGATCTAGGAAAGGGCATACTTAACCTGTTGTTAATTGAGGACGCAATGGCGCTATCGCACCGAAGTTTATCACGGAACAGTGACTAGCTATGAATCCACTAAACTCACGTTGTTTATCCTTTGTCCAGCCGCTTTACATTAGTGCGCAGTAAAAATATTTCACTATTGACTAATGACTAATGACTAATGACTAATAACCAATAACTATGAGTTACCGAAATCCTGCTCCGACAGTTGATATCATCATCGAATTAGGTGATCATCCTCATCGACCTATAGTGTTAATTGAGCGACATAATCCACCTTTAGGCTGGGCTATCCCGGGTGGTTTTGTAGATTACGGCGAATCTGTGGAGATTGCGGCGCGGCGCGAAGCTTTAGAGGAAACTGGCTTGCAGGTGGAGTTAATTGAACAATTTCATGTATACTCTGATCCCAGTCGCGATCCGCGTCAGCATACATTAAGTATTGTGTTTTTGGCAACGGCAACCGGTGAACCCAAGGCGGGAGATGATGCTAAGGGTATAGGAATTTTTGAGTCTTGGCGCGTGCCTGAGAATTTATGTTTTGACCATGATAAGATTTTGCGGGATTATTGGCGTTATCTGCATTATGGGATACGTCCAAGGTTATAGCGATTGACCTCTCCCCAACCCCTCTCCTAAAAGGAAAGGGGCTTTCCCCTTTCCCTAGTAGGGAAGGGGGCTAGGGGGAAAGAAACGGTTAGGTCTTTTATGTTGGATTCAATTGAGAACCCCTATAGGTTAGGAATTGAACCGCAAAGGCAAGAAAGAACGCACAGAGGAGGACAGATGAGTAGAAGGGTTATTCGGACTGATAATGCACCTGCACCAGTGGGACCATATAATCAGGCGATCGCAGCTTCTGGTGAATTGATTTTTGTCGCTGGGCAAATTCCTCTTGATCCCAGTACGGGGAAGATTGTTGGTGAAGGGGATGTGACTGTGCAGACTCAACAGGTGATGACGAATTTAGAGGCGATTCTTACGGCGGCTGGGGCGAGGTTTCAGGATGTGGTGAAAACGAGTGTTTTCTTGGCAGATATGAATGATTTTGCGGCTATGAATGCGGTGTATGCAAAGTCTTTTGATGAAGCGACAGCGCCAGCGCGTGCGTGTGTGCAGGTGTCGCGTTTGCCTAAGGATGTTTTGGTGGAGATTGAGTGTATCGCGGTGATTGGTGGGTAAGGAGCATCCCGCTTTGGATTGTCAAAATTTGGTTTTTTCGCGTAATGCTATTCAACAGATGTTTTTTCGCCGGATTAGCTCAAGCGAAGTGAAAGCTGTAGTAAGTTATGGCGAAGTCATAGAAGAAGATCCCCAGGATACACCTTTCCCAGTTATCTTCTATTTGACTTTGTGGAAGGGAAGCCGATTCATGTTGTTTTTTCTTATGACGAATCTACAGATACAGGGTATGTGGTGACGGCGTATATTCCTGATCTGAATCTTATAAAGGGGAGGGGATTAAGGGGTGGGGTAAATCAACGTGGGATAAAGGTTTGAACGTGATTGTTGACACGTATGTGCTAATTGTGCGCCTCCCACTCTAAAGCACTAGCCAAGAGTTCAGCAGCAACAATCGCAACATCTTTCCCTTGTCTTGCAGCTTTTCTGTGGAGTTTCGCCTCTTCTTCTGGAGTGAGAGTAATAATAATAGCCATAGACTTGCTTCCTCTATCTAATATCAAGTTTTTGTCTGCCATTCTAGTAGAGCGATCGCACAAACTAACACTACGCTAAGCAAAATAAGCGATTTTCTTTGGCACTACACTCTGCGTGCTCGCACCTACCACCTGATCAGCTTCATAAAAACCTCGCGGGAGTTTGGAAACCCAGTACCTTTAGGTCTGGGAGGAAAAACGACACGGGTGCTTTAGCACCAGTCAAGAAAAATGATAAAATTTGAATAACCACAAAGACCTTAATAGACGGGTGAAATTCAAGCGTGGCGGGACGTTCAGTTAAATGACGGTTTTTGTCGAAATGACAACTTGCTACTTTAAGTAGTCTGCTTCTAGCCCCCACAAGCAAAAACTATTAAGAGAGTGAAGCAACAAGCATAAAAGTAGACTCAATAGGGAAACCTTGAGAGAGTAGGGGCAATTGATGCCGCCCTAGAGGTTCGCCTCTTAAAGAATCGAGCGTGGCTTTAGCCCTGAGAGTGTCAACTTGGCATAACCACAAACGTATTAACGGATGCAAATAATGACAATTGTAATGATAAACCCGGTTTCTTTAACAGACCGGGTTGATGAGAGATTTTGCAAAAAATTTGCAAAAATCACGAGTGAGTATTTGAACAACAGCGGTAGTAAAATTCTTAGTAGATTTTCCCATTAATATAGTAGTGCTACAATTGTCAGCACTCAGCTTGCGATAGGCACGTTACTTTAATTTCCTGATCTTGCTCGTTGTTTACGCTGTCAGCAGCAAAATGTTTATCTATAAGTGCAGGGACTTGTGTAGCTTTTATACGGCTGTAGCGAGTTTTGTCTGGCATCACCAAGTTTGGTCCGGCTTTGCAATTTTTCATGCAACCAGTTCCTTTAATCGTCACTTCTGACTCTAAACCACGAGCGCTTACAGCAGCTTCTAAAGCTTGACAAACCTCTTTGCCACCACGTTTCATGCAATCAGACTTTTGACAAACTAATATAGTGGCTTTTTTTGACTTGGCGTTACTAGAAGAGGATGCTCCGACACCCGGACACTCCAACGTGGGGAAAGAAGAAGACGCGGGCAAATTTTTAATCCCCGCGTCTTTTTCTCTGTGCGTCTTTACTTCTACAGCCGCTGCCATCACTTGTTGTGCCTTCAGTTTCACTTCGCCCTTTTTCAGGTCATACTTTTTCTCACCTACAACTTGCAACCAAGTACCTGGTGGTAAACGCAAGTCAAAACTAGCACGTAAATGTTTAGCGAGTTTAACGTAGCATTCACCGTCGGCAGTTTGCAGTAGTAAGCCTTTGAGTTTGTAACCATCTTTGATGACAAAATCGAGAAACTTTCCTTCAAGGCAGAATTCCGAAACTTCGGTTGTGTGGAATTTACTCATTTCTTTGACCTCTTTTTGACTAATTTTTGACTAAGTTGTCGCTACAGCAAGCTGTCAGGTGCGATACTGCCAGCATTTTTTCAGAGTCCAAATTAAGTCTTGGCGGCAAGTAGTAAATTGGCGCACAACGCTCCAAAGTTGTATGGCGGCTGTAGGATTGCTAATTTCAACTGTCAATGGCTGGTTCGTCTCACACTGGCAAGGAATGTCTAGTTCCTGCAAGCGTCGATATATTTGCCAGCGATCTGCCCAATTTACCTCAACGATGTACTTTACCTGCGGTTCTATAATTGACGGTTTCAAGACAATCCCCCTAAAAGTGCAATAGTTTTGCAGTAAGTACGCACCTTGACTCCCATAATTTTTTGTTTGTTAGGAGCTTAGTACAACTTGTCATTGATAGCGGTCGGAAATCAAAGTTATGCCACATCTGGGAAATGAACTTTCCCTTG
Source organism: Tolypothrix campylonemoides VB511288 (assembly GCA_000828075.3). GTDB lineage: Bacteria > Cyanobacteriota > Cyanobacteriia > Cyanobacteriales > Nostocaceae > Kalymmatonema > Kalymmatonema campylonemoides_A. The sequence goes on along the minus strand of JXCB02000002.1, from coordinate 861,044 downwards.
AGGCAATTTCTAACCCCCTTTTATGGTCATGTGTACTTAGCTTCTTTACATAAGAATAACCTAAGTGCAAACTTTTCTCAGTAATTTGTGAAAAAAAATAAAATCTATAAGCATTCTTAAACTTTCCTCTCATTTAAGATGATGGAAAGCATATTTCTTGAAAAAAATCAGTATTTTCGATAACATTAAGGGTGATATGTGTGGAAATCTCCAAAAATGAATGAAAGTTTAGGCTGATTTTTAATACAAAAGTCAAAAGTTTGTGAAATGAATTGAGCTTGCTATGATTTTTAAAATGTTAAGATGTAGAGACTAAGCAGTTAGAGTTTTTAACTGCCAAAAGCGAGGAGAACAACAATGTCTGAAACGCAAACTTTGTTACGAAATTTTGGTCAAGTCTATGACAATCCTGTCCTCTTGGACAAAAGTGTAACCGAGCCGGTTTGTGAAGGATTTAATGTCGTATTAGCAAGTTTCCAAACACTGTACTTACAGTACCAAAAGCATCACTTTGTAGTTGATGGTGCAGAATTCTACTCTCTGCATGAGTTCTTTAACGAAAGCTACAACGAAGTCCAAGAACATGTCCATGACATTGGAGAACGCTTAGATGGACTGGGCGGAGTACCTGTTGCTAACTTGCGCAAATTGGTAGAATTAACTTGCTTTGAGCAAGAACCCGATGGCGTCTATTCTTGCCGTCAGATGGTAGAAAATGACCTGAAGGCAGAACAAGCGATTCTTGGTGTGATTCGCCGCCAAGCAGCACAGGCAGAGAGTTTGGGCGATCGCGCTACCCGCTATTTATATGAAAAAATCCTGTTAAAAACAGAAGAAAGGGCTTACCACTTGGCTCACTTCCTTGCCAAGGATAGCTTAACCTTGGGATTTGTTCAACCTGCTCAAAACTAACGCACTCATAATAATGAGCGGTTTAACTAGACTGGAAAAAAAAGTTGTAAGTACTGATTCTTAAACAACTATTAAGAAATGGCAGAGAGGTAGACGCCCTACTTCTCTGCTATTTTTCATACAAGTTAACAAAAAATATGAGGGTTTAACTTCCATTGTTCGCCAAAATAGTTAGTAAATATTGTTATTTAGCAAGATTAGCATATGAATAAAACACGAAAATTTTTCGTTTAGGTATTTGTCAAAAATCATAAAGTGCTTATTGAGAAAAATCACCATTTTAAATAGAAAAGACTTGCAAAAGAAATATCACCAAATCATGATAAATGAACAAAAGAAAACCTTTAAAACCAGCCAATAAAAAAATAGGGTACACAGGAAAAGCTGTAACCTATAACTTGTCCCCTATGCCCTTTGTATATAGAAAACTGAGAAAAGTTGATAATAAACAAAGGAACTAATGGGTGAAGACCCTTAAAATAATCAGGATTTATACTTTTTTACCGAAAACCAACGACTATGCCGCGCCGTGACGACATCAGGAAGATTCTGCTACTCGGGTCTGGTCCAATCGTGATTGGACAAGCCAGCGAGTTTGACTATTCTGGCACTCAAGCTTGTAAGGCATTGCGAGAAGAAGGCTACGAAGTAGTGCTGGTCAACTCGAATCCCGCCTCAATTATGACCGACCCGGAAATAGCCGATCGCACATACATCGAACCGCTGACACCGGAATTAGTTGAAAAAGTCATCGCCAAAGAACACCCCGACGCCCTACTACCAACGATGGGAGGACAAACCGCCCTCAACATTGCTGTCGCTTTGGCGAAAAATGGGGTGTTGGAAAAATACGGCGTTGAGTTAATTGGCGCTAAACTCCCAGCAATTGAAAAAGCGGAAGACAGAAAACTTTTTAACGAAGCGATGACAAAGATAGGGGTGAAGATGTGTCCGAGTGGGACAGCTTCATCTTTGGAAGAAGCCAAGGCGATCGCCAGACACATTGGCACCTATCCCCTGATTATTCGTCCTGCTTTCACCTTAGGTGGTACCGGAGGCGGTATTGCCTACAACGAAGAAGAATTTGCAGAAATGGCACAAGCAGGTATAGATGCAAGCCCCGTGTCGCAAATTCTCATCGACCAGTCCCTACTCGGCTGGAAAGAATACGAACTGGAAGTGATGCGCGACTTGGCAGATAACGTTGTGATTATCTGTTCCATTGAAAACCTTGACCCGATGGGTATCCACACCGGAGACTCAATTACCGTAGCCCCAGCTCAAACCCTCACTGATAAAGAATACCAACGGATGCGGGATATGGCAATTAACATTATCCGCGAGATTGGCGTGGAAACTGGAGGTTCTAATATCCAGTTTGCCGTCAATCCCGTAGATGGAGACGTGATTGTCATTGAGATGAACCCTCGTGTATCGCGTTCTTCGGCTTTGGCTTCCAAAGCCACAGGTTTCCCCATCGCTAAAATGGCGGCGAAGCTGGCTGTTGGCTACACGCTGGATGAAATCAACAATGACATCACCAAGAAAACACCAGCCTCTTTTGAACCGACGATTGACTATGTTGTTACCAAAGTTCCCCGGTTCGCCTTTGAAAAGTTCCCCGGTGCAGAAGCAGTGCTGACAACACAAATGAAGTCGGTAGGCGAAGCGATGGCAATTGGGCGGACTTTTAACGAGTCTTTTCAAAAGGCGTTGCGTTCCCTGGAAACCGGACGCGCAGGTTGGGGTTGCGACCAGAAGGAAAAATTACCTAGTGGTGAACAAATTCGCGCCCATTTACGGACACCAAACCCTGAACGCATATTTGCTGTACGTCATGCAATGCTGCTAGGAATGACTATTGAGGAAATCTACGAGTTAACAGGTATTGACCCGTGGTTCCTCGATAAGATGCAGGAACTGCTGGAGGACGAGAAGTTTCTGAAGCGGACACCGTTGCAGCAGTTGACAAAAGAGCAGATGTATGCAGTTAAACGGCAGGGATTTAGCGATCGCCAGATTGCCTTCGCGACCAAAACCACCGAAGATGAAGTCCGGCAATACCGCAAACAACTTGGTGTCATACCAGTTTACAAAACAGTAGATACTTGTGCTGCGGAATTTGAGGCATTTACTCCTTATCACTATTCTGCTTACGACGAAGAAACGGAAATCATGGCTACGGATAAACCCAAGGTGATGATTTTGGGTGGTGGTCCTAACCGTATAGGACAAGGTATTGAGTTTGACTACTGTTGTTGTCACGCCGCCTTTGCTTTAAAAGACGCAGGCTATGAGACAATTATGGTCAACTCCAACCCGGAGACAGTTTCCACAGATTATGATACAAGCGATCGCCTGTATTTTGAGCCGCTGACAAAAGAAGATGTGCTGAACATCATCGAAGCGGAAAACCCAGTTGGGGTGGTTGTTCAGTTTGGTGGACAAACTCCATTGAAGCTTTCCCTTCCCCTACAAAAAGTTCTCAGCACTCCAAACTCACCACTCAGCACTCGGATTTGGGGAACTTCACCAGATTCTATCGATATCGCAGAAGACCGGGAACGGTTTGAGAAAGTTCTTCAAGAGTTAAATATTGCCCAACCGCCGAATGGTATCGCCCGCACTTATGAAGATGCTTTGGTCATTGCCAAACGCATTGGTTATCCGGTGGTGGTGCGTCCTAGCTACGTGTTGGGGGGAAGGGCAATGGAAATTGTCTACTCTGATGCAGAGTTGGAACGTTACATGACTTTTGCGGTGCAGGTAGAACCGGAACACCCGATTCTCATTGATAAGTTTTTGGAAAATGCCATAGAAGTCGATGTAGATGCGATCGCCGACCACACTGGGCGAGTGGTTATAGGCGGTATAATGGAACACATTGAACAGGCAGGAATTCACTCGGGGGATTCTGCCTGCACCATACCTTCTATTTCTCTACCACCAATCGTTTTAGACCAAATTCGTACTTGGACGGTGGAGTTGGCGAAGTCACTTAATGTCATAGGGTTGATGAACATTCAATTTGCCGTTGTTGGCACGCAAAGTTCTTCGCCCCAAGTTTACATTCTCGAAGCCAATCCTCGTGCTTCTCGGACTGTACCATTTGTGTCTAAAGCAACTGGCGTGCCATTGGCAAAACTTGCATCCTTAATTATGTCAGGTAAAACTTTGGAGGAGCTAGGCTTCACCCAAGAAGTGATTCCAGACCACATTGCCGTCAAAGAAGCAGTATTGCCATTTAACAAATTCCCTGGTACCGATATTATTTTGGGACCAGAGATGCGTTCTACTGGTGAAGTGATGGGTATTGACAGTGACTTTGGACGCGCCTTTGCCAAAGCAGAATTGGCTGCTGGTGAGCGTTTGCCCATGAGTGGTACAGTGTTCGTGTCGATGAACGATCGCGATAAAACAGCTGCGGTTCCTGTGGTCAAGGAATTTATCGATTTGGGCTTTGCTGTGATGGCAACGGATGGTACACGTCGCGTCCTTCATGAACACGGCTTAGATGTGGAGTTGGTGCTGAAACTGCATGAAGGTCGTCCTCACGTCTTGGATGCAATTAAAAACCATAGAATTCAGTTAATTATCAATACGCCTTCTGGAGAAGAAGCGCAAAGTGATGGTAGACTGATTCGCCGTACAGCTTTAGCTTACAAAATCCCGATTACTACCACAATTGCTGGGGCAAAAGCCATTGTCGCTGCTATCCGTTCCTTGCAAAATACAACCTTAGATGTGAAGGTTATCCAAGAATACACAACGGTAACTAAGTAGCACCCTTAGGGAGTGGGTTACAAGAACCCCGACTTCTTAAAGAAGTCGAGGATCTTGTAACCCACGTGGGTAATTAATTAAAGAAAGATGAATGCCAGGTGAAAACGATGAGTTGATTGATTTATAATACCGCAAAAGTACGGTAAAGCACTAAGGTTGCCGTAATTCTGTCCGAGAATATTGATGAGCAACTGGCACCATATGAAAAAATCAGGGATGTACTGGAGCGAGCAAACTCAGACTTATGTTGTTAAAGTTTGGCAAGCTATTAGACACTGGAGTAAGAAATTACAAATAGCAAGTTGGTCAAATCGACGTTCACGTCGAGACTTTGTGTGCCTTTTTTTACTAGGAACGACTTTAAGCGTAGCGATCGCTGCCTGTGGAAGCAGTTCAGCTTCCAAACCTGATGTAAAATTAAACCTCGTTTCTTTCTCAGTCACTCAAGCCGCTCACGATCAGATCATTCCTAAATTTGTAGCAAAGTGGAAGAAAGAACACAACCAAAACGTAACTTTTGAGCGCAGCTATGGCGGTTCTGGTTCCCAAGCCGATGCTGTGATTAAAGGTTCAATAGAAGCAGATGTAGTCCACCTGGCACTTCCCTTAGACGTTAATAAGATTCAACAAGCAGGTTTAATTCAACCGAATTGGGAAGTAGAAGCTGCCAAAGGTAGCATTGTCAGCCGTTCCGTAGCAACTATCGTCACCCGCCCTGGTAACCCCAAAGGCATCAAAACTTGGGAAGACTTGGCAAAAGATGGCGTCAAGCTCATTGCTGCTAACCCCAAAACTTCCGGTATTGCTATTTGGGAATTTTTGGCTTTGTGGGGTTCAGTGACTCAAACAGGCGGTGACGAAGCGAAAGCGCTGGATTTTGCCACCAAAGTCTATAAAAACGTCCCCGTACTTACAGCAAGTGCGCGTGATGCAACCGATCTCTTTTTCCAACAAGGAAAGGGAGATGTGTTAATCAACTACGAAAACGAGGTATTTCTGGCTGAGCAGAAAGGTGAGAAACTGCCTTATGTAGTACCTGGAGTTAACATTTCCATCGATAACCCTGTCACAGTTGTGGACAAAAACGTTGAGAAGCACGGTACCAGAGAAGTTGCAGAAGCATTTATCGATTTTCTTTACTCAGCAGAAGCCCAACAAGAATTTGCTAAGTTAGGATACCGTCCCGTTAACCCCAACGTAGTACAAGAAGCAAGTAAAAAGTATCCGCAAATTCAAACCTTCTTTACTGCTCAAGATTTGGGAGGCTGGGATTCTCTTCAGAAGCAGTTTTTCAATGACGGGGGAATTTTTGACAAAGTTTGGACTGCTAGTAAGGCATAATACAGCAGAATTCAGGAGTCAGAAGTCAGAAGTCAGAAGTCAGAAGTAAAATTTGCTCGCTTGTCTTGTTTTTAGACAAAGCGCGTTGTACTTCATTTACTTGCAATGCGCTGTAACTAATTCGTCTCTAGATTCTTTATCAAACTCCAACTAGAACACGGAAAAGTCAGGCATCACAAATAAGCTTGCTTTAATTTTTTTCAAATTCTTGTGGGTTGGACTGTCCGGTTCCCCAAATAATGCAAACTTATTCGCGTCATAGCTTAAGACAGTATTTCAAAGAAGACAGGATTATAAATTATGAGCTTTTGCTATCAATTAAAAAGCCGTGCTTTACTCACATCTCTAATAGTTATGACTTTCGGCATAACTTCTTGCAACAGCGCTCAAGAGAAGAACAAACAGGTGAGTGTGGATGGTGCGGCTGTTGGTTTTCCCATCTCTCTCGCAGTTGCAGAAGAATACCAAAAAGTTCAACCTAATGCTCAAGTAAGTGTTGCTTCAAGTGGTACTGGAGGCGGTATCAGTAAGTTTTGTGCTGGAGATATTGATATCGTAGGTGCTTCACGTACCTTCAGAAATGAAGAAATCAAAACCTGTAAAAAGAAGGGCATTCAGTTTGTAGAACTACCTATTGCCCTTGATGGAATTGCCGTTATTACCAATCGTCAAAACAACTTTGCCCAATGTTTGACTATTGATGAACTTAAGAAAATGTGGAATTCCAAATCCACTAACAAAATCACCAGTTGGAATCAAGTCAATTCAAAGTTTCCCAACAAGCCGCTCAAGCTTTATGCTCCAGCTTCAGATACTGGAACATTTGATTATTTCACACAAGCTATCACTGGCAAAGCCAAAAATAGCCGCACAGACTACACTCCTAGTCACAATCAAAACATCCTTGTCCAAGGAGTTGCAGGCGATCCTACCGCTCTTGGATACGTTGGCATATCTTATTATTTACAAAACCAAGACAAGCTGAATTTAGTTGGCGTACAAAGTCCAAAAGGAAAGTGTGAAAAGCCAGTTCCAGTAGACAATGTTGTGAAAAATATCTATACTCCTTTGTCTCGTCCCCTTTTCGTCTATGTCAGTAAGAAGTCGCTGGACACCAAACCAGCAGTCAAGGAGTTTCTTAAATTCTATTTAGAGAATTCTTGGAAATGGGTTGATTCAGTTGGTTATGTTTCGCTACCCGATGACGCTTACGTCAAGGTACAACGAAAACTTGTGACCGGTGAAACTGGTACTAAATTCCAAAAGGCAAAACCAGGCGAGCCTATTATCAACTTCATCTAAGTTAGGTTCAGTTATTCGTTCACTATTTTTACAATACTTCTTGCAAAAGTATCATTTAAAGATATACAGAACCACAGATACAGACAGATTAACACTAGTTATTTATCTGTGTCCATCTGTGTCCATCTGTGGTTTAATTTTCATAAATTTGTCTTTTGCAAGAAGCTTCATGTACTTGGTACACAAGGAAGACTGAGTTAAAGCCGATTTGATACCCCTGCTTCTCTAAGTAGTCTTGTTTCAGGTGGAGTTTAAATCTCCCGATGTAACATAATTATCAATTCTGAATTATGTTTTGGGCGCTAAAAAAAGTCACAATGATTTTTCAGGCTTGGTATCACTAACCGAAATCTATTGCCTACGGTAGTTAGGAAATCTGAATCTGTCAGTGACACTCTCTACGCTTACAGCGATCGCCCTTTAAACTGTGCGCTGTCTTCGCAATCCCCACCTTAAGACAACGACCGAGTGCGATCGCTCTCTAGTAACGCTCCCGAGTCACTCAAAATACAATAGCAAAACGATTGTGGAATCGTCGATGTTGGCCATAAGCAACTTAAAACACACTTAACTGCCTAGTTTACTGCAAACTAATTTTCAGTAAAAATAAATAAAATAAATACCTCAGCCTGCTCGGGTTTTCAAGTTGAGATAAAAATAAAACAATGACTATAGACAAAGAATGATGGTTATTGTTGATTTATTCTAATAATTCTGAGAAATTTTTCTTTTTCCATATACTATTAAAGAAGTTTCTAGACAATATTTGAACGATGTATTAGGCTTGAATGACAGGGAGTGGCTACAAAACCGCAGCCTAACAGCTAGTCAAAAATTCTCATAAATGTTACAATTATTAACAATAGCTAAACAAAAAATGTTGGACTGGTTACCTTCGATATAACTATAGATACTTGAGAAAAAGGGGAAATAGCTGTAAGTTCTAGCAATTAAGAACCAAATTTGCACACTATGAGCCGCCCTTGTTTACCCTGGCGCGTAAGTTGCGAAACACAGCATGGGTATCCAGTCTAACTGGGTAAACACCCAACAAAAGGCATCTATTATCAGCTTTCTTACCATTCTGTCAAACCCGTCAAAACCGAAGAGTAGTGCCATGAAGACCGCTCAGACAGCCACAGACCTCGTGCGGACTTACCTGCGTGAGATTGGCCGTGTGCCACTATTATCCCATGAGGAAGAAATACATTATGGCAAACAGGTGCAGCGTGCAACAGCATTGCATGAAGTGAGGGAGTCGTTTGCCATCGGCTTAGGTCGTCAACCAACTTTAGAAGAGTGGGCAAAAGCGACAGGGCTAGAACCAACAGAGTTGAACGAAGCTATCGCAGACGCTGAAATTGCCAAGCGTAAGATGGTAGAAGCAAATTTGCGACTTGTTGTGTCTGTAGCTAAAAAGTACATCAAGCGCAACGTAGATCTACTCGACTTGATCCAAGAAGGTAGCATCGGGATGCAACGGGGTGTAGAAAAGTTTGACCCAACTAAAGGCTACAGGTTCTCTACCTATGCGTACTGGTGGATTCGTCAAGCCATAACGCGGGCGATCGCTGAGAAAGGCCGTACCATCCGGTTGCCTATCCACATAACTGAGAAATTGAATAAAATCAAAAAGGCGCAGCGACAGTTATCTCAGAAACTAGGACGCGCCCCGACAGCTTCTGAATTAGCACAAGAATTAGAATTGACTCCTAGACAAGTGCGAGAATATTTGGAAAAGGCACGTGTCCCCCTATCTTTGGATTTGCGGTTAGGGGATAATTACGATACAGAACTCGGGGAAATGTTGGAAGATCCAGGAGTTTCTCCAGAAGAATTTGTTGCTCAATCTTCTCTATCATATGATTTAGAGCGTCTCATGGGAGAACTTACTCCACAGCAAAAGGAAGTCATATCCCTGCGCTTTGGTTTAAAAGATGGGCAAGCACATACTCTCGCCAGCATTGGTGAAATCCTCAATATTAGCCGCGAGCGAGTGCGGCAAATTGAGCGGGAAGCCTTAACCAAACTCCGTAAGTTGAAAGCCGATATTAATGAATATCTGGCAAGTTAGTCATTTATCGTTTGTCCTTTGTCATAACTTGTTCACAAAGGACAAATGACGTATATGCTCGTAGACCCCGCCAGCCGGGCTAAGCGAAAGGTATGAAAAATGACACTTAACAAATAACACTTAGGTGAGACAATCCGTTGCTTTTGGTACGGTTACACCGACTTTGGTAGTTGTAGCTCGGCTGTTACATTAGTTTATAGGAACATACGAAAGCAAAAGTTTTGTCATACACATCAAAGGCATTCACGACTGAACTAGCACTAACGGCGGTTGTCCTACTAAAGGAGGTATAACGTGAGTAACCCATCGAATCGAGTTTCAGATTTTTTTAATAGTGAGTCAGAAACCAGCGACTTGTTGTGGCAGTATGTTAAATCCTTAAGCCCACAGACAGTGACCCAGTTATCTAAACCTTCTTCTGCCGAAGTCTTTCAAGTGATGGAGCGCAATATTGCAGGGCTGTTGGGTAATCTGCCTTCTGAACACTTTGGTGTCACCATCACAACCAGCAGAGAACATTTGGGTCGTCTTCTTGCTTCCGCAATGATTAGCGGTTATTTCTTGCGTAACGCCGAACAGAGAATGAACTTTGAAATGGCTTTGCAAGGTATTGAAACCAACAACGCTGATGGTGAGTAGCAATTTGAAATTGGTGTTGGGGATTTCAGATTGTTGTGTTCATAATTGTTATGTTCATAACAATCAATCCAAAACTCCCCTGTGCAAAATCCTTGTACTCTCCCTCTCCTTGTCTTGAGAACGAAGATGAAATAGCCCGATGTGGGAGGGAGTCATCTAAAATTTCAAATGTAAAAATATCTGGTGCAATCTGCTTTTGATTAAGGAATGCTGAAAAAAATAAATAATTTTCCAACCTATAATACAATACAAACTCGGCAGACATCAACTTAACCTGCCGAGTTTTATATTTAAAGAGAGTATTTCTTTGTGAAGTTGGTGGGCATAAACCGCTCTAATGTAGTCAGGGATTAAGCTGTTAGAAACCTTGCTTTTTCGGGAAGATAACGCTCACTACGAACAAAGAATTTATGTTTATCTTTCATTTCACTTACTTAAAAAAATGTCCCCAAAACAAAAACCAAGTGTGAGTAGTATCTCATCTTGTAATTGGCCCATCGAGCAATTGCCTGGATTAAGTCAGCAGGAACAATCCCAACTGCAAAACTGTGGCATTACGACTACAGGGGCGCTTGTCAAACAAGGGAAAACCCCTGTGGATAGGCTAGCGCTGGCAAATAAATTACAGGTTCATGTTCAGTATGTTAATAAATGGGTAGCATTGGCAGATTTGGCTCGTATCCCGAGTGTAGGAACACAATATTGTGGATTATTGCTGCATGCAGGTATTGGCTCTGTGGGACAGTTAGCCACTACTCCCACTCACAGATTGCACCAACAACTTCTGCGCTTTGTAGTCGCGACAATGCAACGGCGTGATTTGTGCCCTTCGATTGAGCAAATTCAACAGTGGAATCAACAAGCACGAACGATAGAAGAAAAAAGGTAGAAGAAAAGAAACAAGGTAGAAGAAAAGAAAAAAGATAGAAGAAACGCAAAAAGAAAATAAAACAATTTCTTCACTCTTTAATCTTTTGCTAAGACTCCATTAAGGAAGATATCAGCTAGTCCTTCTGCCATTGCTTGCATTTGTTGAGGTGACGCGTCTGGTTCCATAACGGTGTTGTTGGAAAAGCCTGCAACGGCAAACATTCCTAAAAAAACTTTAGCGACCAGTCCTGCATCCATCCGACGATAGATTCCTTTGTCCATTGCAGTTTGAAAGAAGGCTTCGGCAACATTAGTCATTTTGACAATTACGTCAGATTGGATGCGATCGCGCAAGTCTGGGTGAAACTGTGCTTCCATGAAACAAACGCGCATTAAGTCAGCATTTTTATGGAAATTCCACATCCGGCGGCGCATAACCTGAGCAACAGCCTTGTAACTCCCCATTTCACTTAATTCTGTCAGCAAATCTGTCAAAATCTCCACCCACCCTTGAGTTGCCACTTCAACCAAAATCGCCTTTTTATTGGAAAAATGACGGAACAAAGTGCCTTCTGCGACACCTGCGGCTTGTGCCAAGTCACGAGTTGTCGTACCATCAAATCCTTGGGAGGCAAATAACCGCCTTGCCGCGTCTAGAATGCGGGTGCGTGTTTGTGCTTCAGAAGATGGGGGAGAATTAAAAATTCGCATAACAGTTATAGTGATATATCCGGAAGAGGATGTGTAGCATTATTGTCTAACGTTAAATGCCATAACTATATAAAGCTTTATACAAGATTAAGACCCTAATATATGGAAACCACTCCAACAGCACATGTCTAAATTTTAATATGAGCGATCGCCTTTATGGTGCGGTGTTTTGTTGGAACGACTCATTTGATCAACGTGCCCAATCCTCCACTTCATACAGAAATCGTGTTTTTCCCATCAGTTTGCGATTGGCAGAAGTACTTTGCACAAACACAACGTATTTTTCCAGGTTGCTTGGTTTAATTCGCATAGTTGTCCCAGCAGGTAAACCGAGCATATCTCGTGCTGCTTCCCCTTCAAATAAATCGCCCGTTTTGCGATCCATGAGAATAATTTCTTTATGACCTTGAATAGTTTCTGTCTTCGTGAATTCGTAGAAGCCTCGTCCGACTTTGAACGTCAAACCATTCTCTAAGACAAAAGCTTTGATGGAAATGTCCTGATCCACGTCCAAAACTTGAAAGCGTCCAGGTGACACTGCTCGTAAATCTGCTTCCCCAAACTCATCAGAAGCATCGCGTTTCAGAAGCGTGTTAAACATACGGTTCAAACCGCGATTCATCCGCCCCTGATTTGCGACTTCTTGTTCATATGCCTGGAGTTGATCTTGAGACGACTGTTGGTAGCAAACGGATAGGAAGAAATCGGTGATGTAGGAAAACTGATCCAAATTGAGGTGAAAACCTCCAGACTGATCTGCTAATTCCTTGTAGAAAAGTGTTGCATGAGAACGATTTAATGCTTGAATACCATAGACGGTAATGCCTAACTTTGTTAACTTCTCCAGTTCTTTTCGCCAATTCAGCTTTTGAGGCGTTTGAGCAGGCGCATGGGGAATGTCATCCCCAATCATCACAAGAGTTTTGATGCTGGTAGGCGACCAGGAGAAGGATTGAGCTTCGTGCAGGACGAGTTCATAACATTCGGGAGCATCGCCACCACCTGTGGCTTCGACAGTTTGCACAAAATTGCATATGGTATCGACATTCCCTGATAAATCCATGTGTTTTGTGACATAGGTAGACCCAGCATCACAATAGTCACCATGAGCAACAATGCCAATACGAATGCCAGGAATTTCATCGAGCAACCGAGTGACAGTGCTTTTGAGGTTGCGGCGAACTTGAGTCAAACAGGGATACATGCTCCCTGTAGTATCAAAGCTGAAAACTACTTCAATATTGCTACTAGCCATGAATCTCTATCTCCCAAATCAAATAACTGTGCGATCACCCCTTAGTTAAAGCTCTCAAAACTGTCAGGCTTCCAGAACCTTAGTATACTTTAACGTTCTAAATAGCAGCCTGCACGAGACTATAACAGCTATAGTGAGATATCCGGAACAGGATGTGTCGCGTTATTGTCTAACATTAAATGCAATCACTACAAAAAGCTTAAAACAAGATTAAGACCCTGTTGACTAAGTTACGTGTTTGGTGTTGTCATAGAAATTTACTTTTATTTTCGTGTATGAATAAGCTTAGTTGCTTATACCAAAGGGAAGTGAAAAACAAAGCAAGTCAACTTTTAGTCTCTTTTCTTGTAGCAATACTTGTTTGGTGGGGGTTCCTACCAGGAATTGCTCTAGCGAAGACTCAGACACCATCTGCTGAAAGTTCGATTCAACCCTATTTGAATCGGGTGATAAAGCAGTTGACAGAATTCCGTCTTGACAATGGTTTGAAGTTCATTGTCTTGGAAAGACATCAAGCGCCCGTAGTTTCTTTTCTGACTTATGCTGATGTTGGCGGTGTGGATGAGCCAGATGGGAAAACAGGTGTGGCACACTTTTTAGAGCATTTGGCTTTTAAAGGAACCACAAAAATTGGTACATCTAATTACCAGGTAGAAAAACCATTACTTGAGCGTTTGGATCAATTGGCGCAACAAATAACAGCAGCAAAAGCGGCTAATAAAAAAGATGAAGTTGCTAAGTTAGAAACTCAGTTCAAGCAAATAGAAGCACAAGCTGCTAAACTTGCCAAGCAAAACGAATTAGGACGAATTGTGGAACAGGCGGGAGGCGTAGGTTTAAATGCCAATACCTCCACGGAAGCGACTCGTTATTTTTACAGCTTTCCTTCCAATAAGTTAGAACTGTGGATGTCGTTGGAATCAGAAAGATTTCTAGATCCCGTATTCCGAGAGTTTTATAAGGAAAAAGATGTCATTTTAGAAGAGCGACGTCTGCGGGTGGAAAACTCTCCTATCGGGTTGATGATAGAAAAGTTTATTGGTACGGCTTTTCAAGCCCATCCTTATAAGCGTCCCGTAATTGGCTACGACCAAGATATCCGCAATTTGACACGGGAAGATGTGCAGAAGTTTTTTGAGAACTACTATGCACCCAGTAATTTAACAATTGCCGTTGTTGGTGATGTCAACCCCACTGAAGTTAAGAGACTGGCACAAATTTACTTTGGGCGTTTCAAAGCAAAAGAAAAAGCTGTTGCTCAAATCCCCTCAGAACCAAAACAAACACAAACGCGGGAAGTAACTGTGGAGTTTCCTTCTCAACCTTGGTATCTTGAAGGTTATCATCGTCCGGCAATAACTCATCCAGATCAAGCAGTTTATGAGATTATTGGTAGGTTGCTGAGTGACGGGCGTACGTCACGGTTATATAAATCTTTAGTGGAACAGCAGCGGTTGGCGCTAGCGGCACAAGGTTTCAGCGGATTCCCAGGAGATAAGTATCCGAATTTGATGTTGTTTTATACTCTCACAGCTCCGGGTCACACGGTTGATGAGGTGGCGGTAGCTTTGGGTAAGGAAATTGAGAGGTTGAAAACTGAGCCAGTTTCTGCTACTGAGTTGGAGCGAGTGAAAACGCAAGCTCGGGCGGGTTTGTTGCGAATACTCGATTCCAATATGGGAATGGCGCAGCAGTTGTTGGAGTATGAAGTAAAAACTGGCTCTTGGCGGAATTTGTTCAAGCAGTTGGATGAAATCGTTGCGGTGACGCCTGCTGATATTCAACGAGTGGCGACGGCGACATTTACGGCGGAAAATCGTACAGTTGGTAAGCTGTTACCGAAGCAGAAGTAGTCAGCAATTCAGAATTCATGCATTGAACAAGTTAATCACAAAGAAGCGGCTTCTCGTACTGTAGGGCGTGAAGGAACAGAGATATGAAGAGGTTTAGGGGTAGAAGGAACAAGGTAAAAGTGAGAAGGTTTTTTTACTCGTTGTTGGTTTGTTTTGCGTTGGTTCCTTTGCTATGCTTTGGAGCGCTGAACACATCTTGGGCGGCGACGGCGGCAAAACATTACACGGAGTTACAGCTACCGCCACTACCTCAGGTGAAATTACCGAAGTATGAGCGGTATGTATTGAACAACGGCATGGTTGTGTATCTGATGGAGGATCACGAACTACCGTTGGTGGGTGGTTCGGCGATAGTACGTACGGGCGATCGCTTTGAACCAGCAGATAAGGTTGGTTTGGCTCAGCTGACGGGTACCGTCATGCGTTCTGGAGGAACTCAGAAGCATACGCCAGATCAACTCAATGAGATTTTGGAGCAACGGGCGGCTTCGGTAGAAACTGGTATTGGCGAAAGTGCTGGTAATGCTTCTTTTGAAGCACTCACTGAAGATTTGGAAACGGTGTTTGGGTTGTTTGCTGAGGTGCTGCGAGAGCCAGCGTTTGCTCCAGAAAAGCTGGATTTGGCAAAAACGCAGCTGCGCGGTGCGATCGCTCGTCGTAATGATGATCCTGATGATATTGCAAATCGGGAATTTCAGAAATTGATTTATGGCAAAGATAGCCCTTATGCCCGCACGGAAGAGTATGCAACGCTGGATAATATTTCCCGTGAAGATTTGGTGAAGTTTAAAGAGCAGTATTTTTATCCCAATAATATGATTTTGGGAATTGTTGGGGATTTTGACTCGAAGAAAATGCGATCGCTTATTCAAGCAAAGTTAGCTGACTGGAAACCAAACCCCAAAATCGTTAAACTTCAGTTACCCAAAGTATCGCAAGATAAACAAGGCGGTGTCTTTGTTGTTAATCAACCGCAACTCACACAGAGTAGTGTTTTGATTGGGCATTTGGGGGGACAATTCAATAGCCCTGATTATCCAGCACTAGATGTACTTAATGGGGTGTTAAATGGATTCGGTGGACGCTTGTTTAATGAAGTGCGATCGCGTCAAGGTTTAGCTTACTCCGTGTCTGGTTCCTGGAGTCCCCGTCATGACTACCCTGGTATGTTCATAGCTGGTGGACAAACGCGTTCTGATGCAACAGTGCAGTTTGTCAAAGCTTTACAGGGAGAAATCAAACGCATACAAGCTCAAAGGGTAACCCCGCAGGAGTTAGCTTTTGCTAAAGAGTCTACTCTCAACTCGTTTGTTTTCAATTTTGCAGATCCCGCGCAAACATTGTCTCGCTTAATGCGGTACGAATATTACGGCTACCCCTCCGATTTCCTATTTCGCTATCAACGTGCTGTACAAGCAACGACAGCGGCTGATGTGCAGCGAGTAGCGCGGAAATACCTCAAGCCAGAAAATTTGGTGACTTTGGTAGTGGGTAATCAAAACGCTATTAAACCACCATTGACGCAGCTAGCAACACAAGTGACGGTATTAGATGTGACGATTCCTGGTTCGCCAACCCAGGCGAAGAATTAATATGCGTTCCCTGGCTCAAGCCAGGGAATGCTAACCTTAACCTTGAGAATTTTTAAATCTGTTCATTTTTCTTACAAGCCCCATCCCTATGCGCAGCTGGGGTTATTGGCTATGCTCCACAACATCCTGAGGCAAAACTATTAATTATTTGGGACGGTGCAAGCTATCATAAATCACAACAGATTAAGGAGTATTTAGACTCGGTAAATCGTGAACTTGAACCAAATCAATGGGCAATAACTTGCGAACTGTTTGCTCCGAATGCTCCACAACAGCAACCCATAAGAAGATATTTGGTTACAAGCCAAAAGAATGATTCCTTGGTTTTATTTTCTGTGTCGTTCATTCTCTGTTGTCAAGCGACTGTTTGAATTGTGCATTCATTATCAAATTTTTGACTTCCCTAAATTAAATGAGTATGGTATTTTATCATGACTCATTTAGGATTGCTATAGAGCGAATTCCTGTTAGGGATTGAATTAAATAGCTGCTTTGTTCTGCTCCAGCATTGAAAATCTCTCTGGACATACGGCGCAAGATGTTTGTAGAAGCCAGAGTGAGGATAAAAAATGGTGGCACAATCATCAAGCCTAGTAATGCCATGCGCCAGTTGTACCAGAACATCAATCCCACATAGATAAACACTGTCAGCAAATCGAGAATGATTGACAGTGTCTCGCCGGTAAGGATTGACAGCTGTGAAGTTGATAAGTAATGTGCAACTAACCTTTTTTGTATAATTTGTTATTTAACAATCTCAATTTTTATTGTTCTAGTGAACTTGACTGAAATCTTTACAGTTTCTTTACCAAATTCCGGTTCATTGTGAAAAATCGGTAAATGAAAACACTAACAGTTATTGTTTGTGATAGCTTTTGGATTAACGTTTCATGTGCTAGTACGTACAATTACTTCAGTCAGGTACAATTATCTCAATACAGCCAAAAAGTTCGGGAGCTAGGTAGTTCAGGAATGAGAACCTCCAGTCGAGTCGGCTGAGGTTTGTTTGCAAAGTGTGCCAAAGGCATATGTAATTTATGTTCGGGTAAAATCGCGGCTCGTGCGACAGTAAGTTTTTTAATAAATACAGAATTTTCAGGAAACCAGCACTACCCCTATGTATTGAGTCTAAAAAGTAATAAAAAATACGACTATAGAGTGAGTATGAAAAAAGAACTTGTAACAGCAGGATTTGCGCTTCTCTCCTTGACTGTGCCGCTAAAAGCTTCAGCAGCTGATTTTAGTCAATTTGTTGTCTTTGGCGATAGCCTGTCAGATACTGGTAATTTATTTAACGTGACTCAAGGGTTACCAACAGGTCCGCTTCCCCCAGACCCGCCCTACTTTCAAGGACGTTTTTCCAATGACAAGATTTGGGTGGACTATCTCGGAGATAACCTAGGATTACCCCCCACCACAATTACTGATTTAATCGTTCAACTCAGGACGACTGCTCCTGAAGGCGTTAACTATGCCTTTGGTGGTTCTTTGTCTGGTCAAGGAAACTTCTTAAATGTTCCCGGTGTTCCAGGAGTACTCGAACAAGTCGGCTCGTTTACGCAACCATTCTTAACAAACAATCAGAAGGTTGACCCAAACGGTCTTTATGCTGTGTGGGGAGGTGCGAACGATTACTTGTTTACTCAGAATCCTGACGTTACTCAAACAGTAAAGAATGTATCAGACTCAGTAGGGTTACTTGCCCAAGCAGGCGCGAAAAATATTTTGGTGTTCAACTTGCCAGATTTAGGCAAGACTCCTTTGGTCTCAGCGACGGGAAATACTAACGCTTTCACAACTTTAACAAACAATCATAACGCGGCATTAGCAGCTGCTCTGGGTCAATTAAGTAATACCCCTGGCGTCAATATTATCCCCGTTGATGTTGATTCGCTATTTAATAGGGTGCTAGCTAATCCGAGTGAATTCGGTTTCACAAATGTTACCGCACCTTGTGTGGTCGGTGATCTTGTGCAAGGTGTGCTCACAAGTGTGTGTAATAACCCGAACGATTTCTTGTTCTTTGATTCTGTTCATCCCAGTTCATCCGCTCATAAGCTTGTAGCAGATACAGCGCTAGCCTCAATAAGAGCTAAGTCTGTTCCTGAACGTTCTACAGCTTTGAGTCTGTTAGCGCTTGGTGTGGGTGCAGCAGCAATGCTTCAGCGCAAACAAAAAAACTTAGCCCTCACTCCAGTAGCAAGTCAAGTCGTTAGCAAACACTCATCCCGTGCAGTCGTTGAAAGATAAATCTGTTTATTAACTAAGTCATCCAAGTCAGCCGTGATTCATGAGAATCGCGGCTTTTTTTTATATCAAGTTTGCACAATCCGGTCTTGATATATGATTGATTAGATAAAAAATTATATATTTTTGGTTGAAATTAAACTAACAATGTGGGATTACGAAGACTTATTCAAAAAAATTGAAGAATTGGTTATGCACCATTCTCCTAGTGGTGTAGAAGGAGAAATCAACCAATTTTTAATGCAGGAATTTGCGGCGTTGGGAGTCGAAGTTTGGTGCGATCGCGCTGACAATATCATTGCTAAAATTCCAGGGTTAGATCCAACAAGACAAATCGCTATCACCGCTCATAAAGATGAAATAGGTGCAATTGTAAAAACAGTAGGCGACAACGGTCAAGTCGAAGTTCGTAAACTAGGCGGCGCATTTCCGTGGGTTTATGGCGAAGGAGTCGTGGATTTACTGGGAGATAACGCAACTGTCAGTGGTATTCTCAGTTTTGGTTCCCGTCACGTCTCCCACGAATCACCGCAAAAAGTTCAGCAGGAAGACACTCCTGTAAAATGGGAAGATGCCTGGATTGAGACAAAATGTACGACTTCTGAATTAGAAGCAGCTGGCATTCGACCAGGAACTAGAATGGTGATTGGCAAGCATCGTAAGCACCCCATTAGGTTAAACGACTATATTGCTAGTTATACCTTGGATAACAAAGCTTCAGTTGCTATCCTACTGGCACTAGCCGAAAAGGTAAAACAGCCCGCAGTCAATGTCTACCTGGTAGCGTCAGCAAAAGAAGAAGTGGGAGCAATTGGCGCGCTTTTTTTTACTCAAAACCAACGCTTAGATGCCTTGATTGCTTTAGAAATTTGCCCTCTCTCATCAGAATACCCAATTGAGGAGGGGAAAAGTCCTGTGATACTTTTTCAAGATGGATATGGGATTTATGATGAAACGTTAAATGGGCAACTGCGTCAGTCCGCTAAGCAATTAGATATGTCAGTACAGCTAGCAACCCTCAGTGGTTTTGGTAGTGATGCTTCAATTGCTATGAAGTTTGGTCACGTTGCTCGTGGCGCTTGTTTGGCGTTTCCTACACAGAATACTCACGGGTACGAAATTGCTCACTTGGGAGCAATTGCAAATTGTATTGATTTGTTACAAGTGTTTTGTGAAACTCGATTTGAGTGATAAATAATCACCCAAAACTGCTTCTGTATTCTGAGTTCTATGTTCTAAGTTCTGAGTTCTTTCTTGGTAACAATGTATTAACGTTGTCAGGTTAATACCCCTAATTCTTTACAATGATCCCAGGTAGGTTAATAAAAGGTGACAGCAAGCCAATGCCTAAGACCGTTGCCGATATCATGAGCCGTGATCCGATTGTCGTCCGACCGGAAAGTCCTTTACAGGAAGCGATTAAAATCCTGGCAGAACGACGCATTAGTGGGTTACCTGTTGTAGATGACAGTAGCAAATTAGTAGGTATTATTTCGGAAACGGACTTGATGTGGCAAGAAACTGGTGTGACTCCTCCGGCTTACATCATGTTTCTTGATAGCGTCATTTATTTACAAAATCCCGCAGATTATGAACGCGATCTGCATAAAGCACTTGGACAAACTGTTGGCGAAGTCATGAGCAAAAACCCCATTACCATCACTCCTGACAAAACTGCCACAGAAGCTGCTAGACTAATGCACGATCGCAATGTCCACCGCTTGCCAGTCCTTGACAGCGAGGGTCAAGTTATTGGTATTCTCACGCGTGGTGACATTATTCGAGCAATGGCAGCCGATCAACATGAGTGATGAGTCATGAGTTATAAGTCATAAGGCATTAGTCCAGTATGTGACTAGTGAGTGTGAATTGTTAAGTTTTTTTTAAAACATTTTTGAAAACTGGGATCATCAAATGAGTATTACTCCTGAATCTGTCAAGCAATTGCTGAATTCTGAAGATTTAGGCGATCGCTTGCGAGCAGTGAATCAAATTCGTCAACTAGAACCCGCTACAGGTTTTGAGTTGATTCAAAATGCTGTGAACGATAGCAGTTCCCGTGTGCGGTACTCAGCAGTGAGTCAGTTGGATACTCTAGGCGGACAAAATTTAGACTTATCTTTGAATATATTGCGCGATCGCTTGCTCAATGATCCTGAAGCCGATGTGCAAGCCGCCGCAGCAGATTGTTTAGGCGCTTTGAAGCTACACGATGCTTTTGAAGATTTACAACAAACTTACCAAACCACCAACGAGTGGATTGTACAATTCAGCATCATCGCTACACTCGGAGAGTTGGGCGATCCAAGAGCCTTTGACTTGCTAAAAGAGGCACTTTCTTCAGACAATGATTTAGTCAAGACTGCAGCCATAAGTTCGCTTGGCGAGTTGGGAAATACACAGGCTATTCCCTTGTTAGCTCCCTATGCAACAGATCCAGATTGGCAAGTTCGTTATAGACTGGCGCAAGCCTTAAGTCGTTTAGGCGGTACAGAAGCCAAATCCATATTAGAAACTTTGGCGAATGATCAAGCAGAGGCTGTTGCAACTGAAGCTAGAAAATATGTAAAGGGGATTGGGGATTAGGGACTGGGGATTAGGGATTGGGGATTAGGGATTGGAGTAATGGTAATCAAGCGGAAAAATTATGTCTGGGGCAATAAAGCCCCTCTCGTTCTAAGTGCCATATATTTGTGGCCAAGTTGTGACTACGAAAACGACAACTGCTGCGATCGCCAACAACCCTTGAATCAAATTCCCAACCACCGTACCTACGACAATTCCAATACCAGCCTTAATAGCCAAGTTCAAATCTCGTCGGTAAAGATACTCACCAATAATCGCTCCAAGAAGCGGTCCGAGTAACATTCCTAATAATGGACCACCAAAAGGCAATGTTGGCAATAATCCTAGAAAACCCACCACTAATCCAACAATTGCACCAATTTGCCCCCATTGACTTGCACCAGCCTTTCTTGCACCCAAATAGCTGGCTAAAAAATCAATTCCTACACTTAAGAGTAAAACAATAATCGTAACAATAAGCGGTATTTTTATAGCGGCAAAAGAACCACTAATAAATCCCCAAGCGATAATTGCAATTAAGATTAAACTGGCTCCTGGAATTGCAGGAACCACAGCACCAATAATACCCACAACCATTAGGGCAAGAAGTAACCAGTAAAAAATTTGCATAATTATTTGTGAGTTGTTAGTTGTTGATTTTCGTTGAGATCCCCTACTTCTTAAAGAAGTAGGGGATCTTGTTTTTCACGAATCATTTAGAATTGCTATATTACCTACTAAATATCACCTATTTCCTCTTTTAGACTAACAGCTAATTTATCTGCAATTCCCGCAATCCAGTTTTCATCTTGTTTTGTGTAGCTGCGAGGAGCATTCGCTGCTAAAATTACGACTCCCTCTTTGCCGATTGGTTGACAAATAACACCTTGAGTATTCTCTGGCAAATAATCAAATTCAACCCTTCCTGGATAGACTTTTAAATCTACGAGATAAACTGGCTTTTGTTTTTCCAGCACTCGTTTTAAAATTGGTCCTGGTACGACATCCGACTTAGGGCTTAAAATTCCTCGGCGTAACAACACTTTACCTTTGTAGAAAACAACGAGCGATCGCGTCACCGTATTCGTTAATAACAAATGCGATGCCCAAGCTAGTTCTGTTTTCACAGCTTGAGGCAAATCGGGTGCAAGCATAAAACCTTCTTCGCCAATGAGTTGCACGGCTTCTGGTAAACGCGGTTGTACCTGTTGCCAAATTAACCCTGTTAAAATCAACACTGCACTCAAAATCACACCCAGCACATCTGCACGCGCTTGGGAATTGGTTAATTCTGGTGCTAGCAAACGGTTAATCAGTAAAAGTACCGCGCCCAACCCACCTACTATAATGGGCAGACGCCGTAAAACTTTATTGGGATCGGATTTACTCATTAGTCATTGATCCGTATTATCCCTTTATCTCCTTGTCCTTATTCCTCTCCTGGTTCAATAATACGTTGAAATAAATAACCAGTCCCTCTTGCGGTCAGGATTAACTCTGGGTTACTTGGATCGTCTTCCAACTTTGCCCGCAAACGGGAGATATGCACATCTACTACGCGGGTATCTACATGACGTTCTGGTGTATATCCCCAAACTTCCTGCAAAATTTCCGAACGCGAGAAAGCTTCTCCAGAACGGCTGACTAACAACTCTAGCAAGCTAAACTCCATCCCCGTTAACCGAATGCGCTCATCGCCTTTATAGACTTGCCGCTTATTCGTGTCAATTTTGATCGTGCTAACATGGATCACTCCAGAACTGGGAATACCAGAAGCACCTGTTTTATCTACCCGCCGTAGCACTGAACGAATGCGGGCTTCTAACTCCTTAGGGGAAAAAGGTTTAACGACGTAGTCATCAGCACCCAATTCCAGACCAGTAATCCGGTCAGCTACATCTCCCAAGGCTGTTAACATAATAATTGGGACATCTGATTCCTTACGTAATTCTTGACACACGCCGTAGCCATCTAGCTTCGGCATCATCACATCTAGAACTACTAGATCAGGATCAGCTTTGCGAAAAGTGTCCAAAGCTTCTTCCCCATCACCAGCCGTAACCACATCGTAGCCAATCATTGAAAGGCGCGTTTCTAAAATCCGCCGAATGCTGGCTTCATCATCTACCACTAAAATTTTTTCTTTATGACTTTCCAAGTTTCTCAACGCTCCTTAACTAAAATTTTTCATGATTAATTTTTCATACCATATTATTAAGATATCATTTCACAAATTGATTGGAAAAATCCCGCATCTACTACCAATTATTGGATTTTAGTTTGCTCAAAAACTTAAGCAAAAATTAAGAAGATTTAAGAAAATATAAGAATGCCAAAGCCTAAAAGTTATTACGTTTGTAACGAATGTGGTGCAGAATCCCCCCAATGGTTTGGCAAGTGTGCAGCTTGCGGCACTTACAATTCCTTAGAAGAGCAAATTACTATCCAATCCTCGACCGATATACCAAGTCGTGGAGTGAGTGGATGGCATGCTCAGGCTGGTAGCAAACCTGTAGCAGCTAAACCAGCCAAACCACGAGCGTCTTTGACATTTGACCAAATTAGCGATCGCCAAGTCACACGTTGGGCTTCTGGCTATGACGAACTAGATCGAGTCCTCGGAGGTGGAGTTGTTCCTGGTTCAATGGTGTTGATAGGCGGCGATCCAGGAATAGGCAAATCTACACTGCTGTTGCAAGTATCAAATCTACTGTCGCACAGATACCGCATCCTCTACGTTTCTGGAGAAGAATCAGGACAACAGGTAAAATTAAGAGCTTCCCGTTTAGGGGTGGGAAAACCATTGAGTTTAGTAGGCAATGGCAACGGTAATGATACAGCAGCAAAAGAAACTCCCGAAGAAATTGCCAAAGTAGAGCAAGCTGATGGCGTAGGTGCCGATTTATATGTTTTGCCAGAAACAGACTTGGAAGAAATCCTGCGGGAGATGGATTCACTCAAACCGAATGTGACAATCATTGATAGTATTCAAACAGTTTTCTTTCCGGCTTTGACCTCTGCACCCGGTTCTGTCGCTCAAGTGCGCGAATGTACGGCAGCTTTGATGAAGGTGGCAAAGCACGAGGATATCACAATGTTAATCGTGGGACACGTGACGAAAGAAGGAGCGATCGCAGGACCCAAGGTTTTGGAACACTTAGTTGATACAGTGTTGTATTTTGAAGGCGATCGCTTTGCCTCCCATCGGTTATTACGGACAGTGAAAAACCGTTTTGGGGCAACTCACGAAATCGGCATCTTTGAAATGGTAGACAACGGACTGCGAGAAGTCCCCAACCCTTCAGAGCTATTTTTGGGCAACCGTGATGATCCGGCTCCCGGTACTGCAATTGTCGTTGCTTGCGAAGGGACACGCCCAATTGTTGTGGAGTTGCAAGCACTGGTGAGTCCCACCAGCTACCCATCCCCGCGTCGTGCGGGCACAGGTATAGATTATAACCGCTTAGTGCAAATTTTGGCAGTGTTAGAAAAACGGGTGGGTATCCCGATGTCGAAGCTAGATTCTTACGTTGCTTCTGCGGGTGGGTTGAATGTAGAAGAACCAGCTGTGGATTTAGGAATAGCGATCGCAATTGTTGCCAGTTTCCGCGACAGAATTGTTGATCCTGGTACCGTACTGATTGGGGAAGTTGGGTTAGGAGGACAAGTCCGTTCAGTGTCCCAAATGGAACTGCGGTTAAAAGAAGCAGCAAAACTGGGATTTAAAAGGGCGATCGTCCCAAAAGGGCAAAAATACCCCAACTTCGATATCGAAATTTTGCCAGTGTCCAAGGTCATAGATGCGATTATTGCAGCGATACCCCAGCAGGGATTGACCGAAGAAGATTTGGCACCCGACGATGAGGAGTAAAGCGCACCTCAACCCCTCTTTGCATCCAGGGAGGGGCATCAGGCGAATTATTAATTGAATGCCCTAGATAAAAAGAGGCAAATCCGTCATGATAGCCAATGCTATGCAGGATTACCAAATAACTTGGGAAAAGTTACCAGATGATTACCTATTACCAGATGAGCCAGTGGATAACATTAACCAGCTTCCCCTTGCCGCAGCTTTAACTGAAAGTTTGGAAATTTCTGGTAAATTACCTGAAATGTCATTAATTCTGATGGATCACAAGATCCCCGACTTCTTTAAGAAGTCGGGGATCTGACCTCTACGACATATCAAAATTAATGGGACAGACCACTAGTACACTGCTACAGTTTAAACCGTTTCTGCTAGTTGATTGTTCAGGGCTTCGAGATCAATTTCGTATCGTTGCAGCTCACTCAGAGTCGTCTTGTCTGTTTCAGCTAGACGGAGTAAACCCCACAAAAGATGTTCAGTCCCAATCGACTTCTTACCCTGAAGCCGAACGACTTGCAAGGCTAGTTCTAGAATGAAATTACTCTGTGGACTAAATCTTAGATTCTCACCGAATTCAAAAGAATGTTCATTGGTTTCGATGTTCACGTGGCAGCTATTTGCTCGAAGTAAACGAGCACTTGTTGTCGTTGGATCAGCCAACAAGCCAGCAAGCAGATGTTCTGGTTCGACTTGTGATTTGTGCGATCGTGCTGCCTCATTTCTTGCAAACTTGACTGCGTTGATCGCTTTTTCAGTGAACCTCTCGAAACCAAACTCGAAACCAAAGTAATTTTTGAATCGTTCAACAAGTGTTTGCATAGAATTCTTTGCCTCATAGATGAAAACGTCTTCAAGTGCAACGTTGAACAAGCTGGCAATTTTGAAAGCCATGTCCAGGCTGGGATCAAACTTGCCAGATTCAAAACCATTGACCGCCTGACGACTGACTCCTAATTCTCTAGCTAGGTCAGATTGTGACCATTGGTGCAGTTGCCGAAGTTCTTTCAGTCGGTTTTTCATAGCTTTGTCTGTTCGCTGTCAAGTATTACTTTACATTCTTGACCACATGAGTGTCAAGTATCGCTTGACAAATAGTGCCTGCTCATATGGAAAATACGCCGTCTTGCTTCAGATGCAGCATAACAGCGCTTATGCAGCCAACTATCAACTATATAGAATAGAGGCGATCGCTTGCCCGTCGCTCAATATCAATACACATTTTATGCCTGCTTTCTTTTAGCAACAATTTCTTCCAGTTCTTTCAGATGTTGTGTGCTAATCAAGTCTTCATCTTCAAGATTAAATATATCTAAATTGTACTCACCTTGTTGCTTATTTAAATTTTCTAATTCTTTTGTAATTATTGATAATGCTTTTCCTTGAGCCATTGAGGTTTTTAACACTTCAAACCGTGCAGCTTCATCAAGACGGCATAACAAGCGTAAGATGATACGATGAATTCTAATTTCATTGCCAAAATCAAACATCGTGGTATGAGGCTCATCGTCAGAACGCAACAGTTCTTCTCCCACATCAAAGAAAGCTTCTACAACTGAGGGAATGCAATCAGTTGGAATTTCGTTGAGCGTGCTATCTTCAAACTTTTCTAAAAATGCCCTGACTTGAGTTGTACCATCAGGACGTATTTGCTCAGACAATTCTATAAGTTTCTTTCCAAATACCTTAGCATCACAAGCTGAAGCAAGAATGGCTTGAATCTGAGTATTAGATAAATCAGCTTCTAATAAAGTTAAACGGAAGTAAATAGGAAATATTTCTGGACTGCATACACGTTGTTGGCTTTGCCGCTTTAATTCTTGTTGTTCATCATAAAATCTCTTTCCCCAAACAGTTTGTAATTTAGGAAAAATAATCTTTAGCAAATTTTTAACAGGTTGCTTATCTTTGTCTTGCAATTCGGCAAGCCAAGAATTATGAAAGTTCTTCAGTTCATCTAAGGAAAAATTTACTTTTCCTACAAAATAGTTTTTGTTTTTACGAATTATGTCATATACCATTGGGTAAAAAACCCGCAGTGATTCTAAAGCAATAAAATCTACTGGGTTCACTTCGCCTTTCACTACCGGATATGTCATTGTTAGGGTGTCAGTCAGATGAACAATGTCGCGGAGGTTAGTAATGAAGTGGTCTATTCCTTGAAAGTAAACATTGCTCCAGTAGGTTTGCTCAAATACCTCAGCCGACGGTGTGGATGAGTTTTCCACATCAGCCTCCTCCAAATCAGGAACCTCCTGAAGTTCTGGTTCTTCAGCGCTTGGACTTGTCTCATCATATGGTTGGCTGGAGTTGAGGCGATCGCCGTTTTCTGGTGTACCAATCAGAACACTATCGAGTTTTTCAAAAAGTAGCCTACGAAGTGAAGTTTTATCTGGAGAAGGTAACTCAAAAGCAACTTGAATAGTTTTCTCCAAATATGCTTCTGGTGATGCCTCCTTAGTTTCGCAAAGTGCTTTGCTGACTACTTGTTTATCAAAAACAAGAAGATAGACAACGTTAGTAAAATTCGGAATTGCTTTAAAAATGCGAAAGAGCTGCTTAATATCCTCTGCGGGAAGCCTATCAATATCGTCAATTGCAACGACTATTCGCCGCTGCTGCTGCACCACTGTGTCTTCGACTTCTTCTTTTAACTCGGAAGCTTCCTTTTCCTGATCGTTAAATAATGTTGCTACTGCCTTACCAGCTTGAGCGTAAGGTAAGGGAATTTCAGAAATAACTTTAGCAAAACCGGCGATTCGCTCTCTCAAGCCTCTAGGGACATATGTTACAGAGGTTAAAACACTGTGTAATTGGTCAAAAAAGCGCCTTGTAATGTCTTGGTTTCCAGTAAACAACCAAGCACTAAAGGGAACGATGATTGGTTGCTCCTCATCAGGCTTTTGCTTGAGATAGTCAACTACAAAGTTCAACAGTGTCGATTTGCCGGAACCCCAAGAACCGTACACTGCAATCACAAACCCTTCAGTAACGGTCATTTTGCAAATACTGTCTGCCAAATGCTTGGCGAAGGGCGCATATCCTAATCGGTCTTTTTCTGGTTTGATGAAAAGGTCATCTTGCGGCTGGTTATGAGTTTTAGTCTGTGCCATAACAAACTTTTCTGACTTTTACTGCAATCGTGACACATATAGTAGGTAGCGCTATGCCACCCTACGATAGAATTCTGTGCGAATCGCCGTACATATCATAGGTATGCGTATGCCTGACCAAGGATAAAATTTTGAAGCTGAAGTAAATACTTTTTCGCGATGCAAATTAACTGGCAAACTGCTAAAACCTACGAAGACATTCTTTATCACAAAGCTGATGGCATTGCCAAAATTACTATAAACCGTCCGCACAAACGCAATGCCTTTCGTCCCAAAACCGTTTTTGAACTGTACAACGCTTTTTGTGACGTCCGCGAAGATACCAGTATCGGCGTTGTTCTATTTACTGGTGCTGGCCCACATACTGATGGCAAATACGCCTTCTGTTCTGGAGGCGACCAAAGCGTACGCGGAGACGCTGGCTATGTAGACGATGATGGCATACCGCGTTTGAACGTGTTAGACTTACAACGCTTGATTCGTTCCATGCCAAAAGTAGTGATTGCCCTTGTCGCTGGGTATGCAATTGGTGGAGGACACGTCCTTCACTTGATTTGTGACCTTACTATCGCTGCTGATAATGCCATTTTTGGACAATCTGGTCCTAAAGTTGGCAGCTTTGATGGGGGTTTTGGTGCTAGCTATCTTGCCCGTGTTGTTGGACAAAAAAAGGCGCGAGAAATTTGGTTTCTCTGCCGACAGTACAATGCACAGCAAGCACTGGATATGGGCTTAGTCAATTGCGTTGTTCCTGTGGAACAACTCGAAGCTGAAGGTCTTCAGTGGGCGCAGGAGATTTTAGAAAAAAGCCCGATCGCCATTCGTTGTTTGAAAGCAGCATTTAACGCCGACTGTGACGGGCAAGCTGGTTTGCAAGAACTGGCTGGCAATGCTACTTTACTTTATTACATGACAGAAGAAGGAAGAGAGGGAAAACAAGCATTTCTAGAAAAACGTCCACCTGACTTTCGTCAATATCCCTGGCTTCCTTAGAAACACAAAAACCGCGCCTTTTCTCAAAGGTGCGAGTTTTTATGTGTTGCGTTTTTAAGACTCAGAAATGTTAAAACAGTGCTCAGTTATCAGCTGTCGGTTCATTTTCACACCTGATGTTAGAAGATTTCAACAAGATTTTTTATTTGTTCACGGATGAATTTGTTAAATTCAGTAGACATTTTTTGGATGAGATGATAACTGATTTCAGCATTTTCACAAAGTTAAGTGTCAAAGGTTCGCGCTTTACAAGGTAAAAGTCTAATTTCACTTGAAATGAAAACAGGCATTAACCAATCAGCTCAAAACCAGACTAAAATGATGCTTTAGCAATTACACTTTTCCTGTTTTGACAAAGAAAGGCTATATTAGTACTGCCTGAACCTTTGCCTTTTCAGAACAGCTGGTAGTTGCTGTTTCCTCCACAGGAGCAAGCGCTGCTGCTTTGTTTAAACCTGAAGCTAAGACTGATGTTGCATTTGGCAAAGTCCAAACATCTTCCAAATTTTCCCAAGAAGGAGCAAACGGTGGCAGCGCCAAAGAACAAGCCTTCCAATTACCCAGCACTGGCGCTCCCAATTGCTGGCAAAACCCGCCACGACGCCCTTCTAGCTTGTAATAACGACAATATTTACAGGCAGAAGTTAGTGATTTCATCTGTTTCATATTTAGTGCCGTTTTGGGCTAATTTTCATCTTTTATTTTGCGTCTATACACAATTGTGGATTTCAGCCAAAACCCGTGTATCTACTAGGTTTTAGCGATCCCAAGGAAAAAATTAACTTTATAATGTCTTTATGTTTGTGTCATACTTTTCAATTTTTTTGTTAAAAAAGTGAAACATTAATTGCAGGAGGTTAAGCATACTAAATTTTGGCTAAAACTAAATGGGGATCAAAGCTAATAATAAACATAACGATTTAACTAGCCTTTGAACTTCAGCCTTTAGGGACACTTTTAAAAAGGAATTAGGCTGTACTTATGACAGATCTAGCGTAATAACGTAGTCAAATAGCTAGTTTCTAAAGAAGTAAAAATCTTCTATCTTTAGTAAGAGGAAGTGGCTTGCAAACAAATTTTTATATCTACGGACTCATCACAAAACTATTTTGATAGGTTAAAAAAATTCCTTTCTTAAAAAATATTCAACTTTTTCTTGTAAGATCGGATTTGTACCCGTCTTATCAAAAAATTGGGTCTAAAACCTTGCCCATAAGAGTGCGACTTTATGAGACAATATGGATAGGTTGCAGATCGTGAGAACGTTGAGGAGACAGGTTAAAAGTGCTACTCAGTAATCTCTAAATTGCGTTCCTGTCAACACCTCGGCTTCGCTCAGGGCTGGCATCCGGCTTGATTCAGCCCAAGAATCCTTGCCCTTGTAGGGCGGGAAGTGTCAAAAGATGAACACGTTGACTGATAACGGTTAACAGTTCAGCATCAATATCTGTATTATCCTATACTCTAAGTGAAAGATTGCTTAACAGCACACACAGAACAGACGCCCCAACGCTGAAGTTCGCCGGGTGGGGTGGGACAGTCGCAGGAAGGACAAAAAGGTAAACCGTGCGATCGCGCTTGTACTGTTCTAGCCCAATTTTGGAAAGCAGCATTGGCGTCCTTGGGTGCAGAGGCTGCATCACAGCGTAGGTTTATCTGATCACCTACGTAACTAGGATGTTCGCACCGTGACATTGTTTGTTGTTCTTTGGGAGTCTGTTGAGGACGCCGCCATTGAGCTGTAGAAAAACGAATATCAACTAAAGCGATCGACAGCTTTTGATTCAACTTTAAAAGCAGGCGCTGGCGTTCGAAAGTTAAGTTCTGTGCCCAAGCTGCGCTAGAAGTTGCTACCTGCAAAACATCGCGTTGAATCGATAAAGGTAGCGTGTGAGCGGCTACTACTGATCCTACAACTTCAGCCCAACACTTGAGCAAACGTTGAAATGGTTGCTCTTGCCATTCAGCTTGAGCTTCCAAAACCTCTAAAATATCATTAACTGATTTAAACGACATCTAGCCAACCTTGGCAAAAATTCCAGCATAGTTATGCAATATATCTATGATAATTTTCGCTCTTGTTGGCACAAATATATTTTTAGTATTTTAGATTAATCCGGCAGTCTAGGTTTGAGGCAGACAGGCTATGAGTCAAAACCCCCTAGTAGATTCGGGTGAGAAATCTTCCAAAAAAACTGGGTTGAAACCACCACTAGCAGCAGCACTGGCTAGTTTGGAAGTACAACTTGATCAAGAGTTAACTCGATATCGACGCACACGAACTGGATATAGGACATTCAGCCAACCCCGTGTAGGCATTTCCACAAGCAGTAAATATCAACAATTAACTGCGATTCATCCAATAAGGGACACAACAAAATCACCACTAGAGGATACTCTCCAGAAATTTGGGTTGACAACACCAAAAACTTCCACTCCGACTGTCGGGGAAGAGGAACTTCTTGTTACCCCAGAAATAAAAATCAACACGCCAAAATCTGTAGCAGAAACTCAACATCAGGTGTCAGCATTAGTGACAGCACCCGACACTTTGTTGCAACCCTCAAATACACCAGTTTCCTTAAAAACACAACAGCCACAATCTGAAGCAACATTAACTGACTCTGTTGAAGCGCAAACTATACCAGCGCCCAATGCCAGTATCGTGCCTACACGAGTCAAGGAACAAAGTCACAGCCAGAGTGAAATTGCATCAGAAGATGACACAAACAAACAACCGAATGACTATTTGGAATCGTCTGAAGCACTGCTGAGAAGTTTAACAGAAGAATCTAAAACTCAGAAACCAAGTCATTCTAACGACAGTTTGTTATCACCCTTGGGCATTGGCTCGATGCTACTACTCTTATTAGCAAGTCTTACCCTGGGGTATGTAGCATTAAATCCTAAGAGCTTGTCACAATTTAGTTTAAATGGATTACTTACACAAAATGCGCCAACAACTGCGGAAAATACCGCAGAAGCTGGCAAGAATGTTAAAACCGTCGCTCAACCAACTCTCTCGCCCATACCTAAGTATCCCAACTTAGCGACTGATGAGTTTGCGGAGGTGAGAGATCCAAATGATGTCGTTAGCTTAAAACCTAAACCCCAACCAACACCAACAGCATTACCTGACGTCAGTGTCCAAAACCCCACCAATCGACTCACAGTACCGAATGTACAGCCTCCTTTAGGACTGAATTCGCCACCGCCTTCAACAACGAACCCTACTCAGACGGCATCGAATACTCAACAAAAGCCGGATACACAAATCAAACCGTCAGCAGATGGGTTTTATCATGTAATCACAGATAATCAAGGCGATCGCAGTTTTGCGTCTGCACGGCAAATCGTTCCTGATGCTTATTTATCAGCCGACGGTAAAATCATTTATCTCGGTGCCCTCAAGAGCAAAGACAAAGCACAAGAATTGCTGCAAGAGCTACAAGCAAAAGGCATGAAAGCTAGAATTCAGTAGCCTTAAGAGGAGTTGTGGAAAGGGGAAAGGGAATCTATCGGGGTGTAGGTGAAATCAAAGAAAAATCATAATTAAAAATATTGTCTCAATCCATAACCCCTTGACCTCTTACACCCTTAATTAACTTATGCCCCTAATTAACCGTGAATGGAGGGTCTAACATGGGACTGATTGACCGTATCAAGCGGGTGATTCGCGCAAACTTCAATAGTTTGGTTGTGGGTGCGGAAGATCCAGAAAAGATTCTGGAAAAAGCTGTCTTGGAGATGCAGGAGAATCTGGTGCAATTGCGGCAAGCAGTAGCGCAAGCGATCGCAACCCAAAAACGCACTGAACGACAAATGGCTCATGCTCAGTCTACAGCAGAAGAATGGTACCGCCGCTCAAAAATGGCTCTGGAACAAGGCAACGAACCTTTAGCACGCGAAGCTTTGACCAAGCGCCATGCCTATCAAAAAACTGCACAAGCCCTTGGGACTCAGATAGAGCAACAAAGTAGTATTGTCGCCAGGCTCAAAAACGATCTGCCGACACTACAGCAAAAAATTGCCGAAGCAAAAACGAAAAAAGATATGTATATTGCGCGCGCTCGTTCTGCCGAAGCCTCATATAAACTCCAGGAAATGCTGGGCGCGACTTCTAGCATAGACGACATCAAAGCCTTTGAGCGTATGGAGGAAAAAGTTTTGCAGCTTGAGGCTCAAACAGAAGCCATCTCCATAACCAGTACAGATGATTTACAAAAGCAATTTGCTTCTTTGGAAGAAGGTAATCAGGTTGATGCAGAACTAGCAGCAATGAAGGCTCAGCTTTCTACTGAATCACAAAAAAGACAACAGCTACCGAAAACTCCAGATTTATGAAGACTGGGCAATGATTCCATTTGGAGCGTATCTTAAAAAATAAGAACTGGTGAGGAGGACTAATCCAAACCGGAACGATTACATTGAAATAAGTAGCTATGAAATAGTAAAAAAGCTAACTGCCCGACTAGGCGCGTAAATCACAAGAGGAAAAACAGAGTTATGGGATTATTTGATCGCATTAGGCGAGTCGTCAGTGCTAACCTCAACGACATGGTTAGTAAAGCCGAAGATCCAGAAAAAATGCTAGAACAAGCTATCCTGGAAATGCAGGAAGACTTGGTACAGCTGCGTCAGGGTGTTGCACAGGCAATTGCTGCTCAAAAACGTACTGAGAAACAGTACAATGACGCCCAGAATGAAATTAATAAGTGGCAACGTAATGCCCAGTTGGCACTGCAAAAAGGCGATGAGAACCTAGCAAGACAAGCGCTGGAACGCAAAAAAACTTTTACTGATACTGGCAATGCGCTCAAAGCCAGCCTCGACCAGCAAACTGGTCAGGTAGAGACTCTCAAGCGCAACTTAATCCAGCTAGAAAGCAAAATTTCTGAGGCAAAAACCAAGAAAGAAATGCTCAAAGCACGGATTACAGCTGCCAAAGCTCAAGAGCAACTCCAAGGCATGGTTCGTGGTATGAATACCAGCAGTGCAATGGCTGCTTTTGAGCGGATGGAAGAAAAAGTTCTTATGCAAGAAGCCCGCGCCCAGTCAGCAGGTGAGTTGGCAGGTGCAGATTTAGAAAGCCAATTTGCTAAGTTGGAGGGTAGTAGCGATGTGGATGATGAATTGGCAGCTTTAAAAGCACAAATGTCCTTACCTGGAGGTTCGCCAAATCAACCCCAACTACCGCAACAAACAACTGCTCCAAAATCAAATAATAATGAAGTGGTTGATGCGGAGTTGGATTCGCTACGCAAGCAATTGGATCAAATGTAGTTTCTGTACTGGCAAGCACGTTCATCTCCACTTACGAGAGGCAGATT
This sequence comes from Tolypothrix campylonemoides VB511288, assembly GCA_000828075.3. Lineage (GTDB taxonomy): Bacteria > Cyanobacteriota > Cyanobacteriia > Cyanobacteriales > Nostocaceae > Kalymmatonema > Kalymmatonema campylonemoides_A. The sequence goes on along the minus strand of JXCB02000002.1, from coordinate 826,599 downwards.
TTTACTGTTCTCAATAGAAACCTTGATAGCTTCTTGTGCTGTTTGCAAAGAATTTATCAAGGTTTCTGTTTCTTAGCATTAATAGAGAAAGATTGATTCGGAGATTGTTTAAAGTTTTTATCAGAACTTATACTGATCAACGTATGAGACTTTTTTATTCTAAGTTCTGGCAGCTGTGTTCTCTTGTTCCTTATTGGTAAAAATAACTACAACTTGCTGTTGTTGAGACAGCATCTGAACTGAAACCGACTTAGGTGCGTAGCTATTGTCTCTAGATTGGGATAGAGTATTCAGTGGGCAAGTTATCATAAATGGGTGTTGCTGGAGAGTGCAATGAGCAGCAGTGTTGTTACCATAACTGATGCAGAGTTTGAAACCGAAGTGTTGCAAGCCAAGCAGCCGGTGTTGGTTTACTTTTGGGCTTCCTGGTGCGGACCTTGTCAATTGATGTCGCCACTGGTAAACTTAGCAGCCACCACATACAGGGATCGCCTGAAAGTGGTCAAAATGGAAGTTGATCCTAACCCAGTCACTGTTAAGCAGTACCAGGTAGAAGGTGTACCAGCCCTGCGACTCTTTCAAGGAGATGAACTTTTGCTATCCACTGAAGGAGCCATCAGCAAAGACAAATTAGATAGCCTGTTAGATTCTCATTTAAATAGTAATTAGTTATGAGTCATGAGTCTTTTGTGCAAATGCCAAACGACTCATGACTTATAACAAACGACAAAGGACTAAAAATGCAGATTGCCAAGCGTTTACAACCCCTGCAATCAAATGTATTTCTTGATATGGACAAAGCCAAGGCTTTGGCTTTGGCTGCAGGACAAGAGTTAATTGATTTGTCACTCGGATCTTCGGATCTACCACCCCCAGCGCACGTCATCGAGGCGATCGCCCAATCTCTGTACAACCCTAGTACCTACGGCTACTTGCTATTTCACGGTACTCAAGACTTTCGCCAAGCAGCGGCAAGTTGGTATGAGCAAAAATTCGGTATCAGTGTTGACCCCGAAACTGAAGTCCTGCCCCTAATTGGTTCTCAAGAAGGCACGGCACATCTACCTCTAGCAGTCCTCAACCCAGGTGATTATGCCCTGTTGCTTGACCCGGGTTACCCCTCGCATATGGGGGGAGTTCACTTTGCCTCTGGGCAAATTTACCTAATGCCAATGCTGGCAGAAAACGATTTTTTACCAGTGTTTGCCGATATTCCCGCACCTGTCTTGGCACAGTCGCGGATGATGGTCTTAAGCTATCCTCACAATCCTACCACCGCGATCGCACCTTTATCCTTTTTTAAAGAAGCCGTTGCTTTTTGTCAGCAACACAATCTCGTCCTAGTTCACGATTTTCCTTACGTGGATTTGGTATTTCAGGAAATTGGGAACTCAGGTAAATACCAATCCCTTGCTCCCTCGATTTTGCAAGCTGACCCAGACAAAAGCGTCTCAATTGAATTTTTTACCCTCTCCAAGTCATATAATATGGGCGGCTTCCGTATTGGTTATGCCATCGGTAATGCCGAATTGATTCATGCTTTACGTAAAATCAAAGCAGCAATTGATTTTAATCAGTACCGAGGAATTTTAAACGGCGCTATAGCTGCCTTAACTGGTCCCCAAACTGAGGTCACAGCCACTGTCGAAACCATGCGCCAACGTCGAGATGCCTTTATAAGTGCTTTGCATCGTATTGGCTGGTATGTTCCGACTCCCAAGGCAACAATGTATGTTTGGGCAAAATTACCAGAACCGTGGAGCCGAGATTCTGTAGAGTTTTGTACTCAGCTTGTGCAAAAAACAGGGGTAGCCGCCTCTCCCGGTGGTGGCTTTGGCAAATCTGGAGAAGGATATGTCCGCTTTGCCTTGGTGCATGACACACCCGTGTTACAAACCGCTGTAGAGAGAATTGCCGAGTTTTTGTGAACAGTGAGTTATCTTCTTTGCAAATTCGAGATATTGGAGAACAAGGTCTTTTAAAAAGATTACAGCGCTATTGTCCTCCAGAAATTATCGGAGATGATGGAGCTGTGGTTCCTACTGAACCAGGGCAATCTCTGGTAGTCACAACTGATGTGTTAGTTGATGGTGTTCATTTCAGTGAAATTACGACTTCTGGGGAAGATGCAGGTTGGCGATCTGCTGCTGCTAACTTATCAGATTTAGCAGCAATGGGCGCTTCCCCATTAGGAATTACTATCGGGCTAGGGCTTCCTGGGAATCTTTCTGTCAGTTGGGTAGAGGAATTATACCAAGGAATGACACAATGCCTGCAACAATACAGTACCTCAATTGTCGGCGGTGATATCGTGCGATCGCCCACGACCACAATCGCCATCTCCGCTTTTGGTCAAGTTGACCCGTTACGTGTGATTCGCCGTAACAGCGCGAGAGTGGGAGATGCCATAGTTGTCACAGGTGTTCATGGGGCTTCATCTGCAGGCTTAAAATTGCTGTTGCATCCCGAATTAGGGCAAAACCTGAGTGAAAGCGATCGCGCTACTCTAATTAAAGCTCACCAACGCCCCCAACCTCGACTAGATGTCTTACCAATTCTCTGGGAAATTGTAGAGACGTTGCATCCCTTGGTTCTACAGTCAGAAATCCGCGTAGCTGGTATGGATAGCAGCGATGGCTTAGCAGATGCTGTGGTGCAAATTTGCCGTGCTAGTGGTGTTGGTGCTGTCGTTGAACGCATTTCAATTCCTTTACCAACAGCATTCAATCACTGGCTGACAAAAGAACAAGCGCTGGAATATGCTTTATATGGTGGCGAAGACTTTGAGTTAGTACTGTGCTTGCCAAAAGAACCAGCATATGCTTTTGTGCAACAGATAGGCAACGGCGCGGCTGTTGTCGGCACAATTACAAATGAGTCAACAGTGATTTTACATGACCAAACACAAGAATTCCCCGATCAAGATTTACAACTTGGTCGGGGATTCCAACATTTTGATCATTAGTCAATACTCAAAGACTCTAATGACTAATGACTAATGACTAATGACTAATGACTATTTAACCCATTTTTCGGCGACTAACTCTGCCAAGTCAAGAACTCTTTGGCTGTAGCCCCACTCGTTGTCATACCAAGCCATGACTTTGACCAAGTCACCACCCATGACAAACGTCAAGTTGGCATCGACAACCGAAGAAGCATCAGTACCTTGATAATCGGATGAGACCAGGGGTAGTTCGCTGTAGTCCAAAATACCTTTTAGTTGACCTTGAGAGGCATCTTTAAGGGCTTGGTTGACTTCCTCAGCAATAGTGGGTCTTTCGACTTGTATGACGAAATCCACCATCGAAACGTTTGGGGTGGGTACGCGCAACGCCACACCGTTCAGTTTGCCTTTGAGATCTGGTAGTACCAGCGCTACAGCTTTTGCTGCACCAGTGGAGGTAGGCACAATGTTGATCGCTGCAGCACGTGCCCGCCGTACATCACGGTGAGACGCGTCTAGCAGGCGTTGATCACCAGTATAGCTGTGAGTGGTGGTCATCGTGCCTTTGATAATACCAAATTTCTCGTGCAACACCTTAGCAATAGGAGCCAAGCAGTTGGTTGTACAACTGGCGTTACTGATGATGTTGTGTTTTTCGTGGTCGTAATCATGATGATTCACACCAACGACAAAAGTCCCATCTTCGTTCTTTCCTGGTGCGGTGATCAGAACCTTCTTAGCACCTGCATTGATATGCTTGGTCGCCCCTTCTTTGGAAGTGAAAACCCCAGTTGATTCGATAATTAGGTCAATTTCCCAGTCTTTCCAGGGCAAGTTTTCTGGGTTGCGGTCAGATACACACTTAATGGTCTTACCGTTAACGATGATAGAGTTATCGTCGGCACTGATGTCAGCATCCTTTAACTTCCCTAACATCGAGTCATACTTTAGCAGGTGAGCGTTGGTTCTGGGGTCGGAGGTGTCGTTAATAGCAACAAGGTCGATATTGCTATTCTGTCTACCTATCCAGCAACGTGCAAAGTTACGACCGATGCGCCCGAAACCGTTGATTGCAACTCTAATCACAGCGTCTTGCCCTCTGTATATTTTTACTTAACAAAAGCTACTGATGACCCAGATCATACCGCAAAGGGGAGAGTATTTATAACTATAAAGTGTTAGATTCTCAAAAAAATATTTTCTTTCTACCCGTTTGTATACAGGTTGTGAGCCTCAATATAAAGCCTGACTGATTCTGGGACTAGGTAGCGAATTGATTGGCGTTCGCCCAACGGGCGGCTTCCTTTGAAAGCATCGCGGCAAAGGTTACGAATGAGACTTGACGAAAGCCCTACTAAAGGGATATGCAATAAATGCCACTGTATGCTGACTGCCTGTTGTGTCAGTTTTTGTTCCACTTCCTTGCAGATTAACTCACTTTGAGCTATATTCTCACCACTTGGAAGTCGGGGTGCTATTAACCAATCACACAATTGTGCTAATTCTTGTCCACGATACCAACGAGGTAAGGTTTGAAATGTATCCAAACCAACAATCCAGTACCAGTGAGTATTGGGGTAGTCAGCAGACAAGTTTATCAGGGTGTCGATCGCATAAGAAGCTCCACAGCTTTTTTCAACAAGTGATACAGTAAACCCCGGGTTGTCTGCGATCGCTCGTTGCACCATCTCGACTCGATGTTCAAATAAAGCCGCCTGTTTATGAGGAGGATTTTGTGATGGCACCCAAATGACTTGTTCTAGAGGTACTTGATGCAATGCTGTTTGTGCTAACACAAGGTGTCCCCAATGAATTGGATCAAAAGTGCCACCAAAAATTGCCAATCGCTGCATCCACTTACATCCAAGCTTTATGCAATTCAAAAGAAGTTTATCTACCAATTTACCATTGTAGCAAGTTGTAGTAAATAACCCAAAAATATGTATTTTCAGTTACAATGATTTGTTTCCCGATCTGGCAGAAATATTCCGAATAAACATAATATATCTGTTTAGAAAGAGAAAAAATCACTAACAAGGGTAAAATCGATTTGAATGAAAAAACAAGAGCCGAAAAACCAACTTATAAATCATGAAAAGTATACAGAGGTGGTATCGGTAAAAATTGAATTCCTGTTATGATACGCGTGTCATTTAGGACGATTCTGTGGTGTGGTGATAGAGGAAAAATCGATGAAAAATACTGTAGACTTTAGTGGTAGACCATTCCATTTCATTGGTATTGGCGGTATAGGTATGTCTGCTCTAGCGTATGTGCTAGCAAAGCGCAATCTGCCAGTATCAGGCTCGGACATTCGTCTTAACCAGATTACCCGACAATTAGAATCTATCGGAACTCATATTTTTGGCAAGCAAGAGGCAAGTAATCTTGAGTTCTTTCGTTCTTTTTCTCAGCCTAATGGAATAGTAGTAAACACTCAAGAAGAATTACCGACTTTTGAGCAAGCAAAACTGCCTCAAGTCATTTGTTCCACAGCAATTAACACAACTAATTTAGAGTACAAAGCTGCATTAGAATTGGGTTGCCCAATATTCCATCGTTCTGATGTACTAGCAGCCTTAATCGCTGAATACCACAGCATTGCTGTAGCAGGAACCCACGGTAAAACAACAACAAGTAGTATGATTGGCTATATGCTACTCCAAGCAGGTCTTGATCCAACGATTTTAGTAGGTGGAGAAGTTAATGCTTGGTCAGGCAATGCCCGAATCGGGCAAAGTCGATATTTAGTGGCAGAAGCAGATGAATCGGATGGATCGCTGGTCAAACATACTCCCGAAATAGGCATTATCACCAACATAGAATTAGATCATCCTGACCACTACGACACGTTAGAGGAAGTGGTTCAAACATTTCAGACATTTGCCAAGGGCTGTAAAACTTTGATAGGCAGCATTGATTGCGCTACGGTACGCGATCGCTTACAACCCACGATTACCTACAGCCTATATCCTGATACTGGTGCAGACTATAGCGTCACCAACGTAGACTATAGAGCCGATGGCACCACAGCTCTTGTTTGGGAAAGAGGCAAGCCTCTGGGCGTGTTAAATTTGCGCTTACTAAGTAAGCACAACCTCAGCAATGCTTTATCAGCAGTGGCGGTTGGTCGGATATTGGGGTTAGAATTTGGAGAAATTGCAAAGGGTCTTGCTAGCTTTGAAGGCGCAAGACGACGTTTTGAATTTCGGGGTGAAGCTAATGGCATCACTTTTATTGACGACTACGCCCATCACCCGAGTGAAATTCGCGCTACTCTCGCTGCTGCACGCCTACAGGCAAGATCACACCAGAGAGTCGTTGCGATCTTCCAACCCCATCGCTATAGCCGCACACTCACCTTTCTGGAGGAATTTGCTCAATCGTTTAGTCATGCTGATTTAGTTGTCCTCACTGACATTTACAGTGCAGGCGAGCCAGATCTGGGGCAAGTCAGTGGTGAAAAACTCGCGCTTGAAGTAGCCAAGCAGCACTCACAGGTGATATACCAACCAATAGCCTCAGTTTGCAAGTACTTGCAGCAAACTCTGCACCGTGGAGACTTAGCACTGTTTTTAGGAGCTGGGAATCTCAATCAAGTGATTCCCGAAGTCATGGCAACACTATGCCCGCCAGCTCAAGCAACTTCTTAAGGAAGATCACTTACGCAATAAGAGGGGGTTCTGCCTTATGCAAAATTATTTCCCTCAAGGGCATAGTGTCCATCTAGCAATAGTTACATTGCTTCTCGCTGTTGTCGTATTTTTACGACATATAAACATCAAAATTTAGCTCATTCTAGAAAATATGACTATCTCCCAGGCAGTTGCTAATGTCTGCAAAGTTTCTGGCATGACAAACACCAGACAACTAACATCTAATAATTCCATCGAAACTAAGGAAATTTATCTACCCGGTACTGATTGCGTTATTAAATCCCAAGTCTCTCTAGCAGCATATACTTCTTACAGAGTTGGTGGACCTGCTCAGTGGTGTGTTGCTCCTCGAAATTTGGAGGCGATGCAAGCCAGTATTCAGTATGCGAGAATACATGAATTAGCCGTAACAATACTAGGCTCAGGTTCTAACTTACTCGTAAGTGATTGTGGAATCTCAGGTTTAGTGATTGTGACTCGCCACCTGCGCCATAGTCATTTCGATCCCCAGACAGGTCGATTAACTGTAGCAGCAGGAGAACCAATTCCAGCTATTGCATGGCAAGCAGCAGAGCAAGGATGGCAAGGATTCGAGTGGGCTGTTGGTATCCCTGGAACGATTGGGGGTGCTGTAGTTATGAATGCAGGTGCACATAATAGTTGTATCGCAGATATATTAGTCAGTGCTGAGGTACTTTTACCTAATGGTACTTTGGAAACTGTTAGCAAAGAACAGTTAAGCTACAAATACCGCACCTCGAATTTGCAAGGAAGCGATCGCATTGTCACCCAAGCCACTTTTCAACTTCAACCTGGGGCAGACCCAGCGCAAGTTTTGGCAGCTACCAAACAGCACAAACAGCATCGACTGAATACTCAACCTTATCACCTGCCTAGTTGTGGCAGCGTGTTCCGTAATCCCAAACCTTACGCTGCTGGCTGGTTAATTGAACAAACGGGTTTGAAAGGCTACCAAATTGGCAAAGCGCAAGTTGCACAACGCCATGCTAATTTTATCGTCAATTGTGGTGGGGCTAGTGCTTGCGATATTTTCAATCTCATCCGCCATGTCCAGCATCAGGTACAAGAACGTTGGTCGGTTGTGTTAGAACCAGAAGTAAAAATGATGGGAGAGTTTCAAGCTGCTTCTTGAATAATACCAGGTTCTATTAATTAATTATTCACCGTTTCCACAACACCCCTTATCACATCCCTCTCTTCCCCCCGGTAAACGGCTACGGTGTACACACCTGATCGCTCAAAACCTCACCCTCGCTTTAGGGTGCGCTAAAATCTTTCCCTCTCCAATGCATTGGAGAGGGATACCCGACAGGGTAGGGTGAGGTTCCGTGTGCGTACAAAAGGAATTTTGACTCATTCTATGAGGAATTTGAGACTCTTAGAAGTCCGATTACTCGCGCTTAAGCTGTTTCAGCAGACCTTCACAAGCATCGACGAGTAGGTCAATAACTAGATGAAATCCCTGTGTCCCACCATAGTAAGGGTCTGGAACTTCCTTGAGATTGTGCCTAGAGCAGAAATCACATATTAAGTGTACTTTCTGGTTATATTTTCCCGTTGGATCAAGATAGAGGATGTCCTGATAATTTTCTCGATCCATCGCTAAAATTAAATCAAAATTCTCAAAATCAGACTTTTGGAATTGGCGTGCTTGACCACGTAATTTGATTTGCAGTTTTTGAAACGCTGCAGCACTCATACGCGAGTCAGGTGGGCTACCAATGTGATAACTGGATGTTCCAGCAGAGTCGCAGACAATGCGATCGCTCAATTCATCCTGCTCGATCAGATAGTTCATAATATTTTCTGCCGCTGGTGAGCGGCAGATGTTTCCTAGGCAGACAAACAGCAGCTTGTAAGGCATATGTATTGCGCTTCCTATTCGTCTATAGTCAACAGTCTACAGTCAATAGTCTACAGTCCATAGTCTAGGCAATTTTGACTTTTGACTGTTGAGTATTGACTAAAAACCTGGAAGCTCCAGCCCACTGGTCAATTCTTCCATGCGTTCGCGCATTGCTGTAGTGGACTTGTTGTAGGCGTCTTTCATTGCTGCCGTTACGAGATCAGAAAGGACTTCTGCTCCTTCGTTTAAAGCATCAGCAGAGATTTCCACCCGTCGGGGTTCTTGGTTCCCGCTAACAACGACCTTAACTAAACCACCACCAGCCTCTCCTTGAATCTCCATTTGCTCCAATTCTTCTTGGAGCCGCTTTGCGCCTTCTTGAACTTGCTGCGCTTTTTTAAAGGCTTCAGCCAGTTCTTTCATTTTTCCCAAGCCAAAACCAAATCCCTGTCCTTTTCCTGTCATAATCTTCTATTATCCACGCGTGCTTTGAATGACAAATCAAATTCAATTATAGATGTGGTGAGTCAAATGCCTGCTTTTTACCCATAAGTGATCCACTTTGCGGGTTCCATGAATCCTACCACATGGGGTCAGATCAAGCTGTTATCCGTATGCTTGTTTTATATAGATTACAGCTTTCAGAGAGTTTTGTCGTTTGGCGAATTCACAAATACTCTTAAAGCCTTACTCTTTAAAGCCTTACAATATAAAAATTATACCCATGAAAGTTCTTCCAGTCTGACTTAACATAAAAAGGATATCACTGTTTTCTCATTTTGGTGAGACCATAACACACCTATCGTTAAAGATGGGGAGATGCCAAGCACAAATTCTTCTCACAAAATTATTTAAATATTTATACTTAGTATTATTTGATATGCTGAGGAAATCAAATAAGCTTGACTCTCGAACCATCTTGTAAGTTTTCCAAGTAACCGATATCATATACTGCGATCAAAAACTTTAAACCTTTTACCAAGTCGCGCCCAGAATGCCCCCACCATAATCTTTGATTTGGTGAGTCAGCACTGCAGGCGGGTTTCCCAACCTAGGTGACTGACTCTCCCGTTGGGTGGTGGGACGGGCAGTTGCTTTATGCCGGGGAATCCGTCCACCGCACTGCCCTCATGAATGGGCGCGCTGTTGTTTGGGGGTTGGGGACTGGCGACTGGGAAAAATGTCAAAATTTGGGAGGGGTTTTGTTGCCCCTTCCATAATTTTTCGGCTTGTTTTCCCAATCCCCAATCCCTAATCCCTAATACCCAGTCCCCTTCACAACAGCTTGATGCTCCAAATGTGACATTTTTTTAACAAGAGCTTGGCATTCATTGATACCAATTTTTCAATGATTTGTATAAATTCTGTGTATTATTATTCTAGGTCTTGGCAAAGCGATCGCGGCAAGGGGTAAAATCCGTATAGCAACACTACAGTTTATTTCAGGTGGCAAAAGGAGTTTATTCTCAGGCGCTGCCTATTAAATAAAAATTGCGCTAAGCGTAATGTAGTCAAGCCTTATTGGATGTAAATCTACCAATGACAAGTAAAGAACAGCAATTGCAGAGGTAAGCGCAACTACATCTGCAACGGGTGCAGCAGCCAATATGTTGAGTTCGTATTTGTTAACGGATACTCTAATCAGATCAAGTAGGGTTGTCTATCGATGGATTTTGATAGCGAGGGTTAAGGTGTGGTAAAACTAAGGTGATAAGGTGAGTCTTGATCACACAACGGTGAACAGATGCGAGATATAAAGCTTTTATGCCTTTACCCTATGCCCAAGGATACACAAAGATATCAAAAGTCTCTTAAGTAGATAAAGTTGAACAAGGTTGCTAGAAAAATACAAAAGTATGACTATAGACGGTAGTAAACAAGGGATCTGTAGAGAGATATTAGTTACAGTTAGTTTGCAAGCCAAGGAAAAACTCTCATAAGAGTGAACTATCTCTATAGATACAACATTCAAAGCGGCAAAAAATAGATTTTTATCGTTTTTGATTGGTCAAATCTTTGGCTTTCCTAAGTTATATATCTAGTATAAAAAGGCAGGTATGCTAAAGACGCAAATGCTAACAACATTAGCTTTTTATGCCTTTTTAATGGTTGGATTATTTCCACCATAAGGTACTATATTTTTTTCAACTCATATTCTAATAATGCTACTGTGACGAAAAATAGTAAATTATTATACAGCTAAATGCAACGTTAAAGTGTAGTCAGTTGATGGTGAGCTTAACATTGTTAACCTTAAATAGGGATTTAAGATTGACTTTATAAATTAACTATTACTGGAGTTATCATCTGGTAATCCTGTCATACTATGAAACATAAGAGTACTATTCTTACCTGTGTTTACCTACAGTGCTTACAAAAGCAAACTTCTTAGTCAAAAATGCTAGGGGTGTACTGTCCATGCCCTTGACGATCCTTGTAGTGGATGACGACCTGGGCACTCGTCTGTCTATCAGCGATTATCTTGAATTATCTGGCTATTCGGTAATCACAGCTGATGACGGACAAGAGGCTTTGGCGATGGTGGAGGAGTACCATCCTGATTTGATGGTCACTGATATCGTCATGCCACGAATGAACGGATATGAATTAGTACGGCGGGTACGTCAACAGCCTGGGTTCCGTTTGTTGCCTGTTATATTGCTAACAGCGCGAACCAAGACACAAGAAAGAATTCTAGGCTACCAGTCAGGATGCGATTTGTACTTGCCCAAGCCTTTTGAACTGGAAGAGTTAGCAGCGGCAATTCGCAATCTTTTAGAGCGAGCACAAATTATTCAATCACAGTACGGTTTTTCTCATCAAGAAAATTGGGGGACTCCCGCCACAACAAAATCGTTGGATTCCCATCACTCGCAATTAACTGATATTCAAAAATCCCAAATGTTCTCTGACTTGACCTTAAGAGAGCAAGAGGTCTTAGAACTTTTAACTCATGGTCTTTCTAATGCTGAAATGGGTCAGCAGTTGCACCTTAGTCCAAGGACTGTGGAAAAGTATGTTAGCAGTTTATTGAGAAAAACAGAAACCAACAACCGAGCAGAATTAGTCCGGTTTGCGATTAAGCATGGTTTGGTGGAATAGTTGATCGCGCTTAACTGTGCATAGTACGCGAATGGCTCAGTAGGAGTGTAATTTTTTTGCTGAGCTTAGTCTTTTTTACTATTGAACTTATATAGCAAGAATCGGCTAATTCGGTCTTCTGACTAAATAAGCAACGCAATCTGTACGTTTTGTATTACACGACTGGTGCTGACACTACACCATTAGCTTCCAACACAGATGCAACTTGTAAAATCAGCGCTTCATTGTAAGGTGCAGCTATCAACTGTACCCCTAAAGGTAAAGTGTTTGGAAGTTGAATTGGTACTGATAAAACAGGCAAGCCAATAAAAGATAATGGTTGAGTAAATAACCCTAGATGGGGACGAACGAGAATTTCCTCACCATCTAAAATCATCGTTTGTTGACCAATAAGCGGTGCAGAAATTGGTGTTGTTGGGGCGAGAATAACATCTACCTTTTGAAAGATTTCTTGGACTTTACCTCTATACCATCTTCTAAAACGTTGTGCCTGAATGTACCAGCTACTTGGTATTAAGGTACCGGCAAGAAAGCGATCGCGTGTTGCGGGGTCAAAATCTTGAGGGCGCGATCGCAGTTTCTCCAAATGTAAATTCGCCCCCTCACAAGCTGTGATTACAAACGCTGCTGCACGGGCGCGATGTGCTTCGGGTATTGTGACATATTTACTTACATCCAAAGCATCAGCAACCTTTTGCACTGCTTCCAAGGCTTCAGGGCTTGTGCCTTTGAGGAAATAATCACCTGCAATGGCAATTCTTATACCATCGATATTTTGTAGAGACGCGCCATGACACGTTTCTACAGGAGGACGCTTTGTACAAACTGGATCTCGTTCATCTTCCCCCTGAAGCAAATCAAATGCCGTAGCAATATCACGCACCGAACGGGCAAATGGTCCAACGTGGTCTAAACTACTGGAAAATAATGCGACTCCAGCACGAGACAACCGCCCATAAGTTGGTTTCAAACCAAAAACGCCACACAAAGACCCAGGGACGCGAATGGAACCATTCGTATCAGAACCCAACGTCAGCGGAACCAAACCAGCTGCAACTGCAACCGCCGAACCACCCGATGAACCACCAGCAACCCGCTTTAAATCATGGGGATTATGGGTAGCACCATAATGTGAGTTTTCCGTCACGAACCCATAGGCGTATTCATCCATATTTAAAGCGCCTACGAGTACTGCACCTGCTTGCTTCAACTTGGCGATCGCCGTTGCATCCTGACTTGCTGGCGGGTTTTCCGCATTGATTTTTGCGCCAGCAAGAGTTGTTACCCCTTTGATATCGAAAAGGTTTTTAACAGCGAAAGGTACGCCAGCCAACAAACCAGGATTTCTACCTTGGGCAATTTCCTCATCAATTCTTTCCGCATCTGCCAAAGCAGTTTCAGCAGTTACAGTTGTAAAACAATTGAGTTCATTATCTCTGGCGGCAATTCTTTGTAAAGCAGCTTTAGCAACTTCTACCGCACTTACTTCACCTTCTCGCACAGCCGCCGCTATTGCTACTGCATCAGCTTGTTCTAAATTCATGGCTCAAAAGTAGGTGCAGCTTCAATATCCTCTGGTAAGGCAAACTCATTCACAATTTGGGCGATCGCCTTAATTCTCTCAAAATTTGCCACCACCCCATCTCGATACTCATCCCTCAATTGCAAATCCAACAACAAACCCATCAAATCCACATACTCCCCCACATCAAACCCCTTATTTTCCATCTCTCCTCCTCTCTTCCTCTATGTCCTCTGCGCCTCTGCGGTTCATTAACTCATAGTTCGCCCAGTCAGATTTGCAATCACCGCAATCAGTTCTCCCGGTTCAACAGGTTTCGCAACATGAGATTGGAAGCCTGCCAAAAGAGCTGCCTTGCGATCCTCATCTCTAGCATAAGCAGTCAGCAGCCAAGTATGGCATTCAACAAAGAACGCAACTCATGGGAAATAACGGCAAGAAACTCATCCTTGATCCGATTTGCTGCTTCTGCTGTCGCCCGCGTTTTTTGCTCAACCAACAAAAGGCGATCGCGCTCAACTTCTGCTTTTTTGCGTTCGCGTAGCGCGGCTTACCGTTCGCTAATGTCCAGTACAAATGCAACTCCATTAACCTGGGAATTGTCCATTAAAGCTATACCCAGGACAACTTGCACCCGTGTACCGTCTCGTTGGAGTACTTCTTTATTTTTTAATTTTCTTGTGTTCTGCTTGCTCCACTTAATTGTGCTGCAAACAGGCTCTTCCAGCAAGTTAGTTGCAACTACTTGAGCCGCTATCTCGTAGTATTTATTATATTTCATGAGGCAATTCAAAAAAGCCATCTTCACCATGTTCAAAATCAATGATTTTAAAGACAGCATCAATATTCAAAGCACCATAAATGTGAGGAAATAGTTCGTTATCTTCAACTCCTTCATAGCGGATTTCAGGTTTCACTTTGTTAGAGTCAATATAAAGAAGTACTAATTCCTTTTGATTGTGAAAGAAGGTATTTGCAACTTTGATGATTTGTGTTGGAGTTGAACAGTGAATAAACCCTTCAGAGTCGAGGGTATCACCACGATAGGTTTTTACGAGTTTTGCTTGTTCCCATTGTTGCTGTTGGGTGATATGTAAGATGGTGCTCATTGAATTTTTTTAATACACTTTCCTAAGGTGTGCCGTACCCACTCTATTCATTATTTATCAGATTGGACAATTTTACAAATTTCATCGAGAATAAAGTCATGCTCAACAGGTTCATCCGGGCAAAATTCTAAATAGAGTTGATTCTGATAAGGAGTGACTGATGATGTACATATCTGAATTTTCAGCTTTCCTTTCTGCCAGCAATAACCACCAACTTTTAAAAACTGACAGTCTGTCACATAATTGTGTTGAATTTCCTTCAAGTTTATCTTTTTTTGACCAATAGATAGTTTACTTAAGAATTCCAGCATGGAAACGCCAGGATACAAACTTGTGTATTCATAAATATGCTGCTGCATTTTATTTCTAATTTCTTCCTCTATCAATTCTTTTAATCTACTGACTTTAAAAGAATCTTTTTCCAGTAGTATGACATCATCATCACATTCTAGAGGTGTAAATTTTTCATTCATACAAATGCCAGTTTCAGTCATTTAGTGAGTTATGTCTACCTCATAATTTAACCTCACTTCATAGCATATTCTGCCAATTTGCTGACATCAAGTGAGTGAGAATATTGATAAGAGAAACGGATAAACTCTGAGTTTTATAGATGGTTATCAAAGTAACACTCAAACCGCAGATGGACGCGGATGCACGCGGATAATCAGATATATAGCAATCCGAAATCATTTGTAAAAAACAAGATCCCCGACTTCTCTAAGAAGTCGGGGATCTGTGTCTTCAATTTTCACAAATAAAATAAGATTGCTATATTATGTTCGTAAAATCACCCATAAAAAACTTGTTTGTAAGAAGGACTCAAGTCCTCACTACAAACTTATGACTCATGTGGAATACATACATCTGGGGCGCACAAATTAGGAAATTGAAGTGTTATCACTGTTAGAGTATCCAAATCTACCCGGCGGATAGCGTGGTTATTTGTATCAGCAATAAATAAATGAGAACCGATTATACTTAGTCCGGAAGGTTCAGAAAATTGGGTATTTTTACCTTGTCCGTCTTGTAAACCAACTGAACCATCACCTAAGACTGTTTGACAATTGCCAGTATGCGGGTTAACAAGTTTAATTTTGTGGTTGTAAGTATCTGTTATCCACAAGTAATTCTGGGCATATTCTACCCCCAAGCAATCCTGTAACCTCACATCGGAACCTTGTCCATCAACGTCACCAAAGCCAAACAAATCACCGCTACCGCAAACGGTTCTCACTTGTCGCGGTTCAATGAGTCCCACACCGCGAATTGAGCTAACTTCACTGTCGGCAATGTATAATTCTTGTCCATCAGTAGTGATACCGCTAGGCTGGGCAAAAGCAGATTCACTGAGTTCGCCATCTACACAAGCTTCTGCTCCTGTACCAGCATAAGTTCTCACAATCCGAGTTTCTAGATCCAGTTCCCAAATTTGATGAGGACCAGCCATCGCAATAAACAGGGTGTTTCCCCATAGCTGTAAATCCCAAGGAGAATTCAGCATTGTTTCTCTTGCAGCACCACTGTGAGGATGGATATTACGGCTTTGTTCACCCGTTCCTGCAATAGTTTCGACGACTTGGCGTTTTAAATCAACTCGCCGCAGAGCATGATTTTCTGTATCCGCAACGTATAATATCTGATTTTCTTGATCAAATGTCATTCCTTGCGGTGCAAAAAACTGCGCTTCGTCAAAGGAACCATCAGTTAATCCAGATTTTCCAGTTCCAATTAAATGTATGATTTCTCCATCTAAGCTACTTATGACAATGCGGTGATGTCCAGAATCAGCAATGAACAACCCTGCTTGTGTTACTAGGACTTTACCAGGAAAAGCTAGGGGTGTGATTAATGGTTTTCGCTGTTTCTCCAAGCTAAGGCTGAGTTCTTGGAAATTGATGGTACCTTTTTCTTGGTGTTGGTGAATGAGCTTTTGAATGAGTTCGTCTAAAACATTGCGATCGCCTTCACCAGATACATAACCAACTACATAACCCTGCGGATCTATCACCATTAAAGTCGGCCAAGCACGTACAGTGTACTCTTCCCAAACTCTAAAACCACTATCAACTAAAACTGGATGTTCAATATCATACCGTAGGATAGCTTGGCGGATGTTTTCGGTTTCTTTTTCGTTGTCAAATTTGGCACTGTGTACACCGATAACTGTAAGGCTGTCTTTATATTTTTGTTCCAGATATTTGAGCGTTGGCAGAATGTGCAAGCAATTGATACAACAGTATGTCCAAAAGTCCAAAATCACAACTCTGCCCTTAAGTTGTTGAAGAGACAGTGGTTTTTCGGTGTTGAACCAAGGGTTATTTTGTGGGAGTTCTGGCGCACGAACACGGGGAGTCATAGACAATTCAAAATTCAAAATTCAAAGTTCAAAAAAGAAAAATTGCTGTTTTTATAGAGGTTTGCAATTCTTGTAATTCTATGGGGGCGATCGCCTTTGTTGAGGCTTTATCCCAAGGCTTAGAGTGAAGTGTTTTTGGCTAACAGTTGAAAATGGCAAGTTGAGACTTATCAAGAAAGTAAAAGATATTTGAAGTCCGAGTTAACATAATTTTTCATTCAGGAGCAAACCAGATGAATTGGGGAGTTGGGAAAGCACAGGAAAATTTTTCCGACCTCATCAATGCTGCAATTAATGAACCTCAGCTAATTAAGCCCTAGTTTGGCGGTAAATATTGAAGGAGTGTACACCGAGCACGTTCCCACATCTCCTCAGACAATACGTGTCCTTGGTTCTCGTCGATGAAATAAGTAAACTTATCTTCAGCCCCAGATTGCTCATAAGCCTCGCTTATGGTCTCCACAGCTTTCCTAACCTCAAAGATTGGACTGTGTCTATCCTCCGCGCCGAAGTTAAGGTGCAGAGGACGAGGAGCAATAAGCGCGGCAATATCCGGTGTATCTCCGTATTGGTTCAAACCGGGAATGAAAATACCGAATCCAGCAAGACGACGAGTTCTGTGAATGGCACAGTAGGTTGGCAGTGCGCAGTTTCCCACAAGACACTTAAGTCGTGTCTCCCATGGTCCGACAAGCCATGTGAAAATCGAGCCAAGAGAATGACCATAGCACCCTATGGCGTCAGCATTTACATCAGAACGAGAGCACAAGTAGTCGATCGCTCTGCGCATATCGAGTATGTACTTCCACGCGAGGCACTTACCGTTGACGAGGTAGCGCAAGAATGCAAAGCGCTCAAAATCACCTCCTCGAAGAATCTGATCCTGTCGTTCCTCAAAGCACAAGGCATCCGGACAAAGTACAACATATCCAAGGCGTGCTAAAGCAACACCTGTAAAATGTGCTGAATCACCTATAAGACCAGCGGGTTCACTCTTGCCGATTGTCCAAATGTTATTATGCTGATGCCAGACAGCAATTGCTGGGGCAGGTGAGTTGGGCGTTACACTGTCAGGTATAAGAATATATGCAGGTACACGCTCTCCAGGCTCAACCTGGTATGTTACTTTGTCAATCCGATAGCCAATGCGTGCTACTGAGTCCTCTAGCTGTGGCTCAAGCGGACAAGGTTCGGGCCATTCTCCTCCCAAACAGCTAAGAAGATTCTGACGAAACTCTTGTGAATCCCTCATATGGGTTTTGAATTAGATATGGGTGTATATTCAACTTAGTTGAATATACTGCGTCGATTAGTCGTCTTGGTCGTTGGTTCCCTCGCTTGGCTGTTCGGGTGTGGTTGCCTTTTCTAATGTTTTAAGAAGTGATGGAGGCTTAATAACATCTGGTGGGGTTTGCGGTAAGGTATGAGATGGTGCAGCACCTGGGTACTGAAGAGGGCTGAAATACCGTTCTAATTCTGGTTTTTCTGGATCGGGGGCGATTTTTTGAGGTAAGGTTGTTTCAGCTTCTGGCGTTACCTGTGGTTTGGGTTCTGCTGTGGTTTCTGGTGCAGGGGACTCAATAATCTCTGGTAACGTAGGAGGTAAACCAGGAGTTGGTTCAGTTGTTTGTGGCGTTGGTATCTTGACTGCGCGACGATTGAAATAGCCACGTAATCCCCGTTTTTCTTGTAGAGGAGCAACTTTTTCTGGTACTGGCGTTGCTTCCGCTTCGGGTGTCACCTCTGGTTGTGGTTCGACTGTGGTATCTGGTTGCGGAGTCTCAATAACCTCTGGCAAGGTGGGAGGTAAACCAGGAGTTGGTTCAGTTTGTGGCGTTGGTATCTTGGCTGCGCGACGATTGAAATAGCCACGTAATCCCCGTTTTTCTTCTAGAGGAGCAACTTTTTCTGGTACTGGCGTTGCTTCAGCTTGGGGTGTCACTTCTGGTTGTGGTTCGACTGTGGTTTCTGGTTGCGGAGTCTCAATAACCTCTGGCAAGGTGGGAGGTAAGCCAGGAGTTGGTTCAGTTGTTTGTTGCGTTGGTGCCTTACTTGTTCGACGGTGGGATCTATTGAAAAAGCCACCTGCTGATTTTGCTTTCTCTGGCTGTATTTCAGGCTGTATTTCAGGCGCTGGCTGGGATTCAGTTTCAGGAACGGGTTGTTTTTCTACTTGAGGTTGTGTTTCAGGTGTTGTTTGTTCAACCTTGGGCGTTAAGGTTGGGGTAGGTGTAGGTTCAGTTTTAGGAACGGGTTGCTTTTCTTCCTTTTGTGTTTCAGGTGTTGTTTGTTCAACCTTGGGCGTTGAGGTTGGGGTAGGTGCGGGTTCGACAGTTGGTATTTTGGCGGTATAATTCGGGTCTACTATGGTGCGAACTTGTTCTGCTGACAGTTCTCCTCTAACAATTTTAGATAGAGTGTCTTTCCCGTTGGGTTCATAGGTAATAAGTCTCACTGTGCTGTTAAACACATTTTTTACAGGGTTTCCCTGTTCGTCGAGAAACTCAAGTTTTACCCAATTTTTACCTGGTTTAAATCCTTTAAGGTAAACGGCTTGCCAACGGTCTAAAACGAAGCTTTCACCATTAATTGTGCAGCGAATGCGCCAATCTGCTATGTCATCATTGGGGTTGTCTTGAGCAACGAGATGCAATGGGGCGTTAGTTAGGTAAAAGTCCAGTAAAATTGGTTCTGCACCATAGCTGCCTTTAGGACGACTGTATGTTAACAGTGGCTTGGTTGCATCCGGGTTGTTGTCGTCGGTTTTGGTGAAGATGTGAAATGTTGACTGGGCGTAAGCGCCTTCATTCTTAAAGCTTTCATGCCAAGGACGTGAGGCAAAGACACGTAGCGTATGAGTACCTGGGGACAAGTCTGGCAAAACCAGGGGTTGATTTACGTCGTATACAGCTATATAAGGTTCGTTATCAACAATGACGTGTAAATGAGGACCAAGCTCCAGTTCTGGATCTTTAAATATAGGTAGGTCTTTAACTTCAAAGCGAACTGTGACTGTGTCGTCTTGCAGGATTTCATCCTGTTTAGGAGTCACTAGTGTTACTTGTGGCTGATAAACTTCCAAGGCTTGGCGAAGTTCTTGGATTGTTGCTGGTGGGGAAACTTCTGAGATTTGCTTTGAAAGTTGAGCTTTGTCTGGCAAGCTGTCGTCATACGGTTCTTGGCTAACGGCTTTCTCTCCACAGCTGCTCAAAGTCAACACCAGCACGGATACCATTAGCAACCTGAGGATAGCGATTGCGGTCTTCCGCCACAAGTTCATGCTTTCCACTCAGTAATACTCCTAAAACTTGTAATGATTTTGGCTCAAACTGTCCACTGGTCACTATACCGCTTCTGGGTTAGATACACCACCCGCTACAACTACAGCAATGTTATGTCCCGAGAAATGTGATTTTGCGATGGCTTATGGGACTTTCAAGAAATAAATTATCCATCTTGTGGGGTGGGCGTCCCCGCCCGCCCTCAATCTGAACGGGCGTCTCGCCCGTTCCACAAGAGATTTTTGGATACTTTTTTATTTGGAAGTCCCTATGTCAGGCATCGCTTTTAAAATTCATATTTGTTACAAAAATTTGCGAACGAATTTCATCAAAGCTTTTATCTGCTATGACAAAAAATTTTTTTGATACATATATTAAATGATATTAAGCAAAAGCAGTGAAAACCGAAAAAATAGCTTTTTGTGCTATCTATATCAATTTTGCGAATTGTTGCGGTTTGTAAAATAAATGAAGAAAGTATTGACTTTTTGCCCAGTGTTTTAAAACTCAAAAGTAGATTAGGCAGTTGATTCAAGGATTTTGAATTATTGTTAACATCTGTCTAACAATGTAGGAGATAAGCCTTTATAATTCAACAGAAAGCAATATCCACAGACGGTCTTCGTCGCTGCTCCGGTAAAGTATATTTCTGGAGGATGCGATAAAGCACAGCCATGAAGGCACTATGTGGTACTCATGATTTCTCAATCCTGTTAAGAGGGGAGGTCGAATGACAATTAGTCCTCCGGAGCGAGAGGAAAAAAAGGCAAGAGTCATAGTCGATAATGATCCGGTTCCAACGTCATTTGAACTGTGGTCAAAACCAGGACATTTCGACAGAACTCTAGCAAAAGGTCCCAAAACTACAACTTGGATTTGGAACCTTCACGCACTCGCCCATGATTTTGATACACATACAAGCGATTTAGAAGACGTATCCCGCAAGATATTCGCGGCACACTTTGGTCACTTAGCTGTAGTGACTCTGTGGCTGAGCGGGATGATATTTCATGGCGCTCGTTTTTCAAACTACGAAGCTTGGCTGAGCGACCCCCTCAACATTAAACCCAGCGCTCAGGTTGTTTGGCCAATTGTTGGTCAACAAATTTTAAACGCCGATGTTGGTGGTGGATTCCACGGCATTCAAATTACCTCCGGCTTGTTCTATATATGGCGTGGCTGGGGTATTACAAATACGTTCCAGCTCTACGTCACCGCGATTGGCGGTTTGGTGTTAGCAGGCTTGTTATTATTTGCAGGCTGGTTCCACTACCACAAGCGCGCTCCTAAGCTGGAATGGTTCCAGAACGTGGAGTCGATGCTCAATCACCACTTAGCTGGACTATTGGGCTTAGGTTCCTTGGGATGGACAGGTCACGTAATTCACGTATCCTCGCCTATTAACAAGCTGTTGGATGCGGGAGTAGCCATCAAAGATGTGCCGTTACCCCACGAATTCATTTTGAATCGTGACTTGATGACCGAGCTGTTCCCCAGCTTTGCCAATGGTTTAACGCCTTTCTGGACGTTGAACTGGGGTCAGTATGCTGACTTCCTGACCTTCAAAGGCGGTCTGAACCCAGTCACAGGTAGCTTGTGGATGACGGACATTGCTCATCACCACTTGGCGATCGCCGTCCTGTTCATCATTGCTGGTCACCAGTACCGTACCAACTGGGGTATTGGTCACAGCATCAAAGAGATTCTGGAAAACCACAAAGGTCCCTTCACTGGTGAAGGTCACAAAGGTCTCTACGAAAACCTCACCACATCTTGGCACGCTCAGTTGGGAATCAACCTTGCCATGATCGGTTCGTTGAGCATCATCGTGGCGCACCATATGTACGCGATGCCTCCGTATCCGTACTTGTCAACTGACTACGCTACCCAACTCTGCATTTTCACGCACCATATGTGGATTGGTGGCTTCTTTATCGTTGGTGGAGCTGCTCACGCTTCCATCTTTATGGTGCGGGATTACGATCCAGTGGTGAACCAGAACAACTTGCTGGATCGAGTACTTCGTCACAGAGATGCAATCATCTCTCACTTGAACTGGGTATGTATGTTCCTAGGCTTCCACAGCTTTGGACTGTACGTACACAACGATACGATGCGTGCCTTGGGTCGTCCCCAAGATACATTCTCCGATACAGCAATTCAGTTGCAGCCAGTGTTTGCCCAGTGGGTACAAAACCTGCACACAGTCGCTCCTGGCGCAACCGTGCCCAATGCACTAGAACCTGTTAGCTATGTCTTTGGCGGCGGTATTCTAGCTGTCGGGGGCAAAGTGGCAATGATGCCTATGGCGCTTGGTACGGCGGACTTCCTGATCCACCATATTCACGCGTTCCAAATTCATGTCACAGTACTGATTCTGCTCAAGGGATTCCTGTTTGCCCGCTCTTCTCGTCTGATTCCAGACAAGATGAACTTAGGCTTCCGGTTCCCCTGTGATGGTCCTGGTCGTGGTGGTACCTGTCAGGTATCTGGTTGGGACCACGTGTTCCTCGGTTTATTCTGGATGTACAACACCATTTCTATTGCGATTTTCCACTTTAGCTGGAAGTTGCAATCTGACATCTGGGGAACGGTAGACTCAGATGGTGTTGTGACCCACATCACTGGTGGTAACTTTGCCCAAAGTGCCATCACAATCAACGGCTGGTTGCGTGACTTCCAATGGGCACAAGCTGTACAAGTGATTAACTCCTATGGCGGAGCGCTGTCAGCTTATGGTCTACTGTTCTTAGGCGCGCACTTTGTCTGGGCATTCAGCTTGATGTTCCTGTTCAGTGGTCGCGGCTACTGGCAAGAACTCATTGAGTCAATTGTTTGGGCACATAATAAACTGAAAGTAGCACCATCAATTCAGCCTCGCGCTCTAAGCATCATTCAGGGTCGGGCTGTTGGGGTGGCTCACTTCCTCTTGGGAGGAATTGCGACCACCTGGGCGTTCTTCCACGCACGAATCATTTCACTGGGCTAAAAATCAGCTTAACGAGTCATGAGTTTTGGGTTTTGAGTGCTGAATAAAAGCTCAGAACTCAGAACTCAGAACTCAGAACTCTAAAAACCTGATGGCTGAAGGTCAGAGAATTTATCAAACCTATGGCAACGAAATATCCAAAATTTAGCCAGGATCTCGCACAGGACCCGACTACGCGTCGGATCTGGTATGCGATGGCTACGGGAAATGATTTTGAAAGCCACGATGGCATGACAGAAGAAAATCTTTACCAAAGGATTTTCGCAACTCACTTCGGTCATGTGGCAATCATCTTCCTGTGGGCATCCAGCCTCCTGTTCCACGTAGCTTGGCAAGGCAACTTTGAACAGTGGATTAAAGACCCTCTTCATATCCGCCCAATTGCCCACGCGATTTGGGACCCTCACTTCGGTAAAGCAGCAGTAGAAGCTTTTACCCAAGGCGGCGCTAACTATCCAGTTAACATTGCTTACTCTGGTGTTTACCACTGGTGGTACACCATCGGTATGCGGACGAACAATGACCTGTACCAAGGTTCAGTGTTCCTTCTCATCTTGGCAGCAGTGTTCCTGTTCGCTGGTTGGTTACACTTGCAACCCAAGTACCGTCCTAGCTTGGCTTGGTTTAAGAGTGCTGAACCTCGCTTGAACCACCACTTGGCTGGTTTGTTCGGTGTAAGTTCTTTGGCTTGGGCTGGTCACTTGATTCACGTTGCTATCCCCGAATCTCGCGGACAGCACGTAGGTTGGGATAACTTCCTAACCACCTTGCCACACCCAGAAGGATTGGGACCATTCTTCACAGGTAACTGGGGCGTTTACGCTGCTAACCCTGACGCTGCTGACCACTTGTTCAGCACATCTCAAGGTGCAGGTACTGCGATTCTGACATTCTTAGGTGGCTTCCATCCTCAGACTCAGTCCCTGTGGCTGACGGATATGGCTCACCACCACTTGGCGATCGCGGTTATCTTCATCATCGCCGGTCACCAGTACCGTACCAACTTCGGTATCGGTCATAGCATCAAAGAAATGTTGAACGCCAAGAACTTCTTTGGCATCAACACCGAAGGTCAGTTCAACCTGCCTCACCAAGGACTGTACGACACATACAACAACTCCCTACACTTCCAGTTGTCTATACACCTGGCAGCACTAGGTACTGCTCTTTCCTTGGTAGCGCAGCACATGTACGCCCTGCCTCCCTACGCCTTCATGGCTGAGGACTACACAACCCAGGCAGCTCTGTACACTCACCACCAGTACCTGGCTGTGTTCTTCATGGTCGGTGCTTTCGCCCACGCTGCAATTTTCTGGGTACGTGACTACGACCCAGATCAAAACAAGGGCAACGTACTCGATCGCGTGCTGAAGCACAAAGAAGCGATTATCTCGCACCTGAGCTGGGTATCCCTGTTCTTGGGCTTCCACACCTTGGGTCTGTACGTACACAACGACGTAGTGGTTGCCTTCGGCACCCCTGAGAAGCAAATCCTGATTGAGCCTGTGTTCGCACAGTTCGTTCAGTCTGCTCACGGTAAAGTTCTGTACGGTTTAAACACCCTGCTGTCGAATCCTGACAGCGCAGCGTCCTTGGCTGGCGCTCCCTACTTACCAGGTTGGCTGGATGCTATCAACAATGGCACCAACTCCCTGTTCTTGACCATCGGTCCTGGGGACTTCTTAGTACACCACGCCTTCGCCCTGGGTATACACACAACTGTCCTGATTTGTGTTAAAGGTGCCTTGGATGCCCGTGGTACCAAGTTGATGCCTGACAAGAAGGACTTCGGTTTCACCTTCCCCTGCGACGGTCCAGGTCGCGGCGGTACCTGCCAAACTTCCGCTTGGGAACAGTCCTTCTACCTCGCTATATTCTGGGCGCTCAACACTGTTGGTTGGACGACCTTCTACTGGCACTGGAAGCACCTAGGTATTTGGCAAGGTAACGTAGCTCAGTTCAACGAGTCTTCTACATACCTCATGGGCTGGCTGCGTGATTACCTGTGGGCTAACTCCGCTCAGTTGATCAACGGCTATAACCCTTACGGCATGAATAACCTAGCTGTATGGGGTTGGATGTTCCTCTTCGGACACCTTGTTTGGGCAACCGGTTTCATGTTCCTCATCTCTTGGAGAGGTTACTGGCAAGAGTTGATTGAAACACTGGTTTGGGCACACGAACGTACTCCTTTGGCGAACCTGGTTCGCTGGAAAGACAAGCCCGTTGCTCTGTCCATCGTTCAAGGTTGGTTGACAGGTCTAGTTCACTTTACAGTTGGCTATGTCCTGACTTACGCCGCCTTCCTCATTGCCTCTACTGCTGGTAAGTTCGGTTAATCTGACTGCGAGTAGTTTAGTAGGTAAGTAATTAAAATCCCCTGCCGAAAGGTGGGGGGTTTTTTGTCACACTACTTTTCTTGTAAGACTTTTCTTGTGGAACTTTTCTTGTGGAACTTTTCTTGTAAGACTTTTCTTGTGAGACTTTTCTTGTGAGACTTTTCTTGTGGGACGGACGTCTCGCCATTGGTGTCAAGTTAAGGCCGATGCCCAGATGTCAAGTGACCTAGCAGCCGTTCGTCGGTGTCGTTGACGAACGGCTTTTACCAAGCCCATAGAGCGATGATGCTCAACCAACCAAGGAATGAGTTGTAATAATGGGTTGTGCGATCGTGCGCGATGGAAAAAATACAAGCTGCGAAAGACCATTTCCAGCGAAATACGTTCTAAGGGCTGCTGCAAAGCCACAGCGACATCGGCACACAAATCATTGAGTACTGCGTAAAAAATCCAAGTAGCATAGACTTGCATCTGCACACCATTAGTGCCACCAACCCACAGATAAGATAAACCCAACAAACGTTTAGTCAGTAAAAATGCATCTTCGATTTGCCAACGTCGGCGATACAAATCACAAACTTGCTGTGGAGAAAGTTGTTGTGGGTCAAGAACATTAGTTAAGTAATGATACCAAGTTTGACCCCATAATACAGAGACTTGTCGCATCGGGTAGCGACATGGATCAGTATGGTGAAGTCCCATTTGAATAATTTCGTCTTTATAGTGAGAACCACTCGAAAGGCGGCGCACTACTTGATAGCGCACCTTGGCTTTTTGTCTAGTTAAGACATATTTTCCTTGCTCAGTTAGGGTATCAAACCACTCAAATCCGTAGAAGCCCATATCTGTTATGAGTAAACCACCCACTGGCAAGCGCTCTAGTAGTGCCGACCACCACTTGGTTTCATTGCGTTTTGCGTCGGCATCGAAAAACGCTGCAACTGGGCGATGGCTAAATGCTTCCACTACCATCAGCATCTTACCCCCTAATACTGCACCTGTTTTTTGTTGAAGTTGCCCCAAATGTTTTTTGACTGCTTCCAATGTCGATGCATCTGCAATCCATACTGCACTAAATGATGATGCTACAGATGCCCACATTGGTGCAATTTCAATCTTGTTTTTCTTGGCTGTTAAACGCTCTATTACTTGCTCAAACAGCTTGATAAACAACTGAGCGGGCATACTCCCAAGGCGTTGAGATAAAGCTTGCCGACTCACCTGCATTGCCTCAACCCACATCAGCCCTTCTACTTCCAAGCAGCGCAGCACATCTGTTAAATGCTGTATTTGTCGATACACTAGACTCAATACTATTGCTGCCATCACTGGTAGGGTTAGTACACGATCGCGCAAGCTACGCTCTTTGTCTTTTACCCCTTTGAGATTGGCAAATGTCCCTGGAGTGATTAATTCAAACAGCCTCGATTCTATCTCTTGGCTTGATGGGGCAGGTACGCTGACTCGATGCCGAAAATCTGGATTTCCTTGTTTTTTGCGGGGTTTACTCATGATTAGTATCAACACCACTGTGTTGAGTTTTACCATTGAGTTTCCCACTCTTGACACAAATCCATTTTTCTTAACTTGACACCAATGGCATCTTGCCCGCCCGTATTATCTAATTAAAGATTAGCTTTAAATTTCCTTTGAACTCTTCCAATCTTCTCTTTCAATCGCCAATAGATTTTCCTCCACCCACTTGCCATGCTTCTGAAAACCCTGCGGGATATAGCAAACGAACTTCATTCCAATCCTGGTTAACACTTTCTCGCTACCGGTATTCCATAAAGCATGGCAAGCTTCAATACGATCAGCATCTAAAACCGTGAAGCCAAATTCAATAATTGCTTTAGCCGCCTCTGTCATGTAACCTTGACGTTGATGTTTTGGGTGTGTCCAAAAACCAATATTCCAAACGCCTTGTGCTTTGTCTTTTCTAATGGAAATTCTGCCAAGGAATGCAGTGGTGTTTGCGGATTCAATGGTAAATGTATAAGCTAAACCAGCATCCCAAGCTTGAAGACTTTTTATAAAAGGTTCTTTCAGTTCTTCGATTGCTTGTGGTGGTTCCCAAAGCATCCCATCGTTAAATCCCTCAAACCCTGTAGCCGAGAAAACATATGGAATATCTTGCTCAGAAATGCATCTGAGAATACAGCGTTTAGTATTGATTCGGTATATCCTGGGTATTTTCATGTTTTCAAACCAAGCTTATGAGACAATAAGCTGTGAAAAAGCGATAAACTTTTTCTACAAAAGAACTAACATTCAACTGCAGGAGTTTTGAGCGATCGCCTACAATAAGCCTATGTTGTAAGTGATCAGAACAATGACAAACTGGCAAGAACGCATACTTCATAAATCCCAAAGTGTGTCACGGCAAACCATGTATCAAAGGGACACGCATTATGGTGTCAGTTATCCTCGATAATTTTGCTGAAGGATTGACGTTTGAGGAAATTGTTCCAGAGTATCCGCCACTTACTATAGAAGACATTAGGGCTGCGATCGCCTATTTTGGAGCAGAAGAGATTGTATAGTTGATGTGGCAAACAAAATATTTGACACTGAATATGAATACTAAACTTGTTGAATCACTGGTAAAAGTTATCTTATCTCTTTCGGAAGAAGAACGCTCTCTGTTAGAAGAAAAGCTATTTTTTGATAGCTCATATTCATCAACCCAGGACTTAATGCAACTTGCACAGTATGGTAAAGCATTTGATTTTCTATATCATGAACCAGACTTATATACTCTTGAAGATGGAGAACCTATTTAATGTCCACTGACATAACGCTGTTATTTTTATAATTAAATTGTCACCTAGTTATAAGTTTTGATAGAACAACAAACACAAAAAAAAATACTAGATTTTACGCCTTACTATTCTCAAAAAAACGGCTCTGTATATTTAGGTGATAGCCTCAAATTACTTCAATTTGTCCAAGACAACAGCATTAATTTAATCATCACTTCACCTCCATTTGCACTCACACGCCAAAAAGAATACGGCAACCAAAGTGCAGAAAAATATATAGAATGGTTTCTCCCTTTTGCTTATGAATTTAAAAGAGTTCTAGCAGAAAATGGCTCGTTTATTTTAGATTTAGGTGGAGCTTATCTTCCTGGTCATCCAGTACGAAGTATCTACCAATATGAGCTTTTAGTGAGGTTGTGTAAGGAAGTCGGCTTTTATCTGGCTCAAGAATTTTATCACTATAATCCAGCACGACTGCCAACACCTGCTGAATGGGTTACAATTAGGCGGATTCGTGTTAAAGATTCAGTAAATGTGGTTTGGTGGTTGTCTAAAACGCCTCACCCCAAAGCCGACAATAGAAAAGTTTTAAAGCCTTACAGCCAAAGTATGAAGCAATTACTTAAAAATGGCTATAAAGCAAAAATACGTCCTAGTGGTCACGATATTTCTGAGAAATTTCAAAAGGATAATAAAGGCGCTATTCCACCAAATTTACTAGAAATTGCCAATACTGAATCTAATAGTGCTTACTTGCGTCGCTGTAAAGCTGCAGGAATGAAACCACACCCTGCACGTTTTCCTCAAGGTTTTGCTGAATTCTTCATCAAATTTTTGACTGATGAAGGTGATATTGTTTTAGATCCATTCGCAGGTTCCAACACAACGGGTTTTGTTGCAGAAATCTTACAACGCCAATGGATTTCGTTTGAAATTAATGAGGATTATATTATCGGTAGTCGTTATCGGTTTGAAGATTCCTGAAGTATCACAGGTTTTGCTTTGCTATGCTTGAGCGAATAATTACGAATTACGAATTAGTAATTCGTAGTTTGCTCCTTAATTACGAATTCTTTGACGGCACGCACTGGCGATCGCGTAAGTGCAAACCCCAGGCGCAGCCAATGTGTAGCGTTAGCGGGACTTAAGCCCTGCAGACAGGTTGCGCCAACGCGTAGCGTCTCCCCCAGGAGAAGGCGATAGAACTCAGCGGGCGAAAAGCGCCATCGCCCTGACGACAAACCTAATCCCGTATAGATTCATACATAACAACCTGCTTGCTGGATGCCGTACCGATATGAGGTGACGCGAGTAGTTTTTGACAACAATAAACTTTTTGCAAAAGTCAAAAAAAAGAATAATTAACCACAGATGAACACAGATGGAATCTACTTAGGCAAGAGGTGTAATGAAATTTGCTATAAGCAATATGCAAAAACCTTGAAGAGATTATAAATGCCATGTCGCCAAGCTTTACAGAAATAGATACATAAATAAAAATAATGAGATAACTATTTAAAATTTTTCCTGAATTCAACTAATTAATGCTGTCAATAGAAAAAAGCAGTACGTCGAGGAGAGATATCAAGATGAGGGACCTTTATCTGTTGGCATCAGGCTTGTTAACAGGATTGGTAATACCAACATCAGCTCTTCCACATCTGCCTAATGTTAATCTGCCTAATGTCAACTTAGGAAATAGCGGAGTCATTTGGAATTTAAAAGATGATTTAAAGCCAAATACCAATGGAAAAATATTTTCTAGTGGAGAAAATTTTCAAGCGGAATTTAGTGACTCTTGGTTGCCAAAGCCAGTAGAATCGCAGCTTAGTTCAAAAACTCAACTCGTTCCTCGGCGAATTACATCTGGAAAGCAACTTTATTACGAAAGGTTAGCGGCACTGAAAGCGGGTCAGATCTATCCAAGCTTACCAGAAGATACCATAAAGTCATCGTTGATATCTACGAAGAACACTCAACTGACATATGAGGATTGGAAAAACTTATTGGCTATGGAAGCCAAAGCAATGGCTCAAAGTCAAGGTGACAATCGTTTGGGAATCTTAGTGGGTGATTCTTTAAGTTTATGGTTTCCTAGAGAAAAATTGCCTGTAGGTAGATTGTGGCTCAATCAAGGAATTTCTGGAGAGACTTCCAATGGTATTTTAAAAAGGTTGTCTGTTCTTAGTGAAACCAAACCAGATGTCATTTATATCATGGTTGGAATTAACGACTTGCGGAAAGGTACGACAGACGAAATCATTTTAGGCAATTACCGCCAGATTGTTCGCAAGTTGCGACAAACTCACCCAAAAACCATGATTTTTATTCAATCGATTCTGCCAACTGGTTTGTCCGCAATCCCAAATACCCGTATTCGTCATCTTAATGATCAACTCGCCCTGATCGGGAGACAAGAAGGAGCTGATTTTTTGAATCTTTATGATTCATTTACAGATTTTGAAGGTAACTTGCGCCAAGAATTGACCACAGATGGATTGCATCTGAACACAGAAGGGTACGAGGTTTGGCGATCGCTACTACATCAAGTAGAACACACTTTATAACCACATAATTAGTTAATAGTCAATAGTTATTAATGAAAAAACTCTGGAATTTCCAGTTTTGATCATCAACTATGAGTACAACTATGAACTAATTATTATTAGTTTGTGGGTTTTGCATATCATCTTGCAACTGGGTTGGAGTTTCAGCGGATGATGAATTTTGCTTGACTTGTTGTTCTACTGTAGGAACGACTACACCAGGAGAATCAGACTGCTTTGATTCCGCAGTAGATGGTTGTGCTGGTACAACAACAGGAGAATTATTCGATTGGCTGGGTGAAGGCGACGACTCAGAAGCGCCACGAGAAGACGGTGAGTTATTTACTGAAGATGGTGAAGAGGAAGTTCTGCGAGATTCCCGAATTGCCCGGAGTCGTTCCACTAATCGCGACGAGGAATCACTGCTAGGCGAAGGGGAAGCTTCTTGAGGTTCTTGTTGATATCGGCGAGAGCGGGATTTTCTAGAGTAGGTTTGAGGCGATTCTTCTGTCAGCTTGCGACTGGGAGATTCTTCAGTTGAAACACGACGGATACGCCTACGCCGTGTGGAGGTGGGTGCATCAACAGCCGACGAAGCATTATTTTGTTTCTTGGTAGTGTTACTTTCTTGAGTTGAAGGCAAAGGTGTAATGTTTACTTTAGGTGTTTGCTCGTTAGCATCACGCATTTCTACAACAGGTTGTGGAAATGAGCGTGGCTGAGTTTTGGTAACTACACTTGTGACAGCAAAACCTGCTGTAGCAGCCACAAGAGCTATACCCGTGGCAATAAACATTTTAGGTGACGAGAATTTGTTGACAACTTTGTTGAAATTGGCATTCCCCAAAGGTGACGGGGTTGACGTTTTGCTCACAGCCGTCACAGACAGTGGCAAATCTGGGTATGGATCGACAGATAAATTGACAGTTGGCACTGTTTGTGTTAATACTGGTTGCTGTGTAGCTTCTCTATTGCCCGGTAACAGCACCAACCATTCTGCCACTGTCTGTGGACGAAAGCGAGCTTCAATTGCCATACCACGCATGACGGCTTGATTGACAGCAGCACTTAAGTAGGGTTGTAACTCGCGAGGAGCAGGCATTTGTTCGCGATCGCGTAGCAGTGCTGGCATCGGTACTTGTGCTGTCAACAGTGCATAAAGTGTTGCAGCCAAACCATAAACATCAGTTGCAGGAGTGCGGGTTGCTTGTGACAAATACTGCTCCATTGGGGAATAGCCCTCAGAAACAATACCTGTGTGAGTTTGTCTGACCCCATTATTAAATTCGCGTGCAATGCCAAAATCAATCAGCACCACTTGTTGAGTTCCTTGGCGGAGGATGATGTTGTCTGGTTTCACATCCCGGTGCAGCAATCCATTTTGATGCACCACCTGCAAAGCAGCACCAATTTGGCGGATGTAATGAATTGCTGTCACTTCTGATAAAGGCATCCCTGGTAAGACAAATGCTTCTGCCAAAGTTTCACCAGGGATATATTCCATTACCATGTAGGGCAACCCATCTTCAACAAAAAAGTCGCTCACCCGGACAATATTTGGGTGGATACAAGTTGCCAATCGTCTGGCTTCATCCTGGAATTGGCGCTCAAACTTGACAAAATCAGGATGCTGGCGCAGCTTTTCATTGAGAGTTTTAATCACCACTATATGATTCAAGAAGTGGTGAGTTGCTTTGAACGTAATACCAAAGCCACCTCGACCTATTTCCTGGTCTAAGGTATATTTGCCACCCTGCAAAGTTTTACCAGCTAACATATAGGCAGTCCTGAGTATTGAAGTGCTGAGTAACTATAATGACTACTGCGTCATAAACTCAACAGTGAAACAAAGCAAAGCTCCAGTCTTGAGTTTTGAGTCTAACTTGAATCCTAAGCGATATCAAATCTAGTTCATGACTCAGCATTCTTCAATGACCTCACTCCACAGACGACTGTTCCAAACTTTTTCTTCTCCATAATATACTCAGCACTCTCGACTCGACATTCTGCATTTTTAGAAGCGTTGACCGATACCAAAATGCAGACGGCTTTCTCCTTGGTCATTCAGTCCAAAGTCAGCCCGAATCAAGCCCAAGGGTGAGTCAAAGCGCACGCCCGCCCCATAACCAAAACCAGTACCAGGTTTACCACGAACTCCCGCAGGGTTTCCTAAGACAGTTTCACCAGAACCCAAATCTGAGCCAAAATCAGCAAAGAATACACCTCCTAATGCCTGGATGATTGGGAAGCGATATTCTGCGGAAGCCAATACATAAGTACGACCACTACCAACATCACCGCCATCGTAACCGCGTATCGAATTGGGACCGCCCAAATTAAAACTTTCATAAGGTGGTAAATCACCCAAGACTGTACCAGCTTGGAGATTCAAGGCAAAGACTTGCGGGTTTTTAGACTCAAATAACTTCACAGGCATAAACTGGCTGTAGTTTGCCTTGATGCGATTCATGGAAATGTTTCCCTCACCAATAGGAATCGACTGTTCTGTACTGAGTTTGAGAACAGAACCTTGAGTTGGATTCAAGGGATTATCCCGTTGGTCTTTGATGGCGCTTAAGGATACAGTCGTCAAGTCATCAATACCCGTACCACTAAAAGACAGGGGGTTCCCCTTTTCATCGGTTGGGGTAACTTTCCCGTCGCGATCGCGAAGGCTGACACGGGTATAGTTGAGTCCTAAGGAAGTATCCCAACCGTCAATTGGTCGCTCAAAGCTAAAACTTCCCCCAACTCGACCTTCGCGCACTCTGTCGCCATTTGCCAGCTTGACATCTCCATCCAAACTGTCAGAAAGTCCCCGCTTGCGGAAAGCATTCACACTATAGCCAAAGCTGTCTGGATTGGTTTCTCGGTAAGGACTGGTAAACTTGGAATCAAATTGAAAGTCACGAGCACCCACTTCAAGATTGACACCGAAAGTATCGTTAACCCCGCCGACATTTTGGTCTCGATAATTTAACGTACCGACTATTCCCTGATCGGCGCTATAATTACCACCTAAATTGATAGAACGCGCTCCTATCTCCTTGAGTTCGTAAATCACATCCAGTTTTGTTGCATCTCCTTCAAAAGCAACATTAACATTCTGAAATAAACCAGTTTTATACAGTTGCTGTAAGTCTTGTTTAATCAAATTTTCTTGATAAACTTGTCCTGGTTTCAGCTTTAGTTGCTGCTGCAAGAAATCTGTTTTGGTGCGTCCTGCGACTGGCTTACCTTTGTCATCAACTGGCTTGCCTTCGTCATTAACAAAACGAAACTTGATATCGTTGACGACACCTTCAGCAACATTTAAAGTCAGGATTCCTTCACGGCTGGGTTGGATTGATATCACCCGTGCAACTTTATAACCATTGTCAGCGTACCATTTATTAATTTGTTGTACTGCTTCCTTGAGACCATTCGGGCTGATGACTTTTCCTATTTGAGGTTCAAGGCGTTCCCTAGCGACTTGATACGTCAGCGCATTAGCCCCGGAAAGTTGTAGAGAACGCACAATCACTGGTTCTACTTGGTACTCTACACTTAAGCCTGTTGGTGTAGATTGGCTATTCACACGAGCATTCGTAAATAAACCTGTCTGCAAAATTGCTGTAACATCTTTCTGTACCTGAGTTTGACTTGTTTCTCCACCAGCCTGAGTTTTGATCACACTGCGAATAATCTGCTGCAATTCTTCATTGGCTCCTACTATCTGCACTCCTGTAGCAGAGACTACTAAATCACTGTTTGTAGCTGGAGGGGAGGATGGGGAAGATGGAGAAGATGGAGACGATGGGGAAGATGAAGAAGATGGAAAAGTAATTTCTCTCCCTACTTCTTGTCCTACTTCTTGTGCTGTTCCTTGTTCCGGTGTCTGTTTGTCTTTTTGGGGAGCTATCACAACTGAATTCTGACTACCACCACTTTGCACATTCCCCGATTTTTGCGAAAATTGTCCAATAACTACTGTTTCCGGGTTTGCAATCCCTTCTATCTGTGCAGGTGTTTCTTCAGTCACCGGCACCACTAAGTTATTATGTTTTTCAGCTTGCTCAGGAGTATCTGAGGGTGCAGCCAATGCTTGCTGACTAGCATTGCCAGCCGCTAAACTCACTAAAGTAAAAATTGCAGCAGAAGAAACTCGCATAATAGTAGCCTAGTTCACTGGGAGTTAGTTTGTACTTCCGTACTGAGGTTAGGTAATGGGGATAATACTAACTTCCTGCTTTGCGCCGATTTATACCCCCATTCATTCCTCTTCTCCCAAAAGACACTTGTATTTAAGTTTTTGTTTCTCATGAGTGAATTATCACCTTTACCCCTAACCTCTGACTCCGAAGAAACTTCTCGCTTGCGGTTACTTGTTTTAAGCAACGGACATGGAGAGGATGCGATCGCAGCCCGTATTTTGCAGGAACTTCAGCAACAATCCAACCCACCGGAAATCTTCGTTTTGCCATTAGTCGGAGAAGGACACGCTTACCAACAGTTGGATATTCGCCTCATTGGTTCGGTACGTACGATGCCTTCTGGTGGGTTTGTTTACATGGATGGACGGCAGTTTGTACGAGATGTACAAGGTGGTTTGTTACAACTTACTGCAAGTCAAATAAAAGCTGTACGTCACTGGGTAAATACTCAGACAAATTTAGGCAACAGAAAAGCTATTTTAGCGGTGGGCGATATTATACCGCTGTTATTTGCTTGGTTGAGTGACGCCAACTATGCCTTTGTGGGTACAGCGAAATCAGAGTACTATGTGCGAGATGAAGTTGCTTTATTAAAACGGAAAAATAGAGGGGCATCCTGGGAAAACTTTTCCGGTTCAATTTACCACCCTTGGGAACGTTGGTTGATGAGTCGTCAACGTTGCAAGGCAGTGTTTCCTAGAGATTCGCTGACAGTAGAGATATTGAAAAGGTGGTCCACCATTCCCGCGTTTGATTTAGGCAACCCAATGATGGATGGTTTGGAACCACCAATTCCACGTCCAAGATTTTATGGTGCTGATGTCGAAAAGCAAGAATTAGCTCGACCTTTGATTGTGACTATTCTCCCTGGTTCGCGTCCCCCAGAAGCATACGCCAACTGGCACCAAATTATGATAGCCGTATCTGCAATGATGGCTGTTCTGAAAGAGCAAGATTTTATAGGACACACTTCAGGAACAGTGGTATTTTTGGGAGCGATCGCCCCGAGTTTACACCTTGAGAGTATCCGCCAAATTCTTGAATCTCAAGGCTGGCGTCCCCACGCTGAACCTCCAATTCAAATTTTTGATAAAAAACACTTGACTTATAAGCAAAACAATGCATATTTTATCTTGTCACAAAATGCCTATAACGACTGCTTGCATTTGGGAGATATGGCGATCGCAATGGCAGGGACAGCAACAGAACAGTTTGTGGGTTTGGGCAAACCAGCAATCACCATTCCTGGAAGTGGTCCCCAATTTACCTATGCCTTTGCGGAAGCACAAAGCCGTCTTTTAGGAAAATCTGTGATTTTAGTAGAAGAGCCAGTAGAGGTAGCTTCTGCAGTGCGATCGCTTCTCACTAACCCAGACACTCTGCAAGCGATCGCGGAAAATGGCATACGACGGATGGGGAAACCGGGAGCAGCCAAACGAATTGCTGAGTATTTGATGGAGCTATTGTGGAATGAATATTGATAATGCTGCCTGCATAAGCGTGGAGTCCTTAGCTACATTATATTTACGTCCTCATGATTTTGGCGAGGTAATGTGATGGTAATTGAACCCAAGATCCAAGCCCTACCAGACCATACCCAGCTACCAGAGTCTGATGGTACCTTTGTGAAAAACTTTCAGGAACATCCCCAGAGTATTTTACTGACCGACTCGATTCAACCTCGCTTGCAAGAAATTCATCCTGATGGGCAATGTTGCATCGGACAAGATTGTGGTATCTACTGGCGGATGACAGATCCACCAGAACGTGATGCAGAGGCACCAGACTGGTTTTATGTGTCTAATGTACCACCTACCCTCAATGGTGAAATACGTCGTTCCTATGTTCTTTGGCAAGAACTCATCGCACCCCTGATTGTTTTGGAATTCGTTTCTGGTAATGGCGAAGAAGAAAGAGATAACACCCCTTACCAAGGGAAATTTTGGATTTATCAACAAGTAATTCGTCCGGCTTTTTACGGAATATATGAAGTTAAAAAAGCATCA
This sequence comes from Tolypothrix campylonemoides VB511288, assembly GCA_000828075.3. Classification (GTDB taxonomy): domain Bacteria; phylum Cyanobacteriota; class Cyanobacteriia; order Cyanobacteriales; family Nostocaceae; genus Kalymmatonema; species Kalymmatonema campylonemoides_A. The sequence continues at coordinate 789,921 of JXCB02000002.1, read as the reverse complement.
ATAGAAGTTTATCGATGGGTTGCAGGGCGCTACGAACGGATGAATCCTAACGAGAGGGGACATTATCCTATTGCCCCTATGGACGTGGAATTAGGCATTTGGCGAGGTTATTATTTGAATGCAGAGTTACCTTGGCTGCGTTGGTGGGATGGAGATGGAAATCTGTTACTTACAGGAGAGGAACGTGCACATGCTGAACGCCAACGCGCAGAAGCTGAACGTCAACGAGCCGAAACCGAACGCCAACGCGCAGAAGCTGAACGCCAACGCGCGGAAACAGCAGAACAGGAGAATGCGCGTTTGCGGGAACAATTACGTGCATTAGGTGTAGATCCGGATGCACTGAGTTGAAAAGTTTAATCTGAGGTCTTAACAATTTCGAGTAATTTTACCCAGTTTTAAGCATTGACAAAATGTTGAGTATAGCAGGGGACTAGGGACTAGGGACTGGGGACTGGGTGAAAAGTCTTTTTGTGTCTAGGTTTTATCATCTGTTGATGTCCTAAGCACCTTGGCTGTTGCTATATATGAAAAAAGTCGTTAAGACTTATGGAAAGTTGGATAACTCCCCTTGTATATTTAATCGGTACCAGCAAAAGCAACTTATGGATTTAAAGCTTTTGCAGATACTCTGGTGGCACATACTCTACCAACCAAACACCATTCTCAGAACAGTAGAAAGTGTAACCTGCTTGGTACATCGCCGCTGCATTTACCGCAAACACTACAGGTTTTCCATGCCTTGCACCAACAGCTTTTGCTATGGCAATATCTTGTGATAAATGGACATGATGGCGCGACATTTTGGATAATCCCATTTGGAGAATTGCCTCCACAGAACCTTGTGCGGTACCGTGATAAAGCACATCTGGAGGAACAACAGGTTCCAATTGCAAATCAACTTCTACACTATGCCCTTGGTTAGCACGAATGAAAGTGCCTGTAGAGTCGAAGGAAAAGCGTTTTTTATCGTTGTTTGCAACGACTTCATTCAGCTCGTCACGGGTGATAGGAAACTGGTTTTTCGCACAAGCTGCTAACAGTTCATCAATAGGAACCCAGCCACCAGGAGCAAGTTTAATGCCAATGCGATCCGGTTGATGACGCAGGTGTTTACTAAGATATTTGCTGATTTTAACGAGGCGAGAATTGTCCATTAACTTGTTAAAAGGTGATGGAGTTGTCCGGTTTTTAGAATTAGCAGCTCATCGTATGATAGAACTTGTCACGATAGTGGACGCAATAATGGATTTCTTCAAACAGGCTGGTATATCTCTCCTAGGAGGCTGGATTATCGGCATTGCGGTTGCTGCAATGAAGTTACCAGCTCCAGTACCTCCGTTAATGGGGTTAATTGGAGCCGCTGGCGTGTTACTCGGTGGCTACTGTTACGAACTCATCATTCGACTGCTGTTTAGATCGTCCTCATGATATCAAATGGTCGCTGCAAGACTTGAAAAAGGTGGTCTATGGCGGGCGATCACCTCAACGAACTGATGTAATAGCAGTAACTCACTCTCCTGCAACAGTCAAAGCTTGCTGATAAAGTTGTTAGCCAAATCCACATTCCCACCGCTGATAATCACCCCAATTCTAGCCCCTGGTGCCTTCACAACTCCTTCCAACAAAGCCGCTGCGGCTAACACTCCAGTGGGTTCAATCACAATTTTGAGGCGTTCCCATAAAAAGAACATGGTGCGTAAAATCGCTTCTTCTGATACCGTGACCATATCATCGACATATTGCAGCACCAACGGGAAAGTAATTTTACCCAAATAAGGAGTACGCGCACCGTCAGCAATGGTATCGGGATTGTTTACAGTTTGCAGAGTTTTGGTGTGAAAAGAGCGTGTCGCATCGTCAGCAAGTTCTGGTTCTACTCCTATCACCCGACAGTTGGGTAAAACGGCTTTGGTTGCGATCGCACAACCAGAAAGTAATCCACCGCCACCGCAACAAACCAACAGCAAATCCAGTTCACCAACTTCCTCAATAAGTTCTTTAGCAGTAGTCCCTTGTCCTGCCACAATGTCAGGATGGTCATAAGGAGGAATTAGTGTCAAACTCCGTTCTTGTAACAGAGTTTGGGCTAATTCTTCCCTGTTTGTTTGCTTGCGGTTATACAAAATGACCTCAGCGCCATACCCACGAGTCGCAGCTAGCTTGACGGCTGGCGCGTCATCAGGCATGGCGATAGTGGTAGGAATTTTTAGCAGTTGTCCAGCAAGTGCTATTCCTTGAGCATGGTTCCCTGATGAAAAGGTCAAAACACCTTTTTGCTTCTGTTCTTCAGACAACTGTGATAATGCGTTGTATGCACCTCTAAACTTAAAAGATCCCGTGCGCTGGAAGTTCTCGCACTTGAAAAACACATGGCTATTGGTGCGTGAATTGACAGTTGTTGAAGTTAGAACTGTACGTTCGCTTATTTTTGAAGGGAGAGAGGAATTAATGCCTGACAGGGTAAGGTTTCAATGCGATTGTGGATCGGCTAAAAACCCCTCCGTGTAATACGTGGAAAAAGGGGATTGAGAGCCTAGGTGTAATACATGGTAAACCCAGCCCCGAGAATCCGTATATTACATGGGAAATCAATTCATGAGCGAGCGTATTACATAGATCAGAACTGCCGTGTAATACACGATAAAGCAGTGCTATTCAAGGCTCAGATTAGCGTGTATTACACGGATATTGGTTAATATTGAAATCGGACTTCAATTCCGTTTGTTATTCTTTATAAATCGAAAAATTACGTCGAAGTACCTACCGGAGCTACCTGATAAAGGGACTGTGGCATTTTCATTAAACAAAGAATTTGTTTTTGAAGTGCGTTAATTGGTGTGATGAAGATGGTAGAATCAGGTAAGAAATAAAGAGTTAAGTTACAAAAAGCTTTAAGCATTTTTTCAGTAGATGGGCGGTCAGTTTTTCGCTTGGGATTGCCATCGTAAAGACCAGCCAAAGATTGTTGAGTGTCTATAAGTGCCTGTCGTACCACAAACTCCATTAAGGTAAATACCCGCAAAGCGATGTTCAACAAAAACATTAAGCCAATAATTCGTTTTTGGTTTTGGAAGTAAACGGGTAGGGCTGGCAAACAACCGCGTTTAAAACGGTGAAATCCTCTCTCTAAAAGCCATTCGTCTCGGTAATACGTCACGGCTTGAGAGAGACTCAGTTGAGTAATTGGCGCGTTAGTGACATACAATCGCCACCCTGCCAAGGTTTCTGCGCACTCGATTGCAGCATTTTGAAGCTGGATATGAAGTTGAAGGCAAATACTGGTTACCGATTCAGTGGGAGAATTTTTTGATGGTCGTCCTCGTCCGACATGACGAGTCTGTTGAGTGATTTGTTCTGTAATTGTCGTATTGAAGAAATCTTTGACACGATAGCGCTCAAGTATGTTTTCAACTTTATGCGCTAATGCTTGTGGATCTTCTCCTGGTTTTGCGGCTAATTTATTGAGAGCTGTTTGAGCGCTATTGATGCGTTGCTGTTGACCACGTATCATTGATGCTGCAAGGCTTTGGGAATAAACTACTAAGAAGCGTTCATGCCAACGTACCCACTTGTTAGTTTCTTCATTGAACCAAAACTTGCCTAACTCCACTTCAAAACCCTTGCCCACAGCAGGTTCTTCTTCATCTTGTCGCGGTAAACGAATAGACTGGATTTCTGCTGGTGGGTTTAGTACCCATTGCTTCAAATATTGGGGGTGTTGTCCACTCATGGGCACAGGGAAGCAATAAATCCCACCATTTGCTGCAATTTGAGCGCGAGTTGCAATCGCACCTGCTTTACAATCAGCAATGAATATGAACTTTTTATGCCCAATCACTTGTGCCATTTTTTGCCAGGTGGGAAAATATAATGGGTCATCGGCTCCATTACCTTCAACTGTGGCGCTGACCAATGGCATTCCCATTGGGTCGAGGGTTGCTAGTAATTGACGGTATTGCAATAAATCTGGGCGAAAGTCTTTGGAATAGCCATAACGTAGTAGGTTTTCTTGTGTTGAATCTCCTGGTTGATGATTCACACTAAAACTAGTTGTATCCGCTCGTGCTACAACAGTTGGCAATCCGTAGGCACGAATTAGATGCCGTCCTAACTTTACCTCAATTTCAAGTCTAGCCTGTGATTGTTTACCTAGCTCTTCGACTACCCTTGCCAATCGGTCATCAGTGGTATCTTTTTCCCCTATTGACCACCCCGTAGTTAACTCTAAAATCCTTCGATGTGTCTGCACCCAAGGTTCCACAGCAGACAACCGATGGTCTGACTGGGTGATGATGTATGTCAATAACAATACACTTAATTGCCCATAGCTCAGCCCTTGGTAATTTCCGTGTGGTTCCTTCAGTTTTTGGTCAATACATTTGGCAATCTCCATCTGCTTAAGCCACTCCACTATTACGGGAATATCGTCGATGCGCTCAGAACTTATTTCCACCGTTTTTCGACCTTCACTGATACAGAAAGGGGATTGATACTCCTGTGCATACTACCTGGTTAGTACGGCAATAAAATAATTGAGGGCTTTAAGTGCTGCTTTGTAGCCTGGAGCTTGCTTACCTAACTTCAATTCTAGTAAAACTTGGTCACGTAAAGTTTCAAGTGTTGTTACCCTAAATGGCGTAGTCGTAAGTTCAACAGCAGTAGTTTTGTCTTGATCTATTGGCTCTTTTTCCCGTGTAATACTTGGGCTAGCGTTCCCCGTCATCAGCTGTTCCAAGTAATCAGCTCTAGTCATACCCAAGCATTCAGCAGTAATCCCCAGAATCTTCCAAGTTTCATCAGTTAATCTTACTGAGCGCACTTGACGATAATCATCGTTCTTAAGGGCAAACTTCCCTTGAATGTCCCGCTTCAACATCAGCTCCTACCGTGTATTACACAGTAAGTTTAACGTTAAATTAGTGAAGACCACAATGTAATCTGTTGTATGACACAAAAAGGCAATTTACGGCGAACTCCCCATGTATGACAGGTTAACATTTACTCTTTCTCGTCCATGTATGACATGGTTGTTCTCCAGCAAGCTTTACCACGTATTACACGGAGGGGTTTTTAGCCGAGCCACAATCGCATTGAAACCTTACCCTGTTAGGCATTAATTCCTCTCTCCCTTTTAAAATGAGCGAACGTACAGTTAGAACAGGAGTGCGGTGAGCAATACCAGCTAAACGCTTGGCGGCAGCTTCCACGTCAGTTATGGTGACAGAACTATGCTGTGACATTGATGGCAAGACAAATCTATTAAAATTGAGTGAAAGAGTAATCGGACAAATCACCTACAGCCTTGTAGCCGATCGCCTGGTAGATGCGATTTGAAATCGGGTTTGCCAAATCAGTGAACAAAAAGCAGTATCGATGTCCCGCTTTAAGTAAAGTTTCGCTCAAAGCCGCCACACAAGCACTGCCGTAGCCCTTTCTGCGATGTTCTGGTGGTGTGTAAACCAAACTAACCCTTGCACCGTTGGGCGTTACACCAACTTGGCACGTCATTGAGACGGGGGTTTTATCTTCCCAAATGTAAGCACTACCCTGCTGCAAATGGCGTTCTACCGTACGTTCAACTCCTGGCTCAACACTACCCAAGGCTTCCAGCGTAAAGGCTTCAAACCAACGGATAAGAAGTTCTCGCTCACCCTCAGTAGCAATACGTAAGCAACCTGTTGCTTGGGGAATTGCTTGCACCTGCTCCAGTTGGAAAGCACGCAGCGACATTTTTAGTTGATAGGATTGACCAGTCAGGGAATACCACGCCTCTGCAAACGCTTTTGCCTCAATGGTGGGGGCGTTGATTCCTGGTAATGACTCTTGGGTTAGGTGGAGTTCTTGGGCTATAGTCTTAATAGCCACAAAATCCTGTATCTTTGACAACAGCAAGTTTCGCGGAGGTGTTCTCATCACCACTGCAACGATATCTCCGTCTACTTCAACAGTTGCTAGGTAGGGCTTTTCTGGAAAGCGATCAGGATTGCGAATAAGGATGTTGCACATACCCAGCAAAAAGCTATGCAGTGCTTCCTGAGATAGCAAATAGTCTTTCACCTGCTCGTAAAATTGACTTGCATCTTCAAACTGATGGAGTTTCATACCAAATCCGGATCTAATACCCCCTTTATAATTTAGTCCGCACAAGAAGGACTTTGTTTGTGTGCAAGATGAACCGCGATTACGAACATCGCTTGGGCTAAAAGGGGGTTAGAAAAGCGGATTTGGTATCATCTTATGCTCTTGAATCTTAGCAGCCAGCTACAGTTTCTGACTCAACAGTTGTGCTGCTCATTTGTTTTTGCAAGATAGCAAGTTGTGAAAATATGCTTTTCTCCATTTCACCAGCTTCCATTGTTTGCATCCAGTGCATCATAGATGAGATGATAAGTTCTTTAAGATAAGCAAAAGAAAAGCCATCCGTCTTCTCAGCAATCTGAGTTATTGTTGTTTCAGACAAGCGCATGGCAGGTTTAAATTTGTCGTTCCACAAGTTTATATATGCTATGCGTTCTGCCAAAGTCGGTAACTCAAAGTAATATTTGCGGTCAAAGCGACTGGGACGCTCCAAAATTGCTGAATCTATACGTTCTGGATGGTTCGTTGTGGCTAAAATCGCTATTCCTGTATTGACGGCAAAACCATCAAGTTCATTCAAAAAGAACGAGCGATTTTCACCATCTACCAGGGAATCTAAGTCTTCTAATACCAGAATGCACGGTGCAGACTGTCGCGCTCTTTGAAAAACTTGACGAATGTTGTGGTGAGGGTTCGTATACTCCGATTTTAAGCTTTTGACGTACAAGCACGGTTGTTGCATCTTATTAATTAAAGCTTTAACCGCGTGAGTTTTGCCATTACCGGGAGAACCGATAAACAAAATTCCTCGCTTCCAAGGTAAACCACAATCTTCGTAAGTTTCTTGTGAATCAAAAAACTTTGCCAAGTCGTCTTGAATTTCTTGTTTAAGAGCGCTGGGTAAAATCAGATTCTCAAAAGTCGCGTTCTGAATTGACTCAAACAACTCTATATTTTTTGACCAATAACCCTCTTCAAATACCAAAATTTCGCTTCTAACTTCCGAGTTCCACTCACAAACAGCAGCAAAAAACTTTTCAGCAATGTCTTTGCTGTCAGCCAAAATCCAGTAATATCTGGTTTTACAATAACCTTCCTGAAAACTTACGAGCAGGACATCTAAGTTATATCCTTCCCATGTCACCTCAAAGTTGCCATTTTCAGTAGAGTTATCAATTTTGTTTTCCATGCCATCCCAACCAGAAATAATCTGATTATGGATGTAGGTATCAGATGTTTTAATAGTACAGAAATTTGCCTCAGCGTACCTCTCTAAATCAAAAGCATAATCACTACCTTCTAGCACTGCTTTTTTCGGATAAAGTGCTGCTAATTCCTGACTGACATAGTAGGTAATGGCGTTAGTAGGAAGGTTAAGTGCTTCTAAAATCAGTTGTTGAGTTTTCACGAGTTTAAGTCCTTTGAAATTTGTTGAAATACACGTTGATCTGAGATGGGCATTTGCCCACCCTACTTCTAAAGGGTATGCTTGGTTTCCTAAGTTGTTCTGTTGTGAGAATAGATTCGCTTTATAGGCTCTACAAAAGCGTAGGAAAAAATTCCAGATATTTACTACAGAAGAATTTGCTTGCTAAGTTGAAATCACACCATCATGCGGTTGCTACTGAATGTAGTTATTTTCTTTAAATGCCAACACGCTTTCCTCCTCCAGTGGGTCATCTTCAATCCGAAATCCCAACTTTTCCAAAACACGCACAGAGGCTATATTCGCTTTGGCAGGACATACAACTAACCTCTTGAGCTTTAAAATATCGAAGGCATATCTCACCCATGCTGCTGCGGCTTCGGTTGCATACCCTTGTCCCCAATAATCTTTGCCAAGAGCGTACATCACCTCGAATTCGTCAGTGATACTGCCATCATTGTTTTCTTTTCAAACTGATGCGGACTAAGACCGCCCTGCCCTATCAGCTTACCGTCTTCCTTGCGCTCAGTGGCAAAACAACCAAATTCATAAATGCTATATTGAGCAAGCCGTTTTTTAATACACTCAACGCGTTCTTCAAAAGAACGTGCGTAACCAGGGTCAAACCGCCAGCCTTCAGGGTCAACGTCTAAAAGCTGGTGTAATTCTTTTGCATCCTTAATAGTTAGAGGTCGCAGTCTTAAACGTTCTGTTTCTAACGTAAACATAATCACTTCAAGATACTCAGGTGAAAAACCTATCCTTTAAACAAAACGTTGCGTAAACTCACACATCAAATCCACTCTCCCCTTACGTAGCATGGCTGGATCTAATCTTTCTGTGGTGTTGCAAGTCATCAACACAACCAATTGCTGCTGTATATGAATGCCACCTTCATCAATGACACTTTGGTACAACGTGCCATCCAGCAAACTCAAAATATGTTCCGTTTTGTTGCTGTATTGCGCCACCTCAGAAGCACGATTTTGTGCTAGGTTATCAGCTTCATTAATAATGATACAAATTCTTTCTAAGTATGTTGGTGGGACAAAGTTGGCGATCGCATCATGATCCAAAATAAAAATCACATACCCCAAAGGCATCAAAATTTCTTTTGCGACTGCTTGCGTCCATGCAGTTTTACCCGTACCTGGTTCTCCATGTACCAAAACCGCTAACTGCTTCTGATTAAGAATCGCCTGCTGTACTGAATCAGTAAAGCCTTGAATATCCGTGGGGAAACTCCGAATGGGAAACTGGCTGTTAACTTTGCCCACACGACTTTGATATCCACTCAGCATAATTGCTAGGTCGTATGTCGCTTTGTTAATCAGCGGAGTCAGATTTTTTGCCATTAAAGTATATTGCCGCCGTCCTCTGTCAAAGGAATCTATTTGTAGCCAAACGTCATTCTTAGACCAGTAAGCATAAACGGTGTTAACAACGTCCAAACGCTCCCAGCTGGCAAATTTCTCGACTGGCAGATAAAAATCCCGTTCTAAATAATATTGCGTGATGATATCAGGACGTCCCAACACATCTAAAACGCGTAACACAGTAATTTCTTGAAGACGATTAAGAACATAATCAATTGGAATACTGTTACGACTGACAAATTGGACGATAGGCGTTTCCGTACTTAAAACGTCTTTGTAACGATGATCTGGTGTTAGGGGATCGGGTGTGATGTAATTCCAAAATTTTTCTACTTCGTAGCGCGTATTATCAGATACGATATTTAAGAAATTAGCCCACCAAGTATAATTATTCCGTCCCAAAAGCTCAGCAATATTGCTTGCTAGATTCAAACTTTTTTGAGTAAACTCCCGCGTGTCGTTAGACAACAGTTGCCATACAAACTCCCAGTCCAACTCTCTATGGAAGGGTCGCCAGCCAGTTGCCAGTAAGCTTTGACGGTTACTATTGGCACCAGCGCCTTCGTTGTTTCTATAGTATTCAAAGTCCATATTGTCAGTTGTGCATTTCTTGGTGGAGTAATCCTCTCCTGATGCAGGAGATCTGGCAAAAGTTTTATCGTAATATAAACTACTTACGTGGAAGTTGCCACAGTTATCGTTTATCAGTTGAAAGGAACTCCACCGTAGACACTTGAAGCGTAGATCTTTAAATTGAGTGATGACACACTCTTTAATCAATTTAGAAATTTTTGTTAGAAATTTTTGGTTTTTGTTTATTTTACCTTATATACTACTTAAATACTACATCATGTGTCAAGGAGCTAGACAAAATTTTTCCATTTTTATACCATTAGAATAAATAAGGAGTGTTGAGGCACGCTTTCTTTGTGCGGTACGAGGCGATATAGGGTATGGGTGTAACGGATATTCTTCGCTTGCAGCCCTAAAAATACACTTGCACACCCCACAAGCCAATACACCGATTCCCAAAGAGGCGTAGTGAACTTTGTATAACTGAGTTGCAAGAGTTGCAACAGTGAGTCGCCGAAGCCTCCAAACCCTCGTTACCTCTTTCAACTTGGTAACGAGATATTAGAGCCTCTGGCTGTTGTTGGGTGCAAGATCTGAGTATAAGAGGCTGCCATACAGATATGTATCTTCCAGGGTGTTACGTTAAATTATTATTAAATATATTAAGTACTTATAATTTATTTGCTAAAATTTTTATCCACTTTGCATATAATGAAAAAGTGTCTTCTCACTTTGTCTGCTTGAGGTATTCTTTCCTTGGAGCTAATTGGGTGAGCAAAGATCATCAACTTGACAGAGTTGAGACACGAGCCAGTCTCATGTGAGCGCCAAAAGACCGCTCGCGGAATGCCTCGTTTGTTCTCTCAAGACAGATGATGAACATCATATGAATCTTATGGAGAAGAAATGGAACAGGCACAAGTCGCTATCAGTGATCAAAAGAAGCACAGAACCCAGTCGCCTTTAATATTGGCGGTTGAGGATAATGAAGATAACTTACTGTTGTTGAGTTATGCTCTTGAATCGCTTGGTTGTAAGCTAATATGTCAAAAGGATAGTTTAACAACAGTACTTGTTGCCAAAGAGTATCAGCCAGACTTGATACTGCTAGATATTTTGTTACCTGGTGTGAGTGGAATTGATGTTGTGCGTTCTCTGAAACAGGAACCGCTAACGAGTAACATTACAGCTATTGCAGTGACAGCATTGGCTAGTACGGAAGACAGAGAACACATTCTCAATGCAGGCTTCAACGACTACATCAGTAAGCCTTATATGATAGAAGACCTAGAAGCTCTAGTTCGCCGATATCTCTGTAAGAAATTGAATCCAAATTCAATTTTTGACTTATGTCAAGATGAATCATAATCACGCAGATTTTGGAGTCAAACTTGTGTCTGATAAAGTTCTTCTTCTTGCCTTCTGATTTGGAGTCGGAGTGCGAACAGTAGGTGTATCCGTCAAAACAGCAATAATACCAGTACGACCAGTCTCTAACGTGGCATCGCTGAGTATTTCTATAACTGTAACATTTAAAGTTTCTTCAATCAGTACCTTAAGTTGTGGCTGAATAGCATCATCTAAATCTGAGCGAACCTGTTCAGCCAGTTTTAGGCGACCTGTATGAGCCAGCAAGAGTTCTGGTGCCGTGATGGAACCTTCCATGACAATCACTACATTTTGATCCGATAGCTGACAGATCACCTTACTGGGTTGATGTCCAAGTTGCTCACGATACAGAGCTTGAATACGTTGTGCTAATGTTCTTTCTACTTGACCGCGAGTTGGTGTTGATGTACTCATGTGTTTCTTTTTCCTAGAGATTTAGACCACTAACGACAAGCCAGAAAGTCATGTGATGAATTATAAGTTACTTAACTTCTGACGCGTCGCTCATCTTTACTTGGAGTTAAAACGCCAAACTACGTCTGTTTACTTTTTGAGTTGTCGTTAGCAGTGTAGGTTTATCATTAAGTGTAAAAAAACTCAGGAATCCCTAATTACTGATAAAATTATATTGGGAAGAATTGCGGAAACTCACCATCCGAATGCAGTATTTCTCAAAAATTTCTATTTCACCTCTTGGCATAAGGGCTGATACGTATATTCAGCCGAAAGCTGCAATGGCGTAAGTCCTGGGCACAGCTTACATTAACAAACTAGTGTCTTGCTACTGAGAAGCAACCGCAATTCACTCACGTCAAGCAGCCTTTGGAATGAGAGTTACACTCAAGCTTGCTTAGGTAAACGCACAACGAAGGCACTGCCCTTGCCAAGTTCAGAGAAAACCTCGATATTTCCCTTATGTGATTCAATGATACGGCTAGATAGATGCAATCCCAAGCCGCTGCCAGCACGTTTATTTTTACCTTGGCGAAACCGCTCAAAGATTTTTGCTTGGTCTTCTTTTGCAATGCCGTATCCTGTATCTTGTACCTCAACGATCACCCAAGGATTACCGTGAGGGTTTGCGGGTGTTTCAGAAATAGTAATATTTACACTTCCTGTATCTGTAAACTTAATAGCATTGCCTACAAGATTGCTGATCACGCGCCGTAATTCTAGGCGATCGCCCTTAACCACACCAGCAGTTTCGTCTTGTGCGTCTAACTTGCTGTTGTCTACATTCACAGCCAAGCCCTTCTCAATCGCCAGAGAACTGAGTTCTTGAACAACTTCTTCAACGAGTTGCCCCATATTGCAGCTTTCCATTTGCAAAGTCTTTTTCCCTGCCTCGAAGCGGTAAACTTCTAGGAGGTTGTTCACCATTTGCAACAAATTTTGGTTGCTGCGCATCATGGCGGATATAGCGGATTTCATGTCCTCGGAAATTGGGCAGAATGTTTCTTGTTGAAACAAAAGCAGCATCCGATCTGCAGCCACTAAGGGAGTTCGCAAATCGTGAGTCAGACGTGAAACAAAGTCTTCGCGTTGGCGTGCCATTTTTTGTTGTTCATCAATACTGTGTTTTAGTCGCAGCATTGATCGCACTCTTGCCAGTAACTCCTCATGATTAAATGGTTTACGAATAAAATCATCTGCTCCTGCATCCAAGCCTTCGACAACACTTGCATCGTGATGTGCCGTTATCAGCAGTATTGGAATATATGATATCTGTGGATTCTTACGAATGCGGCGTGTCACTTCATAGCCATCCATTCCCGGCATCATGACATCTAGCAGAATCAGATCGGGTGGAGACTGAACAACTTGCTCTAAAGCATCCATACCATTGTCTACTAACCCAACTTCATATCCTTCAGCCTCTAAAATTGTCTGTAGCAACACGAGATTATCAGGATTGTCATCAACGGCTAGTATACGTTCTACTTTAGAAGCTTCTTCGTCCAACATAGTTATTTGCTTTATAAAGAATAAAAATTTATAGTTTGCTTTCGCTTTTCTATTTTAGAATTACCTGTCTCTGGTGTTGTTTTGCGCACCTTCTTGAGCAAAGCGAGAAATTTCCTGCTTCCAAAAATTTTTTTTTGCTGAAGCAGGAGTATTTGATGCCCCATCTCCACCGTGTTGCATTGAGGATGATATTTGACGGGGGAGTTGAATCCGAAACACAGAACCTTGACCCAACTTACTTTCAACGGTGATGTTACCACCCATCATTTGCACTAGCGCTTTTATAATTGGCAAACCTAGTCCTGTCCCAGGATACTTGCGAGTGGTACTTTGATCAACTTGCCGGAAAGCTTCAAAAATATTTTCTAGATCCCCAGGAGCAATACCTATACCAGTATCGCAAACTGCAATTTCCACTTGATTTCCTGGCACTTCCTTAAGTTCAACTATAATACCGCCAGACTCTGTAAACTTGATGGCGTTTGAAAGCAGGTTTGTTAAAATCTGTCGTATACGAGTTGGATCATTGAACACCACAACGTTTTGCAACTCAATTTGAATCAACAAAGACAGATTTTTTTCCTCTGCTAGAGAACGCATCTCTTGCACAGTCGCATTGACTAGATTTGACAAATCAAAGATTTCTGGTTTTAAATCTAACCTTCCTGCCTCTAGTTTAGAAAAGTCAAGAACTTCATTGAGCAGCATCAGCAAATGCTTGCCATTGTTGAAGATACGCTGTATCATATCTTGTTGCTTATGTGTCAGTTCACCACACTTAGGACGCAACAAGAGCTGAGAAAACCCAATGATCGCATTCATGGGAGTCCGCAATTCATGAGACATTGTTGCCAGAAACTGCGACTTCAGCCGTGATGCTTCAATGAGTTTCAGGTTTTGTAGTTCTATATGTCGCCGCTGTGCTTCCAGTTCCTGGTTCTTACGAATGAGTAGCGAATTACTTTCGCGCAGTTGTTGATTTGCTAAAGCGACCTGCATTTCTGCACGATGAACGCGGATGGTATTGCGCAAAATTTGTGCCAAGATTTCTGATGATAACCGCGACTTGGAGAGATAATCGCTAGCACCTGCTTTCATCAGTTCAACTGCTATCTGGTCGTCTCCTTGACCTGTAAGGACGACAACGGGCACTCTGATATTATTGGAACGTAGGTTTTGCAGTAGGCTTAAACCATCTTGGTCTGGTAAGCGATAGTCAAGAAAGACACAGTCATACAAAGTATCAGTATTTAAGAGAGCGATCGCACTTTTGCCATCGCCCACCTCAGACAGTTCCATTTCAACGCCTGCTTTGGTAAGCGCACGACGCACTGCGATGCGATCTACTTCGTCATCGTCTACAACTAAAATTCTGAGTTTCTCTTCCATTACTTCTAGCCATCGCCATGAAACACACTATTGTTCTTTATATCAGTTCTTTTTTCTGAGCAAATGTCTAACATTTTATTGTTAAAATTTGCTTGGAAAAAACTTTAGATAGATTTTATAGTCGAAGAAGGCTAGTTAAACAACCAACAATTGATAACTAACAACACTATTTCCTGATCTCAAACCTCAAATTGCCCCAAATATTAGCTTATGGCATTTCGCACAATGTCCAATACTTATTCAGCGTTGCCATAAGTTCAATAAAGTTCGCGAAAGTGACAGGCTTAAGGATATAGCCAGCAACGTTGAGGTTGTACGCTTCTACGCGGTCTTTATCTTGGTTTGAGGTGGTCATAACTACCACAGGGGTTGGTTTTAATTGAGGGTCAGAACGTAATTTTTGCAGGAACTCTATTCCTCCCATTTTAGGCATATTTAAGTCTAGTAAAATCAAGCGTCGCTCTACAGGAACCTCAGGCGGCTCACCGTTTTTGCTACGCAACATTGCTAGCGCCTCAATTCCATTTGTAGCAACATAAAGTGGATTATTGATATTTACTTTCTTGAATGCACGTTTTACATTCATGACATCAACTTCGTCATCCTCCACAAGTAGTATGTTAATCACTTTTTCTGACATTTCCTTTAATTAAATACAATCTGTTTGATCTATATTCCAGTTGACTGATAGAAATGACCGGAATTAAGATGGCAGATAATTGCCTGTGGGTTTGTTATGGCACGAATGCAGAAGAAGAAACACCCCAAGCTGGAGTGAAAATGATTATATAATAAGCACAGACAGTCAAATCAGAGTAAAACAAAATACCTGTTTTAGCTCATCACATTTTAGTTCATCACAATTTTAGACAGGCAGTGATGCAGCCGTCTTCAGCCCTTGGTCAGAAGTACATATTAACTCCCTACAAGAGTGTCAAGTGCTGAGGAACCGACGAGCAGCGGGATCAGACTCAGCACTATTGAGGTGGTTGCTTGAGCCAAGTGAAGCGGAAAGTGCTTCCTACTCCTAAGACGGATTCTAAAGTAATGCTACTGCCTTCTGTTTCAATTATTTTCTTAACAATTGCTAAACCAATTCCTGTGCTTTCTTTTTGGTCGCGAGCTTGTAGCGTTTGGAAAATCTGAAAGATTTTATCATAATACTCAGGGGCAATGCCGGGGCCATCGTCAGATACAGCAAATTCATAGTACTGTCCTTGGTCTAGTACGGAAACTTTCACATGACCATCTGTTCTGTTGTGGTGCTTAATCGCATTACCAATCAAATTGCTAAACACTTGGAAAAGAGGTAGTCGCTTAGTCACAAAGGTAGGCATTCCTGGTTCCACCTCAATTGTGAAAGTTTTTGGCGGGTCGAGCAAGTCAATCACTTCCCTCAGCAATGCGTTAACATTCACCATTGACGATGGAGTTTGAGTGCGTCCAACTCGTGAATATTCTAGCAAACCGTTGATCAGCCCTTCCATGCGGCTGACTCGCCCTCGTAACAGGCGCATCTGGTGTTGGTTTTCCTCTGGAAGTGTGTCTTTTAAGTCTTCTTCTATCCATTCTGAGAGGCTGGCGATCGCCCGCAACGGTGCTTTCAAGTCATGAGATGCAACATAAGCAAACTGATCGAGTTCATCGTTACGTTTTTTCAGCAATGTCGTCGTTTGCGCCAAGATTGTATTCATGCGCGTGAGTTCTTCTGCTCTTTGCTGGAGAGCAATTTCTACTTCTTTGCGATCGCTAATATCAATACATGAACCTATGTACCCAGCAAAACTGCGATCTGGATTCCACCGGGGAGTCCCTTTATCTAAAATCCAACGATATTCACCATCAAAACGTTTGAGGCGGTATTCCATCACGAACGGTTCCTTCGCATCAAACGCAGTAATATATGTTTCTAAACAATGCTCGATATCTTCAGGATGCACTCCTTGAGTCCAACCATTGCCTTGTTCTTGTTCGATTGTGCGTCCGGTAAACTCCAACCAACCACTATTAAAGTAAGTACGTAGGGTATCCCAACCACACACCCAAATCATTACGGGAGCATTTTCTGCCATCGCTTGGAATCTTTCCTCGCTTTCCCGCAAAGCTTGCTCTGACTGCTTGCGTCCAGTAATATCTGTGACTGTGCCAACGTAGCCAATCACCTGACCGTCGTCGTCAGTTTCTGGCACTGCTTGTGAAAACACCCAATTTATCCTCCCATTAGGATGCACAAAGCGAAACTCATACTCAAATGGCAGGTATTGGGGAATAATTTGCTTGACTTGCGAGTCGATACGCTCTAAATCTTCTGGATGGACAGCAGATCGCCAACCTTTTTCCAAAGCATCTTCTACAGAAAGTCCAGCAATTTCACACCATCGTTCATTAACATAATGACAGTTTCCCGATAAATCTGTCCGAAAAATCCCCACAGGCGATATTTGTGTGAGAGTTGCCCACCTGCGTTCACTTTCTTGCAACGCCCGTTCGGCTTGCTTGCGCCCAGTAATGTTATCAAAGGCAATTCCAACACACCGATTTGGCAATGGAAACACTTTAACACTGAAATAGCTACCTGGTATGCGTTCATCGCCGTAATAAACTTCATACTGATCTATTGCTCGACCAAAATTGGCAACCTCTGCATACAGTTCCAAAGATGTTCTCCTTTGCACCAGCATATTAGGAAAACAATCAGCAATTTGCTTGCCAACATCTTGTTCGAGAGGTATTCCAGTCAGGCGCGATGCAGCAGGGTTTGTAGTCACTAACCGCAACGAGGTCATATCGTTCGGGTCTTCTAAATGCCACACAACCAAGCCGAATTGCATATTATTGACAATATCCCTGTAGAGTTGGTGTTGTCCGTTCAGTGTCTCCAACTGTACTTGGGCTTGTTCACGCTGCAATTGTTCAACAATTCGGTGATTTGGCGAATGCTCTAAATCCTCATACGGGGAAATGCGACCTTCTGCGACTAATAATACTATCTGCCCAGTTTCATCTCGCAATGGGTTAATATAGAAGTCAACAGTTGCAAGTGGATTGTTTGAGCGAGCGGCGTTGACTTGACAGCGAATGCATTTTCCTTTGGCTGCATGACCAATTGCTTCTCGTAAGATTGCCTGATCTGCTAAATCCCACCAGTTCACTTCCCAAAAGAAGCGACCGATCACTTGGGCGTTCGTCAGTCCTCCAAATTCTAAGGCTGTTTGATTAGCTTCAACAAGAGTTCCATCTGGCTTCATTAATCCCATAAATTGAAAGGTCTGGTTGAAAATGGCACGAAAACGTAGCTCACTTTCTCGTAAAGCTGCTTCGACCTGCTCTAATTTTTCTGTATTGGTGTCAGCAGGTTTGAAATCTTGAACCATACCTTTGTTTTTTGTTAATTTTTCTTAAAGATGATAGAAAATAAGCGTTATAGTTAAATTCTCAACCAGAGTTATTGACTAGCTAAAAACGAGTAACAAATGCCTAATTAGGACTCAATGACTAGGAAAGACACATTCTTCGATCAAAGATAATCGCTTTCATCCGTCTGGTAAATAGGTAGTTGCGTCATCTGAGGGGTACCAGTTGGAATGTGTACAAGTATTTCATAATATTTCATAAAGATTCCATATATCCCAAGCTAGATATTAATCTGTGTCAAAAGGAAGGAAGATAGTAAGCCCCTTATTTCTATCGGTGGATGCAAGTTTGATAAAATATCATCTATCTTTGGTTTTGGAAAATAAAAGAAACACTTTGCAAAAGGTCGGCTCTCGACAGATGCAATTTACAGAGAGTGAGTGTAGCAATGAGTGAAATTAGTATCGTTTTAATTGAGGATCATGACTTGACAAGAATGGGGCTAAAGGCTGCATTGCAGTCTAACAGCACACTTCGAGTTGTTGGTGAAGCACCAAATGGGACAAAAGGGCTGAAACTTTTGGAAACAGCTAAGCCAGATGTAGCTGTTGTGGATATTGGTTTGCCTGACATAGATGGAATTGAACTTACTAGAAGATTCAGGCAGCACCAAACAGAAACAAATGATTCATCAACGAAAATCCTTGTTCTGACAATGGATCATTCAGAAGATGCTGTACTTGCGGCTTTTGCAGCCGGGGCTGACTCCTACTATATGAAGGATACAAGCATCGATAAGTTGACCGAAGCAATCCAAGCAACTCACACAGGTAACTCTTGGATCGATCCGGCGATCGCTAACGTGGTGCTGCAGCAAATGCGGCAAGGTATCCCAGAAAACCAGGCATCTGATAAGCCCAAGACTGTAAAAATTGAAGCACTATCGTCTGAGTACGAGCAAGTTTTAGAAACTTATCCACTCACGCAACGAGAACTGGAAATTTTAGAGTTGATTGTCGCTGGGTGTAGTAACGGGCAGATTGCTGAGAAACTATATATCACAGTTGGTACCGTTAAGACTCATGTTCGCAACATCCTGAATAAATTGTGTGCCGATGATCGTACTCAAGCTGCTGTTCGTGCTTTACGTTCTGGCTTGGTAGCATGAAGCATATACTAATTTTGGATTGAGCTTTGTCAATCATCAAACTAGCCCGACGTGAATCACTTCCCTCAGCACCTTACTCTCAAGAGGAAATGCACTGTAGAATTCTGACAATTGCAGTCACAATCTGATCACAAATTGAAATTCCCAACAAAAGTGTGCATACAAGAGTGCCATAGCCTTTGAGTTGAGTGATGAACACGAGTTCATACGCTCTAATCTACTTTACACTTCCTCTAACGTGCTAGGTTCAATAGACTTCTTGCACTCATTCCTTTTCTTGGTGTTCTTCTTTGCGACGCCAGTCGCCTGCGGAGGGAAACCCTCCTGCAGCGCTGGCTCGTCTTTGCGACGGCAGTCGCCTCAAGTCGGGAAACCCGTCCACGGCGCTGCCTCGCCTTTGCGCGAGACAAAATAATATTTATGCAAGAGGTCTAATATTCAGTCTTCCAAACAGTCACTTGAGAGTACAGTATGTTGTAGTGTGAATGGCTTCTTTGTAGATTTAGCCGGTTTTCTTTTATCATTTCTCCTCTTGTCTGTTGTTTTGACTTATAACCAATGATTTAATGACTTTTATAAAGCATCAATGACATTGACCACCGAAGAAATAAGAAGTTGGTTTACGTCGTAGATCGCATTTAACTTTCGGACTCATATTTTGCAGCCTTTTTAATAATTCCTCATATCAGCCAGAAACTTCCAGTTCTTGGCTGATAATTTGTTTCTATTTTCATAGAATTATATTCTTGCTAAACACAGCACATTGCAAGTAAATGAAGTACAACGTTGTTATCTAAAAGTCAAACAATAAGGCTTTTTTACATCTGACTTTTGACGACTGACGCCTTTAGTCTGCTATACCTTTAGTCTGCTATAACAGTTATCTCTTACGACAGAATTGTCACTGGACTTGCGATAGAAGAGCCGTTTAGTTTGAATTGATAAATTAAAGATGACAGCGTTAAGGAATTGGAGAATCAAAATATGAACATTATTGCTTGGATAGTTCTTGGTCTTATAGCAGGCGCAATTGGTAAAGCTATTTATCCTGGTCGTCAAGGCGGTGGAATTCTTTCCACTATGATTTTAGGTATTATTGGAGCATTTGTTGGAGGTAGCATAGTTAACTTGTTACAGTATGGAACAATCCAACTCACTGCGGCTACCCTAAGTATTCCTGGTTTAATTGTTGCTATTCTTGGCGCGATGATTGCCATTTTCATATGGGGCTTAATCACTCGTAACAGCGCTGCTTAGCTTGATGATAATAGAAACAAAGGCTAACTTTTTTTGCCCCAAGCTATCAAAATACTCCACTGTGTAATTTAGTTATATACAGTGGAGTATTTCATAAAAGATTCAGTGACGAACCTTTTAACTGAGTTACGCGAATAGACTATTCTAAAACTTTCTTCACCTCATCTTTTAAATTCTCGGTAGTGTGAATAACTTGGGCTTCAGCTTGCTTGGCTTGACCCTCAGCCTTATCTTGCGGATTGCCACTCAAATCACCAACTACCTCTTGAATTTTGCCTTCGATATTTTTTGCTGTTGCTTCTATTCTCTTCTCAACGCTCATATCGTACCTCTTCTCTTAGTTACTATTTCTCCATATCAAAAAAGGTATCAGGATTTGCTTTGCTGGGTACCTACCAAAAGAAAGATTTAATGCATAAAAAAACACAATTTATATTAATTTTTATATAAAAAATAACTTGATATAAATTAATATAAAGCCCTATCTCATGATAGATGCAAGCAAGAAATATCAGTAAAGTACGATAAAGAGATAGATATCTTTTCCGGATGAAAGGAAATAAATGTAGATCTTTAGGGAAAGATAAAGGCTAATTTGTCGCTCAGAATAAATACATTCCGGGACTGGACAATACTCTTCAAGGGTTCCTAATCCCTAATCCCCAATCACTTTTACCATAAAAGAAAGTACTTATGACAAGCAAAGTATGGGTGTAAGAAGAAAGCGTAGAAAAAATGTATGGGTTAATGAAATTAATGACATTATTCGAGGTGTATGTGGAGGCTTTTTGTTTGGCATTCCTTTGCTCTACACAATGGAGGTTTGGTGGATAGGATCACTGGCTAAACCCTCAATGATCCTGTTGGCGATCGCACTAACGTTCGTTGTGATTTTCCTACTTAACCGCACAGAAGGTTTTCGCAGAAGCAGACGAAACTCACCACCTTATGCATCAGTCACAGATACCGTAGAAGCAATAGCGATTGGATTAACTTGCTCCGCCTTTGTGCTGTTATTACTACAAGAAGTAACACCTGAAATTCCCCTAAAGGAAGCTTTAGGTAAAATTGTGTATGAAAGTGTACCATTTACCTTAGGCGTGGCATTAGCCAACCAATTTTTAGGAGACACTCGTGATGCCAATCCTCAAGGGCGAACGGGCGCTCAAGCAAGTGATGACAGCAGAAAGAAACCAGACGAGTTACATGTCACTTTCGCTGACATAGGTGCAACCTTGATTGGTGCAACTGTCATTGCATTTAACATCGCGCCAACAGATGAGATTCCTATGTTAGCAGCAGCGGTGACACCGCCTTGGTTGTTGGCAATTATTGCCACATCTATCCTCATTTCCTATGGTATTGTTTTTGAAGCAGGCTTTTCAGATCAGCAAAAGCGCAGGCAGCAACAAGGAATTTTCCAACGACCTATAAGCGAAACTGTGATGGCATACTTGGTATCACTGCTAGCAGCAGCTTTTATGTTGTGGTTCTTTCAAAAATTAACTTTTGACGATCCTTGGATCATTTGGCTGGAACACACTTTACTGCTGGGATTACCTGCAACTATCGGGGGTGCAGCAGGACGGTTAGCAGTATGAGTCAAATAAATGAACAACCGCAACCAAAAAGAACACCAGCTGAACGGGTAACTTTTGGTGCTGCCTCATTCATCTTAGCAATGGTTGTCGGTTTGGTTGGTTATAGTTGGCTTAATGACAAGCATGAACCTCCTATCCTTTCTGTCAGTAACCAACAAACAATTCGTGAAGTTAATGGACAGTTTTATGTTCCCTTTGAAGTCGTTAATACTGGAGGAGAAACAGCTGAGTCGATTCAGATTATGGCTGAGTTACGGATTAACGGCGAAGTAGAAGAAACGGGGGATATGCAAATCGACTTTTTATCTAGTGGTGAAAAGGAGAAAGGAGCCTTTATCTTCAGCCATAACCCGCGTCAGGGTCAGTTAACAATAAGAGTTTCTAGTTATAAATTGCCCTAAGTCAAAAGTCAAAAGTCAAAAGTGAAAAATCAAGAGTCAAGAACTTTTTGACTAATGACTAATGACTAATGACTAATGACCAATGACCAATGACTATTTACTAAACCTTTGCTTTTGCCTTGGAAAAAACACCACTCTCATCTTCATCATATTGCTGATGAACTGCCTCCCAAGCAGCTTGTTCAGCCTTTGTTTGGTCATTTGTCTCAGTTAATGCAGTGTTATAGCGCTCAATGAATGTACGCTGAGCTTCCACAGAAAGATGAGAGCGAATCTCTGGAGACAAATCCTCTGGGCTGTTGCAGCCACCAGTACAAGCACGAGGCAGCGTCTGCTCGCTTGTGTGTACTTCTTCGCCACCAGCACTTTCTATCAGCAATTGGTATTCTCCAGCGCGATCGCCAGGAACTTCTGCCATCACCAAGAAGTGACATACTCCCGACTCTGATGCTTAGGCATACAGAGCGGGCAACGAGCGTGACTCCTGCTATTGCATCGGACGTTACCTGAGCTTTATTGACGGAATGCCCTACCGCCAAATATTTAATGTTAATTGCTGCGTTGTAGTCACGGTCAAGCGTCAGCCCACATTTAGGACAGGCATGAGTTCTGTCCTTTAGTTCTTTAGGAACTTTTGCACCACAACCAGAACAGTTTTGAGAAGTGCCGTTTGGGTTCACAGCAATTGCAAGCAACCCGGCTCTTTCAGCCTTGATTGAGAGAATTTGCAGGAATTGACCCCATCCAGCATCATGCGTCGATTTTGCCAGTCTCGTTCTGGCAATTCCTTTGATATTTAGCTTTTCATGTGCAACGTGCTTCCCTTGAGACAAAAGCTTTTTAGCACTTTTGTAGTGAAAGTCTTTCCGTTGATTACTGACGAGCATATGTGCTTTAGAGACTCGCTTAATCGCTTTTTTGCGACGGTTGGAACCTTTCTTTTTGCGAGACTGTGAACGTTGCAACCGTTTCAGACGTTTCTCTGCTTTGCGGTAGTGCTGTGGAATTTCAATTTCTTCGCCCGCATCCGTGAACAGAAACGACTTTAAGCCCATATCAATGCCGATGGTGTTGTCTAATTCTGGCGTATCGGGCGCGAGAACGGGGACGGTTGCGTCTTGCAGCGACAGCGTAATGTAGTAGCCATCGGCTTTTTTGACGATTGCAGCCGTTTTGATCTTGAAGCCATCAGGTAACGGACGATGCAAAATCATCTTCAGTTTGCCAATCTTGGGAAGCTGAATGAATCGTCCGTTAATATGTTCTAGCTTGAGCGGATCTGGAAATGCAATCGAACGGAATCTTCCCTGACCTTTGAAGCGTGGCTTGCCGCTTCGTTTGCCGTTGCTGTCGCCTCTTAACCATCGGTCAAATGCCTTCTCTACTCGTGCAATCACGTCTTGCAGGGTATGTGATGGCAAATCTTTGTATTCAGGAAACAGCTTTTTCGAGTTGACTAAATCTCGCTTCTGCCAATAGAAATCAGGACGGTCTTTTAACTCGCTTAGATGACAAACAAGTGAACAAGCATTTACGTCGCAGCGATTCTGCTCGTACCACGAAAAACGCTCTGCCAGCCGATAGTTGTATTGACGGCGGCATAGTTCAAGCCAACAATCAATAGTGGCTTGCTGTTGTCGAGTCAATCTTAATCGGTACTGATAGGCGGTTCGCATCGTCCTTTCTTAGTGTTGTGATACGATTGTAGTGCATATTCCCATACACTGCAATCATGCCTAGCAAAGAAACAATCCAGATTCGACTCCCTAAAACCGAAAAAGATCGACTGGACTCCTATTGCCAAAAAACCGGAAGATCCATCACGGATGTTCTGCGGGAATTTATTCGTTTATTGCCTGAGTGAGTTGCTCGTCTCGTCGGTGTGGGTCGCACTCGCGCGACTTACCTTCGGCATGGATTGACCCACCCTCCTCACCTCGCTCGCATTCTTCCCGACGCTCACCCTTTGGGTAGAGCGCGGGGCTGCTGCTGCAAAAGCTCAAACCTCCTAGAATCACATCTCTCTTACTAATAAAGCCAGCAATTCGAGTTTCTGACTGGAAGTTTCTGCCCATTACTGAAATATGATCCCTGGACACACCTCGGTCTAATAAACGCCGGATCACATCATCAACTTGCTTTTGCTCTTTAAAAACAGCTGAGATGGTACGTTCTGCTGTGTATGTTTCAGGCACTTAAAGACTCCTTGAATTTTGCTTTTCCAGTCGGCAGACTGAGGGGGTAGATGCGGTAGATGCACGAAACCTCGGTCTGCCATTGTCAACTCAGACGCTATGCTTTGGGTTAAATCTGCTCCTGGCTACACGCCTACAGGGGTTTTGGTTTCTGCTATCTGGTTAGAACCGTCTGCTTGCAGTGATTGCCCTTCAATAAAGGAGCGCAGCATCCAAGCCATCTGCTCATGCCCTTCCATCAGTCCTGTCAGGAAGTCAGAGGTTCCCTGATCGTGGAACTGCTCAGCAGTCTGATCCACATGATCACGCAGGTTCCGAATAACTTGCTCGTGGTCATCTACCAACCGAGCCACCATGCCAGTTGCTGTGGGAACGTTACCAGCTTCTTCCTTGAGAGTCGCAATCTTCAGAAATCCTTCCAATGTACCAACTGGATAACCGCCTAAGGCACGAACCCGTTCAGCTATGGCATCGATCGTTTCAGTCAGTGCTTGGTAATGTTCTTCCCAAATCTGGTGCAGAGAGCGGAATTGAGGTCCGACCACATCCCAGTGGAATTTTTTCGTTTTCACCAACAGTACATAGGCATCTGCCAAATCTTGATTCAACAGATTAATCACACCTTGACGTTGTTCTTCGGTCAAACCAATGTTTATCTTGCGCATTACTTTAAATCCCTCAGCGAGCTTCTTTACTAACCTTCACAAATTCCATCCCCTACCATCATCAACCAAAGGAAGGATTGTACTTTTGTGATCAAGAGGAAAGATGAGGCTTTTCTCATTAAATAGAAATAGACATCTTGACTGAGCAATCAAGATGTCTACTCAACGGTGATAACTATTAAACTGCTCAAAACATCAGAACATTGAGCAACAATTTATTTGTCACACCCACTTCTAAAAATGCACCTGGTTTAGTAAAAAGCATAAAATGCTGCTTACTTGTTACCTGTGACTTTATTCAACAAGTTTTTAACTTCATCTTCCACTGTGGTTGCTTGTGCAGAATTCTCAGGACGCTTCATTTTCTCAATATCAGCAGCTCCCTGAACCGAGTTAAGTCCCTCGTTTGCTCTCTGTTGTGTCTCTTCCAATCCTGGAGGTGCTTCTGTAGATAGTTGGTCTGTTTCTTTCTGAATTCCAGTTAGCTGTGTAACCTCATCTTGAGGATTGCTTGTTGTGCTACCGATAGTCGCGGCAGCGGGCAAAGCATTAGAGAAAATTAGTAAGGCACAAGTAAATGCCACAATCACAAAACGGACTGGACGCAACGTAGATAAATCAAAACCAATATTCTTCATTTAAACTCCTCCAAAAATTAAGCTATCCAAAACTCACGCCTGGTTACAGCCGTTGGCTGACAAGCATCATAAATACTGTCTGTTGTGAATCTTGGATACACTCTAGCTTACCTAATTTGGTTCTCTCGAGAAAGTTTTGAGCAGTGGTTGCAAAACAATCTTAACTTTCAACACAGAAGCGTATGCTTTAATTTTGTCAATTTGAGTGTTAAAATACGGCTGCGCTTCTATTTTTACTTGCTTGATTGCTGCTGCCAATGAAATTTCGTTAAGGGTCAGGCTAATCTTCTTTTACTTTGAATAAACAGACATAGGAATCGACCTGTAGACTGAATTTTCTTTTTCTGTACTGCTATACAGAATCAATCCACAGGTAGATAAATTTTGTGCAAATTTGACAGGTTAACCTTCAATTGCTAATTGCATTAACTATGTAATTATAACTAATATAGTAAACAATCTTAACATATGAAATTTCTATGTAAATTTTTTATTTTTTAACAACAAACAGTAGATACAACCCCTAACTACCTAATAGCTACGTCCAGCTATACCCAGCTATAGCAATCCTAAATGATTTATGAAAAATCTTAAGTATTGTAGGGTGTGCCGTGCTTACCGTATTTTGCCGACTACATCCGGGTTTTGCGTTCGCACGGCACACCTTGCGTGTCGTTCAAAAATCAAATAGCAGTCCTATATATAGTATTTTTATCGTAAATTAAAGGGTTTAAGACCACGAGCGTCTATAGGTAGCCCCAGTTTCATCCCCGTTTGAAACTGTCTTTAATGCGTGAATCTTCAATGCGTGAATTTTGTGCCTCCTCCGGAGGAGTTTCACGCTCCGCGTAGCGTGTCCGCAGGACATATTTTGAATTTTAAATTGTTAAGTCCTTCCACCCATAAGCTAATTCTTTTAGCGTGACTCCACCACACTCAATCTGCTTTTCATACACCTTCTGACCCCCAAGAGCCTCATAGAAGCTACATGCAGGATTATCGGCTAAAACCCAGACCAACATCGAGTGCAACCCTATCTCACACAGCCTTTGAACGACAGAGCAAGTCAGGCGGTGTCCAAGTCCCTGTCGCTGGTAGTCAGCTTGAATATAGATAGCATATAACTCACCCTTATATGTTGAGTCACTAGTTCGTTCTGGACCACCATTGGCAAAAGCAATAATCTGCCCAGTTGCGTTCTCGGCAACATAAATAAAATGCTGGTTCTCTGCTGCTGTACTGAGCATTTGTCGCCAGCTACTCTCTCGCTTTTCATAGGATAAATTAGCGAGGTATTGGTCTGGTATAATCCCACAATATGTCGTTCGCCAAGTATCTACATGGACTCTGGCGAGCGCTGATGCATCGTCTAACCTTGCTTCTCGCACAATCATAAGAATCTGTGTTTATGATCTGTACCTAAAAAATTAGGTACAGATGTTTGGTGAAGTCAATGACGTATTCAGTTTTTAAGCTTCAGAAAAAGTGCTGGTATTTACAAAAACAACCGTCGTTCTTGGTAATAAACCTGTTGAATCTTGTGTATCTCTTCGGTTTGTTTTAGTTTTGCTATTCTCTGAGCCTGTCTATTGAATTCATCACATTTGATGTGATAAATATTCTTGTTTTTTGCCCCGTCTGGAGGCGGTCGGTGTTGATTAATTAAAGAGATGTAGAACATAAATCTTTAGGTTTAGAGGTTTAAATATTTTTGTATTACGCTTAACTAATAATATACTACAAAACAATTACATTGAGTGTCAAGGGGTTAGGGAATTTTTTTAATTATTCAAAGAACTTATTAAAGTTAACTTTGCGCCTGTGCTTTTTACAGCGCTTGTCAATTGCAAAAACGCCAAAGCATATCTATGCTACAGGCAAAGTAATGCTATGCCCCAAAAAGCCAATCTGTGTTTTAACTAATGAAAAACTGCTGTATTTGTCAACAAGGTGAAGAAATGTAGCTGATGACAAAATATTGCCATCAGGCTAAACAATAACACTCCAAATTTGCAGCAAATTATGAACAATTTGTGGCATACAAACTACTAAAAATATAGAAATAGATTAATGGCAACTTTTAGCTTTCAGCAACTAAGCTGAAAGCTAAAAGCAGATCATTCGCTCATGACAGAGGCTTTGTGTTGAGCTTGTTGCCAAAGTTTGTAAAGGAAGAACTCAGTAGCTTCACTGATCGCCGTGACAAACACACCCTCAGCATCCTGAGAACCATTTGATAGCCAAGAACCCCGCAGAGTCACTTCCACGTATTCGTGATCACAACCGCACAGAGCAATGATTTCACTGTCTTCTGTTTTAACAACAGCCTTGAGCATTTCTACTCCTGGCAAATGAACAGGAAGCAAAAAGGAGGCAGTAGTGGGTTCAACGCATAGACATTGACCAACTCGCAGTGCCAAAATCACTCGCTGCGTTACCCATTCTTCCAGCGACTGAGCTAAACACTCTAAGTAAAAGCTCGTTTCGGTGTATGTTAATTTCAGCATTCCTTATGCTCTCCTGTTATTCCAGGTTTGCTTGCACATTCTGCTTTGGATGGAAAAGTCTAGTGGCTCAGCCTCATTTGCCACTAACAGTACAATCGCCCGCTTAATATTAACCCGACATAGTGGCAAGTAATTTTGAAAAAACACTACCACCGATTGCTCTAAAACTTGCATCGCGCTTGTCACAGCTTGACTCCTTATAAACAAACCCCCGCTTCTTGTTTACTGAAAGCGGGGGTTAGAATTTGACCTTTAAGTCTTCTGCTTCTATATCGGTACAGCATCCTGTTGTCTGTACCTCCCGCTTCGTTGTTTTAGTTTTCGTGCTGCATTCAGCACACCAATACTGGCATGTCGAAAATCATAATTACCCTGTGTGAGTTGCCATTTATTCGGGCTACCGTCTCCCATAAATAAATACTCCACTCCCACAGCGGCTGATTTCCAACTAAATCGGCAGTTGGCAACACGCAAGGAAGTAGAGATGGGGTAAACGGATTTCACAGAAAATTTCACCTATTGAACATTCCTTTAAACATACTACACTTGTATTACTATCCTGTCCATACTTTAAGGAGAAAAAGTGATGCATACAATAGCTCGCACACCAACCACCGACATGGAAGTCACCAGCATCCGTTTAGAACGGGAATTAAAAGATAAACTCAAAGAACTCGCTGGCAATCAGGGATATCAAGCTCTGATTCGAGACATCCTCTGGAATTACGTCCAGCAAAAATCAGGTGAATGGAAACCCCGATTTTCGCGAGCCGATATTCGCGCTAGCATAGCCGCAACAGCACAACAAGAAGAACGCTGTGTACTCACAGGTCAACTCATTGCGCCGAAACAACCGATGTTGCTAGGGCTTACAAGAAATGGCGATATGGTTCCTCTAAGTGTCGAGAGTTTAGCTGCTTAAACTTTTGTTCAAGTAAATGCAGCCTAGTTGCGCCATGTGATATTGCAACTGGGCTGCATTCATTTTTGGTATGGGGGATTAGGGAGGGAGGGAGTGAGGGAGGGAGTGAGGGAGGGAGTGAGGGAGGGAGTGAGGGAGGGAGTGAGGGAGGGAGTGAGGGAGGGAGTGAGGGAGGGAGTGAAGTGTTTTTTCGATTCATAACGGGTGGCGATCGCCGTCAGTCGGACGCTTTCAAGAAACCGTTTCGGGAGCAGCAGATCCAACAACAGTTGACAAAAACCTAGATATGAGAAAAAAGTAAAATATTGTAAAGAATATGAGTCACAGAATAACGCCTAAGAAAATTTTTGGCTGTTTAGGTGGCTGTTTGAGGGAGTTTACCATAAAGGATCTGTGAAGCCTTACGCTCTCCAGTATTTTCTTTTAACTAGTTCGGTTGGTTCTTACTGATTCAAGAAAAGGATAATGTGAAAAAAAAATTACTTTTTTCTATTTTTTTATCTCAGTATTAACACGGTTTAAATTTATGGGATTTTAGCTTGAATTCTAGAGGAATTACGGTTTATGTATAAAGGCAGACAGGATATCCTATCTCAAGGAGAGTAAGTCATTAAAGGCGAAGAACACCTAACCATTATTTGACTACAGCATCTTAAATAGATAAATTTTTAATATTTTTTTCTTAAAGATAAATAGGTTGTTTAAGATACGAAGCATTTCATCATCTCGATTGGTCATCTCAAATAGAAAGGGGCTATAACAGGTGAGAGATAGTTTTAAGAAAAAATTTGCAATTCATCAGGGTGCAGTAGCACAAGCTTTGGGTGAAATATGCCGAGAGGTTGCTTACGAAGAAAATGAGGTCAATATTCAAGAGTGTGCCAAGAATGAACAAGCCTTTATTGCCGTCAAAGCGCCTAGATGAAGTAGATCGACAAAAACAATACCCGCATGGAACGCTGATGCAGCATCAGGAAGAACCTGCCTACCACTTACTACAAAAAATTAATAAAATCATCGCCAGTAGCTCAACTCCCAAAAGGATGCTGCAAGATATTGCCAAAGTGCTAGGAGTTGCCTTTAAAGTAGATTGGTGTAGCTTAGTGACAGTATCACTTGAGGTGCCGACCGAGGTAAACACGGCTAATTGGTCTGCCC
Organism: Tolypothrix campylonemoides VB511288; assembly: GCA_000828075.3. Lineage (GTDB taxonomy): Bacteria > Cyanobacteriota > Cyanobacteriia > Cyanobacteriales > Nostocaceae > Kalymmatonema > Kalymmatonema campylonemoides_A. The sequence continues at coordinate 759,856 of JXCB02000002.1, read as the reverse complement.
AAGAGAATTTAGAGTTGTCTGAAACAGATGAAATGTTCTCTAGTGCGCAGCAATTAGATTTACCAGTGATGGAATGCCCTTGTGAAACATTAACTATTGAGGATATTTCAATAATTCAAAAAAGTTTGGCAATTGGGCGTCAATTTTTGCCAATGACTATGAAGGCAAAGGCTGTTTTGGCAATCCCGACTCGGTTTGGTGGTAAAAATAACGGTGTCATCGGTTTAATTAAATCGCAGCCATACAATTGGACTGAATCGGAAAAAAAACTATTAAATGCAGTAGAACCGTGTTGCGCGATCGCATTCTCTCAAGTTGCACAAGCACAGCAGATTGCTGGTCAAAATCAGTACGTGCAAACTTATGTCCATCATCAAAGCTTGATCAAGCAACTGACTGTACTAAGTCGTAGCAACCTGGAGTTAAATCAAATGCTGCAGTTAGCGCTTGCTTCGACAGCTGAAGCTCTGCAAGCGGATCGTGGTTTGCTCATACAACTAAAATATACTGATCCGTTGTTTAGAAGTCGAGCAAAAAAACAAATTCCCAAAGCAAAAGCGACGGTTGTAGGAAAATGGTATAAAGAAACAGAAATTGCCGTAACTCATGAGTTAGACACGGAAGAGACTTCCTTTTTTCTTGCCGACTGTAGTTTATGCCAACGTGCTTTTTTAGACTCAGGAAAACCTTTAATCATTAATGATGATACAAATTTACAAGATACTTTAACAGTTGCCCCAGTATTTGCACTAGAAGAGTTGCCTGCAGTGCTATTAATGCCTTTAGAGATTCAAGGCAAAGTATTGGGATTTCTAGTGTTACAGCAAGCAGTTGCTCGCAATTGGGAATCAACAGAACTTAATATAGTACAAATGGTCTGTGCTCAATTGAGCAACGCCATAATTCAAACACAAACATTGCGGCAAGTACAAACGTTGGTAGATGAACGCACAGCACAGCTGCAACGCAGTTTGGAAGTCCAAGCAAAACTTTACGAAGTTAAGCGCCAACAAACAGAACAGTTGCAAAAGCTTAACGATTTGAAGGATGAATTTTTAAGCAATATGAGCGATCGCTTGCGCCATCCACTCACAAGGATGCGTTTAGCTATCCGTAACTTACGTCAAATCGGGCAATTAAACGAGCGTCAAATGAAATACGCCGACATGATCGAGCAAGATTGCACCGATGAAATTAATTTGATTAATGACTTACTAACCCTGCAGGAATTGGAAACTCGTCACGAACGCCCGCAGTTAGAAACGACGGATTTAAATGCGAAAATTTATGATTTAGCAGCCGCTTTTGACACCAAACTCGCAGATAAAGGCATAAGCCTTTCTCTAGATTTACCAGATTCGCCACTTACACTAGAAACCGAAGTAGAAAGTTTTGACCGTATTCTGCAAGAGTTATTAACAAATGCTAGCAAATACTCGGAACATGACACTGTTGTGCATTTGCAAGCGACTCATCAGGTCAACCAACAAGTTGATCAAGTTATTATTAAAATGATCAATATAGGACATAGCATCTCAGAAGAAGAAGCCACTTACATATTTGATCGCTTCCGTCGGGGTAAAGGAAGATGGACTCCAGGAACGGGCTTGGGACTTGCGCTCGTCAAGTCTTTAGTGCAACATCTAAATGGGGCAATTGCAGTGGAGAGTACGCCCATTGAGAATTCTAGCTTAAGCAAAATCTGCTTTACTCTGACGCTGCCCCAATTTTCCACTGAAAGTGATTCATATTCCCAAAGTGACTGAAGAACACAACATCCAACAGGAACTAGATTTATCAGCCATCAGCGATGACACCCATCTCGATTTGAATTCGCCTGCTGATACAGATGATTTACAAGCTGTAGAAGTCCAAATCGAGAAAATAGCAGAACGACAGCGACAAATCACTGCTATGCTCCAAATACCCCAACCAGTAGAACAAGTCTGGAAAGTACTCACAGATTATGAAGCTTTAGTTGATTTCGTCCCCAACTTAACGAAAAGCCGCCTCCTTGACCATCCTCAAGGAGGTATTCGTTTAGAACAAGTGGGGTCTGGGCGCTTTGTTGGCTTTAACTTTTGTGCGCGTGTCGTTCTCGACTTAGAAGAATACTTCCCTAAGGAAATTAATTTCCGTATGGTAGAAGGAGATTTTAAAGAGTTTTCTGGTAGCTGGCTACTACAGCCTTATTCTCTTGATCATCAGAAAGGAACTCATCTGTGCTACACTGTCAAGGTTTGGCCGAAACGTACTATGCCAGTCGGAATTATTGAGCGTCGTCTCAGTAACGATATGCGGCTGAACCTTCTTGCAATTCGCCAAAGGGCATCAGAGTAATGAAGAAAGAACAGAAAATAATGAACAAAGAAGAGAGAAAATTTCTAGTGTCTAGCTTCCCTCTTCTTTATTCACTCTTATTTTTTGGTTTTTTAGTACCCCCAGGGGAATTCGAATCCCCGTTACCTCCGTGAAAGGGAGGTGTCCTAGGCCTCTAGACGATGGGGGCGCAAGGTTCACACTTATATAAATCTAACGATTTTCCTCGCTGATGTCAACAGCTTCTAAAAAAAAATTCTGAGTTTGTTCAGGAATTGGGAGATTCCAACTACCTATAAGCAAAAATGCTTATAAATGAGGAGGCAGAACTGAGATTTGAAAGTTTAAAATGGCTCCATACTCCGCATTTGGGGTTTCGAGCAAGATAGCTTCGTCTTTTACTAACAGGCGATGCCACTGCTGTTTCACAAAGAACAAAAAAATGCTGTAGTATATCAAACTAAGTATAAAAAACGCTCGACTTAGTAAAGGACTGTGGGTGTGATATTGCACCCAGTAGAGTAAAAATTTACTATCCTTTACCAAAGATTTTGAAATATATCACTCAAAATCTATCGCATGGAAGCATCTTTTGAAATCACCCTGCAGATTGTAATTACTGTCTTTGCAGGCATTACCGCCCAAGTGCTGGCTGCATACCTTCGGGTACCCAGCATCGTGTTTTTGTTGATGTTTGGCATCCTGCTTGGCTCTGATGGCATTGGGGTGTTGCACCCGCATATGCTAGGCATTGCCCTGGAAGTTATCGTCGCTTTAGCCACAGCAATCATTTTGTTTGAAGGTGGACTCAGCTTGGATCTGCAAGAGTTAAGCAAAGTTTCGACGAGCCTACAATTGCTCGTCACCCTGGGAACCATGGTCACGCTGCTTGGGGGCAGTATGGCGGCTCACTGGCTGGGTGAATTCCCTTGGTCTATTGCTTTTCTTTTCGCTTCCCTTGTTGTAGTGACAGGACCAACCGTTGTCAGTCCTCTGCTCAAACAAATTAATGTGGATCGACAAGTCGCAACGCTTTTGGAAGGGGAAGGCGTTCTGATTGACCCAGTGGGAGCTATCCTCGCCGTCGTGGTGCTGAACACATTGCTAAACAACCACACTGATTTCATCACGGCAATAAGCAGCCTGATCATGCGCCTTGGAACCGGTGGGGTAATTGGTGCCGCAGGCGGTTGGCTGATGTCGTTAATCAGCAAACGTGCCAATTTTCTATCGTTTGAACTGAAAAACCTGGTCGTCTTAGCGGGGTTGTGGGGTTTATTTGCCTTATCGCAAATGATTCGTAGTGATTCAGGACTGATGGCAGTTGTCGTTGCAGGAGTCGTTTTTGGTGCTTCCTCGGTGCCAGAAGAACGATTGTTGCGGCGTTTCAAAGGTCAACTGACGATTCTCAGCATTTCGGTGCTATTCATTTTGCTAGCCGCTGACTTATCTATTGCCAGTGTATTTGCCTTGGGTTGGGGTGGTGTGTTCACCGTCTTGGTTCTGATGTTTGTTGTTCGCCCAATAAACATCCTTTTGTGTACCTGGAACAGTGGTCTTAATTGGCGGCAGAAATTGTTTTTAAGCTGGGTTGCTCCAAGAGGAATCGTTTCTGCCTCGGTTGCTTCTTTATTTGCAATTTTACTAACGCAGCGTGGTGTCAATGGTGGAGAAGCGATCAAAGCCTTGGTGTTTCTCACAATTATTATGACCGTGGTTTGCCAAGGACTAACGGCGGGCTGGATTGCCAAGTGGTTACAAATCACCTCAAAAGACGCCATTGGGGCGGTGATTGTCGGTTGTAATCCGTTGAGTTTATTGATTGCCCGCTTGTTTCAAGAACGGGAAGAACCAGTGGTGATGATTGATACTGACCCACAGCGTTGCGAACAAGCCGAAGCCCAAAATATCAGGGTGATAGCCAGCAGCGCCTTGGATAGTGGTGTTTTGGAAGAGGCGGGACTTGCCTCAATGGGAACTTTTCTCGCAATGACGAGTAATGGTGAGGTCAATTTTGTCTTGGCACAACGTGCAAAAGAAGAGTTTAACCCTCCGCGTGTCTTGGCTGTTTTCCCGCGCGATCCACAAGCAACTACGTCTACAAATGAAAATCAGGTTAACCAGGCTTTCATTCCCGACTTACCAATAAAGACTTGGAATGATTACGTGAACGATGGACGGGTGAAGTTGGGGACAACTACGCTCAATGAATCTGATTTTGACCTTCAACAGGCGCATATGCAGGCATTGATTAAAGCTGGCGAGTTGATACCGTTGTTGGTAGAACGAGACGAACATCTTCAAGTTATGCCCGCAGCCGAAGAATGGGAAGTAGGCGATCGCATTATTTACCTGTTACACGACCCCAGACCACACCTTTTAAAACGCTTGTCGGGTGCAAGAGCATCAGTTCCCCTGTCTGTAGAAAAATTACCGGAGGTCGAAGAAATACCGTTAGCAATATCTCAACTTTCCACCAGCGATGCTCCCGCACCTTAAATTCCTTATCCTTCATTCAATTGTTGCTGTAGCTTACCAGTTTCCGGTATCGCTCCTTCTGCATACATTTTTTTGATTTGCTTTTCTTGCCACAGCACACTCAATAAATGCACCACAGCTAGAACTAAGGCAGCAACCGAGACGATATAACTATGTATTGTGTAAAGGTGCTGGAGAGTTACGGTGCTAATCGCTCCCCCGCCAGTTAAGATGTCTCGCAACACAGAACCGATAAAAGGAATAGCTTCTATCGTTCCCAGTTCGATGCTAAAACGCCAAAACCCTTCTTGATCCCAGGAGAGGATCATCGCCGTCCAACCCAAGCCAATGGCACTTAAGGTAAATAAAATTCCACTTATCCAAGCAGTCAACCAACTCTTGCTAAATTGTCTGCTGACAAACATGACTACAATTTGGATCAGGGCAATCCCAACAACGGCGTTACCAGCAATCTGGTGTGCTTTATGGAACAACCAGCCGTATGGCACTTGCGTATCAATTATTTTCAATGATTGGTAAGCTCTTCCTGCTGCTGGTTCGTAGTAAAAGGACAACAAAATTCCAGTAGTCGCACCAATTAACGTCAGGGTGATAATAACTACCGATAATATCGTCGTTATTCGTCGCAGAATCACATCTGATCGAGTGTTGTGCATAACTAAACGCTCCTATTCTTAACTCTTTATTTACGTTTCTTCACGCCCATTGATCCCACACCTGCCCGTCTACTTTGGTGTGGGATCAATGGGCGCTTCGGGACTGGGGACTGGGGACTGGGGACTGGGGACTGGGGACTGGGGACTGGGTATTGGAGACTCGGGACTGGGTACTAGGGACTCGGGACTGGACAATACTCTTTCTAATCGCTAATCCCCAATCCCCAATCCCTAATCGCTAATGCCCAATCACTTTTACTTTTATTACGAGTTTAACTAAGAATTATTAAGAATAGTTATTTTTTTGAGGAGAACTTAAAACTCAGTAGCGAGCAAAATTTTATACGAGATACTGCACCCAAGCTTGTAATGGTTCTGGTGAACCGTACCAGATTGGAGAACTTCTCGGGGAATGCTTAACTCCTTCAATGACAATATTTTCTGCTCCCTCAAGATGAGCAGCTTCAATGGGTGTAATTCCATCACCCCAAGTGTTACCTTTTCCGCAGGTTAACTGATAGCTACTGTAAGCAAGCCAACTCCCCCGCCGCCTTTGCCCAAAAATAGTTTTTCCGGCAACACAAACGTAGTGAACATTTGTGTAAAATGCTCCAGGATAGTTTTGATTCACAAAATCCAAATTCCAGCGCGTCCACCGTTCTTGGCTGATATGAGGTGTACCCAAAGTGATTAGAGTCGCAACCAGAGGGTAAGCTTGCCATACAGATGATGTGACTTCACCGCGTCCTGAGTAAGGCTTTTCTCCCAGGTATATCCGAGAAAGCCAACCTCCTGCTGAGTGACCAATCAAGTTAATTTGAGACGCATTGCATTGTAGTAATATCTGCTTAACTGTATGATCAAGTTGCTGCAAAATAGGCGTCACAGATCTTCCACCAAGAGTGGATATCCAGTCACGCCGTCGTAGTGGTACCGTGACCGTAGGAAAACCCAACTGTTGCAAAGATTTTTCTAGTGGAAGGTAGGCGATCGCGCTTTCTAGATATCCAGGCAAAATAACTGTTGGTAATGGCATTTTTGATTTTATTTTTGATTTTGGATAAGGGAATTGAGAAATTTGTCATGATCTGCACAATATGCCAGTATTGAGACTAAGCTTGCAATTGGTGAAAAATATAACAAGTCTAAAAATTGGTATTCTTCCTGTTTCCAATTCGTGAGAGGAAGCTATTATTTGTAGAGGGGCGCTTCCGTTCTACTATTTATCTTAAAGATAATCTCAAAGATAGAAAGACTAGATAACTGCAACCGAGCCGAGTGAACGATAAACAGCTATGTCCTACGTCTCCCTCCTGAAAAATATACCAGAATTCTTAAGCCAGCCTACTGGAATAGCAGCTATAGCATCTCTTGGGATTCACAGTGCGATCGCGTTCGTCCTGCCAATGGTGCCAATGGATTCTAATTCTAAAGCCAAACAAGAACCATCATCAAAAAGCAGCGTTGGACTTGTTGAATTAAGTCAGGCTGAAAAAAGTCGTCTGCCACAACCTGGCGCACCACAACTATCCTTACAACCCTTACAACCCCCAACACCTGTCTTACCACAAGTTCCGCCGATGAACTTGGCTAATCAATCAATTCCACCATTGCCGCCTATACCAGCATCACCGAGTTCTACCGCTCTCATCTTACCCCCGCTTCCGAAAACAAATAACGTAGCCATTGCTTCCTTGCCAAAAAGTCAGTCTTTGCCAATTCTTTCTAAGAAAGATTTGCAACCTGCTGCATCCTTAAGTGCGAAAGTCAAACCGTTTACGCCTTATGTAGAAAAGGTGAAATTAGGGCAACCCAAGCCCTTGGAGTCTTCCAGAATTCCTTACAATGTGCCTCCGGTGCAAGCAGCTAACATACCTCAGGAACAGGAACTGGTTAACAACTATGCTCCTGTTTCTCCTGAACAGATGCCTGTTGCATCTTCCAATCAGGGTGTCGGACAAATGACTGAACCGGGGGGTGTTGCTCAGAACCCGCAGCTCGTAACGCCTATTGGACAACCTCCACAAGTTGCAGACAATAGCATAGCTTTAAGAGGGCAGAACTTGCCGCAATTGCCGCAAGGTTCCAATTTCCAAGCACCTAAGTTGCCATCACTCGTGCCTCAGTCACCTTCAGTTACAACTGAGCAGTTGGCGTCGAAACCTAAAACTTTTGTGGAGCGTTTCAGTGAAGCTAAAAACCAATATCCTAACCTAGAAACAAAACAACCCGTAGCTGCAATAGTCAATCCTAAAACCGGGCAAGAAGGTAATGTTCAAGGTGATTTAGTTGTCAATGGTCAAGGTCAAGTTGAATCTATTAACTTCGAGAATAACTCGGTTTCATCTGACCTCAAAACAGAAGTTAGGGAATATTTCAAGGAATATTTCCAAAACAATCCTGCTCAGGCAAATGGCAGGCACAAGTTTTACCCATTTAATATTTCGTTTAAGTCTAATAGCAGCAACATTTCTAAAGCTCCTGCACCAGAACTGTCAACTTCATCTCGACTCAATCAAACACAATCAATTACTAAACCACAACAAAGCCTGATTGTACGTTTACGCTCAGGTCAGAGCAATTCTCAACCGTCTAAAGAACCAGAAAAAGTCAACCTGACTCAAGGTTCGCGTCCAGTTGAGGTCAATTCTCAACCATCTAAAGAACCAGAAAAAGTTAACCTAAGTCCGCGTTTGCGTCCAGTGGAGGTCAATTCATTACCATCTCCACAAAAAGTCAACCTAACTCAGCCTTCTGCTTCATCGTCAGTCAATCGACAAGTATCGCAAAGCAATCAGACTGCTTCTGCGCTGCAACCTGATCGAGAACAACAAACATCACGACAACAGGTGGTTGTCAGACAAAGTACGTCTTCTTCACAGAGCGATAAAGAACAACAAACATCACGCCAACAGGTGGTTGTCAGACAAAGTACGTCTTCTTCACAAAGCGATAAAGAACAACAAACATCACGCCAACAGGTGGTTGTCAGACAAAGTACGTCTGAATTACCAACTAAAGAAGAACAAACTTCTCAACAGGAAGTTAGTAGCAATCAGCCTTCTGCTTCTATTGAAACAAGTAAAAAATTACTACAACAGTTACGTCAAATCAGAGACAAAAGACAAAGCAGCAATCAAGAAAAATAAAACAGAATACAGAAGTCAGAAGACAGAAGTCAGAATATATAGCGGTTTTTATTTGTTGATGTATTGCACTCAATACCAAAACCGCTACAAAATTTTTTGACTTGCTTCTTAAGAAAAAAACCCTCTGGGGTTCCAGAGGGTTTTTTTCTTGGCAAATTTTTTAGCTATCTTGCCAGCCTTGTTCCGCTTTTTGGAAAACGTAAGCAGCGACTTCTAGAATCTCCTGTTCGTTTAACTTACTCTTGTATGAGGGCATAGCATTTTTACCATTTTGCACCTGGTAGATAATCGCTTGAATCGAGTCTGCATCATAATCCTCCAGGTACTTTGATAAAGCTTCCTTTTTCAAAGTTTTTTCAGCAATAAGGATGTTACCACCACCTATGTGACAAGAAGCGCAGTTAGCGTTAAAGATTTTGGCACCATTGGATACTTCGGCTGCAAATGCTAAATCAATATCAATAAATGTAAATTGGAACAGGGCGATCGCCAAGAAAACGACAGATAAAACTATTCTCAAGGGGTTCTCCTTACAACTAGCCTGCAGCCACTTAAAAAACCGTCTTCAGTAACTATTGTAAGGCTGCTAGAAGCCCTAAAAGAACTACTCTTTTATACTCTTTTATCCTCTTTTATCCTCTTTTATAGTCTTTTATACAGTTACCATTCCAAACGCTCTTACCTTATGATGCTTCAAGTTTCCTGTAGCTAACGCGACAATTTCTTTGTTGATATCCATATTTTCTCAAAATTAGCGGTGACGAGTTTATCCTCCTGCGTTGGAACTAACATCTACAGAGGATAGAACTTGTCACCGCCGATAACTCCTTGTATTCACTACCCTCAAATTCGGGGATGTGACATTAGAGCATATTTCGCGTGCTTAGCTGAGGAAATCAGCTTGTGTCAACCGATATCTCTAGCTTTCAGTAGACTCAACAACGACTTTACCAATCATGCCAGCACCACGGTGAGGTTCGCAGTAGAAGCTGTATTCACCTGGAGCTGCGTCTGCGGGGAAAGTGGTTGTCGTTTTTTGACCAGGACTCATCAGCAACTGCTTATGAGACAGAGATTTGGCAAAATCGACGCTCTTTGTGGGGTTTTTAGCACCATCAAATACAACATTGTGGGGAGGAACTTTGTTATTCACCCATTCAATTGTGTCGCCTGGATGAATCGTCAACTTATTTGGTTGAAACGCCAGCGCTCCTTTATCACTACCCATTTTTACAGTATAGGTTTCAGCTGCGGCACTGGGGCTGAAAACTGCGAAGCTGCTAACAACGAAAAACATTGTTAACAATGCTAAACCCAAGCGCCGTAAACTTGACGCAACTAATTTCATAGCTTTCTCCTAACAGCAGGTTTTATTTCCCTTCTTCATTTTAAATAAAATTTAGCCTAAATATGACAATATGTCGTAGATGCAAATTTTTTTTTAACAATGGTGAGCCATAGTATAGTTAAAGTGAGTGTAAGCAATCACTACTTGACTCGGATACACAAAAATGTATACTGCTGAATAGAGAAAAAGATAATTGGTAATAAAATAGATTTTTCTTCTTACTTAAGGAGTACTTAATGACTTTTCAAAAATCTTGAGTGCTGTAACCAGGAGCCTTTGGCGCTTTTGTCAGAACAAAAGCAGCTAAGCTTTCCACATCGTGTTGGAATAATAAACAAAGCAGCTATCTCAAAAAAAATAGAAATTTCTTCACTTCTATCATACGTTATAAGTTGTCGCATTAAACCAACTCATGTATGAAAATTATTTCCCGGATTCGCACCTTTGGGTGTTGCCAAAGACGGCGAAGAATGCGAAGGGAAAAATAGGTAATATTAACCAGGAAAAAAGTAGTCACTAGTCTCTAGCTACTAGTCTTTAGTGCCTATTTAAAAGCTCTAATGACTAATGACTAGTGACTAGTGACTAATGACTAAATCATCAAACCGACTTTAGTAGTAAATTTTACCGCCGCCCCATTTTTGACCGATAATCTTCGGTTGCAAGAGAATATGACCGGCGATCGCCTCCAAGTCATCATCGGTGAGATTTCTCATTTCTGTGAAAATATCTGCACTCTTGATACTAGGATGTAATTCGGCAATCTCCTCTTCCCCGTCGTATGTAGTGGGGTTTTTGAGGTAGTCCACTAATCCTTCAATGTTGTTACGGTTTGGTGTCGCTAGGGCGAGTGCTTCTGGCTCGAGTCCTACGTTTTGGTTTGTCTTGGTGACACCCCCAGCATGACACTGGGCGCAAGCGTAGTTAAATAAGCGTTTGCCTTCCTTAATTTGTTTGAGGCTAAGGACAAGGGTTTCACCATTCTCATTTAATGGTACCGTGCGGGTAGCTTCATCCAGTTCCACTGCAGTTGCGCTACCGACTATAAATTGAAACGTCAGCAAAACAGTAACCGCAAAAATGCCAAACAATCTTCTAAACATTTTTCCCCTTAACAATTTTGACGCTCAACACAGCTAAGATAACGATGCTCAATCTCATTAGTGCTTATGGCTAATTATTCTTTGTCATTATCCATTCGCACTAAGCGAGACACCTGTTAGGTAACTTCGGTTTCCCCAACTAAGTTACTAATATCTTCTGGGTGTGTTTCAGACACAATTTCGGAAATAATTGCCTTTGCATCCTCCAAAGCCAAACGGGTCTGAGGATTTTTATAGGCAATTAAGAGTTTGTCACATATGGACAGCACCTTTTCCACAGGAACACTGTAGTCAGTCGCTATCTCAGCAATTGACAGATCCGCAAAACCCATAACGCTTCAGGTAGAAATTGAGCTGCTGTAATACCAATATCACGTCAGGAGTGCAATTTGTTCCCCAAAGTAATGGTGTAGAAGAATAGAAGTGGATCAATTCAAAATGTAAAACTATAGATTAAAAATTGTTTTTTGAATGTTGACTTTTGAACGTTTTTACACATTTAGACCCTGACATACCTTTTTGCTTAACTCAACAACAAGATTCCCGACTTCTTCAAGAAGTCGGGAATCTAAACCTTTAGACAGTCAAATGCACCTGCGTTATACCTTGGCGCAGTTCGTACTGTCGCTTCAGCCAAACCTGCTGAATGATTTTACGAAGTAAAGGAGCAACTTGAATCAACAGCCAACGCATCAATGCATTTTTTCGCAGTTGTTCGCCTTGTGCGGCTTCTTCCATTTGGAGTTGCTGAATGCGGATAATTTCTGGTTCACGTTCCGCTTGAATACGCGCTAGTGCTGCGTCAATCTCTCCGTGTACAGCGCCCGCATGAAACAGGGGTACAAGATGATTAGCGGCGACAATGACATCACGCAATGCGACATTAATTCCTTGGGCGCGGACGGGAGACATTGGGTGTGCAGCATCACCTAGAAGCAACATTCCTGGCGCGTGCCAGCATGGACAGCGACCAACCACAACTGATAGTTTAATGGGAGTTTCGATGGTGTCTGCATGGCTACGGAAATGTTCTGCCATCCATGAAGGCGATAGCGATGCAAAAATTTCTGCCCAGTTCGCTTGCTTCCAGTCGGTTTTGTCGTCTGTGTCATCTGCAAATACTGCCCAAGCCAGATGTAATTTTCCTTCCTCTGCCCCATGAAAGATGCTAAATACGTGACCATCATTAACGATGGAACAAAATACATTGTCTGCTGCAAACCTCGGACTGGCAGCAAGTTTAAACCAGAGAACATCCACATTATTTGGCTGGGGTAGCAATTTTAACCCTGCTCGTTGTCGTACAACCGAACTCCGACCGTCTGTACCAATTACAAGTTGAGCGGGAATTTCGCGTCCATCGCCCAGTTTCACACCCGCAACTCGATTATTAGTCCACAATAAATCCTTTACAACAACACCTTGTATAAATTCAAATCCAGGGTAAGCTTGAGCTTCCTGAATCATTGCTTCAAGCAACGGCGGTTGTGACACCAGTGTACACGGTCGATCCGCCCCCATTGGTTCTTCAACTCGAAACAACTGCTTTCCATCAAAAATGAACTCCCATGCATCGAACTGTCGATGAGGAATACGTTCCAGTATCGCAGATAATCCCATTTGCTCAAGTGCATCCAACCCGCTTGGCATTAACGCTTCGCCGCGAAACACTCGATGAAAATCCTTCGCCGCCTCAATCAATGTTACTGTGATACCGCGTTTTACAAGAAGTAAGGCAAGTGCTGCACCTGTCGGACCTGCACCCACAATTAAAATCTGTGTCATAACATTCCCCCTGTGTTTATTAAACAAGAGTGCACTCGTCAATGTTTATGAAAAAAAACCGCAGATGTAGGCGTAAGCCGTGCCGTAGGCTACACAGATGCACATAGATAAATCATCTTTATGAGCAATGCCCACCCTACGATTTATGGTTTAATATTTGAAAAACGCTATAAATCTTTCATAACTTAGCCCTTCCCTCCCGTAAAAGTCACACTTTCAATAAAGTACCTATTAAAAAATGCATAAATAGCTAAGGCTGGCAAAGTAAACACCATAGAAGCCGCCATAATATAGTTCCAATAACTAATAAATTGACCTTTAAAAGTATTCAATCCTAAAGGAAGAGTAAACATTTCTGGGTCAAACAAAATAACTATAGGTAGCAAGAAATTATTCCAACTTCCCATAAACACAAAAACTGCCTGTGCTGCTAATGCTGGTTTTGCTAAAGGTAAAACAATATGTCGGAAAATGCCCCAAGTATTTAATCCATCTAATTGAGCCGCTTCTTCTAATTCTTTGGGGAAATTCACAAAAAACTGCCGCATCATGAAAATGAAAGTGGCATTGACCATACTAGGAACAATCATTCCTTGATAAGAATTCAGCCAGCCTAAAGCTTTCAAAATTAAAAATGTGGGAATGAGGGTTATCTGTGCGGGTACTGCTAACACTGCCAAAATGAGGAAGAACCAGAAGCGCCTACCCGGAAACCGCAGCCTTGCCAAGGCATAACCTGCCATTGAATTGAACAACAAGTTTAATAAAGTAACGCTGATAGCTATAAATACACTATTGAACAGCCACCGAAGAAACAATGGTTCTTGGAAAAAAATTTGTTTATAATTGTCGAAAGTAAAGTTTTTGGGAAAAAAATTAGGTTCTCCGCTGACAATTTCAGAAAGCGGTTTAAATGACGCTGAAAGCGCCCATAAAAAGGGAATGAGGGTGATAACTGCATACAGTGTTAACAGAATGTATAGCAGTGTCTTCCAATTTAAAAATAGACGTGTCTTCATTTTTATGATGTGTTTGTCCGGGTTAGGTTTCTCCTTAGGGACTTCCAAATTAAAAAATATCCAACTTTTTTTGTGGGATGGGCATCTTGCCCGTCGTATAAACTGGGCGGGCAAGATGCCATTGGTGTCAAGTTAAGAAAAATGGATTTGTGTCAAGAGTGGGAAACTCAATGGTAAAACTCAACACAGTGGTGTTGATACTAATCATGAGTAAACCCCGCAAAAAACAAGGAAATCCAGATTTTCGGCATCGAGTCAGCGTACCTGCCCCATCAAGCCAAGAGATAGAATCGAGGCTGTTTGAATTAATCACTCCAGGGACATTTGCCAATCTCAAAGGGGTAAAAGACAAAGAGCGTAGCTTGCGCGATCGTGTACTAACCCTACCAGTGATGGCAGCAATAGTATTGAGTCTAGTGTATCGACAAATACAGCATTTAACAGATGTGCTGCGCTGCTTGGAAGTAGAAGGGCTGATGTGGGTTGAGGCAATGCAGGTGAGTCGGCAAGCTTTATCTCAACGCCTTGGGAGTATGCCCGCTCAGTTGTTTATCAAGCTGTTTGAGCAAGTAATAGAGCGTTTAACAGCCAAGAAAAACAAGATTGAAATTGCACCAATGTGGGCATCTGTAGCATCATCATTTAGTGCAGTATGGATTGCAGATGCATCGACATTGGAAGCAGTCAAAAAACATTTGGGGCAACTTCAACAAAAAACAGGTGCAGTATTAGGGGGTAAGATGCTGATGGTAGTGGAAGCATTTAGCCATCGCCCAGTTGCAGCGTTTTTCGATGCCGACGCAAAACGCAATGAAACCAAGTGGTGGTCGGCACTACTAGAGCGCTTGCCAGTGGGTGGTTTACTCATAACAGATATGGGCTTCTACGGATTTGAGTGGTTTGATACCCTAACTGAGCAAGGAAAATATGTCTTAACTAGACAAAAAGCCAAGGTGCGCTATCAAGTAGTGCGCCGCCTTTCGAGTGGTTCTCACTATAAAGACGAAATTATTCAAATGGGACTTCACCATACTGATCCATGTCGCTACCCGATGCGACAAGTCTCTGTATTATGGGGTCAAACTTGGTATCATTACTTAACTAATGTTCTTGACCCACAACAACTTTCTCCACAGCAAGTTTGTGATTTGTATCGCCGACGTTGGCAAATCGAAGATGCATTTTTACTGACTAAACGTTTGTTGGGTTTATCTTATCTGTGGGTTGGTGGCACTAATGGTGTGCAGATGCAAGTCTATGCTACTTGGATTTTTTACGCAGTACTCAATGATTTGTGTGCCGATGTCGCTGTGGCTTTGCAGCAGCCCTTAGAACGTATTTCGCTGGAAATGGTCTTTCGCAGCTTGTATTTTTTCCATCGCGCACGATCGCACAACCCATTATTACAACTCATTCCTTGGTTGGTTGAGCATCATCGCTCTATGGGCTTGGTAAAAGCCGTTCGTCAACGACACCGACGAACGGCTGCTAGGTCACTTGACATCTGGGCATCGGCCTTAACTTGACACCAATGGCAAGATGCCCACCCCAAAAGATTGTATAATTTATTTGTTGGAAATCCCTTAGCATCACATAACTTCAAAGGATAAGAACTTATGAGTTAGTTTGTTCAACTACACAAACACGCCTTAAATATTGTTGCTAATAATTTCTCTTACCCAAGCCCGGAAAGCTCTCATGGTCTTGTTTCTACCCACAGTTTTGCACTGTTGTAAATATTCTGGGATGACTTGCTGGAGGGGAAAATTAGGGAAGGTTGGGCTAGAGGTAGACTCAATATATTTACCGTTTTGCAAAACATTAATTTGTAATTTACCTTTTTCAAAACGCCACAATTCGGGTACTGCTAATGCTTCATAGATACTAGGGTGAGTGCGGAAAATTACATCAATTTCTAGCGCTAAATCTGGAGGTGGGTCTACTGTTAAGTATAGTCTGTCTCTGCCTCGAACGACTGCTTCATTTTGAATGTAAAAACAGTTATCCGGTTCGATGCCTTTGTTCATTAATTGATTTTTAAAAGTTGTAGAACCTAAAGGCAAAAATTCAATATCTAGTTCTTCAAGGAGAATTTCTACAAAGTTAGTAATAAAGACTTTATTAATTTCATGTTCAGGTAATGGTGTCATGATTTCCAGCATTGCATTTTCATAGGCTACCCTGGTGGCACGATGTTCTCCTAATTCTTCTAGAATGGCTTCAAATTCTTGCCAACTCACATCTCTTAACAGTACTTTCTGTCCTGGTGGGACTTCTAATTGCTTCAGTTCTAATAACATTTTTGACTCCATTAAAAATAAACAGCTTTAAGCTAAGAAATTTGTATTAAATTTTTTCGCCTCCAAAAAATCGGCGTTGAACCACAGTGACAACAATGATAACCGCTGCCAACAAAAAGGCGATCGCCGCCGCATAACCCATCTGTAAGTTACGAAACACAGCTTGGTATATCAGTAAAACTACGGTAAGCGTGGCGTTGTTTGGTCCACCAGTACCGTTAGAAAAAATGTACGATTGGTCAAACAGTTGAAACGTACCAATCACTCCCATTGTGACTACAAAAAAGGTCACAGGTCTGAGCATAGGAATCGTGATATGAATAAACTGCTGCCAACCATTTGCCCCATCCAACTCTGCTGCTTCGTAGAGTGAACGAGGGATATCCTGCAACGCCGCTAGGTAAATCACCATATAAAACGGTGCAGTTGACCAAATATTCATGATCATGATGCCTTTGAGTGCAACTGCTGGATCTCCTAACCAGTTGTAAGTAGGTAGCCCTACAAAAGCGAGAAAATCATTCAGCAACCCATTGGTGTTGTAAATCCACATGAAAATCAGCGTTAAAACGGCTGAAGAGGTGACTGTGGGCAAAAAGTAAAGGATACGCCACCAGTTTTTCGCACGAATGCCGGAATTTAGAGTTACTGCCAGAATTAAAGCCAAGACAGTTTGCGTTGGCACAACAATTGCAACGTATTGTGCCGTATTTCTTAAAGCAATCCAAACCCGTTCATCTTCAATTAGTCGCGTGAAGTTGCGAAAGCCAATAAATTGGTACTCAATACTGCCAAGAAGTTGAACTTTGTGCAGGGAAAGAAAAACAGCCCAGAGAATGGGTAGCACCACAAACATACCCAACACCAAAATGGTTGGCAACATAAACAGGTACCCAGCCAAATCTTCTGTTATGTTTGACTTGGCGTTTCTCTGTCGCCTTGTAGTTTCAAACACAAATGCACCTCCGAAGAAAATATTCTTATTTTTATTTAAAAGTAAATTTTTTTTGATAAAAAGCGCTTTAAATAATAGGCATATAAACGCTTAATTATTCAGGATTTGAAATAAATTTAAATAAAAATAATGGCGAAATAAATGTCAAGCTAATCAAAAGATTTTTCATTGTCATTGATGAGCAATATTTTATAGCCTTTTGCACAAGTGCACAATTTATCGAATCAAGAATCAACGTATTCTTGATTTCTAATTATTTATGTTTTTTCTGAAGAAATCAGCTTTTAGCTTTGCAGCTCTTACTTTTTGTTTTGCTGTTGTTCTTGAAACAAAACCAGCAGCTGCATCGTTTAGTGTCGTTGCTGACGGTCTTGATAACGTCAGAGGTCTTAGCTTTGGTCCTGACGGTAGTCTCTACGTCACAGAAGCAGGTGTGGGGGGAGATCAGCTATGCGCTCCATCCATAAATGTGCCAAACCAGATTGACTGTATTGGAACAAGTGGTGCTGTGACAAGAATTAAGGATGGTAAGCAAGAGCGTGTTCTCACAGGTTTGCCGTCTCGGGCATTATCACCAAGTGGTATTCAGGGAATTGGCGCTAACGACATCCAATTTGATGCAGCTGGAAATCCTTATCTTCTAATTGGTCTTGCTGCTAATGTAAATTACAACAATACACCCTTAAATTCTCCGAATTTTGGAGAGCTATATAAAGTTGACTTTAACACGGGTGCGTTGACAAGTATTGCCGATATTTCCAGCTATGAAATCGCCACAAATCCCAGTGGAATTTTTCCTAATGGTGACGTAACTAGCAATCCCTATTCTTTTACAATTGGGGGTGATACTGCTTATATCGCAAATGCAGCCGGGAACGACGTGTTAAGTGTAAAACTTGATGGCAGTAATTTGACGAAAGTAATTGCGCTTGCTGGACAAACTATAACTAATCCCATCCCGCCAAGTCCTGATGCACCGCCCAATCAAGTGCGAGAGATTGAAGTAGCATCAGTACCCACAGGTGTTGCGATTGGTCCTGATCAGGCTTTATATATCAGCCAATTAACAGGTGTTCCTTTCCCAGAAGGTAAAGCAAGTATCTTTCGTGTTGGAGGTGATGGTAAACCAACAGTCTACGCTGATGGCTTTACGCAACTCACTGACTTGGTTTTCGATACTGAAGGCAATTTGTATGCCTTACAGTATGCCAATCAGTCATATTTGAAGGGAAATTTCGATGCTTCACTGATCCAAATAGCTCCTGATGGGACTCGTAGAACTCTCCTGAGTGGTAATGGACTAGAGTCGGCTACTGCTCTGACTATAGGTCCTGATGGTGCAGTTTATGTTTCTAGTAAAGGCGATCGCCCCAGAGTTGGACAAGTCCTGAGGATTGATCCAAAAGCAATTCCTGAATCAAGTTCTGCATTGGGTGTAGTAGCGTTTGGTGCATTAGGAGTGGGTTCATATCTGGCGCGCAAACGCAGATAGAGGTAGGTAAACTGCGGACAATGCCCACTCCTTGCGATCGCTACATAACTGCTTGTGTATCAATTCAGTTGCAGTTCAATTAGGCTTGACTAAAACAAAACTGAAAGAAATGTCAAGCCTATCAAAAGATTATTCATTGCAATCGGCATTCAGCATTCTATACGCTGTTACTAAAAATACACATCTAAACACGATTTTCATATTCAAACAATAAGCCTCTGTATCAGGTTGGTACGCATTGCCATCCTTACGGTAGATGTTTTTTTTCAGTCAGTTAAAAAGCGACCTATAATTCTGACACCTGATTGCCGTATGCGTTTATCTTTACTTTCTAAATCAGCTATTAGCTTTGCAGCTTTTACTTTTTGTTTTGCTGCTATTTTTGGAACAAAACCAGCAACAGCGGCATCGTTTAGTGTCGTTGCTGATGGTCTTGATAATGTACGAGGTCTGAACTTTGGTCCTGATGGTAGTCTCTACATCACAGAGTCCGGTGTAGGAGGAGATGGGCGATGCATTCCCGGACCTAGTTTGGAGGGTCTTGATTCATGTATTGGTACTAGTGGTGCTGTTACCAGAGTTAAGGACGGTAAGCAAGAGCGTATCCTTACTGGGCTACCATCTACAGCATTAAGACCCAGTGGTGCTACAGGTGAAGGTCCTCAGGATATACAATTTGATGCTGCCGGAAATCCTTATCTTCTGATTGGTTATGGTGGTAATCCCACCATCCGCGATTTTCCAGAAAATGCTCCGGGTTGGGGACAACTCTACAAAGTGGACTTTAACACAGGTTCACTCACAAGTCTTGGTGATTTTGCAAGATATGAATTGGCTAATGATGCAGATGGGGAAGGTGTGCTTGACTTAAGCGGCGAAATAGCCAGTAATCCTTATGCTCTTGCAATTAAGGGTAACACTGCTTATGTTGTTGATGCAGCTGCAAACAATGTGTTAACTGTGGGACTGGATGGCAGTAATTTGACTTCGTTTACTGTCCTTCCCAAGCAAACGATAACGAATCCCGTCTTCCCAACTCCTGGACCAGGACAAGTGTCACCTCCTGAAGCGCCACCACCGGGTCAAACTCCAGCTGAATTTGAAATTCAATCAGTACCTACAGGTGCCGCATTTGGTCCTGATGGTGCCTTGTATGTCAGCGAATACACGGGTTTCCCTTTCCCAGTTGGTGAAGCGCGGATCTTTCGAGTTGCATCTAATGGTGAAGTCACAGTCTACGCGGATGGCTTTACCCAACTCTCTGACTTAGAATTCGATACCCAAGGCAATTTGTATGCCTTACAATACTCCAATGCACCCCAATGGTTGGGCGTTGCAGATGCTTCTGTGATCCAAGTAGCCCCTGATGGCACTCGTACAACTCTCCTCAGTGGGAATGGTTTGGAGTCTGCCACAGCCTTGACAGTTGGTCCTGATGGTGCTGTGTATGTTTCCAGTAAAGGCGATCGCCCTGGGGTTGGGCAAGTTCTGCGAGTTGATCCAAAAGCTAAAGTCCCTGAACCAAGTGCTGTAATGGGCACAGTAGCATTTGCTAGTTTAGGACTTGTTAGCTTTCTGCAGCGCAAGCGGAAACACGGGAAGCGGTAGAATTCAAAAGACTTCTTGCACTCCCAAACTTTTTCTTAGTGTTCTTCTTTGCGGCTTTGCGACTCTGCGCGAGACAAAATAATATTTATGCAAGAGGTCTGTATCGTGTTTCCTCTTTGGTCTAAAGACACAAGGAGGAAACACTCAAGGGAGTTTTTAGATGAAAAATGCTTTCTAATCTACTCTCTTTTCCAAATATTGACCAATCATCAACTGTTCGCCAGCACGAGAGATAATAGACTGGCGCGTGCGGTATTTGCTACCAATCAGCTTTAACTCTTCCTCAAACACTGAACCGTTGTATTCAGTCCGCAAACACAGTGTTTTGGGGTTGGGGAAATAATACTCGGCGGTGACAGGTTTGGTTGTCGCAAAACCGCGATCGCGATACAAAATATTTCCTAAAGCACCAAATAGGGTTGACCCTTTAGACTCTTTCCTTCCCGTTACAGTATTCTCACTTTCCCAAGTAACTTCAGCGCCACAGATCAAACTGACTGTATCAGGTAGACTGTGCATCTGAGCCAGCTTTTGCAATTCATCGCATCCCTGTGTCAAAAACCGAATGGTGATCATACTCACCATTTCCTTGGTTTCTCCATCTGGTAGTGTATAGTAGCGCCGTTCCGAACGCCACTTACCGACTGATTCTTGAAAAAACTCCGCCAGTAGAGATTCGTCAGCAATTTGTGTCAGTTTGAGCGGTGATGTCACTGGTATCCTTCCTCACGTAAAGGGAATTTATCATCGGGTCTGAGACTAGCTACACTATCTGTGTCCCAAATACCAGATATCGTTACTTTTCTTAAGATTATCTTAATCTTATGAGAATTGCTGATAATTTTGCTACAACAGTATAAATAAGCATTTTTATTTTTTTGACAACTATCTAAAGTAAGAAACCAAGACTGATAAATTTCGTTTCTCCAAATTATGAAATATTGCAGTTGTTGGAACCTATAGACAGAAAGGCTCGTCTTTATATATAAACCTTGCTTCCGCAGACATGATTTTTTGTCTTGCTGACTACTCATTGGTAAGCTGCCTTGTACGTGTCTAGGTCTGTAAAGTTACCCTTGCAAACGACATGAGATAGCTGACCGAAAAAGAAAAGGATATATGCGAATGTATTTATTCATGGACAGGAAAAATGCACAAGCTAATTATTCAAGCCCCCGTCAACACCCTTTGGGGTCTTCAATTTTGAATGAGCGAATGCGTGAATTTTGAATTAAGCGAAGGGGTTGACCCTGAGGCAGAGTCAAGGAAAATTAAAAAATAGTTATAATAACTTCAACAAATATTGCACCACTTTACGTAAAAATCGCTTTGTCCAGCAAAACAGCAGGAGGTAAAAAGGGCATTTGTCCTCTTTATGTATTAATTGTATGAACGTTTACTTAGGATACGAAATTTTAGATAATCAAATTATTGTGTTAACCCAAAACTGCCTTAACAGGAGCGTGAGTAGGTGATTTGGAAAGAAATCAGCAGCTTAAAGTAGCACATAGGACAAAGGTAGAAAAACAGGGATTGTTTTTGGAAACAGCTAACAATGACCTCCAAAAAAATGCAAGTTAATAAGATTTTGATTGCTTCTGTACTCGGCGTAGGACTACTGACAGGAGGTTGCGGTTCACTTCCGAAGGAATCAGCTGAAGCTCAATCACAGCGCCCTGGCAGTAACCAAAGGGAAGGTGGTGCAACACCTGTGGATGCAGCAGTTGCCCGTACTGGCGTGTTGCGACAAGACCCAGAATATACAGGAAGTACTGTGCCATTCCGCACCGTGTCACTGCGATCGCAAGTGGAAGGGCGGCTTTTAGCATTAAATGTCGATGTGGGTGATAGTGTCAAGCAAGGGCAAACCATTGCACAATTGGATGATGCTCTCTTAAGAACGGCTCAAAATCAAGCAGAAGCAGAATTAGCAGCTCTCAAGTCAGAAGTAGCAAGGGCAAACGCTCAGATCAGCAATGCTCGTGCCCAGGTAGCTAGCGCACAAGCAGAACTAGAGCAAGCACAAGCAGACGCACAAAGGCAGCAGAAACTCTTGAAAGAAGGGGCGATCGCACAACAAGCAGCCGAACAAGCAGGCACTGAAGCCCGAACAGCTGCCCAAGCACTCCGCGCAGCACAAGAGCAAGTCCGTACAGAACAGCAAGCTCTTGCTGCTGCCCAAGGTAGAGTCATTGCTCAACAAGCCCTAGTTGCCGAAGCTAAAGAGCGCCGCTCTTATGCAAAGCTCACATCCCCGATTACTGGGACAGTTTTAGAAAAAGTCACAGAACCGGGAAATCTTCTGCAAGCAGGTAATGAAGCTTTGAAACTTGGTGATTTCAGCCGCGTCAAAGTTGTGGTTCAAGTTTCGGAATTAGAACTGGCAAAAGTGCGGGTAGGGCAATCTGTAAAAGTGCAGTTAGATGCTTTCCCCAACCAAACATACACTGGGCAAGTGACGCGCATTTCTCCAGCCGCCGATACAACAGCTCGCTTAGTGCCAGTTGAGGTCGTGATACCCAACGGTGACGGTAAGATTGGCAGCGGCTTGTTAGCCCGAGTCAATTTTGAAACCCAGACACAAGAGCGAGTGGTAATACCTGAGACAGCTCTTCAGAAGGAAGAGACAAGGGGACAAGGGGAGAAGGGAGAAACCTCAACCGAAAATCCCAAATCCCAAATCCAAAATCGTCAGGGAACAGTATTTGTAGTGACGCAAGCAGGCGAGAAAGTGACAGTGACAGCCAGACCAGTCACGCTTGGGCAAAGAGCTGATGGCAAAGTAGAAGTTTTATCTGGTTTGCAACCAGGAGAAAGATTTGTGACCCGCAGTGGCAAACCATTAAAAGACGGCGTTGCTGTGCGTCTTTCGATTCTCTCGGAGAAATCATAGTACAGTGGGCATTACCCACCACAGCAAAAAAAATACTTAGCACTTACGACTCAGCACTTACGTATTATGCAGCAGGTAAAGCAAAGTAGCGGATTTAGTGTTAGCGCCATTTCTATCCGCCAGCACATCGGCACACTCATGCTCACCGTGGCGGTCATTGTCGTTGGTATATTTTTTCTCACAACCATTCAAGTGGATTTGCTACCGGCAATTACCTATCCACGAATAGGTGTTCGGCTGGAAGCACCTGGTATATCACCTGAAGTCGCAGTAGATGAAATCACTAGACCTCTAGAAGAAGCTTTATCAGCCACCGAGAATGTCGTGCAAGTTTTTTCCCGCACGCGTGAGGGACAGGTGAGCCTCGATTTATTTTTCCAGCCAGGAGGCGATATTGACCAGGCTCTAAACGATGCCACTGCTGCGTTTAACCGAGGTAGAGGACAACTACCAGACACCATCGAAGAACCGCGCATCTTTAAATTCGACCCCTCCCAACAACCAATCTACGAATTGGCATTGACATCTTCCTCGCTGCAAGGTAAGGATTTACGGGTGTTTGCGGATGAAGAACTATCTCGCGAACTCAGTGTTGTGCCGGGAGTCGCCTCAGTCGATGTATCTGGCGCTGCTGAGGAAGAAGTGCGGGTGCTTGTTGACTTAAAACGTTTGCAAGCGTTGGGTGTTGGGTTAACTGATGTACTTAATGAACTCACAGCCCGTAACCAAGATATATCCGGTGGTCGGATTTTGGGGGAAAATGCCGAACCGTTAACCCGTACCGTAGGACGGTTCAAACAAGCAGAAGAAATCCGCAACCTCTCGTTTCAAGTCTCCTCCTCTTCCTCGACTTCCCCCACTCCCTCCCCCACTCCCTCCCTCTCTCCCTCCCTCTCTCCCTCCTCCTCTTCCCCTCCCCGCCGCGTCTATCTGCGAGACTTTGCAGAAGTCAATGACGGCACAGAAGAACAGCGAATCTTCGTTTATTTAAACCGTCAGCAAGCGGTAAAAGTGTCAATACAAAAGCAGCCTGATGCCAACACAATCACGGTTGTCGATGGTGTTAAGCGGCGGATTGAACAATTGCGACAGTCCGGCTTAATTGCTCAAGATATGATTTTGACCCCTACGACAGATGAATCTCGCTTCATTCGCAATTCGTTGAATGATGTGATTACCTCGGCAGTTTCTGGGGCATTGTTAGCAGCAGCAGCAGTGCTACTATTTTTGGGGTCGATACGGCAAACATTTATTATCAGTTTGGCAATTCCGCTGTGTACTTTGGCGGCGATCGCTCTCATGAAGCTGTTCGGCTTGACTTTGAATGTGTTCAGTCTGGCAGGTCTAACCTTAGGAATTGGTCAAGCAATTGATACATCAGTCGTCATTTTGGAGAACGTTGCTGAAAAAACAGGCTTGACTCCCAATCAAAAAGAGATGGAAAAATTGGGACAGCAAGACAAGGGGAGAAAACCTAATTCAAAATTCTTTATTGAGACTGCAATTGAATCTTCCCAAGAAGTAGAATCTGCTTTGATTGCCGCTACGGCTGCCAACTTGGTTTCTGTAGTGCCATTCTTGCTTATTGGCGGTTTTATCTCACTACTCTTTAACGAAATGATTCTAACGATTAGCTTTGCGGTCGCCGCCTCGCTGGTCGTTGCTGTGACAGTAGTGCCGATGCTGTGTTCTCGACTGCTGGCAATTCCCTGGTCTAGTCGTATAAGGGAGTTTTGGCTGTTGCGCCAGTTTAATCGCCGCTTTGAAGATGCAACAATCCTCTATGGCTCTTTGTTAAAGAAGGTTGTACGCTATCGGCTTATAGCGATCGCAGCAGCTTTTGTGATTTTAGGTGGCAGCAGCTTGTTCATGGCAGGTCAAATTTCGCAAGAAATCTTACCACGTATCAATACCGGACAAGCCAACTTAAGAGCGCAGTTTCCTCCTGGGACACCTCTGGAAACTTCTCAGAAAGTTATGCAGGTTGTGGATGATATTTTGCAGAAGCAGCCAGAAACTGATTTTGTTTTCACAACAGTAGGTGGTTTTCTCTTTGGTAGCAA
This sequence comes from Tolypothrix campylonemoides VB511288, assembly GCA_000828075.3. Lineage (GTDB taxonomy): Bacteria > Cyanobacteriota > Cyanobacteriia > Cyanobacteriales > Nostocaceae > Kalymmatonema > Kalymmatonema campylonemoides_A. The sequence goes on along the minus strand of JXCB02000002.1, from coordinate 734,667 downwards.
CACCACAGAAAATCCTCTACGCGCCAACAGCACCATTACTCTCAAACCAGGCAAAGATGTTGAGGAGTTTGTCCAACGGGTTAATAAGGAATTGAACAAACTCAATTTAGCAGGAATTTTGCTGCGCCTGAGTCCTGGTCAGGTACGGGGTTTAATCTTGAGTAATACCCCAGCTCAAGGTTCAGAAGTTGATGTCATCCTGCAAGGACAAGATGAACAAAAGTTACAGCAAGCAGGTAGGCAAGTGTTGCAAGCTTTGGAAGAAAAGGCAACATTAGCCAGATTTCGACCAGATGCCGACCCCCGTCAACCAGAAGTGCAAATTCGCCCCGACTGGGAAAGAGTTGCAGCTTTGGGACTGACAGCACAACAAATTGGTGAAACGATTCAGACAGCGATAGAAGGTTCAGTTCCCACGCAAATTCAACGCGGGAACCGCTTAGTTGATGTGCGAGTGGAGTTAAATCAAGAAGCAATTGCACGTCCTTCCCAGTTAGAAGGATTACCACTATTTACGCAAAATAACCAACAAATCCGTCTTTTGGACGTTGCCCGTATTGAAGAAGGTCAAGCACCGGGAGAGGTTCAGCGTATTAACCAGCGTCAAGTTTTTGTGATTGCAGGTAACCTCAGCGAAGGTGCTAGTCTTGGTGATGCCTTAGCAGAAGTGAGTCAGGTACTTAAGAGCGTTAAGTTACCTGATGGCGTTTCCATCGTCCCAAGTTCCGCCCAACAAACGAATCAGCAGTTGCAAAACTCTTTGAAAACTTTGGGAGCGTTAGCGGTATTCTTAATTTTCGTCGTCATGGCTGTGCAATACAACTCGCTGATCGACCCGCTGGTGATTATGTTTACCGTACCACTGGCGTTAGCTGGGGGGATTTTCGGACTTTACATTACCAAAACGGCAATCGGCGCAACGGTGATAGTTGGTGTCGTGCTGCTGGTGGGTATTGTGGTGAACGCGGGAATTTTGATGGTAGAACTGGCAAACCAAATTCGGGAAGAAGAAGGTTGTACTCGTCAAGTCGCCATCCTTAAAGCAGCTCCTCAGCGCTTGCGTCCAATTATGATGACCACAGTCACTACCATCTTGGGGTTGTTCCCCTTGGCTTTGGGCATTGGTGAAGGGTCAGAGTTTTTGCAGCCTTTGGGGATTGTCGTGTTCTTTGGGATGGCGATCGCCACACTTTTGACGCTGTTTATCATCCCCTGTTTTTACATTGTGCTGCACGATGTCCTAGGTGGCAAATGGGCAAAACCCGTGTTTAATAGGCTGGATAAGTTGAGGAAATGGTGAGCCACTCCGAGGCTACCCCATTCTTATAGTCCTCTGTGATTAGCGATTGCCCAAGGGGCACTGGCACCTGTGCAATCGCATGACTCACACTCATCACACGTTTTTTCTAATCTGTCAATGCGTAAGTCTTACGTTTACAAGTATTGCTTAACACTAAAAAATCTAATCGCTTTTACCTGGCTGTATAGCCACCGTCAATTACTAATTCCGAGCCTGTGACAAACTTAGACTCATCCGAAGCAAGGTAGAGAATGCCGTAGGCAATATCATCTGGCTCACCGATATGCCCTATTGGATGAAGGCGATCAAGTTCTTTGCGTCCAGCTTCAACGTCCCCCTGTTGTTTAACATACTTCTCAACCATAGGTGTCCTGATAAAGCCAGGATGAACAGAATTGACTCGAATTTTGTGTTTTGCGTACAGCAGTGCATCGGTTTTACTCATCAGGCGAACGGCACCTTTCGAGGCATGATAGGGCGGGTAGTCAGGGGCACCAACCAATCCGTAAATCGAGGACAAGTTAATAATGCTACCGCCCCCCGCATCGATCATTGCAGGAATAGCATGTTTAGTACAGAAGAAAACCCCATTCACGTTGATTGCCATCAAAGTGTTCCATTCTACTTCAGTAATTTCATGGGTTAGTTTATTAACACCACCAATTCCTGCATTATTGACTAGGACATCAATTTTTTTCCACTGTTGGCAAACTTCACTAAATACCTGTTCAACTTCTGATTCTTTAGAAACATCCAAATGCCAGTATTGTGCTTCTCCACCACTGTTCTTAATGCTTTGCGCGATCGCCTTGCCCTCATCGTTTTTAATATCTGTAATTGCAACCAAAGCGCCTTCTTTGGCTAATAACATACAAGTGGCTTTACCAATACCACTCGCGCCACCTGTAACAACGGCAACTTTATCTTTAACTCGGTTCATACGCTCCTACAACATCATAGCCGCTTAATTTTGTCGGAACTATTGATAGATGACAGATAGTTGCATTCCGCTTCATTATAACCGGAAAAACTGCGGTGCCTCATTACAAGTTAACGGGTTTAGAATCAACGTTGTTGACGGAAAAATCGCCCAAACTACGTACAGACGTCCTGCCACGGCGTCTCTACTACAAAATCAAGATTTTTCACAGGGCATCTTACGTCGGAGTGCAGATTTTTCAATCGTTGTGACCCAACTGCACTATACTACCAATTCGTAGTTGTCTAGAGGCAACCTGTGCAAGCAAGCGCGATCGCTTCTTTTGTCTACCGATAAAGATTCAGTCAAAACTTAAACCAAGTATTATGTCAAGAAGGGAGAATTAATGCCATTGCCTTGGAGCTGATTGAGAATAATTTGTTTTTCTTGATAAGATGTGCCCGCCCTGGTATTGACAAAGCGAGAAACTTATCTATCGACGGTTGCTCGTGATTTCATTCTGGAACATCTTCAACAAAAAGTGGGCTTGAATGCACATGGTCAACTTTCTGGCGTAAGTTCTAGACTTATTTCTTGCAAGCCCCATCCCTCTCTAGGATGGGGTTGTTGACTGGTTTACCTTCCGTTTAGCAGAAACTTTTTTTGCTGATCGAACTTCCTGAAACAGTTCCCCAAAAATCGAGCTTGCTTCACTCTGGGACAGTTTGGAACGCGACAGCAGGACATCTGCACAGATATCTTGAAAGTCAGTGCTGGTAAGTACAACAGGAATATTATTGCTCTGACAGACTTTAGCAATGATCAGACACGCCCGCAAACCGGAGGACTTTTCATTTTGCTGTGTGGGCTCCCGAAACTTCTTGACAAGAGACACAATCACTGAGGCATCTGCTCGTGTCAATCCTGATTTTTGGACAACAATCTCCTCCTGAGTCAGTTCGTCTAGCTCTGGAATATCGATCGTGATCACGCGATCCATCAGTGCTTCCTGAGTTTCATGAACTCCGCAGTACTCCTCTGGATTCGAGGTAAAGATGACTCTGAACTGGGGATGGACACGAATATATTCCTGTTGCTGAGCAGCGGTTGGTAGCACCAGTAGCTTTTCCTGCAATACGGAGAGCAGCACATTATTAACTTCAGGACGGGAACGATTGAACTCATCGTAGACCAGCGTGAAGCCCTCACGGCAGGCAGTGGTCAGGCGGCCATCGACCCAAATCGGGCGGAATTCATCTTCTAGCTTAACAACAGTGCGAATATAGTTATCAACAACTTTCTTGCTGTTATAGCCCAGTTGATTGCCAATCAGATCGGAGGACTTGTGCTCATCATCTCCAAACGTCAGCAAAATCGGGCGCTGCAAAAGATTTGCCAAATGTAGTGCCAATGTTGTTTTGCCGGTTCCAACCGGACCGCGCAGGTGAACAGAAAAGCCAGCGTAAAGATAGCGCAGCGCACGCTGAATCAGACGATTGATTGGTGGTGTATTGACAAAATTATAGGAGTTAGCTTGCACAGCTGTAGTCACAACTAAATTCCTCCCACGATATCTGTTGGGTTAACAGTGGAAAGTTGCGAAGGTGAAACACCTGTTGCATAACTGCCAGTGGAAGGAATGGGCGTCCTTGATACATAATCTTGTACACCAGGTACACCAGGTACATCAGGTACACCAGGTACAGCAGCTACAGCAGGCACGCCAGGTACTGTAGGTACGCCACTTAAACCAGCTAGACCAGGTAAACCAGGTGCTGCAGGTAAACCAGGTACAGAACCACGTACACGAGGTACAGCCGCTTGACCGGTTAAGCCAACAGCTTGTGCATACCTCAAATAAGTTTCTACTGATGCCAGCACAATCCTTGCTTCCACTACTAACAGTTCGATTCCCACAAGGGATACCCGTACCCACACATCGATGACGACACCCTTGTCGAGGATGCGATCAATGACTTCAGCCAGGCTGGAAGATGAGTTTACTGTTTCAACTGCCATGATTACTTCTTTTGATAGATATCAAATTGTGTAACAACTTAATGACGAGAAATTTTTAATTAGCATTTTTATCCTAATAGGAAGAATAAAACTTTTCAAAGCAAAATTTTGTATTTATGTCCTAAGTCTAATTTTTTGAAATTCAAGAATTTTTATGACTTCTTGCTGCTAAACTCTGGCGAATGCGTGGAAATAAATGTTTTTCGTTGAGGGTAGGTAGAAGGAAAAAGGGTTTTACTTTTTTGTTGAACCTCCATATTTCCTACCTTTCCTACCTTTCCTACTTTTATTATTTTGATACTTTTCCTACTTTTCCTACTTTTCCTACTTTTTATTATTTTGAAGAGGTTTTAATATATATTTAAATATCCTAAAAACTAAAAACACGAGATCCGATTTATTATCAAGAGGCTAGGCAATTGCACTCGTGGCGCAGGGTTCTTACAAACAATTGTACATATGCCCACAGCCCAAAGGGCAATTGCAAAGGAGCCACGCCTTAGGGCGATCGCCAAACTCGAAGATTATTAGATAGAAGAGATTCTCGCATTTCCTCCTAGAAGTGCTGTTGAAAAAGTAGTTATGCTGAGTATAAAAAGGCATTATTAGAAAGAAAATCACATAAATTCAGGGGATTCAAAAAAAAGAAAAATATTATATTCTCGTCTAACATGGGAAAGCGTCTACTATAGATAAAAAGTCGAAACAATCGTGACTTCTACGCCGAACCTGCCGAAAAGTTCTCAATCCAACGCGAATCGAACAATTACAACATCTACCCAAGGGTCAACTTTGGCGGATATTCTCGAACGAGTTTTGGATAAAGGAATTGTAATTGCAGGTGATATCTCTGTTTCTGTCGCCTCCACCGAACTTTTGCATATCAGAATTCGTTTGTTGATTTCCTCGGTTGATAAAGCGCGGGAGATGGGAATTAATTGGTGGGAAAATGACCCTTATCTCACCAGCAAGTCCCAAAGTTTAATTGAAGAAAATCGCCAACTTCAAGAACGGTTGCAAAGTTTAGAAGCAGAAATGCGATCGCTTAAAGCTTTAGCTACCAGTAAAATAGAATTCGGTGCAAGTGAGCAGTTAAAAAATCCTTATTCTGTGCCGACAAATCCCTCTACTGAAAAGAAGACTAACCCTGTAGATGAAATGTAAAAAATTAGCATTATGGCATTACTTGGCTCAACCTCTGAAAATCCTGAGATAGTAACTACCACTAACAAATTGAACAGTAAAGCGGGGTTGGCTTCTTTACTGTTAACAGTGATAGAATTGCTTCGCCAGCTTATGGAAGCGCAAGTCATTCGCAGGATGGAACAACAAATTCTCAGCGAAACAGAGTTAGATAGAGCAGCAGAAAGTCTGCAAAAGCTGGAAGAACAAGTGTTGCAGTTATGCGAGATTTTTGAAATAGATCCAGCAGATTTAAATGTGAATCTGGGAGAATTTGGCACCCTTTTACCACCACCTGGAACTTACTATCCGGGGGAAACTAGCAACAATCCTTCTATATTGGAACTGCTAGACAGACTTTTAAATATTGGAATCGTGGTGCATGGCGATGTTGATTTGGGTTTGGGTAACCTGAATTTAATTCACGCAAAGCTGCGGTTGATTTTAACATCAAAACCGATATAAAGGTTGTTTGATTTCAAAAAATTATGAATAATGGTCTTTATCTTTACGGCATTTTACCCGCACCTATTTCGGAAAAAGTCGTTCTCGAAGGATTAGATCAACAACCAGTTCACAGCTATAGTGTTGACGGGTTCAACTTTTTATACTCAGAAGCGAAAAAAGAAAAATATCTCACTTCCCGACGCAATTTATTGTGTCATGAAAAAGTTTTGGAACTCGCGATGAGTGAAGGGTTCCGCACTCTACTACCTCTTCGTTTTGGATTAGTAGTGAAAACCTGGGAAACCGTTACCGATCAATTGACTCGTCCCCATAAGGAAAAACTGGAAGAGTTATTTCAAAAATTGGAAGGACGCAGAGAAGTGAGCGTCAAGGTATTTTGGAATAGTCAGTCGGAGATTCAGGGGTTACTAGAGTCAAATGTCAGCTTGAAAAAAAAGCGTGATGCGATGGAAGGTAAAGCTTTAAGTCAGTCAGAAATCATCGAAATTGGCAAGCTGATTGAAAATGGTTTGCAAGTTCGTAAGCAAGTAATCATTGATGCTTTCCGTTCGGAATTGAACGCTTTGGCAGAAGAATTTGTGGAAAACGATACGATGACGGAAGAGATGATTTACAATGCGGCTTATTTGATTCCTTGGGAAAGTGAATCTAACTTTAGCCAAAAAGTAGAAGCAATCGACCAGAAATTTGGCGATCGCCTACGAATTCGCTACAACAATTTTACGGCTCCTTATACATTTGCCCAGCTTTCTTAAGGGAAACTAACATTATGTTTCTGGAACTATTAACTTTTCCCATTTCAGCACAACTTGGTGGAATCATCTGGCTAGGAGAGCAACTTCTAGAGCGTGCTAATGCTGAATTAGATGATGCACAAAATTTGCAAAAACAGTTATTAGCTTTGCAGTTAGCATTTGATATAGGTGAGATTTCAGAAGAGGAGTTTGAAATTCAAGAAGAAGAACTTTTGCTGAAAATTCAAGCCTTGGAAGAAGCAGCAGAAGAATCTGGTTGACACTCTTCTTTGCTACGCCACGAATTACCCGACACATTCTGTTATCTAAAATCTAAGCCGCCCTTGGGTGAGTAGCTGAAAACCACTGGAGAGCGCAACAAAAGCAACAAAAAATTGCCACAAGGTGGTGGGTTTCAATATAACGCCGCCACTTAAAAAAACTAAGACGACAGCAAAACCAAGCAGAATCCAGCCAAAAGAGCCTGTCTGCCTGGGAAAGAACAGGAGGCATATAATACCAACCATAATTGCTAAAACTGAGCCAGCAGCGGGAATGTTACGCCAACCATACGGATAGTAGTGCGATGCAAAAATGATGTTTTGTCCTAGAAAGTAAATACCGAGGAGAAGTAATGCAATTCCGAAGATTCTGCTCATGTTTGTTTAAGGAAAGCCATAAAACTTGTATAACTTATAACTATCTTTGCTGTGAGCGTATTAATTCGGATGTTTTACAGAAAGTTTTTCAAGCAAGTTGAAGTGCCAATTGGTTAAAAATTACCTTTACGACTAAGCGTGGAACTGTCTAACTTTTACACTTACGCTTTTCTACAGACACCAGCCACTGTTTTGGAGTTACCTGTCGGCATTGGCGTGAGCGTACTTCTTATCAGTCGTGCTGGCGTTTCAGCTTTGGTGGAACCAGAAGTGTCTTTAGAATCATTGCAGAACGATGACGAACGATTAATCCAAGCAGTTTTGTCGCATGATCGAGTGATTTGCGAACTATTTCGCCAGACTACAATTTTACCCTTGCGGTTCGGCACTTCCTTTGCCTCAAAAGAAAGCTTACTCACTCATCTAGAATCCCACGCTGAGGAATATCTAGAAAAGCTACGCCAACTTAAGGGTAAAGCCGAATATATCTTGAAGTTTATTAAGCGAACTCTAGATGAACCAGTTATAACACCGCCATCAGGAGGAAGACAGTATTTTTTAGCTAAGAAACAACGTTATCAAACACAGCAAGACTTTCAAATCGCTCAAACTGCGGAATGGGATCAGGCGGTTCATCTGATTACCCAGATGTATAACTCGGCAATTGTTGTTCAACCACAGGCTGAAGAAGCGCGGATTTATCTTTTAGTTAGTCGCCAAAATGAACCCTTACTTACAGAACAATTTTTAGCTTGGCAAAAAGCGTGTTCTCGTTGGGAATTACAGTTAGGAGAAGCCTTACCTCCTTACCATTTTCTCTAGCCGCCCCGGGACTGGGTACTAGGAACTGGGGACTGGCGACTGGCGACTGGGGACTGGCGACTGGGGAAGATGTTCTTACAGGATTTCGGTGGGGTTTGAATCCCCCTCGATAATCCTCCCAATACCCAATCCCTAATCCCCAATCCCCAATCCCTAATCCCCAATCCCTTTTACGATAAAAAATATCAGTAGGTGTAGAGATGGCTCATATAGTAAAGTACGACTCGCTTCACCTAGCAATGTTTAGCGGTAAAGGTGGAGTAGGAAAAACTACCATTGCCTGCGGTTTTGCTCGGCGCTGGGCGAGATTATTTCCCAACGAACAAATACTGTTAATATCTACAGATCCAGCCCATTCTTTAGGCGATGTACTACAAATAAAAGTGCAAGACAACGCCTTACCCTTATCTGATTTACCTAACTTGAGCGTTCGGGCGTTAGATGCTAAAGAATTACTCCTAGAATTTAAGGCAAAAAACGGTAAGTTTTTAGAGGTATTAGTTGAGCGGGGAAGTTTTGTTGAGGGCGAAGACTTAACACCTGTTTGGGATTTAGACTGGCCCGGTTTAGATGAAGTTATGGGTTTGTTGGAAATTCAACGCCTGCTGACAGAAAAAGTGGTAGACCGCATAGTAGTAGATATGGCTCCTTCCGGTCACACTTTAAACTTATTGGGAATCAAAGATTTTTTAGATATAGTTTTAAATTCTTTAGAATTATTCCAAGAAAAACATCGGGTTATTACCCAAACTTTTAAGCGAAGTTATACCGCCGATCAAGTCGATGACTTTTTGGTCAAGATGAAACATGAATTAGCAGAAGGCAGACGCCTGCTGCAAAATCAAGATATAAGCGCTTGCTTGGTGGTGGCGATCGCCGAACCTATGAGCCTTTTAGAAACCGAACGATTTCTAGAAAGCTTGCAACTATTAGAAATTAAGAGCGGTGGCTTATTCATTAACCGGATTTTAACAGATGCCGATACAGATTTAGACCGCTATAGCGAACAACAAAAATTGCTAGAGAAATTCCTAGAACTACCAGGACAGCCTGTTTTTATTGTACCGCAACAGGCATCAGAACCACTGGGCAGTGCGGCGTTAGACAATATTATTAGCCAAATTCAAAAAATTGATACAGTTGCAATTGCTCCACCACCACCCATACAATGGCCCACTAAAGTGCTACCCAGTTTCAGCGATTTTATCGCAGAAGGGCGGCAACTTATCCTTGTTGGCGGCAAAGGAGGAGTTGGAAAAACGACAGTAGCAGCTGCTATAGGGTGGGCGTTAGCAAGTCGTTATCCTGATAAAAATATTCGCCTCATTTCCATCGACCCCGCCCATTCTTTAGGAGATGCTTTTGGGGCAAAATTAGAACACGAACCCACCCAGATAACTAGTAATTTGAGCGGTCAAGAAATCAATGCTGATATAGTTTTAGAACAGTTCCGCAATGATTATCTTTGGGAATTAGCCGAAATGATGAGCGGCGAAGGACCTGAAGCTGGGGCGGTGAAAATTGCTTACACTCCCGAAGCTTGGCGACAAATTGTAGCGCAAGCTTTACCTGGTATTGATGAAATGCTGTCCCTGATCACAGTCATGGACTTATTAAACCGCAAACAGCAAGATTTAATTATCCTAGATACTGCCCCAACCGGTCATCTTCTGCGCTTTCTGGAAATGCCATCTGCATTAGCAGATTGGTTAGCCTGGATATTCAAGCTGTGGATGAAGTATCAAAATGTTTTAGGTAGGGTAGATTTCATGGGGCGGCTGCGGAATTTGCGACAACAAGTTGTACAAGCGCAGAAAAAATTGAAAGACCCCAACTACACCGAATTTATTGGTGTCATCCAAGCTCAAGCTGCAATTATTGCAGAACAAGTGCGGTTAACTGAGTCTTTGCGAAATATGGGAGTTCCGCAGCGTTACATAGTGCATAACCGCTACAGTCAAGATAGCTCACTTGATGCTGGTTTATTTGCTGATCAAACTATTATTCACTTACCGATTTTACCCCGTTCAGTGGAAGCGCTAGACCGGATTAAAGGGGCAGCAAATCTCCTCTTTTAACTCATCCAAACTTCAAATAATGCAACAGCAAGCGTATGGAATTCAAGCAATTGGCTGACCTCAAATACCAACTACTACTCTGTCAAGGCAACGCCTGCTAGGTAAACCAATTTCTAAACTTATCCTCTGTTTCTCTTCCTCTTCTCTTCCTCTGCGCTCTCTGCGCCTCTGCGGTTTTTTATTTAACCCCTCAAAGTTAGGTTGCCAGACCACTAGGTTTGACAAATGATATCATGTCCAGTCAAAGACTTATCATTAAGACTGCAGCTTTGCTGAGGAAAACAGAGTTTTAAAATTTTTGCACCCATGCCCTGAATAATAACTAATCAACCGGATTTGGATATAACTAAACTTTCGTGCGGTCAGTTAAGATTTCATATCCATTGTCAGTCACAAGCAATGTATGCTCAAACTGAGCAGCTAGGGATTTGTCTAATGTGACTACAGTCCAACGGTCTGATAGCGTACGGGTTTGTTTAGAACCAGCAGTCACAATCGGTTCGATTGTTAATGTCATTCCAGCCCGGAGTTTCACATTTGGCATTTCACGAGTACGAAAGTTGAACACAGAAGGTTCTTCGTGCATATTGCGACCAATTCCATGCCCAGTGTAGTTTTCAAGAACACTGAAGCCGTGTGCCTCTACACAATCTTGAACAGCGCCCGCAATATCCATCAGATACGCTCCTGCTTTGACTTGCTCAATTCCCTTGTAGAGTGCCTCTTGGGCAACTTGAATTAACTTTTCTGCTTTTGGGGACACCTTACCCACGGCAATAGTGATACAAGAATCACCGTGGAAGTTCTGATAACAAGCCGCTGTATCAACCTTCAAAACATCTCCAGGTCGAATCACCCGCTTAGAACTAGGGATACCATGCACGGCTTCATGATTAATCGAAGCGCAGATAGAGCCAGGAAATCCGTGGTATCCTTTGAAACTGGGTGTAGCGTCCATTTCTCGGATGCGTTTCTCTGCGTAAGTATCTAAGTCAGCAGTCGTCATCCCAGGTTGCACTATTTGAGAAATCTCTTTGAGCACAGTTGCAACAATCGAAGCTGCTTGACGCATGATTTCAATTTCACGTTGGGACTTGACGCTAATATTACGACTTTGCCGTTGAGTAACGGGCTGGGTGAAGAGACTATCAAGGATATTCATGCCGACAGAGGTAAGATTCACTATGCTTAAAATTCATTATGCTAATGTAGCATAGCATAGCATAGCTTCTTTAAAGGTAAGACAATAAAAGCTATAGTAAAATGCTATGGTAAGTACTATCTACGCAACACATAAATTTTGAAATGGGCGGCAAAACTCTATTGTCTGGTGTAACAACCTACATTTCCCCGGAACTGAAAGCAGAGTTGGAGGCATGGGCACAAGAGGAAGAACGCTCTATTTCCTGGCTTCTTGCCAAGCTTATTGAAAATAAACTTCAGGAACGACGACAAAAAATATCACAAGTGAAGACTGCGAGCAACCAGGATTAGCTACGCTAAGCAGGAAAGCTGTTCAATCAGTTCTAACGCATCATCTGAACAAACAATATCAACTGCGACACAGACAGTTGACATAAATCAGTTCAAGCTTCTAATTTTCAAAGTGGGGAAGTTCGTAGTGAGGAATGCGCGTCCTCTTCCACGAAAGCAAGGACGCGCATTCCTTACTACAAACAAATTTTATTATGGGTATCGCCTCATTAAAAAAGAACTTAAAACTAGATAAAAAGCCGATACGATTCACTTTTCATCAGGATCGAGAATCCCAACCAGATTAACACAAACGGGAAGATTTTCCGACCATAGCGAGTGAGAAGGGGAGCCATCAGAGGATTACGAGTCATGAAGTAAGAAAGGCAGCACCACACTCCAACAGTCACATAGCAAACACACAAAATCACACCTAAACTTGGGAGATTGCTACTGGCAAATAACGGCACGTAGATCCCAATGTTGTTGCCTCCATTTGCAATGGTGACTGCAGAAACGCGGTAGGTTTGGGGATCGCGTAGAGTTGCCCATAGCGATTTCTTACGGCGGTGAGAGCTGGCATCAGAGGTGAAGTTCATTGACACCGTTTGCACTTCCTCTTCTGTGTTTTCTCGACTCATGAGATGACTGATACCAATGATGATAGGTAGCAAACCTAACAACCCAATCCAGGTACTTGGAACGATTAAACCGCCGAAGAAACCAGGGAGACTAGCAAGCACTAATGCAGTGAATCCAACAAATTCACCGAGAACAATATGCTTGGGACGAAAGGTGCGATTGACTTTTCCAAAGAAGGCTGTCAAGTATAAATTGTCGTCAAAGGTGGTTGCAAAAGCCGCAGAAATCCCAATAACTAATGTACTAATTAGCCAAGTCATAATTGTTATTCACTATCATTCAATGCTGTTCTTCCTTGTCCTTCTCTGCTTCTCTAAGTGAGGGCAGTGCAGGAAATTGTTCAATTGTCAATCAAATTAGTGATTTTTGTCTCAGCCAGGTACCTTGGCAGCGCATGACTTCAATTTAGGGCTTTCTACTCAATGAAAGCAAATCTTCTTTTTTTTCAAAACGATAAATAAAAGTTATGAAGAGTCCAATTCTTAAGGAGAATTCGCACGGCTTCAACGTGGTTAAGGTAGAGACGAATGCGTTGATTTGCGATTGGCTTTGCCACTGCCCCTTGGGCAATCGCCTCTACGACTTCAAAAATCTAATGATAAAACCGCGTGGCAAAGTTATGCGATCGCGAGGGCGACAAAGCACGCGCTTTAACAATTGCTGCCCCTAACAAAGCGTAAGATATGCCACCAACTAGCATCAACAACAATAAAACAAAGGTTCCCAAGGTACTTGCTAGTCCTGTACTGCTATTCCACAACCCATGAAGCCCAGCCGCACTGAAATATCCCAAAGCCAGAATTTGCCAAGCGTGACGTGGCTTAAGTATACTCAAGCCAATACAATATCCAAACCATCCACTCCAAGCCATGTGACCTGCCACATCACCTAAAATTCGCGGGATCAGCAGTTCTAACCCCAGCCGCAAACCAGCATCTGTTCCCATCTGTTGTGCAACCTGTGCAATAGTACCAGGCACATACTGACCTAAAGTTTCAAATAAAGTGAAGCCAACTGCAGAAGCACTTCCAATCAAAATTCCATCTAAAGGTTCCTCAACGCCAATATCTTCTCGCGTGGGAGATGTAAATGCTCTTCCTAAAAAATAAAATCCGATAACTGGCAAAGCTTTAAGCAATTCTTCCAGCAGTCCAGAACCAAAAAAGTATCGGATAAACAACTCGCCAAAGCTAACACTACTAGGGTTATCTGGTATACTTCCTGGAAGAATGCTGCGAAACACCAAAAAAAATAGACTCAAAACCGGACTGAGCAAAATTAAGATCGTAAAAATAGCAGATGCGATTAGCACCCACCAAGGTTTCGGCTTACCACACAACTGGTAAACAAAATATAAGGCAGCACTCGCTAAATACGCACCTAATAATATTTGATATAAAAATCCTTGCACAAAAAACAGTAGTACCACGAGTATGACTGTGATGATTCCTGGTACTAAGTAAGCTTTGCGAGTGAAATCTTTTGGTCGAAAAAGAATAGGAAGCATCTGCGACCAACTCGCCTCAGTCTCGCTGTTAACGAACGCCCGAGGATTTGCACTCATCGTTACCCGAGTTGCTGTTACTGATGAGTGTGGTTCGTCAACGCCTTGGTAGTTGTATTGGTACTCAAACAACAATTCTGGACCACTATTGCCAAGCTTAATGCGATCGCCTGCCTGCAATTCCTGACATCCCTCTAAAACCTCTCCATTTAAATAAATCCCATTGGCACTATTGAGATCACACAGCACATAGCTTGTTCTGCCATCTGGCGTTTTAGATGAGCGAACAATGGCATGACGCCGCGAAACCATCGCATAATCATGAGAATTTAAGACAATTTGGCAACTGCGATCACGCCCAATAACGACCTCACCGATTTGAAGCAGTAAGTAAGATGTTTCTCCACTTGTGGAGACTAACCGTAGAAATGCATGGCTCATCCAACGTACCCCCCTGCCCATTCCTATAGTAACTTGACAGCAGGTAGCGTTCCAAATGAATGCAATTACCCAATATACCGTAGAAATTCCGGCTCAATTCATACATTTCACACTTCTTTGCACAGCTTTTATTTTTTGTAATAGTTTTGTGTTCTCGATGACGTTGTCGTCAAAAAATTCTCTCTTTAAAATATGTAGACTGTAAGGTAGTTGTCGATTTATTATTGTTGATTGTGAGTTTTTTCCTGGATTATGAATACTCAAGAGATAATCCGCTCTATTGAAGCGGAACAACTAAAATCTAATTTGCCCCAAATATTTGTGGGCGATACAGTCAAAGTCGGAGTCAAAATTAAGGAAGGCGACAAATACCGCGTACAGCCGTACGAGGGTGTGGTCATTGGTAAGCGCAATGGCGGTATCAATGAAACCATTACAGTCCGTCGCGTATTCCAAGGCGTAGGCGTTGAACGGGTGTTTCTCGTGCATTCTCCTCGGATAGACAGCATCAAAGTATTGCGTCGTGGTAAGGTAAGGCGTGCTAAACTTTATTATCTGCGCGATCGCGTTGGTAAGGCTACCCGAATCAAGCAGCGCTTTGACCGCGCTCTTTGATCTAAGACCTAGATATGGTCCAAGGGTTCAACAAAAAGCGGCTCCCGCCGCTCCTAAGTTCCCTCGACCAAAATCAACTAAAAAAATTTGCCAAGTTGCGTTAAACTAAGGTAAATTAAGTGTAATAACTGAATAAAAGCAAGCCTGTGCGCTCTTAGTTCAGTTGGTAGAACGCAGGTCTCCAAAACCTGATGTCGGGGGTTCAAGTCCTCCAGGGCGCGCTGAAAGCAAAAATAAAGCCCGAGAATTATGCAAGATATGCTAATATAGCAGTATTCTTGAAAATTTCGGGTGTAATTTTTGTATATACAGCTTTTTGCTTCAAACAAATTGGTTTGAGTAGTAGCTGTTATACAAAGATAAAATTAACAGGCAATAGTTTTCTGGAATCAGAAATGGGGGGCGAGAGAAGATTGTGGCCAAAAAAAACGAAGCACAAATGACAGAGACCAGCAATGGGTTTAGCGTAGCGAACTTTTTGAATGGAACAAAAGAAGAGTTCGACAAAGTCGTTTGGCCGAGTCGCAAGCAGCTCATCAGTGAATCAGCTGCTGTGTTATTGATGGTGACTCTCTCCGCATCCTTGATATATCTGGTAGATAAATTCTTTATTTGGGCAGCACAACAGGTGTTCTAATGACTTCTGCAACAGACGGAGATTACAATACGACGCTGCAGTCAGATGATGCGGCAGAAACAGCGTCAGAAGCTTCTTCAACAGAAGCCCGCTGGTATGCAGTACAAGTAGCCTCTGGCTGTGAGAAGCGTGTTAAAACAAACTTGGAGCAGCGCATTCAAACCTTTGATGTGGCTGATAAAATTATCCAAGTGGAAATTCCACACACACCAGCAGTGAAAATCCGTAAAGATGGTAGTCGCCAGCATACGGAAGAAAAAGTCTTCCCTGGCTATGTGCTAGTGAGGATGATGATGGATGACGACACATGGCAGGTGGTAAGAAACACCTCTCATGTGATTAATTTTGTGGGAGCAGAACAAAAACGTGGTAGTGGCAAGGGTCGCGGTCACGTCAAACCTCTACCGCTGAGTTATACAGAAGTAGAAAGAATCTTCAAACAGACCAGCGAACAAGAGCCAGTTGTCAAAATCGATATGGCTACTGGTGATAAGATAATTGTGCTTTCTGGTCCGTTTAAGGATTTTGAAGGTGAGGTGATTGAAGTCAGTCCAGAACGGAGTAAGCTTAAAGCTCTGCTTTCGATTTTCGGACGGGATACACCAGTAGAATTGGAATTTAATCAGGTAGAGAAACAGAGCTAAAATGGCGAAAAAAGTCGTAGCGGTCATTAAATTGGCCCTGAATGCTGGGAAAGCCAACCCAGCACCGCCAGTGGGACCTGCTTTAGGTCAGCATGGCGTCAACATCATGATGTTCTGCAAAGAGTACAACGCTAAAACAGCAGATCAAACTGGAACAGTTATTCCAGTAGAAATTTCGGTATATGAAGACCGGAGTTTTACATTTGTACTCAAGACTCCTCCAGCATCGGTGCTAATTACTAAGGCAGCTAAAATTGACAAAGGCTCTAGTGAACCCAACAAAAAGAAAGTTGGGTCTATTACTAGAGAGCAATTGAAGCAAATTGCTCAAACAAAACTGCCTGACCTCAACGCCAATGATGTTGAAGCGGCGATGAACATCATCGAAGGCACCGCAAGGAATATGGGCGTCACAGTTACGGATTAATCAAATATCAGCGTCCACGAATCCACCACTCGGTTCAAAATCCAAAATTATTCGGGGGAGAGGCAAAGCTTCGTAATAGACCCCAGGAGAAAGAAAAAATGGCAAAGAAAGTATCGCGCCGAGTACAGGCGTTACTAGAAAAAGTTGAAGACAGGGATTATGCACCGCTGGATGCTTTATCCCTTCTGAAAGAAACGGCAACAGCCAAGTTTCCCGAAGCAGCAGAAGCGCATATCCGGTTAGGAATTGACCCAAAATATACTGACCAACAGCTGCGGACAACAGTAGTACTGCCCAAAGGAACAGGACAAACGGTACGGGTGGCAGTCATTGCTAGAGGGGAAAAAGTAACAGAAGCAAGCAATTCTGGTGCTGATGTCGTTGGTTCAGAAGAACTGATTGACGAAATTCAAAAAGGTAGGATGGACTTTGACAAGCTCATTGCCACACCAGATATCATGCCTCAAGTGGCAAAGCTTGGTAAATTACTCGGTCCTCGTGGTTTGATGCCATCACCCAAAGGTGGAACAGTGACATTCGACCTGGCAAGTGCGATCGGCGAATTCAAAGCAGGTAAATTAGAGTTCCGAGCTGATCGTACTGGCATTGTGCATGTTATGTTTGGTAAGGCATCATTCTCTCCAGAAGATTTACTAGTAAACTTGAAGGCGTTGCAAGAAACAATCGACCGTAACCGTCCTTCAGGAGCTAAAGGTCGTTACTGGCGCACAGTGTACGTGTCTTCCACAATGGGACCATCGATTAGGGTAGATATTAACGCTCTACGCGATACAAAATTGACCGAAGCAGCATAATACGTTCGTAGTCAACGCTGTTTGCGTTTGCTATAAACAAATTACCAAAATGAAATAAGCAACAACCAAAGACAGCAGGTGCTATTCGCTTAATATCCTGCCGAGGTTTGCGCCCTAATTGCTAAAAGTACCTCACGCGCATTGTGTGACTACTGCTGCATAAGGATGGTAGAAACGCATTTTTCTGCTGCGTGTCTACTGCAAAACCCCGGCTGTGAAAGCTGGGGTTTGTTGTTTTTGTAGCCAGTAGCAACAAACGCAATTGGTCATTAGCAAGAAAAGGATTTTTAAAGGAGGTGAAACAACCCAAATGCCAAGAACGATAGAAGACAAAAAAGCAATAGTCGCTGACCTCAAAGAAACTTTGAGCCAGTCTCAACTCGCACTGGTGATTGACTACCAAGGGCTGACGGTTGCTGAAATCACAGATTTACGGCGACGGCTGCGTCCGGCTGGGACTGTTTGCAAGGTGACTAAGAACACCCTGATGGGCATTGCCATTCAAGATGATGAAAAATGGCAAGTGCTGTCGGAATTGCTCAAAGGTTCTTCCGCCTTTTTGCTAGTTAAAGAGGATTTCTCTGCGGCAATTAAGGCTTACCAAGATTTCCAGAAAGCCAGCAAGAAAACAGAACTTCGCGGCGGCGTTATGGAAGGTCGCCTGCTGAAAGAACCTGATGTCAAGGCATTGGGAGATTTGCCATCTAAAGAACAACTCATGGCGCAAATTGCTGGTGCTATCAACGCCTTGGCTACCAAGATTGCTGTGGGTATCAACGAGGTTCCCGGTTCGCTGGCTCGTGCCTTGCAGGCTGTCGCGGATCAGGAAAAAGGCTCAGAAGGCGAAGAAAGTGCTTCCTAGTGAGCCGTTAGTACTAGTTAGAACAACTCAAATCATTAATCAACATTACAGGAGTTATATCCATGTCTGCTGCAACTGATCAAATTTTGGAACTACTAAAAACCTTGCCTTTGCTGGATGCAGCTGCATTGGTGAAGCAAATTGAAGAAACCTTTGGCGTCAGTGCTGCTGCACCAGTTGGAGGCTTTGTGGCTGCTGCTCCTGGTGCTGCACCTGCTGCTGCTGAACCAGTAGAAGAACAGACCGAATTTGATGTCATTCTAGAAAGCGTTCCAGCCGATAAGAAAATTGCTGTACTTAAAGTCGTGCGCGAGTTGACCGGTTTGGGCCTCAAGGAAGCAAAAGACTTGGTAGAAGCTGCGCCTAAACCAGTTAAGGAAGCGATCGCCAAGGATGCCGCTGAAGCTGCTAAGAAGCAGTTGGAAGATGCTGGCGGTAAGGTAACTGTGAAGTAATTTGTAATTAAATTACAACAAAGTTAGGTAGTCATGATTAGCTAGCAGCCCAATGTCGAGTTTGACTTGGGCTGCTGCTTTTTGAGTCTAGGGCGGGGAGAGGTCGCTTTGGCTATTAGAGGAATGTGCCAGATTTTTATCTGGCATTTTGATTATTGACTACACTCCGTAAAATCGCAAAGTCGAATGAAACTACACCTGTCTCACAACCCCTCGATCCGGGAGTTCAAAAGATGCAGCCGTGGTAATTGGTGCGTTGGGGTCGGGGACTGTCGGTCCGGTGGGTGCAGACTGCGGCAGTAGTCGGTAGTCGCTTCGCCAGCGTTCGCGAGTGAGGTCACAGACCACATAGCCGCGCTGCCGACCGTTAAAATATTTCACCCATGGACTCTCGGGCAAGGCAGCCTCAATTCTATCGCTGGCTCCGAAACCAGAGGTAATTGAGGTGCCGACAAACTCAGTACCTACTACAGGAGAGCTAGGATTGTTGAAGTCCGCCAACAGGTCGCTAACCCAGCTAGAATGGGTATCACCAGTGATGACAATCGGGTTTGAAGGTCTGCGTTGATTCAGAAAGTCAAGGATGCGCTGGCGGGCAGCTACGTAACCATCCCAAGCGTCAACATTGAAAGCTGACTCTTCACCTGCTGTCCAGTCATGTTGGGTGAAGACCACCTGCTGAGCGAGGACATTCCAACGAGCTTTGGAGCGGTCAAGACCTTCAAATAACCATTTTTCCTGCTCAGCACCTGTTAGGGTAGCAGCCGGGTCATATGTTTGATCACAACGGGGCTTGATACCGTCATTACAAGGCTGATCGGTACGATACTGGCGGGTATCTAGCACGTTAAATTCAACTAGATCGCCGAAGGTTAGACGCCGATAGAGTTGCAAATCGATGCCTTCAGGTTTTGAGAATGGGCGCAGCGGCATATGCTCGTAGTACGCTTGGAAGGCAGCAGCGCGTCGTGCAAGAAACTGGTCTCGCGGCTGTAGCTCAGGGTCTTGAGGAATTTCGTCTGCCCAGTTGTTGTCTACTTCGTGGTCATCCCAAGTCACAGCCCATGGAAAAGCCGCGTGCACAGCCTGTAAGTTTGTGTCAGACTTGTACAAGGCATGGCGGTTGCGATATTCTTCCAACGTGACGGGTTCTGGTCCGTTGTGCTGCCTGATGCGGTCAGCCTGTGCTGGTCCCTCGTAAATATAGTCACCAAGGTGGACGACGAGGTCGAGCTCCTCCTCTGCCATATGTTTAAATGCCGCAAAGTAGCCATCTTGCCAATTTTGACAGGAAGCAAACGCAAAGCGGAACTGTTGAATTCGTTTTCCAAGAGCAGGCGCTGTGCGGGTGCGCCCAACGGGGCTGACTTCACTGCCCACTTTAAACTGATACCAGTACCATCGCTCAGGCTGTAGTCCATCAACGACCACGTGTACTGAGTGTCCTAGTTCGGGAATGGCGTATACTGTCCCGCTTCGCACAACTCGCGTCATCTTTTCATCAGTAGCAACCTGCCACTGCACCGGGACATTTTCTGACGGCATTCCACCCCCGTTGAGAGGGTCAGGAGCTAACCTTGTCCACAGGACAACGCTTCTTGGATACGGCTCACCTGAAGCTACACCAAGGCTGAATGGGTAACCAGAAAACTTAGGTTGAGCATTCACCCTGCTAGACCACTGGCTTGTAACCACCAAACCTGTTAAGAATCCAGCACCCAGTAAAACGTCGCGCCGCTTAAAGCGGGTAGATAATAGTCGCTCAAAATGCAGGCGTTCCATGTGTCAATTGTTGATTGTAGGTTTGACAATACCAGTCAAAGTATGGATACTAACCGAAACCAAATAAGCTCAAAATAGTGAGCTTTAACTGACTTAAGCTATTAACCAGGAAATGTATTTTCTAGCGCATGATCAAGCTGTTGCAAGACTTTGAACTCTACTTATTCGTTGCTGCTAGAAAATATATGCAGCAAAAGATTAGCAATCCAGCACCAAATACTCGTTAAGATGCTATTAAAGTTGCCTTAAAGTGATTTATAGCAATCCTAAATGATTTGTGAAAAACAACATCCCCGACTTCTTAGAGAAGTCGGGGATCTCAAAGGTGTTGGGTGAAAAAATTGAAGCAGAAAATGGTGTCGCGCAAGCGATGAAGCTTTTGCACTCCGCAACAGTACGTTGGTGGTTTGTATAAAAACTAAGCCCATTCACGGAAAAAGCTATTCTCCTGCCAAACAGCAGCAGTACGTTGTTCAATAGCTGAAATTTCATCATTTGAAAGAGTCTGAAAAGCTTGAGCGACTCTCACATTTTGTTCTAACAAAGCAACATCTTCTGCTGCAATAATGCAACAATGGACACCGCTTTGAGAAAGAGCATACCCCATAGCTTGATGCATTCCCTCTAGAACGCCAGGCTTGAACAGCCGACCGTATGCTGGTACTTTCATCGCAATGATACCAGTATTTTTCTCCTGAGCCACTGGTAGGACTTTAGTAATAAAAGGTTTTGGGTTGTGTTTATCAGCAGCGTTGATAGGTATAAGAGCGGTGTCGAATGGATAGCGGCGTAGCGCTTCAGCGATGATTGTGGGGTCATGGTGTCCTGTGATGCCGACAAACCGCACTATTTTTTGCTCTTTCGCTTCTTGTACAGCCCTGATTGCACCGTGTTTGGTGTTTAGGATAGCATCTAGATTCCAATCAAAGGAAACGGAATGTAACTGCCAGAGATCCAGAGAATCGGTTTTGAGACGTTTGAGAGATTGCTCTAATTCTCGCCACGCCCCATCTCTGTCTCTTATGTTGGTCTTAGTGGCTAAAAACACCTCTTTTCGATGTGCTGGAAGCACTTTGCCTAGGCGTTGTTCACTTGGTCCGTAATTGGCTGCCGTATCGAAGTAACGAATCCCTAGCTCAAATGCTCGTTCTATAATCGCTATGGATTTGTCCTCTTCTTCCTTTGGCGGACGAGATAGAGGTGATGCAGATCCTCCCAAACCAAGAATGGGTAATGACACGCCTGTGCGTCCTAGGATTCGTTGTGGCATCTTTGCCTCGGGTTGACGAGGAGATGCAGAGGCGAGCTGGTTTTGAGGTGTTTGAGCGGTAGAACTGGGATTTTCTGGCGATTCCGTGGTGTTGGTTAGTTGTTGACAAGCTGAAGTGCCGACAATTCCGCCGGCAACAGCCATACTGGTTATGAGAAAATTGCGCCGGGTCTTTTTATTGCTTGTCATGATGCAACTCCAGTCAACATTACCCATGTCATACCGCTACTGTCAAGAAAAAACCCCACCTGTAGATAGAGATTTTCTTATTTACGCAAGTTGGAGTCCCAAACAGCAATGTAAATTTGGTCTTCTGAATTACGTTGTATGCTCCCTTTTAATCCACCAACGTTGAATGAGTATTGATTCGTTTTACGTTCATAGACTTGTTGCAGTCCTTGCTTAATGTCACCAGAAGCATTACCCCCCAGTATCCCTTGCAATGTATTCTGCATCACCTGTGGTTCGACAGATTGGGCAAAAGAAACTTCTGTTTGACGCAGCACTCCTGTTTTACGGTCAAATAAATAACCAAGGTCAACGCGGTTTGGATCATGCTGATAAACATAAGCACGAGTTTTCCACAAACCTCTGGAAAGCCTACTAGGATTTCCCAACGCTGTTTTGACAGTATCTTCCGACGTGCCAACGGGAAATGTAGGAATGCTGCGACTCGTGGTATTGGAAGTTGCAGTGTTTTCTTTTTCCTGCTGTGGAGGTGGGGTGGAAGCCTCTGGGGTTGGGGTAGGAGTAGGAGTAGGAGTAGGAGTAGGAGTAGGAGTAGGAGTAGGAGTAGGAGGATCTGGCTGTTCCGCTTTTTGCGGTGTAGTTTGTTGTTGTGGAATTGATTCTGGCGGTGTAGTTTCTTGTGGCGTGGAAGTAACTGGAGTTTGAGATTCTACTGGTGGAACTTGTTCTTCTGGTGCTGGTTCAAATGTTGATGGTTCTTGTTGTGAGTTAGGATTTACTGAGGGTGGGGCAGATGTATAACTTTCTGATTGCTGTTGTGCTGGGTTAGGTGCACTGACAACTGGAGGCGGTGCAAGAATCCTCCTTTTTCTGCGTGTTGTAGCTTCAGAAGTAGGAGTCTGTGATGGTGTTGGAGAATTTGGAATTGTAGCGTTAGATTCTGGAAGCGGTGTAGAGGCGGGCGATATTGTAATGGGAGCTTCAGAGTTTTGACGGGTTATACTGGCGATCGCCACTGCGCCAATCAAGCTACCCACAACTAAACTCCCGACAATCCAAGTCGGTTTTTGCCAGTTGCTGCTTGGGGTAGCAGTTGGAATCACAGGAGCTCTTTGATTGGATTGATTGGAAGCTAACGGTGGTTGGCTATGTCCGGATGAGGATGATACACCAGCCACTGGAGGTGAAAGTGGTACTGTCGGTTGATAAGCAGCTGTTGGTTCTGCTGTAGGAAGAGAAGTTGCAGATTTCAAAGCATAAAGCATTTTGCTAGCAGTTGTGTAGCGATCGCTAGCTTGTGGTTTAATTGCCTGATTGAGTACCATCGCCAAATCGTGGGACACTTCAGGGGCAAGGTGATGCCAGATAACTTCGCCAGTTTGAGGATGCGTTTGTAATTCATACGGATGTTTGCCAGTGAGCAAATAAACTGCTGTCATGCCCAAGCTGTAGATATCACTGGCATAAACTGGACGTCCAACCGCTTGCTCGCTAGGCATATATCCTGGTGTCCCTATCACCAACGATTGTGTAGGATATCCTCCAGGACTGACTACTGAACGTATTGTTTCTTTAACAGCGCCAAAATCAATTAAAACTGGCTTGCTATTGGCGGAGCGGATAATAATGTTATCAGGCTTAATATCCCGATGAATAATGCCTTTGCTGTGGACATAATCCAAAACAGACAGCAAACTCAATAATATTTCCCTAACAGTAGTTTCGCTCAACACCCCTTGTGCTCTTACTATCTCTCCTAGGGTTTGACCTTGAATCCATTCTTGAACAAGGTAAAATTGCCCTGTCTCAGAAAAGTAGGCAAACAGTTTAGGAATTTGCTCACTACCTTCCCCCAGAAACTCCAGGGTTGCAGCTTCTCGTTCAAATCGGTTTTGGATAAGTTGGTAGGTTTGCGGACTGTTAGTTACAGGTTTGAGTTGCTTAATCACACAGCGACGGCGAGAAGGCATATGCATATCTTCCGCCAAAAAAGTTTCACCAAATCCACCAGCACCTAGTACCTGGATCACTTGATAGCGATTGTTCAGCAGCTTGGTTGTCATGCTCCGTTATCCCAGCTCTCATTCGGTTAGAATATAACGCAGCCCACTGGGACATTGTACAGTTTACAAATGTATACTAAGTACAGAATTGCACAAGTTCGTAGCGTTATGTGTGTCATTCTGAGTGGAGCGAAGCACAACGAAGAATCCCAGATGCTTCGCTTCACTAGCGTTTCGCTCAGCATGACATATTACGATACGAATTTATGAAATACAGTACTAAGCACCCTGACGACAATAACAATTCAAAGTTCAAAGTTCAAAATTCAAAATTCAAAATTGAAGACAGTTTCAAACGGGGATTTTAACCACGGCTGAAACTGAGGAGCCAGTGCCGTGGTGAGGCAGCACTGCGGGAGGGTTTCCCGACTTGAGACATCTGGCGTACTACGTACAAAGGAAGGGGTCTTAAACCCTCTAATTTACAATAAATATATCCCGAAAACTAGCTGACATCCGCGACAACCCATCTGCTGTTATCAGCATCCCACAAAAGCAAAAAGCGCACAGAAGTAGGGATAACTTCTCCAGTTTTCATAAGATATTTTAATTGAGCATTGACTGTAGCTGTTTCTGTACTTGCTTCTACTATGCTAACTTGCTCAACTTCTACGCTTTGAACTTTTCCTCCCCACCAATCAATGTAAGAAAGATAACCCTTAGGGTGAAGACGTTGATTGTTTTGGTAGCTTGGTATGAGTTGATCCCAAGCTGTTCTATACTGACCCTGGTTAATACTTAAGTAATAATTTTGCACAGCCTCTATCGGTGAGATCTGATTGTTTGTTGGCATTGGTGTTGCCAGAGGAACCGGAGAAAATTGGGTTTGGGTAGGATTAGGAAGGTGAGTGCTGGGAACTGGCGTTAGTTCTGGGAGTACAGGCTGTAGAGTTTCAACAGGTGTTGTGGTGGGTTCTGGAAAACTGGGAATTGTTGATGGCTTTTGAAGGGGAGTGGGTGACACAGCAGCCACTTTGGGTTCTGAAGCTAATGGAAAGCTAGGAACCGATGTGTTGTGTTGTACCAGTGGTTGTGCAACCTCTGGTTGAGGTTGTTGTCTATTGAGGGCAAAACCAATGATCACAGATGCACCAATCAAACCACCTACAATGATGCTGCTAAGAACGAAACCCTTCTGCTCACTGTTTTGTCTACCACTGTGGTAAAAAGGTTGAGGAGCTGATCCTGGGCTGACAGGAATGGTATGTTGAGGTGTTGCAGAAGGCGGTACAGTTAATACTGGTGGACGGTCATAAGGTACGATTGGAGAAGCCGGTGCAATCGGACGAACAATTGGTACTGTGGGAGTCACAGGCGTTGCACCAAGATACAAAGCTTGCAACATCTGTCTAGCGTTGGCAAAGCGATCGCGTGCATGAAACTGAATCGCTTGATCTAATACAGTGGCAAAACTGGGAGTGATATTTAAAGCATATTGTCGCCATATAAGAGTTCCCGTAGCTGGATCAGCGGTTAATTCTTGCGGCGTTTTACCTGTAAGTAAATAAATCGCGGTGAGTGCCAAACTGTAGATGTCACTGGCAAACATCGGGCGTCCTACCGATTGTTCGCTAGCCATAAATCCTGGTGTACCAATGACAATTGACTGTGTAGAATTAAGCGAAGGACTTATTAGAGTTCCTACTGTTTCTTTGACTGCGCCAAAGTCAATTAAAACGGGTTTACCATCAGCATGGCGAATGAGGATATTATCTGGCTTAATGTCTCGGTGGACAATGCCTTTGCTATGAACATATTCGAGAACTGGTAAAATACTTGTCAAAATTTCTTTGACTGCACTCTCACTCATCAAACCTTGCTCTTGTAACTTAGATGCGAGAGTTTGTCCTTCTATATACTCTTGTACTAAGTAAAACTGACTATTTTCTGAAAAATAAGCATACAATCGCGGAATCTGATTGCTACCTTCTCCTAAATCTTCTAAAATTGCTGCTTCTCGCTGAAATCGCTGCTGTACCACCTGGTATATTTGAAGATTATCCTCAATTGGTTTGAGTTGTTTAATCACACAACGACGGAGTGAGGGCATTTGGGTATCCTCTGCTAGAAAAGTCTCTCCAAATCCACCGCCTCCCAAAGTGCGAAGAATTCGATAGCGGTTATTCAGCAGCTTTTGCATATTTAGCGTCTGTCAGGAGAAATACATTCGAGAGACATTTTACCCTTTTCTCCTGTTGCAAGTGGTTAATATCCAGTTCGCTTAATCACTTATAATTCTAAACTCCCGTGTCAGGCTCGCGCAAAGACGCAAAGGCGCAAAGATAAGGGTTTTTAAAATTCAACTTGAAAATTTTATACCTCAATTTAGCAACGCCCTAATGTGGTAAACCTACTTCTACCCAGACTTTGGTAAGCGGTGAGTCGGAATTAGGGTCTACGAAAGAATAAACTCTTAAAACTACTAGCCTCTGTCCAGCCCTAAGTGTGGTTCTTTTACCTGTCAAATCGTATTGAGGTGGCTGTGGCCGATTACTCCTTAAATTAACGTCTGTAGTAAGAATGACTTGTGAATTAGGTGACGGGACAACGGGTGGGGAGATTGTAACAGGCTGTTTTGACGGAATCAACGGCTCTCCGTTAGAGAGATTGCCTGAAGTGTTGTCTACAGATCCAGCTCTCAACCAACCAATGGAAACAGGCTGAGTTGGTTTTTGAGGCGAAGAAATAGATTGTTGTTCTCTAGTTAACCACAAACCACCAATAACACAGGCTCCAATCACACCACCCATAATTAAAACTTTTTGCAAATTACTCATTCCTTTGCTGGGTGGGGTTGGTGCCTGCTGGTATGGAATTCCTGCGGGTGGTGCTGATACCACTGTTCGCGGCTGTACATCTCCCTTTAATGAAGGTGCAACAACTAATGTAGGACTGGGAGTCGCGCCTGCTTGTAATGCTTGCAGCATTTCTCTAGCGCTGGAATAGCGATCGCGTGCATGAGACTGAATCGCTTTATCCAACACTGCTGCAAAACTAGGAGTCACACTCAAAGCAAATTGCCGCCACAATATCTCACCCGTAGCAAAGTCAGTTGGCAACTCTTGGGGAATTTTACCTGTAAGCAAATAAATTGCCGTTAACCCTAAACTATACAAATCGCTGGCAAACACAGGACGACCGGCTGTTTGCTCACTCGGCATAAATCCTGGTGTACCAATGACAATCGACGTGCCAGAGTTCCCAGAAGCCGTCACCACCGTTCCCATTGTTTCCTTGACTGCGCCAAAGTCAATGAGAATGGACTTACCATCGCTATTGCGAATGATGATGTTATCTGGCTTAATATCGCGATGCACAATCCGCTTACTGTGGATGTAATCGAGAACTGACAAAAGGTCAGTCAAGATTTCTTTAACCGAACTCTCGCTAAGTTTCTCCTGCTGTTGGAGCTTTTGCGTCAGAGTTTGTCCTTCAACATACTCCTGAACTAAGTAAAATTGCCCGTTCTCCGAAAAGTAGGCATATAATCGGGGAATTTGATCGCTGCCATCGCCCAGTTCTTCTAAAATCGCCGCTTCTCGCTGAAACCGTTCTTGAACCAATTGGTAAATCTGGGGATTATTAACCACGGGCTTTAGCTGCTTAATCACACATCTGCGTCCTGATGGCATTTGGGTGTCTTCTGCTAAAAATGTTTCACCAAATCCACCACTTCCCAAAGAACGGATGATTCGATAGCGGTTGTTTGAAAGTATTGACATAAACTATCGCTGATTTCTGGCTTGGCTAAATATCGCTGCTGCATCTGGTGTACCCACATATCGCCAATGCCAAGGTTCAAAACTAATTCCTTGGAAATTGTTTTGCTTAAAAGACATTTCAAAGCCAAATTCTTTAGCATGGCGAGTTAACCAACGATAAGCATCTGTTGTTTCAAACTGCAACTTTATATCCTGCTTAGGAAATTTGCCATCAGTCAAGTCTACAGCAAAGCCAGTGTGATGTTCACTATATCCCGCCGGAGCGCTAACTTTCGCTGCTTCTTGTGCGGAACCGAGACGCTTAATTTGGTTTTGAAATAATTGTTGTTGTTGCTCAATAGTGCGAAAACCTGAGACGGGAATTATCCAAATACCTTCCTCTCTAGCTGCATAAATCATCTGCATGAGTGCTTTTCCTGCTTCAACATTCATGAACTCAAAACGCTTGTCTCTGCCAGTGGCATAGCTACTAACAATCATCAATTGGTTTTGCTCTGCTTGTGCATAAGGAAAATGCCTGTATGCTTGCTGAGTAGCTATTGGCTGCTGCCGAACTGAAACGGGATTTGCTTGTTTTATTTCTGCTGCTGGATTATTCACTAAACCTACCGAAGATATGATAGAAGAACCAGAGGTTGACTCATCAGCAGGAGAACTCGACAGAGGAAGATTAGAAACAACACTCGCTGGTGTTGAAGTTGGAGATGTCGTTGCTCTCAGAGGTGAATTTGGAACTGAAAAGCGCATTAACAATACCCCACAAATTATTACGCTCAAGGAAGCTATTGTGGCTATGGCTACAAACCTTACCACATATGGTAATCTTTTAAAAATTGTCATAATAAATTTATTTGGAAATTAATTGGAAATTATTTCACTAGAAGCAATTTTCCAACGCTCATCTACAAACTGTAAATTATAGCGAACTGTCCGAGTTTTAAAATCACTTTCCTTCGGAAGAATATTTCCATTACTATCCAAAAGCTTGCGCTCTTCAGTCACTTTTACTTGAATGACAGCTTGATTACTATTAACAGAAAAATCGTCAACACTGTCAATAGTTTGTACGCCATATTTGTAATAGTGACCGTCTTGTTTAAGAGAATTGATTGAACCGTTTACTCCTGCAGTCTTTTCATACTGTTCGCCAGTTGTTAACTCAGCAGCAGGTTGAGGATTGTACGGAGGAGCAAACATGATTCGCTTTGCTTGTAACCACTGATTAATTACACTAACTGCTGCGTTTCTAGTAATTGATGAAGATGTGGGTAAAAACTGAGATTGGTTGTAAATTTCTGAGGTAGAAGGTGGTGGCGTTGGATTGCTTGAAGGTTGCGCTTGTGCTGATATTGCAGTGTTAGAAGTTCCTAAAGAAGAGGTAGCTGGTGTTGGATTGCTCGAAGGTTGCGCTTGTGCTGATATTCCAGTGTTAGAAGTTCCTAAAGAAGAAGTAGCTGGTGTTGGAGAAATGTTTTGTTCTACTACAGTTGGAGTTGGTTTTGCCTCAGGTTGAGCAGATTGTTGTCCTCTGGTTAACCACAAACCACCAACAACACACGCTCCAATCACACCACCCATGATTAAAGCTTTTTGCAAATCACTCATTCCTTTGCTCGGTGCAGATAGTGACTGCTGGTAGTAACCTGGTTGCTGGTATGGAACTCCTGCGGGTGGTGCTGATACCACTGTTGGCGGTTGAACATAGCCTCCTGAAGGCGGTGCGGAGACGACTGTGGGATTGGATTGGGATGTCACGGGAGTCACGCCCGTTTGTAATGCTTGCAGCATATCTCTGGCGTTGGAATAGCGATCGCGTGCATGAGACTGAATCGCTTTATCCAACACTGCTGCAAAACTAGGACTCACACTCAAAGCAAATTGCCGCCACAAAATCTCACCCGTAGCAAAGTCAGTTGGAAACTCTTGGGGAATCTTACCTGTAAGCAAATAAATCGCCGTTAACCCTAAACTATACAAATCGCTGGCAAACATAGGACGACCAGCATTTTGCTCACTCGGCATAAACCCTGGTGTACCAATTACAATCGAGTTGCTGGAGTTTCCAGAAGCAGTCATTACCGTTCCCATTGTTTCTTTGACTGCGCCAAAGTCGATTAAAACGGGCTTGCCATCGCTATTGCGAATAATGATGTTATCTGGCTTAATATCCCGATGCACAATCCGCTTGCTGTGGACGTAATCCAGAACTGGCAAAATGTCGATCAAGATTTCTTTAACCGAACTCTCGCTGAGTCTCCCCTGTTGTTGCAGCTTTTGCGTGAGAGTTTGTCCTTCAATATACTCTTGAACTAAGTAAAACTCCGTGTGCTCCGAAAAGTAGGCATATAAGCGGGGAATTTGGTTGCTGCTATCACCTAATTCTTCTAAAATTGCCGCTTCCCGCTGAAACCGCTCCTGCACTAACTGGTAAATCTGCGGGTTATCAGCCACTGGCTTGAGTTGCTTAATCACACATCGGCGACCAGATGGCATTTGGGTGTCTTCTGCTAGGAATGTTTCACCAAACCCACCAGCACCCAGTACCCGAATGACTTGGTAGCGATTGTTCAAAATTGTCGGTGCCATCATAACTTTACCAACTACGTTTTTTCAAAATGCTTATAATAAAAAGTACTTTTAATGTAAGTATATTTTTTAAAATATTTTTCGGTTATCTTTCATCCTATTTTCGCAAAAACTTTATATATCTATTACTTTAGGCAGTTACAGCCAAGACAAAACCACCTTAGAAACTATCTAAGTAATTCAATGGAAATAAAAATAAAACACAAAAATCAATTAAGTAATAACACTTATTTAGAGCTAAAAAGCCAGGGAAAGGTTTTACACCTTGAACTGACCAAGCAACAGCACATACTTGGGCGCGATCGCACCCTTGTGGATTTAGTCGTCCCGGAAGACTGGCAAATAGTCGGACGTTGCCAAGCAGTGTTACGCCAAGAAGGGGAAGACTACCGCATTTATGATGGCGACGGTCAGAAACCAAGCACCAACGGACTATATATTGAGCGCACGCGCATCACTTCAGAATCTGGCTATTCTCTAAAAAACGGCACAGAAATCAAAATCGGTCAAAATCCGGAAAATTTAGTTGTGCTGAGGTACTGCAATCCCTCAAAGCCAGTTGCAAATGTTACACCTGGCTGGCACTCAATTTCCTTGAAAAATCGCTCTGTTTTAATTGGACGAGATATCAACGCTACTCTACCTTTAGAAGCTCCCACTGTTTCTCGTCGCCACGCGACAATTGATACAGATGCTCAAGGGCGCTACATCTTGCAAGACCATAGTACCAACGGCGTATTTGTTAATGGACAGCGAGTTAACGGTACTGCTGTACTACTACCAGGAGCAACCATTCGTATCGGAACATACACTTTGGTACTGCGTGGCGATGAACTACAGGTACTCGATCAAGGTAATCAAATTCGTCTTGATGCTTGCAATTTGGTATTGGAAACTAAAGGAAAGCGGCGACTGGATGATATTTCTTTTGCGATTGAACCGGGACAGTTTGTGGCGTTAGTTGGGGGAAGCGGTGCGGGTAAGTCAACTTTAATGCGGACGCTGTTGGGAACTGAACAAACAACCCAGGGTGTGGTCTATTTGAATGGGGAAGATTTACGAAAAAACTTTAATATCTATCGGATGCAAATTGGTTATGTTCCCCAAGATGACATTATTCACCGGGAACTGACGGTTGCAGAAGTGCTAACCTACGCGGCTAAGCTGCGACTACCGCCGGATATTGATGTAGCAACGGTGGTAGAAAAGACTTTACAAGATGTGGAAATGTCTCACCGCCGGAATGCTAAGGTATGCGAACTGAGTGGCGGACAGCGGAAGCGGGTGAGTATTGGGGTGGAGTTGCTTGCTGATCCGAAGTTGTTTTTCTTAGATGAACCGACATCTGGGCTTGATCCGGGGTTGGATAAAAAGATGATGCAGTTGTTGCGGAAATTGGCGGATCAGGGACGAACGGTAATTTTGGTCACTCATGCAACGGCGAATATTAAGTTGTGTGATCGCGTTGTTTTTCTTGGTCAAGGCGGACGCCTCTGTTATTTTGGTCCCCCTGATCAGTGTTTGCAATTTTTTGGCGTCAAAGATGACTTTGCCGATATTTACAACCAACTCGAAAAACCAGAAAATGTCATCGACCAGGCTGAAAGATTTCACCAATCAGATGATTATCGCCGCTACGTTACCAATCACCTCAGTCCAGGAAATCAAACCTCACAAGTCAATGCTGGTAATGAACAGGCTGCTGGTATATCTTTGGTAAAACAATTGAGTATTCTTACTCAACGTTATTTCCAGATCCAAAAGGGCGATCGCATCAACCTTGCTTTAGGACTTTTAACAGCACCCATCGGTATTAGTTTAATTACTCTAGCACTCAAAGATGAACACCCCTTTGTTTTACCAGAACAACCAGATGCAAATCTCGCGCCTTTAGCATTGCGGGTATTATTTGTATTTACTTGTGCTGCGTTGTGGGTGGGACTTTCTAGTTCATTGCAAGAAATCGTCAAAGAGGCGGCAATTTACCTGCGAGAAAGACTGGCGAATTTGGGTTTGTTTGCCTATCTTGGTTCCAAATTAACAGTGCTTTCTGGCTTAGCATTGTTACAAACTCTGTTGATTTCCCTCGTGATTCTCCTACTTTTTAGATCACCACAGCCAGAATTAATTTCTTGGCAATTGGGATTGTCAGTAACGACTTTTCTGACGCTTTTAACAAGCATGAGTTTGGGATTACTGGTGTCAGCGGTTGTGAAAAATGGTAGTCAAGCAAATAGTGCTTTACCCCTACTGTTGATACCCCAAATTATCTTTTCTGGCGTCTTGTTTAACATGGAAGGTATTGCCAGTAAAGCTTCTTGGTTAATGATCAGTCGTTGGTCAATTGGTGCTTATGGTGCTTTGGTTAATATTAATGCAATGGTTCCCGAACCGATGAAATTACTTGATGGTAGCATAGTTCCGCAACCCTTTGAGCCAAAGCCTATTTATGATGCAACATGGTCGAATTTAAGTTTGAATTGGGGCATTTTGTGTTTGCATACAGCGATTTACCTGGCTGTTACCTTGTGCTTACAAAAGCGCAAGGATATTTTTTGAATTCTTGTTTTTAGTTTAATAGTGATAATTTTGGTAGCAGTTCAAAAATAGAATAACCAACTGTTTTGGGTTATTTCGTAAAATATCTCCGGTTGTAACGGTCTTGATATTCTGAAATATATTCAACATTCCGCCGTTCTAAATCTGATAAAAAGTTACGCTGATCAAATTCTAGTGGTGAATAAATTGGACGATACCACGGCTGTGAATTAAAGTAATCCTGTAAGCCAGGAGTGTTAAAACGGCGACCATAACGTGCAAAAATTGAATTTCGCATAATATCAAGCTCAAAACCGTCTTTGTCATCCAAATCTCCATCTGTTACCAATCTTTGAGAAAGCCAAGAGTAATCGTTTAATGTCTTTGTAGGAACTGGCTGTGTTGATGTTGACGGAGGTGTAGATGGGGTAGAAATTTGCTTGAAATACAACCGATCAGGCGGTGAATTTGGATTTTTGCTAGCAAAGGCGCAATAAGCCTTGGAATTGACTTTTCCATAAGTTCTGAGCAAGTCAACGCAATTGTTGCGATCGCTAAACGTGGCTACGTAAACTTCAAATAACTGCTTACCCGACAGATTGGGATACTCTGGTATCCAAAACATTCCTGCTTGAGCATAACCTGCTGCTTGTAAAGTTTTAACTTGCTTAACAGCAGTTTGTGATTTTGCAAAGGCAGAATCTGCTAGAAAATAAAAAGAATTGGGCAGACGAATACTATTTGTATCTGGTTGTGCAGGCGTTGAGGCTTTTTGAGGTTGAGGATTTGTGTTTCCAGATGCGGAAGAAGGCAAGGAATCCAAATTTTCTGATGGCGATCGCGAAGTTCCTTCAGTAACTAATGAATATTCTGAAGACGGTTGAAAAGATTTTGTTAACACTAAACCAATAATTGTTGACGCACCAATCAAACCGCCCGCAGAAATTATACTGGCTATCAGGATTCCTTTGTGCTTACTGTCTTGAGGCGAAGGTATGTGGGAAGATTCTCGATTTATGGAAATGGTGTTTTGAGTTTTTGTGGTGGGTGCTGTAGCAATCCCAGGCAGTTGAGAAGGCGGTTGTGTCGGTAAAATTGTATTCGCTATCCCCTGCAAAGCTTGCAACATTTCTCTAGCACTGGCAAACCTATCCCGTGGATGGTAGGCAATTGCTTTGTCAATGATAAATGTCATCGTTGGGCTAACATTTAAGGCATGAGAACGCCAGATCATTTCTCCAGTGTGTGGATCTGTTTCCAGTTCTTGCGGTTGTTTCCCTGTCAGCAGATAAATGACAGTGATTCCTAAACTATATAAATCACTAACATAAATCGGTCTACCCATTGCTTGCTCGCTGGGCATATAACCTGGTGTTCCAATGATAATTGAGCTAGCGAGACTTCCTTGAGAATTAATCACTGTACCCATTGTTTCTCTTACGGCACCAAAATCAATCAGTACAGGTTTTCCATCCCGATGGCGTAAAATAATGTTATCTGGCTTGATATCACGGTGGACTATGTGCTTTGAGTGTACGTACTCCAATACAGGTAATAAACTTGCTAGTATTTCTCGAATAGCACTTTCATTCAAGACTCCCTGCTGTTTGACTTTAGCTGTCAGGGTATCGCCTTCAATATACTCTTGAACTAAATAAAATTGCCCATTTAACTCAAAATAAGCATATAAAGCTGGTATTTGGTTACTATTTCCACTTAATTCTTCTAATATCGCGGCTTCCCGTTGAAACCTCTCTTGTACCAGTTGGTAAATCTCGGGGTTATTGTGAATAGGTTTAAGTCGTTTGATAACACAACGGCGAAGCGATGGCATTTGGGTATCTTCTGCTAAGAAAGTTTCACCAAATCCACCACTTCCCAAAGTATGAAGAATTCGATAGCGGTTGTTTAAAAGTGTTGACATAAACTATCGCTGATTTCTGGTATGGACAAATATTCCTAGGCTGGATTCTTGCCCATCCATACAGACTTTAACGTTTTACTCCACTTTTTGGCGCTGCTCCTGATGAATCTGACTTAAAACACTCGAACCAACCTTAGCATAGAGTAAAGTGCCAAGTTATACTTCAATAAAGGGGAAAGCTGATTTACGCTGTTTTAGTTTGAAATGGTGTGTAAAGGGTGCGATGACACGGAGCGATCGCCCTCAGGCAACCACTTAAACTTTCTAAATATTTAATTTTTTAAATATAATTTTATCTTATATGAAAAGAGTCTAACCTACACACCAACTACAAGGTTTGTGACCTCGCAATTACAAGCCCCTATTTATAATAATGCGTGAATTTTTCAATCTGCTTAAGGTATGATTTTTCTCCTACCTATTTCATCCCGGCTTGACAACTAATACAGAACAATTGGCTTCTTCCACCACTTGAGAACTCACAGAACCCTGGACAATTCGGTTCATACCAGTTAACCCACGACTGCCGATCATAATTAAATTAGCTTTGTAAATATTGGCAAGGCGAATAATTTCTTCTGCTGGGTCGCCAGTAACAATTTCTATATCGCTTTCAACTGGCAAGATTGTCTGATAGGATTGCAATTGTTTTTCAATATGGAAATAAGAAAATGCTGGTGACTCTGGTTGAGGACGGTCGGCGGGTAGTTCCATCTCGGACTCTGATGTAGGAAACACATGGCAGAGAATGACTTTGCTATCTTTTGGCAGCACCAATTCTTGTAAAGTCTGAATGACTCTGTCTGCAAGTTCGGAATCATCCAAAGCAACCAAAATAGTTTTTAGCACCAATGTCGTCTCCACAAGAGTAGATCCCTTACATACGTAACGGCAGAAGGAGATTAATGGCTACACTAACTTTGCCCAATTTAGGGGCATAAGTTTGTATAGCCTTAAAGTTTCATTTGTAACCCATAGGCTCTATTTTGCCAAATATCTCAGGAAAAAATTAATAATTCTAATTCAAATTTACTCTTCCTTTTGAACTCGGCGTCTGACAGAATCAGCGTGAGAAGGTAAGCCTTCAGCTGTTGCTAGCACATCAATTGCACCCGCCACTTTTTCTAGTGCAGTCTGAGAGTATTGAATGATACTTGAATGTTTCATAAAAGTTTCGACTCCTAAGGCTGAGGCATAGCGAGCAGCACCGGAAGTTGGTAGGGTGTGGTTAGGTCCAGCTAAATAATCTCCTACGGCTTCTGGTGTAGAATACCCTAAGAAAATGGCACCCGCATTCCGAATGAGTGGTAGTAGCTCCCACGGGTCTTCTACTTCCAGCTCTAAATGTTCGGGGGCAAATTCATTCGAGAGTTGGGCTGCTGCTTCTAAGGATTCGACAATCACTATCAAACCATAGTGAGCGATCGCCTTTTCTGTCAGCAAGCGCCTAGGGTGGTCTATCAGCTGCCTTTCCACCGCCACTTGTACGTTCTTTGCCAATGCTGTATCCGTGGTTAGCAAAATTGCTGCTGCCATTGGATCATGTTCGGCTTGCGCCAACAAGTCAGCGGCAACGTGTACGGGATTTGCGGTTTCATCGGCAATAATCAGCACTTCGCTTGGTCCTGCTAAGGAATCAATGCCTACGGTGCCATAGACGAGTTTTTTCGCCAAAGTTACATAAATATTACCTGGACCTGTGATCACATCAACTTTAGGAATCGTTTCTGTACCATAGGCTAAAGCGGCGATCGCCTGTGCGCCTCCGACGCGATAAATTTCTTGCACTCCAGCTTCTTGTGCTGCGACCAGCACGGCTGAGTTAACTGCTTTGTCTGCTCCTGGTGGTGTGACCATCACCACGTGCGGTACACCAGCTACCTTTGCCGGAATTGCGTTCATCAATACCGTGCTTGGATAGGCGGCGCGACCACCCGGCACATATAACCCTGCTCGGTCTACTGGTGTATACCGTTTGCCTAAAACGACCTCATCATCGCCAAATTGTACCCAACTTTTGGGAATTCGTTGGCGGTGAAATGTATCAATTTGGCGGCAAGCCAGCCTGATTGCCTGGAGCAATTCCTTTGATACCTGTTGGTATGCTGCATCCAGTTCTGAGCCTGTCACGCGCAGTTCTTCTGGCTTGAGGGTTTGCTTATCGAATTCGGCTGTGTAATGCAGTACAGCTTTATCGCCTTGGCGCTTCACTGCCTGCAACACTTCCCGCACTGTTGCTTCTTTGTGGAGCACCTGTTCATCATGGGTGCGATCGCAGATCCGTTGTAGTTCTGCTCTAACGTCTGCCTGCTGAGTAATGATTCGCAGCATGGAGTAAGGACAATGCCAACTTGAGAAAATTCCTGCGGTGAGAATGAGTTTTGCTTTTTCCCCAAAAGGGTGCAAAGCTAACCTTAACTCTCTTCTCTAGCTTAACCTGGATTTTTTTGATACTTCCACGGTTTTCAGCACATGGTTTGTGTCAAAGGCAACTAAATTGCGAGATTTTGACTTACCTTTTGGCTCTCCCTAGTAGCAGGAGACCCAAACTGGCTATCAACAGAAAACAGGCGTGCTACTTCCCGATATCCTCTCGCTCCAGACCCCAAATTTTCCTAGAGGTCAACTATATGTTTTTTCATCTAGTCGCCCTTTTGAGTCTGGGTCGGTTCTTAGTATACTTTTTGCCTATTTTTTTACTTTACTTACTAACATATATACAGAAGCGATGTGGCTATTTGCTAGATTTTAACTCTTGAACTTCACCTGTTTGCAGAACTGTTGTCTATAGCAATCCATTCCTTTAAGGAAAGAACTACATCACCAGTCTTTAGTGACCACTTATCTGATTATTCCCTTAACTAAAGTTAGGAAATTTCAATAAGTATGTTTCATTGAAAACTGGTTTTGTCAAGAGTTTATAGCAGGGTGTTTTATATTAGCATATTTTGAGAGGTGATAACAAGTTCATCCCACTTTTTATAGGTGTGGGTTTTCTGCTCCCAACCCTGTAAGTCAGGAAACTATAGTATGCGATATATCCATCAAAAGAAACGAAAAAAAATAAAATTCTATAACCAATTACTTATATTGTCAGTACTTATAGTCGTATTTCTTATGGGTATCGTCGCGATACCTGTACGTAGCCAGGTAAATGTGGTCGATGGTGAAATGACAATCGAATTACCACTTTCAACGCGTGGCGCAAAAATTCTTGATGCCAAAGGTCAGCAAGTTTTACTTAGAGGTGTGAACTGGTTTGGTACGGAAACAGAAACGCACGTACCTCACGGCTTGTGGAAGCGAGATTATAAAGAGATACTAGCGCAGATTAAAAAGCTCGGGTACAACTTGATTCGGTTGCCTTATTCTCTGCAAGCACTACGTTCCCCTAATGTTAACGGTATTGACTTCAGTATTGGTAGCAACAAAGAACTTGAGGGGAAAACCCCAATACAAGTCATGGACTTAATCATTCAGGAAGCACAACGTCAGGGGTTACTCATTCTACTCGATAACCATTGTTTAAGCGATCAGCGCATTTCTCAATTGTGGTATGAAGACGGCTTCACAGAAGCAGACTGGATTGATACTTGGAAAATGTTAGCTTATAGGTATAAGAATCAAACGAACGTTATTGGTGCAGATCTAAAAAACGAACCCCACGGAAAAGCGAGCTGGGGTACTAACGATTTAGCCACAGACTGGCGACTAGCAGCAGAACGGGCTGGTAATGCTATTCTTGATGTTAATCCTAACTGGCTAATTGTTGTGGAAGGGGTAGAAAAGAACGTCCCTACACAAAAGCTACCCAAGCATTGGCAAGGTGGCAATTTAGAAGGAGTGAAGCGCTACCCAATACGTTTATCTCGTCGCAACAAGCTTGTCTATTCACCTCATGAGTATGGTCCTGGAGTTGCGGATCAGCCTTGGTTTTGGGAGCGAAAATTTCCCAAAAATCTTATTGATCGCTGGCAAATAGGATTTCACTATATTTCTAGTCAAAATATAGCGCCCATTTTTATTGGTGAGTTTGGTGGACGGCAAGTAGATACAAATTCTAAAGAAGGAATTTGGCAAAACGAATTTATCAAATATATTAAACAGAAAAAATTGAGCTTTGCCTACTGGAGCTGGAATCCTAACAGTGCTGATACAGGTGGTATCTTATTAGATGATTGGTTAAGTGTTGATATTCCTAAGCAGCAACTACTATCCCAACTGCTACCGGTTAATTTTTCTCAAGTAGCACCCGTGCAAACGAGTGGAGGAGTAGGCGAAGTAGCGCAAGTCAGGGGAGAAATCAATTCAAAATTCAAAATTCAAAATTCAAAATTAGGAGTCTCTTCCTCATCTCCCTCACTCCCTCACTCCCTCACTCCCTCATCCCCATCCCCCTCATCCCCCTCATTCCCTCACTCCCTCACTCCCTCATCCCCCTCACTCCCTCCCTCCCTCACTCCCTCATCTCCCTCATCTCCCCGTATCTCTTCCTCTTCTTCCCAACTGACAGTCACTTCTGATATCTATACAAATTGGCAAACGGGATTTTGTGTCAGCTTCAGAATTATGAATCAGAGCAATGCTAAGGTTAACAATTGGCTGCTGACATTTAACATGAAACAAGCTGCTATTAATAACTCTTGGAACGGTAACTTTAAACCACAGGGAGCGACGCAGTATGTTGTCACGCCTTTAGACTGGGGAAGGGTGGTTGAGCCAAATCAAGTACGCGACTTTGGTTTTTGTGCCAATAAACTTGGTTCAGACTATCAGCCCACCCAAGTAAGAGTTAACAGTCAAAGGTGAAAAGACTAACCCTTAGTAATTAATGCAACAGACCACTAGCTTAGCGTCTGGAAACTGGGTCATAGCAACTTCAATCTATGACTGTTGCAGATGCTGGGGAAGTTAGCTTTACCTATCACCAACTACAAAACTCTTATTTAACTACTGACATACCTTATGTGTGCGTGTTATCACTTACAATCGCCGAATAATAACCTTAAATAAAGTTATCAATGACGTCGTAGGGATATAAAGCAGCAATGCTGAAACTGACTGGTTATCAAATTATTGGGCAAATTTATGCAAGCGAGAAAACTTTGGTATATCGAGGAATAAGAGAACAAGACCAAAAACCAG
Organism: Tolypothrix campylonemoides VB511288; assembly: GCA_000828075.3. Taxonomy (GTDB): domain Bacteria; phylum Cyanobacteriota; class Cyanobacteriia; order Cyanobacteriales; family Nostocaceae; genus Kalymmatonema; species Kalymmatonema campylonemoides_A. The sequence continues at coordinate 694,752 of JXCB02000002.1, read as the reverse complement.
TCGTCATTAAAGTCCTACGGCGTAGATCTCTTAGCTTCCAAGAACTGTCAAAACTCCGCAATCAATATATGATTACGGAAAACCTCAACTTACAAGGCATCGTCAAACCTTATAGTCTGGAACCCTACCAAAACAGTTATGCCTTGGTTATGGAGGATTTTGCTGGCATATCTCTCAAAGATTACATCAATCATATGCACTCGGCAAAATGCCTGCCTCTACAACAATTTCTCCATATTGCTGTTCAAATCGCTTCTACCTTAGATGAGTTGTACCGTAACCGTGTCATTCACAAAGACATCAAACCTGGGAACATCCTAATTAATCCCACAACTCTTGAAATCAAACTTATTGACTTCGGTATTGCCTCTGTTGTGCCCAAAGAAGTTCAAATTCTTACCAGTCCCAACGTTTTAGAAGGTACGGAGGCTTACATTTCTCCTGAACAAACAGGAAGGATGAACCGAGGTATCGACTACCGCACTGACTTTTATTCTCTTGGTGTCACGTTTTTTGAACTTCTCACTGGGCAGCTGCCCTTCACCACAACTGACCCAATACAGTTAGTTTATTGCCATATTGCTAAACAACCACCAAATGTAAGCAGTATCAATCAGGGCGTTCCTTTAGTTGTGTCTGACATCATCAACTTACTCATGGCAAAAAACCCTGAAGACCGTTATCAGAGTGCTCAAGGACTAAAGTATGACTTAGAACTGTGCTTGCAACAGTGGCAAGAAATAGGAAAAATCGTACCCTTCGAGTTAAAAAAACAGGATATTTCCGACCGTTTCTTAATTTCCCAAAAACTCTATGGTCGCAAATATGAAGTTGAAACCCTACTTGCTGCTTTTGAGAGAGTGAGAAGCAGGGGGACAGCTGAAATGATACTAGTATCTGGTGTGCCTGGCGTGGGCAAGACAGCAGTGGTGAACGAAGTCCGCAAAGCGATCGCCCGACAGCATAGTTACTTTATCCAAGGAAAATTTGACCAGTTGCAACGCGACATTCCCTTATCGGCATTGGTGCAAGCTTTTGAGGACTTAATCGGGCAACTCCTCAGTGAAACTGATGCCCAAATTCAACAGTGGAAAGCCAATATTTTATCAGCATTAGGTGAACAAGCTCAAGTCATTATTGATGTTATTCCCAAACTTGAACTTATTATTGGCAAACAACCAAACGTTGCTGAACTCTCTGGCACCGCTGCCCAAAATCGTTTCAATTTTTTATTCCAAAAATTTCTCAAAATATTCACAACTGTTGAGCATTCCTTGGTTATCTTTCTGGATGATTTGCAATGGGCAGATACAGCTTCTTTAAATTTTATTAAATTATTAATGAGTTCAAGCAATTTTAACATAAAAAATCTTAGATTATCTACTCACGCTTTTGAAGAAACAAAGAGAGATGGCAAAACTAATGACGCTTTACTACTGATTGGTGCTTATCGAAATAATGAAGTTTCAAAAACACATCCGCTATATCTGACACTAAATGAGATTCAAAAAACAAAAGCAACGATCAATACTATTAACATAGAAGCTTTAAACCAAGCTGATTCAAACCGTCTCCTTGCTGATTCCCTCCGTTGCCCAGAAGCGGTTGCTATTCCTCTTAACCAAATGGTATTTGCCAAAACTCAAGGGAATCCTTTCTTTATTCATCAATTTCTGAAATTTTTGGATGATGAAGAACTGATAAATTTTAACTTTTATGTTGGTCATTTGCAGTATGACCTTGCTAAGGTAAAGGCATTAGCTTTAACAGATGATGTAGTATATTTCATGGCAATTCAAATAGAGAAGTTGCCAAAACCTACTCAAGAAGTATTAAAACTTGCTGCCTGCATCGGTAATTCTTTTGATTTAAAAACTCTGAGTATTGTGCATCAAAAGTCTGTGGTAGATACAGCGGCTAACTTATGGAAGGCGTTAGCTGAAGGGCTCGTTTTACAAGATTTTGATAATTATAATTTATTTGTCAATAAGAATAGTTCTTCAGGAGCTATTTCTAGTCAAAAACCTAAAAAAAATCCAACTTCTAATTCCAAATTACCCCAATACAAATTTGTACATGACCGAGTACAGCAAGCCGCTTATTCTCTGATCCCTGAATTTCAAAAACAGTCAATTCACCTAAAAATTGGACGATTACTGTTGAGTAAAACCCCAGTTGAAGAACGGAAAGAAAAGATTTTTGATTTGGTTAATCAGTTCAACATAGCGGTGGAATTAATCACCAATCAAAGTGAGCGCGATGAACTGGCAACGATGAATTTGGTTGCTGGATGTAGAGCTTTGGCATCAACAGCGTATGCAACGGCAGCTAAATATTTAACAACTGGCATTCAATTTCTGTCTTGTGATAGTTGGGAGACGAACTATAACCTAACTTTAGCTTTGTATGAAAAAGCAGCAGAAGCAGCATACTTAGCTGGCGATTTTGAGCAGACAGAGCAATTAGCAAAAGTGGTGTTGGCAACAGCAAAAACTCTGTTGGAAAAAGTGAAAGTTTATGAAGTCAGGATTGAAACTTATAAAGCACAAAGTCGGGGTGTGGAAGCCATTACAACAGGGTTACAGGTGCTGAAGTTACTTGGAATAAAATTTCCTGAACAACCAAGCCAAGAAGATATTGATATAGCATTGCAAGAAACACAGAGAGATTTGGCAGGAAGAGAAATTGAGGACTTACTCGACTTGCCGAATATGACTGAGCCAACGAAACTGGCAGCAATGAATATCCTGTGGCGACTCTTACCCATTACCTTTATGAGTCATCCTCTCTTGTTTACTTTAGTCGTTTTGAAACAAGTCAATTTATCACTTAACTATGGCAATTGTCCTTCGTCTGCTGCATCTTATGTGGGTTACAGTATTACCCTGTGGAATGTAAATCAAGATATTGATTACGCCTATAGGTTCGGTCAACTGGCTTTAAATTTGTTAACACGTTTTAATGCTAAAGAGATTAAAAGCATAGTTATTTTTGCGTTTAATACTTTTAATAGACATTGGAAAGAGCACCTTAGAGAAACCTTAAACTCTTTGCTAGAAGCTTACTCCATAGGGCTGGAAACTGGTGATTTGCAAAATGCTTCCTTCTCTGCACATATATATATTGAGCATTTATTTTGGCTTGGAAAAGAACTACCATGGCTGGAACAGGAAATAGCTACCTATCATGAGATGATTAGTCAACTCAAGCAAGAAATAGTACTTCAGCTTAATGCAATCAATTGGCAAGCAATCTTAAACTTGATAGGACGCTCTAAAAACCCATGTTTGTTAAGAGGTGAAGCTTACGATGAACAAATTATGCTTCCTCTTCATCAGCAAGCTAGTAACAGACAAGCTATTTTGTACTTATATCTTCAAAAATTATTTCTGTGTTATTTGTTTCAGGATTACCATCAAGCTAGGAAAAATGCTAAATGGGCAGAAAACTATTTAGACAATGTCCTAGCACAACAAGTTTTTGCTATCTTTTATATTTATAATTCTCTGACTTTGTTGGCAATTTATCCCGAGGTGGATCAAGCCGAACGAAACCAAATTTTAGAGAAGGTATTTGACAATCAAAGCAGAATGAAAACATGGGCAGAACACGCCCCAATGAATTTTTTGCATAAATATTATTTGGTAGAGGCAGAGCAACATCGCGTTCTGGGTAACAATGTAGAGGCAATGGAATTGTACGATCGCGCCATTACCTTAGCCAAAGAACACGAGTACATCAATGAAGAAGCTCTCGCCAACGAACTTGCTGCTAAGTTCTATCTAGAATGGGGTAAACACAAGATTGCTCAAACCTATCTCACTGATGCTTACTATGGATACGTTCGCTGGGGAGCATTAGCCAAAGTTGACGACTTGAAAAAACGCTATCCCCACTTACTTGCGCCCATTTTCAACCAAAAACAACTTACCCCCCATTCGAGAGAGAATAGTACTCCTGACAGTAGCACACCTCTATCCATCGATAACAGTAACCAAACTACCATTGGGTGTAGTACCACGATTTCAGACTCTCTAGATTTGGCATCTGCAATCAAAGCTTCTCAAGCACTGTCTGGGGAAATTCAGCTTGAGCAACTGCTTTCCAGCTTAATGCAAATTGTGATGGAGAATGCTGGGGCTTCTAAGTGCGCTCTGATTTTGAGCGATGGTGATAATTTACGCTTAGCCGTCACCGCAGTCAGTTCCAGTTCAGATAATACGCGCACTTGCACGGCATTGCGATCAATTCCTGTAGAGTCAAGCGAAGATGTTCCTGTAACTTTGATTAATTACGTCAAACGCACGCAGGAAATTTTAGTAATTTATGATACATTTTATGTCGCTTCCTTCGCAAGTGATAAATATATTATCCGCGAGCAACCCAAGAGCCTGTTGTGTATCCCAATTATCAATAGGGGCAAATTGCTCGGCATTCTTTACTTAGAAAATAATTTAGCGACGGCAGCATTTACAGGCGATCGCATAGAACTCCTCAAACTCATCACCACCCAAGCGGCAATTTCTCTAGAAAATGCTATGCTTTACCAAAATTTGGCACAAGCAAATGAACGCTTGGAAGAATACAACCGTACCCTAGAGGCGAAAGTTGATTACAGAACGCAGGAACTTAACGAAAAAAATCAACGTTTGAAGCAAGCCCTAAAAGAATTGCAAAACACCCAAATCCAATTAATTCAAAGTGAAAAAATGTCGAGTTTGGGGCAAATGGTGGCGGGAATTGCTCATGAAATCAATAACCCTATTAACTTTATTTATGGCAATGCCATTCATGCTTATGAATATGTAAAGGACTTGCTAGATTTGGTTGCTGTTTATCAGCAGGAATACCCCAATCCCTCTCCGAAAGTGCAGAAAAAAGCTTTTGAAATTGACTTGGATTTCCTGCTAATAGACCTGCCAAAGGTTTTGGATTCTATGAACCTTGGAACCACGCGTGTCCGCAATATTATTCTAGGGTTACGCAATTTCTCTTATTTAGAACAAGCTGAAATGAAGCCTGTAAATATTCATGAGGAAATCGAGAATACCTTAATGATTTTACAGCACCGACTTCAAAGCAAAGACGAGTGCCCTGAGATTGAAGTTATCAAAGAATACGGACAACTGCCTAAAATAACTTGTTACGCTGGTCAGATCAATCAGGTGTTCATGAATATTCTCAGTAATGCGATTGATGCTTTGCAATTCAGGATTAGGAACTGCGGACTAAAAACTGGCAATACCAAATCCTCAATCCCTACGATTCGCATTCGCACTGAACTAGGAAACTCCAATACTGTAAGGATTCGGATTGCTGATAACGGTTGTGGAATGACTCAGGAAGTGCGGCAAAAAATCTTTGACCCATTTTTTACCACTAAGCCGATAGGAAGTGGTACGGGATTGGGGTTGTCTATTAGCTATCAGATTGTGGTGGAGAAACACAAGGGACAGTTAATTTGTGATTCTACTTTAGGAGAGGGGACGGAGTTTATTGTTGAAATACCGCTGCAAAAGCAATGAGGTTACTCAACGTCGCAAAGCATACTAGATAACTAGCTTACTGGTGTTAGAGATACCTGCATATTAAGCTGATTACGCAAGAATTGTAACAATGGCTTAATATGCACATCCTCATTCCATTCCGCCGCTAAATCTTCGATGATATGGTGCTCGCCAATCAGTGTATTACTGCAGAAGTGACGAATAATCGGATGGATAAACGCACTCTGTGAGGCATTGTCAGCATTATTGCGGTGAACACGCTTAATTGCGAAAGGTTCAGGCATTTTGTCAACATCGTACCCAAACTCTAAGGTCACTGTATAGTAGTGAGTATACTGACCTAACTCACTGTCATGCACATAATCTGTTGGTAATTCCTGATAGTAGCGAGCCTGTTTGCCCTGATCAGAAATAACAATCACATCGCACAGAAAACCTGTTTGTTGCCATAACCCTGAGCTTTGATTCACCCGTTTAAGAATGGCTTCCGTCAAATCACAAGGGGTGGGAGGTATGAGCTGATAGGGTAACTCCTGATTGTAGTACTTATACTCTAAAATATGGTGCAGTGCCTGAATATTGTAACGGAAGCCGTGGATAAAGCCAGATTGCTTCTTTTTATAATCCCGAGCGTGCATGAGTACCCCAACAAAATACAAGTCCTTGATGTTGGTTGATTCCCATTGACTAGTTTGAGCTGGAAAGCGGTTGTTGATAGTTAGCTCAGGTTTACATGATTCGTCAAAGATAGAATTGTCAAAGCGGAATCCAGTACATACAATTACGCGATCGTAAACTAGGTCTTCTTGTTCTTCGTAGGCGTGCGTGTAGGAAAAAGATACGAGATATTTACCGTCTTGACGCTCTATCTTGTTAATAATTGTATCCAAAACTCCGTTCTGCGACTTTAGCTGGTAAGTGTCGAGAAAATTATTATTAACTGCTCGCAAATTTCCGACATACTTAGTCTTCCATGCCATAGATACAGGAGTTGGACTGGCTATATGGATCAGTGCTGCTGTCTCAATTAAATTATCAGCTATTTCAAACCCTGAATTACCTTTGCCGATAATCAACACCTTTTGATTAGTAAAGTCTTGTGGATCTATAGATACATCTGTGTAATTTTCTGCTAATTCGATTCCGGTAATTGGTGCAGTATAGGGTTTAGAAAAACCCGTAGCAATGATTAGACGTGCTGCGGAGTAAACATTGCCGCTGCTATCTATCACCATGAATTTATCTTTTTTGGCAATTGTGAGAACTTTGCAATTGTATTTAACTTTTAAATTAAAGTGAACAGCAAAATCGTTCAAATATCTCACTAGAGCTTTTGAACTTGGGAAATAGTCTCTGCTGTAATTCTTAAACAGCATTTCTTCACTATCACTTAGCAAAGAGTTCCAATCCCATCTCAGGTTTATTTCTGGATCATTGTAACCAGTGTAAACTTTGTTAATTGAAATTAATTTCTTATGTCGAGGAAATTTTTGGAAGAAAGTTCCAGGAGTATTGCCTGCTTCTAATATCAGATAATCCCGATTGGCTTTTTCTAGAAAATATCCAATTTGGAGTCCTGCTGGTCCAGCACCAATCACTAAATATTCAAACTCTGCCGATCTGTTCATTTTTTTCCGCTCTTGAACATTAATCAATTGAACTACATATAGTCAACCTGCTAGAGATAACAAACTATCTAGAAGCAAATGATTTAGCATTTTTAGAATTTCAGGAACACAAAAATCTACAGTTATTTTATTTATGAGGTTCTCAACGTTTGAACGAGAGAGTGCTTTTCTGCATACGTCCTCATCTCATTTGTGGCTTCTGTGAAAACTTCAAATACTTTCTCAACTACCTCAAAAGCTTTAGCTCTTTGCTCCTGTGTCAGTTGTATGCTTTCAAGAAATTGCTTGGCATCATTAGTTAATACAGTATGAGCACTTTCCACGCCAACATGGTACTGACCGAAAAAGCGGTACTTTTGCTTGGTAATTTGTTGTAGCTCCTGCGCTACTTGTGCAGTCAGAGCAAAAGCAACATTTGCTGTTGCTTCTATCGCCTCCATTGCTGCTAGCACTACTATAGGTTCTGAACGGAATGTGTGTAGCGCAATTTGATGACACACCTGCCGTGTTTTATACGTTTCTTCACCCCAATAAAATCTCATGGAATCACTGAACTTCATTAAGTAGTCAAACCCTAGTTTTTCAAGATCTTCTAGAAACCACATCCAGTGATTGTCTTCCTCTTCAGTGTGTTTGTTGATTAATTCCTGAATTGGATCATCTGTCGGCTCTTTTCGGAAATCGTATTTAAGTAAATCTTCAAAACTCATTGCTATGGGAGTTACACAAGGCGCCCAAGCTAGCCTTTTTCTTGGGTCTATACTTTTGTTTTGTAGAAACTGAAATAACGGCAATTGAGCAAATTCTTGCTTTCTTTTTTCAATCAATGCAAGGACTTCTTTCATTTTCGAGAATCCACATTTAAGAATTGAAGTCGTGACAAAATGTAGCTGTTATATGCTTAACAAACTGACATAATCAAATTTACTGATGTAGTTTTTAAATCTTATTTCAAGCCAGTATTTGTGGTGTAGAACACATTTTTTATTTTTTTGAATTTTATTATTAGTGATGATTATTGCCTCTTGTAATTAAAAAACGTATCCGTAAATATCTGGATTTATAAATGTTGACTAAAAGAAAAAAGACATAGTTACTTTAACGACTAGATAATAGAAAGGGAATAGGACAAGCTTTAGCCCGTTTATGGGTGATATCTGAGCAATTGACAATATAAAACACAGGAATAGCTTATTACTTTGATGTACTCAGCCTTACATCAAATTTTCAAGGTTTTATTTACCAATGATAGTAATGAAAGATATAACTGTTAAGTTTTGATGAATTTATTGTAAATAAATTGTTAATTTTCTCAATATATTTAAGTATTTACTAAAACTTTAATTTTCAATATATTTACTTAAATGTTATGATTTTCTGACAATTTTGACATCATAGAATATCTTCCTTGCCTTGTTTGGGACAAATTACCCACTACCTAACCGCATTTTCCCTTCAAAAAGAAATGCAAGTTTTGGCACAAATCTTAGGTAAAAAATAAAATAGTTAAAAAATACTGAAATATGTATTTAATCACAGATGACTTTATAGAAGATAAAGAGTAAAAGCCTGATGTTGATAACGAATTCCACCTAACTAAGTCGGTCGGGGTAAATGCCGCAAAATATGTTTAGGTCTTTATTGCCCCGGGCATAATTTTTGTTTGATATACCACTACCCCAATCCGTTCGGAGTTCGGCGAGGGGTTCGGACGTTCGGACGTTCGGCGAAGCTCAGTCGAGCGGCGAAGGCTCACCCGAGCCGCTCACTCGAGCTACGAGCTGAGCGCTCACGCCGAAGTCCGCGAAGCCCTAATCCCCAATCCCCCAGTCCCTTTTACGGTTTTCAAGAAATTATCCAAGGTAACTCATCCCTCCTAGTAAAAACTAAGCCCTTCGGGCACGCTGCGCGAACGCGGAGCTCCTAAATTACAAAAAGCCGGGGGGAAATCGAAGTCATTAGTCATTAGTTCTTAGTCATTAGTAGTTTTTCATGATTTTTCGTGGCTTTTTTATACTAATGACTATTGACCAATGACTAATGACTAAGACGGGGAACGAGAAATCATCCCACCCCGCGCGTGGGGCGGGCTTTCTCGCCGTCTTTCCGGTAAAAAAAACCTCACCCCGCTTAAGGTATCCCTCTCCTGCGTTCAGGAGAGGGGTAGGGGGTGAGGGAACTGATTATAGGTAATTCAGTGGACTAGATATTACTCATCGTCTTCGTCGTAATCGTCGTCTTCCTCGTATTCGTCTTCTACGAGGTCATCGATGTCGCTGTCAACACCAGAAGGAAGAATAAAATCATCCTCATCCAAAATCGACTTATCTGAACGTCTGGTACCAAATCCATCCGCCCCAAGCGTCGGAGTATCTAATTGGTAACTCCGAGCTGTGCGGTCATCCAGCACCATATCGAGTGGATCGTCAACTTCATCTAAGACACTGCTACTGACATCAACAGCATAGTCATCAATGGGACTAGTTTCTTCATAAGCATTAAACCCAGTGCCGGCGGGAATCAGTCGTCCGATAATTACGTTTTCCTTCAAGCCGCGCAACCAGTCGGATTTACCTTCAATTGCAGCCTCAGTCAAGACACGCGTTGTTTCTTGGAAGGATGCAGCAGAAATAAAGCTATCAGTGTTCAACGATGCTTTGGTAATACCCAACAGGACTGGGGTGTACTGCGCCCTGGCACCACCAGTGATTGCCATTGCTTCATTGACTTGCTCGACTTGGCGTAACTCTACCAATTCTCCAGGGAGCATGGTGGTGTCACCACCATCATCTATCCGGACTTTGTTGGTCATCTGGCGGACAATCACTTCGATGTGTTTATCAGCAATATCAATACCTTGGGACTGATACACCGATTGCACTTCGTTCACCAAGAACGTCTGCACCTTCTGCAAGGCATGGCTAGCACAGGCATAAACTCCTTCTTCAGAACCTAGGTTGAAGAAGATTTCCAGAATTTCATGGGGATTAGAGGGACCATCAGTTAATGTTTGTCCTGCTGTGATTTGCGATCCATCTGGGACGATCAAGTTTTGTCCAGGTCCAAGAGGATAATCTGTGACTACGCCATTGGACTCGATGACTTTGACTGCGATCGCTTCATCGCCATCGCCGTAAACAACCTTGACTTCACCACTACGACGTGCTAGGATACATGCTTCTTTTGGCTTACGAGCTTCAAGGAGTTCCTCAATCCTGGGCAAACCTTGAATGATGTCTCCAGTCTTGGCGCGTTCAAATACTAGCAACACCAAGTTATCACCACGCTGTACCAAGTCGCCATCGTCTACCTGCAACACAGCACCTCCACTGACGCGGTAGGGACGACCAACACGGAGTGTGACCGAGTAGTTCACAGTAGTGAGTGCTGATTCCTCAGAAGGCGGAACTTCTCCTTGTGCCTTCTCCACTCTTCCTTCGCCTTTCTGCACTGCCACGATTTGCCCAGATTCTTCGGCAAAGACTCCAGGAGCAATTTCTACACCCTCTACGATCAAGTCACCAACTTTAACCTTGGGTGGAGCGCTAAGATCCATCTTAACCACGTCATTATGGCGCAACACTAAGCAGCGGCGAACTGTCTCAGTTCCTTTTTGCACGCCCCGCACGATACCCCCTTCTTTACACAATATTTGGGTACGTGCGATTACGGCACCGGGTGCAATTGTTTGTCCATCCTCTACTTCCAGGCTTGTTTGGGTACTGCCTTGGGTAGCATCAGCGGATATATCCCGACGCAGCACTAAGGATTCCAAAATGACCAGCTGCAAGCGCTGAACTTCTGGATCATCGGCATCCGGTACCAATTCAATATCTGCTGCCAACGGCGAAGCATTGTGGTCTTGTTCGCCTTCCTGCTCAATTTCCAACACCAGTTGGGTTCGTAGCAGTTCCACACCTTCAACAGTTTTAACACGTTCTGAGTCTTTGTAAGGCAGACGCTGCACTGCCCGCAGCTGAATCGAACGACCTGTTTGTTGGCTCACTGATGTGGTTGATGGTACATCAGGATTGTTAGGTACAGCAAACTCAACGACCGGACGGGTCAACAGTGCTGGACCTTCTGGTGATTCCACATACTCGATGTAGCGCAACTCTGTCATGACTTGCCCTAACAATTCCTCACCAGGTTGAACAAAGGTGCCATCTTTGCCCATCACTGCTTCTGGATCGTCTACCATGAGCAGTTCCCCTGGCTTAATCACCACTTCGCGCAGAATGTCGTTTTTCTGGGTGACTTCTATGACGCCGCTGTTTTGGCAGAAGATATCCTTAACGACTTCGGTGCCAGCTTCGACAAACTGACCGTCTTCTACCATCAGCAGGGAGATATCTTTGTTGACTTCGTGGGTTTCTTCAGGAATCCACAACAGGGTACCTCCCTGTACTACCTCGTAACCCTGCTTTGCCTTGCCTTTTTTCTGGACTTCGACAGCAGCGTATTTCAGCAATCCACCTGTGGTTGTGCGATAGCGGTCATCAATCAACTCGGCTACCACTTGACCATTTTGCACTTTTGTGCCTGGGGTGGCTCTGAGGTTGAAGACTTGGTTGTTTCCAGTAGTGACTAAGTAGTTGTTGCGACCTTGAGCGTTTTGCGCTGTCACTGTTGCTTGGTCTAAAACCACAGAAGCAGTGATAATCTCAATTTCCCGCGTTCCTTTGCCTGGGGTAGCTTCGGGTAAGCGGACAACACCACCGTGCAAAGTCGTTAACTTGGTTTCTGCTAAAACACCGTTGGAATCTATGGTGTCACCATTGTTGACCACCAATTCTGCTCCTGGGGGTAAGTTATAAACTTCCCCTGACAGAATCCAAATCAATCCACCCCGGGCTGCTGTTGTCGTGGTGTTACCTTGACGGTCAGTTTTTTGTTCTGGTACGACATCAGCAAACCTGACTTCTCCTGCTAAGTCAGAGGCGACATCTTTAACCGCTTTTTCTGTATTGACACGAGTTGTTCGTCCACCAATAGCAACCTCAGCCACCAGCTGACCCTTCTTAATCTTTTGCCCATCAACAACATATAGTGTTGAACCTTGGGTCACAGGAATTTCTTGAGTCGTTGACGAGCCAGCGTTGTCTGCTATTTCTAAAGTAATGCTGCCATTAGCTTCTACATACAAAGCGTCTTCCCCGTGGCGGGTACGGTAAGCCCTTGTCCGCAATTTACGTGGCAAACGAACGGTACCATCGGATTCGGCGCGTACTTGTCTTGCGACTTCACCAGAGAAGACACCACCTGTGTGGAAGGTACGCATCGTCAGCTGGGTACCTGGTTCACCGATACTTTGTGCGGCAATGATCCCCACAGCTTCGCCCAGATCCACCATCTTGGCGTGTGCCAAACTCCAGCCATAGCAGTGTTGGCAGACAGATCGTGCGGCTTCACAAGTGAGGGGCGATCGCACGACAACTTCTTGGACTCCCGACTTTTCAATTTCCTTTGCCAGTTCATCGGAAACCGGGCTATTGCGTGCTGCTATAACTTCTTTTGTCTTGGGATGCACCACATCTTCGGCAATGACTCGTCCCAGCAACCTTGTGCCTAGCTTAATCAAGGTTTTCTCACCTTCTGTCATTGCCTGCAGGGGAATTCCTCTGGTGGTACCGCAGTCAAATTCCCGAATAATCACATCCTGCGATACGTCCACCAAGCGGCGGGTGAGATAACCAGAGTCAGCCGTCCGCAAGGCTGTGTCTACGAGACCTTTTCTCGCACCGTAAGAAGAAATAATGTATTCTGTGACGGTGAGTCCTTCGCGGAAGTTTGTTTTGATCGGCTGGTCAATAATTTCCCCTTGGGGATCTGCCATCAGTCCCCGCATTCCTACCAATTGGCGCACCTGGGAGATGTTACCCCTTGCTCCAGAGAATGCCATCATGTATACAGAGTTGAGGGGGTTAGTCTTCCTGAAGTGGCTAACAACCTCATCTTTCAGGGCTTCAGAAGTTCCGTTCCAAGTATCAATTACTTTCTGGAATCGCTCAACTTCGGTAATTTCACCCCGTTGGTAGCGTTCTTCAGTGGCACGAATTTCTGCTTCCGCAGCTTCTAGCAACGCTCGTTTGGAAGGAGGAACCATCAAATCATCAACGCTGATGGAAACCCCTGCTTTGGTAGCGTAGCGGAATCCCAACTCTTTTAATTTATCCGCCATCACTGCGGTTCGCGCCGTGCCATAATGCGTGAACGACCAAGATATTAGGTTCCTTAGTTGACCTTTGTCAACAATGCGGTTCCTAAAAATCATTTTTTCATTAGTCATTAGTTAACAGTCCTTAGTCAATAGTCATGAGTCATTAGTCATTGGTCATTGGTCAATAGTCAACAGCAAAGAACTATTGACTATTGACTATGAACTAGCTGGCGATCGCTTCTTGAATCGCGTTATTGTAAATCACGCGACCTGGAGTTGTACGTACATACTGAGACATCATATTTCCCTGAGCATCTTCTCTGACTCGGCGGAACTTATACAGCACAGTCCGGGTACCATCGTCATTTGGTATCACTTCAACCGGTTCTGTATCTGGTTCAGGTGACTCTACTTCGCCGTCATAACGTACGTAGATATACGCATGTAGGTCGATTTGCTGCTGCTCGTAAGCCATAATCACATCATTAAGAGAAGCAAAGTAGCGCCCTGCACCTTTTGTCGCATTGGGATTTTCTGCGGTTAAGTAATACGCCCCTAACACCATGTCTTGGCTGGGTGTAATGATTGGTCTACCAGTCGCTGGTGACAAAATGTTGTTAGACGCCAGCATCAGTAACCGCGCTTCCGCTTGAGATTCCAAAGATAACGGTACGTGTACCGCCATTTGGTCGCCGTCAAAGTCAGCGTTAAATGCTGGACAAACGAGTGGGTGTAGCTGAATTGCTCTACCTTCCACCAAAATTGGCTCAAAAGATTGAATACCCAAACGGTGTAGTGTCGGCGCACGGTTGAGTAAAACTGGGTGTCCTTCAATCACTTCTTCCAGAACATCCCAAACACTCGGATCAGAGCGAGATATCAGCTTTTTCGCGGCTTTGATATTATTCACCATGCCGCTACGAATCAGTCGGTTGATCACAAACGGTTGAAATAGCTCAATTGCCATTTCTCGTGGCAAACCGCACTGGTGGATGTTCAGCTTTGGTCCTACCACAATTACGGAACGTCCGGAGTAGTCAACCCGTTTACCGAGCAAGTTTTGCCGGAAACGTCCTTGTTTCCCTTCAATAATGTCTGACAAAGACTTCAGCGGTCGGTTGTTTGCCCCAACTACGGTTCGTCCTCGACGACCGTTGTCAATTAAAGCATCGACTGCTTCTTGCAGCATCCGCTTTTCGTTACGAACGATAATCTCGGGAGCCAAAATTTCTTGCAGGCGAGCAAGACGGTTGTTGCGGTTTATCACCCGGCGATACAAATCGTTCAAATCGCTTGTGGCAAATCGTCCACCATCTAACTGCACCATCGGGCGCAAGTCTGGGGGAATCACGGGGATCACGGTCATCACCATCCATTCTGGTTTAGAACCGGTGGCAACGAAGTTGTCAATCACCCGCAGCCGCTTAATCAGCTTCGCTCGCTTTTGACCTTTAGCGGTTGTAATTTCTTCCCGCAAAGATTCGGCTTCTTGCTCTAAGTTGATATCAGCCAGCAAGCGCAACAAAGCTTCTGCACCAATCCCGACTTCTACCCCTTGAAGCGTAGAATCTTCGCTATAAATTTGGTCTTCGATTTCCAGCCACTGGTCTTCACTCAGCAACTGTTTGTAAGTTAAGGTTTCAGCATTGCCAGGACTAAGAACAACATAGGAATTGAAATAAACAATTTGCTCCACATCCCGCAAAGGCATATCCAACAGGATGGAGATATAGCTGGGAATGCCCTTGAGATACCAAACGTGAGCGACTGGTGCGGCGAGTTTAATGTAGCCCATGCGGTGGCGGCGTACTCGCGATTCCGTGACTTCCACACCACAACGTTCGCAGACAATACCTCTATGACGTACTCTCTTATACTTGCCACAATGGCATTCCCAATCTTTAGCTGGTCCAAAGATGCGCTCGCAGAACAAGCCATCCATCTCTGGTTTTAAAGTACGATAATTTATCGTCTCTGGCTTTGTGACTTCACCCACTACCTGACCGTTAGGTAAAGTTCTCTCACCCCAGATGCGAATGCGTTCTGGTGATGCCAAGCCGATTTTAACGTAGTCAAACTGATTATTCTGGGCTGATCTCATCTTTGCCTATACTGTGTTCTAGGTTATGACTTCTAAGGACACGGGCTATAAAGACCGTGTTGGTGTGAGGAGTATTCAGTTGTGAGTTATCAGTTATCAGTTATCAGTTATCAGTTATCAGTTATCAACTATTAGTTGTTCAGTATTTACTGTTCACTAATAACAGTTAACTGTTTACTGATAACCCTTCGGGTATGCCTTCGGCACGCTACGCGAACGCCAGTCGCCTACGGCGGGAAACCCCTTCGGGTTCGCCAGTTGCCTACGGAGGGAAACCCTCCTGCAGCACTGGTCTCACCGCCTGCAGCGCTGGACTCACTGTTAACTGTTTATTCTTCGTCTTCCAGTGACTCACGAGACAAGGATTCATAGGTGGGACGTGGAGGCGTGCGACGGTTTCCTTGGTCTGCCATCAAATCGACTTCGACATCTAAAGAACTTCCGTCTGCCTGTGTCTCTACCTTGTGTACCGCAATATCTAAGCCTAGAGATTGCAGTTCTCGCATCAACACTTTGAAGGATTCTGGTGTTCCAGGTCTAGGAATTGCCTTACCTTTAACGATCGCATTAAGGGCTTCATTTCGTCCTTGCATATCGTCTGATTTGACGGTGAGCAACTCTTGCAAGGTGTAAGCAGCACCAAAGGCTTCCAATGCCCACACTTCCATTTCACCGAACCGCTGACCACCTTGCTGTGCTTTACCACCCAAGGGCTGCTGGGTAACAAGTGAGTATGGACCTGTAGAACGGGCGTGGATCTTGTCGTCCACCAAGTGAACCAGTTTCAACATATAAGCCACACCTACAGTGACTGGTCGGTCAAAGGGTTCGCCGGTACGACCGTCGTACACCATGATTTTGCCAGAGTCATCCGGGTTATACACCCAGTCTTTGCCTGTTTCGTCTCGTGCTTCTTGCAACTTACCATGCACTATGCTTCGAGATGACTCTTCGCCGTACATTTCGTCAAATGGAGTCAGCTTAAACCGGACTCCCAAGGTATGAGCAGCCCAACCCAACAGACACTCAAACACTTGTCCAACGTTCATCCGGCTAGGTACACCCAATGGGTTGAGGACGATGTCCACTGGTGAACCATCTGGCAAGTACGGCATATCTTCCATTGGTAAGATTTTGGAAATAATTCCTTTATTTCCGTGACGTCCTGCCATTTTGTCGCCGACTTGGATTTTGCGCTTTTGCGCTACGTACACCCGGACAACCATATTTGCCCCTGGTGGGAGTTCATCGCCTTGTTCGCGGGTGAACAAGCGGACATCGACAACACGTCCTTTTTCTCCGTTCGGGACTCGCAGCGAGTTGTCTCGCACATCTCGTGCTTTTTCACCAAAAATTGCCCGCAACAGTTTTTCTTCTGGTGGTTGGTCAGATTCACCCTTGGGTGTGACTTTACCTACCAAGATATCCCCAGATTCTACCCATGCCCCAATGCGAATGATCCCCTGTTCATCCAACTGGCGCAAGGCGTCTTCCCCGACGTTGGGAATTTCTCTGGTGATTTCTTCTGGTCCGAGTTTGGTTTGTCTTGCCTCAATTTCATATTTCTCAATGTGAATTGAGGTATAAATATCATCCTGTACCAACCGCTCGGAAATCAAAATCGCGTCTTCGTAGTTATAGCCTTCCCAAGGCATATAAGCGACGACGATGTTTTGTCCCAGTGCCAATTCACCGCCTTCGGTCGAGGAGCCATCAGCTAGCACTTGACCTGCTACAACACGTTCACCCATATACACCAAAGGTTTTTGATTGAGACAGGTGTCTTGGTTCGAGCGATGGTACTTGGAAATGGTGTACCTAATTTCTGGAGCGTTGGGTTTGGGACGTACGCGAATTTCTGTTGCGTCTAGATAAGTGACTTCCCCGTCGGTGCGTGATACAATTACCATCCCGGAGTCCCTTGCCGCCTGAGCTTCCAAGCCTGTTCCCACCAAAGGACGCTCTGGTTTCAGCAGGGGAACTGCTTGCCGTTGCATGTTCGACCCCATCAGTGCCCGGTTAGCGTCGTCATGCTCCAAGAACGGAATCATACTTGTAGCAACAGACACAATTTGCACCGGAGAAACTGCTACGTAGTCAACTTGCTCTGGCGTGGTTGAAGAGAATTCCTGGCGATAGCGTACTGTGACTTGTGGTCCGAGGATGTTACCATTGTCATCAATCGGCAAGTCACCAGCGGCAACCCGTAGGTCATCTTCTTCATCTGCGGTCATGTACACTGGTGGTAAATCAAACCGCACCCGTCCATTTTCTACAGGTCGATACGGGGTTTCTAGGAAGCCGTACAAGTTCACACGGGCATGAGTTGCCAAGGAACCAATCAAACCAGCGTTCGGACCTTCTGGAGTTTCTACAGGGCAAATGCGTCCGTAGTGGGATGGGTGAATATCCCGTACCGCAAAACCTGCACGTTCGCGGGTAAGACCTCCAGGACCAAGCGCTGACAAACGACGTTTGTGGGTCAGTTCCGCCAGAGGATTGGTCTGATCCATAAACTGCGACAATTGGCTTGAGCCAAAGAATTCTTTGATGGCTGCTACCAAGGGTTTGGGGTTCACTAAGGAAGCAGGGGTCAGCACTTCGGCATCGGATACGGTCATCCTTTCCCGAATGATACGCTCTAAGCGGTTTAAACCGACTCGTACCTGGTTTTGCAGCAATTCGCCGACGCTTCTGACACGGCGGTTGCCTAAGTGGTCGATGTCGTCGGTATTACCAATGTCAAACTCAAGGTTGATTAGGTAATCTACTGCTGCCAAAATGTCTTGGGGAGTCAAGACGCGCATTGTTTCTGGCACTTGCAAGCGCAGTTTCTTGTTGAGTTTGTAACGTCCCACACGACCGAGGTCGTAGCGTTTGGGGTCAAAGAAACGCGAGTCTAGGAGCTGTTGTCCTCCCAACACTGTGGGGGGTTCACCAGGACGTAGTTTACGGTACAACTCCATCAGGGCTTCTTCTTCAGAAAACTGCCCTTCTTTTTCAATGGTTTTTTGGAAGTATTCTGGGTGACGCAAGGCGTCAAAAATTTCGTTGTCTGACAAGCCCAAAGCTTTGAGGAGGACTTGCGCTGACAGTTTGCGGGTTTTGTCAATACGTACCCACACTAAGTCGTTACGGTCTGTTTCAAATTTCAGCCATGCTCCCCGGTTAGGGATTAAGCTCGCTGAATAGGTACGCCGCCCGTTTTTGTCGATTTCTGATTTGTAGTAAACTCCTGGCGATCGCACTATCTGGTTGACAATCACTCGCTCAGCACCGTTAATAATAAACGTGCCTCGGTCGGTCATCAAAGGCAGATCCCCAATAAAGACTTCTTGTTCTTTGATTTCTCCGGTTTCTTTGTTAATCAGACGAGTGGGGACATACATTTGTACCGCGTACGTACTGTCCCGCCGTTTTGCTTCGTCTACATTATACTTTGGCTCTTTGAGCTTGTAGTTGTGTCCCAAAAAGTGTAGCTCTAGTTTGCCGGTGTAATCTGTGATCGGACTAAACGAGTTCAGCTCTTCTATCAGCCCTTCTTCCAGAAACCAGCGGAAGCTAGAACGCTGGATTTCGATCAAGTCGGGCAACAAAAAGGCGGGTTCCATAATTGATTCGTTTGTCATGCCTCTACCTTTGTCAACCTAAGTTTTTCGTAAATTGTGTGTGGGAACTTCTCCTGAGACCGCCAACCATTGAACAGCTTCCGCAACGCTGGAGTCATTCAAAACGGTGCAGACCAATTTTGGTAAGAGCGTGGTTAACCCGAGTGGAGTCAAGAACTGCCATTTTTCACATTCACTTGACTTCATGAGCCAAATCAAATAGTGTAACTTTTTGTTAATCTGTTTTGCTTTTCTCACTTTCCCCTCCAAAAAGCGCGTTACTTCACCTATGCAGCTTTACACTGTTGTGGCTCGTACGGAACTATCTGTTTTTATCGACTAAGGGATAATATCCTTATGCTCAGAGGAGAATAATCCCCTGAGCCTACTCTGTCTATGGATGGCTTGTCTTGGTGGGTGGTGGTCACTAGGTAATTTGTTTAACAATTCTCTATAGGGAAAATATGAAACCGTTTCTTAGACATTTTTAGAGAATAGGTCTAGACGACCCTTAGGAGAAAGTCATAATCATTATGGAATAAGAGCATCCGGTTGTAGAGATACGAGGATGGTCAATTGACAAGGGTTTAAGAAGTGTAAAATTCAATAGTTGCTTCCTTAACCATTATGGCTTATACAAACCGTTTTGGAGGAAATAATAATACCATATTTTTTTCCTCCTTAAGTTTGATAAGTTTGATTTTGTCATTTTCTTATTTTCCCCCTTTAGGGGGATGTATTATACTGTTAAGCCAAACAATTTACAGGCATTTTGGGTGGTAACGTCGGCGATCGCCTCTAAAGATTCACTGCGCAGTTTTGCCACCTGTTCAGCTACATAGCGAACGTACGCCGGTTCATTGCGCCGTTCGCCTCGTTTGGGAACGGGTGCCAAAAAAGGGCAATCTGTTTCAATCAACAGGCGATCGCTCGGAACACAAGCTGCTGATTCTTGGATTTGTTTGGCACTTTTAAATGTTACTGTTCCGCTAAAGCTGATGTAGAAGTCCAGATCCACAAACCATTGGGTTTCTTCTGGGTTTCCACCCCAGCAGTGCATGACACCCCGCACACTTTCTCCTTTGAGTTGCTTCCATTTTTGCAGTACTTCTCTCACTTCTGTTGCTGCATCGCGACAGTGGATGATCACGGGTAGGTTGAGTTCAGCTGCGATCGCTAACTGTGTCTCAAATGCGTGGCGCTGCTGCTCTTTGTTATCTGCTTTATAAAAATCTAGCCCTGTTTCCCCTATCGCTACGACTTTAGAGTCACAACCAGCTAAAGATACGATTTCCTCTGCTGTCTGTTGGTTCCATTTTTCGGCATCTAAAGGATGTAATCCTACCGCGAAGCTCATTTCGGGAAAACGATTAGCTAGAGATTGAATGCTCTTAAACTCCGATGGCTCGACACAAGAGTGTACCAAACGTACGACACCTGCTTCTTGCCAGCGCGATCGTACTGCTTCTATATCTGGCTGGAAAACGTCAAAGTTGACGTGAACGTGAGTGTCTATCAGCTGCATCGCTTTTCCTTTGTCGTTTGCCCTTTGCCCTTAGTCTTTTGTCTTGTCAACACAAAAACTAAGGACTAAGATCCATTGACTACTGTGCAGTTGCTGCTGCTGGTTGTTGAGCTTTTAGCCTTTGAGCCAATTTTGACTTTTTTCTGGCTCCGTTGTTAGGATGAAGTACACCCCTTTTTACCGCCCGATCAATTTTGCTGTAAGCTTCAGACATCCTAGCCAGAGCTTCTTGTTTTGATTCTGGGGTTGGGTTAGCTGCATATGTTTCTACAGCAGCAAAGTATTTCTTCATCAGAGTTTTCACTGCCGATTTGTATGCTTTGTTACGCAGTCGGTTGCGTTCTGCGATTTCGGCGCGCTTGAGAGCAGACTTTGTATTCGCCACAGTCAGTTCCAAAAAGACTATTAATATATAAACACACTACTAGATTTAGTAGTATAGCATCTTTTTTGCAAATCTTAAAAAGCCAGAAAAAATTTCACCAACTACACGTGTAGGGATGAAAGGGGCAGCGTTCAGGGGGCAAGCGGGCGGAAAGTAAGAAATATTTTTTATTTTGATTTTTATGTTGATTAATTTCCCCTACAGTTCTACACCTTTTTTAGAGAATCCCTGTATCTATTATTTATTTTGGAATTTTTTTTGGAAAATTTTATTGTGATCTTACGAATCCATTAGGGGGATTCCTCTACAGTCTCATATTTTGATAGTAACTATATTTTTATAAATAATTTACATTTTTTATTTAAATTACGAGATGGGCTTAAGTACTAGTTCGTTTAAGTAGTTTTTCTGATATAAAAGTTGCCTAACTTGAAATAAGAAAATTTTATTAGTGATTTTACTGAGAAAATTATTCAGATTCTATGGAAAAATAGTTATAGCAACAGCCAAGATGGTTAGGACATCAACCGATGATAAAACCTAGACACAAAAAGACTTTTCACCCAGTCCCCAGTCCCCAGTCCCTAGTCCCCTGCTATATCAAGTAAGTATACAGTTCAAAATTTCTGAAGAATAGAAGTCCTTTAATTTACGAAAGTTTTAATACTTTTACTTAGGCTTGCTAAGTATATACAGTGAGAATATTTGATTTAGGTAATAAATTTAGATTCTAACTAAATAACAAAATTACTGACTCGTTTTCAAGATAAAAATAATACAGATTACGGAGCCCGTGCAACTTATGTTTGAATCAATAATTGCTGAAAAAAAAGCGCCAGATAGATTTAAGATATACTATGGCTCTCAAAACACTGATGAACTCAAGTGACTGTAAAAATCAGGCGCTATTTTTCAGCATGGAAGTTTAAAAGGTTTCAAGGGTGCGTTGGTCTGTCTTTTGTGTAGTCGGTTAGCGTAAAAATTCAGAAGGTTTCAAGGGTGCATTAGTTTGTCTGAATTTAGCTGACCGCAGGAAGGAACTGTTTGAAGTCAAAATTGGCGCTTGGATTTGAGATTGATTTGCCTTCTTATTTAAATCTTCTGATCGTGGAACAGGAGGTGTTGTTTTCCCTAGAGGTAATGATATGGGCATGGTTTGGCCTGCTTGTAGGTAAATTTCACCTTTGTTAGTAAAGCGAAGCTGTTTACCTTCAAGCTGCAGGTTTGATTTCTTCAACTGACCCGCAGGCTCAAAAGTGGCAATGAACGTGACGTTGCTATCTGGGCGCAGTTTCATTTGTGGATAAGCTTGCCAAACTTCCTGAAAACGACCATCGGATGCTACTTGCCAAAGATTTAGATCTGCCTGCCATTGTCCCTGTTTAACTTCAACAATTTGACGAGCCAAAATCGAGCGGTTATTGTTCACTTGATCATTCAAAACTCCTGCTTCTTGTTCCCCTGTTGGAAGCAAGTAGCGAACTGCTGCTACTGCAATTTGGCTGGAGTCAGGTAGGTTTGTACTACCTACGATGTTGTATACACCATTACTTCCTGTTGGTTGCACGCTTTTGATTTCTAGCTGCACTTGTTCTTGTGCTTTTTTATCACAGCCATAACTGACAGTGAGCAGTAGTAAGAAAATACTTGCCAAGCTAATAGTTCCAGAGTTTGTTGTGAATTTTCGGCAAAAGAACGGGAAATTTGGAGTAATCATAAAAAAAGTGGGTATTATGTCCAATGAGGAACCACGCAAGCTATATTTTCACCTATTCTCTAATATTTAGACCTAAAAAAATAAATTCATTAGTTTTTAACCAAGTTAATTGACAATCAGAGAATTTGCAGATATTTTGCAGATATTCATTAAAAATACTCACACTTTTTGATAAAGTGGCGACATCTAAGACCGCAAAAATTTAGTTGTTTATCAGCTAGACTAATGAAGCCCACAGTATCAGATTGTCATAAATTTACTCTACCAAAACAGTGGGATAGGGCTTATTTTCTGCTTCATGCTGCCTCAATCTCAATTTTTTGGATACTGGCAGTGAATGAAGCGTGTTTAGCTCAACAAAACCCACACAATCAACAGTTGAACGGCTTGCAGTTTGGGGAATTACTACAAGTACCCAAATCACCCTTACCCAATAAGCGGTCCCAAACAGTACCTCCACCACCTGGGACATCAGGGCAAGCAACTGGTGTAGCAGTCGCACCGAAAGCAAAACCTTTATCCCAAAGCGTACAGAACGCACCCGCAGATGATATTAAGCAGTTGGAGAGCGGCTTTGTCCAGCAGCAAATACCTGGAAAAGCCCCGAAACCGAAAGCTCCACCGCGTTCGATTTCACCCCGTCCTACTGTCATAGGACAACAGGCTGAGGAACAAATTCGTCAAATTTCTGGCTTGAATGTGGGACAACCGAACATCCAAGCTGCGCCACTTCCACCACCCCTCAGTACAACAGTCGCGCAAGAATTCACTGCACCATCTGCACCATCTGCACCAACCTTTAATCAATTCCTCAACTCTCAACCGCAACAAGCTCCTTTACCACCACTTCCGGGGACTCCCACACCAGCCTTCAATCAACTCATCAACTCTCAAGGAACAACACAGCCATCAGTTCCTAACAGCACACCATCGTTCAATCAACTCATCAACATCCAATCAACAACGCAGTCATCAGTTCCCAACGCTTCTACATCAACCACCAATCAACTGTTAAACTGCCAAGTTGTAACGTCGCAACCAGTTCCAGGCACTTCTGCACCAACCTTCAATCAAGTCCTAAACTGCCAAGCGGCAACACAGTCATCAACTGGGAATACTCCGGCATCAATCACCAATCAACTCTTGAACTGCCAAGTCGTACCCTCGTCGTCTGCTTTTGGAACTGCCACATCACCCTCCAACCAACTCCTAAACTGTCAAGTTGTATCGTCACAACCAGTTGCTCAAAGAGCACCAACGGCACAAAGTCAACAACCGACAACTCCGACAACTCCGACAACTCCGACAATTCCCACAACTCCCACAATTCCCACAACTCCCACGGCTCCAGCGCCATCATCAGCAACACCATTCAATACTCCACAACCACTAGATAGAAATCCCTCAGGACTCAGAAGCACGGCTTTACGGGAACCCTCTTTACAAGTTCAAGGAGTTTACATAACCCAAGGAGATGATTCTGCTGCACGGGCGCGACTTTCTGGAGTGTATCCGCTGACTCCCCAGCTCTTGTTTGGGGCAACTTTGGATTTGATTACTGGAGAAAATCTCCTTGTTGATTCTCGTGGAGAGGGTTTGAACATCAACGAGCTTTTTCTGGCAACTTCTGTGGGAGGATTACCCAATCTGCGTTTCGTCTTGGGTCAGTTAGATTTAACATCTTATTTCGATCGCAACAGCTTTGCTAAAGATGGCGCAAGTCAATTCTTTAATCCTGTTTTCCAGACAAACCCGGCGTTGGCTGCAACAGGAATTGCTTCGCGCACCGGTTTCCTTGTCAACTGGAGTGTGACGGATAACATCGAAGCGAAAGCAGCGGTTTTCTCGTCGTCGGATAAGATCAGCGACTTTGCCTTGGATGGATTTGCTGGAGAACTCGCCATCCGTTACGGAAATGCGATTATTCGCGGGACTTATGCCACTGATCGCGATGCTGGGATTCGCGATACTTTCCCTGAAAGCTTTGGAATTGCGAGGAACACACAACGCACAGTCTTTGGACCTGAAAAAGATGACCGCGAAGAAGCATACGGTGTGAATGCTGAAGTTTTTGTTCCTAATTTGAATTTAGGTCTTTTCGGACGTTACGGGCGCTATGAAAACCGCGATTTGGGGAGAGGAGCAGATACTTACTCGTTTGGACTGAGCTTTTTGGA
This sequence comes from Tolypothrix campylonemoides VB511288, assembly GCA_000828075.3. GTDB lineage: Bacteria > Cyanobacteriota > Cyanobacteriia > Cyanobacteriales > Nostocaceae > Kalymmatonema > Kalymmatonema campylonemoides_A. The sequence continues at coordinate 669,944 of JXCB02000002.1, read as the reverse complement.
TTTGTTTACCCCAGATGACCGCTTGGGGTTAGCTTACGGACGTGCTTTATCAAACGAGAGTTTGCGGCGTGGAGACACGCCAGATGTATTAGAACTTTTCTACGATTTTGAATTTCTTCCCAATCTACGGTTCGGTTTTACGGTTCAAGGACGAGATGGTTTTGAGGAAACAGTTTTCGGTATTCGGGTACGTTCAGATTTTGATGTGACTCCAAGAGGCGTAGCGGGAAATCGGAGTAATTAGGAGCGATTCTTATTATTCCGGCTATGCCCAGACTCAGCGTAGAACTGTATCTTCTGCGTCGTCCGCTTACAAGTCATGACTTAATAGGGTTAGGCAGCCCTAAGCGTCGGTGAAGGAACCAAGCTGTTATCCCATCAGCCCGACCGTAAACCATCAACAAGCTTGTAAGCAGTGTCGAGCCAAACTTTACCCGTAAGGAGAGAGTCACAACAAATGACTACCAATGTTGTTTTCGTTATTGATACCAATCAAAAACCTTTACAACCCTGCTCGGCTGCTGTCGCTAGAAAATTACTCTTACGTGGCAAAGCAGCAATGTTTAGAAGATATCCCGCAGTTATCATTCTAAAAAAAGAAGTTGATAGCGTGGGGAAGCCAAAGATTGAATTACGAATTGATCCAGGGTCGAAATATACAGGCTTTGCTTTGGTGGATAGCAAAGACAATGCTGATTTTATAATTTGGGGAACGGAACTTGAACATCGAGGTGCAGCTATTTGTAAGGAATTGACTAAGCGTTCTGCTATTCGTAGAAGTAGAAGAAATCGCAAGACTCGCTACAGGAAGAAACGTTTTGAGCGTCGTAAGCCAGAAGGGTGGTTAGCGCCAAGTCTACAACATCGTGTAGACACGACTCTTACTTGGGTTAAGCGTATCTGCAAATTTGTTCCTATAATGTCTATTTCTGTAGAGCAAGTAAAATTTGACTTACAGAAACTAGAAAATTCCGACATTCAAGGAATAGAGTATCAGCAAGGAACTCTTGCTGGATATACGTTGAGAGAAGCACTGCTAGAGCATTGGGGTAGAAAGTGTGCTTACTGTGATGTAGAAAATGTTTTCTTGGAGATAGAACACATTTACCCAAAGTCTAAAGGCGGTTCGGATAAATTTAGCAATCTTACTTTGGCTTGCCATAAATGCAATATAAACAAAGGGAATAAGTCAATTGATGAATTTTTACTATCTGACCACAAACGATTAGAACAAATCAAATTACATCAAAAGAAAACCCTCAAAGATGCGGCTGCTGTTAATGCTACCAGGAAGAAACTTGTCACAACTTTACAAGAGAAAACTTTTCTTAATGTATTAGTAAGCGATGGAGCATCTACTAAAATGACAAGATTATCGTCAAGTTTAGCTAAGCGTCACTGGATAGACGCAGGATGTGTAAACACGACGTTAATAGTAATTTTGAAAACACTTCAACCATTGCAAGTTAAATGTAATGGACATGGAAATAAACAATTTGTAACGATGGATGCTTATGGATTTCCGAGGAAAAGTTATGAACCAAAGAAAGTAAGAAAAGATTGGAAGGCAGGCGACATTATTAGAGTGACAAAAAAAGATGGAACCATGTTAATGGGAAGAGTAAAAAAAGCAGCTAAAAAGCTTGTATACATTCCATTTGGAGGGAAAGAAGCAAGCTTTAGTTCAGAGAATGCCAAAGCTATACATAGGTCTGACGGGTACAGGTATAGTTTTGCTGCGATTGACTCTGAATTACTCCAAAAAATGGCTACTTAAGCACACGGGAGAAGATCTCAATGAGTCAAAACTACAAAGACAAAATTAATCCCTGCTTAAATCTGAGAACCAGTGCAGAAGGTAAAATAACGAAAAGTTTTTCTAGTCTTTTTCTAATTAGTGCTTTATTTTTCCTTTTGACTGGCTTAGCCAATGTCCCTTTGTTAAATAACATTGCTCCCGCCCAAGCTCAGAAATCTTCGTCAGCGGTGCAACGCGGTTACAATCTCCTAAAAAAAGGCTGGGTTAATGATGCCATCAAAGCGTTTGGGCAAGCTCTCAAGCAAAATCCGCAATCTTTACAAGCCAAGATCGGGTTAGCAATCTCCTATAACCGCGCCGGACGTATTAACGAGGCTTGGAATACTTATCAACAGGTGCTAGCGCAAGACCCCAACAACCAAAGTGCGCTGAAAATTGTCGGGATTATGGGTACTTACCGCCCAGAGTGGCAAACACGGGGAATTGAAGCACTCAATACTTTATTAAAATCAAATCCCAACGATATACAAGCTCGTTCTTACCGCGCATTACTGTACAGCTATCAAGGAAAACAGAGCGAGTCGCTGGCAGACTATGAGATTGTTTTGCAAAACAATCCTACATCAGAAGCTATCCTTGGTGCTGCTCAAGCTTATAGCTATAGCCGCAATTACCAAAAAGCCTTGGAGTTGTTCAACCGCTATCGAACAACAGGCAAACCAATCACCGGATTTGCTGCGATCGCCTACAGTAGCAGCCTACGAGAAACGGGCAACCCAACAGCAGCAGTACAGGTTTTACAAGGACAATTGCAGCGTTCCAAAACACTTGATCGCTTAGCTATTGAGACGCGTGCTGAACTTGCTAAGGCATATGTTGCCAATCAACAGCTAGATCAAGCTTTGGCGGTTTTAGAGCCAGTACAAAACAGACCAGAGGCAATTTTACCTTTAGCACGTTCTCTCAATGAAATTCGGACTTTAACTAATAACCCTGCCCTAGCACAGCAAGTTGCGACTCTCTACCGTCAAGCACTTGCCAACACTCCTAATCCTTCGCCTGCTTTGTTGCGAGAAGCCGGTGATGTTTTCACTGGCTTACCTCAAGGAGAGCAAACAGCACTGCAGCTTTATCGCCAAGCAGCTTCACAGTTACCTAATGATAAAAGTTTGGTGGTACGCCAGTTAGCCCTGGAAAATGAACTAGGGCTGCTTGCCAAAAGTGACTTACAAAAGCGATTGGTTGCGGAACTTGAACCTTTACCTTCAGATCCGGTGCAATTGCAACAGATAGCTCTTGCCTTAGCAGACATTGATGCTCCTGATCCTCAATTGCTGTCTGTGTATCAAACTCTTTCACCGAAGGTAAACGTACCATTTTTAAATTTCCGTGTAGCTCAGATTTATCTACAACTAAATGATATAAATGGCGCAAGGCAAGCCTTGGCAGCTTATACAGCAACACCAGAAGGAGCCAAAAGCCTTGCACCTCAGTTGTTAGCAGCAGAAATTGAACGACGGGAGGGCAACTTAGAAGCCAGCGCCCAACGCTTTCAGGCTGTATTGGCAACAAAGTCAGGAAGTGATGACGTTACGGATGGTGCTTTGCGCGGACTGGCGGGTGTGCGCATACAACAAAGGCGGTTTGATGAAGCTTTGGCAGCTTATGACCAATTGATAGCCCGTCAACCCCAGAATTTGACAATTCAGTTAGGGCGTACAAGTATCGCCTATCAAGCAAAGAAGATTTCTGAGCAAGAGGCGCAAGCAGTTCTCAACAATTGGTTAGCTACGCAACCTGCCACTAATGCACCTCCAGAACTCTTTAGTTTAGTGGGAGTGTTGCCTGCTGAACCACAGCGCGAAGCTCTGTATAATTACTTAGTTCAAGTTGACCCTAGTTACCTACCACTGCAACTGCGTTTGGTGCAAGTTATCGCAAAACGCAATCCTACCGAAGCGCAAGCACGGGTGAAACAATTGATTGCTCGCCTGCCAAACAATGCGAATACGTATCAGTTGCAAGGAGACTTGGCACGAGCAGTAGGTGATTTAGATTTGGCTGGTAAGGCTTACGAAAATATCTTGGCACAGCAACCAGATAATATAGATGCTCTTGCCGCTTTAGGAGGAATTCGTTTTGAACAGCGGCGCTTTGAGTCAGCACAGCAAATTTATTCGCAAGTTGTAGCCCAAAAACCGCAAGATAAAGACGCACGTCGCGCTCTTGCTGGCTTAAGTGCTATTGCTGACCAACCGCTCACAGCGCTCACACAGCTTGAGCAATTGGAAATCGAACAAATTTCCCAAGGCGCAACTGATACAGAAGCCTCTCGTCAGAGACAGCAAATACAAGAAGACTTTTTGCAACGGCGTGGCTTTCAGCCCCCTTGGGAGACTTATGAGCGGAGAGGGAAATGAGGGAGTGAGGGAGTGAGGGAGTGAGGGAGTGAGGGAGATGAGGGGGATGAGGGGGATGAGGGAGATGAGGGAGATGAGGGGGAATAACTATTTTTCTGTTGCTTTCCCTAGTTTCCTTTGTCTTTTTGTAAGAATGCAGTACCTACCAAGATTGGCAGTGATTATAAGTATGATTTTTTTAATTGCTTGTAATTCTGGTTACTCAGTAATAAAAACAGAAACATCGGATGACAAAAGTGCGGTGGCAAAAGCTATGCCTGCGGATAGTAGCGAAAGTAGCTCAGTATATCTGGCTGCTTTACCGAAATCCACGCCTAACCGGGAGTTACTCGCTCAAAGTTGGGAAAGTTACCGTCGGAGATTTATCCAAGGTGATGGTAGAGTGATTGATTATGAGGCGGGCGATCGCTCTACAAGTGAAGGTCAAGCATATGCGATGCTGCGGGCAGTCCTGATCGATGATCCTGCAACTTTTGCCTTAACTTTGAACTGGGGAGAAAATAACCTCCAGCGACAAGCAAACGGCAAACGCATAGACAAGCTGTGGGCATGGCAATGGGGACGAAATGCAGATGGAAAGTGGGGTGCGATCGATAGCAACTTTGCCAGCGATGGCGATATTGATGCGATTACTGCCTTGATTCTTGCCTCAAGGCGTTGGAATCGTCCTGAATACCTAGAACTGGCGAAAGCGAAACTGCAAGATTTATGGAATCTTTCCATCATAGTAGGACACGGAGGTAAGCTTTATTTGCTACCTGGTCCGGCGGCTGCCTTTGTTGGGAATGCCTCAACTATTTACCTCAATCCTTCTTATTTCGCTCCTTATGCTTTTCGGCTATTTGCCCAAGTCGATCCACAACATGATTGGTTGAGTTTGGTCAACACCAGCTACGAAGTTCTGGAAAAATCAGCGCCACTTTCTAGCGTAGGTTTACCTAGTGATTGGGTAGCTCAAGATACTAAAACAGGAAAATACCAACCCTTGCCGCAGACAAGCCAACTTCAAACTTTGTATGGCTTTGATGCTTATCGGGTTTGGTGGCGCTTGTCGCTGGATGTAGCATGGTTCAATTCACCGCAAGCGCGACGTTATCTCCAAACATACAGTAGATATTTGCAAAAGGTGTGGCGCGAGCGATCGCGTTTACCAGCACGCATTGACCTACAAGGCAAAGAATTGGTGAGTTATGAGGCGACAGCACAATACGCTATGCTTTACGCCGCTTGGGAGTTGGTAGAACCACGACTGGCGAAGGAGTTGCTTGAGAAAAAATTATTACCTCAATACAAACAGGGTATTTGGGATGATAAATCTGCCTATTATACACAGAATTTGGCTTGGTTAGGTATGTTGTCTCCTTCAGTACTTCCTCAGCAACTGCTAAAAGCAAAGCCATGAAAGGTTCTTATTGATTATTTATAAAATGATAAAAATTATGTTCCTTTTTGAGCTATAAAAAATAACAAACTTCCTCTTGGTAAATATAGCTAGCAAAAACCACAAAAATTCACCATATACCTAATAGTCACACTGTCATATGAAGCCATTGTTTCTCTTTTCCCCAAACAGTACAAAAGCAATTATTTTTACTTTTTGTTTCTTACTGTTTCCTGGTTCATTGTTGAGCGCTCAAGCTCAAAGTGAAGAAGATTTGCAACACTATGATTCGCAAAATTCTAGGTATCCAGGGCAACAGCAAACTCTCTTGTTAGCTCAAGCAACTCAACCTAAAGCTAACACCGAAGACAAAGAAGACAAAGAAGAGGCTGCTGATGCAAAGAACCTGATAACGTACGACTTGGAATTTAATCGCAGTCCGATAGTCGGTAACCGTATGCGTTTACGAGGAATTAATGCGGAAGGTCGCCTTGGCTTTAACCGTCCTCGTGGTTGGAAAGTCGCAAAGGTTCAAGCTTTAATTCGGTTCCAGCACTCAGCATCTCTTTTTGCCAAACGTTCTCACCTGACAGTACTTGTGAATGACACTGCTGTAGGTAGCGTACCGCTCAACCGTAAACAGTCCCAAGTGGGTGAGATGTTAGTGAATATCAATCCTAAGCTGCTTCAGGACTATAACGAAATTAAGCTTGTAGCCCACCACAATAGCTTACAAGAATGTACCGACCCTCATGATCCGACTTTATGGACGGAGATTCTGCCAGATTCTAAATTAATTTTCGGTTTCCAACGGCAGCCAATTTCCCCCAACTTTAGCCGCTATCCTTATCCCTTTTTCGATCAACTCGGCTTAGAAACGAACCGGATTGTTTACTTGCAACCAACTCAAGCAAGCCAATATTGGCTAACAGCAGCAGCTCGCTTGCAGGCGGCATTTGGCAGACTTGCAGATTTTCGCCCAATAGAGACGAGCTTGGTGTCTGATATAAAGGGTGTGAAGCCTGAACAACGGCTGGTGATTATTGGTACTCCCAGTGAGCAACCGATTTTATCATCGTTAAAATTGCCTGTTTCTGTTGCTGGTAATGAAATTTTTGATATCAATCAAAGGCTCGTACCTGAAGAGACAGGAGTATTAATTGCGACAAAAACTCAAAAAGAAGGTGGTACTCCCGTTTTAATCGCAACTGGTAATGGACCAAAAGGTGTGGCAAAGGCAGTACAGTTTTTGGTACAGCCAGACTTGCGAAAAATGGGTACAGGTTCAGTCGTTTTTGTCAATCAAGTTAGGGAAGTGGCATCACCTGGACCTCGACAATGGCCTCGTTACATTCCAGAGGAAAATACTTTTAGACTGAGTGAACTAAAAAGCTCGCTCAATGGTGAATCATTTGGTGATATGACTGTACGTGGTTCAGCAGCACCGCCAATTGAAATTGATTTACACGCCTTACCTGACGACAGATTTGTGCGTGGCAGTTCCATGAACTTAGTTTACAGCTATGCTGCGCAGATGAACCCGAGAACTTCTGCTCTGGAAGTGTTACTCGACGGTAGATATATCGGTGGCGCACGTTTCACCTCAGATTCTGGAGAAACTCGCCAAACCTTGAGAGTTGATTTACCACCGCACTTGATTCGCCCCAACTCTCAACTCCAGATATACTTCCGGATGAATTCCAAAGAACCATTTGACAGGCAAAAGTGTATTAGCGCAGCAGACGAACAATTAATAGGTACACTTCATGCTGACACGAGCTTCGATTTAAAACGAGAAGCTTCCGTACAGCTACCAGATTTGGGTTTGTTGCAATTTGGTTTTCCGTTTGCTGCACCTCAAGATTTATCTAGAACGGCGATCGCCTTACCACAAAACCCATCTAACACAGATATACTCACTTTACTTGCGTTTAGCGAACGCTTAGGACGGCTGAGCCAAGCAGATTCCGTCAAACTCCAGGTTTATACCCCGGAATCAATTCCTGATGCAGTTCGTAAGAATGAGCATCTTGTAGGAATTGGTACGCGCGACAAGTTTCCTTTCCCAGAAGTCTTTAAATCCGCTGGCTTTAATTTAAGTCAAGCATTCTCCCGCGTATCAGCTCAAGGTAGAATTCAAACTCCACAGGATTCACAAGGTTTGATTAAGCAAATTATCTCTCCTTGGAGCAACGAACGTACCATTCTGGCTCTAACAGCTCAGACACAAACAGGTTTAGACCGAGTGCGACAAGTGGTCAATCGAGACCCATTGTTCTTCCAATTGAAACAGGATACAGTCCTGATTGGCAGCGATCAGAACAACCCATCTCCCTACGATCCAGACGCTGCTTATCAACTAGAGTTTTTCCGCAGTGGTGCTAGGAATCGTGTAGAAAATACCAACTTACTGAGTAAGACAACGCGCTTGCTACAAGAAAACTGGCTACTACTACCTATCGGTCTTTTAGGTATATCACTTTTACTTTATGGTATTGTCCAGTTGTATCTCAAGCGCCTTGCTGTTGCTGACCGGAATTAATTTTTACGAAAGAGCTAAGCAAAAACACTGTAGTATCACAGATGATTATCTGCGTTTATCTGCGGTTAAAATCCCAATTCTAAAATCTAAAATCCCAAATCAAAAATGTCTTCTTCATTAAATTCTCCTCCAAGAGGGCGTTTCAGCTTAAGTAGATGGCTCACTGATACCACGCCCCGATTTTTTGACCGTGCTTTACAAAATCTGGGTTTGAAACAGTTTAAGTGGCTTGTCTTGCTGCTCCTGCTGCTGTCAGTTCCACTGATTATTACCCCGTTACGAATATGGCAGCAAGCAGTCATTGCCTTGCTTCTAGTGATCATCGGTCAATACATTATGGAAGCCGAGGAGCAAGAGTCTTCTACTGAAATCAGCCAGTATTATCACTTATTTATGGTGTGGCTGAGTTTAGTTACAACACTGCGTTATTTATACTACCGCACAAGCTATACTCTTAACTTTGATGGCTTGCTCAACAGTATTGCTTGCTTACTGCTGTATGGTGCCGAGCTATACGCTGTTCTCACCTTGGCACTGGCATACTTTCAAACTTTAAGAATCAAAGAGCGTCAGCCAGTTAATCTTGGGACAATTCCTCAAGAAGAATGGTTCAATGTTGATATTTATATCCCCACCTTTAACGAAGACGTTGAAATTGTTCGTAAGACGGCGTTAGCAGCAATAGCTTGCGATTATGCTCCTGGGAAAAAAACGGTTTATATCTTAGATGATGGTCGCCCGGAAAGGTATAAAGAAAACGACCCGCGCCGAGAAAGTTTCCGAAGAAGACGCGAACAGATACGGCAAATGTGTGAGCAAATTGGCTGCATCCACATGACGCGGGACAACAACAACCACGCCAAGGCGGGTAATATCAACAACGCCTTTCACAAAACGGACGGCGACTTGGTTTTGATTTTGGACTGCGACCACATCCCATCGCGCCAATTTCTATTAGATACAGTGGGCTTTTTCTTTGATCCAAAGGTATCGTTTGTCCAAACCCCCCACTGGTTCTATAACCCCGACCCCTTCGAGCGCAATTTACTCACAGGCGGTAGAATCCCAGTGGGTAATGAACTGTTTTACAAAGTGCTGCAAAAAGGCAACGATTTTTGGAATGCTGCCTTTTTCTGTGGTTCAGCGGCTATCATTCGCAAATCCCATGCCTTGGAAGTTGGGGGAATTGCAGTTGAAACTGTAACAGAGGATTGTCACACAGCACTAAGGTTGCACTCTCGCGGTTACAAGTCCGTCTATTACGACAAAATCATGGTGGCTGGTTTAGCGCCAGACACGTTTTCTTCCTATATGGGTCAACAAGTCCGTTGGGCAAGGGGTATGGCGCAGATTTTGCGCCTGGAAAACCCCTTGTTGAATCCCAGGCTGAAACTGACGATTCCTCAACGGATTTGTTATTTCAGTGCAACTTCGCACTTTTTGTATGGATATCCTCGGCTGATTTATGCAATTGTTCCGACTCTGTTCTTATTGTTTGGTATTAACCCCATCCGAGGCTTAGGTTTGGAAACTCTGGCTTACGCCGTACCTCACATTCTCCTCGCCCTATTTACCAACCACCTAATCTACAAAAACGTCCGTTTTTCTTTTTGGAACGAAATTTTTGAATTTGTGATGGCTTTCCAATCGGGGTGGGTGACTATGTTGGCGCTGATTAACCCCAAACTTGGTTCGTTTAACGTCACTGATAAAGGAGCGAACATTGCTAAACGTACTTTTGACTGGCGGTCAATGCGTGGTCTTATAGTCGTGACGGCATTCGTTTTCACTTCCTTATTTGCCGTCCCCTACTGGTTGCTGCTTCGTCCAGAGGATTGGCAAGCGGTGTTGGTTAACACTTTATGGTCAGGTTTTAATTTGATTCTGCTAATGGCAGCATTGTTAGTGGGGTTTGAGCAGCCACAGGTGCGTGCTGCTCACCGTTTGCAGCGACACCTCAGAGTTCTTATTTCTACTACCAATCAGACATTCGAGGGGACAACAGTCAACATTTCAGAAACTGGGGCTTTAGTTTCTTTGGAATCTTTCCCCAATTTACCAGATGAGATCGATGTTGAGATTATGGGAGACTTTACTGCTCGCGTCTCTCTAACAGCGCGGGTTGTGCGGCTCTCGCGTGTAAGTGATACGAAAGCGCTTTTGGCAATTGACTTTGTCAATCCCAGCCGCTCGCAAATGGATAACTTAATCCTGGTTTCGTATTCTGATGTACGAGAATGGTATTCTCAAAAGCGTCAAAACTCAGATAAACCATTCGCTTCGCTTGGGTTCCTTGCCACGAGTCTAACTCGCTCTTTTCGAGACATCAAACCGATGAACCGTAAACAGGTACGTAAGCAGGTGAGCGCCGTCGGTGAACTCTACTGGGATGGTCATTTCTTCTCTGGAATTGCGACAGAACTTGGGGTAACAGGTTTACAGCTGGAAATATCGCGCAAAAAAGCTAAATCAGGTGAGAGAGTACTTGGACAGGAGGACTTGCACAAGATGCGCAGTCTTAAACCACTGGTTGGTTTGCTGTTGAGCCGAGAAGAGGGGAACCCATCACCTAGTAAGTTGCTTGCTGAAATTTCTGGGGCGAAAGAAGAGACAAATGGCAAGATTATTATTGATTTGAATTTTCCAACACAATTCAAGCAACGCCAAAGTCCCAAAATCAAGCAGCTTTTGCAGGTTTTGTAAATGAATTTACATTTTATTGTGCAAGGCAATTGATTTGTGTGCCGTTTGAACGGTAAGAAGCTGCAGAAGATATTTGGAACCACAGATGCACACAGATGCACACAGATGAATTATTTGTGTACATCTGTGTTTATCGATGGTTAATTAACGTGAGTTCGATACACCTCTCCCACCCAACCTCCCTCCCCTTCTAGGAGAGGGAGGAGCAACGTAAAAATCAGAGTTTTAAGCCAATACGGTTCAGTTAGGGCTGAACGATATGAATTTCCAGTGTGTTGAACTTTCGGATGCAACGTCTCTACGAAGGTTAGTTAACCCTAGATCAATTTTCTTAACTGAACCGTATTGAGTTTTAAGCCTCTCCCAGTAAAAAAAGCTGCTCCTCTTCCCTGCCCTAGGAGAGGGAGGAAGACAGAGGAAAAACTTTTATTTATTGTCCATCTGTGGTTCTTCTTTCTTGATGTATTGCACTCAATCCCCGAACCGCAATATCACAAAATTGACTCGTGCAAAAGATTTAATGACAGATGACGAGTACAATGTGCTTGAGCAGCTTCTAAAAACGCTGTCACATCTTCCTCTTGAGTGTTGAAGGCAGTAACTAACCGCACTGTTGTAGAATCTTCTCCATCCGAGCGGTAGAATTTAAAGCCATCACTTAAAAGACCTACAATGACTTGTTGAGGCATTTGAATAAATATCTCGTTTGCCTCTACTGGATGGCAAAGCGTCACTCCTGGCAATATTGTCAACTTTTGAGCTAACTGCTTTGCCATTTTGTTGGCATGAGTAGCATTCTTTAGCCACAAATCGTTTTTGATATAGGCTTCTAGCTGCACAGACAAAAACTGCATTTTTGAGAACAGATGCCCAGTACGTTTCACGCGATATCGGAATGTCTGAGCTAAATTCTGATTGAAAAATATGACTGCCTCTGCTGCCATAGCACCGTTCTTAGTCGCTCCAAAAGACAGCACATCCACCCCAGCACGCCAGGTGAAGTCAGCAGGAGAGCATCCCAAGCTGGCGACAGCATTAGCAAACCGTGCACCATCCATATGCAGGTTCAGCCCGTAAGCGTGAGTCACCTCAGCGATTTGGGAAATTTCATCGATTCTGTAAACAGTTCCAGATTCAGTTGCTTGAGACAAACTGACAGCAGCGGGTTGAACATGATGTACAACACCTGCACCTGCGCGAGCCAGGGCTGCAGCTAAATCTATTGCGTCAGTTTTTCCATGCTCTCCTGGTAGCGTTACTAGTTTTGCTCCCCCTGTAAAAAATTCTGGGGCACCGCACTCATCAGTATGTATATGGGATTGGTGATGACAGTAAATTGCCCCGAAAGGAGGTGCCATCACTGACAAAGCAAGGGCGTTGGCAGCAGTACCCGTAGCTACAGGAAAGACTAAAACGTCTTTTTCAAATAATTCTGAGAACAGGGAATTCAAGCGCTGAGTACAATCATCATTTCCATAGGGCATCACAACCCCATGACTTGTTGCCAAAAGCGCTGCCATGATTTCTGGGGATACACCCACAACGTTATCGCTACAGAAGTTCATTACTTTGATTAGAGAAAGTTACGAGAGAAATCCTCGCAAAACTAGATACTCCATATGGTAGCTAACTTGACACAAACTGGCAGGCTAATCATTCGACTTCTCAATTACAAGCGATCGCCCAAAGGGCAGTGCCCTCCGCGCAATCGCCCAGCCGTAGCAGCGCGTTCCCCACAATCGCACTGCCGTAAGTCTTGCCCATAAGCTACGCTATTGAGAAGGCGATGCTCCGGAGGAGCCGCCCAAAGGGCGATCGCCGCAAGCGGGTACTCCGTGCGATCGCATCGAAGAACAAAGCGGCATCGCCCGGGAATCACTTGCAGAGATACTGATTCGAGTCGGTCAAAACTGGCTAAAAGTATTCATCAACATAGTTTTTGACCTTCAAAATAAGACTTACCATATGAGACAAGGGCTTGATTTCCTAAGTGTTAGCCTGTGTAAGCAACTTTGTTTGCCTGCTCGTGGCTTTTTATTGAAGGCTAACAACGTATTAAAATGTCTCCAATGCCCTAAATAGATAAGTAGAAATAAACAGAACTATGTTAAGAAAGGTAAAAGCCTCTCAAACCTTTACCAATGACTAATGACTAATGACTACCTTCGTGCAATTTATCGAAAACTTGTTAGTTATTAGTTAGTTTTCATTAGCAAATATCAAGACTAACAACTAATATTCTCATCAAAACTATCAAAAATCCTGCTTGTGAATTTAATTTATGACCACAGAAACTAATATTCCTGCTTTAGGAAGTTTAGAATACATTCCATTCATTGACGTTAACGGTCAATTACCCGAACAATTACAGGGAAAAATTGGGGTATACGCAATTTTTGACCAAGAAAAAATCCTGCAATTTGTAGGATATTCCCGTGATGTTTATCTCAGCCTCAAGCAGCATTTAGTACGTCAACCACAATACTGCTATTGGGTGAAAGCTCAAACAATTGAACGTCCAAACCGCACAGTGTTAGAAAATATTGAGCATGCTTGGATTGCTGAAAATGGCAGTGTGCCTGCGGGAAATGCACAGAGCAAGGACAGATGGACACAGCCAATAGATGTCAAACTACTCATGACGGCTGAAGAAAAGGCAAATTATCACAATCCTGTAAATGATGAAATGGCGCAAATCAAAATCATTAAAAATGTGGCAAGGCGAGTCGAGGCTGAAATCATAGCAGTTTTAGAAGTACGTGGTTTACAAACACAAATTCGCTTTAATCCTAAGTTGAAAGAAAACGGTTTACTGGATTTGAAATAATACCGCTGCACATTTACTGTAACTGAATTTAGAGGTATGGGGTGTAGGGGTCATTACCCACATTTTTACTTACGCCCCGTATCCCTTAATTTGGCATTTTGGCAACTCTATTCATTTTGTAAAGAGTATGTTATCTGTTAATAAGTTATTGCACCAAAAAGCACACATCACAAGGCTAAAACCTCCTCTTCCCAGCTAACGACTGGGTCTAGTACTGCACGCGCACCATCAGAGCGCTTATCGTTATGCCTTTGTGATTTGCATCCTCCCCAGGCTTCTCACCTGGGGCTTTCTTTGAGAGCTTTAACTAGTACGGAATTTCACTAGTACGAATGTTGATTTTTTGATTAACTTCCTTTTTTCCTGTTCTTCTTTTTTAGGGATGTAAATGTGGTTAAGCGAATTCAGATAATCGGGGAGCATCGTGTGAGCATCAGTGATGAACGCGGCAGTGGAAGATTCTGCCGAGAAGTATTGGCACTAGCTAATCAACACTTGAGCAACAAAGCATCTATCTGGGATTGTGGTTTTGCAATTAAGGTCAGCGCTATTTCTAGCAAAGAGCAAACATCATCCCCTCAACTGGAAAATCAGCAAATTTCCACTCCACATGATTTGCACTCAAAGCAAGCGGGAATAATATTCTCTGCTTGGCAAAGCGCCAAACAAAATCTGGCAGCTATCCTCGCCACCTTTACAGGTCATTCAAGTGCTTCGACATTGGTTGTGGAATTTTTGCAGATACAAATGTGGGTTGAAACCCCTCTCTCTTGTACAAACAATTTGGGTCTACAATCAATTTAAGAAGTTCATCGGAGCGTTTGTGTTTGTAAGTGGTTACATAATCATCTGTTGTATATCACCAGCCACTCAGTAGCTTTCTGGTTGGTTGTAGGTTCAATTTTGTTTGATGCAGACATCTTAGCAGAGCGGTTTGCTATCAGGCTTGGCTTTGATAGTAGCTCGTAAGAAATGCCCTTAACATTAACAAATAAAGCTCAAGTAGCTAAGTTAAGCGTTTTCAGGGTAACTTTTACCTCACGAGCAAACGTAGTTGAATTATCAAAGTGTGGGGACTTTATTTTGAGTTTCCCAATCACCGACAATATGAAAACTTGGATGAAACCAAGCACTCAACTCCCATGAGTGATATCAAGGCTTTCTTGTCAAAGTTTTCGCTGGTGATTTGACTCAAATGTTCATACGTATATTAACACAGAAGTGTTCACATTTTATGTGTTTACAAACAAAATTATTAACACTTCTTCGTGTGAGTTGAAAGATAATCGTAGGGCAGGCACTACCAGCTAACGCCTCTCATAGATATTTGCCTTAAAGCCATATTTTAACCGCTTGCCTCACGCAACTATAAAATGCGCGAGCAGAGTGAAGCTTGGAGAAGTGTGCTGCGTCTTGTTACCGCAGAACGCAGAGATTGAGCTGATGTTTAATCATAAGCATCTGCTGACTATTCTCTATTCAAACAAGAAACAGACATAAGAGTGATTGCAATGTCAATTGCTGTGGTGGTCATAAAAGCGAGGTTTTCTGATTGATGCGACAAACTAAAACATACCGTACTGCACTTGCACCTTGGGCTGTTGTGCGCTGTTTTTCACCGAATGAGCGAACTGTGCTCAGTCGATTCCGCAGTCGCAGCGATGCGGATGGTCATCTTGCGGTATTACGGCGATTGATGCCAGAAGCTGATTTACAAGTCATTGTTGACATGGATCAAGATTAATCTAGAAATTTGAGTATCAGTTACGAATGTAGGAACGGATACACTGAACCTTGTATAATTAAATGATGACAAAACTGCCATCTTCCGTCATTCCCTCTTGCACTTGGAGTCGTCCCATCGGTTTAGGCTGGGACAAACCCTACACAGTCCGCTATACCAGCAATATTGATGATGGTCCTTGGCACGGAATGCCTTTAGGCGGCTTTGGTGCAGGTTGTATTGGTCGTTCCTCGCGGGGAGACTTTAATTTGTGGCACATTGATGGCGGTGAACATATTTTCCAAAATATCCCCGCCTGTCAATTCAGTGTGTTTGAATCATTTGGCTCATCCTCGCAAGCATATGCTTTGTGTACTGAACCTCCTGAAGATGGCAGCTTGAAATCATGGCAGTGGTATCCAGCAAGTGGAGGTGAGGAGAAAAACCTCACCTCATCACCCCAATCCTTGACGGGAACTTATCACGCCCTATACCCTCGCAGCTGGTTTGTTTATGAAGGAGTCTTTCAAGCAAACTTAACCTGCGAGCAGTTCTCTCCTATTTGGGCGGGAAATTATCAAGAAACGAGCTACCCAGTAGCAGTGTTTGTATGGACTGCACACAACCCCACTGATGCACCGATCGCTCTTAGCATCATGCTCACCTGGGAAAATATGGTGGGCTGGTTCACCAATAGTCTAAAATCTCCTGAGGTTCGCTTGCGCGATGATGGTAGTCCAGTTTATGAATACCAACCGCGCTTAGGCGAAAGCAAAGGTAATTTTAACTTGATAGTTGAAAATACTGAATATATTGGCTTTGAGTTGGGTCGGGTTGGTGTCACTGAACCAGTGCAGGAAGGAGAGGGACAGTGGTGTATTGCCACGCCCAAACATCCCAAAGTGGAGTTATTTTACCATACCCAGTGGAACCCTATAGGTACGGGTGATGATGTGTGGCAAAGCTTTGCCCAAGATGGCTCTTTGCCCAATTACGTGGATGATACTCCTTGTGAAGAGGGTGAACAGGTAGGGGTGGCTCTTGCTGTGCGTTTCACTCTCCAACCAGGCGAAACTCTCGAAATCCCCTTCGCGCTTGCTTGGGATTTTCCTGTCACAGAATTTGCATCCCAGATTACATATTACCGCAGATATACCGACTTTTTTGGTCGAAGTGGTAAGAATGCTTGGGCGATCGCATCCTCTGCTTTAGCTCAATACCAAACCTGGCAACAGCAGATTCAATCTTGGCAACAGCCAATTTTAGATCGCCAAGACTTACCCGACTGGTTCAAAATGGCTTTGTTCAATGAACTTTATGACCTCACCAGTGGTGGAACTCTCTGGAGTGCGGCAACAAAGCGTGACCCAATTGGTCAGTTCGCCGTGCTAGAGTGCTTAGATTACCGCTGGTATGAAAGTTTGGATGTGCGCCTTTACGGTTCTTTTGCCCTGCTGATGCTGTTTCCAGAACTGGAAAAGGCGGTGATTCGTGCCTTTGCACGGGCAATACCTAAGAGTGACGATACTCCTCGTGTTATTGGCTACTATTACACAATCGGTGCAGAAAGCCCCACCGCAGTCCGTAAAGCAGCAGGAGCAACACCTCACGACTTAGGCGCACCCAACGAACACGTTTGGGAAAAAACAAATTATACAAGTTATCAAGATTGCAACCTGTGGAAAGATTTAGGTTGTGATTTTGTGTTGCAAGTATACCGAGACTTTTTGCTAACAGGTGCTGATGATGTGGAATTCCTTGCAGAGTGCTGGAATGCTGTTGTGCAAACTCTAGACTACCTGAAGACGTTTGATAAAGATGGGGATGGCATTCCGGAAAATTCTGGTGCGCCTGACCAAACTTTTGACGACTGGCGCTTGCTGGGAGTGAGTGCATATTGTGGAGGGTTGTGGTTGGCGGCGTTGGAGGCGGCGATCGCTATTTGTAATGTTTTATTGAACCGCACAGGTATCCAGAACACACAGGAGTTAGTGCAGCAAAAATCTATCTATGAAACTTGGCTTGCACAGTCTCGCCCTATTTACCAAGAAAAACTTTGGAATGGGCAATACTATCGACTCGATAGTGAGAGTGGATCTGATGTGGTAATGGCAGACCAATTATGTGGGCAATTTTATGCTCGTCTCTTGGGCTTGCCAGATATTGTACCTGTTGAGCATAGCCTCTCTGCCTTAAAAACAATTTACGATGCTTGCTTCCTCAAGTTTTACAATGGCAAGTTTGGTGCGGCTAACGGTGTTCGTCCTGACGGTTCACCCGAAAACCCGAACGCAACTCATCCTTTGGAAATTTGGACAGGGATAAATTTTGGCTTAGCTGCTTTTCTTATCCAAATGGGAATGAAAGATGAGGCTTTTAGAATGGCAGATGCTGTAGTGCAGCAAGTTTATGACAACGGGCTACAATTCCGCACACCTGAAGCTATCACTGCTGTGGGGACTTTCCGCGCCAGTACTTACCTCCGGGCTATGGCAATTTGGGCAATTTATATGGTGATAAGTCATTAGTCATGAGTCATTAGTTTTCTTCCCCTATTCCCCCAGTGCCAACACGGTTGGGATAATTGATAAACTCCAAATGCAACCTACAACTGTTCCCTATATGTTATGTAAAATTAAGATTCTGCACCTAATAGCTCAAGTCATTTTTATCCGTCATATAATATTTCTTTCGCCGATTTTCCGGACTTGAGCGACTAACTACAGAAATAATATTTGGGACTAATCATAGAATATATCGAAAAGCCCTGAGTTTATAAAACTCAGGGTAAGGAATTTTTTGTTGAACAATCTGAATACTGCTAGTTTTAGACACACAAACAACTAGTAATCCAAAGAAAAGAAATGTTCACAATTGACAATCCAAGAAATCAGTATATTTCAGTTGAAAATTTTTGTAAACCCACTGATAAACGATGAACTCTTTTTCGTCGTTAACAGCTCAGCTAGAGCACAATTCCACAAGTCAACAGCAGTGTCCCACAGCAAGCCCTACTATCCTCAACTTTTTGAGGCTAGTTGTCGAGGATACGAACCTAGTATCAGATTTTAGCCAAGTTTGGGTTGTGCGTGAATTTCAGCTAGGTGACGATTTAACTACCTATTATCCGGGTAGAAAAACCCAAGACACGAACAATGCTCTTTACTTAGTTTGCCAAGGTCGAGTGCGACTGCTTGGGTTTGATGCAACCGTTGGAAAAGAAGTATCAACTCAGTTGCTTTTAGCTCAACAAACTTTTGGAGCAGACCATTTATTCTGCAATCAACCTTTACCATATCGGGCAATTGCAGCTAGTGATGGTTGTATGGCGCAAGTTAACATTCCTAACCTCATGTCTTGGCTAGAGCGAATACCTAGTTTGCAAAACCATTTACAGCAGGTCATTTTTGAGCGTCAAGCGTTAATTTTCTTTAAAACTTGTACTGAATTATCCAAGCAAAAAAGTTATGCTCTGCAGCAATTCCTACCTTATTTAGTACAAAAAAAGATAGATGCTGGCTCATCTTTGAACGAAGTGACTCCCCCTAAAGAAGGGCGCTTTTGGCTAAAGAGTGGAAAAATCTGTAGCCAAGAAGCAGAAAAGCCGCCAGTGGTAGGAAATAGCTGGGGATATCCTGATACGCAGTTACCAGCTTGGAGTGCTGAAACGGATTTGCAAGTCTACCAGCTAAGCGTAGAACATTGGGAGTCAGCAACGGCGATCGCCCCAGAATTAGAATTATCTTCTACTCAGTGCGAGGAAGAGGACAAGGGGACGGATCAATTCAAAATTCAAAATTCAAAATTCAAAATTCAAAATTCCCTGCAGGAAGACAGTGGGACGGCGTGTACAAAATTCAAAATTCAAAAATCTTTACCCACAGCCCCACTTTCCCTCAACCCACAGTTAGAGACTTCAAAAGCTGCTGAAACCATAGCAGNAAAGTTGACTGGTAAAATTGAGATTGTCAGTATTAATGCCGTCGCGCTTAAGCCGTTCCAGTTTGAGCATGGCTTCTGACGGCTTGAGGACAGGTTTGCCGTTTTCGTCGCGCTCATATAGGTTTTCCCTCTCGAACGGATAAAAACCAATAAGATTCCTAACGCCGCATAAACGAAAAAAGAATTTATCACGCTTGACTAACCACCCGAAACGCTCACTGGCGACGAGATAAATCACGGCTTTGACGTTTTCCTGCTTAAATTCAAAATTCAAAAATCTTTACCCACAGCCCCACTTTCCCTCAACCCACAGTTAGAGACTTCAAAAGCTGCTGAAACCATAGCAGATATTCACTTTTGTCAAGAAGGAATTCCTCCGCACCCCTTAATAACCCGATTATGGCGACGAGTACCCTTCATTCAACAACAAAGTTCATCAGATTGTGGCGCAGCGTGTTTAGCGATGATTAGCCGCTACTGGGGTAAACGTTTTAGTCTGAACACGTTGCGGAATTTAGCTCAGACAGACTGTCTAGGTGCATCGCTTTCAGACTTAGCAGATGCAGCCCAAAATTTGGGATATCAAGCACTACCAGTGCGGGCTTCTTTGAATGTGTTGGAGTTGCAAAAGCGTCCTTGGATTGCTCACTGGCAAGGAATTCACTATGTTGTCGTTTGCCAAGTCAAAGGCGATCGCGTGTTGATTTGTGATCCAGCAATCGGGAGGCGATCGCTCACTCGCCAAGAGTTTGAAGAGAATTGGACAGAATATGCTCTTTGCTTATCCCCTACCGAACGTTTCAAAGCGTTCAAAGAGGAAAAAATTTCCCTAAGTAGTTTTTGGCAGGTTTTTTGGCAACACCGTATTTTACTGGGGCAAATCATTCTTGCTTCAGCGCTGGTGCAGGTGTTTGGCTTGGTAACACCTATATATGTTCAGGTGCTTCTCGACCAAGTTATGCCACAAAAAAGCCTAGCGACTCTCAATGTCCTTGCTGTTAGCTTCCTCATCTTTGGTATCTGGCGCATTGCCCTAACAACACTACGTCAGTACCTACTGAACTACTTTTCCAACCGCATCGACACAACATTGATGGGTAGCTTTATTAGCCACACGCTGCGATTACCGTTGCAGTTTTTTACATCCCGTCAGGTAGAGGATATTATCACCCGCGTTCAGGAAAACCGAAAAATCCAACTGTTTCTTACCCGTCAAGCTATCAGTACTGTGTTGGATGGTGCGATCGCGGTTGTTTACCTGGGATTGATGGCTTATTACAACTTGCAACTGACTGTTTTGGTGTTGGTGTTGCTTGTAGCGATCGTAGTTTTGACTTTGGGAGTCAGTCCATTTCTCAAAACAGCCTCGCGGGAAACCTATAAAAAATCAGCAGCACAAAACTCCTCATTGGTTGAAATAGTAACTGGTATTTCCACAATCAAAACAGCAGCATCTGAGCAAGGACTGCGTTGGTATTGGGAGCAGCGCTTCACGGATATGCTGGAAGCGCGGCTTCACTCTCAAAAACTGGCTCATAAGTTCCAACTCGCAAAGAGCGTGATCAATCACTTTGGGAACACAGCAGTGCTGTGGTATGGAACAACCTTGGTAATTTACCAACAGATGTTGCTTGGTCAATTTGTCGCTTTTTATATGCTCATCGGCAGTGCAATCAACGCTGTTTTAGGGTTGCTAGGGTTGTGGGATGAGTTCCAAGAAGTGCTCATCTCTATGGAACGACTCAACGATGTCTTAACTGCCCAGCCAGAAGAAAATCCTCAAAAACCGCTACTGGTGTTACCCTCAATTCGCGGTGATGTTTGTATTGAAAATGTTACTTTCCGTTTCAGTCAATATGAAGAACGCAACACCCTGCAAAATGTTTCCTTCAAAATCAAAGCAGGGCAAATCATTGGTATTGTCGGTTCTAGCGGTTCCGGAAAAAGCACTCTAGTGAACTTGCTTGCTGGTTTATATCGTCCCAACACCGGACGTATTTTGATTGATGGACATGATATTGCTGATGTTTCACCTCAATCATTGCGAAGCCAGTTGGGCATAGTACCACAAGAGTGTTTTTTGTTTTCCGGAACTATTTTAGAAAACATCACGCTTTATAGCTCAGAATATACTCTAGAGCAGGTTATAGCCGCTGCCCAACTAGCAGAAGCACACACCTTTATCCAATCGCTACCTCTGGAGTACAACACCCGAGTCGGAAAAGGGGGAATAACGCTTTCGAGTGGACAGCGACAAAGAATAGCAATTGCTCGTGTCCTTCTGAGAAACCCACGAATTTTGATTTTGGATCAAACCACCAGTTCAGAAGATACAGAATCTGAGCCTCTATGTCTAGAAAACATAGCTCGCTTTAGTCGTGTCAGTGTTGCTGCTCCTAGTGAAGCTCGCACCACCTTTATCATTACCCACCGTCTTTCTACTGTTCGCCATGCTGACTGCATTCTTGTTTTAGACCGAGGTAGCCTCGTAGAACATGGTACCCACCAAGAATTAATGACCATTGGCGGTCTTTATAACCACTTCATCCAGCAGGAATTGCATCTATAGCGGTTATCACTTCTTGAGTGCAAAACGTCAAGAAATAAGAACCACAAATGGATACAGAGATGGGCACAGATAAATAATTACTTAATCCAAACGAGAAGTGCTACATAACCTTTAGGACTTATGCAAGAACTCTGGTGAAACTTTTATTTCTTCTCTTCTCCTGTCTAAGACGCTGCGCGTGAACGTGTCCTTTGGGTTCTAGCCTACCCTTCGCGAACGACTTTGCCCAACAGTACGCCACTTCGTATCTACGCGGTTCGTTTCTTCATAATGCATGCCTAAGTCCTGCTTATACAAAGTTGCTTTGTTTCTACAGAACTCGAAAAGACAGGGCATAAGGGTGTAGAGCCTCATACCCGACACTCTTATACCTTTACTGCTCTGTGCTAGTTAGATTTGAAAATAGGCGCAAATATTTACTAAATCTAGTTAGGAACATCCTAAGCCATCTTTATTTTTTCTTAAAAAAAAGTCAATAATTATGCACCGTTGCAATCTGCTACTTTTGCTTTGTTAAAAACCCTGAACAAGTGTTTTGTTATATCCAAGACACCCTACTTGCAAAATCTTTGAAATTATACCATAGAAAGGTCATAAAACAACTGAATACCAGTATTAAATGAATTGATTATTGTGCAAAATCCATAACAGATTCATTGTAAATTTGCAATTACATACGAAAAGCAAAGCCTAAGTTTACGTGCAGATTAACTCACATAACGAAAAGAAGACATTTTCCGGAAATTGTAAAAAGGATTATTATGATTTGGCTTTAGTAAAGATTGTCTAAATGCTACTTCTGCTGATATATTTTTAAAGTAGTAAAATATTTAGTATGGGTAAAAAAAACCATAAGTCTTGGGAATATAAAACCTCTAGAGCAATTATGGATGAGGGGTGTAACCCCCCAATATTTAACAAGTAAGGGACAAAACGTAAACGGGATAATACTTAAGTAAATATAGAAACAGTTCAGTAAAATTCCTTGAAAAAATGCAGATTAACCAGATGACATTTACCCAAAAAAATAGTATAAATACGAATGTGGCTATTAACGATTAGGGATGAGCAATTTTTCTATACAACCCTAAAAAGTATGCGATTTTACTTAATAACTCCTAATTATTTGGTATAAAATTGGAATATAAATCTACCAAAAAAAAAGACATTCAATTAGGAGTAAGTGAAATTTGCATCAAACCCAAAAGCATCTACTGAAAGCCAGGCGGAAACTTTTTCATCTCAGACACATAACACAGAGAAAGTAAATTTAAGCCTGTGTAAAGCTGAGCAAAAGTTACAGTCGATTAGTCACCAGCAACTGAGCGATATTCAAAGAAAACTCCGAAGACTCATTATCCTCACTTGTATCGTGTCCGTCTGTATACATTGCTTTTTGACAAATGAACTGCTGCATTTCATAGCGAGATAACATCATTCCGGCTTAGCAGCAAAAAGACTTGAATAAAAAGTCAGGTTTGGGATCATCAGGACAAAGCATGAACAGTATCATCAGGTTAAATGCAATCGAAACCTCAAGCCAAGCAGAGAATTCAGGAATGAATTTTCACAACTTGTATTCCTACTGTGATTTGGTTTCTGAAAACGCTTTCATCTACGAAAGTCATGTAGCTTCAACAAGAGCTGGTTTACCAAAAGCATCTACAGATACACATACCCGCACAGTTACAAACCCTGAAACAGCCTTTAAGAATACATGGTATTGGTCTACATCCTTACAGGCGTTGCTCGAACAACTACCTTTAACCCTTACTCATCTAGTCACGCCCAAGAGCATAGCTTTTTTTACGGTTGTAGTCGTTTGGGCGTGGACAGGAAAGATTGAACAGGTCAATCAAATTCGAGGAAAATTTGTAGCATTAAACAAGCTTGAGAAACTTCAGCTACAACATCTGGGCAAAGTCGTTAATACTGAGGTAGAAGACGCTCAACAGCTGAAAACGAGTGAAGCCGTCGCAGAATTAGACAGCACACTCTTGGGTGCAGAAGTTGAAGTGCAAACGCAATATTTAGCAACTGACCAAATGCAGTTTAAGCACATCAAAGATTTGATGGCTCGGACTCGGATGCTGGCTCAAAAGAGCGCCTCACTTAAGGCTCAAGAAAAACAGGCTGGTTTAGGAGCATTAGACACGCTCGAACCTCACGCAAAAATGCCAGTACAGCTATCAGAACGACTAAAGTCAACGCAAATTCAGCAATTGGCGAAGCGAATGACTCACTTGCAGGCTAAAAAAGTGCAAACTCATCTCGATACATCTGTAAAGCAGGATTTCAGCACGAGTTCAAAAACAGCCGTATCTATTTTTCCAACTGCTAAACCCCTTAAGACATTGGGTGAGATACATCGATTTAAAGTTGGATTGGCTGGTAAAGACATTACAAATAAGAGAAAAAACGTCAAATTAAAAGCAGATCAAACAGCCACTGCAAAATAATTCCCCACCGTCGAATCGCTGAAATTTTCCTTTAAGCAATTTCCGTATTTCCATACAGAGAACAATTGATAAACGGTCAATTGGGCTACAAACAACCTAACAAACTCATAAACTCATTCACTTTCACCAGAATATGAACACTATGAATCAACAGATTTCGGGTACTAGAAACTTAGATAAAAAACTTCCTTCCGACCAATTTGACCAAGTCGTTGAGGCAATTCTTGCTGGTAAGTATTCCTGGGCTTGTGTTCTCATGCTACGTTTTGCTGGCTACAATCCTCTACATTACATTCCCTACCGCACCTACAATCGGCTGCTCAAAGAGAATACCCACGTTACTAGGTCAAATCAACAGCAAAATGACAATATCAAAATTGCTAAGCTACCCTCCGACAAAAGATCTCAAAGCCATGTAACACCAGCAAGCTGTCTGAGTAAAATTAAAGATTTAGCTTATCTTGAAGTCGTTGGCAAGAAAAAAACAGAAATCCGTGGTGGGAATTTGGAACAGTGGTTAACAACACAAGTTCACGAGTATGAATCCACCAATCCTGAAATGGCTCCAGAAAAAATCAATATTTTTCCTTAAAATTCTGTGGCTTTAATTACAAACTCGTTGGAGTCAATAGATACTGATAGGCAGCTGATTTTGTTGCTTAGTGTCTACCATGCTGATTTGATATCTACAGCATGGTAGGTTTTTTAGTTTTTAGAAAAACTTTATACTTTTTATTTAAAATCTGCCAAAATGGCAATTTTATACTAACGATTTTGTATAAATTATTAATACCATCAAAAAATGATGATTAAAGTTCATTCTAAAGGAGAGAATAAATGACTATAAATAATTATTTTTGAGTGTAAAACACATTGGGATGATTGCTGAAGCAGTCAGTACCAACTGGAGTACAGAACTCCTATAGATACACTGACAGATTCAACGTTGCTTATGGTGGTTCTTTTTCCTAGAAAGTCTGAGCAAAGAGAAATTGGAGAGGTTTGTTCCCCTAATCCAAATTTCCACGGCTGCTATCTAGTCGGTGTAGGTTGCAGCAACGCTAACAGAACTTTCAGTGTGGAAAATGAAAAAGCAACGCTAAACTGTTATCTTGGCTGGTAATACTTATAGCTCTTTCGGTTCTCTCTTAATGATTGTCATCCTAGTCCTCCCAAAATAGGATGATGAGTGCTTAGTAAAGTTGGAATTTATGTGGAAATCACTGGAAGCTAAAACAACAAAGAAGCTTCCAGTTTTTGTTTTAAAAACTACTGAATCATAATAAATCTGATGTTAATAGTGATAGTATAATACTAATTATCTGTAACGATGCACTTAAGAATTAATCCCTCGCCTTCAAGGCTACAGTTCAGTTGAATTCAACTCAACTTCATAGAAAAACGGTATAAATATTGAACTTTTTATAAGTTGGGTTGAGAGACAGTGTAGACGTCCGTACATTTCAATGAAGGATTTTTCAAAAATAGTCATTGAAACTGAAGAAATTATCAGCTTCCTTAAAAGTGAAATGAGTTATAAGGAAGTATGCGAAAGAATTTTGTATCAAAGAGTGATAACTCAGACTGCAAGGGAAAGAGGAATAACTGTAACAGCAGAAGAAATTGAGGCTGAGGCTAACCGCCAGCGTCGCGAAAGGGGTTTGGAAAAGGCTACCGATACGCTCTTATGGTTGGCAGAGCAGTTTATTACTCCGCACGACTGGGAAGTGGGAATTCAGAATCATCTGCTAGCACAAAAGTTAGCTGAGGCGCTGTTTGCTCAAGATGTAGAAAAGTTTTTTGCCCAAAATCGTTTGGAATTTGAGCAAGTGATTTTGTATCAAATCGTTGTTGCCGATGAAAAACTTGCTCAAGAACTTTATTATCAAATTGAGGAAGGTGAAATCAGTTTTTATGATGCTGCTCACCTTCATGATATTGACAGCGATCGCAGACACAAGTGTGGTTACGAAGGAAAAATCTATCGTTGTGCCTTACACCCTAAGATAGCTGCTGTTGTCTTTTGTACGCCACCAAATCAGTTGCTTGGTCCTCTTCAAACCGAGCAAGGCTTTCATCTTTTTATAGTTGAAGAGTTTATCCCACCAGAGTTAACGGCTCAAAGTTATGAAGAAATTTTGAATAAGATGTTCAAACATTGGTTAGTGAGTGAGATAAACCATCTGCTTCATTCTTTTAAAAAAGGATAAAAATTATAATTTCTTTTTATATATCAGTTACTGAAATTTTGTGATTTAAAATTTTTATTTATACGAAATTATTTTTAAGACTATGCTTCAATCCCTTAGATACACCAGATTTCAAGCAATACACCCAACCGTGTAATGTTTTTTTATCAATCAAAAAAATCTTTATTAGTATTATTAAAAAATATGATTGAGGCACTTGAGTGTGCGCATTTTGATTTCTTTATTTATTAATTCCTTTGATTTATTTTTAGATATGTAACAATATCATCCTTTAGATAGATACACAAGCAAGTCGATAGATTTACCGTATTTTTGGCGGGGAATACTTATCAAGTTAATAACAAGCTGAATACTCAGCTTGTTAGAGGTGTTTTAGATATGTTGTTAGACCTATCTCAAATTCGCCTGTCACGGGCATTTGAGAAAACTTAGCAATACTTTTAGAACACATTTGAAGATGGCAATCTTTTACCGCCGACAAACCAGTCAATACAAGGGAAAACCATGATTATTTCCGATCTAGACTTTATCGAAGTTGTTTCTGAAGAAACCAGCATTGTAGGTGGCTATGCGCAGTATGTTTCAACTGCAAGTGGTTATGCATTTGCAACTGGTCAGAATTCTGTGACCGAGACTGCTACTTCGGGATACGCAATTAGGGAAACAACTTTTTCTCAAGCTGGGTCTAGCTCAAGCTCTGCTGGGTTTGCAAGCTTAACAACCCCAGTTCCTTCAAGCTTGACACTACGTTAACAATACTCATGAAAAGGGATAGCCACTGATTAGCTGCCCAATCATGTGACTATCCTAGTCAAGAGCAAAAGTTATTTTGTAGAAGCATTCAGTATTGAGGGCGAGCTGGGTAAACACATCCTACATTTGAATGCTTTAGATAGTAAAGGTTATAGAAAACCATAGCTATAAATCCGCGCCTGGTTGCCCTTTTACACTAAGCATTTCAAAAACAAGATGTGTTTGCCCTAGCTCCTCCAACCGAAAACTAATTTCTATTGGTCATTACATCAAGTTTAGACCAAAGACGAATTGTTTCGGTAAAGGAAAGGCAATGCCATCAGAAATTTCGCAACAGCAGTTATATCAACAACTCACCACAGTTTTGGGTGAGACAATTCCACAACAAGAACTGGCAAAGTGGACACAAGCACAAATCGTGGAGCCTCCACCCACAAGGCAGTTCTGGCTTTCAACGGATAGTCCCGGAATATATTTGATTGTTTCTGGCAAAGTCAGACTGTTGGATAATGAGGAGAACTTAATCACAACTCTTGCTGCTGGCTCCTCGTTTGGGGAAACAAGTTTATTTCCACAACAAGACTTTGTACCATACATCGCAAAAGCTTCAAACAATGTCAAGCTTTGCTATCTCAACCAAGAGATACTGCAATTGATGGACAAATATCCCAACGTTGGCGCTTACCTTTGGGAACGCGCACAGGTTTGGGATTTACTGATGGTATATCGGCAAAACTCGCAACTTCAGTGTCAGCCATCGGATGTACCCGGGATACTCAAAGCCTTATCTTATTTCTCGCAGCATACCTTGAACACCAATGAGGAAATATCCGCACTACCAAACGTTGTATGGCTACTGCATAAAGGGGAACTGCAACATCCTCAAGGTCACTTGACACCAGGAAAAATTGTGGTGAATCCACAACAAGGTGTTTGGCAAGCGACACAACCAACCGTTGTCTACATTCTCCAAAATTCTCAATGGCAGACAGCTTTGGAACACTGGCAGCAATTAGCACAATTTATCGAACCGCAAGAACATTCACTCGTCATTGAAGAGCAACCGCGTCCTAGGAAGGTAAAACCAGAACGGATGGCCGTTTCCGGAAACGTCATTCCCTTCCCCCAATTAGAAGCCTCAACACAAAAGCCAAAAAAATCACGTCCCTACTTTCCCAGCCCGAAGGTAAAAGCGGCGCAGGTGTGGGGACAGTTCAGTAAGAGTTATCCCTTCATGGCACAACAAAGCGCTGCTGATTGTGGTGCTGCTTGTCTAGTCATGATTGGGCGTTATTGGGGCAAGCGCTTGAGTGTCAATCGACTGCGGGAGTTAGCCAACGTTAACCGCTCTGGTGCATCAGTGCATGCTTTAGCTGCTGCTGCTGAAAGTATAGGCTTTGTTACCCGTCCAGTCAAAGCCAGTCTTGAGAAATTTGCTCAACAAGCTCTACCAGCGATCGCCCACTGGGAAGGCAAACACTACATTGTCGTCTATGAAATTACCAGAAATAGGGTGATTGTGGGTGATCCGGCGATCGCTCAACTCAGTCTAACTCATGCTCAGTTCCAAGCTGGGTGGACTGGGTATGCATTGCTGTTGCAACCCACAGCCCTCCTGAAAGAAGCTGAAGAAGCAACTGCATCATTTTGGCAGTTTTTTGAGTTAGTCAAACCTCACTCCAAGGTTCTGCTGGAAGTATTCATTGCTTCGGTAGTGATTCAGATTTTTGGACTGGTAACACCACTCCTAACTCAACTGCTGTTAGATAGAGTGATTGTCCAAGGTAGTACCCTCACTCTCAACGCTGTCGGTTTGGGATTGGTTATCTTTGGTTTGTTCCGCATCGTTATAAACGGCGTGCGGCAATATTTGCTAGACCATACAGCTAATCGTGTTTCTGTCGCACTACTGGTGGGTTTTCTCAAACATACATTGAGATTGCCGTTGGCGTTCTTCGAGTCGCGTTATGTCGGCGATATTGTTTCTCGCATCCAAGAAAATCAAAAAATTCAACGTTTCCTTACCGGCGAAGCACTGTCAATTTGCTTGGATTTGTTGACAGTATTTATCTATATGGGATTAATGTTCTGGTACAACTCTTCAATGGCATTGCTCGTGCTATTGATTGTGCCGCCATTTTTCTTGCTAGCACTGTTTAGCACCAGTATTTTACGTCGCATCTCCCGCGAGATTTTTACTGCTGGTGCCGAAGAAAACAGCTACCTGATTCAATCCTTGACAGGTATTCGTTCTGTACGCTCAATGGCGATTGAACAAACGGTGCGCTGGCATTGGGAGGAACTTTTAAACAAATTAATCAAAAAAAGTTTTACCGCTCAAGTCATTTCCAACCGTCTGCAAATTATTAGTGCAAGTATTGAAACTTTAATCACTACAGGATTACTGTGGTACGGAGCATGGCTCGTCATTCAAAATGAGTTAACCATTGGGCAATTAATTGCTTTCAATATGTTGTTAGGCAACGTCATTCATCCTTTCCAGCGATTGGCGGTGCTGTGGAATCAATTGCAGGAAGTTATCGTTTCCGCCGAACGGATTAATGATGTCCTAGAAGCCCAACCAGAAGAAGACTTGTTCTCCTCACCCCGTCAGTCTTTAACGAGACTTCAAGGGAGAATTCGCTTTGACAATGTGACTTTCCGCTATCACTCAGAAAGCGAGAATAATGTCCTAGAAAATCTGAGCTTTGAAATCCAACCGCAACAAACAGTTGCTGTGGTGGGGCGCAGCGGTTCTGGAAAGACAACTTTATCAAAGTTAATTTTAGGTTTATATCCGCCCACAGAAGGCAAAGTCTTAATCGACGGTCAAGATGTTACTTATATTTCTCTAAAATCACTGC
Organism: Tolypothrix campylonemoides VB511288; assembly: GCA_000828075.3. Lineage (GTDB taxonomy): Bacteria > Cyanobacteriota > Cyanobacteriia > Cyanobacteriales > Nostocaceae > Kalymmatonema > Kalymmatonema campylonemoides_A. Next base: position 639,792 of record JXCB02000002.1, on the reverse strand, counting down.
GTTCTCAAATTGGTGTCGTAGACCAAGATAACTTTCTGTTTGGCGGTACAATTCGAGAAAACATCAGCATTGCTCACCCAGAAGCCTCTATAGAAGAGATTATCGAAGCAGCACGTTTGGCTGGGGCGGATGAGTTTATTGTGCAACTCCCAATGGGTTACGAAACCCAAATCGGTGAAGGTGGTGGAATGCTTTCTGGTGGACAGCGGCAACGTTTAGCTATAGCCCGCGCATTACTAGGAAATCCTCGATTTTTAATTTTTGATGAAGCCACTAGCAACCTAGATGCAGAGTCAGAACGCATCATCCAAAACAACCTGAAAACTATTCTCACTGGACGCACCAGTCTGATTATTGCTCATCGCCTTTCTACCGTGCGGAATGCCGACTTGATTTTGGTGTTAGACCGAGGGATTCTGATAGAAAGCGGGACACACGATGAATTAATCGCCAAAAAAGGACATTACTACTACCTTAACCAGCAACAACTCGCTCAAGCTAGTTAAGAATCTTTGTCTTGCCTATGCCGTCTACTTCGCCATTTCAACTGATACTATGCCACAGTCATCTCATCATTCACAATCTGCGATCGCCAGAAGACAGCAGGATAAATATACAAATAATAATAACATAAATAATACGGTAAATACTGAAAATCAAGATGCAACCACTAAGGAAAACGATTTTTATTACGGCACTGAAGAACTACTAGATGCCTTACCGCGCCCTTGGGCACGTTCTTTATTATACTTATTAGTAGCCTTTGCAGCAGTTGTCTTACCTTGGGCGATGCTTTCTCAAGTTGATGAGACAGGGAGCGCTAGAGGGCGTATTGAACCGAAAGGTGCAACGCAAAAATTGGATAGTTCCACAGGTGGGAGCGTCACTGTTGTTAGAGTCAAAGAAGGAGAGACAGTAAAATCAGGTCAGGTTCTACTGGAATTAGAGTCAGATGTGTTAAGAACTCAACTTAACCAGATTCAGACAAAGCTAGACGGGCTACAAAATCGGCGCGAGTCCTTAGAGCTACTCAAAAATCAATTGACGCTGGCTGTGAGTACTCAACAGCAACAAAACCAGGCTCAACAATTGGCAAAACAGTCTCAAGTACAGCAGGCGCGACAGAATCTGGATGCTCTCAAAGCTGTGTATAACTTAAACAAAGAGGAAAAACTAGCTAAAGTTAACCAGATGCAGCAAGCTGTAGACTCAAGCAAGGCAGCTCATAAGTTAGCATCCGTTCGTCTTCAAGCTTCTCAAGAAAAAGTCCCACGCTATCAACAGGCTTATGAAGACGGTATCATGTCACTTGATCGCTTCAAGGAAGTTGAACAGTCAGCAAAAGAAGAATACGAACGCCTTGTGCAAGCTCGTTCTGATATTTCACAAGCTGAGTCTAGCCTGAAAGAGCAACAAAGCAGTTACCAAAAGACGATTCATCAGGCGAAATCTGAGATTCAGCAAGCCGAACTGCGCTTACAAGAAGAACAACGTAATTATCAAACCCTGATTCATACAGGACAACTCGCACAACTTAAAACTGAGGAACAACTCAAAGAACTGCAAACACAAATCAACTCCCTGCAATCGGAAATCGCCCAGACTGGAAGCCAGGTAACATCCTTAAAGATTCAGTTGCAGCAAAGAGTGGTGCGATCGCCTATTGACGGTGTAATTTTTGAGTTACCCATCACTAAGCCAGGAGCGGTCGTACAATCTGGTCAGAGAGTTGCTCAAATTGCACCTAAGAATGCTGGCTTAGTACTCAAGGCGACTATGCCTAACCAGCAAAGCGGCTTCTTGAAAGTGGGAATGCCAGTCAAAGTCAAGTTTGATGCCTATCCTTTCCAAGAATATGGTATTGTACAAGGCAAAGTGAGTTGGATTTCTCCAGACTCTAAAGTGACTCAAACACCTCAAGGAAACATAGAAAGTTTTGAGTTAGAAATCACTCTGAATCAGCCATATATTCAGAACGGCGACAAACGTATTGCATTAACTCCAGGTAAGACAGCGACTGCTGAGGTGATTATCCGTCAGCGCCGCTTGATTGATTACATCTTAGACCCGTTTAAGAAACTGCAAAAAAGCGGATTAGAGCTTTAATCAAAGAATTCCAACTTTAAAATCTTATGTCAAAAAGTTTGACCATTTCCCGTGATGACATTATTCACTACATCAAACTTTCGTGTCAAATACCAGGAGTTGTGGAGGCGATCGCTGCTCAAAAAATAATTACTAAAGTAGCCCAAGAAGCAGGCATTACAGTCACACCAGAAGAACTACAACAAGAAGGGGATAAACTACGCTTAGAAAAGAAACTTGTTAAAGCCATAGACACTTGGGCATGGCTGAAAAAGCATCATCTTTCTTTGGATAACTTTGAAGAATTAGCTCACACCAATGTACTTTCTCAAAAGTTAGCGCATCATCTTTTTGCTAATAAAGTCGAACAGTTCTTTTACGAACACCAACTTGATTATGTTACTGCTGTCACTTACCAAGTCATTTTAGAAGATAGAGATTTAGCATTGGAACTTTTTTATGCGCTGCAAGAAGGCGAAATAACTTTCCAAGAAATCGCCCGTCAATACATTCAAAATTCAGAACTTCGTCGTGCAGGTGGATATCAAGGAATCCGACGACGCACAGATTTTCGACCAGATATTGCTGCTGCAATCTTTGCAGCCAGTCCACCAGAAATACTTAAGCCTATTTCTACATCCAAAGGAATGTATCTAATTTGGGTAGAGGAAATTATTCAACCGCGACTAGACAAACAGTTACGCTTTCAAATTCAGCAACAATTGTTTGATCAATGGCTACAGCAACAATTTGAAACACTAGAGATATTGAATTTATTAGATTATGATACTCATCCTCAAGCATCAGAAGATGCGTTGATGCAGGCTTAAGTTTAGCAAATTTGTATTAAATAATATTTAAAATTTTTGTTATTTATATACTGATATAGGACTCATATTTGATTTTTGAAATATACGTAGGGTGCGTTAGCCAGAGGCATAACGCACCATCCAAAGGCTTTGGTGCCGTACTTTCGGCGATAACACACCCGAAACATACTTAGATTTTTTCATAAATCAAATCGGATTCCTATAGCGGGTTTTCTATAAATAAATCACTAAAAATAAAAAGGAAAGACGCAATATCTCATTACGTCTAGTCATTATCAACAATTAACTATGATTCGTAGGTTAAATGTCGTAAAGATATGAGTTATGCCGCAGCTAAGAATTTTGAGTAAGTACTGAGGTAGTTGCTTTGTGTTTACGTTTCCAGGTCATAGTAAACACTCCACAACTTAAGACTAAACCAAAGGCTGTGGATGGTTCGGGTACTTTTGCTTGAACTCTTACCTGGTTCGTTTTACTTTCAATTAAGGTGAGATAAGTTGACTTATCAAAAGTACGGGAATATTTACCCTTAACAGTAGCTTGAGCAATTTCTTGTGTTCCGCCAAAAGATTTATTAAAATAAGTCTGAGTTGGATCTAAGGTTATGCTACCGCTTTGTTGAACTTCAAGAGCATCATCGTTACCTGGAGTCGCTAAACTCCCAACAATTGAGAAAGAGTCTAACAGCCTGTTACTTCCGCTGTCATATAACTCAAATGTTAAGAGTCCATTAGCAGTTGCATTTTCTGTTGTTGGATTGTCAATTGATGTTTTGAGATCCAATAACCCATTAAAATCAAAAGAAAATGTTTCGCCTGGTTGTACTAAAAAGTCGTAACCTAGAACCGCTGCAAAACTTTGCCCCTCTCCAAGGTAGCTAAGACCTTCACCTTGAGCTTTGCTAGTAGATGAATTTGAGGCAAATGTCAAGGCATTTGGATCGGCATTAAAATTGGCATTAGCATTGGCATTGGTAATAACTTGACCATCTGTGCTAATGGTGTTAGTCACAGCATCAGTAATAGTCCTAATATCCAATGGATTGCGGTTAAAGTTCTCTATATTGAATGTTGCCTCAGAAGTTCCCAAAGTCGCAGCCTGAGTGGATGAAGCTGCTAACATAGAGCTAGCAATGACCGGAGTAGCAAGTAGCAAAATTTTGTTGATAGGTTGTAGGTATCGCTTCATACAATCGTCTTTTGTCATTTTTAGATTTTTAGACTAAAGCACTTGCCAAAGGTAATGTTAGGCAAGTCAGAAAATTGGCACAACAAATCTGGGTGGGAAGACTTTAAACCCCTCTTGCACTGTTAGCGGGACTTAAACAAAAAAAGAAAAAAGAATAGGGTATAATGCTTGACGGGCATAGGTTTCACGTTAAAGTAACACCCAATGAAAGAGACAACCCCCGCAGCCATGCCACCGTGTTTTGAGAAATGGTGTCAACGGTTTGATGAAGCGTTTACTCATAAAGCTCAAAAAAGAGGTTTTAGGCATTATTTAGGAGGATTATTGGGGGAAAGTGAGAGAAAAAACGTGTTTCAGATGGCATCTAACACGATAGGGGTCGAATACCATCAATTACACCACTTTTTAACTGAAGCTCCATGGTCTGATTTGAAGGTAAATGAGCTGAGATTAGAGACGATGAACAAGTGTAGTCAAACGAGAATAAGTAGAGGATTTAGCTTAATAATTGATGATTCAGGTCATAGAAAAAGTGGGAATTTTACTGATGGAGTGGGAAGGCAGTATATTGGAGAGATTGGTAAAACAGATAATGGGATAGTAGTGGTAACAACGCATTTGTACGATGGACGAAAAAGCTTACCATTAGATATAGAGCTATACCAGCACGCGGATTCCTTAGCATTAGGTAAACAAGACTGTGAATTTGAGAAAAAAAGTGAACTGGCAATCAAGTTAATAGACAGAACATTGGCGCGAAAATATCAACCAGGAATTGTACTGATAGATGCTGGATATGGCAACAATACATCGTTCTTATTAGAGTTAGAGAAGAGACAACTAAAGTACGTGGGAGGATTAGCCAAAAATCGAAAAATAAGTCTCAGCATATCAGAAAATGTTCAACAAACAATGAGGCTAGATGAATTAGCACAAAGCCTGTCTCAAGAGGCTTTCACCAAGGTTGAACTCAACTTAGATAAACCGAAAACAGTATGGGTAGTAACTAGAGAAGTAGAGATATCACAACTCGTAGGAAAGCGAAATATTGCTATCGTTATGAATGCTGACACTTTCTCCGAAGCGACTGATATTGACTACTTTATCACTAATGTTTCTACATCAATTGTTTCGCCTGAGTGGATAGTTAATACCTATGGAGAAAGAAATTGGGTGGAAGTTTTCTATAGGGAAGCCAAGGGTTGGCTAGGGTTAAAAGAATATCAAGTTCGAGATAAAACAAGTCTACTTCGACATTTTATCTTGGTTTTTTGTGCATATACTTTTATTCTTTGGCATCAGATGACTGGAGGCTTGAGACGAAGGTGGGCAAACAAACCTTTGAATACCTTTACTGAAGCTTTGGAAGCATTTAGAACAGCTATGTCTTACCGTTTCTTTGATTGGTTGAATAATAATCGTGACGTATTTGCCGCTTACAAAGCTAGTTTAGGCTACATTTGGGCTTAATTTTTGTTTAAGTCCCATTAGCAAGAAGTTTTTTGTTTACAGCGATTTTCGGGTCAATAGACCACACAGACGCTACAAACGGCGCGTCTCTACAGGGATTGAAATGAGTACATATGTAGTTCATTGATTTGAGAACCGCTGTAATAACAAACTACGGCTCTAATCTTCTTTGTGCCTAAAAGACAGCAACCATCAAATTGATAGTCTTACACTGACAGCCGATATAGTGAATTTCGATTTACGTAATTATACTAATGCCTTGAAAGAGTGGCTTTTATAAATTTCATGTAAGCTAGTACTAATTTTTCTAGAAAATTGTAATAACCAATACATTATTCAAGAATTATGTAGAGACGTTGCACTGCAACGTCTCTATATGCATGGAATTGTCATCAATAACCCTTAAGCAAACGGTATTGCATTTTAAAGCGTTAACTTAGCGAAGGGCAACTTAGTATAAAATGTTGGATTTAAATACGGCAACCACAAAACTAATCCACTTGATTAAGATGGTGCATCATGGCAAAGCCTGACGCACCCTATAGCTATGTAGCTGATTCTGGGGATGATTCGGATTTTTCAGGTTTGAGTAATGGGAATGCGATCGCATCGCGAATACTCGCGCAGTCTGTTAACAACATCACCAACCTGTCAATTCCAATCCCCAAACCGCCAGTGGGAGGCATTCCATACTCCAATGCCGTCAAGAAATCCTCATCTACCCCTTGTGCTTCCAAATCACCAGCGGCTTTTCGTGCGGCTTGTGCTTCCAAACGTTGTCTTTGGTCGATAGGATCGGTCAACTCTGAGAAGCTGTTAGCAGTTTCGCGCCCAACAACATATAACTCAAATCGCTCTACCAAACCTGGCTTGGAACGGTGTGGCTTTGCCAGTGGCGAAATTTCCACTGGAAAATCGGTAACAAAGGTAGGCTGAATGAGGTTTTCCTCTACCTTTTGTTCAAAAGCTTCATTCAGCAGCTTACCAATTGAAGCGCAATCTTCTACACCTTCCAAACCAGCATTTTTACTGGCTGCTTTTGCCTCTTCTAAAGTTTGGAACGAGTTGAAATCCAAACCTGTGTATTCCTTTACCAAATCGTGCATTGTCACGCGCCGCCAAGGGGGAGTCAAATCCACAGGTGTGCTTTGGTACGTAATTTGCAGCGTGCCAAGAACTTCTTGAGCGACAGTGGTAATAATGCCCTCCGTCAGCGCCATCATGTCGTTATAGTCGGCATAAGCTTGGTAAATTTCAATTGTGGTAAATTCGGGGTTGTGACGAGTGGAAATTCCCTCATTGCGGAAAATCCGCCCCAATTCAAACACCTTTTCAAACCCACCTACAATCAAACGCTTGAGATGGAGTTCTGTCGCAATTCGCAGATACAACTCCATCTCCAAAGTGTTGTGGTAGGTGATGAACGGACGCGCATCTGCACCCCCCGCTTCTGCTTGAAGAACAGGAGTTTCAATTTCAATAAAATCACGTTGTTCCAAGTACCGCCGAATACCAGCCGTAATGAGAGCGCGACGCCGGAAAGTTTGCCGGACTTCAGGGTTTACTATCAAGTCAACGTAACGCTGACGGTATCGCTTCGCAACATCCGTCAACCCATGCCATTTATCAGGTAAAGGCAACAGGGATTTCGTTAAAATAGTATATTCTTTAACAAATACAGATAGCTCGCCCTTTTCAGCCCGTTTGATTGTCCCCTTGACTCCCAAGATGTCGCCGACATCTGTAAGTTGCTTCAAGTGGTTGAAAGCATCAGCATCAACATCTGCCATGCTTTCTTGAATGCGGTTTTTTTCTAAATAAAGCTGAATTGTGCCGGTTTCATCTTCCAAAGTAAAGAAAGCCAGTTTACCGAAAACGCGACGCGCCATAACACGTCCAGCCACAGTGACTTCCAAATCAACTTCTTCACCGCTGGGCAAATCGACAAATTTTTCCTGTAATTCAGCGGCGTGATGGGTTGATTCCCAATGATAGGCATAAGGGTTCATCCCTAGTTGCCTCAGCTGTTCTACTTTTTCCAGCCGCGTAGCACGAATATCTTCTTCCGACATGGTTGACGAACTAAATAGGGCAAGACTTCATTATTGTATTTGACCTCTAAGCGTCTTTTCAGACTCAGATGCAAATCAGATAGCTGAATTTTCAGTCCTTAATTCTAACTCTTTTTATTTTCGCTGTTTTGTTACAGCAGCAAACAAGCAGAGCAAGCACTGCGCTTGTTGATTTTTGAGACTTTATCATCAGAAGACAGGTTGACTGTTGTAGAGCGTACAAAGTTGCGTTAGCGTCAACTGCTATAAACAGCAGCATAAGCTGTTGGCAGCTGACACCAAGAAAATGCAGCAAGAGAAATATATGCACGCAAAATTACAGTTTGAATACGATCGCTCTGCTGACACCCTGTACATCAACAAGCTTCCTCCATACCCAGAGCAAGAACCAGCAGAAATTGAGTATGGTGTGATTGCTCGTCTCAACCCTACTACAGGTGAAATTGAAAATCTGGAAATTTTGTTCTTTTCCAAAAGGTTATTCGAGAAACCGCTTTTAGAACTGCCACTGATAGCAGATTTTCACTTCGCGCCTACTGCATAATCTTGGGGATTTCCTGCATAAATTCGGTATTATTTTTGCCCCCAATCTTTGTAACCCAAGTTGGGGGTTTCTCTGAGAAATCTGGCAGTCATGCTGTTGAGTCGCAAAGCGCCCTATGACGGATACAAAGCAAGTAAAAAGTCAAATAAAAAGTCAAAAATCGTTTCAGGCTACAACACCCTTACTCAGACTTAGACCTTTTAATGCGATCCATTTCCTTTTGCAATTCTTCAATTTGGCGGCGCAAAGTTTCGACTTCTTCATTTTGGGCAGTCTGCGCTTCTACATTGACTGCTCCCGCAGCGGTTGCTCGCTGATAATTTCCTTTTTTGATTTGCTGATACTCTTCTGATTCTGCCCACTGCCGCAGGTAGTGTATACGTTCCACAGCAAAAGGATGACTGAGCATTGTGCCACGACCGCCATTGTAAATTAAGAATTTATAAATTTGGTTCAGTCCATCTGCATCAAGTGCCTGGTACTCTTCTGACTGACGGATAAACTCTTGTAAACTGCATTCATTGGCATATTTTATACTACCTCCCGAGACTTTCATCATAGAAGTCATCACGGGGTTTAAGTCATCCATCACCAACAACGCGGCACGGTCTGCTGATAACTCGGCTTTACGCCGCCATTCATAAAAGGCGTAAATTAAACCTTGAGTGACAAAATTACCTATACCGAAGGTTAGATCACCGATCGCAGAAGCAGCACTCATTGCCCATATCGCCATTTGAATTAAAATAGTATGACCACATTTAATATGCCCCAGCTCATGGGCTAGCACCGCCCTAATTTCGGCTTCGTTTAGCAAGTCTAACACCCCTGTATTTATGACTATATAAGGATGCTCTTGCCCCAGCGCATAGCTATTTGCTAGCGGATTTTGCTCTAAGAACAGTGCAGGTTCTGGATAAATATCCAAATCCCGCACACATTCCCGAAACATCTGGTAAATAGTGGAATATTGGCGTGGCCCGACTTGGATGGTGTTGCCCATTAAATAAATTAACTGAGGGCGTTCTACGAAAAATTCCACAAATTTACGGGCGACAAAATCAAATCCGGGTAAACTGCGTAAGGCAAGTTCTGCTTGGCGATCCAGAGGATGCCTGAAGGCTTCGCTGGAAATTCCTTTGTAAGTTGGCATAATTCAGGGTATTTGGTTACTAGTTAGGAGTTAGAAGTTAGGAGTTAGTAGTTAATATAACAACCAACAACTAACACATAACAACCCACTCCTGAAACTAACAACATAATAGTAATGGGGCTAAAAGCAACTAAAAAATCACTTTGTATGGGATTAAAAGCGTGTGATTGAAGCAGAAGTTCATTTGTCACTACATAACTTCCTGCGATCGCAGGCGGGTTTCCCTTCGTGGCCACATCATTTGACGATGGCACGGTTGGTAGCTCGCGCCTTGCGGCTAGGACGTAGCGCCCTGATTCAAGTCGGGGCGGCTTGCGGCTATCAAGGGCGGTATCGTACCAGCTTTGTTGCCTCGGCGTTGATGTGGCACGGTCCTGTGATTATTGTTGCCCCACCATTGGTACAGCAACGACTTGCGAAAGTGGAAATACCCCGCCTACAGCAGTGGCTACAAGTTAATAAACCAATTAGAACAGGTGACGCTTGGCCTGGTGGTGAATTCCAAGGATTGTTCCTAGTCTCTCCCCAAGCTTGGTTAAAAGCGCAACTCAGTTCTTGTGAGCATTTTCCGAGTGGCATTCCCACAATTATTGATGGAGTAGACGATTTAGAAGACTGGGTGCGTCAAGAGCTCACTATGAGCTTGGAAGCACATGATTGGGATCAACTTATGCTTGCTTACCCAACCCAAGCTGAGGTGATTCGCTCTGCACGGGCGCAACTCACACACGAACTGTTCAAGCGCCCTGCAAATCCCTACGAATGTTATCTCATTTCTCTGGCAGAAGAAGAAATTTTGACCCGTCTGTATTCGGCTTTAGAAATATCCAGCTTACCTGATACCTGGAAAAACTTCTGGCAGCAATTTCAACACAGAAACGAAATTTCTCCCTCATCTCCCTCATCTCCCTCATCTCCCTCATCCCCCTCATCCCTACTTTGGACAACGATCGCCCGTCGTCAAGGATTATTTTCTTTGCACTGTGCCCCGATTGAATTAGGAGAAATACTATCACCGATTTGGCAGCGCCAGCCTGTGGTGTTTGTTGGCAGTGCCTTAGAACCGGAAACTGAAGCTCCCCTGTTCCGCCATCGCTTAGGGTTGGAAGATGAGTTAACTTGCCTGAAGTTTTCCTCAGATACCCAAACAGAAGCGATTCAATTGTATATACCCTACCAGTTACCCCTACCCAACACACCAGAGTTTCAATCAGCATTTATTCACAAAGTTATGACACTGGTGTGCCTCAGCGCTACAGCATCAGGATTGACGGTTATCCTTGTGGGAGATGTGCCCTTGAAAGCTCAAGTGGGGGCAATTCTTGCCTCCGAGTTTGGATCACGGGTGCAGGTGGAAAAAACTTGTTTGGATGAAAATGGGATTTTAGTGACCGGTTGGGAATTTTGGCGTGAGCATCAAAAGGTTTTGCCTGCTCCCCAACTTCTGGCGATCGCGACTTTACCTCTACCATCTCTAGAAAATCCCGTAGTAGCAGGTCGAGTGGCGCACTACAAGCGCTTGCATCAAGATTGGTTCCGTTTGTACTTGTTGCCAACTGCTTTGAATGAATTGCAACGGGCTGTAGCCCCATTGCGAGAAAGTAAAGGGGTCGTTGCTTTGCTTGATAATCGTGTGATTAACCGTAGCTACGGTCCTCAAATTTTGGCTGCCCTCAGTCCCTTGGCACGCATTAACTACCTCGATCCCAATCTGTTTTCCTCTGCAACACAAGAGGATTCCGCTTAAGGTTCTCGCCTGCTTGCCTTCTTGCGCAAGCTAGGAAGCCACAATTTTGAGTTTTGCATATTTTCTAGCACTCGCTTCCAACCAAGCGCTATTATCACCCTTAGCAGAGATTCATTTTTAACACTATGGGTGAAGCAAAGCGTCGTAAAGCCGCATTGGGAGAAAAATACGGTCAAGATACAACTCGCATCTTGCCGTGGGTTCCTATTACCAAAACCCAAGCAGAAAAACTTGTAAAATTGTCAACCCGTCTGACGTGGGTTGGTATTGGTGCGTTGGTTGTAGCTTGGGTAACAGTTCGTTTCATTGGTCCAGCTTTCGGTTGGTGGCAAGTTGTCTAAACCGAAGCTTAGATAATTTCCCTACACAATAGATAGCCTGGGGTAACTACCCAGGCTGTCTTAGTTTCTTGTTTGTTAATTTATTTACTATTGGTTCTATCGAATTTACTATGTAGAGTATAATTGGTGAGGTAATTGTATTCGATCAGATTGTATGTAAAAAAGCTATTGTTACTCACGCTTTTTCGTAATTTTGAGGCTTGAGACTATTGAAAAAGCGTATGTTTGATTCTTTTAAGCGGTTATTCAACTAAGTATAAATCGATAACTACAAGAATGTCAAAAAAATATCTGCCTAAATGGCAACATGGTTATCTTGGGTTTAGTTATTGTCAGTGTTAAGTCAAACGATTTGGGTTTACACTTGAGATTGTGGATTAGAGAATTTTCCTGTATAGATACTCACTGTCAAACCAGTTACCGATCCCAATCGAGAATTTCAATCTACACATGGTCATCTACCAGTTCTGCCGTATCGCCTAGAGAAGTTGGTGTATATACCTCAAAATTTTTGCACTGCTTAGCGGTTGACACAAATTTTACAAAATATATACATAGTTAAACACTCTGAAAAAAACACTCTCAAAAGAAGCTCACGTTCCTGGCAGCAAGGTAAGGTGGCAAGTTAACCTAAAAGTAGCCAAGAAAAATATAATATTCGGTATTTTCGGGAGTTGACTTGTGCCGAATATGAGTTACCCTTAAATCGGATTGCTTGAAATACCATCTACTTTGAGTGAATGTAAAGACAATATAAAGACTAGCAATCCTGTCCGATATTTTAGGTCTGCAAACTGAATATTTTGATACGACACGCAAAAACTATATCGACTACCCTGAATTTGGTAGCCAATTCATGAATATATATGTATCTATGAATTGTAATGAATAGTTTACAATACCACTTGGTAGGAAAATCTAAAGAAAATATAAAAGCAACTCAAATGACTGTGGTGTTTGGAGGGAAAAAGTGTTTCTGAGACTCGCACAACAACATCGGCAATTTGTCCAGGACTTAGTAATGAACTTGCAAGCTTTAGCAATCGTTCTGGAGAGGCGTGGATACCCTGCCTCGTGCTATACCTGCGGCGACCAAATGAATAGTGCTTCGTTTATGGTTAGCCTGGGAGAAAATCATCTCATTCGGTTTTTAGTGTCCGATTACGGGATCACTTGGACAGAGATGCGGGATGATCGCGAATTAATGAAGTTAGAGGGTGCAGAGGCAGTTAACCAATTACAGGAACTTGCCAATATAGTCAAGCATCCTATGCAAAACAGTGTAGGTAATAAAACGTTAGCCAAGCGGTGTTAGAACTTAAAAAGTTAGGAGTTCAGAGTTAAAAGTTAAAAGTTAATAAATCGTAACTAGTAACTCATTAACTCGAAACTCATAACTTTAATACCCAAAGCACCTTATTTCAAAGCTCATGAGCATTGCTACCTAGTACCGCTACCCCTAATTCACGCATTCAAAATGCGAGAGAGCGCAAACTTCGGCTTGCTTTGTGGAGACGCACGGCTTCTAGGGTATGGTGGCTTTATTTCCGCCGATCAGTACTAGTATCTAGTAAGTATCTAAACCATCTTGACAGTCATCTGAGTGTCAATTCAAATTAGCAAGCAAAAAGACTTACAAACCATTTCCAATCAAAATAAACGGTGCCCAATAGTAAGGGTGACTGAGGCTACTACCGATGCCTTGTTGTTGAACAGCTACAGGAAAATTTCCTGTAATCAAAGCAATTTGCGCCTGTCGTAAAGCTTGAGCTTTTGTCAACTTGCCTGAGGGTAGCAAGGCATAAAAAGAACTCATTAAAGACTGCGTACCACCATCATCTACAGCCCACAACGAAGCAATAGCAGACTGGGCACCAGTTTTTTGAATTTGGTAACCAAAGCCGAGAATTTCTTCACCGTTACCTAGCTTTCCTCCTAAACCGGTTTCACAAGCACTCAACACAACTAAATCAACACGAGGTAAAGACCAGGTAGCGACATCTCTGAGGCTAGCGCGATCGCCATTCCCAAACAAGATAAAAGAATCTTCCGGCTTACCCACAACAAACGCCGCATGAGTTGCTAAATGAACAATTGTATGATCGTCCATTTGCGGCACAGTGGTCTTGAGGCTAAAAGCATCATCTAAAATTTTCGTTGTTCCTGGGACACTAGCGGCTAAACTTTCCACTTCCTGTTGTGCAAAGGGTAACCCAGAAAAGGTAAGCTGACGATTAGCTACTTTGACCGCGTAACTACCTTTGGTAAAGGCAGCAGCTAAAACGCGCACATTAGATTCCCTAGGGGTGTTAAAGTTAGTCAAGCTGGCTGCGGTGATGTGATTCACACCAAAGCGCTGCACGAGCCATTGTTTGCCATCATACAGAGCCGCTAGAGGAATGTAGCGCAACTGGTCATCTGGTGCGTAAATTAGCGTTTGTGTACCTGTTTGCTTCAGGTCGTTTTCTATCGGTTTGATTAACCAGTCATATAATTGCCTTGCGGGTGTTTTGACATCTTCGGTAGTGCGATTTTCTAAGCCTTGGCGAAAAGCAGCAATTGTCTGGTAAAAATTTTTTCGCTTGACAGCAACGGTACGATGAATAGGCGGAGATTCTGGAGTGACCAGGATTAATTCCAAACTGTCTTTTAAAACGAGGGGATACAGAAGTACGGATTTTTCTGGCAATCGTGCCAAATTATCCCGAATTGCATTGAGGCTTTCTAGGTTCAAATTTTGCTGCCTTGCTGTGCGACTAATTTGCTTTACTTGTGCCGTCACTGTGGGACTAGAGATAAAATCATAGAATTCATTAAGAATTTTTTGCTGAGTCGCCACCAATTCCTCAATCCGCTGTTTCTGTTGCGGTGTTCGCGATTCTGGAGGAATCTTGCGCAGTGTTACCAATTCTTTACCTTGGGTAACAGCATCATCTAGGGTTTTATCCAACTTTTGTTTAATTTGTCGTTCTGGTGGTATGATTTCAATCCCTTTGACAGTCAGTTGATTACCCTGGACGTTGTGGAGATACTCTTCGAGTTCTTCCACTTTCACCAAATCCATAATCCGTAGCGCTTCCTTGATACGCTTGCCCTTTAGTAATGCTTCACCTAGCGTGCGGTATGTCTGAGCAACAGTCAAATTGTAGGCATCTATTTGCGCTACAGAAAACGCTGCTGGGTTCAAACGAACTTTCTCACGATTGATAACGCAATGTTTGTAAAAGAAAATTGCTAACTCTGGTTTTTGAAGTCGCTCAAATAAGTAACCTAAATTGCTGTAGGTTTTGCCCAAAGCAATATGAGCCTGTCCTGGAGTTTTTTCGTCAAGCTGAAGTTCTTTATTAATGCGTAAAGCTTGCAGATAATATTTGAGTGCTTGCGAATATTGACCTTGGTTTTGGTAAACTCTACCAATGTTGTTGAGCGTTGCAGCATGTACAGAGCGTTCTTCATTTTTTTGGCTCATAGCTAACGCTTTTTCTAATGTCTGCAATGCTTGTGCAAATTTACCTTGCCCAGAGAGTTTGATCCCCTCTTGGTTGAGCCGCGTGACCTGAGATTGGTTATTGTTTTGAGGTAAAGCCTGAACGCTTTTTCTCGAATCTGGCTGTGGCTTTGCATTTGCAGTCATTAGACGAGTTCCTGGGAATGCCATTCCAGAACTCAGAGAAATCAGTAGTGTAACAAAAACCACTCTAAAAAACCGATTAGGAATATGCATAAAAAAACCTTCTTGTGTCTGCAATTTATTAGTGTTGAGTGCTGATTAAATCCTCACGAATAAATTCAGGGGATTGAACAACAAGGAAAAAGAGCCTTTATTCTTCATGAATAAATTCACGGCGTAATATCATGTCCGTTTAATTACTTATAATTCCTGCTTTACCTCACCCCAACCCTCTCCTTAAGAAGGAGAGGGTTGGGGTGAGGTTATTCGTTTTTTATAAGTGTTTATCCGGACATGATATAAGACGCTTTTTCCTTAACGCTTTTTACTCCGGAAACTGTAAAATAAAAAATTAAAAACCCATTGACAAAAAAATAATTATGTGTACCAAGAATGATTTGATTAGTACAATGGAAGTTAAGCCTTCCTGAGCTTTCCTTGCTGTACTCTTACTAGGGTAAGCAAAATCAACTTATGCACGCTTGGAAATAGAAATAAGAAAGAATGTCAGCTACTACTGTGTCAACCCAGAATTGACGGGTCGAATGCACTTAACAAGAGCCCGAGGCTCTAATAATATCTCGTTACCAGGTTCAACCTGGTAACGAGGGTTTGGAGGCTTCGCATCCTCACTGTTGCAACAGGTGCAAGATCTCAGGTGAGGTTTTTTATGAACAAATTGCACAGAATATCTAACTTTATGCTATTTCATATTTGGAAAATCTATTTTTAGCTGCAACAAACTTTAATATGCCCGAGGAAAAATCACAACAACCACAACTTTCATCAACGAGTGCCATTGACACTCCTGCAAGCAGTTCCTTGGAAAATTGGTTTGAATATCCCATAAGAGTTAACCCGCATCATACAGACTATGCAGGCATTGTCTGGCACGGTTCCTACATAGCGTGGTTGGAAGAAGCGCGGGTGGAATGCTTCCGAGCTATTGGGATCGAATATGCTGATTTGGTCGCTTTGGGCTGTGATTTGCCTGTTGTAGAACTCTTGATCCGCTATCACCGTCCTCTTCAGTTAGGTGCGGCTGCGGTAGTCAAAACGCGCATGGCTGAGGTGACTGGTGTTCGCATCAACTGGGATTATGCAATTGAATCGCTAGATAGACAACAGTTATATGTCACTGCCAAGGTGACTTTAGTGGCATTAGATCGTGAAAGAGGCAAGATTATGCGTCAGTTGCCTACAACTGTCAAGGATGCTTTGGCACGACTTTCAGGATCAAAAAATCAACCATCTTAACGTGAGTTCGATGTATCCTGATTTGATCCCGCTTCCATTCCTCTGTCCACCTCTTTTTAACCCTCCCCTAGGAGGTTTGGGAAGAGGAGCAGCTTTCTTTACTGGCAGAGGCTTAAAAATCCCATTTTTACGTAGCTCCTCCCTCTCCTACAAAGAGA
Source organism: Tolypothrix campylonemoides VB511288 (assembly GCA_000828075.3). GTDB lineage: Bacteria > Cyanobacteriota > Cyanobacteriia > Cyanobacteriales > Nostocaceae > Kalymmatonema > Kalymmatonema campylonemoides_A. Next base: position 623,277 of record JXCB02000002.1, on the reverse strand, counting down.
GGGAGGTTGGGTGGGAGAGGTTCACCAGAACTCACGTCATCTTAGATTATTCGTGGTTATTCCTACGCTGGGCTTAAACAAACAAAGCCTGGCTCGCCAGGCTCATTCTATGCATCTTTAAAAAGAATTGGTATTAGTAGTTAGTAGTATTTTTTAAGGAAGAATTCTGCAGCTACCCCACTGGAAGCATTGCTGATTTCTGAGTTCAGCGTTGTGAGTTCTTCTTCAAAACTAACTACTAACTACTAACACTAAAAAAATGGTATTACCTAACCCTAACAACTTGGGACAAGGTTTGAGGCACCAGTATTATTTGATGCCAAATATCTTGAGGACTAATACCAAAAGCAGCATGCAATAAAACAATAGTGACGGCAGCAATAAACCCAGTCTTCATGGTCGTTTTCACGACTTTTACTAATAAGGTGAAGACAATCCAAGACACAATCACGGTCGCAAACATAGATACACCGCTTCCTTTAGAATAGTCTTACCAATGAAGGTATTGGAGGAGAAAAAGTTTAGTGAATGTAACAATTACAGATGTAAACGCTCTTTTACCCAAGTAAAACCAAAATTTTACTTGAGCTTTTTCCTGTAATTGTTCTGCGCTCACTATACAATAAAACAATGAAAAAATTCGTATGCCGTAAAACCTTCTTTAAGAAATAATTAAAAAAAATCTTTTGATTGTTTGCTACAGTTTTTTGATACAGTCTATATAGGAAATTTTTCCGAAAAGAAGTATAAAAAAAATCTGTTATCGTATTATTGAAAATAAGAAAATTTAATATTTAGTCAGTTGAAAAGGGAGCATCCCAATTTTACACACTTGCCATTCTGCCCTCACCCCCAACCCCTCTCCCAATTGGGGAGAGGGGAGTCAAGTCCTACTCTTATTCCCCTTCTTAAGAGCGGGAGAAGGGGTTAGGGGATGAGGGTAAATAAGGTTTTTGCTTGCTTTGGGATGCTCCCGTTGAAAAAGATACCCGAAGACTGTATTAAGAAATAAAATACGCAATTTTGTAGTAGGAAGAAATTACTTCAGAGGGAAAATACTCCGAATCTGTTGTTAGGTACTTCTACTATAAAATGAGTAATAAGCGACTTCCAAAGTAAAAAATATCCAACTTTTCTTGTGGGATGGGCTAGAAGCCCGTCCTATAAGCTGGAGGGGAAACAGGATGCTCAGCCCACACTCATATTGGATAATTTATTTGTTGGAAATCCCCAAGTGAATGGCTAGTTTGTCTTGTTATACTCAGCTAGTAAGTAAAAATTATGCATCAAAATAATTTAGCGTTCAACTGAGTGCTGAACGCTAAATACAGAAGCAGTAAAAACCGACCGTTGCTAGTAGCTTTTTATCGCAAAGATATTATACGCGAAGGAGTTTGCAGCTTTTCAGTTGCTTTTAAAACTTCCTGTCTTGCCCATTGATCTGCAGCCAAAATATCATCTAAAGAAGGATTTGGATGGTTATCGTTTGCGTGGCGATCGCACACCCATTCAATGCACCGAGGAATATCTAAAAACCGAATTTTTTCTTCTAAAAACAAAGCTACAGCTTGCTCATTAGCCGCATTTAATACAGCTGGCATCGAACCCCCAGCTTTACCTGCTGCATAAGCTAATTTCATGCAAGGATACTTCTGATGATCTGGTTCACGGAAGGTTAAACTGCCAATTTTGACTAAATCTAGGCGTTCCCAATTGGTGTAGATGCGCTCAGGCCAAGATAAAGCATACAGTAAGGGTAAGCGCATATCAGGCCAACCGAGTTGAGCGAGTACCGAGGTATCTTGCAGTTCAATTAGCGAGTGAATAATACTTTGGGGATGAATGACAATCTCGATATTTTCGTAATCCAACCCAAACAGGAAGTGAGCCTCAATCACTTCCAGACCCTTATTCATTAAAGTAGCAGAGTCAACAGTGATTTTACGTCCCATTGACCAGTTGGGATGTTTGAGGGCATCAGCAACTGTGACCTCTGCTAACTTTTCTACTGCCCAGTCACGGAAAGCACCGCCGGATGCAGTCAGTAAAATACGTAGCAAACCTTTATCTGGAACACCTTGCAGGCATTGAAATATGGCAGAATGTTCAGAATCGGCTGGTAGTAATTTTACTTGATGCTTTTCGATCAAAGGTAAAACTACAGGACCTCCAGCAATTAAGGTTTCCTTGTTCGCCAAGGCGATATCTTTGCCAGCTTCAATGGCTGCTATGGTAGGTAGCAACCCAGCACAACCAACGATACCCGTAACAACGGTTTGGGCATCTCCGTAGCGAGCAACTTCTATGACTCCCGCCTCGCCAGCCAGTAGAATCGGCTGGGGATCAAGGTCTTTGATTGCTTCTTTCAGTGCTGACAACTTCTCCTCAGAGCAGATAGCTGCTATTCTTGGTCGAAACTGCCGAATCTGAGAAGCCAACAATTCTACATTGTTCCTAGATGCCAACCCCACAATCCGAAATTGATCGGGGTATTGAGCCACAATGTCTAAAGTCTGAGTACCGATAGAGCCAGTGGAACCAAGAAGAGTTATTGCTTTCACAATTGTTTAAGAATTGACAGACTACATTAATATAAATTGCCAGGGATGCACAAATATGCAGCTTGGTATCTAATTTATTATTTAGGCTGATAAGGAGATCACCAGATGGGGAGGTTGAAACAAGAATTGAGCAATTTTCTCTAATAATAAAGATATCGCCTTGGCGAATCGGGTTTAGGGGTGTAGGTAAATTTTTCAATTTTGAATTGATTTGCTCTACACCTGTCCACCTGTTGGGGCGCAAAGCATTGTGTCCTTGAACCTCTTTCCAAATCAATTTTCTTTGGTAAAAAAATGTGTATATAAGCACTATATATTTAAATAGAATTGCTTAGAATTTATCGAAGGCAGCTAAATTATAACTACTGATAGTCAATAGTTGAAACTTTGTCAGCTATGTTTATTTTCAGGCGGTTACTTATGGTGGTGGAGGAGTGGAATGTGCAAAATATTACTAGTAACTGACGAGATGACAGCCATAAGAATATGGATGCATAGAGGAGTTTGAAAAACACTCAACCTTATGGCTGAAATTCAAATATTTATCAGAAAAGTCTTATGGAAAAATGACTTTCTTTTCCCTGCAGTAATCTGGCTTCTCAGCCGATTATTGATTTGGGCTGCTATGTTGTTAGTTGGTCCACACTTGGGATCACCACCAGAAGGGATTACCCCTGAATTTGGCTGGGGGGTGTTTGATGCATGGGATAGTGTCCATTACCGGGCGATCGCCACATCCGGTTATGAATTTGCCAATGATAGCGAACAACACAATCTGGCATTTTTTCCCCTATTTCCCTTATTTATTTGGGGTTTCATGAGGCTTGGCTTGCCATTTGAAGTAGCAGGTACGCTCATAAACAACTTGGCATTTTTTGCAGCACTTTACTGTATCTACTTTTGGATAGAAGAAAATTACGGCAGAAAGGAGGCGCGTTGGACAACAGCTGTGGTGGCTTGGTGTCCGTTGTCCATGTTTGGCACGGTCATTTACACTGAGGGGCTATATTTACTATTAAGTACTGCGGCTTTGCGAGCCTTTGATCAAAAGCGATACCGCTGGACTATCCTTTGGGGTGCAATGGCAACGGCAACACGCCCTACAGGATTAGCGTTGATACCTGCATTTTTGTTAGCAGCATGGAGACAGCGCAGACCCTTTATTGCCTACGTTGCTGGGTTTGCCACTGCAATTGGAGTGCTTCTGTTTAGCTTATACTGTGCAATTCAATTTGGCGACGCTTTGGGATTTCTCCACGCACAACGCGGATGGCGACCTACATTAGGGTTTTATTGGCAGGGTTGGTTAGAGATGCTGCTGCAAATCACGCTAGGCACATCAGATTGGGAGTTTCTTGGCATAAAAAACTACTTACATCCCCTGTTTTTTGGTATTGTTGTCGGCTATGGTTATTATTTATGGCGCTTGGGCAAGCATCTTAGTTTTCCTGTTGTCTGCGGTTTTTATACTTTAATCTCGTTTTTGTTGATATTCGCAGATGATTGGTTTATCTATAACTTACTGAACGCGGTTGTGGTATTGGGTGGCGGTTATATGTTATGGCATTTACGCACTCAGTTAACCCCAGTCACTGTGATGTATGGCTTGTGTGGCATAAGTTTGCTGCTTGCCTCTGGAGGTACAATTTCCTTGGCTCGTCTGGCTTACGGTATTGTGTCACTGAGTATAGCTTTTGGTGTGTTCTTGTCTCGCCATCCTCGTCATGGATACTTAAGTCTTGGCGTGTTTGCTATCTTACTTCCCAGACTGGCTCTTAAATTTGCCCAAGAACTTTGGGTAGGGTAATAACAATTCAAAATTCGCTCATTCAAAATATGCCCGTAGGGCAGGCTATGCGAATAAAAAAATACACCTTATTTATGACTAAAGGTCAGATATTTTTGAGCAAAGCTTCATGGACAAAAACTCTCCTGTTTCCTGCAGCAATGTGGTTTGCCAGCCGACTCCTGATGTGGATTGCAATGTTATTGATTGCGCCATTGCTACCAGCACCACCAGGAGTGATTGCTCCCACATTTGGTTGGGGGGTGTTTCATGCTTGGGATAGTGAACATTACCGCATAATTGCCACTTCTGGGTATGAATTCGTTAACGATGGCAAGACACACACCCTTGCCTTCTTTCCCTTATTTCCCTTAATCATCCGAGTTTTGATGAACTTAAGCTTGCCGTTTGAAGTAGCTGGGACGTTGGTCAACAATCTGGCTTTTTTCGCGGCGGTTTACTTTTTATACTTTTGGGTTAAGGAACAATATGGTGAAATTGTGGCGCGGTGGGTCACTGCTGTGGTGGCTTGGTGCCCACTATCGTTATTTGCAGGGGTGATTTACACCGAGGGGCTGTATCTATTATTAAGTACGGCAGCTTTGCGAGCCTTTGATAAACAGGAGTATGGCTGGACTGCCTTTTGGGGTGCAATGGCAACAGCAACACGTCCGACAGGGATAGCACTGATTGGGGCGTTTGCGATCGCAGCCTGGAAACAACGCAGACCCCCTATTGCTTACCTTACGTCTTTTGCCGCTGCTGCTGGACTAGTTTTTTTCAGCATATACTGTACGATTCAATTTGGCGACCCCTTGGCGTTTATCCACGCACAACAAGCATGGCGACCAACGCTTGGTTTTGATTGGCAGGGTTGGTGGAAAATGATCATGCAAGTGACAATTGGGACATTTAATTGGAAGCATGGTGGAATCAAAGACCCTTTGCATCCCCTATTATTTATGATGATTATTGGCAGTGGTTATTGTTTATGGCACTTCCGTAAAAGCTTAGGTTCACAGAAAGTGGATTATGGCTTTGCTGCTTTATTCTTGCTGTTGTGGATACTAGCAGGCGATCCGTTGATTAACACTGTCGCTGTTTTTGGTAGTGCTTACCTGTTGTGGAAATTACGCACTCAATTCACTCCAGTCACTGTTATCTATGGCTTCTGCGGTATAGGTTTGTTGCTAGCGTCTGGAAGTACTATCTCTTTGAGTCGTCTCGTGTACGGTATTGTGTCTCCAAGTGTAGCTCTCGGTATGTTATTGTCTCGCTATCCTCGTTGGGGTTATCTGACGCTGTTGTTTTTTACTATCTTACTTGCAAGCTTTGCTGTTCGATTTGCCCAAGAACTTTGGGCAGGGTAGATCAGGGGGAGTGCGGGAGTCAGAAAGTGAGGGATGTGAGGGAGTGAGGAAGTGATGATGAAAAAATTGATTTCGTCTCATCCTATAATTTGGATGATTGGCGTGAGTGCGTTCATTTTAATTGCGTGCAGCAGTTTAAGACATGAGCTATTTCAATCAACTGCTTATGACTTAGGAATTTTTGATCAGGCAGTTTACTTAATTAGCCAAGGACAGCCACCTCTTTCTTCTTTCATTGGTTTCCACATTCTGGGTGACCATGCTGCTTGGATTTTTTATGTTTTAGCTTTATTTTACAAAATATACCCCAGTGTTTACTGGTTTTTTGCAGTGCAAGCTGCTGCTTTGGCTTTAGGTGCTTTACCTACATGGCATTTAGCGCGTCATGCTGGTCTAACGGTGCAGCAATCTATAGCTGTCGCTGCAGTGTACCTGCTGTATCCACTGGTGTATAATATTAATCTTTTTGATTTCCACCCAGAAGTCATAGCTGTGCCAGCATTGTTAGGGGCGGTTTTAGCAGCTAGACTGGATCGCATTTGGTGGTTTTGTTTATGTATCGTCCTGACGCTGGGATGTAAAGCTGTATTGTCTCTGACAGTTGCAGCAATGGGAGTCTGGCTGCTGGTATTTGAAAAGAAGCGACGATACGGTGCGATCGCTCTACTGTGCGGTATAACTTGGTTTGTGATTGCAACCAAAATCGTCATCCCCTTTTTTGGTGGTCAAGAGGCGTCAGTGGAACGTCATATTACTCGGTATGCCTATTTAGGACACTCTTTTTCGGAGGCTGCTCAAAATTTACTCCTCAAACCAGGACTGATCCTAGGACAAATTTTTTCATTAGGAAACCTAGGGTATTTGCTGCTTTTATTAGCACCTGTGATTTGGGGGATTTCGCTACAAGGGTTACAGCCTTTGGTTGGTGCTATTCCTACTTTAGCTCTCAACCTTCTTAGTGATACTCATTTGCAAAAAGATTTAATCCGTCAGTATTCTCTACCACTCGTTCCGTTTCTTGTGTTAGCTGTCATTTCCACCCTAGCAGCGGGTCGGGGATGGTTACGCAACAAACGACAAATTATACTGTGGTCTTTAGTGGCTTTTATGGCTTTAGCCAAATACGGCTATTTCGCCTCTATTTATGTAGATTCATTGGATACTTGGCAAGCCACACGGCAAGCAGTTGCCCTCGTTCAAACAAAAGGAGCTGTTTTGACAACTGCTGAGATTGCTCCGCATCTCACCCAGAGACCAGTGGTCAAATTGACAAGTGTCTACTCACCACCAGATAATTTAGCAGAGTTTGATTATATATTGTTGGATGTAACTCATCCTGGCTGGCAAAGCGATCGAGAGTTTGCGACTAACTTAGTCAATCAACTCAACAATACTCAGTTGTTTCAACTGCGTTACCAACGCGATGGGGTATATCTGTTTGTCAAAGAAGTTTTTCACAATGGTGTTTAACAGCAAGCTGCTAGGGATGCTTGAAGGTTAATTAGCACTATCCTCAAGCCAAATCTGTTACTTAGGGCGATGTTATTTAACCTTCTTTGAAGTTGGCTTCATAGTATCTTTAAAATAGAAAATTTTATTAGCATATAAAATTTATTTATTACTATACAATATCACAGAATTTTCAAAAATAATATGCTTTAATGAATACGCATTCATTAAAGCATAATTAAACGTAATTAATTCAGGAATTTTTAATATTTTCCGTGTATGTACTGAAAACATACATGGCAAATTGGAATAAGAATAAAGTAATGACCATAAATAAATTTGTGGTTAAGCCTTTAACAGTAAAGCCAGCAAATCATTCAAAATAACTCATAACTTCCATAGCTGAAATCTCAGCATTTGAAAAAATGTTACATAAATATTCGCTGAATTGTACTGAGGTAAGCATAATTTTTGGTAAACTCTGCGTAAAAAAAAGTACCTTTGACAATCAGAAACTCTATTACGCTTGTGAGCGTCTACTACTTAGTAAAGGGCGAATAGTAACAGACACTCGGTTAAAGAATTAACGTTTTTTTTCTAGGCATTAATAAGTTTTAGCAGTAGAATATACAATGTTCTCTATACAACTCATGCTTCATATTGAACAACACAAAACATTGTTTATGCCTTGGATTTATCATATTTCTAAGTATTAGTAGATATGGTAGTTTAAAGCTAGATAGTATTGGTTTTATTTAAAACTGTCTTATTTATCAGCTTAATTCTTATATTTCTGTTAATCTATTTTTAAATTTTCAGGATTACCAGAAAGCACCTAGGTAACTAATATCTAGAGAAAATGTGCTGAAGCACACTGTTAGACACAGAACTCATGATTCCACCTTAAGGAGCTTTGACGTGGAAACGAATAAGTCGTATGTTTGGTCGCATGGAATACTGATTGCCCTAGTTGCCTTTTGTGCTAGTTTAAGCGTTGGTTTGGTTATGCCTGTAAACCCAAATGCTTCAGAAGCTCAGACAAAACAAGCTACAAATGTCAAGGATACAGCTGCCAAAGTAGGAACTCAACAGCGCATTGAGAAATTGAAGGCGGCGATGCTGACAAGTTGGCAGCAAGAAGCAAATGTAAAGGGGCTGTCCAATACTGTACCATTGCGCTTTCAAGGTGCAATTGTCGAGTATGCAAAACTGACCAAAGGGGAAAAAGTTATTGCACTCACCTTCGATGATGGTCCTTGGGCTGAGTCTACCGCACAAATACTAGATATTTTGAAGAAAAATAATATAAAGGCTACATTCTTCGTTGTCGGACAGATGCTGAAGACTTATCCAGAATTAGGGAAGCGAATTGCCCTTGAAGGTCATGCCCTTGGCAACCATACTTGGCATCATTGGTATCACTACTTTAATCCACAGGCAGCTGCCTTTGAAATTGACAGTACATCAAACCTTATCTATCAAACTACAGGTGTTAAAACAACTCTGTTCCGTCCACCTGGGGGGATCATGCACAATGGCGTGGCTGATTACGCTAGAAACAAAAAGTACGCGATCGTCATGTGGTCTGCTGACTCGGTAGATTACAGCCGTCCTGGTGTGCCAAGGTTAATCCGTAACGTGACTAAACAGTCAAAACCTGGTGGTATTGTTCTCATGCATGATGGAGGCGGCAATCGTTCCCACACTGTTGAGGCTTTACCACAAATTATCAACCATTTTAGAAAGCAAGGCTATCGTTTTGTCACTATACCAGAACTCTTACAAATAGAAGACCAAGAACTACAGTTGGCAGCAGCTAAGAAAAGTAAGAACCAATAGTAACTATTGGAGATTTAGGCTTTTGAAATATCTGGGGTTTTAACAACTTTATTAGTTGCAAACTCTCCCAGAAATATTTTTCGCATAATTGAATAATTATTAATAATTTTGTATAGAACATATGGAATAAGTAACCCAGCTATTAATCGAATAATTTCGTTGTTTAGAATTAGGGTTTTGTTCATATTCAATTGAATGATTTGATGCAAATACATAATTATCATAGAAGCTTTACCTATTTCACTTAAAGCACTGCCAATGTAATTTTTTTTATAAAGTATTTTTGCTAACTCTTGAACAATAATAATGCCAGCTAAAGCTATGACAACATTAAAAATGACTACTCCATATCTTCGATACTTCATATTAAATGTTATATCGAAGAAAGCCCAATTATCAATTACAAATGCTACAACAATTATTACGATTGATAGTATCGCTGCTTTAGCATGATTAATTGAAGAGCTAGCTGCCATATGTCCTATCCAATAGAACGGCAGTGCCATTGCAACCACATTCATGCTCCAAGGGAATGAAACATTTTGCATAAACCAACAATTTATCATCGCTAAGCAGTAAGAGCCGAGCATAATTGTTATCATTAACCAATGATTAGCTCCAAATCTGGAGTAAAGCAAATTATATAACTGTTGCGTTAAAAATAAACAGGTTACAAACCAAAATATACCTAGAGAACCCGTTATATTTTCTCCTCCATATACCAAATTTAAAGTAAATTTCAGAACTTCATTTATTGAATAATTTCCTTTTTGTTGCCAAATATTTAATATATAAGAGGCATATTGATGGCTACTTAGTAAAATAAGAAACGATAGATAAGGAATGAGAAGATGAAAAAACTTTCTCTTAAAATAAGCAAAATAATCAGATTTATTTCTATAGAGATATCCGCTCATAAAGAAAAAAAGGGGCATATGAAACCAGAAAAGATATTTTGATACTGGTTCTATTATGTGACTTACAACAACTGTAATTATGGCTATACCCTTCCAACAATCAATCCACGCGATTCTCTGTGACATGAATAATATCTCCTTGATTAGTTATGTACAGATTTTGGTATTTGTACTAAGCGAATGAACAATTTGGAGGGTCAATGTTACAATACGGCAAAAAAAGAAGGCTAGGATACAGAGAGATTACACTTCATAGCCTTGTACCCTTTGAGAACACTAGGGACACGCTCATACCAAATGGCAGTCTTAGAAATAGTAGTAGCGTTTAACACAGTAACCGTAAGTTAGAGTATTGGTAGTTCTTTAGGTAGCACTTTTAACATATTTTTTTAGTAATATAACTTAAATTTTGCACGTAAGTGAGTCAAATGTGTGTTGTGGAAGATTAAATTATTAGGAGTGACTTGAAAAAGCAGAGAGCAGGGTTCCGCCGTTAGCGTCAGCCGAACGAAAGCAGGGAGCAGAGGAGATAGTGGAACTTTGTAAAAAACTAGGCTCAAAACCGCTTCAATTGTAGAACTGGCATGGCTTTTACATCGATTAAGTAAGCTCCTTCCTTTGTTGTAACTGGGTTTTTTGGCACTTTTACCAAAGGTGACATATTTGCCTTATGTACAAAAGCTTTCAGGCGCTTTTTATGCCATAAAATTTTAAAGTCCCAATAAGAAAATTTTTCATGTGTCCTGGTGTATTGCGTTCATGAAGGCTACTTATAACTAGATAGCCTAAAATAAATGAGCATCTTGTCGTAATACCAAGTTGCGGCTCAATTACCTCACCATCTCTCCTTAGTAAAGACTATTCATTACCCGGATCTTTCTCAATATTTGTGAGACTAAGCGCTCACCAACCATCAAACCCTAATATCTGGGTGATACATTCTCAATAAAAATGCTCTTTTCCTAAGAAGTATGAGTGGTCGATTGTCAAGCCCTGCCGAAAAGTCAACCTTTATAAGCTTTGTATAGCAAGGGTTTCAAAAATGTTAAGAAAGATCTCGATAATGCATAGTTAGTAAGGAGAGGGGGTGAGGTGATACGTATGAATGCAACTTAGTATAAGAACTGTCCCCTTGACTTAACTCTGAACGTTCTAGCAGTAAAAATTAGAGGGTATGGCTTTGCCATACCCTCTAATTTTTAGCATCTGTCAGCTAGTCATTCATCGCTAATAACTAACAAGCTGTTTTTCTTCCACCGCTTGGGGGTTGGCTTCTGGACTATCCGCTTCAGAAGGCGGAACCAATTGCCAGAACTTGGGCAAGAATTCTTGCCAATTTTCTAGAATCATTTTCGCCTTTTGTGAACCAGTACGTTCAGCATGAGCTTTGATTAACTCTTGCAGTTGCTTCTCGCCAGATGCGGTTATGACTCGTTGAAGTTTGACAATTTCCCGGTTGACTAACTCAGGGAACATACCGTCTTCATCCAAGAAGTAGGCAAGCCCACCAGTCATCCCAGCGGCTACGTTGCGTCCGACTTTTCCTAAGACGACAATGGTACCACCAGTCATGTACTCACAGCAGTGATCCCCTGCTCCCTCAATCACTGCCGTACCTTTGGAGTTACGTACAGCAAAACGTTCTCCGGCTAAGCCTTGAGCAAACAAAACGCCACCAGTAGCACCGTAGAGGCAGGTATTGCCAATAATCACGTTTTGTGCAGGGTTATAAGTGGCATTTGTAGGGGGTTTGATGATGATTTCACCACCGTGCATCCCTTTACCTACGTAGTCATTTGCTTCTCCTTCCAAGGTGAGAAACATACCAGGAAGGTTGAAAGCACCAAAGCTTTGCCCAACGCTTCCTTGGAAGTTGAGGTTAATTTGTCCTTCAAAACCATTGTCGCCATAAAGGGATGCGATCGCCCCTGCTAAACGTGTGCCAATAGTTCTGTCGGTGTTGACAACCGCGACTGTTTTGCTCACAGAAGACTGGTTACGAATGGCAGCTTGAATGTCGGGATCGGCAAGCAATTGGTCATCCAAAACCACGCCGTTGCTATGAACTTCTTCATGCACCAACCAACTACGATTTTCTTTTGTCTCTGGTAGCTTAAGCAAACAGTCTAAGTTGAGGGCTTGCGTCTTTGTGATATGTGAGTCTTCTCGAACCTTCAACAAATCGGCACGTCCAACGACTTCTGATAAAGAACGGTAGCCAAGCCTTGCTAACAGACTACGAACTTCTTCGGCAATAAAGTAGAAGAAGTTAACAACGTGTTCTGGCATTCCGGTAAACCGCTTGCGCAGTTCTTCTTTCTGAGAGGCGACACCCACAGGGCAATTATTGGTGTGGCAGATCCGCGCCATGATACAACCTTCAGCAATCATGGCAATCGAACCAAAGCCAAATTCTTCTGCGCCCATCAATGCGCCCATCAGCACATCCCAACCACTCTTTAAGCCACCATCTACGCGCAAAATTACGCGATCACGCAGGCTATTTTCCATCAACACACGATGCACTTCTGTCAATCCGAGTTCCCACGGTGAACCAGCGTGCTTAATTGAACTCAACGGTGATGCTCCTGTACCGCCGTCGTGACCAGAAACCTGGATGATATCAGCGTTTGCTTTCGCCACACCAGCGGCGATCGTACCGATACCAATTTCTGCGACCAACTTCACCGACACCTGTGCTTTCGGGTTAATTTGGTGCAGGTCAAAAATGAGCTGTGCTAGGTCTTCAATCGAATAAATATCGTGGTGTGGTGGTGGTGAAATCAGCGTCACTCCGGGTTTAGAACGCCGCAACATCGCAATGTAAGGGCTAACTTTTGATCCTGGGAGTTGTCCACCTTCTCCTGGTTTTGCACCTTGGGCGATTTTAATTTCAATTTGTTTGGCGCTCATCAGGTACTCTGGGGTTACACCAAAGCGTCCTGATGCGACTTGTTTAATCGCACTCGAAGCAGTGTCGCCGTTCCGCAATCCTTTCAAGTGCGGTAGAGTTGGCGAGTGACGTGTTTCGTCTACGTCATCCAGGACTTTGTATCGTACTGGATCTTCGCCACCTTCTCCAGAGTTGGATCTACCACCAAGACGATTCATGGCGATCGCCAAAGTTTCGTGTGCCTCCCGTGATAACGCTCCCAGCGACATCCCACCAGTACAGAAGCGCTTGACAATCTCACTGACTGACTCAACTTCTTCAATAGAAATAGGTGAGCGATCGCTTTGGAAATCTAGCAAATCACGTAACGCTGTTAACGGTCTATTTTCCAGGTGCTTCTTATAAACTTCGTAGTGGTCGTAATTCTGCCCATCCACTGCTTTATGCAGCGCTTTTGCAAGTTCTGGGCTGTTCATGTGGTATTCACCATTCGGACGGTAGTTGACAAATCCAAGGTTTTGTAGCTTCTTGGTTGTCAGGTCTGGGAAAGCCTTACTGTGGATCGCCAGCACTTCTTGAGCGAGTTCCTTGACGCTCAGACCACCAATGCGGGAAGTTGTACCATAGAATCCCAGTTCTAATAAATCCTGACCAATGCCAATTGCCTCAAAGATTTGCGCTGCTTGGTAGCTGGAGAGCAAAGAAATCCCCATTTTGGAGAGAATTTTGAGCAAACCACTTTCTACTGCCTTACGATAGTTGACAAAAGCTTGCTCCAAGCTTATCGCAGTGATTTTACCCCGTTCCATAAACTGTTGAGTTTTCGGGTCGAACCACCAATCGCGTATGGTATCCAAAGCCATGTACGGGCAAACAGCCCCTGCACCGTAGCCAATCAGACATCCAAAGTGATGAGTACTCCAGCACTGGGCGGTTTCGACTACCAAAGATGTTTTCATCCGCAGTCCTTCGCGGATCAAGTGATGGTGTACTGCACCCACCGCCAACAGAGGAGGGATATAGGTGTACTCAGTATCAATGCCATTACCTACGCGATCGCTCAGAATCAGTATCTGAGCTCCTGCTCGCACCGATTCAGCGGCTTGTGCTTGCAAAGACTGAACTGCTGCTTTCAATCCTTCTGGACCTGAGGCTATTTCAAATAGAGTTGATAACTGTGCTGTGCCAAATCCCGAGAGCTTGATAGCTTGCAATTCTGCCTCATTGATTACTGGTGAATCTAGTTTCAGTCTCTTGGCATATTCTGGCTTGGGGTCGAGTAAGTTACCCCGCTCACCCAATTCTACTTTCAACGACATCACCAGACTTTCTCTCAAGGGATCAATCGGTGGGTTCGTCACTTGAGCAAAGCGCTGTTTGAAATAGTCATAAAGCAAGTGGGGTTTTTCTGACAGCACCGCTAAAGGAATATCATCGCCCATGCAAAAAGTCGGCTCTTTGCCTTCCATCGCCATTGGCTGAATCACCATTTCCACATCTTCTGTGGTATATCCAAAGCCAATTTGCTGTCGCAGCAAAGCTTCTCTGTCAATTGGATTGGTGCTACCATGTCCATTCTCTTTGACACCATTACCATTACCCACGACTGACTGACCATTCACCAGTTGCTTGAGTTCTTGGCGATACTGGCGCACCCATTCTCCGTATGGTTTGCTTTGGGCAATGCGCTGCTTGATCTCCCAATTCTTCAGCACCTCTTGGCTTTCCAAATCCACAGCAATCATTTGCCCTGGTCCTAGTCTGCCTTTTTCCAGAATGTTGGCTTCGTCTATGTTCACCACTCCTGCTTCGGAAGCCACAATAATGTAGTCATCCTTAGTAATGCAGTAACGAGCAGGTCTTAAGCCATTACGGTCTAGTGTCGCACCAACTTTGCGCCCATCGCCGAACACCAACAATGCTGGTCCATCCCAGGCTTCTTGCAAACCGCTGTAGTATTCGTAAAAATCAATTATTTCCGGGAAATTACGCAACTCTGGTTGATTTTGGTAAGCCTCTGGAACCATAATCATCAAAGCTTCCAAGGGGCTGCGTCCAGAACGCACCAGCAACTCCAACACGTTGTCTAAAGTAGCTGAGTCGCTGTTGTCTATGTAAACAAACGGTTTTAATTCATCAATGCGAGATTTCCAAATTGGATGATGCAAACTGGCTTCTCGTGCCATCATCCAGTTGATGTTACCTAATAAAGTGTTGATTTCACCGTTGTGACCTAAAAGTCGCATCGGTTGAGCCAAAGGCCATTTGGGCATGGTATTGGTACTAAAGCGCCGATGGTATACAGCAAAAGCACTCGTGTACGCCGGATTTTTTAAATCCTCATAGAAATCTCCTAAGACAGCTGAACGCACCATGCCTTTGTAAACAATTGTGCGGCTTGACAGCGAGCAGATGTAAAAGTCTTCAGACCAGTTGCAGTTGAGGAAATTGCGGAGCGCTTGACCAATTCGGCGGCGCGTAATATACAGATGCCGTTCTAGTTCATCGCCACTTTTGTCTTCCGACGCTACAAAAATTTGTTCTATTTGGGGTTGATTGTCTCTTGCTTGTACCCCGAGTAATTTAGGCTGCACTGGCACTACTCGCCAACCCAGTACAGTCAATTTTTCCGACTCTGCTACTTGTTCAACTGTTGCACGAGCCTTTTGCGCTGCTTCGGGGTCTTGTGGTAAAAATATCATCCCCACAGCAATGTTTTCGCTCTTAGGGAGTTGCACCCCGCGCTCAGCAAAATCTTGTTGGAACAACGTCCAAGGTATGGCGGTCAATATTCCCGCGCCATCACCAGAGTCTTGATCTGCACTACAACCGCCCCGGTGTTCTAAGCAGGTTAAAGCAGCCAAAGCTTTTTCTACGATTTCATAGCTAGCATAGTTTTGGCGATGGGCAATAAAACCCACACCACATGCATCTCGTTCTTCTACGAGCCATCTTTGTCCTGGATAGATAGACCCTAAGGAAGTATCTGATGATGTCATTTTTTGTTCTTGATTCATCCGTTTTTGATTCATAGACTATCCCTGACGTCTTGGTTACAATTTTTGCGACTTCTTGTTAGGAAAATTTTGCTAAATGAGGAGATGCAGAAATATCGAGAGATACAGAATAACTGAAAATTAGAGAAAAAAAATTTAACTTCAGGTTTAATTTTTGCTTCACCCGTGTTAAAATAGTCTCGTTATTTTTGGTGTTTACACTGAGTTAAGGAAATTACTTTTACTCCGACCGTTGTTTATCTATAATTCGAGTCGGTATCCATTTCCTCAATTCTCTGCTCTTAACGATGGCTACTTTTCAGGTCTACCGTTTCGCGGCTTACCTGAAAAAAATTCAAACATATAGCTTGACTAGTTTTAAATCTAAAATTATCCCGATTTGGCAACAAAATCAGCGTATTACACTATATACCCATTTGACAATTCCTATCCTATATATCCTTAATTTTTTCTAAATTTTTATTGATTGCTCATTGTCACTGTTGCTACCAATATGACTTTACGTGCACAACAACTCGCTTGGTAGCACAGAAGATTTCATCACTTCAATTCTGGCAACGAAAACTGCTGTCATATTTCAGTAGCGCTCATGTTACTTAGCGCTCGTAATTTTGAGAGTTGTACCGAAGAAATTCTTGGTTGTTTTATAAAGATAAAAAGCCCATATATACAATATCACATCCCGTTCTCGATCAGAACTCATGTCACTATTTCTTGATTTTGACAACTGACGCACTACGCTTATGTGTTGAAACTGGGTGTCGGGTTTGACATATAGGATCTATTGAGCGGTTCAGAAATTTCTCCACATTTATACCCTACACCTGATAATGAGTAACTCAGTGCCTTAAGAAATTATTTTTAGATAGAAGTATATTGCGAATTATGGGAGAAATACTAACTTTTTGCCGACAGCAACACCGCAGTGCTATTTCCAATGCTGGTAATACCAAGTTTATCAGGGTTTTTGTGTCACCCATACTTTTGACACTACTGTGCTTAACAGCTACCTGTAGAGATGCAAAAGCACAGTCTTCTTCATTAAAGACTGGCACGATAGGAACACAAAGACACAAGAACACAGAGAATTCTCCACATCCACACGTCTGTGGATCTCCACGTCCTCTTGGTCAACACTCACCTCCAGAACCTGCGTTATTAAGTATAATTTCCTATGGTAACCAAATTTCTCTTAATGGTCGCACTTTGTCTGGGGCTTGGTTGCAGCAACGCCAAAAAACAGGCTCATTGAGTATTCATCTAAGTGACGGGGCAGTTAAGCAATTATTCGGTGTAGATTTATTAGACACTACCAATCCAACGACACAACCAATACAGTGGTTTTCATCTAATACTAAACCACTAGTTTTAACCACTTTACTTACAACAGGATATCGGTATCTAGATATTACAAATATAGCAAAAACAGCCGAATGGCAGATGCAAGCTAATGGTAAAACGTTAGTAATTACCACACCTAGCGCGAAAGTCACAAATATTTATCAGGATAAGCAAGCTGTCGGCGATCGCATTATCCTAGATTTGGATCGCCCAACTCCCTGGCAAATCACACAAGGGGTACCAGCAAGAAAACTTCAACCTCAAATAGAACCCCAAATAGAGGACAAGGTGATAAAGGGACAACGAGACAAGGAAAATTCCTTAACACAGCTTCCCTTGTCACCCCCAGTTTCTTCCTCTCTACCAAATAGAGACTGGACAATTACGCTTGATGCAATAGCAGATCCAGCCTTAGTACAAGGCTATACTCCCTCATCTCCCTCCCTCCCTCCTTCCCTCCCTCCTTCCCTCCCTCCCTCCTTCATCCAGCAAGTAGAGGTAGTTAATAATCAAACAATAATTCGTTTAACCGTTCCTTTTGGTTTAGCTCCTCGAGTTACCACTCTCCCTAACCCCAACCGTTTGCTCGTTGAAATTCGACCTGATGCGATGGTGGAGAGAAATATTACATGGGCACCAGGGTTGATATGGCGACAGCGATTTGTGAATTTAGGTCAACAACGCTTTCCTGTCGTATGGTTAGAAATGAACCCTACAAGCGCCTCTGGGATAAAACTGAAACCGATTTGGACAAGCACTAATACCTTAGTAGGCACTGCTCCCTTGATTCAAACGGCACAGCAATACTCAGCCATTGCAGCAATTAATGGTGGTTATTTTAACCGCAATAATCGATTACCTCTAGGTGCAATTCGTCAGGATGGTCAATGGTTGTCAGGTCCGATTCTAAACCGGGGAGCGATCGCCTGGAATGATTCTGGGCAATTTTACATTGGTCGTCTCAACCTGGTAGAAACTCTGATTGGTAATAATAATTTACACTTACCGATTTTGACTCTCAACAGTGGTTACGTTCAGAGTGGTATTGCCCGTTACACCGCTGCATGGGGAGCAACCTACACTCCCCTCACTGACAACGAAATCATTCTCGTTGTCCAGAAAAACCAGGTTATCAATCAGGTTATAACAGGTAAAGTTGGCGAAACTGCTGTTCCAATACCACAGGATGGCTACCTGCTAACATTACGCGGTAACGCTACAACCAGTGCCTCTACCTTACCCGTTGGCTCTTCCGTAAAAATCACCAGTTCCACTACTCCGGCTGATTTTAGCCGTTACCCACACATTCTGGGAGCAGGACCACTGCTTGTGCAAAATCGTCAAATTGTCCTTGATGCCAAAGGCGAAAAATTTAGCAATGCCTTTATCGTCCAAAAAGCTGTTCGTAGTGGGATCTGCACAACGACAACAGGAAATCTCCTGATGGCGGCTGTACATAATCGCGCTGGCGGTGCAGGACCTACCTTAACAGAACACGCCCAACTCATGCAGCTTTTAGGGTGCGTAAATGCTCTTAATTTGGATGGTGGTAGTTCTACGAGTCTTTACTTAGGAGGGCAACTGCTTGACCGTTCTCCTAATACTGCTGCTCGTGTTCACAACGGAATTGGTATTTTCCTACAACCCCGCCGCTAGGGTTGCAGCAAGTAGTTAGTGAAACTTTTTGACGGCTCACCTCTAACCACTCACAACTGACAATACAGATACATAAGTAACCAATAATCCTTGACTTTAAAGCTAAGAATAAGTTGCCATATGACTTGATAAAGACTTGGTGTAGACACAGTAGTTTCAGGGATTATTAATGACACTCTACTAGCTGATTTTGCTATGTTTGGCAGAAGTGGTATGAATTGCTCATCTTCGCAATTGCAACTTCGTGCCTTGTTTTTTCATCAATGGTTAAAGATTACTGACGGTTTGTTGTATCACAAGATGAGGTAAATATGGCTCAATTTCAGGAAGCAACACAGACTAACACATTGCCCCTTCCGCCCGCTGTTACCCCCAGAGGCGTGGCGGCTACTGAACTTCGCCCTTGGGGTTCATTTACTGTTTTAGAAGAAGGACGTGGATATAAAATCAAGCGCATTGAAGTTAAGCCCGGACACCGCCTCAGCTTGCAAATGCATCACCACCGTAGTGAACATTGGATTGTGGTCTCTGGAACAGCCAAGGTTGTTTGTGGTGAGCAAGAAGTCTTGCTGAGCAACAATCAGTCAACTTATGTACCGCATTGTACAGCTCATCGATTGGAGAATCCTGGCGTGATTCCCTTGGTGTTGATTGAAGTTCAAAATGGGGAATATTTAGGAGAAGATGATATTGTCCGCTATCAGGACGACTACGCCCGTGTTGAAGATAAGAAATGATAGGGCGAGCAAAATTCCCAAAGTCATCTATACTGCTTTAACGGCTTTTAGCGAAAAAATGAATATACCAATGAGTTTCATTTCCTGCTAGCTTAGGCAAGACATGAAAATCAGGCAAAGTGTGCCCTGTTTGTGTGAAACCCGGTTTTATCAAGAAATCGGGTTTTTTAGCTCATGTGTCCAGTTTTTGGCTGCTTTATTTTTTTAACTATTTATCGAGGTTTATTAAGATTTTTGGTTAACTGTTACAAAAGCGCTTGTAATATAAAATGGGTCTTTCAATTGTATTAGTACTTTTATGATTCAATTGAGCAAAGCTGCCGCAACTGAAATAGGGCGATTAAAATCAAAGCAGCAGGCAAATGTCTTGTTTCGTTTGGCTGTCAAAAAAGGTGGTTGTTCCAGGTGGTATTATGATATGTCTTTTGATGAAGCGGTACAGGTAGGTGAGCGCGTTTTTGACTCTCAAGGTATTCAAGTCGTCATCGATGCTGAAAGCTTAGAATACATTAAGGGATTGACTTTGGATTATTCCGAAGATTTGATGGGCGGTGGTTTTCGCTTCCACAACCCTCAAGCAAAAGCGACTTGTGGATGTGGTAACTCCTTTTCAACAAATAATGACGAGTGAGCAAAAAGTTTGACACAAAAGCATAAAAAAAGATATAATCAGGATTTGTTAAAACTTAGACTATAGGCAGCTTCTCGCGCTGTAACTCATGCCAACCATACAGCAGCTCATACGTAACGAACGCGAACAAGCGCGTCAGAAAACCAAGTCCCCAGCTCTAAAGCAATGCCCCCAACGTCGGGGTGTTTGTACTAGGGTATACACGACCACACCGAAAAAGCCAAACTCAGCTCTACGTAAAGTAGCAAGGGTAAGATTGACCTCTGGATTTGAAGTCACAGCTTACATTCCAGGGATTGGTCATAACTTACAAGAACACTCTGTTGTGATGATTCGCGGCGGTCGCGTCAAGGACTTACCAGGCGTGAGATACCACATTATCCGTGGAACTTTAGATACAGCCGGAGTCAAAGACCGCAAGCAAGGTCGTTCCAAATATGGAACAAAACGTCCTAAAAAGTCCTAAACAATAGAGCGGGTGCGATTAATCGCATTAAGCAAAATTAATCGCGTCTAGTTCTTGCTTTATAGGCATGAAAGCGCTTTTCCCTGTGGTTCTGTAAAAACAGTTTCTGTAAAAACAGTGATCACAGCGATTCAAAAGCGCTTACTGACACAAATCAAGGACACAAATCAAGTAAGATCAATTTCCTAAGCGGGAAGTCCAGATCTACGAGCAAGGTGTATTTGTTAAAAACTTAGCTTAGAGTCAGGATAAAAACGCGATAGGATTTTTCTGGTAATACCCATCGGTCGGTCAGGGAGACGAGGCGTGAAACTGGTACAGAGAGTCTAACAAGATTGACCAACTGTATCTGCCGATGTAAAGCTCAAAGTACGCAAAACTCTATCAAATCAACACACCCAGCAATTATGTACTTGCTAAAGGAAGTTTGATAAATAGAGTCAGTCGCAGTATATAATTTTGTCGCCTCATAATAGTTGAGGGCAGCAATTATTGCCAGTTAGGGTAGCTGCAGTTGTAGTAAAACAACCCAAGAAAGTCTGATGACGGGCAATTGCCTTTCAGAACTTCTGGTGTTCGATACCATAAAGCATAGAATCTCGTTGCCAATTCAAAACTAAAGGTTAAGTATGTCTCGTCGTGGAGTTATTCAAAAGCGCCCAGTTCCGCCTGACTCGGTATATAACAGTCGCCTTATCAGCATGATAGTTAGGCGGATAATGCGTGATGGTAAAAAATCTTTAGCCGCACGCATTGTTTATGATGCGATGAAAACAATTGAGGAACGGACTGGTAGCGATCCGTTGGAAACGTTTGAAAGAGCTGTGCGTAACGCTACACCTTTGGTAGAAGTTAAAGCTCGTCGAGTTGGTGGAGCAACCTACCAAGTGCCTATGGAAGTGCGTGCCGAACGGGGTACAACCCTAGCACTGCGTTGGTTGGTTCAGTTTTCAAGATCAAGACCAGGTCGTACAATGGCAAGCAGGCTGGCAAATGAATTAATGGATGCTGCTAACGAAACTGGAAACGCAATTCGCAAGCGTGAAGAGACGCACCGGATGGCAGAAGCCAACAAAGCCTTTGCTCACTATCGTTACTAAATAGTAAACCGATATATCGTGATTTGAGAGCGATATATCGTGTGTTTACTAGACAAAGACGGTTTTCCGTAAAAGATATAATATCTTAACAAAGTGTAATATACAAGATACATGAGCCGAAAACTATAGGAGGCAGCTGTGGCACGTACAAACCCGCTAGAGAGAGTACGCAATATTGGTATTGCGGCGCATATAGATGCGGGCAAAACAACGACAACAGAGAGAATATTATTTTACTCTGGGATAATTCATAAGATTGGTGAAGTCCATGAAGGAACCGCTGTCACCGACTGGATGGAACAGGAACGGGAGCGGGGAATTACCATTACTGCTGCTGCAATTAGCACCAGTTGGAAAAATCATCAAATAAACATTATTGATACTCCAGGACACGTAGACTTCACGATTGAAGTGGAACGTTCCATGCGGGTACTTGATGGTGTAATTACAGTTTTATGTTCTGTAGGCGGTGTGCAGCCACAAACAGAAACGGTGTGGCGTCAAGCAGATCGCTATAAAGTACCTCGCATCGTTTTTGTCAACAAGATGGATCGCACGGGCGCGAACTTCTATAGAGTTTTCGAGCAAGTGCGCGATCGCCTACGGGCTAATGCCATAGCTATACAGTTGCCCATTGGCAGTGAAAGCGACTTCAAGGGTATTGTTGACCTGGTGAAAATGTGTGCATACATCTACACCAACGACCAAGGAACCGATATCCAAGAAACGTCTATCCCCGAAGATATGCTTTCTCAGGTAGAAGAGTACCGCACAAAACTGATTGAAGCAGTAGCGGAAACCGATGATGACCTGATGAGCAAGTACTTCGAGGGTGAAGAACTTACCGAAGAGGAAATCCGTACGGCTCTGCGTAAAGGTACGATCGCAGGTAGTATTGTGCCAGTGCTTTGCGGCTCGGCATTTAAAAACAAAGGTGTACAACTGCTGTTGGATGGTGTAGTAGATTACCTACCGGCACCAATCGATGTACCGCCAATTCAAGGTACACTGCCAAATGGTGAAGCTGTTGAGCGCCGCGCCGACGACAACGAACCCCTGTCGGCTCTTGCCTTCAAGATTATGGCTGATCCCTACGGTCGCCTAACCTTCGTTCGTGTTTATTCCGGTGTTCTGAAGAAGGGCAGCTACGTCCTCAATGCCACTAAAAACAAGAAAGAACGAATTTCTCGTTTAGTGATTTTGAAAGCAGATGACCGGATTGACGTAGATGAAATGCGTGCAGGCGATTTGGGAGCCGCGTTGGGATTGAAAGACACCTTGACAGGTGACACACTTTCTGATGAAGGCTCACCAGTGATTCTGGAATCCCTGTTCATTCCTGAGCCAGTGATCTCGGTGGCGGTTGAACCCAAAACCAAGAACGACATGGACAAGCTGTCCAAGGCTCTGCAATCTCTCTCCGAAGAAGACCCAACCTTCCGCGTTCACGTCGATCCGGAAACCAACCAAACCGTGATTGCAGGGATGGGAGAACTCCACCTGGAAATTCTGGTAGACCGGATGTTACGCGAATTCAAAGTGGAAGCGAACGTCGGTGCGCCGCAAGTCGCTTACCGCGAAACAATTCGCAAGCCTGTTAACAGAGTTGAAGGTAAATTCATCCGTCAAAGCGGTGGTAAAGGTCAGTACGGTCACGTTGTCATCGACTTGGAGCCAGGACAACCAGGAACAGGCTTTGAATTCGTTTCTAAGATTGTTGGTGGTGCCGTACCCAAAGAGTACGTCGGACCAGCAGAACAGGGAATGAAAGAAAGCTGCGAATCGGGTGTTCTCGCTGGATATCCGCTCATTGACGTCAAAGCGACACTGGTCGATGGGTCTTACCACGATGTAGACTCTTCTGAAATGGCTTTCAAAATCGCTGGCTCAATGGCGATGAAGGAAGCAGTGATGAAAGCTGCACCCGTCCTGTTAGAGCCTATGATGAAAGTTGAGGTAGAAGTTCCGGAAAACTTCCTTGGGGATGTAATGGGCGACCTCAATTCCCGTCGTGGGCAAATTGAGGGCATGGGATCTGAGCAAGGTCTTGCCAAGGTGACTGCGAAAGTCCCATTGGCAGAAATGTTTGGCTACGCCACTGACATCCGGTCGAAGACCCAAGGTCGGGGTATCTTCTCAATGGAGTTTAGCAACTATGAAGAAGTGCCTCGCAACGTGGCTGAGGCAATCATAGCTAAAAGCAAAGGGAACGCTTAAGTTAGAAAAGGAAATTAGCATTCATGGCACGCGCAAAGTTTGAACGGAATAAACCCCACGTTAACATCGGTACTGTTGGCCACGTTGACCATGGTAAAACCACATTAACAGCAGCCATTACCATGACTTTGGCGGCTCTTGGTCAGGCTGTAGCTAAAGGCTATGACCAAATCGATAACGCGCCAGAAGAAAAGGCGCGCGGTATTACCATCAATACTGCTCACGTTGAGTATGAAACCCAAAATCGGCACTATGCTCACGTAGACTGCCCCGGACACGCTGACTACGTGAAGAATATGATCACAGGCGCTGCCCAGATGGATGGTGGTATTCTGGTGGTTGCTGCTACCGACGGTCCTATGCCCCAAACCCGCGAACACATCCTGTTGGCAAAACAGGTAGGTGTTCCCAGCTTGGTTGTCTTCTTAAATAAGGAAGACTTGATGGATGATGAAGAACTGCTGGAACTTGTAGAGCTAGAACTTCGGGAACTGCTTAGTAGCTATGATTTTCCTGGCGATGACATTCCCATTATCAAAGGATCAGGTCTACAGGCATTGGAAGCAATGGTTGCTAACCCCAAAACACAAAGGGGTGAAAATAAGTGGGTAGACAAAATCTACGAATTGATGGACGCGGTAGATAGCTTTATTCCTACCCCAGAACGGGATGTAGATAAGCCCTTCCTGATGGCTGTAGAAGACGTATTCTCCATCACAGGTCGTGGTACCGTAGCTACCGGACGTATTGAGCGGGGTAAAGTCAAGGTCGGCGACAACGTAGAGTTAGTCGGTATTAGAAACACTCGCGCCACCACTGTCACTGGTATCGAGATGTTTAAGAAGAGTCTTGATGAAGGTCTGGCTGGTGATAACGCCGGAATTCTGTTGCGCGGTATCCAGAAAGCTGATATAGAACGGGGTATGGTCATCGCTAAGCCTGGTTCGATTACCCCGCATACAGAATTTGAAGGTGAAGTGTACGTCTTAACAGAAAAAGAAGGCGGTCGGAAAACTCCCTTCTTCGCAGGCTACCGTCCTCAGTTCTATGTGCGGACAACCGATGTGACTGGCACCATCAAAACCTTCACCGCTGACGATGGCAGTAATGCCGAAATGGTGATGCCTGGTGACCGCATCAAAATGAATGTGGAACTGATCAACCCGATCGCGATTGAGCAAGGAATGCGCTTTGCTATTCGTGAAGGCGGTCGTACCATTGGTGCTGGTGTTGTTTCCAAAATCCTCAAGTAGCACCTTTGCACTTTAATTAAAAGAGGAGCAGAGATGGTATAATATACGCTCTGCTCTTTTCGCGTCTATGAACGCGTTACAAACTGGGATTGGGGATTGGAAAGGATATTTCCCAGTCGCTAGTTCCCATGCCCCAATCCTAACTAACCACTCATCCGAACCAAAACAATTAAAGATGGCAACTCTACAGCAGCAAAAGATTAGAATTCGCTTACAGGCTTTTGACCGCCGCTTGCTTGATACATCTTGCGAGAAGATTGTAGACACAGCAAACCGGACCAATGCAACAGCGATAGGACCTATTCCTTTACCCACCAAACGCAAAATCTACTGTGTGTTGCGATCGCCCCACGTAGACAAGGACTCACGGGAACATTTTGAAACTCGCACCCATCGTCGGATTATCGACATCTACCAGCCTTCTTCTAAAACTATTGACGCCTTGATGAAACTGGATCTTCCATCCGGTGTCGATATCGAAGTGAAGCTGTAATTATTTATTAGTCAAAGGTTATAGGTTAGAGGTTATAGAAATCCCTAACGTGGCATCGACCTGTCAGACAGGAAGCCCCCCCATTGTATGCAAAGCATATAGTGGTGGGTACTTCACCAACCAATAACTAACAACTAAGACAACAATTAAATTGTATAAAGAATGACAAAGCCTTGAAGAAATATATTTCAGGGCTTTTTATTAGCTTTAAAATTGAAATGATAGAATTAAGAAAAAGCACGGGAAAAGCAGAGAATAAAAGCTTTTTAGGATTAAATTTATACCAAGGTAACAATGACATCCTCTTCTAAAATTGCAGTTTGCGAACTTCCTCTGTTCCCGTTACCGGAAGTCGTTCTATTTCCGACAAGACCCTTGCCTTTGCATATCTTTGAATTTCGCTATCGCATCCTGATGAACACAATTTTGGAGAGCGATCGCAGGTTCGGGGTATTGATGGTAGACCCGATCAGAGGTACGATTGCTAATGTGGGCTGCTGTGCGGAAATCATTCATTATCAGCGCTTACCAGATGACCGAATGAAAATGCTGACGTTGGGTCAACAAAGATTTCGTGTCCTAGAGTATGTTCGTGAAAAGCCATATCGAGTCGGCTTGGTTGAGTGGATTGAAGACCATGCTCCCGCCAAAGATTTACGACCATTGGCTACTGATGTAGAACAATTGCTGCGAGATGTTGTGCGTCTGTCAGCGAAATTAACTGAGCAAAACATCGAACTACCAGAAGATTTGCCAGATCTACCAATAGAGCTATCTTACTGGGTAGCGAGTAACCTTTACGGTGTTGCTACAGAGCAGCAGGCATTGCTAGAAACGCAAGACACTGCTGCTCGTTTGGAACGCGAAGCAGAAATTTTGACTTCTACTCGCAATCACCTGGCTGCTCGTACCGTTCTCAAAGACACCTTGAATCAGAAGTTGTGAATCAAAAGTTGTGAATCGTAAGTGGTTATTAGTTATTAATCATTGATGTCCTAACAACTAACTATTAACCACTAACGCCTTTATTGAGAGCACTAATAGGCAAAACGTTGTAAGTGCCGAAGATTTTTAATATCTCTGTGCATGGAGATATTTCTGCTAAAGCAGATTGAACTTGTGGTTCAGATGCATCTGCTTCCATATCTATAAAAAATAAATATTCTCCAAGAGAACGCTTCGTCGGACGAGACTGAATTTTACTCAAGTTGATACCTAGATCTGCTAACACTTGTAAAGGTTTTGCCAGCGCTCCTGGTACATTAGCAGGAGTACTGAAAGCAAGAGAAGTGTGAGTGTTACGTCCCGAACAAGTGGGGCGGGCTTCTGGCATATGACTTTGGCTTACCACCCAGAAGCGAGTACAGTTTTCCGGATAATCGTTAATACCGCTAGCTAGTATAGGCAGGTTGTATAGTTGCGCCGCACGTTGAGATGAGATAGCCGCCACGGTCAAGTCCTGCTCTAGTTGCAAGAGTGCCTCGGTTGTGGAATTGGTTGGAATGAGCTCTACATTGGGGAGTAACCGCTCCAACCATCCCTGACATTGTGCTAGGGCTTGGGGGTGAGAATAAACTGTTTTGACTTCCTCCAAGCTTTGAGCGCAGGAAATTAATGTATGAGCAATTGGCATGACCAAAGCCAACTGAATTTGCAAAGTATCTACCTGCCACAGTGTATCCAGCGTCATGGTCACACTGCCTTCAATAGAATTTTCCACAGGTACAATAGCCAACTTTGCCTGACCTTTATCGACAGCTCGCAATGTTTGAGCAATGCTGGGATAAGGACATAAGATAGCTTCAAGTCCTGTAGTTTTAGTTAGCCAATTGAAATAAAGAAGAGCCGCTTGTTCTGCATAAGTGCCAGGAGGTCCTAAATGTGCAATCGATAAAGTCATAGAGTTTAGTTTTGTGTGGATAGTTTGATTTGTATTGAATTTTATGGGTCGTAATCAGACATCATAAACTTCTTTCCACACGAATCATTTATTAAGTCATAACCAATGGCTGATAACATAATTTCTTAAGAAAATATTACAATTATTTAACAGATATTTTAATATGCTCATGCCTACTCGGTTTACTGCCTCTCAATCGGTTGAAATTGCTATCCCAGAGCAACCTATTCCAATTCACCACTACTTACGTCAGCCTCAGCGCTTGGTTAACGCTTTAGTTGACCCTACTCGTATTCAGCAACTGAGTACGGAAGTTTTTCGCTTGAAAATGCGTCCTCTAAACTTTATGTCGCTCAGCATTCAACCAACTGTAGACATGAGAGTCTGGGCTGAATCAAATGGAACGATTCATGTGCGATCGCTAAGTTGTGAAATCCTTGGTATAGAGTATATTAACCAACGCTTTGCCTTAAATTTAAAAGGGCATTTGTCTCCTGAGCAGCAAGGTATTAACACCTATTTAAAAGGAAGAGCCGATTTAGAAGTGTTAGTAGATTTACCACCGCCATTTTCCTATATGCCCAAGCCAATATTAGAAGCAACAGGCAGTGGTTTGCTCAAGAGTGTTTTGTTGACCATTAAGCAAAGATTGCTACATCACCTCCTAGCAGATTATCGCCGTTGGGTAATATTGCAAACGCCAGAAAAAGGGGTTGATGATCCAAGTATCCCTATCCTCAATCCGGAGTAGTTATGGGAAAAGCTTAGTATTTTTTAACACTTTTCTTTGATAAAAGTACACTGTATTTATGCTCAAGTATAAAGACAGAATTTGATATATTTGTGACTTTATACTTTGTAGCTGTGCTAAGGTCTTCACAGGTAGGAGCTTTACCAACTTGTCGGAATTGTGTATTGACATTCTCCCCACGCCTATAAGGGCGAGGAATTATAACAAGTCACCTTATAGCGGTTTTCTGGCTCCATGAGGTAAGCCAAAGCCGGGGTGAGGTTCTACCAGAATAGACACTAATCCACCGGACTTGGTATTACCTATCAGGAACTGAAATTATTTGTTTTTTCTTGCTTGTTTGAGAACACTCTGAATCAGAAGTGAGTACGGTCATCTGACAAGGACGAAAGGACGTGCGATGTAATGGTGAAGGTCCGTACTGTTGCAGTGCCATCAAATGTCGCTTACTACCATAACCCTTGTTGCGTTCCAAGTCATACATAGAGTACTTTGAGGCAAGGCGAAGTATAAGATCATCACGCCAAACTTTAGCAACAATGCTAGCAGAGGCAATAGCAACAGAGCGCTCGTCCCCCTTGACTATCGTTTGTTGCGACAGTGGCAAGTCTTTTACTGACTGATTGCCATCAATCAAACACAGAGCAGGCTGCACTTTCAGCTTGAGAATAGCCCGCTTCATTGCTAGCATCGTTGCTTGGAGAATATTCATTTGGTCAATCTCGGCTGTTGAAGCAAAACCGATTTTCCAGTCGATAGCCAGCGCCCAAATGAGCTGCGCTAGGTGCAGTCTTCGAGAACTAGACAGTTTTTTACTATCTTTAATTTGCGCTGCTATGAGTTCTGGCAAAGCCGTATTTGGTAGTATCACTGCTGCAGCTACTACAGGACCAAACAGAGAGCCTCGCCCCACTTCATCCACGCCTGCAATCAGCCCTTCAATGCTTGAGTGCGTGGAAAACTCTAGCCACTTCATCTCTTCCATGGACGCTGGCGATCGAATAGAAGCAACAGCTTGCTCCGGTTCTATCATAAGTTTATTAACTTTGAAATCCAGTGGATTTACTTACTCCACAGAAGAAGAACGACGGCGACGGCGGCGCTTATCACTTAAGTTGCTGCTAGCTTCTTCACTTTCATCCGTCATTACGGCAACATCCTGTGGCTCAGTTGCAGCTTCTGGCTCGGGTTCGCTTGGTGGCTCAACTACTGTTGTGACAACAGCACTTGCTCTTTCAGAAACAGGTGATTCTGAGGTTAATTCAGCCGGTGGAGCAGGGTTTTGCCCAGGTAAGGTGACATTAATAATCACAGACTTGGGATTTCTCACCTCCCGACCCAACTTTTCCAACGGAGAAACTCCCATCTGGGCGTAGACATCCTGTTCCTCAGGCGACATTTCTACAGTCACAATTTCTGGTGGTTCTACCACTGGCTTGACTAGCTCTACCTTAGTCACTTTGCCACGCTCGGCTCTATCACCCCAAGAAGGTTTGCTAATACTGGGTGGAGGTACTTCTGATGGAACTCCAAGTTCCGCATCGTCATCCATTTCCAAGTCTGGCTCGTTAAGAAACGCCAGGGGGTTTGCTACAACGCGTGGCTCATCTTTGCCATTTCCCCCATTTACCCTCTCTACGCGAGTGCTGCGGCGGGTACGACGCTTTCTGCTGTCGCCAATTTCTTGATAGCTGGGATGATTGACCAGACCCGAGGCACTCAAGTCATTGTCAGTTTCGTATGCTTCTCCATATGCTTCATAAGTTTCCCGTGGTTCAACCGATCGAGCAACTGGCAGACGCGGTTCCCTATGAGGCACAGAGGATACAAGGCGATCTGGTAATTCTGTTGGTGCTAGTGGTCGACTTTCTGTTTCTCCAGGTAAATGGACAGTATGCCCTAAACCACCACAGGTGGGGCAAAGTTTACCAAACAATTCGTAAATGTTTTGACCTTGACGCTTGCGGGTGAGTTCAACCAAACCCAACTCGGTAAGTTGGGCAATCTGAGGACGAGCTTTGTCTGCTTTGAGTGCTTTATTAAAATGTTCTAGAACATGCAGTTGGTCACGCCGCGATTCCATATCAATAAAATCAACGACAATCACGCCGGCAATATTCCGCAGCCGCAACTGACGGGCAATTTCTGTAGCGGCTTCACAGTTTGTCCACAAAACAGTTTCCCTAGCAGTTGCCGATCGCGTGAAGGAGCCGGAGTTGACATCTATTACTGTTAATGCTTCTGTCGGCTGAATAATAATGTAGCCTCCAGAAGGTAGGTCTACTCTAGGTTTGAGGGCTTCTTTAATTGCAGCATTAATACGGAAGTACTCTAATATCGGAGCGCGATCGCGGTGATGGTCGATTAACACCCCTTGTGGTGTTTGCCCGCCACTCCAGTTTTGCAAGTACTGCTTCACCCGCTTCAAACCAGTACTCGAATCTACTACAATCCGATTGACATCTGCGCCGTACATATCCCGTAGCACGCGCTGGATAAAATCATCGTCTCGATTCAAGAGTGCTGGGGGACGTGTTGATTGCGCTTCTTGTTGAATTGCTTCCCATTGCCTTTGCAGCGATTCTAAATCTTCGATTATCGCTTCTTCCGGCTTGCCTTCGGCTTCGGTACGAACCAGCAAACCCATTCCTGCTGGTTTAATTAAAATTGCCAGCGCACGTAAACGGTTGCGCTCACTTTCACTTTTAATTCGACGTGATAAATTGACACCCCGACCGTATGGCATTAGCACTACGTAGCGTCCGGGTAAGGTAATGTTCCCCGTGAGCCTGGGTCCTTTGGTACCCGTTGGCTCTTTCATCACTTGCACTAATACTTTTTGCTGCGGCGTTAATAATTCTGTAATCGCTGCTGCTGTCCGTCTCAGCCTTAATGGTCCTAAGTCAGTGACATGAATAAAACCATTCCGCTCCGGATCACCAATATTGACAAAAGCTGCATCTATCCCAGGTAGTACATTCTCCACAACTCCTAGGTAGATATCACCAATTTGGTGATGACCTGTGGCTACAACGAGTTCTTGTATTTGGTCTTCCGAAAATACTGCAGCAATTTGATGCTGTTCCGCGATGATAATTTGTTTTGGCATTCAATTATTTTCCTCAAGAACTGGCAGCACAAACAGAGGATCTGGGGGTTTGTTACACCTCTCACCCCGACAACAAGTCCGCTCATGCGCTGCTTTTAAAAATTGCGCTTCTTCGCTCAAACTTAGGGAGCTATTTACGCGCTCGACTGCGTTTACACTGTTGATTCTTCCAGGACGGCTGCATATTATTTAAGCAATTAAATCAACCGTCCGTGGTTAATTTTTGATCCAATACCCTTTTCCTGAAGAGTCCTGAGTCCTGAGTCCTGAGTTCTGAGTTGTGAGTCATAAAGTCTTGAGTTCTGGGTAATTTACACTCAGCACTCGCGCTCTGGTTACTCAACACTGTCTCAGCACTCGCGCTCTCGATACTTGGCACTACATTGTGGATTGGGCGTTCAAATTAGTTTTAAAAATCATAGAATCAGAGAAGCCGACGAAGCCTGCTGTTCGTAATTGCTGATTCACGGGCTTTGAGCTTAAAGAGAGTGTAATTTAATCTGCCTGGTGTTTGTCTGGGATAAAAAACCCGCGCTTAGTTTCACTTCTTTTATCTTTGCTTTTGCGCCCTGAGTACCAGGGTAGTGAATCAGTTTACTCAATGCAGCGTCAAAAAATTTCTCTTCATCTCATTCTAACGCAACCTTGTCAAAAATCAATTTCCAAGATGTGCTAAGAGAGGGCAATCACAAGCAAATTGCCCCAAGCGATTAAACTCTCAAAATCAGCCGATTTCGATGAATTTGCAGCAGATGAAAATCTGTACCTGCGACTTGTTCTAGCATAGAGAGAATTTGCTCGGGACGCAATAGCACCCCGTCATGACGACAGCTGCCCACATAACGCAGGATAACTGTAGATTCCTGATGCTCAGGGCGTTTTGGTAACTCAAATAATTCTAACTCAAACAAGCGATCGCGCAGATTTACCAACTGAGTTTTGCCTGACTTGGTTGTGTGTTCCCACCAAACCTCATCTTTGGCTTTGATGGCATCAATCCAGCTTTCCCATTGTACCGATGTCGCCTCCTGCTGACAAGCCACGGTGATTAGATAGTCCGCAGCCTCCAGAAGTTGGTTAGCCGAACTTGCTTTTAAATCAAGCTGTTCCACTTGATATATAGGAATGTCTGACGGCAAAGCTTCAGCCAGTTTTTGGCGGAAAGTTTCCACATCAACTGGCTGTGTGAGTTCAAAATCCACAATTTCACCACTGCTTGTAACCCCCAAAGGCAAGGCATATGCAATGGAAATGCGGGGGGTAGGATGAAAGCCACCAGTAAAAGAAATTGGCAATCCTGCTCGCCGTACAGTTCTATCAAATAGGCGCATCAAATCTAGATGACCTACTAAAGCCAAACCGCCCAGCTTACCAAACCAGACACGCAGCCGTTGTGCTTTGGTAGTATTCGGGACAAACTCACCAGCAAATTCCGGGATAGAAGGCGGCGAAATGACAACATTATGACCAAAGTCAGTGCCGCAGACACCACAGTGAGAACAACCTTCAAAAGAGCAATCTGGTACAGTTGCTGCTTCTAAGGCACGTTGCAAGTCTTCCTTGAGCCATTTTTTATCAATACCAGTGTCGATGTGGTCCCAAGGTAGGGGGGCGTCGAGGGGGGATGAGGGAGGGAGGGAGGGAGGGAGGGAGGGAGAGAGGGAGGGAGGGAGGAAGGGGGATGTTAGTTCCTCATCTTGTTTCGCAAATAAATTCCACTCGCCTTTCTCGACTTGGCGGTATTTCCAGTCTAAGCCAGCTTCGCAGATGGCTTGTCCCCAAGCACTAAAAGCTTTTTCGACACTATCATACCAAGAGTCCATGCCTGCCCCTAATTCCCAAGCACGACGCACGACTGAAGCAAGAGAGCGATCGCCTCTGCCAATAAAATCTTCCATTGCCGAAATACGGACATCGGTGAAATTCACCTTGGCTCCTTTGATTCGCCGGAATGCTTGCCGCAGTAATGCTTGCTTGCGCTCAAACTCAGCCGTGGAAACCGAGTGCCACTGAAAAGGCGTATGGGGCTTGGGCGTAAAGTTAGAAATGGTCAAGTTAAATGACAGCGGTCTTCTGCCTTTTCCTCGACACTCCCGTTGTAACCAACTTACCGTTTCCGCAATGCCTAACACATCGGCATCGGTTTCACCAGGCAAGCCGATCATGAAATACAGCTTAATTTTATCCCATCCTTGTTCCCAAGCTGTTTTTACACCCCGCAGCAGTTCTTCGTTGGTCAAACCCTTGTTGACTATGTCCCGCATCCGTTGGGTTCCAGCTTCTGGAGCAAATGTCAGTCCCCCTTGCCGTGTACCGCCTAGGATATTGGCAATATTTTCATCAAATCTATCAACTCGTTGGCTTGGTAGAGTCAGGGAAATATTTTCATTTTTTAACCGATTTTTTATTTCCGTCCCTACTGCTGGCAAGGATAAATAATCAGAACAGCTTAGGGATAGTAAAGAAAATTCGTTGTAACCGGTTTGCCGCATTCCGGAATCTATGGCTTCCACCACATCCGCTGGTTCCACATCCCGCGCTGGTCGGGTGAGCATTCCTGGTTGACAGAAGCGACAGCCGCGAGTACAACCGCGCCGAATTTCAATTACCAACCGATCATGCACCGGCTCGATGTAGGGTACTAGCCCAATCGAATACGCTGGTATTGGGGTTGCAACCCGCCGCACAATTTGTTTTGGGACATTTGGGCGGTTGGGATGAACTGAACCATCAGAAGCCATGTCGTAAAACTGCGGAACATAAACGCCTGGTATCTGCGCCAAATCCAGCAATAATTCTTTACGGCTCAGCCTAGCTTTTTTCCCCTCTTCCAACACTAAGCCAATTTCTGGCAGCAGTTCCTCGCCATCTCCTAAAGCGAAGAAGTCGAAGAAGTCGGCGTACGGTTCCGGATTGGATGTTGCCGTCTGTCCCCCAGCGAAAATTAATGGGTAACTCAAGGATGGGGGGAGTGGAGGAGTGAGAGAGTGAGGAGCCAGCGCCGTGCGGGGGTTCCCCCCGTTGAGGCGACTGGCGTGGAGGGAGTGAGTGAGGGAAAATTCTTCCTCTCTCCCTCCCTCCTTCCCTCGCTCGCTCTTTCCCTCCCTCTCCGCCTCTAGGCGTTCTCGCCAAGTCAAAGGAATGCCAGCCAAATCCAACATTTCTAGAATGTTGGTTGCTCCAAGTTCATAACTAAGGCTAAAGCCCAAAATGTCAAAGTCCGTTAGCGATCGCCTTGACTCTACGGCAAACAAGGGTGTTTTTGTTGTCCGTAGTTTTGCTGCTAGATCCGGTCCTGGTAGGTAAGCGCGATCGCATAACTGGCGCGGTTGGGAATTCAAAATATTATAGAGAATAATATGCCCTAAGTTGGATGCACCTACTTCATAAACTTCTGGGTATGTTAATACCCAGCGGATCTCTGCCGTATCCCAAGGCTTGTGAATCGCTAAGAGCTCGTTACCTAAGTAACGAGCTGGTTTTACAATATCCGATGTGATTAACTTTTCAACTGCAACAGCCACTGTGGTATCTTTTCGCTACCTTAATTACAGCTACTCACCTCCAACATTAGCATTTATTAGGTGTTTCAAGAGAACGACTCGTTTCCCTTAAGACTTTTTTAGGCATAAGTCAGTGTTGCTTCTTGATTGGAGTAAGCAGCTTCAAACGCGGCTTTTCCTTCAAATATCTCAAAAACCCTATCTACTTGGGTCAGTTCAAATATAATTTTGAGTGACGGTGAAACCGAGCAAAGGCTAAAGCGCCGTCCTAGCTTTTGAGCCAGTTTCAGCGCAGACACTAATGCCATCAAGCCTGCACTATCTAATGATTCTACATGCTCTAAATTTACGAGCAAGATAGAAATTCCATCTTGTGCTAGTGCTTTTGTTAATTTTGTTTCAAATTCTAAAGCGTTTTTGGCATTTAGGCAGCCGTGAGGACTAATAACAGTTATTTTTGGATAGTCTAGTACTGCTTGCATCGTTACATCCTATTAAAGTTACCTAACTTTAAAGTTAGATGTATTTGAACATAAACTTTTTTTTCTCACATCGACCATTCGTATTACGTCTCTTTGCTGAATCTTTATTGCTATTGCGTTACTCTTTAAAGATTGTCATAAACGCAAGAAAATTTGTGTTTAAATATACTTTTTTTACTTCTTAAACAAATATAATCTCCACTAAGCCGCACAGGTAAGGATGAATAGCTTGTTCTAGTTATAAACTTTATTTATCCTAGAATTCTATTTGATTTGTATTCAAATATCTATCAAGCTAATAACCTTACGTTATCGCTTGATTATTGGCAGGCAGTTGACCAAATAGTGAACCATATCCTCAGCTAGCAGTGATCCAGGTCACTTTTATAGGAGTATTTGGATCACTTTTTATACCAAATGTTACCCTGGATAATGACTACTTATATAGTTGGTGTAATCGCTATGAGAACAAAATACTCTATTCGTCTATTGGTAGAAAAAGCTCTCGATATTAAAAAGTTGACTCCTGAAATTGAAAATGAAATTAACTCAGAACTGACTGAAATGGGTTATATTTCTGACGTGGACTACGAAGCCTTAGAACTATTAATGGCAGAGATGGACGCTGGTCGCGTTCAGTTGGTTTCAAGTTTAGGCTTGTTACCCTAAGGGTTTAGCATTAAAGTTGCCTTAAATTGAGTTAATTTCAATAACACTAAAGTCATGAAACTTCAATATAAGCAACAAAAATTGTAGTAACAACGGACGATAGTTTAGCAGTGTCACTACTTATATTTCTTTGTAAAATTAATCATATATTTCATTGTAGGGGGTCAACTGAGAAGAAAATGGTTCCACATCTGCATTAATTTAGTCGTTATCTCGATGTAGTTTGCTGCGCACTTGAAAGAAAAAATTCCTTTCTACCTGTTCGCTGAAATTAACCGCAAACAGGATGAACTTATCGTTGAGGCAATAGAGATTTTTAATAAGGCAACGGTTAGAACCTGAAACAGAAATGATCTCTTCCATTGGTTCCAAGGAAGCCATTTACAATAGACTTTTAGTTTCTTTGCGATCTAAGATTAGTTATTTTATTGCTATGAGCGGAATGCGATCGCCACGGTTGACACCACGCCTTACGGCATCGGGTATGTCTTCTAGCCTATGCCTTGCGCCGTAAATCCTGCGGAGAGGCTACGCGGTAGGCAGTTTATTAAATCGGTACTCTTCTACCGACAAGGGAGTAGATTTCGTTTAAATGGGAGATTACACCCTGATAACAGAACTAGGTTATCCCGTCTACCGTACATATATCATTTTTACTGGTAGTAAACCTTTTGTCATGTCCCTAAAGAGAGAAAATCAATTTTTGCCTGACCTTAATAGTATTCCTTCTGAAGGATGCAGCCATTCGCTAGTGTTACTAAAGGCGCTGAGGATTGGATCGGCAAGAATTTACCCATTTCCCAATCCCTAATCCCCTTTTTGGGCTTGCCAAATTTGGTGAATAAAGTGATTGAATTGTTGCTTGGCAACAAAAGTTTGTCCAGGTTTTGGTTCTTTTGCCAAAACCTGACTCAAAAAACTAATAACTTCTGTGTCTAAGGCAGGTTGAAATAAATTGACAGACCAAAGCAGGTCAGATGTATCTCGTAGATCAGTAATCAGCGGCGGTTCTTGGGTAAAGTTGACTAGCAGTAAAGGACGTACCCAGCACAACTGACGAGAAACTACGACTTGAATGACTTCTGCATACAGCTTTATGTCGCCATGCTCTAAAGACACAATTTGTCCTGCTTGAAACTCTAAAGTCATCTCCATAGTCACACGGATGATAGCGACAAATATATTTTTGTTGGTTATTCAATTTTAAAAGGCTGGCAGCAAATAGGCGCAGTCAAACCTGTGCACCTCTCAGCCTAAAGTAGCAAAAAATTTGACTACCCCCTTATTTGTGTGTATATGCTATAAAATGGGTTAATAAGTGTTAAGCAATTTTTGTCCAATAATTCTGTTGTAGTAATTCATTCAGAAAAGAGCAAAAAACAGTGTCTGTCGAAACCATAGAGAAGCGTTCAACATCCCGCAAGCTAGCGCCTCGGTATCGCGTTTTGCTCCATAATGACGACTACAACCCTATGGAGTATGTGGTGCAGGTTCTACTAACCACAGTACCGAACCTCACTCAACCTCAGGCTGTCAGTATCATGATGGAAGCCCATACCAACGGGCTAGCCCTAGTCATTACTTGCGCTCAAGAACACGCCGAGTTCTATTGCGAAACCTTGAAAAATCATGGTTTGAGTAGCACAATTGAACCTGAAGAATAAAAGGTTATAGGCAATAGATAGGTTGTTCAAAACAAATCTCCTTCGTTTGTCCCAGTACCCTGCCCCTATGAGGTTGGGTGTATTTATACTGAGTTTGTTGGTACTCTGGTTGCCCTTGGCTGCACCGATTTACTTACTCGTACATGACACCAATTTAGTCAGTATATTGACAATGGTGCTGTTGTATGGGGAGTTTATCATTCTACTCAGACTGTGGGGCAAGTGTGTCTACAATCAACCTCAGTTGCTACGGCATTATGGTTTAGAAATGACCCGACTTAACGGCGTAGAACTGCTACGCGGTTTGGCTATTGGGGTTATTAGTATTCTAATTTTGTTTGGGTTACAAGGTAGCTTGGGTTGGCTAATGTGGCAACAACCCAAAGTTTTTTTTCTCAAGCTGATTTTAGAGAGTTTAATTGTTGGTTTGGGCGTTGGGTTTGCCGAGGAATTATTATTCCGAGGTTGGTTGTTGGATGAGTTGCAACGAGATTATAGCAAAAGTGTAGCCTTGTGGGTTGATGCGATCGCTTTTGCTGTATTACACTTTATTAAGCCGGTAGAGGCAATTATTCATACACTCCCGCAATTTCCAGCTTTAGTCATATTGGGGTTAACGCAGGTATGGGGAAAGCGCAGTTGTAGGGGACGCCTCGGCTTACCAATTGGTCTGCACGGCGGTTTAGTCTGGGGATACTATATTATTAATGTTGGAGAATTGATTAGATATACTGGTCAGGTTCCAGATTGGGTGACTGGTGTCAATAAAAATCCCCTAGCTGGGGTGATGGGTTTGGTCTTTTTAAGTGTGCTGGCATTGTGGATGAAGGGAAGAGCCGTTAAAAATTAATAATTAACAATTAAAATACAGCACGCAGCATTAAATGTCCTCGCGTGGGAAGTTAGCCCACTCCTCACTGCGGGCTGCATCAATTTCATCTGCCGTTGGTGCTTGTCCCAAATCAGCACACAAACCCCATAATGATTTACGGGGGGTAGGCGGGTTGTCGATTAACTCGCGTTCTATTTCAGGAGCAATTTGCTGAATCAAACGGACTTTGTCCACCGTTGAAAGCTGCAATGCTTGGTTGAGAACTTCCTGTAAACTCACAACTTTTTCCCTGCTTCACCTGCAAAAATTTTAACAGTGGAAAAAGCTTCTTTTGCTTTTCCCACTTCTCACGAAGCCATTTCCAACACTGTTCCCACCACGCATGCGCGCTCCAAATTCACTCCATTTAAATTAGCACCGTCTAATTCAGCACACAGTAAGTTCGCACCCGTCAAATTTGCACCGGCAAGATTCGCCCCCCGCAAGTCGGCTTCTTCTAAATTCGCCTCACTTAACAACGCCCCTTGCAAATCTGCACGACTCAAATCTGCACCTTTGAGATTAGCCCCAGTCAAGTTCGCGCCTCGCAAGTCAGTACCTCGAAAGTCAACACCCTGCAAGTTGACATTCATTAAATTAGCACCGCTCAAGAAAGCACCAACAAACGACACTTCACTGAGTCTTGCTCCCATTAAGTTAGCACCACGTAAATTGCTACCCCGCAAGTCAGCACCTGTCAAATCTGCTTGCATCAAATTTGCTCCCATTAGGTTTGCTCGTAAGTCGGTTTCTACGAGGTTGGCTCCCATCAAATTGGCACCTTCTAAATGTCCACCTTCGAGTTTGGAACCTGTAAAAGTTGTACCAACAAGGTGAGCGCCAGCAAGATTGACGCGATTTAAGTCAGTATTTGATAAATCTTCGTCTTCTAAATCTATTCCTGGCAAGTGTTTGAGTTTTCCTGAGCGAATTTCTTCAATATTCATAGAAATTTTGCACTGTCAAGATAATTAAATTTCGCGCAAAGAAGCAAAAGCGCAAAGAGTTTTTTAGCGTCTTTGCGCTTTGATTATTATTTGCTGTAACTGCTCCTAATCTCTCCACTCTTAGTTTCGCTATCTAGCCTACTATTAAGTAGCCACATACCAGTACTCACTTTGGGTGTCATCAAGGGTAAGTCGAGTCCCTGTTGTAAACCCATAACTAATAAAGTTAGGGTATCTACAAGTTTGGGGTCAAAGCGGTACGATTGTAATTGTTTGCACTCTTCTAAAGCTTGAGTAAATATTTCCTCGGGACTTAAGTGAGAGGTTTTTTTCTGATTAACGCGCCACTGGAAGTCTGCTACTAATGCGAGAATTCTTGACTCTAAGGGAATTTCATCTCCAGCTAACCCCGCTGGTTCCCCTGTACCATCCCACCACTCGCTTTGATGTGTAAGAATTTGTGCGATCGCCCGCAGCCGTGGCATTGTTCGCAGTACCTGGGCTCCTGGTACTAACGGACAAGTCAAGGGACAACAGGGTGCATCTTCTTGGTAGCGGGTGGAACTACCAGGAGAAAGAACGCTTTCGGTTCTTTGCAATGGATCTATACGTTGCAGCAACCCTGCAAGCCGTAGACGTTTCGTTTGCCACGCGGGAAGATCCAAAAGTTGCCCCATTGTTTCTGCCAATGCTACTACTTCCGCTGCTGCCATTGGATTGGTAATATCGGCAGCATCTATCATTTGCGCCATCCGTAAAAATGCTTGGATTTCGTTGGAAACCAAATTCCGATCCAGTGCTTGGTGGCGAGTTGCTGTGGGGACAGATATATTCACTTGCCCCGTTTGAAGGTAATCTACTACCAGGGAAACCACTGCACTCAAGTCTTCCGATGTGGCAAGCCGTGGCTGGATTGTGTCTTTGTGTGCCTTAAGTTCTTTTGCCAGTTCTGGGTTGTAGCTTTCGATGTGGGAAATTGCTAATTCTGCTGTTTCTTGGACTAACTCCGGCTCAAATGTCCATAAACCGTAGAATTTTCGCTCTACATCGGATGCAGGTAATCCGCTGGAACCATAATCAGCTTCTGATAATTCTTGACAAATTACCATTGCTGTGTATTTGTGTGATAGGATAATCAAATGCCACTCCTGCGCTACTGGATCGCCTGGATGTATGGCGACTAGGTTCACATTGGGCAACTGGCTTGTAGAATGTTCGGCAAAGCTTGTATCTGGGGCTGCCATTATAGCAACTTGGCTGGCTTTTTTGGCGATATCTGCGTATCTTTCAGCTTCTTGCAGATACCACTTTCCTCGTTGGAAGGCTGTGATGACTAAGGGTGTACCTTCGTCTTTTAATATATGGTCTTCCAGGGCATGGCACAGGGAAACCAGAGTGTTTTTATAGTAAACGCCGTATTGAATTGGTCTTTTACTATGGCGATGGGCTGTTTCTAGTTTTTGTAAAATTGAGCCTTCTAACATGAGATTTGATTAAATGAACCGCAGAGGGCGCAGAGGAGGATAAGGAGAAGGTGGACTCCCTTATCTCCCTCATCTCCCCGTGTCTTCTATGATACGCTGACGAGTTGTTTTTCTTTCGTCTCAACGGGTGCCGAAAGTGCTTCTTCTAAATCGGCACAACCCAGTTTTTCTTCTAATATTTTCATGACTTCGCGTCCGAAATCGTTAGGGTTTTGTCGCCAAGCTTGTAAACAGACTTGCCCAAAGAATGA
Organism: Tolypothrix campylonemoides VB511288; assembly: GCA_000828075.3. GTDB lineage: Bacteria > Cyanobacteriota > Cyanobacteriia > Cyanobacteriales > Nostocaceae > Kalymmatonema > Kalymmatonema campylonemoides_A. Next base: position 581,920 of record JXCB02000002.1, on the reverse strand, counting down.
ACCAAGGGGTTCCGGGTTCCAGAGCATTTTCTGGACAGTCCAAGGTGTAATGTTCATCGGATCATACCCTGGTTTAAGAATATTTTCTTTGAAGGCATATTCTTCGAGGTGGGTATGGGGTTGCAAACCGATGAAGAAAATTGCAGGTTCCACTTTATCCGCACCAAAGATGCGTTCGAGTTCACGGTGGTAAGCGATGGTTTGGCGGATGGTTTCGGGACGTTCGTCAATGACGTTAAATGAGTAATTGACGGAAACTAAGTCGTTGAACCCAGCAGCTTTCAAATCACGGCAGTTTTGCAAGACTGTTCGCAGGTTGTAACCCATGCGCATTTTCCGCACGAGTTCTTGAGAACCACTGGTAATACCAATTTCAAAGTAGTTCATCCCGGTTTTCGCCATCAAGTCACACAACTCTGGTGTTAAGTTGTCGGCTCTGATGTATGCTGCCCAGTGGATATCCGTCATTCCAGAATCAACGATTTTCTGTAAGAGTTCCACAGCATCGCTCATAAATTTTCGCGCTGGGATAAATTGGGCGTCGGTAAACCAGAAGTTGCGAATACCGCGATCGTACAATTGCCGCATCTCAGCAACAACTTCATCGGCGGGGTTAATGCGTACTTGTTTGCCTTCAACAACGGTGTAGACGCAATAACAGCAGTTGTGGGGACAACCACGCTTAGTTTGTACACCGATGTAAAAGTCTTGCTCTTGCAGGTAATAGTTAAATTCCGGCCAGATGGTTTCGATATAGTTGTAGTTGCAAGCGGATTTTTCTAGGGGAGTGGGTTGTTCGTGAATTAGGCGATCGCGTGGTTTTTCTTCTCCTACGACATAACACCTTTCATCGCGAAATTCTTGAGCGCTTAAAAGTTTTGTCAGCAAGGTTTCGCCTTCTCCCACGGAAACAATCGTTCCCTTGGGTAAGCTTTTACCGACTTGCTCGTAAAAGACGCTGACAGCACCACCACCGACAATGACCCGAGCATCGGGGTTATAACGTTTAGCGCGTTTAATACCCCGTTTCACTAAGCTCAAATTCCGCCACAACTCACCGTAGTATCCCGACGCAATCCGCAACAAACCAATAGCCCCTTTTATCTTGAGTAATGGATTGCGCGAGTAGAAAAACTCGAAGGAATACTGTAACGGGTTACCACCACGTCCACCCACTGGAGCATAAATTTGAATATCACGCCACGAATACACGAGTAGTGTGGGCTTGAATTCATCGATACAGCGAACCAAGGCAGCAGCATAATCTAAAGGTGGCACTGTTCCCAAATCAAAAATGCGCTGTTCTATGCTATTGAACTGCTTGTGGACGTGATCTGCAAGATAAACTACCCCAATTGGAAAGATCGGGTTACAAGGAAGGCGAACATAGAGAATTCGGTTGTCCATTACAGGTCTTTTAACTTGCATCTTGCTGTTTTCAAGGGAAAGTGAGATTAATAGCTTTTAAAAGAAGTGTTGAGATTAATTTTTGTCCTATATCTTAATATTACTTGACATTTAAGCAGATTATTGATTAGTCTGTCCTTTTTGTTGATATTCAGTAGAAATAGTTAAATTCACTGAGCCGATCAAATACATACTCTCTGAAGAAAGATATTATTAAATTATAAAGATTTTTCTATAGATAGCTTTACAATAACAACAACTCTGTTTGCCAAGCGGTAATCTACATATCTTGGTTGTGGGGTACAGGCATGAGGATTGACAACTAAATTTCGCCGTTTCTGATTTTTTGTGAACCAGAGAACATTATGTGTGTGGGAGCATAATGTACAATTGCAGAAAAGGCATAAATTTTCACAAATTTTTCATAGATCCGCGAATCTTAAGATAGAAATAATAATAGAAAAGCTCACTTGGTAGTCGGGGTTACAGCAACTGGGGATCAGCCGGTGCTAGCTTGACAAGTGTAAGATAAGATAGTGGCGTAAAGCTCTTCAGCAGTTATGGCTCAAATATTAGATCCTCTACCTCCTGAGCAATCAGGTAAAATTTTCTGCTGCTACGTGAATGCCACAAGCAAAATACAGGTGGCTCGCATCTCAAATATTCCCAACTGGTACTTTGAACGGGTTGTTTTTCCTGGACAAAGGTTAGTGTTTGAAGCTCCAAAAGAAGCTCAACTTGAGATTCATACGGGGATGATGGCAAGTGCAATTTTATCGGATAATATTCCGTGCGATCGCCTCGCAATCAGCGAACCTAGCAATTATGAGTTTCATACAGACTCACAACCAGCAATAGACCCTATCAATAAAAAACCAATTGTGCAGACGATTAATACAAAAACCGGAGATACCAAAAAACCTTTGCAAGTCGCTGGTTTAGTATACATTGATTAAAAAAAACAATTTTCCTTAATAAGAGGGTTGCTGAACTCAGCAGCCCTCTTTTGTTTACTCCCTTCCCGGTCTAAGATTACCTATAATAATTCACTCCTCTCTCTGTGTCCTCTGCGCCTCTGCGGTTAAAAAATAGGTATTCTTCTGGCGCGAAGGGAGTAGTTATGAGTTGTCCAGACGTACCATGTCACGTCTTGACATTAAATTTTTTCATCACTCCACTTCCCCATCTACAATGTTTACTATGAACCTACCTTCCTTTCTTTGGCTGTGGAAAATAGCAGCATGGTCGATGGGGTTATCGTTGTTAGCTTATTTGCTATTGGCGGTTACAGGCTTTTGGATGTTTCGTAACAGAACATCGCCGCACCCCTCTTTTATTTCCTCATTTACGGAGGGAAATACAAGTGTACGTTCCCTTCACTTTCTAATCGGCAGTTGCATGGTAAGTTTAGTGCTGCTGCTCCTCCTGATTGGCATTATTGGCACTTTCGGTCATTTTGGTTCTTTGGGACACTCGTCACATTTAATTGCTGGGTTGATAGCAGTCGTGCTGGTTTTGCTGTCTGGTGGAAGCGCATTGCTTATCAATGAAAGACGACCTTGGGCTAGACGTGTCCATGTTGGCGCTAATATTGCCCTGTTTTTTGGCTTTATCTGGGTATCGCTCACAGGCTGGAGCGTGGTACAAAAGTACTTACCATAATCAGTAACAAATGACCCGACAGCCTCACGACCAGTTTGCCAAGCAGTATCTAGAAGAATTACTCTCTCCTTTAGGAAAGGTTGAAGTCAGTCGCGAAGTCACTGACGAAGTTCGACAAGTCGATATTTTATTTTTTCCCGCACCGTCGCCCAACGTTGACCTGCAATTGGGGTTACTTGGTAGAATTGCGACGAGTGTTTCGTTGTTAGAACCCTTCCGTAATCAACCGAGTAAAACCGAGGTACGCAATTGTATCCTTAAATTATTTTCTTTCTACGGAGAGTTGCAGCGCAAAGCAAGGCGAGAGAGTACTTCTTTACCAGAAGATGATTTACCCCGCTTGTGGATTTTGACAACTTCTGCATCGGAAAACTTGCTTGATGATTTTGGGGCTAAATTAGATTTAGAGAATTGGCTACCTGGTATTTACTTTCTAGCCAAAGCTTTGAGGACGGCTGTAGTAGCAATTAACCAGTTACCTCTAACACAGGAGACTCTTTTACTCAGGATTTTAGGCAAGGGAGAAACCCAGCGCCAAGCCGTGAGTGAATTACTAGCACTTCCTAGAAATAATCCTATACGTCAGAACGTCCAACAACTGCTTGCTAGTTGGCGTATCACTGTAGTCAATCAGGAAAACTTAACTGAAGATGATCAGGAGTTGATTATGAACTTGTCACAAGCGTATATGGAGTGGCGCGAAGCTACTTTACAAGAAGGACGACAAGAAGGACGACAAGAAGGACAGCAAGAAGGACAACGCTTGGTGGTGGAAAACTTGCTTAGAGTCCGGTTTGGAACTGTGGATGCACAACTCTTGGGAGTAATTGAAGCATTAATACAGTTACCGCCACAAGAATATAGCCGTTTGTTACTAGAATTATCGCGTGAGGAGTTGTTGGCTAGGTTTGGGTCAAGCAGCAATTGAAATTAACGGGGACAGGGGACAGGGGATTAGAAATTGGGGACTGGGAGGAATTGGCGCGACCTTGTTAATAACGATAATATTAAGCACTGACAATTGGGCTTCATAATTACCAGTTAGTATTAACTTAAAGCACAACAATAATGATGGAGCCGTGACAGCCAACTCAGCCGATACTTCATCTTCTATATTTCGCCTCTCTCCTTTAATTAGAATCACGCTTTTGAGTCTATACATAGCACTCACAGCACCGTTGCCTTTTCTTTCCCAGGTAACAGCAGCACCCGTACCACCAGCATTATTGTGGGTGGGCATTATCATAGGTTTTATTGCTCTGTATGCAGCGTTGAGCGAACGCGTTATTATAGATGACCAGGAAATTCAGGTAACTTATCCTAAATGGGTACCGCGTTTTTTCCGTAAAGGGTGGTCGTTACCTTGGTCTGAAGTGAAACAGTTAAAACCGCGCACAACTGGTCAAGGAGGACTCGTTTACTACTTTCTAAGTAACGAAGGAAAAGCTTATCTACTACCAATGCGTGTAGCCGGATTTGCCCGTTTGGTAAAACTTGTGCAAGAAAAGACAGGAATAGATACGACAGATGTCTATCCTTTAGCGCAACCTTGGATGTATTTAATTTTACTTGGATTCACGCTGTTGCTGCTACTGGTTGATGGTTGGGCGATCGCCACAGCGTTAGGGCAAGGTAACATAAATTAAAGCATCACCTTAAGTACCCAACCAATGACCTACGGTACAACGAATATAACGAATGTAACGGATGTATGTGTGTGAAACCCAAAGACAAACTATCCGCTACATTCGTTAGTCGTGTGTTTCTAAATTAGCTTGGAACTTAAAGGACATTTATTTAGACAAAGGTTTATTTTGGAGAGTCAACAAGACACGCAGATGGGGAAACATACCCTAAAAGCACAACTGCGCCTAGAACAAGTCAGCCTTTTTGCCAGCTTGAAAACCCAGAGTAAAGGTAAGCAGCTGGGACACCCAATATTACAGGATATTTCCTTTGATGTATTTGAGGGAGAACGCGTTGCCATTGTCGGACCATCCGGTGCAGGGAAAACTCATTTATTACGCCTCCTGAACCGTTTAAGTGAAGCAACGAGCGGTAAAATGTATCTGGAAAATCAGGAGTATTCCCAAATTCCTGTATTGCAGCTACGCTCCTTAGTGACATTGGTACCCCAAGAGTCCAAGCTTTTGGGAATGACAGTCAAAGGAGCATTGGCATACCCGCTGGTTTTGCGTGGTTTACCCAAACAGACAATTGAAGAACGCGTGACTTACTGGATAAAACAGTTACAAATTCCAGAGGAATGGTCAGCGCGGACTGAGGTGCAACTTTCTGTTGGACAGCGACAGCTTGTGGCGATCGCTCGTGCTTTAGTGATTCAACCGAAAATCTTATTGTTAGATGAGCCAACCTCTGCCCTAGATTTAGGTAGAGCTGAGTATCTTATGGAAACTTTAACCCAGCTGACTCGAACTCATCAAACAACCGTTGTTATGGTAAACCACCACCTAGAACTAGCCCAGAAGTTTTGTACACGGCTATTGTTTCTACAGCAAGGTCGCTTACTTGTCAATCAAGAAGCGTCTGATATAAGCTGGGCTAATTTAAGAGAAAGCTTGACGCAAGCAAAAGCCGAAGATGAATTTGGATTTTAGTTATTAGTTATTATTTAGTCCAAATTTCGCTTACGCTTATTGGGACTAAAACCTAGGGCAGTGAGTGCTAATCATCCCCCTCATCCCCCTCATCTCCCTCATCCCCCTCATCTCCCTCATCCCCCTCGTCCCCTTCTCACCGGGGAGTGCTGAGGGTTGAACGTTGATTGCTAAACCTCTCTTTAGGTAACTTTGTTGCTGAGTGTCCAATATTGGCATTTAAAATTTCCATGTTAAAACGGTATCCTACATTGCGGATCGTTTGAATTAAACTAGGTTGGCGGGGGTCTAGTTCAACTTTTTTCCGCAACGACAAAACATGAGTATCAATGGTGCGTGGGTTATCTATGGCATCAGGCCAAGCACGCCGTAGCAGTTCTGACCTACTCAATGGGACTCCCCCAGCTTGTGCCAAAACATATAGCAAACTGAATTCCTGCGGTGTTAAGTCAATAAACTCTCCTTGGAAGCGAACGCGACGCTGTACTAAATCAATTTGCAAAGAGCCATAATCCAAATAAGCTGGTGCAACGGGTGTGCGATTGCGACGAATGAGTGCCTCAACCCTTGCAAGAAACTCTTGCATCCCAAAAGGTTTGCTGAGGTAGTCATCTGCTCCCGCTTTCAAACCAGTGACTATATCAGCTTCATTGCTACGGGCAGAAAGCATTAAAATTAAAGGCTGTTGTTGACGATGCAACCAACGGCAAAATTCAATGCCATCACCATCAGGTAAATCGGCATCGAGAATCACCAGTGTTGGTTGATGGCTTAAAAACACTTCTCTAGCTTGATAAATACTTGCGGCTTGATGCACCCGATAGTCCAGTTGTTGCAAGTGCCAGCCTAGCAATGACCTCAGATGGGGATTTCCCTCAACGATTTCAATACAAACCGAACCCACGGTGGCAAGACCCCTTAGCGTATATGAATTTCAAAGTAACAAAGCCTATGTCTTAGGTTTTGTAACCCTTGTTACCTCAATTGCTATTGACTTCATATTTACTAATACCAATACTGGTAAGGTGCTTAATTGATGCCTTAGCCAAAGCCAAGTTAGTAATCTTCTTAAATTTTTGTTAGACTTAGCAAAAGTGCTTTTGATGAAAAATCCTGCTATCAACTGGAGTGCGATTTACCAAAAAAGTGTCACCAAACAAGCTAGTTGTTGCCAAAAGAGTTTTTCAGCTTTATGGTGAAAGCAGATTCGATATTCTTGAATAGAGCGGTGCCCACACCCTCCAACTCAGTTAGGCTATTGGCTCTTGATAATTATAACAATAGCTTACCTGACAATCATATTCCCAGTCTTCTGGAATAGGATCGAGATACTCTGTAGCTGCTCGTGAGATTTCCCTTAGGGGGAGATATCTTCTTTTAGTTAATGCCAAACTGAAAGTGAGACTTCACATCTCAGCTTCAATAAATTACAATTTTCTATTCCAAGCAGTTTTCTAACAGCAGTTATGCTCCAAGACACACAAACCATTCGCTATTACCAAAGACTAACTGACGCCTTCGTCGAGTTATGGAATCGCGGTTATCGTACGGATGATATGCGGATGTATTTGGATGGCTATATAGCCGCACTGCAACATAGTAATGCCATTGAACCCTATCTGATCCATCGCTTAGAGGAGGAAGCTAATCGCTACTTGCACGATGTATCAAACTTTACAATGACACAGCCCCAGCCGGATTACTATTAATATCTTTTCTCAATGAGAAATAGTATCCGTAGCGCAATGCAGATAAGTATAGCATATCTATTATCTGCATTGTAGCTTTGCGAAAAATTGGAGATATTTCTTTACAATCACAGCACAAAAGCCCTAACTTACGAGTTATGAGTTCTAAGTGAGCTGATTTATTAGCTCACTTAGAACTTTACAAACCACACGCCACTTGCTAGCTTAATAGCCTGAAGCCTATGCCACCGCTGCGCCGTTAGGTAGGTAGGGGCGTTTTTTCATAACTAGCAACTTTGTTAAAACAAAACGTGCCCGAGTCGCCTACGCAGGATTCCTGCTGTTGTAGACGTCACGGACACAGTTTCCAAGGGTGGGACAAACAATTTTTTTCAGAGGGCAGACGAAAGTGGCAACTGCCCGTCTGAGAACTCGCTCACCATTCAGGGCTGTTTTACTGTGAGGTGACTGCTAATTGCAATCTGCTTAACTTGATCAGGAAGCAAGTGCGACTTCCACCATTTGCTGCAATTCGCCCTTTTGGTACAGTTCTATTAGAATGTCTGAACCACCAACGAATTGACCGTTGATATACACTTGAGGAATTGTCGGCCAATTGGAATAGTCTTTAATTCCTTGGCGGAGTTCGTAATCATCCAAAACATTAACTGTCTCGAAGGGAACTCCCAAGGTATTCAGTATTTGCACGACATTGTTAGAGAAACCACACATCGGCATTAACTTGGTTCCCTTCAAGAAAACCAAGATTTTGTTTTGTTGTACCAAGTTATCAATTCGCTCTTTAATTTCTGGCGTCATTGTCTTTTTGTTTCCTAGCTTACTTTTGGTCTAATCACTGGATATTGTCTTGCGTCCTTTGTCTTAACTCAGGACTCAGGAGTGAGGACTAATGACTATTTTGCCAAGCTTCGGGAGTATAGGTTTTTAGTGCCAAGGCATGGATTGCTTCACTAGACATGGCTTGCCTAAGTGCACCATAGACTAACTGGTGCTGTTGCACAAGTCCCTTACCTGCAAACTGCGATGAAACTACTGTCACTTGATAATGGTCACCACCTCCAGTCAAGTCTTGCACTTGAACTAGGGCATCTGCCAGTTCTGCCTTTATCATTTCCTGTACTTGTTGCGGACTAATCATCGCAATTCCTGATCATTTCAAACCCTAATAGGGATTGTAACGCCTCGTATCTGGGCAATTCAAAATTTAAAATCCCCTGCAGCAAGCTGCTTTGCGTCTACACAATTCAAAATTCCACAACAAGAGTGTTGGCAAGCATTTTTCCTGTTGACAGTAGGCAAATTCAATGTGTGACAGTTGACCACATATATTTCAAACCCTAATAGGGATTCAAAATCAAGAGTCCCCACCACTGATTATAATCCCATCTTAGCATTGGGCTGAATGGGGGGCGGTGGGGAGGTGAGGAGAGAGGTAATTTTATTATTTCTTCGGGGAGGAGGGAGAAGATGAGGGAGAGGAGGAAGGAGAGGAGGAAGGAGAGGATGAGGGAGGGGAAGAAGCACTACCACCTCTAGGAAACGGAGCATCAACAAAGCCCAACTCCAACAGCTGCTGATAAGCTTTTTTACCTAAATCCCGTGTTGGGTTTTGGCTTTTAACTATTTGAATGAGCAATGGTACAGCTAATTCCGGCTTGTTTTGCGCTCTATGTACCAACGCTAGCTGGTACGTGGCTTCATCCCGCATTTGGGCAGTTTCTAGCGCCTTTTTGCGTTGAGCATCAGCAACTCTGGTGTCAATTCCAGAAAAGCTAGAATTCAAGTCTTGATAAAAATTAGAGAGCTGATTAAAAACGAGCCGTGCTTCTTGAAGTTTCTTTGCTGCTACATCGTAGTTTTGGGAAGAAACTGCATTACTTGCGTCTGCCATCAGACGCTTCCCTCCCTCAAGGCTCAAAAGGCTGTTATTTTGTGCTGTGGGACGGAGGTTATTTGGATCGTTGGGATCAATAGGTTGTGGTTGATTAGAGCCACTTGGGAGCTGTACCTGAGCATTAACGGGTGATAAGAAGCTGAGGGCTGCTATCACTGCTAAGGAAGTGAAGCGAATTATAGGAACGGTTCCAGAGAAGTTCATGAGGTCAGAGAGATAACTAAAAAAGCAGTTATGAAACTTCGGGTATCTTAACTCTGTTTTGAACTTTGACAAAACAAAGCCACATATTAAGTTTCCCTGATTTAGACTCAAAATCAATGAAACCAGGTTCCCCTAGCGTGTGCATATTAGCTAATCCGCCGCTATCAATGAAGGTACAAATTGCTCTAATTTTTCAACTACAGGTGTATCACAAATCAGTTCGGGGATAGTTTGACAAGGCAGTGGAGAAGAGTTGGTTTTTAGAAAGCGATAAAAAATCTTTTAAAATTGCCAACGGTTTTATAGGACTAAAAAAGGTTTTAGTTGCCAAGCCTAAGATTATCGTGCAAGAAATGCATTATAAATCCCGTAATCCGCTGTATATCTACCAATGGTATCTCAACCATAACGGTAGCAACTAAGCGGTCACGTGCAGTGATTTGGTTACAAAAAGGTGAATGCATCTCGCTGCGGCGCTAGCAGCGCAACAATTACGCAAAACCGTAGCAGATCCTTAAAAACAACTGGGGGACGAAATGATGCAAAACAACCAGTTCCTGATAATGACAGACAGAGGATAAAAAGCGTACTCCCAAGAGCTGACTCTAGCCTAATCCAAGAAATTCAGGTCACTTGTACCTTCATCGTAAGTTTTTAGGGGATTTACAAATTTCATTCATTGCCCTTAACAATCAGCAGGTGTTGTTACAAAGCTGTACCTTAGGTCGTACTAAGAACGCAAACTACTTATACCGATTCATGCTCATGAGAGCTACAAATAAAATAATTCTCCCTTGCCCTTGCCGTTCTTCGCCTGCACCGGATGCTCTCCTAAAGTGCAAACTTAAGTGAAATGGTACAATTACTAACTATTAGCAATTTCTGCAAATGCGTGAGCAGTGACTTCTGATTCTTGATGGCTTAATTTTTTGAGAGCTATTGCCAAATCACCAGTGAGACGTTTGGCATTTTGTTTTAACGTGCCTCTAGCATAATCTACGACTTGTATTGGGGAGCCAATCTGAATACTCACATCCGTACCCCATGTAGGTAACGGTTGGCTGTAATTGATGGTAATAGGTATAATTTTTATACCTAATCCTGGATGACTAGACTCAGTACTCAAAGCCAGACGAGCGATTCCTGGCTTTAAAGGGTGAACTTTACCATCACGAAAGATACCGCCCTCTGGGTAAATAACCAACATTTCTCCATTTTTAAGTAATTCTACACTATGACGGAGAGTCGTGATTGAGGGCTGTTTAGGATCTACGGAAAAACCCCCTAAGCGTCGGACAAACCAGCCTTGCAACCCTTGGCACTCAGTGATCGTAACCATGAATCGCAAGTCCCGCCCAGTCACGCAGCGACCGGTTGCGTACGGTAAGAGCAACGAATCCCAACGCGCCCGATGGGTGGGAGCAAGGATAACAGGACCAGTTTTGGGGAGGTTTTCTTGTCCACTGACTTTAATCCGCCCAAAGAAAAACGGTAGAACAAAGTGACCACCCAAGAAATACGCTAAATGACCTAACCAAGGAGAAATCTCAGAGGTAGTAATATGAGCCACCTTAGCATTTTCTGGTGTAGTAGCAGGATTGTCACAGGAAGTATCAAAGGAAGAGTTAAACTCAATCATGACGGTGGCTGGTGGCTGTTGGGTTGAATACATTCAAAACTCTGTTAGATACACCGTAGATTTTCTTCCCTGACTTGTGTAGCACCAACTGGACAGTTTTATCTCTGTCCGTTAGTTAGAAATATGTCGCCGATGAGTAAACCAAGCTTGTAATTGCTGACGACAGGCGGACTCTAAAATACCTCCAATGACATACAAGCGGTGATTGGAAGCAGCGCTATCGGGGATATTGGCGACAGTACGAATTGCACCAGTTTTGGCATCGTCTACCCCGTAAACTAAAAGTCCTATACGCGCTTGTACAATAGCACCTGCACACATTGGGCAAGGTTCTAGAGTGACATAAAGGGTGCATTGGTTAAGACGCCAAGTTTGTAACCTTTGAGCGGCTGCTCGGATAGCAATAATTTCCGCGTGAGCTGTAGGGTCATTGTCACGTTGTTTCCTGTTTTCACCTTCTGCAATCAAACTTCCGGACGAATCAACAATAACAGCGCCTACGGGGACTTCATCCGCATCACCCGCAATTTGTGCTAAGTCTAAGGCGCGACTCATCCATTGCCGATGTATAAGATATTGTGAATAGTTAATTAACAAATTCATATCAAATAGAAGCCGGCAGAAGAGGTAGGCAGATGGTAAGTCCGGTGCCCTTCGGGTATCTCCTTCAAAGACGCTGCGCGCAGGCTCTGCGAAGGCGTAGCGTGCCCGAAAGGCTTAGGACATACCCGAAGGGGGAGAGATTCCTCATTTTCAATGAGCGAATTTTGAATTGATTTGTGCCCTTGTCCCCTATTCCCTTTTTCTAAACAGCAGTTTGAGCTAGCAGAGGATTTAACTGACCTTGCGTATCTAACTCATAAAGATCATCACATCCGCCGATGTGCTGATTGTTAATAAAAATCTGCGGAACTGTGCGGCGTCCATTGGCACGTTCTGCCATCTTCGCTCTAGCTGCTTCGTCACCATCAATTTTGTATTCAGTAAATTTCACGCCTTTCCACCACAGCAGAATCTTGGCACGGATGCAATAAGGGCAGGTTTGCCACGTGTAAATTTCAACATTGGCTTTTACTCGCTCTGGATGACGTCCTAATAGGGAGTTGAGAAAGTTGAACATAATGTTAGTTGCTGGGACAGTTGGGAAAATCTTACCTAGACAGATTTACTGCGTTTTTTATTTATCAAAGATAAGTTCATTATCTAAAATTAAGCTACAAGGCCATGTCAAAGCTTCTATAAAGCAACCAATCATGGTGACTACTTTTGCAGCCCAAACTATTGGGAAATTTGTATATTCGTCAAATTCTTGGAATTTTTGTCTAAATCCCAGCCATTGGACAATGACACCTAAAAGATAAGAAAATAATGCTATCGATATTTCAAGTGACATATTAATCTCTCTCCCTTATTCAAATTGGTTCTACCTTAGAAATAGTTTTTAGTGTTTCCTCCTGCAGCAGTAGCTTGGAGGCTGCTTTGATGGTAGTTTGGTATAAAATTAACAAGCATTGAGTAAGTAAAGCCACAATCACCAACGAGGTGCTGATCACTCCAAAGGCTTTCACTTTTGGGTTAATAAAATCATCTGGCGATAGTAGATACAACAAAATTCAAGTAAATTCAGGTAAACTTCTCTAGAAAATTCCGAGAAAATTTTGGTAGTTTTTACTTATCAACGTGAGTTCGATAAACCTCACCCTCCCAACTTCCCTCTCCTAAAAGGAGAGGGAAGAGCAACATTAAAATCAGAGTTTTCAGCCCCTCTCCTCGTAGGAGAGGGGTTTGGGGTGAGGTCTGCTTTGACTTTCGTCGAACTCACGTTTATCAATACGGAATACAAGCAGGAACCATGAACTTTGAAGAAGGACTGGAGGTCGCAGATGAGGCTGTCTTTGTCAAAGTCGGAAGACGGTTGAATTCCGTAGAAATTGCCGTTTTGCAAGGCTCTTGGCAAGGACAGACTTACGAAGAAATTGCCCATAAAACCAAATACTCCGAGAGCTATCTGAAAACTCTCAAGAAACACATTTTGTAATCCATATACAGCAAGGCTTTTAGAGATTTAAGTGAAATGTGTTTCTTTCATATTTCACGGGAGCGAAAAACGCGCCCGTGAGAGGCTCAGTTCTTGAACGCAGGTGGCGCAGAGAGAATAGGGAGTTGAAAGTTGGGAGTGGGGAAGTAGGGGAAGTAGGAGAGCAGGGGATTTCTGCCTCATCCCCCTCACTCTCGAACCGTCAGGACTGGGGAGAAGCGGTTGATGTTTCTATCTTTTACGGACGCACTCAAGAACTCGCGACATTACAGCAGTGGATTGTAAAAGATCGGTGTCGTTTGGTGGCGGTGCTAGGTTTAGGCGGGATGGGGAAAACTGCTCTGGCTACTAAGTTGGCGCAACAAATTCAGGATGAGTTTGAGTATGTGATTTGGCGATCGCTGCGTCATGCTCCACCTCTAGAAACGCTTTTGAGTGAGCTTAAGACACTTGCCACGGGCAGTGATGACAAAACAGTGCGGTTATGGGATGTTTTGACAGGTGAATGTCTAGTAACTTTACACGGTCATACGAGTGGGGTCTTCTCAGTTAGCTTTAGTCCAGATGGTCTATCTTTAGTCAGTGGTAGCCAAGACGAAACGCTAAAGATTTGGAATCTTAGTACAAGTCGTTGTGACAAAACTTTGATAATTGACCGACTTTACCAGGGGATGAACATTACTGCTGTGACAGGTTTAACCCAAGCGACTATTGCGACGCTGAAAGCTTTGGGGGCTATAGAAAATTAAGGGTGTGGTGTAGTCCCTAATTCATCGCTACATCCTGCTTCCCGACCCCGTACACAGTACATTAGAAGCAAAACTTAACATAGTCGCTAGTTGATACTATTTTCCATAGGTATCCGCCCTTTGGTAGACTTGAAAACTGAAACAGGTTTCTGGAACCACGCAAAACCAAGCAATTGAGAGGGCATTTGTGGAAAATACACTTGGGCTAGAAATTATTGAGGTAGTTGAGCAAGCCGCCATTGCATCCGCACGCTGGATGGGAAAAGGTGAAAAGAATACGGCTGACCAAGTGGCTGTGGAAGCCATGCGGGAACGGATGAACAAAATTTATATGCGTGGTCGTATCGTTATTGGCGAGGGCGAACGCGATGACGCTCCCATGCTATACATTGGGGAAGAAGTCGGTATTTGCTCACGTCCAGATGCCAAGAACTTCTGTAACCCAGATGAATTAATCGAAATTGACATCGCCGTTGACCCTTGTGAAGGTACCAACTTGGTAGCATACGGACAACCCGGTTCGATGGCTGTGTTGGCAATTTCTGAAAAAGGAGGATTATTTGCTGCTCCTGACTTTTATATGAAGAAGCTAGCAGCACCTCCAGCAGCCAAGGGCAAGGTGGATATCAACAAGTCAGCAACCGAAAACCTCAAGATTCTCTCCGAGTGTTTAGACCGCTCTATTGAAGAACTTGTGGTAGTTGTTATGAAGCGCGAACGCCATAACGAGTTGATTAAAGAAATTCGCGAAGCCGGAGCGAGAGTGCAGCTGATTTCGGATGGTGATGTGGGCGCAGCCATATCCTGTGGTTTTGCTGGTACGAATATCCATGCCCTGATGGGTATCGGTGCTGCTCCTGAAGGTGTCATTTCCGCAGCGGCTATGCGTGCTTTAGGTGGACACTTCCAAGGTCAATTGATCTACGATCCAGAAGTAGTGAAAACAGGTCTGATTGGAGAAAGTAAAGAAGCTAACCTCGATCGCTTGAAGTCTATGAATATCACTGACCCAGATAAGGTCTACGATGCTCATGAACTTGCCTCTGGTCAAACTGTTCTGTTCGCAGCTAGCGGTATCACAAGTGGTAACCTAATGCAAGGTGTACGCTTCTTCAACGGCGGAGCAAGAACTCAAAGCCTGGTTATCTCCAACCAGTCAAAAACAGCTCGTTTTGTGGATACCATTCATATGTTTGAGGAGCCTAAGGTTGTGCAGCTGCACTAGAAAGTGAGGAGTCAGGAGTCAGGAGTGAAAAGTCAGGAGTGAGAAGTCAGGAGTTATGAGTTTTCTTCCTAACTCTTCACTCTCAATTCCTAACTTTATTCCTAACTCCACAGACGCCAGTAGCCCACGCACTGGCTCCTCTTAACTCCTAATATTCCTAATTCCTAACTTTTTCCAAATACCGATTAGCAATTACCATTTAGCAAATGAATATAGCAGTAGTGGGGTTAAGCCATAAAACAGCCCCAGTAGAAGTTCGGGAAAAGCTGAGTATTCCAGAACCACAAACCGAAGGGGCGATCGCGCACCTGCTTAGCTATCCTAATATTGAAGAAGTCGCAATACTGAGCACTTGTAACCGCCTGGAAATTTACGTTGTTACTCAGGAAACCGAACAGGGTATCCGAGAAGTCACTCAGTTTCTATCAGAACACAGTAAGTTACCAGTGACATTTCTCCGGCAAGATCTGTTTGTTTTGCTACACCAAGATGCTGTGATGCATTTGATGCGTGTTGCCGCAGGTTTAGATAGCCTGGTGTTGGGAGAAGGTCAAATTCTGTCTCAGGTGAAGAATACTCACAAACTGGGACAGCAATATAACGGTATAAAAACAGTTTTGAATCGATTATTTAAACAAGCCATTACAGCAGGTAAGCGGGTGCGAACTGAAACCAGCATCGGCACTGGTGCAGTCTCCATCAGTTCTGCTGCTGTGGAGTTGGCGCACATGAAATTAGAAAATTTAGCGGCTTGTCGGGTGGCAATTCTGGGCGCTGGCAAAATGTCGCGGTTGCTAATACAACACCTACTTTCTAAAGGCGCTGACCAAATCTGTATCTTAAATCGCTCTTTGGCGCGGGCGGAGGAATTGGTCAAGCAGTTCCCCGAACCATCGATCAAGACTTGCTTGCTTTCGGAAATGATTTCAGTAATTACCGAAAGTGATTTGGTATTTACAAGTACGTCAGCGACAGAGCCAATTCTGGATCGCGCCAAATTGGAAATGGTTTTGGAACCCAGCCGACGTTTGATGTTAATTGATATTTCCGTACCGCGCAACGTCCATGCTGATGTTAATGGACTAGCAAACGTGCAGGCGTTTAATGTGGATGACTTAAAAGCGGTGGTGGCGCAAAACCAAGAAAGTCGCCGCAAAATCGCCCAAGAAGCAGAAGCACTTTTAGAACAGGAGGTGGAAGCTTTCGATGTTTGGTGGCGATCGCTTGAAACTGTCACCACTATTAGCTGTTTGCGGAATAAAATCGAAACCATCCGCGAACAAGAACTCGAAAAAGCTTTGTCAAGATTAGGTTCAGAATTTGCCGAAAAACATCAAGAAGTTATCGAAGCGTTGACGCGGGGTATTGTTAACAAAATATTACATGACCCGATGGTGCAATTGCGAGCTCAGCAAGATGTTGAAGCAAGACGCCACTGTATGCAGACTCTACAAAAGTTATTTAACTTGGATGTAGAGGAGCAGTTTAGCTAATTTTAATTCTGTTTTGAACTTGACACCAAATAACGCTCAGATTCCCGACTTCTTTAAGAAGTCGGGAATCTTATAATTTAGCTGTGTTTTGGTACTTTGCACTCTACCAATGATGGTAAAAAATAACAAAAAAGTTTATATATTGGTTGTACTGCTGTTAGGGTTGTGGCTATTTTTTGATTTAGCCAGTCACCTAGCAGTAGAAATACTGTGGTTTGAAGAAGTAGGATATTTACGAGAATTTTGGCTACGGTTGGTGACGCGGATAGGATTGTGGGCGATCGCCTTCTTCACCTCAGCTGGTTTTTTACTTGGCAATTTGACTCTAGCCTCTCGGCTAAAGCACTTCACTCCCACCCCTTCTATACAAGTACACAGAAGTACCGTAGGCGAGATGAGGTCAGATATTATTTATGAACACCAAGCAGGATTAAAGTCAGGAGTAAGACTAAGCTTGCTTTTGCCAGTGGTGATTGCATTGAGTGCTGTTGTGGGGTTGATACTGATTTACTACAGTCAGCAAGCTTTAGATTTTTGGCATCCGGATGTGAAATTGCCAACCACTTCCTTGTCATTACCACCTTGGTTAAAACAGGTGTCGCAGCAAGTGCAAATGCAGCAGATAGCCATCCCAGTTGTACAGTTGGGTTTGCTGCTGGTGTTGAGTGTTGCAATTTTAATAAATTATGAATTTTGCTTGACAGCGATCGCCCTCCTGGTTAGTTTGCTTTTCGGTTTCCTGGTGTCGGTACGTTGGGATCAAGTTTTACAGTATTTTCATGCCACAAGTTTTAACCGCACCGAACCTTTATTTAACCGAGATATTAGCTTTTATGTCTTCTCTCTACCGATTCGGGAATTATTGGCATTTTGGCTAGTAGGGCTGTTTCTGTTTGGCGTTGCTGCGGTAGGGTTAATTTACCTGCTTTCGGCAAATAGTCTGAGTGAGGGAAGATTTGCAGGGTTTTCTGTACCGCAGCGACTCCACTTAAACGCCTTAAGTAGCTTGTTCATGTTGAGTATTGCGCTGCATTATTGGAATGCACGCTATAGACTTTTGTATTCCACCCGTGGCGTTATCTATGGGGCTAGCTATACCGATATTAAGGTGCTATTGCCGATATATACCGGGTTGAGTCTTTTAGCAGTGGCGATCGCCCTTTACTTGCTACTACGAATGATTGTTTTGTCAAGAGCAAGGAAAACAAGTTTTAAACCAATTCCCTATCCACCCCAAATAATTTACGCATTAGGATTATACATATTAGTAGCGGCGATTTCTGGCGAAATTTTACCTTCAATAGTACAACGCTTGGTTGTGCAACCAAATGAACTCACCCGCGAACGCCCTTACATTGAACGCACTATCGCCCTCACGCGAGAAGCTTTTCATTTAAACCGTATAGAAGCCACAACTTTTGACCCGCGAGGTCAACTCACGGCGGCTGATTTGCAAGAAAATGACCTGACAATTCGCAATATCCGCTTGTGGGATACGCGCCCTTTATTAGAAAGCAATCGCCAGTTGCAACAAATCCGACCTTACTACAAGTTTCCCGGCGCTGATATTGACCGTTACACCCTCAAACAACAGCAAACAACCGAAAAGCAACAAACAATTATAGCAGCGCGGGAATTAGATTATAATGACGTTCCCCAACAAGCAAAAACGTGGATCAACAAACATCTTATCTATACTCATGGCTACGGGTTTACACTCAGCCCCGTGAATGTTGTTGCCCCTGGTGGATTACCTTATTATTATGTCAAAGATATTGGAGTTGATGACACAGATAGCCAGGGTTCGTTGCAGATATCCAATGAATCAGTTCGCTCAAGTATTCCCATTGGTCAACCGCGCATTTACTACGGGGAAATGACGAACACTTATGTGATGACGGGGACAAAAACCCAAGAATTGGATTATCCCAGTGGAAATGATAATGTCTATAACGTCTACGATGGGCGCGGTGGGATTTCGCTTAATTCAGTGTGGCGGCGCTTGCTGTTTGCCCAATATCTTAAAGATTGGCAGATGCTGCTAACGCGCAATTTTACGCCACAAACCAAGCTGCTGTTGCGTCGCAATATCAAAGAACGAGTGCAGGCGATCGCTCCTTTTTTACGCTATGATACTGACCCCTACCTAGTCGCAGCAGATGGGGGAGGAAAAGATATTAAAAGTGAAAAGACTTATCTGTACTGGATAATTGACGCTTACACCACAAGCGATCGCTATCCATATTCTGACCCAGGCAAACATGAATTTAACTATATCCGCAATTCTGTAAAAGTTGTCATCGATGCCTACAATGGCACTGTCAATTTCTACGTTGCTGATCCAACAGACCCAATTATTCATACTTTCGGGGCTATCTTTCCCAACTTACTAAAATCCTTAAACGAGATACCAGTTGCGCTGCGTAGCCATATCCGGTATCCCCAAGACTTTTTCAGCATCCAATCCGAGCGATTGCTAGCATATCACATGACAGATGCACAGGTCTTCTACAACCGGGAAGACTTGTGGCAAATCCCCAACGAAATTTACGGTAGCAAACAACAGCAGGTAGAGCCTTACTACCTGATTATGAAACTCCCTCAAGCACAATCAGAGGAGTTCATTTTACTACTGCCCTTCACCCCTGTACAACGCGCAAATTTAATTGCTTGGTTAGCAGCGCGTTCCGATGGGGAAGAATACGGCAAATTGTTGCTTTATGAGTTTCCCAAGCAGCAATTAGTTTATGGAACCGAACAAATTGAAGCTTTGATTAACCAAGATCCAGTTATTTCGCAGCAAATTTCTCTGTGGAACCGCCAAGGTTCAAAAGCAATTCAAGGAAATTTGTTAGTGATTCCGATTGAGCGATCGCTCTTGTATGTCGAACCCCTTTATATAGAAGCTGAACAAAATAGCCTGCCAACATTTGTTAGGGTGATTGTTGCCTACAATAACCGGATTGTCATGGCAGAAACTTTGGAACAAGCACTTGCTGCCATCTTCCAACAAAATAGACCGACAACACCCGCAATTGTCCGTCCAGTAGAGGAACCAACCTCTCCATGAGTCGTTTTAACAGTTACCAGTTATCAGTTACCAGTTATCAGTTACCAGTTACCAGTTACCAGTTACCAGTTATCAGTTACCAGTTACCAGTTTTATCCGCAGCGGGAAACACCACACTAAGAGCATAGAAAGCGTTGGTGTCAGTACAACCACACCAGCCCGAGAAAGCGTCACTGCGGCTGGTACTGTTCACTGTTTTAATTTTACTACTCAGCACTCAGTACTGTTTTTGCACTAAGTATTAAAATTAGTATAAATCAGTACGTTAGCTGACAGACAAACGAGAGCGCAAAGCAATATACTAGAGCTAATGTACCAAGTGCAAGAATTGTACATTATTATTTGATAATAATAAAACTTGCTACTTGCTCTCTACTAAAACAAATTGAGAAGATTGCTACCTAAATAAATGGACAATTTGGACGGATCTACCAAGACAACATTCTTAGAAAACTTTGAGCCTGGTTACCAAAAAAGTGACCCAGGCTCAATTGTAAGCAAGATTTTTTTATTATTAAATGACATAGAGTATTTATGCAAAAGCAATCAAGTTGGTCAGGGACTTGAGCAACTCCCAGAAAATACCGATTGTGATGCAGATAATCTTCTTACAGATTCAATTGACCTTGACTCTGGTGAAAGATCGGAAATTGAGGATACAGTAGAGCTTTTGTGTGAGCAAATAGAAACTCTCAAGCAACTATTGCTGTACAAGCAGTTAGAACTCGAAGAGATAAAGCAAGAGTTGCGTTATACAAATGAGGACTTGTGTGCTGCTGTTAATTGTGAGTGGCTAACATTTGATGAGGCTAAACAATTAGTTAAACAAATTTTGGTAAGTAAAAAGCCTATTGGTGAAAATTTAGCGAAACTTCTGACCGCTATTTATAATTCACGTGTCAAACCTTCAGAGTTAGAGCAGATACACAACTCATATTCTATTAAACCTTCGTTAACTGAGTCAAACAATTGCATATCCACTCATCTTGACGCGTTAAAAACTAAGGCTATGGAGCTGAGAAAACAAGCTGCTGAAACTAGGGCGAGATCTAGGATGCTTAGAGAGTATGCTCGCTTAATTCAGGCTCACTCTAGAGAAGTTAAAGCTGAATTTAATGAAGTGGGAATTCACTTTATTGCCTCTCAAGCTTCATTCATGAGCCTTCAGGCAAAGTTAAACCAGAGTAAAGCTGAAAGCCATTCATTTGGCGGACATTAGTCCGCCAAATGAATGGCTCGATTTTGGCGACAGTTCTTGTAAGGCTAGTTTTTCTGACATAACTAGGCTGACTAATTGGTGAGCGATCGCATCTACAGGAAGAACGTAATCGACTTTTCCAGTGTCAATAGCAGATTGGGGCATACTGAAACACTCGCTAGTAGCCTCATTTTGAACAATCACCGTACCGCCATGCTTTTTTACGGCTAGTACTCCCAAAACACCATCGCCGTCTTTGCCAGTCAGGACGACCGCGATCGCTCGACTTTTAAAAGTTTCCGCCACTGACATGAACAGTTTATCACCTGCCGGGCGGACAAAATTCATTTTTGGTGCATCTGAAAGCGACAGCGTACCGTTTGGGTTCACCAGCAGGTGCTTGTCAGGAACAGCAGTGTAGATTGTCCCTGGACGTAACAAATCCCCTTGTTCTGCCTGCTTTACCCGCAAAGCCGTGCGCTTACTGAGGATTTCTGCTAGATAGCTACGGTACTGGGGAGACAAATGCTGTACCACAATAATCGCTGCCGGAAAGTCGGGTGGCAATGCTGAAACAATTTGGCTAATAGCTTTCAGCCCACCTTTTGAAGCGGCGATCGCCACTACATTGTAGGCAACATTGGGGAACTGCGAGATAACTCTGTGTCCTTGTTGGGTAATCACGTTTCTTTAGGCTGATGATGTTGCCTAGTTGAGTTTGTGAGTTGAAGTACAACGATTATGTACGCAAGCGTACTTAACCCTATTATATTGTAAAGATTTTCTGTACGCTTGCGTACAGAAAATCTTTACAACAGAGTTCATCTTTCGCTAGAAGGCTTTGAGCAATGCCGTGAGTTATCTGATAGATACAACTAGCTCAAAAAGGCTTCCTATGTCCGCGTCCCAAGAGCAACGTAAACCACTAAAAAATCGGCTGCTGGCTATTCTTCCAACAGAGGAACAGGAACGCCTCCAACCTCATTTAGAACTAGTACCCCTAGAATACAAGCAAACCCTCTACAGACCCAACGAACCCATTGACTACATCTATTTCCCCAACTATGGCGTCGTTTCTCTGCTCAATCTCATGGAAAATGGCGATGCAGTGGAAGTAGGGACGGTAGGCAATGAAGGAATGGTCGGTCTGCCGATACTCCTGGGAGCCAATACAATTCCCGGTGAGGCTTTTGCCCAAGTCCCTGGCGATGCTTTCAGGATGAGAAGGGATGTATTCCAACGCGAAGTAACTCCAGGTACCCCCGTTCACTCACTGCTACTCCGCTACACGCAAGCACTGTTTAACCAAATCGCCCAATCTTCTGCTTGCAACCGCCTGCACTCGATTGAAGAGCGGTTTTGCCGGTGGATGCTGATGACCCAAGACCGAGTGGGGTCTAACCAGTTTCCCCTCACTCAAGAGTTCATAGCGCAAATGCTGGGGGTGCGTCGTGCCAGCGTCAGTGTAGTTGCCGCAATTATTCAGAGGGCAGGGTTCATCAGCTACAGGCGTGGCAAAATGACAATTCTCGATAGAGAAGGTCTCCAAGGTGCCACCTGTGAGTGTTATGCAATCATCAAACAGGAGTTTGATCGCTTGTTGGGCGGCAGTTCAATATATTAATCCCAATATTAATGCCAATGATTTCCCAGTGGATTCTTATGAAGTCATTTGTTGGTCATTCACATTGAGCAATGTTTTGGACAAGCAGTGCCCTCCTATAGTTAGAATCGCTATATAGGAATCCTGTCTGATTTCTGAACAGGATTTCAGATAAAACATTGTTAAAATGGGCTTTTCAGTCTCAGTATCTTTTCAAAAATCAAATCGGAGTCCTATATTTCTAAGCAGAACAAACTCAAAGTAGGGGCACGGCAATGCCCATACGTGTGAGAACCGCTATAAGTTTCAAATTTGAAAATGATATTCAAAGTAAGAGGTGTATTCAACAGCATCCTCAATTTTGAATACTTAAAGGAAAAATTTGGAATTTTGAATTGTGTATTTTGAAATTCTTATAACAAGGGTCGTTTTCTAGCTTGATAATCGAGTAAAGCTCCTTCACTCACTACAGTCCGTCCATTCCTTCTCCTAGTAGGAATTTGTCCTTTCTGCAAAGCCGTATAGAGAGTTGACTGTTCTATTTGTAGGTATTTTGCTGCTTGTACAAGTGAAATGCCACGATTAAGCATACTCTTCTCTTCCTTGCCTATTTGGCGAGTCTTGAAACATGGCGAAATGTAAAGAACTACTTAAGAAATCTAAAGCTTCTTAGTAATTCGTAACAGAATTAACATAAATACAAAAATTCGCAATATCAGGCTGGTGCTGCATCGAAGGAGAACAGCACAGCAATTTCATGCAAATCTAATTAGATCGATATCTAAGAACATCATAACAAAAGATGAACAATGAGGAGTTTAAAATTCTGCTGCGTTTTTTTAAAGCGTTGGCGGATGAAAGCCGACTCAAAATTGTGGGTATCCTGGCAAATCAGGAGTGTAGCGTTGAAGAGTTGGCAGCGTTACTACAACTTAAGGAGCCAACTGTATCGCATCATTTAGCAAAACTCAAAGAACTGAATTTGGTAACTATGCGCCCAGAGGGCAATGCTCATTTGTACCAGTTGGATAGTGAAGCGTTGCAAAGCATCCGCAAAGAGATTTTCACGCCTGAGAAAATAGCGTCTTTGATTGAGGATGTAGATACTGAAGCGTGGGAGAGCAAGGTTCTCAAAACTTATATTGAGGGCGATCGCCTTAAAGAAATTCCCGCCAGCCGCAAAAAGCGCTTAGTGATTCTCAAATGGTTGGCAAGCAAATTTGACGTAGATCTGAAGTACTCGGAACACACAGTCAATGAAATTCTCAAGTGCTACCATCCTGACTACGCCACTTTACGCCGAGAGTTAATCAACTACCAATTGATACAAAGGGAAAATGGGGTGTATTGGCGTGTAGTACAGGAATAAACAGCAGTAATTACTAGTAGCTTCACAACCAGTCAAGGCAATTGGGTGTTATCACCCAGCCTTCAAAAATCCTCTGCTAAAGAACTCATATACATAAAAGCAGTATTTTCTTGGTGATAAAAGAGAAAATGTACTAAAAATTTACAATTTTTTGGTAGACTTCATCAAAAAGATACAAACAAGTCTTCAACTCATTTACTAACTTTGGATGAGAAAATAAGTATAATTTACATCATTGTATTGCCTTGACTTGGGATTTTTAAATTGTTTAGGGTGCAGATACAGTGTTTAATTAAGGGTGCAGGTCTTTGATTACTGAAGTTGTCTTCACGCTGGATACCACTAGGTTTTCATTATGTTCAAAAAAATCTTACTGCCTACCGTAGTGATATCAGGTACACTCTTTGCTTCCTTCATGTTGCTTTTAGCCCTGCAAGGGTCTAAGCCTGTGAAGATTCAAACAGAGAGCCAAGAAATTTTCTATGGTGAACTCAAAGATATTGTTTCTCCCGGAGTGGGAGCCGTGTTCAGTCTCGGACTAGGACTTGCGGGTGCAGTTTTGTGGGGATTGCAAAAGTCCTTAGATCAATATTCCAACTTAGAAAAGCAGTTATCCACTCTCCAAAAGGAGATAGCGGAAAAAGACTCTCAAATTCAAGCGCTTAAGCTTTCACCATCTAATCCAACACTGTCTCAACTGAAATGGTTTTTGGAGGAAAATGAGAGCAAAGCTCAAGCAACCACAGCTGCTGTAAATACAGTTGCTCGAACACAGGTTGCGCCAGTTGTTTCTGCACCTGTTTCTACAAAAACTACAGAAACCACAATTTCTCAAGCCGTTACCAAACCATTGGTCATTACCAACACAGAATATGAGTCTGAACCGATAACAGTGAATCAATTATCTGTGCAAAGAGCGACTTCTGGATTCCCCTCTGCTCAATCTGCTTTAGGATTGACTCAAAGGTATGCTAAACAGGCTGATGCTTGAAGGTACTAAGTACTGGCGACTGGCGACTGGCGACTGGGAGGAATTGAAGACGAGGAATGGCTCTCCCTGTTTCTTTGGAACTCTTGAATTGGGAAGTGGGAACTGGGCTTATTCCCACTTCGCGATCGCCAATCCCAGAATTCACCCTCGTTCCCATGCAGAGCATGGGAATGCCTTCCAAGGAAGGCTCCGCCTGCTGTATTCAGGAATAAAAAATATCCCACTTTTTGTTTTGTTGTAGGATGGGCTTCTGGTCCCTCCTATAAGCTGGGCGGGCGGGGACGCCCACCCCACAAGATAGATAATTTATTTCTTGGAAATCCCTGAGCGATTTTTATCGAATAAACTGTCTAGTACTAGGACTTTCCTTTTGTGTTACGCTAGTTTTGTTTTGTTCATCTTTTTCGGAAATTGAGTGATTAGGCAACGGCAGTTTGTACGAGTAAGGACTAAGATCCACCGGCTGAGGTTCTAATCCCACAATTTGGAGCGCCCATTGAGCCTTGACGAAGTCTCGTAGCTCTTGATTTTCTATAGATTCTATCAGAGTAATAGCTTGTGTTTGCTTATCATCTAAACGTAAGCGATCATAAAGTTCTGTCGCTCGCTTTCTTGTTTCTTCAGCTTGCTTAAAAAATAGTGCTGCTACAGCTTCTATAGCTATTCCTGGAAGAGTGTTCAGCAGCGTCAGATGAGGTTGTCGCCTTAGTGAGTAAAAAAAACCTATATACATGATAAAGAGAAACCCAATAGTTGCTGCTGAAACACTAAACCAAAACTGTGCCGCAGCCTGAGTTAAAGCTTGAGTATGATAATTTTCAATAAGTTCCGCCGCTATTGAACTGAGACTACTGTGAACCTCATCTGTTGTTTGAGGTCTGGAAGCAGAGAAATTAAAGGCTGATTGCGATCGCTTGACCGCATTGACTGTTTCTCTGGTACTTTTGAGTAATTCTTCTAGTTGTTCTTTATTTTTCCCAGACAGCAGTGCTGTTGCCAAACCAAGTGTCGTCAAGGCAAGTGCAGCAACACCGCCAATTAAGATAGGTCTTGCGACATCTAATGCACTGATATTAGAGTTATTGTCGCCCTGATTATCGCTGGGAGTATATGTGGACGATGGCGAGTTCCTCAAGGGTGAGGACTGAGGGAAAGCAGGTACAGCTATAAAAGTATTCATCGCCGTTGTTATGGCGACTATTACAGCTAAACCAACTCTTTTTTTAGCAGCTGGCATAGTGACCATATCAATATAGACAAGAATAGTGTTTAGGGACTGGCGACTGGGGATTGGGTACTAGGTAATGGGTAATGAGTAATGGGAAAGAAAAGTACAGTTTAACAATCACGAATTACCAATTACCAATCAGCAATTACCAAACCAATACCCAATCCCCAATCCCTAATCCCCAATCCCCAATCCCCTTTACGCTGATTTCCCCAGATAAGCTTCCAAAACTTTGGAATTGCGCTGAATTTCTTCTGGTGTGCCGTCGGCAAGATTTCGTCCTTCAGCTAGCACCCAAACTTGATTGCACAATGACATTATGACATCCATATTGTGCTCAATGATCAGAAATGTCATGCCATTTTTGTTCCAAGCGATAATGCGATCGCATATCTCATCAATCAGTCTAGGATTCACACCAGCGGCTGGTTCATCCAACAAAATTAATTTGGGTTCAGTCATCAGCGCCCTTCCCATCTCTAGCAGCTTGCGCTGTCCACCAGATAAACCTCCAGCGTAATCATATGCTTTGTGCGCTAATCCCACTGATTCCAACAAAAACAGCGCCCGTTCTCGGAGTGCTTTTTGTTCCTGGGCAATTTTGTGTTGTTGGAATTGTACTTGCCAAAACTTCTCGCCTGTTTGTTTTTGCGCTGCTAGCAGCATATTTTCCAGCACCGACAAGCGTGATAAAGTTCGGGCAACCTGAAAGGTACGAACCATTCCCATTTGAGCAATTTGGTATGGCGGTAACTGCTGTATTGGTTCGCCGTCAAACGTCACCCGTCCTTTGTCTGGGCGGATGAAGTTTGAGAGTAAGTTAAATAATGTCGTTTTGCCTGCACCGTTAGGACCAATCAAGCCAGTGATACTACCACTTGGCACTTGAATTTCGGCGTTATCGACCGCCTTAATCCCACCAAAGTTTTTGCAAAGCCCTGTTGCAGACAACAGCGGAAATTGGGACGACTCGTTATTTGCCAAGGGTGAGTTCCTCCTTTTTCCCTAAAATACCTTGAGGACGCCAAATCATGAGTATCATCAAGATAAGACCTATGATCATGATCCGCAATGCACTTAAACGGTCTGAATCTAGAGCGATAATTCTATCTAAATTGCGCGTCCCTTCATAATATATAAAGTAAATGATCGCGCCTAAGACTGTGCCAAGATTACTGCCAGAACCACCTAAAATGACGATAATCCAAGCGTTAAAAGTTTCCTGTGGCTCAAAATTATTTGGATAAATTGTGGAAAGCTGCCATGCAATGAAAGCACCTGCAATACCTGCAACAGCACCTCCCAGCATCAGCGATTGGAGTTTGTACCAAAAGACGTTTTTTCCTAATGCCTTGGGAATCTCTTCATCTTCGCGGATGGCTTTGAGGATTCGACCCCAAGGCGATCGCACTAAAATTTCCAGTCGCCAGAAGACAAAAGCTAATACTATCAGTGACATCAGCATCAAACCTGCTATTGGGTTGTAGTTATATAAGGCGATCGCACCAGATATATAAACAGCCACTGTTAAGACTGCCAACAAAACTCCTATAACCAGGCGTGATATCAATTCTTGCTTGCCACCTACTTTCTTCTGTGATTTAGCAACTTTTGATACTTGAGAAACGCCAATCCATCGCCACAACTGCCATAAAGTTATACCAGCAAGTAGCGTCAACACCCCAATCAGCAAAAGTTTGATGAACAAATTGGGTACAAGAGTTGCTAAAGGTATTGGGTAACTTTGGACACCAAACGCTCCAGACCTCCACTCATTACCCACAGGTAAATCCTGGTTATTCACCACAAGACGAATCAATTCGCCAACGCCAATGGTGACAATTGCCAGGTAATCTTCTCGTAAACGCAAAGTCGAGAAACCAATTACTAATCCCAATAATGCTGCAACAACTGCGCCAATGATTGCTGACAGCAACAAAGGAACACCTTTTAAGGTTAACAACACAGTGGTATATGCGCCCAGCGTCATAAAGGCAACATGACCAAAGTTAATCAAGCCCGTAAAACCCCACTGCAAGTTCAGTCCTAAACCGAACAAAGCAAAAATTGAGGTAGAAATCGTTAAGAAAATGAGATATTCAACCATAAGTTATGAGTCATAAGTTATTAGATGATATTACGCATTGATCAAAGCTGGCGCGGGACATTGTACTACATCTTCATCAATAAATATTTACGAGTACGTTCAGTGCAAAGTCATTCTCGACCAGCAATTCCCGGCAAAACCGTACTTTGTACCCTTGCGACCACTTGGGCATTGCTGCTGACTTAGAATTAGTTTAAAAACAAAAACTCTGGGTAAGCAAGAATTATCAGGAACAATCACAATGGTTCAATCAGCGCCAAAACTTTTAACTGTTGATGAATTTATTAGCTACTACGGCGATAGCGATAGCGTATCTCCTTTGGAGACGCTTCGCGAACGCGGAGCGTGTGCTTTGCACTCAGCGCTGCTGCTTTCAGCAGATCGCTATGAGTTAATTGATGGTGAATTAATCGAGATGGAACCAACAAGACCACATGAGCAGGTATCCGCCTTTATTGGGCGAAAACTGAATGTAGAAATTGACCGCCAGGATGCAACCTATTTTATCCGTTACATAACACCTACCCAAAGCTACCCATCACTGGACTTTTCGCTTGCTAGATAACTTGTACCAATCAAATTGCTTTAGGTTTCGGTTACTTCCTGCTTCAATCTGGCAACGTCGGCGTTAACCAGTCCACAGGCTAACACTGTCTAACTGACAGCTTTGCTTAAATTCATTGCAGCGTTCAAATCACGGTCAATTGTAAAACCACAATGACCACATTCAAACACTCGCTCATTCAATCCGAGTGAATATTTTTTGTTTCCACAGTTGGAACAGGTTTTGCTAGATGGAAACCACCTATCAACAACTACCAGCTTGGAACCATACAGTTCACACTTATAAGTCAACTGTCTACGGAACTCGAAAAAGCTCATGTCAGCGATAGCCTTAGCCAATTTGTGATTAGCCATCATACCGGATACATTGA
The DNA here is from genome assembly GCA_000828075.3 of Tolypothrix campylonemoides VB511288. GTDB lineage: Bacteria > Cyanobacteriota > Cyanobacteriia > Cyanobacteriales > Nostocaceae > Kalymmatonema > Kalymmatonema campylonemoides_A. Next base: position 552,781 of record JXCB02000002.1, on the reverse strand, counting down.
GGTCTTCAATTACTATCGTGCGGTGGTTCTTGGCAAGTAGTGTAGTAAGCTTATGCAACGTATCTTTTCGGATATTGGCTATTTTTCTGTGTAGACGAGCTACTGCCATTTGTGCTTTTTTCCAGTTAGCTGAACCGATGATTTTATGACGGTTCAACCATTGCATTCTGGATAACTTTGCCTCGTATTTTTTGTAAGATTTTGCACCTAGGACTACTTCGCCTGTTGAGAGAGTAGCCAGTGCTTTAACGCCTAAATCAACGCCTACAACGTCTGTATTGTTTGATTGCTGCTCTTCTACGTCAAATCGGAAGCTAATAAACCATCTATCGGCTTGACGGCTAATTGTGGCAGATTTAGTCAATACCTGTGGTAATCGCTCGTAGGTTTTGAGAAGACCAATAACAGGCACTTGAATTTTGTTGCTGCCTAAGATTTTGACCGTGCCTTCAAGTGTGAAAGAATCTCGCTTACCTTTCTTTTTAAACTTAGGTATTCCAGCAGTGTTGTTAAAGCAGCGTTTCCATGCCTCACGCAAAGCCATTAACGCTTGTTGTGGTGTAGACTTGCTGCACTCGTAATACCATTCCTTTTCAGGTTTCACTAGTGCTACCAACCATTTGTGAAGGTCAATAGCGCTAGGAAACTTAATCTTAGAATCAGGATTGGCTTTGTTATGGTCAAGTATCTGCTTGGTCAATCCAAGCCCCCAATTCCAGGCATGACGAGCTACTCCACAATGTTTCATCAACGCTATGCTCTGCTTATTGTTCAGTTTCAGTTCGGTTTTGAAACCTAAAAGCATTGATTCGACCTTTCAATGTTATTATACTCATATTATATATGACAACTATAAACGAGCAACATGGTTAGAAAAAAAATCTATTCAGAATCAAAACGTAGATTTACAATGACTTTGACCGAAACAGCAATAAACTGGTTACAAAAAAAGCAGATGGAAATGCAGGCAGGAAGTTTAAGCGATGTTATTGAACGTATGGCAAGAGAAAAGCTACCCAAAAATGAGTAATTATGGGTAGGTTGTACTTTAGTAGAGGATGAGTATCAAAAACAGTTATTTCAAAATAACGACCAACTTGTTTCCTCAACCTTTCCCAACTTGCAACTCACGGCAAAACAAGTATTTGCAGCAGGACAGTCTGTTCCGATGTAGTTGTGCTGGCAATATTTGAGCGTCAGCGAGGGTCATACTTATGCTAGATGCTCAAGGTGAAAAATTAGGGAAACACTTAAAACTGTATAAGGTAGACAGGGGAATGCCGCACCTTGGCTTAAACTTGTTGAATGAAAATCACTTTACTTGAGATTTCCCTATGGACGCTACGGCACTTTGGCAACGGTACCAGGAATGGTTATATTTCCATGAAGGATTAGGACTGTACCTTGATGTGAGCAGGATGCGGTTTGATGATGCCTTCGTTGAGAAGTTGCAGCCGAAGTTTGAAAAAGCTTTCGCGGATATGGCGGAACTTGAGAAGGGGGCGATCGCCAACCCAGATGAAAACCGCATGGTTGGACACTATTGGCTGCGAAATCCCGATTTAGCCCCGACGCCAGAACTCACACAAGAAATCGTAGACACCATAGAACAAATCGAAGTATTTGCCGAAAAAATCCACACAGGTGCAATTCACTCTCCAAAAGCTAACCGCTTCACTGATATTATCTCGATTGGGATTGGTGGTTCTGCGTTGGGTCCGGAGTTTGTGGCTGAAGCTTTAGCCCCAGATTTCCCCCCACTGGCGATTCACTTTATTGACAATAGTGATCCAGCAGGCATTGACCGCATTTTAACTCACCTGAGAAACCGCCTTGCCAGCACTTTAGTATTGGTCATCTCCAAGTCTGGGGGAACGCCAGAACCGCGCAACGGTATGCTTGAAGTCAAAAAGGCTTACGCTGGACAGAATTTGGACTTTGCCAATTATGCGATCGCTATTACCATGCCAGGTAGCAAGCTGGACGAACAAGCAAAATCCGAAGGATGGCTAGCAAGATTTCCCATGTTCGACTGGGTGGGAGGACGCACCTCAGAGTTGTCTGCTGTGGGGCTGTTACCAGCGGCGTTGCAAGGCATCGATATTCTCGGTATGCTACAGGGTGCCAAAGAGATGGATGACGCCACCCGCGTCCCTGATATCAAACAGAACCCAGCCGCATTGTTAGCTTTGTCCTGGTACTATGCAGGCAATGGACGAGGCGAAAAAGACATGGTTGTCCTACCTTACAAAGACAGCTTACTGTTATTCAGCCGCTATTTGCAACAGCTGGTAATGGAATCCTTGGGTAAGGAGAAAGACTTAGAAGGCAACATCGTTCACCAAGGTATTGCCGTTTATGGCAACAAAGGTTCAACCGACCAACACGCTTACGTCCAGCAGTTGCGCGAGGGTGTGGCGAATTTCTTTGTTACGTTTATTGAAGTTTTGGAAGACCGAAACGGTCCATCTACAGAAATTGAACCCGGAATCACAGCAGGCGATTATCTGTCTGGTTTTCTGCAAGGAACCCGACAAGCACTTTATGAAAACCTGCGCGACTCGATTACTGTGACCATTCCCCAAGTCAATGCCAGGACGGTGGGAGCGTTAATTGCTTTATATGATCGCGCTGTCGGTTTTTATGGCAACTTAGTGAACATCAACGCCTACCATCAACCAGGCGTAGAAGCTGGTAAAAAAGCCGCCGCCGCAATTCTTGAGTTGCAAAAACGAGTCGTGGACGTTTTGCAAACAGAAAAAACTGCTCTTTCTATAGAAGAAGTGGCACAAAAAGCAGGTGCAACAGACCAAATTGAGCCAATTTACAAGATATTACGTCATTTACACGCAAATCAGCGGGGCATCGTGTTGGAAGGTAACTTAGCCCAACCCAGCAGTTTAAAGGTTTCCATTAGCTAATTGATGTAGCTTCAATATCACATTTTGGGCAATTTTGTTGCCCATGCAACAATTTTTTGTGACAGAGCATCTAAGATTGAAAACAAAGCTTCAATTTTACGATGCTCTTTTACAACACTAATATGAGTAAATTCAGGGGAATTCAAATCCGTACGCTGGAGTCGAGTAAAGGGGGAATGATTGACTTCTTTACCGCCCAAGCCAGTGATGAAACAATGCTGGTACAGGTTCCGCCCAATACAGTAGATGATTTATTTGTTCACAAAACGCACACAGACCAACTACTAGTTGTTAAGGGACGGTTTGTCATTGTCACTTTGCTCAATAAGCAATATGAGTATATTCCTTTAAGTGAAGACCGTCCTCAGCTAGTGATAATTCCGCCAGGAGTTTTGCACGGGGCAATTAATTTAAGTTCAGAACCATGTGTTTTAGTGAATGCAGTGTTGCGTCACAAACCACCTCAAGCCCAGGATTATATTCCTCATAAGCGACCATTTCCTTATGACTTAGAAGCAGCAGCAGCGGCGTTAAAGAATTTGGAAGTAACAAATCAAATCAAGAATTATGGGGCGACTGCAGTTTAAACTGTTTAGGTTAAGTTGCGTCACTCGCTTCTCAAACATATGCCCTAGGGGCACGCTGCGCGAACAAAATTATCAATTCAAAATTCACGCATTAAAGACCCCATAACCGAAATTTGGGGCTTGAATAATGGTGCTGAGCACTTTCTTTTTTTACATAATTAAAATCAGGGGCTTGTACCCTCAATTAATTAATTCAAAATTATCTATTTCTTGATTTTGAATTTTGAATTTTGAATTTTGAATTGTTCCAGTCAAGGGTGGGTGAGTAGCCCGCCCTAATTTTTTTGTGTCTCTGCAAATTTCACCTTGTTGTACACATCTGCCAAAGAAATTTGAAACGGTATTGAAATGAGAGTTATACTTTCATCTTCTTCGTCGTATTCACAAAGCGACCATCGCTTCTTTGCCGTTTTAGAATATTGCTCAATATATATTCGAGTTTGGTCAATCAAAACATACTCAGCAAACGAGGGAATTGTCCTATAAGCCTGAAATTTTCCCTCTCGATCATAACCTGCGGTTGATTCTGACAAAACCTCAATAATCACTATAGGGTTAGTAATAGTATCAGTGCGGTTCTCCCAATATATTGGTTCACCAGCTATGACCATCACGTCTGGGTACGTGTAGATTCGCTGCTGCGGTATCCACAAACGCACATCACCCATAAAAACTTCATAATCTTGCTGCTTAAAAGCAAAATTCAATGCAGCATAAAAGTTACCTGCTATCCGGTTATGATTTATCGTTCCACCTGCCATAGGGATTATTAGACCATCAATATACTCACTTTTGTACTCTGCGGTTTCTTCGAGTTGTAAATACTCTTCTGGGGAATAGTGTTGCTGTTCTTGATAGGTTTGCATAGTTTGTGGAAGTGTTTCGGCTACAAGAATATTTTCGCTTATAATTAGGAACTTGAGGTAGATACATACTATAGCAATCCTAAATTATTCGTGAACAACAAGATTCCCGACTTCTTAAAAAAGTCAGGAATCTGAGCCAATGGTTTTTCAATAATCAAATAGGATTGCTATATTTTAAAACGAGCAGATAAGGCACAAAGAATACGAAAATAAGAAGAATATTAAAAGCTTCAAAATTACCCATTTTTTATATTACAAAAATTCAAAAACAATCATTATAAATAAAAAAATGTATAACTAGTAGTATAATTTAGATATATAATCAATAAAAAAGGATGTTAATATGACTGAATCAACATCACAAAAACCAGCACGTCGTCGAGGAAGAATATTTCCAGAACGCACATTATCTCCAGAAGAACTAGCTAGGCGCAAATTAGAAAGAGAAGCATTTCATCAACGGTGTCGGGCAATTTTTGAACGAGTGCGTCCCGAACTGATACATCAACATTATGGCTGGTATATTGCCATTGAGCCAGATAGCGGTGATTATTTCATTGATGAAGATAAAGAAGTTGCTCATAAAAAAGCCCTTGAGAAGTACCCAAATGCTGTACACTGCGTTTTTTGTTTGAATGAAATTGGAGCCACTGGCACAATATGATGCAGGGTACGTTTGGTAGTAAGGGACAGCTATTCTTTGAAATTGAATTGATTACTGCTGATGGGTTAAATCTGCCTGTGGACGTCATGTTAGATACTGGTTTCACAGGCTTTATGGCTATTAACAAACAAGACTTAGATGCTCTTGACTGGGGTTACATTGGTGATGAACCTCTACGAACAGCACAGGGAGAAATCATGTTTGAAAGATATTTAGGTAAGGTGCTGTTAGACGGACAGGAGTATGAAATTCCTGTTTTTGCAGGGGATGAAATTAGAGAAGTATTGCTGGGTTCAGAGTGGTTAAAGATTCTCCCGTTAACAGTGAATTATAAAGCTGGAATATTGACTTTGGGATGAATGTATCTGCTGTGAAAAGAACCGCAGAGAACGCAGAAGACGCAGAGGTAAGAGAGAGGGCTAAATTTGAGGAGTTGGTAAGTCGCGTAGGAAGTAAAAGCGATCGCTCTTCCAATCACTCCCCTTGATTCTTCCCAAATATCCTGTTAATGGTGAGGAAAGTTCAATCACTAAATCGTGAACTGCTTCATCAGTCAGTTTGGGATTTTGAGTGGCATTATAATGAGCGCGAATTTCTGTTACTGTGAAACTTTGACTGGTAGTTACTAAGCTTTCGTTATCTTGATTAAAGAGTTGTTGGACTGCTTGGACGATTTGCGATCGCAACTGGATTTGTTTTTTAACTTTTTCAATATACTCATCAATCTTGTAGTCAATCTGCCCAGGAGCAAGATATTTTTTTAATTCAATTAGGTCAACAGAACCAGCATATTTTGCTTGTAGTTCAACTAACTTCTGTAAAGTCATAACATTGATAATACTGATTTTAGATATTGCAGCTGATGCTTGAAGTTGTTTAGTCGGTTTACCAGGACCAATAATCAACCGAACAGCGTTCATATAATTTTCTTTAAGATGTCTCTTGCCAATCCTGTCTAATTCCTCAACTGTACGATCAGGAATACTTTTACCTGCCTTACATTCGCTAACTAAGGAATACGGTTTTGAACAAAATAAATCTAAGCCGCCTGCACCCCCTTTATAGGCTTCCTCAAGCTTAAATCCTAAAAACTCAAGGCTGCGACGTGCGATGTTTTCAAAGTCTGTTCCTGCTTGATAGTTGCTTTTGCCCTGATCTTGTTCTTTGCTGCGATCGCCTAACACTGCAATGTTGTTTATCCAAGCTAAATCTGCATCTGGTTGCTGGATAAGTTCCTCTGTAGTCCAACCTAAAAATGCTTTGATATCCTGATCTAATTGTTTAGCCGCTGGGTTGGTGATGGTAAGGGAGGCTAAAGCACTCTGTAATTCTTCCAATTCTGGGTGCAGTGGCGGTTGACGTGTTTCTAGTTGGTGTTTGCGGATGGTAAAGAGGCGATCGCTTAACACGGGGTTTGTTTGAGAAACAGTCAGAGAATTAGGTAAAGGCACAAACAGACGACTTTGACTGGGTTATAGAAACTCACCAAATTCAATATTTGTTGAACATTGTTAAGGGCTTCAGCTTCTCTTTCTTGAGTGGTTTTGCTAGAGTTGGGTAATCCTAGAGCCTCAGCATGAGATTGAGCTAGCTCCTCGCCAGACAACCATCTGATCGCAAAAGATGCCTGAGTTTCTGAAAGCGTCCACAAAATAGCTCGGACAATATAGGGATCGACATTTGGTTTTGTTTTGATAACTTGCTTGGTAAGCGTGTCCATCAAACTCTTGTTTTTAGCTGACCAACTTGCAGATACTTTGTCAAATCGATCAATCAGTTCCTGTGGGGAAAGAGTTGGAGCATTGGAATTGATGGTTTTGAAGCCTTCGTTTGCCATAGCTGCTGCTACTTCCTGCCACTGCATGACCTCTTGACTACCAGTTTTGCTGAGACTATCTGCTAAGGTTTGCTGGAATTGGTATTTAACCAGATTTAAGTCTGTGTAGTTATTGACGCCTGCATAGACAAATAAAGCACTGCCTTCGCGTTCGAGTCGATGGCGAATACGACTCAGAAGATGGGTTTTACCGACTCCTGGCTGTGCAGTTATGGCAATTGAAGTCACTTTGTCTTGAGTAGATTGACTTGATCGCACGAGATCAATTGCCTGAAAAACTGCATCAGAAGCGTGAGCATTAAGAGTAGGCACATCAGTGAATTTCTTTCTCCAGAAATCTGGTTCTTTGACAATACCAGCGTTAATAAATGGATTCTGACTTTGGATGGCAGCGTTAAGGGCTTGTGTTGGAGAGACAAGGGAATTTTCCATAGTGATTTGCGCTTAGTGTGAGGATCTACAAGGGGTTTCGAGGCAATCTGATTAACTTAAGCGCTTGGCGTAAGAGCGTAATCCTGCTTCTGGTATGGTGATTGAGTCTTCACGTTTATCAGATGTCATGTCTGGTATTTCTCCGGCGATTAGCTGCAAAATGTCCTTCTCCTGCATTTCCAGCAGCCAGTTGTTGAAATGATCACGACTGAGGCGATCGCCCACTTCCCTTCTAATCCGATAAATCGGCACCAAATCATTCAGGTTATAGTCGCGGTTAAGCTGGTCGTAAACTTCCAACACCACTTCTTTAAACTCGTCGTAAGATTTAATCCCACTCTTCACCCCATTCGTTGATGCAGTTACAGCTACCGCACCATTGATTTCACCAATCCACTTGAGCAATGCATTCGCCGTCCAAGTACCGACAATAGCCCCTTCAAACCTGAAATCCGAACTTTTCAAAGCTTCAGCGAGTACCTCTAAACCCACAGGAGATACTAGAGAGTAGCCTTGTTTGGAAATGGCGATCGCTCCTTTTTCCTCCAATTCCTTAAAGATGCCCTGATAATCTGATACCTTCTTGCTTTTGGTAACAATTCGCTTCGTCAGTTCACCTTTCTTCACTTCCTGCTTTGCTCCTCCCAAATCCCACAAAGCCAGAAGAAGACTCACATCTTGCACCTATCCGTAGAAAACCGTACAAACCAAAAATATGTGCAATAAAGCTACATTATTTTTATTGGCTTTTCTCGCTATATAAAGGACTTTTGGTTTCATACTGAGTAACGAAGTACCATCAAATTTTCTTGGTGCAAGATGTGAGAAGACGAGTTTTCGCTTGAGTTTCGATACCTTGTAAATTTTTGGACGGCATATTAATAGTTCTATTTGCTACAACTAGTATAGTTTTTAGTTAAACACTGTATTTATGTATTTGTACTTAAAAAAACCGTATATTTCTTTTTGGCTAAAATTTACTTAAATGTATCTCCACAAAAACTCAACACTGATTTATGAATGTCTCGGTTGTAACTTTAATCTTCTAAATTATTTATAAATAAAGTAGATAGATAGCCCTCTAAATAACTTTTTTATAGCGGTTTTCACTTTGCTCAAATATGACAGCAGCCTCACCCCCCAAGCCCTTCTTAGCAAGATCCAGACGAGTATTTCTCCCCTCCTCGCTTGCGGGGAGCAGCGCCGTGCGGGGGTTCCCCCCGTTGAGGCGACTGCGGAGGAGGGGTAAGGGGTGGGGTCAACATCGTACTGCATCTAAATGCCAACAATTTTAAGTAATAATATTTAGAGGATTAGTTATATATTTAACGCATATTTCCTGAGGATGAATGCAGATTCCCTCAAAGGCGGGATGGAGAACTTGAGAAATTGCATCATGATTGCAATCAAATGGTTTATTTGTGCTGTTGTCAAAAAGCGGCTAGTGTTCTTTCTGTCCTACCTTGAAATTACAGAAATTCCTTCACGGTTGTTTGTTGTAACAGCACGCATTTAGCAAATGCAGGGTGATGAGGAAACATAATGATGACGATATCCCCAAAGCGTAAAAAAGCCCCGCTTCCAGTGGCTATCTTTCTTTCGGCATTACTAACAGTACCGATACTGAGTGGTTGCGGTGGAGGTTCCCGAACTGCTGCGCCACCGCCACCGGTTAACGATACCGTTGCCAGAAATGTGAATAATCCAACTCCCGCCAACCAACCACAAGAAGCTAAGAGGGGATTATCAACGGGGCAAAAAATAGGAATAACCTTGGTGGGAGCCGCTGCTCTTTACTACCTCTACAACCAACGAAAGAATGCCCAAAAAGAGGGAGCGCAGGGCAAGTACTACCTTTCTAAAAACGGGCGTGTCTACTACCGCGATGCTCAAGGTCGCCCCCACTGGGTATCACCTCCATCCGAAGGAATACGAGTTTCAGAGTCAGAAGCGCAACAGTACCGGGATTTCCAAGGATATAACGGGCGTCAAACAGGTCGCACTTTAACGGACATCGCTCCACAAGAAGCCCCCGCATTTTAAATAAAAAGCCGTTTGTTCGCCATAGCACTTAGGCGCACGCAATAAGGCAACCTAAAACGACAAAAAAACAACGGCACAATTAACTACCGAAATAAAAAGGAGATACGTTATGGTAGACGACTTTTTGCGAAAGGCAAAGGATTTTATTGTTGGGTCGAACGACGATGAGCGCCAGCCACGTCCAGCGAGTGAAGATCCATATGGAGATCCAGCCGATCAGGATTACTACAGTAACGCTATCCCCGCCAGCCAAGACCCATACGGCGACCCTGCTGATTCCTACGGGCAGTATGGCAACGTCATCCCCGCTAGCCAAGACCCATACGGCGACCCTGCTGATTCCTACGGGCAGTATGGCAACGTCATCCCCGCCAGCCAAGACCCATACGGCGACCCTGCGGATTCCTACGGACAGTATGGCAACGTCATCCCCGCCAGCCAAGACCCATACGGCGACCCTGCGGATTCCTACGGACAGTATGGCAACGTCATCCCCGCAAGCCAAGACCCATACGGCGACCCTGCGGATTCCTACGGGCAATATGGTAACGTCATCCCCGCCAGCCAAGACCCATACGGCGACCCTGCGGATTCCTACGGNAACGTCATCCCCGCCAGCCAAGACCCATACGGCGACCCTGCGGATTCCTACGGGCAGTATGGTAACGTCATCCCCGCCAGCCAAGACCCATACGGCGACCCTGCTGATTCCTATGGAGAGTATGGTAACGTCCGTCCAGCGAGTGAAGACCCATACGGCGACCCTGCCGATCAAGGTTACCGATAATTAACGCCCAAAAACAATTCTCGACTGATTACAGCCAAGCCCAATACAGACTCCGACCGTGTTCCCGCTTTTAGGGAGCTTAGGGAAGGAGTCTTTTTGTTTTGTTATTGGTATTAAAAGAGACATAATATTATATGAAATCCGGCAAATTACTGATAATCACAGCACCCCACCCCCAACCCCTCCCCGCTTGCGGGGCTACCACAAGTCATTGAATGACTCAAAATTCCTTAAGAACCTCACCCTGCCCTGTCGGGCATCCCTCTCCTTTGCAAGGAGAGGGAAAGATTTTAGCGTAGCTAAAAGCGAGGGTGAGGTTTTGAACGATATGTCTGTACACCGTAGGCTTGCTCTTAGGGGAGCAAAAGCGCAGCTTTGGCGGGGTCGGGTTTTCCGGGTATGAGTAATTAGAGCGACATAATATTACCTAGTAACAGCAGCAAAAATTTCTTGTGCTCTGTCAAGATTTTTACGTACTTCTTCGGCGCAAATATGCAAAGCATCCCTTTCTGCATCAGAGAGTTTCAATTCCACCACTTTCTCAATTCCGCTGCGTCCTAAGCGACAGGGAACGCCGATAAAAATATCATTTAAACCATATTCACCTTGGAGATACGCCGCCACTGGCAACAGTCGCGACTGATTCAGCAATATCGATTCCACCATCACGCAAGTCGAAGAAGCGGGGGCAAAAAAAGCACTTCCTGTTTGCATCAGTTGCACAATTTCTGCACCACCGTTACGGGTACGCTGCACTAATCGCTCAATTGTGGCTGCATCGAGCAATTCTGTAATCGGAACACCATTGACAGTCGCATAACGCGGCAAGGGCACCATTAAATCTCCGTGGCTACCCAGAACCATCGCGTTGACATCTTGGGGACAAACTCCCAATTCCATTGCAATAAAGGTTTCTAAGCGTGCTGAGTCTAACACGCCAGCCATACCCATAATGCGATCGCACCGAAGCCCGGTTGCTTGCCACGCTAAGTAAGTCATCACATCCAAGGGATTTGTGACAATTATATATATAGCTTCCGGAGAATAAACAATTGCTTTCTTTGCGGCTTCCACCACAATCTTGGCATTTGCCAAGAGCAAATCATCCCGAGTCATGCCAGGTTTGCGGGGAAAACCTGCCGTAATGACTACAACATCAGAATCAGATGTATCAGCATAGTCGTTTGTGCCGATAATCTGACGATTGTGCAGTTCAATTCCCCTTGCCTCCATCAAATCCAGTGCCAGTCCTCGGGGCACACCTTCGACAATATCAAGCAACACGACATCAGCCAGATTTTTTTCGGCAATGCGTTGGGCTAAGGTACTACCAACCTTACCAGCACCGACAACGGTGACACGGGGTGAATGACACATACTTGGGGAGGAAGGGGAATAGCTCATAATTGCAGTACCTTTGCTAATGGTTGAGTGTTATTTAAATTCTTCAAGTTGGTCCTGACGTAGCCACATATTTGGTGTTGGCACTTTCCCGAACTTCACAAGGGCATAATCACCTTTGATATCTACAACTTCGCCCTTGGTTTCAAACAAATAGGAAGGAAAGCGCGGGTCACTGGCTTGTGCTTCTAGACTGTTTTCCAGCTTCTCGCGGATAGCGCGAACTATATCTCCTCTTTTTACAGCCATGAGTTTCCCTCTTGAGTATGTAAATTGGTTGTATTCAGGATCTTAGCTCGCACGAAGTCCTCCTAGAGCTAGGAGTTGCCTCCTCCCTAAGTGTGTCGGGAAATGCCTTCATAACATTCGTTAGATATCAGTTCGTTTTATGGCTGCTAGATTTGGATTCCTCAAACTTCCTACTGGTAGTAGCTTGTCTCAAAATCCACGCATTGCAACCGCAGACGCACGCAGACATACGCAGATAATTTCTAGATAACTATCTGCTGTCATCTACGTTTATTCAAAATTCCGAATCTTAAATCAAAATTGTATCAGAAGAATACAATAATTTTTATACATAAATTTTTCACTTTAAGTTGCAATTTTTTGGATTTTTAATTTGAATTGCTTATCGTTGGCAGTGAACACAATAGTGACTTGAACGCCCAGCTAAGCGAGTCCGTGCAATTGCCGTACCACAAACTCGACAGGGTTCTCCAGCACGGTTGTAAACCCAAGCAACACCACCATAGTTACCGTTAATGCCTTTGACATTCAGAAAATTACTAAAAGTTGTGCCACCAGCCTGTATACTGGCTTCTAGCACTTGAATGATGCGATCGCGCAAGCGCTCAATTTCCTCTGCCTGCAAATCTATACATAAAGTTTCTGGCAGGACTCCACTGAGAAACAGCGCTTCATCAGCATAGATATTACCTAAGCCTGCCACGACTGATTGATCTAAAAGTGCCGTCTTTATCGGACGGCGACGGTTCCGCAGTTTTAGCGCCAAGTACTCGACAGTAAATTCGGGTGAAAAGGGGTCTACTGCTAGTCTTCCCAAACCTGTAATAATGCTTTCTGGTGGCACTCCTGGAGGTACCCACCACATTTGACCGAAGGTACGTTGGTCAACAAAGCGTAATTCACGTTCATCTGTAAAAAATAACCTGACTCGCGTGTGCTTGTGTAACGGTTCATCTTGATGCAGCCACAAAAGTTGACCGGTCATTCGTAGATGAACGCCTAGCCAGCCGTTAGGAGGGGATGAGGGAGAGAGGGAGGGAGTGAGGGAGGGAGTGAGGGAGGGAGTGAGGGAGGGAGTGAGGGAGGGGGATGAGGTAAGTTCAGCTAGGAGATATTTACCGCGACGATGCCAAGTTGTGATGGCACTTCCTTTGATTGGAGTTAAAAACTCCTCAACAGAAAACGGGTAGGCGATGGTGCGTTCAAGCAGCACATTTCCACCCGTCATTTCCTGGTTAAGGGTTAATTGATTCAAACCCCGCCGGACTGTTTCAACTTCAGGCAGTTCAGGCATCTTTTTTAGGAGATCAGCAGATGGGGGAGGAAGGATAAAGGGGATAAGGGGGATAAGAAAGATAACTTCCTCATCTTCCTCATCTTCCTCATCTTCCCGACTTCCCCATCATAATCTGGCGCGAGCCTGTTACTTCTTCGCCTTTGCCTTTGGAGCTTCAACCTCTATGAGTTCTTCCAAACCATAGTTATTGGTGTTGACGCCAGCGTAATTTACGTTGTTAAAACGGACAATCACAGGGTATTTGATACCGCTTTGGTCAATAGACGCTACGGTTCCTACATCTTGATACCAGTAAGATTCCCGGCGGAGAATACGTACTTTAGAACCACGTTGAACCATGAGTTTCTTCCCTTTGAGTTATCAATCGCCAATATGAGGCTAATTGATTTCACTCTACAACCAGGAGGTCTCATCAAGAAGCTTTGTTAAGTTATTTATCTTGCCTTCTTGTTGTCTGTTGAGGAACTTATACGATCAATTTTCGTCATCTAAAGTAAAGAGGGAATAAGTTACAGGGTGCAGCGAACCACGAACCTACGGGATAGGTTACTGGGTAAACGTTATCAGGTGCAGGGGATAGGTTACAAAAAATAGGTTGTTTGAGTAGAGCGCAGGCGAGGCATTTGACTCTGACCTACGACTTGTTACCTATTCCCCATTCTACATTCTTCAAAAAAAGTGTAAAATTCTGCTTGACAAAAGTCCTGGGATCGCTTAACTTCATTGGTCGCAAGGACTTTTGTGGGATAACCTTATGCTTTTGTCAAGACAAACACGCTCCCCTCATTACCTCTACCAATACGCAGATTGTCATCAATATAAGTTATATCTAACCAGCCTTGTTGTTCCTTACTATTTAAAGGAAAATCAATTGCAGTGAGTTTTTTACCGACTTCGATTTGTTGGATAAAACTCTCTGGAGAATTGTAGCCTAGTAAACGTTGTAAACCGATAATTGAGCGCTCAAATTTCACGTTGACGCGCCGACTTGAAACTGGCTCAAATTTTGCAGCAACGCTGACTATACCTTCAAGAAAAGGTAAGCCATAAATTTCAGCTATGTTGTAAACACTGTTAGTTTCTACGCGGATACACTGATAAATTTGACCAAGTTTGTACAGTGGTAAGCTATCAATGTTTAATAGAGCCTTGCTAGTGGTATATATTAATCGCCAATTGCCATTTAGCAAATTTGTTGCTTCAACAGGAAAAGGTGTAGGATTTACATCTTCCAACTTTGCAATTGCTACCAAAATAGCTTGTTTGTCCTGCTCTGTAGCAAGCAGACCGCGATTTTTCCCAGCAATTGCTTCTAAAAGATCTGTCTTTCCAAGCATCGTGTGTAACCTCAAAAACATCAGTATTAAAAAAATATTGATGAACTATGTATAGTGCCATACCAATGATAAATTGACTTTCAATTTTGCCTGATTAATACCTGATCAAAAAATAAATAAAATTTTTTTGTCGGATTTATCGGTCAAACAGTTGAATGAACAAGTAAATCGGGCATTATCAAGTGATAAACTCTAAGTGTCTAGTTACCTTCCCCTTTTATTGTCTTCTGTAGATATGCTAAATTCTCCATTGCGTGAAGTACCCCGAAACCAGCGGGCATCTGTAATTCCATTAAAGCAAGAGTCCTCCCTACTCGACTGGTTGCAATCTAACGGTCGTCTGATAGCACGTGATGTTCTCGAACCTGATTTTCTAGATGACGAAGAAGAAATATCAGAGTTTTTGAGTACTGATGACGGCATTGGCGAATATGACTTCGATGACGACGATGATGCTGCTCCTGATGAGGAGTAAATAATTCTGGCTGAAGGTATATTGGCATAGATAGTCCCGATTGTTTAGTTTTGCAAGTGTGGAGTGAAGGGAAGTTTCCGTGGACGCAAAATTATCTCCTGACCAAGGATTAAGCATTATCAATGGCATAGGTCTGGTCTCTGTACTGGGTGTAAGTCTAGGTGTATCAGCACTGGTGTTAGATTGGGTGGCAAATAGGTTGCCCTGGCAAGGTATGTCGCTCACCTTGCCATTTTTATTCTGCGCGGTGGCTTCAGCCGCCGCCGGCTTCTGGGCAATACCACTACTGCAAGCACTGAAAACAGGGCAAATCATCCGCGAGGATGGTCCGCAGGCTCATCTAAAAAAAGCAGGTACACCAACAATGGGGGGCATTTTCTTTGTTCCCGTGGCAGCGATCGCTGCGTGTGTATGGTCTAGTTTTGCGACAGAGGTGCTAGCCGTTTCCGCTTTAACATTAAGTTATGGATTCATTGGCTGGATAGATGACTGGGAAATTCTGCGCCGCAAGTCTAATAAAGGTATATCTCCTCGGATGAAACTAGCTTTGCAAGTCGGTTTTGCACTAGCTTTTTGTCTGTGGCTGTTTTTTACTCAACCTTTTAACATTACAACAATTGCTTTGCCTTTGGGTTTTTCTTTACCCTTAGGCTTGCTGTTCTGGCCCTTGGCTGGCTTTGTGTTGGTGGCAGAAAGTAACGCCACGAATCTGACTGATGGTATTGATGGGTTGGCAGCAGGAACGGTGGCGATCGCACTGCTGGCATTAGGGGCGCTGGCTGCACCCTCCTCGCCTGGATTGATGGTTTTCTGCGCTTGTATGAGTGGCAGTTGCTTAGGATTCCTGGCACATAACCGTAACCCAGCCCGTGTTTTCATGGGAGACACGGGTTCCTTGGCTTTAGGAGGCGCTTTAGCAGCAGTAGGTTTGTTGACTAACAGCTTAGTAGCGCTGTTCATTCTCAGCGGTATATTCTTCGTAGAAACCCTTTCCGTCATGGCACAGGTTGGTTATTACAAAGCTACCAAAGGTCCTGATGGCAAAGGCAAGCGTCTGCTAAAGATGGCACCGTTACACCATCATCTGGAACTTAGTGGTTGGTCAGAACTGCAAGTTGTTGCCGTCTTTTATATAGTTAGTGCCATTTTGGCTGTCATCTGTTTAACAATTGGTCGGTTATGATTCTTTCAGGAATTAGGGATTTCCAAAAAATAAATTATCCAATTTTGTGGGGTGGGCATCCTGCCCGCCCAGTTTTTAGGACGGGCTAGAAGCCCATCCCACAAGAAAAGTTGGGTATTTTTTTATTTTGAAGTCCCTTACCTGAATAAAAAAATAATGACCTCCTCTCATAGAGGAGGTTATTTTTCATAAGAACGGCTAGCCGAGTTTATTATTGTGAAAAAAACCACAGATGGACACAGATGAACACAGATAAATATCGGTGTGCATCTGTGTTCATCTGTGGTTCTAAATAATTTTTCACTTACGCATCTGTCCAACCAGGTGAACGAGTTCTGGCAAAATCAGCTTTTCCATTGCCAATCGCACTGCATTACTCGAACCGGGAAGGGAAAAGATAAGTTTCTGTTGATAGATACCTGCAACAGCGCGAGATGCAATAGCTCGCGAACCAATTTCTTGATAACTTAAAAAGCGGAACAGCTCACCAAACCCAGGCAGAGTTTTTTCTAGCAAGTTTTCAATAGCATCGTAGGTGGTATCCCTCGGCGCAATACCTGTGCCACCATTGAAAATCACAACATCCAAATTTGGATTCTCGCCCAGCATTTGCATCTGCTTTTGAATCTGCACAGGTTCATCTTTGACAATCGTGTAAGCTTCTATTGTATGATTGGCATTGCGAAGTAATTCTTGAATCAGCTGACCACTTTTGTCTGTTTCTTTTGAACGTGTATCGCTGACAGTTACGACAGCACAACTTATCGCTATGCCTGGGGAATCTGGGTGAGGAATGTGCGTCATAGGTAAACTATAGAGTTTTTGTTATTAGTTACAGCACCTTGCAAGTAAATGAAGTACAACGCGCTTTGTCTAAAAGCAAGACTAAGAGCAAATTTTACTTCTGAGTTCCTAGCTGCGGAATTCTGAGTTCTGCTGTATTTGTTCGTTGTTTTGTGTTAGTTGTTGATTGTCTTGATGAACTACCAACCACTAACACTCATTAATAACTAATAACTGCTTAAGATTTACTGAATTCCAGACCGTTTTCTTCAGCATACCTTTGCATGAATCGCAGAAAGCGCTCCCATTCGTCTTTGGATCTCATCACGTAAACTGCTTCTAATGATTCTGGCTTGCCGTTGACGAATTTACCCTTAACTTCGCGGGTGACAATTTCTCCTTCTTCGTCAATTAAGTACATCCCAGTGATTTCATCAGTGCTGGTGCTCTCTAAAGCTTTGGGATTTTGGAAGGTAAACGTCGCTGTTGCGCTGTCACCCGACTTTGAGCGCGTCAGGCGCACGTCTGGAACTACATCTTCGGTTATACCTCTGGAAAACTGAATTTGAGCCATGTTGAGTGAATTTAAACTTTTGTTATCGGTAGTTTAATATTCTCTCACCATTTAGTACCTGGCAGTCTAGCTGCCGCTGAGATTTTTATTTTCAGTATAAACCCTTATGTTGCTTCTCGCTCTAGTAACAAAGTAACAGGACCATCGTTCTCAATAGAGACTTGCATCATTGCCCCAAATTTACCAGTTTCCACTCGTATACCACTTGAGCGTAACTTGTCAACAAAGCGGTTATATAACTCTTGTGCTATTTCAGGAGCAGCTGAACGGTCAAAAGAGGGACGGCGACCTTTGCGACAGTCACCGTAAAGCGTGAACTGACTTACTACCAGCAATTCGCCGCCTATCTCTTGTACAGATTTTTGCCAACGAGCCTCCCCAGGAGGAGCTTTGCTAACGCCCTCTTCTTCTTCAGGAAACAGCCGCAATTCCAGACACTTACGCACCATCCAATCAAGTTCAGCATCAGTATCAGTGTCGGCAATACCAACGAGCAAGTTTAGCCCTCGTCCAATTTTACCGACTATTTCACCGTTCACACTCACTTGAGATGATTTGACTCGTTGGATAATGACGCGCATATCGATTTTAAATTGTGGATTGGAATTTCAACTCTCTACTTATAGCGCTTTTCAACTCAGTAGAATACAGCATACTACCTGCGAAGAGAGCGCACCCTCCCCGATGCCTTGGGGAGGGTTAGGGAGGGGTGTATTCTATGCACAATTCGCTATATCTACCTCTACGACTGATTTACTTGACTGGAAACAACCTGCACAAATTCCTTGTCAAGCCTGTTGCCCACAACTACTGTTTGTTGTTGATTTTACTTGAACTCAAACGAATGAGTTTTCTCATACTTAGTTATCTAATTTACATTTATTTTTGACTAAAAGATATAATTAACAGATTTAGCAGTTATAGAAAGTTATCCAAAACTTTTTCGACGGTCGTTACAAGTTGCTAGCTGTAGACAAAACTTAGTCAATAAAAAACTCTCAACCACTTCCAAAAATAATTACAACGGCATTTCCCTGAATTGCAGTAACGATGTATACAAATACCCTTGAGGAAACCTTAGATTTCATGCGACAGTTTATTTTAAGTTGAATTGTATCAACAAACTTAGTTGCACAATATGAACAAACTTATTAAGCACTGTACTCATTTGTTCATTTTAGTAAGCACTACTGCTGTTTCGCTCAGCTTTCCTCTTCAAGCTAAAGCAGAATGGTACATTATTGGTTACGATGCACAAGAATATCCAATATATATGAACAGTAAATCCGTCTTTATTAAGGGTAATTTACGTATGGTTGAAATTAGAGATAGAAAGATTGGACGTGCAATCTTTGTGGTAAATTGTGAAAGTAGTGATTATTACATTCAAACCAATCAAGGCAGACGAAAAGGTTACGCAGTACCTGGAACGGTTGCAGGAATTATAGCGGATGAAGTTTGTGAAAAATACTACCGAAGATAAAGTACTCTCAACACACACTTATGAGCGCATTCCCAGGTAGAACCTGGGAACGAGTCAATGACTAATAACTATTTCCCAAACCCTTTACCACGATTAGTGGAAGGCAGACAGACGCAGTTTTCCAGTTGTTCTCGCAAAGCCTGATGATCTAAATTTTGACCAATAAGCACCAACTGGTTTTTCTTCTCACCTTTCCACTCATCATCATCCAAAGTAAAACGCTTACCGCAAAGGTGGAAAATATGACGTTTGGGACTTTCATCAAACCACATAATCCCCTTTGCGCGGAAGACAGTTTCAGGTAACTGGTTATCTAGAAAATACTGAAACTTTCTAATTGCAAAAGGTTTGTCACTCTGAAAGGATATTGAGGTGAAACCATCATTTTCTAAATGGTCAGAATGATGGTGATGTTCATGATCATGGTTATGGTCATGGTCATGACCGCATTCAGAGTGGTCATGATCGTGGTGGTGATGATGTTCATGTTCATGGTCATGTTCATGGTGGTCATGATGATGGTCATGATCATGCTTATTAGCAGCATCATCAAAATACTTATCTGTCTCAAACAAACCAACGCTGAGAATTAAGGGGAGTGGCACTTGTGAGTGGTTAGTGCGAATAATTCTCGCTCCTTCCTTAACTTCCCGAATTTTTGCCTCCAGCGTCTCCAATTCTGCTTGAGGAACTAAATCTGTTTTGTTGAGCAGAATCACATCACCATAAGCAATTTGACTGTAGGCTGCTTGAGAATTGAATAAATCCAGGCTGTAATTTGCCGCGTCTACGACCGTAATGATTGAATCCAGACGGGTTAAGTCGCGTAATTCCGTGCCGAGAAATGTAAGCGCAACTGGTAGCGGATCTGCTAGTCCAGTTGTTTCTACAACGAGATAATCTATCTTGTCTTGGCGTTCCAAAACTTTGTAAACGGCATCTACTAAATCAGTGTTAATGGTGCAGCAGATACAACCGTTACTCAGCTCCACCATATTATTGTCATCGTCAGTGGAGATAATTAACTCATTGTCGATGCCAATTTCGCCAAATTCATTCACTAAAACAGCAGTCTTCAGCCCCTGCTGATTAGTCAGGATATGATTAAGTAAAGTCGTCTTACCGCTACCAAGAAATCCAGTAATAATTGTTACTGGCAATCCTCGTTTCGGTGCATCTATTGATTTCGATTCGGAACTAACTGCTTGCATAGCGATGCTGTGAAAAAGTCAAAATAGAAGAATGTAGCGCACAGAGTACAGAAAACACTAGCATAGGGATGCTGGTATTTCATCCCAGCCCTTCTCCTTTAGAGACGCTAGCGCCGAAAGTGCCAGTCCGTAGGACTTACGGGTTCCCAGTCGCTGTGACGGGAGAGCCTTGTGCAGGGCTGTGGCCCTCCCCTATTATTACGTATCTCTTATCTCTATATTTAGTAAAACATTTAGTAAAACTTGGTTATGACCCTAACTGTTTACAATACACTCACCCGTCGCCAAGAACCTTTTGAAACCGTCGAACCCGGAAAAGTTAAGATGTATTACTGCGGCGTGACAGTGTACGACTACTGCCATTTGGGTCATGCTAGAGCTTGCATTGTTTGGGATGTGGTGCGTCGCTACCTGCAATTTCTTGGTTATCAAGTGCGCTTCGTCCAAAATTTTACCGATATTGACGACAAGATACTGAATCGAGCGCGGCAAGAACGTTCATCAATGGAAGCTGTCTCTGAATTCTATATTAAAGCGTATTTTGAGGATATGAGGCGGCTGGGGATCAAGGATGCAGATGAGTATCCCCGTGCAACTCACACGATTAATGGCATTGTGCGGCTGATTCATGAATTGGAAAATAAAGGCTTCGCTTACCCGGCTGACGGGGATGTTTACTACGCAGTGCGTCAGTTCGATCAGTATGGTAAACTTTCTGGACGCAAATTAGAAGATATGCAAGCAGGAGCCAGCGAACGGGTGAATGTGGATGATCCAGAGTATCAGAAGAAAAGAGATCCGTTTGACTTTGCTTTGTGGAAAGCAGCAAAAGCAGGAGAACCCGCTTGGGAATCACCTTGGGGTCAAGGTCGTCCGGGATGGCATATTGAATGTTCGGCGATGGTGCGCGATCGCCTTGGCGAAACCATAGACATTCACACTGGAGGTGAAGACTTAAAGTTTCCCCACCATGAAAATGAAATTGCTCAATCAGAAGCTGTCACAGGAAAACCACTGGCGCGTTACTGGCTGCACAACGGCATGGTAAAAGTGGATGGTGAAAAAATGTCCAAGTCTTTGGGTAACTTTATCAGGATTCGGGATCTGCTGGATCGAGGAGTTGACCCAATGGTGGTGCGGTTGTTTGTACTCGGGGCGCACTATAGCAAACCGATTGATTTTACTGATCAGGCTCTAGCCGACAAGACAAACAGTTGGCAAACTCTCAAAGAAGGTTTACTCTTCGGCTATGAATATGGTAAACAACTCGGATGGGAAGAATCATCCAAAATCGAAAATTCTTACGTTGAGCGTTTCCAAGAAGCTGTCAATGATGACTTTAATTTTTCTGGTGGGTTACCTGTACTGTTTGAATTAGCCAAGGAACTACAACGCCAGAGAAATATTTTAGTACATGAGGGAAAAACCGAAACATCAAGTGTAGAGCTACAAAGCAAGTGGCAAACTCTTGTCACATTAGCTCAAGTTCTGGGTTTAGAAGCCAAGATGTCAGATCAAACACCCGAAAATAGCGGTATAAGCGATGCAGAAATTGAGGCGTTGATTCAGAAAAGACAGGAAGCGCGTAAAGCGAAGAATTTTGCCGAAAGCGATCGCATTCGTGACGAACTACAAGCACAAGGTATTACCCTAATTGATAGCCGTGAAGGCACTAGATGGCACCGGAGTTAAAATTCAATTGTTATGTGGTCTGAACTAACAAAAGCGATCGCTCAAATAAATATACCTGCTGATTGGCTCGGTATTAGAGCCGTCAAAGATACTTCATATAACCGTCATTTCCGTGATGGCATACCCCAAAGCAACGGTAAATCTTCCACTACCGGAGCTATGTTGGAAGTAATGGTAAATGGGTGTATAGGCTATGGAGCTACTAATTCACTGCAGCTACAAGACCTGCAATCTGCTGCTGAAAAAGCGTATAAACAAGCACTTGCAGCCAGCGAATGGTGGATATATCCATTTAACGCAGCCAGAGAGCGTCCTAAAGTCGTCGGTCAGTATACTTCGCCGTTTCTTCAAGCCTTGGATGCTCTGAGTCCAGGGGAAATCAGCGATTTACTTGTGCGCATTTGCCAGACTTTAAAAGTCTCTGACCAAATTGTACAAACCACAGTTGTTGCCAGTACCAGCGAAAGGGAAACTTGGTTTGTTAGTAGCAACGGCTCTGAAGTGTATCAAAAATTCATGTTTTTTAGCACTCATTACGGAGCAACTGCACAAGATGGTTCAATTGTCCAGCAACGCAGCAATAACGGCTGGCAAGCAAACTGTTACCAAGGCGGACTGGAACTTTTCCAAGAACCAAACTTATGGCATCGGGTGCAGCAAATTGGTGAACAAGCAGTAGAACTGTTGACAGCAGAAGAATGCCCAACCACGCGTACCAATTTGGTGTTAGCGCCAGACCAGATGATGCTACAAATCCACGAAAGTGTCGGGCATCCCGTAGAAATCGACCGAATTTTGGGAGATGAACGCAATTACGCCGGAGGAAGCTTCGTCAGTAAAAGTGATTTCGGCACTTTGGTGTATGGTTCACCCGTAATGAACATTACCTTTGACCCCACGGTACAGGGTGAATTTGCGAGCTATGGCTTTGATGATACAGGTGCTGTGGCAACACGGGAGTATTTAATCAAAGAAGGCGTTCTCCTGCGGGGTTTGGGCAGTTTGGAAAGCCAAGCAAGAGCAAGCGTACCGGGTGTTGCTTGTGCGCGTGCTAGCTCTTGGAATCGACCAGCAATTGACCGCATGGCAAACTTGAATTTAGAGCCAGGGGAAGCCTCATTTGAGGAAATCATTGCTGGAATAGAACACGGTGTCTATATGGAATCCAATCGCTCCTGGTCGATTGACGATCGCCGCTATAAATTTCAGTTTGGTTGCGAGTACGCTAAATTAATTGAAAACGGCAAACTCACCAAAACCGCCCGCAATCCCAACTATAGAGCCACGACTCCAGAGTTTTGGCACAGTTTAGTAAAAGTAGGAAACTCCTCCACTTGGGAGATGTATGGAACTCCTTTTTGTGGTAAGGGAGAACCAAACCAAGCGATTTCGGTAGGTCATGGTTCACCCATTTGTGTATTTGCTAACGTCGAAGTTTTTGGCGGCGGCGCTTGAAGAGGAGCGAAGGACAAAGGGAAAGAGGGACAAAGAAAGAATTTTCCCTCGCTCACTCCCTCGCTCACTCCCTCCCTCCCTCACTCCCTCACTCCCTCCCTCCCTCGATTTACAATAATGCCCGTGAAACACGAAGAACTATCTGCCTTAGAAGTCAGCTTTAACCAACTGATTGACACTCTTCTAGATAAGAAAGAAGATGAAGAATTCACTGTGAAACTCAGCAGTGAACGCAGTCAATTTACTCGTTTCAATCGTGCCAAAGTGCGACAAACAGGTTGTGTCGCTGATGGTTGGATTGAACTGACTTTAATGCAAAATCAGCGCAGTAGTTCTCGGCAATTTCCCTTTACTGGAAATTGCGAAGAAGATTGGACTTTGGCATATCAAGCTTTGCAAGAACTACGCGAAGAACTTCCCCAGTTACCCGTAGATCCATATTTAGTATTACCATCAGGAACAAATACCAGTCGAGAAGTCCATTCTGGCAATTTATTGGCTGATGAAGTGGTCGTGCCAACGGTGCTAGAACAGGTTGTAGAATTAGATTTTACAGGTATATATGCTGGGGGAATTGTTATTAAAGCTTATGCCGATTCCAGTGGTCAAAAGCATTGGTTTAGTACTGATACTTTTACATTGGACTATTCTATATTCACGACCGAAGGACAAGCTGTTAAAGGGACTTTTGCAGGTAGTGATTGGAATCAAGAAGCTTATGGAGCTAAAATTAGCGATGCCAAAAAACAACTAAAATTGCTTTCTCGTTCTGTAAAAGAATTACCACGGGGTCACTACAAAACTTATTTTGCACCAGCAGCAGTTGCTGATTTATTAGCCATGCTTTCTTGGGGAGGTGTCAGTGAAGCTGATTTACAACAAGGAGGCAGTGCTTTAGCTTTATTGTGGCGGAAAGAAAAGCAGTTGAGTAATGCATTTTATGTGAAAGAAAACTTTCAACGAGGGTTGGTGCCGCGATTTAATGAATTGGGGGAAATGGCAGCACCAGAATTACCTTTAATTGAAAAGGGAGTTTTGGTAAATACGCTGGTGAGTTCTCGCACAGCAAAGGAATATCAAAAAACTGCTAACGGCGCTAATAGTTATGAGGCTTTACGTGCGCCAGAAGTGAGTCCAGGAAATTTAAGATTTGAGGAAATTCTTCCTAGTTTAGATACGGGTTTGTATGTCTCTAATTTACATTACTTGAATTGGAGCGATCGCCCCACAGGAAGAATTACAGGTATGACCCGTTATGCTTGTTTTTGGGTGGAAGGTGGCGAAATCATCGCCCCTATTGAAAATTTGCGTTTTGATGAAAGTCTCTATCGTTTTTGGGGAGAAAACTTGATAGATTTGACCAACTTTCAAGAATTCATTCCTGAAGTCGGAACTTACGAGAGTCGCCAACTTGGGGGCAGTATGGTTCCCGGTATGTTGGTAGAAGATTTTACTTATACTTTGTAGTGATGTGAAGCAGAGACTTCTGTCGATAAACCTGGTTTTTAAGAAAAACTGGGTTTTTGTGATGTGGCGACAACGCTAACATACAGATACCTGCTCCAAAATCGGTTGTCGCCATGCTAGATTACAACTCGCTGGAACGTTTGCCTACTGCTGAAGAGTTACCCAGCTCTGACGATACCCCTGTGGATAATGAACTGCAAAACCTCATACCCAACTTGTTACTAGCCAGCTTAGCCTTAATTTGGTCAGAGCGGATGGATTGGTTCTTTGGGGTGGACATGGGTATATACTACATTCCCAACCAACGTTATCCAGAGCCATTAGTACCAGATGGATTTCTCAGCATAGGGGTAGAACGGCGAAAAGGACAGCGAGGAAGGCTGAGCTATGTGTTATGGCAAGAAAATTCTGTCGTTCCTATCTTGGCATTAGAGTGTGTTTCTCACAAATACGGTGGAGAGTACGACGAAAAACAGCAGAAGTATGTACAGTTAGGGGTGCTGTACTACGTCGTCTACAACCTGGACTATTGGCAACGAGATAAGCACCAACCGTTTGAAGTTTACCGCCTCGTTGATAGTGAGTATGTGCTTCATCAATCAGGAGAACCGTTTTATATGCCAGAGATTGGCTTAGGAATTGGGCGGGGTATGGGAACCTACAGTGGTTGGACACGGGAGTGGCTGTATTGGTACGACGCAGCAGGGAACCGCTACCCCAGTCCTGATGAGGCTATGGAGCAGGAGCGATTGCGAGCAGAACGACTGGCTGAACGATTACAGGCGATGGGGATTGATCCGTCAGATTTGTAGATCGGCTTTATTTTTTCTTAGGAAATTGAGAATTATCCTCTAAAGAGGAGTCTGGTTGTAATTGTTGGCGTCCATTACGGATAACTCGCAACATATCCTGAAGATTCTGCTCAATATTTTCTAGGACACTATCAGCGTAGTCATCGGCTCCCTGTTCAATTGCCTCTGCTTCTGCAATTGCCTGACGCCGCATTTCCTCTATTTCTTGTTGACAAGCGCGTCGTTTGCGGTCAATTTCTTCGAGGGTTTCTTGCAGCATTTCGTCGCATTCTTGCTGAACTTGTCGCCGCAGTTCGGCGGCTTCGTGTTCTGCTTGTCTGATGATGTCGCTTTCATCCAAAATTTGCGATCGCTTGGCTTGCGCTGCATCAACAATTTGTTGCCCGTACTCTTCCGCTTGCAGGAGAATTTCCTCCTTTTGTTGGATGATTGCTGCTGCTTCTTGAAAAGCTTCAGGTAAACAAAGCCGTATTTCATCAAGCTGATCCAGCAGCTTGTCTTCATCCACTAACGTGCGTCGCGTCAATGGAATGTTGAAACCGGCAAGAATCATCTCCTCCAAGCGGTTGAGTTCCTGCTGAATGTCTACGCTTGCTATTCGCGTAGTGTCTCCGTCGTAGGAGATTCCATCGGCAAACTCTGGCGGGGGGGGATTGCTTCCGTTTTGATTTGGTTCGGTACGGGATTGTTTTGGGCGTAGCATTGGGAAATATCCAGGGCAACGTGCGGGGGAACAAGATGATCGACAGAGCCACCAAACTTAGCAACCTCTTTTACCACACTACTACTTAAAAAACTATACTCATTTGATGTTGCTAAGAAAACTGTTTCTATTTGATGAGAAAGGGTTTTATTCGTGTGAGCCATCTGAAGTTCGACTTCAAAGTCTGAAATTGCTCGTAAACCCCGCAGTAGCACTTGCGCTTCCCGCATTTGAGCATAGTTTACGGTCAAACCATCAAAGGCGTCTACCTCTACATTAGCGAGATGTTTTGTAGACACACGAATCTGTTCTAGCCGTTTTTGCACTGTAAACAGTGGATTTTTGTTAGGATTGCGTACGACAGCGACAATCACCTGGGCAAACAAGCGACTGCCGCGTTGGATGATGTCAAGGTGTCCTAAGGTGATAGGATCGAAGCTTCCTGGATAAATGGCAATCACAATCACAGATGCCTCAAAGTTGTTTACGTGATTATATCTAACCACTACTGGTTAGCAGCAACAAAGTCCAAGTTTTCAGTAAAGGGGGCTGGGGATTAGGGATTGGGGATTAGGGATTAGGGATTGGGGATTAGGGATTGGGGATTAGGTAATTGCCACTCCCCAGCCCCCAGTCCCCAGTACCCACTCCCCACTCCCCACCAACGAGTACGTATGGTGGGGAGGACACTGACCGAACAAGAAAAGGCTTCGCCGTGAGCTCAGCCGAACGGATACAAGCCCTGAATTTATTCATGGAGAGAAAAAGAACTCTAGCAACATTATTCAAGCCCCCGTCAACATCCTTTCGAGTCTTCCATTTTGAATGAGCGAATGCGTGAATTTTGAATTAAGCGTAAGCGCAAAGCGCAGGCTCCTTCATGTGCGTAGCGTCTCCGCTCTTGAGAAGGGGTTGACCTCACCAGTTGAAAAATCTAGGATATTTGTCTTTGGTAAACTCTGTTGCACCTAATGCCATACTCTTATTTATCTACCCTAAAAATAAAGTTCTTGATAAATACACTGCCTATGCTGCCTTCTTTGCCCACTGCGACTTAAAATCAATGCTGTGGACAGTACAACAATTTTTGACAAAGTCAAGAGTAGGAATTTTGGATTTTAGATTGAATATAGAATTTAAAACCACCTCGCTATTGCCTTTAATCCGGGACCATCCCACGCTCCGTGGAGCTTAGGCGCTTTACCTGAGATCTTGTACCTGTTGCAACAGTGAGTCGGCGAAGCCTCCAACTCTGTTACCAGGTTCAACTGGTAACGAGATATTACAGCCTCTGGCTCTTGTTGGCTGCAAGATCTGAGCCTCGAACTTGCGGGTTTTTAAGGCGCAAGTAACATATGAAAGAAACACATTAGACCTCTTGCACGAATGCAAAACTTGCCCGAATCCCCAACCCCTTCTCCCAATTTTGGGATTCGGGGAGCCAATTTCACGCGTCCCTCTCCCAAGCTTGGGAGAGGGATTTAGGAGCCACTGCGTTGCGGAGGTTCCCTCCGTTGTAGCAAGTGGCGTGGTGAGGGTAAAGATTCATGCAAGAAGTCTATTCTTCAGTTTTTCCAAAAGCCTTGTTGTACAAGCATCCTAGAATGTGTTTCTTAGGATCAGGCGCACTGGCGGCGATTACGCTCCGCGCAGTGCCCTTTGATCGCCACCCGTTATGAATGGAAGAAATACTTCCCTCTCTCACTCCCTCTCTCACTCCCTCTCTCCCTCACTCCCTCACTCTCTCTGTGCCTCTCTCCTTCCCTCAAGAGTGAGTTCTCCATCTCGCTCTTAACAAACACAAGTCAAATGTATATTAGCTTTTTATAGTCTTTTAGGTACTTTTGCATGGCACTGGATTTTTCCACCTTGCCCTTGGCATTTCAATTTACTTCTCCAGGACCGATTCTGGTGAAAATAGGACCATTAACTATCCGTTGGTATGGTCTTTTGATTGCTACAGCAGTATTGATTGGCGTAACGCTTTCCCAGTTCTTGGCAAAGCGCCGTAACGTTAATCCAGACTTGATCAGCGATTTGTCAATTTGGCTGGTTATTGCAGCAATTCCAGCAGCACGGTTATATTACGTTTTGTTTCAATGGTCAGAATACGCCCAGCACCCAGAGCGGATTATTGCGATTTGGCAAGGAGGCATTGCGATTCATGGAGCCATTATCGGTGGCGTTGTCGCAGCATTAATATTTGCCAAAATTAAGCAGATTTCTTTCTGGCAATTGGCTGACTTAGTGGCTCCTTCATTGATTTTAGGGCAGGCAATTGGACGATGGGGCAATTTCTTCAATTCTGAGGCTTTTGGCAGCCCCACAAATTTACCTTGGAAGCTGTCTATTCCACCAGAAAATCGTCCCCCAGAATTGGCTAATTTTGAGTACTTCCATCCCACTTTTCTCTATGAATCTGTGTGGGATTTGATGGTATTCGCTTTGCTGATAACTTTATTTTTTAGGAGTTTGTCGGGCAAACCAGCTTTGAAAACAGGTACGCTGTCTCTTGTTTATTTGGCAGCTTACAGCTTAGGACGCTTGTGGATTGAAGGTTTTCGCACGGATAGTTTGATGCTTGGACCGCTACGGATAGCACAAGTCGTGAGTTTACTGGGAATCGTCTTTGGTTTAGCTGGGTTAGCTTGGCTTTATATAGCTAAACGCCCTTTACCGGATGTCGTTTCCACTCTTGAAGCAAATGGAGAGAGGAGGTAAGCACATGAGAAGGAGGACTCTTGGCTCAAAAATAAAAAATGCCCCAGAGTGTTCTCCAGGGCTTAACCAGGGTGCATCTACCAATACACTTTTCTAGAAGGAGGGGTTCTATCCGGAAAGATACTGAGGAAATGCTAAAAAAATTTTTTTGAGGAATTGCTGTGTGTTCGCATATGCGTAAATATACGAGCCTAATACGTAAGGAAAAACCTTATAAAGCTTTAGAACCTACTGTTTATATCGTGGGTGCAGGTCCTGGAGATCCAGAATTATTAACTGTTAAGGCGCAGAAACTATTAGAAAGCGCCGATGTGATTTTATTTGCTGATTCCTTGGTACCTCAAGAAATTTTAGAAATTTGCCGCGAAGATGCCCAGATTATTCACACTGCAAACAAGACTTTAGAAGAGATTTTGCCAATCATGATAGAAGGAGTGCGATCGCACAAATCAGTCGTTCGTCTCCATTCTGGCGACCCCAGTCTTTACAGCGCCATCCACGAGCAAATGCATCTTTTGGCAGAGGCAGAAATTCCCTTTGAAGTCATACCAGGCATCAGTGCCTTTCAAGCAGCCGCCGCTAAACTCAAAGTAGAACTTACTGTTCCCGGTTTAGTCCAAACAATCATACTCACGCGCATCAGCGGACGCACAGAAGTTCCCGCAAGCGAGGAATTAGCAACGCTCGCGGCTCATCAAGCTAGCTTATGTTTATATTTGAGTGCGCGTCACGTTGAAGCAGCGCAAGCCAAACTGCTGGAACACTACCCAGCCGAAACACCAGTGGCTATTTGCTATCGCTTAGGGTGGAGTGATGAAAAAATTAGGGTTGTTCCGCTCAATCAAATGGCAGACTGTACTCACCAAGAAAATCTGATTCGCACCACACTTTACATAATCAGCCCTGCACTCTCACAAGCATCAGCGCGCTCTCGTTTATATCATCCCGAACACAGTCATCTGTTTCGCTCATCTCACCACTGAACAGGACACGGGAACACGCAGACAAAGGGAAACTTTCTGTCTGCGCGTCTCCCTCATCTCCCTCATCTCCCTCATCCCCTCACCGTCCTTCTCTTGCCTCATGCGGTTCGATAAAATTAACTGGGTAATTGATACTATCAAAATTGGTAATTTTGAATTTTGAATTGTTATTATGCCCTTAATTAAAGTGCAAACTTCTGTATCTGCTCCTCTTGGAGAAGAAGTTGAAGCAATGCTCAAAACCCTCTCAGCTAAACTAGCCAAGCATACTGGAAAACCCGAATCCTACATGATGACGGCTTTTGAAGCCGGAGTTCCCATGACATTTGGTGGTACGACAGACCCAGTGTGCTACATCGAGATTAAGAGTGTCGGTACAATGAAGCCAGACCAAACTCAGGCGATGAGCCAAGACTTTTGTCAAGAAATTAACAAAACGCTTGGTGTGCCTCAAAATCGTATATATATAGAATTTGCTGATGCTAAAGGCGCGATGTGGGGCTGGAACGGCACAACTTTTGGTTAATTTCTTTGTATAAATGCTGCCAGTTTTTCTTTGACCTATTTAAAAGCTAAATATCCGTATGCTAAATAAATTTTAGCTATAATGGCAGCTTCCATATACTCAGATCTTGCACCTCTCCGTACAAACCTAGGGAATGTAAAAAGATACGCAATAAGGCTACCTGATTTTTGTTAGCTTTCATCGCTAAATTAAGGGTTTTAATTTAATACTGAGTTATTATTGAACATCAAATTTTCTTGGTGCAAGATGTGAGCCTTTAACTAGCACTTAGAGCGCAAGCAACATATGAAAGAAACACATTTCACTTAAATCTCTAAAAGCCTTACTGTATAAGGATTATAAAATGTGTTTCTTGAAAGTATACCTAGACTATTTTACCCAACTACAGAGTACCCCTAAGGGTACTCTTGCGTATGCTTTTCAGAAAAAAAAGTTTTAGGCGTGTAGATAAAGTTGTAAACAAATAAAGCCAATTCAATCAAAACTCAAAGCTTCAAACGACACTATTGACTAGACTCCATTGTCGGGTGCTTGTGTCGGGTGCTTGTAAAAAACTGCCCCGCCGATTGCAGGCTTGAGATGAATTGAATGGTTAAGCTGATAATTTCAATCTGAAAAGACTGCTTTATGAAAATAAGAAAAGAAATTCGCCAACTTACAGCCTCTGAACTTCTCGCATTGCGAAGAGCTATGGCAGAATTCCAAAGAAGGGATGGACTCAACAGCTTTATTGATCTTGGTGGCTATCATGGAATTCCTCGGCGGTTGTGCCCACACGGAAGTTCTTTATTTTTACCGTGGCATCGAGTTTACATAACACAGTTTGAAGACGCTTTAAGAACTATAGATCCATCTGTTACGTTGCCTTACTGGGACTGGACGTCACGGGAATCACTCTCTTCTGGTATTGCCGAGGCTCATGGGAATCCTAATTATCAAGAGCAAAATGGTTTAATGCAGCCAAATCCTTTGTTCTCTGGACCAATTGAAGACCGCAGCCGACAAACACGTCGCAATCCAAGTCAGAACACTGCACAATTAGCAAGCTATGCTGCATCAGTGTCGCTTGCATTGGAAAGACAATCTTACACTGAATTCAATACTGCTATTGAAGAGCCGCACGGAAGTGTTCATGTCTGGGTTGGTGGTTTCAGGGGAGATATGTCATCTGTTCCAAGAGCTGCGTACGATCCAATTTTTTGGTCTCATCATGCAAATGTAGACCGTCAATGGGCTATTTGGCAGCGTTGCCAACGCAATTCTCGTCCGCCTGAAGCAATTCTCAATCAAGAATTACCTGGTTTCCCTGGTTGGACAGTGGCTGACACGCTAGATCCTACGAATTCTAGGCTGGATTACACCTATGAGGGACTTGAAAATGTCATTTGCCCGCAACCTAACCTCCCTGGATTTGAGGGATTCAGTACTCGCCAGCCCAAAATTATTGTTGAAGTCCGCGATATTGATCGTAATGGGGACTCTTTTCTAGTAGACCTGTTTGTGAATGATGCTGTTGATTCAGTTTCAGAAACTACAAATTTGGAGGGAACATTTGCGGGTTCATTCGGAATCTTCGGCGCACAAGGTCTTCATAACGACCATCATGACCATCAAGACCATCATGACCATCACGACAGCCACCAATTCAAGAGCCGCCAGCATATTGATATAACTGAGACGATTGACCGCTTGAATCTTAGGGGGAAAAAATGGCAAATCCAATTGTTGGCTACTAATTCTGATGGAGAACGGGTATCAAGTGAGAGTTTACCCATAGGCGCAATCACCATCACGTCACATTGATGTCGTGACGGACAGTAGCCTAACAAGTTGTTCGACTGAGAACGCGAGCGGCATCGTAGCTTTCCTACCGTTCGCGTCTCGCTCAACTTCAGGGTTAGAATGAATTTGCCATCCGACTGAAGACGTTTTTGAAACAATAGTCCTAACTTTGCCAGTGTTGGAAACCGCAATCATAAACCCAGGCAACAAGAGCAGCGATCGCCTACCATAAAGATCCAAGGCGAATTTCTTAACTACCATGTCTGCTAAGTCTGTCTCTGTACTCCCCTCCCCTAAAACTGATACTCCGCCACAACCAAACATCTCTATTCCACCGCTTTTAGGGGCAAGTGTAGAGGAGTTAACGGCTTGGGTGCAGCAACAGGGACAACCAGCTTACAGGGGAAAGCAACTGCACGATTGGATTTATCAAAAGGGAGTGCGTAGTCTCTCGGATATCTCTGTCTTCTCCAAACAATGGCGTGCTGAAGTTGCAGAAATTCCCATCGGGCGTTCAAAGATACACCATCGCTCTGTAGCTCCCGATGGTACTGTCAAATATCTTTTACAACTAGCAGATGGTCAAATTGTTGAATCTGTGGGTATTCCTACAGAAAAGCGCTTAACGGTTTGCGTTTCTAGCCAGGTGGGTTGCCCAATGGCGTGTGATTTCTGCGCTACTGGTAAAGGAGGCTACAAGCGCAATCTTGCCCGCCATGAAATTGTCGATCAGGTGTTGACAGTTCAGGAAGATTTCCAGCAGCGGGTGAGCCATGTGGTATTCATGGGTATGGGTGAACCGTTGTTGAATACAGATCATCTGATCGGAGCTATCCAATCCCTAAATAAAGATGTAGGTATTGGACAGCGCAACCTGACTGTCTCTACTGTTGGAATACGCGATCGCATTCGCCAGTTGGCTCAGCATCAGTTGCAAGTCACTCTTGCTGTCAGTCTCCATGCTCCCAACCAAACACTACGAGAACAACTCATTCCCAGCGCCCGCCCCTATCCTATTGAAGATTTGCTGGCTGAATGCCGCGAGTATGTGGAAATTACTGGACGCCGTGTCAGTTTTGAATACATTCTCCTCGCTGAGGTGAATGATTTGCCAGAACACGCATTGGAATTGGCAAAACGTCTGCGGGGATTCCAGAGCCATGTCAATTTGATTCCGTACAATCCCATCACAGAAGCAGACTACAAACGCCCCAACCAAAACCGAATTCAAGCTTTTGTGAAAGTCCTGCAGCAGCAAAAAATCGCGGTTAGTGTTCGCTACTCGCGTGGTTTAGAAGCGGATGCTGCTTGTGGACAACTACGGGCAAGCAAGAAATAGCAGGAGAAAATGAGGCAGATGAGTCAGAGGGGGAGACGCGGGGACGCGGAGAGTTTTATCGATTCATTCCCCGTGTCACCCTTCGGGTATGCCTATGGCTAATGCCACGGCTTCGCCGTTCGCGCAGCGTCTCCGGAGGAGGCTCGGCACGGGTTCGGCGTTAGCGTAGCTCCTCCGTAGGAGGCACGCAGTCGCCTGGGTCGGGAAAGCGTTCGGCTGAGCGCTCACTTTGGCATTGCCCTCCTGCAGCGCTGTCTCACCGCGTCCCCGTTTCCTCCTCAATTAACGTGAGTTCGACAAACCTCACCCTCCCAACCTCCCTCTCCTTTTAGGAGGAGAGGGAGGAGCAACATTAAAATCAGGGTTAAGAGCCCCTCTCCTCGTAGGAGAGGGGTTTGGGGTGAGGTCTGCTTTGACGCGAGTCAAACTCACGTTCAATTAACGCCGTGCATGAATACCTGGAGCATAAGCCTCAATAACTTTGCCAGTAAGCGTGCAATTGATCATCAAGTAGTCACAGATTGGGCATTGCGTTCGAGTCAGCTGACTATCAGATAAATAATGCCTTTCACCTTCGCTACCACAGTTTGGGCAGCGAATTTTTTGTACTATCTGCATTTTTAAACTCTGGAATTTCATGATTTTTTTTGAAAAAACGCTTTCTTCAACTTGTAAATCTTTTAGATTGGCAGAATTGAACAACCGATAACAATTTATCGCTTAAATTAACACAAAATTACGTGTTCTTTTTCATTTATATTTTCTTAATTATCCTTATTATGAGGGTATATGCTATCCAACTGAGGATATATAAATTATCTCTAGAGGTTCAAGTCTCATCATAAATAACATGAGCCCAAACCTTAATGCTTTGAGACTGTGTTACTTGTAGTCATATCAAGTTTGTTTTTTTTGCTATAAGCCATTCCAGCTTTTTTAAAAGTTGATATTTGTAGCAAACAGGTAAAAATTCAATAGTTTTGGATAATAGCAACCGTGAGCCGCTCTTTATGGAGCGAAAGCAACTCATTTCCTCTGTGGCAAATCTTCGCCCTTTGCGAGTCTACTCTTTCCTAACGAATAAACCTGGGCAAGCAGAACCCATAAGTTAATGGCTTTATTCTGTAGGTGTATCCAAAAAGTATTAGTTAGAAACTAAGTCTATCCTGAGTCTTAGTAACAAAATGTTAACTTTTAGATTTTATTAATCTTTGTTTACTATTGCTCAAAACAATAAATCGTGGTAAAGAAATAAGCAAAAATTCCAATTATAGAAATTAACACGATCCCTATGTTTGGTGAACACAGAATTCTGCTCATCGGCGGCTCATCTCATGTGGGTAAATCGACCCTTGCCCAGTCTCTGGCATCTCATTTGGGATGGAACTACCGTTCCACAGACAAACTAGCTCGCCATCCTGGACGTCCGTGGCAAGCAAAACCAAACAAAGTTCCAAATCACGTAGCGGATCATTATCTATTACTGTCAGCCGATGAACTTATCAGTGACGTCCTTCGTCATTACAGAGAAAATGTGTGGTCGCTTATCAAAGATATTGTCACTTTCCATGCAACCGATGTGTCAGCTGACAGATTGATACTGGAGGGTTCGGCTTTATTGCCAGATCTTGTAAATACTCTAAACTTTGAAAACATTGCTGCCATTTGGCTCACAGCCAGCAACGAGTTCATAAGACGAAGAATCTACGCCGCAAGTGATTATGAATCAAAATCCCATAGTGAAAAAATGATGGTTGATAAGTTTTTGGAGCGCAACAATTTATTCAACGATCAAATTATCAACACTGTCAACCAACTTGGATTGGCAAACGTGGATGTGGAAAATGTACTTAATGTGGATGAGCTGACGAGCATATGCCTGTCAGCATTTAAAAAGAAGAACTCCCAAACGCCAACACACACCGTTGAATGAGCAACTGCCAGGTAGTATACTAAAGGCACTAGTGCTTGGCGACACGCTTTATCATGTTCAAGACGTCCAAAGCATTTGACATACACAAAGGATTACGCGCATCCAATGTCAGCCATCATCACGAGAGAACGCCCTGACACGTTTGATGCCATCAGCTTGATTACAGAGCTGGAAGCCCTTCTTGAACCCCTTTATCCTTCCGAAAGCCGTCATGGGTTCAGTGTTGACAAGTTGCTTGCCGAGGACGTGGCGTTTTTCCTGCTGCGTGTAAATGAGACGCCGGCGTGTTGTGGCGGTATCAAATTGGTGGGCACTGAGTATG
The DNA here is from genome assembly GCA_000828075.3 of Tolypothrix campylonemoides VB511288. GTDB lineage: Bacteria > Cyanobacteriota > Cyanobacteriia > Cyanobacteriales > Nostocaceae > Kalymmatonema > Kalymmatonema campylonemoides_A. The sequence goes on along the minus strand of JXCB02000002.1, from coordinate 516,916 downwards.
GCGAGATCAAGCGGATGTATGTGCGTCCACAATTCCGTGGATTAGGCTTCGCGAAGTTGATGCTCAATCATTTGGCAGACTATGCCCATGCTCACAACATCACCTTGCTGCGCTTAGAAACTGGGGTTCACCAGCGAGAAGCAATCGGGCTTTACGAGCGGGTGGGCTTTTACCGCATTCCCCCGTTCGGTCCCTACACCGACGACCCACTCAGCCTGTACTACGAGAAACGGCTCACGTGATGATCACGCTTGCACGATCGCCTAGCAAATGCCTGAAGATGTCCGATCAAATTCTGTTTAGCAAACAATTTTTCCTTTTGGTGTCGTAATACCAATTTGAAAAAAGAATGCGACAGATAGACACTCCCAAACCCTGGTTATATTAGGCTTTCTTAATTTTGAATTTTGAATTTTGAATTTTGAATTGGTATGACTCCCTCTTGTCCTTCCGTCGAGGTGGAATGGTAGTACACAAGCCCAACACTCAACAAACCAGCTACTACAAAAATGATTGGTAATAACTTCACCTTAAGGCTAGAGACAGGAGCAGGAGGCTGGGTTGGAGCAAAGCTTGTCCTGGCTGGGTTAGTTTTCGGCTGCGATAGATCGTCTAACTTAGCGGTTTTCTCAGAATCATTCAGGGTAGAAGCACTAGCAGGAGGGTGCGTTGGGACAGAGTTTACTATAGCTATTTTGGTACTCGGCTGAAGTTCATTCTCCGATTTCAGTGTTTGTTCAGGAGGCTTCGCCCCTTCTAGCATTATATTGACAATCTCTGCATAGGCATCTGTCCACACTTGCTTGACTTCTGGCGTCCAGTCCGTTCCTAAATAAAATTCAAAGGTTTTTAACAGCGCTGTACCCACCATCGGATAATGTTCCTCGATAGTGGCGTATCTTACGTGTCTTTCTCCCAAATCCCTCAGTATAGTCTTTAAGTAAGCAAAGTTCCGTAAATTGTCAATTACCAACACCAAAGTCATCATTAACTTCTTGTCCTGCTCTTGCATATTGGTGTTGGCAAACAACGGCTCAAGCTGAGGATAGTCAGTAAACAGATTGTAATAGAATCTTGATGCGAACTGTGTGACGTAAGGCTTAATGCCCGCAAAACTTTTTTCTAAAACCTCGACATTCAAAGAAGACATAGTACCGTTGGTAGCTCATAAACAGATGAACGCCGAAGTAGATGGACACAGATGGAACTCACATTCCGCAAGAGACTCCATGTACTTCGTACACAAGAAAGGATGAAAATGATTCTTCCTTCTGCCCTCTGCCCTCAGCATTATTTTCAAGGCAGGTCTAATTTTTCACTGCGCTGCTAAGAGTGAAAACTCACCACGAACCGATGCGCCTTATCCCGTAACCGGCAGAATAGTTGCACCCCTACTTATTCTGCGTCGGTTTTTAGTGGTTCAGATGTCAGCAAAAACTAACTTTTGCTACTACTACCTTGATGTTAATGCTGAATTTCCAAATTTAGGATGTAGTGTCCCAGTTGGACTTTTTCCGCCCACAATTCATATTCCACCCGCAAATTCCTTGGTAGTGGGTGTCCGTCAAGCACCAATATATTAGTAAAATTCCGTAAGCTTATTGGTTTATTAGGCGGCGATGACTCAGTTGGCAGCCAATAACGACTACTGCCAGAAATGCCTTGTTTCCAGATGTGACGGTAATTCAACTGAGCGTTACCCTGCATGGTCATAATGACGCGGTTAGGGGAAATTTCCAACCACCAGGTTCTGGGATTGGTGGGGGCGATTCCTATGCCCTCTGGGCAGGCTTCGCCAACGGAAAGCTTCGCTAACGCCTCTTGGGAGCTTGTATTTGGCGGTGCGGTTAATAGTAAATAGAATCGATCACTGCCTTTTTGAGACAATGTTGCGGCAGCATCGACTACAGACAATACTGGCACGTCTGTAGAAACAAGTGATAGGCACACGGGTTTACGATGTTCGGTCAGCATACGAGTGATAAGGAGTAGGGATGCTTGGACACAATCAGCTACATCAGAACTGATAAATTCACTATGTGATATTAATTATACCCATACTATTTCTTACCTATGGTAGATACTTTATAAATCTCAAGATAGATGCTGTTTCCAGCTAAATTTTTTATTAGAAAATAAAATTTTTTTTAAGAAACTACTTTTTATTAAAAAAAAAAATCATCCAAAGAAAAAATTAGCAAAAAGCGCTTCCCGTTTAAATCAGACAAGTGAAAACCGCACGACTTGGTGGATTTTCGCCAATGCATATAACCGCCTACTTATCTCAGGTTCGGTTGATTACTTATCATTCCTGAAGAACCCCACCCCTTTATCCCCTCCCCGAAGCTCGGGGAACTCACCGACCCCCTTTGCGGATTAGGGGGTGGGAGCCTAAGCGCAGATAAACGCGGGGTGGGGTGCAGTCAAGGTGGAAATCATAACTACTCCCTTCCCAGTCTAAAATTACCTAAATCTCTCTAACTCTTACCTCTGTGTCACGGACACTTTCTTTAACGGGGGGAACCCCCGCACACAAGTGTCCTCCTCTGCGCCTCCCTACGGGTTCACCAGTCGCCTGCGGAGGGAAACCCTCCAAAGAGCGCTGGTTCACTGCGGTTTTTTAATTAAGTAATCTTCGGGCGGGAAGGAAGTAATTAGCCGAACATGATATTACTCCTTTCCCAGTCTAAAATTACCTAAATCTCTCTAACTCTTACCTCTGTGTCACGGACACTTTCTTTAACGGGGGGAACCCCCGCACACAAGTGTCCTCCTCTGCGCCTCCCTACGGGTTCACCAGTCGCCTGCGGAGGGAAACCCTCCAAAGAGCGCTGGTTCACTGCGGTTTTTTTATTAGGTAATCTTCGGGCGGGAAAAAAGTAATCTGTGCAACTCTCAAATACAGCGCTTTTCGTTTGCATAAACCACAAACCGGACGTTTGAGGTTAAAGTGATTGCTTCGCGCACCCCTGCGACACTTGCGTGCGCTTAACGTGCGTCAATACCTCAAGACGGATGGAAATAATCGTAGATTTCTTGAGCTAAACGTGGACCAATACCCGGAACTTCAGCGATTTGTGCGGGAGTTGCTTGCCGAATATAATCAACAGAGCGAAAATGCCCTAAAAGCTGCTTTTGTCGATGGTGTCCCAAACCAGAAATTTCATCTAAACGCGATCGCTTTAATTTATCACTGCGCTGCTGTCTGTGAAAGCTCACGGCGAACCGATGCGCCTCATCTCGCAAGCGCCGCAAAAGTTGCACTCCGGGTTGTTCTGCGTCAGTTTCTAGCGGTTCGGACTCTCCTGGTAAAAAGATTTCTTCTCGGCGTTTTGCCAAACTCACAACTCGCAAATCTTCCAGTAAATTCATTTCTTGCAAGACTGCGACAACAGATGACAACTGACCTTTACCACCATCTATCATGACAAGGTCAGGCCAATCGGGATTTCCTACTCTGGGTAGTTGCGGATCTTCGGCATATTTGCGAAAGCGACGCCCAATAACTTCCGCAAGACTGGCAAAATCGTCTGAGTGTCCTGTTGTGACTGTGGGATTTTTGATTTTGTAGTGGCGATAGTGCTGCTTGGCGGGTAAACCGTCAATAAACACGACTTGGGAAGCGACTGCATTTGACCCTTGGATATGGGAAATGTCGTAACCTTCGATCCGGTGGGGTAACTCGGGTAAATCGACGATCGCGGCTAAATCTTGCATTGCTTGTTGGTTGCGATCGCCCAATTTTTGCATTCGTTGCAATTCGTATTGAGCATTACGTTCCACCATCTCAATTAATTCTGCCTTAGTTTGTCGCTGGGGTGCCAAAATCGTTACTTTTCGTCCCTTGCGCCCAGTCAAGACATCCGCTAATATCTCCGCATCTGGCAATTCGTGCTGTACCAGAATTTCTGTGGGAATTTCTACCGAGTCAGCAGTTTGATAATGTTCTTCCAAAACCCGTTGTAAGATAGCACCAGGTTCAGCATGAGCATCTGCGACGAAAGCAAGGCGTCCTACCAATTGCCCAGCGCGAATCTGGAATAATTGAATGCAGGCGAGTTGTTCGTCCGAGAAGAGGGCGATCGCATCACGGGAAACTGTATCATCTGGTAAAGACACTTTTTGGTCAGCATTGAGCGACTTTAACCCAGCAATTTGGTCACGAATCCGTGCTGCTGACTCAAAGTTTAGTGCTTCTGCTGATTTGTGCATTTGCTCGGTTAGGATATCTATGAGTTCCTGACTTCGACCTTGGAAAACCATCGCTATTTTTTGGACGATTTTGCGGTATTCTTCTGGTGAAATCAACTTTTGACAGACACCCGGACACCGTCCCAAATCGTAATTTAAACAAGGACGGTCTTTAAATAACGGTTGAGGACGTTGTCGCAAAGGAAAGATACGCTTGCACAAGCGCAATATCTCTCGCAGTAGGCGAGAATCGGTATAAGGTCCGTAGAATTTATCTTTTTCTTTACCTAGTTGACGTTTACGAGTAATAAAAATACGTGGATAATCTTCTGACCAAGTAATACAGACGTAAGGATATTTTTTATCGTCTTTAAGTAGGACGTTGAAGTATGGCTGGTGCTGCTTGATCAGATTAGCTTCCAGCGCCAAAGCTTCTGTTTCGGTATCGGTGACAATAAATTCGATTTCTGTCACCTGCTTAACCATTGTGGCGATACGTTCGCTGAGTCTTTGGGAGTCTCGGAAATAAGAACGAACGCGCGATCGCAATTTGCGCGATTTGCCTATATATATGATGCGATCGCTGCCATCTCGCATCAAATAAACTCCCGGTTCCGGCGGAATTTCTTGTAGTCGGCTTTCTAGGCGTTCAGGTTCTTTAACAAGTGGTACGGTTTGAGCAGATGTTGTCACAACCAGTGTTTGGTAATTTTACATTCTTTACCTATATCTATTTTAATAAAATTTTTAATAAAATTTATTGCTATTTTGTCTTGATTTAACATTTTTCCAATGAATCAGGACATAGCTTGATTTTTTTATAAGTCAACAGTTAATGAGGGCAGAATACCACACCTCCTATGCGATATTTCTCTACACCCTTCACGATAGTCACGCAAAGTAGATTTCTCTTTTAAAAATCTTTTATTTTCAATGTACTCTTGCTTCTTTCTTTTCCCTTTCTTGTTTCGTTCGCTTTTCTCTTCTCACTTTTTTAACAATAAAAGCATCTTTTATAGCTTCCCAGAGATATTTATATAGCAATCCTAGATGATTTGTGAAAAAGGTTTTGATTGAATTAACCGCAGAGGCGCAGAGGACGCAGAGGAGGAAAAGAGAGAGTTTCACGTAAGTCCTGCGGACAGGCTGCGCCAACGCGTAGTGTGCCCGAAGGGCTTATGGTTTAGGACTGCTATAGCGGTAGGTTGTTGAAGAGTAGATTAAACAAGAATGCAAAAAGTCAATGTTTCTGAAAAAAAACCACAGATGCACACAGATGAGGACACCGCCTCCGGCGTCTACATCTGTGGTTCAAAATATCTTTAACGAGAACGCCTCCATAACCACCTCACTAGCCAAGTCAACGCTGCTGCTGCGATCGCAACAATCAAGGTGTATGTTAGTTGGGTTCCAGGCTGTATCCAGGGATCTGGGATGAGTGGAGACTTGTCGAGGATAACTCTGAGGGGATCTTTCTTATCTTCACCTAGTTTGTTCAGAGATTTAACGAAGGAGCCGACACTCCATCCTACAGCGATAACAGCGAAGGTGTCTTGGAAGTTGCGATCGCGTTCGGCTTTGGCAACTTCGATGCGGCTGCGAACGGCGTTTGTGGTATTCTCTAGTAATTTCAACCCTCGCTCCAGATTTTCTGAGTCTTTGGTCATCTGGTGCTGGTATTTCTCCTCGACTAACTTGGCAAATTCCTCAAGAAACTTCAGTTCGCTTTCGGATTTTTTTTCAATTCGTTCTAGACGTTTTTTATAATTGCTTAAATTGATGTCAAGAGTGCTGCTTTGAAAGCTAAGTTTATTTAAGTCAATCGTATAGTTATTCAGAGTATCCTGCACCCGTATCAAAATTTTACTGAATCGTTCTAATTCTCGATATTTAGACTGATTTGGATGAATGGATTGTCTATCTTCTTCGATTGCTGTAAAGTAATTCTTAATGGTTTGTTTGAGGAATCTACTCTGACCGTAAGCCCAGAGTATTTTGTGGCGATAGCAAAATAACCGCAACCAGTCCGAATAAAAGCGAGCAGATTTTTCCGCTGTTGCTTTATTGGGATAAAGGATAATAATAACGTGCTGATTCTCTTGGATTTTTTCGATAGTTTCTGGAGATAAGGTTTGTTCGTGCATCACCAAGCGATAGCGCGAGAGTTCAAAGATGGTTGCGCCGAGAAACTTCCCTTGTCCTTCAATGTCCTGTTCCCAATTTGAATCGGGCATTAACGCTTTGTAGCAGGCTTTGGCGATATCTTCAGGGCTGTTTACTTCTGTGTTTACTTCTTTTTGAGGTAGCCAGCCAGAAACCATCCAAGTTTGACCAATGTTGGCAGTTTGACCGTTTAATCTTCGCTCAATTTCGGCTTTGAGTTCTTGAAAGCATTGAGCGGGTTGAGGCTCGATTTGATTGTTTACTGAACAGTCTAGTACCAAGCTATAAACATCACTGAGGCGTACAGGATAGTAATAGCCTTGGAATGGGTAAGGTTCACTTTTCGTTTCAAAACCTTTGATATTTGGCTTGGCTAAAAGTTCAACATATTCGTCTTCAAAATGGGTATCGCTTTGAAATAGGAATGGGTGAACGGTTTCTGGCAGTTTCTTCTGAAAATAAGCTCGATTTCGATCAATCTCTTCTTGACTATCGCCTAAGCCATTTCTCAGATCGTAGAGGAAGAGGTCGAGGGTAGGAAAGATGATGCCATTCATGAATATTTTAGGTTTTCCACTGAGCAAGACTTAGGCACAAAAACACACAGTCCCCCATCCCCTCGCCTGCGATACCTGCCTTGGAAAAGGGGACAAGGGAGCTAAGAAGAAATATTTTATTTCCTTTTGAGGGAATTTTGCAGAAATTGTTGTAATTGTTCAAAACGGCTGAGTTTTTTGACAGTTTCTGGGGGGTTGGAAGTTGCTAAGATGTTGATAAGTATGTTGTTGATTTCATTGCTGTCATCGTCATTGTTTTGTGGAGCAAAACCTCGTGTGCTCAGCTGTGGAATCTCTGGTAATGCTTGTTGTAGTTCAGCTTGGGTAGGCAGTAAATTAAACGGAATCTCCCCGTTGAGGGCATCCAGTTGAGATTTAGCGGTTTGATACAATTGATTCAAGCTGAGGTTTGCCGCAATGACTTGCAGTAAGTCTGGTTCATAGTCCTCCCAATTATTGGAGTCGAGTTGCAGTTGGTTAGCAGCATCTCTAAAGGCTTGTTGTTCATTTTCACTCAGGGGAGCTTCTAAATCTTTCAAAGCTAGCGACAGAGCAAGTAAAGTCTTGTTGATTGGTACAGTCATAAAAGCATCTATAACTTAATATCAAGATAAAATACAACTCATGCCCGCAGCTTTCCAGAGACTTCTTGAGATGGTGCAATGGAATGACAGAACGCAGAGAAGCCTTGGTCGTAGGAATAAATTGTTATTCTTTACTCAGGCATGAAAAAACGAGGAAACCGCAACATCTAAAAAAACCAGCAACAGATGCAGAAGAAATTGCTCAAATGCTGGAAAAATACGGAAATTTCCGAGTGCGACGCTTGCCGGAGGTGTACCATCAACAAGGATATCGGGGAGTCGATGCCAACCCAACACCAGAAAATTTGGTGACGGTACCAGTTTTGGAAGCGGCGATCGCTGAGTTATTCAATCCTCCAGGATTCAGTATACCCGACACGGCATTGCTGTTTTTTGCAGGTCATGGGTTGCGAAAAGAGCAGGGGGGAGTGACAGAAGGCTTTTTAGCAACCAGCGATGCAAATCCCAAAAAGGGAAACTGGGGCGTTTCTTTGCGGTGGTTGCGCGAACTGTTGCAGAAAAGTGGGGTACGACAGCAGATTGTTTGGCTCGATTGCTGCTATAGCGGGGAACTGCTCAATTTTGAAGAAGCCGATCCCGGAAACTTAGGTGTTGCTCGTGACAGGTGTTTGATTGCAGCCTCTCGCGAGTTTGAAGTGGCTTTTGAGGAATTGACCGGCAATCATGGCGTGCTTACGGGTGCTTTATTACCCGCTTTGAACCCGGAACAGCATCCTGATGGCTGGGTGACAAACTACAGCTTGGTGGATTTCATCAACAAGCAGTTGCAAACATCGCGCCAGCGTCCCCTTTTTCACAACATGGGCGGCGAGATTATTCTCACTGGTAAAAAAGAAAAGATTAACCGTGCTGTGCTGATGGCGGGTGTCTGTCCTTACAAAGGGCTGAGCTTCTTTGATTTTAATCAGGAAGACCCCAAATATTTCTATGGGCGGACGGAACTGACTGACGAATTGTTGGAAAACGTGCGCGAAGGTAATTTCCTGGCTGTACTGGGAGCATCAGGTAGTGGCAAATCTTCCGTTGTCAGGGCTGGGTTGCTGCATGAGTTGAAGCTAGGGCAAAGATTGGGAGGAAGTGAGCAATGGATTATTAAGATTTTTCGACCTGGTGAACATCCCCTGGAAAATTTAACAATGGCTTTTGCCAAGGACGAAAGCTTCAACACTTACCTGCAACTCCGGCTTACGAATGCCAAGAATTCGATTGATCAAGGGGCGGTGGGTTTAAAAAACCTTGTCCGGACAACCGCTAAAGACAGACGCTTGGTGCTGGTGGTAGACCAGTTTGAAGAAGTTTTTACCCTGTGTCAGAATCAAACAGAACGACAACAGTTTCTCGAGTGTTTGCTCGGGGCTTTGGAGATCACAAACAATCAACTCTGCCTGATTGTCACCATGCGGGCAGATTTCTTTGGCAAATGTGCTGAACAAGATTATGCCGGACTCGCTAGCAAAATACAAGAGCATCTGGTGACGGTAAAGCCGATGACTCGGGAGGAATTGGAGCAAGCGATTACCGAACCAGCCAGAAAAGTAGGTTTGGAAATCGAGCGGGAACTCGTCGCCCAAATGCTGAACGATGTAGAAGGACCGGGCAGTTTGCCTTTGTTGCAGTACACCCTGAGAGAACTGTGGGAACAGCGCCAAGTGGATCGGTTGATGCTGGCAGAGTATACCCGACTGGGTGGGGTGAAGGGGACGCTGCAAAAGCGAGCCGACGAAGTTTATCAATCCTTGTCTGCGGAGGAACGGCGAACAGCCAAGCGAATTTTTTTGGAGTTGACGCAACTCGGGGAAGGAACCGAAGATACTCGCAGGCAAGTGTTCAAAACGGATTTCATCCACCAGCAGCAATCGGCAGCAGTGGTAGAACAAGTCCTGCAGAAGTTGGTAGATGCCCGATTGGTGGTCACTTCTGAACTGAGAGTGCGGGGAGAGGGAGAAGGTGATGAGACGGTGACGGTGGTAGATGTCGCCCATGAAGCCCTGATTCGCCATTGGTCGCTTTTGCGTCTGTGGGTGAGCGAAAATCGCGAAGCAATCCGCAGAGAACGCAAGATTGAGGAAGCTGCCCAAGAGTGGAAAAACAAAGGCAAGCCAAAAGACATGGCTTTTCTCCTGCAAGGCGCAAAATTGGCTGAAGCTGAAACGTTCCTCCAGGATTATTCTGACCTTGGCTTGCTGTCGAATCTGGCACAGGAATTGATCCAAGTGAGCAAAGCAGAAGGCGATCGCCTTGTTCAAGAAGAGAAACAACGTCAACAGCGAGAACTCGAAGCATCAGAAGCAAGACGCAAAGCTGCTCAAACGCGCAATAGAGTTGCAGCAGTCTCCCTTGTGGTGCTGACTGGATTGAGTGTCTTTTCTTTTATTCAGGCAAAACAAGCGCAAGAACAGACAAGAAAAGCAGAACAACAAAGCTTAATCAGCGAAACTCAAATCTCTGAAGCTCTCCTACTTTCCAATAATCGGCTGGATGCTTTAATTAAGGCTTTGCAGGCATACAAACAACTGCAAAAGGCAAACTTGGAACAAGATGTTGCTCTGAAGCAGGCTGTGACTGGGACGCTACAGCAGGCATTTTACGGAGTGCAAGAGTATAATAGCTTGTCAGGGCATAGCAATACAATCAATAGCGTAGTTTTCAGCCCGGACGGTAAGACGATTGCCTCGGCTAGTTCTGACAACACCATCAAACTGTGCAATCTAGAGGGTCAACTACTCAAAACCCTCTCTGGGCATGATGGTAGGGTCTGGAGCGTAGCGTTTAGCCCGGACGGCAAAACGATTGCCTCTGCTAGTGACGATAAAACCATCAAACTGTGGAATAGAGAGGGTCAATTACTCAAAACCCTATCTGGGCATGGCTATGAGGTCAATAGCGTAGTTTTCAGCCCTGATGGCAAGATGATTGCCTCTGCTAGTTGGGACAAAACCATCAAATTGTGGAATCGGTCGGGTCAACTACTTAAAACCCTTTCTGGGCATGACGATAGGGTCACTAGCGTAGTTTTTAGCCCGGACGGTAAAACGATTGCCTCTGCTAGTCTTGACAAAACCGTCAAACTGTGGAAAATGGAGGGTCAGCTACTCAAAACCCTTTCTGGGCATGACGATACTGTCTGGAGCGTAGTTTTCAGCCCCGACGGCAACATGATTGCCTCTGCTAGTCACGACAAAAGCATCAAACTGTGGAATCTTGAAGGTAAGGAACTCCAAACCCTCTCTGGGCATGACAATAGGGTCACTAGCGTAGTTTTCAGCCCGGACGGCAAGACGATTGCCTCTGCTAGTTGGGACAAAAGCATCAAACTGTGGAATCTTGAAGGTAAGGAACTCCAAACCCTCTCTGGGCATGGCGATAATGTCAATAGGGTCGTTTTTAGCCCGGACGGCAACACGATTGCCTCTGCTAGTAGGGACAAAACCGTCAAACTGTGGAATCTGCAGGGTCAACAACGCACAGCCCTTGCTGAGCATGGCGATACAGTCTGGAGGGTAGTATTCAGCCCCGACGGCAAGACGATTGCCTCTGCTAGTTACGACAAAAGCATCAAACTGTGGAATCTGGAGGGGAAAGCACCCAAAACCCTCTCTGGGCATGGCGGTGTGGTCTACAGCGTAGCTTTCAGCCCAGACGATAAGACGATTGCCTCTGGTAGTCTTGACAAAACTATCAAAATGTGGAATGTGCAGGGTCAGCTACTCAATACCTTCTCTGGGCATGGCGATGAGGTTGCTAGCGTAGTTTTTAGCCCGGATGGCAAGACGATTGCCTCTGCTAGTGTTGACAAAACCATCAAACTGTGGAATCTAGAGGGTCAACAACTCAAAACCTTCTCTGGGCATAACGATACAATCAATAGCGTAGTATTCAGCCGGGACGGCAAGACGATTGCCTCGGCTAGTTACGACAAAACCATCAAACTGTGGAATCGGTCGGGTCAGCTACTCAAAACCCTTTCTGGGCATGGCGATTGGGTCACTAGCGTAGTATTCAGCCCCGATGGCAAGACGATTGCCTCTGCTAGTCTTGACAAAACCGTCAAACTGTGGAATCTTGAAGGTAAGGAACTCCAAACCCTCTCTGGGCATAACGATAGGGTCAATAGCGTAGTATTCAGCCCCAACGGCAAGACGATTACCTCTGCTAGTCACGACAAAACCATCAAACTGTGGAATCTAGAGGGTCAGTTACTCAAAACTCTCTATGGGCATAGGGATGCGGTCAATAGCGTAGTATTCAGCCCTGACGGCAAGATGATTGCTTCGGCTGGTGGTCCACTGGATCGCACAGTCATTCTGTGGAATCTCGATTTAGATGATTTGCTGGCGCGTAGTTGCAAGTGGTTACATGACTATCTGAAAAACCCTAATAACGGTATGAGTCAAGTAGATGACCGTCGCCACCTTTGTGATGACATCGGGACTTCGCGTTCTTAGCTGTGCCTGATAAGATGAGACGCGATTCCTCAAGGCTACGGTGTATACACAAGTCATCGAATGACTCAAAATTGCTTAAGAACCTTACCCTGCCCTGTCGGGCATCCCTCTCCGTGAGTTCGGAGAGGGAAAGATTTTAGCGCAGCTAAAAGCGAGGGTGAGGTTTTGAGCGAGATGTGTGTACACTGTAGCCCCGCATATGAGGAGGGGTTAGGGGTGGGGTTAAAGCGTACTGCATCCAAACGAGAATCGCGATAGTTATGCCACATTCGGCTCAACTAAATTTTCCAGCCCTTGAATGACTTTTGCCGATTCAATTTTGTCACCCGCCTTCAGTTCATCCAAAACATCTTTTCCTTCGGTAAGATAGCCAAAAACGGAGTAGCGACCATCCAACAAGTTGCGTCCTGCTGGAGTGAGTTCTGGTTCAAACAAGAAGAAGAAGATCTGTGAAGAACCACCATTTACGTTACCTTCAGGACGTGCTAACGCCAAAGCACCAAAAGCCGAGAAAGGCAGAACTGGTAAATCAGTGTAACGACCAGCATCCTCTAAAGTGATACCGTAAGTAGGTTTTTTATCACCTTGGGCGAGTACTTCTAGCGGGATAGCGCGGTATTTACCTGTTTTTGGGTCAATAAAACCCACATCCTTACCTGGTGGATCTCCAGTTTGCAAAACGTAGGATTCTTCAGAACGGGTGAATTCTAAGCCGTCATAAAAACCCCGTTGCACCAAATCAACAAAATTCCCAGCAGTGACAGGGGCGCTGTATCCGTCAACAACAACAGTAAGGTCGCCTTTGTTAGTTTTCACCTTCACAGTCGCACGACCTTTAAGTTGTGGTAAATTGCTGTATTCGGCTGGTACTTCAAAAGGAAATTCCTTAACCATTGACTCTTCAAGTCGGCTGACCAAACTCAGCAATTTGGCACGTTGATCCCGAACTTTTTCTTTATCTTTTGTTTTCACCACCTCTTGCAACTCATTCACACCAGATTTCAACTCAGCAATCAAAGCTTCAGCTTGAGGTTGGCGTTCTTTTGGAACACCTGCTAGAAGTTGAGAGGGTTTATCGAGAATCCGAGATGCTTTGCTGAGGTCTTTGGAAACAGCACCCCAACGTCGATTTGCCCGCAATTGGGCGGCAATGTCCTCTAAAGAAGCTTGCAGTTGCCGTACAGGTTTATTATCTATAGGGAGTGCGTAGCGCAGTAGAGCATTGCCGTCAGTAATAGCATTCCCAGCTGGTAGCGCGGCGCTACTAGAGGGAGTCCATCCAGCTGTACTTATTCCTAAAAATAGAGTTACCAGCAGCAGTGCAATTAGGCTGTTATTCAACCAGGATTTAAATATCTTGAACATGCGATGGCTCAAATGCAGCATCAAACTATTGACTGGGCGTAACCCAACAATAATCTTCCCACAGTACTGGAAGCACTTTCGCCTTCATATCCAGTTGTGGTCAAAAAAAGTATGATCCATGGATATTTCTAAGCACAGATCCACACCTTAGGGATTAGGGATTGGGGATTGGGGATTAGGGAAAAGAAGTATGAGCAATATTTCTAACCACAGATGCACATCGATGAACACGCGGTAGACTGTCAACCGAAAATTGAGGTGTAAGTTTAGTTCATAGTAAGCGCTAAAGCGCTAAAGCGCTTACTACAAACCCCGCAAAGTTTGTATGGCGGAACACGAGTTAATCATCTGTGTCCATCTGTGTCCATCTGTGGTTTAATTTTCCTGCAATTGATTTTTGCAATCTTACTCTATGAGCGATCGCCCAAAGCGCACCTGGAAGAGGCGATCGCTCACAACAATTGATGAAACTAGACTCTCAAGGCAGGTTTGTGGAACGCATCAACTGCGTCTTTTCCTCAATTCCCTAATAGTCGTCACGCCTAAATAACCCAAGCAAGGGACCGAGAATCACACCAAAGACAAAACCGCCGATGTGCGCCCAGTAAGCAACTCCGCCCGTCTCCACACTCATATTAGCGGCGGCTTGTAGGTTGGCAAGACCAGATATTACATTTTGGATAAAGAAAACCCCAATCAGAAGCAGTGCAGGAACTCTAATTGTGGTAATAAAAAAACCTAAAAAGATTAATGACATCACTCTTGCATCGGGAAAGCGAATGATGTAAGCACCCAGAACTCCAGAAATAGCACCACTTGCCCCTAACGATGGAATTCCAGAATTGATACCTATCACCCACTGGCATAAAGCTGCTAAGGCACCACAACTGAGATAAAAAATTATGTATTTAAAATGACCCAAACGGTCTTCAATATTGTTGCCAAAAATCCATAGAAACACCATATTTGAAATTAGGTGCCACCAATTACCGTGTAGGAATTGCGACGTAAATAAAGTCGTCCACTCCCCAGCAAAGTTGTTAGTTAGCTCTCGTGGCACGACTGCATAAAGCTGTGCAAGCTGTTCTGATGGTGGTCCGTATGAAAGAAAAATAAAAACGTTCATGCCAATCAACCCATAGGTGAGAAACGGGGTGATTCGTGTTGGGTTTTCGTCATATAGCGGAAACACAGGTGTTTTTCCTCATTACTAATTAACTGCAATATATCTTGTGCGGCTAGCAGTTGTTGAATAAAAGGAATTCCGCCCTACTACTATAAGCTGCCATAAGAAACCTGTATTTGGCAAAATTTGGCAAACATCATAAGAAGTGCCAGCCTTATTCGTGGCACTTGCTTTGTACTATCTGCTGTAGTTACCGTACCAAACTTCTTCCCTTGCTTTGTCGCTAAATAACCCCAGCAATGGACCAAGAACTGCCCCAAATACAAAACCACCTGCATGTGCCCAGTAGGCGATACCGCCACTTTCCATGCCAATGTTGGTACGTGTTTCTAGACTAGCGACTCCGTAGACTGCTTGTTCGAGAAACCAAAACCCCAGAAAAAAGATTGCTGGAACACGGAATGTGGGGAAGAAAAACCCTAGGGGAATGACGCCGAGAATTTCTGCTTGGGGAAACCGGAGAATGTATGCCCCTAACACGCCGGCGATCGCACCACTAGCCCCCAACGAAGGAATTGAAGAATTCTGCGAAAAGTACCACTGCGCTAGTGATGCCAAAACACCACAAGTTATATAGAAAAACAAATATTTGACATGACCCAATTTGTCTTCTACGTTGTTACCAAAAATCCACAGGAACAACATATTACCGCCTAGGTGCAGTAAACCGCCGTGCAAAAACTGGGAGGTAATCAAAGTCACCCATTCTGGTACTGGCTGATGAACTGAAATTCCGGCAAAGCTGGCACTCAGTTCTCGCGGTACAACAGCCGCAAGGTGTAAAAATCCATCTAATTGTTGCGGAGGTAGATTGGCTTCGTAAAGAAAAGCCAAAACATTGACGGCAATCAGCCCATAAGTGACGTAGGGCGTGATTGTTACAGGATTATCATCTCTGATAGGAACCACAGGCGTTTTTTCCGATTTTTGAGGAACCAGCCTCACAGTACCTAATTTTTCCTGTCGTTTCTTCTAACCTGTGGAGGTATTTAGCACAGTTAACAGTAATCAGTGAACAGTTAACAATGAACAGTTAACAATGAACAATTGCTTAATAATTCTTCATCGCCCGTTGCATATCACGCTGATCTTGACGTCGTTTGATGTCTTCGCGCTTGTCATGGACTTTTTTACCTTTAGCAAGAGCTATACTGACTTTTACCCAGCCGCGCTTGAGATACATCTTCAACGGTACTAAAGTTAAACCCTGCTGTTCTACTTTGCCTATCAGCTTACGAATTTGCTCGCGGTGCAGCAGCAGCTTGCGTGTGCGGCGCGGTTCATGGTTGAAATACTGCCCACTCGCAGTGTACGGCGAGATATGCGCGTTAATTAGCCATATTTCTCCATCACGGATTAAGGCATACCCATCTTGGAGATTAGCCTTACCTGCACGAATTGACTTAACCTCGGTTCCTGTCAACTGAATTCCAGCTTCGTAGGTTTCGAGAATTTCGTATAAATAACGGGCTTGACGATTATCGCTAACAACTTTGTAACCTTCGTTCTTGTCACTCATTGATAATTTGGCGTAGGTATATGTGTCAAAAGAAATAGTATAGGGTAGTTTGGGGGTATAGATGGGAATGTTAAATTAGCGCCAATGTTTCTCTGAATATTAGGTTTATCCTACTAATTTAGCTTTTTTATACTGTTTTAGCTTGTTTATATTTTTAATTAATCTTTTTTATCACTGATTGCTTATTTGCAGTCATCTATATTTTTATTTATCTAATCAATCGTTGTTAATAACAAATAAAAAATAATCCTCTACAGAGGTATGACTTTTCACGTGATGTGGAAAAGTCCATAAAAAATCTAACTTTCTTTCCCCAAAATTCTTGCGTCTCTCTCCTTATAGGAGAGAGATTTAGAGAGAGGTTTTCCAGATACCGTGAAAAGTAAGTTACAGAGGTACCATCGTACTTTTGAAAAGGTTGAGATAATTTTGTATATCTTCAGCGTGAGTTGAGATGGTGCTTATTTTATAGCCACGGGATGATTTTGTTGAGCTATGGAATGGGTAAATTGATGAGTGAAAAGTTAAAGGTTGAGGAAGTTAAATTATGAAACGTCAATTAACAGCAGCTATTGGTGCTAGTGTTATCGGCTTAAGTATGGCTGTTTTACCCGGAATACCTGTTTCTGCTCAAACCAATACTGGTGACACCGGAACGACCGGAACGACTACTGGTGGTACCACCACAACTGACACAACAAATACAAACTATCGTGGTGACGATGGTTTTGATTGGGGTTGGTTGGGATTACTTGGTTTACTTGGTTTAGGTGGTTTGGCTGGCAAACGCCGCGAAGAAGGTACTCGCTATCGTGACCCCAATGCCGTTGGAAGCACCAGCTACAGAGAATAATTGAGTGTGTGTCTAAGGTGTGTGTAAAAAGAATGGAACAATGAAAAGACACAAAGCCTTAGATATCCAGTCTAAGGCTTATTTTAACTTTATTTAGCAAGAATGGTTTGGTGTAGTAAAGACTATCCTACTTGCTCTTGTAAATAAGAATTAGCTCGCTGTAGGTTCTGAATTGGGCGAATTGAATTCTCTGGTTCGATTTAGCGGTAAGGATTTGTAATAGCTGACAATTAAACCAACCATCAGCCACCATACGGTATTCACTTCAGGGCGATACCAAACGGTATCAACCAAGCCGTGACCAAGCATACCAGCTAAAGAGGCGATCGCCCCAATCAGCCAAAATCCCTCTACACTCTTGAGTTCTCGTAGCCGTTGCAGTTGGAGAAAAGCTGTATTAAATATCACTATCAGCAACCACAAGAAACACGCTAAACCAATAAATCCAGTTTCTACAGTCACCTCCAAGAAAATTGAATAAGCACTCAAAGCGTTATAGCGGGGGAGTTGGTAGAGAGGGTAAACTTTATTAAAAGCGTTGTGACCCGGTCCTATACCAGTTATCGGGTAATCCTGAACCATCTTGAAAACAGCATTCCAAACATTCGTGCGAAATTTACTACTGCTATCACCTTTTCCACTAAAAATACTGAAAAAACGTTCGCGTACTGGCTCAACAAATACTATTGCAAGAAACAATAACCCAAACAAACTTCCTAAAATAAGCCACAGTGACCAAGTGCGCCAGAAAGGAGGCATTTGCACACTCCACCAGTAGTAAAGCAACGTAAGTAAAGTCAGAATTGCAACTACCAACCCAATCCAGCCACCACGGCTTGAAGTCAGATACAGACAAGAAGCATTGACAACTAGCATTGTTAATGCTAGTGCTTTTTTCCACCGACTTTGCCAAGCAAAAATTGCGACTGCACTTAAAACCACCGCAGGTAGAAGATACCCAGCCAGCAAGTTGGGATTGCCCAAATAACTGTAAACCCTCGTTGACTTTGACAGAGGAGATTCTGGGTCAACCCAAGTAGCCAGCGCTGGCGCTCCAAAAAACCATTGCCGCAACCCATATACGCTCACAATTAGGCATATATGCAAGTACAGCGTAATCAACCAAGATCGAAAGCGGGGTGAGGTGAGAACCCTAGCACAAAGGGCAAACAGTACCAAATACAGTGTGAAATTTCGCAAGTCTGTAAACGCCGCCTTCTTCACAGGTGACAACGCTGTCGCTACGCAAGCAATTCCCCAATAAAGCAAGACCAGCAAGTGAATGGGGGTAACACTTCGAGCATTGGCTGTTGTTTCATCTGATATAGTTAACAGCAGCCAAAATGCTGCACAACCAAGCAATATCAATCCCAATAGCTCATTGGCTACAAAAGGTGCAAGACCATAGATCAGGCTGAGCAAAATAGCTGCTATTGTTTCTCCCCATTGCATCAATAGACTGCTTTGCCGCCAGGAATGCAACAGCCCTACTACAGACCGATGCAGGTAACTCGTGGCAATATATTGTCTCAGAGGCAGATAGGATAAAGTGAATCGTTGCCAAACTAAATTCATAATACTAAGCAGTGATGAATTAGCGCTCCCGCGTAGAACTTGGACTTAATCATAATCCGGGTCTTCTAAAAAGTTCACACCGCAGATAGCTTCTTATTATTCACTCGTTGCTCATTGCCATCAGAGCCATTCATTGCCTATGATTTGAATCATCGTTTTTACTCCCCTGCACCCCTGCTCAAGAGCACACCTTACGGTAATCTTCGGGCGGGAAAGGAGTAGTTGGGCGTCAACGCAAGCAAACCGAAGTTAGGCATCGCTAGGCGCTTCTGCTACGTCTAAATCCAGTGGCAAACTCAGTACATAACGATATCCTGATTCTGATGACCCTTGAATAACAATTTCTCCATTATGCAACTCTGCTAGATGGCAGCTGAGCAAAAGACCCAAGCTTTCACGAGAAAGATTACCATGCGGCTGATTTGAATTTACGTTTGAGTTATCCAATACGACTGATAAATCCTCTGCTTCCTCTTGGTTGTCCGCATAACTATGAGTTGGGATAGCACCTATAAGCTTTAGCATTGGAAGTGTATTGCTCAAGCGAAAGTAGGGGTCTATTTCAGTCATACCGTCGCCCAACCAAGGATGTGATACCCAAACTGTGATGTTTAGCGTATCGTCTTTGGAAGAAACATGAATCCGAACAACACTACCTGTAGCAGAAAGTTGAATCACGCTAAAAATTAGGTGATATAAGATTTGTCGCACCTTGTCCTTATCTAACGAGCAAATGCGATTGCGCACTGGTTCTACAGATAGGCGAATATCCTGCTCACGACGGTGGGCTGCTTCTTCTAAGGTATTGATAGCTTGTTGACACAGCATTTCAATATCTACAGGAACAATATTCAGTTCTGTGGGGTTTTCATCCATTGTCCCCAGTTCAGAAATTTCGTTAACCAACGAAAGTAAGTACCGACCACTGTGTTGAATAATCTCTAGATATTCTCTTTGCTTCGTTGTTAAAGGACCGTAAATCTCACGCCCCAAAACACTTGCCATGCCTAACACGGATGTTAAAGGGGTACGCAACTCTTGAATGAGTTGTCCTAAGAGTTCCAATTTCAGTTGGTTGGTAGGAACTAAATCTTTTTGTAAAAGAGATGGACTGATTTTGATTTCAGTAGTATTGATAACATCTTTCTGTGACTCGTTAGAAGCACTCTTGGGGATGGTGCTACTCGGAATTCCTTGCAACAGACGGTTACGCTCAAATTCACTCATGCTCCAACGAGCAATGATTTGTAAAAACTCAATGTCTCTATTTGTAAAATCGCGTGGTTTTGTATCCATGACTGCCAATGCGCCCAAACAATACCCAAAAGCATTAAACAATGGCACTCCTAAGTAAGAGCGAATGCCATAATCCTCAATCAACTTGCTGTAAGCAGATGCACCAGTCAATGTGTCTGTATCATTAATGACGAAAGGTTGTAAACTCTCTACCACCTTAGTGCAAAAGGATTCTTGGCGTGGCAGTTCACGGCTTTGTGCCAGCTGATTCATGATTCCTCCCCGTAGCTTGGATAAACCTACAGATGCTTTGAACCAGTGGCGTTCTTGATCCACGAATCCCAAAATGCAAATTGGCGCTTCTAAGAAGTGGGCAGCAGTTTGAGTAGCTTCTTCAAAAACTGGAATTGTCTCTGGTTGACGTAAACCCAAATCTGACAAAACCTTGAGGCGTTGTCGTTCTCTCGTTTCCTGGGAAACCCAGTCGTCCTTTAGGGCAAACAATTTGTTCTCAGGGTCTACCATTGCGATCGCTACCTTAATATTCTCTGGCTACAGTAATTTATATAACTACTGTTTTTCGGTTATTTGCTATCCTTAAGGTTCCCTAATTTTGTCTTAAATGAACAAGCGAAAAGTAAAAATTTTTTCTCCTGTAAGTCTTGGGACGTAACGGAAAATACCGCCCTTTAACTTCCTCTATTTCACCAAATGATTAAGTCGTCTTGAATCGCTATCTCCAATGACTGGGCGTTGTACTTACGAGTGGTGCGGGTAGTAAAAAAGCCCGCCAAAACGTAGGTAAAGGGGACTAGGGATTGGGGATTAGGGATTGGGGTAGTGGTATATCAAACGAAAAATTATGTCCCAGGAAATATTGACCATTACCAAGTCGGGAGCATTTCCCCTAACAACCGTCCCTAGTACCCAGCTTTCCTAGCGGCATACAGTCGCAAATACTGCACTCCTGGTCTCCCAACCTAGGATAAGAGCGTCCCCCACCATACGTACAAAGTTGGTGGGGGACTCCGAAGCGCGACCAGTCGATAAATATCAGTCTGATTTTGATGCTTTTATACTAAACCAGCAGCATTGCCCTGCTCTACCATATAATGTAGGACTTACGCAAATCAATGAAAAAATGTAGACGCGTACCTGAAGGGAGCGCTTTGCACTCAGCGGCGTGCCGCAGGCTACCGCACTCATACGCAAAGGAGACAAAGGGATAAGAGTTTCAAAGAGTTTTTGCGTAAGTCCTGTAATGCATACAATTGAAAACCGCTTCTTAGTGTTCTTCTTTGCGTCTAGAGTGTAGAGCGCGAGACAAAATAAGATTTATGCAACAGGTCTAGTCATGAGTAAACCATGTTTAGAAAAAAGCGTGGTTTGAAGCAGTTGAAAACCTTTGTTTTTTCGCCCACCAAGAGCGAGGTATGTACTAAAAAAATAATGACTACCTAATCAAAAATGAATGGCTTTAGTTTTGTAAATTTTATATATTGAAAAAGAATTCAGAAGTCAGAATCAATCAGTGGGGGATTCAGACCCGCCACTGATTGAAGACCACCAAATTGAAAATTTGGTGGGGGACTTAAACCCCTTTACTCATCCACCAGTTGCACAGAATTCAATTCTGAATTCTGGCGACTGACACCTTCGTTCTTTCTCGTTAAATCTGTCAAGAATTCAAGCAAAAACCAACACGGTTCAGATAAGCAAATTTCTTCAATAACTCTTGTAGAGACGTGCCATGGCGAGCCAGCGCTGCAAAAGGGTCTTCCTCCGCAGGCGACTGGTGAGTCGAGTCCTGTTGGCGCAGCCTGCCCGCAGACAGGGCGAATGAGGGTTTCCCAACAAGCGGGAAATGGCGTTGGCGCAGCCTCTTAGGAGGAGATACCCGATCAAGACGTGGCGTTCGCCATAGGGCGTCACGTCTCTACAAGCATGAAATCTCCACAAAAAATCCTTAACTCAGCGGTATTGAGGTAAAAACAACTATTTATTCATAAAAATCTAAAAAAAAGTCAACTATAAATAATTTTAATAAAAAATTTACTATTTCTTTATAAGGAATATTTGCCCAAACTATAGTATTCAGTCAAAAATGGATTAACTGCTAAAAAATAGCATTTCTAAGATGAAATACTAAGGGCTTGCCTAAGAATGAATAATATGACGATTAGGGTTCCTTTTGTAGACCTGAAGTTACAGCACCAACCAATTCAAACTGAACTACAGCAGGCAGTTCAGGCTGTAATCGAACGGGGAGATTTTGTTTTAGGGCAAGCACTGAAAGATTTTGAGGCAGCTTTTGCAGCAGCTTCTGGTGTGAAATATGGCGTTGGTGTTGCCTCGGGAACTGATGCGATCGCTCTTGGTCTACAAGCGTGTCAGATTGGTCCTGGAGATGAGGTGATATTACCAGCAAACACCTTTGTTGCCACTTTGATTGGGGTGATACGTGCAGGCGCAAAACCAATTTTTGTCGATTGCGATCCACAAACAGCTTTAATTGATTTGCAGGCAGCGGCGCGGGCAGTGACGCCTCAAACCAAAGCGATTCTTCCTGTGCATCTTTACGGTCAAATGGTATCACCACGCGAGTTGTTAGACTTTGCCGACACTTACAAAGTGCTTATTTTTGAAGATGCCGCACAAGCACACCTAGCCGAACGCGAAGGATATCGCGCTGGTTCAGTCGGAATTGCAGCAGCTTTTAGCTTCTATCCCAGCAAGAATTTAGGGGCATTTGGCGATGGAGGGATGTTACTTACGCGAGATCCAGATGTCGCCCAAAAAATGTTACGCTTGCGGAACTACGGCGCGGCTCAAAAATATATCCACGTTGAAGAAGGTACCAACAGCCGCTTAGATACAATGCAAGCAGCAGTGTTGCACCAGAAATTACCGTATCTGCCACAGTGGAATCGCGATCGCCTTAATGCTGCCCAGCAGTACGATATTGAACTAGCGCCCTTAGCATCAAGCGGGATAACTCCTATACAAAACCACAGCGGCGAGGGACACATTTATCACCTTTATGTCATCAAAATCGATGATTCTTGTGTTGTACAACGTCAACAACTCCAAGAAGAACTCACAGCCGCAGGAATTCAAACTGGTGTTCACTACCCAATTCCTTGTCATCTCCAACCAGCATTCACCCACCTAGGCTATCAAGTCGGGGATTTTCCCAATGCTGAAATGCTGGCAAAGCAAATATTATCCTTACCTATGTATCCAGGTTTGAGTCATAGCCAAGTTAAGGAAGTGGTTGCAGCAATTGCATCAAGCCTGAGTGCTGAACAACATGCATTTGCTCTATATTTGAAAAATTTATGAATGAGAAATGCTCAATTATGAATCAAAGTCGTACTAATAATTCATATAGGAATTTTTGAAACACACGTAGAGTGGGCACTACCAGTCAGCTCCTGCCTACTATATCCCGGTTTAGTGGCAGTGCCCACCCTACACTACTCAAGATTTTTCATAAATAATTTAGGATTCCTATAGTTCATTATTAAAAAAGCCATGCAAATTCAGCGTCAGCTTAAAAATACAAATTCTTCACAGTTGATGAGCCTAGCTCTATTAGGTATTTTGGTACTGCTTTATGCTCCTCTAGTACTGTACTGGTGGGACGGTTGGGTCAAAAAAAGTATCAGTATTGAACACGAATATTTTAGCCACGGTATTATTGGTCTACCGTTCGCTGCCTATCTATGCTGGGTGAACCGAAAAAAGTGGCAAAGACTGCCAAATACTTCTCATCCCTTGGGTGCTGCGTTGTTAGTAGTGGGGGGAATTTTTTATCTAAGCGGTGTCAGCGAGTGGGTAAACATTTCCTTTCCAGCTATACTGGCAGGATTGTGCCTGTGGCTTAAAGGAATTCCTGGCTTCAAATTGCAAGGATTTCCTCTGGTACTAGTACTTTTAGCAACACCTACCTCCGTTCCATACCTGATCACTCCCTACACATTACCCCTCCAAAGTTTCATCGCAGCTACTGCTGGATTTATACTCACTCAGATTGGGATGCAAGTTATTGTCGATGGGATAAATATATATGTCGGAGGAAGGATTGTAGAAGTTGCCCCTTACTGTGCAGGGCTAAAGATGTTATTCACGACTCTCTACGTTGGCTTGATGCTACTTTATTGGACAGGTGCTTTGTCTTCCCGCCGCAAAAGTATCTGGTTTTTATCTATTGCAGTCTTAATGAGTATCTCTGCTAATATTGTTCGCAACACATTACTCTCGTTCTTTCATGGGACAGGACAAGAGGGGGCTTTTCATTGGCTGCATGATAGTTGGGGTGGTGATGTGTATTCTGCTATTATGCTGCTTTTATTAATACCTGTTCTCAATTGGATTGATGCATATTTTTCAGAAGTTCCAGAAACTCAACACGAAGGTGAAGCATAGGGAATTCAGCGAAATTTTGATATTGCTGCATATTTCCGGACATACGTTCTACATTAGACTTGTTGCACTCACGTTGCACTCACTCTTTTTCCTAGTCTTGTTGTTTGCGTCAACAGGTACGCCAGACAAAATAAGGCAAAACGTAAAAACGTTGGGTTTTTGGAATCTAGATAACCCAGTTATGGTGTAGGAATTTCGTAGAAGTCGAAGGGGGTAGAACAGGGCGATGCAGAAACTACCACTGTCGGTGTACGCACTTATAATTGATGGCAGTGATGCAATCGCTCCCGACCATCCCAACTTTACGCTTTTAGGAGCCAGTGAAAATGCCTTGACCGGGAGTGAGGACGTTATCGGGATCGTAACGTCGCTTGGCATTTACCAATCTGCTCCAGACCGAACCGAAATGCTGCTGCCAATCTTCTTGAGAAAACGCTATAGCGTCAACGGGATAGCGCGTACCACCAAGGTCGCGGTTACGCTCAAACAATCTCCGGTTATCAGCAAGCATACGTGCGCTCGTAGTATCATCATCTGATGGTGCAGTTCGTAAAATCGCAAAGAGAAACACGATTTGCTCGTTGGGTACCCTGAACAATGGCAGTGTGAAACGGTCTGTTTTGACAGGATACAGCAGAATTGGACTATTTCCTGTATCAGCTAATGTCAAAATGGAAACAACCTCACTAATATATTGCTCCACAGCTGTTCCTGGTACAAACAAGTTAATCCAAGGATGAGGGTTAGACCAAACACCAATGGATTGGAGGAAAGCAACAGTGGGAGATAAGCGATTGAGGAAGTCGAAATAAATCTTATCTTCAATTTGTTCGGTACCCCGAGTGTAGCTTAAGGAGGCAAGTAGGCTGATATTGTCTGGCTCATTAGGCGGCGTATAAAAGCTAGCTGCCTCTAACAGATAGCGCCATCCACCGTTAGGATCGCTTATAATCTGACCTTCTACGTAATTGAATCGTTTATCTTCAATAAGTAAGCGTTGGTCATGAGTAAAAGCAGCCAAATCGTCATAATCTAGGAGAAATACACGGGCATTACGTTCGGCTTTGATCAGTCGGATTGTTGCTCTGACTATGATTCCACACTGCCCCAAACCTGCTAACACCGTTTCAAATAAATCTCGATTTTGATACAGGGAACAAGTTAAGAGATGACCCTCACCAGTTACAACCTGAAG
The DNA here is from genome assembly GCA_000828075.3 of Tolypothrix campylonemoides VB511288. Classification (GTDB taxonomy): domain Bacteria; phylum Cyanobacteriota; class Cyanobacteriia; order Cyanobacteriales; family Nostocaceae; genus Kalymmatonema; species Kalymmatonema campylonemoides_A. The sequence continues at coordinate 491,598 of JXCB02000002.1, read as the reverse complement.
TTCCAGAATATTATCAACTTGCATGCCATAGCGGTGAGTTGCACCACCAATACCACCAAATGATAATGTACCTCCAATAGACAGTTCTAAGTAATCGGTAAGGACAGGCGGTGTTAATTGTTGTGGCAGTGTTGCTTGCAATAGCTCGCTCCATCGCACCCCAGCTTCAACAATCACCCGCTCTGTACTAATGTCATGAATTTTATTAAGCGTACTTATATCAATGACTATACCATCCTCTACTTGTGCCTGACCGTAGCAGGTGTGACCCTGACCGCGTGGGGCAACCTTAAGGGTGTGAGTACGAGCAAATTTGATAATGTTGACGATATCATGAATCGAACCTGGTTTAAGTATGGCTTTTGGGTAACGATGTACCAGGTGACCAAAATCATCAGCAGCATTTGTGCGTGTGGCATCATCAGTGTAAAGAACTCCATCTAAATGCGGTAAGTTGATAAATGATTGTGCTGCCTCAGCAGATGTTACCCACGAACGATTGAGTGGATTAAACCCAACGACAACAGCACTAGCAATCAAACCTTGCAAAATATTGCGCCGCGCAGGATTATTCTTCATTAGGAATTCTCTTAAACGATTATTTTATTACTTTAAAATCAATAAAACTCTTGCAGAAATATTTTGTGATATGGTAGGGGGTTTGCTAATACCAAAATCGTTGAAAACTTATCCGGTAAGCTGAAGTTCACTTAGACCTTGCATAGTAACTTTTCACGCCTCCTACGCCATCACTACAGCTACCCTAAGATCGTGAGATCGGGCGATCGCCTTTGAGTATCTATTTTTCTCAATATAGATAAATATTGCTAGTTTCACGATGTTGATTCTCAAAGTAAAATTTAGTTTAAGTACTGTAGACTTCACAATGACTTCCTTTACCAAGTTTCTTAAGGAACGCCAGTTTTCTCAGGTAGTAGCGCTTTTGTTGCTATTACTACTGTTGGTTCTAGGAGCGATTCCTGGTTACCTAACAGCACACTGGAATTGGCAGGAACTACCACGAATAAGCAATCTTAAGGAGTTGCAAAATTTACCGAAAAAGGGGTTGAGCCTTCCTGGTTGGCAAACTGTAGAACAGCGCCAACAACAAATAGGGGAACGCAAATGGTCTTACCAGCTCATTCAAAAACAAAGTGACCAAACCAAAGCAATTCTACTTTTGCTACCGCAAACAGGATCAAAAGAGCAGCCTGTGGTGGAGTGGACGGAAATAAACAGCTTTTGGCAGTGGCAAATAGCTCAGTATCGCTCTGCTGATTTTACTGTCAAACCACAAAATAAACCACAAAAAGCGGGGTCAAATGCTGAAACAAAGGTAGAAGCTAGGTTCTTTCGTGCCTCAACTGGGCAGCAAACCTTTGCTGTTTTACAATGGTATGCCTGGTCCAACGGTGGTCATTCATCACCTTTACGGTGGTTCGTAGTCGATCAACTAGCACAGTGGCACAAAAAACGCGCTCCTTGGGTTGCTGTGAGTATTCTCATTCCTATGGAGCCATTGGGGCAAGTGGAAACAACTTGGAATCAAGCGAAGTCTATTGGTCAAACAGTGCAAGCTGGTTTGATGACAAATCTTTTATAGACTCGTTCATCAATGCGTTTGTATAAAAGAAAGTAAAATTCTGCGATCAAAATAGGTAATTTTTAGCATCTTGAATAAAGTAGAATTAAAACTCTGTTGTTTCCGCACTTTATACTACTTAAGTAAGTTACATTAAGTAAGTTACAGTGCTATTGTCCACAATTGCTGGTTGTCGTATGCGTGTATTTAACGCCCTCTCCTCTGTTGGTCTTTATGTAGGCGTTTTTTTGGTAACAATTGCCCAACCTGTTGTTGCTCAAAAACCCACACAGAAACAACCTTCAAAACAACTTCCTGCGCCTGTACGTCGTACTGTACAACGACAATCACCACAGCAACCTCCTGCGCTTGTACCTGTAACTCCACAAGGACAATCGCCACAACAACCTCCTGCGCTTGTACCTGTAACTCCACAAGAACAATCGCCACGACAACCCCCCGCACCTCCACCTGGTAGTACTGACTTTGTAGCCCCAGGTTCCATAGATGGGACGTCACCCCAATTGAACCGCTACGTCTTAGGACCTGGAGATGCGATTAATGTTTTGACTCAGCGTCCTCCGGGTGCCTATCGCTTAGGACAAGGAGATGCCATTGCAGTCTCAGTATTACGCTTCCCAGATTTAAGCTTTCAAGCGGTCGTCAACCCAGAAGGAAACATTGTAGTGCCATTGCTAGGAACAGTGTCACTCAAAGGCTTGACTCTGGAAAAAGCACAAGAAAAAATTCGTTCAGGGTACAATCGTTTTGTCGTCGATCCCATTGTCACGTTGTCACTAGCAGCGCAGCGTCCAGAGTTAAATTTTTCCGCTCAAATTAACCCAGAAGGTAACATATTCGTGCCGCAAGTAGGGACACTGTCCGTACAAGGCTTGACGTTGGATGAAGCGCAAGAAAAAATCCGCGTGGCTTTAAGTCGCGAATTAGTTGACCCAGTTGTGTCAGTATCACTTGTAGGACAGCGACCAGTTCAAGTCACAATCAGTGGAGAAGTTAATCGACCTGGAATTTATCCGATTGGCTCAGGAACGCCTCGTGTGAGTGATGCGTTATTCTTAGCTGGTGGTTCTGGAATGATGGCAGATCTGCGCCAAGTACAAGTCCGTCGGAAACGGGTTGATGGTTCTGTGGTTTCACAAAATATTGACCTGTATACTCCGTTACAAAATGGAGGGGAAATACCTAACTTCCGTTTGCAGGATGGCGATGCGATCATTGTGCCACGTCGAGAAATCGCAAACGATGCTAGTTATGACCGCACCTTGGTGTCTCGCTCAACCTTAGCATCACCACAGATTAGAATCCGTGTGTTAAATTATGCTGGAGGGGGGATTGTCACTGTGCCTCTGCCTAACGGTAGTACTTTTATAGACGTATTGGCAGGAATCAATACTGACAGTGCAAACCTCAGTGAAATAGCACTAGTTCGCTTTGACCCGGAAAGAGGTCGAGCCGTCAGGCAAACAATTAATGCTAAAAAGGTATTGGCAGGAGATGTATCTCAAAATGTACCACTTCAAGATAACGATATTATCGTAGTGGGTCGAAACCTGATTGCTAGAATTACTAATATCCTCAGTACAATTACCCGTCCTTTCTTCGATGTTCGCAGCTTTCTCGAATTCTTTGATATATATGACAGATAAGAACAGATAAGTAGCCGTGATGAAGTGCGTATACTGTTGAGCAAGAAAAATTTTTTCATCTCCCATGCGTCAGGGTGCTTTTTCAAGTCAGTGTCTGTAGGTTTTTTAGAAGAGAAGGTAAGGGAGAGACGAAGTAAAATTATGAACTTTCAATTATAAATCATAAAATTTTTTGATGATTTATAATGAATTAATTTATAATTTACAAGTCGTAAAAACCGAAACCTATAATAACTGTAGCCTTATTTATACCTAGTTTTTATTTGCTGCTGCTATGACTCCACCGATCGTTAAACGCTACCTCATTGCTTTCGATAAGTATAAGTGGATTGGACTAGCTAGTTTTGCCTTAGTTGTAGCGGGTTCAACGGTGGTGGCTTTGCAACCACAACAATCTAAATATATAGCGAACGGCGCACTCACCTACAGTCGTCCACCAGTGTCTTTTTCGACAACAGGTAGCGAAATTAATCAGCAAGGGCAGGAACTGAGCCGGGATATTTTGCTATCAGACCCAATCATTGATGGTGTGGCAGCGAAACTCAATGTTAAGCCAGCAAAGATAGGTGCAAATGTTGTCCTTACTATGCCTGAGAGAGAACCAAAGACAGGACAACTACTTTCCACACTCATAGAACTGAGATATCAGGATAGCGATCGCCAACGAGCTGAACAAACATTGCAGGAATTGATGCAAGCAATGATGCAGTTGAGCGCGGAAATAAATACACGGCGATTAAAAGCAATTATTACCAAAGTTAACGAACGCATACCACAAGCAAAACAGGAATTGCAAGTCGCTGAACGCAAGCTAGAACTGTACGATCGCAAAGAACGACCAGCAATATTGGCGGCTGAGAATGGAAGTTTGCTCAGCGCAATAAATAGTAGCCAAGTACAGCAACGGCAAATTCAATTCACTGTTTCTGGAATTGATGCTCAAATTCGCAGTCTACAAGAAAAATTGGGCTTAAACGTCAACCAAGCTTATGTATCTTCTGCTTTGAGCGCTGATCCGATTATTGCTAACTTGCGAGCGCAAATTTACCAAATTGAATCGCAAATAGAAGTTTTTAGAAAAGATTTGCGTCCCGATCACCCAACAATGGTTCAGTTGCGGCGTCAGAAAGATGCTTTTGAAAGCTTATTGCGGCAACGAGGCGGTGAAGTTGTAGGGGGTGATCAAGAAACAGCACCGCTTCCCACGACTGTGGCAATTCGCTCCCGAAGCAACCTAGACCCAGCAAGACAACAACTGGCGAACCAGCTGGTGGCTTTGCAAACCCAACGCGAGACATTGCAACAGCAAGAAACTGACTTAATAGAAGAAGAAGCACGGTTGCGGCGAGAGTATTCCCTGATACCAAATAAACAATTAGAGCGATCGCGTCTAGAACAGGAAGTTGGACTTAAAAGAGCCGTTTATGACCAAATGCAGGTGAAACTCACCGATGCAAAAACAGCAGAAGCTGAAACAGTGAGCAGTCTCGGTGTTGCAAGACCACCGGTAGCGCTTCCAGCGAGAAGACAGGGGCTGGGTGTGCCTCTGACCTTGGGCGTAGGCAGCTTACTAGGATTGTTGGTGGGTGGCGGAGTGATATTTTTACTTGGGTCATTGGAAGGAACTTTCAAAACCAAAGAAGATATCCGCGACATCCTCAAACAACGAGAAGTTCCTCTCTTGGGAGAATTGCCTATGATGCCAGTGGATGGGATGAATCTTGGTGAAGTGCCAGTGGTTCTTTCTCCAGACTCTTATTATCTGGAGTTTTATGAAAGGTTTCGCAGTAATCTGCGCCGCATTGGTGAGAGAAACTTGAAGGTCGTTTTGATTACCAGTACCAGCAGTTATGAAGGAAAGACCGTAAGTGCTTATAACTTGGGGATAGCATCTGCTCGTGCTGGAAAACGAACCTTGATTGTGGAAACCGATTTGCGATCGCCTTCTCGCTCTTCTTCTTTGCGCGTGACTTCTGACCCCGATGCCACAGTTGAACCTTTGCGTTATTACGGCAGCTTGAGCGAATGTATTCGCTTAGTGCCGGATATAGAAAATTTATACATTCTGCCCAGCGCGGGTCCAGTGCGTCAATCAGCCGCAATTCTTGAATCTAGTGAAATGCGAAGGCTGATGGAAGATGTGCGCGAGCGTTTTGACTTGGTGATTTTAGACACAACTCCTTTAGGATTATCGAACGACGCTTTGTTAATTCAACCTTATAGCGATGGCATTGTCCTGGTGACAAGACCAAATTACACACAGGAAAATATGCTGACAGAAGCGATCGACCAATTGATCGAATCAGACCTTGGGTTGTTAGGAGTTGTGATCAACGGTGCCGATGTCAGCCTTGCTCTACCTGGATCAGTTCTTAGGTCAAACTATCCACCAGAAGAACAATCGCAAGCCGTTGCGAATGGCATTAGAAGATAGTTAATCTTACTTTTCACTCTTAGAAAGGAGAACCCCGCTTCCATTCTTTTCCCCACCTCTCCTTTTCCCTCCCCTGGGAGGGGAGGGAAAAGGAGCAGCTTTTTTTACTGGAGAGGCTTAAGAATCGCATTTTTACGTAGCTCCTCCCTCTCCTTGCAGGAGAGGGAGGTTGGGTGGGAGAGGTTCGTCGAATTCACATTTAGTTAACGCTCAAAGAAAAGAGAAATAATGACACATGTTTGCTAGTTGCTAGTTCCTACATACGACACCCGATAAATCACACCGTTGGTATCATCTGTAAACAACAGCGAACCATCCGGTGCGATCGCAATACCCACCGGTCTGCCAAACTGTGTCAATTGTTCTTCGTTCAAAAATCCTGTAATGAAGTCCTCAAATTTTACTGGTTTGCCATTTTCGTATCGCACCCGCACAACTTTGTAACCTGAGGGAGGGTTGCGATTCCATGAACCGCGCATAGTCACAAAAGCATCGTTACGATATTCTTCAGGAAACTGGGATGCTGTATAAAATATCATTCCCAACGGCGCACTGTGTGCCGTGTAGGTGAGTGCTGGCGGTTGTGTATTAGCACAGTATTCCTCCTTTGTCGTACCTGTGGGATTTGCTGGCAAGTACACATCCGGACGGCGATCGGCATAACAAAAGGGCCAGCCGTAGTCTGCGCCCTCAGCAATGAGATTCAATTCTTCTGGCGGTTGTTCATTACCACGCCAGTCAGAACCATGATCCATACCCCACAGTTCCCCAGTTTCCGGATGCCAACCAAAGCCGATGGTATTACGTAAGCCTGTGGCATAAATCGTGCGATTACTACCATCAGGTTGCGCCCGTAGCAGAGTCGCACTTTCTGGGTTCGTCTCTCTACAGGCGTTACAAGTGCTACCTACTGTAATGTAAAGCAACCCGTCAGGACCAAAAGCAAGGGTGCGGTTTGGGTGTTGTCCTGCATCTGGCAAGTCATTAATCAACACCTCCGGTTCGCTGATTACCCCCGGCGACTGCAAATCTGCAGCATAAAGTTGTCTGTCTGTGACAAAGTAGAGACGATTCTGATAAATCGTGATGCCATTGATGTATTTGTAACCTGACGCAACCGTTCGTATTTCGTCAGCACCCCCATCTTGATTAGAATCAAGCAGAGCCAACACATCACCTTGTTCGCGGCGGGTAACATAGATCGTACCATCAGGGGCTACTGCTAACATCCGGGGATTACCCAAGTCTTTAGCAAATACATTGATGCGGAATCCCGCAGGCACCTGGAGTTGTTCCAGCAGCGATTCGTCAAATTTCAGTTGCTGAGGCGTTACCAAATAGCCCTCAAGTTGCTCTACTCTTGGTTCCTGCGCTTGTTGTTGTGCATTGCCCGGAAGGGCTATGCTTAGCAGTAAAGCACCACCGATAACTAAGCTTCTTGCTTTCACGGCATCTTTCCTTAAATTTTGATAGGAGAAGAATTGATACGAGAAGACCGAGCTAATAAAGGCAAAAGTATGAAGTATAAAAATTTTTATCCTTCATTCTTTCTTTCAGTATTCATTTGGAATGAATTTTCGTGAAATAGTCTAAAACTATACGGATGATAAGCGCATCTTTCTAATGGCGTAGCAATTGCCAACACGGTTCAGTTAAAGATTAGACTTCTTGCATGAATCTTTACCCTGACCACGCCACTTGCTACAACGGAACGCCAGGTGCTACAACGCGCTTAACCCGCGCAACGCACTGGCTCGGGAACCTCCCTATGCCTACGGCACGCTTTCGTCGAACGGGTATGCCTTCGGCACGCTACGCGTTAGCGAAGCTCCTCCGTTCGCGCAGCGTCTCCGAAGGAGACAGGAGGCACACCAGTCGCTGTGAGTTCGGGAAACAAGGACTGCAGCGCTGGATTCACCGCAACGCAGTGGCTCCTAAATCCCTCTCCCAAGTTTGGGCTACGGTGTACACACATCTGGTTCAAAACCTCACCCTCGCTTTAGGGTGCGCTAAAATCTTTCCCTCTCTGATGTTTTGGAGAGGGATGCCCGACAGGGGTAGGTGAGGTTCTTAAGGAATTTTGAATCATTTGATCACTTGTGTGTACACCGTAGCAAGTTTGGGAGAGGGACGCGTGAAATTGGCTCCCCGAATCCCAAAATTGGGAGAAGGGGTTGGGGATGAGGGGAAGTTTTGCCTTTTGGCAACAGATCTATTGTTTGTTGGTGAAAATTGCACACGTGTAGAGACGTTGCATCAAACAGTGCCTGCGCTATTTCCTGTGGTGAACCGTTAGCATATAACAGAGAACGCCGCGTCCAATAGTAAAAACTTTGCATCAGGCGTTGACTGTGGCGAATCAGTGTCTCTTGCTGCCAAGGAAGTTGTATGTCACTGTCCATAGGTTTCAGCGTTTCTTATCGGCATCAAAACCTGTGCTATCTTACCGTTTCTTTATACAAGATTGTTTATTTTGCTGATTTAGTTGGGAAAAATATGACTAGCGCTGCTAAATGATATCAAATATCAATCTTTCTTTAGTAGAAGTATAAGTAGATTTTCGTATCTGCTATATGTATCGGTTTCGTAAAACTTTAGGTATATACTTAATAACGGTAAAATACGCTGTCAAATGAACACAAGTAAGAGTGGGAACATTACCAGCATTATTGAAAAGCGCCTACCCTTGGCTGAAAAAATAGCAGGTATAGAGACGGAACTCAAATCTCTTGACTCAGCGATTCGTCATCTTCAAAAATATCGTTATCAGTTGCTTAGACAAGTTGATGACCCAAATGTAGCTGGGCTTTTGGGAGAAATTAATTTGGCAACATTACAATGCAGTATTAATACTGAATTAGAAGCGCTAGTGAAACTCAAAGAGCGCTTTTGCCGCAAGACACTTAACATTGGAGTCGTTGGAAGAGCAAAGCAAGGTAAGAGTCGCCTGCTACAAAGTTTAACAGGACTGACGGGTGTTGAAATTCCAGATGGAGAAAGGCATTATTGCACGGCAGTAAGTAGTATAATTTGTAATCAAAATAACGAGGAAACTTACGCTGAGGTTTGGTTTCACTCAGAGCAGTCATTCCTAGATGAAGTTATTAGTCCTTGTTATGAAAAACTTCGCTTAAGCGAAAAACCGAAGACAATTGATGAGTTTGCCGCAAAACCTCTGCCTTTGTTGCCCAGTGACGATCCGAAATATGCCGAGCAGGGAGCGATGTATGAACAACTAGCACAGTATCACATACATTGGGATAAGTATTGCCATTTATTTCAGCAACCTTCACCTCGCCGCATTTCTAAAGATCAGATTCGGGAGTATGTCGCTCAGGAAACTCCCTACGTGCAACGTATATTTATTAACTCTTCGGGATTCTCGTACAAAGACGCTGCACTTAGCTCGGCAAACCCTCCCGCAGCACCACAGTTTCACTATCTGGCAGTACGAGAAGTGAAGATTGTTTGTAAATATCCTAACGCTGATCTTGAACAAATAGCCTTTGTCGATATGCCTGGTTTGGGTGATAGTGGCATTTACGAGCAACAGCATCTGATGAAAAATTTAGGGCAACAAGTTGATGTGATCTTGTTTGTGCGGATGCCAAAGTCAATTGGCGACTCCTGGACAGATGTAGATGTACGCTTGTATGAAACAGTACGTGGAGCACAAGCTGATCTGCCAATCAACTTGTGGTCGTTCATGATACTCAATCGTACGGAAGTTGATTCACGCTTTCGCGACAACTCAAAAAGCTGCCAAGATTTGGCGCAAGACATTGCCAACAAAAATATCGATGTTGTTGAATGCGTAACAGCTAACTGCGCTAATACGCAAGAAGCTGATAAAGTTCTTGAGCGAGTTCTTGATTACCTGAAGGCAAACATCACTGATTTAGATTACAAATACGCTTCCTTGTGCCAACAGCGATTAATTTTACTCCAAAACCAAGTGAAAGCTGAGTTAGAGAAAGTTAGAAAGGCTTTAGATTTAGCAACGCATGATGATATTCATAGGTTTGCCGTGTTCGAGGTAAAATTCAAAGAGCTTTGGTGGACTTTGACAAATAGTTTGGAAAAACTGCTTAAGGATCTGAGGGAAAAGCGAGAAGCAGTTGATATGGACTTTAAGAAGCAAGTAGAAGCAGCTTTTCAGGCGTGTCGAACTGATACAGGAATTCCGTCAATTCAACAAATAGAACAGCGCTTTTGTGTTGAAAAGAGCTACGCAATTGTATACGAAAAGTACCTCCATGAAATCCGCGTCCATTTATCGAAACATCTGTTGTTAATAGATAGAGGTTTGGAGCGATCGCTTGACAAAGTCAAATCGCAACTGGCTTACGTACTCATGGAAAAGGGACATTTGGGAAAACTGACGCAAGCTAAAGGAACTGAATTTATTGCAGACATTGCTGCTCAAATACCCGATGAACTCGTACCAGGGATACCGAGTCAACTTAAGTATGGGTTCCAAACGCTAGCTGAGTTTAAGCTTTCTTACCGAGGATTATTACAGTACCGTATTCGCAAACATTTGGATGGACTCACTCCAAATGAGCCTGCAACCCTAAAGCTTTCCGCCTCGCCTTCTGCTGAACAAGTACTACTCAATCTTAAAATAGCTTATGCAGAAACTATTGGTAAGTGCGAAAAAGCCTTGAAAGAGTTGCTGAGCGAGCCTAGCCTAGCGATTTACACAATTGTAGAAGAATTTATAGATTGCATACTTCGTACTCAAGATGTAGAGAGTGAATGGCGAATCTTTTTACAAGGTGTGCGGGAGCAAATTTGGCAGGAATTTCAACCGCTGGGTGATAGCCCAAGGCTTCGCTGTGAGGCTTCGACGGTAAGCTCAGCCGAACTGAGTAGTAGTAGTAATAATAATAGTAGTAATAGTAATAATAATAGTAGTAGTAATAGTAGTAATAGTAGTAGTAGTGGTATTGCTAATCGCACTCAACTCCAACGCGAGGTGCTTCACTCAGTCGAGCAAGCAACAGCCGCGAATCAGTCAGAGTTGATGCACTTTTTGCAGTGAAAATCAGCGCTTTACGCTCTTATTCAGAAGACTTGCCTACTTCGGAGAAAAGCGCTTCCCAGTCAATCACAGACGGTCTTGGTCCCTGGTTTACTATATCAAAAGCTAGCCCTTGACAAAAAGGGCTATCAATGCACTCTACACAGGCGGCTGCCACATCAATCCGGCTAGTCTGACCTGAGAGTGTATCGTTTGTACCCAACACGACACCAAACTTCCCTCCTGTTTTTGCCTTTAGCAAGGTATTGAGGTCGTACGAGGTATAAGGACCATCAATGAGACGTCCTGGACGGGCGATAGTGTAAGGTAATCCGGAACTGATGACGGCTTGCTCACCTTTGAGTTTGGCATCAAGTACGCCAAATGCATTAAGGATACTAAAAGGAAGCTTATCCTTGCGAAGAACTCCAGCAGAAGACACAAAAACAAACCGCTTCAAGTTGCGAGGTGCTGCTGCTACTATATTGCTGACTCCTTGTGCATCAACTTTTGCAGGAGTATTCTTTGCCTTTGCTTCACCATATTTGCGGTTAAGAAACACCTGAACCCATTCAAGCAAGTTAGGAGTTTGGTCAAACTCCCACCTAGCAGAGGGAAAGGCGGTAGTTCCAGTACAGCATATGATGTGGGTGACATCCTGCATCGCTGCTGGGAGTGTATTCGCATCGCGTATGTCACCAATGGCAACTTCTACTCTGTTCATTTGTTGCAGGGGTCTGTGCGGTAGTAGTTCTGGAATGAGTCTCAAAAGCAATACCGAAGCTGGTAAGGGCGAGACCACTGCGTAACAGTTTGCGCCGAGTTGGTTGCATAGTTATCCTTTGATGTTAAACCTTTGGGCGCGAGCTTGCGCTTGTGCATTTTATGACTGGCAAGTGCCTATACCTTGTCCTTCTATATCTTAGGATGGATGAGCTAATGGGTATACCAGGTGGTATAAATATTTGGTCAGAAAATTAAATGTTTTGTGCTTTATGCCTGCAATAGAACAAACAGAGCTTGCAGAGTTAGTACGGCAGACACGACAGCGGCTTGAACTCTCTCAAGTGAAGTTTGCGGCTAAGTTGGGAGTCTCATTTCAGAGCGTAAATCGTTGGGAGAACGGACGGACAAAGCCATTGCCTGTGGCGTTGAAGCAAATCGAAGCATTACTGTACCAAATGGGCGATCGCGGCAAAGATTTGTTAACTAAATACTTTTGCAAATGAGGATGACTGTATGGCTGATTTATCGTCCTCCAATGGCTCCCAAGGTCGCTCTGCCCTTGCAGGCAATGTCCCCCAAAAGCGCCAAAAGGTAACTACTGAAGCGGATGTCCGGATTACAGAAGCACTGGCTGCTCGTCGGGCGAGACAACCAGATTTAGCGGCTGAAAACCAAGCCCTCCGCACCCTCGCCCAACAACTGATGGACGAGCCGGTGTCGATGCTCAAAACTCTCGTTCGGATTGCAATCGATCTGTGTCAAGCCGATACCGCTGGAGTCAGCTTATTGGAAACAGCACCCAATGGTGAACCAATCTTTCGTTGGGTGGCGATCGCAGGCGCATTAGAGTTTTTAGAACAAACCACTATTCCAACCAACCCTAGTCCCTGTGGCACCGCGCTTCAATCTAGGCAGCCGCAACTGTATACCCACCCTGAACGCTATTTCACCTGCCTGCATCATCCGCAGTTTCCCATTGTGGAGGCGTTAGTGCTGCCCTTGTGCGTAAACCATCAAGCATTAGGCACGCTTTGGATTCAGTCGCATTCAGGAGCGCATCAGTTCGATGCCGAAGATCAGCGATTAATGACCAGTCTGGCAGGCTTCACCGCCTCTGCCCTGCACAGCATAAATCTGCGTCAGACCACTGAGGAAGCGTTGCATCGTGAACAGGAAATTCGTGCCGCACTCCATCAGAGTCAAACCCGATTTGAGGCACTGGTGGCGAACGTGCCCGGTATGGTCTATCGCTACTCGCCCTCCAGCGATGGTTCCCATCGGTTTACCTTTATCAATTCTCGCTCTCGTGAACTGTTGGAATTGGAGCCAGAAACAATTCTCCAAGATGCCGATGCTATTTTGGAATTGATTCACCCGGACGATTTGCCGTCATTTCAAACGTCCGTCGCTCACGCTGTTCAAAACTTTCTGCCCTGGAGTTGGGAAGGACGCATCATCACACCATCCGGTCAACTCAAATGGATTCAGGGCATCTCCCGTGCCGTGCAAACAGCAGAAGGAGACGCGTGGGATGGGTTGTTGATTGACATCACGAGTCACAAACTTGTAGAAGCGACGTTGCGCCAAAGTCAGGAGTTCAATCGGCAGATTCTTGACAGTAGCGACGACTGCATCAAGGTATTGGATTTGTCAGGGCGGCTTTTGTACATGAGTCCAGGAGGTCAGGCGTTGCTGGGCATCAATGACATCACGCCGTTCCTCAACTGTTCCTGGAGCGAGTACTGGCAAGGAGCGGATCGGCAAGCCGCACTCAACGCAATCGACACCGCAAAAGCAGGCGGAGTTGGCACTTTTCAAGGTTATCGTCCAACTCAAACAGGCGAGCCGAAATGGTGGGAGAACAAACTGACTTCGATTAAGGGAGCTGATGGGCAAGTCGAACGGTTGTTATGCATCTCGCGTGACATCACCGAACGCAAACGGGCGGAGTCGAACGCCGAATTTCTCGCCAATGTCAGTCAAGACTTGGTTGGGGCGGTAAGTGTGGACGAGATTGTGCGAACGGTCGGCGAACACCTGAACCGTTATCTCAATACTTCGATTTGTGCCTTCGTCGAAATCAACCAGAGGGCAGACGAAGCGGTGATCAATTACGATTGGCACCAAGATGATGTGCCTAGCTTAGTTGGTGTTTATCCCCTCCTGGAGTTTATTACCGACGAATTTCTGCAAGCCGCCAAAGCCGGACAAACAATCGTTGTCCGTGATGTCACCGCTGACGGACGCATTGCCGATCAGCAGCGATACGCCGCGCTAAAAATCGGTTCTGAACTGAACGTCCCGTTAATCAGAGACGGCAAATGGAAATTTTCGCTCACTGTTTTTCATAAAAAGCCTTACAATTGGCGCACCGACGAAATCGAATTGATGCGCGAGCTTTCGGCACGCATCTGGAACCAAATTGAACGCACCCGCGCAGAAGAAGCGCTGCGCCAATCCGAAGAGCGTCTGCGTCGGGCGATTGAAATCGAAACGGTTGGTGTGATTTTCTTCAAAACCGACGGCAGTATCACCGAAACCAATGACGCTTTCCTGCAAATGAGCGGCTACAGCCGTGATGATTTGGAGCAAGGACTCGTGGGCTGGGATATAATGACACCACCGGAGTGGATGCCCCGTTCTCTGCAAGCAATTGAAGAGCTCATCTCAACCGGATACACGACACCTTACGAAAAGGAATACATCCGCAAGGACGGATCACGCTGGTGGGCATTATTTGCTGCATCGCGCCTCGATGAAGCAGAAGGCGTGGAATTTATCATTGACATCAGCGATCGCAAACGAGCAGAGGAATCATTGCGGCAAAGCGAGGAGACCTCGAAGCAGCAACTTGCCGAAATTGAAGCTATCTATACCACCGCTCCGGTTGGGCTGTGTTTTGTAGACTCTGATCTCAAATTCGTTCGCATCAATCAACAGCTGGCTGAAATGAACGGCGTGTCAGTAGCTGATCATATTGGACGAACGCTGCATGACATCTTGCCAGAAATGGCTCCTCAACTAGAGCCGCTCTACCAACATGTTATTGCATCGGGAGAACCGATTCTAAATCTGGAGTTGCATGGAACCAACGGTGCTCAACCGGGAATTGAACGCGACTGGCTGGTGAGCTGCTACCCGCAGAAAGCAGGGGATGGGCGAGTGCTGGGTGTCAATGTGATGGTGCAAGAGATCACCGAACAGCAAGCTGCGCTACGCGAACGCAAACGCGCCGAACTAGAGCGAGAACACCTGCTTGCCTGTGAACGCCACTATGCCAACCAGTTGCAGGGATTAACCACCGCAGCACTGGCAATCAATTCTGCTCTTTCGGTTGAAGAAGTCCTGCAAGTGATTACCAACCAAGCAGCATCAATTATTGGTGCTCACCAATCGGTCACAAGCATGACGATTAACCAGAATTGGGCACAGGCAATCAACGCTGTTTACCTATCTGATAGGTATGCGGCTTGGCGAGACTACGAAGGAAAACCAGATGGATCTGGCATTTATGCCTGTCTACGTCACATAAATCGCCCGATGCGGATGACACAAGCCGAACTTGAAACTCATCCCCAGTGGCGAGGCTTTAGCAACGAGGCAAAAAACCACCCTCCTATGCGGGGTTGGCTGGCATCTCCCCTGGTGGGACGAGACGGACATAACATCGGGTTGATTCAGCTTTCAGATAAATATGAGGGGGAGTTTACCCAAGCAGACGAATCGATCCTGGTGCAGTTAGCGCAAATGGCATCAGTTGCAGTTGAGAATGCTAGGTTATACGAAGCAGAACAGCAAGCACGAGCGGCAGCAGAAGCATCACGGGAAGAAGCCGAAGCTGCTAACCGGGTGAAAGATGAATTTTTGGCAGTGTTGTCTCACGAGTTGCGATCGCCCCTCAATCCTATCTTAGGTTGGTCTACTCTACTTCAAAACCGCAAGCTTCCGGAAGCGAAGATGGTAGAAGCTTTGGCAACCATTCAACGTAATGCCAAGTTGCAATCGGAACTGATTGACGACCTTCTGGATGTTTCCCGAATTCTCCGGGGTAAACTCAGCCTCAATGTTGGTCCGGTCAATCTTGCAGCTATAATTCAAGCGGCGATGGAAACCGTGCGGCTGGCAGCACAAGCTAAGTCAATTGAAATACAGGCAGCCCTCGAACCCAAGGTTGGTGAGGTTTTGGGTGATTCAACTCGTTTGCAACAAGTGGTTTGGAATCTGCTTTCAAACGCTGTCAAGTTTACGCCTCAAGGGGGACAGGTACACATCCGATTAGAGCAGCTTGGCGCTCATGCCCAAATCATTGTCAGCGATACGGGCAAGGGGATTAATCCTGATTTTCTTCCCTACGTATTTGATTACTTCCGCCAAGCCGATGCTGCAACTACAAGAAAGTTCGGTGGACTGGGATTAGGCTTGGCGATCGTGCGTCACTTAGTCGAACTGCATGGTGGCACAGTTTCGGCAGAGAGCCCAGGTGAAGGGCAAGGAGCAACCTTTACAATCGGGCTACCGCTGATGTCCACTGGGTCAACAACTCTTGCGAACAGCACAGCGTTTGACCCGTCTTTGGATTTGAGTGGTGTTAAAATTTTACTGGTGGATGATGATACCGACACGCGGGAATTCACTGCTTTTCTGCTGGAGCAGTATGGAGCAAATGTGACAGCCGTGTCTTCAGCTTCCGAGGCACTCGCCGTTCTCACCCAGTCCCAACCCGATGTGCTGGTGAGTGATATTGGGATGCCCGATGTTGATGGGTATATGTTGATACAGCAGGTCAGAACCTTATTGCCACAAGGCGGGCAAATAAAAGCGTTAAGCGAAGCTCTGCCGAAGGCAATCGCCCTTACTGCCTATGCTGGTGAGATCAATCAGCAACAAGCTCTTGCAGCAGGTTTTCACAAGCACATTTCTAAGCCAATAGAGCCAGAGGTATTAGTGCAAGCAATCTCTGACCTGGTGAGGTCTACTTAGGATTCTCCAATAAATGCTGCAAAAACATATACTAAGGCTAGTGTAACTACCAGTCAATAACGCAAGCCCCGTAGTATGGCGGGTTGGCACTGTCCTGAGCGATCACGCGTTGGACGGCTGAATATTTATTTTTATGGATCTCCCCAAGGCGATTCTCTGTCACAATTTATTTATAAGGGACTTCCAAATAAAAAAGTATCCAAAAATCTCTTGTGGAACGGGCGTCTCGCCCGTTCAAATCAAGGGCGGGCGGGGACGCCCAACGCCAGTCGCCTAGGTCGGGAAACCCTCCTGGAGCTTACGCTCCCCCACAAGATGAATAATTTATTTCTTGGAAATCCCTAAGGGGTAGGCATTGGTGTCAACTTAAGCTAAAACCCTTCTAAAATCTCGCTTCGGTGGTTTCACCTGGAAATGCCCTTGAAGCGGCTAGTAACGCTCTTAAGCAAGGCAGCAGCCCCCCAAGGCTGCATTCCCACCCTCAGGCTGGAAACGAGGGAATATCCAATAAAAACTGTTAAAAAATATACCCAAGCAAGTTTAATTTACAAATATTTCTAAATAAGCAAGCTACTTATGAGCGAAGAAGAACTTACGCGGTGTATCCTAAATATCCATCAGCAGATAGAGGCGCTGCACAGATATATTATGTTGTTTCCTACACAGCACCAGCAACTCTTAGCTGAAGCGATGGACGAGATCGCCGCCTCTTTAGAGAACCTGCAGTTACTCGAAGAACAAATGCAGGCTAGCTTAGAAACAATGGAGGTTATTCAGGAAGAACTGCTGCAGCAGAATGAGTATCTAGCAAAACAACGTCAGCGTTATTATGAGCTGTTCGAGTTTGCACCTGATGCCTGTTTGCTTACAAATGCTCAAGGAATCATTTTAGAAGCTAACCGCGCTGCTGGCGAATTGTTTAACGTCTTGCCCAGCTTCCTGGTTGGCAAACCATTAGTCAATTTTGTGGCTGAGGCAGAGCGTTCGGTGTTTCGTACCAAACTGAACCAATTGTCCTCTGTACACTCTGTGCAAGAGTGGGAAATACCTATGTGCCCACGTCGTGGTCAACCTTTTGACGCAACGCTTATGCTGGCACCTGTCCGCGATTCTTTCAACTTGCTAGTTTCGCTGCGGATAACTGTGCTAGATCTCACCAAGTACAAGCAGGCGAATTTACAACAACTTCAAGCAGCAGCGAGTCAGCTGCTGCCTTTGGCAGCAGCTGTAGAGCTTCCTCGTTCGCTCGATGGCTTGCAGGTGCTGTTTGTGGATGATGAAGCCGATGCCCGCGAGTTTATCACCGCAGTGCTGGAGCAACATGGGATATCTGTGACAGCAGTTGCCTCAGCGGCTGAGGCGCTGGAGGCGTTGGAGCGATCGCGCCCCGATGTGATACTCAGTGACATCAGGATGCCGGATGAAGATGGCTATGCTTTGATTAAGAAAGTACGGGCACTAGAAGCTCAGAAGGGATGGCAGATTCCTGCCGGTGCTATAACAGCTTATCTTGCAGAAGACCGAGCAAAGGCAATAGAAGCGGGTTTTCAGTCGCATTTGCATAAACTTGCTGAACCAACGGAGCTAATTGCAATGGTTGCACAGCTTGCTGGGCGAGCGTGAAGGGGATGAGGGAGTGAGGGAGTGAGGGAGTGAGGGAGGGAGTGAGGGAGTGAGGGAGCGAGGGGGAGAAAAGAGTTTTAGATTTTCCAAAAAGAATCATATTTCAGTTCACTAATGCCGGGAAATTGACTAAGCTAAAGAATTGAGCTAGCAGATTTTTCCCAGGTTAAAGATGGACAGCTTAACCGAAAGCAAGAAAGACGCTCTCGCTTTGGATGTGTTTGCAGGCGGTAGCGAGATGGGTGAGTTGATGCGACGCAAGGACTGGTCAAAAAGCTTGCTCGGTCCAGTCGAAAAATGGCCACAAAGCTTAAAAACGGGGATTCGGATTATCTTAGGCTCCCGCTACCCGATGTTCATCTGGTGGGGACAAGACCTGATCAACTTGTACAACGATGCTTATATTCCCGTTTTGGGCAAGCGGCATCCCAAAGCTTTAGGTGAATCGGCGCGTGATATCTGGGCCGAGCTTTGGCATTCGGTTGGACCGTTTGCGGAAGACGTGTTGAATCAAGGCAACCCGTCATGGAATGAAGAATTTCTCGAGATTATGGAGCGAAATGGCTATCCAGAGGAAACCTACTTCACCTTTTCTTACAGTCCGATTACCAATGACGATGGTAGAGTGGGGGGAATCTTTTGCGCCTGCACCGAAGATACCAGGCGAGTAATAGATGATCGTCGCCTGCGGACGTTGCGTGAATTAGGCGCAGAGACGGCAAAAGCCAAGACTGTGGACGAGGCTTGCAACATTTCCACCAGCGTATTAGCAAACAACCCTCACGACATCCCCTTTGCTCTGATTTATCTACTAGAGCGCACAAGCCAAGAAGCCCAACTTGCAAGTACAACAAATTTAGCAGTCGGAACGCTTGCCAGCCAGAGAGCAATTGAACTAACCTCCGCACCGGAGCCGGCTGATTGCTGGTCACTCAACCAAGTGTTAGCGACTGGTGAAAGCCGAGTGATTGAGGATTTAGTGGATCGATTTGGGTCGCTTCCAGGCGGAGCGTGGTCTGAATCACCAAATAGTGCTATTGTACTGCCGCTTACCGGAACTGGACAAGAAATGTTAGGGCTTCTCATTGTTGGGATTAGCCCTTTTAGACCATTCGATGATGATTACCAAGGTTTCTGCGATCTGGTTGCAGGACAAGTGAGGACAGCGATCATTAATGCCCGTGCTTATGAGGAAGAACGCAAGCGCGCAGAAGCATTGGCAGAGTTAGACCGGGCAAAAACTGCTTTTTTTAGCAACGTCAGCCATGAATTTCGCACGCCCCTAACGTTGATACTCAATCCACTTGAGCAAGTCATCGCCCAAACACACGCTGTACTCCAGCCCGAACAGCGCGAACTACTTAATATTGTCCAACGAAACAGCTTACGCCTACTCAAACTGGTCAATACGCTTGACTTCTCCCGAATTGAGGCAGGCAGGATACACGCAGTCTATGAGCCAACTGATTTAGCTGCATTCACAGCTGATCTTGCGTCAGTTTTCCGTTCGGCTATTGAAACAGCTTCTTTGCAATTAATCCTGGATTGTCCGCCCCTAAGCGAGCCTGTGTATGTAGATCGCGAAATGTGGGAGAAAATTGTTCTTAACTTAATCTCCAATGCGTTTAAGTTTACTTTTAAGGGTGAAATTGCCGTTTCATTACATTTAATTGGTGACAAAGTAGAGCTAAAAATACAAGATACAGGCACAGGCATTGCCTCTGAAGAATTACCCCGAATTTTTGAGCGCTTTCACCGCATACAAGGCGTACAGGCAAGGAGTCATGAAGGATCGGGCATTGGGCTTGCTTTGATGCAAGAACTGGTTCACTTACATGGGGGAACTGTGGAGGTAGCAAGTGAGGTGGGTGTGGGAACGACTTTCACTGTTACCTTGCCCACAGGTTCATCGCACTTGCCGACCGAGCAAATTAGTGCTGAACGTACACTGATATTAACCTCAGCACCAACTGCTGCCCCTTATGTGGAGGAAGCGCAGCGATGGCTACCCGAAGAAGGTGGGGAAGATGAGGGGGATGAGGGAGATGAGGGAGATGAGGGGATAAGGGGGCAAGGAGAAATAGATACTGGTTCATCTGTCTTAGATACTGGTTCATCTGTCTTAGATACTGGTTCATCTGTCTCAGATACTGGTTCATCTGTCTCAGATACTCGTTCACCAGTCTTAGATACTCGTTCACCAGTCTTAGATACTCGTTCACCAGTCTTAGATACTCGTTCACCAGTCTTAGATACTCGTTNAGATACTCGTTCACCAGTCTTAGATACTCGTTCACCAGTCTTAGATACTCGTTCACCAGTCTTAGATACTCGTTCACCAGTCTTAGATACTCGTTCACCAGTCTCAGATACTCGTTCATCAGTCTCAGATACTCGTTCACCAGTCTCAGATACTCGTTCATCTGTCCCAGATACTCGAACTACCCGCTCTGCACACATTTTGTTAGTCGATGACAATGCTGATATGCGGGACTATCTAAAGCGTCTGCTCTCAAAGCACTGGCATATTAAAGCTGCGAACAATGGAGCTGCTGCACTAGCTGCTGTCGGTGAGCAACCGCCAGATTTGGTACTGACTGATGTCATGATGCCAGAAATGGACGGTTTTCAATTGCTGGGTGCATTACGTACTAACCCAAAGACAAAAGGAATACCTATTATTCTGCTATCGGCTCGTGCAGGGGAAGAAGCGGCAATCGAAGGACTGCAAGCGGGGGCTGATGACTACTTAATTAAGCCCTTCTCGGCTCGTGAACTGGTAACTCGCGTTCATTCTCACTTGCAATTGTCGCGTCTGCGCCAAGAGTTATCCTCCAATCGCATGAAGGATGAGTTTTTAGCAACGGTTACGCACGAATTGCATACTCCCTTGGTTTCTATCCTTGGCTGGACTCGCTTACTACGTTCAAACCAGCTTGATCGGGCGACTGCTTTACGTGCCCTAGACACAATTGAGCGCAGCGCTAAGAACCAGGCAAAGCTTGTTGAGAATTTGCTGGATATCTCAACTATTATCTCAGGTAAAGTTTGCTTGGATCAAAAGCCAGTTAAACTGACTCCTATCATTGAAAAAGTTATTCATACAATCAAGCCTAATGCTAAGGCTAAGGGAATTGATATTGTTGTAGAAACGAGAGGTGGCGCGTCTGTCCAGGGAAATATTTCGGTTTTAGGCGACTTAATCCGCTTGCAGCAAATTGTTACAACGTTGCTTGAAAATGCCATTAAATTTACACCCAACGGAGGAAGAGTAGAAGTTCGGCTCAATACTGTTGACTCTTGGGCTACTATCTCTGTTAAAGACACAGGTATCGGGATAAGTGCTGATTTTCTGCCCCATGTCTTTGAGCGCTTTACTCAAGCTGAAGTCCCTAGTAGGCATTTGCCTGGGGGGTTAGGACTGGGGCTGGCGATCGCTCGTCAACTCGTTGAACTGCACGGAGGTACAATTGAGGCAGTCAGCGGCGGGGAAGGACGCGGCGCAACGTTTACCGTTAAGCTGCCATTAGTTTGATAGGCAATACACAGTATGCAAGCCAAATACGACACAGAGCAAGATATTCTACGGATTCGTTGGTCAGATGCACCAATTGAAGAAAGCGACGAAGAGCAACCCGGAGTCATTCTTGATTATGACCAAGAAGGCAATGTGATTGGTGTAGAAATTCTCAACGCTTCCCACCAGATTAACTACTGGCAATGATTAACTTCATCAATTAAGCTAGATGGCTAATGATAAAAAAGTAGCAAAACAAAAAAGTAAAATAAGAATAGCGAACAAGAACGCTCATTATGAGTAAAGAAGAACAGCTACTCGAATATTGGCGCGAACTCTCAAGCGAAGCCCAAGATCAAGTGCTTCAACTGGCGCAATCTCTTAAGCCTCAGCCGGAGTTCGTTCCACAAACCCCCCTTGGCAAAAAGCTATGGGAAATTCGTCAACGCGCGATCGCCGACGGCATGAAACTGCTTACAGAGGATGAACTGGAACAAGAACTCGCGCAACGGCGGGGCGGATACCCTTGGTAGGGTGCGTTATAACGAAGTTTAACGCACCGAAAATCTCGGACGGTGCGTTAGCCAAAGGCATAACACACCCTACTACTAGACAATACAGCTTGGCAATTTGCCACCAGTTATTTCCATTGCCAGTGAATAAAATTCTTGCCAAATTGCCAAAGCCATAAGCGCTATGCAACGACCTCAACCTGAAACTGTCACGCTAGACGATATTTTGATCACCGAGGAGTTGTCTCGGCGTTCCCCTCGTTCCCCAAATTTACAGGCGGAAAATCAGGCGTTGCATACATTAGCACGGCAGTTGGTAAATCAGCCGGAAATAATGCTCCAAAGTATAGTTGACATTGCGCTGGAGTTATGCAGTGCTGGAACCGCAGGAGTCAGCTTACTCGAAGTGTTGCCTAATGGTGAAGAAATCTTTCGCGCTCATGTATTAGCAGGAAGATTAGCACAGTACGTAGGCGGCAGTACACCCCGCAACTTTAGCCCCTGGGTCGTTTGCTTGGAGCGCGGTGCAGCTGTGCTTTTTTACCATCCTGAACGATATTTCACCTACTTTCAGGAAGCGAAAACCCCCATTGTCGAAGGCTTGGTGTTGCCCCTAATTGCTGACAATCAAGCTCTTGGTAGCATTTGGATTATGTCGCATTCAGAGCAGCGACACTTTGACGCGGAAGATGTGCGGGTGATGATGAGTTTGGCAGACTTTACGGCTGCAACCCTACTTCTAAATCAGCGACAAACCCAGGAATTGTTGGCGAAGAATGCCCAACTAGAAGCTGAGATTGTCGAACGCAAGCTCTTAGAAGAGCGGACAGACGCTCTGATCGCAAATCTTCCAGGTGGGGCAGCGTTTGTGGTCGATCGCAATCTGCGCTACCTGCTTGCCGAGGGTGAAGCGCTCTATGCCGCCGGATTCAAAAGAGAAGATTTAGTCGGCAAAACCATTTTTGAGGTGCTACCACCCGAATTAGCGGCATATTACGAGCCCCTGTACCGCAAAGCCCTCGCGGGTGAGCCGTTTGAGCATGAGCACCATGCCCACGCTCGCACCTACGTCTCACGGGGAACGCCCCTTCGGGCTGAAAATGGGGAAATCTATGCGGTACTGGCAGTCTCTTACGACATTAGCGATCGCAAACAAGCCGAAGCAGCCTTGCGTGAGAGTGAGGGGAGGCTGGCGTTAGAACTGGCAGATGCCAAGCAGTTACAGTTCATTAGCAGCCAGTTGCTTCACGAGGAAAATATTGATGCCCTGTATGAGCAGATTTTGGATGCGGCGATCGCCCTCATGCGCTCAGACATGGGCAGTATGCAAATGCTGCATCCTGACAGCAACGAACTACAGTTACTGGCTTGGAAAGGATTTGACCCGGCATCGGCAGCATTTTGGGAGTGGGTGCGGGTGGATTCAGATAGTACCTGCGGCGTGGCTTTGAATACGGGTGAGCGGATGGTTGTTCCTGATGTCGAAACCTGCGAGTTTATGGTGGGCAGTGGAGATCTCGACGCTTATCGCCGTTCAGGTATTAGAGCGGTGCAGTCCACACCGCTGATTTGCCGCAATGGTCGGGTTGTCGGCATGATTTCCACTCATTGGTCTGAACCGCATCAGCCATCCGAACGGGAGTTGGGTCTGCTCGATGTCCTCGCACGACAGGCGGCAGATTTGATTGAGCAGCGGCAAGCCGAAGGTGTGTTGCGGGAGTCGGAAGCCAAATATCGATCGCTGTTCGAGACGATGGACGAAGGTCTTTCTGTGTTGGAGTTGATCTACGACGAAAGCGGCAAACCTGTTGATATGCGCTGGGTAGAGGCAAACCCGGCATTTGAAAAAATAACCGGCTTAAAGAATGTGGCAGGCAGACTGTGCAGCGAGTTTGTTCCTTCTGAGGACTACTGGCTACAAACCTATGACCGCGTAGTAAAAACAGGCGAGTCCATCCGTTATGAAAATTTTCATGCAGGGATTCAGCAATGGTATCGAACTCATACCTCACGGATGGGAGGTCCGGGCAGCAGGGTGGTTGCCAATCTTTTTGAGGACATTACCGAACGCAAACGCCGCGAAGCAAATCTCGCTTTCCTCGCCGATTTAATGAACGATTTTGCGCCGCTTGCCACTGCCGAAGAAATCATGGAAATGGCGGGCAAACGCATCGCCGAACATCTCGATCTGTCGCGCTACTTGTTTGTTGAGATTAACCCGGAGGCGGGTGAATGCACATATCTGCTCCCCAGCCGTCCCGCCGGTCAGCTTGAGATCAGCGGGAGCTACATACTCGCCGATTATCACACCGAAGAGGAAAACCGCCTGCTCTCCGCCGGGCATTCGATGGTCGTGAACGACGTGCGCGACGGAACGCGTTCGCCCGAACAGATGGTAGCGTTTGAGGCGTTCGACATCGCTTCGATCGTCAACACGCCCTACTTAAGCAATGGACGCTGGGTTTTCGATCTGAGTGTCACGCGCAGCAAGCCTTCGGTTTGGCGCGAGGACGAAATCGAGCTTTTGCGGGAAATCTCCGCGCGCGTTTGGCTCCGAATCGAACGCGCCCGGGCCGAAGCAGACCTGCGCCAGTCGGAAGCCAAATATCGATCGCTGTTCGACTCGATCGACGCAGGCTTCTGCATCTTCGAGATGCTTTATAACGATGCGGGTGAGGCGATAGATTTCCGCTACATCGAGACGAATCCAGCCTTCGAGCGGCAGAGTGGGCGCAGACCGCAGCCAGGGCAGACGATGCGGGAACTCTTCCCAGAAGCGGAGGATATGTGGCTGAAGGACTACGCAGAGGTCGCCCGCACCGGACAGGCGAAGCGGTTCATCGACTTTCACCAAGAACTTGATCGCTGGTTCGATGTCTTTGTCTTTCCTATAAGCAACGGCAAGAACCAGCTTGCGGCGCTTTTTAGTGATGTCACGGACGAGAAGCGGGCGGAAGCAGCTTTGCGCGAGAGCGAAGAGCGACTACAAAAGGCAATTTCCATCGAAACCGTCGGTGTTCTGTTTTTCACTTTGGATGGGCAGATCACGGATGCAAACGATACCTTCCTGCGGATGAGCGGTTACAGCCGGGATGAGCTACCCAACATCGCAGACTGGCAAGATTTGAACCCACCTGAATTTTGGGACGCCACGAGCGTTGCCGCTGAGGAACTGGCAACCCTGGGGAGAACGGGACCTTACGAGAAGCAGCATATTCGCAAGGATGGGTCGCGCTGGTGGGGGCTATTTGCACCGACGCGACTCAAAGGCAGCGGACGCAGTGCCGAATGCGTCGAGTTCGTCATTGACATTAGCGATCGCAAGCGCCTCGAACAAGAACGCAAACAAACCGAAGCAGCCAACACGGCAGACTTTATAGAATCGCTCAGTAGCAGCGGTGAAATGGGCAAAGTAGTTCGTTCTATGGACTGGTCAAAGACACCGCTAGGTCCCATTGAATCATGGCCGCAAAGTTTGCGAACAACAGTCAGCCTTTGTCTTGCCTCTAACTTCCCAGTTAACATCATTTGGGGACGTGGGCGGGTGCAGATTTATAACGATGGATATTGGCCCTTGTGCGGCGACAAGCACCCCCACTCAATGGGTCAGGACTACAAAGAATGCTGGCGCTCTGCCTGGGATGCGATTGGGGAACCCTGTGAGCGTGCCACTGCCGGAGAAACTGCCTTCCTAGAAAACCAGCGGATGTTCCTGGATCGCAACGGCTACCTGGAAGAAACCTTCTTCACGTTCTCCCTCAGCCCCATCCGCGATGAAACGGGGAGTGTGGGTGGACTGTTTCACCCGGTTACAGAGATGACCCAGCAAATCCTGGCGGAACGGCGGCTCAAAGTGCTGCGTGACCTGGCAGATCACACCGCCGATGCGAAGACCATTGAGGAGGCTTGTGGCTTGATCGCCCAAGCCCTTGCCGCTCATGAACTCGATCTGCCCTTCACGTTATTCTATCGGCTTGATCCAGATGGCAAACAGGCAGATCTAGTCGGCATGACTGGACTCGAGCCAGGAAGTGCTGTCTGCCCAAGGGTCGTAGATTTAGAGGTATCGCCAGAATGGGCACTCGCAGAAGTGACGCGATTGGCTATGGCTGATCAGCGGTCATCCGGGCAAATCCGACAGGTGAATCACTTAGAACAACGGTTTGGCGCATTCAAATGCAGCCCTTACCCAGAAACCCCCCAGTCTGCCATTGTCATGCCGATCGCCCTGCCAGGGTTAGCGCATTCGTGGGGCATGTTCGTGGCTGGGGTGAGTCCTCGACGGGCGTTGGATGAGGCTTACCAAACCTTTTACACGCTGCTGGGTAAGGCAGTGACAACGGTAATCACCAATGCCCATGCCTATGAAGAAGAGCGCAAACGAGCTGAAGCCCTGGCAGAACTTGATCATGCTAAGACTGTCTTCTTCAACAACGTCAGCCACGAATTTCGCACGCCACTGACGCTGTTACTCGCTCCCCTGCAAGATACCTTGAGCGATCGCACTAATCCCCTTGCTCCTCCTCAACGGGAACGAGTGGAACTGGCGCATCGAAACGCGATTCGGCTGCTGAAACTGGTTAATACCCTGCTCGACTTCTCCCGCATCGAAGCTGGTCGGATGGAAGCGGTATACGAAGCTACAGATTTGGCACTGTTGACAACTGAGCTAGCAAGTGTATTTCGTTCCGCCATTGAGCGGGCAGGGCTGCGGCTCATAGTCGATTGTCCACCGTTGCCAGAACCTGTGTATGTAGACCGCCAGATGTGGGAAAAAATTGTCCTCAACCTGCTCTCCAACGCCTTTAAGTTCACCTTTGCAGGCGAAATTGCAGTGAGGCTACATCTTGCTGATGACCATTATGTGACGCTACAAGTGCAAGATACCGGCACAGGAATTGCGCCAGAGGAACTGCCTCATCTGTTCGAGCGATTCTACCAGGTACGAGGAGCAAAAGCAAGGACTCATGAAGGGTCTGGGATAGGTCTTGCGCTGGTGCATGAACTGATTCGACTGCATGGTGGCACCGTAGACGTGAGCAGCACAGTAGGACAGGGAACTTGCTTCACCGTCACTATTCCTTTGGGCACAGCTCACCTGCCAAGCGACCGAATCGAAGCAACACGCACGCTAGTATCAACCGCACTCGGTGCTGCTCCTTATGTGGAGGAAGCAGAGCGTTGGGTACCGCAAGAAGGGACAAGCGACTGGGGACTAGGGACTAGGGACAAGGGAATAACTCCAATCCCCAATCCCCAATCCCCAATCCCTAGCCCTGAGCAAAGTCGAAGGGCTAATCCCCAATCCCCAATTCCCCGCGTCCTCCTGGTTGATGACAACGCCGATATGCGAGATTACCTAACGCGGATACTGAGCGAACACGTTCAAGTGGAAGCGGTTGCGGATGGAGCAGCGGCGCTGGCGGCGGCACAAGAGCGAGTGCCGGATCTGGTACTGAGTGATGTGATGATGCCAGGGCTAGACGGTTTTGAGTTGCTCAAAGCATTGCGGACTGAGGCATGCACAAGAGAGGTTCCTATCATCCTGCTTTCTGCGCGTGCCGGAGAAGAGTCGGTGATAGAAGGACTCCAAGCAGGGGCGGACGACTACCTAATCAAACCCTTCTCTGCCACCGAACTTGTGACTCGTGTGTTAGCCCATCTCCAGATGGCACAACTACGGGGGGAAGCGCTCTATCAGGAAAGAACACTCAATCGCAGAAAGGACGAGATGCTGTCAACCGTTTCCCATGAACTGAATACCCCCCTGGTTGCCATTCTCGGTTGGACGCGGTTACTCCGTACCAGTCCGTGTAATCAATCGATGCTGAGGAAATCCCTGGAGACAATTGAGCGCAATGCCACTCTGCAAGCTAAACTCATCTCAGACTTGCTGGATATCTCGCGGATTACCGCAGGCAAACTGCGTCTCCAGCTTGAGCCTGTCGAACTGCAATCGGTAATTGAAACAGCGATCGCCACTGTAAACCAAACTGCTCAAACCAAAGACATTGAGCTAATTAGTCTGCTTGAGCCTTTACCAATAATAATTCAAGGCGATCCAGAACGTTTGCAGCAGATTGTCTTGAATTTACTGACCAACGCCGTAAAATTTACGCCTAAAGGAGGAAGAATTGATATCCGTTTGGAAACTACGGAAACTCAGGCTCAGATCAAGCTGAGTGACACTGGCTGCGGAATAGCTGCCGAGTTTCTGCCTTATGTCTTTGACCATTTTCGTCAAGCAGAAAATTCAAGCTCTACTAAAGGACTAGGGCTGGGACTGGCGATCGTCCGTCACTTGGTAGAACTCCATGGTGGCACCATCTCTGCCGAAAGTCTTGGAGTTGGACAAGGTGCAACTTTTCTTATCAAATTTCCACTGATTGATACTAATTCTTAAGTAAGATTTAATAAGACGAAATCTAGTTTAGTCTCAAGAAAAGGATAATAAATCAGAAAAAGCGTCTTGGACTTGACATAAGGCACAAGATGCCCTAACAAGAATGCTCACACTTCAGGGGTTATTGAGTAATTACAGTAGAGTTTAGCATGAGTATATCAGATGGCAACCCAGAGTTTGAAGCTTTATTGAACTACCTTAAGCAAAAATGTGGTTGCGATCTGACAGGTTACAAGCGTGATAGTTTAATGCGTCGCTTTCGACACCGAATGCAGCAGTTAAACATTGAGAACTATGCTCACTACTTGCAATATCTACAGGAGCATCCCCAAGAGTGCAGTTCCCTAGATGACACCATCTTCATCAACTTTTCTGGCTTTTTTCGCGATCGCGATGCTTGGGATTATTTAGCTAACCAAATTATTCCCCAAATCATCACACGTAAGCAGCCGCATGAAAAAATCCGAGTGTGGAGTGCTGGTTGTGCTTCTGGACAGGAAGCTTATACACTGGCTATGTTACTGGCTGAAGTTCTTGGCATCGAGCAATATTTGCAGCGAGTGCAAATGTTCGCCACGGATGTAGATGAAGATACGCTCAAGCAAGCGCGGCCAGCTAGTTATAGCAATCTGGAAGTAGCAGACATTGAGAGTGGACTACTATCCAAATACTTTGAGCAAATAGAGCAGCGCTATGTTTTTGACTCTAAAATCCGTCGCACAATATTCTTTGGTCGCCATGACTTAACTGTTGATGCGCCCATGTCCAAAATTGACCTGCTTGTGTGCCGCAACGTCCTGATATACTTCCAACCTGAAACTCAAGCAGCTGTTCTGGTTCGCTTTCATTTTGCCTTGACTGATAACGGCTTTCTCTTTTTGGGCAACTCAGAAAGCTTGACCAACAATAAACAAATCTTCACCCCTGTCAGTCTGAAGTATCGTATTTTTGCTAAAGGGCAGAAACTCAGTTTGCAGGATCACTTGCTGATCCGACCCCAGACTCGCAACAAGAAAGCAGTTGACCCTCTGACTATGCAGACTCGCATTACTCAAGCAGCTTTCGAGACGAGTCCATTTGCCCAGTTCGCAGTCGATCAGCGTCGTTGTCTGCTCATGGCTAACGAAAAAGCTTACGTTCTGTTTGGTTTGAAGAACAGCGATATAGGTGCGCGACTGCAAGATTTAGAGGTGGGGCGAGTTGTAAATTCATGGGCTTTTATGAGGCAGCTAGATCGCTCGCGCCAGCCACTCAGCCTGAAAAATGTAGAGTGGGTAAGTAAACTTGGCATAACTTATCTAGACATTCACATTACACCAATATCAGATCCCAGTGGTCAACTGCTAGGTGCGAACCTCACTTTTATTGATGTCACTCGCAATAAATGTTGTGAGGATGAGCTTGAACGCTTAAAATCAAGCCTAGCAAAGATGACTCAGGAACTACAGTTGACAAAAGAAGTATTAAAACAAACTAACACAGAACTAGGCGCAGATATAGCGTAGCTGTGCTTGGGCAAACTCAGTTCTGAGCAAAGCCAACATTTTTCACTATCCTGGCGTGCCATTTCCACCTCGACGAATTGGCGCTAGTAATTCCTCAATCCATTGTTGGTTTGCCTCTGATAATGCAGGAGGTGGAACTCTTTGGCTGTAGTCAATGCGTTCGTTATACCTAGCACGCTCGCATACACTATCAACAATTGCTTGCAAATCAACGCTCAATTCTTCATCTGACAACAACACCGGCAAAGGAAAACTGGGAATTGGTTCGGGTAAATTAAAGCCATATAAATCAGCTTTGGGACGTTGTGAACTTCGACTCACAACGATCCGATAGTCTGTTGGCTGTACTTCACCTAACATGGTCATCGGTGAGTGAGCGCGTAGTAAGTCAATTTCTATCAGATGGGAAAGACTTCCTAAAACCTGCTCCCGTTTCTTTTCATAGACTGTTCTACCCGAACCTTTTTGTTTGTTTTTGGGCGATAACACTTCAATTACAGTAATCACAGTATCGCTGCCTATTTCTCGGACTTCCAAATACCGCTCTTTTACGGTTATGGGCATGGGAAGCACTATTGATTGGGGACGCTTTTGAGTTAGGGTAGATGCTGTCTCTGGCTGAAGTTTGTCTTTAACTGGATTAGATGAACTGGCTTTGAGGACTGTAGCATCTGGAATTCCGACTAAAACCTCATCGCCATTCCGGTCTTGGTAAGTACGAGTTTCGACTTCAATGTAATACTTTGGGCGCAACTGAAGTGCAACTGTATCGGCAATCGCCACCAACAGCCGAGTATGGAATGACGACCAGAAAGCTGGGTGTTCGAGATAGGGATTCATACCTGGAAATAGTGAGGGCATTTGTTAAACTCCCATCTCACAAGTATTTTTATAGTATACCGCTAATACCAGGTCGGAAGAATCAGCGACATCAGGAACCAACGAAACCACCCTTTAAACATCAAATATAGCAACAGCCAAGGTGCGTACGACGCTAACAGATGATAAAACCTAAACACAAAAAGACTTTTCACCCAGTCCCCAGTCCCCAGTCCCTAGTCCCTAGTCCCCTGCTATAATCCATCAAACTCCCCATAATATAAATAGTGTGCTTGTCTGTAACGATAGTAACTTTTTGGGGAATCAATAATGAGTCAAGCAGCACCAGCTGAGGCAGATAGTCCATTGCTCGTCACACAAGACTATAGAGACTTGTATCGACAGGGGAAACGGCTTGAAAAGCAAGGACGTTACTCTGAAGCGATCGCCTATTACAACAAAGCTATAGAAATTCGCCCTGATGAATACTGGCTGTGGTATGACAGAGGTAGCGTCTTGCGCGAATTGGGTCAATATGAGCAAGCGATCGCCAATTTTGACAAAGCATTGGCACTTCGTCCTAATGATTACTGGGCGTGGTATAATCGCGGCTATATTTTGCTGGAAGAACTAGAGCAGTTTGAGGAAGCGATCGCCAATTTTGACAAAGCATTGGCAATTCGCCGCGATGATTACTGGGCGTGGTTTCGTCGCGGAGATGCGCTAAGACATTTGGAGCGGTATGAAGAAGCAATTTCTGATTATGATGAAGCTTTATCAATTCGCCGCGATGATTATTGGGCGTGGTTTCGTCGTGGAGACGCTTTGAGACATTTGGGGCGCTATAAAGAAGCACTTCAAAGTTACGACGAAGCCCAATATATCCGTTCAAATGAATTTTGGACTTACTACAAAATAGGAGATACTTTGAGATATTTAGAGCGCTATGAAGAGGCGCTTGCAAGCTATCAAAAAGCAATTGAACTGAACCCAAACGATGAGTATGCTTGGTACAATCGGGCTTGCTGTGCAGCCCGAGTTGGACAAGAATCACTCGCGATTGAATGCCTTGAGACAGCTTTGAAAATTAATCCAAATTTTCACATATTTGTCAACACTGACCCAGATTTGGACGTTATCCAGGATAATAGGCAACTTGAAGATTTGCTGTCCAAGATGGCTGAGTGGAACCCGTAGATTTAGGGACTTCCAAATAAAAAAATATCCTAAATTTTCTTGTGGGATGGGTGTCCCCACCCGTTCCAGTATTCAGGGCGGGCAGGATGCCCAACGCCAGTCGCTGTGAGTTCGGGCTAACCCTCCTGGAGCTTACGCTCCCCCACAAGATGGATAATTTATTTCGGTTCTTATTTCTTGATGTATTGCACTCAAGCCCCGAACCGCTCTATTCTGCATTCTGTGTTCTGCGTTCTTCTTAATATTTTTGAGCTTCAATCTGCTTCACTGCTGTCAGCGCTGAGTAACTGACACCAGCAGTCCCTTCCCCTGGATGGGTAGAGTCACCAACAAGCCATAGGTTGCTGATGGGTGTACGATTGGCAAAACCAAAAGGACCGAAAGTGGATGTCCTTTGACCAATACCACCAACAATACCGCGATCGCGTGCTGTGTACCGTGCAAAAGTCCGGGGAGTGGCTGCTTCTACATGAACAATAGTTTCTGGTTTCAGGTAAAAGAACTTTGCCAAGCGGGAGATAGCTTCTTGTGTATATTGTTGCTTTAACCCCTCATAATCCTCAGTCAGCCACCACTGTTGTGCATCTACAAACGAAGAAGCAATAATTGTTGCTTTTCCATCTGGGGCGCGCCCATCTCCTGGATGACTCACAGAAACAAACAGGGAATTATTCTCGCCAATTGGACCTTCGGCATTATACATAAATTGAAGATGAGGTGGACATCCAGAAGGAATGGCGCTTTCGTCTACGCCCAAATACACAACAAAAGCACCTGATGCGGGTGGGAGTTTTTCTACTCGTCGCTTATAACCATTGGGAACCTTATTCCCCAACAACTGTACCAAATTCTGCGCGGTAACATTGGCAACTACGTGGTCAGCATCTTCTGTCCAGACTTCGCCTGTTTTCTGATTGCGAATGACTACGGTACTGGCTTTGCCTTTTTCGACTTTGATATGTTCTACCGTATGCCGCATCAGCAACTTGCCACCATTTTTTTCTAGTGCTTCTACTAGGCGATCGCTCAAAACTTGCATACTACCTTGAAGATGATACAACCCTTGCGGCAGTTGCGACACACTCAACGCTGTCGCTGCATATAGCAAAGCTGTTTCTTCTGCATCTACCTGAGAGTAGAGCTTGAGTTGTAAATCCAAAAATGTTTTTAAGCGGTGGTCGTTTCCCAGCTTGTAGGCGCGCAATGCATCTCCAACTGTAAACAAGGTGTAGGGTACAGTTTTAAATGTACTAAAACGCACTGCTTTGGTAAGCTGTAATAAATCCCACAGGTTACGTGGCGGTAGCACTGGGTCGCGTCCTTGAAATTCCCAACTTGCCTTAAACAAAGCTGCCATCAACTGCCAAAATGGTTCGCTACCAGGAAACTGCTTTTGTCGTTCCTCTTTCCATTTCTCGGGATCTCGCCAAACGTTAATGGGTGTGTCTTCACCAGGTAAATACACTGCACAAGCGGGATCACAAGGCGTTGCTTCTGGTAGATTGATTTCCAATTCCGTGAAAATACGGTGGTGAATTCCCCCTGGTTCCAACCCTGCTACCTGAGTCGCTCCCACATCAAAGGTAAACCCTTTGCGTTTAAACGTAGAAGCACACCCTCCTGGTACAAGGGCTTGATCCAAAACTAAGACACTGTAACCTCTATGTGCTAATAATGCCCCAGCGGTGAGTCCGCCTATTCCAGCACCGATAACTATAACGCGAGATTTGCTTTTGCCAACACGATAACCTGGCATTGATGTTTATGACATATTTCTTAATATTTATAATTATAATTTTATATGAACTCATAAAACTTATAGATTTTGCTCAGACTCCTCGATTGATTAAAAAGTCACGAAGTTGCTTGCCAATGGCTTCTAAGGAAAAGCATAGCTCTGCGCGGCACCGAGCACGCTGACCAAGTTCGCGCATCCAAGTTTCATTGTCTAGGATACGACCAAGAGCTGAAGCCAAGGCTGTTGCGTCACCGCGTGGCACCACTAGTCCCCCCGATGCCTCACCGCCCTCTAGGATATCAGGTACTCCGGGTGCGTCAGTTGCTACTACAGGCAAGCTACAAGACATAGCTTCGATGGGCGCTACAGGAAAACCTTCGTGTCGAGAGGGAAGGGTATAGATATCGGCAGCGGACAGGTAACGTTGAATAAGAGTGCGATCGCGCACGTATTCATCTTTCCACATCACCCCTGGTAGCTGCATCTCAAGAAGACGTTGGTGCAACTTTTCTGCGTCGCTGCCTGTCCCTATAAGTAGCAACCGCAAGTCTCTTTCAGGGCGCTCAAGCAAGACTTGTTGCCAAGCATCCAGCAAAATATCCAGCCCCTTGCGATGTATATCAATACGACCGTGATACACTACTACCTGAGCATGAAGTGGAATGTTTAGCGCCGCCCTAGCTTCAGAGCGATCCATACCGTGCCAGTTTGCCACATCCATTGGATTGAAAATTCGTGCCAGCTTTGCAGACGGTACCCCATAGCGAGACTGTACCCGTTGCACCTCAGTTTGGGTAGCCACAATCAAACCAGCGCAAGCTTGTAGTGCGAGAGGGCGTAAAGGACGTTCCAAGCGCGAGAGTTGAAAGTCACCTCCTTGAAAAGTAGCAAACACTGGCAAACGCATTAATTGTCCCAACATTACGCAAACATCAAAGCGAGCATATTCGTACTCTTGACAGAGAATAGCTTGGCAACCCTCCCGTCGCAGTTCACGGGCAAGTAACCCTAGAGGTGTTGCTAAATAAGGTGCCACATCCCTAAGCACTGCAAACAAGCGGTGACGAACTCCACGCACATTCCCAAAGACATCCTTGACAGTCCATCCATAGGGGTTAATCATTGGACGGCGAACAACTTGATAAATTTTGGGAGCGGGTAATACACAGATGGTTGCACCTGTCGGTTCGTGAGTGTAGCGCATCGGTTCAGCAACACGAGCGGAGATACAGAACAATACTGTCCGCACACCAGCCAGCTTTAAAGCATCGATATAGCCGAACATCCAGCCACCCGTCATTTCTTTGTACAAAGCTTCAAAAGAAACCCCAATACTATCTAAAAAATCTTCCAATAAGTCGCCCCAATGTAAAAGGGCGACTGTGGTTTGTGGTTGGGTACTCACCTGTTCATTTCTCCCATCAATGAGCATTTACGGTATGAAGTTAATTAATATATTAATTGAATTAATAGGAATAACCAAGTTAAGTTGCAGCCCAATTGAAATGATAAATAAAGCCAATAAAGTAAAAGATTTGTAGAGATATAAATATAAAAAATAATATGTTATAAATCGTAGTTTTATTATTAACTAAGATTGCCAATATGAGATATAGGGGAAAAATAGGAAGAAGAAACCTTAGTGTTGCTTGGCTCGTGTTTCTTGAAATAATTAATAATATATTCAAAAGAGAGTATATTTTGTAGTCAAAGGGTATCAACCGAGTTCTTATCATTATTACTGTTAGGAAAACACCCAGAATCATACAAGCTATACTAACGTAATAACCACCATATTACATAACGCACAGGGGAAAGAGGCATGGTAGAGAACCTAATGTTTCATATTGGAATATGTAGACGTTGAGATCTCTTCTTTATTCTTATCCAAATTATTGTTTTGCATAGCCATAAAAGTATGTTTTTATGAATAAAAAATTAAATATCTAGGGGTTGGGAATTGGAAACCTCTCCCAACCTATAAAAAATGCATCGCGAATGCTTTTACCCTTTTTGCCAAAGCGATGCTGTTTCTGTACCCATTGCTTGTGGTTGGTGTAAGTAATAACTCAGCCATGTCAAGGGACTAAGCAAAGTAGAGAAAACTTTCCGTTGACGATGGGATAA
This sequence comes from Tolypothrix campylonemoides VB511288, assembly GCA_000828075.3. Classification (GTDB taxonomy): domain Bacteria; phylum Cyanobacteriota; class Cyanobacteriia; order Cyanobacteriales; family Nostocaceae; genus Kalymmatonema; species Kalymmatonema campylonemoides_A. The sequence continues at coordinate 455,745 of JXCB02000002.1, read as the reverse complement.
ACGTGAAAATGCGATATCATGATTAATCACTGTTATGGGATTAATAAAAGTGGCATATCTTTGGCAGGGTAAATTAATCAAAGCCTTGAGTTCTTCAAGTGTGTAACCGCGCCGAACATGACCCCATTCCGCCATCATTTCCGCATCACTGGGGCAAATAGATTTCATAAATTGGTAATAGGGAAACCGCCAATTTTCATTGGGAGTACTAATGAGTAGAAAACCACCAGGACGCAAAACTCGTAAAGCCTCTGATACTGCCTTTTTGTCATCTGGTACGTGTTCTAAAAGGTCGAACATCATTATAGCATCAAAAGATTGATTTTCAAAGGGCAAATCAGTGGCATCTCCACAAACAAAGCGCACCCGTTTTTGTTGGTTACAGGGTGCTTGGGCGTATTCAGAATTTAAATCTAGATTCGTGACTTGTGCCTGAGGAAATAACAGGGCAGTTAATCCACTCTGACCACCCCCAACTTCTAAAATGTCTTGAAAGGGTTTGTCAGGAGTAATGCGGTGGATGGCACGCATCTTTTCCCGGTAAAAAAATCCTTGGGTTAAGGGTTCAGGGAAAGGATTACAGGCGAGAAACTCCCCTAAAGGAGCTTTGTCAGCTACATTTTGCTTGGGCGATAAAGTCAGCATAGTTGTATTAATTTTGTATGTTAGATTTTGGATTGGGTATAGCTAGTAATTACGACATTCAAAGCCGAATATATTGGTTTATAAAATCGCACTGCTATAACTTCTTTTGTTTTTAATTATTAGAAGAAACTAATTTGGCACTTCCTAATAATGCTCGGCGTTCTTGAACGTCCATACGGATGATTCGACCTATTCCTGCCCATTTGCCGCGCACAAAAGCCCAAATTATTGCAATTTCTGCAACTTCCATGTTGCCGCGTCCAAGTGCAACTTTTAAAGCTTTAACGAATACATCAACTGAAGAACGAAAAGTAGAAAAAACAGATACTAACAACAAAGTTAAATACGAACTGTGCCAGACTAGTCCATCACTCATGAGTTGGCTTATACCAAGACCATAGTTGATGTTAACGAGATATTTTGGCTCGGTTCGCCTTGAGGGAATGAAGTGCATCAACTTACAGGCAGGATTGTACCAAATGTCGTATCCAGCACTGCGGATACGCAAGACAATTTCGACATCACCGCCAGAGATGAGCTTTTTACCCACGCGATCGCTCAAAAACTGCTTGTTCACCCAATGAGTATCTAAAATTGCCTTCCTGTTAAGAACTAACCCAGCACCCACTAAACAATTAGGTTGTATAGCACTCATTCCATGATCTTGTTGAGCAAATGAATATCCATAGTTCAATACAAAGGCTGGAGGTGGTGTTTCCCAATCTAAAATGACTTTGCCACCAAACGCGCCGCAATCAGGATGTGCTATGGCAAATTTGGCTGCTTGGGCTACCCAATCTTCCTGTAACATACAGTCATCATCAACGAAAGCAATCCAATCTCCAGTGGTGTTATTTACACCGCAAAGACGTGCATGGTTTAAGCCTTGCTTTGCTTCGGAAACTGTAGACAAATATGGTATTTTCTGAGATTGGATATATCTGTCCACAACTTGTGAAGTTTCATCTGTACAGTTGTTGTTGACTACTAAAACAGTCCACTTAACGTGATCTGGAACTTGCTGTTTTGAAATTGCTGTTAATGCTCGATCCAGTAACGCAGCATTATTGTAAGTACAAATAACCAAATCGATGGATATATAATGATCTATTGGCTTGGCTAATGAATTGGACATAGTTATGCTTTTACCTTGATTTTGTCTGTAAGGTTATGATTTGGTGTGCTGGGGAGTGAGTGCCAAGCAGGTGTCTTTCTGTTATCTATGTAAAACTTGACTCCAGAGACACAACCGACAATCTCCGATAACAGTGAACTGTGCCTAAGTGCAAAACCTCTTTTCACTTCCTGCAAAAGTCGCGTTGCATAATACTTGGGCAAAGCAATTAACAGCCGATACAGATTGCCCCAATGTTTGTAGTTCGCAAATTGCACGAAAAGCGCTGTCACATGACCGCGCATATACTGATACATTTGGTGTTTCAAGCTATCCAAGTCGCTGCGATGGTAGTGGAAAATGACAGCTGTTGGTTCATAGCGACAAAGCCAGCCTTCAGCTAAGACTCGGTACCAGAATTCCGAATCTTCACTACATCCAGAAGCGCCTGCTCCTAGACGTTCGTCGAAGTATCCTACGAGTTCAAAAGCGTTGCGTCGAAATGCCATATTAGCCCCAGCACCCATCAGCCAAACGGGGACGCCTTGGTGCTTCGTCTCCTCAAAGAAGTGAGTGCCAAAGGTTAGGGCACGATATCCCCAACTAGGTCCTCCAGAACTCTTGTGAAAAATGAATTGTGCCTCTGTTTCTAGCTCCGCTGGTAGCATTAGCCCCATAACCGCCATCACCTTAGGGTCATAAAAGCCTTGCTGCAATCGAGTTATCCAGTCAGGATGAACTAGGACATCATCATCCGTGAAGGCAATAATGTCGCCGATACTATGACGGATACCAGTATTACGTGCTACGCTTAGACCCGGACGAGGTTCTAACACGTACTCGATACCAGGTATTTGGGCAACTACCTGACGTGTGGAGTCGTCAGCAGGAGCATTATCAACAACTATGATTTGTTTTGGGGGTTGGCACAATGCTTGCAGCGATCGCAAGCATTGTGCTAACTGTTCCGGTCTGTTCCGCGTACATACTATTACCGAAATAGAACCACTCAGAGGCTGCGAACAGCGTTCTTGCAGTCTCTTAAGGGGTTGCGGTAATGCTACTAGCGCTTGAAACTCAGGTGGTTTATCCCGTGAAGGGTTTTCGGAAATGACAGGTAAAGATTCTTTGAAACCGTGGAAGAAGAGGCGATCGCCCACTGCTGGCGTAATCGTTTGCACAACCAGATTTGCTAGTTGCGTTGCAGGCATTGGCAACTGCGCTGCTGAAATTTCTTGATGACCAAGGGGAATACCATACCACCAAAAAACCACATAGATACCCTGATACTTTGGTTCAGCGGTTAGTGTAGGAATGCCTTCACTCAATTCAATGTGCAGAACTTTCCAGGGAGCAAAGGTACTCACGAGAATTGCCTCCTAATTTGCTCAATACGCCTTAACGAACGGGGATATTCGCCAAAAAATCCGACAACACCGCCCCACAATTCTGCCAAAATCATCATTGGGGGTAATACATGACGACCCCTCAAACTATCTCTGAATTGCTTTAACTGGTCCTTGAGCCACCACCATATAAGATGGCGTAACTGAGAACGTTGGGGTGGGTCACTTTGGTACGACTTCACCACAAAAGCCATGAAACCTAAACCCCAAGTCCAATATTGACGACGCAGTTTTTCATATTCCCGACGATGCTGGTGAAACACCAAATATTTTGGTTCGTATACAAGTGGATAACCTGCTCGAATCACTCGATAAAAAATATCTAAATCACCACCGCCTGGAAGGGGTGCGCCTGTATCTAAAGCATCATCAAAGCCACCGATTTTTAGTAAAATTTCCCGCCGAAAAGCCATATTGCAACCTGCGCCAAAAATTCCTGCTCCACAGGGGTGTAGGGGATTGCCGGGTAGAACTTGACCATAGCGAATTTTCTCAAAGCCGCGACGAAAGCCGCCTCTTTGTTCAAATAAAATTTGAGCGTCTGTAGCTAATTCATAAGGTAGTACCAGTCCTGTAAAAGCCGCAGCATCAGGATTTTCTGCCCATGCTTCCATCAGACCTTCTAGCCATTTACGATCTACGACGACATCATCATCTAGGAAGGCTAAAAGCTCACTCGTTGCTGAATGCAAAGCTCGATTTCGCGCAAAGTCTAGACCTGGTTTTGGTTCCCGAACATAGCGCACACCTTGTAACGATTTTACCAGTTCTTTGGTACGTTCATCAGAAGGAGCATTATCGATTACCAAAATTTCTAATTTTAAATCTGGCGTTTGTAAATTTAGCAAAGATTGTAAACAGCGTGCCAAATTTTCCGGACGGTCTTTGGTACAAATTGCTACCGTCAAAGATGGGAGTGGAGCCAAGTCTGCTTTAGCAATCAATTCTTCGCGTATACTCTCCTCAAGTAGTTTAGTTCCAACTTCCTTGGCAATGAATTGAGCTAAATCTTCTGGGGTAAGCACACTTTTTGCTGGTAGTGCTTGCATTAAAAAACCTATGGGCTTATCTTTCCGTCGCAAAATCAACGCAATACCTGTATCGCTTTCCAACACTGAAATAGTGGGCAAAGGTTGCGTGACTTCAATTTCGATGATGCTGTAGGGCATAAAACGCTTACCTGGCTTTGTCAAGTGAGAGCATTACGGTATTGCAAATGATAAAGCTGAGAAAATAATCCATCTTGCTCAAGTAATTGTTGGAGATTACCCTGTTCGATGACTCGTCCCTCGTTTAGGACAATAATTTGATCAGCTTGTTCAATAGTGGAAAGCCGATGGGCAATGACAATCACTGTGCGATTTTGGCTGAGGGTGTTAAGGGCTTCTTGAATCAAGTGTTCCGAAATAGTATCGAGAGCATTCGTAGCCTCATCCAGAATGAGAATTTGTGGGTTACGGACAATAGCACGCGCTAGAGCAATTCGCTGTCTCTGTCCTCCTGAAAGCCGAACTCCGCGATCGCCCACCTTTGTGTTATATCCCTCGGGCAATTGCATAATAAAGTCATGGGCATTTGCCAGTTTTGCTGCTGCTATAATTTCTTTTTCTGTAGCATCTAATTGACCATAAGCTATGTTCTCCAGCACAGTTGTACTAAACATATAGACATCCTGGCTAACAATGGCAATTTGATTGCGCCAGTCAGTTAAATTCAGTTCTCTTAAGAGGTGCCTATCTACATAAATTTCCCCCGATGTTACATCATAAAAACGGCAGAGCAAGCCAATTAGTGTGGATTTGCCCGCACCAGAAGGACCGACTATAGCAGTAGTTTTTCCTAGGGGAATACAAATTGAAATATCATGAATAGCAAGTTCATCCTTAGCGTTGTAGCGAAACCCAACAGATTCAAAATAGATTCCTTGCTCTAAATTTTTAAAGGGAATATGACCAGAATGAATATAAGGTTTATCAGAATGGTCTAAAAAGTAGATGACGTCCTGAACAGAGCTTGTTAAAGCAATCAGATTAACACGAGCACTATCTAACAGCTTAACCTGTGGCTGTAAGCGATAGAGAATAAAAATAAAAGTCAGCAAGGTAGGTAAAGCACTCCGGTCTTGTAACAGCGCAATTACCAGAATGCACAGTAATAGAACCGCTGATAAAACTTCAGAAATAGGACTGACGACTCCCGAGAGCATATCTAGTTTTAAAAAAGTATTGCGTACCGTCTTTGATACCACATCAAAACGCTCTTGCTCATAAAATTCACGTCCAAAAGAGCGAATCACTTTCATCCCAGCTAGTCCTTCCCACATCCGGTTACCTAAAGCAGAATTAGCTTCTACTGCTTGTTCTCCTAAGGTTTTTACTGAGCGAGTCACGAACTGGATGACTAGGGAAATTAACACCATCAAGAAAGAAACTATCAAAGTGAGTTGCCAAGATATAAGCAGTAATAAAATTACATAAACAGTAATTGTACAGATAGTGATAATCAGGCTAACTAATGTCGATAACGCTTGACCAGTTCGCCATGTTTCGCTTGCCAAGATATTGATTAACTTTCCTGAATCATTACCTTCTAAAAAACTATAGCTGACAGTCAAAAACTGATTAAAAATTCCAGAGCGTAAGCGATGACCAACTCGTGAATTCAACCAAGCAAATAAAATAGCATTGCTATAGACCAGGCAGTTTTTTAATATAATACTTACCAAAATGCACAAAGCAATAATGATAAAGCGATTGTTGGTTGAAATGTTGATAAATATTCGATTGAGAATATCTACAAAAAAATTGCTGCTTGCTGTTTGCGAGTCTGCTTGTGACAGACTTTGTAGCAGCGGCATAAATAAGCTAATCCCCAATCCTTCAAAAAAGGATGATAAAACTCCTAAAATGACAATTGTAGGGATTGCCCAAGGATATATTTTTAGAAGTGGCAATAGCGTTTTAATTACCTTCGACTCTTTCATCATGTCATCCTTTATTAGTACGAAGGTTTGAGGATTCCTTCAAAAAAAATTTCCCTTTCACTTAATAGTGTTTATCAATTGCATTAAATAGAAATTTTGTGGAGTGGGCATCTTACCATTGGTGTCAACAATCACGTTCAAACTTTTATCCCACGTTGATTTGACTCCACCACCCCAGTCGCACGCCACTTGCGGGACTCGGGGCGAACCCCCGCACGGTGAGACAGCGCTGCAGGAGGGTTTCCCGACCTAGGCGACTGCGAACCGAAAGAGCCCTGGCTTTCTTAATCCCCTCCCCGCCTGCGCTTAACTCACCTGTCCCCTCTGGGGATTAGGGGCAGGGCGGTTTTGGCGCAAGACAAAACCGGGCTGGGGTGTCTTTAAAAATTGTGAGCAAGTATAAGGGCATGACGTAACGTAATTACAAGGTTCTTGCCTTAGACACATATGGCATCTTACCTGTCCCTAAATTCCTCTATAAATCGGCGATAAGCAATTCCCACAATAGAATTAAAACGATAATGGATTCAATTCAAAACCGCTTGAATGAGATAATTTTTCACCAAACTGCACCATCCGCAACCATCTTTGATATTTAATCCTTTCGTATATTTTACTAGAAAATTGTGGGGGTTTGTCCATCTTTTTCTGAAGTTCGGAAACTGTAGTCACTTGCTTAAAAGCGACTTTGTGAGAAGGCTTAATTTTTTCCTTCAACTGCCACCAAGAGTAAGATTCTGACCAAATTAAAGGCGTTACTAGCTTAGTGAAAATTGACAAAAGGCATATAATAAAAATTCTATACATATTGCCTTGTAAAAGCAGTGCATAGTCTAACTTTATGGCTTTGTATATCCAGGCTAGACTTGTGGAAAAATCTCCGCACCCAATGCTTCTATCGAGCAGAAACATACAAAAATTGCTGGCAGACCAATTATAGATGTAAGTGGGAATTTCTGGACGTCGTTGTCGGGCATCTGCCATCATCAGATTGTAAGATTTTGCCATTGACCTACAATTTCTAGACATACTTTCACTAATCTGACGGTAACCAATCAAAAATTCTGGTACAACCCGGAATTGATAATGTTCAGCAATCCGCAGGTAAATATCCCAATCTTCACAACCTTGAGCATCCTGCTCTTTAAATTTGCAGTTGTAACCACCAATTTTCTCAAAACAAGCTCGACGGATCAGAGGTGAACTAGCATTTATTAGAAAATTGGTGTACAGCATAGCAGGGTAAACTTCTCCCTCTAAATGGGGAAAAATCAAATAACAATCGGAATTGTATTCTCCAATAATTACATCTTCTTCGTCGATGAAGGTTGACCAGGCATAAACTAATCCTACAGATAGGTCAGCTTCCAACATACACTGCACTTGTTTTTCTAGTTTTTGGGGATACCAAATATCATCTGCATCAATTGGTGCAATGTATTCACCCATAGACTTTTCAATTGCTAAATTGCGAGCAGCTGCTACACCAGCATTTTTCTGTTGAAACAGAGTAACACGAATGTCTTGTTGAGCAAAAGATTTTACAATCTCAGCAGTTCTATCTCGAGAACCATCATCAACAACTAAAACTTCAATATTTTTGTAAGTTTGAGACAAAACTGATTGTAATGTCCGCTCGATAAAAGCCTCTGCATTATAGGCTGGAATAATTACTGAAACCAAGGGAAAGTTACTAGTCATTACTCTTTATAGCAATGTAAATATTAGCTGAAGCGTTAACGATCTATCCAGAAAATTAAATCTGGTAAAATTAGTCCGTATATTTTCCAACTGAACTCATTTTGAATTCCATCGCCCGTAGCAGCTTTGCATTTCATGGCACTGTCGCAGTAGATTGAGGAAAGAGGATTCAGTACCTTTTGCATTGGCAAAAGTAACGACTACAGTCCGATAGGATGATAGCCTAGGCTGTAATGAACTCTTGTCTCTCCTCACTTAGCGCGAAGATTATCAGAGCTGATTATTGATTGTTGATTAAGGAATATGATGTGGGAACTTGCAGGACAATGTTTTTCTAGCCGAAAGCTTAAGTAATATAACCGACTTAAAGCGCCTGTAGCGGGTAGATGCTAAAGTCGGTTGATTCATTTAAGGGAACGATTTTTTGCTTATGCAGCACTTAATACTATTATTTTACTTTTTAGTATTTTCTCTGATGAGAAAACTCACACCCTTTGATAAGACAACAATATCACGGTTACAAAAATTTCTATGTAGTATTGGATAAAAATTTCTGTAGTTTTACGTAAAAACCACAAAAATTTTAAGAAATGATGAAGCTACACATATACATTACTTAAGTAGTAGTCATGTGAGCCAGGGTGGAATGTAAGCAATGGGTCAATTACAAAGGACATTACATCTAGGAGACCACTGATCAAAGTTTCAACGACTGTTATAATCTCCTCCTTTGTTGGTATGAAGGTTTGAGGAAACCATCTGACTCGGCAAACTCCTAGCTATGTACTGAGAAGTTCGGTAGGAAATTCAGTGCTAGCTAAGATTAAAGAAGTATAGGCTCACCCCATAAGTACAAATGACCTCAACCCTGCTGAACTTTCCTCGTCTTAATGCCCCAAAGCTGCACCAGTTGCCTAATGGTTTGACCATAGTGGCAGAGCAGATGCCTGTTGAAGCAGTTAACCTAAGCTTGTGGGTTAACGTTGGTTCAGCCGCCGAGTCAGATACGATTAACGGTATGGCTCACTTTCTAGAGCATATGGTTTTTAAGGGAACTGAGCGATTGGCAAGCGGCGAGTTTGAACGTCAAATTGAAGAGCGGGGTGCTGTTACCAATGCTGCTACAAGTCAAGACTACACCCATTACTACATTACGACAGCGCCCAAGGATTTTGCAGACCTTGCGCCTTTGCAAATTGATGTCGTCCTGAATGCCAGCATACCTGACCCAGCTTTTGAACGCGAACGATTGGTAGTTTTGGAAGAAATTCGACGTTCGGAAGATAATCCCCGTCGCCGCACTTATGGGCGGGCTATGGAGACAGCTTTTGATCACCTACCTTATCGGCGTCCAGTTTTGGGACCAGAAACTGTTATTTCTCAACTGCAACCTCAGCAGATGCGAGATTTTCATGCAACTTGGTATCAACCGCGCGAAATCACTGCTGTGGCTGTAGGCAATTTACCCGTGGAAGAGTTGATTGAAATTGTTGCGGATGGATTTGAAAAAGTCGCTAAAAATCAGCATTCAACACTCAGCACTCAGCAGTTACAAGCTAATCCTGAACCTGCGTTTACAGAAATTGTCCGTAGAGAATTTATTGACGAAAGCCTCCAGCAAGCAAGACTTGTGATGGTTTGGCGAGTACCTGGGTTAAAGCAATTAGATAATACTTATGCACTGGATATTTTAGCGGGAATTCTAGGGCATGGACTGACATCAAGGCTGGTGCGGGATTTGCGGGAAGAACGAGGGCTGGTTTCCGGTATTTCTGTCAGTAATATCACGCAACAGTTGCAGGGAACTTTTTACATTGCAGCTTATTGTGCGGTGGAGAACTTGCCAGCTGTAGAGGCTGGTATTGTCCAACATATCCGCAATTTACAAACAGAGATGGTGACAGAAGCGGAAATTGCTCGCGTGCGGACGAAAGTGGCTAACAGATTTATTTTTGGCAATGAAACACCAAGCGATCGCGCTAATTTATACGGCTACTATCAATCAATGGTAGGAGATTTAGAACCAGCATTTAACTATCCAGCCCGCATTCAAGCACATGATGCAACTGACTTGATGCAAGCGGCACAAGAATTTCTTTCCCCAGATGCTTACGGTGCCGTTGTCCTCAAACCATCTTAAACTGGGGATGATCAGGAAATTATCTCCCTCCCTCCCTCCCTCACTCCCTCACTCCCTCACTCCCTCCCTCCCTCACTCCCTCCCTCCCCTATTCCTATTCCCATGATGTGGACTGAAATTGATGCCCATATTAGCCAAGCGACGAGCGAAAAATTTCAATCGTCGCAACGGCGTTCAGTTGGTGGCGGATGTATCAATCAAGGTTATAGTATCTCTGATGGTCAGTGCACTTACTTTGTTAAATTTAACCAAGCGTCGCAAGTTGGTATGTTTGAGGCTGAAGCGCTGGGCTTACAGCAAATGTATCAAACAGCAACTATCCGCGTTCCCAAACCTATTTGCTGGGGTACTGCTGGTAATTCCAGCTATTTGGTGTTGGAGTGGCTGGAAATAGGTTCAGGTAATACCAAATCTTGGGAAGAAATGGGGCGCAAATTAGCAGTGATGCACAAAGCTACCAGCAGCCAAGGTTTTGGCTGGGACATCAACAATACTATCGGTTCCACGCCTCAGATCAATACTTGGACAGCAGATTGGGCGGAGTTTTATGCCAAACATCGGCTAGGGTATCAATTCCAGTTAGCAAGGCGCAAGGGCGGTCATTTTCCTCAAGAAAAAGAGTTATTAGAGGCAATTCCTGAACTTTTGACGCACAAAGTGCAGCCGTCTTTTGTACATGGAGATTTGTGGGGAGGGAATGCTGGGTGTACTGTTTCAGGAGAACCAGTGATTTTTGATCCAGCTACTTATTTTGGCGATCGCGAAGTTGATATCGCCATGACGGAACTGTTCGGTGGTTTCTCAGCAGCGTTTTATCGGGGTTACAACGAAGTTTGGCAGTTAGATGAAGGGTATGAGCAGAGAAAAACTGTATACAACTTGTATCACATCTTAAATCATTTCAATTTATTCGGTGGTGGTTATCTGTCGCAAGCGAACCGGATGATTGCCCAGATTTTGGGATAAATTTCGCGCAAAGGCGCAAAGACGCAAAGTAGGGACGCAAAATTTAGCGTTTGTAATCATTTTGTATGAGTTATCCGCTAAAATGTCTCAATGATTGACCACGATCGCCTGTTTAAAGAACTTCTCTCTAACTTCTTTCCAGAGTTTATCGAGCTATTCTTCCCCGATGTCAGCGCCTACTGGGATAGAAACTCTTTGGAGTTTTTGCCGCAAGAGATGTTTAGCGATATTGCGGAAGGCGATCGCAAAATTGTAGATTTATTGGTGCGAGCAGCATTCAGCAATCAGGATGCTCTTTTCATTATCCATACAGAACACCAATCCTATACCGAAAGCGATTTCAATGCCCGAATGTTCCGGTACTTTGCACGGTTGCACGAGAAATACGCCGTCCCGGTGTATCCGATACCTCAAGTTGAATGCCGAAGAAAAAGCTGTGTTTGAAGAACAGCTTGCTAGTATTGAACCAAGGCAGCAGGAGGAAGTTATGCAGATCGTCACTAGTTGGATGGAAGAGGGAATTCAACAGGGAATGCAGCAGGGAATGCAGCAGGAAGCAGCAACGCTTGTTCTACGCCAACTTAACCGCCGCTTTGGTAGAGTTAGTCCCCAGTTGCAAGAACGTATTCAAAATTTGTCAACTACCGAGTTAGAGGATTTGGCTGAGGCGCTGTTGGATTTTACTAATATTGCTGATGTAGAGGCTTGGCTGGGGAATAGGTAGGGAACGGTGTGATGGATACCCGTCAAACATGAATTACGAAACTGCTTGTAAATTTTTGATTGACCAAACAGTCATAAACGAGGACAACCCAGATGCCTTGTTAATGCGTCTACAGCAAGGAAAACCACCAGTACCTGGTCAGATAACCTCGATTTTGTTGGCATTGAAAGTAGTCTTTGAAGGTCTAAAAGATGCTACTGTTGTAGACAAAGAATTAGCTTATGTATTATATCAGTTAAGCATCAAAAGTCAACAGCTTTTTGCAGTTGGGCGCAGAGTAGGAGTTGAATGGCCACCGCTGTTAAAGGAAGATTTATTAAGAATAGCGATCGCAACTGAAAGTATCTTTTCTGGTGAATGGCAAAACTTACATTAACGATTTCGCAGTTCAACAGACATGATATTAACTACACACTACCTTTTGTAACAGCCACTCATACCAATTTTCTAGTCCACTTCCAGTCAGTGCAGAAACCTGAAAAACTTGAATGTGGGGATTAACCTGTCGCGCATATTCTATGCAACGCTGAAGGTCAAATTGTACGTGAGGGAGCAAATCTATTTTCGTGAGAATCATTACCTGACTGGCGCGGAAAATATGAGGGTATTTTATCGGCTTATCTTCTCCTTCTGTTACCGAGAGAATCACGACTTTAAAAAGTTCTCCTAAATCAAATAAAGCCGGACAAACAAGATTGCCAACATTCTCAATCATCACCACTGAATTTAAAGGTGAATTCAGTTGTTGTAATCCTCGTTCCACCATCGCTGCATCCAGATGACAACCTGTTCCTGTGTTGATTTGGACAACTTGACAACCTGTTTCTTGAATTTTTTTGGCATCGTTTGTGGTTTCTTGATCGCCTTCAATAACGTTAATAGGTAACTGATGCTTTAAATCATTTATCGTTCGAGTTAACAGAGTCGTTTTTCCCGCCCCAGGAGAACTCATAAGATTTAATGCGAGGATATTTCGACCTTTAAACCATCCTCGATTTTGGGCGGCTATTAAGTTATTTTTTGCTAAAATATCATGCTCTAAAGACAGAGTTGTGCTATGTATCTTGGCATGAATTTGAGATGCTTCAGTGATAGGGTCGTGACTGTGAGAATGAGTAATGACAGTGCCATCTGGTAAAGTATGAGTGTGATGATGGTGGTGAGTATCACTTGAAGAATTAATTGTTGCTATTTCACCTGTTTCAGGATTGGTGATTTTGACTTCAGCATCATCAGAACAACCACAGGTTACACACATAGTTCCTCTATTTCTATTTCCTTAATTTTCAGTTCTTGCCCAGCTATTAAGTCCAAATGCACGCTACCACACTTACAGCTTCCAAAAGGCTTTTCTAAAGGGACTTCGGCACCACACTGGCGACATTTGGCTAATCCTGGAGTTTCCAAAATTTCTAAATTTGCCCCTTCTAAAACAGTACCTTGAGTACAAATATCAAAACAAAATTGGACTGCATCTGGCATAATGGCTGAAAGCTTACCAATTTCTAACAATACTCTTTTTACTTGTATTCCATTGGCATATTCAGCCACAATTGACACAATATTTTGAGTAATTCCTAATTCGTGCATTGAGTTTCAATAGTCAAAGGATATTTTTGCCGTGTAATTTACCACAATAGATCTTTTGGAAAAATCAAATTTAGGAAAATGAAACCACAGATGAACACAGATGAACACAGATAATTTATCGGTGTTCATCTGTGGTTTGAAATATCCATTCATCATAACTTTTGCAAAAAATCGTAATTAACAAATTCTTGGCAATTGGTCGCCAACAAGCATATCGACAATACGTTCAGTACCAAAAGCAGTTTGTAACAAGACAACACCAGGAGGTGAGGAAATAACTTCACCGATAAGACAAGCATTTTTTCCAGCTGGGTGAGATTTCATAGCTGATAAAACAGTGTCAGCATTTTCGCGTCCTACTACCACCACCAACTTACCTTCATTTGCCAAATACAATGGATCTAAACCTAAAATTTCGCAAACACCATTGACTTCTTCACGCACTGGTATAGATTGCTCATCTAAACGAATTCCCACACCAGAACTGAGAGCAAATTCATTTAAGACTGTGGCTAAACCACCACGTGTGGCATCCCGCATAGCATGAATATCAGGACAGACATTGAGGATAGTTTCAACTAAACCATTCAACGGCTGACAGTCACTTTCAATATCACTGTCTAATGCTAATTCTCCACGGGCAATTAAAATTGCTGTGCCATGATTGCCCAATTCACCATTAATAATAACTGCATCCCCTGGTTGAATGTTGTGGGCAGAAACATTAACTCCTGTTGGAATGATACCAATACCAGAAGTATTAATAAACAATTTATCTGCTGCACCACGATGAACAACTTTCGTGTCACCAGTCACAATTTGTACACCAGCTTTTTTTGCTGCTGTTCGCATACTTTCGGCAACACGCCGCAAAGTTTCTACAGCCAGTCCTTCTTCTAAAATGACACTACAGCTAAGATATAACGGTTTGGCACCACTCATTGCTAAATCATTAACTGTACCATTGATGGCTAATTCTCCAATATCACCACCTGGAAAAAATAAAGGGTCTACAACATAAGAATCAGTGGTAAAAGCAAGCCTGTTTCCCTGTTTCATGAGACTTGCCAAATCAAAGCTGGCTTGGTCTTCTAATTGAGAGAGAGTAGGATTATCAAAATTCTTGACAAAGATATCATCAATTAAATCGCGCATTGCTTTGCCACCGCCACCATGCGCGAGGGTGATATGAGTATCTCGCATTTTACTTGGATGACGGCGAACTTTTTCGACTTTTTGAAAGAGGAAATGCTGTGCTGAGTTAGAGAAGGAATTCATCTAAATTGTGTTGAAATCATAATTTATTGTGGGACAGGTGTCCTCACCTGTCTGTTTATTTAGGGCTTATTTAGGGCTTATTTAGGGCGGGCAAGATGCCCACCCCACAAACTTTCTACACCCTAGACTTTACTTTAGGCAAAACATAGTGACCCAATCCAGAACGATTTCCGAGATTAATTCCTAAAAGCTTGAGGTAATTCCCCATCGCTAACTGGATTGGTTCCCATTTTTCTAGCGCCGCCACCACATCACCGCCAGATTCCTGTAACTCTTGTGCAAGTTCGATCGCATTCGTGACAGCTTTAAAAGTACCAGCAGCCGTATGAGGTCGAACTACAAATGCAGCATCGCCGATTAAACACACCCGCCCGAAAACCATACGCGGCACTGATAAGTCGTAGATGGGTTGAATAAAGGGTTTTTCTGTCACCTCAAATAGATACTGAAAGATTTCTGGTAGATATCCCTTTGCCGCCACTCTCATCTGTTGGATGACTGACTCTTGGACTTCTCCTTGAGGCAAGAAAAACTTCCGCACTCCTCCTTGGGAGTCAGTCATCACTGTTTTCAACTCGTCACCATCTAGAACATTAAAGTACCAAAGCCAGTTGATGCGACGTTTCCCTTCGTCTAATTCCCCATTTGGTCCAGGTACCAGATAGCATAGTGCCTGCATACCGGGTCCGTGAAACAAGGTAAATTGTTCGGCGAAAAATTTCGCAACGTCTGAGGAAAGAAGACTTTCGTCTATCAATCCTCGCCATGCTACATATCCTGCATACTCCGGAACGGTATCCGGTAGCAGTTGTTGGCGTATGGTTGAATCAACACCGTCAGCCCCAATAAGTAGGTCACACTTTTCTTTCCGTCCGTCTTCAAAGCGGACTACTACACAGTCATCACTCTGCTCAACACCAATAACCTTACTTTCTTGATGGTAGTGTTGATCTGGGAAAACTTTCCGCAGTTGACGATACAACATATCCCAAGAAGTCATCAATTGAGGCGTTGATTCTTCCCAAATGATGCTGCCATCTCCAATAATGTACTGTCTCTTCCACGAAGTCACACCCAGCGTTTGTGCTGTGGTGATACCATGTTCTGCCAGAAATCGATTGATTTCCATCTGTACGACAAGACCAGCACCTGGACTTTGCACAGCACTAGGCGTAAGATTTGCTTCATTGTAGGAACCACGCTCAAAAATTTCTACATCACAACCGATGCCGCGTAGGGCTAACCCTGCACATAGACCACCCATTGAACCTCCTGCAATTACGACGCGCAGGCGTTTTGAGTTGTGTTGTGTGATGCCGTGGTTGAGTTGCATGGAGATGATTCTGTTGTTGTCTGTGTCACAGTGTTAAAGTCTACAGGATTGACTTTAATACTGAAAGTGACAAAATAATTCGTAATGCGTAATTCGTAATTCGTAATTATGTTATGGTTTTCTCACCATGTCTATTACTATTTCTCAGACATCATTTTCTTAGCAACATGAGAATAGCGACCATACTTGTAGTAAGCGGAACAAGCACCTTCAGAAGAAACCATACAAGTTCCAATCGGTGTTTCTGGAGTGCAAGCTGTGCCAAAGACTTTGCATTGCCAAGGCTTCAAAACTCCTTTTAGGATTTCTCCACATTGACAAGCTTTATGGTCAGCAACTTTTAGATTAGGAATGGTAAATTTTACTTCTGCATCAAATTCAGCATATTCAGGACGCATTTTAAATGCAGAATTGGGAATCTCATCTAACCCGCGCCACTCAAAACTTTCTCGGACTTCAAAAACTTGATTCATGGCGGCGATCGCCACAGAATTTCCCGCTTCTTCTACCAAGCGATTATATTGATTTTCTACTTCACAACGCTTTTCAACGATTTGTTGTAATAGCATCCAAACTGATTGGATAATATCTAAAGGTTCAAAACCAGAAATCACAATAGGTTTTTGATACTGTTGGGAAATAAACTGATAAGGTTCAGTACCAATCACCATGCTGACATGACCAGGACCGATAAATCCATCAAGTTGCAAATCCGGATTATCTAACAGTGCTTGTAGGGCGGGAATCACGAGAACGTGATTGCAAAACATACTGAAGTTATGAATTTTTTCAGATTCTGCTTGCAGGATAGTCAAAGCAGTGCTAGGGGCGGTTGTTTCAAAGCCTAAGGCAAAAAAGACAACTTCTTTCTCGGGGTTATCTTTAGCAATTTGCAGGCTATCTAGAGGAGAGTAAACCATGCGAATATCTGCCCCTTGTGCTTTGGCTTGCAACAAGCTTGTTGTGGAACCGGGAACGCGCATGGCATCTCCAAATGTCGTGAAGATGACGTTAGGATTTTGGGAGAGAGAGATAGCATCATCTAACCTTCCCTTTGGCATCACACAGACAGGACAACCAGGACCATGAATTAATTCAATTGCTTGCGGTAAAACATCTTCAATACCATATTTAAAAATAGAATGAGTATGACCGCCGCATACTTCCATGATTTTGATAGGCTTTTCTAACTGTTGGCATAATTTTTCAATGGCACGAAGTAAAGCATCAGCTTTTCTCGGTTCTCGGAATTCATCAACGTATTTCATATCAAGTTTTTATGAAAATTTTCGATTGACTTGTAATCAGCGCTGACTAAAAATCCATTGCTACGACTTCTGCTAATTCTTCCAAAATTTGCAATGTTTCCATAGCTTCTTTTTCGTTAATTCGATTCATTGCAAAGCCCACATGAATTAACGCCCAATCGCCAACACAAGATTCAACAGGATGCTGTTCATCAACAATGCAAGCAATATTAACTTGACGCTTGACACCACCAACATTGACAACAGCTAATTTTTGTTTAACGTCGGTTATTTCTATTATTTGACCAGGAATTCCTAAACACATTTTATATTTTCTGTTGTTTTAATGAACCGCTGAGACGCAGAGGACGCAGAGGAAAGAAAGAAGAGAGATAAGAGAGAGTTTTGCAGAAATTATTTAGAATTGCTATATTTTTTATTTTTTAATAATTAAAGAATCACTAACTCCTTGTTAATCAAAAGTATTAATTTATTAATTTGGCTGCTGAAATAACAGCTTGTCCTAGGGATAAACCACCATCATTAGCTGGAACTAAGCTGTGAGTGAGAACATTGATTTCCAATGCTTGTAAGCGTTTGGTAACTTGTTTTAACAGAATACAATTTTGAAAAACTCCTCCTGTTAGCGCAACCTGAGAAATATCATTTTTTTTACGGAGATGATTAACCATTTCTACAATGGCATGAGCTAAGCTTGTATGAAATTTAGCAGAGATGACCGCTTGAGGAGTATGCTGCTGTAAATCATTTAGCAAGGCTTGCCACATGGAACGTGAATCTATATGATAAATACTATCTGAAACAACAAAGTTAAAATAATAATTTAAATTTCCTTTATTATCTAAAATAGTGGTATCAGCTAAAGCTTCCATTTCAATTGCTGCTTGTCCTTCATAGTTACATTCTTCTCGGCAGATACCAATTGCTGCGGCTACAGCATCAAATAAACGTCCTACTGATGAAGTGAGGGGAGAGTTAATTCGTTTTTCGGCAAGCTGGGTCAAAAGTTTCAGTGGCTTTTGTTCAAGAAATTCTACAATTTCTAAATTTCCGTACTTTTGTTTTAATTCGTCCCAAGTAAAGGCAGATATTAACTGGGCGTAAGTGTTACGCCAAGGTTCTTTCATTGCTTGTTTTCCACCAATCATTGCCACTGGCTTAAATGTCGCCAGCCTCTTAAAGTGGCGATAATCTGCTAACAGAAATTCTCCGCCCCACAGTGTTCCATCTTCGCCATAACCTAATCCATCTAATGCAATACCCAACACAGGTGGTGAATTAATATGTAAACCATTTTCTGCCATGCAAGCAGCAATATGGGCGTGATGATGTTGGATTGGGTAAAGTTTAACTTGATGGTTGGCTGCTAATTCTTTCCCAAGTTTGGTAGATAGATATTCGGGGTGTAAATCAACAGCTATGGCTTCTGGTTTATGCTCAAGTATATTTAAGTATAGATTGAGTGTTTCCTGATAGGATTGGAAAGTGACTACATTTTCTAAATCTCCCTGATGTTGAGATAAAATTGCTTTCCCATCTCGCAATAAACAAAAAGTATTCTTTAGCTGGCTGCCCATTGCTAAAATTTGAGGAACGCTTTCAAAACCTGGTGGTAAATTGATAGATGCTGGTGCGTATCCTCTAGCACGACGTATGGTTAGAACTTTATCCTCAACAACCCGCACCACCGAATCATCTACTCGGTTGACAATGTCGCGATTATGTAGAAGAAAATAATCAGCAATCTTTCCTAATTTCTCACGCGCTTCCACGTTATCAATACATTGGGGTTCATCAGAAAGATTGCCACTTGTGAGAACAATCGGGCGATTCATCCGCCTCAAAATGAGGTGGTGTAAGGGAGTGTTAGGTAGCATAAAACCCAACGTGTTTTGCCCCGGCGCAACTGAGGGGGCTAGCCCGGGAGTTTTGAATTTTGAATTTTGAATTTTGACTTTTGACTTTTGACTTTTGAATTGTATCCTCCCACTACCCCTTTCGTCGTCGTCTCCCCCTTTTGCCTGAATTAACACAATAGGCGCAGCGGGACTTTCCAGTAATTCTCTTTCTTTGGCGTTGGGGGTGCAGTACTCTTCAATAACTGCCATGTCTTTTGCCATTAAAGCAAAAGGCTTTTGATGGCGCTGTTTACGCTGGCGCAGTTTTTGCACAGCAGTTTCCTGGGTGGCGTCGCAAGCTAAATGAAATCCACCTAGCCCTTTTATGGCAACAATCTCGCCTTTTTGTAACAGGGTACAAACGGCATCAACATCGTCAAGCATAGAAAACATATGAGGTGTGATTGGTTTACTATCGGAACGTTCTAACCAAGCTTTAGGACCGCAAATCTGACACGCTACGGGTTGCGCATGAAAACGTCGGTTTGCGACATCGTTGTATTCCTGACGACACTCTGCACACATGGCAAAAGTTGCCATACTTGTGTTGCGGCGATCGTAAGGTATGGCGCGAATGATGCTTAGTCGGGGACCGCAATGAGTACAGTTCGTGAAGGGATAACGATACCAGCGGCTGAAGGGGTCAAAGATTTCCGCTTTACATTTTCCACAAGTGGCAGCATCGGGAGGAATTTCTGTTGTCACCACGCTGCTGACACTCTGAGAAATGACAAAATCATGGAAAATTGATTTGCCTTCATAACGCTTGCGCGTTACTTCATCAATTCTCGCCAGTGGCGGACATTCTTTCTGTAATTTTTGAACAAATTCTTCTATAGATTCTTCACAACCAGATGCCCGAATTAAGACACCTTGCCCATCATTACAAACTTCGCCTTGTAATCCGTATGCTTTTGCAAGCCTATATACAGTGGGGCGAAATCCCACTCCTTGAACGGTACCGCGAACCCTGATTTCTTCAGTAGACATAAGATTTTAATGAATCACGTAGATGCGAAAGTGTAGCGGTTTTTAATTGAATCGATGACAATCTAATTTTCTTGTGGGATGGGCGTCCCGCCCGTCCTTAATTCAAGGCGCCCGTCCTTAATTCAGGGCGGACAAGATGTCCACCCCACAAGAATTCTATGAAATGCAAATGGAAACCGCTAGAAATAATCGAAGCGTTTAAGTTATCTTCCAAAGTAAAACTCGGTTATTTCCAGAGTCAGCTACGACCGCAGTATTTCCATATACTTTTATTCCGTAAGACCAATTTAAACTATCTCTTTTCGGTAGTCCAAAATCGCGATTTTCGCTTTTACTTTGAAAGTTTATTTGTCCTACAAGCGCATGACTTTCAGCACCTTGTAAAGACAGAATTGATTGTGGCTTTTTCCACCCTAAAACCCTAGAATTAGCGGTATCAGCAACGAACAGCCACTCATCAGCAGCAGCTACACCGTAAGGCATACTCAAACTATTGGCACTGGGAAAATAAACTCCTCTATTCATTTCCACAGAATCAAAAGTTTTTTGTCCTAACACCACTGCACAAGGCGCATTGTTTTCTGTTGGTATGTCCTGCCAAATCATCACGCGGTTATTCCCCGCATCCGTGACAACTAAATTTTCTCCCCAAACCGTAATGTCATGGCACCAACGCATACTGGATGCTGAGGGAGTACCGCCGCCATTTTCATCGCGCGATGTCATATCTGGTTGTCCCAAGACTAAATCGGCAGGTTGACCATTTTCTTCTGGTAACTGATGCCAAATTAATACTCGGCGATTTCCTGTATCAGCAACAAATAGCTTTCCTTGATGATAGAAAACTCCATAACACCAATTCAAAGTGTTGGCTGCTGCTTTTTGGGTTCCTCGGTTCGGTTCATTCTCCGTAAAATGAGTTTGACCTAATACTAAATCGGCTGGAACATTGTTGTCTTCTGGCAGTTTTTTCCAAATCAAAACGCGATGGTTCCAAGCGTCTGCGACTGCTAAACCTTCACCACAAGCACAAATTCCAGTTGGTACACTAAATGTTGCCCTTCCGGGGTTGCCTTTAGCATTTTGTCCTTCATGATTAAAGTCTGGTTGTCCAATAACCCAATCAGCAGCTTGACTATCTTGAGTGGGTAAATTCCGCCATCCTAATAAACGATGATGCCCTGTATCTGATACCCACAAAGGTCCATTTTCTGATATCAAGCAGGCACCGCGAGGACCAAACATTTCTCTGCTGCTAGGTGCAACAGGCATGACTAATTGACCTTCAAGAGTCTTTCCTAAAATAACTTCTGCACCTTGAGGAAAAAGAGGTAAAAGTTGGGGAACTTTTGCCGCTTCTGTTTCATCTATTGGTGTAAGAGTCATTTCAGTTCCTGTGTCCATCGGTAGATTTGGATAATGCAGCTTTTTTACCCTCAAATAAATTTGGGCAAAAAGCTCAAATGAGTAGAAAATAATGGAAATCTCTTTGAAAGTTAATCGTCTGTAACCTGTAAAAACAGCTTTTAGCTTTCAGTTTGAAGTTTTTCAAGACTAATAAAGCTAAAAATTTACTTCAACTTGATATCTTTGTGTAGAAATGGCATGAGTATACCAGTCAAAAAGCTTGAGATAACAACTGGTATCCAAAGGCTGACTTTAGTTTGTGCAAGTAAAAACAATAGTAGCGTACTGACGCCAATACCAATTGCAGTTTGCTTAACAAATTGCATGGGATCCCGCAATAGCTTTCCCCTAAAAAATAATCTAGCGCTAAACCATCCTATCTCTAACATGATTCCTCCTAAAAGTTTCTCAAGGCATTCAGCACTATCAGTCCTAAGATAATTCCTGGAATCACGCCAGCCGGACCAAAAAATCCGCCTAGCAGTGCTGCTAACTGATAGCCTAAATCTTTCCCGGCTAAAATCATCCCGCCAATAGCACCGCCAACTATAGATAAAGCTGTTGCTACTAAAAACCACACAAATCCTGTCATGAGATTCAAATCCCCAGCCGTTAAGCTTGTGAGGAAATCTCTGAAAGTTTGATTTGTCAAAATATCTGTCATTCTCATCTCCTAAATAAAAATTGTTAGTTGTTAATTATACAAACGCACTTTCATGAAAGCGTCTTTACACAATAAGCACTAACTATTACCGATTTCTGTCTCAAGTTCTTGCAGCATCTGTACGACAACTTCCGCTTGTTCTGTTTGTCCATGTTGAGTGAAAATTTCCCAAGCTTCTTGATAATAGGCACGCGCTTGCCGCATATTTTTCAGATTCCCGCCTTCTGGCTTTTCTGGGTTATCTGGTAAGTTGAATAAGGCGTTGGCTTTATTAGAAATGGTGTTAGCGTATTCCAACGGTGTGTCTTTGGCATCACGCACTTTTAATGCTTCGTCATAAGCAGCGATCGCCCGCAAAATATTCTCCAAAGGATGCGAACTCGGTAAATATTGCAAAGCGTTACCCAAGTTATTTTGCAACATCGCATATTCCCTTGGATGCTTTATTAACCGAATATGCTTCAGTGCCTCCTCAAATGTCTGCACTGCTAACCCTTGACGCAACGATTCTTTTTCTGATGTCAGGGGCATCGAGAGGTAAGCAATTGCAATATTATTGTGTAAAATCGCATATTCCTGCGGGTACTTCTGCCACGTAAACACCTGCAAAGCCTTCTGATAAGCTTGGATGCTATCACTCATCCGCGCTAAATTGAATGGGACAAGCGATTGCAACACTAACCCTAAATTCATTTGAGTTTCCGCCACTTCCTCTTGCGGGGCAAACTCCAGAGGACACTGCTGTGCGGAGAGAAGTTGCAAGGAGGGTTTCCCTCCGGGCAAACTTCGGAGGGTTCCCTCCGTTGAGGCAAGTGTCCGTTGCAAAATAGGTAGGGCTTCTTCTAATTGTTGTTTCGCTTCTAACAACAGTTGTTCCCCAACATCAGGAATTGCTTTTAGGGCAGTTGCCATTCCTGCCTTTGCCCTAGCTTTCCACAGCAGATTATCCTCAGCGCACAATTCATGCGCTTGATGACACAGCGAAACTGCATTCCATAAATCTTGGGCAGTTTTTGGCTTTTTTTGAAAGCCCTGCGCCATTTCAATCAGCATCTCAATTTTTTCTTGTGTCGTTGCTGAAGACGAAGCAATGACAGCCATTGCCGCCTTCACTGCTGAATCTGTCATGCTGGGAGTCATTACTACCTTCCTAAAGCAGGTTGGAGAAAATCAAATATGCAGGCAAAAATAGATTGTTCGTAAGGGGAGAACACAGAACGCAGAACACAGGAGAAATTCTTAATTCACCAGTTCTGACTACTTTCCTTGTCAATAGATCTTACTTTTCACGGGATGTGAAAAACCTCTCTCCAAACCTCTCTCCTTGTAGGAGAGAGGCTTTGATTTTTCCCCCTTCCCTAGTAGGGAAGGGGGCTAGGGGGTTAGGTTTTTCGTGGATTTTTCCACATGGCGTGAAAAGTCAGGTCAATAAATGACTTTTGCAAAAAGTCTATTGAGTCTTTCAAGCCCGCATACCGTTAAGACGCAACGAACATGGCGTCTTTGGGCTGTCCCAACCAAGCTTGTTTACGCAGATGATGAGTCAACTGCGGTTAATCGCCTCTTTGCAAAATTAGGCGCTTGAGTTCCCTTTGAGTGAGAGGCTTATGGATCAAAGGAGGTACTGCGATTTTAAGCGCTTAGTATTTTTGCCAGAAGTCTGATGAATACTCCTTGAATTTATTAAGTCTATTTTCTTTTAATATAAAACATTTCGTTTAAAAGAAATAGATGTTTTTGTAAACTTTCATCTAAAACATATTCATAAAACTACATTTATATTTCTCTTCTATTTCAAAAGTTGTTTTTCCAAAAAAACTTGATTTACTGCCATTTTCACTTGAAAAAATGTTTTATAGAGGGTATTAGTTCTTTTTTAGAAACGCCATATGGTTAATACATTAACTCTAATTGCTCAAAAAAAATGTTATTAAATAACTGTTTCAGGAAAATTAGAATATATTCAAATTCAAACAAGATAATTTTTTATGTAAGAAATAAACAATTGAATCAAAAAATACATGATATTAGAAATAAAGGGGAAAAAACAAGTGAGACGCTACAAACAACGTCACCTGAATCATGCAGGGTAAACAATAGAAATAAAGATAGCTGATGACGAACTTACTATGGCTGCAAGGTGGTGCATGTTCAGGCAACACCATGTCATTTCTTAACGCTGAAGAACCCACAGTTTGTGATTTGGTCACTGACTTTGGCATTAACGTCCTTTGGCATCCATCCCTAGGATTGGAACTAGGTGCAAACTTGCAGACGATGCTGTGGGAATGCCTTTTGGGCAAAATACCCTTGGATATCCTGGTATTTGAAGGCACAGTTATCAACGCGCCGAATGGCACTGGAGAATGGAACCGTTTCGCCGATCGCCCGATGAAAGACTGGTTAAACGACTTATCCCAAGTTGCCAATTATGTCGTCGCCGTGGGAGATTGTGCCACCTGGGGAGGAATTCCGGCAATGGCACCCAACCCTAGCGAATCCGAGGGATTGCAATTTCTCAAACGCAAAGAAGGGGGCTTTTTAGGCAAAGAATTCCGGTCAAAATCAGGATTACCCGTGATCAACATTCCCGGATGTCCTTCGCACCCCGACTGGATTAGCCAAATATTAGTGGCGATCGCCACAGGTCGAATTGGCGATATTGTTCTTGATGAACTGCATCGTCCACAAACCTTCTTCAACACCTATACCCAAACAGGTTGCACCCGCAACATCCACTTTGCCTACAAAGCATCAACCACTGATTTTGGTCAGCGTAAAGGATGCTTGTTCTACGACTTAGGTTGTCGTGGACCAATGACTCGTTCTTCCTGCAACCGCATTTTGTGGAACCGCGTTTCCTCCAAAACCCGTGCGGGAATGCCTTGTTTAGGTTGCACCGAACCCGAATTCCCCTTCTACGACCTCAAACCAGGAACCGTATTTAAGACACAAACCGTCATGGGAGTTCCCAAAGATTTGCCCGCAGGAGTGAACAAAAAAGACTATGCCCTACTCTCCATCGTGGCAAAAGACACAATGCCCGAGTGGGCAGAAGACGACTTTTTCACAGTTTAGTCATCAGACCTCCGATGAAAATGTCAATTTCGTAAAGGGGATTGGGGATTGGGGATTGGGGATTAGGGATTCGGGTAATGGTAAGGGAACCTCAACAAAATTATGTCCGGGGCAATAAAGACTTAGACATATTTTGGAGTATTTCCCCCAACAACCGTCCGTAGAGACGCCCTCGCAGGGCGTCTGTACTCCCAATTCCAGAGCGGCATTCAGTCGCCAGTACTCTCCGGAGGGTTTCCCGACCAAGGGTTCTGGCGTCCCCCTACCATACGTACAAAGTTGGTGGGGACTCCTTACCGCGACCAGTTGAAAATAAAACCACAGATAAACCATCTGTGTTTATCTGCGTGCATCTGCGTACATCTGCGGTTCCAAATACCCTGAAACCGGATTTTTGCAACAAATCAATAGTCGCAAATGAACAACGACGAATGATACAGGACAAAGGACAAATGGGAATCCAAACATTAGACATATCGCCCCTAGGCAGAGTTGAGGGCGATTTAGATGTCCGAGTGGAAATAGAAGATGGGCAAGTCGTAAACGCCTGGACACATGCCGAACTCTTCCGAGGATTTGAAGTTATCCTGCGCGGTAAAGACCCCCAAGCAGGATTAATTGTCACACCTCGCGTCTGCGGTATCTGCGGTGCTTCCCATCTCACCAGTGCAGCTTGGGCATTAGATACCGCTTGGGGAACAGAAGTTCCGCGCAATGCGATTTTGGCAAGAAACTTAGGTCAAATTGTCGAGTCGATTCAAAGCATACCCCGCTACTTTTACGGTTTATATGCCATTGATTTGACCAATAAAAAGTATCGGTACAGCCCTTTTTACCAAGAAGCATGCAGACGCTTTGCTGCCTTTACTGGCAAATCTTACGAACTTGGCATCACAATTTCTGCCAAACCAGTAGAAATTTACGCCTTATTTGGCGGTCAATGGCCCCATTCTAGCTACATGGTTCCTGGTGGCGTGATGTGTTCCCCCACCTTAACAGATGTAACTCGCGCTTGGTCAATTCTGGAATACTTCCGCACCAATTGGTTAGAACCGGTGTGGTTGGGTTGTTCTTTAGAACGCTACGAACAAATCAAAACTTATGAAGACTTTATGGTATGGTTGGACGAAAACCCAAGCCATGCCAATTCTGATTTAGGTTTTTATTGGCGCATGGGTTTAGATATTGGTTTGGATAAATATGGTGCTGGTGTAGGTAAATATGTCAGTTGGGGATATTTACCTCACGAAGCAAAATACCAAAAGCCGACAATTGAAGCGCGCAATTCTGCCTTGATTATGAAGAGTGGAGTCTACGACAGTTTCACCGACACTCATACTCTCATGGATCAAACTTTCGTCCGCGAAAATACAACTCATTCCTGGTATGAGGAACTGACAGAGGACATTCACCCGTACGATCGCACAACAAAACCAAGCAAAGATAATATCAAAGACTTCACAGGGCGATACTCTTGGTCAACAGCAGTGCGTCACAAAGAACTCGGACGCTTGGAAGCAGGACCACTCGCACGTCAATTAGTGGCGGGTGGTAAACATGGAGAATCTTGGCAACACTTCGACGGGTTTATCCTAGATGCCTTCAGGCAAATGGGTGGGGCAAGTATCCATCTGCGACAATTAGCACGAGTTCACGAAATTGTCAAGTTGTATCGCCAAGCCGAACGCTGCTTGCGCGAGTTCCGCCTGAATGACTCTTGGTATATCAAACCCAAAGAAAAAGATGGACGCGGTTGGGGTGCAACAGAAGCAGCGCGAGGTTCGCTGTGTCACTGGTTAGAGATTGAGGATGGTAAGATTAAAAATTACCAAATTATGGCTCCCAGTACCTGGAATATTGGACCGCGTGACGCAGAAGGAATACGTGGACCAATTGAAGAAGCTTTAGTTGGGACACCTATTTACGACTCAACTGATCCAGTGGAAGTGGGTCACGTAGCGCGATCGTTTGACTCTTGTTTGGTTTGCACCGTTCACGCCCACGATGCGAAGACGGGTGAGGAGTTAGCGCGTTTTCGTACTGCATAAGGAACTTCCTTTCTTAAAAAATATCCAACTTTTTTTGTGGGATGGGCTTCTAGCCCGTCCTATAAACTGGGCGGGCAAGATGCCCAACGCTAGTCCCCTAGGGAGGGAAACCCTCCTGCAGCGCTGGCTCCCCCACACAAGATTGGATAATTTATTTGTTGGAAATCCCTAATATTTGCCTCAACGCACAGATAGAATCTTCAGATACTCAGTAGCGACCCAACCCTCAGAAGCAACCCATTGGTTGGATTTAACCTTAATCCAACGAAACCCGTCATTATCTTTGCCTTCACCGTATACGGTGATTCTTGACCCATTGGGAATCTTACCAAGTTCACGAGCACTGGTATCGGGTTGTTCCCGAACATTCAAACCACTTGTAGCATTGATAACGATGACTTCTGCAACACCACCAGAACCACCAGACGTTTCTTGCTGGATACTTACATGGTTTTTAAAGACATACCAAGTGTCGTACTGAGGACATCCAGCATTTCCGACTTTATCAAACAGAGTCACTCTGTAGTGGTCTGTGTCTGCGTCTGCTCTTTCCCTAACTCTAAATGTCTTCCCATTGCTAATATTATACTTTTCACAAAGTCCAAGCTGACTTGAGTCCTTGAGACTCTGTTTAAAATTCGTTCCACTTGAGTATGTGACTTTTAATATGTATGCCATTAACGCATCTCCTTGTTGGATTTTTCAACACCTATTAGATGGTAATGTATGTTGAAGAACACGCACACTGAGGTAGAAAGTTCTTGTCCTTCTTTTATGTCCTCATACTAAGTTGCATTATGACTTATATCATGTTCGGCTAATTAGTTATGATTTCCACGTTGACTGCACCCCACCCCTTTATCCCTGCCCCTAATCCCCAGAGGGGACCCCGAGTTCCCCGCTTGCGGTGAGACCAGTGCTGCAGGAGGGTTTCCCTCCGTAGGCAACTGGCGTTCGCGTAGCGTGTCCGAAGGACATACCCGGAGGGGGAGGGGACGTGAAGCGTAGCTTTACGGGGGTGGGGTCTTTACTTTTTGGCACACCCAGCAGGAGTAGACGCCAAACCATTGGCATTAGATGCATTAGAAATGAGGGTAACATGCCCCTTGCCGTCGAACACCCAACCTGTAGCAGGCACAATTTTCACAACATCAGCTTTAGATGGTGGTTTAGCTGCGCTTCCTTGTGAACGTTGCTGCTGTGATGTGATAGCTGAAGTCCGAGTGTCTAACCAGACGACATCAGTGCTGAGGGGTTCGTAGGGGTTGGGAGGCAAACCACCGCGTCCGGTGATAGTAAATTTGCTTTTATCTGTGTCAGAATCTGTGCTAGCAATGGCATCACAGCCAGTGTTTGCTATGAAGTTTGATGTATCTGTTAACACTATGGGGAGTTCGACTAATCCCAGGCTTTGGTCAGCATCCGGTGTATTGATAGTGATCTGACCGCCTAAAGTTGGGTTGGTTTGGGAAATTGCTGTGATATCGTTGGTTGGTAAGTCTTGCGGGTTGAGTTGATTTGGGTTATTAGTTCCCAACTCGCGCACCAAGTCTTCTCGACTACGCTGAGTGAAGTTAAAAATGCCTAAGGAATCGATATTGATTCTACCACCACTACCATTGAAAGCATTGGCGGTAATGTCGCTGTTTTCATTTGGAGCGCTGATGATAAAGCCCGATGGAGCATTGATAGTGATGTTACCGCCATTACCACCAAGCTTGTCAGTACCCGCAGTGGCTGAGATGAAACTTCCACGGCGCAGCAGCAGTAACTCTCCGACTCGCAGGTTGATATTGCCGCCATTACCTAATGCTGATTCAGCGTTGAACCTCGCGGAGTTGTCCAACTGAACTTTAGGTGAGGTTACTTCAATATCTCCTGCATTTCCTGAACCTTGAGAACGAACAAACAAGCCACTGGCACCATTCTCAATATTTGTTGTAAAACCAAATTTGGCAATCCGGTCATTGAAAGTCGCATCACTGCCATTGACGATTACCTGGTCGGTAGCGTTAACCGTAATTTTACCTGCATTTCCCCTGCCAGAGGAGATGGCGAAAAACTGTCCCCCATTGATAGCTTCAACCCGATTCGCAGTCACTTTAATATTGCCACCATTGCCATCATTAGAGGTTCCGGTATTCAAAACTGCACCATCTGACACGGTAAAGGTACGGGTGTTGATAATCAGATCCCCTCCTCTACCTGAGGAGGTGGTTTGTGTGAATAATCCACTGGAACCTCCATTAGTGGAACTCGTTCCAGAAATCCTGACAGCATCAGTAGCATTAATTTCAATCGTGCCTGCATCTCCTTGTCCAAAGGTGCTGGCAGATACTTCAGCACCATCAATTAAAGAGAAAGAGCCAGCAGTAATATTGATGTTACCTCCATTGCCAACTCCCCCCGGTGACACCAAGCTGTAAATGCCGCTGGGGAATTTGTTCACCCCGGCAATCGTCACCCCACCTGTGACATCAATGTTGACATTCCCCGCATCCCCCCGTCCGGCTGCTCCAGTGCTAGGATCATAAAAAATTGCGCTTTGTAGTTGAGCGCCATCTGTGACGGAGAATGAAGCAGCACGGATGTTGATGTCGCCTCCTTTGCCCACACCACTTGGTAGCACACTGCTAGTAATGCGGGCATTTGTACCTGTTATCGAAATAGAATCCTTTGCTTGCACGAACACACTGCCTGCATCCCCTTGTCCATTGGTACTAGTTGTCACTTGAGCATCATTTAAAGACAAGGAACCAGAGGTGATATTAATATTCCCTCCTTTGCCCACACTCCCATATTCGACATTGCTGAAGATGGTACTGTTACCAGCAGCAGACACAGAATCTTTTGCTTGCACGAACACACTGCCTGCATCCCCTTGCCCATAGGTGCTGGCAATAAGTCGAGCACCATCAGTTAAGGAAACTGAGCCAGATGTGACATTAATGTTTCCCGCTTTACCAATCGCCCCACTTCCCAAATAGCTGTAAATACCACTAAAGACTCCGTCCTTCACCCCAGCAATCGTCACTGCTCCTGTGACATAAACGTTGACATTCCCCGCCTGACCTTGTCCTGCTGGCTGGTTGGCAGATGCTTCACGAACAAGGGTTTCCAGTTGAGCGCCATCAAAAAGCGACAGTGTTGCCGCATTGATGTTGATGTCGCCACCTTTGCCCACTGCTCCATTTTCCACAGTGCTGAAGATGGCACTCCTACCAGCAGCAGACACAGAATCCTTTGCTTGCACCAATATACTACCTGCATCCCCTTGTCCTCTTGTGCTGGCAGCCAGGACAGCACCATCAGTTAGGGAAAATAAGCCTGATGTGACATTAATGTTTCCCCCTTTACCAATCGCCCCACTTCCCAAATAGCTGAAAATACCACTGGAGAATCGGTTCTTCACCCCAGCAATTGTCACCGCTCCTGTAACATTAACGTTGACATTCCCCGCCTGACCTTGTCCTGCAGGTAGGTTGCCAGATGCTTCACGAACTACCGTTCCCAGTTGAGCGCCATCCTTGAGCGACAGTGTTGCTGCATTGATGTTGATGTCGCCACCTTTGCCCACACCCCCATACTCCACATTGCTGGAGATGGTACTGTCAGCAACAGACACAGAATCCTTTGCTTGCACGAACATACTGCCTGCATCCCCAGAACCATAGGTGCTGGCATTTAGTCGAGCACCATCAGTTAAGGAAAATGAGCCAGATGTGATATTAATATTTCCCCCTTTACCAATCGCCCCACTTCCCAATGTGCTGAAAATACCACCAGGGAATCCGTTCTTCACCCCAGCAATCGTCACTGCTCCTGTGACATAAACGTTGACATTCCCCGCCTGACCCTGCCCTGCAGGCAGGTTGTCAGATGCTCCACGAACTGCCGTTCCCAGTTGAGCGCCATCCTTGAGCGACAGTGTTGCTGCATTGATGTTGATGTCGCCACCTTTGCCCACACCCCCATATTCCACATTGCTGAAGATGGCACTGTCAGCAGCAGACACAGAATCTTTTGCTTGCACGAACACACTGCCTGCATCCCCAGAACCATAGGTGCTGGCAAGAATTTGAGCACCATCAGTTAAGGAAACTGAGCCAGTGGTGAGAATAATGTTTCCCCCTTTACCATTTGCGCCTTGATAGACTAGACTGGCTAGCCTCGTTGGATAAGTGGCTCCGGAACCATCAAGCTGAATCGATTCAATACCCGTGACTTCCAAAGTTCCTCCTGACTGAAACCCCAAACCCAAATTACTCGCCTCAATCTGAGACCCCTGTTTGAGAGTTATTTGTCTGCCTTGTACACGGACATTTCCACCCCCGATTCCACTGGCATCTACAGTTGCCCCTTGTAAAAGTTGGATATCGCGAAAGTTTTGCACACCGCCATAATCCAAAGTCCACCCGTTCGCCACCGGCACAAGACCGACCAAACTGTCTGACCCCACACTGCCCAATTCAATCCGCCCGCCTGTACTCTTTAGCGTTCCACCCGAAAGTTCTAAATCACCACCAACCAATCCCAGGGTTTGATTCGCTCCTAACCGCAGGGCAAAAGGTGTATCAATCAAATCAGTTTTTGCTAACCTTCTGCCTTGACCATCGCCCTCTACTTGAATCTTTCCTGGATTCTGTCCAAATTGCAAACCCAATGGAACACTGATAGTCAGCAATGGTGTTGTTTGGGTACCGTTTGTCCTAAACTCTGTGCCATCAGCAAATTTCAGACTACTAGCGGTACTTGCAAAGAAAGAGCCGCCAATCTCCAACCGCGCATTTTGTCCAAAGACAATTCCATTGGGATTAATCAAAAACAGGTTAGCCGTACCTAAGGTGCGAATCAACCCATCAATATTAGATATTGACCCACCCGTCACACGACTAATGATATTTTGAATGTCAACAGTATTATTAAAGAAAGCTCCGCTACCAGTGGGGACAGAAAACTGTTGGAAACTGTGGAATAAATTACCGCCTGCTTGCGTTCCCCCTGTGATATTGAAGGTGTTGCCATTGATGTTGATGATGGAATTATTCGGTAAAGTGGCATCCGGTGTAATTTGAGCCAGAACACAATTTGCACTCAAAGTACATGCACCAGCGATCGCAATTCCTAATAGCCAGTCCCAACGAGTACTCATGGCAGACATTGCACCTCTCCAGACAGCAGTAGTTACCCAGTGTCTAGTAAACCATGATTATTGGTTTGATTTTTATTTTCAACTGCTGTGTGCCTAAAATTAGAGAAAAGTTAGCCACTAGGTTATGGCATTCATTTCATAGATAAAAGCAGTTAAAGGAACCTTGACTTACTTTTTAACTGATTCGGCGGAATTCCCCATCCGTCTATACGGTGGGGATGGATAGCCGGGGAGTTGCGGGGTACATCCCTTGTAGATGTCCGAGCAATTCCCAAATTTTGTCCGAAATAGCTTTATTGGTAAGTGTAGATAGTAGTAAGATATAAAAACAAGGAGGTGATATTGAGTGCTACACAAGGCTGTACAAGTTCGCCTATACCCATCTGAACAACAACAGATACTACTAGCTCAAACATTTGGATGTTCGCGTTGGTGGTGGAACTATGCGTTAAACAAGTCAATTGAAACTTACAAAGAAACGGGTAAAGGGCTTAGTCAAGTAGCACTCAATGCATTGCTTCCTAAGCTCAAAAAGGAAAAAGATACAGAATGGTTAGCTGAGTGCTATAGCCAGGTTTTACAAGCTACAACACTGAATCTAACCACGGCATACAAAAACTTTTTTGCTGGTAGAGCGAAATTTCCAAGGGTAAAATCCAAAAACGGTAAGCAGTCGATTCAGTATCCTCAAAACGTCAAAATTGTAAAAGGCAGTGTTAAACTCCCCGGTAATGTTGGAGTTGTCAAAGCTAAAATACATCGACCAATTGAAGGTACTATCAAAACTGTTACGGTTAGTAAAACACCGTCAGGAAAATATTTTGCATCTATCTTGACTGAAGTAAAAGGAGAAAACCCTATTGTCTCAGAAGGCAAGATTTACGGGGTTGATTTGGGTTTGAAGCACTTCGCAGTTGTTACTGACGGCGAAAAAGTCTCAAAGTACGACAATCCTAAACATCTTGCAAGACATGAGAAAAATCTTAAACGCAAGCAACAAAAATTAGCGCGTAAAAAGAAAGGGAGTAACTCAAGGTTCAAATATAGAAAAGTTGTTGCCAAAGTATACGAACGGGTTAGCAATTCGCGGCAAGATTTTCTACATAAACTTAGTTATAAGTTGGTCAGCGATAGCCAAGCTGTCATAGTAGAGAATCTTCATGTCAAGGGCATGGTTCGTAATCACAATTTGGCGAAAGCAATATCTGATTGTGGATGGGGAACTTTCACTAATTTCTTAGCCTACAAGCTACAACGCAAAGGCGCAAAGTTAGTAGAAATAAATAGATGGTTCCCCAGTTCCAAACTTTGTTCTAATTGTTTTTATCAAATGAGTGAGATGCCGCTGGATGTCCGAGAATGGGCTTGTCCTTACTGCGGGACTGACCATGATCGTGATGGAAATGCAGCCATCAACATTAGAACAGAAGGAATCAGAATGCTAAAGGCGGAAGGTTCAGCCGTCTCTGCTGTAGGAGGGGAAGTAAGACCAAAGATGGGACGAAAGTCTAATCTAGGGCATTCGCCATTGATTACAGAAGCCCCGTCCGCCTATGCGGCGGGGTAGTTCACTGTTTTCTTTGTGCCAACCGTAGGCGATCGCGCAGAGCGCAGCACCGTAGGCGATCGCGAAAAAGCTTTGGCAGCAGGGTGCTATAAATACGACACAAAACCAATAAAGATGCCGCATCTGTTAGGTAGAATCAAAACTTTAATGCAAAAGGTGCAGTAGTTCCAGCGTCAGCGCCGAAAAATCTCCAGACTCGTCATACTTGACTAGCAGTTGTTGCATCTCGGATGCTGTCACTAGCCAATTCACTACCATAGTGAAGGAAGTCCCAACACTGACTTTGCCTGGACAACTTATAGAAACTCCGTCAGGCAAAAAGAAAGTTTCGTGTCCTTCCCAGTCCCAGTGTAGCTGAGTAGCTATGGGCGCAGAAATCTTTAAATCAGGAGTCATAGTTACAGCGGTTCCTTGCCAATTACCGCTTAAATTTCGTTCCGGTAATTGATTGAGTTCACTTGACCAGTATTGACTAGGAAAGCCAGTAGCATCTTCGCGAATATTTGCCGTTCTGGACAAACTACCACGTTCGTCATAAACAATGCCTACACTATGTTTTAATTCGTTGTATCTAAAAAATAATTCAACTCCAAAATACGAGCCTGTTTTCAACTTGGTTGAAACCCAAGCAGCATGACCTGATTCAAAGAAAACGCCCTTCATCGATTCATTTTGTGGATGAAAAAGCCCATCAGGTAAGCTATTTGAGAGTTGATTAAATTCCCACCTTTGTTCCAATCTTCTGCCGTCAGCGTATGCGTAGCGATTAGTTTGAACAATTTCGGTCTCTTCTGGATTACTCCGAAAGCTTCTGAGACTTTGAAACGATTCTGTTACCTCGCGTTCGGGGGAATATCTTGTCCAAATCCCGTGCCAGTCACGCAAATGGTTAGCAGTGAAATTCTTCCAATTTTGTTCTTTTAAATCCATAAAATATAGTTTTTTTGCGTCTTTGGTAGTGTAATATAAAATGCCATTTTTAACGATTAGCCATAAGTTCTAAAATGCTTACAATTATTGGTTGCGGAAATCTCAACCGTAGTGACGACGCTGTAGGTGTGATAATTGCCCAACGCCTACAACAATATCTCGCCCAACATCCTCATCCTCATGTGCGAGTTTATGACTGTGGTACCGCAGGGATGGAAGTGATGTTTCAAGCAAGAGGCACCCAAAAGTTAATCATTATTGATGCCAGTTCAACAGGTTCTGAACCAGGCGCTGTTTTTAAAGTTCCTGGTTTAGAACTGGAAGCCCTACCAGAACCAAGTTATAATTTGCATAATTTTCGTTGGGATCATGCTTTAGCCGCAGGTCAGAAAATTTTTAAAGAAGATTTTCCCGAAGAGGTGACGGTTTATTTAATTGAAGCAGAAAATCTTGATTTTGGACTGGAATTAAGTCCTGTTGTCCAACATTCTGCTGATTTGGTTTTTGAAGAAATAACTGCAATTATCAGAGAGACTGAAAAGTAGTTTTAAATTTCTCTCAGAGGTTAATTATCTGTCTATGACATTTCCGGAAACTTCTTGACTTGGGATGTAAGTTGTATCGGTATAGTAGTATCTTGACATACAAGCTGGAGAAGAAACTTTCTTCACAACATATAGCAAACCTAAATGATTTATGAACATTCTCTGTTTCCTCTTCCTCTGCGTTCTCTGCGCCTCTGTGGTTCCATAAAAAAGTCCTGTTCACAACTCAGGTAGGAATGCTATATCAACAACTTTTCTAGATACTATCTGCTATCTCACGCACAATATACAAAAATGTTACGACTGTATCACGTGTTCCTTGGTGTTGTTTTGCTGGTGGTGTTCACACCGCTGGGATTTGTAAAATACGCTCTCCCCTACTTGTCTTCAAATAACCAATCACAGCCGTCTCCAGAACAAGCCAATGCTGCTCAAAAGCAGCCTCAAACCACATCTAGCAACTCTCAACCAAATCAAGGAAATATCTGGAAGAGTATCTTAGGAAAAACATCTGCCCCTGCTGGCTGGCAAGTTGCTGCTTGTGATGGAAATGCTCCTCTGTTGTGCGTGTCATCAAATAAAAATATTTTGGGTACGGTTGAAATAGGAGTTTACCCTCTGGAGAAGCAAACAAATTTTCAACAGATGTTGGCAAAAGCTGGTATTCCATCAAGTTCAAACGTGAATTACCAAAAACCCAACTACCAAAACCAGTTAGCAACTGCACTGAAACTTTGGGTTGCTGAGCATTACAATATTTTGGAGAAAGACCGTCGGGGTGTGTATGGCGATCGCATTGTTTTCTCGGCACAGTCTCCACAACAGCTATCAGTTGGTAAACTTCAAGGAATCCGCTATCGGTTTTTAGGAATTCAGCAAAACGGTGGAATCCAAGAGCAGCATCTTGGTTATGTTGCCTTTGATGGTAAAGCACTTTATGTCATAACCACTGCCTTTGATCCAGGTTCGCAGACGGCTCAGTTCCAGAAACTGGAAAATTTTCAACGCTTTGAACCTTTCCTGTCTGCCACTGTAAAGGAAGTCAATTTGCCGAGGTAAGAAAAGCACGGCAATGCCGTGCTTTTACGGAAAAAGAACAAGCACATCACCTGCCTTAATATACGTAACTTCTCTGGGTTATAAAACCACCCATTAGGTTGATTTGCGTATGAAGGCTGGAATAGTTACCCGCTCGTTTTTCAATTGGGTGGAATATAGTGAAGAATTAAGGAACCGCATCCTGTAGCAGAATGCTTCATCAGGATGACAACGGCTATAATTACCTCTTTAGAAGTATATTTTTTTATAATTATTTGGTAATAGGTAATTGGTAATATAAAGTATTACCAATTACTTATAAAGCGATTCAGTTAAATTTCAGCGGAAGCTCGCTCAATCAAGCGACGTGCTAAGGTTTGCGTGCCAGTATGTTCGTAGTAATTCGTTGATACATCCAGGAACGCGGCAAGGTAGTCTAACTTGTCATCTGCAAAGTCGATAAAGTTTTGCAAGTTGTTGGCTACCTTTTGTGGCGTTAAACCCTTGGAGGCAACTAGACCACTCATCCAACCACTCACTGAGTTGAAGCTTTCACCGATAAAGTTGAGTTTGCTACCGGAATTGTTACCTGGAATGTCTTGGCTAATATTCTGAAAAGTCGAGTTTTGCTCTAACTCCTGAGGACTTGTCTGATTAATTCTAGAGAGTGCGGTACTGATGAAGTCCGGACCTAGGGGTATCAAACCATCAAAGCAAACTAATGCAGCCATACGCATGAACGACTCACCGCTGTATTCACCCAAAGACGCGACAAAATCCCCAATGCTGTCTCCGGGAATACCGTTAATTTGGCAGAAGGCTACTAACTCAGCAACTAATTTCAGGGACAAGTCGATGGTTTGGGCTTTTTCAGCTTTGGGTGTGACTCGGTTTAAAAAACCTAAAAGGGGAATTTTCTCACCCACTTTGTTCGCTAAAGCGGCTGCACCAAGTGCTTTATCTGTGCTATCAACAGTTTGATAGAGCCACATGGCGCGTTGATATCCCTGAGAACGGTCGTTGTAGAGATAAATCGCGCGTTCCCCAATTTGCTGAATCAGGTCTTCGTCGGTTTCACCAGTCACAGTTTTGATGGTGTTGACAAAGCCTACCACGTTTTGCCACTCACCAGGAGCGACAAAATCGAGCGATCGCAATGCAGAAACGGTCAAGTTGTTGGTTGGTAGTTCATCAACCAATTGTTGAATTGGTTTGCTCACAATAAACTCCTAATTGTTTTCTGGTTACTCAGGATTCCACTTGCCAAATTGCTAATTGTCTTTTTTGTTATTGGGCTTTAGCTAGCCGCGTCAAACCATCAAGGTTAAATTTCTGTAACCAAGCTTCCCGTTCAGCCTCTGTAAATGACGGATCACGAGATTGCACTTTCACCTGATAGCGATTGCCAACTAAAATAGCAGTGCCAGTCGTCCCTTGGCTAACAGCTGGATATCCCGCTATTGTCTTTGAACTGTTTACGAATTTTGCCGCTGGGTTAGCGCTCCCTTTGACTGCTTGTGTATCATTAACGGAAATAACAGCAAGGTCTTTACCGTCTTTTTTCAACTTCGCTTCAGCAAAGCCTTTTTTCTCTTGAGTAAATACGCGCTGGTAGCCAGCTTGAGCACTTGGGAAGAATTTGTTAAATTCGCCACCTTGGGTTGCATCTTTAGCAACCGCTTGACCGCTTCTTTGTTGGCTACTTTCTTGTTGCGCCTGGTCAAAACGAGTGGGTGTTTTCGGAGCGCATGCTGTTGTAAATAGTAATAAACATAACAACAAAGCTGCAAAAATTCTACGGGCGCGCGGGAAGTTCATGTTTGCCTCCTTGTTTTGCTTGACATTCGGTGGAAATTTATCGATGCTGCTTTTGGCTTGTAATCAGACGAAGTTTTTGATAACGATGACTAATTACTACGGTAAGCAATGACAGCATAGAACGGATCTCCTCCCGTGACACCCATCCACTGTAAGAAATTGGGAAGAGTTGACACACGAGCAATTACTTCTGGAGACGTGAAACCTGGAACAGCAGAGAAATAGCCTTTTACCAATTCAACTCTACTGGCTTCTGTACCCTCTCGCCACGCTTGAATCGCTTTCTGAAAAAACATTCGGTTAGAAAAGCTGAAAATTGCCACACCACCAGGCTTGAGGATGCGGTGAATTTCTGAAAATACTGCTTCTGGATATTGTAAATACTGCACTGAAACGCAGTTGAGAACCGCATCAAAATCCTGGTCTTTTAGGGGTAGCTGAGGATTTTCGTTGAGATTTTGGACAAAGTAATGATTTAATTGCGGGTTTCGTGCCAATTCCTCGGCGTTCAGTCCGTGTCCCTCAACATGAGCAAAAGATATATCTTTGGGGAGATGCGAAACCCAACTGCTCATCATGTCTAAAATGCGGGTGTTGGGTTTGAGGCGATCGCGGTATAAATCTGTCAGCTGTTGAATAAAACCTTCGTCCACATGAGTGACGAAGCGGGGATAATCATAAAACAGCTTGTCGTCTGTATCATCTAGCTTAATACGTTCCTCTGGTCTAAGCGGCATAAAAGTCTGTTGAGAACAAGTTTTTCCAAAATTTTGTCAATTTAGGTACCGTTTGGCGGAAACAATTGATCTACCACCATACGTATTCTAAGAATAGACACAAAAATATAATGAGCCAAAGGAAGAATTTGGCTAATCACAATTCAATGTTATATAAACTACAATTTCTGCATCCCATGAAGGGTGTTACGGGGTTTTTGCGTGCCTTTCCTCATGTAGGTTTGTTAATTTGGATACTCCCCTTATTGCTGTTCAGTTCTGGCGAGAGTAGCCTGATGGCACATGATGAAGGGCTTTATGCCTGGCGATCGCGCTTTATGATAGACACGGGCGATTGGATACATCCGTGGTCAACTCCTCATCATAAAACTCCTGGTCCTTATTGGTTAGTTGCCAGTAGCTACACGCTATTTGGTATCAGTGAAGCAAGTGGACGATTGCCAAGTATAATTACTGGCATCCTAAGCGTACTACTTCTATACGAAATCGGCAAAATTCTCCTTGGGAAAAAGATTGCTTGGCTTGCTGCTGCAATTTTGAGTGTAGAAATTCTCTGGCTGCAATACTGTCGTTTAGGCACACCAGATGTGCCTATGATTTTCCTAGTACTTTTAGCGATTTGGTCTTTACTCAAAGCTGAATTACATCCTAAATATCATTCTGCTTGGTGTTTTGTAGCCGGTTTGAGTTTCGGCTTGGGCTTTTTAGTCAGAAGCTTTATGATTGTTTTACCAATGATAGCTTTGCTACCCTATCTCCTAAACGAGCATCGCCGTCATCGTCATCTTGCAAACCCAATGTTGTATTTGGGGTTTGTCGTAGGTTTAATTCCCACCTTTGTCTGGCTGTGGCTAAGCTGGTTACGATACGGTGATGCGAGTTTTGGGCAATTAATTAACTTTGTTGTTAAGTTGGGGTCTGGTGAACGCGGTAATAATGGGTTAGAGTTCTATTTCTGGAATCTACCTGTAAAAGCTTTTCCTTGGTTTTTTTTGAGTCTTTTAGGCTTAGTTTTGCTCATTCGTCGTCCGGTTCCTCGCTACCAACTGATATTAGTTGGCTATCCGGTGATTTTGTTTGCTGAACTCAGTCTTTTCTCCACTCGTTTATCTCACTACAGTCTTTCCCTGTATCCATTCATTGCTTTGCTTGCTGCTTTCGGGTTAAATTGGCTGAGTGCAGGGATACGGGGACAAACAGACAACCAGACAAAAAGGACAAGCAGACAAGGGGAATTTCCTACTTTTTGGTTTCTTCGCAATCTGAGTTATACCTTTGGCATATTAGGTGTTTTACTGTTAGTAGCAGGAATAGTGGCTTCTGTTTGGGGTAATGCGGAAGTTCGCAAGTACGCTCTCCTGGCATTGGCATCAGGAGTAGGTTGGTTAATATTACCTTTAGTGTGGATTGGTCGTTACCACTTTGGCAAAAAGTTTCTCACAAGTCGTTACTGGTTGGCGGGTTGGTTAGTTCCTGCTTGGATATCTTTAGCTGTGGCTGGTAGCAGTGGCTTGATAGGCGACTACAACCCTGATATCAAAGCTTTTATTCAACAGCCAGCAATTGCTCAAGTTTTACACTCATCTCCTATCAACTTTGTGGACACAAGAGGCAAAACTGACGTGTTACTCAAATTCTACACTCCTCACCACGGCAAGCGAGTCCAGCAAGTTTCTGAACTGCCAACTTCTGGTTATGCTTGGGTTTCTGTCAAGCAGGCGGCTGACTTATCTCAACCTCATCGGGTTCTCGGTACTGTGCAAAAGGTGAGTTTAATAGAACTTCTTAATTAGCATGGTTGATGTAGAGACGTAGAATGCTACGTCTCTACATCAGCAAGATACAGCGTATTGCAGGTTTATGAGGTACAGTAACAACAGTTTGTAAAGATTCGGATTCGTCGCACTGAAAAAACCCCTTTTCCCTAAGCTTACTAGAGTCATTGAAGGTGATACCAGCGCGGGATTTTTATTTTGAGCCTGAATGCCTCAGTACAGTACCACATTGCTCTACCCTACAGCGACATCTACTACGCATTGCTTGTTCATCATCGTGATGATGCTAGCGCTGTCAAAGTGAACCAGACATAGGCGCTCCGTCTACAATACCACCATACAGCCATCTATATTTAGATGCGTTTGCCCTGATCGCCCCCCTAATCACTTTTATCGCAGACAATGCGTGCGGTCCTCCTGGCGATGGAAAAGCGTCCATGATTGCAAAGTAACAAGCGCCAGTTACCAGGATTTACATTGTGTCTTGACAATACTCAGCTTTATTGGTAAAAGCACAATAATTGTGTAGTATCGAGCGGATCGTGGTAGAGGCAATCAATCCTAGTAAAACCGTGTTTTTGGGAGATTTCTTGGAAAGTTGATCGAGTTTCAGGAAAATCGCTTGATGTGATATGGTTTTCGACCATCAAATACTCTTCAGGAGTCAGTAGGCTCCAGTGTTTTTGTACACCCTCCAGGTATCGTTTAATATAAGTTTCTCGATCTTCTTCTTCTTGACGAACAATATCGATAAGAATAAAAACACCGTCTGGTGTCAACAGAGGCTTAAGTTGACCAATAAAGTCGTCTTTTTGCTCAAGATGGAGGTGGTGGAGAGCAAAAGACATAAAAATTGCATCAAATGTATTTTGTTGACTTTGTGCTAATTCAGCAACTAGCTCACAGAAATCGCCTTGGGTAAAAGTTGCGTTACACTGAACAATCGTTATGTTTTGTTTAGCAATCTCCAATGCGGGTATGGATAAGTCTATACCCTTGTAAGAGGCAATATGCGTATTTAATAAAGCTTGAGAAGTCAAACTGGCATCCCCGCACCCAAGTTCTAGCATTGTAAAGGGTTTTTGAAAGTAGTTTACTAGTAGCTCGTGCAGATGTGAGTAAATTTCACGGTGTCCCATGTAATTGTTATTGAGCACTTTCTGATAAGTCTTCCACTGCTGGTTGAAGAACTCTTTCGGACGGAAGAGTTCGTCTTCTGTTCGGTTGAATAGTGTTATATCTGACATATGACTAATTTTTAGGGTTTAGGGCTAATAAGTCGTATATTGACATAATTTTAACCAAATAGATATCTCCAAAATAGAAACTTTATGTCTCCCGCTTCGCCCATTTTTTGATGAGTTAGAAAAAACAAGCAGTCAAAAATATACCCAGCGACATATTCCCAAAAACACAGGGTAGTTATAAAGCGTATTGCAGGTCTATGAGGTACAGTAACAACAGTTTGTAAACCAGTTTTTTAGGTGATACATTTTGCTTCTAGCACCACCAAATCTTCTGTCTCAAAAGCAGTACAATTTTGCGTAACCTTTAATAAAGCTGGAATCTGACCCTGCTGTAAACCCTCTAAAGCTTTCCTTGTGATTTTTGCGATTGGATCATTTGGTAGTTTGAGAGATAGATACTGCTGCAACCACCTATCTTGTTCGATATATTCTGCTGTAAATGCCCTTTTTTCTAACAGGAAAAAATCAACTTTATATTTTTGAATCAAATTCTGAACATCTGCTAAATTTGGGCTATATTGAGCGCGAATTAAATCAGCCAGTCGTTGACGAAATAGACGATAATAGCCGATATGGTAGGCGATCGCATATTCGCTACTTACTAAAATAGGACGCTGAGCAAAACTTGGTATATTAGTAGCTTCTCCAGCTAAAGAGGCTATGAGAGTATCTTTAGGTTGCTGATGAAAGAACTGATACAAAGCTGGAAATTGACGGGAGCATCCCAATTTTACACACTTGCCATTCTGCCCTCACCACGCCAGATGCTACAACGGAGGGAACCTCC
The DNA here is from genome assembly GCA_000828075.3 of Tolypothrix campylonemoides VB511288. Classification (GTDB taxonomy): domain Bacteria; phylum Cyanobacteriota; class Cyanobacteriia; order Cyanobacteriales; family Nostocaceae; genus Kalymmatonema; species Kalymmatonema campylonemoides_A. The sequence goes on along the minus strand of JXCB02000002.1, from coordinate 412,916 downwards.
GCAACGCACTGGCTCCCCAACCCCTCTCCCAATTGGGGAGAGGGGAGTCAAGTCCTACTCTTATTCCCCGAATCCCGCTCTTGAGAAGCAGGGCTGTTTCATTCGTTAAGAGAGAGGATTTGTCAATATCGAAGCGCGATGATTTTTGGGACATAAGTTATGGAAAACCTATATTTTGACCCAGAAAATTTAATTTTTATCCAGGAAATAAGGAGTGATACGCCTTCAGGCGTCTGCCCTTCGGGCAATCGCACTTCATTAACCCTTGACATTATGAGCCTTTGAGGGAATGAAACAGCCCTGCTCTTGAGAAGGGGTTAGGGGATGAGGGTAAGTAAGGTTTTTGCTTGCTTTGGGATGCTCCCAAATTGACCAACAATGTAACTATTCCTAGGAAAGTCGTTTTTCCAAAATATATTAGGATAAAAAACTATAATTCCCCCAATTAAGGCTGTTGCACTCATCAAAAGCTTTTGCTGAGTGCTATTTTTTAAAACTGCATTTAATATAAGTGTCAGAACTACTGCTGTGGTTAACGCAAACACAATCCTAAAACTATGTACCGTAAAGCGGCTGGGAAGATACAATTTGAAAAGCAAAATATGAGCTACAAAAAATAGAAATAATGAAACGAACACCAAATTTAGCAATACTGAAATATGACTACGTACTTCGTTAGCCAAAGGAAAGCGAGATTTCAATCGTAATAACAGCGGTAAAAATAATCCTAAAATGACTATCGGTGGATTAAACGACATCCTAATTCCAGAACGGCTACCACTCAACCAAAACCTCGTTGGATTCTCGTCCTCAAAAAAGCTCATTCTTCCTGATGGCAAAAACTCTGGTAAAATTCTCGCTTGTTTGACGGAAATTAAGGAACCAAATAGGGATGATTCTAAAGAATAAGGTAAGAGAACGACTAATCCCACTGCAAGACTCAGTCCACAAAATACATAATCACTGCGTTGTTGGGAAAATTGCGGAAAACCTCTGTCAAACTTGAAAAATTGCAGAATCAAGATACCAATAGATATCAATACAAATCCTGGGTAAAAAAGTCCCAGAAGTGCTAGAGATATCATCCATGGTAAGAGCGATCGCCGTAAATAATAGTAAATAAAAGCAAAAAATAATGGATATAAAAAAGCCCTGGATGTTGCGGAAATCAAATCATCAGCTAGCCACAAGCATTGATTCATGAGCAACGTGCCTAGAAACCCTGTTACTGGTAGTGGCAATATTTCTAGACAAACACCAAAACAGTAGACAGTTGTCATTACTCCTAAAAATAGTGGTAAAATTTTACTCGAAAAAATCGGATGAAATCCTACCAAGGTTAGGAGTTGATAAAAAGCTTTATATCCGGGTGGTGAAATCGATTGAAAATAATCAGTAATGAAATCTTGTGGAAAAAGCTCAGGGTCTACAAATCGTTGCATCCAAAAAATATGCTGTCGTGCATCATCCTGAATGACATACTCATGTTTTAAGGCTGGGAATATTGCTTGTACCGCATAAATAGTTGCTACAGTTATGCTTAAAGTAAACCAAAAAATTATATACCGTTTGGTTTTTTTAAGAGTCAGCGCTGCAAAAAATTGATGTAGGCGTGTGATTAACATTGCTGCTTGTTAATTTTGAAAAACTACGATTTTTTCATATGAAACTAACTGAAAAATAGCTATTATCAATTCTCAATTAGTTTTACTAATTGATTTTTATTTAATAAAAATTAAAATAAGAAAACTTACAATAAAATAGAGTCAAGCTTGCAAACAGACTCACAAAATAAATTATGCAGGAAGACACGCGAACACGTATGGAAACTTCACTAAATTTTCAAGCTCAAAAAGTTGTTTGTCCAGCTTTTTCGCTTGTCATACCTGTGTATAACGAAGAGAAAAGCATTGCCGCAACACTAAAGAATTTACGTCATGTCCTTGAGTTAGCAAATTGTGAGTATGAAATTATTGTGGTTAATGATGGCTCCACGGATGGCACAGGTGATATCCTGCGTTCGTACATTGACCTTCGTATCATTGAACATGTTAGAAATAGGGGATATGGCGCAGCTCTAAAAACCGGAATTCGTCAAGCTAAGTATCCCATAATTGCGATTACTGATGCTGATGCCACTTATCCAAACGAGCGTATCCCCGAATTAGTGGCTCTAACCAATAATGCTGATATGGTTGTTGGAGCTAGGATAGGTAGTAAAGTAAACTACTCTAATCTCCGTAAAATTCCCGAATGGTTTCTGGTACGCTTTGCAGAATGGATTGCAATGAGAAGTATTCCAGATTTAAACAGTGGATTAAGAGTCTTCCGTAAAAGCGTTGTCGAGGAATTTCTCAACATTCTACCCGATAGCTTCAGCTTCACTACCACGGTTACATTAGCGATGCTCACCAATCATTACATAGTTCATTACGTACCAATTGACTATCACCACCGCGTTGGTAAAAGTAAGATTAAGCCATTGCAAGACACATTGCGCTTTATACAGCTTATATTGCGGACGGGCGTTTATTTTGCTCCCTTAAGAGTGTTTTTGCCTGTAGCTGGTTTATTTTTCTTTGGTTTTCTGATTACACTGTATCAAGATATCTTTATTCGGCGCGATTTGACGGAGCGCACGCTCATTCTGTTTGTTGCGGCTACTCAATTGGGAATGTTTGCTCTGTTGGCTGACATGATCGATAAGCGCAACGGACGCAACTAATATCCAAATGTGCTAGTACACGACGGCGGAAATAAAGCTACCATTCAAAAGCAGCGAAAAGCCCACAGAATCACCCTTTTGACTTTTGACTTTTGACTTTTGACTTCCGCGCAGCGGTACTAGTTATATGCATTTGTCAGCTTAGGTAACTTCACGCCTAAAGTGGCAATGACTCCTTGCCAAGTGGTGAAATAGTGCTATATTAATATTACGTACGCTAAATTTTTAAGAGATGGTCTCTAAACCCAACAAGCCCCAAGATTTAGAGTCTTGGCAGCAAGTTCGCGCACCATACGGAGTTGGCTACCGGATCAAACTACTCTCACAACTCCTCGCTCGCAGGTTTACCGAGCGGTTAGACCCGTTTGGACTAACCCCGTTTCATTGGGTGGTTTTGTGCTGTTTGTGGGAGGAAGACGGTTTACCCACTTCCAGTATTGGTGAAAAACTCCAACAGGTGGGAGGGACGTTAACTGGCGTATTGGATAGAATGGAAGAAAGAGGCTTGATTCGTCGAGAACGCGACTCTCGCGATCGCCGCATCTGGCGTATTTGGCTGACAGATGCAGGAAGAGAACTCGAAACAGTCCTACCACCTATTGCCGTAGAAATTCGCGAGCAAGCTATGCACGGTATTTCCTACGCTGAACGCGAACAATTTTGCCAATTTCTAACCAAGGCAATAACTAACTTATCCTAGAATTACCTCGTTGGGTGAGGCGCTATGTTGGGTCTTTTGGAAAAATAGTACGTATCCTAAATGATTAACGATTAAATAAATTCTTTTTTTCTAAATACCTTTTTTTCTAAATATCTTTATTCAAATATTTAGAGTGCTAAGTTTTTTACTTAGCAAAAACAATACCGAGGACTTAACAATCATGGAAGGCATAAACACTACGAACTCGAACGGACGTAACGGACATAAAACAACTGCAGTTCTGGATAAAGAACTCGTTCAAGACTTAGAGACTTTAGAAGCTCTGACAAGGAATAAGACTACAAACACAGCTGTATCACTGAAAACAACGCCAGATGATATACAGACTCAGCCCGAGACACAGAACAAGCAAGTCGAACCCCAACCGCCCCAAACACCAAAGCGGAGAAAACCGCTTGCTTTAATTTTGGCAGGATTGGGCGTGGGTGCTGTAGCTGCTGGAGGTTTTGGTTATCAGTGGTGGCAATATGCTTCTACTCATCAAGAGACAGACAACGCCCAAGTGGCAGGACACCTTCATCAAGTCAGCAGCCGGATTCCGGGAACTGTAAGCCAAGTGTTGGTGAATGATAACCAGCAAGTGCAACAGGGACAGCTATTGGTGAAGCTAGATCCAAGGGACTATCAAGTTAAAGTGCAGCAAACAGAAGCGGCGCTTCAAAATGCTCGTCGTCAAGCTCAAGCAGCACAAGCCAATATTGCTCTAGCGTCACAAACAACCAGTGGTAAAACAACTCAGGCGCAAGGCGAAGTGAGCAACGCAATAGCTGCGATCGCCACAGCGCAAGCAGCAGTCAAAGAGGCGCAAGCAGGTATCCCAGCGGCTCAAGCTGCTGTTAGGGAAGCTGAAGCGGGAATTCCCGCAGCACAAGCGCAGGTAGCACAAACAAATGCCAATTTACAAAGAGCGCAAGCAGATTACAACCGTTACAACACTCTGTTTCAACAAGGGGCAATTACCCGCCAGCAGCTAGAGACAGCCACAGCAGCGTATAATGTGGCTTTAGCGCAAAGAAATGCGGCTTTACAAGGAGTGCAACAAGCACAAGCACGCCTAGCCTCTGCAACAGTAGGAGTGCAACAAGCACAGTCAAGATTGGCACAAGCACAAGAAGGCGTAACGAGTGCTCAAGCGAGACTAGCAGCATCTAAAGGTGGATTGCAACAAGCAACTGCTGGCGGACAACAAACAAACGTCAACCGTAACCAGTACGAAGCAGCAAAAGCAGCCATATCTCAATCAGAAGCATCGTTGAAAGATGCACAGTTGCAGCTATCTTACACCAACATTACCGCACCTGCTGCTGGACGGGTAGGGCGGAAAACAGTGGAAGTAGGCAACCGGGTACAAGCAGGAACACCTTTGATGGCAATTGTCAATAACGATTATTGGCTAGTCGCCAACTTCAAAGAAACCCAGTTGGAAGACATGAAGCCAGGAGAAGAAGTAGAGATTAAGCTTGATGCTTTTCCTCATCATACCTTTAAGGGTCGCGTTGATAGCATTTCGCCAGCCTCCGGCGCACAGTTTGCGCTTTTACCACCGGACAACGTCACAGGTAACTTTACCAAAATTGTGCAACGCGTTCCTGTAAAAATTGTTTTTGACTCTGAGAGCATCAAAGGGTACGAATCGCGGATTACACCTGGAATGTCTGCCGAAGTTAGTGTGCAAGTTAAGTAGTACGAGGGGATAGGGTACAGGCGGGAAAAATCTCACCGAGAAAGAATCATCCGCTACTAATCATTCGTCAGAATATTAAACGCGCTACAAGAAACGATAAATTAAGAGTTCTGGCTTTGAGTATTGGTAGGCGCGCCCCCGGATAAATCATGAAGGAGAAAAAGAAAGTTTTCCGCACTTAAATAAGCGCGGATTCATGAGCGGGGATATTCTGATTACTGCGTTCTGTGTTCTGCGTTCTTCTTAACTGAACTCTAAAACCTCTTCCAAAAGCAGTGGTATCCCACTCCGCCTGTGGAGAGGGGTTAGCTGTGAAGTCAAATGATATCTATGAAAGGATATGAGATAGGTATAAACTTAGGCTTTAATGAACGCACAAACAACTAGAAAGAGAGCACTGTTACCAGCACTCAGGTCAAGAAACTACCGTTTGTTTTTTGCCGGACAAGGCATTTCCCTTATTGGTTCATGGATGACCCAACTTGCCACGATTTGGCTAGTTTATCACTTAACCAACAACCCCTTGATGTTAGGGATTGTGGGATTTACCAGTCAAGTTCCTAGCTTTTTTTTGACTCCCTTTGGTGGGGTATTTGTGGATCGCTTCTCTCGTCATCGTACTCTGATTGGTACGCAAATACTGGCGATGGTTCAGTCATTGGCGCTAGCATTTCTGACGTTTACAGGCGTAATTCAGATATGGCACATCATCGCCTTGAGTTTGTTTCAAGGATTTATCAATGCTTTTGATGCACCAGCACGACAAGCATTTGTGACAGAGTTGGTGGAACACAGAGACGATTTAGCAAATGCCATTGCTATCAACTCTACTATGTTCAACGGGGCGCGGTTAGTTGGACCTGCCATTGGTGGTTTACTCATTGCCCAAGTCGGTGCAGCTTACTGTTTTTTAATTGATGGTTTAAGCTACATTGCCGTGATTATCGCTTTGTTGGCGATGAAATTTAAACCTTGGAAAACTACAGTAACTAACGGCAATCCTTTGCAACAAATCAAAGAAGGGTTTACTTATGCCTTTGGGTTTGCACCAATTCGAGCACTGTTATTACTATCAGCTTTAGTCAGCTTTTTCGGAATGCAATACACCGTCCTTGCTCCGGTTTTTGCAGAAGAAATCCTCAAAGGCGGTGCAGACACCCTAGGGTTTTTGATGGCTGCGTCGGGAGTCGGAGCGCTATTTAGTGGGATTTATCTAGCTACGAGGCAAACAGTCGTGGGACTTGGAAAATTAATTGTCTTGGGTCCAGCAATTTTAGGAATAGGTTTGATTGGCTTTGCCTTGTCGCGCTTGCTTCCACTTTCTTTGGTGACAATGTTGTTTGTTGGTTGCGGAACAATTATCCAAATTGCTGGTAGCAACACAGTTTTACAAACAATTGTTGACGAGGACAAGCGCGGACGAATTATGAGCTTATACACAATGTCATTTTTGGGAATGATACCCTTTGGTAATTTAGTGGGAGGTGCATTAGCGGAGAAAATCGGCGCTCCTTACACTTTAATTATTGATGGTATTGCTTGTATTTTAGGGTCTATCTATTTTGCTAAACAGTTACCTGCGTTAAGGAAATTGGTACTCGTAATTTATGAGCAAAAAGGTATCTTAACAACTGCACAACGTTAAAAGGTAAAAGGTAAGTGGAAATATCTGTATCGGGCTTTTCATTCCTCGCGATCGCCTCTCACTCATACCTCACTCTAAATCTGCTAAACTGATTCCTAATTCCGTCAGTTGTTCAGGACTGAGTGAACGTAACCGCTCTACAAGTCTTTGTCGTTTTTCTTTTTCTTGTTCAGCCCGTTGGCGTTCTTGTTCAGCCCGTTGGCGTTCTTGTTCAGCTCGTTGACGCTCTTGTTGAGCAAGTTCGGCACCTGTAGGAATAATTTTACCCTGGCGATCGCACCAGCGTAACCAAACTTCCTCTTTACCCTCATAGCTACCTTCCCACAGTATCAATCCCAATCCTACCTCTGCCATCCAAGTTTCAGAAATTGGCACATACAACCATCCCTGTAACTTATACAGTCGCAACACACCTTGCTTTAACTGATTCAAAGGGTCAAAAATGACATAGTACAATACCCCTGCTCTAGCATAATCTCTCAACTTACTACCATCTTCATTACCCACAAGATTCGAGACAATCTCAATCACAACTTCTGGCGGTTTCCCAAACTCCCAAGTCAGATAAACTCTATTCTTTTTTTGCCACCAATCTTCTGCTACCTGTACATCCAGACTCAAAAACACATCTGGTACAAGCGGATTTTGCCGTACGGCGTAGTATAGCCCGACATTGGCTGCTGCAAGAAACTGTCTTTCCGGGTATATCAAATCCCTATTACTGTACAACACCTCTACTAGCAGGCGTTGCAGTTTCTCTGAAGCCAAATTGTCCACAGGTGTCTCGTCCTCAGTGAGCAAGTTATCAGCATCTGGTAGGAGTTCTGAGAATGTCTCTGAAGAGGCAGTCATAGCGATTAGCAAATGAGATTTCTACTCTCAGTTTACATATTACCTGCCGGCGAAATGCTTTCGTATACCCTTTTAGCGTTAGGGTAAAAAATACAAACATATCTGTCATTCAATACTTGGAGTACTGCTGTGGCTAATACAAATGCAGTTGGCAACCAAGGCAATCAGGGTTCTAACCAATCTTCCTCCAATCAACCAGTCCCGCTGAGAACCTGGATTGGCGTTTTGGCGAGTATGCTAGGCGCATTTATGGCGGTGCTAGATATTCAAATAACCAACGCTTCTCTACAAGATATTCAAGCGTCTTTAGGGGCAACTTTAGAAGAAGGTTCTTGGATTTCCACTGCTTATTTGGTGGCGGAAATTGTTGTTATTCCCTTAACAGGATGGTTGTCTCGGGTGTTTTCCCTGCGACGGTATCTTTTAGTTAACACCGCCTTGTTTATCTTTTTTTCTGTCTGCTGTGCATGGTCGTGGAATCTCAATTCTATGATTATCTTCCGCGCTTTACAAGGCATCACAGGAGGAGTTTTAATTCCTACTGCCATGACGGTTGTACTAACAACTTTACCTCCATCTAAGCAAGCAATTGGGCTAGCCGCATTTGCGATTACAGCAGTTTTTGCACCATCAATTGGTCCAACATTAGGAGGCTGGTTAACAGAAAACTTCAGTTGGCAGTACAGCTTTTATATAAATGTATTTCCAGGGGCTTTGATGCTTGCTGGCGTGTGGTATGGAATTAAGCAAGAACGACCTCAATTGCAATTGCTAAAACAAGGCGATTGGTGGGGAATTATTTCAATGGCAATTGGGTTAGGTTCTCTACAAATTGTTTTAGAAGAAGGTAGCCGCAAAGATTGGTTTGGTTCAGCGTTCATTGTGCGTTTAAGTATATTAGCTGCAATTTTTATAGCGCTGTTTTTCTGGATTGAATTAACTCGTAGGCAACCATTTATTAATTTGCGGCTTTTACGATATCGTAACTTTGGTTTAGCAAGTGTTGTAAATGTTTCTTTAGGAGTGGGGTTATATGGTTCCATTTATATTTTGCCGCTATATCTAGCCCAAATTCAAGGATACAATGCGCTGCAAATTGGTGAAGTACTTATTTGGGCGGGAATTCCCCAATTGTTTATTATTCCCTTTATTCCAAAAGTGATGCAACGCATTGATGTGCGCTTCATGGTTGCTGTGGGTGTGGCATTATTTGCCGTGAGTGCGTTTATGAACGCAGGAATGACTTATCAAACAGGGCTGGATCAATTACGATGGTCACAACTTGTTCGCGCAATGGGACAACCATTGATTATGGTACCACTCACTTCTATTGCAACTGCTGGTTTAAGTCCGAAAGAAGCAGGTTCGGCGAGTGGTTTATTTAATATGATGCGTAATATGGGCGGTTCTATCGGAATTGCAGCATTAGCAACTTTGTTAACCAATAGAGAACAATTTCACTCTAATAGATTAGGGGAATCAATATCTATATATAGTCCAGCAACCCAAGAGAGAATTAACCAACTAACGCAATATTTTGCAAACCGAGGCGGAGTAGATTTGAGTACAGCGCAAAACCAAGCAATAGCCGCCATTGATAAAATAGTCCGCCGTGAAGCTTTTGTAATGGCTTTTAACGATTGTTTCTACTTTATTGCCATTGCTTTATTACTCAGTGGTATTGCTATTTTCTTTCTTAAAAAAGTTAAGCCTACGGGTGGTGCTGTTGCTCATTAAACTTGTTACACAAGTCAATTTTTTTTAAATGGAAACACAGATGCACACAGATGGACACAGATATCTTCTCTGTATTAATCTGTGGGTTAAAATACCTTGAATAAGCCTTTTATAAAAGACTATTTGGCTTTGTTGGACAAGATTTGTTCTGTTTTTTGTATTTGCTCTTGGTTAAAAGCAGCTTGCTTAAGATGAGTTAAAAAAGTTTTATTATTATACCTGGAATCTAAGTTTATAGCTTTGGTATAAACTTTTTGGGCGGTATCTTTGTCACCATTATCCCAATAGGCGATCGCACTAGCAACCAAAGGATGAGGATTATTTGGTTCCAGAGTAGCGGCACGGTTAGCTGTCGCTATAGCTAAGTTATAAATTTGTAACCGATGCAAGGCTAAACTTAAGTTAAAATAAGCAATTTCATTATCAGGCTTGAGAATTGCTGCCCAAGTATGAACCAGCACCGCTGCTGTTAAGTTGCTATCAACAAGATAAACAATTCCCAAAGCATTGTAAGCTGGGACGTACAATGGCTTTTGATATATTGCTTGCCATAAAGATTGTGCTGCTTCTTGTTCCTTTCCTGCTAAATGCAATGTCCAACCTAAATTCACTCGTCCCATAATATTTTCGGGTTCGAGTTCTACAGATTTTTGCATTGCGGCTATAGCTTCAGGATACCGCCCTTGTTGCCGATATGAAAGCCCTAATTGTCGATAATCACCAGCTTTATTGGCAGCACTAGCTAAAGGTGTAGCAACAAAAGTCAAAAATAAAGATGCACAAATTCCACAAGTTATCTTTGCTTTTGCTATTTTCAACACCTTCATTTCCATCTCCTTTTCTTACCCCTCTTTGAAGCACAAAGAGGGGCTGATAATGAAGTGCGAGATTGCTCTAATAAGCGTCCTGCAACTCATAGAAGTCAGGCGACACGTAATCCTTACGTAAGGGCCAACCTACCCAATCTTCTGGCATCAAAAGACGCTTTAGATCCGGGTGCCCTTCGTAGATTATGCCGAACATATCGTAGGACTCGCGTTCTTGCCAGTCTGCTGCCTTCCAAATCCAGTAAACTGAGGGAACTCTAGGATTTTCCCGTGGTAGGAACACTTTGAGACGCACTTCCTGGGGACGATCAGCATTATCACTGAGTTTAATCAAGTGATACATACTAACCAACTGCTGTCCTGGTCCCAAATCAATGCCAGCTTGACACTGGAGGTAATTAAACCCATAAGCATACAGTGCAGTGCAAAGTGGCAACAAAAAATCTCGCTCAACTTTAATGACTTCTACACCTTCATGATCTGGTTCGAGAGACTCATGAGCAAAGTCATTTTCTGTCAACCACTGGGACACTTCACCCGCTTTGACTATTGACTGTTGTTCTGCTGGTACTGGTTTTGATTCTTCTTCAGCCATGGTTAGTTTCCTCCTTTTGTGCCTTTTGAGCCAAAAGAGCAGGTGGGACTGGTAGACCGATCGCTTCGGTTAGTTCCTTCGGCGGTGTAACGCGAGACTCAGTCTGCAAATACTTACCTGTGTGGATTTGCTCTGCGGGCTTGAGGTTGTGAGTTGTGCTGTAGTAGCGGTGAGTTTGCTTAATCACACTCCGCTCTTGGATAGAATCATTTGCGATCTTCTTGCGCAGCTTAATAATCGCGTCAATAATCGCTTCTGGACGCGGCGGACAACCGGGTAAGTAAACGTCCACAGGAATCAGCTTATCGACTCCACGTACTGCTGTGGGGGAATCAGCGCTGAACATACCGCCAGTAATCGTGCAAGCACCCATAGCAATCACGTACTTGGGTTCTGGCATTTGCTCGTAAAGACGCACAAGCTGAGGTGCCATCTTCATATTGATTGTCCCTGCCGTAATAATTAAGTCGGCTTGGCGGGGACTAGAACGGGGAATCAGACCAAAGCGGTCAAAGTCAAATCGGGAACCAATCAAAGCTGCAAACTCAATAAAGCAGCAAGCGGTACCAAACAGCATCGGCCAAAGGCTAGAAAGCCGCACCCAGTTGTAGAGGTCATCAACCGTGGTTAGGATGACGTTTTCTGACAATTCTTGGGTTACTGTAGGACGCTCTATCGGGTTGAGGATGCGTTCTTTTTGCTGTTGCTCTATGTTAGTATCTAAGACCATTCCAAAGCTCCTTTACGCCATGCGTACACTAGGGCAACTACAAGAATTGCAATAAAAATTAGCGCTTCAATAAATGCCAATAGCCCAAGACGGTGGAAAGCAACCGCCCAAGGATATAAAAATACAGTCTCTACATCAAAGATGACGAAGACGAGCGCAAACATGTAGTAGCGGATATTGAACTGAATCCAAGCTCCACCGATGGGTTCCATGCCAGATTCATATGTCGTGCGCCGTTCTGGGTTGCCACCTCTCGGTCGCAGGAGCTTAGACGCTGATAGAGCCAAGGCAGGCACTAGGCTACACAGGATAAGGAAGCCTAGAAGGTACTCGTAACCGCTAAGGACAAACACAATGAATTTCTACCGCTTTTGGTGCTAATAAACTTGTGAGACCAGTGCTGCGGGAGGTGAGACCAGCGCTGCAGGAGGGTCTCCCTCCGTAGGCGACTGGCGAACCCGAAGGGGTTTCCCTCCGCAGGCAACTGGCGAACCCAAAGGGTTACCTTCTTTTACATTATATCTCTTTGACTTTTTTGAATCCTGAAAAATAGAGCTGGAGACGATTTGATTCGTTTTTGCTTAAGATAGAAAAACCTAACACTTATGTCATAATTTTTAACGTATATTTAAGATTTGCCTCTCACCGACGCCAAGAGCCATGAGCGAACAAGCTGCTGAGACGACCGCGTTAGACCGCTACGAGTGCCGTGCCTGCGGTTACATTTATGAACCCGAAAAGGGAGATGACAAGCATGGCATTGCCCCAGGGATACCGTTTGATGAATTATCTTCTACTTGGCGCTGCCCAGTTTGCGGTGTCAAAAAGAATGGTTTTACAAACATTGGTCCTGCTGGTACGGCATCCGGTTTCAAAGAAAATCTGAAATATGGTGTTGGTGTAAATAACCTAACACCAGGTCAGAAAAACCTGCTGATTTTCGGGGCTTTGGCTCTTGCCTTCTTGTTTTTTATGAGCCTCTACGGCGTACAATAGCGCTTTTAACAATAGGGTGTGCCATAAACCTACACCAAACCCATACACAAATTCAAAAAAACTAACAGATACTAACAGATAAAGAAAAAATGCGCTCAATTGTGAAAATTTACCAACGAATACTCGCTTTGTTCGTGGTTATCCTTGTGTGTGTTGGTTGTAGTAATGTCCCTTCAACCAGCTACAATCCTTGGGAAGTTATTTCCGTCCCAACAGATGCAAAACTACTGGATATTGCCTTTACAAATGACCCCCAGCATGGTTTCTTAGTAGGCAGCAATGCCACTGTGTTGGAAACAAAAGACGGTGGTGTGACTTGGCAGCCTCTAAAATTAAAACTGGATGACCAAAAGTACCGTTTTAACACTGTCAGTTTTGCAGGTCAAGAGGGGTGGATAGCTGGAGAACCTTCTCTACTGTTGCACAGCAGTGATGAAGGTCGTTATTGGTCACGCATTCCCCTGAGTGAAAAGCTACCAGGTAATCCCGTGAGTATCGTCGCACTGGCACAAAATACAGCTGAGATGGCTACGGATGTGGGAGCAATATACAGAACCACAGATGGTGGACAAAACTGGAAAGCGCAGGTGGAACAAGCCGTAGGTGTGGTTCGTAACATCGAACGTTCTCCTGATGGCAAATATGTTGCTGTTTCTGCAAAAGGTAACTTCTACTCGACTTGGGAACCAGGGCTAAATGCTTGGGTACCTCATAACCGCAATAGTTCCAGACGGGTAGAAAATATGGGATTTACCGAACAGGGACAAATGTGGATGTTAGCACGCGGTGGTCAGGTACAATTTACTAACCCAGCTGAGCCTGACAAGTGGCTGGAAACTCAATATCCAGAAGTCTCGACCAGTTGGGGCTTACTTGATTTGGCTTATCGTACACCCAATGAAATTTGGGTTAGTGGCGGTAGCGCTAATTTGCTGTACAGTTCTGATGGCGGCAAAACTTGGGAAAAAGACCGTGATGTTGAAGCAGTTCCGACTAATTTTTACAAAATCGTTTTTCTCAACCCAGAAAAGGGATTTGTGATTGGCGATCGCGGTGTTTTACTCAAATACAATCCCAATATTGCAACCGCTTCTAAATCAAAAGCTGCGTAGGTATTTATTCCTATTTATGAGAAAGAAGTTACGAGGTGTAACTCTTTCTTAACTTTGTAGGATAATAATCTCAATAACAATCTTGCTGAAGGTAGGGGTCTAAATGTCAGGTACTACTGGAGAACGTCCATTTTCGGACATTATTACGAGCGTTCGTTACTGGGTGATCCACAGCATCACCATTCCTGCACTGTTTATTGCGGGTTGGTTGTTTGTCAGCACTGGCTTGGCATACGATGTGTTTGGTACACCTCGCCCTGATGAGTATTACACACCAGCACGGCAGGAATTGCCAATTGTAAATAACCGTTATCAAGCAAAACAACAAGTAGAGCAATTTAGTAACACAAAGTAGTTTGAAATCATGACTAGCGGCAATAACATCAATCAACCAGTTTCCTATCCAATTTTTACCGTCAGATGGCTTGCAGTTCACACCCTAGCTGTGCCAACTATATTCTTTTTGGGTGCGATCGCTTCCATGCAGTTTATTCAGCGCTAGGAGAAAATCATGGAAAGAAAGGAAAATCCCAATAATCAGCCGGTTGAGCTTAACCGGACTTCGCTTTACCTGGGACTGCTACTCGTTTTTGTTCTAGGGATTCTGTTTTCCAGTTACTTCTTTAACTAACTGGAACGACAGCTATTGACTGCTGTTTATTTTTTAACTTTCGTCGCTTATTTTTTATCAAAGGAGGAGAGACTGTGTCTGGAAGTGGCAGAATTCCCCTGTGGATTGTTGCAACAATCGCAGGCTTAGGTGTAATTACCGTTGTAGGTATTTTCTTTTACGGAGCCTACGCTGGACTCGGTTCTTCAATCTAATCGTAGTTTGAGCCGACACAATTGCTAATTGCTATTTGTTTGCATACTTAGAGGATGTTTTAAAAGTGGTTAGTTATGTATCAAAAACTTTTCGATTCCCCTAAATCCCCCTTAATAAGACGGACTTTGAGACTATTTTCCCCCCTTAAAAAGGGGGGCTAGGGGGGTCTCGATACAACTCGGTACTTCACAAACATCCTCTTATGGCAATACACAATTAGCAATTAGTAGCTGTAAGCGAGATTTAGCTAGTAACACAAGTTGAACAAATAGCGCTATCCTTCCCCACCCTCAGCAACGCCGGGTGGGGAAGGATAGCGCCTGCTTGGATGTTTTTGTTTTGGGGTGCGTTTTAGTGTATATTAGGTTTTGCGAGGCATAAACGTAAAGTACCCACTTTGCCGTAAAGGAAGACTACCCGTAGCATAAAGGCAACTAGGCGACTGGTCGGCAATAGTCAACCCAATCGATACAGTTAACGGCAGTATCCTGATACCAGAATCAGCATCTAATAGTGGCTACGTCCCCTTAGATATTTCTGGGCTAAATCAAATATTTAGCCACGGCGTTAGGAACTAGCGTCGTCAGACGCAGATGGTAAAACCTCTATCCACGCTTAGCCGTCAGGACTCAAACAGGTAAGTTTACCAAGCGAAGCGTCAGAAGCACGACCCGCAAGTTGGGACTTTGGAAACCCCAACCTCAGCAAAGTGGGTTGGGGCAGTTCATGAATCGATTAAAAATCAGCATAAAAAAGCCGCCCGTCTGTATAAGATGGGCGGTCAATTTTTAATTGATGATTAAGTCGGTGGACAAGTTTAGCCGATATCGTCGCGTTCAATGTACAAGAAGAAAAATGCAAATGTTACAGCTGGAACAACTAGACCAGTTACAGGAACAAGGATGGAAGGCACAAATGAAGCTGCGTACATCAGAATGGTAGGCATAAATGAAGCTGTGTACATAAGATTCCTATGAAACAAACTACAATTCAACAAGAGCTTACTGCAATTTTTCCCCTAAATTTTTAAATTCTAAAGATTTTTAACACAGTCAGAAGAATTCAGAACTCAGAATGCACTTAATGCGATCAATGGCTAGCCCTAAATCAAAAATCTAAAAGTTCATCTAACTGCAAACTCGGTAAGTCGGGAGGAATCACAGCCCGCTGGATTGTGATTTTGTCGCTTTCCTGCTGAGTAACCGTATTCACAGCGATCGCTTCTAAGCGAATTTCCAAACACCCAAAAGGAACAATGATGTGTGTGGTTTCTTCCAACCCTCCAGAAGAGTTAGGTAGTAAATTTGTCAACCAAAGCGGTTCTTCCAGCAACCAGCGAGTTTGGCAATCTTCAATCCATAACTTGACAGCTACTTCCGGACACACTTGCGCTAACTGTACGCGTACCCTAACAGATTTTCCACACACAAGTTCGCCTTGTGGCAAATGCAATTGTGGAACTGGTAAGGCTTCCGTGCTTTCTTTTCCTAAAGGCAAATAAAATAATACATTTGATACTGATGCTTCTTTCTGTTTGGAAGCTTGGTTTTTGAAAGTATCAGCTTCGGCTTCATTCGATGTATCATCTACAACGATTTCCTGTACCAACCAAGTTGATGATATCTCCTGATGACGGGGGGAGGGAGGGAGGGAGGGAGGGAGGGAGGGAGTGTGTGTGGCAATTTGTTCTTCTATCTTTGTGTCCTGTGGATTGTCAGTGTCGTCATTTCCTGGAGTGTGTGTGTCAAGCTTCTCATATACCTGCTCTTGGCGAGGGACAATATAGGTATAGTCGTCTTGGTTTTGCAAATTGATGGGTTCAGGCAAAGAGTACCCTTGAGTATGCATCCACTTTCTAATTAAGGGGGATATGTGGGGACTGCTTGTCGTGATTAATTCAGAACTAGAGGGACTCACTAATTGGACAAACGATGCGTCTTGGGATTCGGCATCCTCTGCGACTGATAACGCTGCATATTCATGATCCATCTCACTCGTGTGCTGCTGCGAGTCAACAGGCGCAGGAAAGTCAAACATTTCAGGCGGATAGCGCTTAATGACTTCTATTTCATCCTGCGATGTTTTTAGTCGTTTTAAGTAGGGAAAAGCCGTACCCTTGCTGATGACATAACTAACAGCAGTTGCAGTGCTATTCGTGTCAGAATTCTCCAAGTTTAAAGGAGGTTCTGAAACCGCAGGACTCATGATCTGATTTTGGTGCTGAGCAAACCTCGGTAGTTGAGGTGAAATCGCTGCTGATTTACGAAGTGATTGCCGGTTAAGTTTGGGTGGTAGGGATTTTTTTGGAGATGGATGCAACGCAAGCGATCGCACTTTGTTTGGAGTTTTTACCAGATTGAAAAGTTTTAAATCTAGAGGTACGGATAGTTTTTGGGCTTCACAAGTCGCCAGTGGTTCACTTTTTGTGAATACAGTACTGGTTGTTAGTAATTCTCTAACATCTGTAATTGTGAAAGACTCTTTCGCTAAGAGTACCGCCTGACTACCAATTGTGAGGACGCCATACAAACTGATTTCTCCCAAAATCAGCTTCGATTCACAATCAGCTGGAATCTCTATTGAACATCTGATAGGAAACGGTATGAACTTTTCTGGTAAGGATTGCCGCACTCGCCTGATGATTTCAGAATCTTGGGGTGAGTGCAGTTCTATTCTTATTTCTCCTCCGTAAACTCTTTCATAATTTGATGTTTGGCTTAGATCCAGCGTCGCTTCTTTTTGCTCCACACGCCCATTAATTGTGAGAGTTTCTCCCCAACGAGCAATGTAGATTTCTTCTTCAAGTTTCACAGCAAGCGGTGCAGCTTCTGTATCTGCTGGAGAATCCTCAACCGTTTTGTCATCTTCGGGCAACAATTCAGAAGCAGGTAAAGCCAGTTCTATTAAATTTTGTAAAATCTGTTCTACTGTCTCACCTTTAAGCCAAACTGGACTGATCGGTTGCTCAATAATCGCTTCTTGTTGAGACAACTCAGCGGTTAAGACAGATAATTCCTCGTTGTTTCCTCGTCCTACCTCGTTTGCAGCGACTTTAGGTAAGACTTGCAATTGGATGCTGTGTTGCCAGCGTTTACCACGATCAGACATCAACTTACCAGAACAACGTAACTCCCAAATTCCTGGCTTAAGGTAAGTATAGGGAATCACAGGTATTAAGCCTTCAGAGTTTGTGCGGCGCGATCGCACCTGAATTCGCCGCTTTGGTGGAACCTCCAAGGTTGAGGTATGAGTGATTTGTACTTCCACATCTACGTTACCAAGGTTAGAACAAGCGACAACTCTATACCGACCTTCTGTAATTTCCACATTTGGCGACTCCAAGAGACGCCAAGAGCCATCGCCCCTTGGGGGGTTCTGTTTGGGAGCATCGCCCTGTTTCTGTATCAGAAATTGCCAGTGTTCCATTTTGAGTGATGCCCAAACCGTGGAGCCGCTTTCGTGATGTTTGAATTATCTTGCTTGCCAGTTTAACTCAGCACTCAGCAATTTCAAAATTTATCACCTGATTATTCAAACAGCAGACCCCAGGTCTTAATTCATATTATTGCCGCCAATTAAGCGCTCGAATTCCGCTTTGATGAGTTCATAACACTCACAGCTTGTTGCTTCTAACCCGGCTCGATCCAAAATGGTTATCTTGCCATAACGGTAGGAAATGAAGCCTGCATTTTGTAACCTGGAAGCCACCTCACTCACACCTGCCCGCCGCACCCCCAGCATTTGGGACAAAAACTCGTGGGTGAGCGGAAATTGATCGGTGTCCACGCGATCGCGAGTCAAGAGCAGCCACCGACAGCAGCGTTGTTCGATCAAATGCAGCCGATTGCATAGTGCCGATTGTGAAATGAAATTAAACAAGGCTTGCGTGTAACGGTGCAGCACATCATACAGCGATGAGTCGCGGCTGACTTGAGTCTGCAAATCCTCAGCTCGCATCCTCAAGGCATTGCCAGGAACTTGACACATCGCCATCCCAGGAATTTGTCTGACTCCTAGAAATACGGGTAGCCCAACCATCCCTTCATTGCCCACCGTTGCAACTTCTATCAGTTCACCCTCTGATGACAACGACAACAGCGAGAAAACTCCCTCTAACGGAAAGTAGACAAAGTCGAGCGGCACGTTTGGCTGATAAAGCTCTCGTTTAAAGTCAAGGAAAACGGGTTCTAAATAAGGCTGAAGCCGTTCATATTCCTCCCTAGGCAAGCTAGCCAGCAGCCGATTTTTTATAGAAGTTGAAAAGCTTTGAGACACAAATTTTAGTTGCCTGATTACATCACTCGTATCTAACGAGATAACGCAGGGCAGGGGGGAAGAACCTCTGACGCAAGGGGAATATAATTGTAAACAAAGTTTGTACTCGAGAGTACAATATAAGGAGAGGTAATTGTACGGTAGAGTACAAATTCTGCATCTGACAGTCTCCTTAAAATCGCACCCACATGAACTCCTTAATCCAGATTCCGCAACATCGCCTTTTCTCTCAGTTTCCAAATATTGCATTTAATGTTGTGGCATTGGCAGCTTCTGTGGGTGGGTTAAAGGCAATTAGCACCGTTTTGTCTGCATTACCTGCCGATTTTCCGGCGGCTATTCTGGTCGTCCAGCACCTCAGCCCCAACTACCCCAGCCAGCTTCCTGAAATTTTAAGCCAGCGGACAGCGTTGCAAGTCAAAAGAGCCGCAACTGGAGATGTTCTGCGTCCAGGCACCGTTTATGTTGCTGTTCCTGCTCAACACCTGCTGGTTCAGCCTAACGGCACGCTGCTGCTTTCAGATACACCCAAAATGAACTTTGTCCGCCCTGCTGCCGATAAACTGTTTATGTCAGTCGCCACTACTTACAAGTCACGGGCGATCGCAGTCGTTCTCACAGGCAACGGCACTGATGGCACACTGGGCGTGCTATCAATCAAGAAGCATGGGGGCATGGCGATCGCTCAGGATGAATCGACATCTGAGTTTTTCAGCATGCCGGCAGCAGCAATCGCCACAGGAAAAGTGGATTTTGTCTTGCCCCTAGAGGCGATCGCCTCCACGCTGGTTCACCAGGTTACATCAGAAGCCGTGGCATAATGCTTCACGCTATGACAAATATTAAATTCGTCAAGCAACGTAGTGACTGCGATAATAAGTCAAGATTTGCTGTACGCGTTGCCGACTTTGAGCGCCACACTTAGGGGTATACGAAATCCATAAACCAGCAATTTGGCTCTGATTGTAATCAAACTCTTGGGAGGTTTGAGGAATTAAACTAACTTCTACTCCTTCTAGTTGACGTAAATGAGCTGCGATCTCTCGATAGACTGCTAAAGGTAAACCAGCAAATTCAATTTTTTCTCTTGTCTCCATCTTTAACTAGCTCCGCCTGGAACAGGGTTTTGGGTTGGTTCTGTCAAAGAAACAGGATTTTCCCCAGAAGCAGCAGTTGGTGGGGTTTGGGTAGCAATTCCTTCCCCGACCATTCTGGCAACTTCAATACCATATTGTTCCAGAATTACGCTCGGTTCGGAGCCTTCATTGATCTCAATACGTTTAATCAGCACTCCATTTCCTAGCCGCTGTCCTGCTTGCACATAGCGACTTGTTGCCTCATTCGGTACTTTGATAATTGCTTGCGGTTCTTTGCCAATGAGAACCACACCAGAAACAAAAACTGTTCTGGCTAACTCTGGTTGTGGTGGTGGTAATACAGATGCTAAAGCCGGGTTGGGGATTTGGGGTAAGACTTTAGGTAGCACAGGAGTAACAGCACGTTTGGAATTGAGTTTAACAGATGCGATTGCCCTTGGCGGGGCTTTCTCCGGGAGCATCGTTTTTTGGGGCGCGGTGCTGTAGGCACGTAGGGTACGCGAATGCGCCATCGCCCTTGGCGGTGCTGTTGCTTGTCCAATTACCCTTTCGCGCGCAGCGTTTTGCTTAATGGCTGTTTTCTTGATTCTGTGCTTGTTTTGATTTAAAGGGTTTTTGGTTGTAGTAGCTATCACATTGCTTTGCCGTTTACTCTTAGCTGCTGGTAGTAACTTAGAAACGGGTTTTACCACTACAGGCGTATTCGTTACTTTAATCGAATAAGGTTCTACAATTTGTGCAAACGGGTCTTTCCGACGTTTTGAGACAACCCCTACCCGTTGTGTAGCATTCGTTGGTTGAATCAAGTTAGCAGTAGTTGTAATAACTGGTGGAGTCTGTTTGGCAGATACGACTGGGTTCTTAAACCCCTGATTTGCTGCTTTTTGATTGACAGATACGACTGGGTTCTTAAACCCCTGATTTGCTGGTTTTTGATTGGCAGATACAACTGGGTTATGAAACCGCTGATTTGCTGCTTTTTGAGTCGCTGCTGGCGTGTTGGTAGATGTAGGATGACTAGATTGATCACCTTGCGAGGAACACGAGGCGATCGTCAAAGCTAGGATAGCCGCTATTGTAATTTTTGAATTTCTGCCCATGAGCTGTTCTCATATGCCTAAAATTTACACACCAAGCGAAGTTTCATACCTTTATAACCTCACTTCCCGCTTCATTAAAGTGATTTTAAACACTCTATATTTGGGTGGAATTGCGATTTTGTTAAGTTTTGCCTTCACTCCTCTGCCATACACATTAACTGTTTCAGCGAGTCTAGCCCTTTCTTGATCCTACGAGAAACCGTGATTACACTTATACCAAGGCGTTCTGCAACTTGTTTTTGCGTCAAATCATGCAAAAACACAAATTCCAAGACTTCGCGGGTGCGTTGTTCTAACTGCAACAAGCATTGGTGCAGGCGAATTCGGTCTTCTTGTGCTAGTTGAAAGCTGCGGTAGCGGTTGTCTGGAACGAGTTCTCCCAGTAAAGTTGTGTCTTCATCTCCATTCTGGACTGGAACATCCAGGCTTAAAGGGGCGCGGTTAGCCCATGCTAATTTAATTTCCTGCCATTCTCCTAGGGAAATTTCCAATGCTGCTGCTAACTCAGAATCAGTAGGTTGGCGATTGTATTTTTCCCGTAAACAACGCGTAACCAAGATTGCTTGCTGTTGCAGCGCTAACCAGCGTCGGGGAATTCGCACGGTGACTCCTTTATCTCGAAGATAGTGTTGAATTTCACCGCGAATATACGGAATCGCAAAGGAACTAAAAGCATGCCCTTTAGAAATATCAAATCTTTCTATAGCTAAAATCAAACCCAAACAACCTACCTGGAGCAAGTCATCATAGCTTTCTTGGCATTGATTGATCCAGTAGTGAGCTTCTTTTCTCACAAGTCCAAAATTCAGTTTCACCAGTTGGTTACGAACATCAGCTGCGCGAAATTGCTGATATTCTCGCAACAACTGCCAAATTTCATGCTTCAGTTCATCGGTAAGTGTGGTTGTCATAGCACCGCATTTCTAGACCAAATAAGGTCGAATAAACACATAAATACTCACTTTTAAACCAAGCTGCGATTGTATTTATAAGTCAGATTTTTGCAGCGTACCCGTTAGATGGTGAACGCAAGACTTTTACGCGCAGGCTCCGCCAAGGCGCAGCCTGCGCCTAGCAGCGCTCAGCGAGGGTGACATCGCCCTACATAATTGAGAAGCTCCTATGGCAGATAAAAAATTTTCTGCTGGAAATATTTACTACAAGCGGAGTGACAATGCAGCTTAATTTAAATTTGAGGGAGTTTTTTGTTTTTTAGGTAAGTTTTTGGTGTATTGTGTAGTTTTTCAAAAGCTACATAAAAATAAAATAAAAACTTTATTACTAAATTAAAAACCGCAATTCTACTGAATTAAAGTCGCGAATCCAGCAGTGCAGTTAGTTTAGTAAAAATAGACGGAAAATAGAAACTATCTAGCTGAATTAGGAATCAATAATATCAGGAAAAACACTTAATATTTAAAGACTTGATACATATCTGTGTTTCTACTGCAAAAAGTATATGAAAAGTAAAAATATTTACACTAACAATAAAAAGGGTGAGACGCCGCTTGTTGCACTTACGTATAGAGTCAGCAATTTTATCACCTAACCACATACGTACAGAGGTAACTCCAAACCCTCCTTTCAGAAAATATCCTGTCAGAAGGTAAGAAGTTACCTCATAAACGCAATAGAAGCTTTAAGTCTCAGTCAGTTGCAGTCTTTAGAAGAATCTACACACGAGCGGGTTCTACACGAGCATAGAACAGACCGCGAACCTTGACTTCCTCAGGTTCTTTAGCGCCTAAATCGGTATCAGAGGGCTGTTCGCTCTCGAAGGTGCCTGCAATTTCGCCAGTAGAGTTATCTACTTTCGCTACTTGCAGAGAAATTTTACCTTTGAGAATTTCAGCTTGCTTGACATTGGCACGCCTGAGTTCTTCATCATCAGATTGAGCGGGAAGAGCCACCGCGTTATCATACCCACTGGTAACACCGCGACCTTTGGGATCGAGGAAGGAAGCACCACGATAGGAGGGGACTCTGAAGCTACCTTCAAAGTCAGTTGAGGTGTTAATGCTGGTCAAACCAGGTTGTGTTTGAGCCACCAAACCTTTGACGGTAAACAGGAAAGGTACGCTTTCACCACCAGGCAGTTTGACTGTAATCGCTTGGAAGTCAAAGCCATCTTTCTCCACAAAGGTGAGGCTATTATCTGGATTGACTTTTAGATCGCCGATGATTTGATCCAAGGAGTAGGTGCGGCGAGTCAACAATTTGCCGGCAACATATTCTGCTTGTTGCCGTTTGTTAACGGGTTCTTCTTTGACAAAGAATTGGGTGGGTTCTATGCACAGTTCTTTTATGGTGTAAGACTGGCTACCATCAATGGGAATGGAACCACGGCTTGTTTCTGCCAATACGGGGCATTTAACAGCCAAACCGGTGCCTCTAATCTGCTCGTAAGTCAGGAACTCTGTACTCGTCGATGATGGAGCTTCACTACAAGCAGTTAGGAACCCCAGGCACAAAGCCAAGAGTGCAACAATTAAAGCGCGAAACCTCATAGTTAACCTCAATCTCAAAAATTAATATTTAACTAGTAAAACTGCACGCCCTGCTTTGATAAGCGCGAGGCGCTGCTCAAACTTCTTGTAGCTAAACGTTTTTAAACGTGTCGCTTGAGCCTGAAGCTTTAAACCCCAAGCTACCCTCTCCAGTGCACGCTATTGCAATGCATGGCATCAGGTGGTAAAAGAACCAGCAGTTTTACATACAGCCCCTTGTTTTATGGGGAAATCAAAGCGCTCATCAGCCAGATCATACGATTTTTTTTAACTTAAAATCAAAGCGTTCTGATATTGACCAACAAAGCCGGGATCGCATTTCGCGTTCCTCAGAGGCACGCCTCATGCGTCGCAGCTTTTTTATATAAGTCGTAAGAACTTCAACTGTTACTCTACAGGTAGTTCTCTAGGAAGGAGGGCTAATCACTTTAACAAGAACACAGAACACAGAACACTAGTTACAGAATATCCCCCCGGATTCTATCCGTGGGAAATAATTACGGAAAGACTTTCTTGGTCTCCAAAGGATATTGACGGGGGCTTTAGACCAAGACTCAAGACCAAAACTCTTAATTCATGCTCGAAGAGTGCGTTTAATATTCTTACTACTGAGTTATATTTTGTAAAAAAAATACATTAACGGGACTTAAACAAAAAAAGAAAAAAGAATAGGGTATAATGCTTGACGGGCATAGGTTTCACGTTAAAGTAAAACCCAATGAAAGAGACAACCCCCGCAGCCATGCCACCGTGTTTTGAGAAATGGTGTCAACGGTTTGATGAAGCGTTTACTCATAAAGCTCAAAAAAGAGGTTTTAGGCATTATTTAGGAGGATTATTGGGGGAAAGTGAGAGAAAAAACGTGTTTCAGATGGCATCTAACACGATAGGGGTCGAATACCATCAATTACACCACTTTTTAACTGAAGCTCCATGGTCTGATTTGAAGGTAAATGAGCTGAGATTAGAGACGATGAACAAGTGTAGTCAAACGAGAATAAGTAGAGGATTTAGCTTAATAATTGATGATTCAGGTCATAGAAAAAGTGGGAATTTTACTGATGGAGTGGGAAGGCAGTATATTGGAGAGATTGGTAAAACAGATAATGGGATAGTAGTGGTAACAACGCATTTGTACGATGGACGAAAAAGCTTACCATTAGATATAGAGCTATACCAGCACGCGGATTCCTTAGCATTAGGTAAACAAGACTGTGAATTTGAGAAAAAAAGTGAACTGGCAATCAAGTTAATAGACAGAACATTGGCGCGAAAATATCAACCAGGAATTGTACTGATAGATGCTGGATATGGCAACAATACATCGTTCTTATTAGAGTTAGAGAAGAGACAACTAAAGTACGTGGGAGGATTAGCCAAAAATCGAAAAATAAGTCTCAGCATATCAGAAAATGTTCAACAAACAATGAGGCTAGATGAATTAGCACAAAGCCTGTCTCAAGAGGCTTTCACCAAGGTTGAACTCAACTTAGATAAACCGAAAACAGTATGGGTAGTAACTAGAGAAGTAGAGATATCACAACTCGTAGGAAAGCGAAATATTGCTATCGTTATGAATGCTGACACTTTCTCCGAAGCGACTGATATTGACTACTTTATCACTAATGTTTCTACATCAATTGTTTCGCCTGAGTGGATAGTTAATACCTATGGAGAAAGAAATTGGGTGGAAGTTTTCTATAGGGAAGCCAAGGGTTGGCTAGGGTTAAAAGAATATCAAGTTCGAGATAAAACAAGTCTACTTCGACATTTTATCTTGGTTTTTTGTGCATATACTTTTATTCTTTGGCATCAGATGACTGGAGGCTTGAGACGAAGGTGGGCAAACAAACCTTTGAATACCTTTACTGAAGCTTTGGAAGCATTTAGAACAGCTATGTCTTACCGTTTCTTTGATTGGTTGAATAATAATCGTGACGTATTTGCCGCTTACAAAGCTAGTTTAGGCTACATTTGGGCTTAATTTTTGTTTAAGTCCCATTAATTAGGGTTTTACATATGGATGTGCTCACTACTTAGAGTCTCTAACCTGTTCTTAACTGGTGGTTAACACTTCTTGGTAACATAGATGTTTAAAATGTATCAAGTTTTTCTACATATACAGAGACTGAAATCATTGCTCTGGCTTCACTAGTGGCATCGCTACTTTAGATAAGTGCATTTAGAATAGTCGAAATCAAAATTTTTCAATCAATTCCAAGCTGTACCATGCACCACTGTGGGATAGCCGCGCCACTAGGCTAATTAATAGCGGGACGTTATGAGGGTAGTGAGTCTTTGTCTGCCTAGGCTACTCCCCAAAGTTAAACACAAAGCAAAAACCTACTTTTTGTTGAGATATGCAAATAAATTTGTCACAACAACACCTGATAAATCAATTAAACTTTTCAACGTAAGGTTGACTGGTAACACGTCAAAGCAAAAAATATCCAGTAAATTTTATCAAACCTGATTCACAGGGATAGGGGGGTATGAGCAACGGCAAAAAGCTAGAGTCTGCGAATTTGTCTTCTGAACTGCAAGCGATCGCATCTGCGGTATACAATGCAGAACAAGATTGTCTAGGGGATGCAAAGGCTCTTTTAGCCTTACTGCGACAGTTAGAGCGGTTACACCGAGAGATCCGAGATGGGGCTTTTCAACAGAGTTTGCCGGATAACCGTCAAGCCCTCTACTCACTGCTTCGCGATATTGAAGCTGAGGGAGGGTGGCCTTATATTGAACGTATGAGACTGCAAGCCTTTTTAACAAATTTGGAACAAGAGGCGACTGTTGAAAACAGCACTGAAGTTTTAGAAAACGATAGCTCCTTGAACTGGTAGTGCTAATGCGTGGATTTTAGATTTGAAAATGGGAGTTGTTAGTTGTTTTTTGTTAGTTGTTCTTGACTACAAACGACTAAACCAATCCCCAAGACCATCTGTAACCCTTGCTAGTTATGCCATCACAAAGGGTATGATTGCCTGTAACGGCAGTGTGCTATCTGCGCGTTCGCGAGTGCGTGCCCTTTGGGTATTGGCACAACTGCCCACTCAAGAGCGATAGGCTTTGCCTCGCCAAAGGCGATCGCGCCCCTTTAAGTTGCGGTTGTACTTAAAGAGATACTGATGATCTTATGTTGTAGATACAGATTTACTGTATTGCATACCTATGTATAGAGATTTTGTACTTAGGTGGCAAGTATAATCTTTTGTTTTCTAGCTGATCATATGCTTAGATAGTTGTTTGTTATGGCAACTTGCTAAGCAATTTTATTATGGTAATATTATTATTTCAATTTTTTATTAAAAACTTTAGTGTACATGCCTTGGTTAATTTTTGCAATTATCAGCAACAAATTTTATCCGTGTTATTGGTCATCTAAGTTACCATCGTCGGCACAAACAAAGGTAAGTTCTAGGGGTTGGGGATAGGGGAGGCAATAGAAAGAAACCATTCCCGATTTACCATTCGTCACTTCAATAAGTGATGTTTAAGAACGCCCAGATATTAAGTTATGAATCATTATCGGTACAATTCCGTGAGATGGCTGATATGGCTGCTGTAAAGTTTTAGTAAAAGTCAGGGTTCTCTAGTTGAGCGGCAACCTCATGCCTAAAAGGCAGGGGCTTCCGGGGCGAGGAGGTTTGGTGAAAAAAGTCTTTTGAAGAGCAGATCTACAAAGCTCAAGAGCGTTTACTAAAATTACATAATGGTACGAGCGCAACAACGACTTGGACTGAAAGTGTGGAAGGGTTTGAATGGCTGGCATTGTATCGGTTTCCCGCACAGATTTAGAAGGTCGCCGTAAGAAATTACGTCAAAAGCGGCACATGAAAATTATTCAGGGTATTTGGCAAACTTTTGCCGTCAGTTCATTGGCGGGAGGTTTACTCTGGATGGCTACCCAACCGATTTGGGTACTAAGAACTCCCAAAGATATTGATATTTCAGGTAATCGCTTACTTTCTCGGGAGGCAATTCAGTCACTGCTCGTGGTTTCTTACCCTCAGTCTTTGTGGCGGATAGAACCTTATGGAATCGCTGAATCTCTCAAACAACAACCGACAATAGCACAAGCGACCGTCAGCCGTCGGTTGTTTCCACCTGGGTTAATAGTCCAAATTAACGAACGAGTCCCTGTAGCGATCGCCTACAGCGAGGACTCCCATACCATTGTTCAAAGTCGCCGGGAGCAACCAAACACTGACAGTGATCACAAAAAAGTATCTGTGGGGTTACTAGATGCAAGCGGGGTTTGGATACCCGTAGAAAAATACACATCACTCAATCCCAACTTGAGATTGCCCAGTCTCAAGGTTTTTGGCTTGCCAGAGCAGTACCGCCCTTATTGGGAGCAACTTTATCATGCTCTAATTCAGAATTCTGTGAACGTCATGGAAATTGATTTCCAAGACCCAACAAACTTAATTTTGAAAACAGAACTCGGCAATATACATCTTGGGACTCCAAGTTCCTTATTGCCTGAAAAAATTAAGGTCATGGCACAAATGCGCCATTTGCCCGCACAACTCAATCCTAATCAGGTAGAGTACATTGATCTGAAAAATCCAGAATTTCCTTTAGTACAAATGAACCAAAAAAACAAGAGCTTAACTCCTCAACTCCCTAAAAAGTAATGGTGTGTTTGATGTCTAAAACACACTTAATTAATAAAGAAGTTCTATGCTGATAAATATACTATTTTCTGATATTCGAGTAACCCAAGTAAAAATCGGCGTTAACTTCTAATTACAATGGGAAGAATAATCATAAAAACTTCTCATTGGAAGTTAAAGCTAAGCTTGTTGTTACCCTAACATCTCATAATGGGGTGCAAGATGTTAGACAACCTGATGATGGCGTCTGGGCTGGAAAAGGCGTATTGCTTACCTGGTATTCAACAGAGCGCATTACCTTACCAAGTTCAGTTCATGAGCTTTTTATTCCCTGCTGACTCACGAGGAGAAAGCAGTGTTGTATGCCAGGAAAACCCCTGTTTACAACGGCTTTTCGTAAGGATGAACGGTTGGTGCTGCAATCAACTGTATATTGTACACATATATATCAGACATCCTTAAGGCGAATCCCCGTAGGTAAAACCTGCAACAACGAGAGTGAAGGTATTGTAACAAACGCAATCTAAGGCTGGTTTTTGTAGATTCCTATAAAAGCCCATAGACATTGGTACTAGCCCGAAGGGGAATTCCAAAGCAAAGGTCGAATCTGTTGATTGCATAGTGTCCCTCGTATTGAGGCAAATAACAGCAAAACAACTACGACGTTCTGTTACCTAAGCTGGCATCTCGGTACTCTCTAGTGTAGCGATAGATAAGTAAAAGGTAAGTAAAAGATAAATTTTGTATTTTGTATTTTAAATGGTAAATCCTATTGATCAAATCTTGATAACAAACCAGACGCGCCTCGGCGCGTCTTTACAAGTTATACAGTTATTTCAGAATTTTGTGTACAGAATTTCTGCATTGCCGCAATTGTGTATAGTAAATTACTTACAATTATTCCGAGGCAACCGTATTGAAAAAGGAAAAAATTGGTCGTATCAGTGCTGTAAGTACTTTTTCGTAATAAAAATGTATAAATATATATATTTATGCAGGGCGGGTAGCGAAAAAAAAACCAGTAGCCCCAGTCGTAAAATGAATGTCCCATGGAAATCAATAGCAGAAACACGGAGATATATTTGGAAATACCAAAGATGTACTGAGCCAAATCAGCAAAATACCAGTGAAGATATTAATGTCTGGTGGAAGTTACACAGGTCAATTTTAGGTGAATATAGGTATACTTCACTAGAATTAGCAGTGTGACTGGGTGCCGTCAGGGCTTACCCCATAGCTGACTTTCGCACCTCCAATCCTCTGAGGGCTGGAAGTAGAAAGAACAATAAACAAAAATGCCATAGATGATGGCAACGTCAAACTATAGTTGACTCCTAGGTGAATAACACCTTAAAAAGTCGTTTATCTACATGCTCGCAACTCCGATGACACTTGATAATAACCAAGGGCTTACCTATAAAAACTCCCAGTCTCCCGGACAGCAGGGGTTCTCGCTGGCAATCAACTCCACCAATCCCTTTAATAATACTGGGGTAAACTACGGGCAAAATCATGATAGTAAAAAGATTCCCAGTGAAGAAAGTCGAATTGGTGACATTGTTCCTGGTCGGGTCGCCAATATCAAAGTGATTGGCGTAGGTGGTGGCGGTAGCAATGCTGTTAACCGCATGATTGCTTCTGATGTGATTGGGGTGGAATTTTGGTCAATCAACACCGACGCCCAAGCTTTGACTCTGGCTGATGCTCCTAGAAGGCTACAAATTGGACAGAAGCTGACACGGGGTTTAGGAGCAGGTGGCAATCCTGCTATTGGTCAAAAGGCAGCTGAGGAATCACGAGACGAGATCGCCACTGCTTTAGAAGGTGCCGACTTAGTATTTATCACTGCTGGTATGGGAGGAGGTACAGGTACAGGTGCCGCTCCAATTGTTGCTGAAGTCGCAAAAGAAATGGGCGCTCTCACTGTTGGCGTGGTTACGCGTCCATTTATCTTTGAGGGACGTCGCCGCACCTCTCAAGCAGAGCAAGGCATTGAAGGTCTAAAAAGTCGGGTGGATACGCTGATCATCATCCCCAACAACAAGCTGTTGGAAGTGATCCCAGAACAGACACCGATGCAAGAAGCTTTTCGTTATGCAGATGATGTGCTGCGTCAAGGGGTACAAGGTATTTCCGATATCATCACAATCCCTGGTTTGATCAACGTTGACTTTGCTGATGTGCGAGCTGTGATGGCAGATGCAGGATCAGCATTGATGGGGATCGGTATTGGCTCAGGAAAATCAAGAGCGAGAGAAGCGGCGATCGCTGCCATTTCTTCGCCGTTACTCGAGTCTTCGATTGAAGGAGCCAGAGGCGTTGTCTTTAACATTACTGGTGGTAGTGATCTTACCCTACATGAAGTCAACGCTGCAGCAGAAACAATTTATGAGGTTGTTGATCCCAACGCCAATATTATTTTTGGAGCAGTGATTGATGATAGGCTGCAAGGTGAAGTCAGACTGACCGTAATTGCCACAGGATTTACAGGTGAAGCACAAGCCGCACCACCGCAAAACGTCAATCAACCACGGGTTGTCCCGCAACAATCAACAAAACGACCATTACCACAGACACCACCAGTTAATCCGCCAACGCCTATTGTGGAACCTAAAGAAAAACCAGGATTGGATATACCGGATTTTCTCCGCAACCGACGCACACCCCGTAATTAAGAAAAATGATGAATTATGAATGCAAAGGCTCGAAAAATTTTATAGAATCCATCATCCACAAGTCATAATTGAAGGATTTCGCCAGGTACTAAGGGTGAGCAGTTCCCCCATAAGTGACTAAACTTCGTCTACCCTACCCAGAGACTGAATTAATTTGGGCTAGAGTTCCTTCATTCGGATGTCCGCCACTGCATTTGGTAAAAAAAGCGGGGGCGGAGAGCTTTCACGGTTCTACCTGACCAGGCTGAATTTTGCTACCTGGTATTTGTA
The DNA here is from genome assembly GCA_000828075.3 of Tolypothrix campylonemoides VB511288. GTDB lineage: Bacteria > Cyanobacteriota > Cyanobacteriia > Cyanobacteriales > Nostocaceae > Kalymmatonema > Kalymmatonema campylonemoides_A. The sequence goes on along the minus strand of JXCB02000002.1, from coordinate 381,923 downwards.
ACGTAATTTCCAACTTATTTGCAATTATCTAGGTTTGCCAGGGTGCTAAGGAAATTACACGGAATATAACCCAAACTTTTAACGACTGGTGTTGCTGCTGATGAAGCGATGACCAGGATGTGACGGTATGACTGTGACAGTTTGAGTTTATAGCAATGGTTATTATTCATGATTTTTTTGCTTGCTCGACCCATTGAATAACTTGATCACCAAGGCGAGTGCCGTCTAGTCGATCTATCTCGCGCACGCCGGTAGGACTAGTGACGTTAACTTCGGTAAGGTAACCACCGATAACGTCGATACCGACAAAAATTAAGGCGTCTTTACGTAAGGTTTCGGCTAGTTGGGCGCAAATTTCATACTCTCTTGGAGTGATTGTAGTTTGGGCAACTGTGCCTCCAGTAGCCATGTTATTGCGAAAGTCGCTGCCAGATGAAAGGCGATTGAGGGCACCAATCGGTTCGCCATTAAGCAGGATAATGCGCTTGTCTCCGTCTTTTGCCTCCGGTAAGTAGGTTTGTACCATCACTGGCACTCGACCTTGGAGGGTACTGAGTTCAACTATCGAGTTGAAGTTGCGATCGCCCGGTTCTAAAAATAAAATCCCTTCTCCTGCTTTGTTTCCTAGTGGTTTGAGTATCGCTCTTCCCTTAGCTTCTACAAATTCCCGAATAAACTGTTTATCAGCTGTAACGATGGTTTCGGGAATCGCGTTGGTAAATTGGAGGGCATACATTTTTTCGTTTGCCGCTCGGATACCGGCAGGACTATTAATCACCAAGGTTTTGTTTTGGTCAATGTAGTCCAGAATGTATGTGGCATACAGATAAGGGACTGTGACTGGTGGATCTGTCCGCATGAATACGGCATCCATTGTTTCCAAGCAAAGGGCGGCGCGTTGGCTCAATTTGTACCAAGGATTCGCCGCCTGATAACGTCCCTCCACTAACTGCACTGGTACAAGTTCCACTTTTTCTAGGACTGCCCAAGCTTTGCCTTGCACCACACTAAGTAGATTAGCTTGAGTTATCCAAATTTCATGTCCTAGGACTTGCGCAGCTTCCATAAGAGCAACGCTGGTATCGTGACACGGATCGAGCTGATGGATGGGATCAATGATAAAAGCCAGTTTCACGCTTTCTGCCTCAATTGCCAGGAAATTCCAAGATTATTTAATTTTGATTATCTCTTGAACAGTTACGAATTATGAGTTTTATTGCTAATTGCTCAACGTGGCTTACCGACGCCAGCCGCTACAACACAGCAGATCTCCCCAAAGCACTAACTCCTCTTAACTCGTAACTTTTTTCCTTGCTTTTCACTTTTGATGGTGTAAACCTACACATTGTTGGTTGATACTAATAACTCATCTAGCTTGCCTTGAGAGTCTAAAGCGTAGATATCATCACAACCACCAATGTGACGCTCATTAATGAAAATTTGCGGCAAAGTGCGCCTGCCATTTGCTCTTCTTTGCATTTGACTCCGTGCAGCCTCATCTCCATCAATGCTGTATTCGATGAAATCCACCCCTTTTCTTGCCAGCAAATTTTTGGCACGGATACAAAATGGGCAAGTTCTCCAAGTGTAGATTTCTACTTTTGCAGCCATAACATCCTCAACTTTCATTAATGTTTCTTAATTTTAAAATAATCTTGTTGTTGACTGTGGATATTTGGTCATCTTGTGTCTACTGTTGTTATTGACTGCAAAGTCAATTTATATCAATCAAAATAAAATAAGATACTGTTATAAATAACAAACAGTACCTTATTTTTATTTGTTCTCCTGTCAGATATGTAGAACTCTTAACTTAGGAGCGTCTGACTGGCGGCGCGCCGCCCATTATGAATCGAAGAAACACTTCCCTCTCTCACTCCCTCACTCCCTCTCTCCTTCCCTTAAGAGTCTCTCTATATTTACCGATAGGAGGCAGCATATTCAACCAGTTGACCGAGACGCTGGCGTAAGGTTTCTAATCCTAAACGCTGGCTCGCAGAGATAAACACCGCTAGGGGAAACTCTTCCTGTGCTAATGCTAGAGTTTCGCTATCCACTTCATCAATCTTATTAAAAACAACCAGCGCCGGACCAGGAGTGACTGGCATTTGTGCCAAAATCTCCCTGACAGAGCGAATATGACTCAGCCAAGCAGGATGAGACAAATCCACCAAATGCAGCAGGGCGTCAGCTTCCGTGACTTCCTCTAAGGTAGCGCGGAAGGCATCCATTAAAGATGCAGGCAATTCGTGAATAAACCCTACTGTATCTGTCACCAGAATCTCTTGGAGTTCACCCATTTGCGCATGGGGAACAACGAGGCGGCGTGTGGTCGGGTCGAGAGTAGCAAACAACTGGTCTGCCGTGTAAACTTCTGCGTTAGTCAGAGCATTCAGCAAGGTAGACTTACCAGCGTTGGTATAACCAACGATCGCCACCGAGGGAACCTCCTGATGTTGTCGCCGCTGGCGCAACCGCTCCCGATGTGCCTGTAGTTGGTTGACTTGTTGTTGCAGTCGAGCAATGCGTCGTCCAATAGCACGGCGTTCTGTTTCTAGTTTTGTTTCACCAGGACCTCTTGTACCAATACCACCCCCCAGCCTGGACATTGCCTGACCTCGACCAGCCAGTCGCGGCAACATATATTCTAGTTGTGCGAGTTCAACTTGCAATTTACCAGCACGTGATTGAGCGCGTTGGGCAAAGATATCCAAAATGACTTCGGTGCGGTCAACCACCCGGACACCAATTTGGGATTCTAAGTTACGAATTTGGGCGGGTGAGAGGTCATGGTCAAAGACCACAAGATTTGCTCCCAGAGTTTGGGCGGTGATGGCAATTTCTTGGACTTTACCTTCACCAACGACTGTTTGAGGATGAATGCGCGATCGCTTTTGCCGCATCATCTCCAAGACTTCTCCGCCAGCAGTATCTACCAACCGTCCCAATTCATCCAAGGTGTCTTGGAATTGTTGAGCAGTCATGTCATCAGTCATCACCCCAACAATCAGGACGCGATCGTGGTCAGCGTCTACTTCTTGGGCAACATATTCCCGCCGAAACTCTGCTTCTAGTGCTTCCACCAAATCCATGAAGTCCTGCTGGCTCAGCATATCCACACTCATCGGCGGCGAAATGCTCCAGCTCGTGTATGGGAGGTTGCTTTTTTGTTCTCTACCCCCCTGATTCCCCCCGCCAGCAGCGGGAAGATCAGCAGAAACTTTTTGCACAGCCGGACTGGTGATCAAGGCGCGAGCGTCTTGGGGTGTCAGGTGAGCTAGGTAAGCTTGCTTGACATACCCAGTTGCGCCACCACCGCGTCGTTGAAATCCCGTTCCAGTAATGTTGAGCATCACTAGAGCATCCAACCGTTGCAATGCCATAGCCGTCAGCGCCGTTTCATTAGGCGGTTCTGGCTTCAACTGAGTGGCGATGCAACGAATACCGCTCAATCGTTCTGCGCCATAACGGGGCAATTCCAACGGTGGAATTTGCGTTTGACGCGGCGTGCCTACCCCTACGCGGATCACCTGTCCGCGACGGTTGAGGTAGGCACACACCGGCTGATTGATTTCAGTGCTAATTGCTGCCAGTCGCTGGGAAAACTCGGGCGTGGTGATGCGATCGCCCGGTATGCGCTGGTGATACAGTCGCTGTAGTTGCTTCAGCTGACTTGACTTTAGACCTTGGAGATTACCGAAGATAGTCTCTATAAGCGCCTATGACCAGTTAAATGGTCCCCCGAATCCTGCTCTTTCTATTTTAGAACACGGTTTTTGTGTCTAAACTCATACTTAAGATAGATGCTTTTGGATTCACTGCTTTCAAAGTTTTTCTCTGACGCTATGTTTTTATAGTATAAGCCTGTACCTGGTCAAGCAATGGTAACGACACGCACTTCTTCAGAACAAAGGGTTGTCTTGAGAAATATCAGCTGGCAGACCTTTGAAACCATGCTAGCAGAAATGGGAAATGACCGAGCCTCCCGAATAGCTTACGACAGAGGTACGCTGGAAATTATGACTCCACTCTTGCCCCATGAGTATTGGAACAGATTAATTGAACGTCTGATTTTTGTTCTTGGGGAAGAGTTGAATTTAGAAATTCTTCCTACAGGTTCCACCACTCTTAAACGTAAAGATTTGCGGCGTGGTGCTGAACCCGATAGCAGCTACTATATCCATAATGAAGCACGGGTAAGAAACAAAATAGAAATTGACTTGAATAATGATCCGCCACCTGACTTAGTGGTAGAAGTAGATTTAACCAGTTCATCTTTGGATCGATTCCAGATTTATGCTTCTTTGGGTGTTCTTGAACTTTGGTACCACGACGAAGGTGTACTACACATTTACCAGCTGCAACAAGGGGAATATGTTCAGTGTAATAATTCACCAACTTTTGCACAATTGCCATTAATTGAAATCCCTCGTTTTTTAGAGGAAAGTCAAAGAATTGGGGTGATGGGAATGACGCAAAATTTTTGGAATTGGGTGAGGGAACAGATTTAAGTAATAAAACAATTGTTCAGTTGAAGAGAGCGAATTATGAAAACTTTTACAGCTTATATTGAATGGGATGCTGAAACAAAGTTATACGTCGGTATTGTTCCTGGAATTTTCGGCGCTCATACTCAGGGTGCTACCTTAGATGAGCTTAAGGCAAACCTGAAAGAAGTTTTGGAGTTGTGTTTAGAAGAGTATGGAGATTCGTGATCGCTTCTCATTTTTTGTTGGTACTCTAACTACAGCGATCGTTTTCTGATGATGTCTCTTCTGTACTCAAAGTTGCAGGTTCTTCAATTATCAAGGTAACTTTATATTCTCCTGGTGCAATTTCATCATTATTATCACCATCAAGCTGTGCTGTAAGTTTGCCATCAGGTGTAACAGTAGCTTCTGCCTTAAAAGTTTTTATTGTCACCTCCTGCTTACTATCTTCACCTGCAACCAATTCTTTAGAAGTGAGATTTGCGGGTTCTTTTATCAGCAGAGTTACTCTGTGTTCTCCTGGGAGAATATCAGAGGGAACCAGTGTAATTATCTGGCTATTTGGTGTGATAGTAGCTTGTGCTTCTTCAAGCCATCGCATTGTTACATATCTCACACCATCTTCACTTGTAATCTTTACTATAGGTTTTCTATCTTTGGGATAGCGATTGTAATATTTTCCTCTCACGACTCTACTCCAATTTTTCTCCAGCATCTCTGAGTAATCATCGAGCATATCATCATCTTGGGAATTAAATACCTGATTCATATAATTTTCTTTCACTATTTGTAACCAGCCTAGCACTAATAATTCGAGTCTTGTCTCCTCTGTCTGTATGAACCACCAATAGCAGCCGTTGATTCTGAGAATAACCTATTGTTATAAAACGTAATTCTTCAATAGAGTGTTGGTCATCATCTAGAGTCATGCAGAACGGATCGTTAAAAACTGTCTTTGCTTCTTCAAATGAAACGCCATGCTTTCTAATATTGGATCTTTCTTTGTTATCATCCCATTCAAAGTCAAATATATCTGTATCAGGCATTCTCTAAATCGGTAAGCAGTTCCTCTTCTGTTAAATCAATCATTGGGACTCCGTAACGATGCAAATTGAGCAAGAAAGAAACTCGATCTATGCCTGCTAATTGTGCTGCTACGCCTGAGGAAATGCGTTTCATTTCAAACAGCTTTACCGCCATTGCCATTTTGGCTTCTTGTTCAAACTGTTTTCGAGTCTGTTGCAGAGCGTCTGGTAGAGTTTCTGGGTAGTCAATTTTCAGTTGTAATGACATATTATGTGAGATATTGTTGACTTTACTTTATAGCCCTAAGATGCGTTCCTGTGAGCTTATCTCAACCGTATTGCATTATGGTGAGCAACATCGTACTTCTAAAATAACTTTAATTAATCGCCTGTGTGCTGTTCTTGAATCAATGCCACAAAGCGCTCATCTTCACGAATACTGTCAAAATCTGAGTCATTTTTTGCCATCTCCCGACATCCATCAGGATTGAGATGAATTGCTTGTTGGAGGTTTTCAATTGCCTGCTCAATGTTACCTTGAAGAGCATAGTTACAAGCTTTGTTGTACCAAGCTTGGTGGTAATCTGGTTTAAATTTCAGCGCCTGGTCGTAGGATGCGATCGCATCTTCGTAGCGTCCCAAATTCCCCAGCGCAATGCCCCGGTTGTACCAAGCTTGGTAGTAATCTGGTTTAATTTTCAGGGCTTGGTCGTAGCAAGCTATCGCTTCTTCGTAGCGTTTTAAATCCCTCAGCGCACTGCCTTTGTTGTTCCAAGCATAGTGGAAGTCTGGTTTAATTTTCAGNTCCCTCAGCGCACTGCCTTTGTTGTTCCAAGCATAGTGGAAGTCTGGTTTAATTTTCAGTGCTTGTTCGTAGCAAGCTATCGCTTCTTCGTAGCGTTTTAAATCCCTCAGCGCACTGCCTTTGTTGTTCCAAGCATAGTGGAAGTCTGGTTTAATTTTCAGGGCTTGGTCGTAGCAAGCTATCGCTTCTTCGTAGCGTTTTAAATCCCTCAGCGCACTGCCTTTGTTGTTCCAAGCATAGTAGTAGTCTGGTTGAATATTCAGGGCTTGGTCGTAGCAAGCTATCGCTTCTTCAAAGCGTTTTAAACTCGCTAGCGCAATGCCCCGGATATTCCAAGCTTCGTGATAGTCGGGTTTGATTTTCAGGGCTTGGTCGAAAGATGCGATCGCTTCTTCGTAGCGTTTTAAATCACTCAGAGCATTGCCTTTACCGTTCCAAGCATAGTGGTAGTCTGGTTGAATTTTCAGTGCTTGATCGTGGCAAGCTATCGCTTCTTCATAGCGTTTTAAATAACTCAGCGCATTGCCTTTGTTGTACCAAGCATAGTGAAAGTCTAGTTGAATTTTCAGTGCTTGGTCGTAGCAAGCTATCGCTTCTTCGTAGCGTTTTAAATTACCCAGCGCATTGCCTTTACCGGTCCAAGCATAGGGAGAATCTGATTGAATTTTCAGTGCTTGGTCGTGGCAAGCTATCGCTTCTTCATAGCGTTCTAATTTCCTCAGTGCATTGCCTTTGTTGTACCAAGCATAGGGAGAATCTGGTTGAATTTTCAGTGCTTGGTCGTGGCAAGCTATCGCTTCTTCATAGCGTTCTAATTTCCTCAGCATAACGCCCCGGCTGTCCCAAGCATAGTGGTAGTCTGGTTTAATTTTCAGGGCTTGGTCGTAGGATGCAATTGCTTCTTCATATCGTTCTAAATTCCGCAGAGCATTGCCCCGGTTGCCCCAAGCTTCATGGTAATCTGGTTGAATTTTCAGGGCTTGATCGTAGGATGTGAGTCCTTCTTCGTATTCCTTAGCACTAACTAACAACCTTCCCAGTTCACGTAGTAAACTAGCCTTTCGACCCTCAGTATGATGTGGTTCTGTCAGAAGGTCTTGAATTTCCAAAATTTTCTCTATCTTTTTTTCTGGGCTGAGTTTCAAATATTCCTCATAGTCTGCTTCATCTAAGAGACGAGATGATTCTTCATCTACCACTTCTGGTGTTGTCGGTAATTCAAACACTCCAGAACGCCAGTCAAAAAAATCTGGAGCGCGATGGATTAAGTAGTTAATCGAAAATGACCGCAAGAGAAACACAAAACAAATTTGGAAATCATCTCTAAACCTTTCTCGCTGTTGGTTTAAATGATTTAAAATTGGCGGTACACGAGTTAAATTGCTAAATTGTCCTTCTGTTATTTCACCAAAAGTTCTCTTTTCATATTTGTATAAAGAATATTCCAGACCTTTAATCAATAAAATATCAACTTGCTTGTCTTTAACAAACTCAGCAACTCGCTGGTATAAATTATCAATTGCTTCATCCAAGCGCAGCACTGCAATCTTTTTCTGCGGAATATCCTGGGGAAGTTTGGCAATCAAGCGGTCTGCTTCCCCAGGTGTGCATTGCACAAAAAACAAGCCAAATCCTGATTTCCGCTTCAATGCGCGAACCAAATCTTGATAAACTTCTTCTGGTTCAGGGGGTAAATCATCATCCCAATCACTTAAATTTGGGTTCATGGAAGTTGCGCCACAGCTTCTTGAAATTCTTGAATGCCTTGAATCAATGGATGAATATCATACCAACGCTGCATTTCTCCATCATCATCCAAGTAGCGATATTCTAAAAGACAGCGGTTATACATCAAACTTCGATACTGGTCATCATTAATGATGCGCTTAGAACAGGAAACTTCCGCTAACAGACTCCATTGATGATTTTCTACAGCACGGCGATAGGTATCTCTAGCTTGAGTAATTGCTCGTCGCACTGCGTTTTCAGAAATTGGTAACTCTTCTGTACGTCCAATGGCATCTTGAGTTAACAATAGCAAATTTCTGACATGACCTCCACTTAGTAAACAGAGTCTTTCCAAGGTTTGTGGGCTGTCAAAAATTCCATTTTCTAGTGATAGTTCCGGTGCTATTTGCCGGACTCGCTTCTTAATGACTTCTTTAACTTTATTGACTCCTGGTTGATAAGTTTCCCCTTTGTGAGTTTTCACCATAATCATGGGTAAAATCAAGCATTCACCGTAGATATCTCTGATATCGGTTGCCCGTTTAGAATACAGCATAGAAATGGGAGCAGTATAAACCAAATGGCAATCCAAAGCTTTGAGTTGTTCGCTACGATCTAAAAAAACTTCCTCATAGTTGGTGTTGTCTCCATCTTTGACTAACACCATTCGGTCTAAGTTATCTACAATAACCGCCAGTTGAGTGTAGCCGTTTGGTAGGTGCTTTTTTGCATCCGCGAGAAACTCATTCAACACCTTAATTAAGGTGACAGTGTGGGGATTGACTTTTTGGCGAATCTGCTGGCGTAATTCGGGAACTGCTCTTAAATTTGCTGTCAGCTTGGCAAACTGCGAAAGTTGTGATTCTATTTCCATGCTTTCAAACTCCATTGGAGTCTGTGCTAAATCTTTCACATCTTGCCAGCGTTCTTTAAGCCAATTTAATATTGGTTGAGGATTGGCAATTTTGTGTAAATCTTTCAGCAATCGGCGGGTACAGGCGAGGAGAATATCTGTATATTGGGCGTCTTCTGAATCGATATCCTCTTCATCAGCGGCAAAGTAAACGACATAAAATTGCCGATTTTCTAAATATTGCTTCAATCTAAGTAGTTCCGTAGACTTCCCCGCCCCCCGATGCCCAGAGTACAATTGGCAAGTATTTGTCTTTGCCAGTCGCATCCGGTTTCCTAACTCATTGAAAATATCCGCATCTCCGCGCACATCCCGACAGTCTACATATTTTGGATCACCTGCGGGTAAGGGTTCAAATGGGTTAAAGGCGTTGTATAGATTTGTCAGTAATTCTTGACTATCAAGCATAGGTAAAAAATATTGCACTGTTCGCTATGCTAGCGGAGATTATAGAGAGTTAGGTGTTGGGAACAGACGTAAGCGGTTCAAAATTCAATACTCGTTCATCAAGTTTTTACACTCGTCTTTGAGTTTTCAAGACTCATTGACGAGTGTTCAAGACTCATTCACGAGGTTTTGATACTCGTTGACGAGTGTTCAAGACTCATCAACGAGGTTTTGATACTCGTTGACGAGTGTTCAAGACTCATCAACGAGGTTTTGATACTCGTCCACGAGTTCCAGGGATTCATTGACGAAGTTCCAATACTCGCTCACGAGTATCCAACACTCGCTCACGAAGTTCTGATACTCGTGTGCGAGTTCCAAAGACTCATACGCGAAAGAGTTACCACGAAAGGAGAAATTCTCTCGTTCCCAGTCTCAGGCTGGGAACGCAGTTTATAGAGGCTCTGCCTGGTTTATCCAGCAGCACTGTTATACCGTTTCACTTTAAGGTTGATACAAATAGGCAGCAGTAAGCAGGGGGCAGGGGGCAGGGGGCAGGGGGAAAGAATTAGAGACCAATCATTTGTATCACGCATTTCGTGAAATGGTATTAGAGGCAGCAGCCCCCCTGTATGGCATTCCCACGCTCAGCCAGGGAATCAGGGTACTCCCCTCTCCTTGCAGGAGAGGGGCTGGGGGTGAGGTTCTGCCTGGTTTACCCAGCAGCACTGTTAGAGGCTGAGCCTCGTTTTAGGCATTCCCAGGCTGAGCCTGGGAACGAGGGAAAATTCCTACTCCCCTCTCCTTGCAGGAGAGGGGCTGGGGGTGAGGTCTTTCGCCACCGCCTAACAGCAATCTGCAACTCCACCGACAACCAATCATCAAACTGTGGATAAACTGGCAATCTTGGCACTAATTCCCACCCAGCAGGTTCTAATATTTGTCGCAATTCCTGATAATGTGGATGCGGATAATCAGGATTGACTTCATCTTTTGGTCCTATTCCGCCTAAATCTCTCGCACCAGCTTCTATACAAGCGAGTAACCATTTGGCATCTTTGACTAAATTCGGCGGTATTTGAATCGTAATATCTGGTGGTAAAATTTGACGTGCTTGAGAAATAACTCTTGGCAGCTGATGCGGATCAAAGGGTGGTGCGTCAAAAGTTTGCTGATTTCCAGGGCTGTGAGGTTGCAGGATAACTTCTTGAATGTGATGGTAACGTTGATGAATTTGGGCGATCGCTTCTAATGTTTCCCACCAATCATCTTCTGTTTCGCCAATTCCTAACAGTAACCCAGTAGTAAAAGGTATCTTTAATTCTCCCGCCCATTGTAATTGTTGTAGACGCACTTCTGGTAATTTACTGGGTGCGTGTTTATGCACTGTTTTTAATAATTCTGGTGTTAACTGTTCCAACATCAAGCCCATTGAAACGTTAACTTTCTTCAATTGTTGCATTTCCTCAAAACTCAGCGGTCCTGCATTGGTGTGTGGCAGAAATCCCATTGCAAGAGCTAATTCGCACAAATCATAAATCCGCTGAAACCATGCCTGACGTTGTAAGGAATGGGGATGCACCTCGCCACTAAGTATTAAAATTTCACAAACGTCTTGGCTGTGAAGTGGTTTTAAAAGTGTTTCTGCTTCTGAAATCGTCATCCATTGGCTCTTGCCTGGCTCTGTGCGAAAGTTACAGTAGCTACAGCGATTGAAGCACTCGTAAGTCGGAACAATTGTGTAAGCAGAACTGTAGGTAACAATTCGGGAATGAGAAGTTGGCATATTGGGAGTTGGGAGTTAGGACCTATCAGTTACTATGTTTGCTTATACCCGTGTCTCCCAATCTGCCACTGCTACCTATTATGACCACAGCATTTCCTGTTGCTTAGCGTGAATGTTCTTCAAGTGCTTTTTGACGGTATTGATGGTAATGTAAAGCTGCTGTGCAATCTCTTTGTATGAAAGGTTGGCGCGACGCAGTAGCCAAACTTCTGCCTCGCGGTTAGTCAAACCCAACTTTTTAGCATCGGACAATGCCATACTTTGACTCGTCTGATTGCGGTCTTCCAGAATCACCAATAAGAAATTCTGCTCACCTGTAGCAAGTGGCAACCATCTCGCCCGAATACGTAATTGTACACCTCTATCGGTTTCTAATTCCGACTCGATGACAATTTTTTCACCAGGGAAGAGTTCGCGGCTTTCAATTAAAGACTCACAAACGCGCCAAATTTCCTCTGGTATAGCATCAGGAGAACTTTCCCTTGGAATGAATTGTCGGCAAATTCGACGAGCACATTCATTAGCTTGGAGTAACTTACGTTCAGTAGTCAGTATCAAAATGCCATCTACAAAGCTTTCTATGACAGCTTGCAGCAGATCAGCCTTGGACTCAGGTTGCAACTGCTCACTTTTTAAATGTGATTTAGATTCTTTTGCTCCAGTATATGGAGTGTTATGATTTGGTTCTTCATACGGAAGGTACATGCGAATCTCCTTTACAACTAAGCACACATGACAAAAATCAGCACCAGTCAGAATGAATCTGGTGCTTTGTCTGAATTGTCATTTTTCGGGTTCTGTAGTGTCTATGCCGTAAGCTGTATGCTGGTCAAAAGCACTGAAGCAAATTTTTGTTGGTCGAAGTTTCTGGAAGTTACCTGAAGCAGGGTGAAGTTTTTCTAAAAGAAGTCTGACAGCGATCGCAATTGCGAAATAATAAGCTTACACTGTCTCGTCCTGCCAAGAGGTCGTAGTTAAGAGTCGATAGCTTGTTTTCTGTTGGCTATTGACTGTTGACTCATGGCTATCCTTATCTATTCGCATTTGCAAGGGAACTGTACAAGCTTTGCGAAATTCTGCCAGGGAGTCCCATCACATGAATCCAGCAACCATTGATCAATGGTTTCCAGTGGAACAACAACTTAAGTACATCGCTTTGCTTAAAGGACGGGTTGGTGTCACACGCCGTCGGGCAGAATATTTCGTGAGATTGTGGGCTTACTTATTACTCAAACAGCAGCAAGAATTGGGTAAGCGTTTAGCGCCTTTAACTCAACTGGAGTTACCAGAAGGGTTTGTTCCTTGTTCGCATCGGGAAGCTTATGAAATTTTCTATTGTCATAAAAATAATAGGCGGGGAAGCGATCGCGCGGCGGGTTTGATGATTGATCAACTCGTCGCTTTGGGATTGATTGAAAAAGACTTTGATGGGAACACGATATGCATTCGCATTCGCTCTTCATTACCAAATCCTGACGAATCTGCTCATGCTGGAAAAGTTATACAGCTTGTACCAGATGACTTTGATCACCGAATTGACACGATTCCCGTTGCCAATTTTCTGGCTCGTGCTTTTGTTTTAAACAGAAAGACAACTGCTGCACCTTATAGAATTGCTAGAATACTGCGCCGCTGGGAAGAGCAATATCCCACTGGTATGCGAGTGCTACGTCGCTGTGATAACGAACATATCGTTGGCTTTTACGCCTTCCATCCCACAGCCACTGAATCTGAAAAGAATTTCTTTCTTCCCCCCAACAAAAGCCTTTACCTTCTTAGCTCCACCAGAGAAAGTGACCCATTCAAAATCGCTCTACCAGGCGACCTAAATTGTACATCTATATATAATCGAGTTTGGCAAGTAGATACTCCCTATCAACAGCGAGTTAACATTTGTCAATTCTTAGAGGACTCAAAAAAGACATTAGTTCAGATGCAAGCTGACTTTCCCAATCTTTGCGATATGTATACAGTTGCCATAGATCCAGCTAATGAACAACTCGCTTCAGCATTGGGTTTTCAGAAAAACTGCTACAATTCGCAGCGATCGCTGTTTTGGATGTATGTACCCATAGATAAGTATCTCGCTCTCAATATTGAACAAGCACTGTCAGTTCTGCCATTAAATTGACAAAGCGCTGAACAAGCGCAAACTCATGCTGAGCAAGCGATCGCGCCTCTGTTCACCGACACCGTTCGGCAGATCTCACGGCGAAGCCCTACACCCGGCGACCTACTAAGAGAAATAAATTTTTCTGAAAAGGCTTTACAAAAGTAAATAAAGACATTAATATATTTACAGAGAGGTAAAGAAACCTACCTCCACATCAGATACATACATATTACGTAAGTAACGCACTCATAAAACAATGACCACAACCTTACAACGTCGCGAAAGCGCCAACGTATGGGGTCGGTTCTGCGAGTGGATCACCAGCACCGAAAACCGCTTATACATCGGTTGGTTCGGCGTGCTCATGATCCCCACCCTGCTTGCAGCAACCACCTGCTTCATCATTGCATTCATCGCTGCTCCTCCCGTTGACATCGATGGTATCCGTGAGCCAGTTGCAGGTTCATTAGTATACGGCAACAACATCATCTCTGGTGCAGTTGTTCCTTCCTCCAACGCTATTGGTTTGCACTTCTACCCCATTTGGGAAGCAGCTTCCCTCGATGAGTGGTTGTACAACGGTGGTCCATACCAGTTGGTAGTATTCCACTTCCTGATTGGCGTATTCTGCTACTTAGGTCGTGAGTGGGAATTGTCCTACCGCTTGGGTATGCGTCCTTGGATCTGCGTAGCATTCTCTGCTCCAGTAGCAGCAGCAACCGCAGTATTCTTGATTTACCCCATCGGTCAAGGTTCCTTCTCTGATGGTATGCCTCTGGGTATCTCTGGTACATTCAACTTCATGTTGGTGTTCCAAGCAGAGCACAACATCCTAATGCACCCCTTCCACCAACTCGGTGTAGCAGGTGTATTCGGTGGAAGCTTGTTCAGTGCAATGCACGGTTCATTGGTAACTTCTTCCTTGGTTCGTGAAACAACCGAAACCGAATCCCAGAACTACGGTTACAAATTTGGTCAAGAAGAAGAAACCTACAACATCGTTGCAGCACACGGCTACTTCGGTCGCTTGATCTTCCAATACGCTTCATTCAACAACAGCCGCAGCTTGCACTTCTTCCTGGCTGCATGGCCTGTAATTGGAATCTGGTTCACCGCACTGGGCGTAAGCACCATGGCGTTCAACCTCAACGGTTTCAACTTCAACTCCAGCGTAATTGACTCTCAAGGTCGTGTAATTGGAACCTGGGCGGACATCCTCAACCGCGCTAACCTGGGTATGGAAGTAATGCACGAGCGTAACGCTCACAACTTCCCTCTAGATTTGGCTGCTGGTGAAGTTGCTCCTGTAGCTCTGTCTGCTCCTGCTATCAACGGCTAACAACTAAGTTTAGCCTCATAAAAAAAGCGTCTCCCTTATGGGGGGCGCTTTTTGGTTTGAATAACAGATTTTTGACAAAAATCCGATTTAGGATTATTTGCAATCGGACGCAGTATAAAAAACGAACCGCCAAGGACGCAAAGGACACAAAGAAATAAGAGCTTCAGAGAGTTCTTGCGTAAGTCCTAAAATTATCTGTGTGCATCTGTGTTCATCTGTGGTTTGATATTCAAAAAATTTTAATTTTTGCAAGAGATGCTGATGGAGTGGCGGTGACAAGCTATCTGGAAAGTAAAGTTTTAAGACAAATTTGTTTCTCTATTTTCAAGATATGTGTCACAAGATATGTGTAATAAGCAAAAAAAGTCAAAGAAATGACTAAATGACAATCATGGCGTTTATTGCTTTGTAGTGAGAAAATACACTTAAGTAAACCACAGGCGCTTGGCGATACTTCCTCAACATCATGGGCAATACTTTTGGGCATCTGTTTCGCATCACAACTTTCGGCGAGTCCCACGGTGGCGGTGTGGGAGTCGTGATTGATGGTTGTCCTCCACAACTGGAAATTTCCGCAGAAGAAATTCAAGTAGAACTAGACAGAAGGCGTCCCGGACAAAGTAAGATTACGACGCCTCGAAAGGAAACTGACACCTGTGAAATTCTGTCTGGGGTGTTTGAAGGCAAAACGTTGGGAACGCCAATATCAATCTTGGTACGAAATAAAGACACGCGCTCTCAGGATTATGATGAAATGGCGGTCAAGTATCGCCCTTCCCATGCGGATGCAACTTATGATGCTAAATATGGTATTCGTAATTGGCAAGGTGGCGGTAGATCATCGGCGCGGGAGACAATTGGACGAGTTGCAGCAGGGGCGATCGCCAAAAAAATTCTCCGTCAAGTCGCTAATGTCGAAGTAATCGGTTATGTTAAGCGCATCAAAGATTTAGAAGGCGACATTGACCCCAACACCGTTACTTTAGAGCAAGTTGAAAGTAACATCGCCCGCTGTCCCGATGCTGAATGTGCAGAACGGATGATTGAATTAATTGAACAAACTGGCAGACAAGGTGATTCCGTTGGTGGCGTGGTGGAATGTGTAGCGCGAAATGTGCCGAAAGGTTTGGGTGAGCCAGTTTTCGATAAGTTGGAAGCAGATATTGCTAAAGGCGTGCTGTCCCTCCCGGCTAGCAAAGGCTTTGAAATTGGTTCCGGTTTTGCGGGGACGTTACTCACTGGTTTTGAGCATAACGACGAATTTTATATTGATGACAATGGTGAAATTCGCACTGTAACCAACCGTTCTGGTGGAATACAAGGCGGTATTTCTAACGGTGAAAATATCATTCTGCGTGTAGCATTTAAACCAACGGCAACTATAAGAAAAGAGCAGAAGACAGTCAATAATGAGGGTGAAGAGACGACATTAGCAGGCAAAGGACGCCATGATCCTTGCGTGTTACCGCGTGCTGTGCCAATGGTTGAGGCGATGGTGGCGCTGGTACTGTGTGATCATCTGTTACGGCATCACGGGCAATGTAAAGTAATGTAATAGATTTTACATAAAACTATAAGGGTGCGTTAGTGGAAGGTAACGCCCCCTATTTTTTTAGTGATGTGTTTATAATTCACTGGTAGCATATTCAAGTGGGTATGCCCGTTTTGAAAGCATAAATTATATTATGTTTGGTGAATTGCCCATAATAAAACTTATTTCTAGTAAGGACAACAGTCTTTGCTATCTTCAGTAAAGATAGGACTAAAGTCAAAACCTATGAATTTTTGACGGTTGTATTACCGGACTTGATATTATGCCTGTAGATAATTCTTTAGCTGAAAGTATAGCCTCAGAATTTAGTAAACTGCCTCAAGTTGTAGCAGTTGCTTTAGGTGGTTCTCAATCAGCTAATGTTTTCGATGAATTATCCGATTTGGATTTTTACGTCTACGTTGAAGAAGAAATTCCAGTAGATATTCGTTCTGAAATCAGCAGAAAATTCGCGACTCGTAGCGAAATAAATAATCAATTTTGGGAACCAGGAGATGAATGGATAGAGACTAATTCTGGACGTGGTATTGATATCATGTACCGTTCACCTGATTGGATTGAAGCGCAGTTAGAATCTGTACTTGTAAAGCATCAAGCATCGGTTGGCTATTCGACTTGCTTTTGGTGGAACGTTTTACACTCAACGTCCTTGTATGACCGAAACGATTGGTTTAAACAGTTGCAAGAAACAGCTAATGTACCTTATCCCGAACCTTTAAGAAAAGCTATCATTGCCAAAAATTATCCGATTTTAAGAAATAACATTTCTTCCTATATGCATCAAATAGAATTGGCAATTATTCGTCATGATTTTGTAAGTATCAACCATCGAATAGCTGCCTTCATAGCGAGTTACTTTGATATTGTTTTTGCTATCAACTATGTACCTCACCCTGGAGAGAAACGCTTGATACAATTTGCCAAGCAGCTATGTGAAAAGTTGCCTATGCATATGGAACAAAATATCAACTGTCTTATTTTCTGTATTGCATATCCATTTAGCAACCAAGGCATTCTTGACAAGGCTAATAGCTTGATTGATTGTCTTGATGAATTGTTGCGTGCAGAGAATTTAATAGCGAATTGAAATTAACAGTTGAAAGTTAAGCAATGTCTACTTTTCTTAAAGCTTAATGTATGTTAACCCATCCAGGAAATTATATTGGTGATTCGTGGTACTACGTCCAAGATGACATCGTACATTGTTTCTACTTAACATGTCCGGAAAAGGTTAATAGACACACAGCTTGGGATATCGGTCATGCCATCAGTTCTGATTTGGTGAACTGGAAGATTTTGGATTTGGCATTAAAAAAAGGTGCTCCAAACTCTTATGATGGAATTTGTCCAGCAACTGGCTCAGTAATTCGTTTCCAGAATCATTACTGGCTTGCTTATAGTGCTAACTGGTGTGGTCCAAATGCGACTGTAGCACTTGCTATGTCTCATAACCTTTATCAATGGGAGAAATTATCATCGAATCCAGTGACTCAACTTGATCCTCAATACTATGAGATAGTTGCACCAGAGCCAAGAAATTGGTCTCATTGGCGGGATCCATTTTTGTTTGAATATGGAGATTTTGTTTATCACTTTGTGTGTGCCAGATCAAATAAAGGTCCGGATGATGTTCGAGGAACAGTTGGTTTGGCACGAACTAGAGATATGTACAATTGGGAGGTTTTACCACCTCCAGAAATAGAGCCTGTAGCTAAGGAACTGGAATGTCCTCAACTTTATAAGTCAGGTGAACTTTATTATCTCGTATTCTCCACCGCTCCACAATGGTTTTGCAAAGCATTCCTCCAGCGTTACCCCCAACATGATTTAAGATGGTCGAGTTATTCAATGGTTGGTACAACGCCCTTCGGTCCTTTCCGGATGCACAACAATGGACAAATCATTCCCTCTAACTATCATGTCCAACCTTATGCTAACCAAATAGTATTTTGGAAAAATCAACATTTTCTTATTGGAACTGTTTGGAATGACAAACAAGATTTTATTTGCGATCCGATACCCGTTGAATTTACTGAAATCGGAATTAAAATTTTGGCATGATATGGTAAAATAAATACCTAATTAACAAGCTTGAATTTACCATATTAACAGTAATATCAAATTCAATAGAGATTTGCATTTCATATTAATGATATCCATATTAAACAGATATTAAACCAGTGAACAGTGAACAGTGAACAGTCCTGAAGGCGTATGGTGGGGGATTTAAACCCGCCACCAACGCTTATGCCTACGGCACGTCTGACGACGAACGGTGCTCTTGGTGTGGTGTTTCCCCCAACGATAAAACTGATAACTGATAACTGTTAAAAGAGGTGCATTTTGGATTTGATTACCATATTAGGATTAGTTGCTGCAACATTAACAACATTTTCCTTCTTGCCACAAATGATAAAAACATGGCAAACGAAATCAGCAAAAGATGTTTCCTACGCTATGCTGATAACCTTCAATACAGGTGTATTCTTATGGTTGATGTATGGAATTTCTTTAAGAGCTTTGCCGATTATTGTTGCTAACGCCATAACGTTGTTTTTTAACCTCATAATTTTATGGCTTAAAATTAAATATAGATGAACCTGCAATTAACAAACACCTGTGACATCCTCTGTATTTGCTGCTGAACGCCTTTTATTTACCCCTACTACCCCTGACACCGACGCTATCCACACCATTTTTGCCTTTCCTAACGAGTACACCGTGGGTATTACTAGCCTGGGTTATCAGGTGGTGTGGGCAACTTTGGCAATGCGTTCTGATGTGCAGGTAAGCCGTCTGTTCACCGACACTCACGAACAACTTCCAAGAAAGCCTGAATTACTGGGCTTTTCCGTATCGTGGGAATTGGATTATGTCAATATTTTGAATCTGCTGGAATCTTTGGAAATTCCCATCAGAACAAATGCCAGAGATGATAATCATCCCATAGTTTTTGGCGGTGGTCCCGTACTCACAGCCAACCCCGAACCTTTCGCAGATTTCTTTGATGTGATTCTGCTGGGAGATGGGGAAATTTTGCTGGGCAATTTTATTGAAGCTTACAAACAAGTTAGAAACGCTGATAGACAAACCCAACTCAAAGCGTTAGCACAAGTTCCTGGTATTTATGTCCCCAGTTTGTATGAGGTGGAATATCTCGCATCAGATGGGGCTGTAAAATTAATTCAACCTATTTCACCAGATATTCCCGCTGTGGTGCAAAAGCAAACTTACCGGGGAAATGTCCTGTCTGCATCAACGGTGGTGACAGAAAAAGCGGCTTGGGAAAATATCTATATGGTGGAAGTGGTGAGAAGTTGCCCAGAAATGTGCCGCTTCTGTTTGGCAAGTTATCTTACACTGCCTTTTAGAACTGCTAGTGTTGAAGCTTCGCTCATTCCAGCCATTGAAAAAGGGTTATCAGTTACAAATCGCTTAGGATTATTAGGGGCTTCAGTCACTCAGCATCCAGAATTTGAGGCTTTGCTGGATTACATCAGTCAGCCAAAGTACGATGATGTACGTTTGAGTATCGCCTCGGTGCGAACGAACACCGTAACGGTTCAGTTGGCGCGGACTTTGGCAAAACGAGACACGAAATCACTTACCATTGCCGTAGAAAGTGGTTCGGAAAAAGTACGACAAATCATTAACAAAAAGTTGCACAACGACGAAATCATCCAAGCTGCAGTGAATGCTAAAGCTGGCGGATTATCTAGTTTGAAACTCTACGGAATGGTAGGAATTCCTGGTGAGGAACCAGAGGATTTAGATGCAACCGTGGCGATGATGCTGGATGTCAAAAAAGCTGCTTTTGGGCTGCGGTTAACACTAGGATGTAGCACCTTTGTTCCCAAGGCACACACACCGTTTCAGTGGTTGGGGGTGAATCCTCAAGCAGAAAAGCGGTTGCAGTTTTTACAGAAAAAGCTTAAGCCTCAAGGGATAGATTTTCGTCCAGAAAGTTACAATTGGTCGATTATTCAAGCCTTGTTGTCGAGAGGCGATCGCCGACTCTCCCAGCTTTTAGAACTCACCCGCGACTTCGGTGATTCCTTAGGTAGTTACAAACGTGCTTTCAAACAACTCAAGGGACAAATCCCTGACTTAGATTTCTACGTTCATGCCAATTGGTCAACAGACCAAGTCCTACCCTGGAATCACTTGCAAGGACCCTTACCACAGTCTACACTACTAAAGCATTTGGCTGATGCCACCAGTCATTTCGACTCCACCCAAAAAGAGTTACAACCATTAAACTCATAGCCGAAAAGTTAATTTTTGCAACGCAGAGGAACGCAAAATTAGATTCTTCCTCTGCGTTCTCTGCGTCTTTATAATTCGATAATATTACGATAATAAGTGTATATGCAAACAACAGCTGAATATTACTGCGCCTATTGCGGCGAACCTAATGTAACCTTTGTTGATGTGAGTGCAGGTGGACAGCAATCTTACGTAGAAGATTGCCAAGTTTGCTGTCGTCCTAATATTCTCTACGTGCGGATAGATGAAGAAACTCTTGATATAGAGATAGATACCGAATATGAAGAATAAACTTTTCTACTGATTTTAAATTTAAGATTTTTTGATAGTAGGTCATAGAGAATAGTTAGTGGTTAGTAGTTAGTGGTGATTAAAAAATTTAACTAACAACTAACAACTAACAACCATCAACTACCAATGATCACTTGCAAAATCGAAAATCGTTGAGATGCTGCTGTTTAAATATTCTTCAGTGATTAATGCACCAGTGGAAGTCGTTTGGAAATTCCACGAAAGACCCGATGTTTTGCAACTTCTGACTCCACCTTGGCAACCAGTTCAAGTCCTCCGCCGCGAAGGGGGACTAGGCAAGGGTGCTATCACTGAGTTTCGCCTTTTCTTGGGACCATTGCCTTTGCGTTGGTTAGCACGTCACACACAATACGAAGAATATCGCCTGTTTACCGACGAGCAAATTTCCGGACCTTTTGATTCTTGGGTGCATCGACATCTGTTTGAACCGGAAAATGGCAAAACCAGGTTAACTGATGAAATTTCCTTTTCTATGCCCGGTGGACAACCTGTGGAATTTGTCAGTGGTTGGCTTGTGCAAGTCCAACTAGAAGCTATGTTTCGCTACCGCCACCACATAACAAAACAGGACTGCGAGTCAAGTTAAGTTTATTTCCATCCGCAGCTTTTATTGATCTTTATTTTTCAAAGCTTGGCGAGAAGCCCACTGGAGAAAGCCAGGAAACAATCGATAAAACCCCTGCGAAAAATTCGCCGAACCAACCAACACCTCAGACTTCTGATTCTTAACGCCATCCCAGATGGCGTTTGCCACATCCTCGGGCTTTTCCACAGCGGGATTTTTCAATACAGTGTTGAGCTGATCGCGACGGGCTTGAATATCTTGCTCATCCTTGCCGCGAAAAACTGCCGGTTCCATAAAATTACTCTTAATCAAATTTGGATAAATGCCACAAACGTGAATACCTTTGGGCTTTAATTCCGCTTGCAGTCCTTCGGTCAACCCTGTGACGGCAAACTTACTGGTGCAATAGGGAACTAAATACGGTGTAGGCACTTTACCGCCGATGGAACTTAGATTCACAATCGTTCCAGACTTCCGCTGGAGGAAATGAGGCAGAAGGGCATTAATTGTGTGAATATATCCCCATAGGTTAAGGTCTATCACTTGATGCCAATCGTCAACAGAGAACTGTTCCACTGGTCCCTCTGCGAACCTGCCTGCATTGTTAATTAGTACATCGATATAGCCATAACGATCCAAAGCCTTTTCCACGAGTGTGTCCACCTGCGATGAATCTGTGACATCACAAGGAATCGTCAATGGCGCTGGACAACCAAGGCTTTGCACCTCCTGTGCTACGCTTTCCAAGCCATCAAGGTGACGAGCAGTCAGTACGAGGTCATATCCTTTGCGGGCAAATAGAAGAGCTGTTGCTTTCCCAATGCCTAGGGAAGCACCTGTAATCAGTACTGTAGGAGCCATATTCTTCAGTTATTCTTCAGTTACAAAACTCTATTTCCTGCCTATAGTTTGAGCAAGAAAATTTAGTAAACCTTCTGACTAACGTTAGATTTTCAATTTAGAAATTCTCTTGGTATACACCACTCAATCGGGTGACCAAACACTTATTCACCCATGTGATACAAAATTTTACAGAATTCTCTCAAAATCTCATCCTTTGGACTAGCAGAAGTTTTGGCACTACAGACAGATAGCGCTTACTAGGTGGGTGACTATGATAAAAAGTGTAATTGAGATACTTAAGGAAAGTTAACAATGACTAAGGGACCTTTTCCTACTGATGCAACTGAAAAAGCATATAATGGCAGCGATCGCAATGCAGTTAAGCCTGGATTTACTCCACAGTCCGAACTTTGGCAAGGTCGTTTAGCGATGATTGGTTTTATTGCTTACCTACTCTGGGACCTCAACGGCTTCAGCGTTGTGCGCGACGTCCTCAACCTTACTCACTAGTCTTGAAACAACCCAGAACTCAGCTTAGCTATTTACCCCACATTACAGATACGCATAGCTGAATTCTGGGTTCTGAATTCTTCTTAAGACTGCATAATGCCACTACCAGCGACGCTTCAGACGAAAAAAATTTTCGCTACCTTGTTGCATATACAATTATTAAAGTAACTTAATATTTATACATAATCTTAGACTTGCGTTGCTAAGGCATAGCACTAAACACTGATGGAGTTGCTCTGTCAGATAGTTAGTGTAGCTCGTCATGAGTTTATTTTCTGAATTTTTACCCAAACAAAGTAAAACCGTGGTTCAACAATTAGAAAAACCAACCAGTCATCAACAAGTAAAACTAAAGAGCGAATCTACCACAGGACTGGTCATTGCTATTGCCATTATTGCAATTTGGGCAACTAGCTTAATTTTATTACTCTGTGTAGATATCTCCAAATTTAATACTTTGACTTTATTACTTGGAGTACTTTGGCAGACATTTCTCTACACAGGATTGTTTATTACCGCTCATGATGCGATGCATGGAGTCGTGTTTCCAGGCAACAGCAAGATAAATCATTTTATTGGTTCGCTATCTCTATTACTTTATGGGTGTTTATCTTATAACAAATTAATTAAAAAGCATTGGATACATCACCACCGTCCTGCTAGTGAACTAGACCCCGATTTTCACGACGGGAAACATAAAAATTTCTTTGCCTGGTATTTGAATTTCATGAAGAATTACTGGAGCTGGCGACAAATCATCGCTTTAATGGTTATCTATAACGTTATTCATTACACGCTCCATATACCGGAAGAGAATTTAAATTACTTTTGGGCTATACCATCGGTTTTAAGTTCAGTACAGTTATTTTATTTTGGCACCTTCCTGCCCCACCAAGAGCCAAAAGACGGTTATAGTGAACCTCATCGCGCCCAAACTATCTCACGCCCAGTTTGGTGGTCATTTATCACCTGCTATCACTTTGGTTATCACGAAGAACATCACGAGTCTCCTCATGCTCCTTGGTGGAAATTGCCAGAGATTCATCTTATGAAGCGGTCAACAATTAATCCAACTTCAGTAGCAATCCGTTGAGAATTTGTGAAAAAACAAGATCCCTGACTTCTTAAAGAAATCGGGGATTTGATCGGGCAAATAACTTATTTAATCCTGAATTAATCAATTCAAAATCTTTTTCTTAAATTTTGAACGAGCAAATGAGCGAATTTTGAATTCAAAAAGTGGTTATATTGTTCACTCTTTTTTGTACAATAATATCGCCATCTTCTGCTATATCAACTTGCTTGAATCCAAAACTTGCATACAGCTTAGCTGCAACATAGTTTTTGGGCGAGTATATGACGTTAATCTTACGACAATTATTCTTAGATATTTCCGCTAAGGCTAACTCAAGCGCAGCCCTACCGATGCCTTGCTTTTGATACTTAACGTCAACCATAAATCGAAATAGCCAATATAGATCTTTTTCTTCGGTTTCGATCTCAGGACAGTACATGAGAAAACCGACAACATTTTCGTTGTTGTAAATTGCCCTTGGCAGATAGTGAAGCTCAAATTTTGATTCTGCAATTGAGTCCACATTTGGTGCAACCAGACTTTCTTGCTCAGGCGCAAGTTTAAGCCTGATACATTGAATCCAATTTTCCTTGGTTACTTCTCTTAGACTCACACTCATAACTTTTGTGAGCAGCCTAACAACTTAACAGAATAGCTTATCTCACGATTATCCAGAAACAAAATTAACTTAGCAGTGGATGAAATTTTTCTGTTCAAATAGCGTAGTTGTATAGAGGAGTTTCAATCACACGATCTACTCCAACATCAACTACACCCTAGAGCCTATCGCACCCTACTGCTGCTAAAAGATCCTGGTGTTTGTTGAGCAATATTCTCCTGTATCGGCGGACGCAGGCAAAGATACACAAGTGGACCAAAGAGTGGAACAAGTGCTGTTACCCAAAACACTTGAGGATTATTCCAACGCCGTCGCGCCATATCATCACCAAGGACGGTGGGGAAGAGTAGGCAAAACAAGCAAAATGCTAAACTCATGCCATTAATAAAGCGATCGCTCTGAAACTGCTGCCAAAACCCTGCCCAATCCCCTAAAAAAGCATAAATCAGCAAACCAAGAGTGCTTAAACTCAAGGCAATACCGAAAAAGCGAGAATCCAACAGCTGCAAAAAAGCATCCTTCCGTCCCGAAAATTGTTGATTCGGTTCCCTCAAAGCCAAATAAGGTATAAGACCAAGCGTACCCGAAGCGAATGACGCTATAGCAAAGGGCCAGAAAGGAATCCACTGCATCCTGCCATCAAAGAACAGAACACCATAATAAATGAACAGGCACATACCAATTAGGGAGAATAAAGAGAGGATCACTGGATTTACATCTACCCAATTGAGAGTGAAGATATTTTTCAGGAGTGTTAAAGTATCCTCTAAGTGTAGTGGAGGAGCCAAAAATAATAGATACGCTATAAATCCAACCCACAATAACCAAAGAGCAATTTTTCTATTCATAATCTTAATTTCCCGCTGGTTGTTGCTGACTCGATATCATCTCTCCACCCGCTTCTTGTAAAGGTGGACGCATACATAAATACATCAAGGGACCAAATAGCGGTATGAATGAGATCAACCAGAACAACTGAGGATTATTCATATTCCGGCGCGCCATATCATCTCCTAACAAAGCTGGAAACAATACGCAAAGCAGGCAAAAATCTAAACTCATCACATGGATAAAGCGGCTTGTTTGCCACTGCTGAACAAAATCTCCCCAATCTCCTTGCCCGATACCATAGGCGACTAAGATAGCCGTACCTACAGCCAAAGCAATACCCGTTAGGCGAGAGTCAAGAACAGCTAAAAAAGCATTCTTTCTACCAGGGAACTTTGGATTTGGTTCCCGCAACGCTAAGTAAGGCAGTAGGGTAAACGCCCCAACTCCAAAAGAAGCTGAAGCAAACAGCCAAGCAGGAATTTTTTGCCCTCTACCATCAATAAATATGAGGCAACTGTAGATCATGGGCCAAATGCCCATAATGTTGAAGAGTGCCACGACTAAAGGGTTAATCCCTTGCCAATGACCAGTGGAAAGATTTTTAATCAACTCGAATGTGTCGGGCTGATTTGGAGGGGCAAAGAAAAAGGCATAGGTAATAAATCCTAGCCACAGCACCCAAAAGGCAATTTTTCTGACCATGATTTCAGCTGGTTTTAACCAATCCACCGATTGTACTGCCACAAATCGCGTCATTTATAGCGCTTCTCGTTTGGATGAAGTACAGATTTATCTGTGTCCATCTGTGGTTCTTATTTCTTAATGTATTGCACTCAATTGAGAACCGTTATAAATGGTATTTTTTTATGAGTTTGAGAGCGCCCAAACTCATAAATCCCTATTAGGGATTGAAATAACTGAAAGCTTCCGATAGATAATCAGCAGCAGCAGCCACCACTGCGATCGCACCTTCATAATCTAGGCGCGTTGGTCCCAAAACTCCCACGCTACCTACTGCTACGGAACCCCGACGGTAGGTGGAAGAAATCAACGAGCAAGTGCGTATAGGTTCTAGAGGGTTTTCTGAGCCAATACGAACAGTAACTCGTGGTTTACCCACTTCCTCAGTCTCCGGCTGCTCTTCAAATATTAATCGCCACAGTTGGTCTTGTTCTTCTTCCAACAGGTGGATCAGCATTTGCACTTGCTGTAATTCCGAAAACTCTGGCTGGCGCAAAACCTCCGCAACACCGCGAACCATAATTTGTGCCGCAGATGGTGTGAGAGTGCGATGGGCGAACTCTGCAATTGATTTTTTCAAGAATTCGCCATATATTTGAAACTCTCGGTCTAATTGGCTCCATTTCAGGCTGGCTAATTCAGTTATGCTTCGTCCGCGCAAGTGGCTATTCAAAAAGTTAGAGACAATCTGTAACTCCCGGTCGATGACTTCTGCATCTGGTTGTGTATCCTTCGAGGCTTGCGGTAAATCCATCAATGCTGAATGTGTCTCATATCCATCCGTCACCACAATCAGCATCACCCGTCCTGTTTCTATTTGCACCAGTTGTAAATGTCTCAACACTGCTGTCGCGGTTTGCGGCATGGTAATCAAGGTAATACAACCACTTAGGGTTGCTAAAATGTGCGCCGCTCCTTGCAGTAGAGCTTCCAAACTCCAATCTTCCCACTTGAGCCGCTTTTGCAGTGACAGTTCTACCTCTCGTGCTAAAGTTTCAGAAGGTGTAATGAGCTGGTCAACATAAATGCGGTAGCCAGAGTCAGAAGGTACGCGTCCAGCAGAAGTGTGAGGTTGGTACAGTAACCCAGCTTTTTCCAACACGCCCATGACATTGCGGATTGTTGCTGAACTCACACCAAGGTTGTACTCATCAACAAGAGTTTTAGAACCAACAGGTTCTGCTGTCGCTATATAATGACGTATTGTTGCCGAAAGTATATGCTGTTGACGATTTGTTAGGTGGACTTGCATAATGTATTTTGCACTGAAGCCGAGTTTTAAGTAAAGTTTGAAAAAATTTATGGAGACAACTCCAAAAAAGATTAATAATAGTAAAGTTAAGATAGCAAACTGTTAGCTTCTACAGGAATAAGTAAAAAGAAGTAAGTTAAGAATAAAGATTCAGTACTGGCAAGAGAAGAAAGTTTCTTTAACTACAGCATAACTCTGCTGGAAATGCTTTTGCATTTTAAGTAAAATAGCCCCTTTCTTATGAATACTTCCATAAGCTTCTTGAAATCGCTGTATTTCAAGTTACTAATTTCCTGATAACTATTAATACTTAAAGCTATCCTAGCTTATGCCAAGGATAGCAAAGGTAATTTGGAATCGTCAGTCTCCTAAAGGCATCATGTCGAAGAAGTGCAAAACAGGAGCTAGTACTGGGGAATTGAAGGATCAACCAACGTTGAGTAGGCATCAATTCCGCCGGCAATGTTTTTCACATTTGTAAACCCTTGAACGATTAACCACTGACACATCTGGGCAGAACGAATGCCATGATGACACAGCACAAGTGTTTCAGCCTCAGGATTTAATCGGGTGCTGACTTGGTCTGCCCAATCCGGAAACTGACTCAGAGGAAGATTGACAAAGCCGTCAATGTGGGCAATGCTCACTTCTTGTGGTTCGCGCACGTCTACTAGCTGAAGTGAATCTTTTGAAGATAAGCGTTGCGCTAATTCCTCTACGCTAATTTGGGTGATAAATGGTTGTGAAGGTTTACCTGCCATGAAGTTTTAATACAAATTCTCTACTACTTATGTTGGCAGAAATCTTCGTTCTTTGGGGTTGGTAGATGTATCAATCACTTGATAGAGGTAGGAGATAACCTAATTTTTGATAGATTTCTGCGGAAGTTTCAGTACTAAACTAATTTCTAGTAACAGAACTGCCTTCGATATTTCTGATGGTGGTTGATTATTTGTGTTTGCGCCCCTAGTAGTATGTGTAAAAATTATGACACAACGCTCATTCTTCAGAGTTCTAGCAGCGGGTACCATTATGCTGCTGTTGATTGGTATCACTGGTTGTAACGGGTTTTATGCCAAAAGTCCGTTGACTCGCGCCTCTACTGAACAGTCAAATGCTACCATATTCGTGTCGAAACAAGCACCAGTAATGGTGTCAATGCTAGTAAATCCAGAACGCTTGCAGGGGTTTGAGGGTGATGGGGAACTGTCAAAATTAAAAACAAATTTACTGGCTAATACGGGTATAGATTACCAAGAGGATATTAAACCTTGGCTAGGAAACGAAATAACACTGGCTGTCACCACCTTAGACATTGACCGTGACTCTGAAAACGGACAACAGCCAGGATATCTTATGGCAGTTGCAACCACTGAACCGGAGAAAAGCCGCGAATTTGTCGAGGTATTGTTTTCCAAACGCGCATTGGCTGGGGCAAATTTAGCAACTGAGCAGTACGAAGGCGTGAAGCTGATCTATGACAATCAAATCCCTCCAACCGAAGCCACTTCACTTGAGAAGGAAAAAGTCAAAAACCAAAATCCTCTTGCTGGTGCAACTGTAGGCAACAGCTTTGTCTTGTTTGCCAACGATCCAAAAGTGCTGCGAGAGGCTATTAATAACGTACAGGCTGAGGAACTCAATTTGACCAGTTCCAACAAATACCAACAAGCCATCAAACAACTGCCCAAAGAAGCACTGGCTGTTGCTTTCCTAAATCTCCCCATAGTCGCAAAATGGCAAGGGTTAAAACCCGATGCTCAAATTTATGACAACCAAATTATTTCTTTGGTATCCAATTCCAAAGGATTGCTAGCTGAAACTGCTTTACTGGCAAAGGAGAAAACTTCACCTCCATCTGCACAACTCTCTAAACCTGTGGGTGCATTGGAGTATATCCCTGCTGCAGCAAGTTTGGCAGTTGCAGGAGCCAATTTGAACGGTTTGGCTGACAGTGATTTAGCCCAACTCTGGGAACAAGTGACAGCCGCCCTATCTGCTTCCCCACAAGATATCATTTCTAAATTATTACCACCTTTGGCAGATGTAGAAAAACAATGGGGTATCAACTGGAGAAAGGATATTTTCAACTGGGTGCAAGGAGAATACGCCATAGGATTGTTACCTCGTCAAGACCAAACAACTCCTGATTGGATATTTGTAGCCCAAAAATCTGAGGGTACAGCAGCAGGAATTTCTCATTTGGATGAACTCGCCTCATCAAAAGGGCTTTCGCTGAATTCCTTCACTGTAGACGAACAAAAAATTTCCGCTTGGACACAGTTAAGCGCTACTGTCAATAAATCTGATCAAGTAAAAGAGCAAGAATTATTCGCAATCCAGGCGAAGGTTTTAGGGGCGCGTGCTGATCTGGGAAATTACGAGATTTTCGCATCCTCTGTTGAGGCTATTGATCAAGCTTTGACAGCTAAAAATAACTCCTTAATCAACAGTCGCAATTTCCAAGACAGTATTGCTGCTATTCCTCAACCGAATCAAGGCTACGTATATCTCGACTGGACAAAGAGTCAGGAGATTTTAGAGCGTCAACTACCAATTCTTAAGTTTGTGGAAGTCTTGAGTAAGCCGTTTTTTAAAGATTTGCGATCGCTTACAGTCAGTAGTTATGGGGGTGACACGGGATTACTCAAAGGCGGTGTGTTTTTCCAATTCAATAGCTAGTTCAATTCCGAAATTCCCATAAACAAAGCTGTAGCTGTTTAAGGTACAGGGAGTACAGAGGGTGCAGGAGAAGAAGTTTCCTCTTCTTCCCCTGCTTTCTTGTGATCCTGCCGGTTTGAAACCCAAAAGAAAAAACCTTAGGATTTTGAACAATTATGCATGGACATAGGACGTTAATATAGAGTTTGACTAGATTGGCAAAACTAGGGTAATAGAAGCGTGCTATCTACACTCATTACTGACTTCCGCATCATCTTTGAACGCGATCCAGCTGCTCGTAACTGGTTGGAAGTATTGTTTTGCTACCCCGGTTTGCAAGCTCTACTTTTGCACAGGTTAGCTCATTGGCTTTATTGCATTGGTATTCCCTTTATCCCGCGCCTAATTTCTCATATCGCTCGATTTTTGACCGGAATTGAAATCCATCCTGGTGCAGCCATTGGGCATGGTGTTTTTATTGACCACGGGATGGGTGTGGTAATTGGGGAAACGGCGATTGTCGGAGACTATAGCCTGATTTATCAAGGTGTCACCCTCGGGGGTACAGGTAAAGAATGCGGTAAGCGTCATCCTACCTTAGGCGAAAATGTTGTCGTTGGAGCTGGAGCCAAGGTGCTGGGCAATATCCAAATTGGTAACAATGTCCGTATTGGTGCTGGCTCAGTTGTATTGCGTGATGTGCCACCCGACTGTACTGTGGTTGGCGTTCCTGGTCGAATTATCTTTCGCGCTGGCGTTCGAGTAAACCCACTAGAACACGGAAGTTTACCAGATGCTGAAGCCCAAGTGATACGTGCTTTAGTAGATAGGCTTGAGCAACTTGAACAGCAAATTCAACAGCTGCAACAAACACAGCAAAAAGTTTCATTTTCTCCTCTTAACTCAGCATTTCAAATACCTAGCGTTCCAAATTCTCATATATTAACTGATGAGGCATCTTTGGCAGAAAAGCACACGAGTTGTCGCTTGGAAAATAAGATAATAGAGGAGTTCTTGGATGGCTCTGGAATTTAACGAGCAAGCGAGTTCTATCGTGTTCGCTTAATTGTCCATAAGAAAACTTATTTGTAGTAAGGACTTCAGTCCTTGCTTTGTGGTAAAGAGGACTAAAGTCCTCACTACGAACTTCCGCACTGGAAAAAAGCCAAGAAATAAGTTTTTTGGCTGTTTTTCTTTGGTAGTTTTAGTACATACAACTGTTTGGAAGCCCAAAGAATTCATATAGCGCAACTCAATTGAATGAAGTAATTATTTATCTGTGTCCATCTGTGTCCATCTGTGGTTCATTATTTCTTTCTGTATCTTGCCCATATAAATGCTGTAAATTTAATACATAAAAGACACAATTTCTTTCACTGTTCTCGTAATATAAACTTAGCTACTTAGCACATTTTTGCAACTTTAAGGACAGAAATTCTTCACGGATTAATTGCAGTCGTAGACCAAGTGTTACCACGCAGATAAGACCAACGATTTTGGGGATCGCCGCGCAATTCTAAATGATCCACCTGAGTGGGATCAAACAATAACAAGGAAAAATTAGGTGGAGGACTAGCGGGATCAAGAAGGGATGATGAGAAAGCTTGTTGATGATCTCTAGGTTTTCCAGGATGGGGCCAAGCGAATTGTAAACGAGCATTGTCTGAAAGGTCTTGCCAGGTTAACTGACGAGCTTTTTGCAGTTCTAAGTCAGGATGATTACCATCGATAAAACTCAGTTCTCCTGCTATGCGGAATTGCTCACGAGTCACGGTAAAATACCAGCAAGCTTCTGCCCAACGCTGATGAAGTATTTGGTCGAATTTTTGACTGCGTGTATCTGTGATGATTTTCAGCAGATTGGTATCCCCTAGAAACCCCCGAAAAACAACAGTACGATTAGCGGGGCGTCCGTCAGTTTGGACAGTTGCCAGTTGAAAGTAGCGCGAGTGGGGCTGGCTACGATTACGGTGCAAAGCACGGGCGAGGGGGGAACGCCAAGGGGCAACATTTTCAATCCCTGATAGGGATTCACACATATCTACCCCCATTTTATGAAATAAGATTTTGACTCGCTAATTGGACATTATATACTTTTCCATTAATGGAACTGTATTTTGTTTCAACGAAAATAGCTATAAAATTTTACCACAATGAGTGCAGCCGTATAGGTAGCGCAAATTCATCAATTTTTCAACCTTTACCCTCTCATTCACTTGCCGTATAGTCATAATCTATGTCAGCGAGCAACAAGACTTGATTATGGTTCGTGAGCTTGAAAGAAAACGCTTTACTAGTGCAAAATTTCCAGAAACTGCCCCAGCTGCTAACCCAGTGTTTTTTAGAACCTACAGCCGCCGTCAAGAGGCTGAGGTAAGGGAGACTTGGGATCAGGTGTGCGATCGCACCCTCCAAGCTTTAATCACTCTCGGGAAGCTACTTCCACATGAGGCTGATATCTTAGAGCGGATGCAGCGAAACTTAAAAGCTTTACCCAGTGGGCGTTGGTTATGGGTAGGCGGTACAAACTGGCTAAAAGAACAAAAAAACTTTTCTGGAGCGTACAATTGTACATCTACCAACCTGCAAGACTGGAGCGCTTTCGGGTTAATGGTGGATTTGGCAATGATGGGGTGTGGCACTGGAGCAGTTCTAGAACCACAATATATTAACCAGTTGCCTCCAATCCGCAATCGTCTTCAAGTACAAGTGCAGGGTGAAATTGGTAGTACTCCTGTTGATAAGCGTCGTGAAGAGACAGAAGTCAACATAGAAGGCAATATCGTCACTATTTACGTTGGCGATAGCCGTCAAGGTTGGGTGAAATCATATCAAAGCCTGTTGGAACTTTCAACTGATGAACGCTTTTGTGGAGACGTTCAAGTCATTGTTGATATTAGCGATGTACGTCAAGCAGGAGAACCTCTCAATGGCTTTGGAGGCGTTGCTAATCCTGTAAAATTGCCTGGGCTTTACCAGCGTTGTGCATCTATCCTGAATAAAGCTGTAGGACGACAGTTAAACTCCGTTGAATGCTGTTTATTGATTGATGAAGCAGCTGTCACAATTGTTGCAGGTAATATCAGAAGATGTCTACCTGAAGATGCCTTGGTTCATACCTCCAAAGGTCTGATTCCCATTCGTAATGTCCAAGTGGGTGACTTAGTGCAAACCCCCTTGGGATTTCGGCGAGTGGTTGATAAATTTGACCAAGGATTTCAGGATGTCTATGAAATTGAAACCAACGCTACCTACCCAAGAGCAACTTTAAACCATAGACAAGCAGTTCTTGCGGATGCTAAAGGGGGGATTGTCTGGAAGTCAGCGGCAAGTTTAGTAGAGGGCGATCGCCTCTTACACAATACACAAGTACTACCAGGTACAGTGACGCATTTGCCTGTTGACTTTACAGAAAAAAGACCATCTCAAAGTCGAACCGCTAAGTCGTTTATTATTCCTGATCTGACATCAGAAGTCGCTTGGCTGATAGGTTTTACCCACGGTGATGGCTATGTTGCTCTTGGTCGCAATAAGCATGATAAGCCATACGGTCGTGTTGAATGGTCAATGAACAGTTCAGATACAGAACTTACGGCAGGAATTCAAGCCAAAATAGATTCTGCTTTAGCTTTATTTGGGCTGACTGCTAGTCACAGCATAACCAAGGGTGAAAACACTGCCAAATCAATTTGCTCATCTATAAGATTGGCAGAATATTTCCATCGATATATCAAGCAGCCTAATGTTTCTCTGGAAGTTCCCAGTTTTATTCTCCAGGGTTCAGTAGATATCCGAGCAGCTTATCTGGCAGGATTAATGGATAGCGATGGTGCTGTCAATAACCGTCCACCGCAGCTAGTTACAACAGTTTACCGCTCATTTATCAGACAAGTCGCAGCAGTTTTATCCAGCTTGGCGATCGCTGGTAGAATGACGATCACTCATCCTCAAAAGCAAGGATGGCAAGCTAAGTACAACCTTACCATTCCAGCGCTGAAAGAGCGTTACAACGCTCTTATTGCTCCCCACAGCATTAAGGGACAGCTGAGACAAGGATTGAAAATGTACGGCTTCACCGTTCCTGGTGTCATGATGCGGGAGGCTTATACCTATAGCGAGATGCGAGAAATGGGATTTCAAGGATCGCGCTTGGTGGATGCCAACTATGAACGCTATATTGCTGAGTCGGACATTTCACTCGATGTTCCAGTCACTGTCAAAGGTTTTGGCAGCTACGATCATGTCCAAACTTATGATATTGAAGTCGAAGAAGCTCATTGCTTCTACTGCGATGGCTATCTAACGCATAACAGTGCTGGCATGCGTCAAGGTTTCAGTGAGGATCATCTGTTTGCAGATGCTAAGAACAATCTTTGGCAGCAGGATGAAAATGGCAATTGGCGCATCGATCCAGAGCGTGATGCTCTAAGAATGGCGAACCACACAAGAGTTTTTCACCAAAAGCCCACATTACAAGAATGTCTTGATGCTGTCCGTAAACAATACTACAGCGGCGAAGGCGCAATTCAATGGGCTGGTGAAGCTGTTGCCAGAGCTAACTGTGACCTTTTGAGAAATAATGCACAAAAAGTGGATTTCCTCAAAGCATACGCTGAGGGAAAAGCCAAAGATTGGTTGCAGGAGAATTATCCTCAAATACCTGAAAGTGAGTTAGAGCATCGTTTGGCTCGCTATGGTTTAAACCCGTGTGGTAGATAGTTTTGCCTCACGTTAAAAACCGGAGAAATTCGGTGAACCCTGCGATTGGGAATACCGAGGTAATCAGAGGAACTAAAGCACCTTTGACACCGTACAGACTAGAGAGTGAACCTTTTTAAACCATATTTAAGCCATAATTATACACAGTCAACGTTGAGGTTTAAAAAGAATATAATCTGGGTTTGACCCCCGTTATGAAAAACGGCTCCACGAGTCTCCGGCTACTAATCCTCTTTGGAATTATTAGTAGAAAATATAGTCGGATCTACGGGGAATGAGGAACTCGTAGAACTAGGGGATAAAAAGCCTCTAGGGTAACAAAAATGGAAATTATTGGCTCGAATTTTCACTGCAACTTGGCAGAAATTCACCTAAATCAAATAGATCCAAATAACTACAAAGAACAAGAGGAGGCTTTTACAGCAGGTGCTTTATCTGTAGCTGCACTTTTGCATCACAAATTTCTTGAACCACGCTATCAGTACAGCCGTGAATTAGACCCTATTGTTGGTGTTTCTTTCACAGGGTTATTTGATTTCTTTGTTCAAGCTTTTGGGGTAGATTGGTTACGTTGGTGGGAACAAGGAAGACCTGCGACTGCTCAAGGACTTGCATTTAAGCGTCAAGAGGAAGAATACCTAAGTTTTTGGAAAAATACTGTGCAGCGTGTTGTTTGGGAGTACTGCGATCGCCACAATCTCAAACGTCCAAATCGCTGTACCACAGTTCAACCAAGCGGTACCAAGTCTTTATTAACAGGTGCTAGCCCAGGATGGCATCCGCCCAAGGCACAAAGATTTCTTCGTCGGATCACCTTCCGCAAAAATGATCCCGTAGCTTTAGCTTGTATTGACTACGGCTACAATGTCATACCTTCTCAATCTGACAAAGATGAACAAGGTAACTTGTTAAATGATCCCTTTGATCCCCGAGTTAGCGAATGGCTTGTGGAAATTCCAGTCTCTGTACTTTGGGCTGATTTACCAGGCGCTGATCAAATAGATATCAGTAAATTTAGTGCGATCGCCCAAATGGATTTCTATATGCAAGTGCAGAAATTTTATGTGACACATAACACCTCTGCCACCATTGAACTACGGGAAAATGAAGTTGAAGCCTTGGGAACTCGCATATATGAAGCTATCAGAGATGATCAAGGCTACATTAGCGCCGCACTCCTAGCACGGTTTGACGATCTTCAAACATTTCCGCGCTTACCCTTTGAGCCAATAACAAAACAACACTACGAACAGCTTATGAAAGAAGTGGAAATGCGTCGCCAAACCGAAGATTTTCATGCTGTTTTAAGCCGCTATGATTTCGGCGAATTAATAGAAGCAGGACCAGCAGGTTGTGACTCTGATAAATGCATGATGCCTGAACAAACTTCGATGTAAGTACAATCGAGACGAACAGCGGTGGTTGTGTTGGGAATGTTTTACCACCGCTTATTCTATTCCTAGATAGATGCACTCCTAGCTTTCCTCACCATAAAGTCCCCAAAGCTTCCAGAACAATAACAATCCTCACAAAGGCATCACTCGACACGTTACCATCGCTTTAATAGTCTTAATTTTTAATCAAGAGCCAGGAGATTTCTCATGTTCATTGATGAATTAACACCCATATTTAAACAATTCACCCAGCACCCAGTCTCATTTCTAGGCGGTTTCGTCTCTGGTTTGCTTCGACTCAGCCTTGCTGACGATCCTGTTAAAAGCTGGCTCGACCAACAACGCGGTTCAACAACCTACAGGAATTCAACGACTGAACCCACTCAGGCACATAATGGCAAAACTGGTGGTCCTCAGGCAATTAGCATTGAATAAACTTAACGTGAGTTCGACAAACCTCACACTCACTCCCTCCTCGTTTTAGGAGAGGGAGGAGCAACATTAGAATCAGCGTTTGAAGCCCCTCTCCTAATAGGAGAGGGGTTTGGGGTGAGGTCTGCTTTGAATGATGTCGAACTCACGTAAACTTAGGTTCACTGATTTTCCGTAAAATCTTACCTAATGCAAAGACGCACTAGATACGTTTGTGTCTTTGCATCAGGTTAGCATATTATAAAATTTTTTACGTTTTATTGCAAAATATTTGTACGGCGGTTTGCTCTTTTACTCGATTTCTAACACCTTGTCAACTGCCGTGTTGCCTCCTTCTAAAGAGGGGTGCGCAGATGATCTCAAGTATGGGATAGAAGTTATTTGAGACCAAATGAAAATACGAAAATTTCAAAATTGAAATTTCCGCATCTGCATAAATAGGTATTTTTGATAATTGAAACTTAGAAAAAATTAAACAAAATTTTATTAACCATAAAAAAAATTAGCACATATAAGCCAAGCTGATTTGAACCTATAAGTGTTTGTAAAATCTCATACTTTGAAAATTGACGCAATCAGTTATGATATGTAGCGTATGCGAAAATTCAGCATGACCACTGGTTGAGTTGTAAGAAGACGCAACCTCCACAGGTTGCTTTGCTCCTACAATCTTTGCCGTTGGTGAATCAGACGAGACGAAAGCAATTCCTGCTATTTGTTTTAGCTGTTTTCAAGCTGAACTATTCGCTCTTTGTTGCGACTTACGTGATTCACATGACTATTTACGTTGGAAATCTCTCCTACCGCGCCACAGAAGCAGATTTAAAATTAGTATTTGCAGAATATGGCGAGGTCAAAAGAGTTGTCTTACCTACTGACCGTGAAACTGGACGATTACGCGGTTTTGCCTTTGTTGACATGAGCGAAGATGCCCAAGAGGATGCTGCCATTACAGAGTTAGATGGAGCTGAATGGATGGGTCGCCAACTTAGAGTTAATAAGGCTAAACCCCGCGAGGAGGAGCGACAAGGTAGTTGGGTGAAAAGATAAGAGTCTTAAGAGCGATGAAATACAATAGTAGCAAATTGTTGTCTAGTTATGCAAGCTATTAAGCGCTGAAATATCTAGAAAAATCAATAAAACAATTTGATCGAGTTATGACCGACGAGTTATGACTTTTAGCTCATAGTCATGACGAGTCGGTTTTTAAAATGGTAAAGTATACTCCGCGACGTTCAACACAGCCGCAGTAGAAGGTTTGCTTGTTTTCGTTTTTTTGATTCTTCTATAAGTCTCCCCAGCGAGTGGGGACATCTTGTCAACCACAGTAACAAATGTTTCTTTGGTTTACAGCGGTGTGGTTCGCTTGATTTCCTGACTATACCTATAAAGTTCTGTCTCGTGAGACACGATTGTGTTTAAATTTCCA
This sequence comes from Tolypothrix campylonemoides VB511288, assembly GCA_000828075.3. Lineage (GTDB taxonomy): Bacteria > Cyanobacteriota > Cyanobacteriia > Cyanobacteriales > Nostocaceae > Kalymmatonema > Kalymmatonema campylonemoides_A. The sequence goes on along the minus strand of JXCB02000002.1, from coordinate 344,136 downwards.
TTTAGACTAGGTAGACTTGCTCAAGTATAACATTCCAAGCTGGTGACTTAGCTTTGGATAGACCTACAGGTGATTCATTTCTTTAGTTTATCTAAAATCACATTTAGATTGTCAAATTACCTTTCTAAGATAGAGGCAGCAACCACAAGTTGCAACGCACGGGATGAACCCAACAAACACCTAGTCTCTAGGGAGAATAAAAAATGGCTAAACCGCCGGAATCTTTAGAGTCGGTAAGCAGCGAAGTCGTAGACAAGGCGTTAGATCGTGATTGTACAACATTATCCCGTCATGTCCTACAGCAACTTCACAGCTTTTCGCCCGAAGCCCAGGATCTGAGTGCGCTGATGAATCGGATCGCCCTCGCTGGCAAACTGATTGCTCGTCGCCTCAGCCGTGCAGGCTTAATGGAAGGGGTTCTCGGATTTACAGGGGAAGTCAATGTGCAAGGAGAATCCGTCAAAAAGATGGATGTCTATGCCAATGATGTATTTATCTCGGTTTTTAAGCAAAGCGGTTTAGTCTGTCGCTTAGCTTCCGAGGAAATGGAAAACCCCTACTACATTCCGGAAAACTGCCCGGTGGGTCGCTACACTCTTTTGTATGACCCAATTGATGGCTCATCGAACACTGATACAAATCTCAGTTTGGGTTCGATCTTCGCAATTCGACAACAGGAAGGAAACGACCTCAATGGTGAAGCAGCTGACCTGTTAGCTCCTGGGCGTAACCAAATTGCCGCTGGCTACATATTGTATGGTCCCAGCACGATGCTGGTCTATACTATTGGTAAGGGAGTTCATTCGTTTACCCTCGATCCCAGCTTAGGAGAGTTTATCCTCACGGAAGAAAATATCCGGATTCCTGAGCACAGTTCCATATACAGCGTCAACGAGGGTAATTTTTGGCAGTGGGATGAACCGATTCGGGAATACGTCCGTTACGTTCACAGAACAGAAGGCTACACCGCTCGCTATAGTGGAGCAATGGTAAGTGATATCCACAGAATTTTGCTTCAAGGCGGTGTGTTTCTCTACCCTGGTACACTTTCCAAACCAGAAGGTAAACTGCGCTTGCTTTATGAATCCGCTCCCCTAGCCTTTGTCATTGAGCAAGCAGGTGGTCGCGCTACTACGGGACACATGGATATCTTAGACGTGGTAGCGAAACAACTCCACCAGCGCACGCCTTTGATTATTGGAAGCCCAAAAGATGTCGCAAAGGTGGAGTCTTTTATTAAAAACGGTCACTCTTGAGTGTGAGAAGGTCAGTCTTGGGTGCAGCAAGCACATAAGCCATGAGTGAGTGGTTAGTGGTTAGCAGTTATTGGTTAATAGTTAGTAGTTATTGGGAAGTCAAACAACGAACAACCAATAAGCAACAACTAACAGCCTGACAAACGTTACTTAAACACATCATTAGCAGGAGTTAAACGAATACAGCTATGGCAACTAATCAACTACTAGAGATTAAAAAGTACGGTCAAAGTATCTGGATGGATAATTTGAGCCGTGATATTATTCAATCTGGCGAACTGAAAGACCTGGTTGAAAATAAAGGAATCTGCGGGATCACCTCAAATCCAGCCATCTTTGAAAAAGCGATCGCCGGAAACGCGATTTATGATGCCGATATTGAAGCGGGGATCAAAGCTGGATTACCGACATACAAAATTTATGAATCGCTAGCTTTTGCAGATATCCGTAACGCTTGTGACATCCTACGCCCTGTTTATGATGCCACTGAGGGATTAGATGGTTATGTGAGCATCGAAGTGCCACCAACGATTGCTCATGATACCGAAGCAACAATCAAAGAAGCCCGCCGCTATTACCAAGAAGTTCAACGGGAAAACTTGATGATTAAAATTCCTGGCACAGAGGCAGGTTTGCCAGCAGTTGAGCAGGTAATATCCGAAGGAATCAGCGTCAACGTTACCTTGCTGTTCTCGGTTCAAAGCTACGTCAACACAGCTTGGGCTTACATTCGCGGCTTAGAAAAACGGGTTGCAGAAGGTCAGGACATTAGCAAAATTTCGTCTGTAGCGAGCTTCTTCCTCAGCCGGATTGACAGTAATATTGACGCTAAGATTGACGCCAAATTGAAAAAAGGCGTTGATGACATTACCCAAGAAGCTAAGCTCAAAGCTGTGAAAGGAAAAGTGGCGATCGCCAACGCTAAAATTGCTTACCAGGAATACAAAAAGATTATTCAGACTGAGCAATGGAAAGCATTGTCCGCCAAAGGTGCTAACGTGCAACGCCTATTGTGGGCAAGCACCAGCACCAAAGACCCCAGCTACAGCGACGTAATGTACGTCGATGAGTTGATTGGTCCCGACACAGTGAACACTCTGCCACCTGCGACGATAGAAGCTTGTGCAGACCACTGCAACGTCGCCAGCCGTGTTGAAACAGGTGTAGAAGAAGCTCATAACCTGATAGAAAGCCTCAAAGACCCAGACATCAACATCGATATCAACAAAGTGATGGACGAATTACTCGTTGATGGTATCGATAAGTTTGTCAAGCCATTTGAATCGCTGATGGGTTCTCTAGAAACCAAAGTCAGACAGTTGTCGCCAGTGTAGGAATTAGGGACTAGGAACTCGGGATTAGGGACTGGGAAATTTCTCCAATCCCTATAGGAATTAGGGACTAGGAACTGGGGACTAGCGACTGGGAAATTTCCCCAATCCCCAATCCCCAATCCCCAATCCCCAATCCCCAATCCCCAATCCCCAATCCCCAATCCCCAATCCCCAATCCCCAATCACAAATCTCACATCTAAAAATCCAAAATTGTTATGGTCAGTCTGCTAGAAAATCCCCTGCGGGTTGGTCTGCAACAGCAAAGGATGCCCGAACCCCAGATTATCATTATCTTTGGAGCTTCCGGCGACCTTACTTGGCGTAAACTGGTACCAGCACTTTATAAACTGCGACAAGAACGGCGCATTCCACCAGAAACCACTATTGTTGGTGTAGCACGTCGGGACTGGAGCCATGAATACTTCCGCGAACAGATGCGCAAGGGCATGGAAGAAGCTCATGGCGGTGTCGGTTCAGAGGAACTGTGGCAAGACTTTTCCCAAGGTCTGTTTTACTGCTCTGGTGATATTGACAAGCCCGAAAGTTACCAAAAACTAAAGAATTTCTTAAGTGAGTTAGACGAGAAAAGGGGAACACGCGGAAACCGAATGTTCTACCTGTCTGTTGCGCCGAATTTCTTCCCAGAAGCAATCAAGCAGCTTGGCTCAGAGGGGATGCTGGAAGACCCGTACAAGCATCGTTTAGTGATTGAAAAACCATTTGGTCGGGACTTGGCTTCTGCCCAAAGCCTGAACCGAGTGGTACAGAAATATTGTAAAGAACAGCAGGTCTACCGTATTGACCACTACTTGGGTAAAGAGACGGTTCAGAATCTGCTAGTGTTCCGCTTTGCCAATGCAATTTTTGAACCGTTATGGAACCGCCAATTTGTTGACCATGTTCAGATTACTGTAGCAGAAACCGTAGGAGTAGAAGACCGCGCTGGATACTATGAAACCTCCGGTGCACTGCGGGATATGTTGCAAAATCACCTGATGCAAATTTTTTGCCTGGCGGCGATCGAGCCTCCCAATGCTTTAGATGCCGATAGCATTCGTACGGAAAAAGTGAAGGTACTGCGGGCGACTCGATTAGCTGATGTTCAAAATTTGCACCGTTCAGCAGTCCGGGGTCAGTATAGTGCTGGGTGGATGAAGGGTAAACCTGTGCCAGGGTATCATGAGGAACCAGGAGTTAATCCCAATTCCACAACACCCACTTATGTGGCAGTGAAGTTTCTGGTTGACAACTGGCGCTGGCAAGGAGTTCCGTTCTACTTGCGTACTGGTAAGCGGATGCCAAAAAAAGTGAGTGAGATTTCAATTCACTTCCGCGAAGTTCCTTCTCGGATGTTTCCATCTGCCGCCCAACAAATGGCTGGTAACATTTTGGCAATGCGGATTCAGCCTAATGAAGGAATTTCTCTACGCTTTGAAGTCAAGATGCCAGGAGCGGAATTCCGTACCCGTTCCGTTGACATGGACTTTACTTATGGTTCTTTTGGTATCCAAGCAACTTCCGATGCCTATGACCGCCTGTTTTTAGATTGTATGATGGGCGATCAGACATTATTCACACGGGGAGACGAAGTAGAAGCCGCGTGGCAGGTTGTGACACCAATCCTTTCTGTTTGGGATGCACCCGCAGATCCGGCATCAGTTCCCCGGTATGAAGCTGGCACTTGGGAACCAGCCGAAGCGGAATTGTTGATTAACCAGGATGGTCGCCGCTGGCGCAGACTATAGAAGAATGAAGGATAAAGGAAGAAAAATAGAATTTTTTCGGTTCTTTTATCCTTCTGCAATTCATACTTCATACTTCATACTTCAATTGTTATGACTTCCCAAGCTCCTACAATTTTTTCACTTCAGGCTCCCAAAGATGTTTCGCTTTCAGAAATTGAAGCGGAACTGAGTCGTATTTGGCAAAGTTACGGCATTGCGGGTGAAGATGGTGCGCTTCCTGCAGCCACTCGCGCCACAACATTTAGTTTGGTGGTTTACGAACCCGAAGAAACCCAGTATCTCTTGGCTACTTTGGGATTTTACACAGGTCCAATTGATGGCATTCTCGGCCCGCAGATGAAAACGGCACTGCGAGAAGTGCAGAAAACTTATGGTTTGACAGAGACTGGAACAGCAACAGATGAAACCCTTGGCGTATTGCGCGAACAACTTGCCAAACGTCATGGTAATGGAGCAACAGCAGAGAATGGTTCTGGTAATGTATCTTATGTTCCAGATTCCAGCAGTCCCCGAATTGCTGATGAAATTGCCAGCCGTAACCCCTGCCGCATTATTGCCCTGCTTCCCATAGCTGGCGAAGACGTAGGGGTAAAGGCTCAAGTCTCTGCCTACTGCCCAATTCAAAAGCAGTCCGCAAGTACACTCGTCTGCTGTGAGTACATTACTCTGACAGGAACCGCTGCTGCTTTGGAACGGATCGGTGGGATGATTCCGGCATTGTTGATTGGTGGCTTGCCCAAATTCCTCTGGTGGAAAGCAACGCCAGACCCCAATAACCCTTTATTCAAGCGATTAGCCGCAGTATGCAATAACGTTATTGTAGATTCCTGCAACTTCAACAAGCCAGAAACTGATTTGCTGAGCTTGCAAGAGTTGGTAGAATCTGGTATCCCTCTAGCTGACCTCAACTGGCGTCGTCTTTCAGGATGGCAAGAGTTAACAGCAGAGGCTTACGACGCACCCCAACGTCGTGCTGCCCTTACAGAAGTAGACAAAATCAACATTGATTACGAAAAAGGCAGCCCTGTACAAGCGCTGCTGTTTTTGGGTTGGCTAGCAAGTCGCTTGCAATGGCAGCCGATTTCTTATGAAAAAGAAAGCGGAGATTATGAGATTACGCGAATTAAGTTAGTTGCCCAAGATCAACGGCAAATAGAAGCCGAGTTAGCAGGAGTCCCAGTCGGTGATGTGGGTGAAGTTCCTGGCGACTTGATTGCCCTGCGCCTAAGTTCCACAAATCCACAGGCAAACGCCGGTACTCTGATCTGTTCGGAAACTGGTGGTTGTATGCGGATGGAAACACAAGGTGGTGCCCAGTCTAGTGGTGTGTTTCAACAAGTGACTTCACTTTCTGAGCAAAAGGCAGAAGCTTTGCTGAGTCAGCAGGTGCAACGCTGGGGTCACGAGGCACTTTTTGAAGAAAGCCTTGGTGCCACAACCCAAATTCTCAAATTAGGACTTAAGAAGTAACTTAAGAAGTAAAATTAAGGAGTTAGGAGTTTTGGCTCTTAACTCCTTAGTAAAAATTTATGGCTTTAGTCATTGCGGGAGAACGCAGTGGGGTGGGTAAGACGACTGTCACGCTCGCCCTTTTGGCGTCTTTGTGTCAACGAGGTGTAAAAGTACAATCTTTCAAGGTTGGTCCAGACTACATTGACCCGATGTTTCATCAGTACGTTACGGGTCTTGCTTGTCGTAATTTAGACTGTGTACTCACATCGGAAGCTTATGTACAGAAATGTTTTACTTATCACGCTTCAATAAGTGAATATGCGTTAGTAGAAGGGGTGATGGGGCTATTTGATGGAGTCGCCCCACCCCAACCCCTCACGCCAGTCACCTCAGCGGGAGGAACCCCCGCAGGGTGCTGGGTTCCCGAAGTTCGGGGAGGGGCAAATGATTTTGCTAGTACGGCTCATGTAGCACGGCTTTTGGATTTGCCTGTAGTGCTGGTGCTTGATTGCAGCAGGTTGTCTGGTTCTGTCGCTGCGATCGCACACGGTTATTGTTCGTTTGACAACAGAGTCAAAATTGCTGGGGTGGTACTGAATCGGGTGGGAAGCGATCGCCACCTATCCCTTCTCAAGGATGCCCTAGAACCCCTACAATTGCCTATTCTCGGCGTACTGCGACGTGAAGAAAACATCACAATTCCTGACCGGCATTTGGGTTTAGTGCCTACCGCAGAACTTCCCCAACTGCGTGCTGTCATTGACCGACTTGCCCACTTGGGGAATACTTGCTTTGACTGGGAACGTTTATTACCACTGTTGCGGACTAGGGACTGGGGACTAGGGACTGGGGACTGGGAACAAAGGAAAGAATCTGCCTCATCCCTAATCGCTAGTCCCCAATCGCTTATTGAATCCAAAATCCCAAATCCAAAATCCAAAATCAGGATAGCCGTAGCCCACGATCGCGCTTTCAATTTCTACTACCAAGACAATCTTGATTTGCTACAACAGTTGGGTGCAGAACTGGTTTTCTGGAGTCCTTTGGAAGATGTTGGATTACCAAAGGACGTGCAAGGAATGTATTTTGGCGGTGGTTTTCCAGAAGTCTTTGCTCAACAATTAGCAGAAAACGCCAATGCTCGCTATACAGTAAAAACAGCAATCCTCTCTGAAATGCCCACCATAGCTGAGTGTGGAGGATTAATGTATCTATGCGAGCAAATAGTCGATTTTGAGGGAAAATCTTGGTCAATGGTAGGAGTGTTACCCACAACAGCCGAGATGGGTGGGCGTCTGACTTTAGGGTATCGTCGAGCAGTCGCTTTACAAGATAGTCTGGTAGTACGCGCAGGTACAACCGTCTACGGACATGAGTTTCATCGTTCTCGTTTAATCTCGACTCCTAGTACACCCTTGTTTCAAACTTATCGCTATGATTGCGAAGAATCCACAGGAGATGAGGGCTGGAATTTGCTTCCTTCTCTACACGCTTCTTATATTCACCAACACTGGGGAGAGAGTTGGGAAATTCCACAGCGATTTTTAGAACAGTGTCGAGTGTTTAAATTTACTTAAACTATAGATACTGCCATTGCTTGGAACTGGAGTTTAGTTGGAGAAATCACAAAAAGCACTCAGAAGTAAAATTCCCATGCAACCCATATGGAACATGATGCTTCAGATGCAACTTGGCGATCGCTCCTTTATTAAAATCTTTTGCATCTAAAATCACTACATCTGAGCGATGGTGTTCGGAGTCATAAACCAAAGCCAGCACCCAGCCATCATCTTCACCTCCCTTTGTCCCCCCTTGAGAAGGAACGATTTCAGGGATGCGTGGTACAAAAACTGGCTCACTGATAAAACCACGCGGTGCAGCACTCCAAATTTGTCGTTTGCCCGATTCTAAATCAATTTTCACAAATGCTTGTAATGGAGCATTACCAGTCTCTGCATGAGCTGCACCTGTATACAGATAACGATATGGGCGACCAACTTTTTGTGGATGTATGGTAGGAAATTCACAACATCGGCTTTCTAGCAACTCCCGCGACACTGTTTGAGCTTTCAGATTAAGATGAAACCGCCACATTTGTCCTGGCTTGAGAGCATCAAAATCCACTTCCCGGAAATCGCTTTCCGGTTCCACCTCTGGTAAAGATTCGTAGCAAATTGAGTCAATCACAACCTCATCCCCTACCTCAAAAGCATTGGTATGGTGGAAGACAAAGCCAGAGTGAGTTTCTATAATTTGAACTCCCTTTTGTTTGGGGTTGCGGGAAATGATGACAATGCGAGTGGGTTGATGTTGCTGAAACTTGATACATTCCCCTGCACCACGCATTCCCACCACAAAAGGTATGGGATTAAAGCTGACGGGATTTTGAAAAAAGATGCAGTAATTGGGGGTAATGGCAAAATCGTGGATGAAGGCGAAACCTGGAACATTATGGGCGTGCTGTCGTACGACCTTCCCCTCGGTGTTTAGCTCAAAAATAGTAATTGTGGTGGATAGTCCTGGCTTAGTGGAAAAGTTGACTAGGCAAGGCGCACCGCCATCTTGAGCACAACTAGGGTCAAAGCGTGGGTGTGCCCCAAAAGCTTCTCCTTCTGATAAAACACCATTGAAGTGTTCTTTGCCCAAAGTTTCTAAAGTGTGGGGATCGAGACGATAGGGGTCTGCTGCTTCCCAGAGTGCAAGCAGTTTACCACCCCAGTAAATCACATTGGTATTGGCAATATTTTTCAGCTTAAAGTCGAAGGCATTAGCCAGGAAACCACCAGGTTTTTGTGTACCAAAGACTCCACGATACAGAATTTTCCCGGCTTTTTGTTCTTCCAAATAAGCTGCGGTGCGGACAAAGCGGTTACGGAAATGGGCACGACCATTGGAGAAGGTGATCCGGCTAATCATGCCATCTCCATCAAATGGGTGATGAATTCTTTGCCCATTTACATCTAACAAACCAGGACCATTTCTAAACAGAGTCCCGTGCAGTTCCTGGGGAATTTCTCCTTCTATATCATCAATCCAATAATCAAACTCCTGCTTTAGGGATTCATATCCTCCCTGCCAATCTTCCCGAGTGTAAGATTTTTCGCAAACTGTGGAGACACCTTTGTGAACTTGAAAAGTCTGCATATGTGTATGTGTTGACTTTGCTGTATTGGTCACAAGCAGTTATGACAGCACTGGAAAACGCATCGTGTAACAACGGATGTTAAATCATCCGTTGCCTCATCTGTTTCTTTTCTTGCTATTCAACTGGTTCAGATTCTGGTCGTCGCACCATCAACTTAGACATAAATTCAGGTAAAAATGATTGTTCCCTACTCTTTGTTGAAGCTGGTTGCAAGGTTGGTGTTGTTGGTGTCTCAGTTTGGGAGTCAGCAGCAGGTAGCCAGTTAATGAATAGCAACGGTAACAACGTGCTGAGGTTAGTGATGATGACCAATAGCCATAGGGAATCAAAGTTAGTTGCTGTGATGCCCAACAAATACATTAATCCTGCGCCTAATTGGTGCGAAACCAGTCCAGCCAAGTTTGTGACGGACATCAACAGAGCAAATAATGTCGCTTCTATTCCTTTTGGACAAAGCCTCGCGGCTAATACCAGCACGGGCATATAAGCAATTTGCCCCATCACGGTCAGAATCAAGCTATCACCTAAACTGAACCAGTGGTCATCTATACCCAAAGCACGATTAGCATGAGTCACTAACAGCAGCATGGTCATTCCCAGTGCTGATGAGAGTAGGATACTCCAACCAAAAATGACGCGAAAGGGAACGGTTTTAAGAAAACGTTGAAAAATCCAAATACCAACGAGGGCAGCAACACTTGTCACCAAACTCACTCGTCCCAGAAATTCGGGTTCAAAGTGTAGTTCATTGGTTGTGAAGAAGAAAAAAGCGGATTCAGCTGTTGGTGTGGCTTGCCAAAGGAAGAGAAATACTGTTGGCAACAAAATTGCTTTTTGACTAATGGCGGCGCGTAGTTGTCGTAGCTGATGTTTAATTGACTCGAAATTTGAATGACCATCCTCGCTGGTGTTTTTGCTCACGGGCGATTCAGAAATCAAAGACGCCACTGCGGACACGATCAGCGGAAATAAGGCGGTAATCCAAAAGACAGTCCTGGTAGTGAAATGCTCTAGGAGCATACCGCTGAAATAGGCTGTTATTAATCCTCCTAAGGCTGTAGTACCCCAGGTTAGTGATTGGAGAGAACCAGCTTCTGCTTGTGACTCGGATCTTGCCCTTTCGACAACGAGTGAGTCAACAATCACATCACTTACGGCGACGGAGAGGGAACCAAGGGCGATCGCCAGTGTCGCGGCAATGGGTGTGTGAACTATTGTTGCAAGGCTCACCCAAGAAATCACTCCCAGTATCCCAGATAAAACTAGGTATGGACGCCGCCGATAGCCAAATATGGGCAAGCCATCGGAGATAAAACCATACAGTGGCTTGATTATCCAAGGTAGGACGACAATGCCTAGTAAGACTGAAACTTGAGCTGGAGTTAAACCCAGTTCATCTTTCAGGAAGAAGCTTACGGCAAGACGCGCTAATTTTAAAATGCCTTGAACAAAATAAACGGTAAGAATCGCGATTAACTCGCTTGTGGGTTCGTTACCGAAAAAAATCTTTTCTTTTACTGAGTCTTTGACCTTGGACAAGCCAGAGGAGGAAACCAGCATTGATAAACAATTTTTAAGATTTATCTACTTTTACATATCATAGCTATTTTCTCATGGTGGAGTGTAGGGAATCCGAACCTATTGGCGTTCGGGTGTTATGCTGGTGACTGCCTACGTTGATTAACAAGCATTACGCCACACAAGACAATCGCACCACCAACCAACGAGATTGGTGTAGGTACTTCCTGTAACCACAACCACGAAATCAATAATGCGGCTACGGGAATCAACGCTAAATAACTACCTGCTTGCGAGGCTGGAATCTTGGATAATACATACGACCATGCAATATAAGCAACAACTCCTGGGAATAAGCCCATATACACCACTGCTAAGGTTGGTACGATTGGTGCATGAGGAATTGACAACACTGCACGGGGCGCAAGGAAAAATAAGAAAATTGTTCCTGCCCAAATTGCGTAAGTTGTAAATTGAATTGCTGTGTACCTTTGTAGCAAAGGTTTTTGCAACACTGAATACAAACTGATCGAGAGAGTTGCAATGAAAATCAGCAGCACTCCTACCGACAGTTGAAATCCGCCGCCGATTCCACTGAGGGAAATAATACCAATACCCGCGATAGACAAGGCAACACCAATCCAACCTACTTTGCCGAGTCGTTCACCAAATATTAGCCATGCTAACAGCGCAATCACACCGACTTCCGACGAGATAATAAAGCTTGCTACTCCTGCTGGAACCGTAACTTGACCTGCATTAAGCATGAAATTGTAGAGCGCAAACCCGATAAAACCACACAAGGAAATGAGCGGCAAATCACGTAGTCGAGGCATTGGCATCCTGTTAATCAAGGCATACGTAATCAGGACAGCAGATGCCACAAGGTATCGTAAAAAAGCTACTTCGGCAGGAGTGTATGCAGTGAGCGAAACCCGAATTGCTGGAAATGCCGATGCCCACAAAAGAACGGTTGCAACAATTGCAGCAATAACCAGTGCTTTGGGACGATTTTCTTGGGTACGAGGGTTTGGTTGAGGCGGATTAACTTTGCCAGCATGGTAGACCAACGAAGATGACACCATGTAATTTTCTGCTCCTCTACTTTCAGGGTTTGTCAGTAATTTCCCACTGATTATCCTTCTAATGATTTCATAAGGTTTTCCTGTCCAATTATTAAATGAACCTTAAAAGTCCTTACCCAAAACTATGACCGCATTCTGCCCTCCAAATCCAAAGCTAAAACACAGCACGCGCTGAATTTTACTTTGACGCGCTTCTCTCACCAAATCCAAATCAAATTCTGGGTGACTTAGCCCAACACAAGGTGGTAATATTTGCTTCTTCATTGCCATCAGTAAAAAAGCGACGCCCAAGGCTCCTGATGCGCCTAGTGTATGACCTGTTGCCCCTTTTGTAGAACTGACTGACACGCTTTTCGGAAATAAGCGCTGTATCAATATACTCTCGATGCGGTCATTAAGGAGAGTGGCTGTACCATGAGCATGAATGTAATCAATATCATTTGCACTTAGGTGACTGCGGTCAAGACATTGTTTCACAGCTGCGATCGCACTCCTTGCTTCTGGTTCTGGAGTGTTTGCATGATATGCGTCAGATGTCAAGGAAAAACCCAGGATTTGACCATAAACTCTTGCTTGGCGCTGATGTGCCAACTCGGCTGATTCTAGGACAAATACCGCGCCTCCTTCGCCTAAGACCAAGCCTTCGCGGTGTAAATCAAACGGATATGCCCCAGTTTTCGCCAAGGCTCCCATTTGCTGGAATCCAGTTATGGTAAGGGGTGTAATCGGTGCTTCCACTGCACCAGCAATCACCCTTTGACATTGCCCAGTTTGGATAAGTAAAGCTGCTTGTGCGATCGCCCAAATTCCGGTAGCACAAGCAGCCATCGGTGCCAAAACCATCCCGCAAGCACCTATTTGCCGTGCTACGTTAATGGCATTCATATGAGGTAAGGTTTCTAACCAATCCTCTAAAGAAGATGAGGGAGTGAGGGAGTGAGAGAGTGAGGGAGTGAGGGAGTGAGGGAGTGAGGGAGATGAGGGAGTCGCATCTCCTTTGTCCGCCACTCCTCTGTGCATTTGCTGCGCCATTTGCTCCCACAATCCCTGATAGCTGCGACTTGAACCAATCACAACTCCACAATCTGGCAAAGGTGGAAACAATCCTGCATCTTTCAAAGCAGATGTAACAACCGACTGAGTCAGCACTCTCATGTGTGCTGGTTGTTTCGCAATCATTCCTAAAGGACACGGTTCCAGTTCTGGAAATGGTTGATGCCATCTTATTCCAGATTGACCTGCTATTAACTGTTGCCAGGTGTCCTCTAGGTTTTTGCCCAAAGCGGAAACTAAACCAATACCAGTGACAACAACTGCGACCACTTTTGAATTTTGTAACTGAGGAGTTAGAGAGGTCAAAATGAAAGGGAAAAGGAAGCCATCTATCTCATCCCCCTCACTCCCTCACTCCCTCACTCCCTCATCCCCCTCATTTCTACTTGCTACTATGCAGCGTTTTTCAAATTTTCTGCGCCTTGGGTGACTTTAGCAGAATCAATGCGATCGCCCTGCTGAATTTTGTTCACCACGTCGAATCCGTTAGTCACATTGCCAAAAACAGCATAGCTACCATCCAGGAAAGCCAAATCCGCTAAAGCGAAGTAAAACTGCGAGGAAGCAGAGTCTGGCATTTGCGATCGCGCCATTGCGACTGCACCCTGCTTGTGCTGCAATACAGGTGGCTGAGTAACACCAGCCGCTTCTAATGTTTTGCCGTAAATCGGTTCTTCTGCGCCTTTTGGCTTAATCTCTAAGGGTACATAGCGAATTTTTCCAGTTTTTGGATCGGTAAAACTTCCTGTTCCCAATCGACTTGCTGGAACTTTCGGGTCTTTACTTTGGGGGTCGCCTCCTTGAACCACAAAAGGTTGGGGTTGGCGCACGACTCTATGAAAAACTAAGCCATCATATACACCCTTTTGGACTAAATCGACGAAGTTACCAGCGGTAATTGGGGCATTTGTACCGTCTACTTCGATAGTGATGGGTGAACCTTTGACGGTCATAACCACCGTTGCTTTTCCTTCGAGTCGTGGTAAATCTTTCATTCCAGGAATACTCTCGCTTATATTTTGAGGTACAGAGGTGGTTGCCGTGTTGGCTGTATTAGTAGTTGTCTCGGCGGTTGAATTGGTACTTGCTTCGGTGGCTGTGGATATTGGGGAAGAATTAGAAGCAACTTGCTCTGTGGAACAGCCCCCCAGCATCAACGCACCAACAATCATCAGAGTTACTAAAAATTGGGGAATTTTTAACCGCATTGCCAGTTACAGATACAACCACAGTATCTTAGCTTCTAAAGTCCTTCTAGCGGCACACCCAAAAAGCGGGCTAACTCGGCACCTTGAACTTCCAACTCTTGTAACGACAAAGGTTGACCAACCCGTGTTAGGGGAATATCTCGGCGACCCTTAGCGCGTAGGTAAAGTGCGCGACGAGGATTAATACCTTCTCTGGCGTCAACTCGCACACACTGCACATCTTGTATACGGCAGTCAAGCTCAATTCTGCGGTTTTTTCCAGGATATCCCCACCGGAAGATTTTGATTTTGCCACTTTCGCGGTCAAACTCGTTGTATCCGCCTCCCACGTCCCATAAAACCGTTAGCCATAGGTATAAGGCTAGGAGTAACCCAGCAGTACCGTAGAATCCCATAACCAAACCTTGTGGTAGGAATGCCAGTTGAGTTGGGTCGGAAACTAGGAGTAAATTGATTTTGAGGTAGCTGGAAATTCCAGCAAGCAAGAAGCCCGTGGCTCCTATAGAAACGACAGTTGCCCACCAGTAGTTACTGAACCGACGAGAACCGAGAACCTTTTGATGTAAGACGCTTGAGCCAGAGCGATCGCCGTTTGGCGACTCACCTGTGTTAATGGTTGTTGATGCCGTCATGAGAACTACCTTGGTGCGTGATATCTTCCCTTTAGAAAGTCTGCCATTGCAGCAGATGTATTGCAAGTTTACCGAATTTCAAAGGCGATCAGCTATCCACGAAGACGATCTTGAGTACCGAGTCCCAAGCAATGAATGCAAGAATTCCGGTTCAGAACTTGATTTTTAACTTTTCTGAGAAAACTTGTGTCAGATTGTAAAATTTCTGATATTAATCATAAGTAGTGGGTTCAAGCTTTATACCTGATTTTTTCACCAAAATCAGCCACAAAGCACGACTAATGTGATAAGTTAAGAATCATTAAGTTTCTGCAAGCTGGATTACCAACTGGTAGAAACTATTGCGACACTGATATGAGAATTGCCGACTGAAAAGGCGGTAGGTTCTCATAATGCTCAGCAGCCTTAAACTAGCTGTAAGTGTCATAAAAGAAGTTAATTCCTCAAAAAAGTTGCAATTTTAGTAAAAAAGAGGATTTTAGTCCGATGACCATCGCAGTTGGACGCGCCCCTAGTAGCAGAGGGTGGTTTGACGTATTAGACGACTGGTTAAAGCGTGACCGTTTCGTGTTCGTAGGTTGGTCAGGAATATTACTATTCCCCTGCGCCTTTCTAGCACTAGGCGGTTGGTTGACCGGTACGACGTTTGTGACGAGCTGGTATACGCACGGCTTAGCCTCATCGTATCTGGAAGGCTGTAACTTCCTAACAGTAGCGGTATCTACACCAGCAGACAGCATGGGACACTCGCTGTTGCTGTTGTGGGGACCAGAAGCACAAGGGGACTTCACCCGTTGGTTCCAATTAGGTGGGTTGTGGCCATTCGTAGCGCTGCACGGAGCATTTGGTCTGATTGGCTTCATGTTGCGGCAGTTTGAAATCGCACGTTTGGTAGGAATTCGTCCTTATAACGCTATAGCCTTTTCTGCACCAATTGCGGTATTCGTCAGCGTCTTCTTGATGTACCCCTTGGGACAGTCTTCCTGGTTCTTYGCCCCCAGCTTTGGAGTGGCAGCAATTTTYCGCTTCTTRTTRTTCTTGCAAGGGTTCCACAACTGGACACTCAACCCCTTCCACATGATGGGAGTAGCGGGTGTACTCGGTGGAGCGCTGCTGTGTGCCATCCACGGTGCAACAGTAGAAAACACCTTGTTTGAAGACGGCGATGCGGCAAACACCTTCCGCGCCTTCAACCCCACTCAGGCAGAAGAAACCTACTCAATGGTGACGGCAAACCGTTTCTGGTCACAGATCTTCGGGATTGCCTTCTCTAACAAGCGCTGGTTACACTTCTTCATGTTGTTTGTGCCAGTCACAGGCTTGTGGATGAGCGCAGTTGGCATTGTCGGTTTGGCACTCAACCTGCGGGCATATGACTTCGTGTCGCAAGAATTACGTGCGGCAGAAGACCCAGAGTTTGAAACTTTCTATACCAAGAACATTTTGTTGAACGAGGGTATCCGCGCTTGGATGGCTCCTCAAGATCAGCCTCACGAAAAATTTGTATTCCCAGAAGAGGTACTACCACGTGGTAACGCTCTCTAATAGATCTGTTGTTGCAGGTGGTCGTGACCAAGATTCCACCGGTTTTGCCTGGTGGTCTGGTAACGCTCGTCTGATCAATCTTTCCGGTAAGCTTTTGGGCGCTCATGTTGCCCACTCTGGCTTGATTGTATTTTGGGCTGGAGCGATGACCTTGTTTGAAGTCGCTCACTTCATTCCCGAAAAGCCCATGTACGAGCAGGGTTTAATCCTGCTTCCTCACATCGCAACTCTCGGTTGGGGTGTTGGTCCTGGCGGTGAAGTTATTGACACCTTCCCCTACTTTGTTGTAGGCGTACTGCACCTCATTTCCTCAGCTGTACTAGGTTTTGGTGGTATCTATCACGCTATCCGTGGTCCAGAAACCTTAGAAGAGTACTCCTCTTTCTTTGGTTACGACTGGAAAGACAAGAACAAGATGACCACCATCATCGGCTTCCACCTGATCATTTTGGGATGTGGTGCGCTGCTGTTGGTGCTGAAAGCAATGTTCTTCGGTGGTGTGTACGACACTTGGGCACCTGGCGGTGGTGATGTTCGCGTCATTACCAACCCAACTCTGAACCCAGCTATTATCTTCGGTTACTTGCTGAAGGCTCCCTTCGGTGGCGAAGGTTGGATCATCAGCGTCGATAACATGGAAGATATCATCGGCGGTCACATTTGGGTTGCCTTCATTTGCATTGCTGGTGGCATTTTCCATATCCTGACCAAGCCTTTTGGCTGGGCACGTCGCGCCTTAATCTGGTCTGGTGAGGCATACCTCTCCTACAGCATCGGCGCTGTGTCTCTGATGGCTTTCATTGCCTCAGTCTTTGTTTGGTACAACAACACCGCTTACCCCAGCGAATTTTACGGTCCTACTGGTCCTGAAGCATCTCAAGCTCAAGCTCTGACCTTCTTGATCCGTGACCAACGCTTGGGTGCTAACGTCGGTTCTGCTCAAGGTCCCACAGGCTTAGGTAAATACCTGATGCGCTCTCCCACAGGTGAAATCATCTTTGGTGGTGAAACCATGCGCTTCTGGGATTTCCGTGGTCCTTGGCTTGAGCCTCTGCGTGGACCCAACGGTCTTGACTTGGATAAAATCAAGAACGATATTCAGCCCTGGCAAGCTCGTCGCGCTGCTGAATACATGACTCACGCTCCTTTGGGTTCCTTGAACTCCGTGGGTGGCGTGGCTACGGAGATCAACTCCTTCAACTACGTATCTCCTCGTGCTTGGTTGGCATGTTTCCACTTTGTCATGGGTTTCTTCTTCCTGATTGGTCACTTGTGGCACGCTGGTCGCGCCCGTGCTGCTGCTGGTGGTTTCGAGAAAGGTATCAACCGCGAAACTGAGCCAGTGTTGTCCATGAGGGAACTCGACTAATAGATTTCTTTCATCACTGACAATCACAAACTCAAAGCTCCTGTGTCAAAGCGGGAGCTTTTTCTTAGAGGGTGTTTATAAAATAAATTTTAAACAGTTGAGCAACGATGACTACGGGCTAATCGATATAACATTAAATGCGTCATATAGCAATCCTAAATGATTTATAAAAATTTTTGTTCCCTGTTGCCTGTTCCTTGCCCTCATGAGGCAATTTACAACTCAAAATGGAATTTGCAAGTCCCTAACAGCTTCAATGTGATACCAAGTTGCATTCATACAGGTAACTTTCTCTTTTTTCTCTCTGTGTTTTCTGCGTTCTGGAGCGGTTAATTCAGAAAATTCTCTCTTTGAACGCAACTTGGTATGATCACTCGTTACCGCCTCACAAAGAACCACAATAAAAAAAGCCCGCCAAGAGCGGGCATAACACACACAAAAAGGGTCTAGCTGAATGAAACATAAACACAAAAGCGTTAAATTTTCTTGATACTTACCTCAAGTTATTAGTTATCAAGTAAGAACCTCGCGCTCAACTACCAAGCACTTCCAACTGTTGCCAATTGACGATTCTTACCAGAGATAGCCGCCACAGGAATAGCAGTAGATTGTAGAGCACCTCTGTGCTTAACAATATCGTAAACCGCTTCAACAGCAGACTCAATCGAACCTTGCAACCATGCGGGGAAGCGAGAGCAGTGTTCACCAGCAAAGAACAGGGTGTTTTGGGGTCTTTGTGCTGCAAGGTAATTAGATTCGCTATCATCCCAGTGAATCGTGCATCCACCAGCACTCCACTTGTAATTACCCCAAGCAATAGACGCTTTGTCCACAATCATACCAGGTGCAGTTAGTTCGGGATGAATCTTGCTCACAGTATTTTGCACATAGTCGAAGCGCTCTTGTTCAGACATCATGCCCATGCGTTGAGCATCATCACCAATCGTGTAGCTTGCCAACATCACACTACCACGTTCTGGGTTGAACTTCACGCTTGGGTAGTATGTTTGACGGACACCCTCACCACTGAAGGAAGCACCACCTTTGATACCATCCTTTTCCCAAAAGGATTCACGAGTATGAAACGCTACCTTTGTACCGGGACAGTAGACAGTGTTGTGAATCGAATCAAGCTTATCATCATCAAAGCCACTCAATTCTAGTTTACGGAGTACACTGAAGGGAATGGTGCATAATACATAGTCACTGTAACGTGTACGCAACTGACCGTTTTCCTTAGTCGTGATTTCAACGTGGTCTTTTTGTACGTGCAGCGCCACAACTTCAGAGTTACACTTGATTTCACCTTTAATTGAAGCTGCTAAACGTTGGATGAGTTGATCCATCCCACCTTTGAGTTGCAACAAGTCATGGCTGGTTTCTGTCATGATGTCGCCCAGGAATATATCCAAACCTTGGGAACACTTTGCGCGGAAGCTTGGATTTTGAGTCAGGAACGAGTTCAAATCAATCGTTTCACCATCTTCGCTGAAGTAGGGATTTAAATCCAACCGCTCTAATTCATCCATTAAGTGAGATTGCAAGTCACGTTCAAATTCCGAACGGAGATTACCAGGGGCGATAGTATTGATGATGGTTTTGAGCCAAGCCGCAAAGGCGCGAGTTTTCTCACTGTAACGTGTGTCAGAAAAGATACCACCCTCTGTTTGTTGCAATACACGGGGGGCGTCTTTCATTTTCAGCACTTGTCCGTTAATGTTCATCATGGCGTTGCTTTCCTCAAACACTGTCATAAACTTGCACAGCTTGTCAGAAAGTCCCATTTCACGTACGTAGTGCAGTGTCATTTCGTGTTGACTGGGGATACGCATTGCTCCCAGTTCGGCGTAGGGTGCGTCTGGGGAGTTACCGAAGCGGTGTGTCCATACTCGTCCACCGATGCGTGGGCTACCTTCTAGAATTTCTACTGTATGACCTAAGCGTTCGAGTTCATATGCTGCGACTAAACCTGCGATACCTGCACCGAGGATTGTAATATGCTTGCCTTTTTGAAAGTTTACCAGTTGGCATTGTTCAAGTAAAATTTTGGTGTCCATTGTTCCAGCTTCCCTTAGTTGTTTGTGTGTTGAGCGGTTTTGATTTCAACCGCTTCTGTTATTACCTAAGGGTGAGTTTGGATTTTTATGCGCTCTCGCCATCTTACTGCGCTGCACAGTGCCACCGATTTTATCCTAGTTGGTTACAGGCGGTTTTCAAGTAAATAAACCAGCGGGTAGGGACAAAGGCTAGCCCATTGGTGTAAAGTTAGCTAAAAGCCTCTAAAGTCTCGTTTCCAGGTTCCACCTGGAAAGGCAATTGAAGCGGCTATGCCGCTCATAAGGCAGGCAGAGCCTGCTAATAGGCATTCCCAGCCTGAGGCTGGGAACGAGGCAATCTCTTAAAGCTTGTTCTATACCAATACCGTTCAGTTAAGGTTGATGTGTAAAAAATCATTGTGTGGAGACCAGAGGTGGCGCGTCTCTATATTGTCTTCCTGATAAGGGTTCTAGTCTTATCACCAAGCGTATTGTGTTCTATACTGGTATTCACCTTAAGTTGATACGTATAAGGCTAGCCGTGCCCCTACAAAAATCTGTGGTTCAATTAGCTGAAAATAGCTGTATTTGTTGGAAATTCCATAATGAGTCACTGCTTTTTGTTCTATTGGATTCATTTGCAAACAGCTAAAAGAGCGAAGAGCGAGAAATTTTTATTCCTCACTCTTCACTTCTACTTAATACGCATCCATTGGCAGACAAGAGCAAACAAAATTCCTATCCCCATAGGCATTATCAATCCTGCCAACCACAGGCCAGAATTTGTGTTCGCGAGTCCAAGGTGCAGGGTACGCAGCTTGTTCACGAGAATAGGGATGATTCCATTCTCCAACAATCAGGCTTTGAGCGGTATGGGGTGCATTCTTCAAGACGTTATCTTGAGCATCCATTTTACCTGATTCAATTTCCGCGATTTCTTGACGAATGGCAATCATCGCATCGCAGAAACGATCCAACTCCTCTTTGGATTCGCTTTCTGTGGGTTCTACCATGATTGTACCCGCCACAGGCCAGGAGACGGTTGGCGCATGGAAGCCATAATCCATCAGGCGCTTGGCAACATCATCAATTTCGATAGAAGCAGATTTTTTCAGGGAACGCAAATCCAAAATGCACTCATGAGCAACTAAACCATTTTTCCCTTTATACAAAACCGGATAGTAAGGCTCAAGTCTCTTGGCGATGTAGTTAGCATTGAGAATTGCGACTTTGGTTGCTTCGGTCAAACCATCTGCACCCATCATAGCAATGTACATCCAAGAAATCACAAGGATGCTAGCACTTCCCCAAGGCGCAGCAGCGATCGCACCAATGTTTTGTTCACCGCCGATTTCGACAACAGCGTGTCCGGGGAGAAAAGGTACCAGATGGGAAGCAACGCCAATTGGTCCCATACCAGGACCACCGCCACCATGGGGAATGCAGAAGGTTTTGTGCAAGTTCAAGTGGCAAACATCCGCGCCAATATCCCCAGGACGACAAAGCCCAACTTGAGCATTCATATTCGCCCCATCCATGTAAACTTGTCCACCGTGGGCATGAACAACAGCGCAAATTTCCTGAATTTGCTCCTCGAACACACCATGAGTTGAGGGATATGTCACCATTAAAGCTGCAAGTTCTTTGCTATGCTTTTCAGCTTTCGCCTTGAGGTCATCTAAGTCAACATTACCCTCAGAGTCACAAGCAACAGCAACCACCTTCATCCCACACATCACAGCACTTGCAGGGTTTGTCCCGTGTGCGGATGTAGGAATTAGACAGATGTTGCGGTGTTCTTCAGAGCGGCTTTCGTGATACTGTCGAATGACCAATAACCCTGTGTATTCACCTTGAGAACCAGCATTCGGTTGCAGCGAAATTCCTGCAAACCCCGTAATTTCAGCTAACCATTCCTCAAGCTGCTGGAACAGGGTTTGATAACCCCGTGTTTGCGACAGTGGTGCAAAAGGATGTATCTTACGAAACTCAGCCCATGTTACTGGTACCATCTCAGACGTTGCATTCAGTTTCATCGTGCATGACCCCAAGGGAATCATCGATGTCGTCAGCGACAAATCCTTAGTTTCCAGCTTGTGCAAGTAGCGCAACAACTCAGTTTCTGAGTGATAGCGGTTGAAGACGGGGTGAGTGAGGTAGCTGGTGGTGCGGGGCTGAGAGAGGTGGGGAGATGAGGGAGATGAGGGAGTGAGCGAGCGAGGGAGTGAGGGAGAGGTTAATTCATCTAAAGTGAAGGGTAGTTTGTTGCCAAGAGCGAAAATTTCTAACAGATCGATTAAGTCTTTTTCTGTAGTGGTTTCGTCTAGGGATATACCTACAGTAGTGGCATTGAAAATGCGTATGTTAATTTTACGTGCTTCACAAGCTTGTAAAATCTTATCTAAACTGCGTTTTCCTAAATCTACCCGTAAAGTATCAAAGAAATGTTCGGAACCGATGCTGTAACCCAAACGCTTTAATCCTTCGGCTAGGATCACAGTCATGGAGTGGATATTCTCAGCAATTCTTTTTAACCCAGCAGAACCGTGGTAGACCGCATACATACTTGCCATCACTGCCAGCAACACCTGTGCTGTACAAATATTACTGGTGGCTTTTTCGCGCCGGATGTGCTGTTCGCGGGTTTGCAAGGCAAGACGCAACGCAGGTTTCCCTTGAGCATCTTTTGATACACCTACAATCCGCCCTGGAACCTGCCGCTTATACTCTTCCTTGGTGGCAAAGTAAGCTGCGTGAGGTCCACCGTAGCCCAAGGGAATACCGAACCGCTGAGTGCTTCCCACGGCAATATCAGCGCCAAATTCACCAGGGGGTGTTAGCAAAGTTAGACTTAAGGGGTCTGCGGCTACCGTTACCAATGCTCCCTCAGCATGTGCCTTTTCTACAAAAGCGCGGTAGTCGTAAATTGTGCCATCGCTGGCGGGGTATTGCAGAATCGCCCCAAAAATAGCTTGAGAAAAATCAAAGGTTTGATGGTCGCCGACAATGATGTCAATTCCCAAAGGTTGAGCACGTGTTTGCAACACATCTATGGTTTGGGGATGACAGTCACGAGAGACAAAATAGGTATTTGCTTTATTTTTGCAAACACCGTAGCTCATGCTCATGGCTTCTGCTGCTGCTGTGGCTTCATCTAGCAATGAAGCATTGGCAATTTCCAAACCTGTTAGGTCAATAATCATGGTTTGAAAATTCAACAGCGCTTCTAGTCGTCCTTGGGCAATTTCTGGTTGATAGGGAGTGTAGGCGGTATACCAACCAGGGTTTTCCAGGATATTGCGTGCAATCACAGGTGGGGTGATACAGTCGTAGTACCCCATGCCAATAAACGAGCGGAAAACTTGATTTTTGGAAGCTATTTCCTTCAGCTTGGTAAGTGCTGCGTACTCACTTTGTGCTTCTGGCAACTCCAATAGGCGAGATAACCGGATTAAGTGCGGTACTGCTTGGTCAATAAGTTCATCAAGAGGCGAAAAACAGTCAGAGGATTCTGCCGTTTTATCGCTTTTGGTATAGCCCAATACTTCTAGCATTTGCTGGATGTCATTGGGCGATGGTCCAATGTGCCGTTCTCTAAAAGAACTTATTTGAATTTTTTCCTCCAGCATGTGCTGATGGTTTGATTTGGGACGAGGAACATTGAGTACCACAAATTGCTCTCCAGACGCGACTACTTCATATTTTGCAACAAGTATCTTTGACGCGTCGGTTATATGTGATTAATTTATCTAAATTTTTTGATATTTTTCCGGAGGAAACGAAAGGGGGGAGGAGTTTCTCTCTTATCCCCACGCCAGTCCCCTCAACGGAGGGAACCCTCCGTTCGCGTAGCGTACGCTTTGCGCTCAGTTCGCCCCGAGGGAAACCCTCCTCTCCTGACGGAGACGCTGCGCGTATGCCTGCGGCACGCTTTGCGCTTACGCGACTTCTCTCCGCAGGGGGCTGGCTCCTCATCTGTTTTACCCTTCTAGCTGGCTACTATACTCACCCGCAGTCAAGGCATCATCAATGTCACCAGGATCGTTGACGCGTAGTTTCAGCAACCATCCTTCCCCGTAAGGGTCTTCTACTAACTGTTCAGGTGATTCTATCAAGGCTTCATTACGTTCTATGACTGTACCAGTCACTGGGGAATTAAGGTCTTCCACGGCTTTCACTGATTCAATTGTGCCAAAGCTGTCTCCCTTGGTAACAGCGTCGCCGATTTCTGGGAGTTCCAAAAACACAATGTCACCCAATTGCTCTACGGCAAAGGCGGTAATGCCAATGGTGGCAATTTCGCCCTCAAGACGCACGTATTCATGAGTATCCAGGTATCTCAAATCTTCGGGATATTCAAAAGACATATCACTTCCTCTTCCACATCAACAAATTACACCCTCATAGCGATTAATACCATATTTGTTTGAAAGTCTACCAGTTCTAAGCAATTAGTTCTGAGTGTAGATGACTCAATCCTCAGCACTGTTCGGTCAATTAACCATACAAAAGATTAAGTCACTGACATTGAGCGGTTATCAGTTATTAATCCGATTTTTTGAGCGATAAAACGGACGTTTTACCACAACCGCTGAGTATGCTTTGCCACGAATTGCCACTTCTAGCTGCTGACTCACAGTTGCTAGTTCGGTGGGAACGTAGGCTAAGGCAATGGGATAACCAAGCGTTGGTGATAGTGTACCACTGCTCACTTCTCCAACGACTACACCTTGTGATAGTACTTGATAGCCGTGACGGGCAATGTTGCGTCCTTGTAGTTGCAAACCGACTAGTCGGCGTTGAACTCCACTGGCTTTTTGCCGTTCCAAGATTGACCGACCAATAAAGTCACCTTTCGTGTCAAGATGAACCAGCCAACCTAAACCAGCTTCCATTGGGGTAGTCGTGTCGTCGATATCTTGTCCGTAAAGTGCCATTGCTGCTTCTAGCCTTAAGGTGTCTCTCGCACCTAATCCTGCCGGAATGACACCCGCTTTGACTAAACTTCGCCATAATTCTAACCCGACATCTGGATCTACCATGACCTCAAAGCCATCTTCCCCAGTGTAACCTGTACGGGCAATAAATCCTGGTTTACCGAGTACTGTCGCTTCCAAGTGTCCAAACGCTTTGACTGGAGTTAAGTCTTCTTGCACAAAGGACTGAAGGACGCTACTCGCTTTTGGTCCTTGCACGGCAATTAAGACTTTTTCTGGTGAAATGTCTTGGAATTTCACCTCTTTCTGGTCAAGGTGTTGCAACAGCCATGCTTTATCCTTGTAAGTGGTAGCAGCATTGACAATCATCACTCCCCGTTGTTCACCACTGCTGTCTTCGCCTTGGTAGTAAAAAATGATGTCGTCGATGATGCCAGCTTGAGGATTTAATAATACAGTGTATTGCGCTTGCCCAGGTTGCAAACGGTTTAAGTCTGAAGGAACTAAATATTGCAGTTGCGAAATCAGGTTTTTCCCTTGCAGGGTAAATTTGCCCATGTGGGAAATATCAAACATTCCTGCTGCATTTCTGACAGCTTCGTGCTCCTGAAGAATACCAACAAACTGCACTGGCATTTCCCAACCGCCAAAGCTGGTCAGTCGTGCTTTCAGTTCTTGTGCAAGTTCATATAAAGGCGATCGCGCTAAGGATAAGACGGTTTCTTCTTGATTAGCCACAGGTCTTTTTGTTATCGTTGGTCAACTGTGTATAATTATGTCTTTTAAATCTCGCGCAAAGACGCTAAGACGCTAAGAAAATAAGGTAATCTAAAATATTTTGCAAAGACATAGAGAATTGGTATTATTTTTTAATCGCGATTTTTTCATCAGTATTTAGGAATATTCCTTACAACAGCAGCATCTTATCAACATCAGGAGCGATCTATGAAAAGGCGTTCTGCCTTACGCGCTTTGCTATTTACTGCGGGGTTTATGATTCCTGCCTGCACCCAAAAGCAGAACTCTACTCAAAACCAGGTATCAAGCAGCCAAACCCAAGCAACTGCTACTAAGAACTCGCGAGCAATAGAACTCACTTTGGTTGGTTATGGAGTGGCTAAAGCGCTTTACTCGAAAATGATTCCGGCATTTCAACAGGAGTGGAAAGCAAAAACAGGTCAAGATGTCAAGTTTAAAGAATCCTATGGTGGATCTGGAGCACAAACTAGAGCAATTTTGGGTGGTTTGCAAGCCGACATTCTGGCTCAAAATCTCCAAAGCAATTTAGACCCTTTGGTAGAAAAAGGCTTTGTCAGCAAGGATTGGAGCCAAAGATTACCCAATCAGGCTTCTCCCGCTAGTTCGGTTATGGTTATCGTCACAAGACCTGGAAATCCTAAGAAAATTCAGAATTGGAGCGACCTTGCTCGTGATGGTGTGTCAATTGTGGCAATCAACCCTCAAACCGGTGGTAACGCTCGATGGGGTATAGTAGCAGGGTACGGTTCTATTCTCAAGTCTCAAGGAGAACAGGCGGCACAAGATTATCTCAAAGGCTTCGTTAAAAACATTAAGACCTTGGTCAGTAATGGACGAGAGGCAACAGATACATTTGTCAAAAATAAAATCGGTGATGCACTCGTCACATTTGAGAACGAAATTATCTTTGCCAACAACGTCATTCCTGAAGATTATCCTTACATTGTGCCAGCAAGTAATATCCAGGTCGATTTTCCAGTCACGGTTGTTGACAAGATAGTAGACAAACGGGGAACCCGCGAAGTGGTAGAAGCGTTTACTAAGTTTCTGTTTTCACCTAAAGGTCAAGAAATCTATGCTCAAGCAGGGTATCGCCCAATAAACCAACAGGCATATCAACAACGCGCTAACCAGTACAAGCCTGTGAAAACTCTGTACAAAATCGCTGATTTCGGTGGCTGGAAAGCTCTGAACCAGAAGCTTTTTGCAGATGAAGCATTATTTGATTCTGCTCAAGCAGCAGCCAGAACACAATAACCTGAATGTTAGCTACCTCTGATACCTTTTCTACTCAACGCTTTCATAAGTCACTTTTGCAGGGTTTAGCTCTGACTTACATTAGCTTTATCGTTCTGCTGCCTTTAAGCGTTATCTTTTTAGAAAGCTCTAAACGCTCTTGGCAAGAATTATGGCAGGTGATCACTGCTCCTGTTGCTGTGGAGGCGTATAAGCTGTCCTTTGGTGCTGCTTTGTTGGCTGCTTTAATTAACAGTGTCTTCGGCGTCATCCTTGCTTGGATATTAGTACGCTATGAATTTCCAGGCAGACGCCTCGCAGATGGTTTGGTGGATTTGCCCTTTGCCATGCCTTCGGTGGTTGCTGGAATTGCTTTAGTATCTCTGTACGGTTCTGGTGGAGTCCTTGGACAGTACTTGGATCCCGGAACACTCTTAGGAAATAGTTTGCGAGGGCTGGGTATTGAGCAAGTGAACTTGACCTCATCTGTTGTGGGAGTTGTTTTTGCGAAAGTCTTCGTAACGCTTCCTTTTGTGGTGAGAACGGTGCAGCCCGTCCTTATGGAAATTGAACCAGAGGTAGAGGAAGCAGCACACATCCTGGGAGCAAATACTTGGCAAACATTTTGGCGAGTCATTTTTCCGCAATTACTGCCTGCAATCTTGACAGGGTTTACGCTGGCTTTTGCGCGTGCTGTTGGGGAGTACGGCGTCGTTTTGATGATTTCGGGTAATATTCCTTATGAAACAATGATTAGCTCTGTCTACATTTACCGTCGGTTGGAACAATATGACTATAGCGGTGCAACGGCGGTGGCGATCGCCCTGTTGCTGTTTTCTCTTGTCGTTTTGATTTGTACCAATGTATTACAATGGTGGAGTCGGCGGTATGAGAATTAGCTCAAAAGCCAAGCCACAAACGTTGCCTTGGGGACGCTATCTGTTGATTGCTATAGGTCTGTCTTTCCTAGTCATCGTCGTTGTTCTTCCTTTAGTGACTATTTTTTATCAAGCGTTTGCTAATGGTATTGAGGCTTACTGGACAGGAATCACGACACCAGAAGCTCGTCATGCCATCTTTTTAACTGTGGCGATCGCCTTAGTTGCGGTTCCCATGAATACTGGGTTTGGAATTTTAATTGCCTGGATTCTCGCACGATACTCGTTTCCTGGTAAGATTTTATTGTTAGGAATTATAGACTTACCGTTAGCCATTTCACCCACGGTTGTGGGTTTAATGTTTATTCTTCTCTATAGTCAAACTGTCGGTCTGTTTGGTTCTTGGTTAGAAGCAACCAACATCAAAATCATCTGTTTGATTGCAATTGGGAATCTCTAGAATCTTTCTGCGGTGCTACTGGAGAAACAATGGGAGAAATTGTTTCGGTAGAGTTTCAAGCTATTAAGGCTGTTGATAGCTATCACGGTGGAGTTCATTTTTACAATAATCATAGATGGCTTTGAGGTGAAATAGATGGCAACTCTCACATATGTCAAAGGATTACCGACTCCAGCAGAAGAACTGAATAGTTTAGGACTCACTGAGCTTGAGATGTTCTTGGCTGCTTATAGTCCGGTATTTCAGAAAGCAGCGTGTGAGACCGCTAATTATCTTCTATCTGGTCAACCATTCAATAAATCCAGTTGGAATACTCATTTACAAAAAACTTATGGTATCTCGAAACGTCACGCAGGCGGGGTGATAGCTCACTCACTCGGTGCGGTTGACGCATCTAAAGAACACCGTAAACGCCACATCAAAACGCTAGAAGGTAAACTAAAATCAATCCACTCTTGGATTACAAAGTCAGAAAAGAAACTTTCAGATTCAACAAAGTTTTATTCCAAAAAGAACTGGCAGAAGTCCAAGACTGGATGCCGATTCCCTCTATCTTGTTCAGTTCAACATCGCGATACCAACTGGCAGAATTTGAAGTTTCAGATTCACAATAAGAAACGACGCGCTCACCAGTTGAGCAAGCAAATTGAACATCTAAAGGTTACACCAATTCAAACTGTTATTCCTAAAGACCAAGCTTTTGTTGTTGGTTCTAAAGATGAATCATTTGGGAATCAGGTCTGTCAATGGGACGGTGATACTCTTAAATTTCGTGTTCCAGCTTGCCTAGAATCAAGATTTGGTAAATACGTACAGACAAAACTAGGCAACTATGATCGCAACATTAACAGGTTGCCTACTGATGGCTCTAGAACGTGGCATTTTTACCGCAAGGACGGTAAATGGAATGTCGCACTACAGTTTACTCCAGCGCMAGTAAAGCGCATCTCTAGGCATTCTGCTTATGGCTGCATCGGGATTGATATGAATCCTGGCTCAATTGGCTGGGCATATGTTGATGGAGACGGCAATCTCAAAGCACATGGTCAAATACCACTTCAGATGGGACTACCATCTGGTAAGCAGGATGCCCAGATTGTCGATGCCTGCTTGCAACTCGCAACACTGGCAGACACGTTTTCCTGTCCGGTCGTTTGTGAGGAATTGGACTTTTGCGCCAAGAAAGAACAGCTTTCGGAACGTGGTAGAAAGTATGCTCGAATGCTTTCTGGCTGGGCTTACAGTCGTTTCTACGAGTTAGTAGAAAGTATTTTGAGCAACCGAGGTATTTACCTGATGAAGGTAAATCCTGCCTACACCAGTGTTATCGGGCTAGTCAAGTACGCACGTAGGTACGGTCTAGCCAGTGATGAGGCTGCTGCTATGGCTATAGCCAGACGTGGTATGAGATTAACTGAAAATATTCCAGACTCCATAACCGCCTATCTATCCATGAAGGATGGAAAGCACGTATGGAGTCTGTGGAATCAACTGAATAACCTGATTAAGAAATCTAGCATTAAGCGTCACA
This sequence comes from Tolypothrix campylonemoides VB511288, assembly GCA_000828075.3. Classification (GTDB taxonomy): domain Bacteria; phylum Cyanobacteriota; class Cyanobacteriia; order Cyanobacteriales; family Nostocaceae; genus Kalymmatonema; species Kalymmatonema campylonemoides_A. The sequence continues at coordinate 314,956 of JXCB02000002.1, read as the reverse complement.
ACTTTTATGCTATCTCTAACTGGGAATCTTTGGTTAAGCAATGGTCGGAGCAATCTGCAAAAGAGCAAGCTTAGGCGTTAAAGATGATTTCTTGGAAGATAAACCGCTAACTTCCCTTTGTACAACTTTGTCTACTTGTGGGTAACGTTGTCCAAGTTTTTAGAAGCGGTGATACTTTGTACATCTAGAGCAATTGGAGAGTTTGGAGCCGTCTCGGTGGTTTCAGGCAAACTGATTGGAGAAACAAACACGCTGACATTGCATATCGAACGAGTCTATAGCGAATACGATACGATCGCTGCTTTTGCCTGTGCATCGCTTCTCGCTTTGTTAGCATTGCTAACCCTGATTGGACAGGAGTTACTGCGTACAGCAGATAAACCCCGAAATTTTGCATTATCGCAAGTTTTTAAGAGGAATTAGGCGATCGCCTTTAAATAGCTGCGCTTTGCGGATAAAATTGTCCTAGTTAAAAAAACGGAGTGGCGATAAATTGACTCATCGACCAAAGTCGTGGTTGTGAGTTGAGTCGTTTTGTGTTTGCGGCGTAAGTCTAACAAATCTTTGGGTCTACACCACAAAAGCTGATTCCCAACAACTGGTAAAAAAGAATTTGTTTTTACTATTCCGTAACCTGCAAACCACATCGTTAAGGAATTGCATGAATACTAATGAATCAAATGCTAAGGGAAGCATAATCTGCAGCTCGTGTAGCTACGATGCAAATCCTCTTGGGGCTAAGTACTGTCAAAAGTGTGGCAAGCCCCTTGTGATTTCTTCTGTAGCTATTAGAGAGAGAATGACTAGGTCTACACTGTTTGTGACTGGGGTTAGTTTATCAGCCATAATCTTGCTGCTTGTTGGTTTAGGAGGCTACTTTTTCTGGCAGCAAGTCCAATCGTCACAAAATGTCAGCAATGAGAATATTTCTTCCAAGAATTCATCTTCCAACAATTCAGACATTCAATCTTACACTTCCATGAAGGAAGTTCCGAAAGTGCCAGAAGGAACATTTAACTTTGGTGGCTCGCTTATTTTTGCATCTCTGGTTGCTCAAGGCACACATAAGGCTATCAACCAGGCTCACCCGAATTTTATTTTACGTTACACCGATCCAGTTGACAATCAACCTGGTACTGGTAAAGGAATTGAGATGCTGCTCAATGGTCAACTTAGCTTTGCCCTATCAGGTCGTCCCCTTGAGGATGCTGAGTATAAACAGGCAACTGAGCGCGGTTTTAAATTAGATCAGGTCGCCGTTGCTATCGATGGGCTTGGCTGCTATACTCACCCAGATATTTCCATTCCTGGGCTTTCCGTAGCTCAACTTCAGGACATTTACACGGGCAAAATCACCAACTGGAAAGAGGTCGGAGGACCAAACTTGCCGATTGTCCCTTTCAGTATAAATGTTAAGACGACCGCTTTACTCAAAACGCTTCTTGGTTCAAAAGTTGGCAGTGTTAGCCCTAAAGTGCGATCCAGCCGAGACTATACTGTACTTGTTCGTGATGTAGCCTCTACCCCAGGAGCCGTCGGTATCGGCGCAGCGATGCTAGTAGCCACTCAGCAGACGGTTCGACCTGTAGCATTGGCTCCTGGTGACAGCAAGCAGTATGTCCCAGTGGTCACGGATGGTCAACTGAATATAAAAGCCTTCCAGAATGCTACTTACCCCATAACCAGGTATTTGTATGTCATCATTCGCCGGGACGGTAGAGCAGATGAACAAGCTGGAGTCGCCTATGGTAATCTATTGCTGTCTAAAGAAGGTCAAAAATTTGTCCTAAAAGCGGGCTTAGTACCAATACGGTGAGAAATGACCCAGGAAAACTACATATCAAACGAAAACCTTGATTCATTGCTAGGAGAGTATGTTCATCCCCAAGGATATCTAGAGTATGTCAACACTTTACCGTTTCTGGGTCGTCTACACTGTTCCACTCGACAAATTGAGGCTGGAAGTTGGCAGGAAATTCTACTTGACTACGAAGTCGGTGCTTCTGGGATTGCAGACGGTGCTTGGATTAAGGTAACGTTCAAGTTTTACTCAGACTGGGGACTGTTTCAGACGGAAGACCCCAAGGCGGCTAACTATCTTTCCGCAGAATACCAAGCTCGTTCTCCTCTTCCTGGTGAAAGTCCCGCAACAGTGCAGTCACTCAAGGTTCGCTTTGACCAAAAGGGGCATGAACGTCCTTATCAGAAAGCGATTATTGTAGATATTGTCGATGGTTACATCAAACCAGGCGACCATATTTTGATTCGCTTGGGCGATCGCCGTGCTGGAGGACCAGGAACAAGGGTACAAACTTTTGTTGAGCAAGGCTTCCGCTTCCGTGCTTACATTGACCCCGTTGGCACCTCTCGCTTTGCCGAAATTCCCGGTGATGTCGTGATTGATATTGTGCCAGGACCACCTGCCAAACTTGCAATTGTCACTCCGCGACTGGTCAAGGCAGGTGTTTCGTTTCCTGTAATAATACGGTCAGAAGATGTTTGGGGTAATACTTGTTGGGGATTAGGAGGACAACTGCAGTTGACAGGTCATAGTTCATCTAGAACTTTACAAGAGCAGTTGCTGGATTTACCTGAGCAAGGTTGGGCTGTGGCAAAAACCACGCTGACTTTGGATGCAGATGAAGAAACAATACTCCAGGCGGCTTTTGTAGGGACTCAGTTACAAAGCGCTGCCACTCCTATCACAGCAGATAGCAACTTAGCTTATCCTCGTGCCTTTTTTGCCGACCTTCATGTCCACTCCAACAACACAGTAGGAACAAATAGTACAGAGTATAATTTTGCCTACGGTCGAGATGTTGCCGGGTTGGATGTTTTGGGTTATACGGCAAATGATTTTAATATTACTGAGGAGCGCTGGAAGGAAGATGTGAAACTGTGTCGGGAGGTGACGCAGGAAGGCGAGTTTCTTTGTTATCCCGGTACAGAGTGGTGTGGGAATTCCGCTGCGGGGGGCGATCGCAATGTGGTTTTCTTAGGTGACGAAGTCTTATTCCCCTACGACAGCCAAGGAAAGCTCGTTCGTTCCTTTGAGTGGAATGAAGACATGAAAGGCAAACAACTGCTTCCTGGAGCTTGGCCCGTAGATAAACTTTATGCTGCATATATTCACAACGCAGAGCAGCACCTACTCATCCCCCACATCGGCGGACGACGTGCCATTTTAGACTGGCATCACCCCAAACTTGAACGTCTGATAGAAATTGGTTCTGCTTGGGGACACTTCCCTTGGTTTTATCAGGATGCCATTAGTCGAGGATATAAAGTTGGGGTGTCAGCGAACGGCGATGAACATCGCGGACGCTGTGGCGGTGGCGTTCCTGGGACAGCGGTTTTTGGGGTTAATGGTGGAGTCACGGGGATTATTTCCCCCTCGCTGACAAAGTTAGATATTAATCATGCCTTGCGTTCTCGTCATACCTGGGCGACAACAGGCGATCGCCTGGTTGGTTTGCTTTGGTCGCGATCGCACATTCAAGGAGAGGAATTTTCGGCATCCGGTGCAGTGACTCTTCACTATCGATTGTTAGGCACAAGTGGCTGGGACGAAATTGCCGCATATACCCACAACGGGTTACTCTGGCATCGCAACCTCCAATTGGAAGCAGGTTACGCTGCAAATAAAATTCGCCTGCGCTGGGGTGGCTCACGAATTAAAGACCGCTATCGTTGGGCTGAGTGGCGTGGAACCTTGGAATTTTCCAATACTTTAGTTCACAGCTATCAGCCTCATGGCTTGGAACATCCAGAAGAGTATGTTAGACGAGATGGACCGCTGAAACTAGAGTTTAGCTCAGATACCTACGGAGACTCTGATGCCATTGAAATCGAACTTTCTGATTTACTCCACGCTCACTTCCACCTGCATGTTGAAATCGGTAGTTACATTAAGGTAGGAAGCCCACTTCGGCGAAACCCTTATATCCATTGTCCGGAATTTAGCTGGGAATTTTCTGGCAAAGACCTGATCAACAAAGGAATTTTGCGGCAAGAATTGGGAGGAGCAGAGCTTTTCATTGCGGTAGAACGCTTAAGTGCAACTCCTATGCCAATAGATGTCACTGGTATATTTGTACTAGAACCTCAATCCAGCCCTCACGGTTTTGTGCCAGTTTATATTTCAGCTCGTCAGGTTGATGATTCTAAGGTCTGGACTAGTCCCGTGTTTATCACGTTTGAGAATTAAGCAGCGATACTTGCCGAGAAATCGGGTTTCTTAATAAGGTTTAATGTAATTGTGGCAGTATTGAGATTTATTAAGTGGGCATTATGAGGTATCGGCAAGTCCTAGCTGGGTTGGTCTTAGCTATAGTTCTTTTCTTGTTTCCCTTATCGGCAGAAGCAGCAAGTTCTTCGAGTATCAGCCGTGCTGCAGGGAATGCACTTAAAGGTCAGGATTTCTCTGGTCAAAGCTTGATTGGGGAAGAATATACTAATCTCAATCTGGAAGATACTAACTTTAGCGATGCTGATTTGCGTGGAGGCGTTTTTAACGGTTCGGTATTGCAGGGAGTCAATTTGCATGGTGTAGATTTTAGTGATGGCATAGCCTACCTGGTCGTCTTTAAAGGCACTGATTTAAGCGATGCAATTTTTACAAACGCAATGATGTTGCGTTCCACTTTCGATAATGTTGATATCACAGGTGCTGATTTCAGCAATGCAGTTTTAGATCGTCTAGAAGTGAAAAAACTTTGTGCTAAGGCAAGTGGAGTCAATTCTAAAACTGGTATTTCCACCCGTGAGTCTTTAGGATGTAAATAAAAATACCAGATATTTGGTGAGAGAAAGTTTCTGGCAATTAAGTTTCAAAACAGATAAGAAAATTTCTTCAACAATAACCCTTGTAGAGACGTGCCATGGTACGTCTCTATATGCATGAAATCTCCACAAAAAATCCTTAACTGATATCATGTCCGGTTAATTAGTGATGATTTTCACGTTAACTGCACCCCACCTCGCGCCGCCCCCTTACAGGTGTAGGTTTTTTACAAACAAGTAAACCTTTATAAAGAGTGTGTAAATCTACAAAATTATGAATAATATCTTGAAAAATTTTAGATAGCATCGAATGAAGTGATGTAAAAAAATAGGCGCGAAAAGGTCGTAGGCTTTACTAGAACATGGTAATATCGCTCAAGTTATTAACTGCTAGTTGCAACGAATATCAAGTTTTCATACTAGAGGATTAAAGTGTGAATTTAGCCCACAAAAGGTTACTCTACTAACCGAAGCCTGGAATCCTTCCAGAAATCGGGTTACTCCAGAACGGTTTATACGACATATATCATTTTAGATACGAATTTGTATTCAGGAAGTTAATTCAAATGCGTTCGTCAATAGTTCTTATGTTCCGTAAAGTAGCGGTTTTCTTTTTAATTTTAGTCATTGGAATGACAAGTTTCGCTACTCCTGCTTCTGCTTCTGCTTCTGATGAGTTTTCTGAAAAAGAACCCTTTACAATAGAACTAGCCAAAGAATCAGCAAAAGCAGCCGTTATATTTTTAACACCTCCAGCACTATGTTTAGCTGCTGACGCTATAGCAACAGGATTTTTCCCACCCGCAGCTGCTCTAGCACCATATTGTACCACTTTGGCTATTCCATCTGGCACAGCTAGTGCTGTTGTTTCTGGTGCTGCTGGAAGTATGAAAATTGCTCAAAAAGCTATGGCTCATTAAAGAACTTTGGGAAAACAAAACTTTTAAGATCGTTTTTCACCTCTCTCAATTTTTGTTATGGCACAGTCTATTAAGACCGTGCCATATTTGGGTAGTTGGCTTAATGATAAGTATTTAACCGGACTTGATATGAACGGTATTGTGTTATGTTGCGCCTCCAGTTATGAGGATTTCTGTAGCTCTTTCGGCAGGAAGTGGTCGGTAAAACAGGAAACCTTGTACATTGTCGCAGTTGATCTCTTTTAAGAACTCAAGTTCTTCTTGCGTCTCTACCCCTTCAGCGGTGAGTTTCAAGCCCAAGCTATTCCCCAAAGCAACGATCGCCTTGACTATGTGAGCGACTCTGGAATCTGTTGTTAAACTTTGGATAAACGACCGATCAATTTTTAAAATATGGAGTGGCAATAGTTGCAGGCGTGACAGGGAAGAATAACCCGTACCAAAGTCGTCAATCGAGAGGTAAACGCCCATAGACTCCAGCTTTTGCAACACATTTTTAGTAAAGTCTAAATTTTCAATAGCAGTGGTTTCGGTAATTTCTAACTCTAAAAAGTGCGGATCTAGCCCCGTTTGATTTAAAATCATTGCCACTGTCTCCACCAGTTTGGGTTGGCGGAACTGCTTAGGAGAAAGATTGACAGCCATTGTCAGAGCAGGAAATCCCGCCTCTTGCCAGAGTTTATTTTGTTCGCAGGCTGTTCGCAGAACCCACTCGCCGATGGGGATAATTAATCCACTTTCCTCAGCAAGGGGAATGAAAACATTAGGAGCTACCAATCCCATCTCAGGGTGCTGCCAGCGCAATAAAGCTTCCATACCAGTAATTTTTCCCGTTGCAATGTTCACCCGAGGTTGGTAGTATACGACGAATTCTTTTCGCTCTAAGGCATAGCGTAAGCTCTTTTCTAATATCAGTTCATTAGGAGTTTTGGTACTTACAGAAGCGCTGTAGAACTGATAGTTATTTCTGCCAGCATCTTTGGCTTGGTACAAAGCAGCATCCGCATGTTTGATTAAAGTTTCGGCATCAGGACTATCGTCATTGAACAGAGCAATACCAAGGCTGGCAGTTACGTAAAGTTCGTTTGCTTGAAGATAAAAGGCATCCTCAAATGCTTGGAGGATTCTTTGGGCGACAGGCACAACTTCTTCAACTTGATGAATGCGAGGTAGTAGAATAGTGAACTCATCTCCTCCCCAACGGGCAACAGTGTCCCCTGTTCTGAGGGCATCTCGCAATCTTTGAGCAACGCTTCTTAATAATTGATCTCCCAGCGTGTGTCCAAGAGAGTCATTGATAGTTTTGAAGCCATCCAAGTCGAGAAATATCACAGCTAAACTTTCCTCATTGCGATCTGCATTAGCTAAAGCAATGGAAAGGACCTCGCCAAATAGCAGGCGATTGGGCAACTCAGTCAACAAATCATGCAGCGCCTGGTAGCGAATCTTCTCCTCCACCTGCTGACGTTGCTTAGCACCACTAATACTCGCTGCCATTGTTAAGAGAGTTGATTCTTCATGCTTTGACCATTGACGCTGTGAACAACAGTCAGCCAAACCAAGATAACCCCAAAATTTCTCATCCAGTCGCAGAGGTACTAAAAGCAGAGATGCAATGCCGCATTGAGTCAGAAGTTCTCCTTCAGCAGTGGGAAATTCTCCGGTCAGTCCGCTGATGGAGTTTCCACTCTCAAGAAGTGTGTTCCAACGAGCGAGTGCCGAATTCTGCTGAGGCTGATTTTGCCAGTACTGAAGCGAAGGTTCATAATCGGAACTCGTCCATTCAAACTTTAGGTTCAAAACCATCTCACCTGTTGCAAGATGACGATGCTTCTCGAACACGTAGACGCGATCCGCTTTGGCAGCTTCCCCCAGCACAGCAAGAGCCTTGTCAATAGCTATTTCGTAGTTCAATTCTGCCAGTAGATAATTTGTGGCTTCAGCAACTGCTTGCTGCAAGCGATCGCGTTGGCGTAATTGGGCTTCCGCCTGCTTTTGTTCTGTAATATCTCTAATAATAAAAGTCCTGATTAAATCACTTTCAGCAAGGTAGTGAATTGATTGTTCAAAAACTTCTGTACCAACTTCTATTTCCCGAACAAAAGAATTTTGCTGGTCATTTTGAACTGCGGTGAGGAGTCCTGCCAATATGGGGTGCTGTTGACCAGCATTCCTAAGATTGTGAAATTTGAGTGTAGCAGCGGGATTGATATAAGTGACGTTTCCTTCCAAATCCATTTCAATAATCGGATTGGGAATGAGTTCAGGAAAAGACGCTAGACGAGTTAAGGCGATTTCACCCGCTCCTTCAAGAGCGGGATTAGGGGGGAAACTTACGGTTTCAAAAGCATTAGCTGAATTGGTTTGCTCCAATATCAACCTAGAGATGTCTTCAGCTTCACAAGATTCAGAAAAAGCTTGCTCTGATATGTTAGAAATGATATAATATTCAGCCTGAACTTGACTATTGCCAAAATCTATGACATCTCCATGCATTAGATCATGAAAAAAGCATTTTGTACCGTTTACAAATAAGCCATTTGTACTTCTTTTACCCTTAAAGCTGCCATCAATAATCCGAAAAGCATATTGATCCGTTTCTGGAACAGTGACCCGTAATAGAATTGCGTGTTGCCTAGAAACTGACCGAGAACGCAGAACAATAGCATTTCTCGAATCCCGCCCGAGAGAATAAGTCGCCTCTTGAAGGGGGATAGTTTGCTGTCCTTGAAGGTCTTTGATAACCAACAGGTGGCGTATTTTTTCCCGCTCATTTTTTGGCATTGCTCTTCCTTAAATTCTTTTGTGACGAACTCGATGAAAAAATTTTGGCTGTTGGGTCACTTTCGTACACTCTTTTTCTTGGTTAAATACCTAGAATAAATTCAAACACCTGCTATGACACACGGTACATTTGCGGAATTTTTAAGCTGAGGTGATAAAGAATTCAGAGAAAACGGAAATACATCTAAGAAAGATTCCCAGGATTGCAAATTTTTAGGAAGCGCTTGCAGAATTTACTGAAAATCATGTCTTGGCGGCGGTACTTGATTTAGTGGCGTATCTGCTGGTAAATTCAGCCGTTCCCGTTGTGCTTTTAATATCTGCCTTTTGGCTTTATAAGGGGTAGGTTGAAAACCCCGTGCGTTTCTGCGATAACTCTGGTGCTGCTACTAACGACGCAAAAACCGCCGTTGCTGCTACCAAAGGTCGTCTCGCCACCATAAAGGTAGCGTGGAAATATGACCTTTTGTAATAGATTTTTCTCGTGCTGCTTCAAGAAAAATTTCACGTATGGGGATAAAGTCTTCAATTAGGCGGCGGTCTTGAGACGTGAGGTTATTGTTAGAAATAAGGTAGGTAAGTAATATGCTGCGTTCACGTTCACTATTAATAGTTCATTGAGGTGCTTCAGTTATCTTGTTTTACTTAACTAACAGCAATAACTAATTTTTAACACTTAAAACGGTATCTCATCAGATAAAGAGTTTGCTCTAAATATCTTTGGTTTTCTTGCCAAGTAAGATGAACAATAATCATAGCAATGGCGACAATCCGGTTGAGGGCAGATGAGGCGACGACAAGTTTGGCAGGTTTCATGTTCACCAATGACTAAAGGAGTATATCCGCACTTTCCTTTGCCCTCTATCGATTTATTACCGCAGTAAGCCAAGATTCTTGTCCAGTTACTCTCTGATGTTGACTGTTTACCTTGTAGTAGCCCTTGACCATTAAACTTGAAAATTTTAAATTCATTTAATTTTGCTTTCTCACGATGTCTCCAAAGGGTTTGCAGAGTGTCACAAAACTCTTTAATTGTGTTCAAAGGATCGTAGAGTTTCAAAGGATGATTAGTATCGGAATTTGTATATAAAATCTTCAAATATTCTTGAGGACTATAATCAGATCTATCGTAAGAAAGCATAGATAAAAAATGTTTTAATAAAGCAAGAAATAAATCAGGTAATGAAATGCGTTCTATCCGTAGTACAATTAAGTAATTAATAAAGACAGTTTTCCATTGAGGAAGACTATCAAGCCAATCCTGTAGTAGTTTCCTTTTGGCAGCAATGAATAAAGGCAGAGGATTCTGATCAATTATTGAGATATCTTCCCAAGTAGGAATCTCAGGTGCTTGCAACTGTTGCAACTGTGCTAATATCTCACGTTGTTTGACATAGAAGCGCTTGTCATAATCAAACACCCAATGAGGTAAATAAGTATTGGGGTCAAAACCTCTCGACATATCGATACTCATCAAGTCGTCACTAAAAATATCTTTTAGCTCTTTAAGTTTCGTTTGGTTAAAAGTTCCCAATATAGATACTCTTTGGTTTGAACGACGAGAGCTAGGCTGAACAATTTCATCTATCTCTTCTTTCTTTAGATAAGGGGATAAAACTCCAATAATGCCGACATCGCCGACATCAGTATTAGGAATTGTCTTGGAAGCACGTAAGGTAGTCTTGAAAGCAGGTACACAAAACTCTGAATATACATCAGAGTTGACAGGACTGCGGGCATTTTTTACATCAATTATATATTTTGAATTAATTTTTATATCTCCCGTAATCCAGTCTTGACTTTTCTGAGTTACCTGATGAGCAGAAATGTCCTCTACTGTGTAACCTAATGCTTTGTAAAACTGAATTGCTAATTTTTCAGCACCACGGGCAGAAATCATTTTTGCTGCTGTAGAACTGTTGCTAGATACGCTAGAATCCCATTTTATTATCAGCGTTTTATCTTCTTCATTCAATTTGTATAATTCACGCCAATCACAAGATGTCTTTTGAGCATAAGGATAACCAGAATCATGAAATTGGCAAACAGTTTCAAAAAAATTACTGTATCTCTTCTGGATAACCTGTTTTTTGCGCTCAATAGGAGCTATATCCCAGAGAAAATTTCCGTATTCTAGATTTTGTTGTAGATATTTGACTTGGTTCCAATAGACAGAACGTTTATAATCCGTAGTTTTCTTCAATCTGTCAATTAATTCATTCAATAATTCTTCTCGTAAAGTATCATTAACTTTATCAAGATATTTATCAATAAAACAACCATAACTATTTAAACTAAATTCTTTAAATTCTAAATAGGAACGTAACTCAGAAGAAAATAATAGAAGGTTTGGCGCTACATTGATAATTTCATCTATAAATTGAATTTTTTCTTGACAATCTAAATATGAAATTTTTTCTATGACACAACTGAAAGCAATCTCTAATGGCACAGATAATAAATAGTTTATAATAAATTTTAGAAAAATTGATTTATTTGTACTTTTAGTACATCTTTCAAGTATTTTTACATTATCTTTACTATTTTTATAATTTATTAATTGAATTATAATTGGTGTTTTTTCTTGATTGATTACTTTATATGCACAGTAAAGAATATCTCCTGCTTTTAACTTAATACTAGTTCTAAAATAAATAATAGAATTATCATCACAATCAAGACGGCAGATTCCTCTATCAACCCATTCAACAATTGCAACAAATGTTACCAATTCAATATTAATAGCTTTATTAGAGTTTGAATCAATATTGAATTTGACATATATTCCCTCTCCTTTCTTACCCTCTATAATGTTTTGTACATCAACTGGAACATCATTTCGACATACATAAATCTTTTCAGGATTTTCTCCATTTAATGGAGTAATGAATCCAAAATTATTAATTTTGTTCTTTTTATTATTGAAACCACCAAACCAATTAACTTTACCTATCATCATGTATCATGTTCTCTTACGAATTAATTTTTATAAATTTAAATTAAGTTAATTGCTAGTCCTACATCGCATTTCGTTGCAATACCTCAGCCCCCACGATATACCGCGTCACCTGCTTGATTTCCTTCGTATCCCCCGCCAATACCTTAGCCTGATTTTGTATCATCGACAACTGTGGATTAACCGTATTACATCCCCAAACCATATACAGCCAGTAAGAAGCCTCCTAGCTGCTGTGCCTTACGCCACTTATTCACCGTCAGGGAAACTGAGAAGTGCAATTACGCCCGTTCTTTGACCTCAATTCGCCGCACTGGTGCAATACTTCCCTCTAGTCCCTCCTTATCAAGGCAGGACTGTCTCCTTTGATAAGGAGGGAGGATTTGTCAATATCAAAGCGCGATGATTTTTGGGACATCCGTTATGGAAAACCTACATTTCCACCCAGGAAATTCAAATTTTCCCCGCTTGTAAATCAAAGCGATACGCTTTTAGGCGTGTGCCCTGAGTCCTTACGGACACGCACTCGCGTTCGGGCAATGGCGCTCAAGTAACCTTTGACATTATGAGCCTTTGAGGGAATGAAACAGCCCTGTCTGCAAGCGGGAGAGTTGAAGAGGGTGCAGGTGCTAAATTATGCAGACAGTTGAGTGAAATCAACGCCAGTTCACCTGTAGATTTTTTCCGCCACAGCACACAACCGCGCCTTAAAGTTTACTTTGCCGTCGCTACTTCCAATTAGGACAACTTTCAATGTCTTGCCAAATACTAATCGGCACTCCTCATAAGTATTGCTCGGAAAATTCTTACTTGTAAACATTGGAATGCGTTCCAATGGAGCTAAGCGGATTCGAACCGCTGACCCCCTCAATGCCATTGAGGTGCTCTACCAACTGAGCTATAACCCCGCACTATTGTGCATTATGCATTTTAGTTTAGAAATTTACTATTTGTCAACACCGCTAATCAAAGACTGGCTATTTGCTAATTGCTAATTACTCCTATTAGCGACTAGCCGATCGCAATTGTCAATTCAAGACACTTGCAGCAAGTAGCTCATACAATGCCCCATCAGGAAGTAAACCACTAGCATCGCAGCTGCCGCTAAGGCAACCAGCGTCCCCGCTAACATTAAGGAAAATTCTTTATTCTCATATGCCTTTTCCATTAGGTGCAGCGACCAGGCTACTAGCGCTACATCAAAGACTAAAATAGGTATCAACATATCTTTTAATATTTCTTAATTCTAGTTAATTTATATTAACATTGTTTTCAAGAACTGTGTTGAAATACTCTAGTTCTGGTCTATCTTTGGTTAGATAAAGATTTGTTGCTGGAAATTACATTCTCACTGGAACTTGGCGATCGCGCAGATAACTTTTAATCTCAGCGACGCTTAATTGTCCGTAATGTAAAAGCGAGGCAAGTAATGCTGCTTCTGCTTGACCTTCTGTAAGCGCGGTATAGATGTGTTCGCAATTACCTGCACCACCAGATGCAATCACTGGAATTTGTACGGCTTGAGCAATTGCCCGAGTTAACTCTGTGTCATAACCTGCTTGAGTGCCATCAGCATCCATACTTGTGACTAAGAGTTCTCCTGCGCCACGTTTTTCAACTTCTTGCGCCCAAAATAGGGCATCAATGCCAGTATTTTCTCTTCCACCACGGACATATACATCCCAACCAGGGTTATTGGGGTCTAGTCGTCGTCTGGCATCAATCGCAACGACTATACATTGGTTGCCAAAGCGATCGCTTGCTCGATTAATAAAATCTGGCTCACGTACCGCCGCAGAATTAATACTAACCTTGTCTGCTCCAGCTCGTAAAAGATTTTTAACATTTTCTAAGGATTGGATGCCACCACCTACAGTCAGGGGAATAAAGACGTGTTCAGCAGTTCGGTACACTACGTCGATAATAATGCCCCGGTCTTCATGAGTAGCTGTAATATCCAGAAACACTAACTCATCTGCACCTGCATCGTTGTAAACCTTTGCCAGTTCTACCGGATCGCCTGCATCCTTCAAGTTAACAAAGTTAACTCCTTTGACAACTCGTCCCGCCTTCACATCCAGGCACGGTAAGATTCTTTTAGCTAGCATTCCTTCGTTTTACACTCCTGTTGTGATTACCCGGAATCTAAATTTTAAATTGACGAGAGTATTACAGAAACAAAATTTTCGTACGTGAGCGAGGGTGCAAGGGAAAATAAGGGTGTGGAGGTGTAGGGAAGGGGTGTAACGTGGTGAAAAATTTTTGCATTGTCAACTCTTAAGAGTCAATTGCACTTTTGTTCGCTTACACCTTGATGCCCTATGCCCAAAGACTCGTGGTGCAACAGTCGTATACCGATTAACAGCAGCAATTATGGCGATTATCTCCTCGAAAAAACAGCCCCCAGAACCCAACGGACAACCAAAGCAGCGTCGGGAAGTGGCAAAAGTTCCTCCAAAGGAAAATCTTTTGCAACCCGAAGCAGCTGTTGATGAAGGTAAGCAAGAAGAAAGTATACGACCGCAGCGGTTTGCTGACTACATCGGGCAAAAAGATTTAAAGGACGTGCTAGAAATTGCCATTAAAGCCGCGAAGTCTAGGGGTGAGGTGCTGGATCACCTGCTGTTATATGGTCCTCCGGGATTGGGAAAAACCACAATGGCTATGATATTAGCATCTGAAATGGGGGTAAACTGCAAAATTACCAGTGCGCCAGCTTTAGAACGTCCTAGGGATATTGTCGGGTTACTGGTGAATTTGAAGCCAGGAGATGTTCTGTTTATCGATGAAATCCATCGCCTGTCGCGGATGAGCGAAGAAATTTTATACCCAGCTATGGAGGACTATCGTCTAGATATTACTATTGGTAAAGGTTCCAGCGCCAAAACTCGGAGCATACCTTTATCAAAGTATACCTTGGTTGGGGCAACAACTCGTGTTGGGGCGCTGACATCTCCGTTGCGCGATCGCTTTGGCTTAATTCAAAAACTGAGATTTTATGAAGTCGATGAACTGAGCAAAATTGTCCTCCGCAGCGCCCAATTACTGCAAACAGCCATTACAGAAGATGGTGCAGCAGAAATTGCCCGTCGGGCGCGGGGAACACCGCGTATTGCCAATAGATTACTTAAACGCGTCCGTGATTATGCTCAAGTTAAATTATCTGGGGAAATTAACGAGAAAGTGGCAGCAGAAGCATTGCAACTCTTTCAAGTCGATCCGTGCGGTTTAGATTGGACAGATCGGCGGATGTTAAGTGTAATCATTGAAAACTTTAACGGTGGTCCAGTGGGATTGGAAACAATCGCCGCAGCGACGGGTGAAGATACACAAACCATTGAGGAAGTCTATGAACCTTATTTGATGCAGATTGGGTATTTAAGCCGGACAACCCGTGGTAGGGTGGCGACACCAGCAGCTTACAAGCATTTGGGTTTTAAACCCCCAAATGAACAATTGTCATTGTTGCCGTAAGCATATCCCACATTTTTTCCCACACTTTTATGTCATGGGATTTCACGTTAGTAGGTAGTTGCTAAAAATTCCTACTAACTATAGCAATCCTAAATCATTCGTGAGAACTCTCTTTTTCTCCTTTCTTTGCGCTCTTTGCGTCTTGGCGGTTCGTTTTAAAAGAAAATTTCACAACTTATCTAGGATTGCTATAGTAACCACTAACTACTAACTACTAACCACTAAAATGAGATTAATTATTATTTTTTTAAGTCTGTTGCTTGTGTTTGGGTGGGGTGAGGTTGTCATGGCACAAACTCAATCTCCCAATTTAAGTCAAGAACAATTACAGCAACGCGATGAGTTAGCGACAAAGGCTTTTGCGGCTACAGATAAAGGTGATTTTGCGACAGCGGAACGTTACTGGACGCAGATTATTGAGCAATCCCCGGATAATGCAGCTGCTTTAAGTAACCGGGGAAATTCTAGAGTGAGCCAAAACAAGTTGCAAGAAGCACTGGCAGATTATAATAAGGCAATAGAGCTTGCGCCAGATGTGACTGACCCTTACTTGAATCGCGGTACGGCGTTGGAGGGTTTGGGAAAATGGGAAGAGGCGATCGCAGATTACAATCATGTTCTAGAACTTGACCCGAAAGATGCAATGGCATATAACAATCGGGGCAATGCAAATGCTGGTTTGGGGAAATGGGAGAAGGCGATCGCCGACTACAAAAAATCCGCTGAAGTTACCCCAAATTTTGCCTTTGCCCGTGCTAACTATGCCCTTGCTTTGTATGAAACTGGTAAAGTAGACGAAGCAATTCGCGAAATGCGAAATATTCTCCGGAAATACCCTAACTTTGCCGATGTACGCGCCGCCATTACCGCCGCGTATTGGGTACAGGGAAAACAAGGTGAAGCGGAGAGTAACTGGGTCTCAGCAGTCGGACTTGATGGACGCTATAAAGATATTAAGTGGGTGGCAAATGTTCGGCGTTGGCCCCCCAGTATGGTAACAGCTTTGGAGAAGTTTTTAACATTGAAGTAGGGGCATTTACTATGAAATTACCTGATGGACCTAAAACCCCCCCTTGGTTGCAACTATTACAGTGGGTTGCTGACCCCCTCGGTTATATGGAAACCTCTTTCCAACGGTACGGAGATTTCTTCACCGCCCGCTGGGGAAATCTTTACCCGGAAGCGGTGTTCATCACTAATCCGCAAGCAATTCAAGAAATTTTCACCGCTGATCCTAAACTATTTGACTCTGGTCGAGGAAATCGAGTGGGAAAAGTCTTCGTGGGAGAACACTCCATGCTTTTGTTGGATGGATCTAGCCACCAGCGTCAGCGACGGCTTTTAACCCCCCCTTTTCATGGCGAACGGATGCAAGCCTATGGCGATTTGATTTGTACCCTCGCCAAACAAGTCAGCAGTCAGTGGACAATTGGCAAGCCCTTCTCTGTGCGGGAATCGATGCAAGAAATAAGTCTGCGAGTCATCTTGCAAGCTGTTTTTGGTCTCAATGAAGGACCGCGTTATGAGGAACTGAGACAACTGCTAGCAGAGATGATGGATCTGACAGTTTCTCCTTTACGGGCGTCTATGCTGTTCTTTAAGTTCTTGCAAAAAGATTTAGGGGCTTGGAGTCCGTGGGGAAGCTTTCGGCGTCGCCAGGAGCAAATTGATCGGCTACTCTACGCCGAAATTCAGGACAGGCGTAAACAAAACGACCCTGAACGCACTGATATCCTCTCCTTAATGATTTCAGCTCGTGATGAGCAGGGTGAGGGGATGACAGATGAAGAGTTGCACGATGAACTCATAACTCTGCTGTTAGCTGGTCACGAAACGACAGCCAGTTCTTTATCCTGGGCTTTATACTGGATTCACTACCAGCCACAGGTACAAGATAGGCTACTGCAAGAACTTAATAGCCTCAGTGAAAATCCTAACCCCACAGACATTGTTCGTCTGCCGTATTTAACTGCTGTGTGCCAAGAAACACTGCGTATTTATCCACCATTATTCCTGACTTGGCCTAGGATTTTGAAAGCTCCCTTAAAGCTGGGAGACTATCGCTTTGATACTGATACCGTGCTGCTTCCTTCTATTTATCTTACTCACCAGCGAGAGGATCTTTATCCAGAACCCAAACAGTTTAAACCGGAACGATTTTTAGAGAGGCAATACTCGCCATTTGAGTTTTTTGCTTTTGGTGGAGGCAATCGTCGCTGTATTGGTGCGGCTTTGGCGATGTTTGAAATGAAACTAGTAGTAGCGACAATCGTATCAAATTATCAACTAGCTTTGGCTGATAGCCGACCAGTGAAACCACAGCGCCGAGGCTTCTTTCTCGCTCCTGCTGCTGGGTTCAAGATGGTGAACATGGGTAGGCGCGTGCGTCAAAAGCAGCCAAGTGAGCCTGTTGGCAGTTCAATTTAGCACTGAACTAGAGCTAGTTTCAAGAACTCGCTCATTTTTAGACCGCCTAAGCGTCACCACCACCGCCAGATCCTCTGCTGGTGCCAACACAACACCTTTACGTACTGGCTGCACTAGTTTGCTCTGGAGCAGTTCCATCTGAGCGCGAGACAGCACTGTCGCCAAAACCAGTTTCATCTCAAACTGTGGAAGTGCCATACGAATGCTGTATAAAATAAAAAGACCTGAATATAAAAATATGGGGCTAGAAATGGATATATGGAAATATCCTCTTCCAGTCCCTAATACTTATTGTGCCATTAGCAAGAAGCAGGAACTTCATTTGCAAGCACATCAGCCTGTGCCCTTTCGAGGCTGACTCTTAGCCGTTCGGCTAGAATCTGGACGTGAGGTTCAACCATCATCGTTACATGGTCGCCCGGAACGGAGTGGATGTCCACTGCTTCCATAGAAAGCTGATCCCAGCCGAAAGTCGAATCTCTAAGAATCTCATTAGAGAGCCAAGTAGCAGCATCCCAAGGATGAACCTCGTTGGCTCGGAAGAAGGCAATTTTAGTCGGATAGACCTCCTGTGGCATGTAATTAGCCATAGCTTGAAGGTTAGCCTTGAGAACTTTCACTAAGCCACGCCCTTGTTTTGTCCCTGCCTCAGAAGGCAGCGCATTGATTATTTTCAACTGCTCTACTACATAATTCACTTGCTCGTCTGGAGCAAGGAGAGCGAGGTCATTGTACGATACCTCCAGTTTTTTTCCTAGCAGGCGTCCAAATAAACTGGCAAGCTCAACCATGCATTGAGTATCATTCCAATCAACACGTATCGGCTGATTGGGAAGTGGTGCTGGGATGTCTAGAACTGCTAGTAGAGCTACCTGATGTCCAGATGAAAGCAACTGCTGAGATATCTCGAACGCCACCTTACCACCGAAGGAATGACCTCCGAGAAAGTATGGTCCCTGCGGCTGAATGCTTTGTATTGCTTCGATGTAGTGAGCAGCTATTTCCTCAATTTTTGTGTAAGGCTGTGCTTCATCATCAAGTCCAAGTGCTTGTAGACCGTAAAAAGGTTGGTCTTGACCGAGGTGAAGTGCTAAAGTATGCAAATAGAATGCAGTTCCTACACTCCCAGGTACGCAAAAGAAAGGAGGCTTTGAACCGCCCGGCTGAATCGCCACTAAAGCAGAATAAGACAAAGCTTGTTTTTTTTCATCTTGAGCTAATTCTGCCTGAGAGCTTTCGGAAGGCTCTGAGGAAAGCACTTCTTTTACCAGATAATCAACAAGCGCTTCCACAGTTGGATAGTCAAATATCACCGTTGAACCAAGGGAGCATCCTAGGCTTTCTTCGAGAAGATTTGTCAGCTCAATCACCATGAGTGAGTCGAGCCCCATACTGGTTAAAGGCTGCTGCCAGTCTAACTGGGATGGATCTACTTTGAGAATCTTAGAGATCAGATTCTGAAGATGAGATTTCAGCAACGCCTGACGCTTTTCTGGTGAAGTGTCCAACAGCGCTTTTCGCTCTAGGAATACTTGTCTTTCGAGAAGATTAAATTCTTTGTGGATGCTGCTTGCCACCACATCCAGGCTGCCATCCAAAAACCCCACCCGACAAGCATGGCGCTGAATCTTATTACTGCCAGTCTTCGGAATACTTGCAGTATTCAGCAGCAGGACAGCATAAACTTGTAAATCATGCTGCTGCGACACCGCCTGACGGATGGCTGCAACCACCTCATCCACATTCAGCTTCTCTAGATAAGTTTCCTTAACTTCACAAGCAATAACTAATCGCTCCTCACTCTCCACTTCCACTGAAAATGCTGCACTACAGCTAGGTTGCAGTGCGGGATGGCTTTTTTCTACGGTCAACTCAATGTCCTGGGGATAATGGTTGCGACCCCGAATAATGATCAGGTCTTTCAGACGACCCGTAACAAACAACTCTTGCTCAAGCAAAAATCCCAAATCGCCAGTACGCAAAAATGGTCCTGGACTTCGTCCCGCTTCGCTAACATTGCTATCTGCTAAGTAACCGTGAAAGGTTTCCTTGGTTGCGTCAGGTCGATTCCAGTAACCTTGAGCAACACTTGGACTTGACACCCAAATCTCTCCCACTTCTTCGGGTGGACATTCGATTAAGGATTCAGGGTTAACGATCAGGATTTTCTGGTCTAACCAAGTGCGACCACAACCCACGATTTTTTGGGTACTTTCGCTTTCACCAACCGCTACAACAACTCGGTTTTGCTCAAATGCTGCCTTCTCAATGTTTTGGATAACAGGTGGCTGTTTTTTTAAACCTACAGAAATAGTAACAACGCTCTCAGCCATACCGTAGCCGACATTAAATGCCTCTCGCCGAAAGCCACACTCGGTAAAGGTGGCGACGAACCGCTCAATAGTTTCTGCACGAACTGGTTCAGCACCGCTAACAGCGAATTCCCAACTGCTCAAGTCAAGCATTGCCCGTTGTTCGGCAGTTGTCTGGAAACAAACCATGTCATAAGCAAAATTGGGGGCAAGGCTTTGAGTCCCTTTGTAACGGGAAATCGCCATCAGCCAGCGTAAAGGCTTTTGTAGGAAGTCCAGTGGCGACATGATCGTAACAGGGAAATCACTGTAAAGAGGCTGTATGGCTCCAACGATTAACCCTGTATTGTGACCGAATGGCAACCAAGTTACTGTCCGACTATTGGAGGTAAACTCTGCTGACGTATGGCTTATAGCCAAATTGTGCATTAAGTTGCTATGAGCGATCATCACCCCCTTCGGTGTCCCCGTAGACCCGGAAGTGTATTGCAGAAAAGCCAGAGTATCGCTGCTGAGTGTCGGTTTTTGCCAGTCTGCTCCCAAGTCATTGGCAATATTATCGGTAGCAACCAAATGTATCCTTGCTAATTCTGGATTTTCGCCAAAGCGGTTTTCTAAGTATGCCAGCACAGAAGAAGTTGTGAAAGCTACTTTTACTTCAGCATCTGTGGCGATCGCTTCGAGTCTGGAAAGTGATTGATTGGGGCGGGGTGGATAAGCAGGAATGGCGATCGCCCCAGCATACAAACACCCAAAGAAACCGGCAATGAATTCCAGACCTGGTGGGTACAGTAACAACACCCGTTCGCCTGTAGCATTTAGGGACTGGAGATAGGCAGCGATCGCCCGTGCTTGTCGTTCTAATTCTTGATAAGTCAGACTGATACTTGCTGTTTCACCGTCCTGGAGAAAGGTATAAGTTTTTTGAGCAGGCTGATTTTGCGATCGGTAGTGCAGCAGGTCTACCAAATTAGAAAATTTCATCGCTCTTTGCCGTCCCCTTAAAATATAAAATTTTCACTGATTCACTAGTTAGCTCTTTAGAGTAAGAGTGAACTACCTACACCGACCTGAGTACAGGTGCGGTGTAGGCTTCCGGCGCGTTTTTCAACACTGCCAGAACTTCCTTTAAGGTACTATTGGTAGTAGAGTCACCTACTACTAGATTCCCTTTACGGCGTTTTAACATGGGGAAAAGTCCCAGCCCCACGCGCTTAATGTTGATTCCCGCGTTAATATCACGGTCAACGTTAAGTGAAAGTTTTGCATCCCAATAAGAGCGCATATCACAGTCAGTGAAGACTATCTCATCACGATACGCTAGTAATTGAGATGTGTATGCAGGATTAACTGCTATAACCCTAGCCCCAGCTTTTCCAGCTATGTATTCTAGGGTGATGAAAAACTGTCCAAAGGCTGCATCGTTCCAGGATTTATTCAACCCAGACTTAGCTCGTTGTCCGTTAGGTAAAAACTTACCATCCTCATCAAGTTTAGCTTTGTTGCACTTTGATAACGCTTTTAGGTTTAAGTCCTCGTGAACAAAAACCTTCTTGCCTGTTCGCACCAACGCGTTCGCAGTCTTGAACGCGTGGTCAATTCTAGCCCTCGCTATACGTTGATGTTCACGTCCCTGGCGCTTGGCAAGTTTACGGCGCGACTTACTGCCTTTACGTTTCTTTTCTTTGCGGTGCGAAACTAACGCCAAACGTTTTTCGGATTTCCTGAACGATTTCAAAGAAGGTAGCTTACTTCCCTCTGAAGTCGCCAAGTAATCGTTTTCGTGTAGTACCGCGTCCATCCCCAAAGTGTTCTCCCAAGTGGGAATAACTTCGTCTGGATTGAAAACTGGGACGGTCGGGTCTTCTAAACAAATAGTTGCGTACCACCCATCGGATTTCTTGGTTAGTAACATATTCTTAAGGATAAAACCCTCTGGCAATGGGCGATGTAATCGTACTTTTAACCAACCTTTTAGCTTTGAGATTGATAAGAATAACCAGTCTTTTTCTACTCTCTCAACGGTTATAGCTTGTCCTTCAATCCTTAAAGTGCGGTAACGTGCCGAATTCTTAAAGCGTGGACGTCCACTACGCTTTCGGTTGCTATCCCCTTGGAGGAAACGCTTAAATGCTAGGTCTACTCGCTTTGATACATCTTGCAGTGTTTGAGACGGTACAGACGTAAAATCTAGCAATTCACCAGAGTGCTGAACAGCAACCAAGTCTTCTTTGATGAGTGGTAACTGCTTCTTCTGAGAATAAAAATCTGGATTTTCTCGTAACTTGGGCAGTGAACAAATTAACGGACATGAATCAATACTGCATCGGTTGTTCTCATACCAGTCAAACCTCTCCCCAAGCTGCTTGTTGTACCAATACTGGCTGACACGTAACCAATTGTTGAACTGTAGCTTTTGATTAGTACTGGGATAAGTACGGTATTGATAGTTAAGCAGCAAAGGGAAATCACCTCCTTGGCAATTAATGTTTTACTATGTATGCTGTTAGCATAGACGTTGAGGCTGGTGGATGTCAATACAAAAGGGGAAAAAAGCAGTAAGAGGTGTGCCACAACTTCATGAGGAGTTGAAGTGTAAACACACAATATGGCTTACACCTACATCGTGGGACAAGTTTCAACAGTTAGCGATAAGCAGCGGTATTAGTGTTAGTGAATTACTTGAAAAAATAGCAACCGAGTTAGAATTCTGACTCTTTTTGATGGCGCGATAATTAGGAATACGCCCGCGCCATCCCACTGCCGCGTTCTCATCTACGATGAACATAAGTCGGGGATGTCTTCCTTATTCCCCGCCTTATATCCCAGCACCAAACCTTTGGTTATGGTGTGGGGCTTACGGCGAAGAAGCTAAATTTATTATCGAGATATATTTTAAAAATCCTTGTGCCAAGAAGTACGGGCATTTGTTTCTACTACCATATTTTACTGCCCATAACATAAGAAAAGGGCAGGTTTAAAACCTGCCCAGATGCTGAACCAGAAAACCTAAAATTCTTTAAACCAAAACCTTCGCTAAAATCGGTCCAACACGAGTGGCGATTTCTGGAACGTAAACCTGCGAAACGTAGTCAGCAATCATCCTGTCTGTGTTGAATAGTGGTGCATTTGTCTTGATTGATGCCTTCATCATTTGCACCCAGCGGTGAGGAGTGCCGTTAGCATCCTGGTCATAGTACAAGGGCACTATTTGCTCTTCCAAGAGCTTATAAAGTGATTCCGAATCTATCCTATCTTGTAAATCCTGATCGCTGGTGTGAGCGTCCTCACCAATTGCCCAACCATTTATCCCTTGACCATTGGCATCTGTTTTGTATCCTTCGCACCACCAGCCATCTAGGACGCTGCAATTGATGCCACCATTAAAGCAGACTTTTTGCCCACTTGTCCCGGATGCCTCTAAGGGGCGACGGGGATTGTTCAACCAAACATCAACGCCCTGCACGAGTTTTTGACCAACGTAAATATCGTAGTCTTCAATAAATGCAACTCGATGCTGAATTGCTGAATGTTGACACCACTCCATCAAACGTTGAATAATCCGTTTGCCTTCTTCATCGGCTGGGTGAGCTTTACCTGCAAAGATAATTTGTACGGGACGTTGGGCATTACCAAAAATTCTGAGTGCCCGTTCGGCGTCACGTAAAAGCAGATGACCTCGTTTATATGGGCTGAAGCGTCTGGCAAATCCGATAGTTAACACATTGGGATCAAGCAGTGTTTCTGTTGCCTGAATTTTTTCGTATTCTTCACCGCGCTGTTCCCGTGCTTTCTTAATTTTATAGCGGGTGTGAGCAATTAGTCGCTCTTTGAGGACTAGGTGCCGCCACCACAGTTCCTCATCTGGAATTTCGTCAATTTTTTCCCAGGTCTTGGGATCAATGACACGAGTTTTCCAGTCTGCGCCTAAGTATTGAGCGTACAACTCTGCTAACAAGGGAGCAGTCCAAGTGGGCGCATGCACACCATTGGTAATATAACCGATAGGCACTTTGTCTTCAGAACGTTCTGGATACAGAATCGTCCACATTTTGCGAGAAACCTGACCGTGCAATTCACTCACGCCATTGGCAGCACGGCACATCCGCAGTGCCAAAACTGTCATGCCAAAGGGTTCCCAAGGGTCGCCTAGCCGCCGTGCGCCCAAGGCAAGGAATTGCTCGCGGGATAGACGTAGCTGAGTCCAGTAATGGGCAAAGAAGGAGTCTATCAAATCAGGCGAGAAGACATCGTGTCCTGCGGGAACGGGTGTGTGGGTGGTGAACACGCAACGATTTCGTACACTGGCTTCAATGTCGTAGAAGGATCTGCCAGTGCGCTCAATTTCTTGCCTGGCAATTTCTAGGGTACAGAATGCCGCGTGACCTTCGTTGAGGTGATGGACAGAAGGTTGAATTCCCAACGCAGTCAGCGCTTTGACTCCGCCAATTCCTAAGACGACTTCTTGGGCAATGCGAGTTTCTTGGTTACCGCCGTAAAGGTGTCCAGTCAGCCAGCGGTCGATGGGATCGTTGTCGTGGCGATCGCTATCCAATAAATACAGACTGACGCGCCCTACTTGTACTCGCCAAATCTGCACTTTCACTATTCGTTGGCGAACTTCTACTTCTATCGTGATTGGTTCCCCTTGCTCATTTTTGATTAACTCCAAAGGCATCCGAGGGAACGGGTTGTCAACGTAGTAATCTTCTTGCCAACCGTTGCGGTTCAACCGTTGCCTAAAGTAACCTTGGCGATACAGCAAGCCCACACCCACCATTGGGACTCCCAAATCCGATGCTGATTTTAGGTGATCCCCTGCGAGAATGCCCAAACCGCCAGAATACACAGGTAGAGATTCATGAATGCCAAATTCGGCGCAAAAGTAAGCAATCGGGTGTTTTTGGGTAATCTGCGGTGCAACGCGACTCACCCAAGTCTCTTTTGTGGTCATGTATTCGTCAAACTCACGCACCAGCGCCCCAATCTGCTTGAGGTAAAATGGGTCTTCAGCAAGCTGTGTTAAGCGTTCGTATGTTGCTGAGTTTAAGATTTCTACTGGATTGTGCCCGCAGCGTTCCCATGCTTGGGGATCAATGGTTTGGAATAGCGCAATGCGATCGCTCGTCCAACTCCACCAATAGTTATAAGCCAAATCTGCTAAGCGCTTGAGTGGAAAAGGTAACTTCTCACGCAGCGCCAAAGCTGCGGTGTTTGCACTGCTGATGTTCATAATATTCTACGTTCTCTGTTAGTTTTTCTCTTTTACCGTCAAAATCTGCTTGCAAAACAATTGCTCCTTTTCGGTTTTTGCGCTTTATTCTGCGTCTGGGAATTATCCTCTTATGCGTGGAGCAGTTTTTCGACGGTTTTTATTTTTTCCAGACTCATTCCAAATCATCCTTCTTTTTTGCCAATTTTGACAGCTTTTCTACATCAAATTAATTGACATTGTTTTAATTTAGTTTTTGTCTTGTAAGATTTTATGAATAATTTCTCAGCATCTACCACAATTGGAGCGATAATTAGCCAATTTTGACCCTGACTTTTCACCCCATGTGGAAAACTTACTTTTCACGGGATGTGGAAAACCTCTCTCCAAACCTCTCTCCTACAAGGAGAGAGGCTTTGATTTTTCCCCCTTCCCTAATCCCCAACGCCAGTCGCCACAATGGGGGGAACCCCAAGTTCCCTACTAGGGAAGGGGCTAAGGTAAAAGTTTTTTAAGAGCAGGAGAGAAAAATGGAAGCGAGGTTCTCCAGATAAGAGTGAAAAGTAAGGTGTACTAACCCAGAAGAACTAAAGTTTTCTCCCCACACCCCACACCCTGTTTTCTGTAACTCATTTATATTTTTTTGTACAAATATATACCTTTATTTATTTATGCTTAAATAATATTACTGAAATTTGCTAAATTCTGAAAAAAACTTGGTCATAATGTTTTCATAATGAAATCTTTACCATACTTCATCATATCTAAATAGAAAAATACTCATAGTTCACATTTATATCTACTAAAATAACCTAGATAAATAGTTTTTTGATTCAAAAGATATTAAGAGGTATGACAATGCCTACTTTTGGCAACCCTAATAATTTGGTTCTATATTGAAAATTCATAATTTAAATAAGTATTTAAATCCCACCTTTATAATCTTGTTGCTCAAAATACTAATAATAGTTATGTGGCTAGATACAGTTCAGTCTTAGGGTGGACTAAAACCATATTTTTTCAGTAAAAATCTTTCAAAGAAGACTTTGATTATTTTTCTGAAAATACCTACTACATCCAGATCTCTCATACCAGTTAGCCTCAAGCGCTGATATTTAGTAGAACTGTATCAAATTAAGAATTGTTGTTGCAGTGTTGTTTTCTGTATTTTGGATAGAGAGGAATTTAGGAGGAACTATCCTATCAGAACTTAACGCAGTTTATTAGAGCCTATAACATCAATTAAGGAATCGCATACTTAATACACATCACCAGAAAAGGGGGTTCGGAATTGCCTTAAGGGATAATTCATTTCCCAGATGTTGCATAATTTTGATTTCCGACCCCTATCAATGACAAGCTGTACTTAATGAGAAAATGCAATTATGAATGTACTTATTTAACGAAATTTAACGAAAAGAACTCAGGAGTCAGGAGCCAGAAGTCAGAATGAGCTTCTGTGCGACTGGCGGATGAGTAAGGGGTCGCGCATCCCCACCGTCTATACGGTGTCTTCACTCTCGTTGGGGTTTAAATCCCCAACGCAAGTGATTCTGAATTCTGAATTCTGACTCCTTCTTTAAGCATTCACTCGCTAGTTTCTACTGGATTGCTGTTTTAGCAATGATTAGCTTCATTGTGCATAACTTTAGATGACTCCTGAAAAAAAGTTCATCATTATCCCTTATCAATCCACTGACCATGCAACTTTATACACCGATTGATCTTGAGCAACTCCAACAAGACCTTCCTTCCTTAATTGAAACGATGCAGTGGGTTCAAAACTTTGTGGGCAAAGCTCACCCTGATTTAGGTAGAAACGGTCCTGTTTGCCCTTTTGTACCTCACTCGATCAAATCAAACAAGATGTGGCTAGCAGTTCTGCGTGCTAAAAATTTGGATATGGATCAAATTGCAGAAACTGTTTTAGGGTACCGAGATATCTTCCTTAATCTAGAGCCACAAAAGGGAGTTGCTGGGCTGAGAAAAACATTATTAATTATCGTTCCTGATATCGCTTTGGAGGATGCTCCTAAAATCATTGATGGAACGCACCAAAAAGTTAAGCGTTTCTTTGTTGAATCAGGTTTGATGATAGGGGAATTTCACAAGCATAATCAAGTTCCAGGTGCGCACAACCCAAACTTCCGTCCATTTCAAAGCCCTGTTCCCATGTTTGTGATTCGCTACATGGGTGAATCGGATATTCTGTTTCTTCAGGATCAAGACCCGCGCTTACGTATTAAGTATATTGAAGCTTATTTACACAATCTTGAATCTGCTTATACACAACAATTTGAGCAGAAAATTAAGGATCAAAACAAGATAAAGATTGCTCAGGAAGTGCTGGAGTTAGCATACAAGCAACTGCAAGAAGAAAATTTAGTACATTGAAAAGTTGCTTATGAATAAGCAAAATCGCTTTTCTAGAGAAATTACTGATTCAGCAACTTAATTCAGAAGAGTAAAATTACCTCTGTAATTTGCATCACTAGTATCCAAGAGATGAAAGTTGGTAACTAAGGCGATTGATTAACATAGTGGTTTTCTTGACAAGGTATCTATGCGCTTAACAGATAAAAATTTACACCTTCAATCAAATATTCAGTTAGAAAAGCAACTCAAGTATTGGAAACAGCAGTTAGCAAATGCAACACCAGTACTGGAACTGCCTACGGATAAACCACGGTTAGCAGTGCCAACTTACCAAAGTGCAAAGCTATCTTTCGTACTACCGCAGAGTTTATCTGCAGCGCTGGATACATTGTCACAACAACAGGATGTGACACTGTTCATGACATTGTTAGCGGCATTCAAAACCCTACTGCACCGCTACAGTGGACAACAAGACATTCTGGTGGGTTCTCCGATTGTGGTGGAGAATGAAAGGCTAAATGGGCTGAAAGCGAATACCCTTGTGCTACGCACTGATATATCCGGTAACTCCAGTTTTCAGGAACTGCTGCAAAAAGTTCGCTCAGTTGTTTTGCAAGCTAAAGCTCACCAAGACTTGCCGTTTGAGAAGCTGGTGGAAGAACTGCAACCAGAGCAGCTCAGTTATCACCCTTTGTTCCAGGTGATGTTTGTTTTGCAGAATCAACCCAAACAAACATTAGATTTATCCGGATTAACCATCACACCCTCTGAATTAGATAAGGTGACATCCAAGTTAGATTTGACCTTGTCAATGGAAGAGACAGAACAAGGATTCAAAGGGGAGTGGGAATACAACGCTGAGTTGTTTGACAAAGCCACTATTACCCGGATCAATGGGAACTTCCAGACGTTGTTGGAGGGAATTGTTGCTCATCCCAATCGCTCCATTTCAGAATTACCGTTGCTGAGTGTTCAAGAACAACAGTTGTTGCTGGCGTGGAACAACACCCAAGCAGATTACCCGAAACAAGCCTGTATCCATGAATTGTTTGAGGCTCAGGTAGAACAGACACCGGATGCAGTAGCAGTGGTGTTTGGCAGCGAACAACTCACCTACAAGCAGCTCAACCAACGGGCAAATCAACTAGCACATTACCTTAGAGAGCTAGGAGTCAAACCAGATGACCTTGTGGGAATTTGTGTAGAGCGATCGCTTTTGATGGTGGTAGGACTCTTCGCAATCCTTAAAGCGGGTGGAGCATACGTACCTCTAGATCCAGCATACCCTCAAGAGCGGCTAAATTACATTTTGTCGGATGCTCAGGTATCACTGCTGTTAACTGATTCTTCACCAAAAATCAGTTCTCCCCAACTGCCTATAAACAAACTCCCTATAAACAAAGATGTTAGGGAGGATACGGTGTCGCCATTGCAAGTCGTGTGCATAGATACAGACTGGGATCGCATTGCCACTACTAGCACCGAAAATCCTCCACCTTGTTCTACCGTCGCTGATTTGGCGTACGTTATTTATACATCCGGCTCGACTGGCAAACCCAAAGGAGTTGAAATTCCGCACGGTGCTGTGGTCAATTTCCTCACATCCATGCAGCGCCAACCCGGATTAACACAGGCGGATGTCGTCTTAGCGGTGACAACGATATCATTTGACATTGCCGTCTTGGAACTTTATTTGCCTTTAATTACAGGCGCACGTATTGACTTGGTGACGCGGGAAGTGGCAAGCGATGGCAGATTGCTGAGCGAGCAAATCGCTGCGAGTGGTGCGACAGTGATGCAAGCTACCCCAGCCACTTGGCGGATGCTTCTGGCTGCTGGATGGGGTGGTGTTCCTGGGTTGAAAATTCTTTGCGGCGGTGAAGCCTTACCTAGTGACTTGGCGCAGCAATTATTAGCAACAGGGGCTGCGATTTGGAATATGTACGGTCCTACGGAGACGACGGTTTGGTCAACCGTATTTGAAGTAGCAGCAACGCAATTATCTCAGACATCAATCCCCATTGGACGCCCAATCGCCAATACGCAAATTTATCTGCTCGACTCCAATCTGCAACCAGTGCCTATTGGAGTGCCTGGGGAACTGCACATCGGCGGTGATGGACTAGCGCGAGGTTATCTCAACGCAAGAGAGTTGACAGCCCAAAAATTTATCCGCAACCCCTTTAGCCAAGAACAAGGGTCACGCCTGTACAAGACAGGGGACTTAGCTCGGTATTTACCTGATGGTAATATTGACTATATTGGGCGTATTGACAATCAAGTAAAAATACGGGGATTCCGCATTGAATTGGGAGAGATAGAGGCTGTACTGCGACAACACCCATCTGTCCTGCAACCTGTCGTCATTGCCCGTGAAGACGTTCCTGGAGACAAGCGGCTCGTGGCATATGTGGTGGTGAAACCAGAGCATATTCCCTCTAGTCTGAGTGAACTACGCCGCTTTTTGAAGGAGCAGCTACCCGATTACATGGTGCCCACAGCATTTGTGTTCTTGGATACACTGCCATTAACACCTAATGGTAAGATAGACCGTCGCGCTTTGCCTGCACCAGATGCATCGCATTTCATTAGTGACAACAACTTTGTTGCACCTCGTAATTCTACGGAAGAGGTTTTAGCCGCTATTTGGGCGCAAGTATTGGGTCTGGCACGCGTAGGCATCCACGATAACTTTTTTGAACTGGGGGGGCATTCGCTGCTGGCAACCCAGGTGATTTCTCGGATACGCCAAGGGTTTGGTGTAGAAATTTCGCTACAGTTACTGTTTGAAACACCAACGATCGCCGATTTAGCAACTGCCATTACCCAAAATCAAAACCAGAGTATAGACGAACACCAGACTATTACCCGAGTTGCCAATCGACAGTCAGCCCCCTTATCGTATGTGCAGCAGCAACTGTGGTTATTGGCACAGTTGGAACCAGACAGTGCAGCATATAACATTGTTGAGGCAATGCAGTTGCAAGGCGAGCTGAATGTGAATGCATTGCAACAGTCATTAGATGCAATTGTTGCTCACCACGAAATTCTGCGAACCACCTATATTGCTCTTGATGGCAATCCTGTGCAGATTATCGGCGCTCCTCGGTCAGTGGAACTGAAGGTGATCAACCTGGGTGATGAGCCGCTAACTGAAAACACCAAGACTGTACAACAACTGCTACAAAATGAAGCGCTGCGCCCCTTCAATTTAACATCAGACTTGATGCTGCGTGCGTGTTTGATACAGCGATCGCCCGCAAGGGCTCGGCTCCCTGCCGGAGCATCGCCACAAGAGAATATCTTGCTGTTGGTCATGCACCACATCGCCACTGATGGTTGGTCGATGAGCATTTTATATGAGGAGTTGACAACGCTTTACCAAGCGTTCAACGACGGCTTATCTAATCCATTACCAGAGTTACCGATTCAGTATGCCGACTTTGCAGTTTGGCAACGCGAATGGCTTTCTGGTGAAGTGCTGCAAAAGCAACTCAACTATTGGAAACAGCAGTTAGCGGGTGCAACCCCAATACTGGAACTCCCCGCAGATAGACCACGACCACCAGTCCAGTCTTACCGAGGGGCAAGGCAATTTTTTGTATTACCCCAGAGTTTATCGCAAGCACTGCATGGATTGTCACGGCAAGAAGGTGTGACCTTGTTCATGACATTGTTGGCGGCGTTCCAGACCCTACTATATCGTTACAGCAGACAAGAAGATATTTTAGTCGGGTCTCCGATTGCCGGGCGAAATCGCGAGGAAATAGAAGGGTTAATTGGATTTTTTGTCAATACCCTGGTTCTACGCACCGATATGTCTGGCAACCCCAACTTTAGGGAACTGTTGCAAAGGGTGCGCTCAACGGCGATGTCCGCGTATGCTCACCAAGACTTGCCGTTTGAAAAGCTTGTAGAACAGCTACAACCAGAGCGTTCATTAAGTTACCACCCTCTGTTCCAAGTGATGTTTGTTCTGCAGAATGTTCCCAATCAAACATTAGAGTTGCCAGGGCTGAGCATTACTGCTGTAGACGTGGATCACTTGGCATCCCAATTTGATATCACTTTATCAATTGAGGAAACACAACAGGGACTACGCGGGTTATGGGAATACAACACTGACTTGTTTGATGAGCGTACTATCGAGCGGATGAGCGAGCATTTCCAGACATTGCTCGAAGCAATTGTAACTGACCCACAACAGCACGTTACCCAATTGCCACTGCTCACCCCAAATGAACAACACCAGTTACTTGTTGAGTGGAACAATACCCAGGCAGATTATCCACAGCAGTGTATTCATAAATTGTTTGAGCAGCAGGTGGAAAAGACGCCTGATGCTGTGGCGGTAGTTTTTGTAGACGCGCTTTGCGCGGCTTCTCGTAGAGTAGACAAGCAACTTACTTACCAACAGTTGAATAACCGCGCCAATCAATTGGCACACTACCTACAAACTTTAGGTGTAGGACCGGATGTACTTGTTGGAATTTATATCGAGCGTTCCCTAGAGATGGTGGTGGGACTACTGGGAATTCTCAAGGCAGGTGGTGCTTATGTGCCTCTGGACCCAGAGTATCCACAAGAGCGCTTAGAGTTCATGCTGGAGGACACCCAGACACCAGTGTTGCTCACCCAAGAGAAATTGGTCAACAGTTTACCGACTCATAAAGCGCAAGTCATTTGTTTGGATTCTGAGTGGGAACTCATTGCCCAGCACAGCGAAGAAAACCCTGTGTCTGAGGTAACAATTGAGAATCTAGTTTACATCATCTACACCTCTGGTTCTACAGGTAAACCTAAGGGTGTGATGATTGCTCACCGTGGAGTTTGCAATCACCTGTACTGGCGGCAAGCAACGTTTCAA
The DNA here is from genome assembly GCA_000828075.3 of Tolypothrix campylonemoides VB511288. Classification (GTDB taxonomy): domain Bacteria; phylum Cyanobacteriota; class Cyanobacteriia; order Cyanobacteriales; family Nostocaceae; genus Kalymmatonema; species Kalymmatonema campylonemoides_A. Next base: position 282,846 of record JXCB02000002.1, on the reverse strand, counting down.
TTAACTGAACAAGACAAAGTCTTACAGACCTTTTCTTTGAATTTCGACCCCTCAGTATGGCAGATATTCTGGCCATTGTCGTTTGGCGGACAGTTGTTTTTGGCTCGTCCTGGTGGACATCAAGACCCTACCTACTTGGTGAAGGTGATTACTGAACAGCAAATTACTATAGCTGGGTTAGTACCATCTATTATCCGCGTTTTACTTGAGGAAAAGGGAATTGAGAATTGTACTTGCTTACGGCACGTCACCAGTGGCGGTGAAGGTTTAGGAGTTGAATTTATCGATCGCTTTGTTGAGCGTTTAAATTTGCACAATGTTTTGCTCAATTGCTACGGTCCAACAGAAGGTTGCATCGATGTCACTTCCTGGACTTGCCAGCCCGGGGCGAATTACACCATTGCTCCAATTGGTCGCCCGACTGCCAATGTACAAGTTTACATACTGGATGAAAATTTACAGCCTGTACCTGTTGGTCAATCGGGTGAGTTGCACATTGGCGGTGTCGGTTTGGCGCGAGGCTATCTCAACCGTCCGGAACTGACAAAAGAAAAGTTTATTCGCAACCCCTTTAGTAGCGTACCGGGCGCACGTCTTTATAAAACTGGAGACTTGGCGCGTTACTTACCGGATGGGAATATAGAGTTCCTCGGTCGTATAGACCACCAAGTCAAGATTCGTGGCTTCCGTATTGAGTTGGGAGAAATTGAAGCCACCTTAGGTCAGCATCCTGCACTGCAACAGAATTTAGTCATCGTCAGAGAAGATATTCCTGGTGATAAGCGCCTTGTGGCATATGTGGTGGTACATCCAGAACAAGTTGCCCCAACTTCAAGTGAATTACGTGGCTTTTTGCAGGGTAAGCTACCCGAGTACATGGTGCCAAAAGCCTTCGTTTTCTTGGATGTGATACCATTAAACCCCAATGGCAAGGTAGACCGCCGGGCATTAAGAGCACCGGATACAGCAGATTTCAGCGATGCCAACAGCTTTGTTGAACCCCGCAACGCCACTGAAGAAGTTTTAGCCGCTATTTGGGCGCAAGTTTTGGGTTTAGAGCGCGTGGGTATGCACGACAACTTCTTTGAATTTGGCGGGAATTCACTGCTGGCGACGCAAGTGATTTCTCGGATACGCCAAAGGTTCGATGTGGAAATTCCGCTACGTTTGCTGTTTGAAACACCAACGATCGCAGGTCTAGCAAATGCGATAACTTCGTTAAGCTTTCCTACGGAACGCTCCGCGAACGCTAATGGCCACCAGAGTACAAATGTTCTAAAACACCAGACCATTCCCCAACTAACTGAACGGCACTCAGTTCCCCTATCCTTTGCCCAGCAGAGAGTTTGGTTTTTGGAGCAGATGGAGCCAAACAGCGCGGCTTATCTCATCCCCATAGCACAACGCTTGCAAGGGTTACTCAATGTGGGTGTATTGCAACAGTCTTTGGATGCGATCGTTGCCCATCATGAAGCACTACGAACCAATTTTATTGCATCAGATGATGGCACCCCTATACAGGTAATTAGCGCACCTCGGTCAGTTGAACTGAAGGTGATTGACCTGACACACGAGCACGCAAGCAACCAAGAGGAGCAAGTGCAGTGTCTGTTGAATCAAGAAGCGCAACGCCCCTTCGACTTAACATCTGACTTGATGCTGCGAGCTACCTTGTTACAGATAGACCACCAGGAGCATATACTCTTGTTGGTCATGCACCACATCGCCTCTGACGGCTGGTCGATGGGTATTCTGTGGCAACAGTTGGCAGCCGTGTATCAAGCATTTTTGAACGGCTTAGCAAATCCCCTGCCAACATTGCCCATCCAGTATGCCGACTTTGCTGTGTGGCAACGTCAATGGTTATCTGGTGAAGTCCTTTCTGAGCAGTTGGACTACTGGAAAACCCAGCTAGCGGGTGCTACCACTGTACTGGAATTGCCCACTGACAAACCGCGACCGCGCGTTCAAACCTATCGAGCGGCGATGCAATCTCTAATGCTACCCCAAACGTTGGCGGCATCGCTTTCTGCACTCTCGCGTCAAGAGGGTATCACCCTGTTTATGACGTTGCTGTCGGCATTTGGGACGCTATTGCACCGCTATACTGGGCAAGAAGATATCCTCATCGGTTCTCCCGTGGCTGGTCGTACTCGGACTGAAATTGAACAGCTTATTGGATTTTTTATCAACACTGTGGTTTTGCGGATTGACTGTTCCGCTCACCCCAGTTTTGGTTCACTGCTCAATCGAGTCCGCCAGATGGCATTAGGAGCATATGCCCATCAAGATATGCCTTTTGAGAAACTGGTAGAAGAACTACAGCCAGAACGAGACACCAGCCGCAACCCACTGTTTCAAGTGTGGTTTAATATGCTCAACTTGGGGGATATGCAAGTGGAACTGCCTGGGCTGGTTGTAGAACCCATCTCAATACCAGAAGCTGCTTCCAAGTTCGACTTAAACCTGTATGTGACAGAACAACAACAGGGAATCCAACTGGAATTAGTCTACAATGCAGACCTTTTTGCACCAGAGCGGATGATGGAAATGCTTCATCAATTCCATCACTTACTGATCCAGATTGTGGAAAACCCACAACAAAGCATCGCTTCGCTGTCCCTGGTGACCCCCAAAGCAGAATTACTTTTACCTAATGCACAGCAACAACTTCTTCCGCAATGGGAAGAAGCCGTCCACACCAGGTTTGCCCAACAAGCTCAAAGGATGCCACAACAATTGGCAGTTGTGGATGCACAACTCGCTTGGACTTATGCCGAACTTGAGCAACGTGCAAACCAACTCGCTAACTATCTGCTAGCAAATAACATTCAATCTCAAGATATAGTTGCTATCTACGGAGACCGTAGCGCTTCGCTTGTTTGGGCAATACTGGGCGTTCTTAAGGCTGGTGCAGCTTTCGTGATTCTCGATCCGGCTTATCCCGCTTCTCGCCTGATTGATTGCCTCGATCTCATTCAGCCTCGCGCTTGGCTGCAAATTGCCGCCGGAGAACTTCCTCCCAGTATCCAAAACTATCTAGAAACCGTATCTTGTGACTGTCGCCTTCAACTTCCCTCTGGCTCAATGGCAGAGGTTGGTAGCCTATTGCAGGATTATGCAAGTGGCGATCTTGGAGTGATGGTTGAGCCAAATCAATTAGCCTATGTCGCCTTTACCTCTGGTTCAACAGGAAAACCCAAGGGAATTAAAGGTACTCACAGACCCCTATCGCATTTTGTACATTGGCATGGAAAGACATTTGGTCTGAATCAATCAGATAAATTCAGTATGCTCTCGGGTTTGTCCCATGACCCCTTGTTACGAGATATCTTCACACCACTGTCGCTGGGTGCAACTTTATGTATCCCCCAGCAACAGAATATTGAGACACCTGGTAAGCTGGCTGATTGGATGCGGCAAATGCAAATTAGCGTTGCTCACCTCACACCAGCTATGGCACAACTAGTGACTGCAAACACCAATAGCAACACAACAGACCTACGTTATGTCTTCTTTGGTGGTGATGTGTTAACACAGCAGGATGTGACGAGAATCCGCAATTTCGCTCCAAATACCACCTGCGTTAATTTTTATGGCGCTACCGAAACTCCTCAAGCAATGGGTTATTTCATTATCCCTAATGACTCGTTGGGTGAGGAAAGTAGTTTTAAAGAGACGATACCTTTGGGTCAAGGTATTGAGGATGTGCAATTACTGGTTCTTAGCCCCAAGCTACAGTTAGCTGGTATCGGAGAGGTCGGAGAAATTTACGTCCGCACCCCTTACCTAGCTTCTGGTTACGTTGGCAGTGATGAACTCACCCAAGAGCGATTCATTATCAATCCGTTGACGAACATCACTGAAGATAGGCTGTATAAAACTGGAGATTTAGGACGCTACCTACCGGACGGCAACATTGAATTCTTAGGTCGTAGCGACAACCAGGTCAAGATTCGTGGCTTCCGGATTGAATTGGGAGAAATTGAAGCCATACTGGGTCAATATCCCGCAGTGCAAGAGGCTGTGGTCAGCGCCCGCGAGGATGTTCATGGTGAAATGCAATTAGTGGCATATGTCGTTACCAAGCCAAAGCAAGTCTGCACCACTGAGGAACTGCGGTCCTTCCTCAAGGAGAAGCTGCCCAACTACATGATTCCCACAGCCATAGTGATGCTAGATGCTCTACCCCTGACTCCTAACGGTAAAGTAAATCGTCGAGTCCTTCCTGCACCCGACTTATCAAGGCAACAGCCGGAAGAAACTTTTGTTGCCCCCCGCGATGAGTTAGAACAAAAGCTTTCGCAGATTTGGGAACAAGTTTTAGGTGTCCAGCCGATTAGCGTCACGGATAACTTCTTTGAGCTAGGAGGACACTCGCTGATCGCAGTAAAACTGTTTTGGCAAATCGAGAAGACATTCGGCAAAAATCTCCCTCTGGCAACCCTCTTCCAATCGGGGACTGTGGAGGCTCTAGCCAGCATTATCCGCCAGGAAGAAAATGTAGTATCTGTGAATCAGGCATCTATTCTCGAATCACCAGAAGTTCATACTTCGCTGCAGGCTGAGATGACAGCTAACCTACCCAGCCAGAAGGAATCCTCAGTATCTTGGTCTTCACTAGTGCCAATTCAGCCCAAAGGTTCTAAACCTCCTTTCTTTTGTATCCATGCTATTGGAGGAAATCTCCTTTCATTTTATAATTTGGCAAATCATATAGAGCCAGACCAACCACTTTATGGGCTACAAGCACAAGGACTGGATGGACAGCAAACTCCGTATGACCGGGTTGAAGAGATGGCGGCTCACTATCTTAGAGAAATCCAAACTGTTCAGCCCCACGGACCTTATTTTCTCGGTGGACACTGCTTTGGAGGTATCGTAGCATACGAGATAGCTCAGCAGTTGCACAGGCAAGGTGAAAAAGTAGGTCTGTTGGTTTTATTTGATAGTACGGTTCCAGGTTCTGACATTCGATTGTCATTTCGGCAGCGGCTGCCTCTGCATTTGAAGAAACTTTTAACACAAGGACCAACCTACATTCAAACAAAGATAGAGGGATGGCTTGGTTGGTTCCGGCATATGTTCATGTATTACAAGAACAAAATTGCTGAGAAATTCTACCAAAGGGTTGCTCAAAGTGTTGAAAGCACTTTACCTATCGATGTCCGCAACTTACGTGTTCGAGAAGCCAACTATCGGGCAGTGGAAGCCTATGTCCTGCAACCTTACCCAAATCGGTTGACCGTGTTTAGAGTGGCAGACGAGTTGCGGGTTAAGGACGAAGGTTACATATTAGATCCCAATATGGGCTGGAAGGAGCTGGCTGTTGGAGGATTAGAGTTCCACTATGTTCCTGGAGATCACCTTTCCATGCTAGAAGAGCCTCATGTCAAATCGCTTGCTGAAAAATTGCAGGCTCGCATTGCTCAGGCTCAACGAGACATAGAATTAAGTAGTCACTGAACTACCGTTGCTACCCCCATATCTCCAGTTGAAACTTGAGGCGATCGCTCGTTCTGTGCCACCGTGTTCTTCCAGAACGGGCTTTTGCCAAAGCCGAACTTGGTTAGGCAAAACGCGCTCCGCACGATCACAGAGCGCATACTACGCCCCTGAGGGCGCTGTATGCAGGACTACGGCAGTTGCAAGGGAGCACACCGCCCTCACGGGCGATCGCCTCAAGTCTTTCAAAGACAACCAGTTTTGACAGTCAACTGTGGTCTTACCGTCAACTGATTACATTCTATGTTCTGTGTTCTGCGTTCTGCGTTCTGCGTTCTTCTTCAATGATTCTGGCTCCTGAATTCTGAAGTTTTTCTTGGTAATCTATGACTGCAAAGGAGTGATTTAGAGAAATTAATTAGACTTAGTATCTCGAAGATATTTATATTTTTTATAGTTTTTTCATTTCACGAAAAATGAGCAAGGCTGCAACTTCAAGAAAATCATACAATACGTCATTATAAAAAAAATCAATAGCCACTTAAATCCTTACTATAGCAATCCATGCAGGAATTGTGAACTTATCGTTAAGCAAGTATTGAGTCCAGAATCAGTTTTGACAAGTGAGATTTTGACTTTTGACCACCCAGACTGTTGGTTTCACAAGTCAAATCGGACTGCTATAGTTTTCTTTTTGCTCACTTTTTCCTGTAAAACTCATATTAAAAATTTGATGAAGAACTTATTAAAAATTTGATGAACATCCTGCATTTCTCATATGATTTTCTGTTGTTTCCTGTTCACTATTAAAATTAATTGAATATAATGAAGGGCTTTCACATTAAGGAGAATCGAAATGGGACTTAGCAATGGTCTGTCAGATCCAAATAAAAAAAATATGGTGGTGGCTGACTGCACAAAGTTGTTAGACACGCAGGTTGCTTCAATGGGAGGAGTTTCTGGTCTCGCCTTGAAAGCCGGCTACGCGGCTGTAAAAGGGATCGCGCCCACATATTGTGCCCAAGCTATCGAGGGGCTTCTGCCGGAATCTTTCACGGCACTCGATCCGATTTGGAGTGAGGGCATACAAACGGGCAATCCGGCTGAACACCTGATCCAGAACCGTTCTCGGACAGCGGACGCGTTGCTGGGCATCACTGACGCAAGGATCGAGAAAAGCAAAAACACAACCGTGAAAGGGGTATATGGCAAACTCCGCAACTCCGCTAAGAAGCACGTTGAGGACGCGGTACCGGGTTTAGCCAAGATCATTGATAACTACACCAAGAGCTGAGCGCGTATTTGGTGATAGCTGTTGACTGCTGAGTGTTGTAAATTGTTAACACTCAACAGTCTCAAGTTATCTGTTTGAATGCAACTTAGTATGGTAAATATAATTACACTAGTTCAAATACGTTGTTAAAGACAATTTGTTGAGGCGATCGCCCAAAAAGTGCCGACGGTCAAATTATTAGTCGCTTTATCAAGAACCCCTTACAAGTCGCCAACATTCACAAGCAATTTCCCAATCTTCTTCAGTATGAATCACCAATACCCGCACTGCTGAGTCAGGGGTGGCAATATCGATATCAACAGGTTTGTGTGCATTTTTTTCGTGGTCAAGTTTTACCCCTAAAAATCCAAAAGCTTCGCAAGCAGCGGCGCGAATGTCAGGAGTATTTTCACCCACACCTGCGGTAAACACCAATGCATCTAATCCCCCTAAGCTAGCAATCATCGCACCGATATAAGAGCGTAGGCGATGCACGTAGATATCCCACGCCAGTTGAGCACGGGAATTACCTTGAGAAATTGCCTCCCTAATCTGTCGCATATCATTAGAAACGTCAGAAATTCCACGTAAGCCAGAAGCACTATTTAGCACATTGTCGAGATGCTCAACCGAGTTATCAGATTGCCGCAACAGGTAAATCAGAATCCCTGGATCAACAGCACCAGAACGAGCGCCCATCATCAATCCATCTAAAGGCGTAAATCCCATAGTCGTGTCAACACTACGACCGTTTTTTATTGCGGCTAAAGAGCAACCGTTGCCCAAATGACAAGTAATTAACCGTAAAGATGCTAATTCTCGACCGAGGACACGAGCCGCACGCGCAGCACAGTACTGATGACTAATGCCATGAAAGCCATAGCGACGGATACCTTGCTCTACCCACTCATAGGGACCAGGATAGATGGCTGCTGCATCAGGGAGATGAGAATGAAACGCGGTATCAAATACTGCTACTTGAGGAACAGAACCCCAATGTTGCTCAATGGCTTCTATGCCTTCCAAATTCGCTGGATTATGGGCAGGGGCAAGAGTTGCAAGATGGGCGATCGCCTTTTTCACATCTTCAGTAATCACAACACTCTCACGGTAATCCTGTCCACCATGTACCACGCGATGTCCCACCACATCAATTTCTGATGGCTGAGTAATCACCTGAGTAGAACCGTTGCACAGTGTATCAAGCATACGAGCCATGACTTGATCTCGGGAGTCTGCTGGGATTTTCTCTTGCAATTCGCCCTTTGCTGTTTTGACCTCGATTTCTGCAAAGCCTTGTTGGTGAGTCCAGTCTACTTTGGCTTCCCAAAGCGGTTTGAGCGGTTCTTCGGGGAGAGTATCACCCGTAATTTCGTACAAACAACTCTTTTGACTGCTAGATCCGGCATTCAGTACCAGTATTTTCATAGTCAGCAGAAACTGATTTTCAGAGTGGCTATGGCACAAACAATTATCAGATGGATTTCACTCGACGAACATCTGTCTAATGTGCCGTGTCCCAAATATTTTTAACGCTTCCATACATATCTTTTCTATTGATTCGACAGGGTAGCGTTTAGCAGTCATGAGATATTGTATAAAAACAAACTGGAATGAGACGTCAAACACGTTCTTTCATACCAAACACGCGACGGGTTATCGACTTCATTAAACCAGGAAACAGGTGAAACATAGCTGTCCAGAGTTTTGCTGTGCCAACAATCACATCTGCTCGCCGATGCTGAACGCCATTCCAAATTGCTTTTGCTACATCTTCAGGGGTTTCCAGTACACGGCTATGAAGTGCCTTATCCACGAGCTCATATCGTGCATGAGCCATGCTCTCATCTTTTCCCCGAAAAATCCCTCGCTCCATTAATTGAGTCCGGATAAAACTGGGATAAATACCGCATACGTGAATTCCTTTGGGTGATAATTCTGCACGTAATGCCTTTGTTAATCCAGTGACAGCAAACTTGCTTGTGGTGTAAGGTACCTGATAAGGAATTGGATCTAGCCCTCCTATAGAACTGATGTTGACAATCGTTCCGCTGCTTCGCTCTAGAAAATGCGGTAGCAGTGCATGAATCATGTGAATGTAGCCCCAAAGATTAATGTCAATCACCTGTTGCCAATCGTTTAACGAGAATTCCTCCACAGGTCCTAATGTGTAAATTGAGGCATCATTCACCAGCACATCGATATGACCAAATTCATTGATCGCAGTATGAACCAAATGCTTGACCTGAACTGGATCTTGAACATCGACAGAAATGGCAAGTGCCTTTTGTCCAAGCGATCGCACTTCAGAAGCCGCAGCTTCTAAGCGATCAAGTTGTCGTGCTGCTAAAACAACGTCATATCCATGATGAGCAAATTCTAAGGCGGTGGCTTTGCCGATTCCTTGCGATGCACCTGTGATGATGACAGTATTAGTCATGGGATATGTGAGGTATCATTTTTTCTGACTGAACGGCAGTAGGCAAAACCTGATCGGTTTTAAGGAATTTTGGCGGTTATTTATAACTCATAAATAATATTACCAACAACAAAGAAAAGATGAACTTAAGCAATTTACTCGAAAAAGAACTTGCCCGATGGAATGATATTATTTCTACCCGTACGAATGATCCCAGAGCTTACATACACCGGGGGATGGTTCACTTTAAACTAGCTAATATCGATGAGTCCATTGCTGACTTCGACATTGCAGAACAACTGGACCCTCGTTTAACACCATACTTGTGGCAGCGGGGTCTATCATACTACTACGTTGAAAAATTTGCTGATGGTGCCAAACAATTTGAGGTGGACTTGAGCGTTAACTCTCAAGATGTGGAAGAAACTATATGGCGCTATCTTTGCATCGCCCGCCTTTACGGTGCTGCCAAAGCACGTCAGTCTTTGTTACCAGTGAAAAATGACCCCCGACTTGTGATGCGGCGCGTATACGATTTGTATGCAGGAGATTGTTCAACAGATGATGTCCTGGCTGTTGGCAGGAACAACGACAAGCGTGCCAAGTTTTACGGTTATCTTTACGTAGGATTGTTTTTTGAAGCAGAGAACCGAACAGACCAAGCGCGGCACTATATTACTCAAGCAGTGAGCGAATACGAGATTGATGATTATATGTGGCACGTGGCTGCCATACACCAAAAATTGCGAGGGTGGGATTAGGCGCAACAGCTTAGCGCCTACAAGTTGCACAATTGAGAGTGAGAGAGTGAGGGAGTGAGAGAGTGAGGGAAAGGATTTGACGGTTTTCTTCAAAGTTAAAAAAATGCATTTTTTATTACGAAAAACCTGCTGCCTTAAAAAGGGGTTAGGGGTGGGGTTCCTTTGAGAATGGCTAGTTATCTATTACTCAATGCCCACCCCTTAAGATCAGGTAATAACAGTTGGCTTGTCCATTCCAGTTAAAGTACGAATTTGGGCAATCTCATCTGCAATGGTGATAAGTTCTGCCAATGCTTGCTGGGGGTCAAGATTCTGCTTTGCGGGATCGGGTTCGTAGCTTTCTAAATAAAGCCTTAATGTCGCGCCTTGTGTCCCTGTACCGGATAGCCGGAAGACAATCCGCGAACCATCGGTGAAGCCAATACGAACCCCTTGCTTCTGACTGATGCTACCATCAATCGGGTCGGTGTAACTGAAGTCATCACCGTACTCAACCTCGTAGGAACCATACCGCTTTCCTTTGAGATTTGGCGCAATAGCACGCAGGCTTGTGATTAAGTTGTTCGCGCGATCGCTATCTACTTCTTCATAGTCATGGCGCGAGTAATAATTGCGCCCGTAGGTTTGCCAATGTTCTGTGACAATCTGCTCTACTGACTGTTGCCGCACTGCTAAGATATTTAGCCAAAACAACACTGCCCACAGTCCATCTTTCTCGCGGATATGGTTGGAACCTGTGCCGAAACTCTCTTCACCGCACAGGGTTGCTCTACCTGCATCTAGCAAATTGCCAAAGAATTTCCAGCCTGTGGGAGTTTCATAACTCTCAATTCCCAGATGTTTCGCTACACGGTCTGCTGCTTGACTGGTGGGCATAGAGCGGGCAATTCCAGCAAGACCAGAACTATATCCAGGAACTAATTTAGCATTTGCTGCGAGTATTGCTAAGCTATCGCTGGGAGTGACGAAAAATCGACGACCCAAAATCATATTGCGATCGCCATCTCCATCAGAAGCAGCACCGAAATCAGGAGCATTTTCCCCGAACAGAATTTCCACCAAATCATGAGCGTAAACCAGGTTCGGATCAGGATGTCCACCGCCAAAGTCTTCCAGAGGTGTGCCATTCGTGACAGTTCCTTGCGGTGCACCCAAACGCTCCTCAAAAATATTGTGAGCATAAGGACCTGTCACAGCGTGCAACGAGTCGATACACATACGGAACTGCCCGTTTGTCACCAATTCGCGGATACGGTCAAAGTCAAATAACGACTGCATTAACTCTGCGTAGTCTGCAACAGAATCAATGACTTCCACCGCCATATCACCTATCTTAGACTCTCCTAATGTATCAAGATTGACATCAGGAACTTCCAATATTTTGTAGCTATCAATCTCTTTGCTACGAGCGTAGATAGCTTCCGTCACTTTTTCTGGGGCTGGTCCACCATTATCAATGTTGTATTTTATTCCAAAATCACCTTCTGGACCACCAGGATTGTGACTTGCCGAAAGAATTATACCACCAAAGGTGTCATACTTGCGAATAATAGCAGAGGTAGCCGGGGTAGAAAGAATCCCACCTTGACCGACCAGCACTCGACCAAAGCCATTAGCGGCTGCCATTTTCAGGATAATTTGAATTGCCTGACGATTGTAGTAGCGACCATCGCCTCCTAAAACCAGAGTCTGACCTTGATATCCTTGTAGACTATCAAAGATGGACTGCACGAAGTTTTCTAAGTAATGAGGCTTTTGGAAGACAGAAACTTTCTTTCTGAGTCCAGAAGTACCTGGTTTCTGGTCGGTAAACGGTTGGGTTTGTATTATTTTGCTAACCATTGCGATATTTGAAGCATTCACAACAAAAATTGCTTGATAGTCCTAACACTACTTAAGCAGATGTTGTCGCAACAACCTGCTGTAAAATTCTAATTTCCTTCCTCGGGTTGAATCTTAAGGAGATTGCCAATGGCTAATCATAAATTTTTCCAGCCAAACGTTGCTATTAAAAATTATACATTTACAACTATTTTCTCACGGATGAATCAGCAGTACACTTCTTACACAAGTAATTTTTTGGAAATCAAACCACAGATAAACAAGAAATAAAAGTTTTTCGTTTGTCTTCCCGCCTTTTGTAGCGGAGAATGAGGGGGGTGCACACAGATAAATTATCTGCGTATATCTGCGTGCATTTGCGGTTACAAATAGTCGAGTACCCGATGACCGGATTGTTGCTACAAATGTAGTTAACAGTAACAACTGTTAACTGGTAACTGGTAACTGTTAACTGATAACTGTTAAGCTACAGCAGCCGCTACGCGTTCCAACAGACCTTCCTTCTGTGCCATAGACAACATCAAGTCAATCACGCGATTCGAGTAACCCCACTCATTGTCGTACCAGGCAACAACCTTAAAGAAGTTAGAATTCAGTTCAATACCAGCACCTGCATCAAAGATGCTGGAACGGATATCTCCCTGAAAATCTGTGGAAACAACTTCGTCTTCTGTGTAGCCCAATATACCTTGGAGCTCCCCTTCGGAAGCAGCCCTCATCGCAGCGCAAATTTCTTTGTAACTGGTAGCTTTGGCAGTTTTAAAAGTCAAATCAACGACTGAAACATCGGGCGTAGGAACCCGAAATGCCATACCAGTCAACTTGCCCTTCAACTCTGGCAAAACGAGTGCTACGGCTTTTGCTGCGCCTGTAGAAGAGGGAATAATGTTTTGCGCTGCACTGCGACCTCCTCGCCAGTCTTTTTTGCTGGGACCGTCCACAGTTGGCTGGGTGGCAGTCATGGCGTGAACTGTGGTCATCAGCCCTTCGGTTAATCCAAAGTTGTCGTTGATGACCTTAGCTACGGGAGCCAAACAGTTTGTGGTACAGCTGGCATTAGAGACGATAGTGTCTTTTGCTGGGTCAAACAGGTGATGATTGACACCTACTAGCAGAGTAGGAACGCTGTCTGGATCTTTCGTGGGAGCAGAAATGATTACCCGCTTTGCGCCTGCTTTGAGGTGATTTGCCGCGCCTTCATGGTTAGTGAAGAGCCCTGTAGATTCTACGACATAATCTGCGCCCAATTTACCCCAAGGCAATTCTGCTGGATTCCTAATTGATATGCAAGGAATGAAGTGTCCATTGACAACAATGCCATCTTCCTTGGCTTCAACTTTGCCCTTAAAGGTTCCGTGGGTTGAATCGTACCTGAGTAGGTAAGCGAGGTTATCTGGTGGTACCAGGTCATTAATGCCGACAAACTCAATATTGGGGTTGTTGATGCCAGCGCGAAAGACAAGTCGTCCGATTCTACCAAATCCGTTAATACCAACTTTCAGCTTAGTCAAGAGAAAACCTCCTGTTGTTCAACAAGAGAAAAATAAAGAGCAGGTTATAGCGAAGGGGAATTGTTAGTTGTACCAGACGTGCTATGGCAAGTCTCTACATTTAAGCAGTCCCCACTCACAAATATGTTCTTGACCTAATCCTGACAGTGTATGCAACAGAAGCCGGATTTAATTGGCATCTTTTAAGGTTTGTTAGGATTTGAGGACTTAGGAATTCACCCAGTCCCCAATCACTAGTCCCTAGTACAGAGCGGCGTAAATAGGGCAACCATTTAAAATCCCTAAAAAGCCCATTCCATAATACTTTTGACTTTTGACTTTTGACTTTTGACTTCCGCCTTGCGGTACTAGTCCCTTTAGTGGGGCCACTTCCAGTTTTGAATTTCCGGCATATCCTCGCCGTACTTGTTAATGTAGTGCTTGTGTTCGATCAGCTTGTCTTGCAGCATCTGCTTGACATAAGCTGCCTTATAACCTAAATGTGGTACGCGGTTAATCACATCCATCGCTAGGTGGAAGCGATCGACATCGTTAACTACGGTCATATCAAAAGGCGTGGTGGTCGTCCCCTCCTCCTTGTAACCCCGCACATGAAGATTTGCATGATTTGTCCGGCGATATGCTAGACGGTGAATCAGCCAAGGATAACCGTGGAAGGCAAAGATAATCGGTTTGTCCGTGGTGAAAATACTGTCGAAGTCTTTGTCGTTCAGTCCGTGGGGGTGTTCGCTTTCAGGCTGAAGTTTCATTAAGTCTACCACGTTCACCACCCGCACCTTGAGATCTGGGAAGTTCTGCCGCAGGATGTCCACCGCCGCCAAACTTTCCATAGTGGGAATGTCCCCAGCAGATGCCATCACCACATCTGGTTCGCTGCCTTGGTCGTTGCTTGCCCATTCCCAAATACCAAGACCTTTGGTGCAGTGCTTAATTGCTGCATCCATATCCAGGTATTGCAAAGCGGGTTGCTTGCCAGCAACGATAACGTTAACGTAGTCGCGGCTACGCAAACAGTGGTCAGTGACTGACAGCAAGCAGTTTGCATCGGGGGGCAAATACACCCGAATCACCTTTGCTTTCTTGTTGACTACAAGGTCGATAAAACCGGGGTCTTGGTGAGAAAAGCCGTTGTGGTCTTGCCGCCAAACATGCGAGGTGAGCAGGTAGTTGAGGGAAGCAATAGGTCTGCGCCAGGGAATCTCTTGGCTCGTGTCAAGCCACTTGGCGTGCTGGTTGAACTGGGAGTCTACGATGTGGATGAACGCCTCGTAGCAGGAGAAGAAGCCGTGGCGACCTGTAAGGAGGTATCCTTCTAACCACCCCTGACAGGCATTTTCGCTCAGAATTTCCATCACCCGACCTTCAGGAGACAAGTTTGCGTCTTCAGGAAGTCTCTCGGCTGCCCAAGTGCGGTCTGTTGTCTCAAATACAATATCTAAGCGATTTGATTTGGTTTCGTCTGGAGCGAAGATGCGGAAGTTCCGGCTTTGCAAGTTGAGTTTCATCACATCCCGCAGGAATTTTGCCGTCACCTTAGTAGCTTCGCCAACATCCCTGCCTCGTTCGGTAACTTTGAGGGCATAATTCTCAAAGTCGGGTATCCTCAAGTCGCGCAGCAGAAGACCGCCGTTGGCATGGGGGTTATCACCCATGCGTCGCTGTCCCTTGGGAGCCAGTTCTGCTAGTTCTGGAATGAACTTGCCGTTTTCATCGAAGAGTTCTTGTGGCTTGTAACTCCTCAACCACTCTTCTAAAAGTTTGAGGTGTTCTGGCTTGCTTGCCAACTCGCCAAAAGGAACTTGGTGCGATCGCCAATAATCCTCGGTTTTCTCACCATCGACTTCCTTGGGTCCTGTCCAACCTTTGGGGCTTCTCAGGATAATCACGGGCCATTGCGGACGCTCTTTGAAGCCATTGGTACGGGCGTCTTCCTGAATTTCTTTAATTTCGTTAATGGCAGTCTCCAGGGTTGCTGCCATCAACTGGTGCATAGTTTCCGGGTCGGAACCTTCCACAAAGTAGGGTTTGTAACCGTAGCCTACAAATAAGCTTTCCAACTCCTTATGGCTGATCCGTGACAGCACCGTCGGGTTGGCAATCTTGTAGCCGTTGAGGTGGAGGATGGGGAGTACCGCTCCATCATACACAGGGTTGAGGAACTTGTTCGAGTGCCAACTTGTGGCTAGAGGTCCGGTTTCCGCTTCGCCATCACCAACAACGCAAGCAACGATCAGGTCTGGGTTGTCGAAGGCAGCACCATAAGCGTGGAAGAGGGAATATCCGAGTTCACCACCTTCGTGGATGGAACCAGGAAGTTCCGGGGTACAATGGCTGCCGACGCCACCTGGGAAAGAGAACTGTACGAAGAGTTTCTTCATTCCCTCAGCATCTTGGGAAATGTTGGGGTAGTACTCGCTGTAAGTGCCTTCTAAGTAAACGTTTGCAACGATTCCAGGACCACCGTGACCAGGACCAGCAATGTAGATCATGTTCTGGTCATACTTTTTGATGATCCGGTTGAGGTGAACGTAAAGGAAGTTAAGACCAGGAGTTGTTCCCCAGTGACCCAAAAGTCTGGGTTTGATGTGTTCTAGCTTAAGTGGTTCTTTTAGCAGCGGATTGTCGAGTAAATATATTTGTCCAACTGAAAGATAATTCGCTGCACGCCAATAGGCGTTCATCTTCCGCAATTCTTCATCTGTTAAAGGCTTTGTCTGTGGAGGACTTGCTAAAGTCATGTCAAAACTCCATTACAAAAGGATATAGACGAAATCACTTGGAAGTTTAGTTGTCTTGGACATGATGATCATCTTACTCATGACCAATCTTTCCAGTAGTGAACTGGAAAATGTCAAAGTAGTAGCTATTTTGTCGTGTCTAAAAAAACCTGAACAAATGCAGTTAAAAACCTTTATAAAACGCTAGCAACCCAGGTGTTACCTCGGCTTTTATTTAAGAATCATTTAATCTAAGTCTAGAAATTGAGATAAGTTTTTTACCTGTAAAGCTTGATAAAGATTAAATTCTATCTTTAGGTAGAGGTACATTTTCTTATTAACAAGTAATTGAATTCCCCATTCTCTAATCGTTTATTTCCAATAAGCCATCTGGTGGCGTAATTTCAATGCGCCTTGCTGCTATGTCTACGACTGGCGCGATCGCTTTCACAAATGGAATCAAAACAGTTTTTTGTTTTTTATCTTTTGTCGTTTGACCTTTGTTGTGTTGCTGATGCAACTGTACTTCCAACAAATCATGACCAGCTGGTATCACATCTACCACAGTACCAACAAGTTCGCCAGATTCTTGCATGAAAACTTGCATTTCCAACAAGTCTACGACATGATATTCATCTTCTCCCAATTGGGGGCGATCGCAATCTTTCACCAGCAACTTACAACCGCGCAGCTCCTCTACTTGCTCACGATTTTCCACAGAAGCAAGTTTGACGATGCATAAATTTTTCCCTTCAACATAACGTCCTGACAGCAATTCTATAGGTTGCGGTTCCGCCTCGCCCGGACGCAACAACCACCGTGTTCCAGCCACCTCAAACCGTTCGGGGAAGTCCGTGTTAGGGTAAACCCGCATTTCTCCACGCAACCCTTGAGGTGCAACAATCGTACCAATTTCCAGCCAACCTTCTGGTATTGGAGTGGGGAGTGGGGAGGATGAGGAAGATATTGCTTTCCTATCTCCCTTATCTCCCTTATCTCTCCTTTTCTCCTTATCCCTCATCTTTCCCTCAGTGTACTCTGCGTCCTCTGCGGTTTTTTTAAGCACTAACAGCCGAAAGCTGATAAACCTGTTGTACCACTTTTGCCAAACGCTGCATACCTGTAACAATTTCCTCATCACTTCCGGTGAGGCTAATACGGACACACTGCTGCTTGTGTTCCCACTCTTCCTCCAAACCTGGGAAGAAAGTACTACCAGGCACAACTATCACACCCACCCGCTTGAGTTCCTGGTAAAATTCCCAGTCAGTCATTGGCAGATCCGGCAACCACAACCAAGCAAAGATTGCCCCTTCACCGCGATGGAGGAACCAAGGTAAATCCTTAGGCATCGCTTCGTTTAAGGTGCTTTCCAAAACAGTAAACTTATTCTGGTAAAACGGGCGGATGACAGAAGTAGAAATTTCCGCCAACCCACCAGAGGTAATAGCACGCGCTGCTATCGCTTGTCCGTAGCGTGATGCGTGGAGACAGGCATTCGTTTGGAAACACTCTAGAACTTGAATCACCTGTTCGTCCCCAATAGCAATCCCAATGCGTTCTCCTGGTAATCCAGCTTTCGATAAACTCATGCAATGCACGATATTCTTACCGAAGATTGGCGTCATTTGGGTAAAGTTTAACGCCGGGAAGGGAGGACCATATGCCGAGTCAATAAACACCGGCACATCGTAAGGTGCAGCAAGGGCAGCAATTTTTTTCACCTCATCATCTGTAAGGACATTACCAGTGGGGTTGCAGGGGCGAGAGAAGATGACGCAACCAGTGTTTTCTGTAATTGATAACTTGCTGAAGTCGGGGCGATATTTAAATTTGTGTGCGGCGGCGTCGATATCCAGAGTGGGTTTATAGGCAATCAAGGCTTCTGGCACTAAAGTGACACCACCGTAACCTGTATAGTCAGGACTCAGGGGCAGAACAATTTGCTTGAGTTCACCGCTGGTGGTGTACCCACCAAAAGCATTAGCAGCGTAGAAGTAGAGACTTTGACTACCTGGGGTGACAAGGATGTTGCGCTCGCTCAAATTTAACCCAAATCGCCGATTAAAATCCTCTACAATTGCTTCAACCAGTGGTGCATAGCCCTGACTTGATCCGTAGCGACAAACGACTTCACCATACTCTGGGCTACCTAGCAATTGTGCGGTACAATCCCGCCATAATTGTTCTACTTCCGGTAAAATTAACGGATTGCCAGCACTCAAATTAATGAATTGCTGCCCCGCACCAGCTTGTAAAGTTTCGATAATGTCCTTCATAATGGCTCTAACGCCTGTTAGCTTGGACATATGAGCGCCGAATTGAGTCAGGGCAGGGTTCATAAGCGAAAAAATAGATGTGATTTAGTGGTTGACAAGTTATTTAGTCGTTGCTGCTGATATGCTGTTGCCAAAACAGCTGCTACCGCTTTTATCCTTTTATCCAATGTAACTACAGAATGTCATTATCGTACAGCATACGAGTTAATGAAATGCTGTGCTAAGTATATAGGACTAAAGCAAGAGTTTGATTTGGCATCATCAAATGTTTAGATGGAATCAGTTTTGCTGGTGCGGTTGAGGCAATGGCAGGGAGTGTCCACCGGAGGCGATCGCCTTAATGAATATTGTTCTATGAAAAAATAGCGGCTCGACAAGTTACCACTTGCGCATCGGCATTATTTACCTCAGAGAAGATAACCTAGAAATAGCAAACTGTGCACTGCATAAGAGGGCTAAAGAGTGGAAGTTAAAGCAGCAGTGGCTTATGAGTCTGGTAAGCCGTTGAGTATTGAAACAGTTCAACTAGAGGGACCCCATGCTGGGGAAGTGATGGTGGAGATCAAAGCGAGCGGAGTTTGCCATACCGATGCTTACACTCTTTCTGGCGCTGATCCCGAAGGTTTATTCCCAGCAATTTTGGGACATGAAGGTGCTGGCGTTGTTGTGGAGGTGGGGGAAGACGTTACCAGTGTCAAGCCAGGGGATCATGTTATTCCCCTATACACCCCAGAATGCCGCCAGTGCGAATATTGTCTCAGCTTCAAAACCAATCTTTGTCAAGCAATTCGCGCTACACAAGGGCGCGGTGTCATGCCCGATGGCAGCAGCCGCTTTTTTATTGATGGGCAGATGATTCATCACTACATGGGGACATCTACCTTTTCCAACTATACGGTGTTGCCAGAAATCGCAGTGGCAAAAATTCGCGAGGATGCGCCGTTTGATAAAGTTTGTTACATTGGCTGCGGTGTGACAACAGGCATTGGTGCAGTCATCAATACGGCAAAAGTTGAACCGGGAGCTAATGTGGTGGTTTTCGGCTTGGGCGGTATTGGTTTAAATGTCATCCAAGGGGCGCGGATGGTGGGAGCAAATATGATTGTGGGGGTAGATATCAATCCCAACAAGAAAGCGCTGGCTCAAAAGTTTGGCATGACTCACTTCGTCAACCCCAAGGAAGTTGAAGGAGATTTGGTTCCTTATTTGGTTGAGTTAACTAAAGGCGGTGCTGATTACAGCTTTGAATGCATCGGCAATGTAAATGTCATGCGTCAAGCCTTGGAATGTTGTCACAAAGGTTGGGGCGTCAGTGTGATTATCGGTGTCGCTGGCGCTGGCGAGGAGATTCGTACCCGTCCTTTTCAACTTGTGACTGGGCGTGTTTGGAAAGGTTCAGCGTTCGGTGGGGCAAGAGGACGCACAGATGTGCCAAAAATTGTTGATTGGTATATGCAGGGCAAAATCAACATTGACGATTTAATTACTCATGTAATGCCCATTGAACGCATCAATGATGCTTTTGATTTGATGCACAAGGGAGAGTCAATTCGGAGTGTGGTGACGTTTGATTAGTTAAGGAACTCTTGCTTGCATTGGGCAGGCAATGCCAGACTTGTTCAAAGCAGCGTCTTTGGAGCAGATAGCTCCTTAGGGAATAGGGACTGGGGACTGGGGACTGGGGACTGGGGAAATACTCCCGACTTGGTTTCGGTCAATATTTCCCTGGACATAATTTTTCGGCTCCCTTACTATTACCCCAATCCCCAATCCCTAATCCCCAATCCCTAATCCCTAATCTCCAATCCCTAATCCCTAATCCCCAATCCCCAGTCCCCTTTACAAAATGATGACTCATCTCAACCTCATTTCAGAATACAAATCCTTCGGTGGCAAACTCGGCTTTTACTCTCATTCCTCCTCTACCTGCAACGGGGAAATGCGATTCGCCATTTACCAACCGCCGCAAGCCACTGAGGAACCTGTGCCAGTTCTCTATTTCCTCTCCGGTTTGACTTGCACTGAAGAAACTTTTATGGCAAAATCCGGAGTACAAAAATACGCGGCAAAATACGGCTTGATGGTCGTAGCACCGGATACTAGCCCCCGCAATACTGGTATACCTGGTGAAGATGACGACTGGGACTTTGGCACTGGTGCTGGTTTTTATGTGGATGCGACTGTTGAACCTTGGGCATCACACTACCGAATGTATAGCTATGTCGTCCATGAGTTGCCTAGTTTGATTGCTCAACATTTCTCCGTACAACCAGAGCAACAAGGCATTTTCGGTCATTCAATGGGGGGACACGGTGCTATTGTGTGCGCGATACGAAACCCCCAGCAATACAAATCAGTCTCTGCTTTTGCACCCATCGCCGCACCAATGCGCTGTCCTTGGGGTGAAAAGGCGTTTAGCCGCTACCTTGGTGAGGACAAAGAAAGTTGGCGTGCCTACGATGCGAGTGAATTGGTCAGGCAGTTAGGATACCACAGTTCCATTTTCATCGACCAAGGTACTGCTGATAAATTTCTCAAAGAACAGTTACTACCCCAGGTGTTTGAGCAAGCTTGTGCAGCGGTTAATCAACCGCTCAACTTGCGTTATCAAGAAGGCTATGACCACAGCTATTATTTCATTGCCAGTTTTATCGAGGATCACATCCGCCACCATGCGGATTCATTAGGGGTAAATTCATAAGGTAGGGCATTAAGACTCCCATGAAGCGCGTATATTAAGATGGCTAGGTTAAAGAATAAAAACCAGTGTAAGTAGATAAGTAGAAATAAACAAAACTAGGTTAAGAAATGTAAAAATATCTGAAAGTCGCGCCCTATAGGAATCCGATTTGATTTATGAAAAAATCTAAGTATGTTTCGGGTGTGTTATCGCCGAAAGTACGGCACCAAAGCCTTTGGATGGTGCGTTAGCCAGAGGCATAACGCACCCTACGTATATTTCAAAAATCAAATATGAGTCCTATAGATTCATGACTAATGACTAATGACTAATGACGGTCCTCAACAAGTTAACTTTATTTGTGCCGACTTACTTAGCACTTGGATTTAGCTTAAAAGAAAGGTAGATGCACGTAGAGCTTGATACCAAGTTGCATTTTACTATGTTATTCTGACCAATCCGTCAAACTTCTGTCGCTGTATTTCAATCTGATTTAATATTTCCTGTGCTGTAGTTTCACACCATTTCTTCGCGCATTCTACATCGAAATGTTCACTTTCTAATTCCTGACGCTGCCATCCAAAATCTAAATTTCGGTCAAAGAAGTGTATGAATGCCGGAATTGTTTCAATTTTTTCAAAGACTAAAACGTAGCCAAATAAATAGCGACGAGTGCGATCGTCAGAGAAAAACGAGCATTTCCAAGTACCTAGGTAAGAACTGCTATTCTGCTCTCGCCTTGGCAACACCCACTTCCATTGACGAATTTCTAATTGTTCAAGGTTGTCTTTTTCAAAGTCAGCACCTCCAGAATAATTATCAATCGAGTGGTACTCTATTTTCATCTCTTCAACGCTTTTGCACAACATAAAGTCTCAACTTAACTTTCTCCCAGATATTTTCTAATGGAAGATAGTGTAATTTTGTATTTTTTATGTAAATTTAATGACGGAATGGCTACCGAAAGTTGCTCTAAATTTCCTACCAAAAATGAAATTAATTCTTTCGTACACAGATAATATTATATGTATAAAGTTTATATAAACTTTATACATGTGAGATAAAATATCTAAAGGTCAAAGCTTCATTTTTTGTTCTTAAGCGATTGCTTGAGCCTGCGCCACGGCTGCGCTAACGGCGCAGCTCCTCCGGAGGAGGCACGGCACTGGCACCTGTGCAATCGCCCCCAACGACGGGGCTGAAGGAAGGCGGACACCACGCGATCGCTCGCCCATTACCTACTTTAGGACAAATAGCATCATCATAGTAATCATAATAGTGAGAGTCGTTTTAAAAGCAACGGACAAAAGCTACCAGAACTTATTCAAAACTCAGAGCAGAAAATTCAGAAGCATCTGTAAACAAGACATAATTAAATTTCACAAGGCAGCGACTTTAGGAATTGATATTAAAGGAATCGAAAAATCATTATAAAGTTTCTCTCACAGTACTTTTATGTAAGATTTGAGGTTGCATATAATAGCTCTTCATCCTAGTTGCGATCGCAACTAATCTTCAGAAATATTCATAGTAGTACTGTTATGGTAGATGTCGATGACTTGACGCTACTTGAGTTAGGAGTTCAAGTCTGGAACAACAAGAGGCAGAGCAACCCAGACTTTAAGCCTGACTTAAGTTATGTGGAATTGTCTGCGATTTTAGACGATGTGAATCTCAGTCATGCAAACCTCAAATATGCAAAAATTTACTTTGCGCAACTGCAAAACGCCAATCTTAGCGATGCAGACTTGAGAGGAGCAGATTTTACTATGGTAGATATGAGCGGAGCAGACCTGACTCATGCAGACCTTAGTGATGGATTATTTTTAGGTTCAGTCGAGTTTAATGGAGCCAACTTGACTGGAGTGAACCTCACAAGGGCAGACTTAGGTATATGCGTTATAAATCACGGTCTTTTTTTTCGGGCGAGTCTGAGTGGAGTCAACCTCAGCCATGCAAATCTGAGTCAGGCTAGTCTCAGATTTGCCGACCTCAATAGAGCGAATCTCTATGGTGCTAACCTTTCTGGAGCAGATCTTTGTGCAGCAGATTTGAGGGGAGCTAACCTCTTTGGCGCAGATCTTAGCAAGGCAGATTTGAGAGGCGCAGATTTGAGCAATGCTAATCTCACATATGCAAACCTGAGTGGAGCCAACTTGGTGGGATCGCCAAATTTTGGAAAACTGGGAATATATGACCTGAGTTATCTCAATGACAGAAGGGTCAACTTGAGCAATGCCAACCTTAATGGTACTAATTTGAGCAGGCTAGACTTAACAGATGCTAATCTGACTCGTGCAAAGATGCTAAATACTATTCATGAGTAAGAATGCTTGTATAATAAGCTTTTTGTCTCCTCATAAATAATAGCTTTATTTCCGCCGCACTTAGTTGGCTGAAGTCTATCACCCAGTTAGGCGACCCAGTTGGGTGATGTCTTATCAAAACTATCAAACTAATATACGTACGAATACGGTGCTGAGTTTCATAACTCAATCTAGTTTACGAGGTGACCTGATTGCATCAAAAGGAGAGTAGTAATGAAAAAAGTAGCGGTGTTTGGCAATACTGGAGGCGGTAAATCAACTCTAAGCAAGAGATTATCCCAAATCACTGGTTTGCCACTTCACGTCTTGGACAAGATTCAATATCAATCAGGGGGCAATGAGGTTCCACATGAAGACTATAAGTGCGCTCATCAGCAAATTTTAGCTACTGACCGATGGATTATTGACGGGTTTGGTTGCATGGAAACCCTCTGGCTACGACTGAACGAGGCGGATACTCTGGTTTTTGTCGATCTACCGCTATATGTACATGGATGGTGGGTAACTAAACGACTCATCACAGGTTGGTTTAAACCGCCAGAAGGTTGGCCCTCCAACAGCCCAATATTGAGGAGTTCGCTTACTAGCTACCGCGTGCTTTGGTTATGTCACAAATATTTGACCCCAAAATATCGTCAGTATATCGAGCAGGCTCAAAGCATCAAAAGTGTTTATCACATTCGTGAGACTAAGCAGATAGAGCAATTTTTTGAATTAATTGAAAATCAGACTAACTGTAAAGATGGTGCATCAGCCGGGAGCTTTTCAATCACCCGCCACGAGCTTACAGGATGAAGAGGGCTCTCTCGTCACTTTTTTATATTGGAACTGATTCACTTTGGAGGTTAGCTTGTGTTTAAGCAACAGTTTCTACGCCTGGATGGGTTTACCAAAGCAGAACGGATTGAGATGACTGCTTGTGTAAGTGAGGCGATTAACCAAGCAGGAGCTTGGATTACTGACTTCCACCTGTACTCGAACATCTTAACCTGCATCAACTTTGAGGTGCCGAGCGCCAACTTGGGCAAACTCGCTGCATCTCTGCAACAGACAGGTCTGCATTTGAGTC
Source organism: Tolypothrix campylonemoides VB511288 (assembly GCA_000828075.3). Lineage (GTDB taxonomy): Bacteria > Cyanobacteriota > Cyanobacteriia > Cyanobacteriales > Nostocaceae > Kalymmatonema > Kalymmatonema campylonemoides_A. The sequence continues at coordinate 258,523 of JXCB02000002.1, read as the reverse complement.
AAGAGAGCTTGGAGCAACTCATGCCTGCTAATGGCTCGACGCTGAAAGAGAAAGAGCTACTAGGGACATTGCAAATTACATTCATACACAATGAACCCGACTTGCTCCGAGAGGTGCCTGCTGTTCCAGGATAAGAACCAGTGCGATTGGTGTCAACATAATTCGTAATTGATAATATGTCCTTCGGACACACTAGGAATTACGCTCTTATTTGGTCACTGCCCCTTGGGCATCGCATTCATCCGTCGCCAGCCCTCCAAGCTCATCCTGGAAGGGGAACAGACTTTTTAGTGGTTGCGGTAAAAATTCATGCTTATGCTTATGCGATCGCGCACACGGCAAACGCAAAATCACCCCACCGTTACTGGATAGGGTTTTATCACGCTCTGAATCAAACTCTTGGGCAAAAACTAGCTGTATCTCTTCGTGTGTGAAAATTTTGGCGCGATCGTGCCGATTGATTGTCATTCCCAGATTTTAGACAAGAGCGATCTAAAGGCTCAATTCGCTCCAACACGTGTTAGATTTTCCAGTTGGAAAGCTCTTTGATTTATTACATAGAGTTTTTGAGTGATAATCGCCGCTCTTACATAGGAAGGTTTATACGTCCAGTTAACAAAAATCTGGACGTATAAGCGTATTTCTATGAGCTAAGCAAAACTACTTTCTAAAACTTTACCAGAACTTTTTAGACTTTCGCTGTATCGGCTATAACCAGTCTATTAAAGAAACTGAGATTAGAGTAAACTTTTACTTTGACAATCACAACAATTGTATAAAACGACCATGCCGCAACTTATACCTCAACCGAATCGAATTGAAGCCGCAGGAAATAAGCCCAAATTGATTGATGAGTATATCGGTCGAGTATCAACTCAAACCGCAGCTGTTAGTATTGCCCATATGCGTTCCCCTGGTGGTTGGATAGAACCTGGACAAAGACCCGATTTTGACGAGTTCACTGTTGTTCTTAAAGGAATGCTTCGGGTTGAATATGAGGGCGGTCAAATGGACGTTCACGCAGGACAAGCAGTGATTGCACGTGCAGGTGAATCGGTTCGCTACAGTACTCCTAGTCAGGAAGGTGCAGAATATATATCGGTCTGTCTTCCAGCCTTTTCACTTGAGACTGTGAATCGAGATTCTGAAACTTAGGACGACTGAACCAGTACGGTTGATTTTGACGTGAGTATTAAAATAATTAAAATAGTTGCCTAAAAGCTTCTTTCTCTTTTGCTAAATATAGAGCGAACCACTGTTAATTTGATGAGATTAAAGGGAATTATATACCTGTAGTCTGATACTGATTTACTAGTAAACTAAGATGTTTGCTCTATCTCGTAAAATCACTGCATCTTTTACAGCCTGTTTGTGTATGTTGGGACTGGGCTGGCTCCAATTTCCAAAAATGCAAAAACTACTTCATAGTAACAAAACTGCTTCATTAGAAATACAAAGAACAATTGACTCAGAAAAGGTACGCCTAAATTTCTTAAAAAGAATGCCAAGTTTTGGTTACAATAACATCATTGCCAATTGGGTTTATCTCAATTTTGTGCAATATTTTGGTGATGATGAAGTTCGTGCTAAAACAGGTTACAGTCTAAGCCCAGAATACTTTGAAGTCATTTTAGGACGCGATCCGCGATTTATACCTGCCTATCTGAGCCTTTCTACCAGTACTTCCATGTATGCAGGTATGCCAGAACGTTCTATAAAATTAACAGAGAAAGCTTTAAAGTCACTATCTCCTTGGATTCCGAAAAAGTCTTATTATGTGTGGCGATATAAAGGCATTGATGAGTTATTATTTTTAGGAAAATCATCAAAGGCTCAACACTCCTTTGAAATAGCAGCAGATTGGGCTAGCCAGCATACAGATCAAGAAAGCAAACAAGCGGCATCAGTTTCACAGAAAACCGCTGAATTCCTCAAGCAAAATCCTAACAGTAAATTGGCTCGAATTGGTAGTTGGACAATGATATTAAATCATCAAGTTGATAAAACAACTCGTCAGCGAGCAATCAATGAAATTGAAGCTTTGGGAGGAAAGGTTATCACCAATCCTGACGGTATTTACAAAATTAAATTATCTGAAAATGATTGAATTGATAGGCTTGTAGTAGACGCGGTAGCGTTTACTATTAACCCATCCTCAGTGAGGTTACGGTTATTTTCTGGTACAACGGCAAATTGGTTGAGTCTCAAACTCTAGAATTAGAAATTGACGACCCAGGGTTACTCTATGGAGCAACCGTTTTTACTACGCTGCGGGTTTATGATAACTCGCTTGATAGTCGGTTAACTTACTGGCGCTCCCACTGCGATCGCCTAAAATTGAGCTTGCAAACCTTTGATTGGCGCTTACCAGATCAAGAGCGATTGCGTCAAGGGGCACAAGTTATGATGGCACACTTTCCCGTCCTCAGAATCACCATCTTTCCTGATGGACGAGAGTGGATAACGGGTAGGTTGCTGCCAAAAAACTTGACAAAAATTCAGGATAATGGTATATGTGCGATTCTTGCTACGTCGGAATTTGTTCGCTGTCTACCCGCTCATAAAACCGGAAACTACCTCAGCGCATGGTTGGCAAAGGCTAACGCCCAAAAGTTAAATACCCAAGAAGCAATATTAATGGATGCGGCGGGAAATTGGCTAGAAACCAGTACAGGCAACCTCTGGGGATGGCGGGATGGCAGTTGGTGGACGCCGCCTTTAACAGCAGGAATTTTGCCAGGAGTCGTGCGAGGACAGCTTAGAGACTGGCTTTTGAAACAGCACATTGTTCGAGAGGAACCTTGGACACCAGAGCTAGTCAAAGGATTTGAGGCAATTGCCTACAGCAATAGTGTAGTGGAAACCGTCCCGATTCATACCGTTATACAGCCTACAGGAAAGCTAGAATATAATCCCCAGCATCCCTGTTTTCAACAACCGCGGATGTTTTTTATAGCATTGTAGGTGGAGAATTTGGTATACCTTAAGATAAGTTAACATAATTCTTAAAAAGCCCTCTCTTTACAGAGACGCTACGGGAAAGCACAAGAGATCTAGGAGGATTGACCTGGGTGAATAACAAACGATGGAGAAATGCTGGGCTGTACGCACTGCTATTTATTGTTGTCATTGCGCTGGGGACAGCGTTTTTTGACAAACAACCACAAAGTAGAGATACATGGCGGTACAGCCAGTTTATTCAAGAAGTTCAAAATGGCAGAGTAGCAAAAGTCAGTTTAAGTGCAGATCGGTCTACAGCTCTTGTGACGCCAGGAGACGGCAGTAAGAAGCTCGTGACCTTGGTCAACGATCCTGACTTGATCAACACTCTCACCCAACATGGCGTAGATATTAGTGTTTTGCCGCAAACCGATGAAGGATTTTGGTTTAAGGCACTAAGTAGCTTATTTTTCCCTGTATTGCTTCTGGTAGGATTATTCTTCTTGCTACGCCGCGCTCAAAATGGTCCTGGTAGCCAAGCAATGAACTTTGGCAAATCCAGAGCTAGAGTCCAAATGGAGCCGCAAACCCAAGTGACATTTAACGATGTCGCTGGTATTGACCAGGCAAAGCTAGAACTCAACGAAGTCGTAGACTTTCTGAAAAATGCCGATCGCTTCACCGCTGTTGGAGCAAAAATTCCCAAAGGCGTGCTGCTCGTTGGTCCTCCAGGAACAGGTAAAACTCTGCTTGCTCGTGCAGTAGCAGGCGAGGCTGGTGTCCCCTTCTTCTCAATCTCTGGTTCTGAGTTTGTAGAAATGTTCGTGGGTGTCGGTGCATCCCGCGTCCGCGACTTGTTCGAGCAAGCAAAGACAAATGCTCCTTGCATCGTGTTCATCGATGAAATTGACGCCGTAGGTCGTCAGCGGGGTGCAGGTTTAGGCGGTGGTAACGATGAGCGGGAACAAACCCTCAACCAGTTGCTCACAGAAATGGACGGCTTTGAAGGTAACACAGGCATCATCATTATTGCCGCCACCAACCGTCCCGACGTTCTGGATGCAGCATTGTTGCGTCCTGGTCGTTTCGACCGTCAAGTCGTCGTGGATCGCCCAGATTATGCCGGACGTGGGGAAATTCTCAAAGTTCACGCCCGTGGTAAGACCTTGGCAAAAGATGTGGACTTGGATAGAATTGCCCGTCGTACCCCTGGGTTCACTGGTGCAGACCTTTCCAACCTGCTGAATGAAGCTGCAATTCTGGCTGCACGTCGCAATTTAACCGAAATTTCGATGGATGAAATTAACGACGCCATCGATCGCGTGCTAGCAGGTCCAGAGAAGAAAGACCGAGTGATGAGCGAAAAGCGCAAAACTCTTGTAGCATACCACGAAGCGGGTCACGCTCTTGTTGGTGCGCTGATGCCAGATTACGACCCAGTACAAAAGATTAGCATTATTCCTCGCGGTAGAGCTGGTGGTTTAACTTGGTTTACCCCCAGTGAAGACCGGATGGACACTGGTTTGTACAGCCGTGCTTATCTGGAAAACCAGATGGCAGTTGCCTTAGGTGGTCGTATCGCTGAAGAACTGATCTTTGGTGAAGAAGAAGTGACCACTGGTGCAGCTCAAGACTTGCAACAAGTTGCTCGTGTTGCTCGTCAGATGGTGACACGCTTTGGAATGAGCGATCGCTTAGGTCCTGTTGCTCTCGGTCGTCAGCAAGGCAATATGTTCCTCGGTCGAGACATCATGGCAGAACGCGACTTCTCTGAAGAAACTGCTGCTGCTATTGATGAAGAAGTCCGCAAGCTGGTAGAAACAGCTTACCAACGCTCTAAAGAAGTGTTGGTAGGTAACCGCCACATTCTCGACCAACTCGCGCAAATACTGGTTGAAAAAGAAACAGTAGATGCCGAGGAGTTGCAAGAACTGTTGGCAAACAACGATGTGAAAACCGCAACGTTTGCTTAAAAAGCGAGGAATACGGGCACGACAACGACAAGTCGTGCTTGTATATCAAAGAGGAGTTAATTGAAGACTCCTTAGTCCTAACTTTCAACTATAACTTTTAAAAGTCAGGGTAAGTAGAGAATTTTCTAAGAACGCCCTGATTTTTTTAGCAATTTTCTTGTTACTAAACTTTACCATCAAATCTCTAAAATTGAAACTCGAATAGCACCAAGTTAAGGCGTGATAAGATTACGACTCGCTAACTCAAACGATATTGACTTTATCATCTCTCAGGAAGCGAGGGATGAGTTTAAAGACTGTATCATTCGTTGGAGTGGAGACGAACACAGTAGAAACCTTAACGAACAAGATAAGCTTTATTTGATTATTGAAAATGATGCAGAAAAACCAATTGGTTACGGAATTTTGTCTGGTTTGAAATCACGAAACAACTGTATTGAGTTAACTCGAATCATCATTGCTCAACCAGGATTAGGGTACGGCAAGAGTGCATTGCGTCTCATAATAAAGAAGGTTTTTGAAGAGTACAAAGCTCATCGTTTTTGGTTAGATGTCTTTGAAAATAACCACCGAGCCAGACACGTTTACCAATCAGTTGGCTTTCAGGAGGAAGGACTCCTGCGAGAAGTGGTTATGCAGGGAAACAAGTATTCTTCCTTGGTTATCATGTCCATACTTGAAAATGAATACTTTCAGTCCAAAATTTGCAACAATCCAAGATAGCGATGAAGTTACCTGAACTTAATTCCGAAACTATCGACCGTATCATTGAAATGGCATGGGAAGACCGAACACCATTTGAGGCAATTGAAGAACAATTCGGTTTGCAAGAAAAGCACGTCATTGCCCTGATGCGCCGTGAAATGAAAGCATCCAGTTTTCAGATGTGGCGGGAACGTGTTAGTGGACGCAAGAGCAAGCATTTACAAAGGCGAGAGTTTGTTGCAGGTCGATTTAAGTCAGATAATCAAAAGACTTGAATCTGCTCGATAAAACTCATACAATCACAAGTCAGAGAAATCACTCTAGCACAGCGATCGCCTCAATTTCGATCAAAAAATCAGCAACTGCTAGAGATGATACACCTATCCATGTACTCGCTGGACGCCTCTCTTCAGGAAAAAATTCTCTTAACGCATCCCCGACCATATCAGCTTTATCAGGATTGTAGTTGACTATATAAATACGTAAACTAACTACATCGGACAGTGTGCCGCCAGCAGCTTCAACCGCAGTTTGAACATTGCGCAATGCTTGTTTTGCCTGTTCACCCAGATTTGTGCCACCAATAATTTGTTTGTGTACATTCCACGCAGTCTGCCCTGAGATATAGATAGTCTTTCTGCCAGTGGCAGCGACAATCTGAGAGAAGCCATACTCGATACTTGAAAAGAGTGAATCTGGGTTAATGTATTCTTTTGGCATAATCTCCAGTCAATATAAGAAATCTTTAAGAAACAAGACAACACTACAATTCAAAGGCTTTGGAGGGCAAGAATTTGAGATAGGTCATGCGGCATCCCACAATTCAACTCTTTCTTTATCGGTACCTCCAAAGGCATGGTACCAAGCGTCGAAGTTCTTGCCAAGGTAGGACGTGGATTGAGCAAGTGATGGGTGATGATTAACAGAATGCTTATTCAATCTAAAGGCAGCCCACTCAAAGAGTAGTAAATGGAGGTCGGAACTATGACAACCATCGAAAAGAGCGATTTAGTTGGACTGACCCGTAATGTAAATCATGACCTGCCAGAAGGTTTAGTGGGAATGGTTTTACAATGTCATAAAGATGGCTTTGATGTTCGGTTTCCTCTTCCAGGAAAGGACTTGTATGCCAAAGTACCAAGGGAAGATATAAAGTTTTTAGTCGGAATGAACCCGCTCGGAAACTAGCCAATTTCATCTTCAAGGGCACAAGGATACTCTGCACTCAAAACGTCCCCTACTGTAGGTGGCAAAAGAAGTAGATACTTGTTAAAGGGGAAGCAATGAAAGCAAGTGAACTATTGGCACAATACGAGAAAGGCAGAAGAGATTTTACTGAGGTAAACCTGAGCGAAGCATATTTGGAAGGAGCTAACCTGAGTGGAGCAATTTTAGACAGAGCCATTCTCGATGGAGCTGATTTAAGCAAGGTGAATCTCACTCAAGCAAGCCTGATTGAAGCTGACTTAAATGGAGCTAATTTAAATCAGGCAAATCTCACCCAAGCTAATTTGACTGGAGCTATCCTGGATGGAGCAATTCTAGAAGGAGCCATTTTGGATGGTGCTAATTTGAATCAAGCCGACTTGACGATCGCAAAGTTGGTTGGCGCTCAATTTCGTGAGGCTGAGTTACAAGAAGCTAACTTGAATGCAGTTTCTCTCAATGAAGCAGATCTCACTCATGCTGACTTAGCTAAGGCAGATCTTACCCAAGCAGATTTGAGCCACGCCCAATTGAACGAGACTAATTTAAACCAAGCCAACTTGAATGACGCAAATCTAGAAGGCACAATTTTGGATGAAAATAAAGTTTGATTTTTAGCAAGAAACTTTTGGTAGATTTTTTGAGTCTGAATCTCCAAATTCTGCAAAAACTTGCTAATGTCTCAATCTGCCCAAGGCATCCCAGGATTGCCCGACTTAACGCATCCTAGCGAGCTTATCCAATTTGGAACCCATCTATTAAAAACTTCACTGTTATTGGTATTCCTGGTTGTCGCCTTGGGAATTGCAATTGCTTTGTTGAGCTTTGCCTTACGCCGAAATCAACAGCAGCAAGATATTTTGATTGGCGAATGGGCTGTTAGTTACTCCCAACTATTGCGGGGATTACAGCATTTCACGCTAGTGTTAATTCTGCTGGTGGGAGGATTTTTTCTTTGTTCAACTTTAAGCAATCGATACCATTATTGGGAACAGGCGAAGGTGGCTCAAGTTGCTGAGAGTGTCGCAGGTGAAAAGTTAGAACAAATAGCGCCTCAAATACGGTATGTCACTGAAGAGCCATACACATACACGACTCAAGTTAATAATAAAATAGTCAAGATAAATGACAAACAAAAGGTTAGCCGCTTCCTAACATTAAGTGGGTCACAAATTCAAGTTAAGATTGACCAAAGCCCAGATGTTCAAGGTCGTCGCGCCATTTATAAAATAGACTATACTGCTGACTACAAAATTGTTAACCAACTCAAGGATATTAATAGTTTTTTCTTTGAAGCACCGCCGCCCGTTGGTTACTCTTTATTGCAAAGCTATAAAGTAGAACGTAACGGTACTAGACTTCAACAAAAAAATCCGGGTGACTATGGCTTTCCGTTTCAATTACAACCAGCAGAAGAAACGAGTTTAAGAGTCACTTATAAAGCTCAAGGCGGACCGCGTTGGGTTTATAATTCCAACGGGCAGTTGCTTTCCAACTTTCGCTTAAGGGCGATCGCCAACTTCGCTGGAGCTGATTTTGCCAGTGGTATTGTACCCACTGAAATTAAAAATGACAGACAAGGGACTCAATTTACTTGGGTATTTGATGATAATGTTTCAGTCAAAAACCCATTTGGGGTGTATACCTACACTAACCCCATTCGTTACACTGGTGTCCTTCCCCGACTGCTACTGCTAGCACCGACAATATTTTTGTGGTGGATATTGCTACTGTATTTGTCGCTCCCCATGAAGCTCAGAAATTTGGCAATTGCAGGTAGCATCTTTTTTGCTTGTTTGCTGAGTTTAACTTATCTCAGTCGCTTTATAAATCCTCAGTTCGCTTGGGCTCTCATTTCGCTTATCTTACTAGCATTAACATGGGGTTTGGGGTCAAAAAACCGCAGTGTTTCCCTTGCTGCTGTTATCTGCACAATTGCTGGCGCTGTGCTACCTGTGTTTGGATTATTAGTACCATTTAGCGGTCTCACCCTCAGCCTTGCAGGCTTGCTTTCAGCTATTTGGCTTGCGGTTCGTCATTGGTACGGATTTTATAGTTTACAGCCACAAGACCGTAAACATTAAGGTTTTTATATATTGCACTTTTTTCCGTTAAGGATATAAACGCAATACTTGAAGTGAAAACCATTGCATAAAACTACAATTTCATTACCCCAGTCAGGTTAGTTTTGGGTTGGATTTATAATTTGAGTAGTCGTGCTGGAAACAAAATTTATGCAGCAACCGTTGAATATTGAGCAAAGTGTATTAGAGAAAATGCGATCGCTTCCTGTGGAAAAGCAGCAAGAAGTATTAGACTTTGTTGAATTTTTAGCACAAAAAAATCAGGTGCAGCGTCCACGTCGTTCTCTTAAGGGACTTTGGGCTGATTTGAATGTTCATATAACTTCAGAAGATATTGCTCAAGTGCGACACGAGATGTGGGCTAAGTTTCCTAGGGAATCTGTTTGATGGGGTCGTTAGTTGTAGATACCCATACAATTATTTGGTATCTAGAGGGTTCTAGTAATATATCTACTAATGCAACAAGTTTAATTGATGAAGCTTATACTGCTGGTGAACCAATTTATGTAGCTTCCATAACTTTGGTAGAAGTTCTATATTTGGTGGAAAAATCTAAATTGCCCAGCGTAGCCTTAGAAAGGCTAAAAAGTATTCTTGCAGACTCAGATTCAGGGTTTGTCATTGTACCACTAGATTTTGATGTAGCCCGGGCGATGACTGAGATTCCCCGTGATATAGTTCCTGATATGCCTGACAGAATTATTGCAGCGACTGCTCGTCATTTAGGTTTACCATTGGTAACTTGTGATACAAAAATTCAAGCAGCAGATATTGAGACAGTTTGGTAAGTATCAAAGCAAGTAGATTTGTTAACCCACCTGCTACTCGTTACCAAAAACCGACAAGATCCTTGCATCGAACTACAAAAAAAACCTAACCCGTGTCGGATACGAGTCAGGTTTAGAGTGCTTGATGTTAATGCCGTGTTAATAATAATGATTCTACTGAGCAATTTCATGGGACAAAAGTCATGATCTGATGTGACAAAAGTCCTAAAAAAAGTACTAAAAATTTTAGGGGGTGATTTCAGAATCACCCCCATATTATCTTCCTACGATTCTTTAATAGCACCAGCCTTCTGTGAACAGATATTACTCAGCAATATTAACCAAACCTGGAACTTCTGAATCAGCCAATGTTGGGGCTGTAAATATACGGGAATATAAACTAGATGGTTGCTGTTCGGCAACAATTGGTAGAACTTGACGGGCATGACTTGCGACTTGCATAGTCTTCACATCGTATGTTTGTGTCGCCAACTTAGGATACAAGCCGATACCGATGATGGGAAGCAACAGACAAGCGGTAATGAACAGTTCGCGGGGTTTGACATCCGCTACTACTGCATCTAGCACTAACTCTTCGTTTTGCTTACCGTAGAACACTTGGCGCAGCATCGACAGTAAGTAAATCGGAGTCAGAATCACACCAACAGCTGATAGCAGCACGACGACGACTTTGAAGCTAGAACTGTAGACATCGCTTGTGGCAATACCGATGAATACCATCAACTCTCCGACAAAACCACTCATCCCGGGTAACGCTAGAGAAGCCATTGCGCCGGCTGTGAACAAAGCAAAGCTTCTGGGCATGACTTTTGCGATACCACCCATTTTGTCCATCATCAAGGTGTGGGTACGCTCGTAAGTGACTCCAGAGAGGAAGAACAAACTAGCTGCAATCAAACCGTGGGAAACCATCTGGAGCATTGCACCGCTGATGCCCAACTCTGTATACGAGGCAATCCCAATCAGCACAAACCCCATGTGGGCAACTGATGAGTAAGCCAAGCGCCGTTTGAGGTTAGTTTGAGCAAAGGCACAGCAAGCACCGTAAACAATGTTTACTACACCCAAAATTGCCAGCACTGGAGCAAAGGAAGCATGAGCGTTGGGCAACATTTCCATGTTGATGCGGATCAGCGCATAACCACCCATCTTCAACAACACACCAGCCAAAACCATTGAACCAGGTGCTGACGCTTCACCATGAGCATCGGGTAACCAAGTGTGTAGAGGGAAAATTGGCAGCTTGACACCAAAGGCAATCAAGAAGCAAGCATAAACCAGAAGTTCAAAAGCTTTGGGATATTCCTTCATTCCCAGAGTTGCCATGTCGAAGCTGACAGTATCTCCAGAGAATGCCATTGCAAAGCCTGCTACCAAGATGAATATTGATGCAGCAGCAGTGTAGAGAATGAATTTGGTAGCTGCGTAGCGGCGCTTTTCTCCTCCCCAGATGGAAATCAGCAGGTACACTGGCACCAACTCAATTTCCCACATCAGGAAGAACAACAACAAATCCTGCGCGACAAACACGCCAATTTGGGCGCTGTACATCAACAGCATCAAACCATAAAATAAACGCGGCTTGTTCGTAACTTTCCAAGCCGCGAATATTGCAAGTGTGTTTATCAAGCCTGTCAGCAGTATCAAAGGCATCGACAAACCATCAACTGCAACAGACCAGTTCAAACCCAACTGAGGAACCCAAGCATATTTCTCAACCAGTTGGTATGCAGAACTGTGAAAATCGTAGTCCTGCCAAAAGGCGTAAATCATCAACGCAAAGTTCGTGAGCGCAACTCCCAAACCGTACCAGCGAACAGTTCTGCCTTCCTTATCTGGGATTAAGGGAATGGCTATAGCAGCCACTATCGGCAACAGAATTATGGTTGTTATCCAAGGAAACTGAATGGCATTCATCACTGACAATCGTTTTACGTTTTTCTTTTTAATTACATTATATTAAGGATTTCATACTTTTGTGAAGGCAGTTCCTTTAAAAAAATCAAATCTTTAGGATTGATAGGAATAAATACTTAATTAGTTAGTTGATTTTCATTGTAATTGTAAAGATTTACTAAGTCAACAAAAAACGGTGGCTCCAGCCACCGTCAAAAATTGTAATACTAGCTCTGTTTTAGGAGGGATATTTGGCAATGCGACTTCTCGCTACTGAAGCCAAAAGATAGATAAAATGCTCTAATGGAAAATCAAACGATACGGTTGACAAATCTCTAAATATATCTTAATAAAACGTAATTAATCAAAATTGTCTTGAACCGATTCAAAGGTGGTTTCAGGATATCGCACAAACCCCAAAGAAATATATTATTACTTCCTTTCCATCAAAAGATTACCCATTATGGGAGCAGGGGGAACACTAGGGAAGGGGGAGAGAAAATAGCAAATTTTTTACCGATAAGAAAGTAGTGTCACAAGTTCCCAAAAAAGAGGTGTAGAAAAATTCAAAATTATAGGACTTATGCATTGAAAAAAATTACGTTAAACTCTCTAAAGATATAACTTTTTAAATATGAGCTAGTAATTTATCTATCCCTAGAAGTAATTATTCTTTTAAATTATTAATTTATATATTCTAAACGCTTTCTACCAGAGAGTTTCAAGATTTCAGTCAACCGAATTTAGCATACGTGAAACTGTCAAGGTAATGTAATCTTGTGAATTTTCAGTGGTAGAATTTGCTTGGAGACAACAAAATTTGATTTTGATTGAATTCAGGAGGTAAAGCTAAAAGCAAGTTAATTCTAATTTGGCTTAATTTCCTTTTCAAACTTATTGGCAAATTTTTGCGTTTGATATCTATGTGTGCATTGAAACACTAGATTTTTATAATGCGATTTTGTTTGCCTTTGCAGGGAGCATCTGCAAGACGAAGCTATATTACTTTCGTTTCCTATTGCCATGGGAATGTAACGTAGCAGCAAGCTTGCAGAGCGGCCCCACGAGAATCATTTAGCCTGATTCCAGATAATATTGTATCATGCAACTATTACTAAAGCAAAAAAAGAGTGGGAAGGCTACAGAGCACTTCCCAGAGTTCTCAGATGTTCAATCACTAATAGCAAGCTTACAGCCCAACTATTCAGTGTACTGTGTTAGACCGAGAGTTCTGGAAGAAGCAGTAAAACAGTTTATTGCTGTGTTTCCTGGCACAGTTACGTATGCGGTCAAGTGTAATCCGCATCCATTAATAATAGATGCGCTGTATCGGGCTGGAATCAGAGAATTTGATGTAGCTTCCGAATCTGAAGTCGCGCAAATCCACAACACTTACCGAAATGCTAAGACTCACTTTATGCATCCGGTAAAGAGCCGCGCCGCCATCAAATCTGCCTACTGGAACTACGGTGTCCGCCACTTTGCAATCGATCACCACAACGAACTAGAGAAGATATTAGAAGAGACAGGTGGTGATGATGTTGTCATCATGGTTCGGATCAAGACTCCACCTTCAGAGGGTAGTCTTTACCATCTTGCTAAAAAATTTGGGGCAGAAGCGGAAGATGCAGCTTGCTTATTAAGGGAAGCGGTAAAGTTTGGCTGTAAGGCAGGCATTACTTTTCACGTTGGTTCCCAGTGCATTGAACCGAAAGCCTACGGCACAGCTTTGGATACAGTGGGTGAAGTCATAGAACGTGCTGGCATCGCTCCTGTATGTATCGATGTTGGTGGAGGATTTCCGGTTGCATATCCCGGAAGAGATGTTCCGCCGCTTGAAGACTTTATGTTAGAGATCAAAAATGGTCTCAACCGCATTAAAGTGAAACCACAAGTGCAAATCTTGGCGGAACCTGGGCGTGCGCTTGTAGCATCAGGCTGTTCTTTGCTAACGCAAGTGCAATTACGCAAAACGGATCAGCTTTATATTAACGATGGTGTTTATGGTGGACTATCTGAGCTACTTGATTCTAATAACCGATTGTTAGCACAGGTTATTCGTCTCGATGGTTCTGTTTCCGAAGAATTACAAGAATTTTATCTAGGTGGTCCCACCTGTGATTCTTTTGATATGCTTCCATCTCCTCTAAGCCTACCTACAGATATTCGTGAAGGAGATTGGATTGAATTCGATCAAGTTGGTGCGTATTCAAGCGCGTTAGCTAACCGATTCAACGGCTTTTGCTCTGAAACTTTTTCAATTGTATACGACGACCCCCAAAGCTACAGAACACTGTCCAAGCAATCAAGTTTTAGTTGACAAGACAGCCAAAGCTAGGAAAACAAAAAGACAAAGAAGAATACTTGTCTAAAACAGGTGTTTAGTCTACCTGCGATCGCGCTGCTGGGGTTGGCTTTTGTCAACCGCACTTGATGCCTTGCGCTCAATTGGTATTGAAATACAAGTCAAATCTACATCCAACTTTTGATGTGAAACTATGTTACAGATAGCATTAGAGACTGCAACAAAGTTGCAGAAAGATTGCAACTATATTGCTCACACCGATAAACCCGGCTTCTTGTTGAACGTCCCTTTTTCTCTGTCTACTGATGTTCCCAATAATTCATGGATGGTCGATCTAAGTCCTGATGAGCGTACCATCAACAACAACAAAGCTATAGAGCAGTTCATGTCATTGTATAGTTTCCTTGCACGCCACTCAATTGTCTATTTGCTGCCCAGTTATCCAGGGCTTCAAGATCAAACTTACGTGGCTAACTTGGGTATTGTCTTGCCACATACAGAAGAAAAAACAGTTGTAATTTCCAATTTCCGTTCTGCACCACGTCAAGCAGAAAGCGCTATTGGACGTGAATTTTTCAAACTAATGCAGTTTTCCATCATAAACGCTCCTCCTTATTTTGAGGGCGAAGCGGATTTAAAGCATATCCGAGATAATCTTTATATCGGTGCTCACGGTATTCGCACTTCCAAGGAGGCATTAGATTGGTTTAGCGAATCTTTCGATATGAAGGTTATTCCTTTTTTAATGCAGGATGCATATCTTTACCATTTAGACTGTTGCCTTTTTCCAATCACATCTGAGTGTGTGGCTGTATGTACAGAAATAGCGGAAAAAGAGACAGTGCGAGAATTAGAAAAATACGTTGACATCTACGATGTCAGTGTTGATGATGCCTATAGTGGCTTTAATAACAGTGTTGTCCTTGGAAACTATGTACTTTGTGCATCCGATATCGATCAGCTATCACAGTCTGACAAATATTATCACTACGAAAAGTCGAAAATTGAGTCCTTGAATTCCCTCTGCTCCTCTTTGGGAATGGAACCCGTGTTTTTTGACCTGTCGGAGTTTTATAAGTCAGGAGCGCTGCTTTCATGTCTGGTCATGCATTTAAATCGCAATAATTACTTACAAGTCAATCCACAGTCTGCATAACTAATGTTACAAGCAGGTAAAAGTTTCTGGAATCACCATTAGCTTACGCAGGTAAGTAACCAGAATAACTTAGTTTTGACTCTCCAACGTAGCGTGTAAGCTGCTCCACATCTAAGTTGCATATTTTGGAATAGAGCATCTGTGAGGTTCATTCTTCTTCAATTCTATGTCTGTCAATGTCGGCTTAGATGTGTGAAGCTTACCGTTTAACAGCAAAAGATGTCAGTTATTTACTTATAGTAGTAGATAGGTATCATGATTAACCTAATTCCAGACTGGGATACTGATGGTGTGATTTTAGTTCTGCCATCTGCATTTATGAATTACTACAACGAATTCTTGGCTGAACTTGAGTTGTTTTATGCAAATTTTTTAGTGGAAATTGCCAAGCACGATCCCGTTACTTGTATCGTTCCAAATCAGGCATATGTTGAAAAAATGGTACGACTTACCGGACTCAATGAAAAAAAATTTGATATTGCACTTGTTGAAGATATTTGGGTAAGAGATTTCGCCCCGATTCAGTCAGAGCAATGCTATATAAAATTTGTTTTTAATCCTACATACGAATCTCAATTAAATAATGAATATATCGATAAATCGTTCATGGATTACTTTTATTTAAGCAAAATTAAAGATTATAATATTAACATAATGCATATAGATTTAAGATTGGAAGGGGGAAATTTGATACACAATGGCAAAGGAACAGCCATTGTTACAGAAAAACTATATAGTCAAAACCGAAATAAGAGTAAGGAAGAGATCGAGGAATTACTGAGAGATAAACTATTTATTGAAAAGCTTGTAGTCGTTCCCACAGAACCAGGCGATCGCACCGGACATATTGATGGAATGCTCCGTTGGATTGATAGCAATCAAATTATCATTAATGATTATCAACCAGATGAGCCTCGAAGAGTTAAGTTCTTGAATAAATTAAATAACTCTCTTGATAAGAATTTACCAGACGTTGAGCGAATTACAATTCCTTATTTTCCCTCTACTAACAAAAGTAAGGGTTGGTTCAGCGCCGAAGGAAATTATATAAATTTTTTGAGAACGCGAAATAGAGTGTACGTACCAATTTACAAATTGCCAGAGGAGGAAACAGTCAAGGAAATTTTCACTCAGATGTTTGGAGAATATGTAAGTTTTATAGAAGCTGGTGCGCTCTCGCAATATGGAGGTGCATTCAATTGCATTACATGGAATTATCGATTACCTAATTAGCTGTGGCAGTTTCAGGCTGTAAAAAACATTGACTCAGATTAATTTAGTTAATTGCAAGACTTTGGGTAAATGCCGCATAAATAAACCTTTAATAGCAGCATTTATGTATTCTAAAAAAACTTTGACAAGAATAGTAGTTCTGTATGAATCTTCTCCGCTTCCTCCTACGTACCTCCTGGGTGTCTCTCACGTTAGCTGTGCTTGCTGGTCTCATCAGCGGAGCGTGTAATGCTGGTTTAATTGCTGTAATCAATCAAGCGTTGAGAGAGCCATCTGCGATCGCCCTAGCTGGGAGCTTTGCAGCTTTATGCCTGCTTCAGTTTCTTACGAATCTCTCTGCTGAAGCTTTGTTGATCCGAATCTCTCAAGGAGCCGTCTGTAACCTACGGCTGCTGTTGAGCAATCAAATTTTAGCTTCTCCTTTGCGTCACCTAGAGCAAATAGGTATCCATCGGCTTTTAGCTAGCCTCACAGATGACATCCGCACTATCTCCGATGCCATTCTCAGAATTCCATTCTTTTGCGTTAACCTAGCTAGCGTGATAGGCTGTGTGATCTATCTAGGTACACTTTCTTCGACTGCACTGTTTTGGACACTCGGCTTTCTTGCCATAGGAATTTTTAGTTATCAGTTTCCGACAATAAGGGCTACAAACTTACTAGAACTAGCCCGCAAGCGAGAGGATAAGTTGTTCAGCCACTTCCGTGCTATTACCGAGGGAGTGAAGGAACTTAAGCTCAATAGCCAACGTCGCTATGCATTTCTTAGTGAAGAACTTCAACCTACAATTACAAAGTATCGTGATAACCAAGTCCTGGGTCTGACAATACTTTCCACTGCTGCTACTTGGGGAGATCTTCTGGCTTTTGGCTTAATTGGTTTGCTGCTATTTGTCCTGAGTTCCTTACAAAACATCAGCGGTTCAATTTTGTCTAGCTATGTCCTAACTGGTGTCTATCTAGTAGGACCTTTGGCAAACTGTATTGAAATCCTGCCAAACTTAGTAACAGCTAATATTGCTTTCAGCAAGATTGAGTCTCTAGACTTATCTCTAACTACTAACTTGACTAGGGGGAAATTAACGACCCCAGTTGAACAAATCTCCTGCTGGCGATGCCTAGAACTGGTAGGAGTAACCCATGCCTATTACCGAGAACAAGAGTTTAGCCGATTTGTCCTTGGTCCCATTGACCTGACTTTATATCCTGGTGAATTAGTTTTTATTATTGGAGGTAACGGCAGTGGCAAGTCCACTTTAGTCAAACTTTTAACTGGTCTTTATATCCCTGAAACCGGAGAAATTTGTGTAGATGGCAAACTAATCACAGACAAGAATCGAGAGTGGTATCGCCAACATTTCTCAGTCGTGTTCTCTGACTTCTATCTGTTTGAACGTACTCTTGGCTTGGGCGGTTCTGACCTAGATAGCCAGATTCAAGATTACCTGATTAGACTTCAATTAGAGCATAAAGTGCAGATAAAAAATGGCAAGCTATCCACCACAGATTTGTCTCAAGGACAACGCAAGCGTTTAGCCTTGCTTACAGCTTACTTAGAAGACCGTCCTATTTATGTGTTCGATGAATGGGCTTCAGACCAAGATCCAATTTTTAAGGAAATATTCTACACTCAGCTCCTCCCAGAGCTAAAGAACAAAGGCAAAACTGTGCTAGTAGTCAGCCACGATGACCGGTATTTTCATTTAGCAGAGCGTGTAGTGAAGCTGGAGGACGGCAAATTGAATGCCATAGTACATCAAAAAGCACTGTCAAGTTAACTCCTAGAAAACACATTCGGTAGGTGTTGAAATAGGGATGAGCTCTAAGCCAAAAGGTTGAGCTTTTATCTTAAGATTTCTAAGTATCTAATTAAACCTAGGACTAGCCCTTTCAAGGTGACTCGTAAAATCTCTTTTTTTCTCTGTGCCTATTGTGCCTGATGCGGTTTAAAAGTTATTTATTTAACCATAGAGGACCTAGAAAACACAGAGTAAAGAGGTTAAAGAGGAATTCCTTAACCAAAATTTTTACCCACCTTGAAAGGGCTAGTCCTAAATTATTTTTATTTATTATTTTGAATTTTGAATGACTTTTGCCCCTTGAGTATCAACACAAAGCGATCGCACCTCTGCCTTGATTCCCTCCTTCATCCAAGCAGCTGTCATCGCCGCCACCACAGCTTGAGAATCAGCCTTATTTGTTAAAGCCAAGAGCGTTGGACCTGCACCACTGATTACCATGCCATAAGCACCAGCAGCAACAGCAGCAGAATGCACCGCATCATAACCTCGAATCAATGCTTTCCGATAAGGCTGATGCAACCTATCTTGTAAAGCAGCTCGCAACCAATCACCCGTACCAGTTTCCAAACCACGCAACAACAACCCCAGATGTGCCGTATTAAAAATCGCATCCGCACGGCTCACCTCAGTAGGCAAAACCCGGCGCGCCTCCTTCGTTGAAAGTTCAAAATCCGGAATTGCCACCACCGGCACAACCTCCTCACTCCAAGGAACCTCACAAATCTCCCAAAAACTTTCTCCTTCCCCCTCTCTGCGCTCTCTGCGCCTCTGCGGTTCATTCTCCACCCCCGTCGCCGCCAAACGACATCCTCCCAACAAAGCCGGCACCACATTATCCGGGTGTCCTTCCAGAGCGATCGCCAACTCCATCACTTGCAACTGACTCAAAGGTTCCCCCGCCAGCAAATTAGCACCAACCAACCCACCAACTATAGCTGTCGCCGAACTCCCCAAACCTCGCGCCAGCGGAACACCAAGACGAATATCGATTTGTACGAGTGGCGGTGTCTGCTTTATGTGTTCATAAAACTTTACAAACGCTTGATACAACAAATTACTTTCATCAGTCACAACTCGTTCAGCTTCCGCACCCGTGACAGTAATTTTCACCCCTCCTGTTTCCCCCCCTTGGGAAGGGGGGGATGAAAAGGGGGGTATGTCAAGGCTCGTAAACTTAAACTCGTTGTACAGCGTTAAAGCTGCACCAATACAATCAAAACCTGGTCCTAAATTGGCAGTCGTAGCTGGAACAGTTATAGATACAGAAGAAATAACAGACATCAGCACCTAAAAACTAATTAATCAACTAGCATCCCATGTAACTGATTCATTTGCTCACATGAAAAATTTCCTCTATATCGCCCTTGACTTTGCCCTTACAGGAGGGTGTGTAGAAAAAATGGCAACTGTAGTTCATCATGGCAGTTACAACACCATTAACCAAGCGTATGCTGCCTTACCAGCTTGGATTGAAGCCAACGGCTATAAAATAATCGGTTCTAACCGCGAGGTTTATGTAATTGGTGGAAATGAACAGGAAAACGAGTCATATGTAACGGAAGTGCAGTTTCCTGTCGCCAAGGCTTAGCTTAATGTTCTCGGGAGTAGGGAATCGGGAATCCGGCTCCCTACTTGGAAAAAAAATTTGTTAAGAAAAATGCGTCTCTGTTATGGTAAATTCATAAAAGGAAAAAAAGATTAACGGACTGAGCGCGAACTCAGTCCGGTAAAAAAAGCGGGCTAACCGCTATAGACCTGGTTAACCCGTGCAGCTTTGGGAACGCGCAGAGAAATTACTATTGCAATACCAACTTAACGTTGGCATTTTGTAAACCGCGCTGCTTCACTTCTGCCAGGGTCTTGTTAACGGCATACTTCTGGTTGATCGAGTTGATCAATTCGGTTTGATTGTGCTTCTTAGCAACGCCCCACAGGTCTGCAATCAGATCGAAGGAACCGTCGCTGTTGCGAGACCAACCGAGGTCATATTCGCCTTCCAAAACTGCAACGATGTCGGAACGAACACGTTGACCATTGTAGCCACGAACATCAGCTTCGGTTTTTACAGTGATGCCCAAGTCGCGCAGGGAAGCCTTGAGGATTTCTGCATCGGTGATTTTGGTACGCAGAGTGCTAAAGTGAGACATTTGGGTTTCCTCCAAAGAGAAAGTAGAGAAAAAGACAACGGTTTGTTTTAAGCGAAGCCGCGTTTACCAAGACGCGGTTTTTTCATAACTGCTAGCTTTTGATGCTAGCCTTTCCCCCTGTGGTAGCAGGAGAAAGCTTTTAGAACTCCATTCGCTGATATTCAGCAACGGAGGATGCGGCTGGTCTTGCTCGCTGTCTAGCCCAGTCTCGAAGAGCTGTGACCTGTTCTTGCATCGTACGAGACAGCGGTAGCGTTGCTTTAAGTGCCGCAATAATATCTAATTGTGTGAACTCCCGATCTTGGGCAAAAGCTTCGTACATTGCCGCAACGATCGCTTGTTCAATTTCTGCTCCCGAAAATCCGTCAGACATCTTGGATAACTGTTCTAAGTCGAATCGCGAGATGTCTTCCCGACGGCTGGAGAGGTGTATATTGAAAATGTGCTGGCGCTCTTCAGGTGTGGGCAGATCCACAAAGAAAATCTCATCAAAGCGACCCTTCCTCAAAAACTCACCAGGTAGGCGCTCAACTCGGTTAGCAGTCGCCATAACAAATACTGGGGATTTTTTCTCTTGCATCCAGGTGAGGAAAGATCCGAAGATCCGGCTGGAAGTACCACCATCGGAGTCAGAAGACCCTGTTGTACCAGCAAACGATTTATCTAACTCATCGATAAACAAAATTGCTGGAGAAATCGATTCTGCTGTTTTTAGAGCATTACGCAAGTTTGCTTCTGAACGACCGACCATTGAGCCATCGTAGACTCGCCCCATATCTAACCGGAGCAGTGGCAAACTCCATAGCCGAGAGGTCGTTTTGGCAATTAAAGATTTACCGCATCCAGGAACTCCCAAGATGAGCATTCCTTTAGGTTGAGGTAAACCGTATTCGCGCGCTCTTTCTGTAAAGGCGTTAGAACGTTGTTTTAGCCACTTCTTCAACTCATCCAAGCCACCGACAGCATCAATGGTTGCGTCTTCTTCTATGTATTCTAATATACCATTACGTCGGATAAGCTGCTTTTTCTCAGATAAAATGATGTCTACTTCATCTTCCGTCAGACGCCCCTTAGTTACCTGTGCCTTACGGTAGACTTTTTCAGATTCATCTTTAGTCAATCCTAATGCTGCTCTCAGAAGCTTTTCCCGGGCTTCTGTTGCTAGGCGTCGCCCACGATTTTGTTCTATATGGCTCGTTAAAACTTTATTTAATTCACCCATATCTGGAAGCGGAAAATCGAGAACGACAACTTCCTTTTCCAATTCAATGGGAACTTGCTGCATAGGCGACATCAAGATAATGTTTTTCTGAGTGCCTTTAAACCCAGCGATCGCATCACGTAATGACCTTGTTGTCGCGGGCGCATCAATAAATGGATGTAAATCTTTAAGAATAAATATACCTGGTTCTCTCTGCCGGATAATCCATTCAATTGCCGCCTCGGGAGAAACGGTATTGTGTTGGGTGACATTCCGGGGTTGACCATACTCCACGATGCCGTGCGTTACTGTCCACACATAGACTCTTCGCTGCGGCTTTGAGGATTGAGCGATTGTAAAAATTGCCTGCTCAGCCCGCTCTTCCTCGGAGGTCACAAGGTAGATTAGAGGGTATTGAGCTTGAATGAGGATGTTGAGCTCTTCTTTCATACAATCGACCTACTTGAGACCTTTACAGACAGTACAGACATCGCTTTTTTTCATAGAGATGAGGCTATTATGAATCTAAAATTCATAATTCCTATTTAGCAAGGAACTAACTCTTCCTTAGTTTTCTGATTAGTTTCATCTCTTTCCATATCATCAATGGCAAAACGCTCTTTTTGAGCTACAACTCCTGGCTGCTTACCCAATGTGACTAATTCCCCATCGCGTAGCACTAATGAACTCTCACAAGTTGGACAGGAGTGAACTCTGTGCGTCCTTCCATATGATGCTTCTACTTCTTCTACTAATTCCGAGTTTGCCAAATAGAAATCTAAGGCGCGTTGAGCAAGTTCTGACATCGGTTCGGAGTCAATTGCTGAACGAACTTTCAACTTCCTGTGCAGTTCTGGCGACAGATACAGTGTTACCTTTTGCTTAGCTTGCATATTACTCTTTAACGGTCTTACCCGGGTATGTATCTTACGATATCGAACCTCCTTTTGCTTGTCAAGACAGCAAAACGTTTTGACGGCAATATTGTTACATTTCTTAATTAAATTGTGTCATAAGCCATAAGTTGAGAGTTTTGCGTCAAAACTGAAAATCGGCAAATGTAGACCCAAGTTAACTTCTTCTTTTACGAGATCGCTCAGCACTATCGCATTTCTCGCCTATTCGTCCTGAGTGAAACAAGACAACGGCAGATAAAGAACAATTTTTATTTCCCCTGCTTGCTTATTCCCCCATCTAAAGATAGTTGAGAGGTGACACAAACCTGGTAGATTTAGCTATCAGCGAGTAAAAACTGGTCAAAATGAAAGTCCTGGTTATTGGTGGAGATGGATATTGCGGTTGGGCAACCGCACTTTACCTTTCAAATCGCGGTTATGAAGTTGGTATTTTAGATAGTTTAGTGCGACGGCACTGGGATAATGAGTTGGGAGTGCAAACTCTTACCCCAATTACGCTCATTCAGCAACGTATACAGCGCTGGCACGATTTGACAGGTAAATCAATCGACCTTTTTGTTGGCGACATCACTAATTACGAGTTCCTGAAGAAGGCGCTGCAAACATTTGAGCCAGAAGCACTTGTGCATTTTGGCGAACAGCGTTCAGCACCTTTTTCGATGATTGACCGCGAACACGCAGTTCTCACCCAAGTGAACAACGTAGTTGGTACGTTAAATTTGCTGTATGCGATGCGCGAAGATTTTCCCAACTGTCACTTGGTCAAATTGGGGACAATGGGTGAATACGGCACACCCAACATTGATATTGAAGAAGGGTACATCACTATAGAACACAACGGGCGTAAAGATACCCTACCTTATCCCAAGCAGCCCGGTTCAATGTATCATCTCAGCAAAGTCCATGACAGCCACAATATCCACTTTGCTTGCCGAATTTGGGGATTAAGGGCAACAGACTTAAATCAGGGCGTTGTTTACGGTGTTTTAACCGAAGAAACAGGGATGGACGAGCTGTTGATTAACCGCCTTGATTACGATGGCGTGTTTGGAACGGCGCTGAACCGTTTCTGTATTCAAGCAGCCATTGGTCACCCCTTGACTGTTTACGGTAAAGGCGGACAAACTCGGGGATTTTTGGATATTCGAGATACCGTGCGATGTATTGAACTGGCTGTAGCTAACCCAGCCCAACCTGGTGAATTCCGTGTGTTCAACCAGTTTACCGAACAATTTAGCGTCGGCGACTTGGCGCTGATGGTAAAAAAAGCGGGTAACGCAATGGGACTGAATGTGGAAATCAATCATTTAGATAATCCCAGAGTCGAGAGAGAAGAACATTACTTCAACGCCAAAAACACCAGACTGCTGGATCTTGGCTTGCAGCCCCATTATCTTTCTGATTCGCTTCTCGATTCTCTGTTGAACTTTGCTATTAAGTACCAGCATCGAGTTGATCAAAATCAAATCTTGCCTAAAGTCTCTTGGCGGAGAAATTAGGTAAATCCTGAATGCGGCTGGTCACAAACAACTCACAACTGTTGCAATTCAAACTTAGTATCAGTTGTGTACGACGCGGTGCAGAGTCGAGATAGTAAGCTCTTGGGCTGATCCATTTCAAAATTGCAGGTTCTACGATTTCAGGGTTTCGTCGTATTGGGTAAAAAACGAGTCAGCCTTCCTTTATTGAGTAGTTCACTCAAACGGCTATGACATAAAGTTGCTCTGACTGCTGGCTCTTTTTTCCAAGCTTGACCCGAAAAAGATAAAATCTCCGTCATAGCTGTCGGAAATCACAAAGCCCTTTTTTAGGGTACATAAACGACGAATACCAGTTGCCTGCGGGAGTATTAGCGTAGCAAGAGCGCTGGTTGGGTTGTCTAAATTTGGTCGTCATATTGTCGCGCAGTATGACGACCAGTGTTTTTAAAATGATGAATGAGAAAAATCAACGGTGAAATACGCGATTCTTCACTTTATAATTTTATACTACCTTACGGAAAGGTGTTTTGCGGAGCTTCCCTCTCACCAAAACAAAGTGTACCTGGCGTCTACGCATTGATTTTTGCCTTTATTTTATATTACAAATTTCGGTGGTACTGACTATTTTTTTATGCGGATCGCCCTGTTTACCGAAACCTTTTTGCCTAAGGTTGATGGCATTGTAACACGCCTACGTCATACTATTGACCATCTTCAGCGCAATGCTAACCAAGTCCTGGTAATTGCCCCAGATGGTGGCATTAGTGAATACAAAGGAGCTAAAGTATATGGTGTCTCGGGTTTTCCCCTGCCACTGTATCCAGAGTTAAAAATGGCACTACCTCGTCCAGCAATTGGTGATACTCTGGAGGAGTTTAAGCCAGATATTATTCATGTCGTGAACCCAGCTGTCTTGGGCGTAGCTGGTATATTTTATAGCAAAACGCTGAACATCCCCTTAGTTGCATCTTATCATACACATCTGCCTCAGTATCTTCAGCATTACGGTTTAGGAATGTTGGAAGGGTTATTGTGGGAACTACTGAAGGCAGGTCACAATCAAGCAGCTTTAAATCTGTGTACTTCCACAGCAATGATGCAGGAATTGATAACACACGGTATTGAAAGGGTAGATTTGTGGCAAAGAGGGGTGGATACGGAATCGTTTCATCCTGAGTTTGCAAGTCTTGAAATGCGATCGCGCTTGTCGCAAAATCATCCCGATAGCCACTTATTACTGTACGTCGGGCGTCTTTCTGCCGAAAAAGAAATTGAGCGCATCAAACCAATTTTAGAAGCCATACCCTCAGCACGGCTGGCGTTAGTGGGAGATGGTCCCCACCGCCAAGCGCTGGAAAAACACTTTGCTGGAACAAATACTCATTTTGTTGGGTATCTTGGCGGTACAGAATTAGCCTCTGCCTTTGCAAGTGCTGATGCGTTTATTTTTCCTTCTCGGACGGAGACACTAGGATTAGTTCTACTAGAAGCTATGGCAGGTGGGTGTCCGGTAGTTGCAGCTCGTTCTGGCGGCATTCCGGATATTGTGACAGACGGGGTGAATGGATATCTTTTTGAGCCTCAAGCAGATGTTCAAAGTGCTATAAGAGCGACTGTTCGTCTTTTGCAACAGCAACAAGAACGAGAAACTATCCGTCAAAACGCGCGTCGGGAAGCAGAACGTTGGGGATGGGCTGCTGCTACACGCCAGCTAGAAACCTACTATCAAACGGTTATTTATTCTCAATTGCCAAGGGCGGCATAAGCATGATCAGGGAATAGGGAATAGGGCATAACCCATTCCCCATTCCCCAATTTAAAATCTAAAATCTAAAATTCTAAATCCCCATGTCCCTCCTAAATGCTGGTAGCGTCCTGGCTACATTAACTGAACTGACTCAAGTTAATCGCACTCACTCATTACTACGTCGTGTCAAAGACCTTTCTGTTAACGAATTTGTTTGCTTGCTCGACTTTATCACAGCCGAATTTCAGCAATTTCTTAGAGCAATTGAACTGATTAACAATGAAGCTCTAGAAACTATGCTCGAGAAGGTACTGGAGGCGATTACACTCAAAATTGGTCAAATTCTCCAGGCAGAGCAAACCACCATTTTTTTGGTTGACTATGACAAAGGTCAACTTTGGTCAAAAGTTCCCCAAGATAACACGCAAAAACCTATAGAAATTCGTACTCCAATTACCGTTGGTATCCCTGGTCATGTTGCCAGTACAGCTCAATGTTTAAACATATCTGATACCTCTACTCATCCCCTTTTTAGCCCAGAACTAGAAAAACAAATGGGGTATAAGTTTCGTAATATACTCTGTATGCCAGTTTTGAGCAGCAAAAACCAGGTTGTGGCAGTGGTGCAACTGGCAAATAAAGCAGGAGGTATTCCCTTTAATCACGAAGATGAAGTACACTTTCGAGACTTTGCCTCTTCTATCGGCATTATTTTGGAAACTTGCCAGTCTTTCTATGTTGCAGCTCGCAATCAACGAGGTGCAACTGCTCTTTTACGGGCGACTCAAACTTTGGGGCAAAGTTTGGATTTAGAAGCCACTTTGCAAATTGTCATGGAGCAAGCCCGGATTCTCATGCAAGCAGACCGCAGCACTCTATTTTTATATCGTAAAGAAATGGGGGAACTGTGGACTAAGGTGGCAGCTGCGGATGGTCAAACCATGATGGAAATCCGTATGCCGGATAACAAAGGCATTGCAGGATATGTAGCATCCACTGGTCAAGCGCTGAATATTGCAGATGCTTATAAAGATCCGCGTTTTGACCCCACGACAGACCAGAAGACGAGATATGTCACTCGTAATATCCTGTGTTTGCCAGTGTTTAATTCCGCAAATGAATTGATTGGTGTGACGCAGTTAATTAATAAGCATCAAGGTAGTTTTACCGCCTCTGATGAAGAATTTATGCGGGCTTTTAATATCCAGGCAGGAATTGCTCTAGAAAATGCCCGCTTATTTGAAAATGTATTATTGGAAAAACAGTATCAAAAAGATATTCTGCAAAGTCTTTCCGATGCCGTTATTTCTACGGATATGGAAGGTAAAATTGTTACGATAAACGATGCGGCGTTACAGCTCTTGGGTTGTCCCTTGAAAGAAGCAAACCCTAAAAACAATAAGCATCTTTGGGAACAAAACTTGATTGGTCGTTTTGTGTGGGAAGTTGTGCCAATTGATAATCTGCAATTCCGCCTCCAAGATAGTTTAAAAACTGGGGCAAAACATTATGTCCCAGAGCAAAGTTTGACGGTAGGACTGGTATTAGTACCGAGTGCTGAGTGCCAAATGCTGAGTGAAACGAAAAACTCAGGGCTGAATAACGCCAGTGCTTTGAAGTTGGGGGATATGCCCACACGGTTGACTGCTCAAGAATCAAAACTTTATATTCTGGCAATACGCGATCGCACCAATCCAGATTTTTTCATTCCTTGGAATCTCCCTATTTCACCTCGCTTGACGTTGCTTGATGCAAGTAGTGTTGAGAAAATCGAACGGAGTATCAATCTGACTGTCAACCCCTTGACTAACCCAGAAGGAGGCGTACGGGGCGGTTTGGTGGTATTGGAAGATATCAGTCAGGAAAAACGCATGAAAACCACCATGTACCGCTACTTGACTCCCCGCGTTGCAGAACAAGTCATGGCACTAGGGGAAGATGCTTTGATGGTGGGTGAACGCAAAGATGTGACTATCTTGTTTTCTGATATCAGAGGTTACACCACATTGACAGAAAATCTCGGTGCTGCCGAAGTGGTTTCCTTGCTGAATCAGTATTTTGAAACAATGGTTGAAGCTGTTTTTAACCACGAAGGCACTCTAGATAAGTTTATTGGTGATGCCTTAATGGCAGTATTTGGTGCGCCACTGCCGTTGACTGATAATCATGCTTGGCGGGCAGTACAATCGGCGTTGGAAATGCGACAACGATTAGCAGAATTTAATCAGCGGCGGATTATCCTGGAACAGCCACCAATCCATGTTGGTATTGGCATTAGTTCCGGAGAAGTGGTTTCCGGCAATATTGGTTCACAAAAACGGATGGATTACACCGTCATCGGGGATAGCGTGAATTTGAGTTCCCGCCTAGAAGGAGTCACAAAGGAATATGGTTGTGATATCATCTTAAGTGAATTTACATACGAGTTGTGCCGTGACCTGATTTGGGTACGTGAGTTAGATAGAATTAGAGTCAAAGGGAAACATCAAGCAGTTAGTATCTATGAGTTGATAGGCGATCGCCGTACTCCTTTAGATGCGAACACTCAGGAATTTTTGTTTTATTACCAGAATGGACGTACTGCTTATTTGTCGCGCAATTTCCACTGTGCGATCGCCTGCTTTGAAGCCGCAAAAAAAATCCAACCCAAAGACCAAGCCGTTGCTATATACTTAGAACGCACTCATCATTATCTTAATCACGCTCCCAGTGATTCTTGGGATGGTGTCTACAGTAGGCTGACAAAGTAATCAAAAAATTATGAAACTGGAACGGTGCCGCTGTTAATGATTCATAATTTATTCACTTTTCCCATCGTCAGTCTGGAAAGGGTTTTCACCGATTCCCAGTTCTTGTTTTGAGCGTTTTAAGTTTTTCCAAAGATCCTTGATTTGCTCGTAGGCTTGCTCTGGTGGTATTTTCCCGGACGTTTCTAAGTTACAAATGTAACTTATTTTTTGGGCAAATTCCTGTAAGTTAGCATTGAAAACTAAGTTTTCTGGCTTTACTTGACCGTAGTAGCGACCACGAGGATAGAGAAAATTTTCTTTATCTACCATTTTTTTCTCCATTTACTCAATCCCCCCTGTATTCGGCTTTGAAGTCAATAGTTGGCAACCTTGGTTGAGTTTCCTTTGGTTGCTTACTGACTTTTTGTGCCTTTAAACGATGATTGTATTCAACTTGAGTGGAAACTGCCACAAAAAAAGGGTATTTTTATATACTTTTTTATTTTATTTTACCAATTTATTTAGCGAGAAATTATTAAAAAATAGTGTAAACAGTTATACCTTGAACTATCAATTTACTGAGTAGCCAAACACTATCGTTTCACCCCAAAGCAAGCAGACTTTAGGGTGCATACATGATTTGTCTATAACTTATGACTAATAACTGATGACTAAAGATAAAATGGTTAAGCCTAAAAGCATAAAAGCTGCTCATCGCCCATAACTTTACCTTTCGCCATGTCTGTTCAAACAAAAATATACGAAGGCAAAGCTAAAATCCTCTACACAACGCATGATCCTGAAATCTTATTAGCTGATTTTAAAGACGATGCGACTGCCTTTAACGCCCAAAAACGGGGAAGCATCCAGGGTAAGGGAAATATAAATAATATCATTTCTAGTAAACTATTTCAACAACTGGAAGCGCGTGGTATAAAGACTCACTATATAGACAGCCCTGCTCCGAATCAAATGCGAGTAAAGGCGTTGAAGATTTTGCCATTGGAAGTCGTGGTGAGGAATATTGCTGCTGGAAGTCTTTGCAAACAAACAGGATTAGCAGTGGGGACTGTGTTAAAACAGCCATTGGTCGAGTTTTATTACAAAAACGATGAATTGGGAGATCCATTGTTAACAGGCGATCGCCTTTTCCTGTTAGAACTTGCGACTCCGGAACAAGTAGATACCATTACCCATCTAGCATTACAAATCAACAAGTTTCTTTGTGACTTTTTCCGGCGGTGCGACATTACCTTAGTGGACTTCAAACTGGAGTTTGGCTTGGACTCACAACAGCAATTGCTATTGGCAGATGAAATTAGTCCGGACACTTGTCGTTTATGGGACAATTCTGCTGTACGTGACCCGAATCTCCGGGTACTGGACAAAGACCGCTTCCGTCAAGACTTGGGGAATGTAGAAAATGCCTACCAGGAGGTTTTACAACGAGTACTCAAAGCTGTGGAAAGCAATTGAAGCAGATAAGGAATTGGCGACTGGGGATTAAGTCATTGCCAATTCCAAATTGTTGATCCCCAATGCCTAATACTTTGGTAAAAAAGAAAAACAAATGATTCTTATCCAGTTTTGCCTTTTGCAATTTGCCTTATAAAGGTAAAAGGCAAAAATTAAGAATGTAATTTTTAGATTAACCTTTGGTTGAGAGCATGATTGTCTAGTGATGGTGTGTGGACGTGAAGAGGAATCCAAAAAAAATGCGCTTATCCCCCGTTTTAGTCACAGTTGTGGCGATTGCAGCCCCTTTTGGCAGTTCGCTAAGTGCAAATGCACAAACGCCCAACACTTCAAATTTAAACCAGACAGCAGAGGCTTTAAAACCTTTAACCAATCAACAGTACAAAGCTGGCGTCTTCCCAGCTTCGTCAGCAGCAATGGCGAAGCCGGAAGTCGTAGTGCCAAGTTCCATAGAAAAGTCAACAACGACACAATCCCCCAACAGTTCTAAACAGACAGCAGAGGGTTTAAAACCTTTAACCAATCAACAGTACAAAGTCGGGATCTTCCCACCTTCCGCATCAACAGCGACAAAAAAGGGCATATTGCCAAGAAGCTCCACATCTTCAGCAATTGCACAAAATCCTCCGCAAACGCCTGCTCCTGATACTCAACAGCAGCAAACATCTCCCCAAGCTCCCAATACCACTCCTGCACCGGAAAATATCAACCAACCTGCGGCTGAACCGGGACAAAATCCTGGACAAACACCTTTTCCAAGCATTCAACAACAAACACCCACTCCTGACACTCAACAGCAGCAAACACCTCCCCAAGGTGGTACCAATCAACCAGGGGCTGAACCAGGACAAAACCCTGGACAAACGCCTTTTCCAAGCATTCAACAGCAGCAAACACCTCCCCAAGCTCCTGGTACTCCCACTACACCAAACGGTACCAATCAACCAGGGGCTGAACCGGGACAAAATCCTGGGCAAACACCTTTTCCAAGCATTCAACAGCAGCAAACACCTCCCCAAGCTCCTGGTACTCCCACGACACCGGATGGTACCAATCAACCAGGGGCTGAACCGGGACAAAATCCCGGGCAAACACCCGCTCCTAACACTCAACAGCAGCAAACACCTCCCCAAGCTCCTGGTACTCCCACTACACCAAACGGTACCAATCAACCTGGGGCTGAACCTACATTTCCACAAACTCCAGGAAGTCCCCAACCAGAGCAATCCCCAGAAGCCGCTGAACCCCGTGTGCTAGTCTCTGAAGTCTTAGTGAGATCTGAAACGGGGCAA
Source organism: Tolypothrix campylonemoides VB511288 (assembly GCA_000828075.3). Lineage (GTDB taxonomy): Bacteria > Cyanobacteriota > Cyanobacteriia > Cyanobacteriales > Nostocaceae > Kalymmatonema > Kalymmatonema campylonemoides_A. Next base: position 227,445 of record JXCB02000002.1, on the reverse strand, counting down.
CTCGTGCCGGAACTGGAAGAGCAAGTGTATAGAGCCATTCGCACGCAGCCAGGACGAACAACAACCCGTTCCCAACTGCAAGAAGATATTAACTCCATTTTTGGCACTGGCTTCTTCTCCAACGTCCAAGCAGTGCCAGAAGATACACCTGTGGGAGTACGGGTAAGCTTTGTTGTACGACCTAACCCCGTCTTAACTAAGGTGCAAGTGCAGGCAAATCCCGGCGCAAATGTTCCCTCTGTACTACCACCTACTACTGCAGATGAAATATTTAAAGAGCAGTATGGGAAAATCCTCAATTTGCGTGATTTACAAGAGGGCATCCAGCAATTAAACAAGCGCTATCAAGACCAAGGTTATGTGCTGGCAAACATAATTGGAGCGCCGCAAGTCTCTGAAAACGGAGTTGTCACTTTGCAAGTGACAGAAGGGGTGGTAGAGAATATCCGAGTTCAGTTCCGCAATAAAGAAGGTCAGGTGACAAACGACAAAGGACAACCGATCCGGGGACGGACGCAACCCTATATCGTGACGCGAGAACTGCAACTTAAGCCCGGAACAGTTTTCAACCGCAATATAGTGCAAAGAGACTTGCAAAGGGTCTTCGGACTGGGGCTGTTTGAAGATGTGAATGTTTCTCTTGACCCTGGTACAGACCCCAGCAAGGTAAATGTGGTCGTCAACGTGGTTGAGCGTAACAGCGGTAATCTAGGGTTTTCGGCTGGTCTGAGTTCTGCCAGTGGATTGTTTGGTTCAATCAGCTATCAGGAGCAAAACTTAAACGGCAGAAACCAAAAACTAGGGGGAGAGGTTCAGGTAGGAACAAGGGGGGATTTTCTATTTGACCTGCGCTTCACAGACCCCTGGATAGGTGGTGACCCCTTCCGGACTTCTTATACGGCAAATCTCTTCCGCCGTCAGTCGATTTCATTAATTTTTGAAGGCGACGATAGAAACATTGAGACTGTTAGAAACCTCAATGACCCGAATGAAGATGGCGATCGCCCCCGTATTGTGCGTTTGGGAGGCGGTATTAACTTTACCCGTCCCTTGTCCAGAAATCCTTTTGAGAGGTCGGAATGGGTAGCTTCAGCAGGTTTCCAGTATCAGCGAGTTACTACCAAAGATGCTGATGGCGATACTAGAAGGCTGGGGCGTCTCGAGAACACAAATGAGCTTATTGAGTTGAGCCAATCAGGGGAAGGTCAAGACGATTTGTTGCTATTGCAACTAGGTGCTGCACGCGACCTGAGAAACAACCCCTTGCAGCCTACCAGTGGTTCTTACTTCCGCGTTGGTCTTGACCAGTCGGTGCCGATAGGACTGGGCAGTATTCTCTTAACCAGACTGCGGGGTAGCTACAGCCAATACTTCCCTGTAAGCTTTCTTAACTTCACCAAAGGACCGCAAACCCTTGCTTTTAATCTTCAAGCGGGAACAGTGCTTGGTGACTTACCTCCCTACGAAGCCTTTTCTCTCGGTGGTAGCAACTCCGTTCGAGGATATGACGAAGGAGGCTTAGCGAGTGGACGTAGTTTCGTACAAGCATCGCTTGAGTATCGCTTCCCGGTTTTCTCAGTAGTGAGTGGCGCACTATTTTTTGATGTCGGTTCCGATTTAGGAACTGGTAATAGAGCATCTCAGTTATTGAACAAAAATGGTACTGGTTACGGCTACGGTCTTGGCGTGCGTGTGCAGTCTCCTTTAGGACCAATTCGCATTGACTACGGCATCAACGATGATGGAGATAGCCGCATCAATTTTGGTATTGGCGAAAGGTTCTAAGTAGTCATTAGTCATTAGTCATTAGTCATTAGTCATTCTTGACGACAAATGACTAAGGACCAAAGACAAAAGACCAAGGACCAAGGACAAAAACAATATGCAACAACATACATTAGCAGGGCAAATCAACCAAACAGGAGTGGGACTGCACAGCGGAGTCACTACTCAAGTTCGGGTAAAACCAGCCGAGGTGGGAAGTGGACGCTATTTTGTCCGTGTGGATTTGCCCGATACTCCGATCATTCCAGCGCAAGTCGCAGCGGTGAATCAAACTGTACTTTCGACTCAGTTGGGTAAAGGAGAGGCATCTGTCCGCACGGTAGAGCATTTACTAGCAGCCCTTGCTGCAATGAAAGTCGATAACGCCCGAATTGAAATTGACGCTCCAGAAGTGCCGCTTTTGGATGGTTCAGCAAAGGTGTGGACAGAGGCGATCGCCCAAGTTGGCTTAGTGTCACAAACCCTGAGTGAGGAAAAAGTTCCTCACCTCATCGACCAGCCAATTTGGGTGCGCCAGGGCGATGCTTTTGTCTGTGCCATTCCAGCTCCAGAAACTCGCTTTACCTACGGTATTGATTTCGATTTTCCGGCGATTGGTAATCAATGGTACAGTTGGTCATTCAGTGCTAATAAGGAAAACCCTGATGATAGCTTTGCTCTAGAAATCGCTCCTGCCCGTACTTTTGGTTTGCTGCATCAAATAGAACACTTGCAGCAGTCGGGGTTGATTAAAGGTGGTAGCTTGGATAATGCTCTGGTTTGTGGACCAGAGGGTTGGTTAAATCCGCCATTAAGATTTGCAAATGAGCCAGTACGTCATAAAATCTTGGATTTAGTAGGAGATTTAAGCTTGCTTGGAATTTTCCCTTGCGCTCATTTTTTGGCGTACAAAGCCAGCCATAATTTACACATTCAACTGGCGCAAAGGATTTTAGATTTGGAAGTTGGTATGTAGTAAGCATTTAAGCGCTGATTACAAGCCAAAGCTCCATTCACAATCCACATTTTTAGGGGGAGGTTCAAACAAGCACCTACGCAAAAAACAAACATAGCAAATAAATCGCACTGTCAATGTCAAGTGTCACCAAAGAAGTCAATACCGTCGATATTTCCACACCACCATCTAGCAATGACCAGCCAGATAATGCCACCACAAGCAATGACAATCAGGTCATTTACTCTATAGAAGACATCCAAAAGCTGCTACCTCACCGCTACCCCTTTGCGCTCGTAGACCGGATTATTGAATATGTGCCGGGAAAACGAGCTGTTGGCATTAAGAACGTCACTATCAATGAACCCCATTTTCAAGGGCATTTTCCAGGACGTCCAATTATGCCAGGAGTGTTGATTGTAGAAGCAATGGCACAAGTTGGCGGTGTTGTCTTGACTCAATTGCCAGATATGGAAGGCGGACTCTTTGTATTTGCCGGTATCGATAAAACTCGCTTCCGCCGTCAAGTCGTACCAGGGGATCAACTGGTAATGACTGTGGAACTATTGTGGGTAAAACAACGTCGTTTCGGTAAAATGCAAGCGCGTGCCGAAGTAGACGGTCAGCTCGCTACTGAAGGCGAACTGATGTTTTCCCTAGTAACCTGAAAATTTGCTTTTGTGGTAGAGGCACGACCGTGACGTGCCTTTCCTGAACCTTTTACTGAATTCTGAATAAGGATATCAGTAAAAGAAACAACTCACAACAGCATTATTATTTTAGTTTTATATTTTCGACGCCCTCACACATAAGTAGCTCACCTGATACTTTCGGCTACTAAATAACTAAACTCTCAGCATTCAAGACTCTTCTGGAGATGCACCCTTGAAAACCCTAATTCATCAAACTGCTGTAATTCATCCTAATGCAGAATTGCACCCTACAGTGCAAGTCGGTGCTTATGCTGTGATTGGAGGGCATGTCAAAGTCGGTCCTGAAACCACCATCGGCGCTCACGCCATACTAGAGGGACCTTTGGAGATTGGGGCACGAAATCAAATTTTTCCGGGAGCCGTTATTGGCATGGAACCCCAAGACAGAAAATACGATGGCGAATTTAGCTGGGTCAAAATCGGAGATGATAACCGCATTCGCGAGTACGTCACGATTAACCGCGCCACTGGTACCGGTCAAGAAACTCGCATTGGCAACGCTAACCTACTCATGGCTTATGTCCATGTAGGTCATAATTCTGTCATAGAAGACAATGTCACTATTTCTAATTCTGTAGCGATCGCCGGACACGTCCACATAGAGTCACGAGCAGTCATAAGTGGGGTTCTGGGAATTCATCAATTTGTGCATATTGGTACTTTGGCAATGGTCGGGGGCATGAGCCGCATTGAGCGAGATGTTCCTCCATATATGCTTGTAGAAGGAAATCCATCGCGAGTGCGTTCACTTAACCTTGTAGGACTCAAACGCGCTGGTTTTAGCACTGATGAGTTTCAAATCCTGAAAAAAGCCTTTCGTATTCTTTACCGTTCTGAGATGGTTTTTAAGGAATCCTTGGAACAGTTGGAATTACTAGGCGATACCCAACAGTTACAGCATCTGCGTCGCTTTTTGCTACTTTCTCAAATGCCAGGAAGACGCGGTTTGATTCCTGGAAAGGGGAAAGCAAGCGTGAGTGACGAATCATAAAGAACATCAGGGAGATGAGGAGGACAAATCAATTCAAAATTTGTGACTTAGGAATGGAACAAACATTTCCCTCCCTCCCTCCCTCCCTCCCTCCCTCATCTCCTATTTCTAAATTTATAAATGCGAATATTTATTAGTACTGGTGAAGTGTCTGGTGACTTGCAAGGGTCGCTGCTAGTTGCTGCACTTAAGCGTCAAGCGGCATTGGCTGGATTGGAATTAGAAATTGTGGCGTTGGGTGGCGAAAAAATGGCAAATGTTGGAGCTACCCTTTTAGAAAATACTACTAGAATTGGCTCAGTAGGTATTCTGGAATCACTGCCTTATGTGTTACCAACACTCCAGATCCAGCGACGGGCGATCGCCTATCTCAAGCAAAATCCACCTGACTTAGTGGTGCTAATTGACTACATGACACCAAATATTGTCATAGGCAACTATCTTCGCCGGAATCTACCACAAATATCTGTTGTATTTTATATAGCACCACAAGAGTGGGTTTGGTCACTGAATTCACGTAATACCAACTTAATTGTTGGCATAACAGACAAGCTGCTAGCAGTCTTTCCAGGGGAAGCCCGATATTTCCAAGAAAAAGGAGCAAATGTAACCTGGGTAGGACATCCTTTAATAGATAGAGTTCAAACCTTTCCCAGTCGGGAAACGGCGCGTACACAGTTAGGAATTGCCGAGGATGTCATAAGTGTGGCTCTTCTGCCCGCCTCTCGTCGCCAAGAACTTAAACATCTTCTGCCTGTGATGTTCCAAGCAGCTCAAGTGATTCAAGCCAAATTACCCCAGGTACATTTTTGGATACCTCTATCTCTGGAAATCTACAGAGAACCAATTGAACAGGCAATACAGCAGTACGGTTTACGAGTTTCTGTGGTATCCGGTAAAACTCAGGAAGTCCTCGCCGCCGCTGATATGGCAATCACCAAATCTGGCACAGTTAACCTGGAACTGGCACTGTTGAACGTGCCTCAAGTTGTTCTGTACCGACTTCATCCCATCACGGCTTGGATTGCGCGTACTGTGCTCAAAGGTTCTATACCTTTCGCATCGCCGCCTAATTTAGTGATGATGAAGCCGATTGTGCCAGAGTTGTTACAAGAGCAAGCGACACCAGAGAATATTACTCAAGCGGCGCTGGAATTACTGCTAAATCCCGAACGTAAACAGCAAATGTTGGCAGACTATCAAGAAATGCAGCAGCGTTTGGGAGAAGTGGGAGTGTGCGATCGCGCTGCCAAAGAAATTTTACAAATGCTACCAAATTTTAAACATTAGATTTTAGATTAAGCTAAAAGTCAATAATCTAAGGTAGAGGCGCTGCTAACAGCGCCCTTATGCATTTATAATCTAAAATCCTCAATTGGTAGCTTAAAAATCCAAGATGATTCACAGTAATCAGAAAGAAAGACCTATCGCTGTTGATTTATTTGCTGGTGCTGGAGGCATGACTCTTGGTTTTGAGCAAGCAGGATTTGACGTGCTTGCATCTATTGAAATTGATCCAATTCATTGTGCGACACATGAATTTAATTTTCCTTTTTGGACTATTTTTTGTAAAAGTGTCGTTGATATTACAGGAGCAGAAATTAGAAGTCGCTCCTCTATTGGTGATAGAGAAATCGATGTGGTGTTTGGCGGACCACCATGTCAAGGTTTCTCATTGATAGGTAAACGTATTTTTGACGATCCTCGTAATTCCCTAGTCAATCATTTTCTTCGGTTAGTTTTAGAATTACAGCCAAAGTTTTTTGTTTTAGAAAATGTTAAAGGAATGACTTTGGGAAAGCACAAAGAGTTTATTTCAGTAATTATCAATGAATTTGAGCAAAACGGTTATAAGATTCGTAAAGATTATAAAGTTTTAAATGCTGCTGAATATGGAGTGCCACAAAACCGGGAAAGATTATTTTTGCTAGGTTGTCGTCAGGATTTAGAATTACCAAATTATCCAGCAGCCCTGACTAGAGCGGCAAAATCAAATAAAGCAGGGTTAAATAATCAAGTTCCATTAAGTCCTACAGTTTGGGATGCAATTGGCGACCTACCTGAAGTCGAAAATTACATAGAACTTGTTGAGAAAGATTCGGTTATTGCAGACTTTGGTAAACCAAGCAATTACGGAAGACAACTTCGGGGTCTTTGCTCTTCAGATAACGACTATTCGTATGCACGTAAATATGACTCTAGAATGCTCACCTCAAGTTTAAGAACAAAGCATACTTTGGAATCTATAAAAAGGTTTGAGTCTACTCCCGTTGGGAAAACAGAACCTGTTAGCCGCTTCTATAAACTTGCTCCTGAAGGAATATCCAATACGCTTAGAGCAGGAACTGCTAGTAATAGAGGAGCTTTTACTTCTGCTAGACCAATTCACCCATTTACCCCAAGATGTATTACTGTGCGCGAAGCTGCCCGTTTACATTCTTATCCGGACTGGTTTAGATTTCATGTAACAAAATGGCATGGATTTCGACAAATTGGAAATTCTGTTCCACCATTATTAGCTAAGGCAGTAGCGTCAGAAATTATTAAAGTTCTTGGTATATGTCCATCTAAATCTGGAATGATACAAGAGTTAGGAAACGAAAATTTACTAATGTTTGATATGTCTCAAGCAGCTAGATATTATGGGGTAAATCCGCAAATTATAGAACCAAGAGCGAGAAAGTTAAGGTAGTACAAGAAAAACACTACAGGCTAGTTCTCGCAGAGCAAATTTCCGAAACAGATTTAAAAAACTACAGAATTTATGAGTAAGTTGTAGGGCGGTTTAGGAACCGCGCTAACACACCCAAAGTTAATACTATGTCCAAGCTCGGAAAAATGTGCCATCCTCCCAAACTGCGGCAGTACGTTGCTCAATTGCAGCTAATGCCTTATTGCTAAGAGGTTGGAAAGCCCGCGCCACATTCACATTTTCTTCCAATTGCTTGACCGTTTCCGCCGCAATGACACAAGAGTGAACACCAGGCTGGGACAAACTGTATCCCATAGCTTGCTGCATACCATCCAATCCGCCTGGTTTGAACAACCGACCATAAGCTGGTACTTTCATACCAATCACGCCGACATTTTTTTGTTGTGCTAAAGGAAGAACGACTGGCAGAAATGGGCGTGGGTGGTGTTTGTCAGCAGCATTGACAGGGATAAGCGTTGTGTGGAAGGGATAGCGACGCAATCCTTCAGCAATCACCTGTGGATCATGATGTCCGGTTATGCCCACAAACCGGACGATTTTTTGTTGTATCGCCTCTTCTAAAGCTTTGACTGCACCAGATGAACTAAAGATGGTGTTGAGTTCTTCGCGGAAAGAAACGTGATGCAATTGCCACAAGTCAAGATGATCTGTTTTCAGACGTTTGAGACTTCTTTCTAATTCCCGCCATGCACCATCACGGTCCCTTTTATCTGTTTTACTTGCTAGAAAAATTTTTGAGCGATGGGGTGGTAGTACTTTGCCGAAATAATCTTCACTTGGTCCATAATCAGCAGCAGTATCAAAGTAACGGATGCCAAGTTCAAGCGCTTTCTCGATAATTGCGACAGCATCACGTTCTTTGTCTTGCCAGGAGAGTGGCGTTTGACCAGCTCCTCCTAACCCAAAAATGGGGACTTTCACTCCTGTGCGTCCCAGCACTCGTTCTAGCATCGTCGCTGGTGATGTAGCAGTGTCAGCTGCTTGTTGTTGCAAGGCAGATGCTCCTACTACCCCGCCTGCAACCGCAACACTAGTGATGAGGAAGTTACGCCGCGTCGTGTTTCCTGACATAGTTTGCTTCCAAGGTAAATCTGCTGTTCTTTTTGTATGTTACCCAAGGAATTCCCTACGTCAAGCGATCGCACTGTTTTTATAACAAAGTAAAGACGCGAAATTTCGCGTCTTTGTAAAATTTCGTTCGGTCATTTCAATTGACTAATTCAATGTCGCATTTTTTATAGCAAAATCTCGATGAAGTTGATACTGCAAAATTTTTTGCTGCGCCATTGCATAATTGTCGCTAGAAGGCGGCACTTCTTCCAAAAGTCTAATCGCTTGTTCCCACCGTTTGGCAACTACTTTCCACTCATCTGTAGTTTGTGCTGACTTTGTTAGCTGAGCTGCAATTCTACCTTTATCAATTGCCTTCTCAAAAGTATTATTTTTCGGAGTAGGTTCAGGAGTTGCTTCTAATCGATTTTCCAGAGATTGATTGACATATGACATACCTTGTTGAACTTCTGGCAAATTAGTAAACAAGTATATCCATAAAGATATTAAAGAAATCAAAACAAGTGTGAAAATTCTTTTGGGTAACTTTCGATATTTAACAATCAAGTCAACCACAGTTGTCTTTTTCGGGGATGTTTCGTCATTTTTTTGAATTTCAGTGGCATTGGCTTCACTTTGTGGATTATTTTCCGGTTTTACATTTGTTTTTTCATCATTTTTTTCTGGCGTGTTTTCTTGTTCACTACTAATAGCATCAGCAAAAATGAGACGGTACTTAAATAAATACTCGATTTGGTAAAAAATAGCAGCGCTGAGTATCCAGAAAATAGCAAAGATGGCTTGCAGATTTTTGTGAGGTTGGTTGTAGGTGTCAATAATTTTTTCGTAGTTGAGTTGAAATAGAGGTAAAAAAGGAGTTGAAAGCAATATTGCAATCAGAGTAGAGAGGACAAACACAAGCCAGCTATATAAACTTTCCCACCAGCTTATGATTCCAGGAACTAATCCCTTGATGTTGTTTGTCCGTTCTCCTGGAATGGTAGGGATGAGGCGACCGAGAAAAAAGTGATGGAAAAAGGCGATCGCTGGTATTGGTAATATTAGTAACAATATTACCTGCACAGTAAACAGTTCTAAGTTGTCTGACCATTTAGCGAAATACAAGTCCAAACCATTGCTACGCCTTGTCAAAGTTACCAACCCAGTCATAAACGTCGATAGTATCAAAGCGTTTAACCAAGCACTGGGGTAAGGAAACCATGTGGGTAATCCAAATCTCATCTCACACCTACTCTGTTTACTTAAGTGAACTGATTTCCGCGCTTTCAACAAAAGCCTGCGTAAAAACGTAACATGCTAGGTCTCTACATCAATACCATTTTCAGATTATGCTGTATCATATCGAACATAAAACCTTGTTATTGCATTCAATAATACTACGCTGCCAATAAGCAACCAATGGGAGTAATAGTAATTTTTAGAGATAATTACATCTGTCTTAAGTATGAATTCAAAAAAAATTGCTGAAAAGAGCAAAATTATACCCTTCCACACATCAACTTATGGAAGTGTCAAAATTGAGAAAGATGATGCACATTTAATTTGCACAGCATCTAAAGAGAATGAGGAAGAGAAACAGGCTTTCTCAGCGCGTGAATTTTGAATTTAGAATTGCTTAATGCCACCTTTACCCAGATACACTCAGCAACCTTGGACAGAAACATACAGTGAAATAATTGATGTTCGTTCAAACAGCGAATTTGCGGAAGATCACATCCCTGGTGCGATTAATTTACCAGTGCTGGATGATGCAGAACGCGCCCAGGTTGGAACGATATACAAACAAGTATGCCCCTTCAGTGCCCGGAAAATCGGTGCTGCTTTGGTTTCAAAAAACATCTCCCAACATCTAACTCAACATTTTGCTGAAAAAGAAAAAGACTACCATCCTTTGCTTTACTGCTGGCGAGGTGGACAACGTTCCAATAGTATGGCTTTGGTGCTGACACAAATTGGTTGGCGGGTAACGTTACTTGAAGGCGGTTACAAAACTTATCGCGCTTATGTCCGCGAGCAATTAAAACATTTGCCAGAAAAATTTACTTATCAGATATTATGTGGTCTAACTGGCAGTGGCAAAACCTATATCCTACACCAAATGCGCTTAAGTGGTGCTCAAGTTTTAGATTTGGAAGCTTTAGCTAACCATCGCGGTTCTTTGCTTGGCGAAGAATGGGAAGGAAAACCTTCACCCCAACCTTCTCAAAAATATTTTGAATCCCTATTATTGCAACAACTCCAAAGCTTTAATCCTGCTAAAACAGTGTGGTTAGAATCAGAAAGCAACAAAATTGGAAAAGTTTATCTACCTCAGTCTTTTTGGGAAAAAATGAAACAGGCTAGCTGTGTAGAAATTCAGTTACCTATTGCCCAAAGAGTTCAGTTTCTCTTACAAGAATACCCACATTTAACAACTCATCCTGATATTTTAAAAGCCAATCTCGAAAAACTGAAATCTCGCTATGGAAAAGAAAAATTAAGCGAATGGTATCAGTTGATTGATGCTCAAAACTGGGAATTATTCGTACAAGATATATTACAGTTCCACTACGATCCAACGTATAGTAAATCCATGAAACGGGACTTTACAAAAGTAGAGCGATCGCTATCCATACCTGATTTATCGAATACCAGTCTTAATAGTTTGTTAGATTTTCTTTTGTCACATCAGGTGACAGCAAATTTGTAAAGTATATCTACCAAATATAAATAGTATGAGATGCGTAACAATGCCTTATACTACTTTGCGACGCCAGTCGCCTACGGAGGGAAACCAACGCTAGTCACCTACGGCGGGAGACCCGCCTGCAGTGCTGGCTCCTCCTGCAGCGCTGGCTCGCCTTTGCGACTTTGCGCGAAATTATTTTTATTATGTCATCATAACCGTAAATATACCGTTATAACTCACAATTTTGCCAGCCACAAAATTTAAACTCAAGCTATAAATATGAAAATTTCTCAACTTCATACTTGGTCTTTGACAGTAGATGAAGCTATTAAAATTCAAGAAAAGCTAAAAGATGAGATCATAACTGAAGACAAACTCAAAGAACCTGTGCAGTATGTAGCAGGGGTAGATATGGGTTTTGAAGCAGATGGTACAATTAGTCGTGCAGCTGTAGCGGTGCTAAGTTTTCCTGATTTGCAGTTGCAAGAAACCAGCCTCGCACGCCGTCCTACAACATTTCCCTACATCCCTGGGTTCCTTTCATTTCGGGAAATACCCGCAGTCTTAGACGCACTCGAAAAGATTAAAACAATACCAGACATTATCTTATGTGATGGACAGGGAATCGCGCATCCCAGAAGATTTGGCATAGCTTGTCATCTAGGATTAATTGTGGATATGCCTACAATTGGTGTAGCAAAATCGTTATTAGTTGGTAAGCATGAGGAAATCCCAGACATACGAGGTAGCTGGCAACCATTAATACATAGAGGAGAAACAATTGGAGCAGTTCTACGGACGCGAGTAGGAGTCAAGCCAATCTACGTCTCTAGCGGTCATAAAGTCAGTCTACGAACAGCAATTGATTACGTATTGCGTTGCACAACAAAATATCGGTTGCCAGAAACAACACGCATCGCCGATAAACTAGCGTCTAACAAATAACGCATAGTATCTTCATAATTTATGAATTCTGAAAATATCAATAATCCATTTCTCCATCTCAAGGTTCGCTCTTTGCTGCTGCGGCTTTTACTCATATCTATTGTTCTTGGGATTGGGCTAGGAGTGATTCAAGCGACTAGTGGCTTAAAATTCAACCCTCAAGTTTTGAATTTAATCCTTTACATCTTCCTGTTCGGGTTACTTTGCCTTTGGACGTTGGCAGATTTTAAGCGCTTAGGAGTTCACCTGGAGTATGTAGTCGGTCGTTTGCCAAGCAACCATAGGTGGTTGCCGATGATAGGGTTAGTTATTCTGTTGCTGCTGTTTTCCATGGGTTCCTACCTTGTACTGTTTTACCTACTGTCATTAGTGGCTCCATCGTTTATAGAAGCAATCTTACGCGAGGTTGCCAACAACCCAACACCTTACAGAAGTGCGCCACTGTTGTTCAACCTGCTGGGAGCAATTGTGTTGCTAGTGGTTGCGCCAATTACTGAAGAATTCCTTTTTAGGGGGATTATTTTGCAGCGCTGGGCAAGCAAGTGGGGTATTCGAGCAGGATTGGTAGGTTCGTCGCTGTTGTTTGGAATTGGGCACGCGAATGTCGTCGGATTGTCTATGGTTGGAATGGTTTTGGGGCTGTTATATATCAAAACACGCTCGCTGATCGTGCCGATCGCCTGCCATGCTTTGAATAATTCTTTTGTAGTGGTCATGGAATTGTTCTCAAATGGCTCGCAGACTACCTCAGCCGTGAACAGGTTAGAACAATTACGTTATAGCTTGTGGTTCGGTATCCTGTTTATAGTTCTCTCACTACCTGTGCTAGTACGCTTCCTGTCTCAAAACTGGCCACGCAAAAATGCAGCCGTCCCTTACTTCATCAACTCTTTTGAAAAAGAGTCATGAAAGAACAAGAAAGGTAATGCTCAATGGTATAGATATGTATAGAATTCTATAGAGATATAACATATATATTTTAAAGATGCAGACATTTGAAGCAAATTCCTCAATGCATCTGTCACTTGTGCCAAGACATTCCCAGCCTTTAAAGATTGTCGCGCTAGGAGATAGTTTAATATATGGGTTTGGCGATCCAGAAGGAGGTGGCTGGGTCGAGAGACTGCGGCGGTGTTGGATGCTACCTGGCAGCACTGGTCATGTTCTTTATAATTTGGGGGTGCGGGGCGATCGCATCCTGCAAGTAGCGCAAAGGCTAGAAGTGGAATTTCGCCATCGCGGTGAACTGCGAAACCAGGTTCCTGACTTGATTATCCTGTCGGTAGGAGTCAATGATTCAGCACGGTTAGGTCGTCCAAATGGACGAAACTATACAGATTTTGCCGTTTTTGAATCGCAAATAGCATCTTTGGTTGATCAGGCGCAGCAACTATGCCCAGTTTTATTTGTAGGAATGGTTCCAGTTGATGAAGCCAAAATGCCGTTTCTGGATTGCTTGTACTACAATCATGCCGACCAGTACCGCTACAAAGAAGCTATTAAAGTCGCTTGCACCGAACGCGGGATTCCTTATCTCGATATCTTCCAGCAATGGATAAATCGCGGTGAAGCTTGGAGAGTCAAACGCATAAGCAACGACGGTCTTCATCCTAATACGCTAGGATATAAAACTCTGTTAGAGGATGTGATGAATTGGGAAGCTTTTGCTTCGTACAATTATAGTTCCTCCTACCAACTCACTTCCTCATAGGGATATCACTGCTTTAAAGTTGTCCATTTTGTCGTATGTCAGCTTATTGGGGAAAACAGTATAATATCGACCAATGGGATTCTGGTACTCGTAGAATAAGCGTGTTAGGGTAAGAGCAGATGGCAGTTAATAATGGATTGATTCTTACGCTCTTTATTCTGATTGCAACAAGTCTAGCTATTGGCTATGGTTTCGGCGTAAAAGCTCGACGTTTACCCTTTACGGCAGAAATTGGGTTTAGTCAGAAGCAATGGCAATTTCTGCGATGGTGGGTCAAGTTAGCCTTGGTTGTTGGAGTTTTATTACCTATCTGCTTGTTAGTTCTGGCTTGGAGGCAATCATCTTCATGGGTATTCTGGGGGAGTTACCTATTGATAGTAGCCGTGCAACTTATCTGTGAAAGTGTCTTTAGTCGCTGGCTGGTGCCAAGTATTGTTGTACCCATTGGTTTTTTCTACACAGCTTTTCGGTTATGGCAACTGCTGGATGGATTCACGCAATTAACATTTTCCTCTTTGACATTGGTAGGTTTTGGCGTTGTTGTGTTGTTTTGGGTTGCTAACTTAGTAATGTTGATGGTGATGGCCATTCCAACGGTCTTTGTTGGTTCCGAGTCAATTTCAGAATCTTGATTGATTTGCAATGATTTTCTTAATTCACCTGCCAAAGACCTTAGGTATACAACCAGAGGCAGCTATAAAAACTTACCTTGCCTCTCATAGATAGGAAATTAAAATGAAAATTTTGGCTCTAAATTTGCCAGGTTATGGAAGTGGAGCAAGTGAAGTTTCAGATGATGGGTCTCATTTAAGTGACATCCTCCCCCACTGAATCAAAGATTACAGTCGGGGCTTCCCCAAATCACTTTGAGGATTTCCTGGTTTTTCCCTCTCCCCATTAAAATAAATCTGAACTGATGGCAAGCCAAGCAGAAAATTAAGTTTTTGCTTCTTACAATTACAGTTCCTCTTACCAACTCACTTCCTCATAGGGATATCAGTGCTTTAAAGTTGTCCATGTTGTCGTATGTCAGCTTATTGGGGAAAACACTATAACCCTGCGTACTACCTTTGAGTGCAACGCCTGTATCACCAGGAGTTTTTTCTTGCATTTTATAGCAACAGCCAAGGTGCGTACGACGCTAACAGATGATAAAACCTAGACACAAAAAGGCTTTTCACCCAGTTCCCAGTCCCCAGTCCCCAGTCCCCTGCTATAACAATTAAAAAGGCTCTCATAGTGAAGAGCCGATGACCATCAATTATTCTCTTTAATGGTTAACTTTCGCTCTCCTCTGTATCTTCATCTTCACACCTCTCGTTGCCAAAATAGCTATCTAAGCGGTCATTAGCATCTTGCGAAACTTTATACACGAAGTAGGAACACGCCTCTAAACCAAATCCCCCTATGGCAGTTGGCAAACCTACGTCTGTTTTCCCAAAATACATCATCCCGAACCCCATACAATTCATGGTTATACCCACTGTGCCAGCAAGGAGTGATCCATAAAAGCTTACCCTAGCTTTCTCGAAGAGCAAATTTCGATATTCTTTCTCTCCTTCGTTATTCTCTTCGGCAGGTGTGACACCTTCTTTGAGCTTGAGGTGCGTAGATTGGCTATTGGTAGACGATTGTGCAAGTCCCCACCAAATACTCTGCCACAAGTTTTTCATGTAGTTGCCTACACCCTTTTGTTCAGATTGACCATACCTTCGTAGTTCTTGAAGGTCGCCCCTCAATTCTTCGTCGCTTTCTCGGCGTGACGGCAGAGATTTCCAGTTGCTCTTTTGAGCTTTCGATTTTGACTTTTTGCTGTGATTATTGCTCATATTATTTTCCTCTTATCGATTTTTTTACCAATGAGGGAGACACACTACAGGAATTCCCTTACTTTCGGTCATTCCCTACTTCTTACTGTTGTGCATCTTGCAGGAGAACTTGGTATTCAGCATTAGCAGTAATACACAGCAGCTTGCTTTATTGTAACTTTACAAAATTGATAATATACATCAAAAAATATATTATCAATTTTGCACACTATATAAGTAAAAATAAGTAATCTTACTTACTTATCGCTGTTGATTAACTGCTTTCTGTCCTTATATGTCAATACACCACAGCTATTTTGTTCCTATATTATTTTCAAACTAGACAAAGTGTACAAAAATGATATATAACATATAATGTATATAATATGATTTGTCCCATTGATGATCTGTCTCACATCTGACTGTGATCTGTCTCATTGTTTGGCTGAGGATAAACTAACAAGAGTGCAAGCCAATACTTAACAAGTAGCAAAAGCAAGAACACCAAGGAGGTTATTCTACTTCACCCTTCCTTGCATATTTTTGGTAAGTTTAGCGACTTCAGGCATTAAAACAGACAGCACGGTTGAGCTATTCTTCCTCAGTTCACTTTAGAACTAGCAGGAGTTTTTTCTAGTGACAATTAATAATTTGTGAGTAACTGAGGTGACAACTGTTATCGATATAAGGGGGAAAGATGGAGGAATTAATAAAAAATAGACTGCCTTGGCTAAAGGCTATTGTCTTAGGGCTTGTGGAGGAAAAAGAAGATAGATATATTAAAAAACCGAGAAATTTAGTAGCTGAAAAAGAGAAAGAAGATTCACCGTCTATCAAGGAAAACTCTCCTCATGATTTTCCTTCACTTTCGCATGTTGAAGAGGATATTCTTTCAGTACTATATCCTGACAAAGAACTTTATGGTTTGGCTATCATCGATACCATAGAGAAGGCTAGTAAAGGAAAGAGAAAAATAGGACCTAATACTTTATATCCAACATTGCGTCGAATGGAATCTACTGACAAAGGATATGTAAATTCTCGTTGGGGAGACGAGAGACCAGAAGAACTTGTTGAGCGAGGAGGTGCGCGGCGCAGATATTACAAGCTTACTGACAAGGGGAGAGACGCATTAGAGGCGATGTGGGAATATAGAGATAGCCTTCTTGGTATCGGTACTATGACACCTGTTGTTTGGTGATAACCAATACTGGCATATTGGCTGATGAGCTAAAGGAGTTTGACAGATGCACTAAAGAAAGAAGAGGAGGAATTTCTCAATGATAGAATACTCACATCTTGCACCTGAAAGATGGAATGTTTTTTAAGCACTGTTTTTGAAGCACTAAGTATTAAGCGCAAATCCTTTATTTTGGATAAAGAGTCGCATAAAAAAATGTAACTTTGTTTGAGTGCTTTTTGCTTAGTCGTGCTTTCTACGGATAGGTGCAAGATATCAGAATATGTAGTTAAAAAAGTAATTTGTCATAAAATTTGTCATTTTACTTAAATGATATTATGTCCGCTCAATTACCAACAAATCCTGGAAAATCCCATCCCGATGAGTGGCTAAGCCAAAGCTCCCCTCCACCATGTGGTAGAGGGGTTAGGGGTGGGGTTCTGTAATTATGGGTAATCGCTTTGCTCCTAATTGCCTATCACAAAATCCTATAGAAGATATTTGGTTACAAGCAAAAACCTGGGTTAGACGTTTTTGCGCTTTAATTCCAACCTTCTCTCATTTAAAGTGGATGTTTGAGTGGTTTATCCGAAACACTACCTTTGATTTTCTGTCTCTCCAGATGTACGGAGTTTTTTCAGAAATCAAATACTAGTCCTATATTCCAATTAACATAAAAATTTAACTGACAGATAAAGAAGATTTAAGAGGAGAAATAAATGTAAGTAACATTTCTAAAGCAATTGGATTAATAGCAATACCACAAAAGGAAAATGAACAATCTGAGCAGTCGAACAGTCATTAAATTTCTTACAAAAATCAAATTTAAAGCAATTGATAACCACACAGCACAAAGTATTGAACGCGTATAATTTATCTGCGTTATACCAAGTTGCATTCATACAAATAACTTTGTCTTTTTCCTCTCTGTGTTCTCTGCGTTCTGGAGCGGTTAATTCAGAAAATGCTCTCTTTAAACGCAATTTGGTATGAATCTGTGTCCATCTGCGGTTTCATATACACAAAAATGACTTTTGCAAGAGGTTTAGTAAAAGTACGTAGGGCATTCGCCCTACATTTGAGCGTACTGTCATCCGACACCTCTGGTAGAAGCGACAAGCAAAAAAAACAGTTGTCATGGACAATTGTGGATGAGTTTTCTGGAGCAGTGAGGAGTATGGATAAGCGATTAATGAATAAGCATTTTTTCCGGTTTTGCAACTATCTGTTTCGGGTTTGCTTGTTTAGCTTGTACGCAACGATGCTTTACGGTAATACTTTAAGCGTCTACGCCCTTGAGACTGGTACCAAAAAAACTAATCGTAGTGCAGCGCCAGTAGTTAAAACAGCAAATCGTTATGTAGCGCCAGTAGCCAGACTGGAAGATTGGCGCTTTTACCCAGAGGCGTTACAACTAGAAATGTCGCTCTCAGCAGCCTCACAGCCCCGCCACTTTTACCTCGCTCAACCCCCGCGCATTGTTATAGATTTACCTGGTACTAAGTTGGGTAGAATTCCCACTCAGCAAAATTTCTCTGGAGCAATCCGAACCATTCGCGTTTCCCAACTCAACGCAGATGTTACTCGTATTGTCATGGATTTGGCACCAGGAACTGTCATCAATCCAAACCAAGTGCAACTGCAACCCGTTTCTAGAGAAAATCCCAACCGTTGGGTATTACGTCCCTTAATTGCTAGTAACGGTACCTATTTACCTCAAGGAAACTTGCCATCTTTACCAGGTAACTTACCACCCGGCGCGTACAATCCGCCACAACCCCCAGGTAACTTACCACCCGGCGCGTACAATCCGCCTCAGCCACCAGCTAACTTACCATCTGGTGTGTACAAT
>JXCB02000002.1:120298-208959 GCA_000828075.3 Tolypothrix campylonemoides VB511288 | reverse complement strand
ATGTACAATCCGCCTCAACCACCAGGTAACTTACCATCTGGTGTGTACAATACGCCTCAGCCACCAGCTAACTTACCATCTGGTGTGTACAATCCGCCTCAGCCACCAGCTAACTTACCATCTGGTGTGTACAATCCGCCTCAGCCACCAGCTAACTTACCATCTGGTGTGTACAATCCGCCTCCAGATACCGATTTCAGCGTACCACCACCATTAACAACCCTACCCCCGCCTAACACTAACTTTCCACAAACACCATCTGTGCGAGTACCGCCTTTCACTCCTAATAATCCCTCTGGGTTCCCTAGTTCTATTCTTCCCCCACCTTCTTCTCCATATCAGCCCAGAAATCCTAACAACGGTATTCCTTCTGTGGGTACGCCAAATTTTCCAGTGCCAAACGCCCCCACCTATCCACCGAGTTCTCCCAATTCTAGAGTAATTGAGTTTGGTGATCCCTTTCCCAACGGTACTAGATAAAGTGAAAACAGAAGAAAGAAGTAACTCTTGTTTCTTCGTTCTTCTGTCTTCGTTCTTTTCTAGAATTTCTCTGTTTCCAGTGTTGGAGCTGATGCTCCTGGAGTATTGATGAAGAAGTTTTTTGCATCATCGTTCTCGTAGGTGCAGCTAATATCAGGTTTGTCGCTGTTCAAGTCACCCGCATAGGCAAAGTGGTTCAGACGATTTTTGCATTCGTTCACCTGATCTGATGTCACGAGCTTTCGTTGCTCTAAAATCGCCCAGTTACTTGAACGTAGAACACATCCTGGACGCATACTAGGCTGCCCAACGTAGACTTTAAAGGGGTTGAGAGTCACAAACAGTCTGGTGTCCATCACCATAGCGCTGGCTCCATACTGAACGCAAATCTCAGCATTTGGTGCTTTGGTATCAATGAATTCTCGGCTAGCTACGTTGTTTGGAGTAAAGGTAGCCGTGGAGCTAAAAGCAATACCAATCCCAATGCCCAAAACAAACACCCCTCCCAAAATTGCTATGGTAGTGAAATTAAAGATAGGCGATTGCAAGATAGAGGGTTTAGGAGTAGTAGTAGCTGTTCTACCAGTGGATTTTCGTCTCATTTTCGTTTAATCAACTTTAGGTTTTGGACAGCAGGGAGTGGGTTCAACTGCTCCCCTTCTTTCAGTATGCCGATTCTTGAGTGTCATTGTCTGTAACTTTTTCTCTTATGTTCCTACCAATTGGCATTCATCAGCACCGCTAGACACTCAGGCTTAACTTTAACCATTATTTATATCTACAATAATTGCCATGCATTTTTCGTCTATTGGTTAATTCAAAATTCAGCTTTTAACCAAGTATTTAATCATCAGTGGTTAGACTAAATAGTTACTATGTACAAATGGTACTGGTAAATGGACTATATGAGAGCTTTTTATTACCTTTGATACTGGTGTCGTCAAGAAATGTAAAATAAAAATTAAGGAAATATTAATACATATAATACAAGTAAAGTGACATTTCAACGAGCCTTGGGCAAGAGTATAAAAATCTCACAATTTCAAACCCTCGTAGCCGATAGCCTCACAATTTTTTGGGGGGAGTGGCTAGACTTACGTGTACGAATTGTACAAATTGCTTCGTCGGGATTAATATCTCCACTGATATACATTTTGGCTTTTGGTTTCGGTTTAGGTAGTTCCATCAAACCAGGGGCAGGAATTAGTGGTAATTATGATAACTATTTGGAATTCATTTTGCCGGGGATGGTAGCTTTGTCGTCGATGACAGTCAGCTTTGTTGGAACAACGTTTTCCATTTGCGGGGACAGACTATTTACCAAAAACTTCGACGAATTATTGCTCGTCCCTGTGCATCCCTTGGCATTACATATAGGTAAAATGCTGGCGGGAGTGACGCGGGGATTGATGACTTCGCTGGGTGTGATTTTGGTAGCGCTGCTCTTTACTGGGAATTGGAATTTTCTCAGCCCGTTGTTTGTGTTGATACTGCTGCTCAGTTGTGCGGTTTTTGCCGGGTTAGGAGTGATTGTAGGTTTGACGGTGAAATCTCTTGAATCAGTCGGACTCTACAACAACTTTATTATTATCCCTATGTCATTCTTAGGAGCAACGTTTTTTGACCCGGGTACATTACCAACAGCCTTGAAATTCGTAGTTTACTTGTTACCCTTGACTTACGCTAGCATTGGATTGCGTGCAGCTGTTTATCTACCATTGTCTCAGTTTCCTTGGTATAGCGTGCCGATTTTACTGGTGATGGCGATCGCTCTTTCGCTTTGGGGTGCTTACGTCTTTTCGCACCAACAAGACTAACGATATTTTGAATTTTGTGAAAAGATACCCGACTTCTTCAAGAAGTCGGGTATCTGAAGTATTTGAATCTGCGCGATTTTCACAACACATGACAGGTTACAAGTTACAGTTTTTCCCTGTTCCCTGTTCCCTGTCCCCTTGTCCTAACCCGCTAAAAGCGTCTTTTGTAAAGGCGTCCATCGGAAGGCGCGATCGCCACCCCTCTCAATCACTACCTTCACTCGTGGTTCTAAGGTGGGTAAGCTCACCAAATACTCAACTTCCTGATCCGAAAGAATATGCCCTTCAATAATCCACAACACCAAGCCCTTTGACTTGGGTGGAAGCTGTTCGAGTTGATAGCCAACAATTGGCGGCACATAATACACATAACCTACTGCCGCGCCACTGCCAGTGCTTTTTTTGCCAAGATGAGGAGGTCTAACACCATGAACTCCTGTAAGATAGGCAGCCAGATCTCCCAATCCTTTTGCAGTCATGTGGAGAGTGGCATAACCTGCAGCACGCAGTCGGCGTCTGTACCGACCTTCAAAACCCCCTTCTAGAGGTACATACACACCAAGAGAGCCGAATTTTTCCAGATCACGAATTAAACCGTTGCCAGTGGTAATCAGCGCCATAATTTGATTTTTGTCCTATCCCACTTCGATATCTCTATTATTTACCGTTAAGCAATAGATTCAGTTCTACAAATTAACTTATGGGCTAGATTAGATCTTTCCGTGTATACCAGCCGTCTGCATTTTCCTTTTTTGTCCAAAAAACCAGAAAAATTTGTAGACAAATATAAATAGATAAGCTATATTATTAGATTGTGGACAAAATAAAACTCAGGTTATCGTCTTACTGTGATTTCTAGCTAGTGTTAGCATCAAAAACTGATCATTGAATTCCCTATGGAAAAAAATAGCAGAAATTGGTAAGAAACTGGTAAACTAGAAAAGCTGCGACGACAACTTAGGAGTGGTTAGTTAAAAAAACTAGTGCTTGCCTTAGGGCATAAGCAGCATTCACTCCTGAAGCTCACAACAAGGCAAAACCTTAAATAAGCTTGAATTATTGTTTAAGGTAGCGGATGAAGTAGAAACTGAGTAGTAATGTTGGTTTGTAGCATTGCAGAAGACTCAGTCAATGGATACTGGGCAGCCAGCTGCACAAGTCCTACTACAACAAAAACGTGCCAGAGCAATTGCTTGGACAAAAGCATTGCTGCACAAAGCGCAAAGTTATAGCGCCTTGCAAAAAATCTAGAAGTTATCTCTTCCTAGAAGGAAGGTACTTTTGGCTGTTCTGGTGACGAATAACAAGTAAACGGATTGATTGAACAGTACGGAATCTTTGGTGAAGACCCAAAGAAGTTGAATCTGTCATTACCTAAGCAGATCGACTTCACAGGTCAGTTCACAAAAAGCCGGAACTCCTCTTAACGGGCGTTGAAACAGCGTATCTGATAAGAATCCGATTCCAAAACAAGTAAGTAAAAAGGAGATCCAGTAACTGTGTCTGTAGGTATTCTCGGCACCAAACTGGGCATGACCCAAATATTTGACGAAGCAGGAGTAGCGATTCCTGTTACTGTCATTCAAGCGGGACCATGCACCGTTACCCAAGTTAAAACAAAGCAGACCGACGGTTACTCCGCCATCCAAGTAGGTTATGGCGAAGTCAAGCCAAAAGCACTGAATAAACCACTGTTGGGACACTTGAATAAAGCATCTGCCCCAGCGCTGCGTCATTTACAGGAGTATCGCATAGATAACTCCGGTGACTATGCTTTAGGTCAACAGATTAAAGCAGATATTTTTAGTGCAGGTCAAACTGTAGACGTAATTGGTACAAGTATTGGTAAGGGTTTTGCTGGTAACCAAAAACGCAACAATTTTGGTCGAGGACCAATGTCGCACGGTTCCAAAAACCACAGAGAACCAGGTTCGATTGGTGCTGGTACAACTCCCGGTCGTGTCTATCCAGGTAAGCGGATGGCAGGACGTTTGGGGGGTACACGCGTCACAATTCGCAAACTGACTGTGGTACGAGTAGACCCAGAACGCAACTTAATACTCATCAAGGGAGGTATTCCTGGAAAGCCAGGTGCCTTAGTAGATATTGTCCCGGCAACACTAGTTGGTCGTAGTAAATAGCAGTCAGCTTGCTTTTCGCTGATGGCTAGAAGTAGATAGCTGATAGCTATGAAGAGGTAGACAGAGAAATGTTTGAGTATGTAGTCAAAAATTGGCAAGGAGAACAAGTCGGACAAAATACGTTCGACCTTAAGGTTGCCAAACAGGAAACGGCATCTCATGTCGTACATCGAGCGTTGGTAAGACAAATGACCAATGCTCGCCAAGGAACAGCAAGTACCAAAACCCGCTCTGAAGTGAGAGGTGGCGGTCGCAAACCTTGGCGGCAAAAAGGGACAGGTCGTGCGCGTGCTGGATCTATTCGTTCACCATTGTGGCGTGGTGGTGGTGTGATTTTTGGACCGAAACCGCGAGATTATGAGATTAAGATGAACCGCAAAGAGCGGCGTTTAGCTTTGCGAACCGCTTTTGCAAGTCGGATTGACGATTTGATTGTGGTGGAAGAATTTGGAGATCAAATCCAGCGTCCCAAGACCAAAGAGTTAGTGGGAGCGATCGCCCGTTGGGGGTCAGATCCAGAAAATAATACCTTGTTAATCTTGTCCGAACGTACAGAAAACATATATTTATCAGCCCGCAACGTAGAAAAATTAAAGCTACTTGCTGCTGACCAGTTAAATGTTTACGATTTGCTCCACGCCGACAAGATTGTTGTGACAGCATCAGCACTCGAAAAAATTCAGGAGGTCTACAATGACTAAATTTGACCCCCGCAACCTTCCCGACCTTGTACGTCGCCCAATTGTCACTGAAAAAGCGACGATTTTGATGGAGCAAAATAAATACACCTTTGAAGTGGTTCCAAAAGCAACAAAACCACAAATCAGAGCCGCAATTGAAGGTTTATTTGACGTCAAGGTCGAAAAAGTCAACACTTCAAAGCCACCGCGCAAAAAGCGGCGTGTAGGTAAGTTTATTGGTTTCAAGCCCCAATACAAGCGAGCTATTGTTACAGTGGCAGCTGGGGACGTAGACAAGATTAGACAAGTTCTCTTCCCAGAGGTTTAAGAAAATGGGTACTCGTTCTTATCGCCCTTACACCCCCAGTACTCGCCAAGTTACGATTTCTGACTTCTCGGAAATTACCAAAAGCGAGCCAGAAAAATCGCTAACAGTATCGCTGCATCGTGCGAAAGGTAGAAATAACCAAGGGCGGATCACCGTTCGCCACCGGGGTGGCGGTCACAAGCGCCTTTACCGCATCATCGACTTTAAACGAGATAAACGTGGTATTCGTGCCACAGTGACGGCAATTGAATACGACCCCAACCGCAACGCCCGGATTGCCCTTTTGCAATACGAAGACGGCGAAAAGCGTTACATCCTTCAACCCAACGGTTTGAAAGTCGGGACAACAGTTATTGCAGGTCCAGATTCTCCCATCGAAGATGGCAACGCTTTACCCCTATCTAACATTCCTTTGGGAACCGGCGTTCACAACGTAGAATTGAAACCCGGTAAGGGTGGTCAAATCGTTCGTGCTGCCGGTGCGACTGCTCAAGTTGTGGCTAAAGAAGGTAACTACGTTACACTCAAGTTGCCTTCTGGAGAAGTTCGCCTGATCCGTCGCGAGTGCTATGCCACGATTGGACAAGTCGGTAATCTCGATGCCAGAAACCTGAGTGCCGGTAAAGCCGGTAGAACTCGCTGGAAGGGTCGCCGTCCTCAAGTTAGAGGTAGTGTCATGAACCCAGTTGACCACCCACATGGTGGTGGTGAAGGTCGAGCACCCATCGGTAGATCGGGACCTGTGACACCTTGGGGTAAACCTGCTTTGGGCTATAAAACACGCAAGCGTAAGAAACCCAGTAGCAAGTTAATTGTCCGCCGTCGCCGTAAATCTTCTAAACGCGGTCGTGGCGGTCGTGAATCTTAATAGGTGCTGAGAAAGAGTGCCAAGTGCTGAGTCAAGAAAACTCGGGGCTTGGTAGTTGGGACTCAGCGCTCAAAATTCGTTCAAAGAAGCTAAGAACTTACTAATTATGGGTCGTTCTCTAAAAAAAGGTCCGTTCGTTGCGGATCATCTGATGACGAAAATTGAAAAGCTCAACGAAAACAACAAAAAAGAAGTCATTAAAACTTGGTCGCGAGCTTCGACAATTTTACCCGTCATGGTAGGTCATACCATTGCCGTTCATAACGGACGCCAGCACGTGCCAGTTTTTATCTCTGACCAAATGGTGGGACACAAACTAGGGGAATTTGCTCCAACGCGTACTTTTAGAGGTCACGCCAAGAGTGACAAAAAATCAGGCAGATAGTTAAAAGCCCAAAATCCAGAGTGAAAACAGTCAAAATGAGTGGTTGACTCTCGAAGGCAGGCTTTGCAAGGGTCACTCTCTTGACAAATGGAGAAAAATATGGCAATAGATAATACGACAGAAGTAAAAGCGATCGCCCGTTATATACGGATGTCTCCTTTGAAAGTGCGTCGCGTACTCGACCAAATCCGGGGGCGATCGTACCGAGAAGCGCTGATTATTCTAGAATTCATGCCTTACCGATCCTGCGAGCCAGTGTTGAAGGTTCTCAGAAGCGCTGCTGCTAATGCGGAGCATAACGCGGGGTTAGATAGAGCAAATTTGGTCATTACTCACGCTTATGCGGATCAAGGTCCGGTACTCAAACGCTTCCAACCTAGGGCGCAAGGTCGTGCTTACCAGATTCGCAAGCCGACGTGTCATATCACTGTGGCTGTCGCAGCTGACACCGCCGCTCAATAAGAAATGATTTACAGAAAGAATTTTTAGAGGAAGCATTTGTGGGACAAAAGATACATCCAGTCGGTTTTCGCTTAGGCGTAACTCAAGAACATCAATCTCGTTGGTTTGCTGACCCGAGTCGCTATCCAGAACTTCTACAAGAAGATTACAAACTTCGTCAGTACATAGAACGAAAACTGGGTAGATACGCCCAAAATAACGCCGGAATTTCTGAAGTGCGGATTGACCGCAAAGCAGACCAAATCGATTTAGAGGTACGTACAGCTCGACCTGGTGTGGTTGTAGGTCGAGGTGGGCAAGGCATTGAATCTTTACGTACCGGTCTCCAGCAACTGCTGGGTAGCAATCGCCAGATTCGTATTAACGTAGTTGAAGTACAACGAGTTGATGCGGATGCCTTCCTGATTGCTGAATACATTGCTCAACAACTCGAACGCCGCGTTTCCTTCCGGCGTGTCGTACGGCAAGCAATTCAGCGTGCTCAACGCGCCGGCATACAAGGCATCAAAATTCAAGTCAGCGGACGGCTCAACGGGGCAGAAATCGCCCGGACAGAGTGGACTCGTGAAGGTAGAGTTCCTCTACACACGTTGCGAGCTGACATTGACTACTCATACTGCACGGCAAAAACTGTTTACGGAATTCTCGGCATTAAGGTGTGGGTGTTCAAGGGAGAAATTATTCCCGGACAGGAAGAAACGACTCCCGCAGCAACGACTCGCGATCGCGATCGCGATCGCCCACCATCTCGCCGCCAACAACAACGCCGTCGCCAACAATTTGAAGACCGCTCAAATGAAGGATAAAGGGGGACTGGGAACTGGGGACTGGCGACTGGGGACTGGGAAAGAACCTTCCCATCCCCAATCACTCATCCCTAATCCCTAATCCCCAATCCCTAATCCCTAATCCCTAGTACCTAGTCATGTTAAGTCCAAGAAGAACGAAATTCCGTAAACAACAGCGCGGACGGATGAACGGTCTCGCCACTCGCGGTAGCACCCTCAACTTTGGGGATTTTGCTCTGCAAGCTTTAGAACCCTGTTGGATCACCTCCCGCCAAATCGAAGCTTCTCGTCGGGCAATGACTCGTTATATCCGCCGGGGTGGGAAAATTTGGATTCGGATTTTCCCCGATAAACCAGTCACTATGCGTCCTGCAGAAACCCGGATGGGTTCTGGTAAGGGTTCGCCAGAGTACTGGGTAGCAGTCGTCAAACCCGGACGAATCTTGTTTGAAATTGCAGGCGTTGCCGAAGAAACCGCACGCGAAGCAATGCGATTGGCAGCTTACAAGTTGCCCATTAAAACCAAGTTCATTACACGCTCCCAAGAGGAACAGCAGGTGTAAGTTATGCCTCTTCCGAAGATTTCCGAAGCCAGAGAATTAACTGACGAGCAACTGGCGCAGCAAATTACCGCCGTCAAAAAAGAACTGTTTCAGTTGCGCTTGCAACAAGCAACCAGGCAGCTAGACAAACCTCACAAGTTCAGACACGCCCGCCACCGCCTCGCTCAATTAATGACTGTGGAAGGAGAGCGGAAACGGGCATCTTCCTCAAGTCAACCCGTGAAAGAATCAGAGTAGAAGGTTATGGCAGTTAAAGAACGAGTTGGCTTGGTAGTGAGCGACAAAATGCAAAAAACGGTCGTAGTAGCCATCGAAAACCGCGCTCCTCATCCCAAATACGGCAAAATTGTCGTGAAAACCCGGCGCTATAAGGCGCACGATGAAGAAAACAAGTGTAAAATCGGCGATCGCGTCCGCATTCAGGAAACACGACCCCTGAGTAAAACCAAGCGCTGGACAGTCACAGAAATCCTGACTACCAAAGCTAGCTAAACATAATTCATGAGTTGTTAGGTAGCTAACAACACAACAAGGGAGAACAATTGTGATTCAACCCCAAACTTACCTTAATGTCGCAGATAATAGCGGTGCTCGTAAACTTATGTGCATCCGCGTACTAGGAGCAGGGAACCGCCGTTATGGTTTCATAGGCGATCGCATTATCGCGGTAGTCAAAGATGCCCAGCCAAATATGGCTGTGAAGAAGTCTGATGTTGTCGAGGCAGTCATTGTCCGCACACGTCATAATATCAATCGAGACAGCGGTATGAGTATTCGCTTTGACGATAATGCCGCAGTTATCATTAATAAAGATGGTAACCCCAGAGGAACACGGGTTTTCGGACCAGTGGCACGCGAACTACGTGACAAAAACTTTACCAAAATCGTTTCTCTAGCTCCGGAGGTGCTGTAATGGCAATTCAGAAGAGAAATCAGCCGAAAGTTTTTTACAAAATGCACGTAAAAACTGGTGATACCGTACAAGTCATTGCTGGGAAAGACAAAGGCAAAGTTGGTGAAGTGATCAAAGCGCTTCCCCAAGAGAGTAAAGTCGTTGTCAAAGGTGTAAACATTAAAACTAAGCACGTCAAACCCCAGCAAGAAGGAGAATCTGGACGGATTGTCAATCAGGAATACCCAATCCACAGTTCTAACGTGATGCTCTATTCCACCAAGCAAAACGTTGCCAGTCGCATTTCCTACACCTTTACAGCAGAAGGCAAAAAAGTCAGAATGCTTAAGAAAACTGGCGAAATCATAGATAAATAGAAGCGAGGAGAAGTTAGGAGTTAGGAATAAAACTCAGAACTTACAACTCAAAACTTCATTGTTCCCTGACCAAGCCCAGGGATAAAAAGGACAAAAAACTATGGCAACAACAAGACTTAAAACTGTATACCAAGAAACAATTGTCCCCAAACTGATACAGCAGTTTCAGTACAAGAACATTCATGAAGTACCGAAAGTGGTGAAAGTCACGGTAAACCGTGGTTTAGGGGAAGCATCTCAAAATGCGAAAGCGCTAGAAGCATCTTTAAGTGAGATTGCGCTGATTACAGGTCAAAAGCCTGTAGTGACGCGAGCGAAAAAGGCGATCGCTGGCTTCAAAATTCGCCAAGGTATGCCCGTTGGCATCATGGTGACTTTAAGAAGCGAAAGGATGTATTCCTTTCTCGACCGTTTAATCAATCTGTCACTACCAAGAATTCGGGACTTTCGCGGTGTAAGCCCCAAAAGCTTTGATGGTCGCGGCAATTATACTCTAGGTGTCAGAGAGCAACTCATTTTTCCAGAAGTTGAGTACGACAAAATTGACCAAATCCGTGGTATGGACATTTCCATCATCACCACGGCAAAAACAGACGAAGAGGGCCGCGCCTTACTTAAAGAAATGGGAATGCCTTTTCGGGATCAATAAGTTCATGTAAAGAGGGAACGATGGCGGTTAACGACACAATTGCAGATATGCTCACGCGCATCCGCAATGCTAACATGGCGCGGCATCAAACAACACAAGTGCCATCCACAAAATTGACTCGTAGCATTGCAAAAGTGTTGCGCGATGAAGGCTTTATTGCTGAGTTTGAAGAAGCAGGAGAAGGCGTGAAAACGAATTTGGTGATTTCCTTGAAATACAAGGGCAAGAATCGCCAGCCTTTGATCACTGCCTTAAAGCGAGTGAGTAAACCAGGTTTGCGCGTTTACTCGAATAAAAAAGAACTACCAAGAGTACTAGGCGGTATCGGTATTGCCATTATTTCGACATCAAGTGGCATTATGACTGACCGTGAAGCACGACGTCAAAACTTGGGTGGTGAAGTACTTTGCTACGTTTGGTAGTCATGAGTCATTTGTCATAAGTCATTTGTCATTCGTAAAAGACAAATAACAAAAGACAAATAACAAACGACAAATAACCAAAGGACAAATAACAAAGGACAAAAAGTTATGTCTCGAATTGGTAAACGCCCAATTACAGTTCCAGCCAAAGTGCAAGTGACCATCGACGGCACAAAAGTGCTTGTCAAAGGTCCTAAAGGAGAACTTTGTCGCGATTTGCCTACTCATGTCACAATCTCCCAAGAAGGAGAAACATTACAGGTCAACCGTCGCGACGATTCTCGCACATCGCGCCAAATGCACGGTTTGTGCCGTACCTTGGTTGCCAATATGGTTGAAGGAGTTTCCACAGGCTTTCAACGTCGTTTGGAAATTCAAGGGGTTGGCTACAGGGCGCAAGTTCAAGGTCGGAACCTGGTTTTGAACATGGGTTATAGCCATCAAGTGCAAATCGCTCCACCTGACGGAATTCAATTTGCCGTTGAAAATAATACCAACGTTATTGTCAGCGGCTATGACAAAGAAGTGGTAGGCAACACAGCAGCAAAAATTCGTGCTGTTCGCCCACCAGAACCTTACAAAGGCAAAGGTATTCGTTACGCCGGTGAAGCGGTAAGACGTAAAGCTGGTAAAACTGGTAAGAGTAAGAAGTAAAAATGAAGCTTACAGGTAGAGAATCAAAAGAGCGTCGCCATAGACGCATTCGTGGCAAAGTCAGTGGTTCTACAGAACGCCCACGCTTAGCCATCTTTCGCTCCCACCAACATATTTATGCTCAGGTCATTGATGATACCCAGCATCATACCTTGGTGGCAGCTTCAACTGTAGAACCAGAGTTGAAATCTAAATTAGCTTCCGGTTCCAATTGCAATGCTTCTGTTGAAGTCGGCAAATTAATTGCAGCTCGCTCTCTAGAAAAAGGGATTACCAAAGTTGTCTTTGACCGAGGTGGCAACCTTTACCACGGTCGTGTCAAAGCACTAGCAGATGCAGCTCGCGAAGCTGGTCTAGATTTTTAAAGAAGTCATTGGTCTAGCCTGTCATTAACTAATGACTAATGACTCATGACTTCTGACCATCACGAGGTAATTAAAATGGCAACTGGTCGTCGTAAAACTAACCGTACAAAAAAAGAAGAAACCAACTGGCAAGAGCGAGTCATCCAAATCCGACGCGTCAGTAAAGTCGTCAAAGGAGGTAAGAAACTTAGCTTCCGGGCGATCGTCGTTGTGGGTAATGAACGCGGTCAAGTTGGCGTGGGAGTAGGCAAAGCCTCAGATGTAATTGGTGCTGTAAAAAAAGGCGTAGCCGACGGCAAAAAGCATCTGATAGATATCCCCATGACCAAATCCAACTCCATACCCCATCCTATTGACGGTATCGGCGGCGGCGCTAAAGTGATGATGCGACCTGCAGCTCCTGGTACTGGGGTAATTGCTGGTGGTGCTGTGCGTACAGTACTCGAATTGGCAGGGATCCGTAATATCCTCGCAAAGCAACTTGGATCAAATAATCCTCTTAATAATGCCAGAGCCGCAATTAATGCCCTAGGTACCTTGCGAACCTTTGCAGAAGTTGCCGAAGACCGAGGCATTCCTGTTGAAAATCTTTACATTTAAAAATCGATATTTGTCCTTAGTCCTTGGCAAATGACCCTTCGGGTTCGCCCTTCGGGTATGCCTGCGGCACGCCTAACGGCGTTAGCGAAGCTCCTCCGAAGGAGGCACGCCAGTTCCCTACGGCGGGAGACCCGCCTTCTCCTGGCGGAGACGCTACGCGAACAGGACTGGTCTCACCAGTCGCCTACAGAAGGAAACCTTCTTGCAGCGCTGGCTCACAAAGGGCAAATCATAGGTAACTAATTTTACATAAGGTTTCGACTATGAGACTCACTGATGTTCGTCCTCAAAAAGGCTCTAAAAAACGCCCTCGTCGTTTAGGTAGGGGGGTTTCTGCCGGTCAGGGTGCTAGTGCTGGTAAAGGTATGCGTGGTCAAAACGCGCGTTCTGGTAGCGGTACCCGACCTGGATTTGAAGGGGGTCAACAGCCATTGTACCGCCGTATTCCTAAGTTGAAAGGCTTTCCCCTGATTAATCCTAAGAAGTACACTACGATTAATGTAGAAAAGCTAGCCTCCCTGCCTGCAAATACAGAAGTTACACTGAGCTCCTTAAAAGAAGCTGGTATTCTCACTGGGAGTCGAGGACCTTTGAAGATTTTGGGGGATGGGGAATTGAGCGTTCCGCTCAAGGTGCAAGCGGCTGCTTTTACAGGTACAGCTCGTAGCAAAATTGAGGCAGCGGGTGGGAGTTGCGAAGTCGTTTCAAAATAAGCCAAACGCGCACCTACGACAAGTCCTACCCCAGCCAAGCGCCAGACTTAACTAGCAAGGTAGCCCTTTATGATTAGTCGAGACAAAGCCCCAACGGCTCAAGAAACTTTTATGCAGATGGCGCAAGCAGCCGGGCTGCGAGGTCGGCTGCTTGTCACACTCGGTATTCTCTTTCTGATTCGTCTTGGCATACATTTGCCTATACCAAATATTAATCGAGATGAGTTTGCCAGAGCCATCCAAGGCAATAACCAGATATTAAGCTTTTTGGATATCTTTTCTGGAGGTGGACTCTCTGCTTTGGGAGTCTTTGCCTTGGGTATTTTGCCTTACATTAACGCTTCGATTATCATCCAATTGCTCACCGCTGCCATCCCAGCTTTAGAAAATTTACAGAAAAATGAAGGTGAAGCAGGACGGCGCAAGATTTCCCAAATTACACGCTATGTGTCTTTGGGTTGGGGAATTATTCAAAGTGTCTTCTTAGCAGCGTTCTGGCTCAAACCCTTTGCCGTCAACTACGGACCGATTTTTGTCATCGAGACAGCGATCGCTCTTGTAGCTGGTTCGATGTTTGTCATGTGGGCATCAGAACTCATTACAGAGCAAGGTGTTGGGAATGGAGCATCTTTATTGATTTTTGTCAATATTGTGGCAACACTGCCAAAAGCCTTGGGCGACACTATCGATTTTGTACAAAGCGGAAGCCGAGAAACAGTGGGTCGCGTTATCGTACTACTGCTGCTTTTCATCGCTACGATTGTTGGAATTGTGTTTGTCCAAGAAGGAATCCGCCGCATTCCGATTATTTCTGCTCGCCGTCAAGTAGGTCGCAGAATTTTTGCAGAACAGCGTAACTACCTACCCTTGCGACTCAATCAAGGGGGCGTTATGCCGATTATTTTTGCAACTGCAATTCTAAGTTTGCCCCTTTTGGCAGAAAACTTCATCCGTAATCCAGAGTATTCAAAAATAGTTAACACTTATCTGGTTCCGGGTGGTTCTCAGCCTTGGGTATATGCCCTTATCTACCTAGTTTCGATTGTGTTCTTTAGCTATTTCTATTCTTCGTTGATTGTCAACCCAGTTGATGTGGCGCAGAACTTGAAGAAGATGGGTTCTAGTATACCTGGGATTCGTCCGGGAAAGGCAACTAGCGAGTACATTGAGCGCGTTCTTAATCGACTCACTTTTTTAGGTGCTATCTTCTTGGGCTTGATTGCGATTATCCCTACGGCTGTTGAAAGCGCTTTGAATGTGCGAACCTTTAGGGGACTAGGTGCTACCTCTCTCTTGATTCTTGTAGGTGTGGCTATTGATACATCAAGACAAATCCAAACTTATGTTATTTCTCAGCGCTATGAAGGAATGGTGAAACAATAGTGACACGAGTAATCTTCTTGGGACCGCCTGGAGCTGGTAAGGGAACACAAGCGAAAACGCTAGCTGAAAACTGGAATATTGCCCATATTTCTACGGGTGACATACTACGCCAAGCCCTAAAAGAGCAAACTCCTTTGGGTGTCAAGGCTCAAGGTTATATGGACAAAGGTGAGTTAGTTCCTGACCAGCTCGTGCAGGAAATGGTGCAGGAACGTTTGAGCCAGCCTGATACTCAATCAGGTTGGATTCTCGATGGCTTTCCCCGTACCGTTAATCAAGCAGTTTTCCTAGAGGAGTTGCTGCAAAAACTAAACCAGCATGGCGAAAAGGTGGTCAATCTGGAAGTGCCAGACGAAATTCTGATAGCGCGGTTGCTGCAGCGAGGAAGAAAAGATGACACCGAAGAGGTGATTCGTCGCCGCTTAGAAGTCTACCGTTCTGAAACGGCACCGTTGATTGACTTTTACAGCAGTCGCCAGAATCTCCTCAATGTCAACGGCGATCAGTCCCCAGAAGAAGTCACTGGCGATTTGCACAAGCTCATTGCCGCTTAGAAAGAGGGAATAGGTTACAAGTAGTTTGAGGTAACAGGTTTTTCCCTGTCGCTTGTTCCCTGTTCCCTGTCCCGACAGATCTATGTCAAGATTGGATAAGATATATTAATAAACTGTTGATATATTCTCCGAAATATGTTTTTTAGCAGGCTACAACAAGCTGCAACAAACTAGGAGACTGTTGAGTTGAGGAAAAAACTTGTCTAAGCAAGATTTGATTGAAATGGAAGGCACGGTCACAGAGTCCCTGCCAAATGCAATGTTTCGTGTTGATCTCGATAACGGCTTTAATGTCTTGGCTCACATTTCTGGCAAGATTCGCCGTAACTATATCAAAATTTTACCTGGCGATCGCGTCAAAGTAGAATTGACGCCTTACGACTTGACAAAAGGTAGAATTACTTATCGACTACGTAAGAAATAGCCAATTTTCAAACCCTTTATAGGAGGCAAATGAATTATTAATTAACCAAAAATGCGATTCAAATAGAAGTTAGTGTTACTCAGGTATGACGCCGTGACAGTTTCCTTTATGAAATTTTCGGCGTTGATGTGAACAATGACTCTCATGTCCTAATTTACTAAGCCATGAAAGTATCAGACGTAACGAAGTTTTTCCAAAAGTGATTGCCTGAGCAATAGCAAAAACGCAGTCGCCTTCGACACTATAATCTCTTGCAATCATGAAGTGGGCGCTCTGGGTCATCGCCTTAAAGTTAGCTTAAAACACTACGATATAACCAAAAGTCCAACGAGTGATCAAATGTGAAAAAAGTAAACATATGTAATAAATAATACTATAAAACAATTCTTTTGTTTTGACGATGATTTTTAATGATTAATTTACCCTAAAATGTTATAATGCACCATTTGGAGTCAAAAGAAAAGCGATGAAAGTCAGAGCCTCTGTCAAGAAAATCTGTGAAAAGTGTACCGTGATTAGACGTCGTGGTCGCGTCATGGTGATTTGTGTGAATCCCAAGCATAAGCAGCGTCAAGGATAACACAGAATTTAGAGTTAACAGTCATCCCCTAACGTCATCTGATAACTGTTGACTGCTAACTGACAAACATTTACACCACTAGCTTTTAGAAATAGGGAGATTGTTGTGGCACGTATTGCCGGAGTAGACCTTCCACGTGACAAACGCGTTGAAATCGGTCTCACTTACATTTATGGAATAGGGTTATCTCTGTCCAAAGAGATTTTAGAGGCTACGTCTGTTAATCCTGATACCCGTGTTAAAGACCTGAGCGATGCTGATGTAGCAGCCCTGCGCGGAGAAATAGAAAGCAACTACCAAGTAGAAGGTGATCTCAGGCGCTGGGAGGCAATGAACATCAAGCGCTTAATCGACATTGGCACGTATAGAGGTCGCCGTCACCGGATGGGATTACCAGTCAGAGGACAAAGAACTCGTACTAATGCTAGAACTCGTCGAGGAAGACGGCAGACAGTGGCTGGTAAGAAGAAAGCACCGTCCAAGTAATTTTTTCTTTGCCTACCTTCAGCAATACTTAATCTTAATTTAACTGAGTGTAATATGGCGCGACAGCAAAGTAACAAAAAATCCGGAAGCAAAAAGCAAAAACGCAACGTCCCAAATGGGCTGGGTTACATCCAGTCTACTTTCAACAATAGCATTGTCACCATTACCGATCAAAATGGAGATGTCATCTCCTGGGCAAGTGCTGGCTCTAGCGGTTTTAAGGGAGCAAAGAAGGGAACTCCTTTTGCAGCACAGACCGCAGCGGAAAGTGCAGCACGTCGAGCGATCGACCAAGGGATGCGCCAAATTGAAGTTATGGTTTCAGGTCCAGGAGCAGGTCGAGAAACCGCTATCCGAGCACTCCAAGGAGCAGGACTGGAAATCACGCTGATTCGGGATATTACCCCGATTCCTCATAATGGTTGCCGTCCGCCCAAACGCCGCCGAGTATAAATACAACATGATTGGGCGGTGAGGGCAAATTTGAGGCTCATCTTCGTTGCAGAAAATTATGAAGGATACCCTCATTTCGGGAGAGTTTCCTTCACTAACATCAAGCAACTGCAAGAAACTCAAAACTTCAAACAACCCAAAACACTACTAGCGCCCACTGACTCTTTGGGGATTCAAACTTCACCGCCATCGGAAAATCCAGTTTGATAGACCAAAGTAACTCAACAGGGCATTAAGTAAAAAAAGCGAGGACACTGGGAAAGACGGTTTTCGCCGCAACCAAGTGTCCGACGAGGCAAGGATTTTCCCTGCTAGCAGGACCTTATAAGAAGGGAGGCTACTCCGTGGCGCAGTTTCAAATTGAATGTGTAGAGTCAAATTCTGAGGAAAATAGGAGCCACTACAGTAAATTTGTCTTGGAACCTCTAGAGCGTGGTCAAGGAACGACAGTTGGCAATGCCCTGAGACGGGTTTTACTGTCTAACCTAGAGGGTACAGCAGTCACAGCAGTTCGGATTGCGGGCGTTTCACACGAGTTTGCCACAGTTTCGGGCGTACGGGAAGACGTGCTGGAAATCCTAATGAAAATGAAGGAAGTCATCCTCAAAAGCTATTCTGCTCAACCCCAGATTGGTCGCTTACTCGTTACAGGTCCAACAACAGTTACTGCGGCACATTTTGATTTGCCAAGTGAAGTCGAAGTCATCGATCCGACCCAGTATGTAGCCACCATAGCTGAAGGTGGCAAGCTGGAAATGGAGTTTCGGATTGAAAGAGGCAAAGGATATCGCACTGTAGAAAGGAGCCGTGAAGAAGCCACATCTTTGGACTTTCTGCAAATCGACTCGGTATTTATGCCAGTGCGGAAAGTGAACTACAGTGTTGAAGAAACCCGTGGAGATACTGGGATACCAAAAGACCGTCTGCTGTTGGAAGTTTGGACAAATGGCAGTCTAAGCCCCCAAGAAGCATTGTCTTCTGCCGCTACTATCCTGGTAGACCTATTCAATCCGTTGAAAGATATCTCGCTTGATACACCGGATATAGGCACAGAAGTCTCAGAGGACCCAACTGCTCAAATTCCAATTGAAGAGTTGCAACTTTCTGTGCGAGCGTATAACTGTCTCAAACGGGCACAAGTTAACTCTGTTGCTGACTTGTTGGATTACACCCAAGAAGACTTGTTAGAAATTAAAAACTTCGGTCAGAAGTCAGCTGAAGAGGTCGTTGAAGCTTTACAGCGACGCTTAGGAATTACCCTGCCAACTGAAAGGGCTTCCAAACACACCTAAGAGAAAACCTTAGATAATTTTCATTTGTAGTGCATAATTATGCGTCACCGTAATGGGATTAAAAAACTCAGCAAACCAGCTGACCAGCGTCGCGCCCTGTTGCGATCGCTTACTACTGAAGTGATCCGTCATGGACGAATCACTACCACTTTAGCCCGAGCTAAAGTGGTACGCTCCGAAGTAGACAAAATGATTACTCTAGCCAAAGACGGTTCTCTAGCAGCACGCCGTCAAGCCCTTGGCTACATATACGACAAAGAACTGGTTCATGCTTTGTTTGAGCAAGTTCCCACTCGGTATGGTAATCGCCAAGGAGGTTATACCCGGATTTTGCATACCGTACCTCGTCGGGGTGATAATTCTGAGATGGCAATCCTCGAACTCGTCTAATTGAGTCATTTGTCATTAGTCATTAGTTATTAGTCAAGAATCATGGACAAATGACAAAGGACAAATGACAAAAGGCAAAATCTTTATGTTAGATAGCCACCAGCCTACACCAAGTTATAGAGTCGCCCTGGTAATTCAATACCTGGGCACTCATTTTCATGGCTGGCAACGGCAAGCACAACATCGTAGTGTTCAAGAAGAGATAGAAAAAGTTATTTCTCATCTACTCGGTCATCCAACGACACTGCACGGTGCGGGACGAACTGATGCTGGAGTTCACGCTGCTGCTCAAGTGGCACATTTTAATGCCACAAGTATGATACCAGCTCACAAATGGGCAACCATTCTTAACAGCTATTTGCCCAAAGATATACTGATTCGAGCTTCCGCACAAGTGAGTCAAAATTGGCACGCTCGCTTTAGTGCTACTTATAGACGGTATCGTTATACGCTTTATACTGAAGACCTACCGAACTTGTTTGCCAGACCCTTTAGTTGGCATTATTATCATGCACCCCTCGATGAATCTCTCATCCTCTCAGCACTCAAACCTCTGATTGGACACCATGACCTGACTGCTTTTCACCGAGCAAACTCAAGTCGCAAAGATTCCTGGGTAGAAGTACAAGCAGCAGAGTGCTATCGCACCGGACCATTTCTTCATATTGAAATTCAAGCAAATGGATTTTTGTATGGTATGGTGCGGTTGTTGGTGGGGATGCTGGTAGAGGTTGGCTCCGGACAGCGGGCACTTGCTAACTTTACCGACATTTGGAAACATCAACGCCGCCAAGAAGTGAAATATGCCGCACCTCCTCACGGCTTATGCTTGTTGCGAGTCGGCTATCCTGATTTCCCCTTTCCCCCAAAGATTTGGTTTGACGCCCAACCCAAATTAGTCTTTGGTTATTAGTTATCTGTAAGTGCTTAGTAGTTAGTAGAGCAACTAACAACAACTAACAAATAACAAAAGACAAGAGACAAAAGACAAATGACAAAGGACAAATAACAAATGACAAACAACAAAACATACCTTCCTCCTCAAGATACTCAGGAGCGCAATTGGTACGTAGTAGACGCTACTGACCAACGTCTAGGTCGCCTAGCAAGCGAAATTGCTATCATTCTTAGAGGGAAAAATAAACCCGAATACACCCCTCACTTGGACACAGGTGACTTCGTGATTGTTGTGAATGCTGAAAAAGTCGAAGTCACAGGTAAAAAGCGCACTCAAAAGGTTTACCGTCGTCACTCTGGTCGTCCTGGCGGTATGAAGACTGAAACCTTTGACAAGCTGCAACAACGTTTGCCAGAACGGATTGTGGAACATGCCATCAAAGGTATGCTACCGAAAAATAGCTTGGGAAGGCAGTTGTTTACTAAGCTAAAAGTCTATGCTGGACCCACTCATCCGCATACAGCACAGCAACCAAAAGAATTAAAGATTCAGACAATTCCAGGAGTACAAAACTAATGCAAGCAACAGACACTAATAGCGGTCGTGCCATGTACTGGGGCACAGGTCGTCGTAAAAACGCAATAGCGCGGGTACGCTTAGTTCCTGGTACCGGACAATTGATTGTTAATGGCAAACCAGGAGACCTTTACTTTCAATTCAACCCTAACTACCTCTCTGTTGCCAAAGCACCTCTAGACACTCTAGGTTTGGAAAACGAATACGACATTATCGTAAAAGCTGAAGGCGGCGGTTTAACCGGACAATCAGATGCTGTTCGTCTGGGAGTCGCCCGCGCCCTGTGCCAACTCGACCCAGAAAACCGTCCCCCTTTAAAAACCGAAGGCTACCTGACTCGTGATCCACGAGCGAAGGAGCGTAAAAAATACGGTTTGCACAAGGCTCGCAAAGCACCTCAGTACTCTAAGCGTTAAGCGAGTGGGGATTAGGTATTGGGGATTAGGTATTGGGAAAATTCTTGCCCAATCGCTAATCTCCACCTCGCCAGTCCCTCTTCCCGACACAAAGCGAGAAGTTATAATATATATAGATAAACCACGGAAGGAAAAATGGCTAAACCAGAGATTCATCCCGAGTGGTATCCAGAGGCAAAAGTTTACTGCAATGGTCAACTTGTGATGACCGTCGGCTCCACTAAGCCAGAACTGCACGTAGATGTTTGGTCTGGAAACCACCCATTTTATACAGGTACTCAGAAGATTATTGACACCGAAGGTCGCGTAGAACGCTTCCTCCGTAAATACGGCATGGGCGAAGGTGGTGGTCAATCGAAAGGCGGCAGAAGGAAAAAGTAGCGGGCTGGCTTTAGCTGTTAACGACGACCCTGCATCAGCCGGGTCGATTGTTGTATTTAATGCTCAAGCCAATTTGCTATTTTTTAAGGAGCGCTGCATTCGTTATGGCTGAAACATATCTGCTGGAGAAATTAAAATCCGTTGAACAAACTTTTAATGAATTGACTCGTCGCCTTGCCGACCCTGATACTGCTAAAAACCCTGATGAGTATCAAAGAGTCGCAAAGGCACGCTCTTCTTTGGAAGAAGTCGTAGAGACTTATGACACCTGGAAAACGGCTCAGGAAGAATTCATCGGGGCGCGTGAGGTGTTAAAAGAAGCTCAAGGCGACCCAGAACTGCAAGAAATGGCAGCCCTGGAAGTTCAAGAACTTGAGCAAAAAATAGAATACCTAGAAAATCGCCTGAAGATATTGCTCCTACCCCGTGATCCCAATGATGATAAAAACATCATGCTGGAAATTCGTGCAGGTACTGGCGGTGATGA
The DNA here is from genome assembly GCA_000828075.3 of Tolypothrix campylonemoides VB511288. Taxonomy (GTDB): domain Bacteria; phylum Cyanobacteriota; class Cyanobacteriia; order Cyanobacteriales; family Nostocaceae; genus Kalymmatonema; species Kalymmatonema campylonemoides_A. Next base: position 187,455 of record JXCB02000002.1, on the reverse strand, counting down.
AGCAAGTATCTGGGCGGGTGATTTAGTACGTATGTACTCACGATATGCTGATGTCCAGAATTGGAAAGTGAAGCTCGTGAGCGAGTCGCTGGCGGAAATGGGCGGCTTCAAAGAAGCGATTTTGGAAATTCAGGGTGACAACGTTTACAGCAAGCTGAAGTTTGAAGCTGGCGTGCATCGGGTACAGCGTGTACCTGTTACGGAAGCTGGGGGAAGAGTTCACACTTCTACAGCAACTGTAGCGATCATGCCAGAAGTGGATGACGTAGAAATCCATATCGACCCGAAAGATATTGAAATGAGTACAGCTCGTTCCGGCGGTGCTGGTGGACAAAACGTCAACAAGGTAGAAACAGCGGCTGACTTGTACCACAAACCTACTGGTATCCGCATTTTCTGTACCGAAGAACGCAGCCAGTTGCAAAACAAAGAACGGGCAATGCAAATCTTGCGGGCAAAGTTGTATGAAATGAAGTTACGCGAACAACAAGAAGCTGTGACTTCTATGCGGCGATCGCAAGTAGGTACAGGGTCGCGTTCTGAAAAGATTCGCACTTACAACTACAAAGATAACCGCGTCACCGACCATCGTTTAGGTCAAAACTATTCGCTCAACTCATTTCTTGAAGGCGAACTTGAGCCTGTGATTCAGGCTTGTATTTCTCAAGACCAGCAAGAACGGTTAGCGGAACTCGCCGCTTCTGGTGCTAGTAATTAATCTTTAAGGTTGTTAAAGTTAGTTGTTAATTATGAGTTTTTTACCATTAACGACTAACCACTTCGCTTTGAATATCTTGGAAGACCGCTTGTTGTGTTGTTTCTTTTAACACACACAGGCGGTTTTCTAATGCCTTGTGGAGTGCATGCTCGATATTTTTGGGATATGGATAATAAGCAAATTCGTACTGCATGACATGATTCAAGTGACGCCATGCCTTCAAATTTTGGCAGCACTCAATTAACTTTTCTACTTTTATTTGCCAACGGGTAAAAATCCTGTAGCTAAAAAACCCACTGCACACGTTACCTTTTTCGTCCCAGTAAGAAATACATACTTGGTGGGTTAAACAGCGAATTTTCTTAATTTCTTTAACGTTATAGCCTTGTGCTTGCAGTGCTTCTTTTGCCTCGCTGTTGGAAATGTCCCATTTTTCTGGTTTAATTTTATTGGCAGCAATTAAGCTTTGACCTTTGCGACGATATTGACGAATTTGGGGTTTGTTCCGAACCATGATTACACTCTGGTGTTACTTGACTGCAGAGCTACGTTTTCTATCAGTTCCAAGCTAAAATGAAAGAGCCAGCATATATTTTCTGACTCACATTACAAGTAATCTTATCACTTACAAGTTTAAGTATAGTACAGTTTTGGCAAGTAAACTTGTAAATAGCTAAACAAAAATTTATATTTGAGAAAGTAAACTGGTTAAGTGCAGCCCAACAAATAGTACAACAGTGGATCTAGAGGCTAGAAAGAAACTGATTGAAGTAGTGAAAATGGCTCGTGCTTCTATGAGTCAGCGAGCTTTCGGTAAGCTGTTGGGAGTTTCTGCTACTGCTGTACAGTTGTGGGAAAAGGGAGAATCTATTCCAGATACACAGAATTTGGCTAATATTGCAGCAAGAGCAGGCTACACGATGGAAGAACTGCTCAATTACTTGGGTGTGAAGCCATTGCCACAATCTTCAGATGTGAACCAGATTGTGAAGCACATCAAGTCGATGCCATTGAATGAAGTAGCGATAATTGGTAGAGCCGTAATGGATAGATTGGCTGCTGCTGCTGAGGCGTCAGGCAATGAAGCTAAGGCGAGTTGAATATTTGTTTGGAATTAAGTAATATTTTATAGAATTACAAGTAAACTTGTAATTACAGTTGAGTAGCAGTCCAACAGTGAATACACAAAGCAGACAAAAACTGATTGAGATCATCAAGCTAGCTCGTGGTTCGATGAGTCAGCGAGCTTTTGGTAAGCTGTTGGGAGTTTCTGCGACTGCTGTTCAAATGTGGGAAAAGGGCGTGAAGGTGCCAGATACAGAAAATTTGGCTCAAATAGCAGCAGGAGCAGGCTATACATTGGAGGAGTTACTCTGCTGCTTAGAAGGGAAGCCAGTATCAGAAGCTTCAGATTTAAGTTTGATTCTTAGGCAGATTAATCATCTGCCTCTGACTCAAGTGGCTCAGATAGTTCAAGCTGGGGCGGCTAGGTTGGCTGCTGCCGCAGAGGCATTAAGCGATGAAGCTCAGGCGAGTTGAATTTTCATACTAACTTGCACTCAAAGATAGTACTTCCCTCACCCCGCCTGTCGGCACCCCTCTCCCAATTTGGGAGAGGGGAGGGGGAGAGGGCACAAATTACTATGAACGTAAGTTAGTATCAGTTATGTTTTAAAGATATGTTTTAAAGAATTTTATTGCTTTGGTGTAGCTTCGCCAAACTTAATTAAAAAAGCAATAGCCATACTAACAACCAAAATTATTGTCATACTCAAAGCTGAACCAAATCCCCAATTTTGGGTTGCTCCAAGAAATTGGTTGTAAACCAACCGCGCCGCCGTCATACTGGAAGCACCACCAAGTAATTCGGGATTGATAAAATCGCCAAATGCCGTGATGAACACCAAAAAAGAAGCTGCAGCAATTCCTGTGAAAGTTTGTGGTACAGTGACTTTCCAAAAAGTTTGGACGGAATTTGCGCCTAAATCAGCTGCGGCTTCTAGCAAACGCTTGTCTAGTTTTTCTAGAGCAGCGTATAAAATCAAAACCATATAAGGCAGCAAGCTGTAGCTCATGCCAATTAAAACTGCTGGACTAGTATTAAGGACATCTAAAGTCGGTAAGCTGAAACTGCTAAGTATGCTATTGACTAAACCAGTAGGACGGAGAATTGTAATCCAAGCATAAGAGCGAAGTAAAGAGGAAGTCCATAAAGGCAAGATAAAGCCAATAAGGAGCAAATTTCGCCAGCGCCAAGGTGCTATTTGAGCAATCCAATAGGCGACGGGGAAACCCAAGACTAAACAAATGATTGTAGAACTGACTGCAAAAAAGAGCGATCGCCCGATAACTTGCAGGTATAAGGGGTCAAATATCCGGATATAGTTCGCAAATCCACTGGGATTCACCACATCTCCAGGGCGAATATTTGGTACCAAACTTAACTCAAAGATTATCAGTGTTGGCAGCACCAGCAAAAGCAACAACCAAATTCCAGCAGGTGCAAGCAATGCCAAGGGTTGTAGCCAGTTGAGCCGTGGGCGAGGTAATTTTGGCGGTTGGGCTACATTACTTGGAGGATGTAATTGAGACTGAGGAATTTGAGTAGACACAAGCTTATAAAACTAATTTTTTTATTTAAATATGCAAATTGATCCAACTAGGATTAAATATTAATTCATAAATACGGTTATGCACTTTTAAAGAACCCTGTTGCTTGACAACTAATCCCGATAACAGCAATTCCCTTTCCTCTGGAGAGTCTACAGAGGCAACTTCTCGTTGCTGTAAAATTTGTTGATAAAGTTGTAGTAGCCGAAGAGGTTGGTGTTCACTATTAAGAATTCGGTCACGGATAGTTCTCAAATGCTCTGGCTCATCTTGAGATTCCCAATTGTCTATTACACAAGTCCGCACCAAATGTTCAACCCATTGCGCTTCATTATTCGTAGGAATCGGGGATGAAGCACGGCGTATAAGTTTACAAAGTTTTTGAGTCAAAAAAGGTTGACCACCTGTCCAAGCTAACACTTCTTTCAGCACTACTTGTGGATTGCTCACTTTCTCTGCCAATCCATAAAGTAAAGGTTGAGCTTCATGAATTTGAAAGCCATTAAGTTGAATTGCTTGACCAATGTTAAAAGGCGTTCTTTGGGGATCAGTGATCAAATCTGAAGGTGTTGCTACTCCAAACAAAGCAAAAGTTAAACGTTCATACTCTGGATTAATACTACGTTGGTTATAGCAAGAACGAATGAGAGCAAAAAAGTCATTGACTGCAAAATTTAAGCCCAAAACAGTATCAATCTCATCTACAAAAATAAATACCTTTTCACTCTTAACCTGACCAAGTATAATATCCTCTATAAATCTGCTCAAACATTGGATAGGCGATAAATCTTTTTCCTCATTCCACCAAGCTTTCAGATTGACTTTTCCAAACAAATTAAAATTTTGCCATAACTCCACGGCAAATCCCTTGTACCATTGAGCAGGAGTCACGTTTTCAGTGCCAAGACGAGTGATATCAATCGCTGCACAGCTAAACCCCTCTTTTTGGAGATAGTCCATCATGTGTACCATGAGGCTTGACTTGCCCATCTGGCGTGTGTTTAGAATATAACAAAAGTCTCCACGCTTCAGTGCTTGATACAGCAAACGGTCTGCAGAACGCACCACATATGTAGGAGCATTCATTGGCAAACTACCACCTACTTGATAATCAAAAGTTGAAGATTGTTCTGCATTTTTAAGCAGAGCGTTTTCAAATACCAATTCAGCTTGAGTGGCTTTAAGAATTTCGAGCGTTTGTGAGAGTTCGCGAGTACGCTCTTCGACTTTTTGTTCCAAGGTACGGTTGGATTCAGCTAATGCATCTTTTGCCTGCTGCAAAGCTGCGTTTTTGCTTGCTAATTCTTGAGTAAACTGAATCCGTTCCGCTTCCGCTTGTTTACGTTGAGTGATATCAGTAAAAGCGGCTATGGCATAGATAATTTCTCCCTTCTCATCATAAATCGGCGTTGCTGACACCTCTAAAGGGATGATTTTGTCACCTTGGTGGATCACCATATCATCAACAACAGTTGTACTTTTGCCGTTTAACGCTCGCACAAGCGGTAGCTGCTCGACGGGGTACAGTTGCTGCGTTCCTGCCTGATAAACTGGATAAATCTGGTTGAATTGAGCCGCCGTGGCTGCGGTTTTAACTCCCTCACCCAGTATCTGCTGTGCTGCCTGATTGGTATAGTAGGGTTCACTGTTAGCATCGAAGACAAGTACACCTACTGGCACAGCTTCCAGAAATTGAGCCAGTCTTCTCTCACTTTCGCGCAATGCTTCCTCTGCTCGCAGACGTTCAGTCACCTCTTGTTGCAAACGGCTCAATAATTCTGCTTGAGCCTGCTGTGTTAAACGCTCCTGTTCGCGAGTCGCTTTCATGCGCAGCACATGTTGTAGAGTTTTGTTAGTAGTAATTTCTAAATCCTGAAAATTAATCGGCTTAGTCAGGAAGTCAAAAGCACCCCGATTCATTGCCGTTCTGATATTTTCTATATCGCCATACGCAGAAATAATTATTGCTTTAATGATGGGATATAACTCATTAAGTTTAGTGAGTAAAGTTAGCCCATCCATTTCCGGCATATAGATATCCGTTAAAACTATATCTATATCCGGTTCGTTTTGTAGCTTTTCGAGCGCTTCTAATCCATTTTGGGCAAAAAATAATTGAAATTGCTTTTGCCTAATTTTTTTTCTAAATACCTGACAAAGCAGCAGTTCTAAGTCAGGTTCATCATCCACAACCAGTATTTTAGCTGGCATAGTTTTGTCCTGATTGGGATTGTTTACGAATTCAATATTTTTTCCTTAAGTTTGTTAAATTCTATTGGCTTTGTGATATAAGCATCAGCACCGTATTGTTGAGCTGTTTGGTAATTATTTTCATCGTTATAAGCAGTGATGACAAACACTTTTAAATGAGGAAAATTTTCTTTAATAATTTTGAGTAATTCTAGCCCGTTCATTCCAGGCATATTAATATCTGTTAGTATCAGCGATAAACAATTACTTTGGTTACTTCGTAATTGTTCAAGTGCTTCCTCTGCTGACAAGGTAAAATATAAGGTGATTTGATTTTGTCTGAGTTCTCTTCTAAATCTTTGCTGAAACAAAAATTGAACGTCTTGTTCATCGTCTACAACCATTATTTTCATTTTTAATTTTTTTTAGAGAAAAGTCTTGGGCAAAGTGATAATAAATAGTGTATAACTGTTTACTTCGCTTTCTACTGTGATATTTCCTTGATGCTGCTGCACAATAATATCATGAGTAATAGAAAGACCCAAACCAGTTCCTTCGCCGGGTGGCTTTGTGGTGAAAAAAGGATTAAAAATCTGATCTCGCAATTTCTGTGGAATACCTCCGCCGTTATCTCGGATATGTATTTCTACCTGCTTACCTAAATCTTTTGTACTCACTATGAGCCTAGGTAAGAATTCTTCAGCCTTACCCTCAGCTTGAAAACGCATTTTCTTTTTATATGCGGCGTAGCAAGCGTTATTAATAATATTTATGAAAGCACGACTGATATTCTGCGGCACAACATTGATTAAACCCAAGTTATCACCATAGTTAGTTTCTATAACGATGTTAAAGGCAGCATCTTTGGCACGCATCCCGTGATAAGTTAAACTAATAGCTTCTGCAAGCATTGCGTTGATGTCGGTTTGTTGGCGATCGCCAGTTTGACCCCGAGAATGCATCAGCATTCCATGCACTATATTATCTGCTCGTTTGCCATGCTCATTAATTTTTTGAGCATTTTGCTTAAGATCATTTAAAATCTCTTCAATATATTCTCTCGATTCTGGGTTTAATCGGTCTTGTTGATTTTCAATTTCTTCGAGCAGTTCTTGGGTTAACTCTACAGAAAGTTCAGCAAAGTTGTTAACAAAGTTTAAGGGATTTTTGATTTCATGAGCAATACCGGCTGTTAAAGCTCCCAAAGAAGCCAATTTTTCTTGTGCGATAATCTGAGCTTGTGTGGCTTTGAGCTTTTGCAACAGACTTGCCAAATCCTGATTTTTTTCTTCTAATTCCTGGGTTCTCGTCTTCACTTTCTGTTCGAGAGTCCGGTTATAATCCTCCAACTGTTCGTAGAGACGGGAATTTTCAATGGAGATGGCGGCTTGAGCAGAAAGGATTTTTAGGACTTCGACGCGATCGCTCGTAAAAGCACTCGTTGTGAGATTATTTTCTAAATATAAAATGCCGCTCAGTTTGCCTTTATAAAGTAGGGGAGTGCAAAGAATCGATTTTGGTTGAGTGGCGACAATGTAGGGATCGCGGGTAAATTGTCCTTCATGGACAGCATCATTTAAGACGACATTTTCTTGAGTACGAGCGACATAATTGATGATAGCGGTTGATAGGAGGGGAACTTGAATTTCAGGATTTACGGAGTCTACTGGAATTGATTGCAGTATATTAACGTCATCAGAATTTACATTTCCTTGAGCTTCGATAACCCAGTTCCCTTGTTTGTCGAGAATCAGATAGCCTTTTTGAGCGCCTGCGTTCTCAATTGCAATTTTCATCAACTCTTCGAGTAATTTTTCTAGCACAATTTCACTAGCTAAGGCTTGCGATGCTTTAATCACTGTTGTCAAGTCGAGTACTTCTGAATCGCTGCTCGTAGTATTTAGACTAGTACTTTCAACTTCTGTTCGGTTTGTAACTTCTGCAAGAAACTGTGGGTATTCAGATTCCAAATCTTTAACTTTGGCTATTGCTCCCCAGCGAGTATAACAGTGGTGTGCATTCTTCATATATAACTGGGCAATCTCCTCTCTGCCCAAACCTAAATAAAATTCTGCTGCTCGTTCACAAGCGACGGCTTCTTCTTGAATGTAGCCCTGTACTCTTGCTCCTTGAATTGCGCGATCGTAATATTCCATTGCTATGAGAATTTGCCCTAAAACACGAGCCTTTTCTGCCTCTACAAGCTCGTATTTATGCTGATAATTCATTGGACAATGATGCGCCCAGTATTTCATTTTTTCTTGATTTCGTTCTACTTGCATTAGAAACTGTTCTTGCTCACTCTCATTACCTAAATTTGCTTGAGAACTAGCATGGGAATATTGACCCAAAAGAGCTAGTGAATAATAGAAATTATGTTGTGTAAATATAATTTCGCCTTGTATAAATTCTGAAGCTTTTGAGGCTGTTATTGCATACTCTATAGAACTGGTATATTTTTTAAATAAATAGTAAATTAAAGATTTAGCAAAATAGAGACTGAACATAGCTAAAAAATTGTTATTAGCCTGTAAAGTTAATAGAGTTTCTGTCTCACTAGTAAACTCTCCATCTAAAATCAATTTGTTAACTGATTGACAAAGTAAATTTGCTACTAGCTGGCTACAAATTTTTATTAAATATAATTGGTGTTCTTGTTTATTATTTTTAATAAAGTTAATATATCGCTTTTGATTATCTTGCACGTACTGTAATTGATATCCATTAAAAAATAAATGTATTGAGTAGTAATGAGCCGCATAACAAGCAAATTCTATATCACCAACTTCTAAGCCACTTTGAATTGCAGAAAAAAGTGGTTCTATAGTTTCTTTAGTATGCTTTTTCCAATGGGTAATAGTAAGGGAAATGGTTACTAATAATTGACACTCAAATTCTTTAGCATCCAATTGAGCTAATACTAGCCAAGCTAATTGACCAAGTTGATATGCACAATCTATGTCTGGTACATACCAACTTACAAGAGCGCCATAGACAGCATACGCATTAATAGACGGCGGCGAGTTTCCATATTGCCTAGAGAGTTCAATCATAGTATATAGAATAGTGAGACCTAGAGCGCTTTCTGCAAAACAAGCAGGCGGGTGTATGAGCATTAAACTCTCCATTGCTGCAAGTTTGTATGGATCGGTCATTCTTGGCAGCTTCGCTAATTCGTCAAAATTTAATTCTTCTGGTGATGATTGACACAGAGAAACTTCCAGCATCTCAAGAACTAGTAGCCCTGTCTCTATTGCTAATTGAATCTGATTTTGAGCTAATGCAATTCTAATTTTAATTTCATAAAATTTGACTTTTTTAAGAATAGTATTTCCTTGTTTCAAACCAATATTGCATAGCCTTGCAGCCTCGGCAAAATTAGTATTAAGATATTGGGTCTCTGATGCTTTCAGATAGAGAACAAAAATCAGGTCATCCTCTTCAGGGCTATCTAATTCTAAAAGTTCTAGAGCCACATTAAAATAATTAATAGCAGCTTCATAAGCTGTAGCCATCTTTGCTTTATGTCCAGCAACGAAATTCAATTTAGCTAGTTCAGATTTATCATAATAATTTATAAGTAAATCACGCCCAAAGTTAAGTTGGTTAACAAGAGTAAAAATATTATCTTTTTGCTCTTGTAAGATTGTATTCTTTAGCAGAAGTTGACCAATTTTTTGGTGAGTTACTTTTTTTTCGCAATCGGGAATAAGAGAATAAGCAGCTTGTTGCACACGATCATGCAAAAATTTGTAGTTAACTTGGATATCATCTACTTTTAGAGAAGTTGCTTCTGATTCAGTCAAAACTAGAGGAATTTTGTATGTATCGGATTGAGGTAGTATCAAACCTGCTTGAATCGCTGGCAAAATTTCTTGGGCTGTAGCTACACTAGATTTTTCATTAACAATTGCTAAAATTTCTAAGTTAAAAGAGTTTCCAATACAAGCAGCGAGTTTTAAAACTTTTTGAGTATCTGGTGGCAGTTTGCAAATATTTCGGGCAATCAATTCTACGATGTTATAATCAGTGATACCAATTGCTTGAATATGTGCAATATTCCACTGCCAACTATCACTATATACTAAATAAACTAGCAATTTTTCTGAATACAGCGTTTTGATTAATTGAGTTAAGAAAAAAGGATTACCTTGGGTTTTGCTAAAAATAAGTTCTGCCAAAATTTTAACAAAATCAGCATCTAAATTTCCAATTAAGCTCTCCTTTATCATCTGCGCAATATGAATGCTAGATAAGGGTTCAACAGTGATGTTATTAATTACCACTCCAGTGGATTTAATTTTCTCTAAAGTCTGAGTTAATGAATGTTCGGAACTAACTTCGTTATCTCGATATGCCCCAATAAGTAACAGAAATTTCTTGTTATCAGCAAGCAAAAGTTGAATTAACTTGAGAGATGCGGCATCTACCCACTGTAAATCATCTAGAAAAATAACTAACGGATGTTCTGGTTGACAAAAAACATTAATAAATTGTTGAAAGACTTGATGAAACCTATTTTCTGATTCAGATGCCCCCAGTTGTGGAACTTCCGGTTGTGTTCCGATAATCAGTTCAACTTCGGGAATAACATTAATAATGACCTGCCCGTTGGACGCTAAAGCGTTTAACAGTTTCTCTTTCCAAAGAGCAATTTTTTGTTGATTTTCTGTTAATAGCTGGCTTATGAGTTCTTGAAAAGCCTGAATGAAAGCTGCGTAGGGAATATCTCGTTTCAACTGGTCAAACTTACCAGCTATGAAGTATCCTCTTGCTTCTACGATAGGTTTATGAACTTCATGAACAATTGAAGTTTTGCCAATTCCTGAGTAACCAGAAACCAGCATCATCTCGGTTGTTCCTTGAGTGACTCTTGCAAAGGCATCTAAGAGGGTTTGCACTTGCTTCTCTCGTCCATAAAGTTTTTGCGGTATCAGAAGTTGGTTTCCGCGATCGCGCCTACCTAGCGGAAAGTCTTCAATCGTCCCTGTATTTTGCAGTTGAAGTAGACAGTTTTCCAGGTCAAATTTTAGTCCAGCAGCACTTTGGTATCTGTCTTCAGCATTTTTGGCTAAGAGTTTCATTACAATATCCGACACTGCTTTGGGAATTTCCCTTTTTTGTGAAGGTTGCACTGGTTGTTTTGCTATATGGTAGTGAACTAACTCTATTGGGTCAGTAGTAGTAAAAGGTACAATTCCAGTAAGCATTTCATAAAAAGTAATTCCCAAAGAATACAAGTCGGTACGGTAGTCAAGAGAGCGATTCATTCTCCCTGTTTGCTCTGGTGATATGTAAGCAAGAGAACTTTCTGGCAATTTGGTCTTGCTGATTGTCTGCTGCTCTCTTGTCAGAGTAATAGCGCTACTAAATCCAGTCAGTTTTACCTGTTTCGTTTTCGGGTTGATAAAAATATTGCTAGTTTTTATATTCTTATGAATAATTGGAACCTTATGGATTTGAATAAGAATTTCTGCTAAAGAAATAGCAATAGTAAGAAACTCGTTCAGTGGCTGTTGATTGACTTGGAGTAACTGAGACAAAGGTTGACCGCCAAAATCTTCTAATATTAAAGCTAAATTATCTTGATAACTTTCGATTTTGTAACATTTGATAACTCCTGCATGATCTATACTTTTAAGAATTTTATATTCTTGCCTCAAGTTTGTAATATCTTCAACAGAAGGATATTTTACTTGAATAACTTTAATAATAACTGGGTGTTTGTCTTGATTTGTTACCCCCCGATAAAGAACTGTTTTGACTTCTTCGTAAACCTTTTCTTTTATTTCGTATCCTGGAAGTCTAATCATGATATTTTTTTATGTTAGAAAAGCAATATTAAATATAACTATACAAAAACTATAAAAAGGTAGCGAGGTATCTCGCTCCTTTTTATAGTTTTTTTACAATTACAATGATAACTTCAGGAAATACTAGGCTGGAAGAACTTAAACCTGTAGATTCTTTTGCTAGTAGTTAAAAATTGACTTTCACCAGTCAATTAAATGTTTACTGACGCGCGCTCTTCTTAAAGAGTATGTTAATTAGACTTCTTGCATGAATCTTTACCCTCACCCTAAATCCCTCTCCCAACCTTGGGAGAGGGACTTAGGGTGAGGGTGGTTCCCCGAATCCCAAGGTTGGGAGAGGGACGCGTGAAATTGGTTCCCCGAATCCCAATTTTGGAGAAGGGGTTGGGGATGAGGGCAAGTTTTGCCTTTTGGCAAGAGGTCTATTGATTACTCAACATCTATATCATTAATTTCTCTTTCGATCTCGTCTTTTTCGTCCTTTGTAATTGAGGATAAATCTGTCTCCATAAAGGAGAGTGTATTGTCGATTAAAGAGCGGTGATTACGTATCTGCGGAGCCTTGTAGCTATCCTGGCGGGAACTAATATTCTTCAACCATGTTGTGTGTAATGAAAACCCAAAGTTCAGGTTAGGATGATACAACTTACATAATGGTCCCTGCTGCAGATTCTCCGCATCAAAAATCCAGACTTCATTGCGCTTTGGAGTGGAAACGACACATACAATGTAACCGTTTGTTGAACTTTCCTCGCCCTCACTGCGTGGCACAAACTGCGGCGAAACCGCTATGTGTTCTTTAGGGAAAGCGAAATAATCAGGGATTTCCATTGCCTCATTTGATGAAGTGTGTAGTCTGTACAAGCAAGAGGGTTTGGCGGAATTCCTGGCAAGTTCAAGAACTTCGTCCAATGGCTTTTGTCTGTATGGATAATCTCTGTACAGATCACAAATAAAATCAGTTACCAAATCCTTCCAAAGTCCTAAAGAAACCCAGTAAATATTGTCTAGCTTCTCTGGAGTTGTACCCGATGAAGGTAATCTATCAAGGTAAGTGAATAGCCCTGCTCCCCAAGTGCAAGTGTCATGAGTGATAAGTTTAGATTCAATTGTTGGCTCTTGGTTACTAAGGTCAATAACGTAGCGTCCCATGACGCTGATATCTAACTCACATTGTTGCATTCCATGCAGATGTTGCGGTAAAGGCTTCTGGTCATAAGGGGAGGTATCATATCTACGTATCCATTCGGCAACATTCCAAGCACAAATATGTGAAATGTGAAGTGTAATTTTATTATCGGGATTTCTATAGTCAACTAGAAAATGGCAAGCTTCACGAGGAATCGTTATCTTCTTCACGACAACTGAATCTTGTCCCTCTTGCAGATCATGACGGGACACAATATAGAGAGTGGAATCAGGTGAAGGTTTACGTTTTAATAATTTTCTAATTGCCTCTTCTAAATGATCGTCTAAGCTAGTTGGCAAAGGATTGTTAATCAGCTGCTCAATTCCAGTAATAAAGGAAGTGTCCATCAGCACGATATAATCTTCAGTTATGCCCATTTGATGCATACTTTGCTTAATACTCACAGGTGAACCATCAGGGTTGACGAGCTTCCATCGTTGCAAACTACCTGCACCATCCCAACAGAGTAGATGGACGAAATCACCATAAGTAATTACATCGGCTTTAGATATGAGCTGTTTCAAGAAATTAGTATGTAGTTGAGCATATTTTTGTGGTAGTTGCTGTTGATGTTCTTCAAGGAGATGAATATAGTCATTCGCCTCTTTTCTTCCTAAAAGATTACCCAAAGATCTACCGTAATTAACGGTAAACATTTGGTTCGTGTAGGTATCAAAAACAGGATGTGCAGTACTTAAAATCGGTGGAAAGCGATACGGTAATTTCGTCGCTGCTTGCCATTCTTTTCTTTCCCCAACTGGAGTTACTACCTCTAGTGTTTCTGTATCAATTTCATACGGACGACCCGCATCATAAGTTATTAACAGACGCTCATTTAAGTCCCCAGGAAATTTCATGGGTAGAAAAGCTGTATTCAACTCATTGCGAAAACCAAACACTAAAGAAAACCTGATAATGCCAAAATTGCGGAATTTCAACAACTTTTGATTTTGAGTTCTCTTGTCAAAGAAGTAATCTTGTGGCTTAACAATCTGTGTCTTCCAAGTAACTTCTCCTTTTTGATTAAAGTCCAGCCGATAAATCATTCCGTCACCATTCAAGTATGTGTTTCCGTCTTTGGGTGGGAGACCTTCAGAATCAATAGTCCCGACTGGTGCAACGATAAAAACGTGACCTTGCAAATCATTAGGTAGTTTTCCGTCAATCTGCATTTTGTCAATGAGTTCTTCTCGACTGGCATCTAAGATTGACTTTGGTACTGAAAAACTTTGGTTGGTCAATTCCTGAACCATCTCTTTCTCCTTGGCAACGGAACCATGAATCAACTGCTATTGAAATAAGTGCTAAGTGCAGCTTATGAATTGTAGAAAGCCAAATGATTTATCTGACTATCACTACCAAGGCTGTAATAGTTGTAACTTGATTTGACTTATGCAGTTTGTCCTTTTTAGTGGCGCGGATAAGCTGTCTTATCAGCTTGCCAACAACAGCCAGAATGCTTGCCACCATTGGATCTTAAATTTTTGAATTTTTCCGAAACAGCGAATGCCCGAATTCCTCAGTTAAGGAGCGATCGCCCTTTGGGATGCAGCACTTTGTGCGATCGCCAACCTACCTCAAGCCCAAATTAACAGTTATCAGTTACCAGTTATCAGTTACCAGTTAATCCCCATGAATAAATGAGCGGGGATTTTGGCAAGGAATAACTTTTCTTTTCTTTCCACAAATGAATTTGGGGGCTTGTACCATTTTGTGAACAGTGAAAAGTCTCTCTGTTACCTGGTAACTGGTCACTGTTCACTGTTCACTGTTTCGGTCAGGTACAGCCGAAACAGACAGCAGCCTCTACCTGGTTCTATGGTGCGGGGCTTTTATGCGTCAGTCTAGAGAGCAAACCTAGTTCCCGCAGTATTTGTCAGTAGCTCACAAGCTTTTCAGGGTACTTCGTCCCCCCGTCAGCTTGATTCCATGACCCAGTAAATTCCCTGGAATTTTAGTGTAAAAATATATATTTATTGCTACTTATAGTCTGTAGCATTATAGTCAACATTACAATATGAATTGTTTAATTGGGTTGCAATAAAACGTGTATCTAAAAAAATTCGGACAAGAAGTTCGTAGGCGACGCATGGCTTTGGGTCTTTCTCAAGAAGCTCTAGCTGCTCATGCCAATCTCCATCGTACATACATAGGTAGTATCGAACGGGGTGAACGAAATGTGGCTCTAATAAACATTATTGTTCTGGCTAAAACGTTGCATTGCAAACCAAGTGAGTTGCTTCAATGCTTAGATACCGATAATGATGAAACTTTGCCTTAAACCAATTCAAACACGTTCGCGGGAAGAAAGAGTTATTGTTAGATGTTGTTATAAGGAAGAGGGACACATAGGTTCATGTGAAGAGTTTCCATATCTCTCCCATCTCAATGTTGTTGCTCCCAGAGTAGCTAATAAGATTAAGAGAGATGCCACTAAAACTACAGGAGCCGCTTGGAAAAGTGAAGATGCTGGACCAAATAGAATAGACCGATGGGCTATGCTGCTTAACGAAGAAGAATTACTGAAAAAATACAAAGTCAATCTATCGGTGCTAAAACCTAGTGTACAAGCAAAATTAAGAGAGAAAGCAGCTACATATGAAGATTGTATGAATGTTGCAGCCAAGCTAACGTTCTTAGTTTACCAAATGAAAGATGCTCCCACTCCACCAGATTTAATCCATTCTTATCTTGAAAATCACTTTGGTTTAATGTCATTCGGAAGTACAAAGTGTATTATTTGTAAGGATTATCTTTCTTTTGCTTTATTTGATGAAGCTAAACGTGGACGCGCACATATTGAAACAGCACACGCTAATCCCCGCATACATAATCCTGAAAATGTTGGATTTGCACACCGGGAATGTAATATTGCTCAAGGAAATCGAACACTTGATGAATTTTATGAATGGATGTATAAAATCCTTCAAAGAGTAGAATGGAAATTATAATTCTACCTCACTGCCGTGCATTTGTGTTAATTTACTTAATAACTCTGACCTTTTTTCTAGAATATAAGCAAAGTGCTGGAATGCTTCTTCCCATTGACCATGAAAAGATGGATTAGGTACTTTAACCTCTTGTATTCGTTTTCCCAGAGAGCCCAATGTTGATTGAATAAATACTAATCTTCTTATTTCTCTTTGAACTGAAGGTAAACTTAAAACATATAATAAGGCCATTGGCTCGAATGGTGCTTTATTAGTAAGTGATATTATTCTAAGATGACTTTGAACAATACAACGATAATTCCATTCATTTAATATTGCACATCTTCCAATTTTATATCTTCCATCAACAACCATTAATATATCGCCAGGTTTTAAAAACTGAACACTACGATATTTTTCATAAATTTCCTCACTGACAGAATTTGTTGGGTCAATTGAAACTTCAAAATTATTTATATCTGATGTACGCACAAAAGGTATATCTCCGGTTCCGTATGCTTCAGAACCTATTTCATGCCCTTTATTAATTTTAATCCATTCCATTTTAACCATTTCTCTAAATGTTATTAACTTTCCTCCAAAATCTTTAGCCTGCTCTTCTAGCAAAGTATCTGTCACTTTATCGTAATAACGTGGTACGAGGTAGTAAGGGTTAGTTATTTGTGACTCACTCCATATATGACTTTCCTTTGTAATCCAATCAGACGCAATCAAAGCAAAGTCATCTGGGAAAGGCTGACCATTTCCTTTAGTTTCACGACCTCGACGATCATGTCCACAATTCATTGCAACAGATATCCATATTTTTTGAGTAGCTAATTCTCTGTTTGTATTTTTCTTTGTTTTTTTAAAAAACAGAACATTAGTTTTTATATCAGTGCTGGGTTGAAATGTAGTTCGTGGACAATCAATCAGTGCATATATCTGCCCATTCTGGTAAAGATAGTCCCAAACATAGCCGGAATTCGTATTTCCAAAAACTCCTTCAGGAAGAATAATCCCCATTAGACCATTTTCTTTTAAAAGTTTGACACATAATTCTATAAACAATATTTGTGGATCTTGTGTACTACGTAAGCGTTCTGTCTTTTTCCATCCTTTATCAGAACCCTCCCAAATGTAACCAAACTCAAATTGTTGAAGAATTGATAAATCATTTATGGGTATTTTTGCACCAAAAGGTGGATTAGTAAGAACAACATCAGCATTCATAGGAGATTCAAAGTCAGGTAAAGATTCTAAATAAGAAAGATTCAGGGAATTAGTGTTGTGAATAATAAAACTATCAGGAGCTACAACTTGAAGTAACGCATTTGCAAATAAACTTAAATCTCTATCTTTATCAAGTCCTACAAAACGACCCTTTGCTTGTCCAGATTCACTCCAAAACACTGCGGTTTCAGTTAAAAAGCCACCAGTTCCACAAGCAGGATCAACCACTTTTACTCCAGAATTAGGAGCTATAATTCTAACCATAGCTCGCACAAGACTTTTAGGCGTAAAAAACTGTCCTTTATCTCCTCTTAAACGGGGTCCCATTAAAGCTTGAAAAGCATCTCCTATTGAATGAGAAGGTGAATCTTTGAATGAAAGATGCGATAGATAATTTATTCCTTCTCGAATAGACTTATCATCTAAACCAAATAAGTCATGCTCCTCAATTACGCCTGGATAATATTTAATTAACAATGGAAGTATTACTTGGTTTGCAGAAGCCTTATTATTCAAAAATCTTTCTAACTCCTGCTGAAGATTATATCTTTCACATAAAATTGCAAACAAAATTATTTTGGATAGATCAGAAGTAATACGTTCAGCCCGACTTGCATTACTATTCGAGTAAAGATGATAATAAAGTTTTTTGAAAATTTCAGAATGACTACCATGAGCAATTTCGATTTGCATAATTTAAATTTCTGTGTCTAATAATGATGACTATAAGTATCATTGCACATCGTGTTGTGTCAACTGCTAATCCTAGACAAAAAGTGCAGAACTAGCAAAGCGGTCTTTTACCCCCATGTGATAGCTAGATGGTCGAGCCTGCATTCAACACTTCTCTCTCCGCTGCATCCTCTAGTACAAGGGGTATCTGACGAATGTGTCACTGGGGGCAAGTAGTACAAAACCTCAAGCTGTAGTATGGCAAAACATGGCTCAAAACCTTATTTTTTCGTTCCAACTCTTGGTAACTTTTGTTAACGTGAGTTCGATGAAGTCAAAGCAGACCTCACCCCAAACCCCTCTCCTACTCCCAGAGGGGCTTCAAACCCTGATTCTAATGTTGCTCCTCCCTCTCCTAAAAGGAGAGGGAGGGAGTGAGTGTGAGGTTTGTCGAACTCACGTTTTGTTAGTTGAGAGCGAACTAGGTCTAGATGATTTGATAAAAAACCATAGCTACAAAGCATATGTAGCAGGTCATACTTAGCTTGCCGCAGTCAGGAACATTGGTTGAAAATACTGCCGATACAGCTGACAACTCGGTAAAGATTTATTGTTATCTAACTTAATCAACCCCATACTGCTTAACTTGTAAGCAACGATGGGTTCTAATTGTACGGGTTCAGACGCACTCATCACCGTATAAAGAGCAGATGCTAATTCTGGCTGCGCCTGCAAAGTTGCCCAATGGCGCTGCATATGATGGTAATAAATACCTGTGGGTGTGGAAGCACTTTGCAGCAGTTGCGCTAGAGTGACTTCTGTACGGCTCAGGTGATAAAGTGCCAGGTGTACTAATGCAGGATGTCCTCCAACGACGTCCATCAATAATCTTGCTTCCTCACCATCTGTCCAATTGAGTCCAAAGCGCTGGGCTAACTGCTGCACCTGGTCTAAACTAAAACAGGTTAACTGAATCGGTAGTCCGACATTGAATGGGGACTGATGAAGCTGGAGGGGAACATAAACTTCAGTTGAGTGAGCCACAATCAGGCGCAGCTTTTGCCAGATAGGCTGTCTTTTGGCGTCTTCATACCAGGAACGCAACAATGGTAAAAATTCTTTCGCCACTTGCGGATGCTCAAAAATTTGGTTCACTTCGTCTAAAGCCAAAACCAGAGGAGAGTCAATTTGCTCTAGCACATAATTTCGTAAGTACAGCGAGCAACTCACTTTACTGCCAATATCATCATCCCAATACTCATCTAATCGTGGCTCAAGCTCAAGCTGACGTGAGACGTTGGCACACAACCAGCGCAAAAAACGATTTAAATCCCTCACAATGCTTTGGTCAACTTGCTCCTGCAGGTTCAAACTCACTGTCTGGTAACTTATATGGTTTGCATATTCCAAAATCCTCAACAGCAGCGAGGTTTTACCCATTTCCTGAGGAGCTTTAATGCGAATCAAGGCTCCTGGGTTCGTGATTTCTTGATAAACTTGTGCTTCAATCGAAGAGTGTTCAATGTAATAAGGAGAGTCAAGCGGAACTAAACCACTGGGGAAGCGAGGCGACATTTCCTGCTTGACATTGGGAAAAAAGTTTGTAGGAGGATTTTGTCCTGGTGGTGTTGTTTTTGAAAAAGTTTGTTCAGTGACATACGACTCGAGCAACACCCGACAGTTCTTTTTAGTCACACGCTTGCCGATCAGATCAGACAATTTTTGGCGCAACTCTGGGGCGACTACGTTAGTAAAGTAGGCAGCACTGTAGCCCCCCTGCTGAGCAATTTGGTTGTAAGTTTGACTTTGCCAAATGCCCTGTAAAACCAGGATTTCTATGTCATCGAGGGGGCGATTCTGGAATTCTAGTAGCTTGCCATTTAGTGTCTCTATGAGTGAATCGAGTGTTGTTGTTCTGGAGAGAATCGGAGTTGCTAGTGGGTATCTAATGTTTGTTTTCATCCCTGTAGCATTCATCATCGAAGCCAGCATTGAGGAATCTGTTTTGTGTTTCCATTTATTCCGTGCATTGTGTGACCAAATCATAGCGGGTTCAGCAGGATTCTGGAAAATGGCTGGTAGCCACGTGGCACAGGGATATTCCCGCTCTAATCCTTGCAGTCTTTCGCGTGCAGAACGTACCGCAGCGTATAAAGACTTCCCAGACGAGAATTCAGCCAAAAAATACTTTAAAAATTCTTGAGCAACCACATCCGGTACAGGCTCACGCATGACAATGACTTGTGGAATGTGTAAATCCTGGAGCTGTTGCGCCAAACCTAAACCATCACAAGAGTTGAAAATTGCTAGCTTCAAACCACGACTAATAGCTTGCTTGAGAGCATATTTTAATTGCTCCAAGGTTATCGTGTCTGTTTGATTGATTTGCAACAAACCTTTTTCTTTACTGCAACTATGACCGGCGAAAAAGAGAATATCCCAATTTTGCTGCCAAAGCTGCTCGTTTAAATAACTCAGATTCGGTTCTACTAAAAATTGAATTTCTGCTCGAGTTGATAATTTTTCTAAAAAAGTTCTATCCTGACTGATATCAATTCCTTGACTATTGCCAAAAATTGCTAATATTCTAACTTTATTTTTGCAATTATTAACAAGCAATTTATTTGGGTTTTGATACTCTGCTGCACTCAAGGCAATTTCTGCATATGGATAATCCTCAAAAAACTTCCACAGATGCCAGGGAAGTCGTCGCAGTAAATTATCGTTGGTTTCAATAATAAAGCGAATTTCTTCGGATGGTTTTAATTGTGTGCGTAATTGTTGGTCAATTTTACGAAACTTTGTTGAATTGAGCCATGCATTTATTTTTTTTGACAACATCTGACATAAATTATTCATGTCAGATTCTGAAATATTAGTTACATAACCTTCTTCAATTTCAAAATTATCGTCTATCTCGATATCAAGACGCCAACTCAAACGTTGATAGAAAGCATAGTAAACCGACTGCCAATTTTGGTAGAGTTTAGGAATTTTTGGTGCTGGTGGCAAACTGGCAGTAAATTTGGTCAGGTAAGGGTTGTCTGCTTCTCCAAGCTGTGCCGTAACACTGGCAAAGCCATCGTGTAGGTTTCCCTGACCTAAGTTTAAAACAACTAACCTACTCATAGCAGTTTAATAAAATATAAAGTTAACTGTAAACGCGACACATACTTGGTAAGGAGCGAGGTAATCTCAGTATACAAGTGTCCTACCCTAAGGGCAGTTTGTCGTAGCACAGAATCAAGTAGGAAATATAAAGTAAATATTATTTTTTCATGTTATCTTGACTATTTCTCATTATTTTGTCATAATTGTATTTTCTTTCAATTGTGTGATTGACTAATTAAGTATATTGGTTCTTATGACAAAAATATAACATTGTTTTTAAATCTTGTTTTGAAAATCCCTAATTTCGTAATTCTTCTGGGGAATTTTAGTGTTCAATCAGTTAAAAATGTTTTTATCCTATATTAGGATAAGCGATTTTTTTAAAAATTAAATTGGTAGAAAACTTTATACTTAAAGTAAAATTTAGTGCTTGAAATTGATATCAACTCGCGCTAACTACTGTTTTAAATTGTTGAATACCTAGATATAGCAGTTAACATAAATTTACTGAATCTAGGTAAAGTTTAGTATTTAACTAACTGTCATCACTGCTTGAGTTGGAAATCTTCATCAAAGTCTGCAAGCGATGGATAGACAATAGGAGACGTTGCATTCACCATTAACAACCGCTGCTTGTACTCCTCCAAATAGGCTTGGCGACGTTCATCCCCAATGCGACTCGCATTCCAAACGATGAAAGGTGGCAAAACATCGAAACCTACAAAGCGAAAAATCCCATGATTAATTGGATAAAGGATGGTATGAATATCACCATTGATACCTATTTCGGTGTACATAGTTAATGGACCACCTGTGGTGAGAGACAGCATCGCTTTTTTGCCTTGGAATACTCCATTGTCATAAAACCTACCCCCGCCATAAATTCGCCCCATTGCAAAGACTCGGTCAACCCAACCTTTGAGGATACCAGGAAGTCCAAACCACCAAAGAGGAAACTGAAAAATCAGCACATCGCACCAGTCGAGTTTTTCCATCTCCGCTTTGATGTCTGGGGCAAAGCCATCAACAACGGTTGCATACATTTCTTCGGCTTGTTGCTTAAAGTAGTTTGGGTCTTTTTGAGAAGTGAAGTTGCGCTGATCTGAGACTGGGTTGAACTGCATAGCATAAAGGTCGGAAATAATCACTTCATGTCCTGTAGTTTTCAGGACTTCCTTGGCATACCGAGTCAACGTACCATTGAAACTGTTGGGTTCTGGGTGGGCGTGAACAATAAAGAATTTCATAAATTTACGTCCATCAAATTAATGGTATGAGAGCTATTGAAAGCACAGCTTTGCCTGATTCCTAGGTTATCTAACCGAATAACCTGATATTGCTTTACAACTGATGCCCAAAAGGAGCGACCAGTAGATATGGTCGCACATAAAGCCAGCAATCATTCTTCAAAAGCCCACCCGTTCCCTTAATATCGTAGAATAGCTCAATTCCGTTAACCTGAATTTTAAGCATAGTTACTCATATTTTGGCGTTGCTGAACCAAAATATGAATCATGCGATCGCCTTCGCACTGTCCCGAATCGCGATCGCCTAAGAAGGTGCAGTCAATTGACAATACCACAAATAAACACAGATGGAGTTTTATCGTCCATCTGTGGTTTGTTTCATCCTCTATATGCAGAAGGCTTTAAGAAAATGTGGGAAACAATGAGTTATTCTATTGACACTGCGTACAATATATGGATCAACGGTGAATCGTTTTCGCCGACTGGTTGAACAACAAATCTCTAGACTTTTCTGGATCAAGTGCCTGATTTTTAAACGCTTCTGCCTTTTCGTAAGCACGAATTGTTGCTGGACGTGTCTTAATTGTTTCAAACCAGCGCTTCAAATTGGGAAAATCCTCTAACTTTTGGCTTTGGCTCTCATGTGGCACAATCCATGGATATGCAGCAATATCAGCGATGGAATAATCGCCAGCAACAAACTCTCTATCGGAGAGTCGCTTATCCAGCACAGCGTATAAACGTCCCGTCTCATTCACGTAGCGATTAATAGCATACTGAATCTTTTCAGGAGCGTAGTTGCTGAAGTGGTGGTTTTGTCCCGCCATTGGTCCCAAACCCCCCATTTGCCAGAATAACCATTGGAGGACTTCAACGCGTTGGTGCAAATCAGTTGGAATCAACTTGCCAGTTTTTTCTGCCAAATACAACAAAATTGCACCCGATTCAAACACTGAAATTGGCTCGCCACCTCCTGCTGGTTCATGGTCAACAATTGCGGGGATACGATTGTTAGGAGAAATCTTGAGAAATTCTGGTTGAAACTGATCCCCAGCGCCTATGTTGATAGGAATGATGTTATAAGGTAGTCCGACTTCTTCCAAGAAAATGGTAATTTTATGTCCGTTTGGTGTCGTCCAATAGTAAAGTTCAATCATGGTTGTTTCTCCTAAATTGTGCGATTGTTTTATTGAGATATAGCAACAGCCAAGGTGTTTAGGACATCAACAGATGATAAAACCTAGACACAAAAAGGCTTTTCACCCAATCCCCAGTCCAAGCGTCCCCTGCTATAACTGTGTATTTGATTTCAATTTGGTCGTGGTTGGCGTTTGTTGTGTCAGGAAGTTGAGCCAGACTGAGAGCATCCACTCGTGTTTTCTCACCAAGTGGATACTTTTTAATAATTACGAATTACTTTGCCCCTACTAAAGAGGGGTCTTGCTCTTCCAATGAGGGGTAGTCAATGTAACCCTTTTCTCCACCACCATAAAAAGTTGTCGTATCTGCCTCATTTAAAGGTGCATTGAGAGCTATACGTCGGGGTAAATCGGGATTTGATATAAACAGTGTGCCAAAGGCAACTAACTCTGCTTCTCCCTTTGCTAAAACTGTGTTCCCTTTTTCAGGGGTGTATCCACCATTGACTATCAGTGTACCGTGATAGCGATCGCGTATGTGACTGGTTGGTACCACCGTCCCGCCATGCCTAATGTCTGCTTCTATCGCCTCAAAAATGTGCAGATATGCTAAATCAAACTGGTTCAACGCCTCGGCTGCGTAACCAAAAGTTACTAGCGGATTCGAGTCTCGCATATCGTTAAATGTTCCACTGGGAGATAAGCGTACCCCTACACGTTTTGCACCCCAGACACCAACAACCGCCTCGGTTACCTCCAAAAGCAGTCGGGCACGATTTTCCACGGAACCGCCATAGTTATCTGTGCGCTGATTCGTACCATCCCGGAGAAATTGGTCAAGTAAATAACCATTAGCTCCGTGAACCTCCACCCCATCAAAACCAGCCGCCAGAGCATTTTCAGCCCCTTTGCGATATTGTTCGATAATTTCGGGAATCTCGGAAGTTTCCAAAGCACGAGGAGTCACATATGGTTTCATGCCTTGATAGGTAAGTACCTGACCCTTTGGTGCGATCGCAGAAGGTGCTAGCGGTAACTCACCATTCGGTTGGAAATCTGGGTGTGAAATGCGTCCTACATGCCAGAGTTGCAAGAAAATTCTGCCTCCGTGCTGATGCACTGCATCTGTGACTAACTTCCAACCCTCTACTTGTTCTTGTGAGTGAATTCCTGGTGTATAAGGATACCCTTGACCTTGTGGAGAAACCTGAGTGGCTTCAGCGATAATCAGCCCCGCAGAGGCTCGTTGGACGTAGTAGGTGGCATTGAGTTGGTGTGGTACATTACCCTCACCTGCGCGATTACGGGTTAAGGGAGCCATCACTATGCGGTTGGGCAGTTCTAAATGACCTAACTTGTAGGGAGAGAGTAAGTTAATGTTAGTGTTCATGAGTTGAATCTCTAAATTGTGTATTTTGTTTTGCCAAAAATTTAAATTCCTGGTTGAGAACCAAACTCAGTTCAATCAGTCATAAGTTCTCAGTAAGCAGGCAGATGAAACTAATGACTGTTAACTGCTAACTGATAACTGCTAACTGATAACTGTTAAACAACTGACTTCAAAACACCGCCATCCGCCCGCAAAGCTGCACCATTAGTGGCTGAAGCTATCGGACTGGATAGATAAACTACCATCGCTGCTACCTCGTCGGTTGTTGCAAAGCGTTTGATCAGAGAAGTTGGACGAATATTCTTGAAAAAGTCTGCTTCGACTTCACTAGGACTGATTCCGCGCTCTTTTGCCATCTTTGCTACAAAGTCGTCCACGCCCTCTGACCGAGTCGGTCCTGCAAGAACAGAGTTGACTGTGACTTGGGTGCCAACGGTCAATTCTGCTAAACCCCTGGCAACGGCAAGCTGAGCGGTTTTAGTCATGCCGTAGTGAATCATATCGGCAGGAATTTGAATGCCGGACTCACTGGAGATAAAAATGATACGTCCCCAGTCTTGCTCTAACATCTTTGGCAGGTATTGGCGACTCAGGCGCACTCCACTGAGAACGTTAGCTTCAAAGAAGTCGAACCAATCCTCATCGGTAATATCGGAAAATGCCTTGAACTCGAAAATACCAAGATTGTTGACGAGAATATCAATGCTGGAAACTTGTTGAAAGACTTGCTCTACTCCTTCTTTTTTTGCCAGATCGGCAACCACACCGGAAACTTTTGCTTCTGGGTGGCTTTGCTGAATTTTGTCTATAGCCTGTTCGACTCGTTCAACAGAACGTCCAGTAATAATAACTGATGCCCCTTCTTGTGCCAGTCCTCGAGCGATCGCAAAACCAATACCTGCAGTTGAACCACTCACCAGCGCGCATTTACCATGCAATTTCAAGTCCATTGCGCTCACTCCAGCAAATGATAGGATTTACGCATTATGCTTGTCTGTCAAGACTTGGTGTGAGGTGTGAGGTATAAGCTCAGTATTTTTTCCCTTATTTCCTACACCCGTCCAAATCCTAATTCATAATTGAGTTATTTATGACAAAGTAGCAATTATCAATTACGAATTATAACTACATATACTGCGCTAAGGTCTTGCTCAAAGTTGTTTTTGGCACTGCACCAACCACCGTATCGACTTGCCGCCCCCCTTTGAACACTAAGAGCGTAGGAATGCTGCGAATCCCGTAATGGCTGGCAACAGTAGGATTTTCATCTGTGTTTAACTTCACGACTTTTACCTGCCCTGTGTATTCGGTAGCAATCTCATCTACCACGGGAGCCACCATACGACAAGGTCCACACCAAGGTGCCCAAAAGTCTACCAACACTGGAACTTCACTTTCAAGGACTTCTTGCTTGAACGTAGATTCTGTTACATTTGCTACGGATGACATACTTGCCCTCCTATTAGTTCGTTAATTCGATATTATCGAATAATTAAAATATAGTCTACTCAATGAGATAATGCAAGTATGAGACTGCTATATCATCCAGACCGAAAACATATTTCTTTAGCAGCAGTGCTGTATGCTTTAGGTGATCCAGTGCGGCTGGAAATTGTGCGGCGGCTGGCAACTCAGGGAGAGCATTGCTGTGCTGACTTCGATTTTGCCATTGCCAAGTCTACCATGTCCAATCACTTTAAGATTTTGCGGGAGTCAGGCGTTGTCTTGACTCGCAAAGAAGGAACACAGCACATTAATATGTTGCGAACAGAGGATTTGGATGCACTTTTTCCGGGGTTGCTGGACGCTGTGTTGCGCTCAGCTAAACCTTTGTGTGTTGGCTCCTCAAGCTATCAAAAAGCGGGATCACAGCAAGTTTTTTGACATGAAAAAGAAAAAGATATTGATGGCGATGGAATTTATTGTATTTCGGCTTGATGTCACGCAGATTTTTTGCGATGTCGATGACTTCTGCTCTTTATAGGAACGCTTGCTGCAGGAAGTACACAAAAATGCATCTATCTGAGGTTATGATATCAAATCCGGTAGTATCTGAATGATTAAAAAACCGCAGAGACGCCGAGGGCGCAGAGAAAGAGGAAGAAGGAATAATTCCGATACAAACGGATTTGATATAACGCTCGCGATCGCCCGAAGTGCAGTTTCGTTTGGGACTTAGTGCAGTGTAAGGAAGGCGATCGCCCTCGTTTCCCCTCCAAATCATTTGTTTTGACAAGCACGAGTAGATGCCAAGTTAGCATTGTCAGCATGGGAGATGAGGGTAACGTGCCCCTTCCCGTCGAATACCCAGCCCGTCGCAGGTACAATCTTCACCGCATCATATGCAGTTGGTGGTTTGGTAGATGGTTTCTCTAAGCGCTGTTGGGATGCGATATTTGGTATGCGAGTATCTGACCACAGGACATCAGTAGTGAGGGGTTCGTAGGGGCTGGGAGGTAAACCGCCACGTCCGGTGATAGTAAAATTGCTTTTATCTGTGTCAGAATCTGTGCTAGCAACGGCAGCACAACCAGTGTTTGCTATGAGATTTGATGTATCTGTTAACGCTATGGGCAGTTCTACAAATCCCAAGGTTTGGTCAACATCGGGTGTGTTTAACGTCACGATTCCAGTAGCAACAATATCGCTTTCTGGTGTTAGTTGTTGCCGAAATTGAGTGCCAAAGATTCCTTGAGCATTGACTCGAATATTGCTACCAGGACTTCGCCCAAAACCAGTTGCAATAATATCACTGTTTTCTCTTGGGAAAGCGATTACGAATTTTGTGTTGATACCGATATTGCCGTCAATCCCGTCCTGACCTGCAACACCACTGGTAGCAGATATTAAACCTCCACTACGCAACAAAAGTAAGTTTCCTATTGTAAGGTCGATATTTCCGCCTCTACCTGTTGTGGATTCAGCGAATATACCAGTGGCTGAGCTATTTCTACTGTCTTCATTTACTGAAACTTTATCCGAAGCTTGAATTGTTATAGTACCTGCATTTCCTTTTCCAGAACTGTTGGCAACTAATTGAGCACCATTATTCACAGCCAGTTCATTTGTAGTAATTTTGATGGTTCCACCATTCCCCCCTGCGCTTTGTTCCACTGCACTAAAAGCACCACTGGAACCGTTTACAATATCGAGAGCAGAAAGCCCATCGGCTTTTAGCCGTGGGATGAATGCGTTGCACCTTCAGGTGCAGTCTATCTTGTCTTTTGATTAGCTATATACTTTTTAATTGTTTCACTTGAAGCATCTCCAGCAGTACCACAAAAATAACTTCTAGTCCACATTGAAGGCAGTTTAAGCAAGTATGGAAATTCTTGTCTAAGGATTCTTGATGTATATCCTTTTAATCGAAACATTATTTGGTCTGGTGCTAAAGTAGGCGGACAACAAAGAAATAGATGAACGTGGTCTTCCATAATTTCAAGAGCTAGGATCTCACAATCTAGCTCTTTCGTTTTTTCATAAAGCAATTCTTCTAGTCGTTTTGCAACTAGTCCGTATAATACTTTTTTTCTTCTTTTTGGTATCCATACGAAATGATAGTTAATCAACGTGACTGACGTTGTTTTGTGCCTATACTTGTCAAGCATATATAAAAATCGTGTAAACTTGTGGTCAATAGCTTGTATCTATCAACCATATTATGTTAGATTAATTTTACAGAAAATACAAGGAGGTGAGTGAGCGCGTGTTAGTTCTAGAATACAAAGCAAAAGCTAATAAAGCACAATATCAAGCAATTGAAGAATCTATTAAGACTACTCAATTTGTTAGAAATAAGTGTTTGCGTTATTGGATGGACTCTTCTAAAGAGGACAGTATTAATAATGCTGCTATTAGCCGATATTCAACAGTACTACGCGCTAACTTTCCCTTTGTTGCAGCACTTAATTCAATGGCAGTACAAGCTGCTGCCGAGAGAGCATGGCTTGCTATTTCTCGATTTTACGATAACTGCAAAAAAGCTAAACCAGGGAAGAAAGGATTCCCACGTTTTCAACATGACAACCGTTCTGTTGAATACAAAACTAGTGGATGGTCACTACACCCAACAAAGCGTAGAATCACTTTCACTGATAAAAAAGGCATTGGTGAACTCAAGCTAATGGGCAAATGGGACATACACACGCATCCTGTTAAGTCCGTTAAACGAGTTCGGATTGTCCGTCGTGCTGATGGGTACTATGTCCAATTCTGTGTTGATGTGGAATGCAAGGAAACGGTTCAATTTACAGGTCAAGAGATTGGTTTAGATTTTGGATTGGAACACTTCTATACCGACTCAAACGGATACCATGAACCCAATCCTCGTTTTTTGCGTAAAACCGAGAAACAAGTTAAGCACGTTCAACGAAGAATATACAAAAAGGAGAAAGGTAAGAACGGTAGAAAGAAGGCTCGAAACCGATACGCACGTAAGCACCTGAAGATAAGTAGACAACGTACCGAACACGCCAAATCGAGGGCGCGTCACGTCATGCGGTCTAACGACTTATGCGTCTACGAAAACTTGCAGGTTAAAAATATGGTGCGTAACCACCATCTAGCAAAAAGCATTAATGACGCTGGATGGAGACAGTTTCGGAGCTATCTAGAATACTTTGCCCAAAAGTATAGGAAGGTAGCACTTGCTGTGGAACCACACTATACCTCACAGGAGTGTCCAAAATGCGGCACGATGGTTAAGAAATCGTTGTCAACTAGAACGCACACTTGCAAATGTGGTTGTGTTCTGCAACGTGACTATGCGGCTGCAATCAATATACTTCGTAAGGGCAAAGAAAAAATTGCTACCTCAGGGCATGGGGAAAGCAAGCCGACTTCTAAGAAGAAGGCAAGAAACGCTAGGGGAGTTGGAAGCTCTACTCATGTTGGTGCAAACCTGCATAAGCAACTTCCGACGTTGAGCCTAGAATCCCACGGCTTTTTGTGAAGATGAGCGAAGCGAAATCTTCATAGCCGTGGGAGTGTCAACCCAGTACCACTAAATACTGCACTCCCGCTATCAATATTGATATTACCTGCATTTCCCTGTCCAGAAGTACTAGTATTCAGTCGAGCACCATTGGTGACAGAAAGTGAACGAGTGCGGATGTTGATGTCTCCACTATTACCTGTCGCTTCTGGAACAACAGTCCGTTGACGAGGCTGAACGCTACTAACTTGAGGGATACCTTCGTTATTAACAGTGACATTAATGATTGGTGCTTCTGTAGCTCCCAATGTGTTAGATATAGAACTGTTAACACCATTAAGTGAAATCCCATTAGCTACTATCGTTACGTCGCCTACGTTGCCCTTTCCTAAACTCCTGCCCCTAACTTGTGCTCCATCTCGGATTGTCAGTCGTCCAGTTTCAATCCTTAGGTTTCCACCCTCTCCTGTAGCGTTTCGTTGGACTTGAGCAAACAAGCCACTGGGAAACTGACCATCAGTTGTTGTTCCTGATAGTTCTACAGCATCACTGGCTCTTACCAGCAAATCCCCAGCTTGACCCTGACCAAAATTAAAAGTTGCTATAAATGCACCACTGTCAACTGTTAGCTTCCTAGTTGTGATTGTCAAGTCGCCAGCAGACCCAGTACCTTCAGTCTGAGTAGCTAATCCAGTGTTATCTCCACCCAAGTTTACAGACTCAGCAGCCTTTACTGTCAGATTTCCTCCTGTGCCTCCACCTAAGGTGGCAGAATAAATTTGGGCATTACCCGTAAGGTTGATGTTTCTGCCCTGTACCTGAATAGTGCCCCCAGTGCCTCCGATCTCGCCGATAGTAACAACCTGAGCGCCATTAGAGAGTTGAATATCCTGGAAGTTCTGCACGCCCGAATATTCCAAAGCGTAGCCTTGTGGAATCTCAGTCAGATTAACCAAACCCGTCCCAACGCTACCTAGCTCAATTCTTCCACCTGTTAAATTACCACCTTCTAGGGAGACATTACCGCCTACCAGCGCCAAGGTTTTGCCGGGAAAGACTTGCAGACCCGCAGCATAGCCAGAACTATCGACTGCTGCTTGGGATTGGTTAACAATCTTTCCAGGATTTGAGCCAAATTGCAGCCCCAGAGGAACACTTACCGTTAACAGAGGGGGAGCTTGAGGATTGGTGGCGCTAAATTCTCTGCCATCGGCAAATCTCAGACTGTTCGCTGTACTCGCTACAAATGAACCGCCTATATTCAAACTAGCATTTGGTCCAAATACAATTCCATTTGGGTTAATCAAAAACAGGTTAGCCGTCCCTAAAGTGCGAATCAACCCATCAATATTAGATATTGACCCACCAGTGACTCGACTAATGATGTTTTGAATATTTACAGCATCAAAGAAAGCTTCGCCACCAGTGGGAACAGAAAAATCTTTGAAACTGTGGAACAGATTACCGCCTGCAGTTGTTCCACCTGTGATGTTGAAGATGTTGCCATTAATGTTGACGGTGGAATTATTKGGTAGAGTGGCGTCTGGGACGATTTGAGCAGAAGCACAATTTGTCCAGAAAGCTGTTGCAATTCCGATGAACCAAGCCCAACGAGTACTTATGGCAAACATTCGATCTCTCCAGCAGTTTGATTGCAGCTGCGCTATTACTCAGTTAACCACGATTTGTTGCAACGGTAGAAATCAAGTTTTAAGCTGTATACACGCCCACCCGCACTCATATGCACGCTCACGCCTATACAGGTGCGCTTACATCATATTGCAGAAAACTTTTTGGATATAAGGTGAAAGTTGGGCGATTTTTCAGGTTAACAGAGCGATCGCCCCAAGTGGAGTGTAAGGAAGGCTCACGCCTGCACAGGCGCGGGTACATGATGTAAAAAAATTGTTCAATATACGGTGAAAGTTGGGCGATTTTTGAGGTTGACAGAGCGATCGCTCGAAGTACAGTGTCAGGAAGGCGATCGCCCTCCTTTCCCCTGCCAAAATCATTTGTTTTGACAAGCAGGAGTAGAAGCCAAGTTTGCATTAGAAGCATGGGAGATGAGGGTAACATTCCCCTTGCCGTCGAACACCCAGCCCGTCGCAGGTACAATCTTCACCGCATCATCTTTAGTCGGTGGTTTGGTAGATGGTTTTTCTAAGCGCTGTTGGGATGCGATATTTGGTATGCGATTATCTGACCACAGGACATCAGTAGTAAGGGGTTCGTAGGGGCTGGGAGGTAAACCGCCACGTCCGGTGATAGTAAATTTGCTTTTATCTGTGTCAGAATCTGTGCTGGCAATAGCATCACAGCTAGTGCCTGCTATTAGGTTTAATGTATCTGTTAACACTATCGGTAGTTCGACTAATCCTTTGGTTGGGTCAACATCAGTAGTGACAATGTTGGGTTGGACTTGGGAGAATGCGAAGATGTCATTAGTAAGTAATTGACTCGGATTTAAGAGATTTGGATCGCTAATTGCTAGCGACCTCACCAAATCTTCTCGGCTACGTACATCAAAGCCGTAAATGTTATTGGCTAGAATGTTGATATTACCTCCTAAACCACCAAAGCTATTGGTAATAATGTCGCTATTTTCATTTGGAACAGCGATTATAAAGCCATTAAATATATTGATAGTAAGATTGCCACCTTCCCCACCTTGCTGTGATGTGCCAGAAGTGTTTGAAATCAGGCTACCACGACGCATCAGTAGAATGTCGTTTACCCGTAAAGAAATATTGCCGTTTTGACCAGATTTAGATTCAGCTGTGAGGCTTCCTTGATTAAGATTGATAAAATTGGCTGCAACGTTTAGGTTGCCAGCAGAACCTGTACCAGTGGCGCTCACAGTCACTTGTCCCCCACCTTGAACATTCAAACTAGGGGTTGTAATATTCAAGTCGCCAGCTTTTCCAGAAGCTTGAGCTGCAGCAGACAGGGTGCTGACATCAAAGGATCCCTTACCAATGACATTGACAGACTCGGCAGCGTTTACAGTCAAAATTCCGCCTGGGCCTTGAGCAAAAGAGTTACCTCGTACCAACCCCCCATTCTGAATTGTTAACTGCGTAACGTCCAAAGTCAGGCTTCCCCCTTGACCGCTACCGGCATTCTCAGCTGAGATTTTAGCCCCATTCTCAACCGTGACTAGCCCACTAGTAATCTTGAGGTTTCCGACATTACCCCTAGCTCCTTCCTCTGCAGAAACAAAAATGCCACCGCGATAAAGATCCCGAACTTCGGCTGGGACTGTGTCAAAAAATTGTGAAACGCCGCTTAATGTAATCGAATCTGCTGTTATGCTCAATTCCCCGCCATTTCCGCGTTTCCGGGCAGCCGTGGATATCTGTCCTCCACCCTGGACAGTTAGCCGTCCAGTTTCAATTGTCACATTTCCTGCATCGCCTGCATTGTCTATGGCTGTGCCTGCGACTAGAGCAAAAATCCCACTGGGATAAATTAGTGCGTCGCCCACCAGTTCTACAGCATCAGTGGCTTTCACCAGTACATTCCCGGCTTGACCCGCCCCAAAAGTTGATGCATCTACGACTGCTCCATCTCGGATTGTCAGTCGTCCAGTTTCAATCGTCAGGTTTCCACCCTTTCCTGTAGCGTTTCCTTGGACTAGTCCAAACAAGGCACTGGGAGACTGACCATTGGCTGTTGTTCCTGATAGTTCTACAGCATCAGTGGCTTTCACCAGCAAATCCCCAGCTGGACCTGCACCAGTAGTAAAAGTTCCTATAAATGCACCACTATCAACTGTTAGCTTCCTAGTAGTGATTGTTAAGTTGCCAGCAGAACCAATGCCTGAAGTGTCAGTGAATAATTTAGTGTTATCTCCACTCAAGTTGACAGACTCAGCAGCGTTTACTGTCAGAGTTCCTCCTGTGCCTGCACCTGAGTTGGGAGAAGAAATTTGGGCATCACCCGTAAGGTTAATGTTCCTGCCCTGTACCTGAATACCGCCGCTGCTCTCACCCGTAGCTTGAACCCGTGCGCGATCAGAGAGTTTAATATCCTGAAAGTTCTGCACGCCCGAATATTCCAAAGCGTAGCCTTGTGGAATCTGAGTCAGGTTAACCGAACCCGTCCCAACGCTACCTAGCTCAATTCTTCCATCTACTGCTGTTAAATTACCACCCTCTAGAGTCACATTACCGCCTACCAGCGCCAAGGTTTTGCCGGGGAGGACTTGCAAACCCGGAGGAAAACCAAAATTAAAATTGACTGCTCCATTTGGGTTAGTGGATCGATTAACAATCCTTCCAGGATTTGAGCCAAATTGCAGCCCAAGAGGAACACTTACCGTTAACAGAGGGGGAGCTTGAGGATTGGTTGCGCTAAATTCTTTGCCACCCTCAAACTTCAGACTGTCCGCTGTACTCGCTACAAACGAACCTCCAATATTCAAACTAGCATTYGGTCCAAATACAATTCCATTTGGGTTAATCAAAAACAGGTTAGCCGTCCCTAAAGTGCGAATCAACCCATCAATATTATGTCTCTTATACACATCTAGATGTGTATAAGAGACAGCGCCTGTACAGGTGCTTTGTACATAATGTAGAAAAATTTTTCAATATAAGGTGAAAGTTGGGCGATTTTTGAGGTTCAAAGAGCGATCGCCCGAAGTGCAGTGTAAGGAAGGCTCACGCCTGCACAGGCGCGGGTACATGATGTAAAAAAATTGTTCAATATACGGTGAAAGTTGGGCGATTTTTGAGGTTCAAAGAGCGATCGCCCCAAGTCCAGTGTAAGGAAGGCTCACGCCTGTACAGGTGCGCGTACATGATTTAGATAAATTTTTCAATATAAGGTCAAAGGTGAAAGTTGGGCGATTTTTGAGGTTCAAAGAGCGATCGCCCCAAGTCCAGTGTAAGGAAGGCGATCGCCGCAAGTGCAGTGTTAGGAGAGCGATCGCCTGCACAGGTGTGCGTATATGATTTAGATAAATTTTTCAATATAAGGTCAAAGGTGAAAGTTGGGCGATTTTTGAGGTTCAAAGAGCGATCGCCCCAAGTCCAGTGTAAGGAAGGCTCACGCCTGTACAGGTGCGCGTACATGATTTAGATAAATTTTTCAATATAAGGTCAAAGGTGAAAGTTGGGCGATTTTTGAGGTTCAAAGAGCGATCGCCCCAAGTCCAGTGTAAGGAAGGCGATCGCCGCAAGTGCAGTGTTAGGAGAGCGATCGCCTGCACAGGTGTGCGTATATGATTTAGATAAATTTTTCAATATAAGGTGAAAGTTGAGCGATTTTTGAGGTTCAAAGAGCGATCGCCCCAAGTCCAGTGTAAGGAAGGCGATCGCTTGTACAGGTGCGCCTACATGATTTAGATAAATTTTTCAATATAAGGTGAAAGTTGAGCGATTTTTGAGGTTCAAAGAGCGATCGCCCAAAGTGCAGTGTAAGGAGAGCGATCGCTTGTACAGGTGCGTTTACATGATTTAGAAAAATTTTTCAATATAAGGTGAAAGGAAAAAAGAGCAGTCATTTTGAGCTTTACAATGATTGCTCAAAGTGTATGATTTAATCATACACTTTAGTCAACTGGTTCCTATGAGAAAGACACAACCCCTCACGATTACCTTGCCTCATGACATGATGGAGATGGTCAAGGCTAAAGTCACCTCTGGCGAATACGCCACGGAAAGCGAGGTCATTCGAGATGGTCTGCGTATCCTCCAGGCGCGTGACGCCGCTGTTGAGAAGTGGCTGCAAGAGGAAGTTATCAACAGCTATGACGAATGTGCCGCCGATGCAACGTTGGGGGTTCCGGCAGAACACGTTCTGGCGCGTATCCGTTCAGCGTACCGTAAACGCACAACAGCAGAGTAATGAAACAGCCCTACCGCCTGAGCAAAAAGAAAAACCTTCTTACTTGTGTTAAGGGGGCGACAGTGTGGTTTCATACTGCTGTAAGCTATTCATTATTAGTTGCAGACAAAGCTAACTTATGCTGTGATATTATCACTACCTTGTTGATTAATCATTAATCGCACAACAGATAGCCCTAAAATGATCAGGAATAGCACTAACCCAATTGTGCAAGCATAGCTAATTTCCAAATTTGTAAATGCTTGTTCATATAAATAGTAAACAATTGTTTTCGAGCTATTGCGTGGTCCGCCTTGGGTCATGATGTAAACTTCTTCAAACACCTTCGTGGCAGAAATAGCGGAAATCACAGCAACCAGAGCTATATATGGTTTCATCAAAGGTACGGTGATATCCCAATGCTTACGGACACCGTCTGAGCCATCAATTGCTGCAGCTTCGTAGATATCAGTGGGGATGGATTGCAGCCCAGCTAGATAAATTACCATGTAGTAGCCTAATCCTTTCCATATAGTCACAGCCATCACGCTGTACAATGCAAAGCGGGGACTCGTAAGCCAAGGAATTCCTTCAGGGAAAATACCCTTGAGCAACTGATTGAGTAAGCCATTTTCTGCGTACAGCCATTTCCAGGCAATTCCTGCAACGACCATTGAAATGACTACTGGCGTGTAGTATGCAGCTCGAAACCAGTGCATTCCACGCAGTTTCTGATTGACTAAAATTGCCAGTGCTAAGGGAGCAATAACTAAGATTGGTACGACACCCACAAGGTACAGCAAGGTGTTAACCAAGGTTTGCCAAAAAACTGGATCTTTCCACAAGCGCTGGAAGTTGGCAAAACCTACCCATTGCGGCATCTGAGTCAAGTCATATTCGTAGCGGGTAAAGCTGAGGTAAAACGCTTGCAGTGCGGGCCAAAAGACGGTTAATGCCAAGATAACCATTGCCGGTAGCAAAAATAAGTAAGGAGTCAGTCGCTGTGAGATCAGAACCCAATCTTTGGCTGTCAATCTATTCATAGGATGCTTTTTTTCGTGCTGTTGAGGGATGAATTACCGCTTTGGATAAGTGCAAAATGAAAGAGCAAATTAATATTACACAAGCCATTAAGCCTAATTCATGATTGCTAATTTACATGAGAAAGGATGGGAAGTTATTTACCATCGCGCCCACGCTTTACTTGCTGCTCAAATAGCGGGACATTGGCATCCAGAAAAACGCCCGCTGCGTTGGCTGGAGACAATTGCAGCAATTTCCCATCACGACGATTTGGAAAAGGAATGGGAAGGCAATCACCTCACTGAGGCTGGCGCACCGCTAGATTTTACCCTAGCCAAGGGAACTGATGTAAACAAGTTGTGGCAACTTACACAAAATGCCCGATATCGCGGACGATGGGTAGCTATGCTAATTTCTATGCATATGAGCTTTCT
Source organism: Tolypothrix campylonemoides VB511288 (assembly GCA_000828075.3). Lineage (GTDB taxonomy): Bacteria > Cyanobacteriota > Cyanobacteriia > Cyanobacteriales > Nostocaceae > Kalymmatonema > Kalymmatonema campylonemoides_A. Next base: position 150,994 of record JXCB02000002.1, on the reverse strand, counting down.
TAATGAAGGTAAGCGCGGAGAATCACCAGAGTTGGATAGCTTTTTAGACAAACAACTTCAGAATCAAGAGCAATGGCGAAAGGAATTGAATATTACAAAAGACGAAGCAGCGCAAGCTTATGAGTTTTTTCAATGGTGCGATCGCCTTTCACTCATCCTCTGCAACCACGTGTTACCTGTGGGTGAACGTGCCTTAGAAATTGCGACTCTGCCAGACGGCAACCGCTACGATGTGATAGAGTATGCTGATGGGGTAACAGTAAAACCCTGGCCCTTCCTTGAAGATAAGTTTACTGTCAATGTCGAAGCCACCTACCTACAGCAATTGAAGTTTGAGAGTAACGAAGAACTCACACAAGCGCTTCAAACAGCACCGATAAAAACCTTAGAGTGGACTTTTGTTCGGTAGCTTTAGCAGTCATTTATAAAGTAAAGATTAAATTTTAGTAACGTACCATTTTTATGGTGCGTTACTTTGTTTTAATCTACCCTATGCATTTATATCATGTCCGCAGAAACACTTGTAAAAAACGAACAACCTCACCCGCCTACCCTTCGGGACGGCTTCGCCGAACGGCATCCTCTCCTTTTTAAGGAGAGGGTTGGGGTGAGGTAAAACAGGAATTATAAGTAATTAAGCGGACATAATATTACTCCTTTTTCCCCCAAAGAATACCTACAACAAAAAAGGGAAAAAGCTAAGGTTAACGTAGGGTTTACTTAATTTTAACCTTGGAGAAAAATAGGTAATTTTCTGTTGGAAGGAAGTCAAAAGATTAACTTTATAAATCAAATTTAAGTTCAAGAAATGATAATGTGAAAGAGATTCAGGACTTACCCAGAAAATGTCGGAAACAACAAATTTACGTAGGGGCAATTTATGAATTACGGCTACAAAACGTTTATTTCGCGTAAGTCCTGAGATTCTCAAAAGTCACCGAACTAAGTACAGGAGTGCATAAGTCCGTAAAGATTCGAGAGTTGCTTGTAGTAAGAGTAAAGAGTGCTTCTTGCCAACTTTTGTTTCCAGCACAGATAACGTTACGAATTTATAAACGTTTGTACTTAAGGATTTCTCAATGGTTCTTCCTCAGCAGATCATTCAAGAAACCATAGAACGATATCAAACGCGTTCTGCATCTCGCGATCGCAACTTTCGTAAACTTTCACTTGGTTCGGTTCTCAATGTAGATACACCAGAACGTGTCAACAGGCGTTTAGAGAGAATTGCTCGTAATCCTGTAGCGACTTCACTATTGTCAGCTGCCAAAATCTCCATAGATAATTTATCTACTGAGGAGTTTAATCGCATTGTCCAAGAGCGTATCCTTGGTCAAAGAGATTTAATGAGCATTTCTTACTTAGAATACGGGTTGCGGGTATCGCAGTCTATTTGTCGCATTATTTTACGTAGCCGTAGTGGGAAAGTGATAGGATACGGAACTGGCTGCATGGTTTCCCCTCGTCTGCTACTCACTAACAATCATGTTCTATCTTCAATAGAAGAGGCGACCTCAGCTTCGGCAGAATTTAATTATCAAAGCAGCACAGATGGAGAGATGTTGCAAACCTCTGTCTATGAATTAGATCCGATGACTTTTTTTATTACTAATAAACAGCTTGACTATAGTCTAGTTGCTGTTAAGGAAAAATCAAATGGTATTCCGTTAAGTCAGTTTGGCTGGAATCCTTTGATTGAAGAGCAAGGCAAAGTCATATTAGGGGAATATCTTAACATTATTCAACATCCAGGAGGGGAACCGAAGCAAGTCGCCTTGAGGGAAAATCAATTAGTCGATTTGTTAGATGATTTCCTGCATTATCAAACCGACACAGCGCCGGGATCTTCCGGTTCTCCTGTATTTAATGATCAGTGGGAAGTTGTGGGACTCCATCATTCAGGAGTTCCCAAAATGGATGAGCAAGGTAACTACTTAACGATTGACGGAAGTATCTGGACTCCAGCAATGGGAGAAGACCGCATTGCTTGGATAGCTAATGAAGGAGTTCGTGTCAGTCGAATCGTTGAAGACATTAAAAAGCAGCAAAATCTCTCTCAGATTCAACGCAATTTGCGGTCTCAGTTGTTTGATGGAAGCCAACCGCTAAAGCCTATCGTACCTAGTATTAATGACAAGCAAACAATGAATAATAACATAAATAACGGTACTGTTACCTGGACGATTCCTCTTCAAGTTAGTGTGAGTTTTGGACAAGCGGCGATCACCCAAAGCGCCGCAGCAGGAACCATCGCTTCATCTGCTGAACTTCCTTCGGTAACAGTAAATCAAACTCCAGATTCACAAATTCCCAAAACTCAGCCACCTGATGTTGAACTACCAGATATTGAAGGCGATTCTGAATTACAGGCAGAACTCAGACAATTACAGCGCCTGCGCCAAGGAGAAATTTCTTACTATGATGAAGCTCAAGATAAGCGCGATCGCGATCAATACTACAGTGAAATCCTTTCAGAACTCAATTCGTTAAATAAGTCTCAATTGTATAACCGCCTACAGCAGTTACTCAAGACAACTCACACAAAACGGTTATCATATGACCCAAAACAACATTTATATCCTTGGGTAGATTTACAACCGGATTTAAAGATTAGAAGTATTTACTCGCAACTTGAGTTTACACCAGAACAAATTATTCAAGAGGACTTGCAGATAGAAAAAATGCGGGCATCTCGTTTGCAAGAAATCATGCTGAGAGAGTCACTCACGACAGCAAAACTCATAGAAAATGTAAATGTTCTTGAAGCAGATTTACCTTTCAACTGCGAACATGTAGTTCCGCAGTCATGGTTTGACAAAGCTTCGCCTATGAGAGGCGATTTGCACCATTTATTTGCGTGTGAAACACAGTGTAACTCCTTCCGAAGCAATAGTCCCTTCACTGATTTTCCTGATTTTGAAGAAGCAATCCGCAGCAATTGTGGGAAATCAGAAGGTAAAAAGTTTGAACCAGGCTTTGGTAAAGGGGAAGCAGCACGGGCAACTCTTTACTTTTTGCTACGTTACCCTGGTTTCATTAATAATTCTAATCAAGAGTACAAACCAGAAAACCTGGAAATATTACTTGACTGGCATAAAAAATTTCCAGTGACTGAACATGAAAAACACAGAAATGCGGCGATCGCCAGTTCCCAAAAGCAAGGTAATCGCAATCCACTCATTGATTTTCCAGAGTGGGCAGACTTAATTGATTTTCGCTTAGGTATTGGCTGAAGTATGAACATATCCCAGTTGTTGACGAGGCAATGAAAGCGACATTTGCTAGTACAATCGGATTGTTAAGTTTTATATTGCAGTGCCAAGCAGCAACAACTGCCAAGCACAAATCTGTCATTTCCAGAGCTACCACATAAGCTCTAAACTGGATACGGTAAAGAGAGGATTTACACAATGGCATTTGAACTTCCCCCATTACCATACGACTACAACGCTCTAGAGCCATTCATCTCGGCTCAGACACTACAGTTCCATCACGACAAGCACCACGCTGGTTACGTTACCAACCTTAACAAGCTTGTCGAGGGTACAGAACTTGCCAACAAGTCACTGGAAGAAGTCATATTGGCAACTGCTAATGACTCGTCTAAAGCTGGTATATTCAACAATGCCGCGCAAGTGTGGAACCACACCTTCTACTGGCATGTTTTGAAGAAAGACGGTGGCAGTCCCTCTGGGGAATTAGCTGAAAAAATCAATGCCTCCTTCGGTAGCTTAGATGAATTCAAAAAACAATTCAAAGAAGCCGGAGCAACCCAGTTTGGCAGTGGTTACGCTTGGCTGGTGGTAGATAACGGTGAACTCAAGGTTGTGAAAACACCCAACGCTGCTAACCCTATCACCAGTGGTCAAACTCCTTTGTTAACTGCTGATGTGTGGGAACACGCGTACTATCTGGATTACCAAAATCGTCGTCCAGACTACCTGCAAACTTTTGTAGACCAGCTGATTAACTGGGATTTTGTTGCTGAACAGTACGCTAAAGCCAAATAAGCAGGCATAACTTGTTTGCGAATAAATTCTCTTCCATAGCTTAATTCTGTTAACTAGCTCAACCTATAAGCCAGCAAACTATGAGCCAGGAACCTTTGTTCCTGGCTGTTTTTTGAAAACAACTAATTACCAAGGAGGCGGAATGCTGTTCATGGTCATCGAGCATTTTATAGCAACAGCCAAGGTGCGTACGACGCTAACAGATGATAAAACCTAGACACAAAAAGGCTTTTCACCCAGTCCCCAGTCCCCAGTCCCCAGTCCCTAGGGTGGTCATTTGCTTTTCACACTAACCCAGAACGCAATGCAACAACTGCTGCTTGTACGCGGTCATCAACAGATAATTTGTTCATAATTCCGCGCACATGAGTTTTGACAGTATTCGGACTCAAATAAAGCTTTTCTGCAATTTCTGGGTTACTTAAGCCTTCTACCATCAGTTTCAACACTTCTAACTCGCGCTGAGATAAATTGGCTGCGTTTCCACTAGGAGAAGGTGGTTTGAGATTGTCAATGACTCGCCTTGCAATTTGGGGATCAAGATAGGTTGCACCTTCAACTGCGGCGGCGATCGCACTCAAAAGTCGTTCTACACTCGCCCCTTTGATACAATATGCATCCGCACCGCTAGACAAGGCAGCAATAATTTCGGTATCTGTTTGATGGGATGTCAGCATCACGACATGAGTTTCTGGCAAAGCTGCTTTAATTTGCTGTGTTGCAGCTATCCCATCCAACCGAGGTAAACCAATATCCATCACCACCAAACCGGGTTTCAGTTTGAGTGCTGCTTGCACACCCAAGTAACCATCTTCCGCTTGTCCGACAATCTCCAACTGCGGATGAGCCATTAATGACTGTTCTAACCCCAGTTGCATCATCGGATCATCTTCTACAATTAAAATCCGCAGCACAGAAACATTGGCTGGTAGATTTAAGCGAAAATTATTATCCTGAGACATTTTATACTGATTTTAGATTTCCAATTTTTGGATTTCGTCATTTGTTCCGGACTAATGACTAATGACTAATGACTAATGACTAACTTTTTTATTCTTCCACGCGATATCCCAATTCTGCTAAACGTGTCCGAGACTGACGCCATTTTGGTTGCACTTTGACGAACAATTCCAAATAAACTTTTCCAGCAATTAACTTTTGGATTTGTTCCCGCGCTGCACTACCAATGGCTTTTAACATTGCTCCGCCTTTACCGATGAGAATTCCTTTTTGGGAATCGCGCTCAACATGTATGGTAGCAAGGACACGGGTAAGAGCTGGTGTTTCTTCTACCAAGTCAATGGCGATCGCTACTGAATGAGGAACTTCTTCACGAGTTAACAGCAAAATCTGTTCGCGAATCAATTCGCCCATAATAAAGCGTTCCGGTTGATCCGTGACTAAGTCAGGTGGATAGTAGTATGGTCCTGTTTCTAACTGTTCAATCAATAACTGTTGTAGATCGGGTAATCCTACACCTGTTTTGGCAGAAAATTTTACCGTTTCCCACTCATGTGACTTTGCCAGTTGAACGTAGCTATCATCTATTTTCTGGGAATCTTGCTGTTGTTGGTCGATTTTGTTTAAGCCCAAAATTACTGGTGTTGGGCTGTTAGTGAGTAAATCGGCAATAAAGCGATCGCCTGTCCCACAAGCAACCGATCCATCCACCACAAACAACACCACATCCACCGATTCAATGGCTATTTTCGCATTTTGCACCAGCACTTGCCCCAATTGATGATGGGGTTTATGAATTCCTGGGGTATCCACAAAAATCAGCTGCGCTTCTGGAGTGGTGAGAATGCCTCGTAACCGATTGCGCGTCGTTTGTGCTACTGGTGATGTGATGGCAATTTTTTGTCCTACTAATTGATTCATCAACGTAGATTTACCGACATTCGGACGACCAACAATGCCGATAAAACCTGACCTGAAATCAGGAGGAGCCTGTGGAATCATCACTTCTCCTGAAATAGAGAAGATGTCATCTTGACTACTATTCACCTGTGGCTCCACGGTCATATTTTAGATTTAGAATTACTGAATTTTCTGTGCAAACACAAAACAAACATGAAATCACCCTGGTATTTCTAGCGATTGTCTTGCCTTAAGTTTAATTTACTATTAATTCTCTATCGCTGCCCACTAGGTATAGCAAAAAGCAAAATATTATAATTATCTCCAATGGAGGAACTTTGGTTCAGGCACACCCTTGTGATATTCATTCCTAGGTTGAAGCCGTAATAGACTACTCAATAATTCCTAGTACCAACTCGCCTTCGTTTACCGCCTGATTGGCAGAAATATCATAAACTAATCCATCTTGTTCTGCACTGACATCAATCACAGTAGGTAACTTACCTTCTTTATTAAAATTCAAAATTTGATAAAGTCGTTCTCCAGCTTTTACTGAAGTTCCCAATTCTACTCTTGATTGAATCATTCCACCTGTTGGAGCGTAATATTTTTTCATCTGACTTCTTGATTTCAAAAGCATCTGATAAGATTCGCTTTCTTTGAGAGGAAACCCAGAGATTTGCAAAACTTTTTTGTATGCTAAATAGTTTTTCACACCTCGAAGACCTTTCTCGACTGAATCTGGGTTCATTTGCATTCCCGTACCAAGTTCGAGTGTCCAAGCCTCTATATCAAACCTAATTTCTCTACCAAGCTGTTTGAAATACTGTTCCAAAGCTAACCAAGGTTGGATAAAGGTTTTATCAAAAGCATCTTCCTCACATTTATCAAATTCAACAAATTGAATTCCAAATGGAAGTAAGAAATATTTTGCACTTTCTTCTCTATTACGAAAGAGATAAAGGTAGTTTAATGCTTGATTAGTGTAACTGTGTAAGTCAATCAAATAATCTGCATCTAAACAAAGAGATTGCAGTTTGTAGCTAAAGCGTTCTGTGTAAGGAACTCCAGTGGAGGAGTTAATTTTTTCTAAAATTTTGGCAAACTTTTCCTGAATTTGAGCGAGGTAGTTTTTTCTGATAACTTCTGGTTCAAAATTAATTTGAGATTTAGCAAACGCCAATAAATCATCAGCATATTTTTCGTAGTCCCAAAATATGCGGTTCCAATCTTTTCCTTCATAACTACAGAATCGTCCAGAGGAAAAAACGTGCGATCGCACATTTGTGCTGATAGGGTTACAAACAGGAACTAACCAAATTTCTCCAGATAAATCTGTCTCATTGATTGTCTGCAAAAACTCAATGAGTTGGTAAATAACAGCATTACCAGCGATTTCAGCACCGTGCAAATTAGATTGGATATAAACTTTTTTGCCCGGTTGAGCGCCAATAAATTTGTAGACTTGCAGGGATAAGACATCGCCTGAAGCCATGTGGCGCAGTGGAATGGTAGAAATAGTGGGGAGCATGGTAAAAATTGGTTGACTGAGATATTGCACCTGTATCATTACCCGCCAAGGGTTATAAACCCCTGGCTAATAGCGCTCATTCCTTTTAAAAGGACTAAATGCTTGCGAATTTCGGGTTTTAGTCCATTTTAATACTGACTTTTCACGCCATCTGCAAAAACCAACGCGAAACCTAACCCCCCAGCCCCCTTCCCTGATAGGGAAGGGGGAGAATTCAAAGCCTCTCTCCTTGCAGGAGAGAGGTTTGGAGAGAGGTTCTCCAGATACTGCGAAAAGCCAGTTCAGCCATAAATTAGGAACTTGAGTTCCACAGCTTTTTTTGCCAAACTTGCGTAATTTATTCAAAAAACCACAGATATAAAAATAAGACAGTCATCATGTAGTTGCAAAATTAAGGAATATTCCGGTGCATCACCTTTCCTTCGCTTTACTCAAAAACAGGCTTCATCGCTTCACCTTGCTGACTGCGACTGTGCTAGTGTCTTTAACTGCGATACCACTGACTGAAACTAATTTGGGGATGGTGACTGCATCGGCACAAGCGCAAACGACACAAAACCGCAAAGACGAGGCGTTGCGGCTATACCAAGTAGGTGAAGAGCAGTATAAGCAAAGTCAGTTTGGAGAAGCGTTAGAGACGTTTCAACAAGTTTTAGTGATTGTCAGAGAAATTGGGGAGCGTCAAGGTGAAGGTGCAACCCTCGCCTACATTGGGAAAGTTTACCTCTACCTGGGTCAGTACGCGAAAGCCTTAGAGTTTTTTCAACAAGCATTAGCCATTGACAAACAAATCGGCGACAAAGCAGCGGAAGGTACGATCCTTAATAACATTGGGGGAGTTTACGACAACCTGGGTCAGTACGCGAAAGCCTTGGTGGCTCAGAATAAAAATAATACAGCATTAGAAATTGCCGAACGAGGTAGAGCCAGAGCTTTTGTGGAATTATTAGCCTCAAAGCGATCGCCCAACCCTAACATTCAGCAAATCAAGCCACCTACGCCACCTAACATCAAGCAAATTCAACAAATTGCTCAACAACAAAAGGCAACACTTGTTGAATATTCAATGATTTACGCCCCGTTTCAAGTTCAAGGTAAACAAGAATGGCATCCGCAACTCTACATTTGGGTAGTCAAACCCACAGGTGAAGTAGCCTTTAAGCAAGTAGATATCAAATCCCTAGATACACCTTTAGCAGACCTCGTTGCCAAAAGCCATACATCCATCCGTGCCAGAAGTGCTGATGTAGCTGCTGTTCCTGGGGAAGCATCAGCGAATCCTCGCCGAAAAAAACCATTACAGCAACTCCATCAAATACTTATTCAACCGATCGCCTCCGAGTTACCACAAGACTCAAATGCCCGTATCATTTTTATCCCGCAAGCTGAGTTGTTTTTCGTTCCCTTCCCAGCTTTGCAAGATGCTTCCGGCAAATACCTCATCGAAAAACATACCATTCTCACCGCTCCTGCTATCCAAGTTTTGGAGTTAACCCACAAGCAAAAAATAAACAAGCGCAAGGCGATAGAAAATCGCCCTGCATTGGTAGTCGGTAATCCTACAATGCCTCAGCAGTTGTCACCGCTGCCAGGTGCAGAACAAGAAGCACTGGAAATTGCCAAAATGCTAAATACCAAAGCATTAACGGGTAGTAAAGCTACTGAAACCACTGTGAAGCAATTGATGCAGACGGTTGACGTTGTGCATTTGGCAACCCACGGGCTACTCGATGATTTTAAAGGCTTGGGCGTACCGGGAGCCATTGCTCTTGCTCCCTCTGGTCAAGATGATGGGTTGCTGACAAGCGGTGAAATTTTCGACATGAAACTTAATGCTGATTTAGTGGTCCTAAGTGCTTGCGATACTGGCAGAGGGGACATCAAGAGCGATGGTGTTATCGGTTTGTCTCGCTCTTTGATTACTGCGGGCGCACCCAGTATTATCGTATCTTTATGGGCAGTGTCGGATGACTCTACAGCAATGTTGATGACGGAGTTTTATCAAAATCTGCGGCGAAACCCTGATAAAGGTGTTGCATTGCGAAATGCTATGCTGTCAACAATGAAAAAGCATTACCATCCTCGCGAATGGGCAGCATTTACCCTCATTGGCGAAGCTGAGTAAATTAGGGCGAGTGAGACGCTCAGCCCACAATAATATAGCGATTTTCGTTTGGATGCAGTACGCTTTAACCCCACCCCTTAATCCCCTCCCCGCAAGCGGGGAGGGGAGGTTTTGGCGCAAGACAAAACCGGGGTGGGGTTCCGAATGTCTTGCAACGAAGTGAGCAGCGCTATATTCAGTCTTTTCTTGTGGGACAGGCAAAATGTCTGCCATATCTCAGTTAAGTTCCTGGTAAATTACGCAACCGCTCATCCAAATGAGTACGGTCAGCCAACGCCTTGAGTAGAGGACCATGTGAGCCAAATTCTACAATACTTACAGACCCAACTGGGCATCCCAAACGATAGCGAAAGCGTCCCACATCAATTCCCAACAAACTGCACAGCATAATTCTGATGGTTGCTTTGTGGGAAACAATTAAAACATTGCCACTACTGTAAAGTTGCTTGATTTCTTCAATCACCTGCGTAGCACGAGATGCGATCGCAACTGCCATTTCCCCACCCGTAGGCGCATACCAAGCCGGATCTGCCAACCAACGAATATAATCATCATGAAATTCCTGGTTCACCGTCTCTGGTGTTTTGCCTTCCCATTTGCCGTAGTTGATTTCCTTCAAGCCATCCCGCAGTTGTGGTTGCATCTCGATTGCTTCACAGATAGGTTTTGCTGTGGCGATCGTTCGTCCCATAGGACTGCAAAAAATTGCCTTCCAAGGAGTAGAACTGTATGCAGCAGCAAAAGCCTTAGCCATTTCTAAGCCATCTGCCGTAAGTTCTGGATCTATCGAACCACAGAAGAAATTATTACGGCTGTATTGTGTCTGTCCATGACGGAGGAAATAAAGAGTTAGACTCATAGCTATTGGGATTTTAAATTAGTCACTGGTCACTAGTCATTGTAGAGACGCTGAGATCGCGTCTCTACATCTTTGTCATCAGTCAAAAGTTATTTCTTTGCCTACCACACAGGTCGTGCTTGTACTCCCATGTACTATTGGCAGTTTCAAATTCCTGGAAATGTTATCTATAGTAAGGGCTATGGCTAATATAACGAAGTGCCAATAAGATATTCATTCAGCTTCGGACAAGAATCATGGCAACAACACAAGTCAATCCTTATCTCGATGGTAACTTTGCGCCAGTGCGTGAAGAAATCACCGCTAACACCCTGGAAGTCATAGGTGAGCTACCTCCCGACTTATCAGGAATGTTCGTGCGTAATGGTCCTAATCCCCAATGGACACCCATCGGAAAGTACCATTGGTTTGATGGCGATGGAATGTTGCATGGGGTACGAATTAGCAACGGCAAAGCCACCTATCGGAATCGGTATGTGCGGACAAAAGCTTGGAAAATCGAGAACGAAGTGAGTAAAGCTGTTTGGACAGGCTTACTAGAACCGCCTAAAAAGAACAGTCTTCCCAAACCAATCAAGAATCCGGCTAACATAGCTCTTGTATGGCATGCAGGTCAACTCTTAGCGCTGTGGGAAGCGGGTGCGCCTCACGCAATTAGGGTTCCTGAGTTAAAGACGATTGGTGAACATACCTACAATGGCAAGCTTGTTTCGGCGGTGACTGCTCATCCCAAGGTAGATCCAGTGACGGGTGAGATGATGTTCTTTGGTTACGGTTTCACACCACCATACCTGCAATACAGCGTCGTTTCACCAGAAGGCGAACTTTTGCAGACGGAACCTATTGACATACCAATGGCGGTAATCATGCATGATTTTGCCATCACTGAAGACTACACAATTTTTATGGATTTACCCCTAACTTTCAGTAAGGAAAGGATGAAACGGGGCGAACCAATGATGAAGTTTGAGCGCGACAAACCCAGTCGCTTTGGTATTGTTCCCCGTTACGGTAATAACAGTAACATTCTCTGGTTTGAGAGTCCTGCTTGCTATGTTTTCCACACTCTCAATGCCTACGAAGAAGGAGATGAGGTGGTGCTGATTGCTTGTCGCATGAATTCTACCAATGTTTTCGATGTGCCACAAGACACACATACCGATTCGGAAGCACATATCCCCCGCCTGCATCGTTGGCGGTTTAACGTGAAAACGGGCAAAGTCAGCGAAGAGATGCTGGATGATATCGCCTCCGACTTTCCCCGTATCAATGAAAATCTGTTAGGGCAAAAAACCCGATACGGATACACTGGCAAACTGGCGAAAGGTTCCATGCCTTTGTTCGATGGTATCATCAAGTACGACCTCAGCACTGACAAGTCCCAAACCCATGAATTTGGAAGGGGACGTTATGGCGGTGAAGCTGTATTTGTACCGCGTCCTGGTGTCAAGGATGAAGATGATGGCTGGCTGGTGACTTTTGTTTACGATACTGTAGAGGAAACTTCTGAACTGGTGGTGGTTAATGCTCAGGATATCACAGGTGAACCAGTGGCACGGGTGCTCATTCCCCAACGAGTGCCTTATGGGTTACACGGTACTTGGATTTCTGAGGAACAGTTGAAAGCCTCTGTTTAGATTTATACTTAACTGTCTTCATGTGTATCACCTCACCCCGCCCTCACGGGCACCCCTCTCGTTACTAAGGAGAGGGGATGGGGGTGAGGTTTTGCGGATACGATAAGTAAACAAGCGGACTTCATATCACCCCACTCTCTACTTTTTATCAGCCTGAGTGTATTCGCAAAAAATATTGAGTCCGATTTTGATAATATATAAAACAATAATAGTGGCGATCGCCGGATCAATTGGCAATCCGTGTGCCCCTGCTATACCTACAAGCGAGACAATTAACCCCGTCAACAAAGGCGCACTACCAGGATTATTAGTGTATTCTTTTACCTTGCTGCGAAAACCATCATCACCGCAGAGTTCTTTTCGGAGTTCACCAAGCGTGACTTGCCAAAGAGATTTTTTGCCATAAGTTGGAATGCCGTTTTTCTGTTCCCACAGCTCATCAAAACTAGCATCAAGGCTACCGTTGTTTTTTTCAAGGATAGTCAACGCCTCAATTGCAGGGCTGTAATCTTGTAACAATTGCCGCTTTTCCTTGATTTCGCTGGCGGTGAGTAGAGTTTCCATATTACTGATATTGAATGCAGTTAAATAAACATATTATTCGGATCTAACGACAACTTATTGTGATGTAACGACAGCTTGTTGTGATGTAACGACAGCTTGTGCATTCCTAACGACAGCTTGTTGTGATGTAACGACAGCTTGTGCATTCCTAACGACAGCTTGTTGTGATGTAACGACAACTTGTGCATTCCTAACGACAGCTTGTTGTGATGTCAGTGTCTAGCAAAACTTTCACAAGTTATGTTTTTCCTTTAAATACTCCCACTTAGCCTGATCTGGATCAAAGTCAGGTGGAACGGGAGGAGCATTTTCAAATAAACCCTCAAATGCTTTCACTCTTGAGTTTCTCTTGGGTGTTTCTGGTTGTGACTCGGTTTCTGGAACTGTGGAATTAGCAGCCGTTTCAACTGCCTGCAAGACAATCACTTCCACATCTCCGGCTGGGATTTGAACGGGTTCGGTAATCACTAAGTTACCTGCTGTATCGATTTTTCCCTTGAGTTTGTAAGCTTGCATAATATTTCTCCTATCACTCTGCTTCTAGGGTATCCCGCGCTGCCCAAATTGCCTGGCGCACTTCTCCAGCACAATCTTCACCTGTGAACTCGCGCCAAATTGCATCAAACTGGCTTTCTCCTAATTGCTTGAGCATTCGCCCTAAATCATTGATATCTGATTGAATCCACTCTTGGTTATGCTCTACGTCAATGGCTAAAATGTAAATGGAAATTTTCAGCGCCTCTGTCCAATTTTCTTGGGCTTCTAACACTCTGCCCGAATTTCTGAATGTTATTGAAGTTCTATACCAATCGCCAAATTGCTGATAAATTTCAAAGGCTTTAAGGTAATAGGCACGCGCCTCTTCAAACTGCCGTTGCTCCTCGGCTACGTTGCCCAATACGTGATATTCTCCAGCAGCGTTGTACAAATCCCCTGCATCTTCATAAATCTTTAGGGCTTTGAGGTAATAGGCGCGCGCCTCTTCAAACTGCCGTTGCTCCTCGGCTACGATGCCCAGCTCGTGATATTGTCTAGCAGCGTTGTACAAATCCCCAGCATCTTCCAAGATCTTCAAAGCTTTGAGGTAATAGGCGCGCGCTTGTGCAAACTGCTGTTGCTTTCGGGCTACCATACCCAGTGCGTGATATTGTCTAGCAGCGTTGTACAAATCCCCCGCATCTTCAAAAATCTTGAGGGCTTTGAGGTAATAGGCGCGCGCCTCTTCAAACTGCTGTTGCTGCTGGGCTACGATACCCAGTTCATGATATCCATTCGCAGCTTTGTGCAAATCCCCAGCATCTTCAAAAATCTTCAAAGCTTTGAGGTGATAAAAGCGCGCCTCCTCAAACTGCCGATGCTCCTGGGCTACGATGCCCAGCTGGTGATAGTAAACAGCAACATTCACTGAGGAGTCATTTAAACGCGTCAGTTCATCCAGAATTTCTTGATAGATTTTCCTTGCCGTTTCTAAGTCAGCCTTTTGAAGTGCTTCGATAGCTTTATTTTCCTGCAGATACTTCCAGAAATTAAAAGCACTTTCACCCTTTGCTTTCGCATCTGCCAAGTGGATGCCAATTTTGTTGAGCGCTCGTTTTCGCAGTGACTTAAATTCTCGTTGACGATTCCACCGCTCATACACCTCTCGCAAAACTTGCAGAATTGCCTGTGCTTCTGCCCATTCCTGCAGTTGTTCGGCAAGTCGCAAATATTGTAACAGATTCGGTTCTTCAACTTGCAGCACAAAGCTTGCCAGTTCTGCGTTGCTGATCAGTTTATTACGATAGTTATCCGCCAACATCGCGTAAAAAACCAGCAACTTTTTTTCCAGTTCACTGATTACCTCCTGCGAACTTATTGAGTTTAACTGTTGACGTAAATACCAGGGCAGTGCTGGGTGAATTTTGTAGACAGTTGCACCCAAATGTTCCAGAATACTTGCGGCGGCAGCTTCATTAAGTAGTCTAAGCCAATCAGCTTTTTGCAAGTTTTCCCCAAACACCGCCTGATATGCTTGTCCAAATTCATCATTAGGACTTTCTGAAAAAACATGGAGCCAATCAGCATCAACTCGCTCAGAAAACAAACCCAAAAAAGGTAAATGCCGACGACAAGCATCAGACAACTTAGCAAAGGAATAATCCAGCGACACTGTGAGAGATTTATCTCGTCCTTCTTCCTCCGTACCAGAAAAAGTATCTAGTCCTTTCCGCAAAGCCTCAATCAACTGCACTGCACTCTGCGTCTTTAAATGAGGCAACACCACCCGCAATGACAGCGGATGTCCCCCCAAAAGTTTCAACAACTGCAAATACTCTGCTGGCAGATTCTTCCTATCTACTCCTGCGGTTTCCAAAATCTTCGCCGCTAACTCCTCAACATCCTGCTTTTGCAGTCCCCGCAAATTCACCAGATTGTACGCACAATCCAGCCAAGACTCCTCGCGGCGACTGGTTATCAATACCCAAGATTTCCCGCCGCGCAATTCTTTGAGAAACCGCTGCAAATTATCTCGCTCATCTGCACTCAATAACGGCTCATTTCCTGTAGGAAATCCCGCCACTGGTTCAAAGTTATCCCAAATCAGCAAACAAGGATTTTTTTTCAGATAGTTGAGTACCCCTTGAACTTGTTTCTCTTCCTGATACTGGGAAAATTTATCTCCCCAAATTTTCCTACCCACAAGATTTACAACATGACTCAGCCCTGCGCCATGTTCAAAAGAAGTAAAGAATATTGTAGAGCGTCCTTGAGTCTCATCCAGCCACCGCGCAAAGCCACAAGCTAATTCAGTTTTGCCTACGCCGCCCATGCCTTGCAAGAGCACGATGTTATTTTGGCGAAACGCCCGCTCTAAACGCAATATATCGTAGTCTCGCCCAATAAAACCGTAGCGTCCTTCCTGTGGAAACTCCATTAAGTTGCTCACAACTTCGTCGAAGTAATCTTCGATATCATCTTCTGTTGGAGTAAAGGGCTTGTAGGATTCCTGCTGATACAACACTGGTACCAGCCAATCTTGCAGCGGTTTATCGCCTTTGGGACTAGGGCGCAGTTGCTTATTCACAAGTTCCTTGCGTCCCAAAGCTACCGCGTACTCCAGACTCTCTCCCCGTACCAACTCGCCATACAACCGCCCCATGAAATGTTTAGCAGCTTCGGCATACACAGAATAAGCCATTGCTACCACACCTTTCGCCCCCAAGGACACCAAGCGCGTCGCCACTGAAGAAAATTTTTCCTCTCCTTCGTGAGCGGATTTGCAGGCGTTTAAGATAAAAATCGGCACGCGAGAACTTTCTAAATTCTGAGCAATTTGTGCTGCTGTAACGATTTGCGGCGAACCATCATCCGCCTCAAAAACTAAAACTCCTTGCCCCGCTGTACCCAAGGTGTGCTGAAATCCTGTGCTGTTGGGGTCGAAATTTCCATGCCCATCAAAATGAACTATATGGTAAAACCCTTTATTGGCGTTCAGTTCCCGTTCAAACTGCTCAAAGCTGGGCGGACGCAGGACTTTTAGATTGACTTTTTTTCTAATATCTGCTAATGCTGCTAGTAGCGAACGGGCAATAGTTTTGAAGGCAATATCTTTTTCATCGTAGGGACGAGCGATCACGAGCAAAATATTCAGCTTATCGGTGGGTAGCTCACCCATTTCTGCTCGGATAGCGTATTCGCTGAGACTACGAGACATACCAGCAAGTGAAGGTGCAAGAAATTGGCGATCGCTTGGTGAGTAAAGCAACTCCCAAGGCAAATTCAGCACTTCTGGACTATCGGAGGTAATCACAAGTTCGCACTTATCCAGCCCATCATAAGTAGCAGCTTGAAAAAATTGCCGCGTTTGCTCACTACTTCTAAACACTAACTCAAATAACTGCTCTCCCCATTCTTCAAACTTGTGCTCAATCTTCTTAGCGTTGTCTGGATATATACCATAGGGAAAACGCAGATACTCTTCTAAATACCAGCGTAAATCTGTCAACGCCTGCTTATCAAAAGGATGCTGAAATGCTACCGCTGGCGCAGAGCGAGGCGCACCTTGTCCCCGTTGCCAGGACAGTTGAATCGCATCCCCTTGATGAGTAATCCGTAACCAATTTCTCGCCATATCTGCCCCGGTTGGTATCGATGAATTTGATGCTAGCTAATATCAGTAATTCACGCATATAAGGATTGATTCCGGATACAGCCAAAAACAAGCTCACTTGCGAACAGATTCTTTGTAAACGCAGAAAAGGCTTATTTCCTCCCCTCCTCGCTTGCGCTTAGGGGTTAGCGGTGGGGTACTACGCGCTAAAGTACTTCACTACTAGGTGATAAGCGATAATCGTCGTAGAGTGTTCTGGATGAAGTTGCTCACTTTCATAGATGTACAGGGTAATGCGATCGCATCCCACAAAACTTGTAGCAGCCCATCACTCAACTGGAGTAACCTAAATTTAATGAACTGCTGGGAGTGGAGATGATGTTGTTGGAATTGAAGCGCATCCATGTTCCACCGGGACAACGAGTGCTGTTTTCTGATGTTACCTGGCAAGAATTGGAAACAATTCTAGAGGAGTTAGGGGAACACCGTGCAGCAAGAATTGCTTATGACAGGGGAATACTGGAGATTATGGCACCACTGCCAGAACATGAATATGGTAAAGAAATTATTGGCGATTTAGTCAAAGCACTTCTGGAAGAACTAGATATTGAGTTTATCAGCCTTGGTTCTACCACTTTCAAAAACCAAGCAATGGCTCAAGGTATAGAACCTGACCAGTGTTTCTATATAAAAAACGAATCTAGAATTCGTGGGAAGAAGCGACTAGATTTAACAGTAGACCCCCCTCCAGATTTAGCCCTAGAAGTAGATGTCACTTCTCGCACTCATCCTAATATTTATGAAGCACTAAAAGTGCCTGAGCTTTGGCGTTTTGATAAAGGTAAATTACAAATTAATGTACTGCAAGATGGGCATTATGTAGAGTCTCAGGAAAGCTTTAATTTTCCCAGATTACCACTAGTTGAGGTGATTCCTCAATATCTGGAACAAAGTAAAACCGCAGGTAGAAATGCAACTATAAAAGCTTTTCGCCTTTGGGTGCAACAGCAGATACAACAGACATAAAGTTTGTAGTCTGTAGGGTAGATTAGGCGCAGCCATAATCCACCACCTACCATCAGTCGAATCCTGATGCTAAGCTGTCACGCCTATAAGAATGTATACTGTTAGCAGCTAGGCGTCTTGCCAACACTGGTTTTCTTGACGGGACTTATGAATTTTGAATTTTGAATTGCTTATAATTCACCTACGCCACCCCATATCCCGTGTAAGGACGTTTATAAGGCGGCTGTAAACCCAGCACAATATCCTCTTTTACTACTCCCATCTCAAGGAGTTCTTGGGCTAAGTCTACATCCGTCATATTTTGCTGAATCCATATCTTGGCATCTTTAATATCAAAATGCATTACGGTGTGATACACTCTACTTAACCCATTCCAGCCAACATACATTAACTGATAGTGGTCGTGTGTTGTATCAAAAATTAATTCTGTTTCTACATCTCCACGCTTCGGTTTAAAGTCGGCGTGTTTAGTTAGAATGGTTTGGATACATTGGCGATAATGCTCTAAATTTTCCACTGCACAATGACCTCCATGATAGGGTCGTATACAATTAGTTTTACCTGATGGCGTTGTACTGCGATTTTGGCAAGTCGTGTCTGAAAAAATGTTTCGTATGTATCTACCGGAACTGCTAGGTATAGTAGACGTTCTGGCTCATTTTCTTCTAGTGCAATCTGATAATTCAGGAATTGCCCTAATGCTGTATGAAAGTCACTCACAGCAGAGTTACTGGCAAAGCTTTTGACTTCAACAGCGATTTTTTCACCTGCTTTTTCTGCTGCTATCAGCCTTTATGCGCCTAAATCAATTTTAAGCTTGACTTCCTCAAATTGAATCTCCAAAGGGTCGTGAGTGATTACCCATTCTTCCTTCTTTAGTGCATTTTTAACCGCTTCATGGAATAAATCTCTAGCTGACATATATTTTTATCGCTAATTAGCGGTTCATCTAATTCCCCCTCCTTGCTTGCGGGGAGGGGGTTAGGGGGTGGGGTTACGCGCTAAAGTACTTCGCTACTGGGTGATAAGCAATAATCGCAGTCGTAGACTGTTCAGGATAAATTTGTTCACTTTCATCCATGTACAAATTAATACGCCCTGCTTCCAACAAGTCCAGCTGCTTGTACTGATCCTGAATATTTGGACAAGCCGGATACCCAAAACTATACCGCGAGCCGCGATAACGCTGTGCCAAAATATCCCGAATATTATCCGGTTCCTCAGCCGCAAAACCCAACTCACGACGAATGCGGGCGTGTGTCCACTCAGCCAGCGCTTCCGCTACCTGCACCGCTAAACCGTGGAAATACAGATAATCCCTGTATTGATTATCTGCAAACAGCTTTTGGGCAAACTCCGTGGCAATATGCCCCACCGTCACCGCCTGCATCGGGAACACATCAATAATTCCCGACTCCTTAGGCGCAAAGAAATCTGCAATACACAGCCTCCTCAAAGACTTTTGTCTCGGAAACTCAAAACTTGCTCTTACCTGTGCGTCTGTGCGGTTCGTTTCATAAACATACAAAGTATTCTCCTCAGCCTGACAAGGAAAATACCCATAAATCACCTGCGGATGCAACAAATTCTCCTCAATAACCCGTTGCTTCCACTCCGACAAAATCGGATACACCTTCTCATCCAAGAAAGCCTGATACTCTTCCTTAGATTGTTCCTTCGGCTTGCGGAACTGCCATTGTCCAGCAATCAAAGCTTGTAAATCCATATGCCAGAACACTTCGTCCAAAGGAATATCCTGCGGTTGAAGTAGCTTTGTTCCCCAGAAAGGCGGCGTTGGACGTTCGATATCCACCGCCACAGCTTCAGAACGACGGGTATCAACTTCCTGCGGTTCTACCTTGGATACAGAACCATTGCTGGATACAGATAGCTCCTGAGCTTCTTCTATCTGTGTTAATCTGTGTTCATCGGTGGTTTCATTCAAAAATCCCTGCAAATCATCCCACTGACTAGCAGCCTTCGCTGGCATCAACTTATCCATAAAGTGCAAGTCAGAAAACGCATCCTTGCCGTAAACCACCTTACCCTTGTAGGTATTCTGACAATCTTCATGAACAAACTTGGGAGTTAGCGCTGCACCGCCTAAAATTACCGGCACAGTAATTCCCTTTTCGTTGAAGACTTCCAAATTTTCTTTCATGAACGCGGTGGACTTTACCAGCAAGCCACTCATGGCGATACAATCAGCTTTGTGCTTCTCATACGCCTCAATTATGTTTTCCACCGACTGCTTAATTCCCAGGTTAATCACCTTGTAACCGTTGTTCGATAAGATGATATCCACCAGGTTTTTACCAATGTCGTGAACATCGCCCTTCACCGTGGCAATGATAAATGTCCCTTTGGCATTGTTGCCAGATTCTGACTTTTCCATGAACGGTTCTAAGTAAGCAACCGCTGCTTTCATGGTTTCCGCAGATTGTAATACGAAAGGTAGCTGCATTTGTCCAGAACCGAACAATTCACCCACCACTTTCATGCCATCTAGCAGGAAGGTATTGATAATTTCGAGTGGAGGATATTTTTCTAAAGCTTTGGTGAGTTGTTCTTCTAAACCAATGCGTTCACCGTCGATGATGTGGCGCTTGAGGCGTTCTTCGATGGGTAGACTTTCGTCAACGCCTTTGTCGCGTTTCGTTGTCACCCCTTCAAACAGTGTTGTCAGTTCTGTTAAGGGGTCATAAACGCAGACATCGCCCTCAAACTTGCGCTCATCATAAATCAACTGCTGACAAACTTCTTGATGGCGTTGCTCAATTTTTGCCAATGGTAAAATCTTGTTAGGGCTGACAATTGCTGCATCCATCCCAGCAGCGATCGCCTCGTGCAAAAACATCGAGTTCAGCACAACCCGCGCCGCTGGATTCAACCCAAAGGAAATATTTGATACACCCAAAATAACATGACATCCAGGCAATTCTTGACGAATGCGCCGAATCGATTCTATTGTGGCTTTTCCATTGGCGCGATCTTCTTCAATACCTGTGGAAATTGGCAGTGCAAGTGTATCAAAAAAGATTTCGTGTGCTGGGATGCCGTATTCAACGGCTTGACGATAGGCACGTTGGGCGATCGCAAACTTTTTCTCTGCTGTCCGCGCCATTCCGTCTTCATCTATGGTACCAATAACGACACCAGCACCG
Organism: Tolypothrix campylonemoides VB511288; assembly: GCA_000828075.3. Taxonomy (GTDB): domain Bacteria; phylum Cyanobacteriota; class Cyanobacteriia; order Cyanobacteriales; family Nostocaceae; genus Kalymmatonema; species Kalymmatonema campylonemoides_A. Next base: position 130,128 of record JXCB02000002.1, on the reverse strand, counting down.
TATTGCTTCGCAATTTCCAACACCTTCAAGAAACGCGGTTCTCCGTCTTCATAGTTGGTGGAGTTCAGCAAACACTTACCACCAGCCACTTTTAGTCCCGCTTCCATCTTTTCCCATTCCGTGGAATCGAGCATTAAGGGCAGTGTGACATTATTTACCAGACGTGAGACAAGTTCGTGCATATCCCGCACACCGTCGCGTCCCACATAATCGACGTTTACATCCAGGATGTGTGCGCCTTCTTTGACTTGCGCCCTCGCCATTGATACCAGTCCATCCCAATCTTCCGCATTCAGCAACTCGCGGCATTTTTTGGAACCACTAGCGTTGAGACGTTCGCCGACAATCAAGAACGAGTTATCTTGGTCGTAAGGTTGGGTACTGTAAATTGATGCAGCTGCTGGTTCCTGTTGAGGCTGTCTCTGTTTTGGTCTTAAGTCTTTGGCAATTTCTGCTAATTGTTGAATGTGTTCTGGACGTGTCCCACAGCAACCCCCGATCACTTGGACACCCAAATCTTCAACAAAATGCATCAACGCCATGCGTAATTCGGTTGGTGTCAGGCGATAATGAGCTTGACCGCCGACGTTCTCTGGTAAACCAGCGTTGGGAATACAGGAAACCACAAAAGGCGAATGTTCCGAGAGATATTTAATGTGTGGTTTCATCAAGTCTGGACCAGTGGCACAGTTCAGACCGAGAATGTCAATTGGGTAGGGTTCGAGAATTGTTAGCACGGCGTTGATTTCCGTCCCCACCAGCATTGTACCCATAGATTCCATTGTGACAGAAACCATGAGCGGACGGCGATCGCCTTTTTTGGCAAAGACTTCTTCAATTGCATTCAGCGCCGCTTTGATTTGCAGCACATCTTGGCAAGTCTCAACGATGAATAAATCAACGCCACCATCCCATAGCCCTTCGGCTTGTTCAACAAAGGATGATTTCATCGTGTCAAAATCGATATGTCCCAAAGTTGGCAGTTTCGTGGTTGGTCCCATCGAACCCGCAACAAACCGGGGTTTTTCCGGCGTGGAAAATTCCGCAGCAACGCGCTTTGCGAGTTCCGCAGCTGCTTTGTTGAGTCCATACGCCTTATCAGCCAAGTCGTATTCAGCCAAAACAATCGACGCAGCGCCAAAAGTATCCGTTTCAATCACATCTGCACCGGCGGCGAGAAAGTCGCGGTGAACTTTGGCGATCGCTTCTGGCTTGGTGTAGACGAGGTACTCGTTGCAACCTTCGTACTGTGCGCCACCAAAATCTTCAGCCGTAAGGTTTTGGGTTTGCAAGTTAGTTCCCATAGCACCGTCGAAGACGATGACTGGGTGTGTTGGGCTGTGCAAGCGTTCTAAGAAGGTAGAAGTCATATTTTCCAACAGAAAATTGGGTTAGTCTTGAAATGTTCGACTACATATACTATTTTCCAGAATTTTTAGTATTTGGGAACAATCGGATGTCATCAGGGATGTATAAAGTTTACGTGCATGAGGATGAGAGATACATCCACTTCAGCATTGAAAAAGTCAGGATTAACACTAATTTAACGTGAGTTCGACGAAACCTAACCCCAACCCCTTCCCTACAAGGGAAGGGGCAAAAAATCCGCAACTTAGTACGAAATAATAAGCTTTTTAAGCCTCTCCCCGCTTCGGGGAGAGGAATGGAAGCGGGGTCAAATTAGGATACATCGAACTCACGTTAATTTAGTGTTTTGTCAATGTAAAAATTCTATCAAAAAAATAATGAGCGTTGGTATTGAGTCGAATACCAACGCGGATATAAAGGTGAGTGAGATAAAACTTAGGCATCAAATTCTGTACATTTTAAACCTAGCGACAGCACAGCGTTAGCGTAAGCTGCGCGTTCATGAATCTGTGTGATGTTTCGCTATGCTTACGATGGCGATACACCCTTTGCGTAAATCCTGAAATCAGTTACAACTATGAACTTAAAGGCTGTGTTTAGAAGAAATGACCATCTCCAGCGGTTTGCCACGTAGACGTTTGCGGCTTGTCACCAGTACTCCTGCTACAGCAAAGAGGGAAGCGAGGGTGGAAGATTCTGGAACACTCTTAGGCTGTGGTTGTTGATTGCCACAAATATTGCCAGAACTCACATCCACATCTTGGAACTTGCTGATCTCGGCGGCTCCCAAAACATCAATACAAGACAAGAGTTTTCGCTCTCCAGTACCAAGGGTTGGAGCATCTACAGTATCTGGAAATTGCACAGGATCAATATGAATATCTCCGTCCGTTCTGTAGGTTGTAGGTATCGTTGTACCAGCAAACGGGCGCGGCGAAGTAACATTAATTACACCATTCGGGTTGTTAACTGCGTTTACGGCGGCAGGATTTACTTTGCTCAGCCCCAATGCATGTCCAATTTCATGCAGAGCAACTGTGTACAAGTCATATCGTCCAGAGGCATCAGTAGAGGAGGCAGAGGCTTGGCGTCCTACATTAACAGTACCTCCTCCTAAATCTGCTTCGGTGTTAGAGAACTGACCATACGCTCCATTTGTTCCAGGGTTGGGGTCTAGAAAATAAGTGACGCTAGGGTCGATATTAAAGAGAATAGTACCCTCTGTCTCGCGGAAGACTGTGCTTCCATCACCTAACGTAATTGATTCAAACTTATTGGGGATATGAAGTCCTAGTACCCCATCTATAACTGTTCTAGTAGTGTCTGGGACGCAGGGTGATTGATATACATCTGTCTTGTAGGAACCTGGACAGTTGCCTGTAGAAGGGGTCAATGGGGCGAGTTGAGCGGCTCCAAACTTGAGATTGAGTGTAAAGTCATCTTTAAGAGCTTGCCCCCAAGAGTTTGCAGCCGCTCTGAAAATGTCAGCTACGTTACCTCCACCAACTCCTGTTAAGTTGTCTAGAGATACGATATCTACAGAAGTCCCTAACGCTACATCCGCATCGCTTTCCAATCGATTTACACCTTGGATGTCTATCGGTGGCGGGGAAAGGTCTGCTGGAGTGATCACAATATTTAATGCTTGAGCTTGTGGTGCGGTTATTGCTAAACTACTGCAAGCCAAAAACGCCATTGCTCCCAAGGATTTCAAGCGTAAACCGGCGGGTAAAAACCATAAACCTTGATTATTCATAAAGCATCTCTACAAACGAATGGGACGATAACTTCCATTTCCTTTTGCCTAGAGTGACAAAAGAAAGGTACTTGGTTCTTTAGTTTTGTAGTTTACAAAGTAATTCTACGGATAGATTGTGATATTTTTTGTAAAAGCTCTATGAAATTACTTAACTTTTTATGAAGAACATATATTTAGTACGGCTTTATAAAAACTAAATAATACTAAACTTCTTTGAAGCGCACAGCTTCATAATTGCTGAAAAGTTTGCATAATAACCTTTTGAATTCTCAGATAATGTACGCTTTCAGCAATATTCAATATTAGTAAAAAATAGTACTTCTATTGTGGTCATAACCTGTGCCTGACGCCAAAATCTCCAAGATGCTTTGCTAGATTGCGTTTCGGTTGGGATGACATCATAACATAACAGAGATTGCGTAAGCCTAACAACTCGTACGGCTCGTTTTGAGTCCAGTGTCAGATAGTCATTATGTATTTAAATGAAGTTGCAGTCAAACAAAGCACTTGGATGCAAACGAATAGCTGTTAGCTTTCTGCCAACTCTTGAGCGCTATTTAGTATAAAAACCAACGTAAAATAATTAACATTTCACAAATTATTCAAGATATACCCAGCATTTCATGCTAGATTGCCTCTCATAAGACCTTCGTGCTCATTCACCCCTACTTATGGGCTGATTGTCCCACAGAAGTTGAAAGAATTCCCTTCCTGGTTATCTTGCCTTCAGCAATATAGTGGTGGGAGTATATCAATCATCGTGGTGCTACATCAGTTTTGTTTAGCCATTGCTGTTTCTTGAAGGAGTGCAACTACCGATGCTAAGTACTAACGGTTGGAGTTGGGGCTGGTTTTTGGGGCTTGGAATTGGGATAGGTGGTGCCAGCTTTTCTAGTGCAAATTGCGTTCTTGCCCAAATTACCCGCGATGGTACTCTACCCAATAATTCCATCATCAATATAAACGGGAACATCTTCAATATCACTGGCGGCACACAAGCGGGACGCAACCTATTCCACAGCTTCAATGAGTTTTCTGTCCGTACTGGTCAAGAAGCTCACTTTAACAATGCACTTGATATTCAAAACATCATTAGCCGAGTCACAGGTTCGTCGGTCTCTGATATTAATGGTCTAATCAAAGTCCTAGGGAATACCAACCTGTTTCTGATTAATCCCAATGGGATTGTTTTTGGAGCGAATGCCAGTCTAGATATTAAAGGCTCGTTTGTAGCAACCACAGCAAATAGCCTGAAGTTTGCTGATGGCACAGAGTTTAGTGCAAAAGCTCCTCAAACAACCCCTCTGTTGACGATGAGCGTTCCGATGGGACTACAGTTTGGTTCAGGGGCAAAGCCTATTGTTAATCGTTCCCAAGCCAGTCCAAATAATAAAAATAGCGCAAGCCCTGTGGGTCTACAAGTACCACTCGGAAAAACGCTAGCCCTAGTCGGTGGTGATGTCACGCTAGAGGGGGGCAACTTGACAGCAGAACAAGGAAGAATTGAGCTGGGTAGCGTTGGGGGAGCAGGTTTAGTCAGCCTAACTCTTATTGATAAAAATAATATTGATAAAGGTTATGCTCTTGGGTATGCAGATGTAGCCAACTTCGGGGATATCAAGCTAACTCAAAAAGCTGTTGTTGATACCAGTGGTCCTGGGGGTGGCACGATTCAGCTGCAAGGCAGTAGCGTGGGGTTAGCTGGTGCAGCAAAGATTCAGGCAAATACCGTGGGAGCCAGTCCAACAGGTGGTGCCGTTTTGATTCAAGCTTCACAACTTGATGCTGAGGGAGGTTCTCAAATCTCTGCTTCTACCGCTGGCGCTGGTCAAGGGGGAAGTGTCACCATCACTGCTCCTAACTCAGTGACACTGAAAAGCAGTACCATTGATGCCTTCACTCAAGGAGCCAGAGATGCTGGATACGTCAGAATTGATACAGGCAAGTTAGTTGTCCGAGATGGGGCAGTACGAACGCTGACTCAGGGTAATGGTAGGGCAGGAGATGTAACTGTGAATGCTTCTGACTCCGTGGAACTGACTTCCTCCGTGGCACAGGTTGTCAGTGGCTTAATTACTCAATCTCAGGGAACCTCCGCCAATGGAGACTCTGGTAATGTGACCATTAACACTGGTAAGCTGATTGTCCAAGATGGGGCATTAATAACTACCTCGACGGCTGCCCGTGGTAAGGGAGGCAATTTGACTGTGGTGGCTTCTGACTCGGTAATAGTAAGTGGTGCGAACAGTAACGGTGCCAGTGTCTTAAGAAGTTCAGCCGGGGGAACTGGGGCTGCTGGAGACATAAGTATTGACACAAGGAAGTTAATTGTCCAAGGTGGAGGACAAATATCAACTAGTACTTTTAGGAATGGGCGGGGCGGGAAATTGACTGTGACTGCCCGAGACACAGTGGAACTCTCAGGTAGATCAGAAGCCAGGAATACCAGTAGCGCCTTGCTGTCTCAAAGTCAAACTGATGAAAGGGGTAATGTTATTCAAGGTAATGGAATAGCTGGAGACATAACAATTAACACCAAGCGTTTGATAGTGAGGGATGGAGCAGGAGTCTCAGCTACTAGCGGTTCTCAAGGTACAGGAGGGAAAGTGTTTGTCAATGCCTCGGAGTCTGTAGAGCTAGCGGGAAGTGTACCTGCTAGAAACGGGGAACCATCTCGCAGTGGTGTTTTTTCTCAAGCTGTAAAAAACTCTGGAAGAGCTGGAGACATATATATTTCCACTGGGAAATTAACTGTTCGGAACGGAGCTATTATCACTGTCAACGATACCAATTCTACCAATAATGCCCAAGGTGCAGGGAACATTACAATCACCGCTCCAACTATCCGTTTAGATAACGGACAAATTGTCGCCACCACCGCTTCGGGTGATGGTGGAAATATTACGTTAAACAACTCAGACTTACTGCTGTTAGGCGGAAATAGTCTTATCTCCACTAGTGCAGGTAGCCCAGGCAGAGGTGGAAACGGTGGTAATATTAATATTTCTGATCCCCAATACCTTGTCGCACTTCCCATGCAGAATAGCGATATTACGGCTAATTCTTTTCAAGGTAACGGAGGAACTGTCACCATCAAAGCCCAAGGTATCATTGGGCTGATGCCACGCAGCTTAGAAGAACTCAAGACTTTGTTGCAACCGAGCGATTTCAATAAACTAAATCCTGCTGAACAGTTACCTACTAACGATGTCACAGCCATATCACTCACAGGGAACCCTTCATTGAACGGTCAAGTGACTATTAACAGTCCGAATACTGAGTCTAGTCGAGAGCTAGTGAACTCGCCCTCTCCACAAGTTGTTGATCCCTCACAGATAATTGCCGAAGGCTGTGGTGCCTACATTGGGACAGGAAGCAGCCAATTTATCATAACCGGACGCGGCGGTTTGCCTCCCAACCCTAATCAACCCCTCAGCACGGATGTGGTTTGGTCAGATACTCGTATTCCAAATATTACAGCACAGCAGCAACCTTCACAACTGGCCGCAGTGAAACCACCATCCAAACAAGCTGATGCTGTAAGAATTGTCCCTGCGACTGGTTGGGTATTTAACGGTAAAGGGCAAGTCACTCTCATCTCTAGTGCATCCACCAATAATCCTCACCCTTCTTTGCAAAATTCTGCTTCCTGTGCATCTCGCTAATTTCACTTTCTCTTTAAAGGTTTAGAGAAAGCTGAACTTTAACTTTATATATATAGCCGTTTTCAATGGAGTATTATAGATTACAAGGTTGAGGAACAAGAAGCTATGCCCCACCTTGTAGTGTGTGCTAGTGATAACGGCTATTATTCTTTGTTGCGATCGCTCACAATAATTTTTGTATTCTTTTTGTATTCTTTTTGTTTGTATGCTTTGACATCTTTATTTCTTTTTTATAAGATTTCCTTATAAATATTTAAATAGAAAAATAGGAATTCACATATACAAAGCTGCTATGAAGATTAAAATTGAAACTAAATCTTTTCCTCCCCGGTTATTTATAAAATAAAGATTAAATTTTTACAGGGTGTCTTAGGCGGTTTCATGCAATTTTTCTTATTGACCAAGGCGAGTAGCAACGTAACACATCATTTTAGTCTATGCATCAGACGAGGTTAACGTACCCTATTTATTTATGATTCACTTTATTATTTATCAACTCTCGAGTTTCTATAATGGTTTATCAGAGACTATCTATCCTGTGATACCTGCCTTAAGGCGGTAGAGCTTACCTTAGATAGAGTCATGATTTTTCCTTCGGACTAGTGCGATTTACACAAGTCAAATAAGACCGACTTTGGGAGAATAAGATTCTATAGTGATCTACCGCATAAAGAGCTTGGTGAACAATCAAGTCTAATCTGGCTAAATTATTTTTTATAAAATCAATTATTTTTTAGTTATGTCACTTATTCAAACGCTGTGCAATGTAGTGGAGTACACCAAATGATAAAGCAAAAAATCCTTGCTACCGAACCACTGCTAACTATAGCAGGACTCATTGGTACAGGTGTTCTCCAACCTGCAGAAGCCAGTACAGTCGAAGAAAACCCTCTGATGGGAAAATATATAAAAGACTTTCATAACTCTAATAGTAGTGTTAGCAATGATTTTGCAGCAGTACTTGTGACAGTTGGAATTATATTAGCCCTAGGCTCGACTGTTTGTGTAGTACATAAAGCCCTGAATTCCAACAAGCCTTCTTCAAACACCGCACATTCTGTGCGTACAGAAGAAGAGAAACGTATACCTACTACAGAAAATACTAGTTCTAGTAGTCAACAGATTACTCCGGCTACATACATTGAAAAAGCTTATACTTCCTGGCGACAAGGAGATGTTCAACAAGCAGTTGCTGAATTGAATAATGCAATTCGTCTTCATCCCCACAATGCTTACCTTTATACTGAACGAGCTAAGTTTCGTCGCAAAAATCTAGGGGACAAAGAGGGCGCACTCGAGGATTATACCCAAGCTATTCATCTCCATCCTGACAATGCGCTTTTCTACCTTTGGCGCAGTCAGCTTTACCATGAAATAGGGGATATGTTAAAAGCTATGACAGATTATAACACAGCTATTCGTCTTGCCCCTGACGATACCGTATATCACTTCTCACCAACAAGCGTACAGTCCCTAAGACGCTGAGCGAATCAGTTATCAGTCAACAGTGAACAGTCAGAAGAATGAACTGATAACTGATAATGTGTGGTTTCACGGTTGAGAGCAGCTATCAAACGAAAAATTATGTCCGGGGAAATATTGCCCCTCCTCAAGTCGGGAGCATTTCCCCAGTCGGTAGAGAGCGCTAACGTTAGCGCTCTCTACAACGCAGGGCGTCTGTACTCCCAGTACCCAAGGAGAGGAGCGGCATTCCTCCCCCACCAACGCGTGTACGTATGGTGGGGGACTCCGAAGCGCGACCAGTTGAAATATTCTTAAAAAAAGTTAACAAGAATTTTCAAACTCCAGGAATATACTGTTAGGATTACTTATACCAGTTGCAACTACAAACTTGCTCAAGTTCAGGCAATAACTGAAAGTACTCAAGTATCATAGGGAGAGCTGATTGATATGGCTGCAGGGTGGGCACAGCAGTGGAATCGGTTGGGGTTGCTGGTTTTGGCAGTAGGTGGGGCGCTGGCATCTGTTGTTGATCATGTCAGCGCCCAACAAATCGCACCTGACGCCACCCTACCTCAAAACTCTACAGTTACATCCATAGACAATAACTTCACGATTACGGGTGGAACTCAGGTAGGGGGAAATCTATTCCATAGCTTTAGTCAATTTTCTGTACCCACTGGAGGAGAGGCTTTTTTCAACAATGCCCTCACAGTGCAAAACATCATCAATCGTGTGACTGGTTCGTCTATATCTAATATTAATGGCTTGCTGCGGGCAAATGGTTCAGCCAACGTATTTTTGCTTAATCCCAACGGAATCATCTTTGGACCGAATGCCAGTCTCAACATAGGTGGTTCCTTCCTAGCCACCACAGCCAGTAGCTTAAACTTTGCCGATGGTACGCAGTTCAGTGCGGTAAACCCTCAAGCCCAACCGCTACTGACTATCAGTGTTCCTCTTGGCTTGCAATTTGGGTCAAATCCAGGCAGTATTACCAACTCCTCCCGTGTTAGCAACAGCAGTGGTGAAATCGTTGGGTTATCTGTGCAGCCGACAGCAACTTTAGCGCTTGTTGGTGGAGAAGTGGCTGTAGCAGGTGGACATCTAACTTCCCTTGGAGGCAGAGTTGAGTTAGGTAGCGTTGCGGCAAACAATACTGTCAGTCTGACACCCACAAATCCCGGCTGGTTGTTGGGTTATCAAGGCATCAGCAATTTTCAGAATGTTCGCCTGACTGATGGTGCCAACATCGCAGTTAATGGTGACGGGCGAGGAAGTATCGCCATTAACGGCAGTAATATTGATATTCTCTCTAGAAGCAATCTCAGGGCTGGCATTAATGGGGGTTCCCAATTTTCGGGTACTCAAGCAGGAGATATCACACTGAATGCCAGTGGTATTGTTTCAGTGGATAACGGGATAATTGCCAATGACGTAGGAGGAATTGGTAACGGAGGCAAAATTGCTATTGATGCAGCCAAGGTGTCTGTATTAAATGGTGCAACCATAACTGCTCATACCAACGGACAGGGAAATGCAGGCAGTATAGCAATGACAGCCAGTGATGATATTTC
>JXCB02000002.1:118998-119678 GCA_000828075.3 Tolypothrix campylonemoides VB511288 | reverse complement strand
AAGGTGTCTGTATTAAATGGTGCAACCATAACTGCTCATACCAACGGACAGGGAAATGCAGGCAGTATAGCAATGACAGCCAGTGATGATATTTCTATAAATGGTACAAACACAGGTGTGGGTAGCCAAGTGTTTGCCAATGGTACGGGTATTGGTGGCGCGATCGCCCTGAAAGCACCAAAGGTAACAGTATCAAATGGTGCCATCTTGACTGCTGACACACAGGGCAGAGGTAACGGAGGCAAAATTGCCATTGATGCAGCCAAGGTGTCAATCTCAAAAGCCAGTATGACAGCTAACACTTATGGGCAAGCAAATGCAGGCAGCATAGCAATTACTACTACCGATACCCTAAATGCACCGTCGGTGACAGTATCAGATGGTGCAACCATAACTGCTAATACTCAATCGCAGGGAAATGCAGGGAGTATAGAAATTACTGCCGCCGATACTGTGTTAGTAAATGGAAATGGCACGGGTGTGGGTAGCCAAGTGTTGGGTAATGCTGAAGGCAACGGTGGTACGATTGCCCTGAAAGCACCAAAGGTAACAGTGTCAGGTGGTGCAACCATAACTGCTAATACTCAATCACAGGGAAATGCAGGTAGTATAGGAATTACTGCCGCCGATACTCTGTTAATAAACGGAAATGGCACGGGTGTGGGTAGCCAAGTGTTGGG
>JXCB02000002.1:28185-118718 GCA_000828075.3 Tolypothrix campylonemoides VB511288 | reverse complement strand
AAGTGTTGGGTAATGCTCAAGGCAATGGTGGTACGATTGCCCTGAAAGCACCAAAGGTAACGGTATCAGGTGGTGCAACCGTAGTTGCCAATACTGAATCCCAGGGAAATGCAGGTAGTATAGGAATTACTGCCACCGATATGTTAATAGATGGAAATGGCAGCGGTGTGGGTAGCCAAGTTCTGACCAATGCCAAGGGCAACGGTGGCACGATTGTCTTGAAAGTGCCTCAAGTGTCTTTATCAAATGGTGCTACTATAACAGCCGATAATCAGGGTCAGGGAAATGCAGGAGGAAACATAGAAATCACCTCTCGCTCTATCCGTCTAGATGGGTCAAGCATTGTATCTAAAACTACATCTGGTAATGGTGGAAATCTCACCCTGACAGCCCAAGATTTTTTACTCTTGCGCCGTAATAGCCAAATATCAACCACTGCGGGTACAGCCCAAGCTGGTGGAAATGGCGGAAGAATCAACATTGATACCAATTTCATCATTGCTGTACCTGGAGAAAATAGTGATATCACAGCCAATGCCTTTAGCGGTGAGGGAGGAAAAGTCACCATCAATGGCAGAGGCATATTCTTTGTAGAACCTAAGAGCCGACAAGACCTAGAGCAGCAGTTAGGAACAACTAACCCCACTCAACTAGATCCTAGTCAGTTACCAACAAATGATATTACTGCTATTTCCCAAGAAAACCCCAACTTAAGTGGTCAGGTATCTATCAACACCCCAGATCTAGACCCGAGCAAAGGTTTAGTCGCCCTACCTACACTTGTCGTCGATACTTCCAAAGTCATAGAAACTGGTAACTGTGCGGCCCTTAACAGTCCACAAGGTAATACATTTACCATCACTGGACGCGGTGGTTTACCTCCTTCTCCTTACGAACCCCTAAGTAGCGATGTCGTATGGTCTGATACTCGACTCACAAATATAAGGAGTGGCGATCGCAGCACCTCAAGTTCCAGCCCAAAAAAGCCAGTAAAAACCAGCGAAAAAATTGTTATCGTACCTGCTACTGGCTGGGTATTCAACGGCAAAGGGCAAGTTACCCTGATTTCCCATGCATCTGGTGCTACTCCTGAGCGTTTGGGCACTGCTACTAGTTGCATACAGCCCTGAAAATACCAGCTTCGTCTGCTGCCTAACACGGTAGAATTGCGTAAATCTGCTTTTAGCAGTAAGATACTACCGTTGGGCTAATTTTTAAGGGATTTCCATCTCTATTGAGTAAAACCGTTTATATTTTCTTTAACAAGAAACCGCGTTCTTTTAGAATACAGTATAGTCATTCTTTATATCGTTTTAGCTGTTTGTGCAACAGCTAAAAGTACTGATCTAGTGTAGGGAGACCTGACATTAAGTAGCAGATTTAAGCACTTTTGTGCGTCCACTCGCAAACAGGCTTTCCTCAAAAACCCCTTTAGGATAGAAAACATCTCTCATCCGAATGTTGCGCTAACTGTAGCAACGACTAATTGGGCATTTAAAGAAAGCCAATGTGTCCTTACGACTAACTTTGCTACAACCGTTTATCTCTGTGACTTTCCGGTATCTGCTTGTTGTTATGCTAAATAAAAGCGTCCCAAGTTTCTATCACAACTGGCATTCGTCCAGCTTATTCATACTCACCATGATGCTATTTAGCAGCTGGCAGCAACAGCCGTTGTCAGCACAAACGGTGAATACAAATCAGGTTCCTCAGCCAGGATTGGAAACTGTCCAAACTCAGCCTCCATCAGATATATTCCGGCGACCAGAACGAGAAAATCCTCCAATTGTACCGGAAACACCTCCAGTCCTTCCACCTCCAGAAAACTTATTTCCATCTCCTCCCCAAACTCCTCCTACTCCCGAAGCAGTTCCGAATGCCTTTCCTGGAACTATCGAAGTTGAGCGTTTTGAAGTGGTTGGCAGCACTGTATTCAGCCCTGAACAACTAGCTGAGGCAACCAAACAATTCATCAACAGACCGATTACCTTTGCTGAATTGCTCCAAGCTTCTGAAGCTATAACCAGACTTTACGGCGACAAAGGTTACGTCACCTCTGCCGCTTTCCTTCCAGCAGAGCAAACCTACAACATTAAAGGAAGTGTTGTCAAAATTCAGGTTGTGGAAGGTCGCTTGGAAAATATCCAGGTTAGAGGTTTGAAGCGGTTGAACCCTAATTATGTTCGCAGCCGTTTGCAGATCGCCACTGGCAAACCCCTGAACTTGAATAGATTGCTAGAAGCACTGCGACTGCTTCAACTCAATCCATTAATTCAAAATATCTCTGCGGAACTTGCAGCTGGCTCAACGCCTGGTGGTAACGTGCTAGATGTCACTGTGACGGAGGCAAAAACATTTTCTGCCCAAATTAGCTTAGACAACAATCGTAACCCTAGTATTGGCAGCTTTCAACGGCAAATCCAACTGAACCAAGCTAACCTGCTAGGACAGGGAGATAGTTTAAGTGTCGGCTACGCCAATACTGATGGTAGCAACAATGTCGAAGCTCGCTATACGTATCCTATAAATGCCTACAATGGAACGTTGGAATTTGCTTATAACTATACAAACAGCAGTGTTATTGAAGAATCTTTTGAGTTATTAGATATCGAAGGAACCTCACAAGATTTTGCTCTTACACTACGTCAACCAATTGTGCAAACCCCCACCGAAGAATTTGCCCTCGGACTAAGTTTAAATCGGCGGGAAAGTAACGTTGGCTTTTTGGAATCGCTCATCGGTTTCCGGCAGGGATTTCCCCAACCAGGAGCTGATGATGATGGAGAAACTCGCTTATCCATACTGCGGTTTTTTCAAGAGTGGACTCAGCGCAGTAGTCAACAAGTGCTGGCGGCGCGATCGCAATTTAGCTTGGGCTTAGATGTCTTCGATGCTACCACCAACGACAACTCACCAGATGGTCGCTTTTTTTCCTGGCGAGGACAGGCACAGTGGGTGCGGCTTTTAGCTCCAGATACCATAGTGCTACTCCGTGCAGATGCTCAATTAGCCGACAGAGCATTAGTTCCTTTAGAGCAGTTTGGTTTGGGAGGACAACGCACGGTACGCGGTTATCGTCAAGACCTGCTGTTAACAGATAATGCTTTTTTAGCATCTGCTGAATTAAGGTATCCTATTTTACGAATTCCCCAAGTAGGTGGTGTGTTACAAATTACTCCATTCGTTGACTATGGAACAGCATCGAATCGGTCTGGAAACCCCAATATAGAGGTTAGCAACCTCGCTTCTGTAGGAGTAGGATTACTGTGGCAAAGCAATAATTTAAGTGCTAGATTTGACTACGGCATTCCTCTTGTGTATGTGAGATCACGCGATGATGAAACTTTACAAGAGAAGGGTCTATATTTTTCCATTGTTTATACTCAATCTTTTTAACAGTTATCAGTTAAGTAAATGGGTGGAGAGCGAAGCGAGTATTAAGGTTCTTTTTGCTATTTACTACCCACGACGCGGCTGGTACTGGTTGAATCATAACCACCACTATAAAAATCAAATGTTTAATAGCTTATGTCTAGACTTATTTTTCTAGCTGCAATTGCCCAAATTGCAGTTGCTACAAGCCCACTTGTGGCAGCTGATCGCGGCAATTATCCGCATCAACAAAGTCAGCCGACCCAAATAGTACAGCAAAGGGATGGTAGACAACTGTTGCAGCAAGGCTTGCAACTCTACCAGACAGAACAATTTTCAAGATCTGTGCAGATTTTACAACAAGCGGCTAAAACATTTCAAACTCAAAGCGATTTCCTGAATCAAGCCTTAGCATTGAACTATGTCGCATTGGCATATCAGCAGCTTGGACAGTTACCCCAAGCAAGCACAGCCATAGCAGAGAGTTTGGATCTGTTACAAAAAAATCGGGTAAATTCTAAAGAATACATAAAAGTTCGCGCCCAGACACTTAATAACCTAGGTCAGATTCAGCTAGCCGAAGGGAAATCTGAAAAAGCTCTTGCTAGTTGGGAGGAAGCAAGCGCCCTCTACGCTAAAAACCGTGATTCAGAAGGCGAGATTGGTAGCAGAATTAACCAGGTTCAGGCACTGCAAGCGTTGGGGCTTTACCGTCGCGCTCGCCTAAGTTTAACAGACATAAATAAACGGCTGCAGGCGCAACCCGACTCTCTGCTTAAGGCAAATGGACTGTTGAGCTTGGGTAATTCTCTACGAGTCGTAGGAGTTTTAGATCAGACACAATCACAGTCACAGAAACAGAAACAACCACAGCCACAGCAAATAGAAAACTTTGGTTCCCAACAAGCCTTAGAGCAAAGTTTGGCAGTCGCTTCTAAATTAAACTCTGGGGAACTCGTATCACAAATTTACTTGAGTTTAGGGAACACAGCCCAAGCGTTGCAAAGGATTGATGCAGCAATGCAGTATTACGGACAAGCTGCTGCGTCTTCTGCTTCGCCGACAACTCGGCTGGTAGCGCAAATCAATCAACTGCGGTTATCTCTACAAGAGCCACAACAACAGCCAAAACAAGTAGCGCAAAAGTCTTACCAAAATTTGCAGCAAACTTTATTGCCTCAAATTCAATCTCAGCTTGACAGCTTACCACCTAGTCGTAAGACAGTTTATGCTAGGATTAATTATGCCCAAACTCTGGCTTGTCTCAGGCAAAAAAGTGACGCAAGAGGAACGGCAATAAATGCAATAAATGTAAATTGCCCTAAACAACAGACATCGGCAGAAAATATCACAACAAACGAAAATATCACAACAAACAACATTCCAGAATGGAAGGCGATCGCCCAAATAGTGGCAACAGCTGTTGAGCAAGCCAAAAGCCTGGAAGATAAGCGTGCTGAGGCTTATGCCTTAGGGACTTTGGGTGGACTGTACGAGCAGACTCAGCAATGGAATGATGCAGAAAAACTCACTCAGCAAGCCTCAGCACTAGCTGAAAATGTTCCAGCACCCGATATTGCCTATCGTTGGCAGTGGCAGTTGGGTCGTATTCTGAAAACTAGAGGAGATCAGACAGGAGCAAAAGCAGCATACACCAGAGCTGTGAGTAATCTCAAGTCTATACGCGGCGATTTAGTTGCTATGCGCGAGGTGCAATATTCTTTTCAAGAAGAAGTTGAGCCAATCTATCGCGAACTGGTGAGTTTGTTGTTGCAGTCAGGAAACAAGCAACCCAGCCAAGATGACCTTGACACAGCTAGAAAGGTCATAGAATCACTTAAGGTAGCAGAATTAGACAACTTCTTCCGCAGAGCTTGTGTAGACACAAAACCCGTCCAGATTGACCAAATTGATCCTACAGCAGCAGTCATTTATCCAGTAATTTTGCCGGATCGCGTCGAGGTCATCGTCTCGCTACCTTCCTCCTCAACCAAGCAGAAACAGAATCAGAATCAGGACTTACGTCACTACAAAACGACTCTACCCCAAAACGAAGTTGAACAAAAGCTTGAGGAACTGCGGGAAAAATTAGAAACCCGCCAGACTCCAGAATTTCAGGCTCCATCCCAAGAAGTTTATGATTGGATAATTAAACCAATTGAACCTGAATTGGAAAAACGCCAAATCAAAAACTTGGTGTTTGTCTTGGATGGTCCAATGCGAAGCATCCCTATGGCGGCGTTGTATGATGGAAAGAGCTATCTTGTCCAGAAATATAACATTGCTCTGACACCAGGCTTAGAGCTATTCAACCCCCAACCTTTAGCACGCACTGAACGGCGAACTCTTGCGGGTGGACTCAGCGAACCTAGCCAAAACTTTCCGGCACTACCTGCTGTCGAAGATGAACTTAAGGAAATCAAATCAACAGTTCGCCAGAGTGACGTGCTGCTTAATGAGGACTTTACCAGCGATGCTATTAAAGAGGCTGTTAAGTCGTTGAATGCACCGGTGGTTCACCTAGCAACTCATGGTCAATTTAGTTCTAACGCAGAAGATACCTTCATTTTGACTTTTGATGGTCGCGTTAAGGTCAACGAGTTGAGTGACTTACTCAAAACTAGAGCAACCAACCAACGGGGTGCAATTGAGCTACTTGTTCTGAGTGCTTGCTCAACGGCTGCAGGAGACAACCGAGCCGCATTGGGAATTGCTGGAGTCGCTATCCAAGCTGGGGCGCGTAGTACATTGGCGTCGCTTTGGGTTGTAGACGATCAAGCAACTGCTGACATCATGGGTGAGTTTTACAAACAGTTAAACAGACCCAATATGACTAAAGCACAAGCCTTAAAGGATGCTCAACTGTCCTTGTTGAAGAATCCTTTGTACGAGCATCCGTATTATTGGGCACCCTATGTTTTGGTAGGCAACTGGCTGTAAAGGGGATTGGGGATTGGGGATTGGGGATTGGGGATTGGGTTAATATCAGGTTCGGTTGATTACTTATCATTTGTAAAGAACCCCACCCCGCCAAAGCTGCGCTTAGGCTCCCCTCCTCGCTTGCGGGGAGGGGATAAAGGGGAGCCAGCGCTGCAGGAGGGTTTCCCGACCTAGGCGACTGGCGTGTGGGATGCAGTCAACGTGGGAATCATAACTAATTAGCCGAATATGATATAATACTAATTTGCGGCTCAATTACCTCACCCCGCCCTCCGGACACCCCTCTCCAAGGCAGGGCTGTTTCATTCCCTCAAAGGCTCATAATGTCAAGGGTTAATGAAGTGCGATTGCCCGAAGGGCAGACGC
This sequence comes from Tolypothrix campylonemoides VB511288, assembly GCA_000828075.3. Classification (GTDB taxonomy): domain Bacteria; phylum Cyanobacteriota; class Cyanobacteriia; order Cyanobacteriales; family Nostocaceae; genus Kalymmatonema; species Kalymmatonema campylonemoides_A. The sequence continues at coordinate 112,040 of JXCB02000002.1, read as the reverse complement.
CTGAAGGCGTATCGCTCCTTATTTCCTGGATAAAAATTAAATTTTCTGGGTCAAAATATAGGTTTTCCATAACTTATGTCCCAAAAATCATCGCGCTTCGATATTGACAAATCCTCTCTCTTAACGAATGAAACAGCCCTGCTCTCCAAGGCATCCCAGAGGGGCAGGGGGTAATTGCAGCTATAAGAGCGAAAAAATTATGGAACTTTCGAGCCATAGCCTGATTTTGGTAGCAATTTTCCACTCCCCAGTCCCCAATCCCCAATCCCCAGTCCCCACTCCCCAGTCCCCAATCCCCAATCCCCAATCTCCAATCCCCAATCTCCAATCCGGTTATAAATTTTGCAGAGCATATAAAACTTCTTTTGCTGATTGGTATCGCCTTTGGAAGTCAAAGCACACCATTTTGTCTAAAACCGCAGCTAATTCTTGCGTAGTTTCTGCAAAATGTCGCCAAACAAGTTCTGTGGTAGAGTCTCGTTCCAGGTATTTAGCAGGTGTCCCAGTTAAAGCTTGGATAGCAATCATTCCTAAAGCATAAATATCGCTATTTAGCCTTGGCTGTCCCATAAATTGCTCAGGAGGTGCATACCCTACAGTACCCACTGCGACTGTAGGGTTTTCTGTTGGGTGCTGAGGCTGAATTTGTTTGACAGCACCAAAGTCAATCAGCACAATTCGTTCATCTTTTTCTCGGCGCATCAAGTTGCTAGGTTTTATATCTCGATGGATGACACCGTGACTATGAACAAACTCTAATATCTGCAAAACATCATTCAGGAAATCCACCACTTCAGCATCAGAAAAGCGCTTACTGGGCACCAGTTCTTCATGTAAGGAATGCCCTTGGATATACTCTTGTACAAGGTAAAATTGGCTATGCTCTTCAAAATAAGCCATTAATTGTGGAATCTGCTCGTGTTGACCTAAAACTTCTAAAATTTCTGCTTCACTTTTAAAAAGACGTCTTGCGACATCTAAAAAGACCTCATCTTTACGAGCAGGTTGCAAGTACTTGACCACACATTGAGGATTTCCAGGGCGATGAGTATCTTCAGCCAGATAGGTATAACTAAATCCCCCACAACCCAGTAATTCAACGATTTTATAACGCTTATTCAGTATTGCTTGTAGTTGCAAACCATCGCCCATTTCCGCTTGTGTCTGCGTTCCATAACTTCCACCATCCCGCAGCAGCGCTTGCAATAGCGAGATGGTTTCCTTTTGCTCTTGAATCTGCAGGGCAACTTTTTCTTTGTGTTGCTTGTTCTGGAATGCCGTGTAAGCAACAACGCCTGTTCCCGCCACAAGAAACCCTAAAATTGGAGAGACTACTGGTACCCACCCTGCCTGAGTCAAGATAGCAAAACAGCTTAAAATCAGTATCCCTACGCAAGCGATCGTTGCTAGCCCCAAAACGAGTGGATGTTGAATGCGCCACGCCACAACTCCACCCGCCAAAGTCCAGCTCCAGATCCAGAGAATTTGTCCCCATTCAGGAAAAAACCAAAAAAGCCGTCGTTGGTTTGAAACGGCATCGAGAATTTGACTGACTACCTGAGCATGGATGATAACTCCAGGCATTTTGCCGGAATTATCCTGCAGACCACCGCTATAAGGTGTGACGCGAATGTCTTGGGAACTAGGTGCAGTTGTGCCAATCAAGACAATACGGTTTTTTACCAAACTAGGATTGATGCGATTCTCCAGCACATCTGTTATGCTGACTTGTTCAGCAATGCTTTTCTTAGAACGGTAGTTGAGTAATATTTGAAAACCTCGGGTATCTATATTCCGGTAGCCTCCTGAATGAGGTTCTAGAGGTTGAAATACAGTATTACCCAGTTGCATTCCCTTGTCGATGAATTTTGGTTCAATCCTTAGGTAGTTGAGAGCCAGTTGAAACCCAAGGGAAGCAGCAGTTGCACACTTTGACTGATCATCAGGGGAAACAATGAGTAGATAGCGGCGAATCACCCCATCTCGATCTTCCAACAGATCGGCGAATCCTACGCCTTCGGGTCCTACACCTTGTGGAGGTGGTACAGCAGGCTCCCCCCTCTCACCACCAAGTTTACAAATACTCACAACTCGCGAACTTTGTTTAAGGTATGTGAGGAGCTTTTCGTGACCTGGCTCTACTGGTACATCACGAAAAAAGTCTAAACCGATAACTTTTGCTTGATATTGCTCTAGCTTGCTCAAGACTGTACTCAAAACATCGCCATTGGGCGATGACTGTTTTAATTTTTGGATATCATTTTCAGTAAACGCCACAATCAGAAGGCGAGGATCTGGATTCACATCTGCACGCCTTTGCATCATTTGGTCAAAAACTATTAATTCTGGGTGCTCTAGTATTCCCAACTGTTGAGCCGTAACCAGCAATACACCTACAATTGCGCTAGCAAAAACCGCAGGCTGTGTCAGTAAATTTCTTAAACTAGCAAGCATAAGCAATTATCAATTTAATATAAAAAAATTATTATATTTTTCTGATTGTAAAAAATTTCCAACAAAAGTGCGATTCGCAAGCAGGCAGTTCTCAAAGGGAGCATCGCCCAAAGGATCATAGCAATTCGGAGCTTTCCTTTTCTAGGGTTTGCGTGTTTCCATTCTTCCATATCATTATGCATCAATGACAACTCGTCCAATAGGGTAAGAGATGCAAGTCAGAATGTAGCCTTCCTGACGTTCACTTTCTTCCAAGCCTTCAGGTTCGCCTTCTAAATCGACTTGTCCGTGTAACTTCAACTTCTTGCAGCTACCACACACTCCAGAACGGCAACTATTGCGAATTTTCAATCCCTGCTGTTCAGCCAAATTGAGAATTGATTCTTCCCCATCACTGCTGACTTCTATTCCCGACCTAGAGAAAAGAACAGAACATTGGCTGGTAGGATATCTTGAAGCATCACTTACACTTGAGTCAGAAACAGTTTCTCGTGGCAAATGTATAAAATTTTGTTTTGAGTTATACTCAATATCACGGTTGACAATATAGCTCGAACTCTCCACAATAGTCTCCTTGTGCATCGAAATGCTAGATTTGGAAGTGTTACGCACAGATCCAAAGCTTTCCTCATGGTAGTTTTGCATTGGATAACCAAGAGCTTGCAGCATTGCTTTGAGGTTGTCCATAAAACTGTGTGGACCACAGACATACACGCTACGCTCCTGAAAATCCGGTGCCACAACTTGGAGCATGGTTGCATCCAACCTGCCAGTTAAACCAAACCACGTCTGTCCAGGTTCTCTACGAGTTGTGGAAACCGCCAGATGAAAATTCTGATGTCGTGCTGACATCAGTTCTAGTTCCTGCCGGAAAATAAAATCACGCGGAGTCCGAGCACTGTGGAAAAATATTATATCACAATCAGAACCAGTGTCACACACCCAGCGGGACATGGACATCATCGGTGTAATACCGATACCTGCGCTTAAAAGCAAGATTTTTGGGAAGGGGTTGGCTAAGCAAGTAAACTTCCCTACTGGTCCGGAGAGCTTTATTTTACTGCCAACGGTGATATTGTCGTGCAACCACTGAGAGACGAAACCCTCTGGTTCCGCTAATGGCGAAGCGGGAGGAGGAATACGTTTGATGCTGATTTCTAAAGTATGGGGACGAGAGGGGCTTGAGGAAATGGTGTAGGAACGCGAAACCTGTTTGCCATTGATTTCCAGTTTGAGGGTGACAAACTGACCTGGTTTATAAGTAAACAATACCGGAGGATCTGCCACAAAGCGAAAGGTTTTGACATCTTCTGTTTCATCAAGCACACCTATGCAGATCACTGTTAACTCTCCCTTCACCCAGCGTTGCAACTCGGTTGGTTCTACCATCGCCAGAGGCATATATTTCTTGGCAGAAACAGGAGAAGATAGCGATACTGCCTGAGAGTTCGGCGGACGTTGGCTGAGTTGTTCTCCTTTTTTTTCAACAACTGTTTTGTCTTCTTGAGACCCAATTTGTGAGATCATCAGGACAAACCGACCAATTTGAATCATGTCGCTTGGGTTGAGCAGGTAATCCTGATTGATTTGCACCTTTTCGCCATTAATTCGGGAACCACCTCTGCTACCTAAATCAGCAAAATAATAATTTCCATTTTTCATGGAAACTTTTCCATGCATCCGGCTGACTTCAGCACTGTCTAGAACTAAATCGCAGTTCACAAAGCGACCAATCAGGCACTCATGATTCGGCTTGGTTTCTGGCTTTAAGTCTACGTCTTTTAGCTGGTTTGGTGTATTAGGATCTACTAACTTGATTTTAAGCATACTTGATGTGTATTTAAAAACGTTAATGTTAATAATGAATATAAATTTTCTTTGTCTTTAGCAATATACTCATATCCACCCTAGCTCGTGTGACTCAAAAGTCAAAAATTACCGCCGTCCAAAGCCCAGGGTGAAAATGGACTTTAAACGGCGGTAATATCTTTAAAGTTGAGTCACAGCTGCAGCTTGCCCTAAACTTTCTTGAAGACGATGACTGACCATTTCTAAAACATTGATCGCCAGTGGAGGATTGTGTGAAAGCGCCGCCTGGAAATCTTTTGCCTTAATAGCTAAGGTTCGAGTCTTTTCCGCTACTGCTACGACTGTTACCACATAATAGCTGTGGGTCAGAACTTCTAGCTCACCTATAGTTTGCCCAGGCAAAATCGTCTGATCATTCGCTGTATTGCCTGAGAGTACCATTGCCTCGCCATCAATGAGGACTATCAGTTCAACAGCAGTTGCTCCCATCCGGCAAATTTCTTCTTGCGGCTGATATTCCCGCACGCTTGCATTGCGAGCAAGTTCAATCAAAACATTTGCCTTCAGCCCGTGGAAGAAACTGCTGTCATAAAGCCATAACAGCTTTTCTAGAGTTCCTGCTGAGTGGGCGATCGCCTGATCTTGTGGGGGTTGCATTTGCCATTGCACAAGGATAACCAAGTCATCTCCACTGCTGAGGCGAATGATTTCTCCCTGTTTGAGTTGCTTTTGCTGGTCGTGAATATTTTCTTTACCAATACGCAGACCATTGCTGCTTCCCAAATCTTTAACACTGACTCCTGTTTCATCTAAATAAAATATGGCGTGCTGTCGGGAAACACGATTATCCAAAATCACAATATCATTCTCGTGTCCTCGTCCGACTTGAATTGTCGGCTGTTGGAAAACCCGCCTTTCTGTGCGTCCCATTGCTTTGATTTGAACAATCAAAGTCGGTACATGATCAGGCTGCTTCTGGTGCTGACTTTGACCAACAATGCTTCGAGCTGTTTCTTGTACGAGCGAATCTTTATTTTGCTTAACATTCAGTATTTGACGAGCATACTGCATACCAAGTGCTGGATTATGCTGATACAGCGCATAAAGACTGGCAGATTGCACTAACGGATCCAAATCCTCTAAGAGTTCGACCAAGACTTGATGAATTGCTTCTGAACGAGGTAGACCCATATTCGTTAAAGGATTGGTCACATCCAGAGAATAGCGTTTTTTTTCTGGGTCATGATGAATGTTCCCATCAATACCAAGTTGTGTTGATATTTGCACAGGCGGGCTGAGCTGGTCTTGTTGTCGTAATGAAGCGAGAACTCTAGGATTTAAACGCTTTTGCCAGGTTGGCTGCTCATCGTTCGCTTCCAGAATTTCTGCAATCACATTTGCCGCCAGTACGCCTGTTGAACGAGCAATATTGATAGCTTCCGGAGATTCTTTTAAAATTTCTAAGATACGGAGTAACTGGGTGGCAATTAGTTTTTTCTTTTCCTGCACTGCTTTTCGCAGCAAAACATAAACAGGTGCTTGAGGGTTTCCTACTGAATTGTACAAAATCTGATCGCGTACTGCTAATTCTTGCAACTGAGCTAAAAGTGTTTCTGCTGTCCGCAGTAGTACGCCGTTTTGATTAAACATCTCAGCTAAAACTTGTTCCTGTTCATCTACAGTAATCGCATACTCCTGTCTCAATGCCTGAATTTGCTTTTGCTTGCGATCAATGATCTCTGGTAGAGGTACCCCTCTTTCCACCATTTTTTGGATCAGCAAATCTAACGCCCGCCGATAGCTTTCAATACGCAATTTATTTTCGCGGCTGGGTTGCTTTTGCGGAGTAAGTAAGGTTGGGTCTTCCACCTCAAGTTCTGCTAAAACAGAGTAATGGTCTTCATCAGTGACGTTCAATTGGTTTCGCAAATCCTTGAGGGCGTGTAAACTCTCTCCATAACTCACATTCCCCTCTTCTAAAGCATCACGCAAAACTCCTTGGTAAACTCGCACTTGGTCTACACGTCTAAAACCCGGGAGGACTTTTGCCAAAACGTACACTTCATCAGGAATCAGGTCTTGCAATGAACGTCCTTCAAGCAACTTAGACCAGTCTACTGCTAACTTGTTCAACTGGCGGCGCAAACTATTTGCCAGACTTTCACGAGCATAACGCTCTTTGCTACCCCCCAAACTGCGCTCCAGCCATAAGCTACTGACGAGCACGCTGAGTATGTTAAACCCGACGATCGCCCAATTTGGCAGTGGCTTTAAAATCGGACGAATGCCAAAGATAAAAAAGACATTAAAGGATATAAAAGTACACAAAACAAAACAGACGTGCAGAACTTGTTCTTCATTGAGGTATTTGTTTTTCTTTTTCAGATAAGCTCTATAAAGTCTTTCTAAAAATTCGCATCCTAAATAGCTAGCGGCGCAAAAAACAGCGAGGGTGAGGGGAGCTGCAATGATTTTGGGAATCGCAATTGCCTGATCAAAGATGTAAAATCCTGGTCGCAAGAGTGTGCTTAAGGAGTTTTGGTCATACAGCCATCCACCAGAAAAATAATATTCCCAGTTCCCGGAATACAAGTAAAAGAAGACGTAGTATCCCACCATCAAACCGAAGTAACCGTAAAAGACTAGCTTCTGATCTGGTCTGGTAATTCCTTCCCAATAAGAACGCTCTGCGTCAATATCGATACAAGGAGATTGGCAGCTGACACATGCACTCTTCTCGTTACCAGAACTATCAACTGTCCTACAGGTTGACTGAGTAATACTTTGTGGCGGCTGGAGGTGAGCTTCGCTGCCCAGCAAACCCCGTCGTCCTGTAAAAAACATTTGTACAGGTGCCATTGGGCAAAAATACTGGCACCAGCTTTTTCCCTTGTAAAGAAAACCCACAGTAATGGCTGCGGTAATCGTAAATAGCAGGAAAAGCCCCATGGCAATGCGATCGCCATTCACAAACAAAATGCGGATATTCAAGCCCAAGTACAACAACCCAAATTGCATGAATAGGTAATTGCGACCCAGCCAAGACTCTTTTTCTATACCTGCCAATTCCGAACGAACGCTACCTGTATCTGAGGAAACCGTTTTGCGCTTGCGTTGGATTCCTAGCGCCCTTGGAATCTGGGAGAAGAAATACAATGGGCAAATCCGCCGCCAAAATTCATGACCAAACACCAGCAAAATAACGATCGCACTTGGAATAACGACTGTCCAAAAGATGAGTGCGCCGATACTGTAGGGTTGTCTTAATAAACACGCTCCCTGAACCTTCAAGCAATTTGATGCATCTACGTACTTGTTGGCATCAAGATCAACAGAACCAACGAAACCGCTGGGATTTATCAACCAAGGGTAAAATAAAGAGAAGATTAGCATCAGCCAGCCGATAGCAAGCAGCCACCTGATGAAGTGCATCTTTGTTTCGGAAACTTGACTAATCATTGTTTTGGCTTCTATATGTAGCTATGTTTGGTACTTATCACCCATCACCCATCAAAAATGCCCTCGGCGCCAACGCTGCCCTGTAGACTTCAATTCAGAGCGCTTAAAGGTGTGAGGGTTTGATATTGTAGTATTACGGTTAAATAACCGCAATTTCTCTTACCTGTCAAGTTGCAAAATGACAGTAAACTATAAATTTTTTAATAGTTCTTCATGAATATTCCTAAATTTCTACAAATGGTTGCTAAAATCCCATAGGAGCAAGCGATAGTGCACTTTGGGAGACATCAGAGCAAAAGTTTGAGATGCATAATCTCTAAAGGTCTCCCCGTATAATACTTATAGCTAATAATATTGTTGTTGTTAGCTAAAAACGTATGGTGGAGTAAGCTTTTTTAAGCATATACCACCAAGGTTTTCACCTTACCAGTGATTCTTATGAAGACCTTTTTACAACACGGCTCTTTAACAGCAGCCACCTTGACTGCCATATTAGGGTTATCGTCTGTCCTGATCGCTTTTACGCCTGCAGAAGCTCGGATAACATTCAAGGCTCCAGCCGCTTTAGGAGTACCAGGTAGACGTGTCGCTGGTGCTGCACGGGATGATAGTCAATGCTTTGCAGATACAGGTAGTAAACGTCTGACAGCTATTATGCCTCAGGCGAACGTAGGGTTAACAACAGTAGCAAATCCTGTGTTGCTATTTTATGTTCCTAAAATCTCTACCCAAGCACAGCTAGAACTGGTAATCTTGGACGAAAACAAAAATAAGGTTGTGACTAAGCAATATTATAAACCGAGTGGCAAAGCTGGGTTTGTCACTATTCCCGTAACTACGCGGTCACTAGAAACAGGCAAGCAGTATCGTTGGTCATTTTCAGTGATTTGCGATGCCAAAGCACGTTCTCATGATCGCGTCGTTGAAGGAGCCATCAAACGCATTCAACCGCAAGCTCAACTAGCAACACAACTCAAAAATGCTAACCCACAACAGCTTCCCTATTTGTACGCAGAAGCTGGAATTTGGCAAGACAGTATTGCCACCCTAGCCCGTTTGCGTACCTCTCGTCCCAATGATCCAGAATTAAAAGCTGATTGGGAAGCATTGTTAAAGACACAGGGTACAGAATTAGCCGAAGTGGTGAGTGCGCCGTTCCTGCAAGGGCAAGAAGCACCGCAACTTCTATCGAGAAGGTAGCGGTGATGCCAAGGTGAGACTGTGAGCAACGATGCTGCAAAGCAGCTGCTACGTGCTCCCAGATCACGAAAAAGCATCATCGTTAGATCACAGACGCGGTTAATCAAACTGTATTGGTTATTAACCACTGTCTGAAATCTTTCTTTGCTCAAGCAGGTTTGAATTCCCCTTGTAATACCAATTCCTTAAGTTAGGGCTACAAATAATTCTTCCCTGCTGTTGTGCTGTTGTACTCCTCTGCTCCCTGCTACCGATTTGTAGCAACCTGAAAGTGAAATGGTATAAAAGGTTGTTGGCGAGTTATGAAAACTTTTCATTGTAGGGTGGGGATTGCCCACCCTACTACGTTATTACCAACAATACCGTTTAAGCCAGCGAAAGCTCAATAAGAGCGATTAAAACTATAAATCTTTTGCGTGTTCAACTGCTCACAACAAATAGACGAAGGCAATGTCCCTAGGGGGAACGTCTGGCGATCCAATTGCACTTGTAGGTTAGTTAAAGGATCAATCCCTGGGGACATCAGAAATTCTAGCTTTTCAATGTCAGGTAAACTCACGAGTTGATCCAAGATTTGACTAATCGCTTGTACGTAAGGATGACCTTTCTGCTGATACCAGTCGTGTGTTGCAACGTTTGGTTGGTCAAAACCTAAGTGTACGATTAAGGATGGCTTATCAAACAGGGCGATCGCCAAGGGACGTGCTTCTTCTTGTAACAATAAGTCATGACTTTTCGCCAAATGCCGTAGTTTTTCTAAGCGTTCGTAACGTTCCGTCACTGCTTCCGGATCATCTTGCCAGCTGATTGCCACTGTCACTAGATAAGTCTGCAACAGCATATGACCCAGCTTTTTCGCCTTTGTTGTCAGGTAATAAGAATTGTAGTCGTTTGCCTCAATTAACAACGGCACACGATCCACAACTTCCAACTTGTATCCCTTTAACCCAGCAATTTTACGGGGATTATTGGTAATCAAGCGAATCTTATGCACCCCCAAATCCATCAGCATTTGCGCTCCCATACCATAGTCTCGCAAATCAGCGGGGAATCCCAATCGCTCATTCGCCTCTACGGTATCGAGTCCCATATCCTGCAACGAGTAAGCCTTTAACTTATTAATCAGCCCAATTCCCCGTCCTTCTTGCCGCAGGTAAACGACAACACCATGTCCGGCATTTTCAATCATTTTGAGTGCTGCTTGCAACTGCATCCGACAGTCACAGCGCAAAGAACCCAACGCATCTCCAGTCAGGCATTCGGAATGCATCCGCACCATAACTGAGTTGTCTTGAAAATCAGCAGGATTACCCTTGACAATGGCAACGTGTTCTGTTCCATCGAGAGTGTGGCGGTAAGCGTAGATTTGAAAAAGACCAAATTGGGTCGGTAAATCAGCAACGGTTTCGCGTTTGATCAGGCGATCGTGCTGGAGGCGGTAACTAATTAAATCCGCGATACTGATAATTTTGAGATTGTGCTGTTTGGCATAGGAAATCAACTCGGGTAACCGCGCCATCGAACCGTCGGAGTTTTGAATTTCACAAATGACCCCAGCAGGGTATAATCCAGCCAATCGGGCTAAATCAACAGCCGCTTCTGTATGTCCTGCCCGTTTGAGTACGCCTCCTTCCTTGGCGCGAATCGGAAAAATATGACCAGGACGACGCAAATCTGAAGCTTGTGTTGCTGGGTTGATAGCAACCTGGATCGTGCGGGCGCGATCTTCTGCTGAAATGCCAGTACTTACCCCTAGGTGAGGTCCAGCGTCAATACTGACGGTGAAAGCAGTTTGGTTGGTGTCCGTAATGTTAGTCACCATCAATGGCAAGTCTAATTCATCCAGGCGATCGCCGGTCATTGCCAGACAAATTAGCCCTCGGGCTTCCACTGCCATAAAATTAATGATGTCAGGGGTAGCAAATTGGGCAGCACAAATCAAGTCGCCTTCATTTTCTCGATTTTCATCATCCACCACCACAATTTGGCGACCAGCTTTCAAGTCAGCCAGGGCGGCGTCAATCGAATCAAATACAAAGCTTGGGTTTAAGGTCGTGTTAAGCTGCGACACAAACGAATTCCAGCTACCAAACGTAAATTTTTTTTTACAAATCCTTGTTTTTGATTGTAGCTCTTTTGGAATATTCCAGAAGCATCCGAAGCAAAGATTCGATAACATACCGATAAATATCTGCCGCTAAAGTAGGATTTTTGATCAATGAATGCAGCAACAGTGAAACAGCAACAAGTCTTTAGCGGCAAAATACTGGTAATGAGAGTTCTCCAGATTCAAAAAGGATTTCATAGTTATGGGTAATTTGAGACGCGTACCCGTTGGGATTGTTGGCGCGTCAGGCTACGGCGGAGTTCAGTTAGTGCGACTACTGATGGATCATCCAGAAGTCGAAGTGGTTTACTTAGGTGGAGAGAGTAGCGCGGGAAAACCGTTGGCGGATCTCTACCCCCATCTAGCTCATATAATTAACCCACAGATTGAGGCTGTTGACACAGAAACAATTGCCGAGCGTTGTCAGGTAGTTTTTCTGTCTCTGCCAAATGGTCTGGCTTGCAAAATGGCTCCGCAATTGTTGGAAAAAGGATGTAAAGTTTTAGATCTGAGTGCTGACTATCGATTTAGTGATTTAACAACTTACACAAGCTGGTACGGTGTCCAGAGAACAGATCTTGCAACCGCAGCACAGTCCGTTTATGGATTACCAGAACTGTACCGCGATCGCATTGCAGAAGCACAGCTCATAGGCTGTCCTGGTTGCTACCCCACCGCTAGCCTCCTGGCACTTTCACCACTCCTCAAGCAAGGGCTGATCGTCCCAGAAACAGCCATAGTTGATGCCAAATCAGGCACATCTGGCGGCGGGCGTCAAGCGAAAATCAATATGTTACTTGCCGAGGCAGATAACTCCTTGGGTGCTTACAATGTTGCCCGTCATCGCCACACGCCAGAAATAGAGCAGATTTGCAGTGACTTAGCGGGACATGAAGTCACCATCCAATTTACACCACACCTAATCCCGATGGTGCGGGGCATCTTAGCAACAGCGTATGCCACGCTACGTGACCCTGGTTTAGTGCGAGATGACTTAATCACCATTTATAGAGCCTTTTACCGTAACTCTCCTTGGGTAACAGTTTGTGACCCAGGCGTTTACCCTCAAACCAAATGGGCGGGCGGTAGTAATATTTGTTACATAGGTATAGAAGTTGACCCACGTACTGGTCGCGTAATTGTTATGTCAGCAATTGATAACTTAATCAAAGGGCAGGCAGGTCAAGCCATCCAGTGTCTCAATATCATGATGGGTTGGGATGAGACACTGGGCTTGCCGAAATTGGGGTTTTACCCGTAATTGAGGACAAGGGGACAAGCTAACGTAAGTTTCGCCATCCCTGGTTTGTTGTCATTGTATGTACAATGAGCATATAATCTGGGGATGAAAGTTATCCGGTGGGATGCCACTAAAAACGAGAAGCTTAGGTCGCAACGAGGAGTGTCGTTTGAAGCGGTTCTTGCGGCGTTGGATAGAAGAGACCTCCTTGATGATTACATTCACCCAAACCAAGGTAAGTATCCAAACCAGCGTTTGCTCGTAGTACAGATTGAAGGGTACGCTTATCTTGTCCCGTACGTAGAAACCGAGTCAGAACTTTTTTTGAAGACCATTATTCCATCTCGGAAGGCAACTAAGCAGTACTTAAGAGAAGATAAATAATAATGAGCATGAGTGAACTTGAACAGGAAGACAAGGAAATACTTGAGTCCTTTGAGAAGGACGAATGGGAATCAGTGGGCGATCCAAATCGTCTGGCTCAACTTCAAAGCTATGCTAAAGCCACTCTTGCCAAAGATAAGCGAATTACATTAAGACTTTCGTCGCTGGATCTTGATGCGATTCAAACCAAAGCTATTGAAGAGGGGATTCCATATCAGACCCTTATCTCAAGCATTTTGCATAAATATATAACTGGAAGACTCGTTGAACGACGAGAGTAAATTCTATCGGTGAACTGCTACCGTCGTAAACATATTGCCCATCTTTTTTAAGATACTCGCACTCTTGAATTATGTCTAACAATCCTTATTATAACCTTAGTGTTGACGAACAAAATATCATCATCAAGATTGATAAAAAAGCAATTGATTATCAGCAACTGACACAACTACTCAACCATCTTGAACTCAAGTCAATCAGTCAACGAAGTCAACTAACAGAGGAAAGTGCGGCTGAATTAGCGAATGAAATCGACTCTACTGTTTGGTCTCAAGTTAAATCTAAACTTTCTCGATGAATTGTGATTGGACAAAAAGCACCGATTATAGTTGATACTAACATTCTGTTCTCAGCATTACTTAGAGATAAATCTCGTTTTAGCGAGTTACTACTCGACTCAAATTATCGCTTTTTTATCTGCGAGCAGGTGCTGGTAGAATTATTTAAACGCAAGGAGAAGATACTGAAAACCAGTCAGTTAAAAGAAGAAGAAATTGTTACGATTTACCAGATATTGCTCAAACGCATTAATCTCTACAAAGAAGACTTGATTACAATAGAAAATTTAGCAACAGCCTACGAGTTGTGTCGGGATATTGACGAAACCGATACTCCTCATGTCGCTTTGACTATAGAATTAGGTGGCTTGCTTTGGACAGGAGATAAAAAACTTAAAGAGGGGTTGCAAAGGAAGGGTTTTGTCCAGTTATTCGATCTGAATAATGAGTAAGAGCACTATGACCCTTTGTGACCAAATCAGTGAACAGTACCAGCCGCAGTTATCAGATAACGGGAGCACTTTTCACCCTTCGGGTTCGCCAGATGCCTAGGTCGGGAAACCCCTTCGGGTATGCGCAAAGCGCACGCCAAAGGCGAACGCCAGTCGCCTAGGTCGGGAGACCCTCCTGCAGCGCTGGTCTCACCTCCTGCAGCACTGGACTCACTGTTCACAAGATGGTGCAAGCCCCCAAATTGATTTGTGGAAAAAAAGAAAAGTTATTCCGCCTTAAAATCCCCTGAATTCATGGGGATTAACTCGGACTGTACTTGATAACTGTTCACTAAACAATGCAAGCCGATGCATTAACAATGTATCGACTTGCGTTTAGATATAACAGTCACCAAGCTGCTCTTACTTCACTCCTACCCCCGTAGCACCAGCATAAACAGCGCGATCGCCCAGTTCATCCTCAATTCGTAGCAAACGGTTGTATTTTGCTACCCGTTCGCTGCGACACAGAGAACCCGTTTTGATTTGACCGGCACGAGTTGCGACTGCTAAATCAGCAATAGTTGTGTCTTCTGTTTCTCCGGAACGATGGCTGATAATTGACCGGAAACCGTTGCGAGTTGCCAAGTCAATTGTTTGCAGCGTTTCTGTCAGCGAACCAATTTGATTGAGTTTAATCAAAATCGCGTTACCAGCTTTGGTCTCAATTCCTTTTTGCAAGCGCGTGACGTTGGTGACAAACAAGTCATCCCCTACCAACTGCACCCGAGAACCTAACTTCTGAGTCAGTAACTGCCAATTTTGCCAATCTTCCTCATGCAAGCCATCCTCAATCGACACAATAGGGTATTGGTCAACCAGTTGCGCGAGGTAGTCAACAAACTCAGCTGGAGAGTGAGGTTTACCGTCGTAGACATACTGCCCATCTTTGTAAAATTCACTTGCAGCAACATCCAACGCCAAAGCCACTTGTTCCCCTGGTTTGTAGCCAGCTTTCTCAATCGCCGCCACCAGCAATTCCAAAGCCACCTGATTTGACTCCAAATTGGGGGCAAAGCCGCCTTCATCCCCCACACCAGTCAATAACCCTTTTTCATCCAACACTTTGCTGAGAGTGGCAAACACCTCAGCACCCCAACGCAATGCTTCCCGGAAAGAAGATGCGCCAACGGGGACAATCATAAACTCTTGAAAATCCACGTTATTAGCTGCGTGCGCACCACCGTTAATCAAGTTCATCAGCGGTACAGGTAACAAATTCGCAAGTGGACCGCCTAAGTAGCGATACAGCGGAATTCCCAAGGACTCAGCACCGGCTTTAGCTGCTGCTAGGGAAACCGCTAAAATCGCATTAGCGCCGAGCTGGGATTTATTGGGAGAACCATCCAAGGCAATCATCGTGCGATCGAGCAATTCCTGGTTGAGGGCATCCAAATCTATCAATTTTGGAGCAAGTGCTTCTTTAACGTTTTGCACCGCCTTGAGTACGCCCTTACCCCCGTAACGCGCCTTATCCTGATCGCGCAGTTCGTGCGCTTCAAAAGTGCCAGTAGACGCACCACTGGGAACCTGCGCCAATCCTACAACACCGTTGACCAAATGCACTTCTGCTTCAACTGTTGGTCTACCGCGAGAGTCAAGAATTTCGCGGGCGACAATAGCTTCTATGGCAGTGTCAAACATTTGTTCTTCGTCCTTTGTCATTTGTTCTTTGTTCTTCGTCGTTTGTCATTAGTCTTTTGTTAAGGAATAATGACAAATGGTTAACACTTCAATGGTTAACCCGACAATCTAGCATAGGGCGTTTAAGTGACTCCATAGGCTGAGATTAACGAAGATTTCCAGCGATATAGTTTCTCCAAGTTTATGCTCAACAGGAGATTAACAGAAAAAAATATGGGCTTGTGAGACAAAACCCCTCTTGCAAAACCAGATTTTTGTCTATCAAACCACAGATAAACACAGATGCACACCGATAAATTATCTGTGTCCATCTGTGTCCATCTGTGGTTCCAAATACTAAACCCGGATTTTTACGACCAGTCGAATGAAATTTTCCTAAACCAGGCACTCGGAGACATAATTTTGAGGCTCCCTTAGCATTACCCCAATCCCTAATCCCCAATCCCCTTTACAAGTTCCTCAAATTTTCCCTCTGCAAGTAAATCCTTCCCCAACATAGAGAGAGAAAAACAATGACTCAACAGAAAACTAACCCATACACAGCTTTGATGGAAATTCCCGCCGGATACCTCAACATTATGGGTTATATCGATGAATCAGAGGTAAATGGTCCTGGATGTCGTGCTGTTGTTTGGGTACAGGGATGTTTACGCGAGTGCCCAGGTTGTTTTAATACTGAATCTTGGTCATTTGAAATGAATCAACTGATATCCGTTGACAGTCTTGCGGAAAAAATTCTCAGCAATCCTCGCAATCAAGGAGTCACATTTTCTGGAGGGGAACCCTTTTGGCAAGCCCCTGCATTGGCTGCTGTCGCACGTAAGGTAAAAGCCAGTGGACTGAATGTGATGTCCTTTTCTGGTTTTACCCTGGAGCAGTTACAATCGCAATATGCGCCCCACGGCGCTCAAGATTTATTGGAACAGTTGGACATCCTGATTGATGGTCCTTACATCCAGTCACTGGCAATTAACTCACCTGATTCTCCTGTTTCGTCCAGCAATCAACGGGTTCACGTCTTTAACCCCGCCTTAGAAGACCAGATTACCTGGGCAAGCGACCAAATAGAGGTTCATATTTTTAAAGATGGTAGTCGTCTGATCACTGGCTACCGAGGAGGGTTGGAGTTGTCGGAGGAGTGAGGGAGGGAGTGAGGGAGAGAGAGAGGGAGGGAGAGAGGGAGGGAGTGAGGGAGGGAGTGAGGGAGGGCGATGAAGGAAATAACTTACTCCTCATGCTCTTCATCCTCCTCATCTTCCTTATGTTCCTAGTATGGAGTCGGTTGCCAGATTACAATATTCAGCGGAACCACAAAAAATTAAGCTCAAGGAGATAATTATGCGACTCCTGCACACGATGCTACGAGTAGGTAATCTTGAGGAATCTCTGAAGTTCTACTGTGATCTCTTGGGAATGAAGCTACTGCGTCAAAAAGATTACCCAGGGGGAAAGTTTACTCTGGCTTTTGTTGGCTACGGTGACGAAAGTGAAAATACCGTGCTAGAACTTACTTACAATTGGGGTGTGGAAAAGTATGACTTGGGCGATGCTTACGGTCACATCGCTATTGGTGTTGATGATATTTACGCCACCTGTGAGGAAATCAAAAAACTTGGTGGTAAAGTTGTGCGCGAACCAGGACCAATGAAACACGGTTCTACGGTCATTGCTTTTGTGGAAGACCCAAATGGGTATAAGGTAGAACTTATCCAACTGAGTAGTCACAGTTCTAGTGTTAAACAAGAAACCGAGCAGCAAATGATTGCTCAGTAAATCTAACTAAAAACATGGGTGTGATGGAGTTCAGCCTAAAGCAATGCCTACGGCAAAGAATTCGTTCTCGAAAATTGTTGGCGAAAAATTTACTCATTTGTGGAATTCTCAGCCAAATTATCTGCTTCCCAAAAGCAGCGAATTCTTTGCCTTCTCCACAGCAGCCAGAAACTGCTATTGCAATTTCTGCTCACCAAGATGACCTTGGTGATGCCAATATACCAGAGAAATTTGAACTGTCTGCGGGTGCAGGAGATAACTTATTTGTGACATCCGCTACAGAATCAGCTGCCTCTATTGTCTCCAGTTCGTCTCAGGAGTCACAATACGAAGACTCCACGCCCCCCGCTAGCAAGGAGGAGCTGCGAAAGAACCAGTCATTAACACAATCGCCGCCTGGTGCAAATGAGTCTGGTAATCTTGAGATGAATGCTCAACCGTCACCTCAGCAGCCTGCGGTTTCTGAATTGTCTGATGTTCAACCCACAGACTGGGCTTATCAGGCATTGCGATCGCTCATGGAACGTTATGGTGTCCTCTCTGGTTATCAGGATGGCACCTTTCGTGGGAACCGCCCTGTGTCTCGTTATGAATTTGCTGCTGGTTTAGCGGCTACCTTAGATAAAGTCGATAGCTTGATTGCTAATCGTCTTGGGAATGAGTTTATTCAGCAAGACTTGCTAACTTTACGACGGTTACAAAGAGAATATCGTTCCGCCTTGGATGAATTGCAGCAGAGTCTCAACAGAATTGGCGATCGCGTTCCTCAACTCGAAGCAAACCAATTTTCCACCACAACAAAACTCCAAGGTCAAGCTATTGTTGCTTCAACACAAGGTAGTCATGCAAATGCTACCGTCGTCATCCGCCAACGGTTAAATCTTTTAACAAGCTTCGACAGCAAAGATTTACTCCTGACTCAGCTAGAAGCTGGTAACAATGGCGATGATGCTATTAGTCGAAAACAAAAGAAGAACCTTAACCTGTTGGGAACGACTGGTTTAATCGCCAATGGTGGTGGACTTGATTATGTGGAAGTTGAGAACCGTTTCAAACTCAGACGCTTGTACTACTCGTTTCGCCCCGTGTCAGATTTGGCTGTAACTGTTGGGGCAAAAATGTCTCCACGCGATTTTATTGACCGTAACAGATATGCTAACAACGAGGCGGTTGATTTTAGTTCCAGCTTTTTGGTGAATAACCCTCTGATTGTCCAAAACCAAATTGACCGAAATGGGGGTGCAGGAGTGGCGCTAGCTTGGAATCCAGGCGGTGGTCAATTGACTTTGCGTTCTCTTTACATCGCCGCTGATGCAAATCTTGTCAACTCAAACACCGATGGTGGCTTATTTAAAGATAGATATCAAGCGAGTGCAGAACTGGAATACTCACTCAGCAATCAGTTTGCATTAAGACTACAATATACTAAAGCTGAAATCAACAACACCGACATTAACGCCTTTGGGGTTAATGCCGAATATGCCCTTAATCGAAACATAGGGATTTTTACTCGCCTGGGATTTGGTAGTTACCAAGGGTTTAACAACGCCATTAACCAGGATTTAGATGTACATCCCTTTAGTTGGGCGGTAGGATTTGGTATTCGTAACCTCCTGCTTCCCGGTACTGTTGGGGGTATAGCCGTCGGTCAACCTTTCGTTACTGATGGTTTGGGAAATGCCACTCAGATAAATTATGAGGCATTCTATAATCTGGAGCTAAGCGACAATGTTAGTATCACCCCCACGCTTTCGGTGGTAACAAATGCAGATAACGATAGCTCCAACAACACTATTTGGCAAGGCACCTTCAGAACAGTGATTTCATTTTAAATTAGAGTAGGTCTGTAGTAAAGGCTTAAGCCCTTACTACAAACTTTCGCCAAATTGCAACCGCAGATACAAGCAGATGGACTCCAATGATGGTTGGATATTAATTTGAACAAAATTGTTGAGTGCAGTCCTTATTTATAATCTTTGATTTAGGTAGGGTGAGTGAAATCAGTCTAGAAAAGCGAAGTAACATTTTAGTGTAGTTAAGGTTGAGGTCGAAACCGTGAGTCACAAAACAACGAACTCAAAAACTAAGATATTGGTATTATCTGCCGTTGGCAGATAAAAGTATTTCTAAAGTATTTGTTAGCAAAATTACTAAGGACACACTGAGAACGCCAGCCACTCTTTCTCTTTTGAAACAGTAGTACCATCCTTAATTTCGTTGGGGTGCGTTCAAAGAAATACCTACATCCATAGTTTAAAATCCAAAATCTAAAATCTAAAATTGTAAAGATGCAGCCTACAGATCCAAATAAATTTACTGATAAAGCCTGGGAAGCAATTGTCAAATCACAGGATATTGTCCGAGCGTATCAACAACAACAACTCGATGTCGAGCATTTACTGATTGCTTTATTAGAAGAACCTACTGGGCTAGCAACACGCATCCTTGGTCGTTGTGAAGTTGACGCCATGCGCTTGCAACAGCAACTAGAAGCATTTACCCAACGTCAGCCCAAAGTAGGCAAAGCCGATCAACTTTACCTTGGTCGTAGTTTAGACACATTGCTAGACCGCGCTGAAGAAGCTCGAGCTAGAATGAAAGATTCCTACATATCTATTGAACACTTACTCTTAGCTTTTGTTGAGGATGAACGCATCGGACGAAAGATATTCAAAAGCGTTAACCTAGACACCGCAAAGCTAGAAGCTAGTATTAAAACGGTTCGCGGTAGCCAAAAGGTGACAGACCAAAATCCAGAATCTCGTTATGAAGCTTTGCAAAAGTTTGGCAGAGACTTGACAGAACAGGCAAAAGCTGGTAAGCTAGACCCCGTTATTGGAAGAGATGACGAAATTCGCCGAGTCATACAGGTATTGTCCCGCCGCAGCAAGAATAACCCTGTACTGATTGGTGAACCTGGGGTAGGTAAAACGGCGATCGCGGAGGCATTGGCACAGCGTATTGTCAATGGCGATGTTCCAGAATCTTTGAAAAATCGCCAACTGATGGCTTTGGATATCGGCAGCTTGATTGCTGGGGCAAAATACCGGGGTGAATTTGAGGATCGCTTGAAATCCGTCCTCAAAGAAGTCACAGAATCGAATGGTCAAATAGTGCTGTTTATTGATGAACTGCACACCGTCGTCGGGACTGGTTCCACCCAACAAGGGGCGATGGATGCAGGGAATTTGCTCAAACCGATGCTGGCGCGGGGAGAACTGCGATGCATTGGCGCAAGCACCTTGGATGAATACCGCAAATATATTGAAAAAGACGCGGCTTTAGAGCGGCGCTTTCAGCAAGTCTTTGTCGATCAGCCGAGTGTGGAAAATACAATTTCCATTTTGCGGGGTCTGAAAGAACGCTACGAAGTTCATCACAACGTCAAAATTTCCGACTCCGCCTTAGTAGCAGCAGCAACACTGTCTGCACGTTATATTTCCGACCGTTTCTTACCAGATAAAGCAATTGACTTAGTGGATGAAGCAGCGGCGCAGTTGAAAATGGAGATTACCTCCAAACCAGCGGAATTGGAAGCCATCGACCGACGGTTGATGCAGCTAGAAATGGAAAAGCTGTCTTTGGCAGGAGAAGAGAAAGCTACAGTTCAGACGAAAGAGCGTTTGCTGCGAATTGAGCAAGAAATTGCCAATTTGACGGAAAAACAGCAGGAATTTAATGAGCAGTGGCAAGGTGAAAAGCAGCTCTTGGAAGCGATTAGTGCATTAAAGCAAGAAGAAGAAAAGCTGCGGGTGCAAATTGAACAAGCAGAACGCGCCTACGACCTTAATAAAGCTGCACAGTTAAAATTTGGCAAATTGGAGAGTGTCCTGCACGATCGCGAAGCAAAAGAAGTGCAGTTGCTGGAAATTCAAAGTAAAGGGGAAACCCTGCTACGAGAACAGGTGACAGAAGCAGATATTGCGGAAATCGTTGCCAAATGGACGGGAATTCCTGTAAATCGGCTGCTGGAATCTGAACGACAAAAGTTGCTGCAACTTGAAAATCACCTCCACCAGAAAGTTATTGGACAAGAGGAAGCCGTCTGTGCTGTCGCCGCAGCAATTCGTCGCGCCCGTGCAGGAATGAAAGACCCCAGTCGCCCAATTGGTTCATTCTTGTTTATGGGACCAACAGGAGTCGGTAAAACCGAACTCGCCCGTGCTTTAGCGCAGTTTCTCTTTGATTCCGATGACGCCCTAGTTCGTCTGGATATGTCCGAGTATATGGAGAAACACTCAGTTTCCCGCTTAGTGGGTGCGCCTCCAGGATACGTCGGTTACGAAGAAGGCGGTCAACTTTCAGAAGCAATTCGCCGCCGTCCCTACTCGGTGGTGCTGTTGGACGAAGTCGAAAAAGCTCACCCCGATGTGTTCAATATACTTTTGCAAGTGTTGGATGACGGTAGAATTACTGATTCGCAAGGACGAACGGTTGATTTTCGGAACACTGTGATTGTGATGACCAGTAACATCGGTAGCGAATATATCCTGGATGTCTCTGGTGATGACTCCAAGTATGAAAAAATGCGCAGCCGGGTAATGGATGCTTTGCGATCGCACTTCCGCCCCGAATTTCTCAACCGCGTTGATGACATCATTCTCTTCCACACCCTCAACCGCAGCGAATTGCGGCAAATCGTCCGCATCCAACTCAAGCGGGTGGAAAATCTTCTACGAGAGCAAAAAATCTCATTGGAAATATCCTCAGCCGCTTGCGATTACTTGGTGGAAGTGGGTTATGACCCAGTATACGGCGCACGTCCCATCAAGCGGGCAATTCAGCGAGAAGTCGAAAACCCCGTCGCTACCAAGTTATTAGAGAATACTTTTGTCCTTGGCGACACGATTGTGATTGACAAGGCGGATCATGGGTTGACTTTTAGTAAGAAAGTGGTAATGAAAGTGCCAGCGCAGCAAAATAAGACCTTCTTAATTGAGGCATCCCAAGAGGTGTGAGTCGTAGCAGGATGTGTGAGGCGCATTGCTTAATTCACATCCTGCATATCCGTGATATAGCAGGGGACGCTTGGACTGGGGACTGGGGACTGGGTCAAAAGTCTTTTTGTGTCTAGGTTGTATCATCTGTTGATGTCCTAACCACCTTGGCTGTTGCTATATAAGCTACATGACCTTTTTTGAATCCAAAATTCAAAGTTCAAAGTTCACTCCGGAAGAAGAATAATTTTGAATTAACAGTTTTGTGTTAGTCAACAACTCACGAAGGAGTTTCCTCTAAAATTTAGTCAAATCCTATATGCATACCAGCTTTTACCCAATTGGTAGGGAAATCCGAATCGCTGATATCGGGTAATCAATGCTGCATTAGTTGAGCGATCGCCCTTACGCACACCATAAAATCCTAATGGGTAAGATTCCATATCCTCTGTTCAAAATGAGGATAGTTATAACCAACCACCTAAATTACGCTTTAGGTGTACACAAGGGGTGCTGCGGGGTTTTGCCTCAGTTATCATTCAGATACTTGCATTGAAGATTATCAGTTATGCTAGAACAAGGCACAATCAGTATTCATACTGAGAATATTTTCCCGATTATCAAGAAGTCTCTTTACTCCGACCACGAAATCTTCTTGCGGGAACTGGTTTCCAACGCTGTAGATGCCATCCAAAAGTTGAAAATGGTATCTCGCGCTGGGGAGTATTCCGGTGAAATCGGCGAACCGGAAATTCTAATTGCTATAGACAAAGACAAAAAGACCCTCTCGATTACCGACAATGGTATCGGACTGACAGCAGAGGAGGTCAAGAAATATATCAACCAGGTAGCCTTCTCTAGTGCTGAGGAATTTATACAGAAGTACGAAGGCAAATCAGACCAACCGATTATCGGTCACTTTGGTCTTGGCTTCTACTCCTCCTTTATGGTGGCACAAAAGGTAGAAATCGATACCTTGTCCTACAAAGAAGGGGCGCAAGCAGTTCACTGGAGTTGTGACGGTTCCCCAGAGTTCACCCTAGAAGATTCTTCTCGTACAACTCGCGGTACTACGATTACCCTCACTCTGCAAGAGGAAGAACAGGAGTATTTAGAAGCAGCACGCATTAAGCAGCTTATTAAAACATACTGCGACTTTATGCCAGTACCCATCCAACTTGATGGCGAGGTGTTAAATAAGCAAAGAGCAGTATGGCGGGAAACTCCTAGTAGCTTGAGTAAAGAAGATTATTTAGAGTTTTACCGTTACCTGTATCCTTTCCAAGAAGAGCCGTTGCTTTGGGTACATCTAAATACAGACTATCCCTTTATCATCAACGGTATTCTGTATTTCCCCAAAATGAGACCGGATGTGGATGTCACTAAGGGGCAAATCAAGCTCTTCTGCAACCAAGTTTTTGTCAGTGACCACTGTGAGGAAATTATCCCACAATTTCTTCTACCCATGCGGGGTGTAATTGATAGCACAGATATTCCGCTGAACGTATCGCGGAGTGCCTTGCAAACTGATCGCACTGTGCGGAAAATTGGTGATTATATTGCCAAAAAAGTAGGCGATCGCCTTAAAGAACTTTACCGCGACAACCGCGAACAATACATCAGTATTTGGAAAGACTTAGGTACCTTCGTAAAATTCGGCGTTCTCAACGACGAGAAATTTAAAAAACAAGTCGAAGATATCATCGTCTTCCGCAGCACCTATCAACCAAGCAGCACTCAGGAGTCAACGGCTACCCCAGCAGTTGAAGTACAATCTCAAGAAGGCGATGTCTGGCAAGATGTAAGTTCAACAGACACTCCAAAATTGCCGTACACAACCCTCAAAGAGTACCTAGAACGCAATAAAGAACGTCACGAAAACCGTGTCTTCTACGCCACCGATGAAGCCACGCAAGCTCCATACATAGAACTGCACAAAAATCAAGGTTTAGAAGTTCTGTTTCTGGACTCCTTTATTGACACCCACTTCATCAACTTCCTAGAGAGGGAACATCAGGATGTCAAATTTACGCGGGTAGACTCCGACTTAGATAGCACCCTGCTCGATCAAGACAAAGCTGGGGAAATTGTTGATCCGAAAACGAATAAAACCAGAACTGAGGTTATCAAAGAGCTATTCGAGAAAGCTCTCAACAAACCCAAGCTGAATATCCGCACCGAAGCTTTGAAAGCCGACGATCCGCAAGGGACACCACCTGCAATGGTGCTTTTACCAGAGATTTTGCGCCGCCTGCGGGAAATGAACGCTTTAATGCAGCAGCAAACAGCAGAGTTCCCCGAAGACCACATTTTCCTAGTCAATACTGCTCACCCACTGATTCAAAATTTAGCGGATTTGAGTCAAGGTAGCATTATTCAAGGTGATGTTCAATCGCCTACCGGACAGCTCGTGAACTTGGTTTGCCAACATATATATGATTTGGCGCTGATGTCTCAAAAAGGTTTTGACGCTGAAGGAATGAAATCATTCGTTGAGCGTTCTAACGAAGTACTCACCAAGCTGACACACGAAGCTACAAAGTAGAAGAACCCTACCCTCTCGTTCCCTGGCTCCGCCGGGGAATGCCTACAGTGAGGCTCCGCCTCATCTTAACAGAAGGCAAAGCCTCTGAAAATGCATTGCTAGGCTGAGCCTAGCAACAAGGATAAATCGTATCCCGCTTGCCGGGCGATTTTATATAATGGGAGATTGTGCTAAAGAATCGGAGTTTCTGACAATGTCTCGTCGCTGTGAATTAACAGGCAAAAAAGCAAATAACGCCTTTTCCGTGTCTCACTCGCACCGCCGCACCAAGCGCCTTCAGCAAGCGAACCTGCAAAACAAGCGCGTTTGGTGGGAAAGCGGAAAGCGTTGGGTGAAACTGCGTCTATCTACTAAAGCAATCAAAACCCTAGAAATCAAAGGGTTAGAAGCAATGGCGAAAGAAGCTGGAATTAACCTGAATCATTACTAATACCTTGACATCTCCTCAACCCTTTTTCTCGTAGGAGATGGACTTTGTTATTGTTACCAATCTTCATTTTCCTTTACTACCTCTCCATATAGGGGAGGTTTTTATTTGCCTCATATCAAGTCCGGATGAATACTTGTCATTCCCTTAAGAACCCCACCCCCGTAAAGCTACGCTTCACGTCCCCTCGCCGCAAGCGGAGAGGGGCGGCGCGGGGTGGAGTTTAGTTAACGTGAAAATCATAACTAATTAGCCGGACATCACATTATATGAATTTGTGATATTTTGATAAGTTTTATCTAGCAAGTGGGTACTATAAATTTACTTTCCTAAGATTACCTTTATGAATCAAATTACCTTAATTGGTTTAGAGCTCTTTGAAACCGCAGACGCACTTCTGTTGGACGCAGAGAAAAACAGATAATTTTTCTGCGTATAAATCTATATATATGTGGTTTTATCATTATAAAAATTGCTAGGTAAGCAGGTATGTTTCACCATCCTCGAATCTTAAAGAAGATAAAGAAAATTTATAGAACAATTATTAAAAAAAATGTATGTGCAATTAAAAAACAAATTATTTGGCTGTTAAAGACTTTGCTGGTCATTAAGAGAAGACGAGCAAGTGCGAATGCTGGTTTTGTGTTACCGACAGTAGCAATGGTTGCACTGGTAGTCGTGCTGCTGACAACGGCTATTTTATTTCGGTCTTTGGAACGTGCAAAGAATGCTAGTAATGTCCGAGTGAATGAGGCTGTTTTAAACGCAGCATCACCAGCCCTTGAAAGAGCAAAAGCAAAAATAGAACAGTTATTTAGAGACCCTAGATTACCAAGCACAACCCCCTCAGACGATTTACTCAGTCAAGTTATTAACCGCAATCTTAGCCAGTTCACTTTTGGCGATGAAATACAGTTAAAACTTGTTAAAGAATTTAACGGTCAAAGCAATATTCAAGAAGACGAAGAAACTCTAAAAACTACTTGGAAATATCCGGTAGATATGAATAATAACGGTAAGTTTGATGGTTTTACTCTCTATGGAATTTACTTTCGGACTCCAACTACTAACAGAGCTAGAACTGTATTAGAAGCCAGAACACCACCAATGGACGAGAGTAGTTTTAGTACTCAATG
The DNA here is from genome assembly GCA_000828075.3 of Tolypothrix campylonemoides VB511288. GTDB lineage: Bacteria > Cyanobacteriota > Cyanobacteriia > Cyanobacteriales > Nostocaceae > Kalymmatonema > Kalymmatonema campylonemoides_A. The sequence continues at coordinate 85,877 of JXCB02000002.1, read as the reverse complement.
TAAGAGCTTGTTTACCACTAGTGGAAACTTGGTCAGTACTCAAGGTTGGTATAAGGTAGGTGATAAGCTAAAAAAAAGGATTTTTGTGTATACCACAACTGTACCAATTACAGATTTAACAGGGCTAGATATTTCTAAATATGAGCAATCTACAGGTAATAACAGTTTTATAGCTTTAGAATATCAGCAAGATCGAGCAAGAATACCTCTTATTAATAATGCCGTTGTCTCTGAAAATGATTTAGAAATTGCTCCTGAACAAGGTATAAATCTGAATGGTCGCATCGTTACTAATGGTAACTTACTAACAAAAGCGGGAAGAAATTCCATTAGTTATTATCTAGTCAGTAGTCCTAACTCTTGCTATTTTAAAGAAGAAAATAGCAAAATTATTGTTGCTGGAAATGTAATAGATAGTAGTATTACAGAAACTTCTGGCGGTAATAATGTACAGGTAGATTTGTTTAACCAATCTTCTAACAGCACAATTAGAAGTGAATTTATAAATAACACAAATAAAACTGTACCTTCATCTGTTTACGGAAACACTGCAGCATATAATGATCAGGCATATGCACAGCGAATTGACCGTTTAGTGCAAGCAACAAATAATTTAGCTCTTCCAGATGAGGTTACACAGCAAGTAGAACGAGATTTAGAGACTGACCCCACTTTAAATCGTGATGATGTTCGTAATGAAAAGCTAAGAATTTACTTTAGAAAGCGAACACGTCGCGTTCCATACGCTGAAGTTCCTCCGAATGGAGATTCACTCGCCACTTATAACTCTCAAGCAAATAGTCCTCTTCAAGGAAGTGGTAACTCTTTACGACCAGTAGACGCATGGATATTTCCTTATGATCCTGCTGATGGAAAAACTGCTACTAATTATGCCAACATAGGGATTAAAGAAAATGGTAGTAAACTTTATCTATCTGCTACAGAGCCAGAAGAACAAGCAAAAGCAGGTAGAGAACAAAAAATTGGCGATCGCATTTTAGTTGGCAATAATTTACCACAATTGTGGTTTGACGCAACCAAAGACAGATTTGTGAGTTCACCAGAAGGACAGACCATTGTTGGTAAGCAATGGGATATTGATAAGAATGGAAACAATAGCACTGTGACTCGTGAGCGCTTTTCCCAAGCATATGAATTAGAAGATTTAGAAGCTAATCGAGACGGCTTTTGGGAAAAATCAGCAGCACAAAGACCTCAAAGTTCATTAGATATGGTTGGGGGTTTGCGAGTCGTCACAGGTGCAGGAATTTACTTGTCTAGCCGTTATACTCCCACTGGCGGAACTTCTCAATTTGCTGCTGCAATCACAGATCCAGAAACAGTTTGGGCAGATTCGATGCCAATAGGTGTTACTAATAAGAGCCAGGGCTTACCTGATGACAATACACCTTATCTACGAATGCGGGCTACAGTGGTGTATTACTACCAAGATGATTCCTACGATCCAAAGACCCCAACCGACTACCAAATACCAATTGCCTGTGTCAGTAGCTACTACGACCCCACTAACAACAATACAGCTAGGAATAGAAATAATCTTCCAGACATTAGCTTAAGAGATACAAACTTAGCTAGCCCTAACAGAAACTTAACTGGACTGCCCAACGTTACTACTAATCTGGGAAACTCTATTAATGGTGTCGTCTACTCCGCTTCATCTCTGTCAATCACGGGTTATGAAGAAGCGCTTAAGTATCAAACAAGGCTGAAATACCCAAACGAACCCTTACGCTTAGTGAATGAACCACTTCAAAATGCTTTGGAAAAAATTACAGCTAGTAAACCTCTTACCCTTTCAGACCAATCAGCGGTTGATTCTGCTATCTGCGCCTTGAAAATATGGGATGGTACTATTGGTTCTCCCACAGATACTGCTATTCCTCATGGTGCTATCATGGAAACCGCTTTTCTCGATGCAAGGCAGATTAAAACAATTGACAAACCTGCATCAACTCCAGGAAGCTCCGATTTGGATGTTGAATCGCGTCAACCATTAGAAATTCGTGCCACTGTTTTGGATCTGGATTTGTTACGCAGAAAATCAAAAAATAATGGAGAGTTTCTATTTCCAAATAGTGGGATTATTTATGCAACCCGTGATGATGCACTCGAAGACAAAAGTAATGCTGCAAGTAGAGATGTCAGTGCTACCGACTTCAAGCTAGATCCAACTCGACGACCCAATGGCATCATGCTGATTAATGGCAGTAACATAAGCCGTAACGCTACCTACAAGCCAGAAGAGAAGGGACTTATATTAGCATCCAATCTGCCAGTTTATATCAAAGGGGATTTCAACCTTCACACTCAAGAAGAGTTTCTAGACTACTCCTTGGAAGGCGAGAAGGATTGGAGTAACAGATTCTACGCACGTCAATCGTTGAATCCTAACTTTGGCTGTCGTCCAGGTCAATTTACTGGTTGCAACATAGGTGAAAATTGGCGACAAGCTGTGGTTATTGCTGATGCAATTACAGTTTTATCCAAAGATTTCTGTTTCGATTTCCGTAACAACGAAATACAAACGCAAACCGCCAAAGACACACAAACAAACCTCGTATTTGCCCAAGGTACCACGCCAAAGCGTCGAACAAACACAAATGGTGGTTTAGAAAACTTTGTGCGTTACTTAGAACGCTGGGAAGGGAAAAGCCACACAGTCGCTGGTTCTTTCATCCAGTTTAAACACAGTAACTATGCCACAGTTCCTTCTGATAATGACACTACGCCTAACCGTTTCTGGAGTTATGATACAGCGTTGCTGAGTCAGCCACCTGATTTGTTTGCTCAACGCTTTACTACACCATCCACAAAACAGCCGAGTGAGTTTTACAGAGAAGTTGGGCGAGACGATGATTGGGTGAAAACTTTGCTATGTGCTGCACAAGATGGGAATGTTGGCGGTTACGAAAACGCTCCTTCTGCCTATGGTAGTAACTTCAAATACGCTGTTAGCCAAGACCAACGCGGTACGTGTCCTTGATTTGACTCAGTTCTACTTTTGATTGCTGAAATATGATTCACCAAAAACAGCAAGCATCTGCATCCAATCAGTCAGGTTTTACCATTATTGAGTCACTGGTAGCAATCGTTGTTGTTGGCATTTTACTAGCAGCGATCGCACCTGTCATTGTCTTATCTGTCGCCACGCGTGTGCAAGCAAGGCGTGTTGAGATGGCAACTGACGCTGCTAAAACCTATATTGATGGAGTTAGATCAAGAACAATTCCACCTCCCCCTATCACCGACACTACTGACAGCTTAGGAAATTACCCTGCTCCTCCAGTAGGAACTTTGACCTGCAACACTGCAAATGCTTACTGTTCAGCACCAGCGACTAATTTATACTGTGTCGATGGTGATGCTGATGGAAGTGGCTGTACGATGAGCAGCATCAGAGACTTCATTATTCAAGCTTTGCGGCGTAACACAACCTCAACTACTTCTCAGGACACTTACCAGTTAAGAATACGTATCTACAGAGCAGATGCGTTTGCTAATGATGGTGGAAACCTCACAATAGAACCCACTAAACAACTGATTTTTACTAACAAAGCGAGCGATCGCAAAGCGCCATTACTAGAAACAACTACAGAAATATCAAGTAAAGTAACGACATTTAGTGATTTCTGTACGCGTCTGAAACCTCCAGCCAGTAATTCTAATCCTCAATCTAATTGCTAAATAGATACAATTTTTGATAGCAAATTCATAGACTTATTACAAAAATCTAAAAAAATGAATAATTAACGGCAGATAAACGCAGATGGATGCAGATGAAAATAGTTCTAATATTATGACTCCACTCAAATGGCTTTTCATTAAGCGACTTTCAAATAAAAAAATATCCAAATTTTTCTTGTGGGATGGGCATCTTGCCCGTCCTATAAACTGGGCAGGTAAGATGTTCACCCCACAAAATTGGATAATTTATTTGTTGGAATATCCTAATCAGCTAAAACTTTTTAGGGTGAAACACAAATATGATGGTTTTACCCTAGTTGAGTTACTGGTAGGCATCGTCATCGCTACCCTTGTGCTCACGCCTTTGCTAGGATTCATGATTAACATTATGACGACTGACGACCGACAAGAGCAAGCAAAGGCAAACACTGAGCAAGAAATCAAAGCAGCACTTGATTATATTGCACGAGACTTGCAGCAGGCAATCTATATATATGATGCTGATGGTATTAATGCAATTAGAAGACAACTACGAAGGTATGGTGACAAGAATGATTTCTTTCCTGTTCTTGTATTTTGGAAACGGGAATTTATTCCAAAAGGACTAATTATTGACAGTAAAAGCGACATAAGAGATGATACCTTCGTCTACTCTTTAGTTGCCTATTATTTAATTAAAGATAATGATTCTACATGGTCTAACGCGGCTCGAATTGGTAGATTTCAAATAAGTAATGGCTATGAATCTACTGAAACCAATGATAAAACCATTCACCGAGACAAAGGTTTTCAGATTTTTAATCTGCAAGGTTCAGGTGATATTAAAAGTAAGATGAATCAATGGACAAAAAAGAGCGGTGAAGATTATGGCCCAAGAATTTGGCCTTTAGTTGACTATATTGATCAAACTCTGATAAATGATAATACCAATCCAGCACCCTCCTGCGCTAGTGATCAACAGGTGATACCAAAATTTTCTGGTAGCGGAGATGCTGTTGCCACTGGCAATGTTAGAACACGAGGTTTTTACGTTTGTGTGGATGCAGAAAACGTTGTAGCGGAAGTTTATTTGCGTGGTAATGCCCTCGCTCGTATTCAAAACAATAATATAGATTTCAATGGCAGTAATAAAACATATTTTCCTCAAAAAAGCATACGAGTCCAAGGAAATAGATTTTTATTTACGAATTTATAATAGTTCTAGCAATGGCTTCACGCTGCTAGAGGTTTTGGTAAGTATAATAATTATTGGTATCTTAGCTGCTATCACAGTTCCGAGTTGGCTAGGTTTTGTTAATACTGTGCGCCTCAACACTGCACAACAAGAAGTTTATCTCGCTATGCGTCAGGCTCAAAGCCAAGCTATCAAAAACAAATTAGACTGGAAAGTTAGTTTTCGCGAACAAAACGGCATTCTACAATGGGCGGTTCATTCTGAAAGAATAAAGCCATCTATCTGGAATAGCTTAGATCCAAATGTGCGCTTAGATACGGAAACAACCTTAGAACAGTCAAAGGATGGCTTTAGGCAAATCCAATTTGATGACAGAGGCCATTTTAGTTCGTCGCGAGGGCGAATAACCTTGTCTAGTAAGTCTGGTGGTAAAGCTAAACGTTGCGTCTATATTTCTACGCTTCTAGGTACAATCCGAACCGCAAAAGAACAGGATAAAGCTAACGAAAAAGGTGATTATTGCTATTAAGATATTTCTGGTTAATTTAAATCAGGTACCCCGTGCTACATTTACCAGAAACAGCAAAACACCATCTCATTATTTTCACCCGCTATCCAGAACCAGGTAAAACAAAAACCCGACTCATACCTGCTTTGGGAACTGAAGGCGCGGCAAATCTTCAGCGTCAAATGACGGAACACACCCTATCTCAAGTGAAACAGTTGCAAAAAACTTCTGCCATATCTTGTGAAGTACGCTTTGCAGGCGGTAATTTGCAACTGATGCAAGACTGGCTGGGATATGACATCGCTTACCAACCTCAAGGTGAGGGAGATTTGGGTTCGCGGATGGCACAATCTTTCTACAATGCTTTTCAATCAGGTGCAGAAACAGTCATTACTATCGGTACTGACTGCCCTGATGTTAATGACCAAATTTTAGCAGAAGCTTTTAAACAACTTCAGCAGCGCGACCTTGTGCTTGGTCCAGCGGTAGATGGTGGCTATTACTTGATTGGTTTGCAGCGTCCTGTCCCAGAATTATTTATCAATATAGATTGGGGAACCTCTCAAGTATTGCAACAGACTATAGATACTGCCCAGACGCTTAATTTATTGGTAAATTACTTGCCTTTGTTGGCTGATATTGATCGTCCGGAGGATTTGCCAATTTGGGAAAAGCTTCTCGGACTTACGCACTAAACTTGTGTGTGGTAGCTGGGTGTGTAATCATTTCTTTGCTCACACCCTACCTCATACACAAGAAAAATGCACACGAAATCCCTCTAATGGAATATTTACTACGGTTATCAATGGTGTCAATCTATATCTGGTATTTTCTAACACAAGGATTTCCGGAAGACAAGCTAGAATACAGATGCTACCGTGGTGTAGCTGAAATCAGAGGGTAGAAAATATATCACCCAAAAAAGAATCTTGGAATCATAAACAATAGATAGCGTCATGGAAACAATATTCCAGTACCTTTATATAGAATATTCACTTCTTAGACTACGAGACAAAAAACTATGAATAACCGTTTTGCTGCTGCGATCGCCGCCCGTACACTTAAGGTAATTGGGATAATCTTAATATTGTCCTTTTTGATTGACTTTATCATTCTCAGCCTTGACTTCAGCCCTACTGATAAGCAGTTGCAACTAAGATGGGCAGCAAGTATGGTTGAACGGGGAGTCGTCCCATTGGTTGGTTTAGGTATGTTATTCGCTGCGTATTGGATTGACAGTTTCGACGATGGCAATCAACCGCAGCCCATAGATTTTAGAATGCCGGCTCTGATCATATCAAGTATCTTGGGGTTACTCTTTTTGGTTATTGCTCCTGTCCACGCAATGAATATTATTAACCAAAGAACTCAAGTGGTGGATCAAATCACTAGGGATGCGCAATTAGCAGAAAACCAATTGAAAACCCAGCTCAACCAAGTGCAAGCTCAACTGGGTAATGATCAAGTCAAAGCAGCTGTAGAAAAGCAGAGAACTCAAGTCAAAACTCAGTACAGTGAACTGCTTCAAGATCAGCAGCGTTACAACCAAGCACTGAATAACCCAAATGTTCCCCAAGCTACAAAAGATTTACTCAAGAAGTTTAAGGCAAATCCTCAGGAGCTTGACAAATTTATCGCCCAACAAACTGATCCACAGCAACTTGCCAATCAAAGACTAGCTCAAATTCGCACTCGCCGGGAAGAACTGGAAAAACAAGCTCAAGAAAATTGGAAGCCTGGTTTAAGGATTGTGGTGAATAGTTTGCTATTGTCTGTTGCTTACATCATTATTGGCTGGTCAGGATTAAGAAGTATGGGTGCTTTCCAAGGTGCAAAACGCAAAGTACCTGCACGCTAGTTCATTATCCTCAAAGGCGGTATGACGCATTAAAAATTTAACAAAAGCTCATACTGCCACTTTGACTCATTCCTTGATGAAAATCATTTCGTGTTTCTTGCAGATATTTACTATAAAGAAGTATAATCTGGCACAAGAGAACTTATATGACTAACGTTGGGAATGTTTTCAATTTACATATTGACTTATAACGAAGAAATAGATATAGCGGCTTGTATTGAGTCGGCGATGCTATCAGATGACATTATTGTTGTAGATTCATGTAGTAGCGATCGCACCGTCGAAATCGCCAGTCGCTACCCGGTTCGTGTCGTTCAGCACCCTTTTGAAAGCCACGGTCGTCAGCGTACTTGGATGCTAGAAAATATACCACCCAAGCATGAATGGGTTTACATTCTAGAAGCTGACGAACGCATGACGCCACAACTGTTTGCAGAATGCGAAAAAGCAAGTCAGAATCCAGACTACATCGGTTACTACGTCGCTGAACGCGTCATTTTCATGAATCGTTGGATTCGCCGCAGTACTCAGTATCCCCGTTACCAGTTGCGCCTTTTCCGCCACGGTAAAGTTTGGTTTACAGACTACGGTCACACAGAACGAGAGGTTTGTGACGGTTCAACAGGCTTTTTAAAAGAAACATATCCCCATTACACTTCTAGCAAAGGTTTAAGCCGCTGGATTGAAAAGCACAATCGTTACTCCACAGATGAAGCCAGAGAAACCCTGCATCAATTAGAGAATGGAACAGTCAGCTGGCGTAGCTTATTTTTTGGGAAGTCAGAAGTTGAACGACGCCGCGCTTTAAAAGATTTGTCCTTACGCTTACCAGCAAGACCATTCATACGTTTTTTGTATATGTATTTTGTCTTAGGTGGCTGCTTAGACGGACGCGCTGGTTTTGCTTGGTGTACATTGCAAGCTTTCTATGAATACCTGATTCTGCTAAAAGTTTGGGAAATGAAACATATCCCTGTACCTAACTTGGATGCAAAAGTACCTGCAAGCGAAGCTACGCATTTAATCTCAAATTCTGTTGATTAGTGATAAGCAAAATTTTCTTCAACTGACCAAAAAAAAGTCCGCCTATCCAGGCTAAGCGGGAGCATCCCAAATATGCAAAAACCTTACTTACCCTCATCCCCTAACCCCTTCTCCCCACGAGAGAAGGGGAATAAGAGTAGGACTTGACTCCCCTCTCCCAAATGGGGAGAGGGGTTGGGGGTGAGGGCAGAATGGCAAGTGTGTAAAATTAGGATGCTCCCGGGCTAAGCTTCTGGCAAAAGTTAATTGCATGAAAATGAACCACAGATGCACAAAGATGATTTATCTGTGTCCATCTGTGTCCATCTGTGGTTTAAAATATCATCTTATAGCTTTTGTAAAAAATCATAACTTTTTATTCTTTTTTTCCGTTAAAGAAACACTGCCAATTCCTTGAAGAATCCCACGAGCAACCAAACCTAGACCGCGCCCAATAACTTGCGTCAGAACAAAAACAACACCACTTCCTAAAAAAGATAATAATGATTGTAGACGAGGAGCGATCGCATCACGAAATTCTATCGCTAAGGTAATCACTAGCGGAATACCAGAAAGTTGAGCTAACTCTTGTCCACGCGGCGCATAAATGGAAATTGTCGCAATACCGCGAGGTGCAAAAACAAATAGCTCATAGCGGCTTTCAAAAATTGCTTGAGGCTCATTAACATAATTCCTCAGGCGATATCTCCACGACAAATTATTTCTAAAACGTTCGATTTCCCGCGTAGAAATCAATTGGCGATCATAAAAACCTTGTTTAATTTCTTCGACATCAGCTAAAGAGTTGAGCAGCGGTTGTATCACACCATTTGCTATTTGAATTAACAAATTCTCTAGAAGCATTTCTGCGTACTCTTTTGCTTCAGAACTACCTGCTGGATATGAGGCATTATCAATTTGCAAACCAGTTTGAAATAAAAGATAAGAAAATAACTCCTCAGCTAGAGGAATTTTCTCAAAAATATCTTTTTGCACAATTGCAGAACTTTGCAGTAGAAAATTGACGATTTCTAAATTGTTATTGCCAACTCTTACCCTAGCAAATTTTCCAAAAAACTCTGTAGTTGCAGCTTCCCAAGCGTCAATAAGTAAAGTATTTTTTAATTCCGATAATTGGTTGATTTCTACCCGAGAAGCTCGTATTTCATCTAGGGTATCAGCAACTTTTTGGAGAACAAGATAAAGTAAATCACGTTTTTTGTCTTCACGTAAAATATCAATTTCCAGAGGGGTAGCTGTCAAATTTTGTAAAGGAAGCTGAAGTTTGGTAATACAAGATGCAAACAATGCCGCTTGTAGCGATCGCGGGCTGAGTAGAGAAGCGGTATGTTGCTTGTTTGGTTCAGATTTGGAAATAGAAGTACTGAGTGGGGGATTTGCAGGAGGCTGCAACTGTACAGACGCGAAATTATTTCCTGTAGGAACACTACGCCAACGTGGTACCTCTCGCCTTTCCACTGCTGAAGCTAATAATCGATTCAGCAGCCAACGAGCTGCTAGCAATTCTCGTCTTTGCCCAGCTAAAACTGCTTTATCAAGTAAAGGTAAGCCGGGAACTTGTAATTGTGCCGTTACTTCTGCCAAGGTAGCGTCAATGTAACGCATTCCAGATAACCGTAGATGCTTCCGCAGTTGAGCGAAAGGAAGTCGAGAAGAAGGGGAAACGTTTTCAAGAGTATACCCGGTGTCCTCTCTTATCTGCCCATTCCAGCATGAGCCACCTGCTACTATCTCGTGCATGGCGGTGACTAATTCAGAAACAGGCGTACCTTTGGGACAGTAACCATTAACCCCAGCAGATTTTGCTGCTAAAAGCAACCCTTGTTCTTGAACAGAACTTACGAGCAATAAGGGCAGATTCGGGTACTGGATTTTCAAATGCCGACAAAGTTGTAAACCGAGCTGCTGACTAGAGAGGGAGCGACCATTTCCCAATTCCAAAACAACTAAATTAACTTGGTTAGGGTTTTCTTGTGCTTTGGCTAAAATCTGCAATGCAGCAGTATCTGTTTGAGCCTCCGAGACCACTTGTACATTAGGACATTCTTCCAAAGCCACTCGTAACCCTAGCCGGAAGATAGGGTCTTGGTCTACTAACAATAGTTTTAGAGGGCGATCGCTCATAATCGGCTTCAAAATGCAGGCTTTTTTCTTTTGGTAACAAATAAACTTGACAAATTAGCTTAGTTACCTTAATAGGAGTTGTTTCCGTAGACAGATAAATGAATCATAATTGCCATAGGCAGGCATTTACCCTTTGATTCAATGACTTTGAGTATTCGGCACACCTTAGCAGAACGCCACATTGAACTACCCCAAATAAGAGAGTTTTCACCAGCCCAGATAGCAGGCTTAGCATTCCGTATTGTTCAGGATATGGAAGTAAAAAGCCTTATGCCTTTTGATATTTGTACCTTAGCAGAAATTTTAGAACTACCCATAGGCAGTGTTTGCCAGGAAATCAGTGTATTCGCCTACATCACTCAAAGCTTAGTGAGTGCACTGAGCAAGAAAAAACCCTTAAAAGGCAACGAAGGCACATGGCTAGCCTTTCAAATTGCCTATCTTCTTGGTCTACAACAAGTTCTTAACCAGGAAAAAAGTCTACAGCGACCTTGGCTAGACCAAGCGATGATCTGAGACACACAAAGAACGAGAGTAGATAGCGAAATTTCTCCCTCACTCCCTCACTCCCTTACTCCCTCACTCCCTCACTCCCTCACTCCTTCATCTTTCATACGTCCCCTGCAAGATGCTCAACTGCAAAGGCTACTCAAAACTCTCCGTCCAGGGAAACTTAGCGACACACAAGCAGAACAAGCGCTTCCAAAGAGACTTAACATCAATGCAATTAAGGAAGTAAGAATTCATCCAAAATACAACGCTAGGTATTTTGAGGTTGAATTTATCAGCGAAGTAGATCCAGAACCGCTCATAAATATCTGGACAAAGCTACCCAAGGGTAGACAATGTCAAACATCTACGTTTGTAATTTTAGTCCAAAGTCCTAAAACTACAGGGATAAACGGCAATCCCACTATCCCATCCATAAAGTTTGGGATTACTTTACGAGCTATATAACTATAAGTGAATTTGATAATCGGTGATAGGTTGGTGATTGCGCTGAAGCGCAATTCATCACAACCATCATTTCGTTTCTTGTGAGTTACGGTAGCCGTAAAAGTTAATACTGTAGTCAGTAATCCGCACTCCTGTTTGTTCTTCAACTTGGCGGAGAAATTCTTCTGGTAATTCTAAGTGAACATCCAAGATTTGATTTGTATCCAAACAGTTAACATGACTGTGGGAATCACTAATATTGCCGTATAAACGTCCATCACAGCGTTCAATACATTCAATGATACCCTGACTGGATAACGCTTCTAAATTTTGATAAACAGAAGTATGTCCGATCTCTTTGCCTTGCTGGTTCAGGCGATCATAAATCTCTCTAGCGGAAAGATGCTCTCTTGCGTCCCAAAGCAGTTCCAGAATGAAGCGACGCTGACGACTCACGCGCATACCTAATGCCTGACACTGCTCAAGAGCATCTTCCAGTGAACGAATTGGTTTTGTAGATATCTCTTGCTTTTGCATATTTTATAAGTTTCTTAACTTCTGGGCTAATTTTCCCTTTTGAATGTTTGTTTGTTATTTTATATATCCAAAGGTTTTGCACCCTACACGTTCCGCTTTGCCTGTGTTTTTGCTTTTTTGCTTGGGGAAATCACAGGTTGGTGTAAGGGGATAGTTATGCTTTTTAACTGCTCGATCACACTCTCTTCTAAAACAAACTCATTACAACTTTAGCTTAAAAACCTTGCCAACGTCTACCTGAAGGCTTTTGTCTTGTCAAGAGCCACGATTTATGATTCATTTACTTTTAGTTAGGAGCGTCCGACTAGCGGCACACCACTCCCTCCCTCACTCCCTCCCTCCCTCACTCAAGAGTTTTTCTTGAGAACCTTGAGTTATTCCCCCCATGACTCCCCAGTTAGTTCCACAAGCCTTGAGTGCTTAGCGCTGCTTCCAAGCATACGTGCCGACTAATTTTGTGATTTGTATGCAGGAAAAGAGTAGTATGAATTGTCGAGGCTATTTTTTGACTCGATGACAATCACCATCGCAATCAATACTGACCACATTAACTCCTTGGATCTGTCGCCTGTAGTCACAGATATTGAAAAACTGCTGCAAGAGGGGGCGATCGCATCCGAAGAGCAGCAGCTGCGTTTTGATATTAACTATTCCTTGGAACCAGGCGATCCACGGGAACTATCAGAAATCCCAGAAGTGCGGATGTGGTTTATCCGCCTGGATACTCGGTATCCCTGGTTGCCATTTCTACTAGATTGGAAAGCTGGGGAATTCGCTCGTTATGCAGCTATGCTTGTACCCCATCAGTTCAGTACCAGAGAAGGTATTCAGTATAATCCTGAAGCCTTAGAAATCTTTTTGATGCACAAGCTGTTTGTTTTAAACGACTGGTTACAACAGCAAGGCATTCCTAGTAAATCTCGTCTCCAGTCGATGGCGCAACTTCTGGGCTATGAGTTAGATGATGCCTTATTTGAGATGTTTTGAAAAGGTAATTGGTAAAAAGGCGGCGGATGCCCCGATAGACCAGAACAAAGAGAAAGCATAGCATTTAATAAAATGCTTTATAAGACATTTTATTAGATGCTATGGAAATCAGAATTAACTTGTTGTGAGTGTTGAGTGTTAACTGTTAACACTCAACACCCAACGACCATGAGCAGTGATTATGCAATTAGTACATATAGTCTTCTTATCACTTAATACGGCATATAAGTTTTAATGCTGTACTAAAAGCGTATTCTACTGCTTTCGATTTACTCGGTAATGCCGCTTTCCAAATACGATAGTCATTATATTCAAGAATCAAATTTGCCATCTCATCAATTTTGGTCTTTTTTAGGACATCGTATTGAGTCGATTCAAAATCTCTCAAGATGCCACCATTTTCCAATACTTCTTGTCCAGCTTTAATAAAGCCATTCAAAACGGCTTTCATGTATTCTTTACCAGCAGGTTCTGCAAACACAGGAGATGATTTCAACGCCTGAAATTCTTCTAACAGAAGGTTAGCGATTTTTCTTCCTTCTAAAGTATTCCAATCGTAAGGTAGTTGAACATCTAGATATTCATCTTCGACGTATTGATATTTAAGATAGTCCTTTATATCTACAGCAACTTGAACTATTTTGTAACCAGCAAACAATTGCTTTAAAGAATTTGCACTTGTATCAATAGATGAGTCAAGGAAAACTTTTTCCTCACCTTCAGGACATTCATAGACAAGATATGTCCAAATTCCTTCTGAATCACCAACATCGGAACTTCCAGCTTGGTAGAAGGTCATTGTTCCATCTTCTTCACAGACAAAATATGCACTTTCTGCATCTGTTAACGTACAGTGATGCATATTTTTTGAAAAGCGCATGAGCGTTCTAAAAATACCAGTAATGTGGTGAGGTTGGCTCTCTACTTGGATGTAACGTTTTCCACTGCTCACAAAGCTATGTAATCGAATCGCCATCTGTTTTTCCTTATAATCTTTCTTCACATTCTTTTTTCGATGCACCAGCCTGACAGCAATAGGGAAGTGAAGGAACACATAACATGGCGTGCTAAATCCAGCCGTAAGCTATTCACACCTAATAATAATGGCAACAAGCAGATGCCATTTAGCCGAGAATCCTCAGCCTGCTGCACTGAGGTCACTAATCTTTGTTCTAACGTAAATTTTTAGTTGCAGCTGATCAGTTTCGTAACAAAGCTTTAAACTCCCTATTTATTTCATTTTCAAGACTCATTGTCAGGTTTTCTATTCAATAACTCAGTGTTACCTTCAAAAATTAGGCTCGAAGTTGCGCCCAAGCTTAACTTCTAACCTATACCTAATTATGATAGGGCACAAATAATGTGTAGTAGGCTACACATAGTTGTTCGTTATTTACAAATTTTTACATAAAAGTTTGATTTATATTAGCCTTTAGCAAAAAATCTTTTTTTTTTAAATTCCTTACCTGTTACATATTTTTAGATATTTAATTTGTATAGAGGGTTGGTAAGGGGAGCCAAAAGTCAAGACCTGTGAAAATCAATTCGCTCAAATTCCTGACTTTTTGAAGTAGCCAAGAATCTTTTGTTCAGGAATAATTTAGGATTGCCTGATTCAGATTTTAAATAGCGATCGCCCCCAAGAGACGATCGCAATAGTTTTGCTACAAGTGGTACCGAGGTGAAGCTCAATAGCGCTTGATTTGTTGTATTTTTTTTAAATTTGTAGCTGGTGCAAAATCCATTCAACAGCTACAGCCAAATCTTTGACGATGTAATCGGGTTTTGTATGGTGCTGGTAATCACCAGCCAAAACGCGATCGCCAAACCCTGTTAGCACCAAAATTCCCACACAACCAGCATTGTGTGCCATATCAACATCAGTCGCTTTATCTCCCACCATAAAACTGTGCCTGAGATCCAAATCGTGTTCCCAAGCCGCTGCGACCAACATTCCTGTGTTTGGTTTGCGCCAAGTAGACCAGCGAGTGTATGCTGGGTCTTTGCCGCCTTCTGGTGGACTTAGGTAGGGACAATAATACAAAGCGTCTAATTTTGCCCCAGCTTCTTGTGCCAATAATCCGCAAAGTCGCTCATGTAACGCTTGTACATGAGTGTCTGGATAATAACCTCTAGCTGGTCCAGATTGATTGGAAACAAGGCAGCAAAAAATACCTTGGTCATTGAGCTGGCGTACGGAAAGTGCAACACCGGGAATTAAATGTAAATCTTCTACAGAGTGAATGTAGCCAGCCTCAACATTTAACACGCCATCGCGGTCAAGGAATACAGCAGGTTTAGCCACCCCAAATTTTCTCCAACACAGTGTTAGGCGCGATATCTGCCATCTTACCCGTGGGGGATTTAATGGCAAGGAATTTATCGCTTCTAGGCAATAACTTTGCTGGGTCTGTTGGACCAAATAAGGCAATGGTATAAGTCTGTACCGCCACACTCAAGTGCATCGGGGCGCTGTCGGTACACAGCATTAAATTTGCTCCAGCAATCATCGCCGCCAACTTGCCAATATCATCAGGAGAAGTAACTTTAATATTGGGTGTAGACTCTTTGAGAGTACGCACAAACTCTTCATCTTCTGGTCCTTGGATAACCACCACAGGCATTTCCGGCTGCTTTTGCTGGATGTCTTGAATAATTTGCTGCCAATTCCTGACAGGGTAAATTTTATCTAGACCTTTGGTTTGGGCGAGCTTACTAGAACCACCGTGAATCAAAATGTAACCAGTTTCCTTTATCCCCAACCGTTGTTGTTCCGCAGTTGCACAGTCAATATCTAGTTTTGGCACATTGATTGCTAACTCTGGACAAGGAGAGTTAATACCTAACCCTTGCAGCAAGTCATGGTACATACTAGCAGCATACTGATTTGTTCTTAGAGGAACTGGATTGGTGAGAAAAACAGCTCCTTTGCTCCTATAGCCAACTCGTGTGGGGATTCCGGTTAACCAGAGCAAAAGACCTACTAAAGCACTTTGCCCCAGAGCAATGGCAATATCGTACTCGCGATCGCGTATTGTGCCTACCAAGTTGCCCCAATCTGCCATACTGTTACGGTCTTTGTAGTCAAACGCCAGTACTTCATTAACTGACTTACTCACCCGGTAAGCAGCCTTTGAACGGGGTTCCACAACAACATCTACCTGAGCATTGGGGTAATAGCGCTTCAGGTCATCTAGGGTCGGGAAGAAGAGAATTTGGTCGCCAATTCCGCCGGGAACAAGGGCTACTATTCGCATAATATATCTTCACGCTTACTCGCTCATTATTTTAGGGGAAGATAGGGATTGGAGATTAGGGATTAGGGATTGGGGATTAGGGATTAGGGATTAGGGATTAGGGATTAGGGATTAGGGATTAGAGAAGAACCTTCGGATTAGTCTCTTTCCCAGTCCCCGGTCTCCAGTCCCCAGTCCCCAGTCCCCAGTCCCTAGTCCCCAGTCCCCAGTCCCTAATATCAAATTTGAGGTATCCTGTGCATTTATTAATTCCAGCTGCTGGAACAGGCACAAGAATGGGAAGTCACCGCAATAAGCTCCTGCTTGTGGTACGCTCCCAGCCTATTATCGCTTGGACTCTTCTTGCCGCTGAAGCAGCAAGTCAAATCAGTTGGATAGGGATTATCTCCCAACCTTATGACTGGGAAGATTTCAAGACCATTCTTGCCTCTCTAAAGCTAACTAAGCCAGTGGAACTGATTCAAGGGGGTTCTACCCGTCAAGAATCGGTTTACAATGGGTTGCAAGCGCTGCCAGACTCCGCACAGCAAGTGTTAATTCATGATGGAGCCAGATGCCTCGCCACACCAAATTTATTCAACTCTTGTGCTGAAGCTATTCGACATTGTCCTGGTTTAATTGTCGCCGTACCAGTTAAGGATACTATCAAAGTCGTAGATGAAAATGGCATAATTCAAAGCACGCCTGACCGACGGCAATTGTGGGCGGCACAAACTCCTCAAGGTTTTGATGTTAAATTATTGAAAAAGTGCCACGCTGAAGGTGTCCGTCAGGGCTGGGAAGTGACTGATGATGCTGCTTTGTTTGAAAAATGCGGCTATAGTGTACGAATTGTTGAGGGAGAAGAGACGAATCTGAAGTTGACCACTCCACAAGATTTGGCGATCGCTGAATTTATCCTAAAAACTAGACTGGATCAGGAGTGAAGGTTATAACAATTATTGAAGCAGCCTTCGGCTCACCTTTGGTCTTTTCTTACAAATCTTGATTTTTTTCAAATATTATGTTATTGTGCCAAACACTTGTGATTCTCCTTCATTCATCATTTTTTATTTATACAAGTGATTAATGACCCTTACGGGTTCGCCAGTTGCCTAGGTCGGGAAACCCTCCTATGCCCTTCGGGCACGCTGCGCGAACAGCACTGGACTCACCAATAACTCATGACTGATGACCGATGAATAATGCCGTGATGAATGCATCGACGAAGATAGAAGCAATTCTGTATTTGAAGGGTAAACCCCTGTCCATAAGTGAAATTGCAGAGTATGCCCTTTGCGATCGCACGACAGTTCAGGAAGGCATCATCGAACTCATTGATGAGTATGCCCGCCGCGATAGCGCCTTAGAAGTTGTAGAAACCTCCGATGGTTATAGTTTGCAACTCAGGTCAGACTTTCATGACTTGGTACAAACTTTGATTCCAGTAGAATTGGGTCTGGGAGCATTACGAACCTTGGCAGCCATTGCCTTAAATAGCCCAATACTGCAAAGCGAGTTGATCAACTTGCGCGGCTCTGGTGCGTATCAACACGTTTCCGAACTCGTCGAACTCGGTTTTGTCAAAAAACGCCGAGATAGTGAGTCTCGCTCGTATTCGTTACAAGTCACCCCAAAATTTCACCAATATTTCCAAATTGAGCAACTTCCGCAATTATTATCCAATAGCCAAGAGCAAAAACAGCTAGAGCTAGAACTCACAGCACAACCACAACCAGATTGAGTACTACTGCTTTTGAGGAATGCTAGTACTCCAGAAAGAGGTAGTGATATGTCTCACCCTTCTACTATGGTTTAGAGTAGAATAAGCAACTCAGCTAAAAAAACAGCCAATGGTGTTTGATCCTAATTTTTTGAATGACTACCCTGAGGAACACCCGAATCAGATCCTGAATGATAGCTTCGAGGAACTTCCTAATCAGTTACTCAAGTATCTACAGCACCAACCACCTGAAGTCCTAGCCCGCGTCGCCCAGTCTGTCAGCCCCGAAATTAAACAAATTATTTCGCAAAACGTCCAAGGGCTTGTTGGGATGTTACCCGCAGAAAATTTTAACGTCCAAATTACTACAGACCGAGACAATCTTGCTGGTCTTTTAGCGTCGGCTATGATGACAGGTTATTTTCTCCGCCAAATGGAACAACGGATGCAGTTAGATCATTTGAGTAACAATCATTAGTTAACAGTCATTTGTCATTTGTCATCAGTCATTAGTTATAAAGAACAAACGACAAAGGACTACTAACTACTTCTGGGGATAAGCCCCTGATTGTACTTTAAATGTTTGAATTTTCCCGTTCCGGTTGACTTCGATTTCCAATATGTCACCTACGGTGCTAGACTCCACCTGCTTCTGTACTTGAGCAGATGTTTTTACTTGCTTACCGTTCACTTTTTGAATCAAGTCGCCAGGAAGGAGTCCTCCTCGTTGTGCTGGAGAATTTTCCAGGACTCCTGTAATGGCTATCCCAACATCCTGTTTGATGTTGAGATTCTTGTCTTGATTAATCTGCTGTTTCTTGCTAGAAGATAAGTCGGACATTTCAACCCCTAAAAACGGGTGGCGCACACGCCCTTTGGTAAAAAGCTCATTCGCAATGCGGGCTGCTGTTTCAATGGGGATGGCAAAACCCAGCCCTTGAGCATCGGCGCGGATAGCAGTGTTAACGCCAATAACCTCGCCTTGGGCGTTTAATAAAGGTCCGCCTGAGTTACCCGGATTAATAGCCGCGTCGGTTTGGATAAAGCTGACTCGCTTATCTGGAACACCAACTTGAGCGCTGGTACGGTCTGTGGCGCTAATAATGCCGATTGTCACAGTATTATCTAAACCGAGGGGATTGCCAATAGCGATCGCCCATTGACCTGGTATTAAGTTTTGTGAAGTGCCTAGTTTCACTGTTGGCAAATCATAATCTGAAATTTTCACAACAGCCACATCTGTCACTGAATCAACTCCAACGACCCGACCCTCAAAAGTTCGACCATCTTTGAGGGTCACTTGTACTGTATCTGTATCCGCGACAACATGAGCGTTCGTTAGTATTTGTCCATTTTCACTCAAAATAAATCCAGATCCTGTTCCACGCTCTATCCGTTCTTTGGGGAATGGCTGCTCTTCTTCTCCAAAAAATCGCCGTAAAAGGGGATTTTTCAACGCATCAGAAATAGGATTAGCCACTTTGCGAGTTGCATTAATTCGCACGACAGCCGGTCCAGTTCTTTGAACAGCAGTAGCAATAAAATTCATATTATCGGCACTAGGAGCTGCAACTTGTCCACCAACAGGATTTGCAGGTGCAATTTCTGGGGGCGAAGACGCTGTTACAGTTCTTAACTCACGAAACAAGCGATTTTGTGGCGGGAGATAGCGACTACCCAACAAGCCTGCACCGCCGCCAATAGTTAATATGGATAGATAAATAACCAGTTGCTTTAAAGATAATTTCATAATCATGACGCTCAAGGTCAGCAATGCAGATGCCTAATTTGTAAGTTAAGTCAAGCAAGTCGAAACGGAACAGATGAATTGCTCATCAGTCAGTTGTTTAGTTGTTAATTGTGAGTTGTTATAGCAACAGCCAAGGTGCGTACGACGCTAACAGATGATAAAACCTAGACACAAAAAGACTTTTCACCCAGTCCCCAGTCCAAGCGTCCCCTGCTATAGTTGTCAAAAAGTAGCACTAACCACCTCTCATAACCCACTTTTGGCATCTAAAATCTAGAATAATTGAGTGCCTCCTTTACATACATGACTTTTTGCTATCGTTTACTTTTTCTCTGTAGCATAGTCACCAGCACCCTTGGGCTAGTATACACAAACCCATACTCTGCAGTGGCACAAACTTCTGTAACTGGTTGCCAGACCTCAGCCCTTGAACGCTTCCAGCGACATAAAGTTGCACCAGGAGAAACAGTGGAGAGTATAGCGCAACGCTACAATCTCACACCAGCTACTATTATCGCCATGAATTCGGCTTTACAAAACCGTAAAATTGCCGTTGGTAGCGAAATTCAAATTCCTCCATATAACGGAATTGTTGTTGAGGTATCGCCTGGTCAAAACTGGCGACAAATAGCAGCAAAATATAAAATTCGTCCTGATGTATTGTTTGACGTGAATGGGTGTCAGAAAAATCCCAGAGTCGTTTTTGTTCCCCAGGGAAATCGCTCACCCAGTCGTCCTATGACTGAATCTCCCACACCTCAGTTCCCTGGTAACTCCTCTCCTTCCACCCTCAGTAAATTAGCTGGGTATCCCTTAGGGGAAGTCGCAACTGTGGCTGTAGGCTATGGCTGGCAAACTAATCCTAGCAATGGAGAAGTTTTTTTTCATAGTGGTATGGATTTGTTAGCAGCAAAAGGGACGCCAGTGCAAGCGATCGGTGAAGGTACCGTAGCTTTTGCCAACGAGCAAGGAACTTATGGTAAATTGGTCATCATTAATCACAGTGGCGGCTTGCAAAGCCGCTACGCCCATCTTGACAGTATCAAAGTCTCCGTCGGTCAACAAGTGAAAAAAGGAGACTTAGTCGGAACCGTAGGTACAACTGGAACACCAACCATCAGCCAATCCCATCTCCATTTTGAAGTGCGTTCTAGCTCATCCTTAGGTTGGACAGCTCAAGACCCTAAAGGGTATCTCCAACAGTGAGAAAGTACCGAGAAAGTACGCTAAACGAGAAATTATTTCCTCATCCCCCTCCCTCACTCCCTCCCTCCCTCACTCCCTCCCTCCCTCCCTCCCTCACTCCCTCCCTCACAAAAACAATTCCGTAGATTTAACCAACTGCATCCCTGCTGCTGCAAATCGCTCAAATGCTGCATCTGCTGCTTCCGTATAATCCACCACACCGGGAACAACAACAGGGGAAGTGCAATCTTCCAGTAGATAAACTTTTTTCGCTAAATTCGGGTTTATCTGCTGGATTTCTGTTAATAAGTCGTCAATTGTCCAAGCAACACAGTGACTTTTGGCTTGACCTGCAACAATCACAGCATCAAATTCTAATAATTGTTGAATCAAACGTGTATTCTTTTGTGCAAAGGGGCGTTTATCAAAACTTTCCAAAACTTCTGGACGCAAAACAGAATAATTTTCTGTTAAAGGATTATTCCCTTTGATTTCAAATTGCGTTTGACTATGACGAGCAATGCAGTGGAAAAATACCGCTTCTTCCACAGCAGAAACCAAAGCATGACCGATACCACCCAACATAGAATGATAAGACCAAACTGTTAGCGGATATTTTCCATCTTGGCTCAGCTGCTTAACGTAGTGATAGGCGTGTTTTTCTAGTAATTCGTAGTCGTAGCCAAGACTGTAAGCAACTCCCGGGTTAACTTTCCAAATCCCTTTTTCAATATCTTCTGGTGTGATGCTAGTAGCAGATGGCGTTGGGTGCTCACCCGCCTGGTTTACCCAAAAGATTGGATGGAAAATTTGCATTGCTGTATGGGTATCCATCGTAGGAATAATTTTAGTAATCACTCCTAAATTGTGATAGATGAACTCACACAACCGGACATTATCATCTACTGCACCTGCACCAGATTTTCCACCTACAAATAATTCAAATTCGGGAATGCAAAAAGTGTTTTGCACATCAATTAAAAGCAGCCAAATGCAACTTTTGTCTTCGGATGCTGGTTTGATGTCATGTTTTTTTGCCCATTCTCTTGCTTCTTCTGCACGTTGTTGATAAGGTACGCGCCAGACTACAGCTACGTTTTGGGCGTTAAAGTAAGGAGGGATAGGTAGTTGGGTTTTTGCTGGGGTGTCCATCATTAAATATAAGCCGTTTTATCCACTATAGTTAGTCAAGCTAAGCATGAGCGTGGGCAATAGCGCGGCTAATCGCCTTCTTGGCCATCAACCCTGACCGTTAGGGAAAGATTTCGTCAGGGATCAGCGCCAAGGGCGATCGCGCAAAGCGCACCTGGAAGAGGCGATCGCATGAAAACAAAATCCCCCACAACCACATTGGATTATGGGGAACCGTAACAACTATGAACAAAATGCGTGAGAAAGTCCCGCTCAAGGATAGCAGGTACATAACTACCTTTATTTACTTAGGGATGGGTCAAGTGGTTTATGCATTCTTCTTGCTCCACGCGCCTCGCCCGACCAAATCTTCCATCACTCCGGCGACCCACCGCTCGAATGGTGTATTGTCCGGACAACAAAAGCCCCACAATACGTGATATTGTGGGGCATGACTGGCAAGTGTGTGGATGAGAGAGAACCCCGCCGAAGGATAGCGGGCTACGAGCCATCTTTTGTTACTTAGGGGAGGGTCAACAGGTTTATGCATTCTTGCGACCCTCACCCAACCACCCAACGACCGACCGCCACCGCTAGCGTCACCGCCCCGACCCACGCCACCGCCACGTTGCCACCGACCGACTTGAAAAGTAGATTGTATTCATCACACTCATAACTAATTTGTCAAATCAATAAGTGCTAACTTATTGAGAAAATTTAGATTTTCTGTTGTTCCAGCGCCACCGCCACCCTCCACCCTGTCCAAGGATACTTAGGGTAGGGTCAACAGGTTTATGCATTTTTTGCGGCCCTCACCCAACCACCCAAGGACCGACCCTCACCGCCACCGCCACAACCGAGTCACCGCCCGAATGGTATATCGTCCGGATAAGAAAAACCCCACAACACACAAGATTGTGGGGTATGACTATAAAAAAGACTTGGGCGAGTGTGGGTTGAAGGGAACCCCGCCCAAGGATAGCGGGGTACGTGCTATCTTTTGTTAGTTAGGGGAGGGTCAACTAATTTATGCACTCTTGCTCTACTCACCCAACCACCCAACGACCGACCGCTACAATTGCCCAATCCCGTTATCTTCTTTCGTAACTGGTTACTGGTTCATACGAGTTTTCTGCGCGCGATCGCCTACGGCGGACGCTTCGCGTCATCGCGCTCAGCGCAGTGCAATCATGCAATCGCCTAACTACTCAATCCATTGCTACCAACTACGCTAGCGACGGAACATCCAGACAAGTAGCTTGATATTAGGACGCTGCCGACCGAGGAAACCTTTATCTGCAAGGTTGCAGATACCCAAAAAACCCTCGTTAATAGAGGGGCAATTAATTAGCTGCTCTTCGCTATGGAGGGCGATCGCACTCCCAACTGCAACGAATGCAAGAAGCTAAAAAATAACCCCTCCATCAATGAGGGGTGATGAGGTAGGTGATAGACGATGAGGCGATCGCCTACACTAGCCAGTTGCTCACAAAGTTCTTCAGGGACTTCGAGTGTAATTTTGGCAAATTATAGCAACAGCCAAGGTGCGTACGACGCTAACAGATGATAAAACCTAGACACAAAAAGGCTTTTCACCCAGTCCCCAGTCCCCAGTCCCCAGTCCCCTGCTATACCACCTCTAACGGTAATTCTTTCCATTATTGTAGCTATGCCCTAGTACAGAGCGGCGTAAATAGAGCAACCATTTAAAATCCCTAAAAAGCCCGTTCCATAATACTTTTGACTTTTGACTTTTGACTTTTGACTTCCGCCTTGCGGTACTAGAGTTATTTCATTTTTTCCTATTTTCTCAGGTATGAAAATACTTAGGTTTTAGTTTAAGTAAGGTTTGGAACCAACTGAGTAATAATATCTTTTTAAGTGAGTCGTAACGGGCTTGTGCTATTAGCTCAAAAATTGATTTAGGAGTGCTTGTTTGAAAATTACATATCCCTGGTTTCTGGTATTTAGACTTCAACATCATCCAATTTTTTTAACATTGCCAAACGCTCATCAATCCACTCATCGGTGAACCAGCCATAAGCCAAAACATCTTCCACCAGACTTGCACTAATCCCCATTACCCAAATATGGGCAGCTTTGATAAAAACAGGAATTGCAGCAAGGTCTGTTTCACTCAGTTTACGAATTGACTGATATCCTTCGATAAAACTATTTCTAACTGTGACATCTATTTTCATCCTAATTGCTACGTGCAAAAATTTCGCTATGTCAAAAGCACGCCAGCCGTAACCGCACTGGTCAAAGTCAAATAAAGTCGGCTCGTTCTGTTTGGTGAAATGAACGTTTCCTGAATGAACATCGCCAACACAAATTCCATAAGCTGGTGCTAACAAAGGTAGTTTGAATTCTTCTAACTGCCTTTTTATTTGGTCTACCTGTTTTTGCAGATAGTTAATATCGCTTTCTCGGTGTTGGTACAGAGGTGTAATTGCTTGTATTGACCAATATAGCAAGTAATCACTATTCAAAGCAGGGCGAGTAAAACTACTTTTGAACTCGTCTAGTGTCTGGTGAATTTTTGCCAGTGCTTCTCCTAAACGATAGCTTTGTATACCATCAAGATTTTCATTGACTGCACGTCCTGGTGCATAGGAAAATACTGCCGCATAGCGCTTTCCTTCTGGTGCGGCAATTTCTGTTGTAAAAACACCATCGTTCCTTGCAATGGGGTATGCAACTGGCTGTTTTTGCTTTTGTAGAAATGCTAACAGTTCCAGTTCAAAATCAATTTCTTGCTTATTTCTCCAACCACGCCGATAAACTCGCAGAATATATCTCTCTTGCTCAGTTTCCACCAAATACGTATCGTTGAGACCACGCTTGTATAGTTTGCAGCTATTTATATTACTGATGGGGTAGTGGTGAAGTACGGTTTTAATTAAAGCCTCACCGTCAGGAATAGAATGAATTACAGGAATTAATAATTGGCTCATAAATTTATTGCCTCTGCTAATAGTATTTATTGCTTATTGCCAGGATTTTGATAATCCATAAGTAATTTTTACTTTTTTCCCACTCCTGGGTTCCCCCACTCCCCTGATCTCTCCCTGTCCCTTTCTTACTCCTATTTTTTCTCAAAATTTATCACTCAAGTTTGCCCCACCTGTGGCAATCTGGGAAACAGAATGTTTTCAAAGTTGATATCTTTGCTACAAAAAATTACCTAATAGGTTATGCAAACCCTACCTACGCTTACAACTTCTAATACCGCATTTAGTCAACCCACCTTTGACACGACTATCAAGCGGCGTAAAACCCGTCCAGTCAAAGTTGGCGATGTCACCATTGGGGGTGGGTACCCTGTGGTGGTGCAGTCAATGATTAACGAAGACACCTTGGACATTGATGGTTCCGTCGCAGCGATTCGTCGTCTTCATGAAATTGGCTGCGAAATCGTCCGCGTTACTGTACCCAGTATGGCTCATGCTAAAGCGTTGGCAGAGATTAAACAAAAATTAATTAAAACCTACAAAGATGTGCCAATTGTTGCCGATGTGCATCATAATGGCATGAAAATCGCCTTGGAAGTCGCCAAACATATAGAAAAGGTGCGAATTAATCCGGGGTTATACGTGTTTGAAAAGCCGAACTCTGGGAGAACTGAGTACACTCAAGCGGAATTTGACGAAATTGGGGACAAAATCCGCGAAACTTTAGCTCCCTTAGTGATTTCCTTGCGTGACCAGGGTAAAGCTATGCGAATCGGGGTTAATCACGGTTCGCTTGCGGAAAGGATGCTGTTCACCTACGGGGATACTCCAGAAGGAATGGTAGAATCTGCTTTGGAATTCATTCGCATCTGTGAATCCCTGGACTTCCGTAATATCGTCATCTCCATGAAAGCGTCACGGGTTCCGGTGATGGTAGCCGCTTATCGCCTGATTGCTAAGCGGATGGATGAACTGGGTATGGATTATCCGCTACACTTAGGTGTGACCGAAGCAGGTGATGGAGAGTACGGACGGATTAAATCCACCGCTGGTATTGCGACTCTTTTAGCTGATGGAATTGGCGATACAATTCGCGTTTCGCTGACCGAACCACCAGAGAAAGAAATTCCCGTATGTTACAGTATTTTGCAAGCTTTGGGATTGCGGAAAACAATGGTCGAGTACGTCGCGTGTCCTTCCTGCGGACGTACATTGTTTAACTTAGAAGAAGTCCTGCACAAAGTCCGCGAAGCTACTAAACATCTAACTGGACTTGACATAGCAGTTATGGGTTGTATTGTCAATGGACCAGGAGAAATGGCTGATGCCGATTATGGTTACGTTGGAAAAACACCTGGATATATTTCTCTCTATCGTGGGAGAGAAGAAATTAAAAAAGTTTCACAAGAAAAAGGAGTAGAAGAGTTGATTAATTTAATTAAGGCAGATGGGCGTTGGGTAGATCCATAAAAAAATTTTCGACAAGTTTTGTACCGACGGTTCCGATATCGCCGGACGACAAAGGCTTTTCATGAAATAAAAAATAATGCTCAGTCTGTACATTAAAACCCTGTGTTAGATTGGGCATACTGACTATAAAACTTTCCGTAGACGCACAGCTGTCATTATGGTGATTACAAAAAGTGGGCTTGTTTTGGTGGGTGCTACAGCGGTGACACTGACAACGATCGCAGTCACCAGCCTGGGAATTCACTCGCAAGGACAGGCTTTATTTAAAGAAAGTCCTAAGGATTTAGTAGATGAAGTTTGGCAAATTATTAATCGCCAATATGTAGATGCTACTTTTAATAAGCTTGATTGGGTAGCTGTTCGTAAAGAGTACCTAAACAAGTCCTACAGCAATAAACAGGAAGCCTATAAGTCTATACGGGAAATGCTGAAAAAGCTAGATGACCCGTACACCCGGTTTATGGATCCAGAAGAGTTCAAAAGTTTGCAAGTGGATACCTCTGGGGAATTGACAGGTATTGGTATCCAGATGGGTCTAGATGAAAAAACGAAAAAGCTGACTGTGATTGCGCCAATTGAGGATACACCTGCGGCGAAAGCTGGACTTCTTGCAAAGGACATTATAACCAAAATTAACGGAAAAAGCACCGAGGGTATGGATACCAATCAGGCAGTATCCTTAATTCGAGGTGAACCAGGAACGATGGTTAATTTGACTATTCAGCGCGACGGTCAAGAAAAAGAATTCAAAATTACAAGAGCAAAGATTGAAATTCATCCAGTCGAGTATTCCCAAAAGCAAATTCCAGGAGTAGGTAACGTTGGCTATATTCGCTTGAAGCAGTTCAGCGCTAACGCCAGTAAGGAAATGCAACAAGCAGTGAGAAATTTGGAGAATAAGCAGGTTGCTGGTTATGTTCTCGATTTACGAAATAATCCAGGAGGCTTGCTCTTCTCCAGCGTAGAAATTGCCCGTATGTGGATGAATAAGGGTACGATTGTCTCCACTCAAGACCGTCAAGGAGAACAGGAACGGGAAACAGCAAATGGACGTGCTTTGACTAATAAGCCGCTCGTGGTGTTGGTGGATAAAGGTTCAGCCAGTGCTAGTGAAATTCTCTCAGGAGCCTTGCAGGACAATAAGCGTGCTGTTTTGGTCGGTAGTCAAACGTTTGGTAAGGGTTTGGTGCAATCAGTGCGTCCCCTAGACGATGGCTCAGGATTAGCTGTGACAATTGCCAAGTACTTGACTCCTAGTGGTCGTGATATTAACAAGCATGGCATTGACCCAGATATCAAGGTGGACATGACAGATGCCCAGCGACAAGCATTGTGGCTCAAAGAGCGCGAAAAAATTGGCACTCAAGCAGATCCCCAATTTGCTAAAGCGGCGGAAGTGTTAGGCAAGGAAATTGCACAAAGAGGCAATAATAGGGCAGAAAAATGAAGAAAGTAGAGGGAAGAAAGAAAACAGAAGACGAAAACTCTTCTTCGTTTTTCCTCGTTCTTTCTTCTTTCTTTATATTTACAATACCGGTTGGCATTTGCCAGACCTAATCAGTCCCACACGACGGGCGATCGCCTCCCCTTGGTTCGTGAAAGGTCCCCACTGTTCTATAATTTCTGGATTATCATCTCCAGTCGCTTCGTTGCTGGAGACTATTTCGCAATGACCAACAGGACGCTTGACAATATACCAATTTTGTGTATTTTCCATAGATTTTTGGATTTACGTCTAATGTGAATTAATACCGTTTCCATATGAAGATGCATAGAAAGAACCCCACCGCCTGCGGCATCTCCGCTTGCTAAGAAGAGGTTAGGAGGGGTAAAAATAATGCAATCACTCTCATAAAAATTTTGTTTTCTAGTCTGTTTTTCTGCATATATTTAAGTAATATTACTTATTGAAAAAAGATCATAACCTAAAATTACGGATGGACGTGATATTAGCAAACCAAGCAGAAAAATGCCATGACTACCATCAACTTTACCAAGCAGGAAATGCAGACAGTCCAGGAACTGCTGCGAGAAGATACCCGACCAGTGCCACCCGTGCTGTTTGAGCAGTCCATGACCGATCTTGGAACTGCTGAAATTCTGCCAAAAGTCTTCTTTGACAAAGATTACCATGACCTTGAGGTTGAAAAGCTTTGGAAGAAGGTTTGGCAGTGGGCTTGCCGCGAGGAGGATATACCTGAGGTCGGCGATCATGTAGTATATGACATTGCGGATCTTTCGGTGCTAGTCGTGCGTAGTGCAACCAACGAGATCCGGGCGTTTTATAATGCTTGCTTGCACCGGGGGACACAACTGCGAGCCACCAGCGGCAAGGTTCAGGCTTTTCGCTGTCCGTTCCACGGTTGGACGTGGAAGCTTGACGGTACACTGGCCCATATTCCCTGTCGGTGGGACTTTGAACATGTAGACAACGATGCCTTCCGTCTGCCCGAGCTTAAGGTGGCAACATGGCAGGGTTTCGTATTTATTAACTTTGACCTAAACTGTGAGCCGCTTGAGGTTTACTTAGAAAATATACCCGAACATTTTAAGCACTTTCCCCTGGAAAACCATTTTACCGCTGTACACGTTGCCAAAGTGATGCCAGCTAATTGGAAAGTTACGCTTGAGGCATTCATGGAGGCATACCACTCGGTAACTACCCACCCGCAAATCCTCACGTTCACGGGTGACGCAAATTCCCAGTACGACGTATACGGTCGTCACAACCGCATGATTACACCGTTTGCTGTGCAAAGCCCGCACCTGGGTATCCAACTCGACCAACAAGCCCTTGCCGAAGCGATCGCAAAGTTTGGGGGTGGTGATCCAGCGATGGTGCAGGTACCTGAGGGAATGACTGCACGTGCTTATGCAGCTCAAGCAGCTCGGCAACGTATACAGGAAAACCTCAATATTGACTGCTCAGCCTTGTCTGACACCGAGATGATTGACGCTATCCAGTACTTCATCTTTCCCAATTTTATGCCGTGGGCTGGTGTAGGGGCACCGCTCCAATTTAGATTCCGACCCAACGGCAACGACCCCAATTCCTCGATTATGGACGTGTTGTTGCTCCAGCCATGCCGACCCGAAATGCGCCCACCCTCTGCCAAGGCTCACTGGCTCACACCTGAAGAGAGTTGGACTAACGCGCCTGAATTAGGCGGACTTGGTCGGGTGTTCGACCAGGATACCTCAAACCTACGTCGCATCCAGCAAGGCTTGAAGACATTTGGAAAACGTAGTATCACATTAGGTAAGTACCAGGAATCCCGCATCCAGCACTTTCACCAGATACTTGAGCGCCAGCTGGCGTTATAGGTATGTGGAGTCGTCACATTAAGCCAAACCGACGTCAAATTAACAATTCAAAATTCATAAGGTACGGCATTGAAGACAGTTTCAAACCGGGATTTTAACCCCGACTGAAACTGAGACTACGTATAAACGCTCATGGTCTTAAACCCTGTAATTTACGATAATTTTCATGAGGATTTGGAACTACAGATGCACTAGAGCGACACAGACATATCAGATTTATCTGTGTCGCTGTGTGGTTGAATTTTCCAAATTTGAGCCTATGGGCAGCGAAGATTTGAGATTTTAGATGAATCTAAAATCTCAAATCCAAAATTACTTATTGCCGTTACCGTTACCACCATTGCCATTACTAGAGGTGCGGATGCGATCGGCAATTTTATCAGGAACTTCCTGAAGATGGTCGTATTCCCAATGGAAGGAACCAACGCCAAGAGTGAGCGATCGCAATTCTACGATAAAGTTTTGCATCTCTGCTTGCGGCAGATAAGCGATCACACTGTCCCATCCTTGCCAATCGTGTATGCCTTCATAACCCAAAATCTGCCCTCGCCTACCAGTCACAAGTTGCAGCACTTTGGCGGTAAATTCGCTTGGAGTCGAGACTTGCACACGGATAATCGGTTCTAGTAGCGTAGGTTCACACTTGGGTATTCCCGTTTGCATAGCAAGACGCGCTGCTTGCTTAAATGCTTGTTCGGAACTATCAACAGTGTGGTAAGAACCATTGGTGAGAGTGACCGCTACATCCACGACTGGGAAACCCAACGGACCATGTGAGAGAAACTCCCGTACGCCTATTTCCACGCCTGGGATGTACTGCTTGGGAACCACTCCACCAACAATAGTTTCTTTGAAGTTAAAGCCTTCGCCGCGTGGTAATGGCTTGATGTCGAGATAAACATCGCCAAACTGTCCGTGACCACCGCTTTGGTGTTTGTAGCGCCCGTGAATTGATGAGGCTGGCTTGCGAATAGTTTCTTTATAAGGCACTTGCGGTAAGTGCGTTGTCATCGGCAGATTGTATTTACGGCGCAGGCGATCGAGTGCGACTTGCAGATGAATCTCGCCTTGACCCCAAAGGATAACTTCGTGGGTATCGCCGTGTTGTTCCCAAGCAAGAGAGCAATCTTCTTCCAACAGCTTAGTAATAGCACTGCTGAGCTTAACTTCATCGTTGCGCTTTTCGGGAGTAATCGCTAAGGCATAAACTGGTTCTAGCTGCTCAGCTTTGGGTAATGCTGTCGTCAACTGCTCACAAAAAAGAGTATCCCCAGTTTTGATACTCTCTAAACGACTGACAGCAACGATTTCACCAGCACAAGCTTCGTTAATTTGCTGCTGTTGTTGTCCCATGAGGCGGTAAAGACCACCAGCGCGAACGCCATTGAGAACAATACCGTCTGTTAACTTACCCCGCCAAACTCGCACAAGAGAGAGTTTGCCACCTTGGGGAGTGTAATAAGTTTTTAGTACCTGCGCTATAGGAGAATTGCCTTTTTGGGTTTTTAAGCGACGTTCTGCTGTGGTTTCTGGTTCAGGGGCTTCCCTAAGTAAAGCTTCTAAAAGCGGACGTACACCGTAATCTTGTTCAGCCACTCCAAAGAAAACAGGTACAACCAAATCTGCCCCTAATTCCATTTTCAGGTCTTTGAGGATTTCTTCTTGGGGCGGTTCGATGTCTTCTAAAAGTTCTTCTAATAAATGGTCGTCAAAGTTTGCCAAAGCTTCGAGCATTTCTGCCCGTGCCATATGTTCTTCTTCTTTGAGTTCTTCCGGGAAGGGGATGCGATCAGCAGGACCACCTGCATGGTACTTGTATGCTTGCTCGCTTACCAAATCGATAAAGCCAATGAGCTGTTCCGCTTGAATGATGGGATATTGATGCGCTACCAAGGGACGGCTGGAAACGGCTTTCAGGGCGTGTAATGTGTCTAAGACATTCATATTAGCCCGATCCATTTTGTTGACGAACACAAGGTGAGGAATTTCCCAATCGTCAAGAAATTTAAATAAAGGAGCAAGGGTGAGAACTCGGTCTGTAATGGGTTCGCAAACTACAATTGCCGCATCTACTCCCATGAGGGCGTTGTAAGTTTCTTGGGCAAATTCCACACTTCCAGGACAATCAATAAATGTGAAGCGAGTGCCATTATACTCAGTGCTAGCGGTACTCACTTCTACACTCATGTGGCGATCGCGTGATTCCGCAGCACTATCTCCTACTGTGTTGCCATCCTTAACGCTGCCTTTGCGAGTTATCGCTCCTGTAACGAATAGCAAACTTTCCATTAATGTGGTTTTGCCACTTAAATATGGACCGACAATTGCCACATTCCGCGAACCCGATTTGACTTTTTCGTTCATACAACCTCCTTAGCGGCTTGCTACGTTTCGCCGCGTTATCCTAAGTTATTGAGGATTTAACATTGATGATTGAAAAGATTATCCTGTCTTTAACTTGAGATTATCTCTTCTTTAATGTAGCCAGTTAAAAATCGTATTTTCTCGTAATATTTACCACAGTAAAATTTAAGAATTACAAAAAATACTATACAAAATTAAACTTATGTGAATATATTAATGTCTCATACAAACTTTGTAAAGTAAAGTAACTCAAATTCCTACATAAGAAAACAATGCGAGTTCCTCTTTATAAATATCGCCTTCCAGCTTTGGTGATCATATTAGTGGTACAAAGCTTTCTCTCCCCTTCTTCCCCAGCCACTGCATCTTCTCGTGATTCCCGCCTCCCTCTACTGGCGCAATACGTTGATAGCAGCGCTCAAGACTACTTGAGCCAAGGGTTGCAGGCAATTCAGGTAGCGAGAGTACAAGATGCGATCGCCTTATTTCGCAAAGCCACAGAACTCGATCCCAAGTTAGCCGCAGCGCACTACAATTTAGGATTAGCACTGCGACAAATAGGACAATTACAACCTGCGGCAGATGCATTTTACAAAGCAACACAAGCTGATCCCCAGTTTGCTCTGGCTTATGCGAATTTGGGCGGATCGCTGTTGGAAGGAAGCAATTGGCAGCAAGCGAACGATTACTTGCAACGAGCAATAGAGCTTGATCCCAAACTGGGAGTTGCTCACTATAACCTAGGGTTGCTGCGCCAGCAACAACGAGATTGGGACAGAGCGATCGCATCCTTTAAAAAAGCAATGGATCTGAGCAAAAATGCACCAGAACCTGCCTATCATATGGGCATATGTTATTTACAACAAGGAAAAGCTGATAAAGCAAAAGATGCCTTTCGTAAGGCAGTGAAAATTAATCCCAAATATTCAGAAGCTCACTACAATCTCGGGACACTTTTGTTTAGTCAAGGTAAGTTAAAAGATGCATTAGAAGCTTTTAGAAAATCGGCAGAAGCAAATACCAATAACGCCAATGCTTATTATGGTGCAGGGCTGGCTTTTATACAATTAAGGCAATATCCAGAGGCGGCACAAGTGTTGCAATATGCGAGAGATTTATACAACGGTCAGCGTAATTTCCAGTGGGCGAACAATGCAGCACAATTATTACAACAAATGCAGAACTTCAATTATCAGCCTCGTTAAAGCGTAATCACGGCACAATAAATAAAGCGTAATCGCGGCACAATAAAAGTGTCAAAGAAACTGGCTGGTGTGGTTAAAAGTTCTCCCGATTGGAATAAAAATACTCATGAAAAAGCGCCTCAAGAGCCAATTCTTGTTCTGCGATCGCTGGCTAGATCGGCATTGGATTGTTCGCAATATGGAAGCATTCCAAGACCTAATTGTGGTTATTCTATGCCTAGGTCTATTTGCCGTCATGCTTATCCAGCTATGGGGGATATTAATTGCCCTCACGCAAGCACCAGATTATAAACAAATAACCGCCAAGATATTATTTATCTTGATTTTGGTCGAGTTATTTCGACTGCTTATGGTTTACTTGCAAGAACATAGCATTGCCGTGGGAGTGGCAGTAGAAGTCACAATTGTATCTGTACTGCGAGAAGTGGTGGTTCACGGAGCATTGGAAATTTCTTGGATTCAGGTTGCCTCAATTTGTGGCTTATTGTTGATACTAGGCGGGCTACTGCTAGTCTGTGCCAAGACACCACATATGGACTGCATAAGTGCCAACACTAAATTTTGTCCTGTGAAACACGGTGAGATTAGACAACATGAATTTGAGCGTGAATTCAAGCATTCACGTCGCTGTGAGGAGATTGCTTGAATAGTAGAGTTGTCTTCAGGTTCTTATCTCGTTCCCAGGTGGAACCTGGGAATTTAACCTTTTAGGTTAATACTTTATCTACCAACTACGTATGCTTGCATACTCTTTTAGGAAGATGAATACCTCTTGTAGGACAAGTAGAAGTGAATAAGAAACCTAAAGGAGGGTAAATCTATGGTTCAAACCGCAGGAAACACTCAAACTCAAAATCCCATCAGCAACCTGGAGTATGACTTCGTGACTGTGTTGCACAACAAAGCTGAAGCAATCAAAGCTTATGAGACTTACATCAATGATGCACAGCAAGCTGGTTCTCAGCCTTGTGTAGAACTGTTCCAGAAATTGCGCCAGTCTGATATCGAGCAAGCGCAGGAAATCCGCCATCACCTTCAGCAAGTTTTGCAGCACGGTAAGATGTAACCCTAGTTATAACGTAGCCTTTAGATAGATTTTGCACTCTTTCGTGACAGGCTACACAAACAAAGCCCCTTCAGTATGTCCTCCGGACACGCTACGAATTGCGCCAGTTGCCGAGGTTGGGAAACCCGCTGTGCTGTACTAGTTTCACCGCCTGAGCTGGCTAAAAAATTCAGGGGTAAAAAACTAGATTTGCTATTCTCTCGTTCCCAGGTTCCACTTGGGAACGAATTTTCAGTATACCTGTAAAAAGCTTTTATACAGCCTAATTTTATAACAATAATTTTATAACAATAATGTTTATTAAACAGTTACTAAAGCTTTAAAATAATCTGTGCAAATCCCGTTGTAACCCCTTCATTTTGCGTGTCGTAATGTTGTAATATATCATTTTGATTCAGCAGTTTTTCTTATTAAGTATGCCCAAATTCTGAGAGCGGTTTCATATAATAAATAATACATTAAATTAGCAAAAAAACACTAACTTCTAAACCAGCGGATGATCATCAACCCGCTGGAAAATCATCAAAGTTATGATGTGCAACCCTTCAGAATCAGATGCATATGGCGATATTCTCATTGTTGATGATGAGCCAAATAACTTGCGAGTTTTATCTACACTTGTTCGGTCTTACGGGTATCAGGTAAGACAAGCTATTAGTGGAAGCGTAGCCCTTAGAGCTGTGCAAGCACAACTACCAGATTTAATACTGCTGGATATTATGATGCCGGAAATAGATGGTTATCAGCTTTGTCAGCAGTTGAAACTCGATCCTAAAACTCGCGATATACCCATTATTTTTTTGAGTGCGTTGGTTCGAGGGGTAGACAAGGCGAAAGCTTTTCAAGTAGGGGGAGCAGATTATATTACCAAGCCGTTTCAAGTTGAAGAAGTTTTAGCAAGAATCAAATATCAACTGACAATTCGCACCTTGCAAATTCAGCTTCAGCAGAAAAACCAGGAACTCAGTCAGCAGAATCACCAGCTAAAAACAGAAATTAACATTCGTCAGCAAACCGAAGCTGAACTACGGCGTTCACAAGCCCAATTACAAGCTGGAGGTGAGCAACTTCAGCAGGTTATTGATAACCTCAAGCGTACTCAAGCACAGCTTGTGCAAAGCGAAAAGATGTCTAGTTTGGGACAGATGGCGGCTGGGGTAGCTCACGAGATTAATAATCCCATTAGCTTTATATACGGCAATCTTGATTACGCTTCCCAGTATATGCAAGCTTTGATAGATGTTGTAAAACTATATACTAAACATTATCCTCAGCCTCATGTAGAAATTTTACAGGCAATACAAGCCAATGAACTCGATTTTGTCGTTGAGGATTTTCCAAAAGTACTGGCGTCGATGAAAGAGGGCGCAGAGAGAATTCGAGACATTGTGCTGTCAATGCGTTATTTTTCTGGTTGCGATCAGGCTTATGCAAAGCCCGCTGATATTCACAAAGGACTTGATAACACCTTGATAATTTTACAAAACCGTCTGAAAGCGCCAAAAAACCAAGTAGCAATTGAGGTCAAGCGAGAATACGGAAAAATTCCCTTGGTGAATTGTTATTCAGGGCAAATTAATCAAGTTTTTATGAATCTTTTGTCTAATGCAATAGGTGCTTTAGAGGAAAAGCAAAATAAAGGCACTTTTAAACCAACTATAAAAATTAGTACAAAACTTAGCCATAACAGCAAAGAATCCCAAGACAAAAATTCAAAATGGGTTGAGATTCGCATAACTGACAATGGCACTGGTATCCCCTACCAACTTCAGAACCGTATCTTTGACCCCTTTTTCACCACAAAGCCTGTAGGTAAAGGCACTGGATTAGGGTTATCGATCAGTCACTCTATCATCGTCGAGCAACATCGCGGTCAATTACTTTGTCGTTCAGAACCTGGACATGGAACAGAATTACTCATTAGGCTTCCAGTTTGACCCTTGCTGAACGTTTTGGTTAATTTGATGGCAGGGGAACCACAAGCCTACTCCATACAAGATTGGATAATTTATTTTTTGGAATACCCTAAAAATATTTTCTCTGCACTCCATTTCATGATACGGAGGGGTCATCAGTTGTTTTCAGCTGTTGCAAAAGCTGTTCAACTCGGCTAGCTTTATCAGGTCTATTTTGTGCTTTGAAGATATTCGCAGCTTTTTCTAAAGATGCCAACGCCTGATCCCGGTTGCCTTGCTGCCACAGCGCCTGTCCTAAACTTGTTAGTGCTTCCGCATATTCGGGATTAATTGCTAGTGCTTTTTGATACTCTGCGATAGCTTCTTGTAAACGACCTTGGCTAGCAAGAGCAATGCCCATCCCATTATGAGCAAGAGCATAGCGCGAATTGAGACGAATAGCTTCTTTGTATTGAGTAATTGCTTCTTCGGCTTTGCCTTGTTGATAAAGCACATTCCCTAGTTGATAATGTCCAAAAGCATCTTTGGGAAATTTCTTAATCAACTTGCGTAAATTTTCCTCTGCACTTGTGAAGTTTCCCTGACTATACAAAACATTTGCTTCTTGAATGAGGCGCGATCGCTCCTGCTGTTCCCTGTCTCCCAATTGTGCCAGTCTTTGTGGTTGCTGCGGATAACTCCTTTCAGCTAGCAATAAAGGTGATGTAACACTTGTAGTCAACAAACATACTGTCAAGCAACTCAGAGGTTTAACAAATACTAGTTTTAATTGGCTTATCAGGTTCATCGCACCAATGTCTGAATAGTTTGTCTTATTGCTTATAGAGATGCATATTCAGCATGTTATGTTCGTCAAACTTGTCCGGCTCATCCAGATTATCCTATCAGTTGATGTTTTGTGAGAAGGCAAAACGTATCACATAAGCTGATTTAAGCTACCGTTCAAATTCCATAGTTGATTCTGCGTTACGCAGAACCAACGCATTTCGATACTAAATTTTAGTTGAAATCCTCAATTTCAAAAAATATCTTTTGATACAGTTTCCTTGTCTGTGGCTTTTCTTTTTAAATCGTAAGACACTTGCAGCAATCCGGAATCATAAGTTTTGACATCCTTAAACTCAAGTGCTGTTTCCAAGCTGGGATCATTTACAATCAGCGGAATCCCACTTCCTAGAATAATTGGATGTATCGAGAGAATCAGTTCATCGATAAAACCGTGTTTCATGAAATAATGAATCGTCTGTGCTCCCCCAACTAACCAGATATCACGGCCATTTGATTGACGCAATGTGTTAATAAAGCCCTCCCAATTACCCTTGACAAATTCCACGTTGTCGTCTGTTACGGCTTGCACAGTTTTTGAGAAAACAAAACTTGCCTTACCTTTGTATGGATATTCTCCAAAAGTCAGTACTTGGTGATATGTCTTACTACCCATCAGTACTGTGTCTATTTGGGCAAAAAACTCGTTGTAACCGTAGTCAGAGTCAGTGAATAGCCAATCTACCTCTCCTGATGTCCTGGCAATGTATCCATCAAGACTAGAGGCAATGAACAACCGTATTTTTCGCATGGTCTTGTTGCTGCCGTTTCAAAGAATCGCAGATTAATACTACTTTCACCTATCAGGACTTTACGGAAAAATCGATTAATGTGCATTTATATTAGACTTTATTAATTAGACTTTATTAATTAGACGTTATTAACCAGTCAATAACCAGATGGGTGTTGGAAGCCACCAACCAATTTGTTAATCTCCTGAGCGATCGCCAGTAATTCCATCTCTCGCCATCGTTTACCAACAATTTGCATTCCAATCGGTAATCCGTCCAGCGTCTGTCCAATGGGTATCACAACAACTGGATGCCCAGTGAGATTGAATGGCACTGTGTAAGCACCTGATGCCATCATATAAGGGACTTTTCTTGCGTCCACATCAACGGCTTCGCCCTTAGCGCGGTGTGTAAATGCGGTTGTCATTGCCACAGGGCACAGCCATACGTCCCATGGCTCTAGTTCTTTCTCCATTTGAGCTATGAGATCGTCCCGCTTCGTCAACGCCTCAAAATAACCCTTCAATGTTGGATTGAACCAGATG
Organism: Tolypothrix campylonemoides VB511288; assembly: GCA_000828075.3. Lineage (GTDB taxonomy): Bacteria > Cyanobacteriota > Cyanobacteriia > Cyanobacteriales > Nostocaceae > Kalymmatonema > Kalymmatonema campylonemoides_A. Next base: position 47,579 of record JXCB02000002.1, on the reverse strand, counting down.
GACAACCCCATAGCTGGAACATTACTAAGTTGGCGTAAATTGCGATCGCCCTGAGTTGCTTCACGAAATAGAAAGGCGATCGAATTACGAGCATAATCAAACGTAGTTGGTTGCGAATACATGAGATTGTAAGTCGCGACGGCGTAGTAAATCTGCCAAGCAGCAACAAAATCAAATTCTGGTATCCAATGCTCAATCTGCGTCCCTACATTAGCAAGTCTCTTGGCAACAGACTCAATTGCTGATTTTATCTGTGGAGCAACTGGGAAGTTTAGCCATTCATTTGTCCAAGCAATTTTTAGATTTTGTAGAGTTTTGCCAGTGGGTATATCGAGTGGCACTGGAGGAGTGTCAGGCTGATGTGGATCACAACCAGCAATCAGTTGCAGGCACAGGCGCAAATCTTCCACATAACGGGCAAGCACACCAACGGTTAACATCTGCCGGATACATTGAGGTATCCCTGGAACTTCAGGGATATGACCTGTTGTGGGAACGCGGCGATCAGTCGGCTTAAGTCCAAACACACCACAAAAGTGAGCAGGCTGACGAATGGAGCCACCAAAATCCGAGCAGATGTCTAACGGGGATAAACCCGCCGCAATTGCAGCGGCACCACCACTAGAGCTTCCACCGGATGTGCAATCTAAATTCCAAGGATTATTTACGCGAGGGAATAAATCGTTAATGCCTTGATAGTCACCCGAACCTGAAGCCAGGTTTGTTTTACCCAAAATAACTGCTCCAGCAGCACGAATCCTAGCAACAACCGTTGCATCCCGTTTTGGGATATAGTCCTTAAGAAGTTTATATCCTCCAGTCGTCGGCAGTTCTGCCGTTTCAAATGCATCTTTAATCGTGATTGGCACTCCATGCAGAATGCCCCAGTCCTCGCCTCGTGCTAAGGCTTCATCAGCAAGCTTTGCTCGTTGACGGGCACGTTTTTCGTCTAAGGTACAGATGGCATTTAGCTTAGTGTTGTGTTTGGCGATCTGCGCTAGATAGGCATCCAGAACTTCAACTGAAGAAACCGTGCGATCGCGGATCATCTGAGCAAGTTGATGGGCAGGGGTAAAGACTAGATCGCTCATAGTAACTTGTGTAGGAAATGGCAGGAAAGAATCGAGATTGCTGTCATCTCAACTGAGAACTCGATAAAATTAATTGTATTAACTTTTAGTTAATTATGTTAACTAATTAGGTTTTTTGATGGGTCGTCCGAAGAAAGAAAACTCCTTGACGCGGCAGGATGTTATTGAAGCTGCGATCGCTTGCCTTGATCGAGAAGGAGAATCTGCCCTTGGTGTGAATCGAGTAGCGCGGGAGTTGGGCATTCAGCCACCCGCAATTTATAAGCATCTCGATGGCAATGCCGCCTTACGCCAAGCAGTTGTGTTAGTCATTTGGCAGAGATTTTTTGCCTATTACAAGCAACAAACCGCCGGAGTGAGCGATCCTCGTGCGCTGCTTAAGGCTGGTGGACACGCAACCCGTAATTTTGCCCGAAAGCATCCAGCGTTTTACAGGGTGATGATGCAAGTTCAACTACAACCCACCGATCCACAAGCTTCCCCAATCATTCAGGAAGCCCTCAGCTTCTTTAGAACGGGGTTAGAATCCTATGACTTGAGTGAAAATCAACTGATTGATGTCATGCGAATGGTAAATGCTGCGGTTTCCGGTTTTATTGCTGTGGAGCAAGCAGGATTGCTAACACTAAACCGTTCAACTGATACCAGTTTTGAAGTGATGCTCGATGCACTGTTTGTTGCGATTGAACACATAACGGCAAGCTGATTGTTAAACTCAGCCTAAAGACCTATTTTTACCAAGAAGGGGAAAGGGAAAAGGGCAAGGGGTAAAGGGAAAGAATTAAAAGCTTTTCCCCACAGGTATAAAGCCCCTATCTTAATTGCGGAGAACAAAAAAAAGAAGATTTTTGAGACGCGCAGTGCGATAAAAATCAGCGTCCATACTTGAAACCCCTGCTCTTAGCATCGTTTTCCCTTTCCCCTTTCCTCTTTCCCCATTCCCCCTCTTCTTCATCTACTTATCAACTCGCTCATTAACCATCTCACCTCTTTCTATCAGCACATTCAATCACCAAACACTTGCTGAATCCTTCACAATTTGTTACAAAAGTACAGAGAACTTCTATAAACTTAAACTCGATGTTAGGCGGACTTACTGGTTTAACAGATCCTAAAGGCAATGACTGGGGAGAGCGGATGCTCAATACAGTCGCGAGCCAAACGATTCGCCACTTGTTCACTCAAAGCGAGTCAGTGGAAGTCTCTGTTCGTTGCTTTCCCTCTAGCAAACTCTTGCAGGGTAGCATCGATAGCTTCAAAATGAAAGGTCGTGGCTTGGTTATCCGCAGAGATTTCGCTGCTGAGGAAATTTCTATAGAAACTGATGCTGTTGCCATTGACTTTAGCTCGGTTTTGAGCGGTAAGCTGCGCCTGAAGCAACCGACTCAAGCGATCGCTCAAGTTGTCTTATTAGAAACCGGCATCAATCAATCTTTTAAAGCCGAATTAGTAAGAAAGCGCTTAGAAAATCTCACTTTACCAGCATTGACAGCATTATCTGGCGGTGAACCAGTCTCTTTTCCTGAAGTCCAGGTACAGTTACTGCCTCAAAATCGAATGCGGATTTTAGCCAAGGCAGATTTAAACAACGGTGAACTTGTACCCCTGAATATGACCGTCACTATAGGCATTGAACGGCGGCGACGTATTTCTTTTAAAGACCCAGAAATTGAACTTGATTCAGTACCAGAAGCACAACGAGAAATCTCACAAACCTTGAGTTTGGCACTTGTGGAAATCTTAGATAATATGGTGGATTTAGATCGCTTTGACTTGGATGGGGTGAAAATGCGGCTTAACCGTTTAGAAACAGAAGGTCAACGGCTGATTTTTAGTGGTTATGCAGAGATTGAGCGTATTCCTAAAAATCCCTAATTTCTCATAAAACCTTGCGGTATGCGGGAAACGAGGGCGTTTAAAGACGCTGAGAAGGAAGCGACACGAGTGACTTTAGTCGCCGTGTTCTTTGTATATCCATGACTGAAATACGGCATTGGAACATTCGTCATTAGGTGGAACGAAGGTTTTAAAGATAATGCCAATATCGGAAGATTGAACAATAGTCGATTTTTGGCGCGTTCTCCCCTAGACCCAACCGCCTAATCAATTTAAAAAGATTAGCGCAGAGGTATTAATAGCAGGAAATGCAGCAATTGAGTATCCAGTTGAAGCAGTCATTGAGATGGCGATCGCTAGTTTCCTTGACACTGAGGCATTGAGTTTTGCAGATTGTAAACCAGGGCGCGGACAATAAAGCTGATGAAAAGAAGCAGAACGGGTGGAAAGGCGATCGCCTCCGGCAGGATTTACATAACCCCAAGTCAGAACGGCAGATTCACCAAGACCCAAATCCCAGTTTTCAAGTTTTTGAAGAATTTTCTTAAAAATTATTCATGCTAATTTTTGTTTGCGGAAAAGTGGCTAGTCCAGCCCCTTTCTCCTGCAAAAGAATCAACACAGATTTTGTATGAATTCTTATGGGCTAAAGGGTTCAGAGTCAACAGCCTAGGCTCTGCCTCTAAAATAGCATTCCCAGCCTGAGGCTGGGAACGAGAAATCGAGAAATCAAATCTTGGGTTAGCGACAGCGACCGATACCTACATATTTGAAGCCAGCCCTAATCAAGGTTTCAGGATCAAGGAAGTTACGACCGTCAATGAGCACAGGGTGGGTCATCAACGTTGCCATCTTGCTGTAGTCCAAGTTTTTGAACTGCTGCCATTCGGTTACAAGTACCAAAGCATCGCAGCCATCGGCAAGTCTTTCAGCATCGGTTTCTACCAGCACACCGGTAAGACCATGACGCATACCAGTTTGAGAAACAATTGGGTCGTATGCCTTAACTTTGGCTCCCAGTCGATTCAACTGCTCAATAATATTGAGTGCTGGAGCATCACGCATATCATCGGTATCGGGTTTGAAGGTTAAACCCAATAATCCCACAGTTTTCCCTTTGAGGATTTTCAAAGTTTGCTGGAGTTTTTCAATGGCAAGCACGCGCTGGCGTTCGTTGACACTAACAGCCGCTTTTAGCAACTGAGCTTCGTAACCGTAGTCATCGGCGGTGTGAATCAGGGCAGCAACGTCTTTGGGAAAGCAGGAACCACCCCAACCAATGCCAGAGTTTAAGAATTTGTTACCGATACGCGAGTCTAAACCGATACCTTTGGCAATTTGAGTAACGTCAGCACCAACGCGATCGCAAATGTTGGCAATTTCGTTAATGAAACTAATCTTGGTTGCTAAAAAGGCATTAGCAGCGTATTTGATCATCTCTGCCGAGCTTAAATCTGTTACCAGTACTGGCACTGGAGGTAGAGATGGTTCCTCTGCAAACTTGCGCTCAACAATCGGGGTATACAGTTCTTTCATCATGGCGATCGCCCTTGGACTGTTGCCTCCTAGTACGATGCGGTCAGGGTTGAAGGTATCATATACCGCCGAGCCTTCCCGCAAAAACTCGGGATTGCTGACGACATCAAACTCCGCTGTAATCTCAGGCAATTTATCGTAGCTTGGAACTGCACCAGCGGTGATCAGTGTTTTTTGGCGTTCGGCTATGCCATCTAAAACAATCATCCGCACCCAGTCTCCTGAACCAATGGGTACTGTGGATTTATTCACAATCACCTTATACCCACCGTTTAGATGGGCACCAATGCCACGAGCAACCGCTTCAACGTAACGGGTATCACTTTCCCCAGTTGGTAAAGGTGGCGTTCCCACAGCAATAAACAGAATTTCCCCGTGGGCGACTCCTGCAGCCAAGTCTGTTGAAAACTCAATTTTACCTGCATCAATCGCAGACTGCATAATATCTGACAGCCCAGGCTCAAATATTGGGGACTGCCCAGATTTCATGAGCTTGACTTTCTCTTCGTTGTTATCTACACAAATAACATCATGCCCGATGTGAGCTAAGCAAGCACCTGTTACCAAACCTACATAACCAGTACCGATAACGCAAACACGCATTTTGTTCAATTCCTCGTTTTTTGGGGTTAACTTTTTACAACAAATTTTTCACAACAAATCCACAAGTTTTTTACTCAGGACTCAGCACTTTTTATACGCTGGCGGAAGTCTTCTACAGTCAGTTTTAACCCCTCTTGTAAAGGAATAGTAGGTTCCCAATTTAACCAAGTTTTTGCCCTTGTAATGTCGGGACGACGGCGACGTGGATCGTCAGAAGGCAATGGCTCAAATTTAATCTGTGCGTCCGGGTTCACCAAGTCTTGCACTGTTTTCGCCAATTGTAAAATTGTGTATTCATCGGGATTTCCCAAATTGACTGGACCGATGTAGTCGTTATTCATCAGTCTAATCAGTCCGTCTACCAAGTCTGATACGTAGCAAAAACTACGAGTCTGCGAACCTTCTCCGTAAACAGTTAAAGGAATACCCCGTAATGCTTGAACGACAAAGTTGCTTACGACTCGACCATCGTTTTCTAACATTCGAGGTCCGTAAGTATTAAATATCCGGGCTACCCGAACATCGACTTTATTTTGTCTGTAGTAATCAAATGTTAATGTCTCAGCAATTCTCTTGCCTTCGTCATAACATGAGCGAATTCCAATAGGATTAACGTTACCCCAGTATTCTTCGCTTTGAGGATGAACTTCAGGATCGCCGTACACTTCACTGGTTGAAGCTAGCAAAATTCGTGCTTTCACACGTTTAGCCAGCCCCAACATATTAAGCGTCCCCATGACGTTTGTTTTGACTGTTTTCACGGCGTTGTACTGGTAATGCACTGGGGAAGCTGGACAAGCCAAATGGTAAATTTGATCAACTTCCAAACGAATTGGTTCAGTAATGTCATGGCGGATCATTTCAAAGTAAGGATGATCCAACCACTTGAGTATGTTACGTTTGTGACCTGTGTAAAAGTTATCCAGGCAAACAATTTCGTGTCCCTCAGTTATCAATCGATCAATCAGATGGGAACCAATAAACCCAGCACCGCCCGTCACCAAAATTCTCATAGTTTCCCACTTGTTTACAAAATATTTGCAGCCGTGATTGCGCTTATATTTAGACTACCCAGCCTTGAAACCAAAATACCTTACCAGTCTCGGTAATAAGATAGGTTTTGTTAAACCTGGCAATTTGCCCCTGGATGCTTTTTTGTTATCTTTGCACTTTCTGGCTTTAATTTTCAATTAGCAAAATAACAAACATCTTATACAAAAGGTAAGCTTTTACCCGAGATTTTACAAAATCTTTAAAATTATAAAGTTTTTTAGATAAAAGACAAAGCTTTTACTTAAGTAAAGGTAATCACGTTTTGACTTGATACTTCACCTGTGGCTATGACTTTTTAGACATTTCATCTGGTTCTTTTTCCCACCTTATTCTTAATTTTTTACTCTCTAAAGGTGGGTTTTGTTGGATCAGCGCAAGTCTTCTTGACTTTATCATGACCCACATTTCTTATCGATTTATAGTAGTTATCAATTCAAAAACTCATCGTAATAAACATGAAAAATGCAAATGTAGATATCTGCCAAGCAGGTTCGTGCTGGCTTTGAAATTTTATGTGTGTTTACGGTCTTGATTTCTACCTACAAAAAAGTCGATAGAGAGGGAAAAACTTTTGCCATACCAAATCCGCTTTTCTAACCCTTTTTTAGCCTAGGCTATATTGGTAATCGCAGATACGGGCACACAAACGCTCGTCCACTTACGCGGACTAAATGATAAAGGAGGTATTAGATCCGATTTGGTATGATTTCATGTTTCAATTGTGAGTAGATGAGAAAAGTAAGAAAAGTAAGTTTATATAGCAGTCCTAAAGGATTGGTGAAAAAACAACTTAGTACAGCTTTGCATAAGTTCATAGCGAAAACTTGAACGAAAACTCTGTATACCTTTGCGTTTACCAAGAGCGCCCCTCTGCGTTTAAAAACGTTACGAATTAATGAAATGTTGTACTTAGACTTAACAATGGCATATAATCATCTTGAATCACACAATTCCCTCTGACATCGTAGCAGTGGCACTACTCGTAACTTCAGCTGACACAACTGCAGTTTGAGTACGTTGAGGTTCTCCAAGCATGACAATTGAGCAGGTGAGTTGCTTAGCTAATTCGCTTGTGACATCGCTAATAGCTAACCCACCAGGAACAGTGCGATTACGTATAAAAGGTAATACGACTAAATCATATAGTCTCGCTGCCTGCAAAATCGCTTGAGCAGTATTTTCATGAGCGATGATTTGAATTTCCGGGGGATTTTGCAGTGCTAATCTTGAGATCAGTAACGAGAGTTGCGATCGCCTCCAAGCTATCTTACTTGAACTCGTACGGCGTTCGCAAACATTTAGCACAGTCACCTGTGCCTGATTTGCATCTGCTAAAATCTGGGCAAATTTTACAGGCTGTAATGAAGGCGTCATCAAATTTTCTAATGGCACCAAGATGCGCTGAATTTTTTTTGGTGATTCCACCAGCCGTGTCACCGCCACTGGACAATGGGATGCCCACAAAACGTTATCAATGACGTTACCAAATAAACGTGCTTTGAACCCAGTACGTTTACCCCAACCCATGACAATCAAACTCGCTTTTTGTTCGCGAGAAGCCCTGCTAATTCCTTGGGCAAAAGCATCGTCAATTCTCAGCAATGGTTGTGCTTCTACGCCCAAGACATCACTCAATGCTGTTGCTTTTGCCAGTAACCTTTGACTTCTTTGTACGGAGGCTTCCAACTGGGGTGCATCCATGTGAGCAAAAGCAGTTGCGATCGCCAGTGGTACAATTCTGCCATTTGACTGTCGTGCTAACAGCGCTGCCATTTCAATTAAATGCTGCTGTGTTTGGGGATTATAGACAGGTACGACTATACTGTATGTTCCGTCTCTTTCCTCTGGCTTATAGTAAGGCGGAGTGATTCGTTGCTCCTTAAGTGTTGAATTCGTCAAACCTACGGCTACCCGACTGGTAATAAGCGGTCCCAAGGTAGAAGTTATCAGCATTAGGACAATGACGCTGCTTAAAACTCTCACATCAAGCAACCCATCTCGATATCCCACTAACGCTACTGCTAACGTTGCACCAACTTGCGGCACAGACAGCGACCACATTGTTAGCGTTTCCTGCCAGTTGTAGCGATAAACCAGTTTTGCAACAATTGCAGCAAGCAATTTACTTGCAATTAAACCAATGACAAATAACAGCGTTAACTGTATGATTTCAATACTTTGGACAAAGGCAGGCACATCAATCAGTAAGCCAAGGTTAACAAAAAAGATGGGAATGAACAGCGCACTGCCAACAAACACTACCTTTTCTTTTACTGGACCTTCCCCCACTGCTTCATTAACAGCCAAACCTGCTAAAAATGCTCCAACAATTTTTTCTATTCCAATCAATTGTGCCCCCACAGCAGCCAGAAACACTGACAGCAGCACAAACAAAAACTGGTTTCCCTCATCATCACCAGAACGCCGAAAAAATTCTTTACCCGCCCAATCAAAGCCTACCAAAACTACAATTGAGTAGATAGTTAACAAACTCACCAAGATCGTTAGCCGCCCTAAGCTGAATTGCCCATCTCTCATTACCACACACACGGTTAATACTATCAGGGCAGCAATATCAGTAAAAATAGTGGATCCCATAGTCACAGTCACGGCTTCGTTATTCACCACTCCCAAGCGACTAATAATGGGATATGCCAAAATGCTATGGGAAGCGAACAAAGAGCCAATTAATATTGCCGCATTCCAATCAAAGCCAAAAATCCGCCCAACAAAAGTTCCCACTGCTAAGGGAACCAAGAAACTCAAGCTGCCAAACCCCAACGATTGATTTTTGGTGCGACGAAACTGCTTTATGTCTATTTCTAACCCTGCGACAAACATTAAATAAACTAACCCAATGTCTGATAGCAGAGTCATCATGGTTGATTGTGGTTGTAATAAATTCCAACCGTGAGGACCAAGCACGACCCCGGAAGCCAGCAAACCTACTAATCCTGGTAATTGCAGCCGTTCAAACAGGATGGGTACGGCTAAAATGACCACCAGTAAAATAGCGAAGGGAACGATTGGTTCCTTGCCGAGAACTTGGGAAGTGGGTTCCAGAGCAAGAACTTGTGATATGAGTTCCATAGGTAGGACGCAGAAGTTGGGATAGTGAGGCTGTGATTACCTTAAGCGTAATTGCTGAATCTATTCAATTGCAAAAGTCACCCTAATGGAAAAAAATCAAAAAATTTTACCTACAGTACCTAAACGATGATCGAGAGAACTAACTACCTATGGGTGGATCTGGCTCAAAATGAACCGTAAACGATCATAGTCGTCTTTCAGCAGCAGGCTTAGGTTACGTCCAGCTTTGATCAGCCATTGTCGATCTGCTTTACGTAACTGATACACCTCTCGAATCGCGGCTGCGGTTAAGGCATCCACAGGGGCACCGTTTACAGAAAGTAGTGTCCGCACAAAATCCAGATCTTCGGTGAATTTAATGATTGCTTCGTGTTCACATCGGTAAACTGCTTGATGAACTTGTGGGGGACGAGGAGGCAGATACTGGTACACCCGGGCATTGGAAAAATTCGTATCTGCGGGTTGCACCCATCCTACAATTGCAGCACGAAATTCTGTTTTTAGCATAGCAAATATCTGGGGTTGCTCCTCTCGCAAATCCTGTAGAGACAACCCTAGAGCCACTGCCCGGTGTACGGAATCTATGGGCATAGTGGTTGCATAATACACCACAGCATAAATTTGATTGCCCGATTCTTCATCAACAGAACGCACCCAACTCCCAAACGGAGGCATTGAGGGAAAACTCAAATCTTCCGGTTCCAAACACTGACCTAAAAATTCGCAACTAGAAGTTTCGATCACCTCCGCAAAATGATTTGGGTGGCGATCGCTTCTATTAAACTGTGGCAGGGGAAGGCGCATAACCAATTCAAAATTCAAAATTCAAAATTCAAAAAGAAGCAACGAGCGTGCGCTAGCGAGCATCCTGCCTGTTAATTATATCCATCACTCAAAAGTGAGCCAGCGCTGTAGGAGGGAAACCCTCCGCAGGCGACTGGTGTTCGCGTTCGCGGAGCGTGCGCTTTGCGCTCAGCGTATCCGAAGGATTCACCCTGAAGGGGTCAAAAGTTTTTAACTAATGACTAAAGTCAAAAGTCTTTAACTAATGACTAATGACTAATGACTAATGACTAATAACTAATGACTATTTAGCTTTCTTACGTCCTGCAGTGGTTTCTACAAGTTCCAATTCCGACAGGCGAAAGGTAATGAGTTTATCCCAGTTACCACCTTCAAACAGGACAGCAACTTTGCCATCGCTGACCCGCTGCACCAGTCCTTCAGAACGATAGTAGATATCTGCTGGATTCTTGACGCGAACAGTTGCTCCAGGTAAAATCATCGTCTTTCCCCTTGCTTGTTTCTCTGTTAATAGCTTAATCTTTCTCAACCTACGTTTGTATTAGTACTAATTACTAATCCCATAGATTAATGATTACCGTCTAATACTTTTGCCGTTGTCGGAAATTTGCTACCGATTCTACCAATCCCAAGGCAATGAAGTTAGTTAGCATCGCAGAACGACCGTAACTCATCCAAGGCAGAGGAATACCTGCTACCGGTGCTAGACCTACGGTCATGCCAATGTTAACAACCATCTGAAATACAATCATAGACAAAACGCCTACAGCGAGCAAAGAGCCAAAGTTATCTTTAGCAGTTTGGGCAATATGTAACAGTCGGTAACAAAGTAAGCAAAAGACAAACAGGACTACCAAACAGCCAATAAAACCGAATTCTTCCCCCACCGCAGAGAAAATAAAGTCTGTATGCTGTTCGGGGACGAAATTTAATTGGGTCATAGGACCTCTGAAAAGACCCCATCCCCACCATTCACCAGCACCAATGGCAATACGAGATTGGATCAAGTGATATCCAGCGCCTAAAGGGTCGTGTTCTGGATTAACGAATACAGTGAGGCGGTCTTTTTGATACTCTTTCAAAACATGGTTCCAAGCGAATACACCTAATTCGCCACCCAAAAGGTTAAAAATTATTGCGCTTATCCCACCAATGCCATATCCTCTTCCTGGAATAGTTAAAAAGCCAAGCAAACCCATAGCGCCTGACCACAGTAACCCTAACGGTGTCAGAGATATCTGGTTGAACAAAACAATCGGGGACTGCCACGGCCAAGGTGTGCTGAACAGAATTGCTGCAACGACCGGAGAAATCAGCAGTATCAACCAACCAGGGTTAGCATTTGCCCAATACAACATCCCTAAAACGATCGCACCAAAAACCAGCGATGTTGCTAAGTCTGGCTGTAAAAAGACCAAACCCCAAGGCACAGCAGTGATTGCCAAAGCTCTAAAAACGCTATCAAGACTAGAAGCGGTGCGCTTGTGTAACAATACCCCAAGGGTGATAATCAGCCCTATTTTGGCAAATTCTGAAGGTTGCACATTGAAGCCAGCGATGTTAATCCACCGTTGTGCGCCTTTGGCGCTCTGACCAGCTACCATCACTGCTATAAGGCTAATGTTGGTGATCGTGTAAGTTACCCAATGCCACTGAACCAGGTTTTCGTAACGGATTCTGGCAAGAAACAGGGCTATGGTCAGACCAATGCCACCCACAAGCCAATGCCACCACCAATCCGTCAGTCCCTGATTCAATTCTGTACTGCGGATCATGATGCCGCCAAATATAGTCAAAGCGACTGGCAAACAAAATAATAACCAATCGACTTGCTGCCAAGGTTTAAACCAATACTTCCAACGAATCCTGGGAAGCGAACGTTTTAACAACATTGTATGCTTTTAAACTTTAACTGTTAGATTTTAAATTTAGGAACGACTTAAAATCTGTATTCCAGGCTTACTTACTGCAACCAGGCGAAAATTGTAATTTTTATGTCAGCGCAGCAACTGATACTTTGCCAGCAATCGTCAGGGCGATCGCCTTTAATGCTTTAGCACTCGCTGAATCTGGTTCGCCAACAACAATCGGCACACCACTGTCACCACCAACTCTCGTGGAAATCTCCAATGGTACGCATCCTAGCAACGGTACTCCCAACTCAGCCGCAGTTTTGGAACCACCGCCAGAACCAAAAATGTCATACTGCTTATCTGGCTGATCTGGTGGAATAAAATAGCTCATATTTTCTACTATCCCCAAGACAGGCACATTCATCTGCTGGAACATCCGCAACCCCTTTCGAGAATCCAACAGCGCCACAGTTTGCGGTGTCGTGACAATGACTGCTCCCGCCATTGGTACTGCTTGTGCCAATGTGAGTTGAGCATCGCCTGTTCCTGGTGGCATATCCACAATTAAATAATCTAGTTCTCCCCATTGCACTTGATACAGAAACTGGCGAATCACTCCATTGAGCATTGGTCCACGCCAAATCACGGGCTGATCTCGATCAATTAAAAAGCCCATTGAGACTAATTTGACACCATGATTAAAAGCAGGTTCGAGAATTTCGCCTTTCTCTGTTGAACGCACGATCATCTGACCATCGCCCAGTCCTAGCATTGTGGGGTCATTAGGACCGTAGATGTCAGCATCCAGCAAACCAACCTTTGCCCCTGTTTGAGCCAAAGCAACTGCTACATTAACAGCAACTGTACTTTTTCCAACGCCTCCTTTGCCACTGGAAACCGCGATAATATTCTTAGCACCAGGAACACCAGTGCGGTCAGGTAGACTCTTTTGCTTGGGTGTTTCCGCTGTCACCTCGACAGACACATCTGTCACCCCTGGTAGCTTTTTCACAGCTTTTTGACAGTCTTCTACAATAAATTCCCGTAAAGGACAAGCAGGTGTTGTCAACACCAAAGTAAAACTGACCTTTCCACCATCAATTTTGATGTTGCGAATCATATTCAGTTCTACCAGACTTTTACGCAATTCTGGATCTTGCACTGGTCGCAACACTTCTAGGACTGAAGGGAAATCGAGGACATCATACATAGTGTTTTTTGCCTTACTGCCGCAACAATTTTTAACAAAAAGTCATTCTTATCTATTAGGATCTTAACTTTAATGAGGGATTGGGGATTGGGGATTAGGGATTAGGGATTAGGGATTAGGGATTAGGGATTAGGGATTAGGGATTAGGGATTAGGGATTAGGGATTAGGGATTGGGGATTAGGGATTAGGGATTAGGGATTAGGGATTGGGGTAAGGTGCAAGTATTGCCCAGTCTCCAGTCCCTAGCCCTCAGCCGCCAGTCCCCAGTCCCCTGTCGCCAGCCCCCAGCCCCTAAAAATCAAAACAACTATCTTTGAGGGATTTTCTCTTTCCTGACACTGCTTGCAATGTCGCCCCTTCTACTGCTTCAACTAAAGATCGCGCTACACGATCAGCGTAGGGACGGGAAAAAGACCAAATCAACGGTGATAACCAACCACGCAGCGTTACCGAATAAGACACACAAGTGCCACAAACTGTGGACTCAACTCTGTAAGTAATCCGTTCCTCTACGCCTGGAATTGCTAGCACTCTTACAGTCAATAACTCCCTAGGATTGACGCGTTCTACAAAGATGCGGATGGGAATTGGTGATAAGCGTGTGACTGCTTGATAAATCAGCCCAGGTTTAGGTACTAATCCATAGGGAACGTTGGTGCTTTTTAGCATTGGATGCCAAGAAACATCTGCTATGTCAACTACTTTTTGCCACAGTTCATCGACAGAAGCAGAACTAATTTCTCGATACGTCCGTACCAGAGAAGCACAAAACCGCCGACGTTTGCGGTGGATGAATTTGGATAACCAACCTCGCATTTTCCTATTCCTCCTCGCTACAGGCTTTTTGGTAACTCTGGCATATTCAGCATCTGCGATCTTCCCTTACATTAAACTTTCTCAAAATTGCCTTCAGCATAGCAAGTCGCCATTGGACAGATACAGCATGAAGGCTCGAGTGTAAGTCCCGATTCGTAACTGATAAAATTGATACAGACTTCTTATTGAACAGCTTGGTTCGACCTTTGATGCTGTCATTGAAAACCTTTCATATCATATATATCCTTCAAAGGGGTGTAGGGGAATAGGGGTGTAGGGGTGCAGGGGCGACATTTTGAACGTGGGACTTAGACTGTGGACGCCTTCTCGAAAGGCACCTACAAAAATGGATACAAATCTTTTTTCTTAGTGGGTACCCGAACCACCCCGCCGATGACTTTCCTTTCCCCCACACCCTTACCCTGGTGACCTCCTACCCCCCGAGTTTTTTTTGTAAGCTATATCCGTAAGCCCCGTATTTTTCCCTGGTTTGAGGGCGGATGTGGTAATAATTATAGTGAGAAAAACTGAAATTTCCTATAGCTGAAAGTCCTTGTAGACTACCCTTTTGGGAATTTAGTATCAACAGGTCGCGCTTCAGAGTTCCCAACCAGATTCTTTATTGCTTGGGGAGGAACGCCGTTAGGAAAGCTGGCTACTGGGTACTGGCGACTGGGGACTGGGCAATACTCGCACCTTACCCTAATCCCCAATCCCCAATTCAATCCTAGAACTTTACATAAAGATAAACAACTTGAAAAAAAACAATAAACATACAAGCATACACGCATTTGAGGGAAAATAACTATCTGTAGCCAAGCCCATTAGTCATATAAATGCTTGACTATAGAGATAATAGCTCTTTGGGCAATTTTAGCCTGCTTTATGGCGTCTGTTGCCCGTGAATTTTCAACTGAAAATTTGCGGCTTTCACCAAAATTGTAATAAATGGTTCTTGAGTCTATGGTTACGAACTTCCAAACCCCAACAATGCGGGCAGAATCTACTCAAACCCTGCCAACTGACGCGAAAGCTAGAGTCAGTCAGTTTATGAAACAGTTGCAAGACCAAATCACTCAAACCTTGGCAGAACTGGATGGTGTGGGGCAATTTCAAGAAGACGCCTGGGAACGCCCAGAAGGAGGTGGCGGGCGATCGCGCGTTATGCGTGAAGGTGCAATATTTGAGCAAGCTGGGGTAGGTTTTTCGGAGGTTTGGGGTTCCCATCTACCGCCTTCAATCTTAACGCAGCGTCCAGAAGCAGCAGGTCACGATTTTTATGCCACAGGTACTTCAATGGTGTTGCATCCACGCAACCCTTATGTGCCTACCGTTCACCTCAATTATCGCTACTTTGAAGCAGGACCCGTGTGGTGGTTTGGTGGGGGTGCGGATTTAACCCCTTATTACCCCTTTGCCGAAGATGCCGTTCATTTCCATAAAACACTGAAGCAGGCGTGTGATACTCATAATCCAGAGTATTACCCAGTGTTTAAGCGTTGGTGTGATGAGTATTTTTACTTGAAGCATCGCGGAGAAACCCGGGGTGTTGGCGGGCTGTTTTTTGATTATCAAGATGGTCTGGGTGGATTGTATCGCGGTCCTCATCCAGATGGTGCAGCAGCTATTTACAGCAACCAAATTGGGGCACCAGAACCACGCAGTTGGGAACAGTTGTTTGCTTTTTCACAAGAATGCGGTAATGCCTTTTTACCAGCTTACGTACCAATTGTAGAAAGGCGGCACAAAATGGAATATGGCGATCGCCAACGGAATTTTCAACTGTATCGCCGGGGAAGGTATGTAGAATTCAACTTGGTGTATGACCGAGGCACCATTTTTGGACTGCAAACCAACGGACGCACTGAATCAATCCTCATGTCCCTACCACCCTTAGTACGCTGGGAATACGGTTATCAGCCTGAGCCAAATTCCCCCGAGGCTCAGTTGTATGAAACTTTCCTCAAGCCTCAAGACTGGGTAAACTGGGAACTAAGTAATACTCACTAATGAATTCTCATTAATGAGTATTAAAAAGTACTTTTAACTGAGTGATGTTAATCATTCAAGATCCCCCCAACCCTTTATTCTAAAAGGGCTAGGGGAGATCTAGCCTTAACTGAAGCGCATTACAGTATAAACCATCTCACAATCGTTCATTGCTATGAAAAGCTAAATACCAAAAAACCAGCACTCAGTATTCAGCACCCACCACTTTTTTAGTAAGTTAAACTACTAAATAGAAGCACTTAGCAACAAAGATGACAGTCACTGCTGTAGCTTTTTCATCTCAGGCTACAGCATCAGACAATGTTCTCGCAAGCCATATGCTCACATAGTCTAGTCGTCATTTCAGTAGAAAAAGGTGGAGATGAATGGAAAAACAGAGCTTGTAGCTTTTGACAGCTTGAAGCAGTATCAAGCCACAGTCTCTTTTGAAAGGAGTGTTAGGGGGAGTTCAGTGATACATATAGAGCAAAAAACTTACACAACGCAAGATGGCAATACCGTCATCGTTTTAACACCAGCTGGTCGCCTGGATATTAGCACTGTTTGGCAATTTCGCTTGAAATTGCAGGAGAGTATCTCCAAACTCAGCCGTCATGTGATAGTGAATCTTGGTCAGGTGAATTTCATCGATAGTTCTGGTCTGACCTCTTTGGTCGCTGGAATGCGCGATGCTGATAAAGTTAAGGGCAGTTTTCGGATTTGTAATCTGCATCCAGAAGCGAAACTGGTGTTTGAAATCACGATGATGGATACAGTTTTTGAAATCTTTGAAACCGAAGAGGAGGCTTTAGAAGGTCGATCTCCTAGTATCGCCAGCTAAAGACGAAATTGTTCTCGCTTTGTATAGCAGTAAGGTCCCAAAATAGCTCCCCAAGTGGCTTTTCCAGTCGTAGAGTCAATCCCTTTGTCGTAGCTGAAAAATTTATCTTGAGTCACCTCAAAGCCCAAGCAAACTTGTACAATGTTGCCATCAACACTAAAGCAGCAACGAGTGTCTGGAGGTGGGGTAGCCTCGAACTTATACTGATTGACGGCTAATAATTGCTGAGTAACGTTGAGCACACAGCCTGGTAGTAATTCTAAGTTGTCGGGTGTCAGCGTCTTGAGTAAAGTTGTGTTACGGCCAGCACCGACAAGGGTACTTGGATTTTTGGGCATATAGTACTGCACTTTTAGGGCTGCATCAGGACCATTTCCTTGTAGAAGCCGTATAATGCGCTGACGGTAAGGTCGATCTAGATTAACAATATTGGCTTGTTCGGCAAATAGTGTCAAGCTGTCTTCTTGAAATAGAGGAACTGGTCTTTGCCACAAACGCAGGTGAACATACCAAGCAGGCTCTGCAATAGCTTGTTCTCGATTATCAAATTCACCAGCAAGATAATCAGCTAGGGCGAGTAGTTGTGGTGAAAAAGTCATAGGTGAGATGTCCAAGATTCTATGCAAACAGATTTGTTTTAAGATGAGTTATCAGGTGTTGTAAATTGTTGCTAAAACCAGCATTCTGCACTGTGTCTTTTGGAATGACTCCATAGAAGAGCTAATCAGAATAAACCACCAATAATAGCTTATTATGGCGATAAAACATTTATAATCCCGAATTTGGAATGAACTGGACGTAAGTAGAAAACTAAACTTGGCAAAGTGGCATTAAAGCGAGAGAATAATAATACGTCGCCCTTGAAAATTGCTTTGTGAATAACGTCCGTACCGTATCTGATACTAAGCGAACTTTCTACAACCTTCACACCCGTCCGATAAACACCATTTATCGTCGGGTGGTTGAAGAATTAATGGTGGAAATGCACCTACTGTCAGTGAATGTCGATTTTAGCTACGATCCTATTTATGCCTTGGGCGTCGTCACTACCTTTGACCGCTTTATGCAAGGCTACCAGCCAGAACGGGATAAAGAGTCGATTTTTCATGCCCTGCTTCAGGCTGTGGAACAAGACGAACAGCGCTACAAACAGGATGCTGAACGTTTGCAAGCATTAGCAACAAGCTTAAGCGCTTCAGAACTCATTGCGTGGTTAAGCCAGGAAACTCCTTCATCCCGAGATGCTGACTTTCAAAGTTCACTGCAAGCAATCGCAAACAATCCTAAATTTAAATACAATCGCTTGTTTGCAATTGGTTTGTTCACTTTACTAGAACAGTCAGATCCAGAACTCGTTAAAGACGAAAAGAAACGCACTGAGGCGCTGAAAACAATTGGCAATGGCTTGCATATATCTGACGACAAACTCAATAAAGATTTAGAGATATACCGCTCTAACATAGATAAAATGTCACAAGCTTTGACAGTTATGTCAGATATGCTTTCAGCAGACCGAAAAAGACGGGAACAGCGTACTCAGCAATCGAGTACCGCAGCGACTCCGCCAACGACTAACGAATAGTCAAACAAAACTCAGAATTCAGAACTCAGAATTCAGAACTTAGAATTCTGGAGTGTCAATTTCAACTCCTACTGGTAATTTACTAATAATAAGTAGGTCGGTACAAATATACTTTTTTTGTTTGTAGTAAGCGCTAAGCGCGTGCCTGCTACGGAGGAGCTACGCTAACGTCGTCAGAGGCGCGCGCAGGCTAGACAGCGCTTACTACAAGCGTTTCATATAAATTTACATTTAATTACATCAATTTGTTTAATGACGCCTACCTACTTATACAAGGTAACAGGTGTTACCAGCCAAGCAAATAAAAGCGTCCCAAGATTCATTAGGGGACTTCCAAAAAATAAAATAATCACCAATAAAAATGATAATCAATAGAGGGGGGGTTGGGAGTCAGGGCTGCGGAGGCAGCCCTGACTCCCCTTTTTGTAGTAAATTTAATTATGTATAATTCAAGTTTTTGGGGGTTTTTGAGTGACGATTGAATTGACGGACTCACTAAAGAATCTACTTCAAGAAACAGCAACTCAATTGAAAGGTGCAGCCAGACGTCATTTCCAAGCACAAACTGTAATATCTTTAGGGTACGGAGGTCAACTACTAGCTCAAAAAGAATTAGGATGGGATAGAAATACTATCCGAAAAGGGATTAAAGAATTAAGTAGTGGGATTAATTGCGTAGATAATTATTCAGGAAGAGGACGTTCTAAGGCAGAAGAAAACCTACCAAATCTCTTAGAAGATATCAAAAAATTAGTGGATTCCCAAAGCCAAACTGACCCAAGTTTTAAAAGTCAAAGACTATACACACGTTTGAGCGCTAGCGAAGTAAGAAAGCTATTAATTGAGAAAGTTGGTTATAGTGATGAAGAATTACCAACTTCAGAAACAATTCGTATAAAACTGAATGATTTGGGGTATAAGCTCAAGCGAGTTGCGAAAGTTCAGCCTCAAAAAAAATTCCCGAAACGGACGCAATCTTTGAGCAGTTAGCTATAGTTAATCAAGAAGCTTCAGACGATCCAAGTGTTTTACGCTTAAGTCTGGATGCAAAAGCCCGTGTAAACATTGGCTCATTTGACCGTGGTGGTA
>JXCB02000002.1:0-27120 GCA_000828075.3 Tolypothrix campylonemoides VB511288 | reverse complement strand
TAGAAATCGAGTGCCGACGGAAACTGATGACCACGATTTTCATCCAAAAACCACCGTGACTCCTTACGGTATCTTTCTTCCGGAGCTTGACGAACTATTTTTGTATTTTACAGAATCCAAAGTCACAAGTGATTTTATCGTAGATGTTTTATCAGATTTTTGGTTGTCAGAAAGCTGGCGCTTCCCCGAAATAAAAACTCTAGTTATTAATCAAGATAATCGAGGGGAGAATAATTCTCGTAGAACTCAGTTTATGAAGCGTATAGTTGAGTTTTCTCAGGAGCATAAACTAAATATACGTTTAGCTTACTATCCTCCATATCATAGTAAATATAATCCAATTGAACGCACTTGGGCAGTTTTAGAGAACTATTGGAATGGAAGTATCTTAGATGAAGTAGAGACGGCTTTAAACTTTGCTCAAAATATGACATGGAAAGGTCAACATCCAGTTGTTAAGTTAGTAACCCAAACTTATAAAAATGGAATTAAGCTGACAAAACAAGCTATGTTGACAATAGAAAAACAAATTAAACGTCTTACTAATTCTACAAACGAAGATTTCCCAAATTTAGGGAAATGGTTTATCGATATCTATTGTGAAACAACGTAGTTCTTGATTTTTTTACGGCTTTTATAAAGTTGTAAATCAAATAAACTCGCAACTACCCCAAAGACAAATGAAAGGGAAAGGGGTGTAAATTCTTCATGCATATTTGAAGGGGGAGGAAGCGCTCGCCGTCGGCGAGCGCTTCCTCCCCCTGAGGCTGATTATCATTATTTTTAAGGAACTGTCTCTTGAGTTTTTTGATTAATTTATTTTTTGGAAGTCCCTAGGAGAACCGCTTGAAACGTGAATGACTATTGGTGAGAAAGAACTCGGTCTATAGGAAAACAAAAAACGAAGCTAAACCAATTACTTGTAAAGTAACAGAATTTGTTCCTCTGACCGAGATTTATCGAAATTTTTGGGTCTAAAACCCCGTCCTTGCAGGACGGCTTTCTGGTATAATATGGTGAGGTCGATGTCCCTTGAGAACGATGAGGAAACAGGTTTAAACGTCCTACTCCGTAATCTCAAAATTCCTAGCTGTCAATGGTATACGTTCCACACAGTAAGGACAAAAAGCAATTGAATATGTACCGTGTGCCCCAGGGAAATTTACGTTTGGGGAGTAGTCCATAAGAGCGCTTGCCTTATAGGTGTAGTCGGAGTAAATATGATCGTGTAAGACCAAAACTAGCATTGCTGGTAGAGGCAGTGATCAGCCCAAGAATCCTCGCCTTAAAAGGATACTGCTGGCGAATAGGGGCTTTGACCCCTTAGTTAGACGAGAAAATAAGCCTTACGTTCGGCGATCGCATTACTTAGTATTGCACCGTAAACCCTATAAAATCATGGGGGTGAGGGGTGATGCCCCTGAATGACCAGCAGTATCCTAAAAGTGCGAGGAGTTGTCAATTTGTATATTTTTAGGTTTGGGCAATAAGAAGGCAAGTAGACAAACAAAAGCAGGGGAAACAGGAAAAGCAGCGGAGAAAATACTTTTCCATCTCCCTCATCTGCCTCATCCCCCACTCACCTGTTGGGAGTCGGATTGGTTTTTCCAGAAGGCGCTGCGGGTACTTTGGGTAGTACAGGAGAAGTACTTGGATTAACTGGGGTCACACCTTGGTTAGTTTGAGGTAGATTGGGTGCTGAGGGAAGATTCAAATTAGGGTTACTTTGTGGATTAATGGGAGCGATGGGTGCGCTGTTGGGTAGAAGTGGTGTTCCTGGCACAGCAGGATTGGTTGGCACAGGAGAAATGGGTGAATTAGAGTAAGATGGTGTAGTGACAAAAGATATGCGATCGCCTCCCACTTGTCGCCACAAATCTATAATTGATATGACATCATTGTAGGTTGCTGTCTGACTGATTTTTAGAGCCAAAATAGCGTTGGGAGTTTGTTGGAGGTATTTCTGGAAAGCCTCTCTGATTTGTGGTCGTTTTACTAAATCATTGTCTACGTAAGTTTGACCAATAGCATCAATAGTCAAAGTTAATATTTGCCGTTGGGCTTGTGCGTTGAGCGCGGTATTATTGGGTTTGGCACTAGTAGTAGATGGCGTACCAGTAGTGGATTTAGGTAAATTAATACTAATCTCTTCTTGGCGAGTAAATTGCAAAGCCGCCAAAAGAAAAAATGTCAGTATACAAAAAACGACATCTATTAAGGGAATGATTTGAATTTGGACTTCTTCTACTGGAGTATGTAGGTTCACTTTCATCGTCTTATTCTCATACTTGGAGCGTTGGATTTTTTTATGAATTATCTTTCGGTTCTGACAAATCAGACTCGGGCGGGGGTTCTGGTATTTCAGAAAACTTCGATTTTCTGCCTTTTTTCCGAGGCGAATTCAAGTTATCGGGAGGAGATTCCCGTATGATTGTCTCAGGTATTACCCTATTTTCAGATGTAGTATTAGTATAGTCAGGCGGAGATTGCCGATACAGCAACTCCATGTCATTCCCTGCCTTGCGGAAAATTTTGACTTGGTTAACCAAGATACCTTGAAATAGGCGGTAGAATGCCAAACTGGTGATGGCAACAATGAGTCCTGCTGCCGTACTAATCAGGGATTCCCCAATACCAGTCGTTACCCCAGCGGTGGATTCGGTTCCTAAATCACCAATGCGAATAGAGCGTAGAGACTGAATCAACCCTAAAACCGTACCCAACAATCCTAACAAGGGCGCAAGGGCAATCACAGTTTCCAAAAGTTTTTCACCCCGTCGCATTCCAGCCAATTCATCTTCTGCTGTTGCTTCGAGTGCCAGTCGGAAGGTTTCTGGATCGGTTTTTGGCAGGCTTAGGGGCGCATAGAGAAACCGTCCGATAGGCTGACGGGTTGCCTGTCTAGCAATGTCACTAGCCGACGCCCAATCCACACGGGCAGCATCCAAAACGCGATTAACTATTTCCTTTTCCTGGCTTAAAATTCGCAACCAGAACCACAAACGCTCAAAAATCACACTTAAAGATAAAATCGACAGGGCAAGCAATGGCCACATCGCTGGTCCGCCCTTTTTAAACAAATCTACTATATCCACTGTTGTAGGTTTCCTCCATCTATTTGTGGTGTTACTGTCAATCAAGCACTTTAATTTTAGAAATTAAAGCATAACTTTCATAATCGTTTTACATTCAACGGTTGGGATTTCGCGATAAAAAAGGGAGTAGCATCTTCCAGACAAACTAGGGCGGTTATTCCCACAGGAAGTGTAGGGCATAATTTGCCAAAATTAAAGGTAACTGGAGGTAAAAATCTATGAAATTTTCAATTCAATCCCTTTATACTTGGTACCGCAACTTACTGCGTAACCCTAAGTACCGTTGGTGGGTAATTTTAGGAACACTACTTTATTTTGTCAGCCCGATTGATATTGCTCCGGACTTCCTGCCCATTGTCGGAGAGCTTGATGATGTTTTTCTGTTGACATTGCTAGTAACTGAGGTGTCTGGGCTACTGATTGAAGGCTTTAAAGAGCGTAAGGGTAATGTTGACGCTAAAGCCGCCAATACCGTTGAGGATTCCACCTCGACCTCCACCCCCACCGCTAACACTATCGATGTTGATGCCGTCTCTGTCAAGTAATTTCTGCAACCAAATAAAACGTAAGAAACCCCCTCCTTTTGCCGTCTACTTACAACTGCGCTTTTGAAGAAGGGGGATATTTTTTTAGTTATTTGTCCTCAGTCATTAGTTTATAGTTATTTAATTTACAGATTACTGACTATTATGTGATACCTATGCAGTTAAAATATTTACCCAATAGGGCAAATAATTTTTAACTATTAATCTTTAATTACCTATGACCAAGCGTCAAATCATCGGACTACTACCAGCTGGTGGACAGGCAACCCGCATTTCTCCTTTACCACTTAGCAAAGAGTTATATCCGGTTGGTTTTCAAGACTTTGGTGTTAAATATAACTGGCGACCGAAGGTGGTTTCTCAATATCTGTTAGAAAAAATGCAACTGGCAGGCATTGACAAGGCATACTTTATACTGCGTCCTGGTAAGTGGGATATTCCGGCATATTTTGGTGATGGCACAATGCTTTCCATGAACTTGGGCTATCTCATCATGGGTTTGGGTTATGGTGTGCCTTTCACGTTGGATCAGGCTTATCCTTTTGTCCAAGATGCTGTCGTAGCCTTAGGTTTTCCTGATATTTTGTTTCAGCCTGAAGATGCTTATGTGCGGGTACTCTCACGCCTTGAGGTGAGTAACGCCGATGTCGTCTTGGGATTATTCCCTACCGATAAACCTCAGAAAGCAGGTATGGTTGACTTTGACGATAAAGGTAAAGTGCAGTTGATAGTCGAAAAACCTCCCCTATCAGATTTGCGTTATATGTGGGGTATTGCGGTTTGGACACCCGCTTTTACACAGTTTTTGCACGAGTATCTTATCACTCTCAAGGCGAAGAGCAATTTATCACAGCTACCAGAAATACCCATTGGCGATATCATTCAAGCTGCAATTAATAAGGGTTTTCACGTAGAAGCAGAAGCATTTAGTGATGGTACTTACCTTGATATTGGCACACCAGATGATTTAGTGCGAGCCGTGCGACAATTTGCTGCTTTGGCAAGTGGGGAAGGTGAGTAGAGGCGATCGCCCTTAAAGGCGCTGTTCCTTTCCCAATCGCGTCATCTGGGTATGTCAGATGAGTTGCCGCAATTCATCTAGAGTATTTACGGTTAAGATAGCTCGCTGAATTGCCTTTAATCTCTCTAAGGGACTACCAAATAAAAAAATATCCAACTTTTTCTTGTGGGATGGGTGTCCCCACCCGTCCTTTGTATTCAGGGCGGGAAGGGTGTTACCCATTTTACCCAGTTTTCCGGTGCGAGGCTGATTAATCTTTTGGTGCTGATGTCAGCGGATTTTGCCATATGAGAGTTGATGCGCTGTTGTGGCGATGACTTATTTTAGTAGGTTATGGGTAAAAAGGCGCACTTGTGTTGGGCGGGCAAGATGCCCACCCCACAAGAGATAGGTAGATGCGTTAGCGGAGCTTACCGAAGGTATCGCTTGTTTTTTTCCCGTGTTTAAGGCGGCACCATAGTAAAAACCAGCGGGTGATTGAGCAGAATTTACATAAGTCTGAAGAAAAATCGAAAAATTAAGTTTAAATTTATACTTTTTAAATAGTAAATTTACAATATAAAAGTAAAAAAATAAACAAATGACAGCGTCTTCAGGCTATTCAACAGACGTAGTCTTTGTAATCCAAAGCTATGGACAATTTCTCAGGAATCCAATTAGGTGGACAAGGCGGTAGTGTAAGTAAGTTCACCCCCGTCCAATTTGGCAAAGACTTTTTCGACAACCTCGCCCAATGTCGTGACGATGGGGAGAAAATCCAGCTATTTTTGGAAACAGCCCAAAGAGCAGATGTACCACTAAGAGCCATTGAAGAGTTGTTGAACTACCAAGATGAATTTATCTTGGCTATGGCGCTTCAGAGCTTTGGCTATATTACTAACCAGCAAATCAAAGCGCAACTTGCAACTCTCGACTATATCGAGGGACTTGATGAACCTCTTGAGGAAATCTATCTGCTACCTGATCCAGAAGAGTACAAGCGGCATAGCGTCAGGATACTTGAGAAGTTATGCCAACAAGCCAAGTCTGGACGTGAGCTAACTCGTTTGTCGGCAGCTTGGACAATGCAGCGATTAGGTTACTCTCCGATGATTTCAGGGAAATTTCTCCCTAAGTCAGCCGAAGACATTCAAAGTCAAATTATTAGTCAAAATCTTAATCGTCTCAATGATAGGTCAATCTTTAATGACCCTAGTAGGTATAAAGAATATATTGATTTTTGGGTTTATGCACCCAAGGTACATCTATTTCAATTGTTACAGACAATTCCTTCATCTTACGTGAATGTCGTTGAGAGTATTCTCGTTAGGCTAGGTGTTGTAGGTGTTGAGTTTGTTAATCGGTCAGCATCTACATTACAGAAGTTTGTTGTAGAAGCTGCTTTGCATTTAGCCGGCTTACTTATCAGAGATAGACAATATCGAAAATATCAGGATGCTGGCACACAAAAGAGATTATTAGATATTCTGATTCCTTTTTTAGACAATAGTGATATTGACTTACGGCGACTTGCTGCTGAACCAATTAATCAGATAGGGTCATCGTGGTCTTGGTTGAATGATACTATCAAGGTTAAAGCAGCGATTCTATTAAGGGACTGGAATAAATTAGAAGAACTAGGTGAAGTATCAGTCCCATTTTTGATACAGGCTATTAGAGGTTCACTTCGACTTGACACACAAGATAACTTACGAGAACAAGTAGAAGCAGTTCGGTGTATTAGTAGAATTTATTCTTATAATGTTGAGCAACAAGTCACCACTCTTTCAGAATTTCTCCAAGATCCTCAAGAAATGATAAGAGATACAACTGTAACACTTCTGAAACCACATCAAGATTTACTTGATATGAAATCAAATTACATCCTTACAGGATTAGATTTTGAATTTCAATTGGAAGATTTTGATGTAAAAACAATGACGATTAGAGAAATTGATAGAAAGATTGCGGACGAAAGGCAGTATCAGGCAGTTTTTGAAAGAATATTTCAAAATGCAATTTCTAGCTGTAAAGCTGATGCTACTGAAGTTAGAAGATTTTTATCAGCTAAGCTGGTAAAATATAACAGTTCTATAGAAAATTGTCTCAAAAAGCTAGATGCTCAGAAGCAATCTCTACAAAGAAAGGAAGCTGAAGAACAAAGAAAGCGGGCTGAGCAAGAAGCTGAAGAACGAAGACGACGGGCTGAGCAAGAAGCTGAAAAACAAAGAAAGCGAACTATAACTATTATATGGATTTTACTGCTATCCCTAATAGGAATAGTTGCTGTAGCTTGGGGAGGTACAGCGTTTCTTGGCACATTTATAACTATATTTAGTTGTAGTTTTTTAGCAACTATTGTGGCAAGCTTTGTAGTTGCTTCTTTCGGAGACAACTCTGTTTCAATGGGATGTGGTTGTTTTGTTGGTATATTTGCTTTCATCATACTTTCTGGGATGATATCATCTTATGGATTAGTTTTTGGTGCGGGAAAGAATGCAAATGAGATGCATATATCCGTTGGATTATTGGGTGGATTAATAATAGGATTTATCGCTGGTATTGCTGTGTTTGCAAAGTTACACGAGACATTCAGAACTTAAATTGTCACATTCAGATAATTTTGGAATTTAGAAATACTAAATTTATAATATTAACCGTTTTTGATGTTTTAAAATTTGTATTAATCTTGCCAATATTCTATTCTCAATTAATGTAAATTATGAATTTTGAATTTGAGATACAATCAATTCATATAACACTGATAGTTACATCAAAAACACCTTATGTGTTAGTCGAAAGGGCGGAATATAGGTTCTAAAGTCAATAATAAATAAGTAAGGGAGAAAAAATCAAAATCTGTAAAGAAAAGTAAAGCTTGAAAAGTAGTTTGTAGTAGGCGCTTTAGCGCTAAAGCGCTTACTACACACTTTTAATTATTTACACCGACCTACTTAGTTTTTATAAAAAAGATATAAAAATGGAAAAAAATTTTTCTTTATATTCTGAAGCCTTACTGCTACATAATATCAGTTTAAAAAAATATATAAACCGATATGAAACTCAATTTTTTCAAGTAATTATAGATAGTCAGCAAGATTTATTAGTGTTTATCTCTCAGTTAAGAAAACTCAAGAATTTCACTGTATCTGTATATTATTTT
This sequence comes from Tolypothrix campylonemoides VB511288, assembly GCA_000828075.3. Taxonomy (GTDB): domain Bacteria; phylum Cyanobacteriota; class Cyanobacteriia; order Cyanobacteriales; family Nostocaceae; genus Kalymmatonema; species Kalymmatonema campylonemoides_A. Next base: position 19,317 of record JXCB02000002.1, on the reverse strand, counting down.
CACAATCATGAACACGAGATTGATCAATCATTAAAGCTATACTTTATAGTACATTTTTCAGGAAAAAATTCCCCATGTCTTACAGATATTAAAGATGAATTCATAAGTTTTATAGAGATAAGTAGTTTAAGTACATTTTATAAGTTTGAGTTATTACAGAAAAATATAGAGCTACTTCATGATTTCAAATGGGTTAATCATATTGGAGAGGTTTTGAAACCTGAGCTTTTTCACACCCAAGGGTACTATCTACCTTACTTATTTGAAGCTAACAAAGATAACAACATGTTAGCTGTCTGTGATGTTATCCATAGATTAAAAGAAAAATTTTTACTAGAAATTACTATTCAAGTTTGTCAAAATTCAGACGATAGGGAAACGTGGGTTAATGCTCTTAGTCAAATGGTAGCTCAACTGCAACTGCTCACAAGTAAGAGCAAAGATGCTTTTTTAGATACAGCCTTAAAAACTTACAAACAATATCAAGAATCATATGTAAATAGAAATTTATTTAAATACAGTATCAAAGCACTGGCAGAAACCCGCAGCAATATTCGTACTGTTTTAATGACATTAGTACAGAGTGCAACAAAATCTAATAGTTATGGAGAACAAGATTATATTGAAATTGTGAGTCGGGATAGAGACGAACAAAAGTTTTTAGAGAGTTTGAGCGCAACTGAAAATATAGAAATTTCTACTGCTGTTGAACGGAAAGGTTGGGAAGGTGACTTTGGAGAGAAGTACATAAGAGAACCTATTAAACCAAAACTTAGCAATGACTTGGGTGATAGTTCGACAAATATTTACTCAAACTCCTTTAATTCTGCAAATTTTGGTCATCCAGCTTTACCCTCATCTGGAGGCGCAATTATCCGGACTGGCGCTTCAGCAATAACTCAATCCTCAAATAATTCACGGAAACTTCCTCTTGCACAAATAAAAGACTTAAAACCATTACACCGTCTCGCAACACTGGAAGAAATGAGTGGATTCTTCCGCCTTGTCATTCCTGGGAATACTCCAGTTCCGGGTATGGCGACAACTTGCTTGGGTAACAGCACTGCTGAGGAAATCTTCAACAACTATAAACATCTGATGACAAAAGACGAATATATAGTTGGTTTAGATGATGAAGGTCATGCTGTAACATCTAGCTGGAGTGACATTCCCCATCGCCTAGTTGCTGGAGTATCTGGCGCAGGAAAAAGCAATTTTCTGAAATGGATCATCTTCCAATTTTTATACGTTAACCCAAAACGTAGGATTTACATTGCTGATTTCGGTGGAGTTGACTTTCAATGGTTAAATCATATGGCAGTTAATGTTGAGATAGAGACAACTCCAGAAAATTGTCCAAATTTAGTAGAGAAAATTCATCAGGAAGAGTACGAAAGACGCTTGCAGTTAATGCAGGAGTATGGAGTCTCTAACCTTAAAGAATTGCAAGACGAAGGAGTTGAAATTGACCGTACACTCTGGATTATTGACGAAGCCGCTGACATTGCAGATGTTTCCAGTAAACTGCGGGACACAATTGAAAAGCGACTAAAAGAGTATGCTCGTAAAGGTCGTAAATTTGGAATTCATATCATTTACTGTACCCAAAGACCAACTACTGAAGTTATCACTAAACAAGTGACTGATCAATGTGAAGAAAAAGTTGTTTTTAGGGTGAGTCCAGATGCTAGCTATCGCATATTAGAAGATGCAATTGCAGGCGATATATCCAAAGATGCTAAAGGTAGAGCTTATTTGAATGGTTATGCTGGTGCAAAGTTTGTGAATACTCCTCTCATAAAAATGCCTATTGGCTCAAAAGTCAAAATATCTGACACTCTTTGGGCTAATATTCACATCAACAAATAAATCTTTTTGAACAATAACTGGAGATACTGACATGAGCCTTTCATCCGATATTGAAGAGTTCCGTTCAATTGTTAGTAAAATTGTTGACCAGCTTGAGGAAATAAATTCATCATCTCGAACGATTCCTGAAACCGACGTAAATCAGCTAAGTAGAAAATTTTCAGGGCTTATGGATAATTTAGCAGAAGTAGACAGGCAACTACGCTCTGCTACTGATGTACTTGAAGATGTCCGCTCACGTTGGGGCTAAAAATATGACTCTAACTGATGATATAGAGCAATTCCAAAAGGATACTGCTAAGTCAATCGAAACATTAGAAGAAGTCAATCAGCTAGCAAACAAGCTTTTTGAATGTTCCATAGATGAATTAGCCTCACAGTTAGCTAAAATAGAAAGCCTATGCGACCAAGCCCTAACTGAAATTCAATATAGTGCCAATTGTCTCATTCAAATTAATCAAAGTTGGGGTTCTGCACCTCTCCAACACTATTCAGACAAGCAACGGAATACTAAGAATGCGATTTCAACAGTTAAAGTTGAACATTCCCCCGCACCATCAGCAACGGTATCTGAGAATGACACTAAACAGGTAGAAGCTGGTGATTTTGCACCTTGGATTGAGCAAGCTAAAGAACTTTTAGACAACTGTGTAGGTGTTGGAAATCTTTTTAAACAAGCAGTGAAAACGGGCAAAAACTTACAGGCAAGTATGCTGTTATTAACATTGCTTCCTGGTGGATTTCTTACAAAAACAGTTAAGTTTGTTGACGATGTTGTCGATGGAATTTCATCATCAATAGAAATAAGTAATCGTGTTGTGTCTCACCCAGGTATGCCCTTATCAGAAAATTCCGGGTTTGCAGTCATCAAAGAAATATCAGATAAAACTGAGGAGTATTTTGGAGTAGACAGTGAGCAAGCGGCTGCATACGAGATACAGAAAAAGCAAGAAGAAGAGGAAAGAAAAAGAAAGCGTGCTGCAAAATCAAGGGATGATTCTCGTGGAGTAGGTAGTAAATGATTTTGCTATTTTATTAAGCTGAATTTTTCATTAGAGGGTATGGTTGAATCAACACTTCCGCTGAAATTCCCAATGAGGAATGCAAACGCCGAATCATCTCTAGTGTTAACGCTTTCTGGCGATTTAAAATGTCTGCAACCTCTCCCCGACTCCCAATAATAGGTTCTAAATCATGAGCGGACAACCCACGAGATTCGAGATAATATAAAATAGCCTCAATCGGCTCTGGTGCTTCAATTGGGTAATGCCGTTGTTCGTATGCTTCCACCAGCGTGGTTAAAACTTCTAAGCGGTCAAACTCTGGTGTATCGGGTTCCGCATCAAATAACTTTTCAATTTCATCAAGCGCAGCATAATAATCAGTTTCGTTTTTGATGGGACGAAGTTCAAGCATCATAATACAACCTCAAATCGTTGTTGCATCTACGTTATTGTACTCTTTATGCGTTCCAATAAAACGAATAAAGATAATGCTAATGTCATAACGAACGTGAACAATTAAGCCGTAATCATTGCCTTTGATATTAAAAACAACACGATTATTAGCAATAATACTGGCATTACGGTAAGTACTTTTGATATCCGTCGGACTGTCCCATTCCGTACGGGAAGCTTCATCATACCAAGCTTTTAGTGGTTGCTCGGCATCGGGATATGCTTCCCAAAATTTCCGTAAAGTGCTGCGGGCAATGATTCGCATACCAGGATTATAATAAAACTTGTCATCGCAGAATGATGTAATCAGAAATTTATTGCTATGTCCTAAAAATTACCTTGGGACAGATGACTTTAGGAATTCCAGACTTACCTTGCGGTATAGTCTGGAATAGTCTGGAATTCTGTAAAATTATTTACAATTAACTCTAACAACAACCACGATGAGGGTACATTCCTAAGGTAGACTTGGGAATGAAATAAAAATAGCTTCTACCTTTAACCAATTTCCTCATATTGAGTTGAATGTGGCAATTTACCCCCGTTTTCCTGTTGCTCATTATCACTGTTATTAAAAGCACTATAGCTACTATTAGTACTCATGTCCATGTGTGGCGTCTTAGCACACACTAGCAGTAGCCCACCCAGAATAAATAGTAATCCACAAATTGATGCGGTTTGAACCCAAGAAATTTCCAGCACTCCGTGAACAACCACTTCTCGCAGTACAGATACTATTGTGACCTCCACTGCGACCCCTACAGCGATGCTATGCTCCTGCAAGTAAACCATTAAGAGTCGGAATAATTCAACCAAAATCAACAAAAATAGTATTTTTGCAGTTACGTGTTGATGATTTAATGGCAGCATGAGACTGCTAAATATCTGCCACAACTCCATAACCATATAGGCAAACAAACCTAAGCATAGGACAATCACAATTAAGTCTTGGAAAGCCTCCATGTTGCGAACAATTCGTTGTCTGTCAATCCAGCGATTGCGAAATAAATATTGACTCTTCTGGCGCTTTTTCATTTGCATTTTCATTCTCATCAGCACAACTACAGAGCAAATTAGTCAGTCCACCTAATGCTATTAACAAGAATTTAGGTTGGTTGAGAATTATTTGAATCACAAGCTTCAGACAAAAGTCATTTGCCATTGCTTGCAAAATCTCTTCAAACAAACATTTTGGTAATTTTATTTAGGCAATAAAATTACGAAATGCTTTCAAAATATAACTGGCACAATCTCTGAGAGAGGTGTCGTAGAATGAACACTTTTTATCTCTTGCGAGAGAGAATTTGATACCAAAACTTGGGTTGAATCCCTTTTAATTTTATAGCTAACTTTAATGAAGCGGCGGCTTTTCATAAAGTAGAGTACACTCTACCCTTAAGCTGTTATATCTTGCCCAAATTCGCTTAAGAACCTGAACACCTTCACAACATAGCTTAAGCCTCTCTCAGTTCACAATTCTCAAAGCAAGGCGTAAAGCATTCTCAACTAAAGGCTTTGCAATGTGAAAATCTACTTGTGCTAATGCAGTTAACAGCGGTTTAACCTCAGCAATGACACCTTTTTGTTTGGCGCGTAGTAGCATTCCCACTGTACCAATAACTTTTAAACCTAATTGTTGAGCAATCCGTCGAGCATTTCTATCATCAAGGATCATAAAAACATCTCCTAGTTCCATTGCTAGTGCAATGGCTTCCGCTTCCCCAGCATCTATTTGAGTTTTTAGAGTGTCAACAACTGGTGAACTACCTACACCGCTCTTCGAGTCGGTGTAGGCTTCTGGCGTTTTAACACTACCAGAACTTCCTTCGAGGTACTATTAGTAGTAGAGCCATCCACTACCGGATTCCCTTTACGGCGTTTTATCGTTGGGAACAGTCCCAGCCCAACGCGCTTTATGTTGATAGCGGCATTAATGTCGCGGTCAACCCAAAGCGACTCTTTCTCATCCCAATACTCGCGAATACCGCAGTCAGTGAAGACAAATTCGTCACGATATGCGAGTAACTGAGATGTGTATGCAGGTTTTACTGCTATTGTCCTAGCCCCAGCTTTTCCAGCTATGTATTCTAGGATTGTAAAAAACTGCCCAAATGCAGCATCGTTCCAAGATTTGTTTAATCCAGTTTTAGATGACTGACCATTTGGAAGATACTTACCGTCCTCATCCTGTTTGGCTTTGTTGCGCTTCGATAAAGCCTTAAGATTTAAATCTTCATGTACAAAAACTTTTTTATTTGTCCGAACTACGGCATGAGCAGTTTTAAAAGCGTGGTCTTTTCTTGCTCTGGCAATGCGTTGATGCTCTCGTGCTTCTCGTTTCGCTAGTTTACGGCGTGATTTACTACCTTTTTTATTAATTGATTTACGTTTAGAAACTTTAGCTAGACGAAATTCAGATTTTCTGAACGACTTCAATGCTGGTAGCTTCGCATTCTCTGAAGTTGCCAAGTATTCATCTTCATGAAGAACCGCGTCCAAGCCAAGGGTATTGTCCCAACTAGGAACTACATCATCGGGTGTAAAGATTGGTACATTTGGATCTTTTAGACAGATTGTCAAATACCACCCATCGGCTTTTAAAGTCAACAAAGCGTTTTTCACTACAAAACCATTGGGTAAAGGTCGATGTAAACGAACTTTTACCCATCCATCCAGCTTTGAAAAAGACAGGAATAACCAATTTTTTTCGACACGCTCAACAGTAATAGCTTGATCTTCTATTTTCATAGTGCGATAACGAGCAGCATTCTTAAAACGTGGCTTCCCACTACGATTACCGCTACCATCGCCTTGAATAAAACGCGAAAAAGCCAATTCTACACGCTTGGAAACGTCTTGTAATGTTTGAGACGGAACACGAGTAAAATCCAATAATTCACCAGAAGAAACGACTTTTGTCAGGTCTTCTTTGATAACGGGTAGCTGTTTCTTTTGAGAATAATAATTAGGATTATCACGCAATTCGGGCAATGAACAAATTAAGGGACAAGCATTAACGCTGGTTCGATTGTTCTCCCACCAATCAAATCTGTCTCCTAGTTGCCTGTTGTACCAGTATCGGCAAATTCTCAACCAAGTATTTAGTTCTAGTTTCTGGTTGGTGTTTGGATAAACGCGATATTGATAATTCAGCAACAAGGAAACTCACCTCCTTAAAACTCATTCACTGTTATTACTATAAACTACAGTGAGTATAGCAGAGTTCCTGAAAAAGAAGTGAAGAATGATTTTGTTTCCAAGGGGAGGTCAGTCAGTGACCTTAAGGCTCACTTGGTGTTGACAACCAAATATCGCCGCAAAGCTATCACTGGTGAGATGTTACAGCGTTTACACGTTATCCTTGAAGATTTATTGGTTAAGTGGGATTGTAAACTTGTAGAATTTAATGGCGAATCTGACCACGTACATCTATTGTTTCAATATCATCCAGATTTGCAATTAAGCACGTTGGTCGGAAATATTAAGTCAACCACATCTCGTAGACTGAGGCAAGAATTCGCAGAACATCTGAGTCGTTTCTACACAAAAGATGTTTTTTGGAATGGCTCGTACTTTATTGCTAGTTGTGGCGGCGTAACCATCTCGACTTTGAAACAATACATTGAATCGCAAGATAGCCCAGACAGTGGCGACTCCTCATCGACCCATTGCCCTGTCAAACCTGCGGTTTGATTTGGTTATCGGTCAATTCGTCGTCGCCCAAAAATTCATCCCACACTGCCCTTCGGGTCAGATGTGGGGCTTCTTTTTGTTTAAGCTAAATTTTGAACTGCTTTGACTGTCAGCCAATCTGCTGATAACCCAACTTCAGCCTGTACAGCTAAAGGTATGGTGACTTTGGAGAAAACCTGAGGTAGTACATCCAAGCGTTCTATCCGCTCCAACCCAATTAAACAAGTACTGTTAGTGACAGCCTGTTCGCTCAAAGGTTAATCTCCTGTTCTAATTCCTCAGCTGGATAGTTAATCACTGGAATTTCCATTTTGCCAAGTAACTCTATGAATGTTCGTTTGGAATAACCTGCTAATTTTGCAGCTTGTCCTAATGATAGTTTTCCAGTTTCAAAGAGCTTAACCGCCAGCAGCAGTTGTGCTTCCTCAATGGAAATATTTGGGGGGAGTTCTATCGTTAGTTGGTTCATATTTTTGTTTCTTTTAGGAAAAGAATCTAATTCATATCTCTTACTTTAGATAGGTGCGTTAACGCCGTGTAACGCACCTAAGCTTACTTAAGCTGCTATATCTTGCCCAAATTCGGTCAAGAACCTGAACGCCTTCACAACATAGGTGGCGCACTCTCTAGGAGAGGTGTTGTAAAACGATCGCCAAGCACTCCCTTTATCTTCATCATAGCGATCGCCCCTCTCAGGATGATTTTCTAACCATGCTAACCTCACGGCATGACCGATTAACACATCCAACACGATATATTCTTCGATGTGCAAGTTGGGGTTGTTGGATACAATTGCTGCCAGTTCCATCAACGTCTCAATATTAACTTGTCGGTATTCTGGGGCCTCAATTTTATTCAACAGATGCTCTACCTGCAGGGCAAAATTCTTTTCCCCTGGTGTCATTTCTGCCAGAACTAACTGACTATCTAATCGATTGCGGCGCTCTAATTTATCACCAATTACCAAACCTTTGCAATGTTCCATCAACAGCCAAACATTCTGGAAAAACTCTTTTGGCACGCGTCCGGTTGCTCCTTCGGCTTGGCGAAACCGTCGCCAACCACCAGGGGCTACTTCTATTTCCTCAATAAGTCCTGGTTGCACCACCCAATCAATGTCGCTTTCTTTTTGTTTGACGTGCAGAGATTCTTGCTGGCGTAACAGCTGGCTCATGCTAGCGTATTCAAATAATACCTGACGTACCCGTGTTCTCACGTCAAAAGGCGAGAGTTGCATGAGGTGTTCGTATGCCTCATCTTGAGTGACATTAAGCTCCCGTGCCAGTTCGCTGGTAATCAAAAGGATGAAATAGCCGACTCTCAGTGTCAAAAGTCCTTTAAACAATTCCGGTTCTGACTTGATTAAGTTACTCAGATTAATCAGAATTTCTTGAGTCAGAACGCGATCGCTGATATCCTCTCGACAAAAGTGATTGATTTTCTCAACAATTTCGCTGTGTGACAGTGGCAAAGTGATCAGCGAAGCTTCACTATAAGCTTTTCCTACGGCAATTTGCTTACCGCGCACCACAATACTCGTCACTACGTCCGATAAGCCGATATCGTTCATTTGCCGCAATCCTGCTGCACGACGCACAACTGCCCAAATGCCCGAGGCACCTGCTTTAGTGTAAACTTCATCGAGCAAATCTGCCACCGTTACGGGACGCCCCGGTCCGCCAAAGCCTGTATCGAACTCCAGCCCTTCCAAACGAATCAAAGTCTGCAACAACTCAATTTGCTCGTAAAGATTTTCTGATGAGCGCAAAGAAGAAAGCAAGAATTTTAAGTTGGTTTCACACTCCATCTGGAATTCTTGAGTATGCTTTAGAGTCCAGTTTTTGTCTGGATTGTAAATTAGATAAGAGCAGCGAAGCGCAGCATCTTTGACGGAAGACTGAGAAAATGCAAAATCTTCTTGAAGAAAATCAACCCGTTGTGTTCCAGCTGTCAACATCAACTGATTAAGCCGCCCCAATTTCACCCGGACACCGTTACAAACACCATCTTTCAGTTCTTGCATTAGGGCAAGCAATGCTTCACTACCCGTTTCCAACATGGTATGAGTCAACATTAAAGTTAGGATAGGACGCCCCAAATCAATCCAATATTTTTGAATGTAAGCAAGTTCGCTTTTAATTTGATAAACCAAAAAATGGTAATCAAGAGTTAAGTAGAAAACTTGAGCATTCAAAAACGAGGGCAGAAAGACAACTGTCTCGCCACCAATCCGAAAAATTTTAGATGTTGTCAAACTCCGCAGACGCCGCACAGGACGTCCAGTTAAACCCAGTTTATCGTTGCGCCCAATCTGAGTATACATGGCTGAAAGATCGTCTGCTTGTCGCACCTGAATTGGTTCTACTTGCTTGGGCGTTTGCGTTTCAATGCCGTGAACTGCGAGTTTTCCCTGTAAATCCTCATCTTCTGCTAGTAAGGCGATTTGTACCAAAGGTTCCCGGTATTTTCCCATGTACAAATGTCTTCCCAAAGGGTCAATATCTCCAACCGCTATTAACCCTTCGCTTAACATTTGACCGAGAAAATACAAACTCTGCGCCCATACTAAGGGAATATTTTCGTTAGGTAAACGCGGCTGAGTTTGGGGTGCTAACTTCTCTGCCTCTACAAACTCTTCTGGTACATAATAAAGTTCTGGCAGCAGATACAAGCCATCATGCTCAACTAATAAAGACTCTAAACGCTCTTGGTAATGTTTGACGTGTTCTTGTTCACCGCGAAACAAACCATCAAGAAATAAATAGGTGAAAAATAACGGCCATTCACACTCAATATGCTCAAATTGTTTGAGTTCCAACGGTTCGTAGTGCAAGCGGTTTGTGTCTTCCAAAACTGTTTGGTGTCCGTCGCGCAGGAAGCGCTTGCAACCGTATTTTCCTTCGAGTTTGTTGATGATATCATTGCGAGTGCGATCGCGCAGTTGCACATCTTCTACGGCAAACGCCGGAAAACTGATCACACTCAACAGCGCCGCATCGATTTCTTTTGATGGTGATTCTCTTGGTAACAGAGATTCTAGCGTAATCCTGGCACGGGCAATTTCATCTGGTAGTGCGTGAATCACCGATGCTTGACAACCATGTACGCCAAATAAATCCAAACCATTGATCGCTTCCAATGCGGCTTTTGCCATACCGACAGAACTGGCGTTCAATTCTGGGTTGCCATGATTAATTTTATTGCCTCGTTCCCAGATACCGTAATCTGGAGTACGGTACGCTCTTCCAATGTAGTAAACCAAATTTTGGACGAAATTCACTTCGTCAAACGTGTAAATGATTTGCAACCCTGAAGCAGTCATTTGCGCCAATATCAATAAAAATATCGACGTGGCATCAAGTTGCAAATGTCCCCATTCGTCATCGCCAACAACGATATCACCTGTAGCAGTGTTGTACTTGGCGTGTAAAGCATCCAAAGGGGATTGAGTATGCTTGAATTGCTCTACTTTAGAGCTTTGTCGCATCATAGCGAACAACAAACCCCGCATCAGCTTGATGACGCTGTGTTCCAACTCGTAGGCGCGTCCCTTGTCTTCATCAACCTTGCGGTAAGCAAGTGCCAACCCCCAAACCGCCAGAATGCTGTAAACGTTATCACGTACCCAAGCATCCGTATAATCGCCGTGTGCCGTTATTGCTGTACTTGCAGGTAGCAAACCTGTAATCGGGTTCTGGCGGGCAAGGATGATTGTCTTAATTTGCTGATAATAACACTCAAGACGAGCTTGCAGTTGAGTCGCTGTTTTCATACTTGATTTTCTACGCTGTTTCCGGAATACAACCCTGACACTGTGAAGTAAATTATGTTAGCACCAAGACTACTTCTGCAATATGATTGCCTATTGCAGCTTTAAGTAAGAAATCAATTTCTTGTCTTTTGTTAACATACAAGCTAGTTTTTCAGGTTTTAGAGAAATATACTCTAAATTTTCAATTCTTTCAAATAGTTATCGTTAGCTAGTCGATTTTACATTGATTTTTAAATAAGTTTTACTAATTATAAACAAAGATAAAAATATGCTAAACATGATAAAAAATCATTTAAGTAAATCATAGGTAACAAAACAAATTAACACTAACATAAACAAAATCATTTTGACTAAGATTAAGAGGTACATTATGTCTGTCCGTTATAATCAAAATAATTCTCCATTAGTAAAAGTTGTTTACTCCCAAGTAAAAGTTAATGGCAAGATTGAACTAGTACCACTAGAGTTGTACGCCGATGGCTCACTTAAGCGGGCTGCATAAACAAGTTAACCATTAGCCTATAGTTCAAAGTGCGTCATTTAATAACTAAAATTTAATATCCTCCTCGCATTATCCTCCCATAACCATAGTTTATGGGGGGTTCTCTACATTGCTGGGAAGCAACGCTCGCTAAGATAGGTTTAAGACCTTTTAATGTATGCTTTAGGTGCATATATGCAGATAAAAGAAGCGCCTTTCACTCCTCGGCTTCGGACAGTGAAGGAGTACCACAAAATGGCAGAGGCGGGAATTTTTCACCCAGAGGAACGAGTGGAATTAATTGCAGGACAAATTGTCAAGATGACTGCAAAAGGGACTATCCATGCTGCTACTGTCCGACGCATTGCAAATGTTTTACGTAACCTGTTACAAGGATAGGCAGATGTTCATACTCAAGACCCGATTCAATTAAATGATTTTTCAGAACCAGAACCTGATATTGCTGTAGTAAGAATTGCTCCACTCGATTACGCTGACCATCATCCTACAAGCTCAGAAGTCTATTTTATTATTGAGGTAGCAGACAGTAGCTTTAAATACGATTGCGAGACTAAAGCTAAAGCTAACGTATATGCTCAATCAGGAATTCTAGATTATTGGGTAGTAGATGTTAATAACTGCAAATTTTATGTGTTTCGAGAACCGATTCAGGAGAGATATCAAAGCGAAGTCATTCTTCTAGAAGATGCAAGTATTTCACCTTTGGATTTTTCTGCCTCAATAATTGCGATCGCTAATATATTACCACCAGTGATTACCAAATCATGACCAAAATAGTTTTGAATATCTGGTGCTGTCGCTCCCGGTCGGCGATCTTCGCTCGTGATACAGTGTAATGATAATATTTTTTATTTTCCGGACAAAGTATTTAGTATTGAGAAAAAGATTGCATAGAGACAATTTATTTAGGGAGAAAAAAAGCTTTTTTCCTTGTTCTATCCTCCGGTTCACCCGTGTGAATTGATTTATAACTCAGGATTCAGCACTGATGTAGAAAATCTGATGGCTGTTATTGTAGAGCAGCATGAAATTGCTTCAACTGCGATTGTCAACTGCTTTCAGCGACGTTTGCCTAGCAAATACCTGCACTCTGATAGTAGTTCAATATGAGCGCACAGCCTCTATCTTTAGTATGTAAATAAAGGCTGTTGATCATGAAGCAAAGATTTTAACTATATGAAGTTTCTTTGGAAATTAATTTGTACGGTTGACACAGATAGCAACAATAGTAGAATCTACTCAAATCAACAGGCATCAGGGCGATAGAAAATTCAGCAGGGTGCAAGCGGATTAAATTCCTGACACTGAATTTTCAGTATCTACCGGATTACATAGTCCTGGGTTAGTATTATGAATTAGCGATGCCATTGATTGGTAATCGATGTTGAATTTTTGAGATTTTATGGACCAAAGTCCACAAGATGGCAGTACCAACCTCCTCTGAGCTGTGAGCTTGTCTCCCAGCGCGGGGGAGACCATAGGAGGTTTTATGATGCTCATGCAGGATGTTCGCAATTCAGGTATTGATATTGCCGACTTAAACCAGCTGAAGTTGGATTTGAATTGTTTGCAACCCGTAGATGCGGGGGAGTACATAACACAATTGCCCAAGCAACAACGGGCGATCGCATTCCGTTTACTCAACAAACATCAAGCAATTGATGTTTTTGAATATCTGCCAAAAGAAGTGCAGGAAGAAATTATAAATTCTCTGCATGATGTTCAGGTAGCGCAAATTGTCGAGGCGATGAGTCCGGATGAACGCGCAGAATTGTTTGACGAGTTGCCAGCCGGGGTTGTCAAACGCCTCTTACAAGAACTGAGTCCAGAACAACGACAAGCAACAGCAACAATTCTTGGCTATTCTGAAGGCACCGCAGGACGCGTGATGACAACAGAATATGTGCGGTTGCGGCAAGGATTGACTGTCGGAGAGGCGTTGAGTAAAATCCGCTGCCAAGACGAAGATAAGGAGACGATTTACTACGCCTACGTGACAGATGATAACCGCAAGTTGGTGAGTGTTGTCTCGCTGCGACAGCTACTGTTTACCTTTCCTGATGTTTTGATCAGAGATATTGCCAGCGATCGCGTGATCAAGGTGAAAACGGAAATGCCGCAGGAAGAAGTTGCCCGAATCATGCAACGATATGACTTAATCGCTGTACCTGTAGTTGACCGGGAAGAGCGATTAGTTGGTATTATCACGATTGATGATGTGGTGGATATCTTGCAAGAAGAAGCCACAGAAGATATTCAAAAACTAGCAGGTGTGAGTGGAGATGAAGCCGCTTTGTCTCCTCCTCAAGTCACCATTCGCAAGCGATTGCCTTGGTTATTGGGAAATATTGGGTTGTACATTGGTGCGGCTAGTGCGATCGCCCCTTTCCAAAGTGTTATTTCTCACGTACCTGTTCTGGCAGTCATTATGCCAATTTTATCTAACACCAGTGGTAATGTTGCTATTCAAGCCTTATCAGTGACAGTACGAGGTCTGGGTGTTGGAGAAGTCACACCGCTGGACACGATGAAAATTCTTCGCAAGGAAATCCTAGCTGGGTTAGGCACCGCTATAGCTTTAGGTACTGCCCTCGGCACACTTTCACTGATTTGGTCGCCTGGTCCAGAAAGATGGGTCTCTATAGTTGCAGCTACGGTTATGATTGTGAATGTCTTCATAGCCGCCTCCCTGGGAACAGTGCTGCCAATGAGTTTGAAGCGGTTAAACCTCGATCCAGCCTTAATTAGTGGTCCCTTGTTGACGACTACTTTGGATGCGATCGGGTTTTTTACTTTCCTATCGATGATTTCAGTGGCGTTGCAGATATTTAGATAGGTGTTGTCCAATGTTTCTGATACTGTTGGCGAACAAACGTAACTGACCTCTCCCCAACCCCTCTCCTACAAGGAGAGGGGATAATTTGCTCCTCCTTACCTCGTAGGAAAGGGGGCTGGGGGGTTAGGTTTTTAATTCGCCAATAGTGTCCGTTTCTTGTAGCCTAGGCATCCCGCCTACCCCAAAATATAAGATTCTCTACTATTTGCGCTCTCTACCACATTAATCATTGTGTGACTTGAAGAAGATTCTGACCAGGTTTGGAAGAAGAAATTGGACAGAACGTAAGCTGAAATACTTATGACTTCGTTAAGGAATTAATACAGCAAGCGGAATTTTGGAAAAAGAAAATGGACAGAATCCCAAAATGGAAGAAGAAAATGGACACAAGTCCGATAAACTAAAAACAAAAACCAAACTCTAACCAATCAATGCTCACAGAAGAAGAGTTTGACCAATGGTGTAGTCAACTCAGACTTGCCCAAAATACCCGCTCTCTTATAGCTCAGATTCGCCAAGTACCACCATCTCGCAAAGTACAAGGGAATTATGGCAATGTTTGTGGGAATTATTGTAGTGAAAAAATGGGTCAAACCATTCAGTTTGAATCTCATCGAGGCGAGTTAGCACATATTATTGACCAATTAGAGCATAACCGAGAAGTTTTAGAATATTACGACCAACCGCCGCCCTTGGAATTAAATTACTTTTCAAAAAGCGATCGCCAAGTTCGTACAATGCATACTCCTGATTTTTTCGTAATCGAAGTAAACTGGGCTGGATGGGAAGAATTTAAACCAATTAGTGAATTAATCAAAAAAGCACAACACCAACCCAACCGCTACGTCCAAGATGAAACCGGAAATTGGTTTTGTCCACCAGGAGAGGAATATGCCCAAAAATATGGGCTTAACTACCGGGTCAGAACAGATCAGGAACAAAATACAATTCGGTTGAGAAATTATCAATGGTTAGAACCCTATTTTCAAGCAAAAGATTTAGAAGAAAACAAGAGCCTTAATCAAACAATATTATCTGTAGTAAAAGAAATTTACGGAATAACTTATAGCAAATTACTATTAGCCATAAATGGAATTAGTCCTGATGAAATCAATAGTTTAATTGCCTCGGAAAAGCTCTTTATCAACTTTAATACTGCCCCTTTAGCCGAACCTGACCGCGTTCATATTTTCCTCACAAGAGAACAAGCTGAACTCTATGAAAAAAAGGGATTATCAGACCTAACAGAAGATTCCTCTATTCGGAGTTACGAAAAAGTTCAAAAACTTCTGCTGAAAGCACGTCCTCAAGATTTAGAAACCGCTAATGCTCGCTATGAAGCCATTAAACCATACTTAGAAGAAAATTCTCTACCTATTACCAAAGCCAGTCGCAGTATTCGTCGTTGGCGTCAAAAATATCAGCAAGCACAAAAACTATATGGAGAAAATCATGGTTACGTTGGCTTACTCCCCAAACATTTAGATAAAGGTCATCATCAAAAACTAGAACCAGCACTCTTAGATTTTATGGCAGAATTCATTAAACAACATTACTTTACTGCCAAAAATAGACGAGTTAGTGGAGTCTATCGAGAATTTCAATTAGCCTGTAGTCAACAACAACCTCCCTTTAAACCTCCCTCAGAAAAAACGTTTCGCGAGCAGATTAAACGACAAAAAAATTATCAACTCACCCAAGCCCGCCAAGGCTCAAAAGTAGCCAAACAAACTAAGCCCTTTCACTCAATCAGTGGAATGCCTAAAGATGGAGAATTACCTTGGGAAAATGCTCATATTGACCACACTTGCTTAGATATTAACCTAGTTAGTTCCTTAATTTCCCTAGCAACTTGTAATATTAGTAGTGCTATTTCCAGTGAACAAATCAGCTTAGGTCGTTGTTGGGCAACTTTTCTGGTAGATGGTTATAGTAAAAGGATTTTAGCGCTCTATCTTTCTTTTGAACCACCCAGTTATCGTAGTTGTTTAATGGTAATTCGGATTTGTGTCAAAAGGTTTGGTCGATTACCTCAAACCATAATTACCGATAATGGAAAAGAATTTCACAGCGTCTATTTTAAACAACTTTTGGCTTATTACAAATGTAATCATAAATATCGCCCTTCAGGAGAACCTCGTTATGGAAGTCCTGTGGAAAGAGTATTTGGAACAACTAACACCTTATGGTTACATGAATTACAAGGAAATACCCAAATTCTCAAAAACAACAGACAAGTAACCAAGTCCGTCAATCCCATTCATCAGGCTGTTTGGACAATTGGTGAACTTTATCAATCATTAGAAACATGGGCTTATTCAATTTATGATAATCGACTTAATTCAAGTTTAGGACTTTCCCCATTTCAAGCTTATGAAACTGGTATTCAATTAGGAGGTATTCGAGAAAGTCGTCGTTTGGAATATGACCAAACCTTTTTAATTTTAACCTTACCTTCACCTCACAGTGGCGATACCCGAATCGTACAGCCCGGAAGGGGAGTGAAAGTGAACCATATTTATTATTGGTGTCATGCTTTCCGCGATCCAGAAGTGGAGAAAACAGCAGTTGAGGTCAAAATTGACCCGTTCAATGTCAGTGTTGCCTATTGCTATGTGAAAGGGCTGTGGCATGAATGTACCTCGAATCATTATCCCTATCTCCAAGGGCGCACGGAAAAAGAACTACAAGTAATTAGCACTGACTTACGCCAACGCAAGAGACATCAAGGTCAAGCAACGGTTTTGTCTAATACTGAATTGATGGAACATTTACAAGGAGCTTATCAAGTCGAGGAAAAATTGCTCAAACAACGCTTGCAAGCTTTAGAAAATCAAACGGTACTTAATTTGATTGAAGGAAAACAACTTTCTCAAAATAGTCTTCAAACGACTTATTTTTCTGAGAGTGAAGACCATTCAGATGTCTTACAGAATAATGCTGATAATGAAGAAGCTCTTGAATCTTACGGAGAATTTTAACGAATGCAACAACAGCGATTACCTCAAGAATTATTGCAAGCTTCTACATCTGAAAGGGTCACATTTTTTGTGAATTACACAATGGCTCATCCTCATCTAATTCAGGCTTTTAATGAAGTAATGCAATCGGTTTATCAAGCACCAGGGATTTCCTTAATTTTTGTAGTAGGAGCAACCGGAGTAGGGAAAACTACCTTACTGCGCCGTTTAGAGCAAAAACTAACCGAGAAAGCCTTACCTGAATTAAAGCACAATCAGGGTAAAGTCCCTGTAATTGGTTTAGAGGCTAAAGCCCCAGAATTTAGTCAGTTTGATTGGAAAGATTTTTATATTCGTCTGTTAAAAGTACTAAATGAACCTTTAATCGAAAAAAAGATTAATTATGGGCAATCTTGCTCAAAGTGGCGGAGTGCAGTGGAATCGGCTTTAATTCATCGTTCTCCCGATGCTTTTTATATTGATGAAGCCCATCATCTTGCTATGTTACCTAGTGGTCGGAAATTAAAAGATCAACCCGAAACTCTCAAATCTCTAGCCAATCTAACTCAAGTGAAGATTATTCCCACTGGAACTTATGATTTATTACCTTTAATTGATTTAGGAGATCAGTTATGCCGACGTAGTAAAACCATTCATTTTCAACGGTATCATGCTGATAATTCGCAAGAGGCTAAAGCGTTTAAAAGTGTGGTGCAAACTTTTAGTCAATATCTTCCTTTACCTCAACAGCCAGATTTATTATCTAATTGGGAATTTCTTTATGAGAGGAGTTTAGGTTGTGTAGGTATTCTTAAAGATTGGCTTTCTGTAACACTTAATGATGTTTTAGAGAGTGATAGAAATGCTCGGACTATTACTTTATCTGACTTGCAACGTCATGCTTTGGGAGTCCGTCAATGTTTGGTAATGCTGAAATCTATTTCAATAGGTGAACAACAACTACAAGAGTCATCAGAGGATTTACTCAAACTACAAAAAGACTTGAAACTAATCCCCTTATCTCATGGTACTGCTCAGGAGAAACACAGCCAAAGCAAGAAGAAGCAAAAAAATCCGAAAAAGCAGATTGCACAAACTTCTCCTCGCCGTTATCCCTTAAAAAAGGAGGAGTCAGAAAAGGAGGAGAAAGAAACAGACTTTTTTCATTCCTTATGATTCTTGGAATTTAACGATTCAAAATCTACCTAAAAGAAGCCACCTTTATCCTCTGCAACCAATAGGTTTAGGAACTCCTAATACTGAGAGTTTAAGTAGCTATCTGCAAAGATTAGCTCGACAGCATTGCCTTCGACCTTGGCAACTTTATACTTATGAACTCGTTCCCTTGATTCAACATGAGGAATATTTATTGCAGAAAGATACTAAAAAAACTTCCATTAAACAGATATTTTTAACGAACAAAACAACTTCTTCTAATTTATCAGTTCTCAATGGATTTCAATCTATTACTCCAATCATTGTTTCGGCTATAGAACAGTTAACATCTCGTCAATATTTATACTCTTTAACTTTAATCAGTTGGCTGAAAGTCCTTGATTCAGTAGAGCCACTTTTGAAACATTCTTGTGCTTGGTGTCCTTATTGTTATCAAGTCTGGCGAGAGCAAGGAGAAGTTATTTACATTCCTTTACTCTGGCTAATCGAAAATGTTAAGTTTTGTCCTCAACATCGCATTTTATTAGAGAATACTTGCCCCTATTGCCATCAAAGAATGTTAAATTTTTGCCAACCAGGCTATTGTTCTCATTGTGGAGAATGGTTAGGTCAAAGAAAGCCTCCCCTTAATTTGGCTACTTATTTTAGCTCGGTAGAATATTTGGAAAACTATCAACGAAACATCTCTTGCTTACAAGAGTTAATTGCGATTACACCTTCTTTATCAAAACGACCTCAGATTCAGGATGTTTATTTGTACCTCCATGAACGTTGCGTGCATCTTGATGAAGAAGGGTTAAAAGACCTTTCTTTTTCCTTTTGGATTAGATCCCACTTAATTTCTAATCCTCAACGCTGTAATCATGCTTACAGACCTGGCATTTCTTTGGATTTTCTCTCTGAAATTGTCCGTTGTTTTAATATTACTCCAAGTCAACTTTTCCTTTAGTTTTTTTCATGTGATTTTTTTAACATTTTTGGAAGGTAAAGTTGGACATCTATTTTTGGAAGGTAAAGTTGGACAACCTGGACAGAATCTTCTTCAAGTCACA
>JXCB02000001.1:1704044-1728859 GCA_000828075.3 Tolypothrix campylonemoides VB511288 | reverse complement strand
AGAGTCACAACTCAAGCAGGGTGGAAACACGGTCTTAGTGATCCGACGGCGCAGCGTGGAATGGCCGTCGCTCAACGGATAAAAGTTACTCTAGGGATAACAGGCTGATCTCCCCCAAGAGTCCACATCGACGGGGAGGTTTGGCACCTCGATGTCGGCTCATCGCAACCTGGGGCGGAAGTACGTCCCAAGGGTTGGGCTGTTCGCCCATTAAAGCGGTACGTGAGCTGGGTTCAGAACGTCGTGAGACAGTTCGGTCCATATCCGGTGCAGGCGTAAGAGTATTGAGAGGAGCCCTCCTTAGTACGAGAGGACCGGGAGGGACGCACCGCTGGTGTACCAGTTATCGTGCCAACGGTAAACGCTGGGTAGCCAAGTGCGGAGCGGATAACCGCTGAAAGCATCTAAGTGGGAAGCCCACCTCAAGATGAGTACTCTCACGAGCTAAGGCTCGGTAAGGTCACAGGAAGAACACCTGTTGATAGGCGGGCGGTGGAAGTGCAGTGATGTACGCAGCCAACCCGTGCTAATAGACCGAGGGCTTGACTTCAACAATTCAAAATTCAAAATTCAAAATTCAAAAAAAAAGAATTTGAATTTCAACTTTTGAATGAATTATTGGTGGAATTTGCGTTACTATGCAGCCTTCAGGGTTTTGAATCAGTTCTGAGTTAACAGTTATCACTGAACAGAATTTTGATAACTGGTCACTGGTCACTGGTAACTGACCACTGTTTTTCCTGGTGCCTATGGCGCGGTGGAACCACTCTGACCCCATCCCGAACTCAGTTGTGAAACGCTGCTGTGGCGACGATAGTTGGCGGGTAGCTGCCTGTGACAATAGCTCGGTGCCAGGACTATTTTTACAACCAATAAGCCCTCCAACACATGTCTGGGGGGCTTTTGGTTTGCAATAAAGGCTAGCAAATACTTTATTTAAATTTTATTTAAATTAGAGAATAAGATAAAAACAAAAATAAAAACAAAAGAAATCCCAAAAGGATTCCCGGCTCAGTCAATAAGGGGACTGTTTTGGAAACGACCAGAAATCCTCTGAGACCAGCTTAACACCCATCAAGAAGTTAACTGGTTTTGTTTTACCCACACTTCTATCGCAAGAAGGATGTGAATGTAACATTTAAATGTACGCTTGAATACCTTATCAGCATGAAACCTGTGTAATGAATTCTGCGGATGATCTAAGCAGGTGGAGGTGCGATAGGCAGCGTAAAGTGAAACTCACTACCCTGATTTTTGCCACCAGAGACAGCCCAAATCTTTCCCCCTAATTTTTGAATAATTTGACGAGAAATTGCTAAACCCAATCCAGTACCACCAATGGTACGTTGCAAGAATCCTTCTTCTTGATAGAACACTTCAAAGATAGCTTCTAGCTGACTTGGCTCTATTCCTCGACCTGTATCTGCAATAACCACTTCTAACATTTGAGTATTGTGCTGATCACATTCCACATCTAGAACTTGGGCACGAATTGTCACTGTTCCCTCGGGATTGGTGAACTTGCAGGCGTTGTCCAAAAGTTTCGTTATGACTTCTATGACTCCTTCCCCATCGGCTAGAACCAGAGGTAAGTCAACCGGCAACTCTAAAATAATCTGAGGTAAACTCTTGGGTGATTGATGTTTTGTGAAACTACTGAGAACGAGATCTAAACTTGCCTGGAGTGAGATAGGTTCAAGATGCCAGTTCACCCAACCACCCTCTAACCGAGAAAGAGTGAGAAAATCTTGAATCAGCTGACGCATACGGTGTGAATCAGCTATGGCAGTTTGCAGCATTGACTGCTGGAATTCTAGCGGCATATCTGGTTCGGTGGCTAAACTTTCCAAGCACACTTGAATTGTAGACAAGGGAGTCCGCAATTCATGCCCTACAATGGCAATCAGGTTACTTTGGGTACGCTCTAAAGCTGCCAGTTGACGGTTAAGAGTTTCCAGGTTCTTGTATGCTTGAGCTTGTATCAAGGCGACTCCGACTTGGGCGGCGATCGCTTCTACTAATGCTTTGTCCGAATCACTCCAAACTAATGGTTCTACCCCACAGTGATGCAGTTCTAAAATTCCCAACCAGCTTTCTTGATAGCGAATAGGAACCACAAGAAAAGACCGAATCATAAAGCGCTGAAGTTGAGCGCTTAACTCCGGATACGCCCGAATACCCAAATCTTGTGTCGTGTCAGCAATGGCAACAGCTCTATCCTCAGCCAAAGCCACTTGAAACAGTTCATGCTTTGCTAAAGACCAAATTTCTCCCTTTAAAGAAGCTAGACCATCAGTGACTGCTTCATACTCAATAGGCGCTGGTTGGTCAATTGCATTATAGCGGTAAAGCAGACAGCGGCAAGGACTAAAAACTTCACCCAGTTCCCTCACCGTAATTTGGAAAATCTCTTCTGGGTTGAGAGAGTGGCGGATAGCGGTACTAATCGTATTAATCAGGCGCTCTTGGCGTTCCTTTTTAGTAATGGTACGGTAAGCCTTGAGTTGCTTGTATTGATTGGATTGCAAATACGTCACCAATCGGTCAGTAAACAATCTGGCATCAATTTCCAGTACGCGATCAGATACGGTTTGATTGGAGCTTATTAGAGTTAGACCATAACGTTGCCGTGCTATTTCTACTTTATCAGCCAGTTCCGGTCGATCATTTACAATGCGCTCTAGTAAAAGTCGGGCTGCATGAAGACTCACTTCACGCTCAAACGTCCAAATTCCTTGAAACTGTCTTGCTTGGTCTAACGATGCTGCGTCTACTGGGGAAGCGTATTCTTGGCAGACTATGCAAGCGCTATACTGTTGTCCAATAATAATCAGATGCCACTCTTGCGCTAGACTGTCGTTGGGGTCAAAAGGAACTGTAACATAAGGGTCTGAAATTGCCGCAAAATTAGATTCTGGTACAGCTAAGATATATACCTGATCTGTCCGTTGGGCAATTCGCTGATAGCGACGGCTCTCCTGACGATAAAAACGCTCCTGCTGAAAATTGGCGATGACTAGCGGCTTATCTGTCCCTACCAGTACCAAGTCTTCCATTGCGTGAGATAGCGCTGTCAAGGAAGCTTTGAAATAAACTTGACAACGTAAATGTGGTGAAAGCTGGAGGACATCGTGCAATAGGGAATTTAAAGTTTTCATCACTCGTAAACTATGGAGTTCCCTTTTGTTGCCAATTTTCACTCAAAACAAAGGAGTTGCTCTTAGGGTTTGCTCCCCAAAAATTAATACCCCGTAAATTCATTAATGGATGAATGATACCACTGTCTAGCTTACAGTTAGTTAGTTCACCTTAATTGAGAGTTATTCAGGTAAGTTCGTGCCGATTAAATTTGCTTCACCTAGATCAACACCATCCAAATTGATGCTGCTGAGGTCGGCATGACACAGGTCGGTTCTTGACAAGATAGCTTTAGTGAAGTTTACTTTATACAAGTCTGCCTTTGTGAGTTTTGTACCCGTCAGGTTTGCCTTGCTTAGGTTGGCTCCTGCTAAGTTAGCACCGCTAAGGTCAGCATAGCGCAAGTCCGCACCTTCTAAATTTGTGTTGCTCAGATCAGCGTAGCGTAAATCAGCTAACCGTAAGTCTGCCTTAGCCAAAGTAGCGTTGTGCAAGTCGGCTTTAAAAAGACTTGCTCGGATCAAATTTGCTTTGCTCAAATTTGCCCAAATCATAAAGGCTTCGCTTAAGTCGGCTCTCCATAGGTTTGCTTCTGCCAAAATCGCTTCACTCAGATTTGAGAATCGCAAATTCGCTGCTGATAGAGTCGCCCCAGTTAAATCCGACCGACTTAGGTTAATTCCAGCTAAACAGATTTCGCTCAGGTGCGCTTGGCGCAAGCTCACTTGCACAAAATCCCTGTTACCCACTCCGTAGTGTCTGATCAATTCATTAGCATCCATGATATAGACTGCAAAAATTGAAACTTCATAACCTGGACTTGACTGGAGAACCATAGTAAACAATTCAAAATTTAAAATACCCTGCGACAACCCGCTCGGCGTCTACAAAATTCACGCATTGGCACGCGCTACTTCCTGCAATCATCCTGCCAGAATGCTGTCTGTATTAATGCGGTTCAGCCTATCTATGTGCTGATCAGTACATAGTTGTTAGTCTCTGTTGTCTTTTATGTAGTACATGAGCCTGTTTGATTTTTAAACTTTACGTTAATAAATGTAACAAAATATTAAAATAATGAAAACTATCTTAACGCTTTTTTAAGCAGCAGCTTTGTCTACAGCATCAGGGCTGTTGCTGGTCATTTCTAGTTCTATAGCCCACGATGTCTACTACCGCATCGTCGATCCGGGAGCATCAGAACAAAAACGGCTGTTTGTCCGACGCTTGATGGTCGGTTTGTCCCTCGTTGGTGCTGGATACTTTGGGGTGAATCCACCAGGTTTTGTGGGTGAAGTTGTGGCTTTTGCCTTTGGATTAGCCGCTTCTAGCTTCTTGCCAGCTATCATCCTGGGTATCTTCGACAAACGCACCAACAAAGAAGGGGCGATCGCTGACATAGCGTATATAGAGGAGCAAAAAAAGAAAGTACTTTGGGTAGTTGAGACGAACAGCCAAGAAGCTGTGAGAAAGTTAGTAGAAGTGTTATCTGGGGAGGATATGTTTTAGTGATTATTGTTGCATTGGCAGGTCGTCGTGTTGATGCCCCAAACACCCAGAAACCTAGCTTTCCATTGGAAAATACAGAAAAAGTTCGCAGGTGTATCAGTGAGTTATTCACGAAGCGTCAAGTTTCTACGCTTGTCTGTTCTGCGGCTTGCGGTGCTGATCTTCTTGCTTTGGATGCTGCGGGAGAGTTGGGATTACGGCGTCGTATTGTCCTACCTTTTGAGCGCGATCGCTTTCGCGAAATCTCAGTCACAGATCGCCCTGGAGATTGGGGTGCATTGTTTGATCGCATCTGTAATCAAGTGGAAGCAGCAGGAGATCTTGTTATTCTCCATAAGAGTGATCAAGACGAAACTGCTTTTCTGGCTGCAAATCAGGCAATTATTGAGGAGGCGCAATCACTTGCTTCTAGTACCAACAAGCACAGAACAAGTGAGAACAGTTTTGAAGATAAAATTCTTGCGGTGATTGTGTGGGATGGGAAAGCCCGTGGTGAAGGTAAAGCAGATATGACAGCGGCATTTATGGATGAAGCCCGTAAGCATGGGTTTCCAGTTGCTGAGATACTAACCTTATAAGTTGGTTAATATCAGCAATATTAAGGGGAAATAGTATACATAATAAGAACATCTGTTTGAGTAAAGACAGCGAGGGCAATACATGATAGCTCGCATTAAAGTTTTGATCAGTCATTACCATGAAGAGAGAGCTTTAGCTGATGCATGGAAAGAACTTCTTAAAAGTACATCCCTAGGTGCTATCGAAGCTTGGTACTCAAGTGACTCTCATGCTGCTGGTGGCATGACTATTGGTATTGAGTGGCGCGATCAGCTACACGAAAAACTTGCCGAGAGCAATTTCATTCTGGCTATCCAAACTCCAACAAGTGCCGGTCGTCCTTGGGTGATGTGGGAGTGTGGAGTTGCAAGTGGAATCGACAAAGAGCGTGGAATTATTGCCATCATCTACTCGATGAAACCAGGCGACTTAGCAAATCCAATTTCTTCCTACCAATTGTACCAAGGTGAAGATGAGAATCAAGTGCGCCAGGTTTGTGAGCGATTAACAGTGGCTGCAGATCTCCACCCTGAGCCTCATGTTTATACTGAACCTTTAAAGAGGTATTTCAACGCGATTAAATTGTATTGTCCCCGCAAGGCTATACATCCAGAGCAAATAGAAATATGGCGCGATCGCTTTGAAAAGTTGATTCAATCAGGACGAGTCAACGAAATTTTTGCTATGCGCCAACAGATGTATGCATCCCTAGGAAAGCCTTTTAACCCTGTTGATCCATCTGTTCATGAGTTGTTGAGTAAGATTTTGTTAGATCAAGGATACTTCCAGGATGTAATTCAGGAAGTAGATTATGCTCTCAAATTACTTGATGGGGATACCGTTTTGCTTTACCGCAAAGCGTTAGCGCTCGTTGAACTCCACAACCTACCAGAAGCAAAGACTGTTATCGATGAAATTATTTCTCGGAACGAAACACTTGGTTTAAACTCAGAGTTTGCCTCGTTGCAAGGCAGGTTATATCGGGAACAGTGGAAATTAACTGACAATCCGCAAGATTTGGATGCTGCAATTGAGGCTTATTACCGTGCCTACCAAGCAGACAAAACACAATATTACCCTGGGGTTAATGCTGCAACGCTTTCTTTAAGCAAGGGTGATACTGAGCTTGCTACACAGATTTTTCAAGATGTTCTGAAAGTTTGTCAGCAGCTTCAGCAGCAACAAATTGTATCTTATTGGGTTGATTTTACGGTTGGCGAAGTCTATCTTGGTCTTGGAGATGTAGAAGCTGCCATTGCAGAATATAAAAAGGGTTTGAGCCGAACTCCACCACCACCATCACGGGATCGAAATTCAGCCTTGAAAGGAGTTCGCAGAGTAGTAAATGCAAAGAAACTGCCTAATGAAACCGTGACCAATATCGAGGCAATTCTAAAGCAATAGATGCTGTTTTAGCTATATTTATATAAACTTTTTAACTGAAAAATGAGTCAAGTTAACCCTATTAAAAACTCAGATTTTCCCGCTTTATTCAACGCAGCAGACGAAGCTTCTCTGTCAGCACAACAAAAGTATTTGCTGCTTATAAGGTCAGACTTAGCAATCTTGGTTGTTAGTGCTTTGATGTCCTCATGGAGTCCAAATGGATCTGATCCTTTAGCCATTCCTAGTGCTATCTTGACATCTGTAGGTATATTTATCACTTATGTGCTATCTTCATCGAAACACGAGCGAGTTTGGTTTGATGCTCGTGCGGTGGCTGAGTCTGTCAAAAGCCTTGCATGGCGATATATGACTGCGTCTGAACCATTTCCTTCCTCATTAACTAACCAAAATTTGGACGAAAAGTTTCTTGAACAACTCGACCAAGTGTTGAAAGCAAGACAAGATATTGCCTCGGAGTTAAGTACTGAAACTTCAACAACGCCTCAAATCAGCGAGACGATGAGACAGATAAGACAGCTACCCACGAGCGATCGCCGAGAGATTTATCTTCAATATCGAGTAAAGGATCAACGCGACTGGTATGGCGGGAAAGCCAGATATAACCGCAAAGCGAGAACAAAGTGGTTTAATGGAATGATAATTGCCCAGGCACTTTCACTTATCTCTGCCATCTTGCATGCTGTATTTCCTAATGTGCCTGTGAATACAACTGGTTTTTTTGCTGGTTTGGCAACAGCTTTTCTGTCTTGGTTGCAGGTAAAAAAACACCAAGACTTGAGCCAATCTTATGCCCTTGCAGCTCAAGAGTTAGGATCTGTTGAGAGCTTAGGCTGCTACGTTACATCGGATGAATTATTGTCAAAGTTTGTCTCACAAGCTGAGGATGTTATTTCTAGAGAACACACTCTTTGGGTAGTGAAACGTAGCGGTTGAATAACTTTAATCATTGAATATAATAATCCTAGAGAATATAGCGTTCGTATAATTCATATTATGATTTAGCAACGCCAGAAAAACAGATCTTAGATGGCGGTGAAAACCTTTTTGACCCTTACGGGTTCGCCAGTTGCTTTATGCCGGGGAACCCGTCCACCGCACTAGCTCACTTTTGACCCTTCGCTTCGCTCAAGGGCATGCTTTTGACTTTCGCAAAGCGGCGATACCAGGTATCAGATTTATACAATGTTGATTACTACGTGGAAATATAGGACTTCGATTTGATTTTTGAAAATATACTGAGAGTGAAAAGCCCGTTTTCTAAGGATTTTATCTAAAATCCTTTTCAAGAATCAGATAGGATTCCTATAGCTTGTTTAATAAATCTTTAAAAAATTATGAAAGGCTTAAATATTAGATTCTATAAGTTTGGACGCGAGAAAAGACACCTCAAAACGCTCCACTTGTAATCCCAATCGTCCACTCCCATAATAGGGAGGTGACCGTCACAGCTTAAGGTGTTATAAGCAACATCCAACTCAATGTACTTTCCGCTTACACGCCATTCCACGCGATCGCAAAACCTAAGCCAGGTTTCATAAGTCGCATCAGGGTTACCACCGACACTTTGCCAAATACGCTTTTGCACGCTAAAGCCAAAGCGACCATTGCTATATTTTAGCCAAAGTTGGTCAATGGTGCGTAAGTCAGTCCAGGGAAAATTTTCGATAGATTCGTTATCAAGCCAGCCATCTTGTTCTCTACCAGATGCTTTGAGCATAACTGCTAAAGTTTCCTCATCCGCCTCTTTCGAGTTGCCAGCAGCTAGCAAATCTCTCAGCAGCCTGTAATCTACTCCTGTGTCGGAACTGAGATCATCTGGTTCCTCTTCAATTAATAGCTCTTTTAGTCGCCCTTCAGTTTCAGCCCATAGTATCAGGTTGTATACAACTTCTGAGTGGTTTGCACCTCCTGCGATCGCATCCAAGCTCTGATCTAATCTGAAGCGAACTATCTGCTTGAGTTTTGCTGTGGTAGGAAATGCACTCAGGAGTGCTTTGTAGAACTGCTGCAAGCGATCGCCATTGAACCATAGTTCAGTTGGCTTTTGTTGAGGTGATGATTGAGTTGCACTAATTCCCCACACCAAATTCTTCAACGCTTGAACATCATCAATATTTTTAGAAAAATCAACCCGTGTATACTCTTTTAAAAATACTAAATTTTCAGGAATTTGAGTGACGCCAGGAAGGAGAACAGGAATTAAAGGAATATGTTCCTCAACACATATTCTTGTAAATGAGCGCAGTTCCATTGTCTGCCATTTTCCGAATTCTTTCAAACCAATAAAGATGGCTACGCATTTAACGAGTGGAATTACTTTTTGGATTTCGTCTTGAAATGATCTTCCTGGTGGAATTTGTTCTTCATCGAGCCATATCTTAATACCGCGTTCCTTGAGTCGATTGGCTATGGCTCTCACTTGAGGTTTGTCTTCGCTGTTGTGTGCGAGGAAGACATCGAATTTTTCGCGTTCTTCGCGCTCCTCCACTACTGAAACATAAGAGTTTGCCGTACCAATCAATTGGCTGTCCTGATAAAAATCCACCTGAATTTGCTGCTCTTCACGCTGATGAGGGATGAGTACAAACTCCTCCTGAGAAACATCGTCCCGTTGCACCCGCAGAACCTTGGCATTGCTGTCCTCAACATCAAAACCAGAAACGCGCAACACCACTTCTACCTCAGGTAGCTGCTCATGCACACCCGTATCCTTTATGTGTATCGCCTCAATTCCTTCTTCTGGTGGCTCACTCAAGAGCTGAACGAACAAGCTGAATTTTTGGTTAATAATGATTTGATTTGGACAGCGCACGTATGGATAAAGTAGGAGTGGTGCTGCTGCCTCAGGAGTTGCAAGACTACGCCCGAGCATTTGCATCACCTCGTCTGGCGATGGTAGGGAAACATCACCAATGCGAGGAGATTGATCTGTTGGTCCAACAACCTCAAATATACGAGATGCACCTGAGCGATCACCAGCAGCTAACTTCTCTACACCGGCAGCATATAGCAGCACCTTCTCTTCTGCAATAAGCGGGGTAGCCAGTACTTGGGTTAAACTTGCAATCCGAATTGTCTCGTCCCGATTCGCTGATTCCAGTCCTTCACGTAAAGCCAAAGCTAAGGACTCAGCAGCATCTTCGGGGTCTGCGTAGGCTAAAGCAACCCATTGCTGTGCTCTCAGAAAATCGAGCATCTCAGGAGACTTGGTCAGCTTTATAGCTCGCTCAGCATATGCCCACAGAAATTCTGCAATCCGGACGATACGAAACGGACCAAATTCTTGATCAAATCTAAGTTCATCAAGCAGGAACTCGCGGACATCTGGATACATCTCGTATAGTTCTCCCCCTACCTCACGGCAAAGAGGCGAAAGTAGTAAGTCGGCTTCGGCAATCCAATCTGCATCTCGTACAAAGTTGATACGAATGAGGTGGACAATTTCTGGAGTAAGACCGAGTGGCAAAGCCGCGTGCATCGCGAGTCTTGTATGCGGTTCCCCAAAGTGACGCGCAAATGCTACCACGCGCTGATAAGCGTCGTCGGTAGAGAGTGGATCTGGCAGTGTAATTGCATTGGTATCCTCTGGTGACATCAACTGACTCTGCCTCGGAGTACATTAATTGCCGCGTCAAGTCCGGGACGGTCAAGCGTAAACATGGGCACCATACACTTTTGGTGGATAGCATCAGCTGTTGTGCTTGCCCAACGGACTTCAGGGACTGGATTTACCCAAGCAATGTTAGGCGTAAAACGCTTAAGTAATTCTACAAAACGTAGAGTTTGCTTGACACGATGTTGATTATAATTACCACGTGCTGCGCCACCGTCACTGATAATGAGAACTCCAGACTCGGTCAGATGTCTCATAATTTTTTCTAAGGACTGAGGGAGGTTCAGCGAGGGATCACTGTAAAGAGAGTCAGTAGGAATGTTGTGGAAGAACAGAATAGAAACCTTGGCTAAGCCGCTGTACTTTAGCGAGTCTAACAATGGTTGGGTAATCCGCCGGAAAGGAACCATTGACCCGCCTTGATCTTGAAGAATCAGCATATGAGCCAGATTACAGCGACGGGGAACGAGTACTGGTTTCACAAGTATACCCTGGCGGTGCATTTGCTCAATAGTAGCCAGGACATCAAGCTCAACAGGTGAACCAACTCGTTGCATACGCCGATAGTAACGCCAAGCACGTTTCATCTGCCGCTTTGTCACAGGCAAGTTACCAATCAAATCAAAATCATGATTTCGTTGTCTTGTTTGTCCTACTGGTACTGAGATGCCAACATTCCTGGGTGCTTGTCCCAAACTAAATGCAGAGTCAATAGCACTATTGGTTTGTGTTTCTGTCTGCGTCGCAGTAGACAAACCTTGTGATGCTTTGTTTAAATCTTGGGTCTGCTGCAACTGATTTAAAATATCTTCCGGGAAGAAAAGCTGCTCAATTTCGTCCTCAGTCAGCTTCTTTGGTAGTACAGCATCAAGTACATCAGTGACTTGTTCTTGCTCCTCCAGGGATTTCGCCCATAATGTCCGGCACATGAAAGCAAGCTCTTCTCGTGAGCCGAGACCAAACCCTTGAGCTAGCGCTTCTAATGCAAGCAGATAATCCGGCAAACCAAGAGCAAAACCACGCCGTTGAAGCTCTAAGAATACATCAAGTAAAGGTAGCGGCAGAGAAGTCATACAGCAGATTATTGAGATTGCCGTGCTAGTTGCTTTAAGTCTTGCTCGTGTTTAAAGAGGACTTGCCAGTGTGGTAAATCAGTCAGTTTTTTATTTTTGTCTAGTGCCTTTACATCTATGTCCCAATGGTACAGGATACGCACCCAATCTATCAACTCACTAGTTGCAGGTTGCTTGCGGAAACCTTCTATAGTCCGGATCTCCTTCAGCCGCTCAACAGCTAGTTCAACCAATCCAGAAGTTAGTTCTAAACCTGCTGTATTAAGGTGTACTATTTCTCGTAGTTGTTCGTCTTTTGGAAAATCAATATAGTAGAACAAGCAACGGCGCAGAAAAGCATCGGGGAGTTCTTTTTCATCATTACTGGTGATCACAATAATAGGCGAATATTGGTATTGGGCTTCATAAGTTTTTTGATATCCTGCATTGCGGTCATAAACCCTTAACTCGCGTTCGTCTAACTCCTCAATAGTAAATTTTTTTTCATCCAGTTCGCGCAGCAAATCGTTAGGAAAATCTATATCAGCTTTGTCAATTTCATCTATCAGCAACACGCATTCATTTTTACTGCGAAGTGCTTCTCCTAGTGGACCAAATCGAATGTAAGGGGTGAGTTTTTGAGCTTTGGGATTCTGCATTTGGGCGTCTTGAAGGCGACGCACAACATCAATTGTGTAGAGTCCATCCTTTGCCCGAGATGTAGACTTGACGTACCACTCGTAAAAGTTATCTTGGAGACCGAGTTCGTGGGCGATCGCCTTAGCTAGACGTGTTTTTCCGCAACCTGGAACACCTTTAACAAGTAATGGTCGCTGGAGAACAATTGCCATATTCACGGCTTTTACCAATCCAGGGTCTGCACGATATGGAAAACGATTATTTAGATTGCCATCAGGGGGTAAACCATATCCCTGGTATCGGTTAATATTCATTTTACAGACTCCTTAGCCAACCCAAGTAGAATCATCGCGTAGCTTATTGTATAGTAGTTGCGGATTACCTTTAGTTTCATCCATAAGTGTTTTTGCTAGTACCAAAGCATCATTTGGCGATCGCCATTTGGACAGCCAAGAAGTGAGTTCCTTCTCGGTAAACTCCTTGAGTTCAGCTAACTTGATAGGACGCATGGAATCGATTTCTGAGTCATCATCCATTGCTAGTGGACTTTGCACAAATGCTTCCCACTCAGGCAAGATAGTCTGTTCCAAAGTTAATAAAACGACCAATCGGTGCTGTGTTGGTTTTTTCAAAGTTGAAACAGTAGGATGCCAAAAATCCTTAATAAAACTTAGTAGAGAACCATTGAAGCGTTGGATTTCAGTAATTTCTAAGATAACATCACTAGTTTCCAACATTTTGTGTAATCGCTGAGCGAGTACCTCAGGCGAATCTGGTATCCAGCCCTGCTCGATTTGGTCTCCTATTAATTCGAGTAGTTTCGCCAAGCTTTTTTCACGCCAAAGTGGGGAGAAGGCTGCTTTATAACGCCGAGCTTGTACACTGCGTTGTTGTTCAAGGATCTGGCGTAGTCGTACCACCATCTCTTTATGACCATACCCGCTTGCCCCATGAATTAAGAAGCAGACCACAGCAGCTTGCTCTGAGCTTAGCACTTCTAAGCTGTCCTCAAACTGCCTAGAGAGAGATTTGTGACCTAGCTGAATGATTTCAGCTTCAGTAGGTTGTTCATTGCTAGCAGCAGTACGAAGAGGCTCAGATGATTCTGCTTGCCGTGCTATGCTACGTATGCCGCTTATGCCACCTACGCTCGTTACCCAAGAACTAACCCTTTCTTGAACTTTCCTCACCAAATCTATAAGATCCTCAAAGAGGACACAGTATCCTCCATTCTTGACCTCATTGCGGAAAGTTTCTTGCGCTATGGCATCAGATTCGCTTTGGTTAGCAGCCCGACGTTTAAGTTCAATACCAAACTTGGAATCTACCTTTGGCAAGAATACAGCCATATTCTTACCACCTATCTGTGCATCTGCATAACCAAATTCAATTTCTGTGATTGACTGAGGTCGTTCAGGAGGCACCCAACCACGTCGAAAAGCAAAAATACCTATATAGTGAGTGCTTTGCTCAATCTTAAGCCGGCATACCTGTATGGGGTTATCTCTGTAATTGGCAGTCCAATTCTCCATAACTATGGGTACAGCTTGACAAGCGGTTATCGTATCAGTAACGTTTTGTCTACAGTCCTCAAGATCGTCACAAGTGCTACTGACGAATACCTTAACAGTTATGAATCCCAAGTAACTTACCTCTGCAAACTACGCGGATCTAAAGCATCTCTTAACCCATCACCCAGCAAGTTGAAAGCCAACACCGTAAGAATAATTAACACAGCTGGAGGCCATATCAACCAAGGTTGCAACACCAAAATTGAAGCGTTTGTTGCCAGAGATAGCATATTACCCCATGAGGGGTCTGGTTGTTGAATACCCAAGCCGATGAGACTGAGTACCGCCTCTGCCGCAATAAAGCTAGGAACGGCAAGCGTAGCGGAGATAATGATATAAGTAGCGGTTTGCGGTAATACGTGACGCACGATGATATAAAGTGGATTAGCACCCATTGCTTTTGCGGCTTGGACATATTCTCTTTCTTTAAGAGAAAGGACTTGTCCGCGAATCACTCGTGCTAATCCTGCCCAACTGATAAACGAAGTAATCACGACTATCAGCAAAAAGCGTTGGGTACTCGATAATCCTGGCGGTAATACTGCGCCTAAGGTCACCAAAAGATAAATACTGGGAAAAGTCATCAGCACTTCGGCTAGGCGCATAATAACACTGTCAGTCCATCCACCGAAATACCCAGAAATTCCTCCAATCAACATTCCCAACGGAAAAGTGAGGGCAACTCCGATAATACCAATAAATAGACTGATGCGACCGCCATGCAGCAGGCGACTCAATTGATCCCGACCTTGGTCATCTGTCCCTAAAAGGTTAAACTTTGCGTCACCGGCAGCACCAAACAAATGTATATTTAACGGGATACCACCAAATATTTCTACCTCATCCCATTTTGGAGGTAGAGGTAAACTCGTCTGCAACAGACGATACTCCGGTCCAGTGACGAATAGCCTGAGGGGAGAGGGCTTTTTGAAGTTTACAATAATTTGGCGATCGCCCGTTTTTAAATCTGTGTCTCCCTGAGTTGTTGGATAAATGTGAGGACCAATGAACTGTCCTGTTTGTTGAGAAACCCAGTAAACACGAGTTGGTGGCAATAGAGAACCATTTGGTTGTGAGGCGTAAGGGTTGTAAGGGGCGACAAAGTCCGCTGCAATCACTGCCACATAGAAAACCAAGAGTAAAATTGCCCCAAATTTTGCCAAAGGATTTTTCTTGAGTCGATGCCACCAATTCATAGGACTTATAAGTTATGAGTTATAAATTATGGATTATAAATTATGAATTATAAATTATGAATTATGAAATTTAAGCATTCATAATTCATAATTCTTTATTTTTAAGCGCGGAGTTTTTCAAGGAGATACAAAGGTTCTTCCTGAGGTTTTTCGTGTTCTACGACAAATACATTCGAGTAGAGATTAGCAATAATTTGCTTTCCCTGCTGTGTTAAGGAAATGTAGCGTAATGCATCCTTGATATAAGGATAAACGACATTCCAGTAGAATTTGGCATAATTCTTGCGTAAGTCGCCAGGGGTTTGATAACCCAACACGCGATTCGTTCCAGTCTCTTCAAATTCGTAAAACAAAGAAGTAATCTTCTTTAAGTAACGCGGGTCACTTAATTGTCCAATTAAATCAGCAGCACGCACTAAGCCTGCAAAATTATTTGTATCTTGATGGTCTTCTGCGGCTGGTACTGGAAACCGAGTCAACTCAATATTGCTTTTAATCACCTGTGAATCTATCAATTTATGCCCACCAAAACGCTCATCAATGAACAGTTTGGCTCTGTCTACATGATATGGTGTAAGACTGGCATCAGAAGCTCCAGGAGGAAGAGGAATCATTTTCCCATCTTTACCAGTGGCATACAAACCTTCGTCCTCTCGGTCTTGTCGGCAAACTCCTTTGACATAACCAATATCATGACACACCAAGGAGATCAGAAAATGCAACCAGTCTTCACTGGAAACACCTCCTTCACGGATATGTTTGCCGCGTAAAATTTCTTGTCCAACCAGCGTGACTAAGATAGAGTGTTCTACATTATGATACAGGGCGTCACTATTAGCAATGTTTTCCAAAGCCATATTGCCCGCCCAAGCTATAATATCTTGGTAATCGTTTTTTAAGCAGCCGTAGGTGCGCCGATAACCTTCGCGAATTTGAGCGACAAACGCATCAATTAAAATTTCGGTGGCATTAAACATACTAGTTACTCAGGCGTTATATACTAAATTATTTATTATTGGTTTATCTCAAAGAAAGCATAATCTGGTAACTGTTGGAAATTCACCAGAATGCAGATAAATCGTTGTAGATCTTTATAATGTAAACATAGGTGCTAGCAGGATGTGTAAGCCTGATGTTCCAAATCTTTACGACTTTAGCACAAGATAAGCCGTAGTTTGTCACTCATGAACAAGCTGAAACCATTATCGATGTTGAGCTTCAGCCAAAAACAAGCTTTTCTTTCGTATCTCCTCATCACCCAATAGCGCGAAGCTTCTCCCCTACCAGGACAAAATGGTGACTATAGTCATGGGTGTATTTTGGGAATAATGCAACAAGCAGTCTAAAAAATGCGTCATATTAATATACAGTAGTCAATTGTAAACTTTCTCAAGCATAAATGCGTATTAATGCTTGGGCAGAAAGTGGAGGCACAACTGTGGGTGAGGAAAGTTTTTCCGAACAAGAGTTGGAAGAACCAGTGGCGTTTGAAGACGCTAACTGGGAGAAGAGAGTGTATACAAGGCGACGTTCATGGCTGGTACCACTGGTAGTAGGTACTGGCTTGGGAGTTGTCATCGCCTTAGGGGGAATGCGTGTACTGAGTCACCGTGCATCTGGAAATACGACAGTATCTGAAAATAAATCAGCACAAAAAGTTGCGCCAACGATGACAGTCACCGTCGCCCTAGCAGAAACGACTCGTGTTGCTAGAACCCTGAGCACTACGGGGACTGTCGCGGCACGCGATTTAACTCCAGTTTTGCCGCAAGCGAACGGCTTGCAAATCAAAAAAATTCTCGTGAATGTAGGAGATGTTGTCAAAGCAGGTCAAGTGATGGCTGTGCTAGATGATTCTCTCCTGCAAGACCAAATTAGGCAAGCAAAAGCGGATGTGGAAGCAAAGCAGGCAGATGTTGCTTCAAGGCAGGCGGATTTGGCATCCAAGCAGGCAGCTGTTGCATCAGCTGAGGCAGCTGTGGCATCAAGTCAGGCGATCGTCCAGCAAAAATTAGCAGACTTGGCTCAAGCAAAGGCAAAGTTACGAGAAGCCGAAATCAATTTCAAGCGCGATCAAGAGCTGGCAGATCAAGGGGTGATTAGCCGTCGGGTGTTGGATACTGCTACCACAAATTTGGCAACAGCAACAGAAGGGGTACGTCTTGCCGAGGCAAATATCAAAAGCGCTGAAGCCAATGTCAGTAGTGCAAGAGCGAATATTGGTAGTGCCGAAGCAAGTGTCAAGATTGCCGAAGCGAATATTGGTAGTGCCGAAGCAAGTGTCAAAAGTAGTGCCGCCAAGGTGGAACAACTGAAAACTCAGTTAGGACAAACAATAGTTCGCGCCCCAGTTGCGGGAGTTGTGGCGGAGAAACTGGCGAGAGTGGGCGATGTGACCGGTGTACCACCACAAACACAGATAGCAACTGTGGTAGGTGGGACACAAAAGCTGTTTTCAATTATTGAGGATGGGAAGTTGGAATTGCAGGCACTCGTTCCGCAAGTTCAACTACCACAGGTGAAAATTGGCGCTGGAGTCCAAATTACTTCTGATGCTGATAGCCGCGTGCGCTTACAAGGGCAAGTCAGAGAAATAGAACCTGTGGTGAATCAGCAAAGACGTGAGGCGACGGTAAAAATTGATTTACCGCAGACCAACTTCTTCAAACCAGGAATGTTTGCCCGTGCTGCGATTACCACCGTAACCACAAAAAGCTTGGCGGTTCCCCAAAAAGCCGTGCAGCCTCAACCAGATGGGAGTGCAATCGTATTCATGCTATCGGGTGTAGACGCACAAAGCGCGGCTTCCCGCCGGGAATACACAGTTCGCGCCCAGAAAGTAGAAGTAGGAGAAATTCTCGTTGGTGGCAGGGTGGAAATCAAAAGTGGTTTGAAACTAGGCGTTAGCGGAACTCCTCTGTTAGCGAAGCTCTCCCGAAGGGAGCAAGAGGCTCGCGTGGTCGTTGACGGTGCCGGATATATCAAAGATGGCGACAAAGTGCGAGTCGTTAATAGTCAACAGCCAATAGTCAACAGTCAATAGCCAACACTTTTGACTCTATAGCTCATGTACAGACGCTTTCATTCAGCACGTCTCTACAACTGATAACTGATAACTGATAACTAGTTCCATGTCCTTCAATATTTCAGCTTGGTCGATAAAAAAACCTGTTCCAACGATAGTTATATTCTTAATTTTGACGGTAGTGGGTTGGTTTTCCTTCACTTCCTTAGGGATTGATACCAACCCAAATATTGATGTTCCTACAGTATCGGTTACAGTAACACAACCGGGAGCAGGTCCTGCGGAACTCGAATTCCAAGTAACGAAAAAAATTGAAGATGCCGTTGCTGGACTGGGTAATATCGACGAACTGCGATCGACAGTTACCGATGGTACCTCCACGACCATAATAAATTTTGTTTTGGGGACAAACACTGATCGCGCCACCAACGACGTTCGCAACGCCGTGGCGCAAATTCGCCAAAACCTCCCTCAAGACATCAACGACCCGATAGTCAAGCGCGTGGAATTTTCCGGGAGTGCAATTATGACCTACGCGGTGAGATCCAACAAGCGTTCGGTAGAAGAATTGAGTAACTTGGTTGACCAAACCATTAGCCGTGCTTTGTTGGCTGTTCGGGGAGTGGCACAAGTTAAGCGAGTGGGTGGAGTTAACCGGGAAATTCGCATAAACCTTGCGAGCGATCGCTTGCAGTCTTTGGGCATCACCGCGACCCAGGTTAACGACCAAATCCGCGCTTTTAACATTAACTTACCAGGCGGACGTGCTGAAGTTGGCGGTAGCGAACAAACGATCCGCACCCTTGGCAGCGCCTCTAGTGTGAATGTTCTAAAAACCTACGAAATCGTTCTGCCAAATGGTGGTTCCGTCCCCTTGTCCAGCCTAGGAACGGTAGAGGATAGCTATGGCGAAGTGCGACAAACTGCACGCTTAAACAACCAACCTGTCGTGGCGTTCCAGGTGTTGCGTAGCACTGGCAGCGTTTTGGTGACAGTGGAACAAGGAGTGAAGGAAGCGGCAGCACAACTGCAAAAAACACTCCCGCCAGATGTCAAGCTGGAATTAATTTTTACCAGAGCAACTTTCGTGGAGGACTCTTACGAAAGCACCATTGATGAATTAATCCAAGCATCGCTGCTGGCGGTGATAGTCATCATGCTGTTTTTGCGAGACTGGCGAGCAACATTGATTACAGCGGTAGCCCTGCCGTTGTCAATCATTCCCACCTTTGCGGTGCAGCAAGCGCTGGGTTACACCCTCAACAACATGACTTTGTTGGGATTAGCACTAGCGGTGGGTAACTTGGTGGATGATGCCGTCGTGGAAATTGAAAACATGGAACGGCACATGGCAATGGGTAAATCACCTTGGGAAGCTGCTTTTGACTCGTCTGACGAAGTGGGTCTAGCAGTGATAGCAAGTGCGGCAACAATTATTGCCGTGTTTATGCCTGTTGCCTTTATGGGCGGTGTTCCGGGTCAATTTTTCCAACCTTTTGGGGTTACCGTTGCCGTTTCGACGATTTTCTCAACTTTAGTAGCGCGGATGGTGACGCCGATGATGGGGGCGTATCTGCTTAAGGATAAGGAAAAACAGGGAGAGCAGGGGAGCAAGAAAGCAGTAAGAAAACTGTTCAATCTCAAATCCAAAATCCAAAATCCAAAATCGTCGCGGCGGCGCTTTCAACCTTATAAATCCCTGCTGAAGTGGGCGATCAGCCACAGGTTAACAACCTTGGGGATTGCGATCGCTTTCTTCATTGCCAGTTTAATGCTGGTTCCGTTAATCCCTAAGGGATTAGTTGATGGTGGCGATATTGGAATTTCCTTCATTACTGTAGAATTACCTCCCGGTTCCACCATAGAAGATACCAACAAGGTCGTGTCGCAAGTGACCAACCTCCTGCGGCAAAACCCGAATGTGATCAGCGTGCTAGCTACAGAACAGGTAAATGGCGCTACTCTCACCGCCAAACTCAAACCTAAAAAAGAACGGAAAATTTCTCAAAAGGAGTTTGAGCAGCAAGTGCGTCCACAGTTCCAGGAAATTGCGGGAGCGAAAATTAGTTTTGAAAGTGCGGGAGCAGTTGGCGGTCTTAAAGATTTAACAATACTTCTGCGGAGTGAAAATCCGGAAGCGTTGAATCAAGCGGCTGCAGCAGTAGAAAGGCAGATGCGGACGATACCTGGATTGGTGGAAGTGTCTTCTAGTGCGAGTTTGGTGAAACCAGAGATTGTGGTGGTACCCGATCCGCAGCGGGCTGCAGATTTGGCAGTGACAGTGGAATCAATAGCCCGTACTGCGTCTCTGGCAACTATAGGAGACACCGATGCCAATTTGGCGAAATTTAATTTGAGCGATCGCCAAATCCCCATTCGCGTGCAAATTGACCCCAAAGCGCGTGAAGATATCAACACCATCAAAAATCTCCAAGTCAACAGTCAAAATGGCAGCTTGGTTCCCCTCCTAGCAGTGGCAGATATCCGCTTTGGCAGCGGTCCTGCAACCATTAACCGCTACGACCGTTCCCGTCAAGTTTCCCTAGAAGCGAATTTGCAAGGCATTTCCTTGGGAGATGCACTCAAAGCAGTGCAACAGCTACCTGCGATGCAAAACTTACCGCCTGGAGTCAAACTGCAAAACTCTGGTGATGCCAAGATTATGTCTGACATCTTTGGTCGTTTTGGTGGCGCACTCGGGCTAGCACTCATGTGTATCTATGCCATTCTCGTTCTGTTGTATAACAACTTCTTGCATCCCTTGACAATTATGGCGGCTTTGCCCTTCTGTTTGGGTGGCGCACTGGTAGCGTTGATGGTTGCCCAAAAAGCTTTAGGAATCTATGCCCTGATTGGTATCGTCCTGTTGATGGGCATTGTGACGAAAAACTCGATTCTGTTGGTGGATTATGCAATTATTAACCTACAAGAAGGCAAAACCCAACGTCATGCGCTTCTAGAAGCCGGAGTCTCGCGTTTGCGCCCGATTATGATGACTTCTCTTGCAACGATCGCCGGTATTGTTCCCCTTGCCTTAGGAATTGGTGCCGGTGCCGAAGTCCGCCAGCCGATGGGTATTGCAATCCTAGGAGGTTTCACAACTTCTACCCTGCTGACGCTTGTAGTCGTGCCGGTGCTGTTCTCTTACGTTGACGACTTTCAAAGCTGGATTCTAGATGTCGCGAAATACGGCTTTGGCAAGAAACAACGGCGCAAAATTGCTGAAGAAAATAGAGTGGTGAGGGATTTGCCACCGACTGGTTGAAATGGGCAAATCGTGTTATAATCGCGGTTAGCTTTGTTGAGGCTAAACTCCATTTGCGGGTGTAATTCAGTGGTAGAATGTCACCTTCCCAAGGTGAACGTCGTGGGTTCGAGTCCCATCACCCGCTTTTAAATCAAGTGTACATTAACTAATGATTTGTCACTGTTAACAGAAGGAACCAGAGTTATTTGAATCTGGTAAAGGTAGGCGGTGGATGTTATCGTGGGACAAAAAAAGCGAACTCTGAACCTTGTGGAGTATAACCGAGAAAAGGCGATGTTTAACGACAAGCCGCTCCGCGTCTACGCATCTCTAGATGAAGGTCAACCCGTTATTCCTGTGTGGTTAGATGTTATTTATAGGCAGTTGCGGGAAAAAATCGCAATTTGATACGAAAACTCAATACATTTAGTATCTAGTATCGCTAAAAGTAATCTTTTCGCGCGTTTACCTGGTTTTGGATTGCTTGTATATTTTACTTAACCTTTTTAAAAGGTTGTACATAATTCCTATGGTTCAGACAAGAGATTCCCGTGCGGCTGCTCACCAGCAGGGGAATATAGCTTGATTAGGAACTAGCTCATGTGATTTATAATTTATTAGGCTAGATACAAGGTTACTAAAACCCAGTAAAATTTGCTAACTGTATGCTGTACTGCTAATAATCGATTCAGTAGTTTTGCTCTTTGGCAGAGGAAAAAATTGGCAGAATTTTTAAAAATTAGCTTTAGGTAATTGACTAAATATGTTGTATTTTGATTCTGCCAAAAAAATGTTACGACTTGACTTTGTCTTGAGGTTGTTTGCTAAAAAATTTACTCCAAAAACCAGACTTACTGGTTTGTTCATCTAGGTCTTTGTACACAAAAGTTTTGGCACTTCCGTCTGAAACTACTTGCACTAATTCCCGTCTGTGCTTTGTAATATCTGGGAATAACTTAGACATTGTTCTTCATTCTCCAAATCCACTTGATTGCCTTACTCCTAGCTATTATCCAGTCTAAAGCATCGCTGTGCAATTTGTACTCTTCCATTACATTTAGATTTGATAAATTATCTGTATCTATTGCAAGCAATCCAGCTATTGAACCATTTTGGAAAGCTGATATCACTATAACCCCTTTGATTTCTCTATTAATTAAGTTGTAATTATCACTTTTTAAAGGTATATATGTACTAGGTAACTTATTTAAATCACATACATCAATAAACTCAATATGATGTTTCTTTGTCTTTAAAAATGTATATCCCAATACGCCTTCATCAAGTTGAAATGATGCCATCAACTCCTTGTCTGGTACATTATCTGTCTTACATACCATTTGCAATTGCCAATTGAATACACCTGTTCGTACAGGAACAAAAATAGACAATCTTATGTTATCAGATATATGAAACTTACATTTGATTGATTTTTTTAAACTTTTTAATTCATCTTGTATCCTTGGAATAACATTTTCTTGCACTAAATCAGATAAATCACTATATTCTTTGGATTGGTTTATTAAATCATTTATCCATACTATAAAATATGGTATTGCAATTATTAAAACAGATATGATATGTGTAAACTTTCTGTTTTTTAGCCAAGTCCATTCGTTAGGAATTGGACTGGTTTCACCAATAAAAAAAGATGTAGTATCACCAAAGCCTGTGATAACTATTGCAATAAGAGAGACTAAGAAAATCAGAGCCTGAAAAATTTTAAACTTACGGAGGAGATAATCAGCTTCGTAGGCTAAATTTTTCCTGAAACAACGCCACTTTTTACCAGGCATAATCTCAAATTTTTACGCTGAAGAGTTGGTCATAAACTCTATCAATTTCAAAAACTATACTGGTTTGATTATTTTCCCAAGTCAGCTTACGGATAATTACGTCTGCATAGGCTATCCAATTTTCGTTGACAAGAGAAATCGGTACATCTACAGGAATAATTCTGTAACCTTCCTTCGCAGCTTGATGTTTCGCTCCTACTTTTAGTTGCTCTGGATATCCTTGAGATGGCTTGAGTTTCAAAATACTATTAACTTCACAAGGCATGCCCATAGTTTTCTCCTTGCTGTAGCAGTTGTATTGATTATTATAAGTGTTGGGCATTTATTTATCATAGCCACTCTTTATCTGTTTGTGCTTAACATTTTCTTCCTTAATCCGCTTTAAAAGTTCCGCCGCCGACTCCACATCAGGATTATTTTCTCGCCAATCAGCGGTGAGGCGACCGGAACAAGCAGCAGCTAGGACGGAGTCAGTCGCCGATGCTCAAATTTTCCCCCAATCAACTGATACCCTTGTTGCTCAGTCAACAGCCTTAGATGCTATGAGTGTTGTATCTATTGAGTACAAATACTATCGCAGAGGTAGCGCTCGCTCTCAGTGACATTGGGGTTACTTCTTAAATAATCTTGCAACCAATTGCAACTCCGCACCAGTAGATGATCCAGTTGAATATTGAGATCCAAGATACCTTCTGTACCTTCAAGTTGCCAAAGCCTCACTGTTTGATCTTCACTAGCAGAGGCAATCATCTGACCATCAGGACTGAAATTTACACCATTGACCCGACCACTGTGTCCTTGAAAAGTTTGCAGTAATGAACCGTCAACTCCCCATAATTTGACAGTTTTGTCCCAACTAGCAGAGGCAATCATCTGACCATCGGGACTGAAACTTACACCATAGATGTGATCGCTATGACCTGTCAAAATTTGCACGACTGTGCCATTGAGTCGCCAGAGTCTTACGGTTTTATCAAAACTAGCAGAGGCAATCATCTGACCATCAGGACTGAAACTCAAGCCATAGATACGATTACTGTGCCCTTGAAAGGTTTGTACGAGCTTACCATCTATGTGCCAGAGTTTCGCGGTTTTGTCTTCACTAGCCGAGACCAGCATTTGACCATCAGGACTGAAACTAACGCTATTGACCCTATCATTATGAGCTTGGAACGTTTGTAAAAGCGTGCCATCAAGTCGCCAGAGTCTTACTGTTTTGTCATCACTAGCTGAGGCAATCGTCTGACCATCCGGGCTAAAACACACGCTTATGATCCGACCACTGTGTCCTTGGAAGGTTTGCAGTAGCGTGCCGTCAACTCGCCAAAGTTTTACCGTTTTGTCACCACTAGCTGATGCAATAGTTTGACCATCTGGACTAAAACACACGCTATGAACCCAATCGTTGTGCCCCCAAAAAGTTTGCAGTAGTGTGCCGTCAACTCGCCAAAGTCTCACAGTTGTGTCATAACTAGCTGAGGCAATCGTCTGACCATCTGGGCTAAAGCTGACACTATTGACCCTACCATCATGCCGCAGTGATCTGCCCTCAAGCTGCCAAAGTCTTACTGTTTTGTCGTGACTAGCCGATGCAATAGTTTGACCATCTGGACTAAAACTTACGCTATGAACCCAATTGTTATGCCCCCAAAAGATGTACAGTAATCTACCGTCAAGTCGCCAAAGTCTCACAGTCTTGTCGTGACCCGACGAGACAATTGTCTGACTATTAGGACTAAAACTCACGCTTAAAACTGCATCACTATGTCCCTCGAAAGTTTGCAGTAGTGTGCCGTCAAGTCGCCAAAGTTTTACCGTTTTGTCATGGCTTGCTGAGGCAATCGTCTGACCATTAGGACTAAAACATACTTTATTAACACTGTCACTATGACCTTGAAAGGTTTGCAGTAGTGTGCCGTCAAGTCGCCAGAGTTTTACCGTTTTGTCAAGACTAGCCGAGGCAATCGTCTGACTATCGGGACTGAAACTCACGTCATAGACCATATCATCATGTCCCTGGAAGGTTTGCAGTAGTGTGCCGTCAAGTCGCCAGAGTTTTACCGT
>JXCB02000001.1:1518434-1703839 GCA_000828075.3 Tolypothrix campylonemoides VB511288 | reverse complement strand
CCATAAATCCAGTCGCTATCTAAAAAAGTTTTCAGGAGTTTACCGTCAACTCGCCAAAGTTTTACCGTTTTGTCGGCACTAGCAGAGGCAATCATTTGACCATCGGGACTGAAACTCATCCACAAGATTCTCTCTGTATGCCCCTCGAAGCGATTGCGTTCTTGAATACCTTGGAGTATCTGCCTTAGAACATCCACAGCCCGACGCTTGATTTCATCAGAAGCCGCTTCTGTTTGCTCTAATCTCCTACCAGCCTTGACAGCAGTTACCAATGCCCCAAGCTGGTCATGCAATAAAATCTGTTTTTCAGACAGTGAAACCAGTGCATCGATCTCAGAGATTTCTGCTCGCTTTCGTAA
This sequence comes from Tolypothrix campylonemoides VB511288, assembly GCA_000828075.3. GTDB lineage: Bacteria > Cyanobacteriota > Cyanobacteriia > Cyanobacteriales > Nostocaceae > Kalymmatonema > Kalymmatonema campylonemoides_A. The sequence goes on along the minus strand of JXCB02000001.1, from coordinate 1,703,480 downwards.
CTGCTTCTCTCGTTGTTTCTCCTGCTCCTCATGCTGTAGGCTGGCATCGATAAATGTTCTGTCTTCTGGTTCGATATCAGAGCATCGTTCGTTGATAAATTTCTTAGCCGCTGCTAGGAGTGTTCCTCGCAACAGTTCCTCTGTATCTTTGTTGTTCCTCTCCCATTGCTTCCTTGCTACCTGTACACGGTATTGCCAAGTGATAAACCAACGGTCATCCTCAATCCAATCACGCAGGCGTTGCCATCCTCTGATCAGCCCTTCATGCACAACTTCGACTGTTTCTTCTCTTGTTCCATCCGCTTGTCCTGTTACAACCAAACGGGCATCAGCTAGGCGTTGTACCAAATCCCAGTTGTCTTGCCCGATATCAGTGCGGGTAGCTCTTTGGCGAGTATCCTCTGTTCCTTCCCCAGGGCGCACTAATTTTACGAAAATACGCTGTACCCGTTTCTTGTCTTCCTCGTTGAACTTTTCATACTCCTGGTCGGCGTAGCAGGCTAAAGCATTTTCTACGCCGCCAATTTCATCGTAGGCAGCATGGGTCAGTTTAGTCATTTTTCATTTTTTCCCACAATTGATACAGTGCGAACTCCAGCAACGGTAGTGTACCTGGTTGGTTTTCCAGGTCGTTCAAAAGGCGTTCACTCAGACCATCCTCAATTTCTACTCCTTGTTTAGCCGCAGGATTTTCTATTGCCTCTCGCAATTCCTGACGGTTCATTGGACCAAGTATCAGTTCAGCGTCCTGTAAGGCATCAGTCAAGGGACGGTATGAGTAAACCTGACCGCAAAAGTCAGCCCGTAGAGTGATAACCAATGTGACATCTGGAGTGCTTTGGTGAGGGGCTACTTTGGCTCCTTCCAGTAATTCATCTAAAAACTGCTGACGCTCCTGATCATCTTGGCAAAGGGTGTATAGCTCCTCAAACTGATCGGCGACTAGTAACAAGCGACTAGCATTATTTTTGTGCATCATCCGTTCCACAACCTGCCGCAGCGATACTCTTCCCCGCCTGAGCTTATCAGCTAGTTGGTTGATTTTATCTATTTGTTGAATTTCATCAATCTGAGGGTATAGCCGAGGAATGAGTGCGGTAGCCAAAGCAACGAAGGGGCGATCACCCGGACGGAATGGTAGCTCGTTCGGGGGATTGTTAGAGCCAACAATCAGCCAGCCCCTTTCGTTCCGCAACTTAGGGATAAGACCCGCAAAAACCACTGACGACTTACCACTGCCCGAAGAGCCAATCACAGCTACTATAGACTTGTTTTGCACGGCGGGCACCAGCTTGTTTATGATGAAATCCTCTCGCCCAAAAAAAAACTCTGCGTCTGCTTCTTGAAAGGCAAAAAGACCGCGATACGGGCAGTGGGGAATGGGCTGAGGTGGTTTAGACGCTTCTGGTGGAGCATTTTTAGTCTGTGTGGGCGGCTGACCCCATTCAGCATACGAGCAGCCAAGCAACATGTGACACAAGCCATCAACAATCCTAAGCTCACTGGTATCTCGTTTGCCGTACAGCAAATTCCTTACAGCTTGGTCTGATGGTGGATTAGTACCCAGTTCAAGTTGCCATCGGATCAAAAATTCCCTAGTTCGGGCGCGAGTCTTGCCTGGGGTCAGGTAAAGATTTTCAAAGGCTGCGCGTAACTTCAACTGCAATGCAGGGAACACCTGAACGGAGACTTTCTCCCACTGCTGCTTCTTGTCTGATTCAGTCAGATCACTCATACAGTGCCAGACAGCGTATAAAGTATGCTTTGGTGTTTTTAGTAATTATACAACCTTGTTGGCTTAAAGTTGGCTTTGGCTTGAAGTTGGCTTATAACGCAGCTTTTAAATTCACTACTAATTTTGAACCCCCGTTAAAGTCTATTCAATGGTTGAGTTAACCACTGAACAACACTAAAAATCAAAGGATAAGTTATGAACAAACCACTTTTTTCACTTGGATTAGTAGCTATATTCGCTATTCCTTTTGCTGTTGCACCAAGTGTTCATGCTCAAAATAACATGGACCCACTAGATAGGGGATGCGAACAGGATGCAGAAACACTTACATCCACATCGGGGGGAACGTACAGAAATAATCTTTTTCAAACAATTGATGTAAAAGTTGAACTGCGGAAGTCTAACAAGTGCCAAGCTAATTGGGTCAAAGCTTACGTTCCGAAAGATACATCATTGTATCTTAAAGACCAATCCGGTAATCAACGTGGTTCATATACGGCTAAAGTGAATGGATGGAACTATGGCGATATGTGGAATTACCATGAGGTATTTAGTGCTTGTATTAAGCTTCCAGATGGTCGAGAAGTTTGTACAAATCCTGTCCAGTAAAATTCAGTAGACTGAAAACTTTTGTAAGTTGACGAAAGAATCAGGGTTTGAGCCGTCGTTTTTGGGACCCAGGAGAGCGATCGCTTGCCACAGCAGGAGAACTGATCTACAACCCTATTGCTCAAAAAGCAGATAATACGGGCATTCTGGCGGATTGTATACACTCGCTCAAATGAACGGATGGTAAGCCTTCTAGAAATCTTTTCGGTCTACTGAAATTAGCTAACTGTTTTTTCCCAATCGATTCTCAAGCAAAACTATACACGTCTAAACTAAACATTTGCCATGAAGCAGAAATTTTAGTTTGGTTTAAGTAAGTATTTCCAGCCCACTTTAGTGGGTTTTTTTGTTTGGATTCTTTGCTCAAAAAATCATATTCAACAGACTTCTGGTACTTCACCATTTCCACAAAGAGCATAAAACACCGTTGACAAGTTCCCTCGACCCCCATAACGCTGGAATCTTGAACCTTGCCCCGCAGTTTGGACATTCCGACAGCAAACGTAATTGGTGACGCTTACACCCCCGCGTCACTAAGAATTTGCTGACGCAGCTAGGTGGCTGGAAACGCGATCGCATTCTGGCACTGCCCCGAATCGCGATCGCACTCCTGCGTCACTTTAAACTGCCATTCAATATTTGTGACAAGGTAACTCGGCATAACAAGCCCCATACAACCGAATTGGCTCGATTTTCATCCTCACTTCAGTAGGTGGTAACATCTGCTCTAACCTATGAGCATTAACTCCCACCACAGGAGCTAATGCCTCCAACTGCTGGCGATACGGGCGATTGCGCAAAGCGCAGTGCAATCATGCGATCGCACCCTGAAAAAGCTTGCAATCAAACTACACTACCAACTCCTCGTTGGCGAAACCGGAATGCAAATTCTTGGAACAGTGGCACTGTTATTATTTGGCTTTTACTCACATCTTGCACCAAGAAAATTTGATGGTACTTCGTTACTCAGTATGAAACCAAAAGTCCTTTATATAGCGAGAAAAGCCAATAAAAATAATGTAGCTTTATTGCACATATTTTTGGTTTGTACGGTTTTCTACGGATAGGTGCAAGATGTGAGTTTATTTGCTATGCTTTTTGAGAACGATTATTAGTGTATCCGGCTAGGTTACACTTGACCATTGGACTTAACAAAGGAAAGATAAATGTCACTAAACGCCAATGAAGAACTGATGGAGCAGAAGACAGCAAGTAAGGTAAGCGAAGCAGATATGTCCGCCACCATCAGAAATTCGTTACATTTTGCAGAAGATGTATGCCTGATAGAAGGTGAACAGGCAAAACCTGTTAGTCAGCTACCTCAGTCTTGGCAAAACATTTATGCAGGGAAATCTAACACAAAGCTTTCCGATCCACAAGCATATGTGAAGATGGCACAACTTTTTCTTCAAAAAATGTCTCATGGTGATGTTGACTTATTCAATGAATCGGAAAATTTCCAACACCGCAAGCCAGCTTTTTGTGAAATATTAGGCAATCTTGGCTGGGAAACTCTTGAGTTTTATGGCGAAGATTTCCAGGTCAATAAGTATCCTAATTTTGACTTAATTGAGAAGGAACTTTCTCTGGAACAAGATGACGCTGAACGTAAGAAAATTATAGAAATTGGGAAAGCTCTGTTTGAGGAATTTGGATATGACCTTCCTGCTTCTTTTTACCACGTACACCTTGCTCCTATCTACAGAGAAGAAGTTTCTGAAGTTCGCCCATTAAGATTCAGTGAAGAGGACAGAAAGAATGCTCGCGCTTGGGATGCTTCTTTGCATGGACAAAAAGTATTTCCTATCCAACTAATGGTGCAAAGCATTTCTTCTAAGCACGGATTTTTCCAAGAGCATGGCTGTGGTTGTAACCATGCAATGGCGAGAGTTGGCGCTACTGATACTTCTTTTGATTATCAAATTCGTCCCAAAATGCGAACTACCTGGATTAGGGATTTTATTTGGACTGTATGGTATGAGTACGCCTTCTATAAATTCGTGCCAGTTACCCGTTTCTTAGTAGGTTAAGAAGCTGTATAATTACCATTTTTGAGAGACGATGATTTCAGTACTTGAAGAAGAGTATTTCTTCAGGTACTTTTTCCTAATTTTAGAATTATACAATAAAGTTATACATATCTAGCTACACTCTTTATATTAATACTTAAAGTAGTGTAGGGTGGGCACTGCCACTAAAACCCGAATATAATGCGCAGGTTCTGACTGGCAGTGCCCACCTACGTGTGTTTCAAAAATAAAATAAGATTCCTATAGCTACATTTCTGTTAATAGCCAAAGGTCGAATTCCTGATTGGACAGTATTTCTTGCACTCGTCAACATCAGGAGCTAGATCTATTATGGAAAATCAGTCTAAAAGAAGATTTTTATATTTTATTTTTACAAAATATTATTGCTCTTATTTGTTTGGTATTTTTTTAGTATTTATTTGAAATATCTAACATTTTTGTTAATTTATCATGTTATGCTATAAGCTTGAAAAATGAAAATCAAGAATTAGGAGATAACAGATGGTAAAGCCTTCGCCACCTAGCTATCCAAGCCATTATCAAATGCTGAAAAACCTCCTTGTAGAGGCATATGAAACTGCCAATCAGGGGTTATGTGGTGATAGAGTTATCGCCTCCAGAAGTAGGGTTAAAGAAAGGCTGGAAATGTGCGCTACTTGCGATAAATTTGATGCGGCAGCAAAGCGTTGTACCGTGTGTGGATGTTTTATGATGGTGAAGGCAAATCTTGAGGCTTCTACCTGCCCAGATGGGAAATGGTAAGATAATATTCCTCTTTTGTAACTACCATCAATAAACTCATGCTTAAAAGGTGAGTGGAGGTAGTACAAATATGATACCTAGATTCTTTCTTACTTTTGAATATTTCTATGGCAATCAAACCAATTATCTCTCATCCGAATTCTTTATTAAGACAACGTTCAACTCTGGTAGAAAAATTTGATCAAGAGTTTCAAATTTTGGTTGATGATTTAGTCGATACAATGCTCGAACACGAATCGATGGCGTTAGCTGCTCCTCAGATTGGAGAGTTCAAAAGAGTTTTTGTTGTTAATAAAAAACGCATTTTAGGTGATAAGACAAGGGAGATAGAACCTAAGGATATCTTGTGCATCATTAATCCGGAAATAGTATACCAAGAATTTGTTATTGATTCAGAAGAGGGATGCCTCAGCATTCAAGGACAGCGTGGGGTTGTCAAGCGATTTCATCAAGTCGTTCTTTCAGCATTTGACCGAGAAAATCGTGCTTTTTCCCTCACTGCTGATGGGATGTTATCTATTGTCATCCAACACGAAATTGACCATCTGGATGGGATTCTGTTTATTGATCTTCTGCCTTTACCTTGTGATGAAGCTTCCCTCTCCTAGCCTTAGTTAGGGCATAAATAAATCTAGAGTTAGTAGATACTTCAAGCTAAGAAACTAAACGGCTGAGTTTTCATTAACTCCCGTTGTCGCTGCAAGCGGTCTTGCCACCTTAATACTCTTGCCCACCGTTCCTCAGGAGAACTCAATTTTAGAGAGAGAATCCCCTCTAGGATGTGGTTGGAGATTCCTTCGACTTGGTCAAAGACATCAAGAGGGTTCTTGCCGTAAATAGAGGGCATAAAAGGAATTTTTCCAACTATCCTGTTTGAGTATTTAGACTCGAATGCCTCAACTTCTGGGAAGTGATTGAGACATTTATTCAAAACATACACTACTGGAATTCCCAACTCTTCATCAATGGCACGGATATCTTCTGAAATTGCCACAGAGTCGGGTGTTGCCTCAACGACTACAATTACGACATGGGTTCCTATAGGCAGACCAAATCGTCCTGAGTCCTCTCCACCGCCGCAGTCGAGAACCACAACCCCATTTGTACACAGTGCTAACCAAGCTTTCAATGGGTTAAGTGTCGCGTGAGAACAACGGGTGGAATAAAGTTCTTCTATCCGTAGCGCACTGGTTCCGACTGACATAAGGGCAAGTTCGTCACTGAGGGTTCTTGCATATTTCTTGGTAAATGAGTCTTTTGGAGTGATGGAGAATTTTTTGACTTCATCGAACCCAGTGCTGTAGAACTCCCGGTAAGTTTGCTCTGGACGGAGTCCATGAAACTCATAAAAGTCCTTCTCAGCTAAAGTGATTAGAGGAAGTTCCTGAAGTTCCTCTTCTTTATATCCAAGATAGTGGGAAGTAAGCATTCGTGACAGCGACCTGTTAGGGTCTGCATCTGCAACAATCATGGCTTCTCCCAATCTCTTCAAAGATTGGATCAAACTCAGTAAGATAAATGTCTTACCTGTCCCCCCTTTGCCCATAAGAGCAATGACAAGTTCACGTTTGTGCGGTACATGAAGCTCAAGAACTGCCATTTCAATTTAATCTCGATGTATAAAAATTGTCTTTGCTAGTATAATAATAATCATTATTAAACATTAGTGTTACGCTGCTCTTGTTAGGGAAATCCAATAAAAAATGTCCAGCCGTCGCAAACCCTCCAAAGGTGGGAGCGTAGAAACGAATGCTTGTGGAGGTGACTCGATACCGTATACGGCTAGAAATTTTTTTTGGGCGATCGCGCTTTACTGTAAGGTTTTATCACAAAAGCGGTAGAAAAGCGATGTAACTTGTGAAGGCGGCGCTTGTGCGAGTGGGAATTTTGGATTTGCGCGATTGCGCGGAGCGCAGTGCCAAAGGCAATCGCACTCGTAGCGCAGCGCAATCATGCGATCGCCATCTGGTTTTCTCCGTACTTCTCGCTCCAGCAAAGAAGAACAGCAAAAATCCGTTATGGCGTTTTTCAAAGTCCACTACAATGTCGGCTAACACCTAATTTATTTGTAATATTATTTTGTAATATTATATTGAAGTGAATTCTGATTGCAGTATCCTGGAGTTTTCCACTTGTAACAGGATGGTTTGAGCCTCCCCGGCAAGCCATGGGGATTCCGTTTAACCGTTTCGAGAAACAACTGCTATATCAATCTTTAATAGTTACAGCAGATTGCAAGTTCATCAGGTACAGCTTTTCAACTCAAAAGCCAGATATAGAGGAAATTTTGCTTCTGACTCCTGACTTCTGACTCCTGAATTCTGCTGTAAAAGCCAGATGGAATAAATCAGATTTTATTCTTCAATTATAACAAAATAAAAAAAATATGAAACTATCAGATGATACATAAATTTTAATTACATAAGTTTAAGATAGCTGACAGTGGTAAACAGCCCAGGGGAAGAATTTACCACAAAAATGCAAATTTATTGGGCATGGGGCTGCTATTGAATCAGGTTTTCACTTAAAACCTGTGTCTATTTCATTATGTCATGATTGAGCATCTGAGCCTCAAAGTAGGTGTGGAATCATTGCGCGTGTTTATTGTGTGCCAGATTGCTCAAAATTCAGCCTATTAAATAGTAGGTTTCAATTCAACACTCTCTAAAGCGGCTTACAGAAAAAGTTATTCTGTTACAAATTTACAGACATGAAATGTTGTAGAAGTTGCACTTTATTTAGACTGATAAATTTCAGTATAAACAGTATTTGCTGAATACATGATTTGCTGTATTCAGCAAATGGTTCAGAAAATATGTCTAGGAGAGCATTATGTTTGAGTATCTTCCGGCTTTGAACGACCACAATTTACCGTATCCCGATACGATTCATCCCATCGTTGTACACTTCGTAATTGCGATGGTGTTGTTTGCCTTTGTTTGCGATGTCATTGGCTTTTTCACAGGTAAATACCGTCTTTTTGAGGCGAGTTGGTGGAATATGTTTTTCGCCACAATTTCCATCTTCATCGCCATCATTTTTGGTCAGTTTGAAGCAGGCTTGGCAGAACCTTACGATGCTGTTGAGTCAGTGCTGAATTTACATACACTGCTTGGCTGGTCGCTTTCAGGAATCCTTGCAGCGATTACAGCTTGGCGCTATGTGATTCGTATCCGCACTCCATATAAAGTACCGTTTTCGTATCTTGCAATCGGATTTATTTTGACAGTTCTAGTTGGTATACAAGTGTATCTCGGTGACAAACTCGTTTGGGTGTATGGACTGCATACAGTGCCAGTTGTTGAAGCACTAAAAGAGGGGTTGTTGCAATGAACGCTGAAGTTATTGACCAATTAAAAACGCATCTTGGCGCAAACGGATTGCCCTACGCAATACCAATTCATCCAAACTTGGTTCATCTCACCCTAGGTTTGTTCATCATTGGAATTGCCTTTGATTTTGTTGGTGTAATGTTCCACCTGCAAACTCCAGTCTTCAAATTTTTGGCAATTCCTGCTGTTCGCTCCAATTTCTTTGATGTTGGCTGGTTCAATATGCTTGCTTCTGCCATCATCACCTTTTTTACTGTAGCAGCAGGCTTTTACGAAATCATGCTGGCAGACGCACCATCTGATCTCAAGAGTGCTTGGGGATTGCACCCGCTGGAAACAATGCTTTGGCATGGTGTCGGTGGTGTCTTCTTATTAGCGCTGATTGTTGGTATGACTATCTGGAGAGGATTGCAGCGCTACGTTTGGTGCAAAAACGAAAGCCAACAAGTGCAGTGGAGTTATCTGCTGTCTGGGTTAGCAATCATGTTCCTGATGTACCTTCATGGAACTTTGGGAGCACAACTAGCTGCGGAGTTTGGGGTACATAATACCGCCGATATGTTGTTGCGATTAGGTCTTGACCCCAACACGTTGCTGAAGTAAATGATTTTAGTCCTTAGTCATTTGTACGAGTGCTAGTGACTACTAACCAATGACTAATGACCCTTCGGGTGAGCCAGTCGCCTACGGAGGGAAACCCTCCTGCAGCGCTGGCTCACTAATGACCAATGACTAATGACTTTTTTGCTATGAAAATCTGGAATGTTTTGATACTCATTGTAAGTGCGATCGCCCTAACTGCTGTTAGTCTCTGGATAGGGCAGCAAGCTTATTCCTGGCTTCCTCCACAAGCGGCAGCAGAATCGCAACTGATAGATGATTTGTTTAGCTTTCTAGTCACACTCGGCGCATTCATCTTCCTGGGAGTGACTGCAACTTTGATGTATTCTGTGACTTTCCATCGTGCAGGCAAGTATGACTTTAGAGATGGTCCCCCGATTGAAGGGAATGTCACACTGGAAGTTGTCTGGACAGCTATCCCGATTTTGGTCGTGTTATGGATTGCAGGCTACAGTTACCAAGTTTACGAGCAAATGGCAATTCGCGGTCCGATGGAGGTTGTCCACCTACATATGCCAATGGGAATGGAATCAGCGTATGCTGCGCCAATAAACCCCCCAATTCAACCGGTAGAAAACATTGAGGTCAATGCCAAACAGTGGGCTTGGGTGTTCCGTTATCCAAATCAAGGAGTCACCAGTACCGAATTGCACTTACCCGCCAATCACCGCGTTCGCTTGGCGCTGCAATCAGAAGACGTTCTCCACGGCTTTTATATTCCTGCTTTCCGACTCAAGCAAGATATTATTCCCAAACGCACAATTGACTTTGAATTCACTCCCATCCGCATTGGCAAATATCAATTGACCGATTCCCAATTCAGCGGTGCTTACTTCGCGACGATGCAGGCGAATGTGGTTGTTGATTCTCCTGAAGATTACGATAAGTGGCTTGCCGAAGCAGCAACACACAAGCCATCCCCTGCACCTAATCAGGCAGTTGCCGAGTATACCCAGGAAACAAAGGGACTGATCAAAACTGGCTGGGCTACAGTTGAGCCTGCACAGCCTCCTGTTGTGAATTACAGCAATTAGTTAATGCTTAGTGGTCAACAAAACAACTAATACCAAGTTGCATTCATACAGGTAACTTCTCTTCTTCTTCTCTGTGTTCTCTGCGTTCTCTGCGGTTAATTCAGAAAATTCTCTCTTTGAACGCAATTTGGTATAACAACGAACAATCAACAACGAACAAAAGACAAATGACCAATATTTCTGTCAAAGACATCAGCATTAGTGGTGGTGCGGAACCTCACCACGAAACTGCAACAGACTGGAAGCGATACTTCAGCTTCAGCACTGACCACAAAGTCATTGGTATCCAGTACATTGTTAGCGCTTTCATTTTCTTTCTCGTTGGCGGCATATTTGCAATGGTGATTCGAGGGGAACTGATGACCCCAGAATCAGACCTTGTAGACCGCACAGTTTACAATGCCATGTTCACCATGCATGGCACCGTGATGTTGTTCGGTTGGACATTTCCAGTACTGGCGGGTTTTGCCAACTACCTTGTGCCACTGATGATTGGGGCGCGAGATATGGCATTTCCACGTTTGAATGCCGTTGCTTTCTGGATGGTTCCAGTTGCCGGGATTCTACTGATGGCGAGCTTCTTTGTTCCAGGCGGTCCAGCACAAGCAGGCTGGTGGTCTTACCCTCCCGTCAGTTTGCAAAACCCGTCAGGTCAATTGATCAATGGTCAATTTGTCTGGCTTTTGGCTGTGGCAATATCGGGGGTTTCCTCGATTATGGGTGCAGTCAACTTTGTGACAACAATTGTCAAGATGCGGGCACCAGGCATGACATTCTTCCGGATGCCTATGTTTGTCTGGGCAGTGTTTAGCGCTCAGATTATCCAACTCTTTGGACTACCGGCATTGACTGCGGGCGCGGTGATGCTTCTGTTCGACCTGACGGTTGGAACCAGCTTTTTTGACCCTGCTAAGGGAGGAAATGCGATTCTTTTCCAACACTTTTTCTGGTTCTACTCGCACCCCGCTGTTTACGTCATCATTCTGCCCGTCTTCGGGATTTTTTCGGAACTGTTTCCTGTGTATGCTCGCAAACCTTTGTTTGGTTACAAGGTGGTTGCAATTTCATCACTCTTGATTGCTGGCGTCAGCGCTTTGGTTTGGGTACACCATCTGTATGTCAGCGGTACACCAGGCTGGATGCGGATGATTTTCATGCTCTCGACAATGTTCGTTTCTGTGCCTACTGGTATTAAGGTGTTTGCTTGGGTTGCAACCATCTGGGGAGGCAAGCTGCGGCTAAATACACCGATGCTGTTTGCATTGGGTGGATTAATATTGTTTGTCTTCGCGGGTATTACTGGTATCACGCTCTCCTCTGTTCCAATTGATGTTCACGTCAACAATACCTACTATGTAGTGGGACATTTTCACTATGTCCTCTACGGTACAGTCACGATGGGAATGTTTGCTGCGATTTATCACTGGTTCCCTAAGATGACTGGACGTATGTACCACGAAAGCTGGGGCAAGTTGCACTTTTGGCTGGCATTTATTGGCACTAACCTCAACTTCTTTCCAATGCACCCATTAGGATTGCAAGGAATGTTGCGTCGAGTTTCTTCTTACGCTCCTGAGTATGAATTTTGGAATATTGTTGCTAGTGTCGGGGCGTTTTTGCTGGGAATGTCTACTTTGCCCTTCATTGTCAACATGATTGCTTCCTGGATGCATGGAAAGCAAGCTCCTAAAAATCCTTGGCGGGCAATTGGACTAGAGTGGATGGTTTCTTCGCCACCGCCTGTAGAGAATTTTGAGGAAATTCCTGTCGTTGTCTCTGAACCTTACGGGTACGGGAAGTCTGAACCGTTAGTAGCTAGTCAAGCGAATGGTCACAAATAGAGGATGTGGGGTGTTGGGTGCAGTCATATATATCAAGTCCGTCTCATTGTCCACAAGACGAAGACCCCACCCCCAGCCCCTCCCCGCAAGCGAGGAGGGGGGTTGGGTTCTCAGAAAGTAATTATTCATCAAGATTCCTCTACACCCTTCATTAGCAGATATAGGAGAATTCGATCAATGGACAGTTCCATCATTGCAGAACAGTTAGAGCAATCTGTGCATGAGCATAGCCACGACGAAGAAGGCAACAAGATGTTCGGCTTTGTTGTGTTCTTGCTCTCTGAGAGTGTGATTTTCTTGAGTTTTTTTGCGGGATATATTGTCTACAAGACAACGACTCCTGACTGGTTACCGCCTGGTGTTTCTGGGCTGGAAATTAAAGAACCTGGCATCAACACGGTGGTTCTTGTTGCTAGTAGCTTTGTGATTTACTTGGCAGAACGCGCCCTAGCACGCCACGACTTGAATAAATTTCGCCTGTTTCTTCTAGCAACGATCGCCATGGGAACTTACTTCCTAGTTGGACAGGCGATTGAATGGAACAACCTTGCTTTTGGCTTTACCACTGGTGTTTTCGGTGGAATGTTCTATTTGCTAACTGGTTTCCACGGTTTACACGTTCTCAGCGGCATTATATTGCAATTGATTATTTTTGCTCGCTCGTTCATTCCTGGTAATTATGATTCAGGTCATTTTGGTGTGAATGCAACATCGTTGTTCTGGCACTTTGTTGATGTGATCTGGATTATTTTGTTTGTTCTCATTTACATCTGGCAATGAAGAAACGTTCGCGTAGCGTGCGCTGTCTTCGCATACCGCCAAGGACGCAAAGGACACCAAGAAATAAGAGTTTGAGAGAGTTTTTGCGTAAGTCCTAAAGTTAAAAGAAATGGATTCTCTTTTTACTTTTTACTTTTGCCTTTTTACTTGTTTCCCTACACCCTTAAGAGAGGAGAATATCTATGATTATTGATGACCAGCATTATGACTTAATTATCGTTGGTACAGGTGCAGGTGGAGGTACATTATTACACAAACTTGCACCTACAGGTAAGAAGATTCTCGTCTTGGAACGAGGAAATTTCTTGCCCAAAGAGAATGAAAACTGGGATGCTGTCGAGGTGTTTGGAAAAGGACGGTATAACGCTCAGGAACAATGGTACGACATTTCAGGAGAGCCTTTTCGTCCCCAAACTAATTATTGGGTTGGTGGTAACACTAAGGTTTATGGTGCCGCTTTGCTGCGGATGCGGGAAAAGGATTTTGAGAAGGTTCAACATCAAGATGGTATCTCTCCAGAGTGGTGTGTCAAATACCAGGAATTTGAACCATACTATACAGAAGCAGAAAAGCTTTACTCTGTTCACGGTAAACAAGGAGATGATCCAACAGAACCTCCTCGCGGCGAAGATTACCCTTGTCCTCCGGTAAGCCACGAACCCCGAATGCAGCAAATTTGCGATGCTATCTCTAAGCAGGGGCTGCATCCATCACATCTGCCTTTGGGCTTAAAGCTGAATGAAAGCGATGCCGATGAGAGTTTTTGTATCCGTTGTAAAACTTGTGATGGGTTTCCCTGTAAGATTGATGGCAAAGGTGATGCTGAGGTAACAGGAATTGTTCCAGCCCTGGAATTACCCAATGTCACACTAAAGACAGATGCTAAAGTTGTACGTTTACATACTACTCCGTCTGGTCGAGAGGTCAAAGCCGTCGAAGCGGAAATTAATGGACACTCTTATCTGTTCTTTGGTGATATTGTTGTGCTGGCGTGTGGTGCTGTGAACTCGGCGGCGTTGTTGCTGCGATCGCCAAATGAACAGCACCCCACGGGACTTGCTAATAGTTCTGATCAGGTGGGACGCAACTTCATGAAACACCTGATGACAGCAGTGGTGCAACTCAGTCCTAAACCTAACCATACTGTGTTCCAAAAGACGATTTGCGTCCACGATTTTTACTGGGGATACTCGGATTTTGAATATCCGATGGGTCATATCCAGAATACCGGTAATCTTCTTCAAGAGATGATTCTGACTGAAGCACCGCCGTTGTTGGCTCTTTTGTCAAGATTCATGCCAGGGCTTGGGCTGCGGCAGTTGGCATCGCGTACAATTGGTTGGTGGTTGCAGACGGAAGATTTACCCGACCCCAACAATAGAGTGCGCGTGGACGGTTCTAAGTTGTATTTAGATTACACGCCGAATAATCTTGAGGCTCATGACCGCCTGATTTATCATTGGACAGAGGTACTCAAAGCAGTAGACAGAGATACAAACAACCCGGTGGGCATTTATCCTTATAGCAATACGACGATTCGAGTGGTGGCACATCAGTGTGGTACTCTCCGTTTTGGAGAAGACCCGACAACATCTGTTCTCGACCTTAATTGTCGCACCCATGATGTAGATAATCTCTACGTTGTGGATGGTAGTTTCTTCCCATCGAGTGCTGCGGTTAGTCCAACGCTGACGATTATGGCTAATGCGTTGCGCGTTGGCGAACACTTGATTTCACGGTTGAATTAGGGGCAAAGTACGAAGGTGATATCAAATTCTCGTTGAATTTCAATTGAGTGCAATACAGGAGGTAGTGCGTTGCGGCACAGCATTGCTCATTGGTGTCAACTTAACGTTTAAGCCTTGATTCCACGTTGATTTGACCCCACCCCCTTCGCTCAAATTCAAAGTATGCCCTTCGGGCACGCTGCGCGAACAAAATTCAAAGTTCAAAAATAAGATTCTTCATTTTGAATTCATAATTTTGAATTTTGAATTCTCTTAAGGGGAGGGGAGGTTTTGGCGTTAGACAAAACCGGGGTGGGGTAGAACGAGAATTGTCAGCAAGTATAAAGGCGTGATATGGCGTAACTACAAAGTTCTTGCCTTAGACACGTATGAGCAAAACTCTGTGCCCCTACGCGTGGTGTACACAACAAAGCTTGCGCTGGCGAACTATAAAATTAAAATACTCGATGATTGTCATGACTCTAAGAACTTGACAATTCAAGCTGGTAGGATTTACTGTTAAGGAGTGTGTTTATTGATGCATTCAGAACCTTGAAAAGTGAATACAGCGCACAAATTTTGTGGGATACGCTCGTGGGCTGAAACCCTGATTATTTCGTTGTATCCCGCAAATAGCTTACACTGTAAGCGTTTGAGGCAGTTGACCTGGTTGGTTATTGCCACTCATTTCTAATAATTGATAGGAAAAGTGATATCCCACAAAATTGTCGTTTGAAAGCCAGTTTTGGTAAGGGTTCTAGAAGGTAGGGTTTTCATTTCATCTCCCCGCAAGGGGACGGAAACAGTAGAAGAGCTGTTACCATCTTTGTCGATAGTAAGGTTTTCATTTCATCTCCCCGCAAGGGGACGGAAACGCTCCAGCAAAGCTAAGTCCAATTAAACCAATAGTTGTTTTCATTTCATCTC
Source organism: Tolypothrix campylonemoides VB511288 (assembly GCA_000828075.3). Classification (GTDB taxonomy): domain Bacteria; phylum Cyanobacteriota; class Cyanobacteriia; order Cyanobacteriales; family Nostocaceae; genus Kalymmatonema; species Kalymmatonema campylonemoides_A. The sequence goes on along the minus strand of JXCB02000001.1, from coordinate 1,688,082 downwards.
CCCGCAAGGGGACGGAAACCAAGAATCGGTAGATTGTAATTCAGTCCTTGGACGTTTTCATTTCATCTCCCCGCAAGGGGACGGAAACCATATCTACCCGGTCTAGGATGGCTTGCAAGGCGAAATCGTTTTCATTTCATCTCCCCGCAAGGGGACGGAAACGTTGTAGGTTCGTCCGACGACGTTGCCCGTGACAGAGTTTTCATTTCATCTCCCCGCAAGGGGACGGAAACCCTTGTCAGGGTTATACTCCCCGACACTAAACTCATAGAGTTTTCATTTCATCTCCCCGCAAGGGGACGGAAACACAATCCAACCTATGCTAAACTTTTGGATAAGCAGTTTTCATTTCATCTCCCCGCAAGGGGACGGAAACGAAGCGACTAATCTACTAATCTACCTAGAACGTTTGTGTTTTCATTTCATCTCCCCGCAAGGGGACGGAAACCGTGGGTTGTGGGCCTTATAGGAGTTTTCCAGAAAGGTTTTCATTTCATCTCCCCGCAAGGGGACGGAAACAGCTTGAGGAGGTACCCAACCTAGCTCTACGTAGAGGTTTTCATTTCATCTCCCCGCAAGGGGACGGAAACTTTATAGAAGAATTAGAGAACGGTAAGCTCTTCCGGTTTTCATTTCATCTCCCCGCAAGGGGACGGAAACCAAGTAGGTCACTTTCTTCGATGAAGGGAGTCATACAGTTTTCATTTCATCTCCCCGCAAGGGGACGGAAACCTTTTTCTAGCTTCCTCCTCGTTTTGTCTTAATATTGGTTTTCATTTCATCTCCCCGCAAGGGGACGGAAACTATCACTTATGGAAGGGGTAGAGAATCTTTAAAAGGTTTTCATTTCATCTCCCCGCAAGGGGACGGAAACTTTTTTCTGTGGCTGGGAGCTGCTCAGGAAACAGAACTTCACGTTTTCATTTCATCTCCCCGCAAGGGGACGGAAACCTAGAAAGACTGAAAATAGAAGAGAGAAAAAAGAAGCATAGAGGCTTCCAAATTAAAAAATATCCAACTTTTTCTTGTGGGATGGGCTCTCACCCCACAGAAACTGGGAGAACCAGATGCCCACCCCACTGTTAGGGGATAATTTATTTGTTGGATTCCATATTTCGAGTTAAAAACTGGCACTTCTCAAGGAAGCGCCAGTTTTTAACTTGCTTGTTGACGTTTAATTTCTTGTCTCAATACTTCACATCGTTTCAGGGCTTCTCTTGCCTGTTCCCTAAAATCCTTTGCTTGCTCCTTGTTTATTTCATAAACCTCAGATGCTTTTCGTCTTAGTTCCACAGCTTGTTTACTGAGTTCTTTAATACGAGTCCTTAAATCTTCGATTGTCTTCATTGTTCCTCCAGTTCTGAAATTACTTGGTTCAAGTTTTCAGCTTCTTCAAAAAGTCTATCTGCTCTACTAACTAATAAGCTAGCGTCTTCATCATCGTTATTTTCTACTGCCTTATCATGAGCGTAGTACAGTTCTTGACATACTCACCGCCCTAAAGGGTCGGTGATAATCGCCCGTTTAGGGATATCAGCATAGCTCCATACCTTCACCTCATGTTGTGACTACTGGTTCATCGCATTAATTCTGATGGGTTACAAGATCCCCGACTTCGTAAAAGTTGTCGGGGATCTCACCCCTACGACATATCAAAACTAATGAAACAAACCACTACTTATCAACTTTGCTGAAACAATTCAGACACAACTCGTGACAATTCCTCTGTCATCCAGTCAGAACCAGTCTCCCGAAATACCTGCACCAAGGACTGATAAAACCAGAATGTATCCTCCTTGCTACCCTTAAACTGACTCCAGATAACATCGCCTTGTTGTTGCCATTCTGCTAGTAAGGAACGAGCATTGTGAAGTTTATCAGCAAGCGACACTCGTCGCACTGATGGTGAAGCATACCGCAGATGTTCTATGTAGCGGGTTTTGCGTTCTAGCCAAGGGGGTTTGGGTGTGATGTCTGTTTCTGTGCAACCATCGACAATTTCCACAACTTGTTCGCCAAATTGCTGGCGAATTTCCTCACGAGTCGTTTTGCCTCCTTGGTCTTCTACGGCATCATGTAAAAGGGCGGCGATCGCCTCATCTTCATTTCCTCCTGCTTCGAGTACCAAAGCCGCCACACTTAACAGGTGTGCAATGTAAGGAACGTCGCCAAGTTTGCGAGTTTGGGTTGCGTGCAAGCGAGTGGCATATATTAATGCTGCTTCAAATCTTTCTGTCAATTTTGTTGTATTCATTAATCGAAAATCTAAAATCATATATTATATAGTTGGGATTCTTGTTGCACTTCTTTGGCAATGCTTTGTCGCAGTTCCCAAGGAAGCAAAACTTCGCCTTTTGGTCGCCAAGCGCGTAGTCGCAAACCAACATTTGTATCCCCATCTCTGTAGTAGACTTGATAGTAAGCATCATCGGGAGAACGAGAGTGGAGAATTTGTAATAACTTCTGCATTTGAGTATTTTGTTTAATTAATTTCTCTGCTTGCTGATAAGTGACTCTTTGAAAAGTTTCATGACGAAATGTTCCTTGAATATAGCGATCGTCAAATTCTCGGTCAAAGCGCAGTAACATTAATTTGGGTTGCAAGTAAAAATCAAAGCCCCAAGCTTTAGCCATTTGTTCTTCTACGTAATCGGGTTTGGGTAGATGATGCGGGTAATGGTTGCGTAGAATTGGCGGTAAACTAGAGTCTTTCCAATTTAGGGGTAGCATTTGGGAGATGCGATCTAGGCGGTAGTTGTACCACTCCCCTTTGTTGATGGGGGTTTGACCAAAAGCACACAGGTAGACTGCTCGTTGAACGTAGTAGACGCAGACAGGATAAACTATACATTGAACTTTTTGTCCAACTCTGGCACTTTTGTAGGTTAGTTTAACTGGGGGGACGGGTGTTTGCTCCCACAGATGTCTTAATTGGTATTGCCAATCATCTACTATATCTAGTGTGCTTTTGGGAATGACGTAATCAACGTGCAAGTTAAACCGCTGTTCCCCTACTTGCTGCGAAAGATTCTGAGCAATATTTGCCAAGTCTGGATGCAGGAAGTTGAAGTTGTAGGTACTGATTCTGGTAGTATCTTCTATATTTGTGTCAATTGGTCGCTCAGGAAACTGAGAAACTCGATAGTATTTTTGTCCACTACGTTTGAGCCATCCAAGTTCAGTTAAGATTTGCAAATCACCAGATAGCGATCGCCTGGTAACAGCAAACAATCGTCGTTGCAAAAGTTCATCCAAGGTTGCGTCGGGTATATCATCATGAGATTTCAGTATGCTTCGCCATTCTGTTTCTGACACTCCTGTTTTAGCAGCAAAAATCCACTCAGCTATGGTTTTGCTACATATACAATTGGGGTCGTGTAAATCGGGAATTGCATCCTCCTTGGGGTGAGTGAAGGTAAAAAAGGTTTTCCGCAAATCCACAAAGGAAAAGGGTTCGCTTAAGTTCCAGCAATCATCCCTGTATAAGTAGCATAGCCACGCCCATAGACGAATTGATCTGTGCAGGTTCTGCTTGAGAGAACCTCGGGCTAGCCATTGCAATAAAGGGATGTGGGGGCGATCGCTAAAAATTAGCATAACTACTCATTATGACTTGACCTCACCCCCATCCCCTCTCCTTATAAAGGAAAGGGGTGAGGTTTGTATTTGATTCAACGGGTCGCGCCTCGGAGTCCCCAACCAGATTCGCGCATCCCTTGGGGAGGAACGCCGCTAGGAAAGTTGGGTACTGGCGACGGTTGTTGGGGGACTGGCGACTGGGTACTGGGGACTGGGGAAGAAACCAATCCCCAATCCCCAATCCCTAATCCCCAATCCCCTTTACACGAGAACTGCTATAACTTTAGCTTAATGCTATCTGGAAGACGCCTTTTCCAGTCATGTGTAAGATAGATGTATTCGCAAAACGTAGTAGAAATAATGACAACCTACACAATCGAGTTAGATGGAGAAGTTTTGAAAGTTGGTTTTGGAGAACCAGCCCAAAATAACCAAATTGTCCGCGATGCTGCTGCACGTTTGGAACAGATGACAGCAACAGGAGAACTTAAAGGAGGTCCCTTACTGAAAATCAACGGACCAGCATCTTTACCTGTAGCCTGCGTGTTAGTACATAAAGTAGCTCATCTATATGGAGCGATTGGAGTTTTTGACCCCAAATTGGGGAAGTATGTCATCTCGGTTACACACAATCCAGTATACAAATTGGGCGACTTGATTGATTGAGGTGGTATATGGGAAAGCAATCAGTGAAAGTTGTGCTTTGTGGACCACCGCATTCGGGTAAGTCTTGCTTGAGAGAAGGTTTGAAGCAAGCGATTCGCCGCATTCCCGGCGCACCGTATCCTTATGTAATTACAGCAAATCCAGATGGTGAAGGAAGTTGGTTTTCTGATACATACCAACGTAACGTTGAAGAAGCTACACAGTACAAGACTGCTTATAAGACAAATTTCACGCTAGAGTTTGCAGCATCAAGAGCGCAATGGGTTAGAGATTGCAGTGAACCTTTAGTTTTGGTTGATGTGGGTGGAAAAATAGATGAAAAAAATCAGTTAATTATGCAACACGCTACTCACGCGGTTATACTGAGTAATAACATGAATAAAGTTCCTGAATGGCAAGAATTTTGCTCAAAGTTAAATTTGAAGATTATTGCCATTATTTATAGTGATTATGAAGGTGTTGCTGACTGCATAGAGTCAGAATCTACCATCCTTAAGGGTAGCGTTCACTACCTTGAGCGAGGAGAGGATGCTTCCAGTCGCCCAATGGTGCAGGCTTTGGCAAAGTTGTTGGTGCATTTGAGTAGTGGTTGGGGGATATAGAGGGCAAGCCTAACCTAAGGCGAAAGTAATACTCACAACATCCCACGTATTTAATACTAATGCAGTTAAGTAACACTATGAGTACATCAGATTTTGACGAGTACAAGGTTAATCATCTTTTTTTACTAGTAGGCGAAAATCCCTTACCTAATTACGTTGCAGCCAGATTACTCTTAAAAAATAGTGGTTGCGTGCATCTAGTCTACACAACACGGACTAAGAAATGGGCAGACCTTCTACAAAAAGAGCTAGAGAAACTTAGCATTAGCGTTAAACGAATTGAACTGGGTGCTTCCTGGAATGGTTATGATATTGAGAAAAAAATTAAAGAAAAAATTAGTCCCAAAGGAAAACTAGTCTTGGAGGGACGAATTGGCTTGAATTATACAGGTGGTACAAAGGTAATGGCAGTACACGCTTATCAAGCACTACTCGAACTTGAATTAGTTAATCCTGTTTTCAGTTATCTAGATTCTACCAAGTTACAAATGTGCATTGATGACAACGAGCAGCGAACAACCAAGACTATTCCAGCTGCCCTTGCACTATCACCACCTCCTAAATTAGAGGAAATTTTGAGGTTACACAACTTATCTTGGCAAGTAGATAATCCACCAATTCCCAGGTCACAACTACCTATCGCAGCAGTTGAGTTTGCCAAACAATTTATGCATGGTCAATCAGGAATGTGGAAAAAATGGTGTGACGCAGTGTTTAAGTCGGCAAAGAATGCAAGTGGTTATTGGCTCAAAGATAACGAGCTTCCTCAACCTTTACGATTCAAGCTATCTGTAGATATTTCAAGAGAAGAAAAAGTAAAAGTTCCAGACGAAATCAAGAAAATTTTGCGTGAGACGTTGCAATGTGCTTCTGATATTGAATTAGATATTCAACTTCTTAAAGATAGGTGGAATTTTAATGATTTGAGTCAGGTTTTTCAGTGGCTTAATGGAGGTTGGCTAGAAGACTATGTGCTGTGGCAGGTAGAAGAAATTTCAAAAAAGAAACCTGCATACTCTATCCATGATATGAAGATGTCACTACACATTCAAGATCCTGCCCAGCCTAGACAAAACGATCAATTTGAGTTTGATGTTGCATTTCTAAGAGGCTACCAGCTTTTTGCTATTTCCTGTACCACGACTTATAAGCATGATTACTGCAAAGAAAAACTTTTTGAGGCTTATCAACGCGCTCAGCAACTTGGTGGAGATGAGGCACGAGTAGCGTTAGTCTGTTGCTATGACAACGATACTAATTATTTGAAGCAAGAATTAAGTTTTGTAGTCGATGATCGCAAGATAGAAGTCTTTGGGCGAAGCGACTTAGAACCGGTGAGATTTGCTAGGAAGCTTGACAATTGGATTTATAGGAATATTTAAAAAATGAGTGAATACATTGCTACTGTCCTCGATACAACAGGAATTCAATCATACATCTTTGGCAGCAACCGTCTTCGTGAAAATATTGGAGCATCTTATCTAGTAGCTCAAGCAACGACACAATGGGTCGAAGATGCTTTGCAGAAACTGGGTAAACCATTCTACTTTCCGCAGGAAGAGCAACAACCCGAAGCCAAGCCACATATTGAAGATGGCGGACTTGCTGCTGAAGTCATTTATGCAGGAGGTGGAAATACAGTACTGCTATTTCAAGCTATTGACGATGCAAAGCATTTCACTAGAATTTTGAGTAGTAGAATTTTGCAAGAAGCTCCTGGCTTGAATATTGTAGTTGCTCACCAGTCATTTGACTGGAAACAAAATATATTGCGAGAGGTTATTGATAATTTAATCAAAAATGAATTGGATAGCAAAAAACAGCAGCGTATACCTTCTGTACCCTTATTAGGACTTGGTGTTACTGCATCCTGCAATTCAACTCAATTAGTAGCGATTGGATACAGCGATGAATTTGGCGCTCCCAAAGATGATAGCTATCTAGTTTCTAGAGAAGTTAAGTACAAGCTCAAGGAAGTTAATCCAGCCAATGAAAAGCTGAGAAAATTCTTCAAAGATGTTGTCCCTGAAATCTACGAATTTCCACTTAGATACGATAATTTAGGTCGAACTAGAGATGAATCTAGCTACATTGCTGTGGTTCATGCCGACGGGAATAGTATGGGCGATCGCTTCAAGGAACATTGCAAAAATATCTCAGACAATCGAGAGTACATTATTGAAATGCGTAAGCTCTCTTGGAGTGTCAATAGAATTGGTATTGGTGCTTTGAAAGCAGTTGTCAATAAAATAGTTATATCAATTATACCTGATTCTCAGGAAGCATATATTCAATCAGTTGATAGTCAGGGGCTAGTAATTGACAAAATTTTACTTAAAGAAGAATTGAAAGATGGGCAAAAGGTAATATATCTTCCTTTTCGTCCTCTTGTTTATGGAGGTGATGATGTCACATTTGTGTGTGATGGACGCTTAGGTTTGACTCTTGCTGCGCTCTTCCTTCAAGAGTTTGAAAAAGAAGCAGTAGATGGTAAACTATTAACTGCTTGTGCTGGAATTAGTATTGTTAAATCTCACTATCCTTTTTCCAGAGCTTACAATATCAGCGAGTCTTTGTGTAGAAATGCTAAAAAACTGGTAAGAGAATCAGGGGGAAACTTTTCTGCCCTTGATTGGCATATTGCCGCAAGTGGTTTGCTCGGTTCTATAAGTGAAATTCGTCAACGAGAATACTATGTTAATGAAGGTAAATTATTCATGCGTCCACTACGTTTGTGGGGGCATGAAGGTCAGTGGCAAAACTGGGATGATTTCAGCCAAGTAGTGACAGAATTCAACACAGGAGATGACTGGCGAGGTCGTCGTAATAAAGTGATTGCCTTACGTGAAGTGTTGCGAGCAGGCTCAGAAGCAACAAAGCAATTTTTAAATGCTTACAGACTAAGTCACCTACCTTATTTTCAAAATTCATCTGTTGATGATTTAGCAACACAGGGTTGGGTGGATGGTGATAACAATCAAAGAGTTTGTGGCTACTTTGATGCGATTGAAGCAATGGAGTTTTACCTTCCTTTAGTAGGAACAGAGGCATGATTACCTATTTTCTAAAAATAAAGCTCTTAAGTGATACTACATTTAGTCGTGGAGATGGTGTTGCAGGTTTGATTGACCAAGAAGTAGAACATGATGCTTTTGGTTTTCCCTACTTGCGGGGACGCACATTGAAAGGCTTATTGCGTGAGGAGTGCGACAATTTAGTAGCTGTTCTGGCTGTTGGTCGTCCTCCTGATTGGCTGGAAGTTGCTAATGCATTATTTGGCATACCAGGTAGTGACATTGACACAATAGCAAGAATGCACGTTGGAGATGCTTGTTTACCAGAAGATTTGCGTCAAGCAGTAGCACTTCAGTTTGAACAAGAAGAATACCAAGGAGAGAAAAGAATGCTAACAACTGCAGACATTCTTTCTTCTCTGACTACATTCCGTCGTCAAACTTCTATTAATCCTCAAAATGGTGCGCCGACTGAAGGCAGTTTGCGGTCAAGTAGAGTTATTTTACGAAATTTGTGTTTTTGTTCACAATTAATTCTCAATCCTAAACCCACCGATGATCTCAACAAGATGATGGCACTTTTCGCAGCTAGCACATTGGCACTGCGGCGAATTGGCAGTGGGCGCAATCGCGGGCGCGGTCATGTGCAGTGTACTTTGTGGCAAGGAACGCAAGAAGTTACACCACAACATCTACGGTATTTCGAGCAGGAGACAAAGGCATGAAAGCAATTACCTTTCTGCTGCATACAGAACAATCACTTTTAGTAACCTCATTTCAGGGAGATCCCAACAGTGATGTTTCCTATCCCTATATTCCCGGTAGCGTGATTCGTGGGGCGTTGATAAGTCGCTACTTAAAGCATAACCAAATACAAGATCCTGACATCGTTGCAGATGAAAATATCAGACGTTTGTTTTTTAATGGTGAAACACGCTATCTGAACGCCTATTTATGGACAAGTGATTTAAAACAACCTCGTAGCTTACCAATACCTTATTCCTGGTTTAAGGACAAAGATGCTGAGCCACCAATGGATATCTATGATTTGAGTTTGATTGAGGTGGCAAATTTACCAAACTATATATCTCCCAAGCGATTATCAGAGTATTTCTGTACATTAAACGATCGCTACGTAAGGTTGTATAGAGAGAAACGACGCATCAACATTCACAATCAGCGTGATCGCCGCCGGGGAAGAGCAACAGAACAAACTGGTACAGTTTTTCGCTACGCAGCTTTGGATCAAGGACAAACTTTCCAAGCAGTTGTCCTTGGTGAGGATGCAGACTTACAAACAATTGCACAATTGCTGAGGCAAAACGAAAACCTTTGGTTAGGAGGTTCGCAAAGTGCAGGTTACGGGCATACCAAAATTAGTCAAATTCAAGACTGTGAGACATGGAATGAGGTTGGTGTTTCTGTTGAAAATCGTATTCAGCGCAACAGCCTGCACATTACACTTGTGAGTGACACAATCCTACGGGATGCTGCCGGTCAATACATCGTAGAGCCACCTCTACAACTACTAGCTGAGGCATTGGGCTTAGAACAGCACCAATTGAAAAGCAGCTTGAGGAAAAGCTACATGACTAGCACCTTAATCGGAGGTTTTAATCGGAAATGGGGACTACCCCTGCCTCAAGTACAGGCGTTAGCCGCTGGTAGTGTCTTTGTTTTTGCTCCAATTCCACTCACTTCAGAACAGATTTACACGCTAGAGGCTAACGGGATTGGGGAGCGTAGAGTTGAAGGCTTTGGGCGAGTGGTAGTGAATTGGTTGAATTTATCTGAAGGTGCAGAATTTCATGCTGTTTTACCAGAACTAGAACTAAGTTCCACTGACCCACCCAGACTATCAACAGATTCAGAGTCAGTTGGATTAGCAAGGGAGATGGCAAAGAGATTACTACGGCAAAGGCTAGACACTTTACTTGTTGATAAAGTTGGAGAGATAGATTTGCAAGGTAATATCAGTAACAGCCAACTTTCTCGCCTGCTACTTGTGGCAACGAAAGCTTTAAATAACCACAATCTTGCCTTAGTGCGTGCATCATTGGATAACTTGCCCTCAAATGCTAGAGGTCAGTTTGAAAGCACTAGAGTTGGAAAAAAATCTTTTGAGCAGCAGTTGCGGGAATGGTTAGACCGTCCAACAGGTTGGATCGCCACTAATATACAGCCAGTTGAGATTGCTGGCGAACGCTGTAGCGTGACTAATGAATTGGCAGAAGAATATACACTGCGCTTAATCATGGCGGTCGCGAAAAAAGCCAGCAAGGAGAATACTAATGATTCAAGAACTGCCTAGACCAGATCACCGCTGTATTGTTACGCGCATCCTTATACGTGGGACATTGGTACTTGATACACCAACATGTCTGGGTAACGGTGATGCTGAAGGTCCAACAGACATGATGCTGTTGCGTGACAGTATTAGTCTCAACGCTTTATTGACAGGTTCATCCATTGCAGGGGCATTGCGTAACTATTTGCATGACTATGAACGAAACTATGGCAAAGTTGAAAGCCGTCATGATATGGCTGCCAAACTGTTTGGTGATTTATTCGCCTACGCGGATGAAAAAAATCTTCCAGAACAGCAGAGATTACAGAAGAAGGAACAAGATACTCAAAGTCCTTTGATTATTGATGATGCTATTAGCAGTACTATCCCTAGTGTTGAACTGCGGGATGGAGTCAAAATTGAAGGTGCGACTGGTACGGCATTGGACAAGGCAAAATACGATTTAGAACTTTTGGCAGCAGGAACTCAGTTTCCCCTGAGCTTTGAATTATTGATTGAAAAAGGTAAAAACGAGAATCAGCTAAAACAAGCGCTGTATCTAGCTTTAGAAGGTTTAAAGAATGGTGAAATCAGTATTGGCATGAAAAAACGGCGAGGTTTTGGTCGCTGTCATGTCGATGAATGGCAAGTCTGGGAATTTGATTTAACCAAACATAGCGATCGCCTTCAATGGTTAACTCTTGATCGCTGTTGGAGTAAGCCTTACGCTTCAATACCACCAAGCGATAAGTTATTGAGTAATAAAGAATTAAAAAAGCTCAAGAAAGATAAACCCGATAAGCGCGAACACCTCTTGATCCATGCAAAATTTAAACTAGCTAGTCCGTTACTAATTCGCTCTGGTCAAGATTTAACTCAAAAATCAACTACTGATAAAAGCTTAAAACCATGCGCCCCTGATGTTGTACATCTGCATTCTCAAAGAAATGGAAAACTTGAACCAGTTGTTTCTGGGACAAGTCTAGCAGGAACACTATGGCATCGGGCAGAACGAATTGTAAAAACGTTAGGCAAAGATTTACAAGATTTACAAATTGTTGATGACTTGTTTGGCTATGTTAAGAAACAGAGTAAAGAAGCAAAGGCAAGTCGTCTAGTTGTTCAGGAAAGTGTGATAGAGAATACAGATAATTTAGTACAAAATCGAATTGCTATTGACCGCTTCACAGGTGGGGCATATCACGGAGCATTGTTTAGTGAGCAACCTATCTTTGGGATTGAGACAAAAGAGGAGGATAAGAAAAGCAAGAAAGATAAAAGTAAATTTCAAACAGGTGAAAAGTCAAAGCATTTGGAGCTAAAACTAGAGCTACTTCAACCGAAAGAATATGAAATCGGTTTACTCTTGCTGTTACTCAAAGACTTGTGGACAGGAGATTTAGTAGTAGGTGGTACAAGTAGCATTGGGCGAGGACGGTTGCAGGGAGTAGAAGCAACAATAGTTTGGCAAAAACCTGAAAACCCAAACCCAAAGCAAAAATGGACAATATCTCAGGATGATGGAAAGCTTGAAATCAGCGAACAGGATAAAGAAAAGCTAGAGGAGTTTGTACAAAAGTTTGTGGAGAAAGCATGATGAATCAGAAATCATGTCAGCAGCTTTCACAGGAATTGTGCCAGCAAGTTTCAACAGAAACGCTAACGGATAAATCACTGAAAGATTGGTTAAAGCTACAAGCGATAACAAAAGACTATCAGTTGCCATACTTGTTAGCTCATGCGGAAGATGGAGTCATCTGGGGTTATTTTGATATTAATAGCGATACTCTAGAAACGTCGAACGAGGCATTTCGTGAATGTAAATTTTCTGAGTTGCGTTTGTTAACGCTACAACAATGCCGTATCTTTGGAGAAAATGGTGAGGTTTTTCTTTGGAAAAGTAACGGAGAATGGCACTCTCGTCTAATTTTACAAAGTAAAGTTTCAGAATTAATTGCTAAAAAACAAATAGATTTCATTCCGGAAACACAAGTTTTGTGGGGTACGCAGGGAAAGACAAATGGTAACTTTACTTTGCTTTGTGATGGTTCTCAGGGACTTAAACACGCTGTTCCCATCACAGGGATTACTTTTATTCAGGATAAAAAAAAGCTGCATCGCCCAGTTCGATTAGAAGTACATCACTATTTTTGCTACGACCAAGATGGATTAGCTCGAATTTTTCTCAGCCGTCTCGTATCTCTCAAAAAGGAGCCAATTAATGAATCCAAGACATCTAAAACAAGTACCTAAGCAGCCTGAAGACCGTAGAGCGATCGCTCCCTATAACTTTGTGGAGCTACCAGAAAAAGTAGTTGAGGCGGAACTTGAATCTAATGGAAAGTTGCGTAATAATGACCGCTACTATCCTGACCGTCACACTGGCAAAATTATATGCACATTAAAAACTGAATCGCCATTATATATTCGTTGCGGTCTAACTCCTGCCGATTTTGCAGCTTTTAGCGATAAGCCTAACGAAGAATTAACAACAGAACAACGCAAGAAAAAGGCTGAGTTTTTTCAGCATCCTGCAAATTTACATCCTGTTTTACCTGGTAGCAGTTTACGAGGAATGTTGCGGACTCTGGTTGAGATTGTCAGCTTTAGCAAGATTGAGATCGTATCGGATCAGAAAAAGTTCTTTTTTCGTGCTGTTGCTGCTGACAGTGATGATCCGCTCAAGGGAAAATATACGGAATTAATTGGTAATCTAGCTAAAAATGTCAAGGCAGGATATTTAGAAAAGCGTGCAGATAAATGGGTTATTCGTCCAGCGCAAGGGGATACATTTCTTCGGGTTAAAGAGGAGGATATAAAGGCAGATGTTCCTTCTTTAATAACTATGGAAAAAGGAAATTATCTGCCTCAATATATTGAGATTAGCTTTGAGGAAAATAATAATTGTCTAAATATCAGTGAAGACCGTGAAGCTTACCCATTAAAAGGAATCCTTGTTACCAGTGGCAATATGCTAGATACTGGAAGAACTACAGAAGCAGAACGTAGAAAATTACTAGCTCGTAAGGAAGGTCGTAAGTATCACTATATCGTTTTGCAAGCTGATAGTTCTGCTACTCCCATTGAGATTAGTGAAGATGCCATTCGAGATTACCGTGATTCTCTCACTGACTTCCAGAAAAGTAAGCCATTTGAAGATCATCCTAAAAACCCCTTTGATGAAAATATGGGTTTTTTAAAGGTTGGTAGACCTATTTTCTACTGCGGATCTCCAACTGACAAGCCGATAGTCACATTATTTGGGCAAAGTCCTAACTTTCGTATTCCCTATACTCCTAAAAATGATGGTAAAGCTGCTACAGCAGTTGATTTTATCCCTAAAGACGTAGGAGAATCTGACAAAATTGACTTGGCTGATGCTATTTTTGGCTTTGTCAGACGTAGAAAAAAGAAAAAAGAGCAAGTTTCCGTTACAAATGATAAAAAAGAGCGAGAACAGTCTCGCGCTGGGCGTGTTTTCATCAGTGATGCTCATTATAAAACTGATGAAAATGGTATTTGGCTAACTGATGACACAATTACACCTCAAATTCTTGCCAGCCCTAAACCCACTACATTTCAGCACTACCTAGTTCAACCGGAACATACCAAAGCAGTTAAGAGTGAGCTAAAGCACTATGGCAAGTCAATTACAGAAACGGTAATTCGAGGACATAAACTTTATTGGCACAAAGGTGCTGTTAGTAAAAAGCAAATAGAAACAGATGCGACTGAAACAGAAATTCAAGAAAAACAATCGCAGTACACAGAAATAAAGCCAATCAAAGCAGGTGTTTCCTTAGAGTTTACTATTCACTTTGAAAATCTCAGTGATGTCGAACTCGGTGCATTACTTTGGGTGTTAAGTCTGTCTGGAGAAAATACTGAAAAACTCAAGTTAGTCAACTTAGATGGAAGTGTAAAATATCGCCTTTCCCTTGGTATGGGTAAGCCTTTAGGTATGGGTGCTGTGATGATTTCAAAGTATGAGCTTTTTCTGAATGAACGCTATCGCAATCAGCCGCACCAGCGATACACTAAGCTACTTGACGGTAGTAACTGGTTGACTGGCGATCGCCTTACTACTCTGGATGAACACACCCAGTGTATTCAAAAGTTTGAAGAATACGTAATTAAGCACATTAGTAATGCTGACCTTCCACAAGATTATCCAGATGAAGAAAATCCTCGACAATTAAATTTAAAGGATATACCGCGTATTAAGATGCTACTCACAATGCTGATATGGAATAATTTCCCACCTGTAAAAACAACGCGCTACATGGAGATTGAAAGGGATGTGAACAAAGACTATATCTGCCAGCCTACTAAGGAAGATGACGAAACAGTTAATGAGTACAAATGTCGTCCTGTACTACCAACTCCATTTCAGGTAATGGAGCAACAAAATGAAGATAATCGAAGATTGAATGATTCTACCGCACCCTCAAAACCATCACCACAAACTCATACTGAAGGCGGAAGTAATAGTGCAGCTTTTGCAAGAGGAAAAAAACCACCAAAACGCAAGTAAACTTGTCTAGTGGCGTTTGATGCGATCGCGTGGCTTAGGTGTTGTTAAGCTGGAAATTAATCAAATAAAATGGATTAATGTCAACAATCACCCAGAAAAGTTACTCACATAAGAGCAAAATTCAGTCAATCCTAATGACACACCAGTATATGAAGACGGTAATCAGTTTAAACAAACTTGGACATAAGCTCTCATCAATCATTTAAGACAAAATATTCCTAATCGTTCCACCGTGTAAATTTCTTCAGGATGGCAATATGGCTTTCAGTAGTTACAAAACTATAGGTGAAGTCCTCAAAGCATTTCAAGTCACCTATACTGAATCGAATTTCATGAATGAAGCTGAGTTTGCTCTCTCAGATTACTTCAGAGAAGATTTGCAAACTGTAATGCGGGAAGGAGTTGTTGACAATTCAGAATTTGCTATTTGCGAAAACTTGATATACCCGGTTTTGAAGGAAGTTTGGAAACGCTACAGCAGCAAATTTATTTTATGGAGCCATCAATCTCTCAATTATGATGAAAAACTATCGGGTTTTCCTGAATATATTTTGGCTAAACGTTCTCCATTAGGAAAAGTTGTTTTTGACAAGCCTTACTTTATCTTGGTAGAAGCCAAACAGGATAACTTTGAAGCAGGTTGGGCGCAATGTTTGGCAGAAATGATTGCCGCTCAAAAACTGAATGGAGAACCACAGATAATTATCTTTGGCATTGTATCTAACGGAGGATTATGGCAATTTGGCAAGCTGGAAGCAGATGCATTTACCAGAAATATCGCCCCTTACACCATTTATGAGCTAGATAAACTCTTTACTGCTGTCAATTATGTCTTTCAAGAGTGTGAATTGCAGCTAAGTAATTTGGTAAGTGCTTAATATTCAAAAATTTCTTGAATACAATAGCTTCTTCTCCCCTTTCTAACTGTCTAAATATGATTAAAACATAAAATTTCCTGCCAGGGGACAAAAAAAATATCCGTGAGATGCTGGCTCCATATCTATATGTGTGCCCATCTCCTTCCCCGTAAGGGGACATTAGTTTATTAAGCTAGCAGTTCTCTATACTTGCCTCAGAGTTGCGATCGCCTTTTGGGAGTATCGCCTCGACTCTCTCATCCAAAGCTAGGGCGATCGCTTTCCAAATTACTTCCAAAGAGAAACAATTTTCAAACTCTTCAACCGCGAACACACCCAGTAAAGAGCGAATACTTTGGGAAGACACAAACACCGTCAGCGTGGCTGAGGCATAGTTAGACTGGAAATTAACAGTATGCACAACTCCCCATGACTTTAACCACAAACCAACCGACGCAAAAACTCTCCTTTGCAGAATTTCTGGAGCAACTTCCAGATCAAGAGGGTCGTTATGAACTTGTGAACGGAGAAATTGTGAGGATATTACCTACTAGGAAGCACGACAACATAGCAGAATTTATTAGCGACTCTTTTAAAGAAGAAGTTAGACGTTTAAACCTTAACTACAGAGTGTCAGGCAGAATTATGGTCAGAACTCTAACTTCAGACGGTAAGGAACAAGGTCGTCAACCAGATGTGAGTGTGGTTGACAAAACCCTTTGGGATTCAAACCCTGCTGCATACTCTGCATTTGTTGAAGCTCTGCAATTAGCACTAGAAGTGGTATCAACAAATTGGGAAGATGACTACATCGACAAGCTGGATGAGTATCAACGCCTTGGTATTCCAGAATACTGGATTGTAGATTATATGGCTGTCGCTAGCCGCAGTTACCTGGGTAAACCCAAAGTTCCAACGGTTTTTGTCTACTTACTCGATGAGAATGGCGTTTACCAATCTACTGCGTACCGAGGTCAAGATAGAATTGTGTCGCGTACTTTTCCAGAACTTACGCTGAGTGTCGAGCAGGTTTTGGCAGCATGATAGAGCCATGCAATAATTACAGAGGTTTTAGCGCAATTGTCAAAGAATTTCAAGTTTTAGTAGACCTTATGAATGAAAAAGTTTTGCTAAAGTTTGTTGAATCATACTCTTTATCTCAACAACAAACTTAATAAATTGCTCTTTGAAATACTGATTCATTGGAAAACCTTTTTTTCGCATCTCTTTAATGACATCCATCAGCCCCTGTTTCATGCCTGGCTCTTCTTGAAGATACTTGGGCAGAGAATTTGCCAATTTTTCAATCAGAGCCGATACTATCAAAATAGTCTCTTCACGGTTGATTTCTGGGTCAATATATCGTTTAACAGCTTGCTCATACTTATTAATTGCATCTATTAAAGCTTTGGATTCATGAAAGTGAACCAATAAATGCTCGTTGTCCCTACTCAATTTATTCGAGGTATCTTGTTCTCCTGAACTTTCTGGAGCTAAATATGGTTTTTCTTCCATTTTATTAATATTTTCCTATTATCATGAAAATCATAGTTGATAGGAAAAATTCAAAAAATATTAATGTATATCTTGAATTTTTGCTATCTCTATATATTAGAATTAATGGCTAATTATAAATATAATAATTCATAAGTATTCCCAATGTAATCACTCAAGTTTACACTCGTTGTATTATTAAAATGTGTTTTTCATGTTAATCCAATAAACCTCTACTTAGTTCTCAGTGTCAGTTAAATAGTTTTACGCAAGAAACATCATTTCTTCACAAACGTTGACCATAAGTATAAATACTCTCCATAAGCAACGGTAGAAAAGTTGGAAAAGTGCGTTTTCCACTAGATAGAAAAACCCCTGCCTGACAAAATGACAGTGCAGGGAGCATTCGTGATTGTTGTTGCAGCATATGTTATAGTTCTCAGTTCAAACAAAGGAAATTACGCAAGATTTGCTATTTCTTTATAAAACTTAATCTAAAACTTCGGCTTAACCAAGACGGGCAGAAATTTCCTTTTTTCATATGAATTAAATCTGAAACGCAAGCAACAGAAATTAGCGAACAAGCAAAAGGGAAGTAAGTCACGGCGGAAATATAGAAAAGTTGTTGCCAAAGTGGGATAGTCGTACTGAACTGCAACAAGTATACATACTAAACGGTTTAGTTGAAATTTGATGTACATACAACCGTTTACAGCGATCGCTTTAATTCCCAAAATCATAAGGAAATATCAAATATATCAAAAAAAATATCATTGCCAATGGCTTTCATTATCTTCAATATCTCATTAAGCTATTGTCAACAATTGCCGTATATGGCGATCGCCCCTCTAGTTGCAACTTACCGCTAAAAAAAGAAGCCCTGGTCAAGGAACCGGGGCTTTGAGAATAGTTCGTATCAACGACAATCTGGACAGAGTTTATTCATGCAACGTGAGTGAAAACAGCTCCCCAGAGAGTTCCTGTCACTGTGATAGCAATCAGCACGTTAGTGAAAAATTTACCCAATTCAGCATTTAGTCCCAGTGCTTTATCTTCCTGACCGCCGGTGAAAAACAATGACCAAGCTTGATTGGCGCTGATGACTTCAAAGTTGTTGAAATCAGGTCTAAACACAACAGGTCCAAGTAGCTCCGCTTTAGGAAAGTCAAAGTCAGTTCTCATCGTTATTTCTCCAAATTTCATTTATTTATATAGATTGAATAGATTGATCAATGTCTGAGGATTCAGCTTTGTATTTACAAACTACTGAGCCACCCAATCAAACCGTGTCCGGTAAGAACTTCGAGCGCGATCAGTGAGACAAAGCCAATCATTGCCAAACGCCCATTGAGCTTCTCTGCATGCTCAGTGAAGCCAAACTTCTGGGTTTCGTCCACATAAATCTTGGGTTCAATTGCGTAATTGTTCAATCGATTCCCTTCTTCTACTATGTAGCTGCGTGCCGTCATGGTTTTTTTCGTTTTTCTCTTTGTTGTTAACAATTCTTTGTTGTTAACAATAGTAAAGCTTTGTAAAGAAAAGTTTCAATAGCTTGACAAAAACGAATAAATAGTAATAAGCGTAACAATCTTATAGGGAATTCCGTACTTGACTAAAATAAATTACCTGTATGATGGCTAAATATGCCTTTGTTGTTGCCTTTCGATGAGCATCTTTGCCATTGCTGGGTCTCGGTTCAATGCTTGGTAATTGCTATGCTAGTTGATCCCGGAGTCACCCCTTCGGGGAATTCAAAATTCAAAATTCAAAGTTCAAAATTAAAGACCCCACAGCCCTAAGCCTTCGGCACGGCTGCGCCGAATGGGAATTCAAAAAATAATTTTGAATTTGAGCGGAGCGAGGGTCACCGCTGATTTCTTAGTAAACATCGATTGTTACAAAATTAATCGAAATTGAACAAGGCTAAAAGCATGACAGAAAAGGTAAAACCGCGTAAGCAATTTGCTCAGCATTGGCTTAAAAGTGAAAAAGCCCTCAACGAAATTATTCAAGCTTCCCAATTACAATCAACTGACTGCGTCCTGGAAATTGGTCCTGGTACAGGTATCCTGACTCGCCGCCTATTACCGTTGGTACAATCTTTGGTGGCGGTGGAAATAGACCGGGACTTATGTAAGGTATTAACAAAAGAATTCGGACGCAAAGAAAATTTTTTACTTCTGCAAGGGGATTTTCTCGAATTAGACGTACCATCGCTTTTAAAACCATTTCCAGCCTTCCAAAAGCACAATAAAGTTGTTGCCAATATTCCCTACAACATCACAGGACCAATCCTAGAAAAACTACTGGGTACAATTGCTAACCCGAACCCCGCACCTTATAACTCGATAGTGCTATTGGTACAAAAAGAAGTTGCTCAAAGGCTGGGAGCAAAACCAGGGTCAAAAGCTTTTGGGGCGCTCTCAGTACGAGTACAGTATTTGGCAGAGTGCGAGTTAATGTATACTGTACCCGCCGGAGCATTCTACCCACCACCCAAGGTAGATTCAGCAGTCGTGCGTTTAGTTCCACGCCAATTTGAACCACCAGCCACAGATACGCGACGGTTAGAAACTTTGGTGAAGTTGGGATTCGGGGAAAAACGTAAAATGTTACGAAATAATTTGCAATCGGTCATAGAACGCGATCGCCTGTCACAATTGCTGGAAAAATTAGAGATAAACCCTCAAGCTCGCGCTGAACAACTCAGCACGAGCCAATGGGTAGCTCTAGCAAATGAGTTCGGAGATTTGTCTTGACGCTTTCATGACTAGCGCCTCTGTACAAAAGCCCTGAAAATTTACGTAAGCACTATAAAATGCGTTCCTACACCCTAATCGCCCCTGCCAAAATCAACTTACACCTGGAAATCATTGGCGATCGCCCTGATGGGTATCATGAGTTAGTAATGATACTCCAAACCATCGACCTAGCGGACGAAATTCATTTAGAAGCAAGCGACAATCAAGCAATAAGCGTTCGTTGCAACCATCCGGAAGTTCCCATAGACAATAGTAATATTGCATACAAAGCAGCCGAACTGATGGCGACAGAGTTTCCAAACGCCTTTGCCAAGTATGGCGGTGTCAACATCACCATAAACAAGCGCATACCTGTTGCAGCGGGGTTAGCTGGGGGTTCGACGAATGCAGCAGCAGTGTTGGTAGGGATAGATTTACTTTGGAAGCTAGGACTGACTCAGTCAGAGTTAGAGGAATTGGGAGCGCAATTAGGTTCAGATGTGCCGTTTTGTGTGGCTGGCGGAACGGCGATCGCCACAGGAAGAGGTGAGCAACTTTCTGTGCTTCCGAGTTTAGACAACATATATATAGTATTGGGTAAATATCGTAGCCTTGCAGTGTCTACCCCTTGGGCATACAAAACCTATCGACAACAGTTTGGTGATTCCTATCTCAAAGATACCGACAGCTTGTCAGCCCGTGCAGCAGCTATACATTCCGGACCAATAGTAAAAGCTATTTTAAATAAGGACGCAACGGAGATTGCTCAAAAGCTGCATAATGATTTAGAGCGCGTAGTGTTACCAGCACATCCGCAAGTATTGCAACTGCGAGAGACATTTGCAAGTGCTGGTGTTTTGGGAACAATGATGTCTGGTTCTGGTCCGAGTGTATTTGCTATTTGTGAGTCGCAACAGCAGGCGGAAAAAGTTAAACTTCAAGTGAGGGAGACTCTTGCTGATGAGGATTTAGAATTGTTTGTGGCTCGGATGACATCACATGGGGTTCAGGTGGCATCATCGATGTAAGAATCAGATACGAATCCCAAAGGACGCGAAGATTTTATGAGTGACAAAAATTTAACACAACAAGCACAGACTCAAGCGCAGGTTCAACCAACTCCGTTACGTTGTATAACCGGGGCGGTGATTTCGGGGGGACTTGGGTATGCACTGTACTCTCTGATGATTGCTATAGCCACAACTTTTGCCACGAAACCTATTCATTCAGATAACCCGATGGTTGTGAATATCGCTTCTGCGGTGCGTACCTTAGTTGTAGGCGTGACTGCTTTGGGAGCAGCAATATTTGGCATAGTGGCGGTTGGGTTGCTGGCGTTGACGGTGCAGTTGTTGGTGCAGCAGTTGACACAGAAAAACTGATGCGGCGTGAATTTGAGCAAAGCGATTAAGGAAATGACTTCCCCAGAATATTGGAGTGGGCATGAGAGGGCGATCGCCCAAGGGGCAGTGCCGGAGGCAATCGCACAATTAATCAATCTGGAGTATGTACTCCCTTCGAGAAGGAATACATTCGCAAAGATGGTCGTCGTGTTCCTGTACTTAATGATTAAAATTGTTGGTGATACCATCACCCCCGCCCCTCTCCTTAACAAGGAGAGGGGTACCCGTAAGGCCGGGGTGAGGTGATACATATGAATGCAATTTAGTATAAATTCATACTTTGAATCAGCAACGCCCTAAATTTACTCAGCACTCAGTACCGAAGCAAGGTGGGTAGGGCGAGACAGATAGGGGCAATGTCCTCCAGGCAGTTCTATCGCATCAACTCCCAAGCGCTTACGTGCAGCGTATCGCGACCAAACAGGGGAAATTGTCCGGTCATCAGTGCAGACAATATACGTGTACTGCACATCCGGGAAAGCTTGCAGGGGAGTGACCTCGAAAATGTGTGCCATTGATTGTTGATTTCGTTGTTTGGAGATTGCCCAACGCGCCACATCAGGTTCACAGTCGTGAAACAAAAGTTCCATTGCAAGTGCTTCGCTCCCTGAAGGGTCTTTGCCAAGCGCAGCCGGGTTGAACATATCAGGCTCATCACGGAACTGCTCGAACTGACTCGCCTCTGGCGGTTTGTAAGCTGCAGCTTTGAGGGCATCAGGGTCTACCTCGTCATAGCACTGGTCAAGGACACTGGTTCCTACGTGCGGGATGAGGGCTGCGAGGAACACCAGGCGACGGACTGGACGCTGGCTAGCAACAAGGGGAATTACAGTACCAGCCATCGAGTGACCGATCAGCACCACATCGTCATCTGCGCCTACAAGCGCTTGAAGCACCACATCTGCAAAGTGGGACAAACTGGCGGAGGGGTCTTCAATAGGCAGATCCATTGCCACTGTTTTGTGACCTCGCGCTTCCAGTTCCGGAATCAGTAGATCCCAACACCACGCACCTTGCCAAGCGCCATGAACTAAACACAAAAGACTCATAAAACCTCCTTCGCCAAAATTGCATCTTCACTTACCTAGTCCAGCAACCAAGGTTCCGCCGACTTCTCAGGTTCCTGTGGTAGATGAGTCCGCTCCCAGTCTATAGTTCGTTGCAGTGCTTCCTCTGGGGGTACAACTTCCCTATATCCCAACTCTTGGCGGATGCAAGTTGAGTCTACAAACCAGTCTTGCTCTGCGTTCACCGGCAGTTTCCACTCTACTGGTAACTTGTCTTTAGATACAGAAACTACTTTACATCTTTGCATTAAGTAAATTCAAAACAAACATCAGCTTCCATTCAACTGATGTTTCTCAATGTGGGAGTTCGTTGAAGATTGAACAGACGTAGGCGTTTTCAGGATAACACCGTCAATTAAGCCGTAAGCCTTTGCTTCTTCAGCACTCATGAAAAAGTCTCGGTCTGAATCACGTTCAATCTTCTCTAATGCTTGACCAGTATTAGCAGCCAGTATCCTGTTGATAGTGTCTTTGGTACGCAAAATTTCTCTAGCTGCAACTTCAATATCACTAGCCACTCCCTGAGCGCCTCCTGAAGGTTGATGAATCATAATCCGAGCATTTGGCAGAGCATATCTTTTGCCCTGAGTACCTGAAGAAAGCAAGAATGCTCCCATTGAAGCGGCAAAACCGACGCAGACAGTACAAACATCACAACGAATTTGATTCATGGCATCGTAAACAGCCATTCCTGCTGTTACTGAACCTCCAGGACTGTTAATGTATAATGTGATGTCTCGTTCTGGGTCATCAGCATCCAGAAACAGCAATTGTGCAACTATCAAATTAGCCGTTTCATCTGTGACTTCACTCTTCAAAAATACAATTCGTTCTGCAAGTAAACGCGAATAAATATCAAAGGCTCTGTCTCCTTTATCTGATTGTTGAATAACCATTGGAATGCTGAGTTGAAAATTCTTCATAGGGTTTTTCTCCAAAAAATAGACAATGTGAAATCAACGTAACTGCCTAAATAGGTAGGATATGTACAAAATAATTTTGCTTACCTAATCTCAAGTAGTAAGCGACTCAAAAACTCCCATCTGACCAAGACGAATCGTCAAGATTTCGACAGATGTGATTGCTCTATGAGGACCATTTTTAGTGTTAGCAGGTGTAAACCAAAATGTTCCTGGTGTGCATTCACGCCCCCCCTGTTTCGATAGTTCCATGAAGAACATAGACATACTCATCACAAGGATGAAAATGAACTGGAATTACAGTGCCAGCAGCCATTTGTAATTTATGGATTGAGCCTTGCGGCACTGGTTCAGCCAATGACAATATTTTTGTTCCTGGTAGTTGCTCAATTTCTTGCCACTGCCCAATATTTGTGTCAACAAAGTTTTGTTCAGTCATATTTGATTGTTCAAGAAAAAAAAGTTATCTGACCAAAGTTTGTAACCTGACGGGGTGACAGGCGATCGCAAAGCATGACTGTAGAAGAGTGTGACCCTTTTAGGTTAGAAAAAGATAGGTCAAGTATTGTCAACAAGACCTATAAACATGAAAATGCTGCCTAAATTTTACCAAAACTGCTTCCAAGAACTACTCACACCCACGCAGTACACTCCGGCTGCAAATCTTGGTAATGTTATTGCAATTTCACAAAACTGTCACTATTGAAAAACTGGCAACAGTTCCAGTCTACTTTGTAACCACTCTGTCACCCCGTCAGGTTTGTAACGCTGCAAGTATCGACTTGTTACAAGCAACAGAATCGGCAACCCCTGTAGCCTTGACTTTTAAAGTTACCAAGTCTGCGATGCTGTTTTAGAACGCCAAAACAAGCCGTTGTTCTCTGGCTTCGTTCATTTTTCTGTGCAACACGAAATCACTATTTTCCTTGGGAGAGAACTTGCGGCAAAGTGTATTCAAGTTTGTACTCCCACCTGCCATAAAGATAGGAAGTAAGAATCACGCTAGTCGATACCTCAAATTCTATACCTCTTGACCAATAATTGGGTGACTTGCGATCGCCATTAGTTCTTATTAAAGTCTGCGTAGGTAGACTTTGTTTGTGTAACTCTAGGCTTCCAGTCTGCACGGCATATGGTGATTTTATCTGTACCAGTGACTTCCTATATAGAGCAGTTGTTGTCGTTTGCTCATGCATAGACTCACCTTCCCACGGTTGTCGAGATCCAGTCATGGCGGTTTCTAGAATTCTATGTTGCAAGCGCACCTGAGTACCGCCTTCTTGTGGTTCCAAAATCCAGGTGACAATGGAAGGCTGAGGCATGAATTTATCCTGCCAAGTGTAGGAAAGCCGTTTTGGCTCTTCTAGTTCAATGACTTCGCAATCAATACTTTCATCGAGTCCTGGCAGTGTAGACTCCTGAAATCGGAATTTGTGTCCTACACGCGGCTCAAAGTCATTTTCCATCAACCATGCAGCTAAGGCGCGACGGTTGGTGAGTACCTGCCAAACCCGTTGCGGTGGGTATGGATAAAAAACTTCCTTGTTCAAGTTTCGGAGCATGAATCTTCCTCCAGATAGTTGCTTAGGGCATCCAGTTTTTCTTGCCAGAACTGTTCGTAATGTGCAATCCAGTCAGAAATCTGCTTAAGAGGCTCGGGGTTCAGGCGATACAGGCGCTGTCGCCCTGCTTTTCGCATCTGTACTAAGCCTACTTCACAAAGCACTTGTAAGTGCTGAGAAATCGCTGGCAAGCTCATGGCGAAAGGCTCAGCCAACTGTTTGACAGGTTGCTCACCAGTACGTAACTGATCCAATATCGCCCGTCGTGTTGGATCTGCGATCGCTGCAAAGACATCAGCACTGGCAGCTAGTCTACTCATAGCGATTTTGGATTGGTTGCATTTTGGAGCGGGTAAAGCTGGCTAATAGGCATTGTCAGCCCATCGCTCCATCGCTTGAAAAAGCAAAAATCTGATCATTGGCGTCATCCCAATACTTAAGCGAATACTTAACTATTTTTAGTTTATATAAGCATTTGCTTAAATGTCAACAGTAATTGTTAAGAAATGTTACGGAGACACGTTATTTTGCGTAATATTAAGCAACTGAAACTGGGTCATAAGTAGATGTGGGAGTACAAGCCCAGAATACCTAACTTTTGTTTGCTGCATAAGTGCCATGAGTAGTTCCCTATAAAGTTATGTAGCTTATGCCAATAAAAGCCACCGTTGATAATTAACTGCACTATTTCCGGAGGAATGATTGTGATTATGAAATCTGGCACTCACGGGGGCGGGAATTGCGCGGTTCCGTCTGCAATGAGGTTGACACATAACACTGCACAAAAGTATAGGCAAACAGGACATGGAGACTGTTGCTCTACCAATGTTTGGATGGCACAAGAGACAGTGAAAAAAATTCTGGTGATTGAAAACCAAGCAGAAACCCGAAAACTTTTTCTAAAATGCCTGGAAGCGGAAGGTTTCTACACTATAGGTGCTGAAAACGGTCTGATCGGTGTCCAGCGAGCACACGAAGAGTTGCCCAATTTGGTAATCAGCGGCATAATGTTGCCAAAACTCGATGGTTACGGCGTCCTGACTACGCTGCGCCAAAACCCAGCCACAGCGATTATCCCCTTTATTTTTGTCACTTGCAAAGTGACTCAGGCTGACATTCGCAAAGGCATGGAACTAGGAGCAGATGACTATCTCACTAAACCCTGTACGGTAGAGCAATTACTGAGGGCGATCAGAGTCCGCTTGGAAAGACAAGCCACCTTCTGGCAATGGTACGCTGGAAACTCACAACCAGTCCGAGAACCACCATGTGCTGACATTATAAGACTGACTGCCCCTCAGTGCATCTTTCCGTCCGATCCTCAGTTGAGTAAGGTCTTCGACTTTATTGAGGCTAATTATCACCAATCGCTTACCCTTAGCGACGTGGCTGTTGCTGTTGGTTACTCTCCAAGTTACCTCACTAACCTAGTGCGACGTCAAACGGGACAAACTGTGCAAACCTGGATTATCGAGCGCCGAATGGCAGCAGCACGTTCCTTACTTTTGGAAACCGATGAGAGAGTGGAGGAGATTGCTGCTAAGGTAGGCTATCAATCTCCGGTTCACTTCTTCCGCCAGTTTCGCAAACATCATGGGACAACTCCTCAAGCTTGGAGAAAGTCGCAGCTCACTCAGCACAAACAAGAGGAACAAAAGAGTTAGTTCTATCAACAGATAGTCCATTGTCACTGCATGTTACATCTTAGTAAACTTGTTAGCAATTAGACCTCACCAAAAATTAAATATTAACCCAGACAGCGCAAAAGTTTGAGATTAGTTTTCGGAGATGTCTATTACATTGTGTAAATTTGATTATCTAAGGTTTCCCGATGTCAAAACCTCCCTCCATTATCGATGCTGATATGAGTTGATCGGTTACTCCAGAAATGCTGAAAGGTCTGCAAGCTTTCCTTACAGCGGTACGCATGGCTAAATAATATCATCACAGTCGGCAAGGGACGCACCGGTGACGGCGGCGTAATTTACGAAGTCTTTGCAGTGAATTAGGTATTGCAACGGGATTGTTACGCGGCTATTAGGGGAGTGAGTAGCAAACGACTCAAAAACCGGGGATAGCAATATTATATGGATAATACAAAAATTAGGGAATGGTGAAATCCTTGTTTTCGGGGTCAAATGATCGAGCGCTTAAAGACACGTAGGGTGTGTGTTAGCTCGGGAGCAATGCGATTTTGTTAGATCGGCTTTTGATTCTCAATTAAATTGTCCTATTCTCAATAAACACATAACTTTCGCTCTAAATGTAACCAAAAACAGCCCGAAATAGATGGTTTACATCCCTAATTTTCAGCACCTAACAAAATCGCATTCGACCACTCACTGTAAATAATTCCAATGAATCAGGTAATTACAACAATTACAAATAGTAACAGCTTTTCTAATTTGGTTGAACTTTTACGCTATAGAGCTTTACATCAATCAAATCAAACTGCTTTCACGTTTTTACAAGATGAAGAAGGACTAGAGTCAACTTTAACTTATCAGCAACTAGATGCTAAAGCTAGATCTATTGCTGTATATTTGCAGAATATATCAACTCCAGGAGAGAGAATTTTATTACTCTACCCACCAGGACTTGATTATATAGCAGCCTTTTTTGGATGTCTTTACGCAGAATTAATTGCGATTCCTCTCTATGCGCCGAGAAATAACCGAAAGATGTCTCGGATTCAATCAATTATGGAAGATTCTCAAGCACAAATTGCTTTGACAAATAATCAATCTCTCATCAATGTACAAACATTATTGAATCATGCTCCTGATTTGAAAAAACTACAATGGTTAGCAACTGACAAAATTGATGAAAATTTAGCTGAGCAATGGGAGTCAAAATCAGTCAGCAGTGTTTCTATTGCTTATCTTCAATACACATCTGGTTCTACTTCAACACCTAAAGGTGTAATGATTAGTCATGAGAATGCTTTATGTAACTCAGCAGAAATAGCCATTTCATGGACAACAGGACCTGATAGCATTCTCGTATCATGGTTACCTCACTTTCATGATTTTGGACAAATATACGGGGTAATTCAACCAATTTACAATGGGTTCCCATGTATATTTATGTCACCTGCCTCATTTACTCAAAAACCAATTCGATGGCTAAAAGCAATCTCCGACTACAAAGCTACTCACAGTGGCGCACCAAATTTTGCTTATGATTTATGCACTGACAAAATCAAACTAGAACAACGCGAAAATCTAGACCTGAGTAGTTGGAAGGTGACTGTAAATGGTGCAGAACCAGTAAGAAAGCAAACATTGGAAAAATTCTATCAAGCTTTTGCACCTTATGGTTTCCGTTGGAGTACTTTCTACCTAGGTTACGGACTAGCAGAGGCAACACTGAAAGTGTCATCAGCTAAAAAGAACGACTTGCCAACAATTTTAACTGTTCAAGCAGATTCACTGGCAAAAAATTTAGTTGTGGAAGCATCAGAAGACGAACAGTTTGTAAAGACATTAGTTGGATGTGGTAGTATTGTATCAAACGCAAAAGTTGTAATTGTAGATACTGAATCTCTAACTCAATCTCCATCCGGTCAAGTTGGTGAAATTTGGGTATCAGGTCCTAGTATTGCTCAGGGGTATTGGGGACGACTTGAAGAAACTCAGCGCACATTCGGGGCTTATCTAACTGATAATGGAGAGGGACCCTTCTTGCGAACAGGTGATTTGGGTTTTGTCAAAGATGGCGAGTTATTTATCACAGGTCGAATTAAGGATTTGATCGTCATCCGAGGTAGCAATCACTATCCTCAGGATATCGAGCTAACAGTAGAACAAAGTCACCCCAGCCTACGTTCGGGATATAGCGCAGTCTTTAGCATTGATGAGAGTGAGCAAGAAAGACTTGTTATTGTTTGTGAAATTGAGCGTAGTTACCTACGTAAGTTGGATGCTGATGAAGTAATTCAAGCCATACGCAAAGCAGTATCCAAAGAACATGAATTAGAGGTATACGCTGTATTACTGCTAAAAACAGCTAGCATTCCTAAAACCTCTAGTGGCAAAATTCAACGTCAGGCTTGCCGCACTCAATTTTTAAATAACCAATTAGATGTAATACAAGAGTGGAAAGATAAGTCGAACGAACAACTAATAAATGAAGGTATGTCTCTCATGCAAAGACAACAAACAGCAATGCAAAATAACTTATCCAACATCATCAAATTAGGTATTCAAGATTGGCTGATTTCGTGGATTGCCAAAGAGAGAAACTTAGAGATAAAAGAAATCTACCCCAATCAATCTCTTACTTACTACGGTTTTAGTTCCTTAGATAGTATGA
This sequence comes from Tolypothrix campylonemoides VB511288, assembly GCA_000828075.3. GTDB lineage: Bacteria > Cyanobacteriota > Cyanobacteriia > Cyanobacteriales > Nostocaceae > Kalymmatonema > Kalymmatonema campylonemoides_A. The sequence goes on along the minus strand of JXCB02000001.1, from coordinate 1,659,042 downwards.
ATTTACTTGGAGATTTGGAAAATTGGCTTGGCTATTCAATTGTTCCTGATTGGTTGTGGGATTCTCCATCGATTGATGCATTAGCCAACCAAATTTCTCAATCTCAAAATGCTGTTTCTGTCGCTAAAGTTTCATCGTAGCGGGCTTCTATAAATCTTTTCACCCTGAGCAATTCTTGACGCTCCTCTTATTTAAGGAAGTTATTAAGCAAAACCATAACTTCCGGTGAAAAACCGAAAACAATTGTTGTCTTCTTTCCATAAAATCACATGAAAATTGAAGCAATCAAGGCTGCTTTGCCGACAAAGAAACTGACAAATGAAGATATTTTGGCATTGATTGAGGAATATAGCACACCAATCTTTGCAGGAGATTTAAAGACAGCTTTAAGTAAAATCAACTTTTTCCTTCGCTATTCAGGTTCAGATATCCGTTACTGGTTAGACAAAGATGAAAAGCCAATTGATTTAGTGGCTCGTGCTTTTCAAGAAGCAATTGCGGAAGCAAACTGCGACAAAGATGACATAGATTTACTAGTTTATACTGGTGTTGGTCGAGGATTTATAGAACCAGCGGCAGCATACCACGTTGCAGCTAGTCTCGGTTTGCAACAAGCAGAGTGTTTTGATATCCTCGATGCTTGTATGAGTTGGACTCGTGCGTTGAACATAGTCCATTCGCTACTCCAATCTGGTCGCTACAAGCGTGCTTTAATTGTCAATTTAGAATGCAATATGCGCTTTGGTGGCCCAGTTTTTCCTAGTGTTTTCCAACTGCCAAATATTGAAGCTCTTGAATGGTCTTTTCCGGCTTATACTTTGGGAGAAGCAGCGACAGCAACAATTGTTTCCTTCGATCCAGATCGAGAATGGGAATTTCACTTTAAATCTCGTCCAGACCTGGCAGATCTGTGCAACGTACCCTTAGATGGATATGAAGGTTATTGCACACCTTCTGAGCGTATTGGTTTAAATGGTATTAACAAATTTACCTCTTTTGGAGTTGAGTTGCACGCCAATGCATATCAGGAGTTCATCAATATCTCTAAATGCTTAAAAGCTCCGATTGACGAAATTCGTGCCGTTTTCCCCCATGCATCGTCAAAAAGAGAGTGGGACAAAGTTGCCGAAGCATTAAACATCAAACATCTAATATGGCATATTTATCCAACTTATGGAAATCTAGTCTCTGCTTCTATACCCACAGGGATCGCTTCAGCCATCGCGGCAGAAAAGATTAAGCGAGGAGATCGGATTGCTGGTTGGGTTGGTAGTGCAGGTATGTCTTTTTCCGTCTATTCGTTCATCTATTAATTAAGAGCTAATAAGAGGGATACCCTGTCCCTCTACCTCCTCATCTTCTCTTTAAAATAGCAAATGATTAATTAACAAGAGGTTTAACAGTTAATGTTGTTTCAAATTTTCAAGTTTGTTGGTGTAACTTTCATTTACCTCTGTGGATATTTTTTTACTACTGTAGGTAGAAATAAAGAAGAGCGAATCTTAAAACAAGGGCGATGGATTTACCGATATCTCCTCTACATGGGACCAGTCTACATCAAAATTGGACAAATTTTAGCGACACGTTCCGATTTGATTCCACAAAATTGGGTACAAATATTACGAGAACTGCAAGATAATGTACCTTATATGGATGAAGCTGATACAAAGAAAATTATCACCAAAGATTTGCCTTTGGCATTTGAAAAAGTTTTTAGTGAATTTTCCTTTCAGCCAATAGCTAGTGGTTCGATTGCTCAAGTCCATAGCGCCACTTTAATAACTGGACAAAAAGTGGCTGTCAAAATTGTTAAGAAAAATGTTCGTCATCAACTTAAACAAAATCTGGATATTATCCAGTTCTTCGTTGTCATCCTTGATTTTATAGTCCCATCTGTACGAGAGCTAGGTTTACCAAAGCGTCTGCAAGAATTAAGAGCTTTGCTGATTATTCAAGCAGACATGAAGCAGGAGGCTCAAAAGCAGGAAGCAGTATATACCAACTTTAAAAATCATCCTTATGTCAGGGTTCCTCAGATTATTAAAGAGCTTTCTACATCTAACTTATTGTTTATGGAGTTCATGGAGGGAATTCCAGGAAAAGATGTTCACAAAGTTGAATTAAAACGAAATGTTCTCGCTCAACGTTTACAGGATAGTATTTATACTATGCTTTATATGCATGGGTTATGTCACGGTGATCCCCATCCTGGAAATATCTTTTTTACAAAAGATGGCTCGATTATCCTCCTAGACTATGGCATTACTGTTCAACTTAGTGAAGATGAAAAATGGGGTTTATCATCTTTTTACTACGCTTGTACTCGCAAGGAATGGGATATAGCTGTAGAGCGTTTTACTCAGCACTTTGTCACCGATAAAGACTACATTATTCAAAATTCAAGTCAGTACGCGCAAGAAATTCAAAGCATTTTACAATATCACTTTGATATCAGTACAACCCAATGGTCAACAGTTAGTTATTTCCAAGATGTTAGCAAGATATTGCGTAAGTATCGCGCCCGGTACACAACTAATTTTACAAAAGTTGAGTTGGTATTTTTATCTTGTGAAGGCTTTGCAACTCAAATCGATCCAAATATTGACATCTGGAATAATGCACGCAAGTTTACAGATCGGTACTCTCCTTATATCAGTCCAGAAGTCAAAAAAACTTTCGATGCTTATTTTCAAAAAACGGCTCCTTCTTCTTTAGCAATGCGCGAGCGCGCCAATAATTCCTTAGTTGCACCGACTCACATTAACCGATATTTTTTCCCCAGCACTTATCCAGTATTTGTCAAAAAGGCTGATAAAAGCAAAATTGAAGACCTTGATGGTAATGTTTACGTAGACATATCATGCGGTTACGGTCCTCATATCTTAGGCTACGCCCATCCTGTCGTTAACCAAGCAATTTCTGAAGCCATTGCCAACGGATTTGTTAACGCAATTGGGAATGAAGCGGAATTAAAACTAGCTGAAATACTTGTTGAGGCTTTACCGGGTGCCGAGAAAACAATCCTCTCCAACTCGGGAACAGAAGCAATTTTACAAGCAATGCGTCTGTGTCGGGCTTACAGAAAGAAAGATCGAGTAGCGAAGTTTGAGGGACACTATCACGGATTTTCAGATCAAGGAATGGTAAGTTCCTGGTTTCGCTTTACAGGTGAAAAGTTCGATCCTCAGCCAATTGCAGGAACTCAAGGAACTGACAATTCTACAGTCAAAAATACTCTGGTTTTGCAATACGGTTACATTGAAGGTTTAGAGAGATTGCGCTCAGAAGCATCTGACCTAGCCTGCGTTATTTGCGAACCAATGCCTTCATTACTAGCTAATTACGACGTGGATTTTCTCAAAAAACTGAGAGAAATATGTACAGAGTTAGACATTCCTCTAATTTTTGATGAAGTTGTTTCGGGATTTAGGGTAGCTTATGGCGGCGTACAAAACCTTGCAAGAATTATCCCTGATTTGACTTGCTTGGGTAAAGTAATTGGAGGAGGACTTCCCTGTGGTGCAGTTGTTGGTAAACAGAAACTGATTGACATTGGTAAAAGTTCTCAAGACCCCTTCTCTGACTATGAAAAGAAAGCCTTTGTTGGCGGAACGATGAGTGGGAACTCAATGACTTGTCTTGCAGGAACAGCTGCATTAACTTATCTCAAAGAACATCCAGAAATATATGTAAAACTTGAAAATAACACTAATTGGCTGGCACAAAGACTGCTAGAAATTGGTCACTCTCACGGTGTATCCATCCAAGTAAAAGCAAATCGTTCGATTTTTTCTTTGACGTTTAGCCACAAACCTGCTAAATACTTCCGAGAAAAGCTAGCTGGTAGTAATTTTAAAGTCAATCTTGCTTTAGCGTACTATATGCGTAAACATGGCGTTTATATGCCTGAACTCCACACCTTAATGTTGAGCGCAGCCCACACGCAAGAAGACCTAGAACTTATTTGTACGGCATTCAATTTAAGTTTGCAGGAAATGATAGAGGATGGTTTCTTTACACTTTAGTTAGCGAATCAGAAATAAAGTCTAATAGAGAGATCAGAAGCTTACTCTCTTTTCTCTATTCCTTATTTCCCCTTTTTTAAAAAATACTGAGATTATTTTATGAGCTTACTAAAATCTTCCCAGCATCTTTACCCGCAGTGGTCCCCCAACTCCCGATGATCTCGATGAGTTGATCTCTATTGTTTGGAAAGAACCGAGCTTTTTCTTAGCTCATCCCCGCACTATTGCTGCTTTTGGTCGGGAATGCAACCGCCTTGGACTTTATCCTGATCCTATTCCTATGGGTAACAGTGCAGTTCCGGCTTGGCGTGGTATTCCCATCTATCCTTGCAATAAGATTCCCGTTACATCAGAGCGTACTAGCTCGATCATGTTAATGCGTGTGGGAGCAACCAACCAAGGTGTCATTGGTCTTCATAAAACTGGCATTCCTGATGAATATCAGCCTAGTTTGTCTGTCCGCTTCATGGGTATTAACGAAAAGGCCGTTATTTCCTACCTGGTTAGTGCCTACTACTCCGTCGCTGTCCTCGTTCCTGACGCACTAGGCATCCTTGAAGATATAGAAGTTGGTCTGTAAGTAGTCAGACATCCTCCTTAAAATAGGGGCGAACGGCTGTCCGCCCCTACCTCCCGATGCTCTCTCTTAGGAATGTAAATTTAGTCGCATGAAACGTTAGCGCTATGACAGATGCTTTGATTAGGCCAGATTTAGACCAAGAAAACAGGCAACCGCAGATGAGCTTAAGCACAAAAGCAGCGCGGAATTTAGCCGAAACCACGAAAACTCCGCCCCAGATGCAGGGCATTACCCCCAGGTGGTTGTTACAGATGTTGCCTTGGGTACAAGTCACAGGTGGGGCCTATCGGGTTAACCGTCGCTTGACTTATAATGTCGGAGATGGACGTGTCAGCTTTACCAATACAGGGATCCAAGTGCGGGTTATTCCCCAAGCACTTTGTGAACTACCTTTACTGCGTGGGTTTGAGGATATTGGGGTACTCAACGCCTTGGCAGACCGCTTTGTGCAACAAGAATTTGCCCGTGGTGAGGTCATTGTACAGGAAGGTCAACCAGCTGACCGGGTGTTATGAATTGCCCATGGTAAAGTTAATAAGCTTAAGGCAGGAAAGTATGAAGCGGAAGCTTTATGGGATGTCTTAGCTGACGGCGCTCATTTTGGGGATCAAGCTATAGTTCTGTCTCAGGATACTTGGGATGTTAGCCTCAAAGCCGTTACGCGCTGCATAGTTTTGTCTTTGCCAGTACAGGCGTTTCGGGAGTTGATGAACCAGTCTGAAGCATTGCAGACTCAGGTTGATCGCTTTAGAGCTATGTTGAGACAACCCCAGGATAAGCATAATCAAGCGGCGATCGCCATGTCCGCAGGTCATAGTCAGGAAACTGAGTTACCCAGGACATTTGTTGATTACGACTTGAGTCCACGGGAGTATGAGTTAAGCGTCGCTGAAACCATTTTACAGGTGAATACGCGAGTTGCTGACCTCTACAACGAACCCATGAACCAGACTGAGGAACAATTACGGCTGACTATCGAAGCGTTGCGGGAACGGCAAGAATACGAAATGCTTAATAATCCTAATTTCGGGTTGTTGCACAATGCTGATCTCAAGCAACGCATCTTTACGCGCACCGGTCCACCGACTCCAGATGATCTTAATGAATTGCTCTCTCGGCGGCGCAAATCTCATTTTTTCCTAGAGAGCCCTCGCGCGATCGCTGCTTTTGGTCGCGAGTGTAACCGTCGTGAACTCTATTCCCCAAGCAGGGAAGTCAACGGAAAGATTGTACCTGCTTGGCGCAACTATCCGATTTTTCCTTGTAACAAAATTCCTATCACCAAGGAGGGTACTACCTCTATTTTGGTACTTCGTGTCGGAGAAGAAAACCAAGGGGTGGTAGGTCTACACAAAACGGGTATTCCTGATGAATACCAACCCAGTTTGTCTGTACAGTCTATGGGTATCAATGACAAGGCGATCGCTTCCTACTTAGTGAGTGCTTACTACTCCGCAGCCATACTCATCCCTGACGCATTAGGTATTCTTGAAAATGTGGAAATTGGACTCTAACTAAGATGTTTTTTGAATGTTATAGCACTATATTTGAAGGACTATGGTGCTATATTTTTTGAGGGTTTTTCTATTTTTTTCTGAGAGAATGTGGTAGTCTAGTTCTGGAAGCAGAGCGGTATATCACTATATGGCTGGACGTTTTGTTCGCAAAGCGTTCCGTAGCAAAGGATTGAGCGACTTGGAATAGACGCTATTTAACGATATTTTTTCCAAAGAACCACAAAAGCGCGATCGCCAGGGCAAACAAATCAAAATTTCCAAAAAGCTGCAATACGTTTCTGGAAGCTTGTCCAAAAAAGATTTTAACTAATTAAACAAGAGATTTGATGAGTAAAAATTTTAGTACAAGATAATATTAATAATTTAATCTAATTTTTGAGAGCATATCAGAAATTATTGTGCATGAGACAATGAAGCTTATAATAAACTTTGAAACCCAAACTAAAATCTGAAATATAAAATATAAAATTGTGGTTATAGCAATCCTAAATAATTCGTGAAAAGGAATCATACATAAATATTTTGGGAAACTTATATCTTGCACCTGGAAATATGGATGTCAAAACCATGACTACGTGCAAGAGGAGCCAAACGTTCGATATCAAGTAAAAGTAGAGACACAAGTATTTGTGGGAAGATAAATTCAAGGGCAGTTTGGGCAGCTTCTCCCCAGTCAGGGAAATCGGGTAGCTGGGTTGATAAATAAGCCCAGTGTGCCAAGATGTAGGCAATCAACGAAAGCACCAACCAGCGATACACACCAACTAGGGTGCCTTGTTACACTTTTGCCTCTTGATTTGCTGATTTGCGGGTTATCCCTACAGGTGCAAGATATAAGGAAAATTAAAGATTTGACGGTGAGTGACAAGTTCAAATAATCTTTTAATGGAATATTCTGAGTTCTGAGTTCTTCTTAATCTTGATTTGTTACATATACCTCTGAGCCTATATCTAAAGCAAACTGTAGTGGAATTGGTGAACCTGCTTCTTGATTGCTGCGATTGATTTGAAAAGAGAGCGATCGCACTGTTTGCAAATCCAATTGGAAGCCATCAACAAGTCTGCCACGAATCTTTGCTCTAAAGTGGCTCAAAGGAAGCTTTACCTTTGTCCACTCTGTCCCAACAACAAACTCTTGCTCAAATGTGAGAGTACCAGTGTCCTGTTGAGCTTGCTCATCTTTAAGTGTGAGGGTATAAACAACTCCAGGATCTTTGGATTTAGCGTAAAACTCAATGTACTTGTATGCGCTTAAATCTAGGGATAAAGGTGCTTCTACAAACGCAAACCCGACAAGTCCCTCATTACCTGCAATAGCAGCCAGTTCACCCTGAAATTGTAGTTCATTTTCGGCTTTGAGCAATGTCGCAGAACTACTACCAACTTGCGGTCTTTCAGTTTTATCAGTCTTGATTAACCAATCAGCCTTAACAGTTGAGAGCGTCAGTCTGGGGTCTTCAAAATTACTGATTTGTGCGCTTGCAAAAGAAGAGTTCATCAAACAAAGAAAAATAGAGGCTACAACTAACTTTTTTTTCATGTTAAGAATTTTACAAGTAATTGAGTCACATATCGCAATCTTCTCACAATTCATTTTTATACCACGTAAGTTCGACACAGTGATTAAACCGTAGTCGCTGTAGCGAAGAGCAAACAACAGGATTTTCGACCTAGACTTGGGCTATAGGGTTGCTGCGTCCTGCGATCGCACAATCCATGATCATACTAATTAGCTTGGTCAGTATAATATTTTTCTATCATCAAAGTAACAAAAAAGGCATAATTTTTGATTCGACAAGCGGCTTTCTCCCTATTAGCAAAAGAATAGAGGGATTTTCCGAAAAATTTTATATTGTGAGCAAATCTAATTTATGTAATTTTATATACTTATAAGCCATTGATATTACCCGAATGCCCAGCAAATCTTATCTTGAGAACACAATAAGAGTGTAAATTATGAAAATTTTCCCCAAAACTATCAAAACAGTCATTATTGCTAGTATAGTTGCTGCCCTAGTCGTGTTTGGAAGTCCCGCACTTTCCCATAATGCTCAGCATCAACAGGCATCAAATCAGATCGCCAACGGCAGTTCTAATACCAAGCTGCCAGTATCTTATAACGCTGGTTCTGTTGCTCGTGCAAACAGCAAGGATCTTATTAGTAAAAGGATTCCTCCTTATAGAGCACGTGTTAGAAAGAACGTTGTTGACCTGACCTCATCTGAGAAACAAGCATTCGTTCATGCTGTGCAGACATTAAAACATACATTCCCAGAAGGTAGCAATATCAGTATCTATGACCAGTTTGTTGCAGTGCATCTGGGAGCAATGGGTTTAATGTACGATAGTGCCCAAGGTCCAGCAGCGGGGCATGATGGTGCTCATGAAAGCGCTCTATTACTACCGTGGCATCGTGAGTTGGTATACCGATTTGAAAAAGCCTTACAATCAGTAGACCCGAATGTAACGATTCCCTACTGGGATTGGACAGATCCTAAGGCGTTAGAAGTGATCTTTCAAGATGACTTTTTGGGACCAAATGGTCAAGGAGTCAATTTCAACATTCCGCAATTAGGTAATGTTCAAGGAGGACCTGTTGTGTCTGGTCCTTTTACAAAAGCCAATGGATGGGTTATTAACCCAAACTTACATACTAAGCCCTCGGGAGAATCATTGGGCGACACACTCTTACGCTTTATGCAATCCCCTCCTACAAATACTTACCCTCTTCCTAAAGAAGATGTGGAGCAAGTCCTTGCTATTGACGACTATGGAACTTTTCGTCTAGCTTTAGAAGGATTTATCAAACTGGATAGTTCTAGTCAACAACCAACGCCTGGAGTGTTTCAACATAACTATTTTCATAGCTTCGTCGGTGGGGCTACTTTTGACCCTGCGGTAGGTCGTCCCGAAGCTCTTGGCACGATGGCTGACCTTGCTTGTTCTATTAACGATCCAGTATTTTGGCTGATTCATTCTAATGTAGATCGCCTTTGGGCTGAATGGCAGGCAAACGGACATGAAGGTAGCAATTATTATCCTGCTTCAGGTGGACATTATGGAGAAAATCTCAACGACCGATTGTGGCCTTGGGATGGCAGCGAGTCCACTCCAGCGAATTGGACTCCAGGGGATTTGTTATCCATGCTACCTGCTTTTTCACAAGATGATATTGTCACACCAAGAGACACTTTGGATTTGAGAAAGTATGGCTACACTTATGACAGTGTTATTAGGGCAAATGTCATGAAGCTGATACCAAAAGTAAAGTAATTTTTAATACCAAGTTGTGTTCAAAAACCTCACCCCCATCCCCTCTCCTTAGTAAGGAGAGGGGTGCCCGTCAGGGCGGGGTGAGGTGATACGTATGAATGCAACTTAGTATAAGAAGTTCCACATCTTGCATCTTGTCTGCCACAGGCTTCGGTTCCTGTGGCTAAGCAAACAAAGCCTACCGGAGTTTACCTGCGAGCCACGCGTAGATACCCACAGGGCGGCTTCTGGTAAAGTAGGGTAGGGCAGGTTCCTAAATAATTTGTTATTCGACAACTGAGTTGCTGCCTATAGTTATATGAGGATATCACACCCTCTTACCAACTTACAGGGAGCATCTCAATAATGTCACGCAAGATAAAGACTTCACGGCGGGGTTTTCTCAAAGGGGTAGCAGTCAGTACAGCCACTGTCACCGCAGCAGAGTTACTCAGAAAACAACAGGCAGATGCTGCCGAGGAAAACCGCAATAGTGCAGTCATCGAATCAACTAAATTTGATTTTACCCAGAAATCAGGTGCGTTGCAACCAGACAAGATTGTAGATAGTGCCTGCCAATTCTGCAACTCTCTGTGCCGTTTGAAGGTTCATGTAAAAGACGGACGTATTATAGATATGTTAGGCGAACCGGATGACCCAGTACAGGCAGGAGGCTTTTGTGTCAAGGGTCCGATGATGACCCAGTTGGTGTATAATCGCTTCCGCCTCACTCACCCGATGAAGCGGGTTGCAGGTGAGAAGGGTTCACCTGATTCTCAATTTGAGCGGATTTCTTGGGACGAAGCGTTAGAGACGCTCGCCGCCAAGTTTCTGGCGTTGAGGGATGCAGGGGAAGCTAGGGCGATCGCCAACAAAACTTCTGGTAGATTACCACGCGGCACTGGTTCTCTGGTCGGACGCTACTTCACCCTCCTCGGTAGTCCCAACGACACTGATGTAGGTCCTGTCTGCAATGATGCTGGTGGAAATGCCTTGGCATGGACTTTTGGTTTAGGTAATTTTACTAATGGCTACGGTATCGATGGCGCAACGGGCAAAGAAGACCTAGGGTCTGCCAGATTTTTTCTCTTCTTAGGCACCAACCAGGCAGAAACTCATCCAGTAACCTTTGCTTATCTTCTCAGAAGCCGCGCTCAAACTAAAGCGAAGCTAGTCGTCATTGACCCTCGCTTAACTCCTACAGGAGCGCAAGCAGATGAATGGATTGCACCTAAGCCTCACACTGACCTAGCTGTGGTGTTGGCAATGCTTTACCACATTGTCACCAACAACTTGTATGATACTGCCTTTGTGCAAAAGTGGGTACTGGGCTTTGACGAACTGAAAAAGCACCTTGTAAGCAACGGTTATACGCCGCAATGGGCTGCGGGAATCACGGATATTCCAGCAACTAAAATCAAACTTCTTGCTGAGGGTTACGCAACAACAAAGCCCGCTGCGATTTTCTGCAATGCTGGTATTTCTCATCAGGTGGGAGCCTTTGACACTTACCGCACTCTGGCATTCCTTGCCGCAATAACAGGTAACATTGGCATCAATGGTGGTGGTTGCAACTTTATGCATAATACTTGGCCCGGTGGGCTAAATCTGCCACCCATCAAAGGCAACACACCAAAGAAAGATGTTGCCCTACCTGTTGGACCGGAATATTTTCCTGAATCTATCCTCACAGGCAAACCTTACCAGCTAAAAGCTATTGTTACTCAAGGCAATCCCCTTCTCGCCTCCTCGCACACAGCTAAAGTGCAGGAGGCTTACCGCAAATTAGACTTTTACGTCTATACTGGATTCTTCATGGAGGAGTCTGCCTACTACGCCGACATCATTTTACCTGTCACCAGTGGCTTTGAAATGGAAACCGTTTATATGCGACGAGATGACCGGGCAATCCGTTGGCAAAAGCAAGTGGTTCCCCCAGTAGGAGAGTCTAAACCAGACTGGCACATCTGGATTGACTTGGCACACGCCACAGCAAAGTTAGACAAACGCAATCCACCCGAATACTGGACAGAAAACTTTCCCCAGACATGGAAAGACTACCGCAATCTTTGGGGAACTTTCGTGGCAAACACTCCCGGTATGGGCGGTATGACAACGGAACGAATGTCCAAGCGTTCAGAACCCCTGCGCTGGCCCTGCCCATCAGTTGATCATCCCGGTGTCAGTACTCTTTACCTGGATCATCCTTCTTGGTATAGTGCAGCACAGGCACTCAACCCTCAGAACAAAGGCAAGCGATTCCTCACGCCCAGTGGCAAGGTAGAGATTTATACGCCAAAACAGGAAAAGCAGCTAGCGATCGCTGGACACGCTGCCTTACCCATCTTCTACACTCATCCGGAAGTTACTGGTCAACATCCTACCATTGAGTATACAGAGCAACTAGTAAAAAATCCCGTGAATCCGCAGGCATTCACCCAAAAGGTCAAATTAGGGAAAGTCTCTTCTGGAGAGGTTCATAGGGAATATCCGCTTATGGGCATGACTGGCAGATCGAGTGTAGTTCATTTTCACTCCGTCACACACTGGACTTACACGGGCAAGCAAATGAACGGTGTTCGCCTAGTTCAAATTCATCCCAAAGTAGCGCAAGCAGCAGGCATTAACAACGGGGATGAGATCATTGTCGAAAGCCCCAGAGGCTCTATCACAGGTACAGCTTTAATTTGGGAGGGAATACGAGAGGACACAATTTTTGTGCCAAATTGGTTTGGTCAAGAGCAAAAAATGGCAGGAGAACTCCGCACCCCCTACTACGAGGCAGCTAACCAATTGATAGACAACCGATACTACGACAATCTTTCAGGACAACTTGCCTTTAAGTGCTTTGCCTGCCGTGTGAAAAAGGCTTGATATCCTCGCCGCCTTACTTTTTCCTTACTTTTTAAGGGGGGCTTTATCGTAAATTAAAGGGTCTAAGACCCCTACGTCTATACGTAGTCTCAGTTTCAGTTGGGGATTTAAACCCCAACTGAAACTGTCTTTGATTTTGAATTTTGAATGAGCGAATTTTGAATTTTGAATTGTTAATCCCCCCCCTTTTTTAGCTACGGTGTACACACATCCTTGAGTGCATGACGAATAGGCTCGTCGTTCAACAACTCACCTTTGCGAATGCTACCGCCAATGCTCGACATTCCTGAGCCACCATGTCCACCGTCAATGCCATCACGGTAAATATCTTGCTCTCCAAACCAAACACCGTAAAGCGGGGCACCCTCCTGTCAACGGGTGGTAACGTTATAAGACACCAAAGTTCTGCCATCCGGTATTAGGAACGCTAAGGAGTTGTTTGAAGTAAATCCTGGCTTTGCATCCTCAATAACAACAGGACTTACGCAATTGTCACAGGGGATTGCGCGCAGCGTCTGGGCTCTTGAGAAGGGGTTGACTTGTGCGTACACCGTAGCCTTTTTAGGGGAGGGGAGATCAACTCTTATCTCAACCGTATTGGCTTTTAATTTCCAATGGGTGGTGCTAAAGATTGGCGTGGTGTACCGCCCCCACCAATGCTGTTCGGTCCGTTGTTGTCCACAACCTTGACCGCACCAATGATTTTGGCAAAATCAGCTTGGAGTGCGGCATCTCCATGAACTTGATGCCCCGTGACTTGCTCGTACTCCAACTCTGCACTGCGCTCAAGGCAGAGGTAATTGTAGTCCCACCCGGAATCGTCAACGACGTAAGCACCATAGTCTTGCATCGCTTGAAAGATTTTTTTGCCTGCTTTGGAGGTCAGTCCGAGGCTTTCTGCTGTACTTTCCGGCGGAATTGCTAACAATGAACCCATGACCAGCGCCGGATTGGAGCCATGGTATTGGTTTGGTGCATTAAAATCAGCCAGACGGGCAGGCCAGCGGCGACCGGGGGTTGACGATGACGAATTGTAGTGCAACCATTTGCCCCAGATAACAATCTTGAGTGCATGACGAATAGGCTCGTCGTTCAACAACTCACCTTTGCGAATGCTACCGCCAATGCTCGACATTCCTGAGCCACCATGTCCACCGTCAATGCCATCGCCGTAAATATCTTGTTGTCCAAACCAAACGCCGTAAAGCGGGGCACCCTCCTGACAACGCGTGGTGACGTTATAAGACACTAAAGTTCTGCCATCCGGCTTCAAAAACGCTGACGAATTGTTTGGAGTAAATCCTGGCTTTGCATCCTCAATGACAAGATCATAAGGAACCTTCAAGGGCTGACCCGCTTCAGAATGCCACTGTGCTTGCTGCTGTGGCGTAGAGCCGATGCAGCGACCTTCACCCCAGGCACCAGGCATATAGGTGGACACAGCCGGATCGCTTTCCTTGGTTATGATGAACCAGTCGGTGTCAACTCCAACGCCCTTTGAGCCGATATAGGCATCAACGTATTGGGCGTTTGATCCAATCGGCATATTCCAAATGCTGTCGCAGGCGAACGGCTGTGTGTACTTATCACGTGCTTGACCAGAACCGCATTTGCTAGTATTTGAACTGAATGTTGGAGTACTGGCTTGGGCTATGAAAGTGGGAGTAGTAGGAGTTGGGTGTGAAAGCTTTTTTGAGCTATTTGCTAGGTGCGAATTCGTATCTTTACTCAGACTCAAGCTTGATTGATTTTTAATGCTAACGCTGATTCCAGAAGCAGCATTGAGAGCATGGCTAATAGCACTCAAGGTACTAGGTTCAGAAATTATCATTTGCCTCTTCTCTCCTCATCAAGGTTGTTTGAAGTTCACATTTGGTGAGTCTTCTTGCTCCAAGTTGGCAGAGGCAAAACCCTGAAAAACTGAAATTTAATTCAAACGGACTTTACGCCCTCATCGAATTTGAGCTTAGATGAACCCAGAGCGGAATTTAGCTTGCTTACGCAAGTAAGGGTTGCTCAAACCTTTTTAATGGTCATCTAATCAACGCAAACTTGTTAACAATATGTCAAAACCTATAAATATGTCAATCCGTAAGTTCTAACTCTGCCACTAATAAAGTGTGCCAAGTCAGCCTGCAATTGTAGCAGTAAATTATACCAATTCAAAAAATCAACCGGAAACGAGTCTAAAAGATATATCGCACAATTACTAGTCTCTTTAAGTATTATCTCTGTTTAATGAAATAAATTGTCGATTAGTATCGAGACATTATGTAATTACCGTTTCAGTAGTAATTTGTATAACATAATTAGTGCCAAATTATCGTCTTTCATATAGCCATAAATTATCACCTTTCATATAGCTATAAGGCTTATAAAACAGAGATTAACGGTAAAAAAGGCGTTCAACACTCTGTCAAAATTAAGAGTCCGTCAAAAATATCCGAAACGTAGTCTGGGTAAAGGTTGTTAGGAGTGCGATCGCCCAAAAGGCACTGCCGTAAGTCCTAAAGGAGGCTTGTGCCAACACAGCGTCTGGACTACACCAGAAGGCAATCGCAAAACTTGTGAGAAATCCTATTTGTATCACTGTGAGCGTAAGGCTTGGACTGGGTCGATCTGGCTGGCTCGCAGGGCGGGAGGCAAACCAGCGCCCACACCCACCAGTAGCGCTGATCCCAACGCCAGCGTTGCAATAGAGGTGTCAAACTCGTAGGGCAATTTAAAGGTATCAGCGACTACAACCGTCAATCCATGCACCACCCCAAGACCAACTGTTCCTCCTAGTAAACTTAAAAGCGCAGCTTCCAGAATAAACTGCAGCATGATTTCCTGCTTTGTTGCTCCCACTGCCCGTCTCAAACCAATTTCAGCAGTTCGTTCCGTCACCGAGGCAATCATAATATTCGCAATGCCGACACCGCCAACCAAAAGTGCGATCACCCCTACCACCGTCAGTCCTTGGGACGCCATCTCAAGGGTTTTCTGCTGCTGTAGGATGTCTGATACATTGTTCCAAAACCTAAATTTTTGACCTGGGTATCGTTGCTGCAGCAGTTCCTCAGCTTGGTGGCTCAAGTCTTCCACGTCTTCGAGTTTGTCGGGACGCATTTGAATGCTACCAATGTCGCGGCTACCACTCAGGGCATTGTAAGCAGACATCGTTATATACAGTTGCCCCTCCGGAGGAGCATTTTCATCTAGAGTCGTCGTCACTACCCCCACAACGATATAAGGTCTATTGCCAGCATAAATCATCTTACCCACAGCGTTTTGCCCAGCGAAAAGTTGTTCTGCCAGCAGTTGATCGATGACGGCTACTGGTCGGTAGCTGGCAAAATCTTCAGTCGTAAAGAATCGTCCTGACACTAATGCTTTTCCTGAAGTCAGCAAAAAATCTTGGGAAACAGGTGACATGGGCGGAGTGAACTCCTTGTCCTGAAATACAGTTGGCGTAGCACCAGCCCAATTAAAAGAACTGATTGCCCGCAAGCCCACCAGCCGTTCTCGTAAGAATTCCATGTCTTCTAACTTGAGTTGGGTGGTCCGACCACCATCCCTTTTTGGGTATACTGAGGCTTGAGGTGCGCCTCGCTTTGCCAGTTGCTGAGCAATCATAGCCCGACTGATGTTACCGACTTGAAGCGTAGCGCTGACAGCAGCCACACCCATAAACACTCCTAAAGTTGTCAGTCCAGAACGTAAAGGGTTCTTAGTCAAGGAGCGAAAGGTGATATCTAGTAAATCTAAAGGTGAAAGACCCATAGTGCAAATTCAAAATTCAAAATTCAAAATATGTCCTGCGGACACGCTACGCGTTAGCGTCAGCTCCTCGCAAAGCGAGGCACAAAAAAATTAATTAGTTTGGAATTCAAAAATTTTAAATTACAATTCAAAAAACGGCGTTACTGAATCAAGATATGAATTTCAACATTCTCTCAAAATTCTCTCAAAATTCTCATTGATGTAGAACTTTCGGATGCAACGTCTCTACAGAGATTACAGGAAATTGAACATCGTGCTACAACCATAATTCATATCAAGCCCGGCAAATTACCCATAATAAAACTTATATGTACTAAGGACTTTAGTCCTTGTTTTCAAAAGAAGAGGACTAAAGTCCTCACTACAAACTTAGTAAGGTATTTAATCGGACATGATATCATTACCAAATTCAGCAACGCCCAAAAAACTAATTTTGAATTTATCATTTTGAATTTTGAATTCCCCTTGGGGTTCCCCCAGAGGGGGTGACTGGTATTCCTGGCTTGAGTTGCGACTGGGTCGGCGGTACTATAACCTGTTCGCCAGCACGCAAACCAGAGGTCACTTCTACGGTCACTAATCCCTCCAATCCTAAGTTGATGGTTCGTTTCTGAGCCTTATTTTGACTATCCCGAACCCAGACAAAGGGATGCGGTCCAGAACGTTGAATAGCATCTGTATTCAAAAGGACTACGTTTTGCCGTTGTTCTAAAACAATCTCAACATTCACCCGGCTACCAGGGAGCAACTTGGTAGTAGGGGTATCAAGCAGCACTGTTGCAGGTACCGTTGCTTGAGTCGATTGGTTTTGGTTGCCGCCCTCTTTCTGAGTTTCTTCAGGTGTCAGTGCTTGAGGATACAAACTTTGCACATATCCAGTGAACGTCTGTGCTGATGGTCCGATCGCATTGACGCGGGCAACTTGGTTGACCCGGACTCGGGCTGCATTGAGGGTAGAAAGCTGGAGCTTCACGAGTACTTGCTTAGGGTCGCCTAAGGTGAGCAGGTTGGTGCGTAATTCAACCCCCTCACCGTCCTTAACATAAATACCCAAAACTGCGCCATCAAACGGTGCAGTCACGGTGGTGTCTTGGAGTTCCTGCTGAATACCTTGACCCTCCAACTGTAGGCTTTGCAGTTCGAGGGCGGATTCACGAGCTTCTTTTTGAGCTTCTCGCTGGTCAGCCCTCGCTAGGCGGACTTCGTCCTCTTGCTGCTGGAATAGTTGTCTTGTAATAGCTCCTTCTTTCATCAAGGGAGTAAGCTTCTGGAGTTCCCGTTCCTCAGCTATTAGCTTCTCTTGAGCTTCGGTAATTTTCTGCTGACTGCGTGCGAGCTTGAGTTCCTCTTGCTGAATTTTCAACTGTTGCTTGGCAAGAGCAATTTTTCGCTCGGGGTAACGCAGGGTGAGTAGCACTTGACCAGCCCTGACTTTCTCCCCAGGCTTGACCAGTACCCGATCCACTGCACCGTCTGTTGGGGACTTGACAATCCTCTGTTCGCGCAGTTCAACAGTTCCGCCCTCTGTGATTGTGGTTTCAACATTGCCTCGCTCTACAGTAAGCAAGCGTACCGCCACTGGTTCGGGAGATTGATTTAAAACTAGGAAATACGTCAGCCAGCCGCCGACGCCGACAACAGCCAGAGCAGCTGGCCACGCTAGCCATTGCACTCCGGTTTTGAATTTCTTTTTTTCCTTATGCCAGATCATGACACTTCACCCCGTCAGTTTGCAGTTCACTCTTAAGCGAGTGCAGCCTTGGGCTGCTCACCCTATATTAATGTCGCAGAACCTTATGGTTGCAGATCGAACACAACAAGGCGACTGTTGTGCAAAATGCAGCGGAAATTTGAATTGAGATAATTTCTGAACTCAGAGTAGTAATCAAGCCACCAGAAGGCTGGCCAGCCAATGACCATAAAGCTTGCTCCGCAGTCGCGCATTCGTTCAAGTTCCCGGATGGCGGTTTCGTCATCAGATGGCGCTCCCCAGTACTGACCTTCATGTTCGAGGAAAGGAAGGGGATGGAATTGTGGTAAAATCTCTGAACCCCATTGATTTTCATCGACCAAAATAAAATGCTTTCCTGCTGGAATCACGGCTGCAATCTCCCGAATGGCAATTTGTAGCCGTTCTGACCAGCTCAGATTGAGTTCGGGCACAAGCTTAGACGTAAACTCACTGCGGCGCATACTTATGTGCAACAGGCGCTCTGCAAGCCACAGACGATAGGATGCATCTTCTGCACGCGGCGACTGTAGCAAATAAGCGATCGCATCAGTACGTTCTGCCATCACAGCAAGCGCTCCTGTTCCACTAAGGGAGTGGAAGCTAACCTGGGAATCTTGTTCAACGTGAAACCGGACTTGAGCCAACTCTTTGGCAATAAAAAAGAAATCGAATTGCGTCGCCATGCGCAAGTATAAGTTCAAGTCTAGCAAATACTTAGAGTGCGTGATGTCGAATCCCCCAACCGCCCTGAGGGCAGAAGCGCGAAACATCACCGCACTGGTACGCAAAATCCATTTGCGTCCATCAGCAATTTGGTGGATGAACTCTAGACCGCCGATCAGCCCTTGTGGTAAGTTATCTGAAAATTCTGTGCCTGTAACCTGTAGGAGAACACCGTTAGTATCGATAAATTCAGCTAGGGCAGCCGAAAGACCAGCATGAGGATGCTTGTCCAATCCTAAGACAGACTCGCGGATGAAGTTGGGCAGCAGTATGTCATCGTCCGACAAGATGCTCAGATAGGGGCTAGAATTTATCTCAATGGTTCGCTGCCAATTGC
Organism: Tolypothrix campylonemoides VB511288; assembly: GCA_000828075.3. Classification (GTDB taxonomy): domain Bacteria; phylum Cyanobacteriota; class Cyanobacteriia; order Cyanobacteriales; family Nostocaceae; genus Kalymmatonema; species Kalymmatonema campylonemoides_A. The sequence goes on along the minus strand of JXCB02000001.1, from coordinate 1,640,237 downwards.
CAAATATTCCTATATTGGTATCATTGCGTACATAAGTGATTCGCGAATCTGAGAATGAGCGTACAACTGCCTCTGTATCATCGCAAGAAGCATTATCCAGCACAAGAACTTGGAAATCTGGATAGTCCTGTGCCAGTGCGCTCTTAAGGCTAGTTTCTAGTAACTTCGAGCGATTGTAAGTTGGGATTGCGATCGTAACTTTAGTTTCAGGTATCATATCGTTTCTACTCACCCCCAATGTGAGAATAACGCCTACACAGTATCAAGCAAAGTATCAAGGTGATATAGCAATCCTGAATCATTGGTGAAATTCTCTCTTCTCTCTTTTCTTGGCGTCCTTGGCGACGCCAGTCGCCTGGCTGTCGGGAAAGCCGTCATTCGCGCTGGCTCGTCTTGGCGGTTCGTTAAAAAAATAATTTTCACAACTCAAATAGGACTGCTATATGCACAAATCAAAGACAACCAAGCGCTCCGAATCTAAAACACAGCGAAACTTGGTACGCAAATGGCGAGCGAATTCAGTATAGTAATCAAGCCACCAGAAGGCAGGCCATCCAAACACAATGGAACTTGCCCCTTCACGGCGCAGCCGCTCAAATTCCTCAATTGCTGTAGCATCATCACTAGGTGCTCCCCAGTAAAGACCATTTTTTTCTAGGAAGGGGATTGATTGACTTTTTTCAAGTAGCTGATGTTGCCCGAATTGATTCATATCAACTAAAATATACTTCTGTCCTGGTGGCATGAACGGTTCTAGTTCTTGCCCCAACTCGACCATAAGCTGAAGAGATTGATGATAAGAACCTTTCCAGCTTTCAAAAGCATCTCCAATTTCAATACCGTGTTCCTGTAAACACTCGCGTAGGATTGTCAGTTCATTGTGATAGTGGCTAAGTCGCCAGCTGTAAGTACGCTTGCTAGTGCCGTTATAAGCATGAATGCGATACAAAGCCTGATGTTCAGCAATGCGCTTGATGCTGCCAAAGAAGGGAGCAAGAATTGCTAGGTAGGAATCGGCATTGAATCGATAGTGGCTCTCAGGTAAGGGCAAGATTTTTTCTAAGTAGCTGCGTGACCAGGCATTGCCGCTGGTAGGAGAGAAGATATGACCTTCTATACCACCTTTAAGCTGTGCATCGCGCAAATTTCCTTCTGACAAAGGCTCTTCCGGAATTAACTTTCCTAGCAGCTTGCCATGAGTATCAATGGCAGCCAGAGGCCAGTGTACCTTGACCGCATCTCTGTCGCCCAGCATTTCGACTGCTGTGCCTATGGCACTAGGTAGTAAAATATCATCCGCATCCAAGAAGCAGATAACTTGACCGTTGCTAATCTCAAACCCCGAATTGAATGCTGAACCTTGTCCGCCATTCTCTTTTAATACGGGGATAATCTGTTTTCCATAAGCGGCGATGATCTCAGGTGAGTTATCCGTTGAACCATCATCAACCACAATGACTTCTGTAGGCTGATAATCTTGATTCAAGGCACTTGCGATCGCCTCAGACAAAAAATGCCCGTAGTTGTAGTTATTGATAATAATACTTGCTTTTAGTTTTTCCATTACCGTAAGTCGAATGCAATCACACAGTCATTTCGCAACACACAGGAGAATTTTTGACGCAAATAGTCATAAAATCCAACGTAATAGTCCAGCCACCAAAAAGTGTGCCAAAGGAAAACAATAGCGCTGGCACCTGCTTGGTGTAGACGCTCGAATTCTCGGATAGCCGTCTCGTCGTCTGCTGGTTGACCCCAATACTGCCCATTGTGTTCAGTAAAGGGGATAGTCCGGAAATCCTCGATGATTTCGCTACCGTTCAGGATGTCCTCATCGACCAAGATAAAGGATTCCTGCGGTGATATTAGAGCTTTGAGTTCCTCCTTGATCGCATGAAGCTGACCGATGCGATTTCGCTCTACAACAAAATCCAAATCCGCTGTCATCTTAACCAGATTCCACTTTTTTTGAATGCGATCAAGCTCCTTGGCAGCTTGTTTTAGATCCCATCTTTTGAAGAAATAGTCGAGTTCATCTAGATGGGGAGAATAAGGGTGCCAAAAATGAACAACAGACTTCGGCTCAAACACAACTGGAATTTTGGCATTATATAAAGCCAAACTAGAATCGATCCAGTCTAAATAGATGAGTTCTTCGTCAAAAGGAGCAACTTTGTCGAAAACACTTCGGCGGTATAGCTGGCAGTGAGCCTCTCCAGACAACTCTATCATCCGGCGATGGGAACCTCGATCAAGTTGTAGATCGCCTTTAGGTGGAAGAATTTCCCATTTGGCTCCGTTGGTTGTTTGCACTGAGCGAACCTCACCCAAGCTTGGGTCCCAGTGAACTTTTGTTGCTCCCACGGGTCCTTCGATGATGCGTGGTATTGCGACATCTGCCGCCTGCTCTTCACAGGCTGCGATCAGTTGAGATAACCAGCCCTCTTCAACGATAACGTCATTCTCTATTAAGCACAGAAAATCATCTTTGGCTGACTGAATCACTAGGTTTTTTGCCTGGTTAGGCATGAGGTAACGATCCGTGTGGATCACCTTGACATTGCTACGCCCCTTTAGCACCTGTTCTATCTGCTGCCAATACACCTTTGGGGTGTTGCAATCCACCACGATTAGGTTGAAGGGGATAGAAGTGTAATCAAAAATCCGCTGCAAAGATTCAGCAGCTAGGGAGAACTGTTCGCGAGGAGAAAAGCCGATGGTTACTGTTGACATAGTGAACTTTTATATAGCGGTTCGGGAGTTGAGTGCAATACATCAAGAAATAAGAACCACAGATGGACACAGATGGACACAGATAAATAATTACCTTATCCAAACGAGAAGCGCGATAAACTCAATGTATTGTTAACAGGACTTACGCAAAATACCTCTCAAACTCTCATTCCTCCGTGTCCTCTGCGCCTCTGCGGTTTGATTCTTCGGTTACTTGTGCGTAAGTCCTAGTTAACTCATAGCTGCCTCTAAAAGAGATGAAAGAACTTTATCTGAGTTAAAATACTCCTGTGCTAACTGCCGTGCTGCATACCGATGTCGCTTATAGTCAGCGTTGATGGCTTCTATACCCTTCACTGCCTCCTTTTGGTCACGGAAAGTTAAAATTCCTTCTCCTACTGGTAGCCAATCGCTTAAGCCTGTGTCTTGAACTAGAACAGGTCTGCCAGAAGCTAGGTAACAGACGCTGCGATCGCTAAACCAGCCTCCCCGCGTCGCAACATAACCTTGTTTTGCGACTCCAAACTCAGCACGGGATTGTTGGACGAATGTCTGGTAAGACTCTGGTGTAAAGGACGCAATCCATCCGGGGATCACGTCCCAGCCGTACTGAGATAGCTCATCGGGAAAGCCGCCGCTAAGTGCAATCCGAAACGGTTGTTTTGTCAGTTGCGGTATATCAATGAACTTTAGGAATTCCTTATCTTTGTTGCCATAGGTGACTCCCTCGTAGACCACCTCCCGATAACTGTGCCATTGCATAATAGAACTGAAGTGGATGGCACCGTCGTCTTCAATTACTGACCAGTAAGGCAGTGCTACTGGAGGTAATGTCAACAGCCAATCCCTACCGATTGTGGGGATGAGACAGTCTGCGGCACCAATACGCTGCCCAATCGTGAACAGGCGATCGCAATGTTCGACGGTGTTTACCAATTCTGAATCACCGCTGGCAATGTTAATCTGAGTGAAACCTGGATCTGCATCAATATAAATGCGGCGTTGTGGCCATTTGTATTCCTCTCTCCACAGAGAAATTGGTGAGCCACGGACAATCATCAAATCAGCTAAATAACATATTTCTTTAAAATTGTCAATATCCATCCCAACTGAGCGATCGCCAGCTCGGTAAATCCATTGATTTTCAAAGCCAAGCGGTTCCAGACAGTTTCTCACATAATTGGTGGGATATTCCAAATCCGTCGTGAGTTGCTCAGTTTCCCAGTTGTAAACCCACGACTCTGGTCCACATTCTTCCAAATAGAAAACATTATGCCCAAGCGATCGCAAACCCAAAAGGTACTGCAGGTCTGACCAGGCATTGCCTCCTATAGGAAAACGACCGATCGCACTCGCAAAAATGATGATCATGCTACTTTCACTCTCCCTGGCTTAAGTAGTCGAGGCAACACGACTTTATAACTGAAGGTTTGCTCGGCTATTTCCCGTGCTGCCAAGCAATGCGCCGGATAATCTGCGTTGACGCGCTCTATGCAGTCTATTGCAGACTCTAAAGATGAAAACGCCAGCACGCCATGACCCGTCGCTAACCAATCGCTAAATCCGGTATCTTGTAAGATGACGGGGCGACCAGCCGCGAGATAACAAACGCTGCGATCGCTAAACCAACCGCTACGGGTTTTGACATAAGCTTGTTTGGCAACGCTAAATTCTCCCCGCGAGCTAGTCAGGTAATTGATGTAAGTTGATACGTTAGCGCTCAATACCCTGGCATCTCGAACTAACCAGCCTGCTGTCTGTAGAGACTTGGTAATCTCTGCTATTTCTGTGTCCTTGCCCGAAAGCGCAAGTTCAAGTTTCTGTGCACAGTACTTTGGGAGTTCCAGCAGGCGCATGAATTCCTCATTCTTCTGTCCATAGTGTTCGCCCTGGTAGATAATGCCACCATAGGCACTCCAATTTGCAACGGTTGTCAAGGGTATATCTACCCATTCTTTTCCACAATCTTCTGGAGCAAGTACTTGGTGCCAAATCTCTGGCACAACAGGCGGTACGGTGGGGAGCCATCTTATACCATCACTCGGAATCCTGCAATCGGGTTTTCCGATATTCACACCATAACTAAAGTAGGCGTGATAGTCGTTGCGACCCTCAGCGGCGAATGTCCCAGTTTGAGTAAAGAATGGGTCCATGTCGATTAATATCCGGCGCTTGCACAGCAGAAATTCTCTCAGCCAGCAAACTCCACCGATATTCAATAGCAGATCCGCCGTCTTGAGCATCCGCTTTAGCTCTTGCCAATCCGCACCGTAGACGGTTCCCGTGTCCCGATTCACATAGCATACAGTGGCATTCACACCATAAGCGTTTATAAGTGTTTGCACTGCATCAAAACCAACGCGGGGGTCATCGCTGTAACTGCGGTTTATCGGGTTATAGCAAGACCCAGACCAGCCGCTTTCCTCCAAGTATAGGACTTCATGTCCGAGAAGATGTAATCCTAACACATAGTGGAAGAAGGCAAAAAGATTACCAGCTAATGGATGACGGATCATATATCCGCAAACAACAATGCGTGCCATATTTATAACCCCGCTCGCTCCATAAGACTGCCAATCACCTTTTCTGCGGCAAAGTACTCTGAGGCAATTTCGCGGGCTGCTTGGCAATTGCCTTTGTAGTCGCTTTCGATCGCATCCAGTGCCGCTAGAATATCTTCCATAGTGTTGAAGGCAAAAAGTCCTTTACCGGTTGGCAGAAATTTGCTGAATCCTGTTTCCTGAGTAATCACAGGACGACCAGCAGCTAGATAGCAAGCAGAGCGATCGCTAAACCAGCCACTCAACAGGCGCGTGTATTGCTCCTTTGCTACCGTGAACTCCCCGCGCGATTCCTGGATATAAGCGCGGTAATTTTTCATATCTTGAGAGAGTTCCACCGCGTCTACCTGGCTCCAACCATGCTTTTGAAGCAGCGATCGCACATTCTCTCTTTCCTCCTCACTTACATTCGTCGCCATCTCAAATTGCAACGGACGCGCTTTGGGAAGATCCAGAAATTTTTCCAACTCACGCGCCTTGCGCCAGTAGTAAGTTTTGCCTTGATAAGTAATGTCCTTCCCCTTATTATTCCAAGTGGCGATCGTGTTGTAAGCAATCCCAGGTGTGAAGTTTGAGTCCCACAAATCCAGCACTACTGGTTGGCGGGTAGGGTACCAGTGAAAGCCACCGACGGGAACACCACAATCTGGTGCCCCTAGATTTTCCCCAAAACTGAAGTGGGTGTCGTGGGCGGACAGGTGAGCAATGAGTTTTTTGTCGTCCTGAGCAACCCGAATCTGAGAAGCAACCGGATCTGATTCTACATAAATGCGGCGGGGGCAAGCCAGATGCTCGTCGCGGATTTCCTGGTCCCCCGTTACGTTCAAGAAGGCGTCTGCTTCCTGATATAATTGCAGGATTTGGGCTTCAGTCATCCCATAACATTCACCCCCCAGATAGTCGCGAAATCCCCACCGATCCTTAAAGCCATACGCTTCTAAAATTGGGGCAATCTGTTGGATATTCTCAGTAGCATCTGGAGAAAGGTCGTTGATGCGGGGATTGTAAATCCAACGCCATGAATCTTCTATATAATAAGCGTCATACCCCAGGCGACGAAGCCCCAGCAGGTAGTGGAGGAACTGGTAAGTCACCCCTGCCAAGGGATACCAAAATAGAATACCAAAAACTATAATTTTCCCCTTACTGGGGCGTTCACTTCTCATGATCAATCCCTCTTCCATCCAAGCGACGAATAACACGGGCAGGATTGCCAGCCACGATAGTGTACGGTGGGACATCTTGGGTGACAACAGACCGGGCACCGACGATCGCCCCCTCTCCGATGGTGACGCCTGGTAGTACACAGGCATCAAAACCAATCCAAACGTTAGAACCAATAAGGATCGGTTGCGCTGGTACCGTGCCATCAATACGTCGGGGCGAACGAAATGGTATCTGTTGTAGCTCACGCCGCCGCTGTGTCGGGTCGAACGGTAGTCGGTAGGTATCCATCAAAACAACATTCCAAGAGATGAGGGCATAATCACCGATTTCAATCTGGGCGTCACAGATAATCCTGGCTCCGTGAACAAGCGCATAGTTACCCAAGCTCACCTGCCCACGCAGACCAACATCAAACATCGTCCCCAAATAGGTGGAAGCGCCGCGACCGTATTCTACCCCCACTGGTGCTTCGCTGCGGTATAAATAAAAACTGAAACTCGTTTCAACATAGGCGGTTTCGTCAAGAACCACATTTTCTGGAATCGTTCCTGGATACCAATCCCAGGAGAGAGTGCGTGTAGACATCACCCTTAAACCTCCCCAATAACCTGCGCCGGATTACCCATGACTCGCGTGCGTGGCGGTACATCTCGGTTCACCATTGCACCTGGCTCCACAATTGCCCCAGCTCCAATATGGACTCCCTTGAGGATTGTGGCGTTCGGTCCAATCCAGACGCCGTCCTCAATAACCACCGGTCGCCGTACAATTTCCGGTCGCGGTAAAGTCTTCCCCAGGGGTGAACAAGCGATCGCGTCAGCAATGCGTTGGGCAGGTGCGATTGGATGAAAGTCGGTATCAGCGAGTGTTGTATTCCATCCAATCACAACGTAGCTGCCAATGCGAAGTTCAAGCTCGCACAAAAGTACAGCGTTTGTGAAGTAGCAGTAGTGCCCAATCTCGACCTGCCCCTTCTCACCAATATCGAAGTGAACGCCGTCCATAGTACAGTGGTCACCGATGATTAGTCCCTGTGTCTTGCGGCTATGGAATCGCTTAAACGCGAGATTACCCATAATGACTGTGTTTGAACCAATTTGGACATTCTCTGGGAAATCCGTAATTGCCCTGTACTCCGACTGCTGATCAGCTAAATCTGTCACCTTATCTCCCCTGGTTTCTTCTCTGTGTCCTCTGCGCCTCTGCGGTTCGTTAAAAAAATTGACTTTGACAAAGAGTTTTAGCCCTAACTGAACCGTATTGCTTTATACCGATTCCTAATGGACGATCGCTCGGCTGGACTGGGTTTGGTGCAGGCGATAGTACAGCCCACGAGCGTTTAGCAATGCTTGATGGGTTCCTATCTCCGCAATTCGTCCTCGTTCCAACACCACGATCCGGTCTGCTCGTTGTACTGTTGAGAGGCGATGGGCAATAATAAACGTAGTTCGTCCTGCCATCAGTCGCTCTAAAGCCTCCAGCAGCAGAAACTCGGTTTGAGCATCCAAAGCAGAGGTGGGTTCATCCAGAATCAACACTGGAGCATCCTTGAGCAGCGCACGGGCGATCGCCAATCGTTGCTTCTCTCCCCCTGAAAGCGTAGCACCGCGCTCACCAATAACCGTGTCATAACCTTGGGGTAATCGTTGAATAAAACTGTCAGCATTGGCAGCTTGGGCGGCGGCGACAATTGCTTCGCGGCTAGCACCAACACAGCCATAAGCAATGTTCTCGGCGATGGTTAGCGGTAGTAGAAACGGCTCCTGCAACACCAAGGCAATCTGCTCGCGCAGGCTTTGCAGTTGCACGTCTCGGATATCTACCCCATCGAAGAGGACTCGTCCCTGCCAAGGATCGAAAAAACGGGGAATCAGGGAAACCAGCGTACTCTTACCAACTCCTGTCGCTCCGACTAGGGCGATCATTTCCCCTGGCTGTGCTTCCAAGGAAATGTCCTGGAGTACGGGTTTCCCATCCTGGTAACCAAAGGTGACTTTCTCTAAGCGTACGTATCCACTCGCTTTGCCAGGTTGTAAAAGCAGAGGTTTGGCATCAGGAATTTCCCGTACCTCCTCCTTGGCATCTAACACTTCTAGCACTCTCATAGCACTAGCTGCCGCTGCTGCAAAACCAGACGACATATAAGCCAAAGTCTCCATCGGCACATACAAGGAGGCGAGATAAGAAAGGAAGACCAGTAAAGACCCAATTGAAAGTGACCCATTCAAAACCTGGAAGCCGCCAAAGAGCATGATTGCTGCTGTTCCGACTGCAGTTACGCCGCTCACCCCAATTTTGAATTGCATCTGGGCAAGGATAGCGCGCAAACAAGCCTGGAGCGCTTTTTGGGACAGGTAGCGAAAGCGCTCATCTTCGTGTGCTTCGCGACCGAATGCTTGAACAATTGGTAGCGCTGTTAAAGTCTGCTCACCAAGCGCCATAATCTCGCCTTCAAATTGTTGATGCTGATAGGTTCGCTCAATCATGGGCTTGTTAAAGACCCAAATCAGTAACACAATCAAAGGAGCAACGACCAGCGAGAGCAGTGAAAGGAAGTGATCAAGTTGCCACATGACAACGAACATGACTACCAGATTCACTACGGAAGTGAGCACGGGCAGAAAAACCCCCATCGCCAGATTCCGAATACAGATGCTGTCAGTCATGACTCGCCGGACGAGATCGCCAGCTTGCTGTTGGTTGTGAAACTCCAGAGAAAGATGCTGTAGGCGATGAAACAGTGCTGCTCCCAAGTCATAACCGATTTGACTACCAACGCCAGCACCAACATAATCTTGGAGCAGACGAACTCCTTCACTGGCTAGAAATAGAGCGATTGTAGCACCCGCTAAGGGACCGAGTAGCTGAATACCGGCACCACCAGTTAAGGTTTTGAGCCAAACAAGAGTATTTGGCAGAGGTTGATTACCCAGGACGCAATCAACAATCAACTTCAAAGGCCAGGGCTTGAGCACATTCAGCCCTACATTCATGAGCATCAGCAGCAGCACAAACGCGAGTCCGCGCCAACGGACTCGGGCGTAACGTGCCAATCGCAGCCACCACAGTTTCATAACATGACCTCCTGCGGCGGATCGGGAAACTGCAAGGAGTGCAAACGCTTGTAAAGATTAGAACCTGCCAGTAACTCCTGGTGCGTTCCCATCTCCACAATTCTCCCCTGCTCCAGCACCACGATCCGATCCGCCCGGAGAATAGTCGAGAGGCGATGGGCTATGATAAATACTGTTCGCCCCTGCATCAGGCGCTCTAAAGCTGCCAGCAGTAAGCTTTCAGTGTGGGCATCCAGAGCAGAAGTGGGTTCGTCGAGAATGAGTACCGGCGCATCCTTAAGCAGCGCCCGGGCGATCGCCAGCCGCTGTTTCTGTCCGCCGGAGAGGATAGCTCCTCTTTCACTCAGAACGGTGTCATACCCTTGGGGCAGCTGCCGGATGAATTCGTGCGCCTTAGCGGCTTTGGCGGCGGCAACAATCTCCTGTTGGCTGGCTCCCGGACGACCGTAGGCAATGTTCTGTGCCACCGAGAGTGGTAGGAGAAACGGCTCCTGTAGCACCAGGGCAATCTGCTCGCGCAGGCTATTGAGTTGCACACTTCGTACGTCCACCCCATCGAAAAGGACTCGCCCCTGCCAGGGATCAAAGAAACGAGGAATGAGGGAAACCAACGTACTCTTACCAGCACCCGTGGCACCGACCAGAGCAATAGTTTCTCCCGGTCGCGCTTCCAGGGTAATATCTTCTAGCACAGGATAGTCAGCTTCGTAACCGAAGGTAACTCCCTCTAGACATATATGTCCCCGAGATCCCGGTGCACGAACAGGCAATGGTTTGGCTCCTGGGGCTTCCTGCACCCCATCTTTAGCATCCAAAATCTCTAGCACTCTATCCATACTGGCTTCCACAGACTTCAAGCTCCCGTAGATGCCAAATAAGCCCCGAAATGCTCCTTGTATCGATTGTAGATATGCCAGGAAAACCAGCAGGCTACCGACACTCATGGCTCCGGATAACACCTGCAACCCGCCCACATACAGGACAATCGCATTACCAACCGTTGTCACAGAACCATTTGCAAGACCGTAGGTGCTTTTGAGCAGGGTTTCGCGTTGCGAAATCGTAACTGCGTCTTGAGCCAGGTGCTTAAACTGCTCGGTATTGTAACTCTCCCTGCTAAATGCCTGAATCATTGGGATCGCTGTGAGCGTTTGGTGGACAAAACTAGTGAGGCGAGACTGCGCCTCGCGATTCAGCTTTGTCCGGCGCTTGAGTCGGGAACCAAAGACGAAAGCAAAACCAGCCATCATTGGTGCAACCAACAGCGAAATCAGCGTCAGTGAAGAATTCAGGTTCCAGGCGACGATGCTAATAGTGAAGAGCATAAGCAGATGCTGCACAGGTGAAATTAGCACAGCACCGACCAGGGTGTATACACAATAGGAATCTCCTGTCAAGCGGCTCAAAGAATCGCCGACAGTACGCTGGCTATGGAACAGCAGTGAAAGGCGTTGAAGACGAGAAAACTGGTTTTGAGCCAGTTCGTAGACCATACCTTGCCCAGCAGCACTCCAAGCCCAGTTCAAGGTCGTGTCAAGGGTCGCGTTCAAAGCATAAAGTCCGAGGCTACCTAAAGCAGCGACAATGACCAGCAGTGGGGGCGTCAGGGATACGTTAAAGTTCCCAAACCAAGAAACTAGGGGCGGGAGGGCTGCCTGAGACAGGGCATAATCCACCAGGATTTTCATTGGCCAAGGTTGAAGTGTTGCGGTGGCTGAAGTGCCAGCCGTGAGACCAAGGATTACTATTATGGTGCGCCACTGCCGCAGCGGATATTGGAGCAAGCGCCCGTATCGGTGCATCATTGCTTTTAACCCTTGCCTCATTTACAAATTCACCTCTAGTCTGACCATTTGCTCATTACTCCCTTCGGTAGTCTAAGATTACCTATAGTAATTTACTCCTCTCTCTGTGTTCTCTCTTGCCTCGTGCGGTTCAAAAATAGGTATTCTTGTGGCGGTTCGGGAGTAGTATAGAGGAGCACCAAAACAAACATTATGCCTGTATGACTGCACTTTGTACGACAGACTTGGTGCTCTTAGCGTGTATCGGCAGCAGGTGCAGTTCTTTGGCGACTATCTCCAGCACGTAGTAGAGAATACGCCCGAAGCGGAAGTTCTGATAGAGTATGACGGCGGCGTTGAATACACCTACGAAAAATGTAATTAAAGCAACTTCCGACATTCCCAGAATTATTGCCACAAATGTAAGCAGACAATACCCAACCATAGCCATAGTGGCAAACTGTGACATCCTTAATGCACACTGCACCCTCAAAAGTCTCTTATTGCCTCCGTGATTTTCAGTACACACCTTAATCTGAGCTTTTGACCAGATGCCCGAGAAAATCTCCAAATCCCAGTCGCTCCAGCCATCATCGACAACGATGAAATATTTGCTCTGCACCAGGAAATCCATCACAGCTTGCAGCAGGTTTTCTTTCTCCAGTCCCGCCTCTGTCCAATAGGACAAGTAAAAGGTGCGTTCGCGTAGCGTGCGCTTTGCGCGATGGGCGAAGCCCCGCCAAGGGCGATCGCGCCAGGAAATGTGCGGTTTGTGCGCTGGTCGATCAAACTTTATCGACTCTACCTGAGTAGGTGTTTGAGTAATTTTATCAGAAACTGCTTCCATTCTATTTACGCCTCATCAAACTTTATTGGCTTCGCTTCGGTAAGTCTCTTGATGCGCCAGCGGTAGCGTTCTACACTGCGTACAATAGGACCCAGGTAGATAAGCAGAGCAACAAGCAGACGTGCCCTGGTTCCCTGAAACCGCTCTTCAATGCGTGCTTGTAAGGCACCAGCTATACACCAGACAAAAGAGGCGAGGAACATTGCCGCACCCACCCACGGATAATCACCAGACACAAGCGCAGACACAAATAAAACACCAGCCGCCACATTCCACTCCAGCGTTAGGGGGAGGTAAGAAATGAGGGAGCCAGAAGGCTCATACAAGGTTTGAAACAACCCGCGACCAAACACCCCAGAATAGATAACAGGTTGACCAAAACGAAGAAACGAGGATAAATCTCCGTAGATCCTACCCGCCCAACTGGGCTGTCCCAGAAGGTTAAAGCGGTTGGGATGCTTAAAATAAACGAGCGCCTCTGCCTTACCATAACCTCGCTGCTGCTTAAGATACGCATCTACCGTGTTACGGCGAAAGTGCCATACTATTGCAGCTGGGCTGAAGCCAATCGCGTACCCTTTGTCTTGCAGCCGCCAGCATATATCAACATCGTCACCTGCAGCACGATACTGCGCGTCGAAGCCGTCAATTTCCTGTAGAACCTCGCGACGAAAAGCCATGTTGCAGCCAGCAATATGTTCGGCTATCTCATCGCTCACAAGTACGTGGGTGGGTACACCTGGAGACACAGCAACGCAGGCTGGGACAAGAGAGTCTTCAGGAGGAGATAAGTTTGGACCACCGACGGCAGCCAAACCTGAGGAGAGAAACTTTGCAACCAGATAGGTGAGCCAGTCTGGATCTGCCATACAATCAGAATCGGTAAAGGCAACAATCTCGCCCGTCGCTGCGGCGATGCCGACGTTGCGTGCCACGCTCAGTCCCTTGTTTTCCTGGCTAATCAGGCGTACATAGTCGTAGCGCTGAGTTATTTCTAGAGTGCGGTCAGTCGAGCCATCATTAACTACGATCACTTCATAATTAGGGTAGTTGAGTTCTTTGAGAGAAGCTAGGCAACTATCCATAGTGCGCTCAGCATTGTAAGCGCAGACAACCACTGAGACTTTAGGATACTGCGGTAGCGCTGGCGGCAGAGGTGCTGTGTAATACTGCTGCACCGTGTCAAACGCAGGCTTTTTGTTACGTTCAGCATCAACCAAGCCAAAAGCCCAGTCTTGTATAGCAAACCCGCCGGTAAACCACTCATCCGTCCAAGAAAAGACGATCGTCCCTGCGGCTCCCATGTCAAAGCTTGATGACAACTTTTGGGAGAGGATCTGTGCTTGTTCCTGGGTTCCCTCACGAATCGAGTCAACACCAAACTCACTCAGCACCAGAGGTTTATCCCCCGCCAAGTTATGGAGTCGGGATAGGTAGCGGCGAAAATCTTTTTCTTGATGCAGGTAGACGTTAAAGCATAAAAAGTCAGTAAAGTCAATATTTAAATATTCAGTACACGGGTAATTGGCATAGCTTACCAGAGCCTCTGGATCTGCATCTTTTGCTACCGCCATTAACTCTTTGACAAAAGCACGAACCCGTTTTTGACCATGCCAACGCACAATATCTGGAGGAATCTCATTGCCCACCAAATAGGCAAAGGCAGCGGGATGATTCCGGCAGGCTTTAACCCCGGTAGCAATGCAGTTACGGATTTCTGCCTGAACAGCAAAGGAGTCAAGAAAGGCGATATGTTGAGACCAGGGGATGCCGATAAGCATCCTTAGACCGTAGGCACCAGCTAGATCCAAAAGCCAACTAGGTGGAACTGTATAAATACGTAGACAGTTAGCGCCCAGTTCTGCCATCATGGCAAAGTCTTTCTCCACCACTGGTTTTTCTGGAAAAGGCTCGCCGTGCGTGCCGGTGGAGAAGGGACCGTAGCTAACTCCTTTGAGAAAAAACTTCTGATCTCCAAGAAAGAAAAATTTGCCCTTGACTGTAACTTTCCCCGTATTTGCTAGCGTTGTTGGGCTGCGGCTAGAAGATGACATCAGATTTTGCAAGATACCCCCACCATTGACTGCAAATTCGCGTTTCTCGTTACGAGCTATCTTTACTCGCAACCCACCCGTAATATCCCCCTGGGGTGGAACCAACTGTTTATAAAAAACAGTGTGCAATCAACGTGTTTGCGATCGCGTCTCTGAAAATGTATGACTTAACGTATAAGTTTGGTTTATTTTTGTTTCATTGGTGCTTGTGCGCTCTTGCTTGGACTGGATATTAGTGAAAGGGACTCGGTTTAGGGACTTCCTCTCTTAAAAAATATCCAATTGTTTCTTGTGGGAGTGGCACTAAGCGCCCGTCCTAGCCCTCTACGTGTTCTAGTCAACCTCATAACGAGCCAATAAGCGGGCTAAACGCTCCAATTCGAGATTGGCTGACTCTAACTGTTTATAAAGCCGGGATTGTTCGAGCAGACGACGCACACGATGGCGCAGCACTGCCCAGTGAATCGGTTTTGTGATATAATCTGTAGCCCCCACTGCAAACGCTTGCTCAACCGAATCTGGATCGTCAAGCACCGTGATCATCAACACAGGCACAGTGCTGTCTGTTAAAGTCCGCAACTGGGTGCAACAGGCAAAGCCGTCTATCCCTGGCATCACAGCATCCAGCAAAATCGCGTCGGGCTTTTGATTTTGATAGGCGGCTAAACACGCTGCCCCATCTTGTGCTTCCAGCACTTGGTACCCTTCTTGTTCGAGTGCGACACGCAGTAGCATCCGCATGGATTTGTCGTCATCGACAACAAAAATTAAGGGGGAGTTTTTTTGGACAGGGTCGGTACTCATTTTTCCAGCCGCTGAAGTTCGATTTGCAAGGCTGCCTTAAGTGTTTCGTATGCCGCCTCAAGTTGCAACACACCCGCCAATCCCCCTGCAGTGGTACCGGCGCTACCCATGACTTCCAAAGCCTTACAAAGCTCAGACACAGCGATCGCACCCAGATTGGCACTTGCGGATCTTAGGGTGTGAGCCGCCTGTTGCAGCCGGCACGCATCTCCTGTCGCAACAGCGGTACGCATCGCTTCCAGCAGTTGCGGCGCTTCTGCCAGATAATTATTGATGATTTCAGCCAGAACTTCGTTTGCTCGCTCACCTGCCATCTTGCGTAATGATTGCAGCGTCTTGGCATCAAGAGGGGCACAGGAGAGAAATTTTTCATTCTCAAGAGATCCCTTGCTCCCCGACTCAAGAGCTCCCCCTGCTCTAGTTGGCTGACACTGGCTCAAAGCCTGAACAAGTTTTTCTATTTGAATCGGTTTGCTGATGTAGTCATCCATGCCTGCTTCCAGACACTGCTCCCTAGCATAGTCGGTGGCATAGGCTGTCATGGCAATAATCCGGGGTCGCTGGTCTTTTGACCATTCTTGGCAGATATGACGAGTGGCTGTCAATCCGTCCATTTTTGGCATTTGTACGTCCATCAACACCACGTCGTAGGGCTCTTGGCGTAGCGATCGCAACACCTCTAGTCCATTGCCGACCGCATCAGCTTGATACCCAAGCTTCTTTAAGATGAGCAGGGCAACCTGCTGGTTCACTTGATTGTCTTCGGCTAACAGAATCCGTAGGGGTAACTGTTCAGCTATTTGAGGTATCACAACTCTTGACTCCACCTTAGGGGTATCCAGTTGCATGGGACTGGATTGGGCAATTAACGTGAAATAAAAGGTGGAGCCTTGACCTAGCGTACTCTCCACCCAGATGCGTCCTCCCATGATTTGGGTTAGCTGTTTACAGATGGCAAGACCCAGCCCCGTGCCTCCATAGCGACGGCTGATCGAAGAATCGACTTGGCTGAAGGGCTCGAACAGATGCTCGATCCGCTCTTGGGGAATGCCGATGCCTGTGTCCTTGACAGCAAATTGAATTTCATAAGTGTTTAACGAGTCAGGACTCAGGAGAGAACCCCAGCCTTGCTTGCTTCTCACCTTCAAAGCCGTTACCGAAACAGTCACTTCCCCAAATTCTGTAAATTTTACCGCATTACTCAATAGATTCACTAATATTTGGCTGAGTCGGGCAGCATCTGCTACAAGCGTCTTTGGGGCGGAGGGAGCAATTGAGTATGCTAGCTTTAAGCCTTTTTCTGCTGCCTTGGAAGCTACTAGGCTGATGGATTCCTCAACAGATTTTTGTAGATCGAAGGGTTGCTGTTCCAGCTCCAGTTTGCCGCACTCGATTTTGGAGAAGTCCAGAATGTCGTTAATGATGGTAAGTAATGCGTCACTGCTGTGGCGAATCGTCTGGACAAAGCCTCGTTGCTCGGGTTTGAGTTCCGTATTCAAAAGCAGATCCGTCATCCCAATAACAGCATTCAGCGGCGTACGAATCTCATGGCTCATGTTGGCTAGAAACTGAGATTTGAGACGCGATGCTTCAAAAGCTGCTTCCCGCGCTTCTACCAATGCTGCCTCTCCTCGCTTGCGCTCGGTAATGTCTTCAAAGGTGCCGAGTATGCCTACAACATTTCCTCTGGAATCATGAAGTGGAACCTTGTTAGTGTCTAGCCAAGCTTGTTTGCCATCAGCTAGCAGTAGAGGTTCAATAATATGATATTCGGGTGTACTCGTTTCCATGACTCTCTGGTCACACTTGCGAAACGAGTCCGCCTCCTGTTTCTGGTATGTTAAGTCGTAGTCTGTTTTGCCAACAATATTCTCTGGACTGCCAACACCCATGAGTTGTGCAAAGTTACGATTGCAACCCAGGAAGACAGAGTTCTTATCCTTCCAGAAGATGAATTGCGGAATGTTATCCATCACTAACTGTAGCATCTGTTGCGACTCCCGCAGCGCCTCCTGGGTTCGCTTGCGCTCGGTGATGTCGCGGCAAGTGGTAACAATACCAGCCACACTCGGTTCACCTAGTAGATTATTGACAACAACTTCAAAATCTCGCCACGAACCATCGGCGTGCTGTAAACGAAACTCAGCTGTGATGTTGGTCTTACAATAATAGAGGGCTTCCCTCAAGATGCTCGTTGCCTTGGGGCGATCGTCAGGATGGACGAGTTCAAAAGCGTTTTTGCCTAGCAAATCCTCGCCTTCGTAACCCAAAATATTTTTGACGGATAGGCTTGTGTAGCAAATGATGCCATCGGCTGCCATAACCGCAATAATATCAGATGCATTTTGCACCAAGGAGCGGAAGCGCTCTTCGCTCTCGCACAGTGCCTCGGCTCTGGCGGTTTCGGCAGCTAGGCGCTGATCGAAAAAGCTAGTTAGATCCGTTAGCTTCAGGATGACCAAAGTGGCAATTCCAATCGCAGTTGCCAGTAAAGAGTTGTTCAAGCCATGAAAGGGCTGTACCACTTGGTCAGTAAGCTCAAAGCTGACCGCCGCCATTGCTGTATAGTGCATCCCAGCAATAGCAACTCCCATAACCATCGCACCGCCGAGCTTCCACACACTCCCAGTCAGCATCGTCTGGGAGCGCAGATGGAACGCCAGCTTTAGGGCGATCACGGATGCACAAATCGCAATCACGACAGAGAGTGCAACCAGGTTTGGATCATACCTCGCTACGAGCTGTAGTTGCATTGCCGCCATAGCTATGTAGTGCATGGCTGCAATCCCAAGTCCCATTAAAACGCCCCCAAAGAGCAACCCAAGCGTCGTTAGCTTCTCACGCCTGACTATGCACAGCGCTCCTCCAGAGGTAACAATTGCCACCCCCATCGAGACTAAGACAATTGAGAGGTCGTGAGTTATGGGGATCGGCAGCTTATAAGCCAATATCCCGATGAAGTGCGTTGACCAGATGCCAATTCCCAGGGCGATCGCCCCAACCAAGAGCCACACAGATCGTCGCCCGGTCACTTCCACCCGTCCAGCCAGATCCAATGCAGTGTGAGAGGCGATGAATGCGATCGCCACCGAAAAGACAACAAGGGGTACATCATAAGTGGCTACCATAGCTTCACGACATTCCCCGTAGCTAAATATACCTTCTTTTCCGATGCACCACCTGATGTTGTTGTGATGGGCAACAACAACGTTTCCGAAATCTGCTCTCGCACAGTGGGAGTGATTTCACAAGCGATCTTGAGGCAATCCACCAACAACTGGTTGGCAGCGTAGTACTGCTTGAGGACTTCCTTTTGCTTGTCGCTGAACTGCCATTGATGACCTATGTTGCGACACCGAAGCATCACAGACCTCAATTTCTCAACCCAAGTCTGACCGTTAGCGTTCCACCATTTCTTCAACCTTTCTCTGCCTTGATCTGGGGCTGGTAGTTGTTTTTTGAGTTGTTGCAGCGATTGCTCCAACTCACAGTCACAGAAAATATCTATGTCATAAGTCAGAGCAAAACTAAGGGCAAGGACTCGCTCCAGAGTCGCGTCACCTGCTAGGGCAAGGCTGAGGGATAGCGCACGGTTAAGAGCCAGATCTACGGTCAAATCAGTGGCAAGATTACCAGCAAGCCTGGGATCGATGGCAAGCGAGAGAGTCAGGTCACGGGTTATGCTCAGATCGCGAGGAAGAACCAGTGTCAGGTAAAAGCCACGAATAGCTGCTGCTTTGTAGGGAGTTTGAACGGAAAGGGACTTCTGGTTGAGCCAAATGAGGAACTGCTGCAATTGCTCATCAGCGCCAACAAGCGCATCAATGTGTTGCTTCATTAACTGCAGTAGGTCAGGGGCATGACCCAACATACCAGCTGTGAGTAAAAAGACTTTGCGCCAACGGGGTTCGGTCACATGGCTGACCAGATCGAGCAATTTTTCTTTTAATATCTCTGGTTCCGGACTAGTAACAATGTTTCTAGCCGTTAAATACTCTTGAAACGTGAGATGCGAGAACGAGTAAATCCCCCGCGCCCGCTCCACCAGTAGACCATGTGCTAAGAGCGATTTCAGCACTGCCTCACTATTGAGTTGCAGTACCTCATCATCCGCTTGGGCTGTGGGTAAGTTACGCAGATAGTCCGCGATGTATTGCCGAACATTGCTTTTTGTAAAACAGTAACGTTCTTGCTTAAAGGTGATGGCAGCAATCTGACTCAGCAGTTTGAGCTTGTGGGGTAAAGACAAATCACCATAAATACTATCGCGTTTAATGCTCCTGACTTGATCCCAGCGATTGAGCAAAATGTCCAATCCTTGTTTGTAAAGTTCGACTTGTCTAGCTGGAAAGTCTGAGCGGGCTTGAAACACACAACAAACCAGGTTGAGCAAAAGCGGCGTCACGGCTAGTTCTCGAATTTGCCGATTTTCTGATAACTGCAACTTTTGCATGAACTGACAAGCCAAGGCTTGTGCTTGTTCACTGGAATTCCTACCAACTTTGACAAACCACTTTTGGACAAAGGCTTCAATTTGGGAGGAGTCAAAATCGGCAATTTCAATATCGGTGAATCCCTCAAACCGATACTGCTGGGTACCAATCCGACAGGTAATAATAAAGTGATTTTTGTAATACTCCTCAGATAACTTGCGAATTTTTTTCACGATTTCGGCGCTATATTCTTCTGGAATTTCATCCAAGCCATCCAGTAGAATTAACAGTTTGCCGTGAGCGAGTAATGTTTGGATTTGCTGGTCGCAAATGCCGAAGTAAGCAAGCTTTTGAGTGATATAGTTCAATAAACTAAAATCCCCTGTTTCTGTTGCATCTTCAGCAAAATTTTTTAATCGTATAAAAATAGGTATGCGGTCTGTTTGGAACTTGCCTTGATTACATTGCGTGGCGATATATTGTAAAAATGTGGTTTTACCAGACCCTGGTTTCCCTAGCACCATCAGTTTGGGATAAGTTGCCACTGCCTGCATCGCTGGAACGAGTTCATGACATTGATCCCAAGGGAAGCGGTCGAATTCTTTTGAAAAGCCTTGTAATTCAAAGATATCTAACCATCTTTGACTTGTAATATTATTCAGAATATTGACATCGACATAAATATCTTCTAGCTCAATCGGTTGAGAAATATCTAACAACCGCATCGTGGCGCACTGGGCTTGAATTTTATCGCTTCTTTGCTTTCGCACCATTTGCACTAAGGCATCAACATCCCCGCAGTTGTCCCAATCGAGCTTTTTTTCGGTTGGTGCGCCTCCTGTCGGTAGCTCAGCAATCTCTTGCCAATCCAAACCGAGTTGAAAGCAGATCTCCATGAAGCTCTGACGCTCAATTGGCTTGCCTGTAAAAAACTTCCAAATTGGCTGGCGAGTTTCCAGCCCTACCTCACTAGCTAGATATTCTTGCGTCCATTCCCTTACTTTAAAAGCCCTTTTTGCTTTCTCGATGCCTAGGGTAGATGCTTTCAACGAACGTCGTGCCATAAACCAGAACTCGAACCTCTAGAGATTTTCAACCTAAGGCAGCAATAAATAAATTAAGGACAATAAATTTGTTTTGGCTTGCCCGTATTGACTTGTCTGTTGCTTTTTTTCTGTTGCTTTTTTTATGCAACCGCCTGCACCCCGACAAGCATAGCCAGCTATTTCCTACTTTTTGGTACTTTAAGTTTTATTAATTACAAATCATAAACGTCAGTTAAATGTATTTAATAACTTTTTGATTAGCTTTTAAAACTGTTTTGTATTTGTTATTTTTCATACATTTTTTTGATTTCAAGTCGAATTCCTGTCAAACTCCTTGCTTTATAAGGTTTTTTTTCTTTTGGTGTTGGAGTGACTATTGCTATCCTAATTTGAAAGCGATCGTCGGGGCAACTGTCGGCTTGATATCTTGCAAATTCTCAACTTTGTTTTTATTTGTTTTATGTATCTGGAAATTAAACTACTAATGTTTACATAATCTTCTGCCTTTAGACAGAGTTAATCTTAACTTATCCGGCGATGCTAAGTACAAAGAAAACTTTTGTAAAGTAGTGAAGAAACTTCCATCCTCCTGTTTGTTATTTTGATGATTTTCATAACATATATATTTACAAATAAATGATTTTATGATAGGTTAATAGAATTTATAATAAGAAAATTCTAATAAGAATCAATATCATCCGGCAGAATTCCTCATCTTCAACGTTAGTCAATTAGACACGCCAAGTACTAGCGTGGCTTAAGCGCGAGTATCAAGCTAAGCTAAATTGGGCAGAGCGACTATTGCCGAAGGCAGTCAGGGTGGCTCTGCTTTTGCATACCGGCAATGCCTCCACAAAACTGTTAGAGTCAGCCAATATCGAGTTGCAGCGTCTAGCCTGCCTTAAGTGGATGGTTACGAGCAAACCAATCTTGCAGTAACTAGAGCATTATTCCACCCAAAGCGAGGCATAAACAGACCCAAACTATACAAGTTATACGTTAAATCATACATTTCCCAGAACGCGATCGCAAACAGGTTAGTTGCACACTGTTATTTCATAGACGATTGCGCTAATACCACAGTATGGGTATCGGCTGCAACAAGCGGCTGTTCGTGCCAGAGAAGCTCGTTACTTTGGAAATAGTTTTGTACTCATTAAGTCTGGGAGGTATTTTACAGAACCTGAGTTTATTTAGTAATATTTGACACCTATGAAAATACTTGTAACTGGAACTGAAGGTTATATCGGCTCGTTATTAGCCCCAATCTTGATGCAACACGGACATGAGGTGATCGGGGTTGACACAGGATTTTATAAAGTTGGCTGGCTATACAACGGTACCGAACTAACAGCCAAAACCCAGAACAAAGACATCCGCCACATCACAAAAGAAGATTTACAAGGTGCCGAGGCAGTCGTTCATCTAGCTGAACTTTCTAACGATCCCGCCGGACAATTATCTCCCAATGTGACTTACGACATTAACCATAAAGGTTCGCTTCGTCTCGCCGAACTAGCGAAAGCATCTGGTGTGCGTCGCTTTGTCTACACTTCTTCGTGCAGTGTCTATGGCGTTGCGAGTGAGGACTATGTTACCGAAGAGTCTAAAGTCAATCCACAAACAGCGTATGCAGAATGTAAAACGTTGGTAGAGCGAGATGTTAAATTACTAGCTGACGATGGTTTCTCCCCCACCTTTGTGCGGAATGCCACAGCTTACGGCGCATCTCCTAGAATGCGCTTCGATATTGTTTTAAACAACCTGGCTGGACTAGCATGGACGACTCAAGAAATCAAGATGACGAGCGACGGAACTCCTTGGCGTCCGTTGGTTCATCTGCTTGACATTTGCAAAGCAATTGTTTGTACGCTCGAAGCAGAGCGCAACATTGTTCACAACCAAATCTTCAACGTAGGTGACACTGCCAGCAACTATCAAGTAAAAGAAATTGCCCAGATTGTAGCTGAAGTCTTCACTGGATGCAAGCTTAGCTTTGGGGACAGTGGTGCGGACAACCGCAGCTATCGGGTTTCTTCCCTTGAAGATTAACACGACACTACCAGGATTCAAGTGTGAGTGGGATGCAGCAAAGGGTGCTCAGCAGTTGTTCAATGTGTTTAGTTCTATTGATATGTCAGAATCCACTTTTTTATCTAGAGGATTCACTCGCTTAAAGCAGCTAGAGTATCTGATTCGCACTCAGCAAATTGATCAAAATTTCTTTTGGAATCAGTCATGCTATTCACAGAAACTCCACTCAAAGGCGCATTCCTGATAGACTTAGAGCAACGGCAAGATACTCGTGGCTTCTTTGCTCGTACTTTCTGCCAAAAGGAATTTTCCGCTCACGGCTTAAAGCCAACAATTGCACAATGCAACGTAGCTTTCAACTACAACTCCGGGACTCTACGGGGCATGCACTATCAAGTTGCTCCTGCAACCGAGGTAAAGTTGGTTCGCTGCACTCATGGTGCTATCTACGATGTCATCATCGACTTGCGCCCTGAATCTCCTACGTACAAATTACACTTTGGCGTTGAGTTAACCGCTGAGAATCGTAGAGCTTTGTACGTACCTGAGATGTTCGCTCATGGCTACCAAACCCTCACTGATGATGCTGAGGTTGTGTATCAGATGAGTGAATTTTATGCGCCAGATTACCAGCGTGG
Organism: Tolypothrix campylonemoides VB511288; assembly: GCA_000828075.3. Lineage (GTDB taxonomy): Bacteria > Cyanobacteriota > Cyanobacteriia > Cyanobacteriales > Nostocaceae > Kalymmatonema > Kalymmatonema campylonemoides_A. The sequence continues at coordinate 1,617,062 of JXCB02000001.1, read as the reverse complement.
TTTGCGTTATGACGATCCCGCCTTTGGGATTGAATGGCCTTTTCCTATAAGTGAAATTTCCGAGAAAGATACCAGTTGGTCTCTGTTTGAACCTGTTCTCCAATCAGTATAAGGTTTTTACGCACTTTTTCAAAGAGCAGGCAGGATGCCTACCCCACAAATCCACAAACTTCTTGTGGGATGAACCGGACAGTAGGTTGTTATACACATCTTGCACTCCTTGAAAGGGCAGGCAAGATGCCTACCCCACAAATCCATAAACTTCTTGTGAGATGGGCTGTCCTGCCCGTCCCTACCCTACCAGGTTCAAGATACGACTATTTCAAGTTACACATAACACTTAAAGAAGCTAATAAATGACTAAGACAACTTTGGAGTCCTACGTACAGAATGGTACAACAGTGAATCGTGGTTGCTGTCGATTCTGTGGGTCAACATTAAAGCACACTTTTGTTGATTTGGGAATGTCACCGCTTTGTGAAAGCTACGTGAGTGCTGAACAGCTTAACCAAATGGAGCCGTTCTATCCGCTGCACGTATATGTGTGCGATCGCTGTTTTTTAGTTCAACTTCAGGAATATGTCAGTCCACAAGACATCTTCACTGAGTATGCTTACTTTTCGTCTTACTCTGACTCTTGGCTACAACACGCCAAGAATTATACCGAAAACGTAATAGCTCGTTTTGGGTTACACTTCTTAAATCAAGTCGTGGAAATAGCTAGTAACGATGGTTACTTATTGCAATATTTTCTTGCCAAAGGAATTAATGTTCTGGGCATAGAACCAGCAGCTAATGTCGCTGAGGTAGCTATAAAAAAAGGCATTTCCACAGTTGTAAAGTTCTTTGGAAAAAACACAGCGAATGAATTAGCTGCTGATGGTACGCAAGCCGATTTATTAGTGGCTAATAATGTACTTGCTCACGTACCTGATATCAACGATTTTGTAGCAGGCGCTAAAATTTTACTCAAACCTCAAGGTGTCATCACTATGGAGTTTCCTCATTTAATGCGACTGATGGAGGGGAACCAGTTTGACACCATTTATCACGAACACTTTTCTTACTTGTCGTTGCTCACAGTAGAGAAACTTTTTGCAGAGCACGGTTTAACAATCTTTGATGTAGAAGAAGTGTCAACTCATGGTGGTTCTCTGAGAATTTATGCAAGACAAGCAGAAGATACTTCTAAACCTATTAGTCAGCAGGTAAAGGAACTAAGATCAAGGGAAGAAGCTGCTGGATTTAGCAATCTAAAACATTATTTTTCCTTTGGTGAAAAGGTGAAGGAAACCAAGTTCAAACTTTTAGAATTTTTAATTTCAGCTAAACGACAAGGAAAAACAATTGCTGGTTACGGCGCTCCTGGTAAAGGGAACACCCTTTTGAATTACTGTGGAATTAGAGAAGATTTCATTGATTACACCGTAGACCGCAACCCATACAAACAAGGTAAATTCTTACCAGGAACTCATATACCAATCTTTCATCCAGACAAAATTCAAGAGACAAAGCCAGACTATTTGTTGATTTTACCTTGGAATCTGAAAAACGAGATTATATCACAGATGTCGTATGTACGTGATTGGGGTTGTCAATTTATCGTGCCGATTCCTGAAGTTAATGTTTATTCTTGAGCAAACTAGAAATCAACTCAAAATTCATTGAAATTTAATAAGAGTGAAAAAAGGAAATTGCGATGAAAGTAGTTTTATTCTGCGGTGGTTTAGGAACAAGATTAAGAGAATTTTTCGCCAATGTTCCCAAGCCTATGGTTAATATTGGCTACAGACCAATATTGTGGCATGTTATGAAATACTATGCCCACTACGGACACAAAGATTTTATTTTGTGTCTTGGTTATAAAGCAGACGTCATCAAGAATTATTTTCTGAATTATGATGAGTGCGTTTCCAATGATTTTACCTTACAGGAGGGAGGCAAAAAAATCCAACTTCTAAATAGTGATATTGAAGATTGGAAAATTACTTTTGTCGATACAGGCTTGACTTCAAATATTGGTCAAAGGTTCAAGGCTGTTGAAGAATACTTAGAAGGGGAAGAGGTATTTCTAGCTAATTACAGTGATGGCTTGACAGATTTACACCTGCCTGACATAATTGAAGACTTTTATAGACATGACAAAATAGCTAGTTTTCTATGTGTGAAACCCTCGCAAAGTTTCCATTTAGTTTCCATGCAAGAAAATGGTTTGGTCACTGATATTCAAAGTGTCCAACAAGCTGGGATTCGGATCAATGGAGGTTTCTTTGTATTTAAGAAAGATATCTTTAAATATATTGAAGCCGGAGAAGAATTGGTGAACGAACCATTTGAAAGATTAATTCATTTAAAACAGCTAGCTGCTTATAAATACAATGGCTTTTGGGCGTGCATGGATACTTTTAAAGAGCAACAGCAGTTAGATGATATGTATTGTCAAGGTAACGCTCCTTGGGCAGTATGGAATCATGAAAGGAAGGCAAAATCTTTAGAATATAGTCGGATTCACCATGTTGCTAATGATTGTGTACCAGTAAAATTGGCTTAAGGATAAATACCATCGAATTCTACCCACGTTCCGGATGAATTTTTCGCGCAAAGACGAGTCAGCGCTGCAGGAGGGTTTCCCTCCGCAGGCGACTGGCGTCGCAAAGGCGCAAAGTTTTCATAGCGTCTTTGCGCGATATTTCAAATTTTCTTTGCTAGGTATTTGTGCAGTATGTTGAAATTCAGTTTTGAAGAAAAAAATGACTCAACTTATAAAGTTTTGTGTTTAGGAGCGCATTGCGATGATATAGAAATTGGTTGTGGAGGTACCATTTTAAGATTGGTAGAAAATTACCCGAATCTTGTGTTTTATTGGGTTGTCTTTAGTTCCAACTTACGAAGAGAAAAGGAAGCTTATCATAGCGCTAATAAGTTTTTAGAAAAAGTCCCAGAAAAAAATATAGTCATCAAACAATTTCAAGATGGGTTTTTTCCTTTCATTGGAATTGAAATTAAACAATTTTTCGAGGAATTAAAGCGAGATTATCATCCTGATTTAATTTTTACTCATTCTCGTCACGATTTGCATCAAGACCATCGCTTAATTTCTGATTTTACTTGGAATACCTTTAGGAACCATTTAATTCTAGAGTATGAAATACCTAAATATGATGGAGATTTAGGAAAGCCTAATTTCTTTGTACATTTAGACGAGGAAATTTGCAAAGACAAAATTAAGAATATTATTGATAGCTTTCCCTCGCAAAATAACAAACAATGGTTTACTGAAGAAACATTTTTATCAATTCTAAGACTGCGAGGAATTGAATCGAATGCGCCTAATAAGTATGCTGAAGCTTTTTATTGCCGCAAAGTCGTTTTTTAGCTTGGTTACTAAACTACTAAGCTGATTAGATTACAGCGCTTATTCTTATGATTATACTACAAATCGTAGGGTGGAGAGAAGTCCTGCAGGCGGTGAGACCAGTGCTGCAGGACTTCTCTCCGCAGGCAACTGGCTCTCCCGTTGGGGTTTCCCAACAAGCGGGAACTTCCGGGCATCGCTCATAAAAGCCTATGTGATGGATATTTGAGATATTCTGCGGTAATGCCCACCTTAGCTGAAAACCGCTGTTAGCTGAATTTTCACAATTAACTATTTATATAAAAGGTGAAAAACGTGAATATAACTGATATTAAAGAAAGGCTTAACCCCAGTGAAGTTAGCCAAGAAATGTACCAGTTAATATCAGAATTGTATCCTATTTGCCGCTCTATTACTGGCAATGGTTTTCGAGAAACGCTGCATTGGATTAAAAAGCATATTGAATTAACTCAGCATGAAGTTCCTACTGGTACTCAAGTCTTTGACTGGACAGTGCCTAAAGAGTGGAATATCAAAGATGCGTATGTTAAGAATTCCAATGGAGAAAGAATTATAGATTTTAATAAATCAAACTTGCATGTTGTTAATTACAGCGTGCCTGTTAAGCAAAAGATACATTTAGAGGAATTAAAGAAACATCTGTTTACACTAAGCGATCGCCCTAATTGGATTCCTTATCGGACTTCATATTATAAAGAAAGCTGGGGCTTTTGTCTAAGTCACAAACAATTCTTAGAACTACAAGACGAAGAGTATGAGGTGTGCATTGATTCTTCCCTAGAGGACGGTCATCTAACGTATGGCGAGTATTACCTTAAAGGAGAGAAACCAGACGAAGTACTCATATCATGCCATGCCTGTCATCCATCGCTTTGTAATGATAATCTCTCTGGTATAGTGATCGCAACATTCCTAGCAAAATATCTAAGTCAAATAAATCTTTCGTACTCTTATCGATTTATCTTTATTCCTGGAACTATCGGTTCCATCACTTGGCTTTGTTTAAATGAAAATCAGGTTCACAAGATTAAACACGGTTTAGTTTTAACTTGTCTAGGCGATCCGGGCAAGTCTACTTATAAAAAAAGTCGTCGTGGTGATGCGGAAATCGACAAAGCCGTGACTCATGTCTTAAAGCATTCTGGTAAAGATTCTGAAATCATAGATTTCTTTCCTTATGGCTATGACGAACGGCAGTTTTGTTCACCAGGATTTAACTTACCTGTAGGTTGTTTCATGAGAACACCGCACAGCTGTTATCCAGAATATCATACATCAGCAGACAATTTGGATCTCGTACAAACCGAGTACCTTGCCGATTCATTCTCCAAGTGTTTGTCAGTTCTGCATATACTAGAAAACAACAAAAAATACCTCAACCAAAATCCAAAATGTGAGCCGCAGTTGGGTAAAAGGGGTTTATACGGCGCAATCGGTGGACAGACGGATACAAAAATGAGAGAAATGGCAATGTTGTGGGTTCTAAATTTGTCTGACGGGAACCATAGCTTGCTGGATATTGCAGATAGATCCGGTATGAGTTTTGATTCTATCAATCAGGCAGCAGATGCCCTGCTGAAACATGATTTATTAGAGTAAAAGGGACTGGGGATTAGGGATTGGGAATTGGGGACCCTTGTTTTCACTCGTAAAAATTATATGTAACAAGGACTACCTTGGATGCAAACAGCTTGCAAGGTATAGCAACAGCCAAGGTGCGTACGACGCTAACAGATGATAAAACCTAGACACAAAAAGACTTTTCACCCAGTCCCCAGTCCCCAGTCCCCAGTCCCCAGTCCCTAGTCCCCTGCTATAGTCATCTCTTTGAGTACTATATCTGTGTCATATGAAGTCCGTTTAAACAATCATCATTACCAAAGTTTACAAGTTTAGGATTTCATCCTAGCTTTGTCTTCAAGGCTTCCGAGACACCGTGTAATAACAATTTCTCGCGCAAGAAATCTAGATTCTTTGGCTTTGATGACTCCGTTAAAGGCTGACTTTGAAACTGAGTCGAATGAGGCTTTTGACTAGATAGAGTTGCTGCAAATTGCTTGTAAAGCTCTGGGTTTATGGTAAAGTAAAAAGCTAGCTCTTGTCCCACCTCTTTCAATCGCCTTGGTAATTCTGTTTCTGTTGTCTGCAACAGTTGAGCAAGACCTGCTCGCAGCTTGGTATCATCTCGAACTACTCCAAGAAAATTATTTTGGGGTTGATTTTGGGATAATTGTTGCTCAAAGAGATGGGCGAAGGTGTCGAGTCTGCCGTTGTCTATAGACGAATGTTGTTCTAAGGCAAACCCTGGTGCAATGACTGAACGAGTCACATTATCAGGTAGTGGTGCAGCAAGTACTTTCTCTGCATTCACGATACCTTCACCGAATTGATTGGGCTTCCATGTGGGAAATTTCTCACAACTGTCGCGTAGAATTTGATTAAAGATAAAAGGAATCTTTTCAGCTCCATACCGTTCGATGAGTTGCGATCGCCCATGATATGATAGCCATAAAGCCGCTACACCCGCGACGAATGGTGCAGAAAATGAAGTGCCAGAGCCTTGCAGAACGTTGTAGTTAATCTTACCATTGTTCTTCTCGACTTTTGCATACCAAACTGACTCACCAGGAGCAGTGACATCCACTTGACTTCCGCGCGATGCACCCCACCAAATTTCACGTCGCACATTACTGCCAGTCACAGCAATCACTTCCTCATAGGCAGCAGGCCAAACCACGTAGGGAACCAAGGTACCAGATGCTGCAACGATGATTACGCCTCGTTTTTGGGCATAAGTTATCGCACTCCGCAGACGCGCGTTGAACAAACCAGCTCCCAGACTAATTGAAAGGACATGGATACCATTGTTTGCCGCGTACTCAATCGCTTCAGCTAAATTACGTACGCTCAATAGTACAACTGAGTACGAGACTCGAAGGGGTACTAATTTGGCACCAGGAGCCACCCCCGCCACAGTTTTTCCGCTTGGGTACTTGCCTTGTCCCCCTCTTGGGCTGATTATGACACTCGCTGTAGATGTGCCATGACCTGGGTTGTTAATAATTTCGCCCCCAGATGTTTCGAGTTCGTCTTTTGGGTCTTTGTCACCCTTAAGAAAATCGTAACCTTGTTCAAGGAGCAGATTGGCAACAATTTCCGGATGTTCCGAATAGCCTGTATCAGGAAGCCCGACAACAATCCCATCCCCTGGTCGTCGATTGGGTGGGAAAAAGCGTGACCATGCCTCAAAGACTCGCAGCTGCTTGAGACTCCATTCTACATCACTGCTTTCGTCGAGATTTTTGGGCGCAAAGGTAGCCCTGGGCTGTGTTGACTCGTCATTCCAGGCGGGGTAGTTGGGTATAGGAACAGCAAACAGTGGCTGTGCATCTACAACTCCTGGCTGGGAACGCAGATAATAACTTTTGTCCCAAGCTTGTTTAACTGACAAAGCATCTTGCTTTTTAGTTACCTCAAACTCAGTAAAATTGTCACCAATCGGTTTAATCTTCCAATCTGAACCTAGTCCTTGGGTGACAATTTTCTGGACTCTCTGCTGTAGTCCTGGCATAACCATCTGGAGAAAAAACCCTTCAAACTTAGGAGCGAATTTATTTGGGTCACTCTGTTGCTCGCGAATATGCATATAATTCACCTTTGTAATAATAGCAGACATCAGGAGTTACGTAACCGTCAGTGGTGATTAGCTCCGCCAGTGCTGGGGGGGCGTGATAGCAAGGCGCACCCCTAATTTCAAAGGGGACTGGAGGAGTTACGAAACGCAAACACACTTTACCCTGGATCTCTCACTATAATATGATCCTCGTAGGGTTTTTAGTTTTCCAACGCTTCCAAAAATTCCTCCACACTTATCCCTGCTTTTGCAATTAAACTTCGCAACGTGCCGCGAGCTACTTCGTCATGATTTGGTACAGAGAGTGTGGCTGGATGTCCTTGTTTTGTAAGAATTATGTGACTCCCTCGTTGGCGAACTACTTCCCAACCAAGTTTCTCAAACGTCTTCACAACCTCTCTTGGTTTCAGTATTGGTATACTAGCCATTAGACAGAAACTTCTACTTCACGAGTTGTCACTGTCAAAGGCATTCCTTTTTCAGCCCTCACCTCTAAACATTCCTTGATTGCTTCTTGAATGTTTTGTGTTGCTTCTTCTTCTGTTTTACCTTGACTGACACAGCCAGGAATAGATGGACATTCAGCAATGAAAATCCCATCCTCATCTTGAAAGATAGTAATCAGAAATTTCACAAATTTGTCCTCTAAGCTGTCACACATCTAATTTTTTCGTTTTCAGCATTAAGGGAGAGAAACTGTACTAGAGTTACGATACCCTATCTCAATCCAACATGGCTCTCTTGCTATATTAGCTCGCGAATACCAGCCACAACGATTTCTCCAAGATTATCGGATAAAGTTAGTAGTGGCTTTTGAAATTGATAAACTTATGGTTGTTGTATAGCTATGTAAAAATAAATCCAACCCTCTGTGATTATTAACCGATGACCTGGGTACCTGGACAGAAGTTACACCGCGATCAGTACGAAATTAAACAAGAGCTGGGACGGGGACGCATTGCCATTACTTATCTTGCCACAAATAGGGATGGAAAGGACGTTGTCATTAAAACACCGAATCCCGATGTGCTTAACCAACTTCCTCTCAAAGACCGCAATTACTTAGAATCAGGGTTTCTAGATGAAGCACCCAAGCTAGCAAGATGTCAACACGACAATATTGTTCGCGTCATTGAGACCTTCAAGGAAGGGGACTTACCATGCATAGTCATGGAGTATATTCAAGGAGATAATTTAGCGAAACTTGTTAAATCCCGAGGATTTTTCCCAGAAGAAGAAGCCTTGGGTTATATTCAGCAAATTGGACAAGCACTTATCGAAGTTCATAAACAAAGATTCTTGCATCGCGATATCAAACCAGAAAATATCATGGTGCGGGCGGGTACGTATCAAGCTGTTTTGATAGACTTTGACTTAGCAAGGGGATTTGACAGTCCGTTGACGAGTCGCGGTGCCAGGGTAGACGGATTTACACCCATTGAACTATACTTCAACTCCGCCACACAACAGAAACGACGCGGTGCTTGGACGGATATTTATTCTCTTGCTGCAACTTTATATGTGTTATTGACAGGACAACAGCCAGTTACTGCGATAGACAGGAAAGACCGAAATGAAAGATTAACTGAACCTAAAGAATTAAACAACCAAATTAGCGATCGCGTTAACAATGCAATAATCCACGCGATGAAACTAGAACCAGAACAACGTCCCAAAACGGTAGAGGACTGGTTGCAAGAATTGGGGTTGCAAACAAGAGGTTTTACTCTCCCGAAACTACCTTGGGCACAACCTCTGTGGGCGTGGATATTAGGGATTATGAGTGTGTTGGCGTTATTGGCAGGAATAATATCAGGATTAAACGACACTATAGATTTGCGGCATAAATTGTCCCCAAAACCATTACCTACACCCACCAATTCCACAACACAAGACACGACACCATCTCCCAGTCTCCCGCACAAAAGGTGACAAAATTTTGCTTCCCTAACTGATACCAAAAGATAGGAAATCGCCAAAGCATCAATACTTGCGGATGTACCCTGATACATTGCCTAGTTCTAAGTACTTATGGCAAACCGTAGCACCTACCACACCAGCTAAAGGCGTGTCAAAATCAATAATAGTTAACAACAAACCTTTAATTATGATCTGGGGCGAGGGGCAACTCATACACAACGGCAAATACAACATAGAAAAACAGTTGGGCGGCGGCGGCTTTGCTGTCACCTACCAAGCAATACATACTCAGCTTAATCGCCGAGTCGTTATAAAAACACCAAATTTAAGTGTACAAAACGATCCAGACTATCCCAACTATCTTAAACGCTTCAAAAAAGAAGCACAGATGCTGGCAGAATGTTGTGCAGACTCTCAGCCCCATATTGTGCAAGTCTTCGACTTCTTTGAAGAAGATGGTCGTTCCTGTCTGGTGATGCAATATATACCAGGTGAAAGTTTGTGGCAGTTTGTACAAAGCCGAGGGGCATTACCAGAAATTGAAGCTGTTCAATACATCCGACAAATAGGGTCAGCCTTGGTGGAAGTACATAAAAAAACCATCTTTCATCTCGATGTCACCCCTCCCAATATTATGCTCAGTTTTGAGCCAGAGGTTCCTAACTCTGGCAAAGCGGTGCTGATTGACTTTGGTATTGCTGGGGATATGTCTCCACCTAGTACACTTTCCAGGTCTTTTGGTAACAAGGCATTTGCGCCTTATGAATTAGTCCAGAAAGGTATTCGTCACCCAACAGTGGATGTGTACTGTTTGGCTGCGTCCCTGTATTATGCTGTAACTGGACAGCGCCCCACCAATTCCTTTGACCGCAAGTATGAAAACGAGGAACTAGTACCACCCCAGCAACTTGCCCCTAGTCTTAGCAATGCTGTGAATCAAGCAATTCTGCAAGGCATGGCGTTAGAGGCAAAAGATCGTCCTCAAACAATGCAGGAGTGGCTGAATTTGTTGGTAGAAAGCACCCCACCTCCAACTCCTTCTGGCAAGCCGGGAGGAGTGCGTAATGAGTTGGGGAGGAGTTCCGATGTAGGGGTAGATTACTCTAACCTGGAAAATTTACTCAAAGCCAAGAAGTGGCGAGAAGCGGATGAGGAAACTGCTAGACTGATGCTGAAAGTAGCTGGCAGAGAAAAGCAAGGCTGGCTAGATGTGGAAGACATTAGCAACTTTCCCTGCACTGCCTTACGCACTATTGACCAACTTTGGGTAAAATACAGTGGCGGAGACTTCGGTTTTAGCGTACAAAAGCGCATTTGGCTGGAGTGCGGCGGCAAAGTGGATTATGAAACGGAGTGTAAGTTGGGCGATCGCGTTGGCTGGCGAAAGAATGGTAGTTGGGTAAGTTATTCAGAACTGCATTTCTCCCTTTTTGCTCCACGGGGGCATCTTCCCGTCACCACCATGCGTCGCGTTGGGTATTCTTTGTATTTACGGGGGTGGATGGGGGTATTCTTGTCTCGCGTCCAGACTTGTCAAGTGTAATATATAAAGCTTACATAAAATCGTAAAGATTTATAAATAAGCTATTTCTCACGGAGTCTTGCTGCTTCTAGCTTTCCGATACCTGGCACTCTTGTGAAACATCACATCTTGAACAGTCCTCTTGTTGTGCTGTAGTACGATACTGGCGAATCAATTCTCGTCTCTTCACGATATTTTGACTGTAATCTTTTCACGTACAACATCTTTACCGGAGAGTTGTTGCTCTGCAAGTTCCCGATTCGATATTATAATTAGCTCGATAGCTTCCCGCAGGCTTTCCCTTGCTTCTTCCAGAGTTCTTTCTTGGACATTTGCACCAGGTAACTCTTGGACGTAGCCAATATACCAGTCATCGACTTTTTCAAAGATTGCAGTGAAAGAGTTTTCCATATAATTTGCTCTCTGGCTCTGAAAGTGTAATCATTTGAAGACATAATAGCCTCAAAAGAGGTAAGTTTGTGTGGTGCCGTACTCTCGGCTAACCCACCCTACCTTCTAAACCGTCACACCTTCAATCTCCTCATCCGTTAACTCATACAACTCGCGTAACTTCTGCAACTTCTCCTCACCAGGTTGCCAAAAACCTCGCCCATGCGCTTCTAACATCCTCGCTACAATATTACGGAAAGCTTCCGGATTTGCCTTCCGCAATTTCTCTGCCATCTCTGCATCCAAGGCATAAGTATCAGCCGCTTGGTCATATACCCAATCATCAGTAAAATCCGCAGTACCACCCCAGCCAATTAACGCCGTCATCCGTTGGGAAATCTCAAAAGCACCGCCAGAACCTTGATTCGCCATTGCATCCGCCCATTTAGGATTCAGCAACTTGGTGCGATATTCCATCCGCAGCAAATCATCTAAATTGCGAGGCGTTGTATCCTTCGAGAAACTTTCCACAAAGCTAGTTGTCACTTTTTTACCGCGTTGTTTTTCCGCTGCTTTCTTCAAACCACCAGTATTGGCATAATATTCTTGAATGTCAGTTAAACCGTATTCCACCGAGTCGATTTCTTGGACAATGCGATCGCTTGTCTTCAACAACTGCTGCAAAACCTCTGGTCTAGCTTGACCCTTATCTTGCCTACCATAGCTAAACACATTGCGACCTTGCCAAGTATCCCCCAACTCATCGCCAGATTCCCAGTTACCATCAACCACACGGTCATTAACCAGCGAACCAAAATCACCCGCCGGGTTAGAAAACAACCTCGCCGCCACATTTTCCACCCCTTGCGCCTTCAAAGCCAAAGCGTGTTTTCTAATAAAATTCTGGTCTTCGGGTTCATCAGCCTCAGCCGCCCGCCCAAACAAATCATCCAACAACTCAATAATATTCACAAAACTATCGCGGAAAATCCCAGACAAATTCCCCAACACATCAATTCGGGGATGTCCCACCTCAGCCAACGGCTTAAGTTCATACCGGACAATTCGCCCCGTCCCCTCCTTCACAGGTTCCGCACCCACCAACTCCAACAGAATACCAAGAGATTCTCCCTTAGTTTTAATCGCATCCAAACCCCACAACATCACCGCCACAGTCTCTGGATAACTCCCATGTTCTTCCAGATGCTGCGCAATAATCTTTCGACCAATTTCCCGTCCCCGTTCATAAGCCGCAGGCGAAGGCATACGATAAGGATCTAAAGCATGAATATTTCTCCCCGTAGGCAAAACACCCGCACCATCCCGCAACAAATCACCACCAGGCGCAGGCGGAATATACTCCCCATTCAAACCCCGCAACAAATTCCTCAACTCATCAGTCGTCTGCATCAACAAATCTCTAACTAACCTCTCCTCCTCCTCTCTGTGTTCTCTGCGACTCTGCGGTTCGTTTCCAAAATAAGCCTCAAGGTAAGACTCCATCTCCTCCTCATTCGGCACATCCCCCAAAACATGCAACCCAGAAGAGAACAGCCGATTTTCCAACACCTGCAAATACTCGTACAACTTCACGAGATAATCATCAAAAGCATGACCACTAAACATCCGGACATTCTCCGGCGTAAACGAAATCCCCAACCGCTTCGCATCCTCAAACGGACAATCAGCATCCAAACCCGTATCCACAATCTTTTTACAAATTGCTTCCTTAAGGGCATAATTCTTCTGTGGGTCCTCTCGATACTCCGAAATCAAATCCCGCAGCGCCACCAACTCCTTATACAAACCCGCGCGACCGTAAGGTGGTACATTGTGAGAAATTAACACCCCATAACCGCGACGCTTCGCCAAAATTGATTCCGAAGGATTATTCGCCGCATATATATATAGATTAGGCAAATCTCCCAACAAAATATCAGACCAAGAATAACCCGTATTCCCCAAAGGAGAACCAGGCAACCATTCTACAGTGCCGTGCATACCAAAATGAACCACACCATCAGCTTCAAATTCATTTTGCAGCCACTTGTAGAAAGCAGCATATTGAGGATGCGGCGTTAAATCCCGTTCAAACATCAACCGCATCGGGTCGCCTTGTATGCCCAAAGGTGGTTGTACGCCTATCCAAACATTCCCTAGCTGCACACCGCCAATCTGAAATTCATCGCCATAAGTTTTAATTCCAGTACCCGTCAGAGATTTCCATTGTTTCTCAATCCGGGATGTGCGGAGATATCCCAGCCATTTTTCTAGGGTTCTTACATTAACTGTAATTGGGGTTTTTTCCTCGCGCAAAGCCGCAGAGGCGCAAAGAGAGGAAGTAGATAATTCTCTTGGCGTCTTTGCAACGCCAGTCGCCTGCGGAGGGAAACCCTCCTGCAGCGCTGGCTCGCCTTTGCGCGAAACTATCTCTTCATCCGCCTGTTTCACCTGGCGAATCAACTCTTCCCCATCTTCCGGCAAATCCCCGACTGTATAACCTTGCTCTTTAAGCGCGTGGAGAAATTTGAGTAGACTTCGCGGTACATTTAACAAAGCAGCTGTTCCCACAGCACCGTAACCAGGCGGGAATCCATACAGAATAATTGCAATCTTCCGTTCGGATGCTGGTTTTTGTTTGATATTAATCCAGCTTTTTACCCTACCAATTAATCGCTGTACCCGTTCGGGAACCAGATAAATCTTTTCTCCCACTAAACCACCAAGGGGAACCGTGTCAATTGCCCCATCCAGTTCTGGTAAAGCGTATAAAACAACACTTTGCAACCCGCCGATACCTTGGCGCGTCCAAGAGTAAATATCTTGAATAAGTAGTGGTGCGGCGACAACGTACGGTACATTTTTAGCATTGAGGATGCGTTTTGCGACTTCCACCTGACGCCCTGCTTCCATTGAACCAGCAGGACCACCCACCAGAGGAAAGCCGATGGTAGAGACAATGGCATCAATCTTGACTGCTTCTGGAGAAAGGGAAGCAATTTCTACATTTCCTAGTTGTCGTTGCTGGGCTTCATAGTTGGTTGTCATCCAATCACGCACCGCCACATGACCTTCTACACCGTTGATGAAGATGGGTAATGGTATCAAACCCGCTTCTTCAAAATGGCGGATGAGTTGGGGTATGTAAGGTTGTTTGGTGATAACGTGCTTGCGATAGAGGAGAATTCCTACAACGGGTTTTGTATGCTGGACACTACTTTGTGAATGCATCGCCCCGCTTTGTGAATGTATCGCTTCGCTTTGTGAATGCATCGCCCCGCTTTGCGAATGTATCGCTTCGCTTTGTGAATGTATCGCTTCGCTTTGTGAATGTATCGCCTCGCTTTGTGATGACGGCAGGCGAGACGTCTGCCCCACAAGATACCACTCTAGATACTTGCGTGGTGATTCAAAATAACCTGGATAGTCGGGATGCAGTAAGCCCATATTCGGGGTTTCGACTGGCGGGGGAATGTCGCCAACTTTTAAACCTAAGTATTTTTCTGCTAGTGTCCAGAATAATGCGGCAACGTTTTCTGGTCCGCCAGCATTCCAGTAACCATATATAATTAGCCAGTTGCGTAAGTCTTGCACTTTTTGCACTGGCACATATTTCAATAATTTTGGTCCTATCTTTAAAAAGCTAATATAACCTGCGAGTTTATCTTCCTCTCGTCCGTTGCTGAATTTGTCCAAGATGAATTTAACTGGTTTGGGCATTCCTTTGGGTTTATCGCCAATGGCAAAAGCACCCAGTTTGGTTAAACTCAGCAATTCTAATGCTGACTCGAACACGAGGCGGATGGGGATGTGCGAGATGCGATCGCGCAACCACAACACTTGATCATAATCAAACAGCAAGCTGCCAAAAAACACATCCGCATCTTTGAGTGCTGCTTCTACAAGAGCACGTTTGGTGGTAATGTCGCGATCGCTAAAGATGCGAATATCCAAATCACTGACACCAGACGTAGCCAAAAAAGCTGCCTTCCGATACAAGTCAGCGTTGAACGATTCAAATCCAGCAATCAGGATAATGCGTTTCATGCCTTAAGATTGAAAGCCTGCTTAACGTTTTACATCTTTATTGTGACACTCTTGACTTGCTAAAAGGGGATGAGATGAAAGCGCCGCACTTTTAAATCTGCTGATCATGTAAGAATTTTCGCGCCTCGAACCGTAACTTCACCTCCGACGCTGTTTTCCAGTCGCACATCGAATTAGGTAGATTTATCCTGGTTTTTTCCGTAAAAATGGGTGATTATCCGAATATAGGGAATTTTTGCAAATACTAAATCAGGGCTTACGCACTCAACTTATTTGTTGAGGCTCGATTTTGAGAATCTCCAAAAACTGTTCACTGGCAGAAATTGACATTTATAACTAGAATTTCTGAAAACGAAGCATCCAAATTATCTGAGGCGCATGAAATGAAATTTGGAATTGATACTGGTCATAATTGTCCTCCTGATACTGGAGCTAAAGGGATACAACTTGAGGATAATTTAACTTTAGAGCTCGGCAATCGAGTGATAGCAAAGTTAAAAGCTTTAGGGCATGAAGCAATATCATGTAAACCATCAAAAGCTGATACAGTCAAAGAATCTTTAGGAAAAAGATGCGATATAGCTAATGCTGCTAATGTTGATGTTTTTGTCTCGATACATTTCAATTTTTTCAATGGTCAAGCACATGGAACAGAAGTTTTTGCCATTAGCGAAAAAGCCAGTAAAATTGCTCATTCTGTCTTAAATCAAATCGTCAACCTAGGATTTTCTAATCGCGGCGTTAAGAGTGGGTACCACTTATTTGTCCTTAAAAATACAAAGATGCCTGCGATTCTTATAGAAAGTTGTTTTATTGATTCGCAAAAAGATATGAATTTATATAATGCAGAGGCAATGGCAAATGCGATCGTCAAAGGCTTAACCAGTTAATTGCCACTTGAGAAGAATGCACAATTCAGAATAACGCCACAGATACAGCGGTTTCCTGTAAGGTGGGCATTGCTCATCCTTCGGATTCGCAGTTCCTACCCTGCGGGAAGGCGTTCCGCCTACAACGGGGGGAACCCCCAAGGGCGGACTGCTCACCAATATCTCAAATGTCCATGACATTGGCTCTGGGCAATGCCCACCCTACGATTTGTGGTCTAATCATAGAATAAGCGCTCTCCAATCTAGGAGCTTGGAACTTGTGGGGTGGGCATCTTGCCCGCCCAGATAATACAAGCTTACTCGCCCAGATAATACAAGCTTATTTATCGAACAGCTTACTCACTAGTTAAAGCCTTAAATTGGATGCATTATTGTTAAATGAAATCCTTGTCTTGTCTCAGCTTTCAGATATCGCTGCTGTAATGGTTGCCACTGCTGCCATAACTTGTAACGATTTTGAGCTAACAAAGAAGCAAGTGTAGGAAGCTCTGCGTGTATTTCTGACTTGAAGACATCTGCAAGCCACTGGGCTAAAACTACACTATCTTGCATTTCTCCCAAAATTTCTTGAATACTTTTTACGTCTGCAAGACAAACCGTATAAGACTCGCCGTATAAGTCAGTAAATAACTCCATTTGGTAGCGCAGGCGTTTGGCTTGTTTGCGTAAACTGTGGAGAGTGTCCCCATTCGTTGCTAATTCTTGCTCTACCCTCTGGGAATCCCAGTTTCTAGAAATCACAATCTCTGCTTCTTCTACTTGGCTACCAATCAGCCAACTTGGATGCAGAAAGAATTCACTTACCTCAGGTAAAAGTAAATCTGGTAGAACTTGCTGAATTGGCAAAGATGCTAGTGGTTGATAAGATGGTTCCTCTAACCACTCTTTTAATGTCTGTTTGAGAGACTTGTAACGCTCATCCTTTAATGTTGACTTCACATCTGCTAGTGCCTCTTGACGTTGTTTACCCAACGCATCCAAAGCTGTTTCTAGAGACTGTTGTTCTTTACGAGGTAAATGCGATCGCTCAAAGTTTTCCAAAGTCTCTTTGAGCACGTCTAAATCCCGGAGATTACCAAGACGACGCGCAATTTTACCGATATTTTTATCACTTGCAGCCTTTGGCAGATCTACAACTGCGGAAAACCCAGTTACAGTCGAGCGTAGGCGACGCATCCCCACTCGCATTTGATGCAGTGCTTCTGAATCTTTATCTTTTTTGACTGCTGTTTCCCACTTTAAGGTTTTCTTTAAGTGTTTTTGAATCGCGTCACAAGCGTAATGTCCTAGAGTTTCGACCTTCGGTTTTGTAGCTAATGTCATTCTAATTGATACACCTTGATATAATAACACCTAACTAAATGAGGTTATTGAATGGTAGCATTACTTAAACAATTTCATCTATATCTTGTTATCTTTTATCTTATTTAATTATTAAGAAATATATTTCTGCTGAAAGTTAGATATTTCTACTATTATAATGACAGACTATGCTGAGATAGCATCATGGCTTTGCGGAAAACACTGAGTTTTAAGTTATATTAATAACGATTACATTTTTGATATGATTTTCTTTGGGGTTATTTGCAATGCACAATTCATCTCTCATCAATCAAGTTTTTCTAACTTTTACTGATAGCTTCAAAGAACATCGTAAAGATATTTCAGCAGTGCTGCTAACTCCGGAGAAGCATTTGTGGTTGGGGTCAGATGAAACCTCAACTATTGAACGTCTATCTTTTGTAGATGTCAACAATTTCGCAGAGCATAAACAATTTCACGTAGCAGAATTTATCAGTTTACCTGCACCAGAAGAAGAGGAAATTGATATTGAAGGGTTAGCATATACTGATTATTACCTGTGGTTAATAGGTTCTCATAGCTATAAACGTAAAAAACCTAAACCCAAACATTCTGATGAGAAAAATATTAAAAGATTGGCAACAATTACATCAGAACCAAATCGTTATATCATCGGACGTATTCCGTTGGTGGATGGTGAATTATTTCCATCATGCCCACATCCAGAAAATCCTGATGTACAATTGAGTGCTGCCAAACTTGAGGTGACGCAACAAGGTAACTTGCTGATGGAAGCTTTGGCAGATGACCCACATTTGGGCTTTTTTGTGAAAGCTACAATTCCAGGTAAAGATAATGGGTTTGACATTGAAGGAATAGCCGTTTATCAAAACCGAGTTTTTCTAGGTTTGCGCGGACCTGTGTTGCGAGGTTGGTCTGTGATGCTGGAAATAGAGTTAGAAAATTCTAGCCCCGAACTGCTGAGACTGAAGACAATTGGAGAGGAAGAAAAAAGATACAAGAAGCATTTTATCTTCTTGAATGGCTTGGGAATTCGGGATTTATTTTTAGATGGTGAAGATTTATTGATTTTAGCAGGACCAACAATGGATTTAGATGGTCCTGTGCAAGTTTATCGTTTGAACAATGGTGTTCATTGCCTTGAAAATGTTCTCAATTACCCAGAGTCTGTGCTCGATATCCCATATGGAAATAGAGACGACCACGCCGAGGGAATGACTTTATTTCAAAATATAGCTGGGGTACCTTCACTACTGGTAGTTTATGATTCTCCGGCAGAGCATAAGCTGATAGGAGATGCTGGTGTAATCGCAGATGTTTTTAAGCTCAATTCATAAACACAGCAGCACTAGTCACAGTTTACTCAACCCAACGTTTCGTTGCCTCTGCAATGCGTTGCCCAAAGCGTTCTGAGGTGAGGCGATCGCCTGGATCTATTTCTGCTTCCTTACCGCTCATATCGAGTTGGCTTTGACCCATTACGCCCAAAAATCCCCCTAGTCGATTCACCCCATCATCCTTCCCAAACAAAAAGCTTTGCAAATCTCCTACATTCACCCAAATCATACCGTGTTGAGCCGCATTTGTTGCCAAATATAACAGTGTTCCCTGTTTATCGCCGCTGGGGGAACTAGAGTGCGTAAAGCCACCAGCGATTTTATCTTTCCATCCGTGTTGAAACCAAATTCCGCTGGCTGCATCAATAAATGCCTTAAATTGAGCCGCAGCGCCACCCATGTAGGTAGGTGTACCAAACACAATTGCATCTGCTTGGTTTAGCTTTTCTATCGTTGCATCATCTTTCCAGCGACCATTGACAATCTGCTCGCCAATAATCCGCAAAACCTCAACAGTCGTACCCTCTACTTTGCTTGCGCCTTCAGCAACGGCTTGAGCCATAAGATGAGTGTGACCAGCGCCGGAAAAGTAAACAATCGCTACGGTGGGCATGGGAAACCTGCTTAGTTGATGGATGTCAAATGACCGAGTAATATCATAGGGGCTCTCGGTCATAAAGTGAAGTCGCATTTCACAGTCGTATTAGACACTCTTGTTTCAAACATGAACAATGAAGTCATTACTGACATTGGTCAGATTACTCAAGACTGGCTTAATTCAGTGCTTATTGACAGTGGCGTGCTGGTCACTGATAGCGTCAAAGATTTTGATATCAAAATCTCAGGTAGTGAAAATGCCCGTATTGCCAAAATCCGGCTTCAGTATAAGCCAGGAACAACAGGCACATTGCCAGCATCGCTACTGCTAAAAATGTGTGCAGGTGACAGTACCATTGTGGGATCTTCTGAAGTCAATTACTATACACGAGATTATATTCATCTGGTGAATCGACCGATACCGACTTGTTACCATGCACGATATGCAGAAAACCCTCGTCGGTATCACATTCTCATGGAAGACTTGTCTGCAACGCATCGTCCCAATTGGCAAACTCAGCCAACACTTGCCTATGGGTGTGGGGTTGCTCAAGCATTAGCCACATTGCACGCCCATTGGTGGGGAACTGAAAAGTTACAAGCTATTGGTGCTAGTGTTCCCAGCCAAACTGAAATTGAGCGATACGTAGCTCATGTTAAAGCAGGGTTATTACCAATGCTGGAGCAGGTTAAAAATGAAATTGATACTTCATGGCAGTCGGTACTTGTGGATGTGTTTCAGTACCATCCTGCCAAGATGATTGAGCGCACAAAAAATTCATTTGGTTTTACGCTGATTCATGGTGATGTCAACCCTGGCAATATCCTCTCTCCATTTAATGGAGAAGGGAAAATCTATTTAATTGACCGCCAGCCGTTTGATTGGTCACTCACTACATGGTTAGGAGTCAGCGATATTGCTTATATGATGGTGCATTGGTGGGAACCCGATTTACGGCGGCAATTGGAAATTCCTATCTTGCAGGAGTATTATGCAACTCTCGTCCGTAATAGCGTGTCAAACTACGATTGGGAGCAACTCATGAACGATTATAAACTGACCGCTATTCAAAGTCTTTACGTTGCTACACAATGGTGTGTGTTAGAGGAAGACCGTCGCAAGATGAGATGGGTGTGGTTTCCGCAATTGTGCAAGTCCATGACAGCTTTCTTTGACTTGCACTGTTCTAAGTTATTGACAGATTAAAGGTTCGTAGAGATTGCCTCTACAGGACAAGTGGGAATACACTGTTCGCAAACAATGCAGCGCGATCGCGTAAATGTCAGCTTATCCGTTTGGGGATCAATTTTTAAGGCTTCTGTTGGGCAAACTCCTGTACACAAGCCACAGTGGACGCACACATCTTCATCAATGATGATTTCCCCTAAAGCTTGGGAGACAGTAATGTTTTGCGATCGCATCCACTCAATCGCTGCATCCAATTCATCAATATCTCCTGAGAGTTCTACGACCAGTTTACCAATTTGATTCGGCGCAACCTGAGCGCGAATAATATTGGCAGCAACGTTAAAATCTCTTGCCAATCGGTAGGTGACCGGCATTTGAACGACGCGTTTGGGGAAAGTGAGGGTGACTCGTTTTTTCACAGTTGTATTCGGTAAATTCCCCAAGCATATGGGGATACATCCTTATTTTATTGCCAAATTTTATTGCCAAATTTTATTGCAACCGCCAAAAACGCCCCCAGTGCACCCGTTGGCTAGGACGCCAACACAGAAACACAGCGGGTTAAACTGAAGAAGGTAATACTTAATAAGTTGTAATAAATCTGTTATGAGTAACGATTCACCTGTTCATTCAAAAGAAAAATCCGAAGCTAAGGTTGGGGCGCGCTTGAGAAATTTTTTAATCGCAATAGCGGCGATCGCCCTAAGCGTTGCTTTAGTTTTGGGACTGCGAACTCAGACAACCTCTGCAACTCTTGCTCAGTTAGGTGAACAGTCTACACCAATAGATGTGGCTTTAACCAATAGTAAGCCATCACTGATGGAGTTTTATGCTGATTGGTGTACTGTCTGCCAGAAAATGGCACCAGATATCGCGCAACTGGAACAGCAGTATGCTGGCAAGGTGAATTTTGTCATGCTGAATGTGGATAACACCAAGTGGTTGCCAGAGATGTTGAAATATCGGGTAGATGGCATTCCTCATTTCGTGTATTTAAATAAAAATGGCGAACCTGTCGCCCAGGCAATTGGTGACCAACCACGCACAATTCTATCAAGTAACGTGGAGGCTTTGGTTGCTGGTTTGCCTTTGCCTTATGCTCAAGCAAATGGGAAAGTCTCCCAATTTAATGCACCAATTGCACCAACAACTGGTCAGGATGATCCCCGCAGTCATGGCGCTCAAGTGGTTAACTGATGAAAGCAGAATTCCCCATCCGACAAGAGCGGTGGGGTAGTTCATACTGCATCCTCATGTGATTCTAAAACCCCACTGCGGATCACAAGTTGCGGCCAGATGATCAAAAAGAAACCCATCCATGTCAGTACAGGCACAGAGACAAGAATCGTCAACCAGACTGTCTTAAATATTACCCAGCTACCACTTATGAGCATCACACCTGTGAGAAGAATAGACCAAGGCTGACACCACCAGGGTTTGTATTTCCAAGGACTCATAGCTGTTTGGTGAGACATTTCTTGTTTGGTTATTACCAAGAATATTACACATAATTATTTATCATAAATAAAAATAGTTTTCATTAAACGAAAATCTCAATTATAAATCAATACGGTTCAGTTAAGGATTGTTGATGATAGCGTAAGCGCAAACTTACTTTTCACTCTTATCTGGAAAACCTCGCTTCCATTCCTCTCTCCTGCAAGTATGCAGCTGGCTCAAGAGTAGAGGTCATAAGCCCCTGATTTTAATTTATGTTGAAAAAAAACTCATTCTTCATGCTCAATCCCCCGGATTTATCCGTGGGGTCATTCTGCGTTCTACTCAAACTATATTTATATTTTTTAGTACAAATTCACTTTTATCTAATACTCTTTTTCAACAACTTGGCGAGTTGAAAATATAACTTAAATAAGTATAGATAATCACATATTAGTTTAATACTTTACTCTGGATTCTGACTTATGACTCCTTTTCATTTTTTTGTAATTTGTTACAAAATAAATATAAAAGGAAAAGGTATTCTTCCTGTATTCAAAACTGAGCATATTGAATTTTGTGAAAAATGTTATGGAGATGAATTTGAAAACCAAAATTATTATGACCAAACAAATAAAATTTGCTAACTAGATTGCTCCAAAAGCAATTTCTGGCTGTTTTAGGACAAATAAACAATACAGCCAGCGATTTTTGGTAGCAAAAACAGATTGAGATTTTTTCCTTAGCTTTAAGTCAAATTCAAAAAAATACTCACGGATCTCATCAGCCAGCCAAAAAACTTCAATAAAATATTTTTTTTCAATGAATAAACGTGTTTGTCAATTAGCAGTAGCCTTTGTTATCCTGATTGGGTGCGGTGTTTTGCTGGGTTGGCAGCTTGACATTCCTCTACTCAAAAAGGGCTTCCTTGGTAGTCCTTACGCAATGAAGCCAAACACAGCTGTGTGCCTCTTGTTATCAGGTTTATCGCTAGGACTGTTGCAGCGACGGCTTCCCCAGTGGCTCCACCTTGTTGCTCAAGGATGTGCTTTGCTAACGGGAATCATCGGATTACTCACTTTGGGCGAGTATATTTTTCGATGGAATCTCGGCATTGATGAATTGCTGTTTGATGATGGAATCCCAACAGCAACCTCTCTCTACCCAGCGCGGATGGGGGAAGTCACAGCATTTAATTTTGTGCTGCTGGGAATTAGTCTTTTTTTGCTAGCACGAAAAATTCCCTATTGGGATTGGCTTGCTCAAAGCTTAAGTGGTGTTGTCGCTTTGACCGCAACATTAGCGCTGGTTGGTCATCTGTTAGGAACACGCGTTTTATATGAGTTTGTCGTTTCCACAACGGTAACTGCACCCCTAACAGCGGTGACATTAATTGTACTGTGTGCGGGAATTTTATTTACCCATCCAGATAAAGGGCTAATGCAGACCGTGACGAGTTCCTCAATTGGTGGGGCGATCGCGCGTCGGTTGTTACCTTGGGCAATCATTGTGCCAGTTGGGATCAATTCGATAATTATTTGGGGGATTTCGGTTCACAAGTATGATGACACATTAATTTATGCCTTAATTCACGCTTTGGAAACCGTGATTGTAGTTTTCATACTCTCGATTCTCATCTTGTTGAGCGCTAAGTCAATCGACCGGGTAGAAGCCCAGCGTCAAAAAGCAGAGGAAAAACTACGGGAGTCAGAGCAGCAATTCCGACGTGCTGTGATGTACTCTCCTCTGCCCATTATGATTCATGCAGAGGATGGAGAGGTTTTGCAAATTAATCATGTTTGGACAGATATCACTGGATACAAGCCAGAAGATATCCCGACTATTGCCAAGTGGACAGAACGAGCCTACGGAGAGCGTAAAGAATTTGTCACAGAAGTCATTGACCGCTTATACAATTTGGATTGCCGTGTTGCACACGGAGAATTCACAGTTCGCACCTATAACGGGAATCAGCGCATTTGGGACTTTTATACTGCTCCTTTAGGCAAAGATCCAGATGGGAGGCGATTGGTGCTAAGCACTGCAATTGATGTCACCGAACGCAAGCAGGCTGAAGAAGCTTTAGTGCAGATGAATGCCACTTTGGAATTGCGCGTCAGGGAGCGGACGGCAGAACTTGCAAAGATAAACCAGCGATTGCAGCAAGAACTTTGTGAACGCCAACGAGTCGCACAAGCACTCCAAGAAAGTGAGCGCAAATTTCGAGCCATCTTTGAACAGACTTTCCAATTTATCGGGCTTCTTACTCCTGATGGTACAGTATTGGAAGTGAATCAAGCAGCACTGGAGTTTATTAGAGCGCGACGAGAAGATCTGATCAACCGACCTTTTTGGGAGCTTTCATACTGTAGTACACTTGAAATTCAAGAGAACTTGAAAGCGGCGATCGCTCAAGCCGCAGCAGGACAATTCATCCGCACAGAAGTCACTTTACCAGATGCTGATGGCGTCATGAAAGATTTTGACTTTTCGCTCAAGCCAGTGCGAGATGAGTCAGGTGAGGTAGTGCTGCTGATTCCTGAAGGACGAGATATTACCAACCTCAAACGGATACAATCAGACCTGCGCTCAATGAGCGATCGCTTGAAGTATTTACTCACAGCTAGCCCAGCAGTTATTTTCAGTAGTAAACCCACTGGGGATTATGAAGCCACCTTTATAAGTGAAAACGTCACTACAATTTTAGGACACCAGCCACAAGACTTTTTAGATAACTCTGATTTTTGGACAAGTCACGTCCATCCAGAAGATATCGAACGCGTCTTGAGAGAGATACCGCAAATTATTGAAAGCAATTATCACTCCCACCAATATCGGTTCTTGCGTGCTGATGGCACATATTGCTGGCTCGAAGTTCACATGAAACTCGTCCGAAATAAAAATGGCAATCCTGTCGAGTTTGTGGGGTATTTAATAGATATTAATGAGCGCAAAGCAGCCGAAGCAGCCCTGCGGGAGAGTGAAGAACGTTTCCAAACTTTTATGAACCACAGTCCAGCTTCTGCTTGGATAACAGATGCAGATGGCAGGATGCTGTACGCCAGTCGAACCTATCTCCGCACATTGAGGCTAGCAACTGACAGTATAATCGGGAAAACTGTATTTGATTTGTATCCTGCGGAGTTTGCGCAGCAGTTCCTTGATAATATCAAAAAAGTTGCCGCCGACCATCAGGTTCTGCAAGCATTCGAGACTGCTCCCCGACGAGATGGTACTGTAGGCGATTTTTTGGTGTATAAGTTCCCCATTCAAGGTTCGTCTGGACAACAGCTTGTGGGAGGTGTCGCCGTTGACATTACTGAATACAGGCAAGCAACACTAGCTTTAGCTGAACGGGAGACACTGCTGCGTTCTATTGGTGACAACCTGCCTCATGGTGCAATCTACCAATCTGGACGCGAACTGGATGGCACTAACCGCTTTTACTACATCAGTGCAGGCATAGAAAACATTTGTGAAATCAAACCGGAACATATCTTAAGAGATGTTAATTGCCTCCATAACCTGTTTTTAGAAGAGGATTATCAAAAGTTGCTACAAGCAACTGATGAGTCTATCACAAATCTATCAGTTTTCAACATTCAACTGAGAATACGAACCTCTAGTGGCATCAAGTGGCTGCATTTTCGTTCAACGCCCCGCCGTTTGGATGATGGACGGATTGTTTGGGATGGACTTGTTGTAGATGTCACTGATATAAAACAAGCAGAAGAAGCATTACGGTTACAGGCAGAAAAAGAAAAAGCGCTGAATCGAGTCATTCATACAATTCGTAACTCACTCGACTTGCAAACTATCTTTAACACCGCAGCTGCTGAGACTGCTCAACTCTTGCAAGCTGATCGAGTAGAAATTGTTCAGTATATACCAAGCCAAAAGCTCTGGAAGCACGTGGCAGAATATCTTGAAACTCCCGACTTACTAAGTTATTTGGAAATGGATATCCCAGATGAAGGCAATACAATTGCTGAGCAAATCAAAAAATTAGAAGTTGTGCGTATTGATGATCCTACGACTATAGATGATCAAGTTAACTCTAAGTTTGCTCAACTGTTTCCGGGAGCATGGCTGCTGGTGCCAATACAAATCGATTCAACAGTTTGGGGTAGCCTGGGTCTTGGAAGAAGCAAACAACCTACATGGCAGGACTCGGAAGTAGAAGTGACTATGACAGTCGCTAATCAATTAATGATAGCCATTCAGCAATCGGAACTTTACCAGCAGTTGCAAATAGCCAATCAGGAACTGCAACGCCTAGCTAAGCTTGATGGGCTGACTCAGCTTGCCAATCGACGACATTTTGATAAATACCTTAAACAAGAGTGGTTGCGGTTAGCAAGGGAGCAAAATCCTTTATCCCTCATTTTGTGCGATGTCGATTATTTCAAGCATTATAACGATACCTACGGTCATCCAGCTGGTGATGCTTGTTTAATCGAAATTGCTCAAGCAATTCGTCGTGCTGTTAAGCGTCCAGCCGATTTAGTCGCTCGTTATGGTGGCGAAGAGTTTGCAGTGCTTTTGCCAAATACGGACAGCGACGGAGCAATACAGGTTGTTCAATTTATCCAAAAAAAGCTCAGACAACTCAATCTCCCGCATATCGCTTCTCCAGTAGGGCAATATGTCACCCTCAGCTTTGGCATTGCTACAATTTTCCCTTCTCACAATGATTCTGTGCAAACTTTGATTAACGCAGCAGATAAAGCATTGTATCAAGCAAAAAACAAGGGACGAAATTGCTACCAAAGCATAAGTATAGCTGGGGACTAGGGACTGGGGACTGGGGACTGGGTGAAAAGCCTTTTTGTGTCTAGGTTTTATCATCTGTTGATGTCCTAACCACCTTGGCTGTTGCTATAGTACAAAAGTGCTAGATGGACAGGGGTGACCGTCGCTACGCTCCAATTCAAAATCCAAAATCAAAAATAATCAATCCTGCCCTTAGGATAAATTTACCGACAGTAATGGATATGCCGAACCTAACCCGAAATTTTATCGCACAGGTGAGAAACGGTTGAAATTTCGTCAACGTCAGGTTTCTCGCAAAAACAAAGGTTCTGCCAACCGCAAGGGCGCCATTAACAGTTTAGGGCGAGTACACGCAAGTTGGATCTGTGAACGAAGAATCTCCGCACTTATAGGGCGGAGAGTGTCAAGGTGAATATTATGACGGCAAAATAAAAGTAATTAGCCTGAAGAATCTACTTGATAAAACTTTTAATTGCCAATGGGTAACTCCACCGCCTAGAGTAACTGCTTCCGCAACGAGGAGAAGGCGGTAAAAAGTCAAAATAACAATGGCGATCGCCCCTCTTCACCACCTCCTCTCTTGCTTGGTGCAGTTCGTTTTCACTTCTCCAGCACATCACGCACCAATTGCGCCAATTTCTCCGCACTATCAGGAACAGCGATCGCCTTTGCCGCTTCCCCCATTTTTTGCAATTCTTTTGGATGCTGCAACAAGTCCAAAACCTTATTTTGCAATACCTCAGCCGTCAACTCCGACTGCTTAAAGGCGATCGCTGCACCGACTGAGGTGAAAACCTTCGCATTATAAGTTTGATGGTCTTCTGCGGCAAACGGGTAAGGAATCAAAATTGCTGCTGTTCCGCACACTGCCATCTCCGTTAAACTACCGGCTCCAGAACGAGTAATTGCTAGATTTGCCCGTCGCAACAACGCAGCCATATTATCATAAAATTGTAAACTAATATACTGCGGATGCTTCAAGCTGTCAGCCTCTGGATCTTTATCGCCTGTCAAATGCACAACCCAAGCACCAGCATCAAACCAAGCATGAGCACACTGGCGCACCAGCTTATTGATCGCCACTGCTCCTTGACTACCACCAAAAACAACGATTAAGGGAACACCATCAGGAATGGGGAGATCCAAGGATGCTTCAATTCCTGCTTGTAAGAATTGAGAACGCACAGGTGTACTGGTGTAAATTGTTTTAGCGCGGAGTAAGTACCCAGAAGCCACTTCAAAACCCACCGCCACCGCACTACACCAAGGTCCGAAAAAGCGAGTGACTTTACCAGGTAAGGCGTTGGCTTCGTGGAGAATCACAGGTAAACCCAAGGAACGCGCTGCAATCACAGCAGGTGCGGCGATGTAACCTCCTGTGGTGAACACTCCCTGAAATTTTCCTTGTTGTAAAATTTTCCTGACTTCTAGAATTGAACCAATAAGTTTTACCAAAATGCGAACAGAGGAAATTCCAAAACCTTGCTGAAAACCTTCAACTGCAATAGTATTCAATCGATACTGCTTAGGAACAAGCTGAGTTTCTAATCGATTAGGCACACCAAGCCATTCGATTTCATAATCGCTCAAGTGTTCCGCCAGTGCGATCGCCGGAAACACGTGTCCGCCAGTCCCACTAGCAGCTATCAGTAACCGTATAGGAGCGTGTACCATGAACTCTCCACCCTGTTAGCGCTTAGTTTAACCTAAGATAAAACAATTTCCATACCTCTGTAGTCAAGTTGCCAAGTATTGCTCATGCCTAATTTTCTTTCCTTTCTACACAAAAATCCAACACTGTTGCCATCTAGTCGCTTGCTAGTTTTTTCCTTGCTGACACTCGGTTTATTGACGAATTGGAGCGCTCAAGCAAAAGCACCACCACAGTTAGCTCAAGCTGCAGAACCCGTCCCCAGTGCTTCTCAGAATGCACCCGCGCAATTGAAAAATTTATTGACGCAAATTGATACTGCAGCAAGCCGGGGCGATGTCAAAGCAGTGATCCAGTCCTACAGCCCCAATTTCATTCATGGGGATGGCTTAACCCGCCAGAGTATGGAAAAAGCTTTAACTGCACTTTGGCAGCGATACCCCCAATTGAAATACAGCACCCAGATACAATCTTGGAAACCAGAAGGTAATGCCATTATCGCCGAAACAGTGACCAATATAACTGGCGTGCCCTCGACCAACAGTACTAACTCGGTTCTCAATGCCACAATTAGGTCACGCCAGCGCATCGCTGGAGGCAAAATTGTCCGCCAAGACATTTTGTCTGAACGTACTCAAATCACCTCTGGTACCAAGCCACCTCAAGTAGATATTAAGTTACCCCAACAGGTAAAAGTTGGTCAGCAGTATAGTTTGGACGCAATTGTCCAAGAGCCGCTTGGTGATGATTATTTATTGGGAGCAGCCTTAGAAGAACCGATTAAACCAGATAAATTGCTGAGTCCCACACCTGTAGATTTGGAATTACTTTCATCTGGCGGGATTTTTAAAGTTGGACGCGCACCAGCTACCCCTGGTAGCCAATGGATTTCTACGGTGATCATGCGAGGAGAAGGCATGGTTATGATCACTCAGCGTATGCAGGTCGTGAAAAACTAGTTATTAGTCTTAAAACAGTTATCAGTTACCAGTTATCACGTACCCGCATCATCAGTTTTTCACTGCGGCTGGTACTGGTCACTGCGGCTGGTACTGGTCACTGTTTACTGTTTACTGATAACTGTTCACTGATTGTTGACTCTTAACTAAAAATGCTTTCTGTAGAAAATCAAATTGTTTTGATTACTGGTGCAAGTAGTGGTATTGGTGCTGCTTGTGCCAAAGTCTTCGCAAATGCAGGTGCAAAACTGATTTTAGCGGCGCGGCGCTTGGAGCGTTTGCAGGAACTTGTACAGACGTTGCATACCTCGTCTGTGCAGTTCCATTTGTTACAGCTAGATGTGAGCGATCGCTCTGCCGTAGAATCTGCTATCTCAACCCTACCCCCTGCCTGGTCTGAAATTGATATCTTAATCAATAACGCTGGTCTGAGTCGCGGTTTAGACAAACTCCACGAAGGCGACATCCAAGATTGGGAGGAAATGATTGATACCAATATCAAGGGTTTGCTCTACCTCACTCGCTATGTTGTTCCTGGAATGGTGAAACGCGATCGCGGTCATGTGGTAAATATTGGTTCGATAGCCGGACATCAAATTTATCCCCGTGGTAACGTCTATTGTGGCACGAAAGCCGCTGTCAGAGCGATTTCTGAAGGTTTGAAACAAGACCTGTTAGGAACTCCTATCCGCGTAAGTTCTGTTGATCCTGGTATGGTGGAAACCGAGTTTAGCGAAGTGCGGTTTCATGGGGATAGCGATCGCGCCAAAAAAGTTTACCAGGGAGTCACTCCCCTCACACCCGATGATGTCGCTGATGTGATATTTTTCTGCGTCACGCGACCAAGCCATGTAAATATTAATGAAGTTGTCCTCATGCCAGTTGATCAAGCTAGTACAACGCTGGTGAATCGGCGAACTTAAAATAGAGGAAAGTTAAAAATCTAAATTTGGTACAGCTGTATATGCAAAATACTGCCAACGCTGAAAAAACTGGGGTGACAGCACTGACGGCGATTAACATAGCAAAAGTACTCCCAATCTTCTGGTTAATTGCTTTTGCTGTCGTCTTCGGCATTCAAGACTGGCGACAACTCATTTATATGTGCTTGCACATCAGCTATTGTATTTGGTGGCTAATCGAGCAATGGTTTTACCCCCAGCGGCGACAGATGTTTAATGACCCTGTAGGGGTTGCTATGTTCGTTTTAATACTATTTTCAGTCGGGGTTTTTTACGTGCTACCGGGATACCTGGCATTTATCAACCCCGTCCCTTTATCAATAACCACAGCTGCTGTAGCACTATCGCTTTACATTTTCGGGAGTCTGATCAATGCTACTGCCGATATCCAAAAGCTTACCGCCAAACAGTACGGGGCAGGGTTAGTTTCTGACAACATCTGGCGTTTCTCCCGAAATATCAATTACTTTGGGGATCTACTACGGTATCTGAGTTTTAGTGTCGTCGCTGGTTCACCTTGGGCTTATTTGGTGCCTGGATATATCTTCTTTTTCTACTTCCAGCTTATGTCCCGCAAAGAACAGTCAATGTCCCAAAAATACCCGGAGTATGCCGAGTATAAGGAATCTAGCGCCCGTTTCATTCCGTTTATTTGGTAAAGTTTAAGCAAGGAGTCAGTAGGTTGAGTGGAGGGTATTCCCTCCACCCGTTTGCTAAACTAATCGTCCTTTAACTTGCATATTTGAATTTGAGAAAGCCTTTGTGGGATGGGCATCTTGCCATTGGTGTCAAGTTAAGGCCGATGCCCAGATGTCAAGTGACCTAGCAGCCGTTCGTCGGTGTCGTTGACGAACGGCTTTTACCAAGCCCATAGAGCGATGATGCTCAACCAACCAAGGAATGAGTTGTAATAATGGGTTGTGCGATCGTGCGCGATGGAAAAAATACAAGCTGCGAAAGACCATTTCCAGCGAAATACGTTCTAAGGGCTGCTGCAAAGCCACAGCGACATCGGCACACAAATCATTGAGTACTGCGTAAAAAATCCAAGTAGCATAGACTTGCATCTGCACACCATTAGTGCCACCAACCCACAGATAAGATAAACCCAACAAACGTTTAGTCAGTAAAAATGCATCTTCGATTTGCCAACGTCGGCGATACAAATCACAAACTTGCTGTGGAGAAAGTTGTTGTGGGTCAAGAACATTAGTTAAGTAATGATACCAAGTTTGACCCCATAATACAGAGACTTGTCGCATCGGGTAGCGACATGGATCAGTATGGTGAAGTCCCATTTGAATAATTTCGTCTTTATAGTGAGAACCACTCGAAAGGCGGCGCACTACTTGATAGCGCACCTTGGCTTTTTGTCTAGTTAAGACATATTTTCCTTGCTCAGTTAGGGTATCAAACCACTCAAATCCGTAGAAGCCCATATCTGTTATGAGTAAACCACCCACTGGCAAGCGCTCTAGTAGTGCCGACCACCACTTGGTTTCATTGCGTTTTGCGTCGGCATCGAAAAACGCTGCAACTGGGCGATGGCTAAATGCTTCCACTACCATCAGCATCTTACCCCCTAATACTGCACCTGTTTTTTGTTGAAGTTGCCCCAAATGTTTTTTGACTGCTTCCAATGTCGATGCATCTGCAATCCATACTGCACTAAATGATGATGCTACAGATGCCCACATTGGTGCAATTTCAATCTTGTTTTTCTTGGCTGTTAAACGCTCTATTACTTGCTCAAACAGCTTGATAAACAACTGAGCGGGCATACTCCCAAGGCGTTGAGATAAAGCTTGCCGACTCACCTGCATTGCCTCAACCCACATCAGCCCTTCTACTTCCAAGCAGCGCAGCACATCTGTTAAATGCTGTATTTGTCGATACACTAGACTCAATACTATTGCTGCCATCACTGGTAGGGTTAGTACACGATCGCGCAAGCTACGCTCTTTGTCTTTTACCCCTTTGAGATTGGCAAATGTCCCTGGAGTGATTAATTCAAACAGCCTCGATTCTATCTCTTGGCTTGATGGGGCAGGTACGCTGACTCGATGCCGAAAATCTGGATTTCCTTGTTTTTTGCGGGGTTTACTCATGATTAGTATCAACACCACTGTGTTGAGTTTTACCATTGAGTTTCCCACTCTTGACACAAATCCATTTTTCTTAACTTGACACCAATGGCATCTTGCCCGTCCAGTTACTACAAATTAAATGCACATTAGCTTATGCAGCTTCAAGAACACGCAATAAATCATTGACCATTCCATAAGGATGATCTGCCAGAGAGGTATTACAAAAAACAGCTAACGTCAGTTTGCGTCCGTGAAAATTGGGTAAATGCATAGCCCACAGACTATAGCCGGGACCACCTCCACCATGTCCATACTTCTCACCATACTTGGATTTAGGATCTGCCATAATTCCTAAACCGTAACAAGGCTTTTTATACCAAGCCTCGTGAGTACCAGTGGGTACAAGAGTGAGCATTTGCTCTAGCTGCTTAGAATCTAGCAATTTACCTGAAAAGATAGCGTCAAAAAATTTCACCACTTCTTTAGGCGTAGAAGCAATGAGTCCTGTCGCACACCAGTCTGGATGATAACGAGGAATCACATTCTCCATAATTCGTTCCGAATTCAGGTATCGGCAATAACCAGGTGTCAGAACACCTTTTGTGTCAACATGATGAGCAACATAAGTGTTTTGTAAATCCAACACTGAAAAGACATTTTCTTCTAATGCTTGAGCAAATTTCTTACCGCTAACAGCTTCAATCACTTCATACAGCAACATATAACCTGTATTTGAATAACTCCAGTCTTCTGTTGGTTCAAAATCGAGTTTTCCTGTACAGGTCAATTCAGCAACTTTCTCATGTGTCCAAGGAACAGAAGGATTCTCACAAACAGCAGGCAAATAATCTTCAAGGTTCGTGTAACTCGGTATTCCACTTGTATGATTTAGCAACCGACGCAAGGTGACATTATCTTGAAATGGCATCTGGGGTAACCATTTCGTAAGTGGATCATCTAAATCTAACAAGTTATCCTGAGCTAAACGCAATAAGCAAACGGAAACAAAAGTTTTGGTAATACTGTAAATGTAAAATGAGCAATTAACGCCTAGAGCTTCCTTTGCCTCAAGGTCTGAGAAACCACTGCTTCCTAACCAGAGTCCATGTTTCTCATCATTGATAGCGACATTCACACCCATGCAGCCTGTAAAGTGAAGGGATTGGTTGAGCTGCGCTTGTAAAGTATCTTCTAACCTACTATCCATATAGTGAGGAGGTGCCTTTTGATTTGCCATAAGTTTACAAACTTTCTCTAAAAGCGGGTATCTACCTAGTTATATTGGGTAAATCACCTACTGAATTTGACTGCCACTTTCTATAGTCTAAAGAATAAGTTTTTAATAAATCCTAATTCTTTCGTTTCTCGATTAACCAAGATTTTTGTCAAGAGTAATTTAGATGCGCTTACCCTGGGTTTCCATGAAAGCCCAAATGGCTTGTCGTCCACGTTGCGCGTTCCCCGTTGTAAGAAAGTCCATCATTGCGCCCTGAAGCAAATGGAATAACGACAAGGCAACATCTTCATTGTTTAGCACTTTGGACAGAGCAGCTATCCATTTTTGACTTTCCTGTTCTAAGAATTGTCGAGTTTCTTCGTCGCCTTGCATAGCGCGTTGGTTGAGTTCCATCGTCAGTTTCAATAAACCGCGCATCTCTGGTGAAGTCAAATGCTCCCACATCTCTATAAAGGGTTTTGCTGGGTGGTCTGTTTCCTGGATTCCAAGACTTTGAAATGACCACAGTTTTTCACGTAGGCGTATCTCCAGAAGACTAATGATTTGTCTTTCCAACTCACTTTTAGAACCAAAATGATAGACAAGCATCCGTCCACTGGTGCCTATCCTCTTAGCAATTGCGTTGATGCTAGAACCAAGGGTTCCTGTCTCAATCGCAACAGCTAGACAGCGCTCTATAAGGTTTTCTTTTTTTTGAGGCTCAGTAGGTCGGCTCATGGGGGATTGACAATTAACGTAATAACTATTACATTAACAAACAGTGTAATAGCTATTACATTAACAAACATCCATCTTATAAGGGAACAACCATGAAACTGAAAGACAGAATCAGTCTCATTGTGACTGGCTTCGTGATTTGGGCGGCAGGAACTTTGGTTTACCGCATGGCTGGCTCGTATTTCTTTGAAGGCTCCGCTATTGAATACTGGACTAACGTGATCATCACAGCGATTTTGTATTGTGCTGTGTTTTTTGGACTTATGAAGTGGCGACGTATTGAACCAACAAATTGGTTGCAGGGTGCAGTTTATATTGCGTTGCCTGGAATGCTTTGTGAGGTACCGATTCTTTCCTTCTTTTCTGAACTGATGATGAATATGCAACCTGAAACAGCAGGACGTTATGGTGCCTTTTTGTTTTGGGGTTACACATCCTTAATCAGTTTTGCTTTGTTCATATCTAGCAAAGCAGGTACGTCGCATACAACTGATCAACATGCAACCTGAAACAGCGGGACTTTATAGTGCCTTTTTGTTTTAGGTTACACTAGATACTGCTCTGTACATGAGCTTTGGGCGGTGGTGTGATTGCTTATCCACCGCTGTTTCTCAATTACAATGAACCATCTTTCCCTTCATAAGAATAAGACAGTCAAGGGCAATGAGTCCTGAGTTCTGATTAACTTTCCTGATACTTCACACGCTTACCCCTGACTAACTATTTTACTTGTCTGTTGTATGCTCACATTACGGCTATCTGTGATAACAACATTCACACCCATGCAGCCTGTGAAGTGAAGGGATTGGTTGAGCTGCGCTTGTAAAGTATCTTCTAACCTACTATCCATATAGTGAGGAGGTGCCTTTTGATTTGCCATAAGTTTACAAACTTTCTCTAAAAGCGGGGATCTACCTACTTATATTGGGTAAATAACCTACTGAATTTGACTGCTACTTTCTATAGTCTAGTGAATAAAGTTTTTAATCTTTGCCGAATATAAAAGCTTTGATTCGCCAGAATATTGTACATATTTTCTAAAAAAACTCCCCAAAGTTTAACGACCATACTCTTGAAGAGGTTGAGCTTACCAATGCCTCTTCTTACTGTTTGGTTGACATCTCAATTCTCAGCTTAAAGCCTTGATTTCATCTCTGAGGTGAATGTAGGTAGCCCCATCAAGATAATTGCAGGAAACTAGCATGAATTTAGCACAAACCATTGAAAATGAGCCAATGGAAAAGGACTGGTGGCTAGAAATTCTCTCCACTCAGCCCTGCTGTACCTACTACTTTGGACCTTTCGAGAATGCTCAGCAAGCTATTGTTGACCAAGATGGTTACATTGAGGATCTCGTAAACGAAGGAGCACAAGGAATTACTGTTCAGATTCAATGGTGCAAGCCAAAGGAACTAACTATTTGCCCAAAGGATGAATTGGCAGAGAGTTTTCAAATGTGAGGAGAGTGTAATTACCTAGCCAACCACCCCCAAAAGTAGAGCCGTAGTGAGTGATCCCATTAAGGTGGGCACGCGGTCTTACTAGTCGCTGACAAGACATCACACAACAGAAAACTAGATAGAAAACAGGAGGAAAGTATGGCGCTTTCAAGAATCGAAGACTTTGAAGCAAGTTCCCGTCGCTCTTTTAAAGAGCATGAGCTCATGCAGTTTGAGGTTTACACCGCTCAAGAGGAAAAGGCGGGGCAAGTGGTGGAAATCTTAGTCGATGAAGCGGGACATTCCCAGTACCTGGTTGTCGATCTCAATGACGAAATGACTGGCAAGCAGGTACTACTACCATATAGTGAAGCTCAGATTGACCAAACGACAAGACGCGTCTACGTTAGTAGACTTAACAAAGCGCAAGTCGCTGAGTTGATGGCTTACAACCCAACTGATGATAACAACCAGATCTGCGCTTTGAACCAGGAAGTGACTTCTTCGTATCCCTTATAAAACGCACAAAGCCAGATTTGTCAATACTTTCTGAAAATTTTGCACTACCCTAACACTTATCGGATAATCGCAGGCAAAGAAAATGTCAGCGATTTTTTTGCGAAATAGTTGCAACTCATAATCATACCGACTATGATTTAAATCAGGAAGATTAAATAAAGAACCCCAAGTATGGAGAGCCTTGTTATCGGTGCAGTTGCCAGTTTAGGTGCAGGACTTGCGACAGTTCTTGGTGCCTTGCCAATTTTACTGCCAATAAATCTTACGCAGCGTGTGCAGGGAATCATGCTGGGGTTTGGTGGGGGAGTGATGTTAGCGGCGACATCGTTTTCGTTAGTTGTACCTGGTACAGAAGCAGCGATCGCCCAAGGTTACTCCAAAGCAAATGCAGCTTTAATTATTGTCATCGGTATTTTGCTTGGGGGAGTATTTCTGCAACTGGCACATAAATTATTACCGCACGAACACTTTTTCAAGGAGGAAGAAAAGGTTCGCAGTAATAACCTAAAGCGAATTTGGCTATTTATTGCCGCAATTACCATTCACAACTTCCCCGAAGGATTAGCTGTGGGAGTAAATTTTGGCAATAATAATATTAGCGATGGAATTCCCGTTGCTTTGGGTATTGGTTTGCAAAATATTCCTGAAGGTTTAGTCGTAGCATTAGCTTTGGTAGGTGAGAAATATTCACGAGGTTATGCTTTGTGGATTTCGCTGCTGACAGGTTTAGTCGAACCAATTGGTGGTGTGATTGGTGCTGGTGTGGTGAGTATTGCTAATTTCATATTGCCTTGGGCGATGGCATTTGCAGCGGGAGCAATGTTGTTTGTCATTAGTGATGAAATTATCCCAGAATCTCATCGAAAAGGCTTAGAAAAAGAAGGAACTATTGGTGTCATGTTTGGGTTTGTCGTCATGATGTTTTTGGATATTGCTTTAGGATAATTCCTGGTACTTCTCGTTACCAGGCTGAGCCTGGTAACGCATTCCCTGAGGCTCCGCCTCACATTCTCCATAAGTTTTTTGTCCATAAGTTTTTTGAGTCTCTTTTGAGGAAAGGCAAAGCCTCAAACAATAATCATTTTCTGGCAGAGCCAGGGAACGAGAAACAGAGCCAGGGAACGAGAAATCACTCTATATTTTGAAACCAAAAGGAGCAAAATATGAACTTGATTCGCTTTGAACACATAAACGTTTCTTGCAAAGATATTGAAGCAACCAAGAAATTTTACCAAACCCTATTTCCTGATTGGTATGTACGCGCCGAAGGCGTATTCGAGGGTAGACGCTGGATGCATTTGGGAAATCACCAATTTTATCTTGCTCTTAATGATGAAAGTGACCAAGATCGCGTGCATACACCTTATGAAGGTATAGGCATAAATCATGTTGGCTTTGTGATTAAAGATGGCGAAGCAATGAAAAAATTGCTTGATGCCGAGAACATTGAATATTACACAATGACAGCACCTGAAACAAAGCACAGAATTTATGTCAATGACCCAGATAGTAATGAAATGGAGTTGGTTGAATATAACCCAGAGTACGCACTGAAATAATGGCTTGTGGTGGGTGCTTCAGCGCCTACTACTATTACCCAACAGGAAAATAAACAATGACTACAACACAAAAAGTAGCTGTAGTAACGGGTGGAAATCGCGGTTTGGGATTTGAAGCTTCTCGTCAGTTGGCGAAGAAAGGATATCAAGTAGTTCTCACCAGTCGAGATGAAGCTAAAGGCAAAGCTGCTGCTGAAAAATTACAAGCTGAAGGTTTGAATGTCATTTTTCATCCTCTTGATGTCACTAATAATGAAAGCAGTCAACAATTAGCTAACTTTATTCGTGAACAGTTTGGCAAACTCGATGTATTAGTGAATAACGCAGCCATCTACATCGATTCTCAAACAGGTGGAAACAGCGTGTTTGACGCCAAAATTGACACTTTGCGGCAAACGATGGAAACAAATGTTTACGGTGTTTTGCGAGTGACTCAAGCGCTCATTGGGTTGATGCAAAAACAAAATTATGGACGGATAGTGAACGTTTCTTCTGGTGCGGGACAACTGACTGATATGGGAAGCGGTATTCCTACGTATCGCATTTCCAAAACCGCTTTGAATGCCTTAACGCGGATTTTTTCTAACGAATTACAAGGCACAAACATATTAGTAAATTCAGTTTGCCCTGGTTGGGTGAAAACCGATATGGGTGGTCTAAATGCACCCCGCACACCAGAGCAAGGAGTCGATACGATTGTCTGGCTGGCAACTCTTCCTGATGGAAGCGCAACGGGTGGATTCTTCCGCGATCGCCAACCAATTGACTGGTAATATAAAGGAGCAGAACATGAATAGATTACAAGGAAAGTATGCCTTAATCACAGGGGCATCGCAAGGATTGGGACGACAACTCGCAATTGGTTTTGCTCATCAAGGAGCAGCAGGAATATCTATTGTGGCGCGTAATGTTGAGTGGCTGAATCAAGTGCGTAAAGATATCCACGAAATCGCACCCAAAACACAAGTTCTCGTCATTGGCGCTGATTTAACTAAGCACGAAGATATCGAGCGTGTTGTTGCGACAACTTTATGTGAGTTCAACGGTCATCTCGACATTTTAGTGAATAATGCATCGAGCATTGGTCCCTCTCCCATGCCTTACTTGCTCGATTACCCGCTTGAGGATTTTCGTAACGTTATCAACACCAATTTAATCGCCCCATTTTTACTCATTAAAAAGGCATTACCAGCGATGATTGAAAATGGCGGTTCCATTATCAATGTCACGAGTGATGCAGGGATCAATGGTTACCCTGGTTGGGGCGCTTATGGCATCTCGAAATTCGGTATTGAAGGGATGTCCCAGACATGGGCGGCAGAACTTGAAGACAGCGGTGTGCGTGTCAATTGGGTAGATCCGGGAGATATGAATACCGCCATGCATCGTGCAGCGGAACCAGAGGAAGACCCTACACAATGGGCAAATCCAGCAGATGTGACTGAAGTGTTTATCTACCTAGCTTCGGATGAATCACGCCACGTCAACGGGCAAAGATTCCAAGCTCAGCAAGAAAATTGGGGTCAGGAAACACAGACGCTAGCCATTGCTTAAATCAGTAATAAGTATGTAAGTACGTAAGTACGTAAGTACGTAGTGAGCGCTTACCACAACAAAACAACAAAAGTACCAATAACATAGTCATCTATAGAAAGTAGTATTTTTGATAATCAAAAGTACTACTTTCAAAAAGTAATGATTCATACAACAATACTGTTGGTAAATGTTATATGTTAACGAAACCCTTTACTTTTACACTTCCGGCGGAGCTTTCCGCAAAAGAACCACCAGAACGCAGGGGAATTGCCCGTGATCAAGTGCGATTGATGGTCATTAACCGTAATGACTATAGAGTCGAACATACCTATTTCAATAGCATTGGTGAGTTCCTGCGCCCTGGTGATTTATTAGTCTTTAATACCAGTCGTACCCTTCCGGCTTCTCTTGATGGCTGTGAGAGACCGAAAGGACAATGTATGGAAATCCGCTTAGCGCAGCATCTACCGGATGATTCTTGGCTTGCTTTACCTTTGTGCCAGCAACAACCCACCTGTAGTTTGCAAACAGGGATAGATATTGACTTTGGTCACGGCTTAACTGCTACTGTAGAGAACCGCGACACCCATATTCCGCAACTATGGAAAATCCGCTTCTCAAAATCAGGAACTGAGTTGATGGACACACTCTACCGCTTAGGGCGTCCGATTCGTTATGAATATGTTTCAGAACCTTGGGATTTAGACTACTATCAAACTGTCTACGCCAAAGAACCAGGTTCCGCAGAGATGCCATCAGCAGGACGGGCTTTTACGTGGAAGCTACTTTTTGATTTAAAACGTTGTGGTGTGGAAACCGCACACATTGTACTACATACTGGTTTATCTTCTTATATGGATGATGAACTTGACGCACAGCATCTTGCTTCAGAAGAAGAATACTTCATTAGTGAAGCAGCGGCACAGAAGATTAACCATACTCATGAAAAAGGAGGACGAGTTATTGCCGTTGGAACTACCGTAGTTCGCGCTTTGGAATCTGTTGCAGATGCAAATGCGTTGGTACAACCCCAACATGGCTACACGCGATTACGTATTACTGCTGAGCATAAACTTAAAATAGTGGATGGTTTGCTAACTGGCTTGCATGAACCAGAAGCCAGCCACCTCGACTTGCTGACTGCGTTTCTTCCGGCACAGCAAATTAAGCAAGCTTATGAGGATGCAGTGCAGCGAGGTTATCTATGGCACGAATTTGGAGATTTGAATCTGATTTTATGAAAACACAAATTGAGAAATTATCCAAACCTATCGTCGAAAAAGTTGCCATTGTCGGTGCTGGACTTGGTGGTCTAGCTACTGCTATAGCACTGCGAAAGCAAGGGTTCGACGTTCACGTTTACGAAAAAGCACAAGAATTTCGTCCTGCAGGTGCTGGTCTCGGTCTTGCTCCAAACGGCTTGAATTCCCTTGCTGCTATTGAACCGGGCATAGTCGAGAGCCTGAAAAGTTCGGGCTGCGATGTTCGTCAGGGAATTTTCAAAAAAATGACAGGAGAAACACTCCGGAGTAACCCAATAAGAAGCACGTATTTAGAGAAATACGGACAGCCATTGATAACGATTTGGTGGTGGCGTCTGCAACAAATCCTCGCATCAAAACTGCCACCCGAAACCATCCACCTGAATCATCGGTGTGTCGGCTTTGAACAAAATGACAACGGTGTGGAAATATATTTTGAAAATGGAAAAAAAGTATATGCAGATTTGCTGATTGGAACCGATGGTTTACACTCGGTTATCAGAGAAAATTTAATTGGGGACGGGAAGCCTCATTATTTAGGAAGTATGAGTTGGCGTGCCGTCATCAAATATAACCACGAGCTACTTAAGCCTGATGAACTCGTTTTTATCAAAGGAAATAAACAGATAATGTACCTTCTTAATGTAGGTGATGGATATATCTGTTGGATTACTCGTAAGTTATCGTCAGATTTCTCTGTTTCCGACAGTGCTACTGCTGCCAAGTCTCGCGTTCTCAACGAACTTGCTGACTGGGAAGAATCTGTGCGAAAACTCGTAGAAGCAACACAAGCCGAGCAAATCTTGGAGGGACCTATTTGCGATCGCCCACCATTAACCCACTGGAGCAAAGGTAGAGTAACACTTTTGGGAGATGCTGCTCATCCGATGGCACCTGCGCTTGGACAGGGTGCCAATACCACTTTTGAAGATGCATACGAACTGCAACAGTGCTTTTCCCAATCATCTAACATTCAAGAAGCTCTTGCTACCTACGAGAAGCGTCGCATCGAACGCACGCAAATCATCCAAACCCGCAGTGCTTTGGGGGAGATGCGCTACTATGAAGCTGACCGCGAGACATCTTCTAGCCAGACGCAGGAGCAGTCACAAACAGCGACTCGTGAGGAATTTCAGGATTGGCTTCATAACTACAAACCTTTTTTAACAGATTCCAACCCCAAACAATTCCTCTAATAATTCACTTGCTTGCTCCAGAGAGTTCAACACTTTGTAAGCCAAACTTTTTATTTGAGCAGATGGCTGTTCTAGATCAGGAACCATAATAGTACACATCCCAGCCGATGAAGCTCCTTGGACACCGACATATGAGTCCTCAAAAACCACACATTGTTGAGGAGCAACAGCAATTCTGCGACTGACTTCTAGAAAAATATCAGGAGCAGGCTTACCTTGGGCAACATCTTCGCTTGTGACAATTGTTGCAAAATATTGATAAATACCAGCGCTGGTCAAGCGTCGGATTGTTCTGACTAAAGATGTCCCAGTTGCCAAGCCAAGAATCACTCCAAGCGCACTTAGCTGATTTAACAATTCTAATGCACCTGGTTTTACAGGAAGACCTTCTTGCATTTCTCGATCATCTCCGAGTTCAATGCGTTGGGCTGTAACGGACTCAAAAGGAAAGCTTTCGCCATATCTTCTTTTTAAAACTTTTTTCCGCCATGACAAGTCTCGACCGACAAACTCTTTGTATAAGTCGTTGAATAAATCGTCACTCATCTCATAGCCATGATTTTCTAGAGCTTTCTTCCAAGCCCAGCGAGCAATTCTTTCTGTGTCAAAAAGCAGACCATCCATGTCAAAAATTGCGGCTTTGAAATATTGCGACATATTAGGTTCTTTCAGTAACATAGTTTTGCGCCAATCGCGCTTCGTGATATGGCGCAAGGTTATACTTTTATAAGTCGTATTTCTTACTTCATCAAGGAATGCAACTATTCCTTAATTTACTCAAAGATTTTGGCGATCGCCGTCATTGGTAGAAACAGTTGGTTAGGAAAATCTGGAAGTTCGTAAAAAGAGCGAGCCTGCTTATCCTTCGCTTCAACAACCACAGCGATTGCCCTCACGGCGCGGCACGGCTGCGCCGAACGGCAGTGCGCTACGAGCGCAATCGCAGCAATTTCACTTTGTAGGCTTGTATAGAGTGCATCAATTTGCCGTACAGATCAACAATCATCTCAAAAAATGCTTATAAGGGGTAGGCTGAAAACCCTGCGGCTGAAGCCCAGGGATGAAAGCCACGACGCAGGCTTTAGCCTGCCGTAACGTTTTCTTTTTTTGGTTCCGGAAGTGAATCAATCCATTCCTCTACTAGGCTAGACATGGTTCTATCTAGTTCTACAGACAATAAGAGGAGCTTATGATACCTGCGCTCAGACAATCTAAAAGCTAATCGTTTATTTTTCATACTGTCGAACAAGAGTTGTACATTCAGGTTATCATAAGTTTATACCAATTTTTTGTAAAGCTGCACATTATTTTTACCCCTCCTAACCTCTCCGATGCCTTGGGGAGGTGCCGCAGGCGGTGGGGTTCTTTCTATGCATCTTCATATAGAAACGGTATTAGTTGAGAAAAACAAGGAGGTGATAACGCAGTGCTGGTACTAGAATACAAAGTGAAAGGCAAGCAAGAACAATATCGCGCTATTGATGAGGCTATTAGAACTACTCAGTTCATCCGAAACAAGGCGATTAGATATTGGATGGATGCACTTCCTGAGCAGAAAGTAGACAAGATTGCTCTAAATAACTATTCAACAGCGCTGCGTAAAGAGTTTAGATTTGTTAAAGAATTAAACTCAATGGCTTGTCAGTCTGCGACTGAGAGAGCATGGTCAGCTATTGATAGATTTTACGGTAACTGCAAGTCTAAAAAGCCCGGGGAAAAGGGTTTCCCAAGGTTTCAAAAAGATAACCGTTCTGTTGAATACAAGACTAGTGGCTGGTCATTGCATCCTACAAAACGACGTATCACCTTTACTGACAAAAAAGCTATTGGTGAAGTCAAGCTATTAGGAAAGTGGGATATTCACACCTACCCCGTTAAGTCCATTAAACGAGTTCGGTTAGTTCGTAAAGCTGATGGATACTATTGTCAATTTGCAGTTGATATTGAGCTTTTACCTGAACCGAGGACAGGAGACGGTGAGTTAGGGCTTGATGTGGGTTTGGAGTATTTCTACTCTGATTCTAATGGTCATCACGAAGAGAATCCCCGTTTCCTTAGAAAAGCTGAAAAAGCGATTAAACACGCTCAGCGTCAAATATACAAGAAGGAAAAAGGAAAGAACCAACGACGGTTAGCGCGAGCCAGATATGCCAAAAAGCATTTAAGAGTAAGTAGGCGTGCGATTCGTTGGTCGCTGAATCACGGTAACAGTCCGTACATAAGCTACCCAAGGCGAAACCCTAGAGTAACCTTGAACTCCCGGTATGATGTGGGTGAAAGCCCCACCTACCAGACTCAGGCATGACTCCCTATCTGCCCACAGTGACCGAACTCGGTTTTCGGAGGCTGAAGCTGGGAACAGGGCGCAACCAGATAACTGTTATGGGTTGACACTGGCGCTAACGGGGAGTTCCCACGGTGAAATAGAGCCTCAAAAAGCGACTTATACTCCAATACGGTTCAGTTAAGGCTATGCAGTGCTTAAAACAACAAACACAGGAGGACTGGTTATTATTCCAGTGCCTCTGTGTTTAACTTTTTTAGAGCGAAATTTTGATACAGGCTTTTTAACAACCCTTGGGTTATTTCTATGAACCCTTTCAGGTAAAACTTGGTCGAGGATTTCCATAGTTAACCAACTCAAAAAAAGGGGAGTTCTTGTGGTTGCAAACGCTGAAATTTTGGGAGGGCACGACGAACAACTCGTAATGTTCCGGTGAAACTTAGACGCAAGGGTGTAACTTCTGCACTGGTGGCAGCTTGAAAAATTAACAACCGGATAGCCCAATGTCCTAATAATAAACCGTAAATTTCTTGCACTACTTCTCGTGGTTTTTGAGAACGAATATGAGTTTTTCGTCCTAGAAGATGTACTTTGAGTTCATCAATCGTATTCTCGACTTCCCAACGTTGATGGTACTCAGAAGCTAGCAACTGGGCTGGGAATTTTACAATGTCCAATAAGCTCGTAATTAAACG
This sequence comes from Tolypothrix campylonemoides VB511288, assembly GCA_000828075.3. Taxonomy (GTDB): domain Bacteria; phylum Cyanobacteriota; class Cyanobacteriia; order Cyanobacteriales; family Nostocaceae; genus Kalymmatonema; species Kalymmatonema campylonemoides_A. The sequence goes on along the minus strand of JXCB02000001.1, from coordinate 1,572,524 downwards.
ATATTTGATTTGTTCTTCTGGGTTATCAGGATTCTCAATTGTGTACTCAATGACTCGTACTTGTATTGGTTCAAAACCTTTTTTTCTCAGTTTGCCAGAAGGATAAATATAACTTAAATAAGAACTATCCTCTAAAGCTTCTTCGTTTAAAAATTTAACGTTAGCAGGTATTCTTCCTAAATAATCACAACCCTTACGTACTGTTGCTTTTACCATAGCGTAGGAGTGCAAACCTCTATCCCACATTAACAACATTCCGGATGTTACTGAGCGTAATAATTTTAGTGATCTAACTCGCTCTCCAATCTTATATGGGCACATTAAGGCATCAAAAATTAAATGTGTCCCTGCCTCTACCAAAATAACTAATCTAACTTTGGGAAATGCCGCTCGTGTACCAGGACGACTACCGGGACGACCAAAAACCCTTGCATTTTCATCACTATCTGGGATATCTAAGCAAGTTCCATCAATCACTACAATTCTTAGTCCGTTTAGAAAACTTCCAATTGTTTCGCTGTTTGCCATTGGTCGCACCAACTGATGAAACAATTGCGTCATTACCCCTGCACCTAGTCGCTGTCTGCTTTGGGTGATAGCTGATTTACAAGGGATACGCCAATATTTACCAACTTTTACCCATGCCTCTGAAAGACCATCAATGAGATTTTTTAGTACATCTCGCATTGAATCTCTCGACCACAGGCTCATTGCTATGATTAGACAAATGACCAGATGTGCTGGTAACGAACGATGGCGTTCCTCTTCTACTTTAGTTTTAGCGATCGCTTGTTCGATTGAAGTTGCTGGGATAGCAACCTCTATCGCTTTGAATATCTCCGTACTTTGTATCTTCGGAGACACTAATGAGAATTCTTTGAGATGCACCGTGCTTGATTTCCATTTTTGGAAACAATGCCCATTTTACAGCTATTCTAGCCTTAACTGAACCGTATTGACTTATACTCAAGCGGGGCATAACAGCAAAACCCCGACTTCACTGGAGTCTATTCCCGCCGCATGTGCCTACGATAGCGGTAAGAGTCAAGGGAATCCAGTGGTCGAATTGGCTACACCTAAAGGAACGAACAATCTAACCGGGGGAACGAATAAAAACGAACTGAGGGTCAAGGGAACTGTCGAACCCCTTGTAGGCTAGACGAGGTGCGGAACTCCTTCAGTTTGGGTAGGACAGACCGTAATTGGTTTGAGGTGTTCAGAGTAAACAAATTGGAGCAGAGCATGGTTGGACACAGTAGAAATACTAGTGAACCTTGGACGAATCTACCGTGGAAGAAATTCCGCCGCGATTTATTCCGCCTACAAAGAAGAGTTTACAAAGCTGTTCAAGTTAAAGACTACCGTTTGGCGAAGTCTTTACAAAAGCTTATACTGAAATCCACCGCAGCAAGATTACTGGCTATCCGGCAAGTAACTCAGCTAAATGTTGGTAAAAGGACACCAGGAATCGATGGCAGAGCCAAACTCACGTTCGAGGAAAGGTTTGAACTCAGTGAAGAACTAAAATGCCATAGTAGCAACTGGTACCATCAGAGGTTACGCGAAATTCCCATCCCTAAAAAAGACGGGAAAATCAGGATTCTAAAAGTTCCTACCATAGGCGACAGAGCGTGGCAATGCCTAGTAAAGTACGCCTTGGAACCAGCGCACGAAGCAACCTTCCACGCTAATAGCTATGGATTTAGAACCGGACGCTCGGCGCATGACGCACAGAAAATCCTATTTCTTAATCTCAGGTCGTATAGCAACGGAATAGATAAGCGAGTCATCGAGCTTGATATCGAAAAATGCTTCGATAGGATAAGCCACTCAGCAATAATGGACAGGCTCATTGCTCCAAAAAGCATAAAGACCGGAATCTTCCGATGTCTAAAAGCCGGAGTCAATCCAGAATTTCCAGAACAAGGAACCCCGCAAGGGGGAGTGGTGAGTCCCTTATTAGCGAATATTGCGCTCAATGGAATTGAGGAGATTCACCAATCGGTTAGATACGCCGATGATATGATTATAATCCTCAAACCTAAAGAAGACGCAGCAAAAGTACTTGACAATATAAGTCAGTTCCTTGCTGAAAGAGGAATGAATGTAAGCCAGAAGAAGACCAAGCTAACCGCTACGACAGATGGCTTTGATTTCCTCGGCTGGCACTTCAAGGTGCAAAGCAACGGTTCGTTTAGAAGCACTCCCTCAGTGGATAATTTCAAAGCATTCCGTAAGAAAGTAAAGGCTATCGTCGGCAACTCGAACTATGGAACTACGGTTAAAGCTGCAAAGCTAGCACCCGTAGTTAGGGGTTGGAGGAATTACCACCGCTACTGTAAGATGGACGGTTCACGGTTCTCGTTGTACCACATCCAACAAAGAGCGTTCAAGGTGTTCAATCAGGAATCCAAGCAGAACCGCGAATCTAGCAAAATTTTGCTCGACAAAGCATTCCCCAAAGTTCCTTACTCCGAAAACAAACACGTCAACGTCAAGGGTGAGAAGTCACCCTTTGACGGGGATATCACCTACTGGAGCGAGCGTAACAGCAAACTCTACGATGGGAAAACCTCTTTTGCCTTAAAACGGCAAAACCATACATGTGCAGTCTGTGGGCTGAAACTTTTGTCCGATGAACGGGTACACCTGCATCACAAGGACGAAAATCATGCAAACTGGCGCAAAGAAAATCTAATGGCAATTCACGAAAGCTGTCACGATTATCTGCACATGAAGCAAAACGAAAGCTAAGAACGTCGGAAGCCGGATGCACCGAAAGGCGCACGTCCGGATTTAAATGGGAGGTGCGGGGCGTAATAGCCCCCATCGACCCAACCAACGGAATGAACACGCTCTTAGAATTGCGCGTAACGTATGCAAAGCTAACGCTTTAGTCGCCTATGAAGATTTGAATGTTAAAGGCATGGTAAAAAATCATTGTCTTGCCAAGTCAATCAATGATGTGGCTTGGACTCTATTGCGTCGTTGGTTAGAATATTTTGCTCGTAAGTTCAATACCACAGTTGTTGCTGTCAATCCTAAAATGACATCTCAGAAATGTTCGGATTGTGGAGCAATTGTGAAAAAGTCTCTTTCAACTCGCACACATAAATGTAGTTGTGGATGTGAGATGCAAACAGATGTGAATGCAGCGATAAATATTCTAAATCTTGTGAGTCCAGCCACACGTGCGGCTCTGCCGCCGAGTGGACTGGCGTGCCTCCTAAGGGAGGAGCTTCGCTAACGCGTAGCGTGTCCGAAGGACTCACCCGGAGGGCACGACAAGCTAGGTTGGGACACAACCGAAGTAACGCTACAGGACTAGTGACCTCTGTGCGATTCGTTCACTCGAAATGAGTAATAATACTCAGGGATGAGTGGCGGGATAAAGAACCGGATACCCGGAACTGAACCTTGACAACTGAATGACCATGAGGGTAAATAACTTGGAAATCCTAGAATACAAGAAAAGAAGTCCCTCCCCGCAGGTGCAGCGGTGACAGCATCACCCCTAGGGTAGCGACTAGCCATCAATCCCTAAAGCGGGGTGAAAAGGAGTAAGAACTAGCAGCCTAAACTGGTTCCCTTCGAGCAAGAACCCATGAGCAGCGCAAGCGAAGATGTATCATAACCGTCATCACTAGTAACCAGCGAAATAAGGCTGACCACGTTGGAGCCAAAAGGCAAAGGATAAGGGGGTTGGCAAATAGAGGTTTGACCAACAAGCACTCCCAATAAACCTGGCGGATAGCATCGCTCTAAAAGTTCAAAACAATGGTCATTCGGAACGAAGTAACCTACCGTTAAGCTCTTGGGTGGTCGATACCAAGCAGGTGCTAACCGTATGCAACGGATAGGAAAGATTGAGTTAGAAGCGAACGCCTTGGGTAACACCAGGGATATGCTGACGAACTCACGGTGATTTGGAATGTAGGGTCATAGTAAGTAATGAATAAATCTAAAACACGACAAGTCACAACTGAATCAAGTGAAGTGGCTATCTCTCCCTTGAAAGACAAACCAATTCACCCAACTCAAGGTGACAATTCGATGGTGGAGTGGAGGCACATCAACTGGCGCAAGCTAGAAAAACGTGTCTACAAGTTACAGAAAAGAATCTACAGAGCCTCAGCGCGTGGTGATGTTAATGCAGTTCGCAGACTCCAGAAAACTTTGATGAAATCCTGGTCAGCAAAGTGTTTAGCGGTCAGAAGGGTGACACAAGACAACCAGGGCAAGAAAACGGCTGGCGTGGATGGCGTTAAATCGCTGACCCCAAAGCAACGTTTCGCCTTAGTTGCCAAACTAAAATTAGGCTCAAAAGTCAAACCTACCAGGCGTGTATGGATTCCTAAACCTGGCAAGGAGGAGAAAAGACCTTTGGGTATACCCACAATATATGACCGTGCTTTGCAAGCCCTAGTCAAGATGGCTCTAGAGCCAGAATGGGAGGCTAAATTTGAACCAAACTCATACGGGTTCAGACCAGGACGCTCATGTCATGACGCTATCGAAGCAATCTATATCAGCATAAATAAAAAACCAAAATACGTATTAGACGCTGATATTGCAAAATGCTTTGATAAAATCGACCATTCGGCACTGCTCAAAAAATTAAATACATTCCCCACCATTCGCCGTCAAATACGTGCATGGTTAAAAGCAGGAGTGATGGACAAAAAGCAGTTCCAAGAGACATCTGAGGGAACGCCGCAAGGTGGAGTAATATCACCTCTACTTGCGAATATTGCCCTTCACGGAATGGAAGAACGGATTAAGCAATACGCTGAAACGATACCCTCTAGGAGAAAAAATGGTAATACATACTCCATGAGAGAAAGAAGAAACAGCATATCATTAATCCGCTACGCCGATGACTTTGTAATTCTCCACGAAGACATAACCGTTGTCCAAAGATGCCAGGTAATAATATCTGAATGGTTACAAGACATGGGTTTAGAATTGAAGCCCTCAAAAACACGCCTAACTCATACTTTGAACAAGTACGAAATTGAAGTACCAGGATTTAATTTCCTAGGCTTCAATATCAGGCAATTCCCAATGGGTAAATACCACTCAAAACAAGGCTTCAAAACAATCATCACCCCAAGCACAGAAAAGCAGAGGATACACTACGAAAGAATAGCTAGTATCATCAACGACCACAAGCAAGCGCCACAAGAGGCACTAATCGGGAAGCTAAACCCAATAATCAGAGGATGGTCAAACTACTATTCCACAGTCGTGAGCAAGGAAACTTACTCCGAATTAGATAATCTCATGTATCCAAAACTAAGAGCTTGGTCACAACGCCGTCATCCCAATAAGTCAGGTTACTGGGTGTCAAAAAAATATTGGCACACTATTGGAAATGACAATTGGGTATTCGCCACACCGAATAAAGGTAAAAAACTAATAACTCTAATAAAACACGTAGAGACACCAATTATTCGGCATATAAAAGTCTCTGGCATAGCCAGTCCATACAATGGCGACCTAATTTACTGGAGTTCAAGAATGGGCGCACATCCAGAAGTACCTAAAAGAGTGGCAACACTTCTGAAGAAGCACAAAGGAAAATGTGCTCACTGCGGATTGTATTTCAGAGAAGAAGACCTGTTAGAAGTTGACCATATAACACCCCTAAGCAAGGGAGGAAAAGATGAATACAAAAACCTCCAGGTCTTACACAAACACTGCCATGACACTAAAACAACCGAAGATGGTTCGGTTGGAGGTATGCGCTTGGACAAGCACCAAATTACTGAGGAGCCGTGTGAAGCGAAAGTTTCACGCACGGTTTTGAAGACGAGCCGTTCTGGTGACGGAGCGGCTTAGTTTAATACTCTAGTTGGTGAGACAGCGCTGCAGGAGGGTTTCCCTCCGTAGGCGACTGCGAACCCGAAGGGCGAAAGCCTGCTTGAGCAAGTAACTAGGATGAGTGTAGAATCCCCTGGTTTTCCGAGCTCCGGAGCGCTAGCGAAATTTGCTCAACCAGGGGAGTGTCAATAGCACTGCCTAATATTAAATTGAAGATGTAGAGTTTTCTAAGCCAAAACCCGTGCTTTCATCTGAGTTACCGACGATTAACGCCCTGAAACAACCCACCAGTTCCGCTTGGGTGGAACAAGCAATATCTAACTTAGATATTATTCTGCTCGACCACTCCCACTGCGAACGCAAAGCAGCTAGTGCGGCGTTAAACTTTATGTTTCGCTACCCTTCTAATACCAAAATGGTGCGGGAACTCACCAAAATCGCCCGCGAAGAACTAGAACACTTTGAACTCGTCAATCAATGGCTGGAACGCCGGAATATCCCCCTTGCTAACCTACAGCCGCCTCCTTACGGTGCTGGTTTGAAAGCACAAGTTCGCCCCAAAGAACCAGAGCGGTTTTTAGATTCTTTGCTCGTCACGGGTTTAATTGAAGCTCGCAGTCACGAGCGCTTGGGATTGTTAACAATTCACTGCCCTGAGCCAGAATTAGCAAAATTTTATCAAAGCTTGATGGCATCTGAGGCGCGGCACTATGGTACATATTGGGTTCTTGCTGATACCTACTTTGACCGTGAAATTGTCATGCAACGGCTGGATGAGTTGGCAGTTGTTGAAAGTGAGTTGCTGGCAGATTTGCACCCACAACCCCGTGTCCACAGCTAAAAGTACCAGGGGAGAGACAGCTTGATGATTACTGGTATCAATCATATCAATCTATCTGTCAAAGACTTGGAAGAATCTTTCAAGTTTTACCAAGAAGTTTTAGGCTTTCAACCGATAGCGAAATGGAAAAAAGGAGCTTACTTTCTTGCAGGAGATTTGTGGTTTTGCATCTTTAACTTATTCGCCGTAAGTCCCGCGCTATAACGGTACTCCGTAAGAAGTCGGGATATAAGGATTTTTTGATTCGCGACTGGCAAGAGGGCGATTGCGCGGAGCGCACGCCGTAAGGCGATCGCGCTCCTGCGGCTGAAATTATCCGGTCTGTACTATCAGAATACGGTCTAAGTTGGGAACCAAACGGTGCAGATCGAGATGTGCTGCAAGTGGAAGAATACTACTTAGCAACTGGGGGAGAGTTTTGGGTGATTGAATACCAAAACCAACTTGTGGGTACTGGGGCATACTACCCGATCACACGAGGGGAAAAAGCCATATAAATACGCAAAATGTATCTTTTGTCCAGCGTAAGGGGTTTAGGATTGGGAAAATATTTGCTACAGCAGTTAGAAGCAGCGATCGCATCCCGTGGTTTTCAGCAAATTTGGATTGAAACCGCCAGTGTTTTGACCGAAGCAGTCAAGCTGTATGAAAGCAACGGGTATCAAAGGGCAACAGGTGTAGAAACCGCTCGTTGCGATAGAGTGTATGTCAAAGTTCTCTATTAAAAAAGCCTGGGAAACCAGGCTTTTTATCAGTTAACACGATTCAAGGTCAATCTCAGAGGTGGATTGATCCCTGTTATTTAAGAACTTGCCAGGAAGTTCGGTAAAGGATTGCCACCGTTACGACCAACAGCCGGGATTTCCAGCAGAGCATCTGTGGCTTGCGTAGTGCTGTCCTGTGTTTGGACGTTGGGGTCGATGGTGACGGAGTTTTGGTTTCCTGGATGTCCGTTAGGAACGAACAGTTGCGGATGGTCGAAGGGCGCTCTTTGATTGCGGACTCGCTCATCAGTCAGCCCTTTCATAAAGGCAACCAGCGCTTGTTTTTCCTCGGCTGTCAGGTTGAGCACTGGCAAACCGCCAAAGTCCCCACCGCGACTGTAAAAATCAACCACTTGCTCCAGCGTCGCCTGACCACCGTTATGGAAGTAGGGGGCAGTGAGTTCGACATTCCGGAGTCCGGGTGCCTTGAAGGCTCCTTCTGCAACTACGTTTTCATTAGAAGTCAGCGGTGGATTGAGCGTAGGGGGGTCTTCGCCGAGGAGCTGCTTAAATGTCCCTTGCTGAGCCAGCCGTACCTCGGAGAGCGGATTGCCCAACGGATTTCCTAAGTCGTCTTGATCATTCCTATCAAGATTACCCAAACCGGGGTCTTCGCTGGAGGGTCTGACACCAATGCTGAAGAAGCCAGTGTCTTCAGCGCGCCCACCAGCCTGCACAGGCGCACGTGAGATTCGTCCCCTTTGAGTTACGGTACTTACTGAAGCGGCGGTCAATTCCGAGCCTGCGTGGCAGCCAATGCACAGACCTTTGTTCTGGAAAATGTTCCACCCCTGCTGCTGCTGAGCAGTCAAAGCGCTGGTGTTCCCGCCTAAGAACTGGTCAAATGGTGTATCAGCAGACACCAAAGTTGATTCGTACGCCTGAACTGCCAACCCAAAGAACAGCGAGAAGTTATACTCCATCTGCGTGTATTCGATAGTGCTCAAGCGGTTCTTCGGCTTACGGAGGAAGGTTCGCTCGCCGGTTTGTGGATCAACTCGGATGATTATATTTGATCGCCACCACTCCGGCTTGAAGGCGTCTTGGATCAACGCCTCGTAAGACTTTCTCAGACCTTGTCTGGGCGAATTACGCGACGATCTGCTTAAAGAACCTAAAACGCTGTCATCATAAGCCACAATCTGCTTAGCAAGCGGCTGCAAGGCAAGTAGTTTTTTACCGAGTTTTCTACCAAACCTTTTCAAAGGCGTGGGACTTGATGGCGGAGGTTGTTGCCTTGAGGAGTTAGCGCTGTTGGTAGTGCTTTGACTGTTTTGGGACGCCTGCGAATCAGGGTTATTTTCAACCGTCTGACCTTGGGCGTTGGTCACGCTAACCGTATCGTTTGCTTCGGACTCCTCAACCCGGAACGGTGAGATGATAGTGGTGTTTTCAAATGCCGTCTCGAAGGCATTAAGCGGCGGTCCTACCGCCTGTGAAGCTAGAGAGGAATTATTGAGACTAACTTGCACATCTTCTAGCCGCCTCTGGGTGGTTGCTTTCAAAATAAAAGCATTGGGATCTCTCAACCCTAAGGGATTCACCCCGTTGAAGGTGTTCTGAGCGAGTCCGTCCCAGAAGTTACGAAAGTTAAACACTGCGTTGATCACCGTCGGGGAATTTCGGGGCGTCACGCGACGTACGTTTGTGCCATTAACATTGAAGACTTCATCGTTTTTAGGAGTCACTTTGTCCTTGTCACTGCCAGGAACGACGTCAACGAATTCTGACCTAAAGACTCCCTGCGAGCCGGTGACGTCATTACTGTCGGACACAACGGTAGATGATATGTTATTTGGGTCTGCTAGCTTATGGAATGGGTAATCTGCTGCCGTCAATTGGTAGTTTGGACCGCCTCCCGTAGTGAAAGTTGTTTCCAAAAGACCTGGGCTGATCTGGTTCTTGGATCTGTTGTCTGCTCCGGCATGAAAGTGACAACTGGCACAGGACTGGATGCCATCGCTACCAAGCTGCATATCCCAAAAAAGAGACTTTCCTAGGGCGATCGCAGCCTTTTCGTCCTTTACGAAATCTCCTAAATTCTTTGGTTTTGGAACCTCTATCTGCGAAAGCGGACGTGGTCCACTAACCTGCGCTGATACACTATGTCCGGCTAAAATTGCAGCCATCACTAGTGCAGCAATTGTCGTGCTCCTTTTTATTTGTGTGCTCTTAGAAAATTTGGATACTAAGTGAACCAGTCCTTGTAGCATCCCCCCTGCCCAAATGGCAATCATTTGTGTTACTTCTAAAAGCCTTGATAGTAGATGGATAAAAGGGAAAGCAGAACGACCTCTTCTCCTACTTGCCTTTTCCGTGTCTTTCGCCGCTATGGCTATTTTTTCTAGCATGGCTCATTTGTTTTTCTGTTTTTCTGGTTTTTTGCCAATATTTGAGTCAATTTATGCTATCGGTCTGTTGCAACAATATGTGCTGCTTTAAACAGGCTTTCTAGAACCATTATCAAGCCATAGGAAACAAACTATGGCTCTACTTATTTTTCAGGTTCAGGTAGAAAATTTACGCAAAGTATAAATTATTTCTTACAAAACTTTACACTTATACATTTTGATTAAAGTATCACTTACAGTAGAAGGGAGTTGTTCACCCTAGATGAAAAACTGGACTCAAAATTTTAAAGGCTTACTCAACCTTTTTCTACAATGCAACTGCCCCCTTTGCCAGCGTCCCACCTCCGAGGACTTGTGTCAAAACTGTGCTAGACAGTTGCAAAAATGTCACCTAAAAGACCCAAGTTCTCTGTGGAAAGACTCCCTACCAGTATTTGCTTGGGGGAGATATGGCGGTATACTTAAACGAGCGATCGCTGCAATGAAATACGAAAACCAACCCCAAATTGCTCGTCCTTTGGGTCAATCCTTAGGAGAAGCATGGCTATTGCATACGCCCCTTTACGAGAAAATTGTGGTTGTTCCTATCCCACTCCACCCTGATAAGCAAAAAGACCGGGGATATAACCAAGCTGCATTGATAGCGCAAAGTTTTTGCGAAACAACAGGATTAAAATTGAAACAAAATGGTTTGACAAGAGTGCGATCGACTGAAGCGCAATATTCTTTATCAGCCTCAGAACGAGCCAAAAATTTAACTGAAGCTTTTGGAATAGGCAAAGATTTTCGTCGCCTTCCAGAAGTTCCGGTGCTTTTGGTCGATGACATTTACACAACGGGTGCGACTGCTATGTCTGCTATGCAAACACTCAATCAAGCTGGAATGAAAGTTGTAGGGTTAGCAGCATCTGCTATTACCTTAAAAGTGTAGGAGCACAAAACCCTATTTTTGTAAAGAAGTTAGTGTGTAGCTATTATTTTTTTGAATGAGCGAATTTTGAATTTTGGATTTTGAATTCTTACCCCCTACGGTGTCCCTGCATAGGCAAATTCTGCTTAAGAAAACTATAATTAACCAGATGGCTCTGTTTTTGTGGGAATAGTCTTTGGAATGATAAATAAGGGTTTGGCGGTGGGATTGAAACAAGTCACAATCATTCCTGCCACGTTACTAGCAATTGGTATAGGTACAACAGCAGCATTCGCTCAAGCCAATAAATTTTATAATCCACTTTCTATACCTGTCGGTAATGAAATTACTGATACACTCTCTGACAAAGACATTCCCACAGGTCAAGGTGGATTTGCCCGTGATTACATGGTGAAGTTGAATAAGGGCGATAATCTGGCGGTTGATCTGGTGTCTGACAGTTTTGACTGTATCATCACACTGCTAGGACCCAATGGAACAACATTGGCGGAAAATGACGATGGTCCTGATGGTACCAGCAATTCCCTACTTTTTACCCGAATCACGGAAACAGGTAATTACGTCATTCGCGTCCGGTCTTTTGGAGAAACTGGCGTTGGAGCTTTTAAACTTAAGGTGACACGGCTACAGGCAGTTAAATGAAATTATGAATTCTAAGAAAGACCGCAGAGTAGGAACTCAGTCGTCAGAAGAGTAAAGAGCGCATTTATTTATGGGGATACCAACTGTGTTCTGCATTCTGCGTTCTTAAGAAACTTTTTTATGATTTATAGATTTTCCAAAGCAGTTAGTACACAAAGAAATAAAGCTTCAGTCCACTCAACGACTGCGCCGTAGGTATCTCCTGTATGTCCACCTAATTTATGGTTAAACCAGGCACCAGTTAAAATGGCGATCGCACTTCCAGCGAGTATCATTCCCAAGGCGAAAAACAAACTTTTGTCTAGCAGTATTTGTAAACTACTCAAACTGATCATCAATAACAGCCCTGGTAGCAAATCTTTGTAGGAACGAATCGCTTGTTTGTGAAGTGCGCCTTTACCTGTTGGTTTTAGGTATGGGTATTGGGCGATCGCCACTTGTTGACCCCAACGTCCCCACCCACAAGCAACCATCAAAACGAACCAACGGTATTTCTCTAAATCCGTCAAAGCCGCTGTTTTCATGAATACTAAGGCAATTGCTGCCATTGCTCCAAACGCACCTGTAGCACTATCTGCCATCACCTCTAGTCGTCGCTTTGGATCACCCACTGCCAAGCCATCCGCAGTATCCATTGCTCCATCTAAGTGTAGCCCACCAGTAATGGTAATCCAAAGACACACCACTAATACGCTGCGGGTTAGCGTTGGCACACCGAGATAATTCATACTGACATCAAAGAACCCTAAAATTCCTCCAATGATTAACCCGATTTGTGGGGCAAACCGCGCCACTTTCCTGAAGTCTAACCCGTTTACGTAAGGTAGGGGAATGCTAGTATAGAATATAAGAGATGCTGCTATATCCAACAGCAGTTGTTTCCACCAGTGAAAGCGATTAGTCATATTTTTGACATTAATAAAAATTCCCTGTCTTTGCCAATTAAGGAATAACACTGACAATTGAGCGACATACACAAGCATTAATTTTTAAAGCTTTAAATAAGATTTCCATTTATGAGAAACTTATCTGAAAAATTTTGTTATTCTTATCTCAGTATAAAAAGTGAAATACTTTGTATAGGATTAACACTTTTATGCTAGGGTTAGGCAGTCAAAATCTAGTTCACTGGCAGTTTAGCAGTGCTGTTTCTTAAAAACCAGTTATGACAGCTTTTGAGTTATTCGCTCTACAGAGTTGATATTTGATTAAAATGTAGGGGACAAAAAAGCTGTTGTTTTGACTGCTTTACTGTGTTGTATCTCACCTACCCTCTTGAAGTTGTTTAATTATGAGTCATCATCTACCTAACGCAAAGATACCAGCCCCGTGCATTATCAGTACAGGCGTGGTTGTAAATAAGCTTGATATGCGGCGATTGCTGACGGATTTAGGTCGTGTCCGCTACATCTACACTTACGCAGGTAAATTGCAGAGCGAAGGTGAAGGGGATGTTATGGAAGTATTTGCCAATCCACAACGTTCTACCCTAGTCGCAAATCATGCTCTTTACCTGAATGTTCACAGTTTTGATTACTTGGAACTGAAACAGTCTTCAGAAAAACAAACTTACTTTGATCTAGTGCAAGAAGGGGTGTGTCTGCGGCTGATTCCTTTGTCAACTCCTTTGCAAGAGCGACAACAACGTTGCTTGAATGTCAACGATATAGAAGTGATGATGGAGCAGGTACTCTCAGCAAAATGGGACGCAGAATTTGACGATGATAATTCAGATTTACTCTAAAGCTCCATCAGCTATCAGCATTTCATTTATCAGCCTTTTGAGCATTCTTTAGTAAAAAACGTTTTTATAAAGGGTAGGCTAAAAACCCTGCCGCTTTAGCAAGCGTGATCAAAGCCACAATATAGGCTTAAGCCTACGGTTAGCGTAGCGAAATTTGTTCAGCCAGGGGAGTGTCAAACAGCTAAATTAGGATAAACAGTTAGCTAAAAAGCTGACGTTGAGGAGCTTTTCGCCTCAAAGGCGAGGAGCGTTGCTGAATGTTTGATAAAGGTTAATTGTCTCTTGAAAGCAAAATTTTCTTTTCAACGTCTAACCAGCTGTAGCCAAACGAAAGCTAGAGCCGGGATTTTTTTTACGCCTCATGGTCCGGTGGAAACCCCACGATTTATGCCGGTGGGGACGCTAGCAAATGTCAAAACTCTCACTCCTGCGCAACTGCGCGATACACAAGCACAAATGATATTGTGCAATACTTATCATTTGCACCTCCAACCGGGTGAAGCAATTGTGGCTGGAGGTGGAGGGCTGCACAAATTTATGGGCTGGAATGGTCCGATTCTGACTGACTCTGGTGGGTTTCAGGTCTTCAGCTTAAGCGAAATGCGAAAAATCAGTGAAGAGGGTGTCACGTTTCGCTCACCGCATGATGGTCAAATTATTAATTTAACACCAGAACGCTCGATTGAGATTCAGAATATTTTAGGGGCGGATGTCATTATGGCGTTTGATGAGTGTCCGCCATACCCAGCGAGTCGAGAAGATGTGGAAGCAGCAACGCTGAGAACTTACCGTTGGTTAGAACGTTGTATTGCAGCGCATAAACGCAGTGACCAGGCATTGTTTGGTATTGTACAAGGAGGTGTGCATCTTGATTTGCGCTCCTCTGCGGCTGTTGCCTTAGCACAGTTGGATCTGCCCGGATATGCTATTGGTGGTGTGAGTGTGGGCGAACCGCCAGAACTGATCGCAAAAATTGTGGAAGCCACAGCACCGCTACTACCCCCAGAAAAGCCACGTTACTTGATGGGTGTAGGAACTTATCGAGAGATGGCGATCGCGATCGCATCTGGTGTAGATTTATTTGACTGCGTGATTCCCACCCGCTGGGCGAGACATGGAACGGCGATGGTGCAAGGTGAACGATGGAACTTAAAGAATGCACAGTTTCGTCAAGATTTTACGCCTTTAGATGAAACTTGTCCTTGCTACACTTGTCAAAACTTTAGCCGTGCATATTTGTCTCATTTAGTGCGATCGCAAGAAATCTTAGCTTACACTTTGTTAAGCATTCACAACATCACCGAACTGATTCGCTTTACTCAAAGGATACGCAAGGCAATATTAGAAGACCGATTTGCCACAGAATTTGCCCAATGGCTGACTGTAGAAAGCACTGAGGACTCAATAGAAAAACATTCAGGACTCATAAATGACTAAACTGTGTTAAGATACTTGTCAATTGTGAAAGCTGTGTTGGATAGGTGGATTTAATAAATATGGAAGCGGCATTGTTATTAGCAAAATTACCTGAAGCTTACCAAATCTTCGACCCACTGGTAGATGTTCTACCACTCATTCCTGTATTCTTCTTGTTGCTAGCTTTTGTATGGCAAGCAGCCGTTGGTTTTAGATAAATAAAATTAGTGAACGCGATGCATCGCGTTCCTATTATTTTAGAAATATGACATAAAGTAGGGTGGACATTGTGCACCCTACTTATTATTTTAGAAATATGACATAAACTAGGGTGGACATTGTGCACCCTACTTATTATTTTAGAAATATGACATAAACTAGGGTGAACATTATGCACCCTACTTACTTTTATAAATTAGCAGTAAATTCTCAATACCTAGCTCTAAGAGAAGCTCTTAGTTGTTGGAGAATACGACTAATTTCCACAAATTCCGGATTTTGGGAAAGCCTTATGAATGTTTCAGCGTCGGTTTGAAGAACAATATTATTGTAAGCCTCAATAGCGAGATTCAATTGAGTAACATCCACAACTAGCTGTATTGGTAGTAATCCAACTATAGGAAAATTGGGTATAGATGCTAAATCAAAACCTTCTAGGAAACCCGCTAAATCATTCACAAATCCTATGTTGTAAGCTTCAATCATAGCATCCAATTGAGTCACACCTACATTATATGGATCGCCACTTAGAGCAAGCTGATTATTAACTACTAGCTGTGCAGGTTGTATTCCAGCTACAGTGACACCAGGTACTGCTACAGTCTCAAAGCTAGTAAATAAACCTCCCAAGTTGTTGACAAGCCCTGTAATTAGAGATTGTGAAACTCCCGAACCAGATAAAGAAGTTTGTACCTCATTGATTGCTGTACTAGCATCAGAGCCTCGTGCTAGAATGGTGGCAATTGCATTTGTTAGAGTACTAACAGTGCCAGTAGTAGGGTCAGAACTAGCACCCTCCAATATATTGGTAGCAACAGTATTTAAACTTTGTTGAACTTCTGGCGAAACGCTAATTGTACCGTTTACCTCAATTGATACATTAGTACCAGGTACTGGTTGAGCAGATTCTGACTGATTTGTAGGATTAAAACTATCGCCCGAGAAAGACGATGATTCTGCGCTAGTTCCGTTAACAACATTCTCACCAGCGTAGACTTTTAACGGTGTAGCGCTCACAAGACAGCCTGCAAACAATAGTAAAAAGCCCAGACTGAGGCGAGATTTTTGCTTCTTCATTGCTGCTTGATGAAATTTCCTAATTTTTCTATAAAACCAATAAGTTAGAACTGGAAAATATAGCCTGCACTTAAGCTTAAGCCAGTACCTCGATCAAGATTGTTCGTTACGTCTGTGAAAATAGCATTGATGACTAAGGGGGTTGTTCGCAAAGGAGTAAAAGAGCCACCTACGTTAAGGCTATTTCCAGTCCAGCTACTGACGACAGAGACTTCTGGAGCAACCCGCAAACCTACACTACCGAAAAAATTCACAGAATTTTCACCTGCTTCGATAGCCCCTTTAGAACGAAAACTACCACTACCTACACCTAGAGAAACAGTCAAAGGCAATTGATTATTTGGCTGTAAGTAAAATGATTTAGTCACGACACCATAAAAGGTGTCTTTTGCATTGTTGACTTCTCCCCATTTTACGGGATTTGACCAGCCAACAGCTACTGCTGTACCATCATCAAAATATTTATGTAATTTTACACCAATGCCTCCACTTCCAGCAAAGTCAAAATTTTGACCGCCTAAGCTAGTAACGTTAACGTTAACTTCAGCACCTATGGATCTCACCGCGTCTCCCAAGCCAAAACCAACAGATAGTGAACCGTCGATATCATCCCCATCAAAAGGTAAATATCCTCCAACACCCACATAGGCTTGACCCCAACTTGCACCATAAGCTGTGGGAGTCCCCGCACTGGAAGCTGGTGCTGATCGACCTACAGGTCTACCTTTTATAATAATTGGGTCAATAAGAAGCTGTTGGCGCAACTTATTAATTTCTCCTAAAGTATCGCCAACAACACCAGAAGAATCTGTTTGAGCAATTCGTTTGGTTGGGGTGAGTTGCTTGGCGGGTAAGATTTTAGGTTTGATAACTTTTTTATCTTCCTTTAGCATTGTATTGGAAGATAAGAAGCCTTCTAAAGGGATATCATTTAGATCTGCTTTAGTAGTCAACTTTTGCAGTGGAGAAATGTCTAAAACACCATCTGCAGCAGATGTTGAATTCATTTTTTGAATAGGAGAAACGTCTAGAATACCATCTACAGCAAGTGCGGGATGTATGAAGATGAGTATTGTAGTCTGCATCATGGCGGTTGCCAAGGTTATTCCTAAACCCGAACAGATACACCGCGCATATTTAAATTTAAGACTAGCAGTAGCATTAAGTATTTTGTTTCTATTCATTAGAAATATAAGATGGTTACGATTGACCAATCAAACTAAAAACTTGCCAAAAAGCTGTTAGACATATCATTCCCCTAATCATTCCTAATGATGAAGACTGGTAAATTTAAGGGTTTTGCCTAAAGCTGAAAAAATCCAGTTCAATGCGAGACCGTTAAATTCAGTAGCTTAATCAAGTAATTGCTTGTCCTTTGTAAACAAATTTTTTTTGTTTGGCTTCGGTGAGAACACTTAATTGCTACAAAATATAATTTTTTTTCGGTGATAACACTTAATTTACCAATCCTGAACAACAAGATTCCCGACTTCTTTAAGAAGTCGGGAATCTGAACCTTACACCCCCTAATTAACCCGAAGAGTTTTTCTAAAGTACTAGGACTACCCCTTTCAAGGTGACTCAAAAAATCTCTTTTTTCTCTCTGCACTCTCCGCGTTCTCTGCAGTTAAAAGTATTTTATTTAACCGCAGAGGGCGCAGAGTACACAGAGGAAGGAGGTAATAGAGGAATTTCTTTTCAAGAATTTGTATGCACCTTGACAGGGCTGGTACTAGGACTTACGCATTGACAAAAATCATGAAATATGGTATCTCATTTTTAGACTGTAAGGTGTGCCGTGCAAAGCATTAGCATATAATCTGGACATCACTTTAGGGCACTGCCCACCCTACTTTGTGTTGTGGTCTGAAACTAATTAACCCGGAGAGTTTTTCTAAAGTACTTCCTGCATTCACCTGTCTTATTTTTTGTAAAATAGTTTTTGCTAAAAATTTATAATTCTTAAAACTACGCAATAAATTAATATAATAAGTAATACGTTTTCTAAAGGCAGGTCAAAACTTAGCCTTTACAGTCAGGCTTACAGTGAACGAGGTATTAGATATGGGGAATATCACATTCGTTAAAGAAAATCAAGAAGTCGTGGCGGCAAATGGTGCGAATCTGCGGGAGAAAGCCCTGCAAAATAACATTGATATATATAAATTGTTTGGCAAGATGATGAATTGTGGAGGCTACGGTCAGTGTGGCTGCTGCGTTGTCGAAGTCGTCGAAGGAATAGAAAATCTCTCGCCCCGTACAGATGTAGAAAATCGATTTTTGAAGAAAAAGCCAGAAAATTGCCGTCTTGCTTGTCAAACCTTTGTGAATGGTCCAGTTAGCGTAGTAACAAAGCCTTAACGGTAAATAATCAAGAGTTAAAAGTCAAGAGTCAAAAAAGATATTCAACTTAGACTTTGAACTTGTCATAAATAACTCGTTGAAGCCGTGATAGTGGTATCCTAAAGTTGTTGACTGGATATTATAGAGAGGCTTTATTTCCATGCAAGTTAATGAACTGGGGTTCGTGGCGAGCATTTTGTTCGTTTTGGTTCCCGCTGTTTTTTTAATCATTCTTTACATTCAAACTGCTAGCCGCGAAGGGAAAAAAGATTAGTTAAGACCTGTTTTGTCAATAAAATAAAAACCCCTACACAACAAATGTAGGGGTTTTGTTTATCAACCGCAGTACCTAACCTAACGTCCGTGCTAACAATACTGGACAGGTGGCATTAACTCGAACATAGTCAGATAAAGAAGCTCCCAAAAGCCGATCTATATCTACCAAATTCTTGGCAATGGAAGGACGTCGATCCGGAGAACCGAGTAATAATAAATCTACGTTCCACTCATCTGCTAACCGACAAATTTCTTCGCCTGCTTTACCACTGCTGGTGACACAACGGGCTTGTACACCATACTTTTTAGCTTCTAAAAAAGCTGCAGCTAAAACAGGACTTTGTTCTGGACTAATTTGTGTTGTGTCAGATTCTTTACTGCGTAAATCTGTATTAACATTAGCCAGAATTAACTCCCCTCCCTTAATATCTCGCAGGAGGAATAAAGCCAAATTCAAGCAATTTTTTGCAGCATCAGAGTTATCCATTGCCACCATAATCCGGTTAACTTTTTTGACATAAATGTCATCTTTGACCAGCAACATGGGGCGAGAAGATAATTGGAAAACGTACTGACTGACTGAATTCGATAAAATGGATTGCAACCGCTTGAGTCCGCGTGAACCCATAATAATCAAGTCAGCATCGATTTCATCAGCTACCTCACAAACAACACGTTTCGGGTCACCTTGCCGCAAAATCGAAGAAACTTTGCTCGGATCTAAGTTCAAATACTGGATCGCATTCGCGAGAATTTTGCCGCCTTCTTCCCATTTAGTTGTCATGGCTTCAGCAGAAATTTGGTCGGGAACAACGTGCAAAACTGTAACTTTTGACCGTTGGATTGATGGCACATCTGTCAAAGTTTTGAGCATTTCTTCTGCATGCCCCAATCCAGAGACAGCTAGCAAAATTTTTTCTATCATCTTACGTCTTGTTGTTCAGGTTGCTTGGGGAACTAGCTATTGGTCATGAGTCATAAGTCATTAATATACTGATGAAAAAAATGACTTATGACAAACGACATTTAAGTTTATTTGCGCCTAGTTACCTAAAGTTTTAACTAGACTTCCTTGATTTCAGCTTACCCTCAATTTTGACTGATGAACTTAATGAACGGTTATTAAATTTATTAGTTTTAATCTATGTTTACTATTTTTAATTAATAAGTTAGTTAAGTATTGCAAAGAAGTGATAAAATATTATTTGTTATAAAAATTTAAAATTTGCTGTTCGCTATTTTTGTGTTATTTCCAGGTGGAGGCTAGGGTTTAGGGTGAAGAACACTTTTGTAAAAGGGGCTGTTGGGCGATCGCCTCTGCTTTAAATAAAGCTGTCTGTTTCACCACACTTACCCAGGTAGCCAGCAGGGTGGGATCAGAGAAGTTGCAAGCACGTAAATCAGCCAGAGTTGAAACCAGGTCAAACCACAGACCTTGTTGAGCATAGACTGAAATTCGCTCCCTACGACTCAACTGCTTAAGAGTGGACTCAACATTGTTACTGAGAGCAACCCGCTGCACCCAACCGTATACAGTAATGACAGAATTGGGCGAAGCATCCTGACCGCAGATTAAGGACACAGAGAATTGATATAATTGGTTAATTTCCAAAGGTGGAATTGTTTGACTCGGTAAGGCGAGACTAGTGACACCAGATTCGCGACTGGGTTGAAAACTCGTGTTGTAAACTAAAGTTCGCTGACCAGTCTCGTTGACCTTATGAAGAGTGAAATTTACTTTTTGCGCTGTGTTTTTGGGTGTGTACCAAAAAAACCGGGGATAAGCGGCGGTTGTTAACCCGATATTAGTTGGCGGTAGCAGTAACGCCAACAGTGGTAATTCCCCGAACATACAACTTTCTCTGCGTGTACCGCCATTTTCCCGGCGTCCTGGTAAACCCTTTTTGGGAATGTTTACTTGAAACTGCTTGCTGCGGTTATCGGTTTGTATTATTTGCTTTGTGATACGTGGGTTAGAAGCTTGTGCGTAAGTCGCTAAGGGTACGGGGAGTAGGGGAAGTAGGAGGAGTAGGGGGAGAAAATACTTCCTCAACTCCCTCATCTCCCTCAACTCCCTCATCTCCCTCATCTCCCTCATCTCCCTCATCTCCTCACTTAGGCTGCAACAGCTAAACCATTATGCCTGAGCAAAGGTTCAGTACTGGGTTCGCGACCCCGGAATGACTTAAATACTTCCATTGGGTGCTTGCTACCACCAAGAGCTAGTACTGTATCGCGATAACGCTTCCCTGTAGCTTTTATAGCCTGCTCGTTGTCTAAGCCAGCTTCTTCAAAAGCTGCAAACGCATCTGCACTCAATACCTCAGCCCATTTATAACTGTAGTAACCTGCCGAATATCCACCAGAGAATATGTGCCCAAATGCACATAAAAACGAATCTTCTGGAAGTGGTGGTAAAACAGTTGTGGTCTTGGCAATACGCGATCGCACATCCTTTGGAGTTTCCCCACTACCAGGACGATAGCGGTGGTGCAGTTCTATGTCAAGGATGCTAAAGTGAATTTGCCGCAGCATCCCACTACCACTCATGTAATTCTTTGCTGCCAATAGCTTTTGGTAATAATGTTCTGGCAAAGGTTCGCCAGTTTCGTAATGCTTCGCCATACCAAACAAAGTTGGTTTGTCGTAGCACCAGTTTTCCATAAACTGGCTGGGCAATTCCACAGCATCCCACTCAACATTGTTAATGCCTGCTGCACTGCTGTAGTCTACCTTGGTCAGCATATGATGCAACCCATGACCAAACTCGTGGAACAAAGTTTCTACTTCAGAGAAAGTCATGAGGCTAGGCTTACCATCTACTGGGGGAGTTTGGTTGCACACCAAATACGCCACAGGTAAGCGAGTAGTCGTTATCCCATTTTCCGTGACTTTACCACGATTGATACAGATGTCCATCCAAGCACCGCCGCGCTTTTCTGCTGGACGGCTGTAGGGATCTAGGTAGAAGTAGGCAATTGGGTTATTCGTTTCATCAGCAATTTGGAAGTAACGCACATCCTCATGCCAAACTGGGGCTTGACCATCAGCAGGAGTGATATTTACGCCAAACAGCCGCTGCACTAGTCCAAACAAACCATCCAGCACTTGAGGAAGTGGGAAATAAGGGCGTAATTCTTCAGCAGTAAAGGCAAATTTTTCTTCTCGTTGACGTTCTGCCCAAAAAGTGATATCCCAATGCTGCAAATCGTTTGCTTCTGGGGAACCTTTGGATGCAGCAAAAGCTTTGAGCTCTTCCAATTCTTTGACAGCAGCATCATAACTGCTAGAGCGCAGTTCCTCTAACAGGGACTCTACTGCCTCCACACTCTTAGCCATTTTACTAGCTAAGCTCAATTCTGCATATGTTTTGAAGCCGAGTAATTGAGCCAGTTCTTGACGCAACTCCAAAATGCGTTCAATTAACGGGTTGTTATCCAACTCGTCCGATGAAGCACGGGTGATAAAGGCTTTGTATAATTTTTCTCGCAAATCACGTCGGGTGCTATGCTGCATGAAAGGAGCGTAACTCGGGAAGTCTAACGTGATGCGCCAAGGACCGTTTTCTGGAGTCGCGTTTTCTTCTCCCGCAGCCCGTGCCGCTTGTGCTGCTAAACTGAGCAAGCTGGGGGGTAAACCGTCGATTTCTTCTTTGGCTGTCAGTGTCATGCTAAAGGCTTTAGTCGCATCTAGCAGGTGGTTGGAAAACTTGGTAGAAAGTTCTGCCAACTCCATCTGAATGGCGTTAAAGCGTTCCCGTGCTTCACCTTGCAAGCCAACACCAGAAAGTTCTGCATCTCGGATAGCAGATTCTACAATGCGTTGTTGAGCCGAGTCTAATGTTGCCCAAGTCTCACTTGCACCGACTGCCTTAAAAGCATTGTAAATTGGTTGGCTTTGGCTAAGCTTATTAGAGAATTGTACCACCAAGGGCTGTACGGTTTCGTATGCTTCGCGCAGTTCCGGGCTATTTTTCACACCCATCAGATGGCTGACTACGCCCCAACTCCAATTTAAGCGTTGGGTCAGCTTTTCTAGAGGTTCTACTAAACCGCTCCAAGTAGGCTCTACATGAGCTTCTATAGTAGCAAGTTCCTTGTCTAGTTCTGCCAGGAGTTGGTTGAATGCTGGCACGACATGCTCTGGTTTCATCTCCCCAAAGGGAGGTAAGCCTGAGCCTTTTAGTAAGGGATTCTCTGAGATAATGGCATTTGTACTCATAGTTGTGTGTGAGTAGCGGTTCAATACGCACCTAAAAGCGATTTTTCTTTATATATCATCCAATGTAGCGAGATCTTTCTCTATTGCGGGTTTTTCGCGACTAGAGATGGGAAAACCGCACTCAGCAAAACATCGCATAAATCAGATCCCCGACTTCTTTAAGAAGTCGGGGATCTATCCGTCCAGCAGCAGTTTTTTGAAGCCAGTGCTATCAGGTAGGTTATAATCAGCCAAAAATTGCTGATACGCAGATTCCTCAATCTGCATCTTGATATACTCTGTTTTGGGTAGTGTTCCTCCTCGTAAGCCTGCATATTCCAAATAGCTGGAAAATTCCCATTTTCCAGGTTGCTGCACCAGTCCTGCTTTTACCGGATTGAGATGAATATAGCGTGCGAGATGGACAAGATAGTCGGTTTGTGGAATATGAATACTTTGAAACCGTCCCTGAAATAAGACCCCAGAACGATTGAAACGCTTATTAATCGCCTTTGTGTAGGAGAGTGAGAGGGATTTCATTGCATCAGAAAGGGTTTCATCTCTTAGGTAGACCAAAAAATGATAATGATTGGGCATTAAACAGTAAGCAACAATATCTACTGCATTGGTGATGAGATGTTCCCTTACCAAACGCAGAAAATAAACATAGTTCTCACGCTCAAAGAAAATCGAGGAGCGATTGTTCCCCCGATTGTAGACATGGTAAAAGTTTCCAGTTTGCAGGGGAATCCGTCTTTGCGGCATAAACTTTGAATATGAGATGTTGCCTTTAGTATTCCCTTTTTCAGACTTCAGCTCCCCGACTTCTTTAAAAAGTCGGGGAGCTAGGGGGAAAGTGCGATCGCTTTAAAACAGTGAACAGTTATCAGTTATTAGTGACCAGGTTTCAAATGGGGATTTAAACCCCACTTGAAACAATCCACTTGTATCCGTGGGGGACTCGCGCCTCCCAAGGAACTATATAGTCATAACTCGGCACTGCGGCTGGTACGTGGTAACTGTGTTGACTGGAGGAAAATCACTCAAACGATAAATTCTGATTTTTTGTTGCTGCATTAAATAAACTTTTTGTCAAGACTAATTTAGATGCATTTCCCCTGGGTTTACCTACACTTCAACGTACTTACAAATTAAGTAATTTCCCAATAAAAAGTCATTTTCTTAATTTTTATTTAAACAAAATTTAATTTTAAAATAGTCAATTTTTAACCTTAAATAACAATAAGATCATAATTTTTTAAGCAAGAAAATTTGAAAAATAAAAATCAGTTTGATACCATCTTTCCTACTTAAAGCAGATATATATGTGTGTGTGTTTATGCAACATTTGTTTGCAGCAACCTGTATCTCACAAGTTTGAATGATAACAAAATACATTTATTTTGAGGAGTTATTGTGTTCATTGCAAAAATATTCACTAAAAAGATACTCAAATTGTTGAGTATCGCCTTTTTCGTCATAACTTTGATTTTTTATCCCTCTATATTGAACTCTGAACTTCCATTTTTGGGTTCATCATCTGTAGAGTTTAGCGTCAATGCCCAAACGGTTCAGTCTGAACGTATACAAGAAGACATCAAAGTTGAAATTGCTCAAGCTCCCCCTGCACCCAGCGGTTCGGAACAATCATCAAAAGAGAAAAAGGAAGTCATAAACTTCTTCCAAATGGCTATGGGTGCAATAGCCGGTCTAGTCTTGTTTATCTATGGCGTAACCCGACTGTCTGAAGGACTAGAAGACATCGGAACCGACCGGATGAAAAATCTTCTCAGCAAGTTCACCACCAACCGCTTTGCAGGCGTAGGGACTGGAATTGTTGCCACTACTCTTCTGGAATCATCATCAGTCACTATCATTTTAGTGATTGCAATGGTGAGTGCAGGTGTTCTGACATTTGTTCAGTCCTTGGGCGTGGTTTTAGGTTCTAATATTGGGACAGCAGTAGGCGCTCAAATCATCTCTCTTGATATAGAACAATACGTTCCTATTTTGATGTTCGTAGGGCTGTTGGTGCTATTTTTGGGCAAAACAGGCACTCAGAAAAATATTGGTCTCATTCTGCTGGGGTTCGGCTTAATGTTCTATGGTTTGGAAGCCATTGATGAAGCAATGAAGCCGTTTAGAAACTACCAGCCCTTTATTGATTTGATGCAAACCCTGGGTAACAATCCACTTTTAGGTGCCATAGTTGGAGCAATTTTTACAATTATCATTCAATCTTCCTCTGCAACAGTCGCCATTGTGATTACCTTGGCGGGTTCTGGCTTGGTTTCACTTCCTGCTGGTATTGCTATCATGCTAGGTGCAGAAGTTGGCACCTGCGCTGATACTCTAGTCGCTACAATTGGGCGTGGTCGTCCAGCTTTGCGGACAGGTGTGTTTCATTTTCTGTTTAATTTAATTAGTGCCATTCTGGGAATCATCTTTGCCCCACTCTTGGCGCAACTTGTCCTAGCAATTTCTGGTGAGAATGTGGGTCGCCAGATTGCTAATGCTCAAATTATCTTTAATTTGATTGGTGTGACAGCAGTTATCTTATTCCTACCAATAATTGCTCGTGGATTAGAAAGATTAATCCCCAATGCTCCAGATAATAAGCCTGAGAAGCAATTAAAGACAGCAACAAACAAATAATTTCATAAGAGTTATGAGTTCCCTATCTCCTAAGATGTACCAGATTATTTGTCATTGGTGACAGATTAGTGTTGTTGTAAAAAATAGTTGTCATCAAAAAGCTGAGTGTGGTTGAAAGCTAGGGGAGATGCTCCTAGCTCCTGTTTCTCATGTGTCTCAAGGGCATTCAGCCGAGAACCTTGCATACAACGGAAATAGAGGCTTTTAAAGATTATCACTTGCGACAAATGGTTCATGTCGAGAATTCGCTAAACTGGGTAGATGGAAATATGCAGAAGTAAAAAAATAATGTCGCTCATTACTAAAGTCGATGAATTATTCATCCAGTGGGATAAACCTGATTCCCCTGGATGTACTATTGCTGTTATTCAGAATGGCGAGATAATTTACCAGCGTGGTTATGGTATGGCTAACTTGGAATATAACATTCCTATTTCCCTTAATTCTGTCTTTGATATCGCTTCTAACTCCAAGCAATTTACAGCAATGTGTATCGTTTTACTAGCCAGACAAAAGTTTCTTAACTTAGATGATGAATTGCAAAAATATATTCCAGAAATTCCTCAATACAGTCACTCCATTACTATTCGTCATTTGCTCGAGCACACCAGCGGTTTGCGCGATTATTTGATTTTGATGTTCTTTGCTGGAATGATATTTGAAAATAAGTATTTAAATGAAGAAATTATTGCCTTAATTGCTCGACAAAAAAGCTTAAATTTCGAGCCTGGAACCGAGCAATTATATTGCAATTCTGGCTACATTTTACTAGCAGAAATTGTGAAACGTGTCTCTGGCAAATCTTTACGGGTATTCGCTCAAGAAAATATTTTTGCCCCGCTGGGAATGAAAAATACCCATTTTCACGATAACTTCAAGGAAATCGTGAAAAATAGAGCCAATGGATACGCTCCAAAAGATGGAGGTGGTTTCCAGATCGATATGTCTTTTCACGATTTCTGTGGAGACGGACAGCTTTACACGACGATCGAAGATTTACTACTTTGGGATCGAAACTTCTACCACAATATCTTAGGTGGCTACGGACAAGATTTAATTGAAGAGGTAACTACTCCACGCAAACTCAATAATGGTGAAGTTATATCAGGTTCATTTGGGTTGCAGATTGGCAATCGCGGCGGCTTGAAAACAATTAGGCATGGAGGCTCTTGGACGGGTTATCGGAGTGACTTTATTAGATTTCCCGAACGACAATTTTCTGTTATCTGTCTGGCTAATCTAAGTACGATTAACCCAACTAAATTAGCTTTTCAAATTGCTGATATATATTTAGATAATGATTATATTGAAGATATTGTTAAACCTATTTCGCGTTCTATTAGCTCTATTAATTTACCCGTAGTGGAGCTACACCAAAAAACTGGATTTTATTATAACCCCACGACTGGAAGTATATGGGAGTTAGAGATAAAAGATGAAAAATTAATGGTTAAAATAGCATGGATGTATTTTCAACTTGTTCCAATTGACACCAACCATTTTCAATCTGTCGATAATGAGATTGACTATGACATTGAGTTTTCTGAAGATTTTACTCGAATGATAGTCAAAGTAGATATCGGCAATGGTATTAAAACCTACACTCTTGAAAAAATGCTAGATTCTCCAAAAGATTTATTGACAGATTATCTTGGTACTTATTATTCTACTGAATTAGAGTCTGACTTTAAAATAACTTTAGTAAATAGTAAATTATATTTTAAGAGCAAAGGCTATCCACCATCTCATCTCAAAGTTGCTGGGCAAGACCTCTTTCTTATATATCTTATATATGCAGATAAGTTTGAATTTGTGCGAGATCGAGAAGGTCGAGTTGTCGGTTTATATCGTTGTAGTGACAGGGTACGAAGACTCTATTTTAGCAAACAATATTAGAGCAGAAGGGATCAGAATGCTAAAGGCGGATGGTTCAGCCGTGTGGAGCTGTAGGAGGGGAAGTAAGACCAAAGATGGGACGAAAGTCTCACCTGCGGCATTCGCCTGTGAGTACAGAAGCCCCGTCCACCTATGCGCCGGGGTAGTTCACTCGCGTCATTTCAAATAACTGTTGGGCATTTCTTCCCAAAAAACCATCAAACAGCTCTTGCTGACCTGGTTCCACTTCTACCATATAGCGTTGGGCAATTTCATAATAGGCGTAAGTCCAGGGAATTTGAATTTCTGCATCAGTGGAATCTTCTGATACTGTTACAATTTCAGTAACTGCTTGAGTTGCTGTTTGCCGCAAACCACAAGCAACATCCCCCTCAATCTCAGCTTTCATTGGCACACCCAAGTTAGCTAAACCACGGGCAGTGGTCTCGATATCCGGGTATTCTGGAGTATTCTGGCGGTTAACATAGCCTGTAAAGTGGTTGACTGCGTAACCGTGCAGCAGTACCCAAGCTCCATACTGAGTGACCTTGTTGACTTCTTCCAAAACAGAACGGTGGGGAGGTTGCCAGGGGCAAGTAAAGATTCTATGCAATTCCTTGACAAGGCGTTTAGTATCAGCTTCAAATGTCTCGAAAATTGCTGAAAAATGAAATAAATTCACGCCTGAGACGGTTTGATGGATGAGTTGAACAGTCTTTTCTGGCAATTCATCTACAATCAACTCGCTGATAAACAACTTAGGCAAGTCGAATTCTTCTTGCTGAGGATGGCGATAATGACGGGCGTAAAGATGACTTTCTGGAAAAGAATACTCACCCGCCGCCTCGTAACCCAAAGCCTCAGCAAGTTGTCCCAGGTAACCTATACCCAAGTTGACCTGACCCTGTGGACCGTGCACCTCCATCCGTAAAGACCGAAAGGCAATGTGGTCATTGGCGACAGCCCCACCCGCATTAGTAATCATTTGCTGGTAGGTGCGGGCGTAACTTACCCTGGTGCTGTAGTCGTGCCAAAGCAATTCCCAAAGATGACGGGCAATTTCGGGGTTCATGGTGTTTCTGGCGATGGGTATCAGATTTATGATAACCTCGCGCAAAGACGCAGAGTCGCAAAGAGTTTCTTAGCATCTTGAGGCGAGATTAATTTACTCGTTTACCATCCAAAGATTTTTGATGAATAAACCGCAGAGGACACAGAGGAGCCAGAGCTGCAGGAGGTGAGACCAGTGCTGCAGGAGGGTTTCCCGACAGCAGGCAACTGGCGTTCGTCGTTCGCGTTCGCGCAGCGTGTCGCTTTGCGACTCAGCGTGTCCGAAGGACTCAGACGTGCCGAAGGCATACCCGAAGGGGTTTCCCGACCTAGGCGACTGGCCTAACACAGAGGAGATAAGAGAGGATGTAAGTAATTTTAAAGCGGAAAGCAAGTCTATAAGTGTCTAAGACTGAATTTCTGCTAAAACTTCAAAAAGAATTTGGAGAGCTGTTTGAATTTGGTGGCTATCAATAACCAGAGGCGGACAGAAGCGAATTGCTGCTTTTCCGCAACCAAGCAACAACAAACCGCGTAAGAAAGCTTCTTGGAGAATGCGATCGCGTAGCTGGGGATTAAATTTCCCCTCGTCGTCTAACAAATCCACCGCTACCATTAAGCCCTTTCCTCGTGGCAGCGAAATTTGCGGAAATTGCTGCGACAGACGATGCAAACCTGCTTGCAGTAATTCTCCCATCTGGGTGGCGTTTGCCATCAAACCACTTTCCAACAGTCGCAGAGTAGCAATAGCCGCAGCACAAGCAACAGGATTACCACCAAAAGTGGTTGCATGAGAACCTGGTTGCCATGTCATAATTTCCGGACGAGCGAGAATAGCTCCCAAAGGTAAACCACTGGCAATACCTTTAGCTGTGGTAATGATATCGGGCATGACACCCCAGTGTTCAATTGCAAACAGGCGTCCCGTGCGTCCCATTCCAGATTGCACTTCATCAACTATCATCAGGATGTTATGGCGATCGCATATTTCCCGGATGCGCTCTAAAAACCCATCTTCTGGCACAATATAACCACCTTCTCCTTGTATCGCTTCGACAATGATCGCTGCGATCTCTTGCGGCGGTAGCATTGTGGTAAATAATTGTTTTTCCAGGTAATCTAAGCTTGCGTGAGTCCCGTAGGGAATGTGCGTTACACCTGGAAGCAGAGGACCAAAGTTTGCTCGCTGTACTGTTTTGGAACCCGTGAGGGACATCGCGCCATAAGTGCGTCCGTGGAATGCTCCCAAAAAGGCAACTATCAGGGAACGCCCGGTGTAATACCGAGCAAGTTTGATTGCTCCTTCGTTAGACTCTGTTCCAGAATTGCTAAAAAACACCCTTGCAGGAAACAAAGTTTTTCTGCTTCCCTCCCCTTGTAGGGGAGGGCTAGGGAGAGGTGGAAAAGGGGCGCGGATAGCTAATTTCTCCGCCAGTTCCACCATTGGTTCATAGTAAAAATCAGTCCCCGACATATGCAGCAGCATTGCAGCTTGCTCTTGAATAGCTTGCACAACTTCGGGGTGCGCGTGTCCAGTGGCGGTAACCGCAATTCCTGCAGTCATATCTAAAAATACATTGCCGTCCACATCTTCTACCATAGACCCCTCACCGCGAGCGACAACCAACGGGTAGTCACGGGTGTAGGAAGGAGAAGTGACAGCGCGATCGCGTTCTACAATAGCTTTGGCACGAGGACCGGGTAAGGATGTAACTATGTGAGGCGATCGCGGTAAAGCTATATCAATAGGGATACTTAACATTGTTGTATTAGATTTTTTAAGATTATTTCTGATTAAACGACCAGAGGCGATCGCTTTCTGTTGTATAGACCACAGATGCACACTGACTTTTCCCAACAAGTTTCCAAAAGCTGATGGAGTTCACCCGCCTCCCTTTTCCTCTTTGCGAGATCGGAAGGGGTTGGGGTGAGGTAAAGCAGGAATTATAAGTAATCAACCGGACTTGATATAAAGTACCAAATTGCTCCAACGGCTAAAAGCTGGATAGGACAATGAATACCTAGCTAAAGTTCTGTTTGGATAAACATTGAACGAAAAATTTAGCTGCAAGATAAGGCTATTTTTGAATCAAAGATAGTTTGAATTTTACACATTAGTTTTCAGCGGTAGTAAGTTCACTCCCCTAGAAATTGAAGTTGATAACCTCCTAATTGAGTCATTTTGATTTTCTGCTATACACTAGGTAGCACTCATATCTCTTTTTTCTAGCTCTTTTAGCTGAAAACGCTTATTCAAGTTTCATTTAGCATTAATTCTACATGCGTTTGCCCTCTCAAGAATTCCCAATTTATTCAAATACAAATGTATTTGAAAACACACAATCAATTAGAACTAATCTCATTCTGTAGTTAGAGGTTGGGTAAAGTAATACCCAGTTAATTGTTAACTAGCAAGAACAAACAACGCGCATAAGAACCACAGCAGATGCTGCGCTAGCTGCTCTCGTTCGAGCAGCCTTAGGGCGCTTACTTTACTCAAGACTTGGTTGAAAGGAGAGTTCATGACCTCACAGAACCTACAGGAACAAAGACCGAAGCCGCCGTTCCCCGAACAACAGCAAGAAGTACCGGGACTAGAGTCACAGATGAACCCGAGACCGGACTACGGCGAAAATTCCTATCAGGGTTCCGGAAAACTGCAAGGCAAAGCCGCCATCATCACCGGTGGTGACTCTGGTATCGGGCGGGCAGTTGCGCTTGCCTTTGCCCGTGAAGGTGCTGACGTGTTGATTGCCTATCTCAATGAAGAGTCCGACGCGCAGGAAACCGTTGGCATTGTTGAGAAGGAAGGGCGCAAGTGCGTCGCGATCGCAGGAGATATCCAGCAAGAAGCGCACTGTCAACAGATTGTTGAGCGGGCGCGCAGTGAGTTCGGCAAGATCGACATCCTCGTCAACAACGCCGCTTTCCAGATGACGCGCCAAAGCCTTGATGAGATTTCCTCAGAGGAGTTTGATCGCACCTTCAAAACCAACATCTACGCGATGTTCTACCTGTGCAAAGCCGCCGTGCCGCACATGAAGCCGGGTAGCGCCATCATCAATACCGCCTCCATCAATGCATCTGAGCCGAAGCCGAAACTACTGGCGTATTCGGCTACTAAGGCAGCGATCGTCAACTTCACCGGTGGCTTAGCGCAGTTGCTTGCCGACAAAGGCATCCGGGTTAACAGTGTCGCGCCCGGTCCAGTGTGGACACCCCTGATCCCAGCGACAATGCCAAACGAACAAGTGACACAGTTCGGGCAGGATTACCCAATCAAGCGCGCCGCGCAGCCAGCGGAACTCGCGCCAGTATATGTGCTACTCGCTTCGGAGGAAGCCAGTTACGTTTCGGGTGCGGTCATTCCCGTTACTGGCGGTCAGCCCGTTCTTCCATAGGGCTTTGCTTTGAGGTGAAGGGCGTGAGTCACCACAAGTTGAAGCCGCATCAAGCTGTACCCTGACGTTCTGCTTTATGCCCAATCACAAATAAACCTACAAAAATCTTGTTTGCATGAAAAGTCATGGCTATTTCACTGAAACCTCTCCGAAACCAAGTCGTTGTCATTACAGGTGCCTCTAGTGGCATTGGCTTAGTGACCGCAAGAATGGCAGCACAACAGGGCGCAAAGCTTGTCCTGGCAGCACGAAATGAAGATGCTCTGCGTCAACTGGTTGATGAAATTCGCGGACTTGGCGGGCAGGCGATCTATGTCGTCGCTGATGTCGGGCAAGAAGAAGATGTGAATCGCATCGCCCAAAGAGCGATCGCTGAATTTGGCGGCTTTGATACGTGGGTTAACAATGCAGGCGTATCGATATTTGGTCGCTGCATGGATGTTTCAATCCCCGACATGAAGCGCATGTTTGACACAAACTTTTGGGGCGTTGTCTATGGCTCCCGCGCCGCCGTCAACCACTTCAAAAAGCGCCAAAGCGGCAGTGGGGCGTTAATCAATGTTGGCAGCTTTCTGGGCGATCGAGCGGTAGCGGTTCAGTCAACCTATTCGGCTTCCAAACATGCGCTGCATGGTTGGACAGATGCTCTGCGAACAGAGTTGGAGGCTGAAGGTGCTCCTGTATCAGTAACATTGATTCACCCCGGACGGATTGACACTCCATACAACGAACATGCCCGCAGCTACATGCCAAAACAACCCGCGCATCGTGGCATGATCTACCCACCCGAAGCGGTCGCTGAAGCAATTTTGTATTCGGCAGAACATCCGAAACGAGACATGTTCGTCGGTTTCCAAGCCAAGGCTCTGGCGGTGTTGGCTGGTATCTCACCACGGCTCACGGACAAGTTGATAGAGCTTTGGGCGTTTCCCTCGCAACAGTCTGATCGCCCCTCGCGCGATCGAGAAGACAATGCACTTTATCACGCGGGTTACGGCATGCATGAGCGGGGGACTCACCAAGGTTGGATTCGGTCGGGTAGCCTCTACGTCAAGGCTGAGAAGCATCCAGTGACGACAACGATTATTGTTGCTAGTCTTGGCACCTTAATCTGGTGGCTTACATCGTCTGCGGTTTAAGGTTATTAAACTGGCAGAATTCCGCTACACAAGCCATGCCTGTACGCCGCGAGATTATTACGAATATTCTTACTACCCCGCATGAACTGGTATCCCATCAAATTAACTGCCCATATTAACACCTACGTTTTCGGCGGTCGTCTCATCAAGGAGCGGCTCGGCAAAGGTAATCTTCCGGATGGCATTGTTGCCGAGACCTGGGAAATAAGCGACTATCAGGACAAAACTGGCACCGTGACTAACGGTGACTTCGCTGGTCGCACTCTTCACGAGTTGGTCGAGGCACATCCGGACGAACTGGTAGGCGAAGGCTGGCGTGGACTGCACTTCCCCATCCTACAGAAGTTCATTGATGCTTCGGGTCGGCTGCCGATTCACCTTCATCCCGACGACGAAACCGCTCAACGCCTCTACAGTGAGCCGAACGGCAAAACCGAAGCATGGCATATTTTGTGGGCGGCACCGAGCGCCAGCATCTTGACAGGCATAAAACCCGGTTTGACTCGCGAGCAATTATTTGACGCTTTCAAGAAGCAAGACTACGACGCGGTGATGCCACGCTTCCCCATCAAAACTGGCGACACCGTTTACGTACCGAGTGGGGTGATACACAGCTTTGGACCTGACACTCTGATTTTCGAGGTCGAACAAACATCCGACTTGGCGGAGGATGTCATGCCGAGCGATATGAAAGGCAACAGCCGCAGCGAGGATGAGTGGTCCAAGTGCATCAACGCCACCCTCGACGAACTACGCACCCACTACCAGCCTCGTCCCTTCACCGGACTCTCGCTGCGAGAAGGCGCTAACCGTTACGTCCTTACCTGCGCCGGACCGTACTTTGCGCTTGAACGATGGACGCTGACTGAACCCCATATTGAGCCAGATCACCCGTGGCGCTGCATGACGCTGTCGAACGTGGGAACGCCGGTGCGAATTGACTACCGGGGTGGAAGCGAAACACTCGCTACAGGTGAGTCATGCATCATCCCGGCTGCCCTAAGCCGAGTGCGAATCGTGCCCACTCAGCAGGAAGGCGGGGCAAGCTTGATTGCGTACTATGTACCGGATCTGGAACGCGACATCGTGATGTCACTCCGAAAGGTTGGTCATTCTGACGAGGAGATACGTGCATTGGGTGAAGTTGGAATTTAGGCAAATGGCACTTCTTGAGGGAGCGATCGCCTCTTCAAAAGAGTTCACCTTGATAAGCGCCACCACAGGTCTGAATATCTCTTCACGGGGGACTCGCATTTCAGGATTAAGAAGAACGAATAACACAGAATGAAGTAATCAGAATATCCCCACGGATAGAATCCGCGCTTATTTAAGTACGGAAAAAGTTTGTTGGTCTCCAAAGGATTTATCCGGGAGCATAGGAGATACCCGAAGGGGTCTCCCTCGTGCCGGCTCTGGCGTTGTGTCTCTACACACATGATTTTTTACACATCAACCTTAACAGCAACCGTATTGATCTATAAACCAATACGGTTGCTGTTAAGGCTAGAAGCATTATTTATGATACGAAAAGAAGGAGGTTCAACCTGCTTACCGCTACCTCGCTGTTTTGGTTTTTTGGAACGAAACTTAGATACAAAGATTCTCAAGGTACAAATCTTATCTGCACTCATCAGTATTATCCACGGTTGTCAATTTGGGCACGCTGCAAACTTCCCGAAAAATCCACATATACTGTCTTCCATTCTGTAAACACATCCAACACAGCAGTACCAGCTTCCCGGTGTCCGTTACCTGTTTGTTTAACACCGCCAAATGGCAAATGCACCTCCGCGCCAATGGTAGGACCGTTGATGTAAGTAATACCTGCTTCGATGTCGCGCATGGCGGCGAAAGCGCGGTTGATATCGCGGGTGTAGATTGAAGAAGAAAGACCGTAGGGGGTATCGTTGAGGATGGCGATCGCCTCTTCAAAAGAGTTCACCTCGATAAGCGCCACCACAGGTCCGAATATCTCTTCACGGGCGACGCGCATTTCGGGGGTGACTTCATCAAGAATCGTGGGTTGAAAGAAGTAACCGTGTTTTAGTTCTCCCTCGGTTGCTATTTCTCCACCCGTCAACACCTTTGCGCCTTCTTCACGGGCAATATCCAGATACTTGCTCACCCGTTCGAGTTGAGATGCATTCACCAAAGGTCCCACATCAATATTGGGATCAGTTCCTGCACCCAAGCGTAATTTGCTGGTACGCTCTTTGAGCATCGTGGTAAATTTTTCTTTAACATCGCTGTGCAAAAGTAGGCGACTAGTCGCAGTACATCTTTGACCGGCAGTTCCAAATGCTCCCCAAACCGCACCATCGAGAGCAAGTTCTAAGTCAGCATCTTCCATAACAATTTGGGCATTTTTGCCGCCCATCTCCAAACAGACGCGCTTGTGAGTGCGTCCGCAAGTTGCGCCAACAAAAGCACCCGTTTCCGAAGAACCGGTAAAAGAAACCAAATCAACGTCAGGATGCTCAACTAAAGCTTTCCCTGCTTCTTCTCCCACTCCATGCACCAAATTGATAACTCCGGGTGGCAAACCTGCTTCGGCAAAAATTTCAATGAGTTTGGTTGCACAGGCGGGAGTATCTTCGGCGGGTTTGAGGATGACAGTATTACCGCATACCAACGCCGGCATAGCTTTCCAGCAGGGAATGGCGACAGGGAAATTCCACGGAGTAATGAGGGCGCAAACTCCGATAGGCATTCTTACCGTCATCGCGAATTTATTGGGCATTTCCGAGGGAATAGTTTGCCCAAATAGCCGCCGCCCTTCACCAGCACTGTAATAAGCGCAGTCAATACCTTCTTGAACATCTCCTCGTGCTTCTGTCAGGGGTTTACCCATTTCCCGACTCATAAGTTGGGCAAGTTCTTCTTTGTGCTTGAGTAAGAGCTCTCCCACTCTCTGAATATATTCTCCTCTCGCTGGGGCAGGGACGAGCCGCCAGGTACGATATGCCTTGCGGGCGGCTGCGATCGCTGTATCTATATCTGCTGCTGCGGAACGCGGGAAAGTCGCAACAAGTTCGTCGTAAACAGCAGGGTTGCGACTTTCTAGGGTGGCTCCCCCGGAAGCGCTCAACCATTTACCGTCGATGTAATTGCGGCAAGTCAGGGGAGTGGTCATAACCAAGACCTCCAGCTCGTGATCTACTGAAAGCACTAGTTTCGCTTGCTTTATCGATTGTAGTCAAGTGATTTAGTGATGTTTTCTGGAAGAGCAGCACAAAGTGCATATGTTTATTTCAACTCAAACTATTAATAAGCAACAAGGTTAGCAAACAAAAAATTACCTTCTGTTGTATTCAGAAATTAAAGAGTTCATCAAATGAAAATAAATTTTCAACCAATACGAGCAATTGTTGCTATTGTTCCATTTGCCCTTTTACTTAACAGTTGTGGCCGTGACTTTCCCTCAGTCCAAAAACTAGGCAAAATGACAACTAAGCTTGAAGAATCGTCATCGATCATGGCTAATGATATTTATGATTCTTGCATCACAAAAACTAAATATATATCTTTTTTGTCAACTTCAAAGCCTTCACAAATATCTCCAGATCCATTTTTCCTAAAAGAACAGCACCAGAAATATTGTGATGATAGTAAAAAACCTATTGTAATTTCAGTAAAGGCAGCGAATACTCTGGTCATAAACTACATACAATCTTTGGGTAAACTTGCTACTGGTGATACTGTATCCTTCGATAAGAACTTGAATTCTCTTGCAGATTCACTTAAAAACTTAAAAGGAAAAGGCTTTAGTGTCAATGGCTCTGATGTTGACGCTGGTATAGGTATTGCAAGATTTTTGCTCAATGCAGCCACCAGAGAATTCCGACGAGAAAAGATAAAGCAAGCAGTTTTGTGTATTGATAAGGATATACAAACTTACATTGGACAAGTCTCAACACCTAGTGGAAAAGAATCAGTCTCTGACCAACCTGAAACAGCAGGATTGATAGCACTTACACAAAAGGCTTATATTAATGGAACTTTGAAGGAAGAAGAGGAACAAATCAAAACCTATTTTAGTACTTACATAGCTGCAATGACACGACCACAAACTCATCCTGTAGATTTTCTCAAGCTAGACGAAGACTATAACAAGGCTATAAACTCTCTTAGAAATAGAAGAGAGGCTGCTCAAAACTATATTAAAATCCTCACACAAATAGCTGAGATGCACGCTGAACTCAAAGAAAATTTTCAAGGTAAGGGGAAAGATAGACTTAGCGACGCCCAGCTGCAAGATTATTGTCAAAACATTTACACCCAAAAAGCAGAGAAGGTAGCTAAAGAAAAAGCAGCTATATCTAATGATAAGGATATACAAAATGTTGGAAAAATAGTATCTGAATACACAAAAAATATAGACACATTAATCCAGGATATGGATAAAAATTTATAGTGACAATTGTCCGATTTTTAATCTTCAATAATTGCTGAAACAAAGTTAACTAAAAAGGATGTTTAAAATGGTAGTTGATAATCATATTTCCAAAGTTCTGGAATTGGAAGAATGCAAAGACATGATATTCAAAATAGTAAGGTTAATCCGAAAAATGAAACTAGAGCGACATTTAGAGCAGTTGGAAAATTTTGAAACTGAGCTTATTAGGCATGCAAGTATTCTCACAGATTTACAATTTAAGGAGATACTTACTGATTTGAAAGAACCTGGAGATAGAATCAAAGCTGTCACAAACAAGTTGGAGGATGCTATTGAGGAGTTACAACAAATCAATCAATTAATAGGTATCCTAAGCGGTGTTCTAGATCTGGTTGGGAAAATTGTAAGTACTATTGCGGCTGGTAATCCACCCGTAGTAATTGCCACACTACTGAATGGACTGGAGAAGCTTTCGGCATAATCATAGTAGCAGTAAGCTTGAAAGGCGAAGGAGGGTGAGACAAGGAGACATACTCCCTTCCCGCCTTTTTCGCTTTGGCATAAAAAATCACTACACCAATATACAACGCTTTGAATTTATGGCAAAAACGCCAACACCCCAACCGGAGAACCAGAACCAGCACGCAACCGTAGCACTCCAATCACCAAAGTAGCCCCAGTTGACGGTAACTGATCCAAATTCGTCAAATTCTCCAGCACAATACCCTGTCTTTCCAACACCAAGCGATTAGTCGCAAAAGTGGTATCTTGCCCTGAATCTACCCCATGAGTATCAATTCCTACTCCGGCAATTTGACGTTCCTCCACTAAGAACCGCGTAGCATCCCTACTAAACCCAGGAAAATGCATTCTCCCTTGAGCATCCTGATTAAAAAAAGCATTTTTATCCAACCATTTCTCTTGCCAGCCTGTATACACTAGGACTACGGAACCACTAGGAATCCCACCATAGTGTTTCTCCCAAGCTAGGATATCACCAACCGTAAGGGCGTAATCCGAATTCCCCAACACCTTTTCCCCAATATCAATAACTACCGCAGGAACTACCAGCGACTCAGCAGAATATTCGTCAATTCCCACACCATCAAGGTGAAAGCTGTTGGGAGCATTGATATGAGTAGCACTGTGTTCCCCCATAAAAAAACGCCGCAGATAATAACCATCCTTATGCAATTGAGCCACAGTCTCAAATTCCACAGGCGGATCACCTTGCCATTGAGGAATATCAGTGTCAATAACATGGCTCAGGTGTATCACCCGCGAGTAACTTATCTGTCTGTTCTCTTCTCTTTCCTCTCTGCGTTGACGGACACTTTCCTCAACGGGGGGAACCCCCGCACGGAAGTGTCCTCCTCTGCGCCTCTGCGGTTGATTATAAAAACTGCGTCGCGTTAATCTCAAGAGCGTTGCTTCCATAACAGCACGAGTTTGACCGGTTACAGTAAATACCAGCGCCTCACGATACACCCGCTGTGCATCGTGAGAACTATATAGAGCAGCACCACTGGAAACAGTCACCGCTGCATGAGCTATTCGCCCTGCTAAATCAATCGCCCAAGCCCGCAATTGCAGGCGTTCAGCCAATTCCAAACCAGAATTATTTTGCGCTTCCTCAACGGCGGTGCGACAGTTCCTGAGTTCCTGTTGAAGAGAATCAAAAGCATTGGTGATAAAAGGCAGCGATTTTGTGCGTGCGACAGACTCCAAAATATCTAAACCAGCAAAAGCGCATCCTGTAGCCAGAAAAGTGGCGCGAAGAACATTCTTTTTATCATTTTCGTGAATCCAGCCAGCAGGTTTCATAAAAACGACACTTTCTGTAGGTAAAAACCAGTTTTTCAAGCTGGCGGTTACGGTGTTGGTTGATGTCATAGCCGCCAGTTGTGCAGAAGTTGAAAGTGTCATAGCACCTCCTGACTCTTGATGTGTTTCTCGCAAAGGCACAACACCGAAAACAGCACCACCATCTGGTAAAGTGGCGGCGACAATAAACTCGCTGAAAAAGCCCTGTCCTGTCACCCAAGGAACAACCCCATTGAGTTGATATCCTCCACCTACTGGTGTAGCTACAGTCAGCGGATCTCCTTCGCGCCGAAGCTGCGAAAAGCCAACACCCAGTAAAACTTCACCGTTGCTCATACGGGGGAGGTATTTTTCCTGTAGCAAGGAGTTGCTACTAGCAACGAGCATACCAGCAGCGCTTTGGTGTTGAGTTTGCAGAAACGCTAAAGCACCAGAATACCGTGCTACCAGTTCTTGAAAGCTGCCATATATCTGTTCGCTGACTTTTTGTCCACCCCATTGGCGTGGAACCAAGAGCGCTAGCATACCCAATTCCCCAAAACCTCGAAGTGCTTGAAATAAAGCAGTTGGGTTGCAATCTATCTCGTTAGCTAATGGTGCAACTTCTTCAAGCAAGTAGGACTTGGCTGTATCTAAGAGAGAGTGATGATCCTTCACGCGTCAAGGTTGCAAAGGTTTGTTTACTACCTTTATTATTTTTTATTATAAATAATTATAAATAATTATAAATAACCCCTCCAACCCCTATAAATATCAGGCTTTGGAGGGTTCAAATGTTGCAGCAAAAAGTGAATTAGTTATAATTGACATTCCCACGCCTAAAAGGGGATGGGATTCTTGGGCTGAGACTGCGATAAGCAAGTTTTTCTTACTCACGTCTTACATTCTCATATCGCACCATTACAGATGCCTCCGCAAGCGTTAATTTCCGCGTGCCCCACGGTATTTAATGATTACTGTACCATATTAGTGATTTTACCGGAACATTTTGTCAACGCAAAGGATCGACTACAGGTTGGCGCTCCTTGGTCAAAGTTGGAGCAACAAATTCAGCTTCTTGCGTGGAATTGATTTGCGAGTGTGATTGCGGACGAAATTCTACGACATTACGTTTGATGGTGATATCATAGTCACCAAAAAAGTCATGCCCGAGAAGCCCAGTTTCTAAATCTGTGCCAGCGATCGCCACTGCTACGCGATTCACCTTAACCCCACCAACTTCCATCGAATCCACATAGCCGATAGGAAATTCTACTGCTTTGGAAGAAGCCGTATTTGCCTTGGCTCTTCCAACTTGTACCACTGCCAAAGCATTTGCCATCTTCTGGGTAATCACTGTGCCACTCGCTCCCGTATCCACAATCATCTCAAAGTGCTGATTGCCATTGAAGGTGACCTCGATAATTGGTGTGCCACCAATTCGCCGTTTGATTGGAGCCGTATACACCGGTTCTTCGTTTTGCCGTTTTGTTGGAACGACCAACGCCTCTTGTTGCTTCAGTGGCGCTACTGGGGTTGGCTTTGGCAACGGTGGTAACGGTTTTTCCCGAGGTGCTAAGGGTGGTTGGGTAACAATTGGTTGGCTGATACTTGGTGTCACAGAAGGCTCGGGAATGCCAACTGCTACCCTCTCCGGTTGTGCTTGTTGTGGTGGATTTACTGGACGAGTGGCTTTTTGTGTAGCATATTTAACATGGCGACGATAATCTATGATTTTTGCTTGAGCGCTTGTGAAATAAGGACTATCAACTGGGACTTTCTGCATCAGGGCGATCGCTTCTTGCAGTTCAATTGCCACCAAATTCCAATCATCTGTAGATTGAGCAGATTGGCTGATGCTAAGAGCGCTAACAGCTTTATCTAGTCCCTGTTCAAAATAACCGACTTCAATCTCAGACAAGTGCTGCCTTGCTGGTTCTAGCTGTGGACTAGCGCTTAGAGGTGTTGTTGTGGCAGCAGGCGGGGCAACACTCTTATCTTCAGGCACAACAGGCTGGTCATCGCCACTTGTCACGGCAACCTGTTGCTCTGTATTACAGCCAACAGTCAAAACCGCTAGTGTGGTTGACAGAAGAATCAGCCCTGCTCGGGATAAAATAAATTGAACCATAATTAATTTTAAATTTTATCTGTTCTAAGGTTTTGAAATCTACTGCCACTGCCCATTACTGTTTAAAAATTTTGTGTTTTCGAGTTTTAAGCTTTGGTTAATTGAGTTATAAGTTCCGAAATCCTTGAGTCATGGCATAATATTCGTTCGCAGTATCGAGTCAATCGAGAAATGGGGGAGCAGGGGAAGATAAGGGAGTGAGGGAGTGAGGGAGTGAGGGAGATAAGCAAGAGTAGTCATTGTTCATTTACTTCGTCATCCTCCTCATTCTCATCCTCCTCATTCTCATTCTCATCCTCATCATCCTCATTTTCACCACTTACTACTTCCCGATCCCTTAACAATTTCAAATTCCAAATCCTTCAATTTCATAGCTTATGCCTCTATCTGACGCAATACCTGCTATTTTTGTTTTGGCAGATGGAACCACATATCGTGGTTGGTCTTTTGGTGCCACTGGAACCAAGATTGGGGAAGTGGTTTTTAACACTGGTATGACCGGATATCAAGAAGTTCTGACCGACCCTAGTTACTGCGGTCAGATAGTCGTTTTTACTTATCCTGAATTGGGAAATACTGGCGTTAACCCAGAGGACGAGGAATCAAGTAGACCGCAAGTGCGAGGTGCTGTTGCTCGGAATATTGCTACTCGACCAAGTAACTGGCGCTCCACACAGTCATTATCTGACTATCTTGAACAGTACCAGATCCCAGGTATATACGGCATTGATACCCGCGCCCTTACCCGCAAAATTCGGATTTTCGGAGCGATGAACGGTGGCATTTCCACAGAAATTTTAGATGAGGCTGAGTTGCTAGAGCAAGTGCAGGCAGCTCCTAGCATGAAAGGA
This sequence comes from Tolypothrix campylonemoides VB511288, assembly GCA_000828075.3. Lineage (GTDB taxonomy): Bacteria > Cyanobacteriota > Cyanobacteriia > Cyanobacteriales > Nostocaceae > Kalymmatonema > Kalymmatonema campylonemoides_A. The sequence continues at coordinate 1,530,596 of JXCB02000001.1, read as the reverse complement.
TTGAATCTCGTCCGCGAGGTCACCACCCCAAATATATATGAATGGTCTGATCCCACCAACCCGGTATGGGAATTTAATCCTGCTTGCCAACAAGATTCTGGGGAATCTTTCACCGTCGTCGCTATTGACTTTGGCGTCAAACGCAATATAATGCGTCGTTTAGCGAGTTACGGTTGCCGCGTCATTGTTGTTCCCGCTAATACCCCACCAGAAGAAATTCTCAAATACAATCCAGATGGGATCTTTCTTTCTAATGGTCCTGGGGATCCAGCATCTGTCAGCGAAGGTATTGAAACGACCAAAGCGCTACTGGGAACTCAAAAACCGATGTTTGGCATTTGTATGGGACACCAAATTTTGGGTCATGCGCTAGGAGCTGAAACTTTCAAACTCAAATTTGGTCATCGTGGTTTAAATCAGCCAGCTGGTTTGCAACAACGAGTAGAAATTACCAGCCAAAACCATAGCTTTGCCATTGACCCAGAAACTTTACCTAACGGTGTTGTAGAAATTAGCCATCTTAATTTAAACGACTCTACCATTGCTGGGTTACGTCACAAGTCCCTGCCCGTGTTTTCTGTACAATATCACCCAGAGGCAAGCCCTGGTCCTCACGATGCTGATTATCTGTTTGAGCAGTTTGTCCAAGCAATGCGAGCAGCTCGTCGAGCCGGAGTCGCCAGAGTAGAGTAAAAATGGAGAAAGCACAAAACAGGACAAGGAGACAAAAAAGATGACGGGCATGCTGTCGGATGCTGTCGGATATTACTTTCTCATCTCCCTCACTCCCTCACTCCCTCACCTGCCTCATTTCCTTTCCTGCCACCAGGTTGTAGACAACATACAATAAAACCATCTATACTTGAGCGTTCGCCATAACTATTTCGCCATAACTATGAGGAGGGAATTATTGCTGAGCCACTTAATCTAACTGTAAGCCTGAGAGGTACTCGAGAAGTCCGGGATAACTGTCAGCTATTCCGCCTCACAGGTTTGTTAGACGCCTTTTCCGAACCGACATTTCGCAAGGTACTTGGGAGTAAGCTTGACGAGGGACCAAAGCACATTATTTTGGATCTCTCGCAAATCGATTTTGTTGATAGCTCCGGCTTAGGTGCTTTGGTGCAGCTAGCCAAACAGGCTCAAAACTCCGAAGGCACTTTGCAAATTGTCACTAATGCCCGTGTCACTCAAACGGTCAAGCTTGTTCGCTTGGAGAAGTTTCTTGCGCTACAAACATCAGTTGAAGCGGCTCTAGAAAACGTCAAGTCGTTTTGATTGCTTGATCTAAGAAGTTAAGATAGCTATCCGATCATCAAATCTGGATAGCTAAATTTTTACAGAATCAGAATTAATTATCTTGTATAAGGAGGAAAGCCCAGTATAAAGATGAAGAATAGCAAGAATATGATATGTATATAGTGTATAAGCCTGAAGAATGGCTAGCTGTATGCTACAATGAAACAGTATAACATCAGTATAATATCAATTTGATTATTTATACCTTATACTTTAGGCTTTAGAAGCATCTTTTATTTTTAGATCCCAGAAAAAGCATCTTAGACACTTCTGGATTTTACACTTCAGGTTAAGAGCCTTGAATATACGCAATGGCAACTAGAAATTGAAAAAAACATAAAAATTGCGCAGTCATTTTTTTTGCTTTGATTATGCTTAGGTAGACCTGCATGGCAGCCTGCGGGTAGAAAAGTTAAATCTTCCCGAAGAAAGCCTTTCTCATGTAGCCTGCGAGGAAAGAAGAACTTGTGACATCAAAGGAGGAAGACCCACTAGATGCATCAAATAATGAAGCTCTCAATCAGGATTCAGTTTGGTGTCAACTACTAAGGGCAAGCACACAATCATTCCAACAGATTTCACAGGCACAACTGCAACAAATTTCTCCTACTGCTTTAGCATATTTGGGAGACGCAGTTTATGAACTGTACGTCAGAATGTTTTATCTACTACCACCTAGGCGACCAGAAACGTACCATCATCTAGTTGTGGCACAAGTCAGAGCTGAGACGCAGGCTAAAATGTTGCAAACACTGTATCCTCATCTGCAGGACGACGAATTAGAAATTGTCCGACGGGGTCGCAACGCCGCCACAGGACGCCCAAAGCGGGTCGATCCCGCAACATATCAACAGGCAACTAGTTTAGAAACTTTAATTGGCTACCTATATCTCACCAATTTCCCTCGCTTAACCGAACTGTTGCAAAAACTTCACCTCGAAAAGCCGTAAGAAATTCTGCCTCACAGTAGCAAAACTTGCAGAGTAGGTTCGGTAAATTGAGATAACAAAGATGCCCACTTATAAGCTCTACCAATAACCAATAAGCTCTACCAACGACTCACATGATGAATAAACCAAGAAAAATCAAGACTTCTGGCGAACCGAATAGTGCGCGCCAACCCTTGAGAATGAAAGCAAAGCGTGTCATTTCTCTTCCAAGTCGCCCTCCCAGAGATAAAGATGCCAAGGTCGTAACACAAGACTCACGCCCACATCGTAAATTCTCCGATTCATCCACTTCTTCTCAACAATCAGAAGATACGGATTTGATCTACGGACGCCATCCAGTGTTAAGTGCTTTGGAAAATGAGCGCGGTCTCAACCGTATCTGGATTACTTCGCGCCTGCGATATGATCCCCGCTTTCACTCGCTGATTTTACGAGCCAAGGAAAATGGCACAATTATCGACGAAGTTGAACCCAAGCGTTTAGACCAAATAACAGACCAAGCTAACCACCAAGGTATAGCGGCGCAAGTTGCTCCCTACGATTATATTGATTTGGATGAGTTGATCACACAGGCAAAATCTGTCACCGATCCAGTGATTGTTGTCGCTGAAGGGATCACTGACCCCCACAATTTGGGTGCAATTATTCGCAGTGCAGAGGCGTTGGGTGCTCAAGGAATGGTGATCCCGCAACGCAGAGCATCTGGTATCACCTCTACAGTCATGAAAGTCGCTGTTGGTGCTTTAGAAAACTTTCCAGTCGCGAGAGTGGTAAACTTGCAACGCGCTTTGGAAGAACTCAAGGCTGCTGGCTTTTGGATTTACGGTACTGCAACGGATGCAAGCGAACCTCTGCATATGGTGGATTTTAAAGGTCCTATTGTTTTGGTAGTTGGTTCTGAAGGCGAAGGTCTGAGTATTTTGACACAACGCCATTGCGATTTTTTGGTGTCGATCCCCCTACAAGGTAAGACCCCTAGCCTGAATGCCTCGGTAGCAGCAGGAATGGCGCTTTATGAAGTTTACCGACAACGCTGGATAAATATGCTACATCTCGATAAATTACAAAAAATTTCTTTGAAAAAAGAACAGTAAACAGAGTATAAAGAAATGTAAAAAGAGAAAATCAGCAGCATATCATTTAGAACCCAGTACCATATTTAGAAATCGGCGAGAACCATGAAAACCACTTGGAATAACCTTAAGGAATTCTTAATTAACATATTCCACAACTTTGGCTTCGCTTGGTGGGTAGAAGTTGTGACACAAAATCCTCGTTGCACCTACTACTTTGGACCGTTTCTCAGTTCTCTTGATGCAAAAGCGGCGATAAAAGGCTACGTAGAAGATTTGGAACAAGAAGGAGCGCAAGGAATTATTATTAATGTCAAGCGCTGCAAGCCAAATGCTTTAACGATCGCTGATGACCTGGGGGAAAGGATTGACCGCAAAGTAAAGCCTGTCTTTAGCGGTCAAATGTAATCAAACTGAGAAGAACTCAGAACACAACATTCACCAATTGGTGAATATTTCGAGCAATTGCAGCAAGGGATTCTACAAGCAAAGAATTATTCATCTCCATAAATAAATATTGGAGATTTTTGCTTGAATTGAAATCCACCCGCAAAACAACCCTTTTGGGTTATGGTCGGAGTTTTGGAGTTTACCACTGGGCTGCATACTTGAGTTGTGAGTTCTTTTCTAGTCACAAGGCTAGTGGTAAGAACGCATTAGTTTTGAAGGCGTTGTAATGAGTGCAAACACTCAAAGAGTTTAGGGCTAAAGCTCTTACTACGAACTTATACAACCATCATAATTAATGCGATAAACCACTAGTTAGTAGTTGCGAGCAAGCGCAACTACTAACGCAGAATGTGTCGATTTTTCTCAAGCCAACGGTCAATGTCCCTCAAGACTTGGTTGGGGATCTCCCACGGGAAAAGATGAGCAGTATTAGGATAGCAGTGCGACTGGCAATTTTTGAGGTAGCGAGATGTTTCTAAGCTGGCGTCAGGTATGATGTGGCGATCGCATTCCCCAGCAAGTACAAGAGCAGGACATTGAATTTCTTCTAGGTCTACAAGTCGATTGTACCCAGCCCCAATTGCGGTATAAAGAGCGCGAGTCGCAAAAGCAGAAGTTTGGAGATACGCTGGTACAGCTTCTTTTCCTATGTATTTGTACGCGGTGGAAGTGTGTTGTTGGATCAGGTAGCGGAAGAGCGATCGCTTGCCGAAAGTTTCAATATTCCACTGCCAATCTGGTTTTATGCAGCTTAAGAGCGCCGCTACACCAGTATAAACATTATCTTGCCAACTCACAGGCGGATGATTACCTCTGGGTCGGGCAGCAGTCGCCACCAAAATTAGCCCAGTGACTCGCTCAGGTAACCGTAGTGCCAATTCCATGGCTAGAATGCCACCAAGCGACCACCCCAATATCAGACATTTTTTGATTCCAAAGCCGTCTATAAGCGCTTCCAAGTCGGTCAAATGGTCGTTCATCTTAAAATTGTCATGAAACCGACTTTTGCCGTATCCGCGCAAATCTGGGGCAATAGTTTGAAAGCGTTTTGATAAGTGATTAGTAAAGACAGAAAGACTAGAACCGGAACCAGGATGACCGTGCAAGCAGAGAATCGGGAAGCCTTGACCTTTAACGTAGACGTTAAGTTTAGCAGCAGATGAAGCTGTATTGTTATGGCGATTGATCATTTATTAATAATTTTATTAGTAATTTATCGTTCGTTTTGAGTTATTACTTAGGAAGTATGTAAGCTCTATCGGCAGGCGCTCTTGGCGCGTAAGCTCCTACCAGGTGAAGGCACTTCTTGTAACGTCTGCACAGGAAATATAATCAATTAGGATTTTTCTCTATATCCTCCCGCGTAGTTAATCACGCACATCTGCCTGTATGTGGAGTGAATTCCAAAAGCAACTCCCGTCACTTTAAAAGCAGGGTTAAACATATTTGTTCTATGACCGCGATCCGGTACTCCGTCATCAATAATTAATTGCATAACAATATCCTGTGCCGTATGGGAACCATAGCTAATATTTTCCCCAGCGGTGAGTTTCCAAGTTCCGTAGCGCTTGAGGCGAGTAAAAGGGTCACTCTTATCGCTGCCTTTGTGACCAAGAATGCCTTTTGAACCTTGGTCTTTGACATGATCCCTAGCAGCCAAAGACATTCCTTTGGATGCGGTTAAAGATCCGACTGGACGGACTGACTTAAGAAAGGCGATCGCCTCATCAACCGCTTTAACTCCTTCCTGTGTTTGCAAATAAGTATGACTCGAGATTTTAACTCGGTTGCCTTCAAAGCGTTTTCTATAGTTTTCTAAAACAGCAGCATAACCAGCGGGATTTGTTCTCGCCTTATTCATTTCCACAATCACTTGTTGTTCAAGGCGCGAAAGAGCCTTCCCGCGTGGCAACACATCAGGATTTTCTTCAGGAATATTAGGTACAGAGAAATCAAATTCAAACAATTTATCACACGATGTGGTTAATACAGCGATGGGGGTAAACATCCAAAATACCATCCGACGCATCAACAGCCTCATAACTTTAGACCAACCAGTCAATATCTGTTTAGATTCATGATTTTACAACTGGTTTCCAGATGGCTATAGCAATCCTAAATCATAAGCCCTACGATCTGCCGCTACGTCAACAATAAGATTCCCGACAACTTCGGCGAAGTCGGGAATCTAAGCCTTGTTTATGACAGGCGATCGCTACCGAAATTTAATAATTTTTTGCTAGAGATACTGGGCATTAAGGCGTTTTCCTAAGCATTGCAACAAAAAATAACGCGCTTGTTGATGTTAATAGTTTTTAGAAGTTGTCGGAACAATGGGCTTTGGTCTACCTTTTGGTCTACCTTGAAGTACCGCAAAAAGAGCACGTATCCACTGCTGTGCTATAAACTTATTGCCTGAATCGTTAAAGTGGAGACCGTCGCCACTAAAAATATCGCCCTGTTTCAATCGAGCAAGTACTGCGGCGTGCATATCAAGGAAGAAGATTCGCTTACCCCGTGCAGAGAGCTGCAGTACACGCTGCTTAAGAAATGCATTGGCTTTGGTTTTCGTTTGATTAGTATCAACACCGTTCTGAATATCCCATTTAAACGGGGGAATTGAGGCGACCACAACTCTAGCGTTGGGACGTAATAACAAGATATCATCGATAATTCCTTGAAGGGATTTTGTGAGAAACTCTGAGGTGTTATCGCCTCGTGTATCACTACCAAAGAAATCATTGGTGCCAAGCATTATGAGTACCACATCAGGCTTGGTCGCTTGAACCCAGTCCCGAATGCTCCCTGGCTTTCCCTCCCACTGGGGGAGACGAATATTTGATTTCGGCTGTTGCAACACCTGCGCCGCCGACCAACCACCATGACACTCATTATCGGGGTCAGTATATGCGCCGTCTTTTTTAGTTCCCACCCAGTCTATGGTAGCTCCAAGTTTGGTCTGTGCCACCGCACTACGCAGAACGGCAATACTATTTGCACATAGAGAGTCTCCTAAGGACATCACTTTGGTAGCTGCGGTGGCAGTTCCAACTGGAAGAAAACACAGTAGTATGGCGGCTAGACTGACATTACCCCACCGAGCATGGGCTGTTTTAGAGCAAAAGCACTCAATACTCTTCTCTATGCTTAACAAACGGCGGATTTGATTTTGGATAGCTATTATGTTGCCCATTTGATTTATCAGCGTACTCTTGTACTGCTAAGATCGCGTGTCGTTTTCTGTTCCAATGCTTACTCTAACTTCATTAAGCGTCATCAAAGAAAGAGTTAAAACTATTTATATAGTTTTTATTATTTATATAGTATTTATCATTTATATTGAGCGGACTTGATATGATATCTTTGAACGCAACTCCTTGCACTTAGTTGTGAAGTATGTGGAACTAATTAAGCAACCAATACGTCATCATAAGTAGAGTTGTGATTCATACTTTTTGTAAAAGTCTTTTTCTGACTCATTTTCAATAGAAAACTCCCGTTATCATGCATAAGCATTTAACGGGAGATTGCCAACAAATTTCAACAAAGTCGTGGCAAAGAGCCGCTATTCCTTTGCTGTCTCTTATACACATCTAGATGTGTATAAGAAGTGGGGATTAGGGATTAGGGATTAGGGATTAGGAATGAGGAAGAGTATTGACCAATCCCCAGTCCCCAGTCCCCAGTCCCCAGTCCCGAGTCCCGAGTCCCCAGTCCCCAGTCCCCAGTCCCCAGTCCCCAGTCCCCAGTCCCCAGTCCCCGTTATCAAGGTAACTCGTTCGGGCTGGGAAGAGAGAATAGGAAAGAAACATTTCGCATTCTCTTTTCCCGACCCCAAAGAGTGATGTTTAATTACGCCTAGTAACTGCTGCAATTGATTTTTCTTCATACCCTGCTGCGTAATTAATCACGCAGATGGTTTTGTACCTAGCGTGAGTTCCATAAGCAACCCCAGCTACTTTAAAATTAGGGTTAAAGATGTTTTTTCTATGCCCGCGATTCGGCACTCCATCATCGATAAGTAATTGCATAACGATTTCCTGTGCCGTACTAGGACCATAGCTGATATTTTCCCCAGCTGTAGATTGCCAAGTTCCATAGCGGTCGATACGAGTAGATGGGTTACTGCCATCGCTGCCTTGGTGACCTGTTGAACCTCTTGATCCATTATCTTTGACATGATCTCTAGCACCTAGAGACATTCCGATAGATGTGCTTAAAGGAGCAACAGGAGAAACTGACTGAAGAAATGCGATCGCCTCATCAACAGCTTTTGGACCTTCATAAGTTTGCATGAAGAATTGATTGGAGATTTTAACTCGCTTACCTTGAAAGCGCTGTTTATAGTTTTCCAAGACAGGGATGTATCCCTTGGGATTTGTCCGAACCTTATTCATTTCCATAATTACCTGTTGTTCCAATGGGGACAGGTAAGTTGACGCTGCTACTGTGGTAGTAGGATTGGCATTTTGAACTTCACTCTTTGGGCGTTCCAACGTATTGTTTGCCACAGATGGGCTAGATAGAAATAGCTGAGAACTGCAAGTTGCGATCATAGCGATAGGGAACAACACACAAAATCCATTGCGACGCATTAATAACCTCACGATTTTTGTTCTATTGAGTTAATGGAGTTGCCTTGGATGCACAGCGTTTTACTGATGTTAACGAGTAGCTCTCGGTTTAATAGAGCACTTAAAATGAATCCGCAAATCTTATTTGTATTCTTTGTAACCTCTTGAACAAAATACAGGAAACAGTAAGCCTACCGAAATAGGTCTTAGGAGGGATTACTTACTATATCCAAGTACACCTTAGGAAGGATGACTTGCTATACAGGCATTGCGTATGTATGTTCTTTATGTTCAAAACAGCACTTATTAACTAGTGAAAATTTATTTAATACGAGTCAATGCATTCTCCATATCCGATAGCTGCAATGCACCGGAGAGAATTTGACCATTCATCACAAAAAAGGGAGTCCCAGAAAGTCCCAATCTCTCAGCAAGCTGTATATCTTTCTCAATTGCAGTGTCGGCGTAAGAGCGTTCGCCCTTATCGGTGCTGCTTTGGCGATCGCCCGTAAGGGTCCGGCTTTGCCGATCGCGTTTAAACTTTTCGAGATCCAAATTGAGATTTTTGGCGATATCTAAATACAATGGCTCACCCAATTGTTTTTGATGGGTAAAGAGTGCGTCTTGGTATTCCCAAAATTTACCTTGTTGCTGTGCTGCCCAAGCAGCTGTTGCGGCTGGCATTGCTTGAGGATGAATCGATGTGAGAGGGAAATGTTTGTAGACCAAAGTGACCTCATCCTTATGCTTTGCCATAAACTTTTTTAGGGTTTTATGCGCCTGGGCACAATAGGGACATTCAAAATCTGAGAATTCTACCAATAAAATCTTGGACTGCGGTGAGCCAGTCGTGGGAGACTCACCAATCACCTCTTGGGGATTGGTTTTCATTTGACGCACAAATGCTTGCTGTGCTTGCTGTATTTGTGCTTGTTGCTTTTGTTGGTACGCTTGTACTGATTCTATGAGGACTTCCGGATGTTCCCGGATAACCTGTAAGATTTGCTGTTCTAATTGTGGACTGATTCGATTCGCTGCATCTGCGGCAGGTGCGTAAACCAGCACTAAACACAATATGCATAGTGCTGGTACACTACGTAGCCACTCAATATTTTTACCTAGCCAGTAGGAAAATGCACGCATACAGAAACGGATGGTGTAGACAATCTCTACCATCTCTTAGTATTCCCTGAGTTGGGTAGTAGTGAATGGTCGAAATTACGCATCACTTAGAGGTTTTGTATAAAGTCTAGTAATACTGTCGTAAGAAACACTTCAGTATGCCAGGAAAAAGTGATATATATATAGATTCTCTAAATTCTGATCTCACGAAATCAGCACTTTACAGAGGTTGCTCGATTGACTGTGGAAACCTGGTGAAAGTGCCGCAGTGTAAAAGGTGCAGCGTTTTGCGCTACGGCAGTATCTAAGAGCCAAGAGCATTTTTACCTAATCGTTCTCTGGTGGCATACATCAAATGCAGGCGTGGCTCAGCAATAAGCTAGAAATAATGCCATCTTGCCTTAGGGGGAAACTATCGTGCAATCGATTCAAGACAAGATCATAGAGAAGTTGCAATTTTTGCCGGAAGCATCTCTAAATCAGGTGCTGGATTTTGTGGAGTCTTTGGCAAAGGGAACTACAACACAGCCTATGGGTGTCCCTGGTGAGCAGCTATTGCCTTTTGCGGGAACAATTCCCTGTGAGGATTTACAACTCATGGCACAAGCAATAGAAGTTGACTGCGGCAAGGTTGATATAAATGAAGGGAAGACCAATTCCTGAGAATGATATTTGGATTGCTGCGATCGCCTTACAGTATCATCTAACTTTGGTATCACGAGATCAGCATTTCACAGAGGTTGATGGGTTGGCAGTGGAAATTTGGTGAAATGGCGATCGCGCAGCGTGCGCCTTCGCGCACTCGCCCAAAGGGCATCTCGTCAGCATCGCAAGCACCCACAACTTGTAGAGTGGGCAGTGCTAAGTCAAACCGTAAGATATGGACATAACTTTAGGGGCACTGCCCACCTTACAGTCGAAAAATGGAAACTGGTATTGACTCCGGAAAAATCAGAGCAGCAGTTGTTTAAAATGAGTGAGTGGCATTGGCAACTCCATCAGCCCTAATCGGTCAACCTCCCGCATGAGCGCAGATTTTCCAAATTACCTGCAATCTGTGTGTGATACCTACCAGCATTGGTGGAGACTGTACACGATCACAGATATGGAAGGGAGTAAAACAGCACAGCGGCAAGAAATGTCGTCGCCGTTTAATTTTAGCTTGATGGTGCAAACGGTGCAGCCGAAGCAGCAGGAGAGAGGCGAGACGCCAGAGAAAACAGAACAGGAAACAGAACGCCTGCCAGTGCTGGAAGGGATAAGCAAATATGCTGAGAATCATGTACTACTGGTAGGAAGACCAGGTTCGGGGAAATCCACAGCGTTAGCGCGGCTGTTGCTGGAAGAGGCTAATTCTTGTAGGGCAGGCATCTTGCCTGCCATAAATGCGGGCGGGCAAGATGCCCACCCCACAAGACAGGATGCTAATAAACAGCGAAAAATCCCCGTGCTGGTGGAGTTGCGGCAATACAAAACTTCGGTGCTGGATTTGATTCGACAATTCTTGAGGCGGCATAAGTTACGCCCAGAGACTACGGACATTGAAACGCTGCTGGATGACGGGCAATTTTTGCTGCTGGTGGATGGGGTGAACGAGTTACCCAATGAAGAAGCACGACGAGACTTAAAAACTTTTCGCCAGAATTACCCGCACACGCCGATGATTTTCACCACGCGAGATGTGGGCGTAGGTGGCGATTTGGCAATTGAGAAAAAGCTGGAAATGCAGCCGTTGACGGAAGGGCAGATGCAGGAGTTTGTCCGTGCCTATTTGCCAGAACAAGGTGAGGAAATGCTGCGGCGGTTGGGTGGTAGGTTGCGGGAGTTTGGGCAAACGCCGCTGCTGCTGTGGATGCTGTGTAGCTTATATAAACAAACGAGGAATGTACCACCGAATTTGGGTTTAGTGTTTCGCTGCTTTGCCCAGAATTATGACGGCAAAATTAAAGATGATGTCCCGGTTTCTGATAAGTCGCGCCGCTGGTGGCAGGAGTTATTGCAGCATTTGGCGTTTGCCATGATGCAGGGAAAAACGCCTACAGAGTTGCGAGTCACGATTGACAAGCGAGAAGCGGAAGCAATTTTTGAGAAGTTTCTTCAGGGCAAAGTTGATTATCCTCCCACTCGGGCGAAAGAATGGTTAGAGGATTTGCTCAAGCATCATTTAATCCAAGTTGTGAGCAATGAAAAAATAGAGTTTCGTCACCAGCTGCTTCAGGAATACTACGCGGCAGAATGTTTACTCCAGCAGCTTCCTAATATTAGTAATGAGAAGTTGAAACGGGATTATCTCAATTATTTGAAGTGGACAGAACCTTTAGCGCTGATGTTAGCGTTGGTGGAGAAAGAAGCGCAGGCGTTGCGGGCGGTGGAGTTAGCCTTAGAGGTGGATTTGGCGTTGGGGGCAAGATTGGCGGGGGAGGTAAAGCCAGAGTTTCAGGAAAAAACAGTTGGTTTAATTGTAGGGTTGGAGGTTCGTGAATTACTCAAGATTGAGTTTTTAGAAATTACGCGATCTGGGTGTAAGCAGGCAATCACATTTTTAAGTAATAGATTACAACATCAAGATTCTGATGTGCGTAGGAGTGCCGCAGATGCATTAGGACACATCGAAGATTCCCAGGCAGTACCAGCTTTGATTCAAGCTTTGAATCATCAAGATTCTTCTGTGCGTTGGAGTGCCGCCGAAGCATT
>JXCB02000001.1:1474109-1517342 GCA_000828075.3 Tolypothrix campylonemoides VB511288 | reverse complement strand
GCATTAGGAGAAATCAAAGATACCCAGGCAGTACCAGCTTTGATTCTAGCTTTGAATCATGATTCTTCTGTGCGTAGGAGTGCCGCAGATGCATTAGGAAAAATCGGGAATTCTGAAATACTTTCTCGGATGTGGGAGTTACGATTAACTAGGGTATATGATACGAAGGATGTCATTTTAAAAATTCAGGAGCGTTGCAAGTTTTATAACCATGAAATTTTTCTTTTCCCCCTAGTTGAGGAGGAAACTAAAACTGAATCAGAAACTTCTAAATCGTCAAATACCTACATCATTAAACGTGTAGGTAATCTCAATACAGGAGATGTCAATATTCATGGTAATCAAATTGGAATTGAGCGTAATCAATTAAATAATAAGGATTAAAACTATGTCAGAAACTTCTAAATACCAAAATACTTTTCATTTCAATCAAGCTCCTGGCAACGTCAACACAGGAGATGTTACTATCCAACGAGATCAAGTTGGCATTCAACACAACTACGCGCCAGAACAGAAACAAAATCTGGCAGAAGCAGCGCAAGAAATTCAGCAATTGCTAAATCAACTGTCTCAGACTTACCCAACAACTACGGAAGCTCAAAAGCAAGCCGTTGTCAATCAAGCAATAGCTCGTATTAAGCGCGATAACCCAACCACCTGGCAGAGGTTACGCAGTGCTACCGAAGCAGCATTAATTGAAGCATTTAAGGAAGTGCTTGATAACCCATTTGTTAATATCACGGTTGCAGCTGTTGAAGGTTATAGGGACGCTAAATAAAAGTTTATTTCGTCTTTGAGATCTGTTAGTGAGTCTCAGAATCTCGTTCACGAGTGTTAAAGACTCGACGATGAGTGGTGAAGACTCGGCGACGAGTGTTAAAGACTCGGCGATGAGTATAAAAGACTCGTTCACGAGTGGTGAAGACTCGGCGATGAGTATCAAAGACTCGGCGACGAGTATCAAAGACTCGTTCACGAGTGGTGAAGACTCAGCAACGAGTATAAAAGACTCGTTCACGAGTGGTGAAGGCTCGGCGATGAGTGGTAAAGACTCGTTCACGAGTATCAGTAACCTCACATCTTGCACCTATCCGTAGAAAACCGTACAAACCAAAAATATGTGCAATAAAGCTACATTATTTTTATTGGCTTTTCTCGCTATATAAAGGACTTTTGGTTTCATACTGAGTAACGAAGTACCATCAAATTTTCTTGGTGCAAGATGTGAGTAACAGGACTTACGCAAAGTCGAGAATGTCATACTGAGCGAAACGCAGTGTAGCGAAGTATCTCGGAGATTCTTCGTTTCGCTAGCGCTACACTCAGAATGACAGTTTTTCGTTAAAATGCGTAAATCCTGAGTAAATATTAAGTAGGATGTGTTACGGCTATGTAATGATTTGAAAGTTTGAGAAAGTGAGAATTTGCCGTAACTCACATCTTGCACCTATCCGTATAAGCCTGGGTTTAGTCAACAGCAGCGCAATAAAGTTACATCACTTTTATTGGCTTTTATCGGTAAAACAAAGACTTCAGGCTTAGTACTGAGTCTTAGAATCACATCAATTTTTATTGGTGCAAGATGTGAGGTAACGCATCGCATTTGTTGGTGCGTTACGCGTTGCTTTAACGCACCCTACAATTTAAGGTTTACTAAGCGCTAAAGCGCTCACTACGAACAAACACTTATTCTGGCAACCCCTTAACTTGCATCAAATCCAATCCTCGTTCAAATATCTCATCAATCGGCAACATTTGCCCATCAGTCGTCATAAACTTATGGTCTTTCGTTGCCCGAATAGTCGAACCATCTTCTAAACAATACTCAAACACCTCTTGCTGTCCGCGATTATGCCACTGGACAACAGGTTGCGTGTAAACATTCCCGTTACTATCAACAGTATACACAGAGCATTCAATACCCTTTTCCACAATTTCCCCAATCGGCAAAAATCCATATTCCACCGTCAACACTTCCGTGTCATAGCTTAAGCAATATTCGGCAAACTTCACCATTTGCTCGAATAATTCTTCAGCAATTTGTTTTTTCACTCCATTTTTTGCTGCGCCATCTACAAACTTTTCTCGCTGCTTCATCATCTCGTCAACTTTCTTTTTCCCCATTGCACGGCGCAGCAAATCTGCTTGTCCTAGAGAATATCCAGCCATATCTTGAGCAATTTTCATGATTTGCTCTTGATAAACCATAATTCCGTAGGTTTCATTTAATATGGGTTCTAGAATTTGTGTTTCATATTCAATATTCTCTCGCCCGTGCTTACGGTTAATAAATTTGGGAATAAGTCCCGCATCTAGTGGTCCTGGTCGATACAGTGCCAAAATAGAGGAAATATCTTCTATATTGGAAGGCTTCAAATCGCGGACGATTTGCCGCATTCCCGAAGATTCTAATTGAAATATGCCTTCTAATTCCCCTGCTTCTAAAAGTTCGTAAGTCTTTTTAACGTCTTTTGGCAAGGTGTTCAATTCGCCTTTAGCTAATATCCTTTGAGCTTTTCTTTCTTGACTGGTTATATCATAAGGGTCAATTCTAAATCCCCGTTTCTCTTCAATCAAATCAATGGTTTTCTCAATCATTGTCAGGTTTTTTAAACCCAGAAAATCCATTTTTAGCAAACCCAATAATTCCAAGTCTTCCATGAAATACTGGGTAATCACAGAACCGTCGTTATTTTTTTGCAACGGTACAATTTCATCTAATGGATCAGCAGAAATCACCACACCCGCTGCATGGACACCAAAGGTTTTGTTCGTTCCTTCAATACGGATTGCCATGTCAACCCAATGGCGTACCATTGGGTCATTATCATATTTTTCTTTAAATTCTGGTGCTGGTGTTGCGTCGGAAATCATCACCTTGAGTTTGGTGGGTTTTCCTCGGGAAACAGGAATGAGTTTTGCCATTTTGTCTGAGTCCCCATAGGGAATATTTAACACTCTGGCAACATCTTTTAATACCGCTTTGGAAGTCAGGCGGTTAAACGTAATGATTTGAGCAACTCTTTCTTTACCGTATTTGTCTGTCACATAATCAATGACTTTATCCCGTTGTTCGATACAGAAATCCGTATCAATATCAGGCATGGATTTCCGGTCTGGGTTGAGAAATCTTTCAAACAGCAGTCCATGATGCACGGGGTCAATGTTAGTAATTCCCATCGTATAAGCAACTAATGACCCCGCAGCCGAACCGCGACCTGGTCCAACAGGAATATTATTATCTCTGGCAAATTTGATGTAGTCCCACACGACTAAAAAGTATGTGGAAAACCCCATCTTCTGAATCATTTTTAGTTCATATTCCAACCTTTCTTTATAGGCATTATCAACTTCATTTCTCGATTTGCGGTTTAATTTTTGTAAGAGTCCTTGCCAAGCAACTTCTTCAACATAAGTGTCAGCAGTGTGACCTGATGGAATGGGATAATTAGGAATACGAGGTTCACCGAGAATTTGGTATGGCTCAACTTTATCTGCAACTTCGACTGTGGTTGTCACTGCTTCTTCAATGACATCATCCGGCAAATGGTCACGAAAGAGCAGCTTCATTTCTTCAGCGGATTTGAGATATTCTGTACCGCTGTAACGCATGCGCTTATCTTCAGAAATTAATTTGCCAGTTTGAATGCACAGCAAAGCATCGTGTGCTTCAACGTCGTAACAAGAAATAAAATGGGAATCGTTAGTGGCGACAATTTTAATATCTAGCTCCCGCGCAATTTTGACAATTTCTACATTCACAATGCGGTCTTCTGGGGAGCCGTGGTCTTGAATTTCTAAATAATAATCTTCACCAAAGGTTTCTTTATACCACTTGGCAACTTTACGTGCAGCCTCTAGTTTGCCGCTGAGAATTGCTTGGGGAATTTCCCCACCTAAACAAGCACTCGTTACAATTAAGCCTTCATGGTATTCTTCTAATAAGTCTTTGTTGATGCAAGGACGGGAAAAAATTCCTTTGCCCTGCACACCTTGAAGGTTGGAAAGTGTTGTTAGTTTAACTAAATTTTTGTATCCTTTTGTATTTTTAGCTAAAACAACTTGATGATAACGAGGACGGCGTTCTTGTTTTGTGATGTCGCCGTTGATGATATACATCTCGTTGCCAATAATTGGCTTGATGTTTTTATTTCTGCATATTTTAATAAGTTCGATCGCCCCATACATGACACCATGATCTGTCAGGGCTATTGCTTTGATTCCCAGTTCGATGGCGCGATCCACTAAATCTGGCAGCTGACTTGCTCCATCAAGCAGACTGTAGTCACTATGAATATGCAAAGGGACAAAGGACATATAGGTTTCCAACTAGCAGTCAAAAGTAGAAGCGTTTATTAGGGTAACGCAGTTTGTCGCCGCGTACGATTATCTTATCCGGAATCTTTGATTTCCAAAGTGATGCTTTAATAATCGCATTGCGAACTGAGCGTCTTGCATGAACGAAACAGACAGCATTGACAAGCCTAATACTAAACCTCGCCCCTGGTGGCAAAGAATTCCGCTAACTTTACAAATTGTCATTGCGCTCATTCTGGCGATCGCATTGGGTGTTGCATTGGGTGCAGGAAACCCTAGCCCAGCGAATAAAACCTTCATAGAGACTTTAGCAATTCCCGCTGAATTGGTGCTAAAAGCTCTCCGCGCCCTGGCGACGCCGCTGATTTTGATGGCAGTATTGCATACTTTCATGACAACCAACATCCCCGGTACAGCAGGACGGCGTTTAGCGGTGCTGTTGTTTACTAACACGACAGTCGCGATTGTGATTGGGCTTTTCGTGGCAAACATCCTGCGTCCTGGGACTTGGGGAAACTTGGCTGCTCCAGGAGGTGCCCAAACAGCTCCGAAAACTTTCGATCCTTGGGGACTGTTGAGAGATGCCATACCACAAGCTATCCTTGAGCCTTTGGTTAATAACAATGTTATCCAGCTGATCGTTATTGCTCTTTGCTTCGGCATTGTCCTGCGGGCAATAAAATCAGAGCAAGTTGCCCAACGCAAGAGAGGATACCAGGCGATAGAGGATGTCATCGGTATTTTGTTTGAATCTATCATCCGCATCCTGCATTGGGTGATTGCCCTAGTACCATTAGCAGTTTTTGGAATTGTTGGTAAAACTGTTGCCGAAAAAGGCTTTGAGCCGTTTAAATCTCTAGGCGCGTTCGTCGTGGCGGTTGTGGTGGCGTTGGCGTTGCAAGCTTGCTACTACTTAACTCGGGTAAAATTTGGTTCTTGGGTTAACCCATTAAACTTTCTGCGTGGCGGTACTGATGCTTTTTTAACAGCTTTCTCAACTGATTCCTCAGTCGCGACGATGCCCATCACCTTTGAAGTTTTGCAGACAAAAATTGGCTTACGGGAATCTTCTGCTTCGTTGGGGGCATTAGTTGGCTCAAATTTCAACAATGATGGCACTGCGCTTTATGAGGCGATGTCTGCGCTGTTTATCTCCCAGGTGATTGGACAAAATCTCAGTATCCCGCAGCAATTCGTTGTCATCCTCACGTCGATTTTTGCGTCGGTGGGTGCAGCAGGTATCCCAGAAGCAGGGTTGGTGACGATGACACTGGTGTTCACTTCCGTTGGCTTGCCCACACAGTATATTGCTTTGTTGATAACTGTGGATTGGTTTTTGGATCGGTGCCGTACTGTGATCAATGTTATGGGGGATATGACTGTCAGTGCTTTACTCGATGGCAAAAAGCCCCGTTCTGTTGATAACGTGTAATTTATAAGTCGTAATTCGTAATTATATCTGAAAATAATTACGAATTACGAATTACGAATTATTTATTACGAATTCTGTTGTGGTCCTTTTGCGTCACAAACCTTAACCCAGCACCGTTCTAAAAGTTCCATTCTATGTAGATGCGCGAAGCGACGGGGGCTTAAGACCAGCTTTGTTTTGCCACCAAAGACGGGTTGGTTCAAATACTGCCAAAAAGGAAATTTAATTTTGCTGTTTTCGTGAGTCATACAAAGAGGACAATACGATAGAACGGTTATCTCAGTGCTTAGTTTGTATAAAATACAATAGCATCTGATTTCGCAGTTAAAGCTTACATAATACTTATTCGACTGTCGTTGTGACAAACACGGAAGATTTTCCAACTTTTGGATGATGTCAACAGCAGCTTTTTACTTATACTTCTGACCAGATATATAAAATCTACTAAATTAAGCTGTTGCTGATTTTTTGTGGGATGGAGAGAAGTCTGAGGGTCGGTTTCTTCGGTTAGCGCAAGCTCCCGCTGGGTGAAGGCTCAGAACTTTGGGGCGTCTCCCCCGTTCGAGATTTGGGCGGGCAAGATGCCCACCCCACAACAACATTTAATACAACCGAGAACAGCAAGAAGAGTCAAGAGTTAAAAGTTACTCTTGACTCCTGGCAATCCTCATAAGAAAATATGCAATTGTATAGCAACAGCCAAGGTGCGTACGACGCTAACAGATGATAAAACCTAGACACAAAAAGGCTTTTCACCCAGTCCCCAGTCCCCAGTTCCTAGTCCCCTGCTATACCAAGCCTTACTTAATAATGATTGCCCGCTTTGCGATGGTGAATGGCTGTCACGGCATCGGGTTTGAGTAATTTACCGTTGTCAACAGTTGCATATACAACCCAATGGTCGCCACATTCCATGCGCTTATTGACAGAACACTCAAGATATGCTGAAGCGTCAGTGAGGACGGTGCAGCCGTTATCCGCAACATCTGTAGGAAAACCTGCAAATCTCTCTTCTCCAGGGGCAAAAGATTTGCGGAAGTGTTTCATGTATTCCTGTTGATTACCTTCAGGCAGAATATTTAAAACAAACTTACCGCCTGGATACATCAGGGTATCAATTGCCCGGTCTTTGGCAATAGCAACAGTGATACCGGGTGGGTTAAAGGTGGCTTGAGAAATCCAAGACCCCATCATTCCAGTAGAAACTTCTCCAAGCTTTGCCGTCACGACGCAAACTGATCCGACAATCCGACCGACAGCTTGTTCAACAGGAGTCGCTGCGGGTTGCGTCATACGCAGTTTTTTCGCTTTCTTGAGGGTTTGGGCAAAGTCTGTACCCGTTTCTTCACACTGCTTGAGAAGGACATCTGAGGGTTTAAACTTCACTTTCATACTGTCAAACCCAAACCGATATCCTGCATCCCGGAGTTTGCCTTCAATTAAGTCAAAAGCTTCGCCACTCCATCCATAGGAACCAAATATCCCAGCGAGTTTGCTGTTGTCACCGCTTGCTAACACAATACCCAAAGCAGTGTGAATGGGAGTCGGCGCATTACCACCAATGGTGGGAGAACCGATGATAAAGCCATCAGCTTTTTCTACAGCTGCCTTGATTTCTTCAGGTTGAGCAAATTCGCAGTTGATAGATTCTACAGCGACTCCTCCTTTGGTTAAACCAAGGGCGATCGCCTGCGCCAGAGTTGCTGTATTTCCATAAGCTGAGGCGTAAAGTAGGGCAACAGTAATCTCGCGCTCGGTTTGAGAACGGCTCCATTGCTGATAAGCTTGGGTAAGTTCCACCAATCCGTAGCGTACCAAAGGACCGTGAAGATTACCATACATTCTCACTTGCAGTTCTGATATTTTCTCTAGAGCTGCTTGTACGTGAGTTGCATGAGGAGCCATCAAGCAATCGAAGTAGTAGCGCTGGTCTTCCTTAAGAGTGCCCCAGTCTTCATCAAAGACTTCTTCACCACAGATATGGGCACCGAATAGCTTATTGCTGTACAATATCTGCGTTTGCTGGTCGTAAGTACAAAGACCTGCGGGCCAACGAGGACTGGGGATGGGGATGCAGCGCAACACATGACCCTTACCTAAATCCAGAGTTTCTTTCCCCCGCATCACCATAATGTTCAATTTGTGGTTGGGGAAAGTTGCACGCAAATTGGCAGCACCAGGAAGCGAACAGACAAAGGTCAGCTGTGGTGCAAGTTCTAACAAAGCTTTGAGAGTTGCCACTCGGTTGGGATTAAAGTGACCTAGTATCACATAATCCAACTTTTTCAAGTCTAGAGACTGCTGGAGTGCCTCTATAAAAATTTGCGTGAAAGTTTCCGGAGGTGGGTCAATAATTGCAGTTTTATCACCTTCAATGAAATAGCAATTGGAGGTGGTACCCTTTGCCAGCGCGTATTCAATTTCAAACCGTAAACGCGTCCAACTGCGTGCCCTGAGTACTGTGGTGTTTGTAGCGATCGCTCTTAATTGTACGTCGCGCGGATTGGGATTGCTCATGGTTATCGAGTGAGGGAGGGGATGAGGAGGGAGGGAGAGAGGGAGGGAGGGAGGGAGGGAAGAATATTTTCCTAGACTCCCTGATTTTCCCCGATTAGTAGTAGTTGCCTACTTTGCGATGGCGAACAGCGGTGATTCCATCGGGTTTGGAGACTCGACCGTCTTGAACTGTGCAGTATACGAGCCAGTGGTCGCTGCATTCGATGCTGCTTACAACTTCGCATTCCATGTAGGCGAGAGCATCTGTGAGAATGGGGGAACCGTTTTTGGCTGTTTGGGTTTTCACTCCGGCGAATCTATCAGCACCCGGTTGCAAACGCTTGAGGAACTGTTTCTTTAATTCTTGATAATTTCCTTCTTCCAAAACGTTAAGGACGAACTTATCTCCCACTTGCATTAAGGAATCAATTGCACGGTCTTTGGCAACAGCAACTGTAAATCCTAAAGGTTGTATGCTGGCTTGAGCAACCCAGGAAGCGAGCATTGCACCTTGGACATCACCCTTTTTGCTGGTGATAATGTACAATCCGTTGCTAATCCGACCCAATGCTTTTTCTAAGTTTGCATCGATGGACTTGATTTGCTTGATGTTGCGTTCGCGGACGAGCAATTGTCCTAAGTCCGTACCTGCTTCTTCACACAATTGGTGTGTGGCTTTGGTAGGAGTTTCTTTAATCCGGATGGCTGGGAAGGCTTCTTTGATGCCAAGTTCGAGAAATTTTCTCCGCAGTGGATCAATCGGTTCATCATCGCCACCGTAGCATTCAAACAGTCCGATGACTTGCTTGCTCTTGACAACAGCGAGTAGTGAACTGATGGCAGCATGAGCTGCGGCGTTAGCGCTTGGGGGCATACCAATAATGATGCCAGCTGCTCTACCCGCAAGTTCTTGAATTTCTTGGATCTCAGCGGAGGTCAGATCGATCATTTCGACGCCAACCTCAGTTTTCTGGACTCCCTGAGCAATTGCTTGGGCAAGGCGTTCACTGTGTCCATAGCCGGAGACGTAGAACAAAGCAACGATTGTTTCTGCCTTGGCTTGTCTTTGGCTCCAACCTTGATAGCATTCCCTAAGGACATCAAGATGATGATACAGTAAGGGTCCGTGTCCGTTGGCGATGATTCTAATTTTGCCAAGCTCGCCCATTTTCTTCATGGCATTGAGCAAGGAACGGGAATTAGGACCCATCAAGCAATCGTAGTAGAATCGAAAGTCTGGTTCAATTGCTTCTAGGTTGACGTCAAAGGTATCGTCACTGCAATAGTGCATCCCAAAGGCGTCACAGGTGAACAGCGTTTGGGTTTTGTGGTCGTAGCTGAATATTGTATCGGGCCAGTGCAGGTTAGGCGCACTCACGAATTCTATTTCGTGTCCTTGACCTAAATCTACGCGATCGCCACTTTTGACAATCCGCTTAGAAAATGGATCGTGACACGCATTTACAGTATCAAGTAAATATAGACTCCCTTTTAAGGTGATTTGGCAAACAGTAAAGGGGATTGGGGATTGGGGATTAAGGTAATGGTTATCAAACGAAAAATTATGTTCGGGGAAATATTGCCCCTCCTCAAGTCGGGAGCATTTCCCCAGTCGTTGTCAGAACTTCGCAGCTAGGAATCACTTCCGCCCTTGGATTGGTGACCCCAACGAAAGTGAACAAGAAAGCTGTTGTCGTTATTTAAACCCTGCTCAAGAGTCACTTAGTCGTACAGAAGTCCCAAGCTGACTTCTGATTGTTAATTTCCCACTTTTCCTACTTTTTTAATTTCCTACTTTTCCTACTTTTTAATTTCCTACTTTCCCTACTTTTTAATTTCCCACTTTTCCTACTTTTTAATTCCCCACTTTCCCTACTAGTGTTGGTATCATTTTTATAGTAATAATAAAAAAATACAGTAAAAGTTTAAAACAGTAGTGCATCCCCATGTTGCGTCAGTTACAAGCAGTTTAGGAGAAAGTCCAAATATTTACCACGAAGCTTTATTTCTTTTCCATATCCTGTGAAAAGTAAAATCATGAATGTAGGTTGCATTACTTAAGAAAATTGCTTGACAATATTTGTAATTTTTGCTATTTTGATGCGTTAAGTTATGAGCAGTAAAAACGTATCAATATATCTCAGTAAGTTTCTAGTAGTTAGCAAAGCGGCTAGAAATAAAGTTTGTGTTTGCTCAAGCTAGTTTAGGCAAAACGGTAAAAAATCGGT
Organism: Tolypothrix campylonemoides VB511288; assembly: GCA_000828075.3. GTDB lineage: Bacteria > Cyanobacteriota > Cyanobacteriia > Cyanobacteriales > Nostocaceae > Kalymmatonema > Kalymmatonema campylonemoides_A. Next base: position 1,506,869 of record JXCB02000001.1, on the reverse strand, counting down.
ATAAAGAATAAAAAGTTAGTATAAATTTTTCGTTTTGGTAAGAGTTTTGATATTTACAAAGGTTACAGTAACAATACTGGAATTTGTTTTTCCCAAAAAAAGTTAAAGACACAATTGATTTGAGAAAAATTTCTTTATTCTTGACATTTTTATTGAAGACTTAGGTATTTTCATGAGAAATGATACGAGTATGCTTACTATAGTAGATGTCTTAAGAAACAGGGCACTATGTCAACAAGATCAGAAAGCTTATACTTTTTTACAAGATGGAGAGAAAGAATCAACTAGTCTAAGTTATGGAGAATTGGATCGAATTTCAAAGGCGATCGCATCTCAACTCCAAAGTATAGGAGCAACAGGACAACGAGCTTTACTACTATATCCATCAGGTTTAGAATTCATCGCTGCCTTCTGCGGATGTTTGTATGCTGGGGTTGTTGCTGTTCCTGCTTACCCACCCAGGGCTAATCAGAAGATGTCCCGACTAGAAGCAATTGTCGCAGATGCCCAAGCTCAGGTGATTCTCACAACAGAGGCTTTATTAACTAACATAAAAAGTCGGGTTGCCCAAAATCCAGAACTAGCAGCATTGCCCTGTTTGGCTACCGACAATATAGACGAAAATCAGGCAGAGTCATGGCAAGAAATCTCGTTGTGTGGAAGTAATCTGGCTTTTTTACAGTACACTTCGGGTTCCACAGGAACACCGAAAGGAGTCATGGTGAGCCATGAGAATCTGCTACATAATGAAAAGATTATCCAGAAGGCATTTGAGCATAGTTCCCAATCTAGCGTCGTCGGGTGGTTACCGCTTTTTCATGACATGGGTCTGATTGGGAATATGTTGCAGCCTTTGTATGTAGGTATACCGTGTTTTCTCATGCCTCCAGAGGCTTTTCTGCAACGCCCGTTGCGTTGGCTCGAAGCTATTTCGCGATACAAAGCTACCACCAGCGGGGGACCCAATTTTGCTTACGATCTATGCGTAAGCAAGATTACTGAGGAACAGCGAGCGACTCTCGACCTTAGCAGTTGGCAAGTGGCTTTCAGCGGAGCTGAACCAGTCCGTGCAGAGACTATGGCACGGTTTGCAGCAGCTTTTGCTGATTGTGGGTTTCGCCCTGAAGCATTTTACCCATGTTACGGCATGGCAGAAACGACTCTGATTGTTTCTGGTGGTCGTGTAAGCGCACAGCCAGTCCTGCAAAAGGTTCAGAAACAAGCCCTAGAGCAAAATCGGGTCGTTCCAGCCTCAAAAAAGGACGATGATAGTCAAACAGTGGTAGGTTGCGGTCAATGCTTACCGGAACTAGAAATTGTAATTGTCCATCCACAGACAATGGAACGCTGTCAGCCCAATGAGGTGGGTGAAATTTGGGTATCTGGTGCGAGTGTGACACAAGGCTACTGGAATCGAGAAGAGCAGACTGAGCAAACCTTTCGAGCGCAACTACAAGATACTAAAGCCGGACCATTTCTGCGGACAGGCGACTTGGGATTTTTGCAGGATGGCGAATTGTTTGTCACTGGTAGACTCAAGGATCTGATTATCATTCGGGGACGCAACTATTATCCTCAAGATATTGAACTCACTGTAGAGCAAAGCCATCCAGCACTGCGTTCCAACTCTGGAGCTGCGTTTTCAGTCGATATTGCTGGAGAAGAAAAGCTAATCGTTGCTCAAGAGGTAGAACGGAGTTACCTCAGGAAGCTAAACGCTAACGAAGTGATTACGTCGATTCGTCGAGCAGTAGCCGAACAGCACGATTTAGAAGTTTATGCGGTGCTGCTGTTAAAGACTGTCAGCCTTCCCAAAACTTCCAGTGGTAAAGTACAGCGCAGTGCTTGTCGGGCTAAGTTTCTAGCCGGAACTCTGGACATAGTGGCAGATTGGAGTCCAAACCCGAAATACAAAACAAATTTCCGAGATCTGGAAACGGAAGTAGAATTGCTGTGGCAACAACTGCAAACAGGCAAGTTGCAAGCAGAACAGTCCAGCAACAACCATTCTGATGAGCAAGCATCGAATCAACAGGTATCTCAAAGTCAAGAAGCTATTGAAGCCTGGTTAATTTCAAAGATTTCACAGCAACTTGCTTCTTCTGTTGAGATAGATATTCGGCAACCCCTAGTCCAGTATGGTCTAAGTTCGTTGGCAGCTGTAGGCATTTCTGGCGACTTACAAGAATGGTTAGGACGTGAACTTTCTCCTACACTCTTGTACGATTACCCCACGATTGAAAGTTTAGCTCAGTATTTAGCAGGATTAGAAACTAGGGTTAATCAACAAGATGACCCTACACCAACGACAACTGAAGAAGCGATCGCCATTATTGGAATGGGCTGTCGTTTCCCTGGAGCAAAAGACCCGGAAGCTTTCTGGCAACTGTTGCATGATGGAGTTGATGCTATCTCTGAAGTAAGCTCGTCACGCTGGGACATGAGTAGTTTCTCTAACCAGACGACCGCAGATATCAAGCAAATGCACACCAGATGGGGTGGATTTCTCGAACAAGTGGATCAGTTTGATGCACAGTTTTTCGGCATTGCACCACGGGAAGCCGAACTGATGGACCCCCAACAACGGCTGCTACTAGAAGTTAGTTGGGAAGCGCTAGAGAATGCAGGACAGACACAGCAGTTAGCAGGCAGTAAAACAGGGGTATTCATCGGCATCAGCAACTATGATTATTCCCGATTGGTGTTTAACCATAACGTCACCACTGATCCATATTCCGGTACTGGTAACGCTTTGAGCATTGCTGCTAACCGCTTGTCCTATGTGCTGGATTTACGAGGACCAAGCTGGGCGGTGGACACAGCTTGCTCTTCATCGCTGGTAGCAGTTTACCAAGCTTGCCAAAGTCTGCATAAAGGCGAATGTCATCTGGCTTTAGCTGGTGGAGTCAATCTCATCCTTAGCCCTGAAGTGACCATGACCTTTTCCAACGCAGGAATGATAGCGGTTGATGGTCGTTGTAAGACCTTCGATGCCAAAGCTAACGGTTATGTTCGAGGGGAAGGTTGCGGTGTAGTGGTTCTTAAACGCATCTCTGACGCCGTTAGGGATGGAGATAATATCCTAGCTGTGATCAGAGGCTCGGCAGTTAACCAAGATGGTCGCAGCAATGGACTAACAGCGCCCAATCCACTTTCACAGCAGACAGTGATTAATCATGCTCTTAAAAATGCGAAAGTTCAGCCAGCCGAGATTAGTTATGTAGAAGCACACGGCACTGGAACCTCTCTTGGAGACCCAATCGAGGTGAATTCGCTCAAGAACGTGTTGATGCAAGGGCGATCGCCACACCAACCTTGTTGGATTGGCTCGGTTAAGACCAACATAGGTCATTTGGAAGCTGCGGCTGGAATCGCGAGTTTAATCAAGGTTGTACTGTCTTTGCAGCATAAGGAAATTGCTCCGCACCTACATTTAGAGCAGATCAACCCGTACATTTCTATAGACGGAACACCACTGTCAATCCCGACTACGCTTCAGAAGTGGGTTACAGGAAACGAACGTCGGTTGGCTGGAATTAGTTCGTTTGGGTTTGGGGGTACCAACGCTCATGTCATCCTAGAGGAGGCATCGACAACAGCATCAGTGGAAACTGAACTAGAGCGTCCCAAACACATATTGACTCTTGCAGCAAAAAGTGATGTGGCTTTGCAAGAACTGGCACAAAGATATGTAGAAACGTTGGATGCAACCTCTCCACTTGCAGATGTTTGTTACACAGCTAATATTGGGCGATCGCATTTTGACCATCGCCTTGCCGTAGTTGCTGAATCTAGCGTACAGTTGCGAGAACAGCTAGATGCCTTCCTCGTCAAGAAGGAGACTAGTGGACTAATAAGCAGGCAACTACATAGTCAAAAGCCTCCTCGACTCGCATTTTTATTCACAGGTCAAGGTTCCCAATATGTAGGGATGGGACGAGAACTATACTTGACCCAGCCTACCTTCCGCGCCTCCCTTGATCGCTGCAATGAAATTCTGCGTCCTTATTTAGACAAGCCGCTGCTCAATGTTTTATATCCTGAACCAGGAAAAACCTCACCAATCGATGCAACTGCCTACACTCAACCCGCCTTATTTGCCCTAGAATATGCGCTCTTCCAGTTATGGAAATCTTGGGGCATAGAACCAACTGTGGTCATGGGTCATAGTGTAGGAGAATATGTTGCCGCAACAGTTGCAGGAGTATTCAGCTTAGAAGATGGCTTAAAGCTCATTGCCGCAAGAGCACGTTTAATGCAAGCCTTACCCCAAGATGGTGAGATGGTATCAGTGCTTGCTGATGAGGCAACAGTCACAGCCGCCATACGACCCTATGCTCAACAGGTTTCCATTGCTGCTATTAACGGACCACAGAGTATAGTTATTTCTGGAAGAAAGCAGGCAGTAGCAAATGTTGCCGACCTTTTAGAAGCTCAAGAGGTGAAGACGAAAAAGCTCAACGTTTCCCACGCTTTCCACTCACCTCTCATGGAGCCGATGCTAGCCGATTTTGAGCGCATAGCTCGTGAAATCACTTATTCCTTACCACAAATAGACTTAATTTCCAATGTCACCGGAAAACTGGCAACAGCACAAATAGCTACCCCTGAATATTGGTGTGATCATATTCGGCAGCCAGTAAGATTTGCTCAAAGCATGGAAACCCTTGCTCAACAAGGTTATGAAGTGTTTGTGGAGTGTGGATCAAAGCCAACTTTGTTGGGAATGGGTCGCCAATCCTTAAAAGAAGGAACGGCAGTTTGGCTACCTAGTCTCCGCCAAGGGCAATCAGAGTGGCAGGAAATACTCCAGAGTTTAGGAGAATTATATGTGCGGGGAGCACGAGTAGACTGGTCAGGCTTTGACCGAGATTATCCCCGTCGCCTTGTGCAACTACCAACTTATCCGTTTCAGCGAAAGCGCTATTGGGTAGATATTGCTAAAAATGGGCATTTAAAAGCAGATAGCTTATCCCAAGAAACGGTTCAAACCCCAATTATGAACTTGATCAGCCTTGGAGATACGCAACAGCTACTCCAGCATTTACAAAAGACAGAAGAACTTTCAGAAGATGAGTTAGAAATACTGCCAAAACTGTTGAAAGTATTAGTAAAGCAAAACCAACAGCAGCTTGTGGCAGCATCCATTAAAGATTGGTTCTACGAGATAGACTGGCAGGTCAAACCGCGTCAGGTGGATACTCAAGAAAAGAACGGGTTCCACAAACCTGGTACTTGGCTCATTCTTGCTGACTCTAAGGGTGTAGGAAAAACCCTAGCCGAACTTTTGCACTCACGCGGTCACACCTGTATTTTGGTCTATGCGGGTGATACCTATAAGACACAAGAAGCAGGAACTTGGAGCATTAACCCTTCCAATCCAACAGATTTCAAGCGCTTATTCCAAGAGGCTTTAGGAAGCCTAATGCCTTTACAAGGAGTTGTCCACTTATGGAGTTTAGAGGCAGAATTGGCTTCAAAGCTGACAATCTCTTCTTTAGAACAAGCTCAAACTCTGGGTGTTGGTAGTCTGCTATACTTAATCAAAGAACTGAGACAGAATCTTTTTAATCACGAATCTCTGCCTCGGTTGTGGTTAGTGACGCGGGGTGCAGTATCGGTTGGTTCAGAACTGCCTGGGATAGCTCAAGCTTCTGTATGGGGAATGGGCAAAGTGGTGGCACTGGAACATCCCGAATTGTGGGGGGGAATGCTTGATTTAGCCCCACATACAACAGATAAGTCACATACAACAGATAAGTCACATACAACGCCTCAACATGAGGAAGCGACACAGCTATTAGCAGAAATTGAGGATTCTTTTGGGGAAGACCATCTCGCTTTTCGCAATGGAAATCGGTATGTCGCCCACTTAGTACGCAAGCAACTGCCAGAACCTAAAAAAGTGGTTCTCCGGTCGGATGGCACTTACCTAATTACTGGTGGTTTGGGTGCATTGGGACTTTCGGTTGCCCAGTGGATGGTGGAACGGGGTGCTAAACAATTGGTGCTCATTGGGCGTCGCATACCTTCAAGTAAGGCACAGGAAACTTTGAGGCAACTGGAACAAAAAGGAGCCAAGATTCTAGTTGTTCAGGCAGATGTGTCAGAACGAGAAGATGTGAGCAGGCTGCTAGAGGAGGTGAAAAACTCCATGCCTCCTCTGCGTGGTATCGTCCATGCCGCTGGCGTGTTGCAAGATGGAATGCTGCTGGGGCAAACTTGGGAAAGTTTTCATCGGGTGATGGCTCCCAAAGTGCAAGGAGCATGGAATTTGCACACCTTAACCCAGAATTTAGAGCTTGACTTTTTCGTGTGTTTCTCATCTGTATCGGCATTACTCGGTTCGCCTGGACAAGGGAACTATGCGGCGGCAAATCACTTCCTTGATGTGTTAGCTCATTATCGTCACGGACTTGGGCTGCCTGCTTTAACTGTGAATTGGGGACCGTGGGCTGGTGGTGGTATGGCAGTAGAGGAATTACAGACGCGGTTGAGCCGGATGGGTATAGAAGGATTGCAGCCAGAGCAAGCGATCGCTGCTTTGGAATCCTTGCTAGCAGCAAACTATGTTCAGACAACCGTAGCTAATGTAGATTGGAGTTTATTCAAAGACCTTTATGAAGCTCAGGGTAAGCGATCGCTGTTAGAATTGCTTGGGGAACAACCACAGGAAGCACAACTTCCTCAGCAATCGGCGCAACCGTCAGAAATTTTACAACGGTTGCAAGCGGCAGCGCCAAGCGAACGCATATCCTTGTTAATTGCTTACATTCAAGGTGAAGTTGCCAAAGTACTGAGGCTTGAGTCATCCAACTTGCCAGACCCGCAGCAAGGTTTTTTTGACATGGGTATGGACTCTCTGATGGCAGCTGAGTTTAAGAACCGTTTAGAGGTCAATTTTCTAACTTCTGTCCCAGTGACTTTAATGTTTGACTTTCCGACAATTAAAGACCTTGCCTGGTACATAGGGAAGGAGGTCATGGGTTGGGAATTACCTGCTACAGGTGAAATCGAGTTGCCCAAAAAAGAAGACGAATTAACCGAAGCTTTGTCAGAGGTAGAACAGCTTTCTGAAGATGGAGTAGAAGCGTCTCTTGCGGAGGAACTCGCAAAACTAGAAACTTTTTTGAGGAAAAATTGAAATGAGTGATCTTTCTCAAAGGGTAGACCAACTATCATCATCGCAACGGATGCTTCTTGCCTTAAAAGAAGCGCGAGCCAAACTTGAGGCGCTTGAGAGTTCAAAGACAGAGCCAATCGCTATCATTGGCGATGGCTGCCGTTTTCCCGGGGGAGCTAATGACCCAGAAGCCTTTTGGAAAATTCTGCGCGATGGTGTAGATGCGATCGCAGAAGTTCCTAATGACCGCTGGAATATTGAAGCCTACTATGACCCAAACCCAGATAGCCCAGGGAAAATGTACACTCGTTGGGGTGGATTTTTGCAGCAGGTAGACCAGTTCGACCCCCAGTTCTTTGGGATTTCTCCTCGGGAAGCGATAAGCATGGACCCCCAGCAGCGGTTACTGTTAGAGGTAGCTTGGGAAGCTTTGGAGAGGGCTGGAATTGCACCAAATCATCTAGCTGGTAGCCGCACTGGCGTTTTTGTGGGAATTGGTCAAAATGATTATGCACAATTGCAACTGAGTTCTGGTGACCCTACACGCATCAGCGCCTATGACGGCACAGGTAATGGCTTTTGCTTTGTAGCTGGTCGGTTGTCCTATGTTCTGGGGCTACAAGGTCCCAATATGGCAATAGATACGGCTTGCTCTTCTTCGTTAGTAGCTATCCATCAGGCGTGTCAGAGTTTGCGTACAGGAGAGTGTGATTTAGCACTTGCTGGCGGTGTACATCTGATTCTGTCACCAGAAGTCACCATTTTTCTATCCAAAACCCAAGCCCTGTCCCCAGATGGGCGCTGTCACACCTTCGATGCCGCCGCCAATGGTTTTGCACGTGGCGAGGGATGCGGAGTTTTAGTCCTCAAGCGCCTCTCGGATGCAGTGGCAAATCGAGATAATATTTTAGCTGTCATTCGGGGTTCAGCAGTTAACCACGATGGTCGCAGCAGTGGTTTGACGGTTCCTAATGGTTCAGCTCAGCAAGCGCTGATTCGCACCAGTCTGGCAAATGCTAAGGTAGATCCTGCCTCTGTGAATTATGTCGAGGTTCATGGCACAGGAACGTCTTTGGGAGACCCCATTGAAGTCACAGCTTTAGGAGCCGTGTTGTGTGAGGGGCGATCGCCAGAGAACCCCTTGATAATTGGTTCAGTGAAGACCAACATTGGTCACTTGGAAGCAGCAGCAGGAGTAGCGGGTTTAATCAAGGTGATGCATTCTCTCCAACACAAGGAGATTCCACCTCATCTGCACTTTCAACAACCCAATCCCAACATTAACTGGGATAAACTACCAATGGTGGTGCCAACGTCACTCATGCCTTGGTCTACTTTTGAGGAAGGACAAGGGCATACACAGGAGCGACGCCGCGCGGCAGTCAGTTCCTTTGGTATGAGCGGCACCAACGCCCATATTATCTTGGAAGAGCCACCGGTATTAGAGCCAACAGAAGCCGAATTGGAACGCCCCCTGCATTTGCTCACACTATCAGCTAAAACGGAAGAGGCGCTCAAGCAGTTAGCTGCTCGTTATGAGAATTACTTAGCTAGTCATCCATCCTTAGATATAAAAGATATCTGCTTTACTGCCAATACGGGTCGTTCTCAGTTAACCCATCGGTTGAGTGTAGTTGCCTCCTCATCCGCACAAGTGCGTGAAAAGCTCGTAGATTTCTTAGCCGGACAAGAACCTGCGGGGGTATCCAAGGGGGATAGTAGCAGTTTACCCAAAGTAGCCTTCTTATTCACGGGTCAGGGGTCTCAATATCTGGGTATGGGACGCCAACTCTACGAAACTCAACCCACTTTCCGCGCTTCCCTTGACCGCTGCGATGAAATTCTACGCCCGTATCTTAAAACACCCTTGCTATCAGTCCTTTATCCTGAAGCTGGGGAAACCTCACCTTTAAATGAGACTGCTTATACCCAACCTGCTCTATTCGCCCTAGAATATGCCTTGGCGCAGCTTTGGATATCTTGGGGTATTAAACCGACTGCTGTGATGGGTCATAGTGTAGGTGAATATGTCGCTGCTTGTGTGGCGGGAGTTTTTAGCTTAGAAGATGGGTTAAAGCTCATTAGTGAACGTGCCCGCTTGATGCAGAGCCTGCCGCAAGACGGAGAGATGGTTGCAGTATTCGCTGATATTGCAGCAATCCGTGCTATTACTGGAATTGATGAGCAAAAATTAGCAATTGCCGCTTTCAATGGACCCCGAAACACGGTGATTTCTGGCGAAGCACTCTCAGTCCAAACAGTTTGTGCTGACTTAGAGGCAGCAGGAATAAAGACTAAAAAGCTGCAAACCTCTCACGCCTTCCACTCACCGCTGATGGAGCCGATACTGGCTCAATTCCGTGAGGTGGCTGATAAGGTAACTTATGCGGCTCCTCAATTGACCATTATCTCCAACCTTACAGGACTTCCACTGACTAAAGAGGAAATATCGCCTGATTACTGGTGTCGCCATTTGCGCTCTAGCGTACAATTTGCCAAAAGTCTCAACACACTTCATGCAAGTGGATACGAGGTGTTTGTGGAGATAGGACCAAAACCAACATTGTTGGGGATGGCGCGTAACTGCTTAAGCGAAGAAGTAGGAGTGTGGTTGCCTTCTTTGCGTTCTGGACACGAAGATTGGCGGGTATTACTCCAAAGTTTGGCAGAACTATACGTGCGCGGAGCAGACGTAGATTGGTCGGGCTTTGACCGGGACTACGGGCGTCGGCGTGTGATATTGCCCACCTATCCCTTCCAACGACAGCGTTATTGGGTGCATATCCCCAAAAACGAGCATTCACAAGCAGGTAACTTATTCCAAGAAAAGATTCAAAGTCCCATCATGAAACTCTTGAGCCAAGGAGATACTCAAGAGCTAGTCCAAAATTTAGAAAAGGCAGGAAAACTTTCAGAAGATGAGTTAAAAGTACTGCCAAAGCTATTGGAACTGTTAATCAAACAAGATCAACAGTTGTTAACAGCAGCGTCCATCAAAGATTGGCTCTATGAGGTAGAGTGGCAGCAGTTGCCGCGTGATGTAGAGACGCGCCATCCGAGAGTTCTACAGAAAAACGGGATTTACAAAACTGGTACTTGGCTAATTTTTGCTGACTTGGAAGGTGTGGGACAAACCCTAGCCAAACTTTTGCAATCACGGGGTCACACATGTATTTTAGTTTATCCGGGGAATACCTGTAATATCAAAGACGTCGGAACTTGGACTATCAACCCTTCTAGACCAGTAGATTTTGAATTTCTGTTCCAAAAAGCTTTAGAAATGGAGCGACCTTTACAAGGAGTTGTCCACTTGTGGAGTTTAGAGGCAGAATTGGCTTCATATCTGACAATCTCTTCTTTAGAACAAGCTCAGGCGTTCGGTATTAGTAGCGTGTTGCATTTGCTGCAAGCTCTAATAAAGAAACTGGGCACACAGAAGAACGCAGATTTCCCGGCGTCTCCCCGACCTCAGTTGTGGTTAGTGACACGAGGAGCGGTACCGATCGGTTCAGAGCTTCCTGGGGTGGCACAAGCTCCTCTATGGGGGTTAGGCAAAGTAGTGGCGCTGGAACACCCCGAATTGTGGGGCGGAATCCTCGATTTAGCTCCGGAATACACTGGTGATGAAGCAACAGAACTGTTAGCAGAAATAGAGAATTCTCTTGGGGAAGACCATCTTGCCTTTCGCAACGGCAATCGCTATGTTGCTCGCTTGGTGCCTAAGCAGCTGTCAGAATCCAAACAAGTGGCGCTTTGCTCAGATGGCACTTACCTAATTACCGGGGGTTTGGGTGCTTTAGGACTTTTAGTAGCCCGGTGGATGGTGGAACAGGGCGCAAGACAATTGGTGCTCACTGGGCGGAGTGCGGCTTCAGATGAAGCGCAGTCAACCCTGAGGGAACTGGAACAACTTGGAGCCAAGGTTTTAGTCCAAAAGGCAGATGTATCTAATGAAGGGGATATGGTAAAAGTGCTTGAGGTAGTTCAGGCATCAATGCCACCCCTGCGAGGGATTGTTCATGCTGCGGGTGTTCCTGGCTATAAAGCTATTAAAGACATGGATCTGAGCACTTTTGACTCAGTGCTGCGCCCCAAAGTGGTGGGGACATGGATTCTGCATAAACTGACGCAGCAAATGAAGTTGGACTTTTTCGTGAACTTCTCCTCAATTGCATCAGTGTGGGGGTCCAAGGGACAAGCGCACTATGCGGCAGCAAACTACTTCCTAGATGCGTTGAGTTATTATCGTCAAGGACTGGGATTAAAAGCCTTAAGTGTGAACTGGGGACCGTGGGCTGGCAGTGGGATGGCAGTAGAGGAATTCCAAACGTGGATGTCCCGAATGGGAGTGCAACCCTTACAGCCAGAGCATGCGATCGCTGCTTTGGGATACCTGATGGCAGCAGACTGTGTCCAAACAACCGTGGCTAATATCGATTGGAGTTTATTCAAAGAGGTATATGAAGCAAGAGGAAAACGGTCACTCCTAGAACAGGTTGAGGGGCAACCAGAGAAAGCACAACTTCCTCAGTCGTCAGTGCAACGGTCAGATATATTATCACGATTGTTGCAGGCTCAAAGTGGCGATCGCTTGGATCTCTTAATAGCCTACCTGCAAAAGCAGATAATCAAGGTGTTGGGGTTTGACGAATCGTTAATTTTCAATCCGCACCAGGGCTTGCTGGAATTAGGTCTTGATTCTTTGATGGCTGTTCAACTCAAAAATGCGATCGCAGCTGACCTTGAGGTGAATGTGTCTGTTGAAAAGTTCATCAGTGGCTCCAGCATTATGCAACTGGCAGAGCTATTACTTGAGGAATTAGCCATAGCCAGCACAATACCATCGGTACCCTCATTTTCCTCCTTAGAAAATGATTTTGAGGCTATCAAGCTACCAATAGAAGTCCGCTCCACCTCATATGCATTTGCATCAGCAGCTACATCAAGCGAAGACAGTTGGATAGAGGGTGAGCTATGAATTTAGTTGAGTTTTTGCAAGAACTTTCCGCAAAGAATGTAGAACTGTGGGTTGAGGGCGGCAAACTGCGCTATCGAGGTCCTCAAGATGTACTGACTCCGGAATTATTAAAAGACATTAAGCAATATAAGGAAAAAATTATATTGCTGTTGCAAAAGCGTGCCGACACTGCTCAAACCATTCCTCTGTCTCCTGTAGAACGGAATGGACATATACCGTTGTCATTTGCCCAACAACGTATGTGGTTTCTACAGCAGTTAGAACCTGAAAGCGGGTTTTACAACCTCCCGGCGGCTATGCGTTTTGAGGGTCAGATCAACGAAGCTGCCCTTGAGTACAGTATCAATCACATCATCACTCGCCACGAAACCTTACGCACCAACTTTATTCAGGTAGATGGACAACCCTTTCAAGTCATTCACCCTGCCCGTTCCTTGACACTGAATGTTGTGGATTTGCGTTCGCGTAGCGTGTCCGTACGCGCAGCGTCTCCGACAGGAGAAAGATGTTCGCTAGCTGAAACTGAACTAGAAAGTTATTGCCAGCAACTAGCAATAGAAGAAACCCAACGCCCGTTTGACCTGGCAACTGATCCATTAGTGCGGGCTAGTTTGTTTAAGCTGACAGAAAAAGAACACGTCCTGCTACTGGTGATGCACCACATCGTATCAGATGGGTGGTCAATGGGCATACTTATCCGGGAGGTAGCAGCAGTCTATCAAGCTGTGTGCACTCAACAGCCAATCTCGCTACCAAAGTTGCCGATTCAATACGCTGACTTTGCTTATTGGCAGCAGCAGTGGTTGCAGGGGGAGGTGCTGACAAAGCAGGTGGGATACTGGAAGGAACAACTCGCTCTTTCCCCAGCTTTGCTGGAACTACCAACCGACCGACCGCGACCAGCAATTCAAACTTACCGGGGGGCAACTGAGAAATTCGCGCTCTCGAAAGAACTAAGCGAGGCGCTGAAGGACTTTAGTCAGCGACAGGGAGTGACGCTGTTCATGACGCTGTTGGCAGCGTTTCAAACATTACTGTATCGCTACAGCAACCAGACTGACATCTGCGTTGGCACACCAATTGGCAACCGCAATGGTACGTACTTGGAGGGGTTAATTGGGTTATTCCTCAACACTTTAGTGCTGCGTAGTCATTTGTCTGGCAACTCTAGTTTTCTTGATTTACTGTGGCAAGTGCGGAAAGTAGCACTTGGTGCTTACGCCCATCAAGACCTGCCCTTTGAGCAGTTGGTCGAGCAATTGCAGCCAGAGCGTTCTTTAAGCTATACACCACTGTTCCAAGTGATGTTTGTGCTTCTCATTGCGCCGATGCAAGTGTTGCAGCTTCCCGACTTAACGCTGTCTCCGTTTCCAATCGAAAGCTCCACAGCCAAGTTTGATTTGACTTTATCGCTAGAGAACACAAGCGCTGGATTGATGGGGTATATCGAATACAACAGCGACTTATTTGACGCATCCACCATTGGGCGGATGGTACAACACTATCAAACTCTACTATCCGCAGTTGTTGCCAATCCCCATCAAAAGCTATCTGAACTACCACTGCTAAGTGCTAGTGAACGACATCAGATACTGGTGGAGTGGAACTCGACCCAAGCTATTTACCCGAAACAATTGTGTCTGCATTCGTTATTTGAGCAACAGGTTGTGAAAACACCTGATGCAGTGGCAGTTGTGTTTTCTGATGAACAACTGACATATGGTGAGTTAAATGCCAAGGCAAACCAACTGGCACATCACCTAGTTTCCTTGGGTGTGGGACCGGAAGTGTTGGTTGCCATTTGTGCAGAACGCTCAATTGATATGTTAGTGGGACTGCTGGCAATCCTCAAGGCGGGTGGTGCATATGTGCCCCTCGACCCGATTTATCCCCCGGAACGATTGGCGTACATCCTAGAAGATTCGTGTGCGTCTGTACTGCTCACACAACAGGCGGTAGCAGACAAACTACCCGACTTTAGGGGACGTATTGTCTACTTAGACTCAGATTGGCCTGTATCCCAAAGTTCATCCAACCCCAACAGCAATGTCTGCTGTGAGAATCTGGCTTATGCCATCTATACTTCTGGCTCCACCGGACGACCCAAAGGAGTACAAATTCGTCACCGAGCTGTGGTGAATTTCTTAAGCTCAATGTCCGCTCAACCAGGGATAGTACCATCAGATGTGCTGGTGGCAGTGACGACCATCACCTTTGACATTGCCGCGTTGGAACTTTTCCTACCATTAAGCACAGGCGCACGCCTCGTCCTTACCCCGGATCTGATTGCCGATGGTGGTCAAAGCATTGCAGCTTTAGCAACATCAAGCGCCACCGTGATGCAAGGCACACCAGCCACTTGGCGAACACTGATGCAAGTTGGCTTCCTTGGCAATCCACAATTGAAAATACTTTGTGGTGGTGAAGCTTTATCGCGCGAACTTGCAACTCAATTACTTGAGCGTGCAGACACCTTATGGAATATGTACGGTCCGACTGAAACCACCATTTGGTCAGCCGTTTCTCAAGTTCAAGCAGGTTCACAGGTATCTATAGGAACAGCGATCGCCAACACCCAATTTTACATCCTCGATACCAATAATCAACCAGTACCAGTGGGTGTGGCAGGGGAATTGCACATTGGTGGTGATGGCTTGGCGCGTGGCTACCTCAATCGCCCAGAGTTGACCGCAGAAAAATTTATTCCCAACCCGTTTGGCGAAGCGGGTTCAAGGTTGTACAAAACAGGGGATTTAGTCCGCTACAAAAGTGATGGTAATATCGAATATATCGGACGCATTGACCATCAGGTAAAAGTGCGTGGTTTCCGCATTGAATTGCCTGAAATTGAGGCACACTTAAGTCAACACCCAACTGTGCAACAAGCCGTTGTTATCGCCAAAGAGATTGCAGGCGACAAACGCTTAGTTGCCTACTTAATACCTCAAGCTGAGACAACACCAGAAGTCGGTGAGTTGCGTTCCTTCCTTAAACAGCAACTACCTGAGTACATGGTGCCATCTTATTTTGTGGTATTGCAGTCCTTACCACTGACACCCAATGGCAAAGTTGACCGCTCTTCACTGCCAGATCCGGAGCACACTCGAGTAGAGACCGAAGCATACGTTGCGCCCCGAAACGAGATCGAGCGACTTTTGACTACTGTTTGGCAAGAGGTGCTGAATGTGGAAAAAGTGGGTGTCAACGACAATTTCTTTGAACTCGGCGGTCATTCACTCCTGGTCATCCAAGTTCATAGCAAGTTGAATAATAATAAGTTACTCGGAATCAACACAGATATTTCAGTTGTTGACTTGTTTAAATATCCAACTATAAGTACTCTGGCACAATATCTTGGACAACAAAATGTGAATACACCAACTAGGCAGAAAATCAATGACCGTGCGAACAAGCAAATAGAAGCTTTAAAACGACAACCATTTATCAAACAAAAGAAGAAAACTAATGGATAACTGGGAAACACACGATGGTTTGGAACCGATCGCTATTATCGGTATGGCGGGTCGTTTTCCAGGAGCCAAGAATATTAATCAGTTTTGGCAGAATCTACGCGACGGTGTTGAGTCCATTTCATTGATTGGTGAACAAGAGGAGATACTATGAAAACTATTGAGGAGTTTTTGTCTTACCTCTGCACGTTGGATGTAAAGCTGTGGGTGGATGGTGTTAACAGAGTTCCGACCCAGGAGGCACGTCTGCGGTGTAGTGCCCCTGAGGGAGTACTGACACCGTCTCTGCGTGCTCAGTTGCAAGAGCGCAAAGCAGAAATCCTGGCGTTTCTGCAAAAGGCGAATCATACCTCAAGTTCCACTCTAGCGCCGATTCTGCCGGTTTCACGCTCCGGAAAACTACCTCTGTCATTTGCCCAACAACGCTTGTGGTTCCTACAGCAGTTAGAACCAGAGAGTGGCTTTTACAACATTCATGTGCAAGTCCGTTTTGAAGGTCAGCTCAAAGTCGCTGCCCTTGAGTACAGTCTCAATCACATCATCAGCCGCCACGAAGTCCTACGCACCAACTTTATTCAGGTAGATGGACAACCGATGCAAGTGATTGCCGACAGCGTGACGATAACACTGGCACTCGTAGACTTGCAACACCTAGAGCCAATACAGCGAGAAAGCACCTGCCGACAATTGATCCTTAAAGAAGCAGCGCAACCGTTTGACCTGGCAACTGACGCATTAGTGCGGGCTAGTTTGTTCAAGCTGACAGAAACAGAACACGTTCTGCTACTGATGATGCACCACATTGTTTCAGATTGGTGGTCAATGGGTGTGCTGGTGAACGAGTTAGCAGCAATCTACCAAGCAGTGTATAATAATGTACCGATTGTGCTGCCACAATTGCCGATTCAATATGCTGATTTTGCTCATTGGCAGCAGCAGTGGTTGCAGGGGGAGGAACTGAGGAAGCAGGTGGGATACTGGAAGGAACAACTTCAAGGTGCGACCGCTTTATTGGAACTGCCAACCGACCGACCGCGACCAGCAATTCAAACTTACGGAGGAGCTACTGAGAAATTCATACTCTCCCAGGAACTGTGTGACGCGCTGACTGCTTTAAGTCAGCGACAAGGCGTAACGCTGTTCATGACTCTGTTAGCAGCGTTTCAAACATTGCTGTATCGCTACACCAACCAGAGTGACATCTGCGTAGGTACACCAATAGCTAACCGTAATCGCGCCGAAACAGAGGGGTTATTCGGGTTATTCCTCAACACTTTAGTACTGCGCAGCAATTTATCTGGCAATCCTAGTTTTCTTGAGTTACTATCACAAGTGCGGGAAGTTGCCCTTGGTGCTTACGCGCATCAAGACCTGCCCTTTGAGCAGTTGGTCGAGCAATTGCAGCCAGAGCGTTCTTTAAGCCACACACCGCTGTTCCAAGTGATGTTTGTGCTGCATAATACACCGATGCAAGTGTTGCAGCTTCCCAACTTAACGCTCTCTCCATTGGAACTCGAAAGCTCAACTGCCAAGTTTGATTTGACCTTAACGTTAAAGAACACCGCCCAAGGATTCAGTGAGAACACAGCGGTTGGATTGAGCGGGTTTCTTGATTACAACACTGACTTATTTAACGCATCCACCATTGGGCGGATGGTAGAGCACTATCAAACTTTACTCGAAGCAGTTGTTGCCAATCCTCATCAAAAGCTATCAGAACTACCACTGCTAAGTGCTAGTGAACGACATCAGATACTGGTGGAGTGGAACGATACTCAAGCAGACTACCCGAAACAATTGTGTCTGCATTCGTTATTTGAGCAACAGGTCGAGAAAACACCCCACGCTGTAGCAGCGGTGTTTGATTCCGAAGAACTAACCTACCAAGAGTTAAACGCCAAGGCAAACCAACTGGCACACCACCTAGTTTCATTGGGTGTGAGACCGGAAGTGTTGGTTGCCATTTGTGCAGAACGCTCAATTGATATGTTAGTGGGACTGCTGGCAATCCTGAAGGCGGGTGGTGCATATGTACCCCTCGACCCGATCTACCCACCGGAGCGATTGGCGTACATCCTAGAAGACTCCTGTGCCTCAGTACTGCTCACACAACAGGCGTTATTCGACAAACTACCCGACTTTAGGGGACGTATTGTCTACTTAGACTCAGATTTGCCGATATCTCAAAGTTCATCCAACCCCAACAGCAATGTCTGCTGTGAAAACCTAGCTTATGCCATCTACACAAGCGGCTCCACCGGACGACCCAAAGGAGTACAAATTCGCCACCAGGCTGTGGTGAATTTCCTAAGCTCAATGTCGGCTCAACCGGGGATAGTACCAGAAGATGTGCTGGTGGCGGTAACAACTATCACTTTTGACATTGCGGCGTTGGAGTTGTTCCTACCATTGAGTACAGGTGCACGCGTCGTCCTCACCCCCGATTTGATGGTCGATGGTGGTCAAAGCATTGCAGCCTTGGCGACATCAAGCGCCACAGTAATGCAAGGCACACCAGCCACTTGGCGAACACTGATGCAAGTTGGCTTCCTTGGCAATCGACAATTGAAAATACTGTGTGGTGGTGAGGCTCTGTCTCGGGAACTGGCAACTCAATTACTTGAGCGTGCAGACAGCTTATGGAATATGTACGGTCCGACTGAGACCACCATTTGGTCAGCGGTATCTCAAGTACAGGCAGGTTCACAGGTATCTATAGGAAGAGCGATCGCCAACACCCAATTTTACATCCTCGATACCAATAATCAACCAGTACCAGTTGGTGTGGCAGGGGAATTGCACATTGGCGGTGATGGCTTGGCGCGTGGCTACCTCAATCGACCGGAGTTGACAGCAGAAAAATTCATTCCCAACCCGTTTGGCGATGCGGGAAGTCGCTTGTACAAAACCGGAGATTTAGTCCGCTACAAAACAGATGGCAACATCGAGTATATCGGACGCATTGACCATCAGGTGAAAGTACGTGGTTTCCGCATAGAATTGCCGGAAATTGAGGCACTGTTGAATCAACACCCAACTGTGCAACAAGCTGTTGTCATTGCCAAAGAGATTGCAGGCGACAAGCGCTTAGTTGCATACTTGGTATCCCAGACTGAGGCAATACCAGAAGTCGGTGAGTTACGCTCTTTCCTCAAACAGCAACTGCCCGAGTACATGGTGCCATCTTATTTTGTGGTATTGGAGTCCTTACCACTCACACCAAATGGCAAAGTTGACCGTAAAGCACTACCAGATCCGGAGCACACTAGAGTAGAGACCGAAGCATACGTTGCACCGCGAAACGAAATCGAGCGAGTTTTGAGTGCTGTTTGGCAAGAGGTGCTGAATCTGGAGAAGGTGGGTGTCAACGACAATTTCTTTGAACTTGGCGGTCATTCACTTCTGGTCATCCAAGTTCACAGCAAACTCAATAATAATAAGTTACTCGGAATTAACAGAGATATTTCAGTCGTTGACTTGTTTAAATATCCAACTATAAGTACTTTGGCACAATATCTTGGACAACAACAGGATGCTCCTGTACCAACTACGCAGAAAAGCAATGACCGTGCTAGCAAGCGCATAGAAGCTTTAAAACGACAACCACTGACTAAACAAAGGAAGAAGACCAATGGATAACTGGGAAACACAGGATGGTTTGGAACCAATCGCTATCATTGGCATCGCTGGTCGTTTTCCAGGAGCCAAGAATGTTGATGAGTTTTGGCAGAATCTACGCGACGGTGTTGAGTCCATTTCATTTTTCACTGATGAGGAATTAGAGGCTTCAGGCATAGACCCAGCATTACTGAATCACCCAAACTACGTCAAAGCAAATGGTTGGTTGGAAGACGTAGAGATGTTTGACCCGTCATTCTTCGGGTTTACACCTAAAGAAGCTGAAATTATGGACCCCCAACACCGCCTGTTTTTAGAGTGTGCTTGGGAGGTTCTGGAAAATGCTGGTTATAACTCTGAAGCATACGATGGTCAAATTGGTGTTTATGCTGGTGCTGGTCTGAATGCCTACTTACTGTATAACCTCATCTCAAACCGCGACCAAATCGAATCGATAGGTACTTATCAAACTTTTATTAGCAATGATAAAGATTTTGTACCTACGCGAGTTTCTTACAAGCTTAACCTAAAGGGACCGAGTGTTAATGTTAGCACTGCCTGCTCTACATCATTAGTGGCTGTGCAAATGGGATGCCAAAGCTTGCTGAATTACCAGTGTGATATGGTCATAGCTGGTGGAGTTTCCATCGGGATAACACAAAAAACGGGTTATTTGTATCAAGAAGGCATGATTCTTTCTCCCGATGGACACTGCCGAGCTTTTGATGCCCAATCTCAAGGAACTATTGGTGGCAACGGTGTAGGAACCGTCCTTCTCAAGCGTCTATCGGATGCCATTGCTGATGGAGATTACATCCATGCAATAATAAAAGGTTCAGCTATTAACAACGACGGTTCGTTAAAAGTTGGTTACACTGCTCCTAGTGTCGAAGGTCAAGCAGCAGTGATTTCAGAAGCTCAAGCCATCGCTGGAATTGACGTCGAAACAATCACTTATATAGAAGCACACGGAACCGGAACAGTTCTGGGAGACCCGATTGAAATCGCCGCGCTGACACAAGCTTTTCGTGGCACAACCGACAAGAAGGGCTTCTGTGCGATCGGTGCAGTGAAAACAAATATTGGACATTTAGATACAGCTGCTGGTGTAGCTGGTTTAATCAAAACAGTCCTAGCGCTTAAACACAAATTGTTACCACCGAGCCTACATTTTGAAAAGCCCAATCCCAAGATTGATTTTGCTAATAGTCCCTTTTATGTCAACACGACTCTAAGCGAATGGAAAACCGACGGAACTCAGCGCCGAGCAGGGGTTAGTTCTTTTGGCATCGGGGGTACTAATGCCCATGTTATCCTGGAAGAAGCTCCTACGATTGACTCTTCTGGAGAATCTAGACCTTGGCAGTTGCTGCTTCTCTCAGCTAAAACCGAGTCTGCACTTGATACTGCAACAGCAAATCTAGCCAAACATTTAGAGCAGCATCCTGAAATTAACCTCGCTGATGTTGCTTACACGCAAAGCATTGGTCGTCGTGCTTTCGAGCATCGACGGATACTCGTGTGCCAAGATATTAACGAAGCGGCAAATGCACTGAATCCCTTAGATCCAAAACAAGTTTTTACAAGCTTCATAGAACCCAAGGCGCGACCTGTGGTGTTCATGTTTTCGGGACAGGGAGCGCAGTACGTTAATATGGCTCTAGAACTTTACCAGACTGAGCCGACATTTCGTGAGCAGGTGGATATTTGCTCAGAACTCCTCAAGTCCCACCTGGGACTAGACCTGCGCGATGTGCTGTTCCCAAGGGAAGAACTCAGCGAACAAGCGACACAGCAAATTACACAGACAGCGATCGCACAGCCAGCGCTGTTTGTGATTGAGTACGCCTTGGCTAAGTTATGGATGGAATGGGGAGTGCGTCCTCAGGCGATGATTGGTCATAGCATCGGTGAATATGTTGCAGCGTGTTTGGCAAATGTTTTCTCCCTGGAAGATGCCCTAGCCTTAGTCACTGCACGGGGACAGCTGATGCAACAACTGCCATCAGGAGCAATGCTCTCGGTTCCCCTACCAGAAAACAAGGTGCAAACTCTCTTGGGCAAGGAACTTTCCCTAGCTGCAGTCAACGGACCGAATTTTTGCGTAGTTTCAGGTATCACCGAGGCTGTGGAGGCATTAGAGAAGCACTTAGCACAACAAGGAGTAGAGTGCCGTCGTCTACATACCTCTCATGCCTTCCATTCAAAAATGATGGAACCAATACTTGAGACGTTCACCGAGCAAGTCAAAAAAGTCAGCTTAAACGCCCCAGAAATTGCATACGTCTCCAATGTCACGGGTACTTGGATTACTACAGCAGAAGCAACAAATCCAGAGTATTGGGCTAACCATCTGCGTTCCACAGTACGCTTTGCTGACGGTGTGCAAGAGTTCTTGAATGAATCAGAGCAAATCCTGCTGGAGGTCGGTCCCGGACGGACATTAAGCACATTAGCCAGACAGCATCCAGATAAGGCACCTGAGCAGCTCGTGCTTTCTTCGTTACGCCATCCGCAAGACCGCCAATCGGATGTTGCTTTCTTGCTCACGACATTAGGCAAACTTTGGCTTGCTGGCGTACAGGTGGATTGGTCGGGATTTTATGCCCGTGAGCAGCGTCATCGCGTCCCCTTGCCAACTTATCCTTTTGAGCGCCAGCGTTACTGGATTGAACCGCGAACACAGGCAGATATTGCCAAGACTGTCAAGACCAGTGTAGAGTTGTCTTCAACATCTATACCAGACAAAAAGCCAAACATTGCCGACTGGTTTTACATTCCTTCCTGGAAACGCTCCCCGCTCAGCGCCCGTAAACGAGATGAGATGCCAGTTCAATCGAATACACTTGTGTTTATTGATGAGTGTGGTTTAGGTTCTCAACTGGTGAAAAAACTCCAACTTGAAGGACATAATGTTATTACGGTGAAGGTCGGGTCAGAGTTTACAAAGCTGAGGGACGATGTATATACCTTAAATCCCGGACAAAGTGATGAATACAATACCCTGCTTAATGAACTACGCACACTAGGCAAAACTCCACAAACAATTGTTCATTTATGGAATGTCACGCCAAACAGTGAAGCAGAATTAGGACTTGAATCGATTGACAAAACTCAAGATTTAGGGTTTAATAGTCTGCTGTTTCTAGCACAAGCCCTTGGGAAACAAACTATTAATGATAAGCTGCATATCGCGGTTGTTTCCAACAATATGCAGGAAGTCACAGGCGCTGAGGTGCTGTGTCCGGAGAAAGCAACTCTACTTGGACCTGTTAAGGTCATAGCGCAAGAATACCCAAACATAAGCTGTTGCAGTATTGATGTTGTGATTCCTCCAAAAGGAAGTTGGCAAGAGGAAGAACTCACCTTGCAGCTGATGGCGGAACTGACAAACCAATCTTCTGACAAGGTGATTGCTTATCGTGGTCTTCATCGTTGGGTACAAACTTTTGAACCAGTTCAGTTGGATAAGTCCAATGAAGCGACACCACGGTTAAGGAAAGGGGGAGTCTATCTGATTACGGGTGGACTTGGAGGTATTGGACTTGTGCTGGCGGAATATTTGGCGAAAACTGCACAAGCCAAACTCATCCTGATTGGACGTTCAGCTTTGCCCCTAAAAGAGGAGTGGGAACAATGGCTTGCTAGTCATGATCCTGAGGATAGCGTTAGCTTAAAAATCCGGAAAGTTCAAGAACTGGAAGAGCTAGGTGCTGAGGTTTTGGCGATCGCAGCAGATGTCAGCAATCAGCAACAAATGCAAGAAGCTATTGCTAAGGCAAAAGACCGGTTTGGTGAGATTAATGGAGTGATCCATGCCGCAGGAGTTCCAGGAGGCGGTGTGATTCAAGGCAAAACTCTAGATGGTGTAGAGAAAATCCTAGCACCCAAAGTGAAAGGCACGCTAGTTCTCGATTCTATCTTTAAGGATACTCCGCTAGATTTCTTGATTCTTACATCATCAATTACTGCAATCATCGCAGGTGTGGGACAGGTAGACTATACTTCTGCAAATGCCTTTCTTGACGCCTTTACTCACTACAAGAATTCCAAACGTGGCACTTTTACCATATGTACTAACTGGGATACTTGGCAAGAAGTAGGCATGGCGGTAAACGTAACGCTACCACCCGAACTGCAAAAAATGCGATCGGAGATGCTTAAGCTAGCGATCGCGCCCGACGAAGGTGTAGATGCCTTTAGCCGCATTTTGGAAAGTAATTTGTCCCAAGTTGTGATATGCTCCAGAGATTTACACATTCGGGAAGCGTGGGAAAATACTCCAAAAGATTTGTTGGAACCGCAATTCACAATCTCATCAAAACCAACACATTCAAGACCTGAACTCAGTAATGCTTATGTTGCTCCTCGCAATGAACTTGAGGAAACTATTGCCAACATCTGGCAACAGTTACTTGGAATTGAGCAAGTGGGCATTTACGACAACTTCTTTGAATTAGGGGGACATTCCTTGCTAGCTACTCAACTCATTTCTAGGATGCGCGAAACCTTGCAAGTTGAGTTGCCCTTAAACAGCTTGTTTGAGGAGTCTAGTGTAGCAGGACTCGCGGAGCGCATTGAAAGGATTCGTTCGATAGTACAACAAATACACGCTGCTCCCGATGATATAGCGAACAACCGAGAGGAGATAGAGTTATGAAAACTATCGAAGAATTTTTGTCTTACCTATCCAGTTTGGATATAAAGTTGTCGGCGGATGGTGAGCGGCTGCGGTGTAGCGCCCCGGAGGGAACACTGACATCGTCGCTGCGTACTCAATTGCAAGAACGCAAAGCAGAAATCCTGGCGTTTCTGCAAAAGGCGAACCTTACCTCAAGTTCCACTCAAGCTCCAATTCTCCGGGTTTCACGAGAACAAAAGCTACCTCTGTCGTTTGCCCAACAACGCTTGTGGTTCCTACAACAGTTAGAGGTTAATAGTGGCTTTTACAACATCGCGGCGGCTGTGCGTTTTGAAGGTCATCTCCACAGCATCGCTGCCCTTGAGTACAGTCTCAATCACATCATCAGCCGCCATGAAGTTTTACGCACCAACTTTGTAGCAGTAGATGGGCAACCGATGCAAGCGATCGCCAGCAGCAAAACCATAAAATTGGAAGTCGTAGACTTGCAACACTTGGAGCCACAAGAGCGAGAAAGCGTTTGCCGACAATTGAGAATTGAAGAAGTCGCGCAACCGTTTGACCTTGTAACTGAGTTATTAGTGCGGGCGACTTTGTTCAAGCTGACAGAAAAAGAACACGTCCTGCTACTGGTGATGCACCACCTTGTATCAGATTGGTGGTCAATGGGCGTGCTGGTGAACGAGTTAGCAGCAGTCTACCAAGCTAAGTGCAATGATCTACCAATAGCGCTGAGCGAGTTGCCCATTCAGTACGCTGACTTTGCTCATTGGCAGCAGCAGTCGTTGCAACAAGAAGTGCTGACAAAACAGCTAGCATACTGGAAGGAACAACTGGCGGGTATTCCAGCTTTGTTGGAACTGCCCACCGACCGACCGCGACCAGCAATTCAAACTTACGCAGGGGCAATTGAGAAATTCTCACTCTCGAAAGAACTGAGCGAGGCGATCGCTGCCTTGAGCCAGAAACAAGGAGTGACGCTGTTCATGATGCTGTTGGCAGCATTCCAAACATTGCTGTATCGCTACACCGACCAGACTGATATCTGCGTGGGTACACCGATCGCCAACCGTAATCGTGCCGAAACAGAGAAGTTAATCGGGTTATTCGCCAACACTTTAGTACTCCGCAGCAATTTGTCTGGCAACCCCAGTTTTACCGATTTGCTGTCGCAAGTGCGGAAAGTTGCCCTTGATGCTTACGCCCATCAAGACGTGCCGTTTGAGCAGTTAGTCGAGCAATTGCAGCCAGAGCGTTCTTTAAGCCACACACCACTGTTCCAAGTGATGTTTACTCTGCAAGCGCCGCTATCAGAGTTGGAATTTCCCGGCTTAACGGGAAGCCTATTAGCAGCCGAAAGCTCCACAGCTAAGTTTGATTTGACTCTCGTTCTGGAGAACACAGGCGCTGGATTGATGGGGGTTATTGAATACAACACTGGCTTATTTGACGCATCCACCATTGTGCGGATGGTAGGACACTATCAAACTCTCCTAGAAGGAGTTGTTGTCAATCCCCATCAAAAGGTGTCAGAACTACCACTGCTAACTGCCATCGAACGACATCAGATATTGCGGGAGTGGAACTCGACCGAAGCAGGCTACCCCAAACAATTGTGTCTGCATGAGTTATTTGAGCAACAGGTGCAGAAGACGCCTGATGCAGTGGCAGTTGTGTTTGATTCTCAACAACTAACCTACAGTGAGTTAAATACCAAGGCTAACCAACTGGCACACCACCTACTTGAATTGGGTGTCGGACCGGAAGTGTTGGTTGGGATTTGTGCAGAACGCTCAACTGATATGTTAGTGGGATTGCTAGCCATTCTGAAGGCGGGAGGTGCATATGTGCCCCTTGACCCGATTTATCCACCGGAGCGATTGGCGTATATTCTAGAAGACGCCTGTGTTTGTGTGCTGGTCACTCAACAGGCGTTATTCGACAAACTGCCCGACTTCAGGGAGCATATTGTCTACTTAGACAAAGATTGGTCGAGCTGGCAAAGTTCATCCAACCCCAACAGCAATGTCTGCTGTGAGAATCTGGCTTATGCCATCTATACCTCTGGTTCCACCGGACGACCCAAAGGAGTACAAATTCGCCACCGAGCCGTGGTGAATTTCTTAAGCGCAATGTCCGCTCAACCGGGGATAGTATCATCAGATGTGCTAGTGGCGGTAACAACCATCACGTTTGACATTGCCGCGTTGGAGTTGTTCCTACCATTAAGTACAGGCGCACGCGTCGTTCTTACCCCCGATCTGATTACCGATGGTGGTCAAAGCACTGCAGCCTTAGCGACATCAAGCGCCACAGTGATGCAAGGCACACCTGCTACTTGGCGAGCGTTAATGCAAGCAGGTTTCGTTGGCAATCCACAATTGAAAATACTCTGCGGTGGTGAAGCTCTCTCTCGCGAACTTGCAGTGCAACTGATTGAGCGTGCAGACACCTTATGGAATATGTACGGTCCGACTGAGACCACCATTTGGTCAGCGGTGTCTCAAGTGCAAACGGGTTCTGCCTCTGTGGCTATAGGAAGAGCGATCGCCAACACCCAATTCTACATCCTCGATACCAATAATCAACCAGTACCAGTGGGTGTAGCAGGGGAATTGCACATTGGCGGTGATGGCTTGGCGCGGGGCTACCTCAATCGAGCGGAGTTAACGGCAGAAAAATTCATTCCCAACCCCTTTAGCAGCCAGCCTGGTGAAAGGCTCTACAAAACTGGGGATTTAGTCCGCTACAAAAGTGATGGCAACATCGAGTATATCGGACGCATTGACCATCAAGTAAAGGTGCGTGGCTTCCGCATAGAATTGGGCGAAATTGAGGCACTGTTGAGTCAACACCCAACTGTGCAACAAGCTGTTGTCATTGCCAAAGAGATTGCAGGCGACAAGCGCTTGGTTGCCTACTTGGTACCTCAGGCTGAGACAACACCAACGATAAGTGAGTTGCGCTCTTTCCTCAAACAGCAACTGCCTGAGTACATGGTGCCATCTTATTTTGTGGTATTGCAGTCCTTACCACTCACACCCAATGGCAAAGTTGACCGCAAAGCACTACCAGATCCCTCCGGACAACCCGAAGCATCACACGACTTCGTTGCTCCCAGAACACCCATTGAAGAAATGGTAGCCAGCATTTGGGCATCGCTGCTGCAAGTTGAGCGTGTAGGCATTCATGACAACTTTTTTGAATTAGGCGGACATTCCTTACTAGCAACGCAACTGATGTCGCGCCTGCAAAAGACCTTCGCAGTGGAGTTACCATTGCGTAGCTTGTTTGAGTTACCGACTGTCGCTGCCTTAGCTGTGGCAATAGACTCAGCTGGGCAAACTGGACAATCTCAACAAACTCCCCCGATTGTCAGAGTACCACGGCAAGCTCAAATGCCAGTGTCGTTTGCTCAACAGCGCTTGTGGTTCCTACAGCAGTTCGAGTCCGAGAGCGGCTTTTACAACATTCCTGTGGCTGTGCGTTTTCAAGGTCAACTCAACATCACAGCGCTGGAGCAGAGTCTCAATTACATCATCAACCGCCACGAAGCTCTGCGAACCAACTTTATTCAAGTAGATGGGCAACTCATGCAGGTGATTGCTAGCAGTATGGCTCTCAAGGTGGCGGTAGTAAACTTGCAACAGCTAGATTCCACTGAGCGCGAAATCACTTGCCAGCAACTGATAACAGCAGAAGCGGCGTGTCCATTTGACCTAGCAGGCGATCTGTTAGTGCGGGCTAGTTTGTTCCAGCTTCAACCCACAGAACACGTCCTGCTACTGGTGATGCACCACATCGTTTCGGATGGGTGGTCCATGGGCGTGCTGGTGCGTGAGTTAGCAGAAGTTTACCAAGCTATCTGCAATGAGCTACCAATTGCGTTGTCTGAATTGCCGATTCAGTACGCAGACTTTGCTCATTGGCAGCAGCAGTGGTTGCAGGAGGAGGTACTGGCAGAGCAGCTGACATACTGGCAGCAACAACTTCAAGGCGCGACCGCTTTGTTAGAACTGCCCACCGACCGACCGCGACCTGCAATTCAAACTTACAAGGGGGCAACTGAAAGATTCTCATTCTCCGCTCAATTGAGTGCGGCGATCGCTGCCTTGAGCCAGAAACAAGAAGTAACGCTGTTCATGACGCTTTTAGCAGCGTTCCAAACATTGCTGTACCGCTACAGTGGACAGACTGATATCTGCGTAGGTACACCGATTGCTAACCGCAATCGTAACGAAACCGAAGAGTTAATCGGTTTATTTGTCAACACCCTAGTGCTGCGTAGTAATTTGTCTGGCAATCCCAGCTTTAGCGATTTACTGTTGCAAGTGCGGGAAGTGGCGCTTGGTGCTTACGCTCATCAAGACCTACCCTTTGAGCAGTTAGTCGATGAATTGCAGCCACAGCGTTCTTTAAGTTATACACCACTGTTCCAAGTGATGTTTGTGCTGCAAAATGCGCCGATGCCTTCTTTGGAACTGCCCGATTTAACCTTATCGACCGTGGCAATTGAAAGCTCCACAGCTAAGTTTGATTTAACTCTGTTTCTGGAGAATACGAGCGCTGGATTGATTGGGTCTGTTGAATACAACACTGACTTGTTTGATGCTGTAACTATCGCCCGGATGGTAGAGCACTATCAAACTCTACTAGAAGCAGTCGTCGCCGCTCCACAGCAAAAGGTATCAGAACTACCACTGCTTGGCGCTCATGAACTGCAGCAGTATTTGGTGGAATGGAACAACACACAAGCCGACTACCCGCAACAGTTGTGTCTGCATTCCTTATTTGAGCAACAGGTGCTGTTGACACCGGATGCAGTAGCAGTAGTATTTGAAGAGCAACGCCTCACTTACAATGAATTAAACACTCAAGCCAATCAACTAGCACACTACCTACAATCGCTAGGTGTGGGACCAGAAGTGTTAGTCGGCGTGTGTGTCGAACGCTCAATAGAAATGCTTGTGGCATTACTGGGCATCCTAAAGGCGGGTGGAGCTTACGTACCATTAGACCCAGCATACCCCAGCACACGCTTGAGTTTCATGCTGTCCGATTCCCAAGCATCGGTACTACTAACTCAAGCAAAGTTGGTGGACAAGTTACCCGAACACTCCTCACGCGTAGTCGTATTAGACAGCGAGTGGAACCAAATCGCCCAACACAGCCAGAACAATTGTGTCAGTAGTGTAACACCAGAGAACTTAGCATACGTCATCTACACCTCTGGTTCAACAGGGAACCCCAAAGGAGTAGCGATTGAACATATTAGCCCAGTCACGTTAGTACATTGGGCACAACAAGTCTTCACTCCACAGCAGTGTGCTGGGGTTCTTGCTTCAACATCAATCTGCTTTGACCTTTCGGTGTTCGAGTTGTTTGTACCCCTAAGTTGTGGTGGCAAAGTTATCTTAGCCAACAATGCATTGCATCTACCCAGCTTAAGCGCAGCTTCTGAGGTAACTTTAATCAATACAGTCCCGAGTGCCATTGCAGAATTACACAGAATAGACGGCATACCGAGTAGTGTGCAAACAGTCAACTTGGCTGGTGAAGCTCTGCAAAATCAACTTGTGCAGAAGATATATCAGCTTGATTCTATCCAACAGGTGTTCAATCTTTACGGACCCTCAGAAGACACGACTTACTCGACATATGCCTTAGTCGAAAAAGGAGCAACTGGGGCACCTTCAATTGGTCGCCCAATTGCCAACACACAGGTGTATATACTAGATGCTCAGATGCAACCAGTACCAGTAGGTGTGGCGGGCGAGTTGTATATTTCTGGGGCGGGTTTAGCACGCGGTTACCTCAACCGTCCAGAATTGACGGCAGAAAAATTTGTTCCCAACCCGTTTGCGTCTGATAAATCGAATCAACGCCTGTACAAAACCGGTGATTTAGTCCGCTACAAAGCTGATGGCAACATCGAATATCTCGGTCGCATCGACCATCAGGTGAAAATCCGTGGTTTCCGCATAGAGTTGGGAGAAATTGAGGCAGCCTTGAGCCAACACCCAAATGTGCGGTCTTCTGTGGTCATCGCCACACAAGAGGTGGTAGGCGCAACTCGGTTGGTAGCATACTTAGTAGGGAATCAGCAACCAGCACCAACAATAAGTGAGTTACGCGCTTTCCTCAAACAAAAGTTACCAGAATACATGGTGCCGAGTGCTTTCGTGGTACTCGATGCTCTACCACTGACACCCAATGGCAAACTAGACCGCAAAGCACTACCCAAACCATCTGCACAACTCGAACTATCCCACAACTTTGTCGCCCCCAGAACGCCAACAGAAGAAATACTGGCAAACATTTGGGCATCGGTGCTAGGAATCGAGTCGGTGGGCATCCATGACAACTTCTTTGAACTTGGCGGCGATTCGATTTTGAGTATTCAAATCATTGCCAAAGCCAGTAGTCGTGGCTTGCAACTGAATGCCAAGCAGATGTTTGAGTATCAAACAATTGCCGAGTTGGCAGCAGTTGCTGGTACAACCGTAGCTTTTGAGGCACAACAAGGTGTGGTGACTGGGGTATTACCACTGACACCAATTCAGCAGTGGTTCTTTGAGGAGAATTTCGCCGCACCAGCACACTGGAACCAAGCGGTTATGCTGGAAATGCCACCGGATATACAGCCAAATCTCTTAGAGCAAGTGGTGCATTTAATACTAGTACACCATGATGCCTTGCGCTTGCGTTTTGAGAAAACCGATTCTGGTTGGCAACAAATAAATGCTGTTGTGGACGATACAGTACCGTTTACGGTCGTAGATTTATCTGCACTACCACAAACAGAACAATCAGCAGCAATACAAGCAAAAGCAACCGAACTACAAGCCAGCTTAAATTTGTCAGCAGGACCAGTTGTGCGAGTGGCGTGGTTCAATCTCGGGTCTAAGTTAAACTCTCGGTTGTTGGTAGTCATCCACCACTTGGCAGTGGATGGGGTGTCATGGCGGATTTTGTTGGAGGATTTGCAACTCGCCTACAGTCAACTGAGTGCTGGTGGGGTAATACAACTGCCACCCAAGACCACATCGTTTAAAGATTGGGCGCAACTGCAGTGGGAGTATGTAAGGTCGCAAGAAAAGCAACATCACCGAGATTTTTGGTTAGGACAATCCTATCAGCAAGTCGAAAACATACCAGTTGACTATCGAGGCGGTGCAAACAACGAAGCATCTGCACGTACAGTGTCGGTGTCGTTATCAGTTGAAGAAACACGTGAATTACTCCAAGAAGTGCCAAAAGCGTACAACACACAAATCAATGATGTGTTGCTCACAGCCTTGGCGCAGGTGTTAGCTGATTGGACACAATCAAATCATGTGCTGTTCAATTTGGAAGGACACGGACGAGAAGATTTCTTGGATTCGGTGAATGTCTCGCGCACTGTGGGATGGTTTACCACCATGTTTCCAGTGGTCGTACAGTTAGCAACAGACCATCCAGGCGAGGCGTTAAAGTCAATTAAAGAGCAATTACGAGCAATTCCGCAGCAAGGCATTAGCTATGGATGGCTGCGCTATTTATTAGACGACGCCGAAACGACCGCGCAACTGCAAGCACAACCAAAAGCCGAGATTGTATTCAACCATTTAGGTCAATTTGACGGTGTTGTACAGACAAGTGCGCTGTTCAAATTGGCGAGTGAATCAAGCGGTCCTAGCCGTAGCCCCCAAAACTACCGCACTCATCTACTAGAGGTTAATAGCATCATCATCGGCTCTCAATTGCGCGTGGATTGGACATATAGTGAGAACCTACACCTATCAAGCACAATTGAGCGTATAGCACACGAGTTTTTGCAAGCGTTGCGCGAACTCATTACTCATTGTTTGTCTCCTGACGCTGGCGGTTATACTCCTACTGATTTTCCACTAGCACAACTGAACAATGTTGTACTTGAGCAATTGTTGAGCAATATTTTCCCCTCCCAAGGGATAAGCAAAACAAAGTGGAAAAATATTGCCGATATCTATCCTTTATCCTCAGTGCAGCAGGGGATGTTGTTCCACACCCTTTATGCCTCAGAACCAGGGGTATATTGCCAGCAGTTTAGCTGTACTTTTGCAGGGGATCTGGATGTTTCGGCATTCACTGCTGCATGGCAGCAAGTCGTAGCGCGGCACGTGGTCTTGCGAACTGCTTTCACATGGGAGTACTCAGAAGTGCCGCTACAGGTAGTGATGAGGCAGGTGAAACTACCACTAGAAATCCATTCTTGGATTGGGCTATCTCCACAGGAACAACAGCAACAACTGGCGAGTTTTATAGAACAAGACCAGCACAGAGGCTTCCAACTGTCAAGTGCACCGCTGATGCGCCTGAGTCTGATTCAGATGTCGGATGATGTCTACCAATTTGTGTGGAGTTACCACCACATACTGATAGATGGGTGGTCACTGCCGTTGGTATTCAAAGAAGTGCTGGAGTGTTACGAAGCTTTGTCCTTGGGGCGAGAGTTACAACTGCCACCAACTCGTTCCTACCGCGAGTACATTGCTTGGTTACAAAAGCAGAACTTGGCAGATGCTGAACAATTTTGGCGACAAACACTACAGGGTGTGACTGCACCAACGCCGTTAGTAGTTGATCGTTCGCATCAAAGCTTATCTGGGCAACAAAGCTATAACGAGCAGATTCTGACGCTATCAACTGCAACAACAACAGCGCTAGTGTCGTTTGCAAGGAAATATCAACTGACGTTGAACACCTTAGTGCAAGCAGCTTGGGCAATACTACTTTTGCGATACAGTGGCGAAACCGACGTAGTTTTCGGTATGACTGTCTCAGGTCGTTCAGGCACCATAACAGGCGTAGAATCGATAGTTGGGTTATTTATCAATACCCTGCCGATGCGGGTGACACTGTCGGGTGAGGACACAGTTCTACCAAAGCTCAAGCAAATACACAAGCA
>JXCB02000001.1:1467667-1471624 GCA_000828075.3 Tolypothrix campylonemoides VB511288 | reverse complement strand
AATCTCGGGTCTAAGTTAAACTCTCGGTTGTTGGTAGTCATCCACCACTTGGCAGTGGATGGGGTGTCATGGCGGATTTTGTTGGAGGATTTGCACACAGCCTACAGTCAACTCAGTAGTGGTGGTTTGATACAATTACCACCCAAGACCACATCGTTCAAAGATTGGGCACAACTGCAGTTGGAGTATGTACAATCGCTTGATTTGCAACACCACCGCGATTTTTGGCTGTTGCAATCAAAACAGTCTGTGGGGAACATACCAGTTGACTATCGAGGCGGTGCAAACACCGAAGCATCTGCACGTACAGTGTCGATGTCGTTATCAGTTGAAGAAACGCGTGCATTACTGCAAGAGGTGCCAAAAGCGTACAATACACAAATCAATGATGTGTTGCTCACAGCCTTGGTGCAGGTGTTAGCTGATTGGACACAATCAAATCATGTGCTGTTCAACTTGGAAGGACACGGACGCGAAGAGATATTGGAAAATGTAAATATCTCGCGCACTGTGGGATGGTTTACCACTATCTTTCCAGTGGTCGTAGAGTTAGCAACAGACCACCCAGGTGAGGCGTTAAAGTCAATCAAAGAGCAATTGCGTCGTGTTCCCCAGCAAGGGATTAGCTATGGATGGCTGCGCTATTTATTAGACGACGCGGAAATTGCCGCACAACCAAAAGCCCAGGTTGTATTCAACCATTTGGGTCAATTTGACGGCGTTGCACAGACAACTTCACTGTTCAAACTGGCTGATGAATCCACTGGTCCTAGCCGTAGCCCCCGAAACTACCGCAGCCATCTGCTTGAGGTCAATAGCATTATCATCGGTTCTGTGTTGCGCGTGGATTGGACATATAGTGAAAATCTACACCTATCAAGCACAATTGAGCATATAGCACACGAGTTTTTGCAAGCGTTGCGCGAACTCATTACTCATTGTTTGTCTCCTGACGCTGGCGGTTATACTCCTACTGATTTTCCTGCAGCGGGCTTAAGCCAGTTAGATCTTGACGAGTTATTTGCACAACTGGAAGAGGAGGTAGAGAGCTAAAAAAAATAATTTGGCAAACCCAATGTCCAAGTTCTAGCAGAACAATTGAAACGCTGCATTGAGCAGGCACAGGCAGATAATTAAGTAACCGAAAAATGCGCACCTTTATAATCATCTGGATTGGACAACTGGTATCCCTCCTTGGCTCTGGCTTGACTGGCTTTGCTTTAAGTATATGGGTGTACAAAAATACGAACTCAGTCACTCAGTTTGCGCTGATTTCTGTGCTTACTATGCTACCGAACATCATCATCTCCCCGCTTGCGGGTGGGCTTGGGGATCGGCGAGACCGACGCAAGGTAATAATTTTGAGCAATTGTGGAGCTGGGTTGAGTATCCTTTCGCTCACGCTGCTATTCTTTATTGGACATCTTGAAATCTGGCATATCTACATAGCTACGGCTGCTAGTTCCGCTTTTAACGCCTTGCAGTGGCCTGCTTATGATGCTGTGGTCACACAGCTTATACCACCGCAGCATTTAGTTCGTGCCAATGGAATGTTCCAACTAGGGTTAGCTGTCGCACAGCTCATTTCGCCAGTGCTAGGAGGCTTTCTGCTAGTAACCATTCAGATTCAAGGTGTCTTTATACTTGACGCAATTACCTTCGTTTTCTGCCTTGTGATGCTCTTGCTGGTTCGGCTACCCAAACCTATAACTACAACAAAAGCCGAAGCGCCGAAAAACCTATTATGGCATGATACCTTGGTAGGCTGGCATTATATCACAACTCGGCGTGGTTTGTTTTGGTTATTAATTCTTAACTGTGTCTACCATTTTGTTGAGGGAATTGCCGTTGTGCTATCGACACCACTGTTCCTTTCCTTCACCTCAACCGCTGTACTTGGCACAATGCTGTCCATCGGTGGCAGTGGTATGATACTTGGCACGGCATTCATCAGCACTTGGGGTGGAGGAAAGCGTCGCATATATAACGTATTCGGGTTTATGCTATTGAGCGGGTTATGTATGCTGGTGGCTGGGCTGCGTCGTGACGTTGTGCTGTGTAGTGTTGCCATTTTCCTTCATTTCTTCAGTCTGCCGATTGTTGTCAGTTCCAGGCAAGCCATTTTTCAGAGTAAAATTGCGGCTGATGTGCGGGCAAGAGTCTTCGCTGTGAACCGAATGCTCATCAATTTATCCCTTCTGCTTGCTTACCTAGTTGCTGGACCGCTAGCGGATCATGTGTTTGAGCCGCTGCTTACTATTAATGGACCATTAGCTGGAAGTGTTGGAAAGATAATTGGTGTCGGACCAGGACGTGGCATTGGCTTGCTATTCATCATCATGGGAATGCTTTTGATAGTAACAATTGTTACTAGTTATCTTTCTCCACGCTTGCGATTGGTAGAATCGGAGCCACCAAATGTAATCTCCCAATAAATCACTGCCAGTTTTGCACTTAAAATAGCAGTCCTCGTGCTGGCTCAAGCAAACTCTTTGTAATTTTTGGAGTAATTATGAGTTGGAATGACCAAGAAGATACAACTATCTACAAAGTTGTCGTAAATCACGAACAACAGTATTCAATTTGGCCTAGCGATCGCTCAAATGCACTTGGTTGGACAGATGTTGGTAAAAGCGGGACAAAGGCAGAATGCCTAGCTTACATAAAAGAAGTGTGGACTGATATGAGACCACTTAGCTTGCGTCAGCAAATGGAAAAATCAGCACAATCAAGCTAAGTACATAATTCCATCAGTTCATCGCGAAAAGTTGAACGAAGGCTCTGTGTATCTTTGCGTTGACCGACAGCGCTCAAGAGCGTTTAAAAACGTTACGAATTAATGAAATGTAGTACTTAGTGCAGCATTTCATTAATTGGTATCGCAACTAGGGCTTGTAGTTGTGCTTTAGCGAAGACAGCACAACTACGAACTATAAAGCTACCAACTTGTGCAATTTTGTATTTAGTATTAAATTTAACTTGAGATAAACAAATGAAAAAGAATAATATAGAAGACATTTATCAACTATCCCCAATGCAGCAGGGGATGCTGTTCCACACCCTTTATGCTCCTTCTTCAGGGGTGTATTGTCAGCAATTTAGTTGTACTTTTACAGGATCTCTAGATGTTTCGGCATTCACTGCAGCATGGCAGCAAGTCGTAGCGCGGCATGTGGTCTTGCGAACTGCTTTCATTTGGGAACGCCAAGACCATCCGCTACAGGTGGTGTACCGACAGGTGAAACTACCACTAGAAATCCATTCTTGGCTTGGGCTATCTCTACACGAGCAGCAACAGCAACTAGAAGCCTTTCTTGAGTCGGATCGTCATCGTGGCTTTCAACTGAACAAATCTCCACTGATGCGTCTGACCCTAATTCAAATGTCGGCTGAAGTCTACCAATTTGTCTGGAGTTATCACCACATACTTCTAGATGGGTGGTCACTGCCGTTGGTATTCAAAGAAGTGCTGGAGTGTTACGAAGCTTTGTCTTTGGGCCAGGAGTTACAACTGCCACCAACTCGTTCCTACCGCGAGTACATTGCTTGGTTACAAAAGCAGAACTTGGCAGAAGCTTGCCAATTTTGGCGGCAAACACTACAGGGTGTAACGGCACCGACGCCGTTGGTCGTTGATACACAGCAAAAGTCTAGTTTGCAACAAAGCTATAGCGAACAGATTCTGACGCTATCAACTGCAACAACAACAGAACTGGTGTCTTTTGCACGAAACCATCAACTGACGTTGAACACCTTAGTGCAAGCAGCTTGGGCAATACTACTTTTGCGATACAGTGGCGAAACCGACGTGGTGTTCGGTGTGACTGTCTCAGGTCGTACAGCCGCCATAACGGGTGTGGAGTCGATAGTTGGGTTATTTATCAATACCCTGCCGATGCGGGTGACACTGTCGGGTGAGGACACAGTTCTACCAAAGCTCAAGCAAATACACAAGCA
>JXCB02000001.1:1417938-1466642 GCA_000828075.3 Tolypothrix campylonemoides VB511288 | reverse complement strand
CTAAGTTGTGGTGGCAAAGTTATCTTAGCTGTGAATGCATTGCATCTACCCACCTTGGCTTGTGCAACGGAAGTAACTTTAATCAATACAGTCCCGAGTGCCATTGCAGAATTACACAGAATAAACGGCATACCGAGTAGTGTACAAACAGTCAACTTAGCTGGTGAAGCTCTGCAAAATCAACTTGTGCAGAAGATATATCAGCTTGATTCTATCCAACAAGTCTTCAATCTCTACGGACCCTCAGAAGACACGACTTACTCGACATATGCCTTAGTCGAAAAAGGAGCAACACAGGCACCTTCAATTGGTCGCCCAATTGCCAACACACAGGTGTATATACTAGATGCTCAGATGCAACCAGTACCAGTAGGTGTGGCGGGTGAGTTGTATATTTCTGGGGCGGGTTTAGCACGCGGTTACCTCAACCGTCCAGAATTGACGGCAGAAAAATTTGTTCCCAACCCGTTTGCATCGGACAAATCGGGTCAACGCCTCTACAAGACTGGGGATTTAGTCCGCTACACAACAGATGGCAACATCGAGTATCTCGGTCGCATTGACCATCAAGTGAAGATCCGTGGTTTCCGCATAGAGTTGGGAGAAATTGAGGCAGCTTTGAGTCAACACCCAAATGTGCGATCTTCTGTAGTCATCGCCACACAAGAGGTGGTCGGTTCTAGTCGGTTGGTCGCATACCTAGTAGCGAATCAGCAACCAGCACCAACGATAAGCGAGTTGCGAGCTTTCCTCAAACAAAAGCTACCGGAATACATGATACCGAGTGCTTTCGTAATGCTCGATACCTTACCACTCACACCCAATGGCAAACTAGACCGCAAGGCACTACCAGATCCTGAGTCAGTACAACCGGAACTAGAAAAAACTTTTGTCGCTCCCCGCACACCAACTGAAGAGGTACTGGCACAAATCTGGTCAAAAGTTCTGAATATCACATCAGTGGGAGTACAAGACAATTTCTTTGACCTTGGTGGTCATTCCCTGACAGCAACTCAATTACTCTTCGGTGTACGAAATACATTCAAAGTAGAATTGCCTTTACACGCCCTACTCGAAACACCTACAGTTGCGGGGATGGCTGGCGCTATTGATAATGTTCGTGACTCTAAACCGACTGCATCTGCCACAATATCTGTCACAGATCTCAATGCAGAAGCTGTTTTGGATGATACAATTAGCCCCGCCAGCATAGCTGTTGAGTTTATCGCACAGCCAGCACGTATTTTTCTAACCGGAGCAACAGGTTTTCTGGGAGCTTTTTTACTGTGTGAACTTCTACAGCAGACTGATGCTGAGATTTATTGCTTGGTACGCTCAAATAATGTGCAACAAGGCAAAAAGAAGATACAAGCAAATCTTGAATCTTACTCACTGTGGAATGAATGTTTTCATTCCAGAATTATCCCAGTTATCGGAGATTTATCTCAACCACTTTTTGGTCTAGGCGATCGACAGTTTCAAACATTAGCAAGTACTATAGATGTCATTTATCATAATGGTGCATTAGTTAATTTCGTCGATCCGTACCCGAAACTGAAGGCAGCTAATGTTCTTGGAACTCAGGAAGTCCTGAGATTGGCAAGCCAAATTAAACTCAAACCCGTACATTATATTTCTACCATTTCCGTTTTCCCTTGGGAGGAGAACTTGTCTCGCGAGCATATCTTCCGAGAAAATGACTCTTTAGATCGTGGTAATCTTGCTGGTGGCTACGAGCAGAGTAAATGGGTAGCTGAAAAGTTAGTCACAATTGCACGTACTAGAGGAATTCCTGTTTCTATCTATAGACCAGGAAGAGTATCAGGACACAGCCAAACAGGAACCTGTAATACAGATGATTTAATGGCCAGAATGATAAAAGGGTGCATTCAACTTGGAAGTATTCCAGATTTTAACATGACGGTGGATCTGACTCCTGTGGACTATGCGAGCAGATGTATCGTTCATCTATCAATGCAGAAAAAATTTCTGGGGGAAACTTTTCATGTGGTTAATCCTCTCCCTGCCCACTGGAGCAACGTTATTACTTGGTTTCGCTCTTTTGGTTACTCGCTTGAGGTGATTTCGTATGAGCAATGGCGAGCAGAACTGCTCAAAGTTGCAGAGCATTCCTCAGAAAATGCATTATATCCATTAATACCTTTTTTTGGGAATGAAGCACCCGATGACTCAGTCAAGTTCGACTGTCAGAATACGCTTAGGGGGCTTGCGGGAACCTCTATAAACTGTCCATCAGTAAGTGCAGAATTGCTTAACACCTATTTGTCATACTACATTCGTAGTGGTTTTCTGCAGGCTCCACAGCAGATTGAGCAAGTTGAATATTCTTTAAATAAATCACCTGAAACTATGACTAGATAACGATATCACAGGGCAAACGAGTAGCAAAACAGTGCGGCAGTTCGAGTCAACTAAGTGTCACTTTTTTTGGAGTAATTATGAGTTGGAATGACCAAGAAGACACCACTATCTACAAAGTTGTTGTAAATCACGAACAACAGTATTCAATTTGGCCTAGCGAGCGAGAAAATGCTCCTGGTTGGAAAGATGTTGGAAAAAGCGGGACAAAGGCAGAATGCTTAGATTACATCAAGGAAGTATGGACTGATATGAGACCACTTAGCTTGCGTCAGCAAATGGATAAATCAGCACAATCAAACTAAGTAGTAAATTTAACTTGAGATAAATAAATGAAAAAAAAAAATATAGAAGACATTTATCAGCTATCCCCAATGCAGCAGGGGATACTGTTCCACACGCTTTATGCTCCTTCTTCTGGGGTATATTGTCAGCAATTTAGTTGTACTTTTACAGGTTCTCTGGATGTTGAGGCATTCACTGCCGCATGGCAGCAAGTCGTCGCGCGGCATGTGGTGTTGCGAACTGCTTTTATTTGGGAACGCCAAGACCATCCGCTACAGGTGGTGTACCGACAGGTGAAACTACCATTAGAGATACATTCTTGGCTTGGGCTACCCGCCGATAAGCAGCAGCAACAACTGGCGAGTTTCTTAGAGAAGGACCAGCAGCGCGGCTTCCAACTGGACAAGGCACCACTGATGCGCCTTGTGCTGATTCAAATGTCGGATGATGTCTACCAATTTGTCTGGAGTTATCACCACATACTTCTAGATGGGTGGTCACTGCCGTTGGTATTCAAGGAAGTGCTAGGCTGTTACGAAGCATTATCTGTGGGGCAAGATTTACACCTGCCACCAACTCGTTCCTACCGCGAGTACATTGCTTGGTTACAAAAGCAGAACTTAGAACAAGCCTGCCAATTTTGGCGACAAACACTACAGGGTGTGACCGCACCAACGCCGTTGGTAGTTGATACACAGCAAAAGTCTAGTTTGCAACAAAGCTATAGCGAGGAGATTCTTCTGCTATCAAGTGAAGCAACAACAGAGCTAGTGATGGCAGCACGACAGCATCAACTGACGTTGAACACCTTGGTGCAAGCAGCTTGGGCAATACTACTTTTGCGATACAGTGGCGAAACTGACGTGGTTTTCGGCGTAACTGTCTCAGGTCGTACAGCCGCCATAACAGGTGTGGAGTCGATAGTTGGGCTATTTATCAATACCTTGCCAATGCGGGTGACAATCTCGGATGAGGACACAGTTCTAGCTATTCTCAAGCAAATACACAAGCAACAGGTGGAAATTAGTACTTACGAGTACACACCACTGGTACAAATTCAGCAAATGACTGATGTGCCGCGAGGGGTACCGTTGTTTGAAAGCATCGTGGTGTTTGAGAATTATCCGGTAGATGAGGCTTTAGAACAGAACGAAAAGAAGTTGCACATCAGTAATGTTCGTGCCATAGAGAGGAACAGCTATCCACTCACTCTCATCGCCCAGCCCGGAGTGCAATTGTCGTTGCGGTTCATCTATGATAGTCAGCGTTTTGAGAGTGCGAGTGTGACACGAATGGTGGGGCATTTCCAAACTCTGCTAGAGGGTCTAGTCACCAATCCCGACCAAAAGCTGTTGCACATACCACTGTTAAGTGCCGCTGAACAACATCAGCTTTTGATTGAATGGAACAATACGCAGGCGGATTATCCAGAACATTTGTGTATTCATCACTTGTTTGAGCAACAGGTTCAGAAGACACCGGATGCGATCGCAGTCGTTTTTGAAGATCAGCAACTAACCTACCGGGAACTAAACAGCCGTGCCAATCAACTGGCTCATTATCTGCAATTGTTGGGTGTGGAACCGGATGTGTTGGTAGGAATCTGTGTAGAGCGCTCCTTGAATATGGTGATTGGGCTTTTGGGTATTCTCAAAGCGGGCGCGGCTTATGTACCTCTAGATCCTACCTATCCCCAGGAACGCCTAGCGTATATGCTGGAGGATTCTCAGGTACCTGTGTTATTGACTCAACAGCAACTGCTCGTCTCTGTGCCCCAACATAATGCTCAGGTCGTCTTGCTAGATGCTGATTGGGAAGAAATTGCTCAACAAAGGCAGGAAAATCCCAGCAGCAGTGTAAAAGCTGATAACTTCGCTTATGTCATCTATACTTCAGGTTCAACAGGCAAACCCAAAGGCGTTTTAGTAAACCATTCCAATGTCGTTCGTCTGTTTAAAGCAACCGAGGCATGGTATAACTTCAACGAACGCGATGTGTGGACTCTCTTCCACTCCTATGCCTTTGACTTCTCGGTATGGGAACTTTGGGGAGCCTTGGTGTACGGGGGACGTGTGGTGGTAGTCTCGTACTATGTTAGCCGCTCACCTGAAGATTTCTACAACTTACTCAGTTCGGAAGGAGTAACAGTTCTCAACCAGACTCCTTCTGCCTTTCGGCAACTTATCCGGGTAGATGAGTTGTCAGCAAGTGCAAAAGAACTGAACTTACGGCTAGTGATCTTTGGTGGGGAAGCTCTTGAACTACAAAGCTTAAAGCCTTGGTTTGAGCGCCACAAAGACCAGTTTCCTCAGCTCGTAAATATGTACGGGATCACAGAAACCACCGTTCATGTAACTTATCGCCCGCTAACAATAGCTGATCTCAACAGCAAAGGTAGTGTCATTGGTTCTCCGATTCCTGATCTAAGCTTGTACATTTTAGATCAAAATCGACAGCCTGTACCTATTGGAGTCTCTGGTGAAATCTACGTTGGTGGTGCTGGTGTCACTCAAGGCTATTTGAATCGACCAGAACTTACAAATGAGCGCTTCATTCCCAATCACTTTAGCAAAAAGCCAGGGGAACGCCTATACAAAACTGGTGACTTAGCACGCTACTTGCCTGATGGAGATATCGAGTATTTAGGTCGCATCGACCATCAAGTGAAGATCCGTGGCTTCCGTATTGAGTTAGGAGAAATTGAGGCAGTCCTGAGCCAACACCCAAATGTGCGACAAACTGTAGTCATCGCCACACAAGAGGTGGTGGGTGCACAGCGGTTGGTAGCATACTTAGTAGCAAATCAGCAACCAGCACCACAGAGTAGCGAGTTACGCGCTTTCCTCAGACAAAAGCTGCCAGAATACATGGTACCGAGTGCTTTCGTGGTACTCGATACCTTACCACTGACGCCGAATGGCAAACTAGACCGTCGCGCCTTACCCAAACCATTTGAGCAACCTGAACTATCCGGTCGCTTTGTCGCACCCAGAACGCCGACCGAAGAAATACTAGCCAAAATCTGGCGTGAGGTTCTGCACCTTGAGCAAGTTGGCATCCATGACAACTTCTTTGAACTGGGCGGGGATTCCATTCTCAGCATTCAGATTATTTTTAAAGCCAAACAGGCTGGACTGCAACTGACTGCTAAACAGATATTTGAACACCTGACAATTGCTGAGTTGGCACCAGTGGCGATCGCTACTCAAACGGCGAGGGCAGAACAAGGGCACTTAAGTGGTTTGTTACCTTTGACACCCATCCAACATTGGTTTTTTGAACAAAATCTACCAGAACCTCACCACTTCAACCAGTCATTTCTACTAGAAGTACCGCAAACATTCGACCCCGCTTTGTTGTCGCAAGTGGTGCAACAATTATTGGTACATCATGATGCGCTGCGCTTACGTTTTGTGCAGTCTGGCTCAAATTGGGAACAAATTAACACTACCCCTGATGATACCATACCTTTTTCCTATGTAAATCTATCAGCAATACCAGACGCAGAGCAAAAAGCTGCGATCGAATCCACCGCTGCTTCCCTACAAGCCAGCTTGAACCTGTCTTCTGGACCACTAATACGAGTCGCGTTTTTTGCTCTGGGTAGTGATACAAGCCGACTGCTAATAGTCATCCACCACTTAGCAGTGGACGGCGTTTCTTGGCGGATTTTGTTAGATGATTTGCAAACAGCTTACCAGCAACTCAGTCGCGGCGAAAAAATTCAGCTTCCTCCCAAGACGACATCTTTTAAACACTGGGCTGAGAAATTGACTGTTTACGCACGTTCAGACACCCCAAAGAAAGAACTGACTTATTGGCAAGGCATTTCACGTACACAGATAAGCCGTCTGCCAGTGGACTATGGGTTCGGTACTAACACTGTAGCATCTGCCTGCACAGTATCAGTGTCGCTTTCACCGAGCGAAACCCGCGCTCTTTTGCAGGAAGTTCCCAAAGCTTATAAAACTCAGATCAATGATATCCTGCTGACTGCTCTCGTGCAGGTTGTAGGTAAGTGGACTGGCAATAACTCTGTGTTACTTAACCTTGAAGGTCATGGGCGGGAAGATATTTTTGAAGATGTGGACTTATCGCGCACAGTCGGTTGGTTTACGACAATCTTCCCCGTACTTTTGGAGTTAAAAGCAACAGACAATCTAGAAGATGCAATTAAGTCTATCAAAGAACAACTGCGTGCCATACCCAACCGAGGCATCGGCTACGGTTTGCTGCGCTATTTAAGTGGAGATGCGGAAATTACCTCGACACTGCAAGCTTTACCACAAGCTGAGGTAAGTTTCAACTACCTGGGGCAATTGGATTCGGGAATGCAAGAAAATTCTTTCTTCAAACTAGCCCCTGAATCAGTCGGTTCACAACAAAGCAAACTTGGAAGTCGCAGTCATTTGCTAGATATTAACGGACTCGTAGTAGAAAGTCAGTTACAACTGGATTGGACATACAGCGAAAACTTCCACAAACGTGCCACAATTGAAAGTCTAGCCCAAGATTTTGCAGCAAGCTTGCGATCGCTTATTGCTCATTGTTTATCTGCTAATGCAGGGGGCGATACACCTGATGTTGTATCT
Source organism: Tolypothrix campylonemoides VB511288 (assembly GCA_000828075.3). Classification (GTDB taxonomy): domain Bacteria; phylum Cyanobacteriota; class Cyanobacteriia; order Cyanobacteriales; family Nostocaceae; genus Kalymmatonema; species Kalymmatonema campylonemoides_A. The sequence continues at coordinate 1,459,386 of JXCB02000001.1, read as the reverse complement.
GAGACCATTGATAGCGAGGCTCAACAAATAAATAATGACCAGCGTCAGGAAAATAACGCTTCTGTACCCCTACACTTATTAGAACTTCCAAAGGAAATCTCTGAGTTACTTCCCTCAGATATAGAATCGGCATATCCTCTTGCCAAAATGCAGGAGTTTATGTTGCATCATTATGCAAATGACCATCAAAAAATGGGGGTTTACCATTACCAGCAATCATACGATATATATGATGACAATCTTTCTTTGATTGCCTTTAAGAAGTCACTAGAAATAAGCGTGCAAAAACATCCGGCTTTGAGAACGGTATTTATTACTTCTAACGGAAAACCAGTTGTTCAGGTGGTCAAAAACAATCTGATATTTTCCATCAATGAGCATGACATTAGTAACATGAAACCGGATGAACAAGAAAGTTATGTTAATGAGGTCGTGAAGCAAGAGCGGCAAAATTTGTTCAACGTTGAAAATCCCAATGAGCCACTTTATAGATTCCAGATTTTTCTCAAAGCAAAGAATCGATTTGAATTCTTCATGTCAATTCATCATGCAATTATAGATGGTTGGAGCAATATTGAATTTCTCAACCAACTGTACGAGTTCTATTCGGCTCTCAAGAAAGGAGAAGAAATCACAGTAGCCAAGTCAGCGAATGTGCATAAGGAATTTGTCGCTTTGGAGAAAGAGATTCTTGGCTCACGAGACGCATCAAATTTCTGGAAGCTTCACTTGAAAAACTACACATATAAACCATTAAAGCCGTTAACCACTTCAGTAGATCAAGTAGAAGCTGTTGCGGAAGAATACAACATTGGCTCAAAAATTATTGCAGACTTACGTGAATTCTGTCAGAAATTGAAAGTTTCGCCTAAAGCACTTTTCCTGAGTACCTACCTTGACCTCATTGGAACTGTGATGAAAGAAAATACAGTTTCTGTAGGAGTCATCTCCAATGGTAGGACAGAAAGATTATCTGACCCGTTTGGAGCTTTGGGCTTGTTCTGGAATATTGTTCCGTTTTGTCAACAAATTATAGAAGATAAAGAGGTACAAATTAAAAATGTGCAGCAATCGCTAATTGATATCGAACCTTATGTTAGGTATCCACTTCTGCAAATTTTATCAGACCAACAGTTAAAACCTGGTGCTGGGGCGGAGTTATTTTTCGCTACGTTTAATTTCATGTCTTTCCATAATGCCAAAAATCTTTTCGAGCAGACCAACTTGAAAGTGAATGCGAGAAGGTCTCATGACAAGTTCAACTTTCCTTTAAATTTTGCTGTTTCAATGAAGCCATCATCAGAAGATGTAAGCATACGTGTGGAATATGACCAGATGTATTTTAGCTGCCAAGATATTCGCTCAATGCTTCAGAATTATGTTGAAATCTTATACGCAGTTCATACACTTTAGGCAGTAAAACCATGCATTCTGGGTCTAGAAAGCTTTGCTTTGTCTAGTTTTCAGGCATTATATCATGTCCGCTTAATTAACGTGAGTTCGATAGACCTCACCCTCCCAACCTCCCTCTCCTAACAGGAGAGGGAGGAGCAAACCTCTTATATCATGTCCGCTTGATTAGTATAATTCCCGAACGCACTGCACCCCACCCCCAGCCCCTCCCCGCAAGCGGGGAGGGGAGCCAAAAGGTACTTTTGGCGGGGTGGGGTTCTTTGGGATTTGTAAATAATCAACCGAACTTGATATTAGGGGAGGGTTAAAAAGAGGTGGGGAGAGGTTTGGAGAGGGGTCAAATCAATATACATTGAACTCACGTTTAATTACTTATAATTCCTGCTTTACCTCACCCTAACCCTCTTAGGACTTACGCACACTCTACGAATTCGGGCGCGTTCTTGGCAACGGACACTTTGCTCAAGTCGGGAAACCCTTCCTGTGCAAGTGTCCTCGTCTTGGCGGTTTGATAAATTAAGCTTGTTGGCGATTTTTGCGTAAGTCCTGCCTCTCCAATGCCTTGGAGAGGCGAAGGGAGGCGGGTGAGGTTTTTCGTTTTTTACAAGTGTTTATCCGGACATGATATTTTAGGACATGATATTTAAAAAAATACATAATTTAAAGTAAATATACAGTTGACATATTAATCTGTGTTCCCTATTCCCTACCCCGAAGGGGTCGGTCAATTCGTTATCAACTTGTGCCAAACTATACTTAGTGTCAATTTGTTTTGGAGTGATTAGAATTGGAATGACCAAGAAGACACAACTATAGCGGTTCTCATTTGAATCACATACACCACCACGAATAATGTGGAGGCGTAGTATGCTACGTCTCTACAACCGTGTATTGCATACTACCGAAAAGCACTATATCTACAAAGTTGTCGTAAATCACGAACAACTGTATTCAATTTGGTCTGCCAACCAGGAAAATGCACGCTTGTTGGACAGATGCACCGAAAAGCGGGACACAAGCAGAATGCCTAGCTTACATAAAAAAAGTATGGACTGATATGAAACCACTTAGCTTGTGTCAGCAAATGGAAAATCAGCACAATCCAGTTAAGTATTAAATTTAACTTGAGATAAACATTAAATGAAAAATAATAACATTCAAGACATTTATCAACTATCCCCAATGCAGCAGGGGATGCTGTTCCACACCCTTTATGCTCCTTCTTCAGGAGTGTATTGTCAACAATTTAGTTGTACTTTTACAGGATATCTCAATGTTGAGGTATTCACTGCAGCATGGCAGCAAATCGTAGCGCGGCATATGGTCTTGCGAACTGCTTTCATTTGGGAACGCCAAGACCATCCGCTACAGGTGGTGTACCGACAGGTGAAACTACCATTAGAGATTTATTCTTGGATCGGGTTATCCGGTGATGAGCAGCAACAGCAAGTACAAGCCTTTCTTGAGTCAGATCGTCATCGTGGCTTTCAACTGTCCAAAGCACCACTGATGCGTCTTCTGCTGATTCAAATGTCGGATGATGTCTACCAATTTGTGTGGAGTTATCACCACATACTTCTAGATGGGTGGTCAGTACCGTTAGTATTCAAGGAAGTGCTAGAGTGTTACGAAGCTTTGTCTTTGGGGCAAGAGTTACAACTGCCACCAAGTCGTTCCTACCGCGAGTACATTGCTTGGTTACAGAAGCAGAACTTAGAACAAGCCTGCCAATTTTGGCGGCAAACATTACAGGGTGTGACCGCACCAACGCCGTTGGTAGTCGATCGCTCCCACCACAGCAAGTCCTTGCAACAAAGCGAAAGCAGCTACAGCGAGGAGATTCTTACACTATCAACTGCAGCAACAACAGCGCTAGTGTCTTTCGCAAGGAAATATCAACTGACGTTAAATACGTTAGTGCAAGCAGCTTGGGCTTTACTTTTGTGGCGATACAGTGGCGAAACCGACGTGGTTTTTGGCGTGACTGTCTCAGGTCGTTCAGGTATCATCACAGGTGTGGAGTCGATAGTTGGGCTATTTATCAATACCCTGCCAATGCGCGTAGAACTCAAAGGTGAGGACACAGTTCTACCAAAGCTCAAGCAAATACACAAGCAACAGGTTGAGATCAGTCAATACGAATACACGCCACTGGTACAAATTCAGGGCTGGAGTGATGTGCCGCGAGGGCTGCCGTTGTTTGAAAGCATTGTGGTGTTTGAGAATTACCCCGTAGATGCGGCTTTACAACAGCACTTACAAAAGTTGGACATCAGTGATGTTCGTACTATAGAGCGGACTAACTATCCACTCACTCTCATCGCTCAACCGGGTGTGCAATTGTCGTTGCGCTTCATCTACGATACTCAGCGTTTTGATGCTGCTGCGATCGCTCGCATGGCGGGTCATTTTCAAACCCTGTTAGAAGGGATTATTGCCAATCCTGCTCGACAGCTATCAGATATACCGCTACTGACTGCCGCCGAACAAAATCAAATACTGGTGGAATGGAACAAAACCGAATCAGATTATCCCAAACAACTGTGTATCCATCAATTATTTGAAGAACAGGTAGAGCAAACACCCGATGCCGTTGCAGTAGTCTATGAAGACCAAAAGCTGACTTACCGGGAGTTGAATGCACGTGCAAACAAATTAGCTCACCACCTGCAAAACCTGGGAGTGAGACCAAAGATGCTAGTAGGTATTAGCATGGAGCGTTCTGTAGATTTGGTAGTGGGTAGCTTGGCCATTTTTAAGGCAGGTGGCGCGTATGTCCCCTTAGATCCAACTTACCCCAAGGAACGTCTGTGCTTGATGCTAGAAGATGCACAACCACAACTGCTGTTAACCCAACAGCACTTGCTCGAACAATTACCTTCTAATGGCACAAAAGTGGTTTGTATCGACTCAGACTGGGAGGCGATAGCCAGAGAAAACACAACAAACCTTGCTTGTCAGCTCAAGGCTGGTGATTTAGCTTACATAATTTATACCTCTGGTTCTACAGGTAAACCAAAGGGAGTTGCTGTTCCACATCAAGCAATTAGCCGGCTCTTGTTCAATACCAATTACATTAATATACAAAATTGCGATCGCGTTGCTCAAGTTTCAAATATATCTTTTGATGCTGCCACTTTCGAGATTTGGGGAGCACTTGTTCATGGAGCACAGCTTATTGGCATTACTAAAGATATCGCTCTCTCACCTGATGAATTTGCCACAAAAGTTGAACAGCAAGAAATTAGTATAATGTTCCTGACAACAGCCTTGTTGAATCAGTTAGCAAGTGTTGTCCCTAATGCTTTCAAAAATATACGTCACCTTTTATTTGGTGGCGAAGCTGCGGATGTTCATAGCGTCAAAGCGATTCTGAAAAACGGTTCACCCCAACGGTTAGTGCACGTCTATGGACCGACAGAGTGTACAACTTTTTCGACTTGGTACTTAATTCAAGATGTGCCAGAAGGAGCAACAATCCCGATTGGTCGCCCGATTGCTAACACGCAAACTTACATTCTTGACCGCTATCTCCAACCCGTACCTATTGGTGTCGTGGGTGAATTGTACATTGGTGGTTCTGGTTTAGCTAAAGGATACCTCAACCATCCAGAATTGACGGCTGAAAAATTCATTCGCAATCCTTTTAGTTTTGACAACCAAGCGCGTCTGTATAAAACTGGGGATTTAGTGCGCTATTTGCTAGATGGGAGCATTGAGTTTGTTGGACGTATCGATAATCAAGTCAAAATCAGCGGTTTCCGTGTAGAGTTGGAAGAAATAGAGGCAGTACTCAGCCAACATCCTGCCATACAATATGCGGCAGTCATTGTTCGTCAAGATACTCCTGGCGACAAACGTTTAGTAGCCTACGTTGTTCCAAATCAAAACCAAGCAACTACAGTCAGTGACTTGCGTCACTTCTTAAAGCAAAAGTTGCCTAACTATATGATTCCAGCAGCGTTTGTAATACTTGAGATGTTGCCTTTGACTCCCAACGGCAAAGTAGATCGTCAAGCTTTACCAGCACCCGAGAAAGTAAGACAAGAGTTGGAAGCAACTTTTGTCCCTCCCCGTAATGAGTTAGAACGCCAGCTAACAGAAATTTGGGAAGATATTTTAACTGTCAAACCCATTAGTGTTACGGATAACTTCTTTGACTTAGGAGGTCACTCCTTGCTTGCGGTGAGGTTGTTCGTCCAAATCAAGCAAAAATTCGGCAAACAATTGCCTCTTGGTACCCTTTTCACTTCTGCTACAGTGGAAGCTCTTGCCCAAATGCTTTCTGGACAGGAAAACATTACTGATAAACAGATTTTAGCAGCATCGCACGAGGAGAAGCAAGACACTTGTTTGTGCCTCGTACCCATTCAACCTCTCGGTTCTAAGCCACCTTTCTTCTGCATTCATCCAGCGAATGGGCATGTTTTATGTTATAAAGCTTTAGCACTGTATCTAGGAACCGATCAACCATTTTACGGGCTACAATCACAAGGATTTGATGGAACACAGCCTCCTTTAACCCGGATTGAAGACATGGCAGCACTTTACATCAAACAAATCCAGACGATTCAACCAACTGGTCCTTATTTTATCGGTGGCTTCTCTGTAGGAGGTGTTATTGCTTATGAAATGGCGCAACAACTTCGTAGACAAGGTCAGGAAGTGGGTCTAATCGTAATTTTGGATGGCGGTGTTCCGGGTTCTGCAAAGCGATCGCCATTTAGGGAACGAATTTTTATACACATAAAGAATTTTTTCCAATTTGGACCTGACTACCTCAGTAAAAAACTTGTCCGCTGGAGCAAGTGGGGCAAGTCCTATATCACAGACAAATATACCAGTTTTTTGGGAAGAACCCAATTTTTAACTGATACTGACAACTACATGTTTATGGTTCATAAGCAGGCTTGGGAAACGTATAATTTCCAACCTTACCCTGGTCGAATCATCCTTTTCCGGACTGACGATAACTCTCGAGACACACAAGAAGCATTTGTTGGCTTTCAAACCGATCCGCTATTAGGTTGGGGCAATCTAATTACTGGAGAAATAGACCTCCATAACATTCCCTCCGGTCACTCTACCATCTTAAAGGAACCCCATGTAAGGGTAGTGGCAGAGAAATTGAAGGATTGCTTGGAGAAGACTTATAGGACGCTGTAATAGTATCCCATACGAACTTACAGCGCTTTTTAAGTAAATAAACCACGCTTTAGGGGCTGTTGTGTGCTGTGCCCCTACGAAAATCTGTGGTTATGTAGAGACGTTATATGTAACGTCTTTACAGTTGTGTATTGCACGCAACCGAGAAGTACTATAGAGGGAGCATCCCAATTTTACACACTTGCCATTCTGCCCTCACCCCCAACCCCTCTCCCTATTTGGGAGAGGGGAGTCAAGTTCTACTCTTATTCCCCGAATCCCCATGGGAGAAGGGGTTAGGGGATGAGGGTAAGTAAGGTTTTTGCTTGCTTTGGGATGCTCCCACTATAGATGCGTTTGCCCTGATTACTGTATGCTTCGCAGTCCGGTTTTAGCTGAAAAACAGTGAGTTAAATAGAATCATTGCTTTGCAACAGATTATCAAGCTGATTTTCTAACCACTGCATAAACATCTGATTTAAGATATTTTGCCGTATTGTAGTGGTAAGTTCAGATGGAATAAACTCTTCTACTGTCAACAAATGAATTCCGTCTTGAGTTCTCACTGGACCAATTAATTCTCCTACGCCAGCATTAAACACAATAACTGCAAGTTCTGGATTGAAATTGTAGCGGTAAGTTTTCCCTACATAACCACATTTATCACGCCGTTTTTCATCAATATCATAGAGATGGGCAGCTTCATAAAAACTAATTTCTTGCTCCGAAATTTGATAAAAGAGTTCGTGAGCTAAATGTTCGTATGGGACAACCAATTGATAAAGCAATACCTGGTCAAAATTACGCTGATTTTGAATAAAAAATATTTCTACTTCTTGGCTGAATAAAGATTCAGATAATTTTTGCTCTAGCAGGCGATCGCGAATTGCTTCTTCCCAATCTTCTACAGTAAGCATCTGCTCTGTTAACCACACGATAATATCATCATCTGTCTCCAAATATTTTTCCAACCGCAAGTAGTTTATCTCTGTCTGAATTTCTTCTGGAGTCACTATTAAACTTCTTTCCTGGGCAGCTTGATAGATAATGTTTTTATAATAAATATTTTTGCAAACTTCCTTCAAGTGTAGATTTTTCCGCAGGTAGCTGAGGATTTCTAACCGATCTACAGATAGCCCAAAAAAATTTACTACACAGCCGTTATGATTATACATACTCACTCCTCTCCCCTCATAATTGCCATTGTTTCTTTAAACGAATGACTCATGAGATTTCAAAATTTTCTACATCCAAAGCTCTCTGTACGTTCGCTACTAAAGTTCCAGTAGAGAATATGGATGGACAAGATTCTCACCCTGAAAAATGTTTTAAGTAGGTCGGTACAAATAAAGTTAACTCGTTAAGAACCGTCATTAGTCATTAGTCATTGGGAGGCAGTGCGGTGGTGAACCAGTGCTGCGCGAGGGCTTCCCTCCGAAGCCACTGCAGTCTTGGGGTCTCACGCCAGTCCCCAAGGGCGGGGGGAACCCCCGCACGGGGCTGGCTCCCCAAGTGGAGCAAGTGGTGTCAGGCAAAACTGGTGAAAGGGTTCCCCGGCATAAAGGAGCCAGTGCTCGGCTAGAGTTTCCCGACAGTCCCGCACCAGGCGTCACCTGCTGTTCATTAGTAAGGGTTTTAGAGGGTTTTACATTTCTTAACATAGTTCGGTTTATTTTTACTTATCTACTTACCTTATGCTCAATAAGCTAAATTTGCCGTTTTTTAGCCAATTGTTGTTTGTAGGGCTTACGCCAACAACTTAACCAAGCGCATTCTACTGTACTTTAGAGTACAAATATACAATAATAAACTGCTTTGCTACCTGAAGTTAATATTTTTTGTATTTCGCGCTCAATGTTATGAGACAGCTTTTTAACTCTTCTGTAACGCTACCTGTTCTTGTGGATAGTATTCGTTATTAAAGTAGTAATAGCTGTGGCGTTCATTTTTTGGAATAACTCCATTTATCACCTGTCCTATGACATTCTGACCAGATTTTTCCAAAACTTCCATAGCAATAGCCCCGTTAACAGAATCTACTACCCCCGGTCGAACTACCAACAAAACACCATCAGCCATTTGACCTACAGTCGCAGCATCAGCAGCAACCGTTAATGAAGGAGCATCAATGATTACGAAGTCATAGGTAGCAGCAAAAGTTTCAATCAAGCCAGCCATTTTTCTAGAGTCAAGGAGAGAGGCTGGAGAAGGAGGGACTACGCCAGCAGTAAGAATATCTAAATTATCCATGACGGTTTTGACTGCTGTCTTTAATTCTGCTTGTCCAACAATCACATTGCTCAGACCTTCATCATTTGTTAAATCCCAAATTCGATGCTGAACTGGGCGGTGCAAATCTGCATCTACCAGTAATACTTTACGCTCCATCTGCGCTATTGTTAGAGCTAAATTGGCAGCTACTGTTGACTTACCTTCCTGCGGTACAGAACTCGTGATGACCATAGTTCTTAACTCTTTATCGGCACTTACAAACTTCAAATTTGCCCGTAGCATCCGGTAAGATTCGCTAATGGAAGAGCGGGGAGTATTTCTGACAACAAGTCTTTGGCTATAAGGCTCTACTTCTTCCTGACCAGGAGGAGATTTTTTGGAATGACTAAACGCAGGAATGACTCCCAATAAAGTCAATCTAAATAATTCTTGTGCTTCATCAACACTCTTAATTGATTTATCTCTTGTCTCCAAAATATATACACTTGCTAGAGCAGCCAAGCTAGCAATTAAGGCTGCACTCAGATACGAACCCATAGGAGAAGAAGCCGGGTCTTCAGGAACTTGGGCAGCAGATATAATGCGAGCGTTGCCTAGATTCTGATTTTCAGCAATGCGACTTTCTTGGAGCTTTTGTAATAACAGTGAATAGGTAGATTGAGCAGCGTCTAACTGACGTTGTAACTCTCGTTGTTGTTGCTCCAATTTCGGCAACACCTTCAACCTGTTTCTGTAGTTACCCTGTAAGCTGCTTAAAGCCATGACTTGATTAGTTAAACCCAGACGAGTTGACTCTAATTCCACTAGCCTGGCGCTAAGTGTTTCTTGTAGTTCTCCAATTTGCAAGTTGTTATTTAATTTTGATTGCGGGGTTCCTCCAACCTCTTTGACACGCGTTTTTAGTATTTCTCTGAGCGCTGCTAAGTTACTTTTTAAAGTAATAATTTCGGGATGGTTTTCCTGCAAAATAACTCTCCTAGTAGCAAGTCGAGCTTCTAGCTGCTGGGTTTCTGTGAGTATATCTTGCACGCCTCGAGACTGACTCAGGGAAGTCCTAGTAACCGCCTGTTGCGAATTCATCTTCAATTGATTGCGGATAGCTAAAGACTGAGCATCGAGATCGGCAATTCTAGATTGAGAGTCGCCAATTTGCTTGTGCAAGTCAGCCATCCTTTCCACTGCTCTAGTCGATTCCTCTGTTAAGGCAACAACTTGATTTTTTTCTTTGAACTGGCGCAGTTCCGCATCTGCTTTGCGGACAACTAATTCAGCTTTTGGTAAATGTTCTTCTAGAAATTTGCGGGCAGCTGCAACTTGGACTCTATGGAAAACGATATTTTGGTCTAAATAGGCTTGCATCAGGGTATTAACAACCTCTGCTGCTGTTTTTGGGTCAGTATCTTTGTAGGAAACTTGTAAAACATCGCTACCCTTAACGTCTTTAATTGTCAACCTTTCAATGAATTCCTTTATGGTTAAGGGTTGCCCTTTTTTATTCTTCAAACTGAGTCGGTTAATAATTTTTTGCACAACAGGGACAGAACGAATCACTTCTGCCTCTGTGTTGACAGGATTACTTCTATCAGTGACTAAAGGTTCTAATCTGCTGATTTCTGTTCCTACTCCCGTGAGGGAAGAAATCGTGTTAGTTCTTTGAAATGACAGTTTTCCTTCTGCTTCATAAGCAGGCTTTTTCAGAGATAAAGCTAGTAGTGATATCAGAAAAACCGGAAAAAATATTCCTAAAGCAGGTAACCAACGACGCTTAAGGAGGTACAAATATTTGGTGATATTTAAACTACTTTCTTGTGCTTCCATAATTTTGAAACCAATTTTTCAGAATGGATAGTTATATGCAATCAACATCGCATCGCCAAACAATATGAAATTTTCACAGAAGATAACTTGTTTGTGCTGTCAATTACAATGTTTTTCAAATGATTCGACCACAAATAGTAAGGTGTTCGTTGCTCATAAAAGTTTTATATAATGGGCATTTGAGAGATGAGTGGACAATGCCCACATTACAGAAAACTGCTGTAGCTACAAAGCGGTGAATAGAGAAGAGCGATTTTTGCTATGGTTATAGTGAACAGCATAAATTGCATTAATGACTCGCTCTAAGTCGTCATTTGTGAGATTCGAGCCAGAAGGTAAACAAAGACCACGTGCAAATAAATCTTCTGACACACCACCACCAACATATTCACAATCAGCAAACACTGGCTGGAGGTGTAAGGGCTTCCAGACTGGACGCGATTCAATTTGCTGTTCGGCAAGGGCAAGGCGGACTTGTTCTCGATCAGCACCAAAAGCCTCAGAATCTATTGTTAGGCAAGTTAGCCAGCGAGTCGCTCTACCAAAACTTTCTTCTGGCATAAATTGAATGCCTGGTAGTTTTCCTAAAGCCTTTTGGTAGATATCAAAGTTGTTTCTTCTCGCTGCGACTCGCTCGCTCAAAACACGCAATTGACCCCGACCAATCCCAGCCAAAACATTGCTAAGGCGATAATTGTAGCCAATTTCTGAGTGTTGGTAATGGGGAGCGCGATCGCCCTTGGCGGGGCTTTGCCCATCGCGTGCTTGGGTTGCTAAAAAACGAGCTTTGCTGATGAGCTGTTCGTCGTTGGAAACCAACATCCCACCGCCAGAAGTCGTGATAATTTTATTACCGTTGAACGAGTAAATGCCAATTCTTCCAAAGGTCCCAGGGGAACGTCCTTTATAGGTGGCTCCTAAAGATTCGGCTGCGTCTTCAATGAGGGGAATTCCATAATGATCGCAAGCTTCTAGAATCGGATCGATATCTGCACTTTGACCGTATAAGTGTACAACGACAACAGCTTTCGGCAAGTTCCCCATTTTCGCACGCCGCTGTAGTGCTCCCCATAATAAGTCGGGATTCATGTTCCAAGAAGTGCGATCGCAGTCAATAAAGACTGGTTTTGCCCCTAAATAGGTAATGGGGTTAGCAGTCGCCACAAACGTTAAGCTAGAACAGAAAACTTCATCTCCTGGCTGCACGCCAACCAAACGCAAAGCTAAATGCAGCGCCGCCGTACCCGAACTTACAGCAGCAGCATGACTTGCACCTATGACTTGACAAAATTCTTGCTCGAAAGCATCGATATGGGGACCAACAGGGGCGATCCAGTTCGTATCAAAGGCTTCTTTGACGAATTCTAGTTCGCGATCGCCCATATGCGGAGTTGAGAGGAGAATTGGTTTATTCATAGTTCTGTTTGACTTTTCACAAGCCAAGGTTATTTATTTTTTACAAACAAAATATAGCATTCCCTTCATTGGTGCTTGTTTTAATGTTGACAAGGAAGTATGCATTTTCCCTTGACTAATCTGAAAATCAGAACCAAGAGCAACTATTTCAAAATTCGCTTCTTTGATAATTTGATATGCTTCTTCAAGGCGATACCAATATAAATAAGGCGGTCTATCAAGTAACGCTCCTAAATTCATCTTACCCGAATACTTCAGTTGCGGAAGATATTGAATTGAGCGGTCAACATTAACAATCTTTCTTAATAAACGTAAATACACTAAGTATGGGGCATAGAATGGGCTAGTGGCTCTCCAGTCAAAATTTAGTAATGAAAATATTGCTATTCCACCTTTTTTTAGAATCCGATACGCCTCTTTAAAAGCATTGGCTCTTTCTGCTTCATCTTCTATATTACAAAGGACTTGCTGGAGATAAAGCAATTGTTCAAATTCAGAATCTTTGTAGGTTAAAGATACTGCGTCCTCTACTGAAAAACAGATATTGTTTGAATTATTTTTCTTTTTTGCTACCTCAATAAAATCTGGTACATAATCAAAGGCATAAAGGTTTTTAAAACCTATATTTTTGAGTGATGAAACTATTCTACCTCCTCCTGTACCAGCCTCAACTGTTTTCAGGTTTTTATCTAAATAAGTTTCTACCACAAATCTTTCTGAAGGCGATAATGAATATTCTTGATGTGCCCAAAAATTAAACTCAATCGTGCTGTACATTTCCTTAGTGGTAGATATTCTCGTTGCGTTAGCCATTTCTAAAACTCCTGATTGTATTTAAATGCCAAAAAAGTAAAATTACCTAGAAAATAGACATCTCCGAAAATTAATTATGCGTTCGTTCTTACATTATTTCTGGAGATGTCTAATGTATTTACTAGGCGGTTTCAACAGAGGTCTTGCAATTCATATAATGACTTAATTTTGAAGTGGGCATCTTGATTTTCTTCTGCCATTACATTTGCATACTCACCGTCTTTCCGGCAAATGCGTAACGTAATCCAGCCCAATTTTTTCGCAGCTACAAAATCCTTGTAAGGATGATCTCCAATATACATATACTCGTCACCTTCAAATCCTGTAAACTCCATCATTTTTTCGTAAGGCACTGGGCTAGGCTTCCAATTCTTAGAGCCGTATACATCACAGTAGACAATCTCATCGAAACTAGATTCAATTCCTAATGCTCTAACTTTGTTCTGCTGAGTTTTTAGGAAACCATTGGTAATTATAGCGAGTTGTTTTTCAGATTTTAAGTTATCGAGCACCCACTGTGCATCTTTGTGTAAAGAGATTGCAGGTTTGTGTTCCCGATAAACTTGCACAAGCTCTTGAATCAGAGAGGGCTCATACTTAATCTCTAGGTCATCTAGGGTTTGATCAAAAATCTTGCCTCGTTTACCCTCCTTAAACAATTTCCAAGCAACATCAAAGAAACCGTAAATCTCATATTTGGACTGTACCCAGTCGCTAACAGCTTGAAATCCACTAAACACAAATTCATGCTCAGGAAAAAGGGTATCATCTAGGTCAAACACTAGTACTTTGGTACTCTTCATAATATGTATGGTTATGCTTATACTGAAAGTGAACGATAGACAGGAAAAAATTCTGTTTTCAGGAGTTGGTCTACCTGTGTATTCAACAGTTTTGCTCGCAGCGCGACGAGATAAATGTAGTTTTCCTCATCTGTAATTAGGCGAACGAGAGGAAAGTTGTATCGTTGTTGAGAGAATCCAACCTTGAAATGATGAAGACTGTCTTTGGCTCCTCCAACTCCACCGCCAAGGTGAAAAATTTCATTACCTCGTTCCTTCGCCCAGTACCGAACATGATCAAACATTAAAGTACTCGGAGAACGTTTCAAAAACTCATTTCTGGTTCCCCCAAGGTGATATTGAACGATGCCGCAGCACTCAGTAAACAAACCCCCACAAACAACTTGACCCTCGAATTCAACAATACACAGATGCAGACTCTCTTTTAATGCTTCTACAAAATGCCAAAAATATTCAGGACTAAAATAGTAGGATTGCGATGCTCCAACACGATCCATTGTTTCTGTGTACACATCTATAAAGTCATGGAGATGTTGATTCAGAGGAGCAATCCTTGCTGCAAAACCGCCTCGCTTGCATTTATTAATTTTGTTACGGTGTTCTGGTCTAGTTTGTTGCCAGATTTCAGCTTCAGTCAGCTTCAAATCAACTGCAATGGTTTCCGAGTGAATTTGGTAACCTTGCAATCGGTAAATCTCATCAAAACGATGATTTAGTATTGGGTGCAGGCGTAAGAACGCTGAACAAATCCTCCGATCCTTGAATGTTTGTGTAAGCTGAAGCATTGCCAAATGGATAAACTCTAAGTTCTCTACTCCTGCTTCATTCAATAACATTCCAGGATAGCCATAGGGCGATAAGACATCAAAAATTTCTGATGCCTTTAAATCTTCATGAAAGACATCATCGCATCGACGTAACAAATAGGGTAAAAAGAAAACTTTTTCATCATCCTGAATTAGAATTGCCTCTGCAACAGCCCTAATTCTTTTGGCTTCTAAAGCCACATATTCGGGTAAATGATAAAAATCGTGGCGTAGATTTCGCAGAGTCTCTGACCACAAGGGATTGGATACATCAATAACTTGTAGCTTCATGGCGTTGTTGAATAAATTGATTGTGACAGAGCAATTAAAACTGGCTGAAAATTTGACCTCGACACTGGTATTTCCCTTGCTCAGCAGTACTCTTAACTAAGAGCGGAAAATACATCTCCTCCCAAAACCGCAAGCAGATTCCTCCCTTGATCTCAGGAGGGGATATCTCTTCTCCTAAAACAAAGTGACGAATTGTGAGTTCAGGTTCGTTCAATCCAAAATTAGCTCGCACACATGTTGCACTACTGAATCTTGGATTAATCTCAAAAACTTTAAACCCAGTCGAAGTTAAGCGCATTTGGACATTGGCTGCACCAATTAAACCCATTGCTTTAGCAGCCTGTATTGCAATATCACACGCCTCAGTATTTTGGTCGCTTTCCATCCGATAGCTCAGTCCACCTGAAAGACTACGCTTGAGTGCTAATGCTCCACCCGGTTTTCCATCAGTTTGGATAAATAGTCCAACTGTGTATTCTTGATTATCCGGCAACAACAACTCCTGTACAACAGGGTCAGGAATGTAGTTGCTAAAAAAAGCAAGCTCCTCGTCTGTATGAACAACCACCAAGCCTTTTCCACCTGAACTCCGCCGAGGTTTAATGATATAAGGGTAGGCATGGTTGCGGCGAAAATCTTCTAACTCCTCCAGATCTATAGGGAGGACAGTATCAGGTACAGGCACACCAAAAGCATTGAGAACCTTGGTTGTTAACCATTTATCTAGAGCCTTTAGAGTTGGATCAACGGCAAAGGGCAGAATTGTCCCTGTACGCTCTTCAAATTCAGCCTTGCGTTCAGCCAGGATGGGTAATTCCCCTTCCCATCCAGAGAACAAGATATCTGCTCCTTCGCTCTGGCTGATTTTTACTAAAGCCTCAAAGTAAGCGTCCGGATTCTGACGGGCAGAGGGAATTAAGTGTGCTTGATCCACACGAAATAAGCCCTGGGCAAGTGGCTCAGAATCAACTCCTATAATCTTTAGCGGCATATTAGAAGCCCGCAAAGATTTAATAATGCCGACTCCAACAGGTGCCCCTACTCCTGTTACAACCACAGTTACTGGTTTCATATCAACATAACTCCATTAATAGAGATGTACAGCTCAATACCCTAGGCTTATTTCAATGCGGCAATCAATTTATACTCGTAGCATTAACTGAGGATAATTGCTTTGCTTTCTTGATAGCTGCAATTTGCAGCTTTGAAGCTTCAGGACCATCAGAAGGTCCTATATTCTCTTGCTTAAGAACTTTCCAGAACGTCATCGCTAAGATTTTCAAATCTAGCCAAAGCGAATGATGATTAACGTACCATACATCCAAAGTACATTTATCTAGCCAGGAAAGCTCGTTACGACCGTTCACTTGAGCCCAACCTGTAATTCCTGGTTTAACTGCATGGCGACGAGCTTGTTCTGAGGTGTAGTAATGCAGATATTCCACAAGGAGTGGACGCGGACCCACAAAACTCATATCCCCTTTGAGGACATTTAGAAGTTGAGGAAGTTCATCCAAGCTGGTTTTGCGGAGAAATTTACCCAGAAGTGTCAAGCGTCGTTCATCAGGTAATAACTTCCCTTCTCTGTCTGTTTCATTGCTCATGCTCCGAAATTTATAGAAAGTGAAAATATGACCATTTTTACCCGGGCGGGGCTGGCAGAAGAAAATAGGACGCCCCATGTTTCTGTAAATGGCGATCGCAACTATCAGCATTACGGGTGTCAGAAGCAATAAGGCGATCGCTGCGACAACTTTATCGCATACAGGCTTGATGAATTGGTTATAAGTTGTCACACGTTCAGCTTGGAAATGTTTAGCATTCATAGATAAATACATCCTTAAACTCTAATCAATCGAATCAATCGAAAAAAGGTTAGGTGTTGAGTTTGTCAGTACCCAGAAGCATTGACAAGCTCTTTGCGGGGCATAGCCTCGGCATATAAAGCCTCGTGTTGCTGTACAATCCGGGATAATTCATAGTCAGCGATTCGTTGATATGCACGCTCAGCCATGATTTTGGCAGCTTGCGGATTATCTAGCATCCATGCCATCGCCTTCGCCAAAGCCTCTGTATCTCCCATGTTGACGAGCAGACCGCAACCTCCCGCCAACAAGTCTTGAGTCCCGCGAATAGATGTGCCAATGACGGGAGTCTGCATAGACATAGACTCCATGACACACCTGGGTAATCCTTCTTGATCAGAAGCCAATACAGTAGTCACCGCCGCACGCATTAAGGTAGGAATATCTCGGCGCATGCCTAAAAAGTGGACTTGATTTTGCATCCCCAGTTGTGATACCAACTGCTGCATTTGCTCCATCAGTGGACCATTGCCAACAAAAGCTAAAGAGACTTCTGACCGCTTTAACAACGTAAATGCTTTTAAAACATCTTGCGGATGTTTGCGAGGAGTTAACTCACCTACTGATAAAAAGAGTGGCGTTGTTGGTGTTAAGTTGAGTTCCTGGCGTACCTGTTCAACTTCAGCTTTTGATGTATTATCCTGGCTGTAATACTTTAAATCTACACCAATTCCTGGCATATAGCGCAGGCGCTCCGGTGGAATTATTCTGTGGTGCTTTGCTGCTTCCTCATCATCATGATTAATTACTACTAAATAGTCCGTCCAACTGCCAGCCAGCTTTTCCAACGCTTTGAACACAGCATTTTTTAATAGTTTCCCATTGGGATGGAAGTGGAAACCGTGAGCGGTGTAGATTACCTGAGGTTTCCCCTGCTGTCTGCAATTCCTTAGGGCATAACGGGTAACAAAAGCCGCTACCGGCGTGTGAACATGAACTATGTCATATTCCCCTTCTTGCACCGCCGCTTGGATGATGTGCGGAGCGACCAAGAGATTATGTGGGTCTAAGGGGTTGCGTGACCACTCTACCTCCCAGACGCGATCAAAAGCTTGCAAACATTCAGGTGATGTGGAAATTCCACAAGCCATAGCATCGACCTGCCAACCCTGATGACGAAAGTGGGAGGCAAAGGGAAGGAGGAAACCCCTAATGGTATCTGGAATTGTCGCCACCATTAACAGTTTGTTCATTTTTGTTGCCTCAAGCATTCTTCTGTTACGTTGCGTACATAGCGATAAAACTCAATCCGTTGCTCTCGTAACACCTCATCTTTGTATTCTCTAGCTTTTTCCAGATTGCGGGCGGACATCCGCGCCATACGTTCTGGGTCGGTCACGACCTCCCGAATTTTGCGTGCTAGAGCATTCACATCACCTGGCGGTACAATATCCTCTGGTGGTAGTAGTTCAGGAATGCCACCTACGGTGGAACCAATCACAGGCAGTGCTCGCCCCATTGCCTCTACCATTGCTTTGGGCAAACCTTCTTGGTGGGAAGGTAAAATGAATAGGTCTGCTTGGTCTAACTGATGACGCACGGCATCGCCTGCAGGTAACATACCCAGAAAACTAACGCGCTCAACTAAGTTTAACGCCGCAACTTGTGCCTCCAGTTCTTTACGGTGTTTGCCATCCCCAATCATAGTCAATTTGATGTCTAATCCCTGGCGTACACATACAGCGACAGCATCGATCAGGACGTCAGGAGCCTTATAGAGTTGAGCTAAGGTGCCCACAAAGAGCAGATTCAATGTGCGTGCTTCTTGTAGTTTTGGACGGGGTGCCCAGACGATAGCTGTATCCGGGAGATGAACATCAGAAACGCCTGTAGATAATGCCTGTGGTGCAGGCTGATACCGTTGCTGTAGAGCTTGTTTAGTAACATAGTTAGCCGCACATGCTCCAGCACATTGCTTTCGCAATTGACGAGGGAACCACCAGCGAAACAATGGGCGCAAGGGGTGCTTCATTGCACCAGGTGCAAAAACATCGTAGGGATCGGCGAGAACATCAAGCGCATACAACTTGTTTAATTGCTTAGCTATGTTTATCCCTACTCCGCTGAGAGTCCCAGGTCCATTGCAAAGCAAAACGTGGCATTCCTCAAGAGCTGCTCTCAAGGCACTACGAATTCCCCCAAACACTAGTAAGAATTGAAATGGTCCACGATAAAAAGGTACTGAGCGAAATGTAACTCCTTCACCATCAGCTAGACGCCATGTACTGTCAAGGCGATCAATATTACGAAGCCTAGTCACTACTATCAGCTCGGAAAAATTCTGTCGAGGTACGATCCAATAATCATCGTAAGTTGCTACTGATTGCGTATATACACGTCCATTGGGAGCCAGATAAAATACAGGAGCATCAATGGTCAATAAAGCCTTTATCATAATGTCACTTGGTTAATATTCCTACTGTTGTATGTACAATTGAATCAACAACTATTGGGGTGGCTACTGGCAAAGTTTACTTTCGCAAAAACTACAACATCACGAGGTTTTGCTAACCAATGCTTCTAAATCTGTTAGCAGTTTACTGCCTATTTTTTCCCAAGAATACATAGTTGCAGCAATTAAACAAGCCTCCTTCGCCATTTTGTATGCCAACATATAATCACTGGATATAGTAACCATAGCCTCGGCAAGAGCATTACTATCTCCTGGCGGCACAATCAGCCCATTGCGATTATGTATTATCTGCTCTGGTAATGCCCCTACATTCGTACTGATTGCAGGCAATCCATTACCTAAAGCAACCCCAGCAACACCTGATTGTGTTGCGGATAGATATGGCAGGATCATAACACCCTTGCTAGTCATAATTTCTTGTAAATCAGCATCACTAATCCATTTGTTTATCAACTCAATATTTAATTCTAAAATCTGTTTTTTTATTTCGCTATCTAATGGTCCATCACCAGCAATAGTCAGCGAAAGTTGTGGATTCTTTTGTTTGGCAATACGAAAAGCTTCAATCAGTATTGCAATCCCTTTATATTTTTCTATCCTGCCAAAAAAAAGTAAGTTATTTCTATTGTTAGCAATTCTATCAAAATCAGTATTAGAAGTGGAATGGATGATTCCATGCAGAGAGTTGATGCACTTAGCGCCACGAAAGTGAGTTGATAACTGTTTGTAGGAATATTCCGATATACCTATAAAAACATTTGCTTTCTTAGGATATAAGAATTCATAAGCACGTAGCAGGTTCAACCATCTGCCCGGGTGAAATTTAACATCGTGTATCACATCTGCTAGTAAAGTTGAACAACATAGATTTCTCTGAATAATCCCTAGCCAAGGTCCAGAACCAGTATCTAACAAAATATCCGGTGCATCTACGTCAATTTCACGAGCTACTCTTAATGCATTTTGACGAGAAAGCATTGACCATAAAAGAGAGGTTAACCCATTGTAAGTTTCAAATGTTTTGATATGGCAAGGTAACTCACGCCATGCTTCTAAGAGCGTATTGTTAGCTGAGAGGTAGCAGGTTACCTTCGCCATTTTGGAAATAACACGTACAAGTTCATAAGTGTAGTGACAAATTCCACCTTTACGTCCTATATATAAAATACCAAGATGAATTGTTGAGTGATTTTTCATATTGCTGGATTGAATAAACTTTATAACAAGCTAATTTTTACTCATTGATTTTGTTATCTAATCCAAGACAACAAATTCTTTATTTATACCAGATAGTGCACGAAATATTGGAAAATCAACACCACTAGTTATTTTTAATTTATTTCCAGATACTTCACATTTATCTTGGCAATTAGCAAATGAAATAATACCACCCTTGACTGTATTAATCTTTTGCTCGTCAACTAGCAAATTTTGGGTAATTTTCACATTATCAAAATTTCCTGCCACTATCATTGCTGCTCGGTAGCCATCATCAAACTTACCGTTACTTTTACCTGGATTTAAAATGGTGTTCTGCGATATTTCGCTTGCTTTGAGCGGCATAAATATATAAATGCCTGCAGCTAGAGAATTTCTTATTTTGTTACCAGAAATACGAATATTTTCACTGACTACATTGCGAGCGGCATTTCTCCACATCTGGATACCATTAGCAAGATTATCAGTTACATGGCCTCTTCCTGAGAATTTGGTAAAAGAAATTTCGTTATTAACAATATTCAAATTTTTTATCGGGGCATCTGAGTTCGCCTCTAGGGCAATACCTGCGCTAGGAGAATTACCCCATAGCTTACGCCAATCATCAATATTCAGGCTAATTTTATTATTGGCGATCGTGCAATTACTGAGGGCAGGATTGGTAGTATTACCATAACTAAAATATGACCATATAGTAATACCTGAATATGCTTCCTTGATTACGTTATTAGTTACAATTTGATTATTTGAACTACTAGCATAACCCGTAACATTTATACCGTTAGTAAAGCCAGTAATTACATTATTTTTGACAAGATGTTCATCTCCATGTATTTCAATTGCAGTTCTTGCCACATTTGTACCTGCTCCATGTCTGGAGGAGAAATAATTATTTATTATCTCAATATGTTTCCCATGAGTGTAAATCGTTGAATGATCGTAGTCTATCTTGCCTCCACCAATCAATTCAAAAATATTATTTTTAATTGCCACATTTGATACTGATACGTGAAACGGAGTATCACTTCCATTCACAGTAATGACATTTACATTATTTTGATTTAGAAATCTACAGCGTTCTATATTGATTCTTGAACCTACATAAACGCGAACAGAATATCGCATGCTTTTTGCTGTAATATCCGATTTTGCCAAAACTGGATTTTGTGTACCATTACCATCAATGGCAAGGTCATACATAGCAAAGTCGGACAAATCCGAGTTTGGCTTTTCTCCAGCTAGTATTGAATCGTAGTTACCTTGTTTAGCAGCTAGCTTAATAATACTTTCTTTGTTTCCAGAACCTTGGAGCGTAATGCCACGAATTGTAATCGCGTGTGATTTAGAACGATTAATACTGACTTTGTAAGTGCCACGGGGAAAAAATACAATTCCTCCTCCAGCCTTAGAAGTAGCATCAATTGCTGCTTGAATAGCTTTTGTATCATCTGCTACGCCGTTGCCAACTGCTCCAAAGCGCTTGACAGAAACAACCTTCCTCGACTGAGCAACCTGCTGAGATACTTGAATTTCAGAATTTTTTAATTCTGGTAATTCTTGTGGATGCTGAGTACTTCCTGCCTGGTATGGTTGTTGAGTAATAAAAGTAGCCAGACATTGGGAATATAAAATTACTATAGTGAATAAAGATGGAGTTGTCAAGAATGTTATTTTTATTAAAATATTTGATATTTTGCGTTTCATAGTAGTTTCTCCATTTTGATGATTGACATTAGAAGTAAGCGGCTAATTCTTAGCAAATAATCAAGCTTTATCTTGCTAGCTTTTTAGACGATGAACGGTTTAGTAAACACACACCAAGGTAGGGAAGCAGTGAGTACCATACTAAGGAACGGACGATTATAGAAGATTCAGCACGGGCATAGAAGAGAAAAAATGAAAGAAAGCTAGCAACGGACGCCATTTTTGCCGGATCGTTAGATCTAATTGCCCATAGGGTAAACTTTGCGAACATAAAACCAATCAAAGCCAAGGCAATTGGTGCACCTACCCAACCAAAGTTGAGATAAGCTTCTGCAATAAAAGAGAACCCGTAGCTACCACCACTAGCGGCGAAATATGGGCTGACTTGCTCAGTTAACCAGTTACTAGGAAGACCGCGAGCAACGCTGGGATGGAGTTTTCCGAAAACATTGGGTACAAGGGTGAATAAAGCATAAAGATAGTCAGCTCCCATTTGAAAATCTCTGTCATTAGGAACTAATTGGAGAGTGTAAAAAACTGTAAGGACAGAACCTCCCATCTCTGATATGGCGGCAATACCAGGATTATTTATAGATGAAAAAGTTTCTAGCAGAGAATTGATAGATAAACGTTCATTACCAACAGCTTCTCTAGCAGCCCCAATCAAAGGAAAAACCACAAATACCATCAGCGAACCTGTACCAAGCAATAAAGTTTGAGGAAGTGGGCGAATCAATTGATGCCAGATCCATGCAAATGCAATTAATGCCATTGCAGCTTGATTTCTTTGACCCAAGAAAAAGCGAGTTATTGCGTAGAGCAAGATAATAGTTGCGGATATTAATCTTCCTTTCGGTTTCTCCTTACTACCTGCTACTAGAAAGAGGGATGCAGGTACAAGAAAGGCGGCTAAAATATCAGGCGCAGCATTCACACTTGTGGCACTAAAAAAGTTTTCTGATGCGTAAAGCGAAGTATAACCAGAAGATATCACAATCGAAATAGTTTTTTGCAAAGTAACAATAGCAGGTAATAAAGATATCCAAAGCAAGCGCCTTCCAATCACATAGCTATTTTTACTTCTGGAAATAAATGCTTGTTTGTCAAAGCTACAGAGGGAATTGTTTTCTTTTACTGTTTCTAAACTCAGCAATGCTCCTAAGTGCAAGGATACCAATCCAAGAATTACCAAGAAAAGTGCATTGAGGATACCTGCTGATGACAAATCAGATAATAGCCCAACTGACGAACCCCAATCACCTAAAATGCCATTTTCATTTAGGTGAAAAACCTCTAACAGTGCTTGCCCACCATTAAATAAAAATGCTGACAGGAAAAACAGAAGGTAAGGATTGAATAAGCTTTTTGTCAGGATATACCATGACCAGAATGACCAAACAGTCAGCCCACACAATAAACAACAGAAAGGATAAACTAGTGATTCTGCTTGGGATTCAAATTGTTCATTTAGTAAACGAAAAAAAACCAAAGCTATTAGGATAGAGCATTGTAGCCAGATGACGATCTTTCCTGGATTAAATTTATTATTGTTTGCAGACTTAGCAGTATTCATTAGCATAAATTTCTGTCAGTGCTTTAACACCGTAGGCAATATTAAACTCGCTATTTTCTAAGACTGCTAAACAGTCTTTTTGAGTAAGGTTTTTTCTGACATTTCGTGCTGCCAAAACTGCATCAGCCCATAGGTCAGCTGGTTGTGATAAGCTAATTTGTTGGAATAGAGGCTGGATCTTATTGACTTCTTCTGTAATCACATCGGACAAAATCAAAGGTAAACCACCAGCTTGAGCTTCTATGCCTACCATTGGTAATCCTTCAGTTAGTGACGGCAAGACGAACACATCCATTGCACCCATCATCAGTTTCGGAACATCAGATCGGCTGCCTGCAAAGATGATTCGCTCCCGCAGTCCCATTTCACAAGCTTGCCGCTCGATATTTGGTTGCAAGAAACCTTCACCTATCAGTAACAGATAAGCTTGCGGTTCTCGTTTAACAACCTCCGCAAAAATTTCTAGGAGAAATTGATGGTTCTTTAGTTCTTGAAAACGACCAACGTGCCCAATGACAAATGCATGAGCAGGGATGGCAAATTCAGCCCGCACGTTAGTGGCATCAATAGATTCTCGGAACGGAGTCATATCAATGCCGCAGTAAAGCAGCTGCCAATGGGGATCGGTTTTCCAGTCTCGACCGAATAAGTCTGCGTTGGCAACATGACTGCACCCTAAACCAATAGTTGCATGGCGGGCGATTAAAGCTTTCATCGCTGCCAGATACAAACGGCGATGCCATCCCGCTTTCGCCTCTACTAGAGAGGAATTGGTATGACTGTGGGCGATGCGGACAGGTACACCAGCTTTTTCTGCTAGGCGGAGAATGTAACCGCTGAAGTGATGAACATGACTGTGAACAATGTCATAGGGACCGTACTCGCGTAATATGCGTCTGAAGTTTTGAGCATACAACCAGGGTCGTGATGGATGAAGGCAGGCAATAACTTTGCTCCCAAGGGCGCAAATCTCGCTGTCGTAAGCACCAGGCTGGGCAGAATGAACCAAGAAATCTATGTGGAAGCGATCGCAGTCAATATGGCGCAGGATGTGCATCAACCAAGTTTCAATACCACCCCGATTCATCGCGCCCACTACATGGAGAATACGTTTTGCCATAAATTAAGTTCCTTCACCAAACAACTTGGACAATTGCCGCAAACCAGGCTCAAACCAGATTATTCCTGGGAAAAATGCAGTTAGTTTAAAACTTGCTTACTTTGTAGCAACTAGATTAATATGGAGTAATATCTTGATAGGAAACCACCTTGAGACTTGCTGACTTGCTGAAGTTGGTAACCAATGCAGGACTGCTTCCAGCCATCTAAAAGGAAAGACTGGCAACAATATTGGCAAAACGAATTCTTTGACTGAGAGCATCATCTGCAGCTTTTTAAAGCCTATCATTTTGCAAATTTCTGCTAACTCGCTAATTGTGTACTCTTTTAAATGAAATCCTGTTGCCACCTTATCAAAGTATCTTGAAATATCGTGAGGACCGTAGAATCTGTTGGGCGTAACACAAATAAAAACTCCGCCTGGATTCAATGCATGGTAAATGTTTTGCAGTTGCGCAAGAGCGTCATCCGGATGCAAGTGCTCTATGACATTATCACTGTAAACTACATCAACACTATTCTTAGGGACAGGTATACTGCACCCATCAGAAATCATCAATTGGAAATTCTCTGGTTTTACAGAATTAGCAGTAATTTCATAAGAAACATCAACTGCATAAACTTTTTTCACATATCTAGCCACATTAAATGCCAGACTACAATCTCCTGGACCAACTTCTAAAAAGATGGATTGCTGATGCAAAAAGCGTTTCAATAAATTCATCTTGAAAGTAATTGCTCTTGCTTGTTCTTGAGAGCTTGCTTTCTGAAGTAATTGCGGATGGTGTTGTACTCGTTGAAACAGTTCATCATAAAGGCTGGTATATAAGTACTGTCTCTCCTCTTTACTAGCATTGCGTAATTTACTTGCTAAATCTTTCTCTATTTCGTAGTGTTCTTTCACTTGTTCAAGCGTTCTAGATTCACATTTTGGTAAATTCATAAAATTGTCCTCAGTTTTACGTCAAACATTTCATTTAATCGGAAAAGCCTTGAACTTGCGCTGCTTTCCACTTCCTCTGAAGCACAGACCATGCGTGGCAGACAACTGCTAGAGTGCAGATGACTCTCACTAAGGCTCCTATAATCAGAGCGATCGCTGCTCCAAGTAGCCCCATAGAAGGGATGAACCATATGCAACTTATAACTGTGGTACCAATAACCAAAGAATACAAAGGCATCTGGATTCGGAAGTACCGAGCTGCTGTAATCCCATAGCTAAGAAATGACCCTGTATAAACAATTGCTGCTCCTACCATTAACCACACAAGCACATTAGCTTGCTCAGCATACTCAGGGCGGTAGAGAAGAGTTAGAAGTTGTTTGCCAGCAGCAAGACTAACCACAATAGCTACACTGCCTAGCAATGCACCGATTCCTGTTAGCTTGAGGATAAGTGTGCGGAAAGCTATGCTATTTCCTGTTGCATAATATTTAGCTAACCTGGGAGTGGCTGAGTCTCCCAACGCATTCACTACCATGCCTCCTATTAGCATAAAGTGGGCGATAGCAGCAAAAATTCCCAGTTCACGCTGACCTAAATATTGCTCAATCAGGTAGCGGGGAATGTTCGTGTCAAGCGAAGTTAACATCATCACAAAACCTAAAGGCAGAGCCAGCCATGTTAACTTTCCTAGTTTTTCCCAATGCCAATGCGGTCTAATTGCCACCTTGTTTAGCATCAAGATGCCATTACGAATGTCGTAGACGAATAGGACTATAGCCCAAGCAACAGCCAAACCTACTGCTCCCCAGAAGATACTACGTGTAAGGTAGACCCCAAGACCTAGAAGTAACAGTGATAAAGGTCCTTTAATCATCATTGACACAGCAATACGATCCATGCGCTCATACTGTTGCATTAGCCCATAAAATACGTCGCTGATAGATTCAAGTGCTTTAGCTAGACCAATTATCAAGATGACCCGCGATGTTTCCCTACCATATCCTGCTGCAAGAGTAATTCCTAAAATAATCAGAAGCGCAAGGCATATACCGATCAGCCTCAAACCCAGGTAGTCCGCGAATACATACTCTTTTCTAGCATCTGTTGCCTGGACACCTCGCAACTGCAGATTGGTAAACAGCAGAACAGGTGCCGTAATTGCAAATCCTAAAGTAAACTGACCTACCATCTCTGGATTACCAAGTTTAGCGATCGCCATCACCATTCCCCACTGGCAAGCTGCATAGACAGCATTACCGATGAAAGTCCAGGAAAAGTTACGACGTAGTGTTAGTGGCTTAATTTGTTCCATTGCTGCGTAACTTCCTCACTTTAACAAGCTCTTTGATATAGTTTGCTCAAGTCTTGATCTGACAGAATTGTATGGCTTTATGATGGTAGATTCTATTGTTTAAATACCGTAGTGCTTTGTGCGAAGCAAGTTGTTGTGCTTTTCTGCTCCTTACACACTACTTGGTTCTACTTTTGCCAGTATCTTCACGTTTTGCTGTGCCACGATAGTGATATTTTTTGCAGCGCTTTCGAGCACCTTATTTTGTAAGTATTTGGCACTGTATCCTGGCACCAACTGCTCCAGCAAAAACAAAATAGTATTCACATCATTTCTAGCTGCTGCTTTCAACAGTGCTTCTACACTAATATCCAAATTATCCGGGATAATCCGACTGGCATTTTTCACCAACAACAGTTTTTCGTGTTCGGTTAATTCGTATTCCTCTCCAGTAATAAACAATTCCTCAAATAGCTTTTCCCCTGGTCGCAATCCTGTAAACACTATTTCAATATCTTTGTTGACTTCGTATCCCGAAAGGTGAATAAGTTCCTTTGCTAAATCAACGATTTTCACAGGTTCGCCCATATTCAGCATTAACACTTCACCAGCATGAGCGACTACCGTGGCTTGCAAGACGAGTTGAACCGCCTCTGGAATGGTCATAAAATAACGACGGATATCGGGATGGGTAACAGTGACTGGACCTCCTGCTGCAATTTGTTTTTTGAAGGTGGGAACCACGCTACCCCGACTGCCTAAAACATTACCAAAACGTACAGCAACATAAGGCTTACCACTGTCTCTTGCGGCTTTTAGGACTAACATTTCAGCAACTCTTTTACTCGCTCCCATGACATTGGTCGGATTAACCGCCTTGTCTGTGGAGATCATCACGAAATTTTTCACATCGTATTGCTGCGCCAAGTCCAGTAAATTTTTTGTACCGATCACATTGTTGGTGATTGCTTCTGGTGGATTTAATTCCATTAGAGGGACGTGTTTATGAGCCGCAGCATGGAAAATCACGTCGGGTTGGAAATTCGCAAAAGCGTGTTTTAGTCTTTCGTAACAGCGAATATCGGCAATGAATTCAGAAAGACGAGGGATATGTTCTTGTGCATTATCATGATGTTTGATGCCCTGTACAAGTTGTTCCAATTCTTGTTGGATGTTGAACACAGAATTTTCTCCGTGTCCCACAAGCATCATTTCAGCTGGGCGGCATTGGAAAATTTGACGGCAAAGTTCGCTACCAATTGACCCACCTGCGCCTGTGATCAATACTTTCTTTCCTTTGAGAAATCGGGAAACTCTCTCAATCTCTGTCTGTACGGGTTCGCGTCTGAGTAAATCCTCAATCCTGACATCTCGAATGCTGTCTAAGCGGACGCGACCATTAAGGATTTCGTGTATCCCTGGTAAAGTGCTTGTGTGAATTCCAGTGACTTTGCAAATATCGACGATTTCTCTGATCACTCGTCCTGCAACTGTTGGCATTGCAATGATGACTTTCTGGATTTGCAGAGATTTCACAACATTAGGAATTTGGTAGCGATCGCCAACGACAGGTATTCCGCGAATGTGTGCGTTTA
This sequence comes from Tolypothrix campylonemoides VB511288, assembly GCA_000828075.3. GTDB lineage: Bacteria > Cyanobacteriota > Cyanobacteriia > Cyanobacteriales > Nostocaceae > Kalymmatonema > Kalymmatonema campylonemoides_A. Next base: position 1,430,925 of record JXCB02000001.1, on the reverse strand, counting down.
ATTTTTGGGGATTGTCGTCAATAAAAGCCACTGGATAAAAACCTAGTTGCGGATTTGTTTGCATTTCTTGTACTAAGGAAACCCCTGCACTACCAGCACCAACGACCAACACCCGCTCCCGTGAGTTGAATAATGTGTGTCCCTGGTAGGTTCTTTCCACAACCCTCACACTGAAACGCAGTGCTCCAATAAAAATACATGAAAGCAAGCCGTCGATATACAGTAGCGTTTGTGGCAGTGTGTTTATAGAAACATATGGTATGTATTGGATGATATGAAATAACAGGGTTTCAATAACCACTGTAGTCGTCACTAACATGAGTATATATGTCAGTTCCTCAATACTGGCATACCGCCAGTAACGCTTATAAAAACCAAAACTCCAAAATACACATAGTTTGACTATTAAAAACAGTATTGTGTCTTTTACTAAGTCGGGTATGTATTGTTCCAAAACAACACGACCATTTAAAAGCAGGAGCAGTGCTAACAATGGTGTCATTAAAAAAACAATAAGATCAAAAATCAAAAAATGCCGATTTCTCAGCTTCAGCAATTGACACAACAAAGTATTAATTAAGTTGTGCATGAAGGAGCGAGAAATCTTTAATAAGAAATCCATACCTCTAATAACCTCTAGCGTATTCTGCATAAACATCTGGCATGGTTAGAAATAACCGTGCTCAAGGAGAGAAAATACAGTCAATTCGCCTAAAAACAACATTCAGATCTGGAGAGATATATTTTTTGGCATATGCGCCCACTTCGCGATCGCTCTGCGCCATCGCCAAACGCGAGTGCGTTCCGCAGGAAAGGCGGACACTCCGGACCATCGCGCATACCACGCACTCTACAAAAAGCTACCGTTCTGGCTCCAGAAATCGAGTGAATTTAGAGTGATTTTGGAATGCTGTGTTTGTATTAGGCTGAGAGAATGTTTGCAAAGTTGTTAATAACACCAAAATTTGAAGCACAGCCCCCCAACCTCCATTAACAAGAGGGGCAAAAAGCCTTTCAAATCTCCCTTTTCCAAAAAAATTTAGGAGAGGATAAACTACTTTACGTAAGAAACATGGCTTCTCAAACATCCTCTGAGGATGCTCCTGAGAGCTATATTCAAGTATGTGCTATTTGTGCTAATTATTGAAATGCCTGCTTCTTGATACGGAATGCAACGGTATCAGCGCAATACTTAACGAATGATAATAAAGATTTTTGTGGCATATAACACCCCCCACTCACTAGGTTATTTCTCATTGATGAGAGTTTGAAAACACATTTGAACAAACTGTGGACTGATAATTGTAATTCCACAGCTTTATACATCAAAATATTTGAAGGCAAAGACTAAGAGCGTGTTTATAAAGTTGGAAAAAGCACTGATTTGTCATACTGTTAGCGTCGCTCCTTACCAAACTGAGACAAGCAGCGATCGCGCCATATCTCAATTTAGTCCCCAAAATCTACGATTTTGAGTCCCTTCAAGACACGCTGCACCTATGCCTGCGGCACGCTTCGCGCCTACGTTTGGCTGTGCTCCACCCAGAAAGACAAATTTTATTTATAAACACCCTCTAAGATGTCCTTACTTTCAAAAATAAAGGCAAACTTTGGGACATTTGTGAGGAAAATATAAAAAAAATGTTAAATGGAGAATAACACTTTGAAGAAGCGAATTATTGCAGAGCTAACTTGGGGTATAACCTCATCTGGCATGGATAGTAAGTAGGTCGGCACGATAAAACGAATGTATGTTTAGTTTTGTAAAAACTGTGGAATAACCTATTTTTAGGTATTTGTTGGCTTTACATTTCGCTACATAGGTCAAATTTTTAACGCCGGCTTACTTACTGGGTTATTTGATGATATCTTGCAACAACAAACTTGATGTTATTTCATTACTAAGTACCAACCTCAAAGTCCTTAATTTAGCGAGAAAATGCAAGAAAAGTAATGTAGCTTTATTACGCTGTTTTTTACTAAATCAAAGTTTCTACGGATACCTGCAACAGATAAGTTAATAATTATTTACATTCAGAGTTTACATCTAAAGTTGCAGCCAGGCAAAATTTATATTAAACTTCTTTGTGTCCGGATTTCTACAGAAATACGGTAAGTATAAAGCATATTGGTGCTTTCCGTACAGTCAAAGAATCTAAGTTCAGTCAATGTGTCTGAATTTACCCGGAGCTACTGTTATATTTTAATATGTGATTGTTTAGCAGCGTTCTACAAACTATCTATTAACTAAACTTCAAAAAACTCATGAATGATTTTTTTGCCCAATCACTGTCACTGTTAAGAAACGCATTTTATAACCCTTACTTAGTAAGGATTTGAGAATTTCAGGCTAAATGTGTTTCTTTCATATGTTGCTTGCTCTTTCTCTGCTAGAGGCTCATATCTTGCGGTGTCAAAAACCGCGTTTCTGACAGTTTTATTAAGCTGAAAGCCTTAATTTTTCCTTTAGAAACCCCTTTTCTCAGGTCTAGCTGAGAAGAGTGCAAGATATCAGCCAACTCACTATTAGAGTATTGCAATACAACTTTTGTAACTGAATTTCAGTTAAGTTAACTTTCTTTCCAATCTTATTGGCTATTCAATTCTAGACTTCTTATAAAAGTGCCTTGAACTGGAGTATGCGCTTTTGCGTATAGTATGTGAACAGGCTAAAAGCTTTAACCTGTTTTAATGGGTTAAAAAGCTTTTCATGTAAGCTAAAGCTTACTTGCTCTGTCAGTCCGAAAATTATTTAAAGGCTGCCTTTTGCAAGAAGTCTGCTGTATCAGGAAAAAGAAGAAGATAGATCTAGATTGCACTTCTGGAACCTATCTGCTCTACTACTAAGTAGCAACTTTTTCCATTAGACCTCTCCATAAATTAAAGATTAACCCAGACAGTGCAAGGGTTTGATCTTAATTTTCAGAGATGTCTATTGAATATATACCTTCCCGTTATGCCTAAACAGAAGGTAATCAAAACAGCTTGTATTTAACTCTCAAGTCATAGTCAATAAACTGAACATCTTGCACCAAAAAAGTTGATGTTATTTTTAGGACTTACGCACTTTACTTTGAGACAGTTACGTGCATTAACGGCACTGCACTCAGTCTTCTTGATTGCACTGACTACAAGATTGGCAATCTTTTCCATTTCTATCCCACAACTGCATAAGTTGATCCGTGCTTACATTTATTAAGAAGACAGAAGAAGGAAAGCGCGTAGGAGTGCTTAACTTCTGTTCGGCAAATCAACTCAGGCTTTATCCATACAATCAAATTTCTGTCAATGCGTAAGTCCTAATTTTATCGAATCAGAATTCAGGAGCCAGTCGTCAGAATCCAGCTTGGGCATTTTGTAATAAGTGGCAAACTCATGGTGAGTTTAATATTCCCGCCTCTATAGGCGCTCCACATTCAGGTAATGGCATAAAACCTTACAACTAATGCATTCTGACAAATGATTCTGACTCTTGTATTCTGCTTTCTAGACCGAAGTTTGTACGGATAGGTGCAAAATTTAAGTAAATGATTGCGAACTGTTAACGTAGTCAACACCAGAACTTGGAGCAATTACCAACAATGCGAATTCTACTTGTAGAGGATGACGACTTCATAACCAAAGCGCTCACTACACTCCTCAATTACCAAAATTACATAGTTGAAGTTGCCACAGATGGTCAAATTGCTTGGGACTTAGTACAAGCCTTCAACTATGATTTAATCTTGCTTGATATCGTGTTGCCCAAAATCGATGGTATTAGCCTTTGCCGGCGCTTGCGTTCACACAGTTTTAAAACACCTATCCTCTTGCTGACTAGTCAAGATAGTGGAAACGATAAAGCAATAGGGTTCGATGCAGGGGCAGATGATTATGTTGTCAAACCCTTGGACTTTAAGGAATTAACCGCTCGTATCCGTTCTTTACTGCGTCGGTATAGTTCCGCTGCATTACCCGTGCTGGAGTGGGGAAGCTTGCGCCTTGATCAGAGCCGTATTCAGGTGCACTATGAAACGTATCCTATACAGTTAACCTCTAAAGAGTATGCTCTGTTAGAGTTACTTATGCGGCATCCTCAACGAGTCTTTAGTTGTGATGCAATTCTTGAACATATTTGGTCATTTAAGAACACACCAACAGAAGAAGCAGTCAGAACTCAGATCAAAGGTTTGAGGCAGAAATTGAAGGCGGTAGGAGCAGATCCTAATTTCATCGAAACTGTTTATGGCATGGGGTATCGTCTGAAAGCACAACAAGCAAAGCCTTCAAACAACCTCTCTTCTGAAACAGAGAACAAACAACAGGAGCAGACAGTATCACCATTAACTGGGTTGCAAAATCGACTTAGAGAAAGAATTAATCAGTATATGTCCGTGCTTGAACAAGCAGCCACAGCTTATTTGCAAGATACACTGACTCAAGAACTACGTACTCTAGCAGAGCAGAAAGCTCATACACTAGCAACTTTGTTATGTAATTTTGGTTTAAACAAAGGCTCTCAGTTAGCTCGTACAATCGACTACTACCTAAAATTGAGTCAGTCTCGTGAAACCAAAGAAGCTAAGCACTTCCATAAGTTGGTGTTGGCTTTACGCAAAGAAATAGAATGTTCTCGGCAAGGATTCGTTTCAAAACCTGCAAGTCATAAGGATAATCCTCCGAAGTTATTAATAGTTGACAGTGATTCCCAACTTACTCGTGAATTAGTGATCAAAGCACAAACACAGGGGATCGTTGCAGAAGTAGCAACAAACTTGTCAGAAGCCAGAGAGAAAATTTACCGTACTCGTCCGAATGTGGTGTTACTGGATCTCGTTATTGGGAATACAACTCAAGAGAGTTTAGGGCTATTGGCAGAACTTTTGCTGCCAAACCCACCAGTACCTTTTTTGGTCTTTACAGCTAAGAGCAATCTAGAGGCTCGCATAGAAGTCGCTCGATTGGGTGGACGCACTTTTTTACAAAAGCCAATGCCTGCAAATGAAGTTCTACACGCACTCATGCAGGTATTGCTACCAACAGACATAAAAACAGAAGCGAACGTTATGGTTGCAGACAACAATTCTCAGTTTTCAGCAACTTTAGGTAGTTTACTAGAGCCTTGGGGAATTAAAGCAACTAGTTTAAACGATCCCCAACAGTTCTGGCAGACTCTGGAAGTCTCTGCACCAGATTTGCTGATCATAAACCTTGATATGCCTGATTTGAAAGCAATTGAATTGTGTCAAGTGGTACGAAACGATATCCGGTGGGGTGGATTAGGTATTTTACTGCTTACTGATCGCCTAGATGCCAATACTATCCATCAAGCTTTTGCTGCTGGCGCAGATCACTGTGTCAGCAAGTCTATGATTGGACCCGAATTAGTGACTTGCATTCTCCACCGCCTAAAACGTATCAAGTTGCAGCGGAACTTAGGTCAAATTGATCCCTTGACTAGATTATACAACCGACATCGGGCGACTGAAGATTTGAATAAATTGCTGCGGTTGTGTGTGCGGCACAATCAACCTATGTGCTTGCTTATCTTGGACTTGAACAACTTTAATCAGGCTAACAATACTTTCGATCCTGCAACCGATAATGCTGTATTGCGTCAACTTGGACAACTGCTACAGCAATTATTTCGTGAAGAAGATGTTGTAAGCCGTTGGGATAAAGAAGAATTTGTGGTAGGTATGTATGGCATGACGCGAAATCATGGACATCAACGACTCGTTCAACTTCTAGAAATTCTAAACAAGCAAGAGTTTAGTGCGACCGACAACAGCAAATTTCGGGTTGGTGTAGCTCAATATCCTGAAGATGGGAGTGACTTACAGTCATTGTATAAATCGGCTAAGGGACTTCTAAAAAATAAATTGCCCAACAAAAAAGGATGTTAAGGGACTTCCAAAAAATAGAACATCCCGTCAAATATAATGATAATCATTGTGCATGGTATTCAATAATTCCTGAATTATGTAGGACTTGGACACAAATGCTTTCAGACCAAATTACTGAAAGATGGCAGCAAGCAGAAAGACATTTGGGGGGCTGATTGGATACCATTTACGCAAAAAATGGCTTACGAGGTCTTCAATGCCGTACAGAGATGAATTTTGAATTAAGCGAAGGGGTTGACTTTTCACGCCATGTGGAAAAATCCATGAAAAACCTAACCCCCTAGCCCCCTTCCCTAGTAGGATACTGCTGGCGATTCAGGGGTAACACCCCTCACCGGAACGAGAAATCAACCTTTTCGGTAGGCGATCGCATCATTTAGCGTTGCCTCATAAACCCTATAAAATAGATAACAGGGTCAACTGCCTTTGCCTGATAAGGGCAGAGAAGGCAAGGATTGGTTGTAATCATTTCGACGATTCCAAATAGTCTTTGTTTCGAGCTAAGCTCAAAGTAGCGCAAGATACACGATGGATAGGAGATCTGATGGGGCGGGCGAAGAATCAAACCTATGTTGGATGCTCAGGTGTCCGAGTTTATATCTCAAGATTCTTGGTAGTGAGCGCCTACGTTGCGATTACCGTCGCGGCTTTCTCGCTGTCCGGCTGTATGCGCGAGAAAACGAAAAAGATTGTCGGATTTTCGCAGACGGAGAACATCGGCTCGTGGCGCGTCGCCGAAACGAATAGTATCAAGGACGAAGCCGCCAAGCGTAAGGAAACTTACGATTTCCTGATGACGGACGCCCAAGGGCAGACGTCGAAGCAGTTCGCCGACATTGAGGATCTGATCGCACGGCAAGTCGATGCCATATTCCTCGTGCCACGCGAGTATGAGGGTCTCACGCCTGCTCTCGAAGCGGCGAGAGCGGCAAAAATACCGGTGTTTCTCATTGACCGTGAAGCTGCAGGAAGACCAGGCGAGCACTTCGTCAGCTTTATCGGGTCAGATTTCATCGCGCAAGGTCGCCGCGTTGGCGAATGGCTGACTCAGGCGACCGACGGCAAGGCGTCAATTGTGGAGCTTACCGGAACGGCAGGTTCGTCGGTGGCAATTGATCGCGCTAAGGGGTTTCGCGACGCCATCGGCAGTTATCCCAACATGAAGATCATCGCCACGCAGACGGCAGATTTTTCGCGGGCTGCGGCTCAGCGCGTAATGGAAAACATCATCCAGGCGAAGGGTTCCGACATCACCGCAGTGTATGCTCACAACGACGAAATGGCATTGGGTGCTATTCAGGCTCTCAAGTCCTATGGCATGAAGCCCGGCAAGGATGTAATGGTTGGTTCAATTGATGGTCAGAAAGCCGCGCTTGAGGCCATTATCCGTGGTGAGCTTGGCGTGAGTGTGGAGTCAAACCCGCGTTTTGGCCCACTTGTTTTCGCCACGATGGAGAAGTATTTTGCGGGCGAGAAAATTCCTCCTAAAATCATTCTCAAGGACAGACTCTTCGACGTGACCAACGCCAAGGATTTCGTGCATGAAGCATACTAGGTAGTTCCTGTCCTAAAATAAAGAAAAGATAGCCAGTAACTATCCTGAGCCTCGATGATGAACAAAGAGGATGACTATGGTGCTCCCGTCAAGGATCTCCACTATGGGCTATCAGATATGGGCTATCAAAATAAAAACTAGGTAAGACCGATGAACCAGGCGACTCGAACTGTCCTGCGCATGACGGACATAAAGAAAAGTTTTTCCGGTGTGCCAGCGCTCTTGGGCGTCGATTTCGAGCTAAAAGCGGGCGAAATTCATGCGCTGGTCGGTGAAAACGGCGCTGGCAAATCGACGCTGATCAAGATCATGACGGGAGCGTATCGACGGGACTCGGGCGTCATAGAGTACGACCAGAAGCGCGTTGCATTCCAGAATCCGACCGAAGCGCAGGCGGTAGGCATCGTAGCCGTCTACCAGGAGATCCAGCTCGTAGATTACCGAACCGTTGCCGAGAATATTTTTCTTGGCAGGGAGCCGCATCGCCTCGGCATCATTGACAAACGGCGTATGAACACCAGGGCGGCTGAGATCCTGGAGCGCTTAGGGTTGCATATCGACCCGCGCTCGGTGGTTGGTTCGCTCAATATTGCCCATCGCCAGATGGTGGCGATCGCACGTGCAATATCCTTTGGCGCGCAGGTGCTCATCCTCGATGAACCCACAAGTTCGCTTACGGAAACCGAAGTTTCTGTTCTTTTTGAGGTCATGCGTAGACTCAAGTCGGAAGGGACGTCCATGGTTTACGTCAGCCACCGTTTTGAAGAACTGTACGCCGTGTGCGATCGCGTGACAGTCCTGCGTGATGGGCGCAACATCGTGACGCAGTCGCTGGCTACGCTCAATCGCCTGGATCTCGTCTGTCATATGCTGGGGCGCAAACCAAGGGAGGTGAGCAAAGGAGTCACGGCGTTTGCAAAACGACCGCAAAACGTGGCAGGTCAGCCAGTGCTGCTGCAGGCGGAAGGTCTCAAATATCAGAACCGACTCAACGGCGTCTCAATTGAAGTGCGACATGGCGAAATCGTTGGGCTTGCGGGTTTGCTCGGCTCTGGTCGCAGCGAAACGGCGCGCGCTCTGTTTGGATCTCAACCAATTGACGGTGGAACCGTAAAACTCGAAGGTAACCTTCTCGAAGTGCGTGATCCCCATGACGCCATCGACGCGGGGATGGCTTTTCTCTCAGAAGACCGCAAGGCGGACGGCATCATCCCTGAGCTTTCGGTGCGCGAAAACCTTACGCTCGCCGCCCTACCAGCCCTGACGCAATGGGGCATCGTTTCCAGGAAACGACAAGGCGAGCTCGTTAAGCGTTTCATGCAGCGTCTTGGCATCCGTGCTAGCGCTGAGCAGAAGATCCACGAACTCTCGGGCGGCAATCAGCAGAAGGTTCTTCTCGCGCGATGGCTGTGCAAGAATACGAAACTTCTTCTGCTCGACGAGCCGACTCGCGGTATCGACGTTGGTGCAAAAAGCGAGATCCAACGGCTCATCGCCGAACTGGCGGAGCAAGGGCTGGGGGTTCTCATGATTTCATCGGAAGTGGAAGAGCTCGTTGAAGGCTCACAGCGTGTCGTCGTCCTGCGTGACGGCCGGTCAGTCGCGGAACTCAGTGGCGAGCAGAAGAACATAAAGGCAATTCTGCATGCCATGGCGGAAGGCGCAGAGCGTAGGGAAGCCGTCGGTGGACAGTATGAACTGGTTGACTGACAAAACTCGAACTGCCCTCACCCCAACCCCTCTCCCGGAGTGGGAGAGGGGCTTCAAACGCGAATTTAGCTCCGGCTCCCCGAATCCCTTGCTAGAACAAACACTTCTACATCACCGACGCCCAAGGCTTCAAAGGCGAATTTAGCTCCGGCTCCCCGAATCCCTTGGTGGGAGAAGGGGTTGGGGGATGAGGGGAAAAGATTTGTCAGTCAATCAGCAGTATGAAACAGAGCAAGACGCAAATGAATAGCAAAAAGCGCCGTCCGGGTTGGGGAACCTTGTGGAACCCAAACTTTGGCGCACCTGCGGCGCTCCTCATTCTCTATGTTGCGAACGCCATCTTTACTCCGCGTTTCGCTACAGTTAGCAACACCCTGAATATGTTGCTCCAAGTGTCTACGACGACGATCATTGCCGTCGGGATGACGTTCGCCATTGCCTCACGTGGCATCGACCTCACGGTCGGCTCCACTATGGCATTGGTTTCAGTCATTGTCGCATTGCTTATCAATCATGGGACTCTGATCGCCATCTCGACCGCTTTGGGGAGCGCTCTGTTGATTGGTCTTCTCAACGGCTTTCTCATCTCACGTCTGAAACTTGATCCCCTAATCACTACCCTGGCGGCTTTGATCATGTGGCGTGGGGTCGCTCAGGTGGTTGGTGACGGTCAGCTCGTTCCCTTTGCCCATCCCACGTTTGAAGCACTTGGAAAGGGGTATTTCGGGTCTATCCCGATTCAGGTTGTGATTGCGCTCGTCGTCATTGCGGGAGCCTTCTTCTGTATCCGCTCTACGCTTTTCGGGCGTCATATCGTTGCAGTCGGTGGCAACGAGCAGGCTGCACGGCTTGCAGGCATCCGTGCGGAGCGTGTGAAATACATCGTCTATATAATTAGTGCCCTGCTTGCTGGGCTAGCCGGACTTATCGAGACGGCGAGGCTCACCATGGGCGATCCTAGCAAAGTCGGTGTCAACGCAGAATTCGATGCGATCGCCGCTGTTGTTGTTGGCGGCACGCCTTTTTCCGGTGGGCGCGCAAATATACTCGGAACTGTTGTGGGAGCCTTGATCATGCAGGTGATTTCCACGAGCTTCAATATGCTCCTCATTCCGTTCACCTGGTCATTGGTTTTGAAATCTATAATAATTCTTTTCGCCGTTTTTCTGCAACGTCCTAAGGAGGTCTAACGCGTCATGACTGCCACAAGGTCTTTTGCACTTGCGCTTATGCAAATCTTGAGGCGTCTTGCGAGACTCCTCACCTCGCAGGGCGTGCTGCTTTTGTTGTTTAGTTTGGCTGTGTTCGCATCGTTTCGTTATGAAACCTTCCTCACGCCTCTTAACCTCATGAATATCATGCGACAGAACAGCATGCTCGCAATCGTGGCTCTGGGCATGACCGTCGTAATCCTGAGCGGGGGAATTGATCTCTCCGTGGGTGCTCTTGTTGCTCTAGGCGGCGTCGTCGCAGCAATGCTCGCTCCTCAGGGAAGCCTCATGGCAATCGTCGGCGGCATTGCAAGCACCACCTTGTTCGGTGTGGTAAACGGTCTTTTCGTGTCCCGCGCCAGGCTCCAGCCGTTCGTTGTTACGTTATTCACCGCAAGCGCTGCACGCGGACTTGCGCTCTCGCTCACCGAGGAGAAGTCGATTGCTGTATCATCGGCAGCCTCGGGACTTGTTTGGCTGGGCAGGGGGTTCATTGGTCCTGTCCCTGTCCCCGTGCTTATGGTTGCGCTGTTGTATTTCGCAGCCTGGTTCATGCTGCACAAGAGCCGATTAGGGTTGCACATATTCGCTGTCGGCGACAACGAGGAGGCTTCCCGGCTCATGGGCGTCAGCCCCGATCAGGTAAAAGTTACTGCCTACACGATAAGCGGTCTGCTTTCAGGGTTTGCCGGTGTTGTTCTCGCGGGTCGTCTAGGGGCGGGTCAGCCTGTGGCTGCCTTTGGCTGGGAGACGGATGCGATCGCTGCTGCTGTCATGGGAGGAACGTTTCTCGGAGGGGGTCAGGGGAGCGTGTTTCCGACGCTTGCTGGTGTTCTTCTGCTGGGAATGATGTACAACCTTTTGAATCTCGAAGGAACCATTACCCCGTGGTGGCAGCTCGTGCTCCGGGGCGGCTTCCTGCTTCTGGTCGTGATCTTCCAGCAGCGCATCGCCCAGAGAGCCTAATGTTAACGAGCTCTCAAGAAACACCTTGAGGGAGTGAGGGAGGGAGGGAGAGAGGGAGGGAGAGAGGGAATTGTTTTTTTCATTCGTAGCGGGTGGCGTGCCTAAGAGTGCGCCTCCTCCTAACAAAGTTTAATTATTGCAACGCAGTACGAGACTTTCTGTTATGCCATTTCACGAAATTGGTGATACAAATCTTTTCTCCCCTGCTCCTGTGCTGTCTAATTGTATCAACCTTAAAGTGAAACGGTATTACCGCTTAGTCATCGTGGGGGTGTCCCCTTCTGAGATCAATAATCCTTGCCCCTAACAGTTTGCCAACCGCGACTGAGTGCCGCAGTGAAGCTCTCAACGCTTGACTTTTGGCAATGACTTCCTTAACCAGGCGCTCTTGTTCAGTCAAATCAGTGAATCTCACCGTACTTTGAGGTTGTCCTTCGAGTGAGGGGGCTTTGGGCGAACCAAGCTTTGCCTCGTTGCCCGGAAGCGAAGCTTCGGGGAGAAGGTTTGTGGAAGAAACTTTTTGGGCAAAGAAGGGCGATCGCTCAAGAGTGTCAGTCGGAAGCATGGGAATTTGCACTCTCGTTTCATGCCGTGTTGATAAACTCCCTAATGAACCATTTGATGAGTCAGTTGTTGCCGTGAGTTGCTCAAGCTGCTGCTGAAGCTTCTCAATCTGGCGGTCAATCTCCTTTAACTGCCGCCCACGAGCGATCGCTGCTTTGTAATCGTCTACTTCATTAGGTTTCAAGTGTTTTACCATCTTGCCATCAAAGATTGCTTGACGGCTTCTAGCTTGCCAATATTTGCGATCAGTTCGGGCATTGCCTCCCGGCTTCACTTGCACCAACCAGCAGTTTTGTAAATACCAACCTTCACGAGCGATTCCTGCTCGTTCCGTATTAAGGGCATCCAGGGCAGATAGAAGTTTTTCTAGCGTGTGCATTTTTGATTCGTACGCAATATAAATAATATTTGTAAAGGGGACTGGGAATTGGGGATTACGGATTGGGGTAATGGTTATCAAACGAAAAATTATGTCCGGGGAAATATTGCCCCTCCTCAAGTCGGGAGCATTTCCCCAGTCGATAGAGAGCGCTAACGCAGGGCGTCTCTACAACGCAGGACGTCTCTACAACGCAGGACGTCTGTACTCCCAGTACCCAAACAACAGCGCGGCATTCTTCCCCCACCAACGCGTGTACGTATGGTGGGGGACTCCGAAGCGCGACCAGTTGAGAAAATTATTCGTACGCAATTTCCATTTTTCCTTACAATAATAAAAGCATACGAATCAGAGTTTATTATTCATATGTAAAAAAGTAAATTTTGTCAATAGGTCTATATATAGAAAATTTTGACGTAATAACAATAGTCACAAAAAAGAGAGGGGGTGAGAGGCGAGCCTCTCACCCCCTGTTTCACATTATCATTTGTTGTCCAGGTGTCGCAAACCGCCGTTTACAACTGCACGCAGCTTCTACAACAGCAATTGGCTGGCTACTTGAAGTGCGTTTTTTGAGTCAATTCAGACGATCTAAGGGATTGGGGATTAGGGATTGGGGATTAGGGATTGGGGATTAGGGATTGGCAAGAGTATTGCCCAGTCCCTAGTACCCAGTCGCTAGTTGCCAAACAAGGGATTGGGGATTAGGGATTGGCA
>JXCB02000001.1:1379686-1417473 GCA_000828075.3 Tolypothrix campylonemoides VB511288 | reverse complement strand
AGTCCCCAAACAAGGGATTGGGGATTAGGAATTGGCAAGAGTATTGCCCAGTCCCTAGTACCCAGTTCCTAGTCCCCAAACAAGGGATTGGGGATAAGGGATTGGCAAGAGTATTGCCCAGTCCCCAGTACTCAGTTCCTAGTCGCCAGTCCCCAAACAGAGGTTAAGGCATGGCTTTACAACAGAAAACATCAACACCTGTCATCAATTCCCCCGAAGTTCACCCAGAATTTGAAGCGTTATTAAACTACCTCAAGTACAACCAAAATTGTGACTTGACGGACTACAAACGCTCTACTTTAATGCGACGGTTCCAGCACCGAATGAAAAGCATCAACATTAATAGCTATCAAAGCTACCGACAGTATTTGCAAAGCGAGCCAAGAGAATTGCTTGCTCTGTTAAACGACGTTCTGATTAACGTCACTAGTTTTTTTCGCGATCGCGACGCTTGGGATTATTTAGCAACTGACATCATCCCCAAAATCATCGCCAGCAAACAACCTGATGAACCGATTCGAGTTTGGAGTGCCGGCTGTGCTAGTGGGCAAGAAATCTATAGTGCCCTGATGTTATTAGCAGAAGCGTTGGGTATCGAATCTTGCTTAAAGCGAGTTCAGTGTTTTGCAACCGATCTAGATAAAGCTGCCGTTTTGCAAGCGCGGCAAGGCACATACAGTGCGAAAGATATTACAGGCATTCCTCCCGTTCTGCTGGAAAAATACTTTCAACATACTGAAAAGGGTTATGTGTTTGACCCACAACTTCGCCGCACGATCATCTTTGCTCATCATGACTTGGCTAAAGATGCTCCCATGTCTAAAATTGATCTGCTGATGTGCCGCAATGTGCTGATTTATTTCAACCCAGAGGCTCAAGCGTCTATCTTTGTTCGCTTTCACTTTGCGCTCAAAAACACGAGTTTTTTATTCCTGGGTAAGACAGAATCAGTAACCACCCGCAGGCAAATTTTTACGCCTGTCAGTTTGAAGCACCGTGTTTATGCAAAAGGGCTAAATCTAGAAATGGATGATTACTTATCGCTTATCAATCGTGACAAGTTAAAAGCAAGTGGACGAGCAACCATTGTTGACGTTCCCGAAAAAGCTACGGTGAGTACACCTCACCCAGCAGGACTTCTTGACTTGCCCCTGTAGCGGTTGGTAAGTTACCAGGAGTACCCGATTGTCGCCAGTATGCCAAAACTGCAAAGGCGATCGCTTCTTTAAAATCGGCACTCAAACCAACTTCATCTGTTGTTAAGACGGGTACTGATGCCAACAGGTGTTGTAACCGACTTTTCAGATAAAGATTGCGACTGCCACCCCCGCACAATAACACCCGCTGTGGCATTTGTGGTAGAAAAGTGCGGTAACTGTGAACAATCGAAGCCGCCGTTAGTTCTGTGAGAGTTGCCAAAAAGTCGGCTGGACTGAGTTGGTATGCTTCGGCGTCTTGTAAACACTGATGCAGGTAAGTCACACCAAATAACTCTCTACCCGTAGATTTGGGGGGTGGTAGATGAAAGTAATCTTGACTCAACCATTCTTCTACTAAGGGTTCACAAGGATTACCACTCGCAGCCCAATTGCCATTTTCATCGTAGCTTTTGGCACCATCAGTTAAATGGTGCACCGCCAAATCCAAAAGACTATTTGCAGGTCCCGTATCCCAAGCGCGAATTTTTTCTAACCAGTTGTCTCGACGAGGTGGTATGTAAGTAACATTACCAATACCCCCAAGGTTTTGTATACAACGTGCTTCTTGAGGATGGCTGAGTAAAGCCGCATCTATCCGAGGTACGAGGGGCGCACCATGACCTCCCGCAGCAATATCCGCTACACGCAGGTTGCTCACTGTCGTGATACCCGTCAAATTAGCTATGACCGCACCGCGACCGATTTGCAGGGTGTAACCGAGTGAGGATGAGGAAGTATTTGCTTTCTTATCTTTGGGTGGTCTATGGAAAACGGTTTGACCGTGAGAACCAATCAAAGTGGCTTTTTCGTGACCAATTTGAATATTTTGTGCAGCTTGGGCAAAAGCAAAGGCGATCGCATCATCTAATTCTGCCAACTCTGCCATTGAGATGGCTTCCCCCGCACACACTGCTAAGATGCGTTCTCTGAGATCCAGTGGGTAAGGATAAGTTGCACCAGCTAGCAACTCAATATTGATATCGAGATTTGTACCGGAAATGTCTACTAAGGCAGCGTCTATACCATCTACAGACGTGCCACTAATTAAACCTATTACACGAGCCATTTGATTTTAAACCGCAGATGGACGAGGCAGTGCGTTGCGGGGGTTCCCCCCGTTGAAGCAACTGCCGTGCAGATAATAATTATCTCAAAATTATCATTCCTGCATTGAACGATTGAACCCATTGTTTTTCTCAGCGGATTTCTCACCGGAAATAATATGTAAATCGATGTTTTTCAGCAAGCGTAACAATTTATGGGTTAAAGACCCTTTAAGGAGGATTTGCCAACGTGTACGCTGACTTGCACCTATAACAATTTGGGTGATGCGGTGTTTTTCAGCGATTTGGGCGATCGCCTGGGCTACGTCAGTGCTGGTGTGACGAATGAATGTACCGTCAAATTCTTTACATAACTTTTCACAAGTTTCTATATATAAGCTTTCTTCCTTTGTGAGGAAGCGGTCTGGCTCGGCAACGAACACAACATATAGAGGAGCATTCATGTAGCTAGCAATTCTAGCTCCCCGACGTAACAATTGTACTGAGTTGGCATAAGTGGATACACAGACCAAAACCCGCTCGTGAATATTGCAAAATTGACCTTGTGGAGTCGAAGCAACGGCATTTTCCTCAATGTTGTCCGCCACTTCCCGCAGTGCTAACTCTCGTAAAGCAATCAGGTTGCGGCGTTGGAAAAAGTTATCGAGCGATTGTTGAATTTTTTGCGGTGCGTAGATTTTACCTTCTAGCAAGCGTTCTTGCAACGTTTCTGGTGTAACATCTACTACAACAACCTCCGAAGCTTCCTCTAGGATGCGGTCAGGAACGCGCTCTCGTACGACCACCCCTGTAATTCTTGCTACCAGGTCATTGAGGCTCTCCAGATGCTGAATATTCATTGTGGAGTAAACATCAATACCTGCTGCCAAAATGATTTCGACATCTTGGTAACGTTTTTCTCGTGGCGAACCTGGGACATTGGTATGTGCTAGTTCATCGACTAACACCAACTGAGGTGTTCTGGCTAAAATCGCATCTGTATCCATTTCTGTGAGAATCAACTCACCCCGAGGAATTTCCTTGCGGGGTACTATCTCCAACCCTTGAGCCTTTTGCGCCGTTTCCTTACGTCCGTGGGTTTCCAACAGCCCAATCACGACATCAATACCTTCATGTTTAAGTAAATGGGCTTCCTCCAACATACGGTAAGTTTTGCCGACTCCGGGAGCCATACCAATGTATATTTTGTGTTTACCCCGCCGTGCTGGACTCAGGTCATAAGGGGCAGAAGCTACGGATTTAGTACCTGCTTCTTCTAAGTTATTCTTACCGAGAAGCTGATGATTATCAATCATGAAAATATTTACTTATATGGTTCCCCTTCTCCCAATATTTGGGAGAAGGGGTGAGGGGATGAGGGCTATCAAGGTTTTTGCACATTTGGGATGCTCCCCACAATAGTAAGAAGAAAGTACTCAGAACTCAGTAGTCAGAATAGTAAAAAGATATAATACCGTTTCTATATGAAGATGCATAGAAAGAACCCCACCGCCTGCGGCACCTCCCCAAGGCATCGGAGAGGTTAGGAGGGGTAAAAATAATGTGCAGCTTTACAAAAAATTGGTATAAGCCCCTCAAGCAAGTTAAAAGTTAAAAGAAATATTGAATTCTTCTTTCTTTTAACTTTTAACTTGGTTCTTTTTACTTGTTGTGGTGTCCTTTTTAAATCCTCTAAATTTATGGGGATGCCGTTCCTGTGTTCTGTGTTCTTCTTAAGGCTTATCTATTTTGCTGACGGTTAAATTCATCTAAATCAAGAGCGTAATTTAATTTTAAAACATTTACTCCAGGCTCTCCAAAAATGCCTAAAAATCTGCCCTCGGTATACTTATTAATAAAACGCAATATCTCATCTCGTCTGACACCACGGGCACGAGCAATTCTATCCAACTGGTCTCGTGCTGCTTTCACTGAAATATGCGGATCTAAACCCGAGCCAGAGGTGTAAATTAAATCAGCGTATGGTTGAATATTTTCATCTTTGAGGCGATTTGCTTGTTCCACAATTCGCTTCAGTAATTCTGGGCTGCTAGGAGCGAGATTGCTAGCCCCAGAAATACCAGTAGGATTTGCTTGTTTTCCTTGGCTATATCTAATAGTACTGGGACGACCATGAAAATACTGTTCAGAACGAAACTGTTGACCAATTAACGCTGAACCAATTTCTTCTCCCTGAATATTTTGTACTATGCTGCCCTGTGCCTTGTCTTTAAGGAAAGGGACTTGACCGACCAAAAGTATGAATAAAGGATAAATGATGGCGGTTAACAACCATAAAATCACAGTGATACGAATTGCTTTAGCAATTTCTCTAAGAATAGACATACAAATTTTTCTACACCCTTTCAAATTTACTTTAAATAATTAAGAAATTTGTGTAGCTTAAAAGCGTTCTGGCTGAAAAACAACAACAAATAAGTAAACGATAACTGCCAACGTCACCAATCCTAAAACACCAATAGCCCAAGCAGAACGGCGTTCTAAAGTACCATCGGCAGCAGCATAAACGATAGGGGCAACTAACAAATTCAGGCAAAGCGCCACAAAAATTGTAAGTGGCAACTTTTGAGAACGCCATTCCGACCAGACAAAAGAAATCGCCTCCACGATATGCATCGGCAAAAACTTAGCTAATACATCAACTTTTTTCTTCATAAACTAACCTACTAAGTCATTAGACTTATTGCACGAATATCTCGCACCCCACCCTAACCCTCCCCGCAAGCGAGGAGGGAACTAAACCTTCTCCTCACTCCTCATCTCCCCTTTTACGTCCTTTGCGTCCTTTGCAACGCCAGTTAGTTGCCTGCGGAGGGAAAACGCCAGGTCCTACAACGGGGGGAACCCCCGCAACGAACTGGCTCCCCTCCTGCAGCACTGGTCTCACCGCAAGCGAGGAGGGAACTAAACCTTCTCCTCACTCCTCATCTCCCCTTTTACGTCCTTTGCGTCCTCTGCGCCTCTGCGGTTTTTTTCCTATTAAGCCAACCCTACTGCTGCAATCAAAATATCAATCAACTTAATGGCAATAAATGGCGCAATCACACCACCCAAACCATAAATCAAAATATTTCGTTGCAAAAGCTGATTAGCCGTCAAAGGTTTAAATTTCACACCCGTTAGTGCCAAAGGAATCAAAGCTGGAATAATCAAAGCATTGTAAATCAACGCCGACAGCACAGCAGAATTAGTACTAGTCAACTTCATGATATTCAAACTTCCTAGATTAGCTGACGTAAATAACACCGGGATAATGGCAAAGTATTTAGCAATATCATTAGCGAGAGAAAAAGTTGTCAGCGCACCGCGAGTAATCAGCAATTGTTTTCCAATAGCAACAATATCAATCAGCTTTGTGGGATCAGAGTCCAAATCCACCATATTAGCGGCTTCTTTTGCCGCTTGAGTCCCGGTATTCATTGCAACTCCAACATTTGCCTGGGCGAGTGCTGGTGCATCGTTGGTACCGTCCCCTGTCATTGCTACTAGTTTGCCTAGCGCCTGTTCCCGTTGAATCACCGAGATTTTGTCTTCTGGGGTGGCTTCGGCAATAAAGTCATCGACTCCAGCTTCTTTGGCAATCACAGAAGCGGTAATGCGGTTGTCTCCAGTCAGCATAACGGTACGCACTCCCATCCGCCGCAACTGGTCAAAACGTTCGTGGATACCTGGTTTGATAATGTCTTTGAGATAGATGACGCCATATATTTCACCATCAAGGGCGACTGCTAACGGTGTTCCTCCCAGTTGCGAAACTTTTGTGTATGCTGCATCAAGTTCTGGTGAGTCTCGTCCATCTCGGGAACGGACAAATCCCTTAATGGCTGATACCGCACCTTTACGCACTTGACTTCCATTGGGCAAGTCTGTGCCACTCATGCGGGTTTTTGCCGAAAACTCTATGGGTTGGGATCTTTCGTGGTCAAAATCAATCTTTGCCCCTAATCTTTCTGCCAGTCGAACAATTGATTTCCCCTCTGGTGTATCATCAAACACACTTGCTGTCAAAGCCATATTAGCAATTTCCTGCACAGAATGCCCGTTGATGGGGATAAATTCTTCTGCTAAGCGGTTGCCTAAGGTAATTGTCCCTGTTTTATCGAGAACCAGGGTATTGACATCTCCACACGCTTCTACGGCTCGTCCGGAGGTGGCTATAACATTAAACTGGGCAACTCGATCCATACCAGCAATACCGATCGCACTCAATAACCCGCCAATGGTAGTGGGAATCAACGCGACTAACAAAGCAACCAATATCGCCACACTGATTGGACTTCTGGCATAGCTGGCGATCGCACTCAGAGTCACCACGACAAACACAAACACCAAAGTCAGAACCGCGAGTAACACCGTGAGGGCAATTTCGTTTGGTGTTTTGCTGCGTTCCGCGCCTTCTACCAAGGCAATCATTCGGTCAATAAATCCTTTACCAGGGTCTGCACTAATGCGGATAATCAATTCATCGGAGATAACCCGCGTACCGCCGGTGACAGAACTGGCGACATCTGAACCTGTTTCCTTCAGCACTGGCGCAGATTCCCCGGTAATTGCCGATTCATCGACACTGGCGACACCCATAATCACTTCCCCATCGGCGGGGATCACATCACCAGCAACCACGTACACCGTATCACCTTGGCGCAAGCTGGTGGAAGAAACTTCACTCATTGAACCATCAGGAGCGAGTTTTTTGGCAATTGTTTCTGACTTGGTTGACCTTAAGGCATCAGCTTGCGCTTTACCCCGCCCCTCTGCGACTGCTTCGGCAAAGTTGGCAAATAAAACGGTAAAGAACAAAATCCCTGTAATCAATCCGTTAAAAAGTCGTAGGTTATTGCCTGAAACTGGACCAAACAAATAAGGGTCGATGGTCACAAGTAAGGTGATAATGGTGCCAACCCAAACCAAAAACATGACTGGGTTTTTGATCGCGTTTTTGGGATTGAGCTTGACAAAAGCATCAATGATTGCTCTTTGGTAAAGCCCTTTCGTGCTTACCCGCGATTGTTTGCGTGCTTGGCGGCGATCGCTTTTACGAGGAGAAGGTTTGGATGAAGGGTTTGCGGAGTCCATAATATTGGATTAGGGATTAGGGATTAGGGATTAGGGATTAGGGATTAGAGATTAGGGATTAGGGATTAGGGATTAGAGATTAGAGATTAGGGATTAGGGATTAGGGATTAGGGATTAGGGTAAGGTGCGAGTATTGCCCAGTCCCCAGTCCCCAGTCCCCAGTCCCCAGTCCCCAGTCCCCAGTCCCCAGTCCCCAGTCCCCAATCCCCAATCCCCACTCCCCAGTCCCCAGTTTCTTTATTTAATGCGACTAGCAAGGTTAAAACCTTCGGCTATTGGTCCTAAAGCCAAAACGGGGAAAAATGTCAGTACACCCAAAATCAAAATGACACCGGCTGTGACACTCGTAAATAGCGTAGAGTCGGTTCTCAGGGTGCCTGGAGTTTCAGGTACTGGTTGTTTGCGTGCCATGCTGTCTGCTAAAAGCAAAATGGCAATTATCGGAATGTAGCGTCCCAGCAACAAACTGAAACAAGTACTCAAGTTCCACCACAAGCTGCTATCGCCTAACCCCTCTAAACCAGAACCATTGTTGGCGCTAGCTGAAGCGTATTCATACACTACTCGCGAGATGTTGTGAAATTCCGGCGAACCGGTATATCCAGGCGGCGGAATTTGAAATGCTAAGGTACTGGGAAATGCCAAAGCAATGGCAGTGGGAATCAAAACTGCAATTGGGTGAATCAGCAGCACCACACTGGCAAGGATAATTTCTCGCTTTTCAATTTTGCGCCCCAAAAACTCTGGTGTCCGCCCTACCATAAGCCCTGTAAGAAACACGGTGAGAATTAAATAAATGAATAAATAAGCGGTTCCTGTTCCTTGCCCACCCCAAACAATCTGCAAAAATAAGTTTAATAAGGTGGAAAACCCTCCCGATGGCATGAGAGAATCGAGCATTCCATTGACTGCACCACACATGGTTCCGGTGGTTGCGATCGCCCACAATGCCGTTTGTGACCAGCCAAACCTGAGTTCTTTGCCCTCTAAATTCGGCTGTTCCAATCCCAATGTGTTATCAACAATGGGATTGCCTTGATACTCGCCAATTGCTGTGATACTCACCAAAACCGCAAAGATAGCAAAAACCATCCAGAAAAGTCGCCAAGCTTGCTTGGTGTTGTTGGCAAACAAACCGTAGGTGTAAATCAACGCTGCTGGAATACAAATCATGGCGATGATTTCTATTAGGTTAGAAGCACTATTGGGATTTTCAAACGGGTGTGCCGAATTCATCCCAAAAAAGCCGCCGCCGTTTTCTCCTAACTGTTTGATTATCTCAAATGTTGCCACTGGACCTCTGGCTATATATTGCGTTGCTCCCTCTAAGGTTGTCACCTGTAAAGGACCATCTAATGTTTGGGGTACACCTAATGCGAGCAGTGCGATCGCACCTACAATTGAAATTGGCAGTAATATCCGCGTAATTGAGCGCGTCAGATCCACGTAGAAATTTCCCAGTGGTCTACCTGTCAAACCTCTGATAAAAGCAATTCCTACTGCCAACCCGGTAGCGGCTGAGGTAAACATCAAAAAAGCTAAAGCTGCCGTTTGGCTGAAATAACTTAAGGTTGTCTCACCAGAGTAATGCTGTTGGTCAGTATTTGTTAAAAATGAAATCGTGGTGTGCAGCGTGATGTCCCATTTAGGAGCTGCGAAACCAAGAGGATTCCACGGTAAGAATTTCTGAAAAGATATGAGCATAAACACCACAACACCCATAATAATGTTGCTGTAAAGTACTGCTCTGGCATACTGCCAACCCGTCATCTCGTCTTTTGGGCGTGTACCAGCTAATATAAAAATAATTCGCTCTAGACGTTTCATGACTGGGTCAAGCAGCGTTTTTTCTTCCAAGAAAACACGCGCTATATATCTGCCCAATACTGGAGTTATTACTATCACGATACACAGCGTTACGCCAATTTGAAAAAATCCTTGTCCCATTTATCTAGCCAAAATTATAGATGGATAATCTGAAATATTTTTCAAGTCAAAATGGCTCAGCAATCTTTTGATTACTTTGAGCTTTACTTATAAATTGAATTTTTATTTTTAATTTCCTATATTATCTCTCCTAATTTCATTTTATGTTTTTTTTTAACTTTAATTTTTGCTTTTTTCATTTAAACTTTAGATTTTTGCATCTGTATTTAGTTATATAGCATTCCTACCTGAGTTGTGAACAGGACTTTTTTATGGAACCACACGAGGCAAGAGAGAACGCAGAGGAAGAGGAAACAGAGAATGTTAATAAATCATTTAGGTTTGCTATATTATATTTTCTATCATCAACAAAATTTTGACTAAAAAATACATATTTTTGAATTTTAGGTAGTATTGCGCTCTACTTATAAGGAAATCAAATAACCAAGAAAGAATCATCCGCTACTAATCATTCGTCAGAATATTAACCGCGTTTTCTCGTCACGAATTAAGAGTTCTGGTTCCTGAGTATTGGTATAGTTGCCCCCGAATTGATTCGTGGAAAAAAAGAAAGCTTTCCTTCTCAAATCCTCGGGATTCTATCCGTGGGGATATTCTGATTACCTAGCTGCGGTTCTGCATTATTCTTAACACTTTTTAGCACAAAATGATCTTGCTTGTTAACTCTGTTCTTAAGAAATATCACATTTTTACGCTCGCCAGCAATTATCTATTTGGTATAACGAACTATAGATGTGTTGATATAGGTGAAAGCAAAGTTCTATATATATTGATATAGTTCTGATATAGCTCACAAAAGGATGAGAGTATAAAGTATAAAGTGAAAAGCCCTTAAAAGGATTATGAGAGGGCTGGCAACAGGGAGATTTTTCGTTTGATAGAAATAGTATTTAAATAAGAATTGCAACTCAATGAGATGATCAGTCAGATTGTAATTTATCTCATTCTTTATTAAAAGCTTACGATGTGGTTTTGGTTATTGAAAATCAAAGAAAATATTTTGACGAAGAACGAACGAGGGCTGATTTACTGGTTGATAGCTGGTGGATTTGCCGTAGTGATGACGCTGGAATACTTGACGCCGCCTGAGTATGTGTTTGGCTACCTGTACACCGGAACGATTTTGTTAGCAAATTCCCGATTAAATCGCAAGGCTGTCTTTGGCGTGACGCTAGCGGCTGCAGGATTAACGCTGTTAAATTTGTTTGTCCCTGGAGTAGAAACAATTCATGCGCCAACGGTGGCAAATCGGTTAATTGCTATGATTGCACTACTAGTAACCGGTTATTTAAGCGATCGCAACCGCCGCAACGAAGAAGCCATTGCCTACACACAAGCACAGTTACGTTCTCAAGAACAACTAGCGCAGATGCGGGAAGATTTTGTTTCCACCCTGACTCATGACCTCAAAACACCGCTACTTGGAGCCATTCAAACGCTAAAATCCTTTAAGGAAGAGCAATTTGGTGCAGTAACGCCAATGCAAGAGTATGTCATAGAAACTATGACTCGTTCTCACCGCACCACGTTGCAACTGGTAGAAACTTTGTTGGATGTGTACCGCATCGACGCCGAGGGACTGAAACTTCAGCGTTCACCAGTTAACTTGGTGACAATAGCGCAAGAGGCGATCGCCACCTTAAGTGAGGTAGCAAGGGCGCGTCAGGTATATATCTCTGTTAATTATGGAGAATCAGATTTTCGCCGTTCGTTATGGGTAAATGGAGATTATTTACAACTTGGGCGAGTTTTCTCTAATCTTCTGATGAATGGGATTAATCATACTCCGCGTGGCGGCAACGTAGAAGTTGTACTGGAAGGTTCTTCTCATCATGAAATTGTGAGAATTCTTGACAGTGGTTGTGGAATGACACAAGAAGAGCTACCCCATCTATTTGAAAGATTTTATCAAGGACATAGCGATCGCCATGCTAAGGGTTCAGGGCTGGGGTTGTATTTATCACGCCAGATAATTGAAGCGCACGGCGGTATAATTTGGGCAGAGAATCGCGCAAGTAAGGGGGCAATGTTTGGGTTTCGATTGCCTGCGTGTCCACCAGTGAGATGAGGAGGGAGTGAGGGAGGGAGGGAGGGAGGGAGTGAGGGAGGGAGGGAGTGAGGGAGATGAGGGAGTGAGGGAGGGAGGGAGTGAGGGAGAATAATTAATTGACTAATGACTAATGACTAATGACTAATGACTAATGACTAATGACTCATAACTAAAAATGAAACCAGGGGTAACGCTGAGAATATTACTTGTTGAGGATGATGAATTGTTTCGCCTGGGTTTGCGAATGCGGTTGCAACAGGAGGCGGGTATAGAAATTGTAGCCGAGGCGGAAGATGGCGAGCAAGCTGTAGAACTCGCTAATCGCTATGGACTAGATTTGGTTTTGCTTGATGTTGGTTTACCAGGGATTGGTGGAATTGAAGCTTGTCGTCAAATTAAGCAGCAGCACCCTTATTTACCCATCCTCGTTTTAACGTCTCGTTCAGAAAAACCCTTGGTTGCGCGGTTAATTGAAGCAGGGGCTGCTGGTTACTGTCTTAAAGGAATTCCTTCTGAGTCTTTGATATTGGCATTGCGTTCGGTAGCAGCGGGTGCTTCGTGGTGGGATCAGACAGCAACCACAGCAATTCGCGCCGCTTTTGAGGGAAACAACACAGCAGCATCGCCGGTACAAGATCCGGTACCACTAGAAAATCCGTTGACAAAGCGCGAGCAAGAAATTTTGGCACTCGTAGCTGCTGGTAAAAGCAATCAAGAAATTGCGGAAATTCTCTACATTGCTGCTGGTACAGTGCGGGTTCACGTTCATGCGATTTTGCAAAAGTTGGAAGTGCGCGATCGCACTCAAGCCGCAGTTTTGGCTATTCAGAAAGGATTGGTAGCAAAAGAACTGTTGGGGAGTTAGTTACATCCGGTGAAAATCAGTCATGATAGAAGCATAGACGCTGTCGTATGCTGGGGGAACCATGACAAACACCCCGCTTTTTACTAACCGCACTCAAGCTGGTGAGCAACTGGCGCAAGCGATTCAGGCTATTTTAACCCAGCAAACTGTGAACTCGGTAGCAAAGCCTAAGACAATTGTGTATGCTTTGCCAAGAGGAGGATTACCAGTAGCAGCACCAGTAGCGCGTCTCCTCAACTGTCCCTTGACAATAGAGGTAGCGAAAAAAATTAGCCATCCAGAAAATCCCGAGTTGGCTATTGGTGCGGTGACTGCTTCCGGAAATGTTCTTTGGGATCAGCACACGTTGTCTTTTCGCAATATGCCGAATTCAGGGTGGCGAGAAGCAGCATTAGATACAGCTGCGATTCAAGCGAAGTTTCTTGAGGCTCAATTGAGTCCTGGCTGTCCGCAGGTGAATACCGAAGGTGCTACGCTCATCTTAGTTGATGATGGTATTGCCACAGGTATGACAATGGCAGTAGCGGCAACATCTCTCAAGGCACTTTCTCCAGCAGAAGTTTGGTTATGTGCTCCAGTAGCGCCCTTGAAGTTGCTACCTTGGTTACATCAGTGGGGCGATCGCGTGATTATCCTTGCAACACCAGAACGTTTCTCTAGTGTGAGTCATTTTTACTTGGAATTTCCCCAGCTAAAGACAACAGAAGCTTTAGAATATCTGCTGCAACAAAACGAAGAAACGATGAATTAATCAAGAAGAATTCAGTTGGAACTTCACGAATCTTTATTCCATCACCGCTAACACTGATTTTGGTAACAACTTATCTTTAAACCAAACAATTCTTGCAGGGACATCATTTAATTTGACTCCTGCTTTATCCAAATTCAATCGTTCAGAAATTGCTAAAATTAAGTTATCGCATCCCGAACGTCGCACCTGTGAAAACTTCTTTTGTAAATACTCCGGTCGCCAATAACCAACGATTTCTAATAAAAACGTCCGACCATCAGGATGAACTAATCTAAAATCGGGAATCATCACACTTCCAGGAATGGGAATAAGGTCAACTTCTCGCTCTAACACCCAATCCGTTTTCATTGACTCCCACTTATTAGCAAATGACTCTTCCAACATACTATCATATGGCTTACCGGCTGAATAATGAGACACCAACCCACATTCCGAATTGAGAGTAAAACGCCCAGTTTTCCATGTATTTGTGTAGAAATCACGAGTTTGCAGAGTCGCCGAAAGACTCCATTTCGTCACATGAAGTAACGCCGGAATCAGCTTAGCGATCGCCAAACCATAACGTGTACTGGGAGTAAACAAACTCGTAGGACCATCAATCGTAATTGTAAACCCGTGGTCAGCATCGCCCTCAATATAAGACATTAATTGAAACAACTTAAGATAGCGAAACAAAAGCTTATATTGCCCTGGAACATTCCGATGAGCATTTATGATCAACTGACTCGCCTTATAAAACACCCCTTGCACCTGAGATAAATTGTACCGATGCAAAACTTCCTTAGAGTCTGGCGTATCAAAAGCAGTTAAAATCTTATTCTCAGACAAATCAGCATATAACCCCTCACGAACTTGTTTCGGCAAAACTTCGCGTTCAAGTTCATGACTCAATTCATCAGCAATTTTTGTTAACGTAACCTCACTCAACTCTCGACTCGGAGGAGACTTCGCAGCCAAAGCAAAAACCCTTTCTCGTAACATTTGAGGTTCCAAAGGACTGACAACTTCAAACGTGCAAAAAGCGCTTTTGAGGATATAAGCCAAACCCCGCTTTATTTTATAATCAGGAGTATCCCCCTCCAACTCCAACAACTGACGCTCCAGCGCACCCTGAGTATCCCCCACAACCTTTTGAAAACAACTCATTAACTCAGAGGCGATCGCCAAATTCTTATCATCAATCTTCAATCTCTTCGGGATGATCTCTTCCCCATTTTGCCTGTGACTTAGTAATTCTGTTGGTAACATTGAAATTTTGAACCGCAGAGCAACGCAGATACAGCAGATTGCAGGTAGATAAAGTACACTAAAGTGAGTGCATCAAAGCTTGAAAATAAAACCATTATCAATCGACTTTCGAGAAAAAATAATTAAACTAAACTGACAAGCGTGCAAATGTACTAAACGAGCGCTTCGTTTTCCATAAACAAAAATGGACAACCCTACACTTCGGTCTACCCTCAAGTGAAATTTATAAAGCTTTTATTCAATTTCATGCACAAAGCCCTAAAATCGCAATGGTAGTTCGCCTCACGGCTGTGTCCATTTTTGACCACTTCAGAAGAATAACAACTGGGGCAGAGCGGCAGAGGACATTTCATAGGCACTCACTCAATCATCGTCTCCCATTCTCTCGTATCCTGTACTTTTTACCACTACCGTGTTGTTTAGAACTGTGCTTTGCGGCTTTAATCAGATCGGCTGCTTTCTCACCAATCATAATGGTGGGCGCGTTCGTATTTCCCGTAGTGATCGTTGGCATGATCGAGGCATCGACGACACGCAATCCCTTCACCCCATGTACCCGGAGTTCAGGATCTACAACCGCCATTGGGTCAGTTCCCATTTTACAAGTTCCGACAGGATGATACACAGTCCCGCAAACTTCCCGAACATAATTTTCGAGGGCTTCATCGCTCTGAACCTCGACACCGGGAGCAATTTCTTCACCTCGAAACTCATCAAAGGGAGTTGAATGAAACAAGTCGCGAAAGAATTGAATCCCTGCCACTAGCTTTTGCACATCGGATTGACTTTGCAGATAGTTCATCCGAAGGATCGGGGCATCGGTGGGGTCAAGAGATCGTAAAGCAACACTCCCACTGTTCTGGGGATGGGTCAAACTAGTTAAGCCTCTGAACCCCGAATCAACTATGGCATACCCAGGAGGTGACAAAGGACGCGGACTGAAGAAAAGCAGCATATCTGGCTGAACATCCAGATTTCCCTCGCTATGCATAAACATTGCAGCTTCATGAAGACCATTACCAGTGGGAGCAGGGTGCACCTCCTGAGTTGCCTGGTAGGTCACGGGAACAATAACGTGGTCTTGCAGGTTTTGACCCACACCCGGCAGATCAACGACGACTGAAATCCCCATTGCTTGCAGGTCTTCTGCATTCCCAATGCCAGAAAGCATTAGCAGCTTGGGCGAATCGAACGCGCCCGCACTTAAAATCACTTCCTGACTGACCCTAACCTGGTGTAGCGTTCCAGAGTGCAGGTATTCCACCCCGATAGTGCGAGTCTCCTCAAACAACAATCGAGTCACCAACGCACCTGTTTGCACCGTTAAGTTCGGACGATCCAGAATCGGCGTGAGAAATGCAGCAGCAGTACTGTGCCGCCTACCATCTTTGTCGATTGTAAACTGAAGCGGTCCTACCCCTTCCTGCTGCTCTGCATTGAAATCAGGATTGTACTTATATCCCATTGCCACCGCTGCTTCTACAAACGCTCTTGAAACCGCAGCAGGAGACACGATATCGGTAACGCTCAACTCCCCATCCACACTGTGATATTCCGAGGCACCACGTTGCTGATGCTCAGATTTCTTGAAATAGGGCAAGACATCTTGGTACGACCAACCGGGGTTGCCCAATTTCTGCCAGTGGTCATAGTCGTGATGATTGCCCCGCATATATATCATGTAATTAATCGAACTGCTGCCCCCCAAGACTTTACCACGGGGACAAAATATCTTGCGATCGTTAAGGTACGGTTCGGGTTCCGAGAAATATTTCCAGTCTACCTCGGAGCCAGGTAAATTCCTAGCTTCCTGTGGGATTTGAATCTCTGGTTTCGTATCCCGATCGCCTGCTTCAAGCAACAACACAGTTGTTTGGGGGTCTTCTGTGAGACGGTTGGCAACCACACAGCCTGCTGAACCTGCACCAATCACAATATAATCATATCCAGATATTCCATGTTTTCCAAAGCTAGCACTGGCAAAACGAGGAGAAATTACTGAGGAGACTAAACCAGTAGAGAACAAGGCGACCTTTTGAAGAAAACGACGACGGTCATAAGGCTTATAAAGCATCGACTCCTCCTCTGTTGATTATCTAAGGATTCACTGGTTCGTCTTAAGCGTTCTTTGTATTTTGAAAGTGTTGCATAAATTTGCTAAGTACACAAGCTCCGCTCGATCATTGGTGGTGACGCATTGTCCCCGAAAAATTTGGGCAGCCTTCATTTTTTGTTTATGGAAAACGAAGCGCTCGTTTAGTACATTTGCACGCTTGTCAGTTCAGTTTAATTATTTTTTCTCGAAAGTCGATTAATAATGGTTTTATTTTCAACCTTTGATGCACTCACTTTAGTGTACTTTTTCTACCTGCAATCTGCTGTAAATACAGATAACTATTGAAACATATTCAGCTTTCATCCGTGTTTATCTGTTGTTTATCTTGGGGTTTCTTTTGAACTTTATAATTTATCTCCAACTGCTCAGCAGCCTTAAGACTCTTTTCCTTTCCACTTCCATAAACAACCCGCAAATTCCCTTTCTTCTCCTCCTCTCCTCTGTGTTCTCTGCGCCTCTGCGGTTCATTTCTCTCCACACCTCTTCTCCTCGCCGAAGTCCCCTCCTCACTCGTATCCTCCGCCACCACCTCGTACAAAATCGCCTGCTTATTATTATCCTTCCCCTTCCTTAAAACCCTTCCCAATCTTTGAATATATTCCCGTGTCGAACCAGTCCCAGACAAAATAACAGCAACAGAAGCCGCAGGTACATCAACACCCTCATTCAAAACATGAGAAGCAACCAGAGTTTTATACTCCCCTTCCCGAAATTTTGTTAATATTTCATGACGTTCCTTCACAGGAGTTTGATGAGTAATAGCCGGAACGAGAAACTCTTGCGAAATGCGATAAACCGTAGCATTATCAGCAGTAAAAATCAAAATCCGTTCTGGATAATGTTGAGACAATATATCAGCAAGAACTCTTATCTTTCCATCAGTACCCAAAGCGATTTCTTTCGCTTCCCGGTGTGCTAACATCGCTCTACGTCCAGCTTGCGATCGCGCACTCATCTGCACAAAATTTTGCCAGCCTTGAAGACTCCCCAAAGAAATCTTTGATTCCTTCAAAAAATCGTTGCGAACTTGAATCAACTGAGTGTATCTTTCCCGTTCCAGTTGTGATAATTTCACCTTAAGTTGTACAATTTCATGTTCTGCTAACGCCTTCCCCGCTAAATCTTCAGCTCTTTTACGATAAACTTCTCTACCTATTAAAATATTTAAATCAGCGTGTTTCCCATCAGTGCGTTCCGGTGTAGCAGATAATCCCAGACGGTAGGGTGCGATCGCGTATTCTGCAATCACTCGACTAAAATCTGTTGGTAAATGATGACATTCGTCAAAAATTAACAAAGCATACAAATTCCCCAAACTTTCCGCATGGATAGCCGCACTGTCATAAGTGGCAACAAGTACAGGTGTTCTATCTCGCGAACCACCTCCTAGCAACCCCACCTCAGTATCAGGGAACGCCGCCTTTAAATGAGCATACCACTGATGCATTAAATCCAGGGTTGGTACGACAATAAGTGTCGTGCGTGGTGTGGCTTGCATCGCCATCTGCGCCAGATACGTCTTTCCTGCTGCTGTGGGAAGCACTACCACCCCTTGTCTTCCCGCGAGTTTCCAAGCTGCTAGCGCCTCACTTTGGTGGGGGTAAGGTTCCATTTCCACACTGGGAACCAACTCAAGAGGATAAAACGCCTTAGCCTCATCGATAAAGTCAGTATTTTCCGCTTGCATTGCTTCCACCAAAGCACGGTAATGAATAGCCGGAATGCGGAATTTTTCTACTCTATCATCCCATGTAGCAAAATCCATCCAAGCTTTGCCGCGTGGTGGTGGATGCAAAATTAATGTGCCACGATCAAAAGTTAATGTGGACGTGCGAGCCATTTTTCGCTATCCTTCGCTTTTTTAACAATGCAAGATGTGTCTCACATTTAACTATTAATAACGTAAAAGCTGCATGAGGAACTAAAGACACGTTCGTTTCCACACTTACGGCAAGGTTTTATGAAGGTGAAGGAAAAATAAAAAAATGTTAAATAAGTGTAAACTTATTTTCGGTATTTTTTAAAAAAATTTAAAACTCTTTAAAATTATCTGCAATTACAGTCTGAACACAGTAAAGTTGCTGATACAAGCTACAGCAGTAGAGCAAGCAATTGTTGCTGTGAGTGCTGCACCAAAGGAGAACCCACTTTGAAAGGAATTCGCCCTCTTCTTGTGCCTTACGCTGTGGCAGCCTTAGCTGTTGGTGGGGCGTTCATACTAACACTATTGCTACAGTCACTGCTAATGCCAACCTTGTGCCAGCTGTTTTTTGCGGCTGTAGCAGTAAGTACTTGGTATGGTGGGATGCAACCAGGATTGCTGGCTACTGCTTTGTCTACTTTGGCTATGGGCTACTTTTTTACAGAACCTGTGTACTTGGTAGGCAATTTTGCTGTGGATAACATATTCCAGTTAGGGACGTTCGTACCTGTAGCGATTCTTATTAGCTCGCTAACAGGGTTACGCAGTGGTAAGCAGCGCTTTGATAGAATTGATGCAGAATGCCATGAGATAGATCAGCTTCACTTTTCACGGGAGCGGTCAAACCTCTCTCCAAACCTCTCTGCTGCAAGGAGAGAGGCTTTTACCTTAGCCCCAACTCTAGTAGGGAAGGGGGCTGGGGGGTTAGGTTTCGCGTTGGTTTTTCCACATGACGTGAAAAGTCAGATAGATCAGCATGGTAATTATAAGTACTTTGTGAAGTACCCGCGCACTTCGCTATGCTACGTGCGGAGCTTCGCGTCTCATCTGCCGATGCCTCCTTGTACAAGTACAAATTGGTCTTACTCAGCATCTCTGACATTTCTGCCTTTATCCCCTCTTTGGGAGAACCCGCGCAGCCACCCTGCTTCCCAGGGCAGTTTGATTTTTGTGAGTGCCGCTTGGTTTTCGCGGACTATGGTTGGTTTTCCAACCAATGTTACTCGTATTCTACCAGAAATTCTGCCCTCGCTCTCATCCCCCGATGTAGGAACGGAACCGGGGGACTTCCCGCGAGGATTGTTAAACAATCTTGTCCCAAGTGTGGAAAATGGTGTTCTAGTGCGAGGGTGGGGAACTCAACACGACATGACAGAACGCCAGATATCACAAGATACCACGCGCGAGAGCGACAAGCTGTTCCGAAGGCTGGTGGAGTCGAATATTTTTGGTGTAGCCTTAGGCGACTTTAGTGGCGGTGTCCACTACGCCAACGACTATTTTCTCAACATGGTAGGCTATACCCGTGAAGAACTAGCAAAAGGCAAGTTACGTTGGGATGCCATAACAGCGCCGGAATATCAGCATTTGGATGCACAACGGGTAGAAGAACTCAGCAAACAGGGAGTTGGCACTCCCTTTGAGAAAGAATACATTCACAAAGATGGTAGGCGCGTTCCAATTCTCATCGGTGGTGCCTTGTTGCAGGAACCTTACGACACTCAACAGGAGATGATTGTATTCTCTCTTGATTTAAGCGAACGCAAACGGATCGAAAAAGCACTGTGTCAACGAGAAGAACAACTGCGCCTGATTACAGATGCTGTGCCAGTTTTAATTTCCTATGTCGATGCCCAGCAACGCTATCGTTTTAATAATAAAAGATATGAAGAATGGCATGGGATTCCCGCCTCAGAAATTTACGGCAAGCATATTAAAGAAGTTGTGGGCGAGTCAGGTTACGAGTCAATTCGTCCGTATATAGAAGCGGTATTAAGAGGAGAGCAAGTTTCCTACGAGACTCATTTACTTTATCAAGATGGGATCACCCGTTATGTGAACGTCTCTTACGTTCCCCAATTTAGTCAAGGAGAAGTCGTAGGATTTGTTGCCTTAATTAGTGATATCTCGGAACGCAAGCTTTCAGAAGCAGCTCTCAAAGACAGCGAAGAACGGTTTCGCAAACTGGCAGAAAAGGTGCGCGTGATTCCTTGGCAGGCAGACGCTACTACAGGAAATTTTACTTATGTTGGACCGCAAACAGTTGAGATTCTTGGTTATCCATTGTCAGACTGGTACACAGATAATTTCTGGGCTAATCATATCCATCCAGAGGATCGAGAGTGGACAATCAAATATTGCATAGACTCTTCGCTGTCTCTAGACAATTACGAATTTGAATATAGAATGTTGGATCGCGATGGCAAAGTCGTGTGGCTGTATGACATTGTCAATGTGGTGCGGGGAGAGGATGGACCGCAGGTATTGCGTGGATTTATGATTGACATTAGCGATCGCAAACAAGCAGAGCAAGAACGCGAACAACTGTTGGCAAGAGAACAAGCTTCCCGCGAGTCGGCAGAAGCAGCAAATCGCATGAAGGATGAGTTTTTAGCTACACTCTCCCACGAACTTCGTACCCCGCTCAACGCGATGCTCGGCTGGACACAACTACTCAGAAGCCGTAAATTTGATGAGGAAACCACTGCCCGAGCGCTGGAAACGATTGACCGCAACACGAAATCCCTAACAACACTGATAGATGATGTGTTGGATGTATCACGGATTATTACTGGTAAACTCCGCTTAGATATGCGTCCCGTCAAAATTTCATCTGTTATCAAGGTTGCAATTGATACAGTTATTTCAGGTGCTGACGCCAAGGAAATTTGTATTGAATATTTTTCAGACCCAAGTGTTGGAGTAATTTTGGGCGATGCCAACCGCTTGCAACAAATTGTGTGGAATTTACTATCCAACGCCGTTAAGTTCACGCCTAAGGGGGGAACGGTAGACGTACGACTTGAAAGCATCAATTCCCGGGTGGAATTTCAGGTGAGAGATACAGGAGTTGGCATTGCTGCTGAGTTTTTGCCGTATGTGTTTGAGCGCTTCCGCCAAGCTGATAGCTCAAGTACGCGATCGCATGGTGGACTCGGTTTGGGTTTAGCTATTGTACGCCATTTGGTAGAATTGCACGGTGGTACAGTTCGTGCCGAAAGTCCAGGAATCGGACAAGGAGCGACGTTCATTGTCAATCTGCCTATGAAAGTTGGGGCAACAAAGACAAGTGAGGCAAAGCAGCTTTTATCTACACCAGAAAGTCAAGTGGTTGAGAACGATCTTCCAAACTTGGCAGGCTTGCGGGTGCTAGTCGTAGATGATGAGCCAGACGCCTGTCAGCTACTGAGTACAGTGCTGAAACAGCATGAAGCACAAGTCATAGCAGTGTCATCTGCTCGTGAGGCACTTGTTGCTTTGCAAAAATTTCAACCGGATGTGTTAGTCAGCGATATTGGGATGCCAGAAGAAGATGGCTACTCCTTAATTCGTAAAATCAGGGCGCTTCCTAGTGACAAAGGCGGAGGAACTCCAGCAGTGGCGCTGACAGCATACGCTAGAGCAGAAGACCGGACAAAAGCACTTAACGCAGGTTTTCAGCTTCATGTTGCCAAACCAGTCAACCCAACCGAGTTAGCTAGAGTTGTTGCCAATCTTGCTGGACGCATTTGAACAGGAGAGAGGGAGAGAGGGAGGGAGAGAGGGAGAGAGGGAGGGAGAGAGGGAGGGAGAGAGGGAGAGACTCCTTATTTTGAATTTTGAATTGATTTGTCCCCCTGACTCCCCAAAGCTATTTCATTTGCTCAAAGGCTCATAATGTCAAGGGTTAATGAAGTGCGATTGCCTAAAGGGCAGACGCCTGAAGGTGTATCGCTCCTTATTTCCTGGGGAAAATTTAAATTTCCTGGATCGAAATGTAGGTTTTCCATCACAGATGTTCCAAAAATCATCGCGCTTTGATATTGACAAATCCTCCCTCCTTATCGAAACAGCCCTGCCTCACTCCCTCACTCCCTCACTCCCTCACTCCCTCACTCCCTCATCCTCTTGTGCACCTTTACCGAGACACGAATTAAAATTAACGTATCCCTTTCTGGTTGCTAAAGTGTCTGACTCTCTGCCATTGCGCGAAAAATATCTCGCCTTAATCGACGAAATTGTCCAAAACACGCTCAAGGGCAAGATAAGTTCCCAAGAGCAAGTGTATCAAATGTTGCTTAAAGGTGTGACTACTGACACAGGGGAAGTTTTTGAGTTAGCTTTGAGCGATCGCCTCAATTCCACTCAGCAACAAGTAGACAGCGAAAAAGATGAACTCAAGCAAGCGAAAGCAACCCGCACTCTTAGGGCAATAAAGACGATTCAAAGTCAATGGCAACGTGCTCAACAGCAAAATAAAGCCGTAGAAGCGATTACTTCTGCAATTAAAGAAATTACTACAGCCGAAGCAGAACAACGTCTCTTTGCATTCTTACGCGCTATCGACTTTAACCGAAAGAATGCCCTAACCCTACAGCAAATCCAGCAATTATCAAAATCTTTACAGCAATTTGCTCAAGCTGATTCTGATTTGCAGCAAATATCAGAAGGTATCACCCGTGGTGTGGCTGCGTGGGGGCGACTGCAAGACCACTTGATCAGCTGGATGTACGAGCAAAGTCGGGAGTCACTGGGATTTGGCGGCGTACCGGGAGAACGTGGTCCTTGGGCAACTTGGGCAAAGCAAGTGAATACTGAGTTACCTCAAGCACTGTTTCGCACCTTGGCAATGGAGCAATCTGCAATAGAATTTGCCCAACAGCAGCGCGGTATCACCGTCCGCGACTGGGTGGAGATGGCGATCGTTTTGCAGTACTTGCAACGAGGGTTAGTCAACTGGTTTGACCAACAACCTTATAACGTCAAAGCAGGGTCAAAGTTGTCAATTTCAACTTTCTTGACGTTTGCAGTGATTTGGAGTCAACTGGCAGATGGTTTTAGCGGTGCGCCAATGTACAGCGCTGGTTGTTCTCAAGTGATGCTACAGATTCTGCGAACTTTTGCACAGCGTCCTTACTTTCCCTTGTACGGCGGAATATTCGCTTCGTTTTCGGGCAGCTATTTGCGGGATGCACTGAATTATCTGGATGAACCGTTGCGTCAAGCTGAAGGTACTCAAGAAAAAGCAAGGATTTTGACACTTTTAGGTTATTCTCAGCGAGCTTTTGGTCAATATAGGCGTTCTGTAGAGTTTCATCAGCAAGCTTTGGAGATAGCACGCAATGCAGGCGATCGCCCTTGTGAAATTGCCAATCTCAACCACCTCAGCCGTACTTACGTTGCCCAAAAAATGTATGATGAGGCAATTAATTACAGCCAGCGTGCATTAATACTGAGTCGGCAAACAGGCGATCGTACAGGAGAAGCAAATGCTCTGGTAAACTTGGGCTACAGCGAAGTCATGCAGGCACAGCAGCTCGAACAAGTAGAACCAGAGACTTATGAAACAGCGATTAACTACTTGCAACAAGGCTTAACATTGTCAGAAAGATTGGGCGATGTTCAAAGTAAAGCTTTATGTGTCAGTAGTTTAGGCATAGCTTATCTAGTCATACAACAACCACAAACAGCAATTAAATATTTGGAAGACGGCTTCCAAACAGCGCAAATTTCTGGTGATTTGTATCTCCAAGCTTTGAATTTAGCGAATTTAGCAGAAGCTTATTATCATCTACAAGACCAAGAAAAAGCAATTTACACAGGCTGCTTGGGGATGTATTTGTTAAACCAAATTGCTTCCAATGAATGGCGTAAAACAGCAGGGTTGCTCACCATTTTTCAAGGACAAATAGGGGCGGAAGCTTTCAGAAATTTATTGCAGCAAAATCGTTCTAAAATCATTGCCGTCATTGGTGTGGATGGGTATGATTACATCCCGCAACTGTTAGAAGAGTACAAGCAAAGTATGTAGCATTTGTCCTGTCAGATAGAGACGCGCTCTCATGAAAGCGCGTCTCTAGTTAATTTCTGTAGCTGTAATTGTAGTTGTTCAGTAGACCTCTTGCATAAGTAAATTCCATCTGTGTCCATCTATGTCCATCTGTGGTTCATTATTCTTTTTGGACTTTTACAAGAAGTCTAATAATTTTTTTAGCTTAATTTTGTACTCACTAAAAGGAAGGAATTTGTATCAGGACTTACGCAACTGGCACTGCGGCGATCGCTCCTTTATAGTACATCAGTATTAATTAACGTGAGTTCGACAAACCTCACCCTCCCAACCTCCCTCTCCTACAAGGAGAGGGAGGAGCTACGTAAAAATGGGATTTTTAAGCCTCTCCCCGTAAAAAAAGCTGCTCCTTTTCCCTCCCCTAACAGGGGAGGGTTAGGGAGAGGTGGGGAGAGGAATGGAAGCGGGGTCAAATCAGGATACATCGAACTCACGTTAATTAAATCGGATTCCGAAAGCTTTGTCTTCACGATAGAAGTCGCTGTCTTGGAAGCACTATTGAAATATTCATGAGAAAATAGGTAGAGGTTGTATTAGATAAATTTTGCTTACGGTAATGAGATTTACTAAGCTTAATTAGTGCCAATACTTATTAAGTAGTCAAATTAATTATACCATTACTAATTTAGCAGAGCATTTAGAGAGTATTAGCCATGATGCAATTAACTATTATTTAATGCATAGAAAAGTTAACACCTCGTTTACTATGGGATAACGTGAAAGAGGTAGTTGAGCCTGATGCCAATGGTTACATAATATAAAGCTAGGCTCCAAAGAAATCATATCGCTTGTGCAATGTTGGTTTGGGTTAGGTTAAAGAATTTCGCCTATAGAACTGGTCAAACTATTTATCAAATCAAGCATAACTTGCTTTCTAATTATTTAATTCAGCAACTAAAACGCCCAAGTATTCTTATGTGCTTGGTTTGATTGAAATTGTCGCGTGGCAGGGCTGCGCCCTGCCCACTATTTGTGCCAGTTGCGTAAGTCCTGATTTTATTTTCTGGAAGTCCCTAAGGTTCAACTTATGGCTACGGATTTCAGCAATCAGTTGGTCACGTAAGTGCTGCTGTTGCCTCAATCTCAACCAATGTTTCTGGAGAGGCGAGTGAGGAAACGCCGATTCCAGTAAGAGATGGACGCGACTCTCCCAGAAATTGCGCGAGAATCGGTGCCATATCCCCAATGAATTCCCCAAGTTCACCACGAACGTAGACGCGAAGGCTAAGCAGAGACTCTACCGAGCTTCCCGATGCATCTAGGACGGCGGTTAGGTTAGCCAGCACCTTCGAGAGTTGCCCCTCGACGGTATGGCATGAAACTTGGTGGTTCGCGTCCCAGTCAACTTGACCAGAAATGTAAACGGTAGCCGATGCGGTATCAATAACCGCTTGGGACATTCCGAACGGACTTCCATCATGGAGTTGTGGCGGATTGATAAGTTGCTTTCTCATTGTGTCTAATCCTTGTGTGTGTGAAGTGTTCTATCTATCTGAAGTGTATTAAGTTCCAATGCTTGACTGCTTTCAGATTCTTACAATGATTTGTCAGATTCTTATGGAGTTAGCTAATCTGCTGTGGTGTTATTCCAGTGAAGCACTTAGCGTGTTAAGTCAGAATGTGTTTGAGTAGTTTATGTGTTACAAACGGCTCAAATGTAGTTGGTGTAACTGCTTCAGGTGTTCGTACTGTTGCATAAATGCCATTCGGATTGCCAAGGGCACGAAACAGATTTCCTAACTCTCGTTGTACATCAGGGGTTGCTCCAGTCAATGATAGTTGCTGCTGGATTGATTCAACTGTTACCTGAACATACTTGATCGAACGATTCAGCACTCGCGAAAGAATAGCAGCGGTTTCAGAAGCGCCGTGATTCCTGGTAAGATAACTGTCTCGCCAGAGAATGATTTAAGCTTGCTTGCATCGAGGAGTTTCAATGCTCAACTTCTTTCAGATTCTTATGGCAGTTTGTCAGATTCTTATGGTGAAAGGCGAACTTGCTTTGGTGTCATTCCGGTGAGTCGCTTAAATTGTTGCGTCAAATGGCTTTGACTAGAGAAGCCTACTTGTAATGCAATGTCTGCGATTGTCAAATCTGTTTTCGACAGCATCATTTTTGCCCGTTCCACTCGCTGTTGAATCACGTACTGATGCGGAGAAATCCCGGTAGCGCGTTTGAACAAACTGGCAAAATACGTGGGGCTAATATTGATCATTTCGGCAATTTGAGCCAGTGATAAATCTTGGTCAAGGTGAGTGTGAATGTAATCGATCGCTTGCTGCAATTGGGTACGAGTTAAGCTTCTGTTCTCAGATGTAATGATTTGTGCAACCTCAGAGTAATGTCGCAGCAGATGAACGACTAACGCTTGAGTCAATGATTCGACATACAATCGCCCCATTATGCCACCTGAGTGCAACTCAGCTAACAGCAGCATGGCGATATGCTGAAGATTCAAGTCCTGCTTACAGAAACGGTTCACGAGGTTAATCTGCTTTGTATCAATTTCAGATGCTTCAGCAACTTGTCCAACCAGCTTCGGCTGTAAGTGAATAAATAGATCTTCTGTATGGTGTGAATTTTCTGGACAATACCAGTGGCTCGGTTGTCCAGCAGGAACCAAGATACTGTCACCCTTGTGAGGGATTGATTCATGCAGACGAGCGTTCCGCTTGTGGGTCAAATGACCGGGATGTCCCAGGGGTAAGATAAGCCAATGATCTGACAGCGCAGGAAGTTCTGTTTCGCTCGGAGTTAAAGGATTTCGATACTGCTCAACCAAGATGCCATTCCAGCCCATCTGCTGACTGGATAACACCAGAGTTTTATTATTCAACTGTTGGCTGAGTTCGATCGATCTAAAAAGGTTTCCTGTCATAGCTTTTGTTCTCAGCATTGAACTTATCTATTCAACCTGGTGCTACTCTTAAATAATAGCGTTGCAGAGAAATTGTATCCGTTTTCAGCACGTTCGGGCAACGCGATCGGATTCATCGGCTGCATTCTTTAGCATTTATTTATTGAATGTGAGCCACTATTACCACAGAATTTTACACGTATTGCTGAACTCAATGCTCAGTATGCCGACTTACCTGGAGATTTTGTAGATTTATCACTAATTGCTATTTCCGAACGTTTGGATATCGCTGCTATTGCGACTCTTGATAAAGATTTTGATATCTATCGTCGCTACCGTCGCCAGCCATTTGAGCGTGTGTTTCGACCGTAGTAAAGATATCACTCCTGAGGCTTGGCAGTAATATCATGTCCGCACTCCTCATCTATCTGACAATCCTGGTAATTTATCTGACCGCAATGAGCGACGACAGCACATTACTAAATATTAGTGAATACTAAAAAATATCAGTAATTTATTTAACAAGTGCAATACATACTTAAAAATACTACTATAAGGGTTGTACAAACCCAACAAACATAAATATCACCCTGCGAAATTGCAAGGATACTATAGAAATAGGATAGCTTAAAATTTATTATGAAAACACTTATATCTCATTACAAAGAAATAAAAGAAAAGCTAAAGTCTCAATTAGAACGAACAGAAACAACTGAGCAAGCCGTTAAGATAGTCCAAGACGAGATTAACAAGCTTGCAGATTTGAGTGGTGATTACATTAGAGGATTGACTCCACCACAGGCACGCCTTGCCACAGTCATGTTAAAGGCACTTAATCAATACACGAGTATTTTAATATTAGTCAAACTGCAAGATTCAACCCCAAACACTTCGGAAAAATCTCACAGTAATGCTAACTCACAATCCGAAAACCAGCTAGGCTTGACTGAGTTAGCCTCTAACATAGCGCCGTTTAACACAATGACTCAGATAGAAAAAAATCTGAAAGCATTGACAT
The DNA here is from genome assembly GCA_000828075.3 of Tolypothrix campylonemoides VB511288. Classification (GTDB taxonomy): domain Bacteria; phylum Cyanobacteriota; class Cyanobacteriia; order Cyanobacteriales; family Nostocaceae; genus Kalymmatonema; species Kalymmatonema campylonemoides_A. Next base: position 1,389,530 of record JXCB02000001.1, on the reverse strand, counting down.
CGCTTGATTATTACAAACAGGCGTTATCACAACAAGTACAGCAAAACCGCGAGGTTATGAGCAGCCTACTTGCTGGCGGTATAACCGGAACCTTAGCAGGGGGTTATTCATGGGGGTTAATCGGAGCAATCACGGGAGGATTGATTGGAAAAATAGTTCAGCAAACGCTGTCGTCTGAAAACACAGGTGTTGTCTCGCAGCCAGAACCACCTAAAAACACGTTCAAAACAAGTATAGATATTGATAAATTACTTGAGCATCTTTATCAAGCTTTTCAATCAATTGATTTAACTGTTACAGCGTACGGGGGAACCGAAGAGAAAGCACCCAAACCAGGTTTGGAAAATCATTTAGACTTGTTAGAGTATCTACAAGACTTAATGGCGGATGGACTTGATGAACAAACTCAACTCCCAACTGCGGTGCGTAGGCGCATTGAACAAGCTGCGACGATTTTGAGACGCTACGGAATTGAAACACGAGTTTATCAACCCAGCGAGGAACAGGACTTGGCAATGGAAGCTTGGTCAATGTTCTACTTTGAGCCGAGTCTCGACCCACAAATTACAGATTACATCACCCTGAAACAAGCCTTTGTTAAAGATAACCAAGTACTCTTACCAGGCAGCGTAATTGAGCCTGCATCATCTTCAGCATCGTAGAGTGGGCAATATCCATCATTTTACTCTCGTTACTCTGGTTCTCAGGTTCCACCTAGGAATGCCTTGCGAGAGGCTTTGCCTCTGGTTTGAGCAGGCAGTAGCCCCCCTGAATGCCAAGCAAAGCGTGGGAACGAGTCATGGTTTAAAATTAGGAGAGCTAATTACAAATGCACGATTATCACAATATTAAAATTATAGGATTTGATTTAGGGCACGGAGAAACGGCTCTTACCTGGGTACGAGCAGATAATGCAGAAACGACTCCTCAAAGTCTACTAATTAATAACAGGAAAAGCCAAATCACCGCGATCGCCCATCATCCTAAAAAAGGAATTGTCATTGGCGAAATGGCGTGTCAAATGCCTGATGCCACCATTTTTGAAATTGCCTTTAAATCTCGAAAATTTAATGAAACGGCATACCAAAAAAATATTAAAGAATTTGTCAATGCTATTTACCAACATTTGATTGATAGCCAACAAATTCAGGCGGGAGATAACAACTACTTTTTCATTGGTTGTCCATCAGGATGGTGGCAAGAAGAAATTGAGACTTACAAACAAGTCCTCTCGGAAAATTGCTTGCCAAATGTAGCTGTAGTCAAAGAATCACGCGCTGCTTTGATGCATGCCAAAGAAAGCGGTATATTTACCATAGAAGAATTACAAAAGTCGGTGCTGGTCATTGACATTGGTTCTTCTACGACAGATTACACCCTTGTCAAAGGTATGTCTGACACGCCGATAGATTTTGGACACGATTTGGGTGCATCCTTAATTGAAAAAGAAATTCTTAAAAAAACCCTGGAATGCCATAGACAATATAGGGAGGGACGCGAAGAAATTTTACGACTCGGAGAAATTCTCAGAGATGAGGAAATTCTGCAACTAGAAGAAATTTCGCAGTTGGAAAAGATTTTTGAGCAAAACCCAATATACAAAAATCGCTGTGAACTTCGATGCCGTAAAGCAAAAGAAGAGTATTTTAATTATCAAGATACTTACGAAGAAACCATTGTTAATGTAGGTACTGAGGATATTCAAAGAAAATTTAAGTTTTTGCCTGTTGTCAATGGCAAAATAATGGACATAATCCTCAATCAACCTCTACCAGAACTTGACAACAAAAGTTGGCGTGATGCTTTCCGTGACCAGTTGCAGGGAGTCAAAGAAAAGTTGCAACACATCGGCATTCAACCAAGTGCCATCCTCCTTACAGGTAGTGCTTCTAAGATGTCGTTTGTTCAGGAAATATGCCAAGAGATCTTTCGCGATTTGCCTTGCAAGCGAGATGGAGAACCTGAACTTTCTATTGCTAGAGGACTGTCACGTTGGGGACGGGTGTACATTCGCACAGAAGGATTTCTGGAAGAAATTACTCAATTCCTTGACCAAGAATTGACAGGAATTGTGGGAAATTACATACCCGTATTCTTGGAAAAATTAGCAGAGGAACTAGCAAATGGTTTGGTAGACGAGGTGATAAAGCCAAGCGTGCAATCTTGGCGAAACAGGAACATCATAACGCTTTCGTCTCTTGAGTCGGAAATAGAGCAGAAAGCCAAAGCTTGGCTAACAGGAAGTGATGCCAATGACAAAATGACGACCTGTTTAGTTGAGTGGTTGTCAAAAGTTCAGAACGAGGTGAGGGAAAAAACAGATTCCATCTGTAGAAAGTATGGTTTACCACTGGAAACATTTAGCAGCAAAACAATTGACTTGGGCGACCACACAGACAAAGTTCCCACATCCATATCTTTTGATGATTTAACCGGGCTTTCTATATTTGTTGGACACCTTGTTGCTTTAATCGTAGGCGTTGTCCTAGCAGGAATATTCCACATCCTACTTTTCACTGGAATAATTGCACCGATTGTTGGGATATTAGCTTACTTTGTAGGTGAGTCCTTAGTTAAGGAGACAGATATACCTGGTTGGATACGCAAATTGGTGCCTGATCAGAAAATTGACGAAATAGCATATCAGAAGAAACCGGAGTTGCAGCAAAAAATTCAACAAACTTTAACCCAAGATCCAACAATAGGTGTCAAATTGGGTAAATCTATCAGTGAGTGGCTGAAGGAAAGCGTGCAAGAGCAAGCGGATAAAGCTAGGTTGTTGATTGCTTAAGCAAGTATGTCAGTTTTGCAAATATACGCCCACTCTTTTAAAGAGTGAGGCTACACTAACAAAGCCCGCCTATGCGGGCTAAATTTTTGGTGTAGCTGAATCCAGAGATGATTCTTGTGGGGTAGGCATCCTACCTGCCCAAAAGGACGGGCAAGATGCCATTGGTGTCAAGTTAAGAAAAATGGATTTGTGTCAAGAGTGGGAAACTCAATGGTAAAACTCAACACAGTGGTGTTGATACTAATCATGAGTAAACCCCGCAAAAAACAAGGAAATCCAGATTTTCGGCATCGAGTCAGCGTACCTGCCCCATCAAGCCAAGAGATAGAATCGAGGCTGTTTGAATTAATCACTCCAGGGACATTTGCCAATCTCAAAGGGGTAAAAGACAAAGAGCGTAGCTTGCGCGATCGTGTACTAACCCTACCAGTGATGGCAGCAATAGTATTGAGTCTAGTGTATCGACAAATACAGCATTTAACAGATGTGCTGCGCTGCTTGGAAGTAGAAGGGCTGATGTGGGTTGAGGCAATGCAGGTGAGTCGGCAAGCTTTATCTCAACGCCTTGGGAGTATGCCCGCTCAGTTGTTTATCAAGCTGTTTGAGCAAGTAATAGAGCGTTTAACAGCCAAGAAAAACAAGATTGAAATTGCACCAATGTGGGCATCTGTAGCATCATCATTTAGTGCAGTATGGATTGCAGATGCATCGACATTGGAAGCAGTCAAAAAACATTTGGGGCAACTTCAACAAAAAACAGGTGCAGTATTAGGGGGTAAGATGCTGATGGTAGTGGAAGCATTTAGCCATCGCCCAGTTGCAGCGTTTTTCGATGCCGACGCAAAACGCAATGAAACCAAGTGGTGGTCGGCACTACTAGAGCGCTTGCCAGTGGGTGGTTTACTCATAACAGATATGGGCTTCTACGGATTTGAGTGGTTTGATACCCTAACTGAGCAAGGAAAATATGTCTTAACTAGACAAAAAGCCAAGGTGCGCTATCAAGTAGTGCGCCGCCTTTCGAGTGGTTCTCACTATAAAGACGAAATTATTCAAATGGGACTTCACCATACTGATCCATGTCGCTACCCGATGCGACAAGTCTCTGTATTATGGGGTCAAACTTGGTATCATTACTTAACTAATGTTCTTGACCCACAACAACTTTCTCCACAGCAAGTTTGTGATTTGTATCGCCGACGTTGGCAAATCGAAGATGCATTTTTACTGACTAAACGTTTGTTGGGTTTATCTTATCTGTGGGTTGGTGGCACTAATGGTGTGCAGATGCAAGTCTATGCTACTTGGATTTTTTACGCAGTACTCAATGATTTGTGTGCCGATGTCGCTGTGGCTTTGCAGCAGCCCTTAGAACGTATTTCGCTGGAAATGGTCTTTCGCAGCTTGTATTTTTTCCATCGCGCACGATCGCACAACCCATTATTACAACTCATTCCTTGGTTGGTTGAGCATCATCGCTCTATGGGCTTGGTAAAAGCCGTTCGTCAACGACACCGACGAACGGCTGCTAGGTCACTTGACATCTGGGCATCGGCCTTAACTTGACACCAATGGCAAGATGCTCATCCCACAAGAAGACAAAATTCATCCTGCAAATATAGCGTTTCTTAGTTGAGTGCAATACATCAAGAAATAAGAACCACAGATGAACACAGATGGACACAGATAAATCTGTACTGCATCCAAATGACAAGCGCTATATGCAACGCCAAATTTTTTTGCCCTTTATTTACTGACCTATGACACCATAGATGAAGTAATAGCCTGCAATTCCTGCCCAAAATCAACCGAGGCGTTACCGTATGGTCAACCCCACCATCACCATTCCCAAAACATTCAAAGTTAGCTACGAACAGTTCAAGGAACTTGCCGCCGTCAACCGTGATTTAAGGCTAGAGAGAACTGCGACTGGAGAGTTAATTGTCATGCCCCCTACTGGAAGCGATACAGGAAAACGAAACATAGACATCGAAGGGCAACTTTGGCTGTGGAACCGTCAAACTAAGTTAGGGGTAGTATTTGACTCATCCACCGGATTTCACCTCCCTAATGGTGCTGACCGTTCTCCTGATGCGTCTTGGGTAAAGTTAGAGCGATGGGAAGCACTTACGCCCAAAGAGCAAGAAGGTTTCGCTCCAATATGCCCAGACTTCGTTGTGGAACTACGCTCCCCCTCTGACAGCATAGAAACGTTACGGGCAAAGATGAGAGAATACATGGAAAACGGAGCCAGTTTGGGTTGGTTAATTGACCGCAAAAGTCGGAAAGTTGAGATATATAGGCAAGGTCGAGAGGTGGAAGTATTAGACAATCCCACGACTCTATCAGGAGAAGATGTGCTACCGGGTTTTGTCTTGGACTTGAGCGAAGTTTGGTCATGAATGATTATAAAAGGCGACACGACGCTGAATCCTAACCTACCAGAGGTCAATCGCTATGAGCCAGGATAATTTGTTGTCGAGAATTTCTATCCACCCGAATATTTGTTCTGGTAAACCTTGCATTCGCGGACATCGTATTTGGGTTTCTCTCATTCTTGATCTCTTAGCAAGCGGTGAAACCATTGAGGACATTCTGGAGGAATATCCAAGTATTGAGCGGGAAGACGTGCTTGCTTGTCTCGCCTATGGTGCAGAAATGGCGCGGGATGTTTTTGTTGAAATTCCTTTAGGTACAACCAAAGAAGCAGATGCGTAAAGTTAAAGCTGGAGGAGGGAGTGTAGGTGCAAGAGAAACCTTACACTCGTGGATCTAGTTTCAACGAAGTTTTAAGACCAAGTTGAAAAACTTACTTTGAGCTTGGCGATACTGTCAATCCTTTGTTTCTATCTCATACAACTGACAAAGGGTGCGGAGCTTATGCTTAAGGCGATCGCGCATACTTTCGGGTGACACAATCACGCACTCATCCCAGTAACGTGCAACTTCCCTAATGAGCCAAAAAGGATTTGTAACTCGCCGCACGACTTGACGCACATCTCCAATGATTTCATCACTAACGTCATCATCTTTGGGTTGATAGCCTTTTTTCAACCAACCATAAAAGTGCAAGTACACTTCAAGAGAATCTAACTGTCCTCGCCAATTTCCATTGATAGGTACAGATGACTGAATGCCGTCATAGATTAAGGTTCGGTTATGCCAAAGTTCTGGTAATTCAGGAATCTCATTTTCTACATCATGAGTTTCTTCGCACCAGACGAGCAGATAAAAGCGGTTATCGAAGGAGCGAGGTTCTGCATAACGAATTGTGTATTCCAGTTCTTTACCTTGAGAATTCCGGTAAAGGATATAAAACGGCTGTTGCTTTTTCCTCCAGTCTTCAATTTGAATCCGCCATCCTTGAGTAGATTGGCTAATTTGTTTCATTAAAGATTGACGCAGGGGCGGTTCTAGATTGCCTCGTTCTAGTAAAAGTGCAAGTACAGTTTGGGCTTCCCCGATACGACCTGCATCATTTAAGGCTTTTATCGCTCGTTGCAGGGCGTTAACCTGGTTGGAATCAAGAGTAAAGGGCTTCCCAACTTCTAGAGTCTGTTCAGCTATGGCTACTATTAGACCGGAAATACTAGGTTCTTTGCCCCATGAAATATCGAAGTGGCGGGCGATTTCCTCCAACTTTTCCTTAGTTCCGGGTGGAATTGACAGTGTAATCGTGTCTTTTTTTCTGGGCATCGGTTAAATGTACTTGCAGTCTGAAAAAAATTGTGCGATAGTCATAAATGTAATTATAAATTGTCTGCTCACAGGTAAGTGCAGTGACATAGCCTTGAGACAGTATTCCTCATAGCGGATATATCTAACTCACAACTTTGTGGTGAGCGTATTCAGTCATGGAAAACACTGATAAAACGCTAGAGTAAAACCCTCATAACAGCAAAATATCAGTGTAAGTGACAGTCTCAAGAATTTGTTTTGTAACCTAGACTCAATTTTGAATTGAAGTATTTGTATATGTCGAAGCGTACCCGGCTTTTGAACCGTCCTCCGAAAACATTGGAGGAACGTTATTTTAGTGAAATTCGCCCTCTGTTCTACGAACGCTTGGGGACTCATCATCAATATGGTGTGAGGAAGGGAACAACTCTTGCAGAACATCTGGACTCTGCGTGTCAATTCATGTTGACAGTGAGTGGGATAGCTGGAGTCCCTGAAGATAAACGACCTGTGTTATTGGCAGCAACTGCGGTTCACGACTTAAATAAATTAGATCCGTTAGAACGCAAGGTGAAAACCTTAGCCAGAGACAGGGGCTTTTTACGCCAACAGTTTGAACTTGCAGGTGTACTGAGTTTAGTTTCTAGTGAAGAAGATTTTGAGTTAGCCAGACGGCTTATTGAACGTCATTCAGGGCATAACGTTAGTGATGGCGCGAGATTTTTACCAGAAGACCCTGCTATTGAACGCTGGGCGGCGATGATAACTGCGGCTGACTTATTTGATTTAGGAATTCCTGATGCAGAGCGTTTTCGTAAAGTTCAAAACGAATTGACGGTTGCATTCGACCGTTCCAGCAATCTTTTTAGAGTGCGATTATCCGAGGATAGAGGTTATATCACTGCACTCTTACTGGGAGCTTGTGAAGAAGTTTTGACAAAGTATGGCTTGACAACTCTAGCGATTTTCCCTGATGGCGAACTATTTGAGGGCGAAGCGATACCAAAAATAGATTTAGTGACAGAAATAGCTGGTGTTTGGCAAAGGAAGATTGACGAAGTTTTTGGAAACAATATTGAACGACTTGTTAGACCTACTAAAGATGGAATTAAGATTGCTCATCAAGCTATTCAACAAAATATTGAAGAGGTGTTGGTAAATGTAGAAGCACTTTTAGAAAAGAAAAAGGCGGGTTACAAATCAGATAAAGTTGCAAAAGATATATCAAAATGGGGCGATGCTGCTGGTACTGATGCTGTAAAGAATGCAGCCGATTTGGAATTACTACCTGTAAGCAATGCAGAAGAATTTGCAATATCTGAAGGATTAAAGGCTGCATATCTTAGCTATCGAGAAGTAGGCTTAAACCCTAAAGAAGTTTGGGATAAAATCGCTCATCATGTAGGAATATCTGAACAGCAACGTACAGTATTAGAAGCATTTAACGGACAATATGGACGACCTTTGTTTGCAGCAAAGGCAGTAGTAAAAGGTATCGAAGGCATTAAAGAGGCGTTGCGAGAATCTTTTCAATTGAGAATGGAAAGTACACAAGCATCACAAGCAACAGAAGTATCAGCAGAAATGATTACTGTCGTCAATCGGATGCTAAACTTACCTATTCCATCTAAGTTGGATGCGCTAAAAGAATTAGATGCTTATGTAGAAGCTAACCCTAAACTAAGGTGTTCTCTAGGTTCTACTTCCAATGACATCGACGAACTCATTTCTGATGCTATGCCTCCTGGTACAAAAGTACAGGCTTTTTCTAACCGCTTACCTGGTGGAATCAGTGCAGAACCAAAAAGACAAGCAGATTCAATTGCAGCATTAGCATATCAATTGATGACAGTTGGAGCAAATTTTCCTGCTGTCAAAAAACAAGATCCACTGTATTTACACTTTGCATTACCTAAAGGTTCAAGCCCTGAATTGTTAAGACTTTGGCGTGAATATTTAGAAAGGCTTGCTGCAACTAATGCTGAAGGTGGCACGGTTACAGTTGATGAATTCCAACTATATCGAGACAATTCTCTAGAATTTAAAGCTAACAAAGTTGTCGGATTTGCTTTTCCTAAGCGTCCTGACTTTGTTCACACAACGGTGATTATTCCTCTTGTTTGGGGAGATGCAAATGCTTCTTTAAGCTTACTCAAAACACTACGTCTAGCTTTAGAACTTTCCTTATCTTTAGAGTTTGGATTTCCTTTTACTGTAAGTGGAAATTTGGAAGTAGAGTTATCTAACGATATTTACGGGCGAGTAGAAGGCATTCCTGCTTCATTACAACGTTTATTAGGTAATGGTCAATATGAACGCCAAGACTCAGAAAAAATTCTTGAGCGTTTGCGCTGTATTGGAAAACTTGCTATATCTGTCGCCAGTATTCAGAAAGTAGATGATTGCCTATATGATTTAGCCCGTGTTTGTGTAAGACCAATTGAACTTTATTATGTCCTACTACGTTGGACTTTACGAGAAGAAGATGAACCAAATCTAAGTGTCACTTGGAGTCGAATTCGTGAGCCATTAAATACTTTACTGGAGAACCTTATGCCGGATGATAACTCACTTTTAACTCAATATCTTAAAGAGGCGGCGCAAGTCGCTGCTGAAGGGAAAATATGGGGAAGTTCTTTTAAACGAACTGCACAAGCGGAACCCTTTACAGCCTTAATTACAGCTATTCGCTCTCAAAAACCTCATTTAGGTTTAGATGTCATTTTTGCTGCTTTAATTCAGCAATATCATACTCGCTTAGACCGTATCCGAGAACATGGTGTTGGTCAAACAAAGCTTGAGCAAATCAAGCGATATTACGAAGTTTTGCGAAAACTTTATGAGGAGGTTTACCAAGGACGTCCTGAAAAGTTTTTAGCCGACCAAAAGACATTGGAAGCTGCTTATCTATTTTTCCTTGAAGAAGCCCGTCAGCAGCTTAAAAGCAAACCAGAAGAGAATTCTGTTGAAGCTAGCACATCTGTTTAATTAGGAGGTTATCATGTCAATTCAAAAACTTTCTCCAGTTCTTGCCCAAACCTACGAAAACTTTCCCAAAGGACGGTTTATTAGTTTAGTTGTTCTCAGGAAAACTCAATCTGAAACTATCTTTCGCACAGAAGGTTCTGGTGAACCTATACTCACATCTTGCACCTGTACGAGTAAACCCTAAAAAAGCTTACCAACAGCACAAAAATGTAACATAAAAAAAATGAAGAGCTTCAGTAATAAAGAGTCGCTATTGTTACTACAATAATAGCGATAATACTTGATTCAAGAAATTGCTCACAAACAAATCAGACTTTATTGATAATGATAATAACATAGCAAGAGAGTGTAGGCGAGCGTCGCTCGCCTACACTCTCATATTCATTC
>JXCB02000001.1:1364122-1378631 GCA_000828075.3 Tolypothrix campylonemoides VB511288 | reverse complement strand
ACCGTTTTGGTCAAGGAACTTTGCTTGGAATGTATCGCTGGCTTATTCTTTCTCTAACTGCCTATCTTATCACTCATTGGACTTATCTTCAGACTCAGTTACCATTACCACCTGATTGGGGTGAGGCTGCCCAAACTGCCCTTGAATCTATTTTTCCTCAATTCGCACTGTCTCTTCTTTTACTTGATATTGAGCGATTGATTCCCCTTGCACGTAGTTCTGGTTTTGACATCCATATTTCCAGGTGCAAGATGTGAGAATAAAAATAATGTAGCTTTATTGCACATATTTTTGGTTTGTACGGTTTTCTACGGATAGGTGCAAGATGTGAGTAAAGAGGTTTTGAAAAAAATGGCTGAATTTCCCACACTGCAAGGCTTTAAGGGAATAGACTTTGACAAAGTATCCGCGCAGCCTGTCCAGACTGGGTTTCAGCCATTTGTATCTTGAACAACCAACATTTCGCATGCTATGATTACTCTATCCGCGCTCAAGAACCTTGAAAATCTTATATATGTTAGTTTTCAGGCTTCCGCAGTTGAAATTTCACTTACTCCCTACTAGGGATTGAAACGCATTGACGACTTTGACGAGCATCCATTGGAAGCAGGTTGAAATTTCACTTACTCCCTACTAGGGATTGAAACGGAAGAAGAAGAACACTAGAGTATTCCCATTCAACCAGTTGAAATTTCACTTACTCCCTACTAGGGATTGAAACTATCTCTTCTAAAAGCGGTTCGCAAGACAAGAAACGTGTGTTGAAATTTCACTTACTCCCTACTAGGGATTGAAACTTTCATGACGTTTTCTATCTACTGGCAATGCCAGGGTTGAAATTTCACTTACTCCCTACTAGGGATTGAAACTAACCAGTTCATAGCCACAGTTACCAAAGCAGGATTGTTGAAATTTCACTTACTCCCTACTAGGGATTGAAACTACAAAATCAAAGTGTGGTGCTTCATGAGGACGAGTTGAAATTTCACTTACTCCCTACTAGGGATTGAAACGATGCGTTTTTGTTGGGGGGCAACCAAAGATAAGTTAAAGTTGAAATTTCACTTACTCCCTACTAGGGATTGAAACGGTTACGGAGTTTGGCTCAACCTTTCAATCCCTAACAGGCGATAAAGTTGAAATTTCACTTACTCCCTACTAGGGATTGAAACCTCTGGTGAGTTGAGGGGATAGGAATTATAAAGGAAGTTGAAATTTCACTTACTCCCTACTAGGGATTGAAACTGTTGGTGAACAAACAAGGAACGGAATAATTAAAAGTTGAAATTTCACTTACTCCCTACTAGGGATTGAAACGTGAATCAGACGGCTTTATGGCATCCATTATTTTTCGTTGAAATTTCACTTACTCCCTACTAGGGATTGAAACAGCAATAATAGGTATAGGAGTATCTAATGGGCGGTTGAAATTTCACTTACTCCCTACTAGGGATTGAAACGACAATCCTCTATTAACTGTGTGATACTTAATAAAGTAGTTGAAATTTCACTTACTCCCTACTAGGGATTGAAACGTTCCTCCAGAAGCGGCGCGTGTTGCTACCTGGAGTTGAAATTTCACTTACTCCCTACTAGGGATTGAAACGAACTATTTCAAGAAATCTTGCTTTATTGTAAGAGTTGAAATTTCACTTACTCCCTACTAGGGATTGAAACGCGAAGACATGATTGGGGTATTTTGCCAGAATTCGGTTGAAATTTCACTTACTCCCTACTAGGGATTGAAACAAATATAATCTGATACTTCTCTGTAAAGCTATAAAGTTGAAATTTCACTTACTCCCTACTAGGGATTGAAACTTTTCGCTGGCGGCGCGTGGGTCGCCACACAAGAAAAGTTGAAATTTCACTTACTCCCTACTAGGGATTGAAACGCTGGTTACTTCATTTGGGATAGCTGGCAGAAAGGTTGAAATTTCATTAACTCCCTATTAGGGATTGAAACTGCTTGATCTTACGGCGACGAGATGGAGAAAACAGGTTGAAATTTCATTAACTCCCTATCCTCCATTTTTATCTCTGGAGGGGATTTTATGGCACAAAGCGATCGCCTGAATCAATAACTAGCAACTTGGGTTAGATAGGAAAATTAATTCGATATTAATATACTTTTGAAATAGATTTTTCGGTCGTTCCGTATAGCAAATAAGGGCTTGACAAAACCAAGAAAGAAATAATATATGTAGTTTGTAACAATATACGTTATTGTAATAATTGTGACATTGTTGATTAAACCAACATCGCAAGCTTGACCAATCTTTAGATCGGAATAAAGCTTGCCCCATTGTTCTTTTTTTCCCAAAACAGGAGAATAATATGCTTTTCGCTAGGCAATTACTGTTAAGTACTTTGTCACTGTTGTTAATTGGTTCGACTAGTTTTCCACAAAAAAGTTTAGCAAATTCTCAACAATCAGCAGAGCCTTCACAAATCCTTTCTACTCAAGGGCAATTAAAGCGTTCTAAAAGACCTAATCAGTTTGTATGCCCTGTCAAATTACGAGTAATTAACGCTGCTATTGAGACTGGATCGGCAGTTGATGTCATTATTAACGGTCAAAAACAACTGGAGAATGTTCCTTTTCGTCAAGCCAGTCAATATGTAGATCTGCCACCAGGAAGTATTAATGTCAATTTTGTGCAAGCTGGTACAAACAATCAACTGGCTTATAGAACCTTTACCGGAGCACCCAATGGAGCCTATACAGTAGCGATAACAGGTCCAATACAAGGTCCCCCAGGTCAACCATTATTTAATGAATCACCCTTTGTGATTCAAGAGGATTTAACTCAGCCTAATCCTGGTAAATTCAAAGGACGTTGGTACCGCTTCTCTGAAACTAACGCTGTCATCGATTTCCGTATTAGCAAATCCTCCAGCCCAAATCAGGATGAAACTCGTCTGACAGACCTTATCCCCAAAACTGCTATTGCTTACCCAGAACTCACTGCTGGTAGATATAACTTCAATCCAGTCCTACCCGATCAATTTGATCCCTTAGTTAATGATGCCTTCAACCCACCAATCCAAGTGGAAGTAGTCAATCAAGACGTTCCTGCAGGAGTCATTTTTGATGTGATTGCGACTGGTAATCCTTTAGGTCAAGGACCTAACTCACTGACACTCACAACTGCTTCCACACAAGTAGCACCTCCTGATGCTAATGGGTGTAATCAGATTGTGGAGTAAGCGATATAAACTCAAGGGCTCCTAAATAAAAAAACCTGTCAAAATTTCTTGTGGTGCGGGCTTCTAGAGAACCAGTCATCTAAGACACCCGTCCCACCTTCCAGAGGTCATTTATTTCCAAGAAATAAATGACCTCAGTAGGGTGGGCACCGCTAGCCCTTTCAACGCGAACAAATGAACTGATGAGTGAGGAAAAGATGCTTCGAGCACAAAATACCAATCATGCTACAGAAAGATTTATGAGGGAAGTTCAGCTAAATGAATTGGTGTGATGGGCGAGTTAGCCCCCTCGCGCACCTCGGATGCTACCCGACTACCACTAGTAACCTAAGTTGCTAGTTATGCATTCGGGCGATCGCATGCAACCACTTAAGCAATAAAATCCCCTCCAGGTACGAAAATTCGGAGGAGTATATGCGTAAATGTTACAATTTCCACTCATGCGTCAGTCGATGACCTGCTCAAAGCAATTGGACATCGTGAAGATGTTCGCCCTTGAGATGGGCGACGCAGAAATTACTACTACGGCACTGGTTGCGGCGATGTTCTTCAATGGTAATCACAGGACTGCTTGTGCTTATATGAAAGACCACAACTTGATACCAAGAATGTATTTCTCTAGTAAGTAAAACTTAAGACTTAAAATACATTTAACGCTCGTACTTTTGATGGAGTCGCAGTTGTAGTTGCGCTATGCGCAACTACAACTTCGGAGTGCGCGATCGCCTGATAAAAAAAATTTAGCTAGTTAGGCTTTAGCCTCATATCATGCCCGGTGAAAAACTTATCATTAAGGGGGTAGGGGCAAAGAAAGTTTTAAGGTATTGTAACTGCTTGATCCATTGGTAACAAGTTGAAAACAAGTTAATTTTGTCAATACACCTAAATATAGAAATTAATTTATATGGGAACTTTCATTGACTCCCCATTAACTTCACGTTACTGAGTAGGAACTGACACTACACAACTAGAGTCCAAGATTGAGGGCAGTAGCCTTTTACAGTTGGATTGTCAAAAATATCACTTGTGAACCTCAAAGCGATTCTTCTCAGTTTATTATTACTCGGAGCCAGTTCCCCCGTCCTATCTCAGGACATTGCACGCAAAGCAGAAAATGTCACCCCACCAGCGCCATCAAGAGAATTCCGAGGTGCTTGGATTGCTACCGTAGCTAACGTTGATTGGCCCTCTAAACCAGGATTAACCAGCGAACAGCAAAAAGCGGAACTCGTTACAATACTTGACAGGGCGGTAGAATTGAAGCTAAATGCGGTTATCTTTCAGGTACGCCCAGCCTGTGATGCGTTATACCCATCTCCCTACGAACCTTGGTCAGAGTACTTAACTGGACAAATGGGCAAAGCCCCAGAACCTTATTATGACCCTTTAGCTTTTGCAGTGGAAGAAGCACATAAACGGGGTTTGGAGTTTCACGCATGGTTTAATCCCTACCGTGCCCGTCAAGGGAACGCAAAATCTGAAATTGCGGCTAACCACATCAGCAGAACTCAACCAGAGTTAGTCAAGCAGTATGGTAAGTCTCTGTGGTTAGATCCTGGAGAAACCGCAGTTCAGGACTACTCTCTCAAAGTCATTATGGATGTTGTTCGCCGATATGACATAGATGGAGTTCACATTGACGACTACTTCTATCCTTACCCAGAACGCGACGGAGGGAAGCAGATTGACTTCCCCGACGAACTCAGTTGGCAGCAATATCTGCATTCCGGAGGGACACTCAGCCGCAGTGACTGGCGGCGCGAAAATATCAACACGTTTGTTCACCGTCTTTATCAAAGTGTCAAAACTCAAAAACCTTGGGTGAAAGTTGGCATTAGCCCGTTTGGAGTTTGGAAACCGGGCTACCCTCAAGCGACAGCAAATAAAACGTTCAACGCCTACGACCAAATATATGCTGATTCTCTAAAATGGTTGGTGAACGGCTGGCTAGATTATTTGTCACCACAACTTTACTGGAAGATTTCACAAACTCATCAAAGTTATCCCGTTTTGCTAAAGTGGTGGCTAGAGCAAAACTCCTTGGGTAGGCATATTTGGTCTGGAATTTACACGAGTCGCGTAGGTAACGACACCTCGAAAACTTGGGATGCTCACGAAATATCCTATCAAATTCAGGGGACGCGGGGTTTTTCAGGAGCGGGCGGCAACATTCACTTCAGTATGAAATCCTTGATGCAAAATCGTGGCGGAATTTCTGACTTGTTAGCAAACGAGGTTTACACAAAACCAGCTTTGGTTCCAGCATCGCCGTGGTTGGATAACACACCACCAGCTAAACCCGAACTGACAATATATAAAGATGCAATTACAGGCAGAATTCAACTTAACTGGAAACCCACAGGGCAACAAAAAGTTTGGTGGTGGGTTGTGCAGACTAAAACAGGAAGTGAATGGACAACAAATATCTTACCCGTCGGGCAAACTTCCTACGTGTTAAATAATACGCAAGTTGAAAGTGCGGCTGTCTCCGCAGTGACTCGCTATGGTACTCAGGGAACAAGTGCTGTTATGGAAATAAAACAGAATCAGGCGAAAAAACCAGCACTTAATGTGGGTTCATAACTTGGTCATGTTAGTTATTAGTAGGGTGGGCATTGCCCACCATTCGACTGAACTGGCAAAATCACCGCATAATGTGACATAAAGCTAGCTTTCACTGAAAGTCACTCATGCCGCAGGATAACCAAATCGCTGTCGAATTCCACAATGTTACCTTTAGCCGTAACAACCGCCCTCTAGTATCAAACCTCAATTTCACCATCCATCGGGGAGAAGCACTGATATTACTAGGGCGCAGTGGAAGCGGCAAAACCACGACAATGAAATTAATCAATCGCCTATTTATACCCACACAAGGCGAAGTGTTATTTGATGGGATTCCCACAACTCGATGGGATGAAATTAAACTGCGGCGCAAGATTGGTTATGTCATTCAAGAAACGGGTTTATTTCCTCATTTCACAGTGGAACGCAATGTAGGTTTAGTTCCATCTTTAGAAGGTTGGAAACCCAAACAAATTAAAACGCGAGTTTATGAATTGTTGCATTTAGTTGGTTTAGAACCAGAAAAATTTGCTCAAAGATATCCGCATGAACTTTCAGGAGGGCAAAGACAACGAGTTGGTGTGGCAAGGGCGCTAGCAGCAGATCCGCCAGTATTATTGATGGATGAACCTTTTGGCGCACTCGATCCCATTACGCGGTTGGAACTGCAACAAGAATTTAAACGGTTACAGCAGGAATTGGGCAAAACAGTTGTGTTTGTGACTCACGATATCCAAGAAGCTTTTGTGTTGGCATCGAGAATTGGGTTAATGCATGGGGGAGAATTGGTAGTGTTGGGTACAACTGAGGAATTTGTGCGTTCTCAACATCCAGAAGCCCTCGCATTTCTGCAATGTCTTAAGCCAGCTATATGAACATGAGTGACTTCTTCTTAATAAAATATGCCCCAGAAATCCTGGAACGGGCTTTAGAACACTTGCTGCTTGTAGCGATTTCTATCGGGATTGCCACTGTTGTAGGTATTCCACTTGGTATATTAATTACCCGACAGAAGAATCTCCGCCAACCAATTCTCGGGATTGCGAATATTATGCAAACCGTTCCCAGTTTGGCGCTGTTTGGCTTGCTTATCCCTGTGCCTATCATTGGCGGAATTGGAGCAAACCCTGCAATTTTTGCCCTGATTTTGTATTCCTTATTACCAATTATTCGTAACACTTACACGGGTATTACTGGTGTGGATTCAGCCATTATAGAAGCTGGGCGGGGCATGGGAATGACTGATAGAGAATTATTGTTTCAGGTGGAGATTCCCTTGGCGTTGAGTGTTATTCTGGCTGGGGTGCGGGTGGCGACGGTGATTGCAATTGGGATTGCCACTATTGCCGCAGCGATTGGTGCTGGTGGTTTAGGGGAGCTGATTTTTCGAGGTATTTCAGCGGTGAATAATCAGTTGATTTTAGCTGGTGCGATTCCTGCGGCGATCATTGCTTTAGTTGCTGATTTTGCTATTGGTTGGTTGGAGGGGAAATTTAAAGTGACAAAAAAATAGGGTGTGTTGTAGTTAATGAACCGCAGAGACGCAGAGGGCGCAGAGGAGGGAAAGAGAGAGAAATGAAGAGATTTTTTGCCTTTTTCTTTGTCACTTTTGCTTTGGTAATAGGAATTGCTAGTTGTAACCCCAGCACAAGTGGCGGTGGTGGTGATATTGTTGTTGCTTCTAAAGGTTTTACTGAGCAAGATATTTTAAGTGAACTTTTAGCACAGCAAATCGAAGCGACAACCAATTTAAAAGTTGGGCGTCTCCGCTTTACGAGTGCGTTAGTGACTCATCAAGCGATTACTGCTGGCAAAATTGATGCTTATGTTGAGTACACGGGCACGGCTTTTACTGTTATTTTAAAACAAAAAGCAATTAATGATCCAAAAGAAGTTTATCAGCGGTTAAAGGAAGCTTACGCTCAACAATTTAATCTGGAAGTCATGGAATCGTTGGGTTTTGAAAACACTTTTGCAATGATTATACGCGGTGAAGATGCAAGTCGTTATAATATCAAAACTCTTTCGGAAGCTGCTCAATATACACCCGAATGGCGTGGTGGTTTTGGCTATGAATTTATAGAACGGGAAGATGGTTTTCCTGGATTGGCTAAAAGCTACGGTTTACGCTTTGCGAAATCTCCTCGAATTATGGATTTGGGGTTGATATATCGGGCGATTCTGCAAAAGCAAGTAGACATGATAAATGGAAATTCTACTGATGGGCAAATTTCTCGCTTGGGTTTAGTGGTGCTAAAGGATGATAAGCAGTATTTTCCACCTTATCAAGCGACTCCAATTGTACGGAAAGAAACTTTGCAAAAGTATCCGGAAGTTAGGAAGGCGATCGCCCAACTTGTCGGAACAATTTCGGCTCCCGAAATGCGCCAATTAAATTATTTGGTTGAGGGCGAGTTACGTGATGTTAAAGAAGTTGTTAGCGAGTTTCGCAAAGCTAAGGGTTTAGCCTCACAACAAATAAAGACTTAACATCCTCGCACCAAAGACACCGGAGTACCGGATATTTGGTGAAATCGTATAACAAATCCTTCATTAAACAAGAGTGCAAAAATCAAATTTATGAAAATGAAACCACAGATGGACACAAATAGTTTATCGGTGTCCATCTGTGTCCATTGGTTCAAAATATCCGTTAACCATGACTTTTGCAAGAAATCTATTACATTTTTTATCTTATTGATTGCTTCGATTTTCTGGATGTCATATCATATTTATGTTTTTTCCATAAAATAATATATGAATAATATTTTAATGAAAAATACTAGATTTCCTTTAAAGGCTTTGATAATAGGCGCTTGTGTTGCTAGTGGAACTGTCTTTGCTAAAACATTAAATTTACCACAAAATTTGATTGCTTTCAATTCATATGAAGGTGAAAAATTATTGATTGAAAGTCAATCAAGGCAAGATTTCTTTCCACTTAGTATGCAGTTTATCACGCAAAACAATCAGGCATATTGTGGTGTTGCTAGCATTGTTATGGTGCTAAATGGATTGCAAATTCCTGCACCAGAAACACCTGAATATTCTCCTCATCGTGTGTTTACTCAAGAAAACTTTTTTAGTAACGAAGCTACGCGAAAAGTCTTAGCACCCGAGGTTGTTTCTCGTATGGGTATGACGCTAGAGCAGATAGGGCAATTTTTAGCTAGTTATAACGTTAAGCCCAAGGTTTATCATGCTGCTGACACTAGCCTAGAAGATTTTAGAAAACAGGCATCGGAGAATTTGAAACAGCCTGGTAATTTTGTCTTGGTTAATTATTTACGTAAAGAAATTGGGCAAGAAAAAGGCGGGCATATTTCCCCACTAGCGGCATATAACCAGCAAAGTGATAGATTTTTAATCATGGATGTTTCGCGTTACAAATATCCGCCAGTTTGGGTGAAAACAGCAGATTTATGGAAGGCTATGGCAACGCCTGATTCAACTTCTGGTAAGACTAGGGGATTTGTATTTGTCAGCCGAAATTAAAAGGGTACTAGGTACTGGGTACTGGGGATTGGGGATTGGAAAGATGTTCTTACAGGATTTGGGTGGGGTTTGAATCCCCGTCCATAATCCTCCCAGTCCCTAATCCCTAATCCCTAATCCCCAATCCCCAGTTCAATAGATTGTTCGTTTCTCCACACCCGAGTTATATTGTATCCAAACGAGAACCGGTATCATTATGGTTCAGCCCCAAAATGGACTTACCCGACGTGTATCTTTCGGTTTTCGCCAGTGGGTGGTGAGTACCCAACAAGGAATAGCAGAACTGGGAAGGACAAACCAAATGTATGCGATCGCCGAAGTCTACGAAACTGATATTGTCAAAGTGCGTCCCGGGCAGCAAGCTATAGTTACGAGTGAATATGGCGGCTTTGGTGGCGAGATTCAGGGTAAAGTGGACAGTAAAATCGGTCGAGATGTTGTTGATATTATCCAGCGCCTTGCAAAAGAAGAAGGCTGCTCTGTGCTACTTGTAACCCACGATAACCGTATCCTAGATATTGCCGTAGACGCGTTCGCGCAGCGTGTCCCCTTGGGACTCAGCGGCTTGTCGCCAGACATCGCATTGTTCATATGGAAGATGGTCGCATACAACGGCAATGAAAAATAGCGCAAAAACAGAGCCATGAACAAAAAAGTTTTCATGGCATTTGGTACTCTAGGTATGGGTTTAGCTCTCAAGAAAAAGCTAAAATAATCCTTTAGATTGATCCTGTCTAAATTTGCTGTGTGATCCAATTCTCGGCAAGAAAGCCGTATTTACGGGTGAGGTGATGAGTCCAGTCCTGTAAGCGCTGCCTTGCACGCAAATCACTGATTACAAAAGTGATGTACTATACAAATAAAATAACAAAAATTAACAATGGTAGAACGCCCAATCAAGAAATCTGACCGTCAGCCTAAAGCAGATACTGACAACGATTTAGAAAATTCGGATTCTGTGCCTCCTATTGAATCCAATCGCAAAAGCTCAAAACAAAGTGATGAGCGCTCAAAGGGTAAAGGCAAAAGAGGATCCTTTGGGGATGAATCTAGGCAGCCGGTTAATCCTGCTTTAGCGCGTGGACCGAAACCCGTGAAGCCGAAAGCCAATGTCAAAACTGAGCCAGAAACCGAATCGGAACCTATCTCTGAATCTCAAGATGAACAATAATTTGGAGATATAAAATGCGTGTTTTTGACCGATGCACGCGGTTTTCAGGGTCTTTACTTTATCTGTGTTTCTCTCTATTGCTGTTTAGCAGTCACAAAGCAGCATTCGCCTTTGTTGTCTCACCCCTACGTACGAAAAAGGCTATGGTAGTCTCAGCGCATCCCCTAGCAAGTGAAGCGGGGATGGCGATGTTACGCAAGGGTGGCAATGCAGTTGATGCAGCAGTAGCTACGACCTTTGCAATTTCTGTGGTAGAACCTTTTTCAGCGGGAATTGGTGGCGGTGGGTTTTTGCTATTGCATCAGCCGAAAACGGGCGAAATCAAAGCGTTGGACTTTCGCGAACGCGCACCGCTAAAAGCTACAAAAAATATGTATTTGGATGCACAAGGCAAAGTGCGTCCAAATGCAAGTGTAAACGGTTATTTGGCTGCGGCAACACCAGGAACAGTGGCTGGATTGTATGAAGTCCATCGTCGTTATGGTAAGCTGCGTTGGCAAGAAGTGGTGCAACCTGCGATCGCTCTGGCTAAAGATGGTTTCATCGTCTCTCAACAGCAGACTTGGCGTTCTATAAAATTCTACGAGAATCGCAAGCAGGTGATTCTGGATAATCCAGCAGCACGAGCAATTTTTACTCGCAACGGTGAATTTTTTGCTCCTGGGGAAAGGTTGGTACAGAGTGATTTAGGACGAACTTTGGCAGAAATTGCTCAGAATCCCCAAAGTTTCTACACCGGAAATATTGCCCGTGCGATCGCCTCGGACATGACAAAAAACGGTGGTTTAATAACTGGTGAAGACCTAAAATCTTATAAACCAGTATGGCGCACTCCAATATGTGGCAATTTCCGCAATGCTAAAATTTGCTCAATGCCACCACCTTCATCAGGAGGCGTTCACCTATTACAGATTTTAAATATTATCGGTAACACCGATTTAAAATCTTTAGGATGGCATCACCCAGACGCCTTGCACTTGATGGTGGAAGCCATAAAAATTGCTTACGCTGATCGTTCGCAACTTTTAGGCGATCCAGATTTTGTCAAAGTCCCCGTAGCAGAACTTATCAACCTTGCCTACGCTGAAAAACGGCGTCAACAAATCAATATCCAAAAAGCTACACCTTCAAGTGAGATTAAGCCAGCAGACAAGGAGACGCTACAGCAGTTTACATCAAATTCAGTTCATTACCCTCAATTATTGCAGCGCCTCATCCCCCAACACAGTCTCCGTAAGCGCAGCGGGGGACTATTTCCTCGCTTAAGTGCAGGCGGGGTGGGGTTGAACACCACTCGATATGAGTCGCCGGAAACTAGCCATCTTAACGTTATCGATGAACAGCGCAATGCTGTGAGTTTAACTTTCACGGTAAACTACGGTTTTGGTTCTGGCGTTGTGGTGCCGGGAACTGGTATTCTACTTAATGATGAGATGGATGACTTTGCAGCAGCACCCGGAGTCCCAAATGCATTTGGACTTGTGGGAAATCAAGCGAACGCGATCGCACCGCGCAAAACTCCCTTATCCAGCATGACTCCCACAATTGTCACGGAAAATGGTCGCCTGCGGATGGCTGTGGGTGCGCCTGGCGGTGGTACCATTATCACCCAAGTGTTGCAAGTGCTCCTGAATGTATTGGAATACAATATGGATGCAGGCGCGGCTGTTTCTGCACCCCGCATACATCATCAGTGGTTACCAGATGAGTTAAGAGTGGAACCTCTTGGTTTGGATGCTCTCACCCTTGCAGACTTGCAGCGTCGGGGACATAAAATTAAGCAAACTGAGCCTTGGGGTAATATTAACGCGATTCTCGTCACACCTGATGGAACATTAGAAGGTGCAGCCGATCCGCGTGGAGAAGGTTCCCCCAGAGGATTTTAAACAGTGAAAAGTGAAAACTCAAGAGTGAAGAAAGTTTTCTATTTTCTATCTTTTATCTTTTTCATGACTGAACTGAAGTGGCTGATGGAGAGAACTCGTTTGCTCTTGCACTTGGTATCAAAGTCCAGCCTGCTTTTAACAATTTTTGGTAAGTCGCCCAACCTTTGGAACCGCCTGGTATTTGGTAATCTGGAACTGCATATTGCCGAAAAGTTGTGTAAGGACGCCAAGGTTCATTGGGTGCAGTTTGCAGATGTAAAATTTTTTCCGCATTTTCGCCAGACTTTGATAACCAGCACATTCGTCGATGCATGGCACGCTCCTTAGTATTTAGCTTCTAAATGCATAATTGCAGACGTATGTCAAGAGTCACCTCACCCTTTCGGGGTACTTTTTTATCCTTCACAACTGTTAACCTGAACACACGCAACAGAATTCAACGCAAATGTAAGATGTAGGCACCTTACAAACGAAAGGGTATAGAGATAAACGCAGCAAGCTTCTACGTTTAGCCAATGTTATCTGTGGTTCACAAAAATATATGTATATTTGAGTACTTTTTTAGATAGTCATGCCTTATATTGATGAGACATATAGCTTATCGGTAACGATGTTGCGAATTTGGGCGACTAATTGAGTGTATGTTGAATGAGACAAAACTGGTTGTGCTCCTTGCCGTGAAATCGGTTGAGTCAAATCAATCCATGACTTACAGCCGCCATATTCGCGACAATAGGGAATTTCCTGCTCTTGAGGTAATTTGTAAGTCCGCAGCAGGAGAATATACAGTGGCTGACGCGGTTTCCATTTGAGGCGATCGCTAATAAAGTACTCATTCCAGATATGAAACGGAAGTAAAGCATTGACTATTGACTCGTCACTGACTGGGAAAATATCCGTAATTTCAGCCCAACTGCTGATACGGACTGTTTCTGGATGCCAGCCAGGTGTTACGGGAACGACGAGATTAGCATACTCGGGTTTGAGCAAGAAAGGTTGTTGATGTTCAAACGTTGGGTAAAGCAATATTTCCTTGTGGGCAACTTGAAAGCGTCCATTGCGTTCATGGATACCACCTTTGCGAAGCAGCATAATTGTTTTACCTGTTTCCAAGGCGTTGATAGCAACAGCCCATTCTTTGAGTGCATGATTCGTCATAGTCAGTTCTTGCATAAGCATCTACTGTAACTCTGATTTAATTTGAAACCAAGACCGATACACTAGGTCACTGTCTAAGGAAATGAATTAAGGAACAGTTAAGGAAAAATTATAGAAAACCGAAAGCTTGGTACATAGGATGTGAGAATTACGCCTATTCTTATGGGGACATGACAAGCTGGTAAAAAAGCATGGATAGGAGTTGAGGATACTGACTCGATTAGCCATAGGAGCAGCATTTGAAGCTAGTATCACAACAATGGACACCGTTGGAGTCTATAGTGACGGGTACTCAGAGTGAATTGTTGCTGAAGCTTTATCTGATGTTTGCCATCAACTTGAGTATGCCACGAAAGTTTTTGCCAACCATGCTATTGCTACTTAACAATGAAAAATCCGAAATCTACCTAAATTTCACACTTTTATTCGTATTTTTAAAGAAAAACTATTAAAGACGTTGTAATAACATATTTTTTCTTAAATTCCACTGCAATGAATTAGGAAAAGCAACGCCTGCTAGAAAAAATCTATTCCCAATGACAGCCTTGTTAAACATGAGATTATGCTTTAGGCAGACGAGCCAGACAATTAACAGAGTTAACTTTTAAAGAGAAATATCAACATCAAGTTAACTACTTCTGACAAACAGAGTGAATTAATTGTAGTTCAGAAGTACCACAACATTTTGTCGAAATTTCTGCAAATCGCGTGGTAGGTTAAAAGTTTTTCAGCTTCAACCTAAGGAGATACAAATGAACGGAAACAACAGCAAAAATTTGTTCCAAACCCTTGCTAGCCTCGTAGGAGTTGCTAGTGCCAGTGCTTTACTCAGCCTCCCAGCAATTGCACTGCCAAATTCCACCTCTAGAAGCACTGTAATTAGTGAAGCCCCAGAAGGCACCTTATACTCCCAAACCTCCCAAAGAGGACAATCCTCGGGTGGTTCCACCGGCACAAGCGGGCAATATGGCGGTAGCGGAACTGGCACCGACGGAAGTACTGGCACAAGCGGGCAATATGGCGG
>JXCB02000001.1:1257544-1364080 GCA_000828075.3 Tolypothrix campylonemoides VB511288 | reverse complement strand
GGTAGCGGAACTGGCACCGACGGAAGTACTGGCACAAGCGGGCAATATGGTGGTAGCGGAACTGGCACCGGCGGAAGTACTGGCACAAGCGGGCAGTATGGTGGTAGCGGAACTGGCACCGGCGGAAGTACTGGCACAAGCGGGCAGTATGGTGGTAGCGGAACTGGCACCGGCACAAACGGGCAGTATGGTGGTAGCGGAACTGGCACCGGAACAGGCGGACAAAATACTGGTGGAACTGTCCGAGGGCGCTGGTAAATTTCCTTGGAATTGCTTAGTTCTACACCACTAGTACTCTATCGCATTAGTTTTAAAGGCTTCGTAGTAAGTGCTGTCTTCGCTCAAACAGCCGTGGACTAAAGTCTTTACTACAAACTTATACAACTATCATAATTAATGCGATGAACTGACAATCTATAGCAATCCTATTTCAGTTGTGAAAAATATCGGTGGTGGCTGTTGACGGTTAACAGTTTCCTGTCAACAGTCAACGGTCAACCCCTGTATGCCAAATTTCACGCTCTTATTTAGGACTGCTATATCAGAGAAGATTGTCAAAATGACTCCAGAAAAGTAGTGTTAAGACTCCTACTAGTTTTCTGGGGTAATTTTTATATGAACTACTCTCAAGATAGATGTTTAATAAATAGCTAATGTATTTGGATACTAAATAATTGGTTGCAGATTATTTATGAAACTAATATGAAACTAAAGCAATCAGTCAACCTAACTCTTTTAATTTGTGCATTTGGTTTCTATTCAAGCCCTGAAATATCGTTAGCTGCTGAGAAAACTTTTGATGATAACTCCTTAAATAATTCAGTTACTGTACCCACAAATTATTATATTGATGATTTAGTTTCTCAACCGATTTACCTAAAGATAACTCTTAGCCGCCGTCAAGTAACCCTTTATCGAGGAAAAACCGAAATTAAAAGTTATCCGGTTGCAGTAGGTCGCCGAGGCTGGGAAACTCCTATTGGCAATTTTCGAGTCCGTGAGATGTTAGTAAATCCTACTTGGATACACCCTTTGAAAAAAGGTATAGCTATTCCAGGAGGAAACCCTGAAAATCCTCTTGGTCGCTATTGGATTGGATTTTGGACAGACGGTAAAGATTGGATTGGCTTTCATGGCACCCCTAATCCTGAGTCAGTAGGCAAACCAGTCTCACACGGTTGTATTCGTATGTACAACAAGGATGTTGAGGAATTATTCTCTCTGGTGAGCATTGGAACACCAGTGACTGTTGTACGGTAGCATAACTAGTCCTCGTTAACAACCGCTATCTACCTCTAGCCCTTTCAAGGTGGGTAAAAATTTTGGTCAAGAAATTCCTCTTTAACCTCTTTACTCTGTGTTCTGGAGTGCCTCTGTGGTTAAATTAATAACTTAATAAACCCCTTCTTATTGAGAAGTTCTACAACTTATTAACTTAGGTTAACAACTGCTTGCGGTTCCTTATTGAGGTGATAACTTATAGATAAGACACCAAACAAGGCACAACCAAACTGAAAAGGGCAAATGACCCGGTGTCTCCCGTCACAAGCCCGAGTAAATGTCAGCATAAATGCGATGATAAGTGGCACAGCGCCTGTGTTGAGAGGCGAAGCCAAATCCCAAAGCGGAAAAACAAATGTATGCTGAGTTTGCTAGTGTTTTTGTCCACCCTAGTTATTGACCGTTCACATTTTTTAACGATAAAAGCAGTTTGATCACTACGAACCTTTTTAAAAAACCTGGTCACCGTTGACCAGGTTTTCGGCTTTCATTAGGGGGCTGGGGACTAGCGACTGGGGACTGGGGACTGGGGACTGGGGACTGGGGACTGGGGACTGGGGACTGGGGACTGGGGACTGGGGACTGGGAAGAGGAGGGAAGAGGAGGGGAGAGGGGGAGACGCGGTGAGACAGCGCTGCAGGAGGGTTTCCCTGCGCAGGCAACTGTGTTCACCGAAGGTGTGCGAAGGCATACCCGGAGGGCGACGCGCTGAGGGTTTTTCTCCGTGTCCCAGTGTCTCCGTGTCCTCTTCCCCAATCCCTAATCCCCAATCCCTAATCCCCAATCCCTAATCCCCAATCCCCAATCCCCAATCCCCAATCCCCTTCACATCCCTAAAGTGACAGAACCCAATCACGCAAGAGACGGTTTACCTCATCTGGTACTTCATCATGGGGACAATGACCAGCCCGCAGGAAATGTTCTGTCAGTTGAGGATAGTATTGCCGAAATTTGTTTGAACGTTCTCTAGCATTCACCCAAGGGTCAGCTTCTCCCCACAACAGCAACAGAGGACAAGTTAATTGCTTAAGTAGCACATCAACTTTTTCCCCTTGAGGAGTGCTAAAGACAGACGTAAACACATCCAATGCACCTGAGTCACAAGCAGGGCGATAAATTTCTTCTACTAATTGGTCTGTAATCGCGCTTTTGTCAAGATAAACCTTCTCTAAAGTTTGGCGAATGACCCAAGGTTGTTTTATGTATTGAAATAAAAGAAACTGGGCTAAAGGTTGTTGAAAAATCCACTTGACAACATCACCAAGTAGTTTTTGCAGCTGTTCGTTTGCCTTTAAAGGAGGAGGAGGCTCAATTTCAGTTTGTAAAGCTTCCGGTTCTGCTGAAGGCTGGTTTTCGCTAAAAGGACCAGCACTGTTAAGCAATACCAAACCCGCTGCTGCATCGGGGCGTTGTGCTGCAACACACAAACTGGCATATCCACCAAGGGAATTGCCTGCTAACACTGCCTTTTGACCAATCACTTCCGTGATAAAGTCGTAAAGTTGGTCGCGCCACAAGTCGCCACTGTATTCCAATTTTGGCTTTGCGGAACGCCCAAACCCTAAAAGGTCAATGGCGAAGACTTCAAAATC
This sequence comes from Tolypothrix campylonemoides VB511288, assembly GCA_000828075.3. GTDB lineage: Bacteria > Cyanobacteriota > Cyanobacteriia > Cyanobacteriales > Nostocaceae > Kalymmatonema > Kalymmatonema campylonemoides_A. The sequence continues at coordinate 1,361,207 of JXCB02000001.1, read as the reverse complement.
GTTACACAGTCCGCACAGATTCTTGCGCCAGTGGTCTGTAGAAGCACCAAACCCATGTACCAATAGCAACGGAGGACGTTGCGTGTGCTTTTCTCCCGCTTGTACGTAATAAATCCTATGCCCGCGCCACTGCCAATATTTACCTGGTATTGGGGTTGTAGAGGGGGCTATTGTTCCCTGCATGATCCAAACAAATGTTAAGTACCTTTTTATAATTTTAACGGAGTCATGAGAGTCATTTGTTGTTCGTATCAGTGAATAATGACTAATAGACCTCTTGCAAAAGTCAATTTTTTGAAAATGAGACCACCTGTACATAGTGATACATACAAAAAAAGTATCTGCGTACATCTGCGGTTTCAGATACCCTAAAACTGGATTTTTACAAGAAATCTATTGACTCATGATAAACGAATGATTACAGGTAAAACCAAACTGCTTGGAGTGATTGGGTATCCGGTAGAACATTCCCTCTCACCAGTAATGCATAATGCAGCACTTGCCCATTTAGGATTAAATTACGTCTATGTTCCTTGGACTATAGAACCACAGAATTTAGAAGTCGCTATTCAAGGCTTGGGCGCTGTCGGTGTTGTTGGCTTTAACGCCACAATCCCCCACAAAGAGGCGATTCTACCTTTGCTATCAGAAATTTCACCGATCGCCAAAACCGTGGAGGCAGTGAATACGGTTAGTCGTAAGGATAACCATTGGGTTGGTACAAACACTGATGTAGAAGGATTTCTCGCCCCTTTACAAACAACCTATAGCCGAGATTGGAGTCAGACGGTAGCGGTGATTCTAGGCAATGGTGGCGCAGCCAGAGCAGTTGTTGCAGGTTGCGCCCAATTGGGTTGTGGCAAGATTTTGGTCATTGGACGCAACGCCCAAAAGTTAGAAGAATTTCGCAAGAGTTGGGACAATTCACTTGAATCGAAAAATTTGCACATCCATCAATGGGATGAACTACCAAAATTAATTCCGCAAGCAAACCTGCTAGTAAATACAACTCCTATTGGAATGTATCCTAAGGTAGAGGAATCACCTTTGAGTGCAGAGGAAATGGCGAATTTGCCACAGCAAGCGATCGCCTACGATTTGATCTACACCCCTAACCCAACAAAATTTCTCCAACAAGCGCAGCAGGTGGGTGCTATCGCCATTGATGGACTGGAAATGCTTGTTCAACAAGGCGCAGCAGCGTTAAAAATCTGGTTACAACGGGACACTGTTCCCACAGATGTGATGCGCCAAGCTTTGCGGAAGCATTTGGGTTGGGAGGAGTAGGAGAAAGAGGAGGGAAGGAGAGAAGGAGGGAAGGAGAGAAGGAGGGAGGGAGAGAAGGAGGGAGGGAGAGAAGGAGGGAGGGAGGGAAAATTTATAGGCTGTTGATTTTTTAGGTTCCCACACTCCCACACTCCCTCACTCCCACACTCCCACACTCCCTCCTATCCTCTTCTCACTGTGGTCTTCGCCAATTAAAGCGATTCCATTCGTACATACCTTGAATTTCAAACTCTGAACCGTTGCTGAAGCGGATGATGCAGTTGGTTGAGGAGTCATCACTATTGCTTACTTCATCAACCTTTATGACGATGCAAGAATACCATTCGGGGGGACAAGGACCGTTATCTTGTACCCATTCCCAAAGAGCATTGCAAACTTCAATGCGATCGCCCACCTTTAACTTAAGGACATCCTGAGCAGAATACTTCTCAAAATGATATGGCTCAATCCGATTCAACCACTGCAATCCATAGCGATCGCGAATAAATTGTACTGCTCCAGAATCATTTTCTTGCAGCCAGTCGTTTAGTAACTGCGCTTTCCACGAGCGGTTTTCTTCTTCTTGTGCTTTGACGAACTCAAAAAATGCTTCCAATTCCTCTTGTGTCAGTTCGTCTAAAGGATTTGTGACGTCAGACACAGTAGGATGAGATCCCTTCATTTGCTCTAAGACTTGCAGTAATATCTCTTTCTGCGTATCAGAGAGAGGGCAGCTTGCGATATCACAACGATAAAACGCTGTTTGCAAGGCTACTTTAATCTCATCTGGACTCATAAGTGACGTAGCAATTTAGGGTTTAATATCTCATAATTATTACAAAAGTTAAAAGGAACTTGCCAATACCTTGAGAGTGAATTTTGCGTTACTCTGAGGTTGAAAATAGTGCTGAGAAGCTTTTCGCTTGTGCTGAGTTACAAAGCAGCTGTTCTGTTGTTACAAATCTCGTTATTTCTTGTTATTTGAGATATGGAAAAGAAAAATAGCCTACCATCGTTGTTGAATCTCGTGCCTTTAGCTATTAAGAACTTCTTAGAACTCAGTACTCAGTATTCTGGACTACTTAAGGTTATTTTGATTTCCTGTGTGATTGGGGTTCTATCGTGGGTGTTCGCTCCAAGCGCTGTAGCCCTGACACAGATTAAACTATCTAACCTTTCCTATCATGAATGCCCACAAGAATTCGCGCAAGGAGCCGTTACAAGTGGTGGGACAACGATGGCAGCCAATTGCTTTATTGTTACAGGTAAAGCTCAAAATGGCACTAACAAAACGGTCTACGATGCAGATATTTTTGGGCGCATTTATGATGCTAACAATGACTCAGTGATGCAAAACCGCACCCGTCTTGGTTCTATTAAGGAAATTCCACCAGGCGACAGTGATTTTGAATTAAGGATTTCTGTCCCTGCAAATCAGCCGTTACCTTTGAAGTTGAAGCAGTTTAAGGCGGCGGGATTTGGCGCTCAAGTTCGTAAATAGTTGCAGAAAATAAATTTGTAGAGACGTTTTCCACAAGCGTCTCTACAAAGGTTGGTATATTTTTGGTCTAGACTTAACCAACTAATGGAATGGTACTTAGCGAGGCGAGCAAAGAACTCAATAAGTTGAGTAACAGAAACGCCAAGATTGGCGAAAAATCAATACCGCCCAACGGGGGAATGATGGAACGGAACAGATTCAGGTAGGGATCGGTAATCTGGCTCAAAGCAGCAAATGGTTGGTTGTACCAATTGATACTGGGGAACCATGTCAGGAGAACTCTAATAATCAGTAGAGCGCTATAAATCTGTATGAAAGTACTCAGTGTGGTAATCAGTAGACTCATGGATTGGTTGATTTCCTGTTAAGTGTCAAATGCGGTCTTATCATTAATTTTAAATTAGCCTCTGTTATGCCGGATGCAAGTTGTTATGCATCTGGTAATCATAGCCACTTGCAGCGCTTGTCGTTGACATTTGCCACCAGTCCCAAGGTATATCTGTTAGCGTCACTCCTCACTGCTTTGAGGAACGCTCCTGAATGACTTGCTCGGAATTGCCATTCACATTCCCCAGTTGTTGCCGCACTTCATCAATTGTGGCATTGAGCTGGGCAATTTTATCTTCAAGCGATCGCCGCGCCGTTTCCATTTCCATACCCTCCTGATCCGAAGCTTTCATCTGACGCCTTTTTGCGGCTTTTTTAGCTTCTACTGAGTTGGTACTCATTTGAGGTTCTTCCTCTAGTGCTTGTTCTGAATCGCGTTTCGTCGCCACAAGCGCACCAACTATACCACCAACGACACTACCGAAAATTGCTCCGGCGAAAAAACCGCTTGCGAAACCATCTTTTTGACTCATATGTTTACCGCCTTGAAGAAACGCTGCATCTGTTGGGTTGTTTTTGCACTTCCATTGCTGTCTTAGCTGCATACTAACTTATGTCCCAAAGATGCGATCGCCCGCATCTCCTAATCCCGGTACAATAAATCCCTGACTGTTGACCGTTTCATCAATGGTCGCAGTGTAAACTATTAAACCTGGATAAGCATCATTCAGTTTTTGTAAAGCTGGCGGAGATGCTACCACACATACAATCCGCGTCAAGGCTGGATCAGCGCCCCGTCGTGTCAATTGTTCCATTGCGTTCATGATCGATCCTCCTGTTGCTAACATCGGATCGGTGACTAACACTCGCGTTTGTGGTTGAAATTTTTCTGGCAATTTGTTGAGGTAACAAGAGGGTTGCAGTGTTTTTTCATCTCGCACCAAGCCAAAATGGTAAATTGACGCCAGAGGTAACACTGTTTGCGCTCCTTCTAGTAATCCCAGCCCAGCCCGTAAAATCGGCACCACCGCCACTGGAACTGCTGGATCTATTAAAGTTGCGCTGCTGTAATCCAACGGGGTTTGCACTGTTGTCTCTTGAGTTGGCAACCACTCTCTAGCTGCTTCATAAGTCAACCACCGTCCCAACTCAGTCATCGCACTGCGGAATAAAACCGAAGGTGTAGCAGCATCACGGGCAACTGCCAACCAATGCTTAATTAGGGGATGGGGTGGGACATAAACACGCAATTGTAGCGTCATAGCCGAAAATAGGCTTTTCCATATCGTATAACAACTGAAACATAATAATACTTTTTCTTGGATGCGGCTGACCCACTATCACTCAAACATTCAAAATTATTTTTTGGATTTTGAATTTATATTGAGTGAGTTGTAAAGGCGACTGGGGATTAGGGATTAGGGATTGGGGATTAGGGATTGGGGATTGGGGATTGGGGATTGGGTAAGGAAGCCTCAAAATTATGTCCGGGGAAATATTCACCATTACCAAGTCGGGAGAATTTGCCCCAACAACCGTCCCCAGTACCCAGCTTTCAACTGCGGTATTCCTCCGCCACCAACGAGTAGGTATGGTGGGGGATGTAGCCTCACCGATTGAAACTTTATTGAAAAAAAATTGCATTAGTATTTGACATTTATTCTCAAGCGAGGTTATATTGTAAATCAGTGTTCTCCTCTCTTTAAGGATCGGCAGACGGGATTGGCCAGCGGTAGCGGGCTTGTCCCTCTTTTTTGTAATGAGTCATTAGTTATTAGTCATTAGTCATTAGTTATTAGTTATTAGTATTAGACAAAGAACCCTTCGGGTTCTCCCTTCGGGTTCGCCAGTTCCCTACAGCGGGAGACCCGCCTATGTCCTTCGGACACGCTGCGCGAACAGGACTGGTCTCACCAGTCGCCGTAACAGTTGGAAACACTCCTTGGCTGCGCTATCTCACAAATGACAAAAAACAAAATGCAGGATACTGATGTCATCGTCATTGGATCTGGTATTGGCGGCTTGATAACCGCGACTCAGTTAGCGGCAAAAGGTGCTAAAGTACTTGTCTTGGAACGTTATCTGATTCCAGGGGGTAGTGCGGGTTACTTTGAACGGCAAGGCTATCGCTTCGATGTTGGGGCGTCGATGATTTTTGGCTTCGGTCAGAACGGTACCACCAACTTACTCACTCGTGCTTTGCAAGCCGTCAACGTAAGTTTAGATGTGATTCCCGATCCAGTGCAGATTCATTATCATCTGCCCAATGGCTTAGACCTGAAAGTTGAGCGAGTATATGAAAAATTTTTGCAAAATCTGAGTGCCTATTTCCCCCATCAAAGCCAAGGGATTCGTCGCTTTTATGACGAGTGTTGGAAAGTATTTCATTGTCTTAACAGCATGGACTTGCTGTCGCTTGAAGAACCCCGATATTTAGTGCGTGTATTTTTTCAGCATCCTTTAGCGTGTCTTGGTTTAGTTAAGTATCTGCCTCAAAATGCTGGAGATATGGCGCGGCGTTATATTCAAGACCCCCAGTTGTTGAAATTTATTGATATGGAGTGTTATTGCTGGTCGGTGGTACCAGCTGACATGACGCCAATGATTAATGCTGGAATGGTATTTTCCGACAGGCACTATGGAGGAGTCAACTATCCTAAAGGTGGTGTGGGACAAATAGCCCAAAAATTGGTAGAGGGGCTTGTCAAAGCAGGCTGTCAAATCCAGTATCAAGCTAGGGTAACAAAAATTATCATAGAAAATAGACGAGCCGTAGGTGTACAACTGGCTAATAATCAAATCTATCGTGCCAAGCGCATTGTTTCCAATGCTACACGCTGGGATACCTTTGGGAAATTACTTAGTCAACAACAAATTCCTGTTGCTGAGAAAAGATGGCAGCAACGGTATCACAAGTCGCCCAGTTTTCTGAGTTTGCATATGGGAGTCAAGGCAGAAGTTTTGCCCCAAGCAACGGAATGCCATCATATTGTGCTGGAAGATTGGGAGAAGATGGCAGCCCCAGAAGGGACTTTATTTGTGTCTATCCCGACGTTGCTTGATCCAGATTTAGCACCTAGCGGGTATCATATTATTCACGCCTTCACACCTCATTCGATTGATGATTGGCAAGGACTGTCTGGGCGAGAGTACGAGGAAAAGAAGGAAGAGGCGGCTAGGCGAATTGTTGACCGCTTGGAGAAGATTTTTCCTGGTTTAAATGCAGGGTTGGATTATCTGGAGGTGGGAACACCACGAACCCATCGCCGCTTTTTAGGTCGTGAGGATGGTACTTACGGACCAATTCCCCGCCGCAAATTGCGGGGGTTGTTGGGGATGCCGTTTAACAGAACGTCAATTTCAGGGCTTTATTGTGTGGGAGATAGTACATTTCCAGGTCAGGGATTGAATGCGGTGGCGTTTTCCGGGTTTGCTTGCGCCCATCGCATTGCCGTTGATTTGGGGTTGTAGAGCCAGTTTCTCAACTATTAACTCAAGTTGCGGCTTATCAACGATAGGCTGATTGTAGAGCGCGATCGCCCACGACAAGTCGGCGACTGCGGTCGCGCAACCGCAGGTTTGATTGAATCAGTACATATTTTTAACCTGTTAGAAATGGTATCACGCGGGTAAGTGCTGTTAAGTCAAATAGTAATATTTTATACTTTACAACAAATTCGTGCGAACCTTGTGTTAAGTTAGTATTACTTGCACCAACCAAGTATTGAACAATTGAGAGGAAAACATTATCGCAGTCCAAAATCAACTAATTAATTCGCAAATCAAGTCACGTCAAGTCTTCTTGATTGATCATGAAGGTAACAATCGTGGTCTGATTGATACATCTGAAGCTCTACAGATAGCACAGAGCGTAGAGCTTGACCTAGTTGTAGTCTCCGAAGGCAAAGACGCTCCAGTCGCGAAGATTCTCAACTACGGCAAGCTTCAGTACCAAAAGAAAAAGCGTCAGACACAGAGCGCTAGACCCACAGTCAAGGAAGTTCGGCTCCGTCCTAACGTAGGTGTAGCTGATTACAATTTACGCATCGAGCAAGCAATTGGCTGGTTGAGTAAAGGCGATTCAGTGAAGTTTTCTATTCGTTTACGAGGTCGAGAAAATCAATATCGTGAGCAAGCTGGAGAAATGTTAGAGCGGGTTGTAACTGCTCTGGGTAAAGTAGGTAAAGTCCACTCGCTTGATAAACGCTCACTGATTGCTCAAATTATTCCTGCTTAAATTAATTTTCTAAAATATCTGATGAACTCAAAGAGCCAGAGGAATGCCCATACGCACTGGCTACTGCGATGCTTCTATCTGCTATGACTGTGGTGCGGGTTTGATTCGTTGGGTGTTGAGGGATTTTTGTATAAGTCCCTCAACATAACCGTCCCAATCCCGTATCCTTACTCATTAGATTTGAATAAGATTGCGTAATTTGAGCAGGTTTAGCCCAAGCCTTGAACCCATGAATGGAATGGGAGTAAAGTTCAGGGGTGGCTAAGGCAGTCGTATAAATGTGCGCCAAAAACGAGACCCGCAACTACTGAGAGTTGACGGGTTTTTAGTTATTGGAACTAACCTTGTAAATGCCAAAGTGGTTAGTCTAATTTATGCACTTTTTAGAAAAAAAAGGGGCATCATATGCAATGCACGCATTCGCTCATTCAAAGTATGCTCTACGCGCACGCACTTTACAAAATGAAGAAATGCAGTACTAGCAAGTAGTCTAGCCCTTAGCAGTATGCACTTCTTTTGGCGCGAGAATTTAGGAAGAACGCCGATAACACTACTCGTGTCGCTTGTGGTTGTCACCACAAAAAAGCAGACTGGCAAAACTGCATAAGTTGAAAATGCTGACATTTACATATTTAATGCAACTAGTATGAGATTGGTTATTCTGCGGCGAGGCAGTCACTATGGATGTATCACCAAGATACTGGAAAATTTGCCGAATCAGTGCCAGTCAAACAGTAGGATACGAATACAGTTCGGTTCCTGTGGCACAGGAGTTCTTAAACAAACAAATTCGCCATCTTGCTCCCAAAGACACGCAAGCTGTTCTGTTATCCTCTTTTCTCGCTAAAAATTCTGCTGTTGATGCCACAAGTCGCGCTCATGCAGGGCTTTGTTTGCGGTGCTATGTTTCTGAACCCATCCTGAGAGCTTGTCAAAAAATTGACAACTTATTCAGTGGTGAAAAGCAGTTTACCTACCAGCATTTGCTGTCTTATGTCCTCAATGACGATGGGAAAACTCTCGTTACTATAGACCGGGATGGCAAAACTCAACTGATTGTAGATAACAATGGTGAAACTAAGACAACCGCTTACAAATTCTTTTCTGTGAAAATTTTGCAAACATTTAATGCCGATTCTGACTCTAGTATGAGCTTAGACAATTGGGCATACTTGCAAACCAGACAAAATCCCGAACTGAAAGATTATTTATCAGAATTTGGATTTAAGCATCTTAGCGATTGGGCGCTTCTCAATAGAGTGAGACCAAAACAACTCGAACGTTTATCAAAGCGCGATCGCCTGCTTGTAGAAGTGTTTCATGCTGTCTATCGCCGTGACAGACTTCAACAAAATGCCAAGGGAGGAAGAAGATGTCCGGATCCATCAAGCGCTCAACTGCAAGAAATGCTTAACGGCTTGCGAAAAAGAGATGTCATTATCAACTCTACAGTGGAGTTGATGAATCAACTCAAACAGGTAGCCACACAGGTGAGACAGTATGATATCTGGAGTTATAGAGAACCTCTGGAAATCCAAGATCCTGAGGCTGGAGGTTATAGCCCTAGACCAGATTTACCCGCTGACAACCGTCAGGAGTTAGATATAGAACAGCAGGAAATTTTGGATTTTTTGCATGAGCAACTTAGCTTAGCTTTGAAGAGTTCTATAGAGCAAGAAATACGCGATCGCATTGCTGACTTGACAAAAAGCAAAAAATATAGTATTCTAGCTCAACAATTTATTCCTGGTTTACAACTCTACTACTGCGAAAATTTATCTCTTAAGGATATTGCTCCTAAGTTGGGAATGACAAGTTGGGATCAAGCGAGACGGATATTGAATCCGGGTGATTTACTCAGCAAGATACGCGCTTCAACAGTCCAACAAATTCTTGACAAGGTTCTTAAGAAAGCTGTTGAAAAGGGTTTGACCAAAATGCCCCCGGAACCAGACTATCTTAAAACATTGGCTGAATATATAGAAGCTTTTGTTGATGACGAAATCTTTCAAGAAGCAGCAGAAGAAATCAGAGCTGGAAAAAGCCGTTCAATGGATAGTGCATATGCTCAACAACTTCGCAAATATTTAGATCCATAGACAGACGACAAACAGATATATCCCGAAACCCTGCTTTCAAAGCGAGGCTAAAGGAATCTTAGACAAAAAACCGATACATATAAATATAAGGAGTACAATAATGCGCCGTTCCTCGGTTAATTCATCAGACATAAGGTTCTTGCTTCCAGAAGTGATTTGGCTAGAACCAGAAGACTTCCATCAAGCAAGAGGTTATAGCCAACGGGTAATGAGTGAAGCACAACAGTGGCAAACCTATCTAAATACATTGGCAACACTTGGCTGTGAAAAATGGTTAAGTACACGCATACCAGATCAACCCATCCATCGAGATACCAATGTTAGGGAAACCGGTTGTCATCTCAAGGTAGGTGAGTTTAAAATTTGTCTAATTGCTACAGAACATGTACTTGATGAAATAGTAAATATCCCAACAGATGCCATTGAGCAACCAGAATTGGCAGCTCATTTTTATGTTGTCGTTGAGGTGTTAGAAGAAGAACAACAAGCGATTCTCAGAGGCTTTCTACGTCACGACCAACTGGTAAATTACCGAAGCCAATTTAATTTACAAATTCTGGAGGATGGTTATTATCAGCTACCGCTGTCTTTATTTGATGCAGAACTCAATCACTTGTTGTTCTACCACCGTTTCTTAGAACCCTCAGCTATTCCTTTACCTCTAGCCTCAACCCAATCTGCCACCGTATCACTTCAAACATATTTGCACAATACCAAAACCAAGTTAAGTCAATGGTTAGAGGGAGTCTTTGAAGAAGGTTGGCAAACAATTGACACGCTGATAAATCCAGAAGCCAATCTCGCTTTAAGTACCAGAATTACACACAAAGGTCCCAAAAAAGCCAAACTTATTGACTTGGGAGTGCAACTGGGTCATCAAACTGTGGCGCTGCTAGTTAATATCACAGAAGAAACCGAGGAGAAATTGGGTGTTTTGATCCAGTTACATCCTACAGGTGGAGAAAGATATTTGCCGCCTTCTCTGAATTTGACTTTGCTGTCTAAAGCAGGAAAAACTCTTCAGCAAGTCACTTCCAGAAGTCAAGATAACTACATTCAACTCAAACCTTTTAAGGGAGAATCAGGAAAACGTTTCAGTGTTGAAGTAAGTTTAGGGGAAAATCTAAAGGTGAAAGAAGACTTTGAACTGTAGTAAAGGGGAAAGAGTGTGGCAAGAAAAAAGCCTGTATTTTTCCGTATTCTAAAATCCATTTTTCAATCCAAATACTCCGGTAGGGGTTGGATAGCTCAACCCTTACTTGCAGTAATGGTTGCATTTCTCTGCGTAATTCTATCACCCGTGTTGGCAAAACCTGCAGCCGTCAATTCTGCTGCACAAAACTTAGCAATCAGCCGAGTTAAAACACAAGACTTTGTGCAACAGGGTCAAAAACTTTATGAGGCTGGACAGTTTACTCTTGCAGTTAAAGCCTTGCAACAGGCTGCTGCTGATTTTAGAACTGATAAGAATAGTTTACGGGAAGCTATAGCTTTGAGCAATCTCTCCTTAGCTTTTCAGCAACTAGGTTTATGGACTCAAGCAGAAAAAGCGAACACTCAAAGTCTCAATTTATTGAAAAATTTAAATAACTCTCAAGAACGTTCTAAAATTTTGGCACAAGCCCTTGATGTGCGAGGACAGTTACAATTGGCACAGGGACAAGCGGGCGCAGCAGTGACGACTTGGCAACAAGCTGCTGAGATTTATCAGCAAATAAAAGATAGTGCTGCATTAACTCGTAATCGTATGAATTCCGCTCAAGCTATGCAAGCTTTAGGGCGATACCGTCAGGCAAATAAGATTTTAACTGAGATTTCCCAAACTTTTAAAAACGAACCAGATTCAGCGACGAAAGCCGCAGCACTGCTGAGCCTTGGTAACATTCGGCAAGTGATTGGTGATTTAAAGGAATCGCAGCAGGTTTTAGAGCAAAGTTTAGCACTAGCAAAAGCCACGTCATCGAATCAAGTTGTCAGTGAAGTTCTCTTCAACCTGGGAAATACAGCCCGCCTCCAGCATGACACAAAAACTGCGCTAAATTACTACCAGCAAGCTGCAAGTACATCTGTTGACGCAACCACACGTATTCAAGCATATCTCAATCAACTGAGCCTACTTATTGAGACAAAGCGACTTGCAGAAGCATTAGCATTCTCCTCCAAAATCCACTCTGAAATCAACAACTTGCCCCCAAGCCGCATGGCAGTTGACGCCAAAATTAACTTTGCCCAAAGTTTGATGGATCTGGCAAGCAAAGATAGCGCAGATCAAGCAGTACTAAAAGCAACACCCCCCTCCCTCCCTCCCTCCCTCCCTCCCTCATCCCCCTCCCTCCAAACCTCAGCCCAAATACTAGCAACCGCAGTTCAGCAGGCGCAAAGCTTGCAAGACAAACGAGCAGAATCTTATGCCCTTGGAACTCTTGGGAATTTGTATGAAATTAATCAGCAGTTTAGTGATGCCCAAAAGGTAACACAGAAAGCTTTGTTTCTAGCCCAAAGTATTGATGCATCAGATATTGTTTATCAATGGCAATGGCAACTAGGACGTATCCGCAAACAGCAGGGAGATATCAAAGGGGCTGTCCTCCACTATTCTGAAGCCTTCAACACTCTGCGGACTTTACGTAGTGATTTAGTTGCGATCAATCCAGACATTCAGTTTTCCTTTCGGGAAACTGTGGAACCTGTGTATCGGGAGTTAGTGGCATTGCTTTTGCAAACAGAGAATGAAGAACACAAAACAGCAAAAGGAAATTCCAATTCCCAACACCTAGACCAAAAGAATATACAGCAAGCTCGTTTTGTAATGGAATCGCTGCAATTAGCAGAACTGGACAACTTTTTTCGCTCAGCCTGTTTAACTGCTAAGCAGGAACTTGACCCAGTGATTGATAAACAAGACCAACAAGCAGCAGTTCTGTATCCAATTATTTTACCAGATGGTCTAGATGTTATTCTCAAGTTGCCTAACCAGGACTTGCGCCACTACAAAACTGTGATTGCCGAAGATAAAGTCAAAGGTGTTGTAGAAGACTTAAGGGAGTACTTACGCGATGTCACCAGGACTGCTCAGGTAAAGCAGCTATCCCAACAGATATATGATTGGTTAATCCGACCTGCTGAAGCACAGTTAAGTAAAAGTGGCATCAAAACCTTAGTGTTTGTCCTAGATGGGGAGTTGCGGAATATACCAATGTCCGTTCTGTATGACAAACAACAGCAGAAATATTTGGTGGAAAAGTATGCGATCGCCGTCGCCCCTGGTTTGCAACTCCTTGATCCCAAACGGTTGCAAAAGGTAAGCTTAAACACCTTAACTGCTGGAGTCGCGGTAGAACGCTCTATCGAAAACCGCAAGTTTCCCCCACTCGATAACGTGCCACGGGAATTGCAAGAAATCAAGTCTGAGGTACCTAGGAGTCAAGAACTGTTAAATCAGCAGTTTACCGAAACCAACCTGCAAAAACAGTTGCAATCTGCTTCCTTTTCAGTCATTCATCTAGCAACTCACGGCGAGTTTAGTTCCGATCCAGAAAAAACCTTTATTGTCACCTGGGATGAGCTCCTGAAGGTGAAGGAATTTGATAAATTACTACGAGTCAGCGACACGGGTAAGTCTAATAATTATAACACTAACAATATAGAATTACTTGTTCTCAGTGCTTGCAAAACTGCTCTTGGAGACAAGCGTGCAGCTTTAGGACTAGCTGGAGTTGCTGTGCGGGCGGGCGCACGCAGTACACTGGCAACATTGTGGTCTGTAGACGATGAGTCTACCGCCGATTTGATGAGTAAGTTTTACCAAGAGTTAAAAGCTGGAGTCAATAAAGCCGAAGCACTCCAGCATGCCCAACTCGCTGTTTTTGATCAACAGAAAAATCCATATTTTTGGGCACCGTTTGTGTTAGTCGGGAATTGGCTTTAAAAGCAAACGACACAATTGCTAGTGCTAACTAACCCCACTTCATAACACCAATTCTGCATTTGCATTGCTAAAAAGTGAGTAGTTGAGTCGAAACCAGTCACTTGCTTTGCTTAAGATGCTCAGTTTCTCCAAGAAACAGGTTTCTAAGAGCGTTACTCTTGCGAACTGTAACTTTGCAAGATGGGCACTTGGGCTAGTTCTTCCAAGCCAACAGCTTCAAACAAGTTAGTCCAGTCTTGAGACAACACGCGCTCATTTGGATTGCTGCTGCGGAGTTCGGCTAAATTTGTTATGGCATCGTACCAAAGATTATTAGCAGCATAAACCTTATACTCCCCTGATTTTGCAGTCTTCAACTGTTGCTCAATGTCGCGACTCAGCGCTACCCGTTGGAGCCATGCGTCCACAAAAAAATACTCAGGCTTGTTTTGTGGATTATTACAATAAACTCGGAAGAACCAGTGATATTTTGAGTTTTGCTTGAGAGCATATTGTGAATTTGAGGGTAGGCTAATGCCTATAGTACCAGCCTTTCCTGGCAATGTCAGAGAAGTTCGGTATACATCATTACCTTGTTCATCCTGCAACACAAACTCTCCAAAACGTGAGTTTGTTGGTAATTCAGGAACATAAACCCAAAAGGTTGGATACTCAGCAACTGTTGATCCCAAGTAAGATTTGTTGTTACTTTCCTCACCAGGTACTAAAGCAGTAATAGGTGTTTTCAGTTCTGGACATCCATCACGACGGCTTGTCCCTCCTCGGCGGCGTCCCTTAGGGTCACCGTTATCAGGAAATTTCTGGGCAAGAAGGTTTGATGTGTGAGTGATTCTGTTGCGGAAAGCTTGTACTGGATTTGCCTGCACTTTTATTGGATCACTCACAAGCCCAACCACCAGCAGAGGGATAGCGCAAGCTAGTTTATAGTGTCTTTGAGGCAACTTATTTTTACTCATATTTAAGAGTTCCAACGTTTTTTGCTGTTGCTGCATAATGCTTTGGTAGTATCTTCAGCACAACTGCACAAGACACTAATGCCAATGTTGACGGAACGAGTGGAATCCACCCTGCCTGTGTAAATATACCAAAGCAGATAGTAAAAAGTATCAATAGTGCTGTTACAATAGCTAATCCTATATGAAGTGGCTGTAAAATTCGCCAAGATAGAATCCCTCCCAGCAATGCCCAGCCCCATATCCAGAGTGCTTCCACCCATCCAGACCACCACCACATCAAAGGTCTACCATCCAAAACAGCACTTACAATATGGCTTACCATCTGCGCTTGTAGAAATACGCCTGGGATTTGCTTTTCTTTGTCTGGTGCTTTTGCAGTGTATGGAGTTTCCCAATCATCAGAAGAACTAGAAGCCGTCACGCCAATGAGGACGATTCGGTTCTTCACCGACTTCTGCAATAACTCAGGAACAATCTCGTCATTGAGAATTTCTTTAAGGGAGACTGTTTGGGCAATATTGGCAACAGAGGGCAGAGAACGATAATTGAGCAGAATTTGATATCCTGAAGCATCCACTCCCTGGTAGCCGCTTGTATGGGATTGTAAGGGCTTAAAAACAGTGTTGCCAATTTGCAAGTTTTTCTCTTGATTAATGTCCCATTTTATACCTTTACCTTGAAGGTATTGCTGTGCTAGCTGAAAGCTGAAAGCATATTCTGCTGCACAAGGAGATTGCACAGGAGGGGTTAATTGCACAGCTTGGCGACGAAGAATACGATCTGCGTCAGCCACAAAATCACTAAAACCGAGACGTTCTTTTGAGACTTCTGGAGGGGGAGGAACACCATCAGGTGCGCCATCATTAGGAGCAGAAACTTTGCACACTGTAAATATTCGCTTGTCTTGCTGCAAGACTTCGCCTAACTCTGGATAATTGGGATCAACAGGGAAATCACGATAAATATCTAAACCAATAGTTGCTGGTTGGTACTTCTCCAATTTTTGGAACAGTTGACTGAGTGCTTGGTCTGATAGCGACCAACGCATATTCATCTTCTTCTGAATCTGATACTGAATATCCGCTTCATTAATCGTGACTATTAATAAACGCGGGTCTGGCTTTTCATCTGCTGGTCGCAAATGCATTAAATGATCATAAGAATGTAGTTCCCAAGGCTGTAGCATACCTAAATGGCGCACTCCTATGATAGTAGTAGCTACCAACATACTAGTTGCTAGCAGGGTTGAAAGACGACGGGTGGCGGCGACGCCTAAGCGATGTTTAACTAATTGGTTTTGCTTTGCTGTCAAAGAAAGAGTATGGTTTCCAAAGTAACGACCAGTGGGTTGTTTGGTTACGGAATCTGCCACTAGAGAGCTTACCTTGTATACAGGTTCAGTCCGTTGCGTATGCCAGACCATCGGCAATTGCCCAGGATTTTGGCAAATTACTGGTAACCAAGTAGCACAAGGATATTCTCCCTCCAATCCTTGCAGTCTTTCTCGTGCAGAACGTAACGCAGTATATAAAGACTGTCCCCGAGAAAATTCGGCAAGAAAATGCTTTAAAAATTCTTGGGCGACAACGTTCGGTACTGGCTCACGCATAACAATGACTTGCCCAATGTGCAACTCCTGGAGCTGCTGCGCCAATCCCAAACCATCACAAGAGTTGAAAATTGCCAAACGTAATCCACGACTGATAGCTTGCTTGAGACCATACTTTAGTTGGTCAAGGGTAATTGTGTCTTTTTGATTGAGTTGCAGCCTTCCTTTTTCTTGAGTGCAGCTATGACCAGCAAAAAAGAGAATATCCCAACTTTGTTGCCAAAACTGGTCATTCAGATTGTCTAACTTCGGCTCTACTAAAAACTGAATTTCTGCATCAGTTGATAATTGTTCTAAAAAAATCCTATCTTGACTAATATCAATTTCTTGACTATTTCCCAATATTGCTAATATTCTAATTTTG
Source organism: Tolypothrix campylonemoides VB511288 (assembly GCA_000828075.3). Classification (GTDB taxonomy): domain Bacteria; phylum Cyanobacteriota; class Cyanobacteriia; order Cyanobacteriales; family Nostocaceae; genus Kalymmatonema; species Kalymmatonema campylonemoides_A. The sequence goes on along the minus strand of JXCB02000001.1, from coordinate 1,344,920 downwards.
CTTTTTTTAAGCTGAGGTAATTTATGTGGTTGTTTATACTCCGACGCACTTAACCCGACTTCTGCATAGGGATAATCATCAAAAAAACTCCACAAATGCCAAGGTAATCGTCGTAACAAATTGTCATTGGTTTCAATAATGAAGCCAATTTCTTCAGATGGTTTTAAATGTGTACGTAATTGCTGCTCAATTTTGCGAAATTCTACCGAATTAAGCCAGAGATTTATCGAGCCGTAAAGTTGCTTGCATAAATCCTTAAGGTCTACTTCAGAAACATTAGTGACGTAAGCGTCTTCGATTTCAAAAGTATCGTCACTTTCTTCAGTATCTTCTACACCAACTCGTAAAGATGGACGATGAAAAAAAGCCGAATAAAGTGACTGCCAATTACGGTACAGTTCCGGCAGGTCTGGTGCAGACGGTAAGCTAGCAGTAAATTTCGTTTGATACGGATTTTCTGCTGACCCGATATATGCTGTTACACTAGGAAAGCCTTCGTGTAGATTTCCCTGACCCAAGCTTAAAACTATCAACCTATTCATAAGCGCCTTAGGTGTCTGATTCAAAGAGTGGTCAGATAATAATTTTCTTAAATTTTTTAAAGTTAATTGATTAAACTTATCTTAAGGCTTTAGTATGCGTGAATCAAAAAACGCATCACAAAAAATAATTTTTAATTTATAAATAATAACCTCTTCTAGTAAAGTCTCAAAACATTCTACAATAGATTTAACAATAGCGGATGCACCTAGATACTGATACTGAAGAATGGAGGCTGTGATTACAGAAATAGCTCTGTTGAGACCTTAATATAAACCTTTGAAAAGCATCGGCGCCAAAATAACTTTCAAAAAAGTCACAAGATTGGTAGTTTTGGGCAATAGGCAAGAAGCTGATTTGGAGATAAAAACTAATTTAAATACATCATGAACCATAAATAGTTGATATTGTCAAGGCAAGCTGTTATGAATTCAAGATGCAGCTTTGGAACGTGGTACGGTGGCATACTACCCTTTTGGGTGGTCATAGTCAAGCTGGCGTGGTTCCTGATACTTTATAGCGCTTTTCATCTAAGTGAGGTATAGTACCCGACCCGCCCGGGCATCCTCCCCGATGGATTGGCACTACCGTGTACACACATCTGGTTCAAAACCTCACCCTCGCTTTAGGGTGCGCTAAAATCTTTCCCTCTGTGCGAGCTTGGAGAGGGATGTCCGATAGGGCAGAGAGAGGGGTCGCTACTCTAACTAAATTATTGGACAATCCTTGACATCTTTTCTGCAATGGGTAAGTATACTCCTGTAGTCTATATCAGTTGAGTTGATATGGAAAGTACATCAGAAGTGACAATTAGTATTGGGGATGCGGCTAAAGAATTAGGCATCTCCACCAAGACATTAAGACGTTGGGCGGATTCTGGCAAGATTAAATCAGAGCGCTCACCCACAGGTCAAAGACGCTTTTTTCTAGCTGATATTAGACGAATCACACCGCGTGATTTAAAACAGCTAGATGACCGCATAACCATTAATTACGCTCGTGTTTCAAGCCACGACCAAAAAGAGGATTTAGTGCGCCAAGCACAAGTATTAGAGGCGTTTAGCAGTGCTAATGGCTGGCAATACGAAACGATTCAAGATTTAGGAAGTGGCTTGAATTATCAGAAAAAAGGACTTCAAAAGCTACTTAAACGCATTATGCAAGGAGATGTAGCCAGATTAGTACTGACTCACAAGGACAGATTACTAAGGTTTGGTGCTGAATTAGTCTTTGCAATGTGCGAAGAATTTGAAACCGAAGTAGTGATTATCAACAAATCAAATGAAGAAGTCACATTTGAGCAAGAGTTGGTACAGGACATGATTGAACTGATTACAGTGTTCAGCGCTCGTTTGTATGGTTCTCGCAGTAAGAAGAACAAGAAACTGATTGATGGGATGACTCAAGCTATTAACGAGGTTAAATAACAACCATGACAACAATAACGATTGGATTTAGACTAGTTGCAAATAATGAAGAAGAGGCGAGAAAAGCAGGATTACCTCAACTAAAAAGTTTATGGGATAAAATTTGAATTGCTTTAGAACCAGTAGAAAAAGATTGCTTGCTTATTCACCCGATTTAGTATTTGAAGTTTCTAAAATTGAAGTAGATTTTGTTTCTTTAGATGAAATCGATGAAAGAGACGGACAAATATTGTTTGATTTAACATATTGCATGGAAGTATCAACAACATCTCCTGATGGTATTCCTGAGTGTGACTATCAATTTGATGCTTATGACCGATGGCGAAAAAATGGAGAACCAATGTATCAAGAAGTGTTTGAGCCTTTGTTTGATTGCAATTGGGAATCTCTAGAATCTTTCTGCGGTGCTACTGGAGAAACAATGGGAGAAATTGTTTCGATAGAGTTTCAAGCTATTAAGGCTGTTGATAGCTATCACGGTGGAGTTCATTTTTACAATAATCATAGATGGCTTTGAGGTGAAATAGATGGCAACTCTCACATATGTCAAAGGATTACCGACTCCAGCAGAAGAACTGAATAGTTTAGGACTCACTGAGCTTGAGATGTTCTTGGCTGCTTATAGTCCGGTATTTCAGAAAGCAGCGTGTGAGACCGCTAATTATCTTCTATCTGGTCAACCATTCAATAAATCCAGTTGGAATACTCATTTACAAAAAACTTATGGTATCTCGAAACGTCACGCAGGCGGGGTGATAGCTCACTCACTCGGTGCGGTTGACGCATCTAAAGAACACCGTAAACGCCACATCAAAACGCTAGAAGGTAAACTAAAATCAATCCACTCTTGGATTACAAAGTCAGAAAAGAAACTTTCAGATTCAACAAAGTTTTATTCCAAAAAGAACTGGCAGAAGTCCAAGACTGGATGCCGATTCCCTCTATCTTGTTCAGTTCAACATCGCGATACCAACTGGCAGAATTTGAAGTTTCAGATTCACAATAAGAAACGACGCGCTCACCAGTTGAGCAAGCAAATTGAACATCTAAAGGTTACACCAATTCAAACTGTTATTCCTAAAGACCAAGCTTTTGTTGTTGGTTCTAAAGATGAATCATTTGGGAATCAGGTCTGTCAATGGGACGGTGATACTCTTAAATTTCGTGTTCCAGCTTGCCTAGAATCAAGATTTGGTAAATACGTACAGACAAAACTAGGCAACTATGATCGCAACATTAACAGGTTGCCTACTGATGGCTCTAGAACGTGGCATTTTTACCGCAAGGACGGTAAATGGAATGTCGCACTACAGTTTACTCCAGCGCMAGTAAAGCGCATCTCTAGGCATTCTGCTTATGGCTGCATCGGGATTGATATGAATCCTGGCTCAATTGGCTGGGCATATGTTGATGGAGACGGCAATCTCAAAGCACATGGTCAAATACCACTTCAGATGGGACTACCATCTGGTAAGCAGGATGCCCAGATTGTCGATGCCTGCTTGCAACTCGCAACACTGGCAGACACGTTTTCCTGTCCGGTCGTTTGTGAGGAATTGGACTTTTGCGCCAAGAAAGAACAGCTTTCGGAACGTGGTAGAAAGTATGCTCGAATGCTTTCTGGCTGGGCTTACAGTCGTTTCTACGAGTTAGTAGAAAGTATTTTGAGCAACCGAGGTATTTACCTGATGAAGGTAAATCCTGCCTACACCAGTGTTATCGGGCTAGTCAAGTACGCACGTAGGTACGGTCTAGCCAGTGATGAGGCTGCTGCTATGGCTATAGCCAGACGTGGTATGAGATTAACTGAAAATATTCCAGACTCCATAACCGCCTATCTATCCATGAAGGATGGAAAGCACGTATGGAGTCTGTGGAATCAACTGAATAACCTGATTAAGAAATCTAGCATTAAGCGTCACAACTTTTATGCTATCTCTAACTGGGAATCTTTGGTTAAGCAATGGTCGGAGCAATCTGCAAAAGAGCAAGCTTAGGCGTTAAAGATGATTTCTTGGAAGATAAACCGCTAACTTCCCTTTGTACAACTTTGTCTACTTGTGGGTAACGTTGTCCAAGTTTTTAGAAGCGGTAAGGTTCCTTTGGAAATTTTGAGTCATGCGATGACTTGTGTGTACACCGTAGGATGGATTGGAGAGGATTCAGGAGGGGTGTACTCTATTAACTTGCAATCCGCTGTATAAATACGGCTTTTAAGGTTCCCGAAGAACTGCATAAGTTCAAAATGCCGACAACTATGTATCTTAATAAATCCTATTCTTGCCAAAGTGCTTTTTATGAGGGTATCTTTCAAGAGGAGCGATAGTCTATTTAAGACATTCTTATTAAAGACACTAGGTTGGGCTGTGATTCCGAAACTAAACCCGCTCTTTTACAAATCTTATTTTTAATATAAAGATACGAAAAAGAATAGACTGAATTTGTAGAAGAGACCATGCTTGCAAAAATAAAAAAGTGTCTTCTCTATGAGTAAATCAGTTGTTATTAGCCTAGGAAGTGGGGATTTAAACAACGGATTTCCAAATGTTACTGCTAGGTTATGGTCATCAGGAAACTCTTTTCCACAGCAATTTATTGGTAGCTTACCAGCAGCACCATCTTTAGTTGAACTCTGTCAAAATTGGCAGTTAAATTACAAAAATGTTTGTGGTCGCCAACATTTGCGTTCTCTATTGGTGGAAGATGATGAACTGGAAATTGACGAAGGTGGTATAACGAATGTCTCTGTTGTCGGTTTTCATGATGTGTGCCACAAACTACAAGAAGATATTAATCATTGGCTCAAATCTTTTGAGTTTATCAATATAGAACGACAACTGCGATCGCAACTACATCCAGCCGAAGAAATTCGAGTCATTATTGAAACCAACAATGACTTGCTACGGCGATTACCTTGGCATCGTTGGGATTTCTTCAATGATTATCCCCAGGCAGAAATGGCACTTTCCCAACCAGAGTATAAGCGCCGGGAACCAAACAAGTCAAAATTACCAACAAAGAAAGTCAGAATTTTAGCGGTTCTAGGTAATAGCGAAGGGATTGATTTGCAAACAGAAATCAGTTTTCTTGACACTTTAGAAGATGCAGAAATAGTGTTTCTTGTCAATCCCTCTCGTCAGGAATTTAACACTCTTCTTTGGCAAAACCCCGGTTGGGATATGTTCTTTTTTGCCGGTCACAGTCAAACCGAGGGTGAAACAGGCAGAATTTATATTAATGATCATAAGACCAACAATAGTTTAACAATTGGACAGTTAGAAGAAGCTCTCAAAGCAGCGATCGACAATGGTTTACAACTAGCAATTTTCAACTCCTGTGATGGACTGGGATTAGCCAGTGCGCTGGAAAAATTAAATATTCCCACAGTGATTGTGATGCGTGAGCCAGTGCCGAACCTGGTGGCACAGGAATTTTTTAAGCATTTTTTAGCAGCTTTTGCCGTAGAACGGCGTTCTTTATACCTTGCGGTTCAGCAAGCACGCCGGAAGTTACAAGGTTTAGAAGATGACTTTCCGGGTGCATCTTGGTTGGCTGTCATTTGTCAAAATCCGGCAGTAGAACCACCGAGTTGGCTGAAGTTAGGCGGAGTTCCTCCATGTCCGTATCGTGGTTTATTTGCCTTTGGTGAGAAAGATGCTGACCTATTTTTTGGGCGGGAGCAGTTCACACAGGACTTGGTGACGGCGACCAAAAGAAAGCCGTTGGTAGCGGTGGTTGGTCCGAGTGGAAGTGGTAAGTCGAGTGTGGTGTTTGCTGGGTTGGTTCCTCAGTTGCGTCAAGATCCAAATGTTAAGTGGCAGATAGTTTCGTTTCGTCCGGGTAATAATCCGTTTGAGGCGTTGGCAGCTGCGTTAACTTCTAGCATTGGCGAAGCTTTATCCCTTGGGTGCCATCAAGGAGACAACCTAAATGAGATCCTAAATCTAAATGGATATATAAATCAAAATAATCAAAATAATCAAAATAATCAAAATTCAAAATTAAATGCTCGCCGCCTGATTGAGTTAGAACTGGAAATCGCACTACGACAAGATAATCAAGCCTTATACAAAATCATCGAAAGCTTTGTCCAGCAAAACCCTAAAACTCGTTTGGTCATAATAGCTGACCAATTTGAAGAACTCTACACTCTTTGCCCAGAAGAAGAACGCCAAGGTGTCTTAGATGCATTACTGAATGCAGTCAAATTAGCTCCGGGATTTACCCTAGTCCTGACTCTGCGAGCGGACTTTTACGGACATGCTCTTTCTTACCGCCCCTTTAGCGATGCATTGCAAGGAGCAGTCCTGAATCTCGGACCAATGAGCCGTGAGGAATTGCGAGCAGCTATTGAACAGCCTGCAACACAAATGCAGGTGAGACTAGAGAATAAGTTGACAAATAAACTTATTAGTGCTGGAAATGGTCAGTCAGGACGTTTACCGTTGCTGGAGTTTGCCTTAACACAACTATGGTCAAAACAGAGAGATGGATGGCTGACTTATGCGGGCTACGAGGAGATTGGCGGTGTTGAGGAGGCTTTGGCTATCCACGCCGAAGCAGTGTATGCCCAGCTTTGTGAAGTAGATCGCAGTCGGGCGCAGCGAGTGTTTATGCAGTTAGTGCGTTTAGGGGAAGGAGTGGAGGCTACCCGGAGGTTGGCGACTCGTGATGAGGTGAAAAGAGAAAACTGGGATTTGGTGATGCGCTTAGCTGATGCACGTCTTGTGGTAACTAACCGCAACGAGTCATCAGGTGAAGAAACAGTGGAAATCGTGCATGAGGCGCTGATTAGAAGCTGGGGACGCTTAGAGCAGTGGATACAAGTTGATGGTGAATTTCGCTATTGGCAAGAGCAGTTGCGATCGGCAATTCATCAATGGGAAAGTAGTGGCAAAGATGAAGGTGCTTTGTTGCGCGCAAAGCCTTTGGCAGATGCAGAATATTGGCAGCAAAAACGCCAAGATGAACTGAGTTCTGGTGAGAAACATTTCATTGAGCTTTCTTTGGCACTGCGGAATAACGACCACAAAAAGCACAAGCGTAGACGGCAACTTACTGTCTCAGGGCTGACTGCTGGCTTGATGCTAGCTTTGAGCTTGGCAGGGGTAGCTTGGTGGCAATCACAAAAAGCACGCATCAGCGAGATTAACACCTCAAGATCATCCGCAGAAACTTTCTTAACTGCGAATCAGGAATTTGATGCACTGATAGCAACTATTAAGGCAGGGAGTCGCATCAAAAGTACATTTGGAGTCGATAATCACACTCGAGTTCAGGTTGTAGATGCATTATTACAGGCAGTTAATTTTGTCAGAGAACGCAACCGCTTAGAAAAACATCACGATACAGTCAACAGCGTAGCTTTCAGCCCTAATGGTAATCTCATTGCGACTGCCAGTCGAGATAAAACAGTTAAGCTTTGGAACCGGGAAGGTAGAGAATTGCACACCTTGCGTGGGCATACGCAGGAAGTGAACAGTGTAAGTTTTAGCCCGGACGGTCTCCTCATTACCTCTGCTAGTAAAGACCACACTATCAAACTCTGGAATCAGGATGGCACTTTGCTCAAAACTCTTCATGGGCATACGCAGGAAGTGAACAGTGTCAGTTTTAGCCCGGACGGTCATCTCATTGTCTCTGCTGCTTGGGATAAAACTGTTAAATTCTGGAGTCGGAATGGCACTTTGCTCAAAACTCTTTATAGGCATAACAATGTAGTCAAGAGCGTCAGTTTCAGTCCAGACGGCAACCAAATTGCCACTGCCAGTGGGGATGGTACTGTAAAGCTTTGGAGTCGGGATGGCACTTTGCTCAAAACTCTTTACGGGCATAAGGGTGGCGTCAATAGTGTCAGTTTTAGTTCTGACGGTCACCTCATTGCCTCTGCTGGTTGGGACAAGACTGTCAGGCTTTGGAGCCGTGAAGGGAAACTACTGCATATCCTGAAGGGACATCATGATGTGATTAACAAAGTCAGTTTCAGCCCTAACGGCAACATGATTGCTTCTGCCAGTAGCGATAAAACTGTCAAACTTTGGAGTCGCAATGGTCGAGCACTAAATACCCTTACAGGGCATGATAAAGTAGTCTTTGATGTCGTTTTTAGCCCCGATAGTAACCTAATAGCCTCTGTCAGTTGGGATAAAACTGCTAAACTCTGGAGTTTAGAAGGTAAAAAACAGCACACGCTTTGGGGACATGGCAAAAAGGTCTTTAGTGTAGTTTTCAGCCCTGACGGTAACCTAATAGCTTCTGCCAGTTGGGATAATACTGTCAAGCTGTGGAGCCGTAATGGTACGTTTCTCAAAACTCTCTCTGGTCATAGTAATCAAGTCAACTGTGTCCGTTTCAGCCCTGATGGCAAAATCATTGCTACTGCTAGTGGTGACCAAACTGTCAAGCTGTGGAGTCGGGATGGCATTTTACTCAAAACCCTCTCTGGTCATGAAGATATGGTTTGGAATGTCAGTTTTAGCCCCGACGGTAATATAATTGCTACTGCCAGTGGTGACAAGACTATTAAGCTTTGGAGGCGCGATGGTACTTTGCTCAAAACTCTCCACGGACATACAGCAGGGGTTAATAGTGTAAGCTTTAGCCCAGATAGCAACATCATTGCTTCTGGCAGTTGGGATGAGAAAGTCAAGCTGTGGAGGCGCGATGGCAGTTTAATCAAAACTCTGTCCGGTCATGAAAGTGGAGTCAACAGTGTAAGCTTTAGCCCAGATGGCAGCATTATTGCTTCTGGCAGTTGGGATAACAAAGCCATGTTGTGGAAGCGCGATGGCAGTTTAATCAAAACTTTATCTGGGCATAAAGATATAGTCAACAGCGTAGCTTTCAGCCCTGACAGTAACCTAATTGCAACTGCAAGTAGCGACAACACTATTAAGTTGTGGAGGCGCGACGGTACTTTGTTGAGAACCCTGCGTGGGCATCGCGATGCCGTCTGGAGTGTCAATTTTAGCCCAGATAGCAAAACTCTTGTGACTGGCGGTGAAGATACAACCGTGATTTTGTGGAATTCGTATTTAGAAGATTTAGAGCCACTGTTAGAGCATGGTTGTACTTGGGCACGGAATTATCTAAAGAATAACCCTAATGTCACCTCAGAAGATAGTCATCTATGTGATGGAATCGGGATTTAGCTATTTAAAATTTTTTCAGTTTTTCTTTGTTTAAATCACTCAAACCTTATCAGGAGCGTATTTACCGTGTACGAAAATTTTGGTCCTCAAGTTGAGGGAAACAACATCACTTTCAAGCTTTTCTTTCCAGATAAAGCTAAAGACCCTTCACAGTATACAAGGGGTGGATTGCCACAGATAAAGAAGATACAAGTCGTAGGAACTTTTCAAAAGCATCTCAAACCAGAACAAAAAGACTGGGATATAGAGAATGCACCTGAGATGATACTACAAGACCATTCTAAAGGAATGTTATACACTTTTTCTACTACCTTGCCTGACGATTTTTATGAATATAAATTTTATGTGACCTTTAATGATGACTCGACCAGAAGGTGTAATGATCCCTGTACCAAGTACAGTGGACAAGACCCTAACAGTGAAAACTCAGGTTTTGTCGTAGGTGGAAAAAAAGTCGAGAATGTTAAACCTATTGCTAATAGGCTTCCACCAGGAGACCTGATCATTTACGAATTAATGATTGATGATTTTACGGAAAAACTCCTTGAGAATAGTCAACCTGGCGAGCCACCAAAAGCTCGTTTAGATTTTATTAAGGATAAAATTCAGTACCTAAAAGATTTGGGAATCAACGCTGTTGAATTTATGCCTTGGACAGCAGTTCTTGGCAGAGACTTTGGTTGGGGATACAACCCCTATTTATTCTTCTCTGTAGAAGACCGATTTACAAATGCAAATAGCGATGTCCCAGAAGAAAAACTCAATAGACTTTATCGACTGAAAGAATTGATTGAAGCGCTACACGGAGAAGATATTCATGTCATTATGGATGGTGTGTTCAACCATGCTGATAAGGGAGATGAACAAAGGGGTGGTTTTCCCTATTACTGGCTTTATCGTAATCCAGATGATTCTCCTTACTGTGGACCTTTTGCAAGTCCCTTCCTTGATGTAGATTTAAATTATCAAAACCAATGCACTCAAGAATTTATATTTGATGTTTGTAAGTACTGGTTAGACGTATACCAGATTGATGGTATCCGGTTTGATTTCACTCTGGGATATTTCCTTCCTGACGGTGGAGATAATGGGATCGCTAAATTAATTGATGCTCTCCGGAAGGACTTTGAGCGCTTAGGACGTGAAAACATTTCATTGACAATTGAACATTTAACTGAACCTAGATATCTGGCAATTGATGTCACAAGCCGAATACACGCGACGGGTTGCTGGTTCGATCCATTCATGTTCAAAGCTTTTGAATTTGGCAATGCTAACACAGTTAATACGAGTATCATGAGAGCTATGGATACCCATAGGGATTTTACCCCAGGTAGCGGACCTACCGTATACATTGAAAATCATGACCATGGAACTATTGTTAATAAAGTTGGTGGTTCCCGGCTTGGTGCTGATGTTAGACCTAACAACTGGTTTAAAACCCAACCTTATGCCATTGCACTTTTAACACTACCAAGTACCATCCTAATTCACAATGGTCAAGAATTAGGAGACGAGTACTTTTTACCAGATGACGTCTTTTCAGGGCGGGTTATCAGCAGACCTGTAAATTGGGATAACCTTAACGATTCTATCGGTCAAACATTGTTTGGCATATACAAGAAGTTGATTCAAATTAGAAAAAATCATCCTTCTTTACGCTCTCCTAACTTCTATCCTAGTTTCTATAATGAGGGAGATATTTATTTTAATAACGAAGGTTATGGAGTTCATGAGGATAAAAAAATAGTTATCTATCACCGTTGGGGAAATGGTCTCAATGGTCAATTGGAAAGATTTATTATTGTTTTGAATTTCTCGGCTAGCGAGCAGTTTGTGGACATCCCATTTCCTTTGAATGGAGTATGGAAAGATTTACTCAATGATGAAGAATATACAGTCACAAACAATCGATTATTCAACCAGAAAATAAATTCCCATTGGGGACGTATCCTCCACGCTAAAGGCTAATTTTCGGGAGCACCCCAAATGTTTAAATTTATTGTCATGCTGTTAGCGTAGCTCCTCACGAAGTGAGGCATGGAGCGATAGCCCAATCAAGCATCTCAAGCCTTGTTCACGACTTGAGATTCTGAGGCTTCGCCACGCCAAGGCGTATGCCTGCGGCACGCTGGGCGAACGCGTAGCATCTCCGGAGGAGATACGCTCCGCTTCGTTTCGTATGCGCTAAGGCGCACGCTACGCGAACAGAATGACAAACGTGTTTTTCAAAAATTGGGATGCTCCCTAATTTTCTCACCTTACCGTAACAATTTTGTCTCACGCAAAGACGAGGCAGTGTATTGGGCAGCTCTCTCTGCCGGGAGTCCCACAAATAGCGTGAAAAGTAAGCAAGAAAACCACTTTTGCAAGAAGTCTAATGACTAATAATTTTAATTTTACTTGCTGCTCTTGTCGCTTTTTCCCGCGCTTGTTGAATATCACTGCCTTTAGCCAAAGCCACTCCCATTCGCCGATAAGGATGGGCATTAGGTTTACCAAATAGCCGTATGTCTACATCTTTTTCTGAAAGTGCCTCAGCTACACCTGTATAAGCAATAGAATCTGATTTTTCCGTGGCTAAAATGACAGCACTGGCGGAAAAACCCAACTGTTCTATATGAGGAATCGGCAAGCCTAAAATAGCTCTTAAATGCAATTCAAATTCGTTAAAATTTTGCGATATTAATGTCACCATTCCCGTATCATGAGGTCTAGGGGAAAGTTCGGAAAATATCACTTCGTCTTTAGTGATAAAAAACTCTACACCAAAAATTCCCGCTCCTCCCAAAGCATCGGTAACTTTTTTCGCTATTTCCTGCGCTTCCACTATCATGTTTTCCGAAATTTCTGCTGGTTGCCAAGATTCTTGATAATCTCCTCTTTCTTGGCGATGACCAATAGGAGAACAGAAAATTGTCGGTGCATTCCACTGCTTAATTGTTAGTAAAGTAATTTCAATTTCAAAATTGATAAATTCTTCGACAATCACCTTTTGACTGTCACCTCTGGAATTGGCGATCGCATAATTCCATGCTTTCTCAACTTCACTCTTTTCTTTAACAACAGATTGCCCTTTACCAGAGGATGACATCACAGGTTTCACGACATTAGGAAACCCAACTTCATCAGAAACAGCAACCAACTCTTCTAAAGTTATCGCATAACCATATTTAGCAGTGCGGATACCTAACTCTTGATGTGCCAGTTCCCTAATTCTGTCGCGGTTCATTGTATAGTTAGTCGCCGCCGCCGTCGGGATGACTGTAATCCCTCGCTGCTCAAATTCCAAAAGTTTTTCTGTTCTAATTGCTTCAATTTCTGGTACAATAAAATCAGGCTGATATTTGCTAACAATCGCTTCCAAATCATCAGCACTCAGCATCGAAATTACTTCCAAGCAATCAGCAACTTGCATTGCCGGAGCATTCGCATAGCGGTCAACAGCAATCACATAGTTACCAAGCCGTTTAGCCGCAATTACAAATTCTTTGCCGAGTTCTCCCGAACCTAAGAGCATCAATTTTTGGGGCAGCTTAATCGAATCACTCATTAATCTCTTAATTCCCACTTAATATACAACAAAAACCTCTATTTTTCTCTGCGTTCTCTGCGTCTCTGCGGTTATTTAATTTAATTTTCACCTAAAAGACTAAACCTACCACCGCGAAATCGTAAATCTTGACGCTGACTCTTTGTCAAGCCAATTCCTTCTCCAAACTCGCACTCCTCTACAAGAGTATTTAACCACATAGTCTCATTAAGAGTAGCACCAGTCAAATTTGCATTTTTCAAATCTGCGTTGCTAAAATTGGCAAATATCAGGTCTGCATTTACTAAACTGCTTCCTCGTAAGTTTGCACCTAATAAATTACCACGAATGAAGTTAACTTCATCTAAAATCAAGCCAGATAAATCGGCTCCCATTAAATTAGGAAATTTTAACTGGCTAGGATTTTGAAGAAACCGCATGATGCATACTATATTTGCTTCATTGAGACACATTTTGGTTAAGAACTCATAGCGGGCTATGCCAAGTTGCTTGAGAATTTCTAGACGTTCTTGAGGACTTTGTTCTAAAAACTGAATAGCGCTGCTACGGAAATATTGAGTAGAAGTATTTAGCATAATCATCAGATTATATAATTAACTGGGCGGGCAGGGACGTCCACCCCACAAGATGGATAATTTATTTCTTGGAAATCCCTTAGGTTGTGATAACTCACGCAACCCCCCTGTAGTTCGTGTTTTGCAACGCTTAACGCGATCGCCTGTCCGCATGACACAGCAGCCGGGTAGTTGTGTATGCTATAAAATGACTAGGTTGCCATCCATATAATAATTGAATCCGGATAATACTAAGTACCATTTGTAAAGTTAGGCAGTAACAGCCTTTCTCACCAAAACCAGCATGAAAAAGACAATTCTAGCTTACAAAATTAAAGGTTCTATACTCACAATAACAATATTGTTTGGAGTTATTTCACTGTTATTGACCTTTTTTTTAGCTAAGATTGTCAGAGTAAAATTTGTAGCGATGGATTCTGTACTCAAAGAATTGGAAGTTCAACGCGAAGTACAGGCAAATAATCCTCATGCTATTTCTAAAGTTGTCGAACAAGAAGAGTTAGATTCTCATATAAGACCTGATTTTAGATGTCTATTTTGGGCGACAACTGAGGTAGGTAGTGGTTGGACTCATGATTCTGAAGATCGTGATTTTTTTATAGATTATTATATACCTCCAGATAAGAAAGCAATGATTTGTACGACACCAGCCCTAGCAGCTGCATTCATTGCTAAGCGTAATAAACCATTTATGTATGAGGTTTATCCCACAGAATATGGCTTTCGTGTTCGCATTGTCCAAGGTTTTTCAGAAGTGAGAGAACCCTGTAAAAACTGGACAGGGAATGTTGATTGTGCAAATTCTCTATTATCGCGACAGGGAATTGTTAGGTATGAACCGTAGAGAATGATGATTATTTAATGCATCTTGATGGGGAATTGATATAAATCTATTCTTTATTGGTTAAGGAAGTATTTCAAATGATTGCTCAACCACAACCGCAATTCATGGCTCCCCAACACTATCTGGAATGGGAAGAGCAACAACCGATTAAGTACGAGTATATTAATGGCGAAGTTTTTGCTATGACAGGGGGAACCCTTCCCCATAACTCCATTGCCATAAATCTTACATCTGCACTGAAAAATCACCTCCGGGGTAAAGGCTGTAAAGTCTTTATGGCAGATGCCAAGGTGGGAGTTTCGCTTCAGGGACCTTTTCACTATCCCGATGTGATGGTGAGTTGCGAGCCGCAAGACCAAAGAGCGCGTCAAGTTATCTATCATCCCTGTTTAATTGTAGAAGTTTTATCTCCAAGTACAGAAGCATTTGATAGAGGAAAAAAGTTTAGACATTATCGTCGGATTGATACTTTAAAAGAATATATTCTCGTTGAAACAGACAAAATGAACGTAGAATGCTATCGACTTAATGAGAAAGGAAAATGGGAACTCACTTCTTATTCAATTGAAGAAACGACAGAAGATGGAACAGAACTGGAGGTTCAATTGACCAGTGTTGATTTCCGATGCCCTATTTCTTTGCTGTATGAAGATGTTGTTTTTCCTGAAGATAATCCAGAAGAAACTCCTGATAACTAGATGAGTGCAACTCTCTCTAACTAACGTGTCTTTATGACTCCATCTCAGCCAATTCTAACCAACGTTCAGTCGCTGCATCTATTGCTTCCTTAAGCGTTTCCACCTGTTCATACAATTTTTGCACTTGAGTGTAGTTACCAGGAGGAACATTCGCCATTGCTTTCTCTGCTTCTGCTTTTTCGGCTTCCATTTGGGCAATTTTCCCTTCCAACTGCTCAAATTCTCGCTTTTGCCAATTAGATAACCCGCGCCGCTTTTTAGTTTCGTTTTCTTTAGGTAAAGATGCTGTATGCGTCTCTACATTTTTCGCCTTTTCTTTAGTATTATTAATTTGCTGTTGTGCTTCCTCTGCTTGCTTGTAATCTAGATACACTGAATAATTACCAGGATATTGTTTAATATTTCCACCTTCTTGAAAGGCAAAGATTGTATCTACAGTGCGGTCTAGAAAATAGCGATCGTGAGAAACGACAATAACACAACCTGAAAAATCTTCTAAATAATCCTCTAGTACTGCCAATGTCTGTACATCCAAATCATTGGTCGGTTCATCTAATATTAAGACATTCGGCGTAGCCATAAGAACGCGCAACAAAAACAAACGCCGTTTTTCACCACCCGATAGTTTATGAATTGGAGCATACTGTTGGTTACCAGGAAACAGAAAACGCTCTAACATTTGAGATGCGGTAATTTTAGTTCCATCGGCAATTTTGACAAATTCTCCTTCTTCTTTGATGTAGTCAATCACGCGTTGATTTTCGTTCAATGCCGATTGTAATTCCTCTGAATGCTGGTTAAAATAGCCAATGTGAACTGTAGCCCCAATCTCCACACTTCCCGAATCTGGCTGAACACGCCCAGTGATCATATCTAATAAAGTGGATTTACCTGCACCATTACCGCCAATGATCCCAATGCGGTCATCTGGACTAAATTCGTAGGTAAAATCCTTAATTAAGGTGCGTCCGTCATAAGCCTTGGATATGTTATTGAGTTCAATAACTTTTTTGCCAATGCGACGAGTAGGTGTAGAAATATCAACTTTACCCTGAGCTTGTTTAAACTCAGTTTCCTGCATATCGTGAATGCGATCAATTCTAGCTTTTTGTTTGGTACTGCGGGCTTTTGGTCCTCGTTTTAGCCATTCTAACTCGCGCCGTAGTACACCTTGATGTTTCCGTTGACTGCTCACGGCAGATTCTTCAGATAAAGCCTTCTTTTCCAAGTAATATGAATAGTTACCCGCGTAAGTGTAAATGTCTCCTCGGTCAATTTCGATAATGCGGTTAGTCACCTTATCCAAAAAGTAGCGATCGTGAGTGATCAGCAAGATTGCACCGCGATAGCGATTCAAATAACTTTGCAACCACTCAACAGAATTAGCATCTAGATGGTTTGTCGGTTCATCCATCAGCAACAAATCTGGTTCTGACAGTAAAGCTGTAGCTAAAGCAATGCGCTTGCGATAACCACCAGATAAAGTCCCAATCACAGCGTTAAAATCTGTAATTCCTAACTGGGAAAGGATGATTTTGGCATTCGTTTCTACCTCCCAAGCACCAATTGCGTCCATGCGCTGCATTAGGGAAGAAAGACGCGTCATGAGTTGCTTATCTTCTGGTGCATGAGCTAACTTATCAGAAATTTCTTCATACTCACGCACCAACGCCATCTGTTCGCCAGCATCAGCAAATATTTGCTCTAAGACTGTACGATTTTCGTCTAAATCTGGCTGCTGAGGCAAGTATACAATTGTCGCTCCTGAGTTTGCTAAAATTTGACCATTATCAATTGGTTCTAGTCCCGCCATCATTTTTAATAATGTTGACTTACCAGAACCGTTAGTACCAATTAAGCCAACTTTATCAGTCGCATCCAAGCTAAAGCTGGCATCTTTTAATAATTCTTTGATACCAAAATCTTTTTTAACCGATTGTAGGGTAATAAGACTCATAAAATTTAGTGATTAGCTAGTAGTCATTAGTGAGACCAGTGCTGCGGGAGGGTTTCCCTCCGCAGGCATCTGGCGAACCCGAAGGGTCATTAGTCATTAGTCATTAGTCAAATTTCAACTAATGACTTTCACCTGAACTTTCCTATTTCCACTTTGCGTCTTCTCTTACTTTGTACGGCTTGTAAAAGTTCTAACTCGCTGTAGAAGGTAGCGCGTTAGCAAAGTGTAACGCACCCTACGTTTAATAGCATCTACCATCTACTACCTTACTATTTAAACAAATAGATCCAGGGGTAGATGCCCGTACATTTCGTTAATTCCTCCTGGAGAGTAAGATTGGCAAGAAACTAACACACCCCGATGATGACCAAAGTAAGAATCGAGATAGCACACACCGTTTTTGCCGTTTAATTTGATGTAAACTGGACCTTCAATCACCGGTAAATCGCTTGGAGGTTCATAGCCGAAAGCATGGGAATATGTTTTCATTGCTAGTATTCCTTCCTCTGGTGTGTCAGCACAAATACCTAAGATTTGATAGTCTGAAATATTGGCAAGCGAAACTAAAGCTTGACGAATTAAAGCCTTTTCTGATGGCTTGAGTTTGGGTGGAATGTCTATACAGTTGAATTTATTAAGAATTTTTTTCGCTTCTTGAATGGTGAGATTGCTCTGATGATTGCTTGACATAAATACTTTTATTATTCCTTAATGTTTCCTCTTTGTTTGACTAAGGCGATCGCCCTACATACCTACATAAAATTTCAATTCGGGATTAATCTTGCATATTACCTACATTAAAGAGAAATGGTACACCACTTTTTGTATCACCACTCATAACAAGAACTTTTGGCATTTGAGCGCCGCCAGTCTTCCAGGCTTCAATTGCTTCCTTTTGCAGAACCAACTGTCCACCTTGCGCTTTCAAAGTCTCCGCTAAAAGTCTTTGGGCTTCCGCTTTTCCCCTAGCGCGATTTATATCTGCTTGAGCCTCTTGTTCCGCTTCTTGTGCAACATAAACGGCTCTTTGTGCCCTTTGCTCAGCAATTTGTTTTTCCTCAACGGCTCTCGCAAATTCTGGAGAAAATGTTAAGTCAATCACGCTGGTATCTAGTACAATTATTCCATATTTATCTAAGCGTTGCCCCAAAGCCATATCAAAGTCTTCTTTTAAGTCACTTCTTCTGGTAATTGCTTCCTCAACTGTTCTTTTAGCCGCTGCGATTTTAAATGATTCCTGGGTCTGGGGTGCAATAATTTTATTGACAATATTTGCTAGAGTTCCTTGTTTTCTTCTTATATCAACAACTTGTATAGGGTCGATGCGAAAGTTAATAGCAAATCTTGCAGTTAAGGTTTGCAAATCCTTGGTTGAACTCTCCGCTGGAACTTCAAATTTTTGCACTGTCAAATCGTATACATCGACTACTGATATGAAGGGTGGTATCAGGTGGATACCTTCTATTAAAGCTCCATCTCTGGCTTTACCCAAGATACTGAGTACTCCTGCTTGCCCTGGATTTATAATGATAAAGGAATTTAAGCTGAGGATAACAAGGATTGCCGCTACAATTCCTGCTACTACAGTTTGCCAATTCCCCAATTGCTGATTTTTCAACTTTTTATCTCCTGTTCGTCAGATAACTCTTTTTAATAGTGATACTTTACTACTAGCGCTCGTGGTAGAATTTCTAATCCACGCATCTACAAACGACTGTGGCTAAAGTATTAAAATCTCATAGGGCATCGAGAAGACAGACACGCGTAGCAGGTGATGCTCCCAAGATATCGCCATCAACTCATCCCCTCCTGCGGCTGTTTGACTACGGACATCAGTATCGCAAACAAATTTGGCAAGCGACGATCTGTTCTATCCTTAATAAACTATTTGACTTGGCTCCACCCGCGTTAATTGGCATTGCGGTGGATGTGGTGGTAAAGCAGCAAGATTCTATCATTGCTCAGTTGGGAGTGAAAGATATTTTTTGGCAATTTTTCATTCTTTCGTTCCTGACTGTGATCATCTGGATATTAGAATCGGTTTTTGAATATGCTTACGCAAGGCTTTGGCGTAATTTGGCACAGGACATTCAGCATGATTTGCGTCTGGATGCTTATAAACATTTGCAGGAGTTGGAACTCGCCTATTTTGAAGAACGCAGTACAGGCGGTTTGATGTCCATCCTCAGCGATGACATCAACCAACTGGAACGTTTTTTAGATGAGGGAGCAAACGACATTATCCAAGTTGTCACAACAGTAATCATTATCGGTGGTGGTTTCTTTATTTTGGCTCCTAGTGTTGCCTGGATGGCAATGTTGCCGATACCTTTTATTCTTTGGGGTTCGTTTAGATTTCAAGATTTACTAGCACCTCGCTACGCTGATGTCAGAGAAAAAGTTGGTCTTCTCAACTCGCGTCTGGCGAATAATTTGAGTGGTATTACAACGATTAAAAGCTTCACCTCTGAAGATTACGAACTTTCGCGTTTAGGACAAGAAAGTGAGGGATATCGTCGCAGTAACGCTAAAGCAATTAAACTTTCGGCAGCATTTATCCCCCTGATTCGGATGTTAATTTTGGTGGGCTTCACAGCCTTACTGCTATTTGGCGGTATGGCAGCAGTGAATGGCAAAATGTCTGTGGGTACATATAGTGTATTAGTCTTTTTAATTCAGCGGTTACTCTGGCCCTTAACCAGATTAGGCGATACTTTTGATCAGTATCAAAGGGCAATGGCTTCTACTAATAGAGTTATGGATTTGTTGGATACTCCTATTGCTATTCATACGGGTGAGATAGATTTGCCTGTTGCTACAGTACGTGGTGAGGTAGAATTAAATAATGTCACTTTTGCTTATCAAGACAGGTTACCAGTTATTAAAAATCTGTCTTTACATATTCCAGCGGGTAAAACAATTGCCATTGTTGGTTCTACTGGTTCTGGGAAAAGCACTTTGGTTAAACTTCTCTTGCGATTGTATGAAGTGCAATCAGGAACAATTACCGTTGATGGCATTGAAATACAACAGTTGAATCTAAGGGATTTGCGCCGTTGCATTGGTCTGGTCAGTCAGGATGTCTTCTTATTTCATGGTAGTGTAGCAGAAAATATTGCCTATGGCAGTTTTGATGCTTCAGATGATGAAATCATTAAGGCGGCTAAAGTAGCCGAAGCACACGAATTTATTGAGCGACTGCCTCAGGGATATGAAACAATTGTAGGTGAACGGGGACAAAAGTTATCTGGTGGACAGCGGCAGCGGATTGCTATTGCCCGTGCTATCTTGAAAAATCCACCGATTTTGATTTTAGATGAAGCCACCTCAGCGGTGGATAATGAAACAGAGGCAGCGATTCAGCGATCGCTAGAACGTATCACTGTAAATCGCACAACAATTGCGATCGCCCACCGTCTTTCCACCATCCGCAATGCCGATCGCATCTATGTCATGGAATACGGACAATTTGTCGAGTCAGGGAATCATCAAGAACTGTTAGACAAAAATGGAGTTTATGCGAGTCTGTGGCGTGTGCAGTCGGGGTTGAGATAGGATTTCGCGCAAAGACGCGAAGGCGCAAAGTTTTTTTGGCGTCTTTGCCTGAGATTATGCTTTTAATAATAAAATACACACTTCAATCAAAAATTTAAAATCTGATATTGGTATGATATTTTCTACTAGGCAACCTGAATCACCAAACAATCAATGGCGTCGCCAGTTGGATAAATTTGTTAAAGAACATCAACAAGAATTGGCGGCGCTATCGTGGGCTTTGTGGTTAGAAAATGGCGATAGTAAGGGTACGATTGGCATTGATTTGCAACCAATGCCGCATTTTGTTTATTGTCCGAAAGAGGCTATAGAAAAACTAAATACCAGTGTTGAGAACAAACTTCAGGAAGTTTTAGGGATTGTGAAGCATCATAAACCTGAAGTCGAAGTTCTCATGATAGGGATTGGAAAAGACGAAATCAAGTTAATTTATTTTGAACCAGAAGTTGCGCCACCAGCTTGTTATGAACAAGTTGGTAAAGATGTGGATACTTTATTACAACATTTGGAACAGCGCCTGAACGAACAGTTGAATACTGAACAATCAGCATCATAAATTGTGGTGGTTGATAAAAAACCAGCATCATATAATTTCTATCCCTAAAGCACCTGTTCCACACGCGGCAAAGTTTCAGCAAACATTTCTTCTGCAAGTTGCTGTTTCTTTGCCAAATCAGCCAAATCGGTCACACAATAAAGCTGTTCCACACGCGCTACAACTTCAGGCGGAAAATCTCGGTAAAAATATTTCAGATTCATAAAATCGTATCGGTAGGGACGGTATATCATTCCCAGTAGTTCAACCAAGGGTGACAGAGTCTGGGATTGATAGTTGACAATTGCCTGCGCCAAATGCTCACGATTTATTTCTTTTTTAACGAATACTTGTTTAAAAGTATAAAGCATTTTTAACTGCTCAAATCTTTGTTTCATTTTCGAGAAATGCTCTTCTCGATTTAAATTCCTTGGTATAACCAGATTTGCTTTATCGAAGGCGATCGCTGCATTTCCATGTCGTTCTATCTCTAAAAAATCATTACGACTGCTACGTTTCATCACGGCAAAATCAATTGCCAAAAAGGGGCTAACTTCTGCTAACTGATAAAAGCATTGTGAGTGACCATGCCATGTTGGTTCAGGAACTCTATACTTGAAGCTAATTTCAGAGATTGTTTGCAAAGCTGCTTCAAGAACGTCAAAACTTTGTTGAACAAAATCGTCCTCAACAATCACTACAATATCGATATCAGACCACTCATCTGTATATCCATGTGCTGCTGAACCTCCCTGCCATAAAGCTAAAGCAAAATCTTTGGGTTGTAATGCAGCGATAATTGTTTGTAAAATTTTCTCTCTCATCTTGACTCAAAAAATGCAGCAGGCGAAATGTGAAAAAACTCTGCCAATTGGCGAATATGGTTCACTGTTAAATTGCGTTGACCACTCAAAACTTCAGATACTATAGATTCAGTTTTGAAGATGGGAATTAAATCTTTTTGCCGCAAACCAAGCTCAGCTATCAAAGCTTTGAGTAGTTCTACACCAGAAATATCAGGTATAAGTTTATGTTTTTCTTCGTACTCGTGAACGAGAGTACCTAAGACATTGAGATAGTCTTGTTCATGGAGTGTTAATTCACCTTTATCGATAAGTGAATCAATAACTTTCTGCGTAGCAATCAATTCCTTCTCTGAAGTGATTGGGCGAGGAGGAAAAGATGTGAGTAACTCGATATAAGGGTTAGTGCTAGGTGTACCAAGGGTCATTTTTCCAGTCCTCTTTATCGTATTCTGCATGAGTGAGGACATGACGGATAAAAACTTTTTGATATTTGTAATCTACCAAGGCAATAAGCCGATAGTTATTACCGCCAATATTGAAAACTGTGAGATTACTAACTTGATCTGCTGTGGGGAAAACTTGGCGTAACTCAACAAAGTTTTGCCACTGTGCCAACGATGCTAATTTGTACCAAAGCCGTAGGCTAGTTTCAGCGTTAGGATACTTTTCCCAGAACTCAGCCAGCCTGGAACGAGAGATAATGTGCATATATTTTTAGTAATTTTAGTAAAATTTTGTTTGCCATAAATATCACCTCAAAACGTTTGTAAATATAATCTTAGCAAATTGCGAAGATTAGAGTGGGCATCGCCCACCCTAATCGCCTAAACAAACACAGGAGTATTTGCACGCTTCTGTACAGGCGTCGCCACCGTCTGCATTCCTGCTGGTAATGCCAAGGTAATACCACGGCGCACAGGACGCAGGGGACGCTTATTGACCAGGGAGACTTGAAAGCGCGATAGAATGGTCGCCAAAACGAGTTTCATTTCATACTGGGCAAAGGCAAGCCCAATACAGCGACGATTTCCGCCACCAAAGGGCAAATACTCATATTGGGAAAATTGCCTTTCCAAAAAGCGTTCTGGTTTAAACTGCTTTGGTTGTGGGTAAGTTTCTTCCCTGTGGTGCGCCAAGTAGATACTGGGGATGATGGTTGTTCCCACTGGGAGTGTGTAGCCTTGAATTTCAATAGGCGATCGCACAATCCGAGGGAAAGCATTCATCGCAATCGGGTATATTCGCAGGGTTTCTTGGCAGACAGCTGTTAGGTAAGGTAATCTAGCAACAGTACTCGGGTCTGGGTTGTCGCCTAGGGTGTTTAGTTCCCTCAGCAACTTGTCGCGCACGGATGGGAAATGGTCAACCCAGTAAAACGCCCATGTCAATGCTGAAGCCGTAGTTTCATGTCCCGCTGTCAGCAGCGTCATCAACTCATCGCGTAACTCTTCATCAGTCATCGCTTGACCATCGTCATAACGAGCAGACATCATCAAACTGAGGATATCTTGCCGATTTTCATGAGATTGGGCGCGACGTTCCCGAATAAGCGCATAAATCATTTCATCAATTTGTTGCAGCAGGCGTAGCATTCGACCCCACGGACTCCATGCGCCCAAATCTTTTTGCATAAATCGAAAAAATATGCCTACGGAAGTGAGAGGGGAACCCATAGAGTCCAGCACTGAACTCAACAGTTGTTGAATTTTTTCCAAACGAGGTCCTTCATCTAAGCCAAATACCACCCGTAAGATGACGCGCAAGGTGATTTCTTGCATTGGCATACGCATATGAAACGGCTTGCCAATCTTCCACTCGTCGGTGACTTGCTGTGTGATTTCGCCTATAGTCTCACCGTAAGCCCGCATGCGATCGCCATGAAACGGAGGAGTTAATAGTTGACGTTGGCGCTGGTGGGAATCGCCATCGAGTAAAAGCAGAGAATTGCTCCCCAACATAAATTTTAAAATAGTGTTTCCCCTGCCAACTTCTAACTGGTGAGAATCAGCAGTAAATATTTGTTGCAGTGCTTGCGGGTGGCTAAAGTACACCATATGCGAATCATTACGACCCCATAAGGTAAAATGATCACCATAAGCTTTAGCAAAATCTTCCACATATTCCAACGGCTGAAAAACAAATTTCATCCGTCTTAGCAAGACTGGCATTTTAGGCCCATCAGGCAGATTGTGAGTTGGTTTCATAAATATTTACGATACTTGTAGCGTTGAGCACTTATCAATTCTATCGTGACCTTTTCGGGGAAAGGGTGTGGGGGTGTCAGGGTGGTAAGCTGTTACACACCAGTTTGCACATTTAGGCAGCCCTTGAGCAGGGGCGCAGAGGAGCAGGGGAGAAGGATTGACGGTTTTTCTCCAAAATCAACAATATACAAGTTAAATGTGTATTAGCTTAAAAGTATTCCCCTATTGGTGCATACCCCATAATCCATTCCTATCTAGGGAATGGCAAATAAAGGCAAATAAAGAGGTATATTCTGTGAAAGCAGCGTCGGAAGCAAACAGTGCCAAAAATCATCGCTATCCTCAACGGTAAGGGAGGCGTCGGTAAAACAACGACCGCAGTCAATCTGGCTGCAACTTTTGCAGAGCAAAAAAAGGTTCTTTTAATCGACGCAGATATTCAGGGTTCTGCCAGTTGGTGGTTTGGTCGCAGTCAGAACACTATGAAATTTGATTTATCACAATCAACTGACCCCAAACTTTTAACTCATTTACGAAGAATAACAGGTTACGATTTAGTAGTAGTAGATACGCCTCCGGCGCTGCGCTCTGAAGCATTAGCGGCGGTAGTTGCTGGAGCAGATTATCTGGTTTTGCCCACGCCATGTGCACCAATGGATTTGGCTATCCTGATCGAGACAGTCCAGCAAGCAGTCATTCCTATGGGGAAACCTCATCGGGTTCTGCTTACTAAAGTGGATACGCGGAGTTTGGGGGAAGTACTGGAAGCTCAAAACACTCTTATGGAAATGGGAATTCCTGCTTGTAAAGCCTTCATCCGCGCCTACAAAGCGCATGAACGAGCAGCACTTGAGGGTGTTCCAATTACCCAAGGGCGAGGAAAAAACGCACGGGAGGCGGAGTCAGACTACCGCCGCGTAGCTGAAGAACTAAAGCGTGATTGGAGGGAATAATGGCTAAGAAACGTCTTTCTGACTTATTACAAGAAGAAGCACAAAAATTTTCACCACCAGAAGGTGAACCTACTATCGATGTTGTTGCTATCTCTGATGATAATCACTCCAATTCCTCCGGTGATGATACGGAAGAAGAAGAGGATTCTGCTCAATTAGAGGAACCACAACAAGCTGCTGAGACAACGTCTCGGCGTACAAGCCCAACAAAAGCCGACTTAGAAGCAACTGTCAAAGAGTTGAAAGAAGCTTTAGAAAAAGCACAGCAAAAAGAAACCTCTCTTGTCAAAGAGTGGAAAGAAACTTTTGAAAAAACACACCAAAAAGAAGCTTCTCTTGCTAAAGAGTTGAAAGAAGCTTTGGACAAAGCACAGGAAAAAGAAATTTCTTTTCAGCAGCAAATTATTGATTTGCAATCAGCATTATCTGAACAAAAAGAATTAGCAGCAAAGCTGAAAACAGAGCTTAAAGATGCAAAACAGGCAGCAGTCCACCTAGCAGACGCTAATTCCAAGCTGACAGAAACAATCAATACATTACAATCGAAAAAAGAAAACACTCAATCATTACAACCAAGAAAAGAAAACACTCAATCATTACAACCAAGAAAAGAAAACACTCAATCATTACAACCGAGAAAAGAAAACACTCAATCATTACAACCGAGAAAAGAAAACACTCAATCATCAAAATCAATAAGCTATAGAAAATCATACCACCTACCAGAAAGACAGCCTATCAAGAAGCCTGAAGAGCCTGTTGATAATTCTTCACCAATGTGGTTGCTTGATTAAGGAATTAAAAATCACAATCTTTTTGGTGCGTTATATGCGTTAACGCACTATAGCAATCCTAAATGATTTGTGAAAAACAAGATCCCCGACTTCTTTAAGAAGTCGGGGATCTAAAGGGTAGCCAATTTTCATGTCTGAACTTAGGTATTACGTATAAAAACAAGGTACTCATTGCCCCCGTTTTGGTTGCGAAACCTCTGAACAGGCACAAATGCCAGATTTTGCCAGACTTTCAAGGCTCTAAAGTTGAACGTTGCAATTGTGACGCGAAGGCGTTGAGGAGAAAACGACTGTTTGGCATAATCGATTGTAGCGATCGCCATGGAAGATCCAAGACCCTGACCAGTCAGTTCTGGACGAATTCCAAGTCCGATATCAAGAGCATCGAGCGAATAGTCACCACCCGGAACCTGACCATCAGCCCCAAAACAGCAGAATGCCGTGAATTCATGCAAATCAGAGGAAATCGCGAAGTAGGAATTTTTTGGATCTACGAAAAAATCAACCGTGTTTTGGAGACTATCAGTATCAACCTCAATGTTGTAAATGTCGAATGGTTTATCATATCGCCATGAGATAAGTTCGGTGGCTTCTTTTCGCGTCAATGGGTGGAATTGAAACTGCATATCCGAGCAATTATTGGCTTTTGGGTGACGCTTTGATTAAGTTGCCTATTTGCACGTATTTCGTCATGCCCCCTCTACGCGAACCATTTTTATTTGTCCAAAGTTCAAAACATAATATAACAGAGGTTTTCCGGAAAGTTTGCTAAGACAGCTTTCCAAATGAAAACCACTATATAAAGTTCCAATGAAGCTTGCGAAAATATTCTATAAATCAACGTAAATTTTCTACCAGTACTTGGTAAAAGTAAGAAAGGTAAGGGGTACATCTATACAATCTGAAGTTGTGACATATGTAACCCATACTGAAGAAAAAAATGAAGCTAAACCAAAAACTAGCAGTTACCACCGCTGGGCTTGCTTTGGGTCTCACTGCAATGGAAGCTAACCCAGCACGTGCTGCAGTCATCACCGTTGATTTTCAAGTGACTGAAACACCTGCATATGGCGGACCACCGATTTTAAATCAACCGCTTTCGGGTTTTTACAGCTTTGATGATTCAACAACACCCCTCTCAGGGGCAACATCAGAGCCTAAGTATCCTTTGACAGATTTTAGCTTTAATTTTTTAGGAGAACAATTTACTGTTTCAGATTTGGTTCAAGGAGCTGGTTATGGCGGCTCGGCAACAGGGTTAGTGGAAGTTGGGTTTAAAATCGAGAATAATGTTGTCAGGTCACAGTTTGTAATTGCTAACCAAAATTTCGGCGGTAGTGCGAACCGGAGTCCAAACATAGCAGGAACTGTAGAGTACTCACAACGCACTACCACCCCAGTTCCGGAACCAGCAACCATAGGTGGTTGGTTGTTGGCGGGTCTGTTTTCCATAGCCCTTAAGAAAAAGGCAGCATCCAAAAAACAGTAAAAATTGATGAAAGTCCTATTTGGATGGGAACTGGGAGGAGGACAGGGACACATTCAACGTTTGGCAGCACTGGCTCGGACATTGGAGTCCCACGGAGTTGAACCAGTGTTTGCTTTAAAATCTTACAACATCAAAGGCATGAGTTTTCCGTGGCAGATTGTGTGTGCCCCGCTCCTGCCATTTTCTGGAAGGTCGGAATCCTATACATTCGTAGATATCCTGGAAACGTTTGGTTTTGGTAATGCGAATCTACTGCGATCGCACCTACAGGCATGGCAATCTGTTCTTTTAGAGGTTAAACCAAGCTTAGTTATTACTGATTTTGCGCCTGGTTTAGTGTTGGCAGCTCGCAACATTATACCCACAATTGTCACGGGAGACAGCTTTGCAGTACCACCACCCGTCGAAGTATTTCCGTCCTTAAGATTACCCACCCCGCCTGAATCTGAAAAGCGCCAAGAGCAGGTCAGCAACACGGTTCGTGAAGTTGTTAAGTCGGATGCACTCCTAGGGGAGGTCTTTTGTGGTGATGCCAGTTTTATCTTTGGTATTCCTGAATTAGACCCTTATCGGCATCTGCGGACTAACTGTAACCAGTATCTGAGCGTACACATTACACCTATCCCAAGAAATCTGCACTCCAGCGATGGTCCCTCTTGGGCTTATTTATATGATGACTATCCGTATCGTGACCTGGTGCTGCAAACCCTTAGACCTCAATGTGACTTCAAACCTTTAACCGAGGTTCTTGCTGGAAAGTCCCTGGCAATCCACCACGGAAGCTCAACGACGGCTATTACTTGTCTGCTTGCAGGCATTCCTCAGTTAGTCTTTCCCAAACACCTAGAACATCAACTCAATGCGATGACACTCTCTGGGTTAGGAGTGGCAAAGACGAGCACCACAGCAACATGGGAAGGTTTGCTAATCGCACAAGCTGAGGCTTATGCACTTACGGAGAATGCCTTGCAAAAGGCTGAAAGTCTTGCCCATTGGAACCAAAACTTTATGTCTATTTTTGTCAAAACCTGTCTAGAATTTCTAGGCGCATAGTTATAGTATGAAGACATTCAGGTGATGTGCAGCTTTTGTCTTATCCAAATTCTAAAATACGCTGTGCAGTGATTTGTGGCTGTTCTAAATGAGGAACATGACCGCAATCTTTAATCCAGATAAGTTTACTATTTGGAATCGCCAGCTTGAACCTGTTAGCATCCGTGATACCTAAAATCCTGTCAGAATCACCCCACAAAATAAGCGTTGGTTGCACAATTTCTGCTAGTTTCTTAAATCTAAAAGCACTGTAACCACCACTTTTGGTAAAAGCAATCAAAGCTTTATGCCAGTCGGAACATTCTAGGTGCAATGCTGCACACAATTGAGCATCAAGTGATGCTAACTCCCTGTTTTTGTAAGCAGTGCGGGAAATACTTGCGCGAACCTTGGGATTACGCAAAAACTGAGTTGCCCAATAATCTAGCGGTGGAAACATGAATTTGCCTAACGGCGAACCACTCGCTAAACCAGCACTATCAATTAACACCAGCTTTTGTACAACTTCTGGGTAAGTGAGGGTGAAATCAATCGCCGCTGCACCTCCCATTGAAGCGCCCACTAAAATGACAGGTTTGTTAATTAGGGTTTTCCAGAAATAATAGAGATGGGTTTTAATTGCACTGGGGCTAAAGTTTATACCCGCTGGTCTGTCTGTGAACCCAAAACCCAACAAGTCCACTGCCCATGTCTCATTTTGTACCGCAAGTAAGGGGACAAGGCGGCGAAATTCCAACACAGAACCGTCAAAGCCGTGAATCAACAGCAAAGGTGTACCGCCGCTTCCTTGACGCACATAGGTGGTGGTGATTGGTTGTGTACTCAAGGGAGTGGCTAGCGCTATTTGTTCAATACTCTGAGCAAGAGCGATCGAGGTGGATTCTGTGAGATCCCCAACTGTAATTGGTAAGAAACTTGGAAACATAGAATTTAGTTTACCTTGTGGCAGGAAAGTGGGCAATACCCTGTGTTGAGCTTATATTATGTCTAATATTTATTATGTCTAAAATTATGGTCGGTTATTAAGATTTCTTGGGTGAGAAGAACCGAACCAACAGTATTTTTATCTTGCAATAATATGAGAATTAAAGGAAGGAATTGATTCCTGACTTGATTCAAACAACAACTTTTTAGATAAGAGGGAGAAGTATATATGTTAAGTCGTTGGAACCCGAGGCAAGAATTTAATGCTTTAAGCAATCAACTTAACCGCCTATTTGATGAAATAGCGCCAACAAAAACTTGGGAAGGCTTCACAAGATTTCCTGCGGCTGAACTCACTGAAGCAAATGATGCCATCCATCTGAAGTTAGAAGTTCCAGGCTTGGAAGCTAAAGATATAGATATTCAAGTGACAGAAAATGCCGTTTCTATCAGTGGTGAACGTAAGTCTGAAACCAAAACTGAAGAGAAAGGCTATACCCGCAGTGAATTTCAATATGGGAAATTTCAACGCGTCATTCCTTTACCTACTCACATTCAAAACACCAAAGTCACCGCAGAATACAAAGATGGTATTTTGAATCTGACATTGCCTAAGAAGGAAGAAGCGAAAAACACAGTCGTCAAAGTTAATCTCGAACAAGCTGCTCAATAAATTGTTGTAAATTTTTGTTGTAATTTTCAACAGTGCAGTATAGATTTCTTCCTCATTACTCTGTAACTTAAATATTAGCCTGGTAGCTATCATGCAACCAGGCTTTTTTTCATCGTGTATAAAGCATTAAAACAGTACCAGCCGAACTAATAACTGCTAACTGAAGCGTGCGGATACTTGATAACTGTTAAATTTTTAAACCAATGCCGTTTTTGGCAAATTCTTCTACGGTTTTGTCGGAGAATTCATGGGTAGTCATGGCTTGTAACATTGGCAAAGGTAAAGTGAGATGATGCGCTCCAGCTTGTAGCGATGCTGCGGCTTCTTCTGGGGATTTGATACTAGCTGCTAGAATTTCAGTATTACTGAGCGCAACTACGCTAGCCATATCGCGTACCAAGGCAATTCCGTCGCCTAACAACCGGGTTGCACGATTGACATAAGCGATCGCCATTTTAGCACCCGCCTCCCGTGCCACTGCTGCCTGTGCTGCACTGTAAATCGCCGTCACCGAACAAGTTATCTCTGGCGACAGACTCGCCACCACTGCAAACCCGACTTGTGTTGCTGGAATTTTCAACACCGTTTGCTTACCAATAATCTCAAAAGCTTTCCTCCCTTCCGCCAGCATCCCCTCAAAATCAGACGACACGAGCTGGTAGAATAGTGGTCCTGAAGTCAACTGTGCCAATTTTTTTAGCGTGGTTTCCGGTGACTCATCGCTTTTTGCTAAAAGCGTAGGATTGGTCGTGATGCCCTTTACCCAGCCCATTTTACTAGCAATTTCAGCTTCAGATACAATTGCTGAGTCTAGATAGATTGCCATGATTGTCTCGCCCCTTTCAGGTTTGTTAACCACACAGGTACTTTAACAGTGTTTCCTAGTGATTACTCTGGTAACTCACCAAACTGTTCGCGATAGCGAGCTAGTAACGCTTCCATTTCTGCAACTTGCTGTTGGGCTTGTTCGCGCTGTAGCCGTTCTTGCTGTGCTACTTCTTCTGGTGTGGGTATGAGTTCTCCTTGGGGAGTAAAGAAACGCAGCTTAGAATTATGAACTCCCAAATAGAGCTCTAACTGCGGACTCCATAACCAGCCAGCTTCGTTAGGCTGAAGTTCTTGGTAACGACCACCTACCAGCTCGAACCCTTTGAACTCCAATGAGTCGGGGTCAAACCAGAAGTAATTTGGCGTACGCCAGATATCCTGGTAGATTTGCTTTTTTAAACCTCGGTCAGTGTCGGCTGTT
This sequence comes from Tolypothrix campylonemoides VB511288, assembly GCA_000828075.3. Taxonomy (GTDB): domain Bacteria; phylum Cyanobacteriota; class Cyanobacteriia; order Cyanobacteriales; family Nostocaceae; genus Kalymmatonema; species Kalymmatonema campylonemoides_A. The sequence continues at coordinate 1,313,940 of JXCB02000001.1, read as the reverse complement.
GTGGAAGAGAGAATTTCCACAATCACGTTAGGATATTTGCCATCCTCTTCCCAAACGACCCAGCTTTTACGCGGTTTACGTTCCGTATCCAGGACAACAAAAAAGTCGGGACCTCTGAATTGTTCAGATTTGCGCTGACGAGGACTGTAGTAAATCGTCAGGTTCCCAGAAGCGTAGAAGTTATTGCGATTACGCCACACCCATTCCAAACATTGAATGAGCAGCGTCATTTGCAACCGATGTAGATCCGTTTCCAATGGCGGTTCGTCACTATATAAGTCACTAGGAGGAAAGATAACATCTTCCATAGTGTTTTCCGAATTTCTTATGTCTGGAGCGAAAGACATAGCATCTGCGTATATATTTGACGTGGCGGTTGTAAATCTAGTTTAGCTGGTGAATGTTGCACCAAGAGTTCTTTGCCAGAGGTAAACTGAAAGCTGTGGTACAACCTCTGGATGCTGTTCTTCCTGGGCTTTGTGTAAAAAGCCACAACTTTTAGTCGTTGCTTCAAAAAATATGCAATGGATAATAAGTGCTAATGAAGCCAAGCAATTGATATCTCAAGGGGCGACAATTCTTGACACTCGTAATAAATTGGCATGGTTTATTGAACACATATCAGGTGCTGTTCACGTCACTTGGCAGCAATTTTCGCAAATAGAAAAACCCCATCGGGGAAAACTACTTGCAGATGCAAATCTTTTAGAACAAAAACTGCGTCAAGTTGGTATTTTTAACTCTAAACCTGTCATCGTTCTTGGCAATCCACCTCATAATTTTGGGGAAGAAGGGCGCATTGTTTGGATGTTACGCACTTTAGGACATCAAAGTGCAGCCTTGGTTGATGGCGGGTATAATGCATTAGTTAAAGCAGGTGTTCCGACGACTCGCGGACTTAATCAACGGCTACAAGTAGGAGATTTTGTTGTCAATCGCACTGCTTTATGGGAAATTCAGCGTGATGAACTTCAAGTCAATCTTTCAGAAAACAAGTTGGCTGTCATTGATACTCGGCAAAAGCGAGAATATGCTGGAGAAACTCCCTATGGTGAACAGCGAGGAGGACATATCCCTGGTGCTGTGCATTTCTACTTTAAAGATTTAATGGATAGTAAGGGAAATTTACTTAAGCCAGAGGAAATTACCACGAAATTAGAAACCTTAGGAATTCAGCATGATACTCCTACTGTTACTTATTGTACGGGTGGAATTCGCTCGGCTTTTTTTGTCGCTGTTCTTGCTAACTTAGGCTTTTCTAATGTGAAGAATTATGCAGGTTCAATGTGGGAATGGTCAGCTTGTCCAGATGAAAATTATCCACTTGAATAAATAAGCGTTTCTTGTGAAAATCAATTGGTTTGGATCCCCGACTTCTTAAAGAAGTCGGGGATCTTGCTTCTATTTCGACTTGTGGGGTGGGCATCTAGTCCCCCCTAGACCAGGGCGAACGCACCTTAAAGTGGCACATACATAATTGACATTTAAATATATATGTGTCATATGAAGCATTTAATATTTATTAGAGATGAAAATCTTGTATCTTTTGACAGATTGACAAAAGGTTATTGAATTATAAAAATCACGAATGAACTTAAATTAGGTCAACAAGAAAGTCTGCGATAAGCGAAGCTTAACGCCTCTTTGGTGCGTTTGCCCTGGATTGGGGAGAGAGGCGATCGCCCCCTACCCATATCCTTTTTTCAACTATGCCCCCACCAATAACCTCAATTGTTTCCCGTAAGACCATCTCGAAGTACAAGCCCAGTCCTTAAAACGCAACATCCGCAGCAATCTCCTGCCATTGAGTAGCCAAATCCTCCGCAGTAGAAACCTCAACAGCGGCAAGGTTTAACGGATAGTCCACGTTGTCTCGCTCGATCCAGCGCGCGGCTGTGAATTGACCATTGCTTGCCCTTAATATAAATCCAGATTCTTGGCATTCTGGAGAAGCAAGATATAACGCTCCGGGGGCTACTTGATCGGGTCGCAACTCCTCTGGCTGATCTTGTACGTTCCACATCCGCGTTTTGGCTACCGGCGAAATCGCATTAACGAGAATTCCATGCTCTTTGCCTTCAACCGCGAGCACATTCATCAGACCTATCTGTGCCATTTTTCCCATAGCATCTCTAGGCGAGACCACTGAGTGCATATTGCTGATAAATGGCTCTATCCGAAGTCGTCAGCACAATCCGTCCGTAGTTTTGTCGCTTCATAATCCCAAAGGCGGCTTGAGCCAGCCATGCTGGTGCCTCTAAATTAATGCTGATGGCGCGCTGTAGAAAATCAGGCGTTAGTTCTTGCACTGACTGATAGGCAACCCATCCCGCATTGTGGATCAAGATGTCGAGGCGACCAAACTTCAAGAGCGTAGTTTCCACTAGACTTTGGCAGTTATCTCTACTATCAAGGATTACGTTGCTCGGGAACGCAACTCCACCTGCTTCTCGAATCCTGCTTGCAGCATCAGCCGCTACGTTCGGATCGAATCCGGTTCCATCTTTGTTGACGCCTGCGTCATGCACAACGACACGCGCTCCTCTTTCCGCCAGCAGACGGGCATAGGCTGCCCCCAAACCTCGCCCGCTTCCAGTAATAATCGCTACTTGATCGTCGAGTCGAATCACTTAACTTTCTCCTGACTTAAATTCTGCTTCTTAGTGGATGAACAATCAGACGCGCCTTATATTTCTTACGATAGGAGACAGCCATGTGACTGTCCAATATATATTTGACTAAGATTAATAGGTTAGACATATAAGTGTGATAGAACTACGGCATCTCCACTACTTCATCGCAGTGGCTGAAGAACTACACTTTAGTCGAGCAGCCCAGCGGTTGTGCATTTCCCAACCCCCGCTCAGTCAGCAGATTCGCGGTTTGGAAGATGAACTAGGAGTCAAGCTGTTTGAACGAACCAAGCGGCAAGTGCAGCTTACTGAAGCAGGCAAAGTGTTTTTAGAGCGCTCCTATGGAGTGTTAGCGCAACTCGAACAGGCTATCGTTGTGACACAACAGATCGGGCGGGGTGAGGTTGGACGGTTGGCGATCGCCTTTGTCGGCTCTGCAACGTATACCGTACTGCCAGATATTTTAAGTGTCTTTCGAGTGAATACTAAAAAATTATTACTCATATTGATGATTATGGCTATACTTCGCTTGTTTGTACGTTGAAACCTTGGGAGCGATACGCCGGAGGCGTTAAGCTTCGCTTATCGCAGACTTTCTTGCTGACCTAATTTAAGTTCATTCGTGATTTTTATAATTCAATAACCTTTTGTCAATCTGTCAAAAGATACAAGATTTTCATCTCTAATAAATATTAAATGCTTCATATGACACATATATATTTAAATGTCAATTATGTATGTGCCACTTTAAGATGCGTTCGCCCTGCCCCCTAGGCAGATGCACACAGATAAATTATTCGTGTGGCGGTGTAGGCACTTCCTACTAGCAATTAAATTGCTAGAGTGAATAGTACCTGGGATAATCTCAATTTTTCCTAGTCTGTAGTTTGGAACTGAAGTTCCAGGTTTGAGAAGTCTACCACATTCTGGCTAGTGCCGCATCTCCGTGATTACAGGACTATTACAAAAACTGCGTGCTTCATGGGCAAAAAATGGGCGTCGTTTGACCTTTCCAGCTTCCCCATCTCCTTTGCAGATGTTGAATCGTCGCGATATGCTTGTTGAACGCAAGCCTGAGGAACTTGGTTTAACTGAGGCTTCCAAAGAACGTATTTGTGATCACAACAATGATCCTAAAGGCTGGCTGCGAACTGTTCTTGTCACCAGTTTGGGTGTCACTGCTTTAGTTTTGGGAGTACGGGAACTAAAATGGTTGCAGCCTTGGGAGTTCAGAGCATATGACCAGATGTTACGGTTACGTCCTACTGAAGCACCTGATCCCCGTATTTTGCTGGTGACTGTTACTGAAGATGATGTTCGGCAATACAGATGGCCTGTGTCGGACAGTAAAATGAACGAGTTGTTGGCGAAATTACAGTCCTATCAACCGCGTGTCATTGGTATAAATATATATAGACCAGAACAAGCAAATCTGGGGGCTTCTTTAAAGCGTCGAGACAACATCTTCAGTACGTGTCTATTCAGCAGTGTGGGGACGCCGGAAATTGCACCACCATCGAATTTTCCTATAGATAATGTCGGATTTACCGACTTAATATCTGATGAAGATGGCATTGTCCGCCGCAGTTTGTTGTTTGGGAATTCCCCAGAAGACAAGAAATGTACAACGAACTTCTCGTTTGCGGCAATACTAGCAATTAAATATCTAGAAAAACAAGGTATTAAACGTGATTTCAGCGATAAAAATAATTTAAAGCTGATTGATGCTCATTCACAAAAGGCGAAAGCCAGTTTTAAATTTCTTGACAGCAATGCAGGTAGTTATAAAAGTATGGATGATGGCGGCTACCAAATCATGTTGAATTATCGCCATCCAGATAGCCTAGCCCAAGAAGTCACTTTCTCACAAGCCCTGAACGGCAATATAAATCCTAACTGGATAAAAGACCGTATCGTTATTATTGGTACTAAGTCTCCCAGCCTTCATTCTGGCTTTTATACACCATATAACGCTCTGGCAAACCAACCCGCAAGAATGCCTGCTGTCTTAATTCATGCACAGATAGTTAGTCAGATGCTCAGTACAGTTTTGGATGGGCGGCGTGTCATTTGGTACTTTTCTGATTCGGGTGAAGTTGTATGGGTTTGGGTTTGGTCGCTGTTAGGTGCTGCTTTAGCATGGCGTCTACGACATCCTTTATTACTGGTTGTTGTAGAAGGTGTAACTGTAGGTGGCTTGGTGGTGATTTGCGCTCTGTTGTTTCTGCAAGCAGGGTGGGTGCCGTTGATACCGCCTGCTATAGCATTGGTACTCAGTGGAGCAAGTGTGATGGTTTACACGACATACCAAACTCAGCAGCAAACAAAGGTTATTGTTCTGCAAGTAGAAAAACAACAAGAGGCAATAGAACAGTTAAATACACTGTTAAAAGAAAGTACAGCAATTAAAGACAAACATCTTCACATTTCATCGAAAGTTGAAAAAGTTGATACTCTAGAAAAAAGAACTGGTGATACGGTCTTAAGCGGACGCTACAAAATTAATAAAGTTCTTGGTTCAGGTGGATTTGGTTGCACTTATTTAGCAGAAGATACCCAACGCCCAGGCAATCCTATCTGTGTCGTTAAACAACTGATGCCCGCGCGCCAGGATACAAAATTTTTGCAAGTTGCAAGAAGATTATTTGATGCCGAAGCCGAAATTTTAGAGGCTTTGGGAAAACATGATCAAATCCCACAGCTTTTAGCATATTTTGAAGACAATCATGAATTTTATTTAGTACAAGAATATATTGAGGGACATACTTTAAGTGAGGAATTACCACCTGTGCGGGGGGTGCAAAATGAACTGTTTGTTATTGATATGCTTAAAGGGATTTTAGAAGTTCTTGCCTTTGTTCACGAGCGTCGTGTGATTCATCGAGATATTAAACCAACTAATATTATCAGGCGTGCTACAGATAATCAGTTAGTACTGATTGATTTTGGTGCAGTTAAGATGATGCAACCACTCAATCAGGAGCAAACTGAATTAGCGACAGTAGCTATTGGGACGCGGGGTTACGCACCACCAGAACAGTTTGCTGGTCATCCCCGTTTGTCCAGTGATATTTATGCTTTGGGGATGATTGCCATTCAGGCGGTCACTGGATTGTCACCTCACGAACTCCAGCCTAATAACGATACTGGAACTGTAATGTGGCGTCAATGGGCGCAAGTGAGCGAGGAGTTGGCGGAGATTTTAGATAAGATGGTGCGTTACCACTTTAGCGATCGCTATCAATCAGCTTCTGCTGTACTACAGGATTTGAGGGTTGTAGAAAAGTAAAAAATTCTTTTGACTTATTACCTTCGCTTTTGACTTATTACCTTCGCTTTTGACTTTCATCTTTCATACCTCACCCGTATCTAATTCACCTTGAATGTCCGCACACTTTCTTGCAATTGCTGGGAAATCTCCACTGTTTCTTGGAGAGAAGTGGAAACTTGACGAGAGGAATTGCTAGTCATTTCAGATATTTGGGCGATATCTTGCATAAGAATAGAAACCTGTTGGGAAGTTTGCACCTGAGAGACTGTAGTGTGAGAAATTGACTGTACCAATTGGTCAATTTGGCGACAGACTTCAAGAATGTGGTTGAAACTGTACTTACTATTTTGAACCAGACGCGTCCCTTCAACAACCTGCGTGGTTCCCAACTCCATAGCCTTGACAACTTCCCTGGTTTCGCGTTGGATATTGGCAACAATTTCTTCAATTTCCTCAGTTGCTTCGCTACTTTGAGCTGCTAGTACGGCGACTTCTTCCGCAATCACCGCAAAACCTTGAGCTTCTTCACCAGCACGCGCCGCTTCAATACCCGTGTTGATAGCTAACAAATTGGTTTGCATGGCAAGTTCTTTAATCAAAGCCACCACACGCGAAATTTGTTGCGAAGATTCTCCAAGACGCTTGACTTTTTTCCCCGTTTCCCCTATTGTCTCGCGCAAACTTATAATATTTTCGACTGTTAGGTCTATTGCTGTATCTCCGGTTTTGGCGGCGTGATATGCTGTACGGGCAACTTCTTCGGCTTGCTTCGCATTTTTTGCTACGGCTTTAATCGATTGCCTCATTTGGTCAACAGCATCGAGGGTACGGCTAATTTCCTCTGCTTGTTTGAGTGCTTCAATTGCCAAATGACCCATCGATCCTGAGTTGTCTGCAATTGCATTATTTACCTGAGTAGCAGCTAGTTTGACTTGGGTAACAATATCCTGCCAACTTTCCAATAAGGAGTTGAAAAAGTCAGCCACAGTGCCAATTTCTCCAGCGGTGACTTCCGCACGCACTGTCAGGTCTCCTTGAGATGCTCCTTCGAGATCATCTATTAATCTTAGTAGTTGCAGTTGCAGCCTTTCTTTCTGCTGACGTTGCAGTTGAGAAGCTTTTTCTGCTTCTTGGCGTCCTTGTTCGGCTTGCTCTAAAAAATTGGCTCGCTCTAAAGCCAGTCCCACAATTCTGGCAAATTGCTCAAACAAATCAATTTCAGACTGTTGCCATAAACGAGGTTGCTCACACTGATGGGCAATTAACAAGCCGAGCAATTGGTCACCTATCAAAATCGGTGTGACCAAATTTGCTTTGACTGCAAACGGTTCTAATTGGTTGATGTAACACTCGCTCAAATTAGCTTGGTAAATATCGTTAATTGCGACAACACGACCTTGCCGATACTTATCAACATAATCTTTCAAACATGGGTCGTAAATTTCTGCCCCAAGAGAAGCCGGCCAACCTGCAACAACTGATTCTGCAATCACACTTCCGTGCAAATTTTCGTCTATTTTGTAAACGACTGCTCGCTCCACCTTCAAGGCTTTGCGGATGCTTTGAACCGCCAAATTGTAGATATCTTGCGAGTTATGAGTTCTAGACAAGTGGATAGCAAGGTCTTTGAGTGTCTGTGTCACCTCCAATAAACTGGCACGTTCCAAAGTCAGCCCGACTTGAAGTCCCAACTGCCGCAAGAAATTAATTTCATAGGGCTGCCAAGCATGAATTTCTTGGCAGTGATGAGCAATCAAAAAGCCGAAGACTTCGTTATCTTTTAAAATTGGTGTGACCAAGTTCGCCTTAACTTGCAATTTTTCCATCAACTTCTGATGTTTGGGAGAAAAGCCTGCTTCACTGATGTTGTTTACAGCCATTACCCGACCTTGTCTGTAAGCCTCTATGATGTCCTTATGAATACAGCCATCTTCAATCATCTCTCCAAAAGCCACAGGCAAACCAGGATTCACTGATTCAGCTACAACTTGTCCACCTCCATTAGGATTGAAGCGATAAATCACGACTCGATCTGCTTTCAGGGCAAGTCTTGCTTCTGTTACCGTAATGTTGAACAATTCTTCAGAATTGAGAGAGGAGCGAATTGAGAGCAAGATGTTTGTCAACAACTTTAATTGCTCAGCTTCGGCGGTTTGTTTGTGTAGGAAGCCTTGCACTTGATCTGCCATCTGGTTGATGTGAGAACCCAACATTGCAAGTTCGTCTTCGCCTTTGATCGCAATTCGGGTATCAAGATTACCTTTACCCAATTTTTCCACTGCTATAATTGCAGCTTCAAGTGGCTTGAGCACACGAGTGGCTATAATTGCCGCGATGCTCCCAACCAGCAATGCTGTTATTAGCGTCCCTATCTCCAATGCCAGTAATAATTTTTGTTGCGTTGCGAATGCAGTTGCTGTATCTAGACTTAAAAGTAATGTCCATTTTAAATCTGGCAACCCTTCTACTTTTTGCCAAGGCACGTAGGTTACTAGTTTTTCAGCATTGTCCTTTTTATTAAATAAAATCTGAGTCGTTATTTGCTTCTTTGCTTGTATTTCTTTCCACTGAGGAATTTCTTGTTTTACATTTAAACCTGTTTTCTTCCCTGTTCTAGACAAGAATATGTTTCCAGAACTATCTATAAGGTTGTAATCATTTTGATTAATTTGCGGGATCAGGACTACCTTTTCTAAAGATTTCACGGGTATCACTGTCCGAACAATATAAATTGTTTGACCCGTGTCACTATCTTTAACAGGCGCAGCCATGTAAATTTTAGATTGGTCTACGCTTTTTGTGGCTTTCGGCTGGCTAATATAGGGCGTGTTAGTTTTGAGTGTTTCTTGGAAATACTGTTCGTTTTTTTGGTTAGGAATAGATTCTCCTGCTGAATCGGCAACCAGATTACCCTTGATATCAAAAACGGCAATGCTTTCATAGCTGTTTTCAATATCTAAATAGTTACTCAGCCGTGCTTGCATCTGTTCGCGGCTAATCACTGCCCTCAATTGGCGATTTTGCAGAAATGTCAGTCTAGAGAGGATTTGAATATCTCCATACCGTCTCTGCATGAAACTGCTGATATTATTTGCCAACAAAGAAGCTCTATCTTGCTTGTTATTAACAATTTCCTTTGTCGTTGATTGGTTTACCAAGTAATAGGTGATTGCCCCAATTCCAAATACTGGCAGAGTCCCAATAACAAAAATAAAAGCTATGGCTTTGGTACGCAAGCTTGTCCGCCTGAGCCAAGAAATCATACGACTGCGGCGGGAATTACGAAAGTGAACTTTAGGCTGTATGACAGTATTTTGCTGTAACGACGTTATGAAGAAATTCTGTTCAATATCTTCATTTTCGTCCATAACATAATTTGCATCTTTGTCAACCATTCTAACCATCTACCAATCCTCAAGAACCTTGTGTTTGAATAAGTAACGTTGAAAAAATGCTAGTGGTAGATGCAATTTTTTAGATGAGAACAAAGACTGAACAATAGCTTTTAGGTGTCACAAAAACAAAATTAAGTAGTTTCGCCTACATTAACATTAATAGGGAAAGAGACTGAATATTGCTTGTACTTTAGTAACTTAAATACTATCAGAAACTCATTTTTTTGTATACTCTATTTCTGTCACAATGAAAGAAAAAAATGTGATTTTGTTTACACTCGAACTTTACATTGATATTGCCACTGATTCAATCGTATGTAGGAACTGTTCGCGGGTAAAGGGTTTAGAGACATAGGCGACAGCGCCTTGCTTCATCCCCCACAAACGGTCAATTTTCTGATTTTTGGAACTGCAAATCACAATTGGCACTTTTTGAGTTGCTGGGTTCTTTTTCAGGAAACGGCACAACTCAAACCCGCTCATTTCAGGCATAACAACATCAGTAATTATCAAGTCAAGTTCTTCTTGTAAAGCGATTTTCAAAGCTTGTTGGGCGCTAGTTGCTTTAATAATGCGGTAAACACTATCTCTAAGATAATGACACATGAGATCCAATTGGCTAAGAGAATCGTCTACAATAAGAATTTTTTCAAGCAAAGCCATACTCTTCCCTTAATTTCAAGAAATAGTTGTATTGTTGATTACGTAACCAGTATGACTCAACAAGTATTAATTATTAACTTATAATGAAACTACCAATTATCAATTAAAAATTATATTGATATTGCTCAACAATCTAGACTGAATTAGGTTGAACTTGACAAATGCTGAATAATAAAATTGCATCAGTCAAAAATGTCTATTTTCATCTGCGTTTATCTGCTACAGGGTGCGGTTTCATATCCACTTCATCATGGATTGCATGAAGTTTCATGTAATTTTTAGATAAAAATCTTGAACATCTAAATCAACTCATCTTGTATGACAAAAAATGTGGAAAGTTTTTTAGTTGAGTGCATTAGAATTGTCTTGGTTCCAACCAAGAAATTTTGCAATTTCAGGAACCAGAGTCAAAGCGTTAAATGGTTTAGCGATCGCCCCCACAGCACCCAACGCACTAAACCGATACCGTTGAGTGATATTCCACCTTGACGTTAAAAAAACTACTGGTATTGCTTGAGTCTTGGCATTTAACTTTAGTTTTTCCAAACAAGCAACACCATCCATATCGGGCATAATCACGTCTAAAATGATCGCATCTGGTTTCAACTCCTCTGCTTTAACTAAACCCTCTATACCTGATTTCGCGACTTCTACCTCCCACCCTCCTAATGTCTGGAGACAGGTTTTCACAATGAGTTGCATTTCCGGTTCGTCATCAATATATAAAACTCTTTTAGTAACAGGTTTTACCATGTCTCTTATTCCTAAGTACGTTAAAGTAAAATAAAATATACCGTTTTCAGAATTACGAATGTATTCAAACGGTAGAATTTTTTGCAGAACAATTAAGCTTACTTTTCACAGTATCTGGAAAACCTTTCTCTAAGTCTCTCTCCACCTCTTTTTAACCCTCTCCTTTTACGGGAGGGAAGAGGAACAGCTTTTATACTGAGACAGACGCAAGAATTTTGGGGAAAGAAAGTTAGATTTTTTGTGGACTTTTCCATATGACGTGAAAAGTCAGAACAATTAAGAACTCACAACTGTTTAGAAAGATTTGGATGGTTGTTTTATTAAGTTATGCAAAAAAAATGAGGAAATTCTGAGGACTGCCAAAAAGTTGTAATGCTTGGAATTTTGTCTGCCTAAGACAAGCTTATTCCCATCCCAACAATTCGGCTACCTGATCCGCCAACTTTAGAGGGTCAAAAGGTTTCGGAATAACCCCTACAAAGCCTAACTGTGCAGATTGATTCAAGTTTACAGGCTGTGGTTTAGCAGTCAGTAAAATCACTGGAATTGTTTCGGTAACCGGATTAATGTGCAATGTATGTAACAGAACCAATCCGTCCGTATCTGGCATCATAACATCTAGTAGAATAGCATCAGGGAGTTCAGTTTCAGCTAATACCAGTCCTTCGCTACCAGATTGAGCTATCAGCACTTGCCAACCCCCTATGTGTTCTAAACAAACCTTAATAACAGTACACAGGTTTATTTCGTCATCGATAACCAAAATCCGCTTTGCTAACATAGTTCAGTTTTAGCTTTCAAGCCATTTGGGAACACAGCCAAGTCAAAACAACACATTTTTTCACAAGCTTTTTTACGAAATTCTGTAATTAGCTGAAAATACTATACTTTCGTAAGGGCAGCTAACCCATGAACAGATGATTTTTTTGTAATTAAGTAAGCATAAGGAATTCAAAACAGTATAAAATAAAACAGGTAACAATGTATTTTCTTGAACATAAATAAAAAAAATAAGAAAATAATGAGGATTTTTTAGCTCAATACGGTTCAGTTAGGGCTAAAACTCTTTGTCAAAGTCAATTTTTTTAAAGAACCGCAGAGGCGCAGAGGACACAGAGAGAAGAAAAAAATGCTTAACTGAACCGTATTGTTTTTTAGCTATTATTGCTTATTATTGTGTGTCTCTTCGTACATAAATTTTGATTATGCAACACCTACGGTTCAAGAGCAGCCTTGGCTCTTAAGCGGTTGAGGTAGAGTAAAATAGAAAACCGTACCCACCCCTAAGACACTTTCAGCCCAAATTCTGCCACCGTGCTGTTGTACGATACTACGGCAGATAGCTAAACCCAAACCTGTTCCTCCTTTTTGGCGGGAGTCACTCGCATCGACCTGTTGAAACCGTCTAAAAATAGTTTTTAGCTGATCATGGGGAATGCCCCGTCCTTGATCTTGAACTTTGAATAAAATGTAGTCTGGGAGTGCTTCAACACTTAGCGTGACTGTAGTTTGTGGAGGCGAAAATTTAATTGCGTTGCTCAGCAAATTAACAAGAGTTTGAATCATCCGGTCTGAATCTGCCCATACTTGCACCGAGTAAGGCACAACATAAAGCGTGATGTTGTTTTGTGCTGCTAGAAATTGCACGGTTTCTACAGACTGATGCATTAATGTGGCAGCATCGCACCATTGCTTTACGAAAAAGACTTTGTTCGCTTCCAAGCGCTCTAAGTCGAGAATATCATTCACCAAACGTACCAAACGTTCTGTGTCCTTGGCGGCGATTTCTAACATTTGTTTTGCAGTGTCCGGTTGGTCTTTGAGTACGCCAGCGGCGAGTAATCCCAAAGAACCGCGAATTGCAGTCAGAGGAGTTCGTAGTTCATGGCTGACAATCGAGATAAATTCTTTTTTCATTTTCTCAATTGCCCGACTTTCCGTGATATCTTCTACTATGCCAACATAACCTGTAAGTTCACCAGACTCGCAAAAGATGGGAACTGACATAGTTCGACCAAACCGGATAGTTTTGTCGTTGTGGATACAACGAATTTCACAGCAGTATTCCTGCTTGGCTGCCACTGCTGCAGCCCATTGGGGCATAATAATTTCTAAATCCTCCGGGTAAACAAATTGCATCCAGCCATCCCCCAAAGCTTCCTCAAAGGTATAGCCAAAAATTGCCTGACAGTAAGGATTAGTATAGATAATTTGCCCCTGAGCATCGGTTCTGAAAATGCCCACGGGTGCAAACTCCGTTAGAGAACGAAACAGAGTTTCGCTTTGTCGCAATGCGACTTCTGCTGAGGTGCGATCGCGCAGTTCTTCCTTAAGTTGCTGATAAAGTTCTGATTGTTGAATAGCGATCGCTACTTGGCTACTTAATTGCTTGAGCAAATCTATTTCCTCGGTTTGCCATTCTCTTGGTTCACTGCATTGGTGAACAATCAGCAGTCCCCAAACGGTATCTTGTTGGATAATCGGAACCACCAGTTCTGCCCTAACTTGAATTTTTGCTAAAAAGTCCGCAAAACAGGGTGATATTTCCTCGCTATCACGGTCGGTAAAGGCGTAAATCCGTCCTTCGAGATCGCCTTTTTCGGATCGTTGGGGGAAAATCTCTTCGGGAAATTTCTGGTGTAAAGTCCTAGCCCAGTCTCCCACAACAGCTTCGGCAACGACACTGCCAGTACCATCTGGCAGTGTTTGGTGGACTAAAACTCTGTCAGATGCCAGCAATTTTTGCACTTCGCTAACAACAGTGTTAAGAATTATTTCCAAGTCGAGAGACTGGCGTATTTGTTGCGTGAGCCTTTTGATTAACTGCTCTCGTCTAAGCTGCTGTTGCAGAATCAGTTGAGAGCGTTCTAGCTCAAGAGTCCGCTGTTTAATTCGGATTTCTAACTCCTCATTAAGTTGTTGTAGTGCAGCTTCGGCAAGTTTCCGCTCAGTGATATCCTGTGCTATTCCTGTAATATACTTGACTTGCCCTTCATCCTTAACCGGAAATCCTCGGTCTCGAATCCAGCGCACCGTTCCATCTGGGCGCACGATGCGATACTCATGTTCAAACACTCCTAGATGTGCTTTTTCAACAAAAGTCGCTAGCACTGCTTCCCGGTCATCTGGATGGGTACTATTAATAAGGTTTGTATTACTGGCATACAACCTTTCTATGGAACGCCCCCAAATTTTTTCGTATGCGGGGCTGATGTAGAGCAACTCGGGCTTTGTGGGGTCTGATATCCAAAAAACATCTTCGATGTTCTCTGCAAGCTGGCGAAATCGCTCCTCGCTTTCTCTCAAAGCAACTTCTGAGAGCTTCTGCTCTGTGATGTCCTGTGCTATCCCTGTTATGCGCTGGAGTTGTCCGAACTCATCCTTAACCGGAAACCCTCGGTCTCGAATCCAACGCACTGTTCCATCTGGACGCACGATACGATAGTCATGTTCAAACTGTTCTGTATGTACTTTATCACCAACAATCGCTTGCACTCTTTCCCGGTCATCAGGATGTATGCTATTCATCCAATCCATTCGAGTGGCATACAAACTTTCACACTTGCGCCCCCAAATTCTTTCATAAACAGGGCTAACGTAAACTATTTGGCGCTTTTGAGGATCTAATATCCAGAAAACATCTTGGATATTCTCTGCTATTTGGCGAAACCGCTCCTCGCTTTCTTTCAAAGCAGCTTCTGAGAGCTTACGTTGGGTGATGTCCCGCCCCACTGATACCCAGTGAGTCACCCGATCTGTTTCATCCTCTATCGGGAAAATACTGACTTCAACCCAAAATTCTCTGCCGTCTTTGGTATAGTTAATCCCTTCAACCTGCACTGGTTGACCACTTTGCCGTGCTGTACGAATTTTATCTAAACTTGCTGGGTCAGTTTTTTCACCTTGGAGAATACGCGATGTCTTGCCCAAGATTTCCTCTAGGGTATAACCTGTCATTTGGGTAAAAGCAGGGTTGACATAGACAATCGGGCAAACCATAGGGTCAGTGGAGTTTGCCTCGCTAATTATCACTGCGTCATTTGTATGAACGACGACAGATTGCAACAGACGCAATTGTTCTTCTCTGGCTTTGCGATCGCTAATCTCCATTACAGTTCCCAGCATCCGCACCGCTTGACCTTGGTCGTTATAAAAAAATCTTCCCTTTGCCTCAATCGAGTGGATACTGCCATCAGACCCAAAAATCCGTAGTTCTTGATGATAATTACGTCGCTCAACGCGTGCTTGATTCAAAGATAAAGTTACAGCTTCTAGGTCACTTGGGTGAATACGAGCCATAGCAGATTCGTAAGTTTCTGGGAAACTTCCAGGTGCCAACCCAAATAATTCTTCTTGACTGCTTGACCAAACCACACAATTAGTTATCAAATCCCATTCCCAAATCACCATTTTCGCTGCTTCCAAAGCCATGCTCAGGTGCTGACTAATCTTGCTTATTTCATTAACTTTACACATGATAATTACTATAATTTGCTTTCAATTTATAAATTTATTTTACTTTTGTTAAAGTTAGTAAAATAAAGCTTTTTATATGTTAAAATTTAAAACTATTTATTATGCAATTTTTCTAAAATTCTAAAACAATTTTTAACGCCTTCAAGAATTGAGCCGTTTTTACCTGTAATATCAAATTCGTTTAATTATTTACCCTGCTGATTCTATAATGAAACCAGAAATCTTTGGGTCAGCATTGCCTACAAAAGTGAGTAATGCCTACCTAACAGAGAACTACTATATCATTCAGGACTCTACGCGTATCCGTGTCTGCCCATCTCCTTTGTCTTCTTCAATAAATCTTAACCAAATAAATCGCACGTTATTGAATCTGCAATCCTTTTAATTGTTGTAATTCTAATTGTTGTAATTCTAATTGTTGTAATTTTTGTCTAAGTTGTGTCCGCTCTAACCTATTAAGAACACGGGTTATCAGTTCTTGTTCCACTATTGGCTTACGCAGATAATCATCAGCTCCTACCGCGTACACTTGACGCACTATTTTTGCATCGGAATGGACAGAGAGAAACAGCACGGGTAACTGATTCCAACGGCTGTCAGTGCGGACAACTTGGCATAGTTCAATACCATTAAAATTTGGCATTTCAATGTCTAAAATCAGTAATTCAGGGCTAAAAGTTTCTAATTCCTTCCAAAAATTTTGAGGCTGTTGCAGTGTAGTGACTTGAAATCCTAAAGGTAAAAGCAACGATTTCACATGATTTAGCACAACGGCGTCATCATCTACAACCATAATTTTTGCTTCATCAGTAGCAACAGACTGATTCAGTGATTTCCTGACAACAGAAAGCACTTGCTCCACAGGCGTAGTTTTGTGGAAAAAGGTATGTGCCCCCAAACGAGCAGCTTCTACCCGACAACGAAATTGGTTGGATGCGGTAAAAATTATAACAGGTATTTTAGGATGATTTTGGGTAATTTCTGATAAAAACTTTAAACCGTTTTCCTGTGAGTTGGAAAAAGTCAAGTCTAGTAAAATTACATTGGGACAGTATGAGGCAAGTACGCTTTTTGCTGTGGTCAAATCTGTAGCTACCTCTACCTGTAAACCCCAAGCTGCGGCATCTAATTTGATTCGTTGTGTTAGCATCGTGTCGTCATCAATAATCAGCAGTCGCGGCAATGATAGATTAGAGGTTGCAAGGGTAGCAGTTTGAGATGGCTGCTGCTGCAATACCTTTTGCAGTGATGTTATTAAATTCTCCAATCTCTCCAACTGCCAAACTGGGTATGGCTGCCAAGTTGTTAAACTTTGCAGCAACACTTCGATTTGGCGTGCTAGTTTTGAACCTTCATGAAAGCCGTAACAGCCTAAAGTACCAGCTAAGCGGTGAGCCTCTGTTTCTGCTTGCTTTAGCAGACAACTGTCTGGATTTCCAGTGGATAAGTGTGCTAGCACTTGCTCAAATAACTGCAACTGTTCCTGTAGACGGCTCCCTTTAAACTCTTCCCACATCTTTTTGATAAGAACTATAACTTCTGCTTCGGCTTTGCGACGGCAGTCGCTGATGGGGGACTCGGGGTTCCCACGTTCGCGTAGCGTGTCCGTGCCTCCTGCGGAGGAGCTGCGCAAACGCCCTTGGCGTGCCGCAGGCATAGGACATAGTGGGGATTGGAGGAGAACCCCCAAGACCGCGCTGCCTCGCTTTTGCGAAAGCTCAGTAGATGATAGGGATCTGCGCTTATTCTGCTTCTTTGACTCTTGTCTACTACTACTACCCTTTTCATCTTTTCGGAGCCGATAGCCCAATCCGTAAAGTGTCTCAATCAAATCTTCGGTCATTCCCACTGCTTTTAACTTTTGCCGCAGACCTTTAATTTGGGTTGTCACAGCTTCCTCTCCAGGAGATTCAGAGGATAACCAAATGCTGTCGAGCAAAGCACTGCGAGTGAAGATCCTGCTGGGATTTCGCAAGAAAAGCTCTAATAGACTATGCTCTTTGGGGGTGAGGTGCAAACTCTCGCCGTTATAGGTGACAACTCTTGTATTGGTGTCTAGAGACAAGTTTTCCCAACTCAATATTGTAGGTAAGATCACCTTTGCCCGCCGCTGTAACGCTTTCATCCGAGCTACTAACTCCGACAGGTCAATAGGCTTGGTTATGTAATCATCAGCACCCGCCTCCATACCTGTAACGCGAAGGCTGGTAGTATCATTTGCAGTCAGCATCAGAATCGGCATATGATAACCCTGTAGACGCAGTTGCCGACAAACGCTAATGCCATCCATCTTAGGAAGCATTACATCTAGCAAAAGTAGGTCATATTCAAACATCTTTGCCAACTCTAGCCCAGTTTGACCATCTTTTGCAGTTTCAATGTGGTAGTTGTATGCCTTGAGCGCTTTTTCAAGCAATAAAGCATTAAACTCATCATCTTCTACCAAAAGAATTTTCATGTAAAATTCTCCCTTTTTTAGACATTCATGCCTACTGTATTGATTTTATAAATTCTTGATAAGTAGAATAGTGGTACTGCTAAAACGAAAGCAGCCTGTGTTATTTTAAAATATTCTTCAGCAGTGATTGATCCCTACATTTTCTCATTCTAAATATAGGCGTTACAATTTTGCGCCCACTTGAACAGCAGAAGGTAATATCTTTATACATTTAATGAGAACACACTTTTAAGTTGTATTTGTATACAGACTCACCCTGAATATCCTAACTGGCTAGTTCTTGAACTAGTCGTAAAGTACAAGAAGTTGACTATTGACTACCAGAAATCCAGTATATCTGGAATAGTAGAGATTTTTTGAGAATCTATCCAAGATTAAGCTAATAGTTTTCAAAACTGGTCAACAATCTATAAACGCTATGACAATCAAAAAAAATAATGTTAAAAATCGCACTTGTCAAGTGTTGATTCTTACAACACCTTGTTTGTTGCTAAAGATACTAAATATCAATACTCATTACAGTTACTTTTTATGTATAAAATTATACTCAAATACACTTTCCGGTCATTTTTTGTAAATTTTTTCTATTACTATTAATAAAATTTAAAAATATTCAGTTAACAGTAAACAGTTATAATAATCATTTACATTGGCAAAACGAATATTAAGCTAACAAATGGATTTGTGGAGAAATTCCAAAAATCTTTAGTGACAGAAACTAACTGATAACTGAACACTGCTAAAAAAAGCACTTGAACGATATGTAGTAACTAACTATGAATCAGGGGCAACAAACGGCTATTGAAGGCATCTACGAAGTGTGTATTGGGGTTAAAGAGCCAATTTCTGCCATTCAGTACTGGGAACTATTTGGCTACCGCGTTGGTCAAGTAGGTGAATTATCACAAGCCGCAGCTTACCAACTATATGGAGTCAATTCATCTTTACGTTCGATTCGCCTTTACCACCAGTATACAGATCATGGTTTGCTTCGTCTGATGATTTGGCAAAATCCTACTAATGAGGGATTAGGGATGGGGTCGATGAAAGTGAAGGGAAATCGCTGGGCAACGACCTTAACGGATGATGTGTTAAACATCTTAAATCATGTGGAGCAGGCAAAAGCAGCAGGTTGGGCGATTAAACATACATACCCTCACTGGGAAGTTATTTACAACAAGGAAAAGAAAAACCGTCCCTTCATCGAACCAGCGATCGGTGTGCGAGAAATGGCTTTGTTGCAACCCTTGACGCGACAGGTTTTCTTTCAGAGGTTTGGTTATACTTTGCCACATTACGGAAACATCAACAAAAATTGTACCCTCAAGACCAGCCAGTTTACGCATATGGGCATGGTCATTCAGGATGACAGCAAAGAAACTCTAAAGTTTTATGACGAAGTTTTGGGTTTGCTGCGCGTGCGTGACGATGTAGAAACAAGCTACGAATCTTCCCTAGCAGGTCGAGAAATTTTTGACCTCCAACCAGGGGAAAAGTTTTTTCTTACCGCCTTTGATGACCCCAGATCTTCAACAACAAACCTGTTTGCTGCCCGTTCCGGTAGACTTTACGTCATTCGCTTTCCTGATGTTATCAAGTTGAATTCCCAGTTTGAAGCCGCGCAACCAGGTTGCTTGGGAGTTTGCCTTTACACCTACCGGATACGAGGACTAGATCTGTACTGCGATCGCATTAAAGCAAGTCCTGTGCAGAAGTATACACACATAGTTCCCAACGAGTTTGGAGAGCTGAGTTTCTCCTTCGTTGCACCGGATGGCTACTTTTGGACCTTGTTAGAAGCTGTGTAAAGTTGTTAAAACGGAGATGAAGTGTTGTAAATTTACATTGGGAGATATTAACAATGCCCAGTTACCAAACTAAAACACAATGGCTAGCTTTGGTTGTACTTGGGATTGTGTCTGCACTCCTACTGGTAGTCGCAATCACAGCATTCAGAATATATTTTTACGGTAGCGCTAACCGTATTGTCAAAGCTGATGCTGCAATAGTTTTGGGAGCAGCAGTTTGGGGAGACGAACCATCTCCAGTTTTCAGAGAAAGAATTAACCACGCAATAAACCTTTACAAAAGAGGAATTGTCCGCAACATTATTTTCACAGGTGGCGTTGGCAAAAACGATCATCTCGCTGAAGCCGTTGTGGGCAAACGTTACGCAATGGCGCGGGGGGTCAAACCAGCCAATATTCTCATCGAAACAGAATCGCACACAACTCACCAAAACCTAGAGTATGCTCAGAAGGTAGCTTCTAAGTATCATCAATCCAAGTTTCTCATTGTCAGTGACCCCCTGCATCTTAAGCGAGCCGTCTTAATGGCACAAGACTTGGGAATGGATGCTTATCCATCCCCTACACCCACCACTCGCTACCGCAGTTTCAAAAGCCAGTTTGATTTTCTGATGCGAGAGACATATTTTTACTTTGTCTACCTCGTGTTAAAGTACTGACCAAGAAAGAACTCAGAACTCACAATCCTGAGTTTTTTTCAAATTCTTGTGGAGTGGGCATCTTGCCATAGGTGTCAACAATCACGTTTAACCATTGATTCCACGTTGGTTTTACCCCACCCCCCTTCGGGTTCACCAGTCGCCTACGGAGGGAAACCCTCCTGCAGCGCTGGATTCACCGTAAAGCTACGCTTCACGTCCCCTCCCCTTACCAAGGGGAGGGGCGGTTTTGGCGTAAGACAAAACCGGGGTGGGGTTCAGTGACAATTGTGGACCAGTATAACAAGGCATGATATAACCTAACGACAAGGGTTTCACCTTAAGTTGACACGGATGGCATCTTGCCCGCCCAGATAATGCAAGCTTATTGTGGAATACCTTGAGAGTTAACTCTTGATTGCAAGAGGCTGATGAAAAAATTAAATCTCCTCCGCTTCTGGTAGTGGAAAAGTTTCACCAGCTAAGTAAGCATCAAAGTGCTGTTGGAAGTAAAGCCAAGAAGTCATATCCTCCCCATCAAGAAACGATTTAGGTGCATTCTTGTACAAAGGAACGCGGGTATTGATTTCATCTTGCAGCAATTGCGGCAACTCGCTAAAGCCATTCACTTTGCTTCCATAAGCACTGTAGATCAGATGACCGAGGCGTGCGCCCATCTTCATCCAAGGAAGCCATTGACCAATTCTATCCCAACTCAGCTTGAGTTCAGTCACACTCTTAAGTTCAGAGTTGAATAAATCTGCGGTTGGAACAGTTAATTTAAACAACTCTGCCGCTTGATAAATATTGTGTGGGCTATATTCTGCAAACTTGGGATTTTCCCCCAAAGGATTGGGATAAGTGGGAAATATATCAAACACGAAGGTTGTACTGTCTCCTTCTACAGGTGCAGGAAACTTGCTTTTAAAATGACCCTGTACAGGATTATTGGCAACGTGTACCACTGGAACTGTTTCTCCTGTCCAAGGATTATCCCACTTGTGCAAAATTTCACTTGTTTCTGGGCTAAGGTAATAGGTGAGTTCCCTAGAGGTAAAATCCCAGCTCCCCTCTCCTGTAGGAATACACCTACTCACGCTCATACCCACAATTTTAAATAAGAGTTTTTTCTTTTCACCTGGGACAAAAGCGTAAATATTGCCTTTCCAGACGAGAAAGGTTGATTCGTTGGGGTCTAGGGATGAACGAGTTTTCACCCAGTGCTGGGCATCAAATTCTTTGATTTGTGCGGCCATCTACAGCATCCTTGCTATGTGAGTGAAGGAAAAATACCTTTTGAACCACGGGTAATTTAGCAGCAGCTACTAATTTACACTAGATTTTTGTCAAAAATGCGGTTTAGGGCTATTTGGAACCTCAGATGCACGCAGATAAACACTAGTTATTTATCCCACGTTGATTTGACCCCACCCCTTAATCCCCTCCCCTTAGCAAGGGGAGGGGCGGTTTTGGCGCAAGACAAAACCGGGGTGTGGTAAAAAGGGGTTTTTGAATGCAAATTTGGTATAGCAACAGCCAAGGTGGTTAGGACATCAACAGATGATACAACCTAGACACAAAAAGACTTTTGACCCAGTCCCCAGTCCCCAGTCCCTAGTCCCTTGCTATATAAAAAATCATCCCTAAGCAGGTTCTTCTAGTTGACTGTCAAGACGGCGAAATAAATATAGCCATATTGGTAGGGAACTGTTAATCGCGATCAGTCGCACCAAATGACCTCCTGTGACAATTTCAACATTATGATGCAATGTTAGGGCAACTAAAATCATTTCTGCTGAACCTCCGGGTGCTGTTACTAGCAAACACGTTAACCAGTCCCAGGAAGTTAATTCCATAGCAAGGATAGTGGCGAGTCCCCCTGCAACAAGAGTCATTCCTACAGACATCAAGGCGTAGACTATACTCCTTTTCCCAAAAGTGGGTTTGTCACCCCAATACTCACCGATGGTAATTCCCAGAAGCATTTGACCTACTATGTTGACTAAAGGCGGCAAGGTAAAGTTAATATCACCTATAAAAGGCAGCCAATGCAGCAAGGGATTAAACGCGATACCGGCAACGATTGCACCGAAAAACTCACCAGCGGGAATTTTGAGTAATACAGCAAGATATACTCCTAAGGAGCCAAATAGCAATGCCAATAATAGCAATCCTAATTGGGATGGATCGAGACTGAATAAGACAGTTTTAATGGCAAGTGTTTGCGGGTAAACTTGATGACCGGATAAAACTTTAGCAACTAGGGGAATCAGAAAAACTACGCTCGTCACGCGAATCGCTTGCACGAGTGCTACAAGCGTAACATTTCTGTTGTAGTCTGCGGCGATCGCTGACATCATTCCTACACCGCCAGGAACTGTAGCCAACATTGCCGTTAAGAAATTCGTTTTGCTTAAACGTGAGTAAATATAGCCAATCAGAGTACCACACAGCAACAGGAAAAAGGTAAGAAGAGCAAAAACAGGAAAACAAGAAGCAACATTAGCCAGATCAGCGTGGGCAACAGAAAAGCCGACATTCAGCCCAACAAGTGCCATTCCTGTCTTTCTGGCAGTTCGGTTAGGTTTAGGAGTATAGCCACCCCAAACCCGACACGTCTGAAGCACCACTGTACCAGAAATAAGACCGCCAAATATCCAAGCAATTCCTCCAATGTGGAACCTTGTTAAGATTAAACCTACGGGTAAGGCTAGAAGCATTTCCCACCCTAAGACAATCAACGGCTTGATAGATATTTGCTTCGCAACAATGACTTGTTGTACTTGCTCTTGAGTACTAACTTGTTTGGGAGTCGCTACGCTTAAGGTGTGATTCATCAATTCGCGTTTTTTAAATTAATTTACGATTTACCCCAACCTAGCGCGATCGCACAAAATACGCAGCGACTGATTGACGTAAATCTTAAGTAAATATAAAACTCTAACCTCCTGCACATGAAATTAAAATCACGTCATAGAGCAGAATTCTTGAGTTAGGCTTCGCCGTGAACTCTGGCGAACGGAGTCAGAATTCAGAACACACAAGTTGCATCCCCACAGATGCAATCTGGGGGAAATAACTAAAGGAATTACACAGATGCAGGTTTCCACAAATAAATATGTTTTGCTTTAAACCAAGACCAACAGAAGCAGGACTCTTAGTTTATGCTCCCGGAGAATGCGTTTAACATTCTGTACCTTGTGAGCATTGCCCACTGGAAAGATACTGAAATTTTTAAGCGCAAAGCGCAGATACTTTCACAAAAATAAAACCGGATTGCTATATGTATACAATACTCAAATCTTGGTTCAAAATTCTGACTACTGAGTTGTGAGTTTCTAGCTGCGGATCGGTAACGATTTTTAAGGCTTAGAGTAAAACTTTCACCAAATAATCGATTAAATAGTTAAAGTACGCCCTCAACTCGACAGCTGCTTCAGTTGAGACTTGCGCTGAATTTTCCCAATAGCTTATGTACTTATCTTGAATCAACTTGAATGCTTTCACATATGTCTCAACTGACGGTTGATGGTGAGTGATGATTCCTTGATAAAGTAAACGGGCTTCAATTCCATTTTCCAAACAGCTTCCAAGCAGCTTTAAATATCTACCAAGGTTATGACGAAATACTTCTATTTGGGGATGTTGCGAACCCAATAACTCATCTGCTACTTCTTGTGCTAATTCTTCTCGATGAGCTAGTAGCCAAAATCCTGCTTCTAGACAAGCTGCTGATTGTGCGTCTAAACTTGGCAGTGAGGTCGTGAGCTGTTGGATCTGTGCTAGAGATTGTTGGAGCTTGTGCTGTTTGCCTTGAACATCTACAAGGCTTGCTTTCCCCTCTGAACGCTTATTATTATCCTCTAGCTCGCGGATTAAACTTTCAACACTTGGTTTGATGTTCTCAATAATGATATCTGTCTGCTCCTTCAGCACGTCCAGCACTTGCTGACGCAATTCGTACTCTAATAACCTGTCTAACCGATTTTTTGTACTATCTTGCAGAATGTTGAACTGGTGTTGTAACTGCCCAATAAGCGACTCCAGACGTTGTTCGGTGTTTGGTAAACCTTGATATAAATGTCGTTCCAGAGAATCGACTCGTTTTTGCAGAGATTTGACAGATGCTCTATTTAACCAAGGGCTGATGATAAATACTGCAAAGTCCTGCAAAATCTTGATACACTTCTGCACAACTCCTACTTTGTTTATGTTTTGCGCCATTAGACTTGTCCTCGGAGGTAATGAGTGATCCATTCGATTCCCAGGGCTTAGCCCATTTTTGGGTTATTGTCTAGACCAGTCAAAAATACGACTTATATGCCAATAGTTCCTTCTTTCATGCTTAGAATACTGTTATCCCAAGCAAATACAGTTCTCAACCTACTCATTCAACCTGTAACTAGCTATACTAGCCTAGTTGTCATAAATATCACGCAGCAATGATTGACTAATTTCTAAATATAAACTACTACCAGAAAATTTTCTACGTTTTAGAAAGAGG
The DNA here is from genome assembly GCA_000828075.3 of Tolypothrix campylonemoides VB511288. Classification (GTDB taxonomy): domain Bacteria; phylum Cyanobacteriota; class Cyanobacteriia; order Cyanobacteriales; family Nostocaceae; genus Kalymmatonema; species Kalymmatonema campylonemoides_A. The sequence continues at coordinate 1,289,341 of JXCB02000001.1, read as the reverse complement.
AAGAGAGATAAGTTTTAGCCTTTTTTTAGGATAATAGTTTTATTTTTTTGTTTTTTGGAGAATTTACTCAATTTTCTTGCATATTTGCCACTTTGACTCACGAAATACAGTAGAAAATACCTACACATAAACCAATACGGTTCAGTTAAGGTTGATGTGTAAAAATCACATATGTAGAGATGCGCCATCCGAGAGTTCTACATTGTGTTCCTGATAACGATTCTGGTCTTATCTGAACAGTATTGACACATAAACGTTTTTTACTGATTTTTGTAATATTGCTAAAAATTTTGTTTAGGACAGAATTTTTTGGGTTTTGGCTCTGCCCAGGTCGAGACGATGTTTAGTTAAACAACTGTAGGAATATAAGAAAATTTAATTTATAACCAGAAACAAAGCTCATGCTACAAACAATTAAAATTTACTACTTAAGACAGTTGTTACAAAAACAATACAGTTTGAGGTGTAGTAATGCTGGTTCTACTCGTCATTTGTTTAGTAGTCGTGAATGATTAGTAATGGCAAAGGACAGCTTTGAATCAACATCTTAGAAATCATGCCGAATTGCTATTTTCTTAAAGAAGGTATATGAAAAAGTAAAATTATTGAAAGTTGAAATTGTATTGGCAAATACTAAAGATTGAAATTGAAGTTGCATCTTGAAATAAGACGCTAACACGCTTAGTGGGAAAACCGTACTTAATTGGAGCACAATTTCTACCTGGTAGATCTGTGGTAGGGTTGATACAATGAAATTGCGGCTTAAGTAATGCTGTTGGTATAAGCAAATCACAGAATCAGTACAGCATTACAAGGAGAGCAAAAACATGAGAAATCAAATCAAAACGGCTGCATTACTAGCTTTATTAAGTGCAATTTTGATTGCCATCAGCTACTGGGTGATTGGCGGAACCAGTGGCATTATTATAGGAATTGTCATAGCAGCAGTGACAAACTTATTTTCTTGGTATCAATCGGATAAAATTGCGCTGGCGGCATACCGTGCCCAGCCAGTATCACCGCAGGAAGCACCAGGGCTGTATCAGATAGTGCAAAGATTGTGCGATCGCGGCAATCTGCCCATGCCTCAAATTTACATCGTTCCCAGCCCAGCCGCCAACGCTTTTGCAACAGGACGTGATCCAGAACACGCCGCTGTCGCAGTAACAGAAGGTATATTAAATTTATTACCAGAAGATGAACTCGAAGGCGTCATCGCCCACGAACTCACCCACGTTGCCAACCGTGACACCTTAACACAGGCTGTTGCGGCAACAATTGCAGGTGCCATATCGTTTTTAGCCCAAATCGTCAGCTACAGCGTTTGGTATACTCCATACTCACGCGATAACCGCAATAATGGTCCAAATCCTCTGGGCATGCTGTTAACAATATTCCTTGCCCCACTTGCTGCAACAGTGGTTCAACTGGCAATCTCACGCACGCGGGAATTTTCTGCAGATGCAGGTTCTGCTAGATTGACTGGTAATCCTCGTGCCTTAGCCCGTGCGCTACAACGTTTAGAAGCGACAGCAAGGGAACTGCCTCTGCAAGCCAACCCAGCCTTTGAGCCACTGTTGATTACAAATGCGTTCTCCGGGCAGTTCCTCGGCAGCTTGTTCTCCAGCCACCCGTCTACTGAAGCACGAGTTGAGGCATTGCTAAAGTTAGAACAAGAACAACTGTCTAGAACATCAGAGTTTTCATTTAGGCGATAAAGGGACTGGGAACTGGGGACTGGGGACTGGGCAATACTCTTCCTCATCCCTAATCGCTAATCCCTAATCCCCTATCCCTACAGGGTGCAGCTATCAAAGACAACTACAGTATTGCATAAAGGAGCCTAACCATGACTTACAATGCAGATAACGAAAACTTAGTCGTCGTACATGTCAGCCCTCAAACCAATGAAATGGTGGAAACTGAGATGGCAGGCGAAACTGATGAAGTCAAGCACGAAACCAAAGCACTGATTGAGGCTATCAGAAGACGCGCTCAATCTGAGGCAGAATCAGCAGGGACTCTCACGCGTGAAACTTATTTGAATGCAGTACGTCAAGTACGGGAAGCCCTGGAAGGCGACAAACTGATTGAGCGCGATCGCATTGAACACGCGTTTGCAGTCCTCCAGCAGGAAGCCGAGAAAAACTGGCAGTTGCTGTTCAAAGAAATAGCAGAACTAGGCGATCGCTTCCAAGCTGCTGCTAAAGCTGCATGGGATGCTTTCAATGCTCCTCGCCATCAACGTTAATCTTTCACCCAGACAATAAATGCCGAAGCGCTGTAGAGACGTGCAATTGCGCGTCTCTGCATTTTTGCATTAGATTTCTTTAACCGGAACGACTAGAATTACTAAATGATGCTAGATAATGGAAAAGCTTTAACATTGACTTGGATTCTCTAGCTCGGTAATTAAGAACTAATACTTATGCGAACTTACTATTGCGGCGAACTCCGAAAAGAACACATTGGAGAAACTGTCAGCTTGTACGGATGGGTAGACCGTCGCCGCGATCATGGGAGTGTGATATTTATAGATTTACGCGATCGCAATGGCATCGTCCAAATCGTCAGCGATCCACAGCGTACCCCTGATTCCTACGAATTGGCAAATACCCTACGAAATGAATACGTTGTTGAAATCACAGGTAGAGTGACGCAACGTCCGGAAGAATCCCTCAACCCCCGCATACCTACAGGCGAAGTTGAAATTTACGCCGATAAAATTAAACTCCTCAACTCAGTCCGCAAACAGTTACCATTCCAAGTTTCCACCGCCGACGCCGATCAAGTGCGGGAAGATTTGCGGCTGAAGTATCGTTATTTAGATTTGCGGCGCGATCGCATGGCGCAAAATATGCAACTGCGTCATCAAGTCGTTAAAGCCATGCGTCGTTACTTAGAAGACATAGAAAGTTTCATTGAAGTCGAAACCCCCGTCCTCACCCGTTCCACCCCCGAAGGTGCGCGAGATTATATCCTACCCAGTCGCGTCAACCCTGGCGAGTGGTTTGCCTTGCCGCAATCACCCCAGCTCTTCAAACAATTACTGATGGTATCCGGCTTTGACAGATACTATCAAATTGCCCGTTGCTTCCGCGACGAAGACTTACGCGCCGACAGACAACCAGAATTTACCCAGTTAGACATGGAAATGAGCTTCATGTCCCAAGAAGAAATTATCGAACTCAATGAAAAGTTAGTTCGTCATATCTTCAAGACAGTAAAGGGCATTGAAATACAGCTTCCCTTTCCACGTCTCACCTACGCCGAGGCGATGGAACGCTATGGCAGTGATAAACCAGATACACGTTATGGTTTAGAACTCGTCAATGTCTCGGATGTCCTTAAAGACTCTGGTTTTAAAGTCTTTCGCGAAGCCGTTGCCAATGGTGGTATTGTCAAAATTCTTCCTATTCCCAACGGGAACGATTTAATTTCTAACGTCCGTATCAAACCAGGCGGTGACTTATTCAAAGAAGCCAGCGAAGCCGGTGCCAAAGGTTTAGCTTACATCCGAGTACGAGATGACGGTGAAATTGACACCATTGGCGCGATTAAAGACAACCTCAGCGTAGAACAAAAACAGGAAATTTTGCAACGTACAGATGCAAAACCTGGTCATTTGCTGCTATTTGGAGCTGGTGACGCAGCTACTGTTAATAAAACTTTAGATAGGTTGCGGCAAGTTGTCGCTAGGGAATTTGGGTTAATCGATCCAGAAAAAATCAACTTACTCTGGGTGACAGACTTCCCCATGTTTGAATGGAATGCACAGGAAAACCGCCTAGAAGCACTGCACCACCCATTTACTGCACCTAACCCCGATGATTTGAGCGACTTGAAAACGGCAAGAGCGCAAGCATACGATTTGGTGTTTAATGGGTTTGAAGTTGGTGGCGGTAGTCTGCGGATTTATCAACCAGAACTACAACAACAAGTGTTTGAGACAATTGGCTTTTCTCCTGAGGAAGCGCACAATAAATTTGGCTTTTTGTTGGAGGCGTTTGAATATGGCACACCGCCTCATGGTGGTATTGCCTACGGTTTAGATCGCTTGGTGATGTTGCTAGCTGGGGAAGAATCAATTCGCGATGTCATTGCTTTTCCGAAGACGCAACAAGCACGTTGTTTCTTAACAGATGCGCCTTCGCAAGTTGATGCAAAGCAGTTGAAAGAATTGCACGTTGCTTCAACTTACAAGCCAAAGTCGTAGTTAGGAACTCTTTCGTGAAGGCTAAAGGGGAGCGATGCTGACATCACTCCCTTTTTCATAATTTCCTTTTGACATCCTCACCGCCCTATAAGCCAATACGGTTCAGTTAAGGATTGTTGGTAACAATTCCACATATGTAGAGACGTTGCATCCTTTGAGTTCTACATTGCCATCCTGATAACGGTTTTGGTCTTATCTGAAGACCTTCAAAGTAGGAAAAGTAGGAAAAGTAGGAAAAGTATGATGTTTTTTGACTAGTGAAATAAATTTGAATTATACTTTATGTTTCATACAGTATATGGTTTCAGCACCGAGGTAATTGGTGGTTTTCAGCTAGGTATCCAGAGGCTGCAATCTATATAACGATTGTGTTCTTTATATATTAACAAAGAGCTACTTCTGGCATGCGTATAGACTGTACATTGAATATACAATTGAGCATCCTGAGAACCCAGAAGAACAACTGACATATGGTTTGATTACTAGCTTATTAGACCCAATCGAGATTTCCTGCCGAGTTGTTAACAGCTTTTTTGGAGATAAATGAGTATGCTCAGATCTTGCACCTATCCGTAGAAAATTGTACAAGCGACAAATATGCGCGATAAAGCTACAAGATTTTTATTGGCTTTTCTCGTTAAATCAAGGACTTTTGGTTTAATATTGAGTAACCAAATTTTATCAATTTTTCTTGGTGCAAGATATGAGCGCCCCACGAGGGGGAAGTCAAAAGTCAAAAGTCAAAAGTCAAAAGTATTAAACCCCCTCGCAACATATGAAAGATGCACCTGCATTCTTCACTTTCTGAAAGCCTTGGTGTATCAGGGTTAGAAAATGTGCATCTTAGGAGTATCCGAAGGTTATTTATGGCTGCTCTTGCAGTGGCATTTATACCTCTGGAAACTGTAACTGAGTTCAAGCACATCAATTTTTTTTGGTATACTATATCAGGCAACCCACAAAAAAAATTAACAATATACTTGTGGAGGGTGCTCATCCTGCCTGGGATAGATGAAGAAATAATGATTGTTAGTATACTTATGATACCTAGCTTGAAAAGCAATTTTGTCAATCATTTTTCTTACACTTCTACTATCGGTATTTCAGTAAATATGATATTATGATGAGAGAAATAAAGAAAAACTGCAATATCGTTAGAAAGAGAGCGTATCTAATATGACCTTCTGAACGAGTGCGTGTGTCTACCAAAAATAAAAATAAAATTGCACAGAAGGTATAATCAGCTACGGGTAATTTCATGTATACTACTTAAACTCGGTGTGTCTACCAAGAATAAAAATAAAATTCCATACAAGGTGTAACCAGCTACTGTCGAGTTAAGGGATGCTACCTCTATACGGTGAATCAAAAGTATTCATTGTTTGTAGTCGCTCTAACTGCGGTGCAATGTGTTTGTAGCCGGGTGTTCTGTTGTAAGTTAAGTTGAAACATCAAGTTTTAGCGCTTGGTGAGCCGGAGGTTGGAAATCTTTGAAGCATATGCTGTGTATGGGTTTCCAAACTGTATGAAGGCTAAGGGTGTATTTGACTGCAATTAAATAGTTGATTGTTAAAGTGCGGAGTTGGCCTTCGATGGTCTTTTTGATCTCAGTCCCTCCAACGTAACCTTCTAGTTGTGTGTAGTGTGTTTGCCAATCGGGGGGGTCGAATTGCAGAGAAGGTGTGACCGAAATCGAAAACGTTCAAAGCGACGGGCTGTTTACTGCCCAATTCATGAATGCTATCTCCAGAGTGTGAGTCAAAAGTATAGATTGTTTGCTGATCGCGCAGGACAACTCCAGCAACGGGGAGTAAGCCGACGGAATGCCTTAATGTTGCTGGCAGCCAAGACTGCAGTTTCCCTAGAAGATGAATGGTTGGAAGGATTCTGGTGTGAACAGTGCCAAGAAACGAAGTGGTATCACGTCCAAAAGCACGTTAGCAAAGCTCCTCAGAAAGAAACTTGTACTTATAAGTTGTCAGTAGCATCCTCAGAACTTTGGCAACAAGCTATGGGGGTAATTAACCTGGAGGGAAATCCTTCCGTAGGTGAATTTACTCGCAGACATGCACGGATGGTTGGCTATAACGGCAGCAAGGATTTCCAGTCTAAAGATTAAGCCAGTTGCGATCGCCTTTTGAAGCATCAGTACTCTCACTATCTGCCATTATGGAGTCCAAACCTAACTTTGAAGAGATAGATTTTCAAAAATACTTGCTTGTTCTACAACGACGCTGGGTGCCTGCTGTCGGCGTTTTTGGAGCAGTTGTTACCCTTGTATCCTTGTATGCATTCTCATTGAAACCCACATACAACGCGGAGGGCAGTCTGTTAATTAAGACGAATCGTACCTCGTCACTAACGGGTTTGGGGGAAGCTCTAGGAAGGTTAGAGTCTTTAGGTGTTAACAACAATCCGTCAGATACTCAGGCAAAGATAGTTGCATCTGTTCCAGTTATTCAGGAAACCATTACAGAACTTGACCTCAGAGACAAGAGAGGCAAACCCCTCACAATTCAGGAATTAAGCAAGAAACTTAAAATCAAAGGTGACAAAGGAACTGAAGTCTTAGAAGTTTCCTATACTGACACCAATCCGACACTGGCTGCAAAAGTTGTCAATAAACTCATGCAGGCTTATATCAAGAATAACATACGAGCGAATCGGGAAGAGGCAGTTTCAGCCCGCAAGTTTATTCAAAAACAACTACCTGCAACAGAGATATCTGTAAAAAGAGCGGAGGCACAACTGCGTAGATTCAAAGAGGAAAATAAAGTCATTGCTTTGCAAGAAGAAGCAACTGCAGCAGTCAATGAGATTTCCAAGTTAGAAGAGCAAATTTCTCAAGCCGAAGCTCAACTAGCAGATGTTACTGCTAAGTCACAAAAGTTACAGAATCAGGCGAAAATTGATTCGCAGCAAGGTGTGACCTTTACTTCATTGAGCCAAACACCTGGAATTCAGCAAGTACTTACCCAACTCCAAGAAGCGCAAAGCCAGCTTGCGGTCGAGCGCACACGTTTACAACCCGAACACCCTATTATCATCAACTTGGAAGAAAAAGTTGCTGCTCTCAACAGCTTGCTACAACAGCGGCTCAAGCAGGCTGTTGGCAACAGTCGGCAAATTCCTACGCTTAATTTACAGACTGGAGAACTGCGACAAAAGCTACTTGAAGATTATGCTCGCTCTGAAGCAGAACGGGTCGGTTTAGAGAGACAAATCATTACACTCTCTAGTAAGCGGTCTGCGTATAAACAACGAGCAAATGTTTTGCCCAAGCTAGAACAGAACCAGCGGCAGCTTGAGCGGAAGCTGAAAGCGGCTCAAACAACTTACGAAACACTCTTGACGAGACTGCAAGAAATCCAGGTAGCAGAAAACCAAAATGTTGGTAATGCTCGTATAATCTCCCCTGCCTTGATACCTGATAAACCAGCAGGTTCTCAAAAAATACTGGTTATAACGGGTGGAGGAGTTCTCGGTATTTTGCTTGGTGTCATTGCTGCCTTCAGTTTAGATTTGATTGACCGCTCGGTTAAAACGGTTAAAGAAGCCCGGGAACTTTTCAAATACACCATGCTGGGCGTCATTCCTTCAATAAATAGCAATAGCAAAAAGAGTTCTTTTTTGCCAGGGGTAGACCAACCGATTCCCAGAGTCATTGGCACAGACATTCCCCAGTTTCCTGTTGGTGACGCTTACCAAATGCTGCAAGCGAACTTGATGTTTTTAAGTTCGGATAACCAGCTAAAAGCGATCGTGGTTACGAGTTCGGTTGCCAAAGAGGGAAAGTCTGAGGTGGCTGTAAATTTAGCTGTGGCAATGGCTCAAGTGGGGCGTCGGGTGCTGCTGGTGGATGCTGATATGCGTCATCCAGTCCAACATCACGTTTGGGGTATGACGAATGCAGTAGGTCTGTCTAATGTCATTGTTGACGAACTTCCCATAGATATAGCTGTGCAGGAAGCCATACCCAACCTATATGTTCTTCCCTCTGGAGTTGTGCCTCCTAACCCAATGGCGCTGTTAGATTCTAGGCGGATGGCCGCATTAGTCAACACCTTTGTCAAGGATTACGATTTCGTAATTTTCGACACTCCTCCCTTAGCAGGAACAGCAGATGCTGCGGTTTTGGGCAAGCTAGCTGACGGTATCTTACTGGTGGTTCGTCCTGGGGTGGTTGATTCTGCCAGCGCCAATGCAGCTAAAGAGTTTTTAACGCAGTCAGGTCAACAGGTTTTGGGTATGGTCATCAACGGTGTAAATGTGAAACGTGAACCTGACAGCTATTTCTATTACACGAAAGAGTCAGATGAGCCAGGTGTTGTGTCGCGAAATTCTGTAATTGTCAGACAAAATCGACGAGAGGCTATTGGTAGGGGTGATGTCTAACAACAAGCTGCATTCAGGGTCTACGCACTTGAAGCAAAGGCTTTTTGAGTCAGAAAAGCATAACAATACCTGTAGCAACACCTGCATAATTTTTCAACAGTTCGCTTTTTCACTTTTTGCATCAATAGACTTTTAACCACGGTAAGTAAAGCTTAATGATTAGGTTAACCGCAATAGCTCGTAAACTTAGTCCAGATTTACGCAAGATAGTCAGCAATACAGGCTGGCTGCTAGCTGACAAGATACTACAGATGGGTTTAGCACTATTTGTAGGTATCTGGGTAGCACGGTATTTAGGACCCGGGCAGTTTGGCGTCTTGAACTACGCAACGTCTTTTGTTGGTATGTTCAGCCCTTTTGTCGGCATGGGTTTTAACTCCATCGTAGTGCGTGACATTGCTAGTGACCCATTGCAGAAGAATGAAACTCTGGGAAGCACTTTTGCATTAAGCATTTTTGGCGGCGTCTTGACCTTGGTGCTGTCAGTAGGATTAATTTCTCTCCTAGAACCTAACGAGCACTTGACTCGCGCTTTAGTAGGAATTATTGCTGTAGCTACACTTGTTCAAGCCTTTGATATTATTGACTTCTGGTTTCAGTCTCAGCTTCAGTCCAAGCAAGTTGTTTTGTCTAGAAGAACAGCTTATGTTTTGATTTGTGCTGTTAGAGTGGCACTCATTCAGATGCAGGCTCCTCTCATTGCTTTTGCTTGGGCAAGGTTAGCAGAAGTAGTTCTGATTGCGGTGGGATTGGTGCTTGTCTACAGAACAAGTGGTAACCGACTACAATCATGGCGATTCAGTTTTCAGAGAGCAAAAGATTTGCTTAAGGAAGGTTTTCCTCTGATTTTGTCGGGGTTTGCTATCTACATTTACGCAAAGATAGATCAGATAATGCTTGGTACGTTTTTAACAGATAAGTCGCAATTAGGATTCTATTCTGCAGCGGTAAGAATAGCAGAAATGTTTGATTTTTTGCCAGTTATCCTTGCTGCATCTGTTTTACCAAAATTCTCACAAATGAAGTCTCAAGGTATTGATTATACGAAAAAAATGCAGATATATTTTGATATTATGATATTTCTATGGTTAATAGTTGCCATACCAATTTCTTTGCTGTCACCAATGATAGTTTCCCTGCTCTATGGGAAATCTTACGCTCCTACAGCCATAATCTTATCACTATATATATGGGGACAATTTTCTTGTAATTTAGGTATGGCTAGAAACTCATTTTTGACAATAGAAAATAAACTGCATTACTCACTTTACATAAGTATTGTCGGCGCAGTTATTAATGTGGTACTAAACTTATTTCTAATACCACGTTATCAAGCAGTAGGTGCAACCATTTCAACTATAATTACTTATTTTATAGTAGCTATACCTGCTAATTATCTTATTAATGACTTAAAACCTATTGCCACTTTCATAGTCCGTTCATTAAATTTATATCGTGCAGCTTTTAGAATTTTAGAATTAGTAAGGTAGTGAGTGAATGTAGACTATTCAAAAGTAAATTTTTGGAAAAATTTTTAATAGGTTTTTAAAATTACAAGTGATAGAGAATCATGTATTTAGAGTAATTAGCCAAGCTTAATTAAGTTTTTTACATTAATAGGATAAGCCAGTTAAACAAGGAAAAGACAAATAGAGTTTAATAGGGAAATAGCTACATGAAGGTTTTAGTTTCGCTTCCTGTTCAACATCGTAAGTTTGATTCAATTGAAGATGTTTTGGAAGGTAAAGATGCCAGTTCTGGTACTTACGGAGCAATCATTCGACTCGCAAGTCTTTTAGCAGAAGCTGGACTGGATGTATGTCTGAGTGCTGCTTGCAATATTCCTAGCACTAAATTCCCCTGCATCAAGCATGATAGTGTAGATGTCAAAGGACTTGATTGCTTAATTGTTCATCAGTCCCACTGGGATGGTAGTTCACTCACATTCGGTGCTGAGGTTTTAAAGAAGACATTTCTTTGGTTACATACTAACCTTCCAATTGCATTAGCCTATACATTTCTACGTGAAGGTGGCAGGCAAATTGTCTGTGTCTCCAGATACCATGCTAATATTCTCCGCGCAATACCACATTGGCGAAAAGGAGTAACGGTTATTCCTAACTCTTACTGCCCGATTTTCCAACCAACTCCTTTGATTACTTCGCAGACTAAGCCAAGGCTCCTGTTTATAGGAGCAGTGACCCGTAATAAAGGTTTTCCTGAACTGACAAAAATTTGGTCTTACTTAGCAAAGAATAGAGTCAATTTAGAATTAGCGATCGCAGGAAGCAGAGCGATTCACTCAGTTTCTGAGAATACTACAATTGGTTCGATGGGCGTTGCAGAGCTTGAGCTGGAAACAAACTGCATTCAGCCTTGGATCAAATCTTTACCAGAGGATTACCAACCTCATTTCTTAGGAGCTTTATCGCCTATACAGCTACGGGATGAACTTGCTAAATCTTGGGCAGCAATTGTGAATCCAAGCTGGAACAGTTTTGAAACATTCTGCGTTTCTGCTGTTGATGCACAAGCCTGTGAACGTACAGTGTTTTCGATAGCACATGGCGGTCTCAAGGAAACTGTTTATCGTGAACATTTCAATTCTTTAGCAGAAAAACGAACAATTGAGGCAGTTGGAGATCGCATTATCGCAGGTTTGTGTCAAAAAGAACTTGTACTAGAAAATGGTCGTTTAGCAGGTGAGTTTGTCAGGACTAAATTTGCTAATATATCCATCCGTGATGCTTGGCTCAACATGATTTCAGGTTACCAAGCTGAAGCTTTACCGACCCAATGGGATGGCATCCGAAACGTAGTGCGGGATTTGATGAGATGGAGCGGTACAGGAATGCTTATCAACCAACTTAGACTTCCTGAAAACCGCCAAATTATGGCAAGTTATCACAACTTAAATAGGTAATAGATTCGGTAATTTTGCTCAAGATATCCTTCAGGTAACTAGATAGTCAAGTTTTAAGATATTCCTACATTATGAACAACTGCCAATTAAAAACACCTGTTGCTTTTATCATTTTCAAAAGACCACATACAACTGAAAGGGTGTTTGAAGCAATTCGCCAAGCAAAACCACCGAAACTTTTTGTAATTGCAGATGGACCTCGTGCCGACTATGACGGTGAGGCAGAAAAGTGTGAAGCTACTCGTGCAATTATTGAGCGTGTTGACTGGGATTGTGAGGTTCTAAAGAATTATTCAGATATTAATTTAGGCTGTGCAAAGCGTCTTCCCAGTGGTTTGGATTGGGTCTTCAATCAAGTTGAAGAGGCAATTGTCTTAGAAGATGATTGTTTACCTAATTCTACATTTTTTCCATTTTGTCAAGAGTTGCTTGAGAGATATAGAGACGATGAAAGAATTGGTACAATCATTGGTCAAAATTTACAGTTTGGACGTAAACGAACAGAGTATAGTTACTACTTCTCTATCTATAATCGCTGCTGGGGTTGGGCAACTTGGAGACGAGCATGGCAGTACTTTGATTTTGACATGAAACTCTGGCCAGAAATAAAAGAAAGACAATTCCTAAACGACATACTAATAGGCGACTATAAAGCTGTCAGATACTGGAATCAGCTTTTTCAAGATACATACGACAGACATATAAGTACCGTATGGGATTATCAATGGACTTTTACTTGTTGGCTTAGAAGTCAATTAAGTATTGTTCCAAATGTGAATTTGGTTTCTAATATTGGTTTTGGCAATGACGCAACTCATTCCAAGAGTACCAAGGGTAGCTTTGTGAAAAAGTATGCTGATATGCCCTTGGAAGCAATTAACTTTCCCCTGAAACATCCACCCTTTATGATTCGTGATTTAAAGTCGGATCATTTTATGCAGAGAACCTTTTTTGATGAAACTATCTTGACAAGCATAAAGACGGCAATCAAGAAAATGCTTAAACGTGGCTAAATAAAGTTTGATGTGGAATTAATCTTGATGACTAAGGAGTTCAAAATTGAACAATCAATTAATTGTGGGTTGGATGAAAAAGTTAGAAGTCGGCATTGTTATTCTCTTACTTATGACTTCCGAACCTTTACCTTTTCCACGTTTTGTAGAAAATATTATTAGTATAATCAGCTATGGTTTTTTATTTCTGATAATTACTGGGCGGTGGAAACGGTTAATTTATATTGCCACAGCTGAGATATATTTGCTGATTTTAGTTAGCGTTGCCATTGCCTCAATTTTTTGGTCTGCCAATCTATCAAATACTGCATATCAAGCTAGGTTATTGCTTCGCCCAACTTTATTTGGAGTGTATTTAGCAATGCAATACACACCCAGAGAACAAATACGCTTGCTGTCTTGGACAGTTGGTATAATAATGATTCTAAGCTTAGCTAGCAGTTTGTTGTTTCCATCTTATGGCATCCAAGAAATCAACGGCACTTTAGCATGGAGGGGCATTTACACGCACAAGCAATTATTTGGTCGTCAAATGGGCTTTGCTGTTTCACTCTTTATAATTAACATTTTTGACAAACGAAGTAATCGATGGGTAGCTATAATCGGATTGAGCCTTGGATTTGCTCTTATTCTGCTTTCTAAAAGTAAATCAGGGTTAATAATTTTTCTATTTTCTCTAGTCATTATACCGATTTATAATTTTAATAAACTACGTAATATTAGACTCTTATTATTTTTAACATTATTATTAATATTCAGTATAGTTTCATTTCTCGTAACGGTTAATTTTGAATATATAGTAGTTGACTTTCTTGGAAAAGATATTGAATTAAACGGTCGTCTTCCTCTGTGGACGCTAGCAATTGAAAAAGGATTAGAGCAACCTTGGCTAGGCTATGGCTATAGAGGATTTTGGAGTTCTGATGTCTCTGATTCTGTCTTATATAACTCATGGGCAGTTTTAGAGGAGGAATTCAGAAACCGTACCATTGAATTCCATTCTCATAATGGTTTCATAGATCTTTTTCTAGAACTTGGTTTAATAGGTATCTTAATATTTTTACTGAATTTCTTTTTTTTGATAAAAAGAGTAGTGACACTAATTCTTACTACTAGAGCAATAGAATACTTTTATATGTTGCAAGTTGCCGGAATTTGTTGGATTACTAATATAAGTGAAAGTCGCCTGATTTTGACATCAAATAGTACTCTTTGGATCATATATGTAACAACAGTACTTTCATCTGCGATTGAGTATAGGCGCGTAAAGCTTAATCACTGTTTAAACGCATCAAAAGAAGCATTAAAAATAGCTGCCAAATGACAATATTCCTTAGCTATAAGAATGGATACATTTGTGATGAATTTAGAGAAAGCAATTATGCCCAACACTAATTCTGAAATGAATCACGCAAAGTTAGCAGTGCTAATGACCTGCTACAACAGGCGTGATACAACCTTGGTATGTTTACAAGCACTGTACAACCAAGATTCTATTTTTGATGTTTACCTAGTAGATGATGGTAGCTCCGATGGTACCTCGGATGCGGTCAGGGCAAATTACCCAGCAGTCAAAATCCTCAAGGGTAATGGCAACCTTTTCTGGGTAGGAGGCATGCGACTGGCATTTGCCGAAGCTCTCAAGGAGAATTATGACTACTATCTCTGGCTGAATGACGACACGCTCCTTGAGCCAAATGCCCTTAGCAAACTGTTTGCCACTCACCATGAATTGACAGAAAAAGGTTCTCCAAATTCCATCATTGTTGGTTCAACCAGAGATGCTGCGACAGGCAAACCGACTTACGGTGGTGCTGTGCGTTCAAAGCACTGGTACTCCAATAAGTACGAATTTCTACAGCCAAGCCAGGAACTTCAGGAGTGCGACACAATGTATGGCAACTGCGTACTCATTCCCCGTTCTGTTGCACAAAGGGTTGGTAATTTAGATCCTGCTTTCATCCATAGCTTAGGAGATTTAGATTACGGACTTAGGGCACGCAAGCTAGGTTGTTCAGTATGGATGGCATCCGGATTTATAGGTACTTGCTCTAGAAACTCTATTCAAGGGAGCTGGGTAGATACTAAGCTTTCTGTTCGCGATCGCTTAAGAAAGGCGCTTCAACCCAAAGGTTTTCCCATACGGGCATGGACTGTTTTTACCAAGCGACATTCTGGTTCGTTCTGGTTTTTGTATTGGTTCTTGCCTTATCTACGTGCAGTCATTGGTTACAGAAATTTGAGTGCATCTCCCACTTTTTCTGAAGAATTGAAACAATATCAATAGTCGAGGTTAGATGTTTGAATAAACGCTTACTAATCATTTCCACCCTTGATTCAAGTCAACCCTTCGGTGCCTTTACAAGACCGTTCTACCTTGGATTATATCTCGCTAAATATTTTGAGGTTTGTCAGCTTGGCTTAGATTGTTCAGCAGTCAAGTATGCGCCCTCTGTGTCTGTTGGCTCAAGAAGTCTGAGTTCATATATTAGGGCAATTCAAAAGTGTATAGAGGAGTTTCGTCCAGATATAGTCTACGCTCAAGAAACACTGCCTGGGTTGGCTGCTCTAATTTCACTGACACTCACAAAACAGAAAAACTGTTCTCTTGTGTTGGATTTTCATACTTTTTCTGCCTTTGAATACTGGACCCGCTTATCTTCTGTTGCTAATCCGTTCAAGGAATTTCTGCAATTTATCAAGACATACATTGCTCAGGGAGTGCTTGTATTTTCTGGTCATCCCATTATTGCCGCAGGTGAATCAACTCCCCGACTCATCTCGCAGTGGTATGGCAGAAAACCAAGCAACATTTACTGCATAGGCAATGGAGTTGCTGAGGACTTACTGAATTGCCAGTTTCTTTCTGCTCCAGACCCATACGAGGTGCTGCGACCAGCGAAGATAGTGGTTGTTGTTGCTCCTAAAACTTTTCAGTTTCCGAGCAACGATATGTCTGTATCGATGACTATCGAAGTAGCCAAACACCTTGAACCTTTTCACCAAAAGGTTCACTTTGTTGTCATTGGTCGTGATATCAGCGATGTTGACCAACCATTGCCATCAAACATCACGTTTGTTGGTTTTTTGCCAGAGCGAAAAGATTTTGTCAATCATCTAAGCTACGCAGATATAGGTCTTCTACCATTTCCGAAGCAAGCTGTTGCTGGTGGAGCTCGCAATAAGGCATTAGATTATTTCGCAACTAAGAAATTAGTTGTATCAACACCTGAAGGTTTGAGGGGACTGGAAGAATTCCGTCATCAACAGCATCTTATAGTTACAGGGTACTCGGTTAAAGAGGTGGCTGAGGCGGTACTAGATGCAGCCTCTGACTTGGAGAAATATCAGCCAGTTGTAGAAACAGCATACGCTCTAATTCAAGAGAAATATTCTTGGAGTGCAAGAGCACAAGCAGTTGCTGAAATTCTTACAAAGACAGGGGAGCATTCAACCAATTTAAGTAATCAGCCGCTGTTGTCTTAACTCCACTCTCATTAAGGTTTTACCAATTTTGTCGTCAACCAGCAGTGAAGTTTTCCCTGCTGATATTTCCATGTCGATGCGGTTTTTCATAAACACATAACAGGTTAAATTTTCTTTTCACTCAGTACATAAGCCTTACTGGCGTTTAATTTGTTTGCCAATACACTAGGGTGCTTGAGTTTGTAAACCCCAAACTTCCTTTAAGGATTATCTATGAAGCGATCGCCCTACAAATTTCTTGGTGTTCAAGTGGATGCACTCTCTATCCCTGAACTGAACTCGTTAATTGCAGAATCTATTAAGCGGGATAAAAAATGGATTATTACTAATCACAATCTGCATAGCCTTTATCTTTACCATCACGACCCTAAAATGCGAGCCTTTTATGCCAAGGCAGACTATGCCCATATTGACGGTATGCCTTTGGTGTTGCTTGGGAAGCTGCTTGGTTTTCCACTGAAGCGAGAGCAAAGAGTAACTTATGCTGACTGGGTATGGCCCCTGATGGCAGAAGCAGCTGTTAAGGGTTGGCGCGTATTCTACCTGGGATCGAAACCAGGAGTCGCGGAACGAGGAGCTAGAATATTGCGCGAGAAGTTTGCAGGTTTACAGATTTCTACAGGTCACGGCTACATCAATATTGAAAAAGGTAGTCCAGAAAGCCTTGCTACTCTGGCAGCAATTAATGCTTATCAACCTCATGTATTGATGGTGGGAATGGGTATGCCACGCCAGGAGCACTGGATTTTAGACAACCTAGAACATATCCATACCAATGCCATTCTGACTAGTGGAGCCTGCATGGACTATGTGGCTGGAGCTATTCCTACTCCACCTCGCTGGATGGGAAAGTTTGGTTTGGAGTGGTTGTATCGCTTGTTAAGTGAGCCAAAAAGACTCTGGAGGCGTTACTTGCTTGAGCCTTGGTTTGTAGCCAGACTATTCTTACGAGAGATTTTCAATGCCTAATAGAAGATTAGTCAGTAGGCGACGTGCCCTATGGCTGGGTTTAGCCAGTCTGACAAGCATAGGGGCTATAGCGACAGCTAGAGCTGGATATCAAAGTTACTACCAATCACTCGACAACCCAAAAAGGGATTTTAAAGTAACTGGGTACGCTCCGTTAAAGAAACGTGCTGAGGCTAAAGGAATAATTTTTGGATCAGCCATTAGACAGGATCTTTTGGTATCAGACTCACGATTGGCGACTAGCTTTGCTCAACAGTGCGGCATCTTGGTGCCAGAATGGGAACTCAAATGGAATATTCTGCGCCCTGCGCCAGATAAATTTGACTTTTCCAAAGCTGATTGGTTAGCTCAGTTTGCCCGTACTCACGGCATGCTTTTTCGGGGACATACTTTAGTTTGGTATCAGGTTCTGCCTAAGTGGTTTAACGAGATAGTTAACCGCCAGAATGCTGAAAAATTTTTGGTGGAACATATTGCAACTGTTACTAAACACTATGCTGGTCAAATGCACTCTTGGGATGTGGTGAACGAGGCAATTGAACCCGAACAAAGACGATCTGACGGTTTGCGAAACTCACCGTGGCTTGAGTTTTTAGGTCCAGATTACATTGAGCTAGCCTTTCGGGTTGCTGCCCAAGCCGATCCTAAAGCCTTGTTGGTTTATAACGACTATGGGCTAGAGTATGATACCCCTACAGACGAAGCGAGAAGGACTGCTGTTTTAAAACTGCTAGAACGTTTAAAATCTCGAGGAACACCGCTTCATGCCCTTGGTATCCAGTCTCACCTAACAGGCCACGAAACTCGTTTCAATCCCAAAAAACTACAGAATTTTCTGGCTGATGTCGCAAGTCTTGGTCTAAAAATTCTGATTACCGAACTAGATGTCGTAGACCAAAAATTACCTGTAGATGCTGCTGTTCGCGATCGCATTGTCGCCCGTGTTTATGAAGACTTTCTTTCAGTCGTGCTAGATGAGCCAGCAGTGATTGCAGTATTAACTTGGGGATTGAGCGATCGCCATACTTGGCTTTCAAACCATGCTCCCCGTTCTGATAGTGCGTCAGTACGTCCTTTACCATTTGACTCAAACCTCAAATCCAAGTTGGCATGGAATGCTATGGCAAGAGCGTTTGACAATGCTCGAAAACGTTAAACCCAGCTTTCTATTTTATTAGTGTATTTCCTAATGTTCCCACATAAGCTGTCATTTCGTGACTACCTGTAATTAGTGACACAGTCAATCTGACTGTTACGTTCCTCTTTACTAAATGCTTTAAATAGCTACCCATCGCAATTTGCATTGTTTTGCTAATCAAGCATATCTGACTTATCAACCTAATCAAGAGTACATCTAACAGCAAAAATACAGGAGGAATAGGGAGTATGCCTGCTAAATCTTTATCAGTAGCAAGTTTCAAACCAGACTTAAGGTCAGCTAGAGGCACAAGGATACAGAGAGGATTAGCAATAAGATTTCTGAGGGTATTAACACTTATCTTGCTAGATATCATTGCTGTGACTTTAGCATGGAAGTTAGCAGTATTTTATGGAACCCCACTAGAGTCTCCTTGGACATATAAATCATCTTTTCTACTGCTAACTCTTACAGTTGAAATAGGCATGATTGCATCTAAAGGACTATATCATGCAGGCATTCATCGTCGTAACTATCTTGGTCTGATTAACGCAATCTCTCTGTCAGAAGTTTTACTCTTACTTATTGCTTTTCTCTACGAGCCAAATCATTATATTTCGCGCTCAACTTTCCTACTCTTTTGGTTTTTATCTGTAGCGTTGATCTGTACTGAACGCTTGATTTTTGATTTTACCACTAAATTGCTTCGTAAGCAAGGAGCAATCCGTTATCCTGTTTTCCTCATTACTGATGCCCAAGAGCGAGAAAGTGATATTAGGTTAATAGAACAAGAAAATTGCTACATAATACAAGGAATTTCTGACTCTAGCTGCCTTGACAGATATAACCGAGAGGCAACCTTAGAACATCTTCGCGAACAGGGCATAGTAGAGGCTTTTGTTTCTTGGAATGCAATCAAGAATCGTCTCTATGTTTGCTGGCATTTCCATACAGCTGGCATTACCCTAAGAATTCTCCCAACACACAATGCAATCCGTCACCCTAAATCCGAGTTATGGATGATTGGTGAAATCCCCTGTATGACAATTCCAGCACCAATTATTACAGGTACCGACTTTTGGGTAAAGCGGTGTTTCGACCTTTGTTGTTCGATAATTTTGTTAATCATTCTCTCACCAGTCTATTTGTTGATTGCCCTGCTGATTAAGCTAGATTCTCCTGGTCCAGTCTTTTTCAAGCAAGACCGAATTGGTCTGCATTGTAAGAAGTTCAAGATTTGGAAATTTCGTACGATGGTTACAAATGCAGAAAAGTTGCAAGCAACCCTAGAAGCAAAAAATGAAATCAAGGATGGTGTTCTGTTTAAAGTCAAAGACGACCCTCGCATCACACGAGTTGGCAAATTTCTGCGCCGTTACAGTTTGGACGAATTGCCACAACTGTTTAATGTTTTACTTGGGCAAATGAGTTTGGTTGGTCCGCGCCCTCTTCCTGTCAGGGATGTAGAGAGGTTCCAAACAGCGCACTTTATTCGACAAGACGTTCTGCCTGGTATCACTGGATTGTGGCAGGTTTCTGGTCGGTCGAATATTGAGAACTTTGAAGATGCGGTGAAATTAGATATCGCCTACATTGAGAAGTGGTCCCTCTGGCTAGATATGAAAATTTTGCTGCAAACTATCCAGGTTGTTCTGCAAAAGACAGGTGCCTATTAATACGAATTACTCATAAAGATGTAATTCAAGGGTATGTTTCTTCTGTTCACTATTTGACTAATTTCCAAAGCTGGATCTTTTCCGGGTAAACGTCCTTCTCTATTTTGTATTTCTGCTCTTTCTCAAGCTTAGATTGCAATATAGGCATGGGAGCATTGTAATAAGGATTGTAGAAAAACACATCACTGAAAGTATTAGGAATTTGGGGCACATTTGACTCTTTCATCAACAGAAGCCGCACTTTTGGAGCAAGCCGATGCGAGAGAGCCAGTTCATCACCAAGAGGCCAGGTTGCCTGACAGGAAGTGATCACAAGTGGCTGAGGAGCTTGGTTGATGATCCCAACGACTTGGGGAGTATAAAGGTTAAGATCCTTATACCACCAAGTCTGTGTTTGAGAAATTATTGCACAGGATATGACTCCAACTGAAATTAGCGTAACCATGACAAGCTGCCAAAGCTTTCGTTTCCAGATGGTGACGGAGGTGGAGAAAATTTGAGTAGCTAGGAGGTAAGCAACAGTTAGCTGAATACCCAAATAAGCAGGGATGAGATACCGAGGAACTTGTGATCTGATTCCTCCCGAAATCAAATCTGGTATTGCTAAAGGTAGCGCTGTAAACCCAATCAATGTTAAAACAAACAACCAAACCTGCTTTGGAGACTTACGACAGAGAAAATAAATTGAATATCCGACAAAAATTAAGATAAAAGGACTTGAATATTTTACGATTAATTTCAACCAAGAGCCTTCAGCACCACGTATCGTATCGTAGTCAAAATCAAGGAAAAAATAGCTAAGGTTAACAATCCACCTTTTAATCAGAAGTAACCGACTGATTTTAACTTCCCCTGTCCAGCCTGTTGTTTTATTAATTTGAGTCGATTGGCTTAGAATAACCGCCACCCAAGGTATAAAAGCTAGAAGTCCCACTAAAGACGCAAACAGATAAGCAATAACTCTCTTGGTTAATCGGAATCTTTCAGTTGCAACTACATAGACACCATGAGCAATTGTCACCAACGCAGAAAACAGAAATGTATACAGCCCCAACGCCACAGTGACTGCATACATTCCCCAACTGAGCTTTGTTTGTAGTCGCATTGCCCGTAGTAGTGTTGCGCTTGATAGCAAAGTTGTCAAAGTCCACAAACTATACTCCCGCGCTTCCTGTGCATACAGCACATGGAATGGCGTCACAGCTAGCAGTGCCATTGCTATCCATCCCACAAGCGACGAGTTAAATAATTCCAGACATAGCCAATAGATGCAGGGTAATGCCAGCACGCTAAACAGGGCAGCCAAACTTCTCGTTACCGCCACGGAACTGCCAAAGCATTGCACCCAAAATCTTGTCATTACGTAATATAGCGGTGGGTGCTGAGGGTCTTCTTTTGCTAGAGATTTAAGAGTATCTGTTAGGGTTCTCTCTGGAGTGAGACGCTGATATTTCTGTAAATCTTCAACGCCAATTTCTTTATTATTGCAAACTTGGGCGATCGCTTCTCTTTCTGTGTAGCCAGAAATTCGTAATGACGTAAAAGTCTCATCGAACCAGTAGACTTTTCGGTCAAGATTGACGAAGCGAAAAAACACGCCCAGTACCAATATGACGATGACTACAAACCGCAACCAAGTCGCAGCGAGCGCCCTACTATGCGTTAATTTGCCGTTCATATCCTTAGAGGAATGGCTATTTCTAAGACAAAAAACCAGTATTATTAGCTATTTAATAGAGAGTTTAAGTGTAAACTCTTACTTTTATTCCAGAAAGTTAAGTACTACGTGAAAAAAATCAGTAGAATTCACTATATAATTTAGAGGAAAACTTTACAAATTAAACTTATACCAATTAAACTCATACCTAAGGCATACCTCTCTGGATAGAAGAAAAAACCGAGAAGAACCAACTATTAATTTTGACTAAAACCATCAAAAGCACGCTCAGACATATTTACTAAAAGCGCTGTTTCCCCACAAAGTTTTCTTTAAATGAATAGCATCCAACCTAATTCCCTTTTGTCGGTACCCACTGGTGCATTACGAATTCCAGAATTGCAGGCTGCAACAATAAACCCAGACAGTGAAACCGTTCTGTTTTCTCTGGTCATTCCGACTTACAAAGAGGCTGGAAATATCCAAAAAATTGTATCTGTATTGAGCAACTTGCTAGATGGGTCAATACCAGGAAACTACGAGTTGATTGTCGTAGACGATGATAGTCCAGATGGCACTTGGAAAATTGCACAGTCTCTGATAGGAGAATATCCGCAACTGCGGGTGATGCGACGACAGAATGAGAGGGGACTTTCCAGTGCAGTGATTCGCGGATGGCAAGCAGCCACAGGACGTGTTTTAGGGGTGATAGATGCTGATTTGCAGCATCCACCGCATGTACTACTGCAACTATTGCAAGCAATGGAGGAGGGAGCAGATTTAGCAGTCGCTAGTCGTCACGTGGACGGTGGTGGAGTCAGCAGCTGGAGTTTTATCAGGCGTTTTTTGTCACGTGGCGCTCAGCTATTAGGATTAATCATCTTACCAGGAGTTCTGGGAAGAGTGTCAGATCCAATGAGCGGTTATTTTATGATCCGTCGCCGATGTATAGTCGGACAAACCCTTAATCCTGTGGGATACAAAATTCTGCTGGAAGCCATCGGGCGCGGAAACGTCGGCAAAATTGCTGAAGTCGGCTATGTGTTCAGTGAGCGCAAAGAAGGTGAAAGTAAGGTAACTTGGAAGCAATATGTTGAGTACATCCACCACCTCATCCGTTTACGATTATCTACAGGTCGGCTAGGACAATTCTCTCAACGCATCGGTTTCCCCATTGGTCGCTTCCTCCGCTTTGGCTTGGTGGGACTATCCGGAGTCTTTGTGGATATGGCAGTGCTTTACTTGCTCAGTGACCCGACGACTTTGGCTTTGCCTTTGACACGGAGCAAAATCATTGCAGGTGAAGTGGCAATTGTCAATAATTTCTTATGGAATGATATGTGGACGTTTGCCGATGTCAGCAGTCAGCAGCAGCAGTGGCGTCAGCGCTTGAAGCGGTTTTTGAAATTCAATATGATCTGTCTTGCCGGATTGGTGTTGAATGTGTTGGTGTTGAACTTGGTGTTCAATTTCGTCATTCCCAACCGCTACATTGCTAACCTGATTGCTATTGCGGTGGCTACTGTATGGAACTTTTGGGTGAATTTGAAGTTGAGTTGGCGCGTGACTCAGGTGAAATAGCTTTTATAAAAAGTGAAGTCAAAAAAGTGGATGTGCAAGGAAATGCACATCCACTTTTTCTCTGTTGATGATTTGTCTTTAAAACAGACTTATACAGCAGTTTTCAATTGAATCGATTACAGTACTGATGCCTATTAGTCGAATGGGCGTCCCGCCCTTCTAGATTCAAGGGCGGGCAGGATGCCCACCCCACAATAACTGTATTCAATGCAGTTGCAAACTTACATACTTATCTATAAGGTGGGCATTGCCATAACATTTTGGTGTCTGTTGAGTGAAGATAAGAGCAATGCCCACCCCACAAGAACTGTATTCAATGCAGTTGCAAACAGCTATAAACCGTACTTAACTCTACCAAGACAACCGTACTTCTTACCAACTAATAAAAGCGTAAAATCAGAAGATTTAACTGTTTAAAACTCATCTTCCTGAGGTGGGCAAAACACTACTTTAAATTTCGTGTTCTCTGGATTTTCACCGCATATAGTATTAGGGCAAGATAGCAGGTGTTAGCAGTAGAAACGCTGCAAGAATTACTGAATAACACCTGGTAACTAGTAACTAATGCAGAGGTAAACAGTCTATGATGATTCGCTACTGGCAACCTTTCAGAGAATTAGAAAACCTTCGTCGTCAGATGGATCAAGTGTTTGATGAGCTAACGGCTCAAACTAGTGATGCACCATCTGCTGCTTGGGCTCCTGCTGTTGAATTAATTGATGCAGGCGATAACTTGATTTTAAAAGCACAGCTTCCTGGTGTTGTGGCAAAGGATGTGGATGTTCAAGTGACTCGTGATGCTATTTCTCTTTCCGGAGAACGTCAGCGCCAGCATAACGACTCTAACCAACTGCACTCTGAATTCCGTTATGGTCAGTTCCAGCGCATTATTAACTTACCAGTTGCAGTGCAAAATGACAAGGTACAAGCTGACTACCGCGATGGTATTCTGACTCTTACCCTGCCTAAGGTTGAAGAAGTTCGTAATCGTGTTGTCAAGATTAATCTAGGCGAACTATCTTCCTCTGCTTCTGGTCAAACCCTCGAAGCCAGTGCTAAATAACTTCTAATACAAAATCCGCTTAATCACTTATCGTCAGTTTCCTCGCCTCTAATCTCTCTCCTAAGTTGGGAAAGTAGTTAGGGGTGAGATTTTTCTGCTGGAACGCTATTTCAACTGGTCGCCCCGGGACTGGGTACTGGGGGCTGGCGATTGGGGACTGGCGACTGGCGATTGGCGACTGGGCGATACTGCTCTTCGGTATAAATGCGTTGGTTCCCTAATGTCCGTTCTGGAATTAACTTCTTTTCCCTCTCCTAGCGCCGTAAAGTGGAAGAGGAAACTCCAACAAGTTCTCCGAACTCTGCAACTTTCCACATGAAATATGTCCATAGCAGTTAACTATGGGCAAGTTTAGCAAACTATTCTGGCACTAAGTCAGCTTCTTCCTAATCCCCAATCCCCAATCCCCAATCCCCAGTCCCCTTTACACATAAAAACCCGCCTAAGCGGGCTGACACACAACAAAACTATGAACTAGAACAATAAAATCTTGGCTTAGCTAAAATACTTCATTTCTGCTTCCAGTAGCCGAATTAGGTTGTCATCGCCCTTGGTTCTAGCTACTTCTAAGCGATGTTCTAAACTTCTTTTAATACTCAATTGATGCGCTTCCCGCGCTTTTTTTGCTGTTTCTACTCTGTGCTTGGTCATTGAACGATCAGCCTCTTTTATTTCTCCATAAATGTCTTATTTTCATAACATAACAGGTTTTTCGTAGCTTATGTTACAGAAATCTAAAAATTAATATATATTAATCAACCAGAAATATATTATAGCCAGATGCATCCTAATCCCATGATCACTATGCTCAGCGATTTTGGCGATCGCGATATTTATGTCGGCGTGATGAAGGGAGTTATTGCCCAAATCAACCCAGAATTAAGGGTGGTAGACTTGACACACCAAATCCCGCCGCAAAACATTGCTGCGGCTAGGTTTTGCCTGATGAATGCTTACGCCTACTTTTCAGATGGGACTGTGCATTTGGCAGTGGTCGATCCGGGTGTGGGAGGAACGCGACGGGCGATCGCAGTACAATTTGCCAATGGCTATCTGGTAGGACCAGATAATGGCACATTCAGCGGATTATTAAGTCAAAGCCCAGCGATCGCAGTTGTAGAATTGACAAACCCTGATTATTGGAGAACCCCTCAACCGAGCAAGACTTTTCACGGTAGGGATATTTTTGCACCAGTGGCTGCACATCTTGCCAACGGAGTCCCTTTTCAAGAACTGGGGAATCCAATTAACTCAGCAAGTTTGGTACAGATGGACATATCTGGATGTATTTTAACAGAAACTGGCATAGCCGGTTCTATTCAATATATTGACCACTTCGGTAATTTAGTTACCAATATTCCAGGGAGTTACGTGCAAGGCAAAACTTGGTATGTCAAAGCAGCTGGGTTAATGATTACAGGAAGTGAAAGTTATAGTGATGTGGAAGTTGGAGAGGCGATCGCACTCGTTGAAAGTCACGACTGGGTAGAAATTGCTATCAATAGCGGTAATGCACACTCACAGTTGCAGCTACACTTGGGAGATACGGTGGAACTTGCTTTTTAAGCTTAAGCAGTTTTTCAGTCAGCGAGTTTTGTGCGCTTTAGCCCTAAGATAAAGATTTCTAGAAATTTATACCAGATCACAGGCAAGGGTTGGTACTTATTAGTATAGAAATTGTTGGTTGAAAATTTTTTTGTCATATATCCGAAGTCATCCAAAATGTCAAATTTAAAATAATTATGACTCAACAAACAGTATATGTGCCAGAAGTCTATCAAGGTCAGTTTGGAGAATTTACGATCACTGAGGGCGATCGCACAGGCGTGATCATCTATCGTACTGGCTTAATGGTCGCTGCACTCAGTTTTGCGATCAGCAGCGCTTTGGTTGTGCTAGACAATAACCCAAATTTCCAACTTTTAACGCCTTTATATGCCTGTTTCAGTCTGGCGCTTGGTGTCAGTTTACTGACTATTCATATATATATGGCGTTTCTGCACCGATTTTTGCAAGTTTGTTGGGTTATTGGCAGCATAACCGCTGTTATCCTGGCATTATCAAGTAGTACACCTTTAGCTGTCACCGTTTACACTCAACCACTAACCTTGTTGGGAGTAGGCTTTACCTTTGTCGCTTTGACAGGGATTTACTTCAAAGAAGCATTTTGCTTCAATCGTCTGGAAACCAAAATACTGACGCCAATAGTGCCGGTATTACTGCTAGGGCATATGCTTGGAGTCTTGCCAACACAGGGAGAACAGGTTTTATTAGGACTGTGGGCAATTTTGTTTGTGGTGTTTGCCCTGCGTAAAGCAATACAAGCAATTCCTCCGGATATTGGGGATAAATCTGTGTTTGAATATTTGAAGGCTCAGCGTTTAGCAAAGGTGTAATGCCTACTAAAACTCGTTATAAAAAGCACAAGTTCCCCAAAATTCGGTTAATCAAGCGGCAAGAAATGTGGATGCTTACCCTTCAAGGATGGGTGAGTCTGTTCGCAACTGCCGCTATTTTATTATTTTTCATGATCACTTACATACACCCATTTCTAGCAGTCACTTCCCCCATCAAAGCAGAAGCGTTGGTTGTGGAAGGATGGCTAACAGACGAAGCGCTAAAACAAGCGTTTGCTGAAATTTCCACTGGTTCCTATCGCCAAATTTTTACCACAGGAGTACCCGTGGAAAGAGGTTCTTATCTGGTTGAATACAAGAATTTTGCAGAAATTGCCGCAGCAACTTTGAAAGAAATGGGTGTACCAAAAGAAAAGCTGGTGGTTGTTCCGACACCTAAAGTTATTAGGGATCGTACTTATGCCTCTGCGGTGGCATTTCATCAATGGCTATTAACTTCAAATGATCCGCTAGAATCAGTAAATTTGTTTACAAATGATGCCCATGCCCGTAGAAGTTGGCTGATATACAAACAAGTCCTTGCTCCCAAAATCAAAGTGGGAGTGATTGCTGCGGAACCATCAGAATACGATCCAAAGAAATGGTGGGTTTCTAGCGAAGGCGTGCGGACAGTCATTTCTGAAGCGATCGCTTATATTTATGCGCTATCTGTGAAGTGGAAAGCCTGAAAAAGAGAACTTCAGTAGTGCTGAGTCCTGAGGGAACTTCACTGATGAAGGTGTGCTGCAAGGTTGCAGCACTCTCAAAGGCTTTTTCGATAGCTGAGTCTCATAACAATTTTGTGCTAGATTGTGTTATTTATATAGCAGTATAATCGGTATTTTCAAGAAACTTTATTTTCAAAAAACTTTGGTTGTCTAAAGGTGGCAACTTAAAAGCAGCACAAGCGCATTACTAGGTATTTGCGCTTTCAAACGAAGTGTGTTGATTAATTTTTCGTTCCGAACGCAATGACATCCACTCTTCCCCAATTCCAGTTGCGTGATTACCAAATCGAACTCATCCAACAGGTTTTCCGCCATTGGGGAGTCGGAGAACATCGCGTCATGGTACAGCTACCAACCGGAGGCGGTAAAACTATCATCTTCTGTGCGATCGCCAACGAGTTCACCAAAAAATCAGAACCTGTACTTGTCATCGCCCATCGGGAAGAATTAATTACCCAAGCTGCCAACAAACTAGAAGCTGTCGCTGGTGTACCTGTAGGTATCATCAAAGCTGGGTATAAACCTAACCCCGATGCACTGCTACAAGTGGCGTCCATCCAAACCTTAATCCGCCGTCAGCCGCCACCAGCATCGCTTGTCATTTTTGACGAGGCACATCACTGTCACAGCCGCACCTACGCCACCGTCTTTAAACACTACGCAGAACAGGGTAGTTATATCTTAGGTTTTACCGCCACCCCTATGAGAACCGATGGCAGGGGATTGCGCTGGTTGTATAGCGCCACACCAGGGTTTGAATCGTTAATTTGTGGTCCATCTGTTAACCAACTCATTGCTGCTGATTATTTAGCACCTTTTAAGCTTTACGCACCTGCACATATCATTCGTGCTAGTGGCGCTGGGTTAAAAACCACGGCTGGGGATTACAACAAAGCCCAACTGGAAAAGTTCGTCAAAAAGACTTTGGTTGTTGGCGATGTAATTGAAACTTGGAAAAAACACGCCTCTGGACGCCGGACGGTGCTGTTTGCCGTGTCCGTAGACCATTCCAAAGAACTCGCCAATGCTTTTTGGGAAGCAGGAATACCCGCAGCCCACTTAGATGGGGATACACCCATGTCAAAACGGCAAGATATTCTGGCGGAATTTGCAACAGGGCGGGTGTTAGTCCTGTGCCAGCATTCTATCGTGACTGAAGGTGTGGATATTCCGCTGATAGAAGCGATTCAATTTACTCGCCCCACCAAAAGTTTGACGGTTTGGTTTCAGGCGATCGGCAGAAGTTTAAGACCAGCACCTGGAAAAACTCACGCTATCATTATCGACCACACAGACACCCACATCAACCTGCCATGGCCCGATAACGAAATTCCTTGGAGTCTCGACCCGATTAGCCTTAAGCTGGGTCAGGGGGTATTGCAATGTCCGAACTGTCGTCACGTATTTCGTCCCACTCAATCGGAGAGAGAACGCAACATGGCTACCTGTCCGGCTTGCCAAGGGAAATTTATCTTTGTCAACAAGCCAAGGGATAAAAAAGGGGTACAAGAGTTCTCAATTTTGGAAGTTTTACCAGCCGAATTTGCAGAAATCGTCATTGAGTACAACCCCCTGAAGCTGGCGGTGGTACAACAAATTATTAACATTCAACAAGAGAAAGGGTATCAAAAGGGCTGGGTTTATCATCAACTCAAAGATTTACCAGAATTAAACCTAAGTTTGGGGGATTGGCAGGAAGTCGCCCGAAGATTAGAGTACAAACCAGGCTGGGCTTGGCACAAGTGGCAGGAGATGCAGGAACGATATGGGCTAGATTCAGCTTAGTGCAGCATTTCATCAATTGGTAATACACTTCTTGCAAAAGTATGATTAATAGATATTTAAAACCGCAGATGCACGCAGATAAATAACTAGTGTCCATCCCCCGAATTTCCCCCTACAAGAGAGGGGGGGGGAAGACCTGACTTTTCACGTTATGTGGAAAAACCAACGCGAAACCTAACCCCCCAGCCCCCTTCCCTAAGAGGGAATGGGGAGAATTTAAAGCCTCTCTCCTTGCAGGAGAGAGGAATGGAAGCGAGGTTTTCCAGATCCCGTGAAAAGCAAGGGGAAGACAGAGTATATTAACTTTTAGCCAATCCTACTCGTTCTTGTTATGCCAAATCTGGGACAGACTAAAACACGACTGCTGGTTATGGGTGCGGTGGTTACTGCTGGGACATTGGTTTCAGGTGCTGTCGGTGGTTTAGTCGCAGGTCTTGCTGGTAACATTTTGGCAAACGATCTAGGTGATTTAGCGAAACGACTGGGTGAAGATGAAAAGATTTTGAGCGATCGCGAATTATCTCAAGCAGTATGGCAGGCGATCGCTTTAGTCATTGAGTCGGTAGCTGAACAAAATCATTACCCACTCCACAAAGATATTCTCAAAAGATTAGCAAAATCTACGCTGGCAGAACCGCCAATAGAAGTGCAATTGGATAATACGGTTGAGATTGAAGAAACGCAATTGCCAGCACTTTTTTCAAGCAAAGCTGAAGAATTTCAAGCAGTACGGTTGCTGGATCTAGAAACTTGGAAACAAATCGTTGACTGGCTGTGTCACTTACATCATGTCTCTATCCCAGAGTTGCGGAATCATTTAGCACAAAGACTGTATGTGATGTTTCCTAGCGCGTTGCGGGAAGTGCTGAAGGAGGATGCAGCTAGGGGGGGTCAAGCTTTCGCCGCTATGCAGTTGTTGCTACTGGGGAATATTACTGCTGCTCTGAAGCAAAGCAATACACAAAATACTGAAATTGTCAAGCGATTAGAGAATGTAGCAACAGCGCAGCAACTTTGCGAAATCATCGCCAGAGTAGAGTCTGGAGGACAAGACTTAGCAGAAATTAAACAAACATTGTCAGCAATTGCAGCCAGGCAAATACGACGTTTGCCAGTACCAGATGATTTTCAATGGATTATCAAGGATAAGACTGACGGATTTGTTGGGCGGGTATTTGTTTTTGATCGGATTTCCCAGTTTTTCCAAAAGCAGCCCAAAGGTTACTTTATCATTGAAGCCGATCCAGGGATGGGCAAAAGTTCCATCCTGGCAGAATTTGTTCGTCGCCATGATTGCATAGTCTATTTCAACCAGCGCAATGAAGGTATAACTAGCGCTGAACAATTTCTCCGCAGTGTCTGCACCCAGATCATTGAAACCTATCAGCTAAATTACGACAAAGAAATTCCTCCAGAAAACACTCGTAATAGTAACTTTCTCTCTAAACTACTGACTGAAGTCAGCGCAAAGCTCAAGTCTGGTGAAAAATTGGTCATTGCTGTGGATGCACTCGATGAAGTTGACTTAAGTAGCCAAAGTCCAGGGGCTAATGTCCTTTATTTGCCCAGCGTTTTACCAGATAAAGTTTATTTTATCGTCACAAAACGACCATTGCCCCCTGACCAATTACCATTGCAGGTGAGGGACAAGCAGTTATTTGACCTGATCCAGTACCCCGCAGACAATGAAAAAGACGTAGAAGCATATATTCGCCAACGTATCCACAGGGTAGCAGAGTGGATCAAGAGCCGAGGTGCAACCGAAAAGCAATTTGTTTCCACACTGGTGAAAAAAAGTGAAAGAAACTTCATGTACTTGCGCTATGTGTTTGATGATATTGAGAACGGCAAGTACTCAGATTTAGAAATTCAGGATTTGCCTAGTGACTTGCAAGACTACTATTACAAGCACTGGGAACGTATGGGGATGAATGCTCAACCTAAGCCCCTATTTAAAATCCAAATAGTCTACATTTTGTCGGAATCTCCCCAACCGATTCCCTTTGAGGAGATAATAGAAATTCTCATTGCCAATAATCAACAACAGCAAGAACTAGGTCTGAGAGTACAAGAAGTACTCGACGAGTGGAGCCAATTTTTGCGAGAAGAAAATAAATATCAGCAAACATTTTATAGTTTATATCACAGTAGTTTCCGCGACTTTTTACGCAACGAGAAGACTGTGCAGCGGGCGGGGATAACGCTGCCAGGGATTATTACAATGATGACGCAGTCATGACTTTGCAATGATTAAGTTTGCTGAATCCTTAAATCGCCTACCTCTAGGAAGTCAACTGTATAGGTTGCAGACAAGAGCACAACTACTGGCGCAGTCTCAACAGGTTGAGCGCCTGTATGAGTTGCTGACGGATTATGATTTTATCGCCGCCAAAGCTTGGCATCCGGAAATTAAATTACAGGAACTGATTGAAGATTATGACCGAGCCTTTGAGCCACCAGTTTTGATCGCTGGGGAAAAAGCCGAGACTCTCAAATTCATTCGAGATGCCTTGCGACTGTCGGCGGATATTTTGGAAAAAGATAAAAAGCAACTGGCGGGACAATTATTCGGGCGCTTGATGTTATGTAAAGCGCCGGAAATTCAGGCTTTGCTAGGAATGGTAAAACAGCAAAAAGGCACTTGGTTGCGTCCTTTAACTTCTAGCTTAACACCACCTGGGGGGCGACTCATCCGCACCCTGAGTGGTCATAGCTCCGGTGTTACTGCACTGGCGCTGAGTGCTGATGGCAAACGCGTGATTTCTGCTTCA
>JXCB02000001.1:1098073-1255802 GCA_000828075.3 Tolypothrix campylonemoides VB511288 | reverse complement strand
CGGTTACTGCACTGGCGCTGACTGCTGATGGCAAACGCGTGATTTCTGCTTCAAATGACAACACGCTCAAAGTCTGGAATCTGGAAACTGGAGAGATAATTGTGAGTTTTGCAGGGGAACATCCTTTCTCATGTTGTACAGTTGCACTGGATAAGCGAACAATCGTTGCTGGTGATGCTTCGGGGCGCGTGCATTTTTTACGTATGGAAGGTTTGTGAAGGGGACTGGGTATTGGGGATTAGGGATTAGGGATTGGGTTTACATAAGTCCAGAGGACACGCTACTTGATGTGAAAAATTTGGAAGGGGAAACATTGCCCCTCCCGAATGCGTGAATGTTTTTCCCCTTCAACAGTCCCCAATACCCAATACGGTTCAGTTAAGGATAATTGTAGGTTGGGTAGAGCGTAAGCGTTACCCAACAAAACTGGGGGAATGTTGGGTTTCGTTCCTCAACCCAACCGAAGCATGCATCAGGTTTTTAGCTCTAACTGAACCGTATTGCCCCAATACCCAAACAACAGCGCGCCGATTCCTCAAGAGCCTTACTTACGTGAAAGCGGGGTTTCCTCGGCGCGACTTGATGATTTTGCCTTTCGCATCTGGGAATAATAAACCCAGTGGCTTGAGGATAGGGAATTGGGACAAGAACGTGCATACTGGCTAGCTTGGTCACAAATTTCTGGGGTTGGTCCAGTATTATTACAACGGTTGCACCTGCATTTTGGTACACTGGCAGCAGCTTGGGAAGCTACGCCTGCCGAGTTGGGAAAAGTAGAAGGTTTTGGTTTTCAGACTCTGCAAAAGGTTGTGCAACAACGTTCCCGTCTGCAACCTGAACAATTTCTTGTGCAACACCAACAGCAAAACCCGAATTTCTGGACACCAGCAGATGCAGACTATCCCCGGTTACTGCTAGAAATTCCCAGTCCACCGCCGATTGTGTATTATCGTGGTGAATTAGACTTGCAAGAAAATCTTGGACAAAAACAACTCGTTGGGATCGTCGGTACACGCCAACCTTCGGAGTATGGTATTCGTTGGACTCGCCAAATTAGTACGGCTTTGGCTAAAAATGGGTTCACTGTAGTTTCTGGTTTGGCAGAGGGAATAGATACTGAAAGTCACGCCGCTACGATCAAAGCTGGAGGACGCACGATCGCAGTTTTAGGTACGGGTGTAGATGTTGTTTACCCATCCAAAAATCTAGAATTGTATAAGCAGATTTTGACGGCTGGGTTGGTTGTGAGTGAGTATTCAGCAAAAACGCCACCCGATCGCACTCACTTTCCCCGTCGCAACAGAATTATCGCTGGTTTGAGTCGTGCTGTTTTGGTGATGGAAGCACCGATAAAATCGGGTGCTTTGATTACCGCAAGTTACGCAAACGATTTTGGGCGAGATGTCTATGTCCTACCAGGAAGACTGGATGATTACCCATCTCAAGGGTGTTTAAAATTACTCAGCCAAGGGGCGACTCCCATTCTCAAGGAATTAGACGAACTGTTAAAAATGCTGGGAGCAATACCACAACTCGATTCTGTTGAAGCATCGCCGTCATTACAACAGCAGTTACCGTTGCCAATATTATCACCAGAACTGCAACGGGTAATGGATGCGATCGCCTCAGAATCTTTACCCTTTGATTTTATTATCCAACAAACGGGCATGAGTGCAGGTGAGGTTTCCAGCGCTTTGTTGCAGTTGGAGTTGATGGGTTTAGTGTCGCAATTGCCTGGGATGCGGTATCAGCGCTGTTAATTTCTCGCGATTTGGGATTGGGGATTCGGGATTAGGGATTTGGGATTGGGGTCAAATGACTGATAGAGGCTTTGAGTGTTTAGACTTTTACCAATATAGTCTCAAGCTACTGAAAGCAGCATATCGCCTTGCAGATAGTTTGCCAGATTATGAACGTTATAATTTGAGCGATCAATTGCGAAGAGCAGCTTGTAGCTTAGTGCTGAATATAGCTGAAGGCTATGGACGCTATCACTACTTAGAGAGATTGCGTTTTCTATATATTGCTCGTGGTTCTTTGGCTGAAGTCAAGAGTGCTTTCATTATTGCTGAAAGCGTAGGATACTGCACAAAAGAACAATTAAGCTGGGTCAGTCAGGTAAAAGAACAGATTGAAAAAGCTCTGAATGGCTACTGTCGCTTTATCCGCACTCAACAACAGGGTAAACAAGAGTACGGCAATCAATATATTCGGGAGCAAGAGATTAGGGATTAGGGATTGGCGATTAGGGATTAGGGATTGGCGATTAGCGATTAGCGATTAGCGATTAGCGATTGAGACTCTCCAGTCCCCAGTCGCTAGTCCCTAATCCCCAATGTTTAATTATGCCTACCAACTTATCTTTTCCAGTCTTCAGTTCCCAGTCGCTAATCCCTAATCCCCAATTGCTAATCCCCAATCGCTCTTCTTCAAAAATGCCACCAAAAAATTGGATTGAAGGTGTAGTAGATGTCATAAAACCGGGATTACCGTTGGTAAGGATAATAATACTGTGGATTCATCACCGGGGGCTGAACGGGAGACTGATAAGTATTGCTAGGTACAGTGCTTCCCATATTGTTGGGTATGCTGTTAGTTAAAGGCGGACTTATGACTGGGGACTGATAACCAGTTGTGGGCATTGTTCTTCCCATGTTGTTGGGAATGTTGTTGGGTATGTTGTTAGGTAAAGGCGGACTCATGACTGGAGACTGATAACCAGTTGGGGGCATTGTGCTGCCTGTAGTGCCTGGTATAGGAGTAGTTTGGCTAAACTGTTGGTAAGCAGCACGAGAAATTGAGCCAATAAGTTTTTCGGCGCGGGCGTCGTTATTAGGGCGCTGTACCATAACAGCGACTATGTAACGCTTGCTAGTGGGCATATCAACCACACCCGCATCTGCTAGTGTTGTCCCAATATCGCCGGTTTTATGGGCAATGGTTGCGCCTGGTCCTAAACCGGTTGGTAGGAGATGATTTCTGACAGTGCGGCGCATAATATCCAATATGCGATCGCGCGATGACATACTCACCAAATTGCCTTTACTTACCATCGCCATCAAATTCCCTAACTCCTTGGGACTGGTGGTGTTTGTCCCTTGCAAATCGGGAAGTGGACTACGAATTGCAGTGGTTGTCAAACCCCAACTCTGGAAACGCTGATTCAGCACTTCCATACCACCCAAGCGAGCTATTAGCATATTTGTGGCTGTGTTGTCGCTAACTGTCATCATCTTAGTTGCTACTTCCATTGCTGTGAACTGGGTTCCCACTGGTTTGTACCGCATATCCCCAGAACCGCCTACCATCATTTCTTTCTGCATGGTGAGTGTTTCATCTAGGCGAATGTTGCCAGCATCTACATCTTGGAAAAAAGCAACTAGAATCGGAATCTTAATCGTGCTTGCAGCAGAAAAACTAGAGGAGCCATTCACATCTACATAACCGCCATTGTCCAAATCTACCAAGAAAACTCCTGGTGTGAGATTGGGGTTTGCTGCTGCTAAATTTTGTATAACAGTTTTTAAAGAAGAAATTTCCTGAGTTAACAATAACCTAGGAGCTACTGGAGGATTTTGGGTAGACTGTGGTTGTGCTTGCCCGATAGTTGTCTCTGGTGATGTTTTTTCTGGTGTGGCGATGCGAGTCGCAGGATCTAAGACTGATAACACAGTGCCTACAATTGCACCGATACCAACTCCCACAATTAACAACCGTAGCCCATACAAAAATGTTCTTGCCATCGGCTTTAACCGCGTTTTTCGGGTTGGAATGGTTTTTCTGGGTAACGGCTGCTTCCGCGCCTGCACATTCTTGAATGCTGTCTTTGGGTTGTAGGGTGGAATCCTCCCTTTTGCGGTAGCGATTGGTTTAACTGTTTGGGCTACTACCCTGGTTCGTGTCGGTATTGCAAGGGTGAGAGGGGGAATAGATTTTATACGTGTAGGCGTTGTTGGTTTATGGGAAGATCGTTGCTGCTGTTTTGGTACTTCAACTTTATTTTGCCCCTGCTTTTGGACTTTGCGCTTAACCTGCTGACCGTTGGCGGGTTGACGCCGCGAAACAGTTTTTATAATGGTTCTGGTTGGCATAAAAAACAATGGTGATAAAAGTGTATAATTTAAAACATATTTATAAAGGTTTTACCTTCGGGGCGGAGGTAGTTTTTCCTTAAACCTTGATAGAAACTAAATTGTTTTTTTTGTGCCGGCTCCCTAACTACAATTCAAAGTGACTTTTAAAGCTCCTTGTTACTGAAATCAATTTCTGCTTACGAATAACATTTTGTGTTTAGTTTAAGCGATAATCAAAGGCTTTGGTAGGATGACTGGATACATGGTAACCGATGAGTCAAAAGTCTTCACGATTGTTCCGGTTCTCAAGCGCCCATTCTACCTGGCGTAAAATACCTCGCAACATACCAACTTCCTTAGTTTGTAGCTGAGCGCGATTATACAGTTGCCGGAATTTTTCCATCCTGCTGGCTGCTGTATGAGGATAAAGGTACCCAATCTTGAGCAGTAGCGATTCTAGCTGCTGGTAGTATTCTTCCAAGATATCTAAAGGTGCAGGCTCACTAGAAGACGTCTGGAGGGAATAAGTCCCCGTGTCCTCTTTAATCTTTGCGTCACTTTGTGCTAGTTCATAACAGCAAATTCCCACAGCACTCGCCAGATTCAGCGACGGATAGCTGGAACTGCTGGGAATGCGAATAAATCGCTGAGCATAATTTAATTCTTCATTACTCAATCCCCTGTCTTCCCTACCAAAAATGAGCGCGGCGGGTTGTTCTGGTTCCTCTAGTAACCAGGGTAGTGCTGTGCGAGGGTTTTCTAGGGGGGAATCCCAGTTACGAACACGCGCTGTCGTGGCGATCGCTCGCGTACATCCTTGCAATGCTTCTGGCACTGTCGCCACTGATACCGCCGATTCTAGAATATCTTTGGCATGGACTGCCATTTGCAACGCTTCTGGTGAAAGCGGATCACACTGGGGATTGACTAATACCAGATGATTGAACCCAAAATTTTTCATCACCCGTGCTATTGACCCCACATTAATTGGACCTGCTGGCTCTACTAAGATAATTCTCACCCCAGCCAATCCCATTTGTTGCCTCACCTTTTGCCGAAAACTGTCTTCATCATTGTAACTGTGCAGGTGAACGCACGCTTATATCCTGCACAGGCACAAAGCCAGAGGCGTAGCGTTACAACCTGCGTTTTTAGGCAAAATTACTTATTGACAAATTTTACCTTGCTTTAAATTGTCACTCATGAATTTATGCCCTGGCTATGCCTTAAGAAGATGGATAGCATATAAATAGAATGCCCAAAAAGGGCGGACAAACAGGTTATGTCAGCTAAAGATAAATTTCACGATATTGTTAAATCGGCATTACAAAGGGGATGGGTGGACTATTACTGATGACCCTTTACGTATTGAATGGGGTTTGGTCGAACTCTACATTGATTTAGGGGCAGAAAAGATTATTGCTGCGGAAAGAGAAGGACAAAAAATATAGGACTCATATTTGATTTTTGAAATATACGTAGGGTGCGTTATGCCTCTGGCTAACGCACCATCCAAAGGCTTTGGTGCCGTACTTTCGGCGATAACACACCCGAAACATACTTAGATTTTTTCATAAATCAAATCGGATTCCTATAGTCAGTACGGTGAATCAGAAGGTGAAGTTGAAGTACAGACTATTTTTGATACTGAACATGACCACTATCAGTTAGTTTATGTCGGTTGGTAGAACAAGCGACGGGTATATGGTTGCGTTTTGCATCTTGATATCAAGGATGAAAAAATTTGGATTCAGCATAATGGTACCGAAGCTAACATTGCTGATGAATTAGTAGAGTTAGGCGTTCCCAAGCAAGATATTGTATTAGGATTTCACTCACCTTATAAAAGAAAATTTACAGAGTTTGCTGTAGGTTAAACTTCTACTGCTCCAAGTGCTTTAAATTGATGCTGACTACTGATTGTTCAGATCTCTATTCGAGCTTCCTGGTGTCAGCAAAACCCCTCCATTCGGACGTTGTGGTGTAGGGTTCAACCCTCCATTTGAGCTTCCTGGTGTGAGAAAAGTTCCACCAGGACTAACTGTATTGCTATTGGTGTTAATGCGCGTTCCATCTTGGTAATAGTAAGTGGTAGTACCGTTGCCATTATTAATGGTCGTGGCAGGATAAATCGCACTTCCATTTGGTTGGTTAATGACACCATTCGGATAGATGCGCGTCCCAATAGGATAATTGGGAATGTTACCCACGCCCGCCGGACTGGAAGTGGAATTACTTTGTGCTTCAGCTTCTTGAGGCGATAAAAAACTGATTCCCAATGCTGTCACAGCAACTATCAAAAGCTTGAAGACTTTTGCCCTATGATATGAGGACAGCTTCTCTATCGAAAAAAGGTTATTCATAATAATTCTCCTTAAAACCAATCTCCCACTTACTAGTTGATAACGGTTGTTAGTCCCGTCATCCTCAGTTAGGTACTCCTCAAAGCTTACTTTTACGAGTGTTTACGTTGTGGGAGCCTCTGTAGTAAAAACCGCAAAGGTTTCTATATCTATATCTTCTATATCTATATCTATGATAGAAAACTGTTAGGAAATTTCACTGAATAACACAAAGACGCAAAATTCTTCTTAGCGCCTTTGCGTCTTTGCGCGAAATATTAGGGACTACCAAATAAAAAAATATCCAACTTTTTCTTGTGGGATGGGGGCGCCCGTCCTAAAAAATGGGCGGACTAGAAGCCCACCCCACACTCTTATTGGATAATTTATTTGTTGGAATAGCCTTATCTATTGTGCTTAACCTCAAACCATCTCTGAAGGTGCTTGCATCACTGGCTGAGGCTGGGGCTGGAACATGAACAAGGAGTATACCACATCTCGGCGGATGTTGACCATCATATCCAAGAAAAGTTCATAACCTTCGCTCTTGTACTCAATCAATGGGTCTTTTTGACCGTAACCCCGCAATCCCACGGATTCGCGTAAGGCATCCATTTGTTGCAGGTGTTCCCGCCAGAGGGTATCAATCCGCTGCAAGATAAAGAACCGTTCAGCTTGGCGCATTAATCCGGCTTGAATTTGGTCAATTTGGGCTTCTTTGAGGTCGTAAGCAATCCGCACTTGTTCGTGGAGGAAGGCTTTAATCTCGCCAACTGACATATCTTCTAATTGATTTGGCTGCAAATCCGATAACAGATAGACAAATTCTTTGACTTTATCAACCAACTTGTCTAATTCCCATTCTTCTGAGGGTAAGTCTGGGTTGATGTAGAAATCAACGATTTCATCCATCGTTTTTTCGGCGTACTTAATGACCTGTTCTTTGAGGTCTTGCCCTTCTAGCACGCGACGACGTTCGGCGTAGATAGCACGGCGCTGGTTGTTCATTACCTCGTCGTACTCAAACACCTGCTTACGGATGTCGTAGTAGTAGGTTTCAACTTTTTTCTGTGCGCCTTCCAAACTGCGAGTAAGCATTCCGGATTCGATGGGCATATCTTCTTCGACTTGGAAGGCATCCATCAGCCGTGCGACGCGATCGCCACCAAAAATCCGCAACAAGTTATCTTCTAAGCTGAGGAAAAATCTTGTCGAACCTGGGTCACCTTGGCGTCCTGCACGTCCGCGCAATTGGTTGTCAATCCGTCGCGATTCGTGGCGTTCTGTACCAATCACGTGCAACCCGCCTAATTCCACGACTTCATCGTGTTCTTGACTGGTAAACTGTTCGTATTCGTGCTTAATACGGTTGTAAGCTTCGCGCAATTTCTGGATCACAGGATCGCTGGTGGGAGCTTTTTCTGCTGCCACAGCGACTTTGTCTTCTGCTTCCAGTTCTGTTAAGCTGCGATCGCCATACTCCCGCACTGCCACGTCCACTGCTTCTCTCAGGAGTTTCTCCGTTTCTTTGGTAAGCTGAGTGGGGAAAACCTGTGGCGAAGCTTTCCAAGTTTTCACTTTCTTACCAGGGACAAAGCCTTGACCTCCGCCAGTGCTGGGAGACGGTAATCCAGCAGCCCTATGAATGCCAAAGGTATCATCATCTTCCGGCTTCACAATCCGAGGCATCAAGTATTCCCGCAGCTTCAGACGTGACATATACTCGGCATTACCACCCAATATAATGTCAGTACCTCTACCCGCCATATTTGTAGCAATTGTCACAGCACCTCGACGTCCGGCTTGGGCGACAATCTCCGCTTCGCGTTCCACGTTCTCTGGTCTGGCGTTAAGCAGTTCGTGGGGAATCTCCATCTGCCTTAACAGCTGACTGAGATATTCCGATTTTTCCACGCTTGTCGTTCCCACCAGCACGGGTCTGCCAATTGTGTGCATTTCCGCACATTCTTTAGCAATTGCCCCCCACTTGCCCGTTTCTGTCTTAAAGACCATATCAGACAAGTCTTGACGTCTTCTGGTTCTGTTGGTGGGAATCACCGTAACTTCCCGTTTGTAAATTTTTTCCAACTCGACTTCTTCCGTCTTTGCCGTTCCGGTCATACCCCCGAGTTTGGGATACAGCAAAAACAGGTTTTGATAGGTAATTGTCGCTAAAGTTTGAGTTTCCGGTTGAATTTCTACCCGTTCTTTTGCTTCAATTGCCTGGTGCAGTCCATCGCTCCAACGCCGTCCTGGCAAGACTCTACCAGTAAATTCGTCTACGATAACCACTTCCCCATTGCGGACAATATAGTTTACGTCCTTGAGGAACAGTTCTTTAGCTTTAATGGCGTTGAAAACGAAGTGCGCCCACGGGTCTTCTGGGTCAAATAAATCTTTTACTCCCAAAAGCTGTTCCGCTTCAGCAAAGCCTTCATCTGTCAGCAGCACGTTACGAGCTTTTTCATCAACTTCGTAATGATCTTCTTTTTGCAGCGCTATTGCGATTTCAGCAGCTTTTAAGTATTTTTCCGTTGGTCTTTCTACCTGTCCGGAAATAATCAGCGGGGTCCGCGCCTCGTCAACTAAAATAGAGTCTACCTCGTCAATCACGCAGTAGTTGAACTCGCGCTGCACCACGTCTTTGATATCTGTCGCCATGTTATCGCGCAGGTAGTCAAAGCCGACTTCGCTGTTGGTGACATAAGTAATGTCACAGTCGTAGTTTTTCTTGCGTTCAGTGGGCGTCATACTCTGCTGAATCAGCCCTACAGTTAATCCCAAGAAACGATGCACCTGTCCCATCCATTCCGCGTCACGACGAGCCAGGTAATCGTTTACAGTGATGACGTGTACGCCTTTTCCGGTAAGAGCATTCAAATAACTCGGCAAGGTAGCAACCAAAGTTTTCCCTTCACCAGTTTTCATTTCGGCAATTTGCCCGGAGTGCAGGATGACACCGCCTAAAAGTTGAACATCAAAGTGCCGCAACCCTAACACTCGCCGTCCTGCTTCTCGTACGACAGCAAACGCTTCGCTTAATATATCATCCAGAGTTTCGCCTTTCTTCAGACGCTGTTTAAACTCTGCTGTTTTGCCCTTGAGATCATCATCCGAAAGGGCTTTTATTTCTTCCTCTAGAAGGTTAATTTCTGTAATGTAAGGTTGGTATTTCTTAAGTTTACGAGCGTTGGGATCGCCCAACAAGGTTTTTAGCATGGCAGATTATAGAACAGAATTAAGGGGGATGGGAATTATAAGGATTGGGATTGATTATAAACTCTTAACCCAACCGAACGGCAGGAGCGCACACAAAGGAGAAACCCGCTTAAGGCGCTGGCTTTGTAACGCGCTGCCTTGCCTTTATACTTTTGGATGGGTTATACATCAGGATTTGGTAAAAAATAGTAGCAGTACAAGTTAATCAGCTTACTAAATGATTGGTTTTAATTTTGAGCTTACAGCGCTTATTCTATGATTA
Organism: Tolypothrix campylonemoides VB511288; assembly: GCA_000828075.3. Lineage (GTDB taxonomy): Bacteria > Cyanobacteriota > Cyanobacteriia > Cyanobacteriales > Nostocaceae > Kalymmatonema > Kalymmatonema campylonemoides_A. Next base: position 1,245,906 of record JXCB02000001.1, on the reverse strand, counting down.
GACCACAAATCCTAGGGTGGCATTGCCCAGAAAACCCTATATGATGGACATTTGAGATAATGGTGAGCAGTCCGCCCTTGGGGGTTCCCCCCGTTGAAGGAACTGCGTCGCTCCTAAGGGAGGTCGCACGGTACAGCCGTCAGGCGTGCCACAGACATACCCGGAGGGTAAGCAATGCCCACCTTACAGGAAACCGCTGTAAATTTAAACTATTTTATTAATAGTATCATTTTGCCTCCTGATGAAGCAGAGAAGCCCCACCAAGCAGAAGTAGCGATCGCCCAACAGGGTTCCGGAGGGAGGGAGGGAGTGATTGCTAATGTGGTGTGAATTGATTTTTCCTGGTCATTGGATTACTGCGAGTTCTCCCACTCTGGAGTTAGGCGACGAAAGTTAAAGTCCGCCGCACTAGGATGACAGGTCACACAACTGCCAATCTCCACGGGGTTGGGTAGTTTGACTTTGGGATGCAAAGCTTTGAAATACCGAGAGCTATTGACACGATATGGTGTTTGCTCGTCTTCTAGTTGGAGACGGGAAAAAGCTGTAATATACCTCCATACTAAAATCCGTGGCGGATCGACCAAAGGCTTTAACTGTGTGCCGTAATGTTGTGTGTCTTCCAGGAGATTTTTCCAAGTTTGGGTAGGCAAAACAGCAGGTGGTAAGGCAATGTGACAAGTGGAGCAGTTTTCTATATACACTTGTTGTCCCAGCTGGTATTGTGCAGGCACTACATCAATGGTACCGACTTCTGAGGTAGGAGTTGCACCTTGGGCATGAGTTGCCAAGGCTAACAGCCATCCCATAGCTAAACTCCAACCCAAAATCACCAAAAGCAAACCGATGGGCTTTCGCTTGAGTTTTCGGTTACGAGATTGGCGCTTAAGCTTAACAATATTTGACATTCGTCACACTCACAAACTTTGCAGATCGCGCTTCTTGCACATCTTATGACATAGATGGCGTCTGTCTTGTTTCAAAATGTTTGTTTGGAATGCCTTTTTGCCTACAGAAGCCTTATTTGCGTTTGGTAGTGAAAACAGTGGTGAACATCATGAGGAAGCCGCCTAAGATAATAGCGATCGCCACTCCCCCTGCAATTAAGTCAAGCGTATTGTTATCCATAATTGAAAAGAACTCAGAATACAGAACTCAGAATACAGAATAACCCCCTGCCATAAGCTAAGGGGTTTCAACAAGAAAATACTTTTTTCTTATCCTAGAGATTTATCCGCGCTCTTGCAACCTCGACTCTCCACGCAGTGGTATGGAAAACATTCCTAAGTTCTGAGTTCTGAGTTCTTTGTTTGTTATTTTAAAAATCTACCCCTTGTTTGAGTTCTACACCATGATTGGCGTAGTGCTTGTGGCAGTAAACTTCAGAGTGAACGCTAGCCAAGTCAAAGTATGCTGGCTGATTTTGGCAGCGACCAGTGATAATAACTTCTGTATCGCGCGGTTTGCGGAGTAAAGCTTGAACAATCGGTTCGACTGGTAGGAGTTCCAAGTCAACTGTGGGATTAAGCTCATCAAGGATAATGGTCTTGTACAATCCGGAGGCGATCGCAGTCTTAGCAATTTCCCAACCGCGTTCTGCTTCCAAGTAGTCCATTTCTTGACGCGAGTTACGCCAGACTATGGCATCTCGTCCACAGCGTTGATGGTCTACCACCTCTGGATATGACTGCTGTAAAGCAGCGATCGCAGCATCTTCAGTGTAGCCTGTGCCACCTTTTAACCACTGCATAATCAATACACGAGTTGACCCAGGATGATTAATTCCTCGACCAATTGCTTTTAACGCCTTACCCAAAGCACTCGTAGATTTCCCTTTACCAGCACCTGTATAAATTTCTATACCTTGTATTCCTTGTGCTTTTGCGGTTGGATGGACATGAGGTTTCATTTCCGAGTGTAAATCCGCAATATCCAATAACTGTTGTGGTGCTGCGCGTCCAGTTGCAATGATTTCTAACTCCTGTGGCTTGGATTTGAGTGTCCGTACGACTTCATCGACTGCAAGCAAACCTAAATCTAAAACAGGGTTAATTTCATCTAAGACGACAACTGAATACAAACCCGAGGCGATCGCACCTTTAGCCACATCCCAACCCCGCGCTGCTTCAGCCCGATCATAAACCGTAATTTCGTCTGGTCCAAAATATTCTGCTCTGCCCGTGCGAACTTGGTCGATAAGATGGGGAAAACCGCGTTGCAAGGCGGCGATCGCCCCATCTTCGTCATAATCTCGTTCTGGTCCTTTTAAGAACCGCAACAACAAAACACGGTTAGAATTGTTGGCAGTATTTATCCCTAAACCAATAGATCGTAAAACAACTCCTAAAGCTGCTTGTGACTTGCCTTTCCCAGAGCCATCATAAACGTGAATTTGACCAGTAAGCCGTGAGGATCGCAATTGAGCCGTGCGAATACCAATGCCGTTCCTTGTCGTCATATGAATGAAAGCTGTAACGTGGCAGTCTTTCATCTTACCCAAGGTTTTGCACTCTTGGGTGTAGGGGACCCAGTCCCGTGCCCAGAGAAGTGGAGACGAGGGTTTCCCCGATTCAGGGAACTGGTGAGTCCAGTCCTGACCCTGCGGAGGACTCACCCGATAGCGGTAAGGCGTGGCCGTTCCCACTACGGCGTTGCGGGGTGTAGCGATTCTTCACACCCCACAAGGTATGGAGATATATGAAGAAAAGCAACAAAAGCAACAACGAAATATTAAAACAAAAACATGGTAAAAGACTGGAAAAATGAGATAATTGCCCGCAGCACGCTCAGTATTACGGTTATACTCTCTTAAAGTTACACTTTAGCGATGACTTGTTTATGTTTGAAATTCCTGAACTTCCACTTCCCCGGATTTTTCCCCTTGGAGCAATATTGTTTAATTTTTTATTTTTACTAGTAGCAATTCCTCTAGAAGCATATGTCTTAAATACAAGGCTAAGATTTGACAAAAAGACGAGTACTTTTTATGCCGTATCTATCAATCTTTTTTCCAATGTCATTGGTTGGGTCATATTTTTCTTTTTAGATCCAGTGTTGCCTCCACAAATAAAATCAGAATTAATAAATTTTATTTTTTTCAATCGTTTACAAGCTCCAAATATACAAACATTAATCATTTTTACAGCTTTTATAATTTTCTTTGCAACTTTTTTAGTTAAGTATTTTTTGTTGAGAATCTTGTTATTGTTATTAAGTGAATTAAAAAAAGCTGAACCGGAACCTCAACTCATTCAACGGCGTAATTCCCGTCGTGCATTGAAGAGTAAATGGCAAAATACCAATGTGGTTACCACAATACTTATAGGGAATGCACTCAGCTATAGTTTAATAGCAATCATCTTATTTATTCGCTCGGTCAATACGTAAATATTTAATTTGATGAATTTCTATCTGATAATCATTAAATAATTTTTAGGCATACAAGGAGAGAATATGCAAATATTGAGAGATGTTTTTGGTTTATTTGGAATTATTGAAGACATTTACGAGCGAATAAAGAAGATATTTATTCCGCCGAGAGCTTACTCCTGGCAGACTTTAATTTATCTTAGTATTTTTTCCTGGTTAATGTCATCTCTTTCCACAGGTTATGCAAAAGATATAATTGCATTTGGTGGCTGGTTATTTTTAATTTTTGGTACTGCTTGGTATACGACAGACAATCCGTTACTCATTCCTGGTACCAATATGCCAATAGGGTCAGTGATCACTGGGTTCTTAGTCAGTGTTTTTGCCTTTGGTAATCAAGAAGATGTTTTAACACCAAGAACAATTGTTCTCTGGCCAACAATTTCGGCACTCATTACTGCAATTCCAGAATTTTTTGAAGGAACTGGTACAGAAGCAAAAGCTCAACTTCCGAAGATAGAAGACCGCCAAAAAATCATTATGTTACTTGGCAGTTGTATGGTAATCAGTTGCTGGTTACAATTCTATTTTGTGACAGAGAATTGGATAAATGAATATCCCAGTCTGCTCGTAGATAATTATCAGGACAGTGCCTTTGTTGTCAAAACACAACCTACTGACAAAATTCCGAAAAACGGCGTTCTAATTTTAGAAAAACTGACTCCGCAAGTGGAAGCACAAATAGCTGGACAACCCTGGTCACAAGTAGAGCAGTGGTTAATTGATGCTAGACAAAGAGTGGGCAACTTAGGCAACCAAGTCATACAAACAAACTTGGCAGAATATGAAGAAAAGTCTTTATGGGGCGTTGAACCGCGTATATCCGGTGTTAAGGACGGATACAAACTGGATTTACTAAGTATTTGGAACGGTCCTAGTTCCAATCCGCGTGGATATTATTTAGTAAAATCCTGTCGAGTTGATCCGGTGATAGAGTCTGGAAGTACCGCCAGTCAAACAGCCAGGAAACCGGAGCAAAGAAATACAATCGCCGAAATTGAGTGCGAAAGAAAAACTTCATTTTTTGCAGGTTCACCACCACCACAGCAGTGAAGAGATGAGGGAGTGAGGGAGTGAGGGAGTGAGGGAGTGAGGGAGTGAGGGAGTGAGGGAGAATAACTAATGACGAATTTCCTATGAATTTTGGCAGAGTTTTTGTATTGGCAAGTAATGTGTTTCGGGAAGTGGTGCGCGATCGCATCCTTTACATTATTGTTTTTTATGCTTTAATACTCGCAGCCGCCCTGCTCTTACTTCCTGAATTTGCCGCAACAACAGAGGACAAAATGTTTTTAGACTTTGGTTTGGCGGCGATGAGTTTCCTAGGCTTAATTGTTGCTATATTTGTTGGCACAGGATTGATTAACAAAGAAATTGATAAACGCACTGTTTTGCTCTTAATTGCCAAACCTTTAAGCCGCAGTGAATTGATTGTTGGTAAATACTTTGGTGCCTTAGCAGTGCTAGCGCTACTCATCGTGACGATGACGGTGATTTATCTAGGATTTTTGCAATTTAAGAATATTCCTTATCCTGTGGCAAGTCTTGTTCTTGCCCCAATTTTTTTATTTTTACAGTTATCTTTAATAACTGCTGTGGCGATGACCTTGGGTGTGTTTACGAGTTCGTTGTTAGCGACAGCTTTAACATTTGCAGTGTATCTGGTGGGTAATTTTACCAAAGATCTACTACAACTGAGTCGTATAAGTAGCAATCCTAGCATTGGACGCATGGTTCAAGCTTTGTATCTTGTCTTGCCAGATTTATCTCGATTAGATTTAAAAAATGAAGCTGTCTACGGTTTGGCTGCGCTACCTGACACGATGTCGCTCATTTTAAATGCTGTCTATGGGTTAATATACACTATCCTACTGTTAGCAATAGCTATCTTTATTTTCTCGCAACGAGAATTTTAACATTTCTGAACAACAAGATTCCCGACTTCTTCAAGAAGTCGGGAATCTGAGCACGACTAACCACTTTCCCCTAAATTAAAAAAAGAATATATGAGGTTGGTGAATTGTTCCGTCAGGCATAATAGCACCTTGTAGTTTTGCATTCGTCAAATTTGCTTCCCAAAGGTTTGCCTCACTCAAGTTTGCTTCCATGAGATTTGCCCATGTTAAGTCAGCACCAGTTAAGTTAGCTTGATTCAAATTTGCTTCTAGCAGCATCGCTCCACATAGCTGTGCGCCAGTGAGATTGGCTCTTACTAAATTGGCTTCGATGAGCGATGCTTCAACTAATTTAGCTTCGGTTAAGTCGGCTTCGCTTAAATCAGCATCACACAAGGAAGCTCCCCATAGCTTACTTCCACATAATTTCACTCGCCATAAAAAAGCCCCGCACAAATTTGCATGGGTTAAATCAGCAGCAGTTAAGTTTGCTTCACACAAAGAAACTTCATACAAATAAGCTTCCTGCAGATTCGCTTGCATTAAATTTGCGCCACTTAGGTTTGCACCAGTGAGAACTGCTCCACTAAGATTTGCAAAGCGTAAATCCGCTCCTATTAAGTTAATTCCACTTAAATCGACTGCTCTCAAGTCAATTCCACTTAAGTCGCATCCACTTAAATCCCTTTGTTGAAAACATTGATCTGTAATTTTACTGAAAATAAATTCCTGTTTTTCAGCAAAGTTTTTCATGGTATTGACCTCTGGGTGTAACATATCCAAACTGGAAATACTGAAAATCATTGTATTTTTGAGATTACACCCCAGAAGTAGATATGCTGAGTAAAAATCTCAAAAAAATTAGGAAAAAAATCATAAAAATCGGTAAAAAGCTTAATTTAGGCGCTTACAGTCCTTTTTTGTGTCAAAATACTTTGATAAAGGTCACGAAAGCTTAATATTTTAGCAAATAGCTAAAGTCGTGTTTAGGGGATGGACTTAGAACAGATTACTCAGTACTCACAATTCAGCACTCATTAACGTGTTTGCATGGGCAACGGCTTCCAATTGGAGTAATCAGTAAGATGTCCCCAGTAAGCTAGATACCCTGTGAAAGCGAAGATTAAAGCAGCAGCTACCAGTACTATTGTGCCAATGATCTGCAAAGTGCGTATCGATTGGAAATACAGTGTTGGTGCTGCAAATACTCCTCCTAACCCTGCAAGGATAAATCCGATTCCTGATAATAACGGATTCCTTGTCAAACCCAGGTTAATAATGCGTACACCAATTACAATGGCAGTAAGCCCAGCGAAGAAACCATAGATTGCTACTGTAAGTAAATCCCAACCTTGGGCTAATGCGATCGCAGTACCGATAAATAAAATCCCAAACAAAACGGTTGTTTCGCCATAAGCAATATTGTAACTTCCAATCACGGGCCAAGTGAAAATCATGTGTAAGCCGAGCACGAGTGCGATCGCCCCTGTCATACCAAAGCCAGGAACCCAACGCTTTTGGTTGGTGTGATTCAGACCAAAATATAAGTAACCGGCAAGCAGAAACAGCCCTGCTACCAAATTAATTAACATTAAGGTGATGTAGTTAATAAACATAATCTACCTTTTGATAGTATTTAAATCCATTGGAATACATACTTTAGTAAGTTGAAAATACGCATTTAGAAGCATTTTTTTAAATAGCAATACTGGGATAATTGCAAACAAGTTTTACAAAACTCAATAATTACTGAAAAGCTAAAAACTCTGCATGACTCAAACTTGGCTGTGGATTGGTGTCATTAGTATGGCACTAGGAAGTATTTTTTTCGGATTCGGCGCACATAATGCTAAAAATGAGCGTTGGCAAATACTATATACACTAAATTTTTTTATTTGCTTGATTGCTGCTGGACTGTATCTAGCAATGGCATTTGGTTTAGGAGTTAATATTATCAATGGTCGTCCAACTTATTGGGTACGATTTCTCACTTGGTTTTTTTCAACGCCGCTGTTGCTGCTAGATTTAACTTTTTTAGGAAAAACGAGTCTGCCTATTACAGGTAGCTTATTGGGAGCAAACGCCTATATGCTGGCGACTGGCTTCGTTGCTACAGTTACACCCAAACCAATGAGCTACATTTGGTATATTGTCAGTTGCGCTGCTTACCTAGCAATTATCTACTTGCTGGTGCAGCCGTACCGTGTTCAAGCTGAACGCAAACATCCCAGATCAAAGCAAGCATTCCGCAAGCTAGTAACTGTGCATCTCGTACTGTGGACACTCTATCCAATTGTATGGATTCTTAGCCCAGAAGGCTTCAGCAGCTTCGGTCAGGGTTCTGAGACAATGTTTTACACGCTGCTAGATATTGCCTCTAAAGTTGGTTTTGGTTTTCTATCGTTGAACACATTGAGTAAATTGGAACAAGCAAAAGAACCCGCAAGAGAAGAGCAAACATCATATCATATCATGTCCTGATGAACACTTGTAAAAAACGAGAAACTTCACCCGCCTCCGGCACCCTATCCGAGCTTGCACAGAGGGTTGGGGTGAGATGAGTAGGGTGTAGGGGGCAGGGCGTAGGATGTAGGAACTCGGATCTTAAGGGACGAAGTTTCGCTCCAAGGACGCCGTGTTAAGAGCAAAGGAGCGTCTCGAAAGTCTAAACTATTAAGAACCCTTAGACGAATCGAATACGCCATGCCGACCTATCGATCCAAAACCTCCACCCAAGGACGCAATATGGCCGGTGCCCGCGCGCTCTGGCGCGCCACCGGAATGCAGACTGCGGATTTCGAGAAGCCAATCATTGCGGTTGCCAACTCCTTTACCCAATTTGTACCCGGTCACGTTCACTTGAAGGATCTGGGTCAATTGGTGTGCCGTGAGATTGAAGCCGCCAGTGGTGTTGCCAAAGAATTCAACACCATCGCCGTGGACGATGGCATTGCCATGGGTCATGACGGAATGCTCTACAGTCTGCCCTCGCGCGAGATTATCGCTGATTCAGTCGAGTACATGGTCAACGCCCATTGTGCCGACGCCCTGGTCTGCATTTCCAACTGTGACAAGATCACCCCCGGTATGTTGATGGCAGCCCTGCGTCTCAACATTCCCACAGTATTCGTTTCCGGTGGTCCTATGGAAGCGGGTAAGACGAAGCTTTCGGAACACAAACTGGATTTGGTGGACGCTATGGTGGCTGCTGCAAACGACAGCCTCAGCGACGAGGTGGTTGAGGAATATGAGCGTTCCGCCTGCCCGACCTGTGGCTCTTGCTCTGGCATGTTCACCGCCAACTCCATGAACTGTCTAACCGAAGCCATCGGCCTCTCCTTACCCGGCAACGGCACCGTGCTCGCCACCCATTTTGACCGTAAGGATCTGTTCCTCAACGCCGCGCGAACTATTGTCAGCATTACCCGCCGCTACTACGAGCAGGACGATGAATCGGTACTGCCACGCTCCATCGCTAGTTTCAAAGCGTTTGAAAATGCCATGATGCTGGACATCGCTATGGGCGGCTCCACTAACACCATTCTGCACTTGCTGGCGGCTGCCCAGGAAGCGGGTGTCAATTTCACCTTGACCGATATCGATCGCCTTTCGCGCATGGTTCCACAACTGTGCAAGGTGGCACCTAACACACCCCAGTATCATATCGAGGATGTCCACCGGGCTGGCGGCATTCCTAGCATTCTCGGCGAACTGGATCGTGCCGGACTGCTCCACACGGACGTGCCGACGGTTCACAGTAGGACGCTGAAAGAAGCGCTCGCTCGCTGGGATGTCATGCGTACCAATGAGGAAGCCGTCCACACCTTCTTCAAGGCTGGCCCTGCGGGTATTCCCACTCAGCAAGCGTTCAGTCAATCGACCCGCTGGCCCTCCCTCGACCTGGATCGGGAAAATGGCTGTATCCGCAGCATCGAAAACGCCTTCAGCACTGAGGGTGGACTTGCTGTGCTATACGGTAACCTGGCTGAGCGCGGTTGTATTGTTAAAACGGCAGGCGTAGACGAAAGCATTCATGTGTTTGAAGGCCGGGCGCGCATTTATGAAAGTCAGGATGCCGCTGTTAAAGGAATTCTCAGCTCGGAAGTGGAACCGGGCGATGTGGTGATCATTCGCTATGAAGGTCCGCGCGGTGGACCTGGTATGCAGGAAATGCTTTATCCGACTAGTTACCTGAAATCCAAGGGACTGGGCAAGCTTTGTGCATTACTGACCGACGGTCGCTTTTCAGGCGGTACTTCGGGCCTCTCGATTGGTCACGCCTCTCCGGAAGCGGCGGCGGGCGGCAACATTGCTCTGGTGCGGGACGGCGATCGCATCCGGATCGACATCCCCAATCGCAGCATCAATGTGGATCTATCAACGGAGGAATTAGCCAACCGTCGTGTTGCAATGGAAGCGAAGGGTAAAGATGCCTGGAAGCCTGCGCAGCCCCGGCAGCGTCGGGTGACAGCAGCGCTCAAGGCTTATGCACTGCTGGCGACTAGCGCGGATCAAGGCGCGGTACGAAACCTGGAAGTACTCGAGTAGAGAAATACAAAAGACACAAACAGGTAAATTATCTGTTTTTCACGCCTCTGGTAACAAGCTTCGTCATTTGCGTAGCGTCTCGAAGAGAAGACGCTAGCGCAGCCATAGCTTGTTTTTTCTACTTTCTTGTTATCGACTTAACGTGAGTTCGATATATCCTTATTTGACCCCTCTCCAAACCTCTCCTCTACAAGGGGAGAGGCTTAAAAATCCCATTTTTACGCAAATTAGGTTTTCATATGAGTGGGAGAGGTCCTGAGAACTCACGTCACTTATTGTCTTTCCTGGCGTAAGTTCTAGATTCCTCACTCACAATTCCTAACTTTCCTCACCCCAAGTTCGCAACTGTAAGTACACTAGCACCAGCGTTATTGCTAACAGTACAGTTGCTGCTGCTGCTGCATAACCAAAATCAAATTGACCAAAAGCTTCTTGGTAAATGTAATAAACGAGTAAATTAGTAGAATTCAAAGGACCACCACTAGTCATTACATAAACTTGTTCAAAACTCCGCAACGTGAAAATCACAGTAGTGACTGTGGCAAATATTAAAGTGGGTCGTAATCCGGGTAGCGTAATATGCCAAAATTGTTGCCAAGAATTCGCGCCATCGAGTTCCGCCGCTTCGTAACGACTTGGAGGAATTGCTTGCAACCCTGCCAAGAATACCACCATATTGAAACCCAATTGTTTCCAAATACTTAATATAATGAGCACTGGCATTGCCCAAAAGGTGTCTCCTAGCCAAGAAATTGACGAAATGCCAACACTATTTAATAGTGCGTTGACTGGTCCTTCCGGTTGAAATAACCAGCGAAACCCTAAACCTGCGGCTACCAGAGAAATGATTGAAGGTAGGAAATAGGTGGTTCGCAAGGCTTCGCGCAATGCTACGCTACGGTTTAACAGCACAGCCAGTCCTAAAGGAATAACGAGACTGGGAATGACCGTGGCAACTGTAAAATAAAAAGTGTTACCAAGAACTTGCCAAAAATCGGGATTAAGAAGCAAGCGCCAATAATTTTTAAGCCCTACCCAGTAAGCCCCTGTTGAGGTGAAATTACCAGCGGTGAAACTGAGAAAGAACAAATAGGCAATAGGACCAAGGATAAAGATGCCTAGAAAAATCACTGCCGGAGTGAGAAAAATCCAGGCGGCAACTGTATCATTATCTAACCACGACTTAGTATATATTTTTGGCATCTCCTGATTTATCCTCCCTGCCGTTATGACGCTTCGCCCTGATTCTACTCCAAGCCTGGTTTCTCCCGATATAAGTGTTGACACACTTGGGACACAATCTCCCTTGAAATTGGGAATTTTGGCTTCTAGGAATGGCAGTAATTTTGAGGCTGTTGCCCAAGCAATCAAAGACGGGCAACTAAATGCCCAAATTCAAGTTTTAATCTACAACAATCCAGATGCTTATGCGGCAGTACGGGCAGCAAACTGGGGTGTCCCTGCTGTGCTTCTCAACCACCGTGACTACAAAAGCCGCGAAGAATTGGATGAGCAAATTGTGCAAACTTTGCAGCACTATGATGTGGAATGGGTAGTTATGGCAGGTTGGATGCGACTGGTAACGTCAGTTTTCATCGATGCGTTTCCTGACAAGATTATTAATATCCATCCTAGCTTGTTACCCAGTTTTAAGGGTGGACGTGCTGTAGAAGAAGCCCTTGCCTCTGGGGTGAAAATTACTGGTTGTACAGTGCATCTCGTTTGTTTAGAAATGGACAGTGGTCCGATTTTGATGCAAGCAGCCGTGCCAGTGCTACCTGATGATACACCAGAAACACTCCACGCTAGGATTCAAGTTCAGGAACATCGGATTTTGCCACAGGCGATCGCTGCTTGCGGCGCTGTTCCTTGCCCAATCGCCTTGGTAGCACAATCGCAAAAATCTACATCCATATCCTAGAGCGTCTGTCCTGTAACAGGTGACAGCAACGAAATACATTGATAATACATACGCATACAACAATGATAATAACCCAAGTTGCTAGTTATGCTAAGGCGTGATTGCCCAAGGGGCAGTGCCGTAAGTCCTGCGGACAGGCTGCGCCAGCGTGGATCGTCTCCGCTACTGAGAAGGGAATCGCACTCTAGAATCAGCCTGTCATTCATTACCCGCAACTTGGGTTAGCTTGTTCGCCGTAAGCCCCGCGCTATAACGGTACTCCGTTTAGCGTCGGGATATAAGGCGGGAGATAAGGAAGACATCTCCGACCCATGTTCATCACAGATGAAAACGCGGGAGTGGGATGGAGTCGCGCATCCCCAATTATCGTGCTATCAAGAACAATCAAAGTTCTATCTCGGTTGCTATCTTTTCAAGTAATTCACTAATACTAATACCGTTGTTTGTGGCTTTCTTTTGCAGCTTATCCCATGCTGTAGGGGTGAGCCATACGCAATGTCTGCTTTTTAATTCTTCATGAAGCAACGGCACATTTTTTACTGGTTTCTTCCCTTTCCTTGTTGACATTAATTAACTCCGACATCTATGCTAGAGAGTATAGACAACAAGCAAGTTAACTAACAAGGAGGTGGTTCCCAAGTGCTGCTCAACTATCAATATCGTGCTTACCCAAATACCAACCAAAAAGGACAGATCAATAGCTGGTTGCGTATCAGCCAGTATTGGTACAACAAGCAGCTTGGGGATAGGTTTGATTGGTGGCAAAACAATCGTTGTGACTTAAGAACGTGTCCGCTAACTTGTTCGTTACCAAAGTTACGAGAAAACCCGGATTTTTACTCCCAGAAGAAACAGCTACCTGCTTTAAAAGAAGATCTGGTTACTGTTCAACATTCTGGTGAGTTACTAGATTTTACCTCTGTACCATCTCAGACGCTACAGGACGTATCAAAGCGCGTAGACCTGGCATTTAAACGTTTCCTTCAGGGAGATTTTAACGGGAAACGAAGTGGGAAGCCACGCTACAAGAATTCAGCACGTTATCGGACTTTAAGAATTGAAGGGCAAGCCATAACCGTTGAAAGAACTGAAAAAGATTGGTTATTCTTGTCAGTTTCAAAATTAAAAGGTTGGTTGAAAGTACGGTTACACCGTCCATTACCGGATGGTTTCGTTCTCAAGAATATGTTGCTTACCAAGAAGTCTGATGGCTGGTATGCAACTATTTGCCTTGAAGACCCAACCGTTCCAGTCTTTAACCCAGACGAAGTTGCTCCCACTTGGGAGAACACTTTGGGAATGGATGCAGTGCTGCATGAGCAAGATTACTTGGCAACTTCACAAGGGACTAAGTTACCTGCTCTAAAATCTTTCAGGAAGTCCGAGAAGCGACTAGCTAAAGTATCGCGCCGTAAGGAAAAGAAGCACAAAGGTAGTAAAGCCCGTCGCAAGCTTGCCAAACGTCAAGGACGTGAACATCAACGTATTGCCAGAGCAAGGAAGGATCATGCGTTCAAAACTGCTCATGCGTTGGTGCGGACAGGCAAGAAGGTTTTTGTCCATGAGGACTTGAACCTAAAAGCCTTGTCAAAACGGAACAAAGCAAAACTTGATGAGGACGGTAAGTTTTTGCCAAACGGACAACGAGCTAAGTCTGGGCTGAACAAATCTTGGAACGACGCAGCATACGGACAGTTTTTCACAATCCTAGAATACATAGCTGGAAAAGCTGGGGCTAGGACAATTGCTTGTAGTCCGCAATACACATCTCAGTTACTGGCATATCGTGACGAGATAGTCTTTAGTGACTGCGATATGCGTTCTTACTGGGATGCCGAGTATTCGCTTAATGTTGACCGTGATATTAACGCGGGAATCAACATTAAGCGCGTGGGGCTGGGACTGTTCCCCACGTTAAAACGCCGTAAAGGGAAGCCAGTAGAGATTGCCAAATCTACTACTAATAGTACCTTGAAGGAAGTTCTGGAAACATTAAGAATGTGCCAGAAGCCCACACCAAACTGAGTACAGTTATGGTGTGGGTAGTTCACTACCGTTCTATTCAGACACAGTAGTTGCACCAACTGCCATTACTGGAGACCATTCACTGACGCGGTTGTTATCTAAGACAGCTCGCACTCGATAACCAAGCTGAATCTTATGCATCAACAAGATTACTTCACGGTTGAGTAATCCTTGTGATTTTTGGTTTTCATTAGATGCAGCTTGTATACGAAAGCAGCGATCGCTTTGACGTTCCAACTTTGGAGATATCCCTTGCATAAGCACCGCTTGCAGTTCGTATTCTTTAGCTTCGGGATATGGTTCCCAGCAAAGTTGCCAGTAAGTTGACCAGCGAATTAACTCTGCTGGTAATTCCTCGACTTCATCCGATAATGTAGAAACAAGTCCGGTGACTGGAGGTTGTACCGCCTGAGGCTGATTGGAGGTGATGTCAGCAGCTATAGATGAACTGTCATCAACACTTAGTATCAGTCCGAATATCAAAGTGAACAGCAGAATCAATCGTAGGCATTGTAATAGCACTACTGGCAATCTTTTCAAATTCATCATTATGCAAAAGTCAGTTGCTTACCACTCCACAGGTAAAATCAGATCGCCGTTGTTGACATAGATTGTTCGAGAACTGATGTGCGTTCTGGGAGGTACTGTAGAGTTGAAGACTGCGCTTTTTTGCCCAATTGCTGAGTTGTTGCCGATAACTGCAGTGTATACAATAGAGTTCGGACCTAGCCCGACGTTATCACCTACGCTAGTCTCAGGACCATTAGCAACACCATTGACAACCTGCCTACCGCCATGAACTAGAACGCGAGGCCCATAACCAATACCATCACCAAGAGTCAAGTTAGTTGATGCTAACGCGTGAAAGACAACATCGTTTGCCATACCAGCAATTTGCCCAACATTCAAAGGTTGACCCTCATCACCACGCAGCGAAATTCTATTAGCTAGTTTGTTGTTGAGGTTTGCTAAAGAATCTTCCAGAACGATATTACCGATGATGCGGTTACGAAAGTTTGGATCACGGGTAACAGTTCCACCTATCTGTGGCAGACCTCCGGAGTTAAAAGAGGTGACGGGAGCGTAATTTATCCCTCGTACGTTTGACAAGTCTTCTCTGGCTAATGCTGCGTAACCTTTGGCTAATGCTTCATTGACTCTAACGACACCTTCCATCAATCTAACGTCGGCTTGTGTCAGGTTTGCAACCTTTCCAAGGGTGCCGCTACTAGCTTCTAGGTTGGTTGTGACGTTTTTACCAGGCAAGACAACTTTACCAGCCGGTAAGGTAACACCAGGGCCAACCCGCGAGAGAAAGTTGACTACTGAGTTTCTTTCTATAGTTGCACCGTCTACTTCACAGTTGAAGGCGAGAAATGTCTCTGGAATAGTATTGCTAAACTGAGTATTGGTAACTGGGTCGGTAAAAGGTCCTGTTGAGCCTTGAAGACCGATTTTAGCTGCACCTTTGATTGTGGCAAAGTGTGCCATAATCACACGCTCACCAACCTCCACTCCTGTTCCGGAAGCTGTAATTTTCGCTTGGTCTTGGACGTTAGAATCTGCCGCGATGCTAATGGGGGCATTAGTAGCGTTTAACTCTGCAAATGGGGCAACGTAAACATTTTCCCCTAAGGTAATATTTGTGGGATTGATGATTGTTGCAGTTGGGTCAATGAAACTAGCTGACTCTGTCGGTGCTGTACTTGGGC
Source organism: Tolypothrix campylonemoides VB511288 (assembly GCA_000828075.3). Taxonomy (GTDB): domain Bacteria; phylum Cyanobacteriota; class Cyanobacteriia; order Cyanobacteriales; family Nostocaceae; genus Kalymmatonema; species Kalymmatonema campylonemoides_A. The sequence continues at coordinate 1,230,376 of JXCB02000001.1, read as the reverse complement.
ATATAGGTAGGTTGCCCTCAGTTGGATTACACGTAGCGGCTACTGCGGGTTGTACATATATCTGTGTGCTGATGATAAACGCTAGGATAATAGCAGTTAAGGCACTAGAAATTGTGCGAGGTTTGAACATAGAAAGAAGAGTCCTCACGGTTTATGGAATATTTGGCTATGGGAAAATCTGCGTTAACGAATGAGAGATATAGCTAGGCGATGGGTTACGTCCCACCGTAGGTGATCACCTATGCTGGGCGGAACGCGATCGCAGGCGTAGAAATTACCAACAAATTACCCCCGCACCCGGAAGGGACTCGGTAAACAAAGTCTTAGGCTGCTGACGCTAAGAACTCATGCATATACTGGTTAACTAACTGTGGCTTTTCCTCGTGAACCCAATGACCACAACCAGGCACGTAGCGAACTGTCAAGTTTTCTACATATTTTTCTGTACCAGCAACCAACTCTTTACCCAAAGCTGCATCCTCCTCGCCCCAGATCATCAACGTTGGCACTTTCAAAACTCCCCAACGTCGGTCAACTAACCAGGAGTGAATTTAAGGTCATGCGATCGCTCCTGCTGCTATTTGTTCCTCTCAGAATCAGGGGCGTAGCCATAGCCCGCCGCAGGCATCGCTCAACGCTGTCTTCACACGGCTGGAAAATTCAACAGGAGCGATCGCAAGTGTGAGTGTCAAAATTACTTGTCTTAAATAATACCGTTACCAATTTACGATATTTCAACTTTATATTCTTATATCTTGCACCTGTAAGGAGAAACCGCAAATCAGCGAATAAAGAGGCAAAAGTGTAACAAGGAAAGATGAAAGAGGCTTAAGTAGTTTTTAGTTATTAAATTATCTCAAAGTATTAGTCTTTTCCCTGATAAGTCCTCAGAGATCTATCAACTAACCCCTTTTTAAATAAAAATGATAATCATTGTGAGGGAGGTAGAGACGGCTCCCGTCGGGAGCCGTCTCTACCCTCATCTTTATGTTTGAGATTACATGGGGGAAGTGGTCGCCGTCGGCGACCACTTCCCGCCTCAACGATTATCATTCTTTTTAAAAGCGCTAACCTTTGTTTTGACACAAAGCGGTTGCATTTGCAATCTGCCACCAAAACATGAGAAAAAGGGCGTTGAAACGCATATAAATCAAGCAAGAACAATGGAAAACATTCTTGCCCACGCCCAGAATGCGCGTGTACACCCTATCGTCGTTGATGCCGACCCAGTACCAAAAAGATAATCTTGAAGCCATGTTTGGATTGTTTTTAGAAGCACAAGGTCATCCTTTGCCCGAACATAGCCAAACCAAGTCTGCAAGTGCTTTAAGCCGCTTTTTGAATCAATACCGTTGGTCAACACGCGATGTAATTCGCACAGTTCGTCACTACATACTTCAACAAGTCTTATCCTATTGCTCCAAGGGTCGCAGACCTTGTTTACAGGTCATTATTGACCTGACAACCCTTGAAAAATGTGGCAAGTTTAAAGAACTTGAGCATTTAATCTCAGTGTATAACGGTAAACGTGGGTTACACTTGGTCGTCCTGTATTTAGTTGTCGGACGGTGGCGTATCCCTTGGAGTTTTCGCGTTTGGCGAGGTAAGGACACTACTTCCCCCGCACAACTAGGATTAAAGCTAGTCAAATGCTTACCACTGAAGCTAACCAGATACTTTTCTGTGATGATTTTAGCGGATACAGCCTTTGGAAGTGCAGAATTTCTTCATGAGATCCGCAAGCTGAAATATCACGCGGTCACAGGTGTACGCTGCGATACGGCTTTAGCCGTTAAGCTCCGCTTATCGCCAGTTAACCGATGGACGAATTTTGGCACGTTTACATCAAAAGGGTCAACAAGTGCGCTTTGTTGGTTTGAAATTTCCTGTCTCTGTTACGTGGTACTACCTCAAACGCGATAACGGCAAGCTTGAAAAACGCTTTGTCCTATCTACCAAACCCTTAAAAGCTAGCACTATCAGTTGGTGGGGTAAACGACGTTGGCTTTCTTGAGGGTTGGTTTAAAACTGCAAAACACCGTTTCGGTCTTCACCGTTTTGGTCAAGGCACTTTACTTGGGGTGTACCGATGGTTAGTACTGTCCTTGATTGCCTACATCTTAGCGCATTGGGCTTACTTATCATTTTCCGATCCCGATCTTCCCGACTGGGGAGAAGCTGCTCAAACTGCACTTGAATTTATCTTTCCACAAATACTTGTGTCTCTACTTTTACTTGATATCGAACGTTTGGCTCCTCTTGCACGTAGTCATGGTTTTAACATCCATATTTCCAGGTGCAAGATATAAGATAAAGCATATTGGGCTTTAATACTCAGATTGAGAACTTCTTGAAAGAAGGTGGTATTTGACTGTAAAGATTTTGGATCTTGCAGTAGCGACTGTTGAATAGTATCAATAATTTCGTCAATATTGCGATTGCCATCGATTAAAGCAGCTAAACTATAAGAAAGGCGATCGCTTAACCAGACTTTTTCTCGCTCGGACAACAAAAATACATTGTCTGTTTCTATAGTTTCAACAGAGTAACAAGGATTGAATTGGGGTTTAGGTTGCATTGATCGTTATTAGTTGTTTGTTTACTAATCCCAGTGGGATTCTAGCGCAATACGGTTTAGTTAAGGCTTAAATAGTTGTCAATTATGTATTGTTTCCAAAGTATCCCGTTAATAATTCGGGGTAAGGAGCAGCCCTCTAAATATTGACACGAAGAAGCGAAAAGACTGCCCATTTGGCAAAAGCTTCGTCTGCTCGTGGTTCACTCAACAGATATTTATGTTCCTCTCGAACTTCATCAGTCTCCTTTCAATGTAGGGTTACCGATTCAGTTAGACAGCTTCAGCCAAGAAGAGGTGCAGCAGTTAGCCCAACGCTATGGACTCAATTGGATAGATGGCGAAGAAGCCAGACAATTAATGGCAATGGTCGGAGGACATCCGGCACTAGTACACTTAGCACTATATCATCTAGGTCGAAAGGAGATAACTCTGTCGCAACTGCTAGAAACTGCTCCCACTGCTAGCGGAATTTATTTTCATCATTTGCAGCGTCACTGGGCAACCTTGCAAAAACAGCCTGAGTTAGCACAAGCTTTTGATACCGTTCTGAATGCCAGTGAAGCTGTTCCCTTAGATCCCATCCTAACTTACAAGTTAAGCAGTATGGGGCTGATTAAACTCTCTGGATCTCAAGCGATCGCAGGTTGTGAATTGTATCGGCGATTTTTTACGAAAAAGGAGCAGCAACATTTAATTTATACAGCATATTCCTTGTAGGGGATTTCCACGAAATAAAATATATAGATATTATTCTTTGTCAAGATGGTCATGCTCAGGAGCGGAGTTTATTTGATGATGTGCTGTCTGGTGTACAACCAAACGATGTTTGGACTGGAGACCGAAATTTTTGCACAGCCAAGTTTCTATGGACGATTGCACAGCAAAAAGCTTTCTTTGTGATTCGGCAACATGGGTCTTTAGGTTGGACAGAACTGAGCGAATTAAAGCCTTTGGGTCAAACCGATACAGGAAATCTTTTTGAGCAGTGCGTCGAAATTTGTTACCAGGGAAATCGTCTAAAATGCCGACGAGTTGTGCTGAAGTTGTTTGTGCCAACACGAGACAAACAATGGGAAATAACGATTTTGACAAACTTACCCCATAGCCACGCACAACAAGGCAAAAATAGCCGAGTTATATCGTAATCGTTGGAGTCTAGAAACCCTTTTTCAAACCGTAACTGAAAATTTTAACGGAGAAATTCAAACGTTAGCCTATCCTAAAGCTGCCCTGTTCTCGTTTTCGATGGCCTTAGTAACATACAACGTTCTCGCCACTCTAAAAGCCGCTTTAGGAAGCGTACATGGCATCGCCAAAATTGATGCAGGTTTGTCTGATTTCTACTTGGTTGATGAAATTCAAGGCACATATCGCGGGATGATGATTGCTATTCCATCCCAGCAGTGGGAAATATTTAGGACATATTCTTTAGACCAAATGGCACAACTTTTACAACAACTGGCAACTGGCGTGAATCTCAAACGTTTTCTCAAAGCTATAAGAAGTCCGAAGAAAAAACGCGGACTTTTAATTGTTGATCATAAACATCGTCATGTTTCGACTGCACGCCTTTTAGATACCTATTGAAACAAGTAACCCTAAGGGTTACTTATGACACACAATACTAAGCCTAAAACCCTTATTTTTAACCAGAAAAATCAAGAAAAAAGCTGTAGCTTTATTGCGCTGCTTTTGACTAAACCCAGGGTTATACGGTTAGGTGCAAGATCTGAGCCTCTCACGGGCGCGTTTTTCGCTCCCGTGAAATATGAAAGAAACACATTTCACTTAAATCTCTAAAAGCCTTGCTGTATATGGATTACAGAAAGTGTTTCTTGAAAGACTGTCAGTGGTTGCAGCAATTACACACTTACGGCTTATTATCTGGCTCTTTCCGCCCAGAAGACCAAGTTTGCGTTTTACGTAGCTACGTTCGCCAAAGAGAATGCCTAATCAAAAGTGCTGGAAGTCATGTGCAGCGAATGCAAAAAGCACTTATTCAAATGAATCTACATTTACATAAAGTGATAAGCGATATTACTGGTCTAACGGGAATGGCAATTATCAGGGCAATTGTAGCTGGCGAGCGAGACCCGGAGGTCTTAGCTAAACTTAAAGACCCTAGAATCAAGAGCAGCACAACAGAGATTGCCAAAGCCTTAACTGGGGATTATCGCCCAGAACATGTGTTTGTGCTTAAGCAAGAATTAACCCTTTATCAAGTTTATCAACAAGAGATTGCCACTATCGATCAAGAAATTGAAAAATGTTTGGCATCTTTTGAAGTTAAAGTTGATGATCAACCTCCTCCAACCAAAAGAAAACGTAGAAAAAAGCCAACAGGCAACAATCCAATTTTTGATTTACGTCAATATCTTTACCAGATTGCAGGGGTCGATTTTACCCTTATAGATGGTCTTGATGCTTTAGCTGTACAAACAATCTTGTCAGAAGTTGGATTAGAAAGAGAACGCTTTGCGAGTGTTAAACACTTTTGTTCAAGGCTCACGGTTTATGTCCAGGTCAAAAAATTACTGGAGGTAAAGTCAAAAGTTCCCAAACTCGCCCAGTTGTCAATCGTGCGGCAAAAGCTTTTCGTATGGCGGCTTTTTCTTTAACTCAAAGCCGATCTGCTTGTTTTAGCTTTTTATCGACGCTTGCGCTCTCGCTTGGGTGCCCCAAAAGCGATTACCGCAACTGCTCACAAATTGGCACGCTTGTTCTACCAAATGTGGGCAACTACTGGACAATACTCTGACCCAGGCATGGACTACTACGAGAAAAAATACCAAGAACAAGTCCTAAAAAATCTCAGGAAAAAAGCTCATGCTCTCGGTCTTGAACTTATCCCAATTCCTCAAGATACGCAAAATACTCCATTCTCTCCAACCCTTGCTACATAAGCCTTACAGAAAGTGTTTCTTCAGAGTTTTCCTACTCATCTGCAACTTCTATCATTGGAATGACTTACTAGTTCATTTGTTCGCGTTGAAAGGGCTGGCAAAAGAACCTCAAGCACTACGCTACTAATGTAGTGAAGCAAGACGTAGAAAGAACGTTATCGCAACTGCGTGAAAACATCGCCCAACCCTACACGCTGCGAATGGTTCAGTCCTTGTCTGGGCGGGTGTATGATTGGTTAATTCGACCTGCTGAGGCAGACTTAGCCAAAAGTCAAGTGAAAACCTTGGTGTTTGTGTTGGATGGTGCATTGCGGAATATCCCGATGGCATCACTCTACGATGCCAAACAATATCTGGTGGAAAACTATGCGATCGCCCTCTCTCCCGGTTTACAGCTATTCGACCCCAAACCCTTGCCAAGAAAACAATTGCAGGCGTTAACAGCCGGACTGAGTGAGGCGCGTTTAGGATTTTCAGCATTACCCAACGTAGAACGCGAGTTAAAAGAGATTCAGTCACAAGTAGGAACGAAGGTGCTGCTCAATCAGCAGTTTACCTCCCAGGCGATCGAAAAACAGATGAAATCGCTGCCTTTTAAGGTGGTTCACTTGGCAACGCACGGACAGTTTAGTTCCAACGCCGACAAGACGTTTATTCTCTCTTGGGATAAGCAGATTAAGGTAAACGAGTTGAGTGACTTTTTGCGAATTCGAGAGGAAAACAGACCAGAAGCGATCGAATTGCTCGTCCTCAGTGCCTGTGAGACGGTAAATGGGGATAATCGAGCTGCTTTAGGATTAGCTGGGATAGCTGTCTGCGCTGGCGCACGCAGTACGCTTGCTTCTTTGTGGAATGTAGACGATGAGTCTACCGCCATACTCATGAGTCAATTTTACCAAGAATTAGCCAAAACGCCGCGTCTGACTAAAGCCGAAGCACTTCGTCACGCTCAACTAGCTTTGTTGCAAAATCCCAGCTACAAGCGTCCAATGTTTTGGGCACCCTATGTTCTTGTGGGAAATTGGCTCTAGGCTCCGCGTCTACAGACTTCTGTGCGTCTCCCCACGCCGGAAAATTGTTAATTTTTATGAACGAAATATTATTTCGTAACTTTAGATACAGAATTAGAGTTATACTAGATTTACTTAAAAGTCAGCTAATCATAACATTACTGAAATTATTACGGAGGACTTTCGTATGTCTACTCAAGAAAAAGCTCGTGCTTTAATGATGCGTCACTATCAGCTCATTAAGAATCGTCAACAATCGATGCTGGAGCGTACTGGTGAGGAATTAGGTCTTCCCGGAGAAGTCTCTACTTACTGGAACCCTACCCAAGGGAAAATCGACCCTACCGCTCGCATGACTTACGATCGCAGTAATGCGGCTATGAGCTAGATGTCAAGATTATTAAATTTTGTACAGATACGATATATCGCGTCTGTACACCAAAAAAAGCCACCCAACGTGGGTGGCTTTAGTTACGGTTTCAAAATGCTCTCAAATAGCGTTCTTAATTAAGCATCGTAATAGAGGGCAAATTCGTAGGGATGAGGACGCAACCGCATTGGGTTGACTTCATTATCCAGCTTGTAGGAAATCCAAGTTTGAATGAAGTCTTCGGTGAACACGCCTGGTTCTGTCAAGAAGGCGTGGTCATTCTCCAGTGCTTCCAACGCCAACTCTAGAGAACCTGGAGTTGAAGGAACTTTCGCCAGTTCTTCTGGAGAAAGTTCATAAATATTCTTATCTAGAGGTTGACCTGGGTCAATTTTGTTCTTAATGCCATCTAAACCAGCGCACAGCATCGCAGCAAAGGCAAGGTAGGGGTTAGAAGTCGCATCAGGACAGCGGAACTCCAAGCGCTTGGCTTTGGGGTTAGTACCAGACAAAGGAATACGGATAGAAGCAGAACGGTTCCCTTGGGAGTAAGCCAAGTTTACAGGTGCTTCATAACCAGGTACCAAGCGCTTGTAAGAGTTGGTAGTGGGGTTGGTAAGTGCCAGCAGTGCTGGTGCATGCTTGAGGATACCGCCAATGTAGTGCAACGCCGTTTCACTCAAGCCAGCGTATTTATCACCAGCAAACAGCGGTTGACCATCTTTCCAAATGGATTGGTGGGTGTGCATCCCAGAGCCGTTATCGCCAAAAATTGGCTTAGGCATAAAGGTGACGGTTTTGCCGTACTTGTTAGCTACGTTTTTGATGACATATTTGTAAGTCAACAGCCAGTCGGCTGCTTCGATCAACTTACCAAAACGGAAGCCCAATTCGCACTGACCACCAGTAGCGACTTCGTGGTGCTGCTTTTCAATGGGTACGCCGCACTCTGCCATTGTCAGCAGCATTTCTGTACGGATATCTTGGAAAGTATCGGTGGGGGGAACTGGGAAGTAACCCTGTTTGTAGGCTGGTTTGTAACCCAGGTTAGGACCTTCTTCTTTACCAGAATTCCAACGACCTTCAACCGAATCTACGTAGTAGTAGCCTTGGTGCGCGGTTTGGTCAAAGCGGACATCATCAAAGATGAAAAACTCGGCTTCCGGACCAAAGAAAGCTGTATCACCAACACCAGTGGAAACCAGATAATCTACTGCTTTTTGGGCAATAACGCGGGGGCAACGGGTGTACCATTCACCTGTCCGTGGTTCCTTGATGCTACAAATGATACTTAGAGTTGGCTCTTTCATGAAAGGGTCGATCCAGGCAGTGTTGGGATCGAGTACCATCGCCATGTCTGATTCATTGATGGCTTTCCAACCCCGGATACTAGAACCGTCGAAAGGTACGCCGTCTGTGAAGGAAGTTTCATCGATTTGGTTATGGTAAACCGTGAGGTGCTGCCAGGTTCCTGGCATATCGATGAATTTCAGATCGATCATCTGAATGTTATTGTCCTGAATTCGCTTCAGAACTTCTTGTGGGGTTGTCATGGTTACTCCTTATCTGCCGATTTATTCATAGTAAAACCAGAGTGTTCAAAGCATGTTGACCCGGCTTGTAAATCCAAATCCACGAGACACCTAGAATATCGTAAGGATTTAAAATTGGAGTATTTTGTATTGTTTGTAACAAAACATCAGTTTGAAAGGTTATGTTTAACCTTTCCTTAACTAGTTTTACAAAAGTAGACAGTTCATCTTGCAGGGGTCAACTTTAGCATAGAATCCTTAATTAGCGCTATAGATTGTTTTTGTGCTGGAGCTTCTTTGACAAGAGGCACTTTTAAGTTGCAGCTTTGCTAAAAGCTGTCAGATTAATATCAAACCATAGAAAGGATTGATTAGGAGAAAAAGGAATGCGGGATGCAGTCACAAGTTTAATTAAGAATTATGACGTTGCGGGTCGATATTTCGACAGGAACGCGCTGGACAGCCTCAAGTCTTACTTTGAAAGCGGTACGGCACGCGTGCAAGCAGCGGCGGCTATCAATTCAAATGCGGCGGCACTAGTTAAGCAGGCTGGTTCTAAGTTATTTGAAGAACAGCCAGAGTTAATTCGTCCTGGTGGGAATGCCTACACAACTCGCCGTTATGCGGCTTGTCTGCGGGATATGGACTACTACCTGCGCTATGCTACCTATGCTCTTGTTGCTGGCAATACGGATGTGCTGGATGAGCGTGTGTTGCAAGGGCTGCGCGAAACTTACAATTCTCTGGGGGTACCCATTGGTCCCACGGTTCGCGGTATCCAAATTATGAAGGATATTGTCAAGGAGCAAGTGGCTGCAGCAGGTGTTGCCAATACGAGCTTTGTAGATGAGCCGTTTGATTATATGACTAGAGAGTTGAGCGAACAAGATATCTAGTACAAGGAGTCAGAAGTCAGAATTCAGGAGTCAGGAGAGAAAAATTTTTACAGAATCAGGTTTTTAACCTGTTCCTAGCTATGTAGTTATTTCTGTCGTGCTCCACTAGTTTGCTCTGTTGGTTTTAAAATAAGGCGAGTTTCCTCAGGGAAACTCGCTTTTTTTACATGGAAGTACAAGGGTTTAACTTGGTCGCCTGGGTCCTGCTGGGAATATAGAGTATTTCTTATAGTTGGGAATCGAGAGTGAAACTCCGCCACCTGATATAGAGAGTGTTCACCACATAACAATATTAGCTGCATCTAAGTTGCGATAAATTGTTTTTTGTCAATTTGTGTTTTATTTATCAGATTAACCTTTTGCTTTAGTTTTTTAAGTTGCAAAATAGAAGGACAATTTAAATATTGATGAGAGAAAATTGCATGAGTACTCAAGATAAAGCACGGGAATTAATGGTTCAACAGCGCCAGCATGACGAACACTTGCACGAATCAATGCTCAATCGTGCTGAAGCAGCACATCCTAGTGGGACAGACGCTATGACTCAAGAAGAAGCACGGGAGTTAATGGCGCAGCAACGTCATCATGAAAAACACCTGCATGAGTCAATGCTGAACCGTGCGGAGGCTGAGGTAGGATTGCCTACTGATAACAGTGATTCTTCTCAAGAGTGTCGTCTTTATTGATCGCGCGTAAAACCGGTACAGTTCAAAGTCTTGCCAGGAGTAAGGGAAAAACTTAAAGCCGTCCCCAACTGGCAAGAACGGCTAAGAGAATTTGTTGATCAATTGATTGCTGATAGCGAAGCGTGGCGGAACGCCATAGAACCTCTTCAAAAAGATGAACTATGAGAAGAGGTGATTAGGAATTAAGTTACAGTTTCTTACCCTATCCCCTTTCAACTGGTGCTTATTTATCAGATGGAGTAGGTACGCGGGGTATGCTGCACGGTAATCCAGTGATCGGTGGTGAACTCCTCGATCGCCCAATTGCCACCAAAACGTCCTATCCCGCTATTCTTCTCGCCGCCAAAGGGAGCATTCGGGAGGTCGTTTACCGTCTGATCGTTGATGTGCGTCATCCCCGCTTGCATTCCCAACGCAAAGCGCAGTCCACGTCCCTCATCGCGGGTGAACACTGCACTCGATAAGCCGTACTCGGTGTCGTTTGCAACCTGCAAGGCTTGTGCTTCATCGCGGGCTTTAATGATGGAGACGATAGGTCCGAACATCTCCTCACGCGCCACCGACATCTGATTGTTGACATCGACAAAGACGTGCGGCGGTAGCATGAGTCCATCAGGGTCGCCACCGAGTAGTTGACAAGCACCCTCCTGATGTGCTTGTTGAATGTGCTTGAGGTGGGAATTCAACTGAGCTTCATTGATGATAGGACCAATATCAGTATCCGGATCGTTCGGGTCGCCCATCTTTAAATTACGGACGCGATCAACAAAGCGATCGACAAACTCGTCATAGACACGCTCATCGACGATCAGCCGATTTATACTCATGCAGATTTGACCTGAGTTCAAGAACTTACCAAACACGGCAGCATTTACCGCCAGTTCCAGATCGGCGTCGTCTAAAACGACCAGCGGACTGTTACCGCCGAGTTCGAGCGAAGCCCGTTTCATGATGGGGCTAGTCATTGCCAGTTCCCCAATATGCCGACCGGCTTTTGTCGAGCCGGTAAAGGTAATGACACGCGGGATGGGGTGGCTCACGAACGCATCCCCAATCTCGCGGGCTGGACCTGCCACAACGCTAAGCACACCGGGGGGAAGTCCCGCTTCCTCAAAGATCTTGGCAAAGATCAGACCACCCGTGACGGGAGTATTCGAGGGTGGTTTCAGCACGACCGCGTTTCCCAGCGCCAGGGCAGGGGCGACCGAGCGATTAGCAAGGTTGAGGGCAAAGTCCCAGGGGCTGACTACAGCTACTACACCCACTGGACGGCGATAAACCCGGCTTTCTTTACCCGGAATGTCAGAGGGGAGAATGCGCCCCTCAGCACCATAGGGAGCCGAAACAGCCTGTTCCATCACATCACGCGCTACCTTCCATTCCAGCATTGCCTTCTTGCGCGGGCTACCCGCCTCCCGGATCGACCACGAAATAATCTCCTCACGACGGGCATCCATAATGTCAGTTGCACGACGCATGAGCAGCGATCGCTCACTGGGCAATGTCTCCGCCCACGCCACTTGAGCACGTTGAGCTTCTTGATAGGCATCTTCGAGATCGCGTTTGTCCGCCGCCGGAATTTCCATAATCACGTCTTGGCGGTACGGGTTGATCGGTCGCAATTTGTGTTCAGAGCGACCTGTGACCCAATGTCCGCCGATGAATAAGCGATCAAATCCGGTGTAGGGAGCGGGTGCATTGGAAGTTGAGTCGGTCGTTCGGTTTGGGGTCGTTGTGGTCATAAAAAAGTCTCCTTATCGGTTTGAGTTTGGATACTGCTTCCCGATGCTCCAGACTGAATCAGACGTATCTCACAAAAACCGAATGCGTTATGGTATGTATGTTGTAGCTGCGATCGCGCTTCTGTTTCATCTTCCCTATGGTTAGGACGCAAGTTCAATATTGTGTGTTTGAGGATACCTTCCTGGAGTTCTTATGACTACTTTTTAGTACGATCGCCAATGTGCTAGGATGCGTTAGCTCTGGCAATAGATGTATATCGGGAATTGCGATCGCGTAACGTCTGTGTGAGAATCGCTGGGCGCAGATAGCATCGATTTCCGCTAATTCTTGCTATAAGACAAACCAGTAGAGAAACACGAGGTGCAAATGCGACGAAAGGCGAGAACCCCGACTTTTTAGAGAAGTCGGGGTTCTGAAGTGCTGGCATCTCACACCTCAAATAGGATTGCTTGTAACTCATTTCTAAGGCGTGTTCATCGAGTTGGATCGTCACTGACTTTGACAATCAGTTTGCCAAAGTTTTTCCCTTGTAGTAAACCGATGAAGGCGTGAGGAGCGTTTTCCAGACCCTCTACAACGTCTTCTTTATACTTGAGCTTATCTTCCTGCAACCACTGAGAAACATCGTTTATGAACTCTGCCTGACGGTGTTGGTAATCACTAACAAGAAAACCTTTGATTAAAGCGCGTTTAACCAACAGTGGCATCAAATTAGGACCAGGAGGAGAATTTTCTGCGTTGTACTGCGAAATTAAACCAACCAGTGGTATTCTTGCCCCAAGATTAATCTGCTGCAACACAGCTTCTAAAATTGGACCAGCTGTATTGTCAAAGTAAACGTCGATTCCGTTAGGACAAGCAGCTTTCAGTGCTGAACTTAGGTCTTGAGTTTTGCGGTTAATGCAGGCATCAAACCCTAATTCTTTCACGACGTAATCGCATTTCGCCTCACTACCAGCCACCCCCACTGCCCGACAGCCTTTGAGTTTGGCAATTTGACCGGCTACACAACCGACTGCGCCAGAGGCAGCAGAAACGACAACCGTTTCGCCCGCTTGGGGTTGCCCAATATCGAGTAGCGCAAAGTATGCCGTCATTCCGGGCATCCCGGTTATGCCCAACGCATAGGAGATGGGCGCTTGATTGGGGTCAAGCTTACGCAACGTTTCGCCTTTCGATACGCCATAGGCTTGCCAGCCGTCATAACTAAGCACAAAGTCTCCAGCTGAGAATTGGGGATGGTTAGATTTCACCACTTGGCTGACTGTGCCACCAACCATCACAGACCCCAATTCTACCGGAGTAGCATAAGATTCGCGATCGCTCATGCGACCACGCATATAGGGGTCGAGGGACAGGTAGATCGTGCGGTTGAGAACTTCCCCTTCCCCTGGTTCTGTGATTGGGGTTTCGACCAGGGCGAAATCACTTTCTTTTGGTTCCCCAACTGGGCGGCTTTTAAGTAAGATTTGTTGGTTAATTGAATTAGGCATTGATAATTCCTATTTTCTGCCAATGCGTTGAGTTGATCGTGGCGCAAATGACTCTGTATATGCAGTTCCTAGAACTAGGATAATCAAGGTGATGATTTGAATCAATGTTATTTGGATTACATCAAAATTTCATGCAAGAAAACCTTCAAAATGATAACTATTAAGGTCTTGTGTGACTATTAGTACACTAGATAGCCCCTAGAAGGCTCTACACAGCATTTTAGGGGCTATTGATTTATGATTGGTCACACATTCGGTTTACAAATCCAGTCCATTAACATCGCCGAAAATCCGCCACAATAGAAGTTGCCCAACGATTGAGGCACTGGATATGGAAGAATTACTAGAGTTAAAACATTTGCTGCTAAAAGGAGATGTTCAAGGAGCGTTGGTCATCGTTGAAGAATTAGAAGAGATGAGCAAGCAAGAGATCATCGATAGCATTCGTGGCTATGCCGTGATTCTGCTGTTGCATCTGATTAAACAGCAAGCAGAAAACCGTACGACTCGCTCTTGGGACGTTTCTATTCGCAATTCAGTTCGGGAAATTCAGAGAAAAAATAAGCGTGGCAAAGCAGGCGGTTATTATTTAACTACTGAAGAATTGCTGGAAAGTCTACAAGAAGCTTACTTAAATGCCATAGATGAGGCTTCCCTAGAAGTAGAAGAAGGACGTTATCAACCAGAAGAATTAGAACAACTGGTTCATCAAGAAGAAATTATAAATCGTGCCTTGGCTTTGATATTACCACAAGAGTAAAGATAATTGGCTAAACAACGACTCGATACACTGTTAGTAGAACTTAATTTATGTTCTTCCCGCGCTTTAGCACAGAGGTTAATTCAGGCGGGGGAAGTGACTGTTGATGGTCAGGTGATTGATAAGCCTGGTACGGAAGTTGATGTTTCGGCGCAAATTCAGATTAAAGAGCGATCGCGCTTTGTTTCCAGAGGCGGCGAAAAGTTAGCCAAAGCATTGGAAGTGTTTGCGATTCCTGTGGAAGGACGTGTTTGTTTGGATGGCGGTATTTCTACAGGTGGCTTTACTGATTGTCTGTTGCAAGCTGGGGCAAAATTGGTTTACGGCGTTGATGTTGGTTATGGACAAGTTGACTGGCGTTTGCGAAATGATTCTCGCGTGATTTTGAAGGAACGCACGAATTTACGGTATCTCAAGCCAGAAGAGTTATATGGTGTACCCCCCCAAACCCCCCCTTCTGAACGGGGAGAATATGCTGATTTGGCGGTGGTTGATGTGTCGTTTATTTCCCTAACTAAGATTTTGCCTGCTTTATGGCAGCTGCTGCAATTTCCGCGTGAAGCTGTGTTGTTGGTGAAACCACAGTTTGAAGTCGGCAAAAACCGTGTTGGTAAAAAAGGTGTTGTGCGTGATTCTCAAGACCAAGCTGAGGCTATTTTTCAGGTGTTGCAAGCGGCGGGTGAATTGGGATGGAAGTACAAAGGTTTAACTTGGTCGCCTGTCACTGGTCCTGCTGGGAATATAGAGTATCTTTTATGGCTGGGAATGGAGAGTGGAACTCCACCGCCAGGTTTAGAAGTCATCAAACAAATGACTCAATCATCTGCCGCGCATTTTTTAGTTTCGCGCAAAGACGCTAAGACGCAAAGCTTTTCTTAGTCTTTAAGCGTCGAGTTCCTATCCCTCATACAGGTGAAGGTTTTTATACCAAGGGTGAAAAAAGAATGCGACAGATACACACTCCCAAAATTTCATTATATCTCGCTTTCTTAATTTTGAATTTTGAATTTTGAATTGGTATTATTTGCTCCTCGGTGCTTTGCAAGTATTTTTTGTCCGACTCCCCCAAATCCAACCCTCTTCGGGAGTGGTAATTTCAATCCAGCCACCATCTTGTTTTCCAGTAACTGTCACCTGAGTACCTGCTTTTATAACTTTTCCTGTTCTCCTACGCCCAGAAACAGCACGGAGATTTGCAGGTCGCGTCACAACAATACAATTGTTTTGTTCTTTTTTTTCTTCAGGTATATTATTCTGTGTTGTGTTCTGATCAGTTGTATTATTCTGTGTTGTGACTTTCGTTTTTTCTTCTATTGTTTGTAAAATTTTATTATCTGCTGTCTGACCAGAGGGCTGCTGTGGTGGAGAACTTGCAGAAATTATGCTAAACACAACTAAAACAATACCGCCGCCTGCAGCAATAAGTAATGGCAGTTTGCGACGATATTTATCAAGAAAATCAAGGCTTGAGGGAGAATTGTTTGGTGAGGCGGGTGAATGAGGAGGAATTTTCACCGTACTCTGTGCAGGGGATGCAGGTGGTAGAGTGGCGTCAGGAATTGTTGTGTTATCTGGTGGAGTGTGGCTAGGTTTTGCGAGTTTATGGAGCGATCGCGCGAAGCGCAGTGCCCTTTCGGGCAATCGCATCACTTTATTTGCTGACACATACCCTTCTCGTAAATAGTTACGTAGGACATGCTTGACGGTACCAGCAATAGCTGTTGGTGTGTTGGGATGAGTGATTGAGGCGAGTGCTTCCAGCGCTTCGTCTGCAAAGTGGAAGCGATATTTATAGTATGGGCGTACCATTTTGCTGATGATAACTGCCAAGTGATCGCTGACTTGAGCATATTGTTGCCAGATAATTTCCCCGCTTGTCGGATCTTCTGCTAGTTGCTTGGGACTTAAGCCTGTGAGGGCTTGGATAGCAATCATACCAAGAGCATAAATATCACTATTAGGACGAGGTCTACCTTGTGCTTGCTCACTTGGCATATAGCCTGGAGTTCCAATAGCAATTGTCTGGTTTTTGAATTGCTGTTCTGGAGTCATGAGCGAGTACATCTGCACCTGTTTGACAGCGCCGAAATCAACCAGAACGAGCTTATTGTCGGAATGGCGGCGGATAATGTTTTGGGGCTTGAGGTCGCGATGGATAACATTATTATTATGAATAAAGTCTAGGACAGGCAAAATTTCATACAGAAGTTGAATGACCTGACTTTCCTCCCAACGGTTCCCGCTTAACATCTCAACAGACAGCGGATGTCCATCGATAAACTCTTGTACCAAGAAGAATTCTTCGTTTTCCTCAAAGTAAGCTAACAGCCGAGGAATTTGGTCATGGTTGCCTAGCTTTTCCAAAGCTTCGGCTTCCCTACTAAACAAGCGTCTCGCTGTTTGTAAAAAATCGGGGTCGTTAGTCGCAGGTTTGAGATGCTTGACAACGCAAGTGGGATTCCCAGGACGACGAGTATCTTGCGCTATGTAAGTATGACCAAATCCGCCTTTACCCAATAGTTCAACCACCTGGTAACGCTGGTCTAGTAAGGAGCCGATCATCGTCATCGTATAGCTTTCCTCAGGTGAAGTGTTCAGCACAATAGACTTTTTCAAAAAAAAGTAGTTTTTCCCGGATGACAGCAGAAATAATTGCTACAGAAATATATGTACAACAATCAGGTGATGACAGCTACCCATGACAACGTAAAAATCGCAACAAAGACAATAACTTCATATTTAAATTATATTGGCGGGATTCAGTCTACTTGTACTGTGCCAGTAGCAGCAACAGTAGTGTCCCTCATGCATTCAGAGGTTTGGCTGACTATGCTATTTACTGCTGCAGTTCAGCGTTGCCAATATTTCTTCCGTATCTGTATCTAGCTAAAATGTTATTTTTTCCTAGTTGTCGGAATGCGATCAAGAGTGCCATAAAGAAACAGTGAAGGATTAACCCTTAACCCTTAACATATCCTTTACGTTAACAATGCTGGCACTCCCTGCTTCCACAATGGATTTATAGAAGTCATGACTAAACTGAAACTGCGCCTACAAGAAGGAAATTCCCAAAAAACGGTGACGGTGCATCAAGATGTTTTCACTATCGGTCGTTTGCCGCAATGCGACTTATACTTACCTTCTGGGGGAGTTTCACGATATCATGCCCGCCTTGTGAAAACTCCCTCGGGTCTGTGGACTATTGAGGATTTGGGCAGCAAAAACGGCACTCAATTGAACGAACACTTGATTTCCTCTCCCCAAGAGTTGCAAGACGGTGATGTTGTTTGGCTGGGGGATATGTGCCTGGTGGTTATGTTGACTCCTGTTGAATCATCCACGTTTAAGCAAGGAGTCGTTTCTCCAGGGAAAACAATTCTTCGCAATGTTAAACAATTGCAAGAGCAATGGATTTTCGCTGATAACATCGATGGTGATGTTAGCATCAAAGACAAAACGATCGCTCGCCTGAAAGATTTGGTAGACATAGCCAAGAATCTCTCCGCAGCAGCCTCCATAGAAGAGATTTTCTCTCAAGTCCAGCAAGTGGTGTTTCGTTACCTCAACAGTATTGACCGTTTGGCATTATTAATTGATGTTTCTGGGTGTGGCAATCTGGAATTATTGAATGCTGCTACAAGAAAAATCTCTGATCAAGAACATCTCCCAACTGATGGTAGTTGGATTAGCCGTAGTATCTGCCAAAAGGTCTTTGACGAAAAAGTTGCCATTCAAACCGCTGATGCCCAAAATGATGAAAGGTTTGCTGGAGAAAACAGTATTCTGGTGAAAGACATTCGTAGTGCAATGGCGGTGCCTTTGTGGGATGAAAATAAGGTTGTTGGTGTTCTCTATGCTGATGCTCATTTCTCTTCTCACCATTGGGTAGAAAAAGGAGAGGAAGAACTCAGTTTTTTTTCCGCTTTAGCAAATCTTGTGGCTTCTAGCGTACAACGTTGGCTGCTAGCCGAGAAACTTAGAAGCGAAGAAGTGATTCGCCAAAGACTCGAACGCTATCATTCCCCAGCAGTTGTACAGCAGTTGATAGCTGTCGGTGCATTGCCAAATGGACGTTTACCTCCACAAGAAACTGAAATTAGTATTTTATTTGCGGATTTGGTTGGCTTTACGGCAATTTCAGAAAGGTTCACGCCTACTGAAGTTGCGGAATTGCTCAACAATTTATTTGAGGAGATGTTGCAAGAAGTGTTTGCCTATGGTGGCACTTTAGATAAGTATATAGGCGATTGCATTATGGCATTTTTTGGCGCTCCTGAACCACAACCAGATCATGCCGATCGCGCTGTCACTGTTGCCAAGGGTATGTTAACTCGTCTGGAAAATCTCAACGCCAAAAACTTTTGGACCGAACCACTGCAATTGCGAATTGCGATTAACAGTGGCAAAGCTGTGGTTGGAGATGTCGGCAGTTCCCAAAGGCTAGATTATACCGCATTAGGAGCCACTATTAATTTAGCGGCGCGTATGGAAGCAATTTGTCCTCCAGGTGAATGCGTTGTCAGTGAAGCCACTTATCAAATGCTTTCTCAACCCTCCTCCTTCTTGGAAATGGGAGATTATCGCTTCAAAGGTATTAATCGATTAGTCAAGGTTTATCAGACAAAGATGCACTGAGGAAAGATTTGGTATGGGTGTTCACCGGATATGGGAAATTCTCTGTTTAAAATTCACCGTGAACTCATGTATACCTGGTATTCTTAGTAAAAGCTTTCGCGCGCAAAACTAAGACAACAGGCGCCCGAATGGTATAAGTCCAAAGCAAAGCGCGAATTTGCTGTAATTTCACAATGAAAAGTCAAAAAAATCTATTAAATTGTAAATTTAATTTTTAATAACACGAGTACATCTTGCTAAAATCAAGCAGAGTTGAGCAAATGCACACTTTGCAAGGGGAGATTGTAGGGATAAGTACATATGGTTTATGTATATTTTGTTTCAATTTTGATTGCAAAATTTTAATATAAGTAAAGTTAGCATTTCTTGAAAGACTACAATTTGGAAAGTAGCTTCCGCAATTGATGTTCATAACATATGGATGCTACCTGTGATAATTTTTTAACGGGGAGGTCAGGGTATGGCGATCGCCACAATTAATCCTGCAACTGGGGAGTTGCTGAAAACTTTTGAACCATTAAGCGATGCAGAAATCGCTCAAAAACTAGATTTGGCACAACAGGCTTTTGAAAAGTACCACAAAACGACTTTTTCAGAGCGATCGCAGTGGATGCAAAAGGCTGCTGACATTTTAGAGCAAGAAAAAGAAGATTTTGCCAAAATCATGACGCTGGAGATGGGCAAGCCTTTCAAAGCGGCGATCGCGGAAGTGGAAAAATGCGCCCTTGTCTGTCGTTACTACGCTGAACACGCTGCCGAATTTCTCGCCGATGTGACCGTAAAAACTGATGCTAGCCACAGTTTTATAAAATACCAGGCATTAGGTATAATCTTGGCAGTTATGCCGTGGAATTTTCCCTTTTGGCAAGTGTTCCGTTTTGTTGCACCTGCTTTGATGGCAGGAAATGTCGGATTACTCAAACACGCTTCCAACGTGCCGCAGTGTGCTTTGGCAATAGAAGAAATTATACAAAAAGCAGGTTTTCCAAAAGGCGTATTTCAAACTCTATTGATAGGTGCGGCAAAAGTTGCTGACTTGATGAGTGACGATCGCGTCAAAGCAGCGACATTAACAGGAAGCGAACCAGCCGGCGCAAGTTTAGCCGCTGCATCGGGAAAACAAATTAAAAAAACTGTCTTGGAATTGGGAGGAAGCGACCCGTTCATTGTATTGGAAAGTGCTGATTTAGAAGCAGCAGTGACCACGGCAACAACAGCCAGAATGTTGAATAACGGGCAATCATGTATTGCAGCAAAACGCTTCATCGTCGCTGAGACAATAGCAGACAAGTTTGAAAAACGACTCCTGGAGAAATTCCAGGCGCTGAAAATTGGCGATCCGATGCAAAGCGACACTGATTTAGGACCACTGGCAACTCCTGATATTCTGAAAGACTTAGACCAGCAAGTGCAAGCTGGTGTCAAGAGTGGGGCAAGAGTTTTGACAGGTGGACATCCTTTATCAGATCGTCCGGGAAACTATTATCCACCAACCATTCTCACAGATATTTCCCCAGACAATCCAGTGGCGCAGGAAGAGTTTTTTGGTCCGGTAGCGATGTTATTCCGTGTACCAGATATTGACGCAGCGATAAAACTAGCAAATGCGACACCATTTGGTTTAGGTGCTAGTGCTTGGACAACAAACGCCGAAGAACGCGATCGCCTTGTAGAGGAAATCGAAGCAGGTTCGGTATTTATCAACGGTATGGTAAGGTCCGACCCCCGCTTGCCCTTCGGCGGTATCAAGCGTTCTGGATACGGCAGGGAATTGAGTATCCAGGGCATACATGAGTTCGTCAATGTTAAAACTGTGTGGGTGAAATAACACACACCAGGTGCAATCAACCCAGAGGAATAGTAAATATGAATACAGCTGAATTACTCGTACAGTGCTTAGAAAATGAAGGAGTGCAATACGTTTTCGGACTCCCTGGGGAAGAAAACCTGCATGTTTTAGAGGCGCTGAAACATTCTTCCATTCAATTTATTACCACACGCCACGAACAAGGCGCGGCATTCATGGCAGATGTCTACGGACGTTTGACAGGAAAAGCTGGAGTTTGTCTTTCGACTCTTGGTCCAGGGGCGACGAACTTGATGACTGGCGTCGCAGATGCTAACCTCGATGGTGCGCCTTTAGTGGCAATTACGGGGCAGGTAGGCACAGATAGAATGCACATCGAATCGCATCAGTATTTAGATTTGGTGGCGATGTTTGCCCCGGTGACAAAATGGAATAAACAGATAGTGCGACCGAGTATTACGCCAGAAGTTGTGCGGAAAGCCTTTAAACGGGCGCAAAGTGAAAAACCAGGCGCAGTTCACATCGATTTGCCAGAAAATATTGCCGCCATGCCCGCAGAAGGCAATCCCTTGCGTAAGGACAACATAGAAAAAACCTTCGCTTCTTTTGCCAGTATCAGGGCAGCAGCAGCAGCAATTTCCCAAGCAGTGAACCCGATAATTTTAGTTGGTAATGGGGCTATCCGCGATCGCGCAAGCGATGCTGTCACACAATTTGCCAACCAAATGAATATTCCCGTTGCCAACACTTTCATGGGCAAAGGCGTGATTCCTTACACTCATTCCTTAGCATTGTGGTCAGTGGGATTGCAACAGCGAGATTTTATTACCTGTGGCTTTGATAACACAGATTTAGTGATTGCGATCGGCTATGATTTGATTGAGTTTTCTCCAAAAAAATGGAATCCCGATGGGAGAATTCCCATTGTTCATATTGGAGTCACCCCTGCGGAAATTGATAGTAGTTATATCCCTAACGTTGAAGTCGTAGGAGATATTACTGATTCTGTGTATGAAATCTTAAAGTTCGCCGATCGCGAGGGTAAGCCGAATCCTTACTCTATCAGCCTACGGACAAATATCCGTGCTGACTACGAAGAGTATGCCAATGATGACGGGTTTCCGATTAAGCCACAAAAGTTAATTTATGACTTGCGGCAGGTAATGGGACCAGAAGATATAGTCATCTCAGACGTAGGCGCACATAAAATGTGGATTGCCCGTCATTATCACTGCCATAGCCCGAATACTTGCATCATTTCCAATGGCTTCGCCGCAATGGGTATTGCCATTCCTGGGGCTGTAGCCGCAAAACTTGTGCATCCTAACCGTAAAGTTGTTGCTGTAACGGGTGATGGCGGCTTTATGATGAATTGCCAGGAATTAGAAACAGCTTTGCGCGTTGGTACACCCTTTGTCACCCTGATTTTCAATGATGGTGGCTACGGCTTAGTTGAGTGGAAGCAAGAAAATTACTTTGGCAAAGGTAGATCATCTTTTGTGCATTTTGGCAACCCTGATTTTGTCAAATTTGCTGAAAGTATGGGTCTAAAAGGCTACCGCGTTGAATCTGCTACTGATTTGGTTCCAATCTTGAAAGAGGCTTTGGCACAGGATGTTCCAGCAGTGATAGATTGTCCTGTTGATTACCGGGAGAATACGCGCTTTTCCCAAAAAGCCGGCGTGTTGAATTGTGCGGTGTAGGAGTTTCGCGCCAAGACGCCAAGACGCTAAGAAATCTTGGCGTTCTTGGCACGGCAGTTGCTTCAACGGGGGAAACCCCCAAGGGCGCACTGCCTCGTCTTGGCGGTTCGTTTCTCATGACTCTGCCTCTAGCGCCCTTGCAGCTTCATCTAGCCTATCTTTGGCATCTTTTGCCCGAGTAGTCGTAACTGTCCGTTGAGAAATAGCTGAGTGGTAGTTGAGATATCGCTGACTTTTAGTTACTTAAAAATAGCTAGAATATTTGCAGGTTTTCAATAACGAGTAATGGCGCGATCGCTTAGGGTTGCCTCAGAGTACATTGCAAAAGTTAAGTCAGCTTACAATGTTAAGGGCTATTTCACACAGGAATCTCTGGCTATTGCGGTAGGACTTTCTTTAGGCACCGTCAAAAACTTCCTCAGTGGCAAACCTGTTGATTCTGGGAATTTTGTCAAAATTTGCGGTAAATTGGGGCTAGAGTGGCAACAAATTGCTGAGAAAAAAGAACCAGATACTGTAGAGACGCGCCATGGCGCGTCTCTACATGGTTCAAACATCACCCTTGAGGAAACCTCACCCTTCATCACAGGTTCACCCATTACCCATCCTCGCCACTTTTTTGGACGACAAAAAGAACTCAGACGCCTCTTCGACTTACTAAAACGCCATCCTCTACAAAACGCCGCTATTATCGGCAAACGGCGCATTGGTAAAACCTCTCTGCTGCACTACCTGAAAAACATTACCACTACCCCACCAGAACAGTTACGTCCTGGTCAAAAGTACGACTGGCTACCGCAACCAGAAAATTATCGGTGGATATTCGTAGACTTCCAAGACCCACGCATGGCAAGTAGAGAGAGACTGTTGGGCTATATCCTAGAATGCCTAAATCTAAAAGTGCAGATGCCTAGTAACTTAGATTACTTTATGGATATAGTCAGCGATAATTTGCATAACCCCACAGTCATCTTACTGGATGAGATTGGCGTTGGCTTGCAACGCTGTCCAGAGTTGGATGATGGGTTTTGGGAGAGTTTACGTTCCTTGGCGACTAACCACACAAGAGGAAATTTGGCGTTTGTTTTAGCAACGCACGAATCACCAATTGAACTTGCTCGTAACACTGGGCATAGTTCACCCTTCTTCAATATTTTCGGCTATACCGCGACTTTGGGAGCGGTGACCGAGGGAGAAGCGCGGGAATTGATAGCCAGTTCGCCTATTCCTTTCCGTGAGGAAGATGTGGAGTGGATTTTGCATAAAAGTCAACGCTTGCCACTGCTGTTGCAAATTCTTTGTAGGGAAAGATTGTTTAGTCTAGAAGATGGGGATACTGATAACTGGCAGGAGGAGGGACTGCAACAGATAAAGCCATTTGCTCATTTATTAGAGGTATAGACTGAAAGCAAGCTACCAAAGCCGCTTCAGGCGAGTCGATTTATTTGAAACTAAAATTTTCAACAACCCTATCACTACTCACCCAAAAGTCACCTCAAAATTACTATTAAGACAACCATAAATCAGCTAAATCTAACCAAACATAGAGAAGTCGATAGGTTAACCTAGTAATGGTAACAGGTAGCATAAAAAAGCCAGGTAAGTCGTCACCTTACCTAGCAACTTTTAGAGTGTACCTAGCGTTAGCTTAAACTAACGAGGGTTACTATTCATCACCACCTTTGCTGGGTTGATCCACAAGTTTAACTAGTTCTACAAGAACTGAAATTAAAACTGGATCATTTAGTTGGATGTCACCGGAAATGACACCGTAAACCAGCAGAGCAACGATTAACAGTCGGCAAAAAAAAGCCATCGAACTCTCCTTATTGTTCAAAAGTTTGGTTAGACTTCTGAACTCAGCCCTTAAGGAGAGGGTTCAGAGGCAGCATTAGTGCCCAGCCATAAGTACATTGGGCACTTTTAGCTGTTTGCCTGAAATTAAAATAACACAGTGATTCAAGTAGCTGTATTAATTTTCTGTTTAGTTATATTTACTTTTTTTATATACTCGCATTTATTTGTGCAACCGTAATTATTTGTTATCTGCTTAGCAAATATAGGCGCGGGGCTGATAAGCAAGCAAATATTGAACTGGATGCACGGAAATTAGAACGCTGTACAGATGTGGAAGCTATCAGTAACGTTCACCGCAGTTTACAATATGACGAACTCCAAAGCCCAGTCAGTACCCTACTAAACATCTTCAGTCGCATCAGCAAGGATGTGGACAGGGCTTTAAATCAGCAAAGTTCTTACAACCAGCGTCTAGCACTCAAGGCTGTTGTTGACCGTTTAGATGCACAGTTACAAAACTTGACTCGCACTAGCAATAAATACGCCCCCCGCTTCTACCCGATCGCCCAAAGTTGGCGTGAGATAATAGTTAACTATGTAGAGGAACTTGCTAAAGCCACCGAACTCCGCCAAGAAATTGATTCTCCCTACATCATCGGCGTTCCCCTCACACTAGAGCAAGAAATCTTCAGCGGACGCAATGATATCGGCACCCGCATTGAGCAATTAATTTTAGACCGCCGTCGTCCACCTCTGCTACTCTACGGTCAGCGGCGCATGGGCAAAACTTCTCTGCTGAACAATTTGGGAAAGTTGCTACCGAATAGCATTATCCCCTTATTTATAGACTTGCAAGGCGCACCTTCATCAGCAAGCAACCATGCGGGTTTTCTCTACAACCTCGCTAGAGGAATGATAACCTCAGCTAAAAAACAAAGCGCCTTAACTTTACCATCCTTGACACGGGAAGATTTAGAAAAAGACCCCTTCACCTGCTTTGACGAATGGTTAGATAAAGTAGAAGAAGCGTTACAAGATAATACAGCACTGCTTTCCCTAGACGAATTTGAGGTACTCGACAGCGCCATTTCCAAAGGACGCTTTGATCAGCAAGATGTTTTAGGAATGCTGCGTCACTTAATTCAACATCGCCCCAAGTTTAAGATATTAATTGCTGGCTCCCATACTATCGAAGAATATCAGCGCTGGGCTAGTTATCTAATTAATGTCCAAGTTGTACATATCTCGTACCTTAAAGAAGACGAAGCGCGGCAATTAATTGAGTGTCCCGTCAAAGATTTTACCCTAGGTTATGAACCTGACGCCGTTGAGCGAGTGCTGCAACTCACCCGCTGTCACCCTTTCCTGGTACAACTGCTGTGTGGTGAAATTGTCGCACTTAAGAACGAGCAAGACCCTTCTGTTCGCCGATTGGCAACCTTAGCGGACGTGGAAGCGGCGGTACCAGAAGCTTTGAGTCATGGCAGCTTGTTCTTTGCAGATATTCAAAATAACCAAGTAGACGCTGCTGGGTTAGCTATCCTGCGCTTCTTGGCAGCACAAGGGGAAGGGGCAGTAGTCACTATAAATACTATATTGCAACAACTGCCTAATGTATCGGAAAGCGCCTTTGAACTGCTGTTACAACGCGAGTTGATTGAAGAAGTTGGTGAGGGCTACCGATTTCAAGTGGAGTTAATTCGTCGTTGGTTTATTCAGTAGGTATTGTATCATATCATGTTCGGCTAATTAGTTATGATTCCCACGTTGACTGCACCCCACCCCTTTATCCCCTCCCCGCTCGCGGGGAGGGGACGTGAAGCGTAGCTTTACGGGGGTGGGGTCCTACGCGCCTTCGCTTTTTTACAATCTCAGCGACTACCCCTTATGCAAAACCTGTTGCAGTGCTTCTACAAGCCGGTCAACACTTTCTTTGCGACTGTTGAAGCCCATGAGTCCAACGCGCCAAACCTGACCTGCTAGTTCGCCAAGACCACCTCCAACCTCGATATTATGTTCATTAAGCAACTGCCGTGCAACTGCTTTACCATCTACGCCTTCCGGAATGCGGACAGTGGTAAGAGTTGGTAAGCGGAACTGTTTCTCCACGTGCAAAGACAGTCCCAAGTCCTCTAACCTCTGCCAAAGATACTCTACATTCTTTTGATGGCGTTGCCAGGAGTTTTCTATTCCCTCTTGGGCAAGCAAACGTAGTGCTTCCCGCAGTGCATAATACAGGTTAATGGGTGCTGTATGGTGATATGTGCGTTCTTCGCCCCAATATTTGCTCAACAACGTCATGTCTAAATACCAGTTAGCCACCTTAGTTGGACGCCGCTGCAATTTCTCAACTGCACGAGAACCTAACGTCAATGGCGAAGCACCAGGAGGACAACCTAATCCTTTTTGGCTACAGCTATAAGCGACATCAACTCCCCACGCATCTAAAAGAAAGGGGACTCCACCTAAACTCGTCACCGTATCTACTAACAGCAAAGTGCCGAATTCACGACACAAGTCACCGACTCCTTCCAAGGGTTGACGTGCGCCTGTGGAGGTTTCTGCATGCACCAAAGCCAGGATAGCCGGACGATGTGTTTCTAGGGCTGTTCGCAGTTCATCCAGCGAGAAAACTTGTCCCCAAGGTTTTGTGATGGTTCGGACATCTGCACCATATCGAGAAGCCATATCAACAAGGCGATTCCCAAAGTATCCAGCAACACCAACCAAAACCACATCTCCGGGTTCTGTGACATTGGCGATCGCCCCTTCCATTGCTGCTGAACCTGTACCGCTGACTGCGATCGTCCACTGGTTTTTCGTCTGCCATACGTAGCGTAGCAGGGACTGAATCTCATCCATGATTGCCAGAAAAACTGGATCGAGATGCCCAAGTGGAGGAGTATTCATTGCCTGTAGAACTGCGGGATGAGCATTCGAGGGTCCTGGTCCCAACAGCAGGCGAGATGGTACTGTAAGGGGTGAAAGTTGCAACCGCTCGTTGCTATCAATGGAAAGTGTTTGCGTCATTATCTTTTTTACGGTAGATAATTATTAACGCATATATGATACGTCTTAATCATGCAATATCTGGTTAAATTGTAGAGTGCGTTCTTTTCGTACTGACTGCGCCGCTTCCTTCGGGTTTCTCACTTATAGGTAAAGCATAGCCTAGAACGTAAAGGTCGTCCTGACTACCAATTTTTCTTGCCTCTCACAAAAAACTATCTATAGAGGTATTGACTCAACAACAATGGAGTTATTTGCTGAAGTGGCGGCTTTTGGAATAATTGGCTTGACACGCAAATCTGCCAACTTGTACCACGATCACCACTGTCACAGAGAAAATTTCAGTGACACTTCCGGTTAAGCGATCGCAACATTGAGGAGAGTGAAAAATGTAGATAATAACAAGCTTTCGTGAACCTTGACTTGCAATATGTCAAAAAGATTGAGAAAATGATAAAAATATGAAAACAACTTAGCGGAAAAAAGACTACCTGTGAAACTTGACTCTAAGCCTTTGACCTTTTCCACATCTGAGACACAAAGCCAGCCAAATCTCAAAGATGAAGTAGATTGCAATTCTACAACCGCCTTAGTTGAAGTGTCGTCACCTTTGGTTTCTGACAAACCTCAGAAGCCAGAAACCCCACTAGTCATTTTCGCTACTACGTTTTTGACTATCTTTTTAGCAGAAATTGGTGACAAGACACAGCTATCCACCTTGTTAATGAGTGCGGAATCACAATCTCCGTGGGTGGTGTTTTTTGGATCTGCAGCTGCGCTCGTCACAACTAGTTTACTAGGTGTAGTGTTAGGAAGTTGGATGGCTAGCAGGTTCTCTCCCAAAATCGTAGAAAAAGCAGCAGGGGTAATGTTGTTGCTGATTTCCCTGATGCTTTTTTGGGATGTAGCCCAATTTTAAATTTTGAATACGTGAATTTGTTACTTATGGACTGGCATCTTTTAGGATTAAGCTTTATTACAGTTTTTTTGTCGGAATTGGGTGATAAAAGTCAATTAGCAGCGATCGCCCTTTCAGGTCGTTGTCAATCTCCGCGTGCGGTGTTTTTTGGAACAGCTGGCGCACTGCTTTTGACGAGCTTGTTGGGAGCATTAGCTGGGGGAGCAGTAGCAGAGTTATTACCTACAAGGTTGTTGAAAGCGATCGCCGCCGTAGGATTTGCCATACTCGCGGTACGCCTGCTATTTTTTAACAATGAGGAAGCTTCGCCGGAAGTTGATGAATGATGAATGATGAATTATGAACTTTTTTAGCATTTATAATTCATCATTCTTAATCACTAATCTAACGTCGCCAGCACCATCCCAAAAGTGTGCCGCCTGTCAATAGTTTTACTGCTTCCAAAACCCAGTAACCACCATGCAGTACATCCATACCTGCTGGAGTTTCAGTAGTTGTCTGAAACAGGTTCAGTTCCAGCCCAATTGCAGACATTTGCGGAGTTAACAGGTAGGTATCAACCAAAGCGACAGCCAGCAATAGCATAGATAAAATAATTGCACTACGATGCCACTTAGATTCGCTGTTGCACAGAGCTAACACGCTAGTTAATACTAAGCCAGCAGACAATAATTCGAGCCGATTAAAATTCCAGAAAATGACATAGCCGGCTGAAGCAAAACTGGCTTGAGTCATCATGCCAGAAACATACAAGCTAGGCATAATTACCCAATCTAACAAGAGGCTGGCACTGAGCCAAAAGCCTAAAGTTAACATGGCAATACTTTGCCAAATCGGTCGTTTAAGTTCGATGCTAGAAACAAAATTCATAATTTTGAATAATTGCGTATCTTTATATTCCTAGTTTCTAACTTAACAAAGGATTGTGACAACTAATGTCAATTATCTTTTACAAAGTTGTTGCTGTTTTGTAAAGTAATCTCAGTATTTGTTGCCTGAATTCACTCATATGATGAATGAAATTAAATAATGTTAAGAATAATAAAATATTTAGTTGAATAAAGACGTAGAAGATTTAACAGTCGCGCCTCGGAGTCCCCAACCAGATTCGCGTATTGGTTGGAGAGGAACGCCGCTCTGGGACTCTTTACTGGGTACTGGGAACTGGCAAGATGTTCTTAGAGGATTAGGGCGGGGTTTGAATCCCCGTTCCTAATCCCTAATCCCCAATCCCCAATCCCCAATCCCCAGTTCAAGGGTAAATTGTAAAATCGAATCATAGGGTAAGTTTGTCACCTGCGATAGGTGCAGGTATACACAGCAATGCGTGTAGGATTTTTGTTAAGTACAGCGATCGCCCGTCAGGGTGCTGCGCTCGCCGCAATCGCTTGTACAGCAGTGATAGGCGGATACACTGCGGACTTGAGTCAAGCAGTTCAGCTACGAGATGGTAAAGTCTATTTTGTCCAACCGCCGAGCCTTGGCGATGTAGTGACGACCTACAAAGAGACTTATGTATGGGGCGCAACGTATTACTTTACCATTAGCCTGCCAGAAAACGCTGGAGAACCACTGCAACGCATAACGATTAATCAGCGTGAGGGAGTAGACCGTGTACGCTTTGACTTGAAAGACACTTCCGCCTTTGAAGGGACGCGTTCCAAGGAAGGTCAAAAACTTGCTTTGAAAGATGCGACAAGCGATCGCAAGACGAAAACAATATCGCTCACATTTGACCCGCCAGTCTCTCCAGGTAGAACCATCACAATAGCTCTCAAGCCAGTGCAGAACCCTCAAGTTGCTGGCGTGTATCTATTTGGAGTCACGGCGTTTCCACCAGGAGAGCAAGCTCATGGTCAATTTCTTGGTTATGGAAGGCTGCAATTTTACAACTTCGGTCCGAGGTTTTTTTAGAGGGGACTAGCGCTAGTACTTAAGGGTAACGTCTAGGTACGAGAATTATTGAACACTGTTGGCGAAGTCGTATTTGCCTCCACGCTCAAGCGCACGTTTATAAGCAGGTCGCCCATGGATGCGAGTAAGAAATTCCTTGAGCTTTGGTCGGCTTTCAACATCTGAGGCGACCCCGGCGACTATAGCGGTTCTCAGTTGAGTCACATACAAAAGATGATAAATTGAGAACTGGGTGTAAAGAGGTACGTTTGATGAAAACTTACTTAAATGATTTACGTCAAAAAATCATTAATGCTTATATAAAGCGGGAAGGATCATATCGAAAACTAGCGCAAAATTTTGGTGTTAGCCTTAGTTTTGTACAAACATTAATAAACCGCTATCAGGATATGGGTAGAATTGAGGCATTACCACATGGAGGTGGTCAAAAGCCAAAAATAAATGATAAACATTCAGAAATATTACAGAAATTGGTAGCGGAAAATAATGATGCGACTCTCGAAGAACTATGCAGCTTATTCGAGTTAAAAACCCAAATTAAGGTCAGCCGAGCCACAATGGGAAGAACTCTGCAAAAACTCCAAATAACACGAAAAAAAAACCTTTCATGCCAGCGAACAAGATACGGACAGAGTAAAAAAATTAAGACAAGAGTACTGGGAAACTATCCGTACATTTGACTTGAACAATTTGGTATTTGTTGATGAGTCAGGTGTCAATATAGCAATGACAAGACTCTATGCCAGAGCACTTAAGGGAAAAAGGGCACATGGCGATCGCCCAGATAAACGCGGTAAAAATGTCACAGTAATTGGAGCCATTTCTTTACGTGGAAATGTGGTCGCAATGACCTTTAAAGGTGGAACCGATAAATTTGCATTTCAAACTTTTGTTGAACAAGTCTTAGTTCCTAATCTCTGGGAAGGAGCCTGTGTAGTGATGGATAATTTTAGCTCTCACAAAGTGGCAGGAATTCAAGAAGCAATTGAGGCTGTCGGTGCACACTTAGTTTATTTATCACCATATTCGCCTGACTTTTCGCCAATAGAAAATTTTTGGTCCAAAATCAAAGAATTTTTACGCTTCCCTTGCTGCTCGTACTTATTCAGATTTAGATAAAGCGATTACAGCAGCATTTGAAGAAGTTAGTTTAAATGACATTTTTGGCTGGTTTAAACATTGCGGCTATTGTATTGCATCCAACTAAGAACCGCTATATTTCGAGGGGAAAGCTCATTTGGATATCGGCGGCGGTGAATTCCTCACCAGCGAACCACGTACTCTTATGGAGTTCGCCTTCGATGTAGTCAAAGTGAAGCTTGATTTGGGGCGCGATGAATGCGTCCATCGCCTTGCTGTCACCGATTCCAAAAAGCTCAAAGATGAGCCGCATAACCAACGGTGGCATTGCAGATCCTTCAGCATAGTGCAGCCAATAGGTGTAGCGCAAACGTTCTGGTGTACCGGGTGGCGGGATTAGCCGACCATTACCGTAGCGATTCACTATGTATTCGATGATAGCACCCGACTCGGCGATCGTGAGGTCTGCATCTGTAATCACCGGTGACTTGCCGAGGGGATGGACTTGACGCAGCGATGGAGGTGCCAACATCGTCTCGCGATCGCGTTCGTAGCACTTGAGTTCGTACTCGATACCTAATTCTTCAAGTAGCCATAGCACGCGCTGCGATCGCGAGTTGTTGAGATGATGGACAACAATCATAAAATGTTCCTCGGTTTTATTAGCAAAACTCATTCATACTAGGCTTTCCAGCCGTTAAGTACTGGCGAAGGGCAGCAACGCTTTCTTAGACGATGTTAGCTTGAGAACACATAGCCCGCTTTCTGTGAATCCGTAAGTTCTAACATCTTGTTTGATGCTTCAGGCTCCTGTTGTAAATGTCTACCTAACGAGTTATATTTTTGTCGTAGTTCCAATCTCTGAATACAGGCAATTAACCATACTAAACCTGCAGCATAACCAGCGACCACATCAGTAGGCCAGTGTACGCCAAGATAAAGCCGACTAAAACCGATCGCCACAATTAAGACAAAGGTCAAAGCAAAAATTTGTCTCCGCCATTGAGGAAATTCCTTTGCCAGAATATAGCCGATAAAGCCGTAAATCACGATTGACACCATTGCGTGACCACTAGGAAAACTGTGTAAACCCACATGAATAAGACGATCCCACAGTGCTGGACGTGCTCTACCAAACAGCAGTTTCAGTAAACAATTTAAGGCGATCGCACCACCCGCGGCTATGCCTAAGGTAGTTGCTTGAAAGCGACGGTTATGATGGTTAAGCCCAAATCCCAATCCCAAAGAAATCAACAGCAAAACCGTTGGATCGCCAAGAGAAGTGATACCAAGCATGATGCGATCAAGAAGTGGCGTGTGCAGTTTCTGAATTGCTAGTAAAATGCTTGTGTCAAGATTATATTTGTGTAGCAGTGCGGTACATAGGACAAGGCTGGAAACAGCCCCTGATACCAGAACAAGTTGATTGCTCGCTTGGTCTAATTGTTTCTTGGTATGGGTTTGGGGCAGTAGAGCTTTGCCTTTTTGTTTGTCGGCATCGGCTTTAGGCTGATTTAATTCTCCTTTATTTATAGGTAAATTTATAGGTAAATTTATAGCTAAATTTTTGGCTGCTTCTTTTGCTGTGCTGATATGATCTGTCGTTACAGGTAGTTTTGTGACCTGTTTTCTGTAATCTAAGACAATATCTTGCAGGAGTAAGGCGATCGCATTTGGGCTTTTTTCTGGATGGAAAATCACAAGAACATTTCCTGTGATATGGTTAGCATGAACTTGCGTGATGATTTCTTCCTGTGACAATCGCGATTCAAGGTATCTTTTGAGATCTTCGGAATAATGAAGTCCACTGACTTTATATCTAGCTCTTCCTTTGACAGCGGTATGTATTGCCCAAACCAAAGGATTCTCACTGGGGAGTTTATCGAAGTTACGAATGCCCATTTTTTTACTTAGCTGCCTAAAACCTTTCAGGCTGTGAATATCTTAGCGGAAACGATGTGAATCGTAATGTTAGCACAGGCTAAACAGCGTCGGCTTCTAATACAGTAGCCGACGCCAGTTGCACACTCGGGGGAAAGCCCGCAGGCGAAAAGCTCGTCAAGTCGGTACAGCCCCGCCCATGTCGCTACCTGGGTTATGCGCGTCTACATCGACAGATTCGAGTCTTTCGAGCTGCAAGCCCACTTCTTTGCGCGTACTTCCCGGCGATCGCCATCGCTGGTTGGGCAAGATGAACATAATGCCAGATTTTAGCCTCTTGATCATGCTTTCCGTCGTAGACAGGAAGCGCTCCCAAAAATCTGTCTTAGGCTGTCCATACACAATGGCGGTACGTGCTTTGTTGATGTTACGTGTGCTGTCAAGTAGGTTGATCACAGCATCAAAAATGGCTCCCAGAATTGATTTTGCCGTTGCTTGCTTTGGCAAAACTATATTTGGGGCGGTTTGAATAAGATTGACCAGATGCTGGCGCATTTGCTGGTCTGAAATGACGCCTGGTTGATAAGTGACAACAATCGATCCAGCTGTCGGGTTAACACGGACATCCCTAGTACTAGAGTCAGATTCTATCACCAGCTTGAGTTTATTGGCATACTCAGAATCTTTGACTAGCCGAGGAATACGAAAACGAATACGTCCAGGAATTGCATGGGCAACGCTATAAGATATCTTTTCGGGTGGTGCTGTTTTATGAGCTACGCTGGAAGTTGTCTTTTTAGGTTGTTGATGCGAATTGAGAAGAGTACCTTTTTCAGAATTAGACCGTTTTGTAGAAGTCATATTAAATATCTCAGTTTCCAAAAAGTGAAGGGGACTGGGGATGAGGGGCAATGGGGATTAGGGATTGGGGATTGGGTTTACATAAGTCCTTAGGACACGCTAGACGTGCCTTCACCCGCTGGGAACTTACGCGCTTGGCACAAGTCTCCGCAGGACTTATGAAAAATTGTGTCCAGGGCAACAAAGCCCCTCCCAAATGCGTGGAAATTTTTCCTCCTCAAGAGTCGTCACTCACCAATCCCCAATCGCCCATTAATCCCATCACCCTTCGGGTTCGTCAATCACCTACGGCGGGAAACCCCTTCGGGTATGCCAGTTGCTGTGAGTTCGGGCTAACCGTTCGGCTGAGCGCTCACGGCGAAGCCCTCCTGCAGCAGGTTGTCGTCACCGCCTGCAGTGGTGACTCACCAAATCAAAGATTGTGGTGGGGGCATTCTGGGCGCGACATGGTAAAAAAAGGAGCCAAGGTTTATAATTTTTTTTATTTTGAAAGAAAGAGCCAAAACATTTTCTTTCTGCTTAAGTACGGTAACTGCTAATGTTTTCCTCCATCTTCTATCTAAAGAATGTGTTTAATCAGTAAGTGGACATAGTGAAGTACCCAAACCTGCTTCGCCGAGGTTGGGGCTTCCAATCTCAACTCAACTCAGGGACGGTTTTATTCGTCTTTCGGGCTTGCCGCTTCATCCGCCGTTGCCTCTTCATACCCGTGTATGATTTGGTCTTACACAGCGTTCATAGCCAGACACCCGCCTCCCGCAGGCGTATATCTTTCTCGTACAACACGGCTTGGCTTATCTTTTACAGCCTATAGGCTAACCAGTGGTAGTGTTCTTTCCCCAAGCTCTGCTCTTTCTGTACCAAGCGTATTACCGCTACTTAGGGTTATCTGTTCCGAGACAGTTGGGAGGGTCAACAACCATTTATATGGTAGCATAAATATGTCTATGTTGTGGACATATTTATGAAAACAAAAGAAGTACACATCCGTATATCGGAAAAACGTTTTAGTAAACTGAAGAACTATGCTATGTCTAGAGAGAAGACAGTTACTCAGCTTATCGAAGACTATATTGACCGACTACCAACCCCAGAGAGTGGCAATTCTTCAACCATCCCGTTCCCTGTCAATCCTACGGATTGAGTCGATCAGGGATGTTTTCATCATTGCACAGCACGCCATCCCCACCCAAAAGAGCGTTGAGGGTGGGGACTTCCGCGATACCGTTAAAGAAAAACGCAGAACACACAATACAATTTTGGAATCCCTGACTGTAGGTCCAGCAATTACTCAGGGAGGATGTCACTTTTCTTTAAATGTCCACACTCCATCATCCCAATTACTATCTAATGAAGATTGTTGTAACCAGTACTGACAACGCTGCAAATGTAGTATTGTCGCTAAGTCTTTACTGTCAATTTCTAAAACTTTGGCAAATTCAGCTTGGGCACGGCTAAACTGGCGGCTCAAGTAATATTCGCGCCCTCTGTGATAACACTCAATTAATCGCAGCTTTTTGCTACAAATAGGGTCGGAACGCAAGCCGACTAATTCATATATGGCGACCGACTCATTTCTGCCTTTGACACGAATGTAATCTAGTTCTCTGGCCCATATGTACTCTTTGCAAGGCTGATATGTGTTTTCACTAATAATAATGTCGCAGCCATACTGCTTGGTAACACTTTCCAATCGGGAGCCTAGATTAACGCCATCGCCAATGGCAGTAAATTCCATTCGCTTGCTTGAGCCAATATTACCACTAATAACTGTGTCAGAATTAATACCAATTCCTATATGAATTTTTGGCTTGTTAGCTGCTTGACGACGGGCATTAAGTTCTTGCAAGCGATGGCGCATTTCTATAGACGTTTGCACAGCCATCCAAGCGTGTTGTTCCAAAGGCAAGGGAGAACCATAAACAGCCATTATGGCATCGCCGATATATTTGTCTAAGGTGCCTTTGTATTGAAAAACTGCCTCTACCATCGATTCAAAATATTCGTTGAGCATACTGACCACTTCTTCGGCTTGCATTTTTTCCGTTAAAGTGGTGTAACCACGAATATCAGAAAACAAAATTGAAACTTCTTTGCGATCGCCTCCCAGTTTTGCGTCATCCAATTTCAGCAACTCTTCTGCTAATTCCTGAGTCATGTAGCGATACATCGTACTTTTGAGGCGCTTTTTATCACTGATGTCGTCCATGACTACCAACGCCCCTCGTACTTGTTGATCGTCGCTAGCGTCTGCGATCGCACTGATCGATAAATTCACACTGTGCTGTGTTTTGCTAGTTGTCAGCAAGGTGCGATCCGGATAGTACTGTTCGCGGTATCTTAACTCTGCTGCATTTAAGGCTGCTTGGCACCAATAGCTAAAGTCGCCTTCTTTGATGCAGACAACATCACTGATTAATTTACCTTCCAAACGGTCTTCTGGTTTCAAACCTAGCAAGCGTTTGGCGCTTTCATTGGCGGCGATAATTAACCCTGCTTTATCAGTAGAAATCACCCCATTGGAAAGACTGCGAAGAATGTCTCGCTGTAAAAGTTCCTGTTGTTTGACTGTGGCAAATAACTGGGCATTATGCAACGCCACTCCCGCTTGAATATTAAAAGCTTCCATGAACTCTTCATCGTTGCGGTCAAAACTTGCTTGGAAGCATTCAGGAGCCTGGGGCCACAACCTGGGATGATAAGGGGGAAAATGCCCTGGTTTCTTTTTATTCACTAGCTGAGTCACGCCAATCAATTCTCCATCGGCGTTAAATACTGGCATACAAAGTAAGCTACAGGTGCGATAACCATTTTGCTGGTCTATTTGTTTGGCAGTATCTGAGTCTGGATGATTGTACAGGTCAAAGGGAATGTTCAGCGTCTTGCCGGTAAGGGCGACTATACCAGCAAAGCCTTTACCCATTGGTACTCGTAACTCCTTGGTTACTCCGTCGTCTTGGGTTATTTTCGTCCACAGTTCACCTGTGTCGCGGTCTAACAACCATAAGGTACTGCGATCTGCGTTCATCAGTTCCTTGGCTTCAGCCATCACTCGCTTTAGCGTGTCCTCTAAATCTAGGCTACTTTGACTTAGGGATTTGATTGCTTTCATCAAGGCTGCGGCGGCTCTTTGTTTTTGAGTTGCTATGTAAAACGAGCGCGAGGACTCTAAAATGAGCCGAATTGATGGAGCAAATTCCAAAAATAATTCTTCGTCCGCATCGGTAAAACCCTTAGTATCAATACGCTCTGACAGCGGAGCATTTGGATGGCTGGGCAATTTTAATTTATTCAGTAATTGTACGACCGCGACTAATTGCCCTTGTTCGTTCAAAAGTGGCAAAGCCAACATAGAGTAGGTGCGGTAGCCAGTTCTTTTTTCTTGCTCTTGGGCAAATACCGAACGCGGATCGTTGTAAAAATCAAAGGGAATATTGATAATTTTCTTATGTGTAGCAACTTCGCCAGCAATGCCTTTATCTGCCGGTATACGGATTTCTAGCGAGCGATCGCCCTCTGCCTCAGCTAATATTGACCAAAGTTCTTTTTTTTCTTCATCCAATAAAAATATAGTAGTACGGTCAGCACATAATAATTCCCCTGTTTTCAAAGTAATTGACTGTAGCATTTCGTGTAGAATTGCTTCAAAACCCTGAGAATCCAACATGGACAAGGTTTGGTTGACAATTCTTAATTTTTGTTCAACTTCCGTAACGACCTGTTTAAAAGTATCCTGGGTCAAAGGAGCCAGAAAACTAGATATCGTTCCTTTGCGTTTGACAAAAGAACCCACACGAATGTTATCTTGGGGCAATTCGCGGGTTTTTTGACTGGCAACACTAATAATTAAATCGGCGGTATGACCGTAACTACGTTGATGAACTGACATAACTGATGTTGATATAGAACTATACATTCTTGATGCTTAACTATGCGATTTAATTTATGTAAGTGTTGCTACAGGCAACCAGTGATTAACATCATCCTCAGTGTAATCTGTGATCAAGCAAGCGTCACCTTCTGGAAGTTAGGAGTTAAAAATGTGACAGACTCCTAGGCTAATTGCTATGCCTTCTTAATACGGTTCGGATAAGATCCCCCCGCCTAACGGCGACCCCCTTAAAAAGGGGGTAAATAAGGAAAATACCCCCCAATTTATCGGGGGTTGAGGGGATCTTTGAGAATTCAACCTAGGGTGGGCACTGCTCTTCACCAATAAGCGAGGAAGGTAGGCAGCAAGCAGTGCCGACTGTACAATTTGAGGTTTTCTGCTGGGCGCTCCGGCATGCCCACCCCACTGTTCGGGGATAATTTATTTGTTGGAAATCCGTTAAGCTAATCGACTAAAGCTTTCCGCGCCAATTTAATGTAGGTTTTGACGGTTTCGTAGGGCATTTGTGAATCCGTTGCGATATCTTGCAAAGATTCCCCCATTTCCCGGCGTCCTAAAAGAGTTGCCCTTGTCTGACAAACAGATATGGCGCGATTGCCTTTGCCACTGCCCTTTGGGCAATCGCCTCCTGTGCGTTTCTGTTTTGCCATCAGCATCTCGGTGAGTTGAGCAATTCGCTGTCTGGCAAAGTGAGACTATTATCCCTCTTGTGTCACTCTCCGAAAACTTTTGCGATTTCTGAATTGTAGAGCTTTTGTATAGCAAGCGATCGCGCGATTCTTTTCTAATAACAAATACAAGACCGATTTTTTTCTAATAGTATAGCTTGTATTGATTGCCTCATGAGGCTTCTAGCGATCGCCCTCTCGGAAAGTGACTTTAGAGGGTTATAGCGCTTCTCGTTTGGATGAAGTACAGATTTATCTGTGTCCATCTGTGGTTCTTATTTCTTAACATATTGCACTCAACTGAGAACCGCTATATTTTTTGATTGCGGTTTTTTCTTAGTCAGTGGCATAGCCTTTTTGGGAAGTGATTCTTAAATTGGAAAAGGTTTGAAATGTAGATGGCTTCTGCTATCGCCCCTTGGGGGGTGTGCAGAGCGCAATTGCACTAACTCTAGTTCAAGATAATAAAAAAGGGAGCGTGGAAATCAGGGTGATTAGATGATGGTGGTCTGGCTTGTATTGTGAAGTTTTGTAATAAGTTGTCGTTGTGGGTATGAACTGGGTTGGACTTCCCTCATCATGTCTTTATAATCGTTGAAACCCCTGAAAAATAAAGAAATTTTACCATCGAAAATTGCAGTTGTTTCAACAAACAGCAATTTTCTGCAAAAATTTTCTTGAGGATATTGTCAATTAACCTGCTATACAAGTGCGGAATTTGTTTTTATTTTCTTGTATTTATATAGTTTAGGGATTTCTAAATTAACAGAAAGTGCATCTATCAAAAGATGGAATTTTTCTTTTTCCTCTTTTAAGGAAAGATTTTAATTATTATTTATGTAATAATTTATTTGTTAGTACATAACTAGAAAAGTATTAATAGAGCCAAGAAAAAGACTCACAGTAGAATTACCAGAAAGTGAATGCAGTGTATTAGAAAGTTATTGCTTGCATAAACAAGAATTTAAACGTCAAGTCATACTTTTTGAAGTTGCAGTTATATTAACTGGAATTTTCAGTATATTAAGTGAAACTGAAATGACGAATACAAATCACTATTCTGAAAACAAAGCTAAAAAAGAACAAAGAGAATGAACAAAACCAACCGAGCATGGTTACAACAACCCTGATTCCTTATTAAATATAAGCGACAGTTATCTGAAGCTGCACACGATAGGTTTTTCTCATCCGTCTACGTGTAATTTTGATGAAGCTTTAGTCTTATCATACGCTGATTATCAAGTAGCTTTACATCATTCATATATCTATTACCAAATAGTCAGGGTTCTCTCGTTAAGTGCCAACCCCATGCCTAAAGGCAAGGGGCTTGGTGGTTGACTCCACCTGACCAGACTATTCGTTTAGGGCAAGAGTTAAAGACCTACTCCGGGATGCTTGCTAGTCCCGCGACCCTAGAACCGAACGATTAAACAGGTTTACAGAGAATAAGCCAGTGTCGTTTGGATAGTACCGACCCTAAACATTGTCGAAGCAAACTTTACCCGCAAGGAGTATGCAGCAATGCAAAATTATGTTTTCGTTATCGACCAAAACAAGCAGCCACTTAATCCAGTCTCTCCAGCACGGGCAAGGG
Source organism: Tolypothrix campylonemoides VB511288 (assembly GCA_000828075.3). GTDB lineage: Bacteria > Cyanobacteriota > Cyanobacteriia > Cyanobacteriales > Nostocaceae > Kalymmatonema > Kalymmatonema campylonemoides_A. The sequence continues at coordinate 1,190,645 of JXCB02000001.1, read as the reverse complement.
AGTTACTCACAAAACAAAAAGCTGCTGCGTATCGGGTTTACCCGTTTGTAATCATTTTGAAACACGTGGTTGATAACCCCAACCCCAAGCCATTAACTATCAAGCTTGACCCTGGAAGCAAGATTACGGGTATTGCAATTTTGGATCAAGACAAGGTTGTTTGGGCGGCTGAATTAGAACACAGAGGTTGGCAAATTAAGAATGCTTTAGAATCAAGACGCTCTTTACGTCGCAACCGCCGCAATCGCAAAACTCGGTATCGTCAACCGCGATTTAACAACCGCAAGCGCAAAGAGGGATGGCTTGCTCCATCGCTGATGCATCGCGTCCTAACGATTGAGACATGGGTAAAACGGCTTTGTTTGTATTCTCCTATCACCGAGATAGCAATGGAGTTAGTCAAGTTTGATACTCAAAAAATGCAAAACCCAGAGATTAGCGGTGCTGAATACCAACAAGGCGAACTTGCTGGGTATGAAGTCCGTGAATATCTCTTAGAAAAGTGGGGTCGCAAATGTGCCTACTGTGATAAAGAAGGTGTACCTCTCCAAGTTGAGCATATTCACCCTAGAGCAAAAGGAGGTAGCAACAGAGTAAGTAACTTAACTTTGTCGTGCGAACGATGCAATACCAAGAAAGGCACTAAATCCATAAACGAGTTCCTCAAAACGGATGGCTCTAGGTTAGAAAAAATAAAACGGCAAGCCAAGCAACCATTAAAGGACGCAGCCGCAGTCAATGCAACTCGTTGGGAATTATTTCGTACCTTAAAAAACACCTTGCCCACCACAACGGGAACGGGTGGACAAACGAAATACAACCGAACGAGGTTTGAACTACCTAAACAACACTGGATTGATGCAGCTTGTGTTGGAGACGTGGAAAGAATTCAGTTGCTAACTCAACAACCATTACGCATCAAGTGTACTGGTTGGGGAACACGTCAAATGTGTGGAACTGACCGCCATGGGTTTCCAACTCGACATCGAGAACGTTCATCAGTTCATTTTGGTTTCAAAACTGGCGACATTGTAAAAGCCGTTGTCACTACTGGGAAGAAGGTTGGCGAGTATGTTGGTCGAGTGTTGTGTCGCAAAACGGGCAGTTTTGATATTGCCACAAAAAGTGGTCGTGTCGCAGGTATTAGCCACAAATTTTGCTCATTAATTCATCAAAAGGACGGGTACTCGTATGCGTCATTCTAAGATATCTGGACGGGGAATAAATTCCCCTACCCCTTCCTGACCAAAGCTTGATGAAAATAAACGAGACCTTTATCCAGTATTCCAATGGGTATGCTCTTATGAAATTGAAAGAAAAGAAGAAAAGCCTTCAGTTTTTCAACAAACAAGATTCTATGACATAGACATTGATTTAGAGCCTTATTGTCAAGAGGAAAAAAAACGCGAGGGAAGAAACATAATAAAACCAACTCATCATAACTACAACAACCCTTATTCCTTATATTGTGCCGACCCTACGTCTAAGAGGAATAAGAGGTAATATCATGTTTGACTAGGTAATAGCAACTGTAAGGAAAATTAATGAATTGTCCCTATAGAGAATTGCGGCGAATTGAACGGACATAATTAAAATGCGGTTCAGTTCCTAGAAATTTTATAATCGAACCAGTTGAAAAATGAAGGTTCTGACCTGCTGCGTCAAGAACAACAAGAATTGGCATACACTGTATAAGTTCCCTATCTAAATTTTTCAAAAACTTGCATAAATAACTATTGCTTAAAAAGATTACATTCTAGAAAAGAGTAAAATGATCTAATGAAAATATACAATAGTTCATTGTCTGCTATAATTATTAGGCTAAAAAAGTGTAAATTCAATAAAACAAAACAACAACAAATATTACAAAAACTTAAATCGCGTACAGGAATATTTTTGGCTGTATTACTGGGCATCATCTTATTTTCCATCGCGCAAGCTTTATCGCAGCAACCAGTAGTCCTGAATATGTTGATGACTGCTATTGATGCGCCACCTTGGAGACAAGGCTTGATCAAAGACTTTGAAGCAAAAAATCCGGGCATTCGCATCAATCTGATTGAAGGTCCAAATGCTGCAAATTTGCTAGAAGACCTGTATACATCAGCATTTATCTTGGGTGATTCTCCTTATGACTTGGTAAATATGGATGTGATTTGGACACCCAAGTTTGCTGCTGCTGGATGGTTGTTAGATTTGAGCGATCGCATATCCAAACAAGAGTTAGCAGCATTTTCGCCCAAAGACGTAGAAGGGGGACGTTACGAAGGCAAACTCTACAGAATTCCCGTGCGGAGTGATGTTGGAGTCCTCTACTACCGGGAAGACTTGCTAAAAGATGCAGGTTTTCAACCGCCAGAAACCTTTGCAGATTTGCTGAAAATTTCTCAGTCCTTAAAAGAGCAAGGAAAAATTAATTGGGGTTACGTTTGGCAAGGTCGCCAGTACGAGGGACTCGTTGCGATGTTTGTGGAAGTCTTGCAAGGCTTTGGTGGATTTTGGGTGAATCCCAATACCTTGGAAGTTGGGCTAGATAAACCAGAGACATTAAAAGCGATCGCTTTTCTCAAAGATACAATTGCTGAGCGTGTTTCTCCCCCCGGAGTCACAACGTATCAAGAAGAAGAAACAAGGCGCATTTTTCAAAGCGGTCAAGTCGCATTTATACGCAGTTGGCCCTATCTTTGGCCTTTAGCAAATGCAGAAACTTCGCCAATCAAAGGCAAAATTGCCCTAAAACCAATGGTTGGTACACCTGGGAACAACGGAGGAGCGTGTTTAGGTGGCTGGGGTTTGGGAATTTCCAAATCTTCCAGACATCCTCAAGAAGCTTGGAAAGCAATTCAATATTTTACAAGTGAAGAAGCACAGCGCCAATTTATTTTAAATGCAGGTTTTGTACCAAGCCGACGCTCATTATTTACAGACCCAAAAATCGTCAGCAAATATCCTCACTATCCCCAGTTACTCAAGATAGTTAATCAGGCAGTTTTACGTCCGCCGATCGCCCAATATGCTCAAGCATCAGATATTTTGCAACGTTACCTCAGTGCTGCACTCACAAATCGCATGACCCCTGAAAGAGCGATGCAAGCTGCTGCTCAAGAAACGAGACGCTTGCTGGGGGCTGGGGGTTAATGATATAGAGACTTTGTATGCAAGACTGTTGACTAATAGACAAGATTGCATCTCTTTGATTCCATCTGTGTCCACCCCCCTCATTCCCCCCTACAAGAGGGGGGGAAGACAGAGGAAAAACTTTTATTTATTGTCCATCTGTGGTTAATTATTCTTTTTTTTTGGAATGAATGCAAGAAGTCTAATGAAGATGTACAGACGCTTCAAACAGCGCGTTTCTACAAATGAACGGCAGGTGCTTTATGCCGGGGAACCCGTCCACCGCACTGCCTCCCAATGACCAATGACTAATGACTATAACATGCAAACAATACGAAGTCGAGAACAACGAACAGCATGGATATTCTTACTACCCGCCTTGCTGTTGCTGTTGTTTGTCTTCGGCTATCCAATAGCCCGTGCTTTTTGGTTAAGTTTCTTTACTCAAAATTTGGGAACGAACCTGCAACCCGTCTTTTCTGGTTTGGAAAATTACGCGCGGATGGCGGGAGATGGTCGTTTTTGGCAAAGTTTTTGGACAACATCAGTATTTACTTTATCAACAGTAGTGCTAGAGCTACTGCTGGGACTGGGTATTGCCTTGGTGTTGAACAAGCCGTTTTTTGGCAGGGGTGCTGTGCGTACAATCGCTATTTTACCTTGGGCTTTGCCGACTGCCCTGATCGGTCTTGCTTGGGCATGGATTTTTAACGACCAGTTCGGGGTTGTCAACGACCTTCTGTTGCGGCTGGGTTTGATTCAAACTGGAATTAACTGGTTGGGAGAACCAACATTGGCAATGATAGCCGTGATAGTTGCAGATGTGTGGAAAACAACTCCATTTATTAGCATCTTGTTACTTGCTGGGTTGCAGTCAATTTCAGCAGACTTGTACGAAGCACACGCGATTGATGGCGCAACACGTTGGCAAAGCTTTTATCAAATTACTCTACCCCTTTTGATGCCACAAATTCTAATTGCTATGCTGTTTCGGTTTGCTCAGGCTTTTGGGGTTTTCGATTTGATGGCTGTCATGACCGGAGGTGGTCCCGGTGGTGCAACAGAAGTGGTATCACTGTATATCTACTCTACCGTCATGCGCTACTTAGATTTTGGGTATGGAGCTGCACTCGTGGTGGTGACGTTTCTTTTATTAATTGCAGCGGTCGCTATTGCTAGTTTTTTACTCAACAAATCTCGAATTAATACCTCTTACTAATTACAAATTTCCAATCTAAAATTTTTATGACTGTCACTCAGGAAAAATTAACCACACCTAAACCAAAAACGAAGGTAAAGAATCCAGGACAAAACATCTTGTTTTGGATAGCAATTACCTTAGTAGTGATTTTCTGCCTAGCACCAGTCATGTGGCAACTACTGACCTCATTTAAGTTGAATCAGGATATTGCTAAAGTTCCCACGGTTTATTTTCCCACTCGGATTACCCTCAATCACTACATTGAATTATTTATTCGTCGTCCGTTTTGGCGCTACATCTTAAATAGTGCCTTTGTCTCGATTATTTCCACAGCTTTATCTTTAGCGCTGGGTGCGCCTGCTGCTTACGCTTTAGCACGATTGCGTCCTTGGGGTGGAAAAGCCATCCTTGCAGCTATCCTGATTGTGACTTTATTCCCTGGAATTTTATTATTCTTAGGACTATTGGAAATTATCCAAAAGTTGCATCTCGGCAACAATTATCTAGCGCTGATTATTCCCTACACTGCTATTAATTTACCTTTGACAATTTTAGTGTTACGCAGCTTTTTTCAACAGTTACCAAAAGACTTGGAAGATTCAGCAAGGGTAGATGGCTACAACACTTTGCAAATGCTATTACAAATATTACTACCCATGACGATTCCTGCTTTGGTGACGACTGGAATTCTCACATTTATTTTTGCCTGGAATGAGTTTATCTTTGCCCTCACATTTATCACTCGTGACGATATGAAAACAATTCCCGTTGCTGCGGCACAATTAGGCGGCGCTTCAGCTTTTGAAATTCCTTATGGTCCTATTGCAGCAGCAACCGTTGTTGGAACATTGCCGTTAGTTTTACTCGTTTTGTTCTTCCAGCGCAAAATTATTCAAGGTCTTACTGCTGGTGCTGTTAAGGGATAATCAACAGATAAGTAGGTCGGTACAAATAAAGTTAACGAGTTTCGGCAGTCATTAGTCATTAGTCATTGGGAGGCAGTGCGGTGGACGGGTTCCCCGGCATAAAGCACCTGCCGTTCATTGGTAAGGGTTTTAGAGACTTTTACATTTGTTAACATAATTTTGTTTATTTCTACCTATCTACTTATAGCGCAACTCAATTGAATGAAGTACAGGTTTATCTGTGTGCATCTGTGTTCATCTGTGGTTCATTATTTCTTTGGTGTACCTTACCCAATTGCAAACCGCAATAAAAATCATGGCGACACTTGAATTAAAAAACTTAAATAAGACCTATACTCCTAAAGTCATTCCAGTTAAAGACGTTAGTTTAACTGTAGATGAAGATGAATTTCTGACTTTACTTGGTCCAAGTGGCTGTGGTAAATCTACGACACTGCGAATGATTGCAGGTTTGGAGGAACCGACTCGCGGTCGCATATTTCTTGGAAGCGAGGATATTACGTTTAAGCGACCAGGCGATCGCAATATGGCAATGGTGTTTCAAAGCTATGCACTTTATCCTCACATGAGTGTGTACGAAAACCTAGCCTCTGGACTGAAGTTGAAAAAAACTCCTCCCGCCGAAATTCAACAGCGAGTCACAGAAGTTTCAAAACTTCTAGGATTAGAAGAATTATTGCAACGCAAACCTGGTCAATTATCGGGGGGACAGCGACAGCGGGTTGCAGTTGGTCGGGCGCTGGTACGTCGCGCCCAAGTTTACTTGCTGGATGAACCACTCAGTAACCTAGATGCACTTTTGCGCGAACGAGTCCGTGCAGATATCAAGCAAATATTTGCCACCCAAAAAGCGCCTGTGGTTTACGTAACTCACGACCAAACAGAAGCGATGACACTTTCCACAAAAGTGGCTGTCCTCAACGACGGTCTCGTCCAGCAACTCGACCCGCCAGAACGCATCTACAACCAACCAGCTAATTTGTTTGTCGCTGGATTTGTTGGGAGTCCGCAAATGAATTTGCTGACGCTACCTTGCAAGGGACGTTATGCAATGCTTGGTGATGCAAAAATACTTTTGCCGGATTTACCCACAGTACCACCGGAAATTATATTAGGTATCCGTCCAGAACACGTCCGCATTCCACAACCAGATGATACACAAAAGATTCAAGGTCAAGTGTATCTGGTGGAAAATTTGGGTATGCACAATTTAGTCAGTGTACGTGTTGCAAGTTCTGAAACAGAACCATTGACCGTACGTGCTTTGTTACCTCCAGGCCAAAAATGGAATAATGAGGAAATTACATTAGCTTTGCCACCCCAAAATATTCACTGGTTTGATATTCAATCGGGTGATGCGCTGCGGTTTTATCCACACATGTAGAGACGTTGCATCCGAAAGTTCAACATTGCCATCCTGATAATGGCTTTTGGTCTTATCTAAACTATATTGGGATATAAGACTACAGCATTGCTTTTTGCTCAATAAAAAGGGAGCATCCCAATTTTACACACTTGCCATTCTGCCCTCACCACGCCAGATGCTACAACGGAGGGAACCTCCGCAACGCACTGGCTCCCCAACCCCTCTCCCAAATGGGGAGAGGGGAGTCAAGTCCTACTTTTATTCCCCGAATCCCGCTCTTGAGAAGGGGTTAGGGGATGAGGGTAAGTAAGGTTTTTGCTTGCTTTGGGATGCTCCCAATAAAAAAGCTCAGCCTCTTTTATGAGACTGAGCGTTACCTTTAGGCTAACCAACTGTGCATTTAAGTTAAATCGCCTTAAAGGTAAAGGGAGTTAATAACTGTTGAAAATCAATTAGGCTGCAGCTTGATCCAAGTTAACTTTGACGACTTTGTTCTTTTCTTCTTCAGCTTTAGGAAGTGTCAAATTCAAAATACCATCTTTGTATTCTGCTGTGACATTGGTATTTTGAATACGAGCAGGTAAAGGAATCACGCGCTGGAATTTACCGTAGTGGAATTCACTGCGGGTAACACCCTTTTCTTCTGTCTTGGTTTCTGACTTACGCTCACCTTTAATAGAAATAGCGTTTTGTGTGACTTGCACATCCAAGTCTTTAGCTTCTATTCCTGGAAGTTCTAGCTTGAGATGGATAGCTTCTGCTGTTTCTTGCAACTCAGCAGCAGGAACTCTTGAGAAGTTTCTTTCAAAAACTGTTGTGGGTACCATCATATCATCAAATAAGGTGTTCATTTGACGTTGTAAAGAGTTCATTTCTTGCCAAGGGTTCCAACGAACTAATGCCATTGTTCTGTCTCCAATCAATAGGATTTTGTTTAGTTAATTCAGCATTTAACTTGCTTTGATTCTTATGTTATTGAACAATAAAGTGGGTGATAATCCGGTTTTTATCACCTAATAAATAATGATTACCGAACTTCAATGAAAGGAGCATAAAAAAGCGCATTTATAGCGGTTCTGGTGTTCCGTACACTACTCTTAGGGGCACGGCTTGCCGTGCCCCTACAATCCTGGTATATTGCACTCAATTGAATCCTGGTTTTGCCGTCCTTTTTTAGAACTGCTTAAGAACGCCGTGCATTAATACAACACCATTCTTTGCGCTGCAACACCGTTGCAACAACCCACCCATGTTTTTCTAGACTGTCGCAGACGGCTTTGGATTGCTCAACTAAAATACCACTAAAAATACCCCAAGTGCTGGGTTTGGCGATTGGGCTTTGCCCACTGCTGAAAGCGATCGCACTCATCTGTGGAACCAAATTTATAATCACATCAGCCAAAATATTGCAGACGATACCATCGACTGGTTGCTCAATCAGTTTTGTCAAAACGTCTACACTCCCCTCAGCCACCACTAACCTTTCTGAACCAATAAGGTTGAGTGCTAGGTTTTCTGCGGTTGATTTTACCGCCAAAGGGTCAATATCTACTGCATACACTTTCTTTGCTCCCAACAGCAGCGCCCCAACAGAAAGGATACCAGAACCACAACCAATATCCGCAATTATCACACCCTCTTCTGAGTGAGGAGGGTTAGTTAACTGCATTTCCAATGATTCCAAGCACAGCTGTGTTGTGGCATGGTCTCCTGTGCCAAATGCTACACCAGGATCCATACAAAGAACTAGGCGATCAGAATTTTCTGGTACTGGTAGCCATGCAGGGTTGATCAGGAAGCGATCGCCTATCTCCTGGGGTTGCCAATATTGTTTCCAGCTCGTTGCCCAATCTTGCTCATCAATCAACTCCCGCTGCACAACAGGTACAGAAAGCCCCATAGAAAGAGCATCTTGACGCACCCCCTTTTCGAGTTCATCCAAAGAAGAAAGCTGCGTTTGGAATTCGGGTAAATAACTCCGTATCAACAAGTTATTTCCTTTTCTTTCACTAGCGATTCCGCGACAACCAAAATTTTCCAGCCGCCAAAAGATGGAATCTTCTAGCTCTGGTTCACATAGAATTTGTAATTCCCACCAAGTATTTGCCATAAATCAGAATTCACAATTCAGAATTCAGGAGCCAGAAGACAGGAGGAGTTATTTATTTCTTCTGACTTCTGAACGCCAGTCACCTACGGAGGGAAACCCTCCTACATGGCTAGCGCTCCTCCTGAGTGCTGACTCCTATAGTGTTACCGTATATGCATCACGAATTCCAGGCACTTTGGTAATCTCAGACAAAATGCCATCAGGTAAGGGATCATCAAGGCTGAGAACCATCACCGCATCACCACGAACGATTTTGCGACCTACCTGCATACTGGCAATATTGACATTAAAACTACCAAGTAGGGAACCGAGTTTGCCAATAATTCCTGGCATATCACGGTGCAGGGTGAATAGCATATGTGGGCTAGGGGGAACGTTAATCGGGAAATCGTCTAAGTTGGTGAGGCGGATTTCCCCCCCACCTAACAAAGCGCCCGTAACAGCATGAGTTCCCAAAGAACCTGTAGCTTCTAAATGTAGGGAACCTGCGTAGTCTTTAATCGCAGCATCCCGCGTTTCAATAACACGAATTCCGCGCTCTTTTGCTTCAATGCTGGCGTTAACGTAATTTACCCGTTCCCGCAGGGCTTGGTAAAGTAAACCTTTGAGAGATGCTACTACCAAAGGCTGGCTCCTGTTTGTAGCCAGTTCGCCTTGCAACCGGATATTGAGCAATTCCACTCGTCCACCAGCCAACTGTCCCACCAAGTTACCCAAGGTTTCTGCTAGCTGCATATAGGGTTTGAGTTCTTCTATGACGTCGGGACTCAGTCCTGGAATATTCACGGCTGAACGCGCAGGAAGTCCCAGCAACACATCGCGAATTTGTTCAGCAACATCAATTGCCACATTGACTTGTGCTTCTGTTGTCGAAGCGCCCAAATGTGGGGTGAGAACAGCTTCTTTCCCCAGTGATCTTAATGAGGACTCGCCTAAGGGTTCTGTCTCATACACATCTAATGCTGCACCCGCGATTTTACCTTCCTTCAGAGCAACTGCTAAAGCTTCTTCGTCAATGATCCCACCGCGAGCGCAGTTAATAATGCGGGCGTTGGGTTTCATTTTTGCCAATCTCTCGGTGTTAATTAAGTGGGTGGTTTCTGGAGTTTTGGGAATATGCAGCGTGATGTAGTCTGCTTGCTGTATCAATAAATCCAGATCTACTAATTGACAACCAATTTGTTCTGCTCTTTCGGTGGAGATGAACGGGTCGAAAGCTAACAATTTCATCCCCATTGCTTTAGCAACAGCGGCAACATGGGAGCCAATTTTACCTAAACCTACAATACCCAAAGTTTTTTTGTATACTTCGGCTCCTACAAAAGTTTTGCGATCCCACTCACCGCGTTTTACTGAAGCGTTGGCATCAGGGATGTAGCGAGACATAGACAGCATCATAGCTAGCGCGTGTTCGGCGGCGGCGATCGTGTTTCCCTCTGGAGAGTTGACGACCACAATTCCTTGGCGCGTGGCGGCGGGGACGTCCACATTATCCACACCCACACCAGCACGACCAATGATTTTTAACTGCGTCCCAGCTTCAATAATTTCTTTGGTAACACGGGTCCCAGAACGAATCATGAGCGCGTCGTACTCACCAATGATTTCTATGAGTTCGGCTGGTTTTAGATTTGTTTTGACATCTACAGTGGCGACTTGGGAGAGAATATCAATCCCAGCCTGGTCAATTGGATCGGAGACAAGAACCTTAGACATGATTGCTGATGTTAAAGCTAGAGGTATTGCGGAAGACGGACTTTTCAGTTTAGACTCAAACGCTTGCAATTTAGCAGAAATGATGAATTTTTATATGCAGTAAGTGACGGCTACGTCTGTTAATTATGATACTAGAGGGTCAATTGTTACAACTGTGCAGCGATTCCTCCCATATCTAACGCCACTTACTCGGTAAATATAAACTATTAACAGTGCCAAAACCTATATCCAAAACCTAATATATTTGTGAAATTTTCTTAGGTTTAGCTCAAGAACTTAAAGATATGCATGGCAAATACACTGGTTGTGGCGATTGGCTTTGCCACTCACTGCCCCGAATCGCGATCGCTTTGTGATCGCTCATTGCCCATCGCCTTTGGTGCGGTTGAGTCCAGAGAACACGCACGCGAGCGCTCATTGCCCATCGCCTTTGGTGCGGTTGAGTCCAGAGGACACGCACGCGAGCGCCCATCGTGCGGGTGAGGAACTTCAAAGGATTGAAATTTAGATGACTCTGTTTTTGGAATCGAGAACTTTGAAGAAGTAGTTACTTAAGGAAGATGCAGATCAGTCAAATTATCAGACCCCAAACCATCAGGTGTGGTAATTTGCAACCAAAAAAACTACATAACAGGGATAAACGGAAATCATTATGGTAAATAAATTAGTTCAATCAAGTCCATTGAACTCTCTGGAAGAATTCCATAAGGCAGATTTACATCAAAAAAGCATACTCGTTGAGCTTGCCGAGGAATTTGGAGACGCTTTTCAACTTCCCGATGGGTTGCGCAATGCAGACAATAACCTGAAACTGAGCGAAGTTTCTAGCGAAGTGCATCAACTTTCCCAAGTATTTACTGGGGGAATATTCGATATTCTGGCAGATTTGTTTACCTCACGCCGCGATCCTCATGTCCGAGATTCCGCTGAAGTTTTGTATGAAGTTGGCAAATACATCACTGGATTGACATTGCGTGCTATAATTCAGGCACCTGATACTAATGTAACTTTTGCAGATGTTGCCAACGCGATGATCGAAATAGCCGAGGCAGACGGAAAGAAAGATTGTGTTCAGTTTATACGGAAACACTTTGAATTTTGCCAAGTATTGGGAGCAAATGCCATAGCTGGTCCTGTGGATCTATCCCAGTTTGGTCTATATGCCGATCGCCGTTGCTGTTGTGGTACGATGCAGCACCCACAATATATGCCAAAGGTTTCTAAGTCAAATGGGAAGCGCCCTTGAGCAAGTTATTTTTGTCATTTCCGTAACTTCCGAAATATAGTAATTTTAAAGTTGCAAAAATAACTTCTATTTATGTCAATCAAATTCATGCATAAAAGGTTGATAAGTACCTTCATCCTGACAACTATTGCACCCTTATCAATATTAGGTATTCCCGCACTAGCGACAGCACAAGAGATTGTTGCTCAAAAAATTGATTGCAACAAGGCACTCACCACACCAGAAATGAAGTACTGTTCTCTACAGTCGTATCAAGCAGCAGATAGACAACTCAATCAGGTGTATCAAAAAGTTATATCTAGCTTAAATGGTGAGCAGAAAGAAATACTGACTGCGGCACAGCAAACATGGATTAAGTTTCGCGATCGCAACTGTGATTTTGAAGTTTATGGTAGCCGTGGTGGCACAGGTTATGAAATCTTTCGTAATGGATGCTTAGAGCGCTTAACAACTCAACGTACAAAAGATTTACAGAATTATTTGTCTTCTCGGTAATCAGAATTTCCCAAAATTGCTTGTCATAAAAGGGATTCAGAAACTTGATTTGAGTCGTTATATAGCGCAACTCAATTGAATCAAGTAATTATTTATCTGTGTCCACCCCTTACTATGGAAACGTTATAATATGTACATATTAGGAGTTACACAAACAACGCCTATATCCGGATATGTAGAAACCAAGCGGCTGCGTTTCCCGTGCTTTAGGTAATTTAGAGGGTATAGGCGGCTAGTTGACCTTTGATTACCCATGACATCCCAGAAGATCAGCAAATTGCACAAAGCTAATGGGATAGTGCCATAACAAAGATATTGCACATTTGATGGGTGAAGACTAAACTTCACTTATATTATCGTGCGTTAACTAAGTGTAACGCACCTACTTATTTAAAAGTTACTTTATCAATCCGTTTTCATAAGTTCGTAGCGAGAACTTTAGTCCTCATTTTTCGTCAGGAGTAAAGCAGGGTAAGCGCATCTAAATTACTCTTGACAAAAAGACTGGTTAATGGGTAAACGAAAGATTCAGGATTTATTCTTTGATTGATTTTCCAAGGGTGAAGGCGATCGCCTAATCATCGTCAATAAGCCAGCGTTAATGCAATTATTTTGGACTTTATTGACACTCAAGTGTTCTTATTGACAAGATGCGCTTACCCTGAGGAGTAAAGTCCTCACTAGAAACGATTTTAACAAAGGAAACTATCATGACTACAACTTCCGTGATTCTTAAAGAAGGCTCAGGAGGAGCAGAAGTCACCAAGTTACAAGAAGCATTAAAAAAACTCAATTTTTACTCTAGTGCTGCTGATGGTATTTTTGGACCACAAACCAAAGCAGCTGTGATGAAATTTCAGCAGGCGCAAGGACTTGTTGCTGATGGAATTGTTGGTTCTACAACATGGTCTAAATTGAATGAACTACTGAACAAACAGCCAGTAACTAGATGGCGACGGATGACAGAAGTAGAGGAGATAAAAGAAATTAAATCACTGATTAACAGTCGGCTGGGTGTAGCTGCGCTGAATCAAGTAGCATTAGAAAACTTTATTGGTTTTGATTGCACCAGACGCTTTTATATCAACGAAGAATTTGGTGGCTTCCAAACCCTGATGCGGGTTAAGTGTAGTACACCAAGAGGAGCATCTACCGCGATCGGCTACGACGAAATCCGAATTATCTTCAATCGCTTTGAAGGCAATATTGAGAATTTTGACATCGAGCGAGTCTCAGAAGAAACTGCTGCAAAGATTGTGCTACCAGATTAGTTTTTAGTAAAACAGTGCTGAGTAATTTTTACTCAGCACTCAGCACTCTAAACTCAGGACTTTAGTGACTAGCAACTTTCCCATTCGGGCGTTGAATAATCTTTTCTAACACCCGCCGCTTCGCCTTTGGATCTATTCCTACCAAGCGCACATACTCGTTGGTGTATTCTGTTAAACAAGATTCCAAAGCCGATATTGCATCTGATTTGCCATCAATTGTACCAATCGGGCAACTTTGCCAAGAGCCTGTGCGGAAGCGTCGTTCGTCTACATGTTCAATGGCTATTTTGTAACCCTGTGACAAAATTTCACGTATCTGTTCTTGTGTCTCCAGGGTTAAATGGGTATCTGATATTTGCTGTTTTTGGTGTCCATTGGCTTTTTCCAATGAGTTTGAGCTATTGGTTGATTGATTGGGGACTGCTGCAGGAGCAGGTGGTGGAGGCGCAGGTTGATAATTTCTGCCTCTATTCAATCGATTGTACTCATCAACCAATTGAGAATTTTCTACCCGTTTTTGTTCACCAACCATCAAGTTGCCCATTTCAATTAAGTGAGACAAGCTGAAATTAGGCTTTTTAAATTGTGGCGGTCCTTCAGTGCTGTTAACCACACGTTGGGATACGCGCTCAATTCCTATTTCACCGATAAATTTGCGGATTTGTTCGTCATAAATTCGGGAACGCAAAGCACTAAAGAAGTCAATCGACTGATTAGCGAAAGTATCCACTAGTTGTTCAATTTCCCGCCGTGACAGTCCATCCGGTTCAAAAATCCCGCCAACAATGCCAACTTTATCATCTCGGTCTGGATCCCAGTAAAATTTCTCCATCCGACCATCCCGAATTAAGGGCGCATACAGGGTGGAGAAATCATTGCCTGTCACAATAATTGGTACACGATGTAAAGGCGTTGCGTCGTAACTACCAGGGAGTTGGACATCGGTAGGATTATCGGCAATATTCATAAGTGTGGCATTCACCAACTGAGTATTGACCGTATACTGAGTGCCTTCATCAAAGCGTCCAGCACCTGCATCCAAATCGTTAATCATGATTACGCACATTCTGCCGCGCACGCGGATGAGTTCTGCTGTTTCTCGATAGCGCAGACGAATCAAACGTGCTGGATCTCCTGCATCTGGACTTTCCAGTTCGCCGCCGGATATGTGAGTCACTTCGACACCCATTCTCTCGAAGACTAACTCACATTGAAAAGACTTGCCCTCGCCTTTGCGTCCGTGAATACCCAAAATTAAGGGGACTCGGACACCAGGAAGCTCAAGGTAGTTTTTAGTGATGTGAACTGCAAGTTTATCCAGAAAGCGGGGAGAAATGTAGTAACTCATAAATCTTTACAGATAATTTCAAGCCCTGATAGGGATTAGTGACTGTTGCCAACCAAAAATTGATACCAATCTAAGGATAAGTTAATTTGCTTAAAATAATATTAAATTTTTATGGCTACTATTTTTCATCGATTTTGCTTTAAAAGCAATTTTTTTTTGTTATCTAAATAATTGCGCTGACTTATGTTATTCGTTACAAATTTTATCATCATGTCTGTTGACACTCTCCGCAGCTATTGCCCTGGGGAATTGTTTGCTCAACGACTTGCCGTTAGACAGCAGGCTTGCAGGAGCTGCCCTTCACTGTGCAAATCTCGCCCGAAAATAGATTCCCGTGTAGTTTCACTTTCTACCACAAATGGGAGTCGATTTTGACACACTTGCCGCAACGTTCAATCAATGGGCACAAAACTATGTTTATTTGGAGACATCCGAGTGGTGTGGAATTGATGGTAAAAGTATTAAAGGAACAGTGCAAGACTATAAAAGCGAGTATCAAAATTTTGTGAGTATTGTCTCGGTATTTGCAGGCAAAAAAGGGTTAGTTTTAGGTATGGACAAATTAGAGAATAAGAAAGGTAGCGAAATTACCACAGTACAAAACTTGATTGCAGTACTGGATATCAAAGGTGCTGTTTTTAGTTTGGACGCTCTACATTGCCAAAAAAAACTTGCAAGTTAATTATTGATGGTGGCAATGACTACGCGATTGCCCAAGGGGCAGTGCGCTCCGCGCAATCGCCGTTAAAGCTAACCAAAAAAACTTGCATCGCCAAATTCGGTGTAATACGGATAATGCCAAACCAACAAGTCGCTATATCAGCAACGAAAGAACTCGAAACCGAGCTACAACACGAACGGTGCAAGTTTTTAATGATTTAACTGGCATTAGTCAGGAATGGGCTGGGCTGAACTCGTTAATTAAGATTGAACGAATTGGTACTCGTGCAGGGAAAGCATATCATCAAGTTGCATACTACATTAGTAGCCTGGTACATTCGGCAGTTGATTTCGCGATCGTGAATTCGGACGCATTGGGGAATTGAGAATCGTCTCCATTGGGTTAAAGATGTGGTTTTTGAGGAAGACAACTCGACCATACCCAAGGGTAATCCTCCTGCGAATCTGTCGGTAATGCGAACGATCGCCCTGAATGTGTTACGCCGAAATGGTTATTCTTCCATTACCTCTGCTCAACGATTTATATCTAATGATATTGACAAACTGTTATCCCTTGTGGAATGAAACAGCCCTGCTCCTATAAGGAGAGAGACGCGTGAATTTTGGGGAAAGAAAGTTAAATTTTTTGTGGACTTTTCCACATGACGTGAAAAGTCAGACTTAAAACCTGATAAGCTACTTAAATAAGTTTAGACACTCTTCTCTTAAAACCCCTCTTTGCACCTTGATTTTTCTAAAGCTTTTAGCAATAACCTCTTCGCATGATATGTTGATTTGAGATTGATTAACAGAAACTAAATCTTCAATAGAAGCACCGTAGACAATTTCTGATATACCCGTCCAAACGCAAGCAGTTGCACACATCGGACAAGGTTCACCAGTGGTGTATATGGTATAACCTTCTAAAGAAGGGTTTTGAAGTTGAGCGGTTAAATTGCGAATGACATTAATCTCTGCATGGGCAGAAGGTTCGCTGTCTCGCTTCACAGTATTATAAGCTAGGGCAACTACTTGGTTATCTTTGACAATCACAGCACCGTAAGGCGCATCTCCTTTCTTTGCTTCTTCCAGCGCCAAACGCATAAATTCTTCTGAGTTCATATAAGCTTAAGAGTCAAAAATTATTATTATCAAAAATATACCACATTCAATTTTCTTACATTAAGCAGTGCTAAATCATTAGCCCTGAGGTAAAAATAAGAAATGACAGGCTCAGCATTTGGTACTTAGGACTATTTTGCTGTATTTGTTAGACGTAGCTTTTGTGGATTATGTTACTTTCGAGAGAAAAAACAGCATTTTACTTGCAAGATTTAGAGACACCAGTAGGTAAATCTGTGAATTTAACCATTGCTGGTCTGGTTTTTCTATCTTCAGTAAGTTTTGTAGCACAAACTTATAATATTCCTGACAATTTACGGCTACTTTTAGACGGTATAGACCAGGTAATTTTGTTAATTTTTGCAGCAGAGTATTTACTGCGGCTGTGGAGTGAAGAAAATAAAATTAAGTATGTCTTTACCTTCTATTCAATCATTGACTTAATGGCAATTTTGCCATTTTTCCTAGGTGCAGATGCTATCAGTTTTATCCGATTGTTGCGATGGTTCCGAATTTTACGGTTAATCAGATTTATAGATAAAAAATTTTTATTTGGTATTAGTACAGAAGATAGTTTGATTTCTGTACGGATATTATTTACTTTATTTGCAATAATCTTTGTATACTCTGGTTTAATTTATCAAGTAGAGCATCCGGTTAACCCAAAAAATTTCGCTACTTTTTTGGATGCTTTTTATTTTTCCATTGTGACAATGACAACTGTGGGTTTTGGCGATGTCACTCCAATTTCTGAACTAGGTCGCCTGCTAACAGTGTTGATGATTTTAACAGGTATTGCACTCATTCCTTGGCAAGTGGGTGATTTGATTAAGCGATTAGTCAAAACCGCTAATCAAGTGGAAACAGTTTGTTCTGGTTGCGGTTTGTCTTTCCATGATACAGATGCTTTCTTCTGCAAGAATTGTGGAACGAAGTTGAGAAAAGATTAACTAAAAAAGAAGTGAGAAATCAGAACTCAGAAGGTTTTTTGCTTGCATATTGAGATTGTGATCTACTAGCTAGCAAATAATTGGGTATAATCAGTTTCTTTAATAAAAATAAGCGGCTATTTCCTAGTAGTCTGTCTCATTAGTTTTAATATGTCGTAGGGGTGAGATCCCCGACTTCGCAAAAGTTGTCGGGGATCTTGTAACCCATCAGAATTCATCCGATGAAGCACTAGTTAAGAATGCGACTGGAAAACTTTGCTTAAGTAATATATTATACTATATAGTTATATGCATTAAAAATTTTTACATTTAGAGTTCAGTTATTTTCATTTTATCTAACTTAAGGTAGATGTTAAAATTAGTTTTATATATTTAAGGGCGTTTTACTGTCTTACAAGTGTGATTTCAGCACTTTGCATCTGCCATTTTTATCAGCACCGTCAGGTGACTTGTCAAGATTTTTCGCTCTCCATGAGCGCGCCCCACTTGATGAGTGTCTTAGGGGTACTCATGGTTTACTTCTGATTTCACAAGTATCCAGTTCGAGGTTAATGAGGTTAATATAGATGCTCCTGGCACATGTGGCGATGAGTAGCACTTACGATCCACGGCTTGTGGCGCTTTCGATAGTGATAGCTGTCCTTGCTTCGTACACTGCTGTTGATTTGGCTGGGCGGGTAACGCTGACTCAGGGACGAGCTAGACTTGCATGGTTAATTGGGGGCGCGATCGCCATGGGAATGGGCATCTGGTCAATGCATTTTGTTGCTATGCTCGCCTACAGTTTGCCGATACCGATGAGCTATGACGTGTTGATTGTGCTGGTGTCAATATTGCCTGCTATTGTTGCCTCACTTGGCGCACTTTTCCTTGCCAGTCGCCAGTTCTTAAGTCAGCGGCGATTGCTGATTGGTGGAGTGTTAATGGGCATTGGCATTGCGTCGATGCACTACGTTGGTATGTTAGCAATGCGAATGCAAGCAGCGACTCACTATCAGCCTGTGCTGTTTATACTTTCTATAGTCATCGCTATAAGTGCGTCGATACTAGCGCTGTGGATTGCCTTTCACCTGCGTTTGCAAATTGGTAAAGGCAGTATACGACGCAAGATTTTGAGTGCATTGGTTATGGGGGCTGGAATTTCCGGGATGCACTACACAGGGATGGCTGCTGCCTCTTTCACACCAACTCACGTGAAGAGTGCAGGCACAACAGCAGCCCAGGAAATGTATACTTCCTTCACTTGGCTGGCTGTGGGCATCAGCATTGCTACGGTGATTATCTTGAGTTGCACGCTGCTGACTGCCTTCGTGGATCGGCGAATGGTGACTCAAGCAATGCTCCTCAAACAGCAACAAGCAGAAGCTGAGCGATCGCAACTTTTTACAGAAGTGACCCTCCGGATTCGGGGTTCTCTTAAATTAGAAGATGTCCTCAACACAGCCGTCACTGAAGTCAGGAAAGCGCTCAATCTAGACCGCGTTATCGTCTACTACTTCAATCCAGATTGGAGTGGGACGATCATCGCCGAGTCAGTAGCACAGGGTTGGATGAAAACCTTAGGGAAAACAGTCGATGATCCGTTTCGTGAAGACTACATTCAAATGTACAAAAATGGTCGAGTCCGGGCTACAAATAACATTTACGAAGCGGGTTTTACAGATTGTCACCAGAAAATTCTAGAAAACTTTCAAATTAAAGCGAATGTCGTTGCACCTATTCTGGAAGATAACCAGCTTTTGGGTTTATTGTGCGGTCACCAATGTTCTGAACCTCGCATCTGGCAGAAGTCAGAAATAGATTTGTTCGGGCAATTTGCCATTCAGGTAAGCATTGCTCTAGAACAAGCAAATCTTTTGCATCAATTGCAACAGGCACAAAAAGTGCTGCGGGTACGTGACCTGGCGATCGCTGCCGCTAGTAACTCTATCATCATCACAGACCCGCATCAGTTAGATAATCCGATCGTCTTTTGCAATGCCGCATTTGAAACCATGACCGGCTATTCACCAAAAGAAGTGCTGGGGCGTAACTGCCGATTTTTGCAAGGACTGGACACCGACGCAGATACTATTGAGGAAATACGCACAGCAGTACAACAGGAGCGTGAATGTCAAGTTGTGATCAAGAATTACCGCAAAGACGGTACCGCGTTCTGGTGTGAATTAAGCATTTCGACCGTGCGAGACGTAACTGGGAATGTGATAAATTTTGTCGGCGTGCAATCAGACATTACCTCACGCAAGCAGGCGGAAGAGGAATTGAAGCGTAGTAAAGAAACTCTCCAACGTCAACTTGTAGAACTTATTAGCGAGGTTCAAGAGGTCGCCAAAGGTGATTTGACAGCTCGGGCTGAAATTACAATCGGTCAAATCGGGATAGTCGCTGACTTTTTTAATGTGATCATTGAAAGCTTGCGGCAAATAGTTATTCAAGTCAAACAAGCTGCCCAACAGGTCAATGTTTCTGTGGGGGAAAACTCTCATGCTATCAGTCAATTAGCAGATGAAGCACTCAATCAGGCTGAAGAAATTACCCGCACCATTGATTCAGTCGATCAAATGACCCTCTCGATTCAACAAGTCGCCAATAGTGCGCATCAAACAGCAGAAATTGCTCGCGCATCCGCCAATACTGCCTTGGCTGCGGGTGAAGTCATGGAGCGTACTGTTTCTAGCATCTTAAATTTACAACAGACAATTACTGAAACAGCCGAAAAGGTAAAACGTTTCGGTGAATCATCCCAAGAGATTTCCAAAGTTGTAACCTTAATTAACCAAATCGCATTGCAAACCAACTTGTTGTCTATCAATGCTAGTATTGAAGCCTACCGTGCTGGTGAAGAAAATCACGGCTTTATTGTTGTGGCGCAAGAAGTCGGTCGCCTAGCCGCCGAGTCAGCCCAAGCAACCAAAGAAATTGAATACATAGTACAAAATATCCAATCAGAAACCAACGCAGTCGTCCAAGCGATACAACAGGGAACGACTCAGGTGGTGGAAAGCGCTTACCTAGTCAAAGACGTTAAGCAAAGCATGGAGCGAATTGTAGAAGTGTCTCGTCAAATCGACGAGTTGGTGGAGTCGATTTCTCTGACAACAGTATCTCAAGCTCAAACTTCTCAAGCTGTCTCTCTTTTAATGAAGGAAATTACCAAAGCATCAGTTCGTACTGCTGATTCGTCTCGCGTTGTGTCTACGTCTTTACAACAAACTGTAGAAGTGGCGCAGCAATTACAAGCATCCGTGAGTGTGTTTAAAACTGAAGTGTAACACTAATTAATAATGAATACTATATTATTTGAAACTAATAGAACCATGGTTCGTAAATGGACTCCAAGCGATATCTCCACTTATTATTTCCTGAGATCAGATCCACTCATAATGAAATTTATTGGAGAACCGCTGAGAGACAAAAGACAAGCAGAGGAATTCCTCATTTCGAGAACAATTGCCGATTATTCAAAACATCGATATGGTCGATACGCTGTTGTCTTAAAGGCTTCTGGTGATGTTATTGGAAACACTGGTCCATTATATCTAAAAGACCTAGGTAGAAATGATTTAGCGATTTCCCTTCTTCCGCAATATTGGGGACTGGGCTATGGAACTGAGATTCTTAAGGAATGCGTTCGATATGCATTTGAAAAATTGGCATTACCAGAATTAATCGGCTTGGTTGATCCGTTAAATGTTGCCTCATCAAAGCTTCTTATAAAAATAGGCATGATTTATTCAGGGAAGATAACCTACCATAATGAGATATGTAATTTATATACTCTCAAAAAGCAAGATTGGTCTAACAAGATGATGCACCTTGAGTAGCCGGTGGGGATGTAGCCGCAAATTTATCTGTGCGGAATATGGGATTTTCAAACGAGGCAGCAGCATCCTTCTCCAACATGACAACCCTTGCGATCAAAGGAGATAAGCCACCCTACCTATCTCCCTTCTACCGCTGCATCAAAAATTTCGATTTCCTCCGGTGTCAAATCATTAAGTGTTCCTGAAACAGCCTCTAGCACGAGAATACTATCAATTCGTTTTGTTAACTCTTTATCGGTAATAGCCCTCATTTCTTCCGGTGAAAACTTTCCAAAAAGGCTGACTAACATTTCAAGCATCTCATCTTTGTCTAACTTTACCTGATATAAACTGTTAGTTTGAAACAACTTGTCTACTATTGGTGATATCCGGTTAATAAGTTCATGTTTATAACTAGAAATATCGTCCATAATATCCTCCTATTTTTTCCATCCTACATTAATTAACTCTAACAACTTTTTTTCTTTGTTTGTGTTTTCACGCCTCGCCTACCTTCGGGTCTACAGGAAGCCACCCTCTGGGCATCTACGCGGTTCCTTAAACAAAAAAAAAGTGGGCTTTATTGCCCACCTTGAAAAGAAAGAGAATAGTTTGTTGCTAATTAACCCAACAATTGTTTCGCTTTAGCTAACACATTATCAACACTGAAGCCAAACTTCTCCAGACAGACACCGCCTGGAGCTGAAGCACCAAAGCGATCGATGCTAACAGTATCGCCTTCAGTACCGACGTACTTGTGCCAGCCCAAACTAGAACCAGCTTCTACAGACAAACGCTTGGTGACGGCTTTAGGCAGAATAGATTCTTTATAAGCCGCATCTTGTGCTTCAAACAGTTCCCATGAGGGTAGCGAGACAACACGGACTTTCTTGCCTTCGCTGGTGAGTTTCTCCGCTGCGGTTACGCAGAGGCTCAATTCGGAACCAGTACCAATTAGAATCAGTTCCGGGGTACCCTCGCTGTCAACCACCGTGTATCCACCCTTAGTCACGCCCTCAATTGATGTACCTGCCAAGTTGGGGACATTTTGACGGGTGAACGCCAACAGGGTGGGAGCGTGTTGCTTCGCCTTTTCAATCGCCACTTTATAAGCGCCAGAAGTTTCATTTCCGTCTGCGGGGCGAATCACCGTTAACTGAGGAATGGCTCGCAGGGAAGCCAAAGTTTCAATCGGTTGGTGCGTGGGACCATCTTCACCTTGTCCAATCGAGTCGTGAGTCATCACCCAAATCACGCCACCGTGGGACAGGGCGGATAAGCGGATGGCAGCACGCATATAGTCTGTGAAGATTAGGAAGGTAGCGCCGTAGGGAATTAATCCAGAACGATGCAGCGATATGCCGTTACAGATTGCGCCCATACCGTGTTCCCGCACACCAAAGTGGATGTTACGGTTTTGGTATTGTCCTTTCTGAAAGTCGCCGAAGCCCTTAATCTCAGTCAGGTTGGAGTGGGTCAAGTCAGCAGAACCACCAATGAGTTCAGGTAAAACCGGTGCCAGTTTGTTCAGGCAGGTTTCCGAGTGTTTGCGGGTGGCGACTGCTTTGTCTTCGGGAGTGTAGGTGGGTAGTACTTTATCCCAACCATCGGGGAGTTTGCCGCTAATGTAGCGTTCAAACTCAGCAGCCTCTTCGGCATACTTGCCTTTGTAGGTGTCATAGGTTTTGTTCCATTCAGCTTCGTAGTCTGCGCCACGCTCAATTGCTTTGCGCCAGTGCTTAAGAGCATCTTCTGGAACGACAAAAGGCTCGTGTTCCCAACCCAAGTTTTCCCGGGTGAGTTTGACTTCGTCTGCACCCAAAGCTGCACCGTGAACACCAGCAGTGTTTGCTTTATTGGGCGAACCGTAACCAATGGTGGTTGTGACCTTAATAAAAGAAGGCTTATCGGTGACGGATTTTGCTTCTTCAATTGCTTTGGCAATTCCTTCTAAATCGGTATTGCCATCTTGAACGTGTAGTACGTGCCAACCGTAAGCTTCAAAGCGCTTGGAAACATCTTCGGTGAATGCTATGTCTGTAGAACCATCGATGGAGATGTGGTTGTCGTCGTACAGAGCGATGAGTTTGCCTAATCCCAGGTGTCCCGCGTAAGAACAAGCTTCACCAGAAACGCCTTCCATGTTGCAGCCATCACCTAAAATTACGTAGGTATAATGGTCAACAATTTTGGCATCGGGTTTGTTGAACTTTGCAGCAAGGTGTGCTTCGGCGATCGCCAAACCGACTCCATTCGCAATTCCTTGTCCCAGAGGTCCGGTGGTTACTTCCACGCCAGCGGTCATGAAATTTTCGGGGTGTCCGGGGGTTCTCGATTCCCACTGACGGAATTGCTTAATATCTTCAATGCTGACGCTGTCGAAGCCTGTCAGGTACAGCAGGGCATACTGCAACATAGAACCGTGACCGGCGGACAGCACAAAGCGATCGCGGTTGAACCACGTGGGATTTTTGGGATTATACCGCATAAAGCGATCCCATAGCACAAAAGCCATTGGCGCTGCGCCCATAGGCAGCCCTGGGTGACCAGACTTTGCCTTTTCTACGGCATCAATTGCCAGAAAGCGGATCGAGTTAATACAAACTTCTTCGAGGGTTTGGGTTGCAACAGCCATAATAAGAAATTGTTCTTTACGACGGGTTAGCACTCTGTTATCACTACAGGGGAGGCAAAAAGCGAAGACACTGCGCCCTTAATGGTTCTTGAGGACAGTTCCAAAAAGGGTTTCTCTGTAGAAACTGTCCGGCTGTGGATTACGAGTGCGAGTTTCCGGTGGTTCCTCAACGGAAAACTCGCTTCCTTCCTACCGAACTGCTGAGTGGCGGGTTTTGCCAATTAAAATTGTCATTCGCTGATTGCCGTGTTGCTTGAGATCCCCAATGCAGTATCCTCATCATCCCATTGGTACTTGTTGCCGGACAAGCGGCATATTTTGGGATTTTTGTTATGGATTTTGGATTAATTTTATGAGGGAATCCCCTTGTTATCGGTATTGAATGAACTTAATTATCAAGCGAACAGCCCTACACCCGCTCTTCACAAGGTTCTTAACTACGCCTGAAGTTAGATACACGCATTTTAAATTTCCAACTTTAGACGTACTTCTTAAAAGCTAGTGTTACATTATGACCACCAAAACCAAAAGAATTGGATAGGGCAACCTCAACATTTGCTTTCCGGCTGATGTTGGGAACATAATCCAAGTCACAATTGGGGTCGGGGTTTTCCAGATTAATTGTCGGTGGAATCTGGTCATTGGCGATCGCCAGTACTGTTGCTACCGCTTCAATTCCACCAGACCCGCCTAATAGATGACCTGTCATTGATTTAGTGGAGCTAATTGGTATTATTGAGGCGCGATCGCCCAAAGCTCTTTTAATTGCAGCCGTTTCCGTCGGATCATTCACTGGCGTACTGGTGCCATGAGCATTGACATAGCTTACCTGTTCTGGCGTTAGTCCTGCATCTTTGAGTGCCAGTTGGATGGCTCTTGCGGCGCCTTCGCCTCCGGGTACTGGAGAGGTCATATGGTAAGCGTCGCAAGTCATGCCATAGCCAACAATTTCTGCATAAATTCTGGCTTTGCGACTGAGGGCGTGCTGTAGCTCTTCTAAAATTAAGATGCCCGCACCTTCTCCCATGACAAATCCGTCGCGGTCTTTGTCAAATGGGCGGCTGGCATGAGCCGGATCATCATTACGAAGCGAAAGTGTCCTAGCTGATGCAAATCCGGCTATGGACAAGGGTGTAATTGCCGCTTCACACCCGCCACAAATCATTGCTTGGGCATATCCCCCTTGAACCAGGCGAAAAGCATCCCCTATGGCGTTTGAGCCAGCGGCACAAGCAGTGACTGAGCAGGAATTTGGTCCTCGAGCACCAGTGTGAATTGCTGTCAATCCTGCTGCCATATTGGCTATCATCATCGGTATCATGAAGGGACTGCAGCGGTCGGGACCACGGTTCAAGTAGATTGTTTGCTGGTCTTCGAGCACCTTAATGCCGCCAACGCCAGAACCAATAATGATACCAATTTGTTCTGCGTTCAGGTCATTGATGACTAACTGCGCGTCGCCGAGAGCTTGTTTTGCCGCAGAAACGCCAAATTGAGCAAAGCGATCCATGCGCTTTGCTTCTTTGCGATCCATGTACTCATGCGGATCGAAGTTTTTTACCTCACCAGCAATGCGACAATCATGACGAGACGCATCGAACAAGGTGATTTCACCAATGCCATTGCGCCCGCTTATCAATCCTTCCCAATATTGGGCTGGTGTATTACCAATCGGTGTAATCGCGCCAACACCAGTGACAACAACGCGTTTACGTATAAAATCAGTCATGACAATAGTTAAGTGGCTCTTGATGCAGGAAGAACAAAATAGTTCTGAGTCATGAATGCTGAGTCCTGAGTAAAGTTTCGAGTTCCAAGCAATGTGTTCCGAGTGATTTTTCTTTACAAAGAAGGTAACGCCAGTCGCTACCCTTACGGTAAGCGGCTGTTGCGTCTACAATCAAACACACCTCTGTACAGCGCTGGCTTTTCGCTACTCAGCACTCAGCACTTTTTTAGGCGGATGCGGCAACTTTATTGTTAATATAGTCAACTGCCTCTTGAACTGTTGTAATTTTTTCGGCAGCTTCATCAGGAATTTCAATGTCAAACTCTTCTTCCAAAGCCATGACCAATTCAACCGTATCCAAGGAGTCAGCCCCTAAATCATTAGCAAAATTCGATTGTGGTGTCACCGTCTCGGCATCAACGCTAAGTTGATCGGCAACAATTTTCTTGACCTTGTCAAAAATTTCCGATTGGCTCATAAATAAAAGTCCTCAACAAGTTGGTATAATCCGCTGTTTATGGGGGATATGTTTTTGAGCATATTGATCTTAACGGAAAGCGCGATCATCCGTACACTGGTCTTGGATTTTCTTTATTGAAAATCTCTATTCCGTTCCATTTGTAAATTTCGATAGAACAACTGCTTCAAGAGCGGTTCTTTGAGTAGAACGTGCTACGCGATCGCTTACACTGTGTAAAAAATGATCTTTTACAACTTTTATTAAATTTTTGTGGTGCATTTTGAAAATCGATAGCTTTGCTACCAACATTAAATAGTGATGATAAAACAGTTATTGACTAACCAAAATACTATGCTAACCCATACATTAAAATACGCATACTTCCCAGGTTGTGTTGCCCAAGGAGCTTGCCGCGAGCTTCATCAATCAACTGTTGCCCTCAGTCAAGCTTTAGACATTGAACTGGTTGAACTCAAAAAAGCTGCTTGCTGTGGTTCCGGCACTTATAAGGAAGATTCCCAACTGTTGGAAGATACGGTTAATGCCCGCAATATTACTTTAGCAGAAGAGTTAAATTTACCACTGCTTACCCATTGCAGCACTTGTCAGGGTGTGATTGGTCATGTTGATGAAAGCTTAAAAGAATGCCAAAAAACAAATCCAGGATACGTTGAACAGGTGAATGGCTTGCTACAAAAAGAAGGTTGTTTACCTTATCGCGGAACGACGCAAGTCAAACATCTGCTTTATGCCCTAGTTACAGACTATGGTTTAGAGGAAATTCAAAAACGTGTTACCCGCAAGTTAGCGGGATTAAAATGTGCAGCTTTTTATGGCTGCTATCTCCTACGTGCTCAAAAGTCTATGCCTTATGATGACCCGTTCCAACCCCAAGCGATGGAAAATGTGTTTCGCACATTAGGCGCAGAACCTATTTATTACAGAGGTCGTACGCAATGTTGTGGATGGCCACTTTCTAGCTACGCCACAACCCAATCTTTTAAAATGGCAGGGGTACATATTCAAGAAGCCCTAGAAGCTGGTGCTGATTGTATGGTTACACCTTGTCCTTTGTGCCACCTTAACTTAGATTCGCGTCAACCAGAAGTGGAAAAGGTCATTGGACAGAAATTAGGTTTACCAGTGCTGCATTTACCCCAGTTGATTGCTTTAGCAGTTGGGGTGAGTCCGAAAGAACTCGGTCTAGAACGGCACATCGTTTCCACCAAACCAGTTTTGGAAAAATTGGGATTGTGAGCAAAAGCTTGTAGGGTGCGTTAGCGCGATCGCTATCACACCAATGCCATCCTGTACTAGTGGTTTTGTCGTAGGGGTGAGATCCCCGACTTCTTTAAGAAGTCGGGGATCTTGTAACCCATCAGAATTAATGTGGCGAACCACTAGTCTTTATAAGACGCTGCGTTACACTCCATTAACGTACCCTACAAGTTCACGTCCATGATTTGTCCGTAAAGGTCATTCTGTGTTCTGCGTTCTGGGTTCTGTATTGTTATCAATTGTTTCGTTGCTGAGTTGGGTCACTGGTGTGATTGTCAACGCTGAAGTAGGTGTCGCTAGTGTATTGTTCTCAATTGTTAAGTTACTTGGTTGGGCGATTGGTGTGAGCGTGAACGCTGAAGTAGGTATGGTTTCGCTTATTGATATCAGTACTATGTTGTGATCAATTGTTGAGTTGGGCGATTCCGTCACTGGTATTAACGTGAACACTGAAGTAGGTGTGGTTTCGCTTATTGATATCACTGTGTTGTGATCAATTGTTGAATTGGGCGATTCCGCCATTGGTGTGAACGTGAACCCTGAAGCAGGTGTGGTATCGCTTGTTTGTGTCGGTAGTGTATTGTTCTCAATTGTTACGTTGCTTGATTGAGCAACTGGTGTGGTATCGCTTGTTTGTGTCGGTAGTGTATTGTTCTCAATTGTTACGTTGCTTGATTGGGTAGTTGGTGTGGTATCGCTTGTTTGTGTCGGTAGTGTATTGTTCTCAATTGTTAAATTGCTTGATTGGGTAGTTGGTGTGGTATCGCTTGTTTGTGTCGGTAGTGTATTGTTCTCAATTGTNGTCGGTAGTGTATTGTTCTCAATTGTTAAATTGCTTGATTGGGTAGTTGGTGTGGTATCGCTTGTTTGTGTCGGTAGTGTATTGTTCTCAATTGTCAAGTTGCTTGGCTGGGCGCTTGGTGTGATCGTGAACGCTGAATTAGGTGTGATTTCGCTTGTTGGTGTTGGTACTGGAGTTGGAATTGGTGTAATTGGAGTAGGTGTAGGTTCTACGGTCGGTTGATTTTGTTCAGAATTTGGTTCCGCCGACGGCGTGAAAGTTGGGGTAGGTGTAACTTCTTCTGTCGTTGGTACTACAGTTGTTTCTGGAGTGGGTTGTATAAGTGTGGGTGCAGCTGTTGTCGTGGGTGTTGCAGGTGCAGGTGTAGGTTTTGTTTTTGACTTCTCACGTTTGGGAACGATTGGTTGTTGGTCTTCGATGTTTGGTGTTAGCGGTGGATTAACTTTGGGTATAACTTCAGGAAGAGGTGACAGCGGAACAGTGACTGTGGATGGAGGTTCGATAATCACTGATGGTCTGGCGGACGCTGTGGGTTTCGGTTTGGGAATAGGTGAGCGTTTAGTCGTTTTCGGCGCGGTGGTGGATGTTGGTGAAAGTAAGGGTGCGAAACGATGCCAGTTAAACCAAGCAAGCAATCCGCCTGAGGCTAAAATTCCAGTCGTGATCACTCCTGTTGGAAACAGCAGCGCTTTTTTATACACACTTTTGCCGGAGGGGGAAGTGTTTGACGATACTATATTCATTCGAGTCAGCAGATGGTTAGTATCGTTGGTTGTCGGTAGCGGAGATTGTGTAAAGTTTTTTGCGGAATCGTTTACATTTGGGCGCTGGCTATTTTGAGTTGATGACCAAGATGGAGAATTTTCTAATAAATTAAGATTGTGGCGAGTTGCAGCAACTCCCATCGCGTCATCAAGCGATTCCCGTAATTGTATTGCTTTGGTAAAATAATCTTTAGCTGTGCTATTTTCTTCTAAACAAAGGGCACGAGTCCCTAATTGATGCAATGCCCAAGCTTGGGCAACTTTATCTGTTTCGGCTTGAGATGCTTGTAATCCCCGAGACAGGGCTTGCTCCCACAAACCCCATTGCTTAGTTAAAGCGAGTGTCTCTTCCACAGCTTTTACCAAGCGCAAGACATCTTTCCAACGACTCTCTCTAACTGCTATCTCTATAATTTGTACGATCGCATCGGTTTGGGATAACAAAATGTTGGGTTGCTGTTGATGTCGTTCCGCCCAATTTATAAAGTAGGCGATTGCCTTTGGCACTGCGCTATGCGCAATCGCTTTTTCCACAGGTGCTGTCAACTTCCATTCTGGCGGTAAAAGTTCAACTACAGTCTTACTGACCTGATATCGAGAACCATCAAACTGCACGAAATGACGCCTACGTAATCCCTCAAGTATATTAAAAGCATCAGAAATTTCTGTGATATGAATTATCTGTTCACTTTCAAGCCCAACACCACCCATGACACTTAATAAATTCAGAATCATTCTTTGTGATGTTGATAGCGATGTGACTATTTGTTGCAGCAGATAGTTACCAGGAGCATCTGTTGATAATAAACTGACAACTTCCGTAAGCGATCGCCCTTCTTCCAGTATATTTGCCATTGCTATCTGCACTTTCATCGGATGCCCGTTGAAAATCGTACACAGCGATTTTGCTCCAGCGAGTTCTTCTGCGTTGAGAGAACGTTGCAGTTCTCTTTCCACTAAAGCCAGAGTATCATTTATCGATAGTTCAGAAAGCAAGATTGAGCGCCCCTTTTTTTTCATTCGCCCTTTTGACGAAGCAATCAAAAAGGTACATTGATGAGCTGCATTCATCAGCTCTTCCAATTCATCTTGGATAAGTCCATCATCATCTAGCACCACAAGAGCTTGTTTTTCTTGGAGTTGTTGACGAATTTGCTTATGAGTTGGTTTATAAGGAATGTTGCTTTCATAAAATGCATCCCATATAAACTGAAGTAAATCGTCTACATTTGGATGCACAGGAGATAGGCTAATCACACCACCAGGGAAAAGTGATTTGACTTGATTATTGTGCACCAAGTTACGTAATAAAACTGTTTTTCCAACACCGGCTGGACCGTAAAATTCTACCGATTGTCCCGCTTTAAAAGCAGCGATCGCTTCTTTGACTGATTCTTGTCGATTCAGTATGGTATCTGAGGGTTCCTCAAATATCAATGGAGTGGAACGCAATCGCCAAATGGATTTTTCTTCCTTCGTTGCGACATTCGCTGTCGCGCCTTGAGGTGAACCAATCTTTATGATCCAATTTCCAACTTCCAGTTGGTCACTGATTTCTTCCGAAATGTTTGTTATTATACTGTTTTTGCTCATATATTTTTCTTCAGCCAGATTTAGATTACTTTTTCTCTATTAACCGCAAGATAGCTATCATTAAATATGCATTTTACATACATTTTTCATTTAAAAATAATTTTAAGTATATATACTTGAAAAATAATTATAGAAAAATCTTTTGCTTTTATGACTTGGTTAACAAACAAACCGAAATGCGAAATTTAACAGCAAAATGGACAGCTAGATGCTTGCTAATATTGAGTTAAAAATCAGCTTTAATCTGACAAAACTTGAGGCTATACCTACAAAGCCTGCAAGGCAAGGGCTATAAATAAAATGAAGAGTCTTAAAAGCCAGATTCGATATTAAGTATGTCAGTAACAAGAAATATTGCTAGGCAAAGCATTATAGCAATCCTAAATAATTTGTAAAATTTTTCTTCGTGTCTTTTACATCTACGTATTTAGTAAAAAATATAACACGTAAAATAGGACTGCTATAGTTGCTATAGGATTAAAATGCTTTGCAATTGTCAGCGATAGCTGTAAAGTGTTTAAGTTTGATAATCCAAAGCATTAGTTTTGATATGTCGTAGGGGTGAGATCCCCGACAACTTTTGCGAAGTCGGGGATCTTGTAACCCATCAAAATCAATGTGTTGGAGTACTAGTTAAATTTACGTTGTAACTGTTTGAGGACTTGATACATTTCTGGTAGGCGGGTGAGAATAGCTGACACCTTCAAGTATTGTTTATGAGATACCGCTGGAGTTCCAGAGACAATTTCTCCTGGTGCTACATCATTATGAATTCCAGTTTTTGCAGATGCGATCGCCCGATCACCAATCTTTACCTGATTTGCAACTCCCACTTGTCCAGCCAAAATAACACCATTGCCAAGTGTCACGCCTCCCGCCATACCAACATGACCTGCCAATGCACAACCAGCACCTATTTGGCAACCGTGACCTATTTGAACCATATTGTCAATTTTGGTATTGCGACCTACCCGTGTTTCTCCTACGGCTGGGCGGTCGATGGCGCTGTTGCAGCCGACTTCTACACCATCTTCTAAAACCGTGTAGCCGGATTGTTCCATCTTCACCCAACCAGTTGAACTAGGAACAAAGCCAAAGCCTTCAGCACCAATAACAGCACCACTGTGAATCACACAATCTGCACCAATGCGAGTCCGTTCGTGAATGGTGCAATTAGCGTGCAATGTAGTGCGATCGCCTATTTTGGCATCTGGATAAATTACGACATTGGCATGAACGCACACATCATTGCCAATTTCTGCTCCTTGCTGAATCACAACATGAGGACCTACGTACACCTGGGTACCTATTTTTGCTGTCGGGTGAATAACGGCAGTAGGATGAATTTCTGGAGTGGGACGCCAAGGTTGGTAAAACAGCGCGATAATTTTGGCAAATAAGAGTCTTGGTTCTTTTGTTGCTATCCAAACAATACCGCGTTCTTGTGCTTGTGCTTGTAGTGTTTGATCTGGAGGCAAAATTAAAGCAGTGGCACTGGTTTTGCTGACCATAGAAGCAAATCTTGCTCCTTCAATGTAGCTGAGAGTGCCGCTTGTCGCTTCATCTACTGCTGCTAACCCTGTAATTTCTGGGTCATTATCTTTATTGAAAGACAAGCTACTGGAGGCGGCGGCGTCACCAAGTTTTTCTAAAATTTCACTGAATTTCATAGTTATTTTTTCACAACTCCTAGATATGGGCAAAATAATTGTCGCTTTTTATTAGGATTATGTTCTTTGCACGTAGATGAATAATATTTCATGCTTAAGAGAAAGTAGGGACAGATGCATACAAATAAATTATCTGCGTGCATCTGCGGTTCCCAACACCCTACAAATGTGTATTTACAGGCAGGTATGAGTGTAAAGACCAAGATTGAAAAGAGTTATAATTACTGCTTCAACAACAAATAATATAAGCTGCCATTGCCGCCAGTCACACCAGCGCGATCGCCAGCTAATTTGCCACTTCCCATAAAATAATCAACTCGTCCTGGTCCTTTGATAGCGCTTCCTGTATCTTGGTCAAGGACGTAGCGGTTTACAGTACGATACTCTAGCTTTCCACCCGAAGCAGGATAGGGTAAATTGGTGTTAATGATCGCCAATGCTCCTGGAGGCATTACAGATTTATCAGTGGCAATAGAACGTTCTGCTGTGACTGGTACACGAATACTTCCTGTAGCAGGTGTACCACCAGTTTCTTTGAAAAAGACAAAGCGTTCCCAGCGCGGCAGA
Organism: Tolypothrix campylonemoides VB511288; assembly: GCA_000828075.3. Classification (GTDB taxonomy): domain Bacteria; phylum Cyanobacteriota; class Cyanobacteriia; order Cyanobacteriales; family Nostocaceae; genus Kalymmatonema; species Kalymmatonema campylonemoides_A. The sequence goes on along the minus strand of JXCB02000001.1, from coordinate 1,157,816 downwards.
TAATTATCCATCTCTTTGGGATTTTGCTGGAAATAGTTTAGCAAAACTGGCATAGTCAAACCCTTTAAAGGTAGTTTGCCATCTTTCGCCAGTTGTCCCCCTATGCTTGTCCACGGGTAATCTGTTCCACCTGCATAGCCAACGGATGTTGTTGTGCCATTAGTTAACTTGAGTTGGGCAGAACCTTGAATTTGAACCATGTATGCGTCTAAACGATTACGAAACCAAAATAATTCCAAACCTCGTAACGGACTTTGGTTAGTTGGCAAACCATCTTTTCCTTCTAACTCAATCCGTTTTGGGTGTGGTTTAGCCCATTTATCAAAGTTAGGCGGAAGTCGATAAACAGGATATTTATATACTGAGGTGCGAACACGACTGGCGGAATAAACAGGCTCGTAGTAAGCAGTAAACTTCACAGTCCCATTGCCATCGTTCCCGACTGACTTGTAAAAAACAAACTCCCGACTCACAGCAGCTTGCAGTTGTGCTGGTGACTGTGAGCTAACAACCAATTGGCGGAAACGTTGCAAACTACGACGGACGCGCTCAAGGGTAATCTCTCTAATAGGATAATTCTGATACGCTGCTATAGCTTTATCAGTTGTTAAGTAACGCAAGCTGTTGTCTATTGCCGTCAAAAGTGCGTTGCGGTCGCCAATACCGTTTCCACGCCAAATTTGTTCATCCCAACCGAGGCAACTGTATGAAGTGTTACAAGCTGTTCCTACATCTACTGGTACTAACGATGGCAGAACCTCCTGGGGTTGGCTGGGTTGTGACGGTGGCAAATTCTCAGGTTGACCTGGGACTGGTATTGGTATTGGTGATAAGTCAGGAACCTGCTGAGCAAAAACTGACCAAACCGGGTTAATAAGGGCAATTCCTAAACTTAATGACACAAAAGCAAGCGTTTTTCTCATGATTTAGGTAAATCTTTCCACACTAGAGCTAAAAATGGGTTCTACCCGGATAGCCACAATCCGAGACGGACGCACTACCATGTACTCACCCTGAATATTTTTGATCGGTACGCTGATGAAGTGAGTAAGCGCGCTGCAGGAGGTGAGAGCAGTGCTGTTTGCTCATCCTCATCCCCTTGGTGCTGTCGCCTATGACGGTTCCCATCCCACAAACAGTTCCCAAGGAACTAAGAAGCAGGAACTCACAACCAAAATTTTGGTAATTGCTCAAATTTTGCTAAAATTTAACAATAACTGAGAATTTACTTATTTTTCATACTACTTTGGTCGATATAAAAATCAGATATTAACATGATTTTATAAATATTAGTTAACTTAAAAAAGTAAACTAATATTTCAATAAAAACCCCTAAGATTCAACAACTGCTAAATTAATAATTGAAGCTGAAAAGCTTCCCTGGCAGATAAAACAGCTAGAGGGAAAATAAGCAAAGAGGTAAAAGACGCGCTTTGAATCTACATCTGTCTCGCAACAACGCAGCAACACCCAACTCGAATGATGATATTTCCTCAAATGTAGAGATACAGGGGGCACTGTAACTGAGGAGCGATCGCTTTTAAGAAGAGTGATAAACTCAGTACATCCCTAGGTAGAATGAACAAACAGAGGAAATAACTCCGGATAGTAGAATGTTGGGTGTTGTTGTCATAATAAGGGCACCTAGGTGTAAGCTTGTACAAAGTTGAATAGATAGAGACAGTTGAAATAGCGCCTTATGTCAATTATTGCTCTGGGAGCATGGTATCTAGAGAATTATGAGCCGATTTTAGAACTGGAAAAACGCCCGCCGGATATTCGCGTCAATAAAAAAAGCTTACTGAAATCAGGATTAAGAGCGGATTTCTTGGAAGAGAGTGAGCAAGTAAAGAAATCGACTTGGTTTGGGCGCTATCTGGCAGGAGAAAATGTTGAGTTCTATATCGAGGGAAGTGGTGGTTATTGTGTGGCGAATATTGACTTGATAAGCCATGAAATATATTTCACGAAGCAGACTGTGTTAGCGCAGTTAGAACCAACAATTTTTTTATGCCATCAAACGGAGTATCCGGCTGCAAGCGAAGCTTTACGAGAGGGGCTGCTTGAGAGTTTGGAAATTTTGAACAGGCGATCGCGTTTACCTCTGTCTTTAATAGAGTCCTACCGCCCGAAGGAAGGTTCTCTGCGACTGAGTCGCACAATAATGCGAAAAATTCATAGAAGTTTGTTGTTTATTGCCGACGCCACGCCTGTTGCAAAAACCGACACTAAAGAAATTGCCCAATTGATTCCCAGTCCCCATGTCTGTGTTGAAATTGGCTATGCCATGCAAAGTAAGCGATCCGAGCAAATTCTCCTCACTCAAATGCAGCGCCCAGACTTGCCAGGGCAGTTTCCCTTTGACTTACCATCATCGCAAATTTTGCAATTTCAAGACACTACAGAACTTAGTCAAATCTTGCCTCAAACAATTGAAACCCAACTTCTACGATTTAAATTATTTGCTTGATCAGCTGTTCTTGCATATAAATATTTTTTCGTGTTTTTTTTGCTAACTGAAAGCCACAGATCCCCGACTTCTTAAAGAAGTCGGGGATCTGAAGGACGCTTCGCGTGCTTCGCTTCGCGAGGAGCTTACGCTAAGGCACAAGCCTCCTCCGGACTTACAAAACAGGCACTTTGCCTGAAAAATTAATTATCATTAACACAAGATCGCTAAGCAGTTCCTACTTTTTTTTCTTGTCCTTAATCCCTCACAATTATTTTAAAATATGTACAAGGGTAGATGTTAACAAAGTTAATGAAAAGCATAAATGACTTAAGATAGAGAATCAAAATTTTCCAGCAGACAATAAACATTACCGCGCTAGATAGATGCGGTGAAAAAGCGTTCAATGTTAAGAGTCAACCGCTTGCACCCACAAAATTCAGATAAAATCTCTTCACATTCAGTGGTTGCACAAGCTGCAAGTGCAATCACTGTATTTGTCGGCTGCTTGGTACTACTTGGCTGGTGGCTCGACCTAGAATTTATCAAGAACTGCTTTGCTTTAAGCATTGTGACCATGAAGGCAAATGCAGCTGTATGCTTCATTTTGTCTGGCGTGTCCCTGTGGCTGTCTCAAGCAGGAGTAAGAGGAGAAAATACTCCATCCCCCTCATCCCCCTCACTCCCTCACTCCCTCACTCCCTCATCCCCCTCATCCCCCTCATCCCCCTCATCCCCCTCACTCTTATCCAGGGTGTGTGCAACAACTGTCCTCGTCATTGCCGCGCTCACACTGAGTCAATATTTGTTCGGCTGGGATCTCGGTATAGATGAGTTGCTATTGCGTGACTCGCCTAACGCTTTAATGACATCCCATCCAGGGCGAATGGGATTGAACACAGCACTCAACTTTTTGTTGATTGGCAGAGCGTTGGAGCTTGTGGGCGAACCAAAAACTCGACGTAGCTATTGGTATGCCCAGATTTTCGCCCTGATTGCCGCTTTGATGTCTTTACAGGCGATTATCGGCTATGTTTACGGCGTTGATATTCTCTACGGCTTTCCTCCTTACAGTACATCAATGGCGTTACACACCGCAGTGACGTTTATAGTGCTTTGTGTAGGTGTACTGTGGACTCATCCCAACGAAGGGTTGATGCGGATAGTCACGAGCGAAACTTACGGCGGCTTGTTGGCACGTCGGTTGTTACTAGCGGCGATCGCTGTACCTTTAGTACTGGGGTGGTTAATTCTCCAAGGACAAAGAGCAGAATTTTACGAGTCAGCATTCGCGGTATCGCTGCTTGTGGTGGTGCTGATTGTCAGTTTCTGCGTCTTGATTTGGGAAAGCGTCGCGGCGCTGGAACGCATGGAAATTCAACGCGATCGCGTTAAAGAAGCCCTCAAAGCAAATGAAGAAAAACTCAATAGTTTTGTAGATGCTAACGTCATCGGCATTCTTTTTGGCGACATTCACGGAAATGTCCGCAAGGCAAATGACAAATTTCTCCAGATGATTGGCTACACAACAGAGGAGTTACAAACAGATAAAATCAGCTGGATTGACATCACGCCACCAGAGTATTTACCTCTAGATGAAGAACGCATAGCCGAAGCAAGGGAGAAAGGTGCTTGTACGCCTTACGAAAAAGAGTACATTCGTAAGGATGGTAGCCGCGTCCCAGTTTTAATAGGTTACTCGTTGTTAGGCGAAAAGCGCGAGGAGTCGGTGGCATTTATCTTGGATTTGAGCGCTCGCAAACAAGCAGAGCAAGCACTACGCCAGACCCAAGAAAGATTCCGTTTGGCACTTGATAACATTCCCGATGTCTTTGCGATTTACGATGCCGAGCGGCGGTTACAGTTTGTCAATACTGCTGCATTGCAGCGAGTTAAAAAACCAAAAGAGGAAATTCTTGGACGCACTGACGAGGAAATTTTTCCCCCTGAAGCAACACAAGCTTATCTTCCCACTTTAATTAAGGCGCAAGAAACACGCACCTTACAAAAGACAGAAGCCACAATCACCTTACCCGATTACGGCACATTTACCACAGAAATCAAATATCTGCCGCTTTTGGATGAAAACGGTGAAATAGAACAAATTCTTGCCTTTACTAACGACATCACAGAGCGTAAGCAGGTGGAGGAAACACTCCGCAATCAGCAAAAATGGCTCGAAGATTTGCTTAACCTCATGCCAATGCCGATGCTGTTGATAGAACCAGGAACAGCAAAGGTCACTTTCGCCAACGTTGCTGCGGACGTTGTGGCTGGGGGGAAATTTCCCAAGGCTGAATCAAATGAAGACTATGGTAATTATTACTACTCCACCGACGCGGCGGGAAATACTATTCCAGTAGAACAGGCTCCAGGGATACGGGTTGCCCGTGGCGAACGTATTGAGGGATTTGAACTCGACTGGCACACTCCAGTGGGTGTCCGTTCCCTGCTGATATTTGCCGATACCCTAAGCGCAATGCACGGTCATCCAGCGACCTGTGTTTTGGTATTTCAAGATATTAGCAATCTCAAGCGCGTGGAAAAAGCGCTTTCGTTGGGGTATAGAAGGCTACAGTTATTATTTAACACGGCAAGTGATTTACTATCAAGTCAGCAGCCTGTGGCATTGATTGAGGGGTTGTTTAGAAAACTCTCGGAACAAATTCGTTTAGATGTTTACTTTAACTATTTAGTTGATGAAGATAAGCAGGTATTGCAACTGGCATCCTATAGTGGTGTGACAGAGAAATTGGCAAAAAAAGTTGAGTGGATGAAGTTTGGTGAAGGGGTGTGCGGGACAACAGCACAAGAGCGCCGTCCAATTGCTGTGGAAAATGTGCAGCAATCAACTGATCCAAAGACAACGTTTATCCGCTCTGCGGGGATTACAGCATATTACAGCTACCCTTTAATAGCGCAGGGGCGGCTTCTGGGGACTCTTGCCTTTGGCAGCCGTAATCGGTCTAAATTTACTCAGAATGAATTGGGGATGATGCAAGCAGTGTGCGACCAGATTGCGATCGCAATGGAACGTGCTGGCTTGATTGCTTCTTTACAACAGCAAACTGAGCAGTTGAGAGAGGCAAACCGCATGAAAGATGAATTTTTGGCAATCTTGTCCCACGAATTGCGATCGCCCCTCAACGCTATCCTCGGTTGGGCACAGCTTTTACGTTCCCGTCGCCAGCTAGATCCAACCAAGGTCGCTAAGGCATTAGAGACAATAGAACGAAATGCTAGGGCACAAACGCAGCTCATTGAAGACTTACTAGATATCTCGCGCATGATTAGAGGCAAGTTACGGCTGAATGTCCGCACTTGCGACCTCGTTACCATCATTGATGCTGCGCTTGAAACCGTACGCTTCGCGGCTGAGGCAAAAGAAATCGATTTAAATTTTTATGTTTTAGATAATGACTTGGGTAATACTGATGAAAATCCAGAATTTTCTTACACTCAAAATCTAAAATTCGCCGACGAGCAACCTAATAATTTATATAATCATTTAAAGTCAAAAAATCAAAAACCCAAATTCTTAGTTTCTGGTGATCCAGAGCGTTTACAGCAAGTCATTTGGAATCTGCTATCTAATGCCATCAAGTTTACACCCCAAGGTGGTCGAGTAGAAGTGCAGCTTAGGGTAGTTAAACAAGATGATCAGGAAAATAAGGGACTAGTATCCCCCTCACTCCCTCACTCCCTCACTCCCTCATCCCCCTCCCTCCCTCACTCTCTCACTCCCTCCCTCCCTCCCTCATCCCCCTCACCCTCCCCACAATATGCCCAAATCTCGGTAAGCGACACGGGTATCGGTATTAGTTCCGATTTTCTGCCATACGTCTTTGACCGTTTTCGTCAAGCTGATAGTTCCAGCACAAGGGTACATGGTGGACTGGGACTGGGGTTAGCAATTGTGCGTCATTTCGTAGAACTGCATGGTGGTACCATCCACGCAGAAAGCCCAGGTAAAGGGCAAGGTGCTACGTTCACAGTCAAGTTAGCGCTGCTCAATAATGAAGATAAGAGGACAAGGGGACAGGACAAGGGAACAAGCCAATTCATTGCACAACCGCTTGCTGAGTTTGACTCCCAAACCTCAGATCCACATATTTCCCTTGACGGCGTGCGGGTGTTGGTTGTAGACGATGAAGCTGATACCCGAGATTTTCTGATAACTGTACTGCAACAGTGCCAAGCCGAAGTTAAGGCGGTGGGTTCAGCACGGGAAGCACTGGACACCATAACACAATGGAAACCAGATGTTTTAGTCAGCGACATCGGAATGCCAGAGGAAGATGGTTATTCTTTGATCCGCAAAGTGCGAGCGATTGAACGTGCTGGAGACATCTCCTCACCGCAGCAAAAGGGAAAGATTCCAGCCGCAGCATTAACAGCATATGCTAGACCAGAGGATAGAATGCGAGCCATTCAAGAAGGTTATCAGCTGCATTTGCCTAAACCTGTTGAACCTGCTGAGTTAGCTACAGTCGTTGCTAGCCTGGTTGGGCGTACTTGACATCTCAGAGTCATGACTACCGAAGAAAAACCAGAACTTTATTGAAGCTATCTTACTAGGTCAATTGCTAACTCATCGCCCCAATCCCATATCTGGCTCAAGTGGTACAAGAAGCTTATACTTTCTAATTCGTCAGCAGACAAACTACGTACACATTGATAACCGTCTAAAAGTGATTTACGTGCCTCCTCATTCAGTTCCTCAGCAAGAAGCAAATCATAAGCTCTCCATCCATAAGCACAGTAATCAAAGTCAAAAAGTGTGATTTGATTGTCATCTGTAAAATGGAAATTGCCTGTATTGATATCACCGTGTATGATGCCATAATTATTTGATTCTTTTTTAAGTTGCACAAAACGTTGTAATAACTCATTTACCATAGCTAATTCTGGTAATTCTGCTTTTCGTTCAAGAGACCAATTGGCTTCAATAAACTTTAGCGGCATTTTTACTAAATAATCTTCATTAAGATGATTTCTATGGTGTTGGCTATGAAATGAATCTGCCGCTAAATGAAAAGATGCTATGGCTTTACCTAGTTCAAAACATAGAGTCGGTGTAGGATCTGTGTCTTCGTCAAGGGGCTTTCCTTCAGCATAAGAGAACAGAGCACACGCTCTCAATCCTTGCTTTGTTTCTATCACCGACATAGTTCCTCCTTGCTTTTGAGGAATGGGATATGATACGGGAACACCTTTAGAAAATACAAACTCCAACAAATCTAATTCAAACTGAAAATTTTCAAATTCTGGAGCATAGTACTTACCATTCAGATACACTCGGAAGACATAACGAAAATTTTCTCCTTTGATTAGGTAATGATCGTTATATCCTCGTTCTCCTTCTTCTGCTATTAACGCACATTCAAATGGAAAAGTTATTTCATATTTTTCTGCTATGAAATCTTTGATTACCTCAGCCGAGATTAGCTCATTTTTAGGTAAAATGTCAGCTTTTTCAAAAAAAGAAAGTGATTTCATGCTTCTAGTGCTTCTTGGTTATCTACTTAGTTATCGGATTGCGGGAAACTAATTGCTACTCTGTCACCAACGCTTCAGCTACTTGTGCGATTGGAATTTAGATTTGCAGGCTTATGAACATAGCGACACTATTGGCGAAAGTGTTACAAAGGCATAGACAAAAGTGTTACAAATAAAAAGCCGCAGCGACAGATTGGAGGTTTTGTCCAATGTAATATTAAAAACTACAAATGTAGCATAAATTATCACTTTTAAATTACCACTTCTTGCCCAATTTGACAAGATAGCGCGTCACATTTTGGAAAAAATTATAATTAGGGAATAGTGCTAGCAAAGACTGCCCAGAATTATGATTCCCGAAGAAAGACAGGAACTGAAGGGAGCATCTACGCTACATGTAGCAGCACGACTCATTTCTCACTTTGCTTTATCGCTTCGTCGCAGTAAAGGTGACTACTCCCTTCCCGGTCTAAGATTACCTATAATGATTTACTCTTCTCTCTGTGTCCTCTGCGCCTCTGCGGTTAAAAAATAGGTATTCTTCTGGCGTCCAAGGAGTAGTCTCTGCTGGATTCAACTCAGTTTGCAGTAGATACGGCTAATCATCGCATAAGCGCTAGCTAACAACCGTAATGTAGCGGACCCAAGGGAGCTACTGGCGCTTGTTCAGATTTACTGGCAGCCGCTGCCGATCGAACGTTAGCCTGCTGGGTTGACGGTAAGCGATTGCAAGACTAGGCTATGAAGAATTGAGAGTTTAGTGAGAATTTATGCAAGTTTTATCTCCTTATGGTAAAGATGTTCTTGCCGAGCTAAAAAACATTTACGGCTTTGATTCAGTAGAGTCAGCAACAGAATTTGTGATTCGTCATCTTCAGCAACAGTATCAGTTTGGAGCAATCGAAGTTGATACACTGCACATTGCTTATGGGTTGGTCGCGAAGCTCAAAGCTGACGGCGAGGTTTATCATCTCAAATTTGCCTCACGCGATATGCACGAGAACCCAGACCAACTGTTTCCGTGGCTGGACTATGCGCGAAAGCAAGGGGTCTTGGTGCCTGAAGTTATTTCTACTATTAATGGCAGTTGGTATTTGTCTCCACTAGAGAATGTAGATTCAGATTATGACGTAGTTTATTTGATGCGCGATGTTCCGGGAAAACCAATGGAACAAGCAAGTGAACCACTATTGTGCCAGTACGCGGAGGCAATGGCTCAGTTTCATCGCGTTGGTTTTGAGTATTCGCATCCAGTGCTGGGGAGTGACGCAACTTGGGAAGACAATTGGGAAAATCGCCATGAGTTATGGAGTGATTTGAAAGAGAACCCGTCCATATCACAGGATCTTGTGTCAGAAGCAATGCTGTTAATCGAGGAGACAGAAGTATGCACCCTAACACAAACCATCCTTCACGGAGATTTTCGGTTTTGTCATGTTTTCTTTCAAGATAATGTTTTAAGCGGTCTTGTCGATGTGGATGAGTCAACCCAGGGAGAACGGTTAATTGATTTGTGTTATGGGTTAGCTAGTGGCTCTTCGCCCGCAGGGGGGAGTCTGTTGACCTTTGAGCAACTCCGAAGCACTCTGTCAATGTATCATCAATGCTTGCCATTGAGTGAAACTGAGCAATCAGTTCTTAAAGGAGCTTTTGCTTATGCATTTCTTGAAACACTCGGTGATCTGTCTGAATTCAAAGCCACTAAGAAAGACATCGATGCGACACAAGTCCTTTTGCGTACTGTCTTAAAAGCTTCAACAGAGGAGTTGTTGGGCAGCGAGCGCATAGTTGGCGAAGGCTAACAAGTCGATGAAGCGGATGGTTGAGAGATCTTGGTGGAGTCACATAGGAGAGCGAAAAATTTTGGGGAGCTGAGCAACACCCTCCCAGAACTGGAACTGCACTATCGTTAACCTGAAGTTCCCCTTTGACAAAAATGTGTAGTCTATGCATACAGGGGTTTTGGCGAATTGGAGTCAGCCGTTACTGGGTACAAATGAGGCTAAGGTCAAGCAAATCAAAAGCCCTTTGTTGCACCTGGGTGGGTTCTAGGAACTTATGCAAGAAGTTAAGTGTTCATCCGGACATGATTTCAAACTTCAAACTAAAAAACTCATCACTGCTAAGCATCATATTTATTTACTAGATGCTTTTATAGGAATTTGCCTATACATAAATTAATTCAATGCTTGCAATATCTGCATCCGAAATAGAGCATTCAAGAGCTGTATTTACAATCAACTTGTCAACAAGGCTAAAAAAACTTTTAAAAGTTTACTCTGATAGTGTGGCACGTCATAAATTGCACAGCAATCTGCATATTCATGTGCCATTAATCTACCATTTTAAGACAATTCAAGGTGCATTTTTCAATTCCAATCAAACTATTAAATAATGTTGTGAAAATTGAAGCATCTCCCATGATTATAACAAAAACATCGGCAAAAACAGCAGTTCAACCACAACAGCTAAATACTATTGAGTTGCATAATTCGCAGCAAGCTTATTTTTTGCAAGAAGTGATTGAAAACTTACAAGACGGTATCTTACTCTTAAATGAAACAGGCGAAATCATTTATGCCAATACATCTGCTTATCATATTCTTTCTCAACTCAATCAAGACAGTTCCAACCCTAATTTTATCCCACCTGCTATCTGGCATCTTTGCAAAACATTACTAGACCGTAGCTTTTACCCTGACTTTTCACGTCATGTAGAAAAACCAACGCAAAACCTAACTCCCCAACCCCCTTCCCTTTTAGGGAACGGGGAGAATTCAAAGCCTCTCAAAAAGCAGGAGAGAGGTTTTCCAGATCTCGCGAAAAGTAAGAGCTTTTACCCGAATAAAATCATAATCTTATGTAATGAAATTGTATTAGATAAAACAAAAATTTTTCGTATTAGAGCGAGACTGTTAAACTTAGACCGATTTAACCGCTCTAGCCTGTTAGTAATAATTGAAAATAAATGTGAATCTTTAAAGAATATTGCACTAGCTGAAGTTAGAAAATACGAATTGACACCGCGAGAAGCTGAAATTTGGTATCTTTATCGAGCAAAACATAGCTACAAAGAAATTGCTGCTCAGCTTTACATTACTGTAAATACAGTGAAAAAGCACATGAAAAATATTCATGCAAAGCGACAAGCATTTTTAGATTGTGAAAATTAAGAGTTGATTCATAACTGACATTCTGCACCCTCAACTATCACAATCGGTTTTTACTGTTTTTTAGAAAGAGATAAAGCTATTTCATATACCATTACTCCTCGAATCAACGGATAAAGAACGATTTCAAAGCATAATTTTTAGCTGAAAAATAAGAAAAATTCCAGTGATTATGCTGTGTGACACCCCAAGATGCGGGATGTGGGATTCATCCAAGAGTACCCTTGGGGGTACTTTCTGACTATATGAAAATCATTTATTGTGTAATCACTACAGAAACGGGATATTTGGTAGTCATACCAAGTTTAAATTTCAAATGTCATTCTGAACAAAGCAAAGATGCCTAGTTCTTGCGGCTTGCCAAAGGGTATTTGCAAGAGACTATGTTTTTCTATGTTACGTTCAGCGTGACATTTTTATGTATATATAGCTATCCTAAATGATTTATGAAAAATCTTAAGTATTGTAGGGTGGGCAGTGCTTACCGTATTTTGCCCACTATATCCGGGTTGTTGGTCTATTTCGACCATTGGCTAATACCAGTGCGGCTAATACTGTATCATTTACCATCTCTATTAAGAGTGAAATAAAACGTCAAATTTACTTCAGCTATAAGGCAGTGATTATTGGAAATGATACTTTTCTTGCTAACCAAGACAAACTTGCTTATCAAATTTTTGACACAGAAGGTAACTTCATTGGTGCTGATTTCATTGTGTTCAGTTCTGAAGTGATTGGTGCAGGTGTTGACGTAAATGATGAATATCAGCCAATCAAGTAGGAGTTTTCTCAGAGAGATTCAATACTTACGCAGGCGCTGCTAAAGACACATTCATACATAAGCATATCATACATAAGCATATTGGTTATCATTGTATGTTTGCTCATGGCAATGTTACAACTCCAAACTATCAGATAGCTCGTATCAAAATTGAAACGGTGTCTGTACCACCGCAAAACAGACTTTTTTAAGCTAAAGGCGTATTTTTGCTATGGTGGATCAACCACTTATTGAGTTATTTAAGTTTGGATTTATGACATCTCCTCCTTTCCGGTTATAACCAGTTTCATCAATTTTTTCTTGGAAAAAATTTCATATTTTTTCTATTGTACCAACAGAAATTAAGGATTTTTTTGTAGGTTAAGTAGTAGATTGTACATCTGCCGTTTTAAATCTTCGTTACTTTGTACTTGTGTAGTAATCGTGTTGTATCTGTCAATGGTTAGACCATTCTCTTCAACTACTTTTTGATAGCTTTGGCAGTAATTCACAGCAATATCTCTAGCCTTGCCAGGAAGACCACTTAAGCTGTTATTATTGTTACAAACAATTTTAGGAACTTCGCCATTCCCAATAATTTTTTTGATTTCATCAAAGGCTTGTTGACGCCGTGGCTCCATTGTTAACATAGCTTTAGCGTAACTTCTAAGTTCATTAGGGTTAACTGATTGTGGAGCTTGAGCATCGACTTTTGAACTCAAAACTAAAGCACTAGAAACCAAACTTGCAGTCGCAATAACGCCTACGAACAAAGATTGGGAAAGTATCCGAACTAGACTAAGTCGGAAAAAGCTATGGTAATATCTTCTCATTTGCTTTATGAAACAACTACAGTCGGGATATGTTAATCACTGTGAATTATTTTAGGAGTGAGAAGTTCCGGAAAACACCCAAACCATCAAATGTTTGTTTTTGTTGTCAATTTCTTCGATATACTTGACAAAGCTCTATAACTTTAGTCTGTAGTGCTGACATCTCTGAAGCTCCTTGTTTGAGACTAACTTCCAAATCTAACAATATAGGTAAACTGGCAATAAGTTGCTGCACAGAAACAGATTGAATTTCTTTTTGTAAATAGTAAATGCGATTGGGGTTGCCTATCTCCGCAGCTTTGGCAATAACTTGTGAATTGCGCTCACCATTTTCTATCATCAGCTTGACCCACAACCAAGTGCGAAATTGACCAATAAGCGTAGCAACTATTCGCAAAGGAGGCTCACAAGCATTGATGATGTCGGTCAATATTGCTAAAGCTCTAGCTGTGTCGCCTGTTCTGATTGCTGCTGCTAATTGTAGGCTATTTTGAGTTGTATTTTGAACTAACTGAGCGACGGCGTCTGTATCTAAAGCCTGATTGCTACCTTGAGCATAAAGCCGTAATTTCTCTAACTCGTTGTGTAGAAGACGTGTATCATTGCCTACATTTTCTGCCAACATCTCTACACTTGACTGAGTCAGTTTCACTCCTACTGTTTGAGCAGCTTGAGTGACAGACTGCACCAATTGTTCCGTTTTCCAAGGCGGAATTAAAGGAAATTCTCGGAATTGGGCAAATTTTTTCAAAATTTTGGTAGATTTGAGGCGTTCGTCTGGTTTGTGACTACTAGTGAGCAACAAAAATGAATTTTCCGGGATGACTGGCAGAGTTCTTACCAATTCAGAGAGCACATTGTCTGAACATTGCTGGCAAAGGGTAGTATTTGCAAGCCATACCAAGCGTCCACCGGCTCCAAAAGGTGGTGTCATCACTTGATTTAATGCCTGGATCGGCGCATCAGGCTGATCTGGAGGGAGTACTGTGTAATTAAAACTTGTCCATAAAGGATCTAGGACGCGATCGCGCACAAGTGCAACCGCCTTTTCTATAGCAAAATCATCCTCACCCCAGTAAAAGTAGACAACCATAGGGAACCTCACTCTAAGTAGCTCGGTACAAATAAAGTTAACTCGTTAAGGACCGTCATTAGTCATTAGTCATTAGTCATTAGTCATTAGTCATTAGTCATTAGTCATTAGTCATTAGTCAACAGTCACAAATTATTCTCCCCTGCTCCCTCACTCCCTCACTCCCTCACTCCCTCACTCCCTCACTCCCTCATCCCCCTCATCACCCTACCATCTCAAAAAAGCTAAATACTTTTTAAATTGCTTATTTAATGCGAGTAGTTTTGCCTACAATCAATAAGCGTGGAGTTCGAGGATATGAAGGTTGGACGACAAATATCAAACTTACTTAAATCGTTTAGCGCGGATGACGCTACCAGAAGCGTGTAGAACTCAGATCCAGCATATCCAGGAATCTTCTAAATTTCAGCCCAATTCCCAGGGAACAAGGCAAGCAGAACCTTTTCCTGGCTATACGGTGATTACTCCACCTTGGGAAGAAGAAACAGACAACTCTACTTTTTACGCACGCTTACAAAGTTACCAACAGGAACTTTTACAGCTCAGTGTAAACTCTGATTGGATTGTGCTTGTACCTCCTGCTAGCTTTCATTTGACTTTGGCGGATTTGATTTGGGATAGTGCTTACCAAGATGCTTGCCAAAAGAATCCACAATTTGAAGAACAGCTACGCTCTTGCATTGCCGAAATCTTTGAGCAGTATCAACAATCAACGCAGCGACAAACTCATCCCATTCGCTGGCTTCTTCAGGGACTAGTCGTGATGCCAAGAGCTGTAGGCGTTTGTTTGGTACCTCAGGATGAAGCCTGTTACGAGCAAATTGTTAATTTGCGTCGCGCAATTTATCAAAATTCCAACTTGATGGCATTGGGAATTGAACAACATTATCATTTCACAGCACATGTGACATTGGGCTATTTTGGAGAGATTTCACCGAGTCTAGACCGCGATCGCCTTGCTACCATGTTTTCTGAGTTGAATCAGCAATGGACAGAGAATTCCCCTGAATTGACGATACATCGTGCCGAACTCCGGAAGTTTGACGACATGACGCGCTATTATCGCCAACCAAACTGGCCCAGTTTAGATTTTTTGAAAATTTTTGATCAGCAAGGTAAGCCGTTGTAGGTGCTGGTTGGGTTTCCTCTGGGGGATGGAGAACTCACCAGTCCCCACTTCGGGGGGATTAGGCGCAGTGGGGAGGTCTAATCATAACTTATGTACAGACGCGCCATCCTTTGAGTTCTACAACTCCTCACTCCTGTGTTTCAACTTTTCACTTGTAAATTTTGCTCTCTTTTTTGTACCATTACCCACCCAACGACAACAAAAAGCGCACCGACGGCAAGAAATCCCAAATCCCAAGCTAACTGATGCGGTCCTGGTTTTACATGATGGATGCCAAGAATATGATGGTCAATCACTCCTTCAACCAAGTTGAATAAACCAGCACCCATCAGTATTGACCCAAAGTAGATGTTGGATGACCAAGGAACATCTTGACGCCGTCCTGCCCGCCACAGCAACACCACTCCAATCACAGTCATTATCCAATCAAAGGCGTGAAATAAGCCGTCCCAAACTGTATTAGCATCTATATTAGAAATTGTGGTCATAGGTCGAACGTTGCTCAACATGTGATGCCACTGAAGAATCTGATGCAGTACGATGCCATCAAAGAAGCCACCAAGACCCAAACCAAGGAAAATTCCAGCAACAATCAACGGGGCACGTTGGTTGCTCTTTTCACTCTTCGCCTCCATCATCAACCTCTCAAACACACTTTTCTATCACCATAGAACTCTCTTTTGAAAGCAATCTTCTGCCTTTAGACAAGTACTGTGGTGGAATTCAAAGCAAACCACTTCTTGCTACTATCTACCGTGATGATGGATATTGATGTATAAAACAGCAATTTTCAAATGACTATTTACTTTTACAAGGTTTGGCAGCCCTATGGGTGTTTTTCCAATTTTTCTCCTCATGGAATCATCATGCAGGACACCTACTGGTCAACAGTTGAGCATTATTATCAAGCTCAAAAGTTTGTTGGAACCTCAGATGCAGTCATTATACCTCTGATCCATAATGCTGAGACACCAGAACTCGCTGCAGCACTGGGACGCGACCCCACGCACCAAATTCGTCCGGACTGGGAGGAGGTCAAAACTCAAGTGATGCGAGAAGCTGTACTCAAAAAGTTTCTTACGCATATCGATATTAGAGAAACCCTTTTAACCACCGGTGACAACCTGATTGTAGAAAACTCGCCAACCGATTATTTCTGGGGTTGCGGAGCAGAGAAAACGGGTCACAATCATCTCGGTAAAGTCCTTATGAGTGTGCGCGAAGAAATCCGCAAATTACCATCTTTGTCATTATATCACGCCCTGCCTTTTGTATTACACTCAAGCGATTTACATCCACCGCAAGGCGGAAGTACAAACAAATTGAGTTAAAAAGCTGCTAATTTTGTGCTGCTTGCGATTTAAGCTAGAAGTGATTAACAGTGTTTGTTCATAACCAGTGGTAAATAGCGAGACTTTGCCAGTGGTTATGTAGTATTTTTTTGGTGCAAGTCTGTCTTTTGGTAAATCCCATGAAACAGCTCCTCAACCGAGCCTATGGCTGGAAAAAACGCATCCAACGGCTAGTTCTGCCCTCAGTGATGGTCATTCTAGCTTCTTTACTATTTGCTACACCCGCTTCGGCGACAGGTGTATATGAAATACCAACTATTACAAGTGGCGATGCTCCTTGGGTGGTGGATCAAGCTGAAGTAATCAGCCGTCTCAATGAAGGCAAGATTAGCAGCACCCTGGAAAATTTGGCAAATAAAACCGGAAATGAAGTAAGAATTGTCACAGTCCGTCGTCTTGATTATGGTGAAACCCCCGAGAGTTTCACCAAGGCATTGTTTGAAAAATGGTTTCCCACAAAGGAAGCACAGGCAAATCAAACGATATTGATGATTGACACTGTAACGAACGGTGCGGCAATTATCACTGGCGATAAAGTTAAGTCTTTGCTGCCAGATGAAACCGCTGTTAGTGTTACTTCTGAAACCTTGATGGCACCGTTGCGTGGCGGTAATAAATATAACCAGGCGTTTTTAGATGCAAGCGATCGCCTAGTCGCGGTACTATCTGGCGAACCAGATCCTGGACCACCCCAAATCGCCGACAATGTGCAGGTAGAAGGCACATTTAAGAAGGCAGAAGAAACTGATAAAGGTAACGCAACGGCTTGGGTGATCGGACTTTTAATTGCCGCCACCATTATCCCAATGGCGACTTACTACATTTACCAGGTGTTTCAGCCATCTTCTAACGGTTAGTGTTTAGTAGTTAGTAGTTAGTCTTCAACAACTAACTACTAACTACTCCCAATTAATCTTGCACATACTCTTGTCCTGTCAGTAAAGCAATCTCAGCTCGGACAAACTCTCGACCCAAATAAGCCGCATGGCTTAATTGAGTCACAGGAGGGGGCTGTTGTTCTTCAAAAATTTTTACAGACAATTCCTTTGCCGTTCTCCCACTAAATACAGTCGTGTGAGTGCGTTCCACCTTTCCCCGTGCTGGAATCACCTTTCCAGTTTCCGGATCAACAGCTAAACCACGCTCATCAATCACATTTGTGAAATGCTTGGCATAAATTAATCCCTCCTCCCGATTCAGATAAATAATGAAATACCCACCGGGATCAAGGTCAATATGACGCCCAGAAAGTTTATTGTCAATCGCTGCCAAGCCTTCAACGCTCAAATCCATAGTCACCATAGAAATCAACTTGCTTTAGGGGTTTTTTACCCCTTTTCAAGTGTAATTCTTATCTTCCTGGGCGTTCTATCCTAACGGCATACCCAGTCGCAAAGCGCCCCGTGAGGGATACGCGTAAACAAGCATTTTGGCGGTTCATCTTATTAATCACTTCTATTACTAAACGGCAACTCCGCATTTATTGCCTCAATCTCCTGCTGTTCTAACTCATTAACCTCACTAATGTAATTGCGCAAAATATGTGCCAAACGATTATTGTAAAAGCGGTGCAAACTGTGATTGGGAGCAGCAGGGAAACCGCGACGTTTTTTGTGGCGTCCGCCAGCACCAGGGTCAAAAATTTGGATACCGTTGGCGATCGCCCACTCTACAGGTGCATAATAGCAAGCATCAAAATGCAAGCAATCTATCTCTTGGAAAGAACCCCAGTAGCGTCCATACATCCTATCGCCCTTGAATAGACAAAAAGACATCCCCACTGGTTGACGGTGATCTTGCTCGCTGTATGCTGCAAAAAACACAACTCGATGGCGGTAATGGCTGTGTAACTGTTCAAAAAACTTTTTCGTTAAGTACTTGCTACCCCACCAACCGAATTTATCACAGGTATCAGCGTAGAACTCATACATCAAAGGAAACAGCGACTTAGGAATTTCATCCCCAGTAAGCGCTTGTAGTTTCAAACCAGCTTTTTCCACTGCTTTGCGTTCGCGCTTGATGTTGCGACGCTGGTTGGCGTTGAACACTCCCAAATAGTCATCAAAAGTGTTAAACCCAAGATTTTCCCAGATATAGCTGTGGTGTAGCCAAGTTGTGAAGCCGTGGCGTTCCAAAATCGGACGCCATTCGGGATCTACATACAAAAAATGACAGCCAGAGATACGGTGTTTGGTACAGAAAGCATCAATTTCATGCAGCATCATTGCCGTGATCTCATCTTCATCTTCTCCTGACGCAATCAAGAACCGATAGCCTTCAGCCGGAGTGAATGGAGTCATTCCCAGCATTTTTGGGTAATACTCCACACCAATGCGTTGTGCTAAGTCTGCCCATTGGTGGTCGAAAACAAATTCGCCATAACTATGCCCTTTCAGGTATAGTGGGGCAGCAGCGATCAGCGTTCTGTCTCGCCATAGAGTTAAGTGATTCGGTAACCAACCAGTGTTCGCTGTAGCGCTTTGGGAGGTTTCGAGGTTTTTCAGCCACTCCCACTCTAAAAATGGGGTTTTAAGTGGCAATGCTAAAGCATCCCAAGCATTTTGGGGGACTTCAGCAATTTTATTAATCCAAGCAACAGAATGGCGAGGCTTTAGTTGTTCCACCATTGGAGGTTTCAAAGATACAAAATTTAGCACAAGCTTTATTTAGGGTAATCTAATCTGTCGGTCGTTGCAGCCGATAATGCACAAAGACTTCCATCTCTATGGTGTGAACTTCTATAAGTTGCAGACGCTTAGCGAACTCGGGTAAAAATCCGCTACCTTCTACTGGTGTGGGTGCGGTAGAACCGCCTAAAATCAACGGACAGATGGTGAGCCAAAATTCATCGATTAAATCTAATTCCAGCATGGAAGCGACTAATTCACCACCACCCAAGACAGCTAAGCGTTTTATGCCCAAAGTTGTTAAATGTTCTAACGCTGCAAGAATATCAACTTTTGCTGTTGGTGTTTCAAAAGCCAAAATTCGCTCAAATTCTCTGCGTTCTTTCCAAAAAAGCGCTCCTGCGGTTGTCGTCAGCAACCAACGGTTGACTGGCTGCTGAAAGAAGCGCATTTCCGGATTAAGGTTGCTAGAATGTGTAATTACTATATGGACTGGTTGGGGGGGCTTTCCTGCCTGAGTTCGTTGTTGCAGCAGTTGTGGATGCGATACGGTTAGTGTCGTACCGTAGGCGCGGAGTGTACTAGCACCGAATAAAACAGCATCAGCTATGGCAATTTGCTTTTCCAGGTGTGCTTTATCAGTTTTGGAGCCAAAGCGGGCTGGCGATCGCCTAACATCTGCTATTTTGCCATCTGCACTCATCGCCAAAACTACAGTAGTATGAGGACGGTGTTGTACCATTGGGTAGGTTTGATATTTTTTATGTTTTTTGTATAGAATATTAATTTTCAAAAATAGTGATGCAGGAAACCTCCCATCTGCCAATTTCATCTTTAATATTCATATGCAACAACATATGCAACAACGGTCGTAGCAGGTAGTTTTTATGAGTGTTTGTATCCTGGGCTTCTTTTCGATATTAAAGTATTTTATATTTTTAATATGGTAATGAAATAAGGATTTTTCTAACTCAATGATACTCGCTGCTCTAAGTACTTAGAGTTGCTGTTTTGGATGGCACATACCAAGAGAGAAGCCGATGGCTAAACCCCGTCAATCATCCTTTCGTCGGATTTTAGTGTCGAAAATTTTGCTTTTGTCCGTTCCAGTATTATTAATAGGGGAGATTGTAGCCTATAAAAACGCACGCTCTAGCCTGCTAGAAACTGCGCGTCAAAATTTAACAGAAAGTGCCATCATCAAGGGAGAAAAGATTGTAGAAGCAAGCGCTGCTTTAAAAACCAACTTACTCAGTGCTAGTCAAACAACGGTGATACAGTCAGGTTCACGTAGTGAGATACGACGATTTCTCAACCAGCTAGCACGACAACTACCAAGGCAAATAGACTGCATTCAACTGACAAAGCCGGAAAGCGGTGACATCGTTGCCAGTACTTGCGGCGAGCAACCCATCGGTGAATTCAAATCTCCCATACCCAGTGATGGGGTTAATGTCGAGGCAATATTACCACAAAAGATAGGAACAACTGGTAGGAGAGATTTACGAAATCAACTGCAATTACTCTTATCTGCTCCTGTCTATGATAGTATAGGAGGTTTACGTTATGCCTTGATTTTCCGAACAACAATACTACAAGAAAAAATCAAAACTAAGCCTGGTTTGCTAACAGGCTCCACGATAGTTATTGCTGATGATGGAACAATTTTGTCACATCCAATTGCCAGTCGTATTGGCACTAATATCGAGCAACATGGAGATGCTTCTCGACTCAAAAAAATTGTGACAACGGCTCTTGCAGGCAAGCAGTATTTTCTGCATTTCTTTTTTGAAAATGAGGATAAAGAATTACTTGCTGGTTATACTGCTATTCCCAGTCCCATAAAACAAGGACAACAGAAACAATGGGTGATTATAGCCGTTACACCTTTGGAGAATGCTTTGTATGGTCTTAGGGGAATCAAACTCATCCTCCTTGTTTTAACATCTGGCTTGATTGGCGCAAGTGTTTTGGCGTCGCTGTATTTAGCTCGTTACTTAGCACGTCCTGTAGAACAATTGCGAGACTACGCTATAAATCTTCATTTAAATCAATCAGCAGAACCGATTCCTGGCAATTTTCAAATTAGAGAGTTTAACCAATTAGCGCAAGCACTCGAACAAATGGTTGAGCGATTGAAAGCTTGGGCAGAAGAATTAGAAATAGCATGGAAAGAAGCAAAAGCCGCTAACCAGGTGAAAAGCCATTTTTTAGCTACGACTTCCCACGAGTTGAGAAACCCGCTAAACATTATCATTAATTGCGTTCGTCTGGTTCGAGATGGTATGTGCGATGACCGCGAAGAAGAATTAGAATTTCTCAAGCGTGCCGATGATACAGCTATTCACCTGTTAGGCATTATTAATGATTTACTTGACATTTCCAGAATAGAAGCAGGCAAACTTTCTGTCGTCTTGCAACCTATTGACCTTGCACAAGTCCTTAAAGAAGTTATTAATATACAATCAGTGAATGTTCAACAAAAAGGCTTGCAGTTGAATATTCCTCAGCTCAATGAGTCAATTCCAGTTAATGCTGATGCCGCAAAGCTCAAACAAGTGCTTATTAATGTCATCGGTAATGCAACTAAGTTTACTGATGAGGGAAGCATTACAATTTCCACAGACATTCAACGTAGTCATGATAAATCTGAAGTTCTTGTTTCTGTTACAGATACAGGACTAGGGATTGATCCAGCTCAACAGCAAAAGCTCTTTCGTCCTTTCGTAATGGTGGAGGACTCAACTTCACGTAAGTTTGGTGGTACAGGACTGGGACTTGCAATTTCACGAAACTTAATTGAACTTATGGGAGGTACCATCACTCTCAAGAGTGCAGGTCTTAACCAAGGTACAACAGTAACCATTACTTTGCCTTTAATTGATGCCTCATTATTACCTGGTTCAGGAAGGCAACAAAATTCAGGAAATCTCAGCATTTCCTCTGGAGAGCAAGCAGCAAGAGGAATGAAGCAAACAGCAGAAGAAGTTGCTGTGAAAAAAAACCGCTTCCCATCTTCTGTCAACAAAGAGTTAAAGAATTCAAAATTGAATATGCAAAATGCGAAATTGTAGAATTTTACGACTCATTTGCATCAAGAAAAACAGGTTTGCCACCGTTATTGAGAGATTCTGTCAAAGCAGCAAGAATTTGCACTAACTGGGTTCCTACCCAGCCAGATGAAACCTGTGAGGGAGTATTGTCAAGCACACAGGTGATAAAGTGATTGCACACCCGCCGTAAAGGTTCGCCTGTTTCTATTTCCAGCACTTGTTGCCTTTGATTCACAGGAATAAATCGGTTTTCCTGACGTTCAAACTCACCGTGTAGTAGCGTCAAAGGTGATGTCGGGGACATTTCATCAAAAATCAGACTACCTAGGCTTCCGACAACTCCAAGCCGTCGTTGTTTATCGGGATTAAGCCAACACAGGTGAATGTACGCTTGAAAGTTATTCGGATAAGTCAGCGTCGCCCAGATTAAGTCGGCTAATCCTTCAGTTTGAGGTGAGGGGGATGAGGGAGTGAGGGAGTGAGGGAGTGAGGGAGGTAAGGGAGATGAGGGAGATGAGGGGGATGAGGGAGATGAGGGGGATGAGGGAGATGAGGGAGATGAGGGGGAATTACTACCTACCCAGTCCCCAGTCGCCAGTCCCCAGTCGCCAGTCCCCAGTCCCGGTTGCAGCCATACCGTACCCGTTGCTTGGACTTTCACAGGTATTTGATTTAGCCAAGAATTGAAAATGGCAATATCGTGAATGGCTAAGTCCCACAGTGCATCAACATCTTGGCGGACTGGTCCTAAATGGGTACGGGTAGCGTATCCGTAGCGTAAATCACCTAATTGGCTCGTCTGAACGACAGCTTTCCCTCGTTCAACGACTGGGTGAAATAAGTAGGTGTGGTCAACTATCAGTTGTCGTTGCTGTTTTTCTGCAAGCAGGCACAGTTCTCGACATTCTGCTGAGTTGAGAGTTAAAGGCTTTTCTGCTAAAACGTGGTAGCCCCAATGTAAGGCGTCGGTAATTAAGGAGTAATGCGTACTAGCAGGAGTAGCAACAACTACTGCTTCTAAATCCGTTACTTGCTGTATCGAGTGCCACTCGGTTGTCAGTAGCACCTTGTCATCTAAGTTATGCTGCTGTTTCACCTCTGCTAGACGTTGTGAGTTCGGATCTATGACTGCTACTACCTCAGCTTGCGGATGTTGCAAAAAATTTCGTAGCAAATGTACGCCCCAACGTCCAACGCCAACGACAGCAATTTTAATTTTTTTAGTCATTAGTTATTAGTCATTAGTCATTAGTCATTAGTCATTAGTTATTAACAAATGACAAAGGACAATTAACAGATTTTCAATTATTATTTACCAAGTCGCGCCCAGAATACCCCCATTACAATCTTTGATTTGGTGGTGGGATAAGGGATTTCCAAGAAATAAATTATTCATCTTGTGGGGGAGCCAGCGCTGCGGGAGGGTTTCCCTCCGCAGGCGACTGGCGTTGGGCGTCCCCGCCCGCCCTTGATTTGAACGGGCTTTCTGGCCCGTTCCACAAGAGATTTTTGGATACTTTTTTATTTGGAAGTCCCTAATTGGGCGGTCCCTGTCTCGTGACGGTTGTTGGGGAAAAATTTCCATGCATTAGATCCGGGCTTTGTTGTCCCGGATATAATTTTTCGATTTTTAACCCAATCCCCAATCCCTAATCCCCAGTCCCCTTCACCGTTTAGTATCAGGGTTTTTCTTGAGTGTCAACTGCTAAAAAAGCTACTTTTGCGGCAGCTTGTTCGGCAGCTTTGATCGAGCGTCCCTTTCCTTCACCTAGCTTTTGTTCGTGCAACCACACTTCAGCAAGAAAACGCTCTTGATTGTGCTGCGGTTGATTGATTTCCACGACTCGATATTCTGGTAAAACTTTATACTTTGCTTGAGTCCATTCTTGTAAAGCGGCTTTATAGTTAAATCTAGCTGGATCGAGGCGAATTTCTGCTGCAAGTTGTTTAAAGTGAGGGTCTAGCCAAGAGCGGATGAGTTCGAGATTGTTTGTACTCAAATAAAGCGCACCTAAGACTGCTTCAAAGGCATCTGCCAGTCGTGACTCTTGACCAACTTTATCAGCGGTTGCACTGCCAGCGACCAGTAAGTATAGCTCCAAGCCGTATTCTCTTGCTAGTTGGGCGAGCATGCGATCGCTCACCAACACAGAACGAATTGCGGCAAAATCTCCGACTGGGCAATTGGGATAGGTCTCCCATAATACAATGGCTGCCACTAATCGCACGACTGCATCGCCGACAAACTCCAAATGTTCATAATTTGCCGACTCTGAGACAGTAGGATGAGTCAGCGCTAAGTCCAGCAGTTCCCACTTTATAGCTGCGTCTGCTGGCAAACCAAATTTTCTGACTAAGCTTTCGAGTTGCCGTTGACGGCGTGGATAAGCGATGCTCATTAGTTATCAGTCATTAGTCATTAGTCATTAGTTATTAGTCATTAGTTATTAGTTATTAGTCATTAGTCATGGGTTATTGGTCATGGGTTATTCGTCATTCGTCATTGTTTATGAACAAACGACTAACAACAAATTACAAAGGACAAAAAGAGGGAGAGAGTCGGAACGTAAGCCGGGTTCTGTTCTCTTTTGTAGAAATGTAGCATACTACGTCTCTACATTTAGAGGGCAGTTATCTATCTGGGACGCCTGTTACCAGACGCCTCAAGCGGCTCTTATGACGGAACTGGTAAAAGACCAACCGTAGTTCCTTGTGACCTTGCTCCCAACCGGGGTTTACCGAGCCACGACCTCTCGGTCGTGCTGGTGCGCTCTTACCGCACCTTTGCACCCTTACCAGGGATTCGGGATTGGGGATTCGGGATTCGGGATTGGGAAGATTCTTTCCCAGTCCCTAGTCCCTAGTCCCTAGTCCCTAGTCCTGGCGGTATCTTTCTGTGGCACTATCCTCGCGATCGCTCGCACTGGGCGTTACCCAGCAGGTTTGGTCTTTCGGGAGCCCGGACTTTCCTCAAACCAGCTTCAACAAAACTGATCTGCAACCGCCTGCGCCTACTCTCTCCTAATATCCAGTGTAGTCTTTGAATGACCAAACCAGTAGTTTTGGTTTACCGCATCTTATTCCAAGGTAAAGCATACGTCCAAGGTAGTTTCCTAACAGTGAAAGGACACTTGACAATGCATAGGGGAGGGACATTCCTACCTTGAGCGACACCCACATTTGTTTCAGCTAACCGAAACACTAAATCTAGCGAAAAGTCAAAGGTGCGTCTTCTGGTTATAAATTCGTTAAATTGTTTTCTTTGTACCTTGAGGGGGCTGTTTTTCCATTTAAGAACGTTAGCCACGGAGTTTTTTGTTGCTGTATATGTTCTGGTTATTGCATCTAGTTGGAAAACACTTTCAGATGAGACTGATTCTTTAAGAGTTTTACCCGGGACAATCAGACTGGGAGTTTGTAATACAGCTAAGTCACGGGTTATGTCTGGTGACATCCGAATGACTCGCTTGGAGGTTCCGTCAAATTCTTCAAAAGCGCAATTGTCCCAATCAACATATATTGCTAAATCCGAGGATTTATTTTGAATGTTAATCGACAAAGATTCTGGTTTCTCAATTGGGTACGTCTTTGCCAGTCCCCCAAAACTAATCCCAATCGTGTCTTGGAGATTTTGTTCTTTCAGTTGTTGGTCTACAGATGCTTTCTTGAAATCAATCTTTACTTGTTCATCGATTGATTCCACCATTTGGTTAAAGGTATAAGTAATGCCAATTATATAAAGTGTCAGAATAACTAAATTGTTGTCGCCGGTTCTCATAACTTTGTATATTAACTCCCTGTACTAATGCGTAGTTACTCAACTTACTGGCAATTTCAAATCTTATCAGAATTAATTTTTGAAAAATTCTGGAACCAGCCCCGCCGCCAGAAAATGAAGACCAAAACAAATGCGATCGCAGCCATCAATCCTAAGCACATAAAATAACCCCAACGCCAATTGAGTTCAGGCATATTATATGGCGATTTTTCAGTATTAAAGTTCATCCCATAAATTCCGGCAATAAAAGTGAGCGGAATAAAAATTGACGACATCACGGTCAAAAACTTCATGATTTCATTCATTCTGTTACCTACTGCCGAAAGATAAACATCCATCAACCCTGATGCAAGTTCCCGGTAAGTTTCTACCATATCCATCACTTGCACTGTATGGTCGTAACAATCCCGCAGGTAAATTCTCACCTCCTCACTAATAAGTTCATTGCCATCACGAATCAAAGAATTAATTGCATCCCGTTGGGGCCAAATGTAGCGACGCAGCTGTAGTAATTCTCGCCTAACTTGATAAATTTTTTGTAGTGTTTGCCGGGTGGGGTTTGTTATGACTTCGTCCTCTAACTCTTCAATTCGCTCACCGTAACGCTCTAGAACCGGAAAAAAGCCATCGACAATGGCATCTAATAAAGCGTAAGCTAAATAATCTGCTTTGCGTTTACGGATAGTGCCTTTGTTATTGCAAATTCGCACTCGCACCCCTTCCAAACAATCATGTTCTGGTTCCTCTTGTACTGTGAGTAAATAATGTTTCCCCAACACCAGACTCACTTGCTCACTATAAAATCCATATCTTCTTTCCTTTGGCACAACCATTCGGCAAATAATCACCAAATGGTCTTCATATTCCTCTATTTTTGGACGCTCTGCCACATTAACAATATCTTCTAAAACCAAAGGATGTAAATCAAACACCTTTCCCAGGCGTCGCAAAATGTCTTCATCGCCTAAACCTTGCACTTCCACCCAAGAAACAGATTCCGTATCTAGATACGAGGCGCACTCTTCCGGGGTCTTCACTTCTTTGCGAATGACATTGCCCTGGGCATTATAGTCAATCAACGTAATTTTTGGTGGTGAAGCATCTGTGGGAATAATGATGGTTCCTGGTATGGTTCCTGGTTGGTGATAGAAGTCATCTTCGTTATAAGGTTTAGGAACGACTTGAAGCGAGCGGCGGAGTTTTCTTACCATGAACTTTTACCTGGTTGAATCATTAGTCATTCGTCATGAGCCATTTGTTAAAGACTTCGGACTCTTGAGTTTTGGTCTTGAGATAAGACAACGTGGTTGATTTCTTTCATTATTTGTCAGTTATTTTACAATTACAAGTCAATCAAAGTTTTATGTAGTACTGTAGTGCATTTTTCAATTGAATGCATGACACTTCTGATTTTCTTATAACAAAGGCGTCTTGTCTGTGCTGTGTTAAAGGCAGGTAAGATATCTACCTCACAACAGCTACCTTGAATACACCTGAGAACCGCTATAAATTAGCAATACTATAAAAAAACAGTTTGCCCTTACAAGACAAACTGCTTCAAAAATATTAATACAATATCTGAAACGACATTAAACTCAATTACGTCACCCCCCGCCCTTCTGGGCCAACTTGGAGAGGAGCGGGGGGTATTTGCAGCTATGAACGCAATTCGGTATTATTTACGCCGTGCTGTATTGCTGTAATCTTTCTACTCATAATGTATAAAAAATTATATATGAGTATGAGTATTAAGGACAAATGCTATGTTTGCATGATGGCAAGCCTGCCCAAAATACAGCAGAATCATCCGTCATCTGTCATAAGCAATATTTTCTCTAAGTAGATAGGTGGAAATAAACACCAGCCAGTTAAGAAATGTAAAAACGCCGTCAACCCTTACTAATGACCCTTCGGGTATGCCTATGTCCTTCGGACACGCTACGCGAACGGCACGTCTGAGTCCTTCGGACACGCTGAGTCGCAAAGCGACACGCTGCGCGAACGCGAACGACGAACGCCAGTCGCCTAGGTCGGGCTAACCCTCCTGCAGCGCTGGCTCACTAATGACTAATGAGTAATGACTCCAATGAATCCAATCGCCACAACTTCTTCTATCCGTCGGACTTTGCAATATGTAGAGTGGACACTTTTGGTTGTCTATTTTTTCTTGATAATAGTGAATCGCCCTAAAGATGTTTACGCGTCCCAACTTATACCTACTTATGTTATTTTTGCGTCTCTGAGTGTATCGACTTTATTAAGTTTTCAATTGCCGATGAATCGCCCAATTTGGCAAAGACGAGCTTATATATTATTAGAAATATTACCAATCATGTGTGCCAGAGCAGTCAATTGGCGGCTAGATATGTTACTGTATCTTGCGCTGACAAAAGGCTGCTTTTTACTTAAGCGTCAAGAAATAGTCATAACTGCGATCGCCACTGGAATACTTTGGAATGTTGTCCGGCTTTGGACTTTACCTTCAATCATTGAGTTTGAGCGTGCCCATATTACTGAACGTATCGCTCGGTTATATGACGTAAATTCTACAATTACCAGGAATATTATCAACGACACTAGTAGCTACCTAGCAGCTAGTACCTTTGTTATTTTATTTGCCTTTGTAATCATTGCAGAGCAAAAAAGTAGACAAAAAGCAGAGGTTCTCACCCAACAGGTAGAAACCTTAGCAGCAACTTTGGAACGAACTCGCATTGCTCGTGAAATACATGATTCTTTGGGACATTATCTCACAACATTGGATGTGCAATTGGAACTCGCTCAAAAATTGTACCAACGCGATCCTATTCAAGCTGCAAAGTCTTTGGATATTGCCAAAGACTTAACCAATCAGTGCTTATCTGAAGTCAGGCGGTCTGTGCAAACAATGCGACAGACTAATTTTAATCTTAACGAAGCCCTCGGTACCTTAGTGGAACAAGTTGGACGAAATCAAGCATTTGTCATTCAGCTTGATGTGCAACTTCCGCAATTACCTGTTCAAACTAGCCACCAACTTTATTGTATTGTGCAGGAAGGACTAACGAATATTCAAAAACACGCCTCAGCTAGTATTGTCAGTCTCAAAGGTTATCAAACACCCAATGGGATTATTCTAAAACTAACTGATAATGGACAAGGCTTTGAAGTCAACGCACCTCACACAGGTTTTGGACTGCGAGGAATGCAAGAGAGAGTTCACATTTTGGGAGGAGAACTGAAGATTAAGAGTAGTCTTGGTGAGGGAACTGAAATTCAAGCCATGATTCCACTTTAACTCCGTATGCAAAATTTCCAGCCGCTATGCAGCGCGGAAGGTTGTCAGGTCAAAAAACGGGGTTTTTCCTTTCAAGTTTGTAAAAGTTTTGCAAACTTTCAGTAAATTTCAGAACATCAACAATAGAAACTACGACAATGAAAAGCGACGCTTTTATCAGTGAATACTATGTCGCTAAATCTTGATTCGCCTCTAGTTAGCGTTATTATCCCAACTTATAATCGCCCAATTTATCTTATACAAGCGATCGCAAGTGTTGTACAACAAACGTATAAAAATATTGAGATTATTGTATCTGATGATTGTAGTACTGAAAGCCCCGCAAAAACGATTGAATCTTTTCAAGATCCACGAATCCGATTCCGGCGCAATGCAAAGAATTTAGGAATATCCCGCAATGTTATAGCTGCATTTAAGGAAGCACGAGGGAAATATGTTGCTAGCCTGAATGACGATGATATTTGGAATGAAAACTTTTTAGAAAAGCTTGTTCCGCATCTTGATGCCAATCCAGATTTGGTGATAGCTTTCAGCGATCATTACATAATCGACTCGGACGGCAAAATTGATTATGCTGCTACAGAGGAAAATACTCAGCGATGGAAGCGAAACCAGCTAAAAGAAGGAATTTACCAACCTTTTTATGAAATAGCGCTTGTCGATCAAGCTGTTCCCTCTGCCCTGGCTACCGTCATCCGTAAGGATGCTATTGAATGGAATGATTTTCTCCCCGAAATGGGATCATACTGGGATCTGTACTTAACCTACCTTGCTTGCCGCAACGGTGGTGGAGTATATTATTGTCCAGAAAGATTAAGCAGATACCGTGTGCATTTTCAATCGGAAACTTTTGCTAATGGCGATATGAGCATTCAATCAAAGATTCGGGCTGGGAAAGCTGGTATCTACTGCTACCGCCAATTTATGCAAGATGAGCAGCTACAAGAGTTCAAGAGTTATTTTCGGGAGAAATGGTTACAAGCACATACAACTTTGGCTATTGGTTTACTGCAAGTTGAACAGCCAGCAAAAGCACGATCCTATCTTTTCCATGCTTTGATTGAACAAAAATTGAACCTACGAACTATAGCAGCGCTTGTACTCTCGTTTATTCCAGTATCATTAGCACGTAGATGGAGAGATTACGCTGGTTTACTAACGTCCTACAAAAGCTGGAATATATTCGTAGGTAATCGGCAGGATAATACAGAAAATCAGCTTGTTCCTTCGATTAAAAAGCAGCTCGATTGGCTACAAAAATATATGTCTGTAGACACTGTCACGCTGCTACTACCTACTACAGACAAACAGAATTTATTTGTATCTGCCACCATCGGACTAGAAGAGGAAATCAAACAACAGGTTCGTATCCCCATCGGGCAAGGTTTCGCGGGTCGTATCGCTGCAAACATTGAGCCGATGATAGTCAATGATTTGTCGGCTATAGAGATTGTCAGTCCAATCCTGCGTGAAAAGGGTTTGAAATCACTTGTTGGCGTTCCATTAGTCATCAAACAGGGAGTTATCGGCGTCTTGCACGTCGGCACATTTGAGTTTCACCAGTTCACCAAAGATGATGTAAAGCAACTGCAACTGATTGCACATCGCATCAAATTGATGATAATGAATGCAGGGCTTTTCGATTTCCAGTCTGACTCGCACAATCAGGAATCTTGCTTGCTGGTCAAAGGTTTTAGCTTCTTCGCCGTAAGCCCCGCGCTATAACGGTACTCCGTTTAGCGCCGGGATATAAGGCGGGGGGTGAGGAAGACATCCCCGACCTATGTTCATCACAGATGAAACGCGGAAGTGGGATGGCTGACAAATCCCCAATTATCGTGCTATCAAGAGCAATCAAAGTTAAGCGCCCGGTTTGTTTTGGGATTCGACATATTTTTTCAATGTTTCAACGGTTACACCACCACAAGAAGCAATAAAATATGACCCATTCCAAAGTACGTCTTTGTGGTAGAACCGATTAACTCTGTCAGGAAATTCTTTGCGTAGATAACGGCTGGTTACAGTCTTAAGATTGTTGATGAATTTGGGTAATTCAGTTTGAGGAGTGTAACGGAAAAGAAGATGTACGTGGTCTTCCTCTCCATTAAAATCAATCACCTGGCAATCCCACTTTGACAGCAATTCGTTTAATATTTCTTTCAATCTATCAATCATTTGACCTGTGAAAACAGGTTTTCTGTATTTTGTTGTCAACACTAAATGAGCTTTGAGGTCTGAAACTCCTCTAGCCCGAGATATAAAAGTGTCTGGCATTCTTGACGCTAAGTATTTTTGTCGTTAAAATAGATGATAACACTAAAACATATCAAGGAGGTGAATTCCAAGTGCTGCTTAACTATCAATATCGCGCTTCCCCCGACACTAATCAAAAAAAACAACTAAATATCTGGTTGCGCACATCACAATATTGGTATAACAAGCAGCTTGGGGAGAGATTTGATTGGTGGGAAAAGAATCGTTGCAATATTGACTCATGTCCATTAATTTGCTCGTTACCAGAGTTACGAAATAATCCAGATTTTTACTCTCAGAAGAAACAGCTACCTGTTTTAAAAGAAGACTTGGTTCTTGTTCAACACTCTGGCGAATTATTGGATTTCACGTCTGTACCGTCTCAAACGCTACAAGATGTATCAAAGCGTGCAGACCTGGCGTTTAAGCGTTTTCTTGCTGGCGATAGTAATGGGAAACGTAGTGGACGTCCACGGTTCAAGAATTCTGCACGTTATAGAACTTTGAAAATCGAAGGACAGGCTATAACCGTTCAAAGAACACAAAAAGATTGGTTATTCTTGTCAATTTCAAAGCTGAAAGGTTGGTTGAAGGTACGTTTACATCGTCGATTACCAGATGGGTTTGTTCTCAAAAACATTCTGTTGACCAAAAAGTCTGATGGTTGGTATGCAACTATTTGCTTGGAAGACCCAACTGTTCCAGTCTTTAAACCGGATGAAGTCATTCCCACTTGGGACAATACTTTGGGCATGGATGCGGTATTGCATGAGCAAGATTACTTGGCAACTTCACAAGGGACTAAGTTACCTGCTCTAAAATCTTTCAGGAAGTCTGAGAAGCGACTGAAGAAAGTATCGCGTCGTAAGGAAAACAAGCGCAAAGGTAGTAAAGCGCGTCGTAAACTTGCCAAACGCCAAGGACGAGAACATCAACGTATTGCTAGGGCTAGGATTGACCACGCGTTCAAGACTGCTCACGCGTTGGTACGGACTCTTAAGAAGGTTTTTGTTCACGAGGACTTAAACCTAAAAGCGTTATCAAAGCGCAATAAAGCTAAACTTGATGAGGACGGTAAATTTTTACCAAACGGGCAGTCCGCTAAATCGGGTTTAAACAAATCTTGGAACGATGCTGCTTTTGGGCAGTTTTTCACAACTCTAGAATACATAGCTGGAAAAGCTGGGGCTAGGGTCATGGCAGTTAACCCTGCATACACATCTCAATTACTGGCGTATCGTGACGAGATTGTCTTCACTGACTGCAATATACGCTCTTATTGGGATACTGAACTCTCGCTTAACGTTGACCGCGATATTAACGCCGCAATCAACATTAAGCGCGTTGGGCTGGGACTTTTCCCAACGTTAAAACGCCGTAAGGGGAATCTAATAGTGGGTGACTCTACTACCAATAGTACCCTGAAGGAAGTTCTGGCAGTGTTGAAAAACGCGCCGGAAGCCTACACCTTGTCTGTACTCAGACAGGTGTAGGTAGTTCACGAAACGCATATCCTACATCAATACCCTGGATCAAGCCTTGATAGATTTTATCGGTTCTACTTTGGAGGAAGCTAGCGTCATCAAAGTGATGTGAGTTACACTTCAAATTTATCTAACATAATTTTTAAATGGTGTGCGGCTACAACAGTTTACCTTCCCTTAGTCCATTAGGTTGGACACCTATTTTTTGTTACCCTAACTGATATACGTTTCGCCCGACAGTAAAATAGCTAAGAAATACGGCAGAACTCAAGAGTGAATGCCCTGCCTTTAGGCTTGGGCAGAGTCAAAACGAGCGTGCCAAGTAAATTTATAGCAGGGGACTAGGGACTGGGGACTGGGGACTGGGTGAAAAGTCTTTTTGTGTCTAGGTTTTATCATCGGTTGATGTCCTAACCACCTTGGCTGTTGCTATAAAACTAAAATCCAAAATTAAAATCTAAAATTACTTAAGATGATTCGATTATTGCTTGTAGATGACCAACCACTCTTTCGCCAAGGATTAGCCTCCTTGCTGGCGTTAGAAGAGGATTTGGAAATTGTTGGACAAGCGAGTCATGGGAAAGAAGCGATCGCTCTTACCCAAACTCTACAACCAGATGTCATTCTTATGGATGTGCGAATGCCAGTCTGTGACGGGGTTGTAGCAACTCGTGAAATTCATAAATCCTTTCCTTGGGTTAGAATTCTTGTGCTAACTACTTTTGATGAAGACGAGTATATCTGGCAATCGCTACAAGCAGGAGCACTCGGCTATCTTCTTAAAAGTACACCTTCAGCACAACTTGCAACGGCAATTCGCACTCTCGATCAAGGACATTGTCAACTTGGTCCGACTATTGCACCGAAAGTCTTTGCTCAGTTGCGTCCCCTAGGTGCTGTGAAGCCAAATACTCCACAGCAACGTTTGAGCGATCGCGAATTAGAAGTATTGACTCTGATTGCTGAAGGTAAAAATAATCGGGAAATTGCCCAAACGTTGCATCTGACTGAAGGGACGGTGAAAAACTACGTGACGCAAATTTTAGGGCGGTTGGGGTTACGCGATCGTACTCAAGCTGCTTTGTGGGCGAAGGAGAATCTGGCAATGTAGTAGTGCTTTGGTTACAAACTTGACATCGACGATTCAACCGTTAAAGTTTTTACCTGTTGAATACGCTGAAAGTTGCTATCGGCGACTCAGTACGTTTGAATTACCCAAAATCCCCAGACTACTGAAGGTTTCATGTTATTTTTGAATATTGCAGGCGCACAGATACACTACCTGCATGGGCAGGTAAACCTTCTGCTTCTGCTAACGTTACGGCTGCTTTGCCGATTGTCTGTAATGCTTGTTGATTGCATTCCAAATAGGTAATCCGCTTGAGAAAGTCGTAGACACTCAAGCCAGAGGCAAATCGGGCAGAACGTGCAGTAGGCAGTACATGGTTGGGGCCTCCTAGGTAATCTCCAATTGCTTCTGGGGTATAACGTCCTAGAAACACGCTACCAGCACACTTAATTTGATTGGCAAGCAGTTGTGGGTTGTCTACACACAATTCCACGTGTTCTGGAGCTAGTTGATTTAGCAGTGGTATACTTTGTGTCAAATCGCTGACAATAATCACGGCTGCATAATTTTGCCAACTGGCATTGGCGACTTCTTTGGTGGGCAAGTTGGCGAGAATTTGCTCAACTGCCGCTATCACTTGCTGAGCAAAAATTTCCGAATCAGTAATCAAAATTGACTGGGCGCTAGGATCGTGTTCTGCTTGCGATAGCAAATCCCAGGCAATCCAGTCTGGGTTATTTTGGCTATCGGCTACCACCAGAATTTCTGAAGGCCCGGCAATGCTGTCAATGCCAACAGTACCAAATACTTGACGTTTAGCTTCAGCAACATAAGCATTACCAGGACCGACAATTTTATCTACGGGAGCAATGCTTTGTGTACCATAGGCTAATGCTGCGATCGCTTGCGCCCCACCAATGCCGTAAATTTCCGTGACACCAGCAATTTGGGCAGCTGCGAGTACCGCGGAATTAATCTCACCGCGAGGCATCGGTACTGTCATAACAATTCGTTCCACGCCGACAATTTTGGCAGGTAGGGCGTTCATCAGTAGAGAGCTAGGATAGCTGGCACGTCCTCCAGGTACATAAATTCCCACTTGAGACAGCGATATCCAATTTAATCCCAGTTTTACCCCGGCTGTATCCGTGTAGCCAATATCTTGCGGTAGTTGTTTTTGATGGAAAGCTGCAATCCTAAGAGCAGCAAATTCCAGCGCCGCCTTGACATCAGCAGGACATTGTGCTGCGTGTTCGGCAATAAAGGTTTCGCTCAGATGCAAAGACTGGGGATTATAGCCATCAAAGCGGCTAGTATAGTCCTTAACTGCGCCATCACCACGCACTTTGACATCAGCTAGAATCTCGCGTACTGTCCCACTAACATCAACTGTAGCTTCCCGGCGATCGCTGACAAGGGTTTTGAATCTACTAGAAAAATCTTTGTCGGTAGTTTTAAGTAGCTGCATGGACTATACCTTGAAAGCGGTGAGTTTTCTAATTAGTTTAACGTGAGTCTCCACTTTGCCGTTACATAACACCTACCCAAAGCTACCCATAATTGGAAATATCTACTTTGGGCTTCGTTTACTTCCTGCTTCATCCTGGAGAAGTCGGCTTCAACCAGTCCACAGGCTAGCATCGTCTAACTGACGACTCTTGACAAATTGATTGCAGCGTTCAAGTCTCTGTCTAAACTGAATCCGCACACTTGACATTCAAACACTCGCTCATCCAAAGTGAGTGTTTCTTTTTTAGTTCCGCAGTTTGAACATGTCTTGCTAGACGCAAACCAACGGTCAACTACGACTAGCTTTGAGCCATACAACTCACATTTGTAGGTCAACTGACGACGAAACTCAAAAAATGACATATCAGCAATAGCTTTAGCCAGTTTATGATTCGCCATCATTCCTGACACATTGAGGTCTTCTATCACTACTGTGCCGTGGTTCTTGGCTAGTAGTGTGGTAAGTTTGTGCAATGTGTCTTTGCGAATGTTGGCAATCTTTCTGTGTAGTCTGGCAATCTGTAACTGTGCTTTTTTCCAGTTAGCTGAACCAATAATTTTATGCCGATTCAACCATTGCATTCTGGATAGTTTTGCTTCGTACTTTTTGTAAGACTTTGCACCAGCGCTTCCCCCACCTGTTGAAAAAGTTGCCAGGTTTTTGACACCGAGGTCAACACCTACAACGCTGAGGCAGTCCGGTCTTGGGGTTTCCCCAAGTAGAGGAACTGCCGTTGTATTTTCTGTAGTTTGTTGGTCTACTTCAAATCGAAAACTAATAAACCATCTATCAGCTTGGCGAGAAATTGTGCAAGATTTAGTTAATACTTGTGGTAATCGCTCGTAGGTTCTTAAAACACCAATGACAGGTACTTGAATCTTGTTTGTACCTACCTTGATAGTGCCTTCCAATGTGAAAGAGTCACGCTTACCTTTTTTCTTGAACCTTGGAACACCAGCAGTTTTGTTAAAACATCGCTTCCAAGCTTCGCGCAATGCCATTAAAGCTTGCTGCGGGGTACTTTTTGAACATTCGTAGTACCATTCATGTTCTGACTTTACCAGCGCCACTAACCACTTATGTAAGTCAATAGCACTAGGAAACTTGATTTTGGCGTCGGGGTTAGCTTTGTTATGGTCGAGTATTTGTTTTGTCAGTCCAAGCCCCCAATTCCAAGCATGACGTGCTACGCCGCAATGCTTCATTAATGCTGTGCGTTGTTGGTTATTTATTTTAAATTCTGTTTTGAAACCAAGCAACATTGATTTTACTTTTTTTGCTATATATAAGTTAACCAATACAAAGATTTTTGTCAATGCCATTTCAAAAAGGACATAAATTAGGAGCTAAGAAAAAGCTAGAACGATTGCTTGATAAACATGCAATTGCATTCAAGGGTTATCTTGGGCAGAAAGAAAAACTTAAAGCTGTTCCCAATTGGCAAGAACGGCTAAGACAATTTGTTGACCAACTTATCTCAGAGCTACCCAATCAGGAGTAGTAATGGGTAGCTTTGTCCATAAATTAAATTACAGTTTCAAGCCCTTATCAATACCTTTGCCAAAATAAGAGCCTACAAAAATTTTGGCAAAAGCTGGCAAAATTCCCCATACATAAGCGTTTAGCTTACAAAGTAGCTGGGACTGTCAAAACCTTTATACTGCAGGCAATACGTTCAAAAAAACCTTGCGGGAAACCTTAAAGGAATTTTTAGGACTTATTGTTTTTGCCAAACCTCAGAGAAAAGGGAGTTATTGACGCACTCCTCGGCATAAATGCACGCTTGTTTCTTAAAGGTTGCTACTGCGAAAGCTAAAGCTTTACTCCAATGCAATCTTCTTCCTGTTTCTTTGACTCTTAACTAGGCTTTGTCCCGTCACTCAGCCCTTGTCAGACCGTCTGCGCAAGCATTTTACTTTTACATCCAGCAAGCGTCCCTCCCCACATGGATCTGAATTTTATGGGTTTGTTTCTGTGCAATTTCTAATTGCTTCGTATTACAGGTCGCGTCACCATTACATATTCTAGGGTGATATTTGTCTCGACAAGCCCAAACAAGGTTGAGATACCTTTAATCTGTGGTTCATTGACCACTTGTAATAATACTATACATCTTCTAACGGGTATGTTCAAGAAAAAAGAGAAACAACAAGTTAAAACTTGTTGCGTCGGATTTCATCCCCGGATTGAAAGGCAGGGGTTCTCATCCTCCCCAGGGTGCTTAGATAGTGAAAGCATCATCAACTCACCCTCGTAAATTGGCAGAGGTATTGCTTATAAGTCCACTTAAAAAGTAGGGTGGCAGTACCCACCCTACTAGACTACAAAATGGCAAACAATGGCAAACGGGGACTACATCATGCCCATGCCGCCCATGCCGCCCATGCCGCCCATACCGCCCATACCGCCCATGTCAGGCGCACCGCCGGCAGGTTTCTTCTCTGGTTTTTCAACCACGATCGCTTCGGTGGTTAAAACCATTCCAGCAATAGAAGCGGCGTTTTGCAAAGCTGAACGCACGACTTTTGCTGGATCGATGATTCCAGCAGCAATCAAGTCCTCAAATTCGCCAGTAGCAGCGTTGTAGCCAACGTTGAAATCACTCTCCCGCACTCTGGCGACAATCACAGAACCTTCAGCACCAGCATTGTCTGCGATTTGACGCAAGGGGGCTTCGAGCGCTCGTGCTACAATATCAGCGCCAATCTGTTCTTCGGCGTTAAGACTGTTTTTCACCTCTTGCACCTTTTTGGACAAGTGAATGAGAGTTGTTCCACCACCAGGAACGATACCTTCTTCCACAGCCGCTTTGGTAGCGTTGAGGGCGTCTTCAATCCGCAGTTTGCGGTCTTTGAGTTCGGTTTCTGTTGCCGCACCCACTTTAATCACTGCAACTCCACCAGCCAGCTTGGCGATGCGTTCTTGCAGTTTTTCTCTATCGTATTCTGAATCGCTTTCTTCGAGTTGCCTGCGAATTTGACCAATTCGCTTTTCCACGTCTGCTTTTGTGGAGTCACCAGCAGCGACGATGGTGGTGTTTTCTTTGTCAATCGTGATTTTCCGGGCAGTTCCCAGGGTTTCCAAAGAAGCGGTATCCAAGCTTAAGCCAATTTCTTCGGAAATCAGCTGTCCGTTGGTGAGAATGGCAATGTCTTGCAATAATGCTTTGCGGCGATCGCCAAACCCAGGCGCTTTAATAGCGGCGACATTCAGCACTCCCCGCGCTTTGTTCACAACCAAAGTTGCCAAAGCTTCTCCTTCCACATCTTCGGCAATAACCAGCAACGGTTGACCGGAACGGGCGACTTTTTCCAAAACTGGAATTAAATCTTGGATGTTGCTGATTTTCTTATCAGTAATCAGAATGCGGGCATTTTCAAATTCTACAGTCAAGCGATCGTTGTTGGTGATGAAGTAGGGGGAGATGTAACCCCTGTCTATCTGCATCCCCTCAACAACTTCTAAATCCGTTGTCAGAGACTTGGATTCTTCAACGGTGATCACACCGTCTTTGGTGACTTTGTCCATCGCCTCAGCCAGCATTTGACCGACTTCTTCGTCGTTACCTGCTGAAACAGTGGCAACTTGGGCGATCGCCGAACCTTCTACTGGCTTTGCCACTGCTGCAATTTCCTGCACCAACGCCTCGACGGTTTTGTCGATTCCCCGCTTCAGGGCAATGGGGTTGCTACCTGCGGCGACATTCTTCAAACCTTCTTTGATCAACGCCTGCGCCAACACAGTCGCAGTGGTGGTGCCATCTCCAGCCACATCTTTGGTTTTTGACGCCACTTCCTGGACGAGTTTTGCGCCAGTGTTTTCTAAAGGGTCTTCGAGTTCAATTTCTTTGGCAACGGTGATACCATCGTTGACAATTTGGGGCGCACCAAATTTTTTCTCCAACAGAACATTGCGACCTTTTGGTCCCAAGGTAATTTTCACGGCATCAGCAAGAGCATTAATGCCTCGTTCTAACGCCCGGCGCGAATCTTCATTAAATGAAACAATTTTTGCCATGTTTGGTGTTCTCTAGCGCTTCCAATAGACAATTTAGCACTCTTGACCGCTGAGTGCTAATGACTTCAACACAAAAGCGGCGTTCCTCCACCAACGAGTACGTATGATGGGGGAGGAACGCTGCTCTGGGATTGGGGACTGGCGACTTGCGACTGGGAAAAATTTCTACGCCTTAGGTCTAGGCTTTGTTGCCCCGCACATAATTTGATGAAAACTAAACAAACGTCCCCAATCCCCAATCCCCAATCCCCAATCCCCAATCCCCGGTTTTCGGGGTAAATAAAATTTTAGCCCTCAAGCGATCGGGGTTGGGGGAGCTAAAACGACGATAATTTGGGTGTTTGAGCGTGATTGTTAACAGGTATGAAGACTGCCTTTGCCCCTACCCTCGATACCGTTTTTTCGGGAATGACTCTATATTAGAAGCAACTTTTTATAAGGTTACAAATAGTTAGGAAAAAAATGATTAATATACAGTTGATGCTTATGCACATTGGCAATGGTAGTTAAATCGGGAGATGAACATATACAGCTCCCTTCGGTCCCTTGGTATTGCTGACCCTAGCGGTTCCGGCTGGTTGGCGGTAGTATTTACATTCCTTTTGGCTTGTAGTGTAACTTGGCGTTTGATTCCGGCAGTCCGCAAATTTGCCTTGCGTGTTGGTTGGGCAGACCAACCTAATGCGCGACGGCTTAACCGAGAACCTTTGCCTAATGCAGGGGGTCTGGCTATTTATGCAGGAGTGATTGCCGCAGTGGTACTAGCTAGTCTCTTACGACCTATTGAGCTCGAAAGAGTACTGGCTGAAGTACAGACGATTCTTCTAGGGGGTTCGATACTCGTTCTTGTGGGCTTTATCGACGACCAATTTGGTTTACCCCCTCTTGTTCGATTGTTAATTCAGGTCCTCACGGCTCTGTTGCTGGTTGCTAATCGTATCACTATTGAAGTTTCTTTTGGTACTCCCATTGACCCAACATTATCAGTATTACTAACAGTACTGTGGGTCGTAGGAATTACCAATGCTGTCAACTTGATGGATGGTATGGACGGTTTGGCGGGAGGAGTCAGCTTTATCACCGCCATGAGCTTGTTAGCAGTTTCCGCTCAAGTTCCTAATCGTGCGGCAGCGACGTTAGTTTTAGCAGCTTTGGCGGGTGCGGCGTTGGGCTTTTTGCGCCACAACTTCCACCCCTCGCGCATCATTATGGGCGATGCCGGAGCCTACTTTTTCGGTTATGTGCTAGCTGCTACGAGTATTTTAGGTAACCTTCAAGCACCCACCGCTGTCTCTTTAGTCGCACCGGTTCTGTTTTTGCTGTTACCAGTACTCGACACGACTCAAGTGTTTGTTCGCCGTCTTATGGCTGGCAAAAATCCTCTCAGCACCCCTGGGAAAGACCACCTGCACCATCGCTTACTAGCTTGGGGCTTGTCTCAACGCCACGCCGCGCTGACTCTTTGGTCAATTACCTTGATTTGTAACTTGCTGGCGATGAGACTACAAAACATGACCTTGATACAGATGCTTGCCACCACCATAGGTATCATCATCTTTTTAGGCTTCATTGTTTTGCAAAGGATACGAACAGCCTGAGGAGAATGAGAGGGATGAGGAGCCAGCGCCCCTTCGGGGTTCCCCAGTCGCCTGGCTGTCGGGAAACCCTCCTGCAGCGCTGGCTCACCGTGCGGGGGTTCCCCCCGTTGAGGCGACTGGCGTGGGGATGAGGAAGTATTTTCTTCCACTACTTCCCCTAGTCCCGTACTCTTCGACTACGCCATGACCATTCCGCCATCAACGTTAAACACTTGTCCGGTGATGTAAGCTGCAGCAGGGTCAGCGGCGAGGAAGCGCACCATTCCAGCGACTTCTTCTGGTTGACCGTAGCGACCAAGAGGGATATACTTAAGAATCTCTTCAGCGTTGATATTAGTTGTCATGTCAGTGGCGATGAAACCAGGAGCGACGGCGTTAACGGTGATCCCACGAGAGGCAAATTCTTTGGCAATGGTTTTGGTGAAGCCGATGACACCTGCTTTAGCGGCGCTGTAATTCGCTTGTCCGGGATTGCCCATTTGCCCAGCAACAGAGGTAATGTTGATAATCCGTCCCGAACGTTGCTTGAGCATAATTTTACTTACTATACGAGTGCATAAAAAAACACCAGTTAGATTAAGGTCAATCACGGCTTGCCAGTCTTCTGGTTTCATCCGCAAAAGCAGGTTGTCACGATTTATACCTGCGTTATTGACTAAGATATCAACACGATTCAACTTTTCCATAGCTGTGTTAACTAGTGCTTCTACTTGGTCAGCTTGAGAAACGTCAGCTTGCAGTGCGATCGCCTTTCCTCCGGCTTTTGTAATTGTATCAACGAGCTCTTCGGCTGCATTGCTAGAACTGGCATAATTGACAACTACGTTTGCTCCCAATTTGGCGAGTTCTTGTGCGATCGCTCGCCCAATTCCCCTTGAAGCACCCGTAACAATAGCAACTTGTCCACGCAAACTCTGCAAATCTTCTGGTAATAGTTCCATGAATATTCCTCTTTAGTGTCATTGCGCTAATGATCATAGGGCGA
This sequence comes from Tolypothrix campylonemoides VB511288, assembly GCA_000828075.3. Classification (GTDB taxonomy): domain Bacteria; phylum Cyanobacteriota; class Cyanobacteriia; order Cyanobacteriales; family Nostocaceae; genus Kalymmatonema; species Kalymmatonema campylonemoides_A. Next base: position 1,115,880 of record JXCB02000001.1, on the reverse strand, counting down.
TTGTGCGTCAACAATAAAAACAATCTAGGAGATGACACAGATAAATGCTGGCAAGAACTACTATTGAAAACAAACAATAGAAAACTGGTGCGTGTCACATGAGTACGAAAAAACAATTCAACAGCTTTGAAGAGATGCTGTCTGGTGCTGATGTACCTGTATTGGTAGATTTTTACGCCGACTGGTGCGGACCTTGTCACATGATGAGTCCAATTTTAGAGCAAGTCAATGCCCAGCTCCAAGGACGCATACGAGTTGTAAAAATTGATACTGAAAAATATCCACAATTAGCATCTCAGTATGAAATTTATGCTCTACCAACGCTGGTACTATTTAAGCAGGGTCAGCCAGTGGATCGGATTGAGGGTGTCCTGCAAGCACCGCAGTTAGTGCAACGTTTAACAACATTGATTTAAGGGATTTCCAACAAATAAATTATCCCCTAACAGTGGGGTGGGCATTCGGTTCCCCCAGTTTTTAGGACGGACACCAATGCCATCCCACAAGGAAAAAGTTGGATATTTTTTATTTGGAAGTCCCTAATTAGCTTTCAAAGTAGAGACGTTATGTGTAGCGTCTCTATCAGTGATGTAAACTAATGACTCATAAGTAATGATAAAAGTGTGCATTCCCAAACAAGGCGCGGCTGAGCATAGCAAAGCAGAGATTTACGAGCTTGTTCTAACTGTTTAATTATGCTTGGTTGACGCTTCTGCTGCCAGTAGGACTGTTGTAGATAATCGACTAACCACAATTGAGCTTCTGTGTTTAAATCCTTATCAATTTGTTTGGCTAATTCCAGAGCCTCACGATAAGATGAAGGCACTTTGGTGACGGTTTTGAGTAATTCAGGGGGAATGGCTTGCAGTTGTTGGTAAGATGCAATCGCATCTCCTGGACTACCAGCCGCGACACTCAAGACTGCGGAATGCTGCAAAATTTCCTCATGTCCTGTTTGTTTGAGAACTTGAGCCATTGCTGCTGCATTCAAACGATAAAAAGGGATTCGCTGACAGCGTGACACTAATGTTGGTAACACAGACTCAACCGAAGGCGCAATTAAAATCAGCGTCGCCTGTCCGGGTTCTTCCAAAGTCTTAAGCAAGGCATTTGCTGCTGCTTCCGCCATTGTTTCTGCTTGCTCTAACACTATCATGTGTCTTGGTGCTTCCAACGGCGGACGGCTGAGAAATTCGGTAATTTCCCGAATTTGTTCTAAGCGAATTGTCGGCGGTGCTTTGCGCTTGACTCCTTTTTCTGCGGCTTCGGTTGCTGTTAGTCGTTGTCCTTGATACAGGTAAGTTGGCTGCACCCACAACAAATCTGGGTGATTACCTTGTCGCACGCGGTTTTGATGTGAACCAAACAGCAATTCCACAAAGGATTGTGCTGCTAAACTCCGTCCTACACCATCTGGACCCGCAAACAAATATGCGGTCGCTACACGATTTTTTAGCACAGCTTGCCTCAGTAATTCTACGGCTGGCTGCTGCCCGACAAGTGGTGCAAATGCGTCATTAGTCATGAGTTCTTAGTTTGCTTGTCTGCTCATTTCCCTCGCCAGAATCCCCAAGTTTTAAGTCTAGAGGTTAAAATTGCCTGAATCTGTTGGTGTACAGCTTCTTTATTCAAGCTAGCATCTATACGGACAATTCGCTGTGGGTAAGATGCATACAGTTGAGCATATCCTTGCTGGACGCGACGATGAAAATCTATGGTCTCTTGTTCAATGCGGTCAAATGTATCCCCGTCTCCTCGTTTGCGGCTCAGTCCCACCTCGACATCGACATCAAACCACAAAGTTAGGTCGCTTTCTAAGTTGGATGTGGCGATCGCATTTAACTGACGGGTTAAATTCATATCTAAACCACGTCCCCAGCCTTGGTAGGCAATGGTAGAATCGGTGTAGCGATCGCACAAAACAATCGCCCCCTCTTGGATGGCTGGCTTGATAACTTGCTCAACGTGTTGCGATCGGTCAGCAGCATACAAGAGTAACTCTGTCCTATCTGCAATTGAGTTAGACTTAGCTTCCAATAACAGTTTTCGTAGATGCAACCCTAACTCTGTTCCTCCTGGTTGACGAGTCACAACGACAGAAGTCTCAAAACTTTGTAACCATTCTTGCGTTAGCTGTATTTGGCTAGTTTTGCCACAACCTTCCACCCCTTCAAAAACAATCAATCTGCCCTTCATATTTTTGAATTTTGCTGCTACCGATTTTAAGAATGTTTATTTGAATATCACCCGATTGGGTGATCCTACAGGATGAAGTCTTACTAGGGAAAGCCATTGTATTGTTTATAGCAACCAGCAATAAGCGAACTTGGCTATGAGCAACCAACAGAAAGCAGATATCAAACTAGCATATCAAACAGCGGCGGAAATGACGTACATCGTAGCCGTTGGCTTGAGTAAAGTTATGGAAAAGCAGAAGAAAGAGAAACTCATTGCCAAGCGACAAAAGCGAATGAAATCACAGCAGAGTGTCAAATCATGTGCATTAAATTGATTCCAACACTCAGAATTACTCGCTTGTCGCGCAAAAAATACCTAATTTAACCTAGACGCGCAGCGAGCAGTTTTGAGGAGGGTTTCTCTCCGGGAGAAACTGCGGTATGAACGACGGCTTTCGGTGAACTCACAGCGATTGCGTGCCTCGTAAGCCGCAATGCTAACACGGAGGGTGCGCTTTGCACTTACCCGTTTGCCCTTGGTGTGCCGCAGGCATAGGGCGTGCCCGTCAGCCATAGGGCGCACCTGCGGCGCATAGGAAGAAGAAAAAGAAGATAGGTAATCTTATACCGAGAAGGGAGTCTTGCCGGCAACGATTATTTGAACTTTATAGCAAGGGTTCCTCTCTACACCCTTATTGTATGTTCAGTTACGACGACGGACTGGTTGCGGGTTTAGTAGTACTAGATGCTGGTTTTCGCTGTTGTTGGTAATAGCCTGCAACTTTTTTAACATAATCACCTGTGAAACCACTGTTGCAGCCTGTATAGTTACCAGTCATCCACCAACAAGCAACGCCACGCACAGCAGCCGTTTCATTACTACCAGTAGCAGTCAACTGATTATTTAACTCCCGGCGTGCAATGCACGAGACAACTTGGCGTGCTAAGCCAGAATTATTTTCAAACTCTGTAGGTGTCACTTCCTTTTTGAGACAAGTTTTGGACCAGCCTTTGAGGGTTTCTGGTTTGACTTGCCATTCACTATAATATCCATCATTTGCAGTACCAGTTTTCGGTGCAGCCAGCCGCAGTGCTTCTACCATCCTATTGACTTGGGCTTCAGACGCCGACGACTGTTGTGCTTGAGCGAAAGTTGATGCTGGAAAAACCACCAAAGACAATCCAAGGCTCAGAATGGCTCCACCTAGTAACAATCGCATTGGTTTTCTCCTCACGACATTGAACTTCTTTTTTATACCAAAATTGAGAAAAGTGTAACCACTGCGGTTGGGCAATTCAACCTGCTGAACGATGGCGCGAAAGGTAGCAACGAAGGCGATGCTCCCAAAGCGAGCCGCCCTGCAGAGCGCAGCACCGCAGGCGATGGCGCAGAGCGCCCGCTGAGTCCTTCGGACACGCTACGCGAACGCGATCGCACTTCTAAGGATTATACTTATAAGTCGCAACCGTTGTGAGATTGCTTCCACTGGTGACGGTTTATTGTATAAAAAACCCATTCAACACCATAGAGTTGGACATTTTTCTCGTATTGCATACCAGTTTTTTCCATCACTCGACGTGATGCCAGATTTTCTGGTTTAGCGAGTGCTACCAATCGTTCATATTGTAAGGTTTCAAAGCCGTAACGAAGGACTGCAACTGTAGACTCAGTTGCTAATCCTTGTCCCCAGTACTCCCTCGCCAGCAAATAATTTACTTCAATTTCGTCCAGAATTGCTAGATACTCTAAACCACAGTGTCCAATTAATCGCTTCTGTGGTTTGTAAATCGTTGCCCATCTACCAAACCCGTGTTGCTTCCAGTGTGCCAGATAAGACTCTAACATTTCTTGAGTCTGTTTCCTACAAGCTGGTTGTGAAATCAAGCGATACTTCATCACTTCTGGATCGCCATATATCTGAGCTAAATCGTCTAAATCTGCTGTCACAAGTGGACGTAACCATGTACGAGGAGTTTCTATTACAGTCATAGTAGGAAATACATTTTACAACCAAACCAACACCAGAAATTTCCTAAAACTGAGGGTGTTGCTGAATTTCGTAATGAATTGCCTTTGTCAACTGATTTTTAATTTTTTCTAACCCCTGTAATCAAAGTGCATACACTTTCATTACAAAATCGTAAATTTCTAAATTTATATCTCAATTCAGCAACGCCAAACTGAGTTTTTCACTTAAGTTAACAATCTGTAAATCTCCAATAGAAAAGTATAAAACCCGTCTAAATCTTTCAAAATTCAGACGGGTTTCTACATAAATAGTAGATATCAAGTTTTCTGTAGCACAGTCTCTAACTCAACTTAGACATCATAAATTAAACACTCAGGCGCATTAGGATTTTCATGACAGTAGTGCTCTAAGGATGTTTTAGACTTTTCTGTTGCCTGTCGATGAGATTTCTCTGCTTGCAATTCTTCGACAATATCCCAGGCTACAGCACAGCCAGCAGAGGCGTTTCCTTGGATGTCACAAGTAGCACGAGCTTGCTCAATAGCTTCTAGAATGGCTCGCTCTAGAGGAGTTTGATTTACGACTTCCCGACTAGCGTCTACAATTTTAGGCATCAAGTTTTTACTTATCCGCTCTTTCGTTGAAGGTTTACAGTTCCAGTTCAGAGTTTCTATCCCTGCAACTGACATCTCTAATATATGCGTGATGACAGGGTGACGTGGTGTGCAAAACCGTAATCCTTATAGGTGAATTTCCGTCTTGTTATCATCTATTCTGTATTAAGAGTATTTTCTTGAGAAAACTGTAATTGCCATCAAACATTTAATGCTCGCTTGGATAATTTCAGTTCAAAGCGATCGCCCGGTAATGGTTCTATCACCTGTGTCGCTAAATTATTCTTTTCTAGTAATGAACGAAATTCCTCAATGGTTCCTTTAGTGTGAAGTAAAGAATTGAGTAATCCCTCAAAAATCACATCACCTCCCGCTGCTGTATGTAGCATGACTTGGGGTTGCAACCACTGAGCAACTTCTAAGGCGTATTTATTCCCTTTAATAATTGAACCAAGTAAGGGTAAAGCTGCATCAATTAACGGAGTAATCACGACATCCACGTTCGCAATTTCCTTGAGCGTGGGTGAATGATTCCCATGAGGCTCGTAATAGAGAGTAAAGCCAGTCTCTAATTCTTTAAGGAGATATCCATTTTCCACCAAATTTAGACCAACCAGTGAGCCAGGAGTTGCTTTAATTTCCACGCTTTGATTCAAGGTGAAAGTTTCCCCATGAGCAAGTGTTGTGACTTGAGTGTAATTTAACTGCTGTACTACCTTAGCAGCATTGGGAGAAGCGACAACTGGAATATGGCGGTCAAGTTGCTTCAGTGTTGGTGGATGAGCATGGTCTTCCAAACCCTGAGATAGCAAAATCAGGTCAATGTTCTCTGGTATTGGACGTTCTTGAGGTCGGGAACCTTTGAAGAACCAATCTAAATTACCAAAGGTTAACGAACCAACTAGCCAAGGGTCAACGAGTATGCGTTTCCCTCCGATTTCCAGCAGCCAAGAATTGCTGTCTAACCAAGTTAAATACATAAATTTTTGTAAAGATAACACCTAAATTTATTATTACCTAACCAATGCAACCAATATCCTGAAGCATTTCTAAATGCTTTTTGAGCGGTGCAAGCGTATTTGCAGCCATCATCCCACTCGTGGCAACTGCTGGTAAACCGATACCAGGAAAGGTTGAGTCTCCACAGCACAGCAGTCCTGGAAGAGGTGTGTTAGAACCAGGGAAGAAACCTTTTCCTGCCTGAATTGCTGGACCATAAGAACCTCTATGACGCCGCAGATAGCGCTGGTGTGTCAGCGGTGTACCAACGAGTGTCACATCGCAACGCGAGCGAATATCTGGAATGATTCGCTCTAAAGCTTGCCACATCACTTCTGCACGTAATTGTTTTTGTCGTGCATACTCCTCACTCTTCCTGTCCATTCCCTGCCATAAGTCGTAAGGTTCGTTACCTGGAGTATAAACGTGAATAACGTGCTTTCCGGGTGGCGCTAATGAGGGGTCTAAAACTGAGGGAATCGATACCAGTACGACGTTCTGAGGCGCTGTTACGCCGACTTCCCAATTATTAACGACTATATAATGACACGCAAGGTCTGAGCGTAATCCTTGTGCATCTATACCTAAGTGGAGATGCATAAAGCTATCACACTCAGGTGTGCTGGCTCGCTCTTCCTGATACTGTTCTGGCACTGATCCTTCTGGAAGCAGTTTGAGCGTATCCCATACCGATGCATTACAAATGACTGCCCGACGCGCTCTTATCTCTTTACCACCACGCAAATGCACACCTACCGCACGCTTGCCTTCTACAAGAATTTGCTCAACATGAGCGTTCAGCATCAACCGACCCCCATGTCGTTCCAGTCCCCGAACTAAGGCGTTAACTAAGGCACCACTCCCACCAAGCGGATAGTCTAGCACCACACCTGGTCGGTACCAATCTGCAAACATAAATGCAACCTCTGCTGTACTGGTTCCATCTGCTGGTAGTCCAGAGAGGAGAAAACAAAGCAAGTCAAGCCAGTTGCGCGTAAACGAGTCCTTAATAACACCGTCCATAATCCGGGTAAATGGTCCTGTAAGCTTGCCAATGTCTGCAATATGTGGAAATAAAGATGGGGCAAATCTACTCACAGTCATAACTGCACCTAGATCAAGACGCAAAGCTGCTGGCGGTATTGCTGTTGCAGCACGCGCCAGTGGTTCCATCACACGCTGTAACTCGCGCCATTCGCCTATTGCTTCATTGCCACGAAACTGCTTCAGTACCTCACAAAACTGGTCAGCACCAACGGAGGTATCAAAATCCCCTTCTGGTAGGCAGCAACCCCATGTATCATAGGTGACGCAAGGTAACTCCTCGCCAATTGCATCTAGCACTTGCCTGAGAGGATTAGCAGAAGGACTGTAGGATAACCCAGAGTAAAGCGATGGACCAGAGTCGAATTTGAATCCATCACGCTCAAAAGCATGTGCTGCACCACCGGGGATTGAGTGACTTTCGCAAACTCTGACATCAAAGCCATACCGTGCCAAAAGAGCTGCACAGCTCAAACCACCAATACCACTACCAATGACAATCACATCTGTTTGTTTATCACCTAAGATAGATGCTGTTTTAGAAGAAGTTTGATGAGTCACTGCTCGTATCCTGTGCTAGTCTCTGTGCTTCAAGCGTATTGTAATACAATGTAACAATTATTAAGACTATACAAGAGCGCATATTATGCCAAAAACCCGGTTATGATAACCGGGTTTTTAATAGTAGTGGGGTTATATCCCCTGCGGCTCGTATAGAAGTTCAGTTATAAATGAGTCAACTGATAATATCTACAAGCAGAGGTTTATCTGTTCCGGAAAATTGCAACTTTTTTTCTGGCAATTGATTATATACGCGTAAAATGCAGTTTCTGGTAATTAGCGCTAAATTAATGCTAGGTGTTTGAGGATATATTTATGCGTTCAATGTCAGTAGCTACTCTCCTCATCCTAGGGCTTAGCGTAGTATTTTCCACTGCAACACGGGCTTCTGAGCATCAACCCTTAACTACCCTAGTTATGCGCGATCGCGTGATTACCATCAATCATAGTCCAAAGGGGCTATCATACACAGTCAAAACTCCAGACGGTAAAGTCTTGGATGCTCAACTGAGCGATGCTCAACTACAGGCGAAATATCCTGAGGTTTACGACAATGTTCGTCCAGCAATGGCAGGTAGCGAAAAGACGGGTGGCAGAATGATTTGGGGTGGAACTCAGCACGTTCCATCTGATGGTTTACCTAAATAACCGATGACACAAGTTTTTTGTGGATAAAAAAGCTCAGTTGCTTTCTTGCTACTGAGCTTATTGTAACTGAAAAGTTAGCATCAAAGGTGCACTATCGCCAAAGAAAAGCTGTACTTCCATCAAGCAATGCACTATAGATACAAACTTTACACACGGCGATTGTTGCTAGCTACTGGAGTCGGTCTACTGGCTTTAGTATTATCACCACTGATGTTCTACGGTTGGCGGTGTTTGCTACGTCCCTCTCGCACGGATATGGAACAAGTCTTGTTTCGTGGAATTGTGTACAAACGCCATGCTCTCTCGACACCACGCCCAGCAATGATCCATATTGTCACCATTGACTTACAAACACCAGGAATTAAGCCACTTGTTACTCCAGGAGCACTAGGATCAAGTAATAGAGAAACGAGCGCACGGAAAACGTCTGATTTTGTTAAAGAATTTAAGCTCCAATTGGCAATCAATGCCAGCTATTTCCATTATTTCTACGAAAAGTCCCCTTGGGATTACTATCCTCACAGTGGTGATCCTTCATATCCCATAGGTGATGCTATCTCGAATGGCGTTCGTTATTCGCCACCCGAACCAAATAAACCTGTCTTGTGCTTTTCAGCCCAAAATCGTGTTCAAATCTTGAAAAGTGATAAGTGTCCTGAGGGGACAACTCATGGTGTTGCAGGAGACCAGCTTTTGGTTCATAACGCTGAGGCGATTGATAACAACTTAGCTGATGATAAGCCGTATCCGCGTGTTGCAGCTGCAGTCAATCGCGAAGGTACAAAACTGTGGCTGATTGCGGTAGACGGGAAGCAACCACTTTACAGCGAAGGAATCACAATTGCTGAATTGAGAAAAATTGTCACGGATTTAGGTGCTTATGCAGCACTCAACTTGGATGGAGGCGGTTCAACGACGCTGGTGATGTCAACAAATCAGGGAGCAAGGGTGTTAAATGCTCCAATACATACAAGAATACCAATGCGCGAGCGTCCTGTTGCCAACCATTTGGGATTTTATGCCTTACCACAAGAGTAAAGTTACTTGTACGCAGTCTAAGAAATTATCGGCAGCTAAGCTGTCTCCTGCCTAATTTGTACCAAGGCACAAAATCCCTCACAGTGTAAAAGTTATCGATAACCGTACTTTAACGGACGGACACCACGACAGCTGAGAAGATTAAAATGGCTTAACAAATCGTTACGATAGAGACATCAAGAGGGGTAAAACCAAACCTCTCCAAGCTGAAATCAAAGGTGAACGCCATGAATGGCACAATTCGTGTTGGCAATCTCTTCGGGATTCCCTTTTACATCCATCCATCCTGGTTTTTGGTTCTGGGATTAGTTACTTGGAGTTATAGCAGTGGACTGGCGGCGCAATTTCCCCAATTAGCCGGGGGATTAGCTTTGCTACTAGGATTGCTAACAGCACTACTGTTATTTTCCTCTGTTGTTGCCCATGAATTAGGACATAGCTTTGTCGCCATTCGCCAAGGAATAGATGTAAAATCAATCACACTGTTTATATTTGGCGGGTTGGCAAGCTTAGAAAGAGAGTCAAAAACCCCAGGTGAAGCTTTCTGGGTTGCGATCGCAGGTCCTTCGGTTAGCCTACTGCTCTTCAGTCTCTTTACAGCCCTTGGTTTTGCTACCGCCGCATCAGGAGCCTTGGCAGCGATTCTTGGTGTATTGGCTTCAGTAAACTTAGCATTAGCGCTGTTTAACCTCATTCCAGGCTTGCCTTTGGATGGCGGGAATATACTGAAAGCGTTTGTTTGGAAAGTAACGGGTAATCCTTATAAGGGCGTGGTTTTTGCCAGTCGAGTTGGGCAAATCTTTGGTTGGGTGGCGATCGCTTCTGGTTTAGTCCCACTACTGTTATTTGGCAGCTTTGGTAACTTTTGGAACGCGTTAGTCGGTTTCTTCTTGCTACAAAATGCTGGTAATGCAGCTCAGTTTGCCAGAGTACAAGAACGACTGACAGGTTTGACAGCAGCCGATGCGGTAACGTCCGATAGCCCGATAGTGTCTGCTACTCTTACCTTAAGAGAGTTTGCGGATGAGCGCATCTTGAATTGGCAAAACTGGCATCGGTTCTTAGTGACTGATGATAACGGACAATTAGTAGGAGCAATATCTATTAACGATTTGCGAACTATTCCTACTACACTCTGGTCAGAAACTCAAATTAAAGAAATCATGCGACCAGTTGAAGACTTTACCACAGTGAAATCCGACCAACCCTTATTGGAAGTCGTGAAGCTACTAGAACAAGGAAAGTTATCTGCACTTGCAGTGATTCGTGACAATGGTGTACTTGTCGGAATCTTAGAAAAAGCTTCTATTATCAACCTACTCGAAAAAAGAGCACAACCTAACCCTGCATAATATTTCGATTCAAGACTTTTTCTTGAACCTCCCTCACATAGTCTGGGGGAATTTTTTTTAGCTGGTTAGCTTATTGTTACAAACGATCGCCAGTAGAAGCCGTACCCGGAGTCAACGGCTAGACTAGAACAACAAGGTAACAATTAGAGGAACATTATGATGAGCGATCGCGATTACACATTAATTATTGATAAGAGCGGTAGTATGTCCACTCCTGACCAAGCGGGTGGTAGAAGTCGGTGGGAGATAGCCCAAGAATCTACACTCGCTTTAGCAAGAAAGTGTGAGCAATTTGACCCTGATGGCATTACACTTTATGTATTTTCTGGTAGATTTAAACGGTACGAGAATGTCACTTCAGCCAAAGTCGCACAGGTATTTATGGAAAATGACCCGGCTGGCACGACAAACTTAGCAGGTGTTTTGCAAGACGCAACCAATAATTATTTTCAGCGCAAAGCCACAAGTCAAACCAAACCTAACGGCGAAACAATTCTAGTTATCACCGATGGCGAACCAGATGACCGCAAAGCAGTCTTTGAGGTCATTATTCAAACGTCTCGCCAAATGGAACGCGATGAAGAATTGGGAATTTCTATAATTCAAGTAGGTTCAGATCCCCAAGCAACCAAGTTTCTCAAAGCTTTAGATGACCAAATGCAAGGTATTGGTGCTAAATTTGACATCTGCGACACAATTACCTTGGATGACATGGAAGATATGAGCCTTGCTGATGTGTTGATGAACGCGATTACCGATTGATCAGTCATTAATCGACAATCGACAAATGACAGATATAAATATGGAGAATAATAAAAATGCTAGAAAATCGTGATTACACTTTAATTATTGACAAAAGCGGCAGCATGGCAACCTCAGACCAAAAGGGTAGCAGAAGCAGATGGGTTGCTGCACAAGAATCTACCTTTGCCTTGGCGAGTAAATGCGAGCAATTTGACCCAGATGGTATCACTGTTTATCTATTTTCTGGAAGATTCAAGCGCTACGAAAATGTGACATCCAGCAAGGTATTGCAAATTTTCCAAGAAAATGACCCATCTGGCACAACTGACTTGGCAGGTGTATTGAAACACGCAACTGACAACTACTTTCAACGCAAAGCTAGCGGTCAAACTCAGCAAAATGGTGAAACTATTTTAGTTGTGACAGATGGTGAACCAGACGATCGCAAAGCGGTTATGAAGGTTATTATTGAAGCTTCTCGGCGTATGGATCGCGATGAAGAACTTGCGATTTCTTTTATTCAAGTCGGTACAGATCCTCAGGCGACTCGCTTTCTTAAGGTATTGGATGATGAACTACAAGGAGCAGGTGCAAAGTTCGATATCTGTGACACCATTACCATAGAAGATATGGAAGACATGAGTTTATCAGAAGTACTGCTCAATGCTATTAACGACTAAGCATCTTCCTAACTTTTGACTAAATTAAGGAGCAAACTGAATGTGGATTACTACTAAAGATTTCATAAGCTGTTACACAATGCATACAATCTGCAGGCGGAATATTTGCTAGTGCAGTCATTTCTTCTTTTTGAATTTTGAATTTTGAATTTTGAATTGTTTATCATGGATTCCATTGACAAACTCTTAGCTGAACTCAAAGCTGAATATCAGGAACAAAAACCCCAACAACAGCAGCCTAAACCCATCTCAGCAAAACCAATGAGTATGCAGCGAAAATCGGAATCATTAATAGATAGCCTTTTAGCGGAAGTCAAAGCTGATTTTGAGCAAAAAGACTTAGCTGAAAAATTGCAAAGACAGCAAGAACAGGAACAAGAACGCATTAGACAAGAACAACTCAAGGCTAAAAAATTAGACGAATTGAAAAAGCAAGCCAATCTTTGGCTTGCCAAGTTAGATCCACTTTCTTCAGAAGGGCTTTGGTTTGAGAGATTTGCTGAAGGATATCCCTCAAAATTAGAGGCGGCAATTGAATATTTACAAACTGATGAATAAACGTTACAGCACTTTTCTTTTAGGTGGGCATTGCTCACAAGATTTCAAATGTTCATCACATAGGCTTTTAGAAGCAATGCCCACCCTACGATTTGTGGTTTAATCATTTGAAGGGCGCTGTAAGGTGCAAGGACTTTGACTTACGACTAACGACATACAAAAAGTACTCTTAACGGAAAAAAGTGTAATTCTCAAATATTTCGTTTTTTACTATTTATTTGAGATACGTGCTTGACACCCCACTCGTGCATTGCATAAAGAATTGGTTGAAGACTTTCTCCTAAAGGTGTTAACGAATATTCCACTTTAGGAGGAATTTGTGGGTAGACTTTTCGATGAATAATTCCGTCTTCCTCCATCTCCCTAAGTTGTTGCGTCAGCATTTTTTGAGTAATTCCATCTAAAGCTCGCTGTAATTCGCCAAAGCGTTTCACACCACCCATTAATTCTCTAATAATCAAAACCTTCCAGCGTCCACCAATCACCCTGAGCGTGGTTTCCACTTCACAAGTTAGCCTGCTATGGTTTTCCGCTTCAGCTTTCATAGTTTCTTTTAGGTAAGTACCTTACTTTTAAGTGCCTACTTTCCATAGTAACTTTACATAGTTTAAAGTTATTACGGCTCAAAAATTTAACTATAAATAAAGAAACTGGTTCATAGTTGCGTTTCTGCGTAACTACAAGCCTAATGACCAAACTCGTATCACTCGTTTACTGTTGGGAATTGATTCATGGCAAATATCCTGCATATCGACTCTAGTCCTCGTGGAGAACGTTCTTTCTCCCGCAAGTTCACTCATGAGTTTGTCACAGCTTGGAAAAACGCCCATTCTGGAGATACAGTAACCTACCGGGATTTAGGTCACAATCCAGTTCCCCATGTAGACGAATCGTGGATTGCTGCTGCTTTTACACCACCAGATGCTCGCCCACCCGAACTGACTAAGGCAATTGAATTGTCAGATACTTTAGTTAATGAGTTTTTGGCAGCCGACCGCTATGTCTTTGGTGTGCCAATGTATAACTTCAATGTACCCTCTGTATTCAAAGCTTACATTGACCAAATTGTTCGCGTTGGTCGCACCTTCGCTGTGACTGAGCAAGGCGGCTTCAAGGGGTTGGTTGACGGCAAAAAATTGCTAGTTGTCACAGCTCGGGGTGGTAACTTTTCACCAGGAAGTCCCGCAGCACCATACGATTATCAGGAACCCTACCTGAGAGCGGTTTTTGGTTTTCTGGGAATTATAGACGTCACATTCATTAATGTGGAAGACCTCGGCGCGGGTGATGAAGTTCGCGAGCAGTCTTTTGCCAAAGCACATGAAGCTATAGCTCAAGCTGTGGCTAGTTGGTAATTTCATGAAAGGGTGCAGCACTTTCGCTGTTGCACCTTATTTAGCGCGGGAAATGGAAAAGTATAGTTTTTAAATAGTTTATTAAACGAACCGCAGAAGTACAAACGAAGCAGAAGAGAAGAACCGACGAGGGACAAAGCAAGCTCACGTTTGTCACAGCTTGGATAGAGGGGCTTCCATTTATTTGTTGCAGTAGAACCTGAGTTATATATCTGTTGCTACTACTGGGTGCTATATTGCTGCCAGACCTTAAGGCAGATGATTCGTAGACTATATGAGGCACATAAACATACCAGGTACTCTTCGCTTGTCCCTGGTTAGGCTGAAGTGGTTGGGCAAAAGTCACTTTCCAGTGGTCGCCACCATATCTTTGAGCATTGCGATCAATAGAGGAGACGCGAAACTGCTGACCTGCTTTAACTGCGAACTTGTCTTGTTCTGGGAGGTTTAATGTTTGTGCTCTCCAGTCTTGCTTGAAAGTTGTATTTGTCGTCGCTCTAATAGTGGGTGAGGTTGCTGTATTGCCTAATAATTCTACTTGAGGCACATAAACGAACCAAGTACTCTTAGCTCTACCTTGATTAGGCTGAATTGGTTGCTCAAATGTCACTTTCCAGTGGTCGCCGCCATATCTCTGAGCATTGCGGTCAATAGAGGAGACGCGAAATTGCTCACCTGCTCTGGCTGCGTACTTGTCTTCTTGTGGTAAGTTTGATGATTGTGCCCTCCAGTCTTGCTTGAAAGTTGTACTTGTCCTTGCTCTGAGAGTGATTGAGGTTGATGGAGCTTGTGATAATTCTTCTACATGAGGTACATAAACGTACCAGTTACTCTTAGCTTTCCCCTGAGTAGGCTGAAGTGGTTGCTCGAAAATGACTAGCCAGTGGTCGCCACCATATTTCTGAGTATTACGGTCAATGGACGAGACACGCAATTGCTGACCTGGTTTAGCTAAATACTTGTCTTGTTCTTGTAATTGAGGATCATTTGATTGTAGTCGCCAGTCTTGCTTGAAAACAGTATTTGTCCTCACTCTTAAAGTACTTGGCATTGATGCATCTCCTTTTATCGCAGTTTGAAGCCTTGAAGCTTCTGTTATTTATAAATTTATGACCCAAAATTATGACAATTCAGAGTGAAGGTTAAATGTATCACAAATAGGTTAAGTGTATATGAGTACGTAATAGAATTTAATTTTACGTCTTCCAAAAAAGCTTTAATTTAGTAAAAAAGCTTACAATAGACGCAATTGTTAACGTATAAATGACCCCTTTCAAAAAGCCTGTTAGCGGGGTGTTTATATGATTTAATATGAACGGTTCGAGTTGCGTTAATCTCAGAATGGGCAAGAGAAGATTGGCAAACGCTACATAAGCAATCATTGGATTCTGCCCGTTGTCGATTAACAGTTGAAGATATTTTCGCTGTTTAAAGATGTCTATAAGTATAGTAAAGGTGATTAGGAGAAATAGTGCGATCGCCGTGCTAACAAAGTAGTAACTCAACGTAGATGGGTCTTTCTTAATCCCTTTTTCAAACGGTTCAAAAAGTAAGCCAAGTGCCAACCAATAAACACCCCACTGATAAAATAATTTCAGTATTTTTTCCGTTTCATTAGCCGAATTAACAAATAACAACCAGCTGATTGAACAAAGAATTACACTTAGTAAAGTCGTTTGCCATACCCATCTAGCCTGTAAGCCAATCAGTAGACTCAAACAAATAGCGAACATCAACACAATGATGCTATAAAAACGTAACTGACGACCGTTTGATTTAATTTCCTCATCTTCCTTGTTGATTTCTGGGATTTTCAGCCAATTCAAAATTAAATCTCCCGTAATAGTTCCAGGAAGAACGATAAACAAATACTTTAAATAATCAAATTGAAAAATCCAGGGGACAGGCGATGCTTTCCAAACCAAAGCAATCCAACTCTCCTTAACAGTAGCCGACAGCCGCAAAGCAATCAATAAGCCTAACAATCCTAGACGTAGCAACAAATTATTCTTGGTAAAAAACCAGGCAAGTGAACCAAAAATTACCATATTTGTCAGGACGACTAAAATAATATCACTCCTGGAAAGAGAAAATCCACTTCCATCTGGATATCTCAGAAAACATACGAGGATAATTGCTGCAATGTAAGCACCAAAACTAATCCATTTTGTGTACTGCTTAAATTTTATGTTTACAGACCACCGAACAAACATAAAAAAGAGTATCACTAAACCCAATAAGGCTATCCACCATGTTTGTTTGGTTGGATTTTGATTGAGCGTAAACGGTCTAATATGTTGAAGGAATATCGCAAATATTCCTAACAAAAATCCTCTTTTAAAAATGTATAATATAACTTGTTGTGTGGTGAATCCTTGAGCAAGGCGACTCGACAATGCCAACGGGATAGCTGCTCCCATACAAAACAAGAAAATTGGAAATACAGTATCTACCCAAGTTAAGCCAGGCAGATTAGGATGAAAAGTATGGGTAGGTGGAGGCTGCTGAGCATGGTACATCCAAGCTGGCAAAATCTTATATTTTATAGTGCCTGATAAGACCATTGCTAAAATCGCAAATCCACGCAGTGCATCTAAGGCATAGGCGCGTTTTTCTTTGGTAATAGTGATAATATTTTCGTGCATGAAAATCTCATTATATTTCATATTGTTTCAGCCGTTAGATATTATTTATCCCATGCCTAACTGTCACGATTAATGTTGAAAATTATATTTTTTTATTTACCTTCGCATTTTTGTTGATTTTTGAATTTATAAAACCCTTCAGCGACTTCTTGTAGCATTTGTTTAAATAATATTTGTCCGTTCATTGGTATACGAGGAATTTCATGGTAGTTTTTTAAACAACCATAATCCAACATTTTATTATTGTATAGATAGCTAGATAAATAATATTTAGAAGCATAGTATTGCACCTGTTTGTTATAAGCTCCATAAGGGTAAGCAAAATGAGATGCTACTTGTTGTTGTGGGTCTAAATCTTGTGTACATTTTCTCAGTTGAATCTGGGCTTGCAATAGTTCCTTAACTAACTCCTGACGATTAAGCGTCGTTAAGTCTTTATGATTTAATCCATGAGATTGAATATCATAAAAACCTTTTTTTAAGCCTTCTCTTAATTCCTGGCATCCTAAGTGAACGGCAGCGTTACTTCTCTGCTCTAGAGTACCTGGATTAATAAACAAGACAACTTTTACTTTTTTACCGTATTTCTCTTCAAGTTTAGATAAAATGGGAAGCAATTTTGTGTATACTGTTTTATATCCATCATCAAATGTAATCATGATGGGCTTTTGATTTGAATGCTCTTTCGGAATTTTTTTACTTTTTGTTAAGAAAAAGTCATATAAGTCTTGAGATGTTAAAAACCAATAATTATTATGAACTAAATGCTCTAAAAGTTGCTCTAAATCTTGTTGTGGGTAATGCATATATCCCTGAACTAATCGAGTAACAGGAGTTTTAGAAGCAATGATGCCATGAAACCCCAAAATAGGAATGACAGGTTCAGTGACGATTAAATTTAGAATAGAAAACAAAATAATAAAAGCTAGAACTAGACGGAAGGAAAAATTTTTATTTGTTTGATTCACTTTGACTAATTAAATTCAGTTGATTTCAGTGCAAACAGAGCTAAATTTTCAAAGAATCTAGCTTGTTGCGAATATAGTATGGCACAACGAAAGTATAGCGATTGACAGACGCAAGCGCTTTCTGCTGCCTAGGAATTTCGGTAATGTATGTAAGTTTACGGCAGATCAGCTAAACTCACATCTTGCACCTGTACGAGTAAACCCTAAAAAAGCTTACCAACAGCACAAAAATGTAACATAAAAAAAATGAAGAGCTTCAGTAATAAAGAGTCGCTATTGTTACTACAATAATAGCGATAATACTTGATTCAAGAAATTGCTCACAAACAAATCAGACTTTATTGATAATGATAATAACATAGCAAGAGAGTGTAGGCGAGCGTCGCTCGCCTACACTCTCATATTCATTCAATTACCCTTATTGAGGAAGCGCTCGCCGCTTCCTCAAACACCA
>JXCB02000001.1:1068354-1097253 GCA_000828075.3 Tolypothrix campylonemoides VB511288 | reverse complement strand
TAAATGGTGGGGTAAGCGTCGCTGGCAGATTGAGGGATGGTTTAAAACCGTTAAGCATCGTTTTGGTTTGCACCGTTTTGGTCAAGGAACTTTGCTTGGAATGTATCGCTGGCTTATTCTTTCTCTAACTGCCTATCTTATCACTCATTGGACTTATCTTCAGACTCAGTTACCATTACCACCTGATTGGGGTGAGGCTGCCCAAACTGCCCTTGAATCTATTTTTCCTCAATTCGCACTGTCTCTTCTTTTACTTGATATTGAGCGATTGATTCCCCTTGCACGTAGTTCTGGTTTTGACATCCATATTTCCAGGTGCAAGATGTGAGTAAAACACATATTCATTGCTATACTTTCTCGTGAGGATTGTCAAGAGTCAGGAGTAAATTTTGATTTTTGACTCTTGACAACAGCGCTGCCTTGACAAAAAATCAAGCAAATTATAATGTGCAACAGCGCTGCCTTGACAAAAAATTAAGCAAATTATAATGTGCAACAGCTTAGTGCGCCCCAGCATTCCATACTGGGGCTAAACGAACAAAACCCGCCTAGGGCGGGCTAAAAAATGAAGCGGTAACAAGACTGGATTTAGTATTAAAACCTAAATGTAGCAGTTTACAACCAGCAATGCCTGCTATTATGACGGCTGGTTTGAATCGACTAAATCTGCCACGCTTTGAGCCATTTATTCACAACTGTGTTGAAGAATTTTTTCACCTGATGCTGGCGACGCCACTTGTGGAAAGCAAGTTCGTACTCTTCGCCTTTAGTTTGAAAAGTATTCCAACCATCAAGACCGGCTGCCAACCCACAGCAAAGTAAAATATATAGTGACCAAGAAAGACCGCCACCACCAAGTAGATCTACGGACAACAAAAAGGCATTAACAATTGTATAATTGCCAAAACGCTTCTTGAATTTACCTTGACGATGAGCGTTAAAAGCTTGTCGTTGTTGCATTTCTCCGAGTTGTTCCAACCAGTCTCGTTCGGCTTGTTTGAGTGTCTCTGGGGAGATTTCCAATTCTGCGGCAATTTCTAACAGTTGCTCGTATGAAAATTCTTTGTCTTTGTCGTCAGCTTGACGGGCGATCGCCAGATGGAGAATTTGCTGTATATCTTCTTGGCTGTAAGTCCTTGTCACTCTAGTCTCAAAAGCCGCCATAATTCTGTTTCTTTTATTTTTTTCAATAAAAAGTTCTGTTTTGATGCATTGCCACTGTGCTATGCCACCAGCAATGTTGCTACTATTTTTAGACTAGCAAATTATAGCTAATGATGTGGGGAGTGGGTTATTGGTTGGCGCTTAAGCTGTGGCGTTCTGTGTTTCTTTGGCGTCGTGCTACAGATTTATCGTTAAACTGTTCTAGCTTACAACGCTTATCTAATTTCCGTAATTATTTCTCCCGGATTCCATTGGTGAAAATCCAAATATGTTCTGCCTTCTGCCCAAGCTGAGTTCTTCTTACAAAACTTCATAAACTGAGTGATAAGAAAAACCCCGCCCAATCATTTGACAGTGCGGGGAGTGCTGTAATTGGTATCGCGACATCTACTTAGATCTCCGTTTCGGTTCATGAGTTTTACGCAAAATTTGCCATTTATTTACATAAATTTATCAAAATGAGAAAACGAGAGCGGGAACGAACCGATTCGCGCTCATAAAATTGGTAATAGTTACAGCACATTGCAAGTAAATGAAGTACAACGTTGTTATCTCAAAATTAGATAGAGAGCAAATTTTACTTCTGACTTCTGACTTCTGACTTCTGACTTCTGAATTCTGCTGTATATCATGCGTTACGGCTTGCGCCTAACACATCCTACAAGAAATGTTTCCCAGCTTATTCAGGTTGTGGCTTTTGAAAAGCATACACATCTTTTATAACTCGTACCCAACCGTCAGACACAGATTCAAGAATGCGCGAGCCCTTTTCCTTGGTTGCAACTGTGGGATCTCCTACCACTCCACTTTTGCTTAAATCTCGTGTCGCCCATGCAAAAGACAACTTACCCTCGATACTTAGCAAACTCCCTTCTGGCTGTTCTGGCGGATACTCAGCAACAGCGGCATCCATCTTCACTTGTTCTGGTAAAATCGCCAGCATAATGCTAGTTTCAGCGTCCCCTGCATGGATACCTAATTGTTTTTCCTTGGGCGTCAGTAATTCCCAGGTAATATGCGGCACTCGCCACGTGAACAACGGAAACACTAAGAAGTCGCTGTACTTGATATGCAAATCCCGCGCCACAATCTCCATGACTTGGGGTTGTCCGCCGTGGGAGTTCATCAACACCAGTTTTCTAAACCCAGCACGGTAAACACTTTCTGCAACTTCCATGAGAGTTGCTATGAGAGTTTCGGCGCTTAGAGTTATCGTACCAGGAAAGTGCCAGTGTTCGTTTGATTTACCGTAATAGAGATTTGGCAGAGCATATGCTGGAATGCTGGAGTCTAACTTTTCCAAAGCTTTTCCCAAAACCGCCACACCAATTGCAGCATCAACAATTAACGGTAAATGGGGACCATGTTGTTCAATTGCTCCCACTGGTTGGATAATTACCACATTTTCCTTGTTTGGCATAGCCTGGATGTCAGTCCAGGTGAGGTAAGGAAAAAAGCGTTTTGGGGGGATAAAGCTGTGCATATATTTACCAAGGTTTGGATCACACCTTGCTGATTTTACAAAAGGGATGAGAACCAAAGCCAGATTTTCTAGTGTTTCATGTGATTTGGCAGCGCAAATCCAACGGGTAGTCACAGGTATAAGTTAGAGCGGGTTTTGTCGGAAAATAACAAATGGTGTAGCTACGTAGATAATGTAGGCGCTTACTGCATTACAATTGCTGGAGCTAATAACTACAACAGTGCAGTAAATACAACTATCGGTATTGAATCTCAAGACAACCAGCACTCTTTTACCAATGGCACTGGAGCATCAAATATTTGGACATATCCAACCAACGCTACGGGATTTCAGATTTTTGGTGGTACAGCAGTCAATATAGATAACAACAATCGTGGATGGTATTCGCAATGGTTCCCTCTGCAAAATGGGAACAATGGTATAGGTTTCTACAATCAGTAGTTTTTAATACAAATCTTTCAAAATTTCAGTAGTTGGTAATACAAATCTTTCAAAATTTATGAATAAAACAGCAATTGTGATCGCCTTTGTAGCAGCTTTATCTATTCCTGGTGGTTTTCTATTAGCACAGCAAGCAAAAGAAAACCCACGTCCTGAAGAGTTGAATGTACCGGGTGAAATTGAAACATACTCTGGAGGTAAAGCCCCAGCTACTAACTATTTGTATCCTGACAACAGCACCAAATCTGAATCTCAACTTACCAAGAAAAAAAACGCTGTAGGACAACTCAAAAAAGGTTTGAATTTAAAGCAAACTAAGTTGATGAAGTATTCTCAATACCTGCAAAATAAGAAACAGCGCGGTGGGGATATTATTGAAAACTTGCAAATTCATCCGAACAGGTTGGTGTGGGTATCAGAAATTGACGCACCCGAAGGATTAGAAGTCCCACAGAAAAACGGCAATCCTGCTAAGTTCCGTAAGTCCGAAATCATAATAGTTACTGACGCGGAAACTGGAACGCAACTAAGCACTGACATTATCGAACAAATCTAAGCTAAGTGTGGTTTGTAGTGGTCTATCGCATCTGACTTTTCACGCCATATGGAAAATCCACGAAAAACCTAACCCCTTAGCCCCCTTCCCCTACAAGGGTTGGGGAAAAAATCAAGGTTCCTCTCTCCTACAAGGAGAGAGGTTTTCCACAGCAGAAGTCAAAAGTAAGGTCTATCGGATTTTTAAAGGCTTCGTAATGAGTGCTGTCTTCGCTCACAAACAATCTAGGACTAAAGTCCTCACTATGAACTTATACAACCATCATAATTAATGCGATGAACCAGTAGTCAGGGCGTTAGTCCTCAATTTTGATATTTCTCAAGCACTGACTACAGATCCCGCAAAGCTTGTCTGGCAAATGACTAAGTGTTGAAGTTCTCTAAGCTATTTCAAATACAAAATCTGCCTGAGTATAGATTGTATAATATGCAAAAAAGTCTAACCATAACCGGATATTTCCTAGATACATTAGAAAATATCAACCAATTAGCATAAACTGACGAGAAAAAACCCAATGGTTGAAAAAAATGGAGCTACCCGCACATTGTCTGTTGACATTGGTGGTAGTGGTGTCAAAGTATTGGTTTTAGATATTACGGGCAAACCTTTGACAGAACGGGCGCGAACAGAGACACCGCAACCTCCAAAACCGCAGGCTGTGATTGATGCAATTGTAGGGCTAGCAGCGACTCAAGGTGAGTTTCATCGTGTTTCGGTAGGTTTTCCTGGTGTGGTGCGCAGTGGTGTCACAGAAACAGCCGTCAACTTAGATCCAGAATGGATTGGGTTTGATTTAGCAACAGCATTGTCAAAGCGCTTAAACAACCCTGTGCGCGTCATAAATGACGCCGATATGCAGGGTTTGGGGTCAATTTCTGGCAAAGGCGTGGAATTGGTGATTACGCTAGGTACAGGTTTTGGTTCTGCTTTGTTTGTCGATGGGAAACTCGTGCCGAATTTGGAAATGGGGCATCATGAATTTCGCAAAGGGGAGACTTACGAAGAACAGCTAGGACGTGCAACCTTGGAAAAGGTGGGTGAGAAGAAATGGAACAGGCGCTTACAAAAAGCGATCGCTTCTCTGGAACATCTGTTCAATTACCTGAAACAGCAATTCATCTCACACTGTACCTGTACTCAGGTCAGTGTTGAGATGAATTGCTTTGTGAGTTGACGACAGTCCTCTGACCAATGCCGAAGGCGAGGGAAGAGGACAGGTCGGAAACGAGCAAAGTATTTGCTTTGAGTTGACACAATAATAACTAAGGCTGTTACTATGAATATGTAAACACGGTAAGGTCGATGCCATGTATAGAGCACTCAAAGTTAGAATCTATCCCACCGATGAGCAAGAATCCTATCTAGCTCAATGTTTTGGCAATACTCGATGGTTGTGGAATTATATGCTCAACGCCACGACTACTGCATACAAAGAAAGTGGGAAAGGTCTTTCTAAGGCTGCAATGGATAAGTTGTTGCCTGGGTTGAAGAAAGAATATGAATGGTTAGGACTTGCTTATAGTCAGGTTCTACAACGAGTCACATTTAATCTCTCTAGCGCGTTTGTCAATTTTTTCGAGGGACGTGCTAAATACCCAAACTTCAAGTCTAAGCATGGTAAGCAATCAATTCAGTATCCCCAAAACGTCAAACTATTGCCTATTGTTTCTGTAATCAAATTTCCTGGCAACCTGGGGATGGTAAAAACTGTGTTTCACAGAGATCTACCTGATGCGAAGGTACAAACTGTAACAATTTCGAGAAATGCTGATGGTAGATATTATGCTTCTATTCTTTTTAATCACGCCAGTTGCTCCACTTGGGGAGACCCCAAGACCGCACTGGCTCAAGAAGATAACCCAGTAGTTGCAATCAATGAACGCCACTTGCTTCAAGCCGGGAAACCCGTCCAACGCAGTGGCTCAGCTATTGGGGTTGACTTGGGATTAAAGAACTTTGCGATAACATCCGTTGGTTCAAAGTATGACCTTCCTAAAAAGCAGTTAGCGCTCTTAGAAAAGAATAGAAGGCGCAAGCAGCGTAAACTAGCTAACAAGACAGATAAAACATCTAACAAGCGTCGTAAAGCTAAACGAATAGTAGCCAAAGTTTCTAGCAAAATAGCTAGAGTTAGAGAGGATTTTCTACACAAGCTATCTCGCAAAATAGCATACGAAAACCAAGTGATTTGTGTAGAAGATTTGGCAGTTAAGAACATGGTTAAGAATCCTAACTTGGCTAAGTCGATATCAGACCAGGGGTGGGGAATGTTTCAAACCATGCTCAAGTACAAAGCAGAGAAGTTCGGACACACCTATATTGAAATAGGTCGATTTTTCCCATCCTCTCAACTTTGTAGTGAGACTCTACTACCCATTCCAATGTTGCAACATGGTTATGATTCATTGGGCATTAGGTTTATAGATTGCCCACACTGTCAGAAGCAGCATGATAGAGACATCAATGCTGCCATAAATATTAAAAATGAAGGTTTGCGTTTATGGGCGTTAGGGACTAGCGCTTCTGCCCTTGGAGGGGATGTAAGACCAAAGTCTTCTGGACGTAAAAAATCTACGAAGGTTGAGGCAGTCCCCAATGAATTGGGAAGCCCACACCGTACCCGATAGGGTCGGTGTTGGGTAGTTCACGATTACCTGTATATCGGCGGCGGTGAAGCAGTTAGAGTCGATATCGAACTGCCGCAAAATGTCAAGATTATTCCCAATATTACTGGTTTATTGGGTGGCATTGCTTTGTGGAAAGATTAAGTAACTCAGGTATCTTATAGCACGGCAACCGCTCTGCGTTACCCTATGAGCCAACGTACATCTATTAAGGTTTGGGAGTAGTCCTAGCTGAGAGGGTCAAGTGATCTGTGAGTACCTGTCCTATGTGCCTTAATTTGATGACAATATTCTTGTCATCATCCTTTAGTCTTATTTTATGATTAATTTTTATCCCAGCACCATCAAAAATGTCTCATGTCTAATCTAATCACCTACCAAATCTGAGCCTATTCCACCAACGAAATTTGAATGCAACCTGCTAGAAAAAGTGTAACGGTTATCTATCGGATGGTTTCTCAAATTCCAGTGTATTTATCAGCTATGTATTAAAAATTATCTTTGTGTGACTACTACGGGCGATCGCGATTACGCACCCCTACTCTTTAGAAATAAACCACTGCTCACACCTGCGAAAGATGAACATTAGCTTAATAAAGCTTAATACAGGAAGGAGAGGGTACGGATGATAAATCATGCAATTAAAGCCAATTAATCAACAGGTTGTTGCCATCGTTGGGGCTTCCAGTGGCATAGGAAGAGAAGCAGCGCTAAGATTTGCTCAACGCGGTGCAAAGGTCATGGTTGCTGCACGCAGCGAAAGCGGGCTAAAGTCTTTGGTAGAGGAAATTCAACGCTTTGGCGGTGAAGCAACATATGTTATTGCGGATGTCAGCGATTTTGAACAAGTTAAGGCGATCGCAGACAAAACCGTAGCACAATACGGAAGATTGGATACCTGGGTTCATACTGCGGCTACAGGTGTACTTGCTCCTTTTGAGAAAATCACCCCAGAGGAGTTTCAACGAGTCATTGATGTCAGCTTGATGGGACAGGTTTATGGTGCAATGGCGGCACTACCCCATCTCAAGCAAGAGGGACGCGGGGCATTAATTCATATTTCCTCAATGGAAGGTGTACGTGCTCTACCACTGCAAAGCCCTTACTCTGCTGCCAAGCATGGTGTAGAAGGTTTCTTAGAAGCACTGCGCGTTGAATTGCAACACGAAAAATTGCCCATCAGCGTTACATCAATAAAACCTGCGGTCATTAATACGCCTTACTACAACAAAGTTCGCACCAAACTAGGGGTTAAGCCTACAGGGATACCACCGTATTATCAGCCCAGCATTGTCGTTGATGCCATTCTCTACACTGCCGAACACCCCACTCGTGACTTTATCGCCGGGGATGTGGGCAGGGTGTTAGATGTGTTGCAGCGCGTTTCACCAGAACTTGTGGATTCCATATTGGCGGTTGTCGGCATTCCGGCACAACACACCAACGAACCAAAGTCAGAGGACGCGCCAGACAATCTTTTTGGACCCGCCCCAGAGTACGACCGAGTTAAGGGAGACTTTGACAATCTAGTAATACCAACTTTCTTGGATTGGTTCGATATGAATCCACCGGTGAAGTGGGGCGCGGTTGCTTTTGCGGCGCTGGGTGTTGCAGCGTTACTTGGCGGCTGGCGTCCTGGCAATGATGTTTGATATTAAACCCAGTAAATCCAGTGAAATATTTTTGTTATCTGTATTGCTGGTGTTGAGATTCTCCCACCTCTAGCTGTCGCGCTTAGGGGTGGGATTCCAAATTTCACGACTTGGTTTTCTGACTCTACGAGTCGGCTGACTTAGTGGATTTTGTAAAAAACTAGGTTCAAAATAGCTTCAAATTATAGATAGAGCAGGGCTTTTACATCGATTTCTCGCGCTTACCTTGATTTAACTAAATTTGAGGCTTTTTTACCTAATATAGCAGGGGACTGGGGACTGGGGACTGGGGACTGGGGACTGGGTGAAAAGTCTTTTTGTGTCTAGGTTTTATCATCTGTTAGCGTCGTACGCACCTTGGCTGTTGCTATATTAAATTGCATTCATACGTATTACCTCACCCCGCCCTCACCCCCAGCCCCTCTCCGAACTTCGGAGAGGGGCTGGGGGTGAGGTTTTTGAACACAACTTGGTATAACGAACTTATTTCCCTTAGACAGCAAGGGTTTTAGGTACTTTTTCTACCCGACATTTCTAAAATCCCACTAGACTGATTCAACTGATAGCTAACACTGGCTATTTTTCTGTTTACGCTTTACTAGTGAAACTGTAGTGACAGCAGCAGTAGCCAACATACCTAATATAGAAGAGGGTTCGGGGACAGAAACTAATTTGAAGCCTTTAGCGCTCAGTGAGATGTTGCCACCAGAGGGACTCAGGACTAAATTAGAACCATTAATGGAGATGTTGCCACCAGAGGGAGTCAGGACTAAATTAGAAGTGTTAATCGAGATGTTGCCACCAGCAGTCGTAGAAATTGAATCGCGGGGGCTAACAGAGATAGAACCACCATTTCTAGAGTTGATTACTAGATTAGAGGATTCAACAGAGACAGGGGTGTTATCAATAATGATCAAATTACTGTTAGGGTTAACTGTTAATATTCCCGCGCTTTGGGCAGAGGCACAAGTTCCAAAGTAAGCCCATACTCCACCAGTTGCTATAAATGTAGTCAAGCATACTTGCCATTTCCAACTCTTACGCCTGATAATCATCTCAATGTCTACTCCTAAAAAAGGGTATGTTAGCAGTAAGCCCATCCTGAGAAGCCGTTAAGCCGAATCAGTTAGGGCTGATTGATCAGTGGTTTTTGGAACATCAGTACACCGTACCGTAACGTTTTACAGAGGTGATTCTATGATTAGACCACAAATCCTAGGGCGTCATTGCCCGTAAAACTCTAGGCGATCGCCATTTGAGATACTGGTGGACAATGCCCACTTTAAACAAAGAAAAGTTCTGTAAGATGCACCAGCACAGTGCTACGGCGCTCGCGATCACGTGCAGCGCAGTGCTACGGTTGGGCGATCGCATCCCTGGGTAGCAATTAGTTTAACTCTAAAGTACTTTAACTCTAAAGTACTTTAACTCTAAAGGAGATGCAGCCTACTCTTTACCTTCTTATGGCAAGAGGACGGTGTGCAATCAGAACTGTTCCTCAGTTCTTTTTTACTAGTTCTTTGGAAGTCTTCATCCTCAACATTTCGTAAGCAGGGGTTTGAATTCCAGGGCAAACGCCGGAATATCAATAAGAACATCTCAATCTTAAGAAAGCCCAAAATAATCGCACTCAACGCGAATGCTGATTGACTAGATTTTAGGCAATGGCGCTTTGGGCGATCGCTTTGACTTGTGTGAAAATCACTCAAACGATAAATAAATTCTCATTCTTTGGTTGATACATTAATTAAGGTTTTTGTCAAGATTAATGAGATGCGTTTGGCTTGGTTTGAGGGAGCATCCCAATCAAAGAAGCCTTTGTACCCTCATCCCCTCACCCCTTCTCCCAAATATTGGGAGAAGGGGAACTAGATGGATTTCTCCCCTCTTCTCCCCTCTCCCATATATGGGAGAGGGGATGGGGGTGAGGGCTATCAAGGTTTTTGCACATTTGGGATGCTCCCTGGTTTGAATCTCCTTTTAATTGATTCTCCATATCCCCTTGTCCTCTTGAAATTTTGATATTTTAGGAAAATTTTTGCCAAAAAGTTTGTCAACTCAAATTAATTATTTATAATGAGAGGAAATAATTCAAATTTTGAAAGCTTTCTCTTGTGAAGAGTTTGGATTTTGTATTGTAAAAAACATTTGTATTGAAAATAAACATCATGTTCTCAATCAAGAGTCAAAGTATTTTCAATCAAAGGATTTGGATAAATCTCTGCTGTAAGTGACAGACGAAGGATTATTAGATGGTTGTTAATCATCTTACGATTACCTAAGTCACACTTGTCATATGAGATTTTACACAAATGATCCAAGACGGCTGCTACACACTTGTTAGCTGCTGCATGGACGCATATAGGGTGAAAATTTTTAACAATCTACCGATGAGAAAATCTCACAACAAAACATAAAAATCGTTCAGCATAACTGCCTGATTTTCATTGCAGATATCCTTGAAACATTAGTAAAGGAAAGCTAAAGATGGTTATTTCTTCAATTAAGCAAAGT
This sequence comes from Tolypothrix campylonemoides VB511288, assembly GCA_000828075.3. GTDB lineage: Bacteria > Cyanobacteriota > Cyanobacteriia > Cyanobacteriales > Nostocaceae > Kalymmatonema > Kalymmatonema campylonemoides_A. The sequence continues at coordinate 1,086,819 of JXCB02000001.1, read as the reverse complement.
CAGCATACATTAGCCCAAAAGCTACGAGATATGGTGTTGGCTTTACTCGAAGAGATGGTAGCTGACTATGACGAAAAGTGGGGTGGAGGACAAATGTCCGCCGCTGCTTATGATGTTGCTTGGGTGGCTATGGTAAGGGAGCTACATAATCCTGAACAGCTAGCCTTTCCCGACTCTTTCAACTGGCTTCTTAGGCATCAATCAAGAGATGGTAGCTGGGGTTGTCCACCTCAGACAATAGTACCTACCCTGGCAGGTCTTTTAGCCTTGCTGAAAGCTCCACAGCAAACTGAATCAACTCGCAATGCTGCTAAACGTGCTGAGGCTCACTTACGGACTGCCTTAAGACAATGGTCAATCGCTAATCACGAAAGCGTTGCCTTTGAAATTTTAGTTCCAAAACATTTGGAAGAACTGGAAAAATTGGGTGTGGTGTTTGAGTTTCCAGGTAAGGCTGAACTGTTAAAAATTTATCACCACAAGTTGAGCATTGCCTCCCCAGAACTCATTTACAGCGGTAAATCTGGCTTGATTCATTCCGTAGAAGCTTTCACCCCTTCTGTTGATTTTCAGCGGTTAAAGCCACTGCAGACAACCAACGGTAGCTATGGCAACTCACCAGCAGCTACTGCTGCTGTTTTGATTCATAATCCAGAGTGGGATACGGCTGCTGCTGATTGGTTAACACACTTATCGAATCAAGCTCGCAGGGCTGGCGATCCGGGTGCTATGCCCAATGCTTATCCAATTGATGTTTTTGAGGGATCTTGGGTGTTATACAACCTTGCCAAAGGAGGAGTCGATTTCAAAGATGAGGCTTTTCGCTCAGTAGCAAAGAAGCTATTAGTCTGGTTGCAAGAAAGCTTCACTCAGAAGGGAGCAAGCATCAGCCGATTGATAGGAATACCAACAGACTCAGATGATACCGCAATGGTACTGGCAGCGCATAATTTGTTGGCTGACAAAACAGGAATGAAAACAGTTTCAGTGGACTGTTTACAGAACTTTGAGCGCGATAATCACTTTGCTTGCTATGAGTTGGAGGGAAGTATTTCTTTAAGCCCCAATGCTCATGTGCTTTCCGCCTTATTAAGCGTACCCACTCCCCCTGATTGGGTTGTGAAAAACAACAGTATTAACAAAGTGATTAATTACCTCTACAGCACAAGGAACAGTGCTGGTTACTGGGAAGATAAGTGGCACCTGAGTCCTTTTTACGCGACAGCAACTGCAACGATGGCTTTAGCACAGCACCCATCCCCATACGTACGAAATCAGTTGCAACCGACAGTTGAATGGGTTTTAGCAACTCAGTCAGCAAAAGACGGTGGTTGGAGCATGAATGGTAGTGAATGCTCAACACTCGAAGAGACAGCTTATGCTCTGCAGATTTTGAATACTGTTAGGCAAAAACCACTAGAAAAAACACTACCAACAACAACCCAAAGAAGCTTAAGCCAAGCTATCAGAAGGGGCGTGGACTACTTATGGCAGCATTTGGATGAATTGAGTTCTACTACTGAAATAGCCGCAAATTCGAGATTACCTCATCTATGGCGGGATAAAGAGTTGTATTTGCCTTCACGAATAGTATTTTCGGCAGTGCTGGCGGTATTGTATCAAGCTTTTGCAAGCGAGCAGGCTGTTCCTAAATAGGCTAGATCAACAAAAATAACGAAAGTAGTAAGAACATGGAATTAAAAGAAGATTATTTTGAACAACAGCAAACTTTAAAAAACGCAGATACAGCACAAGAGCATCAAATCAATCACTCCTCTCCTTTTGACCCTTCCCCTACGCTAAAAACCTGCCCTGTCGTACGTGGATATCCGTTTGTTGGTGTCTTACCCGAGTTATTGCAAAATCCTCTGCGGTTGTTCCAACGAGCCATTAAAGACCACCCAGGCGAAATAGTTGCACTGAAATTAGGACCCATTCAGGCTCATTTAGTCACTCACCCTGACCATGTTCAGTACATATTGAACGATAATTGGCAGAATTTCGGCAAGGGTGAGGCTATGTGGAAGCCAGTACGGCAAGTGGCAGGTAATAGTTTGATTACAAGTCAGGGCGAAAGCTGGTTTCGCACTCGGCGCTTAATGCAGCCAATGTTCACAGCCAACCAAGTCAATACTTTTACCGAACTTTCAGTCAAGATCATTGCTTCGCAGCTTGCACGTTTTGAAAAAGCAGCAGATGGTGGAGCAATCGACATGGAAAATGAAATGAGGCTGCTCACCCAAAGCATTACCCTAGGCGTCATATTCAGTTCGAGTATCGACCACAATAGAGCTGAAACTTTGGTCGAGGCGCTAAAGGTTCTCATGCAAGGACTCAGCCGTCGTTTGTTCCTTTGCTTTCTTCCCAAGCAGTTCCCGATACCAGGAGAGAGAGCTTTTCGCAACGCCATCCAAACAACCGACGATACAATTCTCACTATCATTCGCCAAAGACGCCAGAGTGCTTTTGAGCACGGTGACCTGCTTGAGCGGTTGCTGCTTGCCCGCGATGAAGAAAGCAAAACTGGAATGAACGACCAACAATTGCGAGACGAGAGCATCACGCTTTTTATTGCTGGCTACGAGACGACGGCTACCACACTGACATGGATCTGGTATCTGCTTGACAAACACCCTGAAGTGGAGCGCAAACTTCGGGCAGAGATTGACACTGTCATTGGCAAACGCCATCCCACCTCTGCCGATGTTGCTAAACTACAGTACACCAAGATGGTCATCCAAGAAGCTATGCGGGTCTATCCGTCTGGGTGGTTCTTGGCGCGAGTTGTCCAAGCGGATGATGTTATCGATGGTTATGCGCTCAAAGCAGGGACTACGGTTTTGCTGTGCCAATATTTAACCCATCGTCTGCCCGAGTTTTGGGATCGACCGGAAGTTTTCGACCCAGAACGCTTCGCCCCAGAGCACTCTACGCAACGACATTCCCACAGCTACTTTCCATTTGGTGGTGGACCGCACTATTGTATTGGCAAACACTTCGTCCTTTTGCAAACACAATTGACTGTCGCCATGATGATGCAGAAGTACCGACTACGGTGCTTCCCTGGACATCCTGTCGAGGCGTTGCCTGGAATCACTCTCCGTCCACGCTATGGTTTACGAATGATTGTGGAACCAGTTTGATGTGGGTGGTATCAAATTTAGGATTTTTAGAGGCAAAGTCATGACAATTAAAAATACAGCAGTTACGGTGAATATATCTGAAGCCTTTGACTGGCGCACCTTTGTAAAAAAGCACAAACCAGGTCAAGATTCTGAGCTTCAACGCCAGCGACTAAGCATGTACCAAAGAGTGCTTCCTGAACTGGAAAAGTGGTCTACTGTGTCTGGGCTTAATATTGAGGAATGGTCTACTATATGTGGGTATGAATTGTCGAAGGGACGCGTGAAGTCTTGCGCTTACTATGGAATTTGCGCCGTAGAGTCAGCCGTAGAGTCAATAGACTATGACCTTGCATTGCTTTTGGCGAAACTCTGTTTATGGCTATATGCTATGGATATACGCCTTGATGATAGTCCCTCAATCAGTTGTCTTGATGCTCGATCAATCGAGATTATTAGTCCTTTCAAAGAGCAATTGATTCAGCAAGGAATCTTAAATCTAACCTCAGACCTTTCAGCCGTCCCGAACAAGGAGGAGGACAATAGCATAGACCGGACGATAGCGCAGGTACTATCCGAGATTTACTTAAGTTTAAAACAAGTTTGTAACACAAGACTCAGCAGCAGTGATCAGGAATTCTGCTTATCCAAGTTTGTTAACGAACTTGCTACAGTCATCAAATCAATGCACTGGGAGAGAAAGCATAGTCTTGTGTTTCAACAAGCTGATCACCTCAGTCCTGCTCAAGATTTACAGATCACTCTGGAAGAATATCTAGACCTGGCACGCATCACAACATGTTACCGCGTCGTAGCATCGTTTGTACTTGCCTTTGAAACCGCTCCATCAGCAATTTGGGTTCAGTGGGAAGAAGCAATGAGATATGGTGGGAGAATAGTACGTCTTGCCAACGATATGGCGACTGTATTGCGAGAAATGGAGGAAGGGAAGATTAACGCAGTCTCAATAGTCCTGCGTGATTTAGGATTCAATCCGTTCGCTACCTATAGCTTGGACAGTCCCGAAATTCGGGAAGCTTTACGTCTACTCAAAGAGCAAAGGGAAGTGGAACTGATTCGATTCAACCAACAATTAAAAGCTTTGCCGCTTTCTGGTCCGTTTGCCCACAATGTAATTGTCAGTATGGCATTTGGCGTGGCTATGTATGAAAAAGGCGATTTTGAACCTGAACTTCCTCCTTCCCAAATAAAAAAGCGCTAATACTTATTTAGAGATACTTTCAGGATTTTTTAGTCACCTTATCGCTCTTTCATCACTTTCTCCAGAGAATATTCTGTAGTCCCTAGTACACGATGGCGGAAATAAAGCTACCATTCAAAATAAGTGAAAAGCTTGTAATGTAAGCTTTTTGAATTTTGAATTTTGAATTTTGAATTCCGCGAAGCGGTACTAGTGCGACAGGGTTTACCCAAGAATCAATGAAAGTGTATGCACTTTCATTACATAGGTTAAACGGTAACACCAAGCCTACTGCCAATTTCCCACCAAAACATAAGATGCCCAGTAATAGGGATGAGGGGGTAAAGCTCTCATTTCTTCAAATGGGGGCTTTGTCTTAAGCGACTCTATCAACGACAATTGAGCCATCCTAAGGGCATCTAATTTTTTCTCTCCTGGTTTTTTTAAGTCTTGGTAAAATTTACTCATCACTTCAGCCGTGGAAGCATCTCCCACAGGCCAGAGAGTCGCGAGAGTACTGCGTGCGCCAGAACGCACAGCAACTCCTGCCAAACCTAAGACAGCACGTTCATCACCAGTGGCGGTTTCGCAAGCACTCAGCACCAGTAGTTCCAAGTTGTTTTCTGCTTGTCTTAATAAAGCACTTAACTCATTGATACTGATACTTTTTCCATCTCCTGTAATAATAAAGTTTTTTTCGGGATTAGAACTGAAAAGCCCATGAGTCGCTAAGTGGACAACAGGAAAATTGAATTTCATCTGGTTTTGAACAGTTTTTGCCGTAAATTCTTGATTCAGAAGCTTCATAGAAGAAGGAAAAGCTTCTTTAATTTCATTTAATTCTTTAGGCACGTTAGTCAGTGCAGGAAAAATCTCTTCTTGTACTTTAATTTGCTCACTGACTCCAGCTGCTAAAACCTTAAGCTGTTTCTGCTTAAGTAGTTTCGAGTCTACGAGTTGCAGACTTGGAACCAGAGCAACGTTATATTTCTCAATCAAATATTGTTGACCATCGTAGAGTGCAGCCATTGGCACTCTCTGCAATTGACCATTGAGTACAAAGACTAAACTTTTGATTTTATTACCATTTAACTCTGTTTCAAAAGGTTTGATTAACCACTCATAAACCTGTCCAAAAATTGGTAAAAGTCTCTGGATATTTTCTTTTAACTCCTGCGGATCTGGGTTAGAAGTGGATAGAATGTTGCGAGCAGAAGTATTCACAGTTACGTTATCTAAGTTATCATAAAGCCGATCTAGAATGTCATTAACTTCCTTCTCACTGATAGGAATTGCAACTTCTTGCAAAGGTTTTCCTGGCAAGGACAAGATAACTTCTAAGCGCTCTTTCAAAACAATAGGATAGATCACAGCTGCTTGGGGATCGATATCATCAATCTGCACCGCAATATCCGTTTCCTCTGAACAGGGGTCTTGAAAAAAGTTGTCTAATTCTGCTAATTGTAGAGACTCGATAACTCTGCGAGCAAACTCTAAACGGCTTTTAGGCTTGTTCGCCTCAACTTGTTCCTGCCTAATGCTAGAGTTCGATACCACCAGGGCATTTAACTCACTTGGACTCAGTTGTGATTTCAAAAGTAAATCTGCTAGTTCTAGATAGACAGGTTTGACCTCTTGGAGAAAGTCAAATTGGACATCTCGATTGTTTGCGTTTAAATCGCTACGCAGAGACTGAAGAGTGTTGAAGGCGGCTGTGTAAGCAGTAATTGCTCCTTTTGTATCTCCTTGTTCTGTCAGTAAACTGCCTAACTGAGATTGCCAAACATAACTAATTTCCCGTGCATCCCCTGTGATATTTTGTCCTGGAGCTAAAACAAGAGCTTGCCGAGTCAGTTCAATTGCCCGACTTAGCTGCCCCTGTTCATGGTATAATCTAGCGAGATAACCCAGAGCGTAAGTTTGTGCTCGCCTATCTTGCAAGGTGACAGCGTCTTGCAGAGCCGCGTTCAAAATCGGTTCAACCTTGTCGATTTTTTTGCTTTGGATTAAAGCTTGAGCAAAGTTGATCTGAGCGTAGATTGCTGCACGATTTGGAGAAAGAGTGGCAAGAGTGGATTCAATTTGGCTTTGCAAAGCTTGTTCATCTTGACTCAACCTCACTTCTAACTCAGCCAAAAAATCCTTTCCCCGTTGAATCAACTGAGATTCTCCAAATTTAGACCAAGAAGCGATACGCCGGTTCGTTTGCTCTTCCCACCATTTTTGGAGCTCTAGTAATAGTTTAAAGTGATTGAGCTGTGCCTGAATTTTAGGAATTGGCGAAGCTGTTGTCACCGTTGCTGCTTCGACGTAGTTATTAAAAGCTTGTTGGTAAGGCGCTAAAGCAGCTTGCTGAGATTTGCGGTCTATAATGTCAGTTACCACCTCATAGTCCCAACGGTCTCGTATTTGCTTTCCGATCGCGCGTTCGGTGTTACCTAAACTTAGCAAAACAGCACTTGACTCTGGTGATTGTTTCAGGACTGACAAACTCAACTGCAAAACTTTTTTGGACTGGTTCAACAATCCCTGTCTTCGCAAAACTTCACCAAGGCTACGCAAGCCAACAGCTTGGGTTGGTGAAATAGAATTTCGCTGTTGAGAGTTTGTGAGGAAGCCATCTATTTGTGCTTGACTACAGCTTGGGTTATTAATGGCAAAAGCTTCGAGTAAAGTCTTGCACGCTTTGGGATATAATCCTAAATCTTGAAGAGCTTGGGATTTGTTGATCAAGCTCTTAGTTATCCCCTCGCGATCGCCCACTAGCTTATAAGCTTGAGCTGCTTGTTCCCACAACTTAGCTGCTTCATCAAATTTTCCGGCATTGTAGCGTTGTTGACCTTCTCGTGCTAGTTCTAGCGCAGGACTAGAAGAATTCGGAATTTTCTTCGGGTATGCCTTTTGGGCATATTCCGAATTGTGATCCTTGGCTCCCGCATGGCTTGTATTCGACCAAGCTGAAATACTCACGGTGAATACCAGTCCAAACAAGAGTAGAAGGATAAAGACAAATATACGACGGTAATTTTTAATAATCATATCAATTGCAGTTTAAAATCACTCTTACGGTAGTTTTTAATCGGGTAAAATATCGGTTGCTTGTAGGGGCAAAAGCTTTGCTCATACGTGTCAACAATCACGTTCAAACCTTTATTCCACGTTGATTCTACCCCTCCCCTTAATCCCCTCCCCGATGCCTTGGGGAGGGGAGGTTTTGGCGTCAGACAAAACCGGGGTGGGGTCAAGCGAGAATTGTGTGCCTGCATAAGGGCATGATGCCTTGTTCCCAGTCTCTGGCTGGGAATACCATTGGGAGGCTCTGCCTTGCTTACTTGCGGCAGAGCCGCTTAAACGGCATTTCCAGGTTCTACCTGGAAACGAGATTTTAGAAGGGTTTTGGCTTAAGTTGACACCAATGAGCAATGCTGTCCTCCTACCATGTGGTTTGTAGTCTATGCAATTGAGAAGCGCTGTCATTCGCCATTCTGGTTTCAAAACGGTCTGTACTCCAGTTGAAAATACACGCCATTTTCTTGCCATGTCCTGTTTGTCGAATTAATATCTATTAAAGGAATACCCCAGTCTAAGCGAGCCGTAAATTTGTCCCCCATCTGCCAAATTAAACCGAATCCTACACCCAATAAAGTATTGGGGTCTGGAGTGTTTCCATTTGTGTTCCAGCCAATGCCAAAATCAATGAATGGTGCAAACTGTAAAGTTCCTTCCACCTGTGGTACTCGCGCAATGGGCAGTCGTGCCTCTACAGAAGCAGAAATACCATTGTCAGTGAGCAGAGCATCCTGACGATAACCCCTCACAGTTGCTTGACCCCCCAAACTAAACTGCTCTCGGGAAAGTAGAGAATCACCTGCCAGTTGGATGTTGGAACGGACTAACAAATTAGGACCAATAGCAGGCTTACCTGTTGCTTCTCCTAAACGCTGCAAATACAGCATTTGCCCCCGCCAAACGAAAAATTGACTATCTGGTTGGCTGCTGTTAATAGTGGCATCAAAGGCACCGATGCCAAAACTAAATTCAGAACGAGCAGCTAAAACATCTTGACGGCTCCGTTGCAGCCATTCTTGACCAAAGTTCAACTCGGAAATACGGGTTTTTCCATTGACATCTGCTCCTGGGAACAAAGGAAAGTTAACTCCTAAAATGGAGGAATCACTTTCTCGCCTAGCTGCCGTAAAACTGAGGGCAAATTCTTGGCTGCGTTCTGGAGTGGCTGTTTGAATAATTGGTTGGCGAAAGGTGAGTTCAAACTCGCGAGAGTCTACCTCGATGTCCAAATTGTTGAAAGGCGGTTCAACGATGTTGTTGTTGCTAATCCGGTAATTAAAGCGTAGCGTGCCATTACGGGGATTGATGGGTAAGGTGTAGCTGCCCTCAAACGTATTGCTGCCATCGGTATTAATATAGGCAAAACTCAACTGATCTCCCAGTCCTAGGAGGTTAGCTTCCGATATCTCGACACCGCGTTCAAAACTGCCAACGCCAGGGTTGCGGTTATTATCAATTCTGAATTCGGTGACAAAGGTTTTCGCTCCCCTAACCGTCACCTCTAGTGAATTTGCACCAGGTTTCGTTCCAGCTGTCAGTTCAGCATCTAAGCTTTCAATTAAGGGGTTCAGTTGCAGCAATTGCAGTGCTTCTTGTAGGCGGTTGATGTTGAGGGGTTTTGACGCAGCTAAAGCAATGCGGCTGCGAACATAGTTTGGATTCAGCCGCCCTTTGGCGATATTCACCTTAATTTCTTCTAGCCTACCTTCAAGTACCTGAATTTTGACGGTACCTGATTCGATTTCTTGACTGGGTATGTATGCACCTGAGGTGATGTAGCCCTTTTTAAGATAAAGTTCAGTAACTTTATTAGCTGCTTGCAGGAGTTGGTCAAAAGTGATCGGTTGCCCAATGAAGTCAGCCGTCACCTGGTTTAACTCTTTCTGGCTAAATACAGTGCTACCGACAAACTCAAACTTTTCAACGAGAATTATCCTAGGCACATTCTGAATTTCTCCAGGAACACGAGGTCCTGTAGGAAGCCGCCGGAGTGGTTTTTGTTGTGGCGGGAGTGGAGTCGGCTCTTGTTGTTCTGGAGGAATTGGGGTAATGGGATTGATAGGCTGAGGATTGATAGGCAGAGGTTGTTCTGAGGGAATTGGGATAACCGGGTTGATAGATTGCGCCCAAGCAGAAGATGTGTGAGAGAGTAGGAAAAGTACCGGGACTACCGGGAGTACCGGGACGAAGAGAAGGGCGAAATGGGGCGATATTCCAAATTTTGAATTTTGAATTTTGAATTTTGAATTGATTTGTCCCCATAATTTCAATTTAATGAGCATGGCACAACGATGCGGTCAATCCAGAAGCGTAGGGGGTAACTATGGGGGCATTAGCAGTGAGAACAACGGTACCTTTTGCGTTAACGTACCAGCCTAGGGCTGGAGGGGGTAGTTCTGAGGTTTCCGGTTGATCAACAGTTCTCATTGAACGAGAGATATTTCGAGAGATATTTTCTGCTGGGGAAGGCTCAAAACTTAGCAAAGCTTTACTGCTCAGTGGTTCGCTGGGTCGGGGTGGCAATCCGCCGCGCCCGGTGATGGTAAACTCACTCTTATTCTGTTCCCTCTTTGCTGTACACACCTGCGCCACAACTTCTTCAGGTTGAACTATCTCTTGTGGCACATCAATAGCTTCCTGGTTGGCTGCAATATCCGGTGTAATGAATTGTACTGCACCATCTAATCCCAGTTGGGAACTGGCAGTAATCTTGCATTCTGGGCAAACAAATAATCCTTGAGTGTTGATCTGGATGTTTCCTCCTCTCCCCTCGAAAGCATTGGCGGTGATTTTGCTATTTTCCAGCAACACAACAGAGTCAGCGGGACTATTGCCAGTAATGGTGATGTTGCCGCCGTTACCAGTTCCACCCGCTTGTGCTGATATCTGACTGCTGCGGCGGATTTGTAAGGAACCTGTTTCGAGGATGATGTTACCACCTTCACCGGATTGGGTGGCTGCTGTGATACTACCCCCGTTATCCAGTAAAATAGAGCGAGCGTTTACCCTGGCGTTTCCTGCATTACCTGACCCCTGATTCCTCACAGTCACTTGACCACCATCCGTGACCCTCAATTGACCTGTATTAATTGTCACGTTTTGTGCTACTCCACTTGGCACTGGAGGTACGCGAAAAGCCTGCTGTAAGCTTTGATCCACTATATTGGCGGAGGAGCCAATCAAACTCGGATTTATAGATCCTGGTACTGTACCTTTCACTTCCACGAATTCAGAGGCGTTGATGATAACATTGCCGGCTGAACCACTTGCATAGGTAGAAGCATCAACCCTTCCTCCATCCCGAACCGTCAATCTTGGTGTAGTGACTGTCAGGTTACCAGCATCTCCGGCATTTACTGCGGTAGTCAAAAAACCGCTAGGTGTAAACAACTGAGGTTCGACGCCGATAATTTCTATAGAATCAGTGGCATTTACGTTCAGATTTCCTCCTTGACCTGTTCCATAAGTGGTGGAGACAATGGTTCCTCCTCCAGTGGCGGTCAAACGCCCAGTTGATACTGTATTATTACCTGAATCTCCAGAACCAAAAGTGGCAGCTATAATAAAGCTGGAAACGCTTGGATTAACAGCACTTGCTCCATTGACTTGCACGGACTCTGAGGCGTTGACATTGATATTGCCGCCTGTTCCCGACCCAAAGGTTTTCGTAAAGACCGCTCCTCCTCCCTCCATGACTAAGCGCTTGGTTGAAATGTCAATGTCTCCTCCTCTACCCGCTCCTACTGTTTCATTCGTTAAGCTGCTGCGAATTTTTCCATCTGCATTTGTTCCGCTCACTTTTACAGACTCTGTGGCGTTGACTTGAATCACTCCTGCAGGTTGGATTCCTTGATTTTGAATCAAAACGAGCGAGCCATCGCTGATTGAGAAGTTTTGCCCCTGCACCTGAATCGAGCCGCCACTACCGCTAGCATCTACTAGAGCGAGCGATCGCATCTCAATATCTTTGAAACCAAGTGCACCTTGATACCCCAAAGTCCATCCACCAGAAGTAGGATTGAGACTGACTTGCCCTTGTGCGACACTACCTAACTCTACTCGTCCTCCCTCTGCTGTGAGAGTACCTCCGTCTATGCTAATATTGCCCCCAACCAAAGCTAAGGTTTGATTGGGCTGTACCCGCAGACCTGTTGAGGTATTTCTCGTTACAGGCGAGAAGGAGGGATCGGCAATAGTGAAACCCTGACCCGTACCTTGTACACGAATTGTTCCCGGATTTTGCCCAAATTGCAAACCCACTGGAACACTGATAGTCAGCAAAGGGCGAACTTGAAGATTTGTGGCGCTAAATTCCACGCCATCGGCAAATTTAACGCTACTCGCCGTACTACCTAAAAAAGAACCGCCAATATTCAGTTGGGCATTAGGACCAAAATTAATGCCACTCGGATTAATCAAGATGAAATTGGCACCGTAATTTTCTCTGATCAATCCATCAATATTGGAAATTGAGCCACCTGTGACTCGGTTAATAATGTAGTTAATATTATTAAGATTTGTTGTATTTCTAAAAAAAGCTTCGCTGCCAGTTGGAACAGAGAATTCCTTAAAGCTGTGAAATAAATTGCTACCAGCTTGTGCTCCTCCGGTAATTTCAAAAATGTTACCAGAGCGATCAACATTAGTTGGAATAGTTCCATCTGAAGAAATTTGCGCTTGAACAAAGCTACTTGTTAGTAGACACCAAAGATAAACACTAACTGCACTTAAAACTCGCAGAGTAACGTTTGAAAATAGTGGGGGGAGTGGAGGTAGGAGAGGGAGAAATATTTTCATGTGTGGAAATGGTCAATCCGCCGTAAGGTCTATTTTGGACGTGCAGGCATAACAAGTCCCACACCAAACCGTACAAGCATAGTACGGGCGTTTAGCCTGCGTTCAAACAAGGCACTTACCTTGTTCGCCCACAAGCCAGTCGCTTGCACTACATTTTGATTGCGACTTGGTATGAGAACCCAACCAGAAGCAGCCGTAAGTATATGCACCAACTAGATGCTTGAAGTTGAAAGCTAGAGGAGCCAGTGCCTTTCAACTTGTGCTTTTTTTTCTTGGAGAATAGTAAATAACACCCAAACTAATTCGATAGCACCCTGTTTAAGCGTTAAAAAAAGGTAAATTTTAGCACCCTGTTTGCTCTCAAATCATGGTAAGCTTCACTTAAGCTTACCTAAGTTCAGTTTTTATATTAGTTCTAAGTAAATTCAACTAAAACCAACACTATAGAGTTTATATTCAACCATCAAGTCAGGTCAAGACAGGAATTCAACTCATGAACAAAAGACAATTTTGGACAGCTGCGTGGACAACTCCGATGTTGGCGTTAGGCTTTGTAGCATCGCTCGCTCAAGCCAGCACAGCTAGTACCGCGAACATTACCTGCAACACCAATGCTAGTACACCAACAGTGATAGCTAGTTTTGCCGAACAGGGAAAAGAGAAAGATGTTACAATTCTCAGTTTCCTCCCTGAATATTTCTCACCCAAAGATGCTGTGCAGAACTGCCAGAATACAGCGAAGGCTTTGCAAACTCTTTACAAAACAGAACGTGCAAGCTACTTGACAAATGACAAAGTCAATGCAAAACCTGTCGTGTGCGTTGTAGAACGCAGAGGCATCGGTTGCAATCATGAGAGCGCCCAGGTTTTATTTAGCCTGGGTTCAACAGTTAACTCCTCTCAAGCTTTATACAAAATCCTGGGTAGCGATTTTAAGCAAGCACAACCTCCTGATGCTAGGACTGTCAGTCGAATTTACTCTGATATCAAACCCAAATCTCGTCGTTGGTGGATCTTCTAATCAGATTAGGTTCCGCAATTCATTTTTGCTTTCTGTGCTGCGGGATAATCTGACTTGAGTTTGAGAGCTTCTTCAAAGGCGATAAGCGCCTTTTGGGCTTCAGATGACCGACACTGCGTCAATCCCAGATAATACCAAGTTTCAGCTTTTTGAACTTGTGTCAGCTTGAACCCATTCAGCATCTGGTTAAATTGAGCAATTGCTTGATCGTATCGCCCTAAGCCCTGAAGCGCTATACCTCGACCGCGTTGAGCAGCAAAATAGTTTGGATTGTATGCTAATGCTTGGTCATAGGCTTTCAGGGCTTCTCCGTATTCTTGCTTTTGCGATAACACCTTACCTTTGTGGCTAAAAGCAACCGATAAATTTTGCTTACTAGTTTCTTTTTCTTTAATCTGTTCAAAAAGTTTAATTGCTTCGTCAATGGCTGCAAGAGCTTTGTCGGTTTGCTTGAGTGTTAGCAGTGATTCAGTTTTGTTAATCCAGAAAACAGGGTCTTTCGAGTCAAGCGTAATGGCTTGATCAAAAGCAGCGATCGCCTGCTCGTATTGCTTGAGGTTATGTAATGCCTCTCCTTTGCAATTCCAAGCATACACCGCCTTCGGTTCGATGATAGTTGCTGCAGAACAGGATTCGACCATCTTGTTGTATTGTTGTAAGCTACCTAGTGCATAGCCTCGGTTAGTCCAAGCTTGGTAGTAGTTACTATCGATGTTTAAAATCTCGTTATATTTCGTGATTGCCTCTTTAGATTTTCCTTGGTAATATAATTCGTTAGCTTGTTGAAAAAGAGTTTCCACCTCTGGCTGCCTAAAAAAATTAAAGCGAATGACATTAACGCCAAGAACGACCAAGCCGGCTATTCCTAGTAAAATCCAAATACGTTGAAAAATTGGGTTTCTAAAATTGGAAATCGTGTTTGTTTCCTCAGAAGAACCACCTTTTGGAACTGCTTTACTTTGAGTACTTCTGGTTTTCTGTGGTGATGATTCAAGGCTTTTCTCTAATTCTTGAGTCACCCAATTCAAATGAAAAACAGATTCGTAAATGCGGTTAGAGACTTTTAACTTATCTTCCTGCTGTACAACCAATCCCAAATTTACCAGTTCTGCTTGTACCGGGCTCTTGTGGGCTGGAACTTCTTTCTGAACCAAAATTTGCTGATACAGCCGCAGCAGCGATGAGCGATCGCACTGCTTATTTCTCACAAGACCGAAACGTATCGACTTCAAATGCTTAGATGCAGCTTGAGTTTCCCAATGATTAATTAAGCTTTGCACGAGCTGCTGCACTATTGCTGCTTCCTCACCAGTACCAATGAAAGCTTCAAATTCAGCAAGCAATTGACAAAGCTTTTGGGTGAGAAACGGCTGACCACCTGTCCATGACAAGACCTCTTCTAGTAAAATGTCCGGACGACTAGCTTTTTCATCTAATTTGAATGATTTAATCGTGCTGTGGGTAAAAGGTCGTAAACGTGCTAACTCTTGGTCAATCCAACTTTGATTAAAAACAGATTGGTAAATGCGGTTAGAGACTTTTAACTTATCTTTTTGTTGCACGACCAATCCCAAATTCACGAGTTCTGCTTGTACCGGGCTCTTGTCAGTTGGAACTTCTCGCAAAGTTAAAATTTGCTGGTACAGTCGCAGCAGCGATGAGGGGTCGCACTGCTTATTTCTCACAAGCCCGTCCCGAATCGCTTTCAAATGCTCAGATGCAGCTTGAGTTTCCCAATGATTAATTAAGCTTTGCACGAGCTGCTGCACTGTTGCTGCTTCCTCACCAGCACCAATCAAACCTTCAAACTCAGCAAGCAATTGATAAAGTTTTTTGGTGAGAAACGGCTGACCACCTGTCCATGACACAACCTCTTGTAGCAAAACGTTTGGGCGACTGGCTTTTTCATCTAATTTGAATAAAGGTCGTAAACGTGCTAACTCTTGGTCAATCCAACTTTGATTAAAAACAGATTGGTAAATGCGGTTAGAAACTTTTAATTTATCTTTTTGTTGTACGACCAATCCCAAATTCACGAGTTCTGCTTGTACCGGACTCTCGTCAGTTGGAACTTCTCCCAAATACAAGATTTGCTGGTACAGCTGCAGCAGTGATAGGGAATCGCACTGCTTATTTCTTACAAGCCCGTCCCGAATCGACTTCAAATGCTCAGATGTGGCTTGAGTTTCCCAATGACTAATTAAGCGAGTGTCCACAAGCTGCTGCACTGTTGCTGCTTCCTCACCAGCACCAATCAAAGCTTCAAACTCAGCAAGCAATTGACAAAGCTTTTGAGTAAGAAACGGCTGACCACCTGTCCATGACAGAACTTCTTCTAGCAAAATGTCTGGGCGACTGGCTTTTTCATCTAATTTGAATAATTTAATCGTGCTGCGGTTAAAAAGCCGTAAATGTGTTGATTCTGGAGTCGCTCCGCTTTGATTCAAAGCTGGCTGGTAAATGCGATTAGAGGTTTCTGACTTGTCTTCCTGTTGCACGACCAATTCCAAATTCAGCAGTTTTATTTGTGTAGGATTTTGAAGCGAACACCCTGATTGTGCAGAAAACGTAACTCATCTTCGTATGACGAATTACTGAGGGTAATGACGGAGTTAGAAGTCCACACTTTACACCTTGAGGTCGTCAGTGTGTAGATCTGCCACGTGTCGTTTATTACTAGGATGATGATATGCTACCATACCTTGTGCTTAATAATCACATTAGGAATATTTGCAAACGCAATCCGCGCTAATTCTCACAGCACCTTGTCAGGATTAACACTACTGTATTGTGCTATTTGCGACTTTAATTGAATTCCCCAAGAATTCGTCAACGGGTAAGTTAAGAAGAACGCAGAACACAGAACGCAGTAATCAGAATATCCCCCCGGATTCTATCCGTGGGTATAACAATGCGGAAAACTTTCTTTTTCTCCAAAGGATTTATCCGGGGGCTTGGAACCAGTTCTCAGGGACCAGAACTCTTAATTCAGTAAGGAGAAAACGCGTTTAACATTCTGAGTTCTGAGTTCTGAGTTCTGAGTTCTTTCTTGGTCACTGTCCTCCCAACCAGATTCGCGCATTGGTTGGGGAGAAACGCCGCTTTTCTCCCTGGGTACTGGTGACTGGAAAAATGCTCTTGACTTGCGGAGGGCAATATTTCCCCGGACATAATTTTGAGGCTCCCTTACTCAATCCCCAATCCAAGGGTCTCCATTGCCCCTAATCCCCACTCCCTCCGGTCGTGGGGGTCTTGAGTTCCCCATTCCCCTTTACTCGTCGGTCTGTGCAACACTCACTCTACGTTCAACACGATCAAGGTGGTGCAGGGCGAAGACGAGCTCTACTCTTATCTGGTAGCCGAAGGAGTTGTCTAGCATCGTCGCCCGCTCGATTTCCGCCTCGTTCATCTACCTGCACTCTTATATCTGCCAACTCGGGCAATTTTAGCATATGCTTTGGTTTGGGGAGCAACTTCCCTAGGCGGAAGTGCCCAAGCCACTAAGGAGCGTGGTTCGTTCGGCATAGAGCGACAATGGTGATTGCTAGCTTCTAGCCAGTGTCCACTTTTGTGGATGTGAATTTTTTAGTTCCCAAAAAAATTTCCCCAGCAACACAGGGTTATAGAAAACACTTTTATTTTTTTGCTTATCGCCTCAATTAACTTCCTCAAAAAGTGACACTTACTTAAAGTCAACATATAATTTCCGTTTTTTATTAAATGAATTTGCCACTAATTGAGGTTCTCTATGGCGATAAATTCCGCTTTCCGTGAATGCTGTAGGGCGATAATTCTCCTGAGGGCTGGGTGTACGAGTGGGATGAGACACGTAAAAAACTGACTTAGTCGTGCCATCATGTAAACGCATTAGTTTATGTCCATAATTATCCGGCAAAGGCAGCACCACTGCCGTATAATGCTTTGTACCGATATGGCTGATCAAAAAACTAAACATCTGCCAAAAGTTTGATAACTCTGATAACAATGTATGCAAACCTTTACAGGTTTAAACACACAGCACAAGTCAGAGCACATACCTTTAGGTGCATTAACGTCGTTTAAAGTCTGCACCAACAATAGCATTTAAGGTTAACAGATCAAATGTGGAATTTATTTTTTGTTCTAAATACTCGACATTCGAGCAACCAACTGGGAATTAGCAATGCTTTAATTGAAATAATAGATAAATTTGCATCTTTGTAGCAAAAGTCCTGTGTTAGTTCGTAGTATTGATTTCTACAGTCCATCAGAGTGCCTCAAAGAAGTCTTCAAGGCTATCTTGCACCAAGGGTGGGGTTATCCAAGAAGACAGATCTGGAGTTTGCCTCATATTGGCAGAGTCAATGCTAAATGCTGTGCTAGAGTGACAACACTAGCGTTCTTTGTGAGGAAAATTGTCATAGTTGAAGGGTGTTTGAGGGTTTTTCACAAACCCATTCCTCGTTTCCACAAAGGACGAGAAAGCCTTTCCCACTTGACGAAATGCAAGTTTTGCGTCAGTAAAGCACAAAAAGCTTAGCTCGCGTGAATGATTGGCAAAAACGTGCTATTTGCGTCATATTTATGCAAATACCTCTGCTGAAATAGCTATATTGATAGGACAGAAATTCACCAATCTTGATTATGGCAAGTAAATTAGTCTCTGTTAGAGAATACACTGTTAGAGCGCATAAACGACTGATTCAGACGCGGGTTTTCAACTTTGTCTGTAAGGAATGTGGTGTTCCTACGAAGCGCGAAACTTATGGACCTCGACCCTTGTATTGTGAAAAATGCCGTCCTCCTCAACCATCTAAAAAATCGTTAATGAAGCCTAAAAAAGCTAAGCCTAGACCAATGACCTACAAAAGTAACACCGATTTGGGTTGAATTGAAGCTATATGACTACTATTAAGGGATTAGAGCCACCGCCGCAAACCTTGCTGGAACCACTGTTGGAATTAAGAGACTACTATGCTGCTCTTGCTTGTGAGTATGAGCGTTTATGGCAAACGGCGCGATCGCAACTTGTTCATGTAGAAGCCTTGTTATCCAACTGGTCTGCTGTAAATAAACGCGACAACCTCACGGCTGTCGTTGAGACGTTTTCTTTTGCACCTACTCCTGTCCAACACGACTCCCTGTCACCAAAACAGCTCGATAGGATTTCCAATCTTGACCAACAAGACAAGATCGAATCTGAACTCACTGACGATGAGGAGCAACAGATAGATGTTGATGATGATGATGTTGAACAAGACAAGATCGAATCTGAA
>JXCB02000001.1:825433-1068154 GCA_000828075.3 Tolypothrix campylonemoides VB511288 | reverse complement strand
ATGATGATGTTGAACAAGACAAGATCGAATCTGAACTCACTGACGATGAGGAGCAACAGATAGATGTTGATGATGATGTTGAACAAGACAAGATCGAATTTGAACTCACTGACGATGAAGAGCAACAGATAGATTTGGATGAAAAGTCATCCGACGCAGAAGACACAGTCGTTACAGCACCTGCTTTATCGCAACAAAAGGAAACACAAACACAGAACAACGATAACTCTATTCCTGGGACAGACGTTCCAATGCTGCCCGAGTACCAAGTTCTGACTAGAATGCAAGCAATTGAGAAAATATTGCGAGACCATCTCGGGACTGTTTGTCATATAGATTTCATTGTGCGCTCACTTTTTGGCGATTTAGAGCCGAGTGTGTTCAAAGTTGTCAAAAGTAGGGTGCAATCCTCGCTGACACACGGCAAAGAAAAAAACTACTGGGCAGCCTTTCCCGATGAGCCTGGTTGTTACACCCTGGATTTAAATTTGGTAACACCAGCAAATGGTAAGGTCAAATCCAAGAGTATCAAACCTAAAAGGAAGAAGCCCTTCCTGCTTTCCAAGGCAAAAAGGGTACCGATGCTACCTGAATTTGAGGGTAAGTTTTTGATTGATGCCATTTGCATACTGTTGCAAAGAAATTCAGCGAAAATCTTCACTGTCGCTGAGGTGATCACTGGACTTTATGGCGAACTCAATGCTGAACAACTAAGAGAGATAAAAACTGCGGTGCACAATGAACTTTCTAGAGGTCATCGGATAGGAAGATTTTCTAGAGTTCCGCACAAAATTGGTTGTTACACCTGGGATTTAAAGAAAGTTCAGACAAAATAGCGTCCTAAGAAAGCAACTTGACCAGTCAAAAGTTCAAAGTAAAAGGAGTCAGAATACAGAACAAAAGAACCCAGAATGGCTCTACACCACTTGCGGTGTGGAGCTTGAACCGCGAATTTCGAGCGAGACTTTAAACCTTAACCCAGAACTCAAAACTTTTATACCTATTCTGATTCCTGTGTTCTGAGTTCTGGGTTCTTTATTCGTAAAAAGTCAAAAGAAAAGTCAAGGAATCAAACAGAGCGACCTCCCGCATATTTTTGAGCAATTCTACACTGGCGATCGCTCGCGCCAAGGTCGAGGAGTTGGGTTAGGCTTGGCTATAGCTAAGCGTATCATCGAGGCTCACGGAGGTACCATCAGTGCTACGAGTCAGTTTGGTGAAGGAGCTTGTTTCACTATTTATTTGCCACTTTAATTATGAAGAAATACTAACAAGTTATATTCTGCTGCACTGTATGGGTGGAAACCTTATTATTAGTATTTTGCTTTGTACCTTGAAATGCCGAAAAGATGAACGTGCCTACGAGGTATATAGCTAGAATTGCTACAACTAATAAAAAAGCGTTAATGATTGTGTTGCTGGGACGGTTGTTTTTCATTTTTTTACTTCAAAAGACTACAACCTTTTCATCTATCTAAAGACATATACATTTATTTTCTTCTAAAATCAGCCTTTTAGTGGCTTTTATAAACAGGAAGACAAGAGATAGTTTAAAAGCATAAATATTCAGCACAATTGCTGGAAATAGCAAAAATATGGAGGCACAGTTGTGCGATTCGGTCAATGGATCGGCATATTCGCCCTTGTCACATCTATTTATATTTTGTGGCAAATCCGTCAAACTCTTTTAATAGTGTTTGCTGCTGTGGTTTTAGCAACAGTCTTAAACCAGGTTGTGCAATTTTTACAAAGATATCGCATCAAACGAGGTATTGCTGTTGCTATCTCAATTGGTCTTCTACTGACTATTGTAGTAGGATTTTTCGCCTTGATTGCACCGCAGATTGTTGATCAATTGCAACAATTTAGCGACTTTGCGCCTGGAGCATTACAACGAATGCGCTCTTGGAATAATTGGCTGCAAAATGCGATTCCAGACCAATGGGAAGAGAATATCCGTGGTCTTAGGACTCTTACTCAAGGTCTGCAAGCTTGGTTAAGTCGGATAGTTAGCAACTTTTTTGCATTGCTCAGTAGCTCACTTAACATTGTTTTAAATTTGTTGCTGTTCTTGGTTGTAACCATCATGCTATTGGTAGACCCCTCGCCGTATCGCCGAGGGTTTATACTGCTATTTCCTGCCTTCTACCGTCGGCGAGTCGATGAAATTCTTTCTGAGTGTGAACGCTCTTTAGTAGGTTGGATAAAAGGCACACTCCTGACTATGTTCTTCATCGGTTGCTTGAGTTATATTGGATTGTTAATCATAGGAGTGCGACTGCCGCTAGTCAATGCACTTGTGGCAGGATTATTAGAGTTTATTCCTAATGTCGGTCCAGCATTGAGTTTAATTCCACCTCTGCTACTAGCATTAATTGATGCACCTTGGAAAGCAGCTGCAGTGGTAGCCTTGTACTTTGGAATTCAGCAAATCGAAGGTTTGATTGTGGTGCCTTTGGTCATGAGGTCTCAGGTATCTCTGGAGCCAGTGGTTACTTTGTTAGCAGTGGTGGTTTTCGCCCAATTTTTTGGATTTTTAGGGCTATTACTTGCTATTCCTTTAGTAATTGTGTTGCAAATTTGGATAAAAGAAGTTTTGGTCAAGGATGTCCTCAATAACTGGTGGGGGGATAAAAAAGATAATCACAAACAAGATGTAGAAATTATGGAGAACGGTTTGCCTCATACCGCCGTTGAAGATAATGAGGCTAAAGTATAAGCCCTGAAAACTATTGTCCTGAAAACTATTGTGTAGTTTCTGGTCGCGGTCCAGGTTGTACTGTTACTTGTAGAGTTCTGTCATTGCGTTGTAGTTGCATTTGCATATTTGCACCTACCCCGCTTTTTTCAATTAACTGCTGCACTGCATTTGCTGTGGTGACAGGTTGATTGTTGATTTGTTGGATGACATCTCCTGCACGAATTCCCGCTGTATCAGCCGGAGAACCAGGAACAACGCGGACAATAAGAATACCTCGGTCTGCCTGCACCCGGACGTTACTGTTGGGAAGACTGTTAATTCGTTGCTTAAGTTCAGGCGTGAGGGATAGCATCTGAATTCCTATGAAGGGATGTTCAACTTTGCCTTGAGTAATTAATTGCTGGGCAATTCGTTGAGCTGTATCGATGGGAATCGCAAAGCCTATTCCTTGAGCGCCTTGGATAATCGCTGTGTTGACACCAATAACTTGACCGCGAGCATTTAGCAGTGGTCCGCCGGAGTTTCCAGGATTAATGGCTGCATCAGTTTGAATATAGCCAACGCGGCTATCAGATAAACCGATATCACTAATAGAACGATCAGTTGCACTCACAACGCCTACTGTTACCGTTTCTTGTAAACCTAAAGGATTACCAATGGCGATCGCCCACTGTCCTGGCTGAACCTGTTCAGATTTTGCCAGTTCTACAGTTGGTAAATTATTTCCTGGAACTTGCACAACGGCAACATCAGTCACAGTGTCTTGTCCCAAGACTTTTCCTTCAACAGTGCGACCATCGGAAAACGATACCGTCACTGTATCAGCATTGTTAACAACGTGAGCATTTGTGAGAATCTGACCATTAGGATTAATCACAAAACCAGACCCCACACCGCGCTCAACTCGCTGTTGAGGCTGTACTGGTACTTGTTGACCAAAAAACCGCCGATAGAATGGATCGTTAAATATTTGTGGGACTTGCCTTCTGACAGTTCTTTCAGTATTAATTTGCACTACTGCAGGTTCTACCTTATTGACAACGGCAACCACAAAATTGGTATCATCGGGAGTCGGTGCCAAAGGACGGTTATTTGTCGGAACTGATTCTTGGACTGTTTGAGCAGTAGCAGTTTCCTGTGAAGCTTGCTCGTTTCTGGATGAGCCTGTTGAGCAGCCGCTCAAAAAAGCCACTCCTACTCCTATAAGTGGTAGCAATAAATGAGTTTTTAATTTATTCCTAGAGAATTTGTCCATTGTGTTTATTTTTTTACCTAGAGCTTCTATTTTAGATTGATAAGCTTTTGATTATTATTTGAGCGTCTTCTTTTTATTAGACTTTATTTATTTTAGATGTCGCTGTTTAACGTCATCTCCCTGTTTTTTCATGCTTATATCTTAGGTATGCTTGTTGTCATCTATCAAAAGAAAGTTATTTCTTAAATAAGAGCCGTTGAATGGTACTTGGTATTGGCAGATGTTCATCAATTGTCTGTTATTTCTCACCTAATTTTTCTTGCCAAACTTTTGATATAAATTTCAACTATGCCTTTGAGAGAGGCTCGATTAAATATTAGTATCTATTATTTTAAGAGAAACGATAAGTAATTATTATTACAGTGCTTTATATATCTAACACTTAAGCCTGTTATTGCCATCCTAAATTTGCCTTAGTTTACGAATTTTGAGGGTGTATCATGGTTCCATTATGGTTACAAGCAGGATTTTGGGGGTTGGTTGGGGGTTCAGCCCTGTTAATGGGAGCGGCAGTAGGTTATTTTGCCAAAATTCCTCAGCGGGCAATTGCTGCCATCATGGCATTTGGTGCTGGAGTGTTAATCTCAGCGTTGTCGTTTGAGTTGATGGATGAAGCTTACAAACGCGGAGGATTTGACTCCACTGCATTTGGCTTTGTCACTGGCGCTGTGGCATATACAGCAGCAAACTGGTATTTGGCATATCAAGGGGCAAAACACCGCAAACGCTCTGGTCAGCAGCAACCATCGGAAGAGAAAGACAGCGGTAGTGGACTGGCAATAGCTGTTGGTGCTCTTTTGGATGGCATACCAGAGTCGATAGTAATTGGTGTCAGTATGCTGGGGGGAGGCGTTGTCAGTTGGGTGACTGTAGCAGCAGTATTCTTGTCCAACATTCCCGAAGGACTTTCCAGTGCTGCTGGCATGAAAAAGGCAGGTCGCTCAATTGGTTATATCTTCGGTGTGTGGGGAATGATTGCTGTTGCCTCTGGCATAGCAGCATTGATAGGGTATGCTCTCTTTAGTCACTTCTCTACAGAAGTTATTGCCGCCACAACTGCCATAGCCGCAGGCGCAATTCTTGCCATGATATCAGACACAATGATTCCAGAAGCCTTTGAACAAGCTCACAACTTTGCTGGTTTGATTGTAGTTTTGGGATTTCTTGCTGCGTTTGTACTTAGTAAACTGTGATAAAACTTGTACATTTAATATCATGTCCGGATAAACACTTATAAAAAACAAATAACCTCACCCGCCTACGGCACCCTCTCCTTCTTAAGGAGAGGGTTGGGCGTAGTTCGGAGGAATTATAAGTAATTAAGCGGACATGATATAACTCATAAATTCAGTGGTTACAAACCCCCAGTATGTGTTTGGGGGCTTTTTTGTTCAAGTGATAGACCAAAGCTTTTTATAGTTAGAAAAGGGGCGATTACGTAAAGCACGTGTCCTTACAGGCGATCGCCCTTGTGATGTTGCCGTGATGTTGCCATCAGCTTATCCGGCGGCTCGACCTACAATACCAAGCTGGCGATCGACAGGATTAGAGTCGTTAGCGTCATCAAAACTCCCTGGAATGGGAACATCTACATTTTCTTGATCATGAACCGAGTCATTCAAGTCATTCAAATTATTCTCGTTTCCAGAAGGTTCTTTATCTGAATTAGGGCTAATTACACTTGGATCAGAGCTTTCATGGACTGATAAATTAATAAGCTTGCGTGGTTCCTGAGTCATTTTTGCCTCTTTGGTGAACTTGCTAGACTAACTATCTACACAAGTTAAAACTCGGGCGGGTAATGTTCCCTCTAGCAACGGACGTAGCCTTAAGGATGATCATTCTGTTAAATCCCAAAAGAATCTCTGCTTCTTTTATCGCGCACTGCTACTCGATTGATTGTCTAGGCGTAAGTGCAAATACGTAAAGAGTTACAGATTCCTTGTAACCAGGGTAGTCCTTTGTTTGTAGCAATGGATAAATTTGCTTTAATCTAGACAAAAGCTGGTTGGCTTGGCTGTATCTCATTTCTCCCCTATCGTCCACTTTTCCGCTTTCTTGAATAAGAGCCAATTTTTGGTAACTCTTTTGAGCCTCATTTTGAATTCGCTTTTCTGTATCTGATACTAATGTTGGGTTATTCCATACTTCTACATACCCTTGAGGACTGAATGTTTCTGGGTGATTCCAGCGACCAAAACCGTAAAATTTAACTGGGTATTGTGCGAAGTAGTAACCAAACGTGGGACCAAAGTAATCAGGATTAAGGAGGTAAATGGTCTTTTGGTTAAGCTTTTCCCTCCAATCAGCAGCTAATGACCGTATTCCCGATTTATCGCTATTTCCCAAGAACAGAGTATCTATCGAATTAGGTAAAATCAGCAAAAGGATAAGTAACACAAGGACTACCCGCTTACTAAAATGCCCTATTCTGCTGGTCCAGTGGCTATTTATGTACTTGAAGAAAGCAGTTAACCACCAAGCGTAAAGCACCCAAGCAATGGGTGTAAAGGGAAACATATATCGGGAATCGTACGAAAGAACTGCCGCCAGAAAAGCGGGTACTACGAGGCATATATTCAAGACCACTTTAGATGGATTTAAGGGCATCCTCCCTGGTTGCAATGACTGCCCTCTCAGATAAAAGAGCTGCTTTGCTTCTAAATATAAGGCAAATAAGATAAACAATACCCCTGCCCAAAACTTTTTATCCTTGCCTATGGGTATAGTGGAAGCGATATTTTTAAAAAACAACATAGGTCTGATAAACCAAGGTTCTTTTTCTGTCCAAGGAGTGCCTGTATACAGGTGAGTTAAAAAAATTTGCAACCATGGCGTAAATAGCAAAAATATGCTTCCGAAAGCAATAGCAAAAGATATCAGTCGGACATTTGGTGTACGATGCCACAGCAAGTACAGAGTCGCGATCGCTAGAGAACCAATGAGTAGTAGACCTGTGTACTGAACATACAGCAGCAGACTTGCACAAATGACAAACCCTGCTAAGTACCATGTTTGGTGTTTGCTAAGAAGAGCTTTACAATACATCAGTACTACTAAACAGCATAGTAGAGCTGTTAAGCTGTATGGTCTAGCTTCTTGAGAATAATAGATACTTTGAAATGCAAAAGTAGTAATAGCAGCAGCAATTAATCCAGTTCTACGCGAACTCACTACCCGACCTAAGGTGTAAGTAGCAGGGATTAGCAATAAACCAAAGCCGAATGCAGGCAGTTTAAACACGACCTCCCCTGCACCAAACCACTGCATCCATTGATGCATAATTAAGTAAAAGCCAGGAGGATTGAGTTCGCTGTAGATAATTGTCTTAATCAGTTCTCCCAAATTAGCCGGAAGCACATCAAAATAAGTAGATCCTTCATCTCGCCACAAACCTAGATTAAGACTTGGTAGACGCAATAACAAACCAATCAACATCAGACCGCCGAGCAAATAAATATCATTCTCCTTTCGTAAAGATTTTGGAGGCTTCAATTCGGGCAAAGATCTCAAGTTGTTAGGTATCATAAAAATTCGGTAGATGGAAATGAAATCTATCAGGCTGCAAGTGGAATGCGGGAGAACCCCTACGCCTTTTAATGCGGGGATGAAATCCGACGATGGCGAGTTTTAACTCGTTGTTTCTCTGATATAATTGTATTCGGTACCGGGTGACGATCCATACAGGATATCCTTAACCGGACTCCGAGAGTAAAAACGTAGTATGAATGACTGTACCGTAGTCGGCGGTGGGACGCGTCGCAGACTTTAAAGAAAATTGCCTGCGGAGACGGTAGTAGCGGGGATTGGCAACAATCTAGTTAAGAGTCTAAGAAACAGGAATTAAGGTGGAAATGTACGGCTTTAGCCTACATTGCAACATCTTTTAAGAATCCCCGTGCATTGAGGCGCGGGGAGTACGTCAACTAAACTCACTCTGGTCTACAACAATGAGTTCGTAATTCGTAATGACTAACTCAATTACGAATTACGATGGACAAATTAATAGCTATATGCAGGTTGTGATTCGATGTTTATAGCTGCATTCTCCTGTTGAGCATCTTCTAAGGTAATGGGTACGGGCTGAACGTGCCAAATATCTCGGGCGTACTCGCGAATTGTTCGGTCTGAGGAAAAGTAACCTGTGCGAACTGCGTTAAGAATTGACATCCTCAACCAGTTATCTTGGTCACGGTAGGCATCGCTGACGCGTTGTTGACACTCAATGTAGGACTGGTAATCGGCAAACAGTAGATAGTCATCTCGGTTTTTTAGAGATTCTACTAATGGTTTAAACAAATTGCTGTCACCTTTGGAGAAGTAACCCGATGCAATCTGGTCGATCGCCTGTTTGAGTTGAGGATTGCTGTTGTAATAATCCCACGGATGGTAGCCTTGAGATCTGATTTGTGAAACTTGTTGTGCCGTCAGTCCAAAGAGGAAAAAGTTTTCGTGTCCGACGCGATCGCGAATTTCAATATTCGCCCCATCTAGTGTACCAATCGTCAATGCGCCATTCATCGCAAACTTCATATTGCTCGTGCCAGAAGCTTCCTTACCAGCAGTCGATATTTGTTCGGAAAGGTCAGCCGCTGGATAGATGCGTTGTGCTAGTGTCACGTTGTAATTTGCCAAGAAAACGACCTTGAGACGCTCGCCTATATCTGGGTCATTATTCACGACATCTGCTACTGAGTTAATAAGCTGAATAATCAGCTTTGCTGTTGCGTAACCAGGTGCAGCCTTACCAGCAAAAATCACGGTTCGCGGTACAACATCTGCATTGGGATTTTGTTTGATATAGTTATAAAGGTTAATAACGTGCAGCAGGTTCAAAAGCTGACGCTTATACTCGTGCAGTCGCTTCACCTGTATATCAAACAAGGAATTGGCATCAACATGAACTCCAGTCGTTTGCAGAATGTACTCTGCTAAGTCCTGCTTGTTCTCCTGCTTGATTTGCCGCCATTGGTTGCGAAATTCCCCATCGTCCACAAAGGCTTCTAACTGCTTGAGTTCTTCCAGATTTTTAATCCAACCCTTACCGATTTTATTTGTGATTAGCAGAGATAATTTGGGGTTGGCAATCAAAATCCAACGACGAGGGGTGGCTCCATTAGTTTTGTTGCTGAATTTTTCAGGAAACAGTTCGTAGAAGTCGCGAAACAGGTCATTTTTCAGCAGTTGAGTGTGTAGTTCTGCGACACCATTGATAGCATGACTACCCACACAGGCAAGATGAGCCATCCTCACCCGTTTTTCTGCGCCTTCTTCGATTAGCGATAGTCGAGCAACTTTGTCAATGTCTTTTGGATACTTGGCGCGAACTTCGTCCAAGAAACGTTGGTTAATCTCAAAAATAATTTCCAAGTGTCGAGGTAGAAGTCTGCCAAACAAACTTAAAGGCCAGCGTTCTAATGCTTCAGACAGCAAGGTATGATTGGTGAAACCAAAAGTTCTTTGGGTGATATCCCAAGCTTTTTCCCATCCTAGCTGGTGTTCGTCTACCAGTAGCCGCATCAGTTCGGCTATACCAATGCTAGGGTGGGTGTCATTGATTTGAAGAGCAACTTTGTTGGGGAAATTGTCAAAGTTGTCATTGTGTTGCAGGTAGTTACGGATGATATCTTGCACAGAACAGGACACAAAGAAATATTGCTGCTGTAAACGCAGTTCTCGACCTTGGTAGTTATTGTCGTTGGGATAAAGGACTTTGGTAATGTTCTCGGAGAAGACTTTATCAGCAACAGCATTGGCAAAGTCTCCACTGTTGAAAATCTGCAAGTTAAATTCATCACTTGCCTTGGCACTCCACAAACGCAAGGTGTTCACGGTGTTGGAGTTGTAGCCAACCATTGGTGTGTCGTAGGGTGTCCCTAGTACGGTTCTTTCGGGAATCCAGCGCACTTGGTAGCGTCCATGTTCATCGGTGAAAGCTTCGGTATGTCCTCCAAATTTAACTTCCACAGTGTAGTCAGGACGGGGAATTTCCCAAGGATTGCCAAATCGCAGCCAGCGATCAGGAACTTCCACTTGAGCGCCATTGCGAATCTCCTGTCGAAAGATACCATATTCATAGCGAATACCGTAGCCAATGGCAGGAATTTCTAGAGTCGAGAGGGAATCCAGAAAGCAAGCAGCCAGTCGTCCTAAACCACCGTTGCCTAACCCTGGTTCATCTTCCTGTTCCATCAAGTCCAATAAATCGAACCCTGACTCTTGTACCACTTGACGGGCTTGCTCGTAAAGTCCAACATTGGTTAAGTTTTTGCCGAGTTGGCGCCCAATAAGGTATTCGGCAGATAGGTAGCAAACGACTTTGATATCCTTGGGAAAGTAGGTTTGCTCGACAGTTTTCAGCCAGCGGTGCAGCAGGCGATCGCGCACAGTATACGCCAGCGCCATATAGTAGTCGTGTGCTGTTGCCCAACCTCTATCTTTTGCTTGGATGTAATAGAGGTTATCGAAAAAAGCACGTTTGAGCGTTTCGATGTCCATTCCCGTGCGATCGTCCTGCACTTGGATGGCGGCGTGTTCTGTACGACAAATGTGCTTTTTCCGATGAGGAATATGCCTGCCATTGTGTTTTTTTAAGCCGTTGCCATTATTCATGGTTCTAATCCAGAAGAGTCATGACAATCTAAGTCACCTAGCATCCAACTTTAGAAGGATGGCTAGCTCTTTTACCTCTAACCAAGGAAACAATAGCGCAAGCAACTGTCAAGCAGTTTTCAATCAAACTTGATGACTGGGGACTAGGGACTAGGTACTGGGGACTAGGGACTAGGTACTGGGAAGATGTTCCTACTTTCCTTTGAGCGGCGTTTGAATCCCCGTGCATAATCCTCCCAATCGCCAATCGCCAATCCCCAATCCCCAATTCAAGCTTTTTCTCCAACCTTGGATGTAGGAAAGTACTTCTCTAATACCTCACCGATAAACAAAAATAAGATTCCACTGAGGATTCCTGTTGCCATGATGTTCAATTCAACACTACCAAATAGTGCAACCTCTGGTTCTACAAGTGTTATAATTAATAATGTGATAACAGCAATACTACTTATAATTAAAGACAGTTTGACGCTGCCTTTTGAGAAGGTATAGCGTTTTGTCTGAGCAAGCAAGTAGGCAACAAAAGGAACAAACACTGCTCCTACATAAGCTGCATAAAAGGACACAATCAGATTGACAATTTCCCCACCTTTAAAAGCAACAGCAAGACCAAACAAAGCATTCGCGGCAGTGACAAGTACCCGGATCCACATAGATGCAGGCAGAATGTTGAAGTCCAAGACAGTCTTGGTTTGCACTCGTAATATACTGCTGCCAATACCTAGTGCTGGAACCAACAAAGACACAATCAAAGCAATGCCCAAAGGCTTTTGGCTACCACCGCCAATCCAGGATAGGATAAACGGGAGAGTTTCTTTACCATCAATGCCAGGAGGCAAAATTCCTGCGTTATGTGCTGCAACGACAAGTGTCGAAGGTAAAAAAGCAAGGAACAGTAGTATAATCGCTGCCAAAGTACAACCTTTATATAAGCTTTGCACATCTTTTGCTTGGACAAGAAACTGCTGATACTTCATATCTATAAGTACTAGCAGCATTGTAGACAGTGAGATGCCCACTACTGAAGGCAAACTTATATGTTGCACTGAACCAGCAAACTCTATAGGCGATTGGGCAATCGTCAGCGCCGTAAGCGGCGATACTTGCAAAGAAAGCCCCCCAAAGGGCGATCGCAAATAATCACCGAAAGCGTGTAACACCCATAGCCCATAAAGCAGAGCCAAAAAATTTAGAACCAGTAACCCTCGCAATATCCACCCTGCTTTCTCCACTGGGAGTAAAGAAATTGTCGCAAACAGGATAGCCAAAACAACCATCGTCGGCAGTGTAGGTATCCCAAAGACCTTGAGAATAAAGGCTCCAGAAATCAACTGAACGGCTTCGATACCAATCAGCGATGACCAAGACATCAAACCCACAAAGATTTTTACCCCATTTCCGTAAGCAGAACCTAGCAAGATCCAGATTTGCTCTGTTTGTGTCCAGTAAAACTTTGCCAATCCCAAAAGAGCAATTGTACCCAAACCAAGAGAGACAGCATAGAGGCTGCCAGCAGTACCCAAAGCGAGGGATTTCTCAGCAGTTCCCAAAAGAAACCCCAAACCGTAATGCGCAGACACCAACAACGCTGCTAGCGAGAAGGTGTCCAGTCTGCGTTCAAAAGCCATATGGTTGTGAAATGAACGAGTTTGTAAAGAATCACCACTTAGCGGCTTGGGTGCATTTGCCGCATAAATTCAGGGCTTACGCAAAATATTTTTGTCATACTCAGCGAAACAAAGTGTAGCGAAGTATATCAGAGATTCTTCACTACGCTTGCACTCCGTTTAGAATGACACTTTTTCGTCAAAATGCGTAAGTCCTAAAATTTTAAATTTCTCCCATAAATAATTTTAACTGGCTCGTGGCTAAACTTCATTAACTCGTAGAGGTCGTAGGCATATAAATCTTCCTGATACCAGTTTGAAAAAAGAATGCGACAGATACACGTTCCCAAACCCTATTTATCTTAGGCTTTCTTAATGCCGTACCTTATGAATGCGTGAATGAGCGAATTGGTATGAGTTGGCTTTCTCAGTTGCAAGCCAAAGTTGAGTAGTTCGCTTGCATATTTCTCAATTTTTCACCGCTATTGAACTTAACGTGAGTTCGACAAACCTCACACTCACTCCCTCCCTCTCCTTTTAGGCTATCGATTAGTCACATCTTTGTTTACAATCTTGAAACCTTTGTCTGGTATGCGTCTTGAAGACTGAGATTGTAAGCAGACTTGACAAAATTACGCTTCTTATTGTCGCTAAAACTATGTTTTTATTGAGAATTAAAGACGAACGAATCAGGGTTAGAAAAAAGGTGAGTGATTACTCTCGCAAATGTTGAGAAAGATCCGGGTAATGGATAGCCTTTTAGGAGAGGGAGGAGCAACATTAGAATCAGGGTTAAGAGCCCCTCTGCACCTCCCCCTAACCCCCTCCTACAAGCAGCTTTTGTTGCTAGAGGGGTTTGGGGTGAGGTCTCCTTTGAGTGATGTCGAACTCACGTTAACTTATGTTAACCAAATGCTAATGACTGAAGGCGCTGCTTTCTGAAGGTGGACATTCACTACACTAAGCTCCAGTCGATTTTAATGTTATTTTGCTACATCTTTAGCCCGAGGAGTGTCAAAGGATGCGATGCTGAATCCAACAAATATTCGAGATAAGGGATTTCCAACAAATAAATTATCCAGTTTTGTGGGATGCCCGCCCAGTTTCTAGGACGGGCTAGAAGCCCATCCCACAAGAAAAAGTTGAATATTTTTTTATTTGGAAGTCCCTAAGCGCAAAGCGCAGGCTACCGCACTCGTACGCAAAGGATACGTTCAAATTAGCGTCTCGTTGGCGTAGCGTCTCCGACAGGAGAAGAGAAGAAATAAGAGTTTCACCAGAGTTATTACGTAAATCCTATCTCAATTTAGGTGAGTAGAATTAGTGTTTAATTTCTATATTAAGAATGTAGCTTCCCAGCTGGACGTCTCCTGCCAACAATTCGTATTCCACTCGCAACTGCTCAGGCATTGGATCACCCTTAAGTATTAGGCTACGAGTAAAATTATGCAGGCGGATAGGTTCGTTATGTTGTGATGATTCATTCGCCAACCAATAGCGAGTCCTGCCATACCCGCCTTGTTGCCAGAAGTGACGGTAGTTCACTTGACCATGACCTTGGTGTGTCATGATAACTCGCTCAGGAGCAATTTCTAACCACCATTGCCGAGGACTACTGGCGAGATCAGCATGATCTTGCTCTTGGGTATTTGTACTCTCTGGGCTCTTAGAGTTTACCACTTCAGCCTCGTTAAAAGACGGCGCAGTCAACAATAAGTGAAACCGATTATGGTCTTTTTGATAGACTGTTACAGCGGTTTCAACCACAGACCAAAGTGGCTGATCTCTGGAAATGAGTGATAGGCAAACGGGCTTGCTGTAGTAAGTTAGCATGGGGGCAATAAGGGCTAGAAGCCAGTAAACGACAAGAAATTAAGGATTGTAATCTGAGTTCAGAAACTATGTATCAATTTTTTACAATTATTATTTGGTTAATTAAAATTACCTTGCCTTCAACCAAATAATTGCCATCGTCCAAATCTAAAGTAGAAATCACACATTTATAAGATTAACTATCTCTTATTGTATATCTAAAGATAGATGTTTTCCCTATCCTTAGATAGATGATTTCGTAAAAAACATAATTCTTTGCAAAGAAATCTCTCTTTTCAGAGATTAAGTACGGGTTTTTAGTAATCGCTTAAGCGATTCAACGACTTGGGTGTATTGCACCAACCTATTTGTAAAATACGTAAGTTCTAGAACAGACAATTTTTAATAAGTGCGACCATAATCAACTTATGTAGTAAAAGGTGAGTATGCAGCAGCAGTTGCAACATAACGTAATCAACTACATCGCTACATCCTTCACTAAAACATCCAATTCGCGTTGCATTTGGGTGTAAACTAAGTCATAACAAGCATTCACGTACTCACGGTCATTGGCTGCTTCAGTGCCATAACGTTCAAAAACAATCGGGGCACAGACACGGGTGTGAATTTGTACAGGTAAGGGAATATTGGGTAGCGGACCAATACCCAAGCCCCAAGGCAAACCTAGATATATGGGAAATACCCCTGGATCTAGGTGGTATAACCAAGGCATACCCAACTGATTTAACTGTTTTACCTGTTCGTAGCAATCACCCAAAACAATCAAGGTATCATGTGCGCCTACAGAGATCAGCGGAATGATTGGTACCAACTTTTTTAAGGCAAGCTTGATAAATCCTTTATGACCAGCAAATTGAATTTTGTAACGCTGGCTATGAGGACGAAACATATCGTATTGTCCTCCTGGATAAACAAGCACACTTGCACCGATATCAAAAGCGGCGTTTGCCATTTTTGGATGTGCAGGAATGGCTCCAATTTTTTGTGCCAGACTGGCAATGGGGGGACTGACTTTCCACGCATAAGGGTGCATTAAACCATACACCAAACGTTGCGTGCCAAAGCGACGGAACCAATCGTACACCATCATGTGTAAATCTGGAGATGCTATCCCACCATTATGTGAGCCAACCAGCAAAACCTTTTCATTGTCTGGAATGTGATGCCAACCTGAAGTCTGCACTCGAAAATAGTAGCGGTAAAACCATTCCCATATTGGCATCAACGATTCAATAAATTGAGGTTCTCGCGCTGATAACGTCCAACCCGGTAATGATGTCGTTGAATTTGGATTACTCATAGATTTTTTTATAACCGTCATTAGTCATTTGTCCAAAGTCCTTTGTAATGACTAATGATAAAGCACGACCCTCACGAGTTAATAGGCAGCTTTTGAATTTTGAATTGCTTACTGGCGAGGGATGTGAATACGCTTTCTAAATTCTTGCGCCCTTTGGTGGTCAGGAATCTTTGCGACTAAGGCTTCTACTAATTCCTCTGGTGTTATTTGGGGATTTTGTGCCAAAGTGTCTTGAAGAACAAAGCTGGCGAATGGTCCTATAAAAGTAGTCAGTTCTTGCCGACAATATTGTAGAAATTCTGGGTTGTTAGCAACAGGATAACTATTTATGCTTTTTATGCTTTGCCCAGAGGGGGTTGTTTCCGGGAGTGTTTTTCTTTCTGACTCAGGTTGTAAGGGAATTCGGATCTTGTTTCTAAACTCGTCTGCCCGTTGCGGATCAGGAATTGCTGCAGCTAACTTTTCTACGAGTTCGCTAGGTGTCATTTGTGGGGTTTGATCCAAAGTCTTTTTGATCAAAACACTGGCAAATGGTCCGACAGAACTAGTCAGTTCCCGCTGACAATACTCTAAAAACTCTGGGTTAATATGAGTAGACTTTTGTGCCTGAAATGAAGTTGCTGCTTCAGTGTTTTCCTTGGGTTGTTGTAAGTGTTGGTTCGACTGTTGAATTTTTTGTGCTTGTATAGTCTGTGGTAATTCAAGTTCATTAACATCAGGGTAAATTTGCATTTTCTGATGCGATACGCTCACACTGATACTGCCAGGTAAAATTGGTGACCGAAGCAGATTGTAAATTTCTTTGGCTGATTGGTAGCGGTCTGCTGGTTTTTCCGCCAGCATTTTTTCCAGTATCTTACCCAGAGGTTCACTTACATTAACTATTGAGCGCCATTGCCACTTGAAAGAGGCATCTAGTAAAGAACTTGGTGTTTTGCCAGTCAGGAGAACAACAGCAGAAACGCCTAGTGCATAAAGGTCGCTAGAGGGGTAGCAACGTCCCATACGAATCTGTTCTGGTGGAGAATAACCCATTTTTCCCACCATTGAACCAGCAACAGAGTGCCGGGGATTGGGAGAATCAGAAGAATCACCCGCCAAAATCTGAGTGACTTTCTGCTTCACCACGCCAAAGTCGATGAGTACAGGTTTAGAAAGCTTATGGGAAAACATCACATTGTCAAGTGATATATCCCGATGAATGATGTTGCGCTGGTGGAGATAGTCTAAAATGAGCAACAGATCCGATAACCACGCTGATACTTCTGCCTGGGAAAACGGCTTTCTTTCCCTTGATAAGCGATCGCGCAAAAGTTGAGAATAAGTTTTGCCTTCTATATATTCTTGGACTATAAACAGCCGCTGTTGCTCAGTCAACCAAGCCAGAAATTTAGGAATTTGGGGATGATTAATTTGGTATAATATTTTTGCTTCGCGCTCAAATAGCTCACGAGATTTGACCAGGATATGCTCTGACGTGTTTACAGGCACAAACTCTTTCAGGACACACAGATCCCCGAAACGTTGCATATCAGATGCTAAGTAAGTTTTTCCAAAACCTCCCTGTCCAAGAAGTCTTTGAACCTGATAGCGATTGTTAATTAAAGTTCCGGGGTTAAGCTCTGCTAGCATTGCTGCATTATGGTTTAGTAACTAAGAGACAAATAGAACCAAGTACCTCTTACTTGCAAGGATACACCAAAGTACAACAGACGACCGTCACTTTTCAAGTGTCACTAAAAACAAAAGACTATTTTTTGAAATCTATCTCGGTAGATGAAATTCCCCAAATTCATTTAGGGTTTAAAAATTTGGCAACTGTTTGCACACCCTTGTCACCACATACTGCGTTGATGACAATTGCGCAACAAGCTATGAGTTGTGTGCCAAGAATTTTTACTCATGCGATCGCTGAAGCCAGGGCTACGTCCATCGCGTAAGCGCAAAGCGCAGGCTCCGCCAACGCGTAGCGTGTCCTCTGAACTCAGCGGGAGAAAAGCGCCATCGCCGGAGGCGGGGCTACGCCCATCGCCCAAAAGGCAGTGGGCTAAGCGCAAAGCGCCATGTTGAGGGATACGCCGAATCGTAACACCGACACTAGGTATAATCAAGCCTATTGCGGCTGTACTTTTAGTCAAAGGTGCGAATATCCTCCTCACCCTCAAACCAGGGTAGTGCCGTGCAGACTTTGGTCTCGGGGCTGATCCGAACCGTACTTAAGAAGCCTAAATTTGTATGAGTTTTTGTCTTGCGGGCTTGGCGAAAGTGCCGCCGACTTTACCCTCTCAGCTAGTGAAAGATAGAAATCTACCTATAGTATTGCCAATCAATCTTCTTTGATACTGATTGTATTACCTCAGTTAGAAGAGCTAATGACATAAAATTGGTAATCTAAAATAGTTGACAAATAAATACTCTCTTCAAATCAATGACTGCTTGAATAAGCAGAAATTGACCTGCAACTCAAATAAACTTTCACTTAAGTATAATTTGTAATTTTAGCATTTTTAGAGTCAAACCCCAAGTTTGAATAATTTTGAATTCAAAAAGAGTTTGAACTATGAGTAATTTAAATGAGCAAGAGATGAAGAACAAAATCAGTACTGAAAGAGACTATTTACTTAACAAGCTTTGGGACGCAAAAGTCATCATATCCATACTATTGCTTGCTGTGCTGGTGAAATTTGGTTATAGAGATAATGGGGCTGCTCCTACGCCAGTTGTGAGTACATATGAAGTCAGTAAAAATACAGACGAAATTATCGGTCAAACCGTGACTGTTATAAGCAAACCTATTAAAAAAGTCGGTTTAAGTTCTTTTACTGTAAGCGATGAGCGATTTTTTAGCGGCGAACCTATAGTAGTGGTGAACGCTTCAGGTGTGCCTTTTGATTTACCTACAGATAGTAACATCAGAGTTCAAGTTACAGGCGATGTTCGTAACTTAGATATTCCAAATATTGAACGCGATTATAAGCTGAGTTTGCAAAACGAAGACTATAAAGACTACATCAATAAACCCGCGATTATTGCTAAGTCCATGATGCTAGCACCCACAGCTGGGCAAATCACCAAATATCCTAACAAATACTATGGCACGAGACTTGCAGTTAGGAGTGAAGTTGACAATATTCAAAGTCCGGTTTTGTTTACACTAGATAAAAACTCCATGCTTGGTGGAGAAGATTTACTAGTTTTATTAATTGGAACACCAAAAAGTCCTATTAAGCAGGATCAAACGATAGGAGTGGTGGGTGTTGTTCGTCCGTTTGTTGTTGCAGATATTCAGAGAGACTACGGCATAACCTGGGATGAGAGAGTGAGAGGACAGTTGGAAGCCGATTACAGAAACAAGCCCGTGTTGGTTGCTGACACTGTATATCCTTAATATTAAAGGAGCCTTAATATTAAAGGAAAATATTAAAGAAAAATTAGGGGGTTTTCAGTTCATAAGTGCAAGATTTGCTGTTTTAGAACAAAAAACCCTGACTGTTGTTGAGACTTGTTGTTACATACACAATCACTTTATGTAACTATCCTTTGGCACATAAAGCTTGAGTTAAAACACGTCTACAGACACATAACCAAAGGTAGGTGTATTAGAACTACTTTTAGAGATATGACTGTAATTAAACCTGTCTTTCGTCAGATATCGATTTTCTTCATTGTCTATATAAAACCTTTTTTCCCTTTTTTCCCTAATCATAAGATAAATTCAATATCTTTGACTTAAGGGTATTGTAAGGGTATATCTTCGTTTTAAGAAAAAAGTTATTGACGAAATTTAAATATTAGGCAGGATATGAAGTCATCAAAGCTTTTGACTCAAAATGCAGCAAAAAAGAGAAGTTTTAATCGAGCAGACTTTGAGTGTGTCTCCCTCAAATTCTGCACCACAAAAAGATGTGACGATTCCTAGAGAAGGGTTGTTTTTTATTCCCCTTTGCTTTTTATTGCTTTTGTCAGTTGCTTTTCTGAAGCAATCCAAGTTTAAACAGGCTTTATACAATCGAATAATGACTCTAAAACTTTACTATCAAATTCCGTGTTTTAGATGTCAATTTTTTAAACGTAATCAATACATACAGTGTGCTGTACAGCCTTATTTTGTTTTAAATAAAAAAGCCGTTAATTGTCCTGATTATTCGCCTCACAAAGGCAACAATGGCGGCTAATAAGCTGTGTAACTTTTACGTGGACAACAGTTCTGCATCCCTTTGTCAGCATAGGGCGATCGCGAAGCGGGAGAAAAGCGCTATCGCCCAAGGCGCGGCTCCCTTTAGGAGCATGGTCGCACGCAGTACCCGCAAAGCGCAGTGCCGTAAGTCCGAAGGACAGGCGCTCTCGGTGCATAAGATCCCACCGGGTCAAGGGACGCAAGAGCGTTTCCGCTCTTGAGAAGGCGATCGCCCCCAACGAGTTCACATAATGCGTTAGTTCCAAACTAAAGAAACGATTATGGCAAAGATTGGCTATCAAGCTTCCCATGAACAATTCAAGCCCAGCGAACTGCTCAAGTACGTCCAAATAGCAGAACAAGCTGGCTTCACCCATGTCTTATCTTCCGACCACTTTCATCCTTGGAGTGAACAGCAAGGACAAAGCGGTTTTGCCTGGTCATGGTTGGGTGCAGCAATGCAAGCCACCCCGACACTTTCCTACCGGGTTGTTTGCGCTCCCGGTCAGCGGTATCATCCAGCTATCATCGCTCAAGCTGTGGCAACCCTAGCGGAAATGTTCCCCAACCGCTTTTGGCTAACTGTAGGCAGCGGTCAGGCACTGAACGAACAGATTACAGGCGAATCTTGGCCCGTCAAGTCTAAACGTAACGCCCGTCTCAAGGAGTGCGTTGATGTCATGCGTGCTCTTTGGGCGGGAGAGACAGTGACGCATCACGGTTTAGTCTGTGTTGAAGAAGCAAAGCTTTATACCCGTCCGCAGACTTCACCCCCAATTATTGGAGCCGCCGTCACCGCCAAAACCGCAGAATGGCTTGGTAGTTGGGCAGATGGACTGATTACCATTTCTCACCCACTCCCCAAGCTTAAAGAAGTCGTCGAAGCCTTTCGCCGAGGTGGTGGAGAAGGCAAACCCATGATTTTAAAAGTCCAGCTTTCATACGACCGTGACGAGGAGACAGCGCGACAAAAAGCGCATCAGCAGTGGCGCAACAACATTTTTGAGAATATCTTGATGACAGAACTACGAACTCCACAGCAATTTGATGCTGCTGGGCAGTTTGTCCAACCAAAGGAGTTAGATCCGTACGTCCGTATCTCAGCAGACGTGCAGCAGCATATCGAATGGCTGCAAGAATATATTGAACTCGGGTTTGACGAATTGATTCTGCACAATGTCAACCGAGAACACGAGCAGTTTATCGAGGTGTTTGGCGAGAAAGTTGTGCCAGTGCTGGGATCACCTTGCTGACTGAAGAGCCAGTCCACTAAAAGTATTTGACTTACCAAAGAGCGCTCCTAGACATATCTACCAGAGCAAGAGGAAGACCAATTAATGTAAAGCTAATTGATAAAACCGTTGATGTGCTCTCCAGGCTAAAGCCACGGAGATTCTTAAAAGATGTACAGCATTGCTCTGATCATTATTATTTATTAAGCTAACAAGAGTGTAGTTGTCATGACTCAGTATGTAGTTTTCAAAAGCCTTACCTAGTAAGGCTTTGAGAAAGAAATGTGAAGTAGCTACTGTCAAGATTCAAACTCGAAACACCTTGGACAATTGCAATGAGTTCATTCAACTCACCATCAGGCTTTTTAAGGTTGATGGCTACCCCTTGCGTTAAACCTGTAGGAGATGATCCCAAAATATAGTCAGATGCCGTTCCGACAAGCTGGATAATATCTTGACTTGGATTAAAGTCAGTAATGATAGCGTAGTCGCTCTCACCAGCAGTTGTCCGATTATAGTCATCATAGTAAACAGAGAAGGAACCAGCAGCGTTTCGCCCTCCAAGGTTGAATGTATCTCTACCGTCTCCTCCAACCAAGGTGTCTATTTCACCTACTCCATAGCTACCACCAGAAGGACCACTGGGTATGTATCCAGCACCAGTGAGAATATCATCTCCTTTTCCACCTAAAACGAAATCATTGCCGCTTCCACCGTTGAGAACATCATTTCCATTTCCACTATAAAGCAAATCATTACCGCCGCCAGTCTTGTAACTTCCATCGTTTAAAGTGTCATCTCCATTGCCACCAATCAGGGTATCATCGCCAAACCCACCATCTAATCTGTCGTTACCGTCGCCACCATCTAAATAGTCATCACCAGAAAGAGCGATGATTTGGTCATTCCCACTTCCACCAAACAGGAAATCCTTACCTAAAGAGCCAAAGAGCTGGTCGTTACCTTTACCGCCATACAAGAAATTTTCGCTGTTTGGGTCTCCTCCGTAACCCGGAGCATATAATACTTTGCTCAGTCCAGCATATAGAATGTCGTTACCGTCGCCGCCTTCTATCTTGTCATTACCTTGTCCACCTTCTAAAAAATCGTCACCGGCTAGACCAATGAGAATGTCATCTCCTTTATCACCAAAAATTGAATCATTGTTTTCAGTTCCTTTGAGGTCATCATTTCCTGTAGTACCGTGAATAACTGCCATAAAGCTCCTTTTTCCAAAAATCAACTTTCAACAATCAGCTCAAAATCTGTCATGATTGAGCAATTTCCACTTTTTTGTAAAGAAATATCACACAACTTGTGACAGCTCTTATTTGTGCCACCAAAATAATCTTTGGTAGTCATTTATAGTGATCGAAAACGACTCAAATTTAACAACAATTTCAGAGATTGCCTAGCAACAAGCAACCATGTTGCTATTTTTATTTGATAGCCACAAAATATCTTAAATGTCACGAAATGCCATCTGCTCTTGGGGTGACATATCAGTTAATATTGTGTCTGGTTAAAAACTTATTAAACCGCCAAGCCCGTATAGCCTGGTTTTACGCTTAGCGGTTTGCGCGTCTGTGCAGGACATAGACGCAAATAGCATCCAAAATCAATGGGCGATCGCACACTGGCTAATTCAGTCGCAAATTCAGTTTGCAGTAACTTATTTACTCTCGTCAAGAATTCAAATTGCCTTCTATTGACAGCTTCGCTAAGGACATTTAAGTAGGTCAACCTAATTACACCTAAGACCTCGCTTCCATTCCTCTGCCCACCTATTTTTAACCCTCCCCTAGGAGGTTTGGGAAGAGGAGCAGCTTTTTTTACTGGGAGAGGCTTTGACTCTCCCCCTTCCCTTATAGGGAAGGGGCTGGAGGGTTAGGTTTATTTTATATTTTTTAAGGTTGACTTACTTATTACCCTTTCGCTACCAGGTTGTTTAAAAGCTAAAGCTTCAAGGGGCGATCGCCATGCAGGGCGGCTCCTTCGGAGCATCGCAATTATCTAAGCGCTCAGCGCCATCACAAGTCTGCCATTTCTGGAAGGAAAAACTGTCATTCTGAGTGTAGCGAAGCGCGAAACGTAAGCGCAAAGCGCAGGCTCCTTCATGTGCGAAGCGTGTCTGAAAGACATAGAACTCCCTTGATACTGAGTGCCAAGGGCACACGCTGCGCGAACGCGAGTGCGTGCGCTTTGCGCTTACGCTACACTCCGTTTCGCTCAGTATGACATTCTCGACTTTGCGTAAGTCCTGTCTATAAATCCGGGAGCAGTCTGCTGCCACAAATATAACCTTCATTTTTTCCTCAGAATGTGTTGGTAAATTTAATTGCGTCCGAAAGTTTGAATATAGAGTTCAGTTACCGCCAGTAAATCGCTCACTTGGCGGTTTTCTTAATTTGTCACCGACAAGTAACGGAAGAATCAAACCTTACTAGGCACAGAAGTCCTTAGTATGTTTTTCACGATACGAGCGTGGCTTTTGAATACTAATGGCTAATGACCAGTGACTAATCACGCTTGACGGCGAGCGGGCAATCGTTGCCCACCCGGCGCGTGGGGCGGGCTTTCTCGCCGTCTTTGTGTAAAATAACGGCTTCAGTCTTCGTACTTAGTATTGAAATAATATCAATTTTTATTGGTGCAAGATGTTAGGTAAAGTCTCTTATATATTCTAAATTCTTCCCCTTACACCCTTATACTCTTACCCCCTTACACCCCTAGTTCTTGACCGCAAACAAATTGCTTTCCATTGTGGAAAGATTTTCCTTGTTGAGGGTGGATGTGGTTGTAGTGCAAGCAAGTCAAAATTCGCGATACGCACAGCCTCAAGCCTCCGGCTTATCGCCACTGCGACAAGAGCTTTGTTGTAACCTCGTCGCGCTGTCAAGTCAGGTGTTGGGTGCATCTGCTGGGAGCTTTGGCGGCTGCAATCAAGCCACTAGGTAACCAAGTTTTTAATGTGTATTTTATTTCTAAAATTTTCTCAAAGGTTGGTAACATCACTTTTAAATTGTATGTTATCCTCACTTTATAGGATTAAATTCGGTTGTGGAGTTTGTTTTTATCTATTACAAGTGTCTCTCCGAATCTAACTCTCTACAGTACTATCTGATTCTGGAGATCTTTTATGTCAATTTATGTCGGCAATCTATCATATGAGGTTGAACAAAATGACCTCAAAGAGGTATTTTCAGAGTATGGAACTGTTAAAAGCGTTCAATTACCTACAGACCGGGAAACGGGTCGCGTACGAGGTTTCGCCTTTGTAGAAATGGGAACAGAAGCAGAAGAATCCGCAGCGATCGAAGCTCTTGACGGTGCTGAGTGGATGGGTCGTAACTTAAAAGTCAACAAAGCTAAGCCGCGCGAAGACAGAGATTCCTTTGGTGGTGGTAGACGAGGAAACAATAGTGGTGGTGGATACTCTCGACGCTACTAAGCTTTGAGATGAGTGTTGACTCGTTGTCCAATCGTTTCATCGCAAAGAAATAATTGAACTCTCGGGTATTTTGGGCAGACTCCTCATCTGCCCTTTTTTGCTCGCTTTTACTCGATTGCTTATATCCAGCAACAAATTAAGTCCATTTAGTAGGAGAGAGAATGACCCAAATAATTGTGGGCGAAAATGAAGGAATTGAATCAGCCTTACGTCGATTTAAGCGAGAAGTTTCCAAAGCGGGTATTTTTCCAGATATGAAGAAACATCGTCACTTTGAAACACCTCTGGAGAAACACAAGCGCAAAGCAGTTGCGAGACACAAGCAGCAGCGACATCACAGCCGTTTCCGTTATTGAGGACAATCGAGCTTGTTAACGACGCAGCAGTGGGTCGAGATCGTAATCCTCGCTGCAGCGATGCTCCTGGAGGGAGCCGCGCAAGGCGCGATTGCCCAAGGGGCAGTGGCAAAGCCAATCGCGCAGAAATTTTCCCCAACGACTTCAAACTCGTAAATTTCAAATACAAAAACAGCCTGACATAATTGGAGTTTTACTTTACACTTTCTGCTGGGTAAATCAGGGAAACCGCCCCGTTCCATCGCTGGGGTTCTGGTTTAGGGCTGTTCATTGTATCCACGCATACAAGCTAACTTAAAATTAACCTATTCCTTCGATAGAAGTTAGATAAAACAGAAGCATCTATTATACTTATTAGTGTTGATAATTCAAAAATAGTCAATCATGTGGTTACATTCATAAGCAAAAAAAAATTAAAAAATAAAATTTTATCTTATTATTTTATAATTTTTTATTACAATATTTTTTATTACAATTATTAATTAAGTTAAGCGTTTCTAGATGTTGATAATTTGTTGACACAAATAACAATAACAATTGATAAAATTACAAAATCAAAGTCAGGAATCTTGAATTTTTAATTTATTACGTCATCAGCATATTCTCTTTTTATCTTTGTTTATTTTGAAAAGTTTCTCAATTTTGGTGATATGCTCTTAACTTGTTTCTAGCGCAATACCTAGCCCTCGTACGGATGTTAGGGAAATAATTACTAATTCGTCATTCATCATTTGTACTTTATAACTCAATGACGAATGACGAATCAATAATTAAAAATTATTTTGAAGCTTTACATCTGATACAAACCCTATTTGTCAGATTTTTGCTCAACCTCTGCAAACTTTGTAGTAAGAATTTCAAATGAATCTAAACAAGTTAGAAATTGACCAATTTGTCCAACGCACACACCGAATGTACAGGCGTCTAGCAGATTTGTACGACAATCTAAACACGATGCCTGTCATGCCAGATACGTTACCGCAAGCTCTTGTCGAACTT
Organism: Tolypothrix campylonemoides VB511288; assembly: GCA_000828075.3. GTDB lineage: Bacteria > Cyanobacteriota > Cyanobacteriia > Cyanobacteriales > Nostocaceae > Kalymmatonema > Kalymmatonema campylonemoides_A. The sequence goes on along the minus strand of JXCB02000001.1, from coordinate 1,042,631 downwards.
GGGAGCGCCTCAGAAATAATAGATTTGGCTACACAAGAACTCCATCAGCAAAATGAAGAACTCATACAAACACGAAATTTACTAGAAACGGAACGTCAACGCTACCAGGATTTATTCGAGTTTGCACCAGACGGCTATGTGGTCACTGACAGCAGCGGCATTATTCAAGAAGCTAACTGTGCTGCTGCTAAATTGTTCAACTACTTACAGCAGTATTTAGTGGGCAAACCAATTATTAACTTCGTGACGTTAGAAGACCGTCAGGCCTTTCGTGGCTTCCTTATCCAATTATCCGAATCCAACAAGGTCAAAGAGTTAGTTATACGTATGCAAAAACGCGGCGATGAGTTCTTTGATGCCGCTATGACAGTAGGAGTAGCCCGCAATCAACAGGGTAAGCCAATAGGACTACGTTGGCTGGTGCGTGACATTACTGAGCGTCAGCAAGTAGAATCAACACTGTTTAAGAATAATTGTGACTTGCGTCAAGACCGCTCTTCGCATAAATATTGCAAAGGAGAAACTATCCTTCTCAACCCGGAAGTGATTTGGTATATTCATCAAGGTTGGGTGAAGCTGAGTACGCTGTGTGAAAAGGGCGAAGAAGTCTTGGTTGGGTTAGCAGGAGAAGGAATGGTTTTTGGTGCGAGTCTGACTGCACTGCACATTTACCAAGCAACAGCCTTATCCGATGTGGAATTAGTGCCAGTACACCTAGCAGAAATTGCAGCTTTGCCAACGCTCAGCCATACTTTGTTACCGAAAATCAATTCTAGGTTACGGCAAACAGAATCTTTTTTAGCCATTTGTGGAAGACGAAGGGTACAAGACCGCTTTCACCAATTGTTACTGCTTTTAAAACAGGAAGTTGGTCAACCAGTGGCAGAGGGAACTCGCCTTTTGGTTCGCCTCACTCATGAAGAGCTTGCCAGCGCCTGCTGCACGACCAGGGTAACCATTACACGACTGATAGGCAAGTTACAGAAACAAGAGAAAATTGGTTTTGACTCCAGAAACCATATGATTCTCAAAGATATTCATTAATGGCGATTCATGGCATCGCTTACAAGTTTACGGTTTCTTGATATTTAGCAATTTAATTTTTGTATTTGCAAGCACAGAACAATTTAACAGATGCTCCTTCCTAAAGACAGAAGCAACTGTTAATGACACAACTTATTTTAAGAAAAAGACAGCAAATGAAGGCAGAAGTGTGAATTAATGAAGTGGGATTAATATTTCATTCTTTATCCTTCATCTGATTGGTAAACTCTTTAGGATAAGATGATGAATTCCAATGATATCAATCCCAATAGCTCATTTGGGAAAGAGCAAATAATGTCCCCAGCTAGTTACGGGGTGACTAATCAACTCTCGGAAAACGTCATCTTGACGACATTAGACGACGTGTATAACTGGGCTAGGCTCTCCAGCTTATGGCCTCTAATGTACGGCACGGCTTGCTGCTTTATTGAATTTGCTGCCATGATTGGCTCACGATTCGATTTTGACAGATTTGGTCTGATTCCTCGTGCAAGCCCGCGTCAAGCTGACTTAATCATTTTGGCAGGCACTCTCAATATGAAAATGTCTCAACCGACAATGCGCCTTTACGAGCAGATGCCTGAGCCGAAATACGTGATTGCAATGGGAGCGTGCATGATCACCGGCGGTATGTTCAGCGCTGATTCTCCTACTGCTGTTCGAGGGGCTGATAAAATTCTGCCCATAGATGTTTACATACCTGGTTGCCCGCCCCGCCCGGAGGCAATTATGGATGCTATCATCAAGCTTCGCAAAAAAATATCCAATGACTCAATGCAGGAGCGGGGCAAAATTACGCAAACCCATCGCTACTACAGCACCAGGCACAATTTGAAGGTAGGATCTCGGATTCTGACTGGTGAATATTTGCGATCGCCTTCTCGCCATCAGCCACCCGAAGCGCTAGCACAAGCAATAGGAATGCCAGTACCTCCCGCTCTTATGACTATGAGAAACGAATCAGAAACAGAGAGTTGAATGCTAGCTTAAACTATAATGATTGAAATTGGTAACTAAAAATAAACGTAATACCAATTTGAAAAAAGAATGCGACAGATACAGAGTCCCAAACCCTGGTTATCTTAGGCTTTCTTAATACATGAATTTTGAATTTTGAATTGGTATAACCTGCCTCAAATCCTCTTGCAGTACTGTAAATAGTCTTCCTATAATTTCTCTAAAAAAGGGAGATTATAGGAAGACTTTTCTTTATTGTCCTTACCGCGACCCGTTGAAGTGTAGGTGATTGAAAACTTATTTCTCTGCTTCAATCAGCTCACTTGGCTGCCTAGCTGGAAACAGGACTCGCCAAAGCTTATCCAGAGGTACAGAGCGCTCCTCCTGAACAAAAACCAAGGGCAGAAGCGCAACAACTCTTAGGAAGGCTGAGAGAACAAACAGCCCCAGCAAGCCACCACCACCAGCCTGAGTCGCCAGAAAGCTACCAGTGGTGATTCCTATTGCCCCACTCACACCAGCAACCGCCCCCGTGATCGCGAAGTATTTGGACTGATTACCCACCGGTGCCACTGCCATCATAAGATTGTTGGTACACAGGTCAATTGCCGCCCATGTTCCACCGGTTAGCACGTGCAACAAAGGTAACCAGACCCAAAGGGAAATTGTAGAAGCTCCAGTTCCTAGCCAGAACAAAGGTGTCACCCCCACCAAGAATCCCACGAATACCAGGAGTGGGCGATTCCCAATTCGGTCAGCCAGTTTGCCCCACAAAAGCAGCAGCAGCATGTTAGCGCCAGTAGAAATCCCAGTATAAATAGTTACTATGCTGATATCTATCTCCAGGTTATCCAGCATGTAGAGGTTAAAGAAGGGAGCGCTGACGTTAACAGCAAAGCACCATATGGCAATGTAAAACACAAACTTCAAAAAATTGGCGTCTTTGAGGAAGCTAAGATCTATTCCCCCTGATTGCGCTTGGGATATCTCTGAATGGGCGACTTTTAAAACCTGCGGGTTCACATCGGTCAACCAGAACTGACTTACCAGACTACTTAGCCCAAACACAATTCCTAGAACCAAGATCACACCGTAGCCTTGGAGTGTTCCACCGGGCCAGGTTGATACCGCTAGACCCAGCAGCGGGACACCGATGAGATTCGTCAAGCTCACAAGACTATTGCGAAAGCCAAAATACCGCCCCCGCAACCGCTGTGGGACTAACACAGCCGTCCAGCCCAAAAAGGGAGCACGGCCCAAAGCTTCGATGATATTAGTCACCAAGATAATTCCCAATGTCAACAGCACCACTTGATCCCCAGTGATATTAGAGGTGACTGAGGTGACCAACCAAATCGCTGGCACGAGAATCACCCACAGTAGCCGCGACGGGACGAAAATGCACATGGAAAACCAGTTGAAGCTAGGACTTCTGTCTACTAGATATGCTCCCAGCGGTTGGAGCAGATTCACCAACTGAGGAATCGAGGCTAAAAGACCAATTTCCACTGGACCGGCACCCAGCTCCAGCAAGAAATTAGTGAGCAACGCGCTGCCGATGATACTGTAAAAAACCGTAGCGAAGACACTCTCAAAAGTTAACGCCCTGAGGCTTGTCCGAATTTCCGGCTTAGAAATTTTAAAAAGCAGTTTTGGAGTTGGAGGAACTAGCGTCTCTGTTATTGCCCTATCCTCTGAGATTTCCTGAATAGGGATCGGGGGGAGAGGGCTTGTTTCTACTAATAAGTCATCTTCTGATTGCCTGAACATACTGTCTAGCCAATATTTAAAAAGTTAAATCCTGTAATCGCAACTGCTTCCCCTACCAGCATTAATAAGTAAACGCTATAGAGAATTTCATAAATAAGCTGTGACGCATTGAAATTGCTTACTTACTCGTGAAGACAGTCCATAGCAAGTATTAACTATGGACTGCCTCAACACAAAAAAGTGGAACTTAAACGCGTATCAACTTATAACCAAAATCTGTCACGCAAAAGTCATAATTTTGGTTTCCTACACAATTTTTCAGACAAGCCTATTTCATTCTATGGACGACCACCCGGAAATAAATTTCCGGCACGGACACTTTGTTTTGGTCAGAGGGAACCTCGGTACGCAAGTACTCTCGCTAATAGCTGAAGCCCGTTTTAACGGACGGAATCAAACTCAGAATTTTAGTTTGTTAAAACCAACTTAAGCTACTTGCTCTAGAACTTGAGTTTATGGCAAATTCAGGAAGAATGAAATAACCCTTATTTTCGAGGAGTTTTATTATGATAAATATTTTTATCAAATAAGTCCTATATTACCTAGGATAATATAATTTCAATTTTCACAAACTCCTTCTTGGGAGTTATTATTTTTGTAAAGGATTCTTAGTTTTCACGGAGAATTATCGTCTTAGCTACTTTCGGCAAGACAACACTAGAAGAGTTTCTACGCCTCATTGATATCATCTTAATGGAGCAGGTATACAATGCAATGGCGTAGCACTACCATTGCAACTGTATCTAAATTAGTCTTGACAAAAACCTTGGTTAATGTATTAATACAAGAATCAAAATTGATCATTTGAGTTATTTTTCTCCAGTTAAAGCGATAGCCCTACATAGCACTGTAGTAGGCGCAATGTCTTGTTGAAATTGAGACGTTCTTGTTGACATTCCAGTGTTTGCCCTGAGTGCTACCTATTTCAAGAGTAAGGCGCGGGGTGCTGCTTCACATTATCTGTTTACAAAAAGAAATTTCTCATCTTTTCGTTAGCTAGGAACACACAACCGCATGGAAGCGCGAGCGATCGCGATTCGGGACAGTGCGGGACGCGATGGGCAACAGCAAACCAACAACGGCAATTCCGTCTCTTGGATCGTTGGGTTCAACACTACCCTCGCCACTGTTGCAAAAGCTGCCGATGCCGTAGGTGTAGATGTGCGAGAATACAACATCATTTACAACAGGCTAAAGTTGATGAACGGCACATTTAGTAGGTGGCAAGAATGGCTAACTGTATTAGGCTATGTAGGGTTTACGGTCTTTATCATGTGGTGCGTTTTTGCCACGCAGAAAAAATGAACCAACATTTCAAGGAATGCTAGTTATCAATACCCCAGCAACCTGCACAGGTGCTGAGCATTGCGGATAGCATGACCATCAGGGTCATTGTTGAAGTATATGTACACGTCAGCTTTCTGTTGCAAAAATAAGCGGATACGGTTCGCCCAAATAGATACTTCTTCATCACTGTAACCAACACCATATTGTCCAGTATGCATACGAATATAAGTCCAAGGTGCAGTCAGGCGAACATCTAGCGGTACGGTTGGACTAACTGGCAGACAAAGAGCTACACTAGCATTTTCGAGTAATTTGTACACTTGTGGAATCAGCCAACTAGAGTGACGGAATTCAAAGGTAAATCGTTGTTGCCTGTACGTTTGCAATAACTCTAAAAAGGACTGAAGACGCTCAAGATTGAGGTGCCAAGTGTGAGGAAACTGAAATAAAATCGGACCAAGCTTTTCTTGCAAGCCTTCTACCCGTTCCATCAACCGAGACAGCGGCTCTTCGGGGTCTTTCAACTTTTTCATATGAGTCAGGTAGCGGCTACCTTTGACGGCAAAAAGAAACCCTGGTGGTGTTTGCTCACGCCAACTTTCAAACACAGACCGCTCTGGCAAACGGTAGAAAGAAAAGTTAATTTCTACACTGGAAAAGTGCTGGGCGTAAAATGATAGTTGCTGGTCACTAGGCAAATGTGATGGATAGAAAATGCCCATCCAATGTTTATAAACCCAACCACTTGTACCGATTTGCAGCTTACCCATTCAGTTGTTTGTTGTTACTCTCTTCTCTGGTTCTTCTCTGGTGAACCACCAAGCCCAAACAACTAAGAAAGCCTGAAAGGGTAGTCGCAACCAAATCAGTGGTGGATCGTGTGGCAATGCTGCAACCTTGATGTTATTAATTGCCTGATAAACATTAGCGGGAAAAACAGCAATATAAAGTACAACTAGAAGCCATGCTGCATAACGGCTGACACCAGGAATTAATAATCCTACCCCAGCCAAAACTTCCAAAAACCCGCTAGTGTAAACAAATGCCAAATGGTGGGGAAGAAAGTCCGGTACAATTTTCTCAAATCCACCTGGGTGGGTAAAGTGCAAAGCACCAACGACTACCATCCCGATCGCAAGTATGATTTGCAAGACTATTTTGTATTTTTTCATGTTCTAAATCTTCACCTCACCGCTACAGTTAGCTTAAGATTCTGCTAGATTTTTTAACCTTAAAAATTGCTGGCGCATCATCAATAAGTCTCCCCACGGCAAAACCCAGCGTATCCATGACCAAAAGATATTTCGGGGATAACGAATATGCCCCTTGAGAATCAGGCGACAAGTGTTTTCCGTTATTGGGAAAATGACATAACTAGCTGCAATGTTACCAAACATTGTAATAGCTCGTTCGTCATCCATTACTATTGTTAAATGTCGATTTTCTTCAAATTCAACAAGTTTAAAAACACCCATAATTCTTTGAGCAGGCGCTAAATTTTCCACACCTGGAAGCAGTTTTTTTGGACTTGGAGGGTCTGATATTGAATCTTTAACCGGAAAAAATATCCTTTCGAGGCGGTCAATCCAGTCATAACTGTAAGACCCAACTTTTAGTTGACATAGCCATCGAAATAAAATCTGAGTTGGTGCTTTTACATTTATGGCTCGGAAATATGCCTCGTCACTATTTTCTATGTAGCGATCGCATGGAAACGGCATCAGCCTCTCTTCAGGCGTAGACCCCCAAGTGTATGCAATTCCTTGTTTTCTTCCTTGTTTTATATTAACGTTTACCATTAGTTAGAGTTGATATATCCGTGACGTGCTTTAAGAATTAGCACACAGCTTGGCGCGTGTGTAATTGTGTTATCCATCACCATTTGTACCGCTGCATCGAAAGTCACTTTAACTGTTTGTATTGTTTCCGTTCCTTCTTGATGTGCTTCTGTAAAAGTTAACTGCTTTGCCAGAAACATCTGCACGGGACAATGAACAATCGATGTATCTAAATCAACGAGACCTAGCTCAATCAATTCCGATGCTTTGATTCCAACTTCTTCTTCAATTTCACGTTTTGCTGCCTCAATCTTAGGTTCATCCTCCTCAACTGCACCACATACAACTTCTATACTATCTTTACCAAGAACATAGCGAAATTGCCGAACCAGATAGACGTAACCATCGTTATCTATCGGTAGAATAGCAACAGCAGGTTTCATTTTAACGGTGGCATACTTACCAGGTTGCCCGTCAGGTCGTAGAACTTGGTCTTCACAAACATGAATAAACGAATCGTGGTATTTCTCGTTTGTTTCTTGTATTGTCCAAGGACCATTTTTTTGTGGCATGATGAGTTTTCTCGCTATTAAGTCACATACAAACAGATGAACACAGATGTAAACAGATAATTCATCTGTGTTTATCTGTGTGCATCTGTGGTTTCATTTCCATAAAATTGACCTTTGCACTCTTATTTAATGACAAAGACCACTAGAAATCACTCGAGAGCCGGTTTAGTTCGAGTGTAGGAGTTTAAAAACACAACAAAGAGAATCGCAAAGACAAGGTCAATAACACCTGGAACTAAATAAAATGGGTGAAGCCTACCTACTAAAGTGTGATAAGCTAGCACAACGAAGACCGAAGATTGCCCGATAATTCCAAGTTTTATGATGCCGTGATTGCGCTCAATGTCCTGACCAACCCACCAATAGCCAATCCCGATAACGAAGACCAACACGATAAACAGGTGTGAATATTCAGAATTGATCAGAGGTTTCTCACCAAGCAACTCACGAATCGATTGGTCGGATAACAGCAAAAACACAGATTCGACCCAATTAATCACAGCCTTAAGTTGAAATATATACTTCCATGTCATTTGATTATTTGCAATTGAAAGGCGCTTAGGGTCATCAAGAGTTGGTACCATTTTTTATGCTTCTCTAACAAATGATCATGCTGTTTAAGCAAACGACTGCAATCCCTTATCCTGTAGGTTCTTCTCAATGTGCTGCATTTCCTCGATTGTCTCTCCAGTCACAATCCCGGAAATTTCGGTATAAATTTTTCCGTATTTGACCTTCTCTAAAGCCGACAGGATGATAAAGTCTTTGCGATCCAGTTCTGGTTTCAGGGTCACTAGAATTGAGTCCAATGTCCCATCCATGCGGTAGTCAGTAGAATATTTAGCCACTTCCTTTCCCAGTTTCAGTAGGGTATGGCGCTGTAAGCAGAGTGGAGTTGAGCCATTGATTCGGAAATTGGCATCGATCGCATAAAGCTGTCCGTCTTTATCTTCCAACACGTCGAAGCCAATAAAGCCGAAATAACCGACTTTATGAGCATACTCACCAATGGCGGCTATCATCTCAAAGAATTTGCTCATGTCCGTCTCGCGGTAGTGAATCAGTCCCCCTAAATAGGTGCCCTCCTCTGTGACGAGTTGGCTTGTAGTACCGATGAGCGTTATATCTCCCGCTTTGTTGAGATAGAACTGCACGCAGTAGTTGTGCACCGCATTCTTGACGAACTCTGAGACAATAATTGTATTCAGCAGTTTATGATCTAGATACTTCCTCAGTTCTTCAAAGCAGTAGTTGAGATCGCTGGCGCTTTTGATAATATAAGTGCCTTCTCCTGAAAGTCCGTGGGACGTTTTGATCAAGTAGGGGAATTGTTCCGGTAACTGAATGTCTTCGAGACTCTTAGTGTGCAGATTGTAACTCTCGTATTTCGGACATTGCACGCCTAGCTCGGCTAGCGTCACTTTGTCAAGCAATCGGTAGTGAGTCTCCGGATCAACGGCGTGTTTTTCAGGTTTTAGATTATCAAACGGAAATAAAGTGATGAGTTTGTCAAAGCGATCGCTCTGGCTGAGGTCATCCAGATAAAGCGAGCAGTCTAGCATCTGCATACTGCTATACCTAAAGTCAAAATGCTCCCGCCAGTAGTTCATCAACAACTTTGGCGGCTCAATAATGGCAATTCCTGGAATAGCATCACCTAATACAGCCAGATTTTTCCAAGGTTCTTTCTGGCAAAGCTTGTTGAAGGGAGTTTTAGTAGCTTCACTACTGCCATCTTGAATAAAGTATTTTTTTGTGTTGGGGTAAGCAGCCCAACTAGCAGTCGCAGGGTAATTTAAAATCAGCCCATAATGTGCATCGGCAATGTCTTTAGCAAATAAATCAGAAAAAGAACAACCGTGAAAATACTGAAACTTGGATGTTAAGCTCATAAAAAAATGTTTTCAAGACCCAGTTGCTGCATCTACCTGACAACAAGGTATTAGTTGCGGAATTTTGATTCCTCTATCCGCAAGCAGAAACGGATTCGTGAAAAATTCCGCACTAATGTCACTGACGCCTAGTGGTCTATCCCATTTATTTTGATTGGCTTGTAGTGAGGACTTTAGTCCTCTTTAAGCGCTTAAGCGCTTACTACAAACGCCACAAAGTTGATGTGACACAGTACTAGTAGTCTGGCAAGCAAGCTTTGAGGAATAGCTAGATTTCAAAAGCTTTGCAGCAAAAGAACTTTAAAAAATATCAATTGCTCAAACCAAAGCTGACACAGTACTAGGTTCTTTTTTGGTAAACACAGCTGGTTTGTCCAGTTCTGTGGTCATATAACCACAAGCCATGTCTTGCGAGTTATAAGCCCAGCCAACCCGTCCCTGAGTGTCTAAAACAATACAGCCAGCCTCTCCTGTAACCTTAGATTTCAAAGTCTCAATCGCCATCTGCGCTGCTTCGTCTGGATGTCTGTCTCCATCTAGGAAATCGATCGCAGTTTTCGCCAGAACCACCGGGATAATCGACTCGCCATCACCCGTTGTTGAGCAAGCGCCGAGTTTATTGTCAGCGTACAAGCCACTGCCAACGATCGCGCTATCGCCAACGCGACCAGGTTGCTGATTCATTAAGCCCCCTGTTGAGGTTCCAGCTACTAAGATGCCGTTAGCATCCAAAGCTACACAGCCAATGGTGTTGGGGCGATCGGGAACCTCCTGCTCCTCTTTCCACTCCTGCCACGTCTCATCAGATATCAAGTCTTCTTTTTTACACATCTCCGCTCCGTTGTCTGCCGCAAAGCGTTCTGCATGGCGCGCCACTAGCATCCTGGGTTTTTCATCCATAATCTTCCGTGCCACCGAGATTGGATGACGTACACCCTGAACTGCTGCCACTGCGCCCCAACCTAAGGTATCGCCCTCCATGATCGCTGCGTCTAGTGCTACCTCTCCCTCAGTGTTGAGACTCGCGCCCAGACTGGCGTTAAAGGTCGGGTCAGCTTCTAGAACGCGGATGGCTGCCTCAACGGCTTCTGCAGCAGTGCCTCCCTTAGTCAGCACTGCCCAACCTGCCTCTACTGCTGCCAAGCACCCAGCATTGTTGGCTGCAACTTTATCCTCTGAAATGCTTTTCGCTCCACCATGAACGATAATAGCTAGTGTCATAAATTTCCTTCTTTTCCTATGAATCTTGTGTGACTGAAATTGCCTCAACGGGTTGGTCAATCACTTGCAGTAATCGCTGGCGTAAAGTATCTAAGCCTAGGCGCTGTGTCGCTGAAATAAACACGGCTTCCGGGTACTTTTGCCCAGCTAAAGCCAGAGTTTCGCTATCTACTTGGTCAACTTTGTTAAAAGCAATCAAAGTAGGATCAGAAAGAGTTGGCATTTCTGCAAGCACTTCCTCTACACTCGCAATGTGGCTTTCCCAAGCTGGATGCGACAAATCAACAACATGAAGCAACACATCTGCTTCAGTGACTTCCTCTAGGGTGGCGCGGAACGCATCCACCAAGGGTGGCGGGAGTTCGTGAATAAACCCTACGGTATCTGTTAGCAGAATTGTCCTGCGTTCCTGAGTTTCTGGCTCTGTAATGACCAGCTTTCGCGTTGTCGGGTCGAGGGTGGCAAACAGTTGATCCGCCGTATAAACTTCAGCATGGGTTAACACATTCAGCAAAGTGGACTTCCCAGCATTGGTGTAACCAACTAAGGCGACAGCAGGAATTTCTTGCTGTTGTCGCTGTTGTCTGATGCGGGCGCGATGTGCCTGTAATTGGTTGACTTCCTGCTGAAGTTGTGCAATACGCCTTTGAATTGCTCGCCGTTCCGTCTCTAGTTTGGTTTCACCAGGTCCTCGCGTCCCAATTCCGCCTCCTAGCCTGGACATCTCGCGACCTTGACCGCGCAACCGAGGCAACATATATTCTAATTGCGCCAGTTCTACCTGCAATTTACCTGCTTGGGATTGAGCGCGTTGAGCGAAAATATCTAGAATAACTTCCGTTCGGTCTACAACTCGGATGCCAATCTCGTTTTCCAAGTTGCGGGCTTGAGATGGAGAAATATCTCGGTCAAAGACAATCAGATTAGCTCCCAGTTTCTGAGCTTGAAGGGCAATTTCCTCAATTTTTCCCTGACCTACGACAGTTTGGGGATGGGGGCTACTTCGCTTTTGTTGCACTATGTCTGCTACAGTTCCACCAGCAGTTTCCACCAACCGTGCTAGTTCTTGCAGTCCATCTTCAAACCGCTGCTGAGAAATGTCATCTGTCTTCAATCCCACCAACAGCACTTTGTCAGAGTCAGATACAATCTCCTGAAATGGCATTCCATCGCCAGATTCAGAAATCTCCCTCTCCCATTCATCAACTAAGTCGTCAAAATCTTGCTCAGTTAAGTCATCTAAACTCAGGGGAGGAGAAATCACCCAAGGGTTTTGTGGGTCGGGGACAATATGAGCTAAGAAAGCTTCTTTAATATCGCCAGTAGCTTCTTTACCCCGCCTTCCATCTTTGCCGTCAGCTACGGTTAGCACCACCAGAGCATCTAAACGCTGGCGTGCCATTGCAATCAGCGCGGCTTCATCAGGTGGCACTGATTTGAATTGAGTGGCAACGCAGTGAATCCCGCTCAAGCGTTCCGCACTATGCCGAGGTAGCTGTTCCGGGGGAATTTGAGTTTGACTCGGCGTTCCGACTGCGACTCGGATCACCTGCCCGCGCCTATTGATATAGCTGCACACGGGTTGATGGATTTCTGTACTGATTGCTGCCAAGGCTTGAGCGAATTCCGGCGTAGTTACGGTATGCGAGGGTTGCCGTTGTTCGTAAAGTTGTTGCAGCTTTTTACTCTGACTAGATTTTAATCCTTGAATATTTCCATAAATAGTTTCCATACAACTGTTTTTGAATCCGTTTTTGAATCCGTTCATCCGTTCATTTCATATTTAGCGTTTTGTCTTTTTTACTTAATCTTTCTCAAGATGTAAGTTAAGCTAATCGTTACTTTCGCGTGAGAACGTAGCTTAAAAATCATCTATTTATCTATCTATTAGGGTATTTAAATATAAAAAAAGCGTCTGGAAACCCCATAATTGTCGTTTTTTTCCTACTCTAGATTTGTTTTGTAGAGAGTGGTTTGAATGTTTGAGAAAAAAATGTGTTATTAATTACAAATTAACTTCACATTATTCTATTCATTTGGTAGAAGTCGGATTAATAACAATAGTTGTATTGTGGTTAGTAAGTAAAATTTTATTAAACAAACTTGACGTCAAAGTTGGTTGATGAGGAGAAAGTATGCAATTTCAAATTGAATGTAACACCTTGAAAAACAACCAAATGTGCTTAATATGCAATCAGCTGTTTCAGACGAAGGAAGCGAGATTAATTGTGTGCAGCGAAAAGGGTGATGGCTATGGCGATGTTTGTCCTGAGTGCATAGGTAGGGGTGCTCATTGGATCAAAAGCCAACTCCAAGAGTTCAGCCGCAAGTTTAGTGAAGTTTAGTGGCTGAAATTGGGGCAGGCACTATTCCAACTAAAAAAAGTAGCAGTTTCTCGCCTTTTACCTGATTAACAACTCTTTGCGGCTATTTTGATGGCGATCGCTCATTGGAAACCGCTGCCACATAATTTTCTAACAAATTTCAGTCCAAAAAATTATAAAATACCTAACCACCCAGCCCTAGTTCTCTCATAGGGAAGGCAGAGCCATTCCCCTCCCGCTAACAAAAATCTTCTGCTTCCCTCTCCTTGTAGGAGAGGGTTAAAAAGAGGTGGGGAGAAGTTAGGGCAGAGGTCAGTCCATATTCTATTTAACGGATTTGCGTTCGTGACCCCACCCTCAACGCTCTTTTGGGTGGGGATGGACAGCAGACAACAATGAAGACATCTCCGAACGATTCAATCTGAAAGATTGAGAGGGAGTGGGATGGCTGTTCGCGTAGCGTGTCCGGAGGACATAGAGTTGTCAATTTTTCCGGAATTTTACGAGTAATTGTTGTATAATCTTCATGGTTGATAACCCTCCTGACCGTATTGAACAGACAGGCTAACTTCAAAGTAGGTGTACGAACCTTGCCGCAGATAAATCGGTAGATCAGGGAAAGAACACGACCACTGGTTCGCACGGGTTAGCTCTGCGGTAAAAGATAAGCCAAGCCGTGTTGTACGTAAAGTTATACACCTGCGGCAGGCGGGTATCTGCCTGTGGACGCTGAGTAAGACCAATTCATGCAAGCATGAAGAGGCATCGGCGGATGAGACGGGAAACCCAACAGACGAATAAGACCGTCGTTGCAGTAGTTGAAATTGGAAGCCCCTTTTTCAGCGAAGCACTCATGGGGAACTTCACGCCGAAACCGCTATATTTCAACAAATATGTCCCTAAAATAGTAGATAGGGGGCAGTTTTTTTATATTAAGCAGGAAAAGTAAAAAAAAGCAAAATTTTAACCTGAAATATTTGCCCAAGGTGTGCCATAATGTCACGAGCCGCAAGCCAATACCTAATTGAACGCCCCCAGTAGCGTTGGGGACGATCACTATCGTTTGCTTACTGCAAAACTACATCCTTAGGCATTTGTTACCAGGGGATAGTGTGGTTTGAGGTGAGTGACGAAGTTTAGGTAATTTTACAGGCAAAATTCCTGGAATCTTTGGTAATAGGCGAGTAGTTACAAGTAGTTTCTTTAGTAAAGTTGGGAATAGGTTTCAATGAACTTGTTAGAGTTGGAGAATCATCCGGTTAAACTAACCTCTAATGCCGATAATAATATGAGTTTTTCCTTAAAAGAAACGGCATACCCGCGTCCCCACTTCCAGCGAATCTCTTCCGGAGACGCTGAGGGAACGCATTGGCAAAGTCTAAACGGTCTGTGGAAGTTCGCTTTTGATGACGAAGGCAAATGCGTTCAACCCAGCGACGTTAAGCAATGGAGTCATAATATAGAAGTTCCCTTTGCTCCGGAATCTGCCAAAAGTGGTATTGGTGACACAGGATTTCACCCAAATTGCTGGTATGAGAGGGAATTTGAAACGCCACTAGGCGAAGGCAGGTTGCTGCTGCATTTTGGAGCCGTAGACTATCGCGCCCGTGTCTGGGTTAACAATCAATACATAGCTGAGCATGAAGGCGGACATACCGCTTTCACCCTTGATATTACCCATGTCTTGAATGACAGCGGCACAACGAAAGTGACAGTCTGGGCGCAGGATGATCCTCACGATCTCGCCAAGCCTCGTGGTAAGCAGGATTGGCAGCGCGAACCGCACGGTATTTGGTATCCTCGCACCACTGGTATTTGGCAGACAGTCTGGGTTGAGCGCGTGGGTACGAGTTATATAGATCATATCCGGTGGACTCCCGACTTCGAGCGGTGGGAAATTGGTTGTTACGCTGCGCTTGCGGGTGATGTGCCTGCTTCGGGCGTACAAATAAAGGTGAAACTCAGCGTTGGCTCACGCGTGCTGGTGAACGATACCTATGAAGTGTTTAACGGGGAGATTAGCCGTCGCCTCGCCCTTTCCGATCCAGGTATAGACGACTACCGCAACGAATTACTGTGGAGTCCAGAAAAGCCAACGCTGCTCGATGCTGATATAGAACTTTGGTATAAAGACGAACTTTTAGATAATGTCAAAACTTATACAGCGATGCGGACTGTGAGTATACAGCGCGATCGCTTTATGCTCAACGGTCGTCCCTACTATTTGCGGCTGGTTCTCGACCAAGGCTACTGGCAAGATAGCCTCATGACTGCACCCGATGATGACGCGTTGCGGCGCGATGTGGAACTAACCAAAGCAATGGGCTTTAACGGTGTACGTAAGCACCAAAAAATTGAAGACCCCCGCTTTTTATATTGGGCAGATGTGCTGGGGCTGTTAGTATGGGAAGAGATGCCCAGTGCATATCGCTTCTCGCCTAAAGCGGTGGAGCGCACCACCAAAGAGTGGACAGAGGTCATCAAGCGGGATATCAACCACCCCTGTATTGTCGCTTGGGTGCCGTTCAATGAATCTTGGGGAGTTCCGAATCTGGTCGAAACACAGGCTCACCGGAACTACGTTTTAGCAATGTATCACTTGACCAAGACGCTCGATCCGACTCGCCCAGTGATTGGTAACGATGGCTGGGAAAGTACAGATACGGACATTCTGGCTATCCATGACTACGACACGAATCCGCAGCACTTGGCTTATCGTTATGGACCGGAAGTCAAGCTATCAGATTTGTTTGATCGTAAGCGTCCCGGAGGGCGCATCCTCACACTCGACAACTATCCTCACCAAGGACAGCCAGTGATGCTGACTGAGTTTGGCGGTATCGCTTATGCCCCAGAGGACAAGCCCGATGCTAACAAAATTTGGGGATATGAGCGCAGTTGGAATATCTCCGAGCTACAAATGAAATACGCTGCCCTACTAGAAACTATCAATAATATTGAGATATTCAGTGGATTTTGTTACACGCAGTTAACCGATACGTTCCAAGAAGCTAACGGGTTGTTGTACGCCGATCGCACGCCGAAATTTCCCATCGAGGCGATTCGCGCTGCAACCCTTTCAGGAGAAGGATTATGTACTCCCACACACTGTTAAAGCCAGATGGTCGCCCACTGACTTTATATAGTCGATACCCTATAGCCGAAAATATTACAGCTACTAGCCCCAGCAACGAGCCAGTGCAGGCAAATCCGCACCTGCGCTGGCACCCCTTGCGGGGGGAATGGGTGGCTTATGCTTCTCACCGTCAAGGGCGGACTTTCATGCCGCCCCCAGAGTATAACCCCCTCGCACCCACCAGTAACCCGCAGTTTCCAACGGAACTACCGCAAGGTAAGTATGACGTAGCGGTGTTCGACAACCGCTTTCCGTCAATGACAGTGACTGCACATGACCCGCCAAGCAGCATTGTGGATACCATGCCAGCCAATGGTGCGTGCGAGGTAGTGGTTTTTACTCAAAACCCGCAAGCCTCCCTCAGTTCCCTGGAACTGGATCACCTAGAGTTGCTGTTGGAAGTGTGGGGCGATCGCACCCGGGTCATCGGCGCAAATTCGCACATCCAGTATGTGCTACCGTTTGAGAATAAGGGCATTGAGGTGGGTGTTACTTTGCACCATCCACACGGGCAAATTTACGCATATCCTTTTGTACCGCCAGTTCCTAAACGGATGCTGGAAATGCAGCAAGCGTATTATCGGGAACATCAACGCGGATTGTTGGCGGATTTGATACAAAAAGAGATTGCGGACAACAAACGGATTATTTATCAAGATGAGGAAGCGATCGCATTTGTCCCGGTGTGCGCTCGTTACCCGTATGAAGTTTGGATTGCTCCAATTAAGCCTGTTGCCACGTTCATGGATCTTACTCCAGAGCAACGCCAGGGACTTGCTAGGGCATTAAAAACTGTCACTCTCAAGTATGACGGTTTGTGGAATCGCCCGTTTCCTTACCTGATGGCTTGGTTTGGTGCCCCAACTGACGGTGAAGCGCATCCCGAGGCACATTTACACGCTCAGTTTTATCCTCCCTATCGGACAAGCGAAAGGCTTAAATATCTGGCGGGAACGGAACTTGCAGCAGGGATGTTTGCGAATGATGCTTTACCAGAGGAAAAGGCGAAAGAGTTGCAGGCTGTAGTTGTGAATATCGAAACGCCGATTTCAATAAGATAATGTATTTTTTTTGAACTATAGATAAACACAGATGCACACCAATAAATTATCTGTGTCCATCTGTGTCCATCTGTGGTTCATTTTTCACATCGCGCTCTCTAACACTTTTAAACGCAGAGGAACGCTAAGGTAGCGCACAGGGACGCAAAGCCCCACCAAATTTAATCCTCTACGAATTAATCAAATGTTGTACTAAGAGTGAGCGTGCATATTTTCTTGGCTTTGCTTGAGTCCTTCTCGCACCCGTGTACCGTATTCTTGATCGCATTGCATGAAGTGTTCCACCATGCGCTCTTGAATATGCGCGTCGCACTGTTTGAGTGCTGACACAAGGTTGAGAATCAAATCATCCCGCTCCTCATCGTGGAAAGTGCGATACCGCTCGCCAGCTTGTTGGTAATCGTTGGGTCGGCTGATTTTTTGACGCACGACCGGACCTTGAACATAAGGAGTGTGGTCTTTGCCAGATTTAGGCGCTTCTTTAAGCCCGCCAAGACTGCTTGGCTCGTAATTCACGTGGGGGTTCTCCCCTGCTTCCACTCCATCAACGCGGTAAGTCATTTGACCATCACGCTGATTTGTTGCAACAGGTGTTTTTGGTTGATTAATAGGTAACTGCAGGTAATTTGGTCCCACCCGGTAACGTTGAGCATCTGAGTAAGAGAAAGTACGACCTTGAAGCAATTTGTCGTCCGAGAAGTCAAGACCGTCAACCAATACACCTGTACCAAACGCGGCTTGCTCAACCTCAGCGAAATAGTTGACAGGATTTTTGTCGAGTACCACTCGTCCAACAGGTAGCAATGGGAATTGATCTGGCGGCCAGATTTTTGTTGGATCTAATGGATCGAAATCGAGTTCAGGGTGCTCGTCATCCGACATGATTTGCACATAAAATTCCCATTCAGGATACTCGCCTCGTGCGATCGCTTCGTACAAATCCTGTGTCGCATGGTTAAAATTCTTCGCCTGAATTTCCTCAGCTTGAGCTTGAGTGAGGCACTTCACCCCCTGCTTGGGTAAAAAGAAGTACTTGACAATATGCCCTACACCGTCAGCATTCACCCATTTGTAAGTGTTTACACCTGAGCCTTCCATGTGTCGGTAACTGGCAGGAATTCCCCAGGGACTAAACAGCCACGTGATCATGTGCATCGCCTCAGGCGTGTGGCTGATAAAATCAAAGATACGGTTGGGGTCTTGACGGTTTGTGACTGGATCTGGTTTGAAAGCGTGAACGAGATCGGGAAACTTGATGGGATCTCGAATAAAAAAGACTTTAAGGTTATTTCCGACCAAATCCCAATTGCCATCTTCGGTGTAAAACTTGATTGCAAACCCACGCGGATCGCGCAGTGTCTCTGGTGAATGACCTCCGTGAATGACACTTGAAAAACGAATAAATACAGGCGTAATTTTACCTTTTTCTTGGAAAAGCTTGGCGCGTGTATATTTGTTTATAGGTTCATCACCGATGGTGCCATAAGCCTCAAAATAGCCATGAGCACCCGCTCCTCGCGCATGAACGACGCGTTCTGGGATGCGTTCGCGGTCAAAGTGGGTGATCTTTTCCAGGAAGTTGTAGTTTTCAAGTACTGTCGGACCCCTGTCACCCACAGTTCGTGTATTCTGGTTATCAGTTATTGGGTGACCTTGGCGGTTTGTCAAAATTTCCTCTTGGTTGCCGAGTTCGTCCTTTTTTTGATTGTCTGTCATATGCATTGTACCTAGGACAAAAAAGCGTCCTGCTAACAGGGAGTCAGATAGCAGGGTAATTGGGGTGTTATTCTAACTTTCCAGTTGTAGTAAAAATTTCTACAGGATTTCACCACCGATAGATAGATGAAATTTTAAGTTTTGCCTATCACATGGCTACTTTACAAAAAGTCTCTAGAGAATCATCTCTAGTTCTTTAACCCAAGGTATTGCTGCCAAAATATAGTAGATGTCATCTGCTTTGAAGCATTTTTCCATTCTCTACTTACCGATGACCATTCAATACTACTTTTGGCAGCAACTTTAAACCACCTAGTCAAAAGCTTAATACCAGCTAATTTATCTATTTCCTTTTGGTTCTTATAGCTTTGACTCTGCTTTATAATGTTAATATGCAAATTTTCTGGATCAGAGTTTTTGATAAAATATGGACCTTTTATATAGTCCTCAAAAGATTTTATAAGCATTGTTACATAATCATAATCACATCTTGATAAAGACTGAATTATTACTTTTGTAAAATGCTTGACCGTATCCATATATCCTATTGAATAATGGATGGCATAAGTTATTAAATCATTGCGAGCATAATAATAAGTTTCCCAATTTAATTTTTTTGCAGAAGCCGGTTGATGCCACACAGCCATTGAGGGAAAAGCTACTATTTTGTTACCCAATTCTTTAATTCTTAAACAAAACTCTATATCATCTATCTTGATAAATAAAGGCAGCGGCAATTTAATTTTTTCAACAACGTCTTTAGAAAAAGAGAAAAACCAAAATCCCCCATAATCTATATCTTCTTCCACCAGTAACCTGTTGAGAGAACTAGAACTTCGTAGATCAATATTATGATTTACGGCGGTTAATGATCCAGGCGCAAATCCTCTAGTTTTAGAATCTTCGTTGTACGTTGCTCCTGCTTCATACAAAATATGCTTTTTCTCTAAATTTAGCAGTCCGCCAGCTACTGCAAAATCAGTCTTGGCGTACTCATGCAAAGAAAACAACCTGTAAATACATTCACTTTCTAACTCTATATCATCATCCATAAGCAAAAAATGAGAGTAGGTGTTCTCCTCTAAAGCTTCAACTAGCCCTCTAGTAAAACCACCACTTCCACCCGCATTTATATTGGGAACCAGTTTCAGTTTTGGCTGTGTAAAATCCGCTTTGTCTAAAGTTCTACCATTATCAACAACAAATAATTTTAAGTCCTTATTTTCTAGTAATTTATCTTGAAAAATCGCAGCTAAAGTATTTTTTATATAAGCCTCTTTTTTGAAGGTGCAAATGACAATTCCCAATGATACATCTCTAGCTTTATTTTCATCAGTTGCTATCCACGCCTCTTTAAAGGCACCCTGTTCACTAGAACAGCTTATTTCAAAATATATTCTGCCAGCGTTTTCATTTTGAAGGAGATTTATTGGGGAAAGTTTGACGGGTTCTGAGAATTGACAGTTTTCAAAGTTCTCTTGGAAAATAATCTTTTTGTTATTTTCCCCGTTAACTTCTCGGTAAACAGTAACTTTAAAATCGCCTTCAAGTTTCAGCAAATAGTAGATGTAGCTCAGAATTGTATATTTAGTATAAAATTTCTCGTAAAATGAATTAAAGTAAGAATTTGAGGATATAGTACCCCTCTGACGTAACACAACTTTTTTGTCATCTTCCTGGTAGTTTATAGATGCAGCTTCATTACACTGTATGTATAAATCAGAAACCTCAGCTGATTTGGGAAGCTTTATTCCACCTACTATATGCATATATGTCTACCTATTCTTTTAGTAAACTCACTTCTCTCATTAACTAGACAAGATTGCGGAATGTGACTTCCATCTGTGTCCATCTGTGTCCATCTGTGGTTAATTATTCTTTTTTTTGGAATGAATGCAACAAGTCTAGTGATGTTAAACAGCCTCACTAGTTAAGAATTTAATTGTAGATACCTTAAGAGTGCTACCTCCTTGAGGCATAACTGCTATCATCAGATTTTTTTAAGCTGTGGATAAAGGGATTGATATCGCATCCAAGCCTCTTCTAGGGCTGAATCAACTGATTGGGGAGTTGCAACAAGCGTTGGTATGGCTGCCAGTTTGCTCGTTTCATTAGTATCTGCGTATACACCAATTCCGATACCCGCCAAAAGAGCAGCACCACGCGCGGAAGCAGCAGCAACTGTAGTTGCATGGAGGGGTATTCTCAATACATCAGTCAGTAATTGTTTCCAAGGCATTTCTGCCGTTCCACCGCCTGCTAAACGCAGTTCTGTTGCTTTAAAACCTGTTGCCTCAAGTGCCTCAAAACCTTGTCGCAAGGCAAAAGCAACTCCCTCTAAAGCTGCCCGCATCAGGTGCGCCTGTGTGTGATGAAGTCCAAGCCCCACCCATGCGCCGCGTACATAGGGGTCAAGGTGTGGAGTTCGTTCACCTGTGAGGTACGGCAAAAATGTCAACCCTTCAGATCCTGGGGGAACAGAAAACGCTTGAGTATAAACTTGCTGCCAACTCAAGCCGAGGATACCTCGTACCCACTCAAGCGCTAGTCCCGCATTTTGCATTGCTGCAAGGGTGTACCACCCGTTAGGTACGGCGGCTCGATAGAGATGTGTACGACCATGAGGATCAATAATGGGTTGGGAGCGAGGTGTAATGATTTGAGCGCCTGTGCCAATGGTTAGTTGAACTAATCCAGGCTCTAGTAGTCCGTTACCAAGTGCCGCCGCTGCCGTATCCGCAGCACCAGCGATCGCAGGTAAGCCAACTCTTAAGCCAAGATGCTGTGAAGCATCAGTTGTTAGGTAACCTGCGATCGCACTAGAGGGGATAATTTTTGGTAACCAATCACAACGTAGATTCAACGCTGTTATTGCTTCCCTTGCCCAGTTGTCCGACACAACATCGTAAAGCAAAGTACCACTAGCGTCAGATGGTTCGGTTGCAACTTCTCCAGTCAGCCGTAATCGTAGCCAATCTTTTGGCTGGAGTGCCCAACGCGCTTCGGTGTAGACAGTCGCCTCGTGTTCTCGTAGCCACAACAAAGTTGGACCCGCCATTCCCGCTGTGATTGGGTTGCCCAAGCGCTCTAGAATAGCGGCATCGAGCGAATGATAAGCGCTAAGCGTGGCACTAGAGCGAGTATCTGCCCAGAGGATAGCAGGACGCAGGGGCTGACCGGAGTCTGAAGCTAGGACAACACCATGCATTTGTCCTGAAAGTGCGATCGCCTGTACCTGATCAGCGTGATTTCCCACTGCCTTCCTAACAGCCGAGCCAACGGCTAACCACCAATCCCCTGGCTCCGACTCAGCCCATCCCGGGTGGGGTGCATGAACAGGATACGAGCTTGACGCCTCACCTATAGCGGTTCCGTCTGTCGCTAGCAGCAATGCCTTAGCAGAACCTGTTCCTAAATCTATGCCAAGCAGCATCAGGCTAATCCTCAAATGGTTCCCTTTAGCATAGTCAAATATAGGCAGACTAGGGTTAGGTTTCTGAAGGATATGATAGGGTCAAAGCAAAACGACAAAATCTTGCTGCTGCATTTACGTTTACCTTTGCGCTTCCACCCCCTATACTGACCGGAAATCGGGGGAGCGAGAGGGGGAAGACGCAAGCCCCTACACTTCTATGTATGGGGTAAGTCTTCCCCCTCTCATATAAAATTGAGCGTAGCGAATCCTTGTATACAGTCAATACAATTGATAGAATAATCCCAACGTTTCAGATTTGCGCGTGGCAAGAGTTTCTACCAAAACAACGCCTTCATTTGTCTGCGAAGTCGCCCTAGTGGTAAATCCAGCAAGTGAGAGGGTTTTGTTGTCTCGGTTAGAAGCGGCTCGGCAGATGTACAACGCTTGCCTTCGGGAAGCCATGAAGCGGGTAAATTTGATTCGACAGTCCAAAGATTTCAATAAGGCACGTTGCTTCAAGTCCAGTAATCCAGAACGAAAAGTTCTATTTAAACGGGCAAGAGAACGTTACGATTTCTCGGACTATGCAATCCAGTCCTATGGAACTGGAATTCGACATTCGTGGATTGGCAATCATATTGACGCTCACACTGGGCAGAAGATTGCCACCAGAGCGTTCAATGCAGCACAGAAAGTGTTGTTTGGAGAAGCGAAGTCAGTCCGGTTCAAAGGCAAGAACCAATTCGACTCAGTTGAAGGCAAGTCCAACGCGGCAGGTATTCGCTGGAAAGGAGATAGGGTTGAATGGAGCAATCTTAAGTTAAGAGCGCTGATCACATCCAATGACCCAGTAATCTTGCATGGGCTTTCCTCGAAGGTTAAGTACGTTAGACTGGTGCGCCGTAAAATTAACGGGCGCAATCGGTTCTATGCACAGTTGGTTTGCCAGGGGAAGCCATTCATCAAGCCCAAGAATTATCTGGGAACTGGTGATGTGGGCATCGACCTGGGACCAGAGACAATAGCTGTTGTGTCTAATACCGATGCACAACTTCAACAGTTTGCATCCTCGCTAGAGTTTGAAACAGCACGTATCCGCAGACTTCAAAGGAAGATGGATAGATCGCGCCGTGCGACCAATCCTATGAACTACAACCCCAATGGCACAGTCAAGAAGGGCAAGAAGAAAAAGTGGAATAATTCTAAAACTTATCTCAAAACCAGAAATGCCAAAGCTAATCTAGAGCGAAAGTTAGCAGCTCACCGTTCGAGTCTACATGGTGAATTGGTAAATACCATTCTCCGAACTGGAAACACTATTAAGCTGGAAAAGCTATCGTATAAAGCATTTCAGAAATTGTTTGGCAAGTCTGTAGGTAAACGTGCCCCAGGAATGTTTGTATCGCATCTGATTAACAAGGCTGAAAGAGCTGGTGGCAGGGTGATAGAAATTCCTACGTACAGCACAAAGTTATCCCAAACTTGTCACTGTGGACGGGTGAAAAAGAAGAGTCTCAGTGAAAGAGTACACGCCTGTGAATGTGGAGTGGTCGCACAACGCGATTTATACTCTGCGTTTCTGGCAAAGTACATATCGCCCGACACATTCGTTCTCCAAGTGAGCCAGTTGGTTAAAGACTGGCAGAGTGCGGAGCTGCGCTTACAAGCGGCTTGGAGAACAGCAACGGATATTCAACCTGCAACTGGGAGGGTTTTCCCTTCCTCCTTTGGTCGTTGCCCAGAGGCAGAGTGGGTCGCTGTCCAAGTCTTTGCAACGACGCCTAAGAACCAGGATGCTGTAGCAGTAATGCGAGAGCCTGGGAGAGGGTATCTGGACAAAGAACCCCCTGCTTTTAACGAATTTAACGCGCTTGATGCGTTAAATGAGTGGAAGCATGGGGAGTCTCAGAAGCAGAAGGATGACAAGATTGGGAGAATAGAAGGACAAGAGAAATTCTATGGAACCGAATGCAGAAGCGGATTCACTGAAGCGAGTGTTTGGATTGCCTACGCTGTTGATTTACGGGGTTGGTGATATTCTCGGTGCCGGAATTTATGCAGTGATCGGAAAAATTGCGGGACTTTCCGGTTCTTTGGTTTGGGTTTCTTTCCTGACAGCGATGACTGTTGCGGCACTCACAGCTTTAAGTTATGCCGAACTCGGCAGCCGAGTTCCCCAAAGCGGAGGAGTCGCCACTTTCATCCACAGAGCGTTTCGCAAGGATTGGCTCTCAATCCTTGTAGGCTGGTTGATGTTTTGTACCTGCCTTGTTTCGATGGCGACTCTGTCAAAAGCGTTTGCAGGCTATCTAAACGCTTTTGCTCCAGGCATCCCAGCTTGGTTGATTATCCTCGCTCTGTTTTCTGGTCTGGCATTTGTTAATTTTAGGGGAATGCAGGAGTCCTCAGCCCTGAATATTTTTTGCACGGCTCTGGAAGTTTCAGGTCTTGTCATCGTTATCCTAGTCTCGACTCTTTTTATAATCGGAGGCGGAGCAGGCGCGGGTAATTCTGCTGCAAGTTCCGTCCCGAACGCGCAAGCAATTGGTTGGACGGCGATCGTTCAGGGAGCAGCACTCGCCTTCTACGCCTTCATTGGGTTTGAGGATATTGTGAATGTTGCAGAGGAAGTGAAAAATCCCGAACGCAATGTTCCAAGAGCCATCCTGTTTGCCCTTGGAATTGCAGGTGTCGTTTATGTTCTCGTCTCTTGGCTTGCCACTAATGTACTAAGTCCGGCGGCGCTTGCCGGCTCAAACGCTCCTCTTCTCGATGTGGTTCGGCGATCGCAGCCAAATTTTCCAGCAGTCGTCTTTTCACTCATTGCCCTATTCGCCGTTCTAAATACTGCTTTGCTGAATTTTGTCACAGCATCGCGGCTGCTCTTCGGGATGTCCAGAGAAGGGCTGCTTCCAGCTTGGTTAGGAAAATTACATCCACGGCGAGCAACTCCCTATCGAACGCTGCTTATCATTCTGCCGATCGCTATCTTTCTCGCGCTGGCATTTTCGCTTAAATTCCTGGCTGGAACAACCTCAACCTTGATTTTGGCAATGTTCTGTCTTGTCAACATCTCATTGCTAGTCATCAAGCGCCGAGAACCCCGAACCGAAGGGTTTCAGGTTCCTATTCCGATTCCAGCTTTAGCGCTGCTCTCCAACCTATTTCTCATTGCTTTCGCTGAGCCAAAAAGTAATATTGCGGCGTTAGTGTTTACAGGTATAGGAATTTTCCTGGTTTTAATCCGCAATGCTCTGAGCAAGCAATTGCCAAGCTCCTAACTTTATCTGCTTAGTTGTCTATAATACCAATTTGTGTTAGTACCTGCAATATTCTCCCCCGAACCTGCGGGGGGGCTGGGGGGCAAGTGGATCGCGACAACTGCATTAATTATTTTTGGTATAGCAACAGCCAAGGTGGTTAGGACATCAACCGATGATAAAACCTAGACACAAAAAGACTTTTCACCCAGTCCCCAGTCCCCAGTCCCTAGTCCCCTGCTATACATTCTGGCTGGGTTCCTAGACCTAAACTGCATCGTAATCAATGGATGCAGACACGCCCTAGCGTTCCTTTAGCACCAAACTCATGCAAACTGCTCAACTTGTCAGCAACAGTTTCGACGAAACGTGGCGACTGTACTAAATCTCCAAAAATCTCAAATATGCTGAGCAAGGGTTTGGGATCTGTTTTACCTGAGCGGGCTTGTTGAGTGAGGATATCAGCTAAGGGGTCATCAATGACGATAGGACAGTTCTGGTCGTCGTAACCATTGAGATAGCGACACCAAGCAGCAATCGTTAAACTTAGGTAATCGATCGCACCTCCAAGTTGTAATTTATCGCGGAGCGATCCCAAAACAAACTTAGGAATTTTGGCTGATCCATTCAGGCACAGGCGCGGAAGCTGATCGCGAATTTTGGGATTGGAAAACCGTTCAATTAAAGTCTTTTTATAATCGTCTAAATCAATCCCAGGAACGGGTTGGAGCGTTGGCGTCACCTCGTCCATCAAATTAGCGACTGCTTGCTGAAACAAGGGATCAGCCATGACTTCATAAACGTAGGTATAACCTGCCAGAGAGCCGAGATAGCCAATCAGCATGTGACTGGCATTGAGCAGCCGGATTTTCATCATCTCGTAGGGATGAACATCGTTAGTCATCTGTACGCCAACAGATTCCCAATCGGGTCTGCCTGCACAAAAGGTATCTTCGATTACCCATTGCGTGAAAGGCTCCGCAACGCATGGAAATGCATCATCAATACCAAACTGTTCCGCCACCATTTTGATATCTTGTGGGGTTGTGAGCGGAGTAATGCGATCAACCATGCAGTTGGGAAACGCAACGTGTTCAGCAATCCAACGTCCCAAAGCCGGATCGCGCATTTCGGCAAATGTTGTTAGCATTTTCCGCACCATGTTGCCGTTGCCCTGCACGTTGTCGCAGGATAGTACGGTAAAGGGTGCCAACCCCTGTTTACGTCGCTTTTCGAGTGCGGCTGTCAAAAAACCGTATGTCCCAAGTGGTTGGTCAGGATGTTGCAAATCGTGCTGCATCGTCGGGTGGTTTACATCGAAATTGCCACTTCCTTCAATGTAGTAGTAGCCGCTTTCAGTGACCGTTAGAGTAATAATTCGGCATTCCGGACTTGCCATTGCTTCAATCACTGCTTGACGATTGTCTGGTGCAAACAGGTAGCGAGTGATTGAACCGATGATTCGAGCGCGATCGCTTTGAGGCGATCGCTCCACTAAGGTATACAAACAATCTTGGGATCTAAGTGCATCCCGCATTCGCCTGTCATATTCATTGTCAAGCAATCCAACACCACAGATTCCCCAGTCACTACCAGGATTCTGATGGAAATAATCATCGAGATACAGCGCTTGGTGCGATCGATGAAATCCACCAACCCCAATATGCACAATTCCATTCGTGATATGACGGCGATCGTACTTGGGTACGCGCACGTTTCCAGGTAAACGAGACAGGGATGCTTCATTCAGCTTGATTGTTGAGCCTGTGCTGGTATTGCTGTTCATCTTAATTTGTGTTAAAGCGACTGTGCCTGGTCAAGCTTTGGGCTTCAAGCGTGCGCCTGAAGCCGCGTGTCTTTAGACTGGAGTTGCTGCCAATAGCCCGATAAGATCGTGCATCCGTTCAATAATTTGCTGAGCACCAGCCGACACAAGAGCATCGGCACGACTTCTACGTTCATTCTCGCTTATATGAGTTCCCCCTACATAACCGATAATATGCCCAATTCCAGCGGCAACGGCAGACCTTACCCCACTGATAGAATCTTCAACTGCTACGCAACGCGAAACTTCAGCTTCCAGACACTTCACTGCATATAGGTAGATGTCAGGAAGCGGCTTGGGTCGCCTTACAGGCAGAGACCCTTGAGCACTAAAGATGCGATCGCTTGGGAAATAGTCGGTCAAAGCAGCTGCACTAAGGCAAGCACTCAGCCGCTCAAGACTGCTGTTACTTACTAGTGCAAATTCAAATCCGTCGTCGCGTAGGGAAGACAGCACTTCAGGCGTTCCTTCAGTCGCTGTAGCGTGTACGCTAAGCCGTTCAATCGCTCTCTTTTCTTCTTCAGCCACTAGCCTGTCAATATCGCGCTCATTAAGAGTGGTTACTGAGTCTGCATAGATCTTCGCGAGTATTTCCCTGTAGGGTTTCCCTGCGAAGCTTTTAACAAAGTCCTCAAGCTCATAGTGTTGAGCGCCAGCGAACTCACGAGCCACTTCATTTGTCAGCCTCCACGCGCTCTCAAGTGCTATGGTTTCACTATCAACGACAGTTCCGTCATGATCGAAAAGTACTACCATTACATGCCGAAGCGGTTTCATTCAAAAGACCTCTCTCACTATAATTCTTAAGTGTAGTTAATAGTCCGTGGGTCTGAAGATCTCGCAAAGCTTGGTAGCATTGATTATCTATGACCTGTGTATGTTCGCAATTTTCCAATCCCAGAATCCCGCTAATCACTGCGCCTTCTCGAATCGCTGTAATTGCGCTTTGGGTATCCTTGGCATGATAGGGCTGACCAGACTCGCTCGCCCCCTCTCTGACTGCAAGAAGCCACGCCGCAACAGGAAGTATAATCCGCTTCATGCTGACCTTTCGGCTATAAGCATCCTGAAGTATGGGAAATATATACTTGCCTACTTTCCTCGCTGTCTCTGAAGAAATTCTCTCAGTAGAATCGGGAAGATCCTCGTTACTCAGCCTTAGTAACACTTGCTCCATATATTGTTCACACATCTGGCGAGGCACTGGTGTTGCTGCTGCGATATCGCTCATGAGAAGCCGAGTAAACAAGTGGAATTCCGGTAGCCTGATCGCCTCATGCATATACTTTATACCTGCTCTTACAGCTAAACAGGCTATGAAGGAGTGTACTGCATTCAAGAATCTCGACTTCATATACAGAAAGGGAGTGATGTCTTTCGTCATAATGACCCCCGCATCTTCCCACTTGGGTCTATCACCTGTCAACTTGTCTTCCACGACAAACTGCCAAAATGGCTCCGTTACAATGGGTCCGCGATCGCGAACTTGCAACAGTCGGCTGGGGTAGTTATAGTCGGATTCTTGCTCTTGAGGCACAATCCTGTCTACAACCGTATTAGGGAAGGTCGCGTTATCCCTAATGTATTCTGCAAGCTGAGGATCGATCTCTTCAGCGTAAGATAGCACTGCTTTTCGCAGGATCTCCCCGTTTCTTGGAAGATTGTCGCAAGAAAGTGTGGTGAAGGGAGTCATTCCGCGATCGCGTCGTCGGCGTAGCGCCTCTACTATAAAGCCAATTGCAGTTGTTGGAGTGGAAGGATGGAGCAGATCGTGCGCGATGTCTTCATTCGCTATGTCGAGATTAAAACTCTTGTCTAGATGGTAGCCTCCTTGAGTAATTGTAAGAGTCACGAGATGCACAGAGGGAGCCGTCATCTTGTCAAGCACATACTCGCGCTTCTCTCTACCATCAACAATTTCCCTGATAGAACCTATAACTTCCGCTTCCTCACGATTTTTAGCGCAACTAGAGTGTTTGGTCAAAGTGTAAAGGAATCTTTGCGGTTTTAACGTCGTAATGGTGCGTTGGCTCTTGAGGCTAACCCCACAAATCCCCCATCTCTGCTCTTGGGACCCCTTCTGTGCAAGATAGTTATGTATTATGTACGCGAGGTGACCCCTAAAAAAACGACCAGGACCGAAATGGACGATACCAGTATTAAGCGCCCTCCTGTCGTAAGGAGACTGTTCCCTCCACAAAGCCGTTACAGTACCGAGGCGAGAAGTTGGAACACTGGGGGGCTTTAGTAAGTTAACCATGAGACTTGTTAAATAAGTGGAAATAAGTGGATAATGAGGTAAAAAGAGTAGGTCAGTCTGGGTATAGCCCATGACCATTTTTTGAATTCAAAATTCAAAATTCAAAGTTCAAAATTTAAGAAAAAGATTTTGAATTGACCTACAAGCAGTACAAATATCTCAAAGTGCGAAAATTTCAGGCATACTCTGTGGCATCTACAAGGAAAGGTTTTGCCACAGGGTAAGTAGGGTGTGACAGGTAGAACAGAAAAAGAAGAAATCAGGTAAACTTAATCAATTAAGTATCAAAGATCAAGTTGTCATTAACCTGGAGTAAGGTACGATACCGCACATACTTCCACCTTGTTCAACCGTGGGAAGTGCGTGATTCAAATGTCTGTTTTATAATCCTAAAATTAGAGACTGCTTTAGTTCTCTCAGGAGTCTTCAATCTGCCGGGTAAAAAGCAATTACATGACCACAATTATGCTGGGAAAGTAATTGTAATTGATGCAAATGAAACCCTAATTGAACGACCGAAAAAAGCCAGCAGCGCATTTATAGTGGTAAAAAAGGGCTATATACACTCAAATCTCAGTCTGTCTGTATTTTTGAGTGATATGTTGAAGTATGCCTCTTCACCATAGGCTCAATTACGGGGTGACTGTCTCTTTAACTACAATTCAAGACTGTTTATTGTGGACTGCGATCGCCTGAGTCTGCGGCACAGCTGCACCTGTACTGTGCGTCCTCTGTAGAAGGCACGGCACTGCGCTCTGGGCAATCGCGTCTTTTAAATCCTGTATTTACATTCCGCAATAACTCTGTACATATTCATAGTATTTAGCTTGGTAGCTGCTATACTCTGTCTTCCGGAGAATCTACAAGAAATTCTTTAGAGGGACTTATAATAACAATCAACTGTATACTTCACTACTTAGGAACTTCCAAATTAAAAAGTATCCAATTTTTTCTTGTGGGATGGGCTTGGTGCCCGTCCTATTAACAGGGCGGGCAGGATGCCATTGGTGTCAACTTAAGCTAAAACCCTGTCTTTAATCTCGTTTCGGTGGTCTAAGCAGGAAATGCGGTTGGGGCGGCTAGTAACGCAAGTCAGGGAGGCAGAGCCTCCCAATAGGCATTCCCAGCCTCAGGCTGGGAACGAGGCAATCTCTAAAAGCTTGTTCTATACTGCTTTTCACCTTAAGTTGACACGTATGGCAGGATGCCCACCCCACTCATATTGAATAATTTATTTTTTGGAAGTACCTAAGACAAAAGTTGTCTTCTGCTAGCATGGCAGTCAAATAGCAGGGAAATTGGGCTGTTGATGTTCTAACTTTCCAGTTTTCGTAAAAATTTCTACAGGATTTCACCACCATAGATAGATGAATTTTTAAGTTTTGTCGGTGAGCATGGCTACTTTACCAAGAAAGGCAGAGGGCAGGAGGCTCAGTTGGCAGAAGGCATTCTGTCTCCTACCCTCTGAAATAAAACTTTAGTTGTGGGTTTAAAGCCCACTAGAAAAAAGATGTTTTTTCGAGCGGAGAGTGCACGAGAAAAAACGGCGTCCTTGTTTCAATCCCCTGTCTTTAGGCAGGGGTTCTTCTGCCCTCTGCCCTCGTACTTCTGCCTTCTGAAAAATACTCTCTAGAGAAGGAAGCGAGACGCTAAATTTGTGCTAAATTTCTGAAACTTACTGAAACTTATCTGTTTGTGTCTTTTGGTGCTACTTCTTCTAAAAAACAAAGTTAATGTTAAGTTTGAAAATATTCACACTTACAAACTAATACGAAGTTTTTTATCCGGTCTACCCTTGGGAAGGCTTGTTCTGTTATGTTTCAGTTAGAGTTTAAGTTAGGTACAGCGAAATATTTTCCAGCTTATGAACAACAAAATTCCCGACTTCTTAAAGAAGTCGGGAATGTGAGCCAATGGATTTTCAAAAACACACAATAAACGTAATATTTTGCCCTTAAAAGTATCCATGTTTACAGAGAAACTTAATACTTTGTCTATCTAAAATATACTTGTGCTGTTCCTAATATGTGTTACAGATAACACAATGTCTAAGCTGCAGCTAATAATACGTAGAGGAGAACCCCGACATAATCGGGTAATCAATCCAAGAAACTTGAACACAGGTATCATATGAATGCTTTGAATCAAGAAGTCTCCACCAAGCTAGAGTTAATCCGCCAAACCCTCGCCGAAACAGAGACGCAGGGGTTACGTCTACGCGGTACAGATTGGTTTGCTTGGGCGACTGCTGGCGCTTCTAACACCGTGCTGCTGACTGCTGAAACCGGAGTAGCAGAAGTGTTGGTAACGGCACAAGATGCTTGGGTATTGACTGATGAAATTGAAGCGCAGCGCTTAAAGGACGAAGAACTGCCGGCTAATTTCCAACTGCACGTTAACCCTTGGGCTGATGCTGCTGCGCGTGAATCTTTTGTCCGTGATGCGACTGCTGGCGGAAAGGTTTTGAGCGATGTCTTCGACAACGCGAAGCGCGATCGCCCCATCCCTGATGTAGAAAAGCGATTGCCCGAGTCTTTACAAAATCATAAAAGAGTCATGATGTCAAGCGAGCTAGAGCGATATCGCCAAGTAGGGCGAAAAGCAACCGAAGCGATGACAGAAGTACTAAAAGCAGCCAAGCCAACCTGGACAGAATACCAGTTAGCGGGTGCCGGTGCAGAGGCGTTGTGGGCGAGAGGGCTGCATCCAGCGCTGACACTAGTGGCTGGTGAAAGGCGTTTACCGCTATACCGCCATGCTACAGCCACTGGAGAACAGATTGGAAGGCAAGCGATGCTGGTGTTTTGCGCTAGGGGATATGGTTTGTATGCGAACCTGACGCGATTTGTCTGTTTTGGTGCGCTTAGTGATGAACACGCCGAATTGCATCGTCATGTCCGCGAAATTGAAGCTCAAGCTTTGAATGTGTGTAAACCGGGAACATCTCTCAATGCAGTTTATAACACTTTAGCGAAAGCCTATCAACAGCACGGATTCAATAATGCAATCCGCGAACATCATCAAGGTGGAACTACGGGATATCTGGCGCGAGAAATTGTGGCAAATCCCACTACTACCGACACTTTAGCAGAAGGTACAGCTGTTGCTTGGAATCCAAGTTTACCAGGGGCAAAAGTTGAAGATACTTTTGTTATTCTCCAGGATGGCAAATTGGAAAATCTGACTTTAGATCCCAATTTTCACAGTGTTGAGGTAGAAGGAAGATTGCGTCCCATTCCATTAGAGAAGGGATAATTCTTAGTTCGATTGTAAGCGCGATTGGCTTTGCCACTGCCCTGTTCGGCTGAGCGCGGTTCGGAGTTCGCCGAAGGCTCACTCGAGCCGCGAAGCCTTGGGCAATCGCCCTTCAGACAGATATAATAAAAATTTTAGATTTCAAGAATTAAATTTTAAGGGAATGATATTTATAGAAAAAACCCCCAGTGAGTGTGATTACTGGAGGTGTATGCTGAATCAGTATTTGTTCTATTCAGTGTTAGACAAGGAATTAAACGTAAGTAACAACTAAAAGCACTGGGGCGACAGACAATCACCCAGTACCTTATTGCTTATGGCGATTTAGCTAAACCCATGCTTTTGCAAATTCTTCAAAATTAAGCTTTCCGTCACCATCCGAATCGTTTTTCTTCAGAAATTCATCATATGAAGAATACCTTGAGTTTGAAAATATTTTTAAATACTCCTCATCTCTACTCCCAGCCGAGGGAAGTTCTTCTCGCTCTATTATTCCGTTATTGTTTTGATCAGTAGATTGAAAGAATTCTTTAGTCTCTTGGTCTGTAGTAACAGCAACCGCAGGAGATGATAAGAACATCGTGCTACTTGCAATTAGTGCCAAAAACACTAACATCAGTCGTTGTGCGATTCTAATGATACTTTTCATGATTTTCCTTATGTAAGTACAAACACGTAAAAAGTTAGCACTAATAAAAAAGGGCTGCAAGGACAGTTAAGACAGTTAAGACAGTTAAGGAATATTTAATAAATTTTTTAGATTTCGAGAATGAAATTTTAAGGAAATAATATTTATAGAAAAACCTCCAGTGAGTGTGATTACTGGAGGCGTATGCTGAACCAATATTTGTTCTATTCAGTATTAGACAGGTAAAACAAATATTAAAAAAGCTAACACGAGCTAATCTAAGTAAGTATTTAGATTTCTCTAATTAGTTCCTCAATTATCAGGTGTCAAAATCTTGGTTACAATTTTTTGTTTAAGTTCTAACTTGTTTTCTTTGATTTCTTGTAACTCTTTTTGCAATTCAGGCAAATGCTTCTTCATTTCCCGTAGAACTATAGTATCCGTTTCTCCTTCAGTTCCTGTACCGAAGTCAGCCAGTCTTATAGTAAACTGACATATTTTGCTATCAGGCTCTAGGATTGTGAGAATCGCAAAGAAATTTGCCAAATCAGTCAACTCCATATTTAGTTCCTCACTTCTAATATGTAAATGTTGTTACTTGATATTTCATATCCATATTGAAACCAAGTAAGCATAAATGCAAGGACAGTTAAGACAGTTAAGACAGTTAAGGAATATTTAATAAAAATTTTAGATTTTGAGAATTAAATTTTAAAGAAGTAATATTTATAGAAAAGCCTCCAGTAGTACTCACTGGAGGCGTATACTGAAGCAATATTTGTTCTATTCAGTATTAGACAGGTAAAACAAATATTAAAAAAGCTAACACGAGTGAAAAAGAGAGGAAAGGACAGTTAAGACAGTTAAGAAAATCAACCAAGACAGTTGAGACAGTTAAGCCAAAAAATCTATCTTAGGAATGAAATTTTTACCATTCTTCAGGGGTGATTTTCTCCAACCGTCCTGTTACAGCTAGTTTCCAGCATTCATCAAAGCTGATTCCCCTTTTCTCTGCTAGGTACTGAACTCTGTTTCTAATTAGTTGCTCTCGTTCTTGCAGTTTATGCAGCTTTCTTTACTTGTAATAGCTCATTAATTACTGTGTTAATAGCGAATAAAAGACCTTTGCCTTCATCTATTGTCAGGCTTCCACCTTTGACTTCTATTGTCTGGGTTTCACCATTGGCATTCTTTTCTTGCCGGGGAATAAATTTGGAAACTTTTACCTTTAACTGTCTGTAAAAAGCGATTGCTTCATCAATTTCTTCGGGTGTGAGTGTTTGGGTTTGTTCTCCGGGTGTGAGTGTTTGGGTTTGTGTGGTGGCATCGGCAAGATACTGTGTAGCTGCAACATCCACAGAAGCGGCAACCGCAGGAGATGAGAAGAACATCGTGCTACTTGCAACCAGTGCCAAAAACACTAACATCAGTCGTCGTGCGATTCTAGTGATACTTTTCATGGTTTTCCTTGTATACGTACAAACACGTAAAAAGTTAGCACTAATAAAAAAGGCATGCAAGGACAGTTAAGACAGTTAAGAAAGTCAAGTAAGACAGTTAGGACAGTTAAGACAGATAAGCCAAAAAATCTATCTTAAGAATGATATTTTCATAGATTGCGAGAATCTTCTAATACACGCTTGAAACATACATCAGCATATACTGCTATGCAGATGTATATTTCAGTACTGCAAAATCTAAAATTTTTATTAAATATTCCTTAACTGTCTTAACTGTCTTAACTGTCCTTGCATGCCTTTTTTATTAGTGCTAACTTTTTTAATATTTGTTTTACTTATTCAGTACTGATTAGAACAAATATTGGTTCAGCATACGCCTCCAGTAATTGCATTTACTGGAGGTTTTCCTATAAGTATCACTTCCTTAAAATTTAATTCTCGAAATCTCAAAATTTTATTAAGTATTCCTTAACTGTCTTAACTGTCTTAACTGTCCTTGCATCCCTTTTTTATTAGTGCTAACTTTCTACGTGTTTAGTTTATAGGTGCGTTAGGAGCGCAAAAATTTGGTAAACTTATATCAGTCATACGCGCTCTTAACTCACCTAAGTTTATTTACTTGAAAACTGCTGTAAAAAGACGAAGCTCCCGCGCTTCCGTCTTCTTTTAGGTGCCTATCAAGACATAGTGGGAGGGTGAGAACCCCTACCTTTTAATCCGGGGATGAAACCCGACGGTAGCACGTTTTAACCTGTTGTTTCTTTTTCAGGAACTTTGCACGCTTCAAATGCGTCATAATCAATATAGCGCCCTGCAACGCGAAACCATTGTAGGAAAGTCTTCCGCTTCATGCCCAGAGAACCGATAATGACACTGGCTTCTGAGAAAAAGACAAATAAACTGAATCTTTAAATCCATCCGAGGGGGGACGCCTCTTAGATGTAAAACTAAAATGCTTGTTGAGACGGTGAGACCAGCGCTGCGGGAGGGTTTCCCTCCGCAGGCGACTGGCGTTCGTCGTTCGCGAAGCGTGTCCGAAGGACTCAGACGTGCCGTTCGCCGTAAGGCGTGGCGTCAGCCATAGGCATACCCAGAGGGTCTGGCGGGGAGTAAGTCACGAGGCTGCTCTAGTTAAGAGTCTAAGAAACAGCGAACTTGGGTGTAACAGCATGACCTTGGTCTGCTGTGGAACAACTTTTAAGAATCCCTGCACATTTATGCCAGGGAGTACGTCAACTTGCGTACTGATGGAATGGAACATGGCAAATATCTGTATTCGGCAGCCTGGGATTAAACTTGTCCGTTTGCTTCAGCCAGCTTCACAACGGCTGCAACTAACTCAGCAGGTTCAACAGGTTTGGATATATGTATTTGAAACCCGGCTGTGAGCGCACGATTACGTTCGGCTTCTCCAGCAAACGCTGTAAGAGCAGCAGCTGGAATGTACCCTCCAAGCTTTGCTGGAAGAGATCGGATTTTCTGAATCAGCGAATAGCCGTCCTCACCCGGCATACCGATATCACTAATCAGCACATTGGGTTTGAATTGTGAGAGCGCTGCTAGGGCTTCACTTGCTGATGTCACCGTCGTGACTTGTGCCTGATATTGTTCTAAAATGAAGCTAATCAGTCCGAGAGTATCGGTATTATCATCCACAAGAAGAATT
Source organism: Tolypothrix campylonemoides VB511288 (assembly GCA_000828075.3). Lineage (GTDB taxonomy): Bacteria > Cyanobacteriota > Cyanobacteriia > Cyanobacteriales > Nostocaceae > Kalymmatonema > Kalymmatonema campylonemoides_A. Next base: position 1,006,104 of record JXCB02000001.1, on the reverse strand, counting down.
CGTAAGCCATTGAGAGATGGAAACTCACTACTAGCCACTGAGTCCAAGTTGGTTGGCTGTACAATTTGTTCTTCTGTTCTTATCGGTAGTTGCACCGTGAAAGTTGCACCCAAGCCTTCCCCATCGCTAGTTGCATAAACTGTGCCATTGTGCATCTCAACCAAATGACGCACGATCGCCAGTCCTAACCCCAGTCCACCATTTGCTCTGGTGCTTGTCCCATCAGCTTGACGGAAGCGTTCAAAGACGTAAGGAAGAAAATCAGCGCTAATACCTGCTCCTGTATCGCTCACCGTAATTTGAGCCATTGAATTTACCTGCTCGAGCCGAATTTCAATACATCCTCCCGAAGGGGTAAATTTGACAGCGTTGGAAAGCAGATTCCATAGAACCTGTTGCAGGCGATCTGCGTCACCTGTCACCTGAGCAACATTGGGGTCAAGTAACGACTGAAACTGAATCGCTTTGGCTTGAGCTATGGGACGTATACTTTCGCTCACCGCATCAATCACTCTTATCAGGTGAAGGGGACGTAGGTTAAGGCGGATTTTGCCTTGGACAATCCGTGAAACATCGAGAATATCTTCAATGAGTTTCTTTTGAAGTTCAGCATTGCGCTCAATGGTTTCTAGAGCTTTGGCAGCAGTGGCTTGATTTAACTTCCCCTGACGAAGCAGTTTCGCCCAGCCTAACATGGAGTTTAGCGGCGTGCGTAGTTCGTGGGAAACGATCGCTAAAAACTCGTCTTTTATCCGGTTGGCTTCCCAAGCTTCCCGGTAAAGCATTGCATTGTCAATCGCGATCGCAGCCCGTTGAGCAAGTTCAGTAGCCATCGCTAAATCTGCCTTTTGATATCGACGTTCTGATGCCAACACAAAAGCGATTGTACCGAGCTTGCGCTTACCAGCAATCAGTGGCACAACCATATAAGACTGTGCATTCAACTGGCGCATCAAGCTCAAGTGTCGGGCATCCTGTGCTATGGATAGTACAAGTGAATCTGGAATTTCGGTAGCCATTTCCGGCTGTCCGGTTCGTAAAACCTTCGGTGCGCCAAAATCTGCATCAACTGGAGGTGGATAACGTTGCCTAAGTTCTCGTATCAGCGCTTCCTTCTCTGGGTCAGATGCAACGATGATTGGATCGTTAAAAACGGTCAAATTCTTCTCGATAATATCAACAAAGCACCAGTCTGCAAGAGTTGGTACTGCTATACTTGCCACGCTAGCGAGCGTAGTACGGTAGTCAAGCGAAGAAGCTAAAAGACGGCTTGCTTCACCTAAGAAGGTGGAACGTCTTTCTTGGGCTTCGGCTTCAGCACGGGCGGCTTGCTCACGGGCAAGAAACTGCTCTCTTTCCGATTCCAAACGCTTGCGATCGCTGATGTCGTGGCTATAAATAGTCAGTCCATCTTCCCGTGGATAAACTCTCACTTCCAGCCACATATTGAGATGGGGACAAAACGCTTCAAATTGGACAGGAAGTTTTGTTGTTGCTGCTTCATAATACTTTTGATAAAACACTGAGCCGACTGCTTGAGGATACTCTTCCCAAATGTTCTTGCCGAGAAGCTCTGCCTGCGTTTTGAGCAAAATTTGCTCTGATTTTCGATTAACGTACGTAAATCTAAACTGCTGATCTAAAGCACAAAAGGCATCAGTAACGCTTTCAAGAATATCGGCACAACGCTGATTAGCTTCTTGCAAAGCTCTCTCTGCTCTCTCCTGTTGTTCCAATCGTTGCAAGATTGAGCGCACAGCAACAGGCAAACGAACATAATGTTTTGCTGATTTGATGATATAATCATCTAGCCCCGCCTTCATTGCTTCGACTGCAATCTCCTGAGTGCCGCTATCGGTAAACATAATCACTGGACACTTGGGGTAGCGGGATTTGATATCCTGTAAAAGAGCCACTCCATCACTCCAACGCACACGATAGTCAGTGATGACAAACTCAAAGTTACCTGCTTCCAATGCTTGGTGGAAGTCCTCTGCTTTTGTAACTTGTTCAACTTCAACGTCAGGAAACTCAGACTTGAGTTTATAGACGATTAAGGCACGGTCATGTTCATTATCATCAATCAGAAGCAAACGCAGCATTTGAGTTTTTTTTGTCAGCAGTGAACACTCGTTATCATCGACACTAGTATTTATATTGATTTGGCGTCAGTCATCCCATTTCTTGCTATAAATATTAATAATTGCCCAGCCTTAGTAAAGGATACTATCTTCAGAAGGAGCTGGTAACTCTATCCAGAAACGACTTCCAACAGATGCTGTTGATTCGATGCCTACTTGCCCCCCCATACGCTCGATTCCTCTACGGGCGATCGCTAACCCAATGCCAGTACCAGGATAAACTTCCTCGGCGTGCAAGCGTTCAAAAACTTTAAAAATGCGCTCTTGGTACTTCGGCTCGACACCAATGCCGTTATCTTCCACCCATAACCGCACCCATTCATTGCGTTTTTGTGTCCATACCCGTACAGAAGGCTGAACTCCAGGAGCCACAAATTTGATAGCGTTGCTGACTAGGTTTGTGACCACCTGAACAAAAGTAGTATAATGCCCAACAACTGGAAGCAGGGGTTCCTCTACTGTCACAATCGCCTGTTGCTCCTGAATTTGTGCCTCCAGTTGAGTCAGCACCTCCGCCATCACATTTGACAAGCTAATGGGTTTTGGTGATAGCTCATTGCGGTTCAAACGACTGTATGCCAATAAATCCCGTAGCAGCCTTTCCATCCGCTGGGCGTTTGTGAGAATGCGCTTTATGAAGTCCTGTGCGATCGGGTCTAGTTCGCCGGCGTAGTCTTCCAACAAAATTTGAGCAAACCCTTGTAAAACACGCACAGGTTCCCGCAAATCATGGGAAACTGAATAAGTAAAGGCTTGCATATCGGCATTGGATTCGTTCAGCGCAGCCGTTCGCTCTGCTACCCGCTCTTCGAGTTCAGCAGCGTAGCTTTGCAGTTGTTCTCGTTGTCGAGCCTGCTGAATCGCCACTGCTAGCTGGTTTGCAACCTCAATAGCAATTTGCTGGTGTTCCAGGTGAAACGCTGCTGTTTGGTTGGCAAACAAACTCAGTTCACCAATCAAGTCTCCTTCGACCACCAGTGGTACTGCTAGGAAACTCGGCTTGCCTTCTACAAGTTGCCGCTCAATTAAAAGCGGGCGTTCCTCAAGGGTAGCAATATTTTCTACATAACGAATTCCCCTTGATTCCCTTGAGACAAAAGTTGGTATGAGCTGCTCAAGCTCAACGCTTTCCCCTTTTGACACGCCATCAATTGTCCCTGCCAGTATCTGGGCATTGCCTGTTTCAAAATAAAATAATGCAACGACGGCTTCAACGTAAGGTAGCACCCGATGCATTCGTAAAAGTGCAGCATGGGCAATCTCTTCGGTAGACTCTGCTCTAAGGATGGCACGGTCGATTTGTTGCAGGGCTTCCAGGCGTTGAAGAGAGCGAGACAATGCTTCTTCCGTCTGCTTGCGTTCCGTAATATCTCGTGCTACACCAATTAAACCGATAACATTACCAACAGCATCTCGATAGGGGTCTTTTGTTGAAAGATAGATGTGGATGCTGCCATCCGATCGCACCTTCTCTTCCACAACTTCCCCCCGTCCCGTCGTTATAATTCTTTGGTCAACGTCTCTCAAAGCTGTTGCCAAGTTGAACGGTAAAAGTTCTGTGTCATCAAAGCCAATGATTTCTTCTTTTGCCCTGCCAAAAATCCGAGCTGTAGTAGCATTAATGAATTTGTAGCGTCCCTGGAGGTCTTTGACAAAGACCGCATCCGTGGTTTCCTCGATGACTGCTTGCAGTAGATTGTGACTTTCGTGCAATTCAATCTCGGCTTGTTTGCGTTCGGTAATGTCAATAGCTGTACTAATGACTAGGCGTCTCCCATCAGGAAGATTGCCCAAAGGAGCCGAGTAAAAGTCCCAAATCCGAGTTTCACCGCTACAGGTGGTTACGGTGTATTCTCCTTCTGCAACCCGTGTATTCAGGCTGTAGAGGCGATCGATGTCGGCTCTAACCAATTCTTGACTTTCACCGTAAGCTTTTTGAGTCCATTCTGAGATGGTCGGGATGTCAACAGGAGTATAACCTGTTAGCTCTGTCCAAGTTCGGTTAATTTGAACAACTTGCCCATCCTCAGCATGTAGCATTATTGGTATTGGAGCATCACTGATGGCACTGCGGAAACGTTCTTCGCTTTGCCGTAAGCGACTTTCTGTGGATTGACGAGCGGCACTTAGACCGCTAATTAGCAAAGACACTGCCACAAATAAGCTCAGTTCCAGAATACCATTAACAGTGGCAACAGCCAGAGAATAAATTGGAGCCAAAAAGAAGTAAGCGCTTGCCAAGCTACAGAGTAAGGTAGCAAGCATTCCTACGTTGCGACTTCCATACCAGGAGCTAACCACGACAGCCGTGAGAAACAGAACCAGGGAACTTTGCGGTAGAAGTGGTGATAAGACGAGCGAAACGAGCAGTGCCGCTAGGCTGGTAACAACCGCGATTGGGTAACTTAGCAACCAAGAACGTTCTTCGACCAGCATATTCTGCTTCAATGCTTGCATAAACATTTGTATGTATCCTGAGCAACACTACAGTCATCTCATACTTATGGCTCTTGACTCCGTAGTAAGAATGAAATCATTTTTTTCACTATTTCTGCCAACATATTTAAAGAACTCGTTTTCACAAAGTAAGCACTACCCCCCAAAGTAGTAACTTGGTTCATTTCATCAGGATCTTCAGAGCTACTCATGACGATAACAGGCAGATGTTTAAAATTTGGTTGCTGCTTAACCCATGTTAATAACTCTAACCCGTTCATCCTTGGCATTTTCATGTTGGTAATGATTAGCATTGGCAAGGGGTAACGCTCTCGATCTGCATACTTTCCTTCACCTAACAAATAGTTCACGGCTTCCTCCCCGTTGCGTACGAGTTGGAGAGAAACGGACACACCAGCTTTACGGATAGCATGCTCGAGAAAAATTAAGTCGCTGTCATTGTCCTCGGCTAGCAAAACAGGATACGGCTCAGGATGATTCATTGAGAAAATGGCGCTTTTGATATACTTTAACTTTAAAATTTTTTGCTGTGGGCTTATCCTATGGGAGGACGTGTCATCTTCAATTTTTTTGCTATCAATCAATTAATTAATAATTATGGATTTCCAAAAGATTAATTAATAGTTATGAATTTCCAAAAGATATTCGCTAAACCACCTGAAGCCGAAGCCAGTGCGCCAGGAAGAGTCAACCTACTTGGCGAACATACTGATTATAATGATGGCTTCGTTCTCCCTACAGCAATTCCCCAACGCACGACGGTACAGCTAGGTTCTAGTACCGATGGACAGGACCACTTTTATTCTGAAGATTTAGACGAGCAAGTTAGCATTTTAGAAAGTAATCGTACGCCGTCTGGATTTGCAAGTTATATATTTGGGTGTATTCAACTTTTGCAAAAAGAAGGACACACGATACCATCGCTGAATTTGCACGTCAAATCGACGGTTCCTATCGGTTCAGGTTTGTCTAGCAGTGCGGCTTTGGAAGTCGCAACGCTGAGGGCTGTGCGCCAACTCCTCAACCTCCCCATCAATGATGTCGAAATCGCCCAACTCGCACAGCAAGCCGAAATTCACTATGCAGGCGTGCAATGCGGCATTATGGATCAGATGGCTTCCAGCCTCGCTGACACTGAGCATATGCTGTTTTTAGATACCCGTACCCTGGAACGTCGCGTGGTACCTTTCCCAAGTGGAGCGGAGATTGTGGTGATAGATAGCGGTGTGCCTCGCACGCTTGCGGGTAGCGGATATAACGAGCGGCGGGCTGAATGTGAGGAAGCAGCGCGGTTACTGGGAGTGAAGGCGCTGCGAGATATTACCGACAGTAGCGCAACAGAAGTATTACCCGAACCGCTGCGGCGTCGCGCCCGTCATGTGGTTACGGAAAATAACCGCGTCTTAGAGGTTTTGCACCAAGTATCATCTCAGCGTTTTGGCGAATTAATGAACGCATCCCACGCCAGCTTACGCGACGATTACGAAGTTTCTGTACCAGCGCTGGATACACTCGTAGAGATATTGCAGAAAACAGCAGGAGTGTTTGGCGCAAGGCTGACGGGTGCAGGTTTTGGCGGGGCTTGCGTTGCTTTGGTGGGTGCGGGTGAGGGCAGAGGGATTGCTAGTAACGTCCTCGAACAATACAATCAAACAGGTAACACCGGACGAATTTTAGTTCCCGCTACCGATTTTTGATTGGGAGTGAGGGAGTGAGGGAGTGAGGGAGATGAGGGAGTGAGGGAGCAGGGGAAGAACTAACGACTAACGACTAATGACTAATGACTAATGACTAATGACTAATGACTAAAGTAGTTTTTGGTAACGCTGTTAACGAAGGCGCGAAACGCTGGGGATGGTTTCTTGGTCACTTTATCACCCCAAGTGAAGATCCGCGATCGACTGAAGACCTAGAAGTGAAATGGGCTGTCCACAAAGTAGGAGACAGTAGAACCGAGTGGGCAGTCAATAACCAAGCCGCTACCCTTTCCATCCTGATCAAGGGACAATTTCGCCTTCAATTTGAGGACGGAGATATAGTACTATCTCGTGAGGGCGACTACGTTCTTTGGTGTGCAGGTGTGCCGCATTGTTGGGTTGCTGAGTCTGAATCTACTATTTTGACTGTGAGATGGCCCTCTAAAGCTGGCGATAGTGTGGGAATGCCGACACAACAGATTAATCAATAAAGGTCAAAAATTAAATCAAAAGATAGAGAAGTGCTTGCGCCAGTTGGTAGAAGATTAAATAGGGCTTGCTGAAAAAGTAGAAAAAGACAACACTGTGCAGATTGTAAACTTTATACGTCTTGTTAAGTGCAAGAAAAAGGGATAGAATAGCTCAAAAACCTTGTATGACCATGGTTAGTCAAGACAAACGGTATAATTAGTAACCATGTACAGGAAACAAGAGCAACCGCCAATTCCACCGGAAAACTTTGAACTGACCTTTGAGGGAAAATTATCTTCTGATAATCGTTGGGTAATAATGGCAAGGCTAATACCATGGTCAGAATTTGAAGAGGAATATGCATCAAAATTTGATGAAGAAATGGGGGCACCGGCTAAATCATTCCGGATGGCATTAGGGGCACTAATAATTAAAGAGAAACTTGGAGTAAGCGATCGCGAAACACTAGAGCAAATCAAGGAGAACCCTTATCTCCAGTACTTTATAGGAATGTCGTCCTATAGTAATGAAGCTCCGTTTAATGCATCAATGCTAGTTTACTTCCGTGAAAGAATAAGTGTAAATCTAGTAAATAAAGTGAATCAAGAAATGGTGAAAAGGATGTTAGAAACAACATCTTCTCAACCATCTGAAAAAAAAAATAGAAGAAAAAGAAAGAGAAATAAGTGATGATGCCACACGTGCGCCAGAGCCACTCTTTGGACTGACGAACTTGGAGGGTGAACCTAAAAATCGTGGAAAATTAATATTAGATGCAACTTGTGCACCAGGTGATATTAGTTATCCGACGGACTTAGAACTATTAAATCAAGCAAGAAAGCAGACAGAAAGAATTATAGATTCTCTTTATGAACAGATAAAGGGACAATTAAAGAAGAAACCAAGAACCTATCGGGAAATAGCAAGAATTGACTATCTGGAGGTAGCGAAGAAACGTCGTGTGTCGCAAAAAGAAAGAAGAAAAGCAATTAAAAAACAACTTCAATATATTAAAAGGAACTTATCTTATATTGAGCAGTTAATTCTCTTAGGTGCGACTCTTGAGAGTCTAAGTAAAAGACAATATAAGATGTTATTAGTGGTTTCAGAAGTCTATCGTCAACAACTCTGGTTGTATGAAAATAAAAAACAAAGTATTGATGACCGTATTGTTAGTTTAAGTCAACCACATGTTCGTCCAATAGTACGAGGAAAAGCCGGGAAGTCAGTTGAATTCGGCGCAAAATTATCGGCTAGCTGCTTTGATGGATATGTATTTCTAGACCATATTAGTTGGGATAACTTTAATGAATCAGGAGATTTGAAAACACAAATAGAAGCATATAAAAACTACACTGGTTATTATCCAGAATCTGTTCATGTTGATAAAATCTATCGTACAAAAGAAAATCGAGCTTGGTGCAAAGAGCGAGGCATTAAAATTAGTGGACCTCCCCTGGGAAGACCTCCTGCCAATGTGAGTAAAGAAAAAAAGAAACAAGATTTAGAATCCGAGAAGATTCGTAATCATATTGAGGGAAAGTTTGGACAAGCTAAAAGACGATTTAGTCTGGGTAGAGTGATGGCGAAACGTGCTAATACCTCTGAAACTGCAATTGCTATTACTTTTTTAGTTATGAATCTTTCCACTCACCTCTCACGGCTGTTTTATGCTTTTTTATGTCTATTTTTGGAAACAAAACCTTTTTTCTCGTTTTCCATTAATCAAATTTATGAATTACACTTTTGCAAATAATATACGCTTATATTTAATGTTTGTTGAGCAACCAATCAACCCTCATACTGCTTTTTGAAGACTTTTTCAGCAAGCCCTAAATATATTAAATAATAAGATAATCAGTGTTAAATTTTGCTTAAGCCGCCGATGCAATTGCCTTTTCAAAAAGTGAAGTCCAGGAAGACAGCAGTGCTTAGGCAACGGCAAATGAGCCAACTGATTCCTGATCTGTCGCATTCGCCAGAACCAACCCTACAAAAACGCGGCAAAGGCAGAAAGTTTGGGTGAAGGACAGGGAGCAACCTTTACAGCCACTCTGCCGCTGATGAAGATTCATCTACATGAGCAACAGAGTGATAGACAGCCTGATGAGTTTCCCGATTTAAATGGGCTGAAAGTTCTGGTTGTGGATGATGAGGTAGATACACGAGAGTTGATTGCTTTCATTCTACAGCAGTCTGGAGCAGAAGTGACACAGGTAGCATCGGCAACTGAAGCACTACAACCCCTCACTCAGTTTAAACCAAATGTGCTGGTAAGCGACATCGGAATGCCTGAAGTAAACGGCTATATGCTGATGCGTCAAATCAGAGCAATGCCTCCAGAACTGGGAGGGCAAATTCCAGCGTTAGCGAAGCTCCTCCGCAGGAGGCTCGCCCTAACGGCTTATGCAGGTGATGTTGATTACCAACAGGCAATTGCCGCCGGATTTCAACAGCATATTCCCAAGCCAGTGAATCCTGCCGCCTTAGTTGCAGCCGTCGCCAACCTTGCCGATATGTCGCTACGCTAGCCAAAACTGTGTAAAGTTCACACTACCCGTGTCGTCGCTGATGCCACTGCCAAGCGTGGGTGAGGATGTCCTTAATGTTTGGGTATTGGGGACGCCAACCCAAAACTTTACTTGCTTTGTCGCTGCTGCCAACTAAAATAGGCGGGTCGCCGGGTCTTCTGTCGCGCTCCTCTATTTTGATTTCACCTCCTGTGACTTCCTTTGCACTTTCGATGACTTCTCTAACTGAAAACCCACTGCCATTCCCTAAATTAAAGACTTCGCTATCTCCTCCTTTGAGTAGATACTCCAAACCCAAAACATGTGCTTGCGCCAAGTCGGTTACGTGAATGTAATCTCGAATGCAAGTACCGTCAGCTGTAGGGTAATCAGTACCGAAAATCAAAATCGATTCGCGCTTACCCAAAGCAGCCATGAGCACCAGTGGTATCAGGTGAGTTTCTGGTTCGTGGTCTTCCCCCAATAACCCATTTGGGTCAGCACCTGCGGCGTTAAAGTAGCGGAAACGAACAGACTTGAGATTGTAAGCCGTATCGAAATCAGATAATATTCGTTCTACCATCCATTTGGTAGTTGCATAGGGACTGATGGGGTCTTGAGGATGGTCTTCAGTCAGCGGCACAAACTTCGGCACACCATAAAGAGCGCAAGTAGAAGAAAAGATAAACTTGTTGATGGAAGCAGCAAGCATTGCTTCTAAAAGCGTCAGAGTGCCTGCGACGTTATTCTGGTAATATTTGGCTGGCTCAGTGACAGATTCACCCACGGCAATGTAAGCGGCAAAATGCATTACCGCAGCTATATTGTGGGTTGTAAATATGTTATCTAAAAGAGCGCGATCGCTCGTATCACCAACAATCAACTTTACCTGCAAAACCTGTTCTACAAGTTCTCGATGTCCATTGGACAAATTATCAAGAACAATGACTTCATAACCTGCATTTTTTAGAGCTAATACTGCATGGGAGCCAATATATCCTGCTCCACCTGTGACTAAAATGGTTGCCATAACTGTACTACGGGGACTGGGGACTAGGGATTAGGGACTGGGGACCCTTGAGGAATTGAGGATGGAGATTGTACTGGATCCTATTCCAGTGATTGGGACTTTTTAATTGGGATTTGGGACTCCAACCCAATCCCTAATCCCCAATCCCCAATCCCGTCGCGCCGATTCCTCCCCACCTTACTTACGCAAAGGCGGGTCTCCTCGGCGCGACTTGATGACAAAAATCTAAAATCGTTGACATTCATCAAAATAACGAGACATCGCACTGTCAAGAGATGACATTAACTCACCTCTATTGCTACCAAGAACGCTGTAACTCGGCCGCTTAGCGGTTAAACCAAGTTCTTGCGTTGGCAGGGCAATCACATTGCTAGGATTAAAGCCTGCTGTTTTCGCCGCTAGTCGTGCCAAATCAGCCCATGCGATCGCACCTTTGTTAGCCAAATGCCACAAACCACTTTCGCCGTCAATTAACAAATCGAGACTAGCGTGGACAAGATCCGGCACATACGTAGGCGAAATAATCGCATCCTCAGCAGCGACGAAAGAATTCCCAGCGCTGAGCTGACGCAGGGCAATAGTGACGAAATTGTAATCATCCCAAGGACCGAAAAACGCACTGGTACGAATGATCAGTGATGCGGGATTAACCTTCAATACCAGCTTTTCTGCCAAAGCTTTGCTGCACCCATATACATTCAGGGGCGCAACGGTATCACTTTCTATATAAGGGTTGAACACAGCACCGTCAAATACCAGGTCTGACGAAAAAGTCAGCAGCGCCACGTTATGCTGAGCGCAAGCAGCAGCTAAAATCGCTGGTCCCTCAGCGTTCACCCGCAGGCAAACATGGGGTTCGCGTTCCGCATCGTCCACCCGCACATATCCCGCAGCGTTCACAACTGCCCACGGCTTCAACTCAGCTAGAACAGCATTCACTGTCCCAGGATCGGCAATGTCCATTTCTTGGCGTGTCAGCAAGCGGTATGAGATCCCCCGCAGTTCACACAACCGCGCAAAAGCCCTTCCCAAGGTTCCTCTCGCACCCACGATCGCTAGGGGAGATGAGGCAGATGAGGGAGTCATTTCTCCCCCTACTCCCGGCTGCACACTGCTTTCTTTTAAACAACTTACCGCAGGGTATAATAACCGCTCTTGCCGATGCCACCATCCGGGTGTCTCAAGTAGCGGGTGATCTGGTTTGTGCCCAGCGGATAGGTCGCGTATCATCTTGGCAATTGCTGTCGGTCTGGGACGTGACGAGCGCAAGTCAAACACGCCTGACTCGTAGTAGCCGACCGAACGAGTCACTAAGCTATTCCAATCGTAGGTGCCCAGGAGCGACCAAGCAGTGACAGCGCGGATATCCACACCCTGATCTCGTAATTGAAGCGCCGCATTCCAGACCTCATAAAGCCAGCGCAGCTGCTCCTCGCGGGTGCAGTGGAGGTGAGCTTCAGTAACAGCAAGGGGCAGTTTATAGCGTTCCCATGCTTCTAGTAGCAAGTTACGCGGACCTGCTGCACCCTCAGCACAAACCCGCACTGCCTCTATATCTGCGTACTCGTCCCGCCCATTGCCCCCATGCGAACTAGTCGGATAGCGTTCTTTGCGTTCATCCAAAAAGCGATCGCTCGTCAGGTAGTGGTTAATCCCGATGATATCTGGCGGACAGGGATTTTCTACAAACCAATCAAGTTCAGCCTCACTGATGCCACACTTGTGCAGGTAGCGCCACATCGGATGAGTCGGGGTTATTCGACCGCACAATAAATCAAAGCTCAACCAACGGCGCTCGTTCTCAAATTCTGCTTGATACGCCAGCTTTGGCGTACTGTAAATCTTACCCAAATCGTCGGTTTGCACAAGTTGGGCATTGGGGTTGACTTCTCGGATTGCCTGCATCGAAAGGGCAACTCCACGGCACTCCCCCAACAAAGCACGAGCGAAAGTTAACCCATCTCGTCCGTGAGGATACCAGTGACCGTACATTCCACTGAATCGTGCCGTTGTTAGTGGCTCGTTCACGGGTGTGTAATGCGTTACCCAAGGATAGCGCTCGGCAACTGCACGGGCATACAAAGCTAGTTTTTCTGGAAATTCCGGATCTACCAAGCTGGTGTGACGTGGTCCGCTACCATGATGCACTAATCCCACAATCGGATTGATGCCCAGTTCGCGCAATCGCCCTAATCGCTCATCCGCCCAAGACCAGTCAGCATTCTCCAATCCGTCGGGAGCAGTTCGCTCCCACAGCACCGGGTAGCGAATCGCCTTTATCCCTAGTTCGGCAAATAAGTCTAGGTCATCCAAGCGCGTTGCATGACCGTTGCGTTCTAACTGGTCGAAATACTCATCACCCACACGATTAACTGTACACTCCACACCAGCCCAAACTTCCAAGGGAGGAAGTTTTGAGTAATGATTTTCGAGTGTTGAGTTGAAGGAAGTCATACTTTAAACTCAATTTTAATATTCTGTTTTTCTTTACTTGGCGTTCTTCTCCTGTCGGAGACGCTGCTTTGAATGCGAAGGTGTGCGGTTGGTTTTATAGCGGTTCTCAATTGAATGGAATACAGTTCTAGATTCTTGTGGGATGGGATTGGTGCCCGTCCTATATCCGGGCGGGCTGGAAGCCCACCTCACAAGATTTGTATTGCCCTCAAACGAGAACCGCTCTATTAACCGCCAAGACACATACAAAAGTGGGCATTGCCTACTCTACAACTTAAGCCTTAACCGCGATTTGTTTGTAAACAGATAAAGCCTGAGCAACGCATTGATCCATGTTGTAATACTTGTAGGTTGCTAAGCGTCCGACAAAATACACCCCTTGCGTTTCATCAGCCAGCGCCTTGTATTGCTTGTAAATTTCCTGATTTTCTGGACGTGGTACGGGGTAATAAGGGTCTCCCTCTGCTTTGGGAAACTCGTAAACAATACTAGTTTTGTGGTGTTCCTGTCCCGTCAGGTACTTAAACTCCGTGACGCGGGTATACAGGTGGTCGTTTGGATAGTTGATGACTGGCGCTTGCTGAAACACCGAGGTGTTATGCGTCTCGTGTTTGAAATCAAGCGAGCGATACGGTAGTTTGCCGTAGCGATAATCAAAGAACTCATCAACGGGTCCAGTGTAAACTATCTCACCGCAAGGTATTGCTTTCTCGATTTCACGGTAATCGGTGTTGAGCATCACCTTGATGTTGGGGTGTGCCAACATCGTCTCGAACATCCGGGTAAAACCGTACCGGGGCATTGCCTGGTAACTATCTGTGAAATAGCGATCGTCGCGGTTGGTGCGGGTGGGGATGCGGGCAATGACTGATTTGTCAAGTTCCGATGGGTCGAGTCCCCATTGTTTGCGAGTGTAGTTGCGGAAAAACTTTTCATACAGTTCTCGACCGACTTTGCTTACCACCACATCCTCTGAGGTGCGGATGTATTCTTTTGGTTCTGCAACTGACTTGAAGAATTCCTCCACCTGGAATGAAGTCAGGTTCATTCCATAGAGTTTATTGATGGTATCGAGGTTGATGGGGATGGGAACAAGTTGCCCGTCTACGCTGGCGAGGACGCGATGTTCGTAAGCCCGCCATTCGGTGAACTGCGAGAGGTATTCAAAGACTTCGCGGGAGTTGGTGTGAAAGATGTGGGGACCGTATTTGTGTACGAGGATGCCATGATCATCGTAATGATCGTAAGCATTGCCGCCAATGTGCGATCGCTTGTCCACAACCAGCACTTTCTTACCTGACTGAGTTGCCAACCGTTCTGCAATGACGCTTCCTGAAAACCCCGCACCGACAATCAAGTAATCAAATACAGGCTCTTTGTCTGTGTTAATAATGCTTGGTGCTTGTTTACCAGCAATAGCCAGATTTGAGTTCATTTTGTTGTCATCCTTTTGTGCAGCAATGGCAGAGTCTATCAATTGCATCATTGATCCCCAAGTGCGATCCCAAGAAATTTGCTCCAAAAAGGCATCTACCCGGCTTAACCATCCTGATGCAGAGGTGTCTTCTTGCATAGCCTTTTCGGCGGCGGCGACAAACTCAGAAGCCGTGTCTGCAATTCGCACCAGCTTCAAGTCTCCGTAGGGACGCACCACATCTCGAATTGAGGTAGACACCACAGGCTTACCTGCGGCAAGATACTCTGGGGTTTTTGTTGGGCTAATAAAGCGAGTTGACTCGTTACGCGCAAACGGCAGCATCGCCAAGTCCCACCCTGCCAAATATGCAGGTAGCTCTTTATAGTCTTTTCCACCGAGATAATGGATATTTTCCCGCTGTGGCAAACTTGCGGGATCAATTTTCACAACAGGTCCAATCATGACCAAATGCCAGTCAGGACGTGCATCGGCAATCCCAGTCAGCAGTTCGATATCCATCCGCTCGTCAATCACTCCAAAGAAACCAAGGCGCGGGTGGGGAATATTCGCTTGATCTGCTGGTTCTGACCCTTGGGAATTTCTTGCTTGTGCAAAATGCGCTACTTCAACACTACTGGGAAAGGCATAGACGTTGGGGTGTTGGTTCACCTTGCTTTCGTAAAGGCTTTGTCCACCTGTAAACACCAAATCTGCACGGCGGAAAAGTTCGGCTTCGTTGTTCTTTAAAGCAGGTGGCGCATTCTTGAATGCAGATAACTCATCCATGCAATCGTAGACAACTGCCAATGGTTGTAAGTGGCGTGTAAATGGAATAGCCATCGGCGTGTAGTACCAACAGATGTACTTGCGGATGTTATGCTCTGCAAACAAAGCATCAATCAGCAGTTTTAGATCTGCGTTTACCGCTTCCTCACTCAAACCTTGTGGTAAGTGTGGAACAACAACCACGACTCCATTCTTGTCTTGGCTTACATCCAACCGTCCCAACGGTTCGTCTGTAAACATTGGCTCCTCAATGAAGAAAACCCGTCGTCCTTGAGCGCAACGGCTTAGAAGGTGTTGCGGTCTTTGATAGACGAAATTCCAACGCAAATGAGACAAACAAACTATATCAGGCGTCTCTGTAGAGGTTTCTTTATAAATTTTGTTGGGTATGGATAAATTCTGCGATGATACACCTGATGATTGCGGTTCAGTTAGTGTTGAAAGCTTAGCTTTAAGCATCTTCTTACCATTACTGAAACCGTTATTTTTTATTTGACTTTTTTCGCCAGACATAGGTTATCTCGATTTTATGTTTGTAGGAAATAGAAGCGTTCTCAAATGCTCTTTCACCAGATCATGTTCAGCACAAAAAATGCGCTTGTAGCTTAATTTTGCTCAGTACAAGGGCACTGAGCATTATCTGCTCAAGAAGCGTTTGGTGTTTTATTGACTGCCTAAAAACTATTAAGGCTGTTTACTTTGACAACGATCGCTATCACTAACTTTTAAAAATACTATTTACTGTTTATACAACCTTCTATCAATTGATATATTTGTCTCTCGTCAAGGAATTCAGTTTATATTAAGCTGATGTGTAAGCGTGAATACAAAACTTGTTTTTTCTTAGAGTGTCGGCGATAGGCACAAGCCTAGAACGCTTATGGCAGCAGGCTTTACTCTAAAGCTCAGCACTGATTTTCATGGCGATCGCGCTTTCTTGCCTACCCCGAATCGCGATCGCCACCGCTTCATTAGAATTTCAGTCTTTTGTCATCATCCTTTGCAACTCAGGTCATCAGCACCAAAAACGGTTGAGATCAGATCATTTGCCAAAATAATAAGTTTTGTAAAGATGTTGTATGCAATGTCTCTAAATACGCAGGAGGAAATAAATTAGACTTCTTGCCAAAAGGTAAAACTTCCCCTTATCCCCAACCCCTTCTCCCAAAATTGGGATTCGGGGAGCCACCCTCACCCTAAATCCCTCTCCCAAGCTAAAGAGAGGGATTTAGGGTGAGGGTAATTCATGTAATAAGTCTATTGAACTATGGCATATTCGTGCCAGACTATGCCCTGCAAACAGGCATTCGCATTTTTACCACAAAAAATCTTTAATTTAAGTATATTGCGCAACTTACCACATCATTTTTTGTAATGATATCAATTCAACTGGTCGCGCTTCGGAGTCCCCCACCATACGTACACGCGTTGGTGGGGGGACGCCAGAACCCTCGGTCGTTTTGCTCAAAGAACAGGTTAATGGCGATATTTCGGCTTTTGTCCGAATATCGCAATAGTCCCCCATAATAAAGGTTTGACAATAGCCATCAATGCGGTCTGCCAGGAACCAATTGCTTAAGTTACGCAGCATATCAAGCCACTTATCCATCTGCTTGGATTGTGCATCGTTGGGGCGTAATTTGTAGTGGTAGCTGACCTGCATCTTGACTCGTCTCCTTTATAGACGTTATATTAGTATAAACGCACATACTAGGAGCGGTCAATGCCAAGAGGACAAAAAAGATTAAGAAATATTCCAGTGTTTTATGATGAACTAAAGGCGTCACACAATATCAAACTGACTAAGACAGCTTGGGACGCTATCAACTTGGTAGCCCAAGAACAGGGTATTAGTGCTAGCGAGTTGATCGAACGATGGGGAAGGGGGCTAAAGCCGCAATCGGCTTCCTCCCACACCTAAAGGACGTGAAAGGGTTCCTGAGTCACCCTTTCACTTGTGGGCTTCCGCCTTCGGAATACTGTGAAATTCAACCCCGAAGCTGGGAGTACGATGCTTGCTAGTTATACTATCGGTGACGATGCTTTACGGTTGGGGATGAAGCCCTCTGCTTTCTTTACCCCCTGTATCAACTACGCATCACCCCCTGAAATTTGTAACTGCATAAGTTCGGTTCACTGTACTCTATATACTTTTAGTGACCTTCTATCAGCCCTTGCTTATTCAAGGAATCGTATTTATAAAGAAAAACCGAAGAAAACAAGATAATAACATTTGAGACAAAGACAATGTAGTTGGGAGCAAACTAAAGATGTATCGATAATGCCTGAAACAAAATATTATAGCAAGTTAACTGACCTATTTTAGTAAAAATAATCACATTTCATTTTCTAAGTAAAAGCAATAAATAACAAGCTGGCTGTAAATAATGTGTTTTTTTAACGTAAATATTGCTTTCAAGCTGTCCGGATACGGTTGAATCCACCAGAACGTCATGCCCTGTCCAATTGCAATATGAATCAACATTATTTATCGAGAAAACTTAATCCTTCTCAGGTTCAACTCCTATAAGGAACTAAAATTTCCCGACTTGCCAGAGCTACACGATGATTCCGTAAAGCCCTTTTTTATTTCCTAAGTTCCGTTTTAGTCCAAAGTCATAAAAGTGGTTTTTTAAGATGAGCATCTTAGATTTTCCCCGCCTACACTTACTCGGCTTCGCCCGCATCCACGCGCCAACAGGACATAAAAACGGAGGAGTGGATGTCAGTAGCAACACAGTCTACATGAACGGTAAGCCCTTCGACCACCACCGTGGAGCGTCCGAGTACCACGAATACCTCTACAATTTGGGACCAAAGTTTAACGCCCAAGGGGAACTGGATGAGAATGGTCCGTTCAGTATGGCTATGGGATGGGACTTTGGTGGTAACGGTCACTTTTCTATCGAAGCACAAATTGTCAGTACGCAAAGAGAGTTTGGACAAGTTGACCAAAATGACCCAGTGGTAGGACGTTCTGTTGATTTATGGGGTCATTACAACGAATACGTCAAAACAAGTTTTAATCGCGCCCGAATCTTTGAATCTGACCCAGCTTCCAACTGGACTAGCACAATTATGTTGGGTCAACTCGCCTTCGGACGCCAAGGCGCTTCCCACGAAGTTCCATATATGCTATCTGCCCCAATTACAGGTATGCAGTTAGCTCGCTGGCAAGATTTTAACCACATCCGCGAATTGCCTCAACACTGCCTCAACCATGAGTTTAAACGAGCGGCTGTTTATCAGTTTACGATCGCCAAAGATGCCCAAGATTTCCTGTGGTCTGAAGAAGCCGCCCAGTCACCAACTGTATCTCTACTGCGCGAAGCAATGAATCGTGAGGATGTCTTGGGGCTGGTGATGCAATTGGGCATTAGTAATATGTCTGCGCCAGTTCAACCCGATTTGCCTAGTTTCTGGGAATTGCACGGAACTATCGGTTTATGGTGTCAAGACGAACTTTCTACCTATCCTCACGGTCGGCTGCTGACTCCCCGACGTGCTGCTCCGCAAACAGAATCTAAACCCCTTTCTAACCTCACTGTGCAAGTCACCCCGCAAGGCGTGAGTTTAAATATGGTTACAGCAGTGCCTTGTGTGGGACGCGCCCCGAAACCGGGACCAGGACCAACCCACGCGATTGGTTCTAAGCTCGACTTGGGTGATTTGGAATTGCGTACCGTTAACAGCCAACAGCTGATAGCGCGGATACCCAAGGAAGCATACCAAAAGGAGGCGCATCAATTAACTAGTGGAATTGTAGATGTTCCTTTAGCCCAAGAGTGGGAAAATTTATCTCAGCAAATAGAACAGCAAGGTCTGTGCATCATCGGGACGGCACCTGACGGACAACGGCGAATTTTCGTTCAAGAGGAAGAAATCAATCTTCAGGTAGATGACGCTTGTTTGTTTGTCGAACATCCCAATAGACACAGCGGTGAAGACCATGCAGTGGAGTTAAAGGTGCGGTCTTTCGTGCGCGGGCGTCCAGCACCAGTTGAAGCGGTTTACCTGCGTCAGTTCTATAACCCCAGAGCCTTTCCTCAACTACGCTACGAGTTTGAAAGCGATCCCACCAATGCAGGTAAGGCTTTCCATTACCCGCGTAACTCAGAAATGGAAATTGTCCACTTTAAGCCAGGGAAACGCCAGTCCCAGGGAGAGTTTGCCCCCACATATACAATTTCCACGGACGACAAGGGGTGTGCTTGGGTGACTCTGCGCGGTGCTAGGGCGGGAACGACACGGGTACTGCTATCTGCTCGCCCTGATGAATTACTTTGTGACGCTAATTACCCGAATGAAGCGGAAATTGCTTACGACAATAATGATAAACTAGGCTTTTGGTCTGGTGCGGGCTTTTTTGCTGTGCGGGTGATGAGTGATGATTGGCACCTGGATGAGATTCCCGATGCAGCGGTAGATTTTAAATTAATCTACGAACAGATCCTAGCTTTCTACGAGTTAAGTTTCTCGTTTATGAAAGTCGATGTGTTTAGTCTCGCCGACCAATGCAAGGTTGAGACTTACGCACGCTTAATGTGGCAAATGTCCGACCCACGCAACAAATATAAAACTTACTATATGCCGCCAACGCGGGATATGTCCCAAGCCAAGTCGATGCTTTTGCTGAAGTTTCTGCAAAATCTACAGCGAGTCGGCTATGTTCCGCCTGCGCTCGCAGAACCAAAACGCCCCCAACGCACGATCCAAACACGGGAGGAGTTGGTAAGCGCCCTGAAACAAGCGGCGGAGTTGGAAGTGACTGTGATGTTGCAATACATCTATGCAGGATACTCTATTCCCAACTACGTCACTGGCGAGGAATACGTGCGCCGGGGTTTGTGGACTCCCGAACAGTTACATATAGCTTGTGGCGATGGCAAAGAAGTCCGAAGTTACGGTATGCGGGGTGTGGTGCTGGAAATTTCCCGCGAGGAAATGATTCACTTTTTGATGGTTAATAATATACTGATGGCGATTGGGGAACCTTTTTATCCAGCAGTTCCTAACTTCAAGGAACTTAACGCACGCTTCCCGATTGATGTAGACTTTGCCCTAGAACCAATGAACGCCGCCTCTCTACAGCGTTTTATGCGTTTGGAGATGCCCGACTTTTTGGAAGAAAACTTGAGCAACGAACCAGGAAGTGGGAATCGCTCAATTGACAACTTGCACGGTTATGGTTCTTTGAGCGAGTTGTACCATCAGATTCGCCAAGGGCTAGAGAATATTCCAGATTTATTCATGGTTAAGAAGGGTCAAGTAGGTGGCGAGCATCGTTTGTTCCTACGCGATGACTTTAATAAAGTTCACCCAGATTACCAGTTTCAAGTTGACGACCTCAACAGCGCACTTTTTGCGATCGACCTTATTGTTGAGCAAGGAGAGGGATGTCATGCCGAATCACCTAAATTTGAGCGTTCTCACTATCAGCAATTTCGTCGTCTAGCGGATGCACTTTCTAAAGAACACATGACCGATGCTGAAACTGGACGCAAAGTGCCGTGGAACCCCTCCTACCCTGCTTTGCGTAATCCTTCCTTACAGCACCGAGATTACAGCACCAACGTTGTCACTGTTCCGCAAACGAGGGCAGTTATGGAGATATTTAATGAGGCTTATTTTCTGATGATGCAGTTGATGGTGCAACACTTCGGCTTCATGCCTACTGGTAGTTTGCGACGCTCAAAGCTGATGAATGCTGGTATTGACGTGATGACGGGAATGATGCGTCCTTTGGGTGAGTTGCTGATGAGTCTGCCTTCAGGCAAAAGCGGTAAAACAGCCGGACCATCGTTTGAGATTGAAACCCCAATTTATATCTCGACTCCGGAAGTGGCAATGAGTGCGATCGCCCGTCGATTTGAGCGGCTTGCACATCAGGCACGTGAATGTCAAGTAATCCACAGCACCGTTTACGAAATGTTTGATTTCTATGCCCGATTCTTTGACGATCTAGCTCATCATCCGCAATCGTTGTTGCATTAACAGAGCTCTTTGTTGGGAGTGATGCCTAAGGTAAAAGCCTCTCAAGAAGCAGGAGAGAGGAATGGAAGCGAGGTTCTCGAGATAAGAGTGAAAAGTAAGATTGACTCAGAGGCGCTGACTTACCGAGTTCGAGGAGGTTTTCATTTAGAACTCGCCCCGCCCTCAAGTCGCTCATCAACAGTTCTCAGTTATTAGTGTCCGATGAATTTTTGCTTTCTCTAGTACAAATTCACAGAAGAGATGCATACATTCATTTTTTCTCCTATATGGATAACTAAGAACTAATAACACTGAGAACTGATAAAACATAGGTGAGTTATGAAACTTTATTACGCCCCGGCATCATCTTATTCCCAACGAGTCCTGATCGCGCTATACGAAAAAAAAGCTAATTTTACAGCGATTGAGGTCAATCTTTTTGACCCCCAAGCCCGTGAAGAATATATGCAAATTAACCATTTTGCCAAGATACCCACCCTAATGACTGAGAAAGAAAATGTAATATTTGAGGCAAACATCATCATTGAATACCTTGACCAAAAATTTCAAAATACATCCCGCCTGATTCCTGCTGACCCAGAACAAGCCTTAGAGGTGCGGATGCTGGAACGGACAATTGATGTGTATATCAATGGTGGACGAGAGGCGCTGTTTGCCGATACGCAACGTCCGGTTCAAGAACGAGGCAAAAAAGAGGTGATCAAAGCAAAGCGGTTATTGGAAACAGCACTGGCTCTGCTGGATGAAAAACTGGCAACTCGTACCTGGCTGGGGGGCGAAGACTTTACGATCGCTGACTGTGCTGCTGCTCCCACCCTTGCTTACCTGCGTATGGTTTACAACTACAAGCACTTTTCTAACTTGGCAAATTACGTCAGGCGCTTAGAGTCTAGACCATCCGTTGCGCAAGTTTTCAATTTGGGACGCGACCAGATGACAAAGATGCTGTCTGAACTGCGTAATCCACTGCAACTGGTGCCTTTAGAGAGTTAGTACAAGGGCTTTGCCTTTGGTTTACTAACCCCTATAGGGGTTCTTACTTGAGTGCAATACATCAAGAAATAAGAACCACAGATGGACACAGATAAATAATTACTTCATCCAAACGAGAAGCGCTATAATTCAAAACTTTTTCTTGGAGATAAAAAATGACTAGTTCCACAATCGAAAGATTAAACCCATTTATACGTGAAGTTATTCAAGACCCCTACACAGTCTATCGTCGCTACAGAGAAGAAGATCCCGTGCATTGGGGAGTATCGGCAAATCCTCAATTGCCGGGAGCCTGGTACATCTTTCGTTACGACGATGTCATGAAGGTTCTTGAAGACCGCAGATTTGGTCGCGAGACTTTGAACGAACGAGAAGATGTTGAAACCACGCCAGTGCCAACGGCATATAATGCGTTTTTGTCTTTGGTCAGCAACTGGATCGTCTTCCGGGAACCACCCAATCACACACGCCTAAAATCCCTGGCTAGCAAGGCATTCACCCCAAAAATTGTCGAAAACATTCGTCCAGCGATCTACGAAATCGCAGACAATTTGTTGGATAAAGTCCAGAACCGTGGTGAGTTGGACTTGGTTGAGGAGTTCGCTTTCCCTCTGCCAACTAAGGTAGTTGCGATTATGCTCGGTGCTGATCCCGAAGATTTGCCGTTGTTCCGTGAATGGGCACTCGCCATGCAGCATGCCAGCGCCTCCCGTTTGAAGCCACCACCAGAAGTCTACGAACGTGCAAACGAAGCTGCTCAAGCATTCGTCGATTATTTCACCCCTTTAATTACAGAACGACGTGCCAATCCGCGCGAGGATTTGATCTCGGCTCTTGTTAAGGCTGCTGATGAGGGCGACAAACTGAGCGACTTTGAGATCGTCGCCACTTGTACCCACCTGTTGACCGCAGGACACGAAACCACAATTAACTTAATTGCCAAGGGCGCACTGGCGTTACTCAACCATCCAGAAGCACTCAAAAAGTTACGTTCTCACCCCGAACTGATCCCAGCGGCAATAGAAGAGTTCGTCCGCTACGACACCCCAATCCAGATGGTGACACGCTGGGCTTATGAAGATGTTGAGGTCGGCGGTAAGTTAATCCGGCGCGGGGATAGCGTGGGGGTCATGCTTGGCTCAGCCAACCGCGATCCCGCCCAATTCAAGAACCCCGATGTTCTGGATATACAGCGTCAAGACAACAAACACAGTGCCTATGGCGGCGGTATCCATTACTGCCTTGGTTCGACGCTAGCCCGTGCAGAAGGTCAGATCGCCATAAATGTCCTGCTCAACCGTTTGCCTGAGCTTCGTTTGGCACAAGAAAACATTGAGTGGGCAAACAACATTGTGTTTCATGGTCCTAATCACCTACAGGTTGCTTTTAAAAAACCTGCGATGGCACAAGTGCCCGCCCAAGGGGCGATCGCCTAATTCAAAGAATTTAGATTTTGGATTGAATCCAAAATCTAAATTCTAAAATGATATAGTTCTGGGTATAAAAAATTGCAAATAAGGTGCAAATTACATGAGTGTTATACAAGGATTGACAAAAGCCATTCTCTATGTTAAAGATATAGACGCACAGACAAAATTTTACCGCGATTTGTTGGGACTTCAGGTAAAATCCTTCAAGAGTATAGAAGGACGTAGTGACAAACAGTGGGTAGAGTTTGAGACAGGTCAATGCACCTTAGTATTGCACG
This sequence comes from Tolypothrix campylonemoides VB511288, assembly GCA_000828075.3. Classification (GTDB taxonomy): domain Bacteria; phylum Cyanobacteriota; class Cyanobacteriia; order Cyanobacteriales; family Nostocaceae; genus Kalymmatonema; species Kalymmatonema campylonemoides_A. The sequence continues at coordinate 982,446 of JXCB02000001.1, read as the reverse complement.
GCAATTTAGATAGGCAATTTAGTGAAGATAGACCCAAGCTAGCGTTTCACGTTGATGATTTTGAAACCGCATACCATACGCTCACAGAGCGTGGCGTCAAACTCAGCCCGATGCGTTCCCCCTCGCCTGGTCTAAAAATTGCTGAAGGTCTTGACCCAGAAGGGAACCCATTCACTATTGATTGCGAAGAGTCAAACTAGCACGCCCTATTGGTGGAAACCTTTGCTAGAGCAGATTTACATCAATATTTGTTCCTATTTCTTTTAATTAACAAAAATTATGTTAAGCACAAAGCAGACGAAATCTAATACCCCAAGCCAAACTGGGAATGTCTTCTCACTACCTCACCCCAAAGGAAGTTTAATCGCGGGACACGCAGCTGATTTTGGTCGCGATCCACTGGGGTTCTTGACCAAATGCGCCCAGGAATACGGTGAGATTATTCCTCTACGTTTCGCCAACAACCGAGCGCTTTTTGTCACCAATCCTAAATATGTTGAACGGTTCCTCAAAGAGCGGGATCTGTTTGTCAAACCACAGCTATTGAAAAGGCTTCACGATTTACTTGGACAAGGACTTTTAACCAGTGAAGGAGAAACTTGGTTTCGCCAGCGACGTTTAGCTCAACCAGTATTTCACCAAAAGCGGATTGGGACTTATGGAGAAGTGATGGTTGACTACACTGAAAAAATGCTCGCCTCCTGGAAAGATGGGGAGACGAGAGAAATTCAGGGTGAGATGATGCGCCTCACCTTCAATATTGTGATGAAAATTCTGTTTAGCTCTGATGTGACAGAGGAACAAGCTCAATCTGTGACTCACGCGATGAGTGTAGCAGCAGAGTGGTTAATGGTTGCTCGTAAGGCGCTCGTTCCATATTTGGCGGATCGATTCCCCAGTCCGTTGAATCTGCGTTACAAAAACGCCATGCGCCAAATGGATAAACATATTTACGACATTATTCAGCAACGGCGTACAAGCGGCGAAAATCCAGGTGATTTGCTGTCGATGATGATGCAGGCTCAGGATGAAGAGGATGGGAGCCGGATGAGTGATAAGCAATTGCGAGATGAAATCGCTACCCTCATTTTCGCTGGACATGAAACCTCCGCAAATACCTTGACTTGGATATGGATGCTTTTATCCGAAAACCCGGAAGTGCAAACCAAGTTACGACAAGAGATAAAAGAAGTCTTGGGCGATCGCGTTCCTACGATTGCTGACATCCCTTCTTTGAGTTACACCAATCTGGTGATTAAAGAGGCAATGCGGCTTTACCCAGTGGTGTGGAATATGTTCAGTGAAACCAGTGCCGACTGTGAGATTGGCGGTTATCATGTGCCTGCTGGCTGTACAATCATCGGTAGCCAGTGGGTCATGCAACGAGATCCCCGCTTTTTTGAACAGCCAGAGGTATTTAATCCAGATCGCTGGGCTGGCGACTTAGAAAAACAGCTTCCACCAGGCGTTTATGTACCATTTGGAGGTGGACCACGCACTTGTATTGGTAAAAGCTTTGCGCTGATGGAGGTGGTTTTATTACTCGCAGCGATCGCCCAAAAATTTGAACTCACTCTGGTTCCAGGTCAGACAATTATTCCCCAACCAACCATTACTCTGCAACCGAAAGATGGTATCAAAATGGTGCTAAAAGAAATTGATAAATGAAAACTCCAACACTGCGGAGTCTTAGCCAGTTGGGTGTTCTTCCATCTTCCGGCGACCATCTTCCGGTGACGGCATAACCCCAATTTGATAGCTTGCATATTTGTCAAACCTTCACCCCTATTAACTAATATCAGTCAAAACGAGAAGGAAATCATGAGAGAAGCACGCCCACTTTTACGCCTTGGTGTCGCACATGCAGATGTAGAACTTCTGCAACGCAACTTATCTCGACTGGGATATGAAATTGGACCGAATGGAGTCAATGGTGTTTTCGATGAACATACCGAAAATGCTGTTAAAAAATACCAACAAGACCACAATTTAACTGTGGATGGAACTGTTGGACACATAACTGGAAGTCATATAGATGCTGCTTTGGGATAACTCCTATTTAGCAGCTTGCATACCTATCGATTTTTTTAAATAAACACAACAAGGAGAAACAAAACAATGAGTACGCCTCCAACTTTAACTCGTGGTTCCACAGGTCCAATTGTAGAAGGACTACAACGCGATTTGTCTGCAAAGGGATATCTCCCAGCAGGTGCAGTGAATGGCACATTTGATGAACAAACCGAAAATGCCGTCAAAAAATTTCAAAGCGACAACGGCTTAACAGTCGATGGAGTTGTTGGACCTCAAACAGGTCAAAAATTAGGTGGTCCTCCTGCTCCATAAAACCAAAAGTCTGACCTTAGAGAAAAGTAGGAAGAATGAAAGTTATGAAAGTTGAAAAATCACAAATTTATTAATATTTGTTTTGCGACTTCTATCTTCTTATTTTTCAAATTTCAAGAAAGCACAGCAGTTAATTTTGTCATTGATTAAGGAGAAACAAAACAATGGGTACACCTCCAACTTTAACTCGTGGTTCCACAGGTCTAATTGTAGAAGGACTGCAACGCGATTTGTCTGCGAAAGGATATCTCGACGCAGGTGCAGTTAACGGCACATTTGATGAACAAACCGAAAATGCCGTCAAAAAATTTCAAAGCGACAACGACTTAACAGTCGATGGAGTTGTGGGACCTCAAACAGGTCAAAAATTAGGTGGTCCTCCTGCTGCATAAAACCAAAAGTCTGACCCTGGAGAAAAGTAGGAAGAATCAAAGTTGAAGAATCACAAATTTATTAATATTTCTTTTGCGACTTCTATCTTCTTATTTTTCAAATTTCAAGAAAGCACAGCAGTTAATTTTGTCATTGATTAAGGAGAAACAGAACAATGAGTACGCCTCCAACTTTAACTCGTGGTTCCACAGGTCCAATTGTAGAAGGACTGCAACGCGATTTGTCTGCGAAGGGATATCTCGACGCAGGTGCAGTTAACGGCACATTTGATGAACAAACCGAAAATGCCGTCAAAAAATTTCAAAGCGACAACGGCTTAACAGTCGATGGAGTTGTGGGACCTCAAACAGGTCAAAAATTAGGTGGTCCTCCTGCTTGACCTAAAGCTTAAGGTTTCGCGGGTTGACTCACCAACCCGCGTTGCATTTACTGAGTAGCAAAAACAACTAAAAAAAATTCAAGAAATCGCCTGACCAAGGTTGCGGATATTTTTGATTTGTAGTATATCAAAGTGGTTAAGAAATCACTGTATGGCATTTTGAATAACTTCTGATATTTTGGATTAAAGTACCACTAAGTTAGAAGTAGCGTCATAAGTAGACTGAGAGGCTTTGACTTCACATCAATGGAGAATGAAAAATGAGTACCCTTGAGAAAACTTCTCAATCTAATTTGTCAGAAACACTATCTTCTGAGATGAATGGCATTCAGAGTGAGGCTTTTAAACGCGGACTTCTCTGGCATGGTATTTTTATCTGTTTGTTAGGATTTCTTGCTGGTCTATTCTTACCCTTGTATGCTAATCCACGTGCAGGGCTAGCTACCCATTTGCTCGGAATTACACAAGGAGTGTTCATAGCTGTGATTGGTTTCTCCTATCCACAACTCAAGTTACCGCTTTGGGTTGCTAGAGCAAATTTTTGGATGCTTCTCATTAGTGCTTATGTTGGCATGATTGTTGAGTTTTTGGCTGCAGCATTTGGCTTAAGCCGAATGTTTATTATTACTGCAATGGGATTGCCCGAAGGTATTCCTTGGCTGGAAACTAGTACCGAAATAGCTATCAAAAACATAAGTATCTTGACCATATTAAGTTGTTTTATTGTTCTCTTTGGTTTAAGGCAAACTAAAACTGATGCTACTTCGCAAAAAGAATCTTAGTCCTGGTGATGGAATAATCAAATAATAATTTTTTAGACCTCTCCGGAAATTCGGTTTTGGCTCAAGCAAAAGAGCTCATAGCTTATTTCTGGAGATGTCTCTTAGTTATTTAGACTTTGGTTGAGGAAGAATTCGATGAAATTCATATTTCCGTTAATCACTGTCATTTTCTTGGGTACTGCTTTAACTTCTACCATTGAAGCTAGACAACAAAAACTTAGCAAAAATCAGCAACAAATGTCATTTTCTCCAGATTCTGTAGAATATCTCACTTCTCCTGAAACAACATCTATGAATCTTCCCTTTTCGGAAGCCGTACGTGTTGGTAATATGCTTTACTTATCAGGGGTGCTTGGAAACATACCTGGAAAGAAACAGCTTGTCAGTGGTGGGGTCAAAGCTGAGACAAAGCAAGCTATGGAGAATATTAAACGTATTCTTGAAAGGCATGGCTCATCACTCAGCCAAGTCGTGAAATGCAAAATGATGCTTGCTGATATGAATGATTGGAATGCTATGAATGAAGTTTATCTGACTTATTTTTCAGCATCTCGACTGCCTGCAAGAAGCGCATTAGGAGCGAGCGGTTTAGCTCTTAATGCACGAGTGGAAATTGAGTGCATAGCAACAGTTAAATAAATGATAATAAATAAATGATAAGCCAGTCAGTTCCTATTCATTCAGTTTATTATAATAATTCACAAAAGGAAAATGCCAAATATTTGTTAATTAAAAATAAAATCCATGAGTCAATCAAGAATGCCAACTCAACCAAAGGTTGAAACTAGTATCTTCAAAGATAAGAATTTTTACATAATCAATTTTGTGACATTGGTGGGAATTATAGGGGGAACCCTTTATAACCCCGCACTGCCAACCATACAACAATTTTTTGAAGTTACACCAGACCAAGCTTCATGGATATCGACACTTTTCCAGTTGCCTGGTGCCATTATTACTCCGGTATTTGGAATTTTAGCTGACATTTTAGGCAGAAAACAAGTCCTGATTCCTTCGCTGCTAGTGTTTGCCTTTGGTGGGGCGTTGAGCGGCTTGACATCTAATTTTACAACCCATTTAGGAGGGCGACTTTTACAAGGTGTTGGTGCTGCTAGCTTGGAACCACTACAACTTACCGTTATCGGTGACCTTTATCAGGGGAGAACGCTAGGCACTGCAATGGCACTTAATGCCGCTTTAATTGGTATGAGTGGGGCATTTTTTCCTCTGATTGGTGGGATATTAGGCGACTTTAACTGGCGATATACGTTTTTAGTAGGGTTGGTTGCCATTCCGGTGGCATTTTTGGTACTCGTGACACTAAGATTACCAGGGCGATCGCAGAACACAGAGAAATTTCAACTTAAATCTTATCTACAAAGTACTTGGACCAGCATAAACAATCGTCACGTACTCGGGCTGTTGTTCGCGGTCATGTCTATATTCTTGCTGCAAACTTTATGTTTTACCTATATCCCATTCTTGGCGACAAACAAGTTTGGTACATCAGATTCGGTAAATGGGATTCTCCTGGCGAGTATGTCAATTGCTCTAGCACTCTTCGGTGCTCAATTGGGACGCTTGACTCAGCGTCTGTCGGAAATCAAACTGATCAAGCTCGCTTTTATTCTCTTTGCAGCCGCCCTGTTAATACTCGCTATTGTTCCTAACTTTTGGTTGGTATTCATCCCGCTTTTTTTACTCGGTGCAGCTCAAGGTATCGCTCTTCCATCCTCCCAAGCACTGTTAGCAGGGCTTTCTGCACAAGAATCTCGGGCGGGATTTATGGCGGTAAACACCTCAATTATGTCGTGGGGACAGACACTTGGTCCTTTTTTAGGAAGCATTGCTGTTAGCTTTTGGGGAATACAATCAGTCTTTTATACGAGCGCTGTTTTTTCCCTGGTTTCATTTGCAGTCTTCAATTATCTGCTAACGACTAAAATATTCAATTTTACAGCCAAAACCATACAGCTACAGGCTCCACCAGTTCGCAACGAACAACCAACTTCGCCTTTGCCATTCCCCGCGTCTCCCACAATCCTACAACAGCCCATTGCACAGCTAATCCATGTGGGAACGGACAGAGCCATTGAATTGCCAGAACATTTTCAGGTTATTAATATTGGCAAGTCGAGCGATCGCATTGTCCCGGAAGTCGATCTTTCACATTTTCCTAATTCTGGAGTTGTCTCACGGGTTCATGCCCAGATTCGTTACGATGGTAACGACTACTATATCCAAGACCTCAACAGTTCTAACGGCACTTTCATTAATAAATATCCACTTATACCAGGTGTTTGGTACAAATTAAAATCAGGTCTGCGCATTAGTCTTGGTCGGCGAGACGCGATCGCATTCATGTTTGTGATTGATTAATAGTGATTGATTAATAAGTTTGGTCCTGAAACAGAGTTAGGAATCCTTTAGTGAATCAAATAGTGAATCAAATAGTGAATCAAAATAGCTGAACAGGTTTAGAATTAAGACGTGCTGCAATAGATGTTACCCGCTTGACTACAGAAATCATATATTGATAATCTGGTGCTTCTGCATTTGGTACATATCCAACGTCTTGAACCAAATTAGGAGGGGCATCTTTAAGATAATTACGAATCCGCTCTTGACGATTTTTTTCGATGTTCGGTCCAATCAAAATAGCACCTGGCGGAACGCTTTGAGAGTCAGAGAATAAGATGCGAAACTCTGCAGCACCCAATTTTGTTCTATATAAATTAAATTCCTCCAACGAAATGGCACCGGCAGCAGCCTTTCCTTGTGCCACCCATTCAAGTACTGTTTTTGGTGTAGGAGCAAATAGAATTTCTGCTAAGGTTAAACCATAAAGATTGTACAGTGGAATATAATATCCGGTAGCGGAACCTTGTAGACCCAAGGCTACTATTTTATTCTGTAAATCTTTCAATTGTCGCAGTGGGCTGTCTTTACGTACAACTAATATCGCTCGTGAAGTGCTTTCTACCTGAAGAGGGAAAATTGGTAAATATTGATAATTAGCACTTGCAATTGCTGCCAAACCCGCAGGAGCAAAGACTAATGACCAAGCACGACGCTGAATCCGCTCAATCGCTAGATTCTCATTCAAAGTCGGTTCTAATTGAATAACTGCCCTTGTTTTTTCACCCAAATATTTACGAAACCTAACAAATCGTTCTAGCGCTTGTTTTCCTTCTCCGTAGCTAATCACGCCAATAACTAACTCAAGTTCTCGATTTGATGTGTCCTCCCCTGCACAGGCGGTGATGAAGAGTAGCATCTGCAAAATAAATAAACGTCGGGAAAGTTGGGATGACATCAACAGTTTTTAGCAAATATTTTTCTTGATGGATATTTTCTTATTATCTAACAATGTTAAACATTATTTTAAGCGAATAAAAATATCGCATAAAAAAAATTATAGCAAGTTAAAATTGCGTGAAACACAGTAGTATCAAGGCAAAATACCTCCTTCAGTACATATACACATTCTGTAATTAAAAACCGTTATATTTCAAAAAAATCATGTAAGCAATTAAAATTTTATGACATAATTGGATGGATGAAGTTAGAGTTTCATTCATTCTCTGGAAGTTATATATAACAGGTGTATATTCAGCAAAAAAACCATGAAAATAGGAACTAAGGTTAATCTAATTTTAATAATAGTTTTAGTTAGCGGTATTTTCATTAGTGGTATCGCTTTATCGAATGTACTTCAAACAAAGGCACAGAATGAGGTAAGCTCTAAAGCCTTGATTCTGATGCAAATTGCCAACTCTGTAAGAAGCTATACCAACGATCGCGTACAACCGTTGTTGTTACCGAGAGTGGACACTCAAGAGCAGTTTATCCCGGAATCCATACCCTCATTTGCCACTAGAGAGGTGTTTGAGATTTTACGTAAAAACAAAGAATATGGGAATTTTATCTACAAAGATGCCACTCTGAATCCAACAAATCCGCGAGATAAAACTGACGATTTTGAAGCTGAGATTGTTGAACGATTTCGTCAAAACTCTAGTTTCAAAGACCTCTCTGGTTACCGAAATATGTCTGGAGAAAAACTGTTTTATAGCGCCCGACCTTTTTCCATTCAAGACAAGAGTTGTCTGCGCTGCCATACCACTCCCGAATTAGCTCCAAAAAGTCAAATAGTGACCTACGGAAAAGAGGGTGGTTATGGATGGAAGCTCAATGAAATTCTTGGAGCGCAAATAGTTTATATCCCGGCTGAAGACATTTTAAAAAGTGCTAATCAGTCATTGATGATTGTCCTAGGAGTTGTAGGAGTTATTTTTACAGCCATTGTTCTGATCATGAATCAGTTGTTAAAAAAAGTTGTGCTACAGCGTATTAAAACAATTGCTAATGTGGCGGAAAAAGTGAGCGTTGGCGATATGGATGCTAATTTTACTAAACAATCTAAAGATGAAATCGGAGATTTAGCAGAAGCTTTTAATCGGATGAAGTATAGTTTAGAAATTGCTCTGAATATGTTAAATAAGAATCAGAAGTAGATGCAATATGGTTCGGATAAGATCCCCCCGTCTGGGGCGACCCCCGATAAATTGGGGGTAAAGTTTTTTGGTTCGCTCTACTCTCAGGTCTTTAATTTCCGCAAAATGCTCGACTAGACTCTGCTGAATACTACCGATGTCTGCTATTTCTTTTGGCTGACGCTGATCGCGCGCATTCAGCGTCTCAGCCTATTTTGTTTCAAAGCCCTGTGACATCAACTTGACACAAGAGCGATTTTCAACAACAGCATTGAAGTTTTCTCATTGATCTTGCTCAGCTGTCAAGTACATTTCTTACACCCTTGCTTGTGCTTATCTTGTTTATTTTGTCAAGTTCACACTATACCTAATTAGATAAAACTTACCCAACCTAATTTTCCCATTTTATATTTTTATTATATGAAAGAATAACCTGCTTTTCCTACTTTTCTTACTTTGAATAATCTTTAATTCTTGATATGTTACTAATGTGATGTTATTGACACTCTAATTTGCTGGATATCTAAAACTAATGAAAAAACTCATAGCCGCTTTATTACTCATAATTTGCTTGACTTTCTCTATAGGACAGGGAGAAGCACAAGCACAAGACAGTTGTGAAAAGATTCTCAATCAGGGATCTGCTACTATTGAACCAGGCTGGTTTACACAACCAACCGCAACAATTGCTTGGTATAAAGGAACTATCACGACAGATGTTAAATATGATGTCTGTACGCCAACTGCTGTTGTAAGAGTCAATGGTAATGACTGGAACAAACTGGTAGCTGATGGAAAACTCAATGGCTTGCGATATGAAGTATATTCATATGCTGAAAAAGATGGAAATTACCAGAATTTCTTGTTTAGACAGATCCAAGATGGAAAGCCACAGACAATCACAGCAGCCCAATTTAGACAGTAATAGCTGAAGTAGCAACTACCATTTTTTTGCTGTTACCGAGCCTCTAGAAACCTCTTCTAGAGGCACTTTGCAATTTCAACTCGCGAATAAATTGCATTTTGTCTATTTACAAAATTGGGATGCTCCTCTTATTGACAAGTTAATCCGCTTTTTTTGCGAAGGTTGTCCCGTTTTGTATAGGTTAAGTCAGTGGGTGAAATTAATATATAGCAACAGCCAAGGTGGTTAGGACATCAACAGATGATAAAAGCTAGACACAAAAAGGCTTTTCACCCAGTCCCCAGTCCCTAGTCCCTAGTCCCCTGCTATAAAATACGCTGTCTTCGCTCAAAGCAACGATTTTAAGGGAAGACAGCCCTTACTACATTTAGGACCGTTTCTTTGCACCTACCTACTTGCTGTGAGACTTATCTGTTTGAGAATTGCACTGCAAAGCAGGCTATTGGTATCGAGGAAACCATCTATTGCAGTGAAGTGGTTTTTACCAGGCTGTGGTAGGTATTCACCTACAAGTCCTTTTGCCTTCCAAGCAGTAAGAAATTCTTGTGACTGACGGTGGAACTCTGAGCTTTCCTCAGCCCCGTAGGTTATGATCAGCGAACCAGCTTTTTCGGGAATATGGTAAATTGGGCTGTTGCGGAGAACTTGATCCCAAGAAAGCTGTATTTTTGGCATCAGCCAAGTATAGGGAAACGGCATGAGGTCAAACAAGCCACTAATAACACAGCCACCTTTAATGGTATCATTCGGCAATCCATAGTCGTTTTCCCAGTCAGTAGCCATGACCATAGCAGTTAGGTGACCACCTGCTGAATGACCAGATACGTATATGCGGTTAGGGTTTCCCCCGAAACTTTCAGCGTTACGATAAATCCAGGCGATCGCACTACGGTTTTGGCGGACAATCTCGTCAATAGTCACTTTTGGGCATAAAGCATAGTTGATCACAACGACTGTGACATTAGCAGATACCAAACCCTTGGCAACAAAGCTAGAGTCTTTACTGCTACCTAGAAACCAGTAACCACCGTGAATATATACTAATATCGGAGCGTTAGGTTGCGCCGCCGGAAAAATGTCTAGGTGCTCGGCTAGGGTAGGACCGAAGGGAACGTTCAGCTTGCAAGGTAGCTCTTGACGTACTTTAGCACTGTTTATGCCGTAAAATTTCTCGTACCCAGGTACATCTAAGCCTAATTCAATGGGACTGTACTGAGCATCTAGCTCAGCTTGGGTTTTAAAATTGCGGTACATGATTGCTCCGTTAGTGATGGCAATATTGTTTTTACTCTTAATGAGTTATTAAGGTGTACTTTCACTTAGATATGCAATTACTGATGAGTTCAACAGGTTCTGCTTCTTACTTTTCACTTCTGCTGTGGAAAACCCTGCTTCCATTCCTCTCCCCACCTCTCCCTAGCCGTATTATCCCATAAACAAATTCAAAGCCTCTCCCCTTGCAGGGGCTACCGTGTACACACATCCGACTCAAAACCTCACCCTCGCTTTAGGGTGCGCTAAAATCTTTCCCTCTCCAATGCATTGGAGAGGGATGCCCGACACGGGTGGGTGAGGTTCTTAAGGAATTTTGAATCATTTGATGACTTGTGTGTACACCCTAGCCTTGCAGGGACGTGAGTTCGACAAACCTCTCCCACCCAACCTCCCTCTCCTACAAGGAGAGGGAGGAGCAACGTAAAAATCAGAGTTTTAAGCCTCTCCCAGTAAAAAAAGCTGCTCCTCTTCCCAAACCTCTTAGGGGAGGGTTGCTTTTAAGGATTTTTGGTGAGATTTAGTAATGTGTAAAGGCGCTTTTATGAGAGCGCGTTTTTGGTGTTATCACTAACTGTATACTGTATTGAGATATGAGTGATGAAATTCAGTAAAATCTTTGTTACGTTCGTCTTTTTAACTTTAACTTTTAGTGCCTTACCGGCTCGTTCTCAATCGATTAATAGCTGTGCTGCTTCTGCAAAAATCGGACCATTAGCTGCCGACAAAATCCTAGCATTGGGTCGAGCCAAAAATGTTGCTCGTCAAGCAGCCGAAGCTGCAAATGGAGGACTGAACAACTACCGTGCAGAAAACTCAATGCATGGTCCGGTTGAGCAAGTTCCGTGTAAAGACAATGGCGATGGCACCTGGACATTCACCTTTGGTGGCACAGCCCCTGGCGATACTACACCAATTGTTGAAAGTGTTGTTACAGTTAATAGCCAAACGTTTAAGGTCACAGTTGATCGCAATACTCGTTTGTAATGAACTACCATGGCAACTGATGAACGACTGCATTCTGGTGATTTATGGTCTATTGCTCAAGCATACGCCGCTCAAACTCTATAGACAGTTTTGGTTCGGGAATTTGCTTTGCCAAATACCTGACAAATTCTGGTAAAGAAATTTGTGGGTGAGATTGCAAAACCTGTTTAATGATAAATTTAGCGATCGGACCAACTGAATAAGCCAACTCATGCTCGCATTTAGTGATAAAGTTGGCATCGATTTTTTGATATTCCTGTGTTGATGATTTCCCTGAGCGGGCAGATGAAACATTCAATGTTTCTAAGGTCGCGATCGCCTGTTTCTGAAATTCTTTTTGTTCCTGTGGCGATAAGTAAGCCGCTAAATTTACCACTAATTCTTGGTAATTTCCTGCCTGTTTGATAGCTTTTTGTAAAATTGTTGGCGCGACCGGTCCTATCGATTGCTTTAGCAATTGTTCCAGGTTGGTATATTCTTCTGAGCTTAGGAATAAATTCTGTTGCGGTTGTTTGGTTGCTGAAGCACCAACACCAACAGCATAACCAGGAGGAGACGCCTGTTGTGACTTGCCTGAAGACGAAACTGCGGGAGGGTTTGCCTCTCCTGTCCCAGACACTGCGCTTACGTGTTGGTTCTTTTGAAAGCGTTTGCCAAAAGGTGACAACTGCGTCTTAGCAATGGAAAGCAAATTTTGCTTGTTTTGCTGTTTGTTTTCCTCAATCTCAGAAACTTCTAGTTCCTGCAAATCTTGGAAAATCGTGGCAATATTACCAGGTAAAATATCAATAACTGCTTGTGTGCCTGACAGCCAAATATGCAGCTTGATAACTTTAGCTTGCTGCATGCTTTGTAATTGAGTCATCCATTTCGCAACTGGTAATCCGACTTGCGGATTTGCTGTTACAAGAGTTTCTAGAACCGTTTGGGAAAATAATTCTGGCTTTTCAGCAGGCGTTGCAGCGACTATTAAACATTGTCCCTGTTTGCTTTCAGTTTGCAAATCTTCTATCCAATTCTCCAGGGAAGTCGCCTCAGATTGTTCTGAGATAATGAAATCTAAGATAATGATTTGTTGAGTTTTTTGAGCGCGGCGTAACTCTTGTCTTAACCAAGAACGGCTCAGGCGCATTCCATCACCCAAAATTAACCAGGCTTCTCCATCTTCGATTTCTTCGACGTACCCGCGTAAGTACAATAAGGATGTTGGTGTCTTTTTCACCACCCCCAATTGTGGAGATTTTGTTTCTGATTCACCATGCCAACGAGTAAATTCTTGGATGATTAAGCGTACTTCTGACCAAGTTTTCCCTTTTTGAGGAAAATAGTCTACCTCAAAACCGCCAGCACCAGCAAATAATCGACTCAAGTCAGTAGTCGTTTTCTTGTTTGAGAGTGCATCAATGACAAGCGCACGTCGCTGTTGATAAGATTCAAAAATTGCCGGCTTGAATCCAACAATTAATTCTCCTACTCCTTCTACAATTCGTTTGGGTGTTTGCAGGGGATATTCTGGATGGAGTTGACTATCACCACGATTGAGCTTTTGCTGATTAATCAGACGCAGTTGGTGATTTAATTTATCAATATATTGCAGCGTCTGGCGGTAAACATATTTGTAAAGCCCGTCTGCTTCAATGATTCCATGTGAATCAGCCGCTTCACCCAACAGTCCCTGCATTAAATAGTAAGTGAAGACTCCATGCCCTAATTCTGGAAACTCCCAAGACTGTTGTCCTTGATCGCAAGATAGCAAGGCGCAAAATCCCTTACTTTGAGAAGCACGTTGTCTCAAGACATTCATCATTTGTGTTGTGGGATTCGGTATCTCAGGGATGTTTCCATTTCTGGCGCTCCCATGGTTTTGGCCCAACAACCTCATATCACCGCTATGGCAGGTGTCTAAACACACTAACTGTTGGTTGGCAGGGCTATCCCCTAATATTCGCAGCAGTTCCTGCATACCTAACCCTGTAGTTAGCAAGTCATCTTTGTGGGTATCTGCCAGACACAGAAAAGCCTGTTGAGTATTCGGCTCTAACATTCCATGCCCTGAGAAGTATAACAGGATCGAGTCCTGGGATTGAGACTGTGAAACAATTTGTTGCAAGCTCCCACGAATCATTTCCAAAGTTGGGGGTTTTGCCGCAAAATCGTGATGAACAATCACTTCCTTATTAGGAAATCCTTGGGTGGCGCTGTTGAGCGCTTCTCCTAACCCTTGGCAATCTAACGCTGGGTAGCGCAAAGAAGGTAAGCTTCCGTCTTGGTATTCGTTAACACCTACCAATAAAATCCAAAGCTTAGCTTCTCCTGTTGTTAATATATGAGTAGAGCCACTAGAACCAACACCGAGCGGAGACATATTTACTACTTTATCCTAAAAAAAACTTTGATAATTCACTATGAGTCCGTTTAGCCAAACCTATCAAGCTTTTAATGTGTAGCTTCAAGGAAATTCTTTCCCCTTTCACTTACTATAGCAAATTTGCTGCGTCTATATACTGAAATGAAAGTTCATTATGCACCTCCCTTGGCTCAGTAAGTACGGATTTGACCTGTAGGCATCAAACACTTTTCTCTATATTTATTAATCAAGTTTATTTTGCAAATTACGTTAACTGTTACAAAACTTAATGATGGTATAAGGCAAAACATGAAAGTCATTATTAATATTGATAACAAACCTCTAAAATAGAGTTGGCAGGCAAGCTCTAAGTGTTGTAGCACGTTCATGAGACTGCATAAGTATATTTGTGATGTAACTATCCATTGATGTGGTGCTCCATTTATGAGTTGTTTAGTTGACCATTTATAAGTTGGTTAGTTTATGCGTTCCCGCCAAGGTATCACTGAGCTATTTACGACTTTCTTACAATTTGACGCTGACAGGGTCATCGGTTGGGCTACTGATAGTAAGCTGCGTCGAAATATACTCAATTGTCAGGCGCGTTTGTCAGAACCAGAAAATTCCGAGGCTTTTTGGGTGTATTACTGGTATAAAGAATGGCAAAGTAAAAGCGAAAATCTGGCACGAGGACATTTGTCAGCTTATTTACAAGAAGCGTGCTTTTGGGCGGCGAAGAAAACAGCTGTGAATTTTTCTTCTGGACAGTACACTTTATCTGACTGCTTCCAAATGCTGACAACCAGTACAGATAAGGTATTGAAAAGGTTTAAACCGGAAATGGGTTTTAACCTCAAGAATTACGCCAGTGCGATTTTTAGCAGCGAACTCAAGGAAATGCTGCGCCAGCAGAACGAAGTTGATATTTGTACTAATTGGCGATTGTTGCGGAGGCTGAGTCAAAAGCGGTTGGTAGAGTCTTTACAAAATGCTGGGCTGAGTGCGGATACGATAGAACGTTATGTCTTAGCTTGGAAATGTTATCACTCGCTCTATGCTCCACAGCAATCTAGTGGGACTCGCAAATTGGCAAGACCAGATGACGCTACATGGATTGCGATCGCTCAGCTTTACAATTTCCAACGCCAAACTCAACTGTCAAGCCCAGGCGCAGAGTCCAGCCCGGAAACGATAGAAAAATGGCTGGTTGCTTCTGCAAAAGCAGCCCGCGCTTATTTGTACCCAAATATGGCTTCTCTAAATGCGCCAAGAGGGGATGATGATTCTGGGGGGGAATTTCAAGATATATTACCGCAACTCAAGCAGGAATCGTTACTTACGGAAATTGTTGCTCAAGAAGAACTCGTTGAGCGACAGTCACAGCAGTCTGAAATCACTAGTATGTTACTTGCAGCTTTGAACGAACTCGAAAAAGAGGCGCAAACTATTATCAAACTTTACTACAGTGAAAATTTAAAGCAACAGGAGATTGCAAAACAATTAGGAGTCAAGCAGTACACTGTTTCTCGTCGGCTCACTAAGTCTAAAGAAGTATTACTACTTAAACTTGCAAACTGGACTAAAGAATCGCTGCATATTTCCCTAAACTCACAGGTATTAAACTATATCAACACTGTTTTAGAGGAATGGTTACAAGCTCACTATAGCCGTCCCTCAGTTTAGTAGGAGTAACAATCATGACACTTGAACCAGGCGCACTCACCTTAACAAACACAACGGATATGTGGCTAGAAATTTCTGAAGCCGAGAAAACAAAGATTTGGGAGCAAAGCCAAGGTTTTTCCAGCACCAATCGTCGTTGGAATGCCTATATTAACCGCTTAAGCTTAAACACTGTTCTACCTTGGCTGCGGGAAGAATACGCAAAAGATGCGACTGTTTATCCTGCTTTAAAGGCTTTACCCAGCATTTGGGAAGTCGTTAATGGCGCAGGTATTTCCCTGGGAACAACACGGATAGCATTAATTCCGAGTGAGGCGCTTGATTTGAGCGAACTGCGCGTTCCTCAAGAATGGGTTGATATTCCCAACTGGAGTGCTGATTATTATCTAGCAGTGCAAGTCAATCTGGAAGAAGGCTACATTCGGATTTGGGGGTGTACAACACACGCCCAACTTAAGACTATGGGCAGTTATGATGCGAGCGATCGCGCTTATTGTTTAAATGGAGAAGATTTGATTTCTAATCTCAGTATCTTGTGGATGGCGCGTGAAATCTGTCCAGAAGAAGTCACTCACCTTGAAACTGCGCCCTTACCAGAATTATCAGCAGCCCAAGCAGAAAACTTGCTCCAACGTTTAGGAAATCCCAGGCTTATATTACCACGCTTAGCAGTACCGTTTCAAACCTGGGGAGCGCTCTTAGAACATGGAGGTTGGAGACAACGTTTGTACGAACAACGTCAAGGAGCGCAACAACAGTGGTCGATTCGTCAATGGGTACAATCTGGTGTATCAGATTTTGCACAAAAATTTGGTTGGGGAAGTGTAGAGTTACAGCCAACTTTAGCAGGTGCTAGGGGTTCAGAGCCGGAATCGGCGACGCCAACTTTGGTACGAAAATTAACTATTGCCCAACAACCATACGAATTGCGGTTGCAACCCAAAGGTAGTATCGAAGATAGCATATGGCGCTTTGAACTACGCAATGGAAATAGAGACGAACTGATTCCCAGTGGATTTAAATTGAAACTCCTCACTGAAGATTTACAACCATTCGAGGGTAATCAAGCGCAAGCCACAAAACCTGTAAACAGGCTTTACGTTGAAGTGGCTTTGGGCGATCCTGGGGAAGGGTTGGTGTGGCAGGTAGAGCCGACTCCAGAAGATTATGAATGCGAAATCTTATATTTTTGAAATCTTGTATTTTTAAGTACAATTCGGGGGGTTGCTGAAAACTGTATGCTTTTGTTTTTTCAGCCATGCTGTAGAAGCGTTAAGCCGTTAAATATAATATGATCTGCTGTAAGTAATCTTTAACTAGAGTGCCTTTGAAGTCCTCTGCCATAACGGTACATACGAGTGGTGGCACCATGCAAGGCGAGTTAAGAATTTAGCTGAGGTTAGCTAAGGTGCGTACCGAAAGTTGACATGAGTGACGGAGATACGCAGCTTTACCTGTGTGCATAATGAGTGAATTTCTAACCCTATGAAATTAAAAATTCTATTTATAGTTAAACAAGAACTTACAAATGATTACAGAACTTAAGCCAGGAACTTTTATCAATAATCGTTATCGCATTGAGAAAACCCTTGGACAAGGGGGGTTTGGACGAACTTACTTAGCATTTGATGCTCAACGCTTTGGTGAAGCCTGTGTTCTCAAAGAGTTTGTACCTGCAACCACCAAAGAAGGTGTTATTCGTAAATCTAGGGAGCTATTTGAGCGGGAAGCGAAAGTTTTATACCAAATTCAGCATCCTCAAATTCCCAAATTTCTGGCTTGGTTGACGGACAACCAGCGGCTGTTTATCGTCCAGGAATATATTGATGGCAAAACTTATGCACAAGTTTTATCCGAACGTCTTTCTGCAAAAGGTAAGCCATTTTCCGAAACTGAAGTGAAAGCATGGCTACTAGATATGTTGCCAGTGTTGGAATATATTCACGAGTCCAACATTATTCATCGCGATATTTCACTTGATAATATCATGCTTGCTCATAATCAATCTAAACCCGTGCTGATTGATTTTGGAGTGGTTAAGGACAAATTAACCCAGATATTATCAGATGAATCTCCAGAGCACCAGTACTTAGTTCACGGTTCAGTTGTGGGGAAAATTGGCTACTCTCCACCTGAACAACTGCGTTTAGGACATTGCTACCCCTCTAGTGATATCTACGCACTTGCCGTCTCTGCGCTTGTCCTTTTGACTGGGAGAATGCCATATTTGTTGATGGATGGTTCTCTAAAGTGGCAATGGCGCTCCTATGCCAATATCAGTGAGTCTTTAGCTGCCATACTCGAAAAAATGCTGGCAGAAGTCCCAACACAGCGCTACCAGTCAGCCAAAGAAGTTCTGGTAGAACTTCATCATTATAGTAACCATAATAATGCTCATAACAATAATAATAACCATAATAATAACAATAAAAATAATGACAATAAAAAGTCACCATTTTCACTTGGTGGCATAGTTTCGAGTCTGTTGCCGAAAACAGGGCGAGTTAACACTAACATTTCCCAAGCGCAGGAAAAACCAAAAGCACTTCGCAATAAAGATTTAGAAGATTTTCTCGTTTTAGCAGAACTAGAACAAAAGCTTAGTCAAGCCGGTGAAACAAATACTCAATTGCAGACACAAACGCCTGTCTCTCTCAACCCAGAATTTTTAGAGTTTGTCGGGCGAGAATTGACTAGTTTTGTTGGTCCGTTCGCCAGCTTTTTGGTGAAACAGACTTTGAATAAAAGCCCAGAGATAGCAGGAAACGAATTCATTGAATCGCTAGCTAAGGCAATTCCTGATGCACAATTGGCACAAGAGTTTAAAAATCGCATCCAACTTTCTATTGAACCTAAGTCCCAAAACCTTGAAAATTCTATCAACTCGCTGCAACCTCAGGGAAACTATCCTGCGATTAGCAATCCACAGTTTTTAGAACATTGTCGGCGAGAACTGACTAGTTTTGTTGGTCCTGTTGCGAGCGTCATTCTCGAACATACTTTGGATGCACACCCAAATTTAACTCCAAATCAACTTATAGAAACTTTGGTGGCAGAAATTCCTAACGCGCAAAGGGCAGAACAATTTAAAGAACGCATCCACACATTAATAATTCAAAACTCAACACTCAATCCACAGAAATAAATAAATAAATAAATAAATAAATAAATAAATAAATAAATAAATAAATAAATAAGTGGTAAATGCACCAATCGCCTGTTGGCTGGCAAAAATACCAACCTGCGACCTGATCTTACTTTCCGACAGAATTTAGATGCGTTTGCTCTGGATATGAGCGTTTACGCCGCAATAAAGAAGCTGCACCCAAAGCACCCAAACCTAATAAACCGAATGTAGAAGAACTTTCGGAAACTGGTTTGACAAGAGTGTCATAAGTATAGCCGTACTTCCGCCAATCCAAAGTATCTATAGGTCTGACAATATCATCAGCTGAAACAACTGGTAAGTAGGGGCGTATATCTGTGCTACCAATTGACCCTGGTATGGAATCACCTCCGTCCCAAGGCCACATCCTATCATTAAGATTGTGTCCGTAACGTTCTGTACCTGGAACAGCATAAAATTCGCTACCCAGGCGACCATTATTCTGCCATTCAGCCCAAAGACGATCTATGTTGGTATGAAGCAGCCAAAAAACTGGGTCATTGGGAGAACCAGGAGTGTTGCTCAGGGTACCGAATGTTAGCAAGCGTCGCTCGGTCTCGTTTGGATTAGGATTTGACACAGTCCCGCCAACCGATGCATGAACGAAGTTATGATTACATGGGTTGCGGCATTCACTTTGAGTGCCATCTGCATTGATGGTAATCTCTCCCTCGATGAAAGGGCGAAACGTAGCATAGTCTGGTGACTGGAGTATTCTGTCTGTTTGTGCCTGATCTAAGGGGAATCCAGACCCAGGAGGCGCATCTGGAGCTGGTAGATAGCGTACAAGTGATGTGCCTAGACTTTCGGCTGTACCGATGTTGCTATGTAAGTCCGGGACTATGGTCCAGTTATCAGCTTCGGAAAAATTACCAGATACTACCGGACCACCATCAAGCCTAATAGTAGGTCTACCGTCTGGATACTCAATAATCAGCGTTGATCCTGAGCCATTTGTCCCCAAAAAATTGGAGTCAAAAATAACACCAACAGATCTTGGATCTGCCCAATCCCAGTAGGGGAGGGTAACATTAGGATTGACTGACTGCAAAGCTTGTTCAAATCTGTTTAAATATTCACGATGCCAAGGTAAAAATCCCCCATGCTCATGAGCCGCATCAGCTCCAGTCGCAGGTCCTGTAGAAGGTGTGTCCTGCGGTAACATAACTTGTCCACCCAATTGCATTGGGTCGAATGTCATGGCTCCTGCATGAATGGCAACAAACTCGTCATAGAGACTGACGTTTTTGTTGTTAGTGCCGGGTATGGTTTTTAATGTTTTGACAGCATCAACAAAGTCTGATTTCTCCTGTGGTGTCAGGTCAATAACGTTCTTTCTCACCAAAGTGTTTGCTATTGCTGGAATTTGCAACATAGTCATGGCAATAGCCGTGCCAAAACTTATTGTTGTGAGGATTTTTTGTAGATATTTCATAAATCCTGTATTATTACTCAGCGATATTCATGAAAGTGTACATATATTTTTTTTAAAAAATAACAATAGTAGTAAATTCTTTACAAACTGAAAGATTGGCTTAATGACTCAACCAAGGGCGATCGCTCCCTCCTAGCAACCGTTTTTCTTGAACCAATGAAATACTTTAAGGACGAAAATCGCTGGTTTTTTGCGTAAATTTTTTGGGCAGGCAAGATGCCTACCCCACAAGAATCATGCCTGGATCAGCAACGCCTTAGCAGTACACTACTGTGAATTCTCCTCAAAAACTAGAAACTAGAAATTTTTCTCCAAACAGGGAAACAGACCTGCATAAGTTTTCAACCCTGACCTCTATAGCTATTCAGAAGCGAAAAAACGAGTTGAAAACGCCAACAAACTACGGCGGACAAACGCACTCAAGAAAAACCACAACTATATTCACGAGGAAAAAAAATGATTGTCATCACCAAATCCCAAACACCCGCAGGAGAAATCGAAAGAATCATTCAAGAACTGCGTCGCTATCCGGTAACAGTCGAAAAAGTAGTCGGCAATGACAAAGTTGTCATTGGCTTGGTGGGTGATACAACTGCTATTGGTAGGGAAAACATACAACAAATCAGCCCCTGGATAGAACAGGTAACTCGGGTAAAACAGCCATTTAAGCGCGCTTCCTTAGAATATCGTTACGGTGAACCAACTTCCGTGGTTGTGCCAACTCCCAATGGTCCAGTAACATTTGGTCAAAATCATCCTTTGGTGGTCGTGGCAGGACCTTGTTCAGTGGAAAATGAAGAAATGATTGTCGCCACAGCACAAGTCGTCAAAGCTACAGGCGCACAATTTATCCGAGGCGGTGCTTATAAACCTCGTTCCTCACCTTATGCCTTCCAAGGACATGGCGAAAGTGCTTTAGCATTGTTAGGACTAGCGCGTGAAGCCACTGGACTGGGAATTATCACAGAAGTGATGGATACTGCTGATGTTGAGAAAGTTGCAGCTGTTGCAGATGTGCTACAAATTGGTGCGCGCAATATGCAAAATTTCTCCTTGCTTAAGAAAGCAGGTGCTTTTGGCAAACCAATTCTGCTCAAGCGCGGCTTGTCTGCAACAATTGAAGAATGGTTGATGGCTGCGGAATATATTCTGGCTGCAGGCAATCCAAATGTGATTTTGTGCGAACGCGGAATTCGCAGCTTTGACAAGCAGTACACCAGAAATACTCTAGATTTATCTGTGATCCCTGTATTGCGTACGCTAACCCATTTGCCAATTATGATTGACCCAAGCCATGCCACTGGTTACTCTCAGTATGTACCCACAATGGCAAAGGCAGCGATCGCAGCTGGTACAGATTCGTTGATGATTGAGGTTCACCCCAACCCCGCCAAAGCACTTTCAGATGGTCCTCAGTCTCTGACACCTGGCGATTTTATCGAACTTATGCAAGAAATCGCTCCTCTTGCTCAATTCTTCGGACGTGAAACCAAATCAGCCTTGACAAATGCAACACCTTTTGATGCTAAAGTCCCTGCGAGTATGGCTCTTTAAATTGCTTGATTGTATGTGGTTTGTTCAGGGTAGGTAATTTCACTTGATTGATTTGCTTACCCATGATTCTTTAATCATCCTGAAATTATTGCATTAAAGCAATTATGTGTGCGTATTATTTTTCCAGTTTGATTATAAATGAATCTACACAGACGGTCTATTCGGTGGGATTTTCCTATCTAAATCCAAAATTGACACTGCTGTTACATTATCATAAATCTTCATTATCATAAATCTTCATTATCATAAATCTTCATTATCATAAATCTTCATTATTATAAATCTTCATTATTATAAATCTTTGTAAAAACTGCTTGACAAAGTTGCCAAAAATCTATCTTTTTTTGTGATATCGGCAATAAAAATAGACGCAATACATAATTTGATGCGAAATGCTCCAGAATGATTTATTTCTCATAACTGCATAAGTCACATTTAATTGCACCTATTTATTAGTAGTTGTTGTCAACCCACAGTCACTTACAAAAAAAATGATGATCAACGTCAGATTTTAACCAGTGTCTTGCAGGGAATGCCACCAAGTAGCCAACCTATCCTGGTAATGATTTTTTAAATAAGCTTTCAGAGGTAACACTGATGCCATTTGATACTAATTTGTACACAACTCAAGGTGGAATATTTGTATCACGAACTGTAACTAATACTTCCATAGATTCCGCCATTGAAGAGGTTTTGGTACGTCTGGATTCCCAACGCGGCGGCTTGCTGGCAAGTAGCTACGAATATCCAGGACGGTATAAAAGATGGGCGATCGGTTTTGTCAATCCACCTTTAGAACTTGTTACCCGCGATAACACTTTTACCATTACGGCACATAACGAACGAGGCAAGATACTGCTAAATTATCTAGCAGAGTGTTTGTTAGACCAACCATACCTTCAAGCCGTAAATAAACAAAACAACCAAATCATTGGTTCCGTCAAACCAACAGAACGTTTATTTTCAGAAGAAGAACGCAGCAGACAACCATCTGTTTTCAGTGTGGTTCGCGAGATATTATCTATCTTCTACAGTCCAGAAGACGAAAATCTGGGACTTTATGGCGCATTTGGCTATGACTTGGTTTTTCAGTTTGAGCAAATGCCAAAGCATCTGGAACGTGCAGCAGACCAAAGGGATTTAGTACTATATCTGCCTGATGAATTGTTAGTTGTTGACTACCACCTACAACAGGCATTTCGTTTGCAGTATGATTTCGTGACCAAGATTGGTAGCACTAGGGATTTACCTCGCACAGGTGAAGTGATCGATTACCGAGGTCAGCGCCTCAGTGTCACTCAAGCCTCTGACCATGAAAGCGGTGAATATGAGGGACAAGTTACCAAAGCCCTTGATTACTTCCGTCGTGGCGATTTATTTGAAGTTGTTCCTAGTCAAAGCTTCTTTCAAGCCTGCGAAAAACCCCCAACCGAACTTTTCCGAATTCTCAAGGAGATTAATCCTAGTCCCTATGGATTTATCTTTAATTTAGGTGGAGAATATTTGATTGGTGCATCTCCAGAAATGTTTGTGCGTGTTGACGGCAGGCGTGTTGAAACTTGCCCAATCAGTGGAACGATTCGCCGGGGACAAGATGCAATTAGTGATGCGGCGCAAATTCAGAAGCTGCTGAACTCGCGCAAAGATGAATCTGAACTTACCATGTGTACTGACGTAGACCGCAACGATAAGTCGCGGATTTGTGAGCCAGGCTCTGTGCGAGTGATTGGTCGTCGCCAAATTGAAATGTATAGCCATCTTATCCATACAGTAGACCATGTTGAAGGTATACTGAAACCGGAATCTGATGCTTTGGATGCATTCCTCACCCATCTGTGGGCTGTTACAGTCACAGGAGCACCAAAACGTTCTGCGATGCAGTTTCTCGAGCAAAATGAGCGCAGCCCCAGACGGTGGTATGGTGGAGCTGTTGGGGGCTTAAGTTTTAAAGGCAACTTGAATACTGGTTTGATTTTACGAACTATCCGACTCAAGGACTCAGTTGCACAGGTGCGAGTCGGTGCAACGGTTCTTTATGATTCAGAACCAGAAGCCGAAGCACAAGAAACTCTTACTAAAGCTGGTGCGTTATTCCAAACACTTCGTACAGTAAGTCCTAAGAGTGCAGATTTATCAAAATTGTCAAACCTTGACATTCAAGAAGCGAATCCAGTAGCCAAGAAGCGTGTCTTGCTAATTGACTATGAAGACTCATTTGTTCACACCTTAGCAAATTACATTCGCCAAACTGGTGCTACAGTGACAACATTACGGCATGGTTTTGCAGAATCAGTTTTTGATGCAGAAAAACCCGACTTGGTTGTTTTATCTCCCGGTCCTGGAAAACCAAGTGACTTTCGTGTAGCTGATACAATTGCCATCTGCAAAAAACGGGAAATTCCTATATTTGGCGTGTGTTTGGGATTACAGTCAATAGTCGAGGCACACGGCGGAAAACTAGGAGTTTTGGATTATCCTCAGCATGGTAAGGTATCTCAGGTATCTGTTGTTGATTCAGATTCTGTTGCCTTTAAAAACTTACCACAATCCTTTGAAGTTGGTAGATACCACTCGTTGTATGCCCTACCAGAAAGCCTACCTGCAGAACTCAAAGTAACAGCTATGTCTGCGGATGGTGTGATTATGGGCATTGAGCATCAAACATTACCAATTGTCGGTGTTCAATTCCATCCAGAATCTATCATGACTTTGGCAGAAGGAGTCGGATTAACAATTGTGACAAACGTAGTACGTGCATTAACTACTAAACTCCCCTCTTCACTTGTTGCATAAGATCCCCCCCTACCCCCCTTTGTAAGGGGGGTAGTTAGCCCATGCGTGTCAACTTAAGCCAAAACCATTCTAAAATCTCGGGCACGGTAATTCCACCTGGAAAGGCAATTGAAGCGGCTAGTAACGCTCTTAAGCCAGAGAGAGCTTCCTAAGGCTGCATTCTCAGCCTGAGGCTGGGAACGAGGTAAAAGCGGACGGGCTACCCAGTCCATCCCACAAAAAATGCTTGTTCATTCCGTAAATATGCAACGCCCAACTCATAACCGCTATAAAAAAAGATGCTGAATTATCAATCTCAACCAGAAATAACTGCACAGTCCGCCAAACCGGGCCATATTCTCGAAGAAATTGTTTGGCACAAACAGCAAGAAGTTGCCGTCATGAAAGAGCAACTGCCGTTTTCCGATTTAAAACTTCAAATTAGCCTTGCTCCTGCTGTGCGAAATTTCTTGAATGCTTTACGGCAAAATCCCATCAAGCCCAGCATTATTGCGGAGGTCAAGAAAGCCTCACCAAGTAAAGGAGTCATTCGTGCTGATTTTGAACCGGTGAAAATTGCTTCTGCATATGAGCGAGGTGGTGCAAGTTGTATTTCTGTGTTAACTGACGAGAAATTTTTTCAAGGCAGTTTTGAAAATTTGCGACTTATTAGAAACAGTGTAGGTTTGCCGCTACTTTGCAAAGAGTTTGTCATAGACCCTTACCAAATTTACAAAGCACGAGTCAATGGTGCAGATGCAGTGCTATTGATTGCAGCTATTTTAAGCGACGAAACACTGCAAGATTTTCTGCATATTATTCATGATTTAGGCATGACTGCCTTGGTGGAAGTGCATACTTTAACTGAACTTGACCGAGTGCTGGCATTATCAAATGTGCAACTCGTTGGCATTAACAACCGCAATTTGGAAGACTTTAGCCTTGACTTAGAAACGACTAAACACTTGTTGTCAGAACGTAAAGAAAAATTAAGAAGTTTAGACATTACGGTTGTCAGTGAGTCTGGTTTGTATACATCTTCTGATTTAGCTTTTGTCGCCCAAGCGGGAGCTGAAGCTGTATTGATTGGAGAATCTTTAGTTAAGCAAGCTGATTTGGAGCAAGCTGTTAAGGAATTAAGGATTCATTGATGTTGAATATTGCATTTTTGATTCTGTCTTTCCCTTATTAACTTATTGTTGGCTTTCGGTAGTTAATTAAAATGAGTACTATTTCCGGACACTTTAAATCTTTACGCGCACAAAACCAATGCGCTTTAATTCCTTTTATTACAGCTGGCGATCCTGATTTGGAAACGACAGCCGAAGCGTTGGGAATTTTGGATGCAACTGGTGCAGATTTTATTGAACTGGGAGTTCCCTATTCTGATCCATTGGCTGATGGACCTGTGATTCAAGCGGCTGCGACTCGCGCCCTTAAAAGGGGGACTCGCTTAGCTGATGTTTTAGAAATGGCGCAGTCAGCTACTCGTAAGTTGCGATCGCCTATCATCCTGTTTACTTATTACAACCCAATTTTAAATCTAGGTGTCCAGCAGTTTCTTAAGCAAGTTGCAGCTTCTGGAATCAAGGGGTTGGTTGTACCCGATTTACCTTTGGAAGAAGCAGATAATTTGTTACAGCAAGCTGATACTGAAGGAATTGAAGTCACATTGTTAGTCACTCCTAACAGCTCAAAAGAACGAATTGAGGCGATCGCCCGTCAATCTCGTGGTTTTATTTACCTAGTTAGTGTCACAGGTGTTACAGGTGTACGCTCCGAGTTGCAAACGCGGGTGAAAGACGTACTCACTCAAATCCGCAGTGTAACTGACAAGCCAATTGCTGTTGGTTTTGGCATTTCCACTCCAGAACAAGCTCGTCAAGTTAAAGACTGGGGCGCAGATGCAGTGATTGTGGGAAGCGCCTTTGTGCAACGCTTGGGAGAAAGTACAGCATATCGCGGGCTGCGAGCTATTAGAGATTTTTGTAACGATTTGAAGGCATCTATTACCCCCACTGTAAAAATTTAAAATTAACCATTTAGGGCTTACGCATTCTCTCTCATATTTTTCTCTGCGTTCTCTGCCCCTCTGCGGTTCAATAAACTGAGCTTTTTGGCATAAGCCCTGAAAATTTTAAACTCCATATTACAAATTTAGGAAATTTCATGTTAGCAAACACTCAAAACACAAATCTTTCTACTCCACAGACTCATCAGCAACCAGATATCCTCGGTCGGTTTGGTCAATTTGGGGGTAAGTATGTCCCTGAAACATTAATGCCAGCACTTAGTGAATTAGAAACCGCGTATCAGAAATACCGCAACGACCCGGATTTTCAAAACGAACTACAGGCACTCTTACACGACTACGTTGGACGCGCTACCCCCCTCTACTTTGCGGAACGCCTCACCAAACACTATGCGAAGCCAGATGGCACAGGACCGCAAATTTATTTAAAGCGAGAAGATTTAAACCATACAGGCGCTCACAAAATTAATAACGCCTTAGCTCAGGTGTTACTCGCGAAACGTATGGGCAAACAGCGGATTATTGCGGAAACCGGAGCAGGTCAGCATGGTGTTGCAACCGCGACAGTCTGCGCTCGTTTTGGCTTGAAGTGCTTGATTTACATGGGCATCCATGACATGGAACGACAAGCCTTGAATGTCTTTCGGATGCGATTGATGGGGGCAGAAGTCAGTCCTGTAGAGGCGGGAACGGGAACCCTCAAGGATGCGACGAGTGAAGCAATTCGGGATTGGGTGACGAATGTAGAAACCACTCACTACATTTTAGGTTCCGTTGCTGGACCCCATCCGTACCCAATGATGGTGCGAGATTTTCAAGCGATCATTGGCAAGGAAACTCGCGCCCAGTCCCAAGAAAAATGGGGCGGACTGCCAGATATTCTGCTTGCTTGTGTTGGTGGAGGTTCCAATGCTATTGGGCTTTTCCATGAATTTGTCAACGAACCATCTGTACGCCTGATTGGAATTGAGGCAGCAGGTGAAGGGATTGATACTGAAAAACACGCGGCAACTTTGACACTTGGTAGACCCGGTGTTTTGCACGGAGCAATGAGTTATCTTCTGCAAGATGAGGATGGTCAAATTATCGAAGCACACTCTGTCAGTGCTGGGTTAGATTATCCTGGTGTCGGTCCAGAACATAGTTATTTAAAGGATGTTCAACGTGCTGAATATTACAGTATAACTGACCAGCAAGCATTGGAAGCATTTAAGCGTCTGTCGCAACTCGAAGGGATTATTCCGGCACTGGAAACATCCCACGCCATTGCTTTCCTAGAAACTCTTTGTCCGCAATTGACTGGTAGCCCCAGAATTGTTATCAACTGTTCTGGACGTGGTGACAAGGATGTGCAAACAGTTGCGAAATTCTTGGATACTTTTTAACGCTGATATAGGAATCCTAAATCATTCGTGAACAACAAGATTCCCGACTTCTTGAAGAAGTCGGGAATCTGGCGCTCGCGCAGGCAATTTCACACAAATTAGATAGAATTGCTATAAATAATTGGTTGTGAGGTTGAAAACATCATGCAATATGCTCAGATTTTTAATTTTAAGACATTTCCTGCTTTTTTCAGTTAGTTTTATTAGATAATAAGTTTGTCGTTAAACGACTTTTTTCAAGTTTAGGCACTTTAGTTTCAAAGTGTCTAAAATTATTATCATTTCTCCTCACACAAAATTTTAATTTTTGATATCAAAATTAACGAGATGCAGAAGAAAAAAGTGTCTGAAAATCCTACTGTAAAAGCCCAAGTGTACGAAAAATTTCTGGCTCATACAATTGCTTCTGGAGTCAGCGTGCTGAGTTTATTACTTTTAGGAACCCATTCAACAAGGGCGCAGATACCCTCCGCTTCAAATGGTGCAGCAAATTTAGTCAGTCAAAATCAGGTTCAAAAAAACACACCTGAAATGAACCAGGTGACAAATGTCAATCAACTGAGTAATGCCCAACCCAGTGAAATACCTTCCGCTTCAGGTGGTGCAGGAAACTTCGTTAGTCAAAACCAGGTTAAAAAAAGCACGCCTGGAATCAGCCAGGTGACAAATGTTAATCAACTGAGTGATGTCCAACCTACTGATTGGGCATTTCAGGCATTGCAGTCACTGGTTGAACGCTATGGTTGTATTGCTGGGTATCCAAATGGTACTTATCGCGGGAATCGCGCGATGACGCGTTATGAGTTTGCGGCTGGACTCAATGCTTGCTTGGACCGGATTAATGAATTGATAGCGACCGCAACAACAGATTTGGTCAGAAAAGAAGACTTAGCAACTTTGCAAAAGCTACAGGAAGAGTTCACTGCTGAGTTAGCAACTTTACGAGGTCGGGTAGATGTGCTAGAAGCACGTAGCGCTGAACTCGAAGCCAATCAGTTTTCTACAACGACTAAACTTAGTGGTCAGGCAATTATCTCTGTGAATGCTGGTGGGTTTGATGGCAGACGTATTATTGACCCAGCCCAACCCCCCACAGCTAATCCAATCACCAGCCAACCTAATCCCACAATCTTGTTCCGAGCAGGTATAGATTTAAACACGAGCTTTCGTGGAAGTGATTTGCTCAAAATTCGACTCGACACTGGAACTGGTCTTAATAATAATCCAAATGATGCTGGGAAAGACAATGCGGCGGGTTTACTCGAGCCAAATTTTGGCAGTGTTTTAGACTACTCAATCAAGCCACCCACAAATGGTGATATAGAGATCAGTAGACTGTATTACAGCTTTCTACTCGCTAAAGACTTTAGGGTCTCTGTTGGTCCAAGTTTTTTCCCAACCGATTTTGTTGACTTCAACAGTTACGCTTACCTCAGTTTCCGAGACTTTAGCACTCTCGCTTTTGTAAATAACTTTGTTCTGTTCCCAATTAACGGTGCGAGTGCAGGCGCAGCAATTGATTGGAAACCTGGTAATGGACCATTTTCTCTGCGGGCGGTATATGCCGCAACAGACCCAG
Organism: Tolypothrix campylonemoides VB511288; assembly: GCA_000828075.3. Classification (GTDB taxonomy): domain Bacteria; phylum Cyanobacteriota; class Cyanobacteriia; order Cyanobacteriales; family Nostocaceae; genus Kalymmatonema; species Kalymmatonema campylonemoides_A. The sequence goes on along the minus strand of JXCB02000001.1, from coordinate 952,913 downwards.
CCAATCCTACCCAACAGGGAGGGGGAGTGCTTCAGGGTCTTTCAACATTCCCAGGTATACTATATCCTAGGCAATTTAGGGCTGCTGTTGGTGATCCCACTGTTAATGTTAGTACAGGCGATCGCGGCTTTTTTGGAGATACTTTTCAAGGTACTGTAGAACTAGAATATGCCCCTTCGAGGGCATTCGCCGTACGTCTGCAATATAGTGGTGGCGAACTATTTAGCAACCGCTTTGATAGTTATGGCGTGAATGTTGAACTGACCCTCGCAGAAAAGTTTGGTATTTTTGGTCGCTACGGTTACGGTAACTTTGATAACACCGCCTTTGGCGACATCAAACCCAATTACTGGATGGCAGGGGTTGGGGTGCGAGATTTGTTTACACGCGGTGCAATAGCCGGAGTTGCAGTTGGTCAGCCATTTGTTGTCAATCAAATCGGCAATTCAACTCAGACCAATTTCGAGGCGTTTTATAACTACCCGTTTAGTCAAAATATCCAAGTCACACCAACAGTTCAAGTCATTACCCATGCAGGAAATGAAGAAAGCAACGGCACAATTGTGACAGGTACACTCCGTACAGTATTTTCCTTTTAAAAGCATCAAAAAAATAACTGCTTTCTTAATCTTAATTTGTAGTAAGCACATAGCGTGCTTGCTACTCTTCATGCGTCGTTCTTATAACGTGAAGGTTGCAAAATTATGGTACAAACTACTGTAGAACCATCACCGTTAACTAACGATCAATTGAGTTGCGCTATATAATCAGTTTTGCCTGAAACTCTTGTGTAGCAATGATTATTCTTTTTTATCTGAAGAGAGTAATGGAAGAGCGCTTTTGTGCCTAATCAGGATTAATTTGTAGAAAGCGATCGCATTTTGGAGCGTCCTATGAAACTGACAAAGCAAAATCTTTCAGAACGTGCTGATCATGTTTATGACGTGATTGTTGTCGGTGGTGGAGCAGGTGGCTTGTCTGCTGGCATTTACCTGCAACGCTATCTTCTTTCGAGTTTGATAATCGACAAAGGCAAAGCCCGTTCCTTCTGGATGCAAGAACTCCATAATTATCTCGGATTGCCACCGGATACCCCAGGGCGATCTTTGCTGCGGCAAGGTAAGGAACACTACCTCTCGCTCGGCGGTGATATGCTCGATGGCTTTGTAGAGGACATCGTAGATGAGGGAGAAACTTTTGCTGTGCGGGTCAAAATTGGCAGACATGACAGTATCTATCAGACGTTCCGCTCGAAGTACCTGGTTGCTGCCAGTGGCATCATTGACTACTTACCTAACTTAGACAATATGCGAAACGTGTATGACTATGCAGGCTACAATCTGCACGTCTGTTTAATTTGTGATGGTTATGAAATGAATGATAAACAAGTGGGAGTATTTGCCAACAGTCTCAGCAATGCGGAAGTAGTTTTTCCACTTGGTTGGTTTACCCCTCATATCACGTTGTTCACTCAGAAACTGTTTGAAGTCGCAGATGAGTTGCGTCAGAAATTACACGAGCACGGCTATCAGGTGGTCGAAACCCCAATCAAGCAATTCTTAGGTGAAGACCATCAAATGAACGGTGTGGAACTAGAAGATGGCAGGGTGATAGGACTAGATGCTGGATTGATTTCAATGGGATCGAAGTATCACGCTGATTATCTAGAAAAGTTCAATCTAGAAAAGCAAGGCAGCAATTTGGTCACTGATAAAATGGCACGTACCTCCCATCCTCGCATCTTTGCGATCGGCGATCTCAAAGTCGGACTGAATCAAATTGTAGTTGCCGCAGCGGATGGGGCATTGGCTGCTACCCAAATCTGGCGAGATTTGCGCCGAGTCGTCGGAGCTAAACGTCCGCTACAAATGCCTCAAGCCACTTCCACCAAAACTTTACCCACCGCTTGAAACAAGTTAGAACAACTAGCTCAATTTTTGCTTTAATATTCTACAACTTTAGCACCGTCATAACTTATCGTGGGATTCGCGATGGTCTATACGGTATTGTTCCAACCTTCTAATTGCCATCACCAAACTCAACTTCATACGTGTAAAGGCTTCCACCAAACTGCCGACTTCATCGTTAGATACTTTCTCAAAATCAGCCTCCATATCACCCGTACTTACAGCTTCTGCAACCCTAACGACGCGTTTGATTGGTCGAACAACATACTGCTTCAGCCAAAAGTTAGCCATGTAGATGGCGATCGCAAAAATGATCGTCACAATACCCATCACCAAAATCAAAGATTGACGAGTTTTCTGCAAAACTTCATTCGTTGGTACAGAAACAATTTGAGTCCCCAGAACTTCATTCAATTTCCACCCCATACCATTAAGATCTCCATAGATCTTAATCATTTCCTTGGGTGCAACTTCAGGGGTACTGTGACATCTCAAGCAACTACCATCATTGATAGCTAAGGGGCGAGCAACATAAAAGTATTTTTCTCCCTGAAAAGAACGATATCCTGATGTTTGTTGCATATTTTTCTTAAGAGCGAAATTTTGTATAATTGCTTTTTCAAAGCTATCAGCCATGTCTTGAGGATTAGTGGGATTTAGCATTGCTTCTTTATACAAAAAGTCCTGATAGGAATTGTTATCTTTACGTAGGAGATCAAAAACTTTACGGGACGAATAAGCAGGAACAGTTTGCGGCAAAAACCCCTGATCCCCTAAACTCGCCTGCAAGTGTGGAGTCACTTCAGTGTTTGTATAATAACGAACAGAGTTTAGAGTTCGCAACAGCAATAAAGCATTGGAAGTAATTTCATTTTGAGCTTTATAATTCAGGATATTAGCCAAAGCAATACCACTAAAGGTAATTCCTCCTAGAAATATTACAAGTAGTAGTATGGTTAGCTTTTGAGCTAATCCTAAATTGTTAAGATTTTGTGAAGTTGTTCTTAACATATCTCTACAATGTCATGTATAAATAAACTATGTTAATTATCAATCACAAAAACAAGGATTGAGAAGAACACATAAATCAGAATGATTTCAAGGATAAATTTGGAGAATTCAGTCAACTACGCTTAGAATTCTTTTTTCTTAACGGAAATTCCACAGTGCAATAACCCGAATCATGACTTAGGAGTACAGAATTCTTATTTTTTCTAGTTTCTGAATTCTGACTTGTGAGTTCTTTCTTAAGAAAACAAAAATCTTGTCAAAAGCTAGGGGTTAAATCGAGACAAGCGCAACAAATAGAATCACCTGTTTAAAAGAAAAATATATACAGTTTTTTCCAAAACAAAAGGTCGAGTAGTTATCTTTCTCTCGACCCTAACGATTATAAAAATTTTTCCGCCTAGAAAATTAATTTTACAACTCTAGCTGTTCAACGGCTTTCGTTTTTTTGGAAGTTAGCAGCAAACCAAATACGACAACTGTGATGATGGTAAGAACAGCACTAGCATAAAAAACTCCTTGAATTCCCCAAACACCGTAAGCAATACCTGCAAGTAACGGACCTAGCGCTCTTCCCAGTGATTGAACTGTAACATTAAGCGCCATAAATCCAGCGCGGTAGCCTTCTGGGGCAATTTCTGCTAACATTGCTTGCAGCGTTGGTAAAGCAAAGGCTGCAGATACACCAAATATAATACAGGGAATGATCAGCAACCAAGTGTTATGAGTTGCAGGCATAAGTAGTAGTGACAAACCACACAGAAGAAAACCTGATATGATTAAGCTTTTTTTTGAAAGCTTACTTGCCAAAAATCCTAGTTGAGAAGCAGCAAAGCAAAAAGCTATGGATTGACAGCAAATAAGAATACCAATTTCTGCTACTGAAGCGCCTAGTTGAGTTCCTGCATAAATTGGGATATAGGTATAGAAAGTACCTAACTCAATGACGAATAAGGAAAACACCGTAAACAGTAGCCCAAATACTTGAGGATTCTTAATATTATCACAGGTATTTTTGAGATAGATGCCCAGATTCAAAGTCTGAGTATTCTTTTGCTTGCTTGCGACCTTCAACTTCTGAGAAATTAACAATGCTACTGGAAAGGCTAATACCGATAGTAAAAACGGATATCGCCAACTCAACTCGCCTAAGAACCCACCAATCAGAGGATAAATTGTGGCAGCAATGCCAATCATTGCGGCGTTAAACCCCATCGCAGAAGTGAGCATTTTACCACTATATAAATCGCTGATCAGAGTGAGCTCCAAAGACTCTAAACTAGCAGCACCTACACCTGCCAAAAACCGCCACTCCAATAAGCTGCGAAAATTATTAGCGCACGCGCATAATATTCCGCCAACTCCAAATAGTAGCAGAGAAGGAATCAGGATTTTCTTCGTACCAATACGGTCAGCTAATGCCCCAAAAATCAGAGTACCAACTGTAGTTGGCATCAGAAATATTGTCATTACTAGTCCAATTTCTTGGGGTGGAATATTGAATGCTTGTGCAATGTTTGGCATTATAGGATTAATGCTCAGTATTCCACTAATTGCTACTAATGATATACAAATTATCAAAACGAGATTGAAATCAACTTGTAGGTTTTTGGCATTCTTACTGTTGATTGTCTTTACTAATGAACTCATGTATTTTTCTCCTGAGACAATTATTATTTAGGATATTTTTTGTTGATTATTGGATAATCAAGGGTTTGTATTTGAGCAAAAAATTGCTTGAGAACGTAAAAAGTAAAAAAAATTACTTCATTTAAATTTTTGTTTATTTCCAAAGAATTGACAGACTTAAAAAGTATGCCAAAAGTTTTTTTGTATGCATTAAGCCTTACTTGGTTTGTTCAAGAGAAGTTAAACATAAATCAGTTGTCCTTGTGTATTTTCAATAGATGTAACCATGCTTAAGTTATGCATTTTTAGGATACAAATGGAAAAATTAACACTATTGTGAGCAGTTCAACCAAGAAGACTGAGTGCAGTGCCTTTGATGCACGAACTGTCTTAAAGTAAAGTGCGTAAATCCTATAACTATTAGTTCATTACCGGCAGAAAACGATAGTTATGCAGCACCAAGGCGGAACAAACGCATTTTTTTTTGAAAACCATGTGTGGGAGGTTAAAGCCTTGAGTCCTTACGGACACCCTGCGCGTACCTTCACCGGGTGGGAGCTTACGTGCTGGGCGTGGGGCGTGGCGATCGCTATTAGATCTCTTGCAAAAATGGTTGAATTGTCATGTTTACCGAGTGAGAACATCTCTGGAGATTGCTAGCTATACTGGGTTTCGTAAGTAATGACATTCACATTTTTTGAATGAATGCAAGAAGTCTATTGTTGTGCCCACCTCTGCATCATCTACCTCTTTGAGGTTAGCTAAGCTTCTCCCTTTGGCAGGCTAGCCTACAACAATCCTTCTCATACACTTTCCGTACTCTGTGTCAACCCCTCTAACTATGTACGCCTGTACAATCCTTCCCCTGTCTCCATTTCACTAATCTTAAGAAAGATGCGGGTAATGAATAGCCCAACTAGGGAAGGGGTTCCCACTGTATTGCAATGAAGTGAAAAGCGGGATATGCGATCGCATATTGCGCTTGTGAAGTTGCTAAAAATTAAGTTTCTTAATCCTTGCTAAACAATGGGTAGATATCCTGTCAAAAGCTGTATTGTACTGGATGACTTCTCTAACTGCATAAGTTGATTTGACTGACAACTATTGAAAATTTAGATAAGCAAACAATTAACCAAATTCATCTATTGACTAACTGTTTTTGTCAAAAACTATGTTCGAGAACAGATAGCATTATGAAAAAAATCTCAATATTATCGGCAAATCCTAAAAATACAGATAAATTGCGCCTAGACCAAGAGGTGCGGGAAATTAAGGCGGCGATCAAACGTGCTAACAATCGAGAGCAGTTTGAAATCGTTACCTCCGAGGCGATACGAGTTGAAGATCTGCGCCGCGCACTGTTGGAACACCAACCAGCGATTGTTCACTTTTCTGGACATGGTTCAGGTAGTGATGGCTTAGCTTTAGAGAATAATCTTGGACAAGTGCAACTCGTGAGTACAGAATCGCTGGCAAGGTTATTTGGGTTGTTTCAGGGCAAGATTGAGTGTGTTTTGCTCAACGCCTGCTATTCGCAAGCCCAAGCAGAGGCAATTCACCAACATATTGATTATGTTGTCGGCATGAATAAGGCGATTGGGGATGTGGCTGCTATTGAGTTTGCCATTGGATTTTATGATGCATTAGGTGTTGGCAGACCTTATGAGGATTGTTTTGAAGTTGGTTGTGCTTCTATCGACTTACAAGGAGTTCCAGAGTCAGAAACACCAGTACTCAAAGCAAGGCGGCGCTCATCGTCTTCTTTTGATGCACAAACGAGTGGTGAACAAACACAACGCGAAACCAACTCCAGAGGTGTAGTGTTGGCATCAGAAGAAAACAACTCACAACCAAGATACTCCGGTGGAATTTCCCAAAGTCTTAGTGGTGGGCAAATGTACGGTGGAATGCAGGCAGTACAAGGCAACCGCAACCAACAAACTATGAAGATTAAAAATACTGCCTCTACCAATGAGAAACAGCTAACCCAACAAGAAGTCATTCAGTTACTAGCAAAGATTGAGCAGTTGATTCAATCAACCTCTCAATTGCCAGAAGCAACAAAACAAAAATCACTCAGGTATTTAGCAGCAGCCAAGGAAGAAGCGCAATCAGATGAACCGGATAAACAGTTAGCAGCCGGAAATCTCAAACGGATGACAGAAACATTAAAAACTGCAACTGAAACTGTCGCTACTTTTACTCTATGGGAGAATATTAAATTAATACTGATACAACTACCTGCTTGGCTGGGTGTGCCTAAGAATTTCTTTGGTTTGAGTTTATGAACCAACCTATGCACAATCAGGAAAATTCGCTACCCACCCAACAGCCAATTCTTCAGCAGCAGGTGGAAAACGCCACATTGGGTGGTGGAATGATAGCGGCGATCGGCGATGATAATGTTCAGATTCAGGGTGACAGCAACATTGTTACTTTTAACAAGACAGAGATTTTACAAATCGCTGTTGAAGAGATTAAAACCCGTCAATTTATAGAAACTTCACCTTACAAAGGATTAAAGAAATTTGAGCCAGAAGACAAAGACCTATTTTTTGGTCGTGACCAATTTCTCACAGGTTTGGTCAATGAACTAGAACAAACGAACTTAATTTTACTTTTAGGAGCTAGTGGTAGTGGCAAGTCATCAGTGGTGCGAGCCGGTTTAATTCCCTGGCTGTTACAGAAATGGCGATCGCGATTTGTACACCTGACGTTTACCCCAGATAGTGACCCTTTTGAATCTTTTTATGCCAGCTTACTCAGTAAATACAAGCAAACAGAAGCCCAAATCGCCCGTGAGGCTAAAGCTGGTACGCTCACTCAGGTAGTAAATCGCCTGAAGCAGCCTGATGATTATTGGCTCATCTTTATTGACCAGTTTGAGGAGCTGTTCACTACCAGTCAATCCCAAAAGCGCGACCAGTTTATCGACAGCTTGGTGCAATTGAGTAAAACTAAACAGCGTTCCGTCAAAATTGTGGCGACGATGCGGGCTGATTTTCTCGATCACTTAAGTCCTTATCCCCAGCTTGTCAAGGCTACAGATAAACATCGTCCATTCATTGCTGAGATGCAACGGGATGAGTTGCGGTTAGCAATCGAACAGCCTGCTGCTCAGCATGGGGTAGTGTTTGAGGTGGGATTGGTGGAGGAAATCATCCAAAATGTCCAGGGACAAGCAGGATATTTGCCGTTGTTGCAATACACGCTGAATTTAGTGTGGGAAACAGAAGTTAAAAATCACGATATTCAGGATCGCACTCTCAATATCAATACCCATCGGCAGTTGGGTGGCGTGTGGGGCGCACTCCACCAACGGATTGAGAAAAATTACAACAACTTGACAAAAGAAGAGCAAACGTGCGTGCAACGCATCTTTTTGAGGCTCGTTGAGATTGGTGGGGATGAAGAATCGGGAACTCAGTGGAAACCCGTTCGTAGACGGGCGATGCGATTTGAGTTTAACGATCCACTCGAACAAAAAGTGTTGGCTCAGTTGATAGATCAAAACTTGTTAGTGAGCAATTATCAACCTCAGTCTGAAGTCTCCACCGTAGAGATTGCCCATGAAGCTTTACTGACATCTTGGACACGGTTGAATGAATGGATTGGAGAAAACCGTAATAGCATCGCCCTCCGCAACCGTTTAAATGAAGATGTCGCACACTGGCAAAAGACGAAAGTAGATGATGAACTGTGGAGTGGCTCAAGATTAGAGCAAGCTTTGGAACTTAGACGGAATGAGGTATTTAATCAGGTGTTGGGTGGGTTTGGTGATATTGCCAATCAGTTTATTGATGCTAGTATAGGAAGGCGCGATCGCCAACGCCGCCGAACAGTTATTGGACTATCTGTTTTTTCCACTGTGACATTAGCGCTAGCCGCTTTCTCAACATTTCATTATCAAAGAGCCGAAACAGGTCAGCTCGCTGCTCTACGGCAAACCTCACAAGCTCGTTTTGCTGCTAATAGAAATAAGTTGGATGCTTTACTAGTCGGATTGGATGCAGCCAAGCGCTCAAAATCACAAATTTGGGGTAATGCCAATCCACAAACGCAGAGTGACATGCACGAAACATTGGGGGAAGGGGTTTACTGGACGCGAGAGCGTAACCGGCTGGAAGGGCATGACAAAGCTGTTCAAAGTGTCAGTTTTAGCCCGGATGGTCAGATGGTGGCTACAGGTAGTTACGATCGCACAGTAAAGCTGTGGCGTTCTGATGGTAGTCTAATCACGACTTTGAAAGGACATACAAAGCCAGTGATGAGCATTAGTTTTAGTCCCGATGAAAAAACGATCGCTTCTGGTAGTCTAGATAAAACGGTTAGGCTTTGGGATCGCAATGGTAAGTTAATACGGTTGATCCAAGCTCATAATAGCAGCATGATTTTTAGTGTCCACTTCAGCCCTGATGGTAAAACCATCGCCACTGGCAATCAAGATAATACAGCGAAACTGTGGGGAATTGACGGTCGATTGCTCAAAACTTTAGAAGGACATCGCGGAGCAGTGAGGCAGGTAAGTTTTAGTCCTAACGGAAATCAGATTGTCACGGTTAGTGAAGACAAAACGGTAAAGCTCTGGAGCCGGGATGGCAAGCTACTAAAAACTCTCGACAAACATTCTGACTCTGTTGGGAGTGCAGACCTCAGCCGCGACGGTCAGTTTCTTGCCACTGCCAGTCTAGATCGAACAGTGAAGTTATGGAATCAAGAGGGGCAACTTCTACAAAGCCTTCCGCATCCAGAAGGAGTATGGAGCGTTAGTTTGAGTAGCAATGGACAAACGATTGCTTCTGGTAGTCAGGATGGAATCGTTAGACTCTGGGCGCGAGATGGTAGATTACTGGATACTTGGGCTGGTCATAAGGGGGCAATTACCAGTGTAGCTTTTAGTCCAGATGGAAAGATCCTTGCTACTGTTGGTAACGATGGCATCACGAAGTTTTGGCAGGTCAATCGAAGCTGGTTGACTGTTCTAGTGGGACATCAGAACAATGTAGTTGATGCTAGGTTCAGCCCGGATGGTAAAAGAATCGCAAGTGCAAGTCTTGATGGAACGGTAAGGATCTGGAGTCGAGAAGGTCAGTTACTCTCTAGTATCAGAGGGGATCGAGGTTGGGTCAATTCTGTTAGTTTTAGTCCAGATGGAAAAACCATTGCTAGTGCTGGTGATGACCAGACTATTAAGCTTTGGGATGTATACGGACAAGCTCCGAAAATACTGCGAGGACATCAAGATCGGGTGATGTCCGTTAGCTTCAGTCGCGACGGAAAGACGATCGCCTCAGCCAGTGCTGATGGAACCGCGAAACTTTGGAGTTTAGACGGTAAAGAACTTAGAACTCTAACAGAACACAGTGGTAGAGTATTGAGTGTTGCTTTCAGTTCCGACGGAACAATTGCCACTGCTGGCGATGACAAGACCGTAAAGTTGTGGAGTTCTGGGGGTAAAGAACTCGGAAGACTTAAAGGACATACAAGTGAAATTAAATCTGTTGGTTTCAGTCCGGATGGACAAACAATCGTCACCGCCAGTGGTGACAAAACAATAAAGCTTTGGCAAAGGGATGGTACGTTAATCAAAACACTAAGTGAACACACAGCTTTGGTGCTTCATGCCAGCTTTAGCCCCGATGGACAAATGATCGCCTCCGCCAGTAGCGATGGGACGATTAAACTTTGGCAACGGGATGGAACGTTAATCACGACGCTAATTGGACACCAGACTGGTGTGGGTGCTGTGAGTTTCAGTCCCGATAGCAAATGGTTGGCTTCTGCTGGTGCAGATAAAGTTGTTTTACTATGGAATGTGTCAGATCTCAGTTTGAAGGGATTGTTAAAGAAAGGATGCAGTCAGGTTCGCGATTACTTAAAGATTCGATCAAATACTTCCAACAATTTATGTAATTGATATAGGTTGTGCTAAAACATGAATCATCTAAGTTATAGCATGTTGCGTCCTTGCATAACAGCGCTAATTGCGTTCAACTCTTCATCTATGCCTATATTGGGTGTATGTGTTGCTAGACATAGAATTTGTTGCTTTGTCTGTGTAACTTCATTCATATGCTAAATTTACTCCTATCTTTGTATACGAAAATTAACTACATTCTTGCCCACTGCCAGTGCCCCCGCTTCTAATCTGACCACAAAGGTTCTCTTCCCCTGGATTCTTGTCTAGCTGCACAAACACAGCACCTTGATCGTTAATTCTTTTCGATGTTTGAACTTCACCATAGTCTTTAAAAAGCTCATCTAAATCGGATTTGGTAGTGTGGATAAACATTTTTATCTCCCTGATTAATCAAGATTGCATGATTGGACATATTTGACCTTACCTATGGATATTAGGAATTCCCGATTGTCAAGAATTCTATGTTTTGTAGCCTCCACAAAAGGGTTACTTCCTGTCTTAGGTATCCAGGTATTAGTAGGTGTAAGCAAAATTAAAATATGCAGTTTTGAGATAGGCAATGGGAAAGAATGACCAGCCCAAAGGGCAAGGCAATTCTCACCCCACCTAGAACCAGCTAGTCTGAAAATTCTACAGGGTAACACTCATCTGAAAAGTTGAATGTTGTTTAAGCACTAAGTATAAACTGCAAAGTGCTTGATTTTAGATAAAAAAGCCAGTGGCAATCTCGTGCTTTAAGTAGGCGGGTCTATTATCCACTAGTTCATCTGCATAAAAACCTAATAATATCAAGTCCAGTCATACAACCTTGATAAGTTCGTAGTGAGGGCTTTAGTCCTCTTTGGGTGATATGGCAAGGACTGAAGTCGTTACTACAAAGTATAACGAGTTGAATAAAGTGTAGTTAATAGATACAATTCATCCACTGACAACTTGAATTTCATCGAGTTGATTTATCACCACATCCGCACCTTTAACATTCTCCGCCTTCCCTACCCAAGTAATACCAATGCAACCAGCAGCTTTGGCATGACGCGCCATTTGCATATCACCCACAGAATCTCCTACCATCAGCGTGGCACTTGGTTCCACTCCTAAAGCTTGGCAAGCATTCACAAATAAAATTGGATCTGGTTTACTTGGACCTTCATCAACTCCCATTTCCAGTTGAATGTAATCACTCAATTGATGATTTTGGACAAAAGCACGCACTTCTTCGGTTGTCGCTGCGGAAAGAATCCCCAATTTCAGCCCTGCTTCTGAGAGAGACTTTAGCACTTCCAAGCTACCAACAAACAAAGGTGAAGGAGTCTTACCAACATATTTTTCCGCGTCTTCCAAAGCTTGACGAGATATCGTTAAAGATTCAAACCATCCCCGCCCAGTTTCGGCAATATAAGCAGCGGCGGCGACTTCTGTTTCGCGACGACTCGCCACCGAAATTAAACCGGCTGGATCGAGGCGATCGCCATTCACACCAAACGCCATTAACAATGGTTCCCCAATTCCAGGAATTTGCGCGTCTATCATTCGCGCACCTCTTTGTGCGAGAGTACGCAAATAAGCTTCAGAATCTTCCAGAGTACCGTTTTTATCAAATAGAACCGCCTGGATATTGGAAAACGTCACATTTCTACACTTAATTGTTGCCAAAATAGACCTCTTGCGATCGCTTGACCAAAAATCATTAAACCTTTTTTTCGTACTATTTCACTAGCACTCACTCAGGTAAAGTGAGCTCTTCGGAGGCGCTTTCTCCCCTATAGTAGAAGCGAAGATGTTTCTAAAAACTCATTTGGCAGCCATATGCCTCGTACAGGTTATACTCTACCAGTGTTTGCAGTAGCGGCGGCTAAAGCTGCTTTGATGCATCTGCGCGAAAAAATCGATTCTCAACGGACAGTTGAGATTGACCTCCTTCCTGAAAAAGCAGAGATTCCTATTTCTCAGGTTGCAGCTTTAGATGCTCAAAGTGCTTTAGCAGTGACACTCAGCGATCCAGGTGATAACTTAGATTTAACAAGGAACACGCCCATTTGGGCTTGGGTGAGGTTGTCCGAAAGGGAATCTCAAGCCCTGGTTTTAGAAGCAGGTGAGGGTTTGGGAAAAACAGCTTCTGGAGAAGCAGCGATTTACAGCTACGCCCGTCGCTTATTTGATGCTAATTTACTACCTATCATTCCCCCAGAGCAAAGGGCAACGGTGACGATTATTCTTCCCGAAGGTCGTCAACTGGCGAAACGTACCTCGAATGAAGCCTTTGGCATTTTAGAGGGATTGTCTTTATTGGGAACCAGCGGAATTTCTCAACCCCTGTCTGCGGCTGATCACCTAGAAGAATTTCGACTGTCATTGCAGGATAAAGTCAAAGTTTGTCCTAATCTCGTATTTTGTATTGGTAGCAATGGTATGCAAGTCGCACAACGTTTAGGCATACCAGAGTCGGCAATTGTGCAAACAGGTAATTGGATTGGTGCGTTGTTGGTAGAAGCTGGACTGTACCAGGCAAGTTCTGTTTTGTTGCTGGGATATCAGGGTAAACTGATTAAGCTGGCAGGTGGCATTTTTAATACCTCTAGTCATTTAGCAGATGCCAAATTAGAAATTATTAGTGCAGCGGTGGTTACAGTTGGCGGTGATTTACAAGCATTACGGGCAGTTTTAGATGCCAAGACTGCTGATGCAGCACACAAAAAATTGATAGAATTGGGCTTGTCGGAATCAGTCTTTGGGATACTGGCGGAAAAAATTAGTCAGAAGGCTACTGCTTACGTGCAAAAATATGCGAATGTTGCCCTTAAAGTTGGGACGGTTTTGTTTGACCGCAAAGGTGAAATTATCAGCCAAGATTCGCAAGCAAAAGAATTACAGCGCATTTCGGATGATTAAGGTAGACAAGGGCGGGCAAGATGCCCACCCCACAAGATTTGTAATATGAAGTGTGTACTTCATTTACTTGCAAAGTGCTGTATTACTTATTCAATCATCAAATTAGTCGTGCTAGTTGAGTCATTTTGTTGCTGAGATTTACGCAGTGTGATAAATGCGAGGATAGCCACAACTGTCAGGTAAATACGTTGTAACCAGGCATTACTTAAGCTGAGGGTCATACGCCCTCCAATAATTCCACCTATAAACATAGCAAGACCAAGAATCATACCTAGTTGGTAATCTACTATTCCATGCTTTATAAATATCAGGGTGGCAACAAGTGAGGAGAATACATTAATGACTTTGGTGGTAGCTATTGCTTGAATAAATGTCATGCGAAATAGCATAATGTAGGCTGCTGTTAGCAAAGTCACGTAACCGCCACTGAAAAAGCCACCGTAAATACCAAGCATGAAAGTGACTGTATAACCTGCTATTTCTGCTATCCGTGAAGGTATTCCCACAGATGGAACGACTCCAGCATTCCGGTTAGCAATTGATAACACCGTAACAGCAATCATTGAAATAGAAATAATAACTGGCATTGATTTTGACGGCACAACGAGAACAAGCAATGCCCCTAAAATTGAGCCTGCCAGTGTTAGAACTATCAGGAGTGGTAAGCGAAGTGTATCAATCACTCTTTTACCAATAAAAGGTAATGTACCACCAATACTCATGAACGTTAATGCCAGCATATTAGTAGCAAGGGCAGTGCGCGGTTCAACTCTAAACTCAAGCATAACTGGCACGGTAATGAGGGAAGTGCTACCAGCAATCACACTGATAATGCTTGCTATTAAGAAAACAGCAGCAAGCATGATTATTTGGATAACAGTCATGGTTACTTTGACAATAAATGTATTTTTGAGGAATATTCCAGTTAGTAACAGTAATGAAAAGCTTTTAATTACTGAGGATACAGTAAGTTTTTGATTATAGCAATGCAGATCAAATTTAGTGTCAATTCAATATTATTTTGCCAACTTAGTTAGTAAAAAAATCATGATTTTTGGTAACAACTAAGTAGGTATAACTTAGACAAAAAGATGCTGAAAGTTGGTTTCAGCATTTCTCATTAAGGAAAATCAAAATAAGAAAGTAAGCGCTTCTTAAATTATCTTGTAAATTAGATTTTGTAAGGTGGGCAATGATGTTTGCTGCCCACTAATACCAGATTTAGTGAGCAAGGCACACCCTACTAAGTAGATGAACATAAATACATGAAACATACCAGTAGGGTGGGCATTGCCTAAAACAGTTCCTCTGCAAAGGTTACAAGCTTTTAATATGCAATGCCCACCATGAGTTTAATTTTGTCCACCCACTTAAGAATTTATTATGAAATTATCAAAGGAAATCAGTAGAAATTCAAGTTGCACGGCATTGCATTAATATCCTTCTTCGTTTTATTCTGCTATCTATGAAACGTCTTCTTATTCTTGGCGGAACAGGTGATGCAGCAGAATTGGCGTCTCAAGCCTCAGCTATTCCAGAGGTAGAAGTTATCACATCTTTAGCAGGTCGTACCAGTCAACCACAAGCACCAGCAGGAATAGTGCGTATCGGCGGTTTCGGCGGTGAAGCGGGACTGGTTGAATACCTACGTAACGCTAAGATAGATGTCCTTATTGATGCAACTCATCCCTTTGCCGCGCAGATGTCTTTTCATGCAGCAGCAGCCGCTACAATCTGTAAAATACCACATCTGATGCTCATCCGTCCTACATGGGAGCGTTTTCCTGATGACCAGTGGGTTGAAGTTGATAGTGTGGAAGCAGCCGCCGCCGTATTACCTGAATTTGCCAAACGGGTATTCCTTACTATCGGTAGACAGCAACTTGCCCCCTTTGCCAGTCTGCAAGATATTTGGTTTTTGATGCGGCTTATCGAGTCTCCCGCCTCTGATGCATTGGTGCCATCAGGAATGATATTGTGCGATCGCGGTCCCTTTGCCCTAGATAATGAGCGCAAACTCTTGATAGAACATCAGATTGATACTATAGTCAGTAAGAATAGCGGCGGTGATGCTACCTATGCCAAGATTATTGCAGCGCGAGAGTTTGGGATAAGGGTAGTAATGGTGAAGCGTCCAGTAACTCCACCAGGAGAAAAGGTGAGTGATGTAGAGAGTGCTGTGGCGTGGTTAGTAAATCAGCTACGATAAATTTGAAAGATTATTTTTCATTCTTAAGTTATGACTGCTGTCACTCTCGTTGTCAAACCCGTAAGCCAAATGCAGTTGGCTCCTGGTAGCGCAGTCACCATTCCAGGATAATACTTGTAGGTGACTCAAGCTGATAGATTAGCCGATAACCAGCGCTTTTACCTTTTTGAATATCACTATTACGAACTCGCACCTTGAAAACTGTATAGCTTGTTCCTGGGATCTGGTCTCCCACAAATTCGCCTGCTTGAAGCTGTTCAATGACTGGCTGCACATCAGACTGAATTTGACGATACTTTTTGGAGAGGGTGCGTAGTCGGCGCTTAAATTCATCAGTAAACTTAATTTCAACTGAGGGAAGTTCACTCGACATCTATTCCATCCCACAATTCAGAAATAGGTCGGGTTTTACCAGTTTTTGCTTCCCCAAGCGACTTGCGAAGACTTTCTAATACAGCTTCCTTAGATTCATCATCCTCATCCATCTGTTCTTCATCGAACAACACAATCACCCGGACACGACTTTGCTTTTGTACTGCTAGGGGTTTATCTAAAGACAGTTGACCATTTTTATCAACGGTTCCCATCACTTCTTGTGCTTTCATTTTTTCCTCCTAGTAGTGCGACTGCTACCTATTGTAGTTATCTTCTGGGTCTAGTCAGGAGTAGGCTGGAGGACTCAGCGGGAGAAAAGCGCCATCGCTCCACCGATAACCTTGATACAACTGCGATCGCGGAGCGTGCGCTTAGCGCGATCGCTTCAGGATGAAATAAATACTTTATCTGCTTGAACCTGCCGTTCGGTGTAAAGTGTTGCTATTTACTAGCGCAATTACTAGTCCAATCTAAAGGGAAACCTCACATAACTTAATCAGAATATCAATCCAGTACATATCTGTTTCCCGATCTCGTTGTAACGATAGCATTTCGTGAGCTTTGATAACTTGATTTTGGTAAACGTTCAGCAATACACCTAAAGCATGAAGAATAGATTGCTTATCCAGTAACGTATAAGAGTGTTTCAGAGCCTCAATCAATGCTTGACTACCGCGCTGCTCGAAGTGAGAAGCTGGAGCCATAGAAGATGAGGGATTTTTGAGGAAAAAATCGTCGATCTGCATCATGCTTCCTCGAAAGTTGTCAAGAAGAGATTGAGCATAGAAAAGTTCTCCACGCATGACTCGACGATATACTTCCTCTGCTTGTGCTAGCCCTTTACTGATTAGGCGATTGACTTCATCAACATCTAAAGTGAACTCTAAGCCTTGAGACGCTTCAATAACCTGATTTATCAGAGTTTTGGGGTCGTAAATAACTTGAATGGGTTTTAAGTACCAAGGCGATGGCTGAAGATGTTCTGGCTTGAAGTAAAGGACATCAATTTTGTTGAACGGTTTGAAGTGAGAGACGCAAACCCACTGAATCCCTGTCCATTCATTGTATAGCCATTCTCCCCAGTGCTTAGGAGCAAAAAAACGTTCCCAAAGGAAGTGTTCATAAAACTCTGGCTGAACTACAACCCGAAAGTCAATATCTGAAAACTCATCTGTTGAATTTGATGCCACGGAACCTTGAACAAATAAAACTTCAATACCTTGCTTCGCCAAAAAATACTCGACAACTCTATCAAGTAAAAGCTGACGTGCTGCATTTAGCTCTTCTGCACTGAATTCCATTGTTCTTCAGGATAAATTAGGGCTTTCACTCATTCACAACCAGATAGCGGGTTAGTTTATCGTCTGGAATAATACTACTGCAGGCTAACGATGTTAGGTATTATCTGCATCTTTTTGAAATCCTTCTACTACAACTTGGTTCGTTGAACGTCTATTCCCTGCTTTGTTGTACTGGCGCAGCTAGCGATCCCTCAGAAAGACCAGCTTCACGCAGACGAAAAGCACCGATATTCCGGCTGAGTACTGCCAACCCCGCCAAGTGCGCCTGTAAGCCTGCTGTACTAGCGCAGCAATCAGTGAGTACAATCGGTTCAATGCCAATGTCGAAAAAATCCATCGCGATTTTCAACACACACATATCAGTGTCAATACCGACGATGAAAACCCGTTCAAAACACTGCTTTATAAGGTAGTCTCTCAGTTCATCCGGTATCCCGCACAGCCCCAGCTTAGAAAAAACTCTTTCCGGTTGAACCCAGGGTTGTAGTTCTGGGACAATATCAATTTCTGGTTCATTAGCACAGCTGTGCCAATCAAGGAATTTCTGGTACGGTCCATCAGGTGCGTTGACGAACCGAGTGAATAAAACTGGTGCATACTCATTTCGCTCGATTAAACGAGCAACTCGTTGCCCGATGTGATGAGTAAATTCGTTGACAAAACCGCATTGCACATCAACGATGATTAATGGCTCAGACATTGTTTAAGCGATAAAAAACAGTGGTAAATATAGTGCTTCTCATTTGGATGAACTAATTATTTATCTGTGTCCACCCCCCTCATTCCCCCCTACAAGAGGGCTACGGTGTACACACAAGTCTTGAAATCCTACCTAAAACTCGGTTTCGTTGCCCTAGCCCTAAAATTAGCGGGATAAATAGAGTTTTCAGTTGCCCAAAATTTGGGTATTTACGGGGCTAAAAGAGTTGAAACCCTTGCGCCCTATACTTGTGTGTACACGGTAGCTACAAGAGGGGGGAAGACAGAGGAAAAACTTTTATTTAATGTCCATCTGTGGTTCTTATTTCTTGATGTATTGCACTCAACTCGCGAACCCTAAAGTGATCTGTATATGCGTGCCGATCGCTGGATAATTAAATGATTCCCAGGCATTACCACCGCGCAGGAAAACTTCCATCCAGCGGGTATGTTCGCCTTGTTCATTTGTCCAGCCACTGCTACCAGGCGCAAACGCTAACTGTCCGGATTCGACGGCAAAGCTGCCATCACTCTTGGTCGCTTCCAGTTCCCTCTCACCGATCTGCAAACGCACAGCCTGACCTTCGTGCGGCTTACTAGCCTCATGTTTAATTGTGGTTTTCAAGTTGCCGTAGCCGTCAATATAGGCAATACAATTGGGCGGTACGTCGGGTATATCAGAAGGGGGAATCTCCTCATCTAGAGCATCAGGTTGACCCAAGGCGATCGCCCCTGCGGCTTCCGGAAACAGGTCACGAGAACGAAACTGTGAACCTTCAGCCGCTACAGCAGCCCAGCGCAACTCAACTGCCAGATCGCGCACGAATGAGAAGGCATAACCAGCATTAACGCCGATAACGCGCACACCCGTTGGCAGGCGTGCAAAAGCAAGACGCTCACCCGCATTCCCAGCACGTGCCTGTTCATCATCTTCTCGCGGCGCAACGTTGTGGTAAATAATTGTCCCGGCGGGGGCTTTATTCAAGCCCAACTGGGCGATACAGAATCCTGCCGCTAGGGTAGCAAAAGGAGGCACGGGTGTGAGTATCGGCTCAGCATCCGGTAGATAAAGTTTGAGGCGCTGCACGACTTCTGCGAAGGCGAGGTCGCCAAAGCCGTAATCGGCGATGATGTGAACTAGCATAAAATTTTGTCCCCTATACTGACGCTACCCCTTTTGCCGTTTCTCGAACGATGAGATCGACGACATCTTCCAAACGCCCGGTTCGCTTGAAAACTTCCCGCTGCCGTGTTGCGCCGTTCCCTTGCTGCATGGTTTCATACACAAGAGATGAGACTTCATCCCATTCTCCATACTCCTCAAGCGATGGACGCACGAAGGCGAGAAAGCTCTCAACCAGATCACGCGCCCTTACAGCTTTCATAGCGGCAACGTCGATTAAATCCTCATCTAATCCATAGCGTGCGGCACGCCAAATAGCAGCGCGTATGAGTTCGTGGCGCACGGCGGGAAACGGTTCATCCCGCATCGCTTGTTCGTAACAAGTCCGCGCCAACGCGCGCACAAGCCCCGCCACCATCACCGCTTCATCCACCCTTTGACAGATATCGGTGACTCGAAACTCTATTGTCGGGAAGCGTTCTGACAAACGCACATCCCAGTAAATCTTCGTCGCCTCCTCTACGCTTTTCGTCTCCACCAGAGCCTGTACAAGCGCCTCGTACTCAGCTACCGACTCGAATATCAGCGGCGGACCGGATAGGGGCCATCGGCTCCAAATTTCGGTACGATAACTTGCATAGCCTGTATCCGTACCTAACCAGAAGGGCGAGGACGCCGACAGTGCCAAGAGCGGGGAAAGCCACACACGGGCACGGTTCATCACCTGGATGGCAACAGAGCGATCGCTTATCCCCACATGCACGTGACAGCCAAAGATGACAAGCTCACGGGTAAGTTGTTGATAATCTCGCATCAGGGTTTGATAACGTTCTTTGGGCGTGATCTGCTGTTCTTCCCAGTGCGAGAACGGGTGCGTCCCGGCGCCGGCAATTTGGTTACCGTCGTTGGCAGCCGCCGCAATCACTTCGCGTCGCAAACGAACAAGTTCAGAACGCACATCCGCAAGTGTTCGACAGATAGGCGTACCAATTTCTATCTGCGATCGCTGGGCTTCTGGCTGCACCTCCTCCCCTAGTGCTTTCTGAGCTTTCGGGAGAACGTGTTCCACACGCGAACTCAATTCCCGCGTCACGGGGTTGATAATTTGATATTCCTCTTCGACACCAATAGTGAATTCTTCAGTCTGGGATGACATACCTAATGTCCTTCGCGTGTTTACGAACCTTGTTAGCGGGAGCGGCAACTTTAAGATGAATGGGTTCAGGATTTGGGAACCCTTATTAAGCGCTAGGTGTACTTAATACTTTTTGCTCAGACCCAAAGTAAAGGTGGCTCAATTCTTCCAACGAAACATCCGTCTGCAGTTGTGGATTACGGAAGTAGGGATGAATTGGCAGGAGTTGATCCCGACTGCGTGCCTGTGGTGAGGAAACCATCTGCTCGATCAGGGTCAGGTAGTTCTCGGCGGTACTTTCCCAGGTGTAGGTCTTCAGTACCCGTTGCTGACCAGCCTGAGCAAAATACTCCCACTCTTTTTCATCGCATAGCAACCGCTCCAAGCCTCGTGCAATATCAGCTGGGTCTTCCGGATCAACGAGTACGCCATATTCGGTATCTCCTTTTCGCAGGCTCTCGCTGGGACCACCGTTCTGAGTTGCTACCACTGGCAACCCGGCAGCCGCCGCTTCTAAGGGAGCCAAGCCAAAGGGTTCATAGAGCGCAGTCAGCGCAAATAGCGATCGCCGTTTAGCCATAAACCGATAAGTTGCAGCCAGTGCTTCTTGTCCTTGTTCTGACAAGCCAAAGGCACTAATCTTGCCCCATAAGTTCTTTTCTTCGACCACTTCCCGGATGGGGGCTAATACCTCTTCGCTTACGTCGTCGCTAGCCTTCTCTCGCAGCGGATCGTCCAGTCCCCCTGTAAGCAGCACCAAGTTAGCTCGTTCCTGAAGCGTTTGACTCATTGCGAAGGCTTGCACTAGCCCTAATACGTTTTTTTTAAGCTCTAACCGACTGGATGCCACGATAGCGGGCAAATCCCGACGTGACTCTGCAATGTCCCGTGCCAATCGCTCCTGAATGAACTGGTAAATAGCTTCCTCGTTTTCGGAACGCGCCTCGGCACCGAAGATGGAAAAATCTGCTCCTGGTGGAATCACCGCAAAGCGGTTGTCGTTGTCTACATCCACTGCATCACGATAGACAGGGTGAGAGTACTGTTCAAAGCGTTCTTGTCGTGTACTGGTGATATTAATAGCTGAGCGATTCATGCTCAGGCGTTCAGCTATGATGCGGTATCTGAACTGGAATTGCTCGTCTATTTGCGCCAAATTCTCTGGAATCACCTCTAGTTTGTCAATCTTTTGGGCACCGAGAGAATGAGCAGTAAAGGTGAAAGGTATGCCTGTCTCCTCCTCAATCAGAACGCCGCACAGTCCCCCATCGCCGTAGTGAGCAGTCATAGCATCGGGTAAACCGCCCTGCTCTTGATAAAATTTTAGGATATTGGGTACCCAATCACTCACTAGAGCCGATGTTTATCAAAAATTGAAGTGGGAAGCGGTTTATGTTAGCCCGATGAAGCGCACAATTGCAACTGCTAAGCCATTGTGTGATGCTATTGGTATGGATATGCAGTTGCGTGACGGACTTAGAGAAGGTAGTTACGGCGAATGGGAAACTAAGAGTAAATCGTTTGCTCAAGAGAATTATGCAGAAAACTATGTAAAATGGTTGACAGAACCCGCTTGGAATGCACCACTAGGTGGAGAAACTGCGGTAGATATTGCTAACCGTTCTATGCCTGTCATTGCTGAAATTCAAGAAAGACATCCCCAAGGTAATGTTTTAGTAGTATCCCATAAAGCCACGATTCGGATTATGCTTTGCAGTTTATTAGGAATTGATTTGGGACGCTATCGCTATCGGGTGAATATTTTGGTCGCGTCGGTAAGTATGGTTAAATTTGACGTTCATGGTCCTTTGTTAGAAATATTAGGCGATCGCCATCATATACCCGATCATATTCGCTCTCGTGCGGGAACATAATAGTCCCTACTAGAACACCGATTCAGTCTTGAGAATTATGACGAAAAAACAGGATTTCGTGGGGTTGCAACAAGTAAATTCTGGTTTGAAAAGACGTAAAAACTCAGAATTTCATCGGCAACGGTTCAATAGCAGAACTTGCAGCAGCAACCACAGCAATTGACTCACCCACCGCGTTGAATACCTCCAGTACACACCCGTCTTCTCCACCAGTAGGATGAGGAACCAAATCAATTAACGTTGCAATATCACCCGCTTTAAGCTGATGCTCGCTTAAGTCGAGAGTTAAAGCAACCTCCTTATACAACTCAAGCGTCATGGCGAGACTCCTTCCAACTACTTCACCACCATCCACTGCGTCACCGGCACCATCGGCTTCCATCCCAAAAACCCACCGATGGGAGCAGCCCGTTGCACAGCAACGCGAATCAACTCCCCGCCTACTTCATTGTGCCATTTGCCCTGGCTGGACACTGGATATAACTAACTATTGCCACAAACTTCATTTTTATGGCACATATAGATTCAATGTGGCATAAAAATTGGATCTATGGTCGAATCATCTAAATATGTTGAAGTCCATCTGGGTCGCCAAGGGCGTTTGGTGATTCCTGCTGCTCTGCGGCGGCTGTTAGGTTTTGAGGAGGGAGATACGCTAGTCGCTCGTCCTGAAGAGGGGCGGCTGATTTTGGAAAAGCAGGAGGCGATTAAACAGCGCCTGAAAGCTCGGTTTTCACAACTGCCGAAAGGGATAAGTCTGGCGGATGAGTTGATCGCGGAACGACGCGAGGAAGCCAAGCGGGAAATGGGCGCATGACGGTGGTTTTGGATGCGTCTGCTTTGCTTGCTTATTTGCAGGATGAGCCTGGAAGTGAAGCCGTTGAAGTCGTGCTGACTGAGTCGGTGATTTCGAGTGTGAATTGGGCTGAGGTGGTGCAGAAATCTGTGGCTGCGGGTGTAGTGATAGATGGAATGCGAGAGGATTTGGAGGCGTTGGGGCTGATCATCGCTCCGTTTACTCCTGAAGATGCCCAGATGGCGGGGAGATTGTGGTTGCAAACTCGACAGGCTGGTCTGTCTTTGGGCGACCGCGCTTGTTTGAGTTTGGGAATGCGGCTTGATGTTTCGGTTTTGACGACCGATCAGATTTGGGCAACTCTCGGTTTGTCTCTCGATATGCGTGTAGTTCGGTGATTCACTGGGTCATACACAGACAGAACCAAAATCTGTACTTTTATCATAGTGCTTCCCCTACGGAAGAAGCGAGTCTCCAAAGGAGAGGCTACGCCAACGCCTCATTGACAACCCTAATGGAACCGCGATCTGCCCCACCAATCAAGGGCAGTACATCAACTGGCTTGTGCTAGAGAACGTACACTCAGAATTTCATCGGCACGTAACGCTTCAACAGCAGATACTGGAACAGCAATCACTGCAATTGACTCACCCACTGCGTTGAATACCTCCAGTACACAGCCATCTTCGCCACCAGTAGGATGAGGAACCAAATCAATTAACGTTGCAATATCACCCGCTTTAAGCTGATGCTCGCTTAAGTCGAGAGTTAAAGCAACCTCCTTATACAACTCAAGCGTCATGGTGAGATTCCTTACGAGGACAGTGCTAGACTGGAACTGTTTCTACTGTGTGCGACTCTTCCAATATCCAGGCTCTCGACTGCAATGCATCACAGCCAAAATGAGGATGTAGTCTTGCTCGATTGTATGAAGAATTCCATATGGAAATTTTCGCGTCAGACATCGCCGAATATCCTCATCAATGACGCGCCATCAAGTTGGAGAGTCTCTAATTCGGTAGATTGCATCCTCAACTGCATCAATAAAGCCTACGCTACCTCAGTACGTTGCTCTGCATAATATTGAACAGCCTCAGCATACTCACTCAGCGCCTCAGGATGAAATACATACTTCATTACTCAAGTAGTTGCCTTACGTGAGCTAACGCTTCTTCCCCAGGAATTGGTTGGACAGTACTGCTTCGGACTTCATCTCGCCGTCTTTTTGCCTCTGTAGTCCAAACTGCGTGAATTGCTGGATCAGTATCGAATTCCAAGCTTTCTACCAGCTTCTCAGCTAGGAGTGCCCTTGATTCACTGGGCAAAGATAGGACTTCTTGTGTTAGTTGCTCTATTGAACGCATCGCTAATATGCAGAATCTTGAATTCTGCTCACAGTGTAACAGCGATGATAGGAGTGCAACATCGCCCCATTGACAACCCTAATGCAACCGCGATCTGCCGCACCAATTAAGCGCAGTACATCAACTGGCTTGTGGTAGAGAACGTACACTTAGAATTTCATCGGCACGTAACGCTTCAACAGCAGATACTGGAACAGTAACCACAGCAATTGACTCACCCACTGCGTTGAATACCTCCAGTACACACCCGTCTTCTCCACCAGTCGGATGAGGAACAAAATCAATTAACGTTGCAATATCACCCGCTCTAAGCTGGTGCTCGCTTAAGTCGAGAGTTAAAGCAACCTCCTTATACAACTCAAGCGTCATGGCGAGACTCCTTACGAGGTTTGAGGGTGACAAACTGAAAGAACGCCGTCACTTTGTCGCTGTAGCCAAATTGTAACAACTGACAAGTTAATTCCATTAATGCCGAGCAAATCTCCTTCAACACGATAGAAGATGCCATATTCATTAGTTCCATCTTCCACAGCTTCGACTGACTCAGCAAGTGACTCAATAGCTGCCCGTAATGCTTCAGGATTTTCTTGAGTGAATCCAGCCTGCGCTAGAAACTTCGATTTATCGTTTCTTACTTTGTATACCAGCAGATAGCGGGTTAGTTTGTCGTCTGGAATAATTGCATCTGCTGGAATTTTCACACTGAAACCTTAATGCCCCTGAATGGGTAAATAACGTAAACCTATATGATAGTGCTTCTCCTGCAGAACACGCAATCGCCCCACCGATAACGATACTCTCTATTTACCGCGTACAGGAAAATATATGAGGAAAAAAGAAATAATTCCTAATGCTGTTCCAACAGTACTCATAGCTTGGGCAAATGCACCACTTGAACCAAAAATAAAAGTTGTGGCAAGAGCTAAAGCAACAAATAAAACAGTACCACTCACTGAAACTAACAAGGGCGTTGTCCTAATCAAAATGGCTTTAGTACTCTCTTTGAAAATGGGTGTTTCAACCAAATTAGTGTATTTGTACTGTTTTCCTTCCTCTAACTCATGAATAAGAGTGTTCCAGGGTTTATCAAAATCTGGCTTGATTAATAATTCAAAAGTACATAATTTGCTAATATTCTCAAGTAGGGAACACGCAAAAATATCTCCTATATAAACCTTGGATACAGATGTAACATCAATAATCGCATTTTTGTTCTTTCTAGAAATAGAGGATATGTACTGTCTTAATTCAAGGTATTGAATTCTTTCAACCTCCCATTTAATATTATCTGTTAGGCAAAAAATATATTTAGCTTTGAGTTTAGAAAGCTCATCAGGACTATATTCGGTATCTAGTGGAACTATTGTTTCTTTACGAAGACCAGTGTAGTATTTGTAAAAGCCTTTAGAAAGGTTTTGAAGCAAGTTATAAACATTGGTACGAAGTAGGTTAAGTTGAACTTGCTCAGTCTTGCTATCTTCGACCTGCAGCAATACTATACGGTTAGTCCCTCGTTCAATACAATGAACAACTGAATTAAGATATTGATCAGGTCTATCAGTAGTTACAAAAATATATAAATTATTCAATTTTAATTATCTCCAAAAGTAACCACGCGACCTTTGCCTGAAACTTTTGCTTTTCTTAGAGAAATTAATGCTTCAACAGATGTTTTCCCTACACCAAACGACATAGTTTTTCCAGTACTTACAAGAAAAAATTCTGAATAGGAAACTAGACTATTCATAATATTCAAATTCGCTGGAACCATGAAACATATATCATCACCAGCTACGTAAACTACAGAAGCATTAATTTCATCCTTGGCTAGCTCTGCTATATGTTCAATAGCTGCTTTTACCTGTAATGAAAATTTGCTAGCTTCTTCAAGATTTTGTGAAAGTAAATAAAAATCAATTACATCACCTATATTGTCACCATCGCCTATACACATTAGTAAGTTGTCAGACACGTTATCTCCGAATTCTTCTTGTCACCATAAATTCTATTATGGAATACCCTACGGATACTCATTGCTAAGGGCGGTATAGATGTTTGCTTCTAACTACTTCACCACCATCCACTGCGTTACAGGCACCATCGGCTTCCATCCCAAAAATCCACCGATGGGAGCAGCCCTTTGCACAGCAACACGAATCAACTCCCCCCCTACTTGATTGTGCCATTGCAACAGCTTCTGTTCACTTTCAACTGTGACTGCATTGGCAACAAAACGCCCACCCGGAGGCAATGCTTCCCAACAAACCTCAAACAAACCTTCTGTTGTTGCACCACCGCCGATAAAGATGGCGTCTGGTTGAGGCAAGTCTTTCAGTGCAGCGGGAGCTTTGCCTGCAACAATTTGTAAATAAGGTGTACCAAGGGCGGCGGCGTTGTCAGCAATATATTGGAGTCGGGTGGAGTTTTGCTCAATGGCGATCGCCCGACATCGAGGATGACTCCGCATCCACTCAATACCAATGGAACCACATCCAGCACCCACATCCCACAATAACTGTCCCGGTGTGGGAGCCAAAGCCGATAGTGTTATTGCCCGCACTTCACGCTTGGTGAGCTGTCCATCATGGTGATAAGCGTCATCCGGCAATCCTGCGAGCCGAGGTAACGGCACGACTCCAGCATCAGCAATACACTCTACAGCGATAGTGTTTAAATCAGCCAGTTCTTTTGTCGTCCATGACGCGGCTGTCCCTGAGATAATTCGTTCCTGAGAACCGCCCATGTGTTCCAAAACTGTAATTTTGCTACCACTAAAACCACGATTTGTCAATATATCAGCCACAATTGCCGGGGTTTCCTTCCCTTCACTTAATATTAATAGACGTGCTTTCGGGTAGATGGCAGCTTGAATGAGTGCAGGGGGACGACCGTTTAAACTTAATGTCTCTACTTCAGTGAGTGACCATCCCAGTCGGGCACAAGCGAGACTGAAGGATGACGGTGCGGGGATGATAGTCATCTCAGAAATCGGAATCTTGCGGGTGAGGGTGACACCGATACCAAAGCACATGGGATCACCACTTGCCAATACGCAGACAGACTGACCCCGACGACGGACAATTTCTTCTATCGAATCACTGATGGGGGAAGTCCAGATGAGTTTCTCGCGCGGGTCGTCTGGTGGTAGCATGGCGAGATGGCGTTTTCCCCCGACGATCGCTTCTGCACGCTCAACAAGAGAACAGGCGATCGCACTCAATCCCGATAGCCCATCCTCACCAATACCGACCACTGATAACCATTTGTGCATGTAGCGACTGATGGAATTAAGAAGATTTACCAAAAAGAGGTAAAGGTATTATCCCATGCTAAACTACACACACTTGGAGTCGGGAAAGTCCGGTGAAATTCCGGGACTGTGCCGCAGCTGTAATCAACTAAAAAGTTATAACTTTTGACTTTGTAAGTCAGAATGCCAACTCTAAGGGTGTCTTCCGGACACAGTTCTTATCTGCTCCCTGCGTCGCACAGGGAAGGAGTTGCAGGCGTGTCATTACCGTGTGATTTTGTTAGTTGTCCTGGTCTTTTTTATGGAACGTCCGCGCGAGACGGTATATTATCTCGCATCCGCATACCTGGAGGAATACTTTCTAGCCAGCAGTGTTGTGTCATAGCTGACTTAGCTGACGAGTTTGGAACTGGCTATGTTCATATTACCAATCGTGCCAACCTCCAAGTGCGTGAAATCCGCAAGGAAATCACCGCTCATGTTTTGAGAGTCTTGCAGGAAATTGGCATAGCTTCAAGTCTTCCAGAGGTTGACCATCTGCGAAACATCATGGGTAGTCCTACAGCAGGCATTGACCCATACGAATTAATTGATACTCGACCGTTCATCCGCGAATGGGATAATTATATTGCTACTCACGCGGAGCTAGCACCACTTTCACCAAAATTTAGCGTTGCTTTTGATGGCGGTGGTTCTGTGTCGATAGGCGATCGCCTCAATGATATTGCCCTAACCGCTGTCATGCTTGGTACAAACGTTTACTTTCGCCTCAAGTTGAATTTAGGTGTATCGCAGGTTGAACCATTCATTGATACAGGCATTCTCCTGCAACCAGAGGAATGTCTAGAAGTCGTGGCTGCATTGGCGAAAGTTTATTTGCAACATTTGGGAGTAGGGACTGATAGTAAGTTGGGTTCAAAAACCTCACCCCGCCCTTCGGGCACCCCTCTCCTTGGTAAGGAGAGGGGCGGGGGTGAGGTGATACCTATGAAGGCAACTCGGTCTGAGAAGATAATTCCCCATCGCAAATCCCGCCAGCCCCGTCTGTGGGAAGTTTTGAACGATTTAGGCATTGAAAGATTTTTCCAAGAAGTTGAGCATCATCTTCCTTATCGATTGCGGCAGTTTTCTCCAATATCGAGTGACGTGGACAGATGTAGAACTCTTGGATGCAACGTCTCTACCATAAACAGATATCAACACATAGGTGTTCATCCCCAACGACAGCAAGGACTATCCTACATTGGTGTTGTGCTACCCGTTGGTAAATTGGAAACTTGGCAAATGCGTGGTCTAGCGGATATTGCTGAAACCTACGGCACTGGTACTCTTCGGCTGACGCCTTGGCAAAACCTTCTCATATCAGATATTCCCCAACAATGGATTCCTCAAGCACAAAGTCAAATAGAAAACTTAGGATTGCATTGGTCTGCAACCAACATTTGCAGCGCCTTAGTCGCCTGTGCTGGCAATACGGGATGTGCGTCTTCAGCAACAGATACCAAAGGTCACGCCTTGGCACTAGCTAAGTATCTCGATAGTTGCCTCACTCTCGACCAACCAGTTAACACTCACTTCACAGGTTGCGAAAAATCCTGTGCCCAACACAGTAGAAGCGATATTACCCTTCTAGGTGTCAGTATTGAGCAGGAGGGGGAAACGGTGGAAGGTTATAAAATCTACGTGGGTGATGGTGACAGCAACGAGAAATTTGGACGAGAAGTTTACAGTTTAGTATCGTTTCCAGAATTATGCCTATTGCTAGAACGGATGCTGCAAATCTATATGGCAAAACGTGCTACTCCCAATGAATCATTTGGGCAATTCGCTAACCGATATGCTGTTGAAGATTTGCAACGGTTGTTTGAGCAAGGGGATCTGAGGGACTAGGGACTAGGGACAAATGACTATTGACTACATTCGAGATGGTAACGAAATATATCGCCAATCCTTTGCCACTATTCGCTCAGAGGCAAACCTGTCTGTGCTTGCCCCGGATGTCGCGAAGGTTGCCGTACGTCTGATTCATGCTTGCGGCATGACAGATATTGTTGATGATATCGCAGCTGCACCAACAGCTGTGGTATCTGGGCGTACAGCTTTAGCAGCAGCGGCACCAATTCTGTGTGATTGCCGGATGGTAGCAGAAGGAATTACGCGGCGGCGACTGCCAGCAGACAATGGGGTGATTTGTACCCTCAATGATCCAGAAGTGCCAGAACTTGCCCAAAAACTTGGTACTACCCGTTCTGCAGCTGCCTTGGAATTGTGGCTACCAAAGTTAGAAGGGGCAGTGGTCGCAATTGGCAATGCACCGACTGCCTTGTTCCGATTACTGGAAATGCTAGATGCTGGGGCACCAAAACCAGCGCTGATTCTAGGGTTTCCGGTTGGGTTCGTGGGGGCAGCAGAATCAAAAGCCGCACTGGCAGCAGATAGTCGTGGTGTCCCATTTATAACATTGCATGGTCGGCGGGGTGGAAGTGCCATTACCGCTGCTGCAGTTAACGCTTTAGCAACGGAGGAAGAATGATGGCAAAAGGTCGTCTTTATGGAGTTGGAGTAGGTCCAGGTGATCCGGAACTTTTAACGTTAAAAGCACTGCGGTTATTACGTTCTTGCCCAGTTCTTGCTTATCAATCCGCAGAAGATAAAGAGAGTATTGCTAGAGGTATCGTCGCCCAATATCTCCCAGGCAATCAAATCGAGGTAAAATATCACCTTCCACGTGCTCTTGACCCGTATGCAGCACAACCGGTTTATGACCAGGTTGTCACCCCGATTGCTGAACATCTTGCCGCCGGACGGGATGTGGTAGTCCTGTGCGAGGGCGATCCATTATTTTACGGCTCGTTCATGTACGTATTCACGCGTCTGTCTGACCAGTTTGAAACAGAAGTCGTGCCAGGGGTTTCTTCACCGATGGGATGTGCTTCAGCATTAGGAGTCCCCCTAAGTTACCGAAACGATATTTTCAGTGTACTGCCAGCCACCCTGCCAGCCGAAGTTTTGGAAGCACAATTGTTAAATGCTGATGCTGCCGCTATTATCAAACTGCAGCGGCATTTCACGAAAGTTTCTGATGCGTTGTATAAATTAGGTCTGGCATCACGGGCGCGTTACATAGAGCGAGGGACAATGGCAAACCAGCGAACCATGCCTTTGGATGACGTAGATCCAGCCCAAGTGCCTTACTTTTCGATGGTTCTGGTGCCGAGTAAGAGTCATTTATAGGTAAATTGGCACTCCCCACGCGTAGAACGTGGGGGATTCTTAGTATAGAATTTCATAAGTTCGTAACGAATCACGAGCCGCTTCAGCCTTACTAGTTGGGCGAAAGAAACGCTACGGATTTATAAAATGCTGTACTTAGTTCACAAGGATTCTGGTGATGGCAGTACTAAGCTACCATCTTCACTCAGTTCAAAAAATGGATTCCAAGCAACTTCCCAGAGATACCCATCTGGATCTGTAAAGTAACCACTGTAACCACCCCAAAAGACATTTTCCGCTTGCTTAGCAATTGTTGCGCCTACACTTTCTGCCAGCTTGAGTATTTCATCAACCTCTTCTTTACTCGTAGTATTGTATGCAAGGGTAAAGCCAGAGAATCCCTGACCAAATGGACTGACCCTTGCATCTTCTGCCAACTTTTCTCGTGGGTAAAGTGCTAGCACAACTGTGCCTAATTTGAAAAAGACGATATCACCCTGGCTGGCGCTAGATGGTCGCCATCCTAAGCCGTCGCTGTAAAACTGGAGAGAGCGTTGTAAACTAGTGACTCCAAGGGTAATGATATTAAGCTGTGGCTTCATAAAAGCTCCGTTTAGTACTTCACATATGGTACTAATGTTCTATTTAGGAACGACAAAAAGCTACTAACTTCCACTACAGTCCTATGATCAAAATCGCACCCGCCGTTGTGATGCTAGGTCAAAACAGCATCTCCGTAGCAAAAAAAATTATCAGTGTCTTGCCAGGAGCGCAGTTATACGGGCTGGCGGGTCGCACTTCTGATGTGGATGTCACTTTTACTGAGTTTGGAACGACACTGCGGGAGTTATTTGCCAATGGAACACCTATCATTGGCATTTGTGCTACAGGTATTCTGATCAGAACCCTCGCGCCACTGCTTGCCAACAAGCGACAAGAACCCCCAGTTCTCGCAGTCGCCGAAGATGGTAGTGCAGTCGTGCCACTTTTGGGCGGACTCAATGGTGTAAATAATTTGGCACGCCAAATAGCCAGCGTACTGGATGTCAAACCTGCCATCACAACTACAGGTGACATCCGGTTTGGCATCGCACTGGAAGATCCCCCAGTAGGATACCGTCTGGCGAACCCCGAATACGCCAAATCTTTCATGTCCGACTTGTTGGCGGGACATTCCGTGAGGTTAGAGGGTGATGCACCTTGGTTAAGAAATAGTTCGTTGCCTATCGACCAAAATGCAGAAAGAGTCATACAAATTACAGAAAAGCCAGTCGTTTCCACCTCAACCCGCCTTGTCTATCACCCAGCAACGGTGGCGATTGGAGTAAGTAGCACCTCACCCCGCTTCCAGCACCCCTCCTCGCTTGCGGGGAGGGGCAGGGGGTGGGGTTCCGAGGAAATCGCCCTTGTGCAGCAAATGCTGGCTGATGCTGAGTTAGCCCCAGCATCCATTGCCGGAGTCTTTGCCAGTACCCTTGATGCTGCCAATCCAGCTTTACAAGCAATTGCCGACGCGCTCAACGTGCCTATTCGCTTCTTTACAACCGATGAGATTGCCGCTGCTATGTCGCAAAACAATACCGCAGATGGGGCAGTAGCGATCGCATTAGCGGCTTCCTCTGGGCGGTTGGTTATGCAACGGCAATTATCCGACTTTAACTGTGCGATCGCACTTGCACCCCTACCTATCGATATCAACACCACAGGGAAACCACGTGGTCGCTTGGCAATAATTGGCACAGGACCCGGAGCAAGCGATTGGATGTCGCCGGAAGTCAAAGAAATTTTACGTAATGCCACTGATTTAGTAGGTTATTCTACGTACTTAGGATTATTGGGTTTTCTTGGCAACGACAAACGGCGGCATGAGTCCGACAACCGGGAAGAACTTGCACGGGCGCGGATGGCGCTGGATTTAGCCGCAGAGGGGCGTTTTGTGGCGGTGGTATCCTCTGGTGATCCCGGTATTTATGCAATGGCAGCAGCAGTCTTTGAAGTGTTTGACCGAGAGGCAAAACCAGAATGGCAAGGTATCGAAATTCAAGTCGCACCGGGTATTTCCGCGATGCAAGCAGCGGCGGCAAAGATTGGTGCACCGCTTGGTCATGACTTCTGCGCCATCTCCCTGTCTGACATTTTGAAGCCGTGGTCAATTATCGAACAGCGAATTACTGCTGCTGCCCAAGCTGATTTCGTGATTGCTTTTTATAATCCAGTATCTAAGCAGCGCCTTTGGCAACTAGCAGAGACACGAAATATATTACTGCGTTACAGACATCCTGAGACGACCGTGGTACTTGCCCGCAACCTTGGCAGGGATGGAGAATCTGTTGAGGTTTACACTTTGGAAGATTTAGCACCAGAACTTGCTGATATGCGGACAGTCATTCTTGTTGGGTCAAGCAAAACCCGGATGATTCAGCGGTGCGATGGTAGCGTTTGGGTCTACACTCCCCGTCGATATGATGAACGCAAAACTCCATAAAATCGCTTCTTATACCAAGGCTTCATACATTCTACCCTCTCTCCCTTGTCCCCCTTGTCCCTTCAACAAGAAAAGTCTGAAAATAGTTAAGAATCGCTTACAAGGAGACTATCGGAATCAGGTCATAAAGTTATATAATAACGGGAAAGTCAAAAAGCAAAACCGATTTTGACAACGCACTTTTTCTTCTATCTGTTGGAAAAAGCGACAACACCGTTAGACCATTGATTTGAGTGTGAGATTGGGGCTTTCCGATAAAAGCCTAAACGAGAGGAATGACGGATAAATCCACACATCACGGCAGTTGCTACCCTGGGGGAAGCCGCCCTTCGGGCGTCTACAACGGGGGAAACCCCAACGGCCAGTCACCTGCACTGGCTTCTCCGTCTGTGGCACTGCGTGCCACGCTACGCGAACAATGCTGGCTCCCTTCGGGTATGCCTATGGCTGACGCCACGCCTTACGGCGAACGGCACGCTACGCGAACACCAGTTCCCTACGGCGGGAAACCCGCGTGCAGGACTGGATTCACCGCAACGCACTGCCTCGTCTACATATTGTCGTGAGAGTGGTAAATTACCGCACAATGAGTAGGGGGCGATCGTTCATAGCGGAAGAACACCGCTGTTAACACCAATCCTCTCAAAATTTAGGTATCTAAATTCAGGCATTAGCTAACTATTACTGCGTGACTCAATGACTGTTGAAAATCATTTGTGGCTGCCTGCATCGGCAGATTTAACTTTGTTGCAGGATGAAGTTCATGTCTGGCGAATTGACCTTGACAGACCAGAAGCACAGTTGCAACATTTGGTAGCAACCCTCTCCAGCGACGAAGTTTGTCGAGCAAAGCGTTTCTATAAAGAACAGCATCGGCAGCGTTTTATTGCTGGTCGAGGTATACTGCGAACTATATTGGGTCGCTACTTGGGTGTCGAGGCGCAACAATTGCAGTTTTGTTATGAATCCTCTGGGAAACCAGTGTTAGCTGATACGTTTGCTGATAGTAAACTATCGTTTAACTTGACTCACTCAGTTGGGTTAGCTTTGTGTGCAGTAACTTGCGATCGCCTAGTAGGAGTAGACCTAGAATACATCCGCCCGATTTCTGACGTTCTTGCCCTTGCTAAACGATACTTTTCACCTGGGGAATATACAGTGATGTGTGGGCTTCCTCCTAACAAAATGCAAGAAGTATTTTTCCGCTACTGGACTTGCAAAGAAGCATATTTAAAAGCAACTGGAGTAGGACTTGCTCAACTCGAGCAAATAGAGGTTTCCCTCACTCCAGGACAACCAGCACAGCTAAAGACAGAGGAAAAATGGAGCTTGCTTGAGTTAGTACCAGCTGACAATTCTGTTGCAGCTGTTGCTGTAGAGGGTAGTGGCTTGCAGTTAAGATGCTGGCAGTATTAATCTTGAGAACCTCACCCAATCATTGAAGCACTCTCAAGACCCCAAAAGATTATATTTGGGAAAACAGGGTCTGCACATCTGCCAAACTTTCTGTTGTCCTGCATGAATGATTTCATTTCTGACTATGCGACTAAACCACCATCCACAACCATTGCATGTCCGTTGACATACGAAGCAATATCTGAACACAGAAAAAGTGCAATCTCAGCGATTTCTTCTGGGGTTCCCCAACGTCCCATAGGGACTTTATTAGCCATCAAATCTTTCAAATCAGAGTTTTGATGGTTTTGATGAATCTCGCTTTCAACCATTGGTGTGTAGATGTAGCCTGGACACAATGCGTTGATGCGGATACCCGCTTTTGCATATTCAACGGCGGCGGTTTTCGTCAGTCCTATGACGGCATTCTTGCTGGCAGTGTAGGCAGGAAAACGTTCCAGGCAGTTACTCAAACCAGCAGCGGCAGACATATTGACGATCGCTCCGCCGCCTTGTTCCCGCATATAAGGAATTTGGTATTTCATGCACAACCACACACCCTTAAGATTAATATTGAGCACTCGATCCCAGTTCTCCTCGGTGCAGGCAGCCGTTGAACTACTCACTCCCTTGATACCAGCATTGTTAAATGCACAATTGATCGCTCCATAGGTCTCAACAGTTTTTTTAATCAGTTTCTTGACCTCAGCCGCCTTGGAAACGTCTGTCTTAACGAAGATAGCCTCACCGTAAGTTGCCTCGATTTTACTGACTGTTTCTTCACCAGCTTCAACAGCTACATCAGCAACAACGACCTTTGCTCCTTCCCTGGCAAATGCTAGTGCAGAAGCCCTGCCAATTCCCGAACCGCCTCCAGTCACCAGAACGACTTTTCCTGTGAACGTTGCTACCACTTCAATACCTCCATAAATTTGCTTTTAGTGGTTAATTATGAGTTGTGAGTTGTTAATTATTAGTTATTTTCAAAGACTAACTACTAACTGATAACAAATAACAACATAAACGAAGTGATTAACCGACTTTAATATCAGCTGTTTTGGGTGATTTATCGCTGTGAACGATAACTAACCTTAAATTCCGTAGGGGAGCGCACCCGTTGCGGTAGGCTAGAATTTCCGAAATGCTTTGCTTCACGGAGCTTTTTTTAAGCAAAGCATCCAGTTAACCATATTATAACATTTTTATTTTTATTAGTCCAATTTATAAATAAAACTGATATGTATGATTAGAAGCTTACCAAGTAAGTATTTGCTCGTTCCCGATTGGCTGATTC
Organism: Tolypothrix campylonemoides VB511288; assembly: GCA_000828075.3. GTDB lineage: Bacteria > Cyanobacteriota > Cyanobacteriia > Cyanobacteriales > Nostocaceae > Kalymmatonema > Kalymmatonema campylonemoides_A. Next base: position 917,047 of record JXCB02000001.1, on the reverse strand, counting down.
ATATCATCATAAAGAAACGGCAGCCTGGAGCGACGGCTTCTAACGCTCAGACTGCCTCAAAAAGTTAATGCACAACGCGTATTAGCTTATTTATCGAAACAATTGCAGTAAAAATTTAAACTTCAGACCAATTACCAATAATACAAAATAAGCTGAAAATCCTATAATTTGCATACCAGATTTAAATGAAATTCTTGTGGCTAAATTGTGCAAATTAAAGGCACAAAGCTTAGTAGTCTATCGCATTTGTTTTGATTGGTTCACGTATTAAAACCTTGTAGAGACGTTGTATGCAACGTCTCTACAATCGGCTAGAGTAATTAATGCGACAAACCAGTAGTTTGCCAAATCAAAAATGACGGGTAAGTGTAGTTTGTAGTTGGCGCTAAGCGCGTATCTCCTCCGGAGACGCTACGCTAACGCCGTCAGGCATACCGCAGGCTAGGCAGCGCTCACTACATTACCTTTCAAACAAAGCTAGTGGCGCACCTCTAGGCAACATTCAAAAAACCGGTCTCAATCAAGTAAGAGGAGTATGTGATAAACAATTTAGAGTCTATCGGTGGACAAACAATTGAGCTTCCTGCAAGTGCATCGAGTGTTTCCTGACAGCTAATAATCGGTCTTCTAGCTTGTAGGTACAAATCTGGAATCGTCAGTCCTTCTTGAGACCACCGTTCAAACAAGAAAGGTCGTAGCGTGTATAAAGGATTTTCCACAGAAGTGACATTTTTCATTAACAGTGCTTGCCACTCGTCGTAAGGAAGCATTTGAATTGGAAAACCGAAAGAGCGCATCCATTCAACTAACATCTTTAACGATACAGGTTCAGGATGTTGTAAGTGGAAAGCTTTGCCTATAGATTCTTTTTGCCTTGATAGATAGGCGATCGCTTTGCTCACATAATCCACAGGAGACATATCCAGCATATAATCCACATCTGGAAAACATCCCATTTCAAGGCAGCCTTTGATCATCAGGTTAGTAAAATCATGGGTGTTAGACACACCTGTTCGACTGTCCCCTGCTATCAATGGTGGTCTGTGGATGGTAATGGGAAGTCCTCGCTCACCGGCAATTTTCACTAATTTTTCAGCAACCCATTTCGTTTGGGAGTAACCGAGAAAAATACCCTCCCAATGGTCAAAGTCATCCTGTTCTTTGACGACCTTGCCAGCATAAGCAGGTGATTCAAAAACAGCAACACTAGAAACGTAATGCAGAGGTTTAACTTTGATTTCGCTGGCTAAGCGTATCACTTCCTGGGTTCCCAGAACATTGGCAGTCTTCAGTGCTGAGTAGGGATATACATAATTCAATGTGGCAGCACTGTGATACACAGCGTCAAGATTAGCTGCCAGCATTTCAAATCCTTCAGTACTCAGACCTAAAAGTGGCTGAGATAAATCTCCAGGAATAGCAATAATTCTGGGGCTAAACTCTTCTTCCCAAACCGCATATTGTTGCAAGTTTTTCTTCAGCTTGCGCTTGCCTTCCTCAGAATTAGCAGCACGGACTAAGCAATAGATATCTGCATTTGTTGTCTGTAGCAGTTCATGGATGAGAAAAGCTCCTAAAAAGCCTGTTCCTCCAGTTAAGAAGACATTATTTAGTTCACTTGTAAATTTAAAAGTCGATGCTGGACGGATGTTCGGGTCTAAAACAGCTTCAGCACTTAAATCGAGCGTTACCGTCTTGACAGCGGAAAGATTTGTTCGAGGGGGAACTCCCGTGTCTTCAACCTGTGACTCCAAATCTTGCGATTCTTCAGCTAAACGCTGTGAAAGTGCTTCAATATTTGGGTAATGCCACAGCAGCATAGGAGAGACTTCAAATCCCAGCATCTTCTCTGCTTGGGTAACTAAAACCATAGCTTGAGCTGAGTCTAAACCGTAGCTTTCTAAAGACTCTTGGATATTAATTTCATCGGGTTCGATTTTTAGTGCCTCAGCAAGAATAGATACCAGCCATCCTTGAATTTCTTCTGCCGTATGAAACTGTTTTGAAGTCATTATTTATCCACCTCTAACATAATAGTCTGCGATTTCTTGAATTCCTCAATTTGTAGCTCTTACAAACTAGTAGTTTTTTACACTAACGTTAGAAGAGTCTGTAGTAAGCACGAAGAGTGCTTAAAAAAGGCTAAAGCCCTTACTAAAAACATTGAACTTGCTGTGACAGCTTACTAGTAGAACAAACTGGATGATACTGACAGTAGTCATCCGAGATTTGTAGTCCTTGAATTTTTAAACTTTGAATGCGGTATAAAAATGCTGCTCCAGTCATGATGTGATCAGCTACATCTGCAACTCGGCGATTTTTTGCCTCAGCCAAATAAGAACCACGAACCCAGTCATTAAAACTACCCATCACCGGACCACACCAAATTTGATAATCGACTTCTCGACCCTTTTCTCCAGAACTAGACCAGCGAGAGGATAATCCTAAATACCAGCGAAAAATTGCCGCCATTTTCATTTTGGGATTGTTGATTGCTTTCCCTAGTTTTTCAGGATTTCTTTTAGATAAATAAGTTGCAGCTTCTTCCCATATCTGAGCAAGGCTCTTACGAAAAATTTGTTTTTCTAATTTTTCTCGTTCTCCGATAGGGATATCTTCAATCGAGTCATAATTCCTGTATATTTCATACAGTTTCTGAGCTCGAAGAGGGAACATAGTTCCTCTTTTCAAAACTTGAAGTTTGACTCCCATTTCAAACATATCTGCCGCTGGAGCCATCATCATGTCAGCCATTTCTGCTTGTGCTAACAATTGCTTGGTATATTCACAAGTTCCAGCTTCAACACAGGACTGATTAATCGAACCAGTCACCACATAAGCAGCACCCATCATAAAGCCGGCTATTGCTGATTGTGGTGTCCCAATTCCCCCAGCTACTCCAACTCTGATAGGTGTTGAGTAACGATATTTTTCCTGAATTTCATTTTTTAATGCCAACATAGAAGGCAGGAGACAAACTAGGGGGCGATTGTCTGTATGTCCGCCAGAATCAGCTTCTACAGTAATATCATCGGCGATGGGAAGCTGAGCCGCAAGATTTGCCTGTAACTCACTGATGAGTCCTTGTGCAACCAGTTCTTTTAAAATTTTTAGTGGTGCTGGTTGAAGAAATTTGCTAGCGACTTCTCGACGGGAGATTTTGGCAATGACTTTGTTTTTGATTTCAATTTGATTGGCTGCATTCACGCCCAGTCCAGCCGCGCGGTAATAGACAATATTGGGAGTCAAGTCCAAAAATGCTGAAGCTTCTGTTGTTCTCACCCCATATTTGAGGTAGATATCCACTGCACGGCGTTCAATAGCAGGTTCATTCGGACTGTGAATAAGATTAGAAGCGTAGGGACCTTGAGGTAAGGCTTGTTGAATACGGTTAATAGCTGCTTCAAGACGGTCTGGACTTAAACCACCAGCACCAAAGGAACTCAAAATTTTCTCTTTTCCAAGTGCAATCACCATCTCTTCAGAAGCAATAGCGCCAGCCATTGCACCAGTAGCATAGGCGTATTTCACACCATGAGAGGAAAGAAAACTGGGATCTCCTAAATTATGTGTTGAGATCGGTGGAACTGCGGTCAACAATTCTACTTGTCCTGTCCCATTATCAGTAGGACAAGAATAACCTTCGTTAGTGACACCAATTTTTCCTGCTACTCTTACGATGTAACAAGGTTTATGTAAATTCTGCAATTTATCTTTGATATCTGATGGTTCAAACGCCACACAATCTAAGTCACCTTTCCAAACTTGATTGTGATTGAACTGACCAAAAAAGCTCAAACCGTTATTGTATTTACCTAATACCGCATTTTCAGTTTTCACGGTAGTGATTCCCTTGAATTGTGAGTGAGAGAGAGTTGTTATGTTAGTAGTTAGTAGGTAGTAGTTAGCTATCAATAGTGAAGGAATAACAACTACTCCTTTCCCGCCAGAAGAATACCTATTTTTTAAACCGCAGAGGCGCAGAGGACACAGAGAGAAGAGTAAATCATTATAGGTAATCTTAGACCGGGAAGGGAGTAACCACTACCTACTAACAAATGACTAAGTCAGTAAGTTTTCAGCGCAAGCTAGTTGTAATTGAATGATTTCGCTGATTTGTTTGCTAAATTCTTGTCTAGAATTTAAGAAATCAGCGTGAGCTTTATTAACGCTCTTATTGTTAGCACTTAACTTTTCGTACTGAGACGGAGTTAAGCCAAGAATAGGCACTGAATGGACAAATTTTTGAGTGGTGGTGATTGGATGCAGAATAGATGGAGAAATAATTTCTTGAGTTACAGTTGACTCACAAGATTGTAACTCTTTTCTTGAATCAAAACTGTTATTAGTGGTATTTTTCACGTTTTCTTCGTCTTGCTTAATCGTTGATAGTTTTATGTTGCCCAGATGACTTACATTATTGTGGATACTGCTTGACTCCTTCAGAGAATTTGTGAGTTCAGACTCTATGGAAAGAGGAATATTTTCATGTTGGTTGCTAACAAGATGCAGTTGTTTTTTGCTAGCTATATTCTCAAAAAGCGTACGGTTTTCGTCACTCAAGATTTTGGCAACGATTTTGTTTCCGCCCAAGTTGACAGTTTTTACAGTCGGTTTAAATTGACTCGATGTTTCTGTTGTCTGACTATACAGAGATGATAAGTCCAGAGAAACCTGATGACTGCAAAGTTTTGCTAATGCTCTGATAATAGAAGTATGGTCATCTGTACCTCTTCTATTAAGAGATACGGTAATATGTTCTTTGTTTTCTAGGATTTTATCAATCCATCGAGAACAAATATTGCCAGATCCTGCTTCGACGAATATTCTTGCCCCATCCTCGTAGACGCGGTTCACTAATCGAGGGAAATCAAGCTGTTGACACAAGTTTTTTGTAAGACTATGAGCGATGACATCACTATCGAGTCTGGTGGGCATGTACTCAGCCGCAGAGTAAAACACAACGCCAGGTATGTTCTGAGACGGTAAGCTATTGACTCGAACTATTTCTTCATATTCTGATTGCATTGGTTCGCAATGGATTGCATGATTAAAAGGAGCGCGGAAAGCGTTGCAACCCAAAGTTTTAATGACTCTCTGACAAGCCGCTGTATCACCAGCAATTAAAACTTCTTCTGGTGTATTTATCTGAGTCAAGTAGACGCGATTTTCATTCTTGAGGCATTCTTTAACCTGGGATGGAGTTGCCATCAGAAGATAGGTACTCCAAAAATTATCATCTGGCGATTGTTCTGCTGATGGTAATCCCCAATGTTCGCGCACGGCATTTTTTGATCCAGATATCCTGTCTCGAAACAAAGGAGATGCGTGAAAGGCGTTAATCCCTTGGCTAAAGTTGCTCCATACCCCCATCGCCGCCATCATACTAGTCTCGCCCAGGCTATACCCAAAAACATATTTTGGCTTGAGGAGGAAATTATCTCGGATAATTGTGGTAATGAGTCTGGCAAATGCCATGTCAGTTTCAAAGATTGCCAAGGAATTATTGAGCAATCGCTGTTCGAGATTTTCCAACTGCCTAGTTGTTAATTTATTCAAGCTTCTGGGAAAGACGAGCTGAGAAACTTCAGCAAAAAGGCTGAAAAGACTTTTGATGAGCAAGTCATCGTGAACTTTGGGAAACAGGCGGAAGAGATTACGACCGATGCCAAGATAAGAATTAACCGCAGCAGGATAAACGTATGCTACACCCCCTTTCTTGCCTATTGGTTTAGCTGTGAAATAACTGCCTACTGGTGTTTGCCAGTCTTCCCCGTTTTCAAAGGCATTATTCACACCTTTGAAGGCAGCTTCAATTTCCCTGGCTAATTCGTTTTTGTTTCGTCCAAGAATTGCAAGGGTATAATTTGCTTCAACACGCTGCTTATAAGCAGCAAAAGTTTGGCTTGCAGTAACGTTTAAAGAAGTAGAATTTTCGATGGTTGTTTTGAGAGCGTTAATCTGCTGGAGTAAATCGGAGCGATTATCAGCTGCAATGGGGAACAGATAATAAGGTGTTTGCTCCAAATACTTGCTGTGGCGTTGTATTTGCTGAGGTTCTTCTGACAAGATGACATGAGCGTAAGTCCCATCCATCCCCATGCTATTAATTGCAGCAACTCGCTTTTTAGCGTCTTTGCCCAAAAACCAAGGTCTTGATTCTGTGGCGACATAAAAGGGACTATCCTGCCAAACTTCTTGGTTTTTAACACCAGACCATTTGGGGGTTGCGGGAATGTATCTGTGATAGAGACAAAGAGCCGTTTTAATTAGGCTGGCAATTCCCGACGCTACATATGTGTGACCGATGTTTGCTTTGACACTGCCAATTGCACAATTAAGACCATTTTTATCCGCTGGATAAGCCTGGACTAAACCTTTGATTTCTGCTTCATCTTCTTGGGGAATACCACTCCCACAAACTTCTAAATATTCAATGTCTGTAGGTTTAACGCCTGCAATCTCAAAAGCTTGTCTCGAGACAGAGTTGACGGCTGCTGCATCAGGTGTTGTTAGACGGCTGTCCAAGTCATTGGATGTAGAATGCTGTTGTGCAAAACTAACGGCATCGACAACTGCATAAATGCGATCGCCCTGCTTTGTTGCTGTGCCGTGGCGCTTCAGGACAACTGCGCCTGCACCTTCACCAACCGTCCAACCATTTGCCTTTTGGTCGTAACTGAGGGTATTGACTCCTGTATTGATTTGTGATGTGAGATTTCGCAGCAAGATATTTTCTACGCCGCCAGCTAAATCAACAGCACCCACAAGCACAGCGTCCACTTCCCCAGCACTCAGTAGCATTTGTGCGACTTCCAATACCTTGAAAGTGGAATTTTCGCCTGCTGTGATGGTGAATGTTGGACCTGTAAAATCCCACAAGGAAGAAATGCGACTCGCCATGATGTTGGCGATATAACTCAGATATTCGCCGGTTTCTACTGGATTATGAACACCATCTTTGAGGATAGTTTCCAGTTGAGCAATCTTTTCTTCTGGTAAAGAAATTTCTCCAGCAATCAAGCTTTCTTTTATTTGCCAAGAGAGATTCCATCTCTGCTGTAACTGGTGGACAGAAAATTCTGTCTCGGCGGCGATGATGACTGCAATATTTGCACCTTCTTTGACTTGAGCATCTTTTAAGGCGCGATCGGCAACTTTCAAAAGTAAGAGTTGTTGCGGGTTCAGTTTAGATAGTTCATTCGGGGGGATTTTGTAAGATAAGGTATCTATTTCCAAATCTTGGATGTATGCCCCTACTGGTGCTTTACCGTTTGGTAACCCATACTTCTTGAGTAAGTCTTCTTGCTCTTCTAAGCCATGCCATCTGTCAGGCGGAAGGGGAACAAAATGCTGCGTTCCGTCATAAATGCTGCGGTCAAAAGCATCTAATCCATTGCAGGAACCGAAAAAGGCATCCATGCCCACAATGGCGATTTTGTCAAGTCGCACTGGTTGAGATGGGGAGGTCGTATCAGGTTCAGTTGATATCCCTCGGAACCCCACCCCCAACCCCTCCCCGCGCTTCGGGAGGGGTGCCGAAGGCGGGGTGGAGTTCTCTTGCTCCAAAATCATGTGTGCGTTGGTTCCGCCAAAACCAAATGCACTGATAGCTGCCCGTTTGACTGGTGCTTTTTGGGACCACTTGGCGGTACTTGTGACAATTCTTTGAGGTGAAATAACGTTATTTTCGCATCCTATGGGGTCAGTAACATGAATTGTCGGTGGAATGACACCCTTGGACATACTTAAAAGTACTTTAATCAAGCTCACTGAGCCAGCAGCGACAAGGAGATGACCAACGTTAGCTTTGACAGAACCTACTAAAGGGGTTGCTTGATGCTGACCAAAAAACGTTTCTACTGAGTTGAATTCGGTGGTATCTCCCAACAATGTGCCAGTCGCGTGGCACTCCATGTAATCAATATCTTTGGGACTGATTTGTGCCTCTTTGTAAGCGCGTTCAAAGGCGAGAATTTGCCCTTTAGAATTGGGACTAAGCAGGTGTTTACCTCGACCATCGTTAGAGAGTCCATTACCGGCGATGGTGGCATAAATGCGATCGCCATCTCTGAGCGCATCGCTATATCGTTTCAGCACCACCATCCCAACTCCATCGGCAGTCATGAGTCCTCTAGAGGATTTGTCCAAAGGACGGCTCAGGTCGTTGTCTTCCGGGTATCCTTGAATACCGGAAAACAACATCCGCAAAAACAGAGGATCAGAACAGCTAATTCCCCCGGCTAACATCAAATCTGCTTTGTGCGTCCACAAATAATGGGATGCAAGCTTCGCTGCATATAATGGTGATGAACAGGCTGCATCAATGCACAAATGAATATTGGATAGAGCCAGGGCTTGGGCGATGACGGCAGCTGGCAAACCAGAAATCATTGCATTGTATGTGGAAGCTTTTGCAGATGCGCTCATTGAAGCTAAATCGAATTCTTCACACTGCAAAAGTTCTCTAATTACAGGCGTTAGCACCTGCTGATATATGGGAGCGAATAATTGATTGGAGGACTTTGTAGGTAAGGAGAGAGAGCCTAATATCACTCCACATTTTGAGAGAACAGACTGATTGCTTAAATAACCACTATGTTGCAAAGCTTGTTTAGCAGCATTAAGTGACCATTTAAAGGTATTATCTAAGCTTTGCAGAAAGTCCGCTGGTAGCTTGTAACCAGTTGGGTCAAACTGAAAGTCGCGGATGAATGCTCCCTTTAAAGAATAGATTTTGTCTGGTTTACCTTTGACTGCGTCATAAAAAACTTGCGGGTCTACTCCTATTTCTTCAGCAGTAATTGATGATGTTGAATCCTTCTGCTGGATAAGATTCTGCCAAAATTCTTCTGGATTTTTGGCATCAGGAAAGAGGCATGAGAATCCAATAATGGCTATCTTTTCCATGGTTTATTTCCTTATTTATTAGAGAAGAAATTATCTTTATTGAACCGCAGAGGCACAGAGAACGCAGAGACAGGAAGAGGAGAATAACTAGGTCATGCAGCAATCCTAGATAGGACGTGAACTTTATGCTTTTTATATCAACCGCTAAGACGCTAAGGACACCAAGAGAAGAAATAAAGAGATTTGTTCACAAACTATTTAGGATGACTGTATCAAAAAATGTTTTGATTCCTAAATTGTGGAGCCTTGTGGCAATACGTGAAGTGGAGGGGGAGATGAGAGAAATAAAGTCATTAAGATTAATTTGTCTTTCCTCATTCCCCTACTTCTTTAGCTTTTCAATGATTTCGTAGGTATGATAGTTCCCTTGCCTCCCAAGAGACGCGAGCAAATTTTTCCTTGGGAATCGTGTATGATGAAATCGGCAACTATGCTAGTTGCAGTTTTTGACTTAACTTCACAAGACAGATAAAAAGGTGTATTGCAGGGAATCTGCGTATACTGTTCATATTGTTGTTGCCCTGCAGGTAAGCATATTTCCTGATGAAAATGCTGCATCCAAATCCATAAAGGATGAGTACTCAAGTCAATGGCATAAGGATTCACCCACTTAACTGGAAACTGTCCTTGTTGTTTATCTGGAATTTCATGCCAAATACACTCAGCTGTGATTTTTTCAGGGGTAATGTTCAAAACCCTTTTGAGTTCTTGAAAAGAATTTCCATGAAATAAGGGAAAGAATGTTTCTGTCTTTGCTTGATAAAAATCTTTGCCAGTCATGCTGATGAGATTATCTTCTTCAAGATTCAAGGGTTCATAAGTGGGTTGTTCCGGTAGTTGGTGCACTAACTTAACCTGAGAAATGCTGAAATGATAATTGATTTTACCTTCTGGGGTTTTGCTCCAAATTTTTGCTTGAAAGATGATTTCTTGGGAGTCAATTTTAGAAATTTCTTGCAGTTCTAAAATATATTCCTTTGCAAGAGTTTCATTGAAAGTTATTCCCTTCAAAACTTTGAAATCTGTGTTACTAAAAAATCGATAACCCGGATAAAGTTGTTCGCAGGAATCGACAATCCATGACACTGCACAAGTCGCTGGCAAAACTGGCTTACCAGCGATGGTATGATCCAGTAAAAACGGATTGGCTTCTAGTGAGAGTTGGCGACGAATGCTGTAGGTTCGCAGTTGAGAATCTAGGGGTGCAGGAGGCGGAACCATAGGGCTACCGATAACAACTTGTGCGGTTCCCTGGTTGGCTGGATGAAGTTCGTTGACAAGCATTTGCGTTCCGACTTCGACGGGAAGAATGTCAATACCCCGTCGGGCAAATTCTTTTTTCAATTGGGGTGTTACCATACCGCTATCCCAGCCACCCCAATTGATAGCCACTACATGACATTCGGGGTAGCGTTGCTTAACGAGATGGGCTGATTTGTTGAGAATTTCGTTGGCGATCGCGTAGTCAGTTTGACCGATATTACCGTAAAAACCTGTTACAGAAGAAAACAAAACCAAATATTCAAGTTGACTAGGTTTGATACAAGATAGAAGATTTTCTAGCCCCTTGACTTTAGCTGTATAAACCTTTTCAAAATCCTGTTCTGTTTTCTTTTCAATCAATTTATCAGCTAAATTACCAGCACCATGTATGATGCCAGTAATTGCTCCAGTACGTTCAACCACAGCAGCAAGTTTCTCTTTTAAGTCATCTGTGTTGGTGACATCAACACTCAAATATTCAGCATGACTTCCTGCTTGTTGGATGGCTTGTAAAGTCTGTTTAATTTCTCGGCTAGAGATAATTTTGTTATAGAGCTTTTGTACGTTTACAGGTAGGGGCTTCTCTCCCAGTGATATCAGGTATTCCATAATGCTTTTTTTTAACACTGGTTCATCCAAACAATTTTTAGCCCAATCTGGTTCTTTATCTAGGAGTTCGGAACGACCTATGAGGATAAACTTGCAAGGAGAATGCTGTGCTAATTTAATAGTGCATTTTGCTGTAATACCTTTTGCACCACCACTCACGAGAAAAACTGATGTGGGACGAATCTTGGTTGTTAGTGTCATAAATTCTCTGTTTACTTTGTTTTCTTTTTAGGGTAAATTGATGCCTTAACCTCTTTCAAAACTCAAATTGAGAGGCTATTTCTTCTTCAGGTTTTTAATAAAATATTGATGAAGTCAAACCTTCATAAACTGAATTTACAGAAAGAGGCAATACTTGTTGAAGGTTGATAAGATTGTCTGGTGTTTCTAGAGGCGGCGTTTCTTGAGGTGGAGGTAAAGTTAGTGCCGCTACAATTAAAGCTAATACTACCATAATAGCTGCTAGAATTGGTAGTAAATTATCCTGATTTTCTACCTCTTGAGCATGAGGCTGGACATTATGAGGAGAGACATAATGAGGGTAGACGAGTCGAATATCACCAATATCTCTATCATCAGGTAATAGTCTAATGAATGAAGAATAGGTTTTGTAACCCTTAGCTTCTATTGTTATTTCTCCTTCAAGTACATTCCTGTCATCAAATGGAACTTGAAATTTATAAATTCCTTCCAAGTCACTGTACACAACAAGTAAAGAACCCGGCAAATTAATTGAGACTTTAGCTCCACTTATAGGAGCTTGTTTCTCTCTATCAAGAACGCGACCAATATAATTGATTGCTGCCATACTTTTAGGTGAGGAGGATGAGGGAGGAGGGAGGGAGGGAGGGAGGGAGTGAGGGAGGGAGGGAGATGAGGAACAGACTCCTAATTTTGAATTTTGAATTTTGAATTTTGAATTGATTTCTCCCCCTACTCCGTCATCTTCCCTATTTGGTTAAATATTGGGAGTACTAATCAGGGTGACTCGTCCGTGGGAACCGTAAGCGACTTCCGTAATGTAACGATTGGGGTCGTGTAGCTCAGCAAAAATGTGATGTGCTGATTCTTGGGCATCAATGTGAGGACTCAAGTCAATTGCTCGGCAAAACACCTGTTGCCATTCCCAGTTGAGAGTTTTAGTTAATCCAAATAGACCAGCGCTGATGGGACCAAAGTGGACATTTTGTCCTAACCCAAAGGCTCCATCGAGACGAGCAACTGTGCAGAAACAGCTGCGTCCATGATGTGTGGCTTCATTGAGAGATTTTTTCAGGTGCTTTGCCATGAGAAAGACGTGCTTGACGATCGCCTTTTCCTGTTCAAGATAAGGAATTTTGCCGTTGCGGATGACCTCAAATACTGGATTTAGATGGATGAAAGCACCAATTGAACCGTATTTAGTCGAGATGGTGGCTAATTGTTGTTGCAGATGTTCCTCACTTAAATCTGTGAGATTTACGCGATTCACGCCTGAGGGTAAAGGTGAATGTTGTGGAACAAGCGATAGGGGGAAACTTAAAACAACAATTTTCCAGCCTTGCTCTGTGAGAATTTGAGCTAATTGGGAAGTCGTGAGGGAGCCATCATCGGTGAGTAAACCGATGTGCCCCTCTGGTAAGGTGAAATCTAAAAAATCCGGTTGAGGCAGGACTTTTAGTTTGACTTGACGACGCAAAGGATTGTTATTTAAGTTAGCTGATGGGTTGGAGGAGTTGTTCAGAGGCTTTTTTTTTTCCGTACCAATTAACTTTTGCAAATACTCGACAATTTGACCGATGGTACGTAGTTCTCCCAGTTCTTCCACATTCGGTTTCGGCAAATTGGGGTACATTTCCTGCATTGTGCCCAAAATTTCCACTCGCTTAATCGAGTCAATCCCTAAATCTGCCTCCATATCCATGTTCAAATCCAACATCTCTACTGGGTAACCTGTTTTTTCACTGGTGATTGCCAACAAGGTTTGACCCAAGTCTCTTGAATCTGTGTCTGCTGATTCTGTTTCAGCGTTGACTGTGGCACTTTCGGTGAATGAAGTTAACTCTGAGATGGGGAGGTGAGGTGTTGGTTCAGCTTCTACAAAGGACTTTGGAACGGAAGAATTTTCTGTCTCTACTTGCTCGTGTATTCTTGCGTCTTCTTGTACGGAAAGAGTAGTTTCTACAGTAGATTGAACAGTAGATTGAACAGCGATCGATGGAGAAGCAGTGGATTGCAGACATTGAACAATTTGACCAATGGTGCGTAGTTCTCCCAGTTCTTCTACATTTGGTTTGGGCAAGTCTGGGTACATTTCCTGCATTGCGCCCAGAATTTCTACACGCTTAATGGAGTCAATCCCTAAGTCTGCCTCCATATCCATGCTCATATCCAACATTTCTACTGGGTAGCCTGTTTTCTCACTGATGATTGCCAACAGGTTTGTACCCAAATCAGCCACATTTACACTAACACCAGAGGTGGTTGTAGAAGAATCTGTAGGAGCAGTTTCTGTCTTTTGGGGACTGGGGAACTCGGAACCCCCAGGACCGGAGGGAGTGGGGATTAGGGGCAATGGGGACTGGGGACTCGGGGAGGTGGTTGTAGAAGAATCTGTAGGAGCAATTTCTGTCCTGACTGCTACAGTTTCGGTAACTACGGGTGAGGAGATGGGGAGGGGAGCAACCGATGGGGTGACAGATGTAACAGATAAGTTATTTGTGGGACTAACAGCGAAATCATTCGTATCCGCTACAAAATCTGTTGCTTTGTGTATTTGCGTTTGAGTGCCAACTTCTACAAATGAATGCTCAGTTGCATTCATTTTGACTACGGGCTGTGGCTCAGGTGCTGGTGTGAGGTGAGTGCCAGGAACTGGGGTATCTTGTTTGGTAGTCGTTGTTTCTAAAGCAATGAGATGCTCGCGTTCTTTATCTGCGGCTGTTGTTACTTCAGTTGTTATTTCAGTTGTTATTTCAGAGGATACTACGGGTTGAATTATCGCCAGCTTACCATCGATGATCTGTGAGTACTCTTGCTGTATGAGTTGGAAAAAGTTTTTGGTGTATTCTACCTGAGAGTTGAGATATTGCTCGTGGATGTGTAAAGTTTCACTTTGTTGAGCGTGAAACTGCATCATACTACGCTCTAAGCTCTCCATGAGAACTGGCTTGAGCTTTGCAGCTTCTTCTGAAGATGTGCTGTTGGCAAACAAAGAATTTTGCTGCTGCATCAGTTGGAAAAAGGTTTTAGCATATTCCTTCTGATGGTTGAGATAGTGCCCGTGAACTTGTAAATTCTCGCTTTGATTTTGCTGGAATTGTGCTAGGACGTATTCTAAACTTCCTAAAACCTGTTGGTAATTCACGGGTTTATCTGGACTTGTTTGCATTTTCGGCTGTGGAATGGGTTGAGGTGAAGGAGATGAGGGGGATGAGGGGGATGAGGGGGATGAGGGGGAGAGAGGGAGTGAGGGAGTGAGGGAGTGAGGGAGTGAGGGGGATGAGGGAGATGAGGAAGTATTTAGAAATTCTTTTCCTTGTCCGCTTGTTTGCGCGTCTCCATTGTTGTGATTGATAGAGAGTAGGGATTTATTTGTATGTCCGTTGCTCTGTGTAGCTGTTGCTGTGGGAGTGGCGGTGATGGTGGTTAAAGTCACTGAGGGTAGCTTTGAGTCGGTGGGAGCATTATCCTCAGATGTGCTTGCAGGTAATTTTACTTTGTGCCCATCCTGCAAAGCTTGCTCAAATGCCATTTTTGTTTTTTCTGACACGTAGTTAATACCATTTAAAGGCACTCTCAAGCCTTTGGTTTTTTCGGTTGCAGGAATCGTTTGTGGTAGTTGGTAGGGGTCGAGGTTTTTCAAGGACAAACCAGCTACGCGTAACTGCACGACGGCTTCTCTTAAGGAGCGATCGCTGTCTTTTGAGGTGCTGGGGTTCAAAGCTACAGTTAAGTGGGGGCGATCGCCCAAAATATCTTTCACCAAACCTGTGAGAACTTTCTTCGGTCCAAATTCAACAAAGCAAGAACCACCCGCTGCATAAATATTTTCAATTTCCTGCTTAAACAGCACCGCATTAGACAGGTGAGCTTCCAGAATTCTTTGAATATCTCCTGCTTCCTTGGGATACTGCTTTCCTGTCATATTGGTGTAAACAGGTATTTTCGGATTTTGGAAAGCGACACTCTTGATCGCTTGGGCAAAGGCTTTCTGAGCAAAAGCAATCAGCGGTGTATGGAAAGCTGCTGACACAGGTAACAAAACGGCTGCATATCCTTGTTCTTGTAGAGCCTGGCGCACTTTCGCTATTTCTACCGCAGGTCCTGCTAGCACCACTTGGCGAGGAGAATTGAGATTAGCAATTGTCACCTGAGGAAAATGCTGGAGAACTGCTTCTATCTTGCCGACTTCTTCTTTCACAGCAAGCATAGCCCCTGCATCGTAATCTGGATCTTGGGGAGCCGCCATTGCTTGACCCCTGGCTTTCACCAAGAAGCAGTAATCTTCTTCACTCACAACACCCGCAGCCCATAAAGCTGTGAGTTCTCCAAAGCTGTGTCCTGCGGTGAAATCTGCCTGAAACCCAGCTTGTTGCAGTATTTTATATTGCCCAGCGCTCAACATCCCAATTGCTGGTTGAGCATATTCTGTGCGTTGCAATGCAGCAATTTGAGCATTTTTTTCCATCTCCTCAAACACGGGATGAGGAAACACAATCTCTGAAAGCGGCTGCAAATTATCCTTAAGCAACAGGCTATCCATGTAGCCAAAAAGACGGCGCAAGGTGGGGAAATTCATTACCAGTTCCCGACCCATATTCAAGTATTGAGAACCTTGCCCAGAGAATAAAGCAACAACTTTTCCACCTAACTCAAGACCAGAGGAACGGTAATAAATTCCTTGGGGATGCTCCCAGGATGAGTCTAAGGTTTTAGTTTTCAGTAACTCAATACTGATTTGCAGCAATTTGCAAGCCTCAGAACAAGAAGCTGCAACAAAGCCAACTCTGGCGGCGTTAAGAGGAATGTCTTTTGATTTGGACGCTTCTACAAGTTCTGCATAATTTCTGTTTCCATCCTCAGATTGCAATTTACCTAAAACCTCTTCACAGTTTGCTAATAACTGTGCAGGAGTTTGAGCAAACAGCAACACCTCACTGGCAGTATTGTGTATACGGTAAGCGCGTTCTTGTTCGGCTTCGTATTCTTCCAAAACGACGTGATAGTTTGTACCGCCAAAGCCAAAAGAACTTACACCCGCACGTCTTGGCGCTTCTCCTTCGGCACGAATCCAAGGTCTAGTTTCGGTATTTAAGTAAAACGGCGAGTTTTGAATGTTGAATTTGGGGTTGGGTTGAGTAACGTTAATTGTGGGTGGTAGTATCTTGTGATGCAAAGCCAAAGCCGTTTTGATTAAGCTTGCCGCGCCCGCAGCAGCTTTCGTATGTCCAATTTGAGATTTCACACTACCAAGGGCAATGTACTGTCTTTTTGAGTTTTGTTCCCCAAAAAATTCTTTTATAGAGGCAAATTCTGTGGGATCACCAGCCATAGTGCCTGTGCCATGAGCTTCAATCAAACCGACGCTCTTAGGTGCAAAGCCTGCATCTTCATAAGCACGTTCCAAGGCTTTGACTTGTCCTTCTTGTCGGGGTGCATAAATGCTTTTATACCGCCCATCGCTGGAGGTGCCAATTCCTTTAATAACAGCGTAAATTTTGTCGTTGTCTCGTACAGCGTCTTCTAGGCGCTTGAGTACAACCATACCGACACCTTCACCTAGCATCATTCCATCAGACTTGGCGTCGAAGGGTTTGACATTGTCGCTAGGAGAGACAGCAGGCGTTTTGCTGAAACACATAAAAGCCATGATGGTGTTGTCAGTATCAACACCACCAGTCAGCATCATGTCGCAGCGGTGTTCTACGAGTTCGCTAATTGCCATTTTTAGAGCAGCTAATGAACTGGCACAAGCAGCATCCACGACGCAGTTTATCCCGCCTAAATTTAAACGGTTAGCAATTCTGCCTGCAACAACGTTACCTAACATCCCAGGGAAAGCGTTCTCATCCCAGTTCACGTAAGCGCTTTTGATTTTCTTGATGATTTTTTGCGTATCCTCATCAGATAAACCGCTACTTTTCAACACCTTTTCCCACACGGGATATTGCAACCTGGAAGCAAGTGGTAATCCCAGTTGGCTTCCTGCTACGCCTAAAATCACTCCAACAGCTTCACGATTAAATTCGCGCGATGTATCATAGCCTGCATCTTCCATTGCCTCTTTTGCAACTACCAAACTTAATAGTTGCGCAACATCTGTCACTTCTAAGATACTGGGTGGAATTCCAAATTCGATTGGGTTAAAATCAACATATGGGATAAACCCGCCTCGTTTGCAGTATGTTTTTTCCTCTGGTGTTCTCGGATTGGGGTCATAGTAATCTTCTATGTTCCAGTGTGTCGAGGGAACATCAGTAATCCCGTCAATTTTGTTAATGATGTTTTGCCAGTATTCTCGCAAGTTTCGAGATTTTGCAAAAAGAGAAGCCATACCAACGATGGCTATAGGGTTATCTTGTAATTTTCTGTTAATTTTGTTAACCGACAAGGATTTATCAGACGTCATTTTTTTCTCCTCAATAAACTTATACACAGCCTTCTCAAAGTTATTTATCTCGGCTGATAATTCCGCCAAGGCAGTATCAATTGAATGAGCAGACATAGGACATAGACTAATCGTGAGTAGCGCTTAAGAGGTTGCTGCGGTGACTTTTGTGGCGAGTTCAAGACAGGACTATTTCCTATTTAAAGCAGCTATTCTATCTGCAAAGAGTAAAAGATTCTGTTCAAATCCACACCACATAAGAGATACCACCCTGGTGAGTTCATGCTCAACCGCGTTTCTAAAAGGTTTTGGCAATATCACAGCAATTTTTGCCAAAAATGCTATATAATGCTCGACTCCTGATGTTGTGGTAGTAGGTCGATGACATTATTGAAACTCGTAAAATAGTCTTGCAGGGCGATCGCTGCTTGACCAGTAAATTCAATCCATTCGGAATGGCATAAAATCTGAGGATTTTGAGCAATTGTTTCCCCCTGGAACAATGGAAACTTGGGAGTAGCTATGAGGACAGAAACGCTTTTTTCTCCAGAGATTGTTTGATGATTTAGCTTAACTGCAGCAACGTGGCTGGTGTTAATAACAACGTTCTGTATCTTGATAAACGCCATGGCAAGTTTCAATGTCCAAGATAATATATTCTATGGAATTTGACAAACAGAGTTTGACAAATCAGTTACAGAAAAAACACCCCTCTCTACCCGAATACATGGAAAAAAACGAACAAATAATTGAAGAATTACTTGGGGAAACGCAAGCAGGTTTTTTTTAGTTTTTCGCTCTCAATTAACTAAAGAATATGCCTGACTGCCTGGAAACATGATAATTAATAAAAAGACTAGCATAAATGATGGAAACTGAATAGTTCGTTTTTAGCAATTTTGAAAGAAAATATATTGTTTGCAGATATGAACTTTTTACAAAAATAAAAAAGTATATGTGTTTACTATTATTTAGCATCCTCAAAATTCTTTATTAGGGTTGTAAGATACAGCAATTTTCAATTAGGTAGAATACAGGAAATTGCTGTGCTTCTACCATATGGTTTATAGTTTATGCTTTTGAAACCTCTGTAAAATTGGTTCTCATAAAGAAACCAGTGTATTTTTTGTAAATTTGCTGACGATTTAACAAATAGATATTATGTCCGATTAAATAACCTTACTAAGTTTGTAGTGAGGACAAGAGTCCTCTTCCACAAAAGCAACGACTCTTGTCCTTACTACATAGAAATTTTATTATGGGTAATTTGCCGGACTTGATATACATACACTAACAGAATAGGTATCAGTGTGTTTTTTAGAAAAGCATGATATTGTGATTTTTAGCCTTAATTATAGATACAATATTACAGCTATTTTCAAAGGATTAAACCACAAATTGTAGGGTGGACATCTCCCATCAAAAGCCCGTAATATCGACACCTAAGGTATTGTGCGGTATAGTCCTACCTACACAAAAGCGCTGTAAGAGTTGAAGAAACCAACACTAAAAAGCTAAATCTTGGGGAGCATCCCAAATGTGCAAAAGCCTTGATAGCCCTCATCCCCTCACCCCTTCTCCCAAATATTGGGAGAAGGGGAACTAGATCCATGGTTCATTATTTCTTTGTGTACCTTACTGCAAGTTGCAAACCGCTATAATTTTTACCAATAAATAGAATTGCTATATGTAGGTTGGTTTGAGGTGATCCAAACCAACTCAACTTTATACGTCAAATGACCCTGTTTTCTTTGCTTGTTTACCAGTCCACTCTTGCCACCGCATAATTCCGCGACTGACCAACTCCGGATTCTCACCCCCAATAAAACAGGTACGTCCCATCCTTTCACAAGCAATTAAGATTTCACCGTGTCCCATAAACGGGGCTATGACAAAATTATTTTGATTGGTATACATATTTAATAAGTAAGCGACTATTCCCTCGACTCCTTCTATATGAATAGGTATCTGTGGCTTGGATATTGATTGGCGCGAAAAAATACCTACATACAAATTACCAAGGACTAATTCATATTGAAATGGCATCCGAGTGCGGCTGCAAAAGTCATAAATGTTGCCCTCAGAGCGTAGCACAGCGACAATCCGAGCTTCATTTACTAAGTAATCATGATTCCAGGTTGAGGAAAGGGTAGCGATCGCTAGAGATGCATCACCAGGAAGCAGATTCATGAACTGTTTACCCGCCGTATCTCCACAATAAACTAGGTGCTGTTGGTTAAGCATCCATTCGTCACCAACATTGAGCGAAGGTTTGTGAGCAGCAACTGTTGATTTCCCACCTTGAGGCTGCTCAAAGCGAGGTTCGGTCTTAGCAGCTAACTTAGCTTCTCGTTTTGCCATAGCAATTTTGAAAGCTTGCAACTGTAACTCTTGTTGCCTCAGCCGCCATTGCGCTGCTATTTTAGCTTGCTGTTGAGCTTCTTGTTCGTCTCTTTTCGCTTGAGCTAACTCTAGAGCTTGTTCTGCCTGTTCTGCTAAGGCGCGTTCTTTACTCCCTGTCCTAGCTATCCTAATCAGCTCCGTTTTTATGCCAGCGATCGCCGTACCCTTGATTTTCTGTTTGACTTCCTGATGAATATCTTTAGCAATTTGCTTATCGTGCTGCAAGCTACGCTCGCTGTATCCGATTTCTTTGGCAAATTCTAAATTGGTTTTAGGAGGTGGTGAAATGATTTCACCACCTTTCTTGGTATGCTGGTTATCCCCAGCTTTAGCCATCAGTCCCAGTCTGTCCAGAATTTTCTGGCGCTCCAATAAAAGTTCTGCTCGCTCTAGGGGTTTTAACTCACTGCGGATAAAATTCTCGTCAATCTCCGCCAAACGAGCTTGATCAGCATCTTCGTAATCAACAATATTACACTGGATTTTTTGTAAACCAAGTAGCTGGCAAGCTGTCAGGCGGTGTAGTCCAGCAATCAAGTTGAGCTTTCGGTCTATTGTGATTGGGTTCAACAGACCATTAGCTTGAATTGATTCCTTCAACTCTTCAACCTTGTCACCGCTTATGGGACGGCGGTTACTACCAATTTTAATTTGGTCTATGGGTACTGACTTTATAGGCATAATTGCTGCTTTTTAGTGTTGTCAGCGAAAATACCAACAATAAGATATAGCTAGTTTATTTCATCAGTACTATCAAAAACAGAAATTTCATGATAATTCTGATAAAAATAGTTTATAAGCCATTGTGCTAAAAGCTATTGAAAATATGAAGTATAAAGTATGAAGTATGAAGTCAGCAGTTCTTTGTTGCGGATTCCTCCAAAGCATCAAATAAAGCTGTTGAACCAGTATTTTAGCTCCGGGTTTTATTTTTGGGGCTTGAATCTGTATATTTCTTCTCACTTCACCCTTAAACCTTCTTCATTCTTTTACAGCTTTTTTGCAGGTATTGACTTAGAACCATGGAAGTCAATCGCCATGAGAAAGTTCCCGGTTTCGATATTTAGGTTTTAAAACAGTGACCAGTGAACAGTAAACAGTAAACAGTGAACAGTAAACAGTGAACAGTGACCAAAAAACTGACAACTGACAACTGATAATTGTTTGTAGTTTATGGAACATTTTTTCTACATTTCGTTCTTCCAAAATTGGAAGTAGTGAACAATAAATTAGGAGAAAACTTGTGTAGAGCCAGTGCTTGACAAAATCAAAGTTTTTTGGCAGTATGGAAGACAAGTTTTTGCAAATTATCTACGACGCTTCGTTTTGGTTGAGACTGAGGCTTTTTTGACAGCCTTTCTATGGTTTTAAAGTCATTTATCCAATGTTTACATTAGGATAAAAATTAGTAGATTTTTGTGTCAGAGCACAATCGTTTTTCCACCGACATAGTTATTCGTCGTGGCTTTGTTCTAAGCAATTACGTACAAAAGTTTCTAAAACTTATCAGGCTTTTCCGGTTATGAATTTGAAGTCCATCTAGGAAAAGTTCTTGTAATGAATTTTCAGATGCATCCACAGTCATCAACTGGTAGAGCTATCTAGGCTACCCTTCGGCATAACACAATTGAGATAAAAATATGGCAGTAGAAAAGGAAAGCCACTTATACACGAAACCTCCGTCTCGGTGGCAAATTATCTTAGCAGCTCTTATTGCTTCAGCGACGGGGCTTTTATTTTTTCAAAATGTTTCACGAAGGTCTAACGTTCAAACTCAGCCAGCAAAAGCCCCGAAGCTTGCCCCAACTAGAGTTGCTGTTACTGGCTTGGGACGTTTGCAACCTCAAGGTGAAGTGACCAAGTTGTTTGCTCCCAGTTCACAGAGCGGTGTCCGAGTTGAAAAACAGCTGGTCAATGAAGGAGATGAAGTTCGGGCTGGGCAAGTCGTAGCTTTGCTGGAAGGTTATGCTCGCAGTCGAGCTGCTTTACAACAAGCTTTAGACAAAGTTCAAATTGCTCAAGCTCAGCTGGCGCAGATCAAAGCTGGAGCTAAAACGGGAGATATAAACGCTCAAAAAGCGGCGATCGCTCGCTTAGAATCGCAGTTAACAGGAGAAGTGGCGACTAAGCAAGCGACAATTGCTCGTTTGCAGGCTGAGTTAGAAAATGCTCAAACTGAAAACAATCGATATCAGCAACTTTATAGAGAAGGTGCCATTTCTGCTTCCACAGCAGATAGTAAGCGTTTGCAACAGCAGACAGTGCAACAGCAACTGACAGAAGCCAAAGCTAACCTCAACAGTACTGTTAACACCATAAGCGACCAGCTTAATGAGGCAAAAGCCAAACTGGGGAGTATTAAAGAGGTGCGAGTCGTAGATGTGAAGTTGGCAGAAGCCGAAGTTCAAAGTGCTATCACTGCTGTCCAACAAGCAAAAGCAGATTATAATTTAACCTACCTTAAATCTCCCATACATGGCAGAATTTTGAAAGTTCACGCCAAAACTGGAGAAGTAAGCAGTAATCAAGGGATTGTTGAGATAGGCAAAACATCTCAAATGTATGTGCTGGCGGAAATTTATCAAACTGACATTGGCAAAATCCGTATCGGTCAAAAAGCCACCATTACCAGCACTGCGTTTCCTAAAAAAATAAAAGGAACCGTAACAGAGATTGGTTTGCAAGTTGACAGACAAAATATCCTCGGTGTCAATCCAGCAGCAGACACAGACCGCAGAATCATTGAAGTGAAAATCCGCATTGATGATCCAGCAGATAGTCAAAGGGTCGCAGGTTTAACCAACTTACAAGTGGATGTTGCCATTCACATTTAACCCTCGCTTACAGCGTTTTTCTGTAAGGTGGGCATTGCTCACTACTATCTCAAATGTCTATCAGATAAGCTTTTCTGAGCAATGCCCACCCTACGATTTGTGGTCTATTCATATGAAAACCGCTGTAAAAGCATGATATTACCTCTCAATACTTTTCGGATAAGGCAGACCTAATACCAATTTGAAAAAAGAATGCTACAGATACATAGTCTTAAACCCCCGTTATATCTGGCTTTCTTAATTTTGAATTTTGAATGAGCGAATTTTGAATTGGTATAACCCCCCTAGCCCCGCTTCTGTACAAGGGAAATGAGGAAACTACTTTCCCTCTCCTTGCAGGAGAGGGGCTGGGGGAGAGGTTAACCGAGAAGTATTGACTCACCTCTTACACTCGCATTGCACACCATTCAACAAGCTGGAATCATGGTTTTTAAAATTCCTTTGGCATGGCTGCAACTTGTCCGAAACAAAGTTCGTTCTCTTGTAGCTGTGGCTGGTATTGGTTTTATTGTCATTCTGATGTTTATGCAACTTGGTTTCCAAGATGCTCTTTACTCCAGCGCAACCCAAGTGCATCGACATCTCCAAGGTGATTTATTTTTAGTCAGTTCTCAATACAAAGCATTAACAGCAAATCAAAGCTTTTTCCGGACTCGCTTGTATCAAGCTTTGGGGTTTGATGGTGTCAAGTCTGTGAGTCCTATGTATATAGGATTTGCCACATTTAAAAATCCCGTTAACGGTCAAAAATACTCAATATATGTTATTGGTTTTGAACCGGGAAAGCCTGTTATGAATCTGCCAGAAATTGAGGCAAACTTAGATAAAATTAAAATTCCTGATGTTGTCCTTTTTGACCGTAATTCTCGACCCGAATTTGGGAACGTTGCTGAAAAATTTGAAAAAGAAAAGACGGAGCAATTTATTGAAATTTTTCCTTTTAACTCATTAGCTGGTTATAGAGTGAGAGTTGGTGGTTTATTCAGCTTAGGTTCCTCGTTTGGAGTAGATGGTAATTTAATTGTCAGTGACTCAACTTTCATCAGAATAATAAACAACCGTTCAGCAGAAATGATAGATGTAGGTGCAATAACCCTTAAGCCTGGTGCCAATTCGCTTCATATTCAGCGAGAGTTAGAAGCCAGCTTACCTAATGATGTCGTAGTTTTTACCCGTCAAGGATTTATCGATTTTGAAAAAGAATATTGGGCTACTAGAACACCAATTGGTTTTATACTCAATCTCATGTTATCAATGGCTTCTGTAGTTGGTATAGTCATTGTTTATCAAATTCTTTACAGTAATATTTCCAATCAATTAGTTGCTTATGCGACTTTAAAAGCCATAGGTTATGGAAACAATTATCTATTTAATGTTGTCTTTCAACAAGCTTTTATTTTAGCAGTTTTAAGTTACATACCAGCATATGCTTTTTGTTTAGGTTTATATGATTTTGCCATGCAAGCCACTAAATTACCAATCATGATGTCCTTGCACAACGCGATAGTTGTCTTAATCTCAACAATATTAATGTGTATGACTTCTGGAGCCTTGGCTATTAACCAACTCCGGTCTACAGACCCTGCAGATATTTTCTAGCATGAGTTATGAGTTCTTTGTATTTACAAAGGACTGACAACTCATGACAAAGGAAAATTTCTCACAAATAACTTAGTTTCAATTCTTACAATCTTCTATGAACCTCAACAACAAAACTCTCCTCATCACTGGAATTGGCGGATTTATCGGCTCGCGTACAGCAGAGTTAGCTATAGCAAAGGGAATCAAGGTTTGTGGACTGCAAGATGCTTCAGATAAGAACAAAAAAGCCCAAAACATGGGCGCTAAAGTGGTTTATGGCAACGTCACTGATCCAGCAGCCGCTCAAAAGGCTTGTCAAGGAGTAGATATAGTTTTACACACAGTAGAAATTGCCAAAGAAGGTGGTTCTATCGACCAATTTCGTGAGATAAATGTTAACGGAACCATCAATATGGCTCAAGCTGCCAAGAATGCTGGTGTCAAAACCTTCGTCCATATTTCCAGTGTTTTGGTATATGGCTTCAACTATCCTGATCGTGTCACAGAAGACGGACCATTGTGTGGTGAGAAGAACGCCTATTGTCAGACAAAAATAGAAGCCGAAAAAGCACTTTTAGAACTGAACGATCCAGCAAATTTTGGCATCATTATTCTTAGACCAGGAGATGTTTACGGACCTGGAAGCATCCCCTGGATAGTTCGACCTCTGCTAATGATGCGGCAAAGATTATTTGCTTATGCAAATGAGGGGCGGGGAGTCATCAACCATACATATATCGATAACTTAATCGATGCTATCTTTCTCGCCATAGAAAAAGAAACATACGGAGAAATCTTCAATGTGACTGATGGACAAGAAACGACTTGGAAAGATTATTTTACACGCTTAGCTGATATGGCTGGTTTACCCGCTCCCTTTTCTCTACCAAAAGATGAACTTAAATTGTTTCTCCAGTTGCGCTATCAAGGACAAAAACTTTTTCGCAAACAAGCTGATATTCTTCCGGAAGCCGTAGATTTTATGACTCGCCCCTATGCTTATTCAATCACCAAAGCACAAAAGCTGTTAAGTTATCAACCAACAGTTGATTTGGAAGAAGGTATGCGACGCACGCAGGAATGGGTGAAAAAAACAGACATCCAAAAATTTATGCAATAGAGTTATCGCTTCATACCCTGCTCTTAAGTTAATCCGCATCTAAGTTGCAGATTTTTACGTGATGGTAGTTAACAGTCAATAGTTATTGGAATGCATGACTTTAGACTCTTAACTGCCTTCACGAAGAATTATGCGAGCTTAGGAAGTACAGGTTACAGCACTTACTCTTATCATTACACAAATTGTAGGGTGGGCATTACTCATAAAAGTCTATGCGCTTCACATTTGAGATATGTAGTGAGCAATGCCCACCTTACAGAAAAGCGCTGTAACCCTGGACTCTCAACAACAAAAAGTTACCTGCGTCAAATTCTCAAACAACAATCACATTTCACGGAATCTCTGTACCATTTTTTCTTATGATCAATCATCACCCAAGATTGAGCATCGGACTACCTGTATATAATGGCGAGAAATTTATCAAAGAAGCTATCGATTCACTTTTGGATCAGACCTTTGAAGATTTTGAGTTAATTATCTCAGATAATGCTTCAACAGATAAGACTGAGGAAATTTGTAGAGCATACACTGCTAAAGACCAACGCATCCGTTACTATCGGAACCAAAAAAATATTGGTTGCGCCCCTAACTTTAATCGTGTGTTTGAATTGTCTTCAGGCGAATACTTTAAGTGGGTAGCTCATGACGATCTACACGCTCCTGATTTTCTCACGAAGTGCATTGAGGTACTCGACCAAGACCCTAGCATTATCTTGTGCCACTCTAAAGTATATTTCATAGACGAACACGGTCAATTCATACAGAATTACGGTATCCAACTCAAAACCGATTCACCAAAACCACACGAGCGGTTTCATGAGCTTCTGGCTACGCACCTCTGCTATCAATGTTACGGGGTAATACGCGCAAGCGCTCTTAGGAGGACTCCACCTATGGGTAGTTACGGTGCTGCAGACGCAATTTTCTTGTTAAGACTTGGTCTGCTTGGTCGGTTTTATGAAATCCCCGAATACCTGTTCTTTGCTAGAAGCCATTCAGAACAATCATTGAGTATGTTCTTTCCAAATTATCTGTCATATACTCAGAAAAATACTCAAAAATCAATGCGTACGCTGCCTGATTTTCATGCGTATGCAGTGTGGTTTGATTCGGCAAATCAGGGAAAACTTTTGTTTCCACACTGGAGAATTTTCTGGGAGTATTTTATTTCAGTGTGGCAGGTGAAGCTGACTTTTTATGAGCGGATATCTTGTTATATAAGTTTTTTCAAGGAGTTCAAAGGAACAGAGTTTCTCTTGATAAAAGATTTGCTGTTCGCTCCTCAAATGAATCGCTTATGGCAAGACTTGCAAAAATCATCTATCCAAAAACAGACTATCAACTCTTTAAATGAATCCGTTGCTGAAATCAAACCTGAATTCTAAAGCTTTTTCTCAATTTTCCAACACTAGCAAAATTTAACTCTTAGTCACTGCCATATTATGCTGAATCTATCTAAATTCAGTTTCTACTTGCTCGCTGCTTTAGCAAGCTTCAGCTTAGCTAGAAACGTAAATGCAGAACCTAGTGCAACACTTACTGTGGTAGTAGATGGGCTACGTCACAAAAACGGTGAAGTTTGCCTGAGAATTTACTCCAGTGAAAAAGGATTTCCTAATAGTAATACCAGTGAAGTACAAAGTGGCTGCACTCAGATAACAGGAACTTCTGTAAAAAAGCAGTTCTTAGGTTTGAAACCGGGAACTTATGCTGTCGCCGTAGTTGACGACCAAAACGGAGACCACAAACTAAACAAAGACTTTTTAGGTATTCCACAAGAAGGTTTTGGTATTTCTAAAAATCCAACTGTATCAATAACAACGGGTACACCAAAGTTTCGTGACGCCAGTTTTGTGATGAGGAAAAATACAACCATCAAAATTGTGATGAAATATTCGCTCGACCCTTAAAACATTAAGCAGTTACCAGTGAACAGTTATCAGTTACCAGTTATCACGTACCCGCATCGTCAGTTTCTCCCACTGCGGCTGGTACTGTTCACTGTTTACTGTTCACTCAAAACTCTTCACTTAATAAAAGACTACGCTGAATTATGAAAGAGTTGGTGATATTCCTGTCTAAGTCTTTGCTGGGCTGGTTAGCTATTCAGGCGTGTTTAGCAGTTGTTTTTTTGTTCTACCTGCGCTTATCCCAAAAAAAGTCATTACCAGACGACCAGTTGCCCAAAACTGCGGTGATTCTGTGTTTACGCGGCGCTGATCCGTTTTTGGCTAACTGCTTGCGATCGCTCTTGAACCAAAACTACCCATGCTATGATTTAAAACTGATCGTTGATAGCCAAGTAGACCCGGCTTGGAAAATTGCCACTGATACGATCCACGAACAAAGAGCAACCAACGTCCAAATTAGCCCTTTAAGAATCGCCCGCCAAAATTGTAGTCTTAAATGCAGTTCCCTATTGCAAGCAGTCTCGGAGTTGGATGATTCGTACAAAGTCGTTGCCCTTGTTGATGCCGATACAGTAGTCCATCGCAATTGGCTGCGTGAATTAGTCAGCCCTCTGGCACATCCCAAAGTCGGGGCAACAACAGGGAACCGTTGGTATCTCCCCACAGGTAGATATTGGGGGTCTTTAGTGCGGTACATAGGCAACGTCTCTACAGTAGTGCAAATGTACCTGTTCCGGATTCCTTGGGGTGGAACTTTGGCGGTGAAAACAGAACTACTTCGCCAAACAGGACTGCTAGATAAGTGGGGGCAAGCCTTCAACGAAGATACCATGATCCGCAAGGTCTTGGAAAAACATCGGATGCAGGTTAAGTTTGTCCCTTCTCTAATAATGCTCAATCGTGAAGAATGCGAATTACCTAGCTTAAAATACTCGCTAATGCGCCAACTACTTAGTGCTCGACTTTATCACCCTTTGTGGTTGGCTGTAGTGAGTGATGCTATTTCAAGTATACTGATGCCGACTCTCGTCATAGTGTTGTTTCTCGCGGCATTATTGACCGGAGAATGGAATGTTGCGGCTTTGTCGTTTGGCTACTTTGGCATTTATACGCTGGGATTACTCTTTATGATGCTCGCATTAGAGCAAGGGGTACAGCAAGTCATTCGCAAACATGGCGAACCGATGACAAAATTGTCAGCACGAACAGTCGTGAAAATGCTAATAGCAATTCCCTTGACACAGTGGGTTTATGGGATAGCGATGATATTATCCCTAAGGATGCGAAGAGTCAACTGGCGCGGCGTTAGTTATCAAATCAAAGGTCCTTGGGGCGTTCGTTTAGTCGAATACCGCCCTTATGAATTATTAGATCAACCTGGTGATCGTAAGGTTTCTATATAGTTGGTAGTTAGAGGAAACCTCACCCCTTCCCCTCTCCGCGAGTTCGGAGAGGGGTGGTGCAGCGGGGGTGAGGTACAAATGCAGTCAACTCACATCTTGCACCAAGAAAATTTGATATTATTAAGTCACTCAGTATTAAACCAAAAGCCCTTTATTTAGCGAGAAAAGCCAATAAAAATAATGTAGCTTTCTCGCGCATATTTTTAGTTCCTACGAACTTATACGGTTAGGTGCAAGATGTAAGGTCAATAAACAAGAGTGCAAAAGTCAATATTATGAAAAAAAACCACAGATGTAGACGCCGGATGCGGCTTCCCGGAGGATATACCGATAAACATTGATGATTTATCTGTGTCCATCTGTGTCCATCTGTGGTTCCAAACATCTTTAAACCCGAATGAGTGCAAGAAGTGTAATGATTAACCGGATTTCAGATGACATCCCAGTCTTTCCAGCAGATGCTCTCCCACACGCAAAGCATTTGCCATAATCGTTAGTGATGGATTCAAAGCAGTACTGGAGGGGAAAAAGCTACTATCAACAACATAAAGATTATTAACATCGTGTGTGCGACAATTGAGGTCAAGCACAGAAGTTTTGGGGTCTTCACCAAAACGGCAAGTTCCACACTGATGTGTCACTTCTCTCAAGGACATTTTGAGGTTAGCATATAGTGAAAATGCCCCATTTCGCTGACGATTTTCAATTGATTTCAAAACTTGATTCCAGCGTTTTATTAAGCGATCCTGAACTTTGATAATTTGGTTGCAGATGAGTCAGTTACCATTTACCGTAAAATATAAAATAGCAATAAATCAACCAAAGTAAAATTCACTTAAATCAGTAATCTGGATAACAAAAATTTTGATTTTGTAGTTATTCAAAGGGTTGGAGAGCATATATCCAGAGTCATTATGAGGCTGCAGCTTTCAGACAATATCAGTCGGGTTAGTAAGGATAGAAAACATATCCTGCTTAATTAAGAATCTCTTGCAATGCGTAAATCCTAAACTCAACTGTATCAGTGTTAACAGGCGTGCTTTTGTTTAAGGACACCAATTTTTAGCTTACAAAATAGACAATACTGCACATAAATTATGAACAAGCAACCTCTTCGCATTGCAATTTTTACAAGCTTATATGCTCCGTTCTTAACAGGGGTCTCCGTAGCAGTACACCAACGGGTTCGCTGGTTGTTACAGCAAGGGCATGAAGTTTTTCTGATTCACCCTGAAATCAACGACCAGTACCCCAAACGTGTTAGCAATCGACCCATGCCAGGGCTGAATGAGTTAAAGCCTTTCCCCAATTTTTCTGACTATGCATTCCCAACACAGCCACTGATATTTTATAAATCTCTTCCTCAACCATTGCACTATCGGCATTGGAGCGATACTAAATTACTTGAAAAGTTCCAGCCCGACATTATAGTGGTTGAAGAAGCAGCGCAAATGAGAGGATTTTATTCGCTTTATTTGCAAGGTTACGGTCGCCCAATTGGAATGGAATACGCAAAGCGAACACGCACTCCAATCATATCTCTGTTCCATACTGATATCGTTGCCTATATCGAATATTACTTAGGAAATCAGTTTTTCAACCTTATTCGTCCCATCATTCCCTTTTTGATTAAGCAGTTTAGTGAAGTTTATGATGTCAATTTGTTTCCTTCTCGAGAACAGCTTGCGAAGTATAAACAGATGAAATCTCAACGCAGCGAATATCTCGCCTTTCAAGGAATTGATTGTCAAAAATTTAATCCGGCAAATATCTCTTACAACCCTATTCCCAACGACCACAGACCGACCCTCCTTTTTGTCGGACGCATTACCGCAGAAAAGAATGTCTTCCAACTCCTAGATGCATATCCGATCATCGCTGCCAAAATTCCTGATGTCCATTTAGTCATCGTTGGTAGTGGTCCTCATGATGCGGAAATCCGCAGGCGTGCTGAAAAATTTAAATCCGGTGTGACTGTGTGGGGTGAGTCTCACGGAACAGAACTTTTAGGATGGTACGCTCGTGCAGATGTATTTGTGAACGCCTCGGTTACTGAAAACTTTTGCACGGCAAATAACGAAGCACTAGCTTCTGGAACCCCTGTTGTTGCTGCTGTTGCACCCTCAACCTCAGAGCAGGTCATACCTGGTCGCAATGGCTTTTTAGCTGAACCTAACAATCCAACTGATTTCGCTAACAAAGTGATTTCAATTCTGGAAAATCCTGAACTCAAAGAAGAAATGTCTTTACAGGCTCGCCTCTCGATACTTGAATTTGATTGGTCAGTATGTATGGAAAAGTTTGAAGATAAACTTTACGAGGTTGTTCGAGCATCCAAAAATTTGGAAGCCACGCCTGTTTGACCAATGGAAGCAGGGGGGGAAGAAGAAGGAGGGAAGGAGGGATGGAGGGATGGAAGGGGAATTTTCCCTCACTCCCTCACTCCCTCACTCCCTCACTCCCTCACTCCCTCACTCCCTCACTCCCTCACTCCCTCACTCCCTCACTCCTTCACTCCTCCCTCACTCCCTCACTCCCTCACTCCTCCCCTCATCCTCTCTATTGCGAACTTTGCCCAGATGTTTTTTGAATTTGCTGCGTGAAGTATGCTTCGTCATGGTTCAACTGTTGCGCTATCTCCAGCCCTTTTTGAAAAGCTGTTCGTGCTTGGGGATAGTCTTTGCGTTGCAAATGAAGTTGCCCAATTTGGTCATAAGCATTCATTAAACCGTAAAAGTTAGCAGATCGCTCCTGTGCTTGCAAGAGAATTTGGCTTGCTTGCAAAGCCTCCTCCACTTGTCCTTGAGAACGGTACAGTGCAATTAATTTTTGCAAAATCTCCCCAGCACGCACAAATTGCTGTGATTGCCAAGCTGTGGTGTAAGCTTCTTCATAGTTCTTGAAAGCTTCTTGCAGTAAGCTGGGATTTTCCCGTGCCAAAGCTTCATAATCTGAGCCAATAGCCTGCTTTAATGCTACTAACTGGATCAGGTTGTTTTCTTGCTGATAAACTTCTGCTAGTTTATTACGTATTTTTACTGATTTTTCTGGTTGGTTTGCTTGTTTGTAAATGTAAGCGAGCTGTTGTAAGTATGGTATTTCGTTAGCGCGATCGCCTCTAGAGGAAGCGAAAGTTAGCAATTGCTCGTAAGTAGCCGCTGCTGATGCGTAATCAAACCAATTCAGATGCAATTCTCCAATGGTCTTTAAGGTGTTGACTTCTGCTGTGGTATTTCCTTGCTGTCGCACTGCTGCCAAAACTTGATCGTAAACTTGCAGCGCTTCTTTAGGCGATCGCACTCCTTGGTAAGCTTGACCTAACGCTTGCAAAAGTTGTAAATCTGGTGTTGTCTTTTTCGATTGAGCCTGTTTTTGGATGACTTGCAATCGCTGTGTGATATATTGCACTTCTTGGCGATCGTTTTCTCTCCAAGCGATGTCACCGACTCGCGACAGTGCTTGCACCTCTGCCAATGGACCTAAATAACGGCGTAAGCGGAGTTCGCGGTTCCAGATATCAAACGCTGTTATCCTATCCCCTGCTTGTAGTGTAGTTGTAGCTTGTTGATTGAGCTCATCCAGCGCCGCCTCCAACTTTTGACTCTCTTGTGGGGTCAGCGGCTGTTTATCTTTTGGCGAACGTGGTAAAAGTGGATCGGGTGCGGTGAGTTCCAGTGGATTAGGAGGGAATTTATCTGGCTGTGTAGGTTTTTTGCTCGCTGCTAGTGTCGGCGAACTGCAAAGCAGACACAATGTAGCAGTGGCTGTCATGGTAACACTTAAGCGCCGTAGCATGGACATTTTACCTTTTTGTTGCATCAGAAGTTGCTCAACTGTTGCGCTTAAGCGCAACTACAAACCTATTACCTATCTGACGAGAGTCAGCAAAAAATTCTCCTAAGAACAACCACAAGTTATAGAATATTCCATAATAAATACAATTTCTATTTTGTCCGGCTACATACTGGTAGCTTTCTTGACGAAATCTCGAATGCAGAATCTCAATTTGATATTTTGATATAATGACTCATTCTACGGATATAGCAACTTTAGCCCGCTGGATGGCGGCAGATTTCAGCAATCAAGAACAAGCTTTTGAAAACCCGCCTTTTTTTGCTCACATTCGCGTTTGTATGCGTCCTCTCCCCTTGGAAGTCTTATCTGGGGTAGGTTTATTTGTTGAACAAGCTTATGACTATTCGCTTAATGATCCTTATCGCTTAAGGGTGTTGAAGCTGGTAAACACAGGAAAGCACATTGAAATCGAGAACTACAGCGTTAAGGAAGAAAAAAAGTTCTACGGCGCATCCCGTAACCTTGAACGCCTCAAAACCCTAACTGCTGATGATCTGGAAAAACTACCAGGCTGCAATATGATTGTAGAGTGGACGGGTCACAACTTTAAAGGCACGGTAGAACCAGGTAAGGGCTGCATTGTCGTTCGCAAAGGGCAAAAGACCTACTTGGATAGCGACTTTGAGATTGATCAAGACAAATTTATCAGTCGCGATCGCGGACGCGACCCGGAAACCGATGAACATATCTGGGGGTCAGTTGCTGGACCATTTTACTTTGTCCGCTGGGCTAGTTTTGCAGATGAAGTGAAACTAAGCCCTTAATCGTGACTTCCACAGTCCTAAGAAAGTACCAAAAAATAAATTATCCATTATGTAGCGTGGGTTAGGCGTACAACAGTTGAGGTTTTACATTCAGAATTAAAGTGCGCCCTAAGGGATTTCCAAGAAATAAATTATCCATCTTGTGGGGGAGCCAGCGCTGCAGGAGGGTTTCCCTCCGTAGGCGACTGGCGTTGGGCGTCCCCGCCCGCCCAGTTTATAGGACGGGCAAGATGCCCATCCCACAAGAAAAAGTTGGATATTTTTTTATTTGGAAGTCCCTAACTCACGATTGTTTGCGTCACTACAATCTGGAGATTTTTTTAATTGCAAGTCCCTAAGAGACTGTTTTTAACCTTTACCCAACAAATCCGAAATTCCACATGGTTGTAATCAGTCTACTTTTTGCGTACAATGAGAAACACGCCTGTAAATCGAGCTAGTTATAAGCTAAATTTCAGGAAATATTCAGTTGTGTGACCGCGCAAGCGCATAACTGGCGGCATAGCCAAGTGGTAAGGCAGAGGTCTGCAAAACCTCGATTCCCCGGTTCAAATCCGGGTGCCGCCTTTTCAGTTAACACGTACCCGCATCATCAGTTATCAGTCAGTTTTTGTAGCGAGTCCTAGAGTTGAGGGAAGCGGATTATAACCTCACTCCTTCGCAGTTTGTGGATATTAATGAGAAAGTTGTGCATCGTCCCATTGCCGATATTTTGGCAGATTTGGCAGTAGCAAGACAGCAGAGGGAATGGGCGGATAAGGATTTAGATGAGGTATTAGCATTGAATTTAAGCGTCAAGGAGAGAGTGCAGATTTAATGCCTGATGAGTCGCCTGTTGACCCGTTTTGGGTAAGGTTGTGTGCAAAATACAGTGAGGCAGAAATTACTGAGATTGAGCAGTATTTAACCGAGTGGGATGCTTCTAAGCTAAACCACATCTAGTTTGCATATTTAAAATTTTTGTAACTCTTGTGGGGTGGGCATCTTGCCCGCCCTAATTATGCAATTTAAATGTGGAACAGCTTACGTATACCAGTGTGGCTCATAGTGTTGTAGATCATGCTTTGAGGAAAAATATTGACGCTTTGAAATATTTAAGAAAAGCTCACAACTTTAATAAAAAAGGAGCAGTGCGAGTACCTAAAGCTGGATATCGTGGAGATGGTGCAGCAGTTTATCGAAAAGGAATATCTGCAAAAAAGAGAAAGGCGATCGCCCGCTCTCTACATAGTACTTATTTAACTAAAGTAACATTTATAATCAGTAAAAAAATTGTAGTCAAAAAGTAAAAAAATAGTGAAGCGGTCATAAAGAAAGAGGCAGCGACCCTTGAAGACATCTATTTTTAATGTATATTTTTTAACAGTCATCCTTGTGAAAGCAATCCAAGGTGGCTAAAAAAAGGACAACCTCTTGATTGGATATGGCTCATTTAATTCTGCAAGTTTTAGGTAAAAGTGATGTTTTATGTGATGGACGAGAAGGATTTCACCAGCTACTAGATATTTATTCGTTAGAAGAAATTAAGCAAAAAGCAGCATGGAATGATGAGGATTTAATTCCCAATTTAGATAGAGTTGATTTTCCTCTTATCAAAAAACTTAGGGATAGCATACCCTCTGATTCTGATACTGTATTTGCTTTTATCCTTACTAATCAAGTTAAGTGGATGCAGCAACGAAACGATTCTGGTGAAGGTTGGAACACATTCGTCACATCAGATGGAATTTGGTGGCAGAATATTCTAGCGGCTTGGTGTGAACAACAAAATCTTAAACACTATCCCATTGTTCTTGATGTCCCTCCAGAGGTTAATTATGGTGTAGCTGACTGGGAAGGTATGGCGGATGCAGTAGATTCTTTACTAGCTCGGTATTTTAATATTGTTGAAAATAATTTAATTTATTTCCAGCCGAATGAATCAGAGAAGATTCAGTTAGAAAAAATTATTGTGCAGCACAGCAGCGGTACTCCAGCTTTGAGTGGTGCTTTGTATCTTTGGGGTGTTGAGAAAAAACTTGCTGTTGGAGACAAGATTGAGTTTGCTTATATCTCTGAGCAAGACATAAATTGTACACCGCATTCTGGAAAGCATTGGCAATGGCGGTTAAAAGACCCACAAATTCGGGAGTTATTGAAAATTCAGGATTTTAGTGGTGCTTTGAAATTACTTGATAGTCAACATCCAAACTATCAACAGCTAAAAAACAATCTTGAGTTTTTAGATAAATCAGTATCTCTGAATCTTACTGACTTTTCACGTCATCTGGAAAAACGAACGCAAAACCTAACCCCCCAGCCCCCTTCCCTTTTAGGGAAGGGGGAGAATTTAAAGCCTCTCAAAAAGCAGGAGAGAGGTTTGGAGAGAGGTTTGACCGATCCCGTGAAAAGTCAGTTGAATCTTGAGGGGCGTTCTTTAGGTGATAGAGAGAGTATTATTGAACGCATAAGTATTGCCGTGTGGAGTGAAAAAGCTTTTCGCGATCGCAGTCAGTGGATGCACTGGTATCTCAGAATTGCTGGGGCTTTAGAATTAGCTTTACTCCTGTTGGTAGAAACGCAAGGAAATGGTGATTATCAATGGCATGAACGCAAATTAATTTTTAAGAATGATAAGAAGAATGGAAAAATTTCTAAGTGCAAAATAAAAGATATTGTTACTGAACTTTTAAGTAAAGGTACTTTTACTGCTAAGAAAGGAGAATTGGAAGGTGATTGTACTGCCAATAAAGGAGAATTCAAAGGTAATTTTACTGCTAATCCAGTCACTGCTCAAAAGTGGCAAGATTTTAAAAATTTTTATCTTCATGACTGGAGCTTAGAGGAAAATCCACAACAAAGGTTGGGTTTTGTAACATTAAGAAATTCGCTTTATCACAGTTTAATAGGGGATAGCATAGACGAGCTTTTAGACCAGAAGACAAAGGTACTTAACAACAACGTTACTGACCCAGATCATCCTTCTCAAATAGCGGTTAACTGGCTGAACTATATTATTGAGCTAGCAGGGGTGTCTCTTGAAGTGGATACAAGAGCCAAAGTTTATAGCGATTGCGTTTCAGAAATAATGAATCAACTGTAATCATGGATCTAAAAGACTGGTTAACTCAACAACAAAAGCTCTATCCCAACCAAACTTTAACGGAAGATACCCCTACTATTTCTATTCATCCTGCTAGTGGAAATTGGCAGAATTCTCAATACATGAAAAATCAGTTTTGGTGGGGAGGAGGAGCAACTCAGGAAGCTTGCAATCAAATTGAATTTGCTAATAAAGCTGAACTCACTCAAGTCGCAGTCCTGACTTTTGGTCCTGTTCAAACCTTCTTGGGAGGTGGACAACGACTGAGAGATTGGGCTGTAGCTTCCTGGTTGTGTCACTATCTCTCAGCAGTCTTAATTTACAGATGGGAAGAGTATGGTGGTAAAGTTTTGCTACCCTTGTATAATTCTTCTGATTTGATAAAGTGGTTTGGTGGTTCAAACTCGGTAAATGCAGAAAGATTTTGGCAAGCTGAACTGCCAAATGTGATTACAGGTTTGCACCCAGAAGAACCAAATTGGCTAGAAAATATCCAGCTAGTGGTTAATCAAGAATGGGGACGTTTTCTAGAGGGTTTGGAACAAGAAGTTATTAAAAAATACCCAAATTTGCTGAATGGTCAGGGATGGCGCGTCATCCATCATGACCATCAGTATTTTTGGTCAGTTTATGCCAAGTCAGGACAGCTACAAGTTCACAGAATTGCTGAAGATATTGATAGTTTACATCAATACATTGAGTCAGAAAAAATTGGTCGAAAATGGCAAAGTACATGGTGGGGAGGACGTACCAGTCCTAGTGATGGCTGTTTGTCGATTTGGCATCCAGGGTTACGGTTGATTACTCAGGGAGGAACTTGGGGATTACCCGATAACCAAATCAAGGAATGGTGGGAAGAAAAAGCAACGGAAAAAACTCGGTTATCAGGGCTGTTTTCTAGCAGCGATCGCCTTAACAGCATTGAGTTAGTCAAGCGTTTAGCTTCAGTCCCAGAAATTATCCAACCAACTTTACAGCGTTTGTGGGGAAAAGCACCTCCGCCTTGCCCTTGGGGACGCTTCCCCGACCGTACTGCAGCTGCCGCTGCTTGGATAACTCAGCACATCGGTGCTGAAACTTGGAATCAAGAGGTTGAATTGTGGCACGAATACTTTTTGGGCAGCAAACCCAGTTATGAATGGGGAATGCCAAAAGTCGATCAGCGATCGCCTGCTTTTGCTCACCCGCGAGTTTTAGAACGGCGCAACATTGAGGATAAAGGCGTACTCTCAGATTGGGAGACTGAGGTCCCTAAAGGTTGGGAAAGCACAATTGAATGGACGGTAGGCTGGCGGGGCGATGGCGACAATATGGGCAAGTGGTTATCTGGGGAACAGTATAAAACCCTAAAGTTACTTTGGTCGCAGTGGCATCCCACACCAGAAATAAGTGCCAAATATGAGTTAGGAATGACTCCTGTCATTGTGCCAGCCAACTCACCAAGGAAAATTGAACTTCCACATATACTTGATTTGTCAGTGCTATTTAGTTTGTGGAATAAACTGCTGTATTCCCTCACTGAAAAACATCATCATGGCAAAGTCATCTTTGCTGGAGGAGACGATTTTTTACTCTTAGGTCCGCTGACAGAAGCAATTGCACTGACTAGCAATTTACATCGGCTGTGGACAGGAGAAACTACACCATTAACACAGCCATTGCAACCGTTTGTAGATGGGTGGGTACGTTATCAGGATGATGAAATTTATCCTGTGCCAGGGAAACAAATGAATTTCAGTTTGGGCATAGTTATTGCCCAGCGGCGAATTCCTCAATCGCTTTGGCATCGAGGGTTGAATCAGGCATACAAGGAAGCCAAAAATCAAGGACGAAACCGTGTTTGCCTGAGGGTGTTATTTAACAGTGGGCAGTCGTTGGAGTGGGTTTGTCCTTGGCATTTGTGGAATTTATTGATGCCTATTGAACCCATTACCACAGACCAAACTGAATTGAATCGCTGGGAAAAATTGCTGTTTTACTTGGAAAGTTCGCGTTTGCGAGATGTCTCTATCTTTAAAGTAGGAGAATTGATTAAAACTTTATGGGCGAGTGTGGGAATTCCTCTGACTTGGGAACAGGTATTGGCACACAGGCAAGAGTTTGAGAAAGAAATCAAAGATTGGCAGTGGTGGATAAATTGGATTAGCCTCAAAGCATTTTTAGCGCGTCAACAACGGGAACGCCAGAAATGGCTGGAAAAAATTAGCGGGGAACAGCAATGACAGGATGGTATGCAATTACCCCAGCGGGAACGGTGGCAATTGGTAATCTCACTCCGATTGGACAAAATAGCGGACAAGTTGGTTGCCGTTGGCCTCCCAACGGGCATCAATTAGCAGCTTGCTTAAGTTTACCGAAGGATTGTCAACTGTGGGGACCATTTTGGTATTTTTTTGGGCAAGATATTTATGTGACTTTACCACTGCTAGTCTACAGGTTAGTATCGCCAGAACCGATTCCCAAAGAAATTTTCCGAATGCAATGGCGGGATGAACAATGGCGGGTGCGTCCGGAACATCAAGGTAAAGAAATTGAAATTGTTGGCGGGAGATATTTGATTCGGGGGAACAGTCTCAAGACTTTTTGGAAAACAGGGCAATTGAGGGATGCACCATTACAAGAACCGCCTTGGAAAACGCTGACCTTAAGTCAGAATAGCCGAGAAGATTTTCAAGTTAAAGATGAGGGTGGCTTTTTTGCAGAAATGACCACTCTGATGAACCCAGGTTGGTCAATTTTGGTAAAAGTGATTGGCAACTATACGCCTCCCGACTCCAACTGGAGTTTTTTGGGTGCGGGGGGAACGCCTGTTGTCATTACACCCGTGCGACTTATGGACAGTTGGTTAGAAGCAGAATGTCCTAATGCCACAGGAGCAATTTTACTCACCGCAGCGTTGTGGCAAAAAGGTAATGATAAAGCGTCTATTCCCTACCCCCCTGTGGATGGAGGTATAAAAGCTTATGCTGCTGAAACAGGAGTTCCTTGGCAATCATGGAAACGGGTACGCGATCGCCACGATCAAGAAAAAAGGGTGCAAGTGTTAACACCTGGCGAATGGATGACCCCCGCAGGTGCAGTTTATCTGTGGGAAGGAGTTGCACCTTTGCAAAAATCTGCTCCTTTACCAGATAACTTTAATCGTCATGTTTTGGGATACGGACATTTGTGGTTATTTGAGGACTCAACGAAATGACAATTGAATGGTTGATTTGTCGAGAACCAGTTCATATTGGCGGTGCAGATAGCAGCAGTCGCGGTAATAACAATCCTATATTTCGCCTTCCTGACCGCAGCCCGGCGATTCCAGGTAGTTCCCTGCGCGGTGCATTGCGAGAACACGCCAAAAATGAAAAAGAATTCCAACCTTTCGTTCTTAATTGGTTTGGGGGAGACGATAGTAATATGACTCCCGGCTATATTTCTCTGGGTTGGGGATGGCCTGTATGGTGGCCCGTTCATGTTTTGGGTTATGGCAATTGGTGGGTGACTTGCCCCAGTTGGCTAAATAGATTTCAGCAATTATGCCAAAAGACACCAGTTAATTTACGAAATAACCAAGTGTATATCACCGAGCCGCAACTTAAGAATAAAACTGTTTATCTGCGCTGGCTCAAGTTAACCAATGTGCAATATTGCGACCAAAATTTACCTGCTCCTAATCATGCAGAAGTACCACAAGACCGACGAATTGTTGTGCCAGATGACAGTATTAATTTAATTGTAGATATGGGTTTAGTGCGTCAGCCCAGAGTCAGCCTTTTAGATGAGCCAAATGATAAAGGAAGTTTAGTAGATAATTTATTTGCTGTTGAAGGAATTCCTCCACAAGCAGTGTTTATGATTTCTTGGACAACCAGAGGAGATAAAGTTCAAAATTTGGAGAAGTGGCAGCAATTTTTAAGGAATGAACATTATCTTGGTGGGTTGTGGAGTGTTGGTTATGGACGAATTTGTATTTCTCCAGTTGCAGGCGAGGAGTGAATTATGCCCGTAAGCTCTTATGAATTAGATAGAGAAGTTTTTCAAGAGTTGAAAAAAGGAGTGAATAAATTAAAAGATTGGCAAGGTGCAGCAAGTGGTATTGCTGATTATGTGTCAAGTTGGGGAATGGAACGCTTCTGGGCAATGTCGCGTTCCCCTGTTTTAAGAGATGGAATAATACCCGATGCAGAAGCGGGTTCAGACGAACAACGGCGTTATTTTGCTTGGGGAGTTGCACGGGTGGTTTTGTGTAATATTGTAAGTAATGATTTAAAAATTGAGTCGAAGATGACAACGGCTGACTTTCAGGATAGATTTAGGAATTTAGATTTTAATCAACAGGTATTATTAACGGATTTATTGATTGAAATCGCTGATACAATCCAGTTTTGGACAATGCGATTAAAAGATGTTCAAGATAGTAATAATTCGGTTTAGATGGCTGGAAGATTTGATGTTAAGGTATTGATAATTTTAGGTTGGTAATTAGTAATTGAAAGACAATACAGTTCAGATAAGACCAAAACCGTTATCACGATGGCAATGTAGAGACGTTGCATGCAACGTCTCTACACGTGTGGAATTGTTACCACAATCCTTAACTGAACCGTATTGTCCTTTAATCTTCAAAACCCTTATCTTTGCGTCTTTGCGCCTTTGCGCGAACCTAAATTCATACTTTGAATCAGCAACGCCAAAATATCAAATCACCCAAAGGTGGTCAGATGACAACGAAGTTTCGTCATTTCACCCATTTCTCCTGATCCGCGCAACATTGTCAAACGAATGATCAACACCAGACCTGTTGAAACCCCAAACGCATCAATGTCGCTTCCACCTGTGGATCAAATACAGTAACTAAACAAAAATCTTCATGTTGTCGTACTGCATAGCCAGATGGACGGTCTTCAGAATTACCACACCAACAAGGTCGATTTGGATTGGGATTCTTTGGGTTATCTGCACTCCTGCAAACACCATGCACCAAATTCTCCCACAACTTTGTTGTTCCTTGCCAAATACTAATAATGCTACCAGAAATTTTAACAGGTTCAGACAAAACAGATATGCCATATTCCTGGGCTAAATTCCGAATCATCGCTTGCAAGCGATTGATTAACTCATTTAAAGGTTCCTCTAAATTTGCTGGTGTAACAGTAAATTCACTACCCCGGAATCCCCGAAAACGTTCTAACTCATGGGGAGGTCTACGCCAACCAGCACCAAGTCCACCCAACCTGCTGGCTAAGTTTAGCAATGCACCAATTAACGCTTGAAAATTGCTATGACAATCGACATTAATTAGCCAAGTAGAGTGAGCATCTTGAGCCGGGATATTAGTGTATTTATCACGCAAATCCTGTCCAACTAGTGCTTTCTGAAACGGCAACAAGTAACTAGTCAAAATCAACTTAGCGGGAGAATTCAGTCCACCAAAAATTTTCTTAGTTAGCTCCAGGGCATTTTCCTTTCCTAACACAGAAAGAGCCAAACGAGTGAAATAGCCACGTAAGTTAGCACGCAACACTTGTGGACTCCAGCGATATTTCCCCCATTGATTTTTTTTGTTATCTTGCTGTTGCACACAAGGTTTCATCC
Source organism: Tolypothrix campylonemoides VB511288 (assembly GCA_000828075.3). Classification (GTDB taxonomy): domain Bacteria; phylum Cyanobacteriota; class Cyanobacteriia; order Cyanobacteriales; family Nostocaceae; genus Kalymmatonema; species Kalymmatonema campylonemoides_A. The sequence goes on along the minus strand of JXCB02000001.1, from coordinate 875,141 downwards.
CTGTTAGTCTAATTTGCCAATTTCCTGATGGGATTGATGCCGCTAATCGACCAAAACCCGATGCTGTCCCACGTCCTATCCCTTGATGTTGCAGCATTTCTTTTAGTCGAGTTTCCAGCCATTGTTTTTCTTGGCTTTGTGCAGTTGTGAGATTATTTTTGAGTAAAACTTGCAGCGATAATTTATTTGAATTAGGTCTAGGTGGATGTTCCGGTACTAACTGCCATTGTATGCTTAAATGCTTACTTTTTTCATTAAAAACTTGCCAATTTTGTTGAGCGTGTAAGGGAAAGGGTTTGAGCGAGTCTTTAAAAAAAATACTTTCAAAGCGAATCTCGCGAGGTCGCCAACCACTCAAATCCTCAGTAATTAAACTTTGCCAAAAATCCCTTTCATTGCTTAGTAAACCTTCCCATTTCGCTTTTATCCACTTTAGTAAAGCACCTCTAATGCTTGAACCAGGAATGCAGGGAACACCACCGATTTGAGCGGGTAATATACCGCCTTCAAAAACACTGCCACCTCCCACCTGAATGGGACTAATAATTTGCAATCTATCAAGCCGAACAGTGAATTTTTTCGAGTTTTGTAGATTCAGGTCATTCTTCCAAGCCTTAATAACCTCTGGCTTGCCACTGCCTTCAATAATATCTTTAGTTTCAGGTGTCCATCCTCTTTCTTGAGTGTCTTCAACTGTGTACCACTTAGGTAATGTTTCTGGTAACGGCAACATGATTTTTCCCTATTAACTGAAAAGGTTTAAATATTAGAACAACTAGTTCTAAATAAAGCGTTTTAGTTGATAGTTTTGCTGATTAAGAATGGTCAAATCTTGATAAAAGGCTTTGGTGCTGAAGAGAGTGACAAATTTCAGCACCTTTTCTCTTTTAACAAGAGTCAAACTTTTGGTGAATACAAAGTAGGTGAGGTTAGTGAGTTGTTTCAGCACCTTTTCTCTTTAGCAAGAGTCAAACTTATCTTCTACCAAGGTTTTTATGCTCTGTTTGAGATGTTTCAGCACCTTTTCTCTTTAGCAAGAGTCAAACTTGTTGTAGAGAAAGAAAATGTAACAAAAAGAGGAATGTTTCAGCACCTTTTCTCTTTAGCAAGAGTCAAACGACTAAGAGACATAGCTGCTCATGTCGAATCGTCTCCAAGTTTCAGCACCTTTTCTCTTTAGCAAGAGTCAAACTTTTGCATCTAATCGGTTATAACCCATATTCCTCGATATGTTTCAGCACCTTTTCTCTTTAGCAAGAGTCAAACTGATGACGGTACCCTAGAACTAACCGCAGTTATATATGTTTCAGCACCTTTTCTCTTTAGCAAGAGTCAAACAAGAAAATTGGCTTGAATATCTTATTCACTTTTTCGTTTCAGCACCTTTTCTCTTTAGCAAGAGTCAAACACCAAGCTAGGCAAAACGCTTCTTCGATTACATCTAGGGTTTCAGCACCTTTTCTCTTTAGCAAGAGTCAAACTTGCTGGAGCAGGATCTGCTTTTGCACAAACGTCTGTTTCAGCACCTTTTCTCTTTAGCAAGAGTCAAACCCTTGGCTTCTACAAACCTTGTGGTAAGAGCATTTTACACCCCCCAATTTGTGGGTGTCAAATTTAAGAGCAAATAATTCATAAAAATTCTCAATAAATCAACACCACGGACACTTCAAATCCTTACCAGGACAGGCATTTGCGGGATACAACGACAGAATAAGGGTTTGAGCGATTCCCTATATGCCCCATAAAATATCACAAAGAAACAGGAAAACACTCCAAATGTCGCTTACTTCCAATTGGACATTATTCTTTAATTACTCTGGGGACTGGGTACTGGGCAATACTCTTCCCAATCCCTAATCCCCAATCCCTAATCCCCAGTTCAAGTCGTTCCTAAGCCGATCGCACGCAATCTTGTGCCTGATGGCGCTGTTGCAATTTGTACATATGGTTAAACAAACTCCAGCAATATTCCTCTGGCAATCCGCAAGTGACAGCGCCCCGCAGGACAATATTAAAGTACCAGTCGTTGGGGGCGACTTCCTCTAAGAGCTTGTTTACTACTACGTAAGTACGCACATTTTTATATACTTGTTCTTTGCAGTGGATATCTACAAATTCATGGCGGTAACCACCATGCGGAACATCTTCTCGTTTATCTAACTGTTCGCTTAATCGCCAAGGTAGCTGATAGAGTACACCATTCACACTCGCTTTAGGGTCTTTCACCACATCCAAAACGCCACAATTGCGAGTAGGTGAAAGACGATAAAATCCCAGTCGATAACCTTTGAGTGTCGCATGACCGATGACATAGGCGTGCGTATTTTCACCAAGGGAGCGCTTCAAATCAACAGGACACATACACGAGCCGTAAGCAAAATAGTAAAACATCGGCTCTTTCTCTTGTACTTGTTGCAGTCTCAAATCTGAGTTTACAGGATGAAGAGTTTGTACCCAAGTGTGGTGTACGTGTCCAGTCTGATTGCTCATTGATTGCGAGTATTATCGACTACGTTACATATGATATTATATCCTAGAATCAAATGCAACTTATTCCGACGAATAAACCGTAGATTTAACAGGGTGTAGAAGATCTGACTTTTCACGTGATGTGGAAAAACCAACGCGAAACCTAACCCCCCAGCCCCATTCCCACCTCTGGCTAACCCTCTCCTAAAAGGAGCTACCGTGTACACACAAGTCATCCAATGATTCAAAATTGCTTAAGAACCTCACCCTGCCCTGTCGGGCATCCCTCTCCTTATTAAGGAGAGGGAAAGATTTTAGCGCACCCTAAAGCGAGGGTGAGGTTTTCAGCGAGATGTGTGTACACCGTAGCCTAAAAGGAGCTTACTTTTCACGGTATCTGGAAAACCTCTCTCTAAATCTCTCTCCTACAAGGAGAGAGACTTTGAATTTTGGGTTTGAAAGTTAGATTTTTTGTGGACTTTTCCACATGACCAGGACTTACGCAACTGGCACAACGCGATCACCAACTATAGTACGCAAGTATTAGTAAGAGGACTGACGCAACTGTCATAAGCGATCGCCAACTATAGGAGTCATGTCTGATTTCTGAACAGGATTTCAGAGAAAATCCTGTTAAAACGGGCTTTTCAGTCTCAGTATCTTTTCAAAATTCAAGTCGGATTCCTATATAGTACGTAAGTATTAGTAAGCAGGATGTGCCTTGAAGCTTCTGTTACTCTGTGCAACAGTAATTGATAGCACTGAAGCACTGGTTAAATTTTTCTGAGACAATCTGGATAGGTGTGTAGCGAATAAATGATAATGATATAGTTTATGAGATTTACTAAACTTGACTATTGTCAATACTTGTTAAGTAGTCAAATTAATTATACTCTCACGAATTTGGCAGAGCATCTAGAACAGATTAGCCATGACAAGATCAACCGCTATCTCAAGAGTGAAAAGCTAACACCACGGTTGCTTTGGGATAATGTAAAAAATATTATTGAAAGAAATGAGAACGCATATCTAGTTTTTGATGACACAGTAATTGATAAACGATACGCCATAGAAATAGAAACAACTAAACGGCAATGAGCGTGGTAACGAGCATGGTGTTATTCAAGGAATTGGTTTAATCAATTGTATATATGTCAATCATGCAGTCGGAAAATTTTGGGTAGTTGATTATCGGATTTACGACCCAGACAGAGATGGGAAAACGAAGATAGACCATGTGACGGAGATGCTGCAAAACTTCGTGCACCATAAGGCTCTGCCGTTTACAACCGTGTTAATGGACAGTTGGTATGCAACAAATAAACTGATGTTGTATATTGATGATTTAGGCAAATATTATTATTGTCCTCTGAAACGTAATCGACTTGTTGATGATAAGGGAAAGCAAGAAGATTATAAAAGAATTGAATTGTTATCTTGGGTAATGACGGAGTTAAAATCAGGTAAGATAGTTAAAATCAAGAAGTTTCCTGGGGCGAAAAAAGTGAAACTATTCCGGGTGACTGTCTCCACCGACAGAACGGATTTTATCGCTACGAACGATTTCTCTCAAAATTCTACGGACATTGTACAAAAAGTGTGTAAAGTATGCCTTCGGCACGCTAACGCGAACGATGGAAAGTTGAGGAGTTTCACGCCCGAATTAAAACAATTGACTGGCATTGAATCATGTCAATGTCGTAAGGGTCGTATTCAAAGAAACCATATTGCCTGTGCTATTTTAGTCTGGCTTCGGCTGAAAGATTTAGCTTATAAAACTGGTCAAACGATCTATCAAATTAAGCATAGATTGTTATCGAATTATTTAATTCAGCAACTAAAACGTCCGGATGTTTCCATGTTTATCGTTTAGTTGTTTGGCGCGGGCACTTCGGGTACAACCACCATTACTTTAGAGAATGGCGATCGCCTCAGTGCAGTTGCGTCAGTCCTCTTACTAATACTTGCGTACTATAGTTGGTGATCGCGTTGTGCCAGTTGCGTAAGTCCTGATGACGTGAAAACTCAGTAAAAGGAGAGGGAAGCGGAAAAACTTTTTTTGTTGGAATGGGGAGAATTTAAAGCCTCTCTCCTTGCAGGAGAGAGGTTTTTAGCTCCCGTGAAAAGTAAGGGTCGCCGCGCCCCGACATCACACTCTACTGATAAGTTGTACTTATCCGCTTCCAAGTGTTGACTATGACACGTAAATCTTCGGGTAAGCTATTTTGAGAAACGTCATTGTATTTAACCGTACCATCAGGGCTGGTGAGGGTGTAGGTGATGTAATCAGCAGCGCCTCTTGGTGCTGGATAACTCACATTGTTGAATTCATCGCTTTGCTGTTCTAGCAATCGCTGAAACCTTTGGACTTGTTCTAAGGGAATGCGGCGAACGCTACGCTCAGAATCATTGCTATCACCAATCCGAACACGAATCAGACGCCCGTCGTCGAGCAAAACAGTTTCGTAGGTTCTACCAGCAAAGCCACCACTGGAGATTTGCCGAAAAACCATGCCCCTATCCAAAGGTAGTGGTAACTCACTTCTAGGAATGGAAATTGGCTTGCTCTGTGTATTGTTATCAGCAATTGAGCTCGCTTTTTCATCTAAAATAACAGTACCAGATTCGCTTACACGATAAACCAAGCGTTGTTGGCGATCGCTCACAGTCACCTCCCAACCTGGTACAACAACTGCGGCGCATAAAGCCAGCGGATCTGCTATACCCAAACAGCTATCGGGCCATTGTCGCCGTTCCACCTCAGTTATGCGCAATTGCGAAATTGGCACTTGTGAACGCTTAGAGGCTCGTACCAAAACTCTCTCAGCGATATCTCTGGGTAAGTTAGCATTAGGCGTTTCACCATATTGGCTTGAAAGCTGAATTTGTGAACCTTTCTTATCAGTGACAAACACCCAACGATTTAGCCCAGCAGCTACTGTAACTTGCCAACCAGAGCCATATGTCGATTGTGTTGGTCTAGACTCAACAATACTCAGCGACCTTTGAGGTAAACCCGATTCTTCACTAGCCCGACGCAATACCGCATCTCTGACTTTTGCAGGTAATCTGGCTTCAGTGACTTCGCTTTCCTTTTTATTGAACCTAATTTTGGAACCAGTTGTATTGGTGTGATAAACCAAAGTTTGGTCAGGTGCTTTGACAACAACCCGCCAACCTTTTTCCAAAGCCTGGGTACAGCTTTCATCTGGTCTTGGTAAGTTCAAACAGCCATTCCCCCAAGTCCGTTCTTGAGCTTGAATAACATTCAGCCGAGAAGTTGGTAAATTCAAGCGCCCAGATGCGTTTTCTAGAACAGCATCCTCTATATAGTTTGGAAAGTTTTGTGGCAGATTTCTTGTCAGAATATAAGGATTTGCCAAGCGTACAGAACGCCCGTTATTATCAGTGTGATAAATCCATGTTTGACTACCATTTGAAAGGACAACGCGCCAACCAGGAACTAATGCTTGTGTGCAAAATTCGTCAGGATTTGGCAAATTCATGCATCCGTCACGCCAAGTCCGTTGAGTGTAATCAATAATTTCCACTTTTCTGTCAGAAATTTGCTCTCTGTCAGATAAATCTCGCAGTACCGCAGAAGCAACTCGACTCGGTAAGCTGTTTGTTTTAATGTTTTCTTTTAAAACTTCGTTAGCTGTTTGGGCAAAGTAGTTTGCCGGAGCAGCCGTTGCGCTTTTTATCGCTGATAAACTGCTACCAATAGATAACATTCCAGATAAAACTAACGCTGTGAATATTCGCGCTTGTTTCGTATTAGAATAATTTTTTAGAGTATTTTTCATAGCAATATGATAATTTTAGCTGTAGTAAAAATAGTAAATGAAACGTTTTTAGATGAGTTAATAGATATTAGTATGAACCAACGAACGAAAACTAATAACTAGTAACTATAAAAAAACAAATGGTTTTCTCATCCCATATAATAAGAACAAGTTGGGATAATTAAAGCGCCTGTTTGATGAGGCAGATGTGAAGATAGACGCTACTATGATTGTCTATTGTTCCTTCTTCTCTATACTAAATTTATGCTGGGTGAAAATACTTCGCCCAGGAGAATCACCTGATTGGGTGATTTGGATGGAAAACAACTCAGAACCCACAAGGAGCCACTAAGAAATCAAGGAGATTCATAAAGGCAAGCTTCTTGTGTCTCTACGTATGACGAAAGCAAGCGTTTTGCTTCACCCAGCCGTAAAGGATTTATGCAGCCATTCTCACTTAGCGAGTTGTTTTGTAGTCATTTTTTTTACTTAAATACATTTGTTGTCGAGTGATCCTTTTACCCGCCTTTTATCAAGATATTTACAATAACGGCATTTAGCACTAGTAGTATAAATCAATCAATAGGATAAACTTCTCCGCAAAAACCAGGAATCTTTAAAAAAGATAAACAATCATGAATCATGCTTGACGTGAGTGGGAATGCTATACGCAGGCGCAAGAGCAACTTTTGCCTACTGACCTAAGTCATTACTGATCGTTTTCTCATACAAAATTTAACTTTTCTAACAAGTAGATGATGAAAAAATTGTTCAAATGGTATAATATGTTTCCAGTTCGGGAAGCTCAAGCAATCAAAAAACAGGGATTTTTTGCACTCGTGGTAGCCCTAAGCATGGTAGCTGCGGTGTTGCTCTCGTTTCCCTCATATGCTCAAAAAAATACTCCTTACCGTCCGCAGATGTCTGAGTTACGGGGTGTGTGGCTAACTAATATAGATAGCGATGTGCTGTTCGATCGCAATCGTCTCCAAGGCTCTTTGCAAAGCCTGAAAAATTTGAACTTTAACACTGTCTATCCTACAGTGTGGAATTGGGGTTGGACACTGTACCCCAGCAAAGTAGCACAAAGAGTGATCGGGCGATCGCTCGACCCAGCCCCGAAACTGCAAGGGCGAGATATACTCAAAGAAATTGCGACAGTCGGGCATCAAAAAGGCTTAACAGTGATTCCCTGGTTCGAGTTTGGCTTTATGGCACCAGCGGACTCACAACTAGCCAAAAATCGTCCGCAATGGCTAACCAGTCGCCGCGACGGTAGCAAAATCTGGAAAGAAGGCACCCACGACCGAGTTTGGCTCAATCCGTTTCACCCTGAAGTTCAACAATTTATCCAAGACTTAATTGTCGAAATCGTCCGAAACTACGACATCGACGGCATTCAATTTGACGACCATTTTGGCTTGCCTGCGGAATTGGGATATGACGCCTACACAGTTGCATTGTACAAAAAAGAACACCGTGGTCAAGCTCCTGCAACAAATCCTCAAGATCCAGAATGGCTACGCTGGAGAGCTAATAAAATAACTGACTACATGAAGCGCGTCTTCCAAGCCATCAAAGCGACTAAAAAAAATTGTCTTGTCTCTGTATCGCCTAATCCCCAGCGCTTTTCCTACGAGTCCTTCTTAGCCGACTGGGAAAAGTGGGAACGGTTGGGACTTGTTGAAGAACTGATTATACAACTATACCGTGATGATCTAGATGTCTTCGTTAAAGAACTAGAGAACCCAGAAGTGAAAGCAGCACAAAGTCATATTCCAGTGAGTATAGGCATTATGTCTGGGTTAAAAGGCAAATTTGTACCTATGCAACAAATAGAGACACAAGTACAAAAAGTGCGAGAACGTAAGTTTGCTGGAGTCTCTTTCTTTTTCTACGAAACTCTTTGGAACATGACTGGCGAAACATCACAACAACGTCAATCTGGTTTCCAGAAAATTTTCCCAACACCAACTGCTTATCCGAATCTACTTGCTGGTTGGAAACCCTAAAGAGTCACAGCATTTAACCCCTCAGTCCCCTGCAAGCCAGGGGAAAATTTAGTTCCCTCCCTGCTTACCTACAGTGTACACACCAGATCGCTTTTCACCTCACCCTCGCTTTTAGCTGCGCTAAAATGTTTCCCTCTCCAAATTTCGGAGAGGGATGCCCGACAGGGTAGGGTAAGGTTCTTAAGGAAGTTTGAATCATATCAAGTCCGGTTGAATACTTATCATTTCCTAAGAACCCCACCCCCGTAAAGCTACGCTTCACGTCCCCTCCCCGCATGCGGGGAGGGGATTAAGGGGTGGGGTTCAGTTAATGTGGAAATCATAACTCATTAGCCGGACATGATATCATTTGATGACTTGGTGTACACCGTAAGAGGCTTAGGGTGGAGTACCCGAAGCATCATCAGCCAATCCCCAAACGCCCAGCTAAGCCGGGAGTGAGTGGAAGGAGAGTAGCAACCATCAAGAACAAAGCCAAAAGACCCAAAGCAGCGCGTGCATCATCAGGTTCAGTGATTTCATTTAAGCTGGGACGTTCTAAATCTCGTTGTAAAAACAGAATCACAATTGCCCAGTACATAGCGAAAGAATTACCCAGGGACACTAACCCCAGCACAATGAGTGTGGCTAGTGTTGTTCGTCCTGCAGTTTTGCGTCCGTAAATTGCTTGGACAATGCGACCACCATCTAGTTGACCTGCTGGCATTAAATTTAAAGCAGTAATGATCAAGCCCAACCAACCAATCACCACAAGTGGATGTACATCTACCAAAGGTGATTGTAATCCAGAACCGAGGATAACTCGTGCCAAAGTTCCTACAAGAATTGAACCAGAGAAAAACTGATTTGGCAATTGAAATAGACTACCTTGATGAGAAAGCAGTAATCCAGCCACCAACATTAATAAAGATACAATTCCTCCAGCCGCAGGTCCTGCTAAGGCAATATCAAAGAGTACTTTACGATTAGGTAGCAAAGATTCAAAGCGGGTAATAGCACCAAACGAACCGATTTGCACAGCGGGGAGAAAGTAAGGCAAGCTGAGGCGGATTTGGTGACGGCGGGCTAGTAACCAATGACCGATTTCGTGAGCTGCCAAAACCACTAAGACACCAGCAGCAATCGGTAAAGCTTCTTGGAAGCGTCCTGGGTTGGTAAAGAAATCAAAATTTAGGAGTAACCCCCCAGTCTCGAAGCTCGTGGCGATTGTTCCCACCAGCAGGATAGCAGCAAAGGCTTTCTGTGGTAAAGTCATCGGACGAGGGTCATTGCGGCTAGGAAGGACAATCACCACGGGTTTACCATCTGTGTTTTCCACTAAAAAAAGACGGTATTTATCACCTAATCGTTCTCGCAAACTCGCTGTGAGACGGTTATGAACCGCTTCTGGCTCCCCTCGCAAATTTCCTTTAAAGATGGCTCCTTCTTGGTAAGCAATGGTTTCTGTGGTAAAAAATGTATCAATGCCGAAAATACCTTTAATGATATTTAAGTCTTCTTCAGGTATCGGCGGAACTTCTAGTTTTAATTGTGCAGATCCTTCCGGAGCGGTGGAATTATCTGTGGGACTGGCTTGTAGTGAGGCATCAGCCTCAAGCCTTTGAGTTGCTCGTTGCCTAAGTATCGCATCCTGTCCGGCGGCTCGCAACTGTCTTCCTAAAAAGATGTACACAACAGTGGATGCCACCAACAAGAACAATATGCCTACTATATTGATGTAAACCCCTGCAGCAAACAAGCCAAAAAATAACAACCAAGGACCCATCAATACCACCGACTGTAACCAGGCTAAGATTCCCAGTTTGCCATAAGGTCTAGCGCGATAAAAGCCCCAACCTAAAATTCCGAAAGCAGCCAGCACAATTGTGGCAATAATAGGTGTTTCTGATGAATTTAACATCTTTAAACCTTTGTTTTTGAAACCAAGCCTGAGTAAGTCAGTTGTTCAGGGATATTAATAATTTATAACGACGCTGGCGCTTTCTTAGAGATTAATGTAACTCATAATGAGTCTGGTTTGCCTTTATCGGTGCTGAATACAGAGTAAAACGAAGGGCGATGGGCTACGCCCATCGCCTGGCGCGATCGCCCTTTTCTCCTGCTGAGTCCTCCGGACACGCACTCGCGTTCGCGATCGCCACCCGTTATAAATGGAACAAACACTTCCTTCCCTCACTCCCTCCTTCCCTCACTCCCTCACTCCCTCTCTCCCTCCTTCACTCCTTCCCTCAAGAGTGGGCATAACCCACTCCTGATTAATTTGTCTTTTTCGCTAATTAGTTTCCAATAGGCGGAGCAAGAGCGACACGGGGAGTTCCACCACCACCGACGCTGTTTGGTCCATTGTTATCAACAATGGAAAATGCTTGAAACAGCTTCATAAAATCTTCATAAAACGGACCACTTGGACCTTCAAAATCGTAGCCGAAAGAGTTGCGAAACTCTTCTGTCACTCCTTTCTCGACTGCAAAGTAGTGAGCATCCCAACCTGCGTCGTCAACAACGTAAGCACCATAATCTTGCAAGGCATGAAACAACTTTTTCGCAGCAGGTGTTTGTAAGTTGAGGCTTTCTTCGCTTACGTACGGGGGAATTGCCAGTAGTGTCCCCTGTACAAGAGAGGGGTTGTTACCGTGGTATTGGTTGGCTGCATTGCCATCTGCGCGGTCTGCGGGCCAGCGATACCCAGGAGTAGGACTAGAGTGAGAATAGTGGAGGTATTTTTCCCCCCAAATCACAACTTTTAAGGCATGACGAATTGGTTGGTTGCTCGTGAGTTCACCTTTGCGAATAGAACCACCAATCGAAGAAAGACCAGAACCAAAATGTGCTCCCCCTATCCCATCGCTGTAAATATCAACATTTGGAAAACGCCAACCATAGATTGAACCTGAATGTTGACAGCGAGCAAGAGGTTCAAGCTGTATTAGGGTTTTCCCATCAGGCATCAGAAAGGCTGATGCGTTGTTAGGGGTGTGATATGGATAGTTCGTAGCGTCTGGAATGATCATGTCGTCTGGAACTGGCAGCCAGATGTCCATAGGTTTCGTGCCTGTACAGCGTCCTTCACCCCAAGCACCAGGAGCATAAACTGGACGCCACGGATCTGTATCCTTAAGTTTAAAGAAGTATTCGTTATCTGCCGCAGCATACCGTGCTTTCCCAATGTTTGCGCTTATGTAACGCGCATCGGAGCCAATTGGCATATTCCAAGGCGATGTGGATGCAAATGGCCAAAGAAATTTGTCGCGTGTCGGGGTTTCGCTTAGGCTAGGGGTTGCAAGACAACCAATAAGTAGAGCGGCAATGACACCAGCTACAAATGCAACTGTATAAGACAGGCGCTTACGGCTTGTCAAAGGTTGAATAATGCTCATGAAAAAGCCACTCCTCAACTATTTACCGTGGTACTGCTAGTTCTTGGCATGCCTCATAGATAATGTGCCTGCCAATGAATCCGTAAGATCGTACACAAGGTAGTGCAAGCTTGTAAATATTTGTAGTTTAGTAAAGATAGATTTATAGAATTATAAAGTTTTGACGTAGTTAAACTAGCTAAATTTTTGGAAGTATTGCTTTAAACTTCAGGGAAAATATTATACTATGAGCAATAGATCTGTTTTAGACCTTTTTCAAACTTTTTATAGCACTAAAGGTCGTTATATTTTGGGTGGACTCAAAGACAACTTTGATTTCTCAGGAAAATGATTGGTTGGACTCGATGAGCCAAGAATCCCAGGGCTACCATATTTTCGGTTGGCTCTAATATGCTAGCCGTGGGAGCGTCAACAGTTAATCAGTAATAAGAAAACGCGGATTTTTCCGGTTCTAATCAAACGGCATCAGCCGCTCCTTATGGTGTCCACTTGCTCATTAGTTGCCAATAGGCGGAGCAAGAGCGACACGGAGAGTTCCACCACCACCAATGCTCTTTGGTCCATTGTTCTCAACAATGGAAAATGCTTGGAATAGCTTCATAAAATCTTCATAAAACTGACCACTTGAACCTTCAAAATCGTAGCCGAAAGATTTGCGAAATTCTTCTGTGACTCCTTGTTCGACTGCAAAGTAATGAGCATCCCAGCCTGCGTCATCAACAACGTAAGCACCATAATCTTGCAAGGCACGAAACAATTTTTTCCCAGCAGGTGTTTGCAACTTGAGGCTTTCTTCGGTTACATTCGGGGGAATTGCCAATAGCGTCCCTTGTACTAAAGATGGGTTTTTACCGTGGTATTGCTTGGCGGCATTGGCATCTGCGCGGTCTGCGGGCCAGCGATACCCAGGATTAGACGCAGAGTAGTAGAGGTATTTTTCCCCCCAAATCACAACTTTTAAGGCGTGACGAATTGGTTGGTTGCTGATGAGTTCACCTTGGCGAATAGAACCACCAATCGAAGAAAGACCAGAACCAAAATGTGCTCCGCCTATCCCATCGCCGTAAATATCAACATCTGGAAAACGCCAACCGTAGATAGGACCTCCCTTTTGACAGCGTGCCAGAGGTTCAAGCTGCACTAGGGTTCTTCCATTAGGCATCAGAAAGGCTGATGCGTTGTTAGGCGTGCTATATGGTTTGCTCGTAGCGTCTGGAACGATGAGATCGTCTGGAACTGGTAGCTTAATATCCATAGATTTCTTACCTGTACAGCGTCCTTCACCCCAAGCACCAGGAGCATAAACTGGACGCAACGGATCTCCATTCTTAAGTTTGAAGAAATATTCTCTATCTGCCGCAGCATAGCCTGCTTTTCTCATGTTTGCGGGAATGTAACGTGCGTTTGAGCCAATTGGCATATTCCAAGGTGATGTGGATGCAAATGGCCAAAGAAATTTGTCGCGTGTCGCGGTTTGGCTGAGACTAGGGGTTGCAAAACAGCCAATAACTAGAGCGGCAATGACACTAGTGAGAAATGCAACTATGTAAAGCAGCCGCTTACGGCTTGTTAAAGGTTGAATAATGCTCATGAAAAAGCCATTCCTCAATGATTTAATGCAATAGTGCTAGCTCTTGGCATGGCTCATCATAATATGTCTGTCAATGAGTTCGTAACATCGTACACAACGTAATGCAAATTTTTCAAAAATTATATTCCTATAAAGAAAAATTTACACAAAAAAGAAAACTTTTAGTTTGAGGTGGTTTACAACAAAGAGTGCAACCACACGGGAGCATCCCACCTCCACAAGTTTCATGGATGTGTACTTCTTTTCTCTATTTGCAACGGACACATTGCCTGTTTAAAAGATGAATAGAGATGCCAAGATTTTAGTGATTGGGTACTTTTGCTTTATTTTTTCTGTTGTTACGTACCCTTGAAGCAACCTCACTCCAGGTCAAGATTATCTGAGTGTAAAAGTATACTACCTTTTAACGTTAATATTGTTCTAACAGAAAGGGTTATTTCTGTCAATAGAATTCAAGTTAGGTTTTCTATAGCTTTTAATAGCCAGAATTTAAGATAAAAAGCGCACATTTATATGATTATCTTACTGAAATAAACATTTTTTTCTATCTACAAGGTAAGATAAGTATTTATACTTTTATGTACTAATATAAAATAAAAGATAAAAAGTAACGTTAAGTAAAGATTAGGCTGTTCGGACAAGGGACAACACAGAAAATGCCTACAAAGCAATTGTTTAGTTTGAAGGATGCCCTTGTTCGGCTCAAAAAAAGCAAAACCTTTTTCAATATAAGAGGAAGATAAGGGAGTGAATGAAAAGACCCTTACACAACAACAGAATCGACGCTACGACCCCAAGGCGATCGCCCGTTACTACGGCTACCGTCCTTGGCTTGCTTGGGCGCGGGCAATCAAGGTCATTTGGTTTTTTGCAGTATTTATTCTTAGTCTCAAGTGGGATGAATGGCGAAATCAAGAAGAGCAAAATAAGTTCAAACGAGCTGTCCAATTGCGGCAGTTGTTGATCCGCCTCGGTCCCACCTTCATTAAAGTTGGTCAAGCGCTGTCAACGCGACCAGACTTGATCCGCAAAGATTACTTAGACGAACTGGTGAAGCTGCAAGACCAGTTACCACCTTTTGATAATGCACTCGCCTACAAAATTATCGAAAGCGAACTAGAACGTTCAATTGAGGAAATTTTTAGCGAGTTATCCCCATCTCCCGTGGCTGCGGCTAGCTTGGGTCAAGTTTATCGCGGTCGTTTGATCACCGGCGAAGAAGTGGCGGTGAAGGTACAACGCCCCAACTTACGCCCAACTCTCACACTTGACCTTTATCTTTTGCGGTGGGCGGCTGGTTGGTTAGCTCCTTGGTTGCCCTTAAACTTAGGTCATGACCTAACAATGATTGTGGACGAGTTTGGCACCAAGTTATTTGAGGAGATTGATTACATCAACGAAGCGCGCAACGCGGAAAAATTTGCTAATAACTTCCGCGACGATCTCCACGTGAAAGTACCAAGTATATATTGGCGTTACACCAACACCCATGTTTTAACCCTGGAGTGGATTAACGGCTTCAAACTCACTCAAACGAACAGTATCCGCGAAGCAGGTTTAGATCCAGAGAGGATCATCCAAATTGGCGTGACCGCAGGATTGCAGCAGTTGTTAGAACACGGTTTCTTTCATGCTGACCCCCATCCAGGCAATTTATTTGCTGTGCCAGACGGTCGTATGGCTTACATAGACTTTGGCATGATGGATCAGTTGCATGAAACTACAAAAGAAACTTTGGTAGATGCACTCGTACACGTAGTTAATAAAGAATACGACGAATTAGCCCAAGACTTTGTCAAGCTGGGTTTTCTCACTCCAGATACGGATATTCGCCCGATTATACCAGCATTAGAAACAGTTCTGGATAATGCTATTGGCAAAAACGTGGGGGATTTTAACCTCAAAACTATCACTGATCATTTCTCGGAACTGATGTATGAATATCCTTTCCGAATCCCCGCACAGTTTGCTTTGATTATTCGTTCTGTGGTGACGCAGGAAGGAATTGCTCTTAGCCTGAATCCAAAATTCAAGCTTGTTGAAGTGGCGTATCCTTATGTGGCAAGACGCTTGCTAACAGGCGAATCTCCAGAACTACGGCGGCGATTGCTCAATGTGCTGTTCAAAGATGGTAAATTCCAGTGGCATAGGTTAGAGAATTTGATTGCGATCGCCCGTACTGATAGTAACTTTGACGTATTACCCACAGCTCAATTAGGATTGCAATATTTGTTGTCTGATGAAGGCAAATTTCTTCGGCGACAGTTGGTGCTTGCTCTGACTGAAGACGATCGCCTTCATACAGAAGAAGTCCAACGTTTGTGGGATCTGGTTAAAGATGACTTAAAACCAACTCGCTTGTTAAATGTAGCGATTGGAGTTTTAACAGACTTTTCCAGAGACGGAGTCGCTGCTATTTTACCGAGAGCCTTGAAAGAATTATGAATTATCAGGCATGAATTATGAAAAAATTTCTTTATCTTCATAATTTCTAATTCATAATTCCTTAACCATTACGCATCTGGAGTTTTCATGTACTATTACCCTGAACAACCGCCTTATGTTCTGTTAGTTGTTGGATTGTTTGCAGCATTAACCTCGGGTGCAGCATTAGCCGGAACACTTAAATCCATTGTGCAGAAATGGCACAACGATGGTGCAGAAAGTTCTGGCTCTCGTATAGCAAGCAGAAATTTGTCTGTGCCATTTTTAGGAATAACTGCTGGTATTGGTCTGTTTCTCTGTTCAGGTTTTGAGATATTTGGCTTTCCGCCCTTACTTGCCTATGCAGTTGGTGTACCAGTCGCTATTCTGACTTGCTTACTCATTTGGTTACAGTTGGGAAGTATGCTGACTTATCTAGAACGCCAAGGGATACGATCTCTAGATTTAGATTCTTTACAGTAAAATTACTATTTACATATTGGGTGGGCATTGCTAACTAATAAATGTTTGGTAAATATTGCCTACCTTTTTTATATTTATAAATATGAACTCTCTATAGCAATCCTAAATCACTTAGTTAGTCATAAATAAATAAAGATGCTGATTAATTTTGTATCTATTTATAGAAAAAGTCATAATCCTTCAATGCCATTAGCCTAGCTAAATTGAGTCGGTAGTGATAACCAAGCCTCATTTTCCATTTATCCCAATATGTTTGCTGCGTGTAGGTCATAGAAGCCCCTATGTGCTTAACAGCTTGTTTAATGACTTGCCAACCTTCTTGTTTAACAGTCCATCCTACCTGCGCAGCAGCTAATCCCATAGCATTGCCTTCACCAGAGTGAATGCCTTTCAATTCCAAATACCTGGCAATCATTCCCCATTGCTCAAAAAATTTGCTTTCTCTTCCCTCATCTCGAGCAATAACAAATAAAGATTCTCCGATATATTGAGTATTTTCTAAAGGTAAATTTAACTTTGATGCTACCTTCTTGAAAGCTTCTAATCTCTCAGGGCTATATTTGCTGATATGTTCAATTAAATTCTCGCAATGACCTGCCGTAATTCCAGGTTGCCAGTCTACATTATCCGAAACTTTAGATGATATTCTAGTATCTGCATCAATATAGATAGCGGCATCAAAATTTGATAAAGCTTTGGCTAGAACAAAACGTTTATCATGATAACAAAGAAGAATGCCTTGTTGTTGATGTTTATAAGCTAAAGTATTACCGTAACTTTTAAAATCTTCTGGTTCATCTGTGTAAATTACGATGGTAGTGCCTGGCGAATTTTCTTCTAAATCCTTAGCTAACTGTTGAGCAAGCAGGCGATACTTTTTGCCCAAGGCTAATGTGCAGAAGCAAAAAGATTTTTGCTTTTGACTTATAAGATTCTGCATTTATTATCCTTGCTAGCATCAGTAATGTATAAAATGTAGCTAAAATTTTTGGTAATAAAAACTACCTTAAGGTAGATATTTCATGAGTGAGGTTGGTAGTTTTAGCAGTTATCTTAAGCATATATTATCTTTGAGGAATCAGGTTAGTAACACCAGGTAAGTATAAAGCCTTAATGCTTGTATTCCTGATGACATAATAACTTAACATTAAACTCTTCTTTTGATAGAAAGCCAAGGACATCCACAAAAAGGTACTTTTTTAAGAAAAACAATATTGATATCAAAGGAATCAGAATTGCATGAGCCAAAAAGATAATAAAGTACTTAAGCAATCTGGGGTAATTCCATATCGAGTCACAAACGGAAAAATTGAAGTTTTGCTGATTACAAGTCGTAACCGTCAAGACTGGGTTGTCCCGAAAGGGGGTATTTGCAATGGAATGAGTCCACCTGAATCAGCAGCAAAAGAGGCGTGGGAAGAAGCTGGAGTTGTCGGTGAGGTGGAGACTCAGGAAATTGGCATTTATAAGTATCGTAAACGGGGCAATATTTACCAAGTCAGAATGTTTTTGTTGCCAGTCGAAAATGTTTTGGAAGATTATCCAGAAGTAAATCAAAGAAAACGCCGATGGTTAGATGTCACTCAAGCAATCAGGTGCGTTAGGAAAAGCTCACTTAAAAGAATGCTTAAGACTTTAAAAAACCAAGCCATTTAGATATTTTAGCAATATATAATAAAATTTTTGCAAAAGTCCGTATTTAGAATTTAGAACCACAGATGGACAACGGACACTTGCCACAACGGGGGGAACCCCCCTCCGGGTTCGCCA
Organism: Tolypothrix campylonemoides VB511288; assembly: GCA_000828075.3. GTDB lineage: Bacteria > Cyanobacteriota > Cyanobacteriia > Cyanobacteriales > Nostocaceae > Kalymmatonema > Kalymmatonema campylonemoides_A. The sequence goes on along the minus strand of JXCB02000001.1, from coordinate 857,230 downwards.
GTTGCCTAGGTCGGGAAGCCCTCCTGCAGCACTGGTCTCACCGCAAGGCAGTGTCCTCCAGATGGGCACAGATGAATAACTAGTGTTAATCGGTGGTTTCATTTTCATAGAATTGGCTTTTGCACTCTTGTTTAATCTCGGAATGGAGCATAATTATTCAACTTTTTCAGCCACCTTGATCAGGTGGGCAGTACCTATCCTATAGCCTTAGTAGGGTGCGTTATGGACGTTAGTCCTAACGCACCAAAAATCTGGAATGGTGTGTTGCACTACCCCACAACACACCCCTACAAAACTTGATAACGGTTTTGGTCTTATCAGCAAGCGTATTAAGCTAAAACTTAGCTTTGATTTGCCTTAATTGGTTCTTTAGATTATCCAATGTTTGCTCCCATTGACTTTTCTTTGCTTTTGGTGGGAAAACTGCAGGTGGGAGTGTAGGATTAAGATTGCGGTAATATTCCCAAATCTCCCAGTAGGGACAACCAGGTTCAATCCGAATACCAGCCCAGTGAAGGTATTGTAGGGGTTGATTAACTGAAGGGTCAATCAATATATTTCCCTGAGTCTGAAAATGAGGGCTTCCTCCCCAATTTCCTGGTGCTTTCCCTTTTCGGCGGACTATGTTGAAGCGACGCCGAATGCGTTTGAGGAGCATATAATTAATAATCGGTTGATCCGAAGTTTTTTGGGAAAAATCAAAGTATTCTGGATGGGCGGCGCACTCGGCAAAGGTTTCATACAAATCCTGTTCTGAGATGATGTTTTTCTTTGAACCCCAAAAACCACCGTTGAAAATATCTTTAACTTCAGTTTCAGTAAATACTTTTTCTTCTAAAACTTTCTGTGTGAAGACATTCTTAATGCCTCCTGCGTGTTGATAATCACAACAAATAAAATCATATTCAGCCAGGTAGTTAAGATTGTCAATGATTTTTTCAAAGACAACTATATCTGTATCTATGTACAAAAACTCATCAAATGGTCCAAACCAACAAGCTTGCTTGCGAAATTGATTAGGACGGGCGAAAAATTTACTTCCAAAAACATCATGTAATTTTTTTGATAATCTATCGATGAAATCTAAATCTTCGTAGATTTTTACTCCATAATGCTGGTTAAGTGTATCTGCAATACCGTGATAATTGTCATCGTAAGGAATCATGACAATTGGTGTTTCTGCATCATGCAATCGGATACTATTGAGTAGTGCGATCGCCTGGTCAGTCACTTTATCATTAGCAATAATATAAATTCCCCTAGTCATTGAATAATCCTCAACCTGCTAATCCTAACTTTCGTAAAATTCGCGTAGCTAAACTCGGAGGTGCATTGTAAGCTTTCGGCTTACTCTTGAACTTTGGTTGCTTGTCTGGTTCGTGCAGATAGCGATAGTGCAAGAAAATTTCCCGGTAAGGAAAATCAATATTTTCCCCAGCACAAACCCGGCTAAATAACTTAGACGACAAACCAATATAGTGAATATAAGTTAAGCGATTGCTTTTGTCATACAAGATATTGTCTTTTGCTTGAAAATGAGAAGAAGTAACGCAACAGCCAGTTTTTTCACTTTCAGGAAGAGAGTGAGCAAAATTATAGCTAGAGGTGCCTGAACGCATGACCATGTAGTTAAGAATTGTTTGGTCAGGAGCCATATCATAAAGAATGTCTGCTTCTCCTTGTCGCAATTTCTCCAGCAGCCATGAACGCTTGTGAGTATCAAATATATCTTTTTTGGAGGCATAAAAGCCTGAACAAAATATTTCTGTTTGCAGTCTTTCTGGTGTAAATAATTCTTTTAATTTAGTCGATGAGGTATTATAAACATGAGATAAATCTTTGAACTGGAAGTCATACACCACCCAGTCGTATTGATTGAGTTGAGCAAAAATTGGCTCTAAGGAACTCATTAATAAAGTGTCGGCATCCATGTATACAAAGCGGTCAAAAGGAGCATCAAAGGCACAGTAACGCCTATGGGTGCCGACTCGATAATATTTGTCACTACCAATTTGCCGCCAATGCTCTTGCGCGGTAGGATGAGTATCCCAAATATTGCGAACAAACTCATCCCATTGCTGAATTGAATCTTGATGATCGTAAAGTTGTACATTAGGGCGGCGAGCAATTTCCGCAGCAATTTGGGCTGTGTTGTCGTCGTAGGGATAGACGCAAACAGGCATTTTTTGCCCATAAATTGCCTCGATGCTATTGAGTAGGGCAACGAGTTGATCGTAAACTCGGTCATTAGCGAGGGTACAAATACCATCCATGTTTTTCTGGACTAGGGGACAAGGAGAAAAATTTGCTAAATAACTACTCCTTCCCCACCCAAAGAATACCTAACTTTTCTTTAACAAACCGCAGAGGACGCAGAGGAGGACACTTCTGTGCGGGGGTTCCCCCCGTTGAAGAAAGTGTCCGTGACACAGAGTAAAGAAGAGATGGGTAATCTTACAGTGGGAAGGAAGTAAGAATCTCTTACGAGAATTCGGTAACAAATTCTGAAAGCCAGTTGAGCAGATTTAGTTTGTGGAGGATAATTTGTCTGGCTTCGCTTATCGCTTCTTTTGCTGCATACCAAGCATCAGGGGTAGCAGTCACTTCTCGTATGTAGGCAATGCCTTTTTCATCCAAGCTGGGTAACCGCAGAAAACTTCCTGGTGGCAATAGTTTATCAGCAGCTGGTCCACCGTAGTAAATTGGCAGACACCATGCAAGAATTGCATCCCAAAGTTTTTCACTGACATACCAATTATTGTCGGCATAGTTTTCAATCGCCAGATTGTAATAATAGGGTGCCATGCCATACCATTTGTTGCCCAACTCTCGTGGTGTTGTCGCCCATGCAGGTAAGCCGCGCCCGTACAAATCAAACTTGATTCCACTGGTTTGTAAGGACTGCAAAAACTGTAATCGTTGGCGATGGTTAGCTGTGCGGCTGATTCCGGAGGTAATCCAACTGCAAGATGCAACCTTTTCTGGAGGTGGCATTTCATTTAATTCACGAAATGAGTTGCTATGATACCAAATTGCAGGCATATAATCAGGTGTGGGAGCAAAATCATCAGGTCCGGAAACGTAGCCACAATATTTCTGTGCTTGCTGATAATTCTGTTTGTTTCTTTCAACAACTTCATCTAATGGTGGTTCTCGCAGCAGATAAATTCGTTGTTCTTTGCTAACGCCACGTAGTAGAGAATCGATGTTTAATTGAGATTTTTGCTGTTGTTTACGAAACGAATTTAACCAAGATTTCTGCTGTTTAGGTTCGGGAAAATCAAATTGATACATTAGCAGAAAATCTGGCTTGGGTGCAAGCGCCTGCATTTGTATATTGCCCCATACACCAAACTGATGAGGTGTTTGTTGCCACAGCCAATCGCATCTTTTATCAAGATTTTGATAGCTGCTAATCATGCCAACAGTTTTTATAGCCATTTTTTAGTTGTTAGTTGTTATTTGTTAGCTGTTAGTAGTAGAGACGCGCTGTTTGAAGCGTCTCTACATTTGTTACAAATTGCTTACGCAATAAGAGGAGGACGAAAAGATTCATCAACGTTACTCAAAATTTTTGCCGCTCGATTTTCCCAAGAAAATTGTTTCACAAAATTCACACTATCTTGATAACCTTCTATTTTCCTAGGATGAGTTTCTAAAACCTGCGCCACTGCTTCGGCAAATTTGCTGGGATTATCTGGCTCGCACCAAGCAGCGATCGCCTTCGTATTTCTAAACTCGATTAACGAGGGAATTTCTGTCGCCACAATCGGAGTTCCAGAGGCAAAGTAGTCAAACAATTTTAGAGGAGAGGTGAATGTAGCTGCTTTTCCCGAACAATGAGGGTGAGCTAAAACATCAGCAGCTTGGAGCAAAGATGCCAAATCTTCTTGTAAGATGTAGCCCAAGAATGTAATATTGTTCACCTGCTTTTCTTTTGCTAATTGCTGATAGTGTGCTACCTCTTTTTCCTTGCCTCCTGCACAAACAAATTGAACATTTGGCATTTCACGAGCTACATCAATCAAGATTTCAATGCCTTTAAATTGCTGTAGCGCTCCCGAATATACAACGAGATGCGATCGCCCATCTACCAAAAGTTTTTGACGCCATTGGGCTGCTTTTTCCGGGTGTCTCATCATAAACAGGCGATTGAAGCCATTATGCAACTTAATAACTTTTTCCGGTGGCATACCATTTTGAATCATGGTTTCCCGGATTGTATCTGCAACTGTGATAGAAATTTGAAACAGCGGACTATTAACTATTTCTGGTTCAAATAACTTTTCTTCGTGGTGATGGTGTTCGTAAATTGCTGGAACTCCATTTTTAACAGCAGCTTTCACAAAGTTCCAGTCCCGACTGTGGACTATTTTGGTTTGGGGCAATATGTGAAACGGCAAATAATACTTTGAAGCGATGGTGTTAGAGTCTGTGAATTTGCTTGGCAAATAATCGATGGGCCAAGGCATCGGTAGAGGAGTAACTTTTAGTTTGTCCTGCAGGTTGTAATATTTCACCAAACTTTTTGGTGTTTTTCTTGGTCGAAAAGGCAGAACTAAATCAATTGGGTTGAATGCTGCTAATCCTTTATAGGGATAAACCAAAATCGTTAAGTAACCCAGGTTCGCAGCAGCGTTTGCCGAATTTGTAGACTGAACTAAGTGAGCTTCTGGTTTTGGCAACTCTTCTCTAATAAAAAAAATATAGTATTTTTTAAAAGCAGCATTTTTCATAATTTTAGACTTTAACACTATCCTCAAAATGCTCTAATTTATCAAGTAGATGGATAGCATAGTGATAAGCTTCTGAAAGGATTTGATTTTGTTTTTGGGGCGTGTCTACTAAATTATCGGCAAGGGAGCGGAGAGAGCCAACCATAGGATTAAGGTTTGTTCTAAACTCCTCAGTGACAACCTTCAAAGTTTCATGTCCCCCAGCGACGCCGTTATTTTCTTCGGTTGCTGAAAATTGCCAGTTTTTCTCTAGGTTAACAATATCATCAAAAACATCTAGAGTATTGAGAATTCTTAAGGCAGATTTGTACGATTGTTCAATTAATTCCTGTCGCTCTTGGGAACTGTCTGCCATATCATCAATCAATAAGCGTAAAAAGCCAAGCATTGAGTTAAGCCGCGTGCGAATTTCGTGAGAAACGCGGATTAAGCTTTGCTTGCGTTTGTTGGCTGTTTCTGACTTGTCGGCAAATTGCATTGCGTACAGGCGCGAGTAGAAACCACCTTTTTGTAAAAGTTCTTTATGGTTTCCCACTTCTACCACACGTCCTTGATCAAGTACGGCGATTTGATCAGCTTTTTGGACTGTGGAAAGGCGGTGAGCAATCACTACAGTTGTGCGATCGCGGCTCAAATCATCCAGCGCACTTTGGACTAAGCGTTCGGAAACGGTATCTAAAGCGCTGGTTGCTTCGTCTAAAATCAAAATTTCCGGATCTTGTAGCAAAGCACGCGCTATAGCAAGGCGTTGTCTTTGTCCTCCAGACAACATCACACCGCGATCGCCAATCAAGGTGTCAAATTCCTGAGGCAATTTGATAATAAACTCATAAGCATTCGCGCGCTTGGCTGCAATCATAATTTCTTCGTCTGTCGCCTCCGGTCGTCCATAAGCAATGTTCTTCCGCACTGTATCATTGAACAGGAAGGTATCTTGACTGACAATTCCCATTGCCTTTCGCAACGATTTCAAGTCGAAATCACGCAAATCAACACCGTCAATAGTAATACAGCCAGATGTGGGGTCATAAAATCTGGGTAAAAGGTCTACCAGTGTAGATTTACCTGCACCAGAACTTCCTACCAAAGCCAGTGTCGTACCACGCTCTATGTATAAATTTACATCTTTTATCACTAACTTATCATGACCAGGGTAGGCAAAGGAAAGCCACTTGAAATGTATTCCGTTTTGTAATTTCGTGTATGGTATTTTACCGTTACCCATCAACGGCTTATTATCCAGACGTAAAAAGTCAGCAACAACTTCCACACTGCTAGCGGTACTGGCAAAGCTACTACGAATGGTATTGAGCTGAGAAATCAAAGGTAGCACTCGCAATAATATTAATAAATATGTGAGCATCACAGCGGAAAGTGACGTAATTTGCTGTGCAAAGAACGTGCGACTTAAAAAGACAATCAGGAGTAACGCTGTAATACCCATGACTTCACTCACGGGTGCTATTGCCTCAGAATTAACCTGAGACTGAAAATCTGCTTTTTCGCGATCGCGAATCAGCTTCTTAATCCGATAAAATTCTTTTTGCTCATTACCCGTTGCCTTCACCAAACGAATTCCGTTGAGGGTTTCTAGCACAGAGATTGAATATGCTTTAGACATATCGCTCAGTTGCTTGCCAAACTTCTTAGAACGGGAAATAGCATATTGGTTGACTAACGTTACAAGAGACAGCAAAATTGTAGAAGCAATTGTCAATTCCCAAGAAATTGACAGCAGTAAGCCAACGAAAACTAGAATTGTTATTCCAAGAATAATTAACTTAACTATACTACCTATAGCAGTAGCGGCACGACCAATTTCTCCACCAAGGCTGTTAATTAAATCACCAACTTTCATCTTGGTGTAATAATCTATATCGATGTCTAGCAATAACTGTAAGCCTGCTTCGCGCATATCAGAAGTCAGCCGACGCGTTAAACTACTAGAAGCCAACGTACTCGCGTAAGCCGCTAAATTTTTCAAGAAAATTGTAAATATAATTGCCCCCGCCATGACCAATAAGCGGTAATTTTCTGGAACATTATCAAATGGATACATGATTTTTTTGATAATGTCAGGAGCACCACTTAAATCTACTTCTTGTCCCACAATTTTCAAAATCACAGGCACAATCAGAGCCGTACTCACACCATTAAATAAAGCTCCAGAAAATCCTAATAGAATTGTTAGGAAAATGACAACTGGATAAGGTTTAGCAAATCTTAGTAGTAGCTTAGTGCTTGACATCAGGAATATATATCACAATTTACTTATTATTTTTGAACTTATTTGTTAATTTCTTAATTTTAAATGAATAATACTAAATAATATTCATAACTTTTTTAAGTTAAAAAATAGACATGATTGCATTTCTTTGATTCCATCTGTGTCCACCCCCCTCATTCCCCCTACAAGAGGGAGGGAAGACAGAGGAAAAACTTTTATTTATTGTCCATCTGTGGTTAATTATTCTTTTTTTGGAATGAATGGAAGAAGTCTAATAATTAATTCCTGCTTCAAACAAGACTTATCTTTTGACTTACAACCCAGCAATCACTGACTTGAGGGTAGATCCCATAGTCTCTATGCTATATTTTTCTATGCATCTTGCTCTTGCCTTTGAGCCTCGCTCGTTAGCTGACTCTAAATCCTGAAATATACACTGAATTTCCTGTGCAATTTGTTCCGGAGAACTGGGGTCAACCAAATAACCCGTTTCGCCTAAAATTTCTGGAATATCTCCTACTCGTGTTGACAATACAGGTTTAGCCATTGCCATCCCATCTGTCAACTTTAGCGGAAATTGGGCGCGAGCAGTCAGAGTATCTCGCTGAGGAACAACCACGATATGAGCAGCTGCTACAATCTCAGGCATAACCTCCACAGGGAATTTTGGTAATTTTATAATCCAACGTCCCCATTTTTGAATGAGTTTATCGTCATAATCATCGTAAGGGCTACCACCGACAATGACGAGTCTTATATCTGGCTGATTCAACTGATCCAATGCTATTAAAACATCTTCAACCCCCTTATGAGGTCGTGGTGCGCCAGGAAACATGAGAATTCGATAATCAGAAAGACCATAACGTTCTCTGCTTGCTTCTGAGTTATACTTATCTGGATCAAACATTGCAGTATCTTTGCCATTAGGCAAATAAACACCGCCAAAACGTTCTTTAAGAAACGCAGTATCTATAGTTAGTGCATCTGCATTTTGCACTCTTGCTTCCATCCACTGTAGATACAAAGGATGATCGGGAAATCTCAATGCACCATTTTTTTTGAAAATGTCCCGATAAAATTGCTTGATACTAGGATGATACTTCCATTCAAAACCACCATACCAACTCAGTTCCCAGTCATCCATATCTAACAGTAAAGGACGACGACTCCTGAATTTTTTAAGTAAAGATACACCAAAACTCGTAGGCTTGGGTTTTACTGCATAAATAATATCTCCATCTAATTTTTGTAAAAGCTTCGGAATAGAGCCAAAAAACTTAGGATAATTTGTACCAGGAATGGAAATAATCTCAATCCCAGAAGGAGGAATTGCATACAATTCTTTACCGTAAAGAAAACCGACAATTTCTACTTGATAATTAAGACTTTTAAGTACTTGAGCTAGTAAAAATGCCCGAACACTTCCGCCTCCGGACAGATCGCTCACGACTAGTGAAACTTTTGTTCTCATTATATTTACGAAATCATAAAAAATATTGCATGGCAATACTTATTTTTATTTAACACGCCAAGGATTTTTCACTTGATTGGGTAAAAATACTTTTGCCAATTTGTCAAAAATTCGAGTATAAACGGAACGAGTAATGTCTTTAGCATACTGAGGTCTGTAAGGATAAGTACAGTGAAGCACCTTAATTTGTCCTTCAATTTTATAATAATCCTTCCATTTACTTAGATAATTATATGTAGGTGGTAGTATTTTCATTTTAGGGCGGACAGTTTCAATAGCCGAAGCAAAAGCCCCTTGGTCTTTTAGTAACAATTTATCTTGATTATTTTTCACTATTTCAAAATAACGTTTAAATTCCTCAAAAAATACCTTGGTCGTGTCTGTTTTGCGAAAAGCCATAAAACCGCCATTATACTGAATGCTATCTTCCTTGAGCGGTAGACCAACAGATTGTAGGGTTGGCAAAACATTGGGTAAATTTTCTTGTTGATTACCTCTTAACAAATTTGTAGCTTTAACAATATAAGGTTGTACATCTTCAGTTAATAAAAAATCATAATCATCCAAATACTCAAAGACATCATTAATATCACTCAGCAAGCAAATATCGGAATCTAAGTAAATTGTTTTATCAAATTCCGAAGATTCATACAAAGCTAATTTTGCTAGCCGTGATGCCAAAACTGTATTTTCATTGGTGGGAGCAGGTTTCAAGATGATATTTTTAAAAGCGATCAGGGAAGGATATAGAACTTTGGGTACACGGTCAATTAAAATAATGATTGGTTCTTGATGAAACTTCCTGACTGAAGCTAAAAAATGAACACAATCTTGAAAAGAGTAAAGACCTGTCAAGATTGTAATAAACCCTCTCCTCTCTTTTGCCATAATAATTTTAGTTTTTTTGAATTTTGAATTTTGAATTTTGAATTGTTAGTGCGTCCATTCCCAAAAACTTTTGCTCCAGTCATCGTTATAGTGAAACACCCCTTGCCATTGATAATAATGAACAAAATCTTTAAGTTCTAAAGCTTTCTTCACATCCCTAATCATATAAAGTGGTCGCTCTCCATAAAAAGACGCCCACATCGTATAACTACTGGGAGGACCGATAATATAGTCACATTCTGCTAAGGCATACATATCCTCAATAATATGATTATTTCCATAGACATAAGATAAATGTTGGAAAGAATCCGCCTCTTGCTTCTCATTAGAGCAAATCAAAAAAGTGACTTTTTTATGAGGAAATAGCGATCGCACTGACTCCATAACCTTTAAATACTGTTCCGCTTCATAAAAATACCTGCCATCTTGATGCTGTCGATAATCTCCTTGACGAATATGAACTCCTATAAGGATATCGGTTCCATTCCTAATACTGGATATCAGTTTTGCAATATTTTCTTGATATTTTTTTAAAGGTTGGAAGTATGTACGAATAGCATCACCGTGTTTCCGGAGATTTGCTGTTTCATCGACAAACCATCCATCTCGAAACAGCCAACCTTTGAAGAAATTGAGTGACTTCGGTTTTAACTGTTCAACTATATTGCAACGACTCCAATTAAATGGTTTATCTCGCTTAATCTCAATGGTATTGAAGCGTCCACTTTCAGCTAGAGAACGGTTGAAATTATAGTAGTATTGGCGTAATTTTTTATTTCCTGGAATTGACAATAGAGGGGCAGGATAGCAACAGAGAAAATCTTTAGCTGTTGACTGAAAAAACTCAGCATATTCTTCAAAAGCTGGATTCAATACTGTGAATTTATTTTCTCTAGCGAAAGCTATAAAGTTAGCAAAAAGTAGCAGCCTATTGCCTAATTGCCCAGATTTTGCAGATATGACTAACATATTTATAACCGGAAACTTATTTAGTTAAGATTTCATGAAGTTTTTTTCTACATTCAAGGTATAACAAAGTATTTTTGCATTATTATAGAGTATAATTCATTGCATATTGCTTTTTCCTATTTGGTTTCTAATTCTGCAAAATTTTAGTATCTTTAAAAGACAAAATAAACGAAATAACTATAACTTTGTATTTGCTGTTACTCCCAGAGAAATTTTACTCATAAATTGATGGTAATAGTGCAATTCGTCAGCTATGCTGTAGGGCAAAGCTTTTGCCGTAGAGTAGGAATATTGCTTGTACAGTAAGCTTTTTAACCTTTTTCAACTGGATAGTGATTTCCGCGCCCGCTGCACTAGTAAGTAAGTAGGCGAGAAAAAATAAAACTATATAAAGAAAAGTAAAGGTTGGAAACTCGCTTGTAGTAAGCGCTGTCTTCGCTAAAGCGCTTACTACATACCTTTAATTATTTACACTGACCTACTTACAGGGATAAATAGGTTTTCAGTAAAAGTACGGTCATAAATTATGATGGATCATGGGTTGTTCAAGCTCTCGCCAAAGAAAAAATATGATAGATGACACTTGTGCAAGATTGCCTAGGCGAATGGAATTTGCATCCGAACGAGACTTTACCAGCAAAACAAGTGTTTCAATAGGGAGGCAGAGGAAATGCAGGTCATCCGTTTAGCAGCACTTTCAGATAATTACATCTTTGTGCTACACGATCCAAACCAAAATATTGCTGCTGTTGTCGATCCAGCCGAAGCAAAACCAGTTTTGCAGAAACTGAACGAATTAAAGGCGTCATTGGTGGCGATTTTTAACACGCACCATCATAATGACCATGTAGGAGGGAACCGCGAACTGATGCAACAATTCCCTGATGTGACAGTTTATGGTGGAGCTGAGGATAAAGGGAGAATACCAGGACAGCAGGTGTTTTTACAAGAAGGCGATCGCGTCCAATTTGCACAAAGAACAGCTGAGGTGATCTTCGTTCCTGGACATACTCGCGCTCATATTGCCTATTATTTTCCTCCAGAAAACCCAGGTGAGACGGGTGAGTTATTCTGCGGCGATACTCTGTTTGCTGGTGGTTGTGGTCGCTTGTTTGAAGGGACACCAACGCAAATGGTAGACTCCTTAAGCAAACTCCGCTCATTACCTGATGATACCCGCGTCTGGTGCGCCCACGAATACACTCTCAACAATCTAAAATTTGCCCTCACCGTAGATGCACAAAACGCCGACTTACAAACCCGTTACGATGAGGTGAAGGCGTCCCGGAGTCGGAAAGAAGCGACTGTTCCCTCGCTTTTGGGCGTGGAAAAACGCACAAATCCGTTTTTACGCTGGGAGCAACCAGCATTACAATCAGCTGCTAACAGTCGAGACTCCGTGCAAACCTTTGCGTGGATACGAGGAATGAAAGATAAATTTTAGTCATTAGTCATTAGTCTTTGCTAAAGCATACAATACAAAGACGCTCAGAAAGTAGTACAGAACGACAAAAATAACTAGACACTTAGAAATCGGTTCAAACCTTGGTGATGTAAGTTTTTTCTCCTGAGTTCTGAGTTCTGAGTTCTGAGTTCTGACTTCTGACACTAAATTGATTTTTCGTGTAGGGAAGAGTTGCGATCGCACCTTGCATTTCGCTATCATTTGTAAGTTTCGGGCTATAGGCACTGCTTGGGATACAGCTACACTCATGTGAACTATCCGGCTATTGCCCAAGCAATTAAGATTTTAGAGAAAGCAGAGAAAAAAGAACGACAATGGCGAAACGTGTACAGTTAGTTTTAACTCAAGATATCATCAAGCTAGGCAAATCTGGCGACTTAGTGGAAGTTGCTCCTGGCTATGCTCGTAATTATCTCATTCCCAGAAGTTTGGCAACTCGTGCCACTCCTGGTATTCTTAAGCAAGTCGAACGTCGCCGCGAGTTAGAACGCCAGCGGCAATTAGAATTGAAGCAACAGGCTCAAGAGCAAAAAGCAGCTTTGGAAAAAGTTGAAAGCTTCAAAATTGCTAAGCAGGCTGGTGAAGGCGAAGCTATTTTCGGTACTGTTACCAGCCAAGACGTGGCAGATGTCATTCAACAAATTACAGGACTGGAAGTAGATCGGCGTGGTATTACCATACCCGATATTGGTCAGTTAGGTACTTATGAGGCTGAAATTAAGCTGTTTTCTGATGTGACAGCAACAGTCAACATTCAAGTTGTCGCTAGCTAAAAATTCTACAAGAGCCGAAGTTCCCTGCAAAGTGCTCTGACAGATAGACACAGATAAATCTCACATATCTGTGTTTTTCTGTATTTATCTGTGGTTTATTTTTGTATAGCAGTCCTATGTGATTTGTAAAAATTACCTTTAAACGAACCGCCAAGACGAGGACACTTCCGTGCGGGGGTTCCCCCCGCCCTTGGAAAGTGTCCGTCGCCAAGAACGCCAAGAAAAGAGACAATAGAGAGTTTTACAAATGATTTAGGATTGCTATAGTAAGGACTAAAGCCCTCACTACGAACTTTCAGACATGATATTATATCAAATCCGGTAGCATCTGAATAATTAAAAAACCGCAGAGACGCTCTTGACGCAGAGGGAGAGCAAGGAGAAATAATTCCGATACAAACGGATTTGATATTACTCGTTAATATCCTCCCGGTTTGTGTTCATCCAAATCGTAGATAAAACCTCTACATCTATCTCCTTTCTCTCACCCTCTTGAGTATTTTTAAACAGCACTGTAAACGCACCTGCACCCAACCTATCCTGAGGAAACATCCGATAACAAGGCACAGAAGTTAAATGCGACTGATAACTTTGTAAATGACTCATCTCCACCGCTTGAAACTCAGGAAACCTTTCCAAAAACCATTCACAAATTTCCTCATTTTCCTCAGGAGAATAGGTGCAAGTCATATAAGCAAGATACCCTTGTGGTGCCACAATTTGAGCAGAATTTGCTATAATTCTCTTTTGCCGATTCGCACTTTTATTAATAGCAGTTGAATGAAAACATCCTGGTGCTTTCTCCGCTTTAGCGAGTAAAGATTGCCCAGTACAAGGGGCATCTACTATTACTAAATCACTAGATAAACCTATCCTTTCAGCCAAAATACTAGAATCTTTATTAACCACAGCAGAGGGGCTAATATGACAACGCTTTAAATTAGAAATTAACATTCCTAAGCGTTTGCCAATGACTTCATTACTTATAAGAAATTCAGGCTGCAAGCCTTTCCAAGCAAAGACACTCTTTCCTCCAGGTGCAGCACACATATCAAAAACTAACTTGACAGGACTAGGAATTGTTAACAAAATAGAAGCCGCAAATACAGAAGAAAAATCTAAACAATAAAAATATCCCTGTGCGTGCAGGGGATGTTGACCAGGTTTTTCTCCAAAGGATAAACGGTCTATGAATTCTGGTTGCCAAGTCGTGGGCGTTTCCACAGAAAAGGGAGATTTTTCAGGCTTTTCTTGACACCAAAGAATGCAGGGATGGAAAGGTTGAGGATGAATTAAAGCCTCAACAAATTTCTCTTGTTCTTCTAGATTTTTAAATAAACGGCGCGAAACTTTAAGTAATAAATTAGAAGCTTTCTCCATAAAATGTTTTAAAAAGAACGCAGAACACAGAACCGCAGCTAGGAATATCCCCACGGATTCCATCCGGGGGATTTAAGAATGGAAAAATTTTCTTTTTCTCCACGGATCAATCCGGGAGCACGCCTACCAATACTTAGGAACCAGAACTCTTAATTCGTCACGAGAAAACACATTTAATATTCTGACGAATGATTCTGACTCCTGAGTTCTTTCTTGGTCAATATAGCCCTAATAGTCTTTTAGTTAATAAAGGTGTCCCCAAAGCGATTACGGCTACCGCGCACAAGCTAGCACGCTTATTGTACCGAATCTGGACGACTCGTGATCAGTATGGCGACCCTGGTATCGACTACTATCAGCATAAATATTACGTGAGAAACAAGACCCCCGACTTCTCTGAGAAGTCGGGGATCTGTGGCTGAAACAAGATCCCCGACTTCTTTAAGAAGTCGGGGATCTGCGGAGGATTGCTATGCTGCTTTCCTAAGTTACAGTAGGTGATGAAATAAGTTTTCTCATTGCACTGAGATATGAAAACCGTCATTGTGATATTTGCAACTTTACTTATGACCTGTACATCAGCTTTTGTAGCCGAAAAATCCTATGCAGAAGTAAGTACTGTAGCTCCTCGCATCACTATTAGTGAAAGGTGTCAGCAGTTACAGTTAGACTGCACTCAGTCTAAGCTGTTAGACGTCGGGCGCAAGTTAGAGCAGTTGTACGTAAGCCGATATCACGAGAAACCACCTCAACAGCGCGGCGTCAACGTCTATACCACCGCTAACATCGACCTGATTGACCAAGTATTCATTAATCAGCTAGCAAAAGAAAACGAGAAGCTACGCAAAGACTTGGAATTAAAAGATGCCAATATTCAGCGCCAGGGTAAACGCATCTAATTTGCTTCAAGTGGATGAACCAAGAATCCCATGGCTTCAAGCCGTGGGAGTGTCACTCTTCATGCCGATGTTGCCATGCTGCACCAAAAGCCGCCCCAGCCCCAACTATCAAACCGGTACTCATTCCCTCTATAGTTCTACTCGTTTGGTCTTGGGTCAGACATTCACTCGTCACTGTACTGGCTTGCAAACACGAATTGCTCTCTGCCCAACTTGTGGTGCCTCCTACAATCACACCAGCTAAACTACAGGAAACAACGAGAAGCAAAAGGCGTCTAGTTTTTACGTCTTTAGGCAGTTGCATAAATTGTTGTGCATGGTAAGTAGTCCACAACTACTTTACACATCCACGCGGCTCTTGTCAGCTGGGTGTTCGTTTTTTATGGAGAGGTGAGGGAGTGAGGGAGTGAGGGAGTGAGGGAGGAAGGGAGGAAGGGAGGGAGAAAATTCCTCCTTTTTGCTTTGTTGTGTTGCCCTCGACTCTCTACATATCACTCAATCCGTAAGTTAAAGGGTAAGCGAACATACATACCCTGTGGGTCGTTCATCTTTTGCAATATTGCTAATTCCTGTTGCAGTTTTTGGAATTCAGCCATCAACGGGTCTGGTGCTTTGATCTGCGCTTTATCCACTCCTAAAGCAGTTCGCGCTTCTTCAGTGACTTGTCCAAACAGGCGTTCTGTAAGGGTGCCTCCTCTGGGATGTTCCTGTAATTCCCAATTTTCTCCCAGATTCGCCGCAACAGAGGCGTATTTAATAGCAGCATCCAAACCGCCAATTTCATCCACCAAACCTATTTGCTTCGCCGCTGCACCGGACCAAACTCGTCCTTGAGCAATTTCAGCCACTTTTTGCTGTGGGAGTTTACGACCTTGTGCTACTTTATTCAAAAATAGACTGTAGATGCGGTTAACACTGCGCTGGTATATTGCCAATTCTTCCGGCGATTTGGGGCGAGCAACTGTTTGATTATCAGCATAGCGGGCTGTTTTCACCGAATCCCAGGTGATACCGTTGTTATTGGCTAGCTTTTGGGCATTTATGAGTAGTCCAAATACACCTATGGAACCTGTAATTGTGTTTGGTTCAGCAAAAATGCGTCTGGAGTCTGTTGCAATCCAGTAGCCACCAGAGGCGGCGACATTACCCATCGATACCACAACTGGTTTTTCCTGATTCGTCAGCCGGACTTCCCGTTGCATTTGTTCAGAACCCGTGACGCTACCACCTGGGCTGTTGATCCGCAAGACGACAGCCTTAACATCTTTGTCCTGTCGCAGTCGCCGGAAGATTTTGGCAAAGCGATCGCCTCCTACATCTCCACCATCTCCTAGACCCTCGACAATCTCACCTTCTGCATAAACTACTGCAATTTTATTTTTGGAGTCGCGTTCTACACCAAAAGACTTGCCAGGAACTGCTGCATACTCCCTGAGGCTGATTTGACGAAATGTTTTATCTTCCTTGTCGCTGTTGGTTAACTCCTTGAGTTCAGCAACCACCTGATCGAAATACCCGACCTTATCCACCAAGCGATTGCTTTTAGCTTGATCTGCCAACAACAAAGCCTGTTTATCGGCGATCGCCTGCAATTGTTGTGGGTTCATTTTGCGACTTGCTCCTACCGTAGCGCGCCACTCACCCCAAACATCATTCAACAGTTGCTGAGTTTGTGCACGGTTTTCTGGACTCAGCTTTGTAAGTAAATACGGTTCAACTGCTCCTTTAAACTTGCCAACTCGTACGACTTGAACCCCAATACCGTACTTCTGTAATGCTCCTGCAAGAAATAACGGTTGCGTGCTAAAACCGTTAATTTCTATTGCTCCTAACGGATTAACAACAATATTATCAGCTACCGAACTTAAATAATATTCTCTTTCCCCCCAATCCATGCCATATGCCACAATCTTTTTCCCAGCAGCGCGGCACTTCTCCAACGCCTGACGAACTTCCTTAAGAGTGGCAAAGCCAGTGCTTATACCTTCTGTC
Organism: Tolypothrix campylonemoides VB511288; assembly: GCA_000828075.3. Lineage (GTDB taxonomy): Bacteria > Cyanobacteriota > Cyanobacteriia > Cyanobacteriales > Nostocaceae > Kalymmatonema > Kalymmatonema campylonemoides_A. Next base: position 840,430 of record JXCB02000001.1, on the reverse strand, counting down.
GCGCGGCTAGCATCTAAATATATTCCCACAATTCGTTTGTCACGTTCGGCTTTTTCTAGCGTGTTCAAGACAGTGCGGAGTGACATCCTTTTATTATCGTCTGCTGATAATACGTTCTCAAGAAATTCGCTAGAACTTGGCTCTCCATCAGTGATGTTTGTTGACAAGTCAAAAACTAACACTGACTTATCTTTGACAACAGGACCCGTATCTTTGGATGAAGCTGCTGCAAATATTAGCAACAATAGTCCAGTCGTTCCCACACCGGAGAAAATGAACAGCCCCAGTAGGCTTCCGAGTAAGCTGGCAAAAGTTTGTTTGAGAAAATTACGCATATTTGTTGTTAGTCATTAGTCATTAGTCATTAGTCATTAGTTATTAGTCATTAGTCATTAGTCATTAGTTATTAGTGCTCAGACTTAGGAATTGAGAACTAATGGCTTCACGCTGTATCTTTTTAAAAATTCCACTCTCTTAAGTTCAATTGTTCACATCTATCACCCAACAACCTAAAAACTAAAAGTTCTTATTATTATTTTATTTCTTGTAAACTTTTGGAACACTTCAGTTGTTCTAGTGTAGCGTTACCAGTGCAAAATAGCACAGTCGTGATTTCGGCAATTAACACCTCAGCTAAGTCCGAAACAGCCGCTTCTGAAACAGCAGCAGCTTGCAGAAAAGGCATTGCTAACCCAGCAATATCTGCTCCCAGTGCCAACGCTTTTGCTATGTCCAATCCATGACGTAATCCGCCCGAGGCTATCAAAGGTACATCAGCAGCGATCGCACGAATACTAGTAATACACTCCGCCGTTGGCAAACCCCAGTCTGCAAATGTGCTTCCCAGACGGCGTTGCAAAGAATTTTCTGCCCGTTCGCTTTCCACTTTTGCCCAAGATGTGCCACCAGCACCAGCTACGTCAATCGCCTTGACTCCAGCAGCAATGAGTTTCTCTGCCATTGCCGAGGAGATCCCATTGCCCACTTCTTTAGCAATTACGGGTACTGGTATTTTGCAGCATAAAACATTTATTTTGTCAAGCAATCCTTTAAAATTTTTATCACCTTTAGGTTGAATACATTCTTGTAGCGGGTTGAGGTGCAAAATCAAGGCATCAGCTTCTAGGATATCAATGATTTGCAAACACTGATCCAAACCATAACTGTAGTTCAGTTGGACTGCACCCAAATTGGCAAACAATAGAACATCAGGGGCGTACTTGCGAACGGCAAAGGTATCAGCAACTTGAGGTTTTTCCACCGCCACACGCTGGGAACCAACACCCATCGCTATTTTATAATGCTGAGCAACTTCAGCTAAACGATGGTTAATGATTCCCGCTTGTTCGGTTCCTCCTGTCATAGAAGAAATGAGCAGTGGTGCGCCTAGTTGTTTCCCTAAGAAGGTAGTACTGATGTCAATCTCATCAAGGTTGAGTTCGGGTAAGCAACAATGGGTGAAACGATAGCGTTCTAGTCCATTCGTGGTTTGCTGGAATTGTACATCTTCTTCTAAACAGATGCGGATATGGTCGGCTTTGCGCGATTGGGTTGCTGCTGGAGTTGTAGGATTCATGATTGGGTATCACTGAAAGCAGTTGCCATTACCATTTTCTCAGCTTGAGGCATTAGACAAGATTGCATAAATATTATTTTGTCTCGCGCAAAGGCGAGGCAGCGCTGCAGGAGCGTTTCCCTCGTGCCGACTCTGGCGTTCACCGAAGGTGTGCCGTTCGGCGATAGCCGTGGCGTTAGCCATAGGCATACCCGAAGCGGTTTCCCTCGTGCCGGCTCTGGCGTCGCAAAGAAGAACACTAAGAAAAATACTTTTGCAAGAAGTCTATTAAACAAGAGTGCAAAAGTCAATTTTAGGAGAAAAAACCACAGATGGACGAGCCAAGATATCCCAAGCATGGACCAGCGCCTTGGGTGGAAACAAGCTGAAGGTAGCTAGATTGTCTTTAACGCTGCCATGTTATAGTTTTATGAGCCTTTAAAAATACGGTTAATCTGCCGATTTAGTGTATTTTTTTATTAAGTTTAGGTTAAGAAACGAATTTGTGGTGAAATAATCGGAAAAGCTTATACACAAATGGTTAATTTACAAGACAGATTAATGAAAACAAGATGTAGAGAAGAAATTATCTGTCGCTCTGATTTTTCATAGTTTTACCTAAAAAGTAGGTAATTATATGTTTTTAGGAAGATGCAACGTAATAATTACCGTTTTAAATTGTTACAAAATTTACATAAGTTAAATTAAAATTAAATACAATTAAAGTAAATTATAAATAGGAGGTAGATTCATGGAAAACTCTAATCAAAGAGACAAGGAAAAACTTCTCTACCCTCAGGCTCGCTACTACGGTCAAATAAAGCCAGAAAATCTAGTATTTAACGCTAATCTCCAAGAATTTTCTCAGAAGGTGAGCTATATCACTTGTTTAGAAACATCAGGGAAATTAGCACCACAAGAAGCTTATGACAAGATTAAGGCACTTTGGAAACAGCTCAAACGCAGCAAAAAAGAATTGGGAATTGGCAACGGATCATCAGACATAACTAAAGACATAAGCTAAAGTTTCTCAAAATCATCCTTGACTACCTCAAATTCTTTTGGGTTCAAAGACACCACAATGTCTTCTGAACCTACCTGAATCAGCCAGCGGACGCTGGGGTGACCTCCTGATAGTACTTCTTTGGCAGAGATTATCCCAACTCGTCCAGCTACGTATGCTGGACGTAGAATCAGCACTTTATCTCCAACTTTGGGCTCTATGGCACTCCTCATCCACAACTTTCAAAAATGAACTCTTCTGCATGAAAACCGAAGTATTTTTAACCTTATGTTAATAATAAATATGATGAAAATACCTCTTAAGACATAAGTAACAGGGATTAACATATGTCTTAAGAAGTATGTGTTGATTTTTTATCCAAAAGTGCCAGTCCCAGAATTTTCAGGCGTTGCGTTTGACAGTTGGGCAAGTGTTTTCTTGGCTCAAGTTGGGATTAAAGTAGTCTCACAGCATAATCAAACCGAGTCTTACACCAACAGCAACAGCCTCTGTACGTGTCGAGACAGCCAGCTTTTGAAAAATAGATGAGACATGAAACTTAACAGTATGATCTGAGATATTTAAACGCTTGGCGATCGCCTTATTACCCAATCCAGAACCAAGCATATTTAAAACTTCTATTTCTCGTGGTGTCAGTGCTTGCACAGGGTTATTCGTTTCTTTTTGCCGCACACTCGACTCTTTTAAAGCAAGCAGAGACTCGATAGTATCAGAATGCAGCACCACTAACCCAAGAGCGATCGCCTCAACAGCCGCGACAATTTCTGATTCTGTGCTGGTATTTGGCAATATGCCGCGTACACCAGCACGCAACGCTGCTTGAAAGTCTATACTATCGACATCTGCAAGAACAATCATTGCAGAGGAGTCTTGCTGCTGTTGTGAGGAAAGCAATTTTTCCCAGACTAATTCCTGAAAGTTGCCACTCACATCCAGCAGCACAACATCGGGTTGTAATTGCTCAAATTCCCTTGTAAGTGCATCCAAATCTGATGCACTGCCTACGACTGTGAGTTTGGAACTGCTTGCCACTACAGCTGACAATCCAGCCCGCACCACTGGGGAAGCAGCAACTACAAACACCCGATGTATCATACCACCTCCGCTACCTGACAAACTAATTGCCTTCCGCCACGCAGAATCTGTAACGGTAATGGTTCGCTGCTGTCGGTACGCTCAAGATACTTGCTTAAATCATTAGGGCTGGTAAAATTTTGTCCTGAGACTCCAATGAGGACATCACCAACAAGCACACCAGCAGCTTCAGCAGCACTTCCAGAATTAACCGACAACACCAATAAACCTAAGGTGCGTTTGTGGGTTGCATCCACCAGCACAGGTTGCACAGTGACACCAAGTTTTTGACGATTTCCACGCAAAAAACCTTCTACAGCAAGGCTTGGTATCGCCACACCCAAACCGTTTACAATCATGGTGTTAATCCCAATGACTCGTCCAAAACAGTCAGCAAGTGGACCCCCAGAATTACCAGGAAACAGCCGAATATCAGCCATAACCATACGTTGATGATTAGCGTGGATAATCCCGCTTGTCACAGCACCGCTATCACCAAAAGGATTCCCCACAGCCAAGACGAATTCACCCACTCGCAAAGCATCCGAATTGCCGATAGTTGCAGTCGGTAAGTTAATCGCATCAATTTTAAGAGCAGCTAAATCTTTTGTGGGGTCTATATTGGTACGTACAGCTTCAAATACCCGTCCATCCCACAGTTCCACAGTTGCTCGGTTGTTGGTAGCAACATGAGCATTCGTGATAATGAGACCGTCTGATTGCCAAAGAACACCAGAACCACCTCCATAAGAACTACTTTGCACTTTTACAGTTACTTTGCGTAGATTTTCAGCCACCGTAGCCAATTCATCAGTTATGCGTGTCATTGTTGCAATACTCATATTCCGCTGAAGTGCATTAAACTGGTATTTTTTACTTTGAAGAACTAAAGGTTAAAAACCATCCCCTCATCTCCCTCCCTGCTCCTTCCCTCTCCTCTTCAAACCATCGGTCTTTCGCCAATTGCTATCGCTAACTCAACTAACGCACCAGCTCGGATCAGCTGCACTTTGATAGTTTTGCCAACGCGATCGCCACTGTTCAAAAGCGCCAACACATCACCTGTATCATTTACAGGAGTGTTATCAAAAGTGACCAATACATCCCCAATCAGCACACCAGCATTTTCACCAGGTCCGTTTGGCTCTACATTAACGACAATCACTCCACCAGCAGAACTTAAATTGAGTGCTGTTTTGAGGTTCTTTGGTAAGCGTACAGGTTGCATCCCTAAACCTAGGTAGCCGCGTGCAATGTGTCCTTTTGCTAACAGCTGATCAACCACTCGATTGACTGTAGATGCTGGTATAGTTAGAGCTGTCCCACGTCGCCCCGATGTGTTCATACCTACCACAGAACCTGCAGCATCGACGAGTGGTCCACCTGCAAAGCCAGGATAAAGTGTGATGTCTGGACGGATGAACTGGTCTATATTACCACCGCTCATACTCCGCCAAGCACCGCTGACAACACTCACTGCACCTATAGCTGCTCGGATGTCACCTTCGCTACTTCTTCCTAAACCCAGTACCAGATGACCAACTTTTAGTGTTTTGGCATCGCCTATGTTCGCCACCGGGATGTCTGCATTTTCTATTTTGAAGACAGCAACATCGGTACTAGAGTCATGCCCTATAACTGTGACAGGTACAGTACTACCATTTGATAGAGTGACCGTGATTTCGTCAGAGCGCTGAACTGATTCGTCAGAAGTAACAATGATACCATTGCGCCAGTGAATACCGCTAGGAGAAATACGCGTACCAGTGTTCACAGCAACAACAGCACCCCCAACTTGCTCTACAGTGTCAGCTAAATTGTTGGACAAAGCTACTAGGGCGTTAGATGTATCCAATCCAGGTGAAGACATTCCATTCCTCCGCTTCTTGAGAGACAAAACAGGAATTAGTTTCCTGTATGTTGCGATCGTGCCGTTTCGTCCCTATAAATGACATCAGAAGAATGGGGAGAATTCATCCTGGAAATATGGCTAGTACCGCTGCTTTGGAAGTCAAAAGTCAAAAGTCAAAAGTCAAAAGGCTGATTCTGTGGGCTTTTCGCTGATGAGTGAATGGTGAACCAGCGCTGCAGGAGGTAACGACAACCTGCTGCAGGAGGGTTTCCCTCCACAGGCAACTGGCGTGCCTCCGAAGGAGGAACTTCACTAACGCGTAGCGTGCCGTTCGCCGTAAGGCGTGGCGTCAGCCATAGGCATACCCGAAGGGTAGCTTTATTTCCGCCGTCGTGTACTAGGTAGGAGAGTAGAGGAATAACATACTTCCTCTTGCCTTTTAATACATCTGTTTTGGGAGGGGTAGAGCCTCGTACAGCTTATATCTTAGGGTTCTACAAAGTTCTTAAGAAATTTTCTAGCCTAAATCATAGAGTTCAATAAACTACAAGGAAAAGATTTTATGACAACCAACGTTTCTGGTGATATCAACAAGAGTGATATCAACAAAGGTGATATCAACAAGGGTACGAATAACTCGCTGTTGATTGGCATTCTCCTGATTGTCCTAGGAATTGCAGCAGTCGCTGTGCCCAGAGTTACAACAATCTTCGCTGAAACTTGGATTGCTTTAATTCTGATTTCTTCTGCAGCAGCCAAGCTGAGTTATGCGTTTCAAACCCGCCATGAAGGAGGCTTTGTTTGGAAACTCCTGCTTAGTATCCTCTACTTTGCAACGGGCGTGATGCTGTTTGTTTATCCCTTGACAGGAGTTCTCACACTAACTCTGTTGTTAGGTAGCTTTCTGCTTACAGAAGGCGTATTTGAGCTTGTTTTGGCATTCCGGTTGCGTCCACAACAAAACTGGACTTGGGCACTGGGTAACGCCATTATTACCCTGGTTTTAGGCGCAATGATTTGGTTCCAGTGGCCCTTCAATGCACCTTGGGTAATTGGCACATTGGTAGGTGCTAGCGTTTTCTCCACCGGTATTTCACGCGTAATGCTATCATTCAATAGTCGTTATGCCCTGAATCATTCTGAAGGCGCAGCACAAGCATAACAACTATAGTCCAATACGCTTGGTGATAAGACCAGAACCCTTATGAGGAGGATAATGTAGAGACGCGCCATCTCTCGTCTCTACACATCACCCAATCTCACCAAAATTCTTAACTCAACCGTATTGGCTTTTGCGCATCGTCGTGGAATCGACCATAAAAATTTAGCTTTACGGGTTAGAAACTGTAACTCAATTTATCAACAAAACTACCCATAACTTACTAATTGTCGTTGTCTAGATTTGGCTACCATTGGGTAGCTTTGTCCAGATTTCTATGAGCGGTTGAAAGGTGAAAGCCTACTGTGTTTGAGCACCATTTTGATCACCATTATCATATAAGCCAAGTCCATATAAGATTTCAGCCAAACTATTAGCTTGTATTGGTTTAAGCAAATAAAAATCGATACCTAAATCATACGCGCGGGGTAAATCACGGTTACCGTAAGCCGTCAAAGCTATAATTGCTAACTCCTCTAAATACGATTGTTGTCGTATCCATTTGAGCAAATCCAAACCTGACATTCCAGGAAGTCTTAAGTCCAGCAGAACTAAAACGGGTAAGGGGTATTTTCCCCGATCCTGATACGGTTCCTTACCTTCTAAATAACGAATCGCATCTTCTGCGCTTTGTACAACTTGGAGATCAAATTCTGGACTAAGTTGACTAAATGCTCTTTGAATCAGAAATTGGTCGGAGGATTCGTCGTCAACGACTAAAATTGTTTTCTGTTGCAAAGCTCCCCTTGTCATCTGTTATACACTCTCTGACTCAGTTATGTATTAAATACTACAAATAAATTCTGGTATCGATTGAAATAAATAGGAGTTTGGTTTAAAAGCATAGGCTCGATTAATGTTGAGCTGGTTATAAGAAGTTAAGACCACTATCAGTAGATGTTTCCCATAAGATTGTTGCCTTATCCAAGCAAAAACTTCAAACCCCCATTATGAAAGTTTATTGTGGAAGTTTAAGGTCTAGTAGCATTGCTGTCTAATATGGGATAGCGATCGCACTCTAACTGCTTGCAAAAGAGCGGTATCTTTAATTCCAAAAATGCGCCCAAGAGTATCCTAAGGCGCGATGCTTCACACGAGCCGCCCGGGCGATCGCGCTTTGGAGTTAAACTGAAGGAGACTTGTTGCTGGAGTTTCTTAAACTGGTGTACCAAGCCAGACTTGTCTCGTCGGTCATTAACCATCGCGCCTACCTCCATACAGCATCTCTTCTACACCAAGGTGAAATAACTGCGACTAAAACTCATCTACCTTAAGACTCTCTTCCTAAAGTCGTAATGGCTGCAATTTCCTCTACCTTGTGAGAAGAAAAATGAGTTATGATAATCTACAGTAAATCTATAAAAATACTGATGTTTATAACTCTACCGTTGAGAATTTCAAAGGTTAGGGGAATTTTTGATTTGTATCAGCTCGTGAAACTGCTGATAATTTGAGGAATGAGGCTGATGGCATTATCTACAATTTTTCATACCACATTAGGTCATATCTACATTAAAGTTCCTCAGCATTACTATCGCCAACCCATTGTCTCGCGATTAATTTCTCGTTACGATTTAACAATCAACATTGCAGCAGCTCTTTTAGAAGCTCATACAGAAGACGATGGTTGGTTTCATCTTGAAATTCAAGGAATTTCTCAACAAGTACAAGCAGGTCTTGCCTATCTTCAAGAACTGAATATAGAGATTTTGCAGTTAGACCTCAAAAGCCTTCCAGAAAAAAACAGAGATAAGTTACAACTTTTATGTGCAAATAGCAATGCAAGTGACGAAATTGAGGACAATGAAAAAAAAGCTGCTTTGACTATGGTAGAAGGACAAACAACTCGTGCTAAATTTCAAGTTTGTATTCCTAAAAACTATAGTTCTTATCCGGTCATTGCAGGCTTGATTTCTTGTTATGGATTAACTGTTAACATTACCGGAGCAATATTAGATAAAAATACTGAAAATGACGGCTGGTTTGATTTAGAGCTTTGGGGTAGACGTGAGCAGATTGTGTTGGGCTTAAGATATTTAAAAGAATTGGGCTTACAAATTTGGCTGTAGTTTTTTACATAGCGCAACTCAATTGAATGAAGTACAAATTTATCTGTGTCCATCTGTGTCCATCTGTGGTTCATTATTTCTTTCTATACCTTCAAGGGTTGCAAACCGCTATATAAATTAAGATTGTGTATTGTGATTCAGAAGTTGTTGGAGATATAAAAATATGGCTCATGCTTGCTGCGGTCCCGGCTACGCTTCCCCAGAAGCCGCAACGAAAGCGGAACGCGAAAAGGTACTATATACAATTGCACTCTATACAGGTACAGGTATCGAAGAGCCGGATTATCTTGCAACCGTAGACGTTGATCCCAACTCCCCGACATACTCGCAAGTGATTCACCGCCTGCCAATGCCTTATATTGGCGATGAACTGCATCATTTTGGCTGGAATGCGTGTAGTTCTTGTCACAATGATGGCAGTAAATCTCGGCGCTTTTTGGTGATTCCCGGTCAACGTTCCAGCAGGATTCACATCGTAGATACAGCAGATGCAAAAGCCCCGAAACTTCACAAAGTCATTGAACCTGAAGAAATCAAGGAAAAAACTAACCTCACCGCTCCCCATACCGTACACTGCCTAGCTGATAGTCATGTGATGATTTCCATGCTGGGTGACAGCGAAGGGAATGGACCTGGTGGCTTTTTGTTACTTGATGAAAATTTTGATATTGCTGGACGTTGGGAACGCCAAGCCAACGGTATGCGCTTTAATTACGACTTTTGGTACCAGCCGCGTCATAATGTCATGGTGAGTAGCGAGTGGGGCGCACCCAAAACCTACTATCCCGGCTTTGACCTCAAGGATGTAGCGGCTGGAAATTACGGTTCCCAACTGCATTTTTGGGATTGGTCGAAACACGAAATTATTCAAAGTTTTGACTTGGGTGACGAAGGATTAATCCCCCTAGAAGTGCGCTTTCACCATAACCCCGATAGCACTCACGGGTTCGTTGGTGCTGCACTCAGCAGTAATGTTTGGCATTGGCACAAGCCCAACGGCCATTGGCAAGTCGAGAAAGTGATTGATGTACCATCAGTTGAAGTGGAAGGCTGGCCCATTCCTGTACCATCTTTGATTACTGATATCCTACTTTCAATGGACGATCGCTATGTCTATTTCTCCAACTGGCTGCACGGAGATATACGCCAATACGACATCAGCGACCCCTCGCATCCCAAACTCACAGGTCAAGTTTGGGTTGGTGGCTTGTTGGGCAAGAGTGAGGAAAGTAAAGGCAAAAATTTGGCTGGTGGACCGCAAATGCTGCAACTGAGTCTCGATGGCAAGCGCCTTTATGTCACCAATTCCCTGTTTAGCACTTGGGACAATCAGTTTTACCCTGACTTATCCAAGGCTGGCTCATATCTACTACAAATTGACTGCGACACTGAAAACGGGGGATTGAAAATCAACGAGAATTTCTATATTGACTTTGGCAAAGAACCAGCAGGCCCATCTCGCGCTCATGAGATACGTTATCCTGGTGGCGATTGCACGTCTGATATTTGGATTTAAACTGCATTTAGAGCGGGCAAAGACGGTGTAGGAGATTCATCAACTGCTGCCCATCTTCCAGGTAGGTCACGTACTCACTTTCGCCCACTTTAACGTCCTTGCCTTCCACATCCTCCCCGTACTGCTCAGCCATGACGACAATCGGCGTGCTGCTCTTGAGTTCTGCGCCTTGACGGATGCGCCGCCTCATGTTAAGAACCTCGTCTATCGGCAGATTGACCTGGTTGAGCAAAATCAGGTCAGGGCGATCGCACGCACCACGCGCTAGGGCGATCGCGTCTTCTTCTTGTAGCGCTGAAATCACGCGGTAGCCCCAGTTACTAAGGTTTAGCTTCAGGAGCGGGCGCGTGTCGTCATCTAGTTCCATCATCAGGATTGTCGGTGGCGCATCTTTTGTCTGGCTCATTTGTTCCCCGTTTGCTCCTCTTTAGAACCGTCAGTTGCAGACTGAGGAGAAGAGATAAGGGAACTGCAAAAAATAAATTATCCCCTAACAGTGGGATGGGCATCCTGCCCGTTCTTTGTTAATAGCGGGCTGTTCGGCCCGCACCACAAGAAATTTTGGGACATTGAACAGTGAATAACTGGTAACTGGTAACTGATAACTGGTAACTGTTAATTTTTGTCCCATCCCTTCAAAATCAGGTGACGCTTGGAGTCTACGCTCAACTTCTTTTGCTGCTGTAGTTTTTTAAGCAACCGGGTGCTTTACAATAACTGAGGACATTTACTCTTGCTAACTCGTATTCGTTATGAGTATGATTAATCAGGAGATTCACTAAGGAGGCAAACCCAATGTTGTCGAATCGAGAAGGACAAAGAGTTCCCAATGTTACCTTTCGCGTGCGTGAGGATAATAAGTGGGTAAATGTAACAACCGATGATTTATTCGCAGGTAAAACCGTAATAGTTTTTTCTCTGCCAGGAGCGTTTACTCCCACTTGCTCATCAACTCATGTTCCTGGTTATAACCAGTTGGCAAAAGTTTTTAAAGAAAATGGCGTGGACGATATCGTCTGTATCTCCGTCAATGATGCTTTTGTGATGAATGAATGGGCGAAGGATCAACAAGCACAAAATATAACTTTTATACCGGATGGCAATGGTGAATTCACTGAAGGCATGGGAATGCTTGTGGATAAAACAGACTTAGGGTTTGGCAAACGGTCTTGGCGCTATTCCATGTTGGTGAAAGATGGGGTGATTGAAAAGATGTTCATTGAGCCAGATGAACCAGGTGACCCCTTTAAGGTGTCTGATGCAGAAACAATGCTTAAACACATCAACCCTGAAGCAGCGAAACCTCAATTGGTTTCTCTGTTTACAAGAGCAGGTTGTCCTTACTGTGCCCGTGCCAAAGAAATGCTCACAGATCGTGGGATTGATTACGAAGAAATTGTTTTGGGTAAAGATGTGACACCTCGTACGTTACAAGCTGTCACAGGTGCATCAACTGTTCCTCAAGTGTTTGTTGATGGCAAACTCGTTGGTGGTTCCGAAGCATTAGAAGCTTACCTGAGTGCTAGTTAAATCAACGGTAAGCAACCGCTCTGTTAAACCTATCCAAAGCTACCAATATCTAGATTTAACTGGACAAAAGTAGTTTTGGTGTTAACTTCCTGCTTCATCGCGGTCTTAGTATGACTACTAAGAGGTTTATCCGCTCCACAGCCAAACCCGGTAGAGCTTACCGTTTCTGACCTTTCAGGGATGAAAATCCCATCAAACCATCGGTCTATATTCTTAGCCGCGTTCAGGTCTCTATCCTCAGTGTGACCACATTCGGGACAGATGTACACGCGGTTTTTTAGTGGCATTTTATGACGATGTTTACCACAGTTAGAGCAAATTTGACAGCTAGGAAACATCCTATCTATCAGAGTTAGCTTGCTTCCAAATTTCTCTGTTTTGTACTCTAACTGTCTACGAAACTCATACATCGCACAATCAGCAATAGCGCCAGCTAACTTGTGATTCTTTAAAAATGCTTTCACTGACAAATCTTCTATCTTTATTTCGCTGTGGTTCGAAGCCGCGATAGTTAGTCAGTTTGCTCTTAGCATCTTTGCGAATATTGCTAACTTTTGTGTGTACTCTGGCAAGTTTTCTTACACCTTTAGTCCTATTTTTAGAACCTTTTGTTTTGTTGCTCACACGACGTCGTAAGCGTTTCATTCTCTTACTTAAACGTGTATAAGCTTTGGGATTGCTGAACACTTTAGCGTTGGAGCAAACAGCTAACTCTTTGATTCCAATATCAACACCAACTCTAGGACGATTAGAAGCTACAGTTGGATTGCCATCATAAAGACCAGGTAAGGATTGTTGAGTTTCTAGAAGTGCTTGTCGCACCACAAACTCCATGAGGGTATACACCCGCAACGCCAAATTTAACAAGAACATCAAGCCACAAATTCTGTAGCGATGAAGACAAATTTTTTGTGTCCAATCACTTTTACCATTTTCTGCCAAGTGGGAAAATATAATGGATCATCGGCTCCATTACCTTCAACAGTAGCGCTGACCAATGGCATTCCCATCGGATCTAGGGTTGCCAACAACTGTCGGTATGCTTATTACTGAACCTAATAGGGCAATTACAATCACAAGTCAAAGAATTATAAGAAAGTCCAATCCTGGCTTTTCCTTTCGATACTTGTTTAAAATATGGGTTAGTCTCGTTTTGCTTAGCTTTAATTCCAAACCCATGTCTTGTAACCATTCTGAGATAATTTCTCGGCATCTTTAGACTACGGTTAAGTCTTCGTTGTTTTAATCAGGTTATATATGTCCTTTTGAAATTGTTCTGCCGTTAGTTTATCGGGAATTTCTGCTGCTAATATTTCGATAAGTTCCTTGAGCGAACAATCTGGATAAAATGCTAAACTATCATTAATAATTACGCTGGCAATTGGTCCAATAAAGTTAGTTAATTCTTGTTTAATAATTTCTAAAAGGTGCAAATTATTTGCAGGCATATTTTCCCAAAACTCCTGTGTATTAATTTTCGGAAAATTTTTGTTGTTACCTACATGCTTTTTTGCTGCATATTTAGCAATCATTCTCGTCCAAATGTTGTTAATTTTAGTTCCTATTGCTCGAATGTTAATGCCACGACTATAATTCTCAATATCTCCCCTAGACTTTTGCTTTATATACTCTGATAAATCTAAATTGAGATAAATAGATGAAGGTGGAGAAATATTGTCATTTGTATCATTAGATTCTCTAAGTTTAAGTTCTAAATTTTGTAAAATTGATAGTTCTTCTAATGCTTTCTTATTTTCTTTTTCCTTTTGAGGATTTTGAATTTCTTCTATTGGGGGCGTAACTGGGAATTGAAACCTAGGTAAAACAAGCGAATTACTATGTAGATTATTCAAGGCAAGGATAATTTCTTGAGCAGACTGAAAGCGTGCAATTGGTTGTTGCGCCAGCATTTTGTGCAGAATTATTTCAAAATCATCACAGATACTCACATGAGAGCGCCATTGCCAATTTAGTAATTCATCTAAGAGAAGATGTGGCATTTTTCCAGTTAAAAGAATCACTGCACAAACACCAAGTGCATAAAAATCACTAGAGGGATAGCAAAGCCCTAAACGTAATAGCTCAGGTGGAGAGTAACCAAACCTGCCAATTACTGAGTAGCGAGTTGAGTTAAAATCACTTAGAGGAGCGGAAGATATAATCTGGGTAAAATTCTCTTTAACTGCCCCAAAATCAATCAGCACAGGTTTAGATTGATTATGAGGTTGCATGATATTATCGAGTGAAATATCTCTGTGAATTATTTTGCGCTCGTGGAGATACTCTAAAACTGACAATACATCCATCAACCATGTTCTCACTTCTGTTTCAGAAAATGGCTGTCCAATCTTTGCAATGCGATCAGACAAAATTTCTGAATAAGTTTTGCCGTTAACATATTGCTGAATGATGAACATTCGTTGGTTATCCGTAAACCAAGCTAAAAATTTGGGAACTTGAGGATGCTCAATTTGGTATAGAACTTTTGCTTCACGCTCAAATAAGTTCCTAAATTTACAGAGGTTTTCTTCTTTTGATGTTTTCGGTACCAACTCTTTCAAAACACAAGGTTCATCAAATCGCTGATTATCGAATGCTAGGTAAGTTCGTCCAAATTCTCCCTTACCAAGCAATTTCTGAATCTGATAACGACTGTGTATTATAGTTCCTGGCTCAATTTCTGGAATCATTTTTTACACTAAGTAAGCCGGCGGGAAAATTTATAAGTATGTAACGAAAAGTTCATCAAAGCTAATAAAGTTAAATTTCATACATTGTATACTGTAGTTTCATACGAGCAGGTCTTGTTTTATGAAAGGTGACAGCATCTTCAAAAAGTCAGTCTCGAAAACCCAATTGAATAAACATCAACATCACAGCAAAGGTCACGCCAGTAATTGTAACTAATAAGCGAGTTTTGCGATGGATTAATTGCAACCAAGCAACGGGTGTTGTAGCGCTCATGATTTAGTATTTCTCCTAYAATTTCAACTTTTTGAATTATTTTCTATTTTGACATCAACCTGCAAATTGATAAACTTAGCTGCTTGGTSAGCATCGCTAGGATTTAAACGAATTTTTACCTCTGCAATTCTGGAATCAATATTTATCGTAGGGTCATTGCTTACAACATTTCGCTTACCTATTTGGACACCTACTTTTTCAACGCTTCCAGTTAATGTTTTCGGTAATGCCCGACTCGATATCGAAGCGAGTTG
>JXCB02000001.1:804224-825068 GCA_000828075.3 Tolypothrix campylonemoides VB511288 | reverse complement strand
TCTGATTAAGCGAACTTTTAGCTTCGTTGAGTTGCGCTTGCAAAGTTTTTACTGCTAAAAGTTTAGTATCGTTTGTCACTGCAGATATTGCGCCTTGTTTGTATAATGACCGATAGCGTGCGTACTCAGTCTCTGCATTTTTCAGTTGTGCTTCCAAGCCAGCTATCTTAGCTTTTTGAACGGTAATATTCCCTTGAAACTGGGCTTCTAAATCTGCGATGCGTGCTTCTCCGGCGGCAATTTCTCCTTGTTTTGTAGTCCCTGCTTTGGCTTGAGCAAGTTGTGCTTGAGGGACTCGAACGCCCATTTGGGCTTTATCTAGGGTTGCTTGCAGTTGACTGACGTTATCAAGAACAGCAATTAATTGTCCGCGACGAACATTATCGCCTTCTTTTACCAAAACCTTATCTAAGGTGGCAGTTTGCAAAGCAGATGGTCCAGATACGTTAACGATTTTATCCTTTGCTTGGATACGTCCTAAAGCTGCAATACTTGGATTTACAGGTTTTTGAACTGGAACTGTTTCAACCTTACTCTGCTTCGTAAATTGTCGGCTTAACAAGCTAGTGGAAAAAATATAGACTGGCATACCAATAGCCGCTAATCCTACAGAAACTATTAAAACTACCGTCCATTTTTTGGATTTCGTATAAAAGTTTATTGTTTTGCGAAAAATGTCCATTTTAAGTCAACCTCATTTACTATGAGTTAGATTTTAGGAATTGGTGTTTGTAATTCGTAATTCGTGATTCGCAATTATTCTTCAATTACGAATCATCTTGCTCTTATATCTCCATAAGAAATAACCCAATTCTTTTATGTAGTCGCACGACGAAAATCTCAATCACGGCAAACGCATCTAAATTTGATGTTCTGTACTTCAATGTTATTATATATAGTACAGTGTGGCGTAAATAGAGCTTACTTTTTACGGTATCTGGAAAACCTCGCTTCTATTTCTCTCTGCTCCTCTTCCCTCCCCTTTTTGGGGAGGGAAGAGGAGCAGCTTTTATACTGAGAGAGTTCCAGGACTTTTTTTCTGAACTTTTTAGGTGTAGAAGGGGCAGCGAGCAGGTAGAGAGTAGAAGCAGTGATATTCAAATGCGTAAATTTTACGCATTTGAATATCACTGCAACCTGCATGAATTTGGTGGCGGGTGAGAGGATGTTTGGAAAGTATGAATAATACTTTCCAAACATCCTTTAAGAGGTGCTTTGACCTAATGCGATCGCACTTTTGTTGTTTGCTTCACTACTGTTGTTTATTAGCATCAAAAAATTTCGCTGCCAGCTTGCGTAATTCTTGTTTGTTTAGTTGAATAATAAATAGAGGTTCATAATTTACTTTGGCAATAGTAACGTAATTACAGAATCCAAAAAAGGTTTAGAGATGAACTTCAAATATTTACATCAAAAGTATACACACAAAAATGTTGTTTGAGTTTTGCATATGACTATAGTGAAGCCAAAACGGGTAGTAGTTACAGGTTTAGGAGCTATTACCCCCTTAGGAAATCAAGTAACGAAATACTGGAACGCCTTGCTTGAAGGACGCAGCGGTATTGCACCCATTACCTTGTTTGATAGCTCTCGCCATAGTTGTCGCATTGCGGCAGAAGTAAAGGGCTTTGAGCCTTGTGATTATTTAGAACGCAAGGATGTAAAGCGTATGGATCGCTTTGCCCAATTTGCAGTTGCTACCAGTTTTCAAGCGATCGCCGATGCCAAATTTGAAATCAATGACCTGAATGCTACTCAAGTAGGAGTGATAATAGGCAGTGGCATTGGCGGTATCAAAGTAATAGAAGAGCAACAAGAGGTCTACCTAACTCGTGGTCCTGACCGCTGTAGTCCTTTTTATTTTCCGATGACGCTTGCAAACATGGCAGTTGGATTAACAGCAATCCATACAGGTGCTAAAGGACCTAACTCCTGTACTGTTACCGCCTGTGCTGCTGGTTCCAATGCTGTGGGAGAAGGTTTTCGTTTAATTCAATATGGTTATGCCTCTGCAATTCTGTGTGGTGGTACGGAAGCACCAATTACCCCTCTATGTGTAGCAGGCTTTGCCGCAGCTAAAGCTTTATCAACTCGTAATGAAGAGCCGAATCGTGCTTCTCGTCCCTTTGAGCGCAACCGAGATGGGTTTGTGATCGCAGAAGGTGCTGGCATTTTATTACTAGAAGAGCTAGAGCATGCTTTGAACCGTGGGGCTAATATCTATGCAGAAATCGTTGGCTATGCAATAACTTGTGATGCCTACCACGTGACAGCTCCATCTCCTGGTGGCGAGGGAGCGGCTAGAGCTATGGAACTTGCTCTCAAAGATGCTGGCTTGTTCCCCAATCAGGTGAGCTATATCAACGCTCACGGTACTAGCACTGCTGCTAACGATGTTAATGAAACTTTAGCGATTAAAAAAGCTCTGGGAGAGAATGCCTTTCGCATACCCGTTAGTTCCACTAAATCAATGACTGGACATTTGCTAGGTGGTGCAGGAGGTATCGAAGCTGTGGCAACAGTTATGGCAGTGTTTACAGACAAAATTCCTCCTACTATCAATTTGGAAGAGCCAGACCCTGAATGTGACTTGGATTACGTCCCCCATAAAAGCCGGAATCAACGAGTTGAGGTTGCCCTTTCTAACTCTTTAGGTTTTGGTGGTCACAATGTCACTTTGGTTTTCAAAAAATTTGAGGGCTAATCTCTACCTCTAATTAACTTATCTTTCAAAACACTCACAAAACACTGCTCTTATCAAATAATGATGGATATGTCATGATAGCAAAAACTTTTGCAGGTGTTGCCTTGACTGGTACTGGTTCAGCTGTTCCAGACATGGTTATAACTAACGATGACCTTACTCAAGTGGTACAAACTTCTGATGAGTGGATTAAAAGCCGTACTGGCATCGGCGCTCGCAGGCTACTACGTCCGTCCGAGAGCCTAACAACACTTGCGGTGCAAGCTGGTAAACAAGCACTTTCATCTGCCGGTTTGGCTGCTACCAACATAGATTTGATTTTGTTAGCCACTTCCACGGCAAATGACCGATTTGGCAACGCCGCCCAGATTCAGCATGAACTAGGTGCAAAGTGGGCAGTGGCTTTTGACTTAACTGCTGCTTGTTCGGGGTTTGTGTTCGGTTTGGTAACTGCTGCCCAGTTTATCCGCACTGGTACTTACCGCAATATTTTGCTAATTGGTGCAGATGTTCTCTCCCCCTGGGTTGACTGGTCAGATCGACGTAGTTGTGTGCTGTTTGGAGACGGTGCTGGGGCAGTAGTTATCCAAGCTCATTGGGAAGACCGACTCCTGGGCTTTGAGTTGCGAAGTGATGGCAGCGGTTATCACCATTTGAACATTGCTTGTCCGTCGTTACAGCGTCAGCTTACTAACGACATAAATATTGGTCAGGGAATCACTACACCAATCACAATGAATGGTCAAGAAGTCTATAAATTTGCTGTGCAATCTGTGCCGGAAGTGATTGAAAAAGCCCTGTATCGTTCCGGAGTCAGTGCTAATGAACTTGACTGGCTGTTGCTACACCAAGCTAACCAGCGAATCCTTGATGCTGTAGCTCTGCGCTTAGCAGTACCGCCTGAAAAAGTGATTAGCAACCTCGAAAACTACGGCAATACCTCTGCTGCTTCAATTGGGCTAGCTCTTGATGAATGGGTGCGTCAAGGTCACATCCAGCCCGACCACCTGATTGCAGCCTCAGGGTTTGGTGCAGGGCTGAACTGGGGGGCTGTAGTGTTTCGTTGGGGAACTTAAAAATCTAACAAAGGAAAAAATAGGTAGCAAATAAATATTCCAAAATCAATGATAATTGGAAATTTTTTGCCCGATTTTAAGATAGAAGAGGAAACACCAAAACTGGTGAAATCGTTAAACTATCTTTGATTCCCATCAGGCGCTATATCAAAGTCAAAGATAAAGCGTCACCTGATAACCTCACACTGCACAAATATTGCTCATCCAGAAGCATTCAGTATAGAAAAACCTGTTTGATTAAAAACTTAAAACTTTATAAAGTAGCTGACAAACAAAACTGGATTTGTCCAATATAGCAGTCCTAAATGATTCTTGAAAAAACAAGATACCCGACTTCTTTAATAAGTCGGGTATCTGAAAAAGTCAATTTTTACAAATGAAATAGAATTGCTATATGCGGTGAACATCTATTTAACGGTGAGGAATCGAGACGGCTTATTAAAATAAGCGTGCAGTCAAAAAAAACTTGGCAATAAAGTCAATTGTGTGCAATAATATAAGCTAGTGGTGAGTAAAAGATTTATTTGATTTCCACCGTAAAATTATCTATCATTCTCTCCAGCTATCGAAGATATTTGCTGTTACCCCACTTTTAGTAAAGTCAATCCTGCCAACCCTGACTTAGAATCATACCCTGAATTTCCCTGGCAAGAAAAAATTGATGTTGTTATCGAAGCTGGATAAATACGAAGGGAAAGCAGTATTTGCTGCTGAGTACACCGATGAAATGAACTCTACGACATTTACTCCCAGAGTTTGCAATCAGGCTCAACAAATGAAATTTAGCGCCATCCTTCTAAATCGTAATTTGGATGGAAAACCCGTAGCAAAATATTCGTAATTAAAAAATCATGCCTCTTGCGGAAATTTTTTTGCTTATCATTTCTCCTGTTTGTGCAACACAATTGTTTTCACTTACCTAAAGCTTATTGCTTCAATGTCAAATTACCTTAATTGAGGACTTTGTTAGATGATCAAGTCTAAAACCTTTAATACCTTGGGTGAGGTTCTTCCCACTGGGCTGAGGTACAGCCTGACAATAAGGCTTATACTATGCTCAATTCTAATGGTGCAGAAGATAGCTATATTACCTACGGTGATATGTATTCCCAGGCTATTAATATAGCCCAAAGTTTGTTATTTGAGGGACTGCAATCGCGTAATGCGATTTTGCTTTATCCGCCTGGAATCGATTTTATAGTTGCATTCTTCGGTTGCATTTATGCCGGGGTGTTTCCTGCACCTATTCATGTACCAAAACGCAATAGACCTCTCCAAAAAACAATGTAGAGACGTTGCATGCAACGTCTCTACAAGGGTTGTAGACAACGCACAATTAATTTCTGGAGATGCGTAATCGTTCTAACAAGAAAATTGCAGATATTGTTCTCACCACAGAAGCCTCAGCAGTATTACTTCCTGCTACACATCAACAAGCTTTTCGGGATACCTTGCTCAAAGAAGAGAACTGGCCAAAGGATCTGATTTATGTCCCAACAGATACAACTATTGCACCATCGAACTTTAAGAACTTACCTCTACCAAAGATTGATGGCTCAGCGATCGCATTCTTGCAGTTCACTTCTGGTTCGACCTCACTACCGAAAGGTGTGATGATCACCCATTCAAATTGTCTCAATAACTTAGAGATGATTGTGACTATGAGTCAGGCCAATTCTGATTCTACCTCTGTGTCTTGGCTGCCACACTATCACGATTTGGGTTTAGTCGCTCATTTGTTGCACAGCCTTTACAGTGGCGGTCACTGTGTGCTACTCGCCCCAGCAACCTTCGCTTCCCAGCCAATACAGTGGCTACGTGCCATCACTAAATACCGCGCAGCATATACAGGTGCACCAAACTTTGCCTATCAACTATGTGTTGATAAAATCCAGCCCAGCGAGCAGCAGACTCTTGATCTATCCTCGCTGCGTATGGCAATTAACGCTGCCGAACCAATCATTCCACAAACTATATGGGACTTTTGTGAAAAGTTTGCGGATAACGGATTTAAGCCACATATGTTCCTTCCTGCCTATGGCATGGCTGAGGCGACAGTCTATATATCCTCTGGATATGTTGAACAAGACCCAGTTTTTAAGGCAGTTGACTGGGTAACACTGGGTAAACACAACATAGCTCAAGAAGCAACTGATAGCACCAAAGAAAAAGTTTTTGTCGGTTGTGGTCACCCTTGGCTCGACCAAAAGATTTATATTGTCGATCCTGATAAAAATTGTGTATTACCCCCAAATCATGTCGGGGAAATTTGGACTACTGGCTCGAACGTAATGGCTGGTTATTACAACAATCCAGAAGCTACGGCAAAGACTCTTGTTTCCTTGCTAAATGATGATCGGACTTACCTCCGTACTGGCGACCTGGGCTTTGTTGACGACAAAGGCGAACTCTATATCACAGGTCGAATCAAGGACATGATTATCGTTAATGGTGTGAATTACTACCCTCAAGATATCGAGAACTGTGTCGAGCAAGCACATCCTGATATTCGCTCCGGTTGTATAGCCGCCTTCGGTGTCCTCGGTAAGGCTGGAGAAGAATTGGTGATTTTTGCTGAATTGACCAAAGCTGGTGTCATCAATCTGCGACGGTCTGGTTATTTGGAAGAATTGGCTGAAGCTATTTGTCTAGCTTTGGGAGAAAACTTCGAGATCCAGTTACGCCAACTGGTGTTTTTAGGGCATATGCAGCTCGCCAAAACATCTAGCGGCAAAATCCGTAGACAACAGTGTAAGCAAGAGTTTTTCCAAGGCAGCTTTGATGCTTTTCGCAAGTAGTGTTAGACTTAATCCAAAAGCGAAAGGCTAATTTCTACAAAAAATGGGCTAAAGTACTGGCAGAAATGAGGTAAAGTACTCGTAGAAAAAGGCGTATTAGTAGCATCGAACAGAAAACAGGATAAGCAGTATTATAGTAATACTACAAAGGTTTTTAGGTGTTGAAACTCTTACTTTATCGTTAAGCGATTACTTGGCAATTTCAAAAGTGAGCTACAACAAAACTCAATAAAATCCTTGTGTAGTAAGACTTTTAAGCTTAACGCTGTTTTCTGTTCAAATAATTTTCTACCCCTATGCTTGGAATGAGCGAGGTCAGCGTTTTTATGCCCTTAAAAATGGACGACGGCTTTCTATAGGTCAAAAAAATTTCTGATTTTCCTCTGCCTAAAGTGAAGGAAGAGCTATAAATCGATGAGTTTGTTTCACTTTGTTATTCACATACTTGACTTGCCGTAATTTACACTTATCAAATAGGATTTCTGATTTTTTGAGTTCATCGATGACAGGCGGGTAAACCGCATTTTTATTGACATTGATGACTCGTAGAGTCGTTTATAATTAAGAGTTACATTTTTAACTTTTCGTACATCCTCAATAAAAAATAGTTCAATGAATGAAGCTCAAGACAATAATTATGCTCACAAGGAGTCTATTGCTCGCCTTGGAAGAATAGCTGATATTATCTTCGCGCTGGCAATGGCACAGTGCTTCTTAGTTCTTGATTTTCCAGAAAAGCTTCAGCAGCCTACAGACACAGAAATTGTGAAATTTTTACTAGCTCAAATAAAACCGCTAAGTAGCTATGCAATCGCATTTGTTATTGTAGGTTTCTATTGGCTAGATAATATTAGACAATTTAGCTATTACAAGAAAACAGATGATATTCATATATCACTTTATCTACTTTATCTGATGGGTATGTTTCTGATTCCTTACTCTGATACTCTAGTCATTTATTTCCCAGAAAACGCGATTGTCAAAATATGCTTTAGTGTAAACACTACGCTAATTGGGCTAGTATCATTTATGAACTGGACTTACGCGACTTATCAATATCGGCTAATTGCTCATGATCTAAATAGTGCAACTATCATCTCAACGCGATGGAGAATCTTGATAGAGCCTGTCTTCTCATTATTGACGATAGGAGTTGCTATCATAAATCAAGCTTGGTGGGACTATGTCTGGTTTTTATTACCGATTCCTTACTTCTGGACTGAGAGGATGTTTGGAAAGAGTAATGTTGCACATAAATATAGCGGTTATCGATCAGATGAGGTACATCCTCAAAGCTGAAACATTTTATATCTTAGGTCTACCTATACCTTACCAGCATAGGAAGCGCTATAGCAATCCTAAATCAAAGTCTTTTCGTTGCCAGCCAACAATACCTTCAGGTTTAACCCCTTTGAGAGTGATTGTACGACCTGTAATTGTTTTCAGCCCTAAACGACTTTCATCTTCACCGGAGGCGGAGCGTCTCCGGCTCCGCACCAGTACCGTACTTAGGGACGCAGAGTCTCAGCAAATTTAATCCGCTACGAATTAATGAAATGCTGTAGACGTGCTCCATGTTCCTCACTATGTATCAAGCAAAAACGTATCAAGCAAAAACGACTCACCTTCAAGATATTTATGAAGGTGCCTCTTAGCAATATGTTGAACATCATTTGAAATCCATTCATGTTCTTTTGGATTATTCACATGAAAGGAGTAATTATATATTATTGCCATGATAAAAAATCCCTCTACTATTTGTAAGTAACGCTCGGGTAAGCTACGAATAGTTTGATACCCTTCAAAAAAGGAAGATCTCACTTGAGGAAGTAAATGTTGAATTGACTCACCAATATCATAAAGGTAGTATCCAAAGCCACAACGAGCGAAATCAATTGGTCGAATTTGTTCGTTGTGAAATAGATAATTGCTTTCATGTAAGTCTGCATGAATTAATCCCCAAATATCTTGTGCTTGACCCAGTGTTTTCATCATGCTTTCAATCTTTTGGGTTGCTAGTGTAAGCATCCTATAATGCTCTGGTGAAATCAAGCCATAAGACACTGCTGGGTAAAGTGCTGATAGTGCTGCACGCAGACGATTTTCATCAAATATTGGACGTACAAAATTATGTGGTAATTTCCACTGACTGCTATGGCAATGCAGTTGCGCCATTAATGAGCCGAGCTGGTGAGCTTGTTGTGGTGTTCGATGAGTATCCGAGACGTAGCCATCAATCCAACGTAGCAATGAGCAATAAAAAACATCTTGGGTATCATCTGCTAACACTTGTGTCACCCATCTACCCTCTAGATTTTGCACTGGCTCTTGCACTATTATGTTGGTCTGGTGATGCAAGGCTGCAAGCCACAAAAGTTCTGATTCGATAATATCTGGTCTTTGCCATATATCATCTTGTAACCCTGAAAATGCTTGGTGGATACGGAGGAGGAACTTTTCCTCTGGTGCTTCCACACAAAAGGTCACGTTTCCACTATGACCCAGAAACCGAAGTTCTCCCTGAACTACAGCATATTGATTGAGTGCAGCCTTGGCAATGCGTTCGTAAGCGTCAGTCTGTGCCATTGTTTACAATGTCCAAGAAAGGTTGTGTTGCAAATTCTCCCTTAAGTAGCTCAACTCGGCGATCGCCCAAAATACCAGCAGCAATCATGCGGTGATACTCGTCAATTGTTCACTTGGGCAGCGATAACGGTCATGGCGATTGATTCCTCCCAATGATTCGTTTTTATCTTCTCATGCTAATGTACCTAAAACAAAAAGCTTAGAATTATGATGGCTTATGATGATTTCTAGCAACAACTTTAACAAATAGTAAAATGACTCAACTTATTTCTTACGTTAATGGAAAATATCTTCCATTAGACCAAGCTTCTCTTCCACTTAATGATTTAGGAATTGTTAGAGGGTACGGAATATTTGATTATCTCCGCACTTATAACAAAGTACCATTTAAACTACGAGAACACGTTCAAAGGCTGCAAAAATCCGCAGAATTAATTGGCTTAAGTTTACCGTGGTCAACTGAGGAAATAGAAGGAATTACTCAAGAAACACTGAGGCGCAACAATCTCCCAGAAGCTAGCATTCGTCTTGTCGTGACTGGCGGTTCTTCAGCCGACTTTATTACTCCTCCCGAACAACCAAGTCTAGTTGTTGTTGTCACTCCTGTTGCCCAATATCCAGTGGAATATTATGAAAAAGGGGTCAAAGTTGTCACTGTGCCAATAGAACGGTTCATTCCTCAAGCAAAAACCCTGAATTATATCTCTGCAATTATGGCACTACAACAAGCGAAACGCGCTAATGCTATTGATGCACTTTATGTTAATCAGCAGAGCCATATATTGGAAGGAACAACTACAAATTTCTTTGTTTTTCGAGATTCTCAACTGGTTACGCCAAAAGAAAATATTCTTAATGGTATTACAAGAAATGTTGTGCTAGAACTTGCAAAAAATCAATTCGAGATAGTTGAGCAACCAATTTATTACAGCGATTTGAATAGTTGTGATGAAGCTTTTATAACATCTTCCACGAAGGAGATTATGCCCGTAGTT
The DNA here is from genome assembly GCA_000828075.3 of Tolypothrix campylonemoides VB511288. Taxonomy (GTDB): domain Bacteria; phylum Cyanobacteriota; class Cyanobacteriia; order Cyanobacteriales; family Nostocaceae; genus Kalymmatonema; species Kalymmatonema campylonemoides_A. The sequence continues at coordinate 814,909 of JXCB02000001.1, read as the reverse complement.
CAAATTGATGATCTACAAATATCTAATGGAAAACCGGGAGAAAAAACTCAACTTTTAATGCATTTATTTAAGAATTATACTAATATAAGTAAAGTATAAACATAAACAATTTGAACTACTTAAAATATGCTGTGCGTATCCGTGCGGCACGCTTTGCCACTGCCCCGTTCAGCTGAGCACTCAGCGCGAAGCCCTGGGCGATCGCCACTCATCCAGTCTTCTGAGACATCATTGGAGAAAAAATATGGAGACAAGCATGATTGGAATGTCTGCACAACCAAAGCCCCCCGTTGCGCCTGTCAAACCCGTTACAGACGACTACTTCGGCACGAAGGTAACGGACAATTACCGTTACATGGAGAACTTCAACGATGAAGAGGTGCAGCAGTGGGTGAAAGCACAAGCTGACTATACAACTAATTTGCTCAACAAACTGCCTGGACGCGATGCTTTTTTCAACCGCATGATGGAATTAGAGGCTTCCGTTCCGGCAAAGATGGACTGCGTGTTGCGGCTTGCTAACGGCAAACTTTTCTACCTCAAACGGGAAGCACAAGACGATGTGTGGAAACTTTACCTGCGGGATGGCATGAACGGCAGCGAAATTCTCTTGGTCGATCCTGAACAATTCAAACAAGAAACAGGCAAGCCACACGCGATCAATTGTTTCACCCCGTCGTGGGATAGCAAGTATGTGATGTATGCTATTTCAGCAAGCGGCTCGGAAGAGGCTTGGCTGTATGTGATGGATACTCAAACTCTTAAAGATGTAGACGAACCAATTTCGCGGCTGCATTATGGTGGAAGTTGGTTACCCGATAACCAGTCGTTTCTCTACACCCGCCATCAAGAGATGAAAGAAGGCATGGCGATAACCGAGAAAAATCAAAAGAGCAAAGTCTATTTGCACAGGCTGGGCACAGATGTAGAACAAGATACCCTTGTCCTTGGTCATGCAGTGACTCCTTTGATCGACGTTTCGACCGTAGCATCTCCATTTGTCGTCACCGTTCCAAATTCCGACTATGTATTTGCGGTCATCCTCTACGGCACGCAGAAAGAGCTTGACCTTTATGTCGCAACTCTGGCTTCATTCAATCAAGGAACACCCGAGTGGAAAAAGGTTTGCGATGCGATCGATGAAGTAAAACTCTTTGACGTGCATGGAGATGACCTGTATTTGCTGACACACAAAAATGCGCCTCGCTACAAGATTGTCAAAACGTCGTTGAAAAACCCTGACTTTTCTAGTGCTGAACTCGTCATGGTAGAAAGCGACCAGAGTATCGAAATAATGGTTGCAGCTCAAGATGCGCTTTATGTGCTGACAAGCGACAATGGCATTAACAAAGTCATTCGCATTGCTTACGACGGTAAAGCAGAACCACTCAACCTGCCGTTTGATGGCACAGTCGATTTTTTTGGAAATGACCCCAGAGTTTCAAAAAATGATCCTAGAGTGGAAGGAATTCTCCTGGCTATGACCACTTGGACGAAATCCTACAGCATCTATGAATACAATCCGAAAACAGAAAGTTTTGTGGAGACAGGTTTACAACCAAAAGGTAAATATGATGCACCAGATGATTTAATTGCTAAGGAAGTTGAGGTGAAATCGCACGATGGGACGATGGTACCACTCTCTATTGTCCACAAAAAAGGTATCAAGCTCGATGGCTCAAATCCATGCTGGTTGAATGGTTACGGGGCTTATGGCTTCTCCCTGTACCTACCCTATCAACACCAAAATTATGCGTGGTACGAAAAAGGCGGCATAATGGCATTTGCCCATGTGCGCGGTGGTGGCGAAAAAGGGCAAGAGTGGTATCGTGCCGGATTTCAGCAAACCAAGCCGAACACCTGGAAAGATTTTATTGCTTGCGCTGAATATTTGATTGAACAGAAATACACCTCACCTGCAAAACTGGCGGGCGAAGGCATAAGCGCAGGCGGTATCTTGATTGGCAGAGCCGTAACAGAGCGTCCTGATCTCTTTGCCGTGGCAATTCCACGGGTGGGCGTCATGAATGCGATTCGCTTTGAAACAATGCCAAACGGCGTGAATAATATTCCTGAATTTGGCAGTTGCCAAACGGAAACAGGGTTCAAAGCACTCTATGAAATGGATGCGTTTTTGCACGTCAAGGACGGTGTCAATTACCCGGCAATGATGATTACGCACGGCATCACTGACCCTCGATGCGAGCCTTGGCAATCAGCAAAGTTTGCGGCGCGAACTCAAGCCGCCTCAGCCAGCAGCAAACCTGTCTTGCTCCGCATTGACTACGAAGCAGGACACGGCGTTGGCTCAACCAAAACGCAACGTCTTCAAGAACGAGCCGACATTTTCACTTTTATGATGTGGCAATTCGGGATCGAGGACTATCAGCCGAAGCAGGCGCAATAGAAAAGTTGCGTTGCAAAAATCGGGGGCGAAGCAACTCTAAATTGTCTAATATAGCGGTTCGGGGGTTGAGTGCAATATATCAAGAAATAAGAACCACAGATGGACACAGATAAATTTGTACTTCATTCAAACGAGAACCGCTACAATATTCAAGCTTGAACCTGCACAATATCAACTACAGCGCTTTAGCGCTTACTACAAGCTAAGTCCAGTACAGAATTTTAGCATTGGGAAAGCGCCGTGCAATCTCACCCTCAAAAAAGCGCTTCATAGTCTTCATCGTGTCATTATCATACACATACTTTGTGCCGCCAAACTTATTTCGCTTGACACTGCGTTTGTCTTCGTCCATGTCTAGTTTTGAATGGGGATACCACGTTTGCAACACCTCTTTTGAGCCAGGTGTAAAGCGGTGCGAGATGAGTTCAAAAGTGAGGTCACAATCAAAATCTAGTGCTTCGCTAATCTGGTCAAATAGACGACCATAATGCATCTCCCAATCATCTATGTGCATAATGGGCGCAATAACCAAACCTACCGGATACCCGCCACCACCACGTTCTGCTGGTAGCGCTAACCGTCGCAATGCCATCAGCCGTGATGGTACGGACGCTGTACCACCTTCAAAGCGACCAGAAACAGGCGCAGCATTAACACTTATCCGGCAGCGTGTATGACCATTGTGGGGCAAATTGAGTAGCTCATCCACAGCATCAAACTTCGACACCCATCGCAGATGTGCGTCATCACGAGTACCAAAGTAGCGGATACATTCAGCAAGGCTTCCTGTCAAATGCTCGATTCCTAAAAGGTCAGTATAACAGCTAACCTCAAAAGTTGTTACTTTCCCTGCTTTTTCGTAAGCTGCCAAGTTCTCTAATATTTGTGGCAAGTTAGCAAACACGCGAATGACAGGGGGACCTTGCAAGCTACCTGCTAAGTAGCAATATTGACAGTGTGCTGGACAGCCTTCCGCAAGATGAAATTGCCAGTCAGCCGATGGTGGGATAGGGCTGAGTTTAAAGGAACTGGGTGGAGCTGTCACAACTGCAAGGGTGCGTTTGGCAATATCATAAGTGTCGCGTTCAGATTCTCCACGCAAACCTGTCAGGCGATTTCGCGGTAACTCTTCTATTGGTAAGTTGAGAGACTGTACGCGTGCTAATATCTGCTGTCCCCACGGTTCAGCGATCGCAGCGGGTGTGAACAACACCTGCTCTGGCATCCATAATTTGGGTTGTCGCAAAGGTGTGTTTGGTGTCAGAAGATTATCTGCAATCATCTATTTTGCTAATTCTTCCTAAGAAATGTAGGTATCAAGGCTCAACAGCAGGGAGACACACTTGTGCCAACATGAAAACTACTACACTGATGTCATATAATTCCATTTTAAAGCCCTGAAAAATGGGCTGGTACCTATAAATAGAGCGGGTTATACCCAACTAAAAGTAGTAATTTTCTACTGAAATTATTGCTAACTCTAACTATTGATACAGCCTCTCTTTTTCATTTTTCAACGGTCGCGCCTCGGAGTCTTCAACCAGATTTGCAATTCGTTGGAGAGGAACGCCGCGCTGTTGTTTGGGAACTGGGTACTGGGGACTGGGAAAAATTCTTACAGGATTTGGGTGGGGTTTGAATCCCCGTCCATAATCTGTCACTACCCTAATCCCCAATCCCTAATCCCTAATCCCCAATTCAAAAGTTTTACTGTTACCCACTCCTTACACCCTCAGGTTTTGTCACGAGCAATATTACGCGGGTATGTCAGTTTCCAGCTTTGTGGATCTTTTAATTGGTTGTACATACCTTGGAGAATTAACCTAAAAGCGGTTCGAGTTCTAATGTAGTCTCTGATTAAATGCGTACCTGGCTCAGCAAAAATCCCATCAACTTCTTGTAACGTGCCAAATGGCTTTTCACAGTAGCTGCCAGCACCTTTTACTGTTAAGACAAAAAATGGGGATTCCTTGTATTTATCTGGAACCATAAAGATTCCATAAACATGATGTTCACCACGCCACGGCTGAACAACAACCTTGGTAGCATACACATCGTATTTTCCTAATTTTGGTCTCAAAACTGCTTTTGTGTTGCAAACAGAATCATCCACAGGAAACCATAAATAAAATATTGTCAAGCTACTTAGGAACAGAAGCAATATAAAAATATAGTTGTGTTTATACCACATAAATTTAAAGAATTCGTAACTCGTCATTACTAACTTAATAACGAATTACGAATTATGGCATAATGGCTTGACTACAACAGCCCAACCATGTGCAGCAGACCGTGACCTGTAATCAGTTCGATAACCAATGCTATGAAACCAAGCATAGCAATACGACCATTCCAAACTTCTGCACTACTGGTCAAACCCCACTCCCAACGTTCTGGCGGGTAGATTTTGACCTTTTTTTTCATTTGGCTGACTTGGGAGAGTTTTAAACTGGGGGATTTTAACGCATCAATCACCAAATCTGCCAACGCCTTAATAAATACCGGATGAGTATTAAGGGCGGGTACGCGGCGGAAGTTGTGAATTCCGGCTTGTTCTGCGACTTCCCGGTACTCAATGTCAATTTCTTGAAGTGTCTCAATATGTTCCGAAACAAAACTGATAGGCACAACGACCAAATCTTTGACGCCTTTTTCCCCAAGTTCTGGGATGGCATCCTCTGTGTAAGGTTGTAGCCATTCCACTGGACCCACGCGACTTTGGTAAGCTAAAATATGAGGATTTGGTCGATTGAGGGTTTGCATAATCAAATAAGTGCATTCCTCAATCTCTTGCTGATAGGGGTCGCCTGCTTCTTCAACATAGCTCTTGGGAACGCCGTGAGCACTGAAGAAGACATGAACCTCATTGGGATTGGGACATTGGTCTAGTTCCTGGGCTATCAGATCCGCCATTGCTTGCAGGTAGCCTGGTTGTTTGTACCAGGAGTCAATGACGGTGTAATCAATCACCTGAAGTTTTGGGTTTTCTTGCCAAAGTCTTTCTAAAAGCCGGAAGCTGGAACCACTGGTACTGATCGAAAACTGGGGATACAGCGGTAATATCACAAGACGTTCGATGTCGTCTCGAGTAATTTTGGCGATCGCCTCTTCGGTGTAGGGATGCCAGTAACGCATACCGATGTAAATATTAGCGTCTTGCCCCAAGGCACGCAGCTGTTTTCTCAACGCTTCTCCTTGAGCTTCGGTAATGCGTCGCAACGGCGAACCGCCCCCTATTTGCTTGTAGTTCTCTTGGGATTTACTGGTGCGCCTTGAGGCAATAAACCAAGCTAAGGGTTTTTGCAACCAACGAAAGGGTAGGCGAATAATTTCTGGATCGGAAAACAGGTTGAACAGAAAGGGTCCGACGTCCTCTAATTTGTCGGGACCACCGAGATTGAGTAATAAGACGCCTACGCGACCCATAGCAGTTACAATCCCCGCAATTTTTCAGGTTTTTTACTAATGTTAACAATATATCTTGAATAAATATCCAAAATGAACGATAAGGAAACACGCTATAGCTACAATTTTAAGGCATTGGAGTGACTGCGACCAGTGCCTGTATGATGATATATCGCCTCTGGCGGCTCTAGGTGTAAGTGGTGAAGCGCGTTTGAGGCAATTGGCAATGCTTGGCTTAACAATTCATGCAGACACCAAAGTTCTAGATTTATGTTGCGTCATAGTCAAGCAACGCAATTTTTGGTAAAACTTTCACAAAATGTAACAAGGGTAGATGCTTGGTTATCCCTGATACGCGCGCAGCAAAATGTTCGTCAAGCGGAATACGTGGAAGGTTTCGCGGAACATCTGCTTTATCATAACTTTACCTGAACTTTCCAGGCTTTATCTGTATTGATAGCCATCAGCTGCTTAGAAAGAATAAGAGCAATTGACCGAAAAAGAAAAGGCTTCGCGGACTTGGGCGTGAGCGCGGTAACTGAGCCTGTCGAAGTTCAGCTGGTAGCTCGACTGAGCTTCGCCGAACTCCGAACGGATACAAGCGCCCAACTTCAGTCATGGACAGGAAAAAAAGTACAAGCTAATTATTCAAGCCCCGTCAACATCCTTGTCTTCTATGCGTGAATTTTGAATGCGTGAATTTTGAATTCCCCGTAAGCCCTTCGGGCTTAGGGGTTGACCCTCGCTGAGTCCTTATGAGTGCAGAAGTCAATTTCAGCTACATCTATCAAACATATAGTTGAAGAAGTTTAGAGAAATTCGTCTAAGCTCTAAAATTTTATTTCTTTTTGTCCAAAATCCAATCTAGTAAAGCAAACATTTGACTCATGATTATCAACATATTTGATGTCGTCAATTCCTATCGAGATATCAGTCCTGACTTACGTGCAGCAGCTTTTACACGAGACGAGCAACTATCACCTGACTTCAAAAGTTTTGTAAGAGCAAATACAGGACGTTGTCATTTTAGTGATATATACGTGTTCGGTGACAGCCTCTGTGATATCGGTAATGCCTTCGATACCACACAAAAGGCATTAGGAGAGGGGCGTCCGCCTTCACCACCCTACTTTCAAGGACGCTTTTCCAATGGTCCAGTATGGATAGAATACCTCGCAACATTACTAGGATTAACTTCTAGGAGGAATACTAACTTTGCCATTGGTGGTGCAAATACAGGTAGTGATAATACTTTCATTCCTAATAATCCACTAGGTCTACCAGGATTACAGCAGCAAATTAACAGTTTTATTGGAAACTTAAAGGCAGTCAATAGGCTTGCTGACAGTGAGGCGCTTTACATTATATGGGCAGGAGCTAATGATTACTTGGGCGGTGGCTTGACTCAACCTGCCATGCCCATTAAAAATCTATCAGATGCTGTCACATCGTTGGCTGCTGTTGGCGCTAGACATATCATGATGCTTAACTTGCCAGACTTAGGAGAACTACCTGCTACACGCAGCAATACTCAACAGTCCGCCTTTCTCAATGCGTTAACTCGAGAGCATAACGTCGGCTTAGCCAAATCACTTAGCTCTCTAAGTCTAGGTTCTGATGTAAATATCATTCTTTTCGATGTTCATTCACTATTTAATCAAGTCCTGACCAATCCAACAAAATTTGGTTTTACGAATGTGACTGACTCTCAACTTGACCAGTTAGACCATCCTCAAAATTACACTGATAAGTTCTTCTTCTGGGACGTTATACATCCCACAACAACTAGTCATATGATGTTTGCAAAATTTGCCTTTTCGTTGCTTGCGCCGCCAGTTCAAGCAAGGCTATTTAATGACCAGTATAATTTGTCAAATCTTTAGTCAAATCTTTAACAGTAGAGGCAGTAGAGGGTGGGTATTTTATAAATTCATTACGTCTTGAATTTCGGTTTCATACAGTAAAATTGTTGTCTCCGGACCTACCCTACCCGATTCTGGTGGCGATCCCATTTCCATCTCAACGGCATAAGCCCACATACCTGAATCTATTTGGCAATTCAAAATTTTTCCCATACCGCCAGTAAACGAAACAAGTTGATTTTTGCTAAATCTAGGTAGTTTTGTCTTCATTTCAAGCATATTTGTACTCCTGTATTTTTTTGTTTTGATTATTCATTCGTGAATTCAATGTTGTCGTTAGTTCACCTGTCAATGCTGCAAAATTGCAATCTTAGTTGTATTCGATAATATTTCTCCTCTACAGTCCTCATCCCTGCCAAGAGACTTAAACTGCATATGTCCCAAAGGCTGATTTTGGATTGAGTTTGTATTGATAAACACAAATCAGTACAAATAAGTCATGTGTACTCTTCCTAACGCCTTCTAACTAAATACTTGCAGCGCCCGTTATCTCTACTTCTTTAGGTTTAACAGCCAATAAGAGTGCAGCTTGGGGGGAACGCAGATGTACCACTTGCAGATGGGTATACTCAGGTTTCTTCAACAAGACAGGATACTCTTTTCGCCGCCTGTGGTAAGTCTGAAGCCCCCACAAAATAATCGAATCTCGGCTAAAGATTTTTTTCCAACTTTCGCGATTACCATTGCAAACTTCCTGTTGCGTCACAACTCGATGAAACGTCCGCCATACCAACTGCTTCATCACAACCCACAGCGGATAATCTAATCAGACAACTGTGTCAGCCTTTCCCCAAACGATGTCGCGTACCAGGCTGTAATTGCCATCTACGACCCAGGTATTGCTTACCGAAAAGCTGGGTCTAAAGCCCCGTCCCAGTCTCACAGCTCGACTCCTGAAGCACCCCGCTTCCGCAGTAGCCTGTGGTTACCATTGGTCGGGGGTGCTTTCGTCGCTATCTGCCAGAGCAATCCCGCCACCTACATGAGTACAACAAGTAATATCAGGTTCGGTTGATTACTTATCATTCCTGAAGAACCCCACCTCGGTTTTGTCTTGCGCCAAAACCTCCCCTCCCCGCATGCGGGGAGGGGATAAAGGGGTGGGGTGCAGTCAACGTGGTAATCATAACTAATTAACCGAACATGATATAAGGTGGGGGACGAGGGCGCGAATTAGTTAAACGCTTGCCACCGAGATCTGCTGCTTTAGCTATATTTGCTTATTCTTCGCGCCCTTAAGTGGTATACTCTGCGTTAATCTTCACGTAGTCGTAACTCAAATCACAGCCCCAAGCGATACCTGAACTAGAACCATTGCCAAGAGTAACGGAAATTACTACTGGATTGTCTACCCGTTGTTTTTTAACAGTACTGCGATCCACAGACAAATCATTGCTCATGTTAGTGGCGATCGCATCTTCTGGCACAGAAGCATCTGTTGCGGCTATTTTCTTCATATATTCACTTGCGGCTTTCCGGTCAAATGAAAGTGGTTGACCATTTTCCATCAGCAAGAAATCCCCTAACTTTATTTTCAGGTTTTCTTGCTCAAAGGGAACTCCGGCGCGTCCGGCTGCTGCGGCGATGCGTCCCCAGTTGGGATCGCGTCCAAAAATGGCAGACTTGACAAGAGAAGAACCTGCAATGGTTTTGGCAACTTGACGGGCTGCTTGTTCATTCTGCGCCCCTGTGACTTGCACTTCTATCAAACAAGTTGCGCCTTCTCCGTCACGGGCGATCGCCTTCGCCAAATGTTGGCAAACTGCTGTTAACATCGCCTCTAATTTTTCTGCTTCTGCGCCCATTTCAGTAATCGCTGGGGTGCGCGATTGACCGTTAGCAAGAGCAATTAAACTGTCGTTGGTGCTTGTATCGCCATCAACGGTAATCGAATTGAAGCTTCTATCAGCTGCGCGACTCAGCATTTGTTGCCATAAGCTGGGCGATACCGCTGCATCACAGGTGACAAACGCAAGCATCGTTGCCATGTTGGGATGAATCATTCCAGAACCTTTGGCAATACCGCCAATTCGTACTGGGCGATCGCCTATCGTTGTTTCTAAGGCTATAGATTTTGTCACCAAGTCTGTGGTGATGATTGCCCTTGCTGCTGCATCTGACCCTGTTTCGGAAAGGGCGGCTACGAGTTTGGGAATTCCTGCTTTGAGTGCATCCATGCGAATTCGTTGCCCAATCACCCCAGTAGAAGCAAGTAGCACCGATTCTGAAGGGATACCTAGCGCCTGTCCTACCATCATGGCATTTTCTAAGGCATCTAACCAGCCTTGATTGCCGAGCGCTGCGTTTGCTTGTCCGGCGTTGCAGAAGATAGCACGAGCACTATGCTTTGTTTGCAAGCGTTGCCGGCAATAATCCACAGGGGCTGCTTTGACATGACTTGTCGTAAATACACCTGCGGCGATCGCCTCCACATCTGACACTATCAATGCCAAATCCGGCAATCCCGAAGGTTTCAATCCTGCTGCAATCCCTGCTGCGCGATACCCCCTGGGTGCTGTCACACCACCAGTAATTTCCTGCCAGTCTGCCATTTGTTTTCTCCCACAACTCTTAGTGGTTTGAGGAGCGATTATATCAAGCTTTTGTCCTTCGTCCGAGTGTTCACAACTTGCTCCTAAATAACTCTTGACAAATGACTCCGAATTAATGACTAATATCTATAAGTAAAGAAAAAAAAGAGAGCCACTTGGGCAGCTCTCCAGATCATCAGGGTGCATCTTTCATATCATATTATCTCATTTTTGGGATGCTTGGTTATACCCCTTGTTTACATTTTTTAATATTTTTATGAAATTTCACGGAGGACAGCAAACACAAAACAAACACAACAAAAAGAAAAAAATAGAGAGCCACTTGGGTAGCTCTCCAGATCATCAGGGTGCATCTACTTAACACAGTATATCAGATTTGCCATGAGGGGCAAGACCCCT
>JXCB02000001.1:767188-803631 GCA_000828075.3 Tolypothrix campylonemoides VB511288 | reverse complement strand
AGAGAGCCACTTGGGTAGCTCTCCAGATCATCAGGGTGCATCTACTTAACACAGTATATCAGATTTGCCATGAGGGGCAAGACCCCTCACCCTGTTTTTTTATTTTTCTTCAGATTCATTGGTATGACCAACGATTTGTGAACTACCTACGACAGAGGCGATAATTGACACAGTTGGTTTTGGTGCAAAGGGAAAGATATTTATGGAGTACGACTTTAAAGAGCTTGCTGAACTTTACAAAAATGCGCTCCTCAACGACGTACTCCCATTTTGGGAAAAACACTCGATTGACTGGGACCAAGGCGGCTATTTCACCTGTCTTGATCGCGAGGGTAAGGTTTATGACACAGATAAGTTTATCTGGCTGCAAAACCGTCAGGTATGGACTTTTTCCATGCTTTACAACCAGTTAGAAAAACGCGAAAACTGGCTGAAAATTGCCAGCAATGGTGCTAATTTTCTTACCCAACATGGTCGAGATGCCGACGGTAACTGGTACTTTGCATTAACCCGTGAAGGGAAGCCGCTGGTTCAGCCCTACAATATCTTTTCTGATTGCTTTGCAGCAATGGCATTTAGTCAATACGCACTCGCCTGTGGTGAAGACTCGGCAAAGGATGTGGCTATCCAAGCTTACAACAACGTTTTGCGCCGCCAGGACAACCCCAAGGGCAAATATAGCAAAACCTACCCCGGTACGCGCCCGATGAAAGCCCTAGCAGTACCGATGATTTTAGCCAACCTGACTCTGGAAATGGAATGGCTGCTACCCAACGAAACCCTTGAAAACGTCCTTTTGGCGACTGTCGAGGAAGTGATGAGGGATTTTCTAGACCAAGAACGGGGGCTGATGTACGAAAATGTTGCTCCCGACGGTTCCCATATTGATTCTTTTGACGGACGATTGATTAACCCTGGTCATGGTATCGAAGCGATGTGGTTTATCATGGACATCGCCCGTCGTCACAATGATACTAAAACGATTAACCAAGCGGTTGACGTGGTGCTAAATATCCTCAATTTCGCTTGGGACAGTGAATACGGCGGATTGTATTACTTTATGGATGCAGACGGTCATCCCCCACAGCAATTGGAATGGGATCAAAAGTTGTGGTGGGTTCACCTAGAGTCTTTGGTTGCATTGGTGATGGGGTATCGCTTGACAGGGCGTGAGACGTGTTGGGAATGGTATCAAAAGATGCACGATTACGCTTGGTCGCACTTTGCCGATCTAGAATACGGTGAGTGGTTTGGCTACCTTAATCGCCGTGGGGAAGTGCTGTTAAATCTTAAAGGTGGCAAATGGAAGGGGTGCTTTCACGTACCACGTGCGTTGTATCTTTGCTGGCAGCAGTTTGAAGCGTTGAGTGCAAAGTCAGTTTAATGCGAAAGTGTATGCTTAAGTTTGTGCATAGTCTCTGCATAGCCTGTACATAGAATTTAACGGCATCGCGGAAGTCCCCATCCTCAATGTACTCACTTTAGTGGTTTCTTTGTAGCACCGTTTCGTAGACAAAGCGACACACGACTGCTATTATTTATCCTTTCATAAGAAAACCCCAGTCAATCTGGGGCTTATTGAACGTTTTCTCTTGTCATATAACCACCCTAGTGACCGTTGGGGAATAGGGAATCTCGCCAAAAAATTGAGTAAAAATTAACCCCGGGTGAACTGGGGTTAATTTTTAGATATCATCCTCAACCGTTGGCTAGAAAGGATGTAACGGTATATGTAGGCAAAGATATTCAGTGTATCAATATTCTTTTTGTCATTTTAAATAAATTCTTGACATGAACAATGACAAGTATTAATATATTTTCGATGAAAAAAGGTAGACGAAACCCTAACGACCTGGTAATGAAAAGGGTAAACGCTCCTTGGTTTTGCGGGTGTTCTAGTTTATAGCCAAAGCAAACTGTGGCTGATTTTGTTTCGATTTTTGTAACAATCGTAAATTCTACATACTTCCATTGCTCAGAAGCATGACGATATTCGCACAGGCAATTAGCACGCTGGCGTACTAGGGTTTGAATATGTTTGGGAATTTGACGACGTGCTGACATATATCAAAATCAGATGCTCGTTTGTGTCCGTCCGTTTAGGAGCATCGCCCTTTGGCGGCTTTGTGCATGAGCGATCGCCTACAGCTAACTAGTGTAAGTTGTTGAGCGATGCCCTTTCGGGGCTGCGCTCTGCGCCATCGCCCTTTGGTGGCTCGCGTTGAGAGCATCGCCTGAGCTTGATTGCTTAGCGCTATCGCACTCTGTACCCGCATGATTGCGATCGCCTCACTCCAAATTGTGCATTCTTCTTCAAACTCAAGCCAATCCCAAATGCAATTTTAATGCAGCATCAATTAATACCATCATCTCCTCATTTAAACTACCTACGACTTCGCCAATAATTCGCTGCTTGGAAATTGTTCGCACTTGCTGGTACTTTAGAAGACTTAGTTAAGCCACTATCCTCTGGAGCCAGCAAAATTTCAAAGGGATAAACACGGGTAACATTGGAAGTCAATGGTAAAATCGTCACTGTGGTAGCAGCACGATTATTTGCATCATTACTTACTATTAGCACTGGACGGCGTTTATCCATTTCTGAACCCACCGCAGGACTAAGGTCTGCGTAATAAATATCACCACGTTTCATCTGTCAAGCCATCTGCTACTGTCACATCCCAATCGCTGTCAACTTCAGCAGATGCTTGTCGGTAAGCTTCCTCTAGTTCTCGGTTTCGCAGCAATTCTAATGCTTCTTCAATCACTTGAGAACGAGACTTGCATCCTTTATTAAGCTTGTAATTTTCGATAAACTCCACTAAATATGGTGGCAAGAAAATGGATAGTTTTTCGACCTTCATATAGCGGTATAGAGTTTGACGCAATAAATTTAGTACACATCATCATGAGAACCCAAAGTTAACAACAAAATCTCTTCTTCTCCTGAATCTGAGTTATTAACAAATTGAAATAAAATACGATGACTATAGTCAATAGAACACGACCATATACCATCTAAATCACCTTTAAGTTTGTGACTGTGTAAACTGGGAGAGAAAGGGTCTTCAGCTAGTTTTTGTAGCGTCTCCTCTACTTGAGAACGTAATTGTGGATTTTGACGTACTAAACGTTTAAACGCACGAACAAATGCAGAACTCCAAACTAAATTCTTCAATCTTCTAACTCCGCCATCAAATCTTCAACAGAACCTCGCCGCACATTTCCCTGCTCATAATCATGTTGTGCTTGTGCAACTTCTTTTAACAACTCATTTCGTCTATGTTGATTGAGGCGCTTGGTAATAATATCTATCAGCAAAATCTGAGCATCTATATCTAATGCTTCTACAGCTTCAATGACTTGTTGAAATGTAGATGTTTTTTCTAGCATGCTTGTAATTAATTGGGGAATAAGTCTAATTTAACAGAGTCACTCATCGCACAAGAGAGTAACAAAAATAAAATTGCTCTCTAAAATTAGCGATCGCCTGAGAATGATTCCGTTTGCGCGTTAGCGGAGCTTACCGAAGGTATCGCCTAACCATGATTCCTCCACCCCCTCTCCCTCCCTCCCTCCTCCTATCTCTTCGCCCGACACACCCGCAACCTCTCCCGCGCCTCTGGATGGGTGACAAAGTAATCTTGCAGCCAGTCGCAACCCCGCGCCAGCAACTCATCCAACCCGCCAACCCCCCACACCTTGGCGGTACTGTCAACTGATGCAGTGACAATGCGTTGACCATCCGGGCTAAATGCTGCACTTATGACATAGTTCTGATGCCCTTTGAGTTGCGCCCGTTCGTGGATATTGTCAACAATTGTTTGTAAAGCGAAAATGGGGCTGGTAGCAGGATATTTTTCTAGGGGTCGTTTATCTTTAACCTGTTCTTTCAACCTTTGTCCGGCATCCATTGCTACCAGTAATGCTTCTATTTCTTGATGTTGTTTCTCAAACTGATCTAAAGCTGCAACCCCTGCTCTTTCTAACTCCGTGCCTTATTTAATTCTGATAAAGCCGCGTCTTTTTGTTTATTCGCGTCTTCCCGTTGTTGAACTGCGCTATTGAGTTCTGATACAGCCTTCATCCTTTCTTGATTAGCCAGACTAGCCGCCATGACTGCTGTAATTGCTACCTGGAAATACAGACAAAGCGGTGCCGCTAGAGGATTTTACCGATTACTAGTAGTAAAGAGATTGTTTTTGTACGGCAATACAGCACGCAGTCGGTGAATTTCTGTTAGAACTTCCTGCTGAGAGATTCAACTTAGCACAAAAGAGTGCTGAAGCAGCGGCAGTCAGAGAAATGCAAGAAGAAACTGGTTATATTGCACAACAAGGATCCGATACATTAACCACCCCAGCCCCAAACCTAAGCAAGAAGTTCCAGTCAAAATTAGAAATGTGTGAGACTTGTTAAAGGACTTAAGTAAGTTCTTTGAAGCAAAAGCCAAAGGCAAATAAATCAGACCAATAGGTATAAACACCCAACATAGAATCCAAACCACATTTGCATCCACAAACCAAGCTGCAAAAATAGCTACAACAGCTGCACCACTCCCAACCCAAGCCCAAACCCAAGCCACAGCCTTAGCCACAGGTGCTGTAAAGTAGCCTAAAACCGAGTAGGTTAATAAAACTCCTGTTAGCCAATACCAAGGGATTATTTTTTTTGGTTGCTGTGAGGAAGAAGATACTCTATTAACTGAAGCAGATTGTTGAGCTTGACTAGATTTTGTCGCCTTTTTGGATTTGGACTGGGAATTCTTAACAGTATTGTGCCTAACAGGCTCTTTCAACAACTCCAACCATTCCTGCACTGATTGCGGACGGTCTTTTGCCTCTAACTCCATTCCTTTAAGAATCGCCCTATTCACCCGATCGCTGATACTAGGATTAATCCGTTGTGGTGGCTCTACTAATTCTGTACCATTAGCCCGAAGTGGAGCAGGCGGAGGTAGTCTTTTTGTTAACAGAAAATACAGCGTTGCAGCTAAAGCATAAACATCGGTATAAGCACCTCGTTGTGCTACTGTTGAATACTGCTCAATTGGTGCAAAACAATGAGAAAGATTTGCTGTGTGCAGTTGTGTTAAATTCGGTGTAAATTCCCGCGCCAGACCAAAATCAATTAATACTGCTTCTGGTTTATTAGAACGCACAATGATATTTGCTGGCTTGACATCTCGATGCAACAAACCTTGTTTGTGAACAACTGTTAGTGCTTCTCCAACCTGGCGAATGTAGCCCAATGCCTCCGCTTCTGGCAAAACACCACTATTGACAACTATATCTGCAAGATGTCTCCCCTGAATGTATTCCATCGCCATGCACCACAGTTGCCCTGCTTGGAATACATCATCAACCCGCACAATCTGCGGATGATTGCATTTGGCTAGCCGTAGCGCCTCTCTGACAAAATCTTCCTGTAATTTGGCAAAGTCTGGTCGGCTTTGTACTATTTCGTTGAGAGTTTTAATGACAACTTGTTCCCCTCTGTCGTTCCTAGCCAAATAGGTGATACCAAAGCCACCTTGGGCAAGAATTCTGTGGATAATATACTTACCATCCCGCAGCTGATGCCCAGATGACCAAATTGTTATAACTTGTTTGGGAGCTAGCATTTCCAACCATTCTTGCATGGTTTGGGGGCGGTCTTGGGGTTCTAGTTCCATCCCCTTAAGAATTGCTTGATTTAAGTCATTACTAATACTAAGGACATATTGCTGTGGTGTAACTAACGGGGCGCTGTATAACTTGCGGTCAAGGGAAGTTGCCGGGCGTTGACCTGTGACGGCATAGTATAAAGAAGCAGCTAGAGAGTAAACATCGACACGTGGCTCTCGACCGCCTCTCATTTGTTCATAAGGTGCAAAGGCGACATTAGCAAAAAACTTTGAACTTACTGTAGCGGGTACAGCTTCACCAGCAATGCCAAAGTCAATCAGCACGGCTTTACCATCTTGCTGCACCATAATGTTACCAGGGTGAGCATCGCGATGTACTAACCCTGCTTGGTGTACTACTTTCAAAGCTTCGCCTATTTGGCGTATATATTTGACAGCTTCGTCTGTCGATAATGCTCCCCGCCGTTGTACTAGATTAAATAAACTCTCTCCTTGGACAAAATCCATCACTAGGCAGTATGTTCCGCCCTCATGAAACAAATCCCTGACACGCACAATATTGGGATGTTGGGTTTCAGAAAGCCTTTCCAGTCGCTGCCCTTCTTCGATGAATCGCTTGACATATTTGGGGTATTCTGGATCGTTTTGCAGGCTTTCGTTGGGCGTTTTAATCACCACAAGGTTATTCAGAAACGTGTGCCGTGCTTTATAAGTAATCCCGAATCCTCCTTGCCCCAGGACTTGTTCGATGATGTACTTATCACCCTGCAACTTATGTCCAGATGCCCAAACCATTGATTATGACTTTAAGACTGTAGTTTGATTATGCCACAACCAAATTTTGTAATCTAGCGATCGTACTTAGTCTTCTTACACTCTTAAGAATTACTCCTGTGTAGTTTCACAGTTTGCATTAATAACAGAGGAAAAAGCTTTTGCCTTCTGCCTTCTGCTTACAAAGCTTTTAATACCTGTGTTTGAATCTACAAAAACAATTCCCGGTTTACTTGTTCGGGATGTTCATCATGGCCGCAATGTCCGGCATTTTCTACTTCTATTAATTGCAGTGCTGGGTTGTAATTTAAGAAGCGCTTCGAGAAAGTAGGGAGAATCATGTGATCGCGCTTACCCCATAACAACAACGAGGGAATTTGGAGATTACTCAAAATAGACTTAATGCACAGATTTTTGACTAAGTGTAATCTATTTATACTAGTATTTTCAGTGCGGAATATAGGTCTTCTCATAAGTAATTACGTTGAGTTTATAGCCAAAACAAACGGTAGCTGATTTTGTTTCGGTTTTTGTAACAATCACTATGTTGTTGCTCAATCCATTCTCATGTATTTAAAAGAGATACATAGAGTTGTCAAGAACACTTTATCTACGAAAGAATTGCAACCGCAGATGAACGCGGATACACGCAGATGTAACAGCCTATTATCTGCGTTTATCTGCATGGCAGTTGTTACAACGGGGGAACCCTCGCATCGCACTACCTCGTCCATCTGCGGTTCAAATCCAAAATTCAACGTGCCCACTGCTGCAAAATATAAGCGTAGAAAGCTTTTTTATCTACCGTATCCATCGCAGAAATCTTACGCCCTCCAGGAACTATTTTGGTACGCCCTTGACTCAGACCAGTGGTGATAATTTCTGTTTCCCACTCCCGCAGTTGATAAAATTCTGGATGAGCAAGATAAGCCGTTGCTAGCACATCCCAAAAATAATAATCTTGGGGAATCACCAGCGCGTAACATTGTCCCGCCAAATCAGATATCGGATATTGGCGTTGTTTTCCCATTTTATACACAATGTCTGATGTTACCGGTACATTGTTGGTCAAATCCAAAGGACACATGATAATTTCAATCTGGGTTTGCCACACTCGTGCTGCGGAAATAGGGTCCCAATACACATTCCATTCTGCGGAACCGTCTTGTCCTGGTTCCCAACTTTTTTCTACATTACCACCCACATTCAACGCACCCCCCATCCAAACAATCCTTTGAATTTTCGCTTCAATTTCTGGTGCTTTTTCGAGTGCAGTTGCTACCGTGGTCAACGGACCAGTTACCATCAACGTTACAGGTTCTGGTGCCTCACGTAACACTCGTATCATGAAATCTTGACCTGGTTCGGCAAGTAAAGGTGTGCGAATTGTTTCGCTTTGATTGAGAATAGGAAGATGGTCAACAACAAATGAATCACGGCGGTAAAGGCGCGGGAAGGGATTGATACCGCGTACGGTGCTTTGGGCAACGGGAATATGAGAACATTCCATTAAATCCAAAATTTTACGTGTAGCGCTTACGGCTGGTTCGGCGTAGCAATCGGCTGGAGTGACCACAACACCTAGCGGCTGTATGTGATCCATAGTCATCAGCAGCATAGTTGCTAGATAATCATCTACACCACCATCGTGATCCAATAAGACAAGTTGTTTAGACATGGAGATTTAAAAAATGGATGAATTTATGGAAGCTGCGATCGCACAAGCAAAACAAGGCAGACAAGAAGGTGGAATTCCGATTGGTTCTATTCTTGTCAAAGATGGCAAGATTATCGGCAAAGGACACAACAAGCGTGTGCAAGACGGAGATCCAGTCACCCACGCCGAAATCGATTGCCTTCGCAACGCTGGTAGAATCGGCAGCTATAAAGGTACAACACTCTATTCAACCTTAATGCCGTGTTATCTGTGCGCTGGGGCTGTCGTACAATTTGGGATTAAAAAAGTTATAGCCGGAGAATCAAGGACTTTTCCAGGTGCTAAAGAATTTATGGTATCCCACGGTGTAGAAGTTATTGATCTCAATCTTAATGAATGCGAACAAATGATGAGGGAGTTTATTGAAGAAAAGCCCGAACTGTGGAACGAAGATATTGGTAAGTAGCCATCATGAACTACCTACACCAGAACGAACTCGGGGTCTCCTCTGGGCATTAGGGGTAGGGGGGTGGGGTTCTTCACGAATGATAAGTAATCAACCGAACCTGATATACCTGATATAACAGTAAAAATTCTTCTAAAAAGTCAAGTAAGGGTGCATTACATAGCGTTAACGCACCCTACATCTGAAATAACTCGTAACTTTGTTTACGGCACAACTAGCACTGGGCAAGGAGAAAGGTTAATCACACGAGTGGTAACGCTATCCGTTGCTCCCTCGTCAGTCAAGCCTAGTCCCCGACAGCCCATGACGATTAAATCTGCCCCTATTTCATCTGCAACATCGCAGATGGTAAAAGCAGGTTTGCCTTGCCGTTCAATCGATTCGGCTGAAATGCCTTGCCCAGAAAACAGAGATTTGGCTGTTTCTAGGAGTTGGGCAACTATCTCTGGTGAGGACATTGCATCCCCGTTGGGCGAGTCTGCAGCGGGTTCCTCAACCACACTCAGTAGCACCAAGCGACTACCGTACTTTTGCACGATATTGACAACCACATCGGCTGCTTCCCGTGCTTCCCGGCTTTGATCAATTGGAAATAGAACTGTTTTAAACATTCTGATTCACCTCCGCCCCCCTGACTCGGTAAAATCTGGATGGATCTACTTAAAAAACATAACAAAAAGGCAATCAGGAGGTTTGTGCCGTGCCAAAGAAAACTTTAGCAAATTTATCTGCAGAAGACTTGTCTGGTAAACGCGCTCTGGTACGAGTTGATTTTAACGTACCTGTGGATGATGCCGGCAACATTACAGATGATACTCGCATCCGTGCTGCTCTGCCGACCATACAGGATTTGACGCAGAAGGGAGCTAAGGTGATTCTAGTAAGCCATTTCGGGCGTCCTAAGGGTGTAGATGACAAATTGCGCCTAACCCCGGTTGCTAAGCGTTTATCTGAGTTGTTGGGACAAGAAGTTGTTAAAACTGACGACTCTATTGGTGATGAAGTTTCCGCTAAGGTGGGGGCTTTACAAAACGGACAAGTGCTGTTATTAGAAAACGTCCGTTTCTATAAGGAGGAGGAGAAAAACGACCCAGAATTCGCCAAAAAACTGGCAGCAAATGCTGATTTGTACGTAAATGATGCCTTTGGTACCGCACACCGCGCCCACGCTTCTACTGAAGGCGTGACTAAATACCTGAGTCCCTCGGTTGGTGGATATTTGATTGAAAAAGAATTGCAGTACCTGCAAAGCGCGATCGAAAATCCTCAACGTCCTTTGGCAGCGATTATCGGCGGTTCCAAAGTTTCTAGTAAAATTGGCGTGATTGAAACGCTTCTGGAAAAGTGCGACAAACTGATCATTGGCGGTGGAATGATTTTCACCTTCTTTAAGGCACGTGGTTTGAATGTCGGTAAGTCACTGGTGGAAGAAGACAAGCTAGAACTGGCGAAGTCTTTGGAAGCAAAAGCAAAAGAACGCGGTGTTGACTTGCTGCTTCCCACCGATGTGGTTGTCGCTGATAATTTTGCCCCTGATGCCAATTCTCAAACCGTCAGTGTGGAAAACATTCCCGACGGTTGGATGGGTTTGGATATCGGACCTGAGTCGGTGAAATTTTTCCAACAAGCCCTTGCTGACACCAAAACGGTCATTTGGAACGGTCCAATGGGCGTGTTTGAGTTTGACAAGTTTGCCGTAGGTACGGAGGCGATCGCCCGCACTCTCGCCGACATCAGCAAAACAGGTGCTACCACTATCATCGGTGGTGGTGACTCTGTAGCGGCTGTGGAAAAAGTTGGCTTAGCCGACCAAATGAGCCACATCTCCACTGGTGGTGGCGCTAGCTTGGAGTTACTTGAAGGTAAGGAATTACCTGGTATCGTCGCGCTAGATGAAGCATAAAACTAGATAGGAGTTTGGGGACTGGGTACTAGGGACTGGGGATGGGAAAATCCCTAATCCCCAATCCCCAGTTTCCTCCACTAACCACACTCATCACAGGGAACTATCAGTGGAACCTAAATGGCTGGAATGGACGCAGAAATTACAAGCGATCGCCCAAAACGGTCTAACCTATTCGGACAATCCTTTTGACATAGAACGTTACAAAGCGCTACGGGCGATCGCAGCTGAAATCATGGCGACTTACTCAAACGTTGAACACAGCTTTATCCTCGATTTATTCGCCCAGGAAGTGGGATACGCAACGCCCAAAGTTGACGTGCGCGGAGCAATATTTCGTGAAAATAAAATATTGTTAGTGAAGGAAAGAGAAGACGGCTGCTGGACTTTACCAGGTGGATGGGCTGATGTTGGCGACTCGCCCAGTGAGGTAGCTGTTAAAGAAGTGTATGAGGAATCTGGTTATCAGACACGCGCTGTAAAACTGCTCGCTGTCTATGACAGGGATAGACAAGGGCATCCACCGCATCCGCATTACATCTACAAGCTGTTTTTTCTGTGCGAACTTGTGAGTGGTTCTCCATCGCCAAGTATCGAAACGGAGGAAGTCGAGTTCTTTGCTGAAGATGCCATTCCGGAACTGTCCCTTGGGCGTGTGACGCCAGCTCAAATCACCCGACTTTTCCAGCATTATCGAAATCCAGATTTACCTACAGACTTCGATTAGGTTGTTACCTTCCTGCAGCACTGGTGACTGTATGCCGGGCTAGGGCTGGGTACTGGGGAGGGTTATTGGGGGAAATGCTCCCGACTTGGGGAAGGCTTTATTGCCGGGAGCATCCCAAATGTGCAAAAACCTTGATAGCCCTCATCCCCTCACCCCTTCTCCCAATATTTGGGAGAAGGGGAACTAGAACCATTTCTCCCCTCTCCTATATATGGGAGAGGAGATGGGGGTGAGGGTACAAAGGCTTCTGTGCAAGATTGGGATGCTCCCTTATTGCCCCGGACATAATTTTTCGTTTGATAACCCAATCCCTAATCCCCAATCCCCAGTCCCCTTTACCCTTTTCTTAAAAAAACTTCAAAAGCTTAGCTATCAGCTACACCTTAAAAGAAACTGAATATGTCTTTAGAAATAGGTATGAAATATTACTTAAGAGTGAAAAAATTTTCTAATAAATTTTGCATACTTTAGATATTCCTCTTCAGTCACAGGGTGTTGTCCTCTTCTTCGGTACAGGGTGTATTGAACTATTGTTATAGGGTGTACTTATCATATTTTTTCTACTTCGGTACAGGGTGTATTGAACTATTGTTATAGGGTGTACCTATCATATTTTTTTCTAAATGGATAGGTAAATTAATAGGTGGGATATAGCCTGCGTTCGCATAGCGTACCGCTGGTATAACCTCAAATAAGTCACAATAGACATCTCCAAAAAACAAACAATGTAGAGACGCGCCATGGTGCGTCTTCTACAACGATTGTAGACGACGCACAATTAATTTATGGATATGTCTAATGAAAATCACTGAAAAAGAATCACAATAATACAGTAATTCTAAATTATTAGTGAACAACAAGATTCCCGACTTCTTAAAGAAGTCGGGAATCTAAGTAAGCCATAATTGAGTTTTTAATTATGGCTTACAAATTATGCTGTTTGTTTCACCGCGCCTTGCCCGAAAAATTTCGGAGGTTCAGCAAGGGTGTAAACTTGGGTTTCTTGTGCGATCGCCTGACGCAAATGCAATGGCAGATGCAGCATACCCAAAAGGGTGACACCATCTAACATTCGCAGTCCACCGCTCGTTTTCTCCTGCAACAGCTGATTAATGCTTTGTGGATCGGGTCGGCTATCAATCTTTGCTTCGGAAGCTACAGCAAATCCCCAGGGTCTGCCATAGGTAGAGGTGTAGCTGCTGTAAGACTGAACATTGGGAAAAACCGCATTCAGGGTTCGTACCAAGCGAGCATGGAGGCTTAACTCCCCTGGTGATACCGGACCTGCTTGGATAACAACGAATCCTTGCGGTGACAGTACCCGACGGATTTTCTCAAAGTATTCTTTAGTAAACAACGCAAACGACGGACCTGACTCGATAGGATCGGAGAGGTCGGAAATGACAACATCCCACTGCTCGTCAGTCGTATCTAAAAAGTGGAGTGCATCCGCAATCACAACTTCCAGACGCGAGTCATCAAAGGCATTCTGATGCATTTCCCCGAGGTGTTGCCGACAAGCTTCCACCACTTCGCCATCAATGTCAATCATCACCACTTTTTCCACAGTGCGCCAACGCAGCACTTCGCGTGCTGTGGCTCCCTCACCACCACCAAGAATCAGCACCTTACGTGGTGTTCCATGAAAAATCAAAGCAGGGTGAACCAAAGGTTCGTGGTATAAAAATTCATCACCAGTACATGACTGCCACTTGCCATCTAAAACAAGTGCTTTGCCATAAGTACCAGTTTCCACAATGTACATTTCTTGGTAAGCGGTTTTCTTGTGAGCAAGTACCCCCGTGACTCCATGAGAGTAAATATCCCAAGGAGTGATGTATTCGCTCATCCAAAAATCTGCACCCACATTACTACCAGACATACAATAACTCCCTCTATTCGTCAACGTTCGCTAGTTGCAGTTGCCAGAAATAAGCTTTCTTCCAGTTTCTTTTGGACTTGTGGTGAAAGCTTGCCTCTAGGAAGTTTCATCAGTACGTGTTTGCTAGCTTGAAAAGTTTGCACAAGGTACTTACAAGCGTTCTCGGGTTCTGCGTGTTCACCGCAGGTAAAAATATCCACTGCAATGTAGCCATATTCTGGCCATGTATGTATTGAAATATGGGATTCGGCTAATAGCGCCAGAGCTGTAACCCCGTAAGGCTCAAACCAGTGTGTTACTTCCTTAAGCAGAGTAGACTTTGCTACTTTAGCCGCTTCCGTTAAAGCCTGTCCAATAAAAACAGGATTGTTCAGTAGATGTGTTGGACAGTCGTAAAGTTCGAGAATACAGTGACAGCCAACAGGAACCAAAGGTATGTCCCCCACCGGGTAAGATTGCATTTCCAATTTTTCCACCCTAAAAACACAGAAGACTACAGAAAATTAACCTCTGGGATTAATGCACGCTTTGCTACTTCTTGACTTTCAAGTTAGCTATTGTACTTAAGAGGTTGGTTATGCAGTTATGCACAGAAGTGCAATTGTCGCACATTGCAAGTAATTTTGTGTATATCATTTTCTTATGGTTTTTGTTGTTCAAAAGTTTTCTGCTTATATTTATTGATTAGTTATTATGAACACTAGTATTTTGTCAATCTACTAAGGATAGCATTCAGATTCTTGCTAGCTCACACTTCCTTTTAGAACATTTGTTCTATTTAAGTAGTTGTTATTATCATTTACCTTTGTTTTGCTGTGCCAGTTGCGTAAGTCGCATATCATAGAATTGGCTTGCAGCTTAATAAGTAAATAAATGACACCAGAAAAAAGCCTCCTGTGCTCAGTTCCTGAAATGAACGAGCTGCCCATTGTCTTTGAAAAGGTGTTGCAATTAAATACCGTCGGCGTTTCATATGCTTGCATAAGCCCAAGTCATTTTCCTGAGCATAGCGATCCCAATCTCAAAATCGGCATACCACTTAATCAGGTATCCCTTAACGTCAAATGGCAGACCGCCAGTGGTCAGCAAAAAAGTCAGTCCGTTAAAGAAGGTCATATCTCTATTGTCACGCCTAATCTACCGCATGAAACTTGGTCAGAACGTCAAATGGATATGATCATCATCAATCTGACTCCAGGTTTTATGTGGGAGGTTGCAGAAGACTTGAAAGAAAAACCGATGGAAATAAGGGAGCAGTGGGCAGCAAGAGACTCTTTTATTCAACAACTTGGTAGAGGACTACTGACAGAGTTCCAGCATGGGATACCCGGACGCTTATACGTTGAGTCAGTGGGGAACGTGCTGGCAACTCATTTGTTCAGACACTATTGCACTGACAAACTATCTATCAGTAACCAAACAGATGAACTCTCACCACAAAAACTCCGGCAAGCGATCGAATATATTAATGAACATCTCGAACAAGATGTGACGCTTGCCGACCTTGCCAAGTTGGTTCAAATGAGCCAATATCGGTTTGCCCGTGCCTTCAAAAACTCCACAGGTCTTCCTCCACATCAGTACCTACTGGAGTGCAGAGTCCAACGAGCGCAGGTATTATTGGCACAAACTCAGTTGTCAATTGCTGAAATAAGCTACTATCTTGGCTTTTCAAGTCAAAGCCACTTCACGGCGACTTTTCGTCGGTTTACAGCCACAACACCCAAAGCATATCGAGAAGGTTTGTGAGATCAGATTTGCCAGCTCTTTATATTTGTGGATGTGCCTTTTACTCCCGAACCGCCAGAAGAATACCTATTTTTTAACCGCACGAGGCAAGAGAGGAGCCAGTGCGTTGCGGGGGTTCCCCCGGTTGTAGCACCTGGCGTGACACTAAGAGAAGAGTTAATTATTATAGGTAATCTTAGACCGGGAAGGGAATAGTTGTGCGAGTGTATGGCTACACTGTGCATCCTGCTTGGAGTCGTATCCAATTTTTTAGCCCGAAAACAAGCTGTTGAGCTTTTGGGCAAGTTTCTGATAACAGGCGGCAAAAATTTGAAAGACCATCTTTATGCACAATGACTAACCTGAACTCAAGGCAGTGAGTGGTAACGTTTGAAGCAGCCTTTCATTGTCACTTGATCTTGTTGATGGAATTGCCAGAGGGCATGATTTGTCAAGCAAATTGAGAAAAAGGTTAGATTATGAAGTTTGACGAAGAACTAGCTAGAATTTACGACCAGTATGCACGCATTTCGCTTCCTGGCTATGATGCGCTTCACGAGTTGGCTGGCTGCTTACTTGGAAGCTTGTTGAAAGAAAGCGCGTCAGTTTTGGCTGTTGGTGTAGGCACTGGGCAAGAAATTATCACGCTGAGCCAATATGGTTCTCATTGGCAGTTTACTGGGCTAGATCCATCAGCCGAGATGCTGCAGATTGCCTCGATGCGTTTACTCCAAGAAGGACTCAAAGATAGGACAAAGCTAATGTCTTGCTTTGTAACAGACTTCCCTTTGGAGCCGCTCTTTGATGCTAGTACTTTAATGCTGGTAATCCACTTTATCCACGAGCGAAATGCGCGGCTTGAACTGCTGCGGGATATTTCCCTGCGACTCAAACCAAACGCACCATTTATCTTAGCGGCTGGCTTATTTGGAGATTTGCGTGGAGATAGTGTCTTAATAGATGCATGGAAAATGCGATGGGCGAGCCAGGGAATATCCAGACAGGAGATTGAAACTCGATTTCAAGAAATGTTTTCCTCGGTTTATCCGTTGTCAGAAACTGAAGTGTTAGAGCTTCTAAATGAAGCAGGTTTTCACCAAGTCAGGCGTTTTTTTACATCATTAACTTTCAGTGCTTGGGTTGCACAAAAAGGTGGTTAGAGAGACTGGGAGACTAAGCGTGTACTGAGAAAACGTGAGTTCGACGAAGTCAAAGCAGACTTCATACCGTTTCACTTTAAGGTTGATACAAATAGGCAGCAGTAAGCAGGGGGCAGGGGGCAGGGGGAAAGAATTAGAGACCAATCATTTGTATCACGCATTTCGTGAAATGGTATCACCCCAAACCCCTCTCCTACCAGGAGAGGGGCTGAAAAGCTTGGTTCTAATGTTGCTCCTCCCTCTCCTAAAAGGAGAGGGAGGTTGGGAGGGTGAGGTTTGTCGAACTCACGTTGAGAAAAAAGTGGCGATTTTGAATTTTGTATTGCTTATGATGGTGTAGGCGTAGGCGTAGGCGATGCTGTTGGTGTAGATGTTGGTACCGGTGTAGGAGTTGGTGTGGATGTAGGTGTAATAGTTTCTGTAGGAGTTGGTGTAGGTGACGGTGGTGGAGCAGGATTTTCTGCTGTGACTGAGAGTGTATAGTTTGATGTTTTTGACCCCGTAGAAACAACGACGTATTCATAGAATCCAGTTTCTGGAAGTTTAACGGATAAGCTACGTTGTGTTGAATCTTCTAAGAATCGCACTTTTCCACTGGGAGAATACACGGAAAGCAAAATTTTAGAATTGCCATTTAGCTTGACTTTCATCAATTGTTCTTGGTCAAGTTCGGCGATAAAAACTTTACCTTCTCCCGGTTTAAGAGTACCACTCACTCTGGTACTCATTGCCCCTTGGTCAAAAACTATTTTCTTGAAAGCGCTGCCGGCAAGGATGGCATTGAGTTTGTCGCTAATAAATCCGTGCCAAACTTGCCCAATAGGCTGATCAATAAAATTCTTGCCGCGCTGTTCAGGAAATTGCTGGAAAAATGCCGCATCTCCTAAATCATACAAAGAACGGCTACCAACGTTGATTTGGTTAACTTCCACTTTAACGCGATCGCGTTCTGCTTGCGTAAAACTACCCAGTTTTTTACGTGCATTTGAACTCAGTACCGCCAGTTTTTCCAGTAATTCGCCTGCGATGCTATCCCATTCTGCCCGTAGTTGTGCATCTTCCGGCTTTTCTGTCAAGATGCGGTTGCGTAAACTCGGATTTCTATCCCAAAAGACTTGATTGACCAAACTAATGAAGAATTTCTCGTTAATACCTAAGTATTGACGCCGATCATCTAATATGCGCTTGCGTTGTTGTTCTTGTGGAGGAAGTTTTGGATCGTCAGACGAGATTATGGGTGAAGATGAGTCAAGCAATTGAGTTGCTCCCCACATACCCACACCAATAGCAGTAACCATCACTACCGCTATCACAATGATTTTACCAGGTGTCCACCAGCTTCTGGAGGGAGTCGGGGAAGTGGGCGGAGTCGGGGGAGTCGGGGGAGTCGGGGAAGTGGGAGGAGATGCGGCTACAGCTAGAGTTTGTTCAGTTTGCGGTGGTGGCGGTGGTGGCGGTATTGGAGAGGGAAGAGGCTGCTGTGGTGGAGGATAGCCCACAGGCGACGGGTTCAGTGCTTGTAAGACTTGATGAGCGCTTTGGTAGCGGTGTGCTGGTGTTGGCGATAGCATTTTATCCAACACCATCCCGAAACTTGGGCTCAAGTTAACTTCCCGTCGCCATTGCCAGGTTAGGGTATAATCATCTATAAGTTCTTGAGGCTGTTTGCCTGTCAGTAAAACGAGTACCGTTGCTGCTAAAGCATACAAATCGCTATGAGGCTCAACTAACCCCGTTTGCATTTGTTCTGGGGGAGAGTAACCTGCTTTACCTAATAACGTTGGAAGTGGCGGAGAAGCAGCAGCACCGGGTTGATAATATTGCGAAACGACTGTTGCAGCAACTTGTTTGACACCGCCAAAATCAATTAACACTGGCATACCCTTGTCAATCTCCCCTTGGTAAGAGGGGGGTTGGGGGGTGCGTAAAATTAAGTTTTCAGGAGATATATCGCGGTGAATCACTCCTATAGAATGGATATACTCCAAAACAGGGAGAATTTGCTGCAATAGCAGACGTACTTCTGCCTCTGTGAACAGCAAACCTTGCTGTTTTCTAGCATCTAATAAAGAGCGGTAAGTTTCCCCTTGTACATAATCTTGCACTAGAAATAAATATTCTTTACCAGCCAAGTTCATGCGGAAAAGTTCCCGAAAGCGAGGAATTTGGGGATGTTGCAGCTTGTAGAGAACGCTGGCTTCTCGCTGAAACAGTTCTTCAGCTTTTTGGAGAACGTAAGGCGTTTGAACTTGAGGGGAGAATTCCTTTAAAACACAAAGTTCGCGGAAGCGGTTAATATCCTCAGCTAAATATGTACGTCCAAAACCTCCTTGTCCCAGTTGACGCAAAATAAGATAGCGATCGCCCAAAGTTTGCCCGCCTTGAATACCTTGATTCACCGGGTTATCCAAGTTTTCGCCGCAATGTAGACAAAAGCGACTACCAGTTGGGTTTTCATGTCCTTTGGAGCAATAATTAGTCATTAGTCATTAGTCATTAGTCATTAGTTTTCCCTGATCCCCCTGATCCCCCTGATCCCCCTCACTCCCTCACTCCCTCACTCCCTCACTCCCTCACTCCCTCACTCCCTCACTCCTCCTCCTAGTTGCCATCTAGTTTACTCACTTGCTCAGCAGCAAGTGCATACCATATTTGACCAAATGTTTGTTTATCCAGTTTCTCATCCCCGCGTCGCTGTCCCGGAAACAATCTATCAAATTTTTTGTTTGTGTCTCTGTTGAGCTGATCCATAGTATAGTTACCAAACTGTCCTGCTTGTGCTTGGCGTCTCCAATTATCGTAATTTCGCGCACTGTAGTTTCCCAAGTTGCGACGCGCTGAGGTGCTAAGATTAGCCTGTTCTAAGTTATTCAACAAGTCGTCGGCGATCGCGTACCATTGATTTCGTAAAGCAGTATCTTCTGAATTACTTGTAAGAGTCCGTCCTTTAGCTCCAGGATTTTTAGTATAAAAAATTTTATCTACTGTTTGTATAAAAAATACTTGTGGAATTTCTAGCTGCTGACGGCGACGCATAATTTCGTTGCTGCGATTTGTTTCTTTGCTAACAGTTGGTTCTTCAGGAGAATCTGATCCTCCTGGAATTTTAGGTAATGATATTGTTGGTATAGAAATAGATGATACACCTTGAACAACGACATTTACGATTGCCCAAGTTCCAGCCAAAGTTAAAACAATCACACTTGTACTGACAAGACTGAAAGCAAAAGGACGAAGCCAAATCGGTAAAGGCAGCGCTTGAGCAACCATTTGAGTTTTATTATGAAGCTTGCCGACAACGGTGTTGACATGTTTTCGCCCAGGAGCAACGACCATTGTCTTGAGCTTTGTCATGTAAGTATTTATAGGTTTGGTATTTACAGGTTTGGTATTTATAGGTTTGGCATTTACAGGTTTAGCATTTACAGGTTTGGTATTTACAGGTTTAGCATTTACAGGTTTGGTATTTACAGTGGCAGCAGGAGTGTGAGACTGTAATTCTTTGAGAACGTCATCGGCTTTTTGATAGCGATCGCTTGGTTTATAAGCCAACATCTTTTTTAACACAGCTTCTAGTTTGGGGCTGACTTTGATTTCTTCTCCCCAGCGCCAAGTTCCCTCAAAGCTGTCATAGAGTTTTTGCGGTTCCTCCCCAGTTAACAACACCAGCGCCGTCACTGCCAAAGAGTACAAATCGCTACTGGGAAATGCTTTTCCCTGCCGGAGTTGTTCTTCTGGTGCATATCCTTTTTTACCTAAGAGGGTGCGAATTCCACCGAGTTGGGTAAACCAAAAACCTTGAGAGGCTGGCAATTGTTTTACACCACCAAAGTCAATTAGCACAGGTAAACCCCCCTCAATCTCCCCTTGGTAAGGGGGGACTTGGGGGGTACGCAAAATCACATTATCAGCAGAAATATCGCGGTGAATAACATTGACAGAGTGAATGTAAGACAAAACGGGTAACATCTGTTGCAGCAGTTTGACAACTTCTTCCTCACTAAAAGTTTGCCCCTGAGTTTTGCGGGTTTCTAATAAATCCCAGTAGTTCTCACCCTCCACATAGTCTTGCACTAAAAAGAAAAAATCTTTATTGCTCAACTGTACTTGTAGCGAGGCGTGGAACCGTGGAATTTGAGGATGCTGAAGTTTTTTCAACACACTTGCTTCTCGTTCAAACAGTTCTTTAGCTTTTTCTAAATCTTGCTGTTCTTCAACTTGGGGTGCAAATTCCTTCAGCACGCACTGTAGTTGCGATTGATTTAAATCCTCAGCTAAATAAGTACGTCCAAAGCCTCCCTGACCCAAATGACGTATAATCCGATAACGGTTATCGATAACTTGCCCTACCCCAAGAGGTAACAGCTCACCGCATTGAGTGCAAAAGCGGTTGTTCTCATTGTTTACGTGTTGTTTGCTGCAATAAACATGCATGGCGCTGAAGGATGAATAAAAAGTTTTTATTAAGTTGCTACAAAGTGGGAAGACGCGATTACGCATATCTCGCCCTTTATCCTTATTATTTTGCCCTCCTTTTTTTATCGGTGAGCCAGATCTTGATATTTGATTTTTATAGCATTGAACAATAATCAAGATATTTTGTTCCACTTATAATATTTTATACTTTTTACTATTGTTCCAACTATACTTTCCTTGTTTTTGTTTCGATCAAAAAAATGGGAGATTTCTGGAAATACCTCTTATCGATTTGAAGAAAGTCTTAGAACTGAGTTCATCAATATCGAATTCTCAATAATGTTGATAAACTCCTCAATATTGATTGAAGTTATCAACAATCAAGTAATAATTTTAAAAAAATACTTTAAAAAAATATAAAAACCAAAAGAGATGAACCAAATCTGATAATTTTTCAAACAACTAAGAGAGTTTTTCCAATGACTGAACGTGAAAAAATCGAATTAACGAAAGCAAAAGTTGAATTAACAAAAGCTTCTTATCCTATAGTATGCTTTGGATTAGCAGCCATAATAATGGTGGTGGCAACGGTAGCTTCAGCCATTCCAAATTCAAAATTAACTGGTGAGAAATGGGCTGCTATACTGGGAGTCGTGAGTAGTGCAATAACAGCAGGAGCGGGTATTGCTCAAGCACCGAGAAATAATGGGAATCAGGACGGAAGTTCCTTTGTAGCTAAAGAACACACCACCGTGGAAAACAAAAATGGTAAGGTGGATCAAGAAAAAATAGTTGCTGGGGAATCTGGTCACAGCAATTAAATGAATATGTTTAGGTAACTTTCCACATTCTACGTTGCAATTCTCGCAAACAAGGAGAAAATAAAGAAAAATACTCAGAGTTTTGCAAATGAAACCAGAAAAACAGCAGCGTGCAATTACGGCATTTCAAGAGTTTTTAACTACACCCCTAGAAAAACTACTACAACAGCATCTCAACACAGATACTTCAACAGCAATGGCATTATTTCACGATATGGCTGCTGCTGTACCCGCTTACAAAGATTTCTTAGCACATCATGGGGTAAATACTGATCAATACCAAACCTTTGAGGATTTCCAAAGACTACCACAACTCACCAAAGAAAATTACCTGCTACGTTATCCTTTAGCTCAATTGTGCCGTCACGGAGAGTTACAAACGTGCGACATGATAGCTGTTTCCTCTGGTTCCACAGGAAAACCCACATTTTGGCCGCGTTTTTTTGCAGATGAAATGCAAATTGCCACCCGTTTTGAGCAGGTATTTCATGACAGTTTTTATGCAGATACTAAACGTACTCTAGCTGTGATTTGTTTCAGTTTAGGAACCTGGGTAGGCGGAATGTACACTACCAATTGCTGTCGCTATCTTGGCAGCAAAGGTTATCCTATCACTGTGGTGACTCCCGGCAACAATAAAGAAGAAATCTTTCGAGTCGTGCAGGAACTTGGTTCGGATTTTGAACAGGTTGTGCTGTTAGGATACCCTCCATTTCTTAAAGATATTATTGATACTGGAATTGCCCGTGGTATCGAGTGGCAGCAATATCAGATAAAGTTGGTCATGGCGGGAGAAGTTTTCAGTGAGGAATGGCGTAGTTTGGTGGGTGAAAGAGTTGGTTCCCAACATTCCTGCTACGACTCAGTATCACTCTATGGCACTGCTGACGCGGGTGTTTTGGGTAACGAAACACCTTTAAGTATCTGCATTCGGCGATTTTTGGCAAATCACCCAGAGGCAGCGCGTGCCTTGTTTGGGGAATCTCGTTTACCTACACTGGTACAGTATGACCCCGTAAGTCGCTTTTTTGAAGTGATAGATGGCACATTATTATTTTCTGGAGACAATGGCGTTCCCTTAGTGCGATATAACATTTTAGATACTGGGGGGATAATTAGTTACGATGCCATGCTCGAGTTTTTGAGAAAATATAGTTTCGACCCAGTGACGGAGTTACAAAATCAGGGTGGAAGAGGCGTTCGTCAGCTACCTTTCGTTTACGTTTTTGGACGCTCTAACTTTACAGTGTCCTACTTTGGAGCGAATATTTACCCAGAAAATGTGACAGTGGGATTAGAGCAACCAGTCATTAGAGAATGGGTGACGGGTAAGTTCGTGTTGCAAGTGCAAGAAGATGCAGACAAGAACCGATTTTTATCTGTGGTTGTGGAGTTAGCACCGGGAGTAGAGGAAAGTGAAGATAAAAGGGAAGCCATAACATCCTCGATTCTTACCCAACTCAAGCGCCTCAACAGCGAATTTGCTAACTACGTTCCCCCAGAATATCAAATGCCACAAGTTGCATTAGCGCCAACAGGCGATCCAGAATATTTCCCAGTTGGGGTGAAGCATCGCTACACCCGTAAGTAGTGGGAAATTGCAGCAACTTTGCAATATTAGGATACTTTTAGCAAGAAAAGAAAAGACAATGGTGAGGGGCAAGCCTTAAAATCTATTCCAACCTTCAGGTCTTACTTTTCATGGGATGTGGAAAACCTCACTTCCATTCCTCTCTCCTACGAGGAGAGAGGCTTTTACCTTAGCCCCTTCGCTACTAGGAAGGGGGCTAGGGGGTTAGGTTTTTCCTGGATTTTTCCCACATGGCGTGAAAAGCCAACCTTCAGGTAGATACAAAAACTATCACCCAGGTTATGGCATCTTCACCATAAGCGCTGAAGAAAACTAGGCTTGCCATAACAAAAAAACCTCACCATTATGTCCTTACATTATGCGGCAGCCAAAAACTGATTCATTCCTGGTCAAAGCAACTCTGCTCGTGACAAGCACCCTGACTATTATGGCAGGGGCAACGATCGCACCTTCACTACCTGCAATGCGCGAGCATTTTGCCAGTGTCGCAAATGTAGACTACTGGGTGAGGTTAGTCTTGACGTTTCCAGCACTTTGCATTGCAATAGGCGCTCCTTTTGCTGGTGTAATTATAGACCGCTTTGGACGAAAACCATTGCTGAGCATAGCTGTGGTTTTGTATGGTTTGGCTGGTAGCTCAGGCTTTGTATTGAACTCCATAGGAATTATTCTACTAGGGCGGGCGCTACTGGGCTTGAGTGTAGCGGGGATCATGACCACAGCCACAACTCTGATTGCAGACTACTACATTGGTGCAGCCCGTGCCCAGTTTTTGGGATTTCAGGCAGCATTTATGGGTTTGGGGGGCGTGATTTTCCTCACTGTCGGCGGTTTTGTGGCAGATATCTCTTGGCGGATGCCGTTTTTAATTTACCTGGTTGCTTTAGTGCTTTTGCCCTTTATCTTGCTTTTGCCAGAACCTAGTCGCACAGGTAATTCCTCAACTCAACTCAAAGATACACCGCCAGAACCAAGTGATTTTCCGTGGGTGTTGCTGGTGCTCACCTACGGAATTGCTTTTGTTACCCAGGTCGTGTTCTACATGATACCAGTACAATTGCCTTTCTTTCTCCAACAGTTGAGCAATGCTAATGCATCTCAGAGTGGATTAGCGATCGCCTTATGCACGCTCTTCAATTCTGCGACTGCTTTTGGATATCAGGGCATCAAAGCACGTCTGTCGTTCATTAATATTTACGCGATCGCCTTTTTGTTCATGGGCATTGGCTATACGATAATAGGCTTTGCTCCGGCATATGGAATCGTTCTTTTTGGGTTAGCAGTTGGTGGTTTCGGACTAGGACTGTTGATGCCAAACCTGAATGTTTGTTTAACCTCCGTCATCCCTGCTGTCTCGCGCGGTCGGGTGTTGGGCGGATTGACGACTTGTTTTTTCCTCGGTCAGTTCATTTCACCTATCATTAGTCAACCCTTAAGTCAATCGGTTGGTTTGGGTGCAGCTTATGGCTTGGCTGGGGGATTAATGCTGGTTTTGGCTGTTATTACCTTTGGGGTAATGACGCGGTGGAAGTGACACACGTCCCCACATTTAGAAAACCCCTCCCCACTTTTAGCTACGCTAAAGTTCCCCTCCCTGCTAGCACGCCTTGGGGTTAGGGGTGGGGCTTGTTCCCCCTTCCCTACAAGGGAAGGGGGCTAGGGGGTTAGGTCTTGTATTTGAGTCAACACCAGAACCGCTATAATTTGCCGGACATCATCATTACCTGTTTTGATAAGCTTTTGGAGTCATTCCCGTGAATTGTCGAAAGTGCTTGGTAAAGTGGCTTTGGTTAGCAAAACCACATTCAAGGGAAATATCAGAAATCGCCGTCTCCCGATGCTTCAACAACATCTTTCTGCAAAACAGAGTCTTCACTAGAGAAATCAACAGCTAAAGGTTTTTCTTGTAGCATTGCGTTTACCTCTGGCGATAAGCTTTAGGTGTCATTCCCGTGAATTGTCGAAAGTGTTTGGTAAAGTGGCTTTGATTAGCAAAACCGCATTCAAGCGCAATATCGGAAATCGCCCTCTCCCGATGCCTCAACAGCACCTTTGCCCGTTCTATCCGTTGCTGAAGTACATACTGATATGGCGTTACCCCCATTGATTGGGGTAGTGTTACGGAAGCTGCGACCAGGGGCAAACTAAACCGTATAGTTTAATTAGCGACAGGCAAAAGTTCCGAATTTTATTGAAGAGTCGGAACTTGACTCATGTTCGTGACAATTTGATGCCCCAAAAGTATCAAATGATAGGTAATTTCGCTAAAAAATTCCTACTCCAATGCAAACAGGAACTTCTGTTGCGGTGAAGAGCGATCGCCATGTAGTTCCAACATAAAGCCTGAAACGCTTGTATAGCAATAATTACAGATGACCATGCTTGCTGTTCTGCCGAACAAAAAAGAAGTGCTAAAGACCCAAATAATATTTGGTTGGCAAAGTCTGGTTTTGGTGGTACAGAATATTTACTTTCTGGTGTATTTAGTGAAGGTCGTAAGCGGGGAATGTCGTACAACCACATGGCTAAGTTGCTATCTTGGAATCCGTCGCGGCGCTTTGGTTTGTTACAAAAAGGAGATATTGCCATTGGCTACGATGCTGATTTAGTACTGGTAGACCCCAATGAAACCTTTGTGGTACGTGCTGCTGAATCAAAGTCACAACAAGGTTACACACCCTTTGAAGGGGTGGAGTTAACGGGACGGGTGAAAAGTACTTTTTTACGTGGAAATCTTATCTACAATAATGGGCAGGTTCTAGGTTCACCCACTGGACGTTATTTAAAAAGATGTTAAATGAATCTCCACAGAAATTTTGTTGCTTAAAATCTTTATTAATTACTATCTAGCAAGAAAAGGAATTGTTCTATGTCTGCCATTCGAGAGGAAATGCCTGTACTTACCCGTCATGAAGGAGATTGGGTAGGTACGTATACACTGGTTGATAAAGAAGGAAATATCCTCGACAAACATGACTCTCATTTAACTTGCCAGTTTCCAGAAGACGGTTCCTACTCCTACTACCAAATTAATCGTTATAAATGGTCTGATGGAAAACAGGAGGAACACCAATTTCCGGGAAACTATCGGGACAAAAAGATATGGTTTGATACAGAGCGCATTGAAGGAAAAGCTTGGGAAGTAGATGATGCAACAATTATTTTGTGGTTTTCCTATAAAACTATGCCGGATATGTATTTGTATGAAATGATTAATCTCAGTCCTTGCAATAACTATCGTTCACGTACTTGGCACTGGTTTAAAAATCATCAACTATTCAGGCGCACCTTAATTCAAGAAGAACGCTTAGGATAAGAAGAAGTTGAGCGATCGCCCAAACTGTAGATCCTGCTGGGCGTATCGCAGATGATTTATAAAGTGGATCTTCAGGGTGCGTTAACCGAGAGTACGGCACCATAGTTATATAATGCGTAACTGGTTAGTGGTTACTCGTTAGTAGAAAATCCGACTAACCACTAACAACTAACAATTCTCAATCTAAAATCTAAAATTATCAAGCAAAAAGCATGGCAAAAGCTGACAAAATAAATTTTTCTACAGCGAGTGGTTTTCCAGAATTTCTTCCTGGCGAAAAGCGCTTGGAATTATATTTATTAGATACTATCCGGAGAGTTTTTGAAAGCTATGGATTTACACCTATCGAAACTCCAGCGGTAGAACGTTTAGAAGTTCTGCAAGCTAAAGGCAATCAAGGTGATAATATTATCTATGGTATCAATCCCATCCTGCCACCAAATCGCCAAGCAGAAAAGGATAAGGCAGGCGAAACAGGTTCAGAAGCAAGAGCTTTAAAATTTGACCAAACAGTTCCTTTGGCGGCGTATATTGCTCGTCACCTCAATGAATTAACCTTTCCCTTTGCTCGCTACCAAATGGATGTGGTATTTCGCGGAGAAAGGGCAAAAGATGGTCGATATCGTCAGTTTCGTCAGTGCGATATTGATGTTGTCGCCCGTCGTGAACTCAGCTTGCTCTATGATGCTCAGATGCCTGCTATTATCACTGAAATATTTGAAGCAATTAATATTGGTGATTTTCTGATTCGCATTAACAATCGCAAAATTCTCACTGGGTTCTTTAAGTCCGTAGGGATTGAAGAAACCAAAATTAAATCTTGTATTGGTATTATTGATACACTGGAAAAAGTCGGTGAGAATAAGGTAAAACAAGAGTTAGAAAAAGAGGGTAGTTTAGCAGAGCAAACTCAAAAAATCATCGACTTTATTAAAATTAACGGTACGGTTGATGAGGTACTAGACAAGCTCAAGTACTTGACTGAAACAACACCAGAAGCTGAGGAGTTTAGTCTGGGAGTGACGGAGTTAGAAACAGTGATTTCTGGAGTTCGTAATTTGCGAGTTCCGGAAAATCGTTTCTGTATTGATTTGTCCATTGCTCGCGGTCTTAATTATTATACAGGTACAGTGTACGAAACAACTCTGTTAGGACATGAAGCATTAGGCAGCATTTGTTCTGGCGGTCGCTATGAAGAATTAGTCGGGATGTTTTTGGATGAAAAAATGCCTGGAGTGGGCATTTCTATTGGCTTAACTCGCTTAATTAGTCGGTTGATAAAAGCTGGTATTTTGAATACCTTCGCCGCCACTCCAGCGCAAGTGATGGTGGTGAATATGCAAGATGATTTGATGCCTGTTTATTTGAATGTCTCGCAAAAGCTACGCAAGGCTGGAATTAATGTTATCACGAATTTTGAACAGCGACCTTTGGGCAAACAATTTCAATTGGCTGAAAAACAGGGAATTCCATTTTGTGTGATTATTGGTTCTGACGAAGCAGCAGCGCAAAAGGCTTCTTTCAAAGATTTGAGAACACGTGAGCAGGTGGAGGTAGCGTTGGAAGATTTGGCTGAGGAAATTAAAAGAAGACTAATGTAATACCCCACCCCTAGCCCCTCCTCCGCAGTCGCCTCAACGGGGGAAA
Organism: Tolypothrix campylonemoides VB511288; assembly: GCA_000828075.3. Classification (GTDB taxonomy): domain Bacteria; phylum Cyanobacteriota; class Cyanobacteriia; order Cyanobacteriales; family Nostocaceae; genus Kalymmatonema; species Kalymmatonema campylonemoides_A. The sequence goes on along the minus strand of JXCB02000001.1, from coordinate 775,917 downwards.
CCCCCGCACGGCGCTGCTCTCCGCAAGCGAGGAGGGGAAAAGTAAGCGGCTAGGGGTTCTTCCTCGTTCCCAGGTTCCACCTGGGAATGCCTTTAGCGAGTAGCCCCGAACCGCAAGCGAGGAGGGGGAAAGTAAGCGGGTAGGGGTTTTTCCTCGTTCCCAGGTTCCACCTGGGAATGCCTTCAGGGAGGCTCTGGCTCCTAAAATATACTAGAGGCAGAGCCTCTGGTAAAGCGTTACCAGGCTGAGCCTGGTAACGAGATGAAATGCACCGTCTTGATGAAGTGATGGCTATTAACGCAGTGTAGGCATAGGAGGCTGTAGAGTCATGAATTCCACACCCAAAGAAGATGCAGAAGACTTTTTGGATGCAGCGTCTGTACCGGAGGATTGGGGTGGAGACGGTAGAGGGCGTATGAACCTGTCGGGAAGGCGCACAGCAATCTCTAAAGAGTACGTCCCTCGCCAGTACCAATACTTTGACACGAACACTGTGGCAGAAGAAGACGGGTGGCGAATTAGTGGAATGCCAGAGAACGTAGTACCCGGAAGACGTAAACTGATTACGTGGCATGACTGTGGTGCATCTACTTCAAAAGTGTTGCTACCGCCCCAGTTTGAAGCCCCGTCTGGTATATTCACAGCCGAGCTGGAGATTTTCGTGCTTAAGGGTACAATTCAATTGGGCGAGTGGCAGATCAGCAAGCATGGCTACTCCTTTATCCCCGCAGGAGTCAACGTTGGACCTTGGAAAGTGCTAGGGAGTGAGGAAGCAGAAATCCTCTGGATGGAGAACGGTCCTGTTCCATTAAAGTATAAGAATGCACAAAAAAATCATCCAAATGCTAGAGTAAGCGATTTCATTCCAGCATTGGATAGTAAATTGCTACCGTGGGGCAAGACAGATACAGTTCAATTTGAGGTAGCAAAAAAGAAGTATCTAAGGAAAGATGGTAACGGAGGTGGAACATGGCTGCTTGCCATCTTGCCACATTTTGACAACAGGCATTCAGAAATTCAATGTTATAACGAAGAGGGGTATTGCCTAGCCGGATACTGTGACATAGGAGATTACCGATTTGTAAAGGATTATTTTGGCTATGTCCCTAGCTTTACCACCTCTCCTAGGCACATAACGGATGATGGCTGCTTATTCTTCATCCGAGTTGATCGGGATTTATCAAAACTTGCAACAGTCTTGTCATATGCACCTGGAGATGCATATGGATTGTAAGCAGCTTAAAATACTTATTTGGTTGTTTGAAAAATGAGTTCCTCGTTCCCGGATTCCACCTGGGAATGCCTTCAGTGAGGCTCTGCCTCCTAAAATATACTAGAGGCAGCAGCCCCTGACAAGGCGTTACCAGGCAGCAGCCTAGTAACGAGATGAAGAACATCTATAAGAAATGATTTCAAAAACCTATAAAAAGCTAATAGTAAAACAGTTTGCTCAAGATTTCAAATCAGCTATTGAAATCATAGAACTCCCCATCCCCGAACCTGCACCTGATGAAATTGTCATTCGCAACAAATTTGCTGGAATCAACGCCGGGTTTGACACCTTAATTTGCCGAGGTGATGTGAGTTATGTTAACTTAACTCCTCCCTTTGATTTGGGTGTGGAAGCGGTGGGAGAAGTTGTAGCAGTAGGCGATAATGTCAAAGATTTCCAAGTTGGTGATGCTGTAGTCACTACTGTGCGTGGCGGAGGTTATCGCGAGTACCAAGCGATAAATGCCAACCTTGCAATCAAGGTGCGGGAAGCAACGCCAGAGGTGCTAACCCTAATGCCTACTGGTGTATCAGCAATGGTAGCCTTAGAACAAGTGGGGGAGATGAAAAGTCAAGAAGTTGTCTTGGTGACAGCAGCGGCGGGTGGAACCGGACATATTGCGGTGCAACTGGCAAAGTTAGCAGGTAATCATGTGATTGGTACTTGTGGTTCGGATGCGAAGGGAGATTTGCTGAGGGAGTTGGGATGCGATCGCATCATAAACTACCGCACACAAAACCTCAATCAAGTCCTTAAGCAAGAATATCCCAATGGCGTTAACCTAGTTTTTGAATGTGTGGGTAAACAAGTCTTTGATACCTGTGTGGATAATTTGGCAGTTCGCGGACGTTTAGTGGTGGTTGGTTTTGTTTCCGAATATGCCAAGAATATCGAGCAAGTGACACAATCGCGAATTTATCACAAGCTTTTCTGGAAAGCAGCTTCGGTGCGGGGATTTCTCATGCCCTTGTATAAAGAGTATATGGTTGAGGCACGCAATCGCCTCTTAAACCTGTTCTACACAAACAAGCTAAAAGTTGCTGTTGACTCAACCTCATTTCACGGCATACAATCCATTCCTGCTGCTGTAGAATACTTGCTGAGTGGTCAAAATTGCGGCAAAGTCGTCGTTAGATTTTAGCAAATAGTCATAAAATAAGTCACGATGGCACAAGAGTCAAACAATACTTTAACAGTTGCTCATCAAGCATTTGAACACTTCCAGCATGGGTTGGCAACAGGGGAGTGGAACCAGTTTTTAGATATGCTCACCGAAGACTTTAGCTTTTGGTTTCCCGCAGGAAAATATCACGGATTGAATCAGGGAAAAGAACGAGCGAGAGAATTTTTCCAATATGTTTCGGAATGTTTCAAAGGTGGACTCACCCTCACCTTAGACCAGGTTACCAGTAATGAGACAACCGTTGTTTTTGAGTTCCGCGATGAGGGTGCATTGTTTGGAGAACCTTATAAAAATCGGATAGCGGTTTCCTTTGATGTACGTGGAAACAAAATTTGCAGCTATCGGGAGTACTTTGGCAGCGATGGCAAATCGAATTAAAATCTTCCTCGGTTAGTTTTTTTCAGCATTTTTTTGATTGAGTTCTCTGCACTTAGCCTCCGCAGCTTGATAAGCCTCTAAGTAGCTTTTATCACCCAACATTACGTTTCCGTAATACTCGTATGGTGGATCACCATAGATTGGCAGTGGATCATCTTCTGGATAATCTTCTTTAGATTCTTCTATAATCGCTTTCAGTTCTTTTACGGTTAAACGTTGTGCTGGAAAGTACCAAATTTCTTGAGCGTTCTTGTTCAAGTACGGTAGTGTTGGATCGACTATACTATTTTCCAGTTCAATCCAACCGTGTTCGATAGGTTTGTATGGCTTACCAGCAAAAGCTAAAAAGCCTTGTACATAAATTGCTCCCTGCGTCGCCAATGCTGCTCTGTAAGCATTCTGAAACTGGGTTTTAGGCTTGCTTTTTACGCGTTGGGCAACTTCAACAGAAAGCGCTTCATCCAATGGTTTGTTCATGACAGTGAGGATTAAGCAGCAACTCCAACATACTAGCACCGTAGTAAGCACGAAGAGTGCTTATTGGTGAAGAGCAGTGCCCACGTACAATTTAATGTTTTCTTCACCCTTGTGGGTAGGTACTTTATTTGAAATGAAATAAAAAAGGGATGCTTGTCTCAATCCCTTTTCCAAAAACAAATTTTATTTTGAATTGGTATGATTAGAAAAGCCGAAAAATAAATGGATAACGGAACGGTTCATCAGGCTTGGTGAAACAGTGCAGCAGCGCCCAAATTGTCAGTCCCCAATGCAGTAAAAAGCCAAAAGCAACAACAGGGAAAAATAAAATTCCGCCAATACCAAAGGTGAGGAAAGATAGAATTCCAATTGGAACTCCAATTATGATTGCCCAGAACCAAACATTGAAGTGAAAATTAATTGATTCTTTGGCATTGCTTTTAACAACTGGGTCGTCGGAAATTAAGTTAATTGCAATTGGAACCCCAATCGACAACAATGCTGTACTAAAGAAAATCGCCCCATGACACAGAGATGATAGCAATTTGCGCTTATCAGAATCGTAGGTAACTTGCATCTTGGTGGTGGCTCCTCAATTCGCTTTCTTGCTTCGATTTTAACGGTCAGCTAATAGGTTTAGCATTGCAGGTTACCGTACTTAGAAAGCTTTTATGCTTTTCCTTTAGTCTAGATGAACTTTGAGTGCGACTCATCAACTATATGTTATGAGGTTTACCGAACCCCCACAGTAGAAGAAAAGTTTAGAACTAACAAGGGTAAATGTCCTCATTGGTTCAACGCCACTGCAAGGTGTGGTAGCGCGGAGTGTCCGCCAAGGGCGATGCTCCCGGAGGGAGCCGCGCAAGGCGCGATCGCACTCTTGGTTAGCAGCTTCTTGCTTTTTAGCAAACGAGCAAGATTTTTTTAGTAAAAATGTACTAACTAATTTAACAGACTTCGATTATATTTTTACATTTAAACATCTAAATAGATACATCAGTTAAAGGTAGTAGCAGCGATAACATAAAGTAAGGCAAAGCCCTAACTTTAAATTACTTAACAAAGGCAGTAAACAATGGGCAGATTAAATCCCTTCTCGCTACAAATGCAGATTACCCAAATGTTTGAGCAAGGGCAATCATTTTTCGCCACAATCAAAGTGCAGGATTGGTTGAAAGAACGCAATCAAAATCCCGCAGATTACGACATTCTTTTCCATCAAAAACCCGCACCTCCCGGTTCAAAATCAGTTATGGTTGTTGAAATTGAGTTGCGTCGCAAAGATGGACAACCTGTTGAGCCGTGGTTGCAAGAACAAGCCAACCTTCATGCATGATAATTTCAAGATGGCGGGTATTGCATACCCAAATTTATGACATTAGTATAAATTTTTTAGAATTATAGCGTTTCCTTTGCGGAACGCTCTTTTTTATCTTGAATGATTTATAGGAATTTTAGAATAATTGTCATGCCATCTCATCGCTGTTGGTTTTTTGCACTTTGGTTCTACTTGGGAATTCTAGCTGCTATATCTCTTGCCATCTATGTGAACATTATTCCATATAAAATCACAAAAATACAGCCGATAGATACAATTTTTCATTTTATTTTCATAGGTCTTCTTGCTTACATCAGTCATTTATCAATTAATAAATATAAAAATTGCGACAGGTACAAAGTACAATTCGCCCAATTTGGAAAGTGCTTGCTGATGGTTGTCATCCAGATCGGGAAACTTGGATTGCGTTAGAAAATGCTGGGTTCAAGAGTGTGAATTACGAGCATTTTAAAGCACCAGTGCCGATTGTTAGCCCTCAAATTATCGGTGTGGCAATAAGATAATTTCGCGCCAAGACGCAAAGACGCTAAGATAATTTTTGCGCCTTTGCGTCTTGGCGCGAGATTTCCAAAAATCATCATATAATTATGGTTAACCTCTGGGCTACCGCAGACCATGCGTTACGCTACTTGGCAAAAGCGGATCAAATACCTCATCGCACCGAGGGCGAAGCAGTACTCTTGGAACACGTCCCCAAGACAGTGAAACGCATTCTCGATTTAGGAACTGGAGACGGTCGTTTGCTAGCACTACTCAAAATAGAACGTCCCGACATCCAAAGCGTTGCTGTTGACTTTTCACCAACCATGCTGGAGGCGGTAAAAACTCGCTTTGCCGATGATTCTACCGTGCAAGTCATTGCACATAATATGGATGAAACACTACCTGATTTAGGTTTGTTTGATGCAGTTGTCTCCAGTTTTGCTATCCATCACCTGACTGATGAACGCAAACATTCCCTGTACAGAGAAATTTTCCATTTGCTACAACCAGGGGGAATTTTTTGCAACTTGGAACACGTCGCCTCACCCACTCCAAAGCTGCATGAACGTTTTTTACATGCGATCGGTAGGACTCTTGAGGAAGACGACCCATCTAATAAGCTTTTGGACGTGGAAACACAGCTGCGTTGGCTGCAAGATATTGGTTTTATAGCAACAGCCAAGGTGGTTAGGACATCAACAGATGATACAACCTAGACACAAAAAGACTTTTGACCCAGTCCCCAGTCCCCAGTCCCTAGTCCCCTGCTATACAGACGTAGACTGCTACTGGAAATGGCTAGAACTTGCACTGTTGATTGGGGTGAAGCCAGAATAACCGGTTGCATTTTTCACTTCCATACCATTTGTAATTGCTTATGGGTTTGTAGTTGCGCTTTAGCGCAGCTAGAAACTAACTAGCGCTAAAAAATGAATAAATACCAGGTGCAATTATGACTTTTCAAATTGTTGCCAATTTAACTGAAAACCAGATTTGTGATTTACTGGAATTGTACAAAAGTGAATTTTGGAGCTACAAACGTACTCGTGAAGACCTTGTTAAGATGCTTGCAGGCTCAGATATTATCGTAGGATTGGTAGATGAGAACGAACAATTAATTGGTTTTACTCGTGTTCTCACCGACTTTGTGTATAGGGCAACTATTTATGATGTTATCGTTAAACCAACACATAGAAAAATGGGGCTTGGTGCTAAGCTCATAGACACAGTTATCAATCATCCCAAACTTTCCTCTGTTGAGCAAATTGCTCTTTACTGTTTGCCAGAAATGATTCCTTTTTATGAACGTTGGGGCTTCTCAGCTAACGTAGGTGAAATACGACTGATGTACAGAAATCACCAATTTTATGCTGGCACACACCAGTAATGAGAACTAATAGGAGCATTTTACCCTTAATAATAGCAAAGACTTTGCTATTAATCTACCCACAGCAGACATGATGAATATGTTCAATAACATAATTCAAAATATCTCTGGTTTTATCAAACTATCTGTCAACAATATCCTGCGTATAAATATCATGGGTAATAATATTGAAGACATCTACAACTACCTAAAAATATCAAATTCTATTGCCACTTCAGGACAACCGACAAAAGAACAGTTTTCAGCAATTCAACAAGCAGGATATCAACTCGTTGTGAATTTGGCACTACCAGAATCTACCAACGCTTTACCAGATGAAAAACAAATTGTGGAAGCTGAAGGTATGCAGTACGTCCACATTCCAGTAGTTTGGGAAAAACCCACTATTGAAAATGTGAATGAATTTTTTAGCGTCATGGAAGCAAACACTGACAAAAAAGTGTTTGTCCACTGTGCTGCTAACATGAGAGTTTCAGCTTTCATCTATCTTTATCACCGTCTACATGAAAGCATAAGTGAGGAAGAGGCAAAGAAAGACTTACAGAAAATTTGGGTTCCCAATGAAAACTGGCAGAAATTTATGAACCAGGTTATTGAAAATTATCGTTGAACCATTGCATTTGACGAAGCTAAACTTCAGAACTTGATAGCATGAAGCTAGTACTTTTTAGCGAGCGCTTGGCAAATAAAAGACAAGCTCGGATGTCTTCTTCGACTAAGCCTTCATACTCTTCGAGAATTTCTGTTATTGTTGCACCATGTGCAAGGAGATTCAGAATATACTCAACAGTTAAACGTGTTCCCCTAATCACTGGTTTGCCTATCATTACTTTCGGGTTAACGGTGATACGGCTCAGTAGTTCTTGGTCTGTCATAGCTTCAACCTTGAAATTGGGGCAATTAAAACCATCATAGGCAATCGCTGCTTAATGATCGCACTTTTTGCTTGTGTGGTGAAGGGCGATCGCCTATTATATTTAGCAGTGCCTAATAACGTGTATGAACAGTTTTTCACCACATCATTTATTCAGTCACTCGTTGAGCAGCATCAAGTGTATCTGCTGATCTACGATATTGATCAGGAGGTGATTAAGCGATGGCAGCCGTAGAAGAATATCGTCAGCACATTCAAAGATTGCTGAGTGAACACGCTCAGTTAGTTTGGGACAGCCGCATTCAAGCAGAGATAATTTTTGATCAAGAGCGCGTTGGCGCAGCCTCTCCGAAGGAGACTCGCTATCAATTAGTATATGTAGGCTGGCGTGATTCACACCGTATCTATGGAGTTGTGCTTCATCTCGACATCATTGATGGAAAAATCTGGGTACAGCAGGACGGAACAGAAGTCGGGATTGCCAATAAGCTTGTTGAAATAGGAGTGCCAAAACACGATATTGTGTTGGGTATTGACCCACCCAAGATGCGTCAATACACAGAATTTGCTGTAGGGTGAGTCAGGCAAACGTTGGGTAGCGATCGCACTCATGAAATCAATGCGTCGCCTTTATGCGGGTACTTTGTGCGATTGCCTCTGGCACTGCGCTGCACACAATCGCATCCTACTGCCTTTTAAGTGAAATCGTTATAATACACGATAAAAGCGATACAATCTTTTTTCGATGCTTAGGCGATTTTGGCAGTGGCTCAAAAGGTTTTTTCAGCGCTTATTTGGCAGCAAGCATCCATCTCCTCAGTCGGGGGGACACAGGAGGGTAGAACCACCGAAACAGCCGACAGATGCGGAGTATGAAGCGTTGTTCCTCGAACTGTTGGCGGGTGTGAATTCGGGCTGGAGTCGGGGACGGGTAAAGGGTTTCTTGGATGCAAATAAAATCACTCAGGCTAGTTTGGTGGAATGGTTGCGGCGCTTTGGGCAAAGATTGTTAGCATCAACCGCACCGAATAATGAGTTAGCAGCGCGGATGGTGCAGCTGGGTGAGTTGGGCGTTGGGGAAGTGGGAGAGGTTGCGGGTGATATTGGGATGTGGTTGTTGAGGCGGGGAGGAGAAACGAACCGCAGAGGCGCAGAGGACGCAGAGAAAAGAGAGGAGGAAGATGCAGAAGCTTGGTTAAACCGAGGTAATGAGCAATTGATGGCAGGAGATTTTGCAGGTGCGATCGCATCCTACGACAAAGCAATTGAAATCAAAGGCGACTACCATGAAGCTTGGAACAACCGGGGCTTGGCACTGGATGACTTAGGGCAATT
>JXCB02000001.1:598531-767118 GCA_000828075.3 Tolypothrix campylonemoides VB511288 | reverse complement strand
TGGATGACTTAGGGCAATTTGAAGAAGCGATCGCATCCTACGACAAAGCAATTGAAATCAAAGGCGACTACCATGAAGCTTGGAACAACCGGGGCAATATACTGGTTAACTTAGGGCGAATTGAAGAAGCAATCGTATCCTACGACAAAGTTATAGAAATCAAACCCGACTATCATAAAGCTTGGAACAACCGAGGTATAACGCTTTTTAACTTAGGGCGAATTGAAGAAGCAATCATATCCTACGACAAAGCAATTGAATTCAAACCTGACGACCATGAAGCTTGGAACAACCGGGCTCATGCGCTTGTTAACTTAGGGCAATTTGAAGAAGCAATCGCATCCTACGACAAAGCAATTGAAATCAAACCCGACTTCCATGAAGCTTGGTACAACCGGGGCAATGCGCTTTCTAACTTAGGGCGAATTGAAGATGTGATCGCATCCTACGACAAAGCCCTTGAGATAAAACCCGACTTCCATGAAGCTTGGTACAACCGGGGCAATGCGCTTTTTAAGTTAGAGCGACATGAAGATGCGATTGCATCCTACGACAAAGCTATAGAACTCAAACTTGATTTTGAGCAAGCTTGCCTGAATCGGGGCTTCGCGCTGAGCAAATTAAAGCGATATGAAGAAGGAATCACATCTTTTGACAAAGCTATAGAATTCAAACCCAACAGTTACGAAGCTTGGTTTCACCGGGGTATTTTGCTGAGAAATTTAGGGCGATATGCAGAAGCGATCGCGTCATACGACAAAGCCATAGAATTCAAACCCAACGATTACGAAGCTTGGTTATTTAGGGCTTGCTGAAAAAGTCTTCAAAAAGCAGTATGAGGGTTGATTGGTTGCTCAACAAACATTAAATATAAGCGTATATTATTTGCAAAAGTGTAATTCATAAATTTGATTAATGGAAAACGAGAAAAAAGGTTTTGTTTCCAAAAATAGACATAAAAAAGCATAAAACAGCCGTGAGAGGTGAGTGGAAAGATTCATAACTAAAAAAGTAATAGCAATTGCAGTTTCAGAGGTATTAGCACGTTTCGCCATCACTCTACCCAGACTAAATCGTCTTTTAGCTTGTCCAAACTTTCCCTCAATATGATTACGAATCTTCTCGGATTCTAAATCTTGTTTCTTTTTTTCTTTACTCACATTGGCAGGAGGTCTTCCCAGGGGAGGTCCACTAATTTTAATGCCTCGCTCTTTGCACCAAGCTCGATTTTCTTTTGTACGATAGATTTTATCAACATGAACAGATTCTGGATAATAACCAGTGTAGTTTTTATATGCTTCTATTTGTGTTTTCAAATCTCCTGATTCATTAAAGTTATCCCAACTAATATGGTCTAGAAATACATATCCATCAAAGCAGCTAGCCGATAATTTTGCGCCGAATTCAACTGACTTCCCGGCTTTTCCTCGTACTATTGGACGAACATGTGGTTGACTTAAACTAACAATACGGTCATCAATACTTTGTTTTTTATTTTCATACAACCAGAGTTGTTGACGATAGACTTCTGAAACCACTAATAACATCTTATATTGTCTTTTACTTAGACTCTCAAGAGTCGCACCTAAGAGAATTAACTGCTCAATATAAGATAAGTTCCTTTTAATATATTGAAGTTGTTTTTTAATTGCTTTTCTTCTTTCTTTTTGCGACACACGACGTTTCTTCGCTACCTCCAGATAGTCAATTCTTGCTATTTCCCGATAGGTTCTTGGTTTCTTCTTTAATTGTCCCTTTATCTGTTCATAAAGAGAATCTATAATTCTTTCTGTCTGCTTTCTTGCTTGATTTAATAGTTCTAAGTCCGTCGGATAACTAATATCACCTGGTGCACAAGTTGCATCTAATATTAATTTTCCACGATTTTTAGGTTCACCCTCCAAGTTCGTCAGTCCAAAGAGTGGCTCTGGCGCACGTGTGGCATCATCACTTATTTCTCTTTCTTTTTCTTCTATTTTTTTTTTCAGATGGTTGAGAAGATGTTGTTTCTAACATCCTTTTCACCATTTCTTGATTCACTTTATTTACTAGATTTACACTTATTCTTTCACGGAAGTAAACTAGCATTGATGCATTAAACGGAGCTTCATTACTATAGGACGACATTCCTATAAAGTACTGGAGATAAGGGTTCTCCTTGATTTGCTCTAGTGTTTCGCGATCGCTTACTCCAAGTTTCTCTTTAATTATTAGTGCCCCTAATGCCATCCGGAATGATTTAGCCGGTGCCCCCATTTCTTCATCAAATTTTGATGCATATTCCTCTTCAAATTCTGACCATGGTATTAGCCTTGCCATTATTACCCAACGATTATCAGAAGATAATTTTCCCTCAAAGGTCAGTTCAAAGTTTTCCGGTGGAATTGGCGGTTGCTCTTGTTTCCTGTACATGGTTACTAATTATACCGTTTGTCTTGACTAACCATGGTCATACAAGGTTTTTGAGCTATTCTATCCCTTTTTCTTGCACTTAACAAGACGTATAAAGTTTACAATCTGCACAGTGTTGTCTTTTTCTACTTTTTCAGCAAGCCCTATTTAAAGGCGTTGTGCTATGCGATCAATTCCGACAGTATGAAGAAGCAATAACATCTTTCGACAAAGCCATAGAATTCAAACCCAACAGTTATGAAGCTTGGATTAACCGGGGTATTGCGGCAGAAAAATCAGTTGGTTCTGACCAGCTGCGGGCTTCCTTAAGTGCTATTATCAAAGAAAATCCCAGCCTCAATCAGCGCGGGTATGAGGGGCGATTGGCAAGCTATGAGGAAGGGTTGAAGTATTGCCACCAACACAGCCATCCAGAAGGTTGGGGTAAGCTGCATCAATATACAGGTAAAGCACATTATTTCCGAGGGCGAGGTGATTCCCGTCCCCGCAGTTATTGGCACAAAGCCGTTAACAGTTACAACCAGGCGCTGACAACTCTTACAAAAGAAGATTTTCCTGAGTTGTATCTGGAGGTTTTGCAAGACTTGATTCGCGTTCTTTTGGATTTGAGGGAAACTGCCAAAGCCGAAGAACTTCAGCGACGCGGTACAGATTTGTTGCGACGCTTGCTGGATGAGTGCAAAAGTCCTGGCAAGAAAAAGCAGTTGGCTTTGAAGTTTGCAGGTTTTCAGCAGTTAACTGTTGATTTAGCAGTGCAGTCTGGGGATCTGGTGCAAGCGGTTGAATTAGCAGAACAGGGCAAAAATGCCTGTTTGAGTTGGCTTTTGTATGCGTGGAGTGATGAGATTTCCTCTCCCAGCTACTTAGAAATGCAACAGCTACTCAATCCCAAAACTGCTATTATCTACTGGCATATCAGCCCAGCCGCCCTACACACCTTCATCCTCAAACACGACGCCTCATCACCCATCCTCGTTTCTTCTCCCCCCTTTTTAAGGGGGGTTGGGGGGGATCTCCAGTCGGATGAGTTAGAAGTACCCGCACCGACGCAACGCCTGCACTATTTTGAACATTGGGTGAAAGAATGGAATCAACAATACGCCGATTACCGAGACAAGAAAGATGAACAAAGTAAAAGCAACCACTCTTGGCGAGTGGACATGGAAAAGAGGCTCAACGACCTCAAAAAAATCCTCAGCATTCCTACAATTAAACAGGAACTTCAAGACATCACGCACCTGATTTTAATTCCCCACCGCGACTTACATAGATTTCCCCTTCATGCGCTTTTCAATGAGCAGGGGGAAGGGTTGAATTTCACAATTGCCTATCTGCCCAGCGCTCAAATTGGCATAAATTTACAAGAGTTTTCTCCAAAGGGAGGCAAGGAAGGAGCGCAACAGCTACTTAGTGTAGAAGCACCCACTAGTAAAGGTCTAAAATCACTAAATTTTGCCTTGTTTGAATCGGAAGCTATTAGCCTGATGTTTGATAAGCCGAAACGCATCCAGGGAAAAGAAGCTACTAAAAAGCAGATGGAAAATGTATTAGAAGATGCTTACGAAATATTTCATTTTACTGGGCATGGAAAATACAATTTTATTGATCCGAAAAAATCAGAATTAGCATTAGCAGGTGAAGACAAACTTACCCTAGAAGAAATCTTCCAAAAGAGTTTCACAACTTACAACCTTGTTAGCCTCTCGGCTTGCGAAACTGCTATCACTGGCAACCAAACAATTACGACGGAATATGTGGGTTTAGTCAGTGGCTTTTTGTGTCGGGGAGTAGCAAATGTGGTGAGTACTCTGTGGACTGTAGAATCAGCTGCCAGTGCTTTGGTGATGATAGAATTTTACCACCGACGACAGCCAGATAAATCTGATGCCATTGCTTTGGTAGAAGCAACTGAATGGCTGAAGGAACTGACTGTTATAAAATTGAAACAATGGTATGAAGATTTCCTGAATAAACTGCCGGATGAAGAATCAAAAATCAGACCTTTTTTAGAAACGGAGGTAGATAAAATTAGTAAAATGGAATCAGATAAAAAGCTATATAAACACCCATACTATTGGGCAGCATTCATTATTACAGGTAAACAAAAATAAATGAATTCCTTGGATGAAGTTACGCTCAATGCCTTCCTAGCAGCCTTAATGCGGCAGGAGAATTCTCTGCCTGCTGATTTGCAGAACCAGCTCAAGGAAATCGGTAAGACGTTCTCCTCAAATGTCGGTAAACTTCATGCTCTAGCAAAGAAATATTCGCTTTTGGAACAAGAGTATATGTCGGCTCGTTCTGCTTTGCAAGATGATGGGGAACGCTTCCGTTCATCTGCTGTACTTGAGGCTGATGACTCAGCAGAAATTAGTAACGACAAACTGATGAATTTTGCAGTGGAAGTTTTCAATGCTGACGATTCTGTAAATTTCGTGAAAAAAGCATACACAGAATCAAGCGAAATTGGGCAATTTCTTTTCCAACTGCGACGCCAGACCAGTTTTATGGTAAAGGATGCTCAAAACATTCCCGAAGAAGAATTGTGGGTTTGGGAAGATCCCACAGTTTGGGATTCACTAGAACGGGGACTACGACAAGCACAAGCGGGAGAAGTTCACGACTTAGGTTCCTTTGCTCAATACGCAGATTTAGAAATAGACGACTAATGCAATACAAACTGCTATTTTCAAAGGAAGCCAAAGAAAAATTAAAATGGCTGAAAACAAAAGATCCCAAAAAGTACAAGAAGGTTCTGAAAACCTTGGGGTTAATGGAAACTAACCTGAGTCACCCCAGCCTCCAAACTCACAAATACGAATCTCTTTCAGGTCCCGAAGGACAGGAAGTATTTGAAGCCTATGTCGAGAATAACACTCCTAGTGCTTGGAGGATATTTTGGTATTACGGACCCGACCAAAGCTTTATTACAGTTTGGGCGATCGCACCCCACCCGTAATTTTTTGTGTAGTGATACCCCCAAAAAAGACGCAGCAGACTACATCTATATAATGCAATTATGCTAACCTGAATTGTCCTTTGCATTTTTCGCCGCTAAATGCCTTTCTTGGCTTTCTTGGCGTCCTTGGCTCAGGAGCGGTTTAAAGTTGTTACTATGTCTTCAATTCCTACAATCAAAAGTATATACACAGATGGCGCTTGCACTGGCAACCCCGGTCCTGGCGGTTGGGGCGTAGTCGTCTATTTCGATGATGGTTCCATCCACGAAATGGGCGGTGCATCCACCCGAACCACCAACAATAAGATGGAGATGCAAGCTGCGATCGCCGCCCTCCAATTTTTAAAAGACTCCGGACAAACTGAACCCATCCCTCTCTACACTGACAGCGAATACCTGATCAACAGCGTTACCAAATGGGTTAATGGCTGGAAAAAGCGAGGCTGGAAAAAGGCAGATGGAAATCCCGTTCTTAACCAAGATTTGTTGGAAACCTTGGATGAACTTAATCACCCACGGGTAAAGTGGGAGTATGTCCGTGGTCATGCAGGTAATGTTGGTAACGAACGCTGTGATGCGATCGCCCGCGCCTTCGCGAATGGCAAAACCTTATCCCTGCAACAACAAGACTTCTCTCATTTTCACCAAGTCTTTGAGGAAAAAAGCGAGGTAAATGTATCAAGAGGATCTGATTTTGATACAAACTCTACAATAATTAACAAAAAGACACAAGAAATCAGTACTCTGGCAACAGATATAACCAACATGGAACCACATACCCACCCTACTGCCTCAGTCAGCGAGGAATTACCTCGAGAAATCAGGGTAACGCAACTCCGCAACTTAGTTGAAACCTTACGTATTGCTGACGAAATTGCCGAAAAAGGCTACCTTATCACCAGTTCCGAACTCGCAGATTTGATGGATGTCCACGCCAGCGCTGTCACAAGTCGTGGAGACGAGTGGCGCTGGCGGAACTGGATTGTATCACGAGTGCGACGCGAAGGCAATCAAATTCTTTGGGAACTGGAACGGGGCGACCAAGTGGAAAATGAAGAGTGAAGAAGAACGCAGAACACAGAACCCAGAACACAGAATAGTAAAATTCGGGAGTTTCCTAGTTTCACTCATTCTTCTGAGTTCTGACAACTGAGTTCTTTCTTCTATCTTCCATCTTCAGTATTTTCGCCCTCGCCACTCTGTTGGAGTGCGGAATGCAGATAAGAAAATCCGCAGCACCGCTACTGGATCAGCTAGAGGTGATAGCCAGAATAACCAGCCACCGTTTGCTTGAGTGCGATCGTAGGAAGGTGCGATCGCCAAAAGCATTGCAAAACGAATCACCAGTAGAAATAGATTCAGCCCAAAAAGAAGGAGGGGGGGAGAGAGGGACAAGGGGAGAGGGAGGGAAACAGCAAGGTAAGTCAGGACAACAATCAGGGGTAGACCTTGAACTGCTGAAAGTAGCCATAAATCCCCCCAAATTTGAGCGCGGGAGGAAGCGTCTTTCAGGTCAAGGCTGCGCCCCCATTGTTGCCAAGTTTCCATTGCTCCCTCATACATCCGCACCTTCAGCACTTTTGCCCCATCTAAAAAACCGACCTTAAACCCAGAGGTGGCTATATTCCGTGCTAAGGTAACATCATCACAAAAAGAACCACTTGCACTCGTATATCCACCGACAGCCGCTAGAACAGAGCGACGACATAAAAAGCATTGTCCATTTGCCATCACCCGTTCTGGCTGGTCTGTATTAACACCAGCAGGGTCAAATCGGTAAAGCAGAGTCATCAACAACGCTGGTTGTAGCAGGCACTCTCCTGGATATTTGAGAATAAACTGCGGTGAGAGGGAAACCAAGTCATAGCCACAAGCTTCTGCTGTCTTCACCAAAGCAGCAACCAAACCAGGTGATGGTTGTGTATCAGCATCCATACCCAGAAACCACTCACTCGCCTCTGAGGTCTGCAAAAAGCCGTAATGCAACGCCCAAGGACGCCCCACCCAACCAGTGGGTAAGGGATCATCCGTCATCAGGCGAAAGCGAGGATCTTTTTGCTGTGCCGCTTTTACCAAGTCAGGTGTGCCATCACCAGACTTGCTATCTACAACGATAATTTCCCGGACTTCGTAACTTTGCCGACTTATCGCGTCTAGCAGAGGACTAATACGAAGAGCCTCATTCAAGGTGGGAATGACAACGCTGACACTACCCAAAAGTTCTGGAGTGGGATTTTTGGGTGCAATGGGAGGAAGGCGGCTAGGTCCTTTGACGAGGCGCGACAGCAGAATTGCTGTCGCTGGTAGTTGAATCAGTAGTAATAAGAGTGAGATAGCACTTGCTATCGTCCACACGTCTAGCACAGCAAAATACCTGGCGATGGAAATCAATGCTCTATTTAACGGCAACTTTAACGTTCGCTACAGAAACTTCAGTGGTTGTTGGTGCAACAGCAGCATGAGCAAATGCAGCTTTTGATCTCCACCAAAGTACCACAGCAGGAACTACGCCAATCACAAAGCCCAGCGAAACCGGGATAGCAAATCCAGCAGCTAAGCTAAGTCCAGCAGCGAAGAAGAAATTGCTGAGATAAACGATTAAAGGTACCCAGAGTTGCGATCGCTCTAATTTAATTGGCGTGTTTCTCCATAACAAAGCTGCTACAGTCATGAACAGGGCGCTAGTGCCAAACCAACCTGCATAATTTTGGTAGGGTGTTCCAAAGAATGCTCCTGGATGTTCCCAATACCAAAACGGAAGAGATGTTTGACTCATAGCTGGTTCCAATGCAAAGTCCCAGCAGGTAAACAGCATTGCCCCCAACGCTATAGCAGCTACGTGACGCGCTAAACTGGGATTTTGAGCGACACCCAGACCGGCACGAGCAATCAGGTAAGAAGACAAGCCCACATAAAACCAGGATAAGGGAATTGTAAATGGCACAAGCCCCGCAATCTTATATCCCAAGCCACTCAAGTAAGTGTAGTCTCCAAAGGGAAACCCAGTGCTAGTTCCCAGTAATTCACTGCCCACCGATATTGACATAGCTGGCAGCATAAACCCTAGCCAAGTGCGCCATCCCAATACCCGGTATGCATAAATACAGACAGCTATTGTCCCCAAAATAATATCTACCACACCGCCATTAGCCAAACTCAACTGCATGGTTGTTTGTCCAACCTCTCCTGAGTTCAAAATTATTTCGGCATTAGGTATGACCAATAGAATGCCTATCAGCCCAAAAGCCTTTGCCAAAATATGACCAATCAGGCTTACACGCTCACCTATAACAAGTTGTCTCATGATAATTCCTTAACAAGACATGACACGCGGCTACTTAGCTGCTAACAGTTTACAAATGTTTAAGAAAATATTTAACAATTCCTGCGGGAATTCTTGGCAAACTTGCTTTGCTTTCATTGGGAGAGCATAACAGCCTCTTGATTGAAGGTAGAAAAAATATGATATTAAATTTATAGTCTAAGTCATTCAAGCCAAGATATATCAACTTTCATTGGCTTTCTTTTGATCGGTTATAGTGTAGGCAAGAGATTCATCCTTTCCTACACAGTATCGTTATGATTTCTTATCCTTTAGATAGTTCTGGAATGATAGCCTGTCCTTATAATGGGAACAACCCATGTCAATTTTGAAAAGACTTCCCTTTGTTTCCCTAGTATTACTACTGCTGACTTACACTACCTTAGGCTGGGTGATATCCAAAACATATGCTCCTGCTCCTTGGTTTATATGGCTGGTGACTGTAATTGCTAACTTAGTTGTCCTGGTAGGCTTAACCATTTCTTGGAGAAGGCTTACAGACTATTCTTTTGTCTTATTCAAATCAAACCTCAAGTCTTTTAGTATTACTGTTTTAGGGGCTTTCTTATTCTTTTTGATGATAGCCCAGTTCCGAGTATTTCTTGATACCTTGGTAATTATTGCTGCGGCTGTCTTGGGAAAGATAGATTTTCAAACAGCCGGCTTCACTGACGGGCAAGCCTTTTGGTTTTTATCTATCTTCTCTTTGACTGGGTTAGCCCTAGGTGCGCTCATCCATAAGCTCATTTGACGAGAACTCACAACTCAAAAGACAAGATTGCGGAATGTGAGTTCCATCTGTGTCCATCTGGAGGACACTGCCTTGCGGTGAATAAGCGCGCCTACGGCGGGTTTCCCAACCTAGGCGACTGGTGTAAGCGCAAAGCGTGCCGTATCTCCTCCACCAGACGCTGCGCGAACGGCGATAGCCGTGGCTGTACCCACGCTCGCATACCCGAAGGGGGGTTCCCCCCGTTGTGGCAAGTGTCCGTTGTCCATCTGTGGTTAATTATTCATTCTTTTTTTTGGAATGAATGCAAGAAGTCTAAAATTTAGAATGGCACCACGGATACATCCGGTTGACTGAGTATCAAATCATTCATGCGCCTACAAAGAAATTCGGTGGCAAGTGAAAAAGAACTCTCTACCCACTTGCAAAGAATTCATGCTGAATTCTGTGTGTTGAGTTAGTGAGTTCTTTGTTGGTTAGCGTCCATAGTCAAGAGTTAATACTTGTTATCGACTCTTGACTATAGACCTTTGATTAACTTACAACAGCCTCAGTTGGCGCAGCTACTGGGTAAACACTAAGTTTTTTACGGGTTTTCCCCTTGCGTTCAAATGTGACCACGCCGTCAACTAAAGCAAACAGAGTGTCATCACTGCCAATACCGACGTTGTTACCAGGGTGAAATTTAGTGCCACGCTGGCGAACTAGGATATTTCCCGCCCGCACAACTTGACCGCCGTAACGCTTAACACCCAATCTTTGAGCATTAGAGTCACGACCGTTACGTGTACTACCTGTTCCTTTCTTGTGAGCCATAATTTCCTCTTGTATTTCTACTTCTTTTATCTATTATTCAGTAGCAGTTTCTTCAGCAGGTGGGTTGTCAGCATCAGGTGTTGCAGCAGCCTCTGGAGTTTCATCTGTTGCAACTGGTTCGGCAGCAACATCGATAGTCTGTTGAGTTTCATTATTCTCGGCACCAGTGGCAACTGGTTGTGTCACCTCAGCATCTGGTGTGAGAGCGATCGCGCTGTCTTCTGAGGCAAGAACTGAACCATCAACGCTGATTGAGTTAATCAATAATCTGGTGATTTCCTGGCGATGACCCCGCTTTTTGCGGGTTTTCTTTTTAGGTTTCATTTTATACACCAGGACTTTGCGACCTCTAAGATGCCGCAACACCGTTCCTTCTACCTTTGCCCCTGCCACATGCGGCTGTCCTATGGTGACTTCGCCGTTATGCTGCACTAACAATACTGCTTCTATGGTAACTTTCTCGTCCGGTTCGACAGAAAGTAGTTCAATATCATAAAAGCGACCTGGTTCGACTCGTAATTGTTTGCCGCCAGTTTCAATAATTGCGTAGGTCATGGAATTGTCCTTGAGGTTGCCGTACAGGTAGCTGGATCGTATGCTCTTAAAAAAGCTTTCCAGCTTTTGCATTGTCTTTACCTGATCCGAGCAGGAATTAGACACACGATCTATAAATATACCTTATTGACTAAGTTTTTGTCAAACCAAAACAGGAGCAACCCTTCACGAGACAAGAGTTCTCGAACAACTCTTTTAGACTTTGAGTGTTTTTATCTAAAGCTAGGAGTGCCAACTAGATTTTCGTAAGAAGGTGCAAAAGATGGCACAGATAAAGAGCAAGCCTTCCATCCAGATTTTACCGATACATTGAACAATCGGCACGTACCACCACGCTGACCTTCTGGGGTGTAATATCGACAGTACCGACAAGCTGAAACACAGGATTTTAAGGTTGTCATAACCAGATCTTAAAATTAAATAAAAATCTTTGTTAGTTAAAAATTGGTTTTATCCCCTAATAAGTATGTCAACAATTTCTTGAGAAATGCATAGAAATTAGATGTTTTTATGAAAAAGTTTGCATTACGAAATATTAGTTTACGTAAAAAATAATAGTTATTTATACTTAGGTATGAAAAATGAAGTTCGTATGAAATTACTGAAAAATACGGATATAGAGCGAATACTTAAACTAAGACTTCGGAGTCGTTTTGTGAAATGAAAAGAATTGAAGTTGAAAAAAGAACGATTTTGATTGGGTTAGCAGGTAGCTACGGCTATGGGTTGAATAGACCTGATTCAGACTATGATTATCGAGGAGTATTTATCGCACCCAAAAGGTATTACTTGGGATTTGACCATATTGAACAAAAAGATGATGGCTGGGATGAAGTAGGAATGTTTCCGTTTCTAGATGGAAACAAAGATACAGTGATATACGAATTAAAAAAGATTATTCAGTTATTATCTGGGGCAAATCCTAATGTTTTAGAATTACTATGGTTAAATAAATATCCTGTTTTAACCCCAGTAGGACAACACTTAATTAACCACAGACAAATCTTTTTTAGCAAGAAGGTAAAGCATACTTACTCTGGTTATGCCTTTGCCCAAATCAAAAAAATGGAAACTCATCGTAAGTGGTTGTTAAATCCACCGCAAAAGAAACCAATACCATCTGATTTTGATATAGAAGAAGCACCACTTACAAAAGATGAACTCAATGCTTTTTTAGAATATCTTTATCAGTTAATTAGAGGGAAAATTGAATTTTTAGAAGAAGCAGAGCAATTATATAAGTTGCTTACAGCGGATATAGATTTTAAAGGTGTGCTTAAACAGTATTCTTTGCCTGATGAAACTTTAGAATACACACAAAAATTAACAAATAGTCGTAAAGATTTTATTCGCCTACTGAAAAAAAGTCAAACCTATCAAATAGCTTTAAGAGAATGGAAAGCATATTTATCATGGCAGGAAAACAGAAACCCAGCTAGGGCAGAAATGGAGAAAAAATCAGGTTTTGACCTTAAGCATGGGATGCACTGCGTTAGGTTATTACGCAGTGGACTAGAAATATTGCGAACAGGAGAAGTGATTGTAGATAGAAGAATCGCTGGTGACGCAGAAGACTTGAAAGCTATCCTTAACGGCGATTATTCTTATGAACAGGTGATGAAAATGGCAGAAGACTTAGTTGCTGAAATGGAAAAGGTGTACGAAGACTCATCCTTGCGTGATAGACCGGATTTAGAGCAAATCAATGAATTATGTATGGAATTAGTGGAAATGCAAGGATGGAGTTAATAGTTAGTGATAAATGGTTAGTGGGTAGTGGAATTTGGGTAATGGATAGTGTTTTTTGACAACTAATATCAAGTATAAATTTAGCGGAAAACTTTACTCTTTAGCTTTTGTTTTGCTTTTCTTTTGAAACGAGAATGAATAGCCAAAGCACCAAGAGCAAACACACTGCCAACTACAGTAGAACCTTCAGGAATCTTGTAAGTGGGTGCTATTTTACCTGCCAAAACATCATCTATATAGCTCGCATAAGATGACACGCGGGTATCAAAGCTAAACTCTCCGAAACTACTATTGACTTCGCTATCGATATCAGAGGGTATGCCAAAAAAACTAGTCGAACGACTAAAGGATGTAATGCCAGCAATTAACCCATTTATGAATATTGGACCACCGGAATCACCAGGAGCGGAATTAACCTCGTTTAGCCCCAAACCTAGATTAGGAAAACCGAAATAACCAAAGGCATCATTGATTGCCAATCCGTTATCAAAGTCGTAAGCTAAGACGGTATCACCAGCTACTTCAGAGATGACGTTAGGGGTGATTTGCTTAGCGTTCTCTAAAAGATTGCCTAAAAAATCTTCGTAGACATTTTGACCATAACGCTTAGTTCCTGGAAAATTTGCAGAAATCGTGTCCCCAGTATTGCCATTACCAGTTTTCCCATATCCAACTAGTGTGGCAACTTGACCAATTTCATCTGTATTGCGGTAAATATCATATCTATCTGCTTCTGATGGAGCTGGGTTAGCAAGTTTAACAATCGCAATATCGTTGCCCTCGGAAAAATCGCCGTTCCAATCAGAATGAATATAAAATTCAGAGGCGGATATGCTAGAAAGCGTAGGTGATTCAAAATTTACTATCGCATTGCTCGTAACAAACTTTTGTGATATTGCACCTTCTAAATCTTGAGTGTTTTGAGTAAAACAATGGGCTGCGGTAAGAATGTGCAAGCCTGTAGGTAATAGTGAACCTGTGCAACTAGATATCATATCTTCAGGTAAATCAACACGCTGAATTCCTATTTGACCAACGCCATCGTAACCAGTACCAAGTTTAACTATGTAATCATTAGGATCACCTGTAACAACAATGGCTTCTGCGCGATCGCTAATATCAACGGCAACAAACACGCTTACCGCAGATATCAAAACAGACGCACTAGTAGACGCAAGGTGAAGAAAGTTCACCTTTTTCAAAGCAGATATCGTTATAGCGCTAATTTCCTTTGCAGTTGTCTTGATATTCATTTGAGAAATCTCCTTCATTTTGGACTTGCTTCAAAACCGGGTTTCTTGCAACTCGTACAATTTAGAAACCTTATTTTTTGTTTAAAAAATTGGTTTTCAAATTCGTTGATACAGCGAATACGATGGTAGGTATTTGCCGATTAAACCCGAGAAATTTATTTGAATTAGGACTTACGTATTGACAAAGTTTTGATTGTGTGGATTTTGCCATAGTAGACAGAAACCACCTCAACAAAGTCGGGGTTATTACCTTGTGAGGACATAAGCCCTCCTTCGACTTTTTATATAGGGTAAGTGAAATCAAATTATGCACGCTCCGGAAGATGGAGCGTGGATTGTACTATACAAGCAAAGCTAGTTGTTTGGATGGAGACAGTTTGCCTGTTTACAATGCTGACAAACCAGGAACCTACCAGTTTTCTGGTAAGCGGGTAAAGCGTGGTTTGTATCGTAGTAAGGAAGGATATCTGAGTAACGCTGATTGTAATGGGGCTGTGAATATCGGTCGCAAAAGTAAGCAGAATGGTTTTACCGGACTGTCTAGAGGCTGTTTGGTACAGCCGTTACGAATTAAGATCCATGCTTGATTAAGATTCTTAAGAATCCTCAGCATGACGGCTGAGGAGTGTCAAATAATCGAAACCAAATGTTTGAGAACATGGCACAAGCTCAACGATTATGCTCCTTTGGTCTAGACACACTCAAGCAACTTTTTAGAATGAAATAGCCCTGCATTCTTTCTGTGTGGTCAAGGGGTTATTTGAATTGTCGATTCATTGTCAAATTTTTGACTTCCCTAAACTCCATGAATATGGTGTTTCCTCATGACTCATTTAGGATTGCTATAACAACCTGCAGCTACTAACCTGCAGCTACTAACTAACAATTAACTCATTTCAAAGGCTTTGAAATACATAGACAAAACCATAAAGACTGATGCTGAGAAAAAACACTGCTGCTAATTGGTTCACTCGCATATCAGGTGAGGGAGCAATGGCTTCTCGTACTAAGATTGAAATAGATGCCCCAACCACAAAGCTCCAGCCAAGTATCATAAAAGCTATCTCTAGCGTAAAATTCCAAACAATCAGCATTGCAATTGCTAGCAGTACCATCAGCATCTCTACAAACCGAGGCGGGTTGTATTGGCTGGATAAAACAAAAGCGTTGAACCAAAAGTGCCAAAATCTCATAATTAACTGCTAAGTGCTGAAAAATAAAGAAGAAAGAAGATAAAAGAAAGAAGATAAAAGAATTTCTTTTCTCTTCATTCTTCACTCTTCACTCTTCATTCTTAACTTCTAACTCCTAACTTTTGTCCTGTACCATTTTTTTGTGTTGTCTCTTCTGGTAGTTCTACACCAAAGACGCGGCTAAAAACTTTTTCTACTTTATATCCAGAATCAATTGACTCTAAGGGGTCTTTGCGCAATCTGTGACGCAGACATAAAGTAATGACACGGCGGATGTCATCAAGTGTGACTTCGGTACGTCCTTCAAATGCAGTTAAGGCTTTGGCGGCGCGGTTAGTGACAATGTCTCCCCGCAAGCCATCCACATCAAGTTCCGAGCAAACTTCGGAAATTTTGACTCGCAAGTCGTAATCAATTGTCACAGAAGGTAACAGCTTTTGAGCGTTGACAATTTTCTGTTGTAGTGCTTTCTGCTCTTGTTTGTAGTTTTCCAGAAATGCTGGCGGATTTTGGTCGAATTGTGACCTTTGCTCAACGATTTGCACGCGCAAAGCTGGTTCCTTAACTGTATGGATTTCCGCGTGCATTCCAAATCTATCTAAGAGTTGGGGGCGTAGTTCTCCTTCTTCTGGGTTCCCAGAACCCACAAGAACGAAACGCGCTGGATGACGTATAGAAATACCTTCCCTTTCTACCGTGTTCCAACCACTTGCGGCGGAGTCGAGAAGCACGTCTACTAAGTGGTCATCTAGTAAGTTGACTTCATCTACATAAAGGATACCTCGGTTAGCTTTTGCCAGTAATCCGGGTTCAAAGGCTTTGACACCTTCTGATAAAGCTTTTTCGATGTCAATTGTGCCGCAAACTCGGTCTTCTGTCGCTCCCAGTGGTAAATCTACCATTTGGACTTTTTTCTGAACTACGGGAATATCCGCGCCTTGCTCTAGCTGTTGGCGGACTTCATCGCTCATTAAGTCGGGATCGCTGGGGTCGCTGTTGAAGGCGTCATTAGCAACCACGGGGATTTCTGGTAGTAAATCAGCCAGCGCCCGGATAGTTGTGGATTTTCCGGTACCGCGATCGCCCATAATCATCACACCGCCAATTTTCGGGTCAATCACGTTTAATAGCAGAGCCAGTTTCATTTCTTCCTGACCCACAATTGCTGTAAATGGAAATACCACGCGACGCGCAGCAGCGGTAGCCTGAGCAGTTGGACTCACTAAATTACCTTATCTATATTTTTCTTATTACCGTCTTTATTGTGCCATAGGTGGGGAGTCGGGGATGAGGGGGATGAGGGGGATGAGGGGGATGAGGGGGATGAGGAGGATGAGGGGGTGAATTTTTCCCCGTCTCCCCGTGTTAGTAAACCGAGCGATCGCAACTTAGTATCATTTGCTTGCAGGACATAACCTTCGACCAATACGTAAACTTTTGTAATTTTTTTTTGTTTGTAGCATAAAAGTCTGGAGATTGACCTGATATATAAACAGGGGCTGACAACTTTCATACAGTAAAGTGTCTTTCTCCCTATGGTGGGTAAACTTCTGACCATTTGGTTAGTGTTGATTTTCATTTTTCATTACCCAGAGTGAGCTTAACTCCTGTTACTTTGTAAGAGGGAATTTCTGATATGACTCAAAGCTGGAAAAATTGGAGTTGGAAATTAGGGCTAGGAATCGCTGTAGCTACGAGTGCGATCGCCTCCTGTGGATATTACGCTATGGCTGAGAATACGAAAAGACCGTTACCCTTGATATCATGGACACTGGGACGGCCGAAGTTTGAGCCAGATCCCCCAACTCCACGGGGGGTAAACAAATTACGCTTCAAATCTATAAGGTCAGACGCCCCTGCAAACAATTCTTCATCAGGCAAAATATACATATACATCCAAGACTATAATGTCACTTCTGCTCCGTACCCTATTAATCCGGGAAAAGAAGTTTCACTTGGTATGGATATATGTTTTAACGATACACTGACCGTTGAACTTGATCATCAAGTCAACCAAGAAGAGCCACAAATTGTAGGTCACAAACCAGTTTCAAGCTTTTCTTCGTCGCCGCTTGTATTTGATGGCATAACCAAGGGCGCACCCTACACGCTGAACTACGAAATTGTGCGGGGAGGCTGCTTACACTAGTCATAACTGTAACATTCGAGATTTTGTAGGTGGGGCTATGCCCTACCTACGACCGTTAAATCATTACGCAATTGTGCAACATTGTTCAGGGCAGCAATAACTGTAACATTAGAGGCAAGCAGCATCGTGAGACAGTACATTCTCGGCTTCTTTTTCGTTAGCGGAATTAGCTTCTGCTGTCTAACCACCATAGACTCTACTCAGGCTCAACAACAAGAAATCGTCCCAGATGCAACCCTACCTAATAATTCTGTCGTCAATTTCTCGAACAACATCAACACTATCACTGAGGGAACTGTAGCAGGTAGGAACCTGTTTCATAGCTTTGGGCAATTCAACATTAAGGAAGGAAACAAAGCCGATTTCGTTAGTCCTAGCGCGGCTATCCAAAACATTTTAGTTCGGGTAACGGGTGGTAGCCGTTCCGAGATTATGGGAACTCTCAGTACCTCTGGGTTTTCCAATCCCAACTTGTTTCTGATTAATCCTAATGGGATAGTCTTTGGACCTAATGCCAGTTTGGACGTTCGTGGTTCATTTGTGGCAACGACAGCCAATGCGATCGCCTTTGGCAATCAAGGCTTTTTCAGTGCTTCTGCGCCAAACAATCCTGCATTACTGACGGTGAATCCTTCTGCTTTTCTATTCAATCAAATTGCGAATCAGCCAATTAATTCTATTGAACACAGAGGTGTTTTATCCGTTGATAATGGTCAGAGTTTGTTGTTGCTGGGCGGCGAAGTGAGATTGGATGGCGGGAAGTTGAATGCTTTAGGTGGTCGAGTTGAGTTGGGAGGAGTGGCGTCCGAGGGAACAGTAGGGCTAAATTTTGATAGCAACAATTTGCGGCTGAGTTTTCCCAATAGCTTAGCACGAGCCGATGTATCCCTGACAAATGGAGCTTTTGTTGATGTAACCGCCAGAGGTGGGGGTAGTATTGCAGTCAATGCTCGGAATTTAGGGATTTTGGGAGAAAGTACCCTTAAAGCTGGGATAAACTCAGTTGGTACTCAGGCGGGAGATATCACGCTTGATGCTACAGACAGGATGACAATTGCAAATAATAGCAAAATCTCTAATGATGTTGGAAGTCGGTTTTCTCAAGCCGTTGGAAATACTGGCAGTATCGATATTAAGGCTGGGTCGCTGTCGTTAAACAATGCCATCCTCAGTGCCAGCACTTACCGAAAGGGGAATGCCGGAGGGGTATTTGTACAAGTTAATAATTCTGTAGATATTGCAAATAGTTTGCTCTTGAGCGATGTGAATCCTCAAGCCGTGGGCAATACTGGCGGCGTTAATATTAAGGCTGGGTCGCTCTCCTTAACTGATAACGCTCTATTGAGTGCCAAAATTTTGGGGCAGGGGGACACTACAGGGGTATTTGTGCAAGCTAATAATTCTGTAGATATTGCAAGGAGTTTTATCGACACCAAAGCAGGGGTAACAGGGGCTGGCAAGACTGGTGACATCAACATACTCGCTGGGGACATCTCCTTAACCGATGGTAGACTCGACACCAGCACCTCTGGACAAGGGCTTGCTGGAGATGTGATGATTGATGCTCGAAATACTGTCTCTTTTGACAATAGCTTTATCTTCAGCGATACCTCTGGATCAGGCAATGGTGGCACCATCGATATCAAAGCTAGAACGCTATCCTTAACCAATGGTGCTGAGCTCTTGTCCAGAACCACTGGAGGAAACAAGGGGGGCAATATTCAAATCAATGCTTCTGAATCTGTCAGCATTTCTGGGGTCAATCCAGAGCCAGATAAAGGAAATTTGATTAGTGGGTTGATTACTAGCAGTGAGGAAAAAGCCACTGGTCAGGGCGGTGATATCAGTATCACTACTGGTACCTTGAGTGTATCAGATGGAGCGGTTGTGAGTGCGCGAAGTAGGAGCGCTGGTAATGGAGGCAATATCACTGTTAACACCAACTCCCTTGACCTTACTGGTGGCGGACAACTCCTAACTAGTGCCTTTAGCAGTGGAAGTGCAGGTAACATCACTGTCAACGCCAGTGACAGGGTTAGTATCTCTGGCAGCGATCCTACCTTTAATGCCCGGGTTGAACGATTTGGTGTACGATTAATTGATAATGATAGTCCTAACAGTGGCTTGTTTGCTCGCGTTACAGGTAACGCAACTGCTAATGCTGGCAATATAGAAGTTAACGCTCGCTCCATCCGTGTTGACAACCAAGGAACCATCACAACTGAGACGAAATCGGGCGAAGGTGGGAATATCACTCTCAAGGCTAGAGACATCGTACTACGTAACAACAGCAACATCACTGCCAGCGCTGGTACTGCACAAGCAGGTGGAAATGGCGGCAATATTAAAATAGATACTGACGTATTAGTGTCTGCAAAGAATAGCGACATCACTGCCAATGCTTTCGAGGGGAAGGGCGGAAATATCCGCATTAATACTCAAGGACTCTTTCTTTCGCCTGATAGTGACATCACCGCCAGTTCTGAACGTGGGATAGCTGGTGTCGTAGAAATCAACACGCCGGATATCGACCCCAGCAGTGGGTTAGTCAATTTACCAGCAGATCCACCAGTAGACACTCAGGTGGCACAGGGTTGTCAACCGGGTGGAAGTCAACAGCAAAACCAATTTATTATCACCGGGCGTGGTGGATTACCGTCCAGTCCTTATGAAATCTTGACACCTGATGCTGTACAAGTAGATTGGGTGACTCTAAAACCTGAGGGTGAAAACCGAAAGAATGCAAATGTTACCGGCACAACTACCGCCACACCAGAAACCATCGTAGAAGCTACTGGGTGGGTGGTAAACGCCAAAGGCGAGGTAGTCCTCATTGCTCATGCGCCCACTGTCGCGCCTCATAGTTCTTGGCAGACCTCTACTAAGTGCGGTGCTAAATAATAGAGGTGAGGGGGATGAGATGAGGAGGATGAGGGAGATGAGGGGGATGAGGGAGACAAGAGCATATGATCTAACTATGAAATAATTGCCAATCCGTTTATGTTAGAGTACGACCCATTAGCCTGTTTGCCCTCCTCTGAAGAACTTCCCGATTCTGATGAAACCCCTGTGGATAATCAATTACAACATTTGATTCCTGGTTTGCTAGAAGCCATACTAGCTATGGCGTGGGCAGATCGCATGGATTGGTTTTTTGGGGCTGATATGGGGGTATACTATGACCCAAATCAACCGCCGATTGTCCCAGATGGGTTTCTTAGCTTAGGGGTTGAGCGATTTTTTGATGAAAATTTACGTCTCAGTTATGTTCTGTGGGAAGAAGAACAAGTCCCAATACTGACGCTGGAAGTGGTTTCTCAGAAATATCGCGGCGAATATACCACTAAAAAAGATGAGTATGCAAAGCTAGGAGTTTTGTACTACGTTATTTATCATCCCACTCGCCGCCGTAAATCGCGTTTGGAAGTTTATAAGTTGGTTGATGGTGTGTATCAAGTGCAACAAGGGAATCCTGTTTGGCTACCAGAAATTGGTTTGGGAATTGGTATGGAACGGGGGACTTATCTAAGCATTAGGCGGGAGTGGCTGTATTGGTATAACGAGCAAGGGGAACGGATTTTGACACCAGAGGAACAGGTTCAACAAGCGCAACATCGCGCTCAATTGCTGGCGGAACGGTTGCGGGCGATGGGCGTAGATCCAAATGTTATTTAAGGGGTTCGTAGTAAGCGCTGTCTTGCCTGCGGCAAGCCTAACGGCGAACACTAAAGCGCTTAGTACAAATTACTAATACATAACTTCAGATATTAACATCACCGAAAAATCAAGCTTCAAAGCTGTAATTACCTATATCCTTGGAAGCAAGGATATGAAAAATGAATAATAATGTAGATTATAAGCTTTATGGCAGTAGATTTACGAAAATTTTTTGAAGCAACAGACCCCAGCCGGACTCTGGTTGTTAACAACGCGCAGGATAAGAAGTATTATATTGACTTTTCCTCGGTGCGCGGCGGAGATATTATTGGTAAACTGAAGCAGAAAATTACATTTTTTAAGCCACATGACCCAACCTGCACTCTATTTACTGGGCATATTGGCTGTGGAAAATCTACAGAATTGCTGAGGCTGAAATTAGAACTGGAAGCGGATGGCTTTCATGTTATCTATTTTGAGTCTAGTGAAGATTTGGAAATGACTGATGTGGATATTGCTGATGTGCTGCTGGCGATCGCCCGTCGTGTCAGTCAAAGTTTAGAGAAACTCAAACTTGAGGAACCGAATCAGCTTAAGGAGTTACTCCAAGGTGCGATGAGGGTTTTAAACGCTGAGGTGACTGGGGTAAAACTCAAAGTTCCCAATGTTGGTGATTTTGGTGTCAGTTCTGAAAAAGAAAAGTTTACTCTGGCTTTTGGAATTGGAGAAATCACGACTAAAGCTAAAAGCGATGCAACGCTACGAGAAAAACTCAATCAATATCTCGCACCACAAAAAATAAAGCTGTTGGACGCGATTAATAAGGAATTGCTGGAACCTGCTATAGCCAAACTGAAACAGCAGGGCAAAAAAGGTCTCGTGGTAATTGTCGATAATCTTGACAGAATATGGAATCCCAGTTTAAAATTTGACCCACAAGCGAAAGCACAAGAGTTTGACAACAAAGGAAAAGCTGAACGCTTGATTACCGAAGGCGAGCAACTAGCACAAGCAAGTGACTTTGACGGTGCAGTTGCTAAGTTCCAACAAGCGTTAAAACTAGATCCTAATTTAGGTTTTGATCCAAAGGCAAAAGCTGGGCAACTGGTAGCTAAAACTTTGGTTGAGAAGGGAAAGAAGTTTGTAGAAGAGCGTAAAGTAAAAGAAGCCATAGCCGCTACATTGGAGTCTTTGTTGCAGTTATTCTGGTAGCATTACTTAACCAATCCTACAAATTTAATGAACTACGCACATCCGGCTACGCCTGAGATGTGCGTTTCTGACGCTTCATTTGAGTAACTTGAATGACACGCTTCCGCACCAAGTAGAGGTTGACTCATCAGCATCTGTAGAGGCACGTTCCATACCCCTTGCATAGTTAAGCATTACCATTGCTGCTGCTACATCTCTATCGCATTGGTAGCCACATTTTTTGCAATGATGCGTTCTTTCTGCTAATGTTTTCTTCTCTTGATGACCGCAATTAGGGCAAGTCTGAGATGGCTTGATTTTAGTTGTTGGAATCTCAACATAAAAACCGCCTGCCTCAGTAACTTTATATTTAATCAAGTCTTTGAGGTTCCCAATTCCCACGTCAAGCAATGAACGATTAAGTCCTGACTTTTGACGTTTTCTCTTGCCTTTAGACTTACGAGTCATCCCCTTAAGATTTAACTTTTCAGTTGCTACCAAGCTATTACAGCTAACTATTTGTGTAGAAACTTTATGTTGCCAGTCTTGTCTTTGTCTGGCAACCTTGGATTGTATTTTGGCTACTGATTCCGAAGCTTTTCTCCAACGCCGTGAAGCTTTAACGCCTCTATTTGGAGGTCTTTTTCTACGACTGGTTTTAGCTATTTTGTTGATTTTACTTTGAGCAGCTTTAACAAATCTAGGATTCTCAATTACATTGCCATTATAATCGGCAATAGCATGGTGTGTACCAAAATCTAAACCAATAGCACCTATATCGGTTTGTGGACGGGTTGGAACACATTCAACAGTTATTGAAACGTACCATTTCCCTTGCTTAAATATGATTGTGCAAGTTTTAGACTTACCCCAATCTCTAGCCTGACCACGCATTTTAATGTTACCCAAATTAGATATTTTTAGATAACCATTTTTGCCGTTTGTGCAAGCTTTCCAACCAGACGCACAAGGATAAGTCCATCCTTTATAATGGCGACTTGATTTAAATTTTGGATACCCAGACTTAAGTTTAAAGAACCGCTTAAACGCAAAATCTACACGTTTAACAGTGTCTTGCAATGCATGACTACCAAGCTCTTTGTACTCTGACCAGTATTCTTTAAATTCAGGTAAACAATTTTGTTGGTCAAAATAGTCTACTGATTTATTGAATTTTTTATATGAGGTTTTACGATGTTCGACACAAGCGTTATATAAATCTTTATGCAAACGTCTCCAGTAGTGCATTTTATTAGCTTGTGTCTTTGAAGGATAAAGCCTAAAAGTAATTCGCTTAGTAGCCATAGCATATCGACCTCTGCTAATGTTATCAATATGGTAGCATATTGAAAGCATCTTGACAACTATGAAGCAAGTCACAACGCGAATATCAGACAGAGAATTTGAGCATTTACAACAATTTTGTCAGTTGACACAGAGAACTCAGTCAGATGTTCTTCGTGAGTTAATACGGAAATTGTCAATTAAGGGGGTTCAACGCCCCCTTAATTGACCGGCTATCCTTCCCCACCCCGCCTACGGCTGAGGGTGGGGACTGCCGCCGATTCTGTTCAAAGTTTTTAGGCAGGCATCTTGCCTGCCCCCATAAGAAAATACAATTAACCCAACGCTGACTTTAACTCACTCCGCGCTTGTTCCAACGCCTCGGGTAATTTACTCGCATCGCGTCCGCCTGCTTGTGCAAGGTTTGGTCTTCCACCACCGCCACCACCACAAATTTTGGCGATCGCACCAATAAATTTCCCTGCTTGCAAGCCTTTTTTGTTCACCTCAGGACTGAAAGCAGCAACTAAGCTGACTTTTCCTTCTTCGGGAACGGAACCCAACACGATCGCACCGTTACCGATTTTTTGCAGCAAGCGTTCGCCTACGGTTTTTAAGGACTCTGGATCAACGTCTTCCATCTTGGCGACAAGAATTTTATAATCGCCAATCGATTCGACTGTTTGCAGCAAACTATCTGATTTGGCAATAGCAAGCTGTGATTTGAGAACTTCCAGTTCCTTCTGGGTGGTTTTGAGTTCGTTTTGCAGAGTGGTGATTCTGTCGGGGAGTTCTTCAGGTTTTACCTTGAAGCGATCGCTCAAATCTTTAACGACTTTATCACGGACATTCAG
Organism: Tolypothrix campylonemoides VB511288; assembly: GCA_000828075.3. Classification (GTDB taxonomy): domain Bacteria; phylum Cyanobacteriota; class Cyanobacteriia; order Cyanobacteriales; family Nostocaceae; genus Kalymmatonema; species Kalymmatonema campylonemoides_A. The sequence continues at coordinate 742,994 of JXCB02000001.1, read as the reverse complement.
GTAATCTAAGATAGCCGGACCAGAAACAGCTTCAATCCGCCGCACACCTGATGCTACACCTGCTTCCGAGACGATTTTGAAAACGCCTATCTCCGCAGTATTACTGACGTGAGTCCCGCCGCAAAGTTCCATTGATACACCAGGAAAGTCAATCACGCGCACTTCTTCGCCGTATTTTTCCCCGAACATGGCAACAGCACCTCTGGCTTTTGCTTCTGCTAAGGGCAAAGTTTCCACTTTGGCAGAATGTGCTTCGGCAATCCAAATGTTCACCAGTTTCTCAACTTGCTGCACTTCTTCTGGTGTCAGAGGACGCGGACAGTTGAAATCAAACCGCAACCTGTCGAAGGATACTAGTGAACCTGCTTGCGATATGCCTTCATCGACAGTTTTCTTCAACGCTGCTTGCAATAGGTGAGTTGCGGTGTGGTTGGCTTGGACACGACGACGACAAGCTGGGTCAATTTGTGCGGTTACAGTATCTCCTACTCGGATTGTACCGCGTTCGATGCGTCCGAAGTGAACAAAGAAATCAGATTCTTTCTTGACATCGTGAATTGTCACGAGGACGCCATCGCCGGAGATATAACCGCGATCGCCTATTTGTCCTCCCGACTCTGCATAAAATGGGGTTTGGTCGAGGACAATTTGTACTTCTGTTCCTGCTTCTGCTTCTTCTTGGGAGACACCATCAACCAACACCACCTCAACTTTAGATGTCGCTACAGCTTGGGTGTAACCTAAAAATTCTGTCGCGTGGATATCCTCTGCTAGCTTGTCGAGAGAACCTTGCACCGTTAAATCGATGGTTTTGTGTGCTTCCTTGGCGCGTTCTACTTGATGACGCATTTGGGCATCGAAACCCGCCTCATCAACGGTGAGGTTGTTTTCAGCAGCAATTTCTTGAGTGAGTTCCAGGGGGAAACCGTAGGTATCGTACAAAGTAAAAGCACTTTCACCGCTAATTTGGGTTTCGCCTTTGCTTTGTACCTCAGCAATGATTTCCTCAAGCAGTTTTTCGCCGCGTTCCAAAGTTCTCAAAAACTGAGACTCTTCGCGTTGCAGTTCCGCTTTGATGGCGTTTTCGCGTTGCCGCACGTTGGGGTATGCTGAATCTGAAAGGGCGATCGCACTCTCAGCAACTTTAGTGGTAAATTCTCCTGCAATGCCAATTAATCTCCCGTGACGTACAACGCGACGGATGAGGCGACGCAGCACATAACCTCGTCCCACGTTAGAAGCGCGGATTTCATCGGCTATCATATGGACGACGGCACGAATATGATCGCCAATCACTTTTAAGGAGACTTTGGTTTTCTCATCAGCCGATTCGTAGTTTATCCCAGCAATTTCCGCTGCTGTTTTGATAATGGGAAAAACTAAATCAGTTTCATAGTTGTTGGGAACTTTTTGGAGGATTTGCGCCATCCTTTCCAAACCCATCCCGGTGTCGATGTTCTTGTTAGCCAGTGGTGTTAAATTCCCTTCAGCATCCTGGTTGTATTGCATGAAGACGAGGTTATAAACCTCAATGAACCGGCTGTCGTCGTCTAAATCAATATTTTCATCACCGCGTTCGGGGTGAAAGTCGTAGTGTATTTCTGAACACGGACCACAAGGACCAGTAGGACCAGAATTCCAAAAGTTATCTTCTCTCAAACGTTTAATTCTAGCTTCCGGAACGCCGATTTTATCACGCCAGATTTCAAAAGCTTCGTCGTCTTCCTCAAAGACGCTTACAACAAGATGTTCTGGCGGTAAACCAAAGACTTTTGTTGTCAACTCCCAACCCCAAGCTATGGCTTGTTCTTTAAAATAGTCTCCAAAGCTGAAGTTCCCCAACATCTCAAAAAACGTGTGATGCCGTTTAGTGCGTCCGACGTTTTCGATATCATTGGTGCGGATGCATTTTTGGGAAGTGGTTGCACGCTTCAATTCCGATGTCCGCTGTCCTAGGAAAATGGGTTTAAATGGTAGCATCCCCGCGATCGTCAGCAGTACGGTTGGGTCTTCTGGAACAAGGGAAGCACTCGGGAGAATTTGGTGTCCCCGTTGGGCGTAGAAGTCAAGGAATAAGGCGCGAATTTCGTTACCGCCGAGGTACTGGGGATGATGAGACATGGGTATTTACAAAATTAGTTTCAATAACTAAGGATTCGGGATTGGGAAAAGACCTAGTCCCCAGTCCCTAGTCCCCATTTTTGCATTTTGTTTCAGTTTGCGACCAGCACCCTTTACCCTATGGCTAACGCCACGCCTTACGGCGAACGGGTATCTCCTGCGGAGACGCTGCGCGTTGGCAAAGCGCAGGCTTTGCGCTTACACCAGTCACCTAGGTCGGGCTAACCCTCCTGCAGCAGGTTGTCGTCACCTCCTGCAGTGCTGGTTCACCAAGGTGGCTGCTTGTGCAGCTATTGTATAGTGCCACAGTCACCTAACTTTGGTAGGATGAGTGAGCGTGCTCACGATTATTAGAATGAAAGCAGGAAAAAAAATCAAAATTCCCTAAAAGAGGTAGATTATGGCATTAAAAATGACAGTACCGAATATTGCATGTGCAGACTGCGTACACAGTATTACCGAATCAATCCGCACTGTGGAACCTGATGCCAAGGTGGATGTGGATGTAAAAGCCAAAACTGTGACTGTGGAAGCACAATCTTCTGAGGAGTCTATCAAACAGGCAATCGTCGCTGCGGGTTACACTGTGGAAGGTTATCAAGCAGGATGAATGATAAAAGATGAATGATGAAGTTTTTTGTAGTTGATTCGTATTTCATCATTCATACTTCACACCTGATTTCCCAGCATTACTGCCACAAAATTCCTGTCAATCTTTGCTCTTTTAAAATGGTTAGAATGACCTGTTTTTAAATGCAGGTTAAATTGTTGGAGCCAGTTTTTATAAAAACTTTTATAAAAAGTTAACATTACGTAGTTTTACTTAGTGTTTGGCAAATATGAACGAATGTAGCAAAAAGATTATAGTTTTTTGAATATACGCTTTTCTGGGTTGCTTGTTTTCCTCAAAAAGTTCTTTATGCGAGGAAGAGTAATGGTGGTTGACTTTATCATAATTTTACATAAATCTATCTAGAGTATTACAGTAATCCCTTCATACTTTCATAAAATATTCGGTACTTCTACTATTTGAAAGAAATGCTTACACGGCAGACGTTTTGTATCAGAAATCGAAACGACAGCGATGGTATAAAAAAAGCTCAACTACCATGAGGTGAAAAATGACAGATTTATGGTAAACATAACAGTCAAATAATATCAGGGAATAATGAGTATTCCCCGTTGCCAAAAATATCGGCTGGGGAAAACGTGTAAAAAACTCAGTACCCCAGCAAACCGCCGTACCAATTAACTCGTTTTGTGTCGGGAGTCCGCCCTCAAGAGTAACTGCTTTTGAGTGTACGACAGATCAACGCGGTATGAGTTTTTTGCAACTGTAATGTATCGGCACAATTTGTAATCAATCAGGGAGCATCAGTAAATTTAACCAGAAATACACCCTTAAACTTGAGATAGGGCAAAAAGCAGAGGAATGAATATATCTATTCTGGTCTTCGGAGGTGATCATTTTCTCGCCACACTTCCAGATCAGCTCCGTGATGCATCCACTTTTAGCATAGAAGCGATCGCTAATGTAAATCAGGCGGTGTCACGCATCCAAATCAAGCCGCCTGATGTCATACTGGTACAGGCTAGTTTGCATGGCAGTATGGAATTCTGCCGTTGGTTGAAAGAACAGACAAAGCTATCCTGGATTTACTGTATCCTGGTGGAGGATAGTCCTGAGTTGCTGGCTGGCAAAAGTCAGTTTGGCAGAGAATGGGAATTGGAGATGACTTGTGCTGCACTACGCCAAGGAGCTGATGCTTACATTTGGCAGCAACCAAAGCAAAAAACAGACAATCCTCCAGCAGAGGAAACTGCCAACGAGCAATTATTGCTCGCTCACTTGAGTGTAGGCTTGCGTAAGGCACAGAAGTATCGCGATTTGGTGCGGACAAATGATTTGTTGACAGCTATAGCCTTAGCTGATTCGTTGACAGAATTGAAGAACCGCCGTGCCTTAAACGCGGACTTACCCAAGTACATTGAAAAAGCCCGTAGTCATGGAGATCCGCTCTCATTGATGATTCTCGATGTGGACTATTTTAAGAAAGTGAACGATAGCTATGGGCATTTGGTTGGCGATCGCCTGTTGCAGCTTTTATGTCACCGTCTGCGCCACAATCTACGGTTTCAAGACATCCCTTTCCGCTATGGTGGAGAGGAATTTGTCGTTATTCTATCCAACACCACCTGCGACGACGCACTCGCCGTGGCAAACCGTCTCAATCGTGTTGTTAGCAAGCAACCATTTGCAATTAACGACAAACTCGCAATCAACGTTACAATCAGCATCGGAACAGCTTGTTTACAACCAGAAGATGATACCAGGGGAACCAGCTTGTTGGAACGCGCCGATCAATTCCTGTTGGAAGCTAAAGCGACTGGACGTAATCGTGTTATTGGTTGCAGTCGCCAGATGTTCCCTAACACTTCAGATCTTCAGGCTGTTTCTTAGCGTGTGCAATTGCATTAGTACACTCTGGTACTGATGCACGTTGTCGCATCGCATTGACCAAAGCTTGATATGCCGACCAATTTTCTTGCAGCAGCGTTTTGGCTTGGAGGGTACAAAAGCGCTGTTTCTGCTCACAACTTGATGCAGAAAATCCTAAATTTGTCAATACCATTGATAGCTTGCTTTTATCATCAACTCCCCCCTCGGAGTTTTTATAAACCAGTGTTTCAGCGGCAATACCTGCCATCCAAATTGTGCAGTAGCGGTCAACTATTTGAGCACTGATTGTACCCCGTTCCAGTTGGGATGCTAATTCGCCATCATCAAAGCTCACACCACCTTGTCCTGGTTGTCTTTGTTTGAGTGCTTCCCAAGCACTTAAGGTATAGCTGATAACTGGAATACCCAACAGATAAGCAACGAGAAAATGTCCTGCTTCGTGGTGAATGATACGTTCTCTGTGTTCAGGTGAAAAACCAGCCAGCGAATCTATAAGTAAATTTCCGCCCTTTCCTTGTAAAGTAAATGCATCGAAAGTTGCTATTCCCAAAACAGCAAAGGTGGCAATTGCCGGGACTGTGGGTGACAAGTGAAACAACGGTCCCAAAAGACAGGACATCGTCATCACAAAAATAGATATTGCTGTTAAATTCAAGGCTGTTTTGCTCATACCAAAGATCGTTCAGCTTAATCTTTCTTAACTCTTTTTTTATTATGAGTCGATCTTAGCTGAGTAGAAAATACTATTCGTTGGTTCTCAGAAAAAAATGAGTGATCCGTGAGGAGTATAGAATGTGTCAAATAGTATTGAATTCTACGTAGGACTCTTCGCTGAAGATACGCGCGAGAACTCTGCTGTAGGTGCCTTAATTGGTAGACTGGTAGGCATCGATGCTTTTTCGCAAGCATTAACGAACCCGCTGTTGGCTGAAAATATTTTCAACGAAAAAACTTTTTCACCAATTGGTATGGAAATTATTCAGACGACTTCAAATCTTTCGGACGTTCTACATCGCAATATTCCTCAAACAGACAAACGCTTTAAAGTGACCATGACTCAAGGTAAATAAAAAGTCAAAAGTCAAAAGAGAAATTATATCTTTTGCCTTTTTTCTTTTGTTGTAGTAAGCGCTTACTACGAACCCCTCAAATCAAAATTGATAGACGACTCGGTGCAAAATACGAATTTCTCTTCCCCACTACCCAAAACTGATCTATGCAAACTCAAAAAGGTAAATTAGAACTTGGTAGGGAATATCCAACACCAAACGAGGCGTCTGCTATCGAAGCCATTGAACAAATGACCAGACAGCAGGTTGAGCAAAACTATCAAGGTGGCGATCGCCCAGCCCGACGAGATGCTCACGCTAAACATCATGGTTGTGTTCAAGGGGAATTTATTGTTGAAACCAACTTACCCGAAGAAATGAAAGTTGGCGTTTTCAAAGAACCAGGAAAGAAGTTTACTGCTTGTATTCGCTTTTCCAATGCTTCGGGAAATGCAGCCCAACCTGATACAAAAGGTGATGGTCGCGGTATGGCTGTGAAACTCTTGGGTGTAGAAGGCGAGAAGCTGATTCAAGACGAAAAGAACACTCAAGACTTTATTTTAGTCAACCATCCTGTATTTCTTATCCGGAATCTCCAAGATTACGTTGAGTTTTTTGCTGCTATTAGAGCAGCAAAGGGTACTATACCATTAAAGTTTTTTATTCCTGGTTTCAATCCATTGAAATGGCGCTTGCAAGAATTGATAATTGCCCGGACAATTCAGAGTAAAAAGATTGTCAGTCCTCTGGAAATTCAATATTGGAGCATGACGCCCTACAAATTTGGTGATAGAGCGATTAAATTCTCGGCAAAACCCTCTGCTGAGAATATTTCGGGTAGGGAAGTTTCTAAGTCTCCCAACTATCTCCGTGAGGCAATGGTCGAGCATTTAAACAGCAAGGGAGCTAGTTTTGATTTTTTGATTCAGTTTCAAACAGACGCTGAAAAAATGCCGATTGAAGATTCATCGATTGAATGGAAATCTCCTTTTCACAAAGTCGCTACTATCAAGGTTCCTCCTCAAAAATTTGACTCTCGCGAACAAATGGAGTTTTGTGAAAATCTATCTTACAATCCGTGGCATTCCTTACCAGAACATCAACCATTAGGTAACACGAACCGCGCTCGAAAGCAAATATATGAATCAATTTCTCAGCTTCGGCATCAATTGAATGGTGTTTCCAAAGTTGAACCTACTGAGGAAGAATTATTTGCACTTTTTGGTAGTAAATAGTTTTAGTGTAATGCTCGCATATTAAAACGATGGAGCTATAGCAGTCCGCGCAGGATTCGTGAAGAAACAAGATCCCCGACTTCTTAAAGAAGTCGGGGATCTGAAGGAGGTCAATTTATGCGCTTACGCGCAGGCTGCGCCAACACAAATGAAATAGGATTGCTATATACAAACAAAGCCTGCTTAGGCAGGCTTTTTAGTTTTTATACTCGTTTAATTCCTAGAGATGATATTTTTTTATCCTTGACTCAGTTGATTTACTGAAACAACTATCAAAACAAAATTTTGTCGTTTTGGATTTTAAATTTGAAATTGCTTATCATGGATCTGGACGAACCTACACTGTCCGGAGATACCATGCCACAACGGCTGATTACAAAGTTAAATAATTGGTTTCAGCGAGATAGAATTGTACGTAATCTGGAGATTTTTCAAGACTTTATCATTATTTCTCTGTGCCTTGGTTTATTCTGTGTGATGCTTATACGACTGGGAGATATGTTCTTCTCTTTTTTGCATCCGTTGGATTTACGGCAAGTAACATCTGATATTTTGTTCATTTTGATTTTGGTAGAGTTATTTCGCTTGTTACTTGATTACTTGCAAGTACAACGAATATCCGTAGGAGCAGCAGTAGAAATTACCATTGTTTCTGCTTTGCGAGAAGTTATTTTACGCGGTGTTCTCGAAATTCCTCGTGACCAAATTTTTGGAATTTCTGTATTTTTAATCGTTTTAGGAGTAATTTTTGTCGCTTTACCTTGGGTGTCTCATGTTTTTGAAAACACTAGAATTACTAACTCCGAAAACATAGAAAGAAAAACGCGATCGCTGGCTGAAAATTCCCTACCTTCTGATTAGTTAGAGGCGCAAACACACCAACTTTACGAACAGGACGCTCACATGGACAGACGCGGGGACACGGAGAGGAGTTAACCCCTTTGGGGAATTCAAAATTCAAACCCAAAATTCACGCGTCTCTCTCAGTAATAAAAGCTGCTCCTCTTCCCTCCCCTCTTAGGGGAGGGTTAGGGAGAGGTGGAGAGAGAAATAGAAGCGAGGTTTTCCAGAAAAAAGTGAAAAGTAAGCTAGGCATCCCCGCGTCGCTGTGTCTCCGTGTCTTTGTGTCAGTTTATTCAAACACTACTGTTCTATTGCCATACACCAATACACGATTCTGCAAGTGCAAACGCACTGCTCTTGCTAATACAACTCTCTCCAAATCCTTACCTTTTCTAATCAAATCCTCAACTTCATCGCGGTGGCTGACTCGCACCACATCTTGCTCAATAATTGGTCCTGCATCTAAATTATCAGTCACATAATGAGAAGTTGCACCGATAATTTTCACACCACGTTCAAAAGCTTTGTGATAAGGATTTGCCCCAACAAAAGCTGGTAAAAATGAATGATGAATATTAATCACTTGTGGAAATTTGGCAATAAATTCTCCACTCAGTATTTGCATATATTTTGCCAATACAACTAAATCTATTTTGTACTGCTGTAGCAATTCCAGTTGCTTAGCTTCCTGTTCTTGTTTGTTTTCCTTTGTGATGGGAACGTGGAAATACTCAATACCAAACTGCTCTGCTACCACTTTTAAATCAGGATGATTGCTGATAATCAAAGGAATCTCAGCAGTAAATTCTTTTGCACGTTGTCGCCAAATCAAGTCAAATAGACAATGGTCTTGACGACTCACCCAAATTGCAATGCGCGGCACGGTATCGGAAAAATGTAATTCCCATTTGGCTTGCAATGGTTGAGCAATGGCATTAAATGCTGGTGCAATTAAGTCACGCGGCAAATTAAACTCATCTAACTGCCATTCAATGCGTGTAAGAAATAACCCTGCTGCAAAGTCTGTATGTTGATCCGCATGAATAATATTACCACCATTAGCGTAGATGAAATTGGCAATTTTCGCGACTAACCCTCTTTGATCCGGACAGGAAATTAGCAATGTTGCTGTTGCACTTGCCATGGATACATTCAATGACTAAGGATGCTTTGGAAGACGTATTTTAAGTATAATAACTTGCGGCTAACTCATTTTATACACTTGACCAATATTGGCAGAGGGCAGAGGGCAGAGGGCAGAAGGCGGTAAAAGGAAAAAGGTATAAAGGGATGCTCTTTGCTCTGTGCCAATATTGGGTACAAGCCCCCAACTTCAGTTATGAAAATAAAAAAGATTTTTTTGCGTTCGCTTCGCGTGGCGGAACGCCATGCGCAGAGTGCGGCAAGGAAAAAAGGCGTCCTTTTTAAATCCCCTAAATTTATTTATCGGGATTCCTTCTGCCATCTGCCTTCGTACTTCTGCCTTCTTAATTGATAAGATACTTCTGAATTTGCCAGTCAATTTCAATTTTCTTGATTTAATAAATCATATTATTTTATTTTAAAATTTACATAGATTTTATTTATTTTATAGAAAATAATTTAGGATAAGTACTCTAAGCAAATAGCATAAGCGGGTGTTGGCGATTTTTTGCATGAACTACTTACAGTAAGTAGCTTGATCTTTCATAAAATCACTACACTGGCTGCTTCCACTAATTTAGAGATTTGAAACTGTTGAGGTAAAGTATCTGTACAACTGCTAGATAGTTATTATAATGCTAATATTTTTTACATTTTTTTACGTTGAAACATTCAGCAGCTATAGCTAAGTGCTAATTTAAGAAACGAGGGTAAAAATCACACACAATTTTATTTTATATAGAATAAAGTTAGATAGTACTTTTTTATTTTATATAAAATAAAGTTAGATAGTACTTTAAGCCAGACGTTCCGAAAAATTAAGAAGTATAGTAGAAAACATACTACACACAGAGAAGTCAGATAAAATTTGTATATATGTAGTAGGGTATTGCGACAAACATAAGGCAAGTTTACTGGCGGGCTTAGTTTTATTTACAACCATATATGGCACCAATATTAATCATTAATTTGGCAATTATAGTTTACTTGATAATGGCTTGCTGTTTCTTCAATGAATGGCTAGTATTTTTTCTAGCAGATGAAGACATGGATTCAGAGCAGCGCTTATTTTCTATTATCATTTTGGTCACAGCTACTATTTTCTGGCCCATAGTTGTTCCTTTTGCTTACTTAGAATTACTTAAGTTCCATAAACAGCACAAGGACGTCATTGATTTACTCATAAAGCAACGTAAAGTCGGCAGTCATGACAAGTGAATATCAGATGAAAAATGATTGTGCCATCAGGCTATATGAAAATAAAGCTACTATTTGCTATTTGCTGGAGTAGGTTTATCAGCATTAGGCGTAGGCTTGACACTATCATTTATAGGTTGGAGTTGTTTCCACTCTGACAGTTCTCGATTGACAGCATTTTCAAAATCTGTAGAGACTAACAGGACATTAACATTTCCATCAGGTTTTGCAGGAGGGTCAGCTTGAGCATACATGAAACGGCGGTTAAAGTCAGGCTTACCTAAAATCAACTGATGTGTTTTCTGATTCTTGAGTTTTATATCAATCGTTGCTTGAGGCTGAGCTAAACTAAATTCTGTAAGCTGGTTAGCTGGGATAGATATTGTTCGCTCACTCTTTCCTTCTACCAGCAAATTCATTAAATAACCTACAATAGCGTTACTTGCTGGTGCGACTTCCGGAGATTTTATCTCCCACTTGTTTCCATCAGATTTGCCACTACGTTCCAAATTTAGGGTCTGATTTTTAGTGTTGACAGTCAAAGACTGCACATCGTCCTCTTTAAAGGAGAAAATTTGCTGCTTGTTCTCCTTGATTTCCTCTCGCTGAGGTGTACCTTTAATTTCATAGAAGTAAACAAAACCACCTAAACCCAACGCTAGCAGTATCAAAATTAAAGTCGTCTTTTGTAGCTTCATAGATAAGTTAAGAAAGAAGAGTTATGAATTATGAATGATTAAATTTTTCATAATTCATAATTTATAATTCATAATTTCTCTATCTTCGTAGCCACCAGAGAATAGCAGCTGTTACTAACCCTATCATCGGTAAAATCAGCAGAGACGACAACTCTAAAAGATTAGCTTGTGCTGCTGTTAGGTTGATGCGACGGTCTTTGGCTTCTTTGGGGCTAATCGAAAGGGGTTGCTGATCCTGCTGACTCAACCAAGTGACTGAGTTGAGGAACACATCTCCATTAAGCTGCTTATCAAACAAGCCATTGATGGCGAAATCTGAATTTCCTAATACTACCATCCGTGACTCAGCGGAGGGAGATGAGGGAGTGGGGGAGGGAGGGAGGGAGGGAGTGAGGGAGGGAGGGAGGGAGGGAGTGGGGCTGGCTTTGGTTTCGGTTTTGGGTGTGGGTGCTGGGAGTGCAGTGGGTTTGGCGCTGGGAGTGGGGCTAGCTGGGGTTTGAGTGGTTGCTGCTGCTGTAGGTGTGGGTGTAGGGTTAGATTTGGTTTGTGATTGGGCTGATGGTTTCCTTGTTAATGCGACGCCCAATGTCAGTGGACCTTTGCGATCGCTTTCGGGATTAAACTGCAAGTTTTCGCTTTCCTGGTCACTTTCTGCCCAGCTATTGGGATAAGGTTTGGTCAGCAACAAGGGAGTCACCTCAATCCCTGCGACTGGGGTTGTGTCAACCGATCGTGCTAACGGATAAAAAGAAATGCCATTGCCAAAATCTTTGGTGATCGGGTGCTTTCCATATTGAGTTACTAAAGGTGCTGCAGGACCAAGCCCAACGCTTCCAGAGGAATCAACTGCCAAACGATTATCTAACTTCACACCCCACTCGGCAAGCAAACTCTCAACTTTGGGGTCAGTATTTGGATCAATCATCAGCAGTAAATTGCCACCTCGATTCAGGTAGTCCCGTAGTGCTTTTATCTCAGTTTCAAAGAGCGCTCTTTTGGGACCTGCAACCACGACAACAGCAGCATCTTGAGGAACACTGGGCTTTTCTGCCAGATTCAAGGGAGAGGTGGTGTAATTTTTTTCATTTAATGCCTGAACTGCTTGCGATATTGCATCCTCTGTGCCTGAAAGTTGGTGTTCGCCGTGACCTTGAAGAAAGTAAACTTTAGCTGTCCCTAAGCTGCTGATTTGTTGCAGGCGATTCGTTAACTTCACTTCCGATAAGCGTTCTTGAGGACCGACCACCTGAACCAACTGCCGTCTATCCCCAGATTCCAAGTAAACTTCTCCATAGTCTTTGACGCCAAACTTGCGAGCAAGTCCTGGTCTAGCTTGCGGATCTACGTACTCAAAATTAAACTTTGAGCTTTGCCGATGATAATTTTCCAGCAAGTCCCGGTCTACAGGGTCTTGATTGAGGTCAAATACCCATACCTTTGCTGGTACTCGTAAGGAACGCACCAATTCCCGTGACTGGGGAGCAAGAGTAAACAACTTAGTTTCTGTTAAGTCAATTCGCGTATGGTAGCGAGTCCCTAAAAAGTTAATTAATCCTAAAATCGCCAAAACTGCCACAGTCGCAACCAAGGCATTAGTACCAGCTTGGGTGGAACGTTGTCCCCACCACTGACTCTGCTTGTTTTGCCATAACAGCCACAAGCCAATAATCACAGATCCTAAAATTATCAATCCTAATGGGATTGCTCCCCAATTATTTGATACCAACCCAGCGGTTAAGCCCGCAGCAACTAGAAACGGACCAAACCAAAACAAAAATTTCCAAGGTGTCTTTTTAGCGATAGTTTTCATTTTATTAGTTATTAGTTATTAGTCATTAGTCCAGGACTTACGAAAAAACTCTCTCAAACTCTTATTCCTTCGTGTACTATGCGCTAAGGCGCACGCTTCGCGAACGCGTCCTTTGCGGTTCGTTTTTCCCTTACTGGTGCGTAAGTCCTATAGTCATTAGTCATTAGTCATTATATTTCTCGCACAAATCTTGTTTTAAGCTATTTTTAACCGCAAATGCACGCAGATAAACGTAGATAAATCATCTGTGTCCATCTGTGTCCATCTGTGGTTTGATTTTCAAAACATTGAATGAGTGCAAGAGGTCTATTTTTGTCTGCTAATGACTAATAATAAATGTCTATGAACGCTGAAAACGCAATGCATCAATTGATTGAGCAGTGAGAAATATCCCTAAAATGATGTAACTAGCAAATAAGAGCAGGCTGCTGGTATCGAAAATACCTTGTACTAAAGTGTTGTAATGTTTCAATAACGAGAGATGACTCAAGGCTTCTCCTACAGAACCACCAATATTTTTGGCAATTAAATCAACAAACAACAGTAATAAAACTAATGCGAATGTGAGGACAGCAGACAAGATTGTACTATCTGTCAAAGAGGAAATAAACATTCCCAAAGACAAAATTGCTGCTGCTAGTAAGATTAATGCCAAATGCCCTAATAAGGGAATGGCTGGCGGCATTGGTGGATTTGACCCACTCAAAGCAACAGCTTCTAATGCCAGCATAGGCATCACCATTGTGATGAAAAATGTCAACACTCCTAATAATTTCCCCACAGCTACCGCCCAGTTTGTGACTGGTGATGTGGCTAAAAGTTCCAAAGTGCCGCGTTTGCGTTCTTCGGCATAAAGTCCCATCGAGAGTATTGGCAGCACAAACAACAACAACCACCCTAGGCGATCCAAAAATGCCCTAACAAATTCGTAAGGAACATCTATTGGTGGAACTGGTACTCCAAATTGTTGTCCTTGTAAATCTAATGCAGCCACTGTTTGCAAAATGCCTTCTGGTCCCATCAAAATGAGCACGAAGAATAACCCAGATAGAAACCAAAAAACGCCAGCAATGGCGTACGCCAGAGGCGCTACAAAATAGCTTTGTAACTCTCGGCGATAAATGGCAATAATATTACCCAGTACTACACCCATTTAGGCAGCTTCTCCTTCCTTGGCTTCTGCTGTTTCTGTCTCATCCAAGTTCTTTTCTTCTGTTGTAAGTTGCAAAAAGACATCTTCCAGAGTAGCGCTAACACGCCGCATTTCATGTAAACCAAATCCTGTACGTATCAACGCCGTTGCAATATCTCCTCCTGGTTCCGTTCCCGGTTGCGATATCACCCGCAGGTAACCTCGGTTTTCCCTAAAGGGACTATGAGTGTGCATTCCCACAGCAGGAATTGATTCGACCAAACTTACGCCTGGTAAATTTTGCAGAACCTGTTTAGCTAGAGCAGCTTCTCCCTCAATTTCTATTTCATACCCTGAACCTTTTGTCAACTGGGTCATGAGATTTTCAGGCGTATCTGTCGCTACGACTCTGCCACGATTGATGATTGCCACGCGGCTACAGGTCATGCTCACTTCTGGCAAAATGTGGGTGGAAAGAATGATTGTGTGGCTTCCAGCAAGGCTTTTAATTAAATTGCGTACCTCAATGATTTGCCGGGGGTCAAGTCCGACTGTGGGTTCATCCAAAATGATGGCTGGTGGATCGTGGACGATCGCCTGAGCTATCCCAACTCTCTGGCGATATCCTTTAGAAAGTTTGCGAATAATCACGTGGCGCTTGTCTTGTAAATTACAGCGTTCTATAGCTGCTGCTACCTTGCTCGTGCGATCGCCTGCTCTGACTCCCTTAATCCGCGCCACAAAATACAAAAATCCCTCCACCGTCATCTCTGGATACAACGGCGGTGTCTCTGGTAAATAACCAATGCGTTGGCGCACCAACAGAGAATTTTCATGGACATCAAAGCCCGCAATCCGCGCCGTACCACTCGTTGCTGGTAAATAACCAGCTAAAATCCGCATGGTTGTGGTTTTGCCAGCGCCATTCGGTCCCAAAAACCCCAAAATCTCTCCTGGTTCTACGTTGAACGTAACATCAGTAATTGCTTGGGTAGAGCCGTATATTTTACTTAGATGCTCAACTGAAATCATTCACTTTATTTGAATGGCAAATCATAATGTATCAAACCATGATAAATCACCAAAACAGTCCTGAGTGTTTACAGGTTTGATAAGGGATTGGGGATTGGGGATTGGGGATTAGGGATGATAAATCACCAAAACAGCCCTGAGTGTTCACAGGTTTGATAAGAGATTGGGGATTGGGGATTAGGGATGATAAATCACCAAAACAGCCCTGAGTGTTCACAGGTGCAGCAACTACTGCGCCCTACCGAGTGCTGAGTGTGCTATTGTTTGTTTTTCCTTTTCCTACAGACTCGAATATGAGGAAAATCGTTAAAAGCAAGCTTTTTTCCGTGTTCAATGCTCCGCAATAATTCTGAGTACTTAGACCAATTAGCGTTCATAATTATTGTCATTATTTAAAACTTGTCTATTAACATCTAAATGGTTAACTCTACCCTCGTTGCCACACCCACTCTTTACGTGAACCCTGCTATTGGGAATGATGCCAATACTGGGACATGGTTAAACCCTTACAAAACTCTCAGCCGTGCCCTTAACGGAAGCACAACACCTAAAATTATTCAGCTTGCACCTGGAACTTACACCACTGCTAGTGGAGAGGTTTTTCCACTGGTTATTTCAGTGGGCGTGATCGTAGTAGGTCAGGAAGCAAGCAAAGGTCAAGGTATTGTGATTTCCGGAAGTGGGGAGTATAAAAGCGAAAGTTTTGGTGTACAAAATATTACACTACTCTTACTAGATGATGCTCAACTGTTGGGCGTCACTGTCATAAATCCTATGGAAAAAGGCACTGGTGTCTGGATTGAATCAACAGCACAGCAGTTTGAGGAGCCAGCCTCACCAACTTTAGCGAACAACACGTTTATCAAATGCGGTCGGGAGGGAGTGTTTGTCACGGGTAGCGCCAAACCACTGATTCAGGACAACGTGTTTGTCCAAAATGGTCTCAGTGGGTTAATCATGGCACGCAATAGCAAGGGGCAAGTACTGCGGAATATTTTGCAAAAAAATGCTTTGGGAATAGGTATTAGTGACTTTGCTGCCCCTTTGGTTGCAAATAACACGGTATCAGAAAATAGACACGCGATCGCCCTCTCACGAACTGCCCGACCTGTACTACGTCATAATCTAATCGAAAATAATATTCAAAACGGGCTATTAGTCAATCCTAACGCCGCTCCTGACCTCGGCACCGCTCAAGACCCTGCTGGTAACATTTTTCGCAATAACGGAGAGTTTGATGTCCAAAATACGACCTCTTTTGAGTTGATTTGTGTAGGTAATCAGTTGAATACTTCACAAATCAAGGGGTTAGTAAAATTGCTTGTGGCAACAAAAGATACTCAAGAAACAGAGCCAGGAAGTACAATTTCTGATACCGACCTTGTAGAACACTGGGCAGAACCATTTATCCAGGCATTAATCAGCATGGGTTTAACTCACGGTTTTGCTGATGGTACCTTTGAGCCAGACAAACCGATAACTCGCTCCCAATACGCGGCTTTGGTTGCTGCTTGCTTTAACCCGATTCCCAAATACCCTGCGCCTGATTTTACGGACGTACCAAAGGATTTTTGGGCTTATGATGCGATTCAAGTCGCGGCGCGGGGTGGCTTTGTTGGGGGATTTAGCGATCGCACCTTCCGCCCTGGGCAAAATGTCCTGCGATTACAAGTTATCGTCTCTTTGGTGAATGGACTGGCGCTCAAACCAGCTGATAATAATACTTTAGTGAGCTACAGCGATCGCAATACGATTCCCAAGTATGCCCGCACCGCAGTAGCCACCGCCACCCAAAACAAAATTATCGTGAATTATCCAGATCCTAAACAACTCCACCCCAATCGAGAGGCGACACAAGGAGAAGCAGCTGCTATGGTTTATCAAGCATTAGTGGCGATCGGGCGAATCTCCCACACAGATTCCGCGCTTGTGTCCAATATGAATTCGCCCTATATCGTTTCCTCTTCTACTGCGTGAAAAGTACAATGAAAGGCACTTCGCTTATATACTTAGAAGCACTTGGCAAACAAAACTGTAGCTAAAAACACGATAGGCTGTATGGGATGGGAGCAGGATTTACGCCTATTGCCAGAAGCTGACAGCCAGATGTTCACACCAGCCTTGGACACCTCTGCCGACTTGGCAATAGCCCTACTAATTCACTATAGTTTCGACCTCAGTGGCTATAGCGCCAGTGAGCTAGTTGACCTTTGGCAAAAGCAATATCCAGGAAACTGGCTACACTTGGCAGTGATTGAGGCACTGTATCAAGGTCGCTACAAAGCGATTTCGGTGCAACAAATCCTAACATGTTGGCAGCGACGGGGGCAGGCGATTTTTCATTTCAACATGGAATTTGAACGCCTGATTTGCAGTAAATTTCCACAGAACCTTACCTCAGTTCCCGCACTCCCCCCAGCTCCTAAGGAGACACGCGGACAAGAAGGAGAAATCAATTCAAAATTCAAAATTCAAAATTCAACCATTAGAGTCTCTCCCCCATCTCCCTCATCTCCCTCATCTCCCTCATCTCCCCCTTCTGCCCCATCTCCCTCACACCCCACTTCCCACTCCTCACCTGCAAACCAACAAAAGGATGACCTTCTCCCAGTCGCTACCAACAATCCACCGATTGGGCAGTTTACTCCAGAAACAAGCGCTCTTTCAGAGTCATTTACATCAAAGCTCAAAGCAATTTCTAATGAAAAGCAACTCCCTTCCGGCAAACTGATCCCTGCACGTCTACGCACTTCCGTTTCACAAGAAATAGGAAATGACAATAGCTATTGCTAAAGTATCACTTAAATCTTTCGGTCAAAGGAGAACGTGTGGAGGCTAGGAGATAATTGAAATTCCAGAAAATTGACCTACATTCCACACTCGATCTTAGATCAGATCACTGCATTTTTCTAAAAAACATGATCATTGTACCAGATACAATTTATCTTTAATTATGTTTAATTATGTTTAATTATGTTTAAAATTTATGAATCGTCCACGTATTCTCCAACCTGGTACTAACTATACGTTTAGCAAATATTTTGAATTACCTTATGCGCCAGCAGACATTCTTGCAGAATTTGATTGTACTTATGAGCGTAAGCGGTTAGATTTACCAAGGTATGAGGGAAGTCTTAAATGTCTAGATTTTTTAAGCTACTATTTACAAAGAAATTTAACCTATGTTAACCCAATAAGCGAAACAGCAAGACGAGAGACACTCATTGCTCCTACACTCTTAGAAATTTGTGCGGAAACGCAAACTCAATTGAATATTGAATATCCCATTAACGTTAATGAACAGCTAAAAGGTAGTTTTGATTACTATATAAGCAGTGATGGTGGAATGCTTGTCGTTGAAGCCAAACAATCTGACTTGAGTCGAGGATTTACGCAACTAGCAGTAGAATTAATTGCTCTTGACCAATGGACTCAATCAGATACCACAGTTTTATATGGAGCCGTAACGACTGGCGAAGATTGGCGTTTTGGAATATTTCATCGTCAAGAAAAACGAATTTCCCAAGATCTAAAACTTTATCGTGTTCCTGAAGAATTAGAGGAGTTACTGCGCCTTCTTGTAGGTATTATAAAGAGACCTATGTGGGACTTGGTAGTGGGTACTGGGGATTAGGGATTGGGGATTGGGGATTAGGGATTGGGGAAGAGGGTGGGGTGCAGGGGGGAGGAAGAGTCAATGGACGTTAACTCTTTCTCCCCTGCTCCTCTGCTCTCTTCTCCCCTGCTCTCCTTCCGAGTCCCCAGTCCCCAGTCCCCAGTCCCCTAACGCTCATTCTCTTCCCAGTACCCAGTCCCCTATACCGAATCCCTTTTAATTTACCGGCTCAACCACAGCTTTTAAACCGTTGTTATTAAGTATTTTTATGACGCTATCAGCGTTATAGCGAGTGCTGAAGACACCGACTTGCATCACTCCCTTACCACGCCAGACAGTACGAAAAGCACCAGGGGCAAGAAATTTAACTAAGTCTTGATCCTTTTCATTTTGTACTTCAACTACGACTCGGTAACGTAAATTAATTTGACTTTCCCCAGCAGGGGATAAAGATGGACTACCGGCATACGCAGTTGTCGAAGAACTTTGAGTGACTGGTTGTCTTCGCATATTGCCAGTATTGCCCAAAGGAATATTGGAATTGGGAACGGGCAAAAGAGCTGCATCACCGACGGGTGCAGCTTCTAGTGTTGGCAATGACGACTGTCCTTGACTTTGGGCTGTTTGTACGGGTGCTGGTGCGACTTGTTGTCGGATTTGACGCCCAGATGCAAACAGGGGAGGACGCGGTGCCATTTGTTCTAAATTCATTGCCTCTGGGCGTTCCTGTGTTCCTGCATCAACCGTGTTGGCTGCAGCTTGGGGTGCAGTGAATTCTACGGTATTAGAAGAAATACGTACGTAATTGGCTTGCTGTGATGTATTGGATGTATTTGCTGGTGGTTGAATTGACCTTGCAGTTGGGGCAATTTGCCGACTCCTTGTCAAGCTATTAGGAGTTGGCAACCCAGAATTGAGAGGAGAGGATTGTTTTTGATTAACAGCAGTTGCTCTTAGGGGTGAATTGATCGGCAATAATGGCTGCAATTGATTGTTCAATCGTCCAGAAGCGTTGCTGGAAGACGCGGTTAGGGGGAGACGCCCTGACGCTGTTGACGCGCTGAGATTTGGTAAAGTATTCCCGCGTTCCTGTATCCTCGGGTTCTCTGTGCTGAGTCCCCCCATTCCCGCGTCGGCTACTGCTGTTGTCCCAGCTAAATCCACTTTGCCATTGATGCGGTTGTTGGCAAGAGTGTTGCCAAAAGCAGGAAAGATTTGCTTGGCAGCGCTGGCGTTAATGTCGTAACGAGCATTGTTGCGAAACTGATTACCGCCTGGTTCAGAGGCAATGCCTAAATTGGGGATCGCTTGAGAAATAGCTACTAAGCCATCTTCTTTGCTGCCTTGAATGAGATTGTTCCGTAGTATTGGGCGAGCATTCGCTTGTACCACAATGCCACTTCTGTTGTATTGAACAGAATTGCCAACCACTATCGGCTGAGCATTTTGGGTAATATTAATGCCAAAGCCCGTTTCTTGAAATACGTTTTCCCGCACTTCCGGTCGAGAATTCCCGGAAATTGTGATTCCATTCGCCCCATTTTGATAAAAGAAATTACTGCGAATGGTGGGCGCACTGTTGCCAGTCACAGCTATTCCATCTTGGGTACTGCCAATAAAGGTATTTTCCACAATAACTGGATTGCTGTATTCAATCCATAAACCGTAACCACGAGGGTTGGGATTAGTTACCGTTACGCCAGTCAACTTCGCTTGGTTTGCGCCTACAATCGTGACGTTTTGACCGCCAAAGGTGCGACTGAGGTAAGCACCTCCTCCTTGGATCACAATACCACGTCCTTTAGTGCGAGAGTCCCCTTGAATGGAAACATTGGGTTTGAGTATCAAAGGAAAACTCTCTCCAGTTGCGTCCGTGTAAGTGCCGCTTGAGAGCATTATGACTGTGTTGGGACCAGCAACTTGTAGCGCCTGGGTAATGGTTTTAAAAGGAGTGCCTTCACCACCATTGCCTACCTTGTCATCCCCGGCACTTGGGTTGACAAAAAGCACGTTAACCTGAGACATTGTTTTGACACCCATCTGCCCTCTATCTGTTGTTGCGGGCATTTGAGCAATGGCGGCATCAAAACTTGCCCCAAGCATTGCCATGTATGCCACTCCCATGCCAGTGGTGAAACACAAAACGAAAAAACGAAACACTGATAATATTGCTACACTGAGGAATGAATATGGTTTGTGACCCTTGGCAATTAGCTTTACTGGTAAATCCTTTGCCCAGTAAGACTTAGGAAAAACGTGGTGGTGAATCACTTTGACTACACTCCTTCTACCAAAAAACTTTTTATACTTTTGTAGACGTAAGTATGTGAATAAGGTTACTCACATATTGACCTGTTCGCTCTTTTTGATACAAAGTTAAGTTAGTTAAGAATCAATAGAGATGCGAAGAACAGTGTCAATATGAAACAGGCTGGCTGTTACGATGAAAGCAATAATGGGGTTGTTGTAATGGTCGAGCCATACAGCCAAACAGAGCAAATCCAGCAAGTTGTTTACCGCATTTTAGATGCAAATTTAGACCGCGCTCGTGAGGGCTTGCGAATCATTGAGGAATGGTGTCGCTTTGGGTTGAACAACGCCCAGTTAGCTGCTGAATGCAAAAAAGAGCGACAAGAGATAGCTCGTTGGCATACCACAGAATTGCGGGCGGCGCGGGATACTCCGGGCGATCCTGGAACTGAGTTAACTCATCCTCAGGAAGAACAACGTACGAACATTAAATCGTTGTTGCAAGCTAACTTCTGCCGAGTGCAAGAAGCTTTGCGGGTGCTGGAAGAATACAGCAAGCTTTACAACCCAAACATGGGGAAAGCTTTTAAGCAGATGCGTTATCGCATTTATACCCTGGAAAGTCATCTGATGGGAAATCATCGGCAGCAATTGCTATCGCGATCGCGTCTGTATCTTGTCACCTCCCCGAATGAAAGGTTGGTCGAAACTGTCGAAGCAGCCCTGAAAGGAGGATTAACGCTGGTACAGTATCGCGACAAAATAGCCGATGATACTGTGCGTCTAGAACAAGCTAAAAAATTGCGGCAATTATGCCACGCCTACGGGGCTATTTTTATTATCAATGATCGGGTGGATGTCGCTCTAGCGGTAGATGCTGATGGCGTGCATTTGGGACAACAAGATTTACCAATTGCTATTGCCCGACAATTACTTGGTCCTCACCGTTTGATTGGTCGCTCTACCACAAACTCGCAAGAAATGCAAGCAGCGATCGCTGAAGGTGCAGATTATGTTGGAGTCGGACCTGTTTATCAAACTCCCACAAAAGAAGGAAAAGCAGCAGCTGGCTTAGAATACGTTAGCTATGCGGCTAAAAATTGTTCCATACCTTGGTTTGCCATTGGGGGAATCGATCCAAATAACATTAATGAGGTGATCAACGCCGGCGCAAACCGTGTGGCGGTGGTGCGCAGTCTCATGCAAGCCGATCAACCTACCCTGGTGACACAATTTTTCCTCTCACAGCTAATAAGTCGCATGAAACCAGAATCTGGTATGTCTTATGTCTGATAAGATTACACTTGTTATCAATGGGGAAAGTCGTTCCTGCTTACCCCAGACACCTTTACCCGACTTACTCCAACAATTCGGTTTTAATCCCCGCTTGGTGGCGGTAGAGTATAACGGCGAAATTTTACACCGTCAGTTTTGGTCAGGAACAAAAGTACAGCAGGGCGATCGCTTGGAAATAGTCACCATCGTTGGTGGTGGCTAAGTCAATAAACATGAGTAGCTAGAATCAGGAATGTAAATTGAGCGGTGTAAGGTTTTGCGTTTAGCGAATTGTTTTCCTTTACGACCGAGTTGTTCGCGCAGCTTTTGGTCTTGACACAACCGCTTGAAAGCATGAAAAACCTCATAGCCGGAATTGGGATTCACGAGAATGCCATTTTCTTCATGCTGAACTGTATCTACTACACTCCCCAAGCGAGATGCAATCACAGGTTTCCCAAAATAACCCGCTTCTAAACAAACGATTCCAAAACCTCCAATCGAGGCTTTATTGTTTCCCAAACTCAGCATTGCAAGTATGTCACATGCTGCATAGTATCCGGCTAATTCTCCCTCAGGTACATACCCAGCAAAATGAACCCGTCTCTGTACCCGCAAGCGATCGGCTAAATTTCTCAGCGCAGACTCATCAGGACCTTGTCCACAAAGTATATAGTGAACATCCATCCCCAGAGTCAACAGGAGTGTTAAATTCTCAATCACACGATCAAAACCTTTACGCTTGACGAGTCGTCCGACTGAGAGAATGACCACCGCTGTTTCTGGAATGTTATATCCACTGCGCACCCGGATACGTAAATCATCCAAATCACCTTGATGAGCCGAAACACCAAATTTTTCTACTCTAATAGCAGGGTTAATCACATGGGTCGGCGTCTCAACTTGGAAATGGGTAATCAGTTCATCCCGAGTCAAGGAACTGTTACAAACAATTCCTTCGGCTCGTTTGAGGGTGAATTCAAACAGAGAACGCAATACGCGGTTGCGTGACGCCTCAAAAATATCCTTTCCGTGCAGGTAAATAAAAAAGTGAATCGGTAGAAGATAACTTAATACCAAAACAGAAAGAAAATGGTAGCCGTGACCCCATTCAATATAGCGATAGTGATAGCGAAAATACACTTTGATTGCGAGCAGACATGACCAAACCGTATTTAGGAAAGCTTGTAGTATACTTCCCAAAAAACTACCACGCCAGAGTTGAGAAATGGGCCAGCGGTATACCGGAAACTTTTGCGCTCTGTCAAATAGTTTATCTCCCGAGCAACTAGCCGCTAAAACTATGACTCGCTCTGGGTCTTGCATACAGCGATTATAGATATATTCTTCAATTCCACCCTCTTTTGGTTGGAAGCTACGAGATATAACTAGGATGTCCGGATATGACGCAGTTTTGTCTCGGATTGTTGCTCTTATACGTGAAATATTTTCCATCAGACATTTTGATAACTAAACGTCAAAACAGCATAAAAAACCTAAATAAAGTTTTGTGACCTTTGCAATTTCTACTTCCAAATCAATTGAAGAAACCAAAACAATTTTGTTCCAGGTTTTAGGAGATAATAAATACTTAATATTCTTCACCATAAATTTGAACAAAAATGAGGAATTCGTCATTGTTCGTTGAATTGGCATCATTTTGAATGATGAATTATTAATTATTATTTTTTGGGTTTCCTCAATAATGTAAAAGCTAAGGTGCTTATCCTTTTAGGAAAAATTTCAATTTTTAATGTTTCAATTCCGTTTTTTGCTACCAGAATTTTCTTAACTTAACACCCTGATTCTTGAGAGATGAAGCTATCAAAAGTAGATGAACGAAAAGATGAAGTTTAAAGGATGTATATACTTACCAGCATAACTTAAGTGCAGAGTATGAGCAAAAAAATTATACTTAATACTTCATACTTCAAATGACTCCTGTTGAGATTTTTAACTGGGGCTGCTGTTAGTAGGATATCTTCATACCACTCAAAATATTATGCCAAAATGCCAAAAAGCTATCTTTCTTAATTATCTTTTTTGAAAAATTCTTGAAATTAACTTTTTTTTGTAAAAACTATAATTTTTGTTAAATTATATACAGAAAATTAAAAGATATTTTTTTAGATATTAAAAAATATAAAAAATTAAGTAAAAAAAAGGACTAAGAAACAAAAATGGCTTGTGTAATATAAAACCATAAAACTGGGTTGCTTTGCTGTGTATACCTATGGACACAGGAACTTGGCAAAACAATTGCCGAAAGTGGCGATAAAAGTGGCGATAATGGTTCCGACTTGGGGAGGGGCAATATTTCGCCGGACATAATTTTGAGGCTCCCACCATTACCCCAATCCGTTCGGCTGAGCGCTCACGGACGTTCGGCGAAGCTCAGTCGAGCCGCGAAGCCCTAATCCCCAATCCCCAGTCCCCAGTCCCCTTTACTTGCTCATGAGGTACGGTTATCTACTCCAGAAATCCCCCCAAAGCCTGCTGCGTGTCCAACATTAGAGACGATACATTTGAGATGTAGCCTGTTGGAGAGCTACTGCCAATCAACCACTATGTGGGGCTATGGGCTGGCGTTATTGACCAAGCACAACACTCATTCGTGCATTGGGAGATAAAGATAACCAATACTCTTTTCAAGCGACTGTGTCATGGGTAAAAAATTACAACAAGCTATCAAACCCCTCTTAAAATCCGTGTTCCTCCTATGCCTTGTTTTTACATTGGCATTTGGTCATAGTGATGGAGCTCTAGCCGCCAGTGGGGGTAGAATTGGCGGTGGTTCCTTCAGAGCTCCCTCAAGCCGTCCTTACTCGTCTCCTCGCACTTATGCACCTCCTGGTGGCGGTTACGGTGGAGGATACTACGCTCCTCCTTATGGCGGTGGTTTTGGATTTCCGTTCCTGCTTCCATTTTGGGGTATTGGAGGAGGATTCAGCGGTTTATTAGGAATTTTGGTTTTTATTGCGATCGCCAATTTCCTGTTACAAACCTTCCGTCGCGTCGCTTCTGGTGACGCTTCTGGTGACAGTGAAGCTGGCTACAGCAGCAACCCTAATGTTTCCGTCACTCGTTTGCAAGTGGGCTTGTTAGCTAGCGCCCGTGGCTTGCAAACCGAACTCAACCGCATTGCTGAAACTGCTGATACCAACTCATCCCAAGGTAGAGCAGAAATCCTGCAAGAAGCAAGCCTCGCTTTGCTACGCCATCCTGAATACTGGGTGTATGCAGGTGGTGGTACTCAACAAGCGCGTTTAAATGCAGCTGAAACTCAATTCAACCGTTTGTCACTTGCAGAACGCAGCAAATTCACCGAAGAAACTCTTTCTAATGTAAACAACCAGCTTAGAGGAAGCACTCCCAAAGATGCTTTACCTGCTGCTGGTGGTGAACTCGACAACCCAACCCGTCTGATCAGCGAAGGACCTGGCGAATACCTTATCGTCACATTACTAGCTGCGACCTTAGGTAAATTCCAGCTACCAGAGATTAACAGCGCTGATGACTTGCGTCAAGCTCTACGTCAATTTGGTAGCATCCCTGGTGAGCAACTGCTGGCTATGGAAGTTCTTTGGACTCCACAAGCTGAAGGCGACACCCTCACCTCTGATGATGTCTTAGCAGAGTATCCAGATTTGAAACTGGTCTAAAGGCGTTGCACAGTAAAAGGATAACTCTTGTGGGGTGGGCTGTCTAGCCCACCTCTATTTTTTATTTCCTGGGCTACTTGGGGTAATGTTACGGAAGCTGCAATGAAGTGCAAACTAAACCGTATATGAATTCTAAAATCAAGTTGGACTCAAAAGAGTATATAAATAGCGTATGCAAGACTCTGAACAACAATTAAACGCTACTTATTTCAAAGATTTGGAACAGAAAAGGACTTGGTATTCTCCCGTTGCTGATGTCTACTACAAAGTAAGACCACGTTATCCTCAAGAACTGATTAATCGTGCCGTGGTTCTAGCTCAACTTTCTTCAAATGCAACGCTTCTTGAAGTTGGCTGTGGTCCGGGAAATGCAACAGTCGCTTTCGCTCAATTGGGTTTTTCGATGACTTGTCTTGAGCCAAACCAGGAGTTTTGTCATCTAGCACAACGCAACTGTGCGCCATATCCAAAAGTTAAGATTTGCAATACCTCATTTGAAGAGTGGGAACTGGAAGCAGATAAATTCAACGCTGTTCTATCCGCCAATGCCTTTCACTGGATACCACCAGAAATTGGGTATTCCAAGGCAGCAGAGGCATTACAAGACAACGGGTTTGTGATCCTGTTATGGAACATGACCCCCGAACCTCGATACGAAGTGTACCAAGCGTTACAGGAAGTCTATCAAGCCTACGCTCCCTCACTTGTCAGGTATGAGGGCGGGGAAACTCAAGCGGAGATTTTAAGGGGGTTTGGGCAAAATGTTCTAAACTCAGGTTGTTTTAGAGAGTTGATGTGTGAGCAAATAGCGTATGAAGTCACCTATAGCATCAATGACTACCTCAACCTTTTAAGTACCCTTCGCAGGCTTGAGCCGCAGACGAACGAGTTACTATTTGCACAGTTGAGGAAAAAGTTGGCGAACTTTGGAGACAGTGTTCAACTCTCGTTTCTTTCTGCTGTTCACGTTGCCCGAAAAGACAAATAAAGTTTGGGGTTGTTGCGTAATGACGCAGCACAACTTTGTGTGCCACCAAACTAAACTATACGGTTTAATCTGCACTTGCTGTCAGTTATAGCAGGGGACTAGGGACGCTTGGGCTGGGGACTGGGTGAAAAGCCTTTTTGTGTCTAGGTTTTATGATCTGTTGATGTCCTAACCACCTTGGCTGTTGCTATACCTTCACACTACCCCATATTGTTGCACAGGCAAATTGCCGTGGATAAGGCATTTCCAGGTGGAAGCCGCTAACAAGTCTAAACACAGCAACTCGCTACAACTCGAAAGCCACATATCCTCAGTCCACCATCCGGTTCATTCCAACTACGGCTGGCGCTACGACAAAGCACAGAACTGAAACTCCAAGAACCACCGCGAAGCACCCGACGATTATTGTCGCCGCCAACTTCCCAAACTGATCCATCTGTGGGTGCGCCATCGTAATTTTTGTGCCAAGAGTCAGCGCACCACTCCCAGACTAACCCATGCATATCATACAAGCCAAAGGCGTTTGCCACCTGAAAACTACCTACAGGTGTTGTTTCTTTTCGGTATTTGGCTTTTTGTTCGTAACTGTGAGTCTCATCACCACAATTTGCTAATTCAGTAGTAACTGTTTCGCCAAAGTGGAAGGGTGTCGTCGTTCCAGCACGACAAGCATACTCCCATTGCGCTTCACTGGGTAAGCAATAGTGTCGTCCAGTTTTTGCAAACAGCCTTGCACAAAATTCTACCGCTTCGTGCCAAGAAACATTTTCAACTGGTCGATTTGCACCTTTGAATTTGGATGGATAAGGGTTTAAAGATTGTTTGACTTTGGGTAAAGCTGCTACCGCTTTCCATTGTGCTTGAGTCACGGGAAACTTTCCCACAAAAAAAGGTTTGATAGTCACTTCGTGTTGTGGACGTTCGTCACCATCCCCTTCATCATCTGTTGAACCCATCATAAAAGTACCGCCAGGAATCGCTACCATTTCCAGCGTGACTTCGTTACCTAAATTTT
Source organism: Tolypothrix campylonemoides VB511288 (assembly GCA_000828075.3). Classification (GTDB taxonomy): domain Bacteria; phylum Cyanobacteriota; class Cyanobacteriia; order Cyanobacteriales; family Nostocaceae; genus Kalymmatonema; species Kalymmatonema campylonemoides_A. Next base: position 715,467 of record JXCB02000001.1, on the reverse strand, counting down.
CTGCATAAAACTTTGCACTGTGACAATCACGGCTGATTTCGTTACCTTGTGCGTCTACTGTTACTACGTCAAATTCAAAAATATCTAACGAGAATCCACAGAAGGCTTCTAGTTCAGGAACTGAAGTTGTGACTTTCTGTTGTTGAGGCGGTGATTCCGGTTCAGAAATCGCCAAAATGGGTTGTGCAAAAAATTTTGTTGCATTCAAATCTTGCAAAACTTCTGTTGCTGATTGATACCTTTCTTTTGCCAAGTGTTTGAGCAACTTATCCAGAATTTGCCCTAAGTCATCGCTGATAGTTACCCCTTTTTGCTGTAAATGTTCTCGCCACGACCATTTACCGTTCATGGGATCGTAAAGACTATCATGAATTTGTCCATGAGGATCTTGTAGAGGCAAACACTGTGTGAGAAGACGCACACAAGTGACTCCTAAGGCGTACAAATCACTCGCTTGACAGGCAAATCCAGCCATTTGCTCGCTAGGTGCATAACCAATTGTATATAGTACCGTCGCTTGTCTTGATAAACTGGTTTGCGTGACCTGCTTGGCACCACCAAAGTCAATCAAAACGAGTTTGCGATCGCTTTGGCGGCGGATAATGTTTTCTGGTTTAATATCTCGATGAATAACGTTGCGATCGTGAATAAATTGGAGAACTGGTAACAAATCAGCTAAAATTTCTCGAATTTGCTCTTCACCAAAGGTTTGTTGCTGAAGTTCCTGTAACAGAGTTTGCCCTTGAATAAACTCTTGTACCAAATACAGGCTAGAACCTTGTTCAAAGTAAGCAAGTAATCTGGGAATTTGCCAATGATTTTCTCCCAGTTCATAAAGTCGCTTCGCTTCTTCCTTAAACAATTCTGCTGCTTTCGTACGTTCTGAAGTCCCCTGAACTTGTGGGAAGAATTGCTTGATGACGCAAGGAGCATCTAGTCTATCAACGTCTTGAGCTGCATATGTTCTGCTAAACCCGCCTTCACCTAATAATCTTAATACACGATAGCGACTCCTCAGCAGTTTACCAAAGTTGCTTTGTCCACAACTGGTACAAAATATATTACTGTCAGCGCTGAAGGGATTCGAGCAACTGGGATTTTGACAAATTTGCATAGTGAGCCATGTATCGCATTTTGTCCAAAGTTGGCTCTAAACATGAGCTATTTTTATACACATATTTTTTATACATATATTTTATGTATATCTACACATAAATCCCTATCCATCCGCTTGCAGTCGTTGCATAGGCAAAAACAGATGAAAAAAATTTTGTGTTTCTGTTTACGTGGCGTTAGAAGTGTCTAAAGAAGTTTCTAAATATGAGTAAGTATGAGCGGTATGAGCGCACGGATTTCCGCTATGAAAATGATATTAGAATGAAGCTGGTAATTTTGTCAAGTACCTTGCAAAGGAAAGATCTTTGCAGGGGACACATTTCTTGCCAAGAGGAGCCTAAATTCGTATGAGTGCCGAGCAAAAACGGCTCGGCACTCAGCACTTTTACAGCGGTTTTCTTTGTTTGTGGGCATTGCTCATCCTCCGGGTATCTCCTGCAAAGACCCTAGGCGTATCCTTCACGCGACGCTTTGCGCTTACGCAGTTCCTACCCTGCATCGAAGGCGTTCCGCCTACAACGGGAGGAACCCCCTCCGGGTATGCTCACATCTTGCACCAAGAAAATTTGATGGTACTTCGTTACTCAGTATGAAACCAAAAGTCCTTTATATAGCGAGAAAAGCCAATAAAAATAATGTAGCTTTATTGCACATATTTTTGGTTTGTACGGTTTTCTACGGATAGGTGCAAGATGTGAGTATGCGTGCCTTCGCCTGACGGCGTATCCCTCGTATATATAAGTAAAAATATGTTAAATTAATACAAATACTTAGGGAAAAAACACAGAAGTTTGACATCAAACTATAGTAAGTTGACAATCAACAACTGATCGTCAGCTTAAAAAAAGCAGCAGCTTGTCCAGTTGTTATGAATCTGTTTTCAAGAGTTAGCGATCGCTCTTAGGTACTTCATCGGCATTAATTGGAGATATCTGCATAGCGTCTAATTAGTTGCAATATGGATGCAGACTATTGCGAGCTTTAGGATGAGTGAGAAGATAATCTTGAAGCCATTGACATCCCCGTGCTAGTAAATCATCTAAATCCAAATTCCACAAAATCACTTCGCCATCTTCACTAGCAGAAGCAATAATCTTGCCATCAGGGCTGAAAATAAGGCTTGTCACTGACTTTTTATGTCCTGTGAGGGTAGTAATGGGAGTTCCATCCCATTTCCAAAGTTTTATAGTTGTGTCATCACTACCAGAAGCAATGATGTTACCATCGGGGCTGAAACTGACGCTTGTAACTGAATCGTTATGTCCTATGAGGGTAGTGATTGGTTTTCCGTCCCGCTGCCAAAGTTTTATAGTTTGATCTGTACTCCCTGAAGCAATAATTTCTCCATCGGGGCTGAAACTTATGCTATTAATATCTTCTTTATGCCCATTTAGAGTAGTAATTAAAGTCCCATCTATGTGCCAAAGTTTTATAGTTCTATCATCACTATCACCACCAGAAGCGATAGTTTTACCATCTGGACTAAAACTGATACTTTTTACCCAATTTTTATGACCATCTTTATCAGGAGATGAAATTAGAGTAGGAGCATCCTGCTTCCAGATTTTAATAGTACGTTTGTCAGTACCAAATGCAATAATTTTACCGTCGGGTCCGAAACTGACACTTGGTAGCAAACCTTCATAACCAGGGAGGGGTTTAATTAGCGTCCCATCTTTTTTCCAGAGTTGAGTAATACCTTTCACAGTACTAGTAACAATAGTTTCACCATCTGGACTAAAACTAAAACTAAGACTATTTCCCAAAGTTCTATGTCCTTTGAAGATATCAATTAAAGTTCCATCCCGTCGCCAAAGTTTTACAGTACTATCTTCACCAGCAGAAACGATTGTTTTACCATTAGGGCTAAAACGAATACCTGTTATCCGACCTTTATGCCCATTTAATTTAGTTACCGGAGATACATCTAAGTACCAAAGTTTAATTTTTCCATCTCTGTCAACAGAAGAGATCGCTTTACCGTCCGGGTTAAAATTGACGCTAGCGACTGAATCACTATGTCCAACAAAGGTATTAATTAGAGTACCGTCTAATTGCCAGAGTTTGATAGTTTTGTCACTGCTCCCAGAAGCAATAATTTTACTATTTGGGCTAAAACGAACGGTGTTTATTCTACCTGTATGCCCCTCGGTTTTAACTAAAGTGCCATTAAGTTCCCAAAGTTTGATAGCTCCATCATCAACAGCAGCAATAGTTTCACCATCAGGGCTAAAAGTGACACTTGTTACCCAACCTTGATGCCCAGAAAGAGTTTTAAGCAAGGTTCTATTGCGGTTCCAAAGTTCAATATTTCCTTCTTCACTACCAACAGCAATAATTTCCCCATTAGCGCTGATTGCAGCAGTTGTAATTAAATTACTCTGCATTTGCACAGGTATAGTTGTAATCAGAGTCCCATTCAATTGCCAAAGTTTTATAGTTCCATCTTTGCTGGCAGAAACAATAGTATTATCAGAACTAAATGACACACTGACTACCGAACGTTGATGTCCAACGAGGGTTTTAATTAGAGTACCATCTCTCTTCCAGACTTTAACAGTATAGTCATCACTAGCAGAAGCTATGAATTGGCTATCGTGGCTAAAGCTCAAGCTTTTTACCGTATCCTTATGCCCAGAGAGAGTTTTGGTGAGAGTACCATCTCTCTTCCAGAGTTTAATAGTACCATCATTATTAGCAATAGTACCGTCATCATTCGTAAAAGCTATAAACTCACCATCAGGACTAAAACTCACAGCACCACCATTTATTTTTTGACCAATGTCAAATTGATTATATTCATGAATATTGACGAGAATATTCAGTAAAGCAGATAAGGGGGTAGTTGTTTGATATTCTCCCAAAGAAGATTGATTTGGCACAAGAGTTTTTAAATCTTGACCAGCCCTCATGGCTGAAAGTAAAGCTTCAAGTTGTTTAGATTTAAATTGTTGCTCGGTATTGTATCCCACCTGTGTGAGTCTCGTAGCTTCCTTGGCTGTATATAGTATGTTTTGTCCTACAAAAACCAGAATAGTTGCAACTATTCCTCCTATCCAAATGATATACTTCGCTTTCTGATTAGCTTTAGCTAATTGTTGCTTTGCCTGTTCATTGGTTTCTGCTAGTTTCTGGCTAGCTATTTCATTAGCATCAGCTAATTTCTGATTAATTTCAGTCAATTTATGATTAGCTTCAATTTGTAATTCTGTAGTAATTTTTTGGCTTAATTGTAAAAATTCATAATCAGTATTACTAAGATTTTTACCAACTGCCCATGTTAAAGCTTCATCTAAAGCTTTCCCTCGCAATAGCCAGGATGGTTCTTGTTGGGAATTTAACCAGTTATTAATTGCTTCACTATAGGGGCGAAGTTTATCTAATTCTTGTTCAATCCAATCTTGATTAAAAACCGCTTGATAGATGGGATTGTATACTTTTAAATAATTATCTTTTTTGACTACTAAACCTGATAGTCTTAATTCTGTTTGCTCTTGACTGCTATTTACGATTACCAACGCACCTGGTTGCAAAACTTGTTGGTATAATCCCAATAATCTACCTGCTTTTTGTTCATTCCGCAGTAGGCGATCGCGTATGGTTCTTAAATGCTCTGGTTCATCTTGGGTTTCCCAATTATTTATAATATCTTTATCAACGAATTCATTAACATTCAGATAACTATTTGTTGTTTCTTGGGCAATTAAGCTGCACAACTTTTGTGTAAGGAATGGCTGTCCACCAGTCCAGCGTAACACGTCTTGCAATACCGCTTCAGGATGCTCTACTGTGTCTGCTAACCCTGGAATTAATGCATCTTTAGCTTCGACAAAGCTAAATCCAGTTAGTTCTATGGAACTACCAATATTAAACGGTGTACGTTCTCTCTCTTGAATTAAATCTCCTGGTGTCGCTACCCCTAGCAAACAAAAAGTTAGACGTTCATATTTGGGAGATTCAGCACGTTGATTGTAACAAGCGCGAATTAAAGCAAAAAAATCATCTTTAAATTCAGTTTTGAGTAAGGTATCAATTTCATCAATAAAAATGATGATATTCGCTGATAATTTATTCAATACCAAGGAGTCAAAGAGTAAATTTAATCGCTGCACATCTGTCCAAGAGTCATGCTGTAACCACCAACTATTAAAATCTATATCATCAATTTCCAAACTAGTTAACAATTGATTTGCAAATCCCTTATACCATTTTTCTGGACTCACATGACCACCAAGGATAGTCAAATCAATGGAAGCACATTTTATTCCTATTGCTCTGAGTTTTTTGATTGCTTGTACTCGCAAACTAGATTTACCCATCTGTCGTGAGTTAAATACAAAACAATACTCCCCAGCCTTCAACAGTTGAAAGATTTGTGCATCGGCTTTTCGAGATACATAGGTGCGATGATTCGCATTTAAACTACCACCAACTTTATAATAGTTGTCAAAATTCATTGCTTTTACACCAGTCCAACTATGAAAAATTTAGATTTATAAATGCGGATTTAATAAGATCTAAAACTCTATTATCGTAGAATATGTAGTGATACCATAACGCAACCTTTCTGCGCTATTGGTGCGTGACGACAAGCCTAACATTAGGCAAATTAAGAGTTACAGTTATTCAATCCACTTTCATTAGAGGCGATCGCAAAAGTATTCATGATACAAACGGCAGCGTGGTATAACAATATTATTGGTAATTTTAATTAGTCCCATACTATCTAATTGATAGATTTGGCGATTTTTAGACTCTAATTTAACGACTTCATCAGTATTCAATATTGCTTTAAATACACTTCCTAATTCTTGATTTTCTTGGAGTGTCTCTAAATGTCGGCGTAAATGCTCAGTATAAATTCCCGTATCTGTAGTTGCATCTTTGATTAACTGCTCAATATTTACATCCTGACGTACTAGATAATAAAGCGCCAATCGCACTAAGTAAGGATGTCCTCCCACTAAAGACATAATGGGAAAAATATTTTTACTATCCAAACCATGTCGAATAGCTAAACTTTTCACCTGTTCCTGATTAAATTCTTCTAATTTAATTGGTAAACCTACATTAAAAGGAGATTGATTAATATCTAAACGTCCATAATCTTCTGTAGAATGTGATACTAATAGTCGCAATCTTTCCCATGTTTCTGATTCATTGGCATTTTCATTCCAATTACGCAACATGGGAAAGAAATTTTCATAAATTTCAGGATATTCAAATAATTTATCTACTTCATCTAAAGCGAGAACTAAAACACCATCTAATTTTTTTAGTAGATTTTGAAAGGTTAGGGTGCAATTGACCATACTGGGAGTATCTAGATCCCACACTTGTAGTGGAGGCGCTGAAGATAGTTGATTAATTACATAAGCATAAAAACAGCGTAAAAAATCATTGGCATTAGTAAATTTATTTCTTTCTATTAAGCTGAAATTTAAGTAAACTGTACTATAATGACTCTTCTTAGCTTCCGCCCTAATTCTTTTTAAAAGCGAAGTTTTACCCATCTGCTTGGGGGCTTTAATCCGAATGAGCGCACCTGACTCCTTGATAGCACTATAACAACGAGATTCAATGGGAGAGCGTTCTTGATAAAAGGCAGAGTTAACTGGCTCTGGTCCTTCTGGAAACCGTATATTCTGAATGATATGTCCGCATTTTTCTAAAGCTTTAACACTGACTAATTCTGGCTTATATTTGGCAAATATCTCAATCAAATTACAACGGTAATCTGGTTCAGTTTCAGGAGGAAAGCCAAATTTAGTAGATATATTTCTAAGTTGATGGCTAGCAGTAGAACGATGCGTAGCGCCAAGTTCTCTGGCTATGTGTTCATCTGTCTGTCCATTTAAAAATAATGGCAATACCTTCTTCTGCTTCGGAGTTAATTTGTATTGATATATGTGTTCAAAAGCTTCTTGATTCATATGTAGATTGATGACTAGCTTGATTTTTTTACTTAAGGTGTTTGTGAAATCAGTGGACTATGAGCAGTCTTGAGTAAAGATGTGATTAACTGCAATCTTTTTACTTTAGTAAAAAAAAACAAACATCTTGACTCGCTTTGCTATAAATGATACTATTCTTTCGCTTTTGCTCCAAATCAAAAAAATAAATAAATTCAATATTTGGAATTTTTAGGGTGCATAAAGGGTGCATAAATTTATGTAACGCGCCAGATTTATTTTGCGCTGGTGAGAGTTTTTGTTTGTGTATTTAGTTAGTAAAACCTGATAATTGTATCAGTACAAGAACACATAATACATAAATTTAATAGTTAATTTATAAACTGACTGACCAGTTTTACTTTAGCAGCAGTCAGATAGACATTAACAATGTTGAATAAAACTTCACCAACACAGATGTTGAACTTAAATTGATGAACTTATTCTCAAATTCTTAGGTGTATATAAATCAGGTTTTAAGATGTCTATTAACAAAGCAAGGACAGTAATTCTAGTGTTTATTAATTTTGCTAGTTTTGAAAATATAACTAGCTCGCAATTATCCCAAAAGATTTCTTGATTGACGTTGAAGGAGAAAAAATATGAATTCTAAATTAATCGTTTCCCTGTTCACTGGCTGCGTTTTAACTGCTACCTGCATCACTTCTATGATTAGTCAAGCCAAAGCTGATGACGAAGTTAGCTTTATCTGTGCTTCGGGTTACGACCAACAAACTGATAAACGCTTTCCCACAACTTACGGTTGGACATCACGGGGAAAAATAGCAGTTATCCGTTGGAAATACCGGTGGTTCAACAGTCAAACTATTACTCCTGACCAACGCTGTGAACAAGTATCGTCACGATTCCAGACTGCTTATAACAATCAAAGCTTGTCTTACATAACTAATGGTACAGCCAATGGCCAAGCAGTCATTTGCACAGCCAAACAACTAGATGCTCCTTGCGATACTGTACTGCTAACTTTACGACCTCAAGATGATTCCTTGCAGATTCTTAATGAACTCAAAGAAATCCTTAGAGGGCGTAGTACTAAACCAATAGAGCATAGTTCTAAGAAACCTCAAGTCTACTACAAAATTGACATTAAGAAGTTTTTGCAAACAGCCCCTGTAGAAAAATAATAATATCAATTCTTGTTGATATCATGCTGCTGCTATCTCAGTAAATATGCTCGTTGTAGGCGTTTCAACACTAGTAAAAATTAGATAGATACCACTATTTATCTTTGATTAAGACGCACTAAAGTGCTTACTACGAGCGTTTTTTATCTATGGCTTTACTCAACATTACTTTAATCAATTGAAAAAATGAAGCGCTTTAATATTGTTGCGATCGCTAGCTTAAGTGCTTTCCTTATGCTCTCTAGCGCCTACGCTAAAATATCTCAGCAAGTACCTAATCAACCCACTCCTATACTTGCAAATAATACCTTATCCGCAGAAAAACTTCGTCAACTAGCTCAAGCTGTCACCGTTAAAGTCTTGAGTTCTAATAAAGGTGGAAGTGGAGTTTTAATTAGCAGACAAGGACGCACTTACACCATTCTAACCAACGCCCATGTCATTAGTACCAAAGGGACTCATAATATCCAAACTCCTGATGGTAAAACCCATAAGGCTACAGTTATTAGTCGTGGGGATTCTTTATCAGGTAATGATTTAGCTGTTTTGCAGTTTCAAGCTCAAGAAAACTACCAAATTGTTACCTTAGCAACCAACTCCAATGTATCAGAAAATCAAGAAGTCTTGGCTGCTGGCTTTCCCGATGATAGCAAAGAATTAGTCATCACCAATGGCAAAATATCTCTGGTATCTCCTCAACCATTAATTGGTGGGTATCAAATTGGGTATACCAATGAAATTCGACAGGGAATGAGTGGAGGAACACTATTAAATCAAGAAGGTAAATTAATCGGGATAAATGGTTTACATAACAATGCGATTTTAAACGATACTTACACCTATCAAGATGGGACGGTTCCCAATACAGAAGAAATTCAACGATTGAAAAAATTTAGTTTTGCTGTTCCCATTCAAACTTTAGCGAAAGTCGCTCCTAACTTAGCAATTATTCCCCCTGAATGGCGGAATCAGCAGCAAGCTGTAAAACCGCCAGTAGGTAATACATTAGCGGATAAAATCGATAACATCGCTCAAAAGATTACTGTCAGGATTGACTTTAAATCTAAAAAAGATAATCAAGAATCCAATGATAATGGATCGGGAGTAATAATTGCTAAACAAGGAAACACTTATTATGTAGCTACGGCGCGTCATTTGTTCAAAAATTCACCCAAAGTATCATCTTATCAACATCAAATTATTACCCCAGATGGTAAGCGATATGCAGTGAAACCGGAAAATATAATTAAGTCAGACTTAACACACGCTGTATTGATTAAATTTACTAGCAATGAACGCTATGATATTGCAACTCTCTCTCAATATAACCAATCAGCTTTAGATTACATTAACCAAAAACCAAAAACATTTTGGGTATTTTTATCTGGGTTTCCCGCAGAGAGTGGAAAACTGGAATTAAATGCAGGTTATCTTCAGGTGAGAGAAAATTCGTTTGCAAATACAGACGGCAGTTCTGAGTTGTTGAAAAATTTACTGAATGATGGTTATAGATTAAATCTGAGTTACTCCAATTTATCGCTACCTGGAACGAGTGGAGGACCATTGCTAGATGCGATGGGACAAGTGATTGGGATTAATGGAGGTATTGGTAGTGAAACAATCAGATGTGCTGAAAATTGTACTACTCAAATAGGTTTGGGCTATGGTACACCCAGCAGTAGCATTGCCGGATTAGCCACACAAGCAGGAATAAAGTTAGCCGTCAGTTCTGAGACACCAAACATCAGAGATTCAGAAATTAATTCGCTGTGGGAGCATCCATTATTTACTATCAAGAAACCATCAGCTAATGCTACGGAAGATAAGCTATTTCAATATGCTAATAGATTATGGAGAATCAGAAAATTTTCTGAAGCCGTAACTGTTTTACAACAAATACTGAGAGTTAATCAAAACTCTTATGAAGCCAATTACCTAATTGGTTTAGTCTTGGCAAATGCGGAAGATTATAATGAAAAAGCTCTAGATGCCCTTAAAAAAGCAGTTACTATTAAGCCAAATAGCTCTGAGGCTTGGAAGGCTAAAGCTTTGGTATTGTCTAATTTAGAAAAATATTCATTAGCTCTCGCAGCAGTTGACAAGGCTATTGAGTACAGTATGGATAAAGACTTTGTTCTTTATTTTTTTCGTTCGTCGATATTATCTGCATTAAAAAGATATCCAGAGGCACTAGAAGCAATTAATCAGGCGGTTAATATTGAGGGTTTTGATTTTAACTACTTTCTACGGACTAATATTCTTTATCTGTCGAAAGATTATGCAGGAGCATTCGCAGATTCTAATCAACTTATTAAACTTCAACCTGATAATGCTAATGCTTACATTGTACGAGGTCAGATTCGTGTTAAGTTGAAAGAGTATCAACTAGCGCTAGCAGATTATAATCAAGCGATTAAGCTTCAACCAAATAATGCTACTGCTTACATTTCGCGAGGTGATTTCTACCTTGATATTAAAGATAATAAAGCGGCATTAGCAGATTATAATCAAGCAATTAAGCTTCAACCAAATAATGCTACTGCTTATACTTCGCGAGGTAATTTATACAAGCGGTTGAAAGATAACAAAGCAGCGTTAGCAGATTTTAATCACGCGATTAAACTCCAACCTAACAATGCACTTCAATACTTTTTGCGGGGTACTTATTACGATGCTGTCAAAGATAATAAAGCAGCACTAACAGATTTTAATCAGGCGATTAAGCTTCAACAAAATAATGCTGATGCCTATTACTGGCGGGGTAATATCTACAAAAATTTGAAAGATGAGAAAGCAGCGCTAGCAGATTATAATCAAGCAATTAAACTTGAACCCGATAATGCTTTTGCTTATCACTGGCGGGGTAAGTTCCACAAAGATTTGAAAAATTATCCAGCAGCGCTAGTAGATTTCAACCAAGCGATTAAATATAACTCTGATAACACCCCTAGCTACATTTTGCGTGGTGCTGTCCATAAAGAGTTGAACAAGTATCAAGAAGCCCAAGAAGATTATACTCAAGCAATTAAACTTGAACCCGATAATGCCAATGCCTACAGGCTGCGGGGTGATATTCTCTATCGGCAGAACAATTATCAAGCAGCGCTAGCAGATTTGGATCGGGCAATTAAACTTCAACCTGATAATGCCGAAAACTATATTGTACGGGGTATTATCCGAAAAGAGTTGAAAGACTATAAAGCAGCAGCACTAGAAGATTACAATCTAGCAATCAAACTTCAACCTAATAATGGTAGTGCTTACTACTGGCGGGGTAACTTTTTTTATCTGTCGAACAAGTATCAAGAAGCATTAAAAGATGCTAATACAGCCATAAAAATCCTGCCACCTAATGATATCAGACCCCTTGTTTTACGAGGTAATATCCTTGTCAAGTTGAACGATTATCAAGCAGCATTAAAAGATTACGATCGAGCGATTAAAATTCAACCCGATGATGGCGACTCCTACTACTGGCGTGCGAATGTCCTTGTCAAGTTAAAAAAAGAACTAGCAGCGTTAGCAGATTACAAAAAAGCTATTGAGCTTCAACCGAATGATGTCAACAACTACAGACGGAGAGGTACTGTTCTCTATCAGTTGAACAAGTATCAAGAAGCACTAGCAGATTACAACCAAGTGATTAAACTTGAACCCAATAGCGATAACTACGTTTCACGGGGTATTCTTCACAAAGATTTGAAAAATTATCAAGCAGCGCTGGCAGATTTCAATCAAGCTCTTAAGCTTCAACAAGATAATGCTAATGCTTACTACTGGCGGGGTAATGTCTACTATTGGTTGAGAGATTATCAAGCAGCATTAGCAGATTACAATCAAACAATTAAACTTAAACCCGATAATGCAAATGGTTACTACTGGCGGGGTATTGTGCGCTATTTCTTAATAGATTACCAAGCTGCGTTAACAGATTTGAATCAAGCACTTAAATTTCCATCCGATAATGCCAACGCTTACTACTGGCGGGGTTTCGTCCGCAAAGAGTTAAAAGATTATCAAGCAGCACTAGCAGATTGCAATCAAACAATTAAACTTCAACCTAATAATGCCGTGGGTTACTACTGTCGGGGCGTTGTCTACCAAAAGCAAGGAAATGATAACGCCGCACTATCAGAATATGCTCAGGCGCTTGCCAAAGACAAAAAATTTGGCGCAGCTAATGCAAAAATTGGCTACATCAAATATGAAAGGGGAGATGTTACAGGGGCTATTCAAGAGTGGCAAAAAGCCATTCAAATTGATAGTGACTTAACAGGGCCACAATTAGCACTTGCAGTAGTTTTACATAGCAGAGGCGAGCAACAAAAAGCTCTAAATATGGCACAAGCTACATTGCGTGTGGATAAATATTTAGCTGATGTTGAAGTTCTCAAACAAACTCTCTGGGGTACAAAACTAATTGCAGAGGGAGAAAAGCTCCTCTCTCATCCTAATATCCAAGCATTGCGAGTCAAGAAGTAGGTTATACGAATTCAAAAAATGTTTGCGACAGATACCCCACCCGCGCTATCGCGCACCCTCCCCTTGGCAAGGGGAGGGTAGGGAGGGGTTTAACCGATGTGTTGCATTCTTTTTTCAAATTGACATTAGCTGTTGTTGAAAAAAACTTCACCAAAATCAACTCTTGTCTCACACGGAAGAATTTATTCTCAAATTCTGACTTGGTTTGGTGAAGACAAATAAGATAACGAACAGTAAATAAATTAGTTCTTAAGGAAATTCTACTATGAAAAGCAAATTATTAAAGATAGGAACTTCAACAATTTTGACTACTATGATTGGTGTGATTGGTATCGAGAATGTCTTGGGTTATCAATTGCCAACAATTACTAAAAATTCTCAAGGATTTCAATCTACCTTGCTAGGTAAAACGACTAAAGCAGGACAATCAAGAATTCTCATAGCAGAAAAATCCGAAGAACAAAACCGGATTCGCCTCTATGAAAAAGCTAGTCCGGCTGTAGTTGCGATCGCTCTAGATAGAGGACATGGTAGTGGTTTTATTGTGAGTCCAGATGGTCTAGTTTTGACTAACGCTCATGTTGTCCAAGATGGTCCTAAAACTGTTGCAATAGTGCTTGCTGATGGCAGACAAGTCTTAGCTGATGTGGTTGGTTTTGCATCTGATGGCTTAGATTTAGCCGCACTAAAGATTCGCAATCAGAAAAATTTGCCCTTTCTGCGTTTAGCGTCCCCTGGTTCAGTGCGAGTTGGTCAATCGGTTTATGCTATTGGGACTCCCCTAAGTGTGGAATTACAAAATTCCTTCACTTATGGGATTGTTAGTCGCATTGACACAAAATCAGGTTTGATTCAACATGATGCTGCTGTTAATCCTGGCAATTCTGGAGGACCACTGTTAAACTCTAATGGTCAAGTCATTGGTGTTAATAGTGCCATTCTTAATGATACCGAAATTAAAAGATTTATTGGCATTAGTTTGGCAATTCCTACAGATATAGTCCAGCCTTTTTTGGTAGCCGTAGAACGAGGTAACGCTGAGGTAGCGACTCAACGCCAAAAACCTAGTAATACTAAAGAACAGGATTTACCCTTGAATGGTCAAGTTCTACAAGCGGCTTTAAAAAAAGGCGATCGCACTTTACCAAATAATAGCTATTTTCACATTTATGTTTTTGAAGGCAAAGCAGGTCAACAAGTAACTATTGAGATGGATAGTAAACAAATAGACTCAAATTTATACTTGTTGCTTCCTGCTAAAGAGAAGCTAATAGCGGCAAATGACGATATTTCCCCTAATAATTTTAATTCTAGATTAACTGTAACCTTACCAGAAAATGGCGTTTACTATCTGTTAGTTAACGCTTTTGAAGGGCGGGAATCTGGAACTTACAGCTTACGAGCAAATATTTCTTACAAATGAGAGAACGAAAAACTTTGGGTTTTTTAGAGTTTTTACTTTCTCTTAATTAAATTTTTCATCAAGTCGCGCCGATTCCTCCCCGCTTTCACGTAAGTAAGGCGGGGAGGAATCGGCGCGCTGTTGTTTGGGTATTGGGGACTGTTGAAGGGGAAAAACATTCGCTCATTCGGGAGGGGTTTTGTTGCCCCTTCCAAATTTTTCGTTCGCGCAGCGTGTCCGAAGGACTTATGTAAACCCAATCCCTAATCCCTAATCCCCAATACCCAGTCCCCTTCACCCTGCATTTGGAGCCTACTTCTTGGTAGAATTTTTGTCATTAAAGAGCAATTTTTCTAGGGAAAATGGAGTACACAATGCGGTAAGATGGGGAGCATCCCAATGCATGCAAAAATACCTGGCGAATAGAATTCGCGGAGTTTACTAGTCTAATCATTCTCTCCAACCCAGCGGTGGCTCGATTAGTATCTCCTCGGACTTTCCAGCGTTAACACCTGGCTTATTCACAATCTGCACTGTGGTTGCCTGAGGACCTTCTTCACCCTCCTCCACAGAAAAACGGACACCAGTACCAATTTCTATGCGGTCAAAGTCGTCATGGAGTACGCTATTGCGGTGGAAGTAGATTTCCTGAGCGTCGTCTATAGTTTTGATAAAGCCATACCCTCTGTCTGGAAATAGCTTTGTGACAAGTGCTATGGTCTCTTGGGCGTCGTCGTGAGTTTTGGCTTTATCACTCTCTTGCTGGCGCTTGGTGAGTTTTCTTAGCTGCTGAACAGCCGCTTTAAATGCATCTCGAATCACTGCATCCAGTGGCGCATACTGGTTGGTGTCTGGTGGGTTGCTTTCTGCTACAAGTTCGTGTCCAGGTGGTACGGTGATATCAATCCGCACTCGGTAGGGAGAACCACTACGCGGGCGATCGTGTATCTTTTCTATTGCAATGTGGCAGCTACTAATATAGTCGCAAACTTGCTCAAGCTTGCCAATCTTTTCGTTGACTAAGTTATCAATGGCATCACTTTTGTCTACATTGCGATAAGTAATTTCTGGTGCAACTTTCATAATGCGTGATTTAAGTTTCTGAATTTTCTTTGTACACAAGCGGCGGCTTCCCACTCATAGTAAGGTTTTAGTGAAAATGAGATTTGAGTGGAAATGACAAAACCTATGCGCCTATAGCTGTTGTCTTTTGGCTGTTTGCAGCCAACTCTAGTAGAACCCTGACTTCTTCATCGGTTGTTTGCGGAAAGTCTTTGTACCACAAACCAACACTGTAGAAGGGATTTGGTGTCGCCGCACAAACAACTTCATCTACTTTGGATTGAAATTCTTGACAAGTTTCGGATGCAGAAACTGGTACGGCTACTATGATTTTGGCGGGTTTTTGTTGCTGCAACGCTACAACAGCCGCACGCATAGTTGCACCCGTTGCTAAACCATCATCTACCAAAATCACAGTACGTTCATGCAGCGTTGGAACGGAACGTACGCCACGATAAAGGCGTTCGCGTCGCTCTAGTTCCTGTTGTTCTTTTGCGACTACCTGGTTAATCGCTGCCTCGGATATATCAAGCGATCGCACAATATTCTCATTTAATACCCGCACTCCACCAGAAGCAATAGCTCCCATTGCGAGTTCTGGTTGTTCGGGTACACCGAGTTTGCGTACCACAAAAACGTCTAAAGGGGTATTTAATGCTTTAGCAACTTCAAATGCAACGGGAACACCGCCCCTTGGGAGCGCTAACACCAGCACATCTTGGCGGTTAGCATAAGCTGCCAACTCTTTAGCCAAAAATTGACCTGCTGCCTTTCGGTTTTTATATAGCATAGTGTAGCGCTCCTTTTTTGTTTTTAAAGGAATGAGTTTTTAAGTATAAAAGCGCATCCTTCCTTGGTTACCCTTTTGATGTTGAATTTTTGGCTGTTGGGTTCTAAGCTTTTGCTTAATCTTTATTGGTACTGGTCTTATCCCCTAATATTAAAAACTTATAAATTTTCTTTCCTCTGACTAATGGAGGGTTGTGTTAGTTTTATCAGTCTACTTAGCGAGTGAATTAAAATGCAGATCCAAATATCACGATAAGTTGGTTTTCATTGATGTTTTTCGGGAGTTAAGCCATGTCACATCAAACTATTATCATTGGTGCAGGACTAGCAGGGCTAAGTGCAGCTTATGAACTGGTACGAGCAGGGTTGGATGTCCAGGTTTTTGAGGCGCGTGAGCGTGTGGGTGGTCGCGCTTATACCGTTGAACTAGGTGCAGGACAATACGGCGAGTTAGGTGCCGAGTTTGTGGACGATAACCACACTGCGCTTATGACTTATGCAGCTGAGTTCGGTATCCAACTTGACCCTGCAACCAAATTTCCTGATGACCTCTACTGGTTTATAGAGGGAAGTCTTCGCAACCGTATGTCCTTCACAGAGGAACAAAGCAATGCTTTAGACAATTTCTATGCAAAACTCGAAAGGCTGCTTGAAGAGCAAAAAGACCCGCAACAGACTTTAGATCAGTGGTTGGATACCCACTCAATTGCGCCGTTTGCTCGTGGAATTGCCCGTTGGCTCGCTTCTTCATTCTTTGCAACCGACCCAGAGTTGATTGGCATAGGTTTCTTTGCTTATCTTGGAGGTATTAGCGACACAGGCTGCAATATGCGAGTTCGTGGCGGTATTTCACGTCTGGTAAATGCCTTAGCTCAACATCTGCAACAGCGAGTTCACATTAACACTCCCGTGCGTCGTATCCACCAAACAGGTGAGACTGTGACTGTTAATGTTGAGACAGCAAGTGGTTTAGTTGAGGTTGTGGCTGATAGCGCGATCGTGACGATTCCTTGGAGCGTGCTGCGTCACATTCCGATAGAAGCGCCACTTGTTGACGCACAGCGAGAGGCTATCTCCAGCTTACCTTACGGTGGTGTCGTCAAGACCTTACTGCAATACCCACACCGCTTTTGGTCAAAGCCAAACTTTGGAGTTGTGCTACTTGAGGGTGATTACCAGGCTATCTGGGAGCCAACTTTCGCTCAGATGGGGAGGGAAAAAATTCTTTCGTGTTTCAGTGGGGGTACTCGCAGTTTAAAGTTATCTGAACACGCTACTGAGTTAGCAGTGGCAGCAGTAAATAGTGTTTATCCTGATGCACCGGAAATTATCACCTCTCGTTCCTATGACTGGAGTGCTGATGAATGGGCGCGAGGTGCCTACTGCTATTTTAGACCGGGAGACTTGCATCGCTTTGACCCATATTTAACGCAGTCTACTGGTCGGGTTTTCTTTGCTGGCGAGCATACTGCCCCTGTCGAGTATCGCGGTTATATGGAGGGTGCGATCCGCAGTGGTCAGCGTGCTGCACAAGAAATTCTTAGTTTGTTAAGCGAATAATTCTTTTGCATTTGTCTCTGGTAGAGGTGGACGCAGGCAAAGATATAACAATGGACCAAACAAGGGTAAGAACGCAACTGACCAAAAAATACGAGGGTCTTTAAGACCTCTTCGTGCCATATCATCATCGAATAGTGAAGTTATGGGAAATATTAGGCACATCAAACAGAAGTCGATACTGATGAGGTGAACAAATGGCTGAGTCTGAAATTGCTGAACATAATCTTGCCAATTTCCAGCAATTGCTGCATAAGCTAGTATGCAAATTGTACCAATCACAAGAGAAACTCCTGTTGAGCGCCGATCTAGAATTTCCAGTAACTTATCCTTTTTTCCAAAAAATTGTTGATGAGATTGACGAAAAATTAAATACGGCAAAAGGCAGATGACACCTGTGAAGTTTGACCCTATGAAATAGGGCCAAGCACGAAAATTTTGCATTCTGCCATCAGCAAACATTAGGCAAGCATAAATCATTGGCCAAATACCCATCAGGCAGAATATAGCTGGGATGATGGCGTTAAGCTTTGCCCATTGAAGTGTCAACAGCTTGCCCCCTAAAGACCATGTGTCTAGTTGATCGAGTGGAGCCAACCAAATAGTGTAGGCAACAAATCCTATCCAGATGATCAACAGAACGGCTTTTCTAGCCATAACTTCTAAAGCCTGAATTGTGAAGTATGAGACGAAGGTAAAAATATAGCAGGGGACTAGGGACTGGGGACTGGGCGAAAAGCCTTTTTGTGTCTAGGTTTTATCATCGGTTGATGTCCTAACCACCTTGGCTGTTGCTATAAGAAGAATAAACTATAGTTTTTTTATTCTTCATACTTCATTTTTTCCTTTATGAAGCTTCCATGCAATCCATAAGGAATGTGGTGCTTTAAGTGCAAACGAGCGATCGCCCCTTTTTCCAAACAAGTTCCGTCCAAAATAACAACATCAGTTCGATTGTGAGCCGCGTCATAGACAAGTGTCAGCACCCACCCATCATCGTCTTGAGTACTGTTTGATCGAGGCACAAACACAGGTTCGCCAAGAAAACCTTTAGGTGCAGCACTCCAAAATTGTTGTTCACCAAATTCGGGATCAACTTTAATAATTGCTTGCTGGGGTGCATCGCCTTGTGGTTGGTGAGCAGCTGCTAAGAATATACACCGATGAGGCTGACCAATCCGATTAGGATGAATAAACGGAAACTCACACGAACGCTCAACAACTAAATTTCGTTGTGCTGTTTTCGTCCTCAAGTTGAGGTGAAAACGCCACAGCTGTGCAGGAGGTCGAGTATCAAAGTCAATTTCCTGGTAATTTAGATTATGGTCAATGCCTGGAAAAGTTTCGTAGCAAACTGAGTCCACAATCAACTCATCGCCCTGCTCAAAGGCGTTGGCATGGTGGAAAACAAAACAGGGATCTGTTTCGAGAACTTGAACTTTTTGTGAACAGTCGCGAGGAATGAGCCAAATTTTAGTCGGGCTACGCTTGTGAAACCTGATGCACTCTGCTGCTCCCCGCAATCCAAGGACATATGGTAGGGGGTTGAAGGAAACTGGATTTTGAAAGAACAAGCAATAGTTTGGTGTAATCGCAAAATCGTGGATGAAGGCAAAGCCTGGAATTCGATGGTCGTGTTGTTGCACAACTTTGCCAGCCTGGTTCAACTCATAAACAGCGATCGTTGTGATCAAACCAGGTTTGATGGCGAAAGTGACTAGACGGGGTTCCCGATTTTCATCACCAGGATCTATCATCGGATGGGCGGCAAAAGGTGAGTCTTTGTGCAAAACGCCGTCCAGCGTTTCGATCCCTAGAGTTTCTAACGTGTCGGGATCAAGACGATAGGGATGCGAAGCTTCCCACAGCGCTAGCAGTTTGTCGCCCCAGTAAATGATATTGGTGTTGGCAACGTTCTTTTTTCTTAAGTCAAAGGCGTTTGCCAGCAAGCCTCCTGGTTTTTCGGTTCCAAACACACCTCGGTAGAGCATCCTACCTGCTTTCTGTTCTGCACAGTAACCTTCTGTACGAACAAAGCGATTGCGAAAATGAGCGCGTCCGTTGGAGAAGGAGACAGCACAAATCATACCATCTCCATCGAAAGGGTGATGAATCTCCCGACCGAAGATATCTAGTAGACCAGGACCGTTGCGAAACAGTGTACCGTTTAGATTGGTTGGAATTTCTCCCTCAATATCCTCAATCCAATAGTCAAACTCTTGATTGAGGGAGCAATTAGCTCCCTGCCAGTCTTCCAACTTGTAGGGTTGGGTTTGAGAGGCTAGATTCTGTTGATATGAAACTGTTTGCATGAGCCAAAAACCAACCTATTTAGTGAAAATCAATCGCAGGTTGGAGAAGCAACATAATTGCTCCCACAACCACGAACGATAAAGTTACCCAAAACAAAGTCAGATTAAACCGCATAATGTTTTCTTTCCTTATGTACAAATGCCTGTATCTACGTAGACCTATCACATCTCCCGCTTAGAACCACTGAGTCTTTTAGGAATTGGAGATGTGATGAGCTATAAGCCAGATTGATTAATCCTGGTTTAAGTTAAGTTACATAGATGCTATGAAGATTAAAGACTGTTAATCGTCTTTCTCTGGTTAGGTTTATCAAGTTATTTCTCATTTGAGATACTGCGGGGTAATATATATTGTGTGTGAATGCTAAAAAAATTTGTAATTTTTGTAACTCGCAACCATATAAATAGAAAGGGGAAAGCTTAGTAAGCTTTCCCCTCTATCTTGACTATGCTGGTGTCTTACAGCAGATAGTCATATTGTTTCAACAAATGTTGGCTACAGATGCTCCTTTAAACTCCTTTAAAAGAAAGGATTGGAGAATCTCATTTGTTCTCAACGCTTAATTAAATAAGTCTCAAGCTTGCAGTACTACCCCGCTTTCTGTTGGTTCTGCTAGCACCCATTCAGAATACACATCCTCAATAAATCTGCTTTGATTATCAATTAAGTCATTGTTGCTGGCTCGTACTTTTAGGGTCGTTAGATAAACTCCCTGCAGTATTTGATGTCCATAACCGATGACTTGACCTATCTGTCCGGTGATTTGATGCCGTACGTAATCTCCGATATTCAGCATATTCATAACTCCCTGATGTGAGAGATTCATTGGCTTGTTTTTTGCTGTTTCTGGGCGTTTCTGTCGCTCGGCATAGCCATTAGACAGAATTGCTCTTTTTATTAGTGCTGTATTTTCAGTGCTAAGTCCGGAGCATTTTCCAACCAGCACTTAGTATGGGTGCAAGGTTCTTCTTGCCCCTACACACACAACACTGTTAAAGCTGTAGAAATTAAGCTGCAACTTGAGCTTTGCTCTCTATTGCGGGCATGGTTTGAGTCAGTAGATGTGTGTAGATCTGAGTCAATCGGGATGCCACACTATGCCAACTGAAGGCGATTTCTACACGTTGGCGACCAGCTTCACCTAATTGATCTCGCCAAGTTGGGTTGATCAGAATGCGGTCAATAGCATCGGCAAAAGCGGCTTCATCTTTAGGGGGAACAAGTAACCCAGTCACTTCAGGTACGACTGTAAACTGTAACCCCCCAACATCACTAGCCACGACTGGAGTCCGACTAGCCATTGCTTCAATCGCAACTAAACCAAAAGGTTCATAGTGGCTTGGTACAACACACACATCTGCGGCTGCATAGTACAAGGGGAGAACAGAATCATCTAGGCGACCTGGAAAGGTTGTGCAATTTTCCAATCCAAGTTCAGCCACGATCCCAGCGATGCGATCGCGCTCAATTCCATCGCTGTGACCTGGACGATAGCCACCTCCAATAACTAGTTGTAAGTTAGGCAAAGAGCGCAAACTCGACTTTGCAATAGCTCGTACGAGTGTCTCAATTCCCTTGCGCCGGTCAAAACGACCAACGTAGAGAACCATCTTGGCATCAGGTGCAATTCCTAATTCCTGCCGTGCTGCAGACCTTTGAATTGACCCAAACTTATCGATATCAGTCCCACAAGGAATGACTTCTATTTGCCCTTTGGTGGAAACGAGTCTTCGCATATGTTCCTGTTCTTGAGGACTTGTTGCAACAACTCGATCCACTGTTTCCAGACAGGCTTTTTCAACAGCTAGTCGCTTGCTACCAATTGCTGGGATATCAGAAATAGCACTGTACTTGACTACTCCCAAAGAGTGGTAAGTATGCAACTGAATCAACGGTTGCTGCTTTTTCAGTTCCATACCCACCCAAGAGGACAACCAGTAGTTGGTATGAATCAGAGGGTACTGATATCCTTGCTCCTGCTGGAATGCTTTGAACTCTGCGATGAATTCAGGCATATGGTCAAATAAGTCATATCGCCCTATGAACACAGCAGGTCCAGCCTTTAAGCGGATAGTGCGACATAATGGTCCATGTTGCACAATCGCAGCTTGCTCACGACTACTTCGGCGAGTGAACATATCCACCTGCCAACCTTGCTCAGCAAGCGCACAACCTACTTGACGCACATAGACATTTTGTCCCCCAGCCTCTTCCTGTCCGATTTCTGCAGCCGGGTCTCCATCAACAGAAATCAGAGCTATGCGATGTTTTTTGGTCGGTAACATAGTTGAACTTCACCATATGGCAATATTCCTGCCTCAGCTACCAGAAGAGAAGGTACTAAAATCCTTTTCTCATGATCGAGGGCAGGTACAACGAAGCGCACAGATACCAGCCAAGGACACTGACGAGAACAAGGCATTACTCGTAAGAATGCTGCTCGTTCAGTCTCCTCTCAATGCCGGCGAAGTTAGCTGACGGGCTAGGACTGAGAGATGTCCTTCTGTGGGAGAGAGAAGAAGGAAATAAAAGATAGAAGAAAGAACTAGAGTAATTTTGTCTTTTTTCATTCTTTATTTTTCATTCTTTCCTCTTTTGTGAGATTAGCCCCAAACTTGGTTCCTCCGCTCCAAAATTACCCCGACATAACAAAATGTTTGGGGCAATCCGTGGATTAGGCAGACTGATGTAGATTTGTTAAGAATTTAACCTGTAAGGTGATTTAAGTCAACCTTTTTTAGGAGTGACTCCTACTAGCTACAAGCACAAATGCGCTTCAATATGTTCCATTGCAAGTTATGCAAACACTGAACAACATTATTTGGCTATCTTCGCCATGTGAAAAAATTAGGGCTATATTGCGTTTCTCGCATATACGTTATCACGATTATACGTTATCTGGATAAAAAAATCTACGATTCAACATAAATTTATCAAAACATATATTTATTTAGCAATTAAAATATATAAACATCATTTTGTAGCAAGGCTTTCCTTTTTAGAAATTAAAATATATAAACATCATTTTGTAGCAAGGCTTTCCTTTTTAGCAATTAAAAGCGATTAAAATATATAAACATCATTTTGTAGCCAGACATTTCGTTGAGATAGTATTTAAATAACATGAAATAGGATTAAAATAACATGACATAAGAGAGTAGTTAGATGTAAATATGTTGAAATAATAAATTATGAAAATTTTTTTTAGTATTGAGGTAAAATCTGTAAAGTTAATTTGGGTTAAAAAAGTCATTTTTTTACAAAAAATCTAGTAAAACTAAATAATCCGTAATGTTCTCTGATTTTTCTTTAGTTTGTGTCCTTTTTAATTTGTTAAAAAAAGGCAAGATTTTATTTTATAATAAAAAAAATGTGAAAGTCATGAAAGAGGGATCATGCCTTTTCTTAACTGAGTGCATTGTCTTTTTATCTTTTGAGGCAGCTATCCTTTATTGTCTAATCTAACTTGAGCAAGAGCGCCCTTCTTTCTCTAGACAGTTATGTTCAGCCGATGGATACGAGTAAATTAGAAGCAAGATAAAAGCTGTTTCAAGTACTTTAAACGCTTTGCATCGTTCAATACCGCTGCGGGGAGTAAAACAATGAGCATTCTAGCTTGGGTCGTGTTGGGTTTACTTGCAGGTGCTATTGCAAAGGCGATCTATCCCGGCTACCAAGGAGGCGGCATTCTTGGCACAATGTTCCTGGGAATTGTTGGTGCTATCCTTGGAGGAACTTTGGTTAACCTTTTACAAACCGGAAGCTTCACGTTAACTACAGCAAGTTTTAGTATTCCTGGTTTGTTTGTTGCTGTATTGGGTGCAATGATTGCTATTTTCTTGTACTATAAGCTAGCTCGAAGAGTGTACTAAGCTGTCACGCAAATAAGCTTGCATGAGCTGGGGGGATCGGACAGCCCACCCCAGAATAATTTGAGAAAATTTAAAGCAAGCAACTTAAAGGTGCTTTAGCTTAGCTTTGTTGTTCTAACAATTAGATGACAGCATCATGGTTGGCAGTTCTCAGATCTTGCACCTGAAAAGTTGAACGTTGGTTTGTACGGGTAGGTGCAAGATTTCAGAATTATAATCATGATGACCTCTGCTAATGCAGAATATTTTTATTTTTGACCAAGAAAGAACGATAGATACAGAATATTAAACGCGTCAACTCGATTGCCTCTTCCAGGTGGGCGCAAAGCGCTATCGTGAATCAAGAGTAAGGTTGTGCTCGTATTGGTAGGCGTGCCCCCGCCAAGATCCTTTGGAGACACGCAAAAGTTTTTTCCTTTCTTAAATCCCCCGTCAACATTGTGCGGGGATATTCTGATTACTGTGTTCTGTGTTCTGTGTTCTGCGTTCTGCGTTCTGCGTTCTTCTTAAAGGTGTTTTTTACAATTGCACTCTTAATTTAGGGGGATTCATCATCAAGGTAGAATGTCAGCAAACTCTGACTGAATGCGAAGCTTATGAAAGCGATTGCGCGGAGCGCAGTGCCCTAAAGGGCGATCGCACTCGATAATTTGATCCTGACAAGCAACTTCTACATCATCCAGCCAGGCTTGCTGTAACTTCATACCATGCAGATGCAGTTTCACAGCTGCGTATGGGAAAGGATAATCTCCCTGTTCTTCCCAAGTTATTTCTAGATTATTTTCGGATCGCAAGATGCTAAACTTATCGAGTCGCGATTCTCCATACCCATCATTCGCATCAGAGTAGAGAATTGCCTCGCTGCTTCCCTCTACAGGTGGATAAATATGGAGAATGAGTTGCTTACCTTGCTCCATTGGAATCATACTCCCTGCTCTTACTAGCAAGGGAATTCTTTCTAACGGTGCTTCTAAACTCACTTGCTGCTCACCTTCGATAACAGCATCATTCCAGAAATTATACCAACTTGCAGTAACCCGTATACATTATGCGCCTCGCGATGATCGCCGCCTCTGCCTTCCATATAATGTTGTGTGACTTTGGGAAGCGAGCGATCGCCTGAAGTAATAAAAGCCGCAGGCTCATTCATATCATGCCAAAAACCCGCCACACCCACATCAAGCAGGTATTGATATTGCCGACTCCACCATCTACGAACCTTTGGATTGGTAAAATCTGGGAAAACCGACCAACCGGGCCAAACAGGTGCAACAACGAGTTTACCATTAGGAAGTTTGCAAAACCCATCTAGTATTTGACCTTCCAGAAATAAGTTACTGTTGCGGCTGTACTTAATTCCTGGGTTGAGAATAGCAATAAATTGTACCCCAAGCTCCTTGAGTTCTTGCGTAAAACTCGCCAATTTAGGAAAACGTTCTGGGTCAATAGTGAAAGCGCGGTTTCCAACTTGACAGTCAATATCTAAATGAATAGCACTCAAAGGCAGGTTGTGAGACTGAAACCCCTTTGCTTCTTCTCGGACTTTTTCTTCTGTACGATATCCCCATTTAGATTGATGGTAGCCTAACGCCCAACGTGGAGGTAGGAAAGCTCGCCCAGTTAACTCAGTGTAGCGTTCCAACAGTTGCGCGGGTGAACCATAAGTGAAGTAATAACGCAGCGATCCCCCTTGAAAGTCGGCTACAGCAGTTTCAGCAAAGGTAAAATCGGCTTCAAAAGAATTTTCATAGAAAATTAAGTAACTCCCAGACGAGTGCAGACCCAAATACACCGGAATGCAGATATACATTGGGTCTGATCCCGGACTATATTTGCCAGCAGCATCATAGTTCCACATCCGATAAGTTTTAGGTTGTTGCTTCTCGTCTTTAGCTACACGCAAATTCAAAGAAGAAGCCCGTTCTCCTAATCCATAAATGTGTTCTTCTTGACGCAGTCGCGCTTGATGAAGCCACCCCTCACTTTTACGTTGAGGTGGCAATTCTTCCCGTATAATTTGTTCTGAAGAATCACTGAATTTTAGGCTACCATCTTCTTTTATAACGACTTTTAACTTGTGGCTGGATACAGAGAAACCATCGCTTGTCTCTTCCAATTGAGTTTCTACTTCCTGCCAATCTTTGCGGGCAATAGCATAAGGAATTGGAGGTATTCCAGGTTTCCAATTCACTCTAACTAAATCTTCAGTTAGAAAGTAAACTTCCAATTCTGCAAGTTCAAAATAGAAATTAGCACCTCTAGCAGCAGGTTCAGCGCGGATGAGTTTTCCTGGTTTGTCAAAACCTTTTTCAGTTGAAGGCTTGGAAAATTCTCGTTCTAATCTGTCTCGCTTGCGAGTGTACAACATGGCATGGGGCAAGTACTTCAAGTAAAATAGGGAACCCCAAAAATACTTTAGTTTTAATTGGATTTGCTTAAATCTATCCATAGAAGTTTTGACCCTTTCTAGGTGAAAGTCAAAATTTTTGACTTAGTTAATCAATTCAAAAAGGGACGAATCGAGTCTTATAATTATTGGCAAATTCTTTTCTGATTGAGCATCGACCTTGAGTATGATTTATTTTATATAATTTTATAATAAGTACGACGGCAATAAATATAATTATTTAATGACCAGGAACTCATAAAAGATTTTCAAGAAGAACACAAAGTCAATTTATGCTGTAGTTTAAGTTCTTATTTCCTAGAAAAGACGGTAATTAAAAATAGTTCCCCTCAACTGTTTCGACCTAGAGGAAGAAGAGACTTGCGACTTGAGCTATTACTTTAAAATGTGATAGAGCATTTGCTGCGTCAATCATAGACGACAAAAAGGTAATGGAATCATACCGGATTGACGTTCACCATCACATCTTACCAAAGGAATACGTTCAGGCGCTTGACAGTATCGGTGCCAGTAATTCTGGTGGCGCGTCTTTACCTGCTTGGAGCGTAGACGCTGCACTTGCCCTCATGGATAATCAAGACATCTCCACTGCCATAACGTTCATTTCGTCAACTGGCGTATACTTTGGTGATGTTCATTTTGGCTGTCATTTTACACGGCGCTGTAACGAGTTTTCTCCCTAGTTGGTGAGCTACTACCTGCAACCTTATTTTGGGAATTTCCTATGCTAAGCATCTACACATAAAAAAACCGAGCCAGTCTTGGTTGCAGCCCGAAGGGCTGCAAATCCCCTCTAAGATAAATATGAAGAGAAAACTAGTTGATAAAGGAGCCAGTGCTGCAAGAAGCTTAGCCCGAACTTACAGCAACTGGCGTGATGGCTCAGTTTTTTCCAGTCGTTCCACTTCAAAATTTCTGGTGCGAGTTTTTGAACTTCATTTGTAGCTTTAAATAGCTGTGATGAAATTTTTTCGCTAGCTGATAAGTGCAGATATCATTTCCTCTCATAAAGTATAAACTGGCATATCCTGGTAACAATGGCTACAACGCCAGTAAATACCGCCTAAACGCATATGACGGAGTAAAGTGTATGAGCAGCAAGGGCAACTATGCTTACTCCACACAGCTTGCCAAGTATATGTAGTTGTATTTGCTTGGCTGTTATCACTTGTAGGATGAGTCACTGATTGACTCGATCTCTTTAATAAAACTTGCATTTTTTTATCTGATTTGTGTTGATGTCCGACTCATATTTCACTAGAGACGGCAGCGCTAATTTGTGGTTGAATCCACATATATTTATGAAATGCTGTACTTAGTCCTCGCTCTATTAACTTTGAGGCTACGACCCATCCACTCAATCCCTCTCAGCGCCCGAATTGCCGCTGTTTCTTCGGCATCAGTTTTCATTTCTATAATGGCAAATCCTTTCTTCTCGCCAGTTTTCTGGTTCATGGCTACTTGGATTTTGTTAACAGATCCATGTTCCGAAAATATCTGCCTGAGGTCATCCTCTTCAACCTCATAAGAGAGATTGCTAACATAAATTGACATAATAAAAAATCTTTGCGATCAAGGGGTAGATAAAATTAGATTCGGAGAGGTGTTTGTTGATAAACTTCATTGACGTAGCCGAAAATAATTTCTGATAATTGTATTATAACTTAATCCAAAATAAGGTGTTGTGTAAGTATGTATAATTGAATTTATATAACTCTTGCTGAGTTATATTTTTTATCAAAAAAATTAAAAGTAAGTAGGTGAACAAAAATAACATCAGTAAGTGAAGAAAGATTTTGTTGAAAAACTATCTTCCCTTTAGCATAGGTGCCTTCTACTTATTTCTTAGATAATGTAAGTGCAACTAATACCTTGAATTAGGATATGACGAGATTATCCTATATCCTCCTATCCAGTAAGCTTTTCAGACAAAAACCTTATTCCCTGGTTATACAGCCGCATATTGGAGTAGTCAAATTGTACTTTACCTATTTGTGATTTCTTATTTGTCATTTGGGAAAACTGGAGAATTGTGAAGTATAATTAAAATATATAAACAGCGACAACGCTACTCGTTGCGAGGCAGCCAAATATGGATGCCAATGAAGTTTTGAGGCGATATGCAGCCGGGGAAAGAAATTTTAGGAAGGCAGACTTGAGAGGAATAAGCTTAATTCAAGCAAATTTGAGGCAAGTAGATTTTACTCGGGCAAATTTGAGCAACTCAGACTTGAGTGACTCAGATCTAGGCAATGCCAATCTAAATTGGGTCAGCCTGAGAGGAGCAAATTTAAGCGGGGCTAATCTGAGAGGGGCAAAAATGCCTGATGGGAAAATGCACAACGGCTACTTAAATTCTGCTAATTACTTTGGTTAAAAACTGAGTTGAATCCGTAGCCCAATCGATAAGCGGATTCAATTCAATTGTGCTTACAAGCGCCAAAGAATTACCCTTCTGCTGAAGCTTAGCTGCTGAGTGACTAATTTTTTGACCAAGCATTATCTTGATAACAACGTCTACAACGTTTAAAACATTACGTTTTAGTGTTGTGAATATTTTATGTTGCGTTGTCAGTTGATATTTCGTCAACATCTCTTGTGAAGGTATCCACCTTTCATCATTCGTATGAACAATGATGCCACTATCTTTAGTGAGTCGCGACAGTTTTAGATCAACTTGATTTCATTTTTTTAAGGAGTTTGTTAATGAGTCTTATCATAAAGTCGATTGTAAACGCGGACGCTGAGGCTCGTTATCTCAGCCCAGGCGAACTCGACCAGATTAAAAGCTTTACCACAAGTGGTGAGCGTCGTCTGCGCCTTCTTCAGGTTTTAACAGAAAACCGGGAGCGCATTGTTAAGCAATCTGGAAACCAGCTGTTTCAAAAGCGCCCAGACATTGTCTCTCCTGGTGGCAACGCTTTCGGTCAGGAAATGACTGCGACTTGCCTGCGGGATATGGATTATTACCTGCGCTTGATCACCTACAGTGTTGTGGCTGGTGAAATCACGCCGATTCAAGAAATTGGGGTCATTGGTGTTCGCGAAATGTACAGGTCTCTTGGCACTCCGATTGAGGCTGTTGCTGAAAGCATCCGTGCGATGAAGAATGTCACCACCTCGATGTTGTCATCAGAAGACGCAACCGTTGTTGGAGGTTACTTTGACTACCTAATCGCTGCTATGCAGTAGGGCAATGATAGGCTTTTTAGCTGCCCCCTTGATTCAAGTGTTCTCTGGTCAAGGCAGCAACATCTAAAGCTCCTGTCCCAATTCCAAATTAAATTATTTGGGACAGCATTTGGCAAATAACGCTATGAGGGTTTCAAGCGACAATGAACAAACCAATCCTTGAAAAAATTCGCACTAAATGTGAGTTTGGGACTAATACACCGTGGTACGTGGCGGTACATCCCCACCCTCTTCTCAAAGAAAAATACTCATACGTGATAGCAAAATGCTGCCAAGAGCAGGTCGCCATCCATTATGTATTAGAGCGCAACCCAGTCCCAATTGCCGACTTTGAGTCGTGCCTGTTCGGCTGCTACGGCACACCGCACCAAGCGCTGAATGCCGGGGTTGAGAAGATTGAAAGTGAGTCACTTTAAAGAAATAGGGGTAATGGGAATATCGTTGCCATCAGAGGTAAGATCCAGTCTTAATATCAGCGATGCTGCTAATTCCACAAGATTACCTCAGACTTTTAAATTTATTTTAAATACATGATAAAAATATTGCTAACTGAAACACACAGTTAGACCAGAACAATTAGCAGCTTAGCGATCGCCATGCACGGGCAGTGCGCTCCGCTGGCTGCAAAAGTGGATGAACCCGGCAATAAAGGTAATGTATGCTAGCTTAATGAAATAGTACAGCCTTTTGTGGTTATAAAATTCATTTTTTCTAGTATTATCATCAGTATTGCCCAATTTGGTTTTAATTTGATTTAAAACTTATGTACATCGGGATACTATCAATTGATTAACTACAAATTACTACTCCATTATTCCCTTCGAGACATTTACCAATAGATTGATTTTTTTATTTTAAAATGGCTTGTCTTCCTTGTTATCTATTAATTAATATTTAAATTTAGTTTTTTCTCTCTTGTAATTGTTAAAATGTAGGTAAGCTCATGTGAGAGGCAAAGTTATGGTTACAAGCAAATTTGATGATACATTAGCTGCCATCGAGTTAAATGTAGCAAGAAAATTAAACTGGGATTATAACCAATTCAAAGACTGTTTTAGTTTTACAGTAAATAAGGAAGCTATTGAAATAGCACCGAATAAACATAAACTCAAAGAATCTGAGTTGCAAACTTTAAAGCAAGCTTTGTTAGATTATGGTTTTCAGTATAAAAAAACCGTAAATGATTTTATCTTGGTTTTTGAGCAAGATGTTGAATTAAAATAAACCAAAATCAGCAAAATCACAGATTGTTAGGAACACCGCGTTAGCAAGTATTACACGGAAACAAAGCGTAATCAAACATTCCATACTAAAATTAAATTAAGGAGAGTTATTCTCAGCTAACTCAGATATTGCACCTATCCGGATAAACCAGGAATTAGTGAATTGAGACTATAAAAGAGTACAGTAAAAGAAGAGCCAGCATTTAGTAGGATAAAGTTTTAAAAATAGGAAAACGACTTGATTTTTGAAAGCAGATTGAGACTAAAAGCTTTATATGGCAAGGGTTTTATCTTAAAAAAAACTTTCAGTAATCAAAATAGACATCTCCGCAAATTAATCTGAAACCCTTGCACGACCTCTTTAGAAATTTCATTTCTAAAGAGGTCTAATGATAGGCTTTGACCAATGACGGTTCTATTGCCATTCTCTGTCCTCAAGTTCCTTAGTCGGCAACAATAAAGTGGCTTCAATTTCCTGCCTAATCGCAGCCGTCACCTCACAATTGCTATTCAGGCAATCGAGCAGTAGCTGATTGGCATCGTAGTAGCGTTGCAGCACTTGCTGTTGCTCAGCGCTAAACTGCCAATCGTGGTTAATATTACGATAATTAATGATCGTCGTCTTTAACTGTTCAACCCAGGCTGAATAGTGTGCCACCCACCAGACCTGAAACCGTTCTCGGTTTTGATTCGGATTTGGGAATTGATCCCTGAGTTGTTGCAGGGATTTATAAAGTCCAGCATCCAGAACAATGCCCAGAATGTTACTGAGGGCATCTCCACAGGTATGAGCGTGGGCAAAGTCCTGACTTTGGTTGATCGCACACGAGCGCAGCAGGTTATCTAACGCTGCATCCAGAAACATCCCCTGGTCGAGAGTGCAGGACAGGGTAAAGTGAGAAGCCATGTGAGGAGTCCGGGCAAGGGCAACGTAAAATGCTCGCACCGTCGCTACCTTTGGTTGCAATGGCGTATCCTTTGATTTTTGGCTTGCCCACGTCAAAAACTCTTGTAGATAAGGGTCTTGCGCAACCAGTGCATCAATGTGTTGCTTCATCAACTGCACCAGCCCGTCTGCACTCCGGAGCATACCAGCCGTCAACAAAAAGATTTCGCGCCAGTGAGGGTCACTAATGTGACTGACCAGTCCTGCCAGAGCTTGCTCCAATGCTTGTAGGTTGTGGCTGGCAACGATTTTTCTTGCCGTAAAGTATTCTTGAAACGCCAGATAGGAGAAGGAGAAAACTCCCCGTGTCCGTTCTGTCAGTAGCCCATGTTGTGCCTCGATCGCCTTCAGCGCCGCTTCGCTTTCTAGTTGCAGTTCCTCCGGTTCCATTGGAGCATCGGTCAGATTCCGAATATACTCACCAATGTATTGCTCAATGACGCGTTGCTCAAAGAAGTAGTGACCCTGCTCAAACGTCGCCGCTGCAACCTGACTCAACAACCTGAGCTTTTGTGGCAATAAAAACCCTCGGTAAACGTCATCGCGTTCAATGCCTCTGGCTTCATCCCATTTGCCCAAGAGAAGATCTAGCCCTTGCTTATAAAACTCAGTCCGCTTCGTTGGAAATTTTTCCTGACCATGAAACACCCAACAAGCAAGATGCAGAAACAGGGGTGTGACGACGAGTTGGCGAAATTGCCAGTTTTCGGGTAAATCCAGCTTCTCAATAAACTGAACGGACTGCGCCACCCCAGCCTCAGTGTTCGTCTTAGTAAACGCCACAAACCATTTTTGAGCGAAGGCTCGGATTTGTTCTTGGGTAAACGGGGCAATTTCAACATCGGTAAAGCCTCGCAGCCTCAGCTTTTGATCTGCCGTTCGACAGCTCGCCACAAACCGATTTTTGTGATACTTGTCCGAAAACGAGCGAATTTCTTTTAAGACAGCATTGCTCTCTTGGTTAAGAACTTCATCCATCCCATCAAGCAACAGCAACACTCTGCCTGCACCAAGCAAAGTTTCAATCGCTGACTCTTTTGAAATTCCAGACGTGAGAAAACAGGAGCGGATGTAGTTTAATAGGCTAAATTCGTTTGTTCCTCTAGACTCTTCAGCAAAATTCTTCAGTGTGATGAAGATAGGAACTTGGTTCGCCGCAAACGCGCCTCGGTTACACTGAATGGCGAGATGTTGCAAAAAGGTGGTTTTACCTACCCCCGCTTTGCCCAACACCCTGAGCTTGGAATAGGTTTCGACTGCCCGCATCCCCGGTATTTGTTTCTGGTCAACCTCACCTAAGCCAAAGCGGTCAAATTCTTCTGGAGCAAGGTTTTGCAGGTCAGCGATTTCTAACCACTGAAAGCTTGCGATTTCCTCCAAAATATTGACATCAATATATATGTCATCAATGCTAACGGGACGGCTGATATCCAATAGCTGCAAGATGCCGCACTGGTCTTCAATTTTGTCCCGGCGTTGCGATCGCACCTGTCGCACCAAGGCATCAATATCCAAAACAGGCGTCTGGGTGCGTTCTCCGGGTTCAGAGAATTCTGCCGGGGGATTGGCAGCAATCTCCCGCCAATTCAATTGCAACACAGAACAAATTTCTAGAAAGATATGACGCTCAACCGGACGTCCACTGAAAAACCGCCAAATGGGTTGGCGAGTCTTTAAGTTGACTTCAAGAGCCAGATTTTCCTGAGTCCACCCCTTGCGCGCAAACGCTCTTTTAGCCTGTTGAATCCCAGTGAGTGATGCCTGGAGCGATCGCTTGACCATGGGATAGAAACCTTGATCCTAATATTAATAACCTAAAGTTTTGTTAATTTATAACATTTTTTACTTTTTTATATGCTAATACTTTTATGCTCTCTTGAAATCATACAAAAGTCAGAGATATACTCTAATTTCATCAAAATGAAACTAACTGAAACGTTCTTCACACTGAATACTCTAGGTGAAGTTGTGGGATTCATCCGATAAAGACCCTATGAATGTTGAGTTTTGCGCTTCTACGTATGACTTAACAACTCTGAATGATCAGTGGTACTGAGATTTGATTGATTTTTTAAAGTTTTGTAACAATTTCAAACTTTATCAACTCATCTTATACATCTCAAACCTTTGGCAAAACCAAATTTCAAGCACCCATCTGCCATGCTGTAGAAGTACACATTAAGAACTTCTCCATGAACACCGATATCTTAGCGGCGGTAGTTCCCGAAGATTTTTTCTAATAATTTTTGGTATTTCCAAACCTGACTCAACGGCTCACATATGTTATCAAGACAAGAACATAAAATAGATATTTTAGGTAATATTCCCTTTATATCCGTTCATATCGGTTGCCTGTTTATTTTTTGGGTGGGCTTTAGTTGGGCTGCTCTGATTACGTGCTTTATACTCTGGTTCGTGCGGATGTTTGGAGTGACAGCAGGATACCACCGTTATTTTTCACATCGCGCTTATAAAACAACACGTTGGTTTCAGTTTATTCTTGCTGTTTTAGGCAATTCCTCAGCTCAGTTAGGTCCATTATGGTGGGCAGCGCATCATCGTCATCACCACCGCAATACAGATACGGAACAAGATATTCATTCCCCCGTTGTTCATGGTTTCTGGTGGTCACATATTGGTTGGGTGATGTGTCCTGAATATTCCAAAACGAATGAACAGAACGTTCGAGATTTTGCACAATATCCGGAGTTGCAGTACTTAAACCGTTTTCATATGATTGCTCCTACCGTGCTAGGACTCACTTTGATAGCAATCGGAATATTGTTTCAGCTGTATACCCCTGAGCTACAAACGACTGGTTTACAGATGTTTGTGTGGGGATTTTGTTTAAGTACTTTACTGCTTTATCACACGACTTTTACAATTAATTCTCTCGCCCATATCTTTGGTTATCGTCGTTTTAACACAACAGATACTAGTCGCAATAATTGGTTTTTAGCTCTCATTACTCTAGGCGAAGGTTGGCATAATAATCATCATTACTATCCAGCTTCAGAGCGGCAAGGTTTTTACTGGTGGGAAATAGATATTACCCATTACATTCTTAAGCTACTTTCATGGCTAGGAATCGTTTGGGATTTAAGAACTCCTCCCAGAAAAATCTATGAGAAGTCTCATTGTCTATCTACAAAGTGCTCTTAAGAGCGGAGCAAGCCCGACCTGCAGTTGCCCCAGTTACCTTAAAGGTAAACATGGGGCGCTAAATCCACAGCATGACTATATCCAAGGAGTCTTCATGAAGCCGTTAATTACTGTTGAGCGCCTCTGTCTAGCAAGTCACATTTTGTCGCTGGTGTTTGGATTGGCAGGATTGCTGCTTGTATTGCCCAATCCTGCCTTTATTGGGATCTTACCGCCCTTTGGTCAAACACTTTTTGGCTGGAGCATGATCGGAGGTGGCGTTGTCTACATTCTTTTGGGAACAGCTACCGTTGCGATTTATGCTTACCGAATGCTGGGTTGGCAAAACTGGCTGGGGTTTATGCTACCTGCCGTGGTTTTGTCACTGTGCAGTGAACTCCTAGGAACCAGCACAGGCATTCCGTTTGGTCATTATCAGTATTTGAGCGGTTTAGGGTACAAAATTGGGGGATTGGTGCCATTCACCATTCCGTTGTCCTGGTTTTATATGGGAATGTCTACCTATCTGCTGGCGCGAGTTGGGCTGGAGGCGAAGGGGGTTAATGGTTGGGTTAAGCAGTTGGGGGCGATCGCTCTGGGTGCCCTCCTCCTCACTGCCTGGGACTTTGTGTTAGATCCCGCCATGAGCCAGACCCCGTACCCTTTCTGGGAATTTCAAGATCTGGGACAGTTCTTTGGCATGCCCTACCGTAACCTGAGCGGCTGGTTAGGAACTGGGGCACTTTTCATGTCTGTGGCAGCGCTTTTCTGGCGTACCCCTTCAACGCAACTGATCCGTAATCAACTGCGGGTTCCGCTCTTCATCTACCTGGTTAACTTTGCCTTCGGAGCCATCATCACGATGAGTCAACTCGGCAGCCGATTCTGGATTCCCACAGCAATCAGTGTGCTGCTGGGTGTGGTTCCCGCTGTTGTCCTGTGGTGGGCTGCCAAGCCAACTGCGGTAGTCCCCCCATCTTCTAGCTCACCCACCGTTGCTGCCCTATCAAAAGTTTGAGCTTCTTTGTTAGTTGACTAAAACTTTTTCCTGGGCTACAGACTTAAAGTTAGGAACCCAGGTTTATACAGAAACCGGTTTCCTTGCTACCTTTACCGACCTGCAGCAATTTTTCTTTGTAAAACAGAAATTCGCTCTCGCGCTCCTGGGTGGCTACTTAAAAACGACGGTGAAGAAGACTGCTTCACCAATTTGCTTAAAAATGCAGGCATAGCATTAGGGTTATAACCAGCCCGTTGCATATACCGCAGTCCTTTATCATCAGCGTTGTATTCAGCATCCCGGCTATTAGGTAAATCTACAGCTAGTTTATAAGCTGCAGCAGCCACAGTACTTCTGTCTAAACCAGCCACAGAGGCTGCACCTTGAGCGAGTTGCGCTTGTCTAAGCTTCTTGATGACGTCGTCGTTGCAAATGTGACCTATTTCGTGACCCATAACCGCCGCTAATTGGTCTTCATTATCTACCGCATTAAGCAACCCTGTATGCACGTAAACGTAGCCGCCTGTGGTTGCGAAGGCATTAATGTTTCGGTCTTGAACTACATAAAATTTAAAAGGAGTTTGAGAACAGTCACTCGCTTGAGCTAACCGTTGACCCACGCGGGTAACATTATCATTGGTGCCGAGTCTATAATTACTGCGTACCTGTTGGTGAATCTGGCTACCCAGTTCGACTTTTTGCTGTGTTGACAAATTAGACAGTTGCAACAGCTGAACGCCATTAAAAAGTAATTCAGCCCAGGGAACCGCACCCACAGGCGTAGGAGTCACTAATCCCACACCTACAGCAGTACCCAAGCCAGCAAGAAAGAAGGCAAGACTTTTACGCAATTTAGAAAAGCGAGATTTCATAGTCAAAAGTCAAAAAATATATGGTGTTTTTTTTTAGCAACAACTTTAATATCGCGACTTATTAAATCTGTTTGAGTGAGATTTTGCTCAATCTACCTGTCATGTTTAGCTGAAATATAAACCAACATTTCGACCAAGAAAGCACCACAAAGGAAGAATTTGAGTTGCACACCGCATCGCTTACAAAATCGTTCTTTATAAGGATGCTATATTGTCATAATTTTGGTATATTAAGGTTTTTTGAGCTAATACTTAGGGTACTTAATATTATTATATGCTAAGGTTTTTTTCAACTGTTTTTTACGAGAATTTTAGCAGCATTTTTGCCGTCCTCAGCCTCAAGGTTGAGGTTTTTCTGTTCGTCATTTGTTTAACGTGAGTTCGACTTCCGTCAAAGCAGACCTCACCCCAAACCCCTCTCCACCTCTTTTTAACCCTCCCCTAGGGCGTGTTTTCAAACTATAGGCACAGAAGGATAGAAGCTAAAGTCAGCATTGCAAGGTAATTTTGAGCATTTTTCTCATAGCGCCTAGTAATGGAACCCAATTGTTTTAAATGGTTAAAACATCGCTCAACCAAGTTTCTCTGGCGGTAAACTGACTTAGATATTAACTGTTCTTCGACAAGTATCTGCGCGGGTAGCGCGTCGAGGTCTCGACTGCGACAATCAATTGGCGTAAGCGTTGAAACGACTTATGGCGATCGTGCAGGGTGGAAGTGTGGGACTGCTAAACTGAACAGGCGTGAGTTGATATATCTGCTCGCTACATCATTCTAGAGACTGACTTAATTTAGGTTAATATTTGATAGTTTATTATTGGCAGCACTGCAGTATGTACTTAATATAGGTGTGCGACTGATTGAGCTAACACTAAAGATTCAACAGGAAATCAACCAAAGTAATCTTGGTTTTAAAGTGAATCAAGAGCGAGGAGTCTTAATTGTAGCTGTGGCTCGCAACTCCCTTGGGAAAAACTATCCAAAATTGACCAACTTTTATCAATTAATTAACATTATAGGCTCTCCGAGTTGGCAAGTCACGAGACCGTTTTATCGCAAAACCATACATTTTTGGTGATTAAAAAACCGCCACGTGACCAAGGTTGGTCAATTTTGCATAACTTTATGAAATCCCCAGCAGCGCGTTGTGGTTGACGTCCTGGCGATATAATTACCGAAGTAAAACGAGTTCAAATTCAAAACGCCGCTCAAGTCCAAGATCAAGTAGAAGCAACACCTTTAGGAAATACTCTTCAATTTAAAGTTAACCGCAATGCTTTAACCCAAATTATCACAGTCAAACCAGAGCAATTACCAACTGCTACCTCTAATTAAAAAGTAGACAATTGTTAACTACTTAAGGTGCTATGCCAAGCCCAAAATTACTCAAGTAAGAGTATTTTCAAAAATCAAAAGATAGTTTATCAGGCTTAAGGAGAACGAATATGTCAAATGACTTAAATTCATACCTACCTGTACCAACTAAGCAAAAATTTGCAGCCACCTTCAGCGTAGTAAGACCGATTAGCTTCTGGCTACAGTTAGCACTAGGCGGTGTTTCTAGCTTCGCTTTGTTCTTGGCAATCTTTAGCCGTAGTTCCACTGTCCAAACAACGACGAATTCGGTCATGGGGTTTGGAGTCTTTTTTGGTATTATTGGAATTTTAGTGCTGTGTTTCAGGCTCTATTCGGTGAACCGCTACAGGCGTTTAGACAAACTTTTACAGTCCCCTAACCGTGAACTACATCCAAGGAAAGAAGACGTAATTCAAGTATTACGCATTGGATTAATCGTCAGTTTGATAGGACTATTGTTAGCTTTTTTAGCATCTGAAGTGACCGTTATTGCTGTACTATCAAAAGCTCTAGCTCTGCCTCAAGGAGTAGCAGTCTATAGACCTGAAAATGTCATTCGTTCTCTAGATCTTTTTGTAGTTTTGGCAAACGTCAATCTGATTGGCGCTCACCTTGTAGGAGGCACTACTTCACTTGGGCTGCTTAACTGGTTAGATCAATAGACTTGTTGCAAAAGTCGAAAAAAAGAATAATTAACCACAGATGGACACAGATGGACACAGATGGAACTCACATTATGCAACAGGTGTAAATAACGTGAGTTTCCAACGAACGGAATTCGTTATGCTTTAAGAAAAACTGTCTAGTTTCCTAGGAGTTCGACGGAACTAAAAAATAGCAGGGGGTAGAGCAGGTAAGTCTTTGGGATAAATATCGAGGGATCGTTTTTGGGGGACGCACGCTTTACACATCCCCTCGCGCTTTCCATAGCTCAAAACGAGCGGATAACGAGCGATTATTCGAGTGCATTACTGCTCTAACCCCGCAACGCAAGACATTTCTATTGGAAATAAGCAAAGACAGAGAACTGTTCTAGTTTTATCTCAATCTGAAGATTGACGTTTTCTACTGCTTCGATACTTAAGTTTATGGTTAGTAGGCTCACTTTATTTGATGGTCATGAAGGTGAGCAGAAGATTTTTTAACTTAACAACGACTACATGACTCAAAATAATGCTATGAATTATCTTGTTGCAGTTCTACCAGATCGGTTAAAGGCAGAAGAAGCTTACACTGCCCTAGAAAAAGAAGGCTTACCCACTCACCAAATTGACATTTTAGGTACAGGGTACAAAAGTGCTGATGAGTTTGGGTTGATTGATCCAAATGAGCAAGCAAAGAAAGGGATAAATCGTTTGTCATCTTGGCTGATTCCCTTTGGTTTTGTTGCTGGTTACGCCTTCAACGTTTTGACGGGAATTGAAATATTTCCCATTGGCAATCTTGGCAATCACGTTATTGGTGGACTGTTGGGAGCCGCTTCTGGTGCTTTGGGCGCATACTTTGTCGGTGGTGGAGTTGGTTTAAGCGTGGGGAGTGGGGATGCTCTACCCTACCGAAACCGCCTTAACGCAGGCAAGTACTTAATTGTGATCAAAGGTACTGAAGAATTGACTCGTCAGGCAACTCGGATTCTGCGCCAATTTGAGCCAGAAAACTTGCAAGGGTATGCCGAGCAAACTTAAGATTTAAGCGAAGGACGGGGTAGGCGATCGCTCGTGGACGAGTATCACAGAGGTTCACAAAAGCTATAACAAGAGATATAGCAATTTTTAATCATAAGCCCTACGGGCTGCCTTCGGCTACGTGAACAACAAGATTCCCGACTTCTTCAAGAAGTCGGGAATCTAAGCGTCCCCGATTTTAACAAATCAAATAGATGATTCCGAATCCCCTAAATCGAACTGTTACTTAAAAGAACTGGCTTGCGGAAATGTCCATTATTCCGAGCAAACCGTTCAGCCAGAATCTTTTGATAAACTGCTTCATAGCCATCAGTCATATTCTGAACACTGAAACGCTTCCAGACATTCTCTCGACAAGCAGAACGGTCTAATTCAGCAACCTTGCTAATAGCACTCACACATTCTTCAACGCTATTGCAGAGAAAACCTGTTTTTCCATGGACAATGATCTCTTGTGTAGACCCCAAGTTCATCGCAATCACAGGGGTACCAGAAGCCATTGATTCAATCATCACCAACCCAAACGGTTCTCGCCAGGTAATGGGGAATAGGGTTGCTACTGCGCCGCCCATTAATGCATTTTTTTGCTGATGATTCGCTTCACCCAAATATTCAATTTGCTTGCCATCAATCAGAGGCTTGATTTCATTTTCATAGTATTCCACATCAACGACATCCACCTTCCCTGCCATCTTCAAACGCCAGCCTGCTTTTTTAGCAATTTCTATCGCCAGGTGCGTTCCTTTCTCTGGAGAAATCCGACCTAGAAATGCTAGATATGGTGGTTCTTCAGGCTGGGCATAAAATTTATAGCTGTTGACATCAATCCCGTTGTAAACTGTTGCTACACAGTTCAGCCCTAGCCTTTGTTCTCGCTGTGCATTGGAAATACTGACATAAGGTTGGTTTTTTGCATGTTTAAACATCTTTTCGTTGTCAGGAGTAAAAATTCCATGCAACGTGTGAACACTGGGTGTTTTCACTAGCTTGGCGTAGGTCAATGCAGGAAACCCAATGTGAGAATGAATAATATCAAACTCTTCAGCTTGCTCATACACCTTTGCTAAGTTCAGCATATCGTATACGCCGTATTCTTTCACAGTTCGATCAAGTCGTAAGGCACAAGGATGAACTGATTCAAGCTTTGCCAAAGTGATGGAATCTCCTGATGCAAATAGCGTGACTTCGTGTCCGCGTCTTACTAATTCATCAGTTAAAAGTCCAACGACTAGCTCTACACCACCATAAGCTGGAGGTGGTACTCTCTCCCAGAGTGGAGCAACTTGGGCAATTCGCATCAAAAACCTCCTAAAAAGTTTAAAATGTTAAGTCTTAAATTCAAACTGCGGACTTTCTCACTAATGAATCATTTCCAGCTACTCAACCCAATGAGAGCTAATTTGGTAGACAAACCTGAGTAAGAATTAATAAGCACTTTATTCTGTTCATTGAAAGATTGTCTTTCTATCTTAAGTAGGGAAGTTAGTATATAAAAAACAAAAAATTATTTTATTATACTAAAAAATTAAATTGCATTTTTTCCATCTAAAGAGTGATTGTCGTTCATCCCAAATAATAGATATTGCCATATCTATTATTTTTACTTCCTAAGACATATAACTATAGGAATAGAAAAGAGGTTTTTTTATATTATTTACAACATTGTCAATAATCTTTTTGGATAATTTTAAAACTTGTATTATTAATACCAATAATGTCGTTTGTTCCTGCAAAACCCTGCTGATATCGCTAAAATAGTTTTATCCACACAGCATATTGTGGATGATTAGTCAAACCAAAGGCTAGAAGACGTGGGGACGCTAGTAGTGTTTGATGAAACTTTGATAAAAAATCGGCAATAGTGATATACACTTCGGTTGTCATACCATAAAGGCTAAGAGAACTGAGGAATAGTTATTAATTATTGCCTAATTTCTACAGCATAATATTTGCTAAAACAATAAAAATCTACTCTAAAACATCTGCATATGAACAGACCAATTTTGTGGCTGAGCGTTCTTCTTGTGCTTGTTGGTTACTGGGCTTTAGTTAATCTACTAATGTAGGGTAATGTAAGGCAGTTATCAGTGGAATGGGTTTTCCTAGCTAGATGGAAAACCCATTCTTGTTTGAGCAAGTTTGGTCAAACAAGGATAGTGTGAGATGGAAGCATTCTTGCTTGTTCTCTCTTCTTTCTTAAATCAAAGTTTCTTATCATTGATTCTTAAAACAATGAAACGCCTTACTCTAAAAAGCTTTCAGAGTAAGGCTTAAACGTTTATATCCCCATTTGAACTCTCGATTCTGTATTCTATATCAAAAATGTTAAAAATTATAGTAAGTGGAAAAAGTGGGATTCGTAGCCAGTTTTTATATTTTTAGAAACTGAAAAAGTAGGAAAAGACGAAACTTAAATGTAGCTATATATCAATACGCTTGGTGATAAGACGAGAACCTTTATCAGCAACCCAATGTAGAGACGCGCTGTTTGAAGCGTCTCTACACACATAATTTTTTACACATCAACCTTAACTGAACCGTATTGAGCTATATATTTAGTAAGCTTTTTGAAAAAAGCGTCTTGTTTATTGATAGAAAAAAGCTGTAACCTCATGTTTTGAGATGACAGCTAGCTTAATCAGCGAACTGAAGGTAAGCATCCCAACAAAGTGCATCGACCAAATTCCGATTTTCAATGCGATCGCCCCGCCAATTAATCAGTTTCTCTTGCGTAGCGTCCCATCAGTTCTGCTTTATCCAGCACATGACCCTCGATCGCCTCTATCACCTGTTCTTTGGTTGCTCCCGGTGGTAAATCAAGCGGTTGGTCTAGTGCAAAGATTTTGAAAAAGTAGCGATGAGCACCGTTTTTGGGTGGACAGGGTCCGCCAAAACCTAACTCACCAAAACTGTTTATTCCTTGTATACCACCATTTGGGAGTGTCGGCTCTTTTGTAACTCCTTCTGGTAATTCACGGGTATCAGCAGATAAATTGTAGACAACCCAATGAGTAAACGTTCCGTTGGGTGCATCGGGATCATCGACAATGAGGGCAAAGCTTTTTGTTTCTTGAGGAGGTGCTTCCCACAGTAAAGGAGGAGAGATATTGTCACCATCGCAGGTGTATTTAAATGGGATGGTGCTGCCAATAAAAAAAGCTGGGCTTCTAATGTCCATATTTTCTACCAAATTTTTCTGAATAGGACTTACGCACAAGTAACGGAAGAATCAAACCTTACTAGGCACAGAGGAGGACACTTCCGTGCGGGGGTTCCCCCCGCCCTTGGAAAGTGTCCGTTGACACGGAGGAATGAGAGTTTGAGAGGTATTTTGCGTAAGTCCTGCTGAAATTAATTATGGCGGTTTTCATTTGGTTGAATACACGTCGGGGCGATTTGAATGTAAACGTTAATTTTATTTAGAACCTTAATTTTATTTAGAATCCGGCGTTCTGGCAGAATGTTACTCTCTTTTGAAAGCTAATTATTTTTAGAGATAATATTTACGACTTTAGATAGAAGCAAATTTGTTAATATTTTTTACTATATAAAATATATTACTTAACCTCATCAGATAAGTTAACACAGTTAGATACTACTATGAGTGCAAACTGAGCTAATACAGCTGAGTTTGCCTCAAAGTTTCATTTAAGAGATAGTTACAACACAAACAAATCGTTTAAGTGCTAAACAATATTAAGTTGTAATTGAACGTTGATACTGTAAAAACCAGTCGTACAACATTGGATTGTTATAAGTCTGAGTCCATGAGTCGTGATCAGCTTCTGGATACACTGTTAAGTTGACATTTGCGCCGCACTTTTTGAGTGCTTGA
Organism: Tolypothrix campylonemoides VB511288; assembly: GCA_000828075.3. Classification (GTDB taxonomy): domain Bacteria; phylum Cyanobacteriota; class Cyanobacteriia; order Cyanobacteriales; family Nostocaceae; genus Kalymmatonema; species Kalymmatonema campylonemoides_A. The sequence goes on along the minus strand of JXCB02000001.1, from coordinate 672,121 downwards.
ACCATTTTTTCAGATTCCTTTAGTGGCACAATGCGATCGCGTGCTCCATGAAATGCCCACACAGGCAGATTTTTTAAACGATAAGCTTCCTGAGGGTTCCCACCACCGCAAATTGGTGCTATTGCTGCAAACCTATCCGGCTGATCTGCTGCTAAGTGCCATGTGCCATATCCACCCATGCTTAAGCCAGTTAGGTAAACCCGATCCACATCGACGCGGTACTGAGCAATAACGTCATCCAAAAGGGCGCTCAAGAAGCTGACTGACCAGCGTTCACCAGGCGGACACTGAGGAGACACAACAATAAACGGGAACTCAGGCTGCTCCTCCACTATCCTAGCGACACCGATCCTTTTAAGATCTTCTAGGTTAGAGCCTCGCTCACCAGCACCATGTAAAAACAAAATCATTGGTAAACGAAATTGTGCTTCATAGCTTTTAGGCAAAAACAGCAAGTAGTTATAGTTATTAGTATTCAGAATTTGCCGTTGTGGCGATGTCTGATGCATGAGTTGATTAGCGTATGCGAACAGCAATTGTGTGACTTGGTCGCTGTGAAGCTTCTCGTTGAGTTTTAACCAAGCGCAAGTCACAATCTACATATAAATGCTCTAAATGAAAATTAGCTAAATAGGTTTTTTCATATTTCTTAACAGTATTTTTGTCCAAATTTTCGCGCTTTGGGTGCCTCAGGTAAATCTCCTTTTTGCAAGGCTGGCTTAACTTTGGCGTTGACGGTTTCAGTAAACCAATTGTCTGCCTCATCAATACTTAGAGGAATTTCTCTGTTCCTAAAAGCTTGGAATATGCCAACATTTTGAATCCACCATTGATTATTACGGACTTCATATTTTTGCATCACCATAAAGTCGTAAGCAGGCAACCTTGACGAAACTTTTTTCCAAAAAGAAGATTCATGCCCTGGTGCATAACGAGCAATATTAGCGTAATAATCATCGTCATGAAAAATTTGATAAGACTGCTCACGTATCCGCCCTGGCAAATTATCATGAAAAGGTATAGTAGACCAGATTGGTACCCAAACACCAAGGACAATCGGCAGTTGCTCTTCAACGATGGGAAAAGGGTTGCGTTGCCTTAACTCTTCAAAATAGGGAAGCAATTCGTTTTTAGAAAAATTAACTTTAGCGCTTAAAGGTTCTGTATCTCGACCTTTCACCATATTCAAAAGTTCATTTTTGATTTATTGCGTACTCCAATTAAAAGATTTTGTGATTATGTTTACCATAAAAATTGATTTTTATAATTTTATGATAATTTTATGATTTTTAATTAATTTATTTTTAATTAGCAGTTATTGATAAATCTGTTATTAGGTATGAGGCTCACTTCTGCAATAAGACAGATGAAACATCAAGAGCGAGTGAGCCTCATATCTGATGGCTAGCTAACGCCATTAGTTACTACCACCAAATTCTATTTCCATTTTCATCAACTCGGGAAAGCCGAATGACATCAGAAATTTCTTCTGCGTCCTTGACATGGTGGAGCGCTTTCTTTTCACCATTTGGGTATTCCACAACAAAGTAGGTGGGTACTTTAATCCAGTCACCTGTAATATCAGGTTGGTCTACAGCAACCTGCTTAGCCTTTTCTTCAACTGTTTGGGGCTTCTGGGCAATTGCGTCTCCCGGATTCACAGTTAAGTTTCTTTCTTTAGCTGTAGGCTCTTCTTTTGCGTGCCAATCAACACTAACTGGCTGCCTAATTTCATTTTTTTCTAGCTGATTAGTCATGGTTCTATCCAAATTTTTTGCTTTGACAATTTCCGCTTTCCTGAAATTACTCTAGACAATCAAAATCTGGATTTGCTCTTTCGCCAGAAAGACTTTTGAATTCATCGATCTCTTACAAAAGTTTTGTACCTTCTGACTCAAAATCTAAAGCTATACTACGAAAGCCAGTAGAACAAGGGCTTTCTATTTGTTAGCGTGCTACTCATAGCGTTGCGTGTGTAGACGCAATTTATAACGATTAGGTACTTTTGGCAGAAGTTTCTTCAATGTTTTTGTATAAAATATTTTATAAAAAATTGTAAGTCTCTACATTTTTTATCATTATTTTACAGAGGTCTTCCTTTAGCAGGGTGAATATACGCTTTGAGAAAGAGGTATTGATTTTACGAGCCATCATTAATATAAATAGAATCAAAAATATATTTTGAATCTGCGCAATTGTGTACAACATAGTCCTTTTTGTTATTAGATTGCACCGCTATGTTCCTTCAAGATTTAATGCTTTGTTTGCAGTTAACAGTTGATAACAGTAGATCCAAAAATCCTTCGGAGTGTCTCCTACATCTTCCCTGTGGTTGTCTTCATCCAGGAAAAGAACTTTGCTGTGAGAATTGTGAATATCTTGAGGCTTGTCTATCACAAAAACAAATGTTAGAGCGGAAGCAAGCCGCCTATGCTGAAGCAGAAGCTGTCAGTAGGGTGTAGGGGGAGAGGTTATGCTCAAATGAGCAGCCCAGACACGAAAAATGAAGTAATTGACTATAAAATGAAAATGTGGTAATATATCACAGATAAAAAATAACTAAAAAAGACAAAACGTGAATATAAGCCCATTCCGGAAAAAACCGCGTGCCTTTACATGGCAGGCGGTTTTCTCACTACTGATGTTTGTTTTCATGTATCTGCCGATACTGGTTCTTGCCTTTTATAGTTTCAACTCCTCGCCCTACAGTGCAACTTGGCAAGGATTTACCCTGGAATGGTATCGCAAATTGTTCAGTGATGAGCGGATTTTATCAGCGCTACAAAATAGTTTGATAGTAGCTTTGTGTGCAGTGGGGATTTCAGCAGTGTTGGGAACTTTGATGGCGGTGGGGTTGGCACGTTATCAGTTTTTAGGTAAGAGCTTGTATCGCGGTATTTCTTACTTACCATTGATTATTCCCGATATTGCGATCGCCGTTGCTACCTTAGTTTTTCTCGCGGCGTTTGCCATTCCCCTCAGTATCTGGACTATTGTAGCAGCTCATGTCGTGTTCTGTCTTGCCTACGTTGCTCTTGTTGTGTCTTCTCGACTCACCAACTTAGATCCCCACTTAGAAGAAGCAGCGCTGGATTTAGGAGCAACACCAGTGCAAGCCTTCATCAAAGTGTTATTACCTCAGTTAACGCCTGGTATTGTCGCTGGTTGTTTGCTAGCTTTTGTCCTCAGCTTAGATGACTTTCTGATTGCTAGTTTTACCGCTGGTAGCGGTTCCAACACCCTACCAATGGAAATTTTTAGCCGCATTAGGACAGGAGTCAAACCAGATATCAATGCTCTGAGCGTTATCTTGATTTTAGTGTCTGCGATCGCTGCTCTTGTAGCTGAATTAATTCGTGCTTCAGGACAGAGAATAAATACTCATTAATCACCTCTAATACCGAAGTAAATACGGTAACTCGCCAAAATTTTGTATTCTTATTGAACAGAACTCACTGAAAATTCATCCGAAAGACAGATGGAGTGATTAAGCATAATTACATCTTGGACAGAAGAAATTGCATTCCTACACTTCCTAGAATGATGCCAGTGTTAAATGCGGAGCTTACTTATGACTTATCCAAAAGACCAGGAAACACAAAACCGAGAAGCTGACGAACAAAACGCTGTTGCTTCCGGTGGCGTTCAAACCCCTGTTGATGAAGAGAAACGCCATACTGGCTCTGGTAATAACGAAACCAATGCTAAGCCATCTTCAATACCAGAATCTGGCAACAGCGACCAGTTTACTGAAGGCGCCGGCAATCAGGGAACCGAAAAGCGTTAAGTTTCAATACAACTGAAACCAGTTGTCTTCAAAAAATAGCAGGTGGAATGGTGTGATGCTAACTGCATCTTTTTCCACCTATTTTTTTCTTTTCAGAAAGTAGCTTTTGATGCTTTATTATATTAATCTTACTATTGAGAATCATTTTTAATAAATTACTAACAAAAGGGCGAGCATATGCAGCGCGATCGCCTTTTCTTGGATTTTCATCCTCATACAAAGTTACGTTCCATTTTTAATTCTGCGAAAGGATTATACAGTTTCTTTCCAGTCTCTCTTATTTAACGACATCAATAATTTATTTATTTTTAAAAAGCTTGAAGCAAGTTTTATTTTCGGAGAATTCTATACTCTACTATATCCAAAACTCTCCCACTTAAATTGGTCTTATCATACTCTCTGGTAATTTGCCCACCAAGCTTTTCTGGGATTCTTCGGCTGGGAATATTTGCTTTATCAACGTCATATATAAGATATTCGTAATCTAAGTTCTCATCAGCCCATTTTTTCAGTGCAGCAATAGTTTCAAATCCATAGCCATTCCCTTGTGCAGACTTTTTTAACCAAATACCAAGTACTGGATTTTTACTGTGGATATCGTGGATTCCAGTACATCCCAAAAATTCTTGGGAGTCTTTTTTTAAGATAACGAGTACAAGATGATTTCCCGTTTGAGTTTCGCCTAGAGAAGCGTTTATAAATCAATACGGTTCAGTTAAGGATTGTTGGTGAAGATCCTACACGTGTAGAAACATTGTATGCAACGTCTCTACATAGACGTGTTGATAATGGTTTTGGTCTTATCTGAACCGTATTGGTTTATAAATTCTTCTGTTTCGGCAAGATTTTGAGGTGGACGAGGATACATATAAGTCGTAATTTCTTTTGTGAATTCTCTAAAAATATCTTCTTTGTATTTCTGTGATATGGGCAGCAATAAAAGCCGATTTGTAAATATTTCTACTAGAGACAGTTCCATAGTGTGTTATTCTCACTCATTGTGTAACTGAGTTTACCAATTTCATCAATGACTCGTCTTCACTATTGAGACTATTTTTTATTAAAAATTTGATTTAGTATTTGATTTAACAAAATTGGACAAAATTTTATGTGAACTTCAACAAGAAAAAATCTAACTTTTGTCATGAAAGAGCTAAAGTTTTGTTAAGATGCAATTGCTGGTATTCTACACACGGAAAATCCTAATCAGGCTGTGAAGAAACAAATGGATACTAGCACCATTGAGTTCGGTAGACAAAACAATGACCAGTTACATTTTCTTTGATAATGCTCTCCACATGTTTGTAAACGCCTTCCTGGCTTCGGTATTGCTACTTATGGCCGTTTCTGGTTTAGGTTTGGCTGTTATCGAAACTTTTGAAAAAACAGGTTTTCGCGTAGACACTAAGCGTCTTCACTAAGCCAAGCGTTTCCATAGACATATCCATAGGGGCTTTCCCTAGGGTAATTCTGATCATCTCAAACCAAAAATTGACTTATTGTCAAAAACCATCGAGTCCAGGTGAACCCTTGCCAAAAATCTTGGGAACACTGAAGCATAAAAGTCTCACAGCGTTGCACAATGACCGCAAAGTGACCTAGGCACGAGTATGTGTACCGCTCCACAGAGGCAAGCGAACGAGTAAGCTACGATGGATCTATTCGATATTTTCGGCGCATAAAGCCAAGTCCAAGAAGCACTCAATAAGCGCAGAAGCTTTTGCTGGAATGACTTTAGCTGCAACAACCAAAAAACGGAAATCTTTCTGTAAAAGCAGGCGCGTGGTATTTTCTCTGTGCTGTCTCGTATCAAGCTTTTCAGAAGTTATTCCATTGATGAGATGGACAGGATGTTTGATAAACTCCTGGATAGTTTGAGGCGGTATGCAATAAATGCTTTGTCTCATTCAGCAAAAGAAGCCTCACCCTACGACTTGCACGAAGCAGCCTTTGCGGTAGCCACGGATCTGGTTTTAGCCGATGGTCTTTTGACTCAACAGGAGTAACACTTTTTAAACAATTTGTATCAAATTTTGGGAATTTCTGCTGACCACACAAATTGTGCAAGCGATGTGGATCAAAAATCGGGGATAGCGCTTGCCAATTATCAAAAGCCCTTCGTATCAAAATGGGGTGTGGGATGTAGGCTGTACGGAAATTCTACATTGGATTTGGGGTAGCGGTCATTTTGCAATCAGCGGCTATCTTGACAACCAGAGGAAAGCAGGGGCGGTCAAAAAATCCTCCCCTGCTTCGTTCTTATGAGAAAATTTTATAAATTTTGAGGCTGTTTTTATTCTGATTCGACAAGTTTATGTGGGTATAGTAAATTCATTAACTTTAACGTGAGTTCGACTTCCGTCAAAGCAGACCTCACCCCAAACCCCTCTCCTATGAGGAGAGGGGCTTTAAACCCTGATTCTAATGTTGCTCCTCCCTCTCCTAAAAGGAGAGGGAGGTTGGGAGGGTGAGGTTTGTCGAACTCACGTTAACTTTATATTGTCAACAAAAAAAATATAAAATTTAAGGGCTTTTCTCCTTGTCGCACTTGCAGACAAGGTGTCTCCTTGAATCTCAGCAACAAATTTTGGAATCCAAAAACCCCTGTATTATGCCTTTTTCTGCCACTCTAAGCCAATTGGTTGAAGTTCTATCTGCAACAGCAGCAAACTTATCTGAAGCTGATCAAGCACGTTTGATCTGCGGTATACAGACAGATTCCCGTATTCTCAAGCCTGGTGAAGTGTTTGTGGCTTTACGCGGTGAAAAGTTTGATGGACACAATTTTGTGCCAATGGCGATAGAAAAAGGTGCGATCGCGGCGATCGCTGATTTTGAATACGATAATTCTGAATATCCTGTGTTGCAGGTAAAAGACACGCTAGAAGCATATCAAAAAATTGGCAGGTGGTGGCGTGACCAGTTTTCTATTCCAGTGATTGGAGTCACGGGTTCTGTAGGCAAAACCACAACAAAGGAACTGATTGCGGCTGTGTTGGCGACACAGGGACGAGTCCTCAAGACTTATGCAAATTACAATAACGAAATTGGCGTGCCGAAAACTCTCTTAGAACTGGAAGCAGAACATGATTTCGCTGTCATTGAAATGGCGATGCGGGGAAAGGGACAAATTGCGGAACTCACGCAAATAGCCCGTCCAACGATTGGTGTGATTACCAACGTGGGGACGGCGCATATTGAGTTACTCGGTTCAGAAGAAGCTATTGCCTCCGCAAAATGTGAGTTATTGGCTCAAATGCCTGCTGGTAGTGTAGCAATTCTTAATCATGACAACCCCTTGTTAATTGAAACGGCGGCGAAAGTCTGGCAAGGGAAAGTTTTGACGTTTGGTTTATCTGGCGGCGATATCCAAGGAAAGTTGATTGATAGCGAGAGGTTGGAAGTTGCCGGAATGCAATTGCCTTTACCCTTGAGTGGACGACACAATGCAACTAACTATTTGGCAGCTTTAGCAGTGGCGCAAGTGTTGGGCATTGATTGGTCCTGCCTGAAATCTGGTGTGATGGTGGATATGCCAAAAGGGCGATCGCAGCGTTTTACTTTACCTAATGATGTGGTAATCTTAGATGAAACTTATAATGCTGCACCAGAAGCTATGCAAGCAGCCTTACACTTATTGGCAGACACGCCAGGAAAACGACGCATTGCGGTGTTGGGTGCGATGAAAGAATTGGGAGAGCGATCGCACTCGTTACATCAGCAAGTTGGGGAAACCGTGCGAAGATTGAATTTGGATGCTTTGTTGGTTTTGGTGGATGGCGAAGATGCCAAAGCTATAGCCAAAAGTGCCGAGGGTATTCCATCTGAGTGCTTTGCAACTCATGCAGACTTAGTTGCCACTTTAAAGACTTTTGTGCAAGAGGGTGATAGGATTCTTTTCAAAGCAGCGCATTCAGTGGCACTAGATAAAGTGGTGAATCAATTCCGTATGGAGTTTGCCAACTAAATACCCCACCCCTTACCTCAAGGCGTGCAAGCGGATAGGGAGTTTGGCGAATATAGCAACAGCCAAGGTGCGTACGACGCTAACAGATGATAAAACCTAGACACAAAAAGAATTTTCACCCAGTCCCTAGTCCCCAGTCCCTAGTCCCTTGCTATAAATTGAACATGATAGGAATATAGTTATGAGTTATAAGTTATGTGTTGTATTCCTAACTCATAACTCGTAACTCTTAATTTTGTAATGAGCATCAACCTACAACTAGAAACGCAACGTCTTATTCTCAGGGATTTTACAAAATCAGATTGGCAACGAGTGCATAGCTACGCCTCTAATCCAGAAGTGGTTCGCTATTTGCCTTTTGGTCCTAATAGCGAAGAAGATACCAAGCTTTTTTTGCAAAGAGAGATTAAAATACAACGCCAACAACCCCGTCAGCATTTTGCTCTAGCACTGACTTTAAAAGATGATAAACAGTTAATAGGTGCCTGTCGCATTTCCTTAACAAATCCGGACAAGCAAGAAGGTTCGATTGGATACTGTTTAGCTAAGGAATTTTGGGGACAAGGATACGCAACGGAAGCTGTAGGAAAGCTCTTAAATTTTGGTTTTCAGCAACTTAATTTACATCGGATTTTTGCAACGTGTGATCCGAAAAATGTTCTTTCAATGCGAGTTTTGGTAAAAAGTGGGATGCGTCAGGAGGGGTATTTGCAAGAGTATGAATGGGTTAAGGGTGAGTGGCGAGATTCAGTGCTGTATGCCATGCTTGAGCGTGAATGGATACAGATGCAGATTCGTAATGTTGAGTAAAGCCGTGATCTGAATTTATCGCGCAAAGACGCAAAGGCGCAAAGTTTTTCTTAGCGTCTTAGCGTCTTTGCGCGAGATTATCATTTTTCTTCACTAGCTTTTTGTATTTAGACGAGAAAGCAGGGTGCAAGAATGTCTCAGCCTATGAGTTACTATGCTGAGGGGTTTGACTGAAGCGTCTTTGAAACAGAATTGCCCCTACATTTGCCAGCAAACAGGTGAGTGCTAGCCACAGCAAGATGTAGGTAGGAGCCATCACTACGCCAACCAAAAACCAAGTATAGACGTGCAATATCATTATGAACGCAAATATGCTACCTAGTGCGGATGCTTGCCATACATAATGTGACGGGCGACGGAGTGCGGCAAAAGTCATAGCCAAGATTGTGGCAAGCAAGTTGGCTGGCACCAGGAATGCACAAATACTTACACAGTTGGCGCGGGAGAACTCAGCTAAGCTGTTAAGGTCAAGCATCAATTGATTCTCTTGGGGATAAAGTCAACATTTTCTGAAACATTTAACATATTTATAAAATAGTGAAACATACCTTAGTGTGTACATTTAATATAATAACGATTAAATTAACATAAGTTTAGATAAGTAAAGTATTTTTATGGTTATTAGCAGAGTTAGCGGCGCTAAATCCAGAAAGGATAAGCTTTTCTGAGAAATAGTGATTAAATATTTTAATTTGAATCTTACTTGCAAAAGTTTAAATAAATGTAAATTAAAGAATTAATATAATTCTATCAATAATGTGAATAAAAATCTTATCAGCTTCAATGTAGGATAATCGCAGAAAATATAATAGATATCATACATTTCCTTCATGTCTCTTCGTACATACGCCATCTTAGGAACTGGTGCCTTAGCGACGCCAGAGCCGACACGAGGGAAACCCTCCTGCATAGCGCTGGCTCGTCTTTGCGCGAGATTAATTATAATTATTCAACCGGACATAATATAATAATCAAATAGAAATTTCCCCCATCGTGTATGGGTGTCAAATCATCAATCAGAATAATCACTCCCAGAACCGTACTTCCAAGTGTCAACTAAGCGATTCCAATAGTATTTAGGTACACTAGGCAAATTTTTCATCCACGGTTCTAATATTTGACTCAGCCAAAATAAAATAGAGTAAATTCCTAAATTTCCGTAATGCACCATCCAATCCAGTAAAGTTCCTAAACCAACTTGTGGAATCACTTTGGCAACTAATCCTGGATGTGTTAAGCCAGTTTTTATCAGAGTTTGCGTTAGTGCTGGAAACTGCACCACATCTTGCAAAAATGGTTTGAGTACAGGTTCACCGAGTTGTTGCATTTGTTGAAACACCGCAGACAGCAGTTGGTTAATTTGATTTGGATCAATTTCTTGATTTAGATCAACACTCATTGCTCTTTGGAATAGCCAAGTCACAGCCAAACTCGGTTGATATGGTTGCAGTAGGAAGAGTGCTTTTGTAGATAACTGATCTGTTTGCAGCGCCTCGTGAACACCAAATGTTAAACGCTGCAAGTGACGCACCATCGCGCCAAAACCACCAAAACTCAAGGGAGATTGACTCCCGCTGCTATCTCCTACGGGTAAAATGCGACTCCAAGGTGTTTTCAGGGGATGACGATACGAGGGAAAAAACCCAAACAGCGCTCGTTTAAATGTCAGTTGGTTTAACTCCACGCCTTGATATTCGCTCATCAAGCGCAGATAATCCTCGAAAAGAGCTTGTAAACTTAAGCGTTGTGGATTGGCATCGATGTAAGTAAACATATAAGTGGTTCTGCCATCCCTTGCTGGAAAAGCTTCCCAAAAGTACTGGCATTGGTTTTGCACGGGTGCGAATGATAACAATAAGTCGCCTGTATCGTTTTCCGAAAAACCTTGAGCGCAAGTTCCCACAACTAAACAAAGCGCATCTGGTTTTTCTCCCTGACGTGCTTGTCGTGTGATTGGAGAAAGATGTCCCATTGCATCAATGAGCAATCTGGTTTTGAATTGGTTTACCATCACTCCATCAGGATGAACAACTGCTTCTGTAAATGGAGTGTTTTCAAACAACTTTCCGCCAGATGCAAGAAACCGCTGCTTTAAAGTTTCCAGCAAATAAACTGGATCGACACCGATATTGAGAACGTCGCTTACCCAAACTTCTGTACCACCAAAAAAGCTGACTCTCGCAGGATTGTATTTTGTGGCGATCGCCTGCTCTAATTCTGCATCACTCAGTAAATTTAATTCCAAAAAAACTTGTAATTCTTTGCGGGAAATATTCCATTCTTGTTCTCTCCCACGCAAAATACCCCGTTCCATTAACGCGACTCGCACTCCCTTCACAGCCAAGGCGCAACCAAGTAAAATCCCTAATGTCCCGCCGCAAATCACAACGTCCCAATCTACACTACCTAAAGGTTCCTGAGTTTCTTTCACTACCATTGGTACTGATGCGGTACCTTCTCTGAGTGATGCTAGCAGGCGATCGCTTTGACGCAACCCTCCCAAAACATCGCCTGGTAATTGCGAAAGAACATTTTCAGTTAGGGACATGACGGTAAATTCTACGAGAGTAACTATTTTTAATTTTGAATGGTACTGATGAAATTTCTTTACTAAAATCAATACTAAAGTTTAATAACTTGTACATATAGATAGATGTATCGAATGTCAATAAGTATTTTCTCGAATACAGGAGTCATGAACGATATCAAACAGAGTTTATCTTGTTTTTCAAGATATGCAAAACTTGCTTGTATCCAGACTTCTATTGTTTTTTTACACAATCTTAACATAAGTGTTCTAAATTTAAAGATACTATAAATACCCTATGTGCTGTTGCCGATATAAAAAAAAATGATTATGTTGGTATAAGTTTTAGCTTAGTAGTATAAAAGTACTGGAAATGAATAAAAGCACTGAAACAGCTATTATGCTGTAACTTTTTTATGAAAATCGCCTTTATAGTAGGACCATTTCCTGTATTATCTGAGACATTCATTTTGAACCAGATAACAGGTTTGCTTGTGCGTGGACATGAAGTTCACATTTATGGCTGTAAGCCTGATGATACTTCTAAGGTTCATCCCGATGTAGAAAAATATCAACTTATTGAGCGTACCTATTACATACCCGAAATTCCCAAAAATTACTTTTTGCGCTTTCTCAAAGGGTTAGCTTTCATATCTACCAATTTTCATCACGCACCTTTGTTGCTGCAATCTCTTAACATTTTCAAGTATGGAAAACGAGCCGCTTCAATGAGGCTGCTTTACTCAGTCATACCTTTATTAAAGTCTCAACCATACGATATTATTCACTGTCAATTTGGGATGTATGGCATTGAAGGCATGATTTTACGAGATGTTGGTGCCATCAAAGGAAAATTGATAACTTCGTTTCGAGGTTATGATATTAGTTGGTATGTGAAAGCTTGTGGAGAAGATGTATATGATGACTTATTTGTCAAAGGAAATTTCTTTCTAGCTAATTGTGAGTTTTTTAGAAAGCGAGCCATTAAGTTAGGTTGTGACGAGAAAAAAATTGTTGTCCACGGTTCTGGAATAGATTGCAGCCGATTTACCTATAAACCACGTTATCCCCATCCTGATGGCATTCGGATTGTAACAACAGGGCGTCTGGTTGAAAAGAAAGGCATAGAATATGCCATTCGTGCGGTTGCAAAAGTGGCAAGACTTTACCAAAATATTGAGTACAATATCATAGGCGATGGACACTTGAAACAGCAGTTACAGCAAGTGATTTCGGAACTCAATGTCGCTGATAAAGTCAAGCTGCTTGGCTGGAAAAACCAGAAAGAAATTATTGATATTCTGGATCAGGCTCATCTATTTATCGCCCCAAGTGTCACCGCTGAAGATGGAAATCAAGACGCTCCTGTCAACACGTTAAAAGAAGCGATGGCGATGGGTTTACCAGTTATAGGAACTCTACACGGTGGGATTCCTGAATTGGTAGAAGATGGTATCTCTGGTTTTCTTGTTCCAGAACGTGATGCTGATGCGATCGCCGAAAAATTACATTATTTCATTGAGCATCCAGAAGTCTGGGAACAAATGGGCAGAGCCGGTCGTGTTTATGTAGCAGAACATTACGATATAAACAGACTTAACGATGAGTTAGTAGAAATTTATCAGCAAGTCGTGATGAGTCACGATGAGTTACGCAAGCAATTACCAAAAGCATCAGTAGCTTCAGAATATATAAGTTTGCCGTAGTGCATAATGCTACTATAAAATAAATGGGTGCTTTCATTTGCTGCAATTTTCAAGTGTACAAAATCGTTTCAGATGAGCAGAGGATTTGGAGATGAATTTACCAGGAATTGCAGAAGCCCAAGTTACAATTGTTGTGGTTCCACGCGAGCGTTTCAGTTACACTCGTGAATCTCTTGAAAGTATCTACGAACATACAAAGTATCATTTTCATTTAATTTACGTAGATGGTGGTTCACCCTCTCATATCAGAGATTACTTAGTAGCTCAAGCTAGTGAAAAAAAATTTCAACTGATTCGCACTGAGCATTACCTCTCCCCAAATAGAGCCAGAAACCTGGGTTTACAACAAGTTAAGAGTAAATATGTTGTTTTCATCGATAACGATGTCGTCGTTACTCCAGGTTGGTTAGAGGCAATGGTAGAATGTGCTGAGGAAACAGGAGCCACTGTAGTTAGTCCCCTAATATGTCAGTACCTTCCACTACATACGGAAGTGCATTGTGCAGGTGGAGAATCTGGGGTGAGAGTCGAAACCAAAGGTGAGACAACAAGACGGCGAATCATTGAGAAAATTTATAAACAAGGTCGCCAGGTAGCAGACGTGCGTCCCCAGCTACAACGCCAGCAAACCGGGCTAGCAGAATTCCACTGCATGATAGTACGCACAGAGATATTTGAGAAAATTGGTTTTTTGGATGAAGCACTGCTGAACACGAAAGAACACGTCGATTTGTGTATGCTGGTAACTGAAGCTGGCGGTTCAATTTATCTTGAACCTCAATCTTTGGTAACTTATGTGCCAGGACCACCACTGCAGTGGACAGATATACACTACTATATGCTGCGTTGGAGCGATGCTTGGGAACTGGCTAGCCTGAAACGCTTGCGTGACAAGTGGAACCTCACCGAAGACGAGTACTTTCAAAACAAGTACAAGCGTTTAGGATGGCGGCGAGACATGACAATTGTCAGTCCTCTGAGTCGTAAAGTTCCGTTTGGTAAAATTGGCGATCGCATAGCAGGGAAAATACTGCGTCACATGGACAAGGCGCTAAACCACTATCTAACAACCCGCTATGCTAAGAGACATTTGCACAATTTACAAAATCAGCGATCGCCACAATTGGTGAATGCAATCACAGCAACTTCCGAGAGTTGAGATTTATGGCGTTGCATCTATGCATGATCATTGTTCTTTCAATCTCACGCATAGATACAAAGATTTCTAGTGCGCCTTTGTGTCTACATGTGAGGTGACTATAGCAGTTTTTAATTAGACCTCTTGCATTCATTCCAAAAAAAAGAATAATTAACCACAGATGGACACAGATGGACACAGATGGAATCAAACAGATGCAATCTTGTCTATATGAATGCACTACAACCTTTTTCTTGTGAGGTGGGCTTCTAGCCCATCCCACAAGAATAGGACTTACGCAAAAACCTCTCAAACTCTTATTTCTCTGTGTTCTCTGCGCCCTCTGCGGTTCGTTTTCCGTAACTTTTGTATAAGTCCTAAAGAATTTAAACTGTATTTTATTCAATTGAAAACTGCTATCAACATAAAACATTATTTTGCAGGGTAAGAAATTTTGAAGCACAATAAAGTTCTCAAATCTCAATCGCCTGCTGAAGTTGTTTATACACCTGAAAGTCAGCTGAGGCGTCCTCGTGAATTGTTCCAACAAATGTGGCGAGACTTGCTAGCTTCTCGCGAACTTGCTTGGCGATTAATGGTACGGGATATCAGCGCCCAATACCGTCAATCATTTTTAGGAGTCGCCTGGGCTTTTTTACCACCAATTGTCATGGCTACTGGATTCACCCTGGCAAATGATGCCAATGTTATTAATATTGGCACAACAGATATCCCATATCCAGCTTATGTTATGTTCAGTACAGCACTGTGGCAGACATTTGTAGAAGCGTTAAATGGTCCTGTGCAAGCTGTGACAGTGGCAAAACCAATGCTAGCCAGAGTCAACTTTCCCCGAGAAGCACTGATTTTGGCAAAGGTAGGAGAAGTCTTTTTTAACTTTGCCATTAAACTGATTTTAATAGCGGCATTATTTATCTGGTTTCATATCCCTGTCACTTGGACAGTGATTTTAGTGCCAGTTGCCTTAATTCACTTAGTTATGCTAGGAACATTTTTCGGTGTTTTATTAGCTCCTTTAGGAATTTTATATCAAGATGTCTCTAGAGGCATAACTTTAGTGACTGGGTTTTGGCTATTCTTGACTCCAGTCGTTTATCCAGTTCCCAGCCAAGGAACCTTTGGGTTTTTAGTCAAGCTTAATCCCGTCACTCCTTTACTAGTCACAACGCGAGAGTTAGCAACAACAGGAATCGTATCAAACCCTTTAGGATTTTGGGTGGTAAGTGGGCTTTCCTTTGTTGGTTTACTACTAACTTGGATTGTATTTCGTCTTGCTATGCCTTTCGTTGTTGAGAGAGTGAGTTCTTAATCATGACTAATTTGATACAAAAAGAAGTTCCTGTGACTCCTGAAGATACTGAAGTTGTTATTTCAGTTGACAACGTTTCTAAAAAGTTTTGTAGAGATTTAAAACGCTCTTTACTTTACGGTGTTCAGGATGTTGCTACAGAATTGGTAGGAGGAAGAAGAAAAAGTGATACTTTAAGAACAAAAGAATTTTGGGCGCTTAAAGATGTTAGTTTTCAACTCCGACGAGGAGAAGCACTAGGTTTAGTTGGTTCAAATGGAGCCGGAAAAAGTACACTGCTGCGCATTATTAGTGGTTTGATTAAGCCGGATACTGGTTCTCTAAAAGTTAAGGGTAGGGTAGCTCCGTTAATTGCTCTTGGTGCAGGGTTTAATCCTATCTTAACAGGAAGAGAAAATATTTATGCAAATATGTCAGTGCTAGGACTATCAACCAAAGAAATCGAAGAGAGATTTCAAGATGTGATAGAATTTGCCGGAATTGCAGATGCGATTGATGCTCCCGTACAAACTTATAGTTCTGGTATGGCTGCACGATTAGGTTTTGCTTGTGCTGTTTACATAGAACCAGATATTTTACTTATTGATGAAGTGCTAGCTGTGGGTGATATTTCTTTTAGAATGAAGTGTTACCAAAGACTAGCAAAACTGCGGGAAAATGGAACAGCTTTTATCTTAGTTTCTCACAATCCTCATGTCGTCTTAAATGTCTGCGAATCTTCTATTTATTTACAAAAAGGGAAGTTAATCACCTCTGGAGAGACAGAAGCAGTGATTCGCAAATATGAAGAAGACTTGAGCCTGGGAGGAACAGACGCACCTCTGGGAGTTATGTACTTACCAGAAAAACCAAAGAATGAAAGTTTGGGTGTTGATATTGTTTCCCTTTCCTTTAAAGATGAGCAAGGAGAACTACTTGCAACTCCTCTTTGTGGTGAATCAGCTTATTTATGCATAGAATGCAAAGCACATAAAACAATTGATAATGCTAATATTGGTGTCTTAATTACGGCTTTATCTGGGCAAAATGAGCGGATTTTATATATAACCTCCGGAAGTGATAATGAGTTGCTCAAAATACTTCCTGGTAAAGTTGAGATCCAAATGCAAATGCCTTACTGTTGCTTGTTACCTGGTTTATACAGCGCCAAAATATACATAAAAGAGGGTATCTGCTCTTTTGATATTGTTGAATCTTTTAGATTTGCAGTCAAGGCAAGTAAGGTAACAAGCCAATCGTTGTTTTATCAGCCTCGAAAATGGAAAGTCATGAGTCAGTAAGCTGACGGTAAGAAACTAATGCAGATATCAAGCATTTATTTCCAAATTAGCTTATTCCCTACGTTGTTTATAACTCAGGAATAAAGAGATGCCACCGCTTGTTTCGGTTATTATACCGTGTTTTAATGCAGAAAGATGGATAGCAGAAGCAATTGATAGCTGCTTGCAACAAACCTATTCTAATATTGAAATAATTGTCATTGATGATGGTTCAATAGACAATTCTTTAAAGATTATCAAAAGATATGGAAAAAAAATAATTTGGGAAAGTTTACCACATAAAGGAGGAAATCACGCCAGAAATCGAGGTTTGGCTATATGTCAAGGAAAGTATATCCAGTTTTTGGATGCTGATGACTACATATTACCAGAAAAGATAGAAAGACAAGTGCATTTTCTAGAGGTAACGGGAGCAGATGTTGTTTATGGCGATTGGAGACACAAACATCATTTGCCTGATGGCACAAGTTTTTTAGATAAAGTAGAAATTTCTGGAACACAAGTAGATATTGTTGAGTCTTTACTGGCAAATTGGTGGACTGCTGTTGCTTCTTTATTATATAAAAGAACTGCCGTAGAAAAGAGTGGTGGTTGGGATGAAAAGTTGCGTGCTGCACAAGATAGAGATTTATTTTTATCAGTAGCCATCAATGGTGCCAAAGTTGTTTACCAACCAGGCTGTTATTCTGTTTATAGACGATATGGTAATGTCACAGTCTCTAGTAGCTCTCAGTGCCGCTGGATAGAAAGCCACTATGCAGTCTTAGAAAAGGCAGAAAAAAAACTCAGACACATCAACAAACTGACACCTAAGTATCGCTATGCCTTAGCTCAATCTTACTTTGAACTGGCTAGAGAGTCTTTGTTGATTGACAACTACTCACAATATTTACAATTGTTAGAAAAAACTTTAACAGTGTTTCCAAGTTTTAAAAGAAACACTCGTAGACGATTGTATTATATTCTCCAAAGCATTTGTGGCTTTCGCTATACTGAAAGAATTGTCTGCTGTCTACTGTTGCTCAGAAAATCTTTCAATTCAATTATGGATAGTTTTGTTAGCCCAAAAAAGAAATATGAAATCACACACTAGTAGCCCTCCCTTGGAATTGAAAATTTAAAATGTTTACAAGGTAAGGTTTTCGTTGATTTGGAACGGTAGCTTTATTTCTGCTGTGCTGTACTATAGCAATCCTAGGTGAGTCGTGAGAATTAAAAAACCGCTCCTGAGCCAAGAGCGCCAAGAAAAATAAAAGAAAATCTCACAAATGATTTAGGACTGCTATAGTATATGCTCTTACAGTACTATATCTTAGTATTGCAGGTAAAGGTAAAATTAATGAATCGTGGGAAAATAGTTGCTATTATCACAGGTGCTATTTCTATAATTTTGGCAGTTGCCTACCTCCTTCTTGTGCAACTGCTGGACTTTCGAGGTGAAATGAAACCCGCACCTATGAGTCAGTTGTCGCACCAGTCATTAGTCATTATGTATAGGTTGAGCTAGGTGCTATAGCAGGGGACTAGGGACTGGGGACTGGGGACTGGGTGAAAAGTCTTTTTGTGTCTAGGTTTTATCATCTGTTGATGTCCTAACCACCTTGGCTGTTGCTATAAGCTAAAGCACATTTTATTTGCATATGGAAATTTTGGCGTTGTTGAATTTTTCCACAAGAATCATCCCTGGATTCACCAACGCCAAATTTCTTTAAACTGGTAATTGTTCAATCTCCTCAGGACTGTGAGTTGCGACTGACTCACTGACTGACTCACTTACTTGCGTTTGTTGCTGTGGCGGTTGCTCTTCTTCCTCAGGCAAGCCATAAATTGACCGATACAGCTTGACGTATTGCTTGGCAGATTGATACCAACTGAAGTCTTGACTCATACCACGTTGCTGTACTGCCTGCCAGTAATCTTTGTAACGGAAACCTTCCCAAGCCCGGATCATACAGGTGAACAAATCCAGTGGTTCATAACGGTCAAAGCAATAACCAGTTCCTGCATGGTTTGTTGGATCATGGTGGGATACGGTGTCAACTAATCCCCCAGTGCGGCGGACAATTGGCACGGAACCGTAGCGCAAAGCCATCATTTGGCTGATACCGCAAGGTTCAAAACGGCTGGGCATCAGGAAGGCATCGGTACCTGCGTAGATGCGCCGAGCCAAGGCATCATTATACAATAGGTAAGTTGCCATGCGTCCAGGATAGCGCGATGCCAATTGCCACATTTGGCTTTCGTAGTAGCGATCGCCTGTCCCCAACAGCACAAACTGGGCATCTGTATACGCCAAGAACCGATCCAGAATATTCAACACCAAATCAATGCCTTTTTGTTCCACCAACCGCGTCACCATACCAATAAAAAAGGCATTCGAGTTCACTTCTAACCCGACTTCTTCTTGCAAAGCAATTTTGTTAGCTTTGCGTTTGTCCAAGCTATCAGCTGTGAAGGTTTGGGCAATGTATTTGTCGGTGGTTGGGTCGTAAACTTCTGTATCGATGCCATTGATAATACCCGACAACTTGCCGCTGATGAAAGACAATAAACCTTCTAAAGTTTCACCATAAGCAGCTGTCTTGATTTGCTCGGCATAAGTCGGGGAAACTGTATTCACCTTGTTGGCAAACTGCACGGCAGCTGCCATTGTGTTGTGTCCTTGCATATACCAAGGACACCAAGTAATTTTCTCTAAGTACCAGCGCCACGGACCTTGATATGCCAGGTTATGTATCGTAAAAACACTGGTGATATCAGGAGATTGATGCATCCATACAGGAATCATTCCTGTGTGCCAATCGTGACAGTGGACAATTTCCGGCTTCCAATAATTCCAGCAAAACTCTGCCGCGCCGTTAGCGAATAATGTAAACCGCCAGTCTTCATCTTCTCCAGAGTAAATCCGACGAGGCGAAAAAGCCGGATGTCCAAATAAGTACAAGGGAACATCAGTACCAGGCAGAACGCTTTCGTAAACTGCAAAGTCTTGGAACATGGCATATCCCCTCCAAATTGGATCTTTGGGAATTTCCATTTTGTCTGGTAGGAAGCCGTAGTAAGGCAAGAATATCCGCACATCATGCCCCATGTTTCTCAAGATTTTGGGTAGTGCTCCGACAACATCACCCATTCCACCAACTTTCGCAACGGGAGCTGCTTCTGCTGCAACAAATAAAATCCGCATGATAATCTGTGTGTCCCTCGATTCTGCCTAGATTAGAAGTCTACTAACAGAAAAGACGCGAATTGCATCTTTTCACATTCTGTGGCACAGAAATCAGTAGACGGCTTGCCATCATCCAAGTCTTTGTATTATTTAGAACCACAGATGAACACAGATAAACACAGATGATTTATCTGTGTCCATCTGTGTCCATCTGTGGTTTTTTTTAAAAGAAACCGAATGATTGCAAGAGGTCTCATTCTTATCTAATCACATCTGTTTGCGAAAAAGCTCAAGAACCTCGTTGAATCTGGGCGAAGATTTCATCCAAAATTTCCTGCGCTCCTTGTTGGCGCAAGCGCTGTGCTAGTTCTTTACCTAGCTGTTCTGCATTTTGAGCCGCACCTGTGACTGTGTCTTTGGCAACCTTTTGACCATCAACGCTCGCAACTATACCCGTTAAGGTCAAATTATCACCATTTATTTCAGTATTTACACCAATGGGGACTTGACAACCTCCCTCTAACTCACGTAAAAAGGAGCGCTCAGCAAGACAGCGATCGCGTGTTTCGGGATGTTCAATGGCTTTCAGGAGCGATAGCAGTTCGGCGTCATCAGCACGGCATTCAATTCCCAAAGCTCCTTGCCCAACAGCATGGAGAGAGATTTCTTTTGGTAAGATTTGGTGGACGCGATCGCCCATTCCCAATCGCTGCAACCCAGCAACAGCCAAAATCAGCGCATCGTACTCACCTGCATCCAGCTTTGCCATGCGCGTGTTTAAATTTCCCCGCACATCTTTAAACTGTAGGTGTGGGAAATGATGCCGCAACTGTGCTAAACGTCGTAGGGAAGATGTACCAATCACAGCGCCTTCTGGCAGTGTATCAATTTGTTTCCCTTTGTGTTTTTCATGCAATACTAAAGCATCAGCTGGGTTTTCCCGTTCTGTAATTGCTGCGAGAACTAACCCTTCTGGTAAGCGAGTCGGCAAATCCTTGAGCGAATGAACGGCAAAATCAATCTCCTGATTGAGCATGCCCACTTCGAGTTCTTTAGTGAATAATCCCTTATCGCCAATCTTGGCTAAGGCAACATCGAGGATTTTGTCGCCGTGGGTAGACATGGTGTGGACTTCAAAAGACATCTCTGGAAAGCTTTTCTGGAGTTGTTCTTGTACCCAGTAAGTTTGAACCAGAGCCAGTTGGCTTTTGCGAGAACCAATGCGAATTGTGCGAGCAGGACTGGAAACAACAGATGTCATAAAGAAATATGTAAAGCCAACAGATAAATTCACTTTATCTAGACTACCGCAGTGCGTGACTTATCAACTTTCTGCCCAATTTTAGTTCAAGATTATTCTTAGTTATCTTTACATATCTTCACTAAGTTTTGTGAACTTTCAGTAGTTAGTAGCAGTTCAAATTAAAAGTCAAAATTTAAAAGTTACAAAATATTTCTTTTGTTTGACTTTTGACCGAAGAAAGGCAGAGGGCAGAGGGCAGAAGGAAGAAACTATGTTTTTGCCCTCTGCCAGAGCTGGTCTCAAGCCCCTAAATTTATTTATGGAAAAGGGAGAAAGATTCCCAATCGAGATGCATGGCACGAGAAATAAGGTGTCCTTGCTTCAAGCCCCTGCATTTATGCATGGGGGAGGCAGTGCGGTGGACGGGTCTCCCGGCATAAAGCAACTGGCGTTTTCCCTTCTGCCAACTGAGCCTCCTGCCTTCTGCCTTGCCGCCTGTGGCGGCTTGACTTTCTGAAGTTATTTTACAAGCATCTATATTAGGCAGATATTTTTGCGGAATAGGGAGTCGTTGAAGGGTAGTACAACTTAATACACTATAAAAAGTTTGAGGCTAGTAGACTGTCAAGGAAATTCAACAGGGATGCTCCCGATTCTTTGAGCCTTTTGCAAAGGCAATACATAGAAAAAATTAATCCTTTAAACTAAAATTGACAGACTACTAGTTGCTGCATGGCATGATTGTAGGTACCGCAGTTTCAATTGCGAGGGAGCGATCGCATGAGTTGGGAAGAACTCTCATCAGTCTATGAGCAACTACACCAGTGTGCAGTTCAAATTGAGGACATCGCTAGAGCTAAAGAGCGCCAACGTATCGCTCGCGATTTGCATGATTCACTGGGACAAACGCTAACAGCGCTCAATATTCAGTTGCAAACTGCTCTCAAGCTTTGGAGGCTCGACCCCGAAGCCGCTAAATCGTTTCTGACGCAGGCTCAACGGCTTGGTGCCAATGCTATTAAGGAAGTACGGCAGTCTGTTTGTTTGTTACGAGCAACGGAGAATGCCGACAAGCCTCTAGAACAATTGATTGAATCTTTAGTAGAAGATTTTCAGCAAGTCACTGGCTTATCAATCTCGACCTGCATAAACCTGTCTACTGCCCTGCCTCAAGAGGTTAGTACCACGGTCTACCGAATTGTGCAAGAAGCTCTGAACAACATCTGCAAGCACGCAGCAGCAACAGCAGTGAAAATTCAGATCAAAACCATTCCAAGCGCGGTGCAACTTATAGTCGCGGACAATGGCAAAGGGTTTAGACGGAATGCCTTGCCAAAGGGATTCGGACTTAAAGGGATGGCAGAACGGGTGGCAGCATTAAGCGGTCAGTTCCACATCGAATCAGAGCCAGGAAAGGGCTGTCAGGTTAAGGTTGAACTGCCAATCCAGCAAGAAGCGACACTAGAGAAATCGCCAATCAAGGTTGCTAATAATAACGTTGCTCATAATAACGTTGCCCATAATAACGTTGCCCATAATAACGTTGCTCATAATAACGTTGCCCATAATAATAATGTCTCTGTCTTGACCGCTGCACCACCAACAGCAACCTTAGTTCGTTGTTACGACGAACAATCCTCAAAGTTAAACCCTCCTCCCAACCAACTGGAAACCAATAGGGAACATTATTTATCAAACTCAAGCTATCAAATTATTGATGAGAGCTTTCTGCGCCAATGCGAGCAACAACTGATGGATTTGGTGGGACCGTTCGCTCCGTTCCTGATGAAAGAAACGCTCAAGTCTTCGCCTGGAATTTCCCAACAAGAACTAGTAGAAAACATAGCAGCAAAAATTCCCGATCCTCAGGTGGCTGCTGAATTTCGACAAGCATTGAGCAGTCACTTCCATGTTGAAACAGAACCAAGAAAGAGCCGTCAGTTTAGGGTTGAACTGCCGTTTCAGCAAAAGCAGTCACTAGACAATATTGCTGCTGATATTTTGGCTTTAACCGGCACACAATCAACAGGAGGCTTGGTTCTTTGTTACGAGCAATCCTCATGGTTGGAACAAATTTTGGCGGACTATATTGGTCCGCTCGCCTCATCTCTACTTCAACAAGTGACGCAACAGGTGCTTAGCTGCAAAGAACTCGTTGCGCGGCTGTTGTCTCACATCCCTCCCGCTCAACAAACTGAGTTTGAAGAGCGGGTAACGCTTGTGTTTAACACAACCCTCAGGCAAGTGGGAACTACTAAGGGACATCTCTCGCAATCGAGCTACCAAATTATTGATGAGAGTTTTCTGCGCCATTGTAAGCAACAACTAACAGATTTGGTCGGACCGTTCGCCTCGTTCCTGATGAAGGAAACGCTCAAGTCTTCACCTGGGATTTCCCAACTAGAACTGGTAGAAAAGATAGCAAAAAAAATTCCCGATGCTCAGGTGGCTGTTGAATTTCAACAGCGGATGTATTTATGGAGCCGGAACAAAAGTTTGTCCTGATCATAAGTACCTGGGCAAAATGAATTTTACACTCTCGCCTTGCTCAATAAGTCTTTGAGAGGATTATGTGTGTCATTTAATTTGCATAGCTGAAGGAGTGACAAGCACGCCAAAACTCTTATTGGATAAAGAAGAAACCAAATTATGGTAAGAAAAGATAGGTCAAGTATTCTCAACAAAGCCTATAAACATGAAAACACTGCCAGAATTTTACCAAAACTGTTTCCAAAATTTACTGACACCAACCCAGTATACGATGCTGCAAATCCTCATAATACTGTTACAATTTCACAAACAAGTCACGATTGAAAAGTTAGCAACGGTATTTCCACAACCCATCAAGTTTGAAAGTAGGCGACGTAGCATTCAACAATTCTTACTCTTATCAAAATTAAGCATAAAATTACTTTGGTTTGCGATTATGAAAAAATTAGTAAAAACGTACAAACTAAAAAAAAGGGAAACAACTTACATTTGCTATTGACAGGCAGTGGCGTGACCAAAACATTTTTATGATTAGTTTAATTACAGACAATCATAGCGATACCAATTTCTTGGCTATTACTATCAAAATGAGGATGTAGTAATCTCGGCGAACAAAAAAGATTCATTAATCCGTTTCTTGGTAAGCTGAGATTGTAGTGATTTCTAACAACGCCGGATCAATTGCTATCGCTACCCCCACAGATTAACAGGCAGAATATAGCACAAGGCGACAATGCAAAAACTCCTTTTTAATGACAGAGATAGCTTTAGAGCGCAAGCCCTATTCCTTGGTAAGAAGATTAACGTACAAAGATTGGAGAATTACGTTTGCTTGGCGGCTATGCCAGTAATGGTTACAGTAGGTGAACACGGCTGTGCGGTACTGCTGGACTATGGTGCAGTTGTCCTGTTTAACCTTGAGCCTGTAGAAAAGGTAGCTTTCTTGACTAAACTATCCTCTCAAGTTAGTGACTCTTTTGCTGACCCGGAAACAGAAGAGGTAGAAGTTCAGCTCAACCTTGCACAGAGTGAGAAAGTTAAGGAAGGAACAATTTTACTGCATGATTTTAGTGTAGAACGTTTGCAGATAGTGGCTGATATTCTCGCTAAGAGTGTTGTGCTGTCTCATTATGAAACTAGCCTAGCTACTGTATTTGATCAAATTGAACCGTTTGCAGCTAGTCTCCTTTCTGAAAACAGGAGTAGACGCCAGAGTCGGGAATTACTGCGTCAACTCGGCACTACATTGTTAGTTCAACATAAGATTGTCGGTCGAGTAGAGATCATCGATAAGCCGGATCTGCTGTGGGAATCCCCACACCTAGAAAACTTATATCTGCGCTTGGAAGATGAATACGAAATCCGTGAGCGTCACAATGCCTTGGAACGCAAACTAGAGCTCATTTCCCAAACAGCACAAACAGTGCTGGAGTTCATGCAGCATAGCAGTAGCCAGCGAGTAGAGTGGTATGTGGTGATTCTGATTGTGGTGGAGATTTTGCTATCACTTTACGACATCCTTTTCAAAGGCTAACGCTAAACTTGGAAAGCCTAAACAATTGCTGGCTTTGACTACCAATCTGGGGTAAAAGTAGCGAAGACACTGCCGCCATGCACAGCCTGAAACCCCATAAGCTGCCTCATTTTCAGAAAGGTCTACGCGCTATGGCGCTTATTCAGTCAGCATTGTAGCCTTCCTGTCACCCCGTCAGTTTGCATACCTACTTACTCCTACTGATTCGATGAAGAGAATTGCTATACCTGTGGTCTGAAAATTGCGGTTGTTCGTAGTGCAGAAGCTCAACTGAGAGTATTAATAGAGATAAAGCTTACTAAGATAGTGACTCACTGCTATGAGTTGGTTGAACACCCAACCCTATCCCGTCCGCTTTTTACAACGTATCCCTTGAGCTATTGCCTACAAAAAAGGTGCATTTTTATGATTCGTTTGTTACTGGTAGATGACCAAAGTCTTATCCGCAACGGTATCAAAGTCATGCTGAGCTTAGAGCCAGATTTGCAAGTTGTAGGTACGGCTGACAATGGAGAAGCTGCAATCCAGCAAGTAGAGGCACTGCAACCAGATGTGGTACTGATGGATATGCGGATGCCAGTCATGGATGGCAAAGATGCCACACGCATCATCACTCAGCGCTTTCCAAAAGTTAAAGTCATTGTTCTGAGTACCTTTGATGATGATGAATACATTGCTCAGTCGATACAGGCTGGTGCGAAGGGCTATTTGCTCAAAGATATGCCATCTGAAGAATTGGCAGAGTCAATTCGGTTTGTCCATCGTGGTTATACGCAGCTAGCCCCCGGACTAATGGAAAAGTTGATAACTCAATCTTCCAGTTCAACCTCTAAGCATCGCGAATCTACCCCAACTGTTCTGGCTGAGTTAACTGCCAGGGAGCGAGATGTGTTGCGCTTAATTGGCACAGGTGCTACCAATCGCGAGATTGCTCAGCAGCTTTTTATTTCGGAAGGCACGGTGAAGTCTTACGTTACCAATCTATTTAACCGCTTGAATTTGAAGAACCGAGCACAACTTGCAATTTATGCAACTTCTATAATTTGGGATGAGAGTCAGGATAAACCATGACGAAAGTTATAAGAAGATTTACTTATCTGGTCAACTTTAGTCAATGGAAGTTTATCTATTCGTTGCGCTGAGAATCAAGACGTTTTTCAGAGATTTTTTCCTGGTTGAAACTTTATAATGAAATTCATGAACTGGTTGAGAAGTTCTTTCTATAAAAACCAAGTTCTTCAATTTCAGAAAAATGCTTTTATAGAAAAATTCGTTGATGCAGCATACAGTTTTGTTGGTTATTCCTAACAGGAATGACTACAACTTTTATTAAACCACTAGAAAACTATCAAACACAGGACTTACACCAAGCCTGCCTTCTTGAGGGAGGTTATACCAATTCACTAAGAACGCTCATTCATAAGGTACGGCATTAAGAAAGCCTAAGATAACGAGGGTTTGGGAGTGTATATCTGTCGGATTCTTTTTTCAAATTGGTGTTAAAGGGATTTGCAACGTCTGAAATCCCTGAAATGCCGTCAAGGGTGCGTAAGCTCTGAAGCTTAGCTGTATCTATGAGTACAAAAACCACTTAAGATTGAGGAAAGTCAGAGCTTTCCAGCAAAAATTACCGTTATCTATGTGAAATACAACAGTAGGAAGTATGTTTCTTCGCGATACCAACAACCACAAGCTGTCTTTATTAACCTCACACAGGAGTAATGAAGCTCTAGACTCTAGAGCGCAAAACCTTGTTGCTAAATTACGTAACGTATCAGAACAACTATACCGCGAGAAAGTTGCGCGTCTGCAAGCGGAGGCTGAACTGGAAAAGTCTCTTTCTTTACTTCAGGCGACTCTAGAATCCACTGCAGAAGCTGTTGTTGCAGTCAACTCCAAGGGACATATTGTTAGTTTTAATCAGAAATTTGTCCAAATGTGGCAAATTCCAGAATTCATCGTTAAGTCACGCAACTATAATCAATACCTGACTTTTTATAAAAATCAACTGAAAGATCCAGATAACTTTTGCAGGCGTATCCAGGAACTAGATAGCCAAGCAGATGCTGAGGGCTACGATACTCTGGAATTGAAAGATGGTCGGATTTTCGAGCGATACTGTCAACCTTTGCGGCTTGGTGAACAAATCATCGGTACAGTATGGAGTTTTCGGGACATCACCAACCGTTTGCAAGTAGAAAAAGAAGTTCATCAGAATTTAGCACAAGAAGAACGAGGTGAACACAAAGAGCGATTTGTCTCCATGATTTGTCATGAATTCCGCTCTTCGCTGAACATGATTTCATTCTCCACTAGCTTATTGAAACGTCATCGTCACAGTTGGAGTGAGGAGAAAAAACTACAGTATTTCCAGCGTCTTGAAACAGCAGTCGAACACCTCGGTCAATTAATGGATGAAGTTTTCATCATCGATACAGCACAAGCAGGAAAGTTTAAGTTTGAGCCAAAACCGCTTAATTTGATTCAATTCTGCCATGACATATTAGCTCAAATAAATTTGAGCCAAAGTAGCCAGCACACAGTTACCTTTGTCAGTCAAGGCGATTGTCAAGCAGTTTGCATCGATAAAAAATTGCTGCAGCCAATTCTCACGAATTTACTCTCGAATGCGCTCAAGTATTCTCCAAAGGGCAGTACGGTTGATTTGGTACTTTCTTGCCAAGATGAAAAAGTTATTTTCCAGATAAAAGATAAAGGAATTGGTATTCCAAAAGCAGACCAACAACTCTTGTTTGAACCATTTCATCGAGGTGGGAATGTTGGTGATGTACCAGGTAGTGGACTGGGGCTAGCAATTGTCAAAAAGCTTGTGGATATACATCGTGGTCAAATTTTCGTGGAGAGTGAAGTAGGCGTTGGTACCACTTTTACAATCACATTGCCATTATGTCAATCAGTAACAATGACTAAAGATTGAGGGAAACCATGACAAAAGTTTTAGTGATTGAAAATGAGGCAGAAAACCGAAATATCTTTCTAGAATGCTTGGAGGCGGAAGGGTTCGATGTCATTAGTGCAGAAAACGGTCTTGTCGGCGTCGAAAAAGCACAAGAACACGCGCCTGACTTGATACTTTGCGATATTGTGATGCCAGAACTAGATGGTTACGGTGTTCTTAGCTCGTTACGCCAAAACCGGGCAACAGCGATGATTCCCTTCATTTTTCTTACTGCCAAGAGTACCACGGGTGAAGTTCGTACTGGCATGAAGCTGGGAGCCGATGACTATCTTACCAAGCCTACTACGGCAGAGGAATTATTGGGAGCGATCGCCACCCGACTGGAAAAACAAGCAGCCATTCGCGAGTGGTACGCTGCTCAACCACAACAAGTCATAGCACCACCTCCTGCTGACACTTCTGTATCGGCACAGCCCCAGTCATCCTCTCCTGCTAGCCCTCAGTTGCAGGAAGTTTTCGACTTTATCGAAGCCAATTATCACTCCTCAATAAACTTAAGTGACGTAGCCCGGGTAGTTGGTTACGCGCCCGCTTACTTAACCGATCTAATGCGACGCCAGACGGGAAAGACGGTGCATCAATGGATTGTGGAGTACCGGATGGCAAAGGCATGCTCGTTGCTTCTGGAAACCAACCAGTCAGTCGAGCAGATTGCTGAAGCAGTGGGCTATCAATATGTAGGGTGTTTGTTTCGCCAGTTTCGCATCAGCTTTGGCACGACTCCTCAAGTCTGGCGTAACGCGCAGCGCAATCAATCAAGCAACAATTAGATTTGACTTCACTCATGCCAGAACTGCGATCGCAACGAAGCCTTCCTGTAATAATGCCTGCTATGATTCCTAAGTGATTGAGAGTTTGAAACGCAATCCCCTCTCCATCTATCATTTGTCACCTTGTTTGTATCCTAAGCCACCCTATCTTTAGGAAATTATCTCATATGACAGTTCCAAGGGCGGAATGTAGGTTCTAACCTGGAAAGAGGGGAAAATCGGTCAAACGATAGGATTCAGTTCTGACATCTCCATATGTGTTAATAAATCAGTTAGATGGCAAGATGTTGATATATTTGACTCATAGCAGGAGAAATCTGGAAGTAAATATGAACTTTCGTGCCTAGGTTCAATATTACTACCTAAAATGAGCATATCTAACTCCAAAGGGGGTTCGGGGAAAGATTCCTGGACTAGACTTAGTGCGCGATCAGCTTGGATCAATCCGTATCCAGTTGCAAAGTCAAATCCCACGTCAAATCCTGGTGTGCTTGGATCATCCATATCGAGGGCAGTTTCTTGCAAGATTTTGTAGATTTGGGCAGGGGATAGGCTCGGATCGGCTTGAAGTAACAGAGCTGCTACTGCCGCTGCATGTGGAGCCGCTGCTGACGTTCCAGGGAAGTTTGGAAAATCATCTGCATCTTCAGGAATGTCGTCCCCAAAAAAAGTAGTATTTCCATCATCGGGGGCTACAATCCCTGGTTTCTCACGAACTTCAGGACTTGCTAAGCGGTTGCCATTTGTATCAAACAAAATTGGTGTACCTCCAGCTGAAGAGAAGAATCGCAAGCGGGCTGGATCTACACCAAATGCTGGAGTTTCAAGATAGAAAGCCGCCCCAACTGCCATAGCTCCGCTAGCATTAGGATTTCCAAAGATGGTGCTGCTAGCAGCGTCGAACTCGTTAATCTTAAAGTCTCTGCCTCCTCCAGCTACCACATATTTCATCAAACCAGCGTCAGGACCACCTTTTTTTGAGATTGCCAGGTTAAATTCGCTTGTTGGTCCTTCATTGAAGAAGAAAAAGAATTCTGCTGGATCTTGGCCGATGTTAGACTCAGTGCTGCTAGCCAATATATTAGTACCAGAACTGTCATATAAGAAAATATCGAGATCGTTGGGAGAGCCAGCACCGCCACTGACAGAGGAGAATGGAGAGTCCCATTGAAAAGAGAGCGACATTGCAGTACCAGAGGGAATCGTGATGCTCTGAAACGTATCTATTCCAGGTTCTGGGTCAAAATCATGGAACTCGCCCTCCAAGAGGGGTTCAAATATACCACTGGGATTGAAGGCGCTTTCATAAGACAGACGACCTTCGTTACCAGCGGAGACGAAATAGGAGACAGCGGAGGAACCTGGTCTAGACACCACACTATCAATAGTCTGAGCAATAATTCCATCCTGAAACATAGGCTCGAATGGGTAGACCACATCAGATATGATAATCCGGGCTCCCGCGTCTGCCAGTTTAAGGATGGCATTGGCATATTCAACTTGGCTTTCGTAAGGTGTGTCACCTGGAGATGCTGTATGAAATGCAAACTTAGCACCAGGAGCAACGTCATGAATAAGTTGCATCATAGCGCGACCTTCATCGCTGCCATCACCAAGAAGATAATCCTGCAGCACTTGGATATCTGATGGTAAGTCACCGTTGGCGACATCGGACGCTGCCCCATCTAGATTATTAAAGCTGTCCGCAATCACACCTACTAGGACACCGCTTCCATCGACTTCAAAAAGTCTTCGAGCAGTATCAGCATTGATGGCTACATCACCTTGACTGGTTGTTAGCCCCACGTTGTTTGTAAAGCAAAGTTTCATGTTTTCATTCCTCCAGTGCTTGCCTGTTCTATTGTGGTTGCTGGGATAGCTATCTCGATTGCTTTCAGTACGTCAGTAATATGTATATTCTGAGACAGCAGCGAGAAATCCTTTAGATGCACCACACGTTCATTTCCATTGTTGTTCACAAAGATCAATTTACCTGACTTTGCAGCTTAACTGAACCGTATTGGCTCGTAATCCTTGCTCAATCGATGATAGCATTCCAACGTTTTATTAAATTAATTAGAGCTAGAACCGAAATCTTAAATTTTAAACAAGAAAACCCAGTGGGCATAAAAAACTTTCTATCTAGAACCACTGGGTTATTAAGGTTTAGAACTCCAAGTATTTACTTACCTCTGGCGACGCCAAGTCCGTCTTTTTTCCAACTGAAGCTAGCCCATGTACATTCCACATAATCGTATACATGACTATTTTGCCTGCATCCTTTACCACCAGCTACTGCCTCTAGAACTTCATCAGATAATTCTCCTTCAGCAATCTGCTCAACTAGCTCTTGCTCAGAGTTTGAGCTAGTATTCATGGCTTGAGAAATGACATTTTTCAGTTCGTCTTGCATTTTCGTGTCTCCTATTTTTAGTTTGTTTTCTGTTAATCTTGGATTGGATAATTTAGAACTCCAAGTATTTACTTGCCTCTGGCGACGCCAAGTCCGTCTTTTTTCCAACTGAAGCTAGCCCATGTACATTCCACATAATCGTATACATGACTATTTTGCCTGCATCCTTTACCACCAGCTACTGCCTCTAGAACTTCATCAGATAATTCTCCTTCAGCAATCTGCTCAACTAGCTCTTGCTCAGAGTTTGAGCTAGTATTCATGGCTTGAGAAATGACATTTTTCAGTTCGTCTTGCATTTTCGTGTCTCCTATTTTTAGTTTGTTTCTGTCAATTTTGGATTGGATAATTTAGAACTCCAAGTATTTACTTGCCTCTGGCGACGCCAAGTCCGTCTTTTTTCCAACTGAAGCTAGCCCATGTACATTCCACATAATCGTATACATGACTATTTTGCCTGCATCCTTTACCACCAGCTACTGCCTCTAGAACTTCATCAGATAATTCTCCTTCAGCAATCTGCTCAACTAGCTCTTGCTCAGAGTTTGAGCTAGTATTCATGGCTTGAGAAATGACATTTTTCAGTTCGTCTTGCATTTTCGTGTCTCCTATTTTTAGTTTGTTTTCTGTTAATCTTGGATTGATAATTACCAGAATATCGACACAAAAATAGACCGACAAGTTTATTTCTTTAGAATTTTTCTAAAGAAATAGGAGTAATGATAGTAAAACGTTACTAAATAATTAGTATTTTTTTCTAAATAAATAGAATTGCAATTTGTAGTTGCGTTCTTTAAACTAAAGCTCTAAATATCAGTAGAAAAACATTCTGAAATCAACGAAATTAGGATGCAAATAGATGGAAATTTCACAGCAAGATTTACTCAAAATAGTTGGGCAAGCCAGTACGCTCATTGAGAGAATGGACAATTGCTTTATCGCCAATGAAACTGGAAACAACGACAAGCTGACCATGCCCCGCTTGAAAGCATGGTGTCAGGCTGTCGCACAAGGGAACCCAGAAAAGTTAGCCAAGCGTCTTGTCTGGGATGGTTTAGATTCTGGCACTATTGTTAGGGTTCTCGGTGCTGTCCGCCTCACCAATGGACAACAACTTCCCATTTGGGCAGAAACTTTGAGGGAAGTCCTGCAAACAGACTTGGAAACAGAGGACGCGAGTGGATACAGCTGTCTGAATCCCGAAGAGCCAATTCCCTTTGAAGAAGTTTATCTGCCCTTTGTTCAGGTAGCCCAGCACAAGCTGATTGCTAAGGTTAGTGACAGTTGGCAACTACTGTCCGAAGCAGTCCACATATATCTGGAACGTCAACTACTGTTGAAGTTGGCGTCTCTTTGCGCCCAATCTCTAAATTTTGAGTTTTCACAATTTAAAGCAGTGAAGCAGTCCGCTTCCATTTCCTTACCGGAACAACAAGATAGCTATTCTAATGTCCAATACCAAACCTTTGTCAAAGATTTGATAACAAGAGGGTTATTGTCTTTTTTCCAGAAGTACAGTGTTCTAGCACGGCTTGTGGCGACAGCAATCGATTTCTGGGTGGAGGAGAAAGCAGAATTTCTTCAGCGATTAGCATTAGATTTGCCAACAATCCAGCAAAACTTCCAAGAAAATACAGGTCAGGTCACTGAAATCCAAGGGAATCTCTCCGATTCTCATAATCGGGGACGCTGCGTAATGGCTCTGACCTTTGCCTCTGGATTGAAGCTGATATACAAACCTAGAGGGTTAGCCTTGGAGGCTGCGTATTCTCAGTTACTTGCCTGGTGTAATCAGCATTTTATAGAGATGTTGCATGCAACGTCTCTACACCCGTTCAAGTTAGTCAAAGTAATCAATTGTACTACCCATGGCTGGATGGAGTATGTAGAGCATTTGCCCTGTGAAGATCAAGCAGCTGCACAGCGATACTACCAGCGTACTGGAATGCTTTTGTGTCTACTTTATGTGCTACAAGGTAATGACTGCCACGGGGAAAATCTGATCGCCAGTGCAGAATACCCAGTGCTGGTAGACTTGGAAACCATTCTGCACCCTCGTGCCCGCGAGGTCAACCCCGCAGAAGAAGTGGGGGCGCAATCTCTAGCGAGTCAACAATTTTTTGAAGATTCCGTGCTGTGGACTGGACTCCTGCCGAGATGGGAATTTGGGGCAGATGGAGGGAAAGCTCACGACATTAGTGGTTTGGGAGGATTTGGCGAGCAAGAAATCCCTATTTACATACAAAGGTGGCAGAACATCAACACTGACAATATGGCACTAGAGTATGAGCCTGGCATTATGCCACCTGCAGCCAATATACCTTTCCTCAATAGCATCACCCTATTACCCAATGATTACGTTAATGAAATCGTAGATGGTTTCCGGCAGATGTATCAGTTCCTGTCAGAGCGGCGAGAAGCACTTCTGGCAACTGATAGTCCTTTATCTGTCCTAGCTCATCAGAAAGTGCGATTTTTGTTTCGCCCTACCCAAGTTTATTCTCATATTTTAAGTAAAGTTTTACATTCCAAATTCCTACAACATGGTGTAGACCGCAGTATTGAACTGGATGTCCTAAGTCGGGCATTTTTGGCAGCTGACGAGAAACCCCCCATTTGGTCAATTCTTGGGGTGGAGCTCCAAGCAATGGAACAAATGGATATTCCTTATTTCATTGCTGACTCCAGCAGTGATGATCTGGTACTCAATTCAGACCTAATTGTTAAGGGATATTTCAGAGAACCCAGCTATAACCGGATGATTTCTCGTCTACAGCAGCTTAATGATACAGACTTAGCTCAACAGATTGCAATTATTCGGGGTTCTTTTTACTCGCGGGTCGCTCGTGGAATGACTAGTAGCCTACCCACTCAGCATGATAGCGTTGGTTTGGATCTCAATGCAATGACTCCCTTAACACAAGCACAACTGGTGCAGGAGGCAGTAGAGATTGCTAAACAACTACAACAAAGAGCAATTTACGCCGCTGATAGTAGTGTCACCTGGATTGGCATGGGATACTTCCCTAAGGCAGAGCGGATGCAACTTCAGCCCTTAGGCGATGGTTTGTATGATGGTGTTTGCGGGGTTGCTTTATTTTTAGCGGCGTTGGCAAAAGTTACTAGTGACGCGGAATTTCGATATTTAGCACTGAACGCCTTGCAAGATCTGAGAAAAACCTTGCAGGACACAGACCCCAACTTTCAGCGTAAAATCACAAAGCAAATCGGTATTGGTGGAGGTATTGGATTAGGGTCTATCGTTTATACATTGGTACGGGTCAACCAGTTTCTGGATGAACCGGAGCTTCTTGATATTGCTAGTCTTGCAGCTTCGTTGATAACTCAAGAAAGCATTGAGAACGATCGCTCTTTTGACACGATAGCAGGCGCAGCAGGGGCAATACTAGGTTTACTAACTTTATACCAAGCAAAGCCAAATCCAGCCATTCTCGATCAAGCCCAATCCCTGGGTTATCACCTCCTGAATAACCGTACCAAGAGCGAGACTGGATTTAGAGCTTGGGCAACTTTGGAAGACAAGTTAGCAACAGGAATTTCTCATGGTGCAGCGGGCATTGCCTACGCCTTACTGCGATTGTACAAAACGACACAAGACCCCGTTTTTCTAGAAGCAGCAGAGGAGGCGATCGCCTATGAACGCAGCGTCTTTTCACCGACTGACGGCAACTGGCCAGATGTGCGAAATTTTTCTCTCAATAAGAGTAAACTATCGTTTATGACGAGTTGGTGTCATGGTGCTCCTGGGATTGGTTTAGCCCGTTTAGGAAGTCTGCCCATACTCGATACAGCAGAAATTCGCCAAGAAATTGCAGTCGCCATCAATACAACTCAGCAATTTGGCTTACACAACATCGACCATCTGTGTTGCGGTAACTTTGGCAGAATGGAGGTGCTATTAGTAGGAGCCAGCAAGCTGTCGCGTCCGGACTTGTGGAATACTGTGCAAAAACAGGCAGCACAGGTTGTAGCAAGGGCAAAACAAGTTGGTAGTTTTTCTCTGTTTTCCGGACTTTCCGGAGATGTTTACAACCCTGGTTTCTTTCAAGGCACCTCTGGAATCGGTTATGAACTCCTGAGGTTAGCATATCCGGAATCGCTTCCTTCAGTATTGTTGTGGGAATAAACAGCGATAGTTTCATCCTCGCCATTCTAACAGAAGCCGCTCAAGCGGCTTTTACGCGTACGCACGCTTTTATCTATACCAAGTAGAACCCAAAAAATTGCGAGTCTGACCGAAACCCAAACGCATTGTTGTCGCTGCTTACTTCCCTTATGCTGTTGCTATGAATCACTGGCTAAAAACTCAATCCCATCCTGTGCGCTTTTTGCTTTACTTGGAATGGGGGTTGCTCTTGATCGCAATCGCCCTTTGGGCGGTTCCCTCTGCGAGTATCGCCTTCTCCTTCGCGGACGCTACCGCAAACGGCACTGCTCAAGGCGCGATTGCCCAAGGGGCAGTGGCAAAGCCAATCGCGGCTATCTCCCTAGAGCCTCTGTTAGTGCCGCAACTATGGCTTCCCAAGGCACTCGAACTGTTCATGCTGGCTGTGTTTGCATTGACCGGTGGCATATTACCCAGTGGTAGATTTGCTGCCAAAATGCTGTACATTGGCATACAGTTCAGTTTAGTTTTGGCATGGCTGGCTTTAAGTGGACAGTTGTGGCTGTTGCCAGTTCTGTTGCTCATCGTCATGATTCGCAGTTGCTTTTTGTTACCATTGCTTGGGCGTTGGGCAATGGCAGGGTTTGTTTTGGCAATTATGTTACTTACAAGAGTGCAACAGCTTGGCAGCAGTCACAGATCTGCGTTGTTCAATCAGTCACCACAACATTGGTTGAGCCAGTGGAGTGATATTTTCTGGTTTGGGATTGTGCTGTTGCTACTGATGCAGTTGATGCAGTACGTGCTGGTAGTGCAACAGATGCAACAGCAACTAGCGCGTGAACAACAACGATGGCAACAGTATACTCAACAACAGGAAGAACTCACCACACTCCAAGCACACCACCGCGTCGCTTATGAAAGCTATGACGCGTTGGGACACGCGTTGATTGCCATCAATATTCAGTTACAAAGCGCCCTAAAACTCTGGTCGATAGACCCTAGTCAAGCGCAAAAGTTTTTGGCACAAGCCCAACGCTTAGGAGTCACGACCATGCAAGAGATTCGCAATTCTGTTCGTGCACTACGCATCCATAGTGTACCATCACCACGAGCAGAACTGTCCTGTCAAAAGGAGTCAGAAGACAGAATAACGCCTCCGGCACTCCAGGAACAGTATTCAGAATAACCCCACGGATGAATCCAGGGGCTTGGCACCGAATTCTCCATCCACTCACGCCGCAATTCATGCGCTCATTCTGGCGACTGATTGCTGAATTCTTTGTTGGTGAAACGAAAGACCAAGATACGCGGTAGCAGGTTTTCGGATACGTTGCTGACAATAGCTGCGACCTCTTTTGACCTTAGTCGTAGCTAATTTTACCTATTGGCTTAACTTTAGTCGAAGGGAATATGTCTATTTGGTTGTAGGATTCCAGACGTTTTTCAGATGTTTGTGACTGGTTAAATCTCTACGATGAATACAGTTCCTAAAAAGATGAAAAAGTTGTATCAAACCTATACCCTACTGGCAATACAACTGAAAAAAAATAAGGCTCAACTTTTATCTAAGAGGAGCGATCGCTTACCTTAACATCGGTAGGAAATTTTCCTATAGATAAAAATAAAAAAAGCAATGAGAGGTCATTCTAAGCTTGCTACAAAATTTACCTTGCTCCTTTCGCTAGTTTTTATAGGCGCTATCTTAATGAGTGGTTTTGCTTTATCAAAGGCACTTGAGCAAAGAGCTGAAGATGAAATAAATTATAGGGGGCAGATTCTCATACAAATGATAAATTCAGTAAGAGAGTATAGTGCTAACCATATAACTACTCTATTAGCACCTAACTTAGAAAAGCAAGAAAATTTTCTTCCTGAAAGCATTCCAAGTTTTGCCGCTAGAGAGGTGTTTGAGAATCTACGCAAAAATAAAGAATACACAGATTACTTTTACAAAGACGCTACACTCAACCCGACAAATGCAAGGGATAAAGCTGACGAATTTGAAACTCAACTTATAGAGCGGTTTCGTAACGATTTAGAGTTGAAAATTCTATCAGGTTTTCGGAATTTGTATGGAAACGAATTGTTTTATAGCGCCCGTCCTTTTGCTGTTAAAGATTCAAGCTGTCTTCGCTGTCATGGCACCCCAGAAACTGCCCCTAAGAATCATTTAGAAACCTATGGAACAGAGAACGGTATGGGGTGGAAGCTGAATGAAATTATTGCAACTCAAATTGTTTATTTTCCTGTAAGTGAAGTTTTTGATAGAGTTTCTCAAGCTTTTTTCTTATTTATCGCAATTTTCATTGGTATTTTTACGCTGGTCATTCTTACATTTAATTATTTGCTAAAGCGAAACGTTATCCAACCCCTCAAACCAATGGTGCAGCTGGCTCAAAAAATTAGTACAGATACATTTGTTTATAACCGAACCGAGATGTTTGAACTCAGAAGCTTGGTGGCGATCGCTAAGCGCACCGACGAGTTAGGACAGTTGGGAGAGGTGTTTTTGAGAATGGTTCATGAAGTCTACACTCGTGAACAACGCTTGAAAAAACAGATGCAAGAACTCAGCATCCAGATTGACGAAACCAAGAGGGTGCGCCAAGTGGCTGAAATTGTTGATGCAGAATACTTTCAAAATTTAAGTGTACAGGCAAAAGAGATTAGAAAAAAATGGGCAGAATCCGATTCTTGAACAAGAGTAATACCAACTCGTCCCCTAAGCCTTAATGTCAACTCTTATCTTTGGGAATACATTATGTCTAAAATTGTATCCGTCCATTCATTCCGTGGTGGAACTGGCAAATCAAACGTAACTGCTAACCTAGCAACTATCATCGCTCGCTCTGGTCAACGGGTTGGCATTGTCGATACCGACATCCAATCGCCTGGAATCCACGTCCTTTTTGGTCTCAATGAGGAAAAGATAGGCTACACTCTGAATGATTATCTGTGGGGACGCTGTGCCATTGAAGATGCAGCCTACGACGTCACCCCACTTCTTAAGACGACTCACAAAGGCGCTACGATCAGGGGTAGTATTTATCTGATTCCCTCCAGTATCAAGACTGGCGAAATATCTCGAATACTGCGTGAGGGATACGACGCACGCCTGCTCAACGAGGGTTTGGGCAATCTCAGCCGCCGTTTGAAACTGGATTACTTGTTGATTGATACTCACCCTGGTATTAACGAAGAAACGCTGCTCTCTATCATTCTTTCCAATGTCCTAGTCATTATCTTGCGTCCAGACCACCAGGATTACCAGGGTACAGCTGTCACTGTAGATGTTGCTCGCAAATTAGAGGTGCCTAAAATGCTGTTGGTGGTTAACAAGGTACTGCCAACTATCAACTTTGGGGTTTTAGAGCAACAGGTGCAAAGAACTTACAACACAACTGTGGCTAGCATTCTACCTGTGTGTGAAGAGATGTTTCAACTGGGTAGCAGGGATGTTTTCTCTCTGTGCTACCCGAATCATCCTTGGACGCAGGGGGTGAGTGCGATCGCAAAGCACATCGTTCAGAACAAAATAACAACTTTATTCGGGCAGAATGGTTATCTAAAATTTTGACCTTGTTCCGAAGGGGCAAGGGAGTAGGGAAAGGGAGCATCCCAGTTTTTATTTAACGAGCAAAGATTAATCCATTAAGATAGGCACAACGGTGAGCAAGGACTTGAGGAACGTTATCAATTTTCCACTGAGCGCCAGAAATTTTAGTTCGACGGTCAATCTGTTTAACAGTAGACTCTATAGCGCCGGAACCAATCGAACAAACCTGTTCAGCTTGATAATACTGATAATTAACAATGCGGTAACGATGTTTTTTAAGATAGGAACAGAAATTAAGAGCTTGTTTGATTTGACACTCGGCAAATAAAGCGATTGCCTTCGGCAGAGCTTCGCTTAACGCCTCATCAACCTTCCCAAGACATCAGAAAAGTTTTTGCTTTGTTGATTCTTTGAGTCGAACCACCAACTTTGTATAGGTTCTCCATCAGATGAAACCAATCAAGTATTTCGCGTCGCTCCGTCATGGGGGTAAACTCACGGATAATATTCCATATGCCATCATGACCGTCTCCAATACAGGTAAGTATTGGAGCCAGAGGTTGGTCGTTGACCCAATTGATGACGATACTATTGTCTTGGAATGAGGCTGCGATTGCCTGAAAGTTATGCAAACGTGCCGCTTTATAACCTTTGCAATCACATGGTTGTCCAATTGGTGTGCGAATACGGATATTTCCTCCGTCCACACTCAACTCCTCGACTGTTGAGTGTGCTTCTGGTAACGCAAAATTTTGACGGTGTACCAGCCTCTGCTGGACACTTTTCGAGACTTCGACCCCAGTCAAATATTTAACATCTTCTGCCGCTCGTTGATATGATACCGAAGCGCTAATTCGTAGACAGCAATGTTACTTTTGCTGCTGGAGCTGACTTGTGTTGCTCAAAAGGAGCGATCGCTCCTTTTGAGCGGGCGCTTTGCGCCATCGCGCACAGGCTCGTGGGTGAAGATAGCACCCACATCGCTTATATTATTAAGGTTTTTGATTTAATACGTTATTGATTCTGACTTACGCTGTTAATTCTCTCTCTACGTCTTTTTAATTCTCCTTAAACGGTCATCTTGTTTATTCCTGCTTAGAGAATAAAAACTGGGATGCTCCCTTTGGAAACGAACTCGTGCATCCCATCGCCAAAAACAAAACCCTGATGTGCGCTACGACTCGCCCAAGCTGACCTAGATATGCTGGAGATAGCTGCTGCAAAAGCGTGAAATTTCTCTAAAATACTTGGATGAATCAGGTTTTAGCTTGTGGTCAGCAGTTAGTTAGAGCTGGTTTTTTCGCGATCAACAAAAATGTCTTGAGCAAACCAAACAACGCGGGCGGCGCTTAAGCATCTGCGCTTTAATGGAACCAGCTAAAAAAGGATATCAGGTTGAACGATTTCGCTTTCCTTGTGGTTAGTATGAGTGCTTAGTACAGAATTGCACAAGTTCGTAGCGTTATAGTCTGTCATTACTACTGGGTGAATGCCCAATGAAGAATCCCAGATGCTGAGTCTCAAAGGGACACGCTGTTTTGTATGCCTGCGGCACGCCGCAGCGCTTACGCTTCACTACCGTTACACTCAGCATGACATATTATGATACGCATTTATGAAATGTAGTACAAGCGCGATTGCCCAAGGGGCACTGCGCTCCGCGCGATCGCCTGGAACTTTCCCCCTTAACCTTTCTTTACACAGTTTTATTTATTTTTGTCCAGCTACTTACTGAACAACGAATTGAAGCTCCTAGTTTTCGTATCCTTAACTGAACTATATTAGGCTATAGGTAGCTAAGGCTACATTATGTGAATTATACTTGAACTAAGTAATGTTAGGATTTTCAGCAACATTCAATTCATAATCAGAGGTTTTTTTGATGCCTGATGAAAACCTGATAGGACTTGCAGAACTAATTGAACAGGTAAAGCGAGAATTGCTCAGCACATACCTTAGTAATGAAACCTCCAGTAATAAAACAGATGTCCCTTTTTTTAGTGTGGATTCTGTAGAGTTAGAGTTACAGGTGACTGTAAAGAAGGAGGGGAAGGGAGGAGTGAAAATTTATGTTCTTGAAGTTGGAGGGGGAGCTAGTCGGGATGATGTACAGAAGGTGAAAGTAACTCTATCTCCATTACTAAAGAAAGAACAGTTGTTAGGAATTTACAACAAATTATATCCGGAACGCTGGCAGGAATTTTTGAAGACAAGTGTGGAAGCTCTCACCAAAGGGAATGAGGGAAATTTAAGCGATCAGTTTTAAGCATCAGTGAGGTAGTAGTCTCTTGGAAACTTTTGAGTTATACCTGTCACCCATAGATACCAAGCGATTTAAGGCAATAGTGACCAAATCTCCTGTAGGTGAAGGGGAAACGGAAACTTTATTGCCTTTCTTGGAAGATGAGACTGACTGGCGGACTACCCTAATCAAGACTCTAGAGACTACTGCTGCTTTTAAACCAGAAAACTTTCCACAAGCCTCTGAGCAGAACTGGATGGTTAAGTCTGGTATTCTGTGTGAAGATCAGAGCAATTTTCATCCTAATTATCTAACTAATGTTGGACAAGCGCTGTATCGAGCACTGTTTCCATCAGGTAGTAAGCTTGAGAAGGCATTACTTGCAGCAGAACGGGTAACTGAAAGCAAAAATACTCAATTGCATATTCAGTTGAAGTTTGAAGCGGACGTGGTGCAGCGATCGCGTCTGGCAGACTACCCTTGGGAACTGCTGCATGATGGTGAAAAATTTTTGCTACATCGGCACGTGACAATTTCCCGTTACATTGCCCATGAAACCGTTTCTCCTAAGTTAGCTGCTGTTGAGAAGGTGAATGTCTTGCTGCTATCATCGGCTGCCTTTGACTTAGAACAGGGACTTAAACCACTGACTAAAAAGGAACAGCAGGCAATACATAAGGGATTGGGAAAAGCCAGTGAAGCAGGACTTATTTGCCTTGCAGAACTGGAGTATGCCACTGTTAATGAATTGCGAGCTTATTTGACTGAGCATCAAGGCGAGAAAGCACCCCATGTGCTACATTTTGATGGACATGGGCTGTTTGGCAAGCGGTGCCCCAATCCACAGTGCAGTACCATTCATAAAGGAATCAAAACAGAGCGATGTCGCAAGTGTAATACGGAACTGCTTGATCCTCAAGGATACTTGGTGTTTGAGAATGAAGAAGGCGAACCAGATTATGTAAGTGCCGCTGAACTAGGGAATTTATTGCAGCAGTCTAACTTTGGTGACGGTAGCAACACTTCAAGCGGAGTAGCCTTGGTTGTGCTAAGTGCCTGCCAGTCAGCGATGGCAGTGGCGGGAGATTCGGTATTCAACGGTACGGCACAAAACCTGATTAGCCAACGGGTTCCGGCAGTGGTAGCAATGCAATATTCAGTTGGTGTGGAGGCTGCCACCAAATTTGCCGAGCAGTTTTATCGGTCTTTGGGGCAGAAAAATTCCCTAGCAGTCGCTATCAATCAGGGACGGGAGGCAATGGGAATAGAGGGCAACCAGTGGTATCGCCCGGTACTCTACTTACGCTGGCGAGATAATGAAGGAGGACAACTCTTCGCTATCCCAAAACCTGCTACACCTTCTCCAAAACGTGCTTTAATCTTCATAAGTGCCGAGTTTAATGAATTTAAACAAGAGATACAGGTACTTGAGGAAACATTAGACAAACTTGCAGAGCTATACGGTAGTATAGAATATTTTAGTAGCCATCATAGTCAGTCGCTGCAAGAACGTAGAGAAAAGATACAGGAATCTGCGCTCTATATTGGCTTGTTTGGTGATAATTGTGGTTTGCTTGATAGACAAAGTCAAAAGCCATTTATGGAGTTGGAATATGAGGTAGTAAAAACAAAAAATATTCCCTGTCTTCTTTATTTCAAGCAATCTCAATTATCTAATAAACAGACCTTTGAAGAGACCGCAGAGTTAAACTATGAAGCATTTAAGAAATTTAAGAAGAGAGTTATAGAAAAGGAATTTGTTAATTTTCTTGATAATCTAAATCAACTTGAACAAGAATTTATTAATGATTTTATTAAACTTTTACGAGGAACGCTCTTTAATAAAGTAGACAGAAATCAGCAAAATCCCTTTTCTCTAGATACTTTACATTTATTATGTCGAGCTTCCATTAGAGAGCAAATAAAGGCAGTTGGTAGAGATAAATATATTGCTGATATTTATATTGAACGGGGAGTAGAAAAGGAAATTGAATCATTTGTCAAGTTTGAAGAAAGTTTTCTTGAGCAAGCCGATAAAATTATTGATGATTTAACTCAGATATCTCAAAATTATCGCTTACGGAATGAAGCTTATTACTATCTACCAAAAGCTAAGGCAGTTATCAGAAATAGTCAAACTTTAGAGCAGTATTCTCAATTAATAAATGAACTGAAAAAGGCTTTCTACTACGATGAAGTAGAAACGATAGTTGATCTAATGCATTTGACTATTCGTTTATCGAGAGAACTGGAAGCACAATTCAGAGACAACCTCAGAAAAATTGTTTCATATCTGAAAAATTTACCCTTTGTTAGTGAGCAAGATTTGTCAGAGTTTCCAGAAGCATTATTTGAAGTACGTCGCCAAGTATTAATAGGTGACAATTCTTCAGAATCAATTACGATGCTCAATATTTTACCTTCTAAATTTTATATTCCGAAAAATAAACGTAAATTAGCTAATGATTTAATTAAAGACCTAAACAAGCTTGTACAACTTCAAGTTCAAAGATGTATCGCTTTAGTATCTAATGCTGGATATGGAAAGACAAATGTTATTTGTCATTTAGCAAATAGCTTAAGTAAAAATTATCCAGTTATTTTGCTTAGTGGACAAATAGAAATCACAAGTCAGTATGATATTGAATATCAGATACAACGACAGCTAGAGTCATTTCTACCTGGAAGTTTTGTCAACTGGATGAATCGGATTAAACAAATACTGGATAATCCTAGTCGTCAGTGTTTATTTATTTTGATAGATGGAATAAATGAGAATAGTAATTTGCCCTTATTTATTCGCTTGCTTAGAGACTTCCTTATTAAGATTGAAGACAAAAGAATCAAGCTGATTCTAAGCTGTAGAAACCTTTTTTGGGATTTATTCTCTGGTACTCTTAAATCATCACTTTTTGAAAATAAAAAAATAGAACTGAGTGAATTTACTGGACAGGAAACAAATCTAGCAATTCATTTATACTTTAAACGATTCAATATTCAATCTGGCTTTGATGCCAGCAATCTCTTATCTCTACGGAATCCTTTACTCTTGCGTTTCTTCTGCGAAGCGTATCGAGACTGTCAGCTTGATAAAGTCAGCAATCTTGAACTGTTATCGGTATTTAACTTATATGTAGAACGTATAGAAGCAAAAATTAGTGAGCAGCTTGGTTTTCTCAGAACTGAACAAATTATAGTTCTTCTAACTAAGCTTGGTTATCGAATGTGGTTGAATAGAAAAACTAGCCTAAATCTTTCTGAGTTAGAAATAACACCTGAAGAAGCGAGTAAAAGTATATCTATATATAATTTAATTCGTTCTGAGAATTTAATCTTTGAAGAAAGTTTACAGTTGTCTGCAACTCAGAGAGTTGTGCGCTTCCTTTATGATGAATTTATGGAGTATATCATTGCACGAAGTTGGTTAGAGCATCTCGCAGTATCTCAAGAATTAGAAAAAGCAATCGAAATTCTCCTGCAAGAAGCAGTCAGTGCATTAAGCAGTTTTTCTCCCACTTTTGGGGCAATTATTTTTCTAGATAAAATGCTGAAGCGAAATGGAGAATTGGTTAATAGGATAATTTCTTTGCTCGCTACATTAGAAGATGAGTTTGTTGCCTCACGACAAATTGTCATGCTTGAAGCTTTTGAAAAGATCGACATTAATAACGTTAGTGACGAGCTAATAATTGCTTTAGATAAGTTTGAAAGAATTGCCAGAGATGACATTAAGGATAAGCTAGCACCTATAATTATTCAAGTCTTACGTCAGCATCCTAATCACTCTATAATAAGAGAGATGATTAGTA
Organism: Tolypothrix campylonemoides VB511288; assembly: GCA_000828075.3. Classification (GTDB taxonomy): domain Bacteria; phylum Cyanobacteriota; class Cyanobacteriia; order Cyanobacteriales; family Nostocaceae; genus Kalymmatonema; species Kalymmatonema campylonemoides_A. The sequence goes on along the minus strand of JXCB02000001.1, from coordinate 627,241 downwards.
GAATGCTAGAAGTAGGAGTAATACCAATTGGAAAAATGATTGCCACAGATGGAGCGCTAAAAAGCTTCTCAGGTAAATCTTTTACAATCCAAAATCTAAAATCTAAAATCCAAAATGGTATAAGGTCTATCGAGAAAATTCTTTTTAATCATCAGCAACAAGAATTACGCGAGATATTAGAAACTCCTGATTCAAATCAAAAAGCATCAGATAAAAAATCTCAAAATAGCTATGAAGATATAGATGACATCATCTGTCGTTTACAATTGAGATTATCTAATCCATCTAGAACAGAAGATCCAGCACAGACACGTCAATATTTAATGAAATTAGGCATAGAAATAAGTATAGAGGACGTAGATAATAAAGAAGTAATAGCAAAGAAAATACATGATTTTAAACTTAAATTAGGTCAATTTATATACTTGCAGCCTGGACATTACCATTATGATGAAGAAACAAAATTAAACGCAATTAGTCTTCTTGTAAGTTCAAAAAACACCCAAGATTATGCACTTATAGAAGAAGCTGTTCATAACCTTGGACGAATAGAGCTTAATAGTGCTTTAACTGCACTGAATTCTTTAGATTTAGTAGAAGATGAATTACTCTACAAAATGGTTGATAAATACTATAATGCTTATCTTTCAGAATATCGAATCTATTGTGCTTGGTTATTAAGAAATCGATATGGAAAACAGCCAGCAGAATATCTAACTGGTTTATTGATGGATAAAGAAACTAGAGTCCACTACTACACTTTTAGTCTTTTTGAAAACCGAAAGATTGAAAAGGAGCTAGTTATTTCTCTGCTTACAGTTATTCAGCAAATTGCAACAATCAAGCCTTGGCATCTCATTAATATTATTAAAATCCTTGGTAAAAGAAATCAATTTTATCCGCAAGAGCTTGTTTCGTCTTATGGAAAACTCATCGTATCAAATTTGATGAATTTGTGTAGTCATTCTCGGGCATCTCTGCGATTAGAAGCCTATAAGTCTCTGATGCAATATGATGAATTTATCGAACGTCAATTTATTATCAGTGCTATGGAAGAAGATAAGGATATCTACATTCGTAGATTAGCAGAAAGCATCAAACTTGAAAATTAAGTTTTTAAGACGTTACTTTAATTGCATTTTCTGAATTGAAACTGCATTTCTATCCAGGATATTAGAAAAAACTTCTACTTCAGAATCGGATATTCTAGTTGACGCCTTTACTGATACACTTTTCTCTCTTCCCGTTCCTTTATCTTTAGCTGTTACATTGAGGATTCCATTAGCATCAATATCAAAGGTAACTTCAATCTGCGGAACTCCTGCAGGTGCTGGAGCAATTCCATCTAAAATGAATCGACCTAGACTTCGATTATCAATGCATAACTTTCCTTCACCTTCAAGGATATGAATTTCTACAGATGTTTGATTGCCCAGTAATGTTGAAAATATATCTAATATTTTAGTAGGAATAGTGGTATTTTTACGTATTATTCTTGTTGTTATCCCTCTTTCTGTTTCGATACCTACAGTATGAGATGTGCTATCAAGTAGGAGTATCCCCGTTACGTCTCCACCCAGAACGCCAGACTGAATTGCTACACCTAAAGCTACTGCCTCATCCGGATTTACAGAGCTGCTTGGTTTAGTTTTGAAGACTCTTTGAATAATTTCAGAGACTTTTTTCATTCGAGTTGCTCCCCCAACAAGAATGAATTTATCTATGTCTGATGAGAAAAGTTTAGAGTCTTTCATAGCTTGTTCACATGGACGGATGAGCCTTTCAAATAATTCTTCACAAATTTCCTCAAATTTTGTAAGAGTTAAAATTAAATCTAAATTTATAAAATCTCCATCTTTTTTTACAAGATAGGGAATCTTTATCTGAGTTTGTGAGAGTTCAGAAAGTTCGCATTTAGCTCGTTTAGCAGCTTCCTCAATTCGCTGTAGAGCTAGAAGATTATTGGATAAATTGACGCCATGTTCTAGTTTAATCTCCTCAAGAATCCAATCGACAATTCTGTTATCAAAGTCATTTCCTCCAAGAAATCCATCTCCTCCATTACTCAAGACCTCAAAAACTCCATCCCCTACTTCCAATATGGTAATATCAAATGTCCCACCACCAAGATCGAAGACAATAATGGTTTCATTCTTTTTTCGATCCAAACCATAAGCCATTGAGGCAGCAGTTGGCTCATTGATAATTCGTAGAACTTCAAGTCCCGCAATTTTTCCGGCTTCTTTGGTTGCTTGACGTTGTCGGTCACTAAAATAAGCTGGTACAGTAATAACTGCCTGATTTACCTCTTCACCTAAATATGCTTCTGCTGAAGTCTTTAAATACTGAAGAATCATGGCAGAAATGACCTGTGGACTATAATCAACACCATGACATCTAATCATGGCAAGATTATTTCTACCCAAAACCACATCGAAGGGGACAGTCGGGACAATATCCATGACTTCGTTATAGTATCTGCCCATAAATCTTTTGATACCTGCAATGGTATTTTTAGGGTCAGTAATCAGTGCCTTAGCCGCATTTTCTCCAACTATATAATTCCCGTTTTCTAGAATCCGAACGACTGAGGGAGTAATACGATTTCCCATCAAGTTAGGAATAATAGTGGGCTTTCCTAACCCCACCACGCCTACCAAAGAATTTGTTGTGCCAAGGTCAATGCCGATGACTTTAGCCATTTTTCAATTACTCCCTAGAATGTGCGTTAAAGGTAATTTATAAAGTAAGACTTAAGAAACGAGACGACTTAGCATGAGATTGCGAATAATACTGCTGCTACCCTCATTCTTGCCACCCTGATTCGCGTCTTTTCATTGTAGCTAAAGAGCCATATTTTTCGGTTTATCTTTCGATACATCTTGAGGGGAGCGGTTTTTTGAAGTGTAGCGTAATTGTTGCTCTGATAGCCAGTGCACTCACAGGGTAACTCAGTGGTTGCTGCCGACCATTCATTAAATTGTTCTAAAATAACTCCTTACTTCTGGGGGACGGGGAAATAATGAAAAGATGCGTCCTCATGAAAGCAGGCATGACACGGAGATAAAAAAGTGCAAATCATTAAGCGCAATGTCGAGTTGAGAGTAGATGACAGTTTGATGCGTGTCTATGTAGCGGCTCCCAAAACAGCAGGACTTTACCCAGGTATTGTGTTCTATAGTGATATTTATCAGTTAGGTGGTCCCATGATTCGTCTGGCTAACTATTTAGCAGGATATGGCTACGTAGTGGCAGCCCCGGAAATTTTTCATCGCATTGAGCCAATTGGTTTAGTTATTGAACCAGACGATCTAGGTCGGATGCGGGGCAATGACGATGCTCGTCGAACTGCGATCGCTGATTATGATGCCGATTGCCGTGCTGTGATTGAATTTCTCAAAGCAGAAAGTTCGGTTTCTCCAGGTCAAATAGGCACTCTAGGCTTTTGTATTGGTGGGCACTTAGCTTTCCGTGCGGCATTCATGAGCGAAATTAAGGCTTCCGTCTGCTGCTACCCGACTGGCATTCCCAGTGGCAAGTTGGGGCAGGGGGTAGCTGATACAATCCATCGGGTGAGTGAAATCAAAGGCGAGATGCTAATAGCGTTCGGTACACTCGACCCTCACATCCCAGACTCGGATCGGCAAACCATAATTACAGCTCTGTTGAATGCTAATGTACCTCACAAAGTTCTCTTTTATGAAGCAGAGCATACTTTTATGCGCGACGATGGTTATCGCTACGATTCTGCTGCTACGACCTCTGCCTGGGCTGAAATAAAAGCTTTCTTGGAACGTATATTTGCAAACTGAAGAAATGTAGTTCTGGAAAGATAAAATCTGCTCTTATGCCTACACCGACAGCTTGCGGCGGTGTAGGAGTGTCACGTCAAAGCATTTGCCGAGCTATAAGCTGAGCAAACAGCCCCTGTTGATTTGCGAGTTGCTCAAAACTTCCCTGCTGCACAACCCTACCGCCTTGGAGCACATAAATACGGTTAGCATTACGGATTGTGCTGAGTCGGTGAGCGATCGCGATTCGAGTCACCTGTAGCCGCTCTAAGCTTTGACTGACAATAGCCTGTGTTTTGTTATCTAGGGCACTAGTGGCTTCGTCAAACAGCAAAATCCGGGGTTTCAACACCAGTGCGCGAGCAATCAACAGCCGTTGCCGTTGCCCCCCAGAGAGATTGCTACCCCCCTCACTGACTACAGTATGCATACCCATCGGCATAGCTTCGATATCATCCGCCAAGCCTGACGCTCGGGCAGCAACACACGCTTCATCCATAGTAATCAGGGCACCGCTGGCAATGTTCTCAAAGATGGAACCTGACATCATTCGGCTATTTTGCATCACAACACCTAACTGTCGGCGCACAGCGTGGACATCCAGCCCAGCTAAGTCTTGTCCATCGTAGTAAATAGTGCCAGATTCAGGGAAGTCAAATCCCAGTAGTAACCGCAAAAGAGTAGATTTGCCGCTTCCAGAAGGTCCGACAATGGCAATAAACTCTCCCGCTTCAGCCCGGATAGTCACATCATCGAGCGTCAAAGGTCCATCATCTCGATAGCGGAAAACCACATGGTCTACAACCAGCCTGCCCGATAATCTACCAGGATCAGTCTTACTGGAATTTAATTCTGGTGCGGCTAAAAGAATTGGCTCAGCCCGATTCCACAAAGGCAAGACTTGCAAAACGTCCACAACCGTACTACTCAAGCTGGTTGCTCCACTAATAAAGGTGCCATAAGCGACGTTAAATGCTAAGAAGGTGCCAATAGACAAGCCTCCTCCTGGAACCTGGGATTTTTGCAGCAAGCTCGTAGCAAACCAGAAGAGGAGGGCATTCGTTAAAGGTGGCAGCACCTTGTTGATAACGGTGAGGATGTCTTCAATGCCCTGGGTACTGAGCATCAATTTTAGCTGCTGACTATAGTGTTTTCCCCAATAGGCAAATGCCCGTGCCTCAGCTACGGCGACTCGGAGTTTGGCAACTCCATTAATCATCTGCACCATCACTCCAAAAATTTGTCCTTCTATCTCCAGCATAGGACGAACCTGACGCAGAGTCAGGATGCCAGAGACGATGGTGACGGCAATATTCACAACAGCGACAACACAGGCTATCAGAGCTAGTGAAACATTATAGTAAAATAGCAATCCCAGGTTGAGGAACGAAAAAAGGCTTGAAAAGATAGTTTTTAAAACAGTACTACTCAGTTTCTCTCGGATCTGAGTGATAGCATTTACCCGAGAATTCAAGTCACCGATTGAGTAGGAGCGAAAAAACGACGCCTTCAAGTTCAACAGCCGATCCCACACCGCCGCTTGAGTGGAGGAGTCTGCAAAGGTTTCCAACCTGATGATGGCAAACGCCTGCGTGAGTTGAAAGATAGCTCCCCCCAAGGCAGCAGCCAACAGACCTAAAGCGATTTGCACCAGTAATTCCCGCTTAGCATCCGGGATGGCGTTGTCCATGAGAATGGCGGTGGCGGTTGGGGTGAGCATCCCCAGCACGGTGGTAACAATTCCAGTCAATAAAATGACAATGAGCTCCTTGAAGTGACCCCGTAGCGCGAACTTAAGCAAATCTAAGGTTTTGAGTTTTTTATCAGGCAAAGGGCGATAAAATATATACGCAGTCGGGTCCAGCTTTGGTGCTTTGCGAGCATTCACAGGGATGCGAGTCCGCGACTGTGGGTCGAAAATCTGATAGCTGTTGTTAGATACTGGCAACAGGGCGACTGGACGGTTGTCTTCCACAATGTAGGCAAGCATTGGACCGGAATCCTTTTTCCACCACTGATCAGTCAATGCAATCCGACGCATCCGTATTTGAGAAGCGCGGGCGATCGCCTCTAGGGGATCTTGAACCCGTTTGAGGTCTTCCGACTTCGCTGGGGGACGAATCGTAATTCCCAACGCTCGCCCCACTGCACCAGCAGCGATCAGTACGGCTTGGTCTGGGTCACTGGTAGCTGGTGTCACCACTGGGGAAAAGACTGTTTTCCGTGGTTGCAGTACGGATGACAGTTCTCCCAATGTCTCTTCCATCACCTGATAATTGAGACGTTCCCTTTCCTCAAACCTACGTAATTCTGCAAACACCTCCCGCTGTTCCAACATCTCAATGCAGCCGAGAAAATAAGTTGCAAGCAAAGTCAAACTGTCTATCAAGGTATCCACATCTCGAATTGCAGACGTATTCACACTTGATAGCTCAACTGTTTCCCCAGCTTGCAACCACATACAACTATCCAAGGGCAAGATTCCATCTCCAAGGCAGAACGGCAGTTCTTCAAACCCCATCCATCTGGCATACCCTTGCTGGATTTGCACCCAGGATACCCTGCCTTGCTGAGGCTGGAAGATATCACCACTGCCTAAGGAAAAGTAGTTGGTACCCTCAAGTTGCACTGGAAGCGTGGGAGGGCTAAAGTCGGAGAGTACCGAGCCTAGTTGATGAATCCAGTTCTCTAACAGAACCGTTGCGTTGCAATCGCCTTTTAAAGCGCTGGGTTGCGCCCAATCGTCGTTAGCAATCCACTTGCTAAAGTCTTCTATTGACACCCTAATGAGTTCTGTCTCCTCCATCGACACCGCCAGAATCTGACGCACCTCATCCTGCGAACTGAGTGCTGTTGAGAACATTGCTTCCCCAGAGCCTATGCTAAATAAATAACGGCGTGAACCCTCTGGGATACCATGTTTGACCTTGATAGCAAATAGTGCTAATGAACCAGATTTCAGCACCCAAACGGTCTGCGGATCATCTAGAAGTATCGGTTCATTGCCTTGAAAAATATACTGCTGTCCCTGTGGAATTACGGTTATAGTTTGCTCTAACATTTTCGTTATTTTAAATTTTGAAGAACTAGTCAGGAGTCAGGAGCCAGGAGTCAGAAGAGAAAGAATTAACGCTCGTGAGATTCTTTCCCCTGCTGAATACTGAATTCTTCTAAAGCATCTTGGCTGAAACCCCCAGATTTATTCATGGGGTCATTCTGAATTCTAAATTCTGTCTTCTGACTCCTTCTCATCATTTTCTTAAAGCGCTTCGCCCTCGCTGCGGATCAATTGCAAGTATGTCCCCTCGACCTGCTTTAATTGTTCATGGCTCCCTCGTTGAACCACCTTTCCGTGTTCGAGGACAATAATTTCATCACAATCCCGGATGGTACTTAGCCGATGCGCCACGATAATGCAAGTGCATCCTCGTTGGCGGAGTCTACGGTCAATGAATTTTTCCGTCTCGGTATCAAGGGCGCTAGTGGCTTCATCCATCACTAGGATAGCGGGGTTATTGACCAAAGCTCGGGCAATTTCCAGGCGCTGACGCTGACCGCCGCTCAGATTGGTAGCACCTTCTGAGAGCTCAGCATTATAGCCCCCTGGCATTGAGAGGATAACATCGTGAATTGCTGCATCTTGACAAGCCCGCACCAGGTGACTCTCGGGCACCGTGGTATCCCATAGCGTCAAATTATCCCTGACGCTGCCAGCAAACAGAAAGATATCCTGCTCAACCAAGGCGATAGAATTGGCGAGGACTTGGCGTGGAATTTGCTCTCTTGGTTTTCCGTCGAAGCAAATATCTCCCTGCCAAGCTTCGTACAGCCCACACACCAGTTTGGCAATGGTAGACTTACCAGAACCACTTCCGCCCACCAAAGCAATTCGCTGCCCTGGTTTAAGCGAGAGATTTAAATTTGAAATCAAGGGAGCAGCAACTCGGTTGTAGCCAAATGTAACATTTTTTAACTCGACATATCCCTGCAAGCGTACCGAAGGATGGGGTGGTGGTGAGACAGCGCTGCGGGAGGGTTTCCCTCCGCAGGCGACTGCGTTCGCCCTTGGCGTGCCGCAGGCATACCCGAAGGGAGTGGTAGGGTGGTAGGGTGAGAACTTCTCCGCATCTCCCTTGCTTTCCTTCTGTAATTGCAGATCTATTGGGTTGCGTAGGACATCATCTAAGCGATTCAGATTGCCCTCCACTTCTTGGAGCTCACTCCCAAGAGTGACTAAATTGTTGACAGGCGCAAGAAACTCCTGCATTAAGCTTTGAAATGCCACGAGCATTCCAATGCTAAGATATCCATCTATCACCCGCAGACCACCCACGACCAAAAGAACCATGGACGACATCGTGGACAGAAAGGATGGCAACACTCCCAAAGTTTGGTTCGTTACATCCATTTCCTGCTTAGCATTAATCGCCTTGGCATAGTAGCCCGCCCACCGGGAGAAAAAATCGGACTCCAAGCCGGATGCTTTCAGTGTTTCCATACTTTGCAGAGCAGAGATTGATACTCCGGAAACTTTTCCTTCATCCTGTTGTAATCTCATATTGGCATCCACGCGCCGCCTTCTTACCCATTGCAAGGCAAGGAAATTCACAACGACAAAGGCGACTCCAATCGAGGTCAGTACCGCGTCATATTGCAGCATGACCGCTGCATAAAAAATCATAGTCACAGATGCAATGACAGTCGTTGCTAACTTACCTGAAAGAAGGTCGGCTAACGAGTCGTTGAGGTGGACACGGTTACTAATTTCCCCAGCAAACCGTTGGTCGTAAAAACTGACGGGTAGGCGCAGAATGTGCCACAGGAACTGACTCGACATCGCCACAGACAACTTAATTTTCATGCGGCGCAGGGACTGCAACTGTAGTAGTGTCAAAAGTCCCATCAGCGCTGCTGTGAGGAGCATCCCCAAAATCAGCGGGCGCAGCCACTCATCTCTACCTTGAATCAAAATATTGTCTACAAATACCTGAGAAAACGCTGGCATCGCCAGTCCGGGAATCACGAGCAACAATCCTGCGACTACAGAGTAGAGGAGTGCCCCACCAGACCTCTGCAACCGTTCGCATAAAGCCAAGAGTGTGCTGGGTTTGCGTCCCCCTTTTTTGAACTCTAGACCAGGTTCGAGAACCAGCACGACACCTGTGTATGCCTCATCAAATTCCTGTAGAGAGACAATACGCGGTCCGGTGGCGGGGTCATTGAGATAGACACGCTCTTTGCGGAATCCCTCTACGACTAGGAAATGGTTGAAGTTCCAAAATACTATGTAGGGGCATTGCAGTTGCTGCAAACTCTCCAAGTCTAACTTAAAGCCTTTTGCCTTTAGCCCGTAGCTCCTAGCAGCATTCAGGATATTAGAGGCTTTACTCCCGTCCCGCGATACCCCGCAGTCTTGTCGGAGTTTTGCCAGTGTCACAATTCGACCGTAATAACCCAAAATGATACCCAAAGCAGCAGCGCCACATTCTACCGCCTCCATTTGTAGAAGAGTGGGGGTACGGCGTCGTCTGCCCTTACCCGTAAGCAATTTTTGTAGATTTTTTAGCATAAGTTATTTTGCTTACTTGAAAAATTCAAAATAAAAAATTGCTTTTTTGAATTTTGAATTGTTTAATAGATCCCAGTCCAAGATTTCAGGATCGGAAAGACAAACGTGATCGGAGCTTGTTCCTCAACGGTAACCCGCACAGAAGTTGTGGTTCCAGGAGACATTTTCATCTGTGGACCTTTGGAAGAAGACCATTGATAGCCGCTGAAGGTGGAGGTATCCGGCTCAAGTTCGGCAATAACTTGCAGATGAGGACCTTGGGATATAAGCCCTTCTATGATTTCAGGATTGCCCACCAGATTAGACGCACCTTCTTTAGTGATAGGAAAGGCTGAGACTCTGCTGACAGTGCCCATTATGCCGCCAAAGCGTTCGCGCTTTACTATGGAGGGTGTAATTTGCAGCTTCATACCCTTTTGAACTTTCTTGCCTTCGCTGACTGGCAAATATGCGACACTAAGGAGCTTGGCGGATTTCTCTTGCACTTCTATAGTCCCAATGCGGGTTCCTTGGCTTAGAATTTGTCCGGGAGTCGCAGTCATTTCCAAAATGCGTCCGGTATGTTCGCTCTTTATCTGGCTGTTATTTTGTAATTGCAGTTGCAACTGGGCGATATTCCGCTTCACTTCCTGAATCTGATTTTTTCGGGTAATTGAAGATTGGAAATTTTGCTCAGCCAAAGTTTTTTCCTTGCTGTCGAGTTCCCGCAACTGGGTTTTAATCTCGGCGACTTGACTGAGATTTTCGCGGTAGGACTTTTCTGCCTGAACCTGATTGATGTCTAGTTGCTTCAACTGGTCTTCAAAATCAGCGATTTTTTTAATGCCATCCAAGTAAGTCTGTTGTGCCTCAAGCAATGTATCTTCTGAAATCGCCCCTTCAATCTTTAGCTTTTTGCGCCTCTCGAGCCTGTCCTTAAGAGTAGGAGTCAGAGCTTTAGTTTCCTGTATGCGTTGTTGTAAGTTCTGTCGCTGCTGCTTAATAGCGCCTATATCTTTTTCCCTAATAATCGGAGTCAAAGATTGAGCTTGCGAAAGGCGTTGCTGTAGGCTCAGACGCTGTTGTGCGATCGCCCTAATTTCCACTTCACTGCGTTGACTCTGAAGCACACCAGCATTCTGATTCTGTGTCTCCAGTTCCACGAGCTTGGCGTGCTGCTGCAAAAGTTGCTTTTGCAGTTCCGCTTGACCAATCGTTCCCAGCAGCTGTCCTTTCTTGACGAAATCCCCGACACGTACATTTATTGTTTGCAACTGACCTGAGGTTGCTGACTGAAATGCTACAACCTTGCTGGGATAAACAAGCACCCCCTGACCCGTAACCGTAATCGGGATACGACCCACAATACTCCATACCAGCCCAAATGCAACCAATGAGCCTAGAGCAGCCAAAGGTAGCCACTTCATAGGGCTAACGACTTGCATGAGCTGATCGAGTCGTTCGGGGGAAGATGAATGCTCTAAAGCTTTTTTGCGAAACAGGTTGTTTTTTTGAGTAACCATCTGAATATTTTCCAAATTGTTAATTGCTCGTTAGTTGTTAGTTGTTATACCTATTTGATAGGTAAAAATTATCAACCGCCAAGACACCAAGAGCGCCAAGAAAAGAGAGAAGAGAGAATTTTACGTAAGCGCAGAGCGTGCCGCTACGCGAGTGTGTACCTGTAGGGTTTATGATTTAGGATTGCTATAGTTGTTAGTTAGTAACCATTAACCGTTGATCAACTGCCACGAATTCTTTTCAACATCCAGTCAAATCTGGCTCCAGCCAATGCCACTTGAGCCAAAAAATCTGAACTAAGTTCATTTTCATATTTGAACCTTTTATCCAAGGGCTGACCACTGCTATAGATGAGCCTACCGTAACCAAGCCGAGTGACTATTGCCTGTTGTTTGTCTGCCAGCAAAACCGCAAGCACTCTATAAAAACGGGCGGCAAAACCCACATCATGCAGCAGTTTTGCCGTAAGTCGCCACCGGGGAATTGACAACACGAGCGAGTCTTCCAGCGCCTTTACAGTGACAGAGGGTGGGGGAGCTTCTACAAAAGGCGTTTCTCCTACCATGTCGCCTCGACATAATCTCGCGAACTCACGTTCTGGTGTTTCGCTGGCTTCCAAGCTCGAAAAGGCGCGGGCTAAGGGATTGCGCTCATCCTCAAGGGCAGAAAGGGTGATTTTGCCATCCAGTAGGATATGCAGCGCTTCCACAGGTCTTCCTGCATGGATGAGGATAGTACCAGCAGTAATTCTGCTCGCATTACCTGCCGTAATTAACCAATCGATGTCGCTATCACGCAATTCTGCAAAGATAAATAAAATTTCTCTTAACTGAGGTTGGGCAAAGACCAGTGTGCTATGCCCAAGCTGACTCACTATCCTCTCCAGTCTGTCTGCAAGCAGAATCGCGCTCGCCCGATAAAGATGAGCAGCAAAACTTACATCTTCTTGCAGTTTTGCCGCCAATAGCTGTTGGGGAATCGCCAATATAAGCGACTTTTTCAGGGCTTTAACAGTCATAGAGGGCAGGTAGGAGTCTAAAAAGGGAATTTCTCCTACCATTTCACCACTGGATAATCTCGTGATTTCTCGCTCTGACATTTCGCCACCTTCTAGGGCGGCAAAAGCCCGACCCAATGGATTGTTTTCAGCCTGAGAGATGGAAACGCTCAAGGCTCCGTCCAACAAAATATACAGTGCATTGACAGGTTGACCTTGACGGATGAGAACTGTGCCAGGAGTAATTTCTTCCCTACTACCCGTCGCAAGCATCCAGTCAATATCGCTATTACTAAGTTCTTTTAGTAAAACTTCTGTCATAATTTTTAACTTCCTTTTGCTTGGCGAAGGAGAAAGGGATTTGCACGTAAGTAATGCATATGTACTATTAATGTGGAAAACTTGATTGTCCACAACTCGGTATTAAGCAATTCAACTGGTCGCGGCAAGGAGTCCCCCGCTTGAGCGTTGGTTAGCGGTGGGAGGAACGCCGCGCTGTTTCTGGGTACTGGGAGTACAGACGCCCTGCGCCCTTCGCTCTCTACGGACTGGGAAAACATTCTAAAATTTGCTGTGGGTAAGAGCAGAATTCCATAATTTTTACGAGTTCTAACCCAATCCCCAATCCCTAATCCCCAGTCGCTTTTACAATTCAAAATTCACCCATTAAGAAAACCAGTGCTGGTAAGCCGTAGCATCAACCCTGTTGCCATTAGCAACAGCAAAAGCGTTAGCCACCGCAGAAAAATACTTCTTAAGGTAGTTGCGCTCTTTGATGAATTGGGTAATGGAAGAATTTTTAATCCTTGTTTTGACGTAGTTTCGCAACAATAGTATTTAAATGACAAATATCAAATTGCGTTGCAAAGAAGCGATCGCTCTGCGCCATCGCCTTCAGCACTGGTGCCCAATCGCGTAATTCATGATTCTATCTGAGTTTCAGGGTAAGTGTCATATTTTTCTTTCACCAAAGTGAGGAAAAGCGAGATTATAAGGGTCAACCTCTGCTTCGTTCCGTTTGGAACTGTATTCATAGTAGGAATTTTACAAGGGATAAACATCTGAAAAACGTCTTGAATCCCATCTCGGCAATATGGCGAAATAGATAAATTCCCTGTGACTTTTGTTGATAATATGAGCAAATGTACTTATGACAAAAGTTGGGGAAGTGCTAAAACTGTTGAAAACTCCTGCCTTATGCTTGATGAAGAAAAACTACCATACACTCAACGGTTTTACATCTCCCGCCAAACTTTATAATGATCAAGAAATCAGCCTTTAGGAACTACCTCTTTAAGGAATCACACATAATTTCAGCGAGCTAGTGTACCTGGAAGCCTAATGATTGACACTTAATACAATACATAATACATATCAATCACTGGCTAAATGCCAATTAGGTAGAAGGAATCATTGTATGGGCTTAAGCAATGGAAGTAAAATTCCAGAGGTTGTTGAAAAATACGAAGCACAACTGTTGGCAGACTGGATGCAAGCCCTCATGGCTGACAACGCCAGCAAAGGTTTGATCAAAGAAACACAGTTGCGGGAGGAGTGTAGGGAATTCCTAAGTTTGCTGAAGACATCTGTCCATAACGGCAACTTAACTAACGTGCAATCCTCCGAGTGGCGTTCTGTGCGAGAAATGCTCACCAGTGTTTCTCGTACTCGTTCGCAAAAAGGCTTTACACCCTCGGAAACTGCCACATTTGTTTTATCGTTTAAGCAACCGCTATTTGCTCGGTTGCGCGAGGAACTCGCTGGTGATGCAAACGCCTTAGTTGAGGATACGTGGCTAGCGACCACTGTCATAGACCAGCTGGGACTGTTGACCATAGAAGCTTATCAAAAGACCCGTGAAGAAGTCATCATTCGCCAGCAAGAAGAGTTGATGGAACTTTCAACACCCGTTGTCAAGCTGTGGGATGGTATTTTAGCTCTGCCAGTTATTGGCACATTAGACAGCAGCCGTACCCAAGTAATGATGGAGTCTTTGTTGCAAAAAATTGTGGAGACGGGTTCAGAAGTCGCTATCATCGACATTACCGGAGTGCCAACAGTGGACACCCTCACAGCTCAGCACTTACTGAAGACAGTCACCGCAGCTCGGTTAATGGGTGCAGATTGCATTATCAGCGGAATTCGCCCCCAAATTGCTCAAACGATTGTTTACCTAGGCGTGGATCTGGCAGACATAATCACAAAGGCATCTTTAGCCGATGCTTTTCTGCTGGCTCTAAAACGCCTTGGGATGACAATCAACCGTCCCCAAGCCAAGTAAGGAGTCAGGAGTTTTTTATGGAACGCATTCCAATACTCCAGATGGGCGAATTCCTGATAGTGTCGATTCAAGTTGATATGCACGATCGCCTGGCGATGACTTTGCAAGATGACTTGACAAATCGCATCACTGAGACACAAGCTCATGGGGTACTGATTGATATTTCATCTCTAGAAATTGTCGATTCCTTTATTGGCAGAATTCTGGGGAACATTGCTAAAATGTCACAGATTCTTGATGCTCAAACGGTTGTGGTCGGAATGCAACCAGCAGTTGCGATCACCTTAGTAGAGCTAGGACTTTCTTTAACAGGTATTCGCACCGCGTTAAACGTTGAGAAGGGCATGGCACTTCTGCGAGCATCGCTGAAGGCGACTCCTGGAGGAAGCGCAGATGGATATGCCCAGTTGTGAGATGACGATCCAGTGCTCACAAGACGTGGTTTTGGTGCGGCAGGCAGTGCGTCAGTTTGCTGTGAAACTAGGGTTTAGCTTGGTAGACCAGACTAAAATTGTTACGGCAGCCAGCGAGCTAGCCCGTAATACTCTAGACTACGGAGGTGGTGGCACTGTCAAATTGGAAGCACTCCAGAATGGGATGCGTCGGGGTTTGCGGCTTGTTTTTGAAGACTCAGGACCAGGAATTCCAGATATTGAGTTGGCACTCAAAGACGGTTACACCACAGGTAATGGGCTGGGTATGGGGCTAAGCGGTGCAAAGCGACTGATGAATGAATTCAATATCGTTTCTCGTGTAGGTGAGGGCACCTGCGTCACAATTACAAAGTGGAAGTGATAAATTTATGAGACAAACCCTCGCCCTACCAATTGAAGAGCAAAGTCAGGCAGGTGAAGCACGACGCAGCGCTCTAGCCTTAGCGAGTCATCTCGGTTTCAACGAAACCGAACGGGGAAAAGTCGGTATTGTGGTGACTGAAGTTGCAAATAACCTGGTGCGACACGCTAGGGATGGGGTAGTGCTGCTACAGGCAATTGAAAAGTACAACATCACGGGTTTGGAAGTCCTGGCGTTGGACGCTGGACCTGGTATGGACAACATAGGCGAGTGTATGGAAGACGGGTTTTCGACAGCCGGAAGTTCCGGAAATGGATTAGGCGCGATCAGCCGTCTTTCTGGTTTTGTGGATATTTATTCCATCCCGAATGCAGGGACAGCTATCCTGAGTCAGCTTTGGGCTAGCCCTTTACCCACAAGTCAACCCCCAGACAATCTTGAGTTGGGAGTCGTGTGTCTGCCAAAAGCGGGAGAGGAGGTTTGCGGCGATGCCTGGGCATACGAAATCAGTCAAGAGCGCTGTTTGCTGTTAGTTGCTGATGGATTAGGTCACGGACCACAAGCCGCTCAAGCCTCAATAGAAGCTGTGAGAGTGTTTCAGGAAAATGTCAACCGTAGTCCTCAAGAAATTGTGGCATTAATTCATCAAGCGTTGCGGAGTACACGGGGAGCAGCGCTGGCGATCGCCCAAATTAACTTTGAACAGCAATCTGTTCGCTTTGCTGGGGTGGGCAATATTGCTGGTACGATCATTTCAAATGTAGGACACCAAAACCTGGTTTCCTATAACGGTACGGTCGGGCATGAAGTCCGCAAAATTCAAGAGTTTACTTACCAATGGCATCCAGGGGCAATCTTGCTGTTACATTCCGATGGCTTGGCAACCCAATGGCGATTAGAGCGCTATCCTGGTTTAATGTACAAACATCCCAGCTTGATTGCAGGCGTTTTATACCGAGATTTTAAGCGAGTCCGCGATGATGTTACTGTGCTGGTTGTGCGTGAGAATATATAGCCATGAGTACAACTATCCTCACCTTAGAAATTCGTTACGAGCAAGATGTGGTGCTGACTCGTCAAATGGCACGCCAGATTGCCCAAGCTTTGGGATTTGATGCCCAAGACCAAGCCCGCCTTGCCACAGCTGTCTCAGAAATCGCTCGGAATGCTTTTATCTATGCTAGGGGCGGAATCGTTGAATTTTCGGTAGATGACGAATCCCCGCAGAACTTGTGGATTAGCATTCGCGATCAAGGTTTGGGGATTCCTAACTTGCAGGCGATTTTGGATGGGCGATACACTTCCACAACTGGTATGGGATTGGGGATTATCGGCACTCGTCGGCTGATGGATCAGTTTCAAATTGAGTCGGTTGCAAACCAGGGAACCACAGTATTGATGGCGAAAACCCTGCCAAAACGGGTGCCAAAACTAACAACAAAGCGCTTGCACCTTCTTAGGGATCAGTTGGATAATCGAGAACCGCAAAATCCGTTTGAGGAAATTCAACGGCAGAACCAGGAACTGCTGCGTGCAATGCAGGAGTTACGCCAGCGCGAGGAAGAGTTAACTCAGCTCAACCGCGAACTAGAAGATACCAATCGCGGCGTCGTGGCTTTATATGCCGAATTAGACGAAAAAGCCGATTCTCTACAAAAGGCAAATGAACTCAAAACTCGATTCCTCTCGAATATGAGCCATGAGTTTCGCACGCCTCTGAACTCAATTATGTCTCTGTCTCGGATTTTACTAGACCGAATGGATGGTCCATTAACAACAGAGCAGGAAAAACAGGTCAATTTCATTCAAAAAGCAGCAGAGGGTCTATTGGAGTTAGTCAACGACCTTTTAGACTTAGCAAAGGTAGAAGCTGGAAAAATTGTCGTCCATCCCAGCCAGTTTGAAGTGAGCGACCTATTCGGAACTTTGAGAGGGATGTTGCGTCCTCTGCTTGCTCATAACTCTTCGGTTGCTCTTGTTTTTGAAGAACCTGTTGGCATTCCACCGCTTTATACAGATGAAGGTAAGGTCGCCCAAATTCTCAGAAACTTCATTTCTAATGCATTAAAGTATACCGAGCATGGTGAGGTGCGCGTGGCAGCAGTCATGGCAGGTAACACCGTCACTTTCTCTGTCGCCGATACAGGTATTGGAATTGCACCGCAGGACCAACAGCGGATTTTTGAGGATTTTGTTCAGATAGAGTCTAAACTCCAAAAAAAAGTCAAAGGAACAGGTTTAGGACTGCCACTCTCACGCAAGTTAGCAGAACTGTTGGGAGGAAGAGTCTGGATCAAAAGCCAGTTAGGCAAGGGTTCGACATTTTTTGCTTCGATCCCATCGGTCTTTCCTGGTTCTACCGAAGTCTCCTCAATGCCACACCCTACTTGGCAAATAGATCCGAATCGCCTTCCTATCCTGGTTGTGGAAGACAATGCTGAAACTATTTTTGCTTACGAAAAGTATTTTCAAGAGTCGAAGTATCAGATGATTTCGGCACGAACGCTCAACGAGGCAAAGCAGGCGCTTGTCGCGTTTGAGCCAATCGCCATTATGTTAGATATTTTACTTGAAAAGGAAAATACTTGGGCATTTCTAGCTGAAACCAAGAGCAATGAAGCAACCCGAAATATTCCTATTCTTGTGATCTCCGTCGTAGATAACGAGAAGCAAGTGATGGCTAGAGGAGCTGACGGGTTCTTGATTAAGCCTGTAGATAGATTTTCACTGTTGGACAAAGTCAGTACGCTTGTCAAGCAGGGTAGGCAACAAAAGCTTTTGCTGATTGATGACGATCAAACATGGCGGTACGTGTTAAAGCAACTTCTCGTCCATACTCCCCTAGATATTCTGGAAGCAGCAGATGGACGTGAAGGAATTGGTTTAGCTCAAGTCGAAAATCCTGACTGTATCGTGTTGGATTTTACTATGCCACAATTGAGTGGCATTGAAGTTTTGAACCAGCTCAAAAGCAACAAAGCAACTAGCACGATTCCCGTAATTGTTCACACTTCAAAACAGCTAGAACCCGAAGAGCAAAAGTTTCTAGCTCAACATACTGTCGCAATTCTTTCTAAAGAAACTCTTTCTCAAGAAGTTGCTCTTGCTCAATTACGGGAAGCCCTCAGAAAAGCTGGGCTATTTTTAGATACCTGAGAGAAAAACTATGTCAGAACCGTTAGTCACAATCTTGCATGTTGACGACAACGAAACCAACCGTTATGTTGTCGCTCGTGTATTACGAAGTGCTGGCTTTGCGGTTGTAGAAGCGGCGACAGGCGAGGCGGGATTGCAGGCGATTGCGCAGAGCGCAGCGCCGCAAGCGGCGATGCTCCCGGAGGGAGCCGCCCAAAGGGCGAACGCCTCCGCGAAACCCGACTTGGTGATTCTGGATATCCAGCTTCCTGATATGAACGGCTTTGAAGTTTGTCGTCAGATTAAATCCAACCCAGCGACTGCCAATCTTCCGGTGCTTCATCTGTCTGCCCATTTTACGGAAAGTCGGGACAAAGCTCAAGGATTAGACAGCGGTGCAGATGCTTACCTGGCGCAACCAGTCGAGCCGATTGAATTAATTGCGACGGTGAAAGCGTTACTGAGGATGCGGCAGGCTGAGGAGTTAGCTTCAGTTATGGCGCGGGAGTGGCAAACAACTTTCGACTCGATTAGTGATGGCGTTGGGTTACTCGACAAGCAAGGTAAATTCCTGCGTTGTAACAAAGCCATGACAAAGCTTTTGAACAAACCGTTTAGCGAAATCATTGGTAGGCTGCATCAGGATCTTATAGGAATTGCACTATCGGGCTGTAATGTCAATCCCTTCCTTCGTGTTCAGGAAACTCGACAGCGTCAAAGTTTGGTCATTCACACTGGGGGACGGTGGTTTTCTGTCACAGTCGATCCTGTGCTGGATGAGTTTGCAGGGTTTATGGGTGCTGTTTACATCCTCGCTGATATCACGGCTCAAAGACAGGCAGAAATAGCGTTGCGCTCAAGCGAAGAGCGGTTCCGCCTACTGCTGGATAACGTGAAGGACTATGCGATTTTCTTCTTAGATACACAAGGGCGGATTATCGGTTGGAGTTTGGGAGCCGAGTATATTTTGGGCTATGAGGAAGCAGAGATTCTCGGACAGTTTACCTCCATTATCTTTACACCAGAAGACTTGCAGCAGGGGGAAGACAAGAAAGAACTGGAACAGGCTGTAACAGAAGGGCGGGCTGAGGATGAACGCTGGCATATCCGCAAAGACGGCTGCCGTTTTTGGGCAAGTGGCTTCGTCACACCCTTATTTGATGAAACTGGACGGCTACGTGGCTTCTGCAAAATTCTGCGTGATTTTACTGAGCGAAAACGAGCCGAAGATGAACGCGCTGAGCTCCTTAAGCGCGAGCAAGAAGCACGAAGTGCAGCAGAAGCAGCCAATCGCATGAAGGATGAATTCTTGGCAACTCTTTCCCACGAATTACGCTCTCCCCTGAATGCCATGCTGGGGTGGACTCGCTTACTCAATACTCGCAAGTTTGACGAAGCCACAACCGCACGCGCAATGGAGACGATTGAGCGCAACGCCAAGTCACAAGCGCAACTGGTTGAAGATTTGCTGGATGTCTCTCGTATTATTCAGGGTAAGCTCCGGTTGAATATTCGTCCCATTCAACTGGTGCCGGTGATTGAAGCAGCGCTGGAAACAGTGCGTCCGGCGGCTGATGCCAAGGAAATTCAACTCCAATCAGTGCTAGATTCAACTGCAGGTCCAGTTGCAGGCGATTCTGACCGTTTACAGCAAGTTGTCTGGAATTTATTATCTAACGCGATTAAGTTCACTCCGCAAGGAGGACTCGTGCAGATCCTCCTAGAGTGTGTGAACTCTTATGTTGAAATTACGGTAACAGATACAGGTAAAGGAATTAACCCTGAGTTTGTCCCTTATGTGTTTGAACGCTTTCGTCAAGCTGATAGTTCCACAACCCGCGCTTACAGTGGATTAGGGCTGGGATTGGCGATCGTCCGTCACCTAGTAGAGTTGCATGGTGGCACAGTTCATGCAGAAAGTCAAGGTGAGGGGAAGGGAGCAACTTTTAAAGTTAGGTTGCCACTTGTAAAAGAAAGCAGAACTAGGGAACAACAAAGCAAAGAAGAAAATATAAGTTCTGTGCTTTTGTGTACTTCTACACCTCTGCCCATACTGGATGGAGTGCAAATACTAGTAGTTGACGATGAAGCGGATTCGCGAGAATTTCTCGTCGCCGCAATAGAGATGTGTGGGGCGGAAGTTATTGCAGTTTCATCGGCAATTGAGGCAATTCAAGTCATCTCACAACAAAGATTGGATGTGCTGGTGAGCGATATTGGTATGCCAGGAGAAGACGGCTACAGCTTAATTCGCAAAGTACGGATGCTGCCCAAAGAGCAAGGAGGAGATATTCCAGCAGTAGCATTAACAGCTTATGCTAGAGAAGAAGACCGGATGCGATCGCTCTCCCAAGGGTTTCAAATGCACTTGTCTAAACCTGTGGAGCCAGATAAATTGGCAACTATAATTGCAAGTTTGGTGAAAAAAACTGCAAAAGGTTAGGACAGTTATCGGTAACGACAGCTCAACGCCCCCTCGAATTCTCCTTAATTCACGCCGCGCCAACCTGAAAGACTTGTTCGGCGGTTAAGGTAAGTTCTGGAAATATTGGTGAAGTAATGCGATCGCCGAAGGCGGGGCTTCGCCCATCGCTTCCTTTAAACTGGTTAACTTGGTACTCACCTTCAATCAACTGGTAGACAGAGATAGTCGGTTGCTTGGGGTTGCCAATAAACGCCCGTCCGCCTAATGCTGCATAATCCACAATCCAGTATTCAGGAATACCCATTTCCTCATAGTCAGCAAGCTTTTTGTGATAATCGTCACGCCAATTCGTGCTAACAACTTCAACCACTAAAGGAATTGATGCGGGACTGGATACAGTTGACTCTTTTTTCCACAGAGGTTCATTTATGAGATTGGGGCGATTTAATAACAGCACATCTGGTGAATAAGCTGATTTGCCCTCAAGCGGTTTAATGAATGCCGTTTTGGGGATGAAGTAAGGAAGATTTAGGCGGCTATATTCTAAAGTGAGTATGGTCGCTAAAAATCCGACTACCTCTTCATGGTCGCCTGTAGGTGGTGGCATCTCAATAATGACTCCATCATGCAGTTCATAGCGTCGTTGCGGGTTTTCTGGATACCAGGCAATAAATTCATCAAAGGTTACCTGCTTGGTTAAGGCTTGAGTCATTTGTCCTGATGATTGTTCCATCCACTTCAATATTCTAATACGCGCGATGCATTCATACATCTTATCCTGTCCCCAATCCCCAATCCTTAATCCCCAATCCCCAATCCCCAATCCCCAATCCCCACAACCTACTTAAACCTGTCACAAGACGGAAGCTGAGATTGTCTTTTGCAAATTACTATAATAGAGAGTCATAATTTATTCGATAACTATAATTGCACCCTATGAATCGTTCCGCCTGCCTTATCTTTAATCCAGTCGCGGGTCAGAGTGACTCAGAGCAAGATTTGGCGATGATTCGGGCAATCTTAGAGCCGGAAATCGACCTGGATATTCAACTAACAACCGAAGAGATCAGCGCTGAAGACCTAGCGCATGAAGCGGTTAGGCGGGGTGTAGATACCATTATTGTGTCGGGGGGAGATGGGACTCTCTCCGCTGCTGCGGGTGCTGTGGTCGGTAGCGATATTCCGTTTGGCATTATTTCACGAGGAACGGCAAACGCTTTTGCCACAGCCTTAGGAATTCCAGACACAATTGATGCAGCTTGTCAAGTCATTTTGCAAGGAGTGACTCGGACTGTGGATGCAGCCGATTGTAACGGTAATCGAATGGTACTGCTGGCAGGAATTGGCTTTGAAGCTGAAGCTGTAGAAAAAGCAGACCGGGAATCCAAAAATCGGTTTGGCGTTCTGGCATATATTATTGCAGGGCTGCAAGAATTGCGGGATTTACATACTTTTGATGTTGAAATTGAAACAGAAGAAAAAATCATTAAAACTACCGCAGCCGCAGTCACAGTCGCAAATGCAGCGCCTCCCTCTTCAGTGTTGGCTCAAGGACCAGCGGGAATTATTGTAGATGATGGGTTACTAGATTTAACAATCGTGGCTTCGACTACCAGGACAGGAGCGATCGCTGCAGCGTTTCATCTGTTTCAAACCGCTTCTAATGGCAATGGCGCAGAGCGAAATGACATTGGTTATTTGCGAGCAAAACAATTTAAAATTACAACTGACCCTCCACAAAAAATTGTTGTTGATGGAGAACTTTTAGGGACAACTCCTGTAGAGATTCGCTGCATTCCGGCGAGTTTGAAAGTCTTTGTGCCTTCTATTGACGAAGAGGAACCCGTAGAAAAACTGGAGGGGCTGCCAAATTTGACGATTGAGGAGAAACAAAGCGCCGAAAACTCTCCTGATTAATGTCAGATGTACGTTTAGGAGAAAGTTGCGTTGAAGCTCGTATCTGATCCGGCGATCGCCGATAAAATTCGCAAGATGAACCAGCGGGTGCGGTGGCAAGACCCCTTGATTGTCGAACGGGGGATTGACCAAACTCAGTTGGTGCTGGATGATGGAGAGTCAGACAATCCAGAGTTCTCATTTCTGGTTGTGGGTGACAGCGGTTCAGGAGGACACCGGGGACACAATCCTCAGCAACAAATTGCCGAACGGATGCAACCTCATCAGCAAGAATGCCGTTTCATGTTGCATACGGGCGATGTGATTTATCTGGTGGGGTCAAAGGAGTACTATCAAGAAAACTTCATCAAACCTTACCGAGAGTTTCTCGTAGGAGGAGAGCATCCCAAGCGGATTGCCTATGACCGGATGGTTTTCAAACAACCAATCCTACCTGTACCAGGAAATCACGATTACTACGATTTGCCACTTTTTTTTGGCTTGGTATCGTTTGCAACAATGCCGCTGCGTCGTCTCCTCCAGTCGGGGCTAGACTTGGATGTAGGCGCTCATGGTTCATGGCAAGGTGACGCTTATGCAAAGGCGTTTCTGGATTATCTGAAGGCGTTTATGCTTCCAGGGGATCTGGCTCATCACCTAGACGAACATTACACGGCAAAAACAGATACAGGTCGCTGTTTGCGCTACGAACCGGGGCGTTTTACCCGGCTTCCCAATCGTTACTACAGTTTCCGCTACGGTGGAATAGACTTTTTTGCGCTCGATTCCAATACATTTAACGATCCGCCGCCGTTACCAGCAACAAAACAAGGAGATAGTGAACGCAAGCAATTGGAAGTGCGCCGCGATGAACTCGAACAGCAGAAAATGCAATATATGGAGCAATCAGCAAAACTCAATCCAGATAACCCCAGTGAAGCTGAGCAACTCGATGATATGCAGCAACGGGTATCACAACTTGAGGAAATTATTGTTGATATAGATAAGCAATTAGCCACTGACGAAAAAACAGTGACTGATATCGACCAGTTGGAATGGCTCAAGCAAAGACTGATTGAATCTTGGCATACCGCCGAAGTTCGCGGAAGAGTAATTTATTTCCACCATCCTCCCTACGTAACAGAGGCGACAAAATGGCAACAAGCGCAAACTCTCGCAGTTCGTAACCGTTTGCGTGATGTGCTGAATGCAGTTGCTGAAGTCGTAGGTTCTAAGACTGGTGATCGTCCCTTGGTCGATTTGATTTTAAACGGTCACGCTCACTGCTTGGAACATCTTGAGACAATGGACACGGGGGGAGGTGATTCTCATATTCACTGCATTGTCTGCGGCGGGAGTGGTTACAGCTTGCGACGACAGCGGACGGAGGGAGCAGATTTGATGGAAAATCAGAAGTTAGTGGCGCGATCGCACCTGTTTATCGGTCGCAACGGTCAGGGTTATCAAAAGCGGCGACCTTATTCGTGTCTGCGTATTGATGTTAAAGGCGATCGCCACCCCAAGTTCATAGTCCGCCCCATTGTTGCTGAATGGTATCAACGGCAGTGGCATAATTATGAAATTGAGCCGTTTACGATTTGAGTTTGGCTTAATCACCTGTTAGACTCACTTGTGTTTGGCAAGCAAGGCTCTTGACCACGGAGGTTAACTCGTCTAAGTCAATGGGCTTGGATAGGTGTCTGTCAAAACCTGCTGATAATGCACGTGCGCGATCCTCGTCCATTGCATATGCCGTGAGAGCGATCGCAGGAATCTGTCCTCCTTGCGATGCATCCAAATTTCTCACTTTCTGGAGCAGTGAATAGCCGTCTTCATCTGGCAAACTGATGTCACTGATCAACATATCCGGTTGAAAACAAGACAGTGCTTCTAAAGCCTCAACAGCCGAAGCAGCTGCTATAATCTCTGCTCCGTCCCCTGAAAATAGGATTGTGAGTAGCTCTCGCGCATCAGGATCATCATCGACAACAAGCAACCGCAGACCATCAAGCTTTTCCATGTGACACATTAACCGGACTCAGCGTAGTTTTTTTGCCCAATCATGTAGTATAGACAAGCTTAATATAGGGGTCGGTACGGTTGCAGACACAGGAAATAATTCATAATAAATTCATTTAGGCTCGGATTCAGGCTGATTAGCCAGCAAGCGAGCGAACTCATCAGAAATCACTCGATAGCACTCGCAGGCGGTTGCTTCCAAAGCCTCGCGATTCACGATGGTAATTTTGCCACGGCTGTAGCGGAGCATTCCCGCTTTTTGAAGAGTACCAGCAGCCTCCGTGACGCCGGAGCGTCGCGTACCCAACATCTGGGCGATAAATTCCTGAGTGAGCGCAAACTCGTCTGAGCCTACACTGTCCTGAACTAAAAGCATCCAGCGGGCGAGCCGCTTTTCTATGGTATGAAAGCGGTTACAGGCTGCCGATTGTGAAGCTTGGGTGAGTAGCGCTTGACAGTAGCGCAGCAGCAGTGTTTGCAGCTCTCCACCCCGATTGAACTCGGTTTTAAGTATATTTGCATTCATCCGCATACCAGCGTCTGCAATCTGCACAAACGCTTGATTGTTCGTCATATTGCCGCCCAAAATCACAGGGATACCCACCATCCCTTCAGAACCTACCAAACCGACTTCAATCGTCGAGCCGTCTTCCATAATGGTGACTAAAGAAGCCACTGCCTGATGCGGAAAATAGACGTGGGTGATCGGTTCATTTGGCTCATAGAGAACTTGATGCAGTGACAGTTTGACAAGTTCCAAGTGGGGAACTAGGCGTTGGTATTCATTAGCAGGGAGTGCGGCGAGTAGCCGATTTTGGATTGGCACGGAGTCTGTGGATACGGACATTAGGAGTTTTCTTTAATTTACTTGTATTTAAAAAAACATTTAACAAGCCGCCTCACAACTGTGGAGTTTGGAAGCAAGCGTGGGTGAAGAGACGAGCTACCCCGCCAGAAAGCCCTCTGGGCTTTCTGGCGGGGTAGCTCATTAAGATTGTTAATAATAATGCAGTTACAATAATCTTCGATGGTTACGAACGCTAAATCATCTATACTACGAGCTATTTTCATTCTTTGTAGCGATGAATACATAACAAGTTCATGCTTTTTCTACTACTAGAGCTAACTACTCAGGGAGAGGTTATCCCATCAACTTCTAAGTAACGTATGAGTTATGCAGGTATGTTTGACCAAAGCCCAAGACTTATGCACAAGCATGAAAGAAACCGGTGTACCTAAGTCCGACA
This sequence comes from Tolypothrix campylonemoides VB511288, assembly GCA_000828075.3. Classification (GTDB taxonomy): domain Bacteria; phylum Cyanobacteriota; class Cyanobacteriia; order Cyanobacteriales; family Nostocaceae; genus Kalymmatonema; species Kalymmatonema campylonemoides_A. The sequence continues at coordinate 601,586 of JXCB02000001.1, read as the reverse complement.
CCCTTTGTACCCGAAGAATAGGAAATATCAAAATGGCATTACAAGGCGTAATTTTAGATGTAGATGGAACGCTTGTTCTCAGTAATGATGCTCATGCCGAAGCTTGGGTTGAGGCGTTTAAGGACTTTGGATATGAGATAAAATTTGAGCAAGTCCGACCGTTGATTGGTATGGGAGGCGATCAAGTTGTTCCTAAGCTGGTGCCAGAACTATCTGCAGAAGAAGGGAAGGGAAAGGAAATTTCTGCTCACCGCAAAAAACTTATCGTCAACAAATATGCACCGAACGTAACTCCTGCTAATGGTACACGTCAACTGTTGGAGAGAATGCGGGATGACGGGTTGCGGCTGATGATCGCCACTTCAGCAAAAAGTGAAGAACTTTCAGTGTTGCTTAAATCTGCTCAGGTGGATGATCTGCTTGATGAAGCAACAACATCAAATGATGCCGAAGCTTCCAAACCAGCCCCAGATATTGTGGAAGCTGCACTCAGCAAGCTGAATATGCCACCTGAGGAAGTTGTGATGATAGGCGATACACCCTACGACATCCAGTCTGCAAACGCGGCTGGTGTGGATGTCATTGCTTTTCGTTGTGGCGGCTTTCAGGACAGTGAACTTGCAGGGGCGATCGCCATCTACAACGATCCTGCTGACCTTTTGGCGCAATACGAACATTCACCTATGGGAAAGCGATGATTAGGACAAAACCTTAATCATCGCTACGGTGCCTTTATGAACATTCAGAGAAACATTGAAGGAAACATTGAAGCAGCAAAATTAGACAATTCCTGGTCCTCTACCCCGCTTGTCATCTTCCATTGTCAGTTGACCTTGTTGATCCTCATTCACTTCTCTGAGTTCTTCGGTACGGTGTGCGACGTCTTCTGCTGCTTCTTGTCGCGCATCACCCGGTGTTTCGTAGTACATTTCCGGTTCAACAGCGTAGTTATTTAACAAACCTTCTTTGTCAACTGTGTAGCCGTCTGTAGTACGGATACTGTCACCTGGATGGGTCTGGTCGTCAGTAATTGCGCCTGCCTCTTTCTCTTCTGTAGGCGTTGTTTTGAAAAGGTCTCCTTCTCTTTCTCGACGAGCAGCAGTTTCGGCTGGTACAATTCCTCTATCGTAATTATCATCTGCAACACGATCAGATGAATCTACTCCTTGGTTTTTCTTAAATTGTTCATTTGCATTTGTCATAATTGATGTCCTTTTAAAAAATCTCTCAAACTTCTTCAAGATTCAGATTATGCTTTTAAGAATGAAGAACAAACTACCTTAAGAAGTGATTTAACTTAATAGACTCACTATTTTCTCTATCTTCAGATATATTTATAATGAATTTTTATATAAAATTGAAAAAACAAGATCCCCGACTTCTTTAAGAAGTCGGGGATCTGAATAAGGTCAATTTTGACAAATGAAATAGGATTGCTATAAGACTAGTTAATACTAGCTGAAAAATGTATGAAATTATTAAAACGGTCAAGTATAAGTTAAATTTTCTACTTGACCGCAAGTTCTCAACTAAGCATTCATGGCAAAACAGCAAGCTTTTTGATTCACTATTTAATTTGGGTAGTTATCAACAGGCGTGCAAATTTTAACCACCAGCAATATCGTTTCTAAAAGACTGAATTTGGGCGACTAATTCTTGCCGAGTTGAAGCTTTAATGAGATAACGAAAAACAAACCAGGTTGTGTAACCAATTCCAATCAACTGAAAGGTTGGATATATCAGCGGAATATCATTGATTGCATCCAGAACTGCCACAATTACCTTGAGTGCAATAATTGCGGTAACAATTAAGGCAACAGTAATAATCTGCTGATTATATGTAATGAAAAACCTAAGTGTATTATCAGGTAAATTGGCTAAAAATTCTGATGTTTGTGTACCAATTTGCTGCCATTTTGTATTAGGTTTAGTCGCAGGTGGTAGAAGTGGTTGAGTTCCAATTGCTGAACCTTCTAGCGCTGCTATAGCATTGTTTGAGGTGGTATCGACGACTTCCGATTGCTGTACGTTAGCTTCCATAGTTTTCCGGTTTTTCCTACAATAACAACAGTTTGACTACTGTGCTTGATTGCCAGTTCCTTCAGTTTTTGACTGGGCAACTGTTGCTTTATTAACTACAGTTTTGACGCCTTTGATTTGCTTAGCTAAAGGTTCAATCTTAGCTAGCTGATCCTTGTTAGTCACAGTTCCCGATACGGTTACCGCGCCATTGTCTGAAGCGTCAACTGTTAAATGACCATTGGGGATGTTAGCCTCTAATTTGGAGCGAACTTCACTTTCTAAGTTGTCTTCGTCTCTGTTAGTAGCCTTACCATCATTAAATGCATTATTCCGCTGTTCGCGAGCACGAATGTCAGCATTGAGTTGTTTTCTGCGAAGTTCGCTCTGAGCATCGTTGAGAGCAGCTTGCGTGGCGTCTGGAGATGGTGCTTGTGACACTGGCGTTGCCGCCGTTTCGGGTGCATCCGCACTAGTTTTTGCAGGATCTTGACAAGCAGCAGCACCAAAAAGCAAAACGCAAGTCATTAAGAAGGGAGTTAGCTTTTTCATTTTTATCAGTCCTTTGTCAATAGTTATTAGTGATGAATTCGTTGTTAGTTTTTTTAGTAGTGAGTCGTTGATGTATTCACCATCAGCGGCTCACTACTAACTACTAAATAGTTTCGTCGCGACGGTCAACAATGATCACCGCTGGATCGTTTTCGTCATACCCTGGCGCGTAATTCGTGGAAGTGCTATGCACAACTGGTGTTTCGTTGGGAGTCGTATTCACAACAGGCGTTGCGTTGGGAGTCGTATTCACAACTGCTGTTTGAGGACGAACACCTCGGTCATGATCTGGGTGATGAACACCATGCGTGTCTGCGGCGTCAAAGATGTCAAACTCTTGAATTCCGTGACGTTTGAGAATCGGTTCTGCACGGCGAACTTCATCTTCTGTACCATCAACGATTACCAAGTAGTCGCCTCTGTTGATGCGATCGCTATAAACTTTTGCCCGGTTTTCTGGAATTCCCAAACCAACAAGTCCGCC
>JXCB02000001.1:427129-597346 GCA_000828075.3 Tolypothrix campylonemoides VB511288 | reverse complement strand
CACTCCAGTTCCGGCGATGTTGTGAGTACCGTCTGCGTCTTTGGCTATCAAGGATACTTGGCTTAATGGGAAACCTGCATTTCGCAGATCAGTCAGCGCGGCTTCTGCATCTCGGCGGTGAGRAAATACGCCAATTGCTCGTTTGTTTCTTTGCACAGGTGCTGTACCAACTCCCGGTTGGGTAGAACTTACTACACTTGGGTCGTAAATCTCCCAATCTTGAATTCCATGTCTACTGAGAATTCCAGCAGCGCGGTGGATATCATCGTCTGTACCGTTGACGACAACTACATAATCCCCATGATTGAGTCGGTCATTGTAGAAGCGAGCACGAGCATCTGGAAATCCCAACCTTGCAGCGTCAAAGCGATCGCCTACAGTAACTCCTGCAAAGGGTTCTCGGTGGGGGCGATCCCTGTGAAATAAGGAAATTTGGCTCAAAGGAAAGCCCGCAGATCGCAAACCGTTAATTGCAGCTTCTGCATCACGCAGATGAGGAAAGTAACCAACAGCGTGTTTGGTAAAACCCGCCTTTGGAACGCCAGTAGCTAAAGCAGTTGGGGGGAGGTAATCTGCTGTTCCAGTTGTCACACCAGGTCGGTTAAAAACTTCAAACTCTTCAATTCCTTGCCGTCTTAAAATCTCTTCTGCTCTGGCAATTTCTGCGTCTGTACCATCTATGATAACTAAATAGTCTCCGCGCTCGACTCGTTCGTTGTAAACTTTGGCTCTTTCTTCAGGAATTCCCAAACCAATCAATGCACCAAGTAAACTCCCAGCCGCCGCACCAATACCTGCTCCTGCAACAGTTGTCGCCAAAGCAGTCGCAGTTGCTCCAGCTAGCATAATTGGACCAATTCCTGGAATGGCTAAAGTGCCAAGACCGACCAACAAGCCTGTCAATCCGCCCAAAACACCCCCGGAAAGTGCCCCGACTGCAGCACCTTCATCAGATTTATTACCAATGTTTTCCCGTACCTCAGCACCTGCAATATCATCATTGCGGTCTGCATCTCGCTTAATAACAGATACTCTATCTATTGGAAAGCCGGAATTTCTCAACTCATACAAGGCGTTTTCTGCATCCCGACGATGAGAGAATACACCAACACCACGTTTATTATGTACACCTATAACCATGCTTTCTTACCTCAATAGTAAAATTAGTTATTCAGTATTTTTTAGGCAAGCCATTAATTTTATATATACAAATTTTGAGCAGACTTTACATCAATCTACTGGGGTAAGTTTGGCATCTACCGTTAGGGTTAGAAAGGTTCAATGTGAATTTTAGCGATTTTTAATTTTCCAAAATGAAACTAATAAAACTGTCATCCTTTTGCTTGATTTTTTCTAATTTTTATGCTTTTTTGTAAATTGAATAATCAAAAATTTATTGAGGCAATATATAGCAGTTATAAATATTTTGTGAAAAAACAAGATTCCCGACTTCTTAAATAAGTCGGGGATCTGAATAAGATGATTTTTATGAATGTGCAGACGATTGCTATAGATGTTACTTTTATAATTTCTACAATAAATAATACCTATTAACAAATCTTTCTATGTTTTACAATAAGGAATTAATGTTAACAATATTTGCTTAAGAATAAAATAAAATGTATTTCTGACAATTTTAATAAAAGTATAAAAAACTTAATAAATTATTTCATACTTTTGGTAAAGGAGTATATCACTTAAGAAAGTGGAAGCCAAAGCTGCTGCTAGCTACGGTTATATGTAACTAGGTGCAAATAGACATAACTGTTTTGACTCGGTTCAAGGGTGTAGCAGTGTCATGTATTGCGCTTGTACAGGTGTAAAAAAAATTAATTTAAAGGTTCATCTACATTGCTATACCCCGACGAATTAACCTTATTTGTGCCAGTTTACTGACTTAAGCTAGAGCGAGGAAAAGCTAATGATTCCAAATATTTTAGATGAGTGGTGGTCACACATTGAATTAGCACCATTGACATTGGCTCAGGCAATTGTCACTCCAGAAGAAGCATCAGTTCTCTTTTCTGGTCCAAAAATTTTTGTGGCATTACTAGCAGGTGTCTTAATGGCATTTGCCTTCCAATTACTATTTACAAATTTCTCAGTTGCTGTAGGAATTTCATCTTTGGGAACTGATTCATATCCGGATAATGACTCAGAAACCTTGGGTGGTACAATTCGTAAAGTTGAAGCCACAGTTGGTTTATGGGCGCTAGTAACAGCTAGTATTGCATTATTTATCGCTTGTTTTCTAGCGGTAAAACTGAGCTTGATTGAGAGTGCGTTTTTAGGGGCGATTATTGGTGTCGTCATTTGGTCTACCTACTTCTCGTTGCTAGTGTGGCTGGGTTCATCTGCAGTAGGTTCCTTAATTGGTACTGTCGTCAGCACTGCTACTTCTGGCTTTCAAGGACTGATGGGTACAGCAACAGGTGCCATTGGTGCTAGTGCTGCGAGAAAACAAGTCGTTTCTACCGCTGAGGAAATCACAGCCGCCGTCCGTCGCGAACTCACCTCAGGTTTGGACGCTGATAGTATTAGAAATACGCTACAAAGTTCTTTGGCTTCTCTACCATTACCAAAACTGGATTTAAAAGAAATTCGTGGTCAATTTGATGACCTTCTCAAAGATGCAGATTTGAGTTCGATCGCCGATAATGACTTGCTGAAAAATATTAATCGCCAGACGTTTGTTGATATCATCAGCAGTCGCACAGACTTTTCCACAGAAGATATCAATCGCATTGCTGACCAACTTGAAGCCGCTTGGCAACAATCGTTAACTCGCCAAAATCCCACGGAACAAGTCATTAATTTGCTCAAATCTGCAACTCCTGAAGAACTAAATTCAGATCGCTTAGGTGAACGACTGCAAGAATTGGTGACAGTCGGAGGAGGTAATGGCAAGGAAAGCAATGGCATTATCAAGCAAGCAATCACATCTGGCTTGAGCGCCGTTGCGCCAGCAGTGCTAAACAGGGTAAATTTATCAGATATCGATTTTGAAAAACTGACAAGTCAACTGCAAAAGCTGAAAGATCAAGTAGACATCGATAAAATTACGGAACAGCTGGAAAATCTCAGAGAGGAAACAATTGACACAGTAGCTCAAACAATTCCGGCGCAAGGCGATGATAATACTATCAAGGCAGATGTAGAAGATTACATCCAGAATTCTTTCCCTTGGCATTTGAACCGCATAACACTCAAAGATGAATTCAAAGACGTCATCTACGATCCAAATGCAAACCCCGTCACCGTTAGACGGGAATTGGAAGAACTCAACCAAGAGTATTTTGCTCAATTGCTAACGCAACGCGGTGACATCAGTGAAGCAAGGGTCAAGGAAATTGCTTCTCAACTTGAGAGTGTGCGCACGGAAGTTTTAGAAACTGTGCAGCAAGCAGAAGCACGAGAACAAGCAGAAGATCTGCGCAGTCGCATTGAAAATTATCTGCGTTCAACAGGGAAAGAAGAACTCAACCCTGAAGCAATTGAGCAAGAGTTTGCTAAGCTGGTGGATGATCCAGAGGCTGGTTTTGAAGATTTAACGCAGCGCTTTAAGGTATTTGACCGCGATACCTTTGTACAGTTGCTACAGCAGCGTGAAGATATCAGCGAAGAGGAAGCTAATAATATTGTTAGTCAAGTCGAACACGCTCGCGACAATGTTTTAAATCGAGCCAGAGAACTGCAAGAACAAGCAACAGCAAAAGCTGATCAACTGCGCCAAAGAGTAGAAGAATATCTGCGCAATACCAATAAAGAAGAACTCAATCCTGAAGGTATCAAACGCGATTTTAGACTTCTGCTAGAAGATCCGGAAGTAGGAATTCGCCTGCTGGGTACTCGCCTATCCCAATTTGACCGCGATACGTTAGTTAAATTACTCTCTGGGCGTCAAGATTTGAGCGAGGAGCAAGTCAACCAAATTATCGACCAGTTGGAAGCGGTACGCGATAACGTCTTACAAGCACCGCGAAAAGTAGCGGATACAGCAAAAGAGCAATACGAGCAAACCATCAGTGCTATTTCTGAATATCTGCGTAATACCAACCTGGAAGAACTCAACCCAGAAGGTATCCAGCAAGATTTGGCAAAATTACTCGATAACCCCAAAGAGGGTGCTTTAGCACTACGCGATCGCCTGTCTGGTGTAGATCGCGAAACTTTGGTTAAACTGTTGAGTCAACGGGGAGATTTGAGCGAAGAGCAAGTTAACAAGATAATTGACTCTGTACAAGAAGCAATTCGTAGTATAATAGGAACGCCAAGACGCTTGGCAAACCGCGCTACAAAACAAGTTCTGGACTTTGAGGCAAATCTGGAAGATTACCTGCGTAACACCAATAAAGAAGAACTCAATCCAGAAAGTATCAAGCGCGATTTGCAATTGTTGCTTCAAGATCCACGCGCCGGAATTGGAAGTTTAGGCGATCGCATTTCCAAATTTGACCGTTCTACACTTGTCGCTTTGCTATCCCAACGAGAGGATATCTCAGAAGAAGAAGCAAATCGGATTGTAGACCAAATTGAATCTGCTCGCCACTCAATAGTCGAACAATTCCAGCAGATCCAGCAAAGAGTGACATCAGTCATCGATGGGGTTTTTGCCAGAATCCGCAACTATCTCAACTCGTTGAATCGTCCGGAACTCAACTATGAAGACATTCAGCAAGACTTTGCTAAAGTGTTTGACGATCCCCAAGCAGGATTTGAAGCGTTGCGCGATCGCCTCAGTCAATTTGATCGTGGTACTCTAGTTGCTCTCTTAAGTTCGCGTGAGGATATTTCCGAGGAAGATGCTAACCGCATCGTCAACCAAATCGAAGCAGCGCGGGATAGTGTGTTGCATCGTGCTGAACGCATCCAGCAAGAAGTTCAAAAACGCCTCTCTGCTGTCCAGGAACAAGCGAAAAAGCAAGGTATTGAAGCCAAAAAAGCCGTTGCTGGTGCTGCGTGGTGGCTATTTGGGACTGCGCTGACTTCCCTTGCAGCAAGTGCTATTGGGGGAGCGATCGCCGTCGCGGGAATCAACTTCCTGGGGTGATAACAAACCTAGTTTTTTCAAAGATGGACACCAAGTTATGCCGCAATTTATAGGAATCTGGCAAAAATCCAGATTTATACCGAGTTGAGTTCATAGCTGCAACTACCCCCTGCCCCTCTCCTTGCTAAGGAGAGGGGTGCCCGGAGGGCGGGGTGAGGTAATTGAGCCGCAACTTAGTATGTTTATTTTTATTTTCCTAACAGATTTAACTGAGGTTTCCAGCCTTTTTAATACTTCTTGCACAAACAACAAGTGCATAACGCGGGTCATGATAGTTTAACTGTGCTTTGGTAAAATCAGGAGTCGATAATCCACGCAATTCACCCGCTGCTGTCACAGAATTTCCATAAGTTTTCACAGTGACATTTTCATCTCCAAAAGACTTTGCCAACAACAAGTGCAAGCCTTTTGCAGTGAAACGCCAAAGTTCAAGATGTTGATAATAATTAACTGTAATATCCGGTACCGAAACGAGCAACACACCACCTGGTTTTAAAATGCGATGCAATTCCCGAATCATGTAGTCTAAGTCTGCAATAATGTGGAGCGTATAGGTACAAATAATACAATCAAAAGTGTTACTAGGAATATCATTAGGCTGAGTTAAATCAGCAATGATAGTCGCATTAGGATTATCTGTTTCCTTATTGAGGATGTCTAACTTAGTTACCTGGGAACCGCCAAAATATGATGTGTAAGAATCTTCTTGAAATTCTAAACAATGTCCTTTGATATCTGGAGAATATTCCTGTAAAAACTGCTCTAGATAAGTGCGATGAATAGTTGCTCCGCGCCTACCCCAGCTATTAAATAAGGGTTCCATCCCACTCATCAATAACTCAGCTCTACTTTTGAGCATCAGCGGAAATTTAAGTATTCTTTTCGCAGAGTGCTTGAGGTTGTGAGGAAATACGTGTATACTTTCTTGCCGCTGAACCATTGTATTATCTATGTACGAACGAAATAAAGATAAAAAGATGAGTCGTGAAAAATTATGTATAGCTTACCACTACCAGCTTTTATAAAGTTTATAATTCAATCAAATTTATATTAAGATATTTTAAAGTATTTAGAGGTAATAGTCGCTACATTCTTAGGCGAAGAGATATTACCTGATTTTTCCCGCATATTGGCAAGTTTTATACAGTTCAAGCTAAAAGCCACCTATGTTAATTTGACATCGACAAACCAATTGCGCCAGAATTCTATAATATATATGCACAAGCAAAATTTTAACTCCTGAGGCATTGTATATGTATCAGTCCAAGCGCCAAGAGTTGCTTTTTACCCTCTCTGCTGTACTTACTGGAGCAACGCTTTTGGCTGGAGTTGGCATATACACAGCACTGAAAAATGTAGAAACGCCAGCTGCAGCACCAAATCAGCAAGTACCACAAACAGCTTCCGTACCAGACATTACAGAAGTCCCTGTAGATACATTAGTTGCGTCACCAGAAGACACACCAATCGTACCAATTCAAGAACAGCAAGAGCCTGGAAAAAACCTCGGTGGCGTTAATTGGAAAGGAAAGGACTTACGGGGAATGAAGCTGCGTAACGCCAATTTAGGCGGTGCGAATCTTGCCAATACTGATTTAAGCGGTGTTAATTTGAGCGGTGCTATTCTCAGTGGTGCAAATTTGAACAATGCTAATTTGAGTGGTGTTAATTTGAGCAATGCTAGTCTAGGTGGTGCAAATCTGAAAAATGCTAACATCAGCAATGCTAATCTAACTAGTGCCGACTTCAGGGGTGCCAATCTTGGTGATGCTAATCTTGAGGGAGCTATTTTAAAAAGCACTCTTCTAGAAGGTGCAAACCTCAATGGTGCAATTATGTCCAAATGAGTTGATTTTAGGTAGCTAAAGCGCACATAAGGTGTACGTGTGATGAGCGTCACCAAAAAGCTAGATGAAAGTCACTTTCCCCAAATTCGTTTATCTCTTAGCTTGGGAGTACAGATAAATCATATTTATACCCAGATTATAAATACTGATTAATGACTAGGCGGTTGTGGGGGAATGACCTATGATGGAAAAACTATTATTAGCTGCTACTCTAACATTTACCTTGAGCTTATTTACAGAACTCAACTGGTTTTCCTCAGCTCGAACATCTAGAGAAAATACGAGGCAAAGCTTGCCTACTTTTACATTGACTCAACAGCATAACTGAATCATACCTCATAACGGTACGCATACGGCTAAAAAATAAAAAAAATATAAACTTATATTCTTGTGTATTTAAAGGTTCAGTTTTCAGGGCAAGATATTGCGACACCAATTATGAAAAGCCAAATTCTCGCCACAGCCGCATTTTTAACTCTGATCAGCTTGAACCAGACTGCACAAGCAGCAAATCCTCAACACATCAGACAGTTACTGGCAAGCAAACAATGTCAAAATTGTGACTTAACTGGGGCTGGTTTGGTGATGGCTGATTTATCAGGAGCCGATTTAAGCGGAGCCAATCTTGCAGGTGCTAACCTCAGCCGCGCCAACTTAAGCGGCGTTGATTTGAGGGGTGCCAACTTGAGCGGTACTGGTTTATTTGGTGCTAACCTCAGCGGTGCTAATCTCAATCAGGCAAATCTAGAGGGTGCTGATTTGAGAAATACCTATTTAGTTAATGCTCAATTGAATGGTGCGAGTCTCAATGGTGTTAACTTGCAAGGAGCAATAGGTATACCATCGCAAATTGCTACACATGAACAATTTTATGCTTGGGGTGTTGCTGAAGCACAAAAAGGCAACCAACAGCAAGCAATTGATTATTTCAATCAAGCTATTGTCATCAAACCTGATTATGCAGGTGCTTACTTAGCTCGTGGTGTCGCCCGTTACCAAATATTTGACCGACAAGGTGCATTCCAAGACGCCCAACTCGCTGAAAAACTGTTTACATCCCAAAGCAATAGCACCGGAATGCAAACAGCACAGGCTTTTATCAAAGAACTACAAACACCCTACGACACCAAGGTAAAACCTGCCAAACCCGATTTGATTGATTTTGTCGGTAGTGTTGGCTCTTTGTTGCTTCAGTTTTTGCCATTTTAGAGTGGAGGCAATACGGTACGGTTAGTCATGTTCATCCTCAAAGTTCCCCCCTTAAAAAGCAGCAGGGCTGTTTCATTCCACAAGGGCAAGAAGTTTGTCAGTATCATGACAGAGAAATCTTTGAGCAGTTGTGATGGAAGCATGACCATTTCGACGGAGTATATTAAGAGCGAGCCTCCTTCGCAGGAGCTGAGTGCCAAAGGCACACGCTGAGCGCAAAGCGCACGCTACGCGAACGCGAACGCTAACGCTCTCATAACAGAGAGATTTGCAGGAGCGTTACCGATACGTATTTTTGAGTTATCCTCCTGGAAAACTACGTATTTTACCCAATTTAGGCTATTTTAGATACTCTAGTCTCCGCGAATCCCCTGAGCGAAGACTTGTGCCGTGCTCCGAAAGGCTACTAATGTAACAAACAGTCTCATGATATGGTTTACCTCCTCGTGTTCGGTGTTCTTTCGACTCGAATTAATGACTTAATTCCCACCCAGGATGGGTCAATTCCATGGAAAGCATGAAAAACTTCTACTGATTGAGGAACCTATGGCAATCGGCTGTACGCAGTTCTACCTGCGCGACGCATGGTGTAAGTAGCAGGATTGTACTTTGCAAGGGTTTGGCTGTGGTTCTGTGTCTTCCTGATGCTAGTGTCGATCACGGCAGTTCGATCACGATTTTGCCGAAGAGTTCCGGCGATGATTGAGCTTGATATGCATCCTTGGCGTCCTCGAAGTGGAACCTGCGATCAATTGGCGGTTTAACCTGGTGCGTGTCGATCGCCTGTGACATCGCTTCATACGCTTTTGCATTGCCAACCGCGATGCCGCGCACAGTCGCACCCTTACCCATCAGCAAGGCAGGATTCGGTGGCCCATCGGCGGTCATCACCCCCATGATCGCCACTTCGCCACCAGGTTGGAGAGCCGCCAGCGATTGATTCAGCGACCCTGCGGCATCCACCACCTTATTCACGCCGCCAGTGCGATCGAACACCGCTTTTCCCCAATCAGGAGTGTCTCGATAATTGACAACATCGCTAACACCGAGATCGAGCAATCGCTGCAACTTAGCATTCTGGCTCGTGGTGGCGAACACCTGAGCGCCTGCTGCCCGTGCGAAAATCAGGGCAAACAGCGATACGCCGCCAGTTCCCACGACGAGAACCTTGCTGTCTGGGGTGATCGGATGGTCGCCATATAACGCGCTCCAAGCCGTCAGCGCAGCGCAGGGTAGAGTTGCTGCTTCAGCGTAGTCCAAGCTTGCTGGTGCGCGGGCGACACGCTTAGCGGGCAGAACAACATATTCGGACAGCATACCATCTTCATCGAGCGAACCCAGCCCAAAACCCATATTCGCGTGGGGCGGACCTTCGATAAAATCTCTAAAGTACAATCCGGTGACGCGATCGCCCACGACCCAGGTATCGACACCAGGCCCGATCGCGTCAATCACACCTGCTCCGTCCGAAACGGGTACGAGATCTCGATCAGGAAGCCGCCAAGGCGTTGGGTTCTTCAGCAGCACGAGTTGGTCACGATAATTCAGCGATACTGCATGAACACGGATACGCACTTCGCCCGGACCAGGTTCCGGTATCGCCACCTCCTCAAGGAACAATCCATCGAGATTGGTTGCTCCTGCCTTCAAAATCCAACGTCGCATATCATTAAGCTCCCAATTAAATGTTTTTCTCACCGCGACCCTAGCCGAGCCGCCCTGAATGCTGGAGTTCCTTACTACAGCTCCAGACTTCGCCGTCTGAAAAGATCAAGCAGCGTCCCCGGTTGGCTGCGCCAGCGTGGACATATCGATCACCAGCCGATAGCGCACCTCACCCCGCTCCAGTCGCTCAAAACCATTGTCAATATCTGCCGCTGCGATGATTTCTACATCGGCTGAGATATTATGCTGGCTACAGAAGTCCAGCATCTCCTGGGTTTCTAGCGTCCCCCCGACCCCTGAACTTGCTAGCCGCCGCCGTCCCATTGTCAGCAGGACAGGGCTAAAATCCATGTCTTTAGGAATGCCAAGACAACAGAGCGTCCCGTCAAGCTTTAGCGATCGCAGATAAGGATTGAGCGGATGTCGGGATGAAACTGTATCCAGGATGAAATCGAAGCGGGAAGCTTGGGCTGCCATTTGCACATCGTCGGTGGATATGATCGCTTCGTCTGCCCCCAGTGCCTTCGCCGAGGCGAGCTTTTCTGGAGTCGTGCTGAATAGCACAACATAAGCACCCAGCGCGTGCGCGAATTTCACCGCCATGTGTCCGAGTCCGCCCAGTCCGACAATCCCGATCGTTTTGCCAGGTCCCACATCCCACTGGCGCAGCGGAGACCAGGTTGTGACACCCGCACAGAGCAGCGGTGCGACACTTGCCGGATCAAGACCGGAGGGAAGGTGATAGGCAAAATGGGTATCGACGACATATTCGTTCGAGTAGCCCCCGCGCGTGATGCTACCGTCGTGCCGATCAATGCCATCGTAGGTAGTCGTCACCCCCTCAAGGCAATATTGCTCTAAATGGCGATTGCACGATGAGCAGTGTCCGCAGGAATCGATGATCGTGCCCACTAGCACGGCATCGCCGATTCGGAATTTCGTAACTTCTGCGCCAATTGCCGTCACCTCGCCTACCACCTCGTGACCCGGAACCAGAGGAAAGCGGCTATTTCCCCGAATCGCGTGTAGATCGCTGTGGCAGACCCCGCAAAACTGAATCTTTAGGGCAATGTCATTGGGTTGCAAGCCCCGCCGCTCAAATGTCCAAGGAACAAGGCGATCGCCTCGGGCTAAACAAGCAAGTCCATAACCAGGACGCATTAATCGGTTCTGTTTAACAGAGGCACCTGGCATCTTTTTTTCCTTTGCAACTTAAGAACAATCCCTATGCAGCAAATATAGATCGGATGAAATTTATTTACTAGATGGCATAATCAGCATAGACTTATGAAATACATGCAGCAATGAAGCGTGACGAACTAAATGACTTAGCCGCTTTCGTAGTAGTCGCCGACGAGATGAGCTTTACGCGTGCTGCGGCAAAGCTGGAAATGTCTCCCTCTGCCCTGAGCCATGCAATGAAGGCGCTTGAAGACCGTCTAGGTTTGCGATTGCTAGCACGAACAACCCGCCGCGTCTCAACGACCGAGGCTGGCGAACGACTGCTTAGAACCTTGCGACCTGCTTTTGAGGATATCAACGCCGAGCTGGCTGCTCTTTATGAGCTGCGTGACAAACCTGCCGGAAACGTGCGGATTACTACGCCCAGGCACGCGGCGACCTCTGTCCTATGTCCCATGCTGCCCGGTTTTCTGGGTGCCTATCCAGATATTGGCGTTGAAATTACGATCAACGAAGGTCTGACCAATATTGTCGAAAGCCGATATGATGCTGGCATCCGGCTGGGTGAGAAAGTCGCTAAAGACATGATCGCGGTGCGGATCGGACCGGATCTCCGAACGGCAGTCGTTGGGTCACCCGCCTATTTCGCCAACCACCCCATACCAAATACACCACAAGACCTCGCTAGTCATCGCTGCATTAACTACCGATTCGCGACATCTGGAAGGCTTTACGCTTGGGAGTTTGAGAAAGAGGGACGGTCATTTCAAGTTAGAGTCGATGGCTCTCTCATCTTCAATGATGGCGATCTAATTCTCGCGGCTGCCTTAGCGGGACAAGGGATTGCATATCTTTACGAGGATCAAATTGCCGACCTTGTTGCTGAGGGCCAGCTAATTCGGATACTGGCACAGTGGTGTCCAACCTTTCCCGGTTACTACCTTTATCATCCAAACCGCCGCCAGACACCACCAGCATTAGCTGCATTGATTCACGTTCTGCGGCTCAAGTCAGCCCGCGAGCAAACTGCACAAGCAGGAATGTAAGTAACGTCATTGGTGACAAGTTAAGCCTTTGAGGCAGTTGTCAAGGCAGGGCTGTTTCATTCCACAAGGGCAAGAAGTTTGTCAATATCTTCATAGTGCCCATTATGACAAACAGTAAGACTAACCATAGTGGATGCCTTCGACCATCAGTCGTTCTGAATTCCACTTGTCGCAGTTGTTCAATCACAGAAGCACCCATCATTTTTCTCCCCTCAACACTTGCAATTTTACCTGTTTTAGGGAATGAAACAGCCCTGCCTTAAAAAGGGGGGAAATTAGCCCTGCTTGAAAAGGGGGTTGGGGGGATCAAGTCTTATCCGAACCGTATTGAGAGTCGAGGGGTTAGTGGTTAGTCCTTAGTGAATAGTGGTATTTTATTGACAACTCACAACTCACAACTATGGCTCTCTCGAAGGAATTATGGGAAGCAAATCAAGATATAGCGCAGGCTTGTCTTGAGCATCCCTTTGTCCAAGGCATAG
Organism: Tolypothrix campylonemoides VB511288; assembly: GCA_000828075.3. Classification (GTDB taxonomy): domain Bacteria; phylum Cyanobacteriota; class Cyanobacteriia; order Cyanobacteriales; family Nostocaceae; genus Kalymmatonema; species Kalymmatonema campylonemoides_A. The sequence continues at coordinate 584,865 of JXCB02000001.1, read as the reverse complement.
GTAGCGGGACTCTTGAAAAGCAAAAATTTGCCTATTATGTTGGGCAAGATGCTTTTTTCTTGAAAGCCTTTGCTCGTGCTTACAGCATAGCTGCGGCGAAAGCACCAGATTTCTGTGTATTTACAACCTTTCACTCTTTGGCTGATGGAGTTTTACAAGAACTGAAGCTCCATGAAGGTTATGCTGCAAAGTGGGGAGTCAGTTTGCATTCTGTAGAACCTGGAGTCACAACCCGTCGTTATACCGACTTTTTGTTGGCAACTGCTTGGAGTGGAGATGTGGGTTTAACTGCTGCGGCTATGTCTCCCTGTATGCGTCTGTATGCATTTTTAGGAGAACAGTTGGCTCGTGATGGTATTCCCAATCACCAGTATGCAGATTGGATTCGGACTTACAGTGGGGCAGATTTTCAACCACTAACGCAACAATTAGAAGATTTGGTTGACCGTTACGCTAGCAGCCCAGCGTTGGTACACTCAACCTATCGCTATGCCATGCTATGTGAGCAAGACTTTTTCCAGGCTGCATGGGAATCTTGATAAGCACAACCCTACCACACCTGCTCCTAAAAAAACTAGGATAGAACTGTCTATCGATTCCAAGCACGAGCAGGAAAATTTTCCCATAAAAATTTGTGCTAATGGCAGCCCAATAAAGTCACGTTTACTCAATCAATATCACAATAATGTGACGATAAATTCGTCATTGATATGATAATTTTATGAACTTTGATTTTGTTTGAATAGCTTTAACTTAACTTTAATTTAACTTTAAAATAAATTAGTTAATTTCAACTTAAAAATCAAAATTATATTAGAAAAGTCTCAGTAAATAAAAAGCTGACAAGAAGATTTATCATTTTTCATAAAATAAAAAACTGCTGTAATATCGTATCAAGCACAATTGCTGCATGACTTCCAGCCGCAAGAGGTCTACGTCACTCACAATAAAGACCGCAGTAGAGACCATGAGACCATGAGACGGCTTATCAACTTGTAGAGGCGATCGCCCTCGCTGGAGTAAAGGTACATTTGTGGCAGTATGCTATCTGGTTGCTTTGGAATTCTTTACTGTTTCGGAATCTAAAGCTTGAGGAATTGGCGGGAGCATATCAATTAGCTATACACAAGGTTCAATCCAAGAAGGAACGAGCAATTAAAACTTATCGTTCCCAATATTTACCTATAGATGCCCAATCCACTGACACGGTGCTACCAGCTGGTTTCCTTTGGCGGTTTTTCTTACCTTATGAGGTTTTTTTCAAAACACCGTAGCAAGATAAAAATATAATGACTTCTACTGAAGCTATTCATCACCCAAATCAAGAGAGTAAACAGGTTAAGCAAAAATTTTGTTTCTGTACTCTAGCGATAGGTGCAAAATATCGTACCCTAGCAAAGGATTTTGCTTTTTACTATCAGGAAACATATCAAGATAAAACTTCTTAATCATAGCATAACATATAATAGCAATCGTGAACAACAAGATTCCCGACTTCTTTAAGAAGTCGGGAATCTTGTTGTTCACAAAAAATCTAAATTTCTTTCCCCAAAATTCACGCGTCTCTCTCACTATAAAAGCTGCTCCTCTTCCCTCCCTTAAAAGGGGAGGGTTAAAAAGAGGTGGAGAGAGAAATAGAAGCGAGGTTTTCCAGAAAAAAGTGAAAAGTAAGGTAAGCCAATTACAGTAGTTAACCACTGACTATTGACTGTCAATGGTCAACAGTTTAGACGATGAAATATGCAACTTTTATGTGGAACAGCTTATGAGATAACTATCCTCATTCAGTAAAAAAGCTGACAAAGAATTATGCGTGGAAAGTACCCAAAATACAACTTGAGTTTGTGGTAGTGCTTACGTCCTAACAAACTATCATTTATCAGTTGTTCACCAATGACTGAGTTTATATAACCAGAATGATAATTTATTTATAGATAATGGCATAATTTCTCATAACGTGAGATGGTAACACAATCAACTTATCAAAGTCTGTTCTTTGAGGCACACTGCATGCAAGAGGTGTTGTTAACTAGTGCAATGAACGTGGATGATTTTTTGAAACGCTATCAAGCAGGACAAAGAAATTTCAAGGGCGTAAACCTTATAGGTAGTTACCTAAATGGAGTCAATCTCAGTGGAGCAACTTTAAAAGGAGCTTCCCTGAGTGAAGTTGATTTGAGTAAAGCAAATTTGGTTGGGGTAGACTTGACAGAAGCATCTTTAGTGAGAGCTAACCTGACGGGAGCCAACCTTACAGGAGCCAATCTTAATGGGGCAAATCTTTTTGAGGCAAAGCTCACAGGAGCCATACTTGATGGGGCAGTCCTGAAAATGGCAGACTTGATAGACGCAGATTTTACCGCTGCAAATCTACACGGAGCTAATCTGTATGGGGCATACATGATGGGTACTCTGTTGCAGGGTGCAATTATGCCAGATGGTACAATTAACGGTTAGTTACGGTAGCTGCACTCTTTGTGCCAATACATGAAAATGAGCTGTAGAATATCTGGTATTTTGAGATAATCACGAGAGCAAATGTGCCAAAAGAAAGATGACGGCACAAGGAAATTATCAAAATGTCAGAGAATTTGAGAAGCCAAGTTATAACGCAAGGAGTGTAGCGATCGCCTAACCGGGCAATGCTGCGTGCTGTTGGTTTTACAGATGAGGATTTTACCAAAGCAATTGTTGGTATTGCCAATGGCTACAGTACTATTACCCCCTGCAATATGGGGATCAATAAACTGGCGCAAAGAGCAGAAATTGGCATCAGAAATGCTGGGGGAATGCCGCAAATGTTCGGCACAATTACCATTAGCGACGGCATTTCGATGGGAACCGAAGGGATGAAATATTCCTTGGTATCGCGCGAAGTCATTGCTGACTCAATAGAAACCGCCTGCAATGGGCAAAGTATGGACGGTGTTCTTGCTATTGGCGGTTGTGATAAGAATATGCCAGGGGCGATGATTGCCATTGCTCGCATGAACATCCCCGCCATCTTTGTTTACGGCGGTACAATTAAACCGGGAAACTACAACGGACGCGACTTAACTGTTGTCAGTTCTTTTGAAGCTGTCGGTCAATACAGTGCTGGGAAAATAGACGAAAATGAACTTTTAGAAGTCGAGCGTCATGCTTGCCCAGGCGCTGGTTCCTGCGGCGGGAAGTACACAGCAAACACGATGTCTAGTGCTATTGAAGCAATGGGAATGAGTTTACCTTATTCCTCGACAATGGCAGCAGAAGATGAAGAAAAAGCCGAAAGTACTGAAAAATCCGCCTTCTTCTTGCTGGAGGCGATTCGCAAACAAATCTTACCCCGCCAGATTATCACTCGCAAATCCCTAGAAAATGCCATTTCTGTGGTCATGGCGGTAGGTGGTTCGACAAATGCAGTGCTGCATCTACTGGCGATCGCCCATACCGCTGGTATAGAACTTACCCTGAACGACTTTGAAACCATCCGCGCCCGCGTTCCGGTTTTGTGCGATTTAAAACCCAGTGGTCGCTATGTAGCCACAGACTTGCACAAAGCTGGCGGCATTCCTCAAGTTATGAAAATGCTACTGATGCATGATTTAATACATGGAGATTGCCTAACTATCACCGGGCAAACAGTAGCCGAAGTGTTAGCTGATGTTCCAGAAGAACCATCAGCAAATCAAGATGTGATTCGTCCTTGGAGTCAACCAGTGTATCAACAAGGACACTTAGCCATCCTGAGAGGTAATCTGGCAACAGAGGGGGCTGTCGCTAAAATTACTGGGATAAAAATACCCAAAATCACTGGACCAGCACGGGTTTTTGAATCCGAGGAAGCCTGCTTGGATGCGATTCTGGCAAAGAAAATTAACCCAGGGGATGTCATTGTCATCCGCTACGAAGAAGCAAAAGACGGTTCTGGTATGCGGGAAATGCTAGCTCCCACCTCGGCAATTATCGGTGCTGGTTTGGGTGATTTTGTGGAACTGATTACCGATGGGCGCTTTTCCGGCGGTACTTACGGCATGGTAGTAGGTCACGTTGCCCCAGAAGCCGCAGTTGGGGGTGCGATCGCCCTAGTCGAAGAAGGCGATACGATCACCATTGATGCCCACGCTCGTTCACTGCATTTAGATATATCTGATGAAGAGTTAGCCAGTCGTCGTGCCAAGTGGCAGCCACGTCCACCCCGTTATAGCACCGGTGTGCTGGCAAAATATACCAAGTTGGTATCTTCTAGCAGTCTTGCTGCAGTAACGGATTTGGATTTATTTTAATTAATAAATCTTAGATGCCTTGTGGGGTGGGCATCCTGCCCGCCCATCCGCATGCAAGTTAAAAATAGACTAGCTTAGCGCACTCGAGCAACCCGGTGACTTAACCTTTTGTCTGCATACGCCACTTTCTGTAACCGAGCATAGACATTATCATCGTCCACAAGAAAAGCGGCGTTAACGTCGATGGCTCCGGTATCGGCTGCACACCACCTCCAGGTGGTTGTTCACCTACGGGTGGGGGAGTCACACCACCTCCAGGTGGTTGTTCACCTACGGGTGGGGGAGTCACACCGCCTCCAGGTGGTTGTTCACCTACGGGTGGGGGAGTCACACCGCCTCCAGGTGGTTGTTCACCTACGGGTGGGGGAGTCACACCTCCACCAGGAGGAGTCTCGCCCGCAGCAGGTGGCTGCTCGCCTACGGTCGGTGGCGGTACTACAGCTACCCTATCTGGGGAATCATCTCCACCTCCACCGCCAAAAAGAAAAGGTAGAGCAAGTAAGGGAATACCGCCGAGAACCCAGAATGGGAACCCACCACCTCCGCCTTGTGCCACGACCTCACCTACAGGAGGGGGAACAATCTCCTGGCTAAGCACTTCTCCCTCGGGCAATACTGGAACTGCCCCTACAAAAACATCTCCTGGAAGACCTTGCCCAATGATGTCGTCAAACTCCCGAGGAATACCAGCATTTGGACGGTTGTACTCCGCTCCATCTGGGGAGAATGGCTCGGAGAGGACTTCGAGGAGCTTCCCTTCAAGTTGCCTCTCATTGCCACTATTCAACGCACGCAACCCTTCAGAGGCGTTACTCGCATAAAACTGCTTGACGTCTGCTGGCAAATCCTGAGACTGAATCTGCTGCTTGAGGTTAGGGATTTTTGCGGCTTCTTCCAACAGCAAACGCCCATAAGAGTATTTCAAGTTCAACAAGCCACTACGGGGATCAAGTGAGTTCCCAGTTCCCTCTGGTGCCCAGTAGAAGTTCTTTGCAACCTGTCCTAAACCTGGTTGAGGCGTCCGACTCACTGTTTGCCCAAGAAGATACCGATATCCATCCATCATATAAGGGTTGTCGTTTTGCCAGAAGGAGGCGTGTGGCACCTGAGAAAGATTGGGATTGTTTCCGTAGAAAGAAGCGAAATTTTGGTAGTTTTGCTGCCCACCAGCCGCTCGTATCAGTAACTCTTGGTAGCTAGGTCCACCATTGGATTCCACTAATTGCTGGAGTACTGTTGCAGTCTTGTTACAGCCAGCACCATCTCCCACACCACATCCAGGAATGACTCGCATTTGACTCAAAGAACGTCCTGACATCTGGTACTGGAGATAGTTTGACTCCAGTCCTGGTTGGATACCATAGCGCCCAATACTGAGCTGAGCAAAAGCCTGCTGAGGTGCACTCAGAATTGCAGCTGCATAGGATGAGAAGGCAATTAGGGTTTTTGTGATACGCGACTTAAACAAAATGAACCTCCAATAAACAAGGGTGTAAGCAGTTGCAAACAAATCAATTGAGGATTAAAAATATAAGTGAAAATACTTTTTCGAGTTTCTAATTGACTCTTGAAAGACTCTCTCTCGAAGAAATTCAATCTCAGAGACTAGAGAGGAGCTTAAGTTCTGAGGCGAATTGATGTTACTCGTGATTGCTCTGCCCTTAAGTGTTCCTTCTCTGACAAGCTGGTATAAAACGACTGCACGATTTGCTTGATCTAAGAAATAGCTTCTACGTGATATTGCTACCTTATTTTGCTTCACCAGTGTAATGAAGGATTCCAGATATCTTTGGATACTTTGACGATTTTCTTGATTAGGGATGGCAGCAAACGCAGACACGGAGAGAGTGAATGCGCTCACCAAATGAATCTTGACATTCATGAGGCTTGTGATGGTAGATGACTTAATAGCGTTACGGCGTTAACCGTTGGAATTTAAGACGGCTTTTTGAGATTTAATGTTTCTTAAGAAAAAATGCTGAAGTTGTCAAATCTTGACAAGATAAAGTAATAGCCGATATTATGTCAAATGAAACACACTTTTGATTTATAAAGGAAAGCAAAACTTCGCAAGTTTGCAACAAGTGCCAGAATATGCTTAATATTGGTGTATTTGACGTTGAAATTGCTACTTAGCAGTTGTAATTTTTGTATTAAGCATATGACGTTAGCGACAAACTAGGGTTTTTGAGTTTTTTCTACTGACGTAAAAAATGATGTAAAAAAGTAGATGCACCCTCCAGAAAAGCCTTCAGTTGGGTATAGTAGTAGATTTACAGGCTTTTACTATTTTAACTGAACGTTGTTTTATTTTTAACAGTAAGTAATCTCCCCGAACTTCTAACTTAGGGCTGATCATACCTGCCTACTAAAGGATGACCTGTAGAATTGTGAGCCAAACAGGTTATTATATCTGTTTGAAGATAGACTGTACTAGGTGTTTAAAGTACACAGTAATTTCATAAATCTGTTATAACAACTTTATCAGTGCAAATATAGTTATTGTTTATGCACTTCCTTCTAGGGATAGAATGTTTATTGCCGAAAATTTACAATCAACTTTAAAAATTTTTGCTTACATTGAACTTAATCATCTCGCTTTTCACTATCCGTTGTGAAATACTGTATGGCACCTCTCGCCGAAATTTCTTATTTAGATAAAAACATAAATCTATCTGAAAAAGTTTTTCGACATTTTCAGCAAACGAAAGATTTGGTGAACCACAGCGTTAACTCTTTAACTCAATCAGCAAAAGCTTTTGGGGAGTCTTGGAAGCAAACAGCAACTCAAGCCACCAGTCAAGCTGTTGATACAGTGACGACAAACCTTGGGCAAGCTAAAGCTTCTTTACAAGAAAGATTGGAATCTACTGAGCAAGTAAAGAGTACAACATCGGCGGTTCAAACAGCTATTTCTTCTTCGGTGGTTGATTGGTTTGAGCAACACCCTACACTTATGCGGTTGGTTCAAATTTTTGGTTGGGCGGTTAACCATCCAATCATCAGTTTAGTGATTCTGCTTTTTGCTCTTGCGATCGCTTGGAGTCTGATCAAGGCAATTGGTCGTATAATTGAATCAGCTAGTTTGTCACTTTTGCAAGTTCCTTTCAAATTACTTCAAGCTTTTGTGAAGATTAGCTTTTTATTATTTACTAAAGTGAGTAGCTTGGCTGTTAAACAACTTACTGATACAAAAACAAGTGATAATATTCCAACTTTACTGCCTGTAGCCTCTCCACAAATTCACAAGGATAAGCAGCAAAGATTGGTAGAAATTTCTACTCGGCTGGAGGAAATTCAAAAAGAACAAAATCAACTTTTACAAGAAGCAGCAGCGATTTTGGCTTCAGAAAAAATAGATGTGTCAGAAAAAGTGTCCGAAAAAATAGATGTGGAAGTATCGTTTAAGCACTATGCGGATTTGGGGGTAAATTTAGATAATACTTAATCACTTTGAAAGTTCATAACGTCTTTAGTACTCCTTTATTTAAGTGAGGTAAAGTATATTTGTACACTTATATTTTTTCTTTAATTGATGAAAAAATATAAGCAAGGGCGATAACAGATTTTTAATGGGAAAACTGAAAAATTATTAAAACTTCACATTATTTAAAATTTTGCTATTTTTAAAAGCAGGTAGGAGACACATGGGCGAAAATTTCGTCCAGTTCTATAGTGACTTATTGGCACCGGAATTGCTCGCCCAGCAAACAGCTTGGGCATCTTCCCCTGCTAAGATACCTGAGCCGGGAAGATTTGTTTGAAAAAATAAATACATAGGTAGAGTAAAAATTCCGCAATGGCACCATAGTCAAAAACCCACCCGACGAAACTAAATTAAGATAGAGGTAGATCGCAATGAATCCAGACAACAAGATATCGCCAGCTTTCGAGCCGTTTCTTGCCGAGATGGGGCAGGATGACAAACGGGATGCAATTGTGATCTACAAAGCACCGCCTTTTGAAGGTTTGCCGCCACGGGGTCGTCTGCGCGAACTCAAAAGCAGGATATTTCAGGTTCAACAGCAGGCGGCGATTAAAGTAGCAGCGGAAATTTTTGAGGATTATCACGAAGCGAGTCAAGACCTTGGGTATGTTGATGAACCTTTAGCGGTTTCTACCATCGGTTCTGGCGCATTACCAATGGCGACGGTTGAAGTGACTCCCAAGACTTTAGAAGCCTTGGTGGAACAACCGAATATCGTTGCTATTTTGCCCAATCAAAAAATTCATCTGATTCAACCTCGAAAAATTGATTATTCTGAGCTATTTGCCGAGGAAAACAAAGACAAAGTTACCTGGGGTTTGAAACAGCTTGAGATTCCTAAATTATGGGAGACAACCACGGGTGAAAACATCAATGTGGCGGTGCTAGATACAGGCGTGTATGCAGCCCATCCAGCACTCGACAAACGAGTCCAAGAGTTTGTGGTCATTGATCCCCTTGGTAGGCGGATTGAAGCTTCTCCAGCTTTTGACTGCGGACAGCACGGTACTCATGTTTGTGGCACAATTGGTGGAGGAAAGACTCCAAAAGGTCTCTCTATTGGCGTAGCACCGCAAACTAATCTACTCGTTGCTGGCGTGCTAATCGGAGATACGACTTTGCGAACCTTGTTGGAAGGTATTTCTTGGGCGATCGAAAGAGGGGCAGATATTATTAATATGTCCCTCGGTTTAAGTTATTACGAACCATTGTTTGCTGAGGTACTTGACATACTGGTGAACCAGTATGGTATTTTACCTGTAGTAGCGATCGGCAATGAAAACCACGGTAATACGAGCTCACCTGGTAATGCTAATAATGCCTTCAGTGTGGGTGCAATAGAAAAACTGCCAGACAACAAGGTTGATGTCGCATTCTTCAGTAGCGGGGCTAGCCTCGTGTTTCCTGGAGACGAGCCAAATGGTGTGGTAACAAAGCCAGATGTTGTTGCCCCGGGTGCTCAGGTTTATTCCTGTATACCGCCGACGAAAACAGCTCACGGAACCTACGAATACAACTATATGGATGGCACTTCTATGGCAACTCCCCATGTTGCAGGCGTTGCAGCTTTATTGATGGCAGCTAAGCCAACAGCAGCTGTAACAGATATCATTAATGTATTGAAGGAAACGGCAAAACATCCAGCGGGAAATGGTCGCCGTCCGGACAATCGATGGGGTTGGGGTTTACTCCAACCCCTGGAAGCGTTAAGTGCTCTTAGTAGTTGAGGGCAACCAGGGGATTGCATCATGTACCATAACAAAACACTTAGCAAAAACAAGATCAGTTCTGAGTTTGCGTGTCGGCTCAATAATCTAGCGCCTCAACAGAAGGTTTCCATCATCGTCTTCTTAAAGGTAGACAATTTTGACAAGCCGATGTCGCGGCAGTCGCGTATTGAACGCAAAGCCGCGATGGAAAGGATACGCAACTCAGCTAAGCAAGCTCTAGACTACATACACAAAATCATACAGGACTTTGGAGGCAAACAGTTAGCCGATAGTCCTGATGCACTAGGGTCAATTCCTGTTGAAATTTCTGCTGCTGGTGTGGAAGCTCTTGCTGAATCCGACGCGGTTAAGGCGGTAGTAGAGGAACAGGAAATTATTGCTGCAAACGATACCAGCAGATTCTATCTTCAAAGTTTTGAGTGCTAAAGAAAGCAACCCCTGTTTTGCCTTGTACCTGTAGCAGATAGCTTCAGGTATTAGTTTTTATTATAAACGCTCTGAGAAATTTTCAAAGCGAACAGGAGATAATTTGGTAATAATTTCGTCTTCCATTCCAAAGACCCAATCAGCAAAGCGCTGTGCTAAAGGTGGCACAATCACAAGGGGATTACTGAAACCAGAAAAAACATAAACGCCTTGGCGTTCTGGGATAAGACCAATCAAGGGGAGTGCATCACTACTAAATGACACTAAACAATGATGCCAAGTTCCTCGTAAGTTGCCTACTTTAGGCAAAATTTTTCTGATGCTTGCTCGTAACACTGCTTCGCTTTGCTCTAAGTTTACATTGGCGTGGGGATCACTGAGGGCGCGGCTGATTTGACCAAAGCGAAAGCTACCATCTCGAAATTGAACTGCGCCTGCATCTACAATAGGTGGTACTAGTTCAAGACCCGGTTGTTCCCACAACTGATCATTTTTAGTGGAATCTGCTTCTAATTGGAACCGTTTGAGATTCGCTGGCATAACCAAGGTACGCAATTGCACATCCACCATAGGTGGGGTTTCAATCATTTCTGCGTGGGTGAAATACAGCTTGGTAGAAATGCCAGATGATTTCAGGAGCTGTCGGCTCAGTCCACCAGCACAGACTACAGTGTTCGCAGTATAGTATATCTCGTTTGTTGTCTTAACTTTCTTTTGTAGTATTTGTAAAACTTGGGTAATCTCCATTTCACCGCCAGCACGCACAAAAGCTTGTATGTAAGCTTCGGTGGTTTTTTCGGGGTGGATATGACCATGTTTGACAGTTAAAGCACCTGCAAGATCCTCCTGGTTTAACAGTGGTTCTAATTCACAGGCTTCTTTTATACTCAGTAATTTGGGAGGGATAGCAAAACGAGTATACGACGCCGCTGCATCTGCTGGCTCAGTATCGGCGGAAATCGTCAACAATAAGTCTAGCTCCCGAAACTCAGTATCCGCGTCCAACTCCTGGGACAAAATGCCGTGACGTGCGCGTCCTTCGTCGCATAGTTGGCGAGTGAGTGAAGTGGTACCAGACCAAAAAGCTAAACCACCATAACTATAACGAGTCGCGTTATCTGGCGTTGCATTTTGCTCTAGCAAAAGCACTTTACAACCTTTTTTCGCCAGTTCGTAGGCGATCGCAGCACCCGTAATTCCAGCACCAACAACAATCCAGTCGTAGGTTTTCATTGAATATCTTTAATTAATCTTTACAATTAATCTTTACTTAGAGGCTCAAAAGATATTTTCCCTCTTTGGTGCTACCCCAACCAATTTGATTTTGAGATTGTCATGCTACTGTAACTAATTTCCAACAGTATACGTGATGACCTTTCTATTTGAATAGCGATTTGATGGAGCACCTGGACGTCTACCTTCGGTAGGTACGACCTGTGAGCCAGGTGTTGATAGTAAAGTTAAGCTACGTGATGTTTCTGGTGCTGCTACTCTGGCTTCACCCGTTCTCAAGGCGATTAAAGTGACATTTGCTTGATTATTAAAAGAGTATTTTACAGAACCACGAATCAAAGTGCTAGCAAATTTTTGATTTCCTTCCAAAAGAGAATCTTTGAATTCTGTGCTCAGCGTTACATTTTCGCTTTTCTGAGTTTTCAAAAAATTATCTTTGTCAGAACTGTTTAATTTTCCGGAAACAGAAAAGTATACTAAACGGCTTTTTTTTATGCTGTTCGGTTCAGATAATAAATTGGTAAGAAAGTCTTTGAGCTTTCTTTCAGGCACATCAGATGTGTCGTATAAAGCAAACGAAATATCTCTCACTGCACTAACGCTCTCTATTCCTTGTGGAGCATATATCGATGTTTCTAAATCTAGAGCAGACGTGAAATTGAAAGACAAATTTTTACCAGCATCTACAAAGAAATTACCAACAATAATTGCGTGAGTTTCTGCGAATCCAAAATAATTTTTATTTTTACCAGTAGCTGAACTAGTAGCAAAAGTTAATGCTTCTGTCTCACTGGTTTCTACGACTGCATCATTGTGAACAGTCGCCGTAGTACCGTCCGCAGAAGCTGAGGTATTAGCCTGATTGTCACTATCAACAGACGAAAACTTTTGACTAAAGTTTGTTAAGAATAAATCTCCATAAGAAAGGGCAAAAGTAACAGACTGACTGGATGACGCCGAGGGCGCAGAAGTAGCTATGCTTGGAGTTGGCATTATAAAAAACCTCTTTGTAAGTTTCTGATTGAGCTTGACACAAATTGCTTGGCACAAATTATAGAAATTGCCTCAAGCTCAGTCTAGCTAATTTGACTGAGTCGTTGGGCATAATCAAAATCTACACAATGCACTATTTAATTTTGGCAATTTTCAGGGTATTTTGCGGTATTTAGGGATTTCCAAGAAATAAATTATCCATCTTGTAGGGTGGGCATCCTGCCCGCCCTAAATATGGGACGGGTGGGGACACCCATCCCACAAGAAAATTTAGGATGTTTTTATTTGGAAGTCCCTTATACCAATTTTTTGTAAAGCTGCACATTATTTTTACCCCTCCTAACCTCTCCGATGCCTTGGGGAGGTGCCGCAGGCGGTGGGGTTCTTTCTATGCATCTTCATATAGAAACGGTATTAGATGGAATTTTTCCTAGCCTCCCTTGCTTAAACTTTTGAGGTGAGAGCGTTTTGAGTCAGAATAGAGTAAATTGAGTTCTGAGTACATCTCCTTTGAGTCAATCCTCAACAGTTAACTTGATGACCTTGACTTCGTAAGAACGCCCTAAAATATTTTCTCTCAATCTACCTTTGTTGGCTATAACGAGTAATGCCAAAAATAATAGTAAAGCTAAACTAGTTGAAGGTTCAGGTGCTGTTACTCTTGCTTGACTTCTTCGTGTTGCAATTAAAGTGACATTTGCCGGATTATTAAAATAGCGTTGGAAAGAACCAGCAAAAGAAGCTGTAGCAAATTCTTCATTTCCATTGGAAGTAATATTGCTAAAATCATTGCTCAAAGTAATACCTTGACCATTTTGATTAATGGAATCCTCTCCTAAAGTACTTAAATTTCCTGCCAGGGAGAAGAAAGCAAATGGATTTCTGTTAATACTGCTTGGGTTGTCTAACAAGTTATTAATAAGATTTGAAAGACCATCTACAGGTATGTCTGAAGTGTCGAATAAGTAAAAAGCGACATCTGAACTTGCTTGAGCATTTTCTGCTATGGGTGTATCTATTTTTGTTTCCTGGTTTAGAAAAGAGGAGAAGTCAAAAGCAAAAGTTTGGTTAGCCTCTATATCAAAATTACCAACAATTGTTGCGTCAGTTCCAGCTAATCCAAAGTAGTTCCTACCTTTTCCATTAGCTGTGCTTTGACCGAATGTAAACACTTCTTGTAGAGAAGTCTGATTGATGGGATTATTATTCAGGTTCACTGAGTCATCCGAACCGTTAGTCAAAGCCACATTCTCAGCACTGTTGTCAACACCAAATTCTCCAGAAAGCACTCCGCTAAACTTTTCTAAGAGTAACTCTCCCTCAGAAAAAGCAAAAGTTGCAGCCTGACTAGGTGAGGTAAAGAGTACAGAAGTTGCTACTAATGGAGTCAACAAAAGTGAAAACCGCTTGGCAAATCTCAGATATAGATTCATAAGATTTTTTTATCTTTGATTTGATATTCTACTTTGCTCGCTTAACTGGCTTGTTAAGCAATTAAGAAAATATACAAAAGCAATGACCACGATTCCGTAATTCTCAGGCTGCTTTTTAATTCTGACTCCTGAGTTCTAGTATCTTACTTTTGACAGCTTCTGGAGAAGCTCTCTCCAAACCTCTCTCCACCTCTTTTTAACCCTCCCCTAAGAGCGTGTTTATAAAATAAATTTTAAATATGTAGGGTGTGTAAAAGCGCAGTGTTACGCACCTTCAAACGTGCGGTGCGTTACGGCTCAAAATAATTGTAGGCAACCCAAAATATTTGTCGAGCCGTAACACACCCTACTTAAGATTTTCTTTATAAACACACTCTAAGAGGGGAGGGTTGAGGAGCAGCTTTTATTACTGAGAGAGGCTTTTACCTTAGCCCTTTGTTTTTAAGGGGGCTGAGGAGTTAGGTTCTGGGTTGGTTTTTCCACATGAGGTGAAAACTCAGGTTCTAGTATATGTCGCTTGTAAACGGCTCAAAAGATACTCTCCCGCAAGAATAGGTGGATAAATGGGTGATTTATCCCTTTGACAGCTTTCTAGACAAACAATTTCTGTATCATCATTAGGATGGCAGAAAAATGCTACAGAATATCTAGACTGCTTTACCGTATCATCATTAGGAATCATCACCCGATGCTTGGTTGAGCAAAACACATGGTTTGTCCAGCGTTCCATTAAATCGCCAGTGTTGACTATGACAGTATCAGGAATTGGTGAAGCTGCAATCCACTCACCTGAGGCTGTTCGTACTTCCAATCCCCCAACTTCATTTTGAAACAGCAAGGTGATGCTGCCATAGTCGGAATGTTCACCAGCGCGAACCTGTTTTAGTTTAGGTGGCTGTGACAAAGGTGGATAATGCAGCAGTCGCAAGGTATGATTTTGCTGGTTATGATTTGTAGCAAAAAAATCTGCTGGTAATTCTAAAGCTAAAGCAAATGCTTGCAACACCTTGTTAGCAAGTTCTGTGCAAGCTTCATAGAAGGTGAGAATGTCAGGGTTTTTTGCAGGAGAAACTGAGGCAGCGGATTTAGCGGATAATTTATCTATTATATCTATATTTGCCTTTGTACTAATATTAAACGCCTCTTTCAAATCTCCTAGGTTGTTAGGGTTAAGACGTTCTCTCTCAATCCCAACATAACCTTGATTGCTAAATTCATCACTCCAAGCTAGCTGCTGCTTCACAGCTAAAGGTAAATCAAAAAAGTCTTTGCTTTGTTTTAGGATTTGCTTAATCAAGTCATTAGAGATACTTGTATTTTTCAAGTACATAAATCCAATTTTATGACAAGCTTGATAAATTTGCTGAATTATGCTTTGCCTAGCTGTTGCATTACCGCTGGTGAAGAGAGAAAAATCAATGGCTGGAATTTTAACCATACTATTTTGTTACTGGTTGTTGCTTATTTCATAATGAATATATTGAGGAAATATCTTACAAAAGTCAATTTATGTGAAAATGAAACCACAGATACACACAGACAACTCATCTGTGTCCATCTGTGGTTTAAATACTAAAGATAAACTTTGACAATTAGCCTAATTTTTAATTTTGAATAGTTAGCGGAGATATGAAATTTGCTTAAGATTATACAAGTCAAGACGAACGAACAGAAAAGGCATATTCGTGAATTGTTTTGGGAATATTTGAACTCGGCTAACTTGATGTTTGGCCGTGAATTTGACATCAGTTTTGATGTGAATGCATTTTTAGAGCAAGATATGGCGAAACTCCAACAATTTGCACCACCAGAAGGAAGATTGCTGCTAGGAGAATATGAAACCAAGATAGCAGGTTGTGCTTGCTTGCGAAAAATTGGTGAAGATATTGGCGAGATTAAAAGGATGTATGTTACACCAGAGTTCCGTAGGAAAGGAATAGGTCGGTTTTTATTACAAGCTATTATCGATGAAGCTAGGCACATAGGCTATTCAAAAATCCGCTTGGACACCGCCCCTTTTGCAAAGGAAGCACAAGGGCTTTATCGTAGCCTTGGATTTCAGGAGATTGAGCCGTATGCTGAAAGTGAAATTCCTGAAAAATATTGTCCGTCTTGGCTATTTATGGAGTTACTTATCAAGACATACAAAGAAACCCGGTTTGTTTGAAAAACCAGGTTTCTCATCAAAATTTTGACTACATCACACATTAAAACGGAACAACATCACATCGCCTTCT
The DNA here is from genome assembly GCA_000828075.3 of Tolypothrix campylonemoides VB511288. Taxonomy (GTDB): domain Bacteria; phylum Cyanobacteriota; class Cyanobacteriia; order Cyanobacteriales; family Nostocaceae; genus Kalymmatonema; species Kalymmatonema campylonemoides_A. The sequence goes on along the minus strand of JXCB02000001.1, from coordinate 569,061 downwards.
TGCACGATATAATCTTTTCCTTCACTGCGAACTAACCCTTTTTCCTTAGCAGCATTCATCGAACCAGACGCGACTAAATCATTATAAGCAACCGTCTCAGCACGAATAAATCCGCGTTCAAAATCACTGTGAATCACGCCGGCTGCTTGCGGTGCGGACATCCCAGCGTGAATCGTCCAAGCGCGGGTTTCTTTTTCTCCACTGGTGAAGTATGTACGCAAACCTAACAGGGTATAAGTAGCGCGAATTAACGATTTTAAACCGCCTTCTTCTACACCCAAAGAAGCTAAGAATTCACCCCTTTCTTCTTCTGGCAGTTCAATTAATTCCGATTCAACTTGGGCAGAGACTACCACAACTTGTGCATTTTCAGCAGCAGCAATTGGTCGCACTTTTTCCACGTATTCATTACCTGTTGCCAAGTCATCTTCCGACACATTAGCAGCATAGATAATTGGCTTAAGAGTGAGTAGTTCCAATGGTTTAATAATCTCGGCTTCTTCTTCGGTCAAACTAACTTGCCGCACTGATTTACCTTCATTTAATGCAGCAGCTAATTTTTCCAGCAATGCTAATTCAATTTGTCCTTCTTTGCTCGTACGGGCTTGTTTACGCGTGCGTTCTATCCGCCGTTCAATTTGTGCTAAATCAGCTAAACCAAGCTCTAAATTGATAATTTCAATATCTCGCGCTGGATCAACCGAACCGGCAACGTGGATAATGTCGTCATTCTCAAAACAACGCACCACATGTACAATTGCATCAACTTCCCGGATGTGGGACAGAAATTGGTTACCCAGTCCCTCACCTTTACTCGCGCCCTTAACCAAACCGGCAATATCTACAAACTCAACACGCGCCGGAATAATTTGTTTCGCGGAGGAAATCTTCGCTAAAACATTTAACCGCTCATCCGGCACAGAGACAACGCCGACATTCGGTTCAATCGTGCAAAAAGGAAAATTGGCTGCTTCTGCCTTGGCGTTAGCAACCACGGCATTAAACAAAGTTGATTTTCCAACGTTAGGGAGTCCGACAATTCCGGCTCGTAGCATTTTAAATTTGAAATTTTGGAGTTTGTACCAAACGTTATCTTAAAACTACCTGCAAAGAGTTTCAAACAGGTCCCGGAACTGTTTGAGGAATTGGTGCTGGAACTGTCTGGGGAATGGGACTCGGTACAGGTTCCGGTACTGGTGCTGGAACTGGTTCGGGAGCAGGACTAGGTATCGGTTCCGGTGCAGGTCCTGGTATAGGTTGGGGAATGCTTGGTGTCGGTGATGGATCAGGATTTGGAATCTGTGGCTCAGGTAAAGGACCAGGAGTGGGATAAATCATGGTAAGTCTACTTAAATCATGCGACTTTTCCAAGCTAGATGACAACTGATGCTGCCGACATCTCCCCATATGGCTATTCCATTTATTTTTCCAAAATGCTCAATCAAAACCAAACACCCTTATTAGACACTCTAAAAGCTTGTGCAGAACGTCCTCATGCTGCTTTTTACACCCCAGGACACAAGCGAGGACAAGGAATTTCTCAATCCTTGGCTGATTTTTTCGGCAAAGCTACATTCCGCGCCGACTTACCAGAACTAGCAGAATTAGACAACCTCTTTGCACCCGAAAGCGTTATCCAACAAGCACAACAACTAGCTGCCGAAGCATTTGGAGCATCACAAACTTGGTTTCTTGTCAATGGTTCCACGTGCGGAATTGAGGCGGCAATTCTCGCTACCTGTGGCAGTGGAGATAAAATTATTTTGCCTCGCAATGTCCATTCCTCAGCGATCGCAGGCTTAATTCTTTCTGGCGCTATGCCAATTTTTGTGAATCCAGAATATGACCCAGTTTTAGATATTGCCCACAGTATAACTCCCAACGCCGTACAAGCTGCATTGGAACAGCATCCCGACGCGAAAGCGGTGTTTATGGTTTACCCCACATATTACGGTGTTTGTGGAGATGTCAAGGCGATCGCCTCTGTTGCCCATCAATACAATATCCCTTTACTTGTAGACGAGGCACACGGCGCACACTTCGCCTTTCATCCAGAACTACCAACTCCAGCGTTAGCTGCTGGTGCTGATTTATCTGTACAATCCATACATAAAACACTGGGCGCGTTAACTCAAGCGTCAATGCTGCACATTCAAGGTGACAGGGTAGATGGCGATCGGGCAAGGCACACGCTAGGCGATTGGGCAAAGCCCACGCTACGCGATCGCATCAGTAAAGCGTTGCAGCTCGTCCAATCTACCAGTCCCAGTTATTTACTCCTAGCTTCCCTAGATGCAGCACGTCAACAGATGGCGCTTTACGGCAAAGAGTTGATGTCTCGCACATTGCAACTAGCAGATGAGGCAAGAACCCGTATCAGCCAAATTCCTGGGTTATCGGTTTTGGATATTTTCCCAACCCCGCTTAATAAGGGGGGCAAGGGAGGATCACCTGGCTTTGTTGCTTTAGACAGAACACGGTTAACCGTCACCGTTTCTGGCTTAGGTTTAACTGGATTTGCCGCCGAAGAAATTCTCGACCAACAGCTAGGTGTAACAGCGGAATTCGCTTCGCTACAACATCTCACTTTTATCATCAGTTTAGGTAACACCCAGGAGGATATTGAGCAGTTGGTGCAAGGTTTTAGCAAGTTGGCAATAACCTCACCTCCAAACTCGGAAGCTTCTGTGGAGATAGGGGAAAAAAGAGGTAAGGTTTTATGGGATAATCTTTTTATGGTGGAAAATTCTGTGCGTATATCGCCCCGTGAAGCTTTTTTCGCTGCAACAGAAACATTACCCATCCAAGAAACTACGGAACGCATTTGTGCTGAAATCGTTTGTCCTTATCCTCCGGGAATTCCTGTGTTGATGCCCGGTGAAATCATTACGCAGGCTGCTTTAGAATACTTGCAACAGATTCAGCTAATGGGTGGATTTATCAGCGGTTGTGCGGATACTAGCTTAAATACACTTAAGGTTGTCAAAGTCTAACTTTGGTTACTGGTTTCAACTATATGCGTCGATGCCGGAGCTTGCGATCGCCCCACCGATACCTTCAAAGTACTGTCCTCACCAAGGGATAAAGCAGCCTAACTACTGAGTTGAGACGCCGCAGACAACCTCCGGCTCCCACAAATAACCTTGATACGGTCGGCTCGAACGATTTGTTAGATGCCCTGGGTGCAAATGCCTTTAACTCAATGCCAGGAGCGTAGCATCCCAAAATCTCTGCTATTATACCGCTGTAAACTGCTTTATCAAAAATATCTTCATTCTCCGACGACAAAAGCGACAGTTGCGACGCGACCATCTTGGAGATATAATCACGATAAAAGCGACTTATGCGACATGAACGACAGGAACGACAGGAACAGAAGAGCAATAGTTGGGAAAACGGACAGTTGTTAACCACTAGTGAAATAGCAGAGATTCTTCGTGTGCATCAGAGAACGGTGCAGCGCTGGATTTCATCTAATCGGCTTAAAGCAACAAAAGTGGGACCAAAAATTTGGAGAGTCCGCAAGCAGGATCTCGACGAATTTCTCGCAAGCCCAGACAACAATAATCAGGAAGAAGCAGAAAGTTAGATGGCAACAGGAATACCGAGCAAACTCAAACGCAATGGCACTTCAAAGAATTGTAATGGAATGTCCTTCAGGCTGGAGTATGAGGGAAAAATTGCAGTTGAAGAAATTTTTAACGTCTCTCCAGCTAACCTACGTTGTATTGTCAGCGTAGAGAAGCAACCTAAGAACCGACTAATTTACGGTGAAAATTTAAGGGTTCTTAGAGCTTTATTAGATGATTCTAATGTTGCTGGAAACGTTAGGCTAATCTACATTGATCCACCATACGCTACTGGTGCTGGCTTTGAATCCAGGAAACAGAACCACGCTTACCATGATCTGATCAATGGTGCTGATTACTTAGAATTTTTGCGTCAAAGGTTAATTCTGCTCAGAGAATTACTGACTGATAATGGTTCAATTTATGTTCATCTAGATGAAAACATGGCTTTTCCTGTAAAAGTTTTGATGGACGAAATTTTTGGACATAAGAATTTCCGAAATTGGATCACAAGAAAAAAATGCAATCCCAAGAACTATACGCGAAACCAATATGGAAATATCTCAGATTATATTTTGTTTTATACGAAAAGCGAAAGTTGTATATGGAATCAACCATTTGAATCTTGGACAGATGCTACATCTAAAAAAGAATATCAGTATGTAGAGGAAGAGACTGGGAGACGTTATAAAAAGGTCCCTATTCATGCACCAGGAGTAAGGAATGGTGCTACTGGTCAGACATGGAGAGGAATGCTTCCACCTCCTGGTAAACATTGGCAATATACCCCCCAAACCCTAGATGAAATGGATGCAAGAGGCGAAATTTACTGGTCGCCAACAGGTAATCCGAGACGGAAAGTGTACCTTGATAACAGTAAGGGTATTGCAGTTCAGGATATTTGGCTTGATTTTAAAGATGCCCATAATCAAAATATCAAAATTACAGGATATCCAACTGAAAAGAATTCAGAGATGCTTAAGCGTATTATCCTTGCCTCTTCTAATAAGGGTGATTTAGTGCTAGATGCTTTTGCTGGAAGTGGTACGACAGCCGCAGTTGCAGAGGAACTAGAAAGACGATGGATAGCTATAGATAATTCTCCTCTTGCGATAGAGACTACAGTTCATCGCTTAGCTAATGGTTCTGAAGCAATGGGCGATTTTGTTAATGGCAATGGAATTAAGATAAGACAAGAATCCTTGATAAACATAAGTAGAGTGTTACGCAGTGGACTTGATTTATATTTTGAGATTGCGTCAGATTTACAAAATATTCCAGAAGATTCAATCAAGGAGTGGAATAGCAAACTCAATTTTCAAGCCAATCTCTGGTAAACCTCTGATCCAACATCTTGAGGGTGCATACCATTACTCTTCCTCTACCGTAATTCTCTAAAGCAGCATAGTCATTCCACATAGAACCGAGCGTAAGTCCCGGACCGTCATTTAGAAAAAATATCTTTAGAGGTAATTCGTATGTATCAGCATATCTGAGAAGATCAGTCACTTTATCTCTATTCCCGCCTGTGCGATCATCCTCCTGTGCTCCACCTCGATCTGAATCATAGCGAGCGAATCCTATAACCAACGGAGTACCATCAGTGCGAGAAATCAAAATGTCTGCTGGCGTTTTTGTCTCCCAATTCTCTAACACTTCGTCAAGCATCACATCTCTTCCGGCACGAACAGGACCTACAATCAGATATTCTGAGCCAAAGCTCTTCTCAAACCAGAGAAAAAATGCTTCTGTTAGTTCATATCCCTTCTGTCCACGGCTTTTATACTCCATCAGGATAGCCATGAGGGCTTCATCAGGGTTTGGACGACTTGACAGGTTTTCTCTGACTTGCTCTATGTCTCGGAATCTATGCCCGTAATCTTCAATGATGCTTGGAATCTTCTTCTTGACCTTCAACATCTCAACAGATGTATCGGGTGATACATATTTGCGGAAGACTCGCAGCAGTTGAGTTCGAGATGGATTTGGTCTGTCAGCAATCTTTACAAGCAATTCCGCAGAGCTACTAGCTGCATCAGCTAACTCTGCAAATTGCTCTATAACGCTTCCATAAATAGTTTTTGCCTCATCTAAATAGTCTGGATAGAACTCTGAATCAATGAAAGTAATGTATTGAGAAGCTCTGTTTCTGTAGTCACCAAACAAGGTCACGGAACACCTCCTTAATATCTGTTACTCCTATACTGCCCTTACTAGCGGCTCAATCATATTAGAGCTATGAGGCACAACAAAGAAGACTACGGATTATGTCCCAACTGTTGTCACAAAAGATGAAGTTCTGGCGGTAATCAGCCAAATATCAGGTGTATACCAACTAGTGAAAATCACAATAATTTACACCCATGTTCTAAACCTTGGTGGTAGAGGCTCGCAGTGTCCACTTGATCCCCTAATTCGTTAGCCTAGCATGGGCGCAGCCCAATCACACCCCATTCCATCTCTTACTGTGCCATGGCTAATTGATTTTCTTCAATCACCTCATACCCATTCGCCAACTGTGCGATTGGCTCCGCCACTGCCCCTTGGGCAATCGCCCGATCAATCAAATCTATACCTTGCTGCACAGTTTCAATCACGCTCAACTTTCCACGTAAGTCAGCAGCACCAGCGAAACCTTTTGCATACCAAGTCATGTGCTTACGTGCTTGACGCACACCTCTATCACCCTTGTATTCGTACAAAGCTTGTAAATGTTCCTTCGCACATTCCAAAAGCTGAATTGGAGTTGGTGGCGGTAACTGTTCTCCTGTTTTCAAGAAGTAATCAACTTCTCCCACTAAAAACGGATAACCCAAAGTCCCGCGCGAACACATGATCCCATCCGCGCCAGTTTGTTCCAAACACTTGACAGCCGCCTCAACCGAGAAAATATCTCCATTACCAATCACTGGAATATCAAGAATTTCCTTAACGCGGGCAATCCATTCCCAACGAGCATTGCCATTGTACCCTTGGGCGCGAGTACGTCCGTGTACTGTAATCATTTGCGCCCCTGCATCCTGCATCCGCTTGGCAAAGTCGAGAATGGTAATTTCCTTGTCGTTCCAACCGATACGAGTTTTCACTGTTACAGGTACATCTACGGCTTTTACCACTTCCCTAACTATTGCCTCAGCGACTTCCGGCTGACGCAACAGCGAAGAACCACCACCATTTTTTGTTATTTTATTTACCGGACAACCCATATTAATATCAACGGTATCAGCCCCTTCTTCAACCGCCTTTACCGCTGCTTCTGCCAGAAAATCTGGGCGACAGTCAAACAACTGAATACTAATTGGTCGCTCGTTACGGTCTACCTCCATGATTTTGGGCAACTGCTTCACATAATGCAACCCTGTGGCATTCACCATCTCGGTGTACATCATCGACTCAGGCGCATAACGACGCACCAGCCGACGAAATACCATATCCGTCACCCCAGACAAAGGCGACTGGAGAACCCGACTTTTCACCTCAAAAGAACCAATTTTTAGAGGAGTCGAAAGTCTAGCTTTGAGATCAGGAGACAGCGTAAGCATATATTATGTCGAGGCATATAAGCTTTTCTATTGTAGGGGATTAGGGATTGGGGATTGGGGATTAGGGATTGGAGATTAGGAAATAGGAAAGATGTAGTCACAATAACATTTCTTAGGCTAATTCTTTTCCCAATCGCCAGTCTCCAATCCCCATTCCCCACTCCCTAAAGACGGCAAACACCACATTGTCGATACGGTTCACCCGAATTACTCCTAGTATTAATTCTCATACATTAGACAAAGAAAGTGAAAGCAATTCAGTCCATGAAGAAACAAGAAGAGCAAACAAAAAAAATTTTGCAGCATAACCGCCCTAAGCAAGGTTCGGAAAACCACCCTTCATGGACTGGCTACACAGGCTCAGTATATATATCAGCAGTAAGTAAAACCAAAGGTATTCATGCTGAACTGGCTGCTTTCTAAATCCAGTTAGTTCAATAATTTCGCCCTTTATACTCTCATTCATTCATTTGTAGTTATACGGAGCCAGCACCTACAATGGCAAAAGTAGTTGGAATTGACTTAGGTACGACAAACTCCTGCGTGGCAGTTATGGAAGGTGGTAAACCCACAGTTATTGCCAACGCGGAAGGTTTTCGGACAACGCCTTCAGTCGTTGCATTTGCAAAAAATGGCGATCGCTTGGTTGGTCAAATCGCCAAACGCCAGGCGGTGATGAACCCCGAAAACACTTTTTATTCTGTAAAACGTTTCATTGGACGCAAGTACGACGAAATTACCCACGAAGCTACTGAAGTTTCTTACAAAGTACTACGTGACAGCAACGGTAACGTTAAAGTTGATTGTCCGCAAGTCGGCAAACCTTTTGCTCCCGAAGAAATTTCGGCACAGGTTCTGCGCAAGCTGGTAGAAGATGCAAGCAAGTACATCGGTGAACCTGTAACCCAAGCCGTGATCACCGTTCCTGCATACTTCAACGACTCCCAGCGCCAAGCGACCAAAGACGCTGGTAAGATTGCTGGTATTGAAGTGTTGCGGATTATCAACGAGCCTACCGCTGCTTCCTTGGCATACGGCTTTGATAAGAAGAGCAACGAAACCATCCTCGTCTTTGACCTTGGTGGTGGTACCTTCGACGTATCCATTCTTGAAGTTGGCGACGGCGTGTTTGAAGTGTTAGCAACCTCTGGTGATACTCACCTTGGTGGTGACGACTTCGACAAGAAGATCGTTGATTTCTTAGCTGAACAGTTCAGAAAAGACGAAGGGATCGACCTGCGCAAAGACAAACAAGCCTTACAGCGTTTGACTGAAGCTGCAGAAAAAGCGAAAATTGAGCTTTCCAGCGTCACCCAAGCAGAAATCAACCTGCCGTTTATTACCGCTACCCAGGATGGTCCTAAGCACCTGGATACAACGCTGACTCGCGCTAAGTTTGAAGAACTTTGCTCCGACTTAATTGACCGTTGCCGAGTTCCCGTTGAGAACGCGCTGCGCGATGCTAAATTAAGCAAGAACGATATTGATGAAGTTGTATTAGTTGGTGGTTCTACCCGCATTCCCGCAGTACAACAAATCGTGAAGCAGGTGTTGGGTAAAGACCCCAACCAAAGCGTCAACCCCGATGAAGTTGTAGCAGTTGGTGCAGCGATTCAAGCTGGTGTGCTTGGTGGTGATGTTACTGGTATCTTGCTATTAGACGTAACACCGCTGTCCTTGGGTGTGGAAACCTTGGGCGGTGTCATGACCAAGATTATTCCTCGCAACACCACAATTCCTACCAAGAAATCTGAAGTCTTCTCCACCGCTGTGGATGGTCAAACCAACGTGGAAATTCACGTCCTCCAAGGCGAACGCGAGATGTCAAACGACAACAAGAGCTTGGGTACCTTCCGTCTCGATGGTATTCCCCCAGCACCACGCGGTGTCCCTCAAATCGAAGTGATTTTCGATATTGACGCTAACGGTATTCTCAACGTTACCGCTAAGGACAAAGGTACTGGTAAGGAGCAGTCTATCAGTATTACTGGTGCTTCTACCCTTGATAAGACCGAAGTCGAGCGGATGGTGAACGAAGCTGAGAAAAACGCCTCAGTTGACAGAGAACGTCGTGAGAAAATTGACCGCAAGAATCAAGCCGACTCCTTGACATACCAAGCCGAGAAGCAGCTGCAAGAATTGGGCGACAAAGTCCCCGCAGCTGATAAGACCAAGGTAGAAGGTTTGGTGAAAGACCTGCGGGAAGCCGTCTCCAAGGAAGACGACGAGCAAATCAAGAAACTCACACCAGAATTGCAACAAGCGCTCTTTGCTGTTGGTAGCAATATCTATCAACAAGCAGGTGGTGCTGATGCTTCTGCTGCTGGTGGTGCTGACACCTCTGGTGGTGGCGCTTCTTCCTCCACTGGCGGTGATGATGTGATTGACGCTGATTTCACTGAATCTAAGTAGTGATTGGTTCGGTGGGCGATGCCCACCTTACAATGAAATCCCCCATCCAAAATCATTCTTGGGTGGGAATTTTTTTTGCCAAGATATAGCAGGGGACTAGGAACTGGGGACTGGGGACTGGGTGAAAAGCCTTTTTGTGTCTAGGTTTTATCATCTGTTGATGTCCTAACCACCTTGGCTGTTGCTATAGGTGTAATACCTGAGATCTTGCACCTGTTGCAACAATGAGTGGGCGAAGCCTCCAAACCCTCGTTACCAGGTTGAACCTGGTAACGAGATATTAGAGCCAGAGGCTCTTGTTAGGTGCAAGAGATACCAAATTGGGATAGATAGTATTGTTTCATATTGAGTAAAACCTAGTATAGCCAAGTCTTAGGTAAGATTCTTCCCTCCGGTCAGAATGACAAACACAGGCAATTTGGTATAAGAGTGTGGAAGCGTAATTGTACCTCAAGTATGGTGAGTTAGCCCTAGCTCTTTTCTATATTGGGCTTGTAATGTCAACATGAATCGTAATTTGATTCAGCAACACCAAGTTATTCATTCAAAACTTGCGAAAAATGCCATACCCACAAGCTCCCTGGACACTTCAAGGCTACGCTATCGTAACTGGACATCTCATAAATATTGACCGAGTGCGTCACCTTATCCCCTCGGAATTAGAAATTATTTCTGTATTTCCTGGTAAAACCGTAGGTGGTGTATATTTATCCTATTACGGCTCTGGCTCAGTGCTGGAGTACAGCGAATTGATTGTTATTCCTGCTGCAGTGGGTTACCAAGGAAAAATTGGTGGCTGGGTTTCTCATATTTATGTAGATAATTCTGATTCGGTAGCTGGTGGTCGAGAGATTTGGGGACTACCGAAGGAAATGGCTGAGTTTACTTGGGAAAGAGGAGAACGTGTCACTGTTCGCCAAGGAAACAGGATATTGTGTAGTCTGAACTATAAGCAGCAAAGCTTCGCATGGCGACAGTGGTTAGGTGGATCTAGTTTCAGTGCAAAGGATGCAAATTTGCTGAACTTCTCTGCTGAATTGGAATCGCGTTTAGGGTTTATTGGTTCTAAGTTAGAAGTTCCCACCGAAAGTCCTTTTTCTGCGATAGATTTAGGTCAACCTTTCTTAACTGTGCGTTGCGAACAGATGAGTTTAAGAGTTCGTGCGCCAGAAGTTGTGGGGCAGAGGGCAGTTGAGTATAGTTTTAGATAGTCACTTGATATCGTCGCAAACAGTGCGATGGGCAAACCCCCGCCGTAGGCGATCGCTGTTTTTTGTTTGTAAGTATGCTCAAAGTAGTTTATTTGATATCATCGCAAACAGTGCGATCGCCTAGTAGTTTACTACGACTTGTGTGTGTTCCCCAGTCCCCTTTATATCAAATCCGTTTGTATCGGAATTATTCCTCCTTCCTCTTTCTCTGCGCTCTCGGCGTCTCTGCGGTTTTTTAATCATTCAGATACTACCGGATTTCATATTACAGCAAATCTGCAATAGAAAATTGCCGCTGTCGCTCTAATTCCTGAAGTCGTTGTTTTTCAGCATAGAAAGCCTGGTAATAGGATTGCCATCTTTGGGGTTCAGCTTCTGGATCGGTTTGATCCAACAGTTCCGAAAAGCGACGACAGCGCTTTTCCCTGATCACCCATTCCATACAAGCAGTTGCTGCTTGGATCAATTTGTCATGATGTGAGATAATATCTTTCTGGGTTTTCTCATTTAAATGAAATAGATGAGTCACTGATTTCATCTCCTCAGGAAACTCTAGGCATCTATCTTGCACAGTTGAGATCAAATCATGCTCTATTCCAGAAGAAATTTCTAAAATTTGTCGCCATAAAAATCTATGATGAGAAAGGCTAAATTGCAAATCTCGCTCGTCTAAAACGTCAACTATAGGCTGACGATATTCTGGATAGTGCAAGTAAATCTGCAATAATAAAGCCTCTGCCACTTTTAAAAGACTGCCTTCACCAGATGCAACATTTTGCTGTTCTGCTACAGGTTGCTGCTTGATGACTGGTGGTGACTTACGGGGTGTGATAGCAGGAGCAATTTGAGTGAGAAGATTTTCTACCCGTAGCTGTATAAGTTTGGTATCTCCTAAGCTAAGTATCTCAGCGCAGTAGGAGATGTAATAGTTCCGTGTATCACTATTAGTAATATTTTTCAGTAACTTCACCATTTGTCCAGACACTTGTTGGAAGTCAGCAGCCTGTTTTAAGTCGCGGTCTTTTGTTATTTGCTGAATCTGCCAATCCAGCCAAAGTGGAGCATTTGCTAATAATTCTCTATAATCTTCGGGATTGCGTCCTTGCAAGTATTCGTCGGCATCTTTACCATCGGGTAAGTTGAGAATCTTGAGCTGGACTTCACCTTTGTATGCAAGTTCGGCAATTTCTCCAATTGCTCTTTCTGCGGCATTTGTCCCAGCTTTATCAGCATCAAAGTTAAGTACTAACTGTTTGGATTCGGTGTAGCGTAATATTTGCCGAACTTGTTCTATGCTAAGAGCTGTACCAAGCGAGGCGACAACATTATTGATACCAGTTGCATGGAGAGCGATCGCATCAAAATATCCTTCCACCACCACGGCTTGATTCATTTGGGAAATCGCTGCTTTTGCCTTATCAAGGGCAAATAAAGTCTTTCCCTTGAAAAAAACTTCTGTTTCGGGTGAATTCAAATACTTGGGTTGTTCATCGCCTAAACTTCTCCCACCAAAGGCAATAACACGTCCAAGAACATCGTGGATGGGAATAATCAGGCGATCGCGGAACACATCATAATAACCGCTTGATTCCTTGCGTGGTTTAATCAAACCCGCTTTTTCCACCAGTTGCACAGGATAGCGTTTATCCTCAACGAGATAGCGGTAGAGCGTTTCCCAACCTGCGGGGGCATATCCTAAACCGAACTGCTGTATAGTGTCTTGGCGCAGTTTACGCACTTGTTCAAGATACTGCAATGCTTTATCTCCACTATACCTGAGGGCGTGTTGATAAAACTGTGCCGCCGCAGCGAGAACTTCATACAGTTGTTCGCGCAAAGACAATTGACGCTGCAACTCTTGCCTTTGTTCTGGTTCTAGGGTTCTGACTGACACTTGGTAACGCCGTGCTAAATCTAGCACCACTTCCGCAAAAGAGCGCTTCTCCAAGTCCATTAAGAACTTAATAGCATTCCCCGCAGCTTGACAGCCAAAGCAGTAGTACATTTGCTTAGTTTGGCTGACAGTGAAACTAGGAGTTTTTTCTGAGTGGAAAGGACACAAACCCACAAAGTCTTTCCCGCGCTTGCGTAAAACAACGTGTTCCGAGATGACATCGACAATGTCAGCCCGTTGTTTTACTTCTTCAATTGTGTCTGGATGCAAGCGAGGGATGTACATATGAGTCATTAGTCATTAGTCATTAGTCATTGGTCATTGGTCATTGGTCATCAACTTTGAACAAAGGACAAAGGACAAATGACAAAGGACAACTGATAGATATTATATTCTTGATGCCAAAGCTAGAATGACGCTCTACAATCGCTTAATCTTAATTGTATAAGAGGAAATACTGAAGATGGGACGTATTTTTATTTCAGCAGCTCACGGAGGCAAAGAAGCAGGACGAACTGATCCAGGCTCAATTGCTGGTGGGACAAACGAAGCGAAGGAAATGATTCTGCTGCGGGATTTGATAGTGACGGAACTTAGAGCGCGTAGTTTTGAAGTTTTGGCGGTTCCAGATGATTTGAGTGCTCAACAAACGATCGCCTGGATCAATTCTCGCGCTCGTCAAAAAGATGTTGCTCTAGAAATTCATGCTGATGCAGCCAGCAGTCCTTCTGTACGTGGGGCAAGTATTTTCTATATTGCCAGTAACGATGAGCGCAGAAGCAATGCTGAACTGCTGCTGGTGGCGTTGCTGCGCCGTGTCCCTCAGTTACCAAACCGGGGAGTTAAACCAGATTCAGCATCGGGTTTGGGGCGCTTGGCGTTCTGTCGTCAGACAGCAATTGGTTCTTTGTTGATGCAAGTTGGCTTTCTCACCAGCCCAGACGATCGCGCTTTGCTGCAAACTCGCCGTCGTGATTTTGCGCTGGGAATTGCTGATGGACTTGCATCTTGGAGTCGTACTGTTGATCCCGGTTCAGGAGGGGAAGCAGAACCAACTTATCCGCCAATCAATATCAACATTAACGGGCAAAAGTACTCAGAGCAAGGGATACTGATTAATGGTAATGCTTATATCCCTATTGACTTGGTGGATCGTTTGCGGGTTGATTTGTCGAAAGCGCCGAATGTCCGCCGTGTGAGTTTAGCCAGAGTTGTTTACGTCAAAGCTATTGAGCTGCAGGGCTTTCATGTTTCTATCTCTTGGGATAGTGCAAGTCGCACTTTGAGTTTACGTTCGATTCTGCAAATTCCCGCTGGTCAAATTGACAAGATTATGTCTAACGGTTATACATCAGAAGTACAGTTGCAGCTATTTTTGAGAAACAATAATGAAAGTGCGATCGTGCAGTTTCCTGACTTGCCGAAACTCTATCGTGAAGAAGCAACGATAGAGGGCGTGAACTATGACATTGCCTTTTGCCAAATGTGTTTAGAAACTGCATTTTTACGCTTTGGTGGGGATCTCAAACCAGAGCAAAATAACTTTGCAGGTTTGGGGACTATTGGTGGTGGTGCAGAAGCGGCGTCTTTTGAAAGTGCGAGAATTGGTGTACGGGCGCAGATTCAACACTTGAAAGCTTACGCCAGTTTGGAACCATTGGTGCAGGAAGTCGTAGATCCGAGATTTCGCTTTGTGACGCGCGGTATTGCAACATCAATCGACCAGCTTTCAGGACGTTGGTCAGCAGATTTAGATTATGGTAACAAAATAATGGCAATGCTCAGAAGGCTGTATGAGTCGGCGGGACTTATATAGAAGCAGTCGGAACTCACAATTTAGGAGTCAGAATGTCTCTGTGTATGTCGTGAGCGTTCAATTACTCCCTTCCCGCCCGAAGATTACCTAATTAAAAAACCGCAGAGGCGCAGAGCACACAGAGGTAAGAGTTAGAGAGATTTAGGTAATTTTAGACTGGGAAGGGAGTAGTTCCTGTAGTATGTCTGCTTCTCCTCCGCAGGGAAACCCTTCGGAGAAGACGGGTACTAGGGACTGGCGACTGGGGGAAATGCTCCCGACTTGGTAATGGTCAATATTTCCCCCGACATAATTTTTCGTTTGATAACTATTACTCCAATCGCTAATCCCCATTGCCCCTAATCCCCACGACCGGAGGGAGTGGGGGCTCCGAGTTCCCCAGTCCCCTTTAGACTGCTGTTTTTTGACATCCTCACCGCCCTATAAAGGACGGTGATTCCTAAGACTCACGACTTAGGTTTCTGTTTCTTTCCGTTACCGGACTTTCGCAACTGCCCTTTAGACTTATGTCCATCAGGTCTTACGTTCGCTCCACAGACTGTCACGGTGTGTGCCACCGCCAAAATGTTTTGTGCGGCGTTGATGTCCCGGTCGTGGTGCGTCCCACAGATGGGGCAATCCCACGAGCGTACATTCAACGGCAAGCGTTCAAGAATGTGACCACAGTTTCCACAGCGTTTAGAACTGGGGAACCATCGGTCAATTTTTACCAGGGTATCTCCTTCGGAGACGCTGCGCGAACGACCATACCACTTGGTTTTGTATTCCAACTGTCTAACAAGCTCACCCCAACTAGCATCACTGATTCGACGAGCAAGTTTCGGGTTTTTGACCATTGGTTGAATAGTTGATACAGTTAGTTTGAGAGCGATCGCTCTGTGTTATAGTTGCCAATATTTGCGAAGGGTTGCGAAGGGTTGCGATCGCAGGTATGACATTGCTATTTTACCTCAGGTAGTGTATCAGTATTGCAACCAGTCTAAGGGTTCAAACTTCTGTGCTAAATATTACTCCAGAAACAGACAACCAAAGAGCGAAGGTTCACCAAGTAATAACAGATGCTTTTGGTCAAACACAAGAAGCCCAACTTGTAGATAAAATCCGCACATCCCCAAATTTTATACCTGAATTATCCCTTGTAGCGCTAGAAAATGAGGATGTGCTGGGACACATTCTTTTCAGCCGTATTGTCATTGAAACACCAAAGAAAATTTTAGCACTGGCTTTAGCACCCCTAGCTGTAACACCAATGCACCAGCGCCAAGGTATTGGCACTCAGCTGGTGCAAATGGGTTTATCAAGCTGTCGTGAATTAAATCATTCTATTGTTGTCGTTGTTGGCGATCCACGTTATTACAAGCGTTTTGGTTTTCAAAAAGCCAGCCTATTCGGCTTGCAGTCATCATTACCAATTCCTGATGAGGCATTTATGGTGTTAGAACTCAAACCGAGTGCTTTGATGAATATTCAAGGTACAGTGTGCTATCCAGCTTACTTTAATGAGGTTTGAAACATTATTTTCCTAGTTATGATTCCTACTCCTGTTTCTTACCTAAGTCACTATTGCTAAAATTGTTATCGCCAAAAAACACACTGCTTTTGTTCTTCGGAAAACATTGTGGAAAGTAAATGCAAATCCTCCATAGGTAGAGAAGATTTACAATAAAAAGGACATTTTGGCTGTCTGGAAGTGTAATCAAAAAATACTGAGAATCTATCAGAATCTACAGGTATTTTTCCCCGATGAAAGACACTACCAGTGCCTGCAATAACTACCGTCCCGGATGGTCCTATACAGGATTTATAATTTGATTGGGATATCACCTGTTGCATACTTTTGTCACTGATATAGCCGTATTTATATTTCAAAGAATCAGCTACTTTTGCCGTGACATACTTTGGAAGATATTGGAACGGACCTCGCTTATCATTGATATCATTTAAGTAAATAATCACTTTAAACAATTTTCGGTCTTCCGAGTCCATATGCCACAACCTTGATTTTCTCTCAACTTGGTTGGCAATATCTCTGCGAAAATAGGCACCATGATAAGCTACAGGTAGACCAAGATAATTCTCAGCAATATTGAGTAAACGTTGTTCTAATCCCCAAAGAAAAATCTCTGGATACTCCATCATTTGTTGACTAGTTGCATGAACAACAAATTCATTTTCATTGCCAGAGATTGCTCTGGGAATTTTTGGTATTAAATTTTTTGCGGCTTGCAGCAACTGTGGGGTAGAAGGAATCGAAAGTTCCTCTAATGAGGTGACAACAACTCCCTCAGTGTTAAGAGTCTCGACTATAGCAGATTCAGTACTTGAAAGAACAGGTAGATGACTTTTATGTTTTTCTAATGCTGCTTCGTATGCAAGCTCAGCAGGATCTCGTATAAATGAAACCTCATAAAGGTTTTTTAATATTTTGTTACGTACCTGTGTCACAATAGTCTTCATATTGTTTGTAATCTGTCTTACAACTAGCCTTAGAAGTATATTAAGTATATCTAAGGTTAGATGTCCAACTATTTATTTTTATCTAAGCAAACTTTATATTTGCTTCATGCAAAATAGGCTACAAGAGGACTGTGCTTTACTTTTCCTGCATATTCAGCAAAAAAACTTACTTTCCGGAAATTTTCTCAAAAAAATCTTAATTGAACTCAATAGGTTTACTGAATGACAGATACAGACAAGTTGTCGGTAATTAGTAGAAGCCGCAGTCTTACTTATTCATTTGAGTGTAAAGTTTGATTAAACCCAACTTGCAAAGCCGCTTAACTGCACAATGTTTAAAAGTTTACTAGGCGCATATGTGATACTAATTTTTGCCACAGATAGGCGCGATAATTGCACCAGCTATAGCCTATACAATCGTTTTGGAATAGCAGATATGAGTATAAAGGAGTTACAGTGATGGTGCGGCTAATTATCAGCTTAATTTTGTTTGGACTATTAACTGCGTGTACCACGAGTGTTCTCGCACCAACTAGGCAGTTAGTGGAAAAAGCGATCGCATTTGAATTAAAACAAACTCAACAGCAACTCAGCCAACAGCTAGATTTAGATTTTCAGGGATTTGAAATCCATCGGCTATCAATTACTCAGGAACAACCTCTGACAATTCAAAATTTACCCACATACCGCGTTCGTGGAACTTACGAACTCACGTTTAAGCTACCAAAACGACGGTTGACACAACCTCAAAAACCTTTTGAAGTTTACCTGCAACTTCAAACAGAAGGTAAAACTTGGCGGTTACTGGTTCCTGAAGCTAGTGGTAAGGATTCTAAATCAGTTTGGCGCAGTTATTTCATTGGATAAACAAGAGCGAAATTATTCCATTTGTCGGGCTACCAGTTGAGCAAATAACCCCTCTGTGTTAACCAGTTCCACGAAACTACCCACCTGTACCACACGCCCTGCTTCAATTACATAAATTCGGTCAGCATTGCGAATCGTGCTGAGACGGTGGGCGATCGCTATCCGAGTAGCATTCAAACTATCTAAACTTAAGGTTATGCAAAACTACTTAACTTTCTACGGCTTGAGCGATCGCATTTCAATAGTTTTTGCAACCATTTCTGTTACCACTGTATACTTATGCCATTCCTGTTAAATTCCCATAATGTTTTCGAGTATTTAGTTGAGCATGGCTTGTGCAATAATTCCGAACAAGCAACCAGTAAGGTAGAGCTACTTGTAGCTAAAAACTTTAACTTATTAGTAACTTTAAATGAAACTCGTAAGCTTTTGGTTAAGCAAGAGCCGCATAATCAAGGGAAAGCAGCAGGTGAGTTTTTGGGTGAGTGGCTGCTCAAAGAATTTACGCGCGATTTTCACCAACTCAATCACTTACGCTTATTTTTGCCAGAGGTGCTGCATTTTGACAAAGAGAATTCTATTATTGTCCAGACTTACAGAGATGACTATGACGATTTAAGTAATTTTTACCAAAAGGAAAATAGCTTCAACACTGAAATCGCGAACGCTATTGGTACAATACTTGCAACTATTCATCGTGACACTTTCAACCGCAAGGAATATGAAGAATTTTTCCAGAAAAATTCTCAAAAATCTGCCTCTGAGTTTGTAAAGAATTTGATCGGCAGCTTAGAAAGAATTCCGCCAGAAATTTTTGGTTCAGTGCCAGATGAGGGATTGAAGTTTTTTGCCCTCTACCAACGGTATGATAGTTTGGGGGAAGCGATCGCCCAATTAGGTAGTACTTTTACGACCAGTTGTCTGACTCACAATGACCTGAAACTGAATAATATTCTTTTGCACAACAATTGGCAGGATGGGGGTACAAATATTATACGCCTGATTGATTGGGAACGTTCTGCTTGGGGAGATCCGGCAATGGATTTAGGAACTCTCATTGGTAGCTATGTGCTAATCTGGCTGGATAGCTTAGTTATCAGCAAGTCTTTAAGTCTTGAGGAATCTTTAGGCTTGGCGATAACGCCTTTGGAACAGGTTCAGCCTTCAATCGCTGCATTGGCTTATGCTTATGAGAATACGTTTCCCAAAATTTTAGAACATCGCCCCGATTTCTGGCAGCGAGTGGTGCAATTTGTAGGTTTTGCTTTGATTCAACAGATTCAGGCAACAATTCAGCATCAAAAATCTTTTAGCAATACGGGTATTGCTATGTTGCAGGTTGCGAAGACGTTATTATGCAATCCACAACAGTCAATGCCAACGATTTTTGGTATTGCTGTTGAATTAAGTTGAATAAATGTACTTTTTGAGAAAATTCTGCCAAGAATTATGCATTCCAATTCTACTCAAAGTTTGATTCAGGCTGGGGTAAGTGAGCGATTAGTGTCCGTTTTAGAAGATATTGCTCATAATGTGGAAATTGGAGCGGATTTTTCGATATCTCATCCCAATTACAAACCATTGGAATTGCCAGTTGAGGTAGTTGCCCGTTTTCAGAAACTCAATCCGCAAATGCAGCAAAAATATCTGAGTCTGCAATTACAGAATTTTCTCTACGGTATATATTACAACGGTTCTATGCGACGTGCGTTAGCACTAGATGGGTCGGGAAATAATTTGCCCCCAACTTTAGAAAATAATACTTTTTTAGGGGTAGATGTAGACTTTTATGAGCAATTGCATAAAAGTAATTGTGGAGAAGGTCACTTTGACCGTGGTTGGTCTGTTGTCAAAGAAGAAACTGATAGTACATTAGCAGTCACTAAAAATAATTTGAGGCTACATATCGAGAAGTTGCGCCATCTTCAATCTACTGAACATACAGCGAGTGTGGGTGATGTAGTCGCTGTCCTTTTGCCTAAGAATCGAGTGCAAAATGGCTTTTACATGGCGGTTGGCAATCAGGGGTTAAAAAGTCGGTCGGATACAAAAAGTCAACCCCCATTGGTGCGAATTTATTTCAATTTGACTCCAGCTGGTGCTGTTGCAGTGATGGGAAGCCTAACGCGGCGCTTGAATGAGATAGCGATTCCTTTTAGTTTTAAAGTTTTATACAACCCAAAAGACTATGAGCGCTATGATTCAGGAGTTTTGTATTTTGAGAAAAGTCAATATGACCGAATTAAGCAGGTAATAACAACTGTTTACAAAGAGAACGAATCGTATTTTAAGTCAGAAGTGCCGCTATTCACCTTGCAACTAGCACCCGGGTTAGGATTGGCTGAGGAACCAGACCAAAAATTTGCTGTTGTCCAAAGCTTTGGAACGAATCGCTGTCGAATTGTCGCGCAGGGGTTGCTAGAAGCTACAGAGCAAGGCTTCAGTACGGCTAGTGGGCGGATAATCGCTATCTTGTCGCAGTTTTCTCGTTTGAATATTGACTTGAAGCGTGTGCATTTGAATGCAAACTCAACTGATGTCTACACAAGCTTGTTCTGATAATTGTACTTGAAAGTTCTTAAAGAGTGTTTGGGAATAAAAAAGTGTTATTGAAGTAAAATTTTTGACTAATCAAAGTAGAGAAAGTAAGAAAAGTAGGAAAAGTAGGAAAAGTAGGAAAAGTAGGAAAAGTAAGACATTTAAAAAAACGTATTGCTCATCAAGTTGTAATGGTATAAATTAGCGAGATAACAACTATTTAACATTCACAAAACACAGGAACGTTATGTTTAACAAAATGAACCAACAAAAAGCAGTAACCAATACAACTGAAGCCTCTAAGGGACTCGAACTTTTTGGAAATTGGGAATTGTCAGACTCACTCGCAGATGAGGAATTAAAGACAATAGCCGGGGGAGTTGAAGTAAAAGTCGGGAGAGTGGATGCAGAAATTTCAGTGGTGGGAAACGTTCGATCCGATGGGGCTGAAATTATCCAGTAAGGAGGGCTTGATTACCAAATAACCCTCTCATACCATAACGTGCATCAAAAACACACCGCTCGGAGGCGTATCAATACCTGGCACTGCTCCTAGAGTGTCAATTGACCCGATAAACATTTGTGTCTACCTTGCATCCGAATAATTTTATCACCAGCCAGCAGCTTACTTTCCCAGTAAGGCTGGCTGGTGTTGCTTTTGGTTTATGTCTCGGTACAGCGGCTTTGGGCGGATAATCGCTATCTTGTCGCAGTTTTCAAGGTTTGAATATTGATTAGCCTTCAGATCCCCGACTTCTTAGAGAAGTCGGGGATCTTGTTTTTCACCAATCATATCAAGTCCGCTTAATTACTTATAATTCCTCCGAACTACGCCCAACCCTCTCCTTATTAAGGAGAGGGTGCCGTAGGCGGGTGAGGTTCTTCGTTTTTTATAACTGTTCACCCGGACATGATATCATTTAGGATTGCTATAGCGATTTCAACTAACAAGTTACTCCATTTGTCTGGCTACCAGTTGAGCAAATAGCCCCTGTTGCTTCACCAGTTCTGCGAAACTACCCACCTGTACCACACGCCCTGCTTCAAGCACATAAATTCGGTCAGCATTGCGAATTGTGCTGAGGCGGTGGGCGATCGCTATCCGAGTTGCATTCAATTGATCTAAACTTTCAGTAACGATCGCTTGCGTGCGGTTATCCAAAGAACTCGTTGCCTCATCCATTAAGATTATTTTCGGCTTATTGACAAGCGCCCTCGCAATCAATAATCGCTGCCTCTGTCCCCCAGAAAGATTGCTACCGCCTTCACTGATAACTGTGTGCATCCCCATCGGAAAAAGCGCAATATCATCAGCGAAACCTGCCATTTGCGCCGCCTCCAAAGCTTGCTCGTGGGACACCAACGCTCCAGCGGTGATATTCTCAAAAATTGAGCCAGTGCCAATTCGACCATTTTGCAGCACAACCCCCAACTGTCTTCGCACAGCTTCAAGATTCAATTGAGCCAAGTCAAAGTTATCGTAGTACACCGTTCCTGACTCTGGAGTCTCAAACCCCAACAACAACCTCAATATTGTTGACTTCCCACTTCCGGAAGGTCCCACTATCGCGACAAATTCCCCTGGTTCTGCATGGAGACTAACATCATTGAGAATTGGCAACCCATCGTCATGATAGCGAAAGGTAACATGGTCTAATGCTACTCGACCCATCAAGGAACCGGGGTTTGCTTTGGTAGGGTCATACTCCGGTTCTGTATGCAAAATCGGCTTTGCCCGCTCCCACAAGGGCACAATTGCCAAAATATCAGTCAAAGTATTGCTCAGGTCGCTCACCCCTCCAATAAAAATGCCCAATGCAGCATTAAAAGCCAAAAACGTACCCACCGTCAGCCCCCCTGTCTCTTGCATCGCAATAGACTCAGTCGCAAACCAAAACAACAGCGCCGAAGTGACTAAGGAGAGTACCTCGTTAAATACAGAAACGTTGTCTCTAATGAGTTGGAAACTAGCCTTGAGCCTGGAACGCTTGCTGTACTGCTCCGCCCAAGCTGCAAACGCCCGTTCTTCTGCTTGCGCCACCCGCAGCTTGGCTACGCCGTTAATCAGTTGTACCGTTAGCCCATTAATCTCGCCATCTAGTTCTTGCTGCTGTCGCAACTGACGTATTACCAGTAAGCTAGCAACAGTAGTGACAACAGTTGTTACCAGGGCTATACCCACCCCCACTAAAGCGAGTTGCCAACTGTAAACAAACATCAGTACCAAGTTCAGGAGAGCAAACAGTGCGCTCAATAAGGTGCGTTGCGTTCCTCCAGACAGTTTTTGACGAATCTGGTTCACTGACAAGGTGCGGTTTACCAAGTCGCCAGAAGAATAGTCGCGAAAAAATGCTGGACTTAATCTCAGCAGTCGGTCCCAAATTGCAGGCTGCAACGCGCCGGAAGCAGTGTTTTCCACCCGCAGCGAAATAATCCCTTGGGACATGGCAAGCGCTGTCTTTCCCACAAGAAGTGCAAACAGCAAGAACCCTATTTGCCATAACAAGCTCTTATCACTATCTGGAATCGCATTATCTACCAAAAGCGCTGTTGCCTGGGGCACCACCATACCCAGTACCGAGCCAACAATTCCAGCGACTAACACTAGCCCAATGTCTTTTTCATAACCCTTAATGCCAAACTGAAACAACGCAATGACATTTTTGACAACATTGGGTAAAGGTCGATAAAACTGGTATGCTTGCGGTGCTAGCGTTGCTGCTACTGCAGAATTGACAATTGTGCGACTTTGTGCATATGGGTCAAATAAAACATAACGCCTGCTTGCTGGCAATAAAGCCACCGGACGGTTTTCTTGTTGGTTATAAGCCAACAGCGGACCATACTCATGAAGCCACCAGCCATCCTCTAGCACTACGCGACGGGTGCGAATCTGCGAGGAGCGAGCAATAGCCTCTACTGGATCTTTAACTCGACTAAGGTTATCTGACTGGGCTGGCGGGCTAATCGTTATCCCCATCGCTCGTCCTACTGCTCCCGCCGCCACCAGCAGCGGCGTTCCTTGCTCAAAAAATGCAGTTTCTTGCTGCGGTTGCAACACAGAAGCTAATTTAGAGAGTGCAGAATTGACTACTTGACGATTGAGTTGCTCTCGTTGTTGAAATTGGCGAAAGGCTGTCTCTGTTTCCTGCTGTTGGAGCTTCTTTAAACAGTCGAACAATTCAGAATGTAAATCAGCTAAAATGTTTGGCAGTTGGGCAGCATTTTCTGACTTTATTTTTTCTGACTTTATTAATGATAAGTAGCGCTCAAAATTTGCTGGTGTGGGTTTCGTCGTGAATATCTCATTTAAATGATTTACCCAACCCCGTAAAAGGACAATCGCTTCTGCTGAATCCGTCGCCACTAGCCTCACCAAATCTGCAATGGAAATTTGGGATAATTCTGTTGCCTCGATTGCTACTGCTACTAAACTCAAGGATTCTGGATTATTAGTTGCTGCACCAAACAACGCTAGATGAGCACCTACACTGAATAGATAATGGCGATGCTCGTTTGCCGCCACTTCTGTGAGGCGATAAGCCCTTGGCTTGACGCAAAGCGTATCGCCCTTTTCTCCCATCCCTTTGGGATCATCGCCCTCTGGCATCTCCGAGGAGACTTTTGTGGCAAACACTGCGGCGGAGCCAGTCTGCACGATCCATACTAATTCTGGGTCATCTAGCAGTAGTCGTTCATTTGCTTTCAGGCGATACAGGACTTCCATATATCTATTACAATACCAAGGTTATGCAAAACTACGTGACATACTCCACACACTCCCCTCCGGGTGAGTGTGGGCTCAAGAGCGACTCCTCTATGAGGACATTGACTGAGCTATCTACTAGGTAGCTGATTCTTAGACAAAATCTAACAAAAATCGACAAACCTAGACAGATTTACTGCTCGTTCTCAGCTATTAATTGATTCACGCACTCCCTTAGCCGTTCTTGCCAATTGGGGACGGCTTTTAGCTTCTCCCTAACTCCGGGCATCACCTTAAACTGTACAGGTACCTTATCATATGCTGTCTCATTGTCGGGCTTAAACTTTATCTTTGACATACGAATTCCAAAAAATATCTGGTATACTAGATATTATAAACAACATTGAGGGTCGATCAATGCTTTTGTCCATCAAAACCAAGCTCAAACTAACCGCCACTCAAAAAGAGGTTATGGCTAAACACGCGGGGATTTCCCGGTTTACCTATAATTGGGGGCTGGCGACTTGGAATGAGTTATATAAGGATGGATTAAAGCCAAACAAGTACCTATTGAAAAAGTTCTTTAACAACCACGTCAAGACTGAGCTTCCGTGGATTAAACAGAAGGGTATTTGTCAGAAGATTACCCAATATGCTTTCGACCACTTAGGTTCCGCTTTTGAGAACTTCTTTAAGAACAGGAGTGAGCGTCCTAGCTTCAAAAAGAAGGGAAGACATGACTCCTTCACCATTGATAACGGAGGAAAGCCTATACCAATTGGTGGGACAAGCATTAAGCTGCCTACGATTGGATGGGTGAAGACTTACGAGGGATTACCCCACACCACTACTAAAAGCATCACCATTTCTCGGACGGCGGATGATTGGTTTATTGCTTTCGCCTACGAAATACCATGTGAGCCTTCCGTTAAGTCTGTGGACGTTGTAGGGGTGGATTTAGGCGTCAAGTCCTTAGCGACCCTCAGTACTGGAAAGACGTTTGAGAATCCCAAAACATACAAAAAGCAATTACGGAAGCTGCAAAGATTATCACGCTTCCATAGCCGCAAGGTTAATGGAAGCAAAAACAAGCATAAATCAAAGATTAAGCTAGCCAAACATCATGCAAGGGTAGCCAACATCCGTAAAGACACGCTGCACAAAATCACCAACTACTTATGCAAAAACCACGCGATTATAGTGGTTGAAGATTTAAACGTGTCGGGGATGCTTAAGAATGACAAGTTAGCGCAAGCGATAGCTGACTGTGGTTTTTACGAGTTCCGGCGACAGTTGGAATACAAGTGTAAAAAGTTTGGTAGTCAATTAATTGTCGCCTCACAGTGGTACCCATCCAGCAAAAGGTGTAACTGTTGTGGACACAAGAAAGATAAATTGTCTTTGTCCGAGCGCATATTTGACTGCGAAAGTTGTGGTAGCTCCATCGACAGAGACTTAAATGCGGCGATCAATTTGAGCCAGTGCGTTGCGCGGGTTCCCCGCGTTGAAGCACCTGGCGTATCGCGCAGGGCTTTGGCGTGAAAGCCTACTGAGGGATAACCGCTCCCATGCTCCCCATGAAGTAGGAAATAAAGTCTAGGATTGTCTAGGTTTTATATAGCAGCTTTAAGACCGTGTGCCCCACGGTTCTTGATGTTAATAGCCGCGTTTAAGTCTCTACACAAACTCGCATGACATACAGGGCAATTGTGCATTCTTTGAGATAGCGGCTTTTTGACCTTGTGACCACCTTTCAGGTCGGATGTGGGGCTTCTTTTTGTTCAAGCTAACCTTCTACGGCTACAGCGATCGCGTTCTGTTTCAATACTTATTTAGTTTAACTTATCGAGAATTGGATTTGCTCTCTGGAGCGATCGCATCCTATTTGCAAAGTATGGATGCAAGGGGAAAGCGGGCGCTGCTGATTTACCAGCCTTCTTTAGAGTTCATCGCCGCCTTTTTCGGGTGTTTGTACGCTGGAGTTATTGCCGTTCCCGCTTATCCTCCCCGACAAAACCAGTCGCTGTCCCGCCTGCAAGCAATTGTGGCAGATAACCACCAGCGGCGCACCCAATTTTGCTTATGACTTGTGCGTGAGCAAGATTACCCCTTCCTTTGCAACCCCTCTTTAAATTTCTAAGTCAATACAGTAAGGTAATCGTAATACATTTCATATATAGCAGTCCGTGCAGGATTTGTAAAAACGTGCTAGAGGCATCGATCCAGAAGAGCTGTTGGGCTAGTATTGCTTCAACCTTCAGTACGCAGCAAGCTAGCGTATTTCCCTCCTGAGTGCCACAACTCCTCATGAGTGCCTCGTTGCACCACCTTCCCTTGCTCCAATACAATAATTTCATCGCAATCGCGAATAGTGCTGAGTCGGTGTGCTACCACAATACAAGAGCAACCGCGTCGCCGCAAATTCCTATCAATTATCAGTTCTGTTTGAGCATCCAGCGCAGAAGTTGCTTCATCCATGAGCAAAACTTGGGGATTCCTGACCAAAGCGCGAGCAATTTCTAAGCGCTGGCGCTGTCCGCCACTGATGTTCATTCCCCCTTCAATTAGTTTGGCATCATATCCCCCAGGCATAGATTCAATCAAATCGTGAATAACTGCATCAGAGCAAGCCCGGACTAAGTCAGTTTGTGATACTGTCGAATCCCATAGGGTAAGATTTTCTCGAATGGTTCCAGCAAATAGAAAAATATCCTGTTCTACCATTGCCAAAGAATTCGCCAAAACAGAGCGAGGAATCTGGGTTCTAGGTACGCCATCAAAGTAAATTTCCCCAGACCAAGGTTCGTAAAGACCGCAAACAAGCTTAGCAATTGTAGACTTACCAGAACCACTCCCCCCTACGATCGCCACTCGTTGTCCCGGCTTCAAAATTAAGCTAAAGTTCTCAATCAAAGGGTTGTTCACATGGCTATAGCCAAAAGTTATATTCCGCAACTCAACATAACCCTGCAACCGAAAAGATATTGGTAATTGATAATTCTCCCTCTCTCCCTCTCTCCCTCCCTCCGTCTCTCCGTCTCTCCCTCCCTCCGTCTCTCCCTCTCTCCCTCTCTCCCTCTCCCCGTAAGGCTTCTGCATCAACAGTGTTTTGCAGTACGTCATCTAAGCGGTTTAAGTCAGCCTCTAAATCTTGCAACAAACTGCCGAAATTAACTAGACTGTTGACAGGCTCTAGGAAGCTGGCTGTTAAACTTTGGTAGGCAACCAGCATCCCTATACTGAGGCTGCCATTCATCACCCGAAAACCGCCGACAACTAAGATAGAAGCGGTGGTTAATGCTGTTAAAAGCGTGGGTATTATTGTCAAAATTTGAGTTTGTAAAGCCAATTCCTGCTGGGCGTTGAGTGCTTTGGCATAGTACCCGGCGAATTTAGCAAATGAGTCGGACTCTAGCCCGTTCGCTTTGATTGTTTCTATCGTTTGAATACCGGCGATCGCCACTCCATTAACCTTACCGTATTCTTGTGCCAGCTTCATGTTGGCATCCACACGAGTCCGCGATAACCACTGGAGGGCGAAAAAGTTGATAGCGGCAAAACCAACGGCTACGCTTGTCAGTACAGGGTCATACTGGAGCATAATTAAAAAGTAAAAGACCATCATCACCGCATCGATGACCGTGGTGGCAAGCCGACCTGAAAGGACATCCGCAACTTTGTCGTTAAGTTGCACCCGGCTGCTGATTTCACCTGCGAAGCGTTGAGCATAAAACCCCACTGGTAAACGTAGAATATGCCAGAGAAACTGTCCCGACATCGTCACCGACAACTTAAGCATCAGCTTCCGCAGGTAGGTAAGCCGCAACCACGCCAAAAAGCTCCTCGCCACGCCGGTGAGAACCATTCCTAACACCAGTGGTCGTATCCAATCAGAGCGCTCAGAAACGAGAATTTCATCGACAAACACCTGAGTAAAACCTGGCACCGCCAACCGAGGAACTGTCAGTAAAAGCCCTGCCAGGAGACAGTACAGAATAGTACTGCGCGAGTTTTGCAAGCGCAGAGCTAATGCCGAAATAATGTTACTTTTTTTGCCACCCCTTTGAAAGTCTGGTCCTGGCTCCATAACCAAGGTGACGCCAGTGTAAGCACGGTCAAACTCTTGGAGAGAAACTGTCCGGCGTCCTGTGGCGGGGTCGTTGAGGTAGACGCGGTTTTCTCCAAAACCTTCCACCACTAGAAAGTGGTTGAAATTCCAAAAGACAATGTAAGGAGGAGCAAGGGTGTTGAGGCTTTCTAGGGACTTTTTCAAACCTTTGGCGTTTAAGCCATAGTTCCTCGCTGCTTTAACTATATTAAAGGCGTTACTTCCATCTCGCGAGACGCCACACTCGCGCCGCAGTTCAGCCAAAGGGACAATGCGCGAGTAATAGCCTAAAATAATTCCGAGGGCAGCAGCGCCGCATTCAGTTGCTTCGATTTGCAGCAGCGTCGGGGTACGGACGCGACGAGTTTGTGGTGGCTGTAGAATATTTCTTATAAAAGCAAGTGGCTTAACCTTAAAAAACATTAAATCTACCTTAAGAAATCAAAGATTGCGACGAACAGTACTGGTATTAAGAATGCAAAAACCTTTCTGAATTCTTGCTTCTTGCAATAAAATACACAAGCCTGTCGATTTTACGGCTGGAAAGCTGGCAAAAAACAAAATTAACTCCAAGCCCAACATTGAATACTACTAGGTGTCGTAACAGACATAGCTTGAACTATTTGCTGGTAAATTGATTCAGAACAGCGATCGCACAAACCTAAGGTACGGGCTATCTCTTGTAAAGATTTTGACGAGAAAAATCTCAAATGTGTAGTTTTCCAGACTTACAAAGCTGGCATAGTTCTTTAGATGCATCTGCTCAAGAAGGCTTTTGGTGCTGCTGACGCCTGATTCTTCACTCTACAAGAAAATTTTTAAGTATTAGATAAATAAATATACCTTACCATTTATATATTTTTCATAACATAAAGTAAAAATAAATACTAAATAAAAATTAAAGTTTTCAAAAAATAGGAAATACTTAAATAGATTTTGGTATTATATTTACCCTGTTGATTTCAGCTTCTCTAAAACAAAGATACGTGAGTATCTCAAAACCCTTTCTACAAAATAGTTACCAGAGAATGAGAATTGATAAAAATGATTATAATAAAGCCTTATAAGTATATTTTAAATCTTTTTTGGAAGCAAATAATACAATATCTCTAAAGATAGATATACAAACATACGTAAATCTTTTATAACAATCAATGTAATCACTGAACAAAAAGAAAGAAACAAAATGATTAAGAATGAAGGCGTAAAAGCTACTCTGGAAGCGAAGGAATGGGAAGGAGAACTGGATGATGCAGATTTAACAGCTGTATCTGGTGGTGGTGTTGTACAAAATGCCCAAGATCTAGCAGGTAGTGCACAGCAATTTGTAGAGAATACAAGTTCTGACTCTCAAACTCTAGCTGGAGCACTCACCGCAGCGGCTGATCAATTCGCCGTAGCCGCTAAAGAAGCCGTTAAAGGATTTGTCTAATAATCCATATTCAATTACACCTTAATTGAACGCACAACCTCGATTTGCTTTAGTAAATATTTGTACCACCTCTAGTACTTCGAGCGTTCCAATACTCCAAACTAGTCGAGTAAGTATAAAATACAGGGTAAGCATTTATACGTTTTGTCAATCATAATTTTTTGTGTAGCTAGCAAGTCTTAATTACGTTGTAAGACTTGCTAGCTGCTCATCGCTTTTTAGGGTTTATTTGATTTGTCTTCCTACTAGTTGAGCAAATAGCCCCCGATCTTCAACAAGTCAAGGGTTATGGTCGGAGATGAGAGCGCCTTGTTGTCCGGCGCAAGATCGGCAACCAAACAGGCTACCGTTATGGTAGGGGACTTACGCCAATTCAGTTAATACACTAGCGCTAGTACTAAAATTCTCCATACAGATATATATAAAAGACTTTGATTCTTCTGCTTGTATGCTTGCAAGGAGATTTTTATATAAGTCAGGACTTACGCATTTTAACGAAAAACTGTCATTCTGAGTGTAGCGCTTATGCTAACTCCGTTTCGCTCAGTATGACATTCTCGACTTTGCGTAAGTCCTGTAAGTATTAGATAAATAAATATATCATACTATAGACGTATATCTAAATATGTAAAGTAAAAAATACTACTAAAAAAGAAATCAAAATTTTCCAAAAATCAGGCAATACTTAAAGCACTTTTGGTATCTTACTTCTCCCATCAATTTTTATCCTCTGTCAAATATAAATACGCGAGTATCTCAAAACCCTTTATACAAGGTAACTACCAGAGAATAACGATTGGTAAAAAAATATAATTTTTATTTATGCGTAATATTATTGATACTACTTAAAAAATAATCACATACGTCTAAAGACATATATACAAAGGTACGGTAATGTTTTATAACAATAAGTGTAATCACTGAACAAAAAGAGAGAAACAAAATGATTAAGAATGAAGCCGTAACCGAAGCTACTCTAGAAACAAAGGAATGGGAAGGAGAACTGGATGATGCAGAATTGATAACCGTGTCTGGTGGTGGTATAGTAGAATCAGTACCACTTGTCGGTCCAATTGTCGATGGTCTTCTCAAAAGTACTCTCGGTTTCTCATTATAAGAGTGTAGTTTCTTAAGCTACAGCTATCAGTTAACCGCTCGAGCAACTTGTCTAAAACTGATTTATTTTAATTAGACCTGAATTGGCTTTGACAAGATTTTGTACGATCTCTAGTACTTCGAGCGTTCCAATGCCCAAAAATGGTTGGATAAATATTAAAGAACAGGGAAAGCATTTATACCTTTAATCGACTATAATTTTTCGTGCAGCTAGCAAGTCTTAATTACCCTGTAAGACTTGCTAGCTGCTCATAGCTTAAGAGCGTTGATTCAATTTGTCTTGCTACTAGTTGATATTACTAGAGTGACTGTATGAATTCTTAAGGACTTCCAAATAAAAAAGTATCGAAAAATCTCTTGTGGACTGGGCGTCTCGCCCGTTCAGATCGAGGGCGGGTAGGGATATGCCCACCCCACAAGACGGATAATTTATTTCTTGGAAATGCCTTAATATATGCAATAGCATTAACCACCAAGTTAATAAATACCAGTCCAAGAGCGAAATATTGGAATAATGTAAGAAATAGGTGCTACTTCTCCAACTTTGACCCGGACTTGGGTCGTTGTACCTGATGATAGGTTGAGTGCTGGTCCATTTGAAGAAGACCATTTGTACCCACTGACAGTATTTGGGTCTTTTTGCAGTTGGACTTGGACTTGCACGCGAGCTGCGCTACTATTAGCAAGGCTTCTTGCTAAGTCTTCGTTACCGACTTGCGCTGTAATATCACCAGTTGTCACAGGAAAGGGAGAAACGTTCGTGACGACCCCAACAATTCCACCAAAGCGATCGCGCTTGACAACGCTGGGTGTCACCTGTACAGTCATACCAGGTTTTATTTGCTTGCCATCCTTATCAGCAAAGTAAACAAGACTTTGGAGTTTGGCATTAGAATATTCAGCTTCAATAGTTCCAATACGGGTACCAACGCTGATAACTTGACCAGGGAGGACGCCAACTTCCAAGATGCGACCATCAAATTTGCTCGTAATTTGGCTTGATTGAGTCAGTTGCAGTCTTAAGGAAGCTATCTTGCTTTTCACTTCCTGAATTTGATTTAATTTACTAATTGACTTTTCTAAATCTTGTTGAACCAGTTTAGTTTTTTGGGCTTCGATATCTTTAATTTTGGTTTTGATTTCGTCAAGTTTATTAAGATTTTGCAGGTAATCCCGCTGTGCATTAGTTCTTTGAACTTTAATTTCTTGAATATTGTTTTTGATATCGTCAACTTTGTTGAGGTTTTGTAAATATTCCCGTTCGCTACTCGTTTCTTGAACTTCAAGGTCTTTAAGCTGTGCTTCAATATCTAACACTTGCGCCTGAGCGTTTAATAATTCCTGCTGAGATTGCAGCAGCGCATCCTGGCTAATAATCTTCTCCTCAAACAGACTACGACGAGTTGAAACTCGTTGTTGCAAAGTTTGCAGCAATGACCTAATTTGTGATGAACGCTCCTGAAGACTTTTGCGTTTTTCTGCTAGTGCAGTGAGAGTTTTTTTGTACAACACTGGCGCAACTTCTTCTCTTGACAAACTTTGCTCAAAGCTTTGTCGTTTTTGCTCTAATGCTTCAAGTGTTTCATTATGCAGTATCGGTGCTACTGACTCTCGACGCAGGGTTTCTTCAAGGTCTTTTTGCTGCTGTTCAAGCGTTCTTAGTTGCAGCGCTACTTGCTGCTTTTGTAGCCTATCAGTGTTTTGGTTTTGCTCTTGCAGTTGGTTCAACTTTGCTTTTTCTTGTTGTAGTTGTTGTTTAATATTAGATTGGTCGATTGTAGCGAGTACTTGACCTTGCCTAACGACATCTCCTGCTTTAATATTCACGGTTAACAATTGACCAGCACTGCGTGCTTGAAATTGCACCACATGACGAGGTCGGATCAATACACCAGAGCCTGTGACGGTGAGTGGAATTCGCCCAACTACACTCCAAACACCAGCCACAGCTATCAAAAAGCCCATAGAAACCAAGGGTACCCAGGCTTGGCGACTGGTTAGCTGTATCAGTCGGTCAAGTTGCTCTGGCGAGGACAGGCGTTCTAGTGCTTCAGTACGAAAGAGTTTGCTCCCTTTATCCTGCATTTTGTATATTTTTCTTCTGGGTTTACACAACATTTAGGTAGAATACCTTACCGCAGATATGTCTTTTGTATTTAAAATCAGGGGCTTCAGACCATTTTCTTCTTGCGCTCTTGTCACTCTAAAGTACTAAAAACAAAAAAATTATACACTTCAGCCAAACCATCAAGCCAGGGCAAAGGCATCTTATTTTTGAAACATTAACTAAGAAAAGAGCTTCTCCTGTATTTTATGTGATAAGCAAAACTTATAAATTCTATGCTGAACGAAGCGTCTGACGAGATTCTTCGCGAAGCAAAGAATGACACTTTTGTATCTGAGGTAACTTTTTCACAAAAAACCCAAGAGAGCCAGAAAAGGTTTCAGCAATCTAGTATTAATGCTGGGTCTCAAAATCAATTTCTATATTTGTTAAAAAATATGTGACTAATGGATAGGCTTAAAAGCGCGGGGTTTTCAACCTACCCCTTATAAAAATCTCGAATCAGTCTTTTTTCTGCGAATTTGGAAGCAGATCGCGCTACAAAGCAGACGGAACATGAACGTCTAGCAAGAGAAGCAAGAGGGGCGATCGCCCAACTTTCTACCGATGCACAATTTCTCGATCATATCCGCGAGATTATCAGGTTTTTTAAGACAGCATAGTTGAGAATCCAGAATTTTTGAAATTCCTGAGACAAAATTATAGCGGGTTTGGTGTTGCATGGAATACAGTAGAGACGTTATACGTAACGTCTTTAGATATGTAGAAGCTTGACGGAACTTAAAAGTTCCCTGTCGTGTTTCCTCGTCGCGCCAGGGTTTCCACACTACCGCAAGGTTTTAGATGAAAAAGCAAAAAAATCAATTTAGCCACCTTACAGCAATAGAAAGAATTTACCTATCAGTACCTGCACAGTTTTTGTTAGATAAGAATATGCTTCAAGGTAAAGTTCTAGACTTTGGTTGTGGCTTTGGCAATGATGTTAAATTATTGCAACAAAAAGGATTTGATATTACAGGTTATGACCCTTATTATTTCCCGCAATACCCTCAGGAAAAATTTGACACAATAATTTGCTTTTATGTTTTAAATGTTTTATTTCTTGAAGAACAAGCTAATGTTCTCATGGGAGTCTCGAACCTATTGAAGCCGGGAGGTAAAGCGTATTATGCAGTGAGAAGAGATATAAAAAGAGAAGGGTTCAGAGAACATTACATCCATAAAAAACCGACATATCAGTGTATTGTTAAACTTCCTTTTAAATCAATTCACTTAGATGAGTATTGCGAAATTTACGAGTATACACATTATAACTTACAAAGAAACTCATCTAATAATTGCATATTTTGCAACCCTCATAAAAACCTAACTATTCTAACCGAGTCAGCAACTGCTTATGCTATATTTGATGGTTATCCCGTAAGTAAAGGTCATGTTTTGGTGATTCCAAAACGTCATGTTAGTAATTATTTTGATTTACCGTTTAAAGAACAATCTGCTTGTTGGTTTATGGTTAACAGAGTGCAAGAAATTCTTAGTAAAGAATTTCAACCCGATGGTTTTAATGTGGGAATGAACATCAATCGAGATGCAGGTCAAAATATGATGCATGCTAGTATTCATATTATCCCTCGTTACAAAAATGATAGTGTTGGTGCTAAAGGTGGAATAAGATATGTGATTCCTAAAAGAAAATAGTTTTTAGTTTTTCGGTTGGACAAATAACTAAACTTCTTGGAAACGCTAATTTTATTGATATAAGTATAATGAAATATATTGCTTTAGTACTGCTATTAATACTTTTTTCATTAGTAACTTTACCTGCTGAAGCATCTGTCTGTCGAAATTATCAAGGTCATAGAATTTGCATTCTCACTATCAAACGTAGCGCCAAAAATTATTGGGAATATAGGGCTGCCGTGAGTGTAGATGGAATTAAAAGACCTATTGAAGTCTATAACTGTCTTGAGCAAATTAAAGTTGAAAAAGATGGAACTGTTGTGCCATTTGAGAAAAATGATTCAGGTAAGTTGATATGCAGTTATTTCCGACTCCTTCGCAGAACCAGTTGATTCAGACCATCTAATTTACTCTAGCTAGCGTAAATAGAAAAGCAATCCAACCCCAGCGATCGCAATCACAACACCAGCGATCGCCCTCAAACTGACTTTTTCACCTATCGTAATAGAAATTGGTATAACAAATAACGGGCTAGTTTGCAACAAAGTTAAGGCAATTCCCGCAGCAGTTAATTTAATCGCTGTCTGTTGCAACCAAATTCCTAAATAAGTCCCACAAAAAGCAGCAAAGATAGCCGCTAGAACGACTTTTGGTGAATGTAATGTTTTTAACTTAAAACGACCTTGTTGCCTGCCCAAGGGTAGCAATATAAGGAGAATCAATACGGCTGCAATTAACCGCAACAAGGCTGCCCACAAGGGGCTAATACTGGTATTTACCAATGCTGCACGAGCCAGAACAGTACCTATAGCATTTGTGGTGACCGTTATCAGACCAAAGCCAAGTCCCCGCCATAATTGCATTCTAGAAGTATCATTAGAAGTATCTGTATCGGGAGTGCGTTCTGTCACCACCCAGGCAACTCCTAAAATGGTGAGCAAAATGCCACACCAAGCATTAGCGTTTAACTGCTCTTGGAGAAAAATAAGCGCTAATACTGCCGTCATTGGTGGTGCAAGGGTTCCTATAAGCAAGGCACGACGCGCGCCTAAAAAATTTAAAGCTGCCAAGAAGGCTGTATCGCCTAAGCCAATGCCCACAACGCCGCTGAGAAGCAGCAAACAAAGGGGAAGTGGTGAAATGTTGGGAAAAAATTCACCCTTGATGAAGATGGTAAGCAAAAGGAAAGCGATCGCAACCATCCCTTTTATCAAGTTGAGTTGCAATGGCGGAATACGCTCCCCCAAGCGCCTATATATCACCGATGCCCCAGCCCACAAACAGGCAGCAGACAAAGCTGCTATTTCACCTTTAAAATTTGTCGCACCCAATTTTAAATAATTATTAAAAATAATATCCATCTCTTTTCTTATGCGAAATTCTTTAATAATTTAAGAGAAATACCTCTATAAACTTTAGCACTCAATGCACTTCAGTGCTAACTCTTTTATGGAAAAAACTTAGCACTCAAAATGCTTCAGT
Organism: Tolypothrix campylonemoides VB511288; assembly: GCA_000828075.3. Taxonomy (GTDB): domain Bacteria; phylum Cyanobacteriota; class Cyanobacteriia; order Cyanobacteriales; family Nostocaceae; genus Kalymmatonema; species Kalymmatonema campylonemoides_A. The sequence goes on along the minus strand of JXCB02000001.1, from coordinate 533,166 downwards.
GCCAATTTGTTTGAATTTTATTACCTATGACATAGGCTCAGATAGAACTTTTTTCAGATGTCATTCAAGAGCGTTTTAGAAAATAACAATTTTTAAAACCTCTTATTTGAAGAAAACTCATGTAACAACTTGGAGGAGTGGAATGAAATACATTTTCGACATCGTAGGCGTATCTCCAGTTTTGGATTTTTTCAGTCACCAACAGCAGAATCTACAAAAACCACAGTATCGAGGCGTGGAATACTTGGGGAATCATAAGTGTACACTTGATGCTTTCATCAAATCTGTAGAACCATTACCGAAAAAATGGAATTGGGATATGGATGAAGTTGTAGGTACTGTGATTGATTTTTGGATAAATAATTCCGAGAGTATTTGCTATTGGAAATCCCGTTTAATTGACGCAGGTAGTGATAACTTATTGGTGGCAAGGGTTGCGGATATTAAGGCTCTAAGAGCAGAACTTGAAGTGTTACTGGGTGATAAGTAGTGAATTGTATAGCCATGAGATCTGCTTTATTTTCAAGATAGAGCATAGCAGTACTGCGGTGCCAGGAAATCGACCAATCACCATTGGTGGTTGGTGTATAATTGATTGAATACCAGAAGATTCTGGCACTTGGGCATTACCGTTGCGGCACGAACGTATAACCAGTTGCGAAAGCCCAATAGGGAAACCAGCGTGGCAATGCTCAGCAGGTGTGTGAACATTTGCCAGCAACACCGATTTCTATTTGGGATAGTGAGTATGGCTGTAGCCCATTTCTCGCGTGGCACATCTTTGTTGGTTGTTGATTATTGATTACAATGAAAGACTGAACCACCGTTATTGACCATTTTGGTTACTTACTAGTGCAGGACGGCGGAAATAACTAACCAGTGTTTTGAGTGTTATCAAACACTGATAAGCTCAAATAATACAAACAAATCGGCGAGAGGAGTAATGCCGCAACCTTATGCAAGTGCGATCGCCTTATCATCAATACTCACAAGTCCGAGTCGCTAGTACCGCTGCGCTGAAGTCAAAAGTCAAAAGTCAAAAGTCAAAAGGCTGATTATGTAGGCTTTTCGCTGATGAGTGAATGGTAGCTTTATTTCCGCCGTCGTGTACTAGTGAGATTAATCGCAACTTGCTGTGGCATTGACGTTGATTTGGGAGTTAAAGGAAAATCAGGTATTCTGCATTCAATGGAATCACGTGCAGCGTTTTTGACCGATACAGCTCACAGAATTCGCTTTGTTTATACTCCAAAGCACTCCTCATGGCTGAATCAAATTGAGTGTTGGTTCAGTATTTTGGTGCGTCGCTTACTTCGACGCGGCAACTTTACTTCCACTAACGACCTCAAACAACAAATTTTGAATTTTATTGATTACTTCAATCGCACTTTGGCAAAACCGTTCGTTTGGAAATTTTTGGGCTACCCTGACACTGCTTAAGCTGGTCAGTTATTTTCGCCGTCCTGCAATAGTCTTAGTCTGTCTTGCGATAGAGTTAGGAAATAACACTTTTTCCTTAATAAAAAAGGGAACGACAGATAATTTATTTCTTAGAAAAAATTCATCAGTTTCACAAAGGTTCCTCCTTTCTAGTCACTGAAGCGTGATTTTCTTTGTTCTAGTTCTCAACCACGCTATGCCAACGATCGTTTAATGTTTGATGTTGCGATCGCCTCTTCAAATTCCTAATTTTTAATATATTTTAAATATAAATTAATATTAATTAACTCATTCTTATTTTTTTCATTAGTTACTATTCCAGTTAATATTATTAGTATTTGCTGTTAAATTATATCTGGATATATGATACTTTCTCTACTTCCTAATTTCTACCTAAAAAGCGATTGTAAATTGAAGATTGCAAATCTAACTTATGGTTGAGTTAACTTTGGATCTGTAAAAGTACAGTTAACGTGAATACGACGGAATTCTAATAACTCTAGCCGGAAAACCAGCTCCAGATGCCTTTCTAAAAGCGGCAGAACAACTTGGGGTTGAACCAAAACGAGCTCCTGAATATCAGCACGCAGCGCTTCGATGGATTTGGCACTCGTTATCTCGCTTTGGGAATCATCTGCCAAAGCGATCAACAAAGAATGTGGCGATCATTGCTGTGCCGTTATTGAAGTACTTTTGGTAAAGTAAAGCTCGTGGATCTGTTTATAATCAGTGACATTCTCCCCATCCTGCCTTGCGGCTGAGGATGGGGCTTCTCCAAATCGCTTTGAAGAAATTTCCTGCTTCATTGGTCGCACCTAGACTTACAATTCGACATCGCTTGTCCCCGGTAACGATACCTCCACAGGCAGTTTGGTAGGGTCGAGTGTCAACCTTCTAGATGTCATGATGCCTGATATGGATGGTCCGACTACCTTTCAACAACTACAGGTGAATCCGGCAACTAGGCATATCCCTGTTATTTTGCTAACAGCTAGGGGGCGTGCTGCTAGCCGCCTGCTTACTGAACTACCTGTGACTAAACCCTTCAATCCTTATACACTAGCTGACCAAGTAGCAGCAGCGTTAAGCTCAAGCGTTTAAACAAGGCTACTCGAGTTGCGGCTAGAAATGTTAATTACGATCGCAATGCATACACCCACCAACAAGAGCCGGATCTGTACCAGATGAATGAGCAGGATCATCAAACGCTCAAACTGTACGAAGAACGGCTGGTTGCCAATAAAACCCGCCACAAGGCAGGGGCTTAGTGATTATCTGCGTGCATCTACGTGCATCTGCGGTTCCGATTTTTCAACTAAGTTTGCAATAGCTGTCGCCAACAGAACTGGCTCGACTGGCTTGGGAACATGAAGCGTGAAACCACTCCCTAATGCTTGTTGTTGAGCAGCCTGGGCTGCATAAGCAGTGAGGGCGATCGCTGGAATGTCTCCACCTTGTTCTGCTGGTAAAGATCTGATTTCACGAATCAGCGTATAGCCGTCCATTTCTGGCATTCCAATGTCACTCACCAGCAAATCTGGCTGTTCTTCAACCAGTGATGAAAGTGCTTCGTGTCCTGAAGCTGCTGCACGTACAGAAGCCCCATAAGCTTCTAGTAGGAAAACCAGAAAATTACGGTTATCTGGTTCATCATCCACAACCAGCACCCGCACTCCAGTCAGATCTGGGCTATTACCATCTTTTTGAGTCTCAGCTTCAATTGTCATCGAGGACTCACCCATCAGAGGAAGCCTAACAGTAAAACATGCTCCCTTTCCTTCACCAAAACTTTCTGCTCGGACGGTTCCGCCATGCAGTTCAACCAAGTGGCGGACAAGAGGAAGACCTAATCCTAGTCCGCCAAACTTTCTGGAGTAGCTACTATCTTGTTGACGGAAGTAATCAAATACATAAGGTAAAAAATCTGGTTTAATCCCTTTACCTGTATCGATAACTTGAATCTGAGCGTATGAGTCAACCGTTTCTAAGCGAACTGTGACCTCTCCCCTGAAAGGTGTAAATTTAACAGCATTAGAAAGTAGATTCCAGATGACTTGCTGCAATCGTTTGGGATCACCGAAAACGAGTCCCACATTCCTATCAAATACAGTCGTGATCTTAATTGACTTAGCTTGAGCAGCAAGAGACACACTTTCCATAGCAGCAGCAATTGTGGTTTGCAGGTCAACAGCAATTGGATGGAGAGTTAACTTACCGCGCAAAATCTTAGACACTGAAAGCAAGTCATTAATAAGTTGTACCTGTAAGCTAGCGTTACGCTCGATAGTTTCCAAAGCCTGATTTGTCTTATTTGCATCAAGCTTGCCACTACGTAAAAGTTTCACCCATCCCAATATTGGATTCAAGGGTGTGCGCAATTCATGAGAAAGGATAGCGAGAAACTCATCTTTGATGCGGTTGGCGGCTTGAGCCTGTTCCAAAAGTTTATTTCGCTCTTGTTCCACTCGCCTGCGTTCCGTGATATCTCTTAGGGAAACAAGATAAGCGGTTTCTCCTTGCCACTCAATTTCTACCACGCGCATTTGGGCAATTTTTTCCAAACTACCGTTTGCTGCCGTGCTTTCTCTATTATATGAATAAATATCAACCTCTGTATTATCACTACCAACAACAGGAAAGCCAAACAATTCACCCAATAGCTCTTCTTGCTTGCAACCAAACAGCTTTAGTGCTGCTGGGTTGATAAAACGTACTATACCTTGCCGATCCACGACGACAATGCCGTCAGCATTTTTAGTAATTAGCGTTTGCAACTGCACCGAAATCCTTTCCAGTGCCGCTTCGACTTGTTGGGAACGATCTTTTTGTCTTCTGAGTTCTGCCGTTTGTACTTGTAGCCGTTGTTCTAAATCTTTCTTATCTAATTCTGACTGTTGTGTTTTCTTAGCAAGTGCTTGTTTAATAACTTGGGGCAGCCGTACCAGTTCACCTTTAGGTAAATAGTCCGCTGCTCCTGCCTTGATACAATTTACAGCAAGCGATGCCCGATCAGTGCCATTAACAATCACAAAAGGGATATTCAACCCTTGTGCTTGCATTGTGTGCAATGCCTCCAAGGCATCCAAATCATTTAAGCTGTACTCAGCAACGATCGCATCCCAATTAGGATTGAGATAATTCAAGTAATCAGCTTGTGTAGCCACACACTGATAGTTGACTGCAAAACCAGCCCCATTCAACAAAGCCAGAATATGTTCTGTAGATTGGGGGGAGGTAAATAAAAATAAAATGGTGCATTTATCATCCACTTTTTTTAAACTGGTCTTAATAGACGGGTGATTATTATGAACAAATATTAATACTTATTGTTTCGGCTTCATATCACCCAAAGGCTTATGTTTCTCATTCTCCCCGTGGAAAGAGATTGTCAGACGCTCTCATTCACTTAGTTCTATAGATACCGGATTACCTGCAAGAATACCCATAATATTACGTAAGGGTTCGCCAATGTGCATACCCTGATTGTCAATCGTAAACTCTCGGATTTGCTTATCATGCTGTGAACCGCGCATTTTAATAACCGTTATTCCCCGGCGAATTTCCCCATACACCTCAACATAGCGTAGTAATATAATGACATCAGTCGTTGTAGAGATATGCGCCTCTGAAGTCGAGGTGCCGTTGACAAGTGTCATCGGGGTTGTGGAGGTATACAGTGCTGTAATTCTCTGTTGTCTGACCATTGAATTAAGACCAACAAGAAATTGCCGAAACCCTTGAGTGTTAGAAGCCCACTCCAATGCTGATAGACTATCAATTGCGACCCGATTTGGTTGAAATTCCTCGATGATCTCTTGCATTCTAATCAAGTGGTACTCCAGGGGATTTGTCTCTGGGTAGCGACATACGACTCGCAATTTCCCATCTCGTTCCATTTGCCGGAAGTCAACACTCCAATTCAGCGCATTTCTAAATATCAGTTCTCGGTTTTCCTCGGAAGCAAACAGTATGCAGCGTTCGTTATTATTGACTCCAGCAGCAAGAAACTGGGTTGATAGCAAAGTTTTACCTGTACCTGTAGCTCCTGACACTAAGATAATAGAATTAGCGAAGAAACCACCGTTACACATAGCATCTAGTTCCGCAATGCCAGAGGTGATGCGGGTATCAGAACTACCGCCCTCTTCTGTCTCGGCTGTGGCGAGGGGAATTATCACTATCCCTTTGTCAGAAAGGATAGAAAAAGGAAATTCTCCCTGTTTATGAGAACTACCTCTATACTTAAGAATTTCTATAGTCCGTCGGCGTTTCTCCTGAGCGATCGCATTCCGTAGGATAATGACATTGTCAGCAACAAACTCCTCAACACCGTAAGTGCTAATCTCACCATATTCTTGAGAGCGCTCCGATGTCACAACAACCGTACTTTCAATTTGTCCCAGTACCGAAGCAATCATGAATAGATCATTGCGGATTTGAGCTTTATCATGCAAATACGTAAAAATTGCGCTCAGGCAATCCATTGAGACTCGCACTGCGTTCACCTGATTGATGGCATACTTAATGCGAGCAACTAAAGAATCGAAGTCGTATTCTCCACTAATTAAAGGCTTTTCGCCAGGTTGACCAGACGCATCCACAAACGCCCATTTGCCTTCTTCCTCCCATTGGGGGATATCCCACCCAAAACTCCGCATATTTTTCCGTATACGCCCAGGAGGTTCTTCAAAGGTGACAAACACCCCATTCTCACCCCGTCTAATTCCCTCAGCAAGATACTGAGATGCAAATACAGTCTTACCAGCGCCTGCGGTGCCAACGACCAATGTTACCCGACCAGCCGGCAATCCTCCTTCAGATAATATGTCAAATCCAGGAATTCCTGTGATAATCTTCTCAACCAAATCTTGTTCTCTTTTTTGATTCATTTATAAAATTTGATTTGTCTATTAATAAATATAATCTAAATGATTACTTTAACTAATGTATGCCGATATCTCTAATGAATATTAAGCCCTAACAAAACTGTCTTTGTATCTGATAAATCACCGATAATTCGCACTTTTGGCAAGGGAAATTCCTTGATTAAAGTTGGAGTGACTAAAATTTTATCGGCTTCAGCAATTTGTGGTTGCTCCAGCACGTCTATAATGACTATCTCATGTCTATTTCGCAGATGTAACTCACACAACTGAATCAAATTGGAGATGGCTCGCTGCGATCGGTCGGTGGCTCCTGTAACATATAGTTTGAGCAGATATTTATCACTCATTTGTCAGTCGAGTCACAACTTCTTTATGTATTCACTTTTGATGAAAGCCATTATAATTTTTAATAATGTTAATTTTTGTCACACTAACGAAGTATTTCTGAGTGCCCATAGTTAGGTAACTATGAGTTCATTAGCTATCAAGCAATGTTCTGCTAATATTATTTGAAGGCTGCCTAAGCACTCGTTTTGTGATTTCATTAGGCTTACAAAGAGCTTTTGTATAGGTTCCACCCGCCATGAAACGCAAATGGAAGTCACTGCTGCTTGCCTTTAGCTGGGTTTTCCTCTCAGTCGGAACATCTATTCTGATTATTCTGACACAACCGATAATATCGCCCGCAAAAGAACCCGCAGCATCCACGACTCATAATGAACCAGTCATAGTACCCACCGAAGAAAAATCGCCTTCAGCAACACCCAACTCAGAAGCCCCTAATACAAAGAAACCGACTGAATCAAAACAACCAACTTCTTCTGATCCTAAAAAGCCAGAGTCAGCGGCGGAACCTCCACCAACTCCCGAAGAGATCGCCCGTCAGCAAAAACTGATAGAAGCGGACAAGCTTTACCAGACGGGACAAACAGGAGCTGCGGAAAAACTCTATCGAGAAGTTAAAGAACCTTTTGCCAAAACATCTGATACACAAGAAATCAAAGAACCAATAGTTGACCTCGCGCAACTATCCCCAGGTGGTCAAGTGTACTGGCGGGAAGCAGAAGCGGGAATTGCCAGCCAGACGCAAACTAGGACGAGAGTAGCGCTAGAACTTTTGGTTGAGAAGAATCCGGAATTTATCCCTGGTCATATCAAATATGCTGAAGTCCTCAAAGAAGACGGTGAAGAGAAAAAAGCATTGCAGGTATTAGACAAGGCGGCTACGCTGTATCCTAATCAACCTGATTTAATTAAAGCACGAGTTGCAGCACTCTCCAAAGCTAAAAAATGGATGGAAGCCTCGCTGGCGGCACGTCAATTTGCCGTTCTCAACCCAAACGATCCGCAAGGACCTGAGTTTACAAAACTGGCAGAAGACAATCTCAAACGTTACAGATCGCATATCCGAGGAAAAATTAGAGGCAATGCGATCGCCAACATCATCACTGGTGTCTTAGGTTACGCCGTCACTGGTAGTTTAGTCGGTCCGTTTACCGCCCTTGACTCCACCATTATGATGCTACGGGGAGAAGAATCTATAGGTGAGTCGGTGGCAAAGCAGGCGAAAAAGCAACTGAAATTAGTTAAGGATGAAACTGTTTTAAAATACGTCGATGAAATCGGACAGAAACTGGCGAAAGTAGCAGGACGTAATGAATTTAAATACGAGTTTTTCGTCATCCCAGAGGCAGATCTCAACGCCTTTGCGCTACCAGGAGGCAAAATCTTTCTTAACGCAGGTGCCATTGCCAAAACCAATTCTGAAGCAGAATTAGCTGGGTTAATCGGTCATGAATTATCCCACGTCGTCCTCTCCCATGGTTTTCAATTAGTTACTCAGGGAAACTTAATTGCTAACGTCACCCAGTATGTACCTTATGGCGGTATCGTCGGTCAACTGTTTGCACTCAGTTACAGCCGCGACATGGAACGCCAAGCTGATACTCTTGGTACGCGCCTCATAACTACAACAGGTTACGCAGCTGACGGCTTACGTAACTTGATGGTAACATTGGATAAACAACAGAAAAATGCTCCTCCGAGTTGGTTATCTTCTCACCCAGGCGGAAATGAACGAGTTCGCTCACTAGAAGAGTTAATTTCACGCAATAAATACAACCGCTACGCCTACGAAGGAGTCGCGCGTCACACAGAAATTCAAGCAAAAGCGAAACAGATACTCAAAGAGGAAAAAGAAAGAAAAGATAAAAAGGGACGCCGTCAATGAATCAAAATCACAACATTATTCGTCACTAAAATTATCAACTCCCTACTGTAAATCCCGTTTTAGGATTGCTTATGCTATCTCAACCTCTGAAGTTTCTTTTTTTGAGTGGTCTTGGTTTATCCTTGGTTTTTGGTCATTCCGCTGCATTCGCCCAAGTGCGTGGTGGTGGTGATGTTGTCGTGCCAACATCACCAGCGGGTAATGGTTCAACATCAACCACAACAAGGACAACCGGACCTGGTTCCTCAACAACAACAACGACAACAAATACCTCATCACCTATTGATAGCGCTAATCGGTTTAGCTGTCAGTTTTACAACGGTCAGTATACCGTTATGTACCAGCCTGAAAGTCAACCCGGTCAATACTTCGCTTGGGCGACTCCTAGGACTTTAGGAGACGGGTGGAATGCACAAAAACGTTGCGAAGCAATAGCCCAGCGGTTGGAATCTTACCGCCCAGATGGTTTAGTGGAACTGAAGACAGCGGTAGAAAACAGAGAGAACATTCTGTGCGTAACCACCGAAGCTAATCCTTACTGTCGAATTGTGCTGACAGTCCCAACCAACCAAGACCCCTATGCTGTCCGCAATAGCGTTTTCCAAAACTTGGCATCTGCTGATAGTGGTCAGCAAACTTTTGGCGTTAACACTTACACAAGTGGTAATGATGAACTGTCCAACTTAGGTCAAACAATTTTCGGCGGTGGTAAAAAACCCTCTGCTTCTTCTAAAGACCCGATCAATCTCAAACCTTTCCTAGATCGTAGCGATCGCGGTACCGGAGGAAAACTCAACAATGGTGTGTCACTTAATCGTCAGCAGTCTCAACCTCAAACTGGTTATCGCCTAGACCCCAAAAAATTCCGCCGCTAATTCATGTCAAAAAATTAGTTTCGCGCCAAGACAGTTCAACGGATTGTGTAGCAAAGGTGATGGCACAAATTAACCGTTGCTCGTTTTGGCGTATTTTTTTAATACATAATTTGTTAGTGCTTAAGCGAGAAAATTAAATTTCTAGGACTTACGCAAAAAACCTCTCAAACTCTTATTTCTCTGTGTCACGCCAGTCGCTGTGAGTTCGGGAAACCCTCCAAAGGGCGCTGGCTCCTCTGCGTCCTCTGTGGTTCGTTTTTCCGTTACCCATGCGTAAGTCCTGATCTCCAAGATTGTAAAAGAAAAAACTGGGCATAGCAAGTATTTCAAAAATTGCGATGACTCCCTTCCTTCTTGCCAAAAGAGTACTGATTTTAAAACCGCAGAGGCGCAGCGAAAAGTTGTCAGGAGGAGCGCTAGCCATGCAGGCGGGTTTCCCGCCGTAGGTGACTGGCGTTGGTTTCCCTCCGTAGCAAACTTTTCAAGACAGAGAACGCAGAGAAGATAGGTAATTTTAGAGCAAAAGGGAGTAGTAGCGTATCTCTACCCTAAATAGGTAGCGTTTGTTTTTACTAAGAATTATTACTGTACTCTAGATCATCTAATGTCTTAACCTTTTGCTATCTACTTCTTAATATTACTGGGATAATTTAAGGGTACTGAATACAAATTAATACAAACAAAAATGGCAAGCATTTCAAAATCCATGCTTTTTTATACAAGAAATGCATGATACTGCCAAATGCGCATTACCATTGCCCCGACTGTAAAGTTTGCCTTTGCAGTTGATGTTTATTGAATTGAAATCAAAATGCCATTTACACTTCAAGTACTCCATGCTTCAGACTTTGAAGCCGGTATCCCAGCCTTAGATGATGCCGTACGCTTTTCATCTATTCTCAACCGCCTCAGAACTGACCCAGCACTACCCAGCAACGTCCTTGCCAATACCTTAACTTTATCTTCTGGTGACAATTACATTCCCGGTGTCTTCCTGAATGCTTCCAGCGACCTTAGCCTCAATGGAGTAGGAGGTTTAGGGACAGCTACACCGTTAAATGTTGTGATTGGACGGGGTGATATTGGCATTCTCAATGCCTTTGGTATACAAGCCTCAGCCTTGGGAAACCACGAGTTTGACTTGGGCGTTAGGCAAGTCCGAGATATTATCCGCACTGGTGGTGGCAATCCAGGCACCAATTTTCCATACCTTAGCACGAACCTAAACTTTCAGCCAGAAATCGCTGCAGGTAACTTATCAAATAGCGACTTGGCTAGTAATCAAAACACTGCCGAGGCAAGCACAATTAAAGGCAAAATTGCCAAAAGTACAGTGATTAGCTTGCCTGGTGCTGATGGCATTTTGGGGAATGGAGATGACCAGAGAATCGGTGTTGTTGGAGCTACAACACCTACCCTACCAAGTATCTCATCTACTGGCAGCATTGTTGTTACTCCCTCTAATCCCGTAGATTATACAGCACTTGCCGCAGAGATTCAATCCTCTGTAGATAACCTCAAAAACACAGGAATTAATAAAATCGTGCTGCTGGCGCATATGCAGCAGCTCAACATAGAACGAGATGAACTAGCACCCCGACTGCGTGATGTTGATATCCTGATTGCTGGTGGCTCGCATACATTATTGTCGGATGCTAACGACCCCCTGCGAGCAGGAGATACAACTAAGGGACAATACCCAATTCTAAGGACTTCTGCCAGCGGTCAACCTATTTTAGTCGTCAACACTGATGCCAATTACAAATACGTGGGACGTTTGGTTGTTGAGTTCGACGACAATGGCGTACTTAATACTGGCATTCTTAATAGTAACATCAACGGAGCTTATGCCACAGATGAAGCAGGAGTTGACCGCGTTTACGGCACCGATGTTAACCCTAGAACTGTTGCTAACCAAAACGTCGTAGCAATTACTGACGCCCTGCGAAACGTTATTGCTAGCAAAGATAACAATATATTTGGTAAAACTTCGGTATTCCTCAACGGCACTCGTAACGATGTCCGCACCCAAGAAACTAACTTTGGCAACCTGACAGCAGATGCTAACTTAGCACTAGGGCGCAGCATTGACTCTACCACTGTTGTTTCTATTAAAAATGGAGGTGGTATTCGAGATAACGTTGGTGTGGTTTCAGATAGTGCAGGGGGAGTGAGCGCTGAAGACTTCAGGAAACTGCCTCCGCAGCCTAACCCCATAGCGCCGAACAAAAAGCCAGGGGATATTTCCCAACTCGACATTGAAAACTCCCTACGATTTAACAACGGTTTAACGTTGCTGACGGTGACAGCAGCAGAACTGCGACTGATCATGGAACACGGCGTTGCTGGTACCGCCCCTGGAGCAACACCTGGTCAGTTTCCGCAAGTGGGGGGGATGACCTTCAGCTTTGACCCCAACCGTACAGCAATTAGATTCGATACCAATGGCAACGTTACAACACAGGGAGAGCGCATTCGTTCCCTTGCCCTTCGCGACCAAAATGACCGCCTCATTGATGAGGTAGTCCGCAACGGGCAAGTTGTCGGTGATCCCAACCGCCAAATCCGACTGGTGACGCTGAACTTTTTAGCAAGTGGTGGCGATAGCTATCCCTTTCCTCGGTTTGGCAAGAATCGCGTAGATTTAGTCCAAACAGGAGTCCGCACGGGAACTGCGACTTTTGCCGATAATGGTTCAGAGCAGGATGCATTGGCAGAGTATGTCGCAAGCAATTTCCGAAACACGCCTTACGGTATTAAAGATGTTGGCGTTAGTCAAGACGGACGGATTCAAAACTTGGCACAACGCAGCGATACAGTATTTGCGGCTCCTGGTTTGACTAGACAGTCGAACAACATCTTCAATCTCATTAACTTTGTCAACTCTCAAAATGTAGAAGTAAGCCTCACTGGCAGAAATTCTAGAGCAGTCAATGAGATTGGTGTGTTTGTTGTTGATGATGACCAAGGTAAGGTTAATGGTATTGCTCCTAATCAAGCTGGTTATCTACAAGCAGCCCTCAGCAGATCAGAAGTTGTTTTCTCAGTGCTACCAAACTCTCTAGGTTTTGGTAATCCCGATCGCCTGTTAAATTTTGGTGGTAACTTACGCTTAATGTTCTATTTAGTGCAAAACGGCACGACTGATACAGTACTGTCTGACTTAAGAGCTGGCAGAACGGTCAATAATGTCGTCTTAGCAACTTCTAACAAGCTGCAAGTTGCAGATAGCAGTGGTGGTTATACTCTTTCTTGGGAAGATGGCAATGATAACGACTTCAATGACGTTGTTCTGCGTGTGCAAACCTCAAATCGACCTTTACCCCAACGAGTGACTCAAGAACGGGTAGAGTTGCTGGATTTGCAGTTGTCTGGTAATGTTCAAGGTCAATTTACTGTCAACAGCAGCGCTACGTACAACAACTTTGTCGGCTTTTACAGAATTGCTGACATCGATGGTGGTATTGACACAGATGGTAATGGAACTGTCGATTTGCGCCCTGGTGATGCAAATTATGCCAGAGCAGCCATTGAGAAGAGTGTTTTCAACTTCGGTCGTAACGGCGGTTCTCCGATCAATCTCGCTGGTGGAGCGCTATATGCACCTTTCATCATCGCTAATGGTACATCCGCTGACTTCTTAGCTCAAAATCCTACCAATCAGGCAACTGGAGCTATTCAAGCTTACTTTGCTTACTTGGGGGCAAATTCAGACAGAGTAGATCACATTCGTTTGTTAGGAGATAACACCTATGGGTTTGAAGACCTATTTGGTGGTGGAGATTTGGATTACAATGACGTGGTTGTTCAAGTAAATTTTGCTTAAATCATTAATAGCCAATAGTCAACCGTTCAGGGGCTATGGACTCATTGGTGACATTTCTTGCAATCATACAAGATTTGTGAAATGAAACGGAGGGCACTACCAACGAAATCTAGGAATGGTGAGCTTTGCTCCTCATTCTCATGACTTATCACAAATTCAGAGAAACCAACAAATATGCAGACGACAATCAACGCCTCATTAAATCCCTATTTTGTGACAGGAACTTTAGGATTTGAAGAACTGGCGATCGCCCTCGTTGCCAATCAATTCAATCCCTCGATTCTCCACATGGATTTTCTAAAAATGAGCGGGATAATTCCCTCAGATTGGGAACTGCAAAAACAACCAATCCTCACAGCCACCGTCTCTCAACTCGTATTTAAAAATGGAGTCAGTCTTGTTGCCCAACCGCGTAGCGTGACTTTTACCCAAACAATTGAGCCAAAAAACGAGAATGCATTGAAAATACCAGAACTGGTGCGTCAGTTTGTAGAAAAACTGCCCAATGCTGACTATCAAGCAATGAACATTAATCCCAAAATTATTGTTGCTTTCCCCGGAGGAAAAGATATTGCCAGAAAATATATTGTGCAAATTTGTGAAGATGTAACTAGAGATAAGCACAGATAATTCATCTGTGTTTATATGTGGTTCCAAATATCCTAAACCTGATTCTTGCAAGATTTTAATAAGTCATCTTTTTTTGAAACTCATAGACTTCTTGCAAAAGTCCAAAAAAAAAGAATAATTAACCACAGATGGACACAGATGGACACAGATGGAACTCACATTCCGCAAGAGGTCTAATGATTACGAAGAACAATTTATTTGTTGCACCAGTAAACCCTAATCATCTTAGGAGAATATATGGCCGCTAACACAATCCGCTTTTCACAGTTCAATGCTTCTCTCAACCGCAGCGCCGAAGGTGAGTTAGTAACTGATTTGTCCACGCCTGACAACCCTCAAGCGAAAGCTGTTGCTGAAATCATCCAGCGCACGAATCCAGATGTGCTGCTGATTAACGAGTTTGACTACGTTGAGGCAGATCCTCTTGAACCAGTCCGATTATTACAGCAAAATTATCTCTCGGTCAGCCAAAACGGTGCAAACCCAGTTGAATACCCTTACGTCTACATAGCACCCTCAAATACTGGCATTCCTTCTGGATTTGACTTGAACAACGACGGTACAGTCGTCACAACTCCTGGTACACGGGGATATGGTGACGATGCCTTTGGCTTCGGTGAGTTCCCTGGTCAGTATGGGATGTTGCTGCTGTCCAAGTATCCCATCGACACGGCTAATGTGCGGACTTTTCAAAACTTCCTATGGAAGGACATACCGGGGTCACTGCTACCTACTGTTGCTGTTCCTGGTTCTGATACACCTTGGTATTCTGAAGAAGAACAAGCCGTGTTGCGCCTCTCTTCCAAGAATCATTGGGATGTTCCCATAACAGTGAATGGCGAGACAATTCACGCTTTGGTCAGTCATCCTACGCCTCCCACGTTCGATGGTCCTGAAGACCGTAATGGCAAGCGTAACTACGACGAGATTCGTTTCTGGGCAGATTACATTACACCTGGCAAAGGGAACTACATCTACGACGATCAGGGTCAAGAAGGTGGTCTTGCTGGTGGATCACGCTTCGTCATCATGGGTGACCAGAACGCAGACCCCTTTGATGGCGACAGCTACAACAACGCTATCCGCCAACTGTTACAGAACCCTAACATCAATACAAATTTCATCCCCAGTAGTCCCGGCGGTTCCCAGCAAGCTGTGTTACAGGGTGGGGCAAATTTGAATCATCGCGGTAACCCTGCTTTTGACACCGCAGATTTTGCCGATACGACTCCTGGCAACTTGCGGACAGATTATGTGCTACCCTCCACTGACTTAAATATCACCAACTCAGCCGTTTTCTGGCCCCTCAACACTGACCCTCTGTTCCCATTGGTAGGCACTTATAACCCGAATGTACTTCCTACCGGTTTCCCCAGTTCCGACCATCGCTTAGTATGGGCAGATTTGCAGGTACCGCCCACAGAAGCAGGCAGAACGATTCCTAATGTGGACTTTTCAGGTCAGACTATTTTTCCCACTGGTTATATCCCGGATGGTGCGGCTGGAACTGTGGATGGACAAGAAACTCCTGTTGGTGGACTGTCCGGTGTCACCTACGATGCAGCAAATAATCGCTTCTATAGTATCTCTGATGATCGCTCCCAAATTGCTCCCGCTCGCTTCTACACATTTACCCTAGAAATTCCATCTTCTCAAGAAACTGGCTTGGGTGTCACCTTTACAGATGTTACCACGCTTAAAGATGAGAATGGCAACGAGTTTCCACTCAACAGTCTCGACCCTGAAGGCATTGCATTGAGCAAGAATAACACAGTATTCATTTCTTCTGAGGGAGAGGTAAATATCAATGCAGGTCGAGTCACAAATCCTTTCATTAATCAATTCTCTTTAACCACAGGACAGCAAATCAGTTCCTTACCTGTACCAAACAAGTTCCTCCCAGTTGTGCAGGATACCAACGGGAACGGCATTACAGATGCAGGCGATACTCAGGTGTCGGGTATTCGCAATAACCTAGCATTTGAAAGCCTCACGATTACGCCTAACCAAAAGACTTTATACACAGCAACCGAAAACGCCCTGTTCCAAGATGGTCCTGTTGCCACGCTCACTGATGGCAGCCGTTCTCGCATCCTACAATATAACTTGGTGAGCGGACAGCCAGAGAAGGAATATCTCTATAACATTGACCCGGTAGCCGCACCGCCAACTACAGGCTCGGGTGATAATGGTTTAGTGGATTTACTTGCACTTGATAACCGAGGCACCCTACTAGCATTGGAACGCTCTTTCTCCGCAGGGGTTGGTAATACCATCAAAATTTACGAAGTCAGTTTGCAAGGAGCAACTGACATCAAGTACTACGATTCTCTCAATAATCTTAGTACTGAACAACTAGCAGATATCAAACCTGCCGAGAAACGTTTGGTGTTGAATCTCAACTCGCTGAACCTTCCTACAGGTACGGATAACATAGAGGGCATCTCTTTTGGTCCTCAACTGTCTGACGGTCGTCAGTCCATCGTTTTGGTGAGTGACAACAACTTCAGCCAGACCCAATTTACTCAAATCCTCGCTTTAGGTGCAGACTTAGTTCCTAGCGCAGCGCCTACAGTCGAAACCCGTCCGGACCTGTCTAATGACCCAAATTTACCACGCGACCAACGCGCCGATGCAGACGACCCCGCTATCTACGTAAATTCCTCTAATCCGGAACAAAGCCTGGTACTCACAGCAGTCAAAAATGCAGGCTTACGGGTCTATGACCTGTCTGGTAATCTGTTGCAGGAGGTCAATCCAGGTGGTATCCGTTACAACAATATCGACTTACAATATGGCTTTAACTTAGGCGGTGAATCTGTTGATATTGCCGTAGCCACAGACCGCAATAACGATAAGCTGGCTATCTTCAAAATCAATTCTCATCCCAGCGCGTCCGGTGAATATCTCGAAGATATCACTGATAGCAGTATCGGTACTTTGTTTCAAGCATCGCCGTTTGAGCCTCCCTACTCGCCATCATCGCGGAGTGCTTATGGCATAGCTTTATATCGCAGTCCTGTGACAGATGATTACTACGTCTTTGCCAATCGCCGAGAAACTGGAGATGTCGCACAGTACAAATTGATTGACACAGGTAATGGTAATATTGGGGCTGAAAGAGTACGTAATTTTACTGTACCAACGATTGCCGGACGCGATGCTCAACTAGAAGGCATGGTGGCAGACCAAGAACTCGGTTTCCTCTACATTGGTCAGGAAGATGTAGGGATTTGGAAGTATCAAGCAGAACCAAACGGTGGCACAACTGGTACGTTAATTGACAAAGTGAAAGACTTGGGCGGTAGCTATGTAGAAGACGATGTTGAAGGGCTTTCCATCTACTACGGCAAAGATGGTACCGGCTACCTGCTAGCATCTAGCCAAGGTGACAGCACCTTTGCAGTTTACAGCCGCAAGGGTAACAATGACTTTGTGGGGCGCTTTGCTGTTGGTAACAATGGATCAATTGACAGCGTTCAAGAGTCAGATGGCGCAGATGTTATCAACGTACCACTGGGTTCCAATTTCCCGTATGGTGTGTTCGTCACTCAGGATGGCAGAAATCTCCCCGCCAACATTGTTGATGGTGAAAACGTCAACACCAACTTTAAGCTTGTGCCTTGGGAAAACATTGCCTACGCCTTCCCCAATCCGTTGACAATTGACACCACCAGCTACAACCCCCGCACTCCCAATACCAACCTCTTGCTGAATGGAAGTACTAGCAGTGACATCACCCAAACCTCCTCTGTTCTTGAGGGAGGTATTAACTTGACTGGCAATGTGGCTTTTGAAAACTCCATCATTGGATAACCACATCTAGCTTACGCTTTGCAACGCACTCCCTGAGCTTGCAATACAGTTAGAACCCCACCCCGGTTTTGGCTTGCGCCAAAACCGCCCCTCCCCGCAATCGGGGAGGGGATTAATATCAAATCCGTTGGTACCGGAATTATTTCTCCTTCCTCTCTCTCTGCGCTCTCAGCGTCTCTGCGGTTTTTTTATTATTCAAATGCTACCGGATTTGATATAAGGGGTGCGATCAAAGCGTACTGCACTCAACCCCCGAATCGCTATATATAGCGGTTCGGGGGTTGAGTGCAATACATCAAGAAATAAGAACCACAGATGGACACAGATGGACACAGATAAATAATTTGCAAGGTTCGTTTGTGTATGTGTTATGTTTTGCAGTTAAGAATCAGGTTGTGGAAAAAACTACGCTGTTTCTGTTTCTCGGACTTCCTGTGAAAAATCAGCAGTGCTACTTGTATGACCAAATCATTGTATCTCGGCAGGATTTTGGCAAATTACTGGTAACCAAGTCGCACAAGGAAAGTCATTCTCTAAACCTTGTAACTTCTCCCGTGCTTGTCGTACTGCCATATAAAAAGACTTGTCGGTAGCAAACGCTGTGAGAAAGTTCTTCAAAAATTCTTGTGCTACCACATCCGGCACCAATTCCCGCATAACAATGATTTGGGGAATGTGCAAAGAAGCCAGATGCCTTGCTAATCCTAAGCCATCACAGGAGTTGAAAATGGCTAGCTGCAAACCCCGTTCAATTGCTGCTCTCAAAGCATTCTCTAACTGATCAAGCATGAGCTTGTCAGTTTTATTGATATAAATCCAACCATTTCTTGCATCCCATTGACTTGAACTGTGTCCCGAAAAACAGAGAATATCCCACCCTTTTTCATCCCACAATTGTTGATCCAATTCCTGGCGATTTGGCTCTACTAAAAATACCGTTTCCGTATCACGTAAATTTTCTAAAACCTTCCTATCTTCCTCCAGATTAATTCCATCACTATTGCCAAGAATTGCTAAAATTCTCCGATTTCCTCTCTTAATCGCTGTTTTTTCTACTCGGTCATAAAATGGAACACTCAAGGCAATTTCAGCCTTGCGGTAAGACTTAAAAAAATCCCAAAGATGCCAGGGAATCCGCTGTGCATCAAAATTTTCCGATTGAATAATTAACGTTACTTCATCAGAACGCACAAATTTTTCTCGCAATATCTTATCGATAGGGCGAAATGTCTCTGAGTTGAGCCATTGATTCAGTAGCTCTTCCATTTCAAGAGCTAATGGATAAATGTCTTTTTGAGAAAAATCCCTCGTTTGTATTGATTTAGACTTTGATTTAGCCTTAATTGGGAGACGCAAATTCAAATCTTTATAGATTGACAAGCAACGGCTATAAAGTTCGGGAATTTCTGGTGCTGGTGGCAACTGTCCTATGTGTTGTATTGGTAGCCTCTCACCCTCTGTCCATATCTGAGTAGTGACGGATGGAAACCCGCATTCAAAATCACCATCTCCTAAAGTGAGGATAACCAATTGATTCGTTAAAGATTGGCGCTTGGCGATCGCTTTGATTTCAGGAACGTTAACAGGAAGATTAACAGGTTTCGATGCTAGCAAACTGATAATCTCTTTGAGATTGGCACTTTGCTGGTACTCTTTGGAGCGGTAGTCATCCAACTGCTGACGATAATTAATAATTAACTCATCTTTAGCTTCTAGCTTTGCCTGATATTTTTCTTCTATAGCTTTGAGAGCAAGTTCATAATTTTGTATAAACTCGCTGTGAATTTTCTCCTTGTTCGCAATGAAAGGGACACTAACCTTGATAACAATAACCCCATCACCTTTATTTTCAATACTTTGAATAGCTAGTTCAGTTTCTTCATTTTCGACTTGCAATTTTTTGAAGGCAGTAACAAAAGCTTTCCACTCAATACCGTTTTGGAAAATTAAATCAACGGTATTGATAATCTCTTGAAATAATTTGGCGAATTCTCCTGGTTTAAATTCTCCACTACTAGGGCGGCGTTCACGGTCAGAAGTTCCAGGTTTAGGATTTTCTAGAAGATAAATGTACCGACAATCTACATTATCTAAAATTGTTGTACTTTCAATATTCCAGGCTTCCAAACAAGCACCAGTCATAAGAGCGTTGGAAAAATCTGTGCCAATTGCTTGAGTAAGAGTTAGGTTAGCCTGCTCTAGACGCGCTCCTTGAAATGTTGCTTCAGTGATATCTGCTTCTTTGAAAATAGCTTTTGTCACGTCTGCACCTATAAGATTTGCACCTCTAAGGTTAGCTCCAACATAAGATTTTTCTCTACCGTTAGCGTTGATAAGCAAATCGAGAATACCTGGTTTAGCTAATATCGAATTGCCCACTCTAGCATAGTTAAGTTCTTTTGCTTGATAAAAACGAGTGCGGGTTAGATTTGCCTTTCTCAAATCTGTGTTTTTGAAAGTTACTTGAGTGAAATCAGCATAGGTTAAATCAGCACCACGAAAACTCGTGCCTCCTGTAGCCGCAAAGGCAATAGCAAGTGAGCGAACCCAAGCATTTTTTTCATCTCCACCCAATGCACGCCAACTAATGTAAGTATTAAGTAATGTGAA
Source organism: Tolypothrix campylonemoides VB511288 (assembly GCA_000828075.3). Lineage (GTDB taxonomy): Bacteria > Cyanobacteriota > Cyanobacteriia > Cyanobacteriales > Nostocaceae > Kalymmatonema > Kalymmatonema campylonemoides_A. The sequence goes on along the minus strand of JXCB02000001.1, from coordinate 512,853 downwards.
GGCAACGGCATAAGCGATCGCATAAGCGACAATAACCCCACAACAATATATAGCTATACAGGGTCTACATTCAGTTGCCACTCCAGTGACGGTTCCAGCAATAGCAAAGGCTCCGACTCCTGCTGCTGCTACGGCTCCAGCAACGGCATAAGCTCCAGCTATAGCGAGTGCGATCGCGACAACTCCGACTTCGTCTCCTACAGCCGTAACAGCTCCGGCGATCGCATAGGTTCCGGCAACGGTTCCAGCAACAACGACGGCTCCGACTCCGGCTCCCAAACCTGCTATTAAGCCCTTGCGGGGAGCGACAATAAAAAAGACCACAGACACAATAAAGTAGACTACGCCAAGAATCAAGCTGTCTTGATCGGTTGATTTAAATACATATGTTGTGGTAACAGCAAACCAGGCTGCAAAAAATCCTGAAATTCCTGATATTAGACATGAGACCAAGACCAACCCAAGAACCCAACGACGCTGTAATCCTGCTTTTGCATAACTGAAGTTTGCACCTGTCAAGATAGCATCGGTAAAATCTGCACCTCTAATATCTGCATTGGTAAAGTTCGCACCCGTAAGATTTTGACCTTTGAAGGAGCGACCTCGGAGATTCTGACCGGAGAAGTCCTGTAGCATATCTATGGCAAGAAGACGGGTTATATCTAAAATAGATATACCACGATAACTGCCGATATTTTCACATCTTCGCTTCGAGCGCGTTATGCGTTTATTTATTCATTATCAGAATTGTTCACTACTCTTATCTGTTCACCATACCAAAGCTTAACTTGAACTAAGTAGAAAAATTAATTTCGTCAAAAATGCACACAATTCTCGTGTTTAGTTTGGGGCAATCCGACTAGAGTTGCCCCAACGCAATTAACCTATTGGCTGCAATTGACTTAGTACAAAATTTTTAGACTCTAGACAAGGGTGATGTCAAGGCTAGGGATAAAACTAAGGTTTGTCTGTACAGTCGCGAATTGAGTCCCCAGAAATGACAATGCACCTGTGTTGTTGTCGTAGGAGAATTGGTTGGTAGAGGAAGCCCCAAATCCAGTACCATAGACCTGAACTTTATCACCTTCAGAATAATTGAAGTCAGTGATAGTATCAATTCCCTCATTTAGATAATTGAAAACAAAAGTATCCGCACCAGTACCACCAGTGAGAGTGTCATTACCAGTATTCCCACTCAGCTTATCGTTACCCTCATTACCATACAGCTTATCATTACCCTCATTACCATACAGTTCATCATCGCCATCGCCACCATACAAATTATCATCGCCACCATACCCATACAAATCATCATTACCAACAAGCCCAAAAACGGAATCGTTACCTCCTAAAGCATATACGGTATTGTTTTTGTCATTGCCTATTATCGTATTGTCGAGGTTGTTACCAGTAGCCAATGTAGCATCACCAATTAAAACGAAGTTCTCGACATTGGAAAAATCTGCGTGATAGAAACTAACCGAAGAGTAGATGGTATCTATCCCTTCTCCAAAGTTCTCTTTGACAGTGTCGCCAGAGGAGTTAAGAGAATAAGCGGAGTCAACGTAGTAAATGTCATTGCCAAGTCCACCAGCCATGATATCGTCACCTGCGCCGCCGTCTAGCAAGTCATTGCCATCGCCGCCATCGAGCAAGTCATTGCCATCGCCGCCATACAGTTCGTCGTTACCGCCTTCCCCATACATTTTGTCGTTACCAGGCTCACCCTTAAGGTAGGCATTGCCAAGGAGGTCGTTGCCATCGCCGCCATACAGGTAGTCGTCGTCGTAGGAACCATCTAGCCAGTCATTACCTGCTTCGCCATAAAGGTAATCGTTACCCTTCCAAGCAACTAGAGTGTCGTTACCTGTCCAACCATATAGGGTGTCGTTACCTTCCCAGCCATCTATGTAGTCATCGCCTTCCCCGCCATCTACGTAGTCATTGCCTTTTCCTGCGTAAACACTGTCGTTCCCCGCGAAGGGATATATGTAGTCATCTTGGTCGGTGCCATCAAGAATATCTGGTCCAGATGTGCCGTAGATAGTATTAGCCATTTTGGTTTCTCCTTATTTTCCAAACAGATGGTTATGACTGGTGTTAATCTGAAGGTTAAGCGTCCTTGCCCTCCTTCTGTCTATAACTCAAGTGAAAAAGCTAGGTTTTCTACAAAATGGCAAAAATTAATTTTTGTAACAAAATATGTAATGCTAGCTCTTAGGGCTGAGTAAAACTTAGGGTTGCTAATTCTTAGCGCAAAGTTCCTTAATTCACTAGACACAACCCAATCATCAACAGTGGTGCTTCACCTGGTTATTCAAACAAATGAAAACAGATGAGAATGCTCTATTAACGAGTTGCACGTCCAGTGGTACTTTCATGAGTATAGATGCGCGACTCGAACAGCTAGTAATACAGGCGCAATGCTACGCTCCTCAGTCCCAAGAGCGGCAATTGGCGTTAACTCGACTAGTTGATGAAATACTGCGATCGCGCAAAGTAGCTCGTCCGTTTGTTGGTCAACCTCTATTTAGTATTTATAAGAAGATTTACGAACAAGTACGACAAAAACTTTTGCATAATATTAATGAGGAATTTGATAATTACGACCCTACACTCTTTCCCGTAAGAGCATGGAGCAACAACCTGCGACAGCGGGCTTTGAAAAAAATCTTGGATGATAACCAACTCAAGAATCTAGCAATAGAAGCCCAACGGTACCCACCCAATACTGAGTTACGGCAGTATGCTTTGGGGGAACTCGTTGAGGCAATTCGGCTATCAGGTAGGCTTGCTCACCCACATCAAAAAAAGTTCTCATCTCCTCAGTTTTACGAATTGCTTTATGATGAAGCCGTTAACAAAACTTTAGCCTATATTTGCCGAAAAATTGACACTTATGACCCAGAGCGAGGTGACAAAAAATTTATGAACTGGGTTAATTTTCGACTAGATAGAGTTATTCTAGAATTATTTGTTGAATTCAATGAACCTAATGTCAAAAAATTACCGTCAATCTCTGATTTAGAGAGGATAGTACAGCAAGAAAAACCACTTTCGTTATTTGACATTGTTCGCGAAACAATAGAAGAAGATGCTGAAAATCTTTTTAAAACAGCGTATATTAAAAATCGACCAGATGCTAATTTTCAAGCTATAGCCTTAGCAAGATTTTCTGGCAAAACCTGGGAAGAAATTTCAGCAGAGTTGAAAATCTCAGTATCAAGCCTAAGCGTTTTCTATCTACGTTGTTGCGAAAAATTTCGCTCCCGGCTACAGCAGTAAACACCATAATTTTAGAGTTATTACAACCCTGTGATGTCAGGATTCATGAGCAACAATCAATCAATCATTAACCCCAACCTTGAACCTTGGACTTTCACAGTGCCGCTAGCTTTGAAAGCTCATTCGCTAGCGGAACAATTTCGACGTTATCAATCCAATCCTGACAAAGCTAAACAGGTGTATCTTAATACCTTAGTAGTATACGCAGTGGATATTTACTTACAGTGCAGGGGATTTGAGACAGACAGGGAGAAAAGCGATAGTTGGAACCCCGCAATGCAAACACTGATGGATGTTGCCGATCTGGTGGTGAAAAATTATGGCAAGTTGGAGTGTAGACCTGTCTTGCCAAAGGCAGAGGTTGTCTACTTTCCTGCAGAAGTTTGCTCAGAACGAATTAGCTATGTTGCTGTGCAGCTAAATGAATCATTGCGGGAAGCAACGGTGTTAGGATTTGTAGACAAAGTGGTATCGGAGTTACCCATAAGCCAATTGCGATCGCTTAACGAGTTGCCAGGATACTTGAATAACATCAGATCCACAGTCAGCCTGAGCCAATGGTATGAGGGGATTTTTGAAGCTGGTTGGCAAGCGGTGGAAGCTGTTTTAGGTACAAAAGCCACCAAGGTCACTTTTAGCTTTAGAAGCCTTCCCCAATCAGCCATTAGGCGGTGCAAGCTGATAGAGTTGGGAAGCCCAGAACGGACAGTGGTGATGATTGTTGCCCTCACCGGAGAATGGAAGCAGGAAATTGATATTGCCGTGGAGGTGCAACCCCTACAAGGTCAAACCTATCTTCCTACCAATCTAGAGTTGATGGTGCTCAATGAGGAGGGAGAAGTTGTCATAAACACTCAAGCAGGAAGCGATAATAAGATACTTGAATTAGAGTTTACTGGAGAACCAGGCAACGGTTTTAGTGTTAAGGTGGCTCTGGATGATGTCAGCGTAATTAAAAATTTTGTCATTTGAGCTAGAGCCGCTGTGGAGTTAAATTGGTGAGTCAATGCTGCATTTGTTTTCTTAATCATATTAGCATTAGCTATTAGCGTTGATAAACACGCTCTTAGACTGTATTCTTGATAACGCCCGGTTCACCAATTTTTTTAAAAGTTAGAAAAATATAGGTTCAGGAAGACCCCCTGTACGGCTGCTCCTCTGCCCTCCTGCTCCCGTGCAGTCTTAACGATAAGTCTTTAACCGGACATCATATGAAGCCGTCCCTCGCCATCTCCTAAGTTTTTATTGAGATTATCTTTCATTAATTTCATTTTTAGTGTAAGCTGTTTCTCAAGCTTGTTGAATATTCTTCTCAAAAAAAATCATAGGTAGGCAATGGCAACAACCTCTACACGTCCGTTATTGGTGAATCAAGAGCCTGTAGACTCGTCTTAGTGCATTAGTACAGAAAATTCTCCAGATTGTCAGGGAAATTACTATGCATTTACGCTGGTCATGGTGGTGTAACAGGCTAAAGCCATGATTCAATTTGAGCTAAACGATGTTAATCGAGCAAAACCATGAAAATGCTTGATTTTGCTACCTTTAGCATCTTTTAGTTTGAGTGTAGAAGCAGATGGTACTGCTACCTCTATTTTGTCATTAGTGATTCTGCAGTGATTTTGTAATCGATTCCATGAAATTTTTTGTATTTTTATTGGCAAAAAACGCTATTCCTTGATGACTAGAAAATACAAAAAATTTTCAAAAAGCGAAGAACAGAAGTTATTGCAGATAGCTCTCATTAGGAAAGAAGTTCTCCTATTAGGGGGTGGACTCAGGGCAAACGCATCTTATTTTTAGAATGCTTGCTGGATAAAGGTTTTAGCTATTATTTAGTTTTGTCTCTAAAATCTTAAACCCTTGCTAGACAAGGGTTACGGAATTTAGATGCGTTTGCCCTGGGGGTGGATTGAGAATTTTCAGATCAGCTTATTCAACCAACTGCTAGATGTTCATAGAGGTTATACAGGGTTGATTTTGTTATGAAAATAATTCGGTTTGTAGCTTCCAACTCTTGCGGCAATTAACAATTAATAGTAAAAAATTCTAATCGCTAATTGCTGGATTGATAATTTATTTGCAGGTAAATTAAATGTCGAAATTGCCAGATGTTATTTGGTTGAATACAAGTCCTAGTTTACAATGCTTTGCTCAGCCGTTGATGTATCAGTTGTCACGCAAAATGACTGTTGCATTATGGGAATATCAGCAAACCCAGGATGAGGCTAGTTCACTAGATGATGCAGTTGAACTGTTGCAAGATTATCTTAAATCCTGCGAGCAACCTGTGCATCTTGTTGGTCACAGCACAGGAGGATTGTTAGGGCTACTCTACACTCGTAAGTATCCAGAAAAAGTCAAGTCTTTAACTCTGTTAGCTGTGGGTGTTGATGCGGGTATTGACTGGCAAGCACACTATTACGTCCATCGCCCATTCTTAAGTCGGCAAAAGACTCTCGATAGTTTTGTCTATAACCTTTTTGGCTATCAGAAGGAACATACTTTCCAGCGTTTGATGAGAATTTTGGAGGAAGACTTAAATTGCTCGCTTTCACCTCACTCGCTTTTTAAACGGCTGAGTATTCCTCCAGAACGAGTTCCAGTACCCTTCATGGTTTGTGGAAGCATGAACGACATCATTGTCGATACCGATGCTTTACGCGGATGGCAACCATACTTAAAAGAGGGCGATCGCCTATGTGAATGCCCTGAAGGACGGCATTTTTTTCATTTCTTTCAACCCCAGCTTGTGGCAGAACAGATTCTCAACTTTTGGCAATCTCTACACCCATTAGATTCTGTAGACGTTTTACCTAAGTCTGTTGATACCCTTAAACTAAATGAATCTCTCTATCAATAAATTTTCTGTAATCACAAAACTTTAGCCTACCCTACACTTTTCAACGACAATAAGCTACCTCTAGATGAACCCCCGTAATCCAATTACAGGGGTTCTGTTAGCTTAGGAAAGCGTTTTACAAAAAATAAATCTAAAAAAAGAAAAAAAATGCAAATTCAACAAAAAAATAATCATTTATAAAATCTTTACCTATTGATTACATAGTCTCAAGGCTTTCACACTCTTTTATCTGAGACAATTTATAACACTGGCAATCAAAAGTTGCCCCACTACCAAAAAACAGTGCCTCTCCAGTATTGCAACTGGGCAATATCAGGTTAAGTGTAAAGTTTTGTTGGTACTCCTATCCCAAGAAGTACAGGTGCATCAATTTACCTTAAACAGAGGAATTTTAAGAATTGACACTAGAAAGCAAGTCGTGATGCAGAACTGACAAATTCAATACTTTGAAATTGCAACTCTTCTAAATTTAAAAGTTAGAAGTTAACATTTTAATGGTATCTTAACTGGTTACTTTACCTTAATATATCTACAGGGAGCCGCCGTTTGAGCTTATACGAAAAGCAAATCTTCTACTAAGCACGCTAAATATTTGTAGGGAACCGCAGTACTGGTGGAAACACCTAGAAATTTTACCTTTATCCCCGACTCTGAACTCTTGACTATATTTGATATGACCTATATTAAGAGCTCTTCTTTCCAAGAATTTATCGCCACCTTAGAGGGTTTTGACCAATTACCAACTGAGGCCATCGCCTCTTTATCACAACAACTCCAACCTTTGCGCTACCGGATAGGTCAGAAGATTATCGGCAAAGAAAAAACCCCTGAACGAGTCACAATTATTTATGAAGGGAAAGCCCGCCTATTAGCATACGATCCGCGTACGCAAATGCCAAATACTTTGAGTTTGCTAGAAAAAGGCGCAATTCTTGGCGAAATTAGTTTGTTACGGGGAGTTAACTGCGAGACAACAATTGCTTCGAGTGAAGTAATATGTTTAACATTAAGTACTACAGAGTACTTACGCTTACTGACGATGTACCCAGCTTTTGCAAGGGAGCGCAAAAATCAGTGTCATTTGGTGGAAGTGTTTGATGTCCTCAGTGTCCAAAAGGAAGTGCAAGCTTTAGGCGGTACCAACCTTAAAGAGCTGACTCAACACGCTTGTGCTGGGGCAAAAATTTATGAGATTCCACCAGGAAAAACGCCTTATAACCAATTAGATAGCGATCGCATTTGGTTTGTCAGTGGCGGCGCAATGGTAAAAGGCTTCTCTGTTGGTTCTCGGTTGGAATCAAGCAATTTGCATAACACAGTTGAGGTACAAGGAAACACTCCGGCGCGGTTGTTAGGAATGCGTGCGTCGGATTTGTTAGTAATTGATACAATGCAGCGACAACAGCATCAAGTTGACGCTACTGATTCCGATTCCGAGACAGACAATATAGAGATTCCATACGCACCGGACGAAGAAACACCACCACCACAGCCCTCGACGGCGCAAGGGAAACAAAAAACTACAAAATACCCATTTTTTGGGGGTAAAGGACAACTCAATTCAGCGATCGCCTGTTTTCAAATGTTATCGAAACATTTGGAAATGCCGTTTCGACGCGAAGTCATTCGCCGCATTTTCAACGACCAGATGAACCGTCAGGGTGTGATATCTTTTCAGCTGTGTGCTTATCTCGCAGAGTTAATTGGGTTAAAGGCGCAGCTGGTAGATGTACCCACATCCTCTGTAGGACGTATACCAACACCAGCGCTGATTCGTTATGGTGATAGCTATGCTGTTCTGTATGAAACAAGTGAGCGCACTGTTGTTTTAGGTGTCCCATCTAAGGGAATTGTACGCTTCAAACCCGCTGATTTCATCGCCAAGTTGGAAGTTGAAGAAAGCAGCTATCCTCCCCAGTTTAGAGTATTGCTCCTTTCTTCCACGCCAGCAACACCCCGTCAACGTTTCGGTGTTCAGTGGTTTGTCCCTTATTTGTCGCGTTATCGCCGAGTTCTGATAGAAGTCTTTGTTGCTTCCTTCTTCGTGCAGTTAGCAGCGCTGGCAAATCCGCTGGTCATTCAGATGATTATTGATAAAGTCATCGCTCAAAATAGTATCAGTACCCTGCACGTTTTGGGTGTTTTGCTATTAGTAGTAGGTCTGTTTGAAGCCGTGCTTAGCACTTTGCGGACTTACTTGTTTGTAGATACCACCAACCGCATCGATATGGGTTTGGGTTCGGAAATTATCGACCATATGCTGCGTCTACCACTGCGCTATTTTGAACGCCGACCGGTCGGGGAACTTTCCACTCGCATCAACGAATTAGAAAATATCCGCCAGTTTCTTACGGGGACTGCTTTAACAGTAGGATTAGATGCGCTTTTCTCGGTGGTTTATATCATCGTGATGCTCATTTATAGCTGGCAGTTAACCTTGGTTGGTTTGGGAACAATTCCAATATTTATTGCCATTACTTTGATTGCTTCTCCTACGGTAAGCAGACAACTACGAAGCAAAGCCGAACGCAACGCCGACACTCAATCTTATTTGGTTGAGGTGATGTCAGGAATTCAAACAGTGAAAGCGCAAAATATCGAATTGCGAGCGCGTTTTTCCTGGCAAGAGCGTTATGCTCGTTATGTAGGCGCTGGCTTTAAAACTGTAGTCACCTCCACCCTTGCCAATTCAACAAGTAGCTTTCTCAACAAACTTAGCAGTTTACTTGTTTTGTGGGTAGGAGCGTATTTAGTACTTCAAGGAGACTTGACTCTAGGGGAATTAATCGCTTTTAGGATTATTTCAGGGTACGTTACCAGCCCTATATTGCGATTAGCTCAACTGTGGCAGAACTTCCAAGAAACGGCGTTATCTTTAGAGCGTTTAAGCGATATTGTCGATACACCTCAGGAAGCTGAGAAAGACCGCGACAATATTACCTTACCTCCTGTTGTAGGAGCAGTCAAATATGACAATGTTTCTTTCAGGTTTGCAAGCAGCGGTCCATTGCAACTTTGCAATGTCAATCTCGATATTCCTGCTGGCAAATTTGTAGGAATAGTTGGACAAAGTGGTTCGGGTAAAAGCACAATGATGAAATTGCTGCTGAGACTTTACGAACCAGAGGCTGGCAGAATATTCATTGATGGTTACGACGTTTCCAAGGTAGAACTTTATTCTTTGCGGCGACAAGTTGGTGTTGTTCCTCAAGAGACGCTGTTGTTTGATGGAACGATTCAGGAAAATATTGCTCTCACGAATCCGGAAGCATCAACCGAGGAAATTATTGAAGCCGCAAAAGTTGGAGCAGCGCATGAATTCATTATGAACTTACCGAATGGTTATAATACGCGAGTCGGCGAAAGGGGTGCTGGACTTTCTGGTGGACAAAGACAAAGAATAGCGATCGCTCGTTCTGTCTTACAAAGACCACAATTATTAGTTTTAGACGAAGCAACAAGCGCTTTAGATTACCCCACAGAGCGACAAGTTTGTCTAAATTTAGCAGATGAATTTAAGGGTAGCACAGTATTCTTTATCACCCACCGTCTCAACACCATCAGAAATGCAGACATTATTGTTGTGATGGATGGTGGTAAGGTTATCGAACAAGGAAACCATGATGATTTGATGGCTTTGAGAGGTCATTATTTCTACCTTTACAATCAACAAGAAGTGAAGCAGTAAAAAAATTATGAATTATGAAAAGTGAAAAACACACTAAATTCATAATTCATTAATTGATAATTCATCATTTTCATCCTTTCTATCTCAATCTTCAGGTAAATATCATGACTCAACTTAATGAAAATCACCTCAACGGTAAGAGCCGTAATGGAACTTATCAAAATGGAAAGCCTTCGGATTCAAGAGTACTTACTGCTGACTCCAAGCGCCCTAGAGCATCTGAAACAGATTTCAAGCGGTACAACAACTTTGAACCATTAGAGCAATCCGTTGTGCTACGCCAATCTCCATTTTGGTCACGTACTATTATGGTGACATTGATGGTGTTAGCCTGTTTTGGGATTGGTTGGGCATACTTTGCAAAAATTGAGCAAGTCGTTCCTGCATCAGAAGGTCAATTGAAGCCGGAAGGAACAGTGAAAGAGATTCAAGCTCCGCTTAATGGAGTGGTGAAAGGAGTTTATGTTAAAGATGGGCAAAAAGTCAATCCAGGAGATTTACTGCTCACTTTTGATTCCGTGACAAGTAATGCTGAATTAAATTCTCTCAAAAAAGTTCGTGCTTCATTAATGCAAGAAAACCAGCTTTACCGCCGTTTAATGCAGATTGGTTCTGGAGTAGCGGCTGAAGTAGAATTTATGCGAGGTAACTTGTCAAGAGAAGCTGCTTTTCTGTTGAAAAATCGAGCCGCATTAGTTGCAGAAAATGAGTTATTGCGTAAAGAAATTAAAAACACTGGTGCTGTCGCAGGCTTGGATACTGACGCACAAGAACGTCTAGAAACAGCTAAAACTGAATTAGATACTCGCTCTGCTGCAGCGCGTTTAAAAGTCGAACAGAGCAAGCAGAAACTGGCTCAAAACCAAGTTCAACTCGATGATGCTAAAGGAACTTTAGCAATTGAGCAGCAAATTTTAACTAGAATGAAACTCCTAGCAGAAGAAGGGGCGATCGCTGAGCTTCAGTACCTTCAACAACAAAAACAAGTGCAGAATATCAAAGCACAAGTTGCACAATTTGTTGAGGAACAACAACGTCTCAAGTATGAAATTCAACAGGGACAACAAGAGACGAAAAATACGGTAGCTGTTTCTAGCAAAAATGTGCAGGAAAAGATAGTCAATAACAAACAGCGCATAGCCGAAATCGACAGCCAATTCTCTAGAATTGTGCTTGAAAATGAAAAGCAATTGGCAGACACAAACAGCAAAATCTTACAAGCGCAAACAAACATTAAATACCAAGAACTCCGCTCTCCTGTATCTGGGGTTATTTTTGATTTGCAAGCTAAAAATCCTGGTTTTGTGGCACAAAACAGCCAAAAACTTCTCACCATCGTACCAAACGATAACTTTATTGCTGAAGCTTTCATCACGAACAAAGATATTGGTTTCGTCAAGGAAGGAATGAAAGTTGATGTTAGACTTGATTCATTTCCTTACAGCGAGTTTGGTGATATTAAGGGAGAAGTTGTTTCGATTGGTTCAGATGCATTACCACCCGACCAAACACACCAATATTATCGTTTCCCCGTAAAAATTCGTTTAGCACAACAATCTCTCAATGCTCATGGTAGAAAATTGTCTTTGCAGTCAGGTATGGGTCTTACTGCCAATATCAAAGTACGCGAAGAACGGACTGTCTTGAGTTTATTTACTGAGTTGTTTACTAAGGAAGTTGAAAGTCTTAAACAGGTGCGTTAAGCAGTTTAAAATAAGCTACAGTAGGGTGCGTTAGCTACGTTGACGCACCATTTTTGTGTACTTACCTTTCATATCAAATCCGGTAGCATTTGAATAATAAAAAAACCGCAGAGACGCTGAGAGTGCAGAGGGAGAGGAAGGAGAAATAATTCCGATGCCAACGGATTTGATATCATGACAATGTGAAAAATAAACCCCTTGCAAGAGTCAATAGTAATGAAAATCAAACCACAGATTAACACAGATGGACACAGATAAATAACTACCGTTAATCTGTGTCCATCTGTGGTTTTACAACGCTTTTCTGTAAGGTGGGCATTGCTCACCAATATCTCAAATGTCGATCACACAAGCTTTTAAGGGCAATGCCCACCCTACGATGTCTGGTCTAGGGACTTTTTACTAAATCTCAACTAAATCTCATTATAAAATCCGAAATGTTTAAACCCGTTGCATAAGTCAATTAGATGAAAATAAAAACACAGATTAACACAGATGCACACAGATAAACCATCTGTGTTAATCTGTGTGCATCTGTGGTTTTACAACACTTTCCTGTAAGGTGGGCATTGCTCACCAATATTTCAAATGTCCATCACACAAGCTTTTAAGGGCAATGCCCACCCTACGATGTTTGGTCTAGGGACTTCTTACTAAATCTCATCATAAAATCCAAAATGTTTAGACCCCAACGCATTGTACCTGGTCCCGGACAAGAATCTGTATGGGACTATCCCCGTCCGCCTCGCCTTGAGGATACTGAGAAACATATCCAAATCATCTTTAATGGTGTCACTATTGCAGATACTCACCGCGCCAAACGTGTTTTAGAAACCAGCCACCCGCCTAATTACTACATCCCGCTTGAGGATATCAAAATAGAATATTTCTTCCTCACACCGCAATCTAGCTTTTGTGAGTGGAAGGGAGGTGCTAGTTACTACACAATCCGTGTTGGTGATAAAGAAGTCCAGAATGCTGCATGGTTTTATCCCAACCCTACACCCGCCTTTGCATCAATTAAAGACTATGTCGCTTTTTACGCTCACCTCATGGATGCTTGCTACGTCAACGGAGAAAAGGTGCAGCCGCAACCAGGAAATTTCTACGGTGGTTGGATAACCAGCGATGTCGTTGGACCTTTCAAAGGTATTCCCGGTTCTTGGGGATGGTGAGCACAGAATTAAGTAGGTCGGTATAAATAAAGTTAACAAGTTTTGGCAGTCATTAGTCATTAGTCATTAGTTATTCTCCCTCACTCCCTCACTCCCTCACTCCCTCACTCCCTCACTCCCTCACTCCCTCAACAAGTTTTTGCAACACAACCTTTACTTGCTTGAAAATTTGTTATCTGTAGAAGAGGCATTTCCGTGGAGTAAACCCTGATGGTTGCACAAGGGCAGTACACCGATGAGTTTAACAAACTGCTTCAGACTTTTGATGCTTGGATAAACTTCAGTAAGGCGAGCTTTGACTATCTGTTAGTGCTGCTTGATATCTGGGTGAGGGCATTTGAGGAACTGATGCGGGAGTTGGTCTCTTCCCAAAACAAGGGTGAAACGGTTGAGAACTTACGGCAGTTTCTGCAAGTTTGGAGTAGTATATTTGACCAAGTATTCGCACAGCGGTTCCAATCAGAGGATGCCCTTGAGATCCAGGGAAAATTCATGAATGCAGCCATAACCTGGCGGCTACACCAGCAACAGCTAATGGAAGTATTTCTCAAGATGAATGACTTGCCGACTCGCAGCGAATTAGACGAGGTTTACCGCAGCCTCTACGAGTTGCGAAAGGAAGTTAAAAACCTAAAAAAAACCTTGGCAGAATCCCTTAATAACGAGGTATTGTAAGCAGGCGATGCAGGAATTTACTGAGCTATTGCAAAAACTGGTTAAGGGCATTGATATTTCAAGCCGCCTGCGGGAAGAGGACGTTCAGATTGGGGTGACACCCACCGAGGAGATTTACCGGGAGGATAAAGTGGTGCTGTACCGTTTCAACTCAAAGGTGGAGCATTCGCAGAACATCCCCATCCTCATCGTTTACGCCTTAGTCAACCGTCCCTATATGGTCGATTTACAGGAGGAGCGATCGCTCGTTGCCAATTTACTCAAACTGGGTTTGGATGTCTACCTCATTGACTGGGGCTATCCCACCCGAGGCGATCGCTGGCTCACTCTTGATGACTATATCAATGGTTATATCAATAATTGTGTGGATGTGATACGCAAGCGCCACAACTTGGAGCAAATCAACTTGTTAGGAATTTGTCAGGGGGGAACCTTTAGCCTTTGCTACAGTTCCCTTTACCCTAATAAGGTGAAAAACCTAATTACTATGGTCACTCCGGTTGATTTCCACATCAATCAGGGACTCTTCAATGTTTGGGGTAGATCCACTGTGGGATCACAAGCTATGGACGTGGATCTTATGGTAGATACTTTGGGCAATATCCCCGGCGACTTCCTAAACTTCACCTTCATAATGCTCAAGCCCTTTCAGTTAGGAATCAAGAAGTATATTGACCTTCTAGAGATAATTGACAATGAAGAGAAATTTGTCAACTTTCTGCGGATGGAAAAATGGATTTTCGACAGCCCCGATCAAGCTGGGGAGACATTCCGACAGTTCATCAAGGACTTCTACAAGGAAAACAAACTCATCAAAGGTGAAATCGAGATTGGAGGGAAGCGAGTAGATTTGGGGAATATCCGCATCCCGGTTTTAAACATTTACGCAACGCAAGATCATCTGGTTCCCCCTGCATCTTCCTTGGCTCTTGAGAAATACATTGGAAGCCAGGACTACACAGTTTGCTCTTTTCCTGTCGGACATATTGGGATATACGTGAGCAGTAAGGTTCAGCAGAACCTTCCTCCAACCATTGTCGATTGGCTGAAGGTGCGACTCCCCTAAGGTAGGAGGTCAGTAAGCCAACAAATAGCTATTATAAATTGACAAAATTCCAGCATTTTGATAAGAGACGTCTTGCACCGCACTTGTGAAACTGCAAGTCGCCAAGCGCCAAATTGATATAAGCCTCTTTACCTAAATGGAGACTTGATTTTATGTTTTCTTCTCAAGCTAAACCTCAAGCTAAACGCATCCTGATTGTGGATGATACACAAGATAATTTGTCTCTACTAGAGGCAATTTTGATGGAAGAAGGGTATGAGGTTGATGTTGCCAATAATGGCAAATTAGCGTTAGCCAAGATAGAAGCATCGCCACCCGATCTCGTGTTGCTCGATGCGATGATGCCAGGAATGAGTGGCTATGAAGTCACTCGGCGTATTCGGGAAAATAAAAAACTCCCTTTTCTTCCTGTTCTTCTGATCACGGCTTATGCAGAAGCTGATCTACCCCAAGGATTAGAGCTAGGAGCTAATGACTTCATCCGTAAGCCGATTGATTTTGATGAATTAATGGCAAGAATTAAAGCATTTTTGCGATTGAAAGACACCATGAATTCTCCTTCATAAGGGGAGTGTCAAGCGGGTGTTTTGACTTCTAGCGGCAAGATGACTGTGAAGGTGGAGCCAACTCCAAACAGCGATACCAGTTCTATTTTGCCTTGCATAAGTTTTACGAGCTGCGAGACAATTGCCAACCCTAAGCCAGTACTATCGGGTACGGGAGTGCCGCTATTGTCAGCTCGAAAGAAGGGGTCAAAAACACGCAATTGGTCTTCTGGCGCAATCCCGATTCCTGTGTCACTGACTGCTATAGACCACTGGTTATCGGATAGTATCTGGCACGTTAATTTGACGCTACCTGACTCTGTGTAGCGAATCGCATTGCTTACAAGATTAGTGACAATTTGCTGCAATCGCAAAGGGTCTGTCAGCACTTTTTCGGGGACACGTTCGCAATCAACCACCATTTGTAGCTCTTTTGCAGCAGCCAAAGGCTGCAACGTTTCAAACACATCGTTGATGAGCGATCGCACATCTATTGGCTCTGGGTTCAGTTTCATCTTCCCTGCCTCATACCGAGAGATTTCCAATGTATCGTTGATCAGGCGGAGTAACTGTCTACCATTGCGTACCACGCGCTCAATGTGTTCCAGATGGGGAGCGGTGTCCTGAACTTTAGGGTTCTTGCGTGAGGAGCGCAAAATCAGCTCCGAGTAGCCAATAATCGAATTCAGAGGGGTTTTCAGTTCGTGTGCCAGTTGAGAGACGTTCTCCTGATTCGCTTTTAGCAAGCGAGTCAGTTCCTGATTGGTTAGCTCTGCCTGACTTCGTAGCTGCTGTATTTCCTGCAATCGCTCCTCCACATAACTTTTGAAGCACTGGGCGATCGCTTCGTCAATCGTCGCGTCAATCACACCATAAACTCGCATGACTTCTCGAACCGTACCCTCTAGTAAATCTGCCTCTAAAGTAGAAAAGATCACCTGACGCAGCAGACGATACTCCCGTGCAATTTCTATTGGAGTGAAACCTTGTGCAGCCCTCAATACGCCATGTTCCAAACTGTTCTGCACTATCGACTGAATATCGCTGTCCTGGGATTGGGAAAGCACGGTTGCCATCGCCATGAGAACATCGGGAAGATGATCCCGTATAGCTGAGCGTGGTAAATCATCGGCACTCGAAATCTGCCTATCAAAGCGAACTGCTTCAACCCAGTTTTTTGTGATTGTGTCTATTTTTTCAACAAGCAATTGACTAAAATTCATTGTGGCTCAGCGCGGGGAGGAGTAGATTGCAAAACTCAAATCTTGCACCATTTAAAGTATGGACGGGCAAGATGCCCATCCCACAAGAATTGGATGGATTTGTGGAGTGGGCGCAAGACGCGTCCTTATAACTGGTGCAAGATGTAAAAAAACCCTCTTTGCATCATTTTAATGGAGCAATGGTGCAGTTTACGATCGCTAGTTGTCTCTTAATAATCTCTACTTGGCTTTTCTGTCAGTTTTGGAATGAGGACAAAATTCCCCAAAATCCAGCACGTATTTCTTAAGTTTTGTATTCAGGAATACGAAATGGTTAAAATTATGCCTTCTCTCTTTAGATAGAAGATTAGACAAAGTTGCAGGGTTAAATTTTAGTCAATGGCTTTGTTAGCGAAGTAGAACTCTTAATGAAAAGAAAGAATAGAAAAAGTTTCCCTTAAAATAACCGTTTCACACGAAAAACACTCCCCCCAATAAATTATTGGGGGCTTTATTAATACTGAAAGTATGTTTGTCAGAGAAATTATTTCATAATTCCTTGACAAACACACTATAAAAAAACAGAAAGCACTCCACTATATATGATGTGAACCGAATGCCACTCTACTGATCACTCAGCTTTTTTATTCATACTTTCCGTAACATATTAAAATAGCCCTCCCAAAATTGCTTCTGGGTTTCGAGTGACATACGAGCTAACAGAGCTTGCAATTCTAGAGAAGTTGTCACCAGGTTTTCCTGAAATTTTAGGGTATTCTCGAAATTGTTACGGAAGTTTGGTGTGGTAAAGTTCTGCATATTTGGCATCATAGATGTCCAGCTATTAAAAACCCCTCTTTGCATTTCGCTTAACTGTCTTAAGTACTGTTCAAAATTATTGAACAAATCCATTTTCGTTGCCCCTTTTAATTTGTTATACAATACTGATTGTCTGGTATCGCACTTTTTTAAATAATAATTGATAACTCGCCTTATGGTTGATATCTAAAAAAATATTTTTTACAATTCATGGGAAATAGTTTAAAAAAAAGCGTTGAAACCATGAAAATAAAGCATGAAATCTGCAAAAAATTGCTATGTTAAGCAAACAGTGAGGAAGCTCAAATCCACATTTCATAAACTAATGAAATCTGCTGCCATAAGCATCCCGCTTGAAGTTGGTAGCGCTTAAAAACGTGAGATTGTAAAAATGGTAATCAGTATGCAAGAAGCTTATATTGTCTCAGCAGTACGCACCCCACTCGGTCGGTTCGGAGGTGTGCTTGCGGGTTTTTCGCCAGTGGATTTAGGTGCGATCGCCATGCGCGCTGCGTTGGAACGGGCAGGAATATCCGAGGAAGCATTAGACCTTTACATCTTTGGCAATGTCCTGAGAGCCGGTCACGGACAGTCATTGCCCCGTCAAGCGGCTTTCAAGGCTGGAATTCCAGAAACGGTGAACGGGTATGCAGTGGACATGGTGTGTTCCTCGGGAATGATGAGCGTGATGAACGCCGCCACTGCTATCCGCGCTGGTGAAGCCGACATCGTACTTGCTGGTGGAATGGAATCTATGTCCCAGACCGGATTTTTCCTATCACACCGAGCGAGATGGGGGTACAAATTCCTGTTGGGTTCGCCAGAGCAACTCACAGATATTTTACTTTACGACGGTCTCACCGATCCCACGACCGCTGAAGCGATGGGAGAGCAAGCAGAAAGGCTGGCAGCAGCTTACCAGGTGACGCGGGCTGACTTGGATCAAGTCGCTCTGTATTCACAGCAGCGGGCAAAACTCGCCACGGAACAAGGCTGCTTCAACAAGGAGATTGTACCAATTGAGGTCAAAGGGAAGAAAGGTTTGGAATTGGTGCAAAAAGATGAAGGCATTCGCCCCGAAACCACCTTGGAGAGCCTAACCCGGCTCAAGGCTGCTTTCACAGAGGATGGGGTGTTCACTGCGGGTAACAGTAGCCAGATATCAGACGGAGCAGCAGCTCTTGTCTTGGCAAGCCAAACGGCGGTGGAACGTTACGGACTGGTACCTCTAGCACGGGTGATTGGGGGATCGTGGATCGGTGGGGAAGCTTGGCGTTTCCCTGAAGTTCCCATCTTGGCAGTGAATAAGCTTTTAGACAAGCTGAAGATGAGAATCTACGATTTTGACTTGTTCGAGAACAACGAAGCTTTTGCTTTGAGCAACGTGCTGTTTAACCGAGTGCTGGGAATTCCTTACGAGAAGCTCAATATCTTTGGGGGGGCGATCGCACTAGGGCATCCCATCGGCGCTTCGGGAGCACGAATCATCGTCACGCTGCTCAACGCTTTGCAGCACAGGAATGGGCAGTTCGGGCTAGCAGCGGTTTGTCATGGTACTGGTGGTGGTACGGCGTTTGCACTGGAGCGACTGTAAAAGGGACTGGGGATTAGGGATTGGGGATTGGGAAGAGTATTGCCCAGACCCCAGCCGTGAGAAAGGGAGCGGGCGATTGCGTAAGTCCTGTTAGTAAAAGCTGTGAATTCTTAGTTCAGTCATCCGGCTCAGCTTTTTGTAAGCTCAACTGAAACATCTAACCCAGGTTAGGTGGACTCAAACTGGATCACCTGCAAAATCAAGGTATTGAAGGTTTTTGTTGCTTGAAAACATAACCCATTTCTATCACTAAGGTAATTGTGTTCGATCAGGTTCTCAAAGCCAGACGTGAGTAACGTTTGGCGAACTTGTGAGGAGCCACATTATACCAATTTGAAAAAAGAATGCGACAGATACACGCTCCTAAACCGTCGTTATCTTAGCCTTTCTTAATGCCGTACCTTATGAATGAGCGAATTTTGAATTGGTATTGCCTCTGCGGTGAAAGGGGATCAATTAGATGATTTTTAGATTATTTTCATGGAGGAGAACTAAACGTGGTTACAACACTAGAGGATACGAAGCGGCTTGCTATTGCTGAAAGATTGGCAGACCTGAAAGCCTTTCAAAATTTAATTATCTCGAACGACCAAAAACTTATAGATGTCTGCCCTTATGAAGATGTTCGCAAGCGTCTCCAAAATATGCTTGAGGATGACCAGAAAAACATAGGCATCATAGATACTGTCATCGTTCAATACGGCATTCAAGCTGAACCTAGTGCTGCAACCAAGATATTTATTCCGCAATTTGAGCAGATGATGTCAGGCGATGAGTTTACGTTTTATCAGAAACTCATTCACCATGAACTTATGAAGCATGGTCAAGCTATGAGTGGAATTATGATCCACAAAGCAGCTCAGAAAGTAGGGGCTGATATTGAAGTGGCAATTGCGCCTTTAAATACCGTCAACTTTGAGGGTCGCGCTCACCAAGAACAGCTCAAGGGGATGCTCGAACAGGTCGGTGTCCGCGAAATGACCGGTCTTGATGCCGATCAGGGAATCTGGGGACGGGTGCAAGATGCGATCGCTGCATTATCGGGTGTAGCTGGCAGTGTGATTACCCAAAACACTGACAAACAGGATATGAACATCCAGACCCTCATCCGTCTGGATCACGACAAAGTGAATACAATTTTCACCGAAATCGGAGCTACCAAAGATCCTCAAAAGCTCCAAGAGTATTTTGGGCAGCTCTACAAAGATTTACTAGCACACGCTCAAGCTGAAGAAGAAGTTGTCTATCCAAAAGTTCGGTCATTCTATGGCAATGACAACACTCAAGAACTGTACGATGAGCAGGCTCAAATGAAGCAGATGTTAGATGAAATTAAGTCTATTAATCCCGCTTCAGCCGACGAGTTCAGATCAAAAATTAAACACCTGATGGATGTGCTTGGCGACCACATTCGCCAAGAAGAATTTACGATGTTCCCGGCGATCGACAAAAATTGCAGCAACGAGCAGAAGGAGCAAATGGCGACTGAATTTAAAACTGCCAAAAGCAAAATTCAGCAAGAAATGGCAGCTTCTTTGCAATAACAGTCAGCATTTTGCTGTACTTGAGCAGGTTTTATAACGCTTCTCACTAGTGGTCTGGCAACCTAACTTTGAGGGGTTAAATAAAAAACCGCTCTAGGCGCAGAGAACGCAGAGGAAGAGAAACAGAGGATAAGTTTAGAAATTGGTTTAGCTAGCAGGCGTTGCCTTGACAGAGTACTAGAATGAAGTACAAATAAATCTCGTGTCCACCCCCCCTCATTCCCCCCGATGCATTGGGGAGCCACAAAGAGTGCGGGGGTTCCCGAGGCAGTGCGTTGCGGTGAATCCAGCGCTGCCTCACTGCAGCGCTGCGGGAGGGTTTCCCGACAGCCAGGCGACTGCCGAAAGGGTTTCCCGCCGTAGGCGACTGGTGAACCCGTTCGCCCTTGGCGTGCCGTAGGCATAGGGGGTTCCCCCGACGGTGCAAACTGCCGTCCCGCCCTTGAGAAGTGGCGTGGGAAGACAGAGCAAAAACTTTTATTTATTGTCCCATGAGTGGTTCATTATTTCTTTGTGTACCTTACTGCGGGTTGCAAACCGCTATATATAACAGTGGAAGTGATTCATGGTCTCTTTGGGGCTGGAAGATAAAGTCGTTTTGGTAACTGGCGGTAATAGAGGGATAGGAGCGGCAATAGTCAGTCTGTTGGAGGAGCTGGGAACCAAGGTTGCTTACACATACCGTAGCGATAGCAATGGTCAAAATGGAGTGGCAATTCAAGCCGATGTGACTGACTCCGCAGCAATGGAAAAAGCCGCAGAACAGGTTGAACAGAAACTAGGACCGATTTACGGGATTGTCGCTAACGCTGGAATTACCAGAGATAACTTTTTTCCCAAACTTAAGACAGATGACTGGAATGAGGTAATTGATACAAATTTGAAGGGAGTATACAACACGCTGATGCCCGTTATCCCCAAGATGTACGAGCGTCGGGAAGGTTCGATTGTGTGTATCAGTTCAATTTCGGGTGAGCGAGGAAACATCGGTCAGACCAACTACGCAGCATCCAAAGCGGCTGTGATTGGTCTAACAAAGTCCCTAGCTTTAGAGGCGGCTCGCTACGGGGTACGAGCTAACGCTGTGGCACCGGGATTCATTGAGACTGATATGGTCAAGTCGGTTCCAGACAAAGTCAAAGAGCGCATTCTGTCTGAAATTCCTTTCCGTCGCTTTGGCAAGCCCGAGGAGGTAGCCTGGGCAGTGGCTTTCCTGCTGTCGCCCATAGCCAGCAGCTACGTCACTGGTGAGGTTCTGAGAGTCAACGGTGCCCATCACACTTGAGGTTGATAACGGCAATGGCTGATGCTTTAAACATGATGGAGCAAAGTGTGAAAACAGCGGTTGAAGAGCGGCGAATAAATGTAGGCGGTTTAACCACTCGCTACTTTACGGCGGGCGACTATGACCCACCGTTGGTGTTGCTACATGGAGATGCTGACAGCGCTCTTGATTGGTTTTGGGTGATGCCCAAGCTGGCTAATCGTCATCGGGTCTACGCATTAGATTTTCCAGGTTTCGGCGATGCTGCTAAACCCAACCGCGAATACTCGGTGGAATTTCTTAAGCAGTTCGTGGCTGACTTTCTCGACGCTCTAGGAATTGAACGGGCAATACTCGTGGGCAACTCGCTAGGTGGTCTGGTTGCCCTGCGCTTTGCACTGTCACATTCTGAAAAAGTTGCCGCCTTGGTGCTGGTAGACAGTTCCGGGCTGGGTCAGGTGGTCAACCCTATCCTGTCCCTTTTGACCGTGCCGTTGTACGGAGAAGCTGCGACACTGATGTGCAAAGTGCCTCCTAACAATAAGCTGCGAGCTTGGGCACGGGCATCGCTATTTTTTGCTCACCCCTCACTCGTTCCAGAAGAGTGGATAGCAGAGCAGGAGCGTATGTCGCTTCTTCCCTACTTTCTTGAAGCCACCCTGTCCTCGTTGCGTGACCAGCTGAATTTATTTGGACAGCGCCAGGTGTTGCTTGACTCTTTAGGGCAGTTGCAGATGCCAACTCTTGTTGTCTGGGGTACAGAGGACTTGATTTTCCCAAAAGAACAAGCTCAAGATGCAGTCAGCCGTTTACAGAAAGGACAACTTGCCTTGATACCTGACTGCGGTCACATACCCCACATTGAACGTCCCGAACAGTTTACTGAGGCGTTGAGCCAGTTTCTGGCGGGCGTTGATTTTTAGTAAGAACTTTAAGGAGTAGCATTAATGCAGCTAAAGCCAATAAATCAGCAAGTTGTTTCAGTCGTTGGAGCTTCGAGTGGTATCGGGCGTGAGACAGCGCTCCAGTTTGCACGGCGTGGGGCAAAGGTGGTTGTCTCTGCTCGTGGTGAGGCGAAGCTAAATTCCTTGGTGGACGAGATTCGAGCGTTTGGCGGTGAAGCAACTGCCATCGTCGCCGATGTAGACGACTTTGATCAGGTCAAGGCGATCGCTGACCGTACGGTCGAAGTCTACGGACGACTCGATACTTGGGTGCATTGCCCGGCGATCGCCGTCTTTGCCACATTCGACAACACTACACCAGAAGAGTTTCAGCGCGTCGTTAATATCAACTTGATGGGGCAGGTATACGGTGCGATGGCGGCGCTACCCCATCTCAAGCGTGAGGGGCGGGGGGCACTGATCCACATATCTTCAATCGAGGGCAGGCGAAGCCTCCCATACCAGAGTGCCTACTCTGCAGCAAAGCACGGCATAGAAGGCTTTGTGGAAGCCCTGCGTGTCGAGTTGCAACATGAGAAAGTACCCATTAGTGTGACGAGTGTGAAGCCTGCAGTTATCAACACACCCTTTTGGAACAATGCTCGCACTAAGTTAGGCGTGAAGCCAGCAGGAATACCGCCCTATTATGACCCTAAGCTAGTGGCTGATGCGATCCTCTACGTTGCTGAACATCCAACTCGTGACTTCCTTGTTGGAGATGCGGCTAAGGCGCTAGATATCTTGCAGCGGCTCTCGCCCGAACTGCTAGATTCCTTGTTGCTGCTTATCGGCTTCCGGCTCCAGCGCACCACTGAGCCAAAGTCTGAAGATGAAAGAAACAGTTTTTATGAGCCTGTCCCAACTGATACTAGAGTTGAGGGAGACTTTAGCCATATGGTGGTACCAAGCATTTCCGACTGGCTGGATAAGAATCCGCAGTTCAAGTGGGGTGCAGTTGCTGGTACGGCAGCGTTAGCAATGCTTGCGGTACAAGCATTGAGAAACGGGAGGGAAATTTAGCTAACCTTAAAAGGAACCAAAATTCGTTGCCCAATCGCCCATCTCGCCGCTAGATTGTAGTTCAAACTAAACGATTCGACTCGTCTAGTTAGCTTTCCTAATTCAGCCAGCGCTTCTAAAAATTGAGTCTAGCTGCTACTTGCTCAGACTCTGCCAACGTTGCTGCAAGAAGTCCTGCGCCTGCTTGTTTCAGTAAACAGGCGCGAATAAATTTCTGTGTCGGTTTGAAACTGAACTTCGACAAAATAAATCGGGTTGTCTTCAGTTTGTGTCGGTATAAAAACACCATCAATTCGGAATGCTGTTTGCTTAATTTCAACAGAGGAAAAGTTATAATCTTCTGCTGTTTCTGGTGGATTACCAATTAATTCAAAAAAGATGCTGGGTAATTCTTGAAACAGACGATAGAAGATGCTGTCGGTTTTCACGCTGGATGAATTCGGGTTAGGAAACAGAGGTTTTTATAGTTAGTTGTGAAATTTTTGACTCAAGAAGAACGAAAAAGAACTCTCCCTGGAAGCACTTCATCGTTAATTTTGGCATAAACCCGCAGACACGCAGACACTTCCCCTCGCACCCCACCGATATCTATTTGCAAATCGTCCTTTGACCAATTAAAAATATCCGCATACGTTCCCCATAACGGGCGGATTTGTACATGATAACCAGCATCACGCGTCTTCTCAACTACAGAGTCAAGGGTACGCCGCGCTTCTTGTTGCAGTTTACCCCACCAAGAGTAGCGATCGCCACATGGCAAGTATACTAAAGAGTGAATTGCTTCATCTAAGTCAAGTCTGGCACGTAAAGCAACAATTGGATCGACATGATCAGCAGTTGTTTGTACCCGCCGAAAGCGGTCTATCAGTGCTGTCACATACTTAGACTTTTCTCTTTCATCGTTCAAAGACCTGACACCAAATCTATCTACACTTTTAAGAGCGTGGTGTAAAGATGAATCTAGTTCAATAAATTTAAGACAAGTAGAAACAACCCCAGCCAACAAATCAATTTCCCCGTGGTTTGTTTCCATCATCAATCGCGGATCGAAATCAATTTGGTCTGACAAACACAACCCAGTCGCTTTTACCTCTCCTGTCAACCCAGGATAAATAGATTCATTGCGGGTGAAGGGTAGTGACAAGTGCAGCTTATGTTCTTTTGCACCTATTTGACTCGCCTGTGTCAAGATATATTCTTGCCAAGCATGAGCCACTTTTTCAGGAACACGCAGCAGCAAACGTTGCATCTCGTTCCACAAATCAGCATCATTGGTGCTAAGAAATTGGTAATCACCGATATAATTCAATAATTCCCGATCAGATAGCAAAGCCTCAGCAATTTGTTTGAGTTTAAGTTCACCTTTTTGTTCACTGGTGACTGGTTCTAACACATCTTCCCAAGAAGAATTCTCCTCTGTGGAAAAGACAGTCTCGCCACTTAAAGATTCGTGTTGAGATGCAGCTTCTAAAAGAGTATTTAATTCCCTCAGCAATTCTTGACAAGCAGCGCTTCCTGGGTCTGTGGTTGCTGTTTTTAAAGCTTCCTGTAATTGAGTCCGCAGTCCGTGCAAACCCAACCGCAGTACCCAAGCTAAATTTGAGTTGTCAATTTTCAATAACTGGCTGAGGTGCTGCATATTTCCTCCGTTTTGAGTTTTAAATTAAGTTTTGAGTGGACTGTGCAAAAAAGTCCAGGCTTTATAATTTTGAACCACAGATGGACTCTTGCGTGCGTTGCGGAGCGTAAGCTCCAGGAGGGTTTCCCGACAGCCAGGCGACTGGCGTTGGGGTTTCCCCCGTTGTAAGCCCTATGCCTTCGGCACGGCTGCGCCGAACGGGCACGCTACGCGTTGGCACAAGCCTCCTTTTGACTTACGCGCAGCGTCTCCGCAGGAGATAGCAACTACCGTACAGATAAACACAGATAAATAATCGGTGTTCATCTGTGTTCATCTGTGGTTTAATATTCCAGACATTTACTTAACGTGAGTTCGATGTATCCTGATTTGACCCCGCTTCCATTCCTCTCCCCACCTCTCCCTAACCCTCCCCTAACAGGGGAGGGAAAAGGAGCAGCTTTTTTTACGGGGAGAGGCTTAAAAATCCCATTTTTACGTAGCTCCTCCCTCTCCTACAAGGAGAGGGAGGTTGGGAGGGTGAGGTTTGTCGAACTCACGTTAAGTTAATAACTCCTAACTCTCGTTAATGTTCTCCAGAAAACGGGTCACGTTCTGCCTTAACATCGTTAGGCTGAGGTTGGAGAGTGTCGCGAAAAACGCATCCTCCTTGCTTGAGACATTCTGGATTTGTTGATGTCCAATAAGGTACCTCAAATGCATGTACTCTCAGCATACCTTTCTTGTTAAGAGAGACATAGTATCGGCAAGGATACTCACTTTTGACTTCTGGTTGAGGCAATTCACCAATGAGTTCCCACTTATTAGATCTTGGGTTGTGAAATTGGAAGTAGAATGTATGTTTGCCACTGCTAGGAAACGGCGGTAATTCAGCAATTAACCCCATGATTTGTGGTTGTATAGCCCCATCATCATACCGAAAAACTCTTACATCCTGGCTGTAGTCTTTATCGGCATTAAATACGACAGTATGAGCATCTGTTTTTAGAGCATTTGCAGATTCAGCAACATTAACAGCAATATCGCAAACTACGTGACTATCATCGCCAATAACTTCTGATGTACCTATCGCTTTTGCCGCATCAACACAGGGAATATTCACAGGAATTAAATAGTGAGGGTTTCCTCGACAAAGCAACAAATCAATATCAAGCTTTTGATTAATTTCAAACTGAACTTTGATATAATTTTTAAAATCCTCCTCACTCATTTCCAGTTTCTTTCTCAATGCATCACCGTTATAACTTCCCCAAAGCTGAGGTTTGATATTCTCAAAGTCCTGACGAATGATGTTATTAGTCAATTGCATACCCTGCCAACTACTGCGAAATTTCGCCATCGCATCGTCAGCTTTAAGTTGATAAAGTTCTTGACCAGCCTGAAAAATTGGGTCTAAATTTCCTCCAATCACTTCCCTTTTGAAAGAGCATGGCAGAAAATAAAACAGATTTTTGACATCAATATAGAGTTGATTTGCTCCTCTACGCAGCAATTCTTTGGACTCTTTTGGCGCAAATCCCAGTTGTCTTAGTTTCTCTGCAAAGCAGGCTCCAGCAGAAGTTGCAAGCTTTGTATATTCGGGTTCAAAGGTAACTCGGTCTTCATTCCAAATAAAATAATCAGACTTGCTAAATACCCGATAAAGTTCGCGCTCAACTAATTCCAGATTGCAGGTTTTTCCCGATAAAATCAACCAATCGACTTGCTCTTTCTGACTTTGGGAATTGAAAAGCTTATTTCCTAAAGCATTCTCTATCAATCCTTGGGCAATTCCAACGGCTTCTCGAACCACAGGAGATACTGCTTTTTCAAATTGCTGTACTGTAAGGGTTACACTCAGGTTATCAACAACTTCGCTTGATAGTTGAATATCATTTTGTTGCAGCAGTTCTGAGATTTTTTGCCCATCAAGAATGAAAATGGGTTCGGGTGCGTCTTGTTGGCGTTTTTGACCGAGTGTAATTTTGGCATTTTCCGCTTGTTCCCAAAGAGTGTAGAAAGTTTGTGCGCGAGACAACGAATGTTTCCAGCGTGTGGGTAGAACTTTTTCGGCTGCATTTAAAGCGTCTTTGTAAGCATCGCCTTCTCGAATTTCTTTGTCTACACAAGCTAACAGACTTCCTCTTAAGAATTTGCCGTTATCAAGAAAGCGATCGCTCAATTCTTCTGGCTGCACTTTCAACACATCTTTTGGCAATTGTTCTTCAGTTACGGCTGTCAGCAAACAATCTGCGATCGCCGCCTTCAGCAACAAAAACAGCCGCAGGGTAATTAACTCTCCACCCAACTGCAAATGACCCGAAGAACCTAATAATTTAGGAGTCAATTTATAATAGCGTCCGCCGTCGCCTCGATCTTCCCCAGGTTCAAAGGGGTTAATTTCTTCTAGTGCAAGACGAATCAGCGCTAAATCAGTTGTTCCGCCACCAATATCCAAAACGAGGACATTTTGCCACCATTTGTCCCCATTGTAACGGCAGCGGGTTTTGAAAGATTCAATCCCCACGTTCAAATCACCGCCAAACTCTCGCCACAAAAAGAAGACGGCTACCGATATCGCTTCGTCATAAGCCATCTGCACATCTTCGATATCCAGTTGTTTCACCAGATTTTCAATCTCGCGACGCACAAATGGTGAGGCGATCGTTGGGTAAGTTACCACTGCGCGGTAGAATTTACCTTCAGAACACTTACCTGGATAGCGTTGGCGGTAATTCTCGGTTAACTCAATCAGTTCAGCATAAGCAGATTGCAGCAGCTTATTGACCTCAATTGTATCTTCTTGACCATCGAGCGTAATTTTAAAAGAACGTTCTTGACCAAAATAGCGCTTAGGTGAGTGGAGAAATCTCCCTTCAATTTCCTCCCCATTCCCAATCGTGTCTAACCTGTGCTGTCTTGCTTGTTCACCCAAGACGATTTTCACTTTTGCTGGATCATCTTTAGGTAAAGAAGGTTCCAAATTGACGACTTCTAACTCACTAGGAATTTCATTGAGACGACGGTCTTTGTCCAGTTCTATGGGTATCAAACTTTGCCACTCTAAAGGTGGTACGCGGAAAACTTCGTGATATATTTGATTCAACCGTTTGCTAGCGGCGCGACGAAACCAGCCTAGGCGTTTGCTCAAACAAATTTCTATCTGTCGGATAGCTTCCAACAACTCAGCACTGTCAACGCCTCGAAAGAGTTGTTCCCCCAAATTGTGACGAACTGACTCGGGGATCGAAACAAAATCTTTGCTCAGTTCAGTTACAAACTTTTGCCACTCCTGATCCCAAGCATTATGACTGATCCCCGGTACATCATCCACGGGACGTTGATTTAACCACGCCGCCATACGTTCGCGTAACCGCACCTCCTGCTCGCTAGGCAAACTATCTGGAGTTACGATAACTTTGGGGTCGTAGAGTGTCACTGTCGAATTAGACGTGCCAAAATCAATGGCAAACCAGCCTGGATAAGTAATTTCTGGCTTCTTACTTTCTTGAACTGGTTCGGGTTTGTAAAAAGGTCCTGGTAGTGGCAATGGTAGCGTATCTCTGGGTGACATTTGTATTACGGTATTTTCGCTCGCTGCATAAGTCCATATATTGCACTCAGATGTAGAGTTTTTGCTTATAGATAAATTTGGGTAACCCGTTTCATCGGAGTCAAAATACTCTACAGTCACTAGTAAAGTGCAGTTTACACCTGCTGGTAATGGTGCATCCCACGTACAGTCAATTTGTTTTAATCGTTGTGGTGTAGAGAGTTTGAGTAGTGTAGTACTAAAGTTGACGCTTCTGTATACAGATTGTATTTTTGCTGCCATATCTTCTGGCGTTCCATTTACAGAAATATCAATTTTGGAGATATGAGGGAAGTTAAAACTATCAGTAGGTTTAATTTCAATAATCGGCAAGAGTAATAAGTCATTATCTTTTATACGCAGTTGATAGCGATTTAAAAGCTCAATTTTAACAGGCATTTCATCTATTCCTTGAAATTAAATTCTGGTTATACCAATTTTTCAGGAATATGCACTTAATATTTATTAAACGAACCGCCAAGACGCCAAGGACGCCAAGAGTGAAAGAGTAAGTATTAAGTGCTTTTTTTACAGAGAATTGGTATTAGTCGTTACTCGAATGTTGTTTGAAAATTAACAACTAACTAATATAACTTTTGCAAAAGTATATCTTTAGAAGTTATAACCGCAGATGCACGCAGATACACGCAGATAATTTATCTGTGTCCATCTGTGTCCATCTGTGGTTCCATTTTCATAAAATTGACTTTTGCACTCTTATTTAATGATTAATCTCCTCTGGATAAGAAATCGTGGGAATTTGGGAAAGAGTCTCCAACCAGGGTGGAATAGGAGCAGACGTTCGTTCTTGTGCAGAAGCTATATATCTCAGTAAAGGTTCATGCTTTGACTTTAAAAGTTCTTGCAAATTATCTACAATCTCTTTCAAAGCTCTAGAAAACGAAGATTTTACCTGTTTAGTTAACTGACTCACGTACTGCACAAGATGCAACCCTGCACTTGCAGTTATTTCGTCTCGCAGCCGTAAAACGGCGACTTGATGATTGAAAGGTCTTGAGGGGACAGGAAACTGTTTATCAGGACTCCAGTCAAAAATTTGACCATTCTGGTGCTTGTCGTCCTTGCGTGCAAGCGGGAATAAAATGTCAGCATTGATAGGAGTCGCAGTATTAGCAAGCCCGCTGTGCTGAATAATTAGGTTTTGCCATTTATTCATCGGGTCAATAGCACGCAGCATATTTCTAAAAAAGCGAACTTGGCTTTTCCCAAATTTTTGCTCAATTTGCTGTTCTTTTTCAGCTAGCAAAATTGTACTTAATTTTTCGCGTTCTAGTTGTACATCAGCAGATAATTTGCCAAACAAATCGGTGACTGCTTCTGTTGTTTGCTCATGGGCGAACGCTTGCATTTCTTGAAGAGTGTTGACAAATGCCGTATAAAAATCATCGCTTTTCGTAGGAATTGAATCGTCTACTTCATCTTCTTCAAAAAAGCTTTCACTTTTTGTCAGGGAGATTGTGCCATTTTTGGTTCTGTCAAAAAGTAAACTCCACTCGCTCCAATCAAAGAAGATTTTATTAGTTAACTCATCTTTAACAAGATCGCTGACTGCTACGCTGTTGCGGTTGTGCAAAATCGGCTGTTTTTCTAAATCTTCTTGGAATCGTCTGTAGGTCGTGACTAAATTTTCAATTGCTTCGCGCAGGGTGAGAAAAGCAGGGTTTTCCACAACTGGTATGTAAGTCGGGATTTCCTCTAGCAGATTTTTTAGGTTATTCTGCTCTTTACGCAAACCCTCAGCAGCCCTTTGAGTGTCTTCTACAAGTTGCTTCATACCATGAAGAGCAACATGCTCTTTCAATAATGAGCGCAATCTACCAAGACCACCATCTTCAGCATAGTCGCTGAGTTGTTTGTGCAAGGTAGTAGAAGGAGGTAACATTTCACTCAATTGTTGCCATTTCCTCCGCAGTTCAGACTCCTCTGGTTTGTTGGGTTTATCCAAATCAGGTAAGAATTCTGTTGAGCAAACTTGTACTAGAGAAGAAAGTTCTGCTAATTTAGTCAACCCATAAAGTTGCGACAGCAAAACGATATTCTTTTTTTCCGTGGTCAAATTGTTAGCACTGGCGATAATTAGTTTGAGAATGCTGAGGCGATCAAGAACAACTTCTTCTGAAAGTAGAATCTCATATAAAAGGTCATCAATGGCGCGTTCGTCGCTGCTTGAGAGAGGAATTTGATTGAAGCGCCCCACACCCACAATAATCCGGTCTCTAAGGTCTTGTCCCTTATCCCGTTCCAACAGAGAGCGGATTTTTGCCGCTGTTGCGCCGCCAGGATATCGACCGTTAAGCAGCAAGAGGATAGTTTGGACATCTCGCAGTTCCCGCAAAGATAAAAAAGCATCCCTCACGCCAGAATCAGCAGCCCCCAATCCCGGAAAATCTAGGAGAACGAACTCATTTGTTCCTTGTAAAGAAGACAAATCCCAGATTTCTTTTGAAACCTCAACTGTGACATCTATGCGGCGAATCAGCGAGAAGCTATTTTGCAAGTCCTGAACTGACGGTTGTGCTAAATTTTCCCAGCGTTTAGGAGGCGACGGTAAACGGTCAAAGCTGAGTTCTAAGATATTCATGGGCGGCTCTGCAAGCCTCAGCCCTTTATGAGCAGTCGTATTGTCAATCTCGTAACTTTTACCGCAGATATCTTCTGCGTAAACGCTGTAGGTACGGACGAAAACAACCAGTTCCCTCAGGAGCGATCGCAGTTCCAAGCTTTGGGGCTTCCATGCTTCCTCGCACCATCTTAAGATACCGTTAATGTCAACTTCTCTTTTGGGGTGTAAACTTTTGAGAGCCGCAAGCTGTGCTGAAGAAACTTCTGCCATTTTTGCTCGTTGTTCGGCTTCCTCCAGCATGAAGCGCAAACACTCTTTCACCCCTTCACTAGAAAGATACTCAACTTTAAACTTACCAAGCTTCGTTGTCTGAAAGTCTGATTGTTGAACAAGGTGGATAGCAGTGACGTTACCTGTGGTGGGGGTTTCACTGACTGGTAAAGCATCAGCGTAGCCAATCAAACTGCCTAAAAGTAAAGTTTTTCCACTACTGAACTCCCCCATGATGCCGATTTTGACTGGCGAGGATGCAAGTTGCACCGTTCTTTGGGCAGACTGCTGTAGACGTTGGATACTTTCATAAAGGCTACTCGGAACCCAGCTGTCTTTGGGAGGTGGGTTCTGTAAAACCAACTCAAGGCTTTGGATGACAGATTCCCCGTACTCTTTGTAGCGGCGCAATTTTTCTACTGCCATGTCACTTTTCATACATTTTCCTGATTCAGAACCAAAATGATTTTTTTGTACTTCGGTCACCTGAAACTCTAGCTGAATGTCCGTAAATACTAAATTTACAGCATCAACCACAGCCGTCTCTTGTTTTTTTCTATTTAAAGATTAAAGTTTACCAATTTCAGCAATTTATTCCTTCCTAAATGGCAGTACCTAGAGGTAATTATAAAAATTAATCTTAAATCCCTAGAGTGCGTTAACGAAGTATAACGCATTATCTGGAGGTGGTACGCTACGGATACTTTGCTAAGATGAATTACCAGTACGAATAAGGCTATAAGCCGAAATCGAAACCAAAAGAGCGTTTGACAAAAGCAATTTTTTTATACTCTGTTTAGAAAAAACAAGAATCAACTCCTGACAATCTCCTATCTCTTGCACTAGTTTCTTTATTGGCAATCAATCAAAATATTGGTCATTTCCCAACTAATATGTATCATAAATAACATAAATTTAATTCATATTTTTGCTTTTTATCAGATATTAAATACAACTAGCAGATAGTATAACTACTTATGTTTTATTCGCCAATTGTTTTGTTAAAAAATTACGTGAAAAATTTGTAAGTATGTTTGTGGAATGAAAATGAACCATCGTAGGATGGGAAGCGCGATCGCCTAACCGATGCTGAGAAGCGCAATTGATGCGTTAGGGCTGCGCGTAACACATCCTACGTTTAATTATGTGCGCTTACTTATCTAATTAATCATTGAGAAAAAAGGTTTCTAGCCTTTGAAAGCGTCACTCGAAAGAAGTACCAACAAATTCCCCCAAAGACAGACAGCAAGAGCCGATTCAGTAAATACCATGAAGGCAAGAGCAGAGTTATTAAGGAATGTAAACAATGAAATCTGGTACCAACGAAGCTACTCAATTACCTGCTGTTGCCAAGGCATACAACGGCGCTGATCGCAATGCCTGGATTATTGGTTGGAATCCCCAACAGGAACTGTGGAATGGACGCTTAGCTATGATTGGCTTTGTGGCTTACCTATTTTGGGATTTGGCTGGCTATAGCGTGGTGCGTGATGTACTCCACTTCATTGGCTAAGCCTTTGCTCACGATTTTATAACTTACGTGAATAAGGAAAAAATAGGGCTTTTTAGAGGGTGTAGGGGCGCAGTTCCTTGCGCCCCTTGTCAGTATAAGGCAAAACCCCAAATTTCTCACATAAAGCCTCACATAAAGATAGAGTAGAAAAATGAAAAAGAATGACTTAGAATATTATGATTTGAACGCAGATAAATGGTGGAAGCAAGGCGAAACATTACATCTATCCAGCCATTTAAACAAGTCAAGATTTGAGTGGTTTAAAAGTTATATCCCATGCTGGCAAGGAATCAAAGTTTTAGACATTGGTTGTGGAGGTGGATTAGCTTGTGAATTTTTAGCCAAACAGAAAGCAAATGTATCAGGTATTGATTTATCTTTAAATTCAATTAAAGTTGCACAAGAACACGCAAGAGAAAGTCTCCTACAAATTGAGTATCAATGTGGAGTTGCTGAACACCTGCCTTATGATGAAAACACATTTGATGTCGTTGTGTGTTTTGATGTTTTAGAGCATATTGAAGATTTGAGCAAAGTCATTTCAGAAGCTTACAGAGTTTTAAAGAAAAAAGGATTATTTTTCTTTGACACTATCAATAGAACTTTTCAATCGAAATTGATAATGATTTGGCTTCTGGAATATGTTGTCAGACAATTACCATGTGGGCTTCACGACTGGAATAAGTTTATTAACCCCCAGGAATTGACTGATATCATGGAAAGCACTGGCTTTGGAGATATCGTCATCAAAGGATTTGACTTAACTGATGGGACTAACTTTAAAACTATCAGAGATGTATTCTTGAAGGGTTTGAATAACCAAAGTCAGGACGAAAAAGCAGAATTCTTGAAAATCAGAATTAACGATGACACTTCTGTGTGCTACATTGGCAAAGCTGTTAAAGTTTGATGCGAAGTAGGGACTGGGGATTGGGGATTAGGGATTGGGGATTGGGGGGTACAACGCGAAAAATTATGGAAGGGGTAACAAAGCCCTCCCAAAGAAAGAAAATTTTTCCCAGTCGCCAGCCCCCCAACAACAGCGCGCCCATTCATTTCATCACCAAATCAAAGATTGTGCTGGGGACATTCTGGGCGCGACTTGGTAAAATATTTGTAAAAATTTAACGAAAAGAACTCAGGTGTCAGTCGCCAGAAGTCAGAATGAACGCCCGTAGCGACTGGTGAGACCAGTGGTGCAGGAGGGTTTCCCGACCTAGACATCTGGCGCTCGTGTGCCTCCTTCGGAGGAGCTGAGTGCCAAAGGCACACGCTTCGCGAACGCTAACGCGCAGCGTGTCCCCTTGGGACTCAGCGTATCCGTTCGCGTAGCGTGCCGTTCGCCGTTAGGCGTGGCGTTAGCCATAGGCATAGGATTCACCCGAAGGGCGGATGAGTAACGGGTCGCGCATCCCCACCGTCTATACCATGTCTTCACTCTCGTTGGGGTTTAAATCCCCAACGCAAGTGATTCTGAATTCTGAATTCTGACTCCTTCTTTAATTTTTCTGTTAAACAAGTTAACATCGGATATTATTTCGCCGATGATGCTAATCTACCTTGAGGCAGAGCAAGGAACCTTCCTTGAGAATCTGCAAATTGTTCGGGGTCCGTATCTACAAGTAGGCACTGAGTCTAGCATAATCATCCGCTGGGCTACTAATGCTGCTGTTGATAGCAAAGTGTGGTATGGCACAAATCCAGACGGACTTGATTTAACGCAAGAAGAAACAACCATTACCTGTGACCACACTGTCAAACTTACTGGACTCACGCCAGACACGAAATATTATTACGCAATTGGTACAACAACGGGTGTACAAGCGGGGGGGACAGAAGATTACTTTTTTGTAACTGCACCATCACAAAACCTAGCACCAGAAGAAGTTCGACCCCTACGTATCTTGGTTTTAGGGGATGCAGGACGTGGGAATGATATTGCAGCAAGCGTGCGCGATGGCTATCTAAAATTTACACAGAGTCGCCATACCGACCTTTGGCTCATGCTTGGCGACAATGCTTATGATACTGGCACTTATGAAGAGTATCAGCGGGGAATATTTGAGATGTATCCCCAATTCCTGCGTAGTAGTGTGCTTTGGACTGCGATCGGCAATCATGACGGTGGGTGCGCTAATTCTCTGTTGCAGACAGGACCATACTATGAGCTTTTCACAATGCCGACTCGTGGGGAAGCAGGAGGTGTACCGTCTAGAACCGCCGCATATTACTCGTTTGACTACGGCAATATCCATTTTATTTGTTTAGATTCGTATGGTAGCGATCGCTCTTTTGTCCCAGCGCAAGAAGGCGATCGCCCTTCGGACAATTCCCTAGAAGAATATCGCACTCCCCAAGGTGCAATGTTAACCTGGTTAGCACGCGATATTGCAGCAACCGACAAGGATTGGAAGATTGCTTTTTGGCATCATCCTCCCTACACGAAGGGATCACATGATTCAGATACAGAGATTGAGCTGATTGAAATCAGAGAGCATGCGCTTCCCATTTTAGAAGCAGCAGGTGTAGACCTTGTGTTGGGTGGTCACAGTCACTCCTACGAGCGCTCCTACCTTATTAATGGACATTATGGCACTTCCGACACCTTTACAGAACAGATGAAAAAAGATGGAGGAAGTGGGCGAGAAGACGAATCAACACCTTACCAAAAACCTCTTGCGGCTTCCCACGCCGGGACAGTGTATATCGTTGCAGGTACATCTGCTTTCGCCGACCAAGTATCTCCGCATCCAGCAATGTATACGTCACTCAGTATTCCTGGGTCACTCGTGTTGGACGTACATGGGAAAAGGCTTGATGTCAAATTTATTGATAATCAAGGAGAGGTTCAGGATTATTTCACCATGAAAAAAACTATAGCTTAGAAGATAAATATAGATGCACACAGATAATTTATCTGCGTGCATCTGCGGTTTCAAATAGCCCATTACCGGATTTTTTCAAGAAAATTTGCCAATGAGTCATTAAACGTTAATTTTTGTGTACTCGAATAGTATTAAGTTGTTGTAAAAAAACTTCATAAAGATTTTTTCCAAAAATAAATATTTATCTTGCAGCGCAAGTATGCAAAGTTCTGGGACTACATTTTATAATTAAGGTTAGCTAATATCCTTGTTTTTGGCATTTTTTGAGTAAAAAGCTGAGGTACTAGGAAAATAAAGTTTTTGTAAAAAAATGTTAAATATATTGCTCTAAATTGCTTGATATCTTGCATTCATAGTATGAACTTAATAAAGTCATCTTTTTATCTTACCCAATGGTTAATTTTTTCTTTACAATTATTTAAAATATAATGGTTTTTTTTACGTAATATTACTGATATAACATTCAATTACACTTGTCTACCATAAGTACAATAGCCGGAGTATTGCTGTTTAACGGTAAAAACCGAAGGCTAGAAATTGAGAGCAACTGGGTGCACCTTACCTGTAGGGTAACTTTTTATTAAAGGAAATTACGTAATGCAGCCAGGATTTCCAAGCTTTGCGAATATTGCCGAAAGGTTAGCAGTGTTAAGCCAGCAACGAGCAACTGGAGAGCTGATTTTGTCGTCGGGCGATAACCAATGGCATCTATATTTCTTCTTGGGACGTTTGCTATATGCTACAGGAGGAGGTCACCGCGTTCGACGTTGGCACAGAGCAGTGACGCAAGATTGCCCTAGCGTGAAATTTGGTGCTCCTCATAGGCAAGAGGATGAACTATGGGAATATGATTTACTTCAGGGGGGTATCAATCAAAATCAGTTGACCCTAACGCAGGCAAAAAGCATTATTAGCAAAATTGTTGATGAAGTTTTATTTACTCTAGTAGGTCATTCAAAGTTAAGAAGCTTTTGGTTGCCTAAAAAAGTACATCCAATTGCCTTAATAGAGGTAAAGCAATCGTTACAAGCAGCCATTGATCTGTGCAAGCAATGGCAAAACATGGGTTTAGGAACTCTTTGCCCTGACATGGCACCGATTTTTAAGTTGCCCATGAATCACCAAAATTTAACGACTTCTAAAACTTTCTTCAGCCTCAGCCAACTCGTCAATGGTGAAAACACCATTTGGGATATTGCCTTACAGATGAGACAAAATTTGACAACCGTGGCAACTGTCATACAGAATCTGGCTGACCAAGGTATTCTAGAACTCTTAACCATCCCAGACTTACCGACTCCAGTTGCAGTAGCGGTATCCTCGCCCTCATCCGCAAAACAAACCCCAGCTAATGGTGCTATTAATAATAGCAGAATACTGGCTCCGTCATCTCAACGCTTGTTAAAGCCTTTAATAGAAACTCATCCCCAGCTGACTCTACAGTTGACAAAATCCACTAAGGTTGAGGAATACGATTTCGTTCAACCGGTTCAAGCCACTCACTCTCAGTCAACCTTTGACTCTCCACCCGTAAACTTGGTTCAACCTGAAGAAACTGGCTCCTTGATAGC
Organism: Tolypothrix campylonemoides VB511288; assembly: GCA_000828075.3. Classification (GTDB taxonomy): domain Bacteria; phylum Cyanobacteriota; class Cyanobacteriia; order Cyanobacteriales; family Nostocaceae; genus Kalymmatonema; species Kalymmatonema campylonemoides_A. The sequence continues at coordinate 475,433 of JXCB02000001.1, read as the reverse complement.
TCATATTGATGACAGCGATAGCGATAGCCTGAAGATGGGTAACATTCTTGCTCAAGCGGGTTATCGGTTTCTTAATATTCAAGACCCAGTCACAGCACTGCCGATATTGCTAGAGTACAAACCAAGCCTCATCTTTTTAGACTTGGTTATGCCGATCGCCAACGGATATGAAATTTGTACTCAAATTCGCCGCGTCTCGGCTTTCAAGAACACGCCTGTGATTATTCTTACGGGCAATGACGGTATAGTAGATAGGGTGCGTGCAAAAATGGTTGGCTCTTCTGGCTTTTTAGCAAAGCCCATCACCGCTACTAAGGTACTCAAAATCCTACAAAAGCATCTACCAACTCCCAACCCTGTCCAATCGGAAAGTCTACAAACAGTTCAAGCTTAGTTTGTAGCTCTTGTGATTGACATCCTTTGAGAGTTAACAAGCACTCATCCATTATTCACTGAAAAAACAAATTTAAGACAAGCAAAACAAAGAATAGCATTCTTATTCACTAAGTCTCTTCTTTGATTGCTAATAGCTAGTACCGCAAGGCGGAAGTCAAAAGTCAAAAGTCAAAAGTCAAAAGTATTATGGAATGAGGTTTTCAGGGATTTTAAATGGTTGCCCTATTTACGCCGCGTTGTACTAGTATTATGAAAAATTAGCTATAATGCTCTCCCAAATTTAATGAAACTTCACGGATTTTCATGAATCTTGTAGAAGATTACTAAAAAATGAATAGTCTTGTATTGCGGAAATATTTTTTATGACTACAGTCCTTTTAGTTGAAGATAGCTTAACAGAAATGCAAGTGTTAACGCTTTACCTCAAACAAGTGGGGATAACAGTGATCACCGCTAAAAGTGTTGAGGAGGCACAATCAAAACTGCAATTGCAGACACCAGATTTGGTCATGCTCGATGTCATTTTGCCAGGGCAAAGTGGGTTTGAATTGTGCCGTGAACTCAAAACTAATGTCAATACCAAGGGTATTCCAGTGGTGATATGTTCAACGAAAGGAACCGAAGCTGACAAACTCTGGGGTACGATGTTGGGAGCTGATGCTTATATACCTAAGCCAGTAAACCAGCAACATCTAGTTCAAACAATCCAGCAATTGACTTCAGGTTTTCAGCAGTGGAGTGGGCGCATAATTTAGTGTTTCGTAATTCTTTATCTTGTTAATCACATAGAAATTATTAATTGGGAGTTGTCGCTCTTGAATTTATGCAGACATTTCAATCTGTACTAGCAGTGACTAGTCTTGACGCATTAGGACTAGACCCACTTCCCCCAGAAAGTAACCTTTGTAAATTGCTTCGCTTTCCCCTTGGACTTCAAGAGAGCGCGCTCTTACCTTTAGAGCAAATTGCAGAAATTATCCAGGTCAATTTAGCAGGAATTTTACCTGTTCCTGAAATGCCGAGTTGCGTTTTGGGAATTTGCAATTGGCGCGCAGAAATGCTGTGGCTTTTAGACTTAAACCATCTTGTTGGTTATCCTCCATTGACTCCTGCGGGAACCCCTGTAGCGATCGTCGTTACAGCCAACGAATATGCTGTGGGTCTAGTAGTTAAGCAAGTTGATGACATTGAGTCACACGACTTGCAACAACTGCAGCGATCAGCACCGGGCTTATTTCCTCCCAAACTCCTACCTTTTGTTCTAGGGGCTTTGCCGGATGGTAGTACTGTTTTGGATGTCACAGGTATTACTCGGTATCAGATGTGGCAGATACACCGAACAGGAGTTTCTTGAAGTCTTATATCTTTTAAGAAGATTTTAAGAAGAACTCACCTTAGGCAGAACGCAGAACACACGAGTTGGCTCCCCAGGGATGAAATTTGGGGGATTTAAGCAAATAAAGAATTTTTCATGCCCCCGAATTTATGGGCTTGCGAACTTACTGAGAACCAAAACCTCACTCTCGATACTCAAATACGGAATTGTTTATTCTGGCTCCTGAGTCCTAAGTACTTTTCCGGTTATTGAAATAACCACAGAAACCAAGTTGATCAACATAAGGATATAAACCCCAAGGATTTAGGTATGGTCTTACAGGATTTTGAGCAAAGCGAGCAAACATTCAACTCCCCGTCGCACAATGGCAATGGCAAAATAGCTGGGTTAAATCCACATCAAGCCTTGGAATTAGTGACTGGTATCAAAGCAGACCTTGAACAGGTGGGATCGGCTGAAGCTTACCAGAAAGTTCTCCATCTGGAAAAGTGGGTTCAAGAATTGCAAACACAGTTTAAGGCTAATGTGGCTGTCGCAGCTGAGCAAAACTTCAAGCACGAGCGGCAAAAGTTACTCACCATCGTCAGTCGGATGCGCCAAACAGCAAATTTTGACGCTGTGTTGAGAACCACAGTAACTGAAGTTCGTAAGGTTTTACAAGTGGATCGGGCGCTGATCTTCCGTTTCCAATCAGAAAACCAGGGCACGGTGCTGGCAGAATCGATGGTGTCTGGTTATACTCCTTCTTTGGGGGAGTCCTTGAGTGCGATCGCCTTTTGGACGGCTCCCTCCCAGAGCATCGCCAATAGCTATGAAAATCAACTAAACTACCAGCAACAGCAAGTGTTAGCCTTAGATGATATCCACGAAAAAGCTCTAAGTCCCTACCAACTGCAACTGCTCACACAGTTTCAGGTCAAAGCGAGCTTGAGTCTGCCAATTCTCATAGAGAGGACGGACACTTCTCTCAACAACGGTTCGCACACAGGAGTGTCCTCGCAAGTGTGGGGCTTGCTCGTGGTTCATCAATGCTCTGGTTCCCGCCAATGGCAGGAAGCTGAAATCAGCCTGCTTGACCAAATTGTCACCGAACTGACTGTACTTCTACAGCCAGCAGAATTTCGCGCTCAACAGCAAAAACAGGCGCTGACCGAAAAAGTCATAGCCAAAGCGATAGAGAAAATTCGCCAGTCCTTGAATCTGGAGACAATCTTCAAGGCAACGGCTAAAGAAGTCCGACAACTCCTCAACGCTGACCGGGTAGGGGTGTTTCGCTTTGATCCTGAATCCGGCTTTGATGATGGCGAATTTGTATCTGAAGATGTGACCTCAGGCTACAGTTCAGCGCTGGCTGCAAAAGTTCATGACCACTGTTTTGGCGAACAGTATGCTGCTCACTACGCCAAAGGACAAATTCAGGCAGTTGCTGATATCTACAATGCAAACTTGAGCGATTGCCATATCGAGGTTCTGTCGCAGTTTCAAGTCCGGGCAAACTTGATTGTGCCGCTTCTTAAAGGAAGTGAACTGTGGGGATTGTTATGCATTCATCAATGCAGTAGCTCACGTCAATGGCAGCAGGATGAAATTGATTTTGCCAAGCAGATTGCAGCTCAGTTTAGCGTCGCTCTCCAGCAAGCGGAGTACCTAGAGCAGTTGCGCGAGCAATCCTCCCAGATCACCAAAGTGGCAGAACGAGAGCGAGCGTTGGCTCTAGTATTCGACAAAATTCGCGCCTCGTTGGATATTAACACTATTTTCAAGACGACAACTCAGGAAGTCCGAGTTTTGCTGCAAGCTGAGCGTGCGGTTGTCTATCGCTTTGAGCCAGATTGGAGCGGTGAGTTTGTCGCCGAGTCAGTAGCAAGTGGTTGGACTGCTCTGTTGCAGGAACAGCTTAACAATCCCATCCTGCGAGAAAATATCAGCGAGTGCAGTGTAAAAATCCTTGGCGGTGGAAAAACCAACATTGCGGACACCTATCTGCAACAAACTCAAGGGGGACCATTTTCTCAAAAAGCAAACTTTAGGGTTGTCAGCGATATTTACCAAGCAGGGTTTTCACCTTGTTACATTGAGAGTCTGGAACGGTATCAAGCAAGAGCATATGTCATTACTCCGATTTTTAAAGGAGAAAAGCTTTGGGGTTTATTAGCCGTCTATCAAAACTCCAACCCACGTCACTGGGAACAAGGAGAAATCAAGGTTCTGACCCAAATTAGCAATCAGCTGGGGATAGCTATACAGCAAGCAGATTATCTAAAACAACTACAAGAGCAATCTAGTCAGATAGCCAAAGCTGTAGAGCGGGAACGAGCAACAGCCAAAGTTATCAACAAGATTCGCCAAACTTCAGACATTGACACCATTTTCAAGACAACGACCCAAGAAGTCAGGAGACTTCTGAGCGTGGAGCGAGTAACAATTTATAAATTTCGTCCGGATTACTTTGGTGACTTTGTCGTAGAGTCAGAGTTTGGGGGATGGCCTAAATTAGTTGGCAGTGGTTGGGAAGACCCCTATTTGAACGAACACCAGGGCGGCAGATTCCGCAACAATGAACCTTTTGTCGTGGATGACGTGTACAATGCTAACCTAACCGATTGCCATGTAGAAGCCTTAGAGGAGTTTGGAGTCAAATCCTGCATAGTAATTTCTATATTCCAAGGACAGAAGCTTTGGGGTTTGTTATCGGCATTTCAACACAGCGGCTCACGGCACTGGGAAGACGGTGAAGTCAAAGTGCTAGCGCAGATTGGCGCTCAACTAGGAGTGGCTTTGCAGCAAGCGGAGTATATTGAAGAACTCCGTGTGCAGTCACAACGATTAGCTAAGTCATTTGAACAAGGAACAATCTACAGCAAACTGGTCTATAGACTCGGCTTAGCTCTTATTCAGGAGAATTTTTCACTTGACAATCTGCTAAAAATGGCTGTAACGGAATTACGCAGACAGCTAAAAACTGACCGGGTAGGTATATACCGCTTTGCTCCTGACTGGAGTGGTGAATTTGTGGTTGAGGATGTTGGTAGCGATTGGGTCAAAGTTGTGGGAACTGAACTTGCTCGAGCCGAAGATACATACCTCCAAGAAACCAGCGGCGGTCGATATCGCCGGAAAGAAACGCTCAGCGTAGATGACCTCCGAACAGCTGGGCATCAGGAATGCCACATCCAAATGCTAGAACAATGGGGAACGAAGGCTTATATCATTGCGCCCATCTTTAAGGGCGACCAACTCTGGGGTTTATTAGGAGCTTATCAAAATGATGGACCACGTCATTGGGAGCAGATAGATGTCAACTTGCTAGCTCAGGTAGGCGTGCAAATCGGTCTTGCTTTACAACAAGCAGAATACTTGGAGAAACTGAAAACTCAGGCACAGCAATTGACAGAAGCAAGCGCCAGAGAAAGAGCAGCAAAAGAGCAACTTCAACAAGAGGTTATTCAATTGCTGTCGGCGGTGCAACCGGCATTGCAAGGCAACCTCACCGTCCGTGCTCCCGTAACAGAAGGAGAAGTTGGCACGATCGCCGACGCCTACAATATCACCCTGCAAAGTTTGCGAAAAATCGTCATGCAGGTGCAGACAGCTTCAAGGAAACTTGCTCAAACCTCTCAAGCAAGCGAATCTTCTGTCATTGGTTTATCAACCCAAGCACAGCAGCAGTTTCAGTCGTTAACTCATGCTTTGGAGCAAATCCAAACGATCGTCAATTCCACAAAAGCCGTAACAACAAACGCTCAACAGGTGGAACTAGCAGTTCAACAAGCAAATCAAACCATCCAGCAAGGAGATGCGGCGATGAACCGCACTGTGGACGGCATTCTTGACATCCGGGAGACAGTGGCGGAAACCAGTAAGCGCCTCAAGCGCTTCTCAGAATCTTCTCAAAAGGTTTCCAAGGTCGTGAATTTGATAAGCAACTTTACGACTCAGACTCAACTGCTTGCCTTGAACGCAGCAATTGAAGCGACCAGAGCCGGACAGTACGGACGCGGTTTTGCCGTAGTCGCTGATGAAGTGCGGTCTTTAGCGCGTCAGTCTGCTGAAGCCGCGACTGAGATAGAACTGCTGGTTCAGGAAATCCAAAAGGGTACAGCAGAAGTTTCCGTAGCAATGGAAAATGCCATTCAACAAGTTGCAACAGGAACAACACAAGCACACGAAGCTCGTCAGAATCTGAACGACATCGTTGCAGCCACAACCCAAATTAGCCAACTCGTGATGGGTATTACCCAAGCAACACAGGTACAAAGTCAGCAGATTGAATCAGTAACACAAACCATGACAGAGGTCGCAGCTATTGCTAACCAGACCAAAGAGGGTTCAATTGAAATTTCCACATCCTTTGAGGAACTTTTAACAATGGCTCAAAATCTCCAGGCTAGTGCTGATCAGTTCAAGGTCGAGTGAAGGGGACTGGGGATTAGGGATTGGGGATTGGGGATTGGGGATTGGGTTTACAATTGAAAAATTATGTCCGGGGCAACAAAAACCTAGACATATTTTAGAGCATCTCCCCCAACAACGGTCCCCAGTACCCAAGCACTTACTCGCGGCATTCCTGAGCCAGTACTGCAGGAGGGCTTCGCCGTGAGGCTTCGACGGTGAAGCCCGCCTGCTTATCTCGTTACCAGCCTCAGGTTGGTAACGAGGGTTTGGAGGCTTCGCCTCCTCACTGTTGCCTCGTTCCCAGCCTCAGGCTGGGAATGCATAACTTGAGGCTCTCTCTGCCAATTGAGCGTTACTAGCCGCGCCCACTGCATTTCCTGCTTAGACCTGGAAACGAGATTTTAGAAGGATTTTGGCTTAAGTTGACACGCATGGCATCTGGTTCCCCCTATAAACTGGGCGGGCAAGATGCCCACCCCATAAAATTGGATAATTTATTTGTTGGAATACCCTAATCCACCCTACATAATAGAATAATTTATTTTTTGGTACTCCCTAATGACTAATGACTAATAACTAATGACTAATAACTAATAATTTATGACTAACGACCCAACCATTTACGAGCAAAGCTACCGCTACTTTCTCCAAGAAGCGCCGGAACTGCTGCAAATTATAGAACAAGAATTGTTCAGCCTTCGAGAAAACTTCAGTATTAACAAAGTTTATACGTTGATGCGTGCGACTCATACGCTTAAAGGAGCAGCAGCCAGCATCGGTTTGGAAACGATTAACACCGTGGCTCACACGTTGGAAGATATTTTTAGAGCTATCTGCAAACCCGACTTGTCGATTGACCAAGAAATTGAAGCTCTACTGTTCAAGGCTTATGAGTGTTTATGCTTACCATTAACAACTGAACTGACAGGAGGTTTGGTCAATGATACTGAGGTTCTCAACCAAACTGCTGCTATTTTTGCTGAAGTGCAAGAAAAGTTAGGAGACTGTTTTAGTCAGGAAGATCACATTCCAAGTTCCGAAGAATTGGGCTTTGACTTGACGCAGTCTATCTTTGAAGTCGGAGTCACCCAAGGATTAGACCAGCTCGCTACTGCCATAGTTACTGGTGAACCCGAACAGATTGCCACTACGCTCAGAACTAAGGCAGAGGTTTTCCTTGGTTTAGCTGAATCTTTGAATTTACCAGGGTTCAAAGCTATAGCTCAGGCGGTGCTTGCTGCGTTAAACAACTATCCTGAGCAAGCCTTGGTTATTGCCCGCGTTGCTCTGGCAAACTTTCTAGAAGCACGAACAGCCGTGCTAAATGGCGACAGAAGTCAAGGCGGTCAACCATCTTTAGCATTACAACAACTGGGCGGACTACTCCACAATTCACCCCAACAGTCCCAAGATGCACTCATCGATGCTCAAAAATCAGTCACTCAAACTACACTTGACACTGAATTACATAGTGAGGAATCAGCACCGAATGAGCAAATGACCAATGAACCAGATCTGCCCTCATCTCCCCATCTTTTCATCCCCGCACCTGCCCAGCCTGCTATGTCCTCCTCAACTCGTACCGTACGAGTTAATGTTGAGCATTTAGAACAACTAAATTACTTGATCGGAGAATTGTTAACAAACCAAAATCGCCAATTTCTCCAGAACGAACAACTGTCGGCTACCGTTCGAGTACTCCTGACAAAACTGATTCAGCATCAGCAGTTACTGAATCAGTTACAGGATTTGTCTGATTGCCAGTTCAGTGTCCCAGAACAAGAGTGGTTAGTTGGCAATGGGCAGGATAATGGACGTTTTGATTCTCTACAGCTATTTCAATCCCTGATAGGGGTTCATACAGTTAACCCTCTGCCCTCGTATAAACACCACATTCTGCCACGCCCGGTGTATTCTACTCAAATGAAAACCTCCATAACGACTCGTTCTAAGGAGTTCCATAATCTTGTTCAGTCGCTTCTAGAAGACGCCGTGCAATTAGGAGAAGCTACCGACGCCATTGAAATGTTTGCTCGCCAATCTCAGGAGACTTTGGAAAAACAACGCCGGCTGTTAACAAATACCCGTGATTCTCTGATGGAAGCCCGGATGTTGCCCCTCGGACATCTGTTTGAACGCTTTCCCCGTATCTTGCGCCAGCTAGAAGTTATACACAAAAAGCAAGTAACTCTTAATTTCCGTGGAAGTGACGCCTTAGTTGACAAAGCAGTGGTTGAAAAACTGTATGACCCCGTGCTGCATCTGCTTCGCAATGCCTTTGACCACGGAATTGAATCGCCCACAAGTCGGCAAAAACAGGGCAAGCCAGAGAAAGGTGAGATTGAAATTTGTGCCTACCATGAGAGCAGGTACTTGGTGATTGAAGTTCGCGATGATGGTCATGGCTTAGATTTTGAAAAGATTCGCGCCAAGGCGGTAGAATCTCAACTTGTCTCGCCAGAACAAGCTCGCAGTCTCAATGAAACCCAGCTAACGCAGTTGATTTTTGAACCAGGCTTTTCTACAACTTCTAGTGTTAATGACCTTTCCGGGCGAGGAATTGGTCTTGATGTGGTTCGCACTCATTTGCAAACAATTCGAGGTTCAGTTGCGGTTTATTCTCAACTTAATCAGGGCACAATGTTCAGACTGCAAATTCCTCTGAGCTTAACGATCGCCAACTTACTGCTGTGTGAAGCAGGCGACCAAACCTACGCCTTGTTTGTCAATTCCATTGAGGAAATTCTTATTCCTACAGCACAGCAGATTCGCTCTTGGGAAGGAGGCAAAGTCCTTCAGTGGCGTAAGGGCGCTGCTATCAAACTTATTCCAATCTACCAACTTACCAAAGCCCTAAATTATTCCTCATCCGTCACTCAACCCTCACTGTTTAAGACTAAGCACTCCCGTTCAAAAGAACAGGGAATGCCCGTTATTCTGATTCGTTGTCAGGATAAACTTTTCGGTCTAGAAGTAGATCAGCTCATTGGTGACCAAGAATTGGTTATCCGTCCCTTAGGAGCTATGATTGTACCACCTCGCTACATCTACGGGAGCAGTATTCTTCCTGATGGTCGGCTGACATTGGTACTCGATGGCTCAACATTGATGGAATCTTTGTCTGAACAGCAAACCGATCATCGTACCAATAGCAGTTTAGCGAGTTCAACACCCGTCATCCTCACTTCGAGGATAGAGCAGCCGCGATTACTATCCTCAGCTCGTGCTACGTTACCAGAATCACCAAATTCAGACTATGAGGAAAGACCAAAGATAACTATTCTCTTAGTGGATGATTCAATTACAGTACGCCAAACTCTGGCTTTAACCTTAGAAAAGGCTGGCTACCAAGTCCTTCAGGCAAAAGATGGTTACGAAGCGATTGAACAACTTCGATACCATACAAACATCCAGTTGGTATTTTGCGATATCGAGATGCCACGTATGAATGGGTTTGAGTTTCTGAAAAATCGTCAGCGAGACCGTGCTTTGGCTGATATTCCTGTAGTGATGGTCACTTCCAGAGGTAGCGAAAAGCACCGCCTGCTTGCTTCCCAGTTGGGCGCAAACGGTTATATTACCAAACCTTATTTGGAGCATATGCTGTTGGAGACACTGAGAGATATCTTGCAAAAAAATACTGAAGTTGCTGGTAGGAGACGGTAATGTACGACGAGTCACAAACAGGCAAGTTTATTGTTTTTAAGATTGCAGATTATCTCGTAGCACTCCCGATTAGCGATGTGCTGAAGGTGGTAAATTTTTCATCTGCAAACAGTAAAAAGCTAACAACAATGGGGCTAGTTCAGATAGGCAAGTATATGATTAAGGTTTTGGACTTGCATGAACAGTTAGGCTTAGATGGTTTACATCACTGGGTAGATAACCCATCTTTTATGGTGGTTACGCACGATTCCCAAGGGGAACTTTATGGAATTTCGGTAGATGAACCGCCCGATATTGTGGAATTACCACTCTTAACGATTCGTTCACTACCAAAATCTAGCAGTCATAGCAAACCTATGATGCAGATGGTCAGCCATGTCGCTGTCCTACCCCACAAAGAGGATATAAAAACAATATTTTTGCTCGATTTGAACAGAAATCTTGAGCGCAGTCCCAGCCATAATCTTTGATTTGGGTGGGGTAAGCGAAACCATTATAAAACGCGTTCTTTGGAGTGTGCCTTATATCCCGACTTCTTACGGAGTACCGTTATAGCGCGGGACTTACGGCGAATAAGTTAAATTTGGGTCGAGCGAGTACCTGTTCTAGCTCCAGCCAAATGGACTCGGACACCAACAATTCTCCTAAATCTAGAGCTTTTCTGAGTGCGCGATCTGGTTTGCTCCCTGGTAATAACACCGCGCTAATGATGACATTGACATCACACACAACCCGGATTTCATTCGTCGTCATTCAATATTGACTCCAAAATCTCTGGCGTTAAACCCCTTTGGGCGGCTCGGAAGCCAATTTCATCCATTGTCTTTTTAAGCTTGGCAATGGCTTCAAGCTTGCTTGTCATTGAAGACTTTAGTAACACTGCAATCCGGGCTTCAATTTGTTCCCGTTCTTCTTCCGTGGCATTGCGGTATGCCTGTGCTACCTCAGACGGGACTTTGATAGTAATTTCTTCTTTAGCAATCATGGTTTTTTCGCTGCCATAATCTCTCATTCCCCCCGAAAAGAGGGGGGAAGACAGAGGAAAAACTTTTATTTATTGTCCATCTGTGGTTTCATTATCATCCAATTGTCTTTTGCAACGAGCCTACTGTCTATTAGCTAACGCTTCCCAAGTTTGATTACCCACGACTCCTGGAGGATCATTTACAAAATCACGGGAATTTTGGAAGTCTTTAACAGCATTTTCTGTGTTCGTACCAAAAATGCCATCCACTGCAATTGAGTAGCCATGAAAGTTGTCTAAAAGCAGTTGCAAAATCTTGACAGCCTCACCCTGATTGCCTTTACTCAATCTAGGTATATTTACAGAACCTACAGCTTGTCCTGACATAAGTTTTAACTCCTTTAAAAGAAAAAGGTTATCGTGTCAAAACGTCCTTTTTAGTTTTAATAGGTGTTCGCAAAATTTAGTTATGCAGTGTAATTAAAATTTAGACAAGCACCACGTCACTCTACGACATAAGGGCAAAACCGCTTTTAGGAGGACTTGGTTAGGGTGTATACAAATCTTTAAAAATGGTAAGGGCGCAGGAAGACTGCTTTTCTGGCAATCTTTTAGGCAGATGAGAGCGATTTGCCCTCATGCGGCTCCTCCGGAGCATCGCCTTATATCCCAACACCAAATGGATACATTTATGGTGTGGGGTTTACGGCGAATTAGCTAAAAACTCATTTTCATACTTCATGTTTTTTGTCAAATCATTATTTATAAATATTTTCATAAAAATTATAGTTTTGATAAATCTAAAATTGATTATATTTTCTTACTGACTTTGGCTTCAGAACTGCATAAGTTCATTTAGGTAACACTTATTAGAAATTGGAAACCTATTCATCACCTTGAATTTAATAGCTTCTGAGGAAAAAGATAGTCATGTTAACCCCTGTAACGGGTTGATTTAAGTTAATGAGATTGATAATCTGTTCTTGCTACGACTTTTTTCAACAAGTCTAAAAACCTTAATTGTCCTTAAGTTTTAGGCAGGGATACCAGGGGGCGGCAACAAGACAGGGTAACAAAGAGCGATCGCTCCTCGAACTCAGTATCGCAAAAGCTCCTACTAGATTGATGGGATGCCATCCGAGGAGCAAATCTAAGTGTGTCTACCAAGGAGATAAATTATGAAACGCAGAATTTCTCTTGTCATCGCTTTGGTTCCATCGTTCCTGATGATGTTTGGCTCTATTGCTAAGGCTGAGGGCACTAAAGTTCAAACTTCAGAATGCACATCAAAACTCACAAAGATAGAAGTCGTAAAAGTCCCGCCTGTAGAAAGGAATAAAGCAAATTTTCCACCACCACAAGTAAAGGCTATAGAGCAGATTTTGCAACAGCGAGAACAGACAAGCAAACAGGAGACAAACGACCGTCCCTGGAAGCCACTGCTGCTGGCGGCGTGCGGCGAATGTGACTCTGGCGGTGCTCGTGGAAGATGGACGCCATTAACAATGGTAAAAATAGGAAATGAGGAGATGATGGTAAGTTCTTGCAAAGCATGCTAAAGCATGCTTTTGAACTCAAATCATAACCCAGCTAAAAATTAGGCAGAAGCATATAAGCAGTTAGGACTAGCCCTTTCAAGGTGAACCAAAACCCTGGAAAATCATACCCGATTTTCGACATTTGACCTTCGCGCTCTATGCGCCGCAGGCGCACGCTGAGCGCAAAGCGCACGCTACGCGAACGCAAACGTGTCTTTGCAGTTCAAAAATTTTTTATACCACGTACTGTTTTGCAGTTGCCGCGGGCTAGACACGAAGAACACGTAAGCGCAAAGCGCAGGACCCCTTACGCGTAGCGTCTCCGACAGGAGAACAAAACCCTAATCTTTCGACTCGCACCTTGAAAGGGCTGGTTCTAGCAGTGTTTGGATAATGCTTCTGCTAACTTACTAGAAACAAGTAATTTTTCCTCTTTTAGAGAGGGATACCAGGGGGCGATAACAAGACAGGGTAACAAAGAGCGATCGCACTCGAAATCAGGGGAGCAAAAGCTCCTACTAGATTGATGGGATGCCATCCGAGGAGCAAATCTAAGTGTGTCTACCAAGGAGATAAATCATGAAACGCAAAATTTCTCTTGTCATCGCTTTAGTTCTATCGTTCCTGATGATGTTTGGCTCTATTGCTCAGGCTCAAGGAACTAAAGTTCAGATTACAGTGCCTATATCAGAATCGGCTGATATAGAAGTCGTAAATGTCCCAGTTGCAGAAACGAATCAAGCAGATTCCCCAGCGCCACAGATAGCAGGTTCCCCAGCGCCACAGATAAAGGTTAAAGTTGAGGTTTTGGAAGGGAAGGAACAGATAAAGAGAAAGCTATGCGGCTCACCGGACTGTGCCCTTGACTATTATAAGGTGCCTAGAGAACCGGGTGCCGGCTATTGGTGCCTACCATGTTAGACCCTTATATATACATATAATTAGAACTAACATAACCAGGACTTACGCATGGGTAACGGAAAAACGAACCACAGAGGACGCAGAGGACACAGAGAAATAAGAGTTTGAGAGGTTTTTTGCGTAAGTCCTAGTAACTTACCACTCAATCAGGCAGAAGCATATAAGTAGTGTTTGGATTATGCTTCTGCTTGCTATCTATAAAAAAGTAACTTGTGCTGAATCTAAGTATTCTGAATTGTTGATGAAAAAGTGGACTCTCCATTTCTGGATTGCTATCGGTTTAGTTTACCTATGCTTTCTGGCTAAAACCGATATGGCTCAGGCACAAATAACCTCGGATGGGACTTTATCTACCCAGGTTCAAACCACCAATAACCTAGACTTTACTATTACCAATGGAAACCGAGTTGGCAACAACCTTTTTCATAGTTTTAGGGAATTTTCTGTACCCACACAGGGAGCAGCTTCCTTCAGCAACGAACCAGATGTTCAGAACATCATTAGTCGTGTGACGGGTTCTTCAATCTCTAACATAGATGGCTTACTCAAGACCAATGGCTCTGCCAACCTTTTTCTGATTAATCCCAATGGCATTATCTTTGGTCCAAATGCCTCACTAAACATCAACGGCTCTTTTGTAACGAGTACAGCCAGTCATCTGCTCTTTGCTGATGGTACTCAATTCAGTGCTACTAATCCCCAAACACCACCACTACTAACTGTTAGTGTTCCCATAGGTCTGCAATTCGGGCAAATTACTAAACCGATTCAAGTTGAGGGGTCAAAGCTACGGGTTTCGCCTGCTAAAACCCTAGCTATGTTAGGAGGTGATGTATTAATAAAAGGTGGCGAACTGACAGCACCACAAGGACGAATTGAGCTAGGAAGTGTCACTAGTGACAGTCTTGTCAGCCTAACCCCAATTGCTGAGGGCTGGGCTTTGGGATATGCTGATGTGCCGAACTTCCGAGATATTAGAGTGTCCCAAGCGGCTTTTATTGATACAACTGGTGAAGGTAATGGGGCTATCCAGTTGCGTGGCAGAGAGATTGCGATCACTGGCGGCTCAGTAGTAGGGGGGTTGACTAAGGGAGCAGAACCAGGTCAACCTCTAGTGATTAAAGCGTCTGAATCTGTAGAAGTCAGTGGTTTCAGCCCATCCTTTTACAGCTATTTACGTAATTTCACTGAAGGAACAGGATCTGCTAGTGACATAATAATTGCAACGAGGCGATTGATTATCCGTGAGCGTGGAATTATAGAAACGTCTACTCTTGGTTCTGGACGAGGAGGGAATATAACTGTGGATGCCTCCGAATCAGTGGAGGTACTAGGCACTGAGTTTTATACTGTCTTAGGTACTCGGAGTTTCAGTCCCAACAAAGATGCTGGGAATGCTGGAACAGTACAGATTTCCACCAGGAAATTGTTTCTTCGCGATGGAGGGCTGATATCAAGTTCTACCTTTGGTGCAGGCAATGGGGGGACTTTGAGAGTAGATGCCTCTGAATCTGTGGAAGCAAGTGGTCGAGTGGTGTTAGGTACTAATTTACCTAGTGGACTGTTTGCTGAGAGCAGAAGACCCCCAGGAGGCACAAGCACCACAGGCAACGGAGGGGACATAATCATCAACACACAGCGTTTTGTCGTCCAAGACGGCGCAAGCATATCCGTTGGATCTCTTGACGGTAGTACAGGTCAGGCGGGGAAGTTGGATATCAATGCCCCCGGTTCTGTAACTGTAAGTGGCACTGGCATTGACCGGAATGGTCAAGTTGTTCCCAGCAGATTGCTAGCTGCAACTGAGAGTTCTGGTAGTGCTGGCGACTTGAGAGTTAACACAGGGAAATTGACTGTCCAAGATGGCGCAGCAGTCAGTGTGAGCAGTACCGGCTCAGGCACAGCAGGTAATCTTGAGATTACAGCTGGCAACTTGCTGCTAAACAACAAAGGAACAATCACCGCTGAAACCACAGGAGGGCAGGGAAATATCAACCTACGCTCTAACGGTTTGATATTGCGTCGTGGCAGCAACATTACTACCGACGCCAAAGGTAGCAATGTCATCGGTGGCAATATCAACATTAACACAGGTGTTTTAGCAGCATTTGAAAACAGTGACATCAGTGCTAATTCTGCTGACTTCCGTGGAGGTCAAGTGCGAATTAAGACTGAAAGTATCTTAGGCACTCAGTTCCGTAATGCACCAACCTTGGAAAGCGACATTACAGCTACAGGGGCAAGCCCCGAGTTAAGTGGAACTGTAGATATTAATACTTATAATATCGACCTAAGCCGTGGATTAATCAACTTGCCAGTGGAACCAGATGAGCCAAAATTAGCTCAAAGTTGTGCTGATGTAGCTCAAAATCAGAGCGAATTCATCATCACTGGACGCGGCGGCTTACCACCCAATCCCAGGGAAGTTCTCAAGAGTCACCCAGTTTATGTAGATTGGGTATCGCTGGATACAGATGCAGAAAATCGTGTCAGAAGTGATGAGAGTCGAGAGGAACAACGGCAAACAAGCAGAAGAAACAATCCACAGGATGCAAAGTCTGCCCATCCGGTGGAAAATGAGATTGTGGAAGCTCAAGGGTGGGTGGTTGACAAGAATGGTGACGTGATTCTAGTTGCTCATGCCCCCACTGCCACTCCCCACAGTTCCACATTGAACCCTGTATCTTGTTCTACTTCTTCCACTTCTGGTGGTTAGATGCCAACAGGTCAGTACTGAGCAAACTCATTTAATGGCGTTGCTGATTAATGGGATGAATTTTGTTTCGCGCAAAGGCGCAAAGACGAGCCAGCGCTGCAGGAGGGTTTCCCTCCGCAGGCGACTGGCGTCGCAAAGAATTTATCTTTAGTTTTGGACAAAAATCTCAATTCATCCCGCAAATATGCAACGCCCATTTAATGCTTGCAGGAACCTTGTTCATGTTTGTGTTCATGCTTGTGTCCATGCTTGTGGGAACAGCTTTGCAAATCCTGACTCATGAGATTTTCGCTGATTTCCTTCAATGACTCGTCCACAGGCTGTAAACCGATCCACGCATCAATCAGTTGCACATCGAAACCCACCTCACGGCGATCGCCCACTTCAATCAAAGGACGGCGAATTAACAGCGGATCTCGAAGCATCTGCAACAGGGCGGTGTCAGCATCTATTTGTTCAGGAACTATCTCACCGGATTGTACCCGTCGCGCGGTACGGTTAAACCATTCAGACACAGGGCGATCGCCAAAAAATGAGCGCAAACGTTCAATAGTCCAAGGTTCAGTCAGCAGATTGTAAGCTACCACCTCATGACCTGCGGCTGTTAGCAGAGTTTTTTGCTTAGTACCACCTTTACAGCCAGGTTTTTCATAAAAAATCACTCTTGCCATTTAAGTTTCTCCGTTATTAGTTATTAGTTATTAGTCATTAGTCATTAGTCATTAGACCTCTTGCCAAAAGGCAAAACTTGCCCTCATCCCTTCTCCCAAAATTGGGATTCGGGGAGCTAATTTCAAAGTCCCTCTCCCAAGCTTGGGAGAGGGATTTAGGGTGAGGGTAAAGACTCATGCAACAAGTCTATTAATCCCCCTCCCTCCCTCACTCCCTCACTCCCTCACTCCCTCATCCCTCCCTCTCCTCCTGCTTTTCTACTAGTTAAAAATTCCTAGCCAAATGGCTAACGGTGTCAAACTCAAAACGCTCTTGCATACGAGTTTCGCCATAAATATTAAAAGTCACAGTTGGTTGATCACCGACTGCTTCCACGCTATGAATTGCATTGGGAGCCAAGCTAATAATATCCCCTGGAAATAACGTTAACTCTCCCGTCCGTTCAATTTTGTCCTTAAATTCTGAACTGGGTGTACGCTGCCAAAATGTATTTTTCTCCTCTCCTTTTAACACGGCGACAACACCCCAAGTTCCGTGGTTGTGAATTGTCGATGGCGTTCCTGGTGCAAATGTTACCGTTTGCACGGTAAATGGAAAACCTAACTCATCATAAAGCAGGACAACTGAAATTCCTGTTTTAGAACAAGGCTCTAAATATCGACTTTGTACCCAGTAGGAGTTAACAATCAATCGCCTAACTAGCATCCGAATTTCTGGAAGATGGCTGCTTTCATCTTCAGCATCCTTGAGAACATCTTCCACTTCAGTCAGAAATCGATAGAAGCGATAATTATCTCTCAGCAAATCCCATGCTCTCACAGATTTACAGACTTGATACTGTCCGTCTTCAGTAACAAGCCAATCTCTTCCTTTCATAAGCTTTCAACCATAAAATCAATGATAAATTAAACATTCTATTCACTCTTCTTCAGTTGGTCGTGTTAGAATGTCATATAAAATACCTGCTCCAAACTGA
Organism: Tolypothrix campylonemoides VB511288; assembly: GCA_000828075.3. GTDB lineage: Bacteria > Cyanobacteriota > Cyanobacteriia > Cyanobacteriales > Nostocaceae > Kalymmatonema > Kalymmatonema campylonemoides_A. The sequence continues at coordinate 457,853 of JXCB02000001.1, read as the reverse complement.
TTTTTATCATCAATTTCTTTCACTTGAGCACTTATTTTTTTAGCTTTGTCTATTTCTCCCAGTTTTGCCAATACCAATCCAGAAGCAGCATAAGCATTTAGATAAAGCCTTATTGTTGGCTCATCTTTGCGACTCATCAATATTGGCTTAAGTTGCTCCCAACTATCAGGAAATCGCTCTGATAGTTTAATTATATCTATAACTTTAACTGCTGTTTGCAAAGCCATTAAATAATTATTTTTATAGAAAAAATATCTATAAGCTGCTACCAAAACGTCTGTCAAATCTTCAGTTTTGGCTAAAGCTTGGTTAATATAATTTTCTGATTCTGAAGTATTGTCCCAATTTGCTGCCGCCAATATCAATAACTGTTTGATATCGTCTGGAACCTGAAACCATGAAAATCTTTCTGCATCGACTTGCATAGCAATCTCGTTGAGGGACTGGGTATTGGGGACTAGGGACTGGGGACTAGGGACTGGGGACTGGGGACTGGGGACTCGGAAGAAGAGCAGGGGAGAAGAGAGCGCTTGTGCAGGGGAGAAAGAGTTAACGTCCATTGACTCTTCCTCCCCCCTGCACAAGAGCACCCCTGCACCCCACCCTCTTCCCCAATCCCTAATCCCCAATCCCTAATCCCTAATCCCCAATCCCTAATCCCCAATCCCTAATTCCCAATGTCAAAACTTGGTGAGAATGTACAGCAGGGTGAAGAGAATAATCCAGATGATGTCTACAAAGTGCCAGTAGATTTCTGCCATTTCAATGCCAGTGTGTTTGGTGGCAGAATAGTGACCGGGACGACGGGAACGCCACAACACACCTAAAATCAACAACAGCCCCACAAAAACGTGCAAACCGTGGAATCCTGTCATTAAGTAAAAGCAGTTAGCAAATACGTTGGTAGTCAGACCGTATCCCAAAGTTACGTACTCAATCACCTGACCAAGCAAGAAAATTGCGCCCATGATTGCGGTGATTTTGTACCACTTCCGCATTCCTTGGACATCATTCTTTTTGATTGCTGTATCGCCGAAGTGAATAACAAAACTACTGGAAACCAGAATGATGGTGTTGATTGTAGGCAACAATAACTCTACTTCGGTTCCTTCTGGAGGCCAAACTTCAGCACCGCCTCGGAAGAACAAGTAAGTGGCAAAAAATCCGCCGAACATCAGAGATTCGGAGACGAGGAACACTAACAGCCCCAAGACTCGCAAATCTGGATGATGTTCTTCGTGATGAGTTGGACTGGTTGTTGTCGCTATAGCCATATTGTTTATGCTTTTGATTGTTTTGTGGGACGGGCGTCTCGCCCGTCTTGATAAAGGGGGGACTGGATGCCCACCTCACAAGAACCCTTGATCAAGGGTGCAATCCTCTCCTCTGCCCACCCCACAAGAACCCTTGATGAAGGGCGGGCAGGATGCCCACCCCACAAGAACCCTTGATGAAGGGCGGGCAGGATGCCCACCCCACAAGAACTATGGTGTGGGCATTAACTTTCCTGACTAAGCACCTACCTCACTTGCAGCAGATGGGGGTATTTCAGCACTATGACCATTCAAGCCGTAGTCGTAGGGACCGTGAGTGACGACGGGCAATTCTTCCCAGTTTTCGACTAGAGGTGGTGAGCTGGTTGTCCATTCTAAGGTCAAAGCGTTCCAAGGATTATCACCCGCCTTGCGTCCAGCAACCCAACTCCAGAGGATGTTGATGGTGAAGGGAATCACGGACGCACCCAAGATGAACGCACCAATGGTACAAATCTCATTGAGGGTGACAAATTGCGGGTCGTACATTGCAACTCGTCGAGGCATTCCTTGCAAACCCAACTCGTGCATGGGTAGGAAGGTCAAATTCGTGCCGATGAAGGTGAGGATAAAGTGAATGCGACCCCAGGTTTCATTCAGCATCCGCCCCGTCATTTTGGGGAACCAGTGATAGATTCCAGCGTAAATGCCAAATACAGAACCACCAAACAAGACATAGTGGAAATGCGCCACCACATAGTAAGTGTCGTGGACGTGAACATCAAAGGGGGCTGTTCCCATTGTCACGCCGCTTAAACCACCCATGACAAACATCGACAACAAGCCAATGGCGAAGAGCATTGCAGATGTGAAGCGAATTTTACCGCCCCAGAGGGTAGCAACCCAGCCGAAAATCTTGACGCCAGTGGGAACGGCAACAATCAGGGTGGAAATGGTGAAGAACATTCGCATCCAACCGGGTGTACCACTGGTAAACATATGGTGTACCCAGACGAACAAACCGACGACGCAGATTGCCAAACTAGAATAGGCGATCGCCTTATATCCAAAGATTGACTTGCGGGCGTGAACCGGAATCACTTCGGACATGATGCCGAAGATAGGCAGAATCATCAGATAAACTGCCGGATGGGAATAAAACCAGAACAAGTGCTGGTAGATAACAACGTTACCGCCTGCATCTGGTTTAAAGAACGAGGTGCCAAAGTTGAGGTCAAACAACAGCAACACTAACCCCGCCGCTAACACAGGTGTGGAGAGAAGTGCAAGCACGGAGGTTGCTAAAATTGCCCAACAGAACAAGGGCAGTTGGTCCCATCTCATGCTGGGAACCTTCATCTTCCAGATAGTGACGACAAAGTTCAGCGAACCCAAAATTGATGAAGTTCCCACCAGGACAATGGCAAGTATCCACAGCGATTGTGCGGTGTTAGCCGTAACTAAACTTAAGGGTGGGTAAGCTGTCCAACCAGATTGCGAACCACCAAAGAAGAAGCTAGCCCCTAGCAGCAAACCTGCGGGTGGATTTAACCAAAAGGCGATCGCATTCAGCTTGGGAAAAGCCATATCTCTAGCGCCAATCATCAATGGCACCAGATAGTTACCAAATCCGCCAATTGCACTGGGTACGATCCACAAAAAAATCATGATCGTCCCGTGATTCGTCATAAAAGCGTTGTAGAGGTTTGGATCGAGCAGATCTGATTCTGGTGTCGCCAGTTCAGCACGTATGGCAACAGCCATAAGTCCGCCGATCAGATAAAATACAAACGCCGTCACCAGGTATTGGATGCCAATAACCTTGTGGTCAACATTAAACGTGAAGTAGTCGTACCATTTCCACGCCTGATGATGTTGTGCATGGGCAACCACCTGAGTACCAGATTGATTGTCTTCGGGTGGAGTGTTTCGTGGAAGTTCTACTTGGGTCATATTTTTGTCCTATGTCCTATGTCGTTTGTCGTTTGTCGTGTATTTTTACCAATGACTAGTGACTGACGACTAATGACTCGATTCCAGAATGAATTCCCATCTGTTGGGCGTAGGGAGTGAGAAACTCTGATGTGGATAAGTCTGCTGGATTCACCCTTCGGGTTCGCGAGTTCCCCATCGCCGGAAACCGCCAAGACGGGGACTCGCTCACTGCAACAGCTTGTTGCAAATCTTGCTTTTGGGCAACCCGGTTTTCAGAGAGCCAGCTTTCAAACTCTTCGGGCGTGTGGACAATGACTTGTGACCTCATTGAGCCGTGGTAGCCGCCGCAAAGTTCAGCACAAACTACGGGATATGTGCCAGGTTTGGTAGCGACAAATCGTAGTTGGGTGGGTATTCCAGGAATGGCATCTTGCTTCAGCCGGAATTGTGGCACCCAGAACGAGTGAATCACATCCGTTGCAGAAAGGTTGAGTTGCACGTCAGCACCGACAGGAACGTGTAATTCTCCAGCATTCACTCCACTATCCGGGTAGTCGAACAGCCAAGCAAACTGCATTCCTGTAACGTTGACAACCAAGTCGGCTTTTTTGCCTTCCTCTTTAGGAGTCGCGCCAATGCCGATTTTTGGGGCTGTTGCTGGTGCTGCTGTTTGCAATTCATCCGGTGAAGCATCACTCAACGTAGCAGCGATCGCACTTCCTGGAATTTGGGCAACATGAGCTGCAGAATGAGGCATATGAGGATGACTCCCCGGCTCAAACCCTCCCATTCGGTTAAAAACATCAACACTGTAAATTCCCAAGCAGAGGACGATAATCGATGGGATAGCCGTCCAAAAAACTTCTAAGGGAAGGTTGCCTTCAACATACACGCCATCCGTGTCATCCCCACGGCGACGACGGTACTTAACCAAAAAAATCACAATGGTTCCTTCTACCACCAAAAACAGAGCTGTGGCAATGGAGACCATAATGTTAAAAAATCCGTCTACCAAAGGCGCTTGTTGCGATGCTTGCACTGGTAGTAGACCGTGATTTTGTCCAACCCAAATGCTGACAATTGTAACTAATATCCCAGCCACTAGAGTCCATAGTGAAACAGGAATTTGTTGCATAAATACCTGCTTTGTGAAACGTCGTTAAAGGTATATTTTTCTGAGTTTTACCCCAGTACACCACATCCTGTACTCTTGATATATACTCTAAGCGAGGAAAGAGAAGAGTTGTGTCTCTTGCTTACATGGCTAATTGCTAGTAGCATCCTTGGTCATGTATTTATTCGTCATTTTTTTTTAGTTCTCATGACTAGTTATTAATGACTAATGACGCAATTAGCTATTGTTTTAACCAAATTCATTTTCTATGTTTATTCTAGAAAAGTGGGGGAATTTTAATTTTTTTTAATTCTTTCCTCCCCCAAAAAAATGAAAACTATCTCTCCACTCCTAGTACACGAGCTTTGCACTTCAAGATAAACTAGTTGCAGAGGCGGCTGTTTGTTGGAGCAAGTGATTAGGCTATCAAAGGCAGCAATTTTTAATTTGTTAATAGTTAACAAATTGAGATTTACGGATTCGTTTACTATGAACTTTTTGCTTTTAGTTCTTGTAACTTTAAATATTCCCCTCTAATACCTTCCTCTCTAGTACTTTCCTCCTAAAGAGAGAAACTGCCGTTGTACAGCGTTTGACACTTTCGTCAAACAGCGCCTTTTTTAACCAACCTCTGAACAACCCAAAAACTTTAGTTATCTAATGCAGAGTGGGTATAGCAATTTTTAGAACAAATCCTGGCGCATGCCTCACAACCCACGCAATTTTCTTTGTTAGCGATTGTCATCACTTTCTTTTCAATTTCATCATCGTCCTCATCCTCGACAAATTCTCCTTCTTCGTTCATTGCTTTTAATACCAGCACATTATGCCCACAGATTTTAAAGCATCTGCCGCAACCAATACATTTGTCCTGGTCAATTTCCTCAACGAATTTAGGTGTCCAAGTTTTGCCACCAAATGTTAATCCTGTTAGCGTTGCCATATTTTACCTTCTGTGCTGACACATATGTTTGACTTTAGGCTCATACTAACATAACCTAATTTTCCTATTTTTTATTTTTTAATACGTTTTTTCATTCAATTAAAGTTTGATGACTTACCAAATAACACTAATTTAATAGGCTTCTTGCAAAACTCTTTTTCTTAGTGTTATTCTTTGCGTTTTTGCGCCTTTGCGCGAGACAAAACAATATTTATGCAATCTTGTCTAATTGTTAAAAATCAACATTTAAATGCAAAAAATTATTAGTAAATTTTTCAAAAAAATGGAAATTTGCCTCTTAAGAGGAGTCGTTAGTTATCAATGAACAATAAACAGACATCATTTTTTATCTAGTTTAATCAATAAAGTTGAGTTGGTCTATTATAAATGTAAAAATAATAACTAAATAAAAGAAAACCTAAATATTAATAAGTTTAATATTGTTTATTGAAAGCACTAATAAGAGGATTGATTGTTCAGCAATAACACTTGAATAAATATTAAAAAAAACTCAAGAATGTTATGCAGTTACCTATTAAAGAGAGTTCAAAAAATATGTTTAGCTCATTGCTAACAAACTGAAATAGAAATTTATGAAATGTTATAAAGTAAGAAATATTAAAAAATAGGCTCGGCTTACAAGCCTTAGATAGCTTCCAATTGGATGCGCGGTCCGAATAAGGATGTGGTTAAGTAGTACGGTCAAGGTTTATGATTACCGTCCAAACAATGTGGTAGTGAGTAGTGAGTAGTGAATCAAGAGGACACATCCAGGGGAGACTTGAGCCAGACATCTCAACGATTAAAGTAGGAAAAAGCCTTATGCCTTATACAATTCCTAATCACAGTTGCGTTGGATGTGACAACTGCCGTCCCCAATGTCCTACTGGTGCCATCAAATTAGAGAACAACGAATACTGGATCGACCCTAGTCTTTGTAACAACTGCGAAGGTTATTATCCAGAACCGCAATGTGTAGTCGTTTGTCCGATTGATTCCCCTATACCCATGCAGGCGAAAAGGGGGAGATGTAAAGTTGATTCCAGAGATGCCACCAGCCCAGATTTATTTGCTAACGGTAAGAGCAACCCATTTGCTTCGGCAATCGTTATCTGGGAAGCTTGCAATGTGCTGGCACAGCGAACCTCCCTACCTTGGGAAATTGATGAATACGGCAACGTGTGTTATCGCCGACAAGTCAACCAGGGGCGAGGGGCGATCGCATTTCACATCACCAAACTCAGCAATGCAAGCGAACTTGCAACTTCCTTAGAAGTCATTGAGACGCTTGATATCAGGGCGGCTTGTATGCAATTGATTTTCGCAGCTCATGCGACAGCTTTAGATCAGCCTTGGGTGCAAGACTTTACCATTGACGATCGCCAAATTGAGAAATATTTGGGGCTGGAGAAACGCAAAGACCTCAGCAAACCCGCCAAGTTGGCTTTAATGAAGAACTTGGTACAGCAAACTTGTTCGCTGATAACCTCTATTAATTGGCCCCAACAAGGTCAAGTCAAAGGATTTTCAGTGGAAGGATGTCGCTTGTGGCACTTGGTAGAAGTTCAGCATCACTTCCAAGAAGATGATCAAGGGTGCAAATATCTAGTTGGACTCACTTTTAAAGTCAAAGCAGGTCTGTGGGCGCAGTATTTCTTAAACAAACAAGGATGCAAAGAACGAAATACATTTTATCAATATGGTAGTCTGCCTAAAACCCTGTTAACGACAGTCATGAGTATTTGGCAGCAACACGAAGGAGCAGCGCGACTGATGCTATGGTTGCTGTTTAAAACTAAAATGGGCAAAGAACAGCGCATTACAGTTCCCACCTTGCTGCGTGTTGCTTACGGTGAAGAAAAAGTTTCTCTTGCTTGCAGACAACGTGAGGAACGCAAGCGACTGCTACGAACCTTTGAAAACGATTTGGAAGTTCTGAATCATTATGGTATGAAACCAAGTTTCGACCCAGTGACGTACCCATCAGAAATTCAACCGTTGTGGGCGAAATTGGTGGATATTCCCGAAGATCCAGACGATGCTTTAGAATTTTGGATTCAGGACGCTAGCGGAGACAGACGCCTGACAGATAAAAGTCCCCGTGGCAAGTGGAATATGCTGATGAATGCCCGGATTTTATCGTTTACGCTACCCCCAGAATGGCAGCAACAAACCACTGAATCTGAAAAAAAGCGACGAACGACAAAAAACAGAACAAAATCAAAAATCACAACAGGATATCTGCTAGGCGAACAGATTTTGCAGGCAAGAAAAAACCTTAATCTTTCGCAAAGAGAATTAGCGAAACTGGCAGGGAAAAGTCAAAGCTGGATTCGAGATTTGGAAAATGGTCGCCTCAAAGCCAAGTCAGAAGACCAAGTGGTGCTACGGAAAGTGCTGGGTATTGCTTAATTCCGCTTAAGACAAATTGTTCGGTTCAACCCCAAAATTTGAGACGTGCAAAAACGTACAAGACAACTCTGTAGGTGATGACATAGACTAGGGCTGCTTATCGTATTGCCCCAACGATACCATCAACCGATATGAGTCGTGCGTTGAATACTAAATACTCTGAAGAACGAGCCAAGTTTTGGCGCGATCCAACGTTGAATAACCTGGAAATGCTACGCGCCACTTATGTCACCCAAAACTTCTCACGTCATACCCATGAAGGTTACGCTATCGGTGTCATTGAGGAAGGAATTGAGGAGTTCACATACCAAGGTGCAATTCATAAAGCGCCTGCTGGTAGCATTGTTGTTATTCATCCCGGAGAAGTTCACACAGGACACGCTGGAACTCCATCAGGCTGGACTTATCGGATGCTGTATCCAGAAGTTTCGTTAGTTCAAAGAGCTACTGTTGAGTTTATCGGGCAAAAACAGCTTCCCTATTTTCCAAATGCGGTTATTCAGAATCAGCAACTGGCTGCTCAATTGCGTCAGCTTCATATTGTCATAGAAAATTCAACTTCTGCCTTGGAACGAGAATCTTGTTTTCTTTGGACTCTCGCCCAATTGGTGAGGAGATATGCTGATCTTTGCCCTTATCTTGCACCCATTGGGCAAGAGCGTCAAGTTGTCCAACGCATTCAAGACTATTTGAGAGCGAATTACGCCAACAGTATTTCTCTGGAACAATTAGCTTACATCGCCAATCTCAAGCCATTGCGTCTACTGCGATCGTTCCGTAAGCAGGTTGGGCTACCTCCTCATGCATATTTGGTACAGGTTCGAGTCACTCGTGCTAAAGCTTTGCTAAGCAAAGGATTGCCGATCGCCCAAGTCGCAGCTGATACAGGCTTTACAGATCAAAGCCACTTGACTCGCCACTTTAAACGTTTGGTTGGGGTAACGCCGAGACAATATACTTTAGGATGCTGCAAAAACGTCCAAGATTTGCTGCAATAGAATTGCTTAGGCTTACGATATACTCAATTTCTAAACTCTGATGACTCGTTCATCTTGGCAAGCATCTGCTTCAACACCGTTTTCAGAATTTTTAAAAGGAAGCCGAGCAATTCTGCCATTGGTTGTGGGAGCAATTCCCTTTGGCTTCATTTTCGGAACTTTGGCAACAACCAGTGGGCTATCCTTCGCGGAAACTTTGGCAATGTCTGCTTTTGTGTATGCTGGAGCAGCGCAATTTATCGCACTCAGTTTACTGGCGACAGGAACAGCACTACCGCTGATTTTGTTAACAATATTTATTGTAAATTTACGCCATTTGCTGTATAGTATTACTTTAATTCCTCATGTGCAACATTTGCCTCAGCATTGGAAACTTGCAATTGGGTTTTGGCTGACGGATGAAAGTTTTGCGGTAGCTATTGCTCGCTATAACCTCAATGACAGTTCTCCTCACAAGCATTGGTATTATCTAGGTGCTAGCTTACTCATGTATGGCAACTGGCAACTGTGCACCATAGCCGGATTATTAGCTGGTCAGTTTCTACCAAATGCTGCAAGCTGGGGACTGGATTTCGCCATGTGTGTTACGTTCATCGGAATGGTGCTTGCCTACCTCACCACTACGCCAATGGTCGTGACAGTATTAGTTACAGGGCTTGTTTCAGTGTGGGCGCATTCGCTACCACACCAATTGGGCTTAATTGTGGCAGTGCTAGCAGGTATTTTGGCGGGAGTCGCGACAGAAAGCATTCAATTAAAAAGACGGGGCAATGAATAGACTTCTTGCATTCATTGCAAAATAAAGAATAATTAACCACAGATGGACACAGATGGACACAGATGGAATTTCCTTATACAAGAAGTCTAATGAACTGTATCTCATCGTCGGAATGGCGTTGATAACGTTTTCAATTCGCTATGGATTCATTGGGATCAGTCGTCGGATTAAGCTGTCTGCTTCGGTGACGCAAATGCTGCGCTATATCCCTCCTGCGGTTTTGACAGCGATCGCAGTTCCTGCAGTTGTGATCACCAATGGCGGTGAACTGATGCTTAATTACACCAATGCTCGTTTGGTAGGAGCGATCGCCGCAATTTTGATTAGCTTTTGGACAAAGAACCTGCTATTGACTATTGTGCTGGGAATGCTGGTATTTTTCTGTTGGCAGTGGCTTGTATAAATTTCATCCACAAAGGGCGATTGGACAAAGCCGAATCACCTTGAGTACCAAATCAGAACCGCTCATTGTACTAAATCCCCGCACCATCCAAAAACTCTTCAATCACCAAATCACTGTTGCACTTACCATTCACCGTTTGTGCGTCCCCAGCTTCCATTGCGTATAAAGATGAGTGCATCCCTAACTCTTCGACTTGTTTGTCTGATAACTGCGCCTCTAACTCTTGGATCTGTTTCTCTAAAGTTTTAACGCGTTCAAATAAGGCGCGAATCACTTCTGCTTCCACATCCCGCAGTTTATTGTGAGCAAGAAGAAAATCAGTGCTTTCCTCATCCTGAGGGGTGATACGCCCTGGAACCCCGACTACAGTAGTGTTGCTAGGCACATCTCGCAGTAGTACTGAACCTGCTCCGATGCGGACATGATCCCCAACATGAATGTTGCCCAATACCTTAGCGCCTGCGCCCACAACCACATAATTGCCTAAAGTGGGATGGCGCTTTCCTGTCTGTTTTCCAGTACCACCTAGGGTAACTCCTTGGTAAATCAGGCTGTAATCACCCACCACTGCTGTCTCGCCGATCACTACTCCCATACCGTGATCAATGAAAACTCCCTTGCCAATGTTTGCTCCGGGGTGAATTTCAATCCCAGTGAAAAACCGACTTATATGGGAGATAAAACGAGGTATGAAGGGAATCCCTATTTTATAAAGCCAGTGTGCTACTCGATGGAAGAGTATCGCTTGAAGACCTGGGTAGCAAAACAACACTTCCAGCCAGTTACGCGCTGCTGGGTCACGCTCATAAATTGTTTGCAAATCAGTCAATAGCATACTTTGTTCCAATTTGGAGAGACTCATAAGCAATTAATAAGCTACGGCACTCGGATAGCCAGTTCCGAGAATCATCCTGGCAGGATGCTATCTGTGATAATGTGTATCAGTACTACACTCCACAACGCTCATTGCACAATCGCTGGGCACCTCCACAGGTGCTGGCTCCCCTAGACTTAGTCTCAACAAACAAGTTAAGTCTGTAAGTTGTGCGATAAATGAACTCATTTATGGAAATTGTGTTAGATAATCTACGGTAAGTCGAGCAAAATATGGTTTTTTGTAGGCAGTTTGTGGGATGTGATAACATCCAACACTTCCATAAGAACTAATTTCTCATAAAATAACGATAAGTTCATCGACTAACAGTAGTATATTGAGTACGGACTTGAATAGCCAAAACTACACTCTTTTGGATCTGTCTTCCAAAGTAGAATACGCGCTGCTGGCACTTCTAGAACTGGCTAGCAATAAGGGAAAGAGAACCCCTCTAACTATGAGTGAAATCACTGCTAAGCAACCGATACCGGAGCGATATCTGGAACAAATTCTTACTAGTTTGCGGCGAGCAGGTGTTGTGCAGAGTCATCGTGGCTCAAGAGGAGGCTTTGTTTTAGTTCGTGAACCTTGGCAAATTACTTTGCTGGAAATTGTCACTTTAGTGGAAGGTGAACGCAAACAGAGAGAATCCTCTGTTACTCCGACTCTGGAAAGGAATCTGGTTCATGAAATCTGGGAGCAAGCCAATACTGCATCTGTTGAGGTTTTGCGCAGCTATACACTGCAAGACTTATGTCAGCAAAGAGAGGCTCGCTTGCAGCAGGGTCCAATGTATTACATTTAAACACTTTCGGAGTCATCATATGGGCATAGCAAAAGATTTTACTTTAGCCAGACGAACTCTATTTGGCTGGAACGAGATTCCCTAATACTCGGAAGTGATTGCGTGGAAGGCGATCGCCCGAATGCTCATTAGTTGGTACCATCGCTCACAAAGCAGCCACTTTGATCAAAGATTTCATTCAATTAAAGCGCAGGAAAGTGCAGGGTGTAGAAGAGCCAGGGGTGCGGGAGGGAAACCTTCCGAAGCCACCCCCGTGCGGAGGTTCCCTCCGCCCTTGGGGAGTGGCGTCAGGCGACTGGCGCTTTTGGGACGCGGCGAAAAATGCTACTACTTTTCTGACTACACCGTACAACTTACACCCAGTTTCATTACTCAACTATGACTGTGTTCAACGAGTCCAGAGGAACTGTAAAGACGTAATAGACAACCCCAATTCCCAGAAGTATGACAGCGAGGCTGGAGAGGATGACCCATCGATCTGCTGGTTCGTAGGTATCCTCGTCGATGTCGCGACGGACAGTCAGGTAATGCTGACCTGAAAGCAGTACTGTTAGCAAACCAACTAATGAAAAGGCTAAACCTAACTTCCAACCATTACCAGGTGCTTGAGGTGCCAGAGGAGGACGGAGGATACGCAGGCGAACAATAAGAACACCAAACCCCATCAGGGCAATTCCACTCCTCATCCATGCTAGATAAGTTCGTTCGTTTGCTAAATGCTCTCGCACTCTTTCTGAACTCGGTTTCTTTGACTTTTCTTTTTCTGAAGCTTCTCCATTAGCCTTCATAAATTTGAATGGTAGCTGCATTGACACAACCTTTTAACAGTTATCAGTTATCAGTTATCAGTTATCAGTTATCAGTTATCAGTTATCAGTTACCAGTTATCAGTTATCAGTTTTATCGTTGGGGGAAACACCACACCAAGAGCACCGAAAGCGTTGGTGGCGGGTTTAAACCCCCCACCATACGCCTTCAGGACTGTTCACTGTTCACTGTTCACTGGTTTAATCTCTTCTATAAAACTGAGCAAAATCTATTTTATAAAAGTTAATTTTCCTCTTATAGACTTGTTTTAAGAGTATTCCAAACGTGACAATAAGAATTAAAATGTTTATTTTAATTTTTTGGAAAAGCAATAAACTTTATTTGTATTATACAGCAAAAATAATAAAATTTTAAGACTTTTATTAGGTTAATTTTAAATAAGATTGGTATTAGAATCATTTGTCATAATTGAATTTGAGATTTTTTTGATACGAAGTGGAAAGTCGAGGTGACAAAACCTGAGATTTCTTCGTCTTTCCAATCGTTTTTTTCCTTTCTAAATCTCAGAGATTTTCTGTGGGATCATTGTGATTTTTGAATTCTAAGTCCTGTTTCAATTTTTTTCAACTTCAGATGCAACTTCAGGTGTTTTCCAAAGGTTCTTACTTACAATCAACAAGCTAAAAAAGCTTATGACTAAAGTGAGTACAGCCAAAGCAGGATTTTCCAAAGTGTGACAGTCCACTAAAATCAAAACTCCCAACCCAATCAGAACAAAGGGAACAAGTTGATTACCGTAGCGGGTTAGGACATCAACCATCATCGGTATGCGGGTTAACTGGTATGCTGCATAACACCAAACTGCCACAAGCGAGAAAAATACTCCCAGGATGACTGCCAAACTCTCCCAAGTACTGCTAGCAAATAACGGTGCGTAAATAGCGATGTTGTCACTTCCATTAGCAACTGTCACAGCAGCAACACTATAAGTTTGGGGAGACAAAAAGCTACTCAACCAAGATCTATCAGACTCTTCTTTTTCTACCTGTACTTCAGGATCATCGTTATCTTCCTGGTTTAGCCAACGACTGATGCCAATCATAATCGGAGCAATACCTAGTAATCCAATCCAAGGTTCGGGTAGGATGAGGCTGCCGAAGAAACTGGGTAAGCTAACTATAACCAAAGCACTAAAACCAAGGTACTGACCCGTAACAATGTGACGACTACGGAACATTGCATTCACCTGGGAGAAAAACAGGGAGAGAATGACAATGTCGTCGAGGTTGGTAGCAACGAAGGCAGACAGCCCTGTGGGAATTGCAGTGTATAAGCTCATTTCTGTTTGTCCTTTGTTCTTATCTTTTGCTTGCGTTGTCTAAGCTGACATTAGATTTCGTCATCAAGCGATGAACGAATCACCACTGGAGAAGGAGTTGCTTGCTTTGCCGTGCTCACCCAACGAAGTTACACACTTTTCACTTTATTGCTACCCATCAGTAGAAGCAAATATTGTTTTTTGTTAAAGTCATAGATTAAATTTATGAATTGTTCTAGCTTTTGTAAAATAAATCACGCTCATAATTTGTCATTTACGTTACAAGCAGGAGGTTGACCTTAAGTCTTAATTTCTGGCAGCAACGTCTGTGCTATGTTTGACTAGGAAAGTCTTTAATAGTTTTATTTTTAACTCAGTAAGTAAACAGGGATCTACTTATGAAGTCACCACTGATACGACTTTGCTCTATCTATTTAACTACGCTTCTATTTAACTACGCTTAGGTAGAGAAGTTGAAGTCAACTATGTCAACAAAACTTGAATTTAACAACGGAAATTCCCTACAATTACCGTACAATACTATACGATATGTTAGCCGATAGTGGCGAAAATAAAACACCCAAGAAGTCTTAAAGAGCCAAAATGACGCTTGAGCAGTTGCGAATTTTTTTAGCAGTTGCGGAAGTCATGCACTTTACGCGTGCCGCAGAAACGCTTTACATTACTCAGCCCGCTGTCAGTGCAGCCATTCAAAGCCTGGAAGCAGAATACGGGGTGAAACTATTCCATAGGATTGGTCGCCATATCGAAATTACTGATGCTGGTAAGTTGCTTCAAATGGAAGCGCAGAAAATTCTTGACCAAGTTTCTTTGACCGAGCGGGGCTTGCGAGAATTGAACAATCTGCAACGAGGTGAGTTAAAGCTGGGATCAAGTTTAACTATCGGTAACTACTGGTTACCAGACAAAATGAGCCAGTTCAAGCGCCAATATCCCGGCATCCATATCGATTGTAGGCTCGGTAATGCAGAAGAAATTTGCGAAGGGACAGCGACAGGGCTTTTTGATTTTGGTTTAGTGACAGGAGAAGTGAAACCGTCGCTCAAGAACTATCTAGAACTGGAAGTTGTGGGGAGCGATCGCCTACAAATTGTTGTCGGCATATCTCACCCTTGGTTTGATCGCACAGAAGTTTCCCCACCGGAACTGCATGACACCACTTGGGTGATGCGAGAGTCAGGTTCGGGAGCGCAACAAATGTTTGAGCAAGCCTTGCAAAATTGGGGAATTGACCCAGCTCAATTGGATGTTGTTTTCGTCTTGAGCAGTAGCGAAATGGTAAAGGCAGTGGTGGAAAGTGGTGTTGGTGCTGCTGCAATTCCTGAATTGATGGTCAGAAAAGAACTACTGCTATCTACACTTCACCCAATTCATATCGTAGATAGAGATTCTGGTACAAAGCTAGAAATTGTTCAACCTGTTTGGAAGCTCAAACACCGACAGCGGTTTCAGACTCGAATTGCCAATGCTTTTGAACAAATTTTGACCGAATGCGTTACGGTATAGGCGTTTAGAAGAGTCTTCTGCTCAATAACTCAAATTTTTGCATTTTGCAATCATTTTTTTTTATCATAATGAAAAATAAAAGCATTTGCTTTTATGAAAGCTCTTCTTTATACTAGAGGAGCCATGCCAAAATAAGGTTGTCCATATATCGCCTGCGTGATTGTGACCCAAATTCTATTGTTTGGGCTGATGTTCAGCCTCATTGCAGGAAATAACTAAGTGGGTCTATTTTCTCTAGCATATGGAACTCTCTAATAAATTTGAGTATGCAGTTCTCTCTCTCGTAGCGCTAGCCGGTTGTTATGCTACTGGTGAATCTTTACAGATCCGTGAAATAGCAGCGCGACAAAATATACCAAACCGCTATTTAGAAGAAATTCTTGCCACATTAAGGCGTGGAGGTTTGATTAAAAGCATACGCGGCATCAAAGGTGGATATGTTTTGGCACGAGATCCACGCAAAATGACTCTTCTCGATGCTTTCCGTTGCATAGAAGGATTAGACGCTGGTGTGCCTGATAAAAATTCCACTGCCACAACAGTAGAAACTGAAGTTATTCAGGAGATGTGGCAAGATGCGCGTCAAGCAGCTTACTCTGTTCTGGAAAAGTATACACTCCACGACCTTTGTGAGCAACGGGAGAAACGACGACAGATGGAACTGATGTACTACATCTAAGGAATTTGTAATTTGTAATTTGTAATTAAGTTGTTAATTATCAATTACAAATTATTGTCGTCTTTTACAAGAATACCCAAACATAAACAGCTAGCTACGAGTTTGATTGGGTTTAAAGCGTCACTTTTTAAAACAATAAAAGTCCCTAATCCTATCAAAACAAAAGGCACAAGATAATTACTGTATTGAGTTACAATATCAGCTATTCCTGTTTGATAAGTTAATTTGTATGCGGAATAGCACCAAACTCCTATAAGCAGAAAGAATACAGCTAGAATCACCAAAAAACTTCCTAAGTCGGTACTTGCAAATAACGGTATGTAAACGCTAATATTATCGCTACCGTTAGCAATAGTGATAGCTGCGACACTGTAGGTTTGGGGAGAAAGAAAACTAGCAAAAGCCCTGTCTTCTAATTGTTCTGTTTCTGCTGCGGCTTCCTCGGAAGAATCTTCTTGATTTATTAAACTGCTGATACCTATAGCAATAGGAATTAAACCTAGTAATCCAATCCAGTTTGGCGGTAAGACTAAACCACCAAATAAACCAGGGAGACTGGTAATGACAAGTGCTGTAAACCCTAGATATTGACCTGCAATAATCTGCCTAGGAGTGAAGGTAGAATTTACCTGAGAAAAAAAGAGCAAAAGGATAACAATATCATCGATGTTAGTGGCGGTAAAGGCAACTATCCCTGTGCTAATTGCAGAAATTAACTCGCTCATGTATCTATAACAATCCTATTTGATTTATGAAAATCAAAACGCTTAGATTCCCGACTTCTTCAAGAAATCGGGAATCTTATTATTCACGAATAATTATAGGATTGCTATATACCATAATTTGAATTTTAATAATTTATGATTTGATATCATCATATTTTATGATTATTGACCATGAATCAACTTTGGACAGCTTTGACTGAAAGTGTCATCGCCTTCGTTGCCACCAATATTGATGATATCCTTATCTTGTTACTATTTTTCTCACAAGTCGATGGCAATTTTCGACGTCGGCATATTGTCCTTGGTCAGTACTTTGGTTTTGCAGCTATCATCATTGCCAGCTTACCAGGGTTCTTTGGTGGCTTGCTAGTCCCACGAGAATGGATTGGATTTCTGGGATTATTACCTATAGCAATTGGTTTCAAGCAACTGCTGCAAAAAGAAGAAACTACGGAAGTTCAGACAGTAACCACTGATTTCCAGCAGTCCTCATATAGTCAGCCTATAGTGTCTTTTTTCTTGAGTCTTTTACATCCTCAAACTTATAAAGTCGCAGCAGTCACGCTTGCTAATGGTGGTGATAATATCAGTATCTACATACCCTTATTTGCTGGTAAGAGCTTTGCCAGTTTGGGAGTGACTTTAATTGTATTTTTTGTACTGGTAGCGGTTTGGTGTGCTATTGCTTATGTATTAGCCCGTCAAGGTGCGATCGCTTCTATGTTAAGCCGCTATGGTAGAGCTGCTGTTCCTTTTGTGTTGATTTCTCTGGGTCTTTTGATCATGTATGAAAGAGGAACATTCAGCCTGTTATTTGGTTCACACTGGGGACACTAACTTGTAACTCACCATGAGCAAGAGTGTGTAAATGATAAACCGCAGTGGACGTTGAGGCGCAAGCTGGCAAAGTTTAGCACCAAGAAGTACCCCAGGTACAGAGCCTAACCATATTGGTAATACCAAACTCCAGTCAACTGTCCCAAGGGTGAGGTGTCCAAGGGCAGTAAAAAATAATAAAATTGCTGCTTGTGAAATATCTGTACCTACTAACTTACGAGCATCTAGCTGGAAAAAGGCAATCAGCACCAATGCAAACATTGAACCGGAGGAGACACTGGTTAAACCAACTAAACAGCCTAAAACCGCTCCTATGCTCATTGCTAAAGCACGACCCAACTTTGTTGTTAAGTCGAACTTTGGCAGTTCTGGTAATTTCACATTGGGGAAAAATGTCAATAGCAGCAGTTGTGCGAGTGCTGACAAGGTGACAAACAGAATCATCATCCCAACCAATTGCAGCATCATGTGGTCTAGGTTATGCTCTTCTGTTTGTTTAACGAAGTGCAAAATTCCTACCCCAAACAGTGATCCAGGAACGCTGCCAAAGGCAAGCCATTTCACCACTTGCACGTCCAGGGTTTGCTGTTTCCAGTGCTTGAAGCCGCCGACAAACTTCATTAACGTGGCAGCTACAACATCAGAACTTACTGCGATCGAAGGCGGAACCTGGAACAAAAAAATAAGCATTGGCGTGATCAGAGATGCTCCGCCAATACCTGTTAAACCTACAATAATACCAATGAAGAAGCTGAATAGGGGTAGTAATGAGTAATTCATACTGCTGTTCTAATACCAGGGTTTGATGGTGTTTTCTCTCTGAGGTGAAACTCAGCGTCATAGATACAATCCCCTGTTGCTTGTTTATTCCAAAACTCAATCGGCTTACCGTACTTTAACTTAAAAAGTGGGTAAACGTCCATAGTAATGGCACATATGAGTTTCTATTTTTTTGCTACCAAAAGTTAATAGTCGGTTTGAAGCTGTTATCATGGTTAAACAAGCGTGATAAGGTCGAAGTCATGTTAAGAGCAATCAAAGTCCGAATCTACCCCAACGAAACACAGCAGCTGCACTTGTTGCAGGCTTTTGGTTGTGTGCGTTGGGTTTGGAACCAGTCTCTAGTAACAATGTCAACTACTTACAAAGAAACTGGGAAGGGCTTATCTGCTTTTGACATGAAGAAACAGATACCTGTCTGGAAACAAGAGCATGAATGGCTCAAGGAATGCTATTCACAATCCCTCCAGCAGTCTGTTTTAAACTTATCTCAAGCATTTATCAAGTTCTTCGATGGAAGGGCGAAATATCCTTCGCTGAAGAAGCGGCATGGTAGACAGTCTCTACAATATCCCGCCAACGTTAAAATCTTAAGCGATGACGAAATCAAGTTTCCTGGGAAACTTGGAACTGTCAAAGCAAAGATTCACCGCGACTATACGGGTAAGTTGAAAACTGTTACTGTGTCGAAAATGCCGGATGGGCGCTATTATGCATCATTGCTAATAGATAATGGGGTAGAGGTTGCATCTGCAAGTAGCGACGGCAAAGCCATTGGCATTGATTTGGGATTAATCGACTTTGCTGTAACCTCTGATGGATCAAAGTATCAAAATCCCAAGCATCTCAAGAAGCATGAACGCAATTTGAAGCGCAAGCAACGAAAATTAACCCGCAAAAAATATAAGACAACAAGCAAGCGTCGTAAAGCGAAATTAGCACTTGTGAAAGTGCATAGCAAGATTTCAAGAGTCAGAGAAGATTTTCTCCACAAGCTATCCCGCAAAATAGTAAACGAGAACCAAGTGATAGTGGTTGAAAATTTGGCAGTGAAGAATATGGTTAAAAACCATAACCTAGCCAAATCTATTAGCGATGCTGGCTGGGGAATGTTTCAAACCATGCTTAAATACAAAGCAGAACAGGAGGGGAAGATATACCTGGAAATAGGTCGTTTCTTCCCCTCCTCTCATTTGTGTAATACCACACTGCTGCCGCTTGCAAAGATGGATCTCTCGGTTCGCTCATTTCTTTGTCCTCATTGCAGCGCATATCATGACAGAGATATAAATGCAGCGATTAATATCAAAAATGAAGGTTTGCGGATATTGGCGTTGGGAACCAGCGCTACTGCCCTTGGAGGGGGTGTAAGACCAAAGCGGTTTGGGCGAAAGTCTACAACCGGGGCGGCAACTCCTGATGAATTGGGAAGCCCACACCGTACCCGATAGGGTCGGTGTGGGTAGTTCACTCGTAGAAATTCTGTTAGGTTCTATTGAAAATGTCTAATACGAATGGAAGCAAGCTTATCCCGTCCTTCCTCAACTTTTCTCAAAAACTGCTCGTTTCCCGTTGGCGTTCTTTATTGTTGCTACTGATAGGGATTTATTTACCTTTACAAATCTTTGGGTTGCTCGCAGTAGAAGTCTGGAAGCATGAAGGTGGTTTTCCTTGGGATGTGTCGGTTCTCATAGCAATTCACTCTACAGCACAGGCGCAACTGGATGCGATCGCCGTAACGCTGACTAAGTTTGGGTCGTTTCGGATTGTGTTTCCGGTAGTTTGTGTTTTAGGGCTGGTGTTGTTAATTCAAAAACGGTGGCGATCGCTTACCTATCTACTCACCAGTGTGGTGGGAAGCGGCATCATCAACCGCACAGCAAAGGAATTCATGCATCGAGTGCGTCCCCACCTGTGGGATTCACAAGCACCAGAGTTAGACTTCTCTTTTCCCAGTGGTCATTCCATGACGAGTATGACGTTGGTGGCAACTCTAGTCATTTTGACATGGGGTAGCGTTTGGTGCTGGGTAATTCTGATTGTTGGAAGCTTATTCGTATTGGCTATTGCCTGGACACGACTTTATTTAGGGGTTCACTTTCCCAGTGATATTTTAGCAGGTTGGATGGTTTCTATAGCCTGGGCAATTGGCGTAAGTTTGATTATTAGACCTCATTTGACTAAGGCATCGATAGTCAATGAAACTCCTGCTGCGGAGGAAACTACATTAGAAAGCAAGACTGCTGAGATAAACTGATTTATCGAAAATTTTGGGTTTAAAACCCCGTCCTAGAAGGTCAGTAGCGAGTTTCGATGAAGCCTCAAGAATCTCCACCCTTTTAGGGCGGTGGTCAAACCACATATGTCCCCTCCTCAGCTAGTTGGTACAGCAACCTTCTGTAGTAGGGTCATAGGTCCGAGGTGTTTGAGAATCTGCATTTGTTGCTCGTTTCGCACGAACAGCGAACCTGCAAATCCCAGTGAGTTGACGGCGATGGACTCGAAAGATTCATGCGATCGCGGTACAATCAACATCCATTCTCGTGTAGCCAGAAGATTGTACGCACCAGATTGCCTGTTTGAACTTATGTGACCGTTTTGTAAGTTCATAGTATGCAGCATTGTATTATAGCACAAAAACGTTGCTTGAGCCGCTTGTAATGGAGATTTTGCCCAATAAGGGTCTAGCCTTGTGAAAGCGTGTACAAAAGGAAGTTCCGGTATAGTTGCAACATTTTGAAATTTGGCAGATGCAAGTAGAGGTTCAATAGGTATGTGTGATCCACTGGGTACGAGTGGAAGTGGAACAAGTTGCAAGTGCTTGTGTCGCTGACTTGCCCCTGCGGTCTTACCACCGTTGTAAAATACTAAACCATCAATTTGGGCTAAACACGCCCACATAGCTGTAAAATCTTGCAGCGTCAGTAAAGTTTCTTGTTCCTCAAACGCACGCGTGATCAGCAGCAGGTGATAATCAGCAACGTTGTATTTGTTCAAGATGCATACATGAGTGTCGGAAATATCAGCAACAAATAAATCCTCCTCATAGGGAAGAAAAGGATTGAACTCCTTACCAGAGGGAGTTGTTTCTTTTTCCTGTTTCTGCTTAGCTGCCTCTTTACGCGCAAGGTTAGATAAGATTCGCACCAAGAAGCGAACGCCTCCCTGTTCTACGAACTCATACTCTGTTGGAATTGACACCAACGCATTGCATTCGAGTGCATGCTCAGTCTGCTCTCTGACACGTTTCCACAACGTGCCTGGTTCCAGTAAAATTTTTGTGTGTGCAGTTAGTTTTTGTTCTTGCATGGTGATATATTTTATCAGTAAAGTGTTTGTTATACGCTTGTGATAAACCATTGACTCTAGAAACTGGGCAGGTGTTTGATATTGGTTTGGAAATTATCGCAGATCATCCTGTGAATCATTTAAGAAGAACGCAGAACACAGAACACTAGTTACAGAATATCCCCACAAGGAGAATCCGGAGGTATAACAATGCGGAAAACTTTCTTTTTTCTCCACGGATAGAATTCGGGGGCTTTAGACCAATACGGCTGAACAGAACTCTTAATCTATACCCATTCATTGTGTTTAATATTCTGACGAATGATTCTGACTCCTGAGTTCTTTCTTGGTGATAATTAGCGACCCGTTACCAGCTGGTTTTGAAGCGGTGGATGCGAGTTTTCAAACTACGACACCTGCATTACAGGCAAAAGCAGACAGTTGGCAACTTGGTTTCAGGACTATCCATCGCGATGGCGCAAAGCGCCCGTCCCTTTGGGACGATCGCATTATCGCCTACGCCGACCACCTAGAACCAGGCGTTTACAGCCTCCACTATTTAGTGCGTTCTGTGACTCCGGGTATATTTCTCTATCCTGGTGCTGAAGTACACCTGTAATATGCACCAGAAGAGTTTGGGCGTACCGCTGATTCTACAGTCATGCTTCAGGAACGTGGGTGATCATTATAAGCTTTACGCAATGTGTTTCTTGTGAGCACCCCACGGGGGGCTGCAGCCACCCGCTACGAATGAAAGCAACACTTCACTCCCTCCCTCACTCCCTCACTCCCTCCCTCCCTCACTCCCTCAAAAGTATTTCTTGAAAGGGTGGGCATTTTCTATCCCAAAGTGCATAAGTTAATTTTGCCTACATCTATGAACTTATTAGATACGGAAGCAAAGCTCATTCATGCTTAACTTCCGTAGTCTCAAACTTGGCATTTTACATTGAGAAGGTTATGCAATTTCTGAAACAACGATTGGAGCGTTGAATCATATGCAGTCCAACTACTTAATTTTTTAATATTGACAAGTATCATGAATGACAATTTTCAGAAGGTTTTAAAGTTATTTGTTTTGTTCATTCCGGTGACAATTCTATTAAACGGTTGTGGTCGTGATTTTAAATCTGTTGAAGATTTTGTTAAAAATCATCAGGTTGCCATTAAAAATTCTTCTGAGCTGCTAGCACAGGATATTTATGACTCTTGTTTAAGAAGAGTTAACTATATTATTTTAACTACTTCAAGTGGTATAGAAACGCGTGAAAATACATTAAAAAGATGTAACTCTGAAAATAAACCCAATATCAGTAGAGTGAAAAATGCTAATAGTTTGTTACTTAATTACATGGCACAGCTAGGTCAAGTTGCCAGTGGAAAGACTGTTTCTTTCGATGACAATATCAGTGACCTTCAAACAGCACTTACAAATTTAAATTCTGGAGGTTTTATACCTGAAGCTACTGTACAAGCTGGAACCAATTTATTCCAGATTTTTGTCAATGCTTTGTCTAAAGAAAAAAGAGGAAGAGCCCTTAAAAAAGCAATCTTATGTGCTGATGATTCTTTACAAACTTACATTACAGGAAATTCCACTTTTAAAGATAACCAGCAGCAAAATAATGGTGGGTTAATCAACATTGCTCAAATCTATACTAATACAATCCTAGAAGTCGAAAAAAGAGGGATTAACAGCTATTATGAAACATATCTTGCACCGCTAGAAAAATTTACTGATTCACAGATTTCTGTTGCGTTAGAAGTCCAAAAAGATTACAACGAAGCAATGAAAATAGTTCAAGATAAAAAAGATAATGCTCAAAACTATATTGAGATACTTCAAGCAACTGCAACAGCTCATTCTCGGCTCAAAGATGCTTTTCAAGGTACAGGAAAAGATACTATTAGTACGGAAGAAAAAAAGCAATTATGCCAAAGCGTTTTAGCAGGAACGGAAAATGATTTAGAAACAAATAATCAATCTAGTAAACTGGATTTAACTGAAACTGAGATGAAAAAAGCTCAAGAAATTTTGAGTGAATATTCTCAAATAGTAAAATCTTTGCAGAAAAATAGAACTCTTTGAATCTAGGAGATTACCAATGGCTAATGAGTTATTAACTACAAACGATTTACAGGATTTGGCAGAATTCATCGGTGACTTAGTGAATCTATCTCAAAAAAAAAGAAGAAATTTGTTGCGTGAAGGATTAATAAATAACAATCAAAACGCGTTTATTTCTAACGAGGAGGTCAAGCTTTTAAATGAAGCGAATAACGCTGCAAATCGGGCTATTGAGGAAATAGCTACTGATCTTACAAAAGGCGAAGCTGCAAAAGTTTTAAAGAAAACAATAAATGATTTACAAGCAGCCATCAATGAATTAAAAAGGTTTAATACATTCATTGGCATTTTTGGAAAGTTAATTAATGTATTTTCTAGAATTAGCCAAGTTGTAGCTGCTGGGGGAGGGGCAGTTGCTGTAATTAGCTCTTTGGTTAACGAGTTAATAGAATTAGCAAATCCTGTCGGATCTCGAGGTGGTGAAAATAGTGAGCCCATACCAGGCACAATATAGAGGTTGTGTGACAAAAAATGACTGACAACCTAAAAACCTGTTATAGCAGTCCTAAATCATAAGCTCTACGAGCTGCTGTAGGCTACGTGAAAAACAAGATCCCCGACTTCTTAAAGAAGTCGGGGATCTGTGTCTTCGTTTGTCTATTGTGATAATTGATAGCGTTCTGCCCTATTTTGTTCTTATTTTATACAAATATTTGACAAAATTATGATTTTATGAATTGACTAAATATTTGCTACAAAACCACAATGGTTATTTTTGCGATTGGCTTTGCCACTGCCCAGTTCGGCTGAGAGCGGTTCGGCTGAGCTCACCGTCGAAGCCTTGGGCAATCACTATGCGCGGACATTGCGCTGCGAGCGATAGTGCGGATTACCTACTGAAGGCGATCGCCGCAATGATTGCAACCTTCCTTGAAAAGCAGTACTACTCAGCATAGTGCATTTTGGTTGGAAAAAAATATTTAAGGATTTATTAAGTAATAGTTGTCACATAGCTATTTCGTCGTATTAATAAATTAAATACGGTAATTTCGTAAAATTACCGTATAAATCTAACTTGAGTAAGTACAGCAAAAACGTTGTGTTTATTAATGTAAAAAATAATAACTACTACGGGCTTTGATAGGAGGAGTGTAGTGAGCAGGCATCTAACCCCTAATTTCGATTGGATAGCGGTTGTTTTTTCAGCTTTGCGGAGAATGAGACAGCAATATCAGCAACTATCAAAAGGTAGACTTAAGGTGAGGTTTTTTAAAAGTTTTATATCTCTATTTTTTGTAGGTGTCAGCTTGAGTGTGGTACTTGCTGCTAATGCCGCAAATAGTAACAATGTTTCAAGCTCGAGTCATTCTGGAAAGAGTCCTAGTCTTATTGCTCAACAGAACAATATTGAACTTAACCTCGTTTCCTTCTCTGTCACCAAAGCTGCCCATGACAAAATTATTCCCAAATTTGTAGAAAAGTGGAAAAAAGAGCGTAACCAGAATGTCACCTTTAAGCAGAGTTATGGCGCTTCTAGTCCTCAAGCTCTTGCAGTGGTTGAAGGAGGACTAGAAGCTGATGTAGTCCATCTATCCCTTGCTCCGGATATTCAAAAGATTGAGCGAGCAGGATTAATTCAACCAGGTTGGGAGAAAGAGTTTTCTAACAACAGTATCGTCAGTAAGTCTGTAGCCGCAATTTTGACACGTCAGGGCAATCCCAAAGGTATCAAAACATGGACAGACTTAACAAAAAATGGAGTTAGTGTAATTACGCCGAATCCCATAACCTCTGGTAGCGCACGCTGGAATTTTCTAGCGTTATGGAATGCAGCAATTAAAGCCGGAGGAGACGAGTCTAAGGCATTAGAATTTGTCACTAATGTCTTTAAAAACGTTCCTATCTTGCCTGAAAGTGCTCGTGAGGCAACCGATACCTTTTTTAAGGCAGGCAAAGGGGATGCTCTGATCACTTACGAAAATGAAGTGTTGTTGAAAGCTGCAAGTGGTGAAAAACCTTCATACGTTGTTCCTGATGTCAATTTCTCGATTGACAACCCAGTTGCTATTGTTGATAAAAATGTAGACAAGCACGGCACCCGCGAAGTGGCACAAGCGTTTATTCAGTATTTGTACACTCCGGAAGCTCAACAAATCTTTGCTCAAACTGGTTACCGACCAATCGATTCGAGTGTAGCGCAAGCAAAAGAGTTTGTTGATAAATACCCTCAAGTCAAAATCGCAACAGCTAATGACTATGGCGGTTGGGCTGCGATTGGGCAAAAGTTTTTTAGCGATAACGCCATTTTTGCCAAGATTCTGCGTAGCGTCAATACAGCTAAGAAAGGTTAGATTCCTACGGCAAGTCTTCAACTGCTAATCGAGGGTAACGAAACTGAGGAACCACAAGCTATGGCTTTGGTTCCTGTACAAAAATCAATAAACGTTTGTGGAAGTTGGGTGAAATCACCAACAAAGAACTCAGAACTCAGAACTCAGTAGTCAGAATTTTGAAGTGTAAATTTGAGTATAGGTTGTGGAGTTCGCGCTTCAAAGGGTGTGTGGTATGAAGCATTCAAATTCTATATGTGGAGAATAACAAATTCTTTGCGTGGTTATTTCCCCGGGATTTCATTTTCTTCATCAGAAATTTCGGTTTTTGTTATAACTCTTTACAATCACTATTATTTAGCAAACTTTGCGATTGTTCAAGAAAATAGTGAAGTTGCATAAAATTATGACTATGTATAAATTTCCAGAGGATTTTTGCTGGGGTGCTGCGACTGCTGCGTATCAAATCGAAGGCGCATATCGAGAAGGTGGACGCAAACCCAGTGTGTGGGATACTTTCAGCGCGACTCGGGGAAAGGTCAAGAACGGTGATACAGGTGCTGTAGCCTGCGACCATTATCATCGCTACAAAGCCGATGTGCAGCTCATGGCAGAATTGGGCATCAAACACTATCGCTTTAGTATCGGATGGACTCGCATTATACCTGATGGTCGCAGCGCAGTCAATGAAGAAGGCATTGATTTCTACAAGCGCTTGGTAGATTGCTTACAAGAATACGGTATCACTCCCCATGCAACTTTATTTCACTGGGATAGCCCCCAAGCACTAGAAGACTTGTACGGTTCCTGGCAAAGTCGCCAGATGGCACACGATTACGCTGATTATGTCACAGCAGTTGTCAGTCGGTTGGGCGATCGCATCACCAATTGGATGACTCTCAACGAAATTCCCTGTTTCACCCACATGAGTTATGGCGTCAAGCAGCAACCACCCCACGCCCCAGGGACGCTAGTTAAGAGTCGAAAGGAAGTTTGGCAAACTTCTCACCATGCTTTACTTGCTCATGGGATGGGGTGTCAAGCTATTCGTGCTGCTTCACCCGTTCCGTGTAAAGTTGCTTTGGTGGATAACATCGCCGTTACCGTTCCCATCAACGAATCTCCTGTCAATATTGCAGCAGCAAAAAGCGCCTTTCACACCAATTGGGTGAATGGCGGCATTATTTTCCCAGCCCTCACTGGTAGCTACAGTCCAGCAATGTTGGCAAAGTTGAAAGAAGATGCCCCAAGTATAGAGCCTGGTGACTTAGAAATCATTCACCAACCCCTCGACTCCCTTGGTCTTAACATCTACACTGGCACTTATGTTCGTGCTGCTGATAATGAAGATGGTTACGAATTCCTCAACCTTCCCAAAGGCTACCCGCAAATGCATATGCCCTGGCTAAATATCTTACCTGAAAGTATTTATTGGGGCATTCGTCATATCAGCGAAACGCTGGGGTGCAATGACTTACCAGTGTACATCACTGAAAATGGCTGTGCGGCACAAGATGAAGTGAATTCTAATGGTGAAATCATTGACACTGACCGAATTATGTACTTACGCCAGCACTTAAAGTCAGCTCATCAAGCCATCAGTGAAGGGTATCCTTTAAAGGGGTATTTCTTGTGGAGTTTCATGGATAACTTTGAGTGGGCTTGGGGATACTCCCGACGCTTTGGGATTGTTTATGTAGACTACAAAACACAAAAACGCATCCTGAAAGCCAGTTTTGAATGGTACGCAGAATGTATCCGTCAGAACCGAGTCGTTTAAGCAGTGATCAGTTAGCAGTTACCAGTGATCACTTATCAGTAAACAATTATTTGATAACTGTTCACTGTTCACTGTTCACTGGTTTAAGAGAAATTGGTTTCTCGTAAGAAACTAAGAATCGCTGCATTCACCGCTTCTGAAGCACCAGAGGACGCATCATGATGGCAGTTAGGTAAAATTTGTAATTTTGCATCGGGAAGGCGCTGACGCAATTTTTCCCCATCGCTAGACGGAAACCAACTATCTTGTTCGCCCCATAAAATCAGGGTAGGGCATTTTACCGCACCGAGATTATTTTGAAGTTTACTGATAAAACTTGGTTGATTTGTTTGCAAGTGTTCAATTTCCCGCGCTGCTATTTGTAATTCTTCCGCCACCTTCGTAAGCGTCCCAGGAATTTCAGTGTAAGGGTAAGTTATCCAGTAAACATCATCCTGCGTCAGTATTGATGGATCGTACAAGACTCCACGCCTTTCTATTGCCATAATTTCTCTCACCAGTGGTGCAAAGAGGTGCGCTAGACGAGAGGAGTCAATTGCTTGCACGATTTCTAAAGGTAGCTGAGAAAGCAACCACATTCCCCAATGAGGTAACTGTTGGGGAAAAATAGGTACATTTACCAGCACAAGCCGCGCTATTAACTGGGGATTTGCTTGTGCTAGACCAAGGGCAATTAATGCACCTAAAGATTCTGCCACAACAACGACGGGTTCATCACATAACGAAAGAATGACTCTTTCTAACTCAATAATTTGATGACCACTCTGTTCTCGACGAAACACAGGTTTTTCGGAAAAGCCGTAACCTTTGGCATCAAAACAAATGACCCGAAAATATTCAGAGAGTGGCTCGACGCTGTGACGCCAATTGTAGCTCCAGCTGCCAACACCATGTAAGAGAAATAGGGGTTTGCCTGTACCTTTTTCACCGTAAGCGATTTTTACAGGATACCCATTAGCATCGGTAATTATGAGACTTTGCCGCCCTTTGGGGAAAGTCGCTTGCCACCAGTCTTTCATTAATTTTGTTGTAACTTATCTAACTGCCAGTTAAGACACCCTGCAGCATTCCAAGCAGCGTTCCAAGCAATCTCATGAGTATCACGGCAAATGCTGCTAATCCAATAGCGACAATGAACAATACAGTCATAAGCGCAAATACAAACCACTTGTCTGCCCTCTTCCTCTGGCTGGGAAACCTTAAGTGATCTTCCAGTAGCCTGATATTATACTCGTTAGCTTTCCACCCGACATCAAATAAATCCCCTGCTATGGGTATTGCACCTACTAAGCCATCAATGATGATATTCAATACCATTCTACTTAAAGTAGATGCTGGCGCACCTAACCGCGCAGCTTCTAGAACAATGTATGCCGAAAGCATAACTCCCAAAAAATCACCGCCGACAGGTATAAGTCCCAGAATTGGATCTAGACCAATACTAAGCTGTGTTCCCGGAACAGTAATGACTTTATCCAGTAAGCGGCTTAACTGACGCAGCTTTCTTAAAGAATTTGCTTTCGCATCTGGTTCAATTGAGGGATATTGAGACATTAGCGCGTTTGCATTCGTGTTGTGAAACCGCTAAATATTCTACTCTTAAGTTGGGAAAGTTAAAGGCTGATTCCTAACACACGTAACAATCTTAACGGCGCTGCGCGCAATCGGACAAAAAACAACGCAGGACGTATAGTCTTATCAATTAACCCAGTTATCACAATTGCTACTGATGTGGACACTGACATCTAAGGTACTTCCAAAAAATAAATTATTCAATCTTGTGGGGTGGGCATCCGGTCCCCCCTGTTTATAGGACGGGCTAGAAGCCCATCCCACAAGAAAAAATTGCATACTTTTTAATTTGGAAGTTCCTAAGAAGCACGGCAAGATGCAGGGTTCTGCCATGATTGATGAGGCGTGGTAGTAGGTGCATCAGCTGTGAAGACCACTTCACCTTTGGCGTTGAACACCCAACCAGTCGCTTCAACGATGGATTCTGGCGTGGGATTTGTTGATGTAGAAACAGATGGAGTCTTACGGTTGTCAATGTTTGGGTTGAGAGTCACCCAATCGACTTCTACTGCGTCAGGTGTAAGAATGTCTTTGGGGTTGGGGGGTAAGCCGCCGCGTCCAGTGATGATGAAACTGCTTTGAGCGTAATTGGGAGAGTTGCAACCTTGGGCAAGTTCGGTGTCAACTGGTACTGTTGGTAAGTTGATTAAGGCGCTGTTGGGGTCGATTTCGGGTGTGTTTAATATGACCTGTCCAGTCGCAACAATGTCACTCTTTGAGGTTTGCTGTTGCCGAAATAGAGTGCCAAAAATTCCTTGGGCATTGACTTGAATATTACTACCAGGGCTTCGTCCAAAGCCAGTTGCAACAATATCACTGTTCTCTTTTGGAACAGCGACTAAGAATTTGGTGTCGATATTTATATTACCGTCGAATCCATTACTACCAGAAATGCCACTGGTAGCAGATATTAAACTACCACGACGCATCAGCATTAGGTTTTCCGCTTGTAGTTGAATGTCTCCACCCTGACCTGAGACCGATTCAGCCGTGAGTTTTCCTTGATTGTCTAGACGTGTGTCAAAAACTGTAGCTTGTATCCTACCAGCATTCCCTTTTCCTGAATTACTTACAGTCACCTCAGCCCCATCTCGAACCGCCAAACTGCCAGATTTCAAGATTATATCGCCTCCACTTCCTCTGGCTGATTGCTCAACAGCTGACGTTAAGGCACTGGGGATGCGAGCATCAGGTGAAGTGCCAATTAGCTCTACAGAATCACGTACATTAATGTTAATATTGCCTGCATCCCCCTGTCCACTAGTACTGGCACTTATTCGAGCGCCATTGGTAAGAGAAAGTGAGCCAGTTGTTAAATTAACACTACCTCCTTCACCGGCACCAAGCTCTACACTACTGAAGGCACCAGTGGGCAAGCCATTGCTACTTGTCCCATCAAAGGAGACTTTATCGCGGGCACTGATATTGATATTGCCTGCATCCCCTCGTCCAAAAAAAACCCTGGCACTTATTTGAGCGCCATTGGTAAGAGAAAGTGAGCCAGCAGAGAGATTAACATTACCTCCTCTACCGTCGG
>JXCB02000001.1:368858-426749 GCA_000828075.3 Tolypothrix campylonemoides VB511288 | reverse complement strand
CCTCCTCTACCGTCGGCACCATCTACACTGCTGAATGCACCACTGGGAATGCCATTGCTACTTGTCCCATCAAAGGAGACTCTATCGCGGGCATCAATATTGATATCGCCTGCATTTCCTCGTCCAGCAGTGCTAGCAATCAGAGCAGCGCCATTCTTTAAGAATACTGACTGAGCTTGGATATTGATATTACTGCCATTGCCTACTGAACGCTCACGCACATTACTACCAATAAGACTGCTGTCTATAACTATTGCTCCTGTCGCATTTACCGTAATATCTCCCGCCTGACTGCTAACTGTCCCCAACCCTAGCTCTATTCCAGCTTCAAAGCTACTACTTTCTCCTGTAACATCTAGGTTCTGAGCGTTAATGGCGATACTGCCGCCTTCCCCTCCACGTACATCTACTCTGGAACCATTGCGAAAAGACATATCTGCCCGTTGTACTTCCTCTGGAAAACTCAAGCTTAACTCTTTGCCATTTACATTTAGCCCAACTGTTCCTGCTCCTGCCAATCCTCCTAACTCAACTCGTCCACCAAAGGCATTTAATCGTCCCCCATCCATGCTGACATTACCACCCACCAGCACTAAGCTCTTACCATCTGGTACTCGTAAACCTAATGCGTCAAAGCCTGCTGGATCTCTTCCTGCGGGTGCAACTGAGTTATTTTGAATCCGCGCAGTAGCAATTTGATTGAAGAAAAAAGCCGAAGGATTAACCGTCAATAGTGCAGGAGTATTCGGATTTGTTGCATTGAAAAAACCTTGATTGCCAAACTGTATTGCATTAGCAGTCGTCCCTACAAACGAACCCCTAACATCCAAACTGGCATTTCGTCCAAAAATAATCCCATTGGGATTAATCAAAAACAGATTCGCATTACCCAAAACACCAAGTTTCCCAAAAATCCTTGAAGCGTCACTCCCCGTCACCCGACTCAGAATATTCTCAATCCCAGATGGATTAGCAAAATACGCCTCTCGTCCTTCACCGATGTTAAATTGTGAAAAACTGTGAAACAGGTTAGCGCCGCGAATCGCTCCACCATCAATTCTGTCAGCTTGCGGGCTTGTTGGTGTAACTACAGAACTCTCTGCACCCAGCGTATTATCAGCTACGGGCTTGAGTTCTTGAGCGAGAGTGGGATTTGTAGAGAATGCGTACGCACCACCTATCGCAATACTCAACAAAGCGCCCCAACGAGTCTTTATCCCAGACATTGCACTCCTCCGTTGCTTGTAGCAGTTGCACCAGTGTTCAGTTAACCACAGTTAGTGGGCATCAAGTTAACTCCTGCTTACTACTCAGCTTTAGTAGTATGAGTTTTATGCATGCTCTGCCAATTCTTTACAAAAGTTCATAAGTCACTTAGCTTGGGTTACGCCGTATAAATGGATAAAGTCGAGCTTAGGGATCTCCAAGAAATAAATTATCCATCTTGTGGGCTGCGCATCGGGTGCCCGCCCTGGATCTGAACGGGCGTCTCGCCCGTTCCACAAGAGATTTTTGGATACTTTTTATTTGGAAGTCCCCTACAAGCCTGGAATTGTCACAAAAAATCGTTAACTGAAGGGTATGCTTTACTACCAACTTCAATAACACGCTCTAACTCATTGACAACTCAGATTATCCTTAGTTAAATGTGTTTTACCTTTGTAGAATTCATGACTCAAGAATTAACTTCCCAGTGGTTAGCAGAAATTAAGGCGCTCAAACAGCAGATAGCGGAACTTCAAACAGAACACGATGCAGGGTGGCAAAGTGCCGAAAAATGGCGCAAACTCTACAACACCGAAGCAGAACAACGCCGTACAGATGCCCAGATGGCGCAACAGACGATCGCCTCTTTAAAAGCACAAATACAGCAAATGCAGGGTATTGAGGCAGCACAACTTGATGATCCCACAGCCACAACAGCCATTCAACAAGAAGTCGAACAACTCGAATCAGTGGAGGAATTGAAAGCCAGACTGATTACGGTAATGAAAGAACGCGATCGCCTGCTACAAGCTTTGAAAACAGAGCAAGACAACCACTCCCAAACGCGCAAAAGCTTAACCACCGCCTTAGGTGATGCCATAGATGGTTTAACAAAAGAGAGAGGTAGTACATAACTAGGCAAGCAGGGGAGATAAGGACGTGGGGAGAGTCACAGAAGTTTCCCTCCCTCCCTCTCTCCCTCTCTCCCTCCCTCTCTCCCTCTCTCCTAAAATCCCATCGCCTCTGCAACTGCCAACACTTCTGGCATAATACCCTGTTTAAATTGACTTTGACTGTGTTTGATGGCAGTATCTGGGTCTTTTAAACCGTTGCCGGTGAGGACACAAACCACAGTCGCGCCTGTGGGAACTTGGTCTTTCACCTGCAACAAACCGGCAACAGAAGCGGCGCTGGCGGGTTCGCAGAAAATCCCTTCTTCTGATGCCAAAAGGCGATAAGCGTCAAGAATTTCCGCATCAGTGACGGCGTGGAAACTGCCCATACTTGCTTGTTGGGCGGCAACTGCTTTTTGCCAGCTTGCAGGGTTGCCAATGCGAATTGCTGTGGCTATGGTTTCTGGATATGCCACTGGCTGCCCATTCACGAGGGGAGCTGCACCTGCTGCTTGGAATCCCATCATCCGGGGTAGGCGATCGCACTTTTTGGCTTGATGGTATTGACAAAATCCCATCCAATATGCTGTGATATTTCCTGCATTACCCACTGGGATGCACAGCCAATCTGGAGCATCGCCCATGACATCAACAATTTCAAATGCTCCTGTTTTTTGCCCTTCTAGGCGGT
Organism: Tolypothrix campylonemoides VB511288; assembly: GCA_000828075.3. Classification (GTDB taxonomy): domain Bacteria; phylum Cyanobacteriota; class Cyanobacteriia; order Cyanobacteriales; family Nostocaceae; genus Kalymmatonema; species Kalymmatonema campylonemoides_A. Next base: position 423,959 of record JXCB02000001.1, on the reverse strand, counting down.
AAGGATTGACGGAATTTACCAAGGTGATCGGATAAGTTTCCGCCATTTCGCGCACAATTTCCAGCGCTTGGTCAAAGTTACCTTTGATTGCCAGGACTTCTGCCCCATACAGCAACGCCTGTGCCAACTTGCCCAACGCCACATAGCCATCAGGTATGATCACAAAGGCACGCATTCCCCCACGGCGAGCGTAAGCTGCTGCTGCTGCTGAGGTGTTGCCCGTACTGGCACAAATGACCGCCTTTGCCCCAGCTTCCTTTGCCTTAGAAATTGCCAATGTCATTCCTCGGTCTTTAAAGCTACCAGTGGGGTTCAGACCATCGTATTTAACGAAGACACGCACTTGTCTGCCAATGCGTTCTGCAATTGAGGGAGCAGGTATTAAAGGTGTATTGCCCTCTAGCAGTGTAACAACTGGTGTTGTTTCGTTGACAGGTAAGTATTCGCGATATTGCTCTATCAGTCCAAGCCAGGGTTGGCGATGAGATTTAGCAGCAGACAGGCTCAAAGTCACGGTATTTAAAAGCTCTTAGCTCCAATTGAAAACAGCATCTGGTATATATTTTGCACTCCAAATGCCACCCACGCACAACATATTATCAATAAGTTACCTTCTCTCCCTCCCTCTCTCACTCCCTCCCTCCCTCACTCCCTCTTAGCTCACGTGTTTAGTTGGGAACAAGACAACTGCATAAACAGTCTCGTAGTACACAACCTGAGACACATTTCGTTTGTGGTAGAAAAGTTTATAATTTTTTAATAATTCTTAAAACTTGGCTACTATAATATCTCTAATGGTGTGAGTTGAGTTCTGGATAGATATGGCAATGTCTACATCTAGTGTTTCTGAATCTAGTGTTTCTGAAAATGAGTCCCGGGCTATCTGGGCAAACAAGTTGAACAAGTGTTATTACCAAGCCGAGCAGTTAGATAAGTTTATGCATCTACAGGCAGAGGTAGATTGCCTGCTACAGCAATTGCAAAGTATGAAAAGGCAAAACGTATCTGCTACACACAAGGAGGAATAACTGACTTACCCAGGTAAGGGTGGTAATTTCCTATAGTCAAAAGAGTGTGATCAGTCTACTATTCAAAGCGCTGATTCTTTTGTGACCAAACTTTCAACCTATAACCGTGGGCATTCTCTAGAAGCAAACCTACAGATTGTCCTCCCGAAAGCTTGGCGATCGCCCTTAACAAAGCTGGGGAATCTTGCTTGAAATCAGTATAAATCACTTGACCACTATCAGACAAGATCAGCGTGTGAGGACGGGATTGATTTTTGTCAGGACTTGTGAGTGTTGACTGTTGCGGCTGAAAACTTCCGTCCTCGCTGGTATCTTGCATATCTAAAGATGCTATTGCCTCTGGCGGAATGGTTAGCACAGTTTCTGGCATTGCATCACCTGTTAAATCAACCTCTTGAACAGACAAACTTCCTAGGTTTTGCAGGATATATTGCGAGTCTGGAACCGTACCATCAGGCAACTGACCAGATTCTTGGAGCGATCGCCACAATATCGGTAGCATGGCTTTTACCCTGAGCGCGTCTTGTTGGTACAGTTCTTGGAGCGTCATTGGTACTGGCTCAATCCATTCTAAAGCAGAATTTGTCATCGCTAAAAGTGGTTGTTGTAGAGACGTTGCATATAAAGTTTCTACACTCTCATCAGCAGCAACAAGTAACCGCAAGACGCCATCGCGAAATTGCACAGCTTTGATGGTGGCTGTCGTCGTTACCTGTTCTCTGTTTGCCAGCCAAACCACTATTTGAATTTCCGGGTCAGAATCTATACCTAAAGCCTTCCAGAAAAATTTTTCTTTTGAAGTTTGAGGAGGCTTTAAATTTGTAAACGGGAAATATAGCCAGCGTCTTCCATCATGAAATGCGGAGACTTCCACCTGATACCAAACCTGGTTATCAGCTTTTTGTAGAGACACGTCTTGCTGCGTATCTACAAAAATACTGTGGTGCTTATCTTCAAAAACCCTATGGCGCGTCTGTTGTGAGGGAGGTTTTAGCCAGTCAGCGGCGTTAACTTCAGCGATTGATTGTACCGAACCAACAATCTGGCTAGAATGACTAGGGATTTGAGATGCGGCGTCACCATTGAGTTGTCCTAACAACCCTTGAATATAGGTAAGGGTGTCTGTCGTGGTTTTGGATTGCTTATTTAACCAGGTATTCGCCCGTTCTTGCCCATACTTGGCTGCTAAAATCAAGGCACCCCAAGCTTGCACCGACTGTTGATTTGGGTTCATCCGCAATTGTGCTTCTACACGACTCCACAACCGTCCTTTATCTGCTTTTAGTAGAGTGGCAATTTGTTGGGCATTTTCCAGCGAAGCCTCAAACACTTCTAAAGCTTTGTCCCAACGACCATCTATTAAATCTGCCAGGACTTGTTGGCTGGGACTTGTTGAAGTTGTGTCTGCTTGGGTTCTGGTAGCTTGGGAATGCAAATCAATCACATCCATTTGCGCTTGTGCGGCTTGTGGAAGCTGCCCATTTTGCTGTTTTTTGAGAGATTGCAACTGTTCAAAGGCTGCTGTCCACAATCCACTACGGGCTAACATCAAGGCATTTTGGTAATCTGAATCTTGGAGGGCTGGTGGAGTCAGGAAAATTTGCTCTAGTTGAATAGGGTTGAGGACAAACTTGACAGAGTTGACTTGATAAACGCGTAGCTGCGGTTCTAAACCAACTGTTTGATCCACGACTAACTCTTTTGCATCGCCACCAGTGACTTCTCGCCATTGAGGGAGTTGTCCACTCGGACTTGTCCAAGGCAGCATAAGTTGTAGGTGAGCGCCTTCGGGATTGTAGTAAACTATCTGACCGTAGGCTATTGCACTTGTTCCTTGTTGACGCTGTCCTCGTAAATAGAACCATACACCTGGCGAGGGCGTATCGCCTTCAAAACGACCTACTTCGCTTAAAGGTAAGGGTAAACTGGAACCTTGGTTGTCATCAGTAGGATTCACGATGGGGGCGACGACAAAAGATTCTTCTGGTCCAGTCACTTTAAGTTGAGCGGCTAGATGATAGTATGCCTTTGATACAGATTGCAGTTCTGGGTTTCCTGCGCGTTGATAAACCCTAAGTTCAACTATATACTTGCAATCAGACTGACAATTAGCACGCTGCTTAAAAACAGGGAGTAAAAAAGAAGTTGTTGTGTCGCGTTCCAAAGGTAGGATTTGTCCCGCTATTTGTCCTTGTTTGCTGAGGGAATCTTGAATTTCTCTGAAGGTTTGGGAGCGTTCTGGGTTATTGTCGGAAATATTTCCCCATCCTGGTAAAGATTTATTTAGCCAGCTTACCTGCTCTGGATTAAGTATAAATTGAATGCTCATCCAAGCAAAAGTCGTAATTAAACCAGCGCTGCATAACAAAACCGTCATTGCTACCATCGACGCTAGCCAACTTCCCTGTTGAGGCTTTTCCTTGAATTTTTCAGTTAGGCGCTTGAGTGGACTTGAATTCGGCTGATCTGATCTGCATGGTTTTGGTGCAGGATTTGAAGGGTTTGCCATGCTACTTCTGCTGTAAATCCAATAGGTACTTTGGCAAGAGTATTTTCCTTATACTCGTGTTCCTTAAATGTTGGTTACAAACTTTTAAAGGAAGGCGAGTGTGGAAATTTTTTCAATTTTCACTTTTGATTATTCTTTTCTTCTTTTCTTATTTATTTACATTTATCAGGAGACAATGCCTGATTTCCGCACATTTTTCTTGTTAACTTTCTATATTCTTTACAAAATCAGTAAATTCACTAATGCCAGAAAAACCACTCCTTAAATAGACTCTCATTATGTGTGTGTGAGTTGAGTGTAAAAAAACCGAGAAACAAGAATGAACGGTTGCGGCTTTGTTGGTCGCGGCAATGAGAAACGGAGACATCAAAAGACACAGAGATGGGTTTTTCCGCGTCGTAAGTGTCTCCGTGTTTTCTTTATTTTCTGATGTATCTATAAATATTGGGTCTTTTGGCTCAAGAAAGAAAAGCTATTTCATTAATTCTTTAACGCAACTTTTTTTCGATAAACTTTCCAATTAGTGATTTTGATTACTGTTAAAATTTCCCCTAACATTTCCTAACAATGTATTCATATATTCATAATTTGCTAGCGCTTTTATTAGCGCTAACTTCTGCTGCGATTGTTGCCCAATCTTCAACAAATTCAATAAAACCGGATGACGAAAATCAACAAAATAATCATCGTCTCTTCATCATCAATAAAGGCATGAATCTTAAAGCTTGAGTCGATACTCAGTACCCACCACCTGCAAGGACTTCTTCATAGCGTTTACCAGCGCTATCCCAAGTGAATTCGCTTTCTACCAATTGTCTACCGTTATGAGACAATTCTGCTCGCAATTGCGGATTTTCAAATAATTGACAAATAGCAGTCACATATTCTGTAGGCTGATTTGCTCGTAATGCTTTCAGTGGTACATTTGCACCATCTACAGCCAGTCCTTCTAAACCGCGATCGCTTGCGACGACTGGTACACCCGCAGCGATCGCCTCTAAAGTTTTATTTTTAATCCCAAATCCCGTCCGCATCGGCACAACGCAGACAGTCGCTTTGTGCAAATACTCTACCATTGAAGGTACACGCCCTGTTACAATAATGCCAGGTTTTTCTTTAAGTGCTAAAACTTCTGGTGCAGGACGAGAACCAACAATATCGAAAGTCGTATCAGGGTAAAGTTTTTGAATTTCTGGTAAAACTTCGTTGCTGAAAAAGCACACAGCATCGATGTTTGCCAAATTATCCATTGCACCAATGAAAACTAAGCGGTGTCCCCCTGGATCCGTGGTACGGTTGGGAAACGAAACCAAATCTACGCCATTGGGAATGATTGCAATTTCACTATTAGGGTGAAATTCTTGCATCTGAACCCTATCTTCTTCTGTTGTTACCACAATCGCCGAGAATTTAGAGCAGTACCGTTGCTCGTAACGACGCAAAAGCGGTAAATAAAGTCTATCTCGAAATCTATTTTCAGAAATACCAGTGTCTAGCTGGTTGCGACAGGTACCATAGACAGAACTATGAACGTTAACTACAGTTCTGATTTGTTTTTGAAAGTAAGGACGCACATAAATTTCATTTACGCTATGTTCGCAAGTTATAACATCACATTTTCCCGCCTCTATAAAGTTATCAACCCAGGTTTGCATTTCATCTGAGTAGCGATTTAACACACTAGGCGGTATCCCATACCGTATAAAAGTCATGAAGCGCTGTACTTTCTGCTGTATTTTCTTGAGTATCCCTCCAGATATACCAGACTCTTTTGGGCGATTAAAAAGAATTAAGTTTTCAACACAATTTCGTAATCCTATTATTTCTGCATCTGTGACATCAGGCTCTCGTTGGGTCACTAGGGTGATAGCATGGTGTTGACTGAGATACTTGAGTAAATTAAACGTCCTCACCTGCGTTCCACCTCGTGTAGGCGGATAGGGAAATGTGGAAGAGAGTATTAAAATTCTCATGCAATGAATGATTTAGTAATAACACTTAAAGACATGATGATATATATCATGACACATAGCTAAATTGATATTATTACGATGGTTACTATATTTAAATAAAAACAACAAGCAAGAAAAATGGCAAACTTAGGTATTTACACATTAGCTAATGACGTTGTTTATGACCAACTCGTTGCGTTATTAAATAGCATCGAAGTCAATGTTGGTTCAGATATTCCTATTTGTATTATTCCATATAATGAGAAATTAAATTTAGTGAATAAAGAAATTAATTCTAGAAAAAATGTAACCCTCTTTGATAATTGGGACTCGATCCAACGTTGGGAGGAGTTTGCCAAGGAAGTTTGGGCAGTTCATCCAGGTGCTAAAAGTTCCAAGTTATCACGTAATTGGTGGTCTTCCGGTCATCTGCAAAGAAAAATGTGTGTATTTGATGGAGAGTTTGATAAATTCGTCTTTTGCGATGCTGATAGTTTAGCAATGAAGCCCTTTGATGATGTGTTTGATAAACTCAACACATATGATTTTGTTTTTGATGATTGGATACACACTAAAGACCGCACAAAAGTACCATTAAATATCCCGTTTTTAGAAAAAGCCAACTTATTTACTGAAAAAGATATACGTCCTAGGCTTCACTGTTCCGACTTTTTTGGGTCGAAACGAGGTTTGTTTGAAGAAAAAAAATTAGTTGTTCTGAAAAAAATATTAATCGAAAATAGAGAAGTTGAATGGCTGACTGCATGGTGGGATGATGCTCATTTATTTAATTACTTAACTTTCAAGTCCAATCTTCCTTTGTTTAATTTTAGTCTTAGTAAAAACGGGCAGGAAAGAACAGGAAACTGTGCCATATCTGACCCGTTTGTAAATATAAATAACGTATTGTATAACGAGCAAGAATTAAAGCCAATCCATCGACTTCATTATATGAACTATCCTGCAATAGATTTCACGCGTTTATGTCATGGCGAAGATGTAGATATTCGTTACAAAGATGTTTTTTTATACTATAGATTTTTCAAACAACCAGAGCAAAGACCAAAAGAACTCAAGCCCCCTAGCCAATTCAAGAAAGTTAATAGAATATTACAGAAAGCTGTCAATAAAGCAAAAAAAGTCTTTTTCTAGAGAAGCAATAAGCCTGTGACTAAAATCAGTATTTGTATTCCTACATTTAACCGTGTTAACCTTCTACCTTTTGCCATTCAAAGTGTACTACAACAAACTTATCAAGACTTTGAATTAATTGTTTGTGATGACGGTTCTGGTGACGGGACACCTGAACTGATGTCACAGTACACAGACAGCCGCATCAAATATATCCGTCATCAGCAAAATATTGGTAAAAGTAATAATATGCGGTCTGGCTTTGATGCCGCAAGAGGTGAATATTTTATTAAATTTGATGATGATGATAGGTTAACACCAAATTTCCTAACACGTACTGCAGCGATTCTTGATAAAGACTCTAGCATTGATTTTGTTGGAACTGACCACTGGGTAATTGATATTAACAACGTCCAAGATAAGGTGAAAACTCAAGAAAATTCTCGCCGCTGGGGTAGGGCGAATTTACAAGCGGGTGTCGTTGAGAATTTGTTGGAAGTTGTCTTTGTTAACCAAAGCTTTCAAATAGGCGCAACCTTATTTCGCCGTTCCACCTTACAAGAGTTGGGATTTATGCAGCCCAATTGGCAAAATTGCGAAGATAATGATTTATTCGTGCGGTTGGCTTTGGCAGGAAAAAAAGGTTATTACTTACCAGAGTTGTTAATGGAATATCGCTTTCATAACCAACAGCAAGGTATTAATCGGGCAATTCCTTATTTAAGAGATAAATTGCAGTATTTGGAAAGTTATAAATTTCCATCACAGAAGCTGGAGGAAATTAGGCAAAAGCGTCTTGCAGAGACACAGCTATTGTTAGGGTTACGGTTGATTGAAAAGGGTGAAACGCAAAAAGGAAGAGAGTTAGTTTTGGCAGGGAAGTCTTTTTCTTCTGCTAAGGCGTGGACTGGGTTAGGGTTGTCGCTGTTACCTGTGGGGTTGCTTCCTTGGGCGTTTGGTTTGGTGAGGCGGGTGCGGGGGTAAGCAAGATGTAACTATTGCATTGACTGATTTTGGGGAATTGTTCGAGTAGGTTGGTCAGTCATTTTGGTATAAATTGACTCATTTTCTGGAGTGACGCTGAGACAGATATTCTGTTAATGAGATTTGCTTGTTAAAGGGTAAATGCAAAGGCGTAAAGAAGTTAATGCGGTTCGTTACATTGCACAAATACGCATATCTATTACTTAAAAAAATAAAAGTCGCGACCAGCTATCAACGATATCGACCATTTTCTCGCTAGTTATACCTTTTGCTTGTCTTTTACCGCTTGTAACTTTTACTCGCGCAACTACATCGCTCAAAGACACAAACTGTTTCTTTTTACGTTCTTTTTCTATACTCTCAGCCACCTTAACAGCTGTTTTATTGTTAAAACCAGCACTTATTAATCTCTTAGCTAGATCAGATGGACTAAGAGTGTTAAATGCCTCTAATGGTAAAATCTGTTTAGGTATCTGACCTTCAATCTGCTTTAGTTTATCGTCTAGTCTCTGTCTTTCTTGTACCAGTTCTGACTTTAACTCATTGAGTTGCTTCTCTAAACGTAATTCCAGATTTGTCAAACGTGGTTCTAAATTTGTTGTGTCAGGAGTTGGGTTCACTATTTTTTCAGGAGATTCAACACCTTTAAGAACGGCAGCTTGCTCAACTACTAAATCCTCCACTTTAGGTGAGATGACAAAGCCATTGACCATTTCAGCTTCACGAGGATTTTTTTCTCTAGCCCTAACAGCAGCGTAATATTCAAAGTGTCCATGAACAACTGTATAAGTCTCTGGCCCTGTCGGTTTCAAAATTAACGGTCTTATAATACCTCCAGTTTCTAAAATTATATTTGCAAAGTTGTCTAAATCAGCCTCTGCAAAATTTGAACGAGGAACATCAGAAGTAATAGTTTTAAGGTCTACAAGATAAAAATTAATCATTAATTTACCTCCATTTTTTGGAAAATTTCATCTACTAAAATATCAAATTCCATTGCGGATTTTTGAGCTTCAGTTTTAACTTCCTCTGCATACTTAATAACTGATTTTGGATCAGGATACTCTAATTCTCCAACTGTTAATGTCTGATTGAGACATTCTGACAGTACTGTTCTATCATAGATAACAGCTTCTAGAAGCGGTAGTTGATACCGTTCTGAAATTACACTTCTTTGTCTGGGAAAAGTGTACTGTAAGAATTTAGAGTTAGGTGATATTTTGGAAGCAAGAACACCCAGTATATTAATGGGGGGCTTGCCCATAACTTCTCTAGATTCATTAATTTGGTTTACAAAATTCTTGACGGTTGGCAAACCTTGATTCGCAAATGGTTTTAAATCAGAAGGAATTATCAGGTAGTCAGCAGCAATCAGCGCAACTTCAGCATACAAATCTCTAGAGGGTGGAGTATCAATAATGACAATATCATAATCTTGTTCTACCCGTCTTAATTTAGTAATTAGCCTGCTTCTGCTAGCAAGTATTTTAGTGAGTTTTTCCTGTTTCTCAATCAAGGTGATATGGGAAGGAATAACATCTATTTCTGGATTGTTGAAATATTGAGACTTACGGACAATGTCTGGAATAAAGTTAAAGTCCCCTGTTTCTAATAAATGGTAAACATTTTGTTCTCTTAAATTATCATCTTCTTCAAACTGAAATTTAATCAAACCTGTAGCAAAAGTAGAATTTGCTTGAGAATCGATATCAATCAAAAGAACTCTTTTACCTTTTTTTCTAAATGTAGCCGCCAAATTAACTGCAACAGTTGTTTTACCTACACCACCTTTATTGTGGTAAATTGCCATTGTTTTCATTTTATGTTCTCTCTTGAATTCAAAAAATCTATTAGAAATAGAATCTATTGGTTTTTGAGTAGTTTGAGAGCCTTCATTCTTTAAATCATATTTATAAGAACTAGCTTTTAGGCTATCTCTACCAATCAAATTTTTAATTTCACCGAACCTAGTATCAACTTCTTTGCCAATACACTGAAAAACTAATACAATCTCATTATTCTTGTTTTGGTAAATTCTAATTTCTTTGCCATTAGTCAACAATCCATAACGCACATTCAAGCTTGTTAAATAATGCCTCAATCGAGGAAGATGATTATTTAAATTTTGGTTAGGGTGCTTTGCCTCCATAACGACACTCATTGGCGAATTTGCATCTAACACAAAGGGAATAACTTGTGCAGCAAATGCTAAAAAGTCCAAGCGGATGCTACCAACTGCAACTTCTTGATGCCAAGTGTCTGGTGTGTAGCCAAGCTGTGGTAGTAAATATTGAACGATGAGTTTGCTTTCAACTTCGCTTTCATTACGGCAAAGCTCAGGATTAAAAGTCAATTTATTTTTTCCTTTAAGAATTTAAATAATTACCAATAATGTATTACCTATTACTGGTTCGATTATGGCATAGTTATTTTGTTTTGTGTAGCAAAAAGCACTTAAAATAAATCGAAAAATTATTACATCTATGTTGCCAGTAATACATCCGTAACTAGTCTTTGCCACCATCAGCGAAACTTGAGTATCACACGTAATATCAGGCGAAATCCGGATGAAATATTGAAATATGCTGAAAAAATTGTATAGGTATAAATAAGCTGAATAGAAATTCACAAACATCAAAATTTGGCAATGAAGAGATGCTTCAAAGCCTTTGTCCATAGCACAATACGGTTCACTTAAGGTTGATGTGTAAAAAATTATGTGTGTAGAGACGAGAGGTGGCGCGTCTCTACATTGTCTTCGTGATAAGGGTTCTGGTCTTATCACCAAGCGTATTCTCACATCTTGCACCTATCCGTAGAAAACCGTACAAACCAAAAATATGTGCAATAAAGCTACATTATTTTTATTGGCTTTTCTCGCTATATAAAGGACTTTTGGTTTCATACTGAGTAACGAAGTACCATCAAATTTTCTTGGTGCAAGATGTGAGTATTGGTCTATAGCAATCCTAAATTATTCGTGAAGAACAAAATTCCCGACTTCTTTAAGAAGTCGGGAATCTAAGCATAGGCGATTTTCACAAATCAGATAGGATTGCTGTATTTATGTTTGATTCATTTTCACAAATCATTTAGGAGGCTATAGATAAACGCAGGCTATTTATCTATGTCCATCTCTATGTATTTTTGATTCTAAATTATCACATTAGGGATTTTTGTAAGAACTCTAGCCAAGAGTCAAAAATTCCACAGGGAAATGAAATATCTAAACGTAATTATTCATCAACCTTCCTCGCTGGATAGTTTAGGTAATTGCTCAATTGCTTTTGACCACACTCTTTTGTAATCTTCAATTGCACCGCTGTAGTCTTTTAGCTTAGATCGGGCATTACCCCGGCTGATATAAGCTTTAGCATCGTTGGGATGAATCCGCAGAAACTGGGTGTAATCTTCAATTGCGCCGGTGTAGTCTTTTAGCTTAGAGCGAGCATTAGCTCGATTGATGTAAGCTTCACCATCGTTGGAATTCAGGTCTATAGACCAACTGTAATCTTCAATTGCACTACTGTAATCTTCCAACTCACAATAAGCATTGCCTCGGCTAATATAAGCTTTGGAATCGTTAGGGTTCATCCGCAGGTACCGAGTATAATCATTGATTGCACCAATGTAATCTTTGACCATAAAGCAAGCATTACCCCGGCTGATATAAGCTTGTGCATCGTGAGGATTCATCCTTAAAGATTGTGTGTAATCTTCAATTGCACCACTGTAATCTTCCAACTCGTAACGGGTATTACCCCGGTTAATGTAAGCTTTGGCATTATCAGAATTTAGCCCCAATTGGGTGCTATTTTCAAGCTCATACTGACCATTCTCTATGGTAATGTAAACTTCGCCATCGTTAGAGTTAAGGGGCAAAAGCTGGGTGCTACTCTCAATTTCGCCGTTATAATCTTCCAACTCAGATTCAGTATGAGTCTGGCTGATATTGATCTCAGTCTCACCATAATTGGGATTAAGCCCTAAGGAGTGGGTGTAGTCCACAATTGCTTCTCTTTTGTCAAGCCCAGGGCTGATAAACCCAATGTTATTAGGAATGGTATAGTCAGGATTAATCTGCATACTACTGCTGTAATCCGCGATCGCTCCCTTGTAGTCTCCAAGTTCAAAGCGGAGCAGCCCCCGATTGCAGCGAGCTTCGACATCGTTAGGATTATACTGCAGGTACATATCAAAGTCTATCATTGCACCTTTGTAGTCTCCTACCTTTTGACGGGCAAGCCCTCGCTGATAGTAAGCCTTAAAACCATTGGGATTCAGCCGCAGAAACTCGTTAAACTCTGCAATTGCTCCTTGGTAATCTCCTTGTCGAACCTTTTCCTCTCCTCGGCGATAAAACACTTCGACCACTTCGTACTGACTACGAAGTTGTGCTGCCGCCTGCTGTCGTTCGATGATAGTGCGTGATAGAGTTATAGCATTACGCCGCAACTCAAATTGTGCTATCACCTGATCACTCAAGACTCGTAGTCCTTCTATCTGTTCCAGACTCAAATCTCGGGGTACTGTGTCAATAACGCATATGCTTCCAATCGCAAATCCCTCTGGTGTAATCAGGGGTGCGCCAGCGTAAAAACGAATGTTGGGATCAGAGAGTACCAAAGCGTTGTTTGCAAACCTAGAGTCTGCCAACGCATTCCTAACGACTAATGGTTTTTGTTGCAAAATCGTATAAGCGCAGAATGCCAAATCCCGGCTTGTTTCAGGTGCTGCTAAACCCACTTTCGATTTAAACCACTGCCGATTTCCATCAACAAGGCTAATAATCGCAATTGGGGTACGACAAATTTGTGCAGCTAAGAAGGTAAAATCGTCGAAGACTTTTTCGGCAGGAGTGTCGAGAATTTGATACTGGCTAAGTGCATTGAGCCTAGCTATTTCATTGTCAGGCAGTGGCGGTTGTGGGTGTGGGTTCATTTTTTTGGTAAACCTCTGAAAGCTGGTTTGATAGAGCAAATAACATCGAGACGCACCTTCTTAACTAACAACAGGTCATTATTCTTAATTAGAATCCTGTAGTACCGTGCTTTTTAACCAGTGACGAACGATTTAAAGTATTAATTTGATTTTGTCATGCTGAATCGAGGGAAGCGAAATGAAGCATCTATCGAGATTCTGAGTGCCTGATTGCTTACGGACACGCTGCTTTGTTGACGTATCTCCTGCGGAGACGTTGCGCGTGCGCTCTGCGCTCAGTATGCGCTTTCGCTTACGCTCCACTTGGTTGCGTATGCGTACTTGGTGCATGCTACGCGAATAGAATGACAATTCATACCCCGATTCAGCAAGGCGCTGTTAACCAAAAAATAATCGCTTATGGTAGGCACACCGGAGACTGGAAGTGAGGTACGTAGACAGAGTTTTTGAAAGATATTATTATTTCCTGCTAAAGCAGTTACACTCATCTTGTCTTAAAAACCAGCTCTAATTATCACTCATTGCGGATCTAGTACTCAAATTATATTGTAGCAAATAGTACACACAATCTTTTGTATAAGTTTTAAATATTTTACATCTACTTTGAGATAGATTTTGAATTACGAGTATTTTTTTTGCAAAATTAACTTATATAATCATTTTTAAATAACTTTCAATTTTTGTAAATATCTTACTAAGTAAGCTAAGTAAGTATAAATTCTTAATAGGGTGTGAAATTACCAACAAGCGTATTGCAACGACTGCTCAAAAAGACGGCACGACTTTGGTGTCCCCCTGGCTTTTTATAAAAACGAGCGATATTCGTGTTTTTATAGCAGGGGGATAAGGGAGCATCCCAATGCAAGAACTGGTTTTTGCACATTTGGGATGCTCCCGGGGGATAAGTTAATTTACAAACTTGTCATAACTTGAGCTAACTGATTAGATAAATCCATGCTAGATTCTTGAGACTGTTGAAATAAAACACCAGCTAAAAAGTAATAATCGCCAGAATAAAAAGCCATTTTGTTTTTTCGTAATTCCTCTATGTGGTTTTTAACTTTTGGCTCAGAGCTATAGTCACCAAATTTTAAAGGTAAAACTATAAAATTTGTCACACGGTAACCATTAGATATTGCATGATTAATTGTACTTTCTGGGTTAGAAAAACTGGAGACTAAAAGTAATACATTGTCATAACCTAATGATAAGAGTTCGTTGGTAACTGTTGCGCCATCTATGCCACCAAATAACAATGGCATATAAATTTCGTTATCGGGGGCGGGGAGATAAGGAGGATTAGCAACTAGATACTCAGCTTCTGGTTGAGAAGACTCAAATAAACATGAATTATGAATTATGTATTTATGACCAAGATTATATTCGTCAATTGTTAAATTGGCGGCTTTCCAAGCAGAAATATTTAATTCAAATCCATGTATCACGCCATCAAACTTGTTTCTGAGTAATGAATTAATAACAGGGCTGCCGTCTCCCGAGCCAAACTCAACGACACAGTCAGATTTTTGACAATTTCTCAGAACCAAATTTTCCAAGCAGTTTGAGTAAAAATTGGATTCGTCAGGGCAAAAGAAAATGTTTTTCATTTGATTATCATTAATTCCAATATGTTTGAACAAAGGCGGGTAGTGGACACCCTAGGAGCTACCTTTAAAAAGGCAATAAAAAATGCTTCCTTTAGCAAGTCATCTGTTACTAAAGGAATAAATTGCTATGTGAATTATCAGTAGATTGGAAATGCAAAATTATGAATGCTGTTGGTCTACCATTGTGAACTTTGAATTATGAGTAACTTAATGTGGCTTGTTCTGCTTCACGTATCGACTGCACAACAGCTTGACCAGCGCGATCGCCCATGAGCTTCTCTTGGTCGTACCCCAACACCAGTTCCCAAGCATCATTGGGATACATTTGAGCCAAAGGTAAAGCCACATCATCCAACATCCAACGTCCGTGGCGTTCGTCCTCCCGGATGTGCACTTCCCAATAACTCATTGCCGCGTTAGAGAGTCCCAAGCGCTTTGCTGCTGCAACATAGCTTCTAAAAGTCGCTGGTACCGATGTCTCAAAATAGGTCAACCCACCGTTGTAACGCAGGAAATAGCGTTTGCGTTCACTTATGAGATAGCTATTATTGGAACAAGCCAGAAGTTCCCAAGGAATTAAATCGAAGTATCCCTCTGGATCGGTGTTCATCCCAAACTCGTTTAGCATTTGAACAAAAAACGTCGAATGCTTGCGAGATAAGCGACCGTTCCCGTACTCTTCCTGAAATACTCGCATCAGCGTACACTGTACTGCATTAGCAGCGCCACCCAGAATACGGGGAAGGTGACTGCTTTCCACCAAGCCTTCAAACGAACCAATAGCAAGCAAGTGACGATAGCCAGCCTCACTCATTTCCTCCTGGATGTAACGACTGTTTTCCGACAAAGGCGGATCTAAATCGTCAGCATAACGATCAATGAGAGCTTGTTTAACATCCAATTGCTGCAATGTAGCGACATCAATTTGTGCGAGTTCCCACTGTTGCCAAGCCGTCTCGATTTGGTCGCGCACTTTATACAAGTAAGGAGAACGCTCGTTGACGTAGTGACGTAGCTCGTCGTACCAAAACAGATTTAACCGATTGATGCGATATAGTATGTGCTGGAGAAAGCGGTGAGCTGCATCATCACCAGCACCATTTTCATAAGCATCACGAATTGCTACAGAGAGTGCGTGTTCAAACTCACTGTTTAATGCAGGTTCTGCATCTAGTTGTTTGTCCAAATTCTCTGTTGCAAGCAGTTCTATAAATTGCTGTTCAGCACGCTCGTAGTTTATATCTATCTTTTCTTTTATTTGGTTACTGTTTGTTTCAACCTCGGGGAGAGGAGATATCACTAAATTGCTGTGCATGGAATACTTGGTTAGTAATGGCAGGCATGAAACTGTTTCTACCTATACTATTTAGATTTCCATTAAGTAAATTTAAGTACATCTCCCGTTAGTGATAAAGAAAAGTTAACTTATTGATCAAAGATTTCAGCCCACAGACGCACAGGGGAGGGAGGGGAGGAGGGAGGGAGAGGAGGAGGGAGGGAGAGGAGGAGGGAGGGAGAGGAGGAGGGAATGCGTGAATGTTGAATTTTGTGAAAGTGCCTGCACTTTGCGCTTGAAAAACTCAGTACACTTTCTGTTCCCTGTTAAGAGTTCCCTGTTAAGAGTTTCTTGTCTCGACGAGTAATTTCACAAATAAACCGGATTCCCACAGCAACTTTCCATGAAGATGCACTTATATTTTAAGCAAAATAACTGTATTTTAAAGTAACTGTATTTTAAAGTAACTATATTTTGTATTTATAATAAAGAACATTATGTCTGATTCGCTCACTCATTCGTCTCCCCTCCTAGAAGTCAAAAACGTCCACGCTGGATACATTAAAGACGTGGATATTCTGCAAGGTGTGAATTTCCGGGTGGAACGGGGAGAATTGGTAACAGTGATTGGTCCTAATGGTGCTGGGAAATCTACCTTAGCGAAAACCATTTTTGGGCTTTTAACCCCACATACAGGCTCAATTACCTTCAAAGACGAGAATATCACTGGGCTAAAGTCGAATCAAATTGTTCAGCGGGGAATGTGCTATGTACCGCAAATTGCCAATGTCTTCCCCTCCCTCAGCGTAGAAGAAAATTTAGAAATGGGCGCTTTCGTCCGTAATGTTCCCCTGAAACCGCTCAAAGATAAAATATATGCTATGTTCCCCAAACTTGGCGATCGCCGTCAGCAACGCGCTGGTACCCTCTCAGGTGGTGAACGCCAAATGTTAGCAATGGGCAAAGCTTTGATGTTGGAACCTAGCTTACTGCTTTTAGATGAACCTTCAGCGGCTTTGTCTCCTATCCTAGTAACACAAGTGTTTGAGCAAATTAAACAAATTAACCAAAGTGGTACGGCGATTGTACTAGTAGAGCAAAACGCCCGTAAAGCTTTGGAAATGGCTCATCGAGGATACGTTCTAGAGTCTGGGCGCGATGCTATCTCAGGTCCCGGTTTGGAATTGTTGAATGATCCCAAGGTAGGCGAACTGTACCTGGGAGCAGGTAAAGCGCATTGAAGAAAAGTCAGAAGAAGAACTCAGAATTCAGAATTCAGAACTCAGAATCGAATTAGTGGGAGCGGTGAGTACCTAGCACAAGTCACGCAGTTGTACAGAATACACACGCGCTCTCATTCTGACTCCTGACTACTTCTTTGGTCAAAAATTTTTACTAATAACTCGTGAAAATTAAATGACTCTTAAACCGTGTCCTTGCTCACTCTTACATCCTTGTAGAGTTTGAGAAGCTGTTGTCAGGCGGGTTCCGTTAACTGAGACAGACTAATGAGTCGAATAAATGGATTTGTAGGGCGTCGTGATTTTTTGAGGCATTGCGTTGCAAAAGTTCCCCTGAGTGTCTATACTGCCATGAAGTTTGCAGGTGTGGGAAGCTTTGCGATTGGCGGTAGCCTTCTTTGGCAAAAACAGCAAGCTGTTGCTCTACAAGCCGCAGTTGCTGATGCAAGTCCAGCAAACCCCAACCCCATCAGTCCTAAAGACGCTTTAAAACGATTACTCGATGGGAATCAACGATTTGTACATCAAAAGCGAAAATATCCCGACCAATCGTTAGAACGCCTGCGATTGGTTGCTAAAGGTCAATATCCTTTTGCGTCAATATTTGGTTGTGCAGATTCTAGAGTACCAGCGGAAATTATTTTCGACCAAGGGCTTGGGGATTTGTTTGTCGTGCGAGTTGCTGGTAATGTTGTGAGCGACATGGCTATAGGTAGCCTAGAATATTCTACAGCCGTATTAGGTTGCCAACTGATTGTGGTTCTGGGTCATAGAAAATGTGGTGCAGTCACGGAGGCACTTGAAGAACAGCCTGCTCCTGGCAGAATTAGCTTGATTGTTGAGGGCATTAAACCAGCCGTAGAAAGAGTCAAGTTGAGAACAGGAGACATCCAAGAGAATGCAGTTGTAGCGAATATTCAATATCAGGCAGAAAAGTTACAAGAAAGCTCAACGATTTTGGCTAAACTCATCCGCAAAGGTCAACTAAAAATCGTTGGTGCTTGTTACGATATTGAGACTGGTAAAGTGTCTATTCTTACCTAGGGCAACTCCAGACGAGCATTGAAATTACAATATTCATCAGGGGTAAGTAGGAAGATTCACGGTAGCTTAAACTTGAGGAGTTACACCCTGAAATTCAGATAGGAATAGATTAAGCGTGAACACGAAGAAAGTGTACTATTTGACGCAGAGCTAATAAAAGCCGAAGGTCAGAAAAGACTCGCTTAAAAATACGGAAGCTCAGACATGATCAAAGAAGTCGTTGGCTGTAATGACTCCGCTTGAAGAAACAGAGTGCTTTGGTCGGGAAAAGGTGTCCAATTTTGGTCGGATAAGGGTTCAGAGGCAATAGTAACTCGGGTCGGGTGGTTTGCATCATCGCAAGACCAATAAAGAGTAGGGGCTTGTGTGCCGTAGGCGTAGCGACTTGCCACGATTGCTTGACCATCAGTGACAATGAGATTGGCACTAAAGCTGGTGTCGTGTTCTTTAGCCAGGTACGTCAATTTTTGTAGCGTGGCACGTAAGGCTGACAACAGGGTGGTGTTTGGAGACGACTGCCACATTTCCACCAGTAGGGCAAAGATGTGTTCAGAGTCAGTCATGCCCTTAATGAGACGGTATGTGGAATCAGAAAGGCGGTGACGTATCGGTCTATACAGCGTCTCTTGAAAGTTTGTGATCTCGCCATTATGCACAAACAACAGGTTGCCACTGCGAAATGGCTGACAGTTGCTAATATCGAGCGATTCACCCGTTCCAGTGAGTCGGACATAGCCCACCGCACAAGTAGATTGTACGTACTGGCTCAACTCTTTCAGGTTCGGATCGTTCCAGATCGGGATAGTGTTACGGTAAATGAATGGTTTACCCGCTTCATCATACCAACCTATACCGCTCCCGTCTGCACAAACGACTCCTGACTTTAATTCAAGAGGGTTGTAACTTTGGTTGTACAGGGAATGCTCCTGCTTATAGAGCAACTCATCTAATCGGATGCTATTGCCAAGGTAGCCAACTAATCGACACATAAGAAAAACAGTTCTATTGAGCGGGATACACTCATTACATTAAGCTTAGTACATAAAAGTTTAGCAAACGAAATTTTTTTTGGCTTTCCGACTCTTGAGCAAGCAGCTAACACAGGAGGTCAACAAGCCTAAATGTGTGTGTATTAATCAACTTTGCCAATCTAAGGGTAGAATTTATTTAAACGTACCGTCGGAAACTTATAAGTCTATTTGCGTCCATCCACTTCGGCGTCCATCTGCGGTTAAAAATTCTTCATGGTTCTCCAACTGCTCCCAAAACACTTACAAACCATGAGCGCTCATGCCGAAACCACCTATCCAGAAGAGTGCTGTGGTATAATACTAGGCTATCTGACAAGCGAGGGCAAAACTGTGGTAGAAGTGATGCCAACAGAAAATGCCTGGAACGCAGAAACAGCGGCAGATCTTTCAGGAGATGACACATTAGATTACAGTAAAAGGCAAAGGTATGCGATCGCATCTCAAGTCATGTTGCAGGCACAGAAGCAGGCACGCGATCGTCAACTAAATATCATCGGCATTTATCATTCTCATACCGACCATCCAGCGATTCCTTCAGAATATGACCAAAAGCTTGCTTGGCAAGAATACTCTTACATCATTGTTTCTGTACACAATGGCAAAGCTAGTGACATGAAAAGTTGGACTTTGGATGATAACCATCAATTTCAGCAAGAAGTAATTGAAAAGTTAGGTTAAGAACAAGTCATACAAAAAGACACAAAGGGTATTGTTTTTCGGTAGGATTAAAAATCCGCTCTTCCTCATCAAACTGCTATGCTCAATCCCAATCTGGATGAAATCCAGCTGACAAAAGATGATTACGAACGTTACTCCCGCCACCTAATTTTGCCGGAAGTGGGGTTGGAGGGACAAAAACGCCTGAAAGCTGCTAGTGTACTGTGTATCGGTACAGGTGGACTCGGTTCACCTCTGCTTCTGTATCTGGCAGCGGCGGGTATCGGACGCATCGGTATTGTTGATTTCGATGTTGTCGATACTTCCAACTTGCAACGCCAAGTCATTCACGGTACATCTTGGGTGGGTAAACCTAAGATTGAATCTGCAAAGAATCGCATTCTAGAGATTAATCCGTATTGTCAGGTTGATTTGTACGAAACTCGCCTGACTTCAGAAAACGCCCTCGACATTATTAGACCTTATGATATCGTGGTGGATGGTACCGATAACTTCCCCACTCGTTATCTAGTCAACGATGCTTGCGTGTTGCTGAACAAGCCCAACGTCTACGGTTCGATTTTCCGTTTTGAAGGGCAAGCGACAGTATTTAACTACGAGGATGGACCCAATTATCGTGACCTTTACCCCGAACCACCACCACCAGGAATGGTTCCTTCGTGTGCAGAAGGTGGTGTATTAGGAATTTTACCAGGAATTATTGGCGTCATTCAGGCAACGGAAACTGTCAAAATCATTCTTGGTAAGGGTGAAACTTTAAGTGGACGCTTGTTGCTGTATGATGCTCTCAATATGAAGTTCCGGGAGTTGAAGCTGCGTCCTAACCCAGTCCGCCCAGTGATTGAAAAGTTGATAGACTACGAACAATTCTGCGGTATCCCACAAGCCAAAGCACAAGAGGAGAAACAGCAGATGGAAATGTCAGAAATCACAGTGCAGGAGTTGAAGCAATTGCTCGATAGTGGTACAGATGATTTTGTGCTGCTAGATGTCCGCAACCCGCACGAGTACGAAATTGCCCAAATTCCTGGTGCAGTCTTGATACCGTTATCGGACATTGAAAACGGTGAAGGCGTGCTTAAGGTGAAGGAATTACTCAATGGTCATCGCCTAATTGCCCATTGTAAATCGGGTATGCGTTCTGCAAAAGCCCTTGGCATTCTCAAGGAAGCAGGAGTTGATGGTACGAATGTGAAGGGTGGTATTCTTGCTTGGAGTAAGGAAATCGACCCATCGGTACCAACATATTAGAGAACGAACCGCAAAGACGAGCCAGCGCTGCAGGAGGGTTTCCCTCCGGAGCCACTTCCGTGCGGGGGTTCCCCCCGCCCTTGGAAAGTGGCGTCAGGCGACTGGCGTCGCTAAGGACGCGAAGGTTTATTTGCGTCATTAGCGTAATTTTTTTTTAAAGAATTTACATTATTTCTCGTTTTCTACAATATTTTACTGAATCAGGTTTTTGCTTGGTCAATTTTCAGTTAAAAAGACGTTTGTTGATTGAGAGTTGATGACTTTCAACTGGTCGCGGCGAGGAGTCCCCCACCAGCCCCGTTGGTTGGTGGCGGGAGGAACGCCGCTCCGGTACTGGGTACTGGGTACTGGGTACTGGGTACTGGGAAATTGTTCCAAAATTTGGGAGGGGTTAAAGCAGAATTCCATAATTTTTCGTTTGATATACCACTACCCCAATCCCTAATCCCCAATCCCCAGTCCCTTTTACAAGAAATAATACTAAGGTTAGATCAGCTTGATTTATTTAAGAAATTAAACTCAAATATGCCCACTAGGCAGCTAGTTACCAGCTAGCTCCCAGTAGGACTTCCTCCCTAATTGAGCGTACAACCAAGGAGGTTAATCTTATCGTGTCAAATACTTCTGAAAATCCTCATCTTAATGAGGATATAAGAAATTTTCAGACCTTAGATGGTTTACGCATAGTTGTAGTAGATGATGATGCTGATAGCCTTATGTTAACTACCTTTATTCTTGAAAGCTACGGTGTTCAAACACTAACCGCAACGTCTGCGTTGGAAGCCCTTGAGGTCATCAAACAATCTGTACCAAATGTTTTAATTATTGATATTGCAATGCCGGAAGTGGATGGATATTCGTTAATCCGTAAAGTCCGAACGCTCAATTCTCCACAAAATCAGATTCCGGCTATTGCTCTGACAGCTATGCATTCAGAAGAAGGTCGCGACCTTGCTCTTAAATCTGGGTTTCAATCTTATTTAATTAAGCCTAGTGACCCTAATGACATAGTAACAGAAATAGTAAATATTCTTACTAAGAAGATTTAATTTTTTCTGTTGACAAAATAAAAACTGTTAACAAATCTCCAGCTATAGGACTACTATTTGAATTTTGTTCGCGTAGCTTGTGCGTAAGGCATATTTTGAATTGATTTCCCCTAGTCCTCACCGCTGCGGACTGGCGGGTGTTTGAGGCACTGGTTTACTCGGTGGAATCTGTTCAATGGTAATCAGTGCTTCCATGACTGACTTAGCAATGGGTGCGGCTACAGTGCTACCATAGGCATTTTCTCCTTTTGGGTTATCAACCAATGCTAATACGACGTAGCGGGGCGATTCTACAGGTAAGATACCCACGAAGCTGGTGATTTTAGCTCCGTTGATATAACCACCAGCGCGACTGGCTTTTTCGGCTGTGCCGGTTTTGCCTGCAATGCGATACCCAGGAATTTGCGATGCTCTTCCTGTGCCGTCATCGACTACGCTTTCCATCATCTCTACCACTTTTAGGGTGGTCATGGGTGAGAATATTTGGCGGGGAGTTGCTCGATTGGGTGAATAGTGAACCTGCCCTTTGGTGTCTACCAGGGCTTGGACTACGTGAGGTGTGACCAATTTGCCCCCATTGGCTAAAGCTGCGTGCATTTGTACCAGTTGCAACGGTGTCAGTGAAAAGCCTTGACCAAAGGAGGTTGTTGCTGGTTCTACTGGCGTGGCAAGAAATTCTTCCTGACTTTTTAGCTGACTGCTTACAGTGAAGGGTAAATCAGTATCATCAAGGCTTTGCCCTAGCCCCAAGCGTTCCAGCCAACCGTAGTAAACTGAAGGCTGCAATCTTTGGATGATTTGCACCATGCCTATGTTGCTTGAGTGTTGCAGAATTTGAGCGATGTTGATCCGCCCGTAACGTTTGTTTTCTGCATTCTTAATTGTTCGGTCAGCCACTTGAATGTAACCGGGGTCATTGAACACATCTTCAGGTTTAATGATGCCAGCTTCCAAAGCGATCGCCACATTTAAAGGTTTGAACGTTGAACCTGGTTCATACAGATCTGCTACCGTCCAGTTTTTAAATAGAGAGATATCGGCTTTAGAATATTCATTTGGGTTATAAGTGGGCTGAGAAACTAAGGCAAGTAGGGAACCATCCCACGCATCCATAACAATGACTGCTCCTCGCTTTGCCCGGTACTTTTCCATTTGTTCTTTAAGGGCAAAGCGGGCAACTCTTTGCAAACGGTTATCTATAGTGAGTTGCAGCCGCATATCATCAGAATTGAGAAAACCCTCTGGAGCATAATCTGGCATCAGCGCCCCGTTACCCGCTCGGCTGAGTCGTACCGTCTGCATAGTACGTTCTAGTAGCTTTTCTTGGCTGTACTCTACCCCAGCCTGACCGCGACGGTCAAGATTCACATAGCCTACCACTTCTGCAACTAAATCCTGCTGTGGGTAGAATCGTGAGTATTTTTGAATTAACTCTAAGCCATTGAGCTGGAATGAAGAAATGCGATCGGCAATTTCTTCTGGTAATGCCGAGGCAAGTGTGATCCCGCTTTTTTTACTTTCAAACTTTTTTTCTAATTCAGCAGCGTCTTGAGCCAGTATTGGTGCAAGTTGTTCTGCCATTTGGTGATTAGACTTTTCAAAGAGTTTGGGATGGGCGTACAAAGTATACACGGGACGGTCAATTGCCAGCAAATCCTTATTGCGATCGACCACTGGGCGACGGGGCACAAAAGGTCGCAAATTCAGCATTTGCTGGTTTCGCGCCTTTTGTGTGAGCTTTGGTCCGCGCACGATTTGCAGGTTGTACAAGTTAACACCCAGCCCTACCCCAGCCGCAATCAGAAAACTCCAAACAATAAACAATCTGAATTTGGTGTTAAGTGCTTGCTCTTGAGTCTGGTCAGGTTTGCTGTTGGACTCTCGTCTCGAACCCTTCTGCTGTCGTCTGGTGAATTCTGGTTTCGGAAAGTTAAATTTTCTAAATTTTGTTCTGCTTGATGACTTTTGCATGAATATAGTCCTTTGTCCACCGCTTTATGGAGTCTAAAGTGAAAAGTCAACAGTCTAAAGTTATTGTTTTTGACTTTTGACTTTTGACTCCTTGGGGGTTTGCCAGTCGCCTGGGGAGGAGACAGTACTGTTTGCGCAGCGTGTCCGTGCCTCTTGCTCTCTTCGGGAGAGCTTCGCGCTCCAGAGGAGCTTTGCTAACGCCCTTGGCATACCGTAGGCATAAGATATAGGCGGCGGGTCTCCCAACCTAGGTAACTGTCGTTGGAAAGCTGTCATTCGCGCTGGCTCACTTTTGACTAATATCCGACTGGATTGGGGGTTTGCTGTTGTATTTCTGAATTTGGCGTTTTGTTAAGTACTGGGTTAGGCTCAACAGGTGCTCTCTTTAAGAAAAGCATCCCTGCCGGAGTTGGCGATACCAGCTTGGCTGGTGGGCGTTCTGCTTCTTTCGCCATTTGGTTTTTTAGCACCTCGTTAGCTGTCATCAACTGCCGTTCATGGCGTTCCAAGTTTTCCCGCTTACGGTATGCCTGACTCCAAAGTTGTTGGGAATATACAGTCCAACCATAAACCACAAGCGTCGTAGCGACTAACAAAAACGCCATAATTGAAGAATGACGATGTAAGGCGAAAAGGCGCAGCAACCACGAAGGGAAAGACTCAGCAGATGGCATCACAGGGACGCTTGAGGCTTTTTGTTTGCTGGGATCTGGCACGGAGGATCCTGTTTGTGTCTTGGCGCTGGATGCTTCCCTTGCCATCTGCCGTGCAGAAACTGATAAATTTTTAGACGAATGGCTTTGTTTCTTGGAGGATACTGATGTAGACAAGGCAGGCAGAACCGCTTGGGGAGTTCTGAACTGCGGTGTCTGTGGAGCATTTTCTGTTGGTTGAGTGGACTCTTTTTGTCGAGCAGCAGAGCGACGTTTTCTGCCACTTCTCACTGCTGTCCGGAATCCACTGCCCGTTGCAGAAACATCTGATTTGCGAGCAACAGCCATAATTTTTTGGATAGAAAATACTTTATTGTAGATGATTGTCTGTTTTTACTCTCGTTATTATTGCCTTTCGGGCAAGAACCACAAATACACCCTACACCCAATCAATATATTCTGATAGGTAGGCGCGCCAATCTTGCCATTCCCAAAAAACTTAGTTTTTCAAAGAAATCAGATTGATTGGCAACGAATGGAATTGCCGCTGAACACTTAAGGTGTTCAGGTATCGCATTTATAAAGTATGGCAACGCATTGCTACTATAAGCAAGAGTTTCCAAAAAAAACGCAATTTTTGCTATGATATCGCCCTTACTGACTTAATTTGCTAATACTACCCTGAACGATTGAGTAACTTTACAAGAAGCGAAAACATTTTGGTTAAATCTGTCATCTCAAGTTGCTTAAAAAAAAGCAACAAATAAGGTATCGTAGTCAACAGGCTAAAATTGTTCTTGCCGCAATTGGTGAAAGAGGAGTTATGAAAATAAAAATCCTTAGTTTTGCTTTAATTTTGGGTCTGGCAGCAGCTCTCGGAGCCTGTGATGGTGGTGGTGGCGGCGGCGAAGCTCCTGGAGGCGCTGGGGGCGCTGGAGGTGCCGCTACTTCACCTGCTGAACCAACAGATACTGGCACTACCCCTCCCGCCGGTGGTGCAGCTAGCCCTGGAGCTGGTGGCACCACAACTACCCCTGGTGGTGCTGGTGCTGGTGCTGGTGGCGCTGCTAGTCCTGCCGCCACTCCAACCAAGTCCCCCTAAATAGCAGTCTCAAAACAGCCAAAACAGGTTGTTGCAGCACGTCTCACTACATTGGTTGAGTTAATCCTCCCAAATTTCCATAAATGTAGATGGCTGAGTTTTGAGAGTGCATAAATTAGTCACGCTCACTGACACTTTGTCTTGACAATCCCCTGTACTCCGTTTCTCATCTGGAAAAGTGATCTGATAGCAACACTTGAGGTTGCCAGGTCTTCACAGAAACTTACCCAAGAAACCCGGTTTCACAGAGAAACCGGGTTTCTTTATAGGTAAGCTATTGGGGAGGTGAGGGAGTGAGGGAGTGAGGGAGTGAGGGAGTGAGGGAGTGAGGGAGTGAGGGAGAATAATTAATTGACTAATGACTACTGACTAATGACTGGGGGAAAGAGAGAAAATGACAAGGGTGATAAGATTTCTGGTTTTAACAGTCTGTACTAGCATATTGGTGGAGCTAAGCAGTCATTGGGGGGCATTGGTCATGGCATTACCGCCACAAGAAGAGATACCAGAAGAAATATTGCGAACCGAGATTATTACAACAGCGCGATCGCCTATTGATGGTAAGCCTTTGAGCGCTGGCGAATACGCTCATTTGCAAGCTCAGTTGCAAAAAAGCCCACCCCCAACACTTGATCCCCGAATTCAGGACCAAGTTTTTCTGCTGCGACTGCGTAAAACCTTGCTTCAGCTTTTCCCCTTTCTAAATATTTGAAGCGTGTATGAATCAAACAATTTACTACATTTCACACCCCATACCGTACACGAGGTAAAGCGCACTCCTCCAAAAGGACTCCCTCCAAGGTACGATGACTCCGGCGACAAAATTGCAAATAAATGTAAAGAATATATATATATGTTTTACAAAGCAAATTTACTTACCCACTTTAGTCAACGTAGTTAGCTGCATGTCTATGACCACGATCGCTCCCGAACAGGTTAACCGCATCGTTTGGAATCAACATCAAGATCCGTTTGAAGTACTCGGTGCCCACCCCATAGAACAGAATGGCAAAAACGTCTGGGCTGTGCGAGCCTACCTACCAAGTGCGAGTGAGGCTTGGGTTATCCTTCCCGAAGAACGCAAGGAATACCCAATGGAAACGGTGCATCATCCCCACTTTTTTGAATGCACGGTAGAAACAAAAGAACTAGCAAACTATCAGTTACGGATAAAAGAAGGCGAACACGAGCGAGTCATGTATGACCCTTACGCTTTCCGTTCTCCCCGACTGACTGAATTTGATTTGCACTTGTTTGCCGAAGGCAACCATCACCGGATTTACGAGAAACTGGGAGCGCACCCTACTGAAATCAACGGTGTTAAAGGCGTTTATTTTGCCGTCTGGGCACCCAACGCCCGTAATGTTTCAATCCTGGGAGACTTCAATAACTGGGATGGGCGCAAACACCAGATGCGAAAAGGACACACTGGCATTTGGGAATTGTTCATTCCCGAACTTAGTGTAGGAGAGCATTACAAGTACGAAATTAAAAACTTTGAAGGACACATCTACGAAAAATCTGATCCCTACGGTTTTCAACAAGAACCCCGCCCCAAAACCGCATCGATTGTCACCGATTTGGATGCCTACACATGGAGTGACGAAGACTGGCTGGAAAAACGGCGTCACACCGATCCCCTCACTCAACCTGTTTCAGTTTACGAACTGCATTTAGGGTCTTGGTTACACGCCTCCAGTGCAGAACCACCCAAACTGCCCAACGGTGAAACCGAACCTGTCGTTACTGTTTCAGAACTTAATCCCGGTGCACGCTTCCTCACCTATCGGGAATTGGCAGAACGGCTCATTCCCTACGTCAAAGATTTGGGATACACTCACATTGAAGTGCTGCCCGTTGCTGAACATCCTTTTGATGGCTCTTGGGGTTATCAAGTCACTGGGTACTACGCCCCCACCTCACGTTTTGGTCGCCCAGAAGACTTTATGTATTTCGTTGACCAGTGCCACAAAAATGGTATTGGGGTGATTGTAGATTGGGTTCCCGGTCACTTCCCCAAAGATGGTCATGGTTTAGCATTCTTTGATGGCACCCATCTTTACGAACACGCCGACCCCCGCAAAGGCGAACACAAGGAATGGGGGACTCTCGTGTTCAACTACTCCCGCAACGAAGTCCGGAATTTCCTGGTAGCAAATGCCCTGTTCTGGTTTGACAAATTCCATATTGACGGCATTCGCGTTGATGCTGTCGCCTCAATGCTTTATCTCGACTATTGCCGCGAAAATGGAGAATGGCTTCCCAACCAATACGGCGGCAGAGAAAACCTAGAAGCAGCGGATTTCCTGCGTCAGGTGAATCACAGTATCTTCAGCTATTTCCCTGGCGTTGTCTCAATTGCCGAAGAATCCACCGCATGGCCAATGGTATCTTGGCCCACCTACACTGGAGGACTGGGCTTTAACTTGAAGTGGAACATGGGCTGGATGCACGATATGCTGGATTACTTCAGCATGGACCCATGGTTCCGCCAGTTCCACCAAAACAACATCACCTTTAGTATGTGGTATCACCACAGCGAGAACTATATGCTTGCCCTGTCCCACGATGAAGTGGTGCATGGTAAGAGCCATATCATCGGCAAAATGCCTGGGGATAGATGGCAGAAGTTGGCAAATGTGCGTTGTTTGTTTGCGTATATGTTTACTCACCCAGGTAAGAAAACCATGTTTATGGGCATGGAGTTTGGGCAGTGGAGTGAGTGGAATGTCTGGGGTGACTTAGAATGGCAGCTATTCCAGTATGAGCCGCACCAACAACTCAAAGAGTTTTTCAAAGACCTGAACCATCTTTATCGGTCTGAACCCGCTTTATACACCCAGGATTTTGCACGCGAAGGGTTTGAGTGGATTGACTGTAGCGACAACCGCCACAGCGTAGTGTCGTTTATCCGTCGCGACAAGGATTCTGATGATTTCGTTGTTGTGATTTGCAACTTCACACCCCAACCCCATTCCCACTATCGCATCGGTGTACCTGAGCTAGGTTTCTATACTGAGTTGTTCAACAGTGATGCTCGTCAGTATGGTGGCAGCAATATGGGTAACTTAGGTGGTAAGTGGACGGACAACTGGTCATTGCACAATCATCCGTATTCGCTGGATTTGTGTCTGCCACCTTTGGGAGTATTGATTCTCAAGTTGGATAAGGAGAAGACGGCAGAGGTGATGGAATAAAATGTGGGGTGGGCAGTTTGCCCACCCTAAATTTTATCGGTAGTGATAATAGAGTTGTCGGAATTGGGATGCAATCACTCTTGTCCTTTTTGCCATTCCTTAACAATTGCCATTGTCACATCCACATAAGGATTGTTGAGGAACTTTTCTAGCGCTTTCTCCCCTCCGGCTTGTAAAGCCCTCAAAATGCGGCTTTTCTCCTCTTGAGGAATTGCCGCAGTGACAAAAGCTTGTTTCTCCTCTTGTGTTGCAGTGGGATTGGTTTTCTCCAGTTGCTTTAACAGTTCTTGTATTTTTCCTGCGGCTTGAGCTAAATCTTGCTCAGGCGCATAGTTGTGTATATTAGCACCTATCTGATTTGCTTCGACTTGTTCAGAATAACCAATGCCGAATGAGGAATTATTCTGATTGACTTGAGTTTTACGATCTGACATATTATCTCCTTGATTATTATCGTTTTTAGAATGAACGTTATTGTGATTGTGTACAATAATGTGGGGTGTCGCTGGGGAATATTCAGGTTTTGATGAAGCTACATGAGTCTCTTGATTATTTTTATCATTAGAATTGTTATTTTTTAGAGTGCGTTTTAGTAAAATACCTCTACTTCTTTTAGCACGATTAATTTGATTATTAATAAATATAATTAAAATAATTGCAAGAAAACTTAATAACCATTCGGGGCAGTGGCAAAGCCAATTGTAGTTTCACAAGAAGCTGTCGTTAGATCGCAATCTGCTGTCGTTAGGAATGTACAAGTCGTCGTTAGATCACAACAAACTGTCGTTACATCACAATAAGCTGTCGTTAGATCCTAACAAGTTGTCGTTACATCACAATAAGCTGTCGTTACGACACGATAAAAAGTGAACAAAATATTAAGTAGGGGAGGCAGTTTGCGGTGTAGATTTTCTTCCCGCAAAACTGGTGTTGTGTTACGGCATACCTGTAACCAAAGATAGCGACAATCAATATTTTTGCCGTAACGCACCGACGAGATGAATGGTGTGTTGCGCTTCGCTATAACGCACCCTACAAAGTTAAAATTTCTTTTATAAATGCTTTCTAAGAGAAATCACTAGGATTACTAGATATTTTTTTGAGAAAAAATACAATTTTATGCTATTTCTGCTGATTCAGAACGCTGCTTCATTAGGGCAAGCTAACTGTAGAACTTTTTATAAGGAGTATATTTATGGCTCGTCAAAAAAGCACATCCCGCATTCTTAAAAAAGCTGAGTTAAGAACTTCTGGACTCA
Organism: Tolypothrix campylonemoides VB511288; assembly: GCA_000828075.3. Classification (GTDB taxonomy): domain Bacteria; phylum Cyanobacteriota; class Cyanobacteriia; order Cyanobacteriales; family Nostocaceae; genus Kalymmatonema; species Kalymmatonema campylonemoides_A. The sequence goes on along the minus strand of JXCB02000001.1, from coordinate 394,055 downwards.
AGGCAATTGATCCAAACATGGATTTTGGAGATACTCGCAACTTACAAAACATGACACAACTCATTGAGTTATTACGCGCAAAAATTGATGCTTATAATACGGCTCTAGCTGTGATTGACTCTTCTAAAACTGAGATTACAGAGTTAGAAAAAAATTTGGGCGAACTCACTGAGAAAATGTTGATTGGGGTTGCTTTTAAGTACGGCAAAGATAGCCGCGAATATGAAATGGCGGGTGGTGTTCGCAAAAGCGAACGTGTTCGCAGAAGCTCGGTGACTCGCTTGAAAGCCGCTGGTGCAGAGACATCTGCACCAGAAAGTCAGACTGCGTAGTATCATCAATAGCTAAGAATAGGCGAAGGCGATCGCACTTTTTATGTTTACTGATTCTGCAATTGAAGTGCGATCGCACCTTTGTTTCAAAGGTATGAGGTTAAGGTTCTTGAGAACGCAGGTCATAATTTTAACCTACATCGCAATACCCCAGATTTCTTTGAAACTGCTTCAATTGTCTTAACATCTTGGGCTAAATCTGCTTCATCGTAATGACGTTCAATTTTGTTTTCTCCCAAAAGTTTCTGAAATTCCCATACAGACAAGTTAGCCAGGTGACGCGCTTGACTAAAGGTAAAAATATTCTGCGCGTATAGCTTTAGGGCTAATTCCTGACGAATGGCTCGTTCACCTTGATTTAAGGAATCAGGTGATATTTGCAAGTTTATTGGCTGAATAAATTGACTCATTTATATCAAATTTGAACAAATCTCAAAGCCAACACATTAATTTTAATAACAATTCAAGTTACAAAAGAGTAAATTTGTAGGTTGGATTGACCAAGGAAACACAACACACTCACGCATAAAGCTTATTAACCCACAGCATACTCGCTAAATTGCCGCATAAATGGAGACTGAAATCCCAGCACAATATCTTCCTTTGGAACTCCTGCTGCAACCAAATCTGCGGCAATATCATCTTCTGTACCGTTCCACTGAAGCCAAATTTTTTCACCCTTAATGTCTATGTGGATGATACAGCAATGCACCCAATTATCGCCTTCCCAGCCTACGTGAAAAATTTGATAGTGGTCGCGTTCTGTATCAAAAATCTTCTCAACTTCAATATGCCCGTAAGCTGGTTTTTGGTTGCCATAATCTAGTAATATCTGCTGCACAAGCTGACGGTATTTTGTTAGTTTTTCCATTCGACAATCACCTCATGGTTGACATCATAAATAGGCGTTGCTGAATTGAGGGATGAAATTTCAAAACTTTGCGTCTTTGCGTCTTTGCGCGAAACAAAATTCATACTCTGAATCAGCAACGCCATAAATAATCATATTGAGTTGGTTTTCTTGCACCATCGCACCCCCCAACCTGCAATCAAGTAACATAGAAAGAGTCCGCAATGGCTACGCAACAGGTGAAAAGCCATGTCCGATATAGCTGCACCCTACGTAACACTACCGCCAACTCAGGCAGAACTTCCTTGTGATGATGGTATTCCAATGGAAACCCAAAGGCACAAATATCAGATGGACTTGCTGATTGAAACCCTAGAGTTGTGGTTAGCACAACGAGAGGATGGGTTTGTTAGTGGCAATATGTTTGTCTACTACAGTATGGCGCAGGTGCGGAACAAAGACTTCAAAGGACCAGATTTTTTTGTCGTGTTGGGTGTTCCAAAGGGAGAACGCCGCAGTTGGGTTGTTTGGGAAGAAGGTAAAGCACCGGATGTGGTGATTGAGTTGCTATCGGAAAGTACCGCCCAAGCAGATAAGAACGAGAAAAAGCTGATTTATCAAAATCAAATGCGTGTGCCAGAATATTTCTGGTTTGACCCGTTTAATCCTGATGATTGGGCAGGTTTCTCGATTCAACAAGGAGTTTACCATCCTTTGGTTCCTAATGAGCGAAATCAGTTGATGAGTCAGTCATTAGGGTTAGGATTGCAACGTTGGCAGGGGAAATACAGAGGAGTGGAAACCGTTTGGTTACGCTGGGCGACATTGGAGGGAGAACTGTTACCTACTGCTGCGGAGATTGCACAGCAGGAACAGCAAAGCGCTGAACAGGAACGCCAACGCGCCGAACAGGAACACCAACGCGCCGAACAGGAACACCAACGCGCCGAACAGGAACACCAACGCGCCGAACAGGAACGTCAACGCGCTGAACAAGTGCAGTCGCAGTTGCAGCAAACGGTACGAAATTTACTTCAAGCCGGGATGACGGCGGAACAGGTAGCCAAATTAACGGGTTTAGATGTTTCTCAAGTAGAGGAACTCGGCGATAGATAACGTTGTAACAAACCAATGACTACCTCTGGTGTTTCCAAATGGGGCAGAACTCCTGCATCTGGAATTGCATGAAAATCTCGAATAGCACTAAGATTGAACTTTGCTAAACGCTGTCCTAGCTTAACACTGGTAAATTGTGCCTCCTTACCCCAAAATATTACTGTAGGGATGGTCAGTTGTTGAATATACAAACTTAAGTCAAAGTAAAGATCACCGCGTAAAAATGCCAAGGCGGCAAATTTAGCATTGCGCTGTTGTGCCGAGGCTAAGTAAGCCTGTACCATTTCTTCGGAAACTCGTTCGGGTTTGGCAAACAGAAACCTTTGCAAAAAGTTACGTACCGCCAATTCATTTTCTGCACCCAGAGCATAAATGAGATTGTCCAATATCGGTGTATTTATTAATTGAAGAGGAAGTCTACGTCCAACACCTTGCCCAAAATCATCAAATCCAGAGGGACACACCAAAAACAGTGCTTGGAATAAAAAAGGATGGGCTATAGCAAGGCGAATTATCAAACCAGCTGTTAATGAAGACGCAATCACCGTCACAGGTGGACGACAAGTATGTCTGATAAATTCTGCGATCGTCGTCAAGTAATCGCTAATTTGGTAATCTCGCACAGGATGTGCAGATTCACCCCAACCGATTAAATCTGGGGCTAGCACCTTGTGCGTAGGGGCAAAAGCAGGATAAACTTTAGACCATTCATAAGCAGAAGCCCCGCCACCAAAATTATGGAGGAAGACAAGGGGAGGTAAATCTTCAGTTTCAGCAATCAACCAAGGTGCATTCGTTTGGGTATAGTAAACCATCAACCCCAAGGAGGTGTTGATGATTTTTTGTCCAAAGCCAGGGGGTTGAAACTGGAGCATCATGAATAAAGTTTAAACTCTTCTTTGTTCAATTTTCCCTTAGCTTGGAAATAGAGTTATTGAAGACGACAGGGTGTAGGATGTAGAGAAAAATTTCCTTTCTTTGGGAGGGCAATATTTCCCCGGCATAATTTTTCGCGTTGTACCCCCCAATCCCCAATCCCTAATCCCCAATCCCCAATCCCCTCCACCAGAAAGCTCAGTATATAAGTCCTTTTGTCATCTTATGGCAAGATCATGTAATAAAAGCACTCGCATAAGCTATACAATGTTAGGAAAGTTACTAGATGGGCGTTACAAAGTTGTCCAAGTCCTTAGGGCTGGAGGGTTTGGTGAAACTTACGTTGCTGAAGATACACGCCGTCCAGGAAATCCCAAGTGTGTTCTCAAGCTGCTGAAACGTGCGAGTTCTGACGCGTACTACTTGGAAGTTGCTAGACGTTTATTTCATAGCGAAGCCGAAATTTTGGAACAATTGGGGAATCATGACCAAATTCCCCGGCTTTTAGCTTATTTTGAAGAAAATGAAGATTTTTTTTTGGTACAAGAGTTGATTGTAGGGCGTCCACTCAGCACGGAAATGCAAGTTAATCAACTTTGGAGTGAAAGCCAAGTTACCCAAATGCTACAAGATGTTTTGGGTGTCTTGGAGTTTGTACATAGCTATGGTGTTATTCATCGCGACATTAAGCCAGATAATTTAATTAGACGTGACAAAGACAGCAAATTAGTTTTAATTGATTTTGGCGCAGTTAAACAAATGTGCTCTCAATTTGTAGCATCTCCTAGCCAAATAACTGCTACTGTTGCTATTGGTACTGCTGGCTATATGCCAGCAGAACAAGCGCAAGGTAAGCCACGACACAATAGCGATATTTACGCGCTAGGTATGATTGCTATCCAAGCGTTGACAGGATTGTTACCAACTCAATTACAGGAAAACCAGGAAACAGGAGAAGTGATTTGGCAAAATCAGACACAGGTTTCTGCGGGATTGGGGGCGATTATGCAGAGGATGGTGTGCTATCATTACCGCGATCGCTACCAGTCAGCCACAGAAGTATTGCAAGACTTGCAGCAACTCACAAATCCCCTACTAGCAACGCAACTATGGATTCCCCCTACATACATATATAACGCTGGGCTTCCGTCAAACATACCTGTTGCAGCATCCCAACAACCATCCTCCTCAGTACCTGTTTATGGTAGAACGAACGACTCTCGATTGCCACAATCACCTACTTGGCTCAATCCAACTCTGTCTGCAGTAAGGTTCTTACCCTTTATCGGTGCATTTGGATTATTTTTATTTAAAGCTGCTACCTGGCTAATATTACTAGGTGTTGTTCTGGTAGCTTTTGGAGCAGGACTATTTTTTCTACGCTCTTGGTATCCTAGATTAGGGCGAGATTACGATGCCATTTTTGCTGTTGTGTTTTGCCTGTCTGGCATACTTCTTTTATTTCAAGATTCTCGGTTCTATGGCACTCAAGAAATACCAATTGGTCAATCTTTGCTAGCTGGGGCAGGAGTTTTTTCTGTTGCTGAATGTATTCGTTTACGTGGGAGGTATTAACAATTCAAAATTCAAAATTCAAAATTCATAAGGTACGGCATTGAAGACAGTTTCAAACGGGGATTTCAACTCCGACTGAAATTGAGACTACGTATAGACAAAGGAGTCTTAAACCCTTTAATTTACGATAAACAATGTGCTTGATTATTTTGAGGTGCTTACCATGAACGACAAATCACTTATCAGTTCGCGGTTAACTTTTTGTGTTCAACTTTGAAACTATCAAAAACCTCAAATATGCTCAATCATCAAATCAATTTTTTAGGCATTATTTTAATAAGCGTAGCACTCTTTTTATCCGCTGTACCACTTGTACGTCCAAATTTATTTCAGCGTCAAGATATATTGTTAATTATTGTGTTTTTCCTCTGTGGTTTCATTCTCCTGTTCCCAAATAGATTGTATACCCAAGGGCTGACACAATTTAATTTGATTCTTTTGATATTTCCTGCTGTTTTCTACACTTTTGAAAGCTTGCTTTTACGAAATAAAAAAACTAGATAATATTAAGAAGAACTCAGTTGTCAGAACGCAGAACTCAGCTTGGACATCCCCATATATAAATACGCGGGGATTTAAATAAGGATGCCTTTTTTATAAGCCCTGCGGCACGCTGCATATTGGCTGCGCCTGCGCTTTACGCTTACGCAGTACGTGTCTTGAAACAATTCTTTTTCATATGCCATAAATAAATTTAGGCGGATCAGATCCTTTTACTGATTCCTCCAAGCTGACTACTGAGTTCTGAGTCCTGAGTTCTTTCTTCGGTTACAGTATCCTTAATGATTTGTCAGGCGTGATTGCATCAAAGTACTCAAATGTCGCAAGGCAAGTTTTATAGCAAGTCTAGCCAGAGGTAAAAAATCAGTCTATATGATGGTGAACTTATGAATAATCATCGTCATAATAATTTTGCACTGGATAAACGTGAAAAATGAATTGTGGCTAACAACAATCGCTCTCAATGGGACTTAGGCAGATTCATCCAAACCCTCACCTATTTTGAGGTCATCCCTTTTCTCAACTGGATACAGGATTTTATCCAAGGTCGTTCTCATAGTAGCAGCGATATATCTAATGGAGCGAAACAAATGGGTGTAATATTAGTAGCAGGTGGAACCGGTGGAGTCGGTCAGCGAGTGGTACGACGACTGCTGGAACAGAACTATAAAGTACGTGCGCTTGTGCGAGACATTGATAAAGCACGGTCAATTCTTGGTAATGACGTTGAATTAGTTGTCGCAGATATTACCAAACCCGAAACTCTAACTTCCTTAGTCATGGCTGATATCCAAGCTGTGATTTGTGCTACAGCCGTGCGCGTGCAACCAGTAGAAGGAGATACCCCAGAACGCGGCAAATATTATCAAGGCATCAAATTTTACCAACCAGAAATTGTTGGCGACACTCCTGAAAATGTAGAATATCAGGGGGTGAAAAACTTAGTAGAAGCTGCTGCTAAATATCTGCCGAAAGCAGGTAAACAACTATTATTTGATTTCACAAAACCATCAACCGAATTGCAGAATACTTGGGGTGCGGTTGATGATGTCGTCATGGGTGGCGTCAGTCAAAGTAATATTCAATTGGTGGAAGAGACAGCTTTGTTTGCTGGTAATGTCTCAACCGCCAACTCTGGAGGATTTGCTTCTGTAAGAACGAGAAATTTCACTCCTCCTTTCAATTTGTCTGGTTACAAAGGTGTGGAACTGCGCTTAAGAGGTGACGGTAAGCGTTATAAATTCCTTCTGCGTACAGAGGCACAATGGGATGGTGTTGCTTATAGTTATTCTTTTGACACAGAGGCGAATACCTGGATAGATGTCCGCATTCCCTTTGCTGAGATGGTTCCGGTATTTCGTGCCAAAACATTAAAAGATGGCTCCTCAATTGATGCTAGCAAAATTTGCTCATTTCAACTGATGCTGAGCAAATTTGAATATGACGGCGAATTAAATCCCAAATTTTCTCCTGGTGGTTTCGCTTTGCAGGTGGAATCAATTCAAGCTTATGGTGGGACAAATTTACCACAGTTTGTCTTAGTGAGTTCAGCAGGTGTAACTCGTCCTGGACGCCCCGGAATTAATTTGGATGAAGAACCGCCAGCAGTCAAATTAAATGACCAATTAGGAGGAATTTTAACCTGGAAGTTGAAGGGAGAAGATAGTTTAAGAGAAAGTGGAATTCCTTACACGATTATCAGACCATGTGCGCTGACTGAGGAACCAGGGGGCAAGGAATTTATTTGTGAGCAAGGCGACAATATCAGGGGAAAAATCAGCCGCGAGGATGTCGCCAAGTTATGTGTAGAAGCGCTACAACAAAAGACAGCCTGTAATGTCACGTTTGAGGTGAAAGAAGGAGAAAATACCGCTAGTTCTATTGACTGGCAAAGGCTGTTTTCTCAACTGCAACCAAACTTACCGTAGGGTACGTTAGATGCATCATCTTATACTAAGTTGCAGCTCAAAACCTCACCCCTAACCCCTCTCCTTGCTAAGGAGAGGGGAAATAAAGCGCAGCTTTATTAGGGTGAGGTGATACGTATGAACGCAACTTGGTATTAGTGATATTTTATGCCATTACTGTTTATGTGCTGTAACTGCTGTAACGCCGTAAGTAATGGCGGTGCGTTACAGTGTATTAACGCACCCTACGCTTAACCTCATTGTTGGAGCAAAGCGATGAAACGTATTGGGCTGCTAGCATTAGCCCTGTTTTTAGTAATTATGTTTTGGGGCGGAGTCTTTTCAAACACCGTCTTATCTCAACAGCCAGTAGAATCACGCTTCTACAACTTAGAAGCGGACTTTAATCGTTTGGAGGCGCGGGTTAACCAGATTGAGGCGCGGCTCGGTCAAAGCGGTCGGGTACCTTCTAGTGTACCAGCGACACCGCCATCATCGTCGGGTTCTAGAAGAACTGTATCACCGCAACAACGAGATCAGATGTTTGATAGACTGGCTACTCTGGTAATAGAACTCAAGCAGCAAGTCAATCAGTTAGAGGCGCGAGTCGGTAAATTGGAGAAACGCTAGCGAGAATTGTGATGACATTACCCATTCAAGAAATTGTACTAGCGCCAGGAGAGGGCAATCACCTAACAATTGGCAATAGCGAGGTGACATTCAAAGCTGTTGGTAGTGACACTCACGGTCACTTGGGTGTGTTTGAAAACTTAATACAGCCAGGGGGAACTGCGCCGGGACTGCACATTCATCGCCACATGGAAGAGATGTTTTATGTCCTGGAGGGAGAGGTGGAAATTTTAGTTGGTCATCAAAAAGTGCAAGGTCAACCAGGGGCGTTTGTACTGGTTCCTCGCGCTACACCTCACGCATTTACCAACCGGGGAACAAAGCCTGCGAAGTTGCTGATTATGTTTACTCCTGCGGGGGAACGCGAAAAGTATTTTGAGGGTTTAGCGGAACTAATGAAAAATGGGCAGAAGCCAGATAAAGAAGCTCTGCTGGAGTTGATGCGGCAATTTGACCAAGAACCAGTGGAAATTGAGCAACCATAGTTTTTTGGGTTGGCTTTGACGTGCTCTCCGGGCTAAAGCCACGGAGATTCTTAAAAGCACCCCACGTGCGGCGCGCCACCCGCTATGAATGAAAGAAACAATTCCCTCTCTCCCTCCCTCACTTCCTCACTCTCTCTCTCCTTCCCTCAAGAGTGTTTCTTGAGAGATGTTACGAGGCAGCCGAGCCGTTCGTCAGTGTCGTTGACGAACGGCTTTGACCAGACCCATAGAACGATGATGTTCCACAAGCCAAGGAATAAGTTGTAACTCTGGGCTTCTATTTTGAGCGATCGCCCAAGGGGCAATACTTACGCTTTTTTGCGGAACCGCCGCCGCATACCTAAACCAAATCCCAAAGCCGAAAGTGAACCCAGAATGGTGAGGGGTTCGGGAACTGGCTGTAGGTTTGCGTTGCTCACTTGCAATCGCGATGAGCCAATATCATCATTTACATCGATAACGCCAACGCCAACGGTATATGTGTCAGCGCTTGAGAAGGTATAGCTGAAAGTAGAGCTTCCAGTCGTCAAAGGAATGACTAAGTTATTCATTGAGTTGACAATTGTCACGAAGGCACGGTCAGTGTTGAAATTGTCAAAGATTGAAAAGTTCGAGTTAAAGCTGAGAACATCCCCAGCGCTAACGTTCGGTAAAATCGTCCTGATAGCAGAACCTTCAGCAGCATCAGTACCCAAGGTTCCTGGAGCAACACCGAGAAAAGTTTCTAGCTGGAACGGTAAGACAACTGGGTTATTGCCGGAAACATTGTAGTTAGTACCGCCATCATCACCACCACCTACTGTTGCGTTGGTTAGTGTGGTTTGACCTCCAACTACAGAAACATCACCTCTGCTGCCCCCACTACTTAGATTAACACTGGCAGCAAAAGAGGGAGAGGTAATAGTGAAACTACCTAAGCTGAATAAGCTTAATACTACAGCCTTTCGAGATGAGCGTTTAACTAAAGACTTGAGCAAAGTTTTCGCTGACATTCAGAACTCCATGAGTTGCGTCTAACAACGTATCGGTGAATAAATTGGTAGATGCCAGCTTTTATTACTGATGTTTACTGGGAAGTGCTTGCGCAGTGCAACTTAAAAACAGCCCTAGAACACAAAGTTGCTGGGGCTATTAAGGTTACCTGTACCAGCCACGTTCACAGTGATGAACGATCTGAAAATGTCCCCGCCCGCCGAAGCATCGGAGTCAATTTCCACGCCGGAGTTGTTGGAGCTGCTGCCCTGTACAACTCTCACATAGCCATCGGCAATGGCGTCGGTACCGCTGTAGCCTCCAGGAACTAGGCTGTCGAGTAGTTCGGTGAAGACTAGTTTGTCATTAGCTACCTGAAAGTCATTGATTGTGTCACCGCGATCGCGGATATTGGTATAAACAAATTGGTCGCTGCGAGGACCACCACTGAGCGTATCAGCTCCTGCACCGCCAATAATTCTGTCATTGTCAGAGGTACCAACTAGAGTGTCGCGACCAGATGTGCCATTAATCACGCTAGCTGGTAGATTGAACCGAGCCACAACGGGGTCATGGTCACTGTCTTGAACAGCAAACTCTGAGTTGATATGAACCGCATCAAACCCATCTAGGTTAGTGCGTAAATTGCTACTAACAAGAATATGATCCAGTGTTTGGGAGTTGCCGTCAAAAACGTAGCTGTATCGCTCGTTCTGAGGCAGCGTTTCAATCAGGGTCGTCAGTCCAGCGCTTTCCAAGTTGTTGACGGGGTTGGAAAACTCAAAGTCATTTAAATCACCTGCTACCACCACATTGGCATTGGGGTCAATTGCCAAAATACTTTGAACAAAATCTCTCACCACTGTGGCTTGCTGGTTGCGCTGCGTCTCGCTGCTGAGTGCTGGCGGTTGATTCGCTCCAAACAGGGGTTGGTCGCCACCTTTGGAGTTGAAGTGGTTACCTACCACAAACACGGTTCGACCGTTGAAGATGAATTCACCTACTAAAGGCTTGCGACTATTGTTGAAGGCAGAGTTGGTAGGGTCAATCAAACCAGGACTAAAAGAAGGCTCAGGAGCACCACCCACATTGTTGACTGTAGTACTGGAGGTGGAAGTGCCACCGGGGCGGTCAACAAACTGTACGCGACCAGGATTGAACAGGAAGCCTACCCGGATATTACCACCAGGTTCTCCGCCGTTGGTGTCGTCTACAGGGTTAATCTGGCGGAATTCATAGGTGGGACCGCCAGCAGATGCGATCGCATTAATTAATGTCTGGAAGGTTTGACTTGCATCAACGACACTGTCATTTGTTGGTCCGTTGTTGTCCTGAATTTCTTCCAGATTAATGATGTCTGGGGATTTTAGGTTATTAACAATTCGGTTAGCGAGGTTGTTGAACTTAGTCGCCCCATCACCAGGGTCAAGGTTTTCTACGTTGAAGGTTGCAACTGTGAGTTGGTTAGCGGAGGGAGTCAGGTTGGTAACTTCTCGCTGCAAATTACCAGAGGTGACGCTGGGTAGAGGTTGAGTATTCAACAGCTTGAAGTTGCCGAAGCTGTAGTCAATCACTCCAATAGTTGCCCCGTTAAAGGTATCTCCGACGTTTACCTGTGGCTCACTGGTGATAATCGCATCATCAATGATGATTCGTTCTGGGTTAAAATCATCAGGTTGAATCACAATACCGCCACGAGCCGTGCGTAGGCTAGCGTTTGCGCCGTTGTCTGCCAACACAGGGATTTCACCATTATCACTGGTTGGTCCCACCGCCACAGCATTATTCACTTGTACCCGCATTCCTTCCACGCTTTCGTAGAAGTCGATACCATCTTGCGCTGGGTCAAACAACGTACCAGCATTTTCTACATTCCCATTTGCAGCATCATTACTAATCACTTGCGTGGGAATTGCTCGTCCGCCATTGCCAAGAATGGTGGCAGTTGGTAAAGCATTGCCACTTGATAAGGTGACAATTGATGAGCTGGTAATCTGAGTGGTGGTTAGGTTATTGATGCCACCAGAACCACCAGGGCGGAATTCCGACACTGTACCGCTAACCTGAACCGAGTCTCCTATAGAGACTATCGGTGCAGAAGAGGTGAAGACAAAAATGCCCTCTGAGGTAGCATCATTAGTATCTGGGTTAGGATCTTGCAGGTAAAAACCGTTGGAACGTGTAGCTGTGACAATACCAGGAACGTTACTCACCGTCTGACCATTTAAAGGTGAGATATGCGCTGCTCCTTGGATGTCATGGATGCGAACCGCAGGAGGAGGGGGTGGAGGAGGAGCATCGACAGTAGAGATAGAGAAGTCATCTATTCCCAAACCGTGATCAGCACCAGAATTGTCTACATCTTGCCAGCGCAGCCATATTTCTTGACCAGGAGCAACATTCAAACCACCCAAAGTAGAAGACAAAGCAGTGCGGTTTCCTGCTGCGTTACCATTTAGGGCACCAGGAGTTGCTGTGGCGATCGGACTGGTAAAGTCTAGTGCATTGAAGTCAAGCCAGTTACCTGAAGTTAAACTGGTTGCGCCAATTTGATATTGAAAATCTAATATTTGTGAGCTAGTATTGCCAGCATTTCTCCACTGTTCACCTGTGTAGCTGATGTTAAGCCCGTTAATCGTGTTAGAAGTGTTGTTAACAAAACGAGCTCCATAATAAATTGTGTTTGTACTGCCAGATGCCACAGATCCCAAAGCTCGCTCTGTGCTGCCAGTACTACCAAAGCTGTAAAGCGATCCTGTATTGCTTGATCCAGTACCTGCTGTATAACTAGTCCTATTGGAGTACCAGCCAGAAATAGTGGAGTCGTCATTCCACGGATTGGTGCCTGAATTGGCTAACGAATCAAAATTTTGAGAATAAGGACTGTTCAGGTTAATTGCGGGCATGGAAGCTCCTCATTTACTCCAAAGATAAAAACGAAACGAATAGTTTCAGTCGAAAAAGTAGGGATGCAGTTAAGAACAACTATTTCGACTCGTCCGCCTGCTACTTGTCGCTCAGCCAAAAGCAAGTCCCTATTTTTTCATATGTATTTAAATTGACATATTTTCATTAGGGACACTAGGAGAAGGCTGCTACTAGCTATTAAAATTTCTCTACTAAATTTGGACGAGGGTAGATGTAAGTGTAGACGCTCAATTTACCATGATCATTTAAAATCCACTGTTTTTTCATACCCTGGCACAACGTGTATATTACTACGTTATTCATTGTGCTATTTACGGTTATTAATTAATTTAATGATGTGGTTTTGATGTTGTTGAGCGGGTAGATTGCACTATAGTTAGGCTTTTAAGGAGAAGTATAAGCTTGCTCTCTATAGCATTACTTATAAATTACTTTAATAAAACCGAATGTCAAATTAATTTTAGTTTTATCATAACGATTACGTGTTATCACTTATGTAAGAATATAAGATTATAATTGCTGAAGATAAAAATAAAGTTAAGTTAACTTTAAAAGTAATCTGGAGTAAAATTAAAAATTTAACGCCCATGCCTTGCGTCCCTAGTGAGCTAAATTTAGTTTAGTTAGGGATAAATAGAAAAAAGTAACCTTTTCCTCAGCTTCTCCCACTACTATTTAGCAGCATCAAAGCAGTAGTGATTTGGTTGTGAAAGAGAAAACAGACGCAGAACTAGTCGCGATGCCCGTAAGACCGTTAACCTACAAATTTATGGCGACAGTTCTAGAAGCAGTAGGTACACAATTGGAATCAGTACGGATTGATACACTCAAAAAAGATACTTACTACGCAGTGGTATCACTCAAGAGCGGCGACAAACTGCGGGAAGTTGATGCTCGTCCTAGTGATGCGATCGCCCTAGCGTTGCATATGAACAGTCCAATTTACGTCGCCCAAGAATTACTAGAACAACAAGGTATCAAAGTTCCAGCAGATATTGAGAAACACCCTCTTGGCAAGGGGCTTGAGCATTTGAGGGAAAAGCGAGAACAGGAAAAACGGGATTTCGAGGAGCGATTATCACGTCTTAGTGAAGAAAAAATAGAAGAACAAATACAGGAAGCGCACCAGAAGCTAATCTCTTTCTTATTTAGCGCTGAGTAGTCATTCACTCTTTTTACAGACGCGTGCTTTTGCAGAAGGTACGCGTCTGTAGACTTTACATTTAACCAAAACTAAGGTTTGGTTTTGACGCTGACAGGACCATAGACAGAAGTCTGACACGCCAAGCGGTAAGTTTCGGGCTTTCTTTTGAGCATTACCTTTTCTACGTCCGTTCGGGAAGAAAGGTTTTCCATCCCTTCAACAATTTCCACAATGCAAGTGCCACATTGACCGGAACCCCCGCAGTTAGCCAGTTTTGCCAGCATCTTGTAAATGGGGATGCGGTTTTCTAAAGCTTTTAGCCTCAAGTTAGCACCATATGCTGCTACAACTTCCTGATTCTCGTTGACAAAATTGATTGTACTCATGATGCAATTCCTTGTGTTATTCAACGTTTTGTATTACAACACAGGTGCTAGTTACGCTACATATTTTAGAAAGCTTGTTATGTTTAAGCTTACATTTATTTTTTACTTTTGCGTTCAGGAAAACATTAAGGATTTATGGCAGGGTAAAGAAATGCTTGAGTAGCAAGCGCACAGAAGACCTCACCCCCGCCCCTCTCCGAAGTTCCCAGAGGGGTGCTTGTAAGGGCGGGGTGAGGTTTTGAGCGCAACTTGGTATGAGTTAGTGAAAGCCGGGGCGGGAAGTATGGTATAATCACCCAAACTTATGATGAGTAGGTAATTACACAATAAGCTCATAACTAGAGATAGTTTCCTGCTCATTAGAGGCTGCGTTTAGCCACTCTTGCATTGCTGGTAATGCAAAGACAGCTTCAGCATATTTTTTGCAAACTGCATCTAGTTGAACACCATAAGTTACAAACCGGGAAACAACAGGTGCATACATCGCATCTGCGATCGTAAATTTGCCAAACAACATATCACCACCTGTGCCAAAGTTTTGACGGCATTCTCTCCAGATTGCGGTAATTCGGTCAATATCTTTTTGGACTTCCGGAGTCATTCCCTTTCCAGGAAATCTAGCACGGCAGTTCATAGACATATTTTGCCGTAAACTCTGAAAGCCTGAGTGCATTTCAGCAATGATAGAACGGGCTACAGTTCGTGGGGCTTTATCTTCAGGTAACCAGTGCAGATTGGAAAATTCTTCAGCTAGATACTCGAAAATAGCAAGAGAATCCCATACGGTTAGATTGCCGTGCAATAGTACAGGCACTTTCTCTGATGGTGAGTAGTGCCTAATTTTTGAGGATGTCTCTGGTGTGTCAAGAGGGATGCGAATTTCGTTGAAATTCAATCCGAATTGCTTCATTGCTAACCAAGGACGCAGCGACCAAGATGAATAATTTTTATTGGCAATTATGAGAGTAAGCTGTGTCATAGAGGTCTAGTGATGTTAATAATGTGACTACACAGAATAGAAAACAATATCGCCAAAATGTTTTGCAGCAACCTCTATCCTCGATAACGCTGTTCAATCCATGCAAGGATATCAGCTTCAGAACCAGAACAGAAATATCCCCCTGTCTTTTGATCGTAAGCTTCCCAATAGGTGTTACCAAAGCGATCGCGTCTCTGCCAAACTTGCAATTCTTCAGGACTTGTCAGCGCATTAATGAATTTTTGCCAAACTTTATACAGCCATGAGAAAGAGAACGAGGTTTGCCAGTTCGCTTTTGTTTGTGCGTTTTGACTAATAGCAATGCAGGAGTTGTCTGACTTCAAATTGATACCTTTCATAACAGCAGCCTTAATATTTGTATTGCAACCATGACGGTAACAACTCTTGTGTTGGTATTCAAAACATGGCGTGCATACGTTCTATAAATGGCATTTATAAATGACAAGAGGGTAGGGGTGAAAAAAAGTGGGGGAAGATAGGGAAGAAAATACTCCCTCTACTCCCCATACTCTCAAGGTGCGACAGTTAGATTACAATAAATACTACATTGAACTCCCGGATTTGCCATGAAACTTTCTCAGCTTCTAGCCGCCGTTGCAGTGGCAGATAATGGTAACTTCAGTGAAGCAGCCTTGGAATTGAACTTGTCTCAGCCAGCTGTAAGTCATGCGATCGCCACACTCGAAGAGGAACTGGGCGTACAGTTGTTTGTTAGAGGTCGGCATGGTGCAGTACTGACACCAGCAGGAGAAAAAATTGTTCCTTATGCCCGTTTGGCGCTGCAAAATATAGAAACAATGCGAAAGGAAGCAGATTTGCACAAAACTTTACACGGTGGAAGCGTGCGTATAGCTTCTTTTCGTAGCGTGGCAACCCACATTTTGCCAGAAGTGATTGCTGATTTTCGTTCCCGTTATCCTGAAATTACTGTCAGCATAGCGGAACGACTTGGTCATATTGAAGTTGAGCAAACTCTTCGTGATGGGCAAGCTGATATTGGGTTTATTTATTTACCAACATCTGCAGAATTTGAGGCTTGGGAACTGCTGCGTGATGAATATGTTGTTCTCTTACCTCCAAAGGCAAATATTCCTGCTGACCAAATTACATGGGAAGATATAGCCGCTTATCCCTTGGTTTTGCTGCCTTGTTTACCCTGTGGTCTTGCACTACATAATCATCTTAAGGCTAAAGCACTGCCGATGTGTACTAATTCTTCTATTGTAGAAGATTCAACAATTGTCAGTATGGTTTTAAAAGGATTGGGGGCTGGTATTATAGCACGTCTAGCGGCTGAACCTATTCCAAAAGAAGTGCAGGTATATAGTTTGCCAGTTCCCTTTGAAAGAGTGATTGCTGTAGCGATTTTGGCAGATGCTTTACACACTCCAGCAGTCTTCGCGTTTTTGGAAACTCTCAAAAAGTACGCTCAAGCAACTACGAACATATGCAATTTATCAAGCCAGTTTGTCTCCACGAAAAGGACAAAATAGAAGCGTTTCTGCGCCGTCATCCTTTTTTGCATTTGTATGAGCTTGGAGATTTAGATGATTTTTTTTGGTCATATACTAACTGGTACGCGCTTCAGGATAGTGACAGTATCCGCCAAATCGTACTGTTGTACGTTGGTGCAGAACTTCCTGTTTTACTAGGTTTGACTGAAGGTTCTGGAGAAGAGATGAGTCAACTGCTGCATTCGATTTCACATCTCTTACCAAAGCGATTCTATGCCCATTTAAATAGCAATACAGTAGAAATTTTTGCCAAAGACTACCAAATCCAATCTCATGGAATTTATAACAAAATGGGTTTATCGAATATCTTGTATTTAAATTCATATTTAAACAAAGTAGATACATCTTCTGTAGAACAGATGTCTCAATCAGATTTGCAGGAGCTAAAGGCGCTGTATCATGTGAGCTATCCAGGAAACTGGTTTGACCCAAGAATGCTGGAAACAGGACATTATTATGGTGTCCGTCAAGCAGGGGTATTGGTGAGTGTGGCTGGTGTTCATGTATATTCACCTAAATATAAAGTGGCAACACTAGGCAATGTCACAACACACCCAGATTTTCGTGAACAAGGTTTGGCAACAAAGGTTTGTGCAAAATTGTGCCAGTCTTTATTAGACAGCGTGGATTATATTGGTTTAAATGTCAAAGCTGACAATACAGGTGCAATATCCTGTTATGAAAGATTGGGATTTGAAAAAATTGCTCTTTACGGCGAGTATACCCTTGAGTTGAAATAGCTCAGATACTTTACCCTGAGTTCTCTGTGAAACTCACCTTCTTAAGGTGTAAAAAATAATTCCAGAGAAGTAGAATTTGAAAAGTAGATTTTCAACTAAAGTTATGAGTTGGGAAAGCAAATACTTTGACTTCTGATAGAAGTTGTTAGCAGACCGATGTTTTATCTTTAATCTGAAAATGTTTATTCATAACTATGACCTACTACTAACAAGACTGACTATTAATTGAGGTGTCAAAATGTCGGAGTATATCCTTTTCTGCATGATGATTATGGCATTATTGGGATGGGCGCTTTCTGAGTGTTTGCTCTTTTTAACCTAAAAAGCTATATTTACAAAACCAAGTTTTCTCCTTAAAACGATAAACTATTTTCGCATCATACTTGCTATATGTAAGTTAATCAACTGTCAAAAAATTAGGAGAAATATTAACAAAGTGCCAATAAATATAGAGGTACTATGCTAATAGTTTCACAGAAAAGCGAATATATTATACGTAAAAAATCATACTAAACAACTATCTTTAGCTAGTTGTTATCATTCCCAATAATGCGTCAAATGATAGATAGAGCTTCTTCTACCTTTTGACAGATGACCGTTATTTAGTATGATTTCGCCTTTGCAAAATCCACTCCCGCAGTATGAGTACACAACGAACCGAGTCGTTGTCTACTTTTACAGCAGCAGATTACGCTTATGGACTCCAATTATGTTTTTACGCCTGACAGAGGCTATCTCGCTTCACCGTAAAGGACTCCTGTATGGCGTAGAATTTTTTATTTTTCCTGCTGATTTAAACCCTTGGGTTTTTTCAACAGATTTAATGAATGAAGCCAAAAACTCCCGACGAACCAAAGTAGCTAGCTTAGAGAGTGCGATATCAGTCAACGCCTGTTGAGGAGTGGATTCCAATTTGTTCCTCTCAACGTGAGTGATGTCTATATTAATTTTTTCATTTTTTCAACAGAATTAAGTCAGCGATCGCGTACTTTTTTCAAAACCTTTACGACGTGCGATCGCTTAGGTAGTAGTGCCATAAAATTCTAGCAGCAACGGCACGCCAAGGACGCCAGTTGTCTGCAATTGCTACCAGTTCTTCAGGTGTAGGACGTAGTGTCAATCGCTTGAGTTTTTGGGTGGCGATCGCCAGTCCTAAATCGCCTTTGGGAAAAACATCAGGGCGTAGCAGCGCCATCAGTAAGTATATATCCACTGTCCAATCCCCAATACCTTTGATACGCTTTAACTCCGTCCGGATAGTTGTTTCGTCCATTGTCTCTAAATTCGTGAGGTTAAGCTGACCGCTTGTGATTGCGATCGCTAATGCACGACCGTACAAAATCTTTTGCCGACTAAACCCAATTGTCTTTAATTGAATATCATCAAGTGTGAGAAAATTTTCTGGCGTTAGTGGTACCGCCACTGCACACAAACGGTTAAATACAGCCTTTGCAGCAGCTAAAGATACTTGTTGTTCTAAAATGATACGCAGGAGTGTTGGGAAACCCGCTTCTCTTTCCCACATTGGTGGAGGTCCGAGAGTTTGTAAAATTCGGGCAAAATCGCTGTCGCGATTGGCTAGCTCCATCAAAGCATAAGTAAGAGTTTCTTGTGTGAGTGATTCTGACATCAACATAGACACAACAATAGAAAATTCGACTTTCAGGCTACCTTATAATTAACAAGCTAATCTAATTCCTTTTTAACTGTGGTCATACTGCGTCCCTTTGTTGATAAACAGACAATACTGAATTTTGCCAAGCGCTACCCTGAGTTAGACATTGCTTCAATAGAAACTTGTTTGGCTTTTCTACACACCACGGCTGATGTTTATCAAGCCTTAGACGTTCATTTTGCCCGCTACGGTCTTTCGCGGGGGAAATTTACTTTGTTGATGCAATTGTATTTGGCGGACGAGCAGGGGTTAACACCGTCTGAATGTGCTCAACGAGCCGGTGTGACTAAAGCAACAATCACAGGACTCCTTGACGGACTTGAACGAGATGGATTGG
Organism: Tolypothrix campylonemoides VB511288; assembly: GCA_000828075.3. Lineage (GTDB taxonomy): Bacteria > Cyanobacteriota > Cyanobacteriia > Cyanobacteriales > Nostocaceae > Kalymmatonema > Kalymmatonema campylonemoides_A. The sequence goes on along the minus strand of JXCB02000001.1, from coordinate 375,087 downwards.
TAAGACGCCAACCTGACTCAGAAGACAGGCGAATGCTGCGTTTGCAATTAACAGACAAAGGACGGGGCTTCCTTTCTCAAATGCTTCCAGACCATTTTTGCCGCACTACAGGCTTGATGGCGAATCTCACTGATAGCGAAAAAAAGATACTCATTAAGCTTTTAAACAAAGTACGCACTGGAACCTCAGCAATGCTTGACGCCTAAAATAAATGCTTGTGGATGATTGTTAGGTAGTGTAATCTTTTAATTAGGAAGCTAACTATAAAGTTCCTAATCAAAATTTGGAAAAACTAATATGAACAAGCTAAGCGTCAAGCAAAAAAACTGGTTGCTGGCTTCTCATGTCGCCTTTGGAGGAATTTGGTTTGGTACTGCTTTATGCATGATTGCTATTGCTTTAAGCAACCGAAACACTCCCAACGGTGATGAACTGTACGCTATCAACTCAGTCATGAAGCTGCTGGATGACTGGGTAATCATCCCGTCTGCCATCTTATCGCTGGTAACAGGTGGGTTGCTTTGCTGGCTTACGATTTGGGGATTTTTCAAACACTACTGGGTGATCGTCAAGTGGATAGCGACTGTAACACTCATTGTCACTGGCACAATTTGGCTTGGTCCTTGGACAAATATGATGACTGCCATCTCTGCAGCAGAAAGGATACAAGCACTGCAAAATCCGCTGTATGTATTTGACCAGAACGGAGTACTTGTGGGTGCTATTATTCAGACCTCATGCATTTTAGCAATCATTGGCATTTCAGTTCTCAAGCCTTGGGGAAGGCGAAACATTAAAAAGCAGGAGAAACAGCCAGCCGCTTCTAGTGGCTAGTAAGGGAGGTGAGGGAAGTAGGCGAAGTTGCATTGCTCCTGCTTCTGCCTTATCTTCGTGCCATTGCACTTTATTTTTCTTATCTTTCTTGTGGGATGGGCATCTTGCCCGTCCGTTTCACTTCTTGTGCCAAAAGTTTTTCTTTGCGTGAAATCCCCCAGTGATAACCGCCGAGAGTGCCATCAGTTCGCAGGACACGATGACACGGTACGATGAGTGCTGTTGGATTGGCACCACAAGCAGTACCTACAGCGCGAACTGCGTGAGGTTTACCAATTTCACGGGCGATATCAGCATAGGTGCGCGTTTCCCCATAGGGAATTTTCTGCAAAGCCTGCCAAACTTGTTTTTGAAATGCTGTTCCGCGTATATCAAGCGGCAAATCGAGGTGTGGCGAGTCTCCTGCAATGAAGCTGAGGATTGTCTGTAGCCAGTCTCGGTGTAAATTGTCATTACGTAGGATTTCCGCTTGATTGAATTCATTGAGAAGAATACGTTTTAGCTGATCTATTTCATCACCTAATTTAACGGCACAGATACCTTTCTCTGTTGTTGCCACAAGCAAATATCCCAGAGAACATGGAACAATGGTATAGGCAATATGCATTCCCTTGCCACTGCACCGATAAGTTTTTGGTGTCATTCCAAGTTGCTGGGATGCTTTTTCATACAGTCGGCTACTCGATCCATATCCTGTGTCGTAAAGCGCATGAGCAATTTCTTCCCCTTGCTGAAGACGCTGTTTAAAGCGATCGCTACGAAGTGCATCTGCATATTCAAAAGGTGATACGCCCATCATTTGTTTGAAGACTCGTTGCAAGTAGCTAGGGCTTATCTCAAACTGAGAACTCAGTTCTGATAAAGTAGGGATGCGATCAAGTTCTTCAATGTATCGACATACTGCCAAAATTTTAGCTTTGGTCAAATTTGGTAGTGTTTCATATTGTGGCTGACACCGCTTACAAGGTCGAAAACCTGCAGTTTCCGCTTCTTGTGGCGACACAAAGAAACAAACTTGCTTTCTATTCGGTCTTCGACTCGGGCAAGTTGGTCGGCAGTAGATGCTTGTAGAACGGACACCGTAGAATAGCTTTTTATCAAAACTGGGGTCTCTGTTTAGAACGGCTTGCCAAAAGGTTTCTTCTGTGATAAGAGTCTGTTGTAATTCCATTGATATCTCCTTAAGATATGGCTCATTGCCCAGAGTTAACTGACTCCAATCAACTGTCGAATACGGGCGATCGCCCTACCATCTATAGCAGCAAGTCCTATAAAGATAAGCACCATGCTTGCAAACGTCGTCCAGTGTAACTGTTCACCCAGGATAAACACGCCGAGAAACAGAGAACTGACTGGAATCAGGAAGGTAACAAGCGCCGAATTAGTAGCGCCCGCTTTAGTCAAAAGACGAAAATAAATCATATAGGCGATCGCCGTACTCAGCAACGATAATCCCAACAACGCCCCCCAAGTGATTACACTAGCTTTCAAGGTCAATGGACGTTCTAAAAGAAAAGTTATTGGTAACAACATAATTGTCGAGCTGGTTAGGGTTCCTGCTGCAGCAACGATAGGGGGTATTTTTTTAAAACGGCGTCCATAAATCCCAGAACAGCCATAACAGCAAGCAGCGCCCAAAATAGCAAACTGTCCTAAACTAGATAAACTCAGTCCACGTAAAGCATCTGCACCAATCAGCACAACGACACCACATAGTCCTAACATAATACCAACTAGGCGATTAAGAGTCAGGCGCTCATCTTGAGTAAGAAAGTGAGCTAATATTACTGTGAACACAGGTGTCGTAGCGTTGAGAATAGCAGCAAGACCACTATCAATATAAGTTTGCCCCCAGACAATTAAGCTAAATGGAATAAGATTACTCAAAGCACCCATAAGAAAAAATTCACGCCACAAGGTGGGAGAAAGGGGAACCTGTTTCCCTTGGAGAAACACAATGGCTGTCAGTGTGACAGATGCCAAACTTACCCGACACAGCACTAGAGTCAATGGCTGCAACTCTTTAAGCGCAACTTCATTGAAAAAAAAGGAGCCACCCCATAACACAGACAGTATCAACAGAAGTATCCACTCCACAATGCCCATTTTTAGTTTGTGCATATTACTGGGTCGCTTTATTCGTTTTCTATATGCCATCAGCTTAAGCGCATTAGCAAGCTAAGTTCTACCCGATTGTTGCACTCAATATTTAAGCTTATATAGGAATCCGGTTTGATTTGTGAAATTACTCGTCGAGACAGGGAACAGGGAACTCTTAACAGGGAACTCTTAACAGGGAACAGAAAGTGTACTGAGTTTTTTAAGCGCAAAGCGCAGGCACTTTCACAAAATTCAAATAGTAGTCCTATATGAGTCGATTAAAATTGACTTGGGCTATTAGCCCACAGTTTCAACTTTGGACGGGCGAGGAACCAAATGAAACGACGCTGCTTTGTCAATGGGCGTTAGGGGGATTTTTAAGGATAAATATCACTAACTCGACCGTCTTGTGCTACGTGTACCAAAACAAAGACAGCACCAATATAAAAAAATGACATAGGTCAAAAACCTATGTCCTAACTTTAATTTCAACAATTTCAACGGCTACGGAATTTGAAATTAAGCAGCTTTTGTTTTCTTTCTACGACTTACGGCAAAGTAGATTCCGAGTAAAGATACAGCAGCTAAGCTTGTAGGTTCTGGAACCTCACGTGGTTTGTCAGAGACAGTAATTTGACCGCTGGCTGTCTCACCATTATCACCTGCCTCTCCAATGTATAAGTAAAGTGGACTGGTTGTGGAAATGGGATTTTTGAGGTTAAACACAATTTTTCCACCATCACCTAAACTGAGGAATCCAAAAGCAGTAGCGTCAGCTATGGAGTTGGCATCAAAATTTTCCAGCGTAGCGAGTGAGTTGTCTACAATACCGCCAGTTACACCAAATAAATCTCCTGGATCGACCGGAGAACGCTGGGTTCCTGGGGTAAAGGAAGTTCCGGAGGAAGTAAAATCGAAGACGTTTAACCCTGATAAGTTTTTGGCGTCTGTGGCATTGTTAACCAAGACGTTGCTAATTTTGATGGCATCCAAATCAAAAGCGCTAAATCTCCCAGGTGCACCCTCTGTTCTACTGTTGCTATCAGTGATAGCAATGGAAGTGATATCGAAGCCAAGATTGGAGAGATCTGCACGGTAGACACCAGTTGTACCAGAATTACCACCCGTTAAGCCCTGTAGCTTTGTCAAATTGAGATCCAGTGTTCCGGCTGTAGCACTGTAAGCAGACGTTAGAGTCATTGCTACAGTAGCCAGACTTAACGTTAAGATATTGCCTATCAGGGGTACGCTTAACCGTTGCATGAGTTTACCTACGTAGGACAGCTATATTTACGTATACATAACTGCACCTACCATATCCGAATAATAAATCTTTAATGTTACCTTTTTTAAATCTTTATCCAGTACTATTACTGTAAAAACAGGCAAGATTTTATTTTAAGATGCCTGTTTTTCAAAAATGTTAACCGTTTATACGACTTATACGACTTATCTACGGTGTTTTTTGTAAATCGGGTCGTTCTTCTGGGACGATCGCCCCTTCTACTGGACAAACTTGGATACATATGCCACAGTCAATGCAGGTGGCAAAGTCAATCCAGTACCAATCAGTTCCTTTGACGTTTTTGCTGGGACCAGGATGAATGCAAGCTACCGGACAGGCGTCTACGCAATCAGCGACACCTTCACATACATCAGTAACAATCGTGTGCGGCATAGTTCCCCTCTACTTGGATCAAAATTGCTGTGTTTCTTCAGCTGTATCTAGCGTAGCAACAATACTGAGTCACTAGTCCAGCAGTCATTTGTTCTTGGTCTTTGACTAATGACTCATATCAAGTCCGGTTAAATACTTATCATTACCCGAGTAACCCCACCCCGGTAAAGCTGCGCTTCACCTCCCTCCTGCCCCTAATCCCCAGAGGGGGTCCCGAGTTCCCCGTAAGCGGGGAGGGGCGGCGCGGGGTGGGGTGCAATTAACGTGGAAATCATAACTAATTAGCCGGACATGATATCAAGCAATACGGTTCAGTTAAGGCTAGAATAGCTGTAAAATGGGCATTGTTTCCAAAAATGGAAATCAAGCACGGTGCATCTCAAAGAATTCTCATTAGTGTCTCCGAAGATACAAAGTACGGAGATATTCAAAGCGATAGAGGTTGCTATCCCAGCAACTTCAATCGAACAAGCGATCGCTAAAACTAAAGTAGAAGAGGAACGCCATCGTTCGTTACCAGCACATCTGGTCATTTGTCTAATCATAGCAATGAGCCTGTGGTCGAGAGATTCAATGCGAGATGTACTAAAAAATCTCATTGATGGTCTTTCAGAGGCATGGGTAAAAGTTGGTAAATATTGGCGTATCCCTTGTAAATCAGCTATCACCCAAAGCAGACAGCGACTAGGTGCAGGGGTAATGACGCAATTGTTTCATCAGTTGGTGCGACCAATGGCAAACAGCGAAACAATTGGAAGTTTTCTAAACGGACTAAGAATTGTAGTGATTGATGGAACTTGCTTAGATATCCCAGATAGTGATGAAAATGCAAGGGTTTTTGGTCGTCCCGGTAGTCGTCCTGGTACACGAGCGGCATTTCCCAAAGTTAGATTAGTTATTTTGGTAGAGGCAGGGACACATTTAATTTTTGATGCCTTAATGTGCCCATATAAGATTGGAGAGCGAGTTAGATCACTAAAATTATTACGCTCAGTAACATCCGGAATGTTGTTAATGTGGGATAGAGGTTTGCACTCCTACGCTATGGTAAAAGCAACAGTACGTAAGGGTTGTGATTATTTAGGAAGAATACCTGCTAACGTTAAATTTTTAAACGAAGAAGCTTTAGAGGATAGTTCTTATTTAAGTTATATTTATCCTTCTGGCAAACTGAGAAAAAAAGGTTTTGAACCAATACAAGTACGAGTCATTGAGTACACAATTGAGAATCCTGATAACCCAGAAGAACAAATCAAATATCGTTTAATTACGAGCTTATTGGACATTGTAAAATTCCCAGCCCAGTTGCTAGCTTCTGAGTACCATCAACGTTGGGAAGTCGAGAATACGATTGATGAACTCAAAGTACATCTTCTAGGACGAAAAACTCATATTCGTTCTCAAAAACCACGAGAAGTAGTGCAAGAAATTTACGGTTTATTAAGCTGCTACGCAGCTTGATTGTATAATTATGAGTTAAGTAATTAAACTATAATCAGCCACCTATGCCAGCAAAAAACCATCTTTCTCAAGAGCAGAAGGAACGGCTACAAAAAACGCTAAAAGAGCATGAAAATCCATATGTAAGAGAGAAGGTTCTGATTCTATTATTGATGA
>JXCB02000001.1:209496-368838 GCA_000828075.3 Tolypothrix campylonemoides VB511288 | reverse complement strand
AACCACAAGAACTCCCCTTTTTTTGAGTTGGTTAACTATGGAAATCCTCGACCAAGTTTTACCTGAAAGGGTTCATAGAAATAACCCAAGGGTTGTTAAAAAGCCTGTATCAAAATTTCGCTCTAAAAAAGTTAAACACAGAGGCACTGGAATAATAACCAGTCCTCCTGTGTTTGTTGTTTTAAGCACTGCATAGCCTTAACTGAACCGTATTGTGATATCAAGGGTAATCAAGCGATCCGCTGGGCAAAAATAGCTAAAAACCGTTCCTGATTGGCAGAAACGGTTAAGAGCAGAGTAATCTGTATTAATTGATTAAGTGCTTGGCTGAATAATTATCTCATCTGTAAGCTTTGTACAGATTTGGGAAGATTTTAACCGACAGCTTGTAACCCTTGTTTATCCAATAGACTTCTCTAGAAATTAGATTTTAGATCAAACAGCATAATGGTCTCAAACTTATTTTCTAAGAGGTCTAATACTTTTTTATAAGCAGCCGCTGTAGATAACCACAACGGCAAATGGATTACTCGTTGATCGCTGCTGGTATCTCCTCTTCGAGGGCTGCTGGTATGTCCTCTTCGAGGGCTGCTGGTATGTCCTCTTCGATCGCCGATGGTATGTCCTCTTCAATCGCGGATGGTATGTCCTCACCCACAACTTCTTCAGCAGTGTCAGTTGCTGCTGGTACAGTAATACCTTGCTGCTTAGCTAACATCTGTTCGCGATACTTAGCAGCCATTTCCTCTGCTTTGTCATATACCAAATCGCGATTCTTAATCATGTCACCTGGTTCGGGTTCCAGTTGTTTGGTAGACAGCGAAATCCGACCACGTTCTGCATCCAAGTCAATGATCATGACTTTCACTTCATCATTGACGTTGAAGACACTATGAGGGGTATCTATATGCTCGTGAGAAATTTCTGAGATGTGCAGTAGACCACTGACGCCGCCAATATCGATAAAGGCACCGTAGGGTTTGATACCGCGCACAGTACCAATCACTACCTCGCCAACTTCTAAACGGTTCATCTTGCGCTCAACCAGCGCCCGACGATGAGATAAAACAAGACGGTTACGCTCTTCGTCTACCTCTAGGAACTTCAACGGCAGTTCTTCGCCTACCAATTCTTCTTTCGGTTTGCGGGTGCTGATATGGGAACCGGGGATAAATCCACGTAATCCTTCTATCCGCACCAAAGCTCCACCTCGATTGGTGGCAAAAACGCCAGAACGCACAGTTGCATCTTCTGCTTGCAACTGCCTGACGCGTTCCCACGCTCTCATATACTCAATACGACGAATCGATAGCGTCAGTTGACCATCTTCGTTTTCGTCAGTAAGGATGAAAAATTCCCGCGTTTCGTTCGATTGTAATACTTCTTCCGGGGTATCTACCCGGTTGATAGACATTTCTTGTATAGGTATATATGCTGCTGTTTTAGCACCTATGTCAATCAGAGCGCCGCGTGGCTCTATACTGAAAACTGTACCTGGTACTATATCACCTGGGCTAAAATGATAATCGTACTTATCTAGTAGAGCGGCGAAATCGTCGTGTGTAAATCCAATTTCAGGAGCGGTTAATTTCTGATTGACCATGCTGATTGTTTCCCGGTTATTATTCTCCGTAAAGGTTATGCCTCCTCGCGATGTATATGCAAGACCCGAATGGGCATTCCACACCTACATCCTTTTTCATACTAGCGCAGAAAAGCTGATCTGAACATAGAACCTTCCAGATCGTACATTATATCATAATTGAGCTATTCTTTTATATTAGTCAATACTTAATTATCAAATAGTTAATTATCAATAATTGCTGCATTCACTTTTCTTTTTACGGTCAGGGCGCAAGACCGCCTTGCGCCCCTACGTCCGATGCTAGTTAACACCTCATCCCGGTCGGGAAGTTGGTGACTTACTTCTCTTTCCTTTCAATGCGAGGAGGTTCGCGGAAGGCGATCGCAAAGAAGAGAGTTCCTATTGCCAAAGTCAAAATTAAGATGTAAGCAATGCTTTCCATAGGTTGAGTTCCTGCCTATTTAACCCACCAATATTAGTGTACCAAGCTACAGGAAAGAATGGTCTAGGGAACCCTTGGATTGGGGATTGGGAACCCTTGGATTGGGGATTGGTTTCTTCCCCAGTACCCAGTACCCATTCCCCAGTCGCTAGTCCATATTCTCTCTTATTAGACCATTCTTAACTTTTCGCTACAAAGTTTAGAGAGCTTCCTTCCGGCGGGTTGTCTTGTCACCCACTTTCTGGAACAGACCCCATTCAACTTGTTCTTCGAGATCCGCATCAACACCAGCAAACACATCTCGGTAGATTGTGCGCGCACCGTGCCAGATATGACCAAAGAAGAACAGCAGCGCAAATACAGCGTGTCCAAAGGTAAACCAACCTCTGGTACTGGTGCGGAACACACCATCAGAGTTCAAGGTTTCCCGGTCGAATTCAAAGATTTCGCCGCCTTGAGCTTTACGGGCGTACTTCTTCACTTCTGCTGGATCTGTGAAGGTTTGACCATCCAAGTCGCCACCGTAGAAGCTAACGGTAACACCAGATTGCTCAAAGCTATTCTGAGATTCTGCCCGACGGAAAGGAATGTCAGCACGGACAACGCCATCCTTATCGGTCAAAAGGACTGGGAAGGTTTCAAAGAAGTTCGGGAGACGACGTACTGCCAACTCACGACCTTCAGCATCTTTGAACACCGCGTGACCTTGCCAAGATTGGGCAATTCCATCACCCTTATTCATTGGACCTGTACGGAATAGACCGCCTTTAGCAGGGCTATTGCCGACGTAATCGTAGAAGGCGAGTTTTTCCGGAATTTGTGACCAAGCTTCAGAAAGGTTTGCACCTTCAGCAACGCTAGCTTGTACACGGCGATCAATCTCTTGCTTGAAGTAACCCTGATCCCACTGATAGCGGGTAGGACCAAACAATTCGATTGGGGTGGTAGCGTTACCGTACCACATGGTGCCGGCAACAACGAAGGCTGCGAAGAAGACAGCAGCAATACTGCTGGATAGTACAGTTTCGATGTTACCCATCCTGAGAGCTTTGTACAGCCTTTCGGGGGGTCTAACTGTCAGGTGGAACAAACCAGCGATAATACCTACGACGCCAGCAGCAATGTGGTGAGCGACTACACCACCCGGGTTAAACGGGTTAAAGCCATCTGGTCCCCACTCCGGTGCCACTGCTTGGACATGACCGGTTAAGCCGTAGGCATCAGATACCCACATTCCAGGTCCAAATAATCCGGTCAGGTGGAAAGCACCAAAACCAAAGCAGAGCAAACCAGACAAGAACAGGTGAATGCCAAACATTTTTGGCAAGTCAAGGGCGGGTTCACCAGTGCGGGGGTCTTGGAACAATTCCAAATCCCAGTAAACCCAGTGCCAAACGGCAGCTAAGAACAGCAAACCGGAAAGAACGATGTGAGCAGCAGCAACGCCTTCAAATGACCAAAAACCGGGATCGGTTGATGGACCACCAGTAACGTTCCAACCGCCCCATGATTGGGTGACGCCTAAGCGTGCCATGAAGGGCAGCACGAACATGCCTTGACGCCACATCGGGTTGAGTACTGGGTCGCTGGGGTCATAAATGGCTAGTTCGTACAAAGCCATCGAACCAGCCCAGCCTGCCACCAAGGCTGTATGCATCAAGTGTACAGAAATTAGCCGTCCTGGGTCATTCAGAACAACTGTATGTACTCGGTACCAGGGTAGTCCCATCGACTACGCTCCTCCTCGATGATTTATGTTTACAAAGCAATTTTTCAGTTTTTGTTATTGCCACAGGGATTTATCCACAGCTTTGTCTTATGAGTCAGAGACTGTGGTTAATTTGGCAAGGCTTACTAAACTACGGAACTATTATCCCGTAGAGTAACAATCGCCAAGCAAAAAATGAGAATGTTTAAAAAATTGTAACTTTTGATGGAGCTGTTTGCAAGCCTGTAAATATAAGCATTTACGTAGCTTGACAGTTTTTCAAGCTACGTAACCCAGGCGGCGTGGAGGAGTTGTGAGGTGGAGGTGAGCTTTAAAGTTCTTAACGAGAGCCTTACACCCCTACAGCTAAACCACAGATTGAATATCTTGCAGTTGACATTTAGCTGATGCCGTTCCCAAGCGTTCAATAACCTGTTCGGCACTCATCAACCGCTTGAGTACTACTTGACCGATCGCTTGACCAGATTTATTGACTTGTACTTGTGTTGTGGGCTTCACTTCCACGGTTAAAACAACATCTTCAACCCGATAAAGCCACAGCACTTCGTTTTGTTCTACTAGACAGATATTCATTCGCTGAATGTCTGGCTGGCGTCGCCATGCGGTTATCTGCCAAAGTCCATCAGATGCCCACACTCTGCCAATTGTCCAACCCTCAGATAGAAAGAAGTATTTCACACTTTTAGTCTCGCTATTAGGCTCGAAATCTACTATTTTTGATTGTCGTGATAGTGTTAGTCGGTTCCCCGGTCGCTAAGTATTTTTGCTTGCATTGAGATGCACAACAAACAAATTCCTAATGTACACCTTTTAGGCTACGGAAAAAGCTTAACAAATGTTTGCACTGCCAGAGTGTAAATTTAAAACAAATTTAGGCACTATTTACATATTTAATTAAATAAAAAATTTTCCGTTATTGAGGAACATTAAACTCTATATTTTGGTCTAAAACTTTTTGTTTTTCCAGTAGGAGTTACAGAAAGTTATATTGTTAACTCGCTACGCCAATACACGTAAACATTGAAATAACTTAGGATTGCCAACACTACCAGAGGGTTCTGCTAAGTTATGAATTCTTTTTCAGGCTTTTTGCCAAACATATAGTAGAATAGCTGACCACTAAGTTTAAAAATACCGAATCTTATGACCAGGTTTTCCTTGTCCGCAAGACAGTGGAGTCAAATTACTAAATTAGTTTCTTTATTTTGTTTATGTTTACTTTTGGTAGTGAGTTGCTCAAGAAGCCAACAAGTCACGACAACATCATCTAATTCAGCAAATAGCTTAACAGGGAATGGTCGCATCACTATAGGTACAACCCTAAATCCCCGTACCCTTGATCCAGCGGATGCTTATGAATTGCGATCGCTTGGGTTAGTGTACAACATGAGCGATCGCCTTTACACCTATGAACCAGGAAGCACTGAAGTTAAACCTCAGTTAGCCACGGCTTTCCCAAAAGTGAGTCAAGATGGTTTAACATACACAATTCCCCTACGCCAAGGTGTAGTATTTCATGATGGAACTCCTTTTAACGCCGAAGCGATGGCGTTTAGTCTGGAACGCTTTATCAAAAACGGCGGGAAACCTTCTTTTTTACTAGCAGATGTGGTGGACTCAGTCAAAGCCACAGGTGAGTATGAATTGACGATACAACTGAAAAAACCGTTTGCGGCGTTCCCATCGTTGTTGGCGTTTTCAGGTGTTTGTCCAGTTTCTCCCAAAGCTTATGAAATTGGTGCAGAGAAATTTAAGCCAAATATCTTTATTGGTACTGGTCCTTATAAATTAGCGCGGTATGGGACTGATTCCTTACAATTTGATGTATTTGATAAATATTGGGGAGAAAAACCAGCAAATAAAGGCATCAATTTGCAAATTCTCAGTAGTTCGGCTAACTTGTATAATTCCTTCCGTACAGGTGGCGTCGATGTCGCTTACCTGTCTTTAGAACCAGACCAAATTCGCTCGTTAGAAGAAAGTGCTAAAAAAGGTGATTGGCAAGCAATTACAGCTCAAGGTAGTGTAGTGAGTTATCTGGTTTTAAACCGCAATCAAAAGCCTTTAGATAAACCAGAAGTTCGACAAGCGGTAGCAGCAATGATTGACCGTCCGCTGCTCAATCAACGCGTCTTGCTAGGTCAAGCTAGTCCTTTATATAGCATGGTACCGAAAACGTTTGAGGTTTCCGAACCATTATTTAAAAATAAATACGGCGATGGCAATGTAGACAAAGCTAAACAATTGTTAACTGCTGCTGGCTTCTCCAAAGAAAATCCTGTCAAGCTACAAATTTGGTATCCTTCCGGTTCTCCTCCTCGCAGTTTGGCAGCACAGCTCCTTAAGGCATATGCTGATAAATATATGGATGGAATGCTGCAATTTGAAGTCAATGTTGTAGATGGTGCTACCTTCTTTGGAGCTATATCTAAGAGTTTTTATCCAACTGCATTGCTAGATTGGTATCCAGATTTTTTGGACGCGGATAATTATATTCAACCGTTTTTGGGTTGTGATAAAGGGTCAGACGCGAAGGGATGCGAACAGGGGGGAAGTCAGACACAAGGTTCGTTTTACTACAGCGAAACTATGAATAAGCTGATTGGAGACCAACGCCAAGAGCAAAACCCCCAAGCACGTACGAAAATTGTTGCAACTATTCAAGCACAAGTAGCAACTGATGTTCCTTATGTTCCTTTATGGCAAACTAAAGACTATGTATTTGCTCGCAAAGGAGTCAGTGGTGTGCAACTTGACCCGACTCAAAATCTGATTTACAAAACAATTAAAAAATAGTCATTAGTCATTAGTCATTAGTCACGAGTTCTTACCTCTTAACTCTTGACTGTTGAGTGTTAACTTCTAACTCCTGACTCCTAATTAACTATGTCTCGTTCTAAAGCCTTACAGTATTACATTATTGCCCGTTTACTTTTAGCTCCGTTAATGCTATTGACTGTTACCACAGTCGTGTTTCTTTTACTACGTGCAACACCAGGAGATCCAGTAGATGCGATTCTCGGCGGACGTGCGCCAGAAAGTGCTAAGGAAGAATTGCGAAAACAACTGGGTTTAAACCTTCCTATATGGTTACAGTACTTGAGTTACATGGGACAATTGCTGCGTCTGGACTTAGGAACTTCTATCGCTAGTCGTGGACAGTCTGTTTGGGAGGTGATTGGGCAATATTTTCCTGCAACTGTGGAATTAGCGGTTTGCAGTATGGCGATCGCACTTATAGTTGGAATTGGAATTGGCATTCTTTCTGCTTCTCGTCCTGGAAGCTATTTAGATGTTGGAGGACGATTATTTGGTATTATCACATACTCATTACCCATGTTTTGGGCTGGGATGATTTTGCAATTGATTTTTGCAGTACAGCTAAATTGGTTTCCTCTGGGAACGCGCTTTCCTACAACTATGCCAGCGCCACAGGGTATCACTGGTTTGTATACAATTGATAGTGTATTAACTGCAAATTTCAGTCAATTTTTCACTGCTTTGCACTATTTAGCACTTCCGAGTATCACCTTGGGAGTTTTGCTGAGTGGTATTTTTGAGCGAATTGTGCGAGTGAATTTAAAGCAAACTTTGCAAGCAGATTATGTGGAAGCTGCGCGTGCAAGAGGTATTCCTGAAAGAAAGATTTTATTTTCTCACGCTTTAAAAAATGCTCTTATTCCCGTGATTACAGTTATGGGTTTAACCTTTGCTTCTTTGTTAGGTGGAGCGATTTTGACTGAAGTAACATTTTCTTGGCCTGGATTGGCAAATAAGTTATATGATGCCATTAATGCCCGAGATTATCCTTTGGTGCAGGGAGTTTTGGTGTTTTTTGCGGCAATTGTCGTTATTGCTAGCATTGTGATTGATATTATCAATGCTTATGTAGATCCAAGAATTAGGTATTAGGAATAGATGATTTTGCACTCACAGTTTGATGTGTAAGTTTTCAGAATCAATCTGAAAACTTTTTTATGAACCGCCAAGACAAGAGAGGACGCATCAGAGAAGAAGAGGATTGGTTTTCAGGTATGATGATATCTTTTTAAAGTTTACAAATAGCTTTGAGAACCTGTAGTAACTCAATTGCACTTTCAGGTTCTATCAAATATAGCTTCGGCATTAAATGATAAGTTGGGTAATTTCCCTGTAAAATATAAACAAACTGGTAATCTTGTCCGTTGGAAACAAGCCCCCAAACTGATTTTTGATGCTTAAGATTGTCATAGGTATAAGTAAGCAGTTGCGGTAAACCCTCAGAGACTGCAATACTACTGTTTTTAGATTCAATGACCAAGATCCAAAAATATGCTTTATCTGTTGTCTTTTGAGCTTTATTAACAGCTAAAATATCCATTCGCCCTGTAATTTTAGTATCTTCATCTGCAATATCAATTTCTGCGATTTCTTCTTCCAAACTAATTTTAATAGGATAGCGATAAAATCCAGCTAATCGCAATAATGGAAAGATTGTTAAAGCTTTAACAAGCCCTTCTGAAACTTTTCCTTCTATTAAATAATTATCAAAATCATTCCGAATTTGAAGAAGTTCCTGTTGTTCAGATTCAGTTAAAGGTTCGAGAGATAAGATAGGAGAGAATGAACTGTTATACTGTCTTTGAAAGTCGAAAAGACGGTGAATATCTGCAAGTGTTAAGTTTTTGGCTTGGATAATGGTCATGATTTAATTGTTCTAAGAATTATTTATTAATTTTAGTACTTTAGTGCTTGAGCAAAATGCTGCTTCAAGCAATTGATGAATGTTTATGACGCAGGTACAGCACCAATAACTGTACATATCCTAGATAATGAAACTACCCAAAAGGAGTTCCGCTATGAGTCAGACAGCAAGTGAAGGCGTACGCTGGACTACCACAGATTTAGACCTCCTACCAGAAAACGAAGGTACGCGCTATGAGATAATTGATGGTGAGTTATTTATGACTAGGGCACCTCACTGGAAACATCAACGCACCTGTGGTCGAATCTTTCGAGAACTTGATTTTTGGTCAGAGTTTAGTGGTTTGGGAGAAGCAAGCATCACTGCTGGTGTTCTATTTTCAGAATCGGATAACGTCATTCCAGATGTGGTTTGGGCTAGCAATGAACGCTTAGCGATTCTACTAGACGAAGCGGGACATCTGACTGGCGCACCAGAGTTAGTCATTGAGGTATTATCCCCTGGTGTGGAAAATGAGCGTCGGGATAGAGAAGCTAAACTCAAGCTTTACGCATCACGTGGAGTGCAGGAATATTGGATTGCTGATTGGCGGTTGCAACAAGTTGAAGTTTACCGCCGCGAAAATGCGACTTTAAGATTGATAGCAACACTGCTGGCAAATGATGAAATAACTTCACCTCTTTTGCCTGGTTTTAGTTGTTCTGTGGCAAGATTTTTTATGTAGAAATTGAGTGCGATCGCTTTCTTCGCGGATCAATGGTGCGTTGCGCTTCGCGACAACACAACGGCAATAAAGCGGGAGGAACATCCACGCCGCTTTTTGCCTCCCCTACTTAATATTTTTTTAATTTTTTATCGTGTCGTTACGACAGCTTGTTGTGATCTAACGACAACTTGTTGGGATCTAACGACAGCTTGTTGTGATCTAACGACAACTTATACATTCCTAACGATCGCTTGTTGTGATCTAATGACAACTTGTATATTCCTAACGACAGCTTGTTGTGCAATGGTGATCGCCTGGTTTTAGTTGTTCTATGGCAAGATTTTTTGTGTAGAAATTGAGTGCGATCGCCCCGAAAGAAAGCCGCCTAAGAGGCGATCTCGCCCCAAAGCGCGATCGCAAGTGTTACAGGGCGAAAAGCTGTCTTTCCTGAACTCAGAAATCATGCAGTTCACTGTCCAACATCTAGATGGAAGTAAAAATCCTTGTCAACTACTCTGTTGCTGCCATCATACTTGATGATGGGTATGTTAACTTGGTGCTGCCCTGATTCTAGCTTCCAAGTTTTATCAAAGTTGGCAACATTGTGGCAACCTGTATAAGTTGGAAAACGACTGGTAGTGGAAAGACCATTTTTGTAACTCTCAACTCCTTTTGAAAACAGATATGCTCTCACCTCTACTTGATTGACTGTCACTTCAGGAGGTATGCAATAGCGTATATTTGCTAATTTCAGTGTATCTCCAACTTTTAGAGGGACACGTTCGTTATTTTTAATTTCCTTTGGTTCGTCACTGTTAATCTGCATAGTGACATTAGCAATACAGGGTTTAGTGACTACAGTTTTATTGCATTCTAATTCAGAATTCTTAGAGATTATACTAGTAGGAGTTGCAGAAGGGTTGACTGCAGAAGGGGTTTTGTTACTTTGTCCAATCACAGCAGCAACTAGAGTGGCACCAGCACCTATCAGGGCAACTGAAATAGGAACAATTACTGTTTTCATTGAAAGGTTCATACTTCGTTAACTTCCAAAATTTGATAATTAAGTAATTGGTTTATCGCCTTAGCACAGGTGCAAATCTAAGCGGAGCAGTTTTTTGCCTTCCATAGGAAATATAGTTTTCTTATTTATGAATGACACCCTTATATTTCAAAATTTACCCCTAGTTCTGCACACGTTTACTTCAGCCGCTCCTATATTAACCTACTTTTAGGATTTTATCCCATCTACAGTAGGTTAATGTAGGTCAATATTTTATGTACCCTCTTATGCTCCTTTCGGTGGAGAATAATCTAGAATCCTTATTTTTACGTATTTTTGCAACAACAGCATTTAAATGACAAACAAGACAGCGCGCTCGCCTAATCTATTATTTTGCTTAAAATTCAGGAGACAAAAGAGGGATAAGACCCTGTGATACTTTTGTTAAAGTAGCCTAAAGTAGGTTAAAGTAGCTATGGAACACTTGGCTCACTCGCCCGCTAGAGAAGATACTGTTAGTCAATGAACTAGTGAGTCATTTGACACGAACACCGCTATTTCGGGCATCGCTGGTAAAGTCGATAAATAAGGGTTGTACCTGACTGAATAATGGCTATAAGCATGACAAATGATCCACTAGGAGACTGCTCCCATACCTTTAAAAATGATTGCTAGAGCCGAAGCATTTGCTCGAAAATCAAGAGATATCGTTTCAAAAATGCTTGTCAATGTTTCACCTGTCTATCGAGGTGTAATACCTGCAATGGCGTATAATACCACGATGGATAAAAATCAGTTCTCAACTGAGTAGGTTAAAATCCCACACGGATTGTTTAAGTAAATTTTTAGTGAATTATACCAGGGTTTTCTTATTTTTTAAACAGATAGATAAACAATAAATTTGTATTGTTAATTGGAGCAATAATTATCACAAATGGATTCAAAAGAAGCTTTGGAATTTATTAATTTTCTTTTTGCAAAAGCAAACAAGTCAATATTAAATGACTTAGAAACAACTCTCTTTTTCGGTATATGGGAAGGTAAGACTTATACAGAAATTTCTCTAGCGACTGGTCGCAGTGAGCAACATCTGAGAGATGCAGGTGCAAATTTATGTAAAAGGATTTCAAAAGATTTAAAAATAATAGTCACTAAAAGAAATTTTAAAAATCCAATACAATACCGATATCAACAGCATCCGGCAATAGTTACACCTTTCCAAGAGCCATTTGTAAACCAGACGAATCAAGCGAAACAAGAAACATCAAACTCATATGTCATTACCAATCCCTTCACTCCCCAGCATGGCAGAGTAGAAGATACGCAATCGTTTTTTGACCGAGAGCGAGAAATTGAGCGAGTGTTTGAGGTGCTTAACAGTGGAAGCAGTGTTGCTTTGATAGGAGAAGAAGGAATTGGCAAGTCATCGCTACTATGGGCAATTTGCCAACAAGCGATAAATCGCCTGCAACCGTCGCGTCAGTCAGTTTTTCTAGATTTGAATTATATAGATAATGAAGAAGACTTTTACAGCGCGTTGTGTGACCAGGTTGCTATCCCGCAAAGTACAGGGTATATGTTAACCCGGAATTTGAAAGCACATAAAAATAAAGTGCTACTGGCTTTAGATAATGTAGGAAAGATGACTTGGCAGGGGTTTACCCGTGGAGTTAGGGATAAGTTGCGCGGGTTAGCTGAGGGGAGTAATGCGCCGCTGAAGTTGATTTTAGCTGCGACTGAACCACTCAACGACTTGTTTAATGATACTCATGATGATGGAAAGACATCACCGTTGGCAGGAATTTGCCAGGAAGAACAGATTCAGCCTTGGAATGAAACTACCATGCGTGCTTTTATTGCTAGTCGTCTGGCTGGGACTTCTGTGAGTTTTACTGAGGAGAAGATTGTGCAACTAATGGAGAAAAGCAGCGGACATCCTCGGAAACTCATGCAGCTATGCTATGGAACTTATGCGCGGTATATAGCCAAGGAAGTTGGGAAAATTTCCATCACCAAACCTGTACTTAACCCCTATGTTATCAGTTCTCCAGTAGAGGCAGAAATGTTTGTTGGGCGAGAAGATGTGATCAGACAGTTGCAGGAGTTGTGGATGAGAAGTTCTCAACTCCAATCTGTTGTTATCTACGGACACAGGCGGATGGGCAAAACTTCCATCTTGCGGAATGTCGCCAGGTTTGTAGGAGAAGGTGTACAGGTAGCTTATGTCAACCTCCTAGAAGTTGCAGATGCTCCTCAAGGAGTGGTAGAAGTGCTGATGGCGATTTCTGATGCTATTTCTGAAGTGATGCAAATCCCACCTCCCAGCAATGAGGATTTGCTGAGTCTTCCGCAGCCGACTTTTAGAAGATACTTGTCACAGGTGGAGGGAGAACTAGGGACTAAGGGTTTAATTGTCGCCTTAGACGAGTTTGAGAAAATTGAGGAACTGATTTCGGCGGGAAAAATCCCTGTAAATTTTATGGGGTATCTACGGGGGTTAGCACACAAAAGCTCTAAAATCGCCTTTGCTTTGGCAGGTTTGCACACCTTGGAAGAAATGACTGCAGATTACTTTCAACCTTTCTTCGCCAGCGTCATTCCTATCCACGTTGGTTTCATCGAAGCTGGAGCTACCCATCAGATGTTAGCAAATCCAGCTATTGAAGACTTTCCCCTCGACTACAGCCCCGAAGCTCTCGATAAAATCTACGACCTCAGCCACGGACAACCTTACCTAGTGCAGCTAGTCGGGTTCCAACTGGTTCGCCGTTACAATGACGAAGTTTTCAGCACAGGACGCGCCCGTGATCATGTCTTCAAAATAGAGGAGGTCGATGCTGTTGTCAATGACCCTGAGTTTTTCCAGCGGGGACGCTACTACTTTGATGGCGTTTGGGGTCAGGCGGCGCGGGGTGCTGCTGGTCAGCAGGCGATACTTAGGGCGATCGCACCATCACCAGAAGGGCTAAGTCTTGAGGCGTTATCTCACTGTACAAGCATAGAAATTGCCCCTTTACAAGAAGCACTCAATACTTTAAAGCGTCATGATGTCGTTGAAGAAATTGAGGGACGCTGGCACATTATTGTAGAACTCTTTCGCCGCTGGGTCTTACAATTGTAGAATATTTTTTCTCTGAAACTGAGCAGATTTCAGGGACAAAATAGACTCGAAGTGTATTATTGATGGCAGAATATCCATGACATGGGCACCTCTAAGAAAACGGATTAATCAGCTGCCACTTGTTCTCGCTGGACCAATTCTCAGACGTGCTGAAGCTAATTCTGTAACTGTATGGGTAGCTTTGAAAGAAAGCCGTACTGTTACTCTAGAAATATTTGATACTAACAAAAAAAGACTATTTAGTGGTAGTAGAAAAACGACTCAATTTGGTACTCACTTGCACATAGTTGCTGTTACTGCTAAAACTTCATCAAATGTACTCTTACATGGCGAAAATTATCTTTACAATTTGTATTTTGGTCATGGAGAAACCCTGAGTCAGCCTGGTGTATTAACTCCAGATGGGTCAATGAAAGACATTACATATCCTCAATACGACTTGCCGAGTTTTGCAATTGTGCCAAGGAGTTTAAATGAATTGCGTCTCATTCACGGTTCTTGTCGCAAGACGCACGGTGAAAGCCTTGATGCGCTTGTAGCAGTGGACAAAATGATTAGAGAAGCATTAGAACAAAACCCGAAAAAACGACCGCATCAACTCTTCCTCACAGGCGACCAAATTTATGTAGATGATGTGGCAGATGCCTTACTTTTCATGTTAATGGATGCCAGTCAGACGCTTTTGGGATGGTCGGAAACATTACCAGATGTCAAAAATCCTGAAGAGTTAAATCCGGGAAAACGTAACATTTTAGCAACAGAAACTGCTGGGTTAACAGCAAGTTTTACTAAAATTAACACGATTTGCTGCCTTGCCAAAAGTCATTTATTCACATTAGGTGAATATTTGGCAATGTATTTATTTGCTTGGAGTGATGTGCTGTGGACGAAACCCGAAGATTTTCCAACATATGAAGATGTTCATCCCGATGCACCAAGATTTGGAAAGGAGCGAACTTCATTCACAGAAGACGTTGGTTATTTACAAGATTTTCAGACAACGCTCAAGGATGTCAGGCGTGCTTTGGCTAATATTCCCACGTACATGATATTTGATGACCATGAAATTACAGATGACTGGTTTTTGAATATGGCGTGGTGCGATCGCGTCCTAAATAAACCTCTTGGTAGGCGCGTACTGCAAAATGGTTTACTTGCCTATGCTGTCTGCCAAGCTTGGGGAAACACACCAGAACAGTTTGAACACGGAAAACCAGGAGATGCATTGTTGAAAGCGGCTGAGGCGTGGTCAGCTTCCTTAGGTACAAACGCACTGCAGGAACAAGAAATTGCCCTGCGCGTTGGTTTGCCATGCGTGGCAGATATTAGAAAAAGTCACCCCAAGCAAGCTACTCACACACAAGGTTCTTTAAAATGGCACTACACTGTAACTGGTCCAGAATATGAAGTTTTAGTTCTCGACACACGCACTTGGCGGGAATTCCCAGGCAAAGACTTTGATTTTCCTGCACTTTTAAGCGCTGAAGGTTGCGATGAACAAATATCAAAAGTCGTTCGCCCACAAAATGCACGCGTAACTTTGGTGATAGCGCCCAGTCCAGTGATTGGCTTACCCTTTTTAGAAACCGTACAAAAGACAGCTAAAAGTGTTGCAGAACAAATGGGTGCTGCAGCTTGGGGTTTTGATCCTGAAGCTTGGGGTTTGGAAGAAACAGCATTTGAAAGGCTGTTTGCCAGACTCGCACTACGGGCATTACCAGCAGGGCAAAGTCGTGTCATTATTCTATCTGGTGATGTTCATTATAGTTTTGCAGCTCGCTTGCAATACTCGGCAATATGTCCTTTCCAAAGTTCAAAAAATGTCAACACTGAACTTGTTATTGCCCAGTTTACTAGCAGTTCGCTGAAGAATGAAGCCAAGGGGCTAGGTGGAAGCCATTCATTACATACAAAGGGTTTTGTTCCTTTTGGAATTATCAAATATATACCAACAGTAGAGATTTTAGGGTGGGAAAACAAAGGAGGAAAGGAACTAGAAATAGGTCTTTCTTATACTTTTGTAGACAACACAGTTCAACATCTTCCTTGGAGACTCAAAGGTAGTCCTGCTAAAGTAAATTTAGTGCAAGAACGCGATTGCTTTAGAGCATTACAAATTACTAAAAAACCTGAATGGTGGTACCGCATTGATTTTTTATCAGGAAAGTCAGAAGAAATTAATAAACCGCAACGCTACCATTTTGAGCAATCATATTCTGTCAAAGGACCCTTACCAGGACAAGACCGCAAGCAGCCTTTAGAACAATATCTATCAATGGCAAGAAACTATCGCGATTACCTAGGTAAAAACGGAAAAGGCAAAGAAGTTGTGGGATTAAATAACATTGGTGAAATCACTTTTGAGTTTGTTGATGGTAAAGAGATAGCTGTACAAACTCTGTGGTGGCGATTGGAAAGCTGGGAAAAGGGGAAGCTTTTGGAACCTTTCCCGTTAACAAGATGTGAAGTATCGCTAGTATTTGATGACCGAAATTATCCAATGGATGAAGTCCTAAAGGAAATTAAACCGTGAGCAATTTAGCTTTGTTCTCCGTCTTTCTCTATTGTTTTATGCATTCCAACTTGAATCAGTGGATTCTGTGCAAAGGCAAATTCTTCAACGGGCTTACCATCTATTAAGTGTTCTTGAATAATACGCTCACATACTTCAGGTGTAACGCTGTGGTACCATATACCCTCTGGATAAACAATAGCAAGCGGTCCACCTTTGCAGAACATAAGACATTCTGCTTGTGTGCGATAAAAGTACCGTCCATTCTTTTCTAGTTCTTTAAGCCTCTTTCCCAAATATTTCCAAGTTTTCTCACCATCCGTACTTGAACAACAAGCGCCACCAGTTGTTCTTATACCTGTGCACAGCAGAATGTGACGTTCATATCCTCCTTTTCCATTAGTGGAAATCCCACGCGATTTCGCTTTGCGCTTCATGTGGTTCATTGTAGTAACTTTATGCATATAGCAATCCTAAATCATAAGCCCTACGGGCACGCACTCGCGTAATAAACACTAAACATTCCCCTCTGTGTTCTCTGCGCCTCTGCGGTTATATAAAAAAATAAATTTTCACAACTCAGATAATATTGCTATATAGCGGTTCGGGGGTTGAGTGCAATACATTAAGAAATAAGAACCACAGATGGACAATAAATAAAAGTTTTTCCTCTGTCTTCCCACGCCACTTCTCAAGGGCGGGGGGAACCCCCGCACGAGAGTGGCTCCCCTCTTGAGGGCAGGGCTGTTTCATTCGATAAGGAGGGAGGATTTGTCAATATCAAAGCGCGATGATTTTTGGGACATCTGTGATGGAAAACCTACATTTCGATCCAGGAATTTCAAATTTTCCCCAAGAAATAAGGAGCGATACGCCTTCAGGCGTCTGCCCTTCGGGCAATCGCACTTCATTAACCCTTGACATTATGAGCCTTTTAGGGAATGAAACAGCCCTGCTCTTGAGGGGGGAATGAGGGGGGTGGACACAGATAAATCTGTACTCTATCCAAACGAGAAGCGCTATAGCTCTAATTTTGTTGCGTTAACTCCAAATAAATATGCTCTAATCGCACTGGCTGACGAGCAATCGAATCGAGAGGAATGCCATCAAAACGAGATATAATTTCCTTTAGTTCTAGTTGTTCTGGCACCCAAAAAGCTAAATCGTGACCATAACGCCGAGGCGTGAAACCATTTTCAATTGCCCGGGCGATCGCCACTTCTTCTTCTGAAGTCTGTACTATCACAATTTCTTTTGCTGGAATCTTTTTTTTGAGTTCTGCTAGACTCCCCTCAGCCAAAATACGACCACTTTTTAAAATACCAATTTTATGACAGAGACGTTCAGCTTCATCTAATAAATGAGTCGTCAGCAAAATCGTAATTCCCTGATTTTTCAGTTGTCTAATCAACTCCCAAATTTCGTATCGCGCTTCAATATCCAAGCCTGTAGTCGGTTCATCAAGAATCACTAACTTCGGCTGATGTACCAATGCTACAGCAATATTCAACCGCCGCTGCATTCCACCGCTGAGAGTTTCTACCGGGCTTTTTGCCCTATCTAACAGATTCACAGCCTCCAAAGTTGCTTTTACTTGTTGACGACGACTTTTGGCGTCTAATCCGTAGATTTGAGCAAAAAAATTAAGATTTTCCTCACAAGATAAAGTTTTATATAGTAAATTTTCTTGAGGTGCAATTCCAATGAGTTTTTTTGTTTCTTCTGAAACTGGCTGATTATAGATTGTAATATATCCAGTGTCAGCTTTCAGCAAATTACAAATAATATTAATGGTTGTTGTTTTTCCGGCTCCATTTGCACCCAATAGACCATAAATTTCCCCATGTTCAATATGTAGTGTCAAATCTTGAAGAACTTTTCTTTTCCCGTAAGCCTTATTCAAATTTTTGATTCTTAGCATAGGTTCAAGGAGAACTGGGGAGTCGGAAAATGAAGAAAATGGGAGGTTGAAAAATAGAGAGAAGAATTTT
The DNA here is from genome assembly GCA_000828075.3 of Tolypothrix campylonemoides VB511288. Taxonomy (GTDB): domain Bacteria; phylum Cyanobacteriota; class Cyanobacteriia; order Cyanobacteriales; family Nostocaceae; genus Kalymmatonema; species Kalymmatonema campylonemoides_A. The sequence continues at coordinate 351,065 of JXCB02000001.1, read as the reverse complement.
TGAATTTTGAATTTTGAATTTTGAATTTTGACTCTTAACCCTTGACTTTTCACAGTCTTTTTTCTACCATCAACATCCGTCGATAAGATAACCAGCCACCTAGAATCATTAGTAGTGAAAATAATATTAAAAAATAAAAGTGAGATGCAATATCTGATAGTGTATCACTTTGAGCCGATACTCCCAAAAGTGCTTCATTCATATGATATATTGGATTAAATTTTGCGATATTCAGTAGTGTTTTAGGAAACAATGAAGTTGGCAAGAATACCCCACCCAGAATTAACAAAGGAACCCCAAAAGCTGCTACCAGAGCGTTAACATCTTCTGTACGACGAGCTAATTGTGTACCTAAAATAAATCCTAAGCCTACGTAAGCGACTATACTCAAAGAAATAATTATGAGTCCTAAGAATATAGAACCTTTGAAAGTAGCACCCCAAAATCCAGCAACAGTATAAACGAGCAGTGTTTGCCCAAAGCCAATGCAGCTATGAGCAAGAAAAATTCCTAGAAAATAGGATGTACCACTCAATGGGGAAATAAAAAGGCGTTTGAGTGTTTGCTGTTCTCGTTCTGCGACTACAGTTGCGACACTACCACCCAAACAGCTAAAAAACAGTGCTGCACCTATCAAAGTTGAGGGTGCAGCATTCTCAAAAGCATGATCCATTGACAATTTTGCCCGTTCTGCCAAAATCATTGAGTTGAGAATTAATATTGAGATTGGGAAAATACTCCAGAAAATGAGGCTGCGTCTTCTTCGTAACAATTCAATTAAGATGCGCTGAGTTACAGCCATTGTTTCACGCCAGTACTTCATATCAAAACCGCTGACCAGTGGTAATTTCAAATCTTACATCTCCCTGGTCGTTAATCCCCCGCCCCGAATTAGCCCAAGCGATGACTCCCAGTCCTAACCCGACCATAACCTATCCAGGTGACTGGCACATATAGAAGATAGTTTGTCCGCAGTCGGTTGCTGGAAATCTTACCCAATCCAATCGGAATTGCTTGTTCAATGCTCAGGGTGAGGAGCGATCCTTGAGTTAGATTGTCACGGCGATCGCACCAATCTTTACTTCAGCTTAAAAAGTTCAGCAATTGAATTTGAATGTTGGTCTGTGGACCAGCAACTAGAACCGCACAATCCCCAAATTTGGGCGGACCGGTGAGAATTTTGGGGTTTTGAGAAAAGCCAAACTGTTCAGTCGGGATACCTAATAAATTGCGATTGAGGATGCCGTCATTGTTGGCATCATGATAGGCAGCGATCGCATAATTTCCTGATTTTAAGTTTTCAAATTTAACTGTCACCGGAGCGTTTTCTAGTTTGATGCAACGCGCAGCCACCGCGCGATCGCTACTGGTAGGAAATCCTCGCCCACCAGAAAACAGGCTCAGGCAAACTTGCCCACGCTGGTTTTTCAACCCGTTAATAGTGACGGTGAGGCTACTGTTAGACACTGCAAAAGCATTAGGTAAATCTGTCAAGTTTATGACAGCGCTTAGAAGCAAAAAGCTCCATAAACAACGTTGCATCGTCATTGACTCCTATGTAAAACACTATTGATTTGATTGCAATACGGTGACATTTGTTGCTCAAAACGTGCTTAATCTTGCGATATTCAATAATGGGGCGATCGCTCCGGCGCGCCCTGTGGCTGAGGGCAATCCTTGCGCTCCCCCAAGCGGAGCTTGCATTAGTCCTGGGGGTGATCGCTCTCAATCAACTTCGATAGCAATCTAGTCACTCCCAAAGGCTTGCTTGGCTTTACTTGTGTTGATTCCAAGATGGTATATCAGTAGTTGTTGACGTTTATGTAGTTTCTCTCGTCTGGATTTGTCTACCTATCATTTGTTAGGTAAATACAGTATAACCAGTAAATCATTTTTGTCTACCTATCATTCTCTAGGTAAAAATCAAAAAAATTATTGTGGTTCTCACGCTCTGCGCTTTGGTGGTCTGTTTCATTAATTCTAATGGGTTACAAAATCCCCGACTTCTTTAAGAAGTCGGGGATCTGACCCCTACAACATATCAAAATTAATGACATAAACCACTAATCCCTTTCTACTTGAGGTTTTATTCCATCCAGCAAAACGGAAATTATTTCATTGACTATCACCTCACTCTTAGCAGTATCAGGAAAGTTGCTGACGTAGGGAACGCTCTCAATACAAGACAAAAAGAACCCAGCTAGCATTTTTGGACGAGCGCCGTCGCGGATCTCCCCTCGCTCTTGCGCCTCGGCAAAGATCTGTCGAATTGGCTCAAAGATAGATTGTTGGGCACAAACCGACAGTTTTTTGAGATTCTCCTCGCCTAAAGAAGGCATATCAGTGTGGAACATACTTAAGAAATGGACGGGAGGCTGAGAGAGAAACCACCTAGCAGCTGCATGAAGTTGTAATTGCAAGTCACCTCCTGCATTGTGAATTCCCTGGTGTAAACCTGTTCGATGGCGCTCAAACATTCGCTCGGTGACTGCCACAAAAAGTTGCTCCTTGCTGGGAAAATGATAGTACAACGATGCCTGACGAATTCCCACCTCACGAGCAATATCCCGCATGGTCACTGCATTGTAGCCTCGCGCGCGAAATAGCCGTTCTGCCTCATCGAGAATGCGTGAACGTCCATCATGGGAGACTTCTTTTAGAGAGGGGTTGTCTGGCAATCTCAAACCTACCTAACGTTTAGTAGTCAATAATCAAATATTATATTAAACTGGCAAATAAATAATGTTCTAGTTTGTAAACTCAATTCTTGTATTTTTGTTCCTTCCGCTAAAAACTTGTCGGCTACTAATTTTAATGGTGCTGCATTCTCAATAACTATGGCTATTGAGAATTTTGCCCATTATGTCAAAATTATTCCGTTGAAAATTCATCCTGAATATTGGAAAAATACTCCAAGATATTAGGCTGAATTTGTCTTGCAACAACTCCATTTAAATGCGTTGAGTTATTGTTTCGCGTCAGTACTTCATTGTGAGGAGTGAATTGAGTAACGCATGAGCCAAGTATCCAATTTACCAGAAACAAATATTATCTCCCGTCGCGCATTACTTAAATTATTTGGTGTGGGTGCTGCTACAGGAGTCTTGGGATACTCTCGTTTTACTAAACCAAAACCAGCAGTTTTTCAACAAGATACTCTAAACTTGCCACGAATGTTGAATCAAGACAAAACTGTTGTGGTTGTTGGTGCTGGACTTGCAGGTTTGGCTTGTGCTTATGAACTAAGTCAGCGAGGGTTTGTAGTCACACTTTTGGAGAAATCTCCCCAACTTGGTGGCAAAATTGCCAGTTGGCAAATTCAAGTGGAGGGTGACAGCTTCAAGATGGAGCATGGATTTCATGGATTTTTTCCTCAGTATTATAATCTGAATAATTTAGTTGCAGAAGTGGGTATTTCTGAGAATTTCAAGTCATTAAATTCCTACTCTGTTGTTTACCGTGGCACTAAGTATAAACCAGAGGTATTTCGTCCCAGTCATTCCGCTTTCCCTTGGAACATTGTGGATTTAGCGATAGCCTCTCCCAATCGCTTTCAATGGGGCATTAATCTGACAAAATTCAAACATTTGCAAGTTTTTCAAGCAATTGGTGGTTTTGAGCGAGTAAAGAATTATCGGCGTTTTGACAATATATCAGTTGCTGATTGGGTAGAGGAAGAATTTCCCAGAGGTTTATACGATTTGTATTTTCTGCCTTTTGCCAAATCTAGTTTGAATGCACCTGACACAATGAGTGTTGCGGAACTTATGCAGTTCTTCCACTTTTATTTTTTTGGCAACCCTGAAGGACTCGCTTTTAATGGCACTAAAGACGATATGGGAACAAGTTTGGTGCAACCTATAGCTAGGGCTGTTGAAAGCAAGGGTGGCAAAATTTTTACAGGGGTAGCGGTGAGTGAAATTCATGCGTCACAAGGCAAGATTGATTCACTCAGTTATCAGGTTGGTAGCAATACAAACAACGTACCTTTTTGGGTAAAACGGAACGACAATGTAGAACTCTCGGATGGCGCGTCTCTACAATATTTTGGGGCTGCTGATGAAGTGTTTGCCCTGCCAGATGGTAGTCAAGAAGCAATTTCTCTGGTCTGCACTCATCAAGGTTGTACTGTAAAAATGGCAGAAGATGGCAAGTTTCATTGCCCTTGTCATGGAGCGGTTTTCGCAGCTGATGGTAAAGTGTTGAAAGGTCCGGCACAACGAGATTTAGCAAAATATCAAGTCGTACAGCGCCAAGATGATGGTTTGCAACTGGTAGCAGCAAATCTTAATTCACCATCACCACAGACAATTACAGCAGATTACTATGTCTTCGCTACTGATGTACCAGGTGTACAGCAGCTGTTTCGGCAAATGAATGGTGATGTTGATGGAGTTGGGCGATCGCCTTCGGCAGTGCGCTCCGCGCGATCGCAAATCGAAAAATTGAGCCTTGCCGATCCATTCGCTGTGTGTCGTTTCTGGTTCGACCGCGATTTTAAGTGGGAACACAGTTATTTTACTTCTTTATCTGGCTATAAGCTCACTGACAGCATCACTCTTTATCACCGCATTCAACAACAATTTATTGACTGGGCAGAACGTACGGGTGGTAGTGTCGTAGAGTTACACGCCTATTGCTACAAAGAAAAACAATTTCCTACTCAAGAAGCATTGTTAACGACTTTTGAGCAGGAACTTTATGAAATTGTTCCTCAGTTAAAGCAAGCAAAAATGCTGCATCGGGAATTGGTGAATCAAAAGAACTTTTCTGGATATCCCCCGAATAGTTACGCCGAACGCCCAGAAACTAGCACCAATATTCCTAACTTGGTATTTGCAGGCGATTGGGTAAAAATGCCATTTCCCTGCGGCTTGATGGAACGGGCGGTAAGCAGTGGCTTACTCGCAGCCAATGAAATTTTACATCGAGAGGGTTTGCAGAGGCGAACTCTTTTGTCAGTAAATCCACAGGGATTATTGCAGATTTAAAGCGGAACAAAGAAAAAAGCCTAGGTGGCAAACCTAGGCTTGATTACTAGCTATCTGGCATGAATCAGGGATCGTACAAAGTTGCAATGAACAATTAGGTTGTGCAAAAACCTAATTTAAGATTTCAAGAATTTAATTTGTGAATTGATTTGAATGATTACTACACGTTAGTGTATCAAAACCATAAATTGCACGATATTCACTTCTTGCTGAAAATGTCTTAAGTTTGCGAAAAGTTGCTCAAAGTGATATTTTACACATTATCCTTGGTACTTTAAGATTAGGGTGGGCTGTCCAGCCCACCCTAGAAAAACTGTAAACAAATTATCTTATCCGAACCGTACCAAGCAGCTAGCAAGCAGCTAGAGCTGATCTCTGTATGCTTTTGGTGTCATTGACGTGAACTTGCGAAACAATGCTATGAAGTGGCTTGGGCTGCGAAAGCCAACATACTCACAAATCTCGGCAATTGACAATTTTTTCTCTGCCAACAGCATCTTTGCTCGCTCGATTCTGGAATTGATCAGATATTGATGAGGAGTAAAACCCGTTGACTGCTTAAACAAGCGGGCAAAGTGATAGGGACTCATTTCCACGACGCTTGCAAGTTCAGCAACTGTTAACTCGTTCTCGAGATTTTCATTAATGTACTCCAGGGTTCTACACAACTTGTACTTAGGTAGACCACTAGTAAAATCCTGAACGCGTTGCTTGGAGGTAGAATGTTGCTGTAGCAAATAACTTGCGAGTGCGGTTGCCAGTGATTCTCCATAAATACGCCCAGACAAGCATCCAGATTCCAGTTCTGTCTTAAGTGCTAAACCGATATGCTGAATTTGCGGACTAACGACTCCCAAGCTAGGTGCAATCTCAATATGATCTGGATAGTCCAACTCTTGTGCAACTTGAGTGATAATCCCAGGTTGAAGGCGTAGCACAAGGAAGTCACTATCCTCCAAAGAAACCCCCTTGCAATTTAAACCGGGAGGAAGAATTGTTATTTCACCGTGTGTAAACCGCTTGCTAAGAAGACGCCCATCCCACACCACCTCTGTCCGAGCTGGGCGCTTGAAGTGTATGTTAATAATGTAGTCTGGTAACAATTGTGAAGGCAACTCGTGTGCCGGCATATGCCAGTACTCGACAAGAATGTTGTTCCACCCAGCTTTCTCACTCGAGAGAATTGGTGTAACTCTATTTAGACCAGCCTCACCGTTAGAACTTTGAATGTTTATAACTGTGTCTTGTGGCATTGATGTCGCCATTGATAACCGTTTGAACCTGATAACTGCACAGATGGTCAGTGATATACTCATGACCAAACAGCCCGACACCCCTCACTTATACCGCCTAGTTATAATCATATTAACACTTTATACCACTTTATAATATGCTGTTTATACAGCAATTAGCTCAACAAAGTTGTATGGTGTCTTAGCACTGTTCGTAACTCACCCTGTAGCTCATCTTACTGGAAGTTGAGTTGCTGCTACACACTAGAGCTTTTTTCATGATTTCAACACACTGCCATAATTGAAAAACTCCTTGTTGTAAGCAAAAAATCAGGTTTTTCTTTACACTTGTAATAGCTAAGTAGATAGCAAGTTGCTACCAAAGAAAGAGGAGCGATCCCTTCCTACAGAAGTTGCACAGCCCTGCAATTCATGAGTTAAGTTGAATTAGAAATTATCAAAAGGGAAAAAAGATGNGGCCGGTCATTACTTCATGATGGGCGACAACCGCGATAACTCGACCGACAGCCGCGCGCTCTGGGGCGTCGGCTATGTGCCACTCGAAAACTTCGTCGGCCGCGCCGAGATCATTTTCTTCTCGGCCGCCTTCGACGACCCACAAGCCTTTCGTCTCCTTGCTCCGTGGCGCTGGCCGTTCGATATTCGCTGGAACCGCTTCTTCCGCATCGTTCGTTGATGGGACGCGTCGGTTCGCTCTTTTCCGCAGCCAGCCAAGGACGTGGGTTTCAATCGCTATTCATTTGGGACCTGATGAAACGACCGGCCAGGACGACAGAGCTCGAGAAGGCCATCGGCTACAAGTTCAAGGATCGCGCTCTGCTCCAGCGGGCGCTGACGCACGCGAGCGCCAGATCGAGCCGGACGGTCGAAGACAACGAGCGTCTCGAGTTTCTGGGCGACCGCGTGCTCGGTTTGGCCATCGCGGAACTGTTGTGTGAAAAACTGCCGCAGGCGAACGAAGGCGAACTCGCACGCCGGTTCAATCGCCTGGTGCGGGGCGGCACGTGCGCTCAGATTGGTCGCGCCATCGGGCTCGGTCCCCACTTGATCCTTTCCGGAAGCGAGGCCGAAAGCGGCGGAAGAGACAAGGACACGATCCTCGCCGACGCCATGGAAGCATTGCTCGGAGCCTTGATGATCGAGGCCGGCTTCGACCAGGCCCGAAAAATCGTGCGGGCCCTGTGGGCGGGCGAACTCGAGAAAGAGGAGCGATCCCTTCCTACAGAAGTTGCACAGCCCTGCAATTCATGAGTTAAGTTGAATTAGAAATTATCAAAAGGGAAAAAAGATGAATAAGACGTTGGTAACAACTCTGATGTTTGCATTTTTACTGTTGTTTATCATCTCTCCCTTTGCTACTCTTGCAAGCCTAATGCTCCTGTTGTTAGGTGCAGCTTTTTTCTTTCTAATAGGGAATATCTTCCAGGCAATTATCGGTAGCAGTGATAGGGGCTCTAATTCTTCAGGGTGAACTACCCACTACTAACCGCCTGCGGTTAGTAGTGGGGGCTTCCAATTTCACTGAGGAATGCCGAGCGCTCCTCCTATAGCGCTGGACTCACCCTCATTCGCACCGCAGTTTCTCCCAGAGAGTTTCCCTCCAGGAGTACCTCACCACCGCAGTGTCCTCATCTGTGTGCACCCCCCTCATTTCCCCTACAATGAGGAGAGAAGACAGAGGAAAAACTTTTATTTATTGTTTATCTGTGATTTTATTTTCAACAAAATTGACTATTTCTAAGTTTTCTAATGACTTTACTTTTTATTATGACCACGACCATGAAATCGAGGTTGGATGTTCTGTTGTTGAGTATTAAGTTGTTGAATGTCCTGATTAATTCGATTTCCATCACCTACAGCATCAGCTGATTGTGTCGCTCCTTGAGAAGAATTTTGTTGTGGTTGATGCTTTCCTTTCCAGTTTCCACGATTTTTCTGGACATTAACTTGAATAATATACTGGTTGATTTGGTTATTGTCACCTGTAATCGTCGCAGTTTGGTTACTACCTTGAGTGCTTGTTTGTTCTGCTCTCACTGGTAAAGAAAAAACTCCTATAACTGCTACAGACATGAGACCAAAAAGATAACTTTTTTTCAGCATTTTTAAATAACCTATTATTTTCAAACAATTCATAATTACTATAATGTTACAAAATATTTTTTATTTTGTAAGCAATTTGTAAAAATTTGATGTAAAAATCTTAAAGCCTCTTATTTTTATACATTTATAGAAAAAATAAATTATTAAGTGCTTTTTGTTTAAAATTCTTTGAGTTATTTGTGTATCTACTGAACTTATTAGAAACTTTATTTTTCCTTGGTTTCATAAGGTGGCTTATGCGGCAATCCAGTTCAGTTAATCGTGTTGGATTATAGAGTATCCCCCCAACCACTAGAAAAGGGGGCTTAATTTCCTCCTTTTTAAGCAGGCTTAGGGAGGAGCAAGCCTTATCAGCAATAGTATTGGCTTATGCGGAGCCTTGATGCACCCTAGTTCATCATATTTTGTCTGTTAAATTTATTCAAAAGTTATGTCAATAAGTACAAATCCAGTGTTCCGAATCAGAAAAAGTAGTGTTAGCCGTACATTTTATAGTCATAATATTTATTTCGGTAATCATCAATTTTTAAGTGATAAAAACCGAATTTACACCCTTTATAGTTCTTAATAAGATAAGAATCAAAGCAAAGATTTAAATCTGTAATTGGTTGGCAGTACAAATACTACTTATACGAGGTAGAATCATGGTATTAGTTCGTTTGAACCCCTGGCAAGAATTTAACGCAATCCAACGTCAACTCAACCGCTTGTTAGATGAGTCTTTTGTACCAGCAAAAGAGTTGGATAGAAGCTTTATTAGAGTTCCTGCTGCTGAATTGCAAGAAACATCTGATACCGTTTCTATATGAAGATGCATAGAAAGAACCCCACCGCCTGCGGCACCTCCCCAAGGCATCGGAGAGGTTAGGAGGGGTAAAAATAATGTGCAGCTTTACAAAAAATTGGTATGAGGCGATTCATCTCAAGCTAGAAATTCCAGGAGTTGAAGCTAAAGACTTGGATGTGAAAGTCACAGAAAATGCTGTATCAGTTAGTGGTGAGCGCAAATCAGAAACTAAGACCCAAGACAAAGGTGTGACTAAGAGCGAATTCCATTACGGCAAATTCCAACGTGTCATTCCACTTCCGGCTCGCATTCAAAATACTAATGTCACCGCCGAATATAAAGACGGTATTCTCAATTTGACATTACCAAAAACTGAAGCCGAAAAGAACAAAGTTGTCAAAGTTAACTTAGACCAAACTGCTGCGTAATTAGGGTAATACAGCCAGAGACTTTAATCTCTGGCTATGAGAGCCTATTTATAAAGTAAATATTAAGTAGGGTGTGTTACGGCTATGCAAGGATTTCGGAGTTTGAGAGAGTAAGGATTAGCCGTAACGCACCGAAAAAGATGGTGCGTTAAGCGTTGCTATAACGCACCTAAATCATCTCTAAGCTTGGCATTTGTAAGTAGATTTAACTCAAAGCCCGGTTGCAAATGAGCAACTGGGCTTTTTTATTAATACCAGTACTAAGGAAAAGCTGTTCAAGCAGACTACTCTAGTAAAGGTAAAAATTTCCTAATTAGCCCAATAGTGACACCAGGAAGTTCCAGTTGGGGTGTAAAACCTACATCATCGAGATGATAAAAGATGCGAATTGCCTGAGGGTTCATTTGGGCAAGACGGCGTCCTACTTCTGGTCCTGTGAATACTGACTTTTGTCCCCAAATTATGGCTGTGGGGACGGTCAATTGAGTGATATATAGGGATAAATCAAAGGATAAATCTCCACGTACGAAAGCAAGAGCAGCGTACTCAGCATTAAACTGTTGGGCAGATTGCAAATATGCCTCGACAATTTCAGGATATACTCGTTCTGCACGAGCGAATTGGCGTTGTTCTAAAAAGCTACGAATGCCAAAACCGCTAGCAACTCCAGTCATGTAAAGCAACCGATCCACACCTGGAATGTTGACAATTTGAGCAGAGAAGCTGCGGCTGTAGTCTTGTCCAAATTCAGCAAGACCTGCTGGTGTTGTTAAAATGAGAGATTTGAACAAATCGGGGCGAAGAATTGCAGCGCGAATGGTGAAAGCCGCAGTGAGTCCAGAGGCGATCGCATGAATCGAACCATTGCCAGTCTTCTCTATAAACTCAATAATAAGCTTAATGTAGTCATCAATATGATAACTTCGAGCCGGATGGTCAGAGCGTCCCCACCCAATCAAATCCGGGGCTATGATTCGATAGTCTGCAGCAAAAGCTGGATAAACTTTAGACCATTCGTAAGCAGAAGAACCGCCACCAAACGCGTGCAAAAAAACTAATGTCCTATCGCTTGATTGGTCAACATCTGTGTCAGACCACGGTTTCCCAACAGCAGTGTAGTATACCATTCTTCCTAGCGCGGTCATCACGTATTTCTCACCAAACCCAGGAGGCAAAAACATAGGGATACCTCATATGCTGCATGATCATTTCAATCGTGGAGACTATAACTAGAAATTTGCATCACTCTAAAGGTTAGTTTAGTACTAGTTCATGGGGGTAATTAAAGTTTTCAAATCATCTAGTGTGTATCTGCGAGTCTTATCGACGACAATGAATTTGTTACCCCGCAGCTGCTCAAGAAAGGATGAATATGTTTTCTGAAGAAGTTTTCGTCTTTCCTGCATCTTTTGCCCAACAGCGGCTGTGGTTCTTTGACCAGTTGATACCCGGCAATGCTCTTTATAATGTGCCGACAGTCATTCGTTTGACAGGGAGGCTCAACTTAGCTGCACTACAACAAACGTTTAACGAAATCGTGCGTCGCCATGAAGTTTTACGCACCACATTTACAGTGCTGGACGGGGAACTTGTGCAGGCGATTCCTGCGGAAAGCTGCGCTAACGCACCCTCCCTAACCATACCCCTTTCTCTATTAGACCTGCGGCACTTACCAGTAGACGAAGGGGAAACGCAAGCAAAGTCCATCGTTACCGCAGAGGTAGAACGTCCTTTCGATTTGTCCTCTGGACCATTGCTGCGAGTCATGCTGCTTGTGCGATCGCACACAGAACATATTCTCGTCCTGAATATGCACCATATTATCTGTGACGATTGGTCTATTGGTGTAGTGATTCGGGAACTGGGAACGTTGTACACAGCTTTTGCACAAAACCAGGCTTCCCCTCTACCGGAACTGCCTCTCCAGTACGCCGACTTTGCCCAATGGCAGCGCGAGTGGTTACAAGGAGAAGTCCTCCAAACCCAGTTAGCTTATTGGCAGCAGCAATTAAATGGCGTTTCCATTCTGCATCTACCTACAGACAGATCCAGACCAAGTATACAAACCTATCAAGGAGCAACACAATTTCTAGAGTTACCGAAAAAGTTATGTGATGCACTTCTGACGCTTTCGCAGCAAGAAGGTGTCACCTTATTTATGACACTGCTGGCAGCATTTCAGACGTTACTTTACCGATACACGCACCAGGAAGATATTGCGGTGGGTTCGCCAATTGCTAACCGTAACCGTAGTGAAATTGAAGGGCTAATTGGTTTTTTTGTCAATAGTTTGGTGCTACGTAGTAACTTATCTGGAAACCCAACTTTTCGTGAACTGCTAGCTAGAGTACGGGAAGTAACACTAGGAGCATATAGCCACCAAGATTTGCCTTTTGAAAAGCTCGTTGAGGAACTGCATCCAGAGCGAAACTTGAGCCACCATCCGTTATTTCAAGTGGTGTTTGGTTTCGAGAATGCACCAATGTCAGCGCTAGAACTCCCTGGTTTAGTGCCTAGCTTGATAAATATTGACTTTAAAACAACGCGCTTTGATTTGGAGTTGCACCTGTGGAAGTGTTCTGAGGATTTTAGGAGTCTATGGGGCGCAAACTGGGAGCATTCTGAGGGTATTAGAGGCGTAATGGTGTACAACACCGATTTATTTGATAAAGACACCATTAGCCGAATGCTAGAACATTTTCAAATCTTGTTAGAAGGTATTGTTTCTCATCCAGATCAACGCATAGCAAATCTACCGCTATTGAGCGAATCTGAACTGCATCAAGTATTAGTGGAATGGAATAACACCCAAGTAAATTATCCTCACGATAAGTGTATCCATCAGTTGTTTGAAAATCAGGTAAAGCAAAACCCTGATGCTATAGCAGTCATTTATGAAGATGTAGAGACGCGCCATCCTAGAGTTCTACATATGACCTATCGGGATTTGAATATTCGCAGCAATCAACTAGCGTACTACTTACGAAAATTGGGTGTAGGTGCTGACGTTTTAGTAGGCATTTGTGTAGAGCCTTCACCAGAAATGATTGTGGGGTTATTGGCTATCCTAAAAGCGGGGGGAGCTTATGTACCTTTAGACCCTAGCTATCCGCAAGAACGCCTAAATTTCATGCTGGAAGATGCACAAGTTCCAGTGTTGCTAACTCAAGAAAAGTTGCTCAAGCATTTTGATGCTTTCTCAAACCCAATTATTTACATAGATAAAGACTGGGAAATTATTGCTCAAGAAAGCGAAGAAAATGTAACAAGCAGCTTGAACAGTGATAACTTAGCCTATGTCATTTATACTTCTGGCTCTACAGGAAAACCTAAAGGAGTTGCTGTAACTCACAAAGCTGTGAATCGGTTGGTATGCAACACAAACTATGTCAAATTGGAAAGAACTGATAAAATTGCCCAAGTCTCAAACACTTCGTTTGATGCTGCCACTTTCGAGATTTGGGGAGCGCTTCTTAATGGTGCTCAACTGATTGGTATTAGCAAAAATGTTATTATTTCGCCTCACGAATTTGCATTAAAACTACGACAAAAAGACATTAGCGTTTTATTTTTGACGACCGCCTTATTTCAACAAATTGCCAGAGATATGCCGCAAGCTTTTGCTTCGTTACGATGCTTGCTATTTGGCGGTGAAACTGTTGATATAAGATGGGTTAGAAAGGTTTTGAAACATGGCTCGTCAAAGCAATTAATTAATGTTTATGGTCCTACAGAAAATACAACGTTTTCTTCTTATTATTGTGTGCCAGAATTACCAGAATCAGCTACGTCCATCCCCATTGGTCGCCCCATTACAAACACACAGATTTATCTATTGGATGAAGATTTACAACCTGTACCTGTTGGCGTTGCCGGCGAGTTGTATATTGGCGGTGATGGATTGGCGCGAGAATATCTCAACCACCCGGAGTTATCTGCTGAACGCTTCATTTCCAATCCTTTTAGTAGTAAACCAGAAGCACGTCTTTATAAAACGGGTGACTTAGGGCGCTATTTACCAGATGGCAATATTGAATTTTTAGGTCGTATCGATAATCAAGTAAAGATTCGCGGTTTCCGCATTGAGTTGGGAGAAATTGAAGCGGTGTTGACTCAACATCCAGCAGTGGAAGAAACAATCGTGATTGCTACAGAAGACATACCAGGTGACAAGAATTTAGTAGCTTATATTGTTCCCAATCAAGAACAGATACAGACACAAGAGGCACAAAGCCTTGTGTCTCTTGTGCGCGAATACCTTAAAGAGAAGTTACCAGAATACATGGTGCCAAAAGCTTATGTAGTACTAGAATTCCTACCGCTAACACCCAATGGCAAAGTAGATCGCCGTGCCTTACCTGCACCTGATACGCTGATTTTTGATAAACAAAATTATGTAGCAGCACGGACACACGTTGAAGAGGCGATCGTGGAAATTTGGGCTAAGGTTTTGGGAAAAGAACAAGTAGGCATCGACGATAATTTCTTTGAATTGGGTGGTCATTCTCTACTTGCAACTCAACTGGTTTCTCGAATACGTGACGCCTTTCAAATAGATTTGTCTGTACGCAACTTGTTTGAAGCACCGACTGTGGTACAACTTGCTAGGTATGTTGAAACGGTGTGTTGGGCAGCTAAAGGTGTGGATACGACTCGAACTAAGAGTGAGGAGCGAGAAGAAGTGGAATTTTGAAAAATTTTACCAAGCTTTCAAGCTGATTTACGTGCAGGTAGTACAAAACGCGCTAACAGCTTCGGCAAACCGCTGGTTGTGTTCCATCAACGCCATATGTCCACCTGGCTTTATGGTGACAAGTTCAGTTATTGGTAATTCTGCTTTCATGCGATCGCCTTATCGATTCTGATGTGGCTCGCTTTGTAGAGAGTGGTTATAAGCAATCTGGATTGCCTCTTCCCTTGTATATGACGAGCTTGTTGGAAGGTAATGGTAAGGCGTGGGAGAAGGCGCAACAGGAACTTGCAGAATACATGAAAGCGCAATCAGAAGATACTGCACCGACCTTGAAAGTAGGGGACAAAGTTGCTGTAGCGGGTCAAATCGGAACGATTGCGGATTTTGAATTCAAACAACTTCTCAATCAGACATATCCTGTTATCGCTTGGGAGAGTGGTGGGAAAAGCGCTTTAGCACCGCAGAACGTCAAGAAGGTGGTTGATGTTCAAAAGAGCGAGATTGAGCAGTTGTTAGCTCAAATCAAGCGATGCGACGAGTGTATAGGACTCATATTTGATTTTTGAAATATACGTAGGGTGCGTTATGCCTCTGGCTAACGCACCATCCAAAGGCTTTGGTGCCGTACTTTCGGCGATAACACACCCGAAACATACTTAGATTTTTTCATAAATCAAATCGGATTCCTATATTGAATTGCTTGCAAATCCCCAAGACGGTACAGAACAGATGATCCGACGTGCTGCTATCGAGGACAAGGAGAAAGCAGAAAAGCAATTGGCAAGCCTTTGCTTATAGAGGTGGCGGCGCTCAGTGGCGCAAGTGGTTGATAAGGATATTCGCAACAGCCAAACCAATTGGATATCAATTATTGCTTTCTCCCAGTTTTTGGTTTCCTTAACTAGATCTGCAATAGTGCTGGTAAAGTCTCGTTTAAATCCTAAACAGACATTTATCCGGAATCCTATTTTCTACATTTGTAGTTTTGTGTCAGTACTGTATCTAAAAACCTTCTTTATCAATATCATCGTTTGTATTAAATCAGTTATCAGTTATCAGTTACCAGTTACCAGTTATCAGTTATCAGTTATCAGAAAAGCCAACTATCAATTTTTTTACTGTTCACTGTTCACTGTTCACTGGTCACTGTTCACTGTTAATGCCATCCGCTCCTCTTCCATACACGCTTAGTTGTGTAACTGCTCCTATGCCAAAAATTATCAAAGCTTGGTTGCTACCGCTGTTATTGATATCGAGCAATGGTGTTTTAGGTTGGCTGATTAATCAATTGCCCAGCACACCAAAGGACACTCCACCAGAAGTAATAATCAGTTTGACGGGCGTATGTATAGTAGTACAGTTTATTCTTACTTTACTATCTAGTGAAGCTCAACAGAATTCAGCGCCTGTAAATCAAAATTGGGTCGGTGGCTTGTTACCCTTACTAGGAGGTGTCATACTAGCTGTACCGTTGTATCTCAAGCTAGTACCAGCAGAAGTAATTACAGTTTTCTCTTATGCATCAATGTCATTGTTTGCTTTGGGAGCCATACTGCCACCCGTGCTGATTTTACCAGAAGCGTTGCGGAAGTGGCTGGTATGGCTTATTCCTGGTGCGGGGGTGTTTACTACATTTCATTTTATTCGTAAAAACCAACCTGATGCTGCAATTGTGTCGTTGTTCTTGACAGTAATTGTGACGCTTTTACTTCTTACCAAAGAGTTTTTCATTAAGTTGATAACCGAACTCTCGGCAATTTGGGAGCAATGGCAAAGGGATGGAGCAGTTAGCGTTGCAGATTGGTTCAAGAGGACAGTTGAAGACTGGTGGTCAGAATCAACCTCACAATTTCAAGCCCAATATTACAAAAACTTAGTCAATACTTATCGCACATATCGGACGCAGGGACTAAAAACTCCAGGGGCATTCACACCTGATTTGGAGAAAGTGTTTGTACCACTGCGAATGGCATCAAAAAGTCCAGTTCAAATGTCTTCAGCATTAATCCAAAAAGAAACCACTGGTGATTTAAAAATCTGGGATTTTTTGGCAGGAATCCCTACTAGACATACTTATAGGCGCATGGTCATTATTGCCCCTCCAGGGTATGGAAAAACTACACTGTTAGAGCATTTGACACTGGCTTATGCTCAAAATACTCAGCGACGACAGCATCCTCAAGCGCCAAAACTTATCCCAGTACTATTGTATTTACGGAAGATTCGTAACCAAATTACCAGTCCTCAATCCCCTAGCTTGGCACAATTGGTTACAGAAGTTGTTAAAACTGAATCCCAAGAATCCAGCACAAAACTTGACCCACCTTCGCAATGGTTTGATGACAGACTCAAGCGTGGTAAATGTTTGGTGATGCTAGATGGCTTGGACGAGGTGGCGGATATAAATCAGCGCCAACTTGTTAGCCAATGGGTGGACGCGCAGATGAGAGTGTATCCCGAAACAACTTTTCTACTGACTTCTCGACCTTACGGCTATCAAGAGGCTCAACTACAACATCAGCCATTTTCCCTTGAGGTACAACCCTTTAACCTCAAGCAGATGGAGGAGTTTATAAACAACTGGTATCTGCAAAATGAAGTTATGCGCCAAGCGAGAAAAGAAGATGCAGGCGTACGCGCAGATGCTAAACGAAAGGCAAAGGATTTGATTGAGCGCATTAAGAATAAACCAGCACTAGCAGCAATGGCTCTTAACCCCTTGCTCCTAACGATGATTGCTACAGTTCATGATAACCGAGGTGCGCTACCAGGAGCGCGGGTAGAATTATATGCAGAAATTTGTGAAGTTCTACTGGCA
Organism: Tolypothrix campylonemoides VB511288; assembly: GCA_000828075.3. Classification (GTDB taxonomy): domain Bacteria; phylum Cyanobacteriota; class Cyanobacteriia; order Cyanobacteriales; family Nostocaceae; genus Kalymmatonema; species Kalymmatonema campylonemoides_A. The sequence continues at coordinate 333,992 of JXCB02000001.1, read as the reverse complement.
AGACGACAGCAGGTTAAGGGCATTGACTATCCAATTCCATTAAATGCAGCACAAAAGCAATCTGTGCTGCAAGTACTAGCATTGTACTTAATGGAAAACAAAACTCGTGAATTTACTCCTGATGTTGGAGGACAGATAATCCAACAACAATTATCGGCTGTATCAGGCAATAAAGTAGGGACAAATGATTTTTTCAAGCACATTGAACAGGTCAGTGGGTTGTTATTAGAAAAACAGCAAGGCATTTACGAATTCGCTCATAAGAGTTTTCAGGAATACTTAGCAGCAGTTGAAGTTCAGGAAAGGAACAATGAGCAAATTTTGACAAATAACATCAATGATTCTTGGTGGGATGAAACTATTCGCTTATATGCCGCTAAGAATGATACCAGTAATCTGATTAAAGCTGCTTTACACAATCGCACTATCATATCTCTAAGCATTGCTTATGATTGCCTGCAAGAAGGTAGAAGTGTAGCACCACAAGTCAGGCAACGGTTAGAAAGGGTTCTAGAAGCAAATTTGGAATCTTCTAATCCACAACTTTTTCAAATAGCAGCAGAAGTAAAACTCATAAGACAACTGAGTAACTTAGTACGGATTGATGAAAAGTTAGAAATTGATAACAACTACATTACCTGTGCAGAATATCAATTATTTCTTGACGATACTGGTGAGGCTCTTCAACCTCAACATTGGCAAAATAACAGATTTCCTGCTGGAGATGCCAAAAAACCAATTACTGGAATAAGTTGGGAAAACGCTAATCGATTCTGCGTATGGCTAAAATCATGGAGTGAAAAGCAAGGGCTTAGCACTCCAATTGATGAATTGGCGACCCATTACAGATTACCAAGAGAAGAAGAAAGAAACCAGCATTCTATCAATGATGATAAACTCTTTGCGGAAAGTGGAATCCGCGCTGTTAGGTTTAAAATACCTTCTAGATACAATCAACTTGCTCATGACCTGTTGAGCGGTGAGTGGCAAAAAGCTGACGAAGAAACATATCAGGTAATGCTCCAAGTTGCTGGTAGAGAAAGTCAAAATTATTTCGACTCAGAAGACATCGAAAACTTCCCCTGTGATGACCTCCGCATCATCGACAATCTCTGGGTATATGCCAGCAAGGGACACTTTGGTTTTAGTGTTCAGAAGAAGATTTATCAAGAACTGGGGGGTACAAAAAAATATAATGAGAAAATATGGAATGCCTTTGGTGATAGAGTTGGTTGGCGTAAAGGAGAGGACTGGTTGGACATTGATAGAATAACCTTTGGAATCAGTGCTGGTATGGGACACCTCCCCGTATGTGGAATTGTGAAGGGTTTTGGTATTTCTTCTCTCGCGCACAGACTTGCCGAATGTAACATATAAGCGTTCCAGTCGTTTGTAACAATATTTTTACAAAAGCATTTTTTACGAAAACATAAGCATTTCACCGATTTCGATACCTGGCACCAAATCAGTTATCAGTTATCAGTTATCAGTTATCAGTTATCAGTTACCAGTTATCAGTTACCAGTTACCAGTTACTAGTTGTCAGCTTTTTGTTCACTGTTCACTGTTCACTGCTTACTGTTCACTGTTCACTGCTTACTGTTCACTGTTCACTGTTAAAACAACTGTGCAGCTACTTTAGGGTCATAACAATTAGCTAGCACAAACTTTTGAGCAACTTCCTGAACTTCTGTGGTTAATGGTTCCCACTCTGCCCAAGGTAATTTCATCTGCCCTGGTGGTGTCTTTTTCTTCTTCCCCTTCTCCTTTATCACTTTGGGCAACAATTTACTTCCCCAGTAATAGCTTTTTTCTTGTTTTGGCTGTGGTTTATACTTCTTGCAAAACCCACGATACTTAACAGCGCATTCTTCCAGTGTCTGTCCCAACGATAAAAATGCTGGATGCCACTCCCTATCGGGAAGTCAAAAGTCAAAAGTCAAAAATTTATTTATTCAACTTTTATTTAGTCGTTACTATTGATTTAGCAATAATTTTAATCAATTGTTCGCATTCATCTAAAAGATTGTCTATTTGGGACTCAGATATTATTTCCGACTTAATTAATAGCTTTAGCCAATATCTTGTCTCTTTTGCCTCTTTTAGGGCTATCGATTGCTTGCTGATAAAATCTTTATCACTTTCAGCCGAACGAGATTCTTCAATATTTGCACCGATTGACACTCGCTGCGCTCAAATTGAGGTTGAGCCGAGATAAGGACGAAAGCGGAAATAGGCACTGAAAATGCTTGTTTTTCGTTGTCTATAATGGCGTTCTGTACAAGAAATTAGCTTTCTTATCAAACCTAAACAGCACAGGGATTTTCAGCCTTAATTTCCGAATCTGCAAACATCTCGGCTCAACCTCTAGTTCCCGTGAAAAGGACTAGTTTTTGATTGGATATAATCCCAGGAACTAGTAAACCGGTGTGAAATGGTATAAGCTGCGTAAAACTTTTTTCAGATCGTTTGCGATACTATTGTGCATAGTTTTTAAAGAAAACGATAGCTGCATAAGCTGCATAGAAATAGTGTTTACATAAATCTAGATATGCAGAAAATATAATTCCAGATTATTGCTGACAAGTTTAAAATTGAATAAAAATTTTGTATTGACTGTGCAAATAGCACAAAACGCGCTGATGGGAGCATTCCAATTTGCAAAACGCCCACAGGCTTGCGCCCTTCAATTCTCAGTCATTTTCAACCCAAGGAATGATTTGTAGGGGATTGTGAATGTGTTAAAACGTCTTGGTCAATTGACAACGAGCAACTAACAACTGTTGCGAAGGGGTGTAATTTTGAACACAATTGAGTTTCTATCTTATCTTCGCAGCTTAGATATTCAAGTTTTTATTGAGGGCGATCGCTTGCGCTGTAATGCCCCTGAAGGAATCCTCACACCAGAATTGCGTGCAGAAATTCAAGAGCGCAAAGCAGCAATTATAGAATTTTTAAGAGCAGCTAATTATACTAATAACTACACTTTTACACCCTTCGTACCTATTTCACGGAACGGAAATCTTCCCCTTTCCTTTGCTCAACAGCGGCTGTGGTTTCTTGACCAATTAGTACCCAACAATCCTTTCTATAACGTTCCAGCAGCATTTCGTCTCACAGGTTCGCTTCATTTGGCAGCGCTGGAACAAACTTTTAACGAAATTGTGCGGCGTCACGAAGCTTTACGTACCACTTTTGCCATAGTCGAAGGGCAACCAGTTCAGGTCATTGCACCTATTTTAAATCTATCCTTAGCAGTCAGAGATTTGCAGCAACTACCACAAGTCGTAGTAGCACCGACTCCTCGGGATCAACGTGAAAAAGAAGCGCGACGACTCATGACTCAGGAAGCTCAACGTCCTTTCAATTTATCAACTGATCCATTGCTGCGAGTCACGCTGCTACGGTTGGATGAAGCAGAACATATCCTGGTGCTGAATATGCACCATATTGTCTCCGATGGTTGGTCTATCGGGGTGTTGATTCGGGAGATAGCAGCGCTTTATACAGCTTTTGCCAGCAATCAACGTTCCCCTCTGTCAGAACTACCGATTCAATATGCAGACTTTGCATATTGGCAACGTCAATGGTTGCAAGGGGATGTGTTGGCAAAGCAACTTGGTTACTGGCAAAAGCAGTTGGAAGGCGTTTCCATGCTAAATCTGCCAACGGACAGACCAAGACCAGCAGCTCCAACTTACCGAGGTGCAAGGCAATTTCTGCAATTACCAAAAAGTCTGAGCGAAGCGCTAGAAACTCTCTCCCAGCAGGAAGGGGTGAGTTTGTTCATGACAATGCTTGCAGCATTCCAGATTTTACTTTATCGCTACACGCAGCAAGAAGATATTGCTGTGGGTTCAGCGATCGCCAACCGCAACCGTAGTGAAATAGAAGGGTTAATTGGCTTTTTTGTCAATAGTTTAGTGCTGCGTACCGATTTGTCAGGGAACCCAACTTTTCGGGAATTGTTAAGTCGAGTGCGAGACGTAGCTTTAGAAGCTTATGCTCACCAAGATTTGCCTTTTGAGAAGTTGGTGGAAGAACTGCATCCAGAACGGAACTTGAATCAAAATCCCCTGTTTCAGGTGGTGTTTGCGCTCCAAAATGCGCCAATGTCAGCGCTAGAGTTGCCTGAATTGACTCTTAGTCCCTTGCCATTTGATAGTGAAACAACGCGGTTTGATTTGGAGTTTCACCTGTGGGAGCGAGCCTCCAAAGGAGGAGCTTCGCTAACGCCTCAAAATGGGTTATGGGTAAATAACTCAGAAGGTATCAGCGGTTTTGTCATTTACAGCACCGATTTATTTGATGACAGCACCATTAACCGGATGCTGGGACATTTCCAAACGCTGCTAGAAAGTATTGTCACTCATCCAGAACAACGAATTGCAGATTTACCATTTTTAAGCGAAGCTGAGCGACATCAGTTGTTAGTGGAATGGAACAATACCCGCGTAGATTATCCTCAAGATAGATGCATTCATCAGCTATTTGAAGCTCAGGTAGAGCAAAATCCTGATGCATTGGCGCTGGTATTTGAAGAGAAAAAAATTACGTATCAAGAGTTAAATAAACGCAGCAACAAACTGGCACATTACCTACAAAAACTGGGCGTTGGTGAGGAAGTTTTGGTAGGGCTTTGTGTAGAGCGATCTTTTGATATGGTCATTGGAATGTTGGGCATTCTAAAAGCGGGTGCAGCGTATGTGCCTTTAGATCCCACCTATCCCCCTGAGCGTTTAAGCTTTATGCTTGAAGATGCTCAAGTTCCAGTTATCTTAACTCAAGAACGGTGGTTGAACCGTCTTGAAACGCAGAATTCAGCTTTGATTTGTTTGGATAAAGATTGGGAGACAATTGCTCAAGAAAGCGAAGATAATTTGACTACCAACATTACAGCAAACAACCTCGCTTATGTCATCTACACCTCTGGCTCAACTGGGAAGCCTAAAGGAGTTCAAATTGAACATCGGGCATTGTTAAATCTTGTCTTTTGGCATCAAAAAACCTTCGCAGTTTCACCCCTTGACCGAGTTACACAAATTGCTGGAGTTGCTTTTGACGCTTGTAGCTGGGAAATTTTGCCTTATCTTAGTGCTGGAGCAAGTATTTATTTTCCAGATGAGGAAACGAGGCTTTTGCCTGACAAATTGCAAGATTGGATAGTATCAAAAGGAATAACAATTAGCTTTGTTCCAACACCATTGGCAGAGAAACTTTTATTATTAAATTGGTCGAATAATACAGCTTTGCGAATATTACTCACAGGTGGAGACAAACTACATCAATCTCTTTTAGCTGAGTATCCTTTCCAATTTATAAATAATTATGGACCAACCGAGAATACTGTTGTCACAACTTCCGGTCAAGTTTCTGTTACGAATCAAGCCGACATAGCACCAGCAATTGGTCGTCCGATTGCCAACACACAGGTTTATATACTAGATAAACTTTTGCAACCTGTACCCATCGGCGTTCCAGGAGAACTGTACATTGTTAGTGATGGACTGGCGCGAGGCTATTTAAACTCTGCTGATTTAACTGGTGAAAAATTCATTCCTAATCCTTTTAGCAATCAACCAAAAGCACGTCTTTATAAAACAGGTGATTTAGTTCGCTATCGACAAGATGGTAACATCGAATTTTTAGGTCGCCTCGACGAACAGGTGAAAATTCGGGGCTACCGCATTGAGTTGGGAGAAATTGAAGCGGTGCTGAGTCAGCATCCAGCAGTACTGCAAACGGTAGTCATGACTCGTGAAAATGAAGGTGAAAAGCGTTTAGTCGCTTATGTAGCGCTGAATGCTGAATACAACACTCAACAAGAGCAAATCCAACAGACGCCATTGCAGGATGAGCAGGTTTTACAATGGCAGATGCTGTATAACGAAACTTACAATACACCTGCGGCTGATTCCGATCCAACATTCAATATTGTCGGTTGGAATAGTAGTTATACAAATCAGCCAATCCCACCAGAACAGATGCGCGAGTGGGTGAATAACCAAGTTGGTCAAATTCTGGCTTTACAACCCAGCCGAGTACTAGAAATTGGTTGTGGAACAGGTTTATTACTGTTTAGAATTGCGCCTCACTGCACTAAATATTATGGGACGGACTTTTCCCCAGCTTCACTTAACTACATCCAAAAGCAGTTGGCACAAATGCCGCAGGTAACGCTGTTTGAAAAGATGGCTGCTGATTTTCAGGGAGTAGAAGCAGCAGCTTTTGATGCAGTGATTCTCAACTCGGTTGTACAATATTTTCCTAGTATTAATTATCTTATTCGTGTATTAGAAGGTGCTGTTCAGGCTACTGCTCCTGGTGGCTTTATCTTCATAGGAGATGTCCGAAGTTTACCGCTGTTGCAAGCTTTCCATGCATCGGTGCAACTGTATCAAGCTGAACCCTCTCTTACCCGCCACGAGTTGCAGCAACAAGTACAAATGCAAATTTTCCAAGAAACAGAGTTAGTCATTGACCCAGCTTTTTTCACTGCATTAAAGCAGCGGCTTCCCCAAATTAGTTATGTACAAATTCAACTCATGCCGGGTCGCTATCACAATGAATTAACTCAGTTTCGTTATAATGTTATTCTTTATATTGGCGGTGAAACTGTTCGTCATCCTGCAAATAATTCAGTCCTGGATTGGTCTGAAAATAATCTCACACTACCAACAGTACGACAGATATTAGTCGAGAAAAAACCAGAAATTTTAGGCATTACTCATGTGCCTAATGCCCGAGTGATGGCAGCAGTGAAAACAGCAGAATGGCTCTCAGGCGCTGAAGATTTTAAAACTGTTGCTCAGATGCGTGAGGCTTTGCAAAAACTCCAAAATTTAGGAGTTGATCCAGAAGATTTTTATGCACTGGCTAATCAACTACCCTACAACGTTAATATTAGCTGGTCAGATTCGGGTAGTGAAGGACGCTACGACGTGGTTTTTGTCAAGGAAGATGCATCAACGCAAAGAACTATTTTTCCACATAGCACTCAGGCGCGTCCGTGGCAATCTTACGCCAATAATCCCCTACAAGCTAAAGCAGCACGTAAGTTAGTGCCGCAATTGCAGACTTATCTCGTAGGAAAGCTACCTGAGTACATGATACCTTCAGCTTTCGTGGTGCTGGAGTCACTACCTTTGACGCCTAATGGCAAAGTGGATCGCCGCGCCTTAAGAGCATTCGATCCAATTCAGCCACAATTACCAGGAGGTTATGTTGCTCCTCAGACTGCTGTTGAACAAGTGCTGGTAAAAATTTGGGCTGAGGTTTTGGGAGTCAAGCGGGTGGGTATTCATGATAATTTCTTTACCTTGGGAGGTCATTCCTTACTGGCAACTCAGCTTGTCTCTAGAGTGCGCGACGCTTTTAAGATTGAGTTACCTTTACGTAGCGTATTTGAAGCACCGACAATTGCAGAATTATCTAAGGTGGTTGAAACCTTGAAAGCTAGTAATGTTGAAAGTACAGCTCCAGCTTTAGTCCCACTTTCTCGTGAAAGCCGGCGGATGAAGTTATCATCGCTGAATAAAGAAAGCGAACAGAGATAATCAAGAGTCGCGCCACAATCAGATCAGCACAGAATTAACTTTTCAATATGACGACAACCGACAATACTATAAAACTCGACCAGTTTTTGAAGTTCGTAGGTATAGCCCCAACAGGTGGGCAAGCCAAGCTGATGATTCAAGAAGGTGATGTAAAAGTCAATGGTACAATTGAAACCCGACGAGGACGGAAATTAGTATCGGGCGATAAGGTGACGGTGGAAGGACAAACTTTTGAGGTTGATTTCTCGTAGTGGAAGGGCAAGCTGTGCAGGCGATTCCTACGGAAAGCTACGCTAACAAAGCAAAGCGCAGCGCTAAAGGCGATTCCTGCGGAAAGCTGCGCTAACGCCCAAGGGACAGAGTGGCAAAGCCAATCGCAATGTCAACACACTTAGAAAACCCGAATCACCAGCTTGTAAGCTTACCCCGACCTGAAGGTACGGGGCTTTAGCCTCAGATCTGAGATATCGGAAAGAGAAACAATTGCCCCTCTAATTGACAACTCATCCCCGGACTTTCGGGATTGCTTACACAAACCCCCAAGATGGCAATATTATTTGCCGCATTTACGTCAGCATCATGTTCAAATCCACAATGCCCACATTTAAACAGCTTTCCATTCCGATAGGACTTCCCCTTAACGGGGTGAATATGTCCACATCGGGAACAAGTTTGACTGGTGTAAGCAGGTGGTACAAAAACAACTGGGACACCAGCGATATTGGCTTTGTATCCGACAAACAAACGCAGTTGGTAAAACGCCCAATTATTGGTTCTACGACGTTCGGGTTTGCTACGAGGCTTTTGATTGAGCGATTCCCTGATATTAGTCAAATCCTCAAAAGCCAAACTTGCATTCAGTTGTTTTGCCTCTTGAACAAGCTGTTTAGAAATGTTGTGATTCAGCCATTTCTGAAACCTTTGTTCTCTCCCAGAAAGCCTTCTCAGAAGTCTGCGAGAATTCCGAGTGCGTTTGGATTGAACATTAGCTCTGACCTTGCTGTATCGGTCACGAGTGGCTTGAATTTGTTCTCCACTCCACGAGTTAAGCGTGGAAGTGGTAGCATTAAACTCAGCGAGACTGTCACCAGTCCCGCTGGTCTCCAAAACCGGACGTGAGACTTTCACCTCATCCGGCTCCTCAGTAACTTGGTGTTTGTCAAACATACCTCATTACCAACATATCCTCTTCCCAGAACCATTCTGGTTTTGAGGGTGGTTTAGGCTTGGCGCTTTTACAGCCAGATTTGGTGCCAGCACTACCATCTAAGGTAGTCTTTATATCGTGACAATGCCTGTGCAGGAGTTGCCAGTTTTCATAGGAATCCTTTCCACCTCTCGATTTTGGGATTCGGTGGTCAATCTCCATTACATCGTCTTGTCTGAAATGCAGTTTGCAGTAGGGGCATTTCCCTTTTTGCCTTTTAAGGAGTGTAGTCACTCTTTTGGGCATTTCCGGGTGATTTCCCATTCTTGTGCTCCAGTAAACTAGGTTGCCGTCGAATGGGGAGGCTTCGCCTTTGACCTTCACATACCTCACAATCGGAGTGCTGTTGTGGTCTATGAGTTGAAGTGGATTTTCTCCTTTCGTGGCAAATGCCCAGTTATCGCCTTTTATTGTTCTCCAATATCTTTTGAACACCCATTTCGCTGATTTGCTAGGGTGTCGGCGTTTTGCCCAAGCTTCGAGTTTTAAAAAGATAAGATTGTCTAATTTCCTGTAAGCATCTGTACTTACTACGCTGGAGTAGAAGTTTGCCCATCCTTTGATGACAGGGTTTAGATGTCTGATTAGCGCCGCTTGTGGCGCTGACTTATGGGCTTGTATGATTTTGCTCACTTCGTCGTAGTGTATCTTTATCTTCTCTTGGCTTGGGGTGATGATTGTTTTAAAGCCTAACAGTTTGTTACTCCTTGAGGTTTTCCCGCTTTGGTACTTTCCTGCTAGAAATTGCCTTATATTAAAACCAAGGAAGTCAAATCCTGGTTTTTCCTGACCGTATTGGTTGAGGGTGTGGGCAATTTTTGTTTTGCTTGGCTTTAGTTCCAAACCCATGCCTTCTAACCATTCAGAGATTATCTCCCTGCATCTTTGTACAACGGTTAAGTCTTCATGGAGAATCACGAAGTCATCGGCGTAACGGATGAGGCTTAAGCTTTTACGGTTGTCCCGTTTGCCAAATCCGCCTCTTGTTGGCAGTGTATCAGCGAACTGCTTTATCCGTTCTTCCATTCCGTGGAGGGCAATGTTTGCTAATAACGGGGAGATGACCCCGCCTTGTGGCGTACCCTCAGATGTTGGAAACAACTGCTTACCATCCATCACTCCCGCTTTTAACCATGCACGAATTTGACGGCGAATGGTGGGGAATGTATTTAGTTTTTTTAGCAGTGCTTCGTGGTCGATGCGGTCGAAGCATTTCGATATGTCGGCGTCCAGCACAAATTTTGATTTGCAGTGGATGGCTTTGTATATTGCTTCAATCGCATCTTGGCATGAGCGTCCAGGTCTGAACCCATATTGATTCGGTTCAAATCGCGCTTCCCATTCTGGTTCTAGTGCCAATTTGGTTAGCGCTTGCAAGGCGCGGTCTTCCATTGTAGGTATTCCTAAGGGTCTTTTTTCATCCGTACCAGGCTTGGGAATCCATACCCTTCTGGTTGGGCTGACCTTGGAACCCATTGCTAATTTGTCCATTAGGGATAAACGTTGCTTGGGGGTTAGGGATTTGATCCCATCCACACCTGCCGTTTTTTTCCCTTGGTTATCCTGGGTAACTCTACGAACCGCTAGCGCTCTTGCTGACCAAGAACTCATCAACAGCTTCTGGAGCCTGCGAACTGCCTTAGCATCACCACGACTAGAGGCTTGATAAATCCTTTTTTGCAGCTTATACACTTTCCTTTCTAGCTTATGCCAGGGGATTGTGTTCCATTCATACATCGGACTAATTGCCGTGTTCATAACATATTCACTGCTACTAATGACTTTATCATCCAGGTTCCCGTGGGTCTGTCGGCATCCCCTTGGTGTTACCCAAGTCGCTCGCTTCTGACCCAATCTTTCCGCCTCATTGCATACGGTTAGCACCTACTTAGTTATCGACCTAACTAAGAGCGAATGAGGGGTTACTTCGTTCCTATTAGCCATTCTTCTGAACCTTTAGAGCGGCACTGTGCACCGGGTTTATGGGAAGCGCTAAATAGTCGAGACATCATCGCTATTTCCTCTTATCCTTGCCCTTTTGGGTCTCCCAGCGTGAACAGCCTTATTTCGCTGGTTACGCCTGACGATGCTTTATCATGCCTTCACACTATGGTTGCTCATGGGTTCTTGCTCGACGGATACCAAATTAGGCTTTTAGTATTACCGCCTTTCACCCCCGCTTCACGGATTGATGGCTAGTCGCTACCGTGGGGGACGCAGTATACTTGCTACTACGTTCTGTGTGCTTTAACCACTGCGCCTGTGGAGTAGGATTTAGGTTTTCTATGATACTTGCCCTCACCTACATGGCTAATAAGTTGTCAAGGTTCAGTACCTTGCCTCTCATCCTTGAGTATCTCTACTCATTTCGAGAGAACGAATCACACGATGTCCCTGCGACCCAAGTCCACCCCAATTACCTTTGGGGTTTTCCCATTGGGGTCTGTGGGCAGATCAACACAGATATTGATGTAGTAGTCACCCTGTTTAGTCTTGTTGAGCGTAGCAGCCGTTGGGGATTGCCCTTTAAGCAGTGCCAACTGGTAGTTACCAATACTCAACTTAAACTTAACCCGACCACACATCAAGGTGACGCCAACTGTTTGCAACTCCTCAATATATTGAAAAGTCCGCACATCCAAATTAATGGATGTCGGTCTAAACTTGTGGATTTGTTTAACTGCCTTGGCGTTACCAATTACGCGCCGGATTGCTTGGCAAACATGGTTTGCCTTCAAACCCGTAGCTTCTCGCACCAACTTATAGGTCTTGTGGTGAAGCTTGGTTGTATTCCAGCAATTCTCGCGCTTAGCCACCTCCAATATCTGGTTGCAAGCATCTGCAAACCCCTGCAAAGTGCGGTCAATTCCTTGGCGCAACTCTACAGGGACTTGGAGCTTGCATTTAACAGATACCGTCTGCATTGTGATGGGTTAACAACTCATCCCATTCTATCATGTAAAGCCGTCCTTCTAGGACGGGGTTTCAAACCCATTTTTTCTGATGAGCCAGTATTTTTCTGACAACTCCTCCCCAGCTGCTGAAGAAAAATTCAATATTCCTCAAGAAGCAGAAGTTTTTATCTTCCCTACATCATTCGCCCAAGCTAGGCTATGGTTTCTCAACCAGTTGGCATCCGGCAATCCCTTCTACAATGTATCAACAGCACTTCGCCTGACAGGTTCACTCAACTTAACCGCCTTAGAGCAGACATTCAACGAAATTGTACACCGCCACGAAACCTTACGCACCACTTTTGTGTTAATGGAAGGGCAACCGATGCAAGCAATATCTCCCACCTTAACCATACCCCTTCCCTTAATAGATCTACGTCATCTTTCAGCAACAGAACGCGAGACACAAGCGCGACAACTTGTAACCGCAGAGGCTCAACGTCCTTTCAACCTAAGCACTGGTTCATTACTGCGAGTGACGCTGCTACAACTGGATCAAGCAGAATATCTGCTGTTGCTCAATCTACATCACATTGTTGCCGATGGCTGGTCGATTGGAGTGCTGATTCGAGAACTGGGGGCATTATATACAGCTTTTCTTGAACAGAAGCCATTACTGCTACCAGAACTACCCATCCAGTATGCAGATTTCGCTCAATGGCAGCGGGAATGGCTTGCGGGAGAAGTACTCCAAACCCAATTATCTTACTGGCAAAAGCAATTGAACGGCATCTCGGTGCTAAATCTCCCCACCGACAGATCAAGATCAGCAGTGCCAACATACAGAGGAGCAAGACAATTTCTAGAACTCCCGCAATCTTTGAGTCAAGCGCTAGTTGCCCTCAGCCGTCAACAAGGCGTTACATTGTTCATGACTCTGCTAGCAGCATTCCAAACGTTGCTTTATCGTTACACGCAGCAAGAGGACATTGTAGTCGGTTCAGCGATCGCTAATCGCAACCGCAGCGAGATAGAAGGGTTAATTGGTTTTTTTGTCAATAGCTTAGTCCTGCGAACTGATTTATCAGGCAACCCGACGTTTCGGGAACTGTTGAATCGAGTGCGCGAGGTAACTTTGGGAGCCTATGCTCATCAGGATTTGCCTTTTGAAAAACTGGTGGAACAACTCCATCCGCAGCGAGATTTAAGCCGTCATCCGCTGTTCCAAGTCGTGTTTAGCCTGCAAAACACTCCGATTGAAGCGCTAGAGTTACCTGGGCTAACGCTGTCCCTGTTCGAGTTCGACAGCAAAACCGCTAAGCTTGATTTGGAATTCCACCTGTGGCAGGATTTGGAAAGCCTGAAAGGACAAGTGATCTACAGCACCGATTTATTCGATGACACCACCATCACCCGGATGCTGGGACATTTCCAAACGCTGCTAGAAAGCATTGTTGCCGATCCACAACAGCGCCTCTCAGATTTGCCTTTGCTGACTGCAACTGAACGGCAGCAGTTATTGATTGATTGGAATAATACCAGGAGAGACTACCCGCACAACAAGTGTTTTCATCAGTTGTTTGAAGCACGAAGAGAGCAAACTCCCGATGCCATAGCACTCGTCTTTGAAAACCAACACTTAACCTACCGCGAACTGAACATCCGAGCTAACCAACTTGCACATCACCTGCAACAACTGGGAGTCGTCCCAGACACTTTAGTTGGCATTTGCCTAGAGCGTTCTTTTGAGATGATTATCGGACTGTTGGGCATCCTTAAAGCAGGTGGAGCATACTTGCCGTTAGATCCCAGTTATCCTCAAGTGCGTCTTAACTTCATGCTGGAAGACGCGAAAGTATCGATTTTACTAACTCATTCTTCACTATCCTCGTTGTTTCGTAGGGGCACGGCACTGCCGTGCCCCTACACTCAGGAATCCAACAAAGGTTCGGGGGATCAGCAACATGAATTGACTGTCATTTGCATAGATACTGTCATTTGCATAGATCAAGATTGGCAGACAATTGCACAACAAAGCCAAGAAAACCCAAACAGCTGCGTAACATCTGACAACTTAGCTTATATCATCTATACCTCTGGCTCAACAGGAAAACCTAAAGGTGTTTTAATCGAACACCGAGGATTATTCAACTTAATACAGGCGCAGATTGAAACTTTCAATTTACAACCGAGCGATCGCATTCTGCAATTCGCATCATTGAGTTTCGATGCCTCAATTTTTGAGATTGTCATGGCATTGGGAACAGGCGCGACTCTTTATTTAGCAAACAAAGAATCCCTTCTACCCGGACAAGCTTTGATCCAACTATTGCGCGAAAAAGCTATTACTCATGTCGCCCTTCCGCCTGCTGTTTTAGCAGTTCTACCAAAAGCAGAACTTCCCGCACTGCAAACTATTATTTGTGCAGGTGAATCTTGTTCCGAAGATATTGTAAAACGTTGGGCATCTGGTCGCCGATTTTTTAATGCTTACGGACCAACTGAAGCAACTGTTTGGTCAACTGTTGCAGAAATTAGCGCTACTGGTGAAAAACCACCCATTGGTCGCCCTATCACTAACACTCAAATCTATATATTAGATAAGCATTTACAACCTGTACCAATTGGAATTCCTGGCGAATTATACATCAGTGGTGAAGGACTGGCGCGAGGCTATCTCAACCACTCTGAATTAACAGAAACTCGCTTTATCCAAGAAACCGAGTTTCTCCCAAAAACACGACTTTACAAGACAGGTGATTTAGCTCGTTATCGAAGCGACGGCAATATTGAATTTATCGATCGCATCGACAACCAGATAAAGATTCGCGGTTTCCGTATCGAATTGGGAGAGATTGAAACAGTCCTGAGACAACATCAAAGCGTGCAAGAAACGGTGGTTATTGCTCAAGAGAATGTCTCTGGTGAGAAGCACTTGGTAGCTTATATTGTTCCTCATCAAACACAAGCAGCAACAACGATTGAACTACGTAACTTTTTAAAAGAAAAATTACCAGAATACATGATCCCAAGAGCGTTTGTAGTGCTAAATTCTCTGCCACTAACGCCTAATGGCAAACTAGATATCCATGCTTTACCTACACCCTATAGTTTGAATAGCCGCTCATTAGATAAAGCGTTTGTCGCTCCTCGTAACTCAACCGAGTCAACACTTGCAAAAATTTGGGCTGAAGTTCTTAACCTTGAATCTGTTGGTATTCACGACAACTTCTTCGACTTAGGAGGAAATTCTCTGGTAGCTGTACGGCTTGTAGAGCAAATCCATAAGCAATTTCAACGTGAATTACCAATATCTTCCTTATTTTTAAATTCAACAATTGAAAGTTTAGCAAAATCTCTATCTTCAGAAAAGGATTTTCTGCCTTGGTCTCCCTTAGTTGCCATTCAGCCTAGTGGTTCAAATCCTCCTTTCTTCTGTGTTCATCCCATTTTTGGTGTTGTTTTCCCTTATTACGAATTATCTTATCACTTAGGTAAAAATCAACCGTTTTACGGGCTACAGCCTATGGGAATTGACGGAGAAAGTTCGCCGCTGACTCGCATCGAAGACATGGCGACTTACTATATTGAAGCATTGCGTACAGTGCAGCCAAGAGGTCCTTATTTTTTAGGAGGTTGGTCTTTTGGAGGTTTGGTTGCTTTTGAAATGGCTCAGCAACTCCAATCAAGCGGGCATGAAGTGGCTCTACTTGCTTTGCTTGACACTGTAGCACCAGTTTCCGGGAATAAACCTTCTGTTGGTGATAGTTTGAGGTTTCTTTTCAGTACAGCGGCACGATATATATGGTCATTTTTCCTCGATTATTTTTATCTCATGACCGCTTATAACAAGAATCAAGTTGACAGTTTGACTTCTCGTTTTCCTATTTTTAATTCTATTTTTAATAAATTTGTTCGACGCATTGAAACCAATCTATTCTCGCACTTTATACCTCAGGAATCCAAGTCACGGATTTTGCGCGAGTTAACAATTCGCCCAATGCTTCGTGTTTTTCATGCCAACACCCAAGCAACTCTCAACTATGTTCCAAAAGTCTATCCGCACCAAATAACTCTTTTTAGAACAAACGTTCAGTCAAGCATTGCTAACCGAGATCTAACTATCGGCTGGGGTGATATCGCTCTTAAAGGAGTGGAAATTCACAACATTCCTGGTAATCACCTAACTATGATGAGAAAACCCCATATCCAGATTCTTGCCGAACAGCTTAGAGCTTGTATTGAGAAAACCCAGACTTTATAGAAGCAGCCGTCTGGTTATTTGTCTTTTATTTGTCTTTTAGTTATTTGTCTTTTAACACTACAACCCAACGAACTTCTGAATCGTCGGGTAGCCGCTGCTTTCATCTAGACACCAATAATTCTCCATTCGTTGGAGACAAATTTGTAATATTTCATACTATAAGAGCATTAAAAACAGAATTTCATCTAATAGGTATAGATTTTTTGATACATTTGACACATCTTATCATTCACGAGAAAGATGAATAATTTTTGAATATTTTTAACATGAAAAAGGAAGAAGCAATGCAGGAGAAAAACAGATGGCACTTGTAAAGCTTAGTGACTTCTACCCTGACTATCGTGAAGAACACTCCGATCTCGATGACATCAAGAACTTTGATGTTTATGCTCAAGGAGATGATAAAGTCGGCTCCGTTCACGATATCTTAGTCGATGAGCAGACAGGTAAATTCCGCTATTTCATCGTAGACACAGGCTTTTGGGTTTTTGGCAAGAAAGTTTTACTACCTGTTGGTCTTGGCAACATTGATTATGGTGCAAGACGAATTTTTGTCAATGGTCTGAGCAAAGAGCAAGTCGAAAGCCTGCCTAATTTCGATAACTTGGAAAAGGTTGATTTTGACTACGAAGAACAGGTACGAGGTGCATACCGTCCAATAGCTGCTACTTCTGTGGGTACTGCTACTGCAGGTACTGCTACTGCAGGTACTGCTGATGCTACTGCAGCTATTTCTGACCTAACTCAACCTACTTACGATCGCAATACTTACAACTACGAGCACGAACCGTCGCTATATAACCTTAATGACAGCAATGACAGCAACGAGCAAACTTTGAAGCTGTATGAAGAACGGTTGATTGCTGACAAACAGCGCCGTAAAACTGGAGAAGTGGCGATCGGCAAACACGTGGAAACACAAACAGCTCGTGTTGCAGTACCTGTGGAAAAAGAGCGCGTGGTGATTGAACGTACAACTCCCACAGATGCTACAGCGGTAAATCCAGGCGAAGCCAACTTCCGTGAAGGTGAAGTTGCTCGTGTGGAGCTTTACGAAGAAACGCCCGATATCCGCAAAGAGGCTGTTGTGCGCGAAGAAGTCCGAGTCAAGAAGGTTGTAGAACACGAGACAGCTGAAGCGACTGATACAATTCGACGTGAAGAGCTAGACGTGGATGCCCAAGGTCGTCCAATTGTAGATAAGCAAGGCTAAGCAAGGCTAGCACTTTATTAAAGGCTCACAGGCAAATTAACTATATAGCTCTAGCTGTGAGCCTTTAATATTTGCCTAGACTAAAGTATAAAATAAGTAAAGTTATTTCATACTTGACTCATTCCTTTAGCAGACGTTAGAGAAATTGAAAGCGTTTTATAGTAAATCCTTTGTAAAAAGAAAAGTGATTTACGGGTTAAAATGCTAAATTTTTCTATTTTGACCATTATTGGGCTGGTAATTGCAATAATTGGCGTCATTGCTTGGGTGGGTGGTACCTTAAGAGTTGCAAATCTCGAAATAAATCTTGAAACACCAAAGGGGCGTGTTGTCTTGATTTTTTCTGTGTTACATATTTTGGTAGGTTTGCTAATTATCGTTATTAGTGTGGTAACTTGAGGCTTCATGTCTTCAAAGGCAAGCCTTTGAGAGCACTTTGTCCTGCTGGGACTCATTGAACCTGTCGCTAACGATACTACCTGGATTACTAAAATTTAATATTGACAAATTGCTTTGGATATGGTGATACAAAAACCTCAGATGAAGGCAGAGATTCAAGCTTACTGATAGTAGTTGGCTCTGGGATTGCAGTTGAGGCAGAACCTTTAAGGCTGAGAGATTGCACCAAACTCAGCGGTAACGGTTCCTGACTGAGGGCATTGATGTAATCTGCACTTAAGTAGCGACTGTAACTCTGCTCATTGGCAACGTACCTCTGGAAGTAGGGAAGACTCAAAGCTCTGATATATCGCTGCGCTAAGGCAGGACTTGGACCAATCACCTGTTCGGGAACCGGTACGGCATCATTTGGTGATGCCCCAATTACCGAGAAGTGGGTTCCGCCATTAATTAATACTAAATATTTGTTTGGGGTTGTTAACCAGGTAAACGGTTGAATTTGTTCTGGAAAAGCCGGAGCAACGGTATCAACACTACCAGCGACCATCATCACTGGGATTTTAATTTGGCTGAGACTGGCTTGCCCTAAAATACTACTATCAACAGGGTTAATGGCAATGATTGCTTTGACTCGTGGGTCTGACAAATTATATTTAGTAGATTGCGGTAAATCGGTAGCTAGGCACTGAAGCAACAGCGAAACATTGAGTACATCTGGTGAAGGTGGGCAATTTTTTTCAAGTTGCTTAAAATCAATTGGTGCTCCTGCTAATGCCAAAGCTGTGTAACCACCAAAGGATTGACCCACGACGCCTACCTGTTCCAAATTCAAGCGCCCCCTGTAAGTCGCGTCGGATTGAGATAGGCTAGTGAGTTGATCCAACAAATACTTTATGTCCAAAGGTCGGTCAATAAATTCTCTGGGGCTTGTGACTTCTGCCGCCCTACCTCCCAAGAGTGCTTGCAACTGTTGGGCATTGCTACCTGGATGCTCTGGAACGGCGACGACAAAGCCATAAGAAGCGAGGTATTCAGCAAGGTAACCAAAACTGTTGCGATCAGAGCCAAGTCCGTGGGAGATCACAATGAGTGGACGAACGCTGGATACATTTGGTAGGTAGATGTCAGCAGGAAAAATGCGTTCGCGAGAGGTATCGTTGAGTATGATAGTTCGCTTTTGCCAACTAAAATTTCCTGGTCGTGGCAGGTCTGTCACTGAAATATTATTTAATGTGGGAGCCGTGCCTGCATTCAATGAGGACTGCTTATTGATCAGTGCGATCGCCTGTTGAGTTTGATTCACCAGCCTCTGGAACGATCCTGCAATCTCCAAGCTGCGCGCTAAATCTATCGAAATTGCTCTTGAGGGAAACTTGCGTAGCACGTTTAATAACGTTAACCCTTCTGGGTCTGCTGCTGCAAGAATCAGGGAGGCTCGAATTGCATAAAACCCATTAATGCGAGATCCCTGCTGTACAACTTCTCCCAAATTTTCTAACAATCTCTTGCCAATTGGCGTGTAAAGAAATTGCGAAACCGCTACAGCATTTAGGGGAATGGGAGTCAGCAAAAATTGCCGTAGCAGGTTGAGTTGCTCCTTGCCTGCATACTGAACATATGCAGCCAAATCATCGTCTATTTTGCCTGTTCTAGCATAAGTTTCCAGGGAATTAATGGGAATAGAGCGAGCCACAAGACCGTAGGAGATGGTCAACCGTTCTGCACCCAAGCTAGGACGGGCGGCTAGGGTAGGAATTAACCCAATACTGACACATCCCACCGCTATGTGTAACCAAATTGACAGTTTGCTGACAACACGAGCGTGAGGACGCAACCGAACAACTCCAGGGATAGTAGGCGACATCGGTGGGCAATTCATGAGTATCACTGAGCGCTTATTTAGCTATCTTACTAAAACAAGCTTAGGGATACTATCAGCAGGAATATTGATGTGGTTGATTATCTTCATGCAACGATGATACAAGAATGAGCAAGGAGAATTTAAAATTTGGGAATCGCTCTTAAAGCTGTTGCTCTCACAACCATTGCATCGCTCCTGCTTCTGACTGCATAGACTTCTAACTTCTGGTAATGTACAAGGAGAAATTGAATGGACAATAACCGGTGGACACTAACAGGAAGAAAAGCCTTGATTACCGGAGCAACTAAGGGGATTGGATTGGCGATCGCTCAAGAATTCCTGTCGCTTGGTGCTGAGATTATGATTGTTGCCCGAAATGCAGAAGCAGTCAACCAGCAGCTTGAGAACTGGCAATTGCAAGGATTGAAAGCTCATGGAATTGCCGCAGACGTTGCTATATCTGATGGTCGTCAGGCAATCATCGAACAAGTCAATCAAACTTTAGGAGGATTAGATATTCTTGTCAACAATGTTGGCACTAACATTCGTAAAAAGGCGTTGGAATACACAGAACAAGAGTATGAGTCTATATTTCAAACCAATTTAACTTCTATATTTGAAATGTGCCGACTGGCTTACCCTTTGCTAAAAGCTGGAAACAACAGGAGCATCGTTAATGTTGGTTCTGTTGCTGGGTTAACCGCAGTTCGCACAGGCGCACCTTATGGGATGACAAAAGCGGCGCTTGTACAACTGACCCGTTCTTTGGCTGTAGAATGGGCAGGAAATCAAATTCGGGTAAACACTGTTGCTCCCTGGTTTATTCTCACCCCTTTGACTGAACCTTTGTTGAGCAATTCGGATGTGTTGAACTCTGTTGTATCGCGCACCCCAATGGGACGAGTTGGTACACCAGAAGAAGTCGCAGGTTTAGTGGCATTTTTGTGTATGCCAACAGCTACTTACATTACTGGACAGTGTATTGCAGTTGATGGTGGCTTTTTATCCTTTGGTTTCTAGAAACTACGGGGACATCTGCTCATGGCTCTCGATGCAGCCAGTTAAAAAGCCCCTAAGAAGCCGATGTTCCGATAAAGTGAGCGTCAACACCACAACAATTATCTTTCTGGTGAAGTAGACATAAATCACAAAGCTTGGTCTAGAATTTATCAGGATACTATTCTACGTACATTTGCCATCCGTTTATCGGCTGGGTTAACAATTCGGTTATGAATATCGGATATTTTAACAGGGTTCCTTTGCAACCTTTAGTGTTACTCTGCCTTGCGTATGCTTGGTTGGGATGGTATTTGTCTGTTAATCACATTATCTGGCTAGTGGGAGCTTTTGTAGCAGCATTAATGTTAGCTGTGCTGTGGAGGAGTATTTCTTGGTTAGAGCGTTTGATTAAATTTGGTTCTAAGACTTTAGTTGTCGTCTTGGTTTTAAGTGCATCAATTGCTTTAATCGCCACTTGGTCCCTTTTTTCGACCTTCATTATTATGCCCTTAGCAACTACACTTTTAGCTGCAATGGAACTGCGTTTTGCTGGTTTTAGCAAAAGAGATAGACTTTTGCTACTGGCTGTACTTGCTGCATTTGGTTTAACGGTGGGCGAAGCCATAGATATTGTTCTTTTACCCAGTGATAGATACTAATTTTTTTAACTATATCTGTTGTCTTGCTGTTGTTTTGACTCAATGTCCAACGGGAAGAAGTTTCATACCCTTGAAGATACCTTTTTAGATACAAAACAAAGAAACCCAGTTTCTGAGAGAAACTGGGTTTTTTTACCCTTCAATTGTGACAAACTACTTTACTGGAGTTTTTAGTTCTTCTTGGGGTACTTGCTGACTTTGTGTTGGTTTCAGCCGTTCCCACAAAGCGGGTGGCGTTGCTTGACGGAAAGCGCCACAATAGTGCATCGTCATCACCGCTTTGAAAGCCCAGTGATCCGGTGAAACATCGCTAAAGGGTACAGGTAAGGTTTCTGCTTGGTTCTGAATGCAAGCATTGAGAACTTGATTTGGTTTACCTGGAGTAGCAGTAGGGGTGTCTTGAGCTTTCACAGGAGTCACTAAGCCAGCAGTGGATAACACGATAGTCGTTGCTAGAACAATACGGTTCATGCTACATACGTCAGTTTTAGGTGGTAGAAAACATTGTAACTATCGCTAGTAGTACAACTAATCCAGCAACCCACAACATTAAAGCCCCCCAACTCACAGAATCTTGTTGTAATTTCTGCCACAAATTTGTGACAAAATTATTACGTATTGCCATTTTTACCCTCCGATTTTGACGCTCGCTAATACCAGACGCCACTCATCAAGCTTGAACTCAGTTATGTTAAATTTGCCCTTGGAAATAAGAGCTTTAATTTCTCACTTTCCAAGGATTCAGCAACTGAGATGAAAGTAAATTAATGGAGCGCACGCAAACGCGTGCCTCTAGCCGCACTCCCTTGCTTAAAAAAGAATAATTTACAAAAAGAGATTTCTTGTCTCTAAAATGTATTTTCGCATACCTAAGTGTTTACACTTCCAAATTTTGGAATTTTGAGAAAATTCTTAATGCTTGCTTGCCGTTGTTTCAACCGGAAAATTAGAATCCCCAAGATGATAGCAATCACACCAAAGCACAAGAATTCTACGGATTGATTTTCATAGTTTGATATCTGGAATTATGAGTATATTGAGAAGAGACGGCTATGTTCTGTTCAAATAACTAAGCAAAAAATGGTGCAACAAATAAGACCCGGTGAACCACAATATATCTGCGTAATTCCAGTTGAGAGCATAACAGGAAATCCAGAGGAAGAAATAATGACTTTTGGTGTGTCTGCTGATCAGGCAAAACATCAAGCCGAGGAATTGTTAGCAAATAATTACGGATGCAAGCGATTGCAAGTCGTAGAATTGATCCAGCAGGCGAGAATCGAACCAATAGGTCAGTGGTGTTCCGCCAATAGTCACCAAGAATAGTACTTAGATACATCTATAACTTTTGTACAATTTTTGTACGGTCACAATACCTTGCGCCCTGACTCGTTATTGATAATTTCTGAATAATTTCTGACTCATTTTACCCATGCAAATATTCAAAACACTACTGCGGGTTCGCCACTACGAAATGGACGCTTTGGGACACGTCAACAATGCAGTTTACCAAAACTATCTAGAACAGGCAGCCATTGAACACTCTGAACACCTGGGTTTAACTTTGGATCTCTATCAAGAACTAGGTGGTGTATTTGTTATGCGACGCGTAGAAATTGACTACCTGCGTCCAGCAGTAGCAGGCGACACGCTAGAAGTCACGACTTGGTTAAGAGAAATGCGCGGTACTCGTGCGTATCGCCAGTATGAGATTCGCAAACAAAACCAAGATGATTTGTTAGTCACGGCTGAGGCTTTATGGGTATGGGTAGACGCTAAAACAATGCGCCCGCGACCAATTCCCGATATGTTGATAGAGAAGTTCTTGCAAATAGAAAAATCAGGGGTTGTTACGTAGTTAGTAGGACTTATGTGATGTCCGCTAAATTACCCATAATTACAGAACCCCACCCCTAACCCCTCCCCGCTTGCAGGGAGGGGAACTTTGGCGTAGCCACTCATCGGGGTAGGGTTTTCTAGGATTTGTTGGTAATTTAGCGGACATAATATTACCCATTGACAAAAATCAACAAATATGATTTTTATTTTTCGAGTGTAAAATTTCATTCAGATTTTTTTTGCCTTTGCGCTTCGTACAACATCAAAGCAGCGGTAATTGCCACATTTAATGATTCGACTCCTGGACTTAAGGGAATTTTCACTTGCAAATCTGCCATTGCTGTCAACTCTGGCGATAAACCAGCACCTTCATTGCCCAACAATATTAAACTGGGTTTGCGCCAGTCTACCTGCCAATAAGTCAAAGTCGCATTGGGTAAGGTTGCAACAACCTGCATTCCTGCTTCCTGACTTTGCTGGACTGTCGCTTTTAAATCAGAACTCACTGCCATTGCTTGGCGAAACCACTGTCCTGCAGAAGCACGTAAGACTTTTGGATTATCTAAATCCACACTATCTTCACTCAGCCACAATCCAGAAGCTCCAGCAGCAGCAGCAGTCCGAATCATTGTACCCAAGTTCCCTGGATCTTGCACAGTCTCCAGTGCTAGCACAATACCAGTAAATGGCACTTCGCCAACACGATAACCTCGTTTTGCCGTCGCGACGACGCCATCGGGTTGCATTGTGGTGGCGATCGCCTTTAAAACTTCCTCGCTAACAATTTCTGCCCGTTCGCAAAGACCACACGCTTTTTCCCACAGCAAAGGATGAGCGTCTTGCCATTCTGGAGTGCTACAGACTGCTTCCAACGGGTAATTCACTGCACAAGCTTCCTCTAACAAGTGCGTTCCTTCCACTAAAAACAATTGCTGCTTGTGCCGTTCCTTTGAGGAGTGCAGTTTGCGGATTTGCTTGACTAGAGGATTTTGTGTACTTGTTAGCATCAAATCTCTTAATTTTGAGTGCTAAGTTTTTTCTTACTTGGCACTCACTATTTATTAAATGCGGAACCCGGGACTTGAACCCGGAAGCCTTGCGGCACTAGAACCTGAATCTAGCGCGTCTGCCAATTCCGCCAGTTCCGCGAACTTCACTATTTCTTGACCGTCTTTAATTATGACCTAATTATTTAATTGTGTCAAGTAATTATTCTTTTTATCACAATATTCTTTGGTTATGCCACCAATCACTTGATCCCCAAGTCACTTTAGGAAAACGACGGAGGGCAAATAAATTGAGTCAGGCAAAAATTTTTTTGCACTCTTGATTTTCCCATAACGCATATACTATGTGTTACTAAAAGTCCTAAATGTCTAAATTAAGTTGTAAATAACGATATAGTAAGGGTTTCGTGTGTTAAGCCGAGCGGCAGAGTAATTTGTTAACTCTAGATGTCGTGGAAAAATGTAGACAATCAAAAACTATCGTGTAGAATCGAAACCAACTTTAAACGTATGAAATCAGTAAATTTTTTTGGAGGATACGCTTATTATTCCTTCTAGCGGATTACCAGATGCTAAATCTTCTCCTACAGCAGACTCCTCAGTCTTGCAAATATGGGGTGGGCATCGTTTGCAAGGTCATGTTAGAATTAGCGGCGCAAAGAATTCAGCACTGGTGATCATGGCTGGAGCCTTGCTGTGTTCAGGCGAATGTCGTATCCGTAACGTGCCGTTATTGGCAGACGTCACACGGATCGGTCAGATTTTATCAGCTTTAGGCGTTCCCTTAAAGCAAACTGGAGACATTTTAGACATTGATGCAAGAGTTATCAAAACATCAAAGGCTCCCTACGAACTGGTTACGCAGTTGAGAGCGAGTTTCTTTGCTATCGGTCCGATTCTGGCAAGACTGGGAGTTGCCCAGATGCCGTTACCAGGAGGCTGTGCCATTGGAGCAAGACCAGTGGATCTGCATGTCCGAGGACTGCAAGCAATGGGAGCTGAAGTGCAGATTGAGCATGGCATTTGTAATGCCTATGTTCCTGGTCGCGATCGCCGATTAAAGGGAGCTAAGATTTATTTAGACATTGCCAGTGTTGGAGCAACGGAAACGTTGATGATGGCGGCTACTCTTGCGGATGGCGAAACCATCATCGAAAATGCTGCACGTGAGCCGGAAGTCGTCGATTTGGCGAACTTCTGTATTGCAATGGGAGCAAAAATCTACGGTGCAGGAACCAGTACAATTACAATTGTCGGCGTGCCAAAATTGCACTCTACCGACTATAGCATTATTCCTGATCGCATTGAAACAGGGACGTTTTTGGTAGCAGCAGCAATGACCCGTTCAGAGGTTACTCTCTCGCCAGTGGTTCCAGAGCATTTGATACCAGTCATTGCCAAACTGCGAGATATTGGAGTGCCGATCATTGAGGAAGCGCCTGACTGCTTACGCACTTTGGCAGCAGAAACCCTTAGGGCAACTGATATTGAAACTTTTCCCCATCCAGGGTTTCCTACAGATATGCAAGCGCCATTTATGGCATTGCTGACACTGGCTGAAGGCGACAGCGTGATTAACGAATCTGTATTTGAGAATCGTTTGCGTCATGCCTCAGAGTTGAACCGCTTGGGGGCAGATATTCGCGTCAAAGGCAACACTGCCTTTGTTCGCGGAGTACCGATGTTGTCAGGCGCACCTGTATTAGGAACCGATTTGCGGGCATCAGCAGCGTTAGTTATAGCAGGACTAGCGGCAGATGGAAAAACCATCATTCAGGGATTACATCACCTAGATCGGGGCTACGATAGACTCGATACAAAGTTGCAGCAATTGGGAGCTAGAATCGAGCGTGTGCCAGCGACAGAGGCAAATACAGAAGTTGCTAAAACTACCATCGAGCCTCAAGCGTCAAAGTCCCTTTAGCTAAAACGGGCATAGGTACAAAAGACCACAAAAGCACCAGGACAAGGAAGAATTACCTTCCTTGTTCGTTTTGGTATAGCTATACTGTTTGTGTGGGGGTGTTCAACAGACCAGTTCTAAGTTTGACAACTCCCTTATTTCCCCAAGCTCGCATTCGCCATGTTACCGCTAAACACTCAACTGATTGGTCTCAAAGCAGATTCATTTCGTCATCCCCTCGACCTAGAAGCAACCAAAGCACTCAAGCGCCTCCCTGGCTTGGATATGATGGTGCGGAATGTTTTGGGACCATTAGCGGAGCAGGTCTTCTATGTGGAAAACATCGCTTCCAGCGTTCTTGTGGGTGAAAAACAACTGCCCCATCTGCATCAGCTGTTGTTGTCAGCCTGTAAAACACTGGATATAGATCCACCCCAGCTTTATATTAAGCAGCATCCTGCTCCCAATGCCTACACCTTTGCGATGCGGGGAAAACAGCCTTTTATTGTGGTTCACACTTCCCTGATTGATATGCTGGAACCAGAAGAAATTCAGGCGGTGATTGCCCATGAATTGGGACACCTCAAGTGTGACCACAGCGTTTACCTGACTCCAGTCAATATATTGATATTAGCTGCGGCAGCGGTGCCCAACGTTGGAAGTTTTATTGCTCAAGCAATACAGGCGCAACTTTTGGAATGGGTACGCTGTGCAGAATTTACGTGCGATCGCGCAGCATTATTGGCAACCCAAAACCCCAAAGTTGTGATGTCGGTGTTAATGAAACTTGCTGGCGGTTCGCCAACGATCGCACCGCAACTCAACCTCGATGCTTTTATTGCCCAGGCTCGTGCTTATGATGATATCAGCAAGACCGAACTCGGTGAAATGGTCAAAGCCGCCCGGACAGCTCAGTTGACTCATCCAGTGCCAGTCCTGCGTGCCAGAGAAATTGATCGCTGGGCAAGCAGCCAAGAATATCAAAAGTTGTTGCAAAATCACAAAATAGAGTATAATAGTGAAGTTGCACCCAAGGGCGGGTGGCGAAACTGGTAGACGCACCACACTCAAAATGTGGCGACCTTGCGGTCATAGGAGTTCGATTCTCCTCCTGCCCACTTGAATAAAGAAAAAAAATAAAGGAGAAGCAAAAAGAGAAAGACTTTTCATTCTTCAATTTTTTTTACTGGGAGAGGCTTAAAACTCTGATTTTTACGTTGCTCCTCTCTCTCCTTGTAGGAGAGGGAGGTTGGGTGAGAGAGGTCTATCGAACTCACGTAGGTTATGGGGGAAGGGGTAAGGGAAAATAAAAACCCTTTAACCTTTCCCCTTTACCCAACTCTTGCAAAAGTCACTTTTGCAAGAGTTCTATTTTTCATCTTGCAATACGGCTCGTCTAATACCGTTTCACTTTAAGGTTAGAACATGGTGGGTAGGAGGGAGCTTTGTAGCAGCTTTGCTGGGGGAAAGAAAGAATTAGAGACCAATTATTTGTATCAGACATTTCGTGAAATGGTATAACGCTTACGAAGCAACTTGGGATAGAGAGTCCGCCTTGGTTACACATCTGACTTTTCACGTCATGTGGAAAAGTCCACAAAAAATCTAACTTTCAAACCCAAAATTCAAAGTCTCTCTCCTACAAGGAGAGAGAAATAGAAGCGAGGTTTTCCAGATACCGTGAAAAGTAAGGGTTACACATCCACTGAAAACAAACACATCAACAATCAATTTCTCATCATAATTTCATATAGCAATCTTGTTTGATTTATGTTGGCATAGCCTGCGCGATCGCATAAATAGCGCCAGATTCCCGACAACTTTAGCGAAGTCGGGAATCTTGTTGTCCGGCGTTGTTTCAGGCTAGCTTACCTTGAGGCAAAACCGCACTAGGAACTTTACGGTATCCACAGTTAAAACCTTTTCTGCTAAGGATGAACTTGATTAGATATATTTATGTATTTTTTTGATAGATTTATACATCTTATTCCGGATAATCGTTGAGACGTGATGAATAGTTATAAAGAGTATAAATTTGTAAATTTAGAGGTCGTCACCGATGCAAAAGATTCAGATCACAGACGTTAGAAGCTGGAATATCCCCAAGTATAAAGCCAACAAGTATAAAGCCAAGTATAAAGGCTAGAGGTTTGCAACATGAACAAGACTTTTGCTTTTGAAAAATCAGCCCTTGATTATCTGGTTCCTCAATGACTTTAGAGGTAACTGGTGATTCTTCATCTAGCAGAGTCAGTCATATGAGTGTTTTTATGCATTTGGGCATAGACCTTGGCGAATACACATCAAAACTGCAAAATATCAATATTTGTCCTTATCGAGTTCTAGTTTTATAATTTGACGACAAAATAACTAGGAACTATAATAGGGATAGAAAATATGATAGAAAAGCAAAAGAAAAGCAAAGGAAAGCAAAAGTTTATCTGTACCTTTGCATTAACACAAGTTTGCTTATCTAGTTATTATTTGATTTGTGAAGTTAAGCAAGGACAATTACTATGCGATTGAAAAGATGGGAATCTCCCCGGCGAGAAGGTCGAAATGATAAGGGTAGAGGTGGTTCTGCAAGGCAACGACAACTTAAAAAACAACAGCAAAGGCTCCGGCAGAAACTTAAGGAAGATAACAAACCCGAAAAAGACAAAAAACCAGATAGTGGAAAAATAAATAACAGTAAACAGGAAAGACAGGGGGGAAGAGAATTTTATCTTCCCCCCTGTCTATTTGTTTTGTTTGAAAACAAAAACAAAGTTTGTGAGCGCACATTACACAAATCGTGAAACTTATATGAAGAGCACCGTTTGCTTAATCAAGTAATTATTTTGCATATTCGTTTAAGAAAATAAGTATCTTCAATTACAGTTTCCATTTTCAATTTTTAAATATCACAATTGGTCAATTTTATAGTCTGTAATTTTGATGAATAGACTTAAATTTTTTGCTATTCAATTTCTGTTAATTTTTATAAAAAAAATATATAAAGGAAGTAAAAAGTGAATATAAAGTTTTTGTAAATATTAACAATTAACTACTAATATTGCTGAGTTTTACAGTAAATTACTATACAGGTAAAAAGAAACGAATAAATACCAGGGAATTCGGCGATTTACTGTAAAAGCTACTGCATCTCCATGTGTTAACTTTCGACCATGCTTCAAGAGTTGAAAGAGTCAGACAGGGATATAGCCTGACACTTTCAATGTTTGGAATGGTTTAGTACATGTTCTGTTCTCTGTTAGACACAAGGAGTGACGTTATGGTAGGAAGAGCTTTTCTACCTGTTCAAAGAGTGCTAGATTTTCCGATTACTGCCTTACGCTTTAATGATCAAATACAAACACTATTGCGATGGGCTCTAGCTCGCGAGAGTAAGACTGTATGTATCGCCAATGTACATATGGTGATGGAGGCTTATTGGAACCCAGACTTTGGTACTGTGCTCAAGAATGCAGACCTAGTTACTCCTGATGGTATGCCTCTAGTGTGGATGATGAAGCTATTAGGAGCAAGATCTCAAGACCGCGTAGCGGGGATGGATGTTTTACAAGCATCGTGTGCGCTGGCTGAAAAAATGAATGTCAGCGTTTATTTTGTGGGTTCTCAAACAGAAATTCTGGCTCGCATGAAGAGCAGGTTAGAGGAGGAATGCCCTAATCTAAAAATAGCAGCGATGGAACCGTTGCCTTTCCGTCCCCTGACTTCAACTGAAGACGAAGCACTGATTGAAAGAATCAATTCCAGTGGTGCTGGTTTAGTGTTTGTCTCTTTAGGGTGTCCAAAACAAGAAAATTGGATGGCTCAGCATAAGGATAAAATACACGCAGTCATGATTGGGCTGGGTGGTGCTTTCCCAGTTTATGCAGGAATCCATAAAAGAGCACCGCGCATAGTGCGAGATTTAGGTTTGGAATGGCTATATCGCTGGATGCAAGAACCCCGTCGCCTTTGGGGTCGTTATACCAAGACGATTCCAGCGTTTCTTTGGTTGGCTCTTAAACAACTGTTAACATCAACTTCTTTTATCAGTACGCCATTCCATATTCGCGAACGCTACTTGGGATGGAGAGATTAGGTGATTGCTGAGTTTCAATAGACCGAAAAGTTTTTTAGAAGCTTTGCATGCCGTTCATTTGAGTTTGGAAACACAATCTGGTCAAATGCCCTTCTAATGTGCTTTTCGATTAACGAGCGTTGTAAGTGGGTTCTGCTAGTCCAGCAAGCGATCGCCCTTTGGGTACTGCATTCCTTTGCAATCGCGATTCGGAACAGTCCGTTTTGCGCAATGGCTCTGGTCAAAGCAAGTAAAAAGTAAAAAGTAAAAAGAATAGCCTTTCCCCACAGATAAATCAGAGGGTTTGTGACCAATTTTATTCTTCTTCCTTTTACCTTTTAACTTTTGCCTTCTTCGCTCACCTTTAGAAGTAGCTGAAACCGTCATTACTTCATTAACTTACAAAAGTTTTCGGTCTACTGACTTTAGTGATTTAAAGTGGCTTACTTGTTGCCATAACAAAGTTTAATACCAATAGACCTCTCCAAAAAACAATGTAGAGACGTGCCATAGCACGTCTGGTACAAGGGTTGTAAACAACGCACAATTAATTTCTGGAGATGCCTAATAGAGATGGCCATGAAAAAGCTCAGAAGCGATTAGAGCAGAGGGGAGACAATCCCAGACATGGTTCCACTCTACTGCACAGCAGTGGAGAAGAGGGCATCTCCCCCTTTCTCCCTACCCCCTGCTTCTTTTGGTAATTAGGCAAGGGTAATCAGTTGGTGTTCGATAGCCACCGAAATGTATTGCAAACAATTTGCCCAGTAGCCTTTGGCTAAAATGCACGTGTAGCATCAGGAGATTTTCATAAGAAAATCTCCTGGCTATCACGAAAACTCCTGAAAGGATATGACAGTAATTTCTACGAGAGAATACTAAGACATCCTGGATGTGTAGAAAATTTTCTTATACATTGTCAACGAAGGTTTTGTTGATTTTGTAGCGCTTTATGTTGTCAAAATCTTTGCTGGGTAAACAGCTGCCAATTTTCTATCCAAATTTTTCACCTATAATAAATATTTCTCATCTCAACAGCAGTTGGATTCAAGGTGGAATAAAGATGCAAAAGAATTTCCGAATATTTCCTGATACTAAACATTACTAAAGTAAGTAACTAGAGGAAGTATGTTTTTTCCGAGACTTGAAATACTTTGGCTGCAAACAATCATGCGTTGTCTAATTGATGCAACATACAGGTAAGTAAATGAGCACAAAAGAACTTACAATTGAGGCAGGTAGGGCTGAAAAACAGTATTGGAAAGACCTGTGGACATACCGGGAACTGTTCTACTTTCTGGCATGGCGTGACATTTTGGTGCGCTACAAGCAGACGGCGATCGGACTTGCTTGGGCATTGCTCCGACCATTTTTGACAATGATTGTGTTCACAGTCGTGTTTGGCAATATAGCTAAGCTGCCAAGTGAAGGTAATGCACCTTACCCAATTATGGTATATTCAGCGCTGTTGCCTTGGCAGTTCTTTTCCGGTGCGCTGAGTGAGTGCAGCAACAGCTTAATTAACAATGCTAACCTGGTTTCTAAAGTTTACTTTCCTCGGTTGATTGTGCCAACTAGTGCAGTGATTGTCAGCTTCGTAGACTTTATGATTTCTGGCATGATTCTGCTGGCACTGATGGCATGGTACAACTTTGTGCCAGGCTGGCGCATTCTAACTCTGCCAATATTTATTTTGATTGCGTTTGCAGCATCAATTGGAGCGGGGTTATGGTTAGCAGCATTGAACGTGAAGTATCGAGATTTTCGCTTCATTGTGCCGTTTATTGTTCAGTTTGGGCTTTATGTTTCTCCTGTGGGGTTTAGCAGCAAGATTATTGCTGAACGGTTTTCTGAACAGTTGCTGCTGCTGTATTCGGTCAACCCAATGGTAGGGGTTATCGACGGTTTCCGCTGGGCGATTTTGGGCGGAGAATCGCAGATATATTTACCTGGGTTTGCACTGTCTGTTGCTTTTGTGATAGTGCTGCTGTGCAGCGGAATCTGGTATTTCCGCAAAACGGAACGCAAGTTTGCTGACATAATTTAACGAGGAGTGGATGACGTGTCTGATACAGCCATTAGAGTTGAAAATCTAGGTAAAAAGTACGTCTTGAGTCACCAGCAAACAGGCGGAAGCGGTAGCTACAATTCTCTGCGTGACTCGATCGCAGATAAAACCAAGTTTCTAACCGAGAAATTACTGAAACCTTCGGGTAAGAAAACAATCAACCCCACCCGTGAAGAGTTTTGGGCATTGAAAGATGTTTCGTTTGAGATTAAGCAAGGCGATAGAGTTGGCATTATTGGTCGCAACGGTGCAGGAAAATCGACCTTGTTGAAGATATTAAGCCGGATTGTGGAGCCGACCAATGGAAAGATTTCGATTAAAGGACGGATAGCAAGTCTGTTGGAAGTAGGTACAGGTTTTCACCCAGAATTGACGGGTCGAGAGAATGTCTTTCTCAATGGCGCAATTCTGGGCATGAGTAAGGAGGAGATTAAACGCAAGTTTGATGAAATTGTGGCGTTTGCAGAAGTAGAGAAATTTTTAGATACGCCAGTCAAACGCTATTCCTCTGGGATGTATGTAAGACTAGCATTTGCAGTAGCTGCCCACTTAGAGCCAGAGATTTTAATAGTTGATGAAGTATTGGCAGTGGGAGATAGCAATTTTCAAAAGAAATGTTTGGGAAAAATGGAGGACGTAGCAAATGAAGGGCGGACAATATTATTTGTAAGTCATAGTATGGATACGGTTACGAGACTTTGTAACCATGCTATTCTTCTTAAGCAAGGAACCGTACAATTTACAGGAAGAACGGATCAAGCAATTAATTCATATCTTAAATCCGATTTTGGAACAACTGCAAGGCGCAGATGGGGTGATATCAGTAGAGCACCAGGCAATGATGTTGTACGCCTTGTTGAAGTCAGAGCTCATCGAGAGGATGGTGAGGTTAGTGATAGTTTTGACATAACAAAGCCTATAGGCATCACGATGGATTATGAAGTTTTAAAGAACAACACTACTTTTACTCATTCAATTAATTTATTCAATGAAAATGGTGTACATATATTAAGTTCTCATGATAATGTTTCCGATTTAAGAAATAAACCTCGTGCAAAGGGTTGCTATTCTTCCACTATGTGGATACCAGGTAACTTTTTAGCGGAAGGAAGCGTAATTGTCAGTGTAGCTATTCTTGAGCAAGATCCATTTGTTGTTCACTTCCATGAACTTGATGCAGTTGCTTTTAATGTTATTGATCCAATGGATGGTAATTCTGCTAGGGGAAATTACACTTTAGGGTTCCCTGGAGTTGTTAGACCAATTTTGAATTGGGATACTACAAAAATTAGCTAATTGTTGTTTTCTTATTTTTATGTTTAAATTTCGACGAAAGTATAAAGAGCAAAAGTTAATATAAAGATGAGAAAAATGCAAAAAATTTTAGTAACAGGTGGAACAGGTTTTATCGGTTCTAACTTCATATTGAAGGCTAGAAAAGAACAGTGGGCTAACATCATCAATTTAGATAAGCTGACCTATGCCAGCAATCCTCAAACTTTAGCTCAATTGCAGGATGATTCTGGATATCATTTTGTCCGTGGAGACATTGGTGATCTTGAACTGTTACGTAATCTTTTAGAGCAGTACCAACCAGACGCAATCATCAACTTTGCTGCTGAAAGCCATGTCGATCGCTCAATCCTCAGCCCCCAAGATTTTATTCAAACAAATGTGTTGGGAACATTCCAACTTCTGGAAGCTAGCAGAGCTTATTGGGAAAAATTATCCTTACAAAAGCGAGAGCAATTCCGTTTCTTGCACGTATCTACAGATGAAGTATACGGCACATTAAGTCCAACAGATCCAGCATTTCGGGAAGATACCCCGTATGCTCCTAACAGTCCCTATGCAGCGTCAAAAGCCGGTTCTGACCATTTTGTACGCGCCTACTATCACACCTATGGTCTCCCCACTTTAACAACCAACTGCTCCAACAACTACGGTCCCCGCCAGTTTCCCGAAAAACTGATTCCCCTGATTATTCTCAATGCTTTGAATGGTAAACCTTTACCAATCTATGGCGATGGACAGAATGTCCGAGATTGGCTGTATGTCGTAGATCACTGCGAAGCAATATACTTAGTTTTGAAACATAGCCGTGTTGGAGAGACTTACAATATTGGTGGCAATAACGAGCAGACCAACCTATCTGTTGTTGAGAAAATTTGTGTCATCCTCGATGAATTAGCTCCCAAACCCGATTTCCGCCACTCTTCTCTCATGACTTTTGTGAAAGACCGCCCTGGTCATGACCGAAGATATGCAATTGATTGCAGTAAAATTAGCAGAGATTTGGGTTGGCAGCCAAAAGAAGACTTTGATAGCGGTTTGTTGAAAACTATTCATTGGTATCTAAGCAATCCAACTTGGGTTGAGCAAGTCCAATCAGGTGTTTACCAAACTTGGATTATGCAGAACTATGGAGATAGAGAAGTAGTCCCATCACGCTAACGAGATAGCGAACCATCTGAGGAGTTAATCATGAAAGGTATTATTCTGGCTGGCGGTTCTGGTACACGGTTGTATCCACTCACCCAAGTGGTGAGCAAACAACTGATGCCTGTCTACGATAAGCCGATGATTTATTACCCCTTGTCCACTCTCATGTTAGCTGGGATTCGCGAAATCCTCATCATCTCAACACCTGCTCACCTGCCCCTGTTTCAACAACTTTTGCAAGATGGTAGCCAGTGGGGTCTCAAGTTTAGCTATGTTGAACAGCCGAAACCTGAAGGCATAGCACAGGCATTTATTTTAGCCAAAGATTTCATTGGTAATGATCCCGTATGCCTCATTTTAGGCGATAACCTTTTCTATGGACATGGTCTAGTTGAGGCGCTGACTCGTGCCGCTCAATTGCAGGAGGGCGCACTTATTTTCGGTTATCAAGTTGCTGAACCTCAGCACTATGGAGTGGTTGAATTTGATGCCGAAGGGCAGGTGGTGAGTTTAGAGGAAAAGCCAAGCATTCCCAAGTCTAACTATGCTGTGCCAGGTATTTATTTCTACGATTCTCAGGTTTGTGAAATTGCCGCCCAACTCAAACCCTCAGCTCGCAATGAATTAGAAATTACTGACTTGAGCCAGGTTTATCTGCGTCACGGGCAACTGAAAGTCGAGCTTTTAGGTCGAGGCTACGCTTGGTTAGATACGGGTACTCATGAATCGCTTCATCAAGCTGCTAGCTTTATTCAAACCTTGGAACAACGGCAAGGCTTAAAAATAGCTTGTATCGAAGAAATTGCCTACTGTCAAAGATATATCGATGCCGACCAACTCTACCAACTTGCTAAACCATTAGCAAAAAGTAGCTATGGGCGTTACCTGATGAACATCATCAATAATGATATCCGCGCCCAGCAGGTTCAGCAGATCAATCAAGTTGCATCAGCAAATGGCTTTAAGCAGGAATTGGCAGAAACTGAGAGGGTAACATTGTGAAAATTATACAAACTGAAATTCCTGATGTACTGCTAATTGAACCGCGAGTTTTTGAAGATGAACGTGGCTTTTTTTACGAAAGTTTCAATGAGCGAGTTTTTCAAGAAAAGACAAATGTTGTAGAACAATTCGTGCAAGACAATCACTCTCGCTCAGCGAAGAATGTGCTACGCGGTCTGCATTACCAAATCAAGCAACCTCAAGGCAAATTGGTGAGAGTTGTTGTTGGAGAAATTTTTGATGTCGCTGTGGACTTGAGAACTAATTCTAAGTACTTTGGTCAATGGATTGGCGTTCATTTAAGCGCCAACAACAAGGAGCAGCTTTGGATACCAGCAGGATTTGCACACGGTTTCTTAGTGCTTTCAGAATATGCTGAGGTGGTTTACAAAACAACAGACTACTATGCACCAGAGCATGAACGTAGCTTGTTGTGGAGTGATCCTGATTTGGCGATCGCCTGGCCCCTCGAAGTAGAACCCATTGTCTCTGCAAAAGACCGGGCGGGTAAGCTAGTGAAAGAGGCGGAGGTGTTTGCATGACCAGAATACTACTGACAGGTAGCACGGGTCAAGTAGGTTGGGAACTGCAACGAACTTTGATGACTCTTGGTGAAGTCATTCCTGTAGGACGTGAAGTTTCCTCTTCAGGTCTACGCATGGATCTGTCCCAGCCTGACACTATTTGTCATGTGATTCGTGAAGTTCAGCCTGACTTAATTGTTAATCCAGCTGCATATACTGCTGTGGATAAGGCAGAGTCAGAACCTGAATTAGCAATGGCTGTTAATGGTACTGCCCCAGGTGTGATTGCAGAAGAAGCCAAGCTGATTGGTGCAGGAGTCATTCATTATTCAACAGACTATGTGTTTAACGGCACTCAGGCAACCCCTTATACTGAGCAAGATGAGCCTGACCCACAAAACATCTATGGCAAAACAAAACTAGCTGGTGAAAAGGCAATTCAAGCAGTTGGTACGCCTCATTTAATTCTAAGAACAAGTTGGGTCTACGGATTAAGAGGTAAAAATTTTCTGCTAACCATGCTGAAATTAGCGCGGGAGCGTGAAGAGATAAGAGTAGTCGATGACCAAGTGGGAGCTCCTACCTGGAGCCGCATGATTGCTGAATCTACAGCACACATTTTATCTCAAGGCAGACAGGATATGCTTGGTTTCTTAAGCAGTAAGAGTGGAACATATCATCTAACAGCTACTGGTCAAACCAGTTGGTATGGCTTTGCAAAAGCGATTTTTGAACTTGACCCCAAACGTAGCGAACATAAGCTAAAAAATTTGGTAGCAATACCTTCAGAACAGTACCCAACACCAGCGAAAAGACCAGCTTATTCCTCATTAAATACTCAAAAAATTTCTAGCACATTTAGGTTATCTTTGCCATCTTGGCAAAAAAAATTAAAGTTAGTGCTTGGCTGATAAATAACAGAATTAATTGATAATCCGCAAATCACGGAATATGAAAATCGCTCAACTCTTGCCCAAAACTCCTACATTTCAACAGATTCAAGTTCCAACTATTGATCCTGTGCCAGAAGGGATTCAAAGACCATTTTGGTCAGTCATGATTACAATTTATAAGCGTACAGAATATCTAGCACACGCTCTCAGAAGTGTTCTTGAGCAGGGAATCGAACCTGATGAAATGGAGATAGAGGTTGTAGATGATTGCTCTCCAGAAAATATTGAGGCAATTGAAGCAATCGTCCGAGAAGTTGGTCAGGGTAGAGTTTCTTTGTACCGTCAGCCTAAAAATGTTGGTATTTATGCTAACTGGAACACCTGCATAACTCGTGCTCGTGGTCATTGGGTTCATATCTTAAGCGATGACGACTTGGTTATGCCAGGTTTTTATGAAGTCTATCGTCACTACATAGAAGCTGATAAATGCCAGGTAGTGCTGGGACAGTCAGTCTTTATTAATGAAAAAAATCAGTGGTTTGGTGTATCAACTCCTCTCCAAGACTCTGATGGCATACTCGATAATGCACTGTGGGTGCTTTCCAGAGGTAACCCAATTCGTACACCAGGAATAGTTGTAGCTCGTCAAGCATATGAAAAGTTGGGAGGATTTACTAGTGATCTTGTGTTCACACCTGATTGGGAAATGTGGACACGACTGGCAGCATCCGTCAAATTAGCTTATGTGAACAGACCTTATAGTATATTCCGTGCCCATTCCAGATCGCAGACAAGTAGACTTGTACTTACAGGAGATTCTGTAACTGACTGTTTGGCAGCATCAAAGATAATACAATCTAGATTTAGCGAGCCTAAAGTTAGAAGAGAAATCCAGGATTTTGTAAATCATTCGCTAAGCGATGAAAGTCTTTATCTCAGCCGCCAATTAGTTCATGACAGGTACTATCAGTCAGCCATATTGCATGCAATTTGGGTAATGCGGTTAACTCCATCATTTTCCTCCTTTAAGAATATCTTTGGTGTATCTTTTAAAATTTTGAAATCTTTTTTGAGAAAGTTTATCTCATCTCCCTCATTACAGAATTGATTCAACCACTCTACAATGGCATCGGTCATTATACAAATGCTCTGTCTATGAAAAAAATTGCTTTTGTTTCTACTAATGAAGGGACACCCTGGTGCGGTAGCGAAGAACTATGGTCACAAACTGCTATCAGAATGGCTGATCAAGGCTTTACTGTTGGCGTAAACGTTAAAGGTTGGAAGCCAGAACCAGAAAAGATTCAAGAACTTGAGCGGTCAAATTGTTGTGTTGTCCGCAGATGGTATCCCAGTAATATTATCCAAAAATTAGCTTTAAAATTTTTGAAACAAGAATTATTCTTTGATTGGTTAAATAAATTTGCTCCTGATTTAGTCCTGATTTCTCAAGGATGCAATTATGAGGATAAAGGTTGGATGGAGGCATGCTTGAGAAGAAAAATTCCCTATATTGTTATTGTTCAAGCTGTAGGGGAAAATTTCTGGGCACCTGATGAGTTAGCTGCAAAAACAGCAAAGCTTTACCAAAGTGCTGAAAAATGTTTTTTTGTATCTCAGAGAAATCTGGAACTAACAGTAAAGCAGCTAGCAACAGAACTTGATAATGCCAAAGTTGTCAGAAATCCATATAACGTATCTTATGACGTAGCTCTATCGCAGCCTAAAGATAATGATGTGCTGAAGTTAGCGTGTGTAGCTCGTTTGGATCTACTTTGTAAAGGGCAAGACATACTGTTCGAGGTACTCCGATCTGAAAAGTGGAAAAATAGACCGATTGAGGTCACTCTTTTTGGAAAGGGTGAGCAGCAGAACACCTTGAAACGATTAAGAGATTTATGGAGCTTGGACAACGTAAAGTTTGGTGGTTTTGTCGATAATGTTGAAGCTATCTGGGCTGATCATCATGCCCTAATTTTGCCTTCTAGGATTGAAGGCTTGCCTTTGGCAATTGTAGAAGCAATGCTATGCGGCAGATTCTGCATTGTTACAGACGTCGCGGGAAACACAGAATTAGTTGAGGATGACATCAACGGTTTTGTAGCAATCGCTCCTAAAGCTGAGTGTCTGGATGAAGCAATGGAGAGAGCTTGGCAAAGAAGAGAATCATGGCGTGAAATTGGTAAAGAAGCATATGTGAGCGTGCGAAAAGTTATTCCTCGCGATCCCATAGATGAATTTGTGAGCGAGATAAAACTATTACTGAAATAATTCTGTAAAGACAGTCTAAGTCATGAACATAAAAATGATGAAATAGCTTAAAGACTTCGAGATGAAATAGCTGTCATATTAGGAGTGTAACAATGAAAATTCATAGTATATGCATGGTCAAAAATGAATCTGATATTATCGCTCAGACCTTGAAATCTGCAGCAATGTGGTCTGACTTTATCTATGTTTATGACAACGGTAGCAGTGATGGAACTTGGGAACAGGTTATAAAGCTGGCTAAAGACTATGAACAAATAATTCCTTACAAGCAGGAAAGTAAGCCTTACGCAGAAAGCCTTCGCAGTGAGCCTTTTAACGATTATCGAGCAAACAGTTCTGATGGAGATTGGTGGTGTCAGTTAGATGCCGATGAAATATATATTGATGATCCCAAAGCATTTTTATCCAAAGTACCTAGGAAATATGGAGTTGTTTGGGCAGCAAGTTTTGAATATTATTTCACGAATAAGGATTTGGAACTCTACAATCAGAATCCATCCTTATATGCAGATGATGTACCAGTTGAACAGAAATGCCGTTATTACATCAATAACTGGTCAGAACCTCGCTTCTTTAAATATAAAAAAAGTTTAGTATGGGAAAAAAGCTTAACGAATGACGTAGGTAGAATGCCAGATGGAGTTGGCGCTTCTTATAGAGAAAGGATAAGGCTAAAACACTATCAATATCGCTCACCGCAACAAATACAAAAAAGACTAGACACCCGTCTTCAGGCAATGCAAGATGGAATTTTTCTACATGAAAAGCAGAAAGATTGGAAGGAAAAACTAGAGAATACTGTAGAGAATGATGTAACTAATTTTTCCTATGATAAAGATTATTTGCCGCAATCATGGAAAGAAAGAGTAGTAGAAGCATCTAAATTCTTGTACGATGCCCACGATGGGAAATATATCATAAATGAAGAGGCAATACCAAAAATTCCAACTAGTCCATCAATTCTGTCTCAATTAATCAATCGAATATTAAGAATACCAAAAAAAATCAAAAGCTTTATACGTCAATCTTCAACAGTTTAAGTTAAACTTATGCCTCACGCTTAACTGTAGTAATCAAATATTGGCTGTAACGGCATAAGCTGA
This sequence comes from Tolypothrix campylonemoides VB511288, assembly GCA_000828075.3. Lineage (GTDB taxonomy): Bacteria > Cyanobacteriota > Cyanobacteriia > Cyanobacteriales > Nostocaceae > Kalymmatonema > Kalymmatonema campylonemoides_A. The sequence goes on along the minus strand of JXCB02000001.1, from coordinate 293,819 downwards.
AGTCCAAATTTTTAGATGCTATGAAATCAAAAATTTCCCAAAAAATAGAATACCCTCAGATTGCTCCTGTCCCAGAAGGAGTTGACAGACCGTTCTGGTCAGTGATGATTCCCACTTACAATTGCGCTCACTACCTTGCTCAAACTCTTGAGAGTGTTCTGTCCCAAGACCCTGGACCAGAGCATATGCAAATAGAGGTTATCGATGATTGCTCAACTAAAGATGACCCAAAAGCAGTAGTCAGAGAAATTGGCAAAGGTCGGGTATCTTTTTACAGACAACCTCAAAATGTAGGTGCAATTCGTAACTTCAACACCTGTGTTCAGCGTAGTGTTGGTCACTTTGTCCACATTCTTCATGGTGATGATTTTATTGCACCCGACTTTTATTCATCCTACGCGGAGCTTTTGAAAGCACATCCAGATGCTACTTTAATCATTAGCCCTTCAATTTCCGTTGATGAAAATAATCAGCACATCCATATAGAGTCACCACTTTCAAATATAGATGGAGTCATAATAGACTTTCCAAAAACTTTGGCTGTTAGAAATCCAATTCATACACCTACTGCGGTTGTACCTCGCAAGGTCTATGAGCAGATTGGTGGTTTCTATCTGCCGCTTAGCCATACTGCTGATTGGGAAATGTTCTTTAGAGCAGGTCTTTATGGCAAGGCGGTTACTCTAGATAGGCAGGTTGCTTATTATCGTGTTCATTCAGCAAATGATACAAGCCGTTTAGCACTCACAGGTAGAAATATTTGGGAAGCCAAATATACAGTTGATATGTGTATGAATCAATTGCCTGAGAAAGTTCGTGCAGAAATTGATAATAACAGATATTCTCACATTGCAGGTCTAGCTCATTACTTCTACTCAGAGTTAGCCAAGAAAAAAATGTGGAAAAGTAGTTTAATTCATGCAGGTTGGCAGTTTAGATTATCTCCTAGTAAATCTGCCCTTAAACTCTATTTCACTGCTTTAGCTCGCTATGTTTTGTACGGAATGTTAAACTTTGATAGGCAATCACTCAGTTTTAAAAAAGATATATCTAGTGCTAGTTAGATGAATTTAGATATAGTAACTATCCTTGACGTATGAAAATAGCTATTGTTAGCAAGTCTGATAGAAATGGTGGTGGGGCAAGTAGAGTTGCCGAAGAACTCGCAACCTGGTTAAATGATGCTGGACATCCAACAGATCATTTTGTAGCCTTTAACTTCAAAGAGCCTCTTTCATTCCAGCGCAATCTCTACGCAGAACGTATTAGATTTAAGCTTTGTAAAAAAATTCATGAAAAGACGAAGGAATACGGTTTTCCTGAGCTGTTGCCTGTTGAATACTGGCTGAACTTGAGCAGAACTCTTGATAATTACGATATTGTTCATTTTCATGATCTATACACTGCCATATCTCCAATCACTCTAGCTCTAACTTCTCGACGCAAACCTACTTTTTTCACGGTACATGACTGTTCTGCATTCACTGGTGGCTGTATGTACCCAATGGGGTGTGAGAAGTTTACTACCCATTGTCACCAGTGCCCTCAATTACCTGAAGGGAAAAACAAAGATAAAATTCCTGACCGCACCAGAGAAATTCAGGCAATCAAACGATGGGTTTCTGGGCAATTCAATATTCGCTACATATTTCCGAGTCACTGGATGGCTCAACAGGCTGAGCAGGCTCTCAAGTTCAAAATTTCACCTATAGTCATCCCGAATGGTCTTGATTTAAAACCTTTTCCCTTAGTTACAAAGGTAAATATAAAAATTAATCTAGGTATTCCCGAAAACCGTAAAGTAATTGTTATTTCAGCGCACGTACTTAATGATCCTCGTAAGGGTGTGAAGTATGCGATCGCAGCCCTTCAAAGTGTGCGCGATCTGTCTCCATTCGTATTAGCTGTAGGAATTTGCAACGATGAGTTGAAGCAAGCATTGGAGGGACTTGAGTTTAGAGAGATGGGTTATATTTCAGACCCTAACTTCTTGGCTAAAGTCTATTCTGCAGCAGATGTTATGCTCTTTTGCACCCTTGCCGATAACCTGCCACTCACTGTTATGGAAGCAATGGCTGCATCTACTCCAGTCGTTGGTTTTTCCACAGGGGGTCTTCCAGAGATGATAGAGACTGGACGCAACGGTATCCTAGTTGAGCCTACTAACCAGCAGGCATTAAACCAAGCCCTGCGCCAAGCATTACTATCCATCGATTTGGAAGCAATGGGTCAGCAGGCAAGAAAGGATGTTGAAAATAATTTTTCAAGGACTGTATTTCTTGAAAAGCATTTACAACTTTATCAGAATTTTGAGCATTCATTGTCGAAAATATCCAGACCGTCTGTTGTAGCGCCTGAACCTGTAATAAACAGATAGGTCAAGCATTGCGTTACAGAAAACACATTTGAGGAATAATATGGTTTTCACTCCAACTCTAACACTTTCAACCACTACCTCAATTGCTTCTGAGAATAACCGTCTTTGCCTGATTTCTGGCTCAGCCAATGTCTCGCTATCTCAAGAAATTGCTCAATATCTTAGCATTGATCTGACTCCTACAGTTCGTAAGCGATTTGCCGATGGAGAGATTTATGTTCAAATTCTGGAATCAATCCGAGGTTGTGACGTTTATCTAATTCAACCTACCTGTCGTCCAGTCAACGATCACCTCATGGAATTGATGATCATGATTGATGCCTGTCGCCGCGCTTCGGCGAGGCAAATCACAGCAGTGTTGCCCTACTCTGGCTATGCCAGAGCAGATCGTAAGACAGCTGGACGGGAATCGATTACAGCTAAACTAGTAGCAAACCTGATTACCAAAGCGGGTGTTGATCGCGTTCTGGCAATGGATCTGCACTCATCTCAAGTTCAAGGCTTCTTCGACGTTCCATTGGATCATGTCTACGGCTCTCCCATCCTGCTAGATTATCTGCAAAGTAAGCAACTTTCTGATATCGTTGTCGTTTCCCCTGATGTGGGCGGAGTAGCGCGGGCACGAGCATTCGCCAAGAAACTCAACGATGCACCGCTTGCCATTGTCGATAAGCGTCGTCAGGCACACAATGTTGCTGAAGTCATGAATGTCATCGGTGACGTGCAAGGTAAAACGGCTGTTCTTGTCGATGACATGATCGACACCGCAGGCACTATCACCGAAGCGGCAAAAGTGCTTCGTCAGGAAGGTGCACGCCAAGTTTATGCTTGTGCAACCCATGCAGTCTTTTCACCACCTGCAATTGAACGTTTATCAAGCGGTTACCTTGAAGAAGTCATCGTTACAAATACCATTCCCATTGTGGACGAAAACCGCTTTCCACAATTGAGAGTATTATCTGTCGCTAATCTCATCGGTGAGACAATCTTCCGCATTCACAAAGAAAATTCTGTTAGCAGTATGTTTCATAACTAAATTAAAAAAATCCATACCTACACTCAGTTTGCCTGACTAAAACTGTCAATAAAAAAATAAATCAAGCCTTGCACTGTTCATTCAATTGCCTAAAAATATCGGTGAAGTTCCCATGCAAAAGACAGTTTACTCATTCGACGTATTTGAAACATCTTTAATTCGGGTTTGGGCAAAACCAAGCGACTTATTTTGGGAATTGGGAGAACAACTAAGGCAACAAAAACTTACTGACATATCAGCAGACACTTGGCAGCAGATGCGGATCAAAGCAGAAAGTGCAGCAAGAGAAGCATCGAAAACCGGAGAAGTGACTGTAGAACAAATCTACCAACAATTAGCTGGTTTTTTGAGTTGGTCAACAACTCAAGCCGAACAAGCTATGCATAAAGAAATTGCATTAGAGTTGGCTTCTTTGCGCCCAGTACCCGCCATTCAAAAAAGAATACAAGCACTACAGCAAGCAAATGAGCGGGTCATCTATATGTCTGATATGTATTTATCTGAGGAAACAATTCGGGCTTTCCTCAAAGAAAATAATGTCTGGACACCGGGTAGTCGTTTGTATGTCTCATCCGAAGTAGGAATGAGCAAGTCAAATGGTAAATTATTTCCACATTGCCTGGGGCAGGAGTCAGTCAAACCTTCTCAGTTACATCATATTGGAGACAACTTGCACTCCGATGTAAAAATGGCAAAAAAACAGGGGGTTAAGGTCGAACCCATGACTCAAACTCACCTGAATCGCTACGAAGGAAAAATCGCTGACACCACTCAGCTTCCCTTAAAGTTTAGATCCCTACTAGCTGGCGCTAGCAGACTCACCCGTTTGCAGTCTCAAGAAACGAGTCTTGATAAACAAGTTATCTGGGACACGACAGCAAGTGCAGTTGCTCCCATGTTGTTCGGTTTCGTTTACTGGTGCTTAGTAGAAGCGCAGAAAAAAGGGATTCAAAGATTATACTTTGTTGCCAGAGATGGACAGATATTGCAAAAAATTGCTCAAGTTATCTGCCAGAAGTGGGGATATAATATCGACTGCCGCTACTTATATGGTTCTCGTCAAGCATGGCATATGCCTGCGATCCAAGAGATTGGCGAATTTGAGCTTGAGTGGATCTGTGGCACTACGGTGTTATCTCAGTTTGTATCAATTCGTTCCATGTGTGAGCGGGTTAACATATTACCAGACCAAATTAAAGATGTCCTGAGTCGCTATGGTTTTCCAGCAGCAAAATGGGAGCTTAATCTTCAGCAGCAGGAACGTGACTTACTGAGGCAGGTTTTCACTGAGAAGGAAGTTACTGAACTTATCATCTCAACTGCTGCTACCTATCGCGAGAAGGTGATTGGCTACTTCCGTCAGGAAGGGCTAGATGATGGAGTTCCCTTTGGCTTTGTGGATATTGGCTGGGGTGGAAACATACAACGCTCTTTTAGTAGGTTACTCAGTATTGCTGGTCTCTATCCAGAATCTGGCATCTGTGGTTTTTACTTTGGCCTTCAACAGCGGAAGCCATTTCAAAATGATCGTTTACTGGCTTATTTTTATGATGTAGACAAACCGTGCGATGCTCGCTATCTTCTGTGCAAGTACAGATGCTTGTTTGAGCTTTTCGTTGCAGCAGACCACGGTAGCACTAAGAGCTATGAGCGATGTGGTGAGCAGTATATTCCCTTACTTCGTTCTCCAAAAAACGAAAAAGCGATTAATTGGGGGTTATATGTCCTGCAAGGCGCGGCTGTTGAATTTACAGAGCAAATCACGACCAACTTAGGTGAGCAAGAATGTACAACTGAACTTTTCCTAGAGGCGACTGAAATTTTGGCAAAAGAACTTGTCATGAATCCTTCGCGTCAGGAAGCCCAAGTGTTTGGCTCCTTTGTAATGTCTGGCGATCAAACTGAAAATGCCTTCTATGAACTAGCACCTATTTACAGTTTAGCTGACTGGTGGAGACGACTGATTTATAATATGGCTCCACATGAAGATGTCTGGCATGCTGCTTCAGTTGCCAGAGGTAACGCCATTGTGAGAACACTGTTTGGACCGGGGAAACTCAGCATGATTCGTAAAATAAGGAAAATTCCGACCAAGTTTAAGAATAAGTTTCTAACAATAGCTATTAAAACCGCTTAACATCGGCTTGTACTGTCGTCTTCATTATTACTTGGTGGAATCTTGACCTAGTTCTCTAGAAAGGAAAAATCACATGAAATTTGATTGGTTAATTATAGGCGCTGGATATTCTGCCTGCGTCATAGCGGAGCGAGTTGCTAATGAGCTTGGGCAAAGAGTGCTGATTGTAGAAAAACGGGATCACATCGGCGGTAATGCCTACGATTACTACAACGAGCATGGCATCTTGGTTCATAAATATGGACCCCACATCTTTCACACCAAATCCAAAAAAGTTTGGGATTATCTCTCGCAATTTACTGAGTGGAGACATTACTATCACCATGTGTTGGGAGTGGTAGAAGGCAAGAAAGTACCCATCCCCTTTAATCTCAATTCCCTCTATGCCCTTTTTCCTCCAAAATATGCAGAGAAGCTGGAGAATTTACTGCTAGAAAACTTTGGTTTTGGGGTTAAAGTACCCATCTTAAAACTACGTGAGAGTGCTAGTGGTGACCTTACCTTTCTAGCTGATTACATTTATGAAAATGTTTTCCTCCGCTACACCATGAAGCAGTGGGGTGTGAAACCAGAGGAACTAGATCGGGGAGTCACAGGACGCGTTCCAGTATATATCAGTCGGGATAACCGTTACTTTCAAGACCCGTACCAAGCTATGCCCAAGCTTGGCTACACTGAAATGTTCCGCAAAATGCTGGCTCACCCCAACATTAAAGTACTGCTGAACACAGATTATCGCGAGATTATCAACGAGGTTAAGTTTAACCGGATACTTTGCACCGGACCAATTGATACTTTCTTCGATTATATGTATGGCGAATTGCCCTACCGCAGCCTGCGTTTTCAATTTGAGACGTTAGACCAAGAGTGCTATCAAGAGGTAGGTACAGTCAACTACCCCAACGACTACGACATCACCCGCATTACCGAACAGAAATACCTGTCAGGACAAACCTCAGCCAAAACCACTTTGGTGATGGAATATCCCCAGGCTTATGTACCAGGGAAAAATGATCCCTATTACCCCATCCTCAATGAGGAGAACCGTGAGCGTCTAGAACTTTACCTCAAAGAAATAGAAAAACTCAACGGTTCAGTAGTGTTTGCAGGACGACTTGCAGATTACAAATACTACGACATGGATCAAGCGGTGCTACGGGCCTTGGGCTTGTTTGAAAAAGAAATAAGACAGTAAATACCACTGGCAACCACAAATACAGGGCTTTTCATCTAAGTGAGGTACACTACCCCACCCTCCCTAACCCTCCCCTTCCAAAGGGGAGGGTTAGGGAGGGGTGTACTGCATTAACTTGCAATCTGCTGTAACATCTGAGGTAGCAAGGTATGAGGCTTATATTTTTGAGAAAAAGATTTGTCAGTTAACAAGAGCAAATACCTGAGTCAAAACTCTATTAAATTTAGGCGCTGCATCTAAACATATACCACAAGATAAGTATGAATTAGGCAGGAATTCAATGAACGTAATCAGCAGAATTCAATTTCCCTCTACACCTGAAACCTCTGACTTGTATATCAAATGTAGCGAGGGTGCATTCCTGAACTTTTGTAAAGAAGACGTGCGTATTACCCTCAACAAGAATGCTGTGCTGTGTTTGAATACCTATTTTAATTCCTTTTATGAAAAATTCTACGCCAAATACACAAAGCTTGAATCTGTGTATTACCTATTAAAGCTTGAGGGTGATTTTCAAGTTGGTCTCTACAGAGAGCGTTATGGGCAAGATAACAGCGAGCTTATTTACAATAAGAATTTCGAGAACTGCAAACTAGAAGAGCCTATAAAAATTGTACTTCCCGATTCTTGGCGGCGTGAGGATGCTGGTAGAGTTTACCTTGAAATCATGTGCTTGAGTGATCAGGGTTGCTTTACGGAGGGATACATTGCAACAGAGCAAAATCCAGTTAGAGAAGTATCTTTAGGTATCATCAGCTGCACATTTAGGAAAGAAGCGTACATTAAGAAGACAGTAAATGCCATCCTCAATGATAATGTCCTACATGGCAAAAAGCTCAAGATTTTTGTTGTTGACAATGGTAAAACCTTAAAAAAGGATGATTTTCCAAATCAAAAATTTGAACTAATTTCTAATAGGAATGTAGGAGGAAGCGGTGGCTTTACTCGCGGGCTTATCCAGGCTTTGCAGGAAGACGTTTATAGCCACTTTTTGTTCATGGATGATGATATAGAGTTGGATACTGAATCTATCTACAGGCTTTTTTCTTTATATGAGTATGCCAAACAGGATTTTGCCATTGCAGGCAGTATGCTAGATTTGTACGAAAAGCATATGTTGTATGAAGCAGGAGCATTATATAACAAACGATTTGACAGTCAAGGAAACCTCAAAGAATGTCGCCCATTCAAACTCACTCTTTTAAATAATAATCTTGATTTACGAAACCCCACCTCCCTTAACTTACTTTTGCAGGAAAATAACGTAGACTATGGCGCCTTTTGGTTTTTCTGTTTTTCTAAAGAAGTTGTTGAAAATATTGGATTACCAATGCCATTTTTCATCAAAGGAGATGACGTAGAGTTTGGTTTAAGAGTCAAAAAACATCTAGGTAATGCAATAGTAGCTTTTCCATCTTTAGCCGTGTGGCATGAACCATTTTATGCTAAAAAAGCTGTTTGGGATGTTTACTACGCCTGTCGTAATCTCTTAATAACTGATTCTATTTATGGGTCATTAAGATATTTGGATGCAGTATTAAGTTTGACAAAAAATATAATTATTGATTTATTGTTATTTGATTATAACTCCGCCATTTTAACTATCAAAGGTTTTGAGGATTATATGCGTGGTCCAGATTTTATCAAAAGTAATGATCCAGAAAAGTTACATTCTGACATTGTGAAATATAGTAAAATTCATCACAGCCAAGCTATAGTGGCAAATCCTGTATCAAATAGTGAAAAATATCATATTACTAGAGCAGGAAAATTTAAAATATTACTTACTTTATTGACGCTTAATGGTCATTTTTTACCAAGTTTTTTAATCAAAAATGAAAGTGCAACTATTCGCTATGGTTCAAAAGAGCGTGACTCTTTATGTAAAGGTTTTGCTAAAAAAAGAATTGTTTATATATTAGAAAAAAATTCCAACTCTTATCAAAATGAACTGGATAATTTAACTGGAATTAAGCTTTTATTTTTATGGTTGAAATATGCTCTTATAAGTTGTCTTAGATGGTCAAGTGTAACCGCAAAATGGAAAAATTACGGAAACGAGTTGACCTCAATACATTTTTGGCAGGATTACCTTGAACCTAATAAGTAGTAGTTTCAAAATCCAAATTACGTTAAGCAAAAAGAAGCAGCATGAAAGTGGATTAGCTGGTTTCGGGGCTGAATATTGATGCTTGTGTGCTACGGGAACGATTGCAACTCAACTGGCACAATGAGTGCTAATTAATTAGAGTAGCTCCGCTTTGGTAGTGGAACTACTCTTTAATATTACTGACGGGTGATGTTTTTTATCGACCGACGTAGAGCGGCACCGCTCGTCCTTCACCGCGCCAGAGGAGTTTGTCTTGGATGAGGTCGCGAGTTTTGGAACCACGAGTCTCTCGAACGTGAATTTTGCTCTGGGTAACTCCGAAACCTACCGTCCCGTAGGAGAGCGAGACGCGCGAGTTGTTGTTGATGAACGCCACGTCATTCGGTGAGACGTTTACATTGTAGTAAAGAGCCCCTCCGAGAAGTTCAGTCGCGCCCCTTCCTGTCGTGTGGATGATCGTGTTAAGGTATCCTTCAGTCTTGAATCCTAATATCCAGAGCGCTCCGCCGTTATTGAAGACCCTCCTTACACTACCTTCAGGATCGAACTGACGTGCCCACACTTGTTGTGGATGCTCGAACTGCCACCCGATAGCGGTTACATCCTCAATAAAGAGCTTGCCCGCGCCTTTGGTGTTGCGGAACGTGTACTTGGAAGACGACGTGCTGCATTGGATATCCTTGAGGAAGAGCGTTCGGGACGTCGCCTGCTCGAACCCTATGAATCCGGGGTGAGGAGAGTTCGAGGGGTCATTGATCCAGATATGCTCGATTGTCACGGCTTGAGGCGCTCCCTTCTGGATGCGCAATAGCGGCTGCGGGTTGTCTTTTTTCCCAAACGCCTCCCCGGTTGGAGCAAGCGTGGCGTTGATCCCGATAATTCTCCGCACATTCTTCCTTACATATAACGTGCCTCGTATGGAGTACATACCGTTCGGGATGTATATAGTGGACTTGCCTGAGTCGAGCGCCTTCTGAAACGCATCCGTGCTGTCAACTTTATTGTTGTCCGCCCATTTTCGTGCGCCGAAATCCTCGACGTTCGCCCAGTTCGACAGGTTGTTGTCGTGGTAGGTCGGCGGCTCCTCGACAGGAAGGTTGAGCGAGGTCTTGGGTGAGTTGGGGAAGAGCGTAAACGGAGTGCTCGATGTGTACTCGCTCACCGTCGTCTTTTTGACCACCTGACCGTTGTGCTTGATAGCGGATCGATACCCGGACGTCCGAACATTTCGGACGAAGAGACGACCGTCGTTGTTGTTCTCAATCGCGCTTACCGAGGAGTTGCCACCTTGGAGGTTGCCGTCAACAAGCGCAATCAAGCCAACGACGGTGTTGTTGCGAACTGCGGGGACGCTGTTGGTGCTTGAGAGGTCTCGTATTGCAAGGACGTTGTCTTGGTTCTCGATCCCGACCTTACGTTGGTTGTGAAGCTTAATGTGTTCAAGCGTCACGCCGTAGCTTGCTCCCGAATAGACCCGGATGCCGTAGTCAAAGCCTTTGACGAGAAGGTTCTTGATCAAAGCGGGACCCATTAAGCCTCGACTCATGTCAAGCCCAACAACCCCTTTGCCACGCAGGGTCACGTTGCGGACAGCGCCGAGGTTGCTCGCAAGGTAGTCAAGCGCGATCGCTCCACGGTTATTCCCGGTATCGATTGTGATGTCCTCGACATAGTTTGCAAATGCCTGGTTTCCTTCACCTCTTTCCCAGTATTCCTTGCCTGCCGGGTTTCCATCATTTGACGATGCTGCATATACCACTGCTTTCGGATGGGTGGGATCAGCGTAACCAGGGGCATTGTTCTTCAAGCGAATAGTCGTGGTAGTCCGATTCTGACCCTGAATCCACGTGAACGCCTGGAATTGTCCCTTGACATCCCTATACTCAAGGCGATCGCTGACGAGGTAAGTACCAGGAGGAAAGTAGATGGGCGTGCCGCGGTTTTCCTGGATGGCTTTACGAATCGCCTTAGTGTCGTCAGTGACTCCGTCGCCTTTGGCTCCGTACTGAGTTTTAACATTGGCAACGATGGCTTTTGGGAAGAATTTATCGCCGGTGACGGAGTTCGCACATTTAAAGAAGAAGAAGCAAGACGTAAGAAGAACAAGACAAGCGATGCCAAATCTCCATGTAATACCAGCGAACGAACAATAAGATTTTCTCTGCATATTTTTACTCACTGAAGCCCTGCGATCGCTTGAAGGCGGTTAGCCCTTGAGGAATATCCTCGCTTCCGTTACAAGTTGGTCATTACACCTAATCTGTAGGACCAGATTTTACAAAGGATTTACATAATATATATACAAATCTCTTGGTAATCATCCAGACTCTTCTAATATTTAAAGTAGAATTGAGTGAGAACACGGATACTTAACTACCCAATACTTCTCGCTTAACAGTAGCCGTCACCCTAAAGGGTGTAGCTACATGAACCAAGGCTGCTTCAGAGTTTTACCTTAAAGAAGTAGAGAAACTTAACGGTACGATACAGTACTGTTTGCAGGACGACTTGCAGATGACAAATGCTACGAAATGGATCAAGCAGTGGTTCGAGCACGTGCTGTATTTGACAAAGAGATAGCGTCTATGTAGGAATGACAAATAACATCAGATAAAGGCTAGCTCCACTACTAAAGCGGAGCTACTCTCTTATGCTACTGAAACCCAAGATTTCGGACAACCAACTCTGGCTGAACAAGTGTTGGCTGGTTCTTATGAATGCCCTGTAAATAGCGGCACCTGCTGCGATATTTGGCTGCTCAAAAACTGACGCTTCTCCCCTTTGCGCGTCTCCTCAATTTGGATATCGTAGTCGAGACTTGGATCATAGGCGATTGAGCGATACACCAGCGAGGTACTTGAGTCCTTGCTAATGAATGCTGGGCGCAGCTTCTCTTGAGCAGTAAAATCTCGCCCTGGATTGATCACTGCTCCCAGTAACTCAGTCTTCGCGCCGTTCCGCGATTCAATAACGGTGCTCTCGGTTTCGGTCTTGAGTCCTAGAATCCAAAGATTGCCTCCGTCATTTATGATCTTGGTGTCGCGATAGTATTCGTTATTGAGTTGTCGCGCCCAAACGTTCTGATTGGGCTGGATATAAAGGGGTTCAATATTTACGTCCTCAAGGAACAAGTCCCCTGCACCAGGGCTTGAGGTGTACTGGTAGTTCCCATCCTTAAGCACTACCGGTCGCGATGACTTTTGCTCCACTTTCACTCCATAGCCGAACTGCTCGATAATGAGCGGATCTGAACTATTACCCTCGACCACAAACTTAATGCCGCCGCCGTTTTTGCCCTCACCAGCCCCATTGACCACCGATGAAAACCCGATGATGCGCTTGACCGATGCGGGAACCGTTACCACGGTTTCGTTATAGGAGAAGTATACACCGTTCATTTGTCGTAGTACAGAACCTTCATATGCAGAGTGATCGAAGGGGAAGTAGATTGTGGACTTACCAGAGTTGAGCACTGACTGCAACCTACTGGTATCGCCGTATGCCCCAGCATCAAAGCGTGCCCAGTTGTCCATATTGTTGTCGTGGTACTCTGGAGTCTCCTTGATTGGCAAATTGAGAGACTTTTTCGGACTGTCGAATAACTGGGAGGTATTGGAGGCATATTCAGTCTGCGTTGTGCCAGAAACCACCGTGCCTTTGTACTTAATCGCTGACTGGTAGCCGATGGTGGTGATATTACGTGCGTAGAGTTCGCCTTCGGTTTCAATGGCGCTAACGTTGGGTGCGCCCCCTTGCAAGTTGGCGTCCAGTAAGGTAATCATACCAGCCCAGTGAGTTCCCTTAATCACTGGTACGTTGTTGGTGCTGTTCAGTCCGCGAATCGCTAGTGCGCCCCAGTGGTTGTTAATACCTGCTACCCGCTGATTGTTTAGGGTGATGTTCTCGAAAGTCGGACCGTACTCGCCTGGGGTGACCCGAATGCCATAATCAAAGCCATCAATTTGGACATTTTTGATTAGACAGGGACCAGGCCATGAGCGATCCATCGCCAGACCTGCAAAACCTTTGCCGTCTCCAGATTTAATTGTCACATCACGCATTGAGCCTACATTGTTGGAAATGTAGTCGATGCCGATGGCACCAGAGTTGTTTTTTCCAGTGTCAACGCTGAGGTTCCAGATGTTCTGACGGAAAGACATGTTGCCATCTGGGGTTTGAATGACAGCCTTGGGGGCAGCAGGGTTGCTGAAGCCTGACGCATTATCCTTGAGTCGAATGACGGTCTTGCCACTGCCCTGACCTTGCAGGGTGACGTTACAGCCGACCCAATTGAGTGTATCGCTCACGTCATAGGTACCAGCTTGGAAGTAAAGTGCTTTGGGGCGACCGTTGTACTGATCGGGTGCATATAAGGCGTTGCCATTAGCATCGACCCGCGCCTCGTCAAGCGCTTTCTGGATAGCAGCCGTATCGTCGATGCCATCGTTAGGCTTTGCGCCGTAGTCAAGGATGCTCTTCATGAAGCCGTCTGGAAAATTAATCGGATTTTCCAGAGTCGTATTGTAGGTTTGCCCAGAGTTGGGCACAGTTGAATCTGATCCAATAGAGGCAGCTCTGCTTTGGGGAAAATTGTCACTCAATTTGCCGATTAGGCTATCGCTGCTACCAGAGTCAGAGACGGGAGAACTACTCGCAGCAAGAGGTTCAGCCGCACTGGATACGGTAGTGTCTTTAACTGCTGGTTCAAAGGACGGATTGAGGTTGCTGGGCTGCATTAGCCCATTGCTAATATCAGTCCTAGTCGATATCGGTGATGCACCCATGGAGCTGTACACATCCTGAGATTTCAGACCTCCCACGTCAAATACAGTTCTTAGATCTAACAACATTTGGTTTGAAGCTTGGGGAGAACTTTGCGTGCCTTCCATGGGTTGTTATTCTCCTTTTCCTATGACCACGCAGGTATAATACTATGCTGATTGATAGAAATCTATCAAGGTGCAGATATGATACTATGCTGATTGATACAAATCTGTCAAGGTTTGGCAACAAGTATGGAAAAAAGGTGTTCATGTAGAAATTGCGGTTAGAGCCACAGGAAAGTTTGACTTCAGCACACCTAAAGGCAATTGCAGAGTATTAATCTTACTGCCATCAAGTTTATAGACGAGACGGGTATTCTGTCGTTACACAGTGCTGTAACACACGACTTTACAAAATCTTTTAAAAATTACATAACAATTTTTTCCGATTAATCCGGATTCTTCTAAAGGTTACAGAAGAATCCAGTAGCAACACGGAAATTATCTACCTACTTTTATCACCATTCCATTAATGATCCTGCAATCCGAGACAAGCCAAGCATGATTAGTCTTATTACCCATGACAACGATGAGAAATTGATTGAGTGTTGTAGCAAAGCCGTAAATGAGCAAACTTAAAAGCTTACAAACAAGTTAATAGTTAATTAAAGTTTAAGGATCAGCCATGCAAGAACCGCTAACTGAAAAGCTGCAACCAATTGAACTGCTTGCGCTTCCTGAAAACCCATTGGTCTCGGTGTTGATTGCGAACTATAACTATGCCAGATACATTGGTGAAACTTTGGAATGCGTACTTTGCCAAACCTACCCGCACTTTGAAGTTATAGTCTGTGATGACGGCTCTACTGATAACTCCTGTGAGGTCATTGAAACCTATCTTCAAAAAGACCCTAGGATTAAACTAATCCGTAAGCAGAACGGAGGTGTAGCTACGGCATTAAATGCAGCATATCAGGAAAGCAAAGGAGAGATTGTTTGTATTTTAGATGCGGATGATCTTTGGATGCCTAACAAGTTGCAAAAGGTAGTGGAGAAATTTAGGTCTGACTCCAAGTGTGGTTTTGTAATTCATAACTTAATTCTCATTGATGGGCAGGGTAAAGATATAAAACCAACGCCAATGATGAAGCAGTTAGCTTCAGGTTGGATGGCACCAGATGTATTGGAAAATGGTGGTTTCATTGAAAATATTCCTCCAGCCTCTGCACTCAGTATTCGCAAGGAAGTAGCTAGTCTAATATTTCCGATAAATGAAGCGATTAAGCGCCATGTGGACGGTCTTATCATCTTTCTTACTTTACTTGTGACAGAAGTCAGGGCTTTACCAGAAGTGTTAAGTAAGTTTCGTTTACATGGAGCAAACACCACTAGTCTAGAAATCGTAACCGCAGACAGTATGGAGCGATCGCTAGTTGCTCTAGAGCGTATCCATCAGGAACAGAAACACCTTATGCAAAAGGTTTATGGTACTGAGGTTGCAGAAAGATTAAGGGATTTGCGGTATAGCTTAGCAATTTGCCACTATCGCTACTTGCTTGCCCGCCTGAAAGGAGTACCGAGCAAACAACGCCGAGAAGTGCATAAGCATTTGATCTTTCACCCACAGTTTAATACTGAATTTAGCTGGTCTAAACCTCAAAGGTGGCTATTCCAATGGGATTTACCGGATATGCTTTTTGCACTGTTGTTCAATCAGCTGTATGGAAAGAGTCGCTTTAAGCAGTTTGTAAAGTTCGTATTTCACAAAAGACCTGCTATGCGTCTTACAAACCTGCAAAGTTAGTAAAAAGTAGGGCTATGATCCATATAGAAGAATAACTATGCAAGAACTGCAAGATAAAAAACTTCAACCCATTGACCTTTCGCCACTCCCAGATAACCCATTGGTTTCGGTCTTAGTTCCAAACTACAACTATGCAAGATACATTGGCGAGACCCTAGAGAGTGCGCTTCGCCAAACCTACCCCCATTTTGAAATCATAATATGTGATGATGGCTCTACTGACAACTCTTGTGAGGTGATCGAGACCTATGTCCAGAAAGACTCTAGAATCAAACTGATACGTAAGCAGAATGGGGGTGTTGCTTCCGCATTGAATGCAGCATATCAAGAAAGCAAGGGCGAAATTATTAGCCTACTGGATGCAGATGATATTTGGCTGGATAACAAGTTGCAAAGAGTTGTGGAGGTATTTAAGTCTGACCCTAAGTGTGGCTTTGCTATTCACAATGTGATTCAAATTGATAGCGACGGAAACTTGATAAAATCAACTCCGATGTTAAAGCAATTAGCTTCAGGCTGGATGCTAACATACGCTTTAGAAAATGGCGGATACATTGAAAATATCCCTCCAGCTTCTGCACTTAGTGTCCGACGAAAAGTTACCGACTTTATATTCCCACTGAACGAAGAGTTTAAGCGCAATGCAGACAGTCTCATATTCCGCCTTGCTCCATACATAACAGTTATTAAGTCTGTACCAGAGGTGCTCAGCAAGTTTCGTATACATGGAGCTAACACCACCAGTCAGCAAACCCTAACAGTAGACTTTATGGAGCGGGAACACCTAACATTGGAGCGTGTACACCAAGAGCAGAAACGGTTTCTCCAAATAGTGTATGGTACAGAGTTGGTGGAGAGACTGACTGATTGGCGATCTAGTCTAGCAGTTCGTCACAATCTGTACCTACTGGCTCGTCTCAAAAGTGCGTCTAAACTAGAGAGCAGGAAAGCGCATCAACATTTGGTTACTCACCCTCGGTTTTATACTCAGTTTGGTAGTTCCTTACCTCAAAGATTTCTATTGCAATGGGGTGAGTACCTGCCCAATGCACTTTTTGCAGCATTATTTGAGCAGGTGTATGGTTCAGGCAAGCTCAAACTTTTAGTAAGAGAATTTTTAAAGAGAACGCATACCGCAAGCTATGCACGTTAGTAATTTTAGTTAATCCGGACTAGCATTTTGGGCGCTCTACCTTGTTGAAAATTGAATTTTACATAAGGAATGTTTATGTTTTATATGCGGTTGAAACGGTTTATGGGACGCCCAGATGTCAGACAAAATCCGGTACAAGCGCTACTGAAGCGTTTATGGTGGCGGATATGGTGGTCTGTCACCGATAAACCCTATGTAATCCCGTTTGCGGAGAACTTAAAAATCAGTGTATCTAAAAGTGGCTCTGCTTCTCTAATTTACTACCAAGGATTCTCCGAACTGGATACAGCCGATTTCATTCGCCGCTTCCTCCGTCCTGGAATGGTGTTCCTAGACGTGGGTGCCCACATAGGTGAGTATACGCTTTTGGCTGCCCAGAGTGTAGGAGCTTCGGGTGAGGTACATGGGTTTGAACCACAAGCCAATTTATTTCCCATCCTTAGCGAGAACGTGGAAATGAATAGCTTGAATAATGTTATACTTAACTGCTCTGCTGTTAGCAATCAAGTTGGTGAAATCGAGTTTGAAGTCTTTAACGAACCTTCGGTGTCTTCCATTCGCAAGCACACAACTGTTAGTCAGAATGCAAAACTCGTACGTGTCGCATGTACATCCTTAAATACTTACTGGTCTAATCAGCCTCGTAAGATAGATCTGATTAAAGTTGACGTAGAAGGCGCAGAAAAGTTGGTCTTTGAAGGGGCAGAGGAGCTAATGAGTTTGCCATCAAGCGAAGCGCCAACTTGGCTATTTGAGTATTCACCCGATGCCTATGCTTGCTTTGGATATCAACCTAGTGACCTATTAGAACTGCTCAAACGCCATAATTACCAAGTTTGGCAATACTGCGGCGCTGGAAAAATTGCAGATTTTAACCCAGCCGCTCCCGTAACACAAATCATCAATTTGATTGCCGCCAAAGATAAAACTTACCTGCTTTGCCTGCTCCAAAGCGAAAGCATCCCTGTAACTCCTGAATATGCTCAAGCCTAATTCTGCCATGACGACATCACCCCTACGCATACTGTTTGTCAGTCACGCTTATGTAGTCGGTGTAAATCAGGGAAAGCTTCAGGCGATCGCCGAAACTGGAACTGAAGTAGGTTTGCTGGCTCCTAGCAACTGGAAAGCATTAGAGTGGAATCGCCTACTTCCACTAGAAACACCCTACCCCAAGATCAAAACCTATTCAGCACCCGTCCTCTTTGCTGGTAAAGGTGGCGCTCACATCTATGCACCTTGGAAAATTTGGCACTTCCTCAACGACTTTCAACCAGATATAGTGCAGGTTGAGGAAGAAGTATTTTCTCTTTGTGCCTTGCAGCTTGCAATTTGGAGCAGGCTTACAGGGAAGCCCTTAGTCCTGTTTGGATGGGAAAACATGGATCGACAACTGCCGCTTCCACGCTACTGGGTTCGTCAATTCGTTATGAGTACGGCAAAGCTGATTATTGCTGGGAATCGTGACGGGGCGGATTTGCTGCGTCAATGGGGGTATACCGGGTTAGTTGAAGTCATGCCCCAGATGGGAGTAGACACTCAGTTTTTTGCTGCTAGTATGCGTAGACGCGTTCGCTCAGCGTCTTTGCCAGGAGAAGCGGCTTGTCGTCAGACATCGCCTGAGCGGACAAATGATGAATTTCACATTGGTTTTTTAGGACGGTTAGTACCTGAAAAGGGTGTTGATATCATATTTGCAGCTGCCCGCCAACTCCAACAGCAAGGACTCAAGTGCCGGGTTACCCTCTGCGGTTCCGGTTCTGGTGAAGAAGCTTTGAGGCAGGAGGCGCAAAAGCAGCAAATTGCTGATTTGGTTACTTGGCGAGGAGCAGTACCCCACCACAAAGCTCCCGAGGAAATCAGCAAATTTGATGTTTTAGTTTTGCCCTCACGGACTGCCCCAAATTGGAAAGAGCAGTTTGGTCATGTGCTGATTGAAGCAATGGCAATGGGTGTGCCAGTGATTGGTTCTAGTTCTGGCGAAATTCCCAACGTAATTGGGCGACCCGATTTAGTGTTTCCAGAAGGAGATGCTCAGGGACTAGTGGCAATTTTAGAGCACATGATCCGTGAACCAGAGTGGTGGGAAGAAGCTGGACGCTACTGCATGACCAGAGTGTATCAGAATTATACACACGAACGGATTGCAGAGCGGTTGGTTAGCCTGTGGCAAACACTGCTCAATGACAAAAGTAGGCAGTATGCCATGAGTTAGGAAAACTTGACACAGGAATCTGCTCAGGGTGGTTTTGATGTTGTTTGGATTATGAGAAATTAGCAATGCGTGTAGCGATCGTGCGTACAATGCCCGAACCTAGCATAGATGCCCATACGGAAGGTGTTATTGCAGGGCTAAAAGTTGTTCGACCAAATTGGCAGATTGTTGAGTTCAGACCAGTACCTGTGGACAGAAGCAGTAGCTCTTTGTCTGTCAGAATTAAGAAAAACTACGAGCGTTTCTGGCGCTTCCCTAGAATGGTGGAGCAGCAAACAGCCGACATCTTTCACATTATCGAACCCTGCGAAGCTCATATTGTTTATGGGTTGAGGAAGAGAGCTAAATCCGTTGTCGTAACCTGTCATGACTTAATCAACTTTTTCTACTCCGGTAATCTCCAAACTTCCGTGCAACTGCCAATCATCAGTAAAGCTTTCTGGGAATACTCTGTAAAAGGTATGCAGTATGCCGACCATATTGTTGCCGTGTCTTCTGCGACAGCCAAAGATACAACTCAAATATTGAATATTGAGCCAGCACGTATTTCGGTAATTCCTAACGCTGTTGACGCTATATTTCAACCATCGCCCAAAACACAAGTTGCGGCTATACGCCAAAAATATGGCATTTCGCCTGATACAATTTGCTTACTTAATGTTGGTGCAATTCATCCACGTAAAAATATTTCTAACATTCTCATAGCAATACAAACGTTACAGCAACGAGGACTACCTTTCCATTTTTGGAAGGTAGGTGCAGACTTTACGGATGAGCAAAAAAAAATTATAAACAATCAAGGTCTTGAAAAGCATATTAGCTACTTAGGTAAGCCAGATAAATCTACTCTGATTCAAATCTATAGTGCTGCCGATATGCTACTAGCACCTTCACTTTATGAAGGATTTGGCATGACTATTCTGGAAGCAATGGCTTGTGGAACTCCAGTCATAACCTCGAATGTTTCAGCTATGCCCGAAGTGGCAGGAGATGCAGGTGTTCTAGTAGATCCAACTAATTATCAAGCAATAGCCGATGCAGTGTGTAATCTTCACAAAAACCCTGTTTACTATCAGGAATTGGTAGAAAAGGGACTGGCAAGAGTTAAGTCATTTACTTGGGAAAGAAGTGCAGAGAAAATTGCTGAAATATATGAAAAAATTTTATATAAAAAACAATTACAACTAGTTGCTAAGACTTAGCGTAGCAAATATCCAATACTAAATTGCTACAAAATTCTTGCCCGAATGTATTTCTGTTAAAGCTTAATGCTTCTGGTTGTTTTATCTATTTTGAAGAGGCGCTCTAAATATGAAAATCCTAATGTCCGCCTACTCGTGCGAACCAGGTAAGGGTTCTGAGCCAGGAGTAGGTTGGAATGTTGTTCGGGCAGTCGCCAAGTATCATGAGGTTTGGGTACTAACTCGACCTGATGAAGGTAGAGAAGTCATTGAAGCAGAGCTAGCCCGTAACCCAATCCCTAACCTGCACTTTGTCTACTTCACTCTGCCGATTTGGGGAGGTGGGTGGAAGTGGCGGTTTGGATCAATGCAACTGCACTACTATCTCTGGCAAATTCAAGCTTATTTTGTAGCTCGTCGCCTCCACCGTCAAATAGGCTTTGACCTCGTCCACCATGTAACGTTCGTTAAGTATTCAAGACCTAGCTTTCTATGTCTACTTCCTATTCCATTCATCTGGGGTCCGGTTGGCGGCGGTGAATTTGCCCCAAAGACTTTTTGGCAAGACTTTAGCCTAAGTAATAAAATTCACGCAACAGTACGCAGACTTGACTGTCAAGTATTTGAATCTGATCCGTTTGCCCGCCTTACCGCTCGACGGAGCGTTGTAGCAATGGCAACCACTCAGGATACAGCAACACGAGTTGGCAAAATGGACACAAGGAATGTAAAGGTTTTACCTGCAATTGGTTTACCTAAAGAAGAAATCGCCCGTCTTGCCCAATGCAGCATATCAAGTCATTTACCAATAAGGTTCATAAGCATCGGTAGACTTTTGTACTGGAAAGCCTTTCACTTGGGACTACGTGCATTCGCTCAAGCCAACCTGCCTGATGCTGAGTACTGGATAGTTGGAGAAGGACCTGAAAGGAAAAGACTTCAGAGTCTTGCTCAAGAATTAGGTATTGCACACCAAGTCAAGTTCTGGAACAACCTACCACGGGAAGAGACCCTGGATAAGCTAGGTGAGTGTACAGCACTAGTTCATCCGAGCTTACATGACTCTGGAGCGTTCGTTTGTTTGGAGGCGATGGCGGCTGGTCGCCCAGTTCTATGCTTGGATTTGGGAGGACCAGCTATTCAGGTAACAGAGCAAACGGGCTTTAAAGTTCCTGCCCACACTCCTGAGCAAGCGGTGCGGGATCTCTCTAAGGCAATGGTGTGTCTGGCTAAAAACTCAGATCTGCGCGTAAAAATGGGTGAGGCAGGGCGCACAAGGGTGAGTGAAATGTTTGACTGGGAAGTCAAAGCGAGTCATTTAGCACAGCTGTATGAAGAAATTTATAATCAACAGCAGGTTTTCAAGCTGAAAGAATTTGACACGGCTGTACTTAGTTCCAGTGAGTTAAAATAACCTCTCATTGGCAAAACTGCAAGTTAGCATATAAACGAGAAAGTAAAACTTGCAGCATTATGCAGCATTAATTGACTGCCAAAACTATCCAGATTTCACAGATAAACCCTGAAAAAGTAATCGTTAAGACTTCAGCGAAGCAGGTACGAAAAATATCTAGTTGCCACTTACATAGAGTTGTTCATTATAAACTAAAAATATGATGTTTGGAAAACAGTTTCTTAGAAGCGTATTACCTCCCTGGGTAGTTATTCGTTTAATGTCCATAATGCATTATCGAAAGGGTGAGCCCGAGCTTAGAATCCTCAAATCGCTCGTTGATCCCAAGAAGAACAGTATCGATATTGGTGCAAATAAGGGTGTATATACATATTTTCTATCTCGACTCTCACGTCAGGTATTTGCCTACGAACCCAATCCAGAACTTGCAAAGTTTATTGCCCAATCTGGTTGCTCCAATGTAACTAGCTATTCTATAGCTTTGTCTGATAGGGAAGGGCAAGCAACTTTATCAATACCAGTTATTGATAATTTTGCTTATGACCAACTTGGATCTCTGCAACAACAAATTGCCACAGGACCAGTCAGGACTTTTGAAGTTCCACTCAAACGGCTCGACGACCAAGGCCATACTAATGTTGGCTTTGTAAAAATCGATGTTGAGGGACACGAAGAACTGGTGATTGCAGGAGCAACTAATTTATTAAAGCAGCAACGACCGAATCTCCTGATTGAAATTGAGCAAAGACATATCAATAAGGATATATCTGAAGTATTTTCCCAGATTCAGGCTTTAGGCTATGAAGGATACTTCCTTCTGGACGGAAAACTCAGGAGTTTGGATGAATTTTCTGTAAAAGAACACCAAGACAGGAAAAATTATGTAGGTCTCTCCTCCTTAGGGAAGACCTATGTTTGTAACTTTATCTTCAAACCCCAATTAGCCTCATAATATGCATATCCTGATTTGTGCTTTACACAGACCTTCAAAACCAACTGGTGTTTGTAGACATGCTGTAAATCTTGCTCAATGTCTTGCCGATACCGATAAAGTTACCAAAGTTACCTTAGTTGTAGGAGCATGGCAAAAAGATTACTTTGAAAAATCTTTTACTCTGGATTCAAAAAAAATTAAATTATTTAGCATAGACATTAAAAATAACTCAGTTTCCAGAAATATTTGGTTTTTATTCAATTTACCAAAACTTGCCAAACAACTCCATTGTGATATAGTCCATCTTTCATTTCCACTTCCATTTGTTCGCGCACTTTTTCCCTGCCCACTTGTTTCCACAATTCATGACCTGTATCCCTATGAGTGTCCAGAAAATTTTGGCTATCCAAATGTTATATTTAATCAATTATTCTTGAAACAATGTATCACCAATAGTGACGGATTATTATGCGTCTCAAAAGGTACATTAGAATGCCTAAAAAATTACTTTCCAGGTATTGAACAGCGAAAAAAAACTACTGTAGTTTATAACTATGTAGACTTCAGTCATGTTGAACCAAGAGTTCCTAATGGTGTAGAGAGTAGTATTAATGCTCCTTTCTTACTTTCTGTTGCTCAGCATCGCAAGAACAAAAATCTAGATATTTTAATACAGGCATATTCTCTACTCCTAAAAAATAATCAGCTAAAAGGTTCAACTAACCTTATTCTTGTTGGTAGCTCAGGACCTGAAACGGAAAATATTTGTCAACAAATACGGGCACTTTCTTTACAAGAGCGCGTGCTAATGCTTTCATCAATAGATGATGATGAACTGTGTTGGCTGTATCAAAACAGTGAACTTTTAGTAGTGCCTTCTTCATCAGAAGGCTTTTGCCTACCACTAGCTGAGGCACTATATCTTTCGTGTAAAGTAGTCTGCTCAGATATTCCTATCTTTAGAGAAATCGGCTCATCTAACTGCACTTATTTTAAACTACAAGGCGATCGCGTCCAAAATCTTTCACAAGCTATTATTTGCTCCCTAGCTCAGCCTCATGATGATAATATTTCTCCTGATTATCGTTTCTTAAAAGAAAAAATAGCGCATCAATATTTAACTTTTTACTCTTTATTAAAATAATTTAAAAAAACTTAATCAGTATATATTTTTTGACTTCTGACTATTATAGTCTAAAAATAAATTGAAACTAACAAGCTTGTCAAAGGATATACAATAGCAACTCCGTGAACAAACAGTTTTTCAAACCAACAAAAAAAGTATATATTACCAGTTTAACGTTAATAATAACAGCCTTTGCGACTGCTTTTTTCCCCCGCATTATTAGTGCAGCAGGTGCCCCTAAACCCATCAATTTTTTACATTTTTTGCTTGTTCCATTTGCTCTCCTGGTCGCGATAACTAAGACTCCAACCAAGGATAGAAAGCAAATTGCAATTTCATGGGAACTTATAACTGCTTGCTTGCTCTTTTTTGGGGTCATGATCGCCAGTGCGCTTTTGAATCAGGCAGGTGTGATTAATGTATTCTTGGGTTTCATGATACTTGTTGAGCCTTTCCTACTGGTGCTGGCGATAGTTTGTATCCCCCTAACAATAGCAAGTTTTCAAAAATTGAGAGCTTGGCTACTAGGTTCTGCCCTGATTAACCTATTAGTAGCTTTGGTTCAGAAACCTCTTATAGACGCTGGTAAGCTTAGTGTTGCTCAATACACTCCGCAGGATGCTATTCAAGGGGTATTCTATTTGTCAGGAGCTGGCGGTTATGTATCTTGTTCCGTTTCAATAGCCGTTGCTTTGTACTATTTTCTGAACGCTAAGTCTGTTTCTATTTGGATACGTGTATTTTGGTTACTCGGTGCGTTTTATCAGATGTTAATTTCCGACTCCAAGCAGGTATTAATTGTATTTGTGGTAGGCTGGGTACTTTTGTCATTTACTAAAATCCACAATTTTGGTAAGATCCTAATGTATTTTATAGCCATAGTTATCTTTCTTCTAGGTTTTTATTGGGCTATGCAAAACTTAGACATAGAAGGCTTAGGAGCTTTTAAAATGTGGTTTGAGAGAACAGAGATTTACGGTCCAGATGGTGAGGCTGTTAAAACTAAATTGGCAGGAATTCGCCTTATCCTTTCTTACTATAAGTCACCCTTAAATTGGTTGTTAGGTCTTGGACCCGGTCATAGCGTTAGCCGATTAGGAGGGTGGTTTTTCCGGGATTATTGGGATCTTCTGGCTCCGCTAGGGGCTACAACTCATCCTGTGAGTACAGAAGCTTGGGATGTAATTAATTCAAGTTGGCTTGCCCTGTCATCCTCCATGTTCTCTCCTATGTTCAGCTGGGTTGGCATCTGGGGAGATTTAGGGTTTTTAGGTTTAGGGGTTTATCTGTATCTTGGCTATATTCTATGGAGTCGTCTTGCCCAAGATGACTTTTCCAGGTTGTTGATACTCACTATGTTTGTCTTCGGTCTGATTTTTACTCAGATGGAAGAGCCAGGTCAATCTCTCACAGTGGCTGTTTTGATTGGTCTGCAATGGCAGGAGCGACAGATTGCTCGTCAAGCACGTCAGCGCTCCTTACACCGGAATGCAGATGCAAACAGTTCCCTAGAATTCACCTGAGGTGCAAGCAGTCATCAACCAGTAAAAGAAAGATTGGAAATACAAAACTTTGTCCTGCAAGCGTTCCCTGATTTGTATGTGGTACAGGGTTTTGCTGAGAAATGTATCTGAAGTCCCGACCTCATGAAAAAGTTGATTGTACACTTGGGGTAGGAGAGTAGTTACCTTAGGCTCGGCTTTCACCTGCTGCCAAATTTCCTCTGGCAAAACGACTTCCAAAAGATGATGCGCCAAAAAAAGCCCTAGAAAGAGTATCCGTCTACAACCCCAGGCGTTAGCTTGTTTCAGCACTTTCTCCCAATTCAGGTTAGGGTTATTTTGAATAAGTGTAGCAATGTCGCACAGGCATGCTAGCCGTCTCCACATATGCCTAGATGCATGTACACATAGAATTGGTAACCAGTCTTCGTTGGGTAGGTTATATACAGTTGTACCCGCTAAGGAGAATGGTTCCAGCTCGTTCCAAAAGTGTTGAGGTTCGATTAAAGAAGTATACTTTGGTGCAATTCGCCAATGAACTTCTATAAAAATTTGTTTATCATCGTGAATAAAGTCATAGGTATGCTCAGTTTTAGATTGTAGATAAGCAATTTCCTCTGGGTACGTCATATTAAGTTTGCATCGATATCCTTGAGCCAGCAGCAGTTTCTTGACTGCAAAAATATCTTTCTGTTCAACGATAATGTCTAAGTCTCCGAACTGTCGCAGAGCGACGTTACCGTATATTGAGGACGCTAAAACTGGACCTTTGTAAGGCACTACTACAATCCCTTGCTCTTGCATTAAACTTAGGAGTTTGACGAGTTCTCCTGTTAAAAACAAGTTGCGCCTAGCGATCGCCTGAAAAAAACTACGAAGTTCCGCTAGAGTAGGTTCTGGTACAAACTCTGGGCAAATGGTACCCAGACGCGTATAAACAAGGGACACCACACTATAGCTGTGTGCTTTTTGAACGAATTTTTGCCAGTCAATGTTATTTTCTTTGACCAAGCTTTTGATACGTGCAGTAGTAGCATCATCAACTTGTGGACGAACACAATACAAAATAAGCTCTATCTCTGGGAAAGCATGAATTGTTTGAGGTATAGTACCAAATTTAGATAAGGTTTTCATTTATATCCTGGACTAGGAGTTAGCTAATTTTCTGATGTAATTTGATAATATTTTGGCTAAGAGTAGTTGCAATTTCCTTTAGATAAGATAGTTTACAAGCACAATTAACTATGTAGAAAGGTTGCGCTGCAACCTCTCTACACATATAGTTTCTTACATATAAACCATCAATTGCTGATTATTCAAAGTGATTAAGCTCAGCAGCTACCTGGAATTTATAATTAATACTCTGTTAGCTATATGGGTGGTTTTTCAGTATTGCTATGTAATTGGAGGCACCTCTAAAATATTCTAAATCCTCATAATAATAATGAATTTCTAATAGTTTACCACTAGGTGTAATACGGTAGAGTTTATAAAAATTTTGATTAAGTAGATCCCAGAAGTCATGGAAAAATGTTCTCGAATTAATATTTCCAGAGCCAAATTCAAAAGAAAATGCTCCAATCTGTCTATTAGAAAATGCCTGAGAAGCACCCTTCAAAGCATCAAATTCATTTCCTTCGATATCCATCTTCATAAAATCTACAAAATCAATCGAATATTCGTTTAATATCTCATCGATAGTCGTGATAGTTACTTCAGATTCACTAAAATTTTCCTGCTGACAATAGCTATCACGTCTCTTATAAAGAGAAGCAACTCCCGCACGAGGGCAAGGAGAGTATAAAATTCCTGTATTTTTTTCTTTTCCTATAGCCGAAGGAATGAGAACTGTGTTTGGCAAGTTAAGTTTGCAAATCTCTCCATGACAAGCATTAGAAGGCTCAAATAGATAAATTTTTGCAGTAGGGAGTAACTGCAATAAGTGCTTTGACCAAAGACCTACATTAGCGCCAACGTCAAATACTATAGGCTGATTTCTATATATAAAATTTTTTGCTGCTTTTACCTCTTCGACAATATCCCATCCTGCGCCAGCGCCCTTGCCTTGAAGAAACGCTATATAAGCTTCCACCATTCGTATCTTTGTCTCAATGGGATTAGTGGTAATGACTCGACTCAAAGGTTTTGCTATTTGCTTTCCAAGTTTATTAAAAACTGAGGGTTTGTTTAGTTGTAGCATATTCTTGTATGGGATAAATAAATTTACTCAATTACTTGTTTTTACAACTGTTATGGTGTCAATCAGCCCTGATCAAAAATGAGATCGCATTTCTCCTGGCTGTACTGCTTGTGTTTTTGAGATCGCACTACCACTAGCCTGCATTTGGTCAAACCAAGATTTGGCATAAAAACCACCCAAAGCGAGCAATTCGTCATGGTTACCTGACTCCACAATCTGACCACTACGCATAACATGAATGATGTCTGCTTGCATTGCCAAGGTAAAGCGGTGAGTAATCACAATGGCAGTGCGATCGCTTGCCAATGTGCGAAATCTCGCCAACCAGTCGTGTTCAGCCCAAGGATCCATAGCGCTAGTCGGCTCGTCTAGAATGATTATTTGGGCGCGTCTAAAAAATGCCCGTGCCAATGCCAGACGTTGCCATTGCCCCCCGCTTAACTCAGTTCCTTCAGGAAACAACTTACCCAACATTGTGTTATAATCCCGGGGCAAGCACATAATTTTATCGTGAATACCCGACGCTTTAGCAGCTGCTTCAATTTCTGCCTGACTTGATGCTGCTGAGATATCACCCAAAGCAATATTTTCAGCAACCGTTGTGTAGTAGGGAATTGGAGACTGGAACAATACAGTAATTAACCTGCGGAGTTCTTTTACGGAAAACTCACGTATATCTATGCCGTCTAACTCAATGCTTCCTGATTCAGGGTCATAAAATCGGCACAGGAGCTTAATGAGCGTACTTTTTCCTGCACCATTATCACCAACGATCGCCACAATCTTACCAGCAGGTAGCGTTAAGTGAAAATTTTCTAACACTGGTTCGTTTGTACCAGGATAACGGAAGGTGACTTGCCGAAATTCAATTCCCTGTTTGGGTATTGATGG
The DNA here is from genome assembly GCA_000828075.3 of Tolypothrix campylonemoides VB511288. Lineage (GTDB taxonomy): Bacteria > Cyanobacteriota > Cyanobacteriia > Cyanobacteriales > Nostocaceae > Kalymmatonema > Kalymmatonema campylonemoides_A. The sequence continues at coordinate 265,781 of JXCB02000001.1, read as the reverse complement.
TATCGGCAAAGGATTGGGCAGATCTACAATTTTAGGTTGGATTTGTAAAAATTCAAACAAGTTACCAATAAACAAGCTATTACGGTAGATTTGCCCTAAACTACCTAATAAGGACTTCACAACCCCTTGTGCCTCATTGAATGCCTGTAAAAATACGGCTAAATCTCCTAAAGTTAAGACTCCCAGCAATACTTGCCGTCCCATCCAGAGTACGGCAAAACCCGAAATAAGCAGCGCAATAATGGTAGCTGCAAAGCGACCTAAAGTTTGCTGCTTCAAGAGCCTAAGTTGTTCCTGTCGGAGTTGCTGACGCAACTTCTTATAAGACGACTGGAAGTAATCTCCAAAGTCAAACAACCGCACTTCCGCCGCCGTGGAGTTATTGGTCAATAGCCAATCATAGTACCCTAGCCAGCGGCGAGCAGTCGTAGTCCGCTGCGACCAATTATACTGAACTTTATTTAAATACATCAATATATAGAACGCAGGGAAGGCACTGATGACCAAAAGCAGCGGGAGCCAAAAACCGTAGGGAATCAAGATTGCTGCAACAGCAAATAAAGTCACGCTGTTTTGCAATAAACTGCCAGTACTTTCTAGTAAAGCAAGCGATCGCCCACTTGCTCCCTCCCTCGCGCGGTTAAGCTTGTCATTAAACTCTGAGTACTCATAAAAGCCATAATCCACGGCAACTGATTGTTTATGAATCAGACCACTAATGTAGTCGTGTACTAATTCTGACTGAGCCGTACGAATCCATTCACCACAAGCATTAACAAACTCGCCCAAAAGCAAGATACTCGCCATCAACCCTATTGGCATCAAAATCTTCTGAAGACTTTCCCAAGAAAAGCCACTTCCAGCAACTACTACCAAATTATTAACCAGTTGTCGGGTTAGGGTAATAGAGATTGCTGGCAGCAATCCTTGAACCAACAGCATAATCATCCAAGCTACAGTCCAGTAGTGTGACGCTGCCCAGACCAAGCTGAAAGTTTGGTGTAGATGAGACAGTATTGTATTCGCGCCACGGAGTTTCCTAAACAACCTAAAAACCCCCTGAGTGAGAGATAGTGAATAGAGTTCGAGTTTATTTGACGGATAACAGATAACTAAAGGAAGTCGCTAGGGAACTCTCGCTATCATTTTTTGGTCTAAATCTTTAGTCTTGATTTGTGCTAGATCATCCTCAATTAACTTTACAAGTTCTGGTAAGTCTGTCAGGGAGGGTTTGCGAGTAAAGCGATAAAAGCTTACATTCTTAATAAGTTCAGAACAAAGACCCATATGAGAAGTTACAAATTCTGGATTTGTAACTAAGCTAATGGCACGAGTATGACGCACTAACTCGACAAAGGCTTCTTGGGGTTGTAGGTTAGTAATATTGTGAGCGTTTCCTTTATCCAGGACATAAATCCGTTTCAGCGGTAAGGGAGTTTGTTGGAAACCACGTTCAAATTTGTAGGAAAGTTTAGGTGAATTTTGAAAAACTGGAGATAAGCCTTCAGTATCTTGTCCTAGAGAAGTTACTGCTTCTGGAAATAGTTTGAACTGAGGATAGGCAGGAATTACAATCGGGGAATCTGAAACAAATTCAATCGGCATGACGTCATCTGTTAATATGTCATATCCCTTGGTATGAAAAGCTGCTGCCAAAGTTGACTTACCCCAGCCTGAACCACCCATAAATGCCACTGCCTTGTTGTTGATGTCAACACAGCTAGCATGGAGAACTAGCAGTCCCCGTTGCCGAAGCAGTATGGATAGTATAGGACCCAAAAGTATAGTGCGCAGCAGAGCTTCTTCGACTCCTAAAACAGGATCAATGACAACTTCACGTCCCCTTTGAATGAAAAACTTGCCTACTTCTGCCACTTCTCCCTGAAAAGTGTTACCGCCATCATGTTGTGTCTCGCTTGTATCATTGATTTTGCCAAACTGCACAATCACATCTGGCTTGCCTTCGCTCTCCATCAGTTCTGGTAGGAGCAGTTCTGAAGCAATGCATATATTGTAGGCTTGATAAAGTTTCATATCTTCAGCGTGTTTCGGCAATGTGGGGATGGAGGCTTAAGTTGTGAGTAATTGTACAAATTATTTAGTACAAATTATTTAGTACAAAATCGCTATGATAGATCGGTTGAATTGCTACAGCAACAAACCAGAAATCTACTGTTGTTCACATACAACAGTTTGTTCGTGCGTGAGGTACACAACCTAAAATTCACGCACCAGATATGAAGGCTCAAAAATTGTTTCTGTAGAACTATTTTCCTTAAGTGCTCTTAACGCTTGGAATTACACGCTTGGACTTACAGTGTGGCTTGGTAGCGGTAGGAACCGCAATAACCAAAGCCACAACTAGCCAAAATGTTGGACTTACTGCATGATCGAGTTGTAGTCAAACCACAAACCAAGATCACTGCTGTAGTGGTCTATCGCATTAGTTTTTAAGGCTTGGTAGCCAGCGCTGTCTTCGCTCAAATAGTCTAGGACTAAAGTCCTTACTATGAACTTACACAACGATCATAATTAATCCGATGAACTACTGGCAGCAGAGAAAATGATTTGCTTTTTGGAGTAAGTCCAGTCCATCCAGAGTGATATTCAATGAAATTTTTGAATATCAGTTTAGGATTGTTTCGGTGTATTAGCTGCCCTGAGGTACGATATTCGCGTCTGTAGAACCAGTGGTACCACTCACGACAGTACCAGGGGCAACGCCATTCGGATTACCGGTAAAAAAGAGGAAATCCCTTCTTGACCCCGGTCCATATAGTTGGGTGATTGCTTCTACGCTTCCATGATTTGTCAGCTTGGGTGCGTTGTAAGTTTTTTTCATGAGTTTAACTCCTATTTGTCTATCCACTGTGACGACTTGTTGATTGGGGTAGTGCTCCCTGCTCATTGGACTTACGGTGTGTCTTGGTCTTATATAATGATTGATTAAGCCAATCTACAACCTGCCAAGAGGTTGGACTTACGGCATCAGTTGCTTGTAGTCGAGCCACAAAGCCAAGATGACTGCCTGCCAAACTGCCATGCTGTCTTCATCGCTAACTTTGTTACCATCACAGAGCAATCGTTGATATGCTCCTTGTAAAACATCTAAATTAATGTAATTTTCAAGACTGCCTAATTTGTCGCGCACCACCTCTTCCAAAAGTTGGCGATCGCGGTTGAGGATACCGTCAGTGAAATTCGATGACAAATCTGCTTTTCCTCCACGCCATTGAACTTTTTCTGGCAAGATACCTGCTAAGGCACGCCGCATCACTATCCGACCCCATCCTTGGTAAAGCTTTTGCTTTGAGGGTAATGCCAGACAAAATTCAATCAGTCGTTTGTCCATGAACGGATGGCGAGCTTCTAAGGAAAACATCGCCGCATATTGATCCATCTGCTCTAAAGTGTAGGCTAGTAACCCTTGGTTAAAAGTAAGCCATTGCTCCTCTCTAACGGTAAGAGGCTGTTTAGGAGAACCTCCCAATTTCTGGATACGCTCATCCAAATCAATACGCTTTGCAAAGTTACTATTGACTAACGGAGTATGAGAGGCTACGCAACTAAGAGATTTTTCTTGTTTATACTGCCGCTCCCACCATTGCCACATTGCTTTTGGAACCAGATATTTGAGTCCGTGCTGCAAAATCAACTTTTTGCGCGAAACACCAAAATGCTTGTGGATTTGCTGCACCGCCTTGGCAAACGCTATCCAACGCCACCCCTTTGCTAAATCCTTGAGGTATGGCAGACCATGACTCTGAAGTATAGTATAACCTGAGATATTAAAGTTTTTCGCAACAGCTTTGGCTTCCTGTATAAAAATTTGCCAATTTCCTTGGCGTGCCAGTTCGGTAAGTCTCATAAAACCGTGACTGACTGTGGTGTCGCCATCAAAACCATCGAGGCTAATTCGCAGTCCCAGTTCCTTAATAGTTTTATTCAAATGCCAAGGATAAAAATGACTGGGTCCTAGTAGAGCTTCATCTTCGTACTGGAAAATTTCATCTAGGTTAGATAATGGACCAAACTGGTCTCCATGAACGTAGTGAGAAATAAACCCCCCCTGCTCCAACACTGCGTTGATGTAGGGGCGTTCGTCGCACTCAGTAATTCTATCAAAAATACTAGAGATAGTGTGTAGTTTAGTGTTGCCCACTTGCGTAAGTAAATCTCGCGCTACACAGGTAACAGCAGAAGAATCTAATCCACCGCTTAAGTGGCTGATAATTGGAAAAGCACTACGGAGACGGCAATGTATTGCTTCAGTAAAAATTTTACGAAATTCATTAGCATAATCCTCGTCACAATCTAGCTTGATTTCATGGTTAGGGTCAAGCGACCAGTAAGACCATAAGCGTATCCCTGACTGGCTGACAACCATACTGTGCGCTGGAGGAAGCCGCATAATATCTTGGTAAGTCGTGATGGTTTTGTCTTCCATCATCAATGCCAAATAATCTGCAATCCTGACCTCATTGAGTCGGCGAGGTACTTGCGGTAAACAGAACAGAGCCTTAATTTCAGACGCTAGGAGAAAAACTTTAGCCGTTTGGTGGTAATAGTAAAAGGGCTTGACGCCCAAGTGGTCTCTGGTACAGAAAAGGGATTGTTTAAGTTTATCCCAAATAGTAAAAGCAAAATCACCTATAAGGTACTCTGGACATTGCTCACCCCATTTTTCGTAAGCTGCCAAAATCAACCGGCTATCTGTAATTTTTTCGGGTGGACAATTATCAAACTGTAATGCACAGATAAGTTCATCGCGATTATCTATGCGTGCATCCGATGTGAGAACGAAATCGCCGGTTTGACTGACTAAAGGTAAATTCTCTATGAGTGATTCCGGTGTTGTCCATAGCATCCGGTGTCCAAAACCAACAGATCCATCGACCCAAATGTCTGCACCATCAGGTCCTCGATGCGCCAAAGTCTCAAGCATCCGCCCCAAGTCTGCACTATCTACAGGGCGACTATCAAGGTAGTATATACCCATAATGCCGCTCATAGTTTGACTCCTTGAAGAGATGGCAGTGGGATAAACCGAGAAAGGTCTGGAAGATTGCCGATCGCCACCCTTCCTTGATACTCTATCCAAGCGTGAGCTTCTAATTTTCCTCCCTCTTTTTTGGCAACACCTATACGCAGTTCAGGAGTATGACCGTGGTAACTCATCAGTACTTGGGTAGTTAAAGCACGGGCTAGGCATTTAACACCACCTGGCATATAGGGGCTGGCTGCATTCACAGCCCAGACAATCTTGCTTGCGGAAATTTGGCTTTTATCCTCAGCAGCAAGCAGAAAATTTGGTTTCCTAATCTTTTGCAGAAACTTCAGTAAATTCCGAAACGGTAAAAGCCATAGCCCTAGCCTAATGGCTGCCAGTAAAATAAAGGTGATGATCAAAAGATGGCGTTCACCTCTATTAAGTTTGAAAAAGCTACGCAACCGTCTCATTGTTAACCTCTATTAGCTCTGCATCTTTCAAATTGTCTAGCAGTGCCAACAGATCATTTATGCAAATATCTGGTTCAACTTCATACTCTTGTAAAAGCACCTGCTTAATATCTTTTACAAATTTGGGTTGCTGAATCAAATTCCAAATTAGCGCTCCCGCTTCATTCAAACCGTGGTATACACCTGATTTGAGATTCAGGATGACCGCTTCGCCGCCAAGATCGGAAGATATTTGCTCACGAGCAGCTACTACTATCGACGATTCTGAAATTTCGTACTTTAGTTGTTTTGAAGTCATCATACCTGGAGTCATTATCGATGTGCAATTGTGCTATGGCAAGCCAAATAGCACCTTGTCTAAGCAAGGAACACTACCAATGTTTGAAGGACTGTACCGATACAAGTGATACAACAGATGCACGCACTTATAAAGCTGCCCTGATATTAAAGTATTTGCAATTCTGAATGTATAGCTGCGTTTACTATTACGCAGTGGTAGATTTCTGTTTAAATAACTAACCCTGTATATAAACTTTGGAGATGCTTCTTTTCCTATCTATCTTAGTATAGGATACATATTTTTATTTAATTTGCCTGTAAGTTTATCAAAACAACACATTGAAATTAACTTTACCTTAATTTTAATAGAAAACCTTGATTATACGAAGTCTGCTTATTCTTTTAGAAAAATCTTAAATTGCCGCAAGCGGAAAGATTCTTTAAGCAGGTAAAGCAGTTACGAGAAAACTTCTACATACACTATGAATGCCAACTGTTATAAAATGTTATACCTGGGTGTATGAACGTAAAGTTATGATCAGTCAGTGCTTATTGCGAACTTACATCATCAAGTAAAGCTATCCACATATCTGGTGGTTCAGAGTAATAATCAATTTCCTGAACTTGATAGCGACGTGATTTAGAGCCGTTACATAAGATGATGTAATCGCCGCGTTTGATACCTCTCCCCTGTCCTGTCATGTAACCTTTCGTTTGGTTATCAGCCAGTTCAAAAATATAGTCACGTCCACCAATGTATTGAGTATAGTCGTAGGTCTTAGTTTGTGAGTATTTGGTTTTCTTTAGTATAAACTTATATAACGATAAGAAAATGATATTAAGGTTGACGCCTGACCTGATATATGACATGAGCGATTCGCAAAAAAATAGTGTTGATACTAACAAGTTTTTTCTCTTAAAGCGGGAAATATCAAATTATGAGATTCATCACAATAATTCTGGGTCAAAGCTAAAATTCTGAGCCAAAGCTAAATAGTACCCTAGATATCTTAATCTAGTGTTTGCAATGAACAAACAGTTAAACTACGCAAAATATCAAGGCAAACACATGAAAATTGCAGCAGTATTTAACCTCGTCTAGGGTGTAAGCATGCCGAGCGCAACCAAAATCTATTGCATACCGCCAAAATCCATACTCCCTCTTGTTATTCCTAAACCCTGCTCCCGACTTGGTAATGGTCAATATTTCCCCGAACATAATTTTTCGTTTGATAATCCAATCCCTAATCCCCAATCCCCAGTCCCCAGTCCCCAGTCCCCTTTACGTTGCATTTGTGATACTTGCTGGAAAACATCTGTCAAAGTACTTGACACTACCCCAGGAGTCGCTGCTATATTATGTAAGGATGAAATCGTTGGGGCGTAGCCAAGTGGTAAGGCAGCGGGTTTTGGTCCCGCCATCCCTAGGTTCGAATCCTAGCGCCCCAGTTTCATAAACGGTAGGCTGTGAAGCCTGCGTTTTTAGTTTTTCCATGCTTCCTTACTCAGCAATCAAGATGAAATTGATGTGTAAGTGTCATCCGTAGCGAACGCTGTCCTCGCTAAAACGCTTACGAAGAAACTGTCAAGTCAATGTTGACAAACCCCCATAGAAACTTTTACAGGCGATCGCTCGTATACTCCCAAAAAATCGCCCTTGTGGCAACCGCTCCTCCGTTTCACAAACGAACGGGGGAGTTGAGCTTCAAGCGGTTGGGCAGTAGCATACCTTATACGGGCGTTGCACTCAAAGATAGTACTTTTCTCCCAAGTTGGGACACCGAAAGCGGTGAAGGTGATACATCGCCAATGCAACGCGCGTATTACTTAATAGCAGCAACTACCCGCATAAAGGCGATGACGCTCCGCGCCTGCTGAATGCTGAGTCCTTCAGACACGCTGCGCCGTACCGTGCGACCTCCGCAGGAGGCACGCGATGCTCCTTTGGAGCTGCGCAAGGCGCGATCGCCTTTAAAGGCGAGGCTAATGTATTCATTAGCACTGGAAGCTCTGGTGTATATCTATGATAAGAAAGTCAAATCGATACCACTGGGTTTTATCCGGAAAAGTCTTGAGTACATAAGAAGAATGTACTAAACAAGATAAATGTCAAACAAGTACTATTCTACACATATCTAAACAGAGATTTGTGCAAGATGTAAGTATTTCAACATTGAGTTTCTTAAATTTATTATGAACAGATTAACTTATACCAACAGCATGGTCACTCTATATAAAATCTTTATATGATGTCATTGAAATATAAATAACTTACAAAAATTTGCAATCTAATGGTACTGTATCTATAAATGCATCGCTCCATTATCAGTATTTTTTTAGACTTCAGACAGGGTAACGTATCTGACTTTCCACGTCATGTGGAAAAATTCACGAAAAACCTAACCCCCTACCCTCCTTTCCACCTCTCCCTAACCCTCTCCTAAAAGGAGAGGGAAGCGGAAAAACTTTTTTTCTTGGAAGAGGGAAAAGCCAAGGTTCCTCTCTCAGTAATAAAAGCTGCTCCTCTTCCCAAACCTCTTAGGGGAGGGTTAAAAAGAGGTGGAGAGAGGAATGAAAGCGAGGTTTTCTTATTCAGAAGTGAAAAGTAAGGGTAACGTATCTATCACTTGGTTTATGACAAAGCTCAATTTGCCCTTTTAGGTGTCAAAACTATGTGATTCGCTAACATGTCCATTAACCTTTGTGCGTGTGTTGAATAACTTGGCAATCGAACACACTTAATTATGTATGCCAGGATTGAATCGAAGCGTGCAACCACGTAAAACCATAAGTTAGACAAGTTACTAAGCCTATGCTGAAGTCAGACAGATATCCTCACCCGTTGTCACAAGCCTACACAGCCCAGTCGAATGAGGAAGGTGGATTGAATCTGGGTCAAGTTGGAGCAACTCTCCGCCGTCGCGCCTTGTTGATTGCTGGTGTAACAGGCGTGGTGGCTACAGCGGCGGTGTTGAAGGCAGAAACAGATCCTCCAGTGTATCAAGGCAAGTTTGAGATTCTCACTAAGCCTGTGACTGGTGAAAGTCGGGCAGTATCCAATGTCCCTCAAACCCTAAGTTCACAAGAAGCGATAGCACCTCCTGAACAAGCCGTACAGACAACAATCAAAGTTTTAGAGAGTCGTGCGATACTAGACCCGGTGATCAAAAAGCTTCAGGAGAAATATCACACAAAATATCCCAAGCTGGACTACGATGTGATCGCTGGTATTTTACAAATACAAGCCCAACAGCAAAATATTTTACAAGTCCAATTTACAAGTTCAGATCAAGAGCTAGTAAGGGATGTTTTAACATTAGTGAAAGATGCCTATGTGCAATATAGTCTGGAAGAGCGTCAAGACGAAGTTAAGCAGGCAATAAAGTTTGTTGATGAACAAAAACACCCTTTAGACGAGCGCGTTAAAGCCTGGCAACAAAGACTGCGAATCATTCGACAAAAGAATAATTTGGTAGAACCAGCACAAAAAGCTCAAGAAATATCTAATCAGGTTGCTACTTTAACGCAACAGCGAGCAGAAAATCGTGTGCAGCTAGAGCAAATGCGAGCAACCTATGAGGACTTGAAACGGGAGTTAGCGCAACAGCCAGGTGAAAGGGCTGGGAATTCAGTCCTGAGCGAAAATCCTCGCTATCAAAAGATACTCGATCAAATCCAAACAGTGGACATTGAGGTTAAAAAAGGTGCAGCAAAATTAACAAATGACAACCCCAGTCTGCAGTTTTTGCAGGAGCAGAAAGCAAACTTACTGCCAATGTTGACCGGGGAAGAGAACCGCGTCAAAAGAGATTATGAAAGTCGTATCCGGACACTGGAAGCACGTGATAAATCTTTGGGGGAAAAAATTGATTCTTTCAATAAGTATCTTAGAGAGTTAGCAGTCACTATCCGTGAATACGATGACATTCAGCGGGAATTAAAGATTGCCACTGATGGTCTGACTCAATTTTCAACTAAAAAACAAGCATTGCAGATTGAGCAAGCTCAAAGCCTACCATCTTGGAAGTTACTCGACCCTCAACTTGAGGAAGTGAAAGAACCAAAGGCTGTCGCAGACAGTGCCAAACGTAACTTAGCTTTGGGGGGAATGTTAGGTTTGCTGTTGGGTACAGGTGCAGCTTTAGTTGCGGATAAACTTAGTAATGTCCTATATTCTTCTAAAGACCTTAAGGAAGCGACAGGATTACCACTATTAGGAGTCGTTCCTTTAAGAAAAGAACTTGGAACATTAGCTTGGCAAGAAGCAGCTGGTGGATTACAACAAGCAGCTCGAGCCTCGTTTTTTGAAGTGTTTCGCTCTCTTTACACTAATATTCTTCTTCTTGGATCGGATACACCGATTCGTTCACTGGTTATTAGTTCAGCGGCAGAAGAAGATGGTAAGACCACTGTGGCAATACACCTAGCGCTTGCAGCTGCAGCAATGGGGCAACGAGTTCTACTGGTAGATGCCAATCTCCGCTCTCCCACAGTCCACAATCGCGTAGGTCTGATGAATATTCAAGGATTGACCGATGTCATTTCACAAGACCTAGACTGGAACAACGTGATTGAGCGATCGCCCCTAGAAGACAACCTATTTGTCCTTAGTGCTGGTCCAATTCCTCCTGACTCAATCAGGTTGCTTGCCTCTCAGAAAATGCAGGATCTGATGAGCGAATTGCAAGGCGCTTTTGATTTAGTGATTTATGACACTCCACCTCTCGTAGGATTTGCTGATGCTAACCTGCTGGCTGCTAATACCAATGGACTTATACTAGTCGCTGGATTGGGCAATCTCAAACGTACTATCTTCCAGCAAGCATTAGAAGAACTCCAAGTATCTGGCACACCGATTTTAGGGGTGATCGCTAATAAATCCAAAGATGCCACGCCAGCCTCATATAGCTATTACCAGCAGTATTACAAGTACAGCACGAGTGGCGAAAGAAGTGGAGACGATAGCATTAACGTCAGCCATTCCACATCAAACTCATCTTCTTTTAAAAACAGTGGGAGAAACTCATAAGCAATAAGTTCGTAGTTGCGCTTGAGCGCAACTACAATTCTATTGACAGACAGCAAAACAAGCGTGGGGATTTTTGCCTCATTGTTGGGTTCGGTGGGTAACGCCGCCGCTTTGCTCGTTATGAAACCGGTAAGTCTTGGGAAAAAGATGGAGAAAGCTGGTTGCAACACGTAGTACTCTATTGGGAGCGTCAATATTAGACTCATAGTTATGACAAGTGCGCGAATTCATTCTTGGGTGACGTGTCCTCAACCGAATCCTCAAGCTTCCCTGCGTTTATTCTGTTTCCCCTACGCAGGCGGTAGTTCTGTGATTTTTCGTACATGGTTTCGCAGTCTACCCACGATTGTTGAAGTGTGTCCCATCGAATTGCCAGGACGCGGAACACAAATGAAGTTGCCTGCATTTACCCAGCTACAACCTCTAGTCCAAGCCATTGCTCCTGTTCTCCTACCACATTTAGACAAACCGTTTGCCTTTTTCGGTCACAGTATGGGTGCGCTCGTTAGCTTTGAGCTTATCCGTTTACTGCGTAAAGAGTATAGTATTATCCCAGATCACCTCTTTGTGTCTGGTCGGCGTGCCCCTCAAATCCCTGACCCAAAGCCACCCGTCCACGCCCTTCCAGAACCTGAGTTCAAAGAGGAACTGCGCCGTCTCAATGGTACTCCAGAAGCGGTGTTGCAAAACGCCGAACTCATGCAACTTCTTGTCCCAATTTTACGAGCAGACTTTGCAGTTCTCGAAACCTACGTTTATACTACCGAGCCACCCCTGAACTGTCCTATCACTGCTTATGGTGGCTTAGAAGATCAAGAAGCGAGTTACGATGAACTCCAAGCTTGGCAGAACCAAACAAATGCTGCATTTTCTCTACAGATGTTCACAGGCGATCATTTCTTCCTGCACTCAGCCCAATCACTTCTGCTGCAGTCTCTTTCACAAGAACTACACAGGATGACCAGTTGAATAAACCGCTTGAGCTAAGGTTTATTGGAAAGCCGTTTTGCTGCAATTTTAGATGACTGCTATCTTGGTTTTTTAGGATTTTCAAACCTTAACCTCATTAATTTATTAACATGAAAAATAATTTTTGATTCAACATCTTTATCTAAATTCACACTATTTGATGATTTTTGCGAGAGTATAATCAGGCAGGAAAGCTAGAAAGAGATTTACCAAAAAAGAACTCAGAACTCAGAACTCAGAACTCAGAATGACTTTGGGACGAATCGCGGAGTAGAGAGCGAAGCCCGCAGGGCGTCTGTACGGGTTTAAAGCCCCTACTTTTAAGTAGGTCGAAGTAAAAATGCAGAGCATTTGGTCTGAAACCCCCAGATTCATCCGTGGGGTATTCTTAGCTGCGGAGTTCTGAATCCTGACTCCTTTTCATAGTAAAAACCTCCAAAAGGAGGAGCATAAGCGCTTGTCGCCGTTTATGGCGGTAGAGAAACTAGATTTATACAATATTTATATCAATATGGCGGCTCAGGTTTCCCTTGCTTATAATTAAGGAAAAAGGTGTAAAACAAAAGCACCAACATCTAACAAAAACTACAAATAACTAAGTTAAAAAAATCTGAAAATTATTGGGCATAGAAAAAGTTAACTTTTCTAGATGAGCATCAATAGTTTGTGCCTTCTACTAGCAAAAAATGAGCAAAGCTCAAGGAGATTGTTTGCGCCAAGGTTTTTTTTGGTAGTAGAATTGTTCACATTTTGACTGAAATTTTTCACATTGGGTTCGACCATATAGCCAAACCCAAATTTTTGAAAGTGTCAATATGGCTATATTTGGTCAACCCAAGGAGGATAGTAAAATGTTGGAATTACAAAAAAAAGACTTTAATTGTATTACCAGTTACGCTAAGATAAGCATATCTTGTGTAAATGTAGATAACCTGAAGCCTTTATTTAACAAACTTCCTGCAGATCCATATTTGGCAGGCAACTATCGTTTCAGGCGACTTTCTCATTTTAAAATTTCTGGCGACAGCATAGTCAAACTGCCCCATAGACCTTTCTATCAGGCAAGACAATATAATCCTTTACTGGGTAATCTAGTCAGGGAGTATCCAGAGCTAGATGATGAACTGATACAATTGGAAGATTTTCAGAGAATTATTTTAGAATTTTACGAGTTTTGTAAACTGTGCTCAACCTACAAAGAAATTGCAGTTCATCAAATTAGAATTACCGCTTCTCTAGAACAAACAGGCGAACCAGCCCCTGAGGGAATCCATAAAGATGGAGTAGACCTGATTGGCATATTTTCTGTGAATAGAGAAAGGATTGAAGGGGGAGAAACTCATCTGTATAAATCTAAGAATGACAGCCCAGTTTTGAATAAAATTCTCAATCCTGGGGAAATGTTAGTATTTAGTGATAAGGATTTCTTCCATTTTACGTCTGCTATCAATGCAATAACCTTAGAAGGCGGTGTGAGAGATGTATTTGTGTTAACTTGTCCGGGATTGATTCCATCAAAAGATAAGTAAAAACCAAATTAAATATCCAGACCTTTACGTCTATTAAAAATAAAGGAGTTTTTTATGGTTGACCTTGACCTAGAGTGGATACGCAATCAGTTCCCAGCACTTTCACAACAAATCAATGGTCAACCTGTGATTTTCTTTGATGGACCTGGTGGTACTCAGGTACCAAGTAGTGTGATAGATGCGCTCGCCGAATACCTAGTAAAGTCAAACGCCAATGCTCACGGGGCTTTTGCCACAAGTCAGCGGACAGATACACTCATAACTTCAGCTCGTGCAGCCATAGCGGATTTATTAGGGTGCAACTCCGATGAAGTGGTCTTTGGTGCAAACATGACCACGCTGACCTATACCTTGAGTCGAGCGATCGCCCGCGAACTCCAACCCGGTGATGAAATTATCGTCACTAAGCTAGACCATTATGCCAACGTTTCACCTTGGTATGCACTTTCCGAACGCGGTGTTGTCATTCGTGAAGTTGATATCAATGTAGAAGACTGCACGCTAAACATGAACCATCTCCAGCAGCAAATTAATGAGCGGACGCGATTAGTTGCAGTGGGGTATGCGTCCAACGCTGTCGGCACAATTAACGACGTGGCAACCGTTGTAAAATTAGCTCATGCTGTTGGGGCGATGGTTTTTGTTGACGCGGTTCATTACGTTGCTCATGCTCCAATTGACGTACATATGCTTGAGTGCGACTTTCTTGCTTGCTCGGCTTATAAATTCTTTGGACCCCATGTTGGTGTACTGTATGCAAAGCGTGAGCATCTTGAGCGGCTGCGTCCTTACAAAGTGCAGCCAGCCCCAGAAGAACTTCCATCTCGTTGGGAAACTGGAACCCAGAACTACGAAGGGCTAGCGGGGTTAGTGGCGACAATTAACTACTTAACCCAAATAGGTCAGCAAGTGTTACCAGGTGTTAAGAACCGCCGAGAAGCTTTGTTGGCAGCGATGATCGCAATTAAGCAATACGAAAGAGATTTGTGCCAAAGGTTGGTAACAGGATTGTTACAAATTCCTGGTCTAACTTTATACGGCATCACCGATCCAACCCGCTTTGATTGGCGGACACCAACCGTTGGTATCCGACTTGCTGGGCAACCACCTCACGCTATTGCCAAAACCTTGGGTGATCAGGGTATTTTTACTTGGAACGGCAACTTTTATGCACTTGGTCTTACCGAGAAGTTAGCAGTTGAGTCAACCGGGGGGCTTCTGCGGATTGGGCTTGTACACTATAACACCATTGAAGAGATTCACCGTTTGTTGAAAGTGCTCTGCGAGAGGGTGTAGAGCAATACCTTATGTGTAAAGACGTTTCAGCGCAACGTCTTGAAACATCAATTTGCTTATGTTGCGATCGGAGAATTTAAACCAGGCAAGTTTGAAGAAGCTAAAAGACTTTACGAAAAAGCTGTCTCGACTTATACCCAAGGCTTCAAAAAAGCATATATGCTGCAAGAACCAGGAACTGACAAAGGGATTGCAGTCATTTTTTGGGAAAATGTAGAAGATATGGAAGCTAATCATAGCGAGGCTTACGATAACATCTTGAAACAGATGATGCCCTTGTTTGTCAAGGCTCCAACGACTTATTTACATGAAGTTGTTTGTGAGATTGAGCCAGCAGTGAGTCAAAATTATAATCTCGACGAATAGCTAGGACTGTGACGGTTGGTAAAAAGGGGTATCAAATTTATGAAAATGAAACCACAGATGGACACAGATGGACACAGATAAATAACTAGTGTTCATCGATGTGGATCTGTGGTTTTAAATATCACTCGTGCTTGTTCTGTTTTTCCATCAGATAGGACAATAAAAGATTTGTAATTTCTTGCTCAAGCTGCCCATCGCTCAGCAATTCTGGACATTCAATGACTGCTGCATGGGTTAAAGATTCAACAGTGCGCCCTAAAATAAACACTGTCAGATCAAGGTTTTGTGGTTTAACTTGATCTCGCCATCTCTCTAAATAAGAGCGAAGCAAAGCGTTAATTTGTTCTTCTGCATTGCCGACTTGCTTGAGCCGACCAATTCGAGGAACTTCCTCATCCAGTACTTTATGCAGTTTTGGATTGACTGCGTGAGCTGCGATCGCCGCTTTCACTAATTCAGGCAAAGCAACTTCTATCGGAGCATCGAACAAATCTTTTAGTTTCGATTCGACTAACTCAATCATCTCATTGGCATGATGCTCAATGAGTGACGCGACTAAGGCTTCTTTGTTGGGGAAGTACTGATACAGCGATCCAATGCTCACTCCAGCTAGCTCTGCAATCCGATTTGTACTCGCTTTGTCGTAGCCTTCTTCGGTGAGAATACGAGCAGTTGCAGTCAAAATGGCATCAACTGTCACTTTGGAACGATCCTGCTGCGGTAATTTACGCGGTGTTGTGGGGATTTTGCGAGGCATCGGAATCACCAGATGAAATGCGAGTTGCTAAAAGTGAGTTTTCGCTCGTATCATATGAGCTATTGCTCACATATTACCAGGCAGTCATGAAAAAATTTACTCTAGCGGCAGAATTGAACCAAGTTTTAGGTGTCAATCCGCGCCTCTTTGGAGTTTTCAATGACTCACACCTTCTGGGAGTTGTTAAAATCAAGGATGCACAGGGATTTTGGGAAACTCACCATCAGGGCGAGGAACTACTGGTTATTCTGTCAGGAAGAGCGCGTTTCATTGCGTTAATTGATGGGCACAAACAGGTCGTAGATATTGGTGCAGGAGATATTCTCTGGATTCCCAAAGATGCCGAACATTCTGCGGAAATTATCGAGGAACTACATATCCTCTTTGTCTCACCCAAAGACGGCAATTCTGCACGGGTTGAGGATGGCGTCAACTCGCAAACTGAAAGACTAGCAGCGCATCAACAACATTTAGAGCAACCACAACTTACAACCATTGCTAAGTAAACGTAATAAAGGAACCAAAAATTATGAATTCACCTAAATATCGTGTATTTGTCTGTACAAAACAACGTGATGCCAATGACCCAGAGGGTTGCTGTCATAACTGTGGTGCGCTGGAAATCTATCAAGCCTTTCAGGACGAGATTTCACAGCGACAGCTAGAAAATCAGGTGGAAATTCGTCGCTCTGGTTGTCTCGACCATTGTGAAGCTGGGGTTGTTGCTATGATTTCTCAACCTAAGCCTCATGAAGTGTCGTGGTTACCTACTAAAATTCAGAAAAAAATTGCTTCTAACAAACATTATTACGGTCGCCTCAAACGTGCAGATATTGCTGAACTAGTCGAGAGTCATTTTGTCAATGGACAGCCACTGAAACGGTGCCAGATTTAGAATACAGTGAAAGCGGCTAGAGCTATTAGTAGATTTGCATTGTATAGGAATTAGATAGGAATTAGAATGAACTATTACGACAACATTGCACAAATCTATGATCAAACGCGCTGGTTAACAGAGCCAGTGGCAGAGGAAGTGGCAGACTTTATCCTTGAACTTGTTTGTGCAACACCTGAGACATCTTTTCTAGAACCAGGTGTTGGTACAGGCTTAAATGTTCTTCCCTTCGTTAGGCGTGGTTATTCAGTCACAGGAATTGATATTTCTGAAGAAATGCTCGAGCAGTTCCGTCAGAAATTTAATGAAATTCCCCCAAATTTGAAGTTGATTCATACTAATGCTTCACATTTGCCTTTTTTAGACAATAGCTTTGACGTTGTACTGACTGTTCATATGCTTCATGCCGTTTCTGATTTGAGAGCATTTTTAGATGACATTAATCGAGTACTGAAACCTGGAGGCTTTTATCTCAACTGTCAATGGATCACTCCGCCTGTCCGCAAAGAATTTGAAGATTATTTTCGAGCCATCCTGGCTAAGTATGAGGGTTCTAAGCAAGAATCAAAGCGTATCAATGCAGCCATCCAAGAAATAAATGTAGAGGAATATTTCTACAGCAAAGGATGCAAGTCAAATTATTTCGTTGCCAAAGAATGGACAGTTAAAAACACAGTCAGAGAGTTACTACGTTTTTTTAGAGCACGAGCATACGGCTTATGTTGGCAGGTACCAGATGAGACGTTTCACAAGATTATGAATGAATTTGAAGAGTTTTGTCTTCAGCATTACAACTCTCTAGAAGAAGTCCTCTCTTCAGAAGCTAAGTTTGAAATATGGGCTTATAGAGTAGTTTAACGCTGCTACAGATATAGATAACCTCACATCAAATTTTGATTTTTCGTTTTCACTCGCTGATATAATTCCTCCATTGCTTCAATAAAAGAGTTATCTTTTTGCCAAAAAGCCGGAAAATCACCTTGTTTTTTAATCAAAATTGCTGAAACTGCGCTTGGAGTTGCAACTTCAATTGTTTGAGGTAATCGCTTTGTTCCTAACCAAAATTCTCTTGCACTTGGGTTTTGGTCAATTTGTTGTTGAGAAAGTTTTGTATACAAAGAAGTGGAAACTTCTATCTTCACTTCTTTGGCATTAAGTTCCTCAGAAAGTGCTTTACCTAAGGGCGACTCTGCCAGTTTTGCCTGTAGTTCTGCCTTAGATAACCCCCGTAGTTCAAATAGCAAAAATGGGTTTTGATCTAGTTGGGAAGCAACTAAATAGTAAACACCAGCAATATGTTTGCACGGATTTGCATAATCTGGACAAGAGCATGAAGTATGGAAGTCCTTTCTACTATGAGGTAATAGGTGTACTCCTAATTCCGAAAAAGAGTCTTCAATATTTTCTGGGACTTCGTTAAGCAACAGTCGAGAAACGACACTCGCTTTGGATGAAAGTTGTTGAATAATTTCCTTCCAACGTGGTTTAGCAATAGGTGTAATTTCTATTGAAATGTGGTATGTTGGTTCTTTGTAAACTCCAAAATAGGGATTCACTGACCCTTTTACCATAGCTGTGATGTGATTTTGCTCAATTTCAAAGCTCAACACTTTACCACCACGAGCATAGGAACGTCCGCGTTGTAATCTGGCTTCATCGGTAAAAGCTTCTAGTGCTTTAATAAAGCGATCGCCCCACCAAGTTCGACTAAATTTAGCCATATATCACTCCAAAATCGCGTTTTTATTTAACGCGATAAGTTCCTTAAAAGTTTCGTTATCCAGCTCTGTTAACCAAGATTCATCAGCACCAACAACAGCAGCCGAGAGTTTTTTCTTATCTTCAATCATTTGGTCAATCCTCTCTTCTAAAGTGCCAATGGCAACAAATTTATGCACAAAAACATTCTTCTTTTGACCAATACGAAAAGCGCGGTCAGTTGCTTGATTCTCTACTGCTGGATTCCACCAACGGTCAAAGTGGAAAACATGGTTAGCTTTAGTAAGGGTAATACCAACGCCACCTGCTTTAAGCGAAAGTATAAAAACAGATGATTCTGTTTCTGGATCTTGGAATTCTGCAATCATGTTTTCCCGTCTTTGGCGGCTGGTACCTCCATGTAGGTAATAAGTGTTGCAGTGCAAAGTATGTTTTAAATATTTTTCTAAACTTTCGCAAATTTCAGTAAATTGACTAAAAATGAGGAGGCTTTCTCCTTCTGATAAAGCTTCCTCTACCATCTCTGCTATCCGACCTAGTTTATGCGATCGCTCCGGTAAAAATTCGCTGCCATCTTGTAAAAATTGTGCTGGATGGTTGCAAATTTGCTTCAATTTCATCAGCGTTGAGAGGATTAATCCTTTCCGTTGAATTCCCTCTGCTGTTTTTAGTTTTTCCTCCACATCTTTCACAACAACTTCGTAGAGTGATGCTTGTTCTTTCGTTAAATTTGTGTATAGTTTTTGTTCAATTTTATCCGGCAAATCATTGATAATAGATTGGTCAGTCTTGACGCGCCGTAAAATCAACGGTTCAACTAACTTTTTGAGAGTCGTTGATTTTATTTTGTCATTCTCCTTTTGAATTGGAATCTCAAAAGACTTACGAAACTGCGCTTCTTTCCCCAAGTAACCAGGATTGAGAAAGTTAAAAATTGACCACAAATCTAGCAAGCGGTTTTCTACAGGAGTTCCAGTTAAGGCAAGTCTGTGTTTTGCTGAGAGTTTCAAAATTGCTTTGGTTTGTGCAGCTTTGGGATTTTTAATATTTTGCGCTTCATCCAGTACCACCCGTTGCCAGTTGACACTACCGAGTAGTTTTTCATCTTTGCGAGCTAGAGTAAAGGAACTAATCACCACATCATGCTGTAGACTCGCTGCTTTAAAGTCTGCCTGTTGCTGAATACGGTTACTACCGTGATGCACCATCGTTTTAAGATGAGGTGCAAATTTGACGATTTCTTTCTGCCAGTTTCCCACAACTGAAGTCGGGGCGATTAATAGTGTAGGCATTACGGAGGATGTTACTCCCTCATCTCCCTCATCTCTCTCCTGCACCAGTCTCGCAATCACCTGCACCGACTTACCCAAGCCCATATCGTCCGCCAGACAGCCATTCAATCCCAGTTTTTCCAAGTACTGCAACCAAGATACGCCGCGCTTTTGATACTCACGCAGATTTCCTTGCAACTGTGGCAGTTCAGAAATGGGTTCCAGGCGGCTTTTGTCTTGCAACTTTGCCATTGTTTCAGACAAGAATTCGTCATATTCAAATTCCCACTCGTCACCCGCTTCCGCACTACGTTGCAGGAACTCTAGCATCGTCATTTCTGATTTTTCATCAGCGTGTGACTGCCAAAATTCCAGGAACTGCTGCATTTTATCTCGGTCTAATTCCATCCATTGACCGCGAAAATGCACTAAGGGAGTCTTAGCGTTGATGAGTTGTTCCCATTCCTGTGAAGTTACAACTTGATCACCAATTGCCAATTCATACTGATACTCCACCAGTGAGTCAAGGCTGAAATAGCTTTTTGTCTTGCTTTTCGTTGCAGATAGTTTACTACCAGATGCCTTGAGGCGAATTTTTGCCCGACGGCGACCTGTGGGTGTATACCAAGCAGGTACAATGACTTTGAAACCAGCATCTTCCAGCACCCAAGCACTTTCTTTCAAGAAGTCAAAAGCTTCTTCTAGGGTGAGTTGCAGTCCACTGGGGTGTTGAGTTTCTAATCCCTGCCATAGCTGAGGATACATCCGTGCTGCGTATCCGAGATTAAGCAGCAAATGCGTTTCAAAGTCCTTGCCAAATTGCTTGTGTACCCCTGTTTTGGTTTTTTGACTCATTGTCCAGTAGTCAGCCAGCGCTAGTTTCAGCGAGGGATCTTGTTTGCTGGCTACAAGGAATTGAATTTGCCAGTTGTCTATTGTCTCTGGGGGAGGAGAGTGCAACTGAAAGCAGAGATGAAAGGGAGAGTCACTTTGGGTACGGGTAATTTTGGTTTTCCATGTCAACCATTGCTTGTATTCTTCTAAAGCAGCATCCGTTGTCTGTGGGTTGTAAGTGTTTGGATGTAAGCAATGGTGAATGAGGGAATCATCAATTTGTTTGTCAAAAGCAGCCGTTGAGGGTGTGTGAGTCACTATATAATCAAGGAGAGACTCACTAAAGTGACGTAAAAGCTTTTCTCTATCAAAGAACTCCACCGAATGACTAGGTGCTACCGAACCTGCCACACAAATCAGTGGCATATATTCGATATATTTTTTCAGGTTAGATTCATATTGTTCAGAAATAATTTCCCAAGTGGCGTAGATTTCATATGGTGGTGTTTGGGCAGCTTTTGTCTTGCCCTTTTTACTAGTCTTAGTAACCGCAGCTTCTAATTCACGGTATTTTAA
Source organism: Tolypothrix campylonemoides VB511288 (assembly GCA_000828075.3). Classification (GTDB taxonomy): domain Bacteria; phylum Cyanobacteriota; class Cyanobacteriia; order Cyanobacteriales; family Nostocaceae; genus Kalymmatonema; species Kalymmatonema campylonemoides_A. The sequence goes on along the minus strand of JXCB02000001.1, from coordinate 244,801 downwards.
GGCAGGAATGTATTGGTCTTTAAGAATGACTTGTTTAAAAGCTTGAGTGTAGTGATACCAAAACAAGAGGTCTGAGCCAAGTTGAATTTCGCCTGAACTGTATAATGCTAAAAAGTGGATTTCGTTGAGGAGTTTGATAACATTGATGGCTTTCGAGGTTCGATAAGAATCAGTTTTGACAGATGTTACAGCTTCATAACAATCTACCTGCCAGTATTGAAACCCTTCATATTCTTCAGGAATTTCAATTTCTAGATACTTAATTAATTCTGGTGAAGGAAGGGGCTGATTATTGGCAGTCGGTAGGGCAAAGTATTTGGGGGATATGCGATCGCTTAAGATAGCTGCTTGTTCTTTGATGCCTAATTCTTGAGCTAAAAAGGCTACCAATTCATCCTGTAGGAGATGTCTGGGGTGAATTTGCTGATTTTTGTGCCGCTGTCTTTTGAGTTCAGGGGTTTCTACCCACAGATAAAAACACCCTGGCTGAATAAAGTTATCTGCTGCGTTGGGTATCCATGTACCATGAATTACTTTCATGAGTCCACGTTTTGGATTGTCTAGAACTTCTAGAGGCTCTAGATTACTTTACCAAAAGTAGGTATGGAGCGTGACATAATTTTGAAAAGATTTCAGAATTCATATATTGAGTTTTTCAGATCCCCGACTTCTTTAAGAAGTCGGGGATCTTGTTTTTTCACGAATCATTACTATTTAGGACATTTAGCAGGAGTAGACCCTAAACCAGGGGTACGTGATGCATGGGAAATAAGTGTGACTTGACCTTTGCCGTTGAACACCCAACCAGTAGCAGGCACAATTGCAGCTACATGACTGTCAGAGGGTGGGGGAGTGGTGACTTGGTTGCGCTGTGTCGTAATGTTAGGAAGGCGAGTATCTGACCAAACCACATCAGGGCTGAGGGGTTCGTAAGGGCTGGGGGGCAATCCGCCGCGTCCAGTGATGGTAAAACTACTACCTTCTGAATTAGCAAAGGCAGCACAGCCACTAGTGTCTACTAGTAGTGAGGTATCAACTAGAACTGCGGATAGTTCCGGCAAGGTTAAGTTCGGTTCAACATCTGATCTGTTGATATTCACTGTACCCGCCAAGCCAAATTGTGAACTGGCATCTATGTCATTGGTCATGTTTTCTGGTGTTGCCTTTCGCTTCTCAATTCCGAAGATGCCAGAGGGTGTGATGTTAATTTTGCCACCTTCACCTCGTTCAGCACTAGCAATAATGTCATTATTTTGCTCAGGAACGGCAACCACAGAACCATTTCGAGCATCGATATCGATGTTTCCCCCGTTAGCATCTCCAGAAGCTTTGGCGGAAATCTGGCTTTGATTTTGCATCAACAACAGGTTTAAGTTTCGTAGCGTGATATTTCCCCCCTCTCCGGCGTTGGTTGTCGCAGTGATTTTTCCTCCGTTGAGGCGAAGGTCGTTCGCTGTAATGGTCAAGTTGCCAGCAGGACTTCCTTGACCCGAACCTAAATTATCCGCTGATATTTGGGCTCCGTTTTTAACACTTAGCAGTCCAGTGTTTATGGTCAAATTTCCGACATTACCTGTAGCTCCTTGTTTAGCAGAAACAAAAAAGCCACTGCTACCGCTATCGGGAGTAGCGTCTGGTGAAGCGCCACTCAGTTTAATCGAATCGGCGTTTATGGTTACATCCCCCCCATTTCCCTTTTTCCAGGTAGCTGCCGATATCTGTCCTCCATCCTTGGCAGTTAGCCGTTGAGTTTTAATTGTCACATTTCCTGCATTGCCTGCATTTTCGATGGCATCCTCTGCGACTTGAGAAAAAATGCCACTCGTAGGAAGGACTCCTCGAATTGGTGTTTTCCCCGCCCCCACCAGTTCTATGTCACTTGCTGTTACTCGTATATCTCCGCCTTGACCTTGCCCGAATGTTGAAGCATCTATGCGCGCTCCATCTCGGATTGTCAGTCGTCCAGTTTTAACAGTCAGGTTTCCACCCTTTCCCGTAGCCTCTCGATCAACTTGACCAGACAAGCCACTGATCTGACCTTGGTCTGTTGTTCCTGATAGTTCTACAGCATCGCTGGCTTTCACCACCAAATCCCCAGCTTGACCCTGACCATCAGTAACGCTTGCTATATTTGCACCACTGTCAACTGTTAGCTTTCTAGTTGTGATTGTTAAGTCGCCAGCAGATCCAGTAGCTTGAGTCCGAGTAGTTAATGAAGCGTTATCACTCAACTTTACAGAGTCAGCAGCCTCTACTGTCAGAGTTCCTCCTGTGCCTGCACCTGAAGGGACAGAAAGAATTTGGGCACCACTCGTAAGGTTGATATTCCCGCCCCGTACCTGAATACCGCCGCCGCTCTCACTAATAGCACCAACCAGAGCGCGATTAGAGAGTTGAATATCCTGGAAGTTCTGCACGCCCGAATATTTCAAAGTGTAGTTTTCAGTCAGGTTAACCAAACCCGTCCCAACGCTACCTAGCTCAATTCTTCCATCTACTGCTGTTAAATTACCACCCTCTAAGGTCACATTACCGCCTACCAGCGCCAAAGTTTTCCCGCTAGGAACTTGCAGATTAGCAGTGGATCTAACAATCCCTCCAGGATTTGAGCCAAATTGCAGCCCAAGAGGAACACTTATCGTTAACAGAGGGGAAGCTTGAGGATTGGTCGCGCTAAATTCTGTGCCATCGGCAAATTTCAGACTGTCCGCTGTACTCGCTACAAACGAACCCTTAATATCCAGACTAGCATTTGGTCCAAAAACGATGCCACTGGGGTTGATAAGAAACAAATTGGCAGTACCCATGGCTCGGATTAAACCATCAATATTAGAGATAGAGCCACCCGTTACCCTGCTAATGATGTTCGTAATGTTATCAGCATTCTTAAAGTGAGCAGTTTCGCCAGCGCGGATAGAAAACTGTTGAAAACTGTGGAACAGGTTGCTTCCCTTTTGAGTTCCGCCAGTGATCTCGAAGGTGGTACCAGAGGGTGTAACGATTGTATTAGGTGTAACGATTGTATTAACGGTTGTATCTTGGACGATTTGTGCTGATACGGGGTACGAGGCTAACAGCCAAAACAAGGCACTTCCAGTAAAAGTCGAGAATCGGAATGAGCATTTCATAAGCTGATTTTTCACCATTCTTAAAACCTATGTTATTTAATGGTTTGAATAAATCCGATAGCTTGGTATAAGCCAGTTGCTATCCCGATTTTCCTGGTAAACATTATGCTTGGGTAGGTCAACACCCACAATCACTTTTTAGCAGGATACTAAGCTGCTGACTGGGGAAATTGCAAGAATTCGCTAATTAACTTTATAAAAATAAAAAATTAGATTTTGTATGGTATTATTAAGAATTATTAAAAAATTGGCGTTGCTAAATTGGAGTATGAAATATGATTGTAGTACGATGTTCAATTCCCAGCAAATCCCTGTAGAGACGTTGCATGCAACGTCTCTAGATCAATGAGAATTTTGAAAATCATATTTTGATTCAGCAATGCCAAAAAATTTATATATGCGGTGATACATTATATTTATCTATGCAAGCCGAAGAGAATAGTATCAAACCTTATTCCCTAGCTTTTAGCTAGGGAATAAGGTTTTGGGTAAGACTTTTCAAGCTTCCGCTTCTGCTTATCAACTCATATTAAGTCCGGTTAAATACTTATCATTACCCTAAGAACCCCACCCCGGTAAAGCTGCGCTTCACCTCCCCTCCCCGCTTGCGGTGAGACCAGTGCTGCAGGAGGGTTTCCCTCCGTAGGCAACTGGCGAACCCGGAGGGGGAGGGGATTAAGGGGTGGGGTGCAATTAACGTGGGAATCATAACTAATTAGCCGGACATTATATCACACCAAGTTAAATTCAGATCTTGCAGCCAACAAGAGCCAGAGGCTCTAATATCTCGTTACCAGGTTCTACCTGGTAACGAGGGTTTGGAGGCTTCGCCGACTCACTGTTGCAAGTGTTGCAAGATCTCAGTTAAACAGACTTCCTCAAACGCTTATTGCGCTTCAGCAGTGTTATCGCACCCAAAGCTCCTACACCAAGCAGACTAGCTGTAGCAGTAGGTTCGGGGACTGTGGCAAAGGTTAACCTTTGTCTCGCAGCCTCAGGGTTGCTATCCACAACTTTTGCTGTTCTACTTTCTACTCTATCAACATCGGGACGACTTACCACTGCTTGTATTTGTGGATTTGAGCTTAAAAAATCATTGAAACCGGATAGCGAATTAATCAGATTAGGATCATTGGATGGAAGGAACAAAGCCAATGTTGCAGGGCTGTCGGGAAATGTAACATCGTACCTCAACCAGTCATTAGAAGTACCACCTTGGGAGAGGTCAGAACGGCTAATATTTTTAATGTTGTTCGGGTTCGAGTAGTCTACTATTATGGGATCTACTTCATTGTTAGCATTAAACCTCAGTTTAGATGTCCTCAGAGTTCCAGACGAAAGAAACAGATCGGGAACGTCGTCCACTTCGCTATCAACTCTAAACTCTCGAATAGCTCCGGGGAACTCTCCTACTGAATCGTCGCTGTTAATATTTTGGACAGAGGTATCCAAATAAAAGTCAATAAGACTAACATTTGCCTCTGCATTCGGAACCCCAGAAGGTTGGAGGGTCGGTTTTCCGGCGAGCTGTGTCAGTAGTTGAGCTGGATTGTTTGTCACTTGCGCTTGAGCGATCGCCGGAAATAGACAAGTTGCAACCCCGATAACTGCAGCAACTGCTGTAGTCTTTGTTAAGTTTTGTCTCATTTTATTCAAGTTCATTGAAGACTTGTTTTCTTTGCATCCGTTACCAGTAGCTTGGTACAAGCCAGTTGCTGTCACGACTTTCTTGGTAAACATTGTGCCTTTGCAGGTTAGCACCCACATATTAACTTTTCAGACTGAATACTATGCTGTTCAGTGCAGAGATTACAAGAATTGGCTGATTCACTTCATGAAAATATTATATTAAGTATGGTATATTTACTGTATCTACATATTTTTTGTATATAAAACTACATTATATTTATGCAAACCGAATTCTCAATCAGTCCTCATACCAGGCACAAACTTCTTATTCCTGGATCATAGCTGAACCTTGATGGACTGAAATTTTAACGAAATCAGTCTCTAGACTGATGAATCAATACGCTGTTACCACATTCTAGAAAAAAGGGCTTGCACTTCGGGAGCATCCCAATGCCAGAAGGCTTTGTACCCTCACCCCCATCTCCTCTCCCATATATGGGAAAGGGGAGAAATGGTGGATCTAGTTCCCCTTCTCCCAAAAAAAAGGGAGAAGGGGTGAGGGGATGAGGGCTATCAAGGTTTTTGCACGTTTGGGATGCTCGCTTGCAGTTCTCTGCTTTGCAAGAATGTTTTCTATTATAGTCCGATTATCGTAAATTTAGAAACTGGATATGCGAAATTTATTTCGTGGTTATTATAAACCTACGGCTGAAGAATTATCTGAAATCTGGAAAAATTGTATTTTTTCTTTTGATACCAATGTTCTGTTACACATTTACTGTTATACCCCAGAAACGCGAGCCAGATTTTTTGAAATTCTGACTCGGCTACAAGAAAGAATTTGGATACCTTATCAAGTCGGTTATGAGTACCAAAAGAATCGAGTCTATGTTATCGAAAGGTATGTGAAAGCATATGAAAGAATCGAAAAAACTTTAAATGAAAAACTTCAAGATATAAGAAATGATTTTCAGGAATACAAACGGCATCCATTTATCAATACTCAGGAAATTTTAGAAGATATTGAACAAGTCATAGAAAAAGTTATATCTAAAATTAGAATTGCTCAAGACCATCACCCAAATTACCTTGAACATGACGAACTTCGAGAACAACTATCTGATTTGTTTGAGGGTAAAGTTGGTCAGCCTTACACTGAAGAAGAACTAGAAAATATTTACTATCAGAAAGCTGAGAAACGATTCCAGTATCACAAGCCCCCTGGATACAAAGATGCTAATAAACCAGTCCCGAAAAACTATGGTGATGTTATTCTTTGGTTTCAATTAATAGATTATGCTAAAGTTCAACAAAGACCGCTCATATTTGTTACAGATGATAATAAAGAAGATTGGTGGTTAAAGTATAAGGGAGAAACACTGGAACCAAGACCGGATTTAATTCAAGAAATTATATCTGAAGTTGGAGGCGACAGTTTTCAGTTTTATATGTATCATAGCGACCAATTTTTAGATTACGCTGAGAAGTTTCTTGAGTTACCAGTTCAGCCAGAAGTTGTTCAAGAAGTTAGAGAAATAGTACTTCAGAAAACACTTAATAAGCGAATAGCAGTTGAGTCCGAGTATCTGCGTAGTGTTGGATATGATGAGTTAAATCAAGTTCTGGAAATTGAGTTTCAAAAGGGAGAAATTTATCAGTATAAAGATGTTCCTGCTACAGTTTATGCAGGGTTAATGAGTGCTCCATCACATGGCAAGTATTTCAATGCCAATATCAAAGATGTTTATCCCTACCATAAGGTAAGTTAACGTGAGTTCGATGTATCCTGATTTGACCCCTCTCCAAACCTCTCCCCACCTCTGGCTAGCCCTCCCCTCTTAGGGGAGGAAAAAGGAGCAGCTTTTTTTACTGGAGAGGCTTAAAAATCCCATTTTTACTTAGCTCCTCCCTCTCCTTGTAGGAGATGGAGGTTGGGTGGGAGAGGTTCTGAGAACTCACGTTAAATTAGCAATACAATAGATAAGCTATGGGAGTCCTCTTTAAAACAGTGACCAGTGAACAGTGACCAGTGAACAGTGACCAGTGAACAGTGACCAGTGAACAGTGAACAGTGAACAGTGAACAGTGAACAGTGAACAGTGAACAGTGAACAGTGAACAGTGAACAGTGACCAGTGAACAGTGACCAGTGAACAGTGAACAGTGAACAGTGAACAGTGACCAGTGAACAGTGACCAGTGAACAGTGAACAGTGAACAGTGAACAGTGAACAGTGACCAGTGAACAGTGACCAGTGAACAGTGAACAGTGAACAGTGAACAGTGACCAGTGAACAGTGACCAGTGAACAGTGACTAGGCGTATGATGGGTGATTTAAACCCGCCACCAACGCTTTCCACCAATTGGTGGGGAACTTAAACCCAACGATGAAACTGATAACTGATAACTGGTAACTGTTAAAATGAACCGCCAAGGACACGGAGGACGCCAAGGAATGAGAGGAGAACGGAAAAAGTGAAACCTTTACGGGTAGTCGTCGTCGGTGGTGGCGCAGCTGGTTTTTTTGGTGCGATCTGCGCTGCGCGCAGCACCGAAGGTATCGCTGCAGCCCAAGCCAACCCCCATGTAGAAGTTACAATACTCGAAGCCAGCCGTCAAGTCCTGGCGAAAGTCCGCATTTCTGGCGGGGGACGCTGCAATGTCACTCAAGCTTGTTTTAACCCGTCAGAGTTGGTACAAAATTATCCTAGAGGCGGGAAAGCTTTGCTAGGTGCGTTCAGTCGCTTTCAAGCTAAGGATACAATAGCCTGGTTTGCTGCTCACGGAGTACCGCTGAAAACCGAAGCTGATGGAAGGATGTTTCCCATCACTGATAATTCCGAAACTATCGTGAACTGTTTGATCAATACAGCTAAAGCAAGTGGGGTAGAAATACGTACTGGGATATATGTTGCTTCAGTGAAAGTATCTACAACTCAAGACTCGGAACACAGCACTGTGTTTGAAATTCTTCTTAAGTCGGGAGAAACTTTGGAGTGCGATCGCGTACTCGTTGCTACGGGCAGCAATCCTATAGGGTATAAAATAGCTCAGGCGTTGGGACATACAATTGAACCACCAGTCCCCTCTTTATTTACTTTCAACATTCGTGATGAAAAAGTTTTGAAGTTGGCTGGTGTAAGTGTCAACTCTGTGCGTTTGCGCTTAAGCGTACCAGGAAAGCCCCCAATAGAACAAACCGGACCATTGCTTATTACCCATTGGGGTTTCAGTGGTCCAGCCGTACTAAAACTATCTGCTTGGGCTGCGAGAGTGTTGCATTCAAGCAATTATCAAGCAACTTTACAGATTAATTGGCTACCGGATCTTAAGCCAGAAGAAGTCCGGGAAAAATTGTTAGCAGTCAAAAATGAATGGGCGAAGCGGGCGATCGCATTGCATCGCGGCGTTGACTTACCCCACCGCCTCTGGCAATACATTATCTCGCGTGCAGATATCATGCTAGAAGACCGTTGGGCAGAATTATCTAACAAAACACTTAATCAGTTGGTACAAGAACTGACTCAAGGACAATACCAAATTAAGGGTAAAGGAGTTTTTAAAGAAGAATTTGTCACCTGCGGCGGCGTTAGCCTTAAGGAAGTCAACTTTAAAACTATGGAAAGTAAGTTAGTTCCAGGGCTTCACTTTGCTGGAGAGATTTTGGATATCGATGGTGTCACTGGCGGCTTTAACTTTCAAAGTGCTTGGACAACCGGATATTTAGCAGGGTTAGCAATGGTGCGCCAATAAGAGTAAAAGAGACTAGGGATTGGGGATTAGGGATTGGGGATTGGGGATTGGGGATTGGGTTATCAAACGAAAAATTATGGAAGGCGCAATAAAGACCGAGACATATTTTGGGGCATTTTCCCAGTCGCCAGTCCCCAATCACGAGACAGGGAGGGGCATTCCTGAGCCAGTTTAATCGCAACGTGACCGCCATAACTCATAAGTAAAATTTATAACCAAAACTCAGAATAAATCCGGAAACTGATAAAACCTAGTGAATTCTGAACTAGGGTTTTTTGCTACTTACGTATATCAGTATTAATGAGGTTCAGAGAATGGTTCTAGAATCGACTCCAATACCTGAGCGAGAACAGTTACAGCGCCACGAGGATTGTCGAGTCATGAATCCATTGACTCAGGCAAATGAATGGACACAGATTCTCTCTGTGTCCATTATTGTTCCTGCCTATAATGAAGGCTTAATTATAGAAAAAAATTTGGGTATTCTTTGCCAGCACATGGAAGCGCTGGAGAGTAAATACAAATGGGAACTCATCATTATTAATGACGGAAGTAAAGATAATACAGGGGAGTTAGCTGAGACTTTTGCAAAGAACCGAAACAATGTTTCTGTTGTACATCACCTAACAAATTGTGGACTAGGTCAAGCCTTAAGATCCGGTTTCAAGCACTGTCAAGGAAATTACATTATTACTCTTGACTTGGATTTAAGTTACTCTCCTGAACACATTGAGCAACTCCTCTCTAAGATTAGACAAACTAGGGCAAAGGTTGTTCTAACCTCTCCTTATATGAAAGGAGGAAAGGTTTCTAACGTGCCTTGGTTGCGGTTGTTTCTTAGCGTTTGGGCAAATCGATTTCTCTCATTTGCGACCAAAGGTAAATTATCAACCTTGACGGGTATGGTAAGGGTTTATGATGCTAGCTTCTTACGATCCCTCAATCTTAGATCAACTGGGATGGATATTAATGCAGAAGTTATCCATAAAGCGATGCTGTTGAATGCAGAGATTGAGGAAATTCCTGCACATTTAAGTTGGCACCCTCAAAAAGTTGCCAAAAGCTCCAAGCAGGCAAGGCGTAAGTCCAGCATGAAGATTCTGCGTCATACCTGGAACACTTTATTCTACGGGTTTGTACTAAGACCCGTCATATTTTTTATTATTCCCAGCTTAGTATTTTTTTTACTTTGCCTGTATGTCAATACCTCGATACTGATTGATTGGTGGACAAATTATCAACGATTCGCTCAAACAACTCAATTCCCAGATCCGACGCAAGCAGTTGCATCTGCGTTTCGACAAGATCCCTATACCTTCTTTATCGGTGGAATAACACTGATGTTGGCGATTCAGTTGTTCAGCTTGGGGATTTTATCGCTACAAAGCAAGCACTATTTCCAAGAGATTTTTTCCTTAGGCACAGCAATTTATGACAACACTCGTAAGCAAGGTGTGGAGGAAAATCTCGAATGTACTTTACAAGCAGAAGGTAATAAGTTATTCTCCACAACAGAACCCCGTCAGTAAATCGGCAAGATAACTGCAGTACCAGGGTAACCGCATCTAAATTACTGTTGACAAAAATATTGGTTAATGCATAGACCAAAGAATCGGGGTTTATTCTTTGATTGATTTTCACGCGCGTGAAAGCGATCGCCCTGCATAGCACTGCGCTGGGCGCAATGCCTAATCATCCTCGAATAAGCAAGCATTAATGCAATTATTTGGGGCTTTATTGATACTGAGGTGTTCTTGTTAACATTCCGGCGCTTACCCTGACTGCAGTGCAAGAATTTGAGAAATGTGTAGCTCAACAAATCAAACGAATGTTGTTACTAAGGAGATATTAACAGCGTGGTTAATTCTTTAACTACTCAACAAACTGCTACTCAAAATTTGAACTTGCCCTCAGATCAGAATGCTTCAGGACGAACACTGGGATCTGAGGAAATTGCCCTGCTTGCAGAAGCAATTCATAGTGGAACGCTTACCAGTACAAAAGGAACATTTGTCAAGGCTCTAGAAAAGCAGTTTGCTGAGTTACTTGGTGTGAAGTATGCCTATGCTTGCTCATCTGGTTCAGCAGCAGTGCATACGGCAATAGCTGCCATTGATCCCGAACCAGGTGATGAGATCATCACCACATCGATTACTGATATGGGGGCACTCACACCAATTCTTTATCAAGGTGCGATTCCCCGCTTCGCTGACGTCGATCCAATGACTTGGAACGTCACAGCCCAGACGATCGCCGAATGTTTGAGCGATCGCACTAAAGCAATTATCGTCACCCATCTGTTTGGCAATCCCTGTAACATGACTGAAATTATGGAGCTTGCCAACTCTCGTGGAATCCCTGTTATTGAAGATAGCGCCCAGGCGTTTTTGGCAAAGCATGATAGTCAGTATACAGGTACGATTGGAAAGGTTGGTTGCTTCAGTTTGCAGCAGGGAAAGCATATCACTACAGGTGAGGGGGGACTTGTCACTACTAATGATGAAGCCCTTGCCCGTCGTTTATTCCTCTACATTAATAAAGCTTTTGGTTACGGAGATCCCAAACCTGATCATTACTTTATTGCTCTAAACTATCGGATGTGCGAACTCCAAGGAGCTGTAGCGTTGGCACAGTTGTCCAAGTTGAAGGGTATAGTGGAACGACGACAGATAGCTGCAGCAAAACTGACTCAGAAATTACAAGGGCTACCCGGTATAACTACGCCACACATCGATCCCCGCAACGTTCACGTTTATTGGAAGTATTGTTTGCAAGTTGATAGTAGCGTCATCACCAATGGTGCAGTAGGCTTGGCAAAAAAGCTAAAGGAAGAAAAAGGCATATTTTCTGCTCCTCGCTACATCCAAAAACCTGCGTTTCAGTGTGAAATCTTTGAGAAACAACGCACCTTTGGCAACTCTCGCTTTCCATTTACTCTGGCACAAAACGAAGCACTCGACTATACTCCTGCTCTTTTTCCTGGCACATTTGAGGGATTGGAAAAGGTTTTGGTACTCCCTTGGAACGAGGCATACACTGATGAACACATTGACTACATTGCAGATGCGATTCATGGCTGTGCTGCTCAATTATGTTGCTGAAGAGCCTAGCGTTACTGAGATAGGGATTAGGGATTAGGGATTGGGGATTGGGAATGCTCAATTATATTGCTGAAGAGCCTAGCGTTACTGAGTACATACAGTATGCAAGTAACAGTATGCAAGTAAATGAGGTAGACAACCTAGACTTCAAGCGCTAGATATAAAGGCTGTTTTATTCCTGAACGACACTTGCTTTATGCAGGGGTTCCCTTTCACCAGTTCCTCAACGAGGGGGAACCCCCGCACTGCCTGCTCCTGACTCCTGAATTGTGCTGTAAATTCTTAAACCAGACATCTAGGAATTTAAATAAATGATAGAGAAAAAAATAAGATTTGGATTAGTAGGCACGGGTGGCATTGCTCAAGCCTATGCCCAAGCATTTGAAACTTGCCAAATTGCTCAACTTGTTGCTGTCGCAGATATCCGTTCTGAAGCAGCAAAAGCAATGGCAGAACGAGCAAAGTGCCAAAGTTTTGACTCTCATGAGGCTATGGCAGAAGGTGTTGAACTGGATGCAGTTATTATCTGTACACCGCCAGTCACTCATCCGGAAATCTCTATCTACTTTTTGGAACGCCAAGTTCATGTTCTGTGTGAAAAGCCTCTAAGTATCAGTGCCAAGAGTGCAAGACAGATGCAGGCAGTAGCAGAAAAGGCAGGTGTTATTTTAACAATGGCGTCCAAGTTCCGTTATGCCGAAGACGTAGTACGTGCTAAGAGCATTGTGACTTCTGGTATTTTGGGTGAAATTGTTCTATTTGAGAATGCTTTTACGGCATACGTCGATATGTCCCCTCGTTGGAATTCTAATCCTACCATTAGTGGCGGTGGCGTGCTCATTGACAATGGCACTCACTCTGTAGATATCGTGCGCTATTTCCTTGGTCCCATAGCAGAGGTGCATGTGGTGGAAGGGAAACGGGTTCAACAGTTACCTGTTGAGGATACGGTGCGGATTTTTGTTAAAAGCACTAGTGGTGTGATGGGAAATATTGACTTATCCTGGAGCATCAACAAAGAACTAGACTATTACATCCGTATTTATGGTTCTCAAGGCACAATATCTGTTGGCTGGAAGGAGTCTAAGTACCGTCAAGCAAAAAGCCAGGACTGGGTTGTCTTTGGCAAAGGCTACAACAAAGTTCAAGCATTCCGTAGCCAAATTGAGAACTTTGCATTGGCAATTCGTAAGGAAGAACCACTGCTGATTACCGCAGAAGATGCGATCGCTTCTGTTGAGGTGATTGAAGTTGCATATACAACAATGAAGAATCAGAACCACTGGACATCTGTTACTCCACAGGTGGAAAACAGTGCTGTGGAACAAGCACTCGTGGGTAGTATTGTATGACCGTTCGCATTCATCCCACAGCTATTGTTGAAGAAAGTGTTGTTATTGGTGATGGAACGTCGGTTTGGGACAACGTTCACATCCGCTATTCCACTCACATTGGTGAACAGTGCATCGTTGGTGAAAAAACTTACATTGCCTACGGTGTCCAAATTGGTAACCGCGTGAAAATCAACGCTTTTGTCTACATCTGTAATGCTGTGACGATTGAAGATGGTGTCATGATTAGTGCTGGCACTATCTTCACGAACGATCGCTTTCCCAGATCTGCCACTGTAGATCTCAAGCACCTACGAACTTCAGATCCAGATGAGCATACACTGCCGACTTTGGTACAAGAGGGTGCGACAATCGGTGCCAACTGTACCATTGGCAATGACTTATCGATTGGTCGTTTTGCCATGATTGGCATGGGTGCGGTAGTGACAAAATCTATACCTGATTTTCACTTGGCGATCGGAAATCCCGCAAGGTCTGTGGGTTGTGTTTGTCGCTGCGGTCAGTTATTGATGCGCTTTCCTGAAGAAGCGGAATTTGAGCAACAAATGTCCTGTTCTGCTTGCGGGCTGAAGTACATAGTAAAAAACAGGAAAGTTACGGAATTATAGCAGGGGATTAGGGACTGGGGACTGGGGACTGGGTCAAAAGTCTTTTTGTGTCTAGGTTTTATCATCTGTTAGCGTCGTACGCACCTTGGCTGTTGCTATAACACCTCCAATAACAAATTAGCATTACCCCTTGACAACTAACCATGTCAATAGTATCTGAGCGTTGGGCAATTGTGGGCGGCGGCATCTTGGGCATGACTCTTGCTCATCGTCTTGCCCAACAAGGAAAACAGATTACATTATTTGAGGCGGCACATCAATTAGGCGGATTAGCAAGTGCTTGGACATTGGGTGATGTGGTTTGGGATCGCCACTATCATGTCACCTTACTATCTGATTTCTATACCCGTTCTCTACTTCAAGAGTTAGGAATAGAGCATGATATGCAATGGGTAGAAACCAAAACTGGTGTCTACGCCAATGGCAAACTCTATTCTGTGTCCAACGCCATTGAATTTCTACGCTTCCCGCCTCTGGGCTTCATCGATAAGCTGAGATTGGCATTTACTATCATCTATGGCTCCAAGATTAAAAACTGGCAGCATCTGGAAAAAATTTCGGTGACAGATTGGCTAGAAAGTTTGTCAGGCAAACAAACCTTTCAAAAATTTTGGCTACCGTTGTTGCGAGCAAAATTAGGGGAAAACTACAAAAAAGCTTCGGCAGCATTCATCTGGGCAACGATCGCTCGTCTCTATGCTGCTCGTCGCACCGGTTTAAAAAAAGAGATGTTTGGTTATCTTCCTGGAGGGTATGCCCGCATTTTGGAGCGTTTTGAGCAAGTGTTAACCCAGGAGGGAGTCAACATCAAACTAGGACACCAAGCAACGCAACTAAGACTCGCTCCTGATGGTGGAGTTATGGTTAAATTTGCCAACCAACATCAAGAAGTCTTCGACCAAGTGGTGTTGACAACCGCAGCACCTATTGCTGACCAAATTTGTGAAAACCTCACCCAAGATGAGAGAAATCGCCTTCGCTTAATTGAGTATCAGGGCATCATTTGTGCCTCTTTGCTTTTGAAAAAGCCTCTTTCTCCGTATTATGTCACTAACATTACCGATACCTGGGTTCCTTTTACAGGGGTCATTGAAATGTCTGCCCTTGTGGACACCAAACACTTTGGCGGACATAGTTTGGTTTATCTACCTAAATACGTTACAACTGATGACCCAGCGTTTGCACTGTCTGACCAAGAGATTGAAGCCAACTTTATCAAAGCCTTAGAGCGGATGTATCCCCACTTCCATAGCAGCGACGTATTGAGCTTTCGCGTCTCGCGGGTAAAGTATGTAGTGGCAATTTCAACACTCAATTACTCTCTCACGCTTCCTCCTATGCACACTTCAATTCCTGGAGTTCACATCATCAACTCAGCACATATCTTAAACGGCACACTGAATGTAAATGAAACAGTCCAACTAGCAGAAAATGCTGCAAAGTTGCTGTTGGAAAAAAACTGGGTTTCTGGACTCAATCGGGCAAAGGTGTGATATGAAGAGTATCCAATCTCACTCCCATTCATTGATTTCAAATGACAATTGCCCAGTGTGTTACCAAAGCAGTCAAAGGCTTTTCCAAAAACACGGCTACTGGATACGTCATTGCCAAGCGTGCAAGCATCATTTCGCTGAAGTTACAACCTCGCCTGTCCATGTCAATCAAGTATACAGCGAGGAGTATTTTTACGGTGGAGGTGCAGGTTATTCCAATTATCTTACTGAAGCCAAAATTCTAAGAAAGCGCGGTCAATGGTATGGTCGCCTGCTGTCGCGGTATACACAGCCTGGTACCGTGTTAGATGTGGGAGCAGCAGCAGGTTTTATCCTTCAAGGTTTGATAGATTGCGGTTGGCAGGGTAAAGGTATTGAACCAAACCCTGATATGGTTAACTATGCTTGTACTCACTTAGGGTTGAGTGTTGATGTTGGAACACTAGAGCAATTACAGGTTGAAGAACGCTACGACTTGATTAATATGATCCAAGTCTTAGGTCATTTTTTCGATATTCGGCAAGCTTTACAAGTCGCCAGTCTCCATACTAAACCAGGTGGTTTCTGGTTGATTGAAACCTCCAGTCGGGAAAGCTTTACAGCTCGCATTCTTGGTAACAACTGGCATATGTACAGCCCGCCAAGTGTCCTCCACTGGTTCTCCCCATCAGGGCTGCAACAGCTCGCCGGACAGTTCGGCTTCTATGAAATTGCCCGTGGAAGACCTGCTAAGTGGATTCTTGGTAGCCATGCTAAATCAGTGCTGCGCTACAAGCTAGGAAGTTCATCAATAGGAAAAAATTTTACCGAAATCATAAATATTATTCCCGATCATCTTCCTCTGCCTTATCCTGCTGAAGACCTCTTCTGGGTACTGTTTCAAAAGCGCAACAGTACCACAACAACTAAGGAGGGCAAAAAAGGGTAATCAAAAAATTTATTGTTAGCATTATTATTCTGCTCAACCTGATAGTTGCTTATAACTTTATCAAGGCTAATAGCCAGCCTGTACTTCTGGCAATCTCACAAAACCTCTGAAAACGCATTATCTAATCGATCAGAATAAGACTAGCCCTTTCAAGGTGACTCGTAAAATCTCTTCTTTTCTCTCTGCGGTCTCTGTGTCTCTGCGGTTTATTAAGTTATTAATTTAACCACAGAGGCGCAGAGGAGCCAGCGCTGGAGGAGGGTTTCCCTCCGCAGGCGACTGGCGTTACACAGAGTAAAGAGGTTAAAGAGGAATTTGCTGAAAATCTGAAAACTCTATTTGATCATGAAAACAAATCCACAACAGCACAAATCTATAGCTAGTCTTTCTTTAGATCTAGACAATCTCTGGTCTTATTTAAAAGTTCATGGCGATTCAGGCTGGCAAACTTTGCCTTCTTACCTGGATATTGTTGTTCCTCGCTTCTTAGAATTTTTTCAGCAGTTAAACTTGACCATCACAGTCTTTATTGTCGGTCAGGATGCAGCTTGTGAAAAAAACCAACAAGCATTACAAGCAATTGCTGCTGCTGGTCATGAAATTGGCAATCACTCATTTAACCACGACTCCTGGCTACATTTGTATTCGGAACAAGAAATAGAAAAAGAAATAGCGATCGCTGAAGAACATATTGAGCGCGTGACAGGTCAAGTCCCTATTGGCTTTCGGGGACCAGGATACAGCTTTTCACCCGCTGTATTGCGAGTCCTATCACGGCGTGGATACCAATATGATGCTTCTACTTTTCCGACATTTTTGGGACCTTTAGCACGGGCTTATTACTTAATGACTAGTAGTAAGCTGAGCAAGGAAGAGCGATCGCAACGAAAAGCTTTATTTGGCAGTTTCAAAGATGGCTTACAGCCCCTCAAACCCTATCAGTGGCGCATAGATAGCGATCGCCTCACCGAAATACCCGTTACCACAATGCCAATTTTTAAGATACCGATTCACTTCAGCTATCTTCTGTTTCTGAGCGTCTTTTCTCCTACTTTAGCGTTGCTCTACTTCCAAATTGCCCTTTGGCTGTGTAAACTCACAGGCACTCAGCCCTCTCTGCTGCTTCATCCTACAGACTTTTTAGACCGAGAAGATGTGCCAGAACTATCATTTTTTCCGGGCATGAGCCTTCATAAAAGTCAGAAATTGGCAGTATTGAGCAAAGCGCTGAAGCTTCTATCCAGCCAATTTAGAGTGTTGAGTGTTGGACAACATGCCCAACTTGCTGCCAGTGTCCGCCAGCTTCCAGTGTTAGAATCTCAACCTCGTCCTATTGGTACGGAGATGATATGACAACTATAAAAAGCCGCTTAAAGCGTAACTGGTTGTATTTGTTCTTAGGCACAGTTTTTACTGTTGTCTTGCTATCATGGGCGCTAAAAGATGTTTCATGGATTGCTGTCTGGGGTGCATTACAATCTGCACAGATAGAATGGTTATTTTTAGGTTGGGTCGCTTACTTATCATCTTACTGGGTAAGAGCACTCCGTTGGGGTCATCTCTTAGCAGTACATTGTCAACCGGGACGCTTTAAGATTCGCCTTGCCGCTATATTTATTGGTTTTGGTGCTAATAGCATACTCCCAGCTCAGTTAGGAGAGTTTATTCGTCTAGCAGTTTTGCATAAGTCTGATAAGGTGCCGTTCGCGGCTGCGCTCGGTAGTATATTTGTTGAGCGGTTATTAGACATCGGGGTTGTGTTTTTGTTGTTACTTATACCTTTAGGAATAGGCGCATTACCAAAACATTCCGGACTAAATAGTTTTGCTCTAGGTTGGTTTGCAGTAGCTTTAGTCATGGTTTGGTTTATTTTGCTGATTGCTGCTAGTTTTCCTGAACCGATGGCTCGATTTGTAGGAAATATGAGCAAAAAGATTGGATTAGGACGTTTTAAATTAAGCCTTGAAGCTAGTGTAGTCAAGTTTTTGGGAGCTTTGAGTGCTCTGCGATCTCCGCAGGTGAGTTTGATAGCTTTGATAGAAACGATTTGTATTTGGGGTCTCAACGCTGTCACTTACTGGACAGGACTCATGGCTTTCAAGATGAGCGTTCCTGGTTTTCTAGGTGCATTATTTATTCAAAGTTCTACCGCCCTAGCGATCGCCCTCCCCTCTACTCCGGGCTATATCGGGTCTTTTGAAGCAGGAATCCGGTTTGCATTGAGTATTTACTCTACTCCTATCCATATCATCATTGCTTATGCAATTGCCATGAGATTTTTGATGTGTGTCACCATTCCCATCATTGGATTTGCGATCGCTGCTCGACTAAGTCTGTCTCTATCTGACCTTACCTCAAAAGCTAATTAAGTATCAGATACCTCAAACCAGCTTATACAGCAGAACTCAGAACTCAGGAGTCAGAAGTGAGAACTCAGAAGTAAAATTTGCTGCTCTCTGTCTAATTTGTAGATAACAACGTTGTACTGCATTTACTTGCAATGTGCTGTATATTTTCCTCAACTGGTCGCGCTTCAAAGTTCCGACTATACGTACTTATTACCCAATCCCCAATCCCCAATCCCCAATCCCCAATCCCCAATCCCCTTTACCATTGTTTTACAAATTAGGTTGTTAGAGATGGAAGCACCCAATATTTTAAACATAAGTATGCAATTTTTTCAAGTTTATCACTGGGTTAAAATTCAAATGACATCCTGGATTCGTAACCCAAAAAATTTACACCCTATAGTTCTAATTTTTATTATTTTAAATCTCACTCTCACTCTCCCACTTGCTGCTATTTTAAACATATGGATAGACGAAGCTTGGTCCCTAGATACAACAAGTAGAGATATTGTCTATGCAATTTCTCATGCAATTAATTTTGAAGGTCAACCTCCACTCTATTTTGCTCTTTTAAACTTATGGCGAAGCCTTAATCATTCCATATTCTTTGCCAGACTATTTTCTGTTTTTTGTATTTCCCTAACCATTTACACAACTGTAATTGTAGCACAACGATATTTCAAAAATATACATCCAGGTTGGATAGCTGCTACTGTGGCTTTTCATCCTTTTACTATATGGGCTGCACTAGAGATTAGACTGTATGCGTTTGGTATCCTGATATCATCTCTACTACTCTTATTTTTTTTCGATGGGTATCTTTCTGACACCCCTAAAACTTATGCAAAATGGCTCTACGGATTATGTTCAATAATAGCTCTTTACACAAACTACTTATTAGCTTGTCTCCTCATAGGTAATGCTCTGTCCCTTCTGCTCTTAAGACGTTGGCGGGCTTTTTATTTCTATCTTTTAACAATGGTTATTGTTGGAATTTTTTTGCTACCAATGCTACTCTTTTTGTTTTTTCATGTTTCACGTCTTAATACATTGGTAGCAGATAACCCAATTTCTCTTACTCTAAGTGTTAAACACATTTTGAAATCACTTACAAATTACGCATTGCCAATCAGTTTTACTGAAAGAAAAATTTATATCAGGGCTTTATTTTTTTTGTTGGCAGGCTTTATTATATTTTTTTATATTAAATATCATCACTTTATCACTCGTTTCCATGCTGCCGTCTTTTGCATAAATTTTATATCAACTATTGTTCTTACAATAGTTCTTTTCAAAATGAAAATATTAATGGAACGATATCTTTACCCTCTTTTTCTCATAACAGAACTCTCTATACTTTCTATATTTTCTCTAGTTCCCTATTTTAAAAGAAGTAAAATATTAACTATATGGGCTAGCATTTTCTTATTTTTTTGCCTATCGTCTTTACTCACAATATACAAACCTTTAGCCAAGCCGGGTGATTATCAACAATTAGTATCATATATAATGGCTCATGAAAAACCTAACCAAACTATTTTGGCTTTTCCCGCATACGAAGTTTCGCCTATGTCATATTATTACTCTGGTATTAATACAATTATACCTATACCTAGACCATTGGAAAAAGAACATTTCAATTTATCAGGTATCGTTTTGAAAGATGAGCAAGAAATTATAACAGCACTGTCATATGTACCAGGGAATCATAAGTATATCTGGATTATTAGTCCTTTTAAACTTCAAGGTCATAATTCTAATACAGCAATATGTAAGGTTTTGAATGTAGATTTGAATTGTCAAGTCCTAGAAAATTTTATTAATAAGTATTACTCTGTCAAAGAGAGTCGAGAGTTTTATGGAATGAATGTACAACTGCTGTATCGAAACCTCGAATGATTTCTAATATCATTTAGGAAGTGCAAGTGTTCATATATACAATAGCTTTTCCCCGGGTTAGCGATGGAATCTCCAAGCCAATAAGGATTTGCACATAAATGAGATTGTAACGTAGGAAGAGGTTCCTATGAAATTTCCTGCTTCAATCTGCTCAGTTTAGCAACAAGATAAGTTTTCATTTCGGTTAGATGTTGCATTTTTTGAGCTATTTCTTCAATTTTGCGCTCAATAATTCCTATTTGCTCGTTTTTAGGTATTCCATTGTTTGCCCACTCATCAAGTAACTGTTTTATCTCATTGAGCGTAAACCCTAGTCCTTTGCCTTGATTAATCACCAAAAGGCGTTCTATTGTCTCTACACTATATTCCTTGTAAATTCTAGAGCCTGCCTGCCTATCACTTGCAGCAATTAACCCGATTTTTTCGTAAAAGCGGATTGTGTCCTTCGACAAACCCGTTTTTTTGGATAATTCACTAATCAACATTACAGCAACCCAAAACCTGCAGAACCCACTTGACTATGGAGTATACTCCACAGTTTAGGCTTCTTCATAGTGGGATTTAAATTTTTGGAAGCTAACAATGACTAAGACAGTTTTCATCACAGGCGCTTCTAGCGGGATTGGTAAAGCAACTGCTCAATTATTTGCTGCAAAAGGTTGGAACGTTGCAGCAACAGCGCGATCGCCAGAAAGTCTTCAAGACCTAAAGTTATCAGATCGTGTAGTCCTTCTGCAATTAGATGTGACTGACTCTGTAACAATTGATAAAGCAATTTCTCAAGCACTCAGGCAATTCGGGAACATAGATGTGTTGGTTAACAATGCTGGCTATGGACTACTAGGTCCTTTCGAGTTTTCAACTCCTAGCCAAATTCAGCGCCAGTTTGATACTAATCTTTTTGGGCTGTTTGAGGTAACACGTTCACTGCTGCCCCATTTCCGTCAGCAGCACTCAGGTACAATTATCAATCTTTCTTCAATGGGTGGGCAGCTATCATTTCCACTCGGTAGCCTCTATCATGCAACTAAGTGGGCAATTGAAGGCTTTTCCGAGTCGCTGCAATACGAACTTGAACCGTTTGGTATCCGCGTGAAGGTTATCCAACCAGGTTCAATTCGCACTGGGTTTTATGATCGTCTCGATTTGCCCACAGAGACAGGAATTAAAGAGTATGACTATGCGATGAAACGTTTGATGCAACAAGCAATTTCAGCATCTAAAAATGCTACTCTTCCCAATGCCGTAGCTAAAGTGATTTATCGTGCTGCTATCGACAACAGTCAGCGTCTTCGGTATCCTGCTTCAGCTCCGATTCTAGCAATTCGCAAAGTACTACCTGATCGTCTTTTCTTTGCCATGATGCGACAGATCAGCCGATAAGTCGCTATGCAAATTAAATTACACACTTATCTGTAAGGTGGGCATTGCCAAAAAATTTTGGTATCTATTCAGTCAAGATAAGAGCAATGCCCACCCTACCTTAAGCTTTGCCATGATGCGACAGTTCAGCCGATAGAAAATGCCTGAAATGCAAAATATAGCGATCGCAAACTGCTATAAATAAAATTTACCCCTTTATTGGCTACTATTTAAAAGGGGCAAATAGAAAAGTAGAAGAATTTTAGTTTGGTTGTTTCTTTTGCTTTTTTACGTTATTTATTTTACTTTTGACTCACTAAAACTCCTGGTTCTTGTTGTATGGGCAAGACATCTAAAATATCAGTTTGAGAACAATATTTTAGGTCTTCATCACAGTTTAGGCGCAATAAACGTTTACCGTGACTGGCAAGATGGAAAAGTCCCAATAGGTTGTCTTGCCATTGCGAGTAAAGGGCGATCGCGTCTATAACTTCATCATTACCCGCTAGTTCCTCTAGTGGAAAGTTGGTTTGCTGCACAACACTATACGCTATAGCACCTGCACAAGCCGTATCTTCTAAGGAAAAACTGCCTTCCCAACCTGAACCAACTAGCCAAACTGTTTCTGGTTGCTTTTGCAACAAATATTGCACCACTGCTGCACGGTTGACAAAAGCGGCTGCTAGTACAATCTTTGCGTCTTGTATTCTTTGTAAAGCACGAGTGCCATTGGTGGTACTAATAAACAAGCGCCGTCCCTGGACAAGTTCTGGCGTACAGTCGAGAGGAGAATTCCCCAATTCAAAGCCAGAAACTTTTGCACCGCCGCGTTCTCCAGCTCGCAGGCGTTTTTCAGCAGACCATTTTTCGCTCTCCTCCATGAGTTTATCCAAATCACTGAAGACTTGGACTGCTTCACCGCCAGCTGCTAAGACTGTCGCCATTGTTGTAGTAGCTCGTAGCACATCGACTGCGATCGCGCAATCTGGCACTTTATCTGTTGGAGTCAATTCCGGAGTGTGGTAAACGAATAGCTTCACGCGCTGGATTCACCTGATTTAATAGTATTTAATACTTACGAGATAACATTTTAACCACTTAGCGTCACCAAGCATCGTGTCTACTGGCACTCTGCTTCACGTTGCATAAGTAGCCAAAGCGCTTCGACGTGATCGTGTTCGGTGAGTTCAGCTCCAATTGAAACACGCACCATCCACCGACCTTTGAGTTTTGCTGGTGTTAAGAAAGCCTTGCCAGAACGATTTATCCGCGAAACCCAATCAAGGGTGTGAACGTCCACCTCGTCAGGAGTCATACCAGGCGGGACGTGACGCACGCACACAGTTTGCAAAGGCACAGGCGCGACACGTTCCCAGTTGGGGGTGGAGTCCACCTGCTGGCGCAACCATTGTGCGTTCTTGAGGTCGCGGCGCAAGCGATCGCGCAACCCCTCGGCACCAGAAGAACGAATAAGCAGCCACAGCTTCAAGGCACGAAATCTCCTCCCCAGAGGAATGCCCCAATCGCGGAAGTTCTTCACCTGACCATCAGCAGCCGTCTGGAGGTAACTGGCGTTCGTAGACATCACACGGATCAGGTGTTCCGGGTCACGCACGTAGTATAGCGAACAGTCGCACGCCGCACCAAGCCACTTGTGCGGGTTCCACACCAGCGAGTCGGCGTACTCGATACCTGCCCACATAGAACGGCATTCTGGTAAAATCATCGCAGCACCTGCGAGGGCGGCGTCTACATGCAGCCATAGGTTGTGCGATCGCGCAATCTGAGCTATCTTGTCAAGGGGATCAAGGGCGGTGGTGGGAGTAGTACCAATCGTGGCGACAACAGCACAAGGGCGCAATCCGCGCTCAATATCAAAATTGATTGCCCGCTCAAGCGCGATCGCATCCATCGCGTGTTCGTCGTCGGTTTCAATTGCCCGCACATTCACCCGACCAAACCCAGCAAGCAACGCAGCTTTCTCCACCGAACTGTGAGACTCGCTGGAGGTGTACACAGTCAGGGGGGCTTGTTCTGCTTGCAAACCGCCTTGAGTCTGGGAATAGTTCGTACTCCGCTCTCTGGCGCACAACAGCGCCACCAAGTTTGCAGTAGAAGCAGTATCGTGAATCACGCCGACAAAATCCTCGCTCAAGCCAACGAGTTGTCGCAACCAGTCAACGACGACTTCCTCAAGTTCAGTTGCAGCGGGGCTTGTTTGCCAGAGCATCCCTTGTGCGCCAAGACCAGTACTCAAGAGGTCGCCCAAAACTGCGCTAAGACTGGCATTTGACGGGAAGTAGGCAAAAAAGCTCGGATGGTTCCAGTGAGTTATACCTGGTAAAATAATGCGTTCTAAGTCGTTGATAAAGTTGGCGTCGAGAGATTCACCAACCTCCGGGGGTGTGGCGCTGAAGTGGGCGCGGATCGAGCCTGGTTCGGCTTGAGACATGACAGGAAACTGATCGATTGAGGAGCGATAGTCAGCGATCCAATCGATTAACTGATGACCTATGCGGCGAAATTCCTCTGGCGTCACAGCAATCCTCAACAAAATTGCAAAACTTCCAGCTTAATTGTCCACTAGATTAGACATCTGCGAAAAACAATGTAGAGAGGTGCATTTGTTACGTTTTTACAGCTATTTTCAAGTAAATAGACTTTTTTATCTCGCGCAAAGACGAGCCAGCGCTGCAGGAGGGTTTCCCGAACTCACAGCGACTGGCGTTGCAAAGTCGCAAAGAAGAGCACTACTCCCTTCCCGCTACAAGATTACCTATCTTTTTCTTGGCGTCCTTGGCGTCTTGGCGGTTTATTTAATTCGATATTCTTTGGGTGGGATAGGAGTAACCCCGTTAGGGGAAGAGGGTTTGTAAAGATGAAAGAGGTGCAGGCAGATAGCCTGTAGTTTCTAGAAAGTTTCCATCCCCGTTAGGGGAATAGGGTTTGTAAAGCCGGTTCTGCTTACACGAAAGATGTGAATTATATAGGGTTTCCATCCCCGTTAGGGGAAGAGGGTTTGTAAAGTTCAACGTCGTCAACCCAAAATGGAGGAAATCAGAACGTTTCCATCCCCGTTAGGGGAAGAGGGTTTGTAAAGACTTTGCATTGGATTAGCAACACTAATTGATGCACCTCAAGTTTCCATCCCCGTTAGGGGAAGAGGGTTTGTAAAGAGTTCACTTTTGGAAACCTTGCTGGGAGCGGCTCTCAGACCCCCAAATCGACACACCCCTAAAAAGTGATTAAACTCTTTCAAAAACAAAATGATTTTGGCGTCTGAAAAGCTTACTGGATAAGGTATCGACACAGTCCAACGGAATTATGCGGTTTTCGAGGTTCGGGCGAGGTGTGTCGATGGATGTCAACACACTGCTTTAAAAATAGAATTCATTATTTACAATGTCAAGTTTTTATACCAAAACTTAATTGAGTGTTTGCTAGAGAAAATTATTCAATATTTCTTCTATTAACACAGTAATTTTCAATGAACGTGTAATCTGAGAAAAGAACAGACTTGAAAAAGCTGTGTTTGGCGTTCACTCGCTGCACTACCAAACTGAGGCTACACAATGCATATGTACAACTCATCACCCCTTATTCTAAATTGATATGGCACCTTTACCTAACTATCGCCCTAAACAACTGTCCGTAGGTCCGTTGGAAGCAGAAATTTTGAATATTATCTGGGAACTGGGTTCAGCTACAGTGAAAGATGTACACGATCGCATTCTGACTGACCCCAACCGCGAACTCGCTTATACATCTGTAACCACCGTGCTGCGTCGCCTTACCGACAAAGGTTGGCTAGCTTGTAACACAAAAGGGCGAGCATACTATTGGCGACCATTGGTGACAAAGCAGCAAGCAGACGTCATCAGGGCACACGAACAGTTGCAGCGATTTCTGGCGGTGGGTAATCCCGATGTGATCGCTGCTTTTGCAGATAGTCTCGATGAAACTGCTTCCGAGCAAATACAAGCGATCGCCAAACGCATTCAAGCCGCACGCCAAGCCAGGGAGGAACAATAATGCATCTCATCATGATTGTGGCTGCTTTCTTCATTGCTTGCTGGACAAGATACCAATGGAGACAACCCCAAGGCTCTTGGAGTCAGCGATGGCAAACAACGCTATTTTTATTTCTGTTTCCCCCGTTGCTCATTTTCATGACGGCGATCGCTCTTATATGCATGGGACCCCAAGGTAAAATGAGCGGGTTGTACACAGGTTGGTTTAGCTATGTACTAGCATTAAGCTCTCTTGCTTTTTTTGCCGTTTTGTGCATAAAACTTGCCTGGGGAGGATGGCAGTCTGTGAAATCTACCCGCAGCTATCCCTTAGTTAATCTTACAGGAAAACAAGCCCGGCTTTTGGACACAAAGGCGCTGTTTGCAGGTCAAATTGGCTTTTGGCAACCCGAACTCGTCCTGAGCCAGGGACTGCTGCAAACTCTTTCACCAGAACAATTGGAAACTGTTTTAGCCCATGAACAAGGGCATTACCATTACCGAGACACATTCTGGTTTTTCTGGTTGGGTTGGGTACGTTCTTGCACTGCTTGGTTGCCAAATACAGAAGCTTTGTGGCAAGAGTTGTTAATCTTGCGCGAACTACGAGCCGACGCACACGCAGCTTCACAAGTAGATCCCCTGCTGCTGGCAGAATCACTTTTATTAGTAGTCAGCAGTCCGTCTGTATCCTCAGAAATTTTTTGTGCGGCTTTGGGTTCTAGTGGCGTAGAGCGTTTAGAACAGAGGATAGAAGCATTGTTAGCACAGCCAGAACCAATTCCAGAAGTTCAATTACAGTCTTGGAATGGTTTTCTCTTGGCGTTTCTGCCTCTGGTGACTGTCATGTTTCATACCTAATTCCTTCTTTTTATCTTAAGTAGAGTGCGTGACTTCCTGAACGCACTCTTTTGTTTACTAAAAAATGTCCAGTTTCCAAATTAGACTCTATTTCGCTTCTACGTTTCTGCCTTGTGATGATCAGCATAATCTTCCCTCACTAGAGATGGAAGCATCATACCGCTACCTGGGTACACATTTAATTAGGCTGTATGAACATTTGGGTACTCAGGTATTCAAGTTGAGTAGGCGATCGCGTTTACCGTTAGCACCGTTATATAAGCGCATATTTATAGAATAGCCTCCAAGTCAATTCAATTTTCTTCCATGTAATACACGGGACACCTTAATTTCTCTTTTTCCATGTAATACACCGTTAATCCCCCAAAGCTGCTTTTCCCAAGTATTACATGGTGTCAGTAGGTTCTGATCCTGAATTTGGTTTTTTCCTTACCCAGTCAGGCATTAATTCCTCTCTCCCCTCAAAAATGAGCGAACGTACAGTCATAAGCAGCTAAACCAACAGTCCGCCCCAGCGCCAAGGTTGCACCCAATGCATTTGCATCTGTAGCCCTTAATACTTGGTGTGGAAGGCTCAACAAAAAGCTTTACCCCGCTTTTTCCCTAGGATCAGAACGTGTTTTTGAATCATAAGTAATGACACTAATACTTCCGTCAGCTTCCATATATGCCCTTTTCACATCAGCAATACACTCTACACCCTGCTGACGCAACTGACTCATCAATTCATCCTTAGTGAGCAGTTCTCGTTGCATATGGCGTTCAATAATTCGACCTTTCTTTACAAGTAGTAGTGGCGGAGGGTTCAGAAAGCGTTGAAACCGTGGATATTTATAGCCTAACCAGTTCAGGGAGTAACTCCAGAAAATAACGGTTCCTACTAGAATTCCTCCTTCAGTAATTGATGAGTAGCTACTAGCCATCGCATTTTGGGCGGCTTCAGCAAACAGCACAACTACAAGCAAATCAGCAATTCCTAGCGTTCCTACTTGTCGGCTAGGCATAAGGCGTAGAACCGAAAACAGTGACAGGTACACAAGCGTTCCGCGCAGAATCAGTTCAACGATGGAAATGCTGGGAACAAATAGCTCTTGCCAATTTATGTAGAATAATTTTTCCATGAGCGCTTTTTTCTCCCTATTTCCTGCCTGTAATTTCATCAAGAAAATCAAAGACAAGAGTTGTGAATTTATCTACAAATAAAATGCTCCAGTCATGATAAACACCAGGCACTACTATTAATTTAGAACCTTTAATAAGTCGTGAAAATTCTTGTGCAGCGCTTATCGGAGTTGTGAAGTCATTCGCGCCCCATATAAGCAGACAGGGAGATTCTATTTTTGGTAAAATCGGTTTTAAGTCTTTCTTTAATGACATCAATAGAGTTTGAATAGTATTATAACTTCTCAACAAAAAGTTATAATAATATGCTTGAAACATCTGAAAAATTTGCGGAAACTTGATGTGGGGTACTTGTGCCGTCATTTCTATTGCCCTATGCACAAATACCAGTGGTAAAGGCTTTACGGGAATACCCGTACTGTCTACTAATATGAGGCTTTCTACAAAATCCGGCATTAAGGCTGCTATGTTAGCAGCGATTCCTCCTCCTAATGAATGTCCAATGAAATGCGCTTTTTTAATGTTAAGGCGCTGCATAAAAGCAATTATAAATTTAGCATACTTGTCATAATCCCAATTTAATGTAGTTCCGCTTGATTTGTTAAAACCAGGTAATTCCGGCGCTATCAATTGATAATGTTTGCATAAAACATTCAACACTTCTTGGTAGGGCTGAATGCCTACACCCCATCCATGTAGAAACAATATCAGTTCAGATTTTGATGCTGTTCCACCTTCTAGATAGAAAATTTTTTGTTCATTGACATAAACTTGCTTTTTTAAAAATTGATAGCTCATACAATATTAATTATGAAAAACTTGTCAATATGCAGTTTTAGAATATTCTTTTACTTAAGATAATGCTCACGTTGGCGTTGTTACAAAACTCTACAGACGGATTTATTTACATTGCTTAAGTCGTAAATTGAGTACAGACAGCAGCGAACGCGCACCTCTCCGTCTTTACAAAAGTGGAAATGCGCGTTGCTGAAATAAGTACAGCCAAAAGGAGTTTATAAACTCCAAGACCGTGCCTGGTCTTTAAAATCACCCTCTATTTTGTCGTAACCTGGGATTGGATCAAAAAGATTGTCAGGCGCGTTTTCTGACTTTGGCTCATTCGTCCGCTGTCCATTAAATGCTGTAGCCCGCATATAAGCGTCTACCAAACCCGGTGAAATACGTTGAGCGAAAAGAATCGCCTTGCCAGCATCACCAACAACGATATCGCGTTTTGGATTCTCCGCAGCTTCAACGATCGCTTTAGCAACAAGGCTAGGCTGGTAAATTGGCGGTACTCCCACCGGCTTAACACCCAGCTTAGTACGAGCTTTGTTGAACAGCGGTGTATTGATTGAGGCTGGCATAATATTGGTGACGCTAATTGATAGCTTCTCATGCATCAGCTCAACCCGCAAAGCTTCCAAAAAGCCATCAATACCGTGCTTAGCCGCAGCATAGGCGCTTTGCAACGGCAGACTGCGCCTCGCCTCAATCGAAGAAACATGAATCAACGCTCCGCGTCCTTCACGCTTAAGATAGGGTAGTGCCGCCATTGCGCCGTGTACTTGACCCATCAAATTAACATCAACGATGCGTTTAAATTCCTCCGGCGTTGTCACCTCAAAGGCGGCGTAAAGTTCCACAGCGGCGTTATGTACCCAAGTATCGAGTCGCCCATACACTTCAACGGCTTTGTCGGCGATCGCCTTCACTTGATCGAACACCGTCACATCAGCAACGACAGCAGTTGCTTCACCACCCAAGCCCCGGATTTCCTCGACTAAAGACTCTAGTCCAGGCTGACTGCGAGCAGCAACGACCACCTTTGCCCCTCGGTTGGCAAACTGGAGAGCTGCATTACGCCCAATTCCACTCGAAGCCCCAACTAACGCAACAACCTGCTGATTTATCGGCTTCAGTTGCATTGCTTTTACTCCTTCAAAATAATTCAAAATAACTCTTCTACCAATCAGATAAGTTAAGAGCCACAGCTTCATCAGCCGTAGGGTTTATCAAGAGTTCAGCTTTTTGTGTGAAGTTTCACCAAAACAGTTGGCTCTGGGGAGGACAAAGCATTGCTGTGCGGCTACGATGTGGTTTGTAGTTTATACAATTGAGAAGCGCTGTAAGTGAAAGAAAACCCAACAAGTTTCCCTAATTTTTTTTACTTGGACAGAGAATACACCGCAGACTTGCAACATTTGTCTAGTGTCACTAAAGTATCTGAGAATAACGAATCATCATGCTGGGATGGAGTAAGCCGGTGAAACCAGATTTAGAAATGAGTGAAGTGTGGAACGCTTTTCTTGCAAAAGGCATTGCTCATCCTCAAATTATCGTTGTTGGCGACGCAATTTTGGATTGTTATTTGCAAGGGGAAAGCAAAAGCCGCTTTGAATCACCTGTACCAATTGTGACAGTCAATGACCGCAAACAAATCCCAGGTGGTGCCGCAGATACCGCTTTCTATCTCAAAAGTATTGGCTGTCAGGTTATATTCCTCTCAGTTATTGGTGAAGACTGGGAAGGTCACTTATTGCGGCAAACCCTAGAAGAAAGCGGAATAACAACAAGCTATCTGCTAACTCACACACTTAGGCAAACACTCACCAGGCAAAGGATCATGCTAGGATCGCAATTATTGGTGAGAACTGATTCTGGCAGCACCGATGCGATCGACTCCTGCACAGAACAAGCTCTGATCAATCAACTTAAGAACTGTTTCGCGCAGTGTCAAGCTGTTATTGTCTGCGATTATGGTTATGGAATTGTGACACAAAGGCTCAAGGATTCCTTAGCACAACTTCAGCATAGCTTTCCCCATGTTCTTATTATTCATGAAAAGATTATTCATGAAAAGATTACAGAAGTAGAGGCACAAAAACCTCTCTCATCTGCCCACTCCCCATTTCTCTTTTCCAACAAACATATATCCAACTCCGACGAACTCCTCGCCCTTGTCAACTCTGATGGCATTGCAGGACGTAAAATTGTCTTCACCAATGGCTGTTTTGATATCCTCCACGCAGGACACGTTTCTTATCTCCAACGCGCTAAGGCATTAGGCGATATTCTCATTATTGGTGTTAACTCCGACAACAGCATTCGCCGTCTCAAAGGACCAACTCGCCCGATAAACACTTTGGAAGACCGCATTCAGGTTCTCGCTGCACTTGATTGTGTTGACTATCTCATTGCTTTTGAGGAAGATAGCCCCAGCAAACTTATTGGCAAGCTTTGCCCCGATATCTACGTTAAAGGTGGTGACTACACCAAAGAAACTCTGCCAGAAACACCCGTGGTAGAAGAATACGGCGGGGTGATTGAATTTTTGCCATTTGTAGAAAATCGTTCAACAACTAAGATCATTAAGCGGATTTTGCAAGGTAAAAATTAAGTAGGGCGAGGGCGATCGCATGATTGCGCTGGGCTTAGCGCGATCGCTTGTTTTGATATATTTTGATTGGCAATTGAATGCAGTAAAGTGAAATTTATTGTTGTGCGATCGCAATTATGCGGGCACTCCGTGCGATCGCCCTCGGCGGATGCTCTGCACCATCGCGCAAACAGTAGTGTTTTTTTGAGTCAATCACTATCCCTAACTTGTCACGCACAAAATCCCATACCTGCTCCCAATGCAGCACACCAAACAAAACTAGAATTGGCAAAAGCAAGATGACACACCCGATAATCCAGTTGCTAACATCGTCCACAGTTCCGCCAATGAATTTGGGTATCCTACCCAAGCGGACTGGCAGTTCCCAAAGTAACCAACGCACCTGACGCCACCTGCGAGAAGCAAGTCCAGACTGAGGCAAACGGCGTGACTCAGTAGCAAACCGACTTTTCACCCAGTTTTCATCATGCCCTTGCTGACGCGCCTCACACACCAAACCCCCTGCTATCTGGAGTAAAAAAGGATGACACCCGCCGAGTTGTCGAGTCAGGCGCTGTTCATCTACACTCAAAACTGCTGAAGCATTGTTGACGGTGCTAGCAGGTAGGCGTGCTAAATCTTTCGCTTCTTCCTCCTTCAGTTCTCCCAACTTCAACACATGACCTAAATTGAAGAAAGAAGAAGTCAACTGATGCTTTTTGCTGTAAAAATCCAGTTCTTTGTGTGAAACTACCACCAGCATCAGCATATTGTTGTCCATCAAAGAGCGCAGATTGTTATAAAAGTCATCATTAAATTCGCTCTTGTTGTCGAACAACATCTTAAAATCATCCAAGCACAGCACTGGCAATACCTTCTGCGTTTTCCACTGTGCCATAGCTGCCGAAAATGCCAAGCGGTTAAGAGGTGTCACTCGCAAAGAGTCGCTCAAAGTTGGGTTTGTCGCCACACGCGGGAAATGTAGTAATTGTCGTGCGATCGCCTGATAAAAATTTTCTTCACGATGACACTGCACATTCTGAAGCGACAGGTAAATCACCACATAGCGGTTGGCATCTGGTACTCGTTGCTCCCATGTCTGGAAAAAGTGATACAGTAACGATGATTTCCCAATGCGCTTTTCACCAACAACATTAATGCTTGTTGGCTGTACACCACTCATCCGAGAGGCGATCGCCTGTAATTCATCCTTACGACCCACAAATAGTTTAGGGTCTTCAATCATTCCCGCAGCCACAAAAGGGTTGGAAGGAAGCGATCCGGAGGTCATGTAAAGATTTTGTGCCAGTGCTGGCGCTGTACGTGGAATTACTTAAAAGAATAGCACCAGTCCAACAATGGCTTTGCGATCTGAGTCACTATGAGATGACTTTGAAATTATGGATTTTTCCTGCTCTTACAATTCTCGCTCTACCCCACCCCAGTTTTGTCTGACGCCAAAACCGCCCCTCCCCTTATCAAGGGGAGGGGATTAAGGGGTGGGGTTAAATCAACGTGGAATAAAGGTTTGAACGTTCAGCTGGCACGTATCCACCATGCTATGCCCTTACAAACGACTGGTATTGCACCCAATTGAAAATGACTATAATCCAAACAAACAATCTAAAAATAATCTAAAAAAAAATCATGGTTTAATGCTGAACAATTTTTGAAAATAAGAATGAATTTTCCACAGCATTTCTTCTAGCAAGAGCAAGGCAAGCAATGTAAACAGTTGGCTTGCCGCTTTCTTAATGCGATAAATATAACAATCTATAGCAACAGCTTTTCACCTATGGACACTATCAAATACACGCTTAGCGAAAACCAGATGCCCACAGCTTGGTACAACATCCAGGCTGATTTGCCCAAGGCGATGCCACCAGCGCTACACCCTGCTACGTATCAGCCAATTACAGCAAAAGACTTAGAACCCCTTTTTCCACAGCAGCTGATTTCCCAAGAGGTAGGCACTGAACGCTGGATTGAAATTCCTGAGGAAGTGCAATCAATTTACCGTCAGTGGCGACCAACTCCACTGTATCGCGCCCGACGGCTGGAAAAAGCCCTTGATACCCCTGCCAAGATTTACTACAAATATGAGGGTGTCAGTCCTGCGGGTAGCCACAAACCTAATACAGCTATTCCACAAGCATACTACAACAAGCAAGCAGGGGTAAAGCGCCTGACCACCGAAACAGGTGCGGGGCAATGGGGTTCCTCGCTGGCGGTTGCTGGTGCTTTTTTTGGCTTAGAAGTTGTCGTTTACATGGTGAAAGTCAGCTATCGGCAAAAGCCATACCGTCGCGCTTTTATGGAATCTTTTGGTGCGCGGGTTGTCGCAAGCCCGAGTGATGAAACTGAAGCAGGGCGAAAGATTCTCCAAGAAAACCCTGATAGCACTGGCAGTTTGGGCATTGCTATCAGTGAAGCCGTGGAAGTGGCAGTTCAAGATGACCAGACGAAATATGCTTTAGGTAGTGTATTGAATCATGTACTACATCATCAAACTGTCATTGGTCAAGAAGCACAGACACAACTCGAACAAGCAGGTGATTATCCAGATATTATTGTCGGCTGTACAGGTGGCGGTAGTAACTTTGCTGGTATTGCCTTTCCCTTCATGGGTGCAAAGCTGCGCGGTGAGCAAAGTGATATCAGATTCGTGGCAGTTGAGCCGGCTGCTTGTCCAACATTAACTAAGGGCAAATATACATATGACTTCGGCGACACTGCACATATGACTCCTCTTGTCAAGATGCACACTTTGGGTAGTTCCTTTGTCCCCCAAGGCATCCATGCAGGCGGGTTACGGTATCATGGTATGGCTCCTCTGCTGAGTCATGTTGTTGAGTTAGGTCTGATTGAAACAAAAGCTTTCACACAACTTGACTGTTTTGCGGCTGGTCTGACGTTTGCGCGTACAGAAGGAATTTTACCTGCTCCTGAAGCCAACCATGCAGTCAAGGGAGCAATTGATGAAGCACTACGCTGTAAGGAGGAAGGAGTAAGCAAAACAATTCTCTTCAACCTGTGTGGTCATGGTCACTTTGATATGCAAGCGTACATGGATTATCAGGCTGGATTGTTACGCGATACTGAGTACAGAGCCGAAGAGATAGCAATGGCGCTCTCTGGCTTACCTGTAATTAGTTGAAATATATCAGGATTTACGCAGAAAATATCTGAAATAACAAACGTTTTGTAGGCTCAATTCATGAATTGCTTCTACAAAACGTTTGTTTTGCGTAAGTCCCATATACTTATCAAAAAGCTGCCAGATGGTAAAACTCAAAAGAACAATGACAGCGACTGCTATAGGAGTCGCATTACTGATTGGATTGCTGACGGAACGTGCTTCAGCCTATCAGCTTTTTACTGATCGTGATACTTGGAACAGTGCGATCGCAGGAAAATCAATTCTGACTGAAGACTTTAACTCAGCCCGAAACGGGCTTGTAGAAACGGACAGGATTTTTCCAAGTGGGCTTAAATTTGTAGACTCTGGCTTCTTAAGTGGTGCAGAGGTGTCTCAAGGTGCTTTGCGTGTAGGTTTAGCTTTCCCTGGGAGTGTTGAAGAGTTTACCTTCCCTACTCCTATAGAGGGATTTGGTTTTGACTTTGGGAATTTAGTGACTGGAGATTACGCTGATAAATTGTTTAGCGTTACGGGTGTTTTTGGTTCCTCTGATGTTTTACCAAAAAATGGTTTTTTTGGAGTCGTTGCTAACGCTGGTGATTCATTAATAGGAAGTTTTCAGACTTTAGGTAGAGGCGAAATCGGCTCTTTATCTATTGATAATCTCAGTTTCACCCGTTCGGTTCCAGAACCAGGTAACGCTGTAGCAATAAGTGTTTTAGCTCTAGGCTTGCTGCTAGTAAAAAATAAAACAAAACAGCGAAAATACTAACAGCTATCACTGGGTAAGTATTAATTAGACTACCTTGAAAAGGTATCGTCATACTAGTTTATTATGACCACATCAGGTATAAAATCAGGGAGAAGTTTTTACTCTAATGTTGAAGAGGAGTGACCAGTTAATATGAGTAAGCTTGTTAAATCCATAGCAGTCTCCCTCATTTTTGGTGTGGCAAGTGCCATACCTGTTGCTAGCTTTCCATCACTAGTCCAAGCACAAACGACTAAACCCACAACTACAGCCTCACCTAAACCCACAACTACAGCCTCACCTGGCACAAGTAGAAAGAAACCTAAACCCACAACTTCACCTTCACCTACAGGCACAGGTTCTGGCTCTGGCTCGTCTACATCCCCAGGGACAGGCACAGGCACAGGTTCTGGCTCTGGCTCGTCTACATCCCCAGGGACAGG
>JXCB02000001.1:204462-209396 GCA_000828075.3 Tolypothrix campylonemoides VB511288 | reverse complement strand
TCGTCTACATCCCCAGGGACAGGCACAGGCACAGGCACAGGTTCTGGCTCTGGCTCGTCTACATCCCCAGGGACAGGCACAGGCACAGGCACAGGCACAGGTGCATCACCGACACCAACAGCTTCACCTAGGCGATAAAACAAAGCTTGGGTAAAAACTCAAGTAAGCGATGCTCTAGAGGAGCCGCCGCTAGGGCGATGGCACGGGATGCCCGCCGATACGGTGATCGCCCTTCAATACTGATACAAAAGCCCCTTGTGCCTTACGCCTTGGGGCTTTGTCATTGGTTGTTAATTTAAGCTATTATCACAGGAATATTCTCTCAATTTCTATGCAAGAATCGGGCTATATCCTGGCATTGGATTTGGGTACAACAGGCAACCGTGCCTTTGTATTTAACGCAGACGGCAAGATTGTTGCTCAGGCATATAAAGAACTGACACAATACTACCCTCAACCTGGATGGGTAGAGCATGACCCCATGGAAATTTGGCAGGCGGCTTGCTGGGTTATGCAAACTGCAATTCAAAATGCCCAAATTTCCCCCGATGAAATTGTTGCTCTTGGGCTAACGGTGCAGCGCGAAACTTGCTTGATTTGGGATAAAACCACTGGGCAACCCCCTTATAAAGCGATTGTATGGCAAGATCGCCGCACTGCTCCTCTTTGCCATCAGTTGCAACAAGAATATGCTCAGGAGATTTACGATCGCACTGGGCTGATCATCGATGCCTACTTTTCAGCCACAAAGCTGTCATGGCTCTTAGAACATTTTGCAGGCGTTGACCTCAAAAACGTTTTAGCTGGGACAATTGATACTTGGGTGCTGTGGAATCTCACGGCTGGGAAAGTTCATGCTACTGATCACAGCAACGCCAGCCGTACAATGCTGATGAATCTCGCAACCTGTGAGTGGGATGAGGCACTGTTAAATCTGTTTAAGATTCCTGCTCATATCCTGCCGCATATTCAGCCTAGCTTGGGAACATTTGGAGTGACTGATGCCAGCTTATTGGGGGTTGAGATTCCCATCACCGCCATTTTAGGAGACCAACAGGCTGCTTTGTTTGGACATGGCTGCAATGAGCCAGGTTTAATGAAATGCACCTATGGCACAGGAAGCTTTTTGGTCGCTCACACTGGTTCTGAAATCGTGCGTTCCCAGCATCAACTCTTAAGTACCCTGGCATGGACTCAAGCAAATAGCGATGGTACTTTGGATGTGGGATATGCATTAGAAGGCAGCATATTTACTAGTGGAGCGTGCATCCAGTGGTTACGTGATGGCATCAACCTCATTGCAACTGCTGGCGAAACTGAGGCGATCGCCAATCGAGTTGCAGATAATGGTGGGGTTTACTTTGTGCCTGCATTTAGTGGACTGGGCGCACCTCATTGGGATATGACTGCTAGGGGAGCCTTTTTCGGCATTACCGCAATGGTACAACAGGAGCATTTGGTACGCGCCGTACTTGAGGCAGTAGCTTACCAGGTTCAAGAAGTCGTGCAGGCAATTAATGCATCCAACAGTATTTCCATTGAACGGCTTAGCGTGGACGGTGGTGCTTGTGAGAACAACTTCCTCATGCAGTTTCAAGCAGATGTGTTGGGAATTCCAGTTGAACGTCCTGTAATGCGCGAGATGACTGTGCAAGGTATCGCATTTGCCGCAGGGCTTGCAGCAGGATTTTGGGATAGCTATGCGGCACTAGTGCGCCAACGACAGATTGACCGCGTATTTGAGCCTGGTGTGGGAAGAAATCGCGCTTTGGAATTCGCTACTTGGCAAAAGGCAGTAGAACGCGCTAAGCACTGGGCTGAGTGACAGTTAACAGTTAACAGTTATCAGTTAACTGTTATCAGTCATCAATGAGTCGCTGCGGCTGGTACTGTTCACTGGTTTGATCTGCTAGTCCAGGGCTTCAGACTGCAAATTTCTCAGTACTTTGTCTCAGGGCTTTTTTATTCTTTATTTAACTCCCCAGGCTGGATTCGAACCAGCGACCAATCGATTAACAGTCGATCGCTCTACCACTGAGCTACTGAGGAACGCTCCGATTACTTATAGTAAGGCTAATATTAGAATATGGCAAGTACTTTTGGAAAAATTTTTGCAATTTTTTTTGGAGAGCCGAAACGCTAATATTTGCAAGCCTTTGCGGTTCACACTTCCTCGATAGCGATCACGAGGAAACTGCAAACAAAGTTTTCAACACTGTCACAGAAACGTTCTACTGAGGACTTCACTACTCAAAATTGAGCACTATTTAAATCCCATCCGCAATTCAGCTAAACGCTGACGTGCCTTAGCGTCGATAGAATTAGCTAAAAACCTTGTGTTGGATTGTTTTCCTGATTTATATTTTTGCCGCGCCCGACAAACGCTTGCTTGTACCTCATAACACAGTTGCTGTGCTGACATCCATTCAGCCCCGTAACCCTGTACCATCAACTGCTGCGGTCGGTCTGAGGTGGCAACAATCATGCGAGAAATAAGAGATTGGGCGATTGTTGAGCGTAAAGATGCACAGAGTTTTTCAATGTAAGTGTCTGCTGTCTGCCCGAACTCTGTAAAATGGACTGATAAAAGCTCAGTAATAATTTCTCTGTTGCTAGAGGTATTTTGATATTGGGCATCGAACACAATTTGAGTGTCATAACCCGCAAACGCACTGTAGCTCGTTAAAGCTTCAATCAGTTCGCAACGCGCTGCCTCAAGTCCGGCAGTATCACGGGTTTTTTTCAAGCAAGACCAAGCGCCGATAATGTTGTAGCCGTCCACAAGCAAAACGGCTTGAGGTGAGAAACGGGACATGATGTTGAATCACAATTTTCTAAAGTTAACAAAATTCATTCATAAGATTTATAGTAATTCAATCATTGGTTGTAACACTATGTTACAAAAGGAAAAATGCATATAAAGACTGTAGGCAAGAAGTCAAAAACAACAAGTCGATCAAAAAATCACCCACAGGAGGGTTACCTTCCTGTAGGTGACTGGCTCTCAAAAGTCAAAAGAATTTTTTTAACTTTTAACTTTTAACTTTTAACTTTTTTTGACCTATACCCCTAAGTTTGGTGAAGTTTCGTCGTGCAATTCCATCAGACGTCGTTTGAGGCGCTGCGGTTCACCCCGATCCACTAAAGAACCCCTTTCTAGTAGTAAAGCGCCGTCACAGTAATTCAACTCGTCTAAGCGATGGGTGACCCAGAGGGCTGTAATACCCCGACTTTTGACTAAGCGGCGGACACTAGCTACTAATTCCAATTGGCTATCTGGATCGAGTAAAGCAGTAGGTTCATCTAACAATAAGACTTCACAGCGACGGGCTAAAGCGCCAGCGATCGCCACTCGC
The DNA here is from genome assembly GCA_000828075.3 of Tolypothrix campylonemoides VB511288. Taxonomy (GTDB): domain Bacteria; phylum Cyanobacteriota; class Cyanobacteriia; order Cyanobacteriales; family Nostocaceae; genus Kalymmatonema; species Kalymmatonema campylonemoides_A. Next base: position 206,040 of record JXCB02000001.1, on the reverse strand, counting down.
TGTTTCTGTCCACCACTCAAAGCGTAGATCGGACGTTTTTGCAGTGATAGTAAATTTACCGCCCCTAGCGCCTCCTCAACGCGATCTCTGACAGCAGCTGGTGGCAGTTTTTCCTCCACCAGCCCAAAAGCCACATCAGCACCAACTGTTGGCATCACCAGTTGATGGTCAGGATTTTGGAAGACAAAGCCCACAGGATGCAAAAGTCCAATTTCACCAGACTGGGGAGTTAATAGTCCCGCCAGCAGTCTGAGTAATGTGGATTTGCCGCTGCCGTTTGTACCCAACAGCATCCAAAATTCACCCCTAGGGACTTCTAGAAAGCAAGACTTTATAACATTCTCTCCTGACGACCAGCTAAAGTTTAAATCCTTGACCTCAATGCCTAGTTCTGCCATGAGTACACCACCAGATGGTTACTCACCAGCGATGGCGAAGAAACCAGGTGGTCTGCCAGTTCCAGCGGCTGAACCATCTTTCTGAGTCAGCTGCACCCCAGAAATTTCACTGGCGCGTACGGCAACTTTTTTCTCTGTCTTGCCTTCGCTCTCTAATTCCACAATATCAGGGTTGCCAGAGCGCATTGCTGTCAAAATGCGCTGATAAACCTCCTGGGCATCCTCAGCTGACTTACGTTCTATGGATATAGGGAAAGCTGTGTTTCTTAGGGTTAAGTCGATGGTAAACATTTAGCCTTAATCAAATTTAACTGTAGAACTCATTTTAATGTTAGCTCGCAAGTCTAAGTTGGAAGTAGCAGAGGCAGTGCGTTGCTCCCGCCAGCACCTGTTTAAAGTAGCGTCGCAACAAGTGCCCATAGATAGACAAGCAGGCAACCCGCATTAGTTCCCTAAAAACGTACATTTAGACGTATTTATATATATTTAGTTAAAGAAATTAAAAATACACTGGAAAAATTACAGAATCTTACCTAGAATATATTAGAGTCGGTAAATAATTGTAAACTGGATTGACAACCCAGTTAGCTTTCTGTTTTAAGCAGGCAGTCAAATGTCAGTCTTAGAATGGAGAGAGAAAACCCGTAATTATAAAAGTCTGGAGATTTGTTGTAATGACCATCGCAGTTGGACGCGCCCCCAGTAGCAGAGGGTGGTTTGACGTATTAGACGACTGGTTAAAGCGTGACCGTTTCGTGTTCGTAGGTTGGTCAGGAATATTACTATTCCCCTGCGCCTTTCTAGCACTAGGCGGTTGGTTGACCGGTACGACGTTTGTGACGAGCTGGTATACGCACGGCTTAGCCTCATCGTATCTGGAAGGCTGTAACTTCCTAACAGTAGCGGTATCTACACCAGCAGACAGCATGGGACACTCGCTGTTGCTGTTGTGGGGACCAGAAGCACAAGGGGACTTCACCCGTTGGTTCCAATTAGGTGGGTTGTGGCCATTCGTAGCGCTGCACGGAGCATTTGGTCTGATTGGCTTCATGTTGCGGCAGTTTGAAATCGCACGTTTGGTAGGAATTCGTCCTTATAACGCTATAGCCTTTTCTGCACCAATTGCGGTATTCGTCAGCGTCTTCTTGATGTACCCCTTGGGACAGTCTTCCTGGTTCTT
>JXCB02000001.1:140540-203637 GCA_000828075.3 Tolypothrix campylonemoides VB511288 | reverse complement strand
AGGGATTGGGGATTAGGGATTGGGGATTAGGGATTGGGGATTAGGGATTGGGGATTAGGGATTGGGGATTAGGGATTGGGGATTAGGGATTGGGGCTTACTCCCAAATCCCAACTCCTTATCCCAATCCCTGCAATAGAGCGCTTTGCAATCCCCGCGCGACAATTGCACGAGCGTCCCCAATCCTCAGACCCTAGTCCCCAGTCCCCATAAATTGTTCTTCTACTAATGACAAATCATAAATCTGTGTTATATTGGGTAAAGGTGAATAACCCAGAGCTAAAAACTCTGCCTTTTTGAGACTAAGACCGTTTAGGCAACAAGGAGGTGATGCCCATGATAGAAAGTAGTAAATGCATGGGTCATCAGGTTGCAGTTAGCCGGCTGTGTGCCGGGGCTGTTCTCTAGAAGCTAGCCTTAGTCTTTTAGTAAGACTAAGTTAGACTAAGTGGCTAGGCAAGCTCGGAGTTCCTTCCGGCAGTCTGGTTGCAACCTGAAGACCCGCTAGACCGCTCTTACTTAGGTCAACTGATCTGAGTAGGAGCGGATAGTTTTATGTAGGGAAGGTCTTAACAAGAAGACAGAAAAAAGCTATTACAATAGACAACTTGCATAAATATTATTTTGTTTCGTGCAAAGGCGAGCCAGCACTGCAGGAGGGGAGCCAGTCCGTTGCGGGGGTTCCCCCCGTTGTAGGACCTGGCGTTTTCCCTCCGTAAGTGACTGGCGTTGCAAAGACGCAAAGAAGAACATTAAGAAAAAGTTCGGGAGTGCAAGAAGTCTAATCAAGAGAAATAGCGTCTGTTGGTTGAAACGATATAAATCTTTATAAATCTTTGGTATTTATCTTGCTGGAACATTTATTGAGCAAGTAACGTCAGTTAAGATTGTCAGTCTAGGATTGTTGACTTTATACAACATACATTTATACAACATACAACAGTTACACTCAAAAATTTTGTAACAAAGACAAGGTTAGTACCACGGATATAGCTAATAGCTACAAAACGCGAGTACGGCGTCTGTGTGATTGGTTAAACAACGTTAAACAATTCAAGGAGTAAATTCCGCGTTCTATTTGCAAGCTAGGGTCTTTAAAAAACTGTCAGGAGGAAGAGGAAATAGCAGCACTCAGCCTCTATATTCCACAATGAAGAGGGCATAATGTCAGTGACTACTAGTCCTTTTTCAGTTAAAGATCCTACAAAAGAACAAACAAAAGAACAAAGAAATTCAGTTTTTGGGATTTCATTATATGGCGCAGCTACTTACTGAGGCAGAAATTCAAGAAAGAGTAAGCCATTTGCCAGATTGGACACGACAGGGGTCAACGTTGCAATATAACCGCAAGTTTAAAGACTTTGTCCAGGCTATAGAGTTTGTGAATAAGCTTGTCGAGCCTGCTGAGTCAGCAGGACATCATCCAGATATCGAGATTTCTTACAACAAAGTCAAAATTTTACTCACAACCCATGATGCTGGTGGGTTAACGCAGAAAGACTTTGATTTGGCACAGGTGATTTCCCAAATCAATTAAGTGATTTGCTTGCATTGCGATTTGCTGCTTCAAAAATTGCATATATTCATAGCTTTGTAAGTGGAAAAAAAGCCCTTGCAGAGGACGTTTTTGGCTTTATGTCATCTAGAAATTTATTTCCAGACACTGAGATGAGATGTGTGACAGTTTATAAGGCGATCGCTTCCATCTTGTCATCGACTTTTTCCGACTTATAATTACGAGTAAATACAACTATGTTTTTGCATAAGTTAATCCCATGGTTTCTTTACCTAAACTTAATTAGTTGTTAGCTTGGCAAAAACTAAAATAGTGTTGAGGGCTAATATGCCTAATCCACAAGTATCAATAAAAACTCGTAATTTCGAGAATATTTCGAGAGTAGTTGCAGCAAAAAAGTTATCTATAGAAGGTGTGAGGAGAACAGGAAAGATGTCTAATCTCTTGTGGAAATGCTTGATGGTCAGTCCAGCGCTTTTAGGAGCAACATTGTTGGTTCCCACAACAGCGATCGCTGGTCAAAACAACAGCAATAATCAAGTTGTGAAGACAGAAGTTTCACAAATTAACAATAATCAAGAAGCTTCTTCATCAGTATCAGTATCAACATCATCAACATCAACAACTTCACAGACAAATCAAGTTACCTCCAAGCCAGAAACATTGGCTCAAGCACAACAAACTGAAGTCAATGTTTTGCAGCAAGTTAACAGCTACAGCGAAGAGGGGAAAAACAATTCTGTCTCTCAAGTGACATCTGTTTCCCAGTTCTCCGATGTACAGCCAACAGACTGGGCTTTCCAAGCATTGCAGTCTTTAGTTGAACGTTATGGTTGTATTGCTGGTTATCCGAATGGTACATACCGTGGTAACCGTGCTTTGACCCGTTATGAATTTGCTGCGGGTTTAAATGCATGTTTAGACCGGGTCAACGAACTGATTGCTACAGCAACAACTGACTTGGTCAGAAAAGAAGACTTGGCTACGTTGCAACGCTTGCAAGAAGAATTTTCTGCAGAACTAGCTACCTTGCGCGGTCGTGTAGATACATTAGAAGCAAAGACAGCAGAATTGGAAGCTAACCAATTCTCGACAACGACTAAACTCGTTGGTGAAGCAATTTTCGCTCTCACTGATGCTTTTGGCGATACAGCAGGCGGTGACAATAATACAGTCTTCCAAAACAGGGTACGTTTAGACTTCCAAACAAGTTTCACAGGTAGAGACGTTCTGCATACCCGTTTGGCTACTGGTAATGCCAGAAGATTGAACACAGGTGGTAGTGTAGACGTCAACGGAGGCGGTATAGGTACCTCAGAGCTAAGTGCTGAAGGCTTTCAAACCTTTAACCTTACAGGAGATGCCAACAACAGTAACGATGTTGTCCTAGATTGGCTGGCTTACTACGTCCCTGTAGGACCTGCACAACTTTACGTTGCAGCTACTGGTGGTATTCACAGCGATTATGCTCCCACCAACAACCCCTACTTTGAAGACTATGACGGTGGTAATGGTGCTTTGACGACCTTCGCTTCGGAAAACCCCATCTATCGTATTGGTGGTGGCGCAGGTGCAGCACTCAACATCCCCTTTGGTAGGGGTGGTGGTATCCTCAAACCAAGTTCGTTAACTTTAGGTTACTTGGCTTCTGAAGCGAATAGTCCTAATGGAGGTTCAGGTATCTTCGAGGGGAACTACGCAGCTTTAGGACAGTTGAACTTTAATCTTGGTCAGCGGTTTGCATTAGCAGCTACTTACGTTCACGGATATCACGGAGCAGGTAGTGCTTTATTTGATGCTGGCGGATTCCAAGGCGCAAACGTCCCTGTAGTAGGTACCTCACAAGCCAACGCTCTCAGCGCCACCAATGCATCTTCTAGTAACTCCTACGGTTTGTCAGCAGCGTTGAGACCAAGTGACAAATTCTCTATTAGTGGCTTCGTTTCCTATCACGACGTTACAGGCTTTGGTAGCAATGATGACTATCAAGCTTGGAGCTACGGAGCTGGAATCGCCTTACCTGACTTTGGAAAGCGCGGTAACGTCTTAGGTATTTTTGCAGGAGCACAACCTTATGCCCGTGGTCGAGTAGCAGGCGCTAACGACATACCTTACAGTATCGAAGGCTTCTACAAGTATCAGGTGAGCAATAACATCTCCATCACTCCTGGTGTGATTTATCTGACATCTCCTGGTCAGAACAACAACAACGATGATGCGATTATTGGAACTCTAAGAACAACCTTCACCTTCTAGAGGGTTGACAATTCCTAGAACATTCTGTAATTAAATAAATTCCTCCCCGCCTTACAGCGGGGCTTTTTATATTTTTGGGCGCTTTACAGCGTTTTCCTGTAAGGTGGGCATTGCTCACCAATATCTCATACCAAATGATCTGTGAGATGCGATCGCTCCCCAATGGTTACGTCAATCAAGCCATTGACAAAGCGATCGCGCTCTAGGGGCAAAATTTCCCGACCGTGCAGAATCTCTTGGATGATTTCATGCCGAGAGGCTGCGCCAACAGCAGTTATCGCTTGTTGAGAGACCCCATTCGCCCTGCGGACAGGCTGCGCCAACAGCACTGGTCTCGCCGCAAGACAAGGACTCCTCAACCACCCCACTTTCTTAATGACCTTTGGTCATTATCGGTCGGAGATGTTTTCGTCCGGAAGCCGCTCTCCATACCTACCACTAGGGTATGTTGAGGGTGGGGACTTCCGCGAATCCGTTAAATTTAAAAAACTAAAGCCAAAACCCTAGTGGATAACCGGAGTATACTAGTAAAGAGGACAAGAAAAGTAAAAAATAAAAAATTATTTTGACTTTTAACTTTCTCTGTATCTCCTCTGTTTGAAACTGATCACCTCTTTTAAAAGCTGCTGTGGAACTATCGTGTAAATCAGAATACGGAATTCTTGCTTTATTAGAGCTAGCAATTCATTACCAAAGCGGAGAACCGCTGCAAATTCGACAGATTGCTGCACAACAAAATATACCAGACCGCTATCTAGAACAGCTGTTGGCGACCTTAAGGCGTGGAGGTTTAGTCAAAAGTCAGCGCGGGTCAAAGGGCGGTTATCTATTGGCGCGAGAACCCTGGAAAATCAGTCTTTTCGAGGTTTTGAGTTGTTTAGAAGGGTTAGATGTGCGCCCATGTGAAGAAGATGTCAATCCTAAAACTGTAGACAGTGCTGTTGTAGAAGATATTTGGCAAGAGGCAAGGCTTGCGGCAAACGCGGTTTTGCAAAAATACACGCTTGCGGAGCTGTGTGAAAAACGAGATTCTCGACGACAGTTGGACATAATGTACTACATTTAGTCAATAGTCAATAGTCAATGAGAAAAGAAGGTTGTTAATTTTTATGATTGACTGTTGACTAATGACTCATAACTCATAACTAATGACTAGGGACTAAGGTATGCGAATAGCTCGTGATATTACAGAACTTGTTGGTCGTACTCCTCTGGTGCAACTCAACCGTATCCCTCAAGCGGAAGGTTGTGTCGCACAGATTGTAGTGAAGCTGGAAAGTATGAACCCAGCCGCTTCAGTAAAAGACCGAATTGGTGTGAGCATGATCAACACCGCAGAGGCAGAAGGGTTGATTGCTCCTGGGAAAACGATATTAGTGGAACCCACCTCTGGAAATACTGGAATTGCCCTGGCAATGGTAGCAGCAGCAAAAGGGTATCGATTAATTTTGACAATGCCTGAGACAATGAGCGGTGAACGACGGGCAATGCTGCGGGCGTATGGAGCGGAATTAGAACTCACACCAGGAATTGAAGGTATGAGTGGGGCAATTCGGCGGGCGCAGGAAATCGTTGATAACACCCACGATGCCTATATGTTACAGCAGTTCCGTAACCCAGCTAATGCAAAAATACACCGGGAAACGACAGCAGAGGAAATCTGGGAGGATACTGACGGACAGGTGGATATGATGGTTGCTGGAATCGGAACGGGTGGTACGATTACAGGTGTAGCCGAAGTCATCAAAGCACGCAAACCGAGTTTTAAGGCGATCGCAGTAGAACCAGCAAATAGCCCAGTTTTATCTGGAGGAAAACCCGGACCCCACAAAATTCAGGGAATCGGTGCAGGGTTCATTCCCCAGGTGCTAAATGTAAATATGATAGATGAAGTGATTTCTGTTACCGATGAAGAAGCGATCGCTTACGGTCGGCGTTTGGCAAGAGAAGAAGGGCTACTCTCTGGCATTTCCAGTGGAGCAGCTTTGTGTGCTGCCATTCGTGTCGCTCAACGCAAAGAAAACGAAGGGCGCTTGATAGTAATGATTCAGCCAAGTTTTGGAGAAAGGTATTTAAGTACACCGTTGTTCCAAGATTTGGAGCCAAGGGTAGCAGTTAGCATCAGCTAACGATAAATTGGAAGAATGGCAGATAAGACGAACCACTACGAAACACTTAAAGTCAATCCGAACGCCAGCCAAGCGGAGATTAAGCAAGCTTATCGTCGCTTGGTCAAGATGTTTCATCCCGACAGCAATCAGGGCACATCAGATCCTGAGCAAATTATCCGCGTGAATGCAGCATATGAGGTCTTGGGCGATGTTCAAAATCGCCAAAATTACGACCAAAGATTGCGTCAACGTTCTCAAAAAACGACCAGCAATAGGCAACAGCGGACAGCTACAGCTCAAAAGCAATACCAGGCGACCCGAAAAACAGGAAGGGATGCGGATGAACAAATTGAGGAATGGCTGCACCTGGTTTATCAACCAGTAAATCGCCTGGTGTTTAGCATTCTCACTTCCTTAAAGGAGCAAATTGAGAAACTAGCAGCTGATCCCTTTGATGATGTCCTGCTAGAAGAATTTCAGGATTACCTAAACGCCTGTCGAGACGACCTCAAGCAGGCGCAAATCACTTTTCGTTCTCTACCAAATCCGCCTAGTTTAGCAAGAGCAGCAGCTCACCTCTACTATTGCCTGAATCAAGTTGGGGATGGGTTAGATCAGTTGGAATATTTCCCTCTCAACTACGACGAAAGTTACTTGCACGCTGGGCAAGAAATGTTCCGCACTGCCACTCATTTATATCGTGAGGCACAAGAATCTGTGGGTACGTATGTGTAGTGGGTAGTGGGTGTGTGGTAGTAGAAATGTGCTGACTGTTAGCTGTTAACTGTTAATGAACTAACAACTAACAACTAACACCACAATTAGTTTATGCTGGAAGCAGTGAAAAGTTAAGAAATTTTAAGCTTTGCTCCCAGCTAACTCATGCAATGTATTGTAAATCGCCGCGCTCAGTTTTCAGCAAGTCATCGCTATTGGTTGCCAGAACTGAGCGAAGCAGAAAATATTGAGAAATTTGATGCTTCCTCAAAATTTCCCGGACACGGGCATAACTATGTCTTATTTGTCTCCTTAATTGGGGAATTAGATGAATATGGCATGGTTCTGAACTTGTCCGATGTGAAACACGTTATTAAGCGAGAAGTAACCAGTCAACTGGACTTTTCCTATCTCAACGATGTGTGGTCAGAATTTCAACAAACTCTACCCACCACTGAGAACATTGCACGGGTGATTTGGCAACGGCTTGCACCCAATTTACCTTTAGTCCGCATACAGCTTTTTGAACATCCTCAACTTTGGGCTGATTATCTAGGAAACGGCATGGAAGCATACCTCACTGTCAGCACTCATTTTAGCGCCGCCCATCGGCTAGCTCATCCTCGCCTCAGCAGCGAAGAAAACTTCGAGATTTACGGTAAGTGCGCTCGTCCCAACGGTCACGGACACAATTATCATCTGGAAGTGACTGTGAAAGGCGAAATTGACGCACGCACAGGGATGATTATTGATTTAGGCGCTTTGAATAAAGTTATAGAAGATTACGTTGTAGAACCATTCGACCACACCTTCCTCAACAAAGACATCGCGCATTTTGCCGAAGTCGTTCCCACTGCTGAGAATATTGCACTTCACATTAGTCAGTTACTGCGATCGCCCATCCAGGAATTGGGAGCCAAGCTATACAAAGTCAAATTAATCGAAAGCCCTAATAACTCGTGCGAAATTTATTGTACTGAGTCAGATCCTAACTCAGTTAACGCTGCACAGAATGAACCTGTGTTAGTACGCGTGTAGCTAGCTTAAAGCAAATAGCGATTGATATTTGCTCATAAGTATTTGAAAGGGGTGCTCTAGTTTTACTAGTCGCCCCAATTCATGCTTGTTGCCCTAAACGTTCCTTGGGTGTACGACTAGAGGATGAGAGCGATCGCAAGGGAAAGCAGTGGGAAGCAGGAGGGCAATCGCGATTCGGGGTAGTGAGTGGTAAAGCCAATCGCGTGTTTGCCTTACAACTAATACCGTTTCACCAAAAAAGAACGATAGGTACAGAACTCAGGTGTCAGAATATTAAACGCTTCGGACGAGCATGAATTAAGAGTAAGGTTGCGCTCGTATTGGTATGGCTGCCCCTGGATAAATTCTTTGGAGACCAACAAACTTTTTCCGTACTTAAATCCCCCGGATAAATCCTTGGGGATATTCTGTAACTAGTGTTCTGTGTTCTGCGTTCTTCTTAAGAAGCCTCTCAATTCATTAATTCATAATTAATGAATTTTTCATGACGAACATTTTGCTACGGGTTTTCCATTCAAATTACGATCTAGAAGGATGGCGCTAAATTTCATTTGTTGAGCCTGATTGCAAACAGTGCCAGTAAATGTCGTAGAGTTCATTAGATCGGTGTACTCAGCAGCAAATACTGCTTTCTCTTTGTCAATGAAGGGTTTCATATCTGTGCACCAATTTTGAGCAAAGCAATCCTCGGTCAATGCCCAGTCAAATGTATCTACTAAATCTTCTGCATTACCTGGGTCATTCTTCAACCCTATACTTAAACCCAAATCGTGTGCAGTTTTCGCAAGCCATTGGTCGTAATTAATTTGGTCTTGCCGTGTGATATTAAAACCCGTTTTTTCAGCAGGGTCATAGCTATCTATATTATCAGGTTCTACCCCATCAAAGCCCTTGCGTTTGCACTCCTCGAATCGGGACTTCATAATATCACGAACCTTTTGTTCCCTGATATTCAACCAATATTCCCCGTCCCATCCTTCATAGGCTTTCCCCACAATATTTCGGTCAAGGTTACTCCCATCAGATTTGGGTTCTTTACCATCGGTAGTAAATTTGTAGCTATCTTCACGCCAATTTTCATATGCTCCTACATTGATATAGCAGATAGCTTTACGACCTTTTTGATGTAACTCCTCAACCAGTTGGTTAGTATTATCGAAAAGGTCAATATCATATACCTGTGCATCAACGGATGTATCAACAGTTTCTCTAAGCTGCCAATACCAAGTAGTACCCGGCTTTGGATGCCAGATATTAGACGAATCAGCCGCCACCCCAAGGTCGGAATTTACCAATGATGGAAATAATGCGATGCAGGTTGCTAAAACAAGCAACAAAATCAGAGAAGCCCATTTTTTCAACATTTTATTTTTCAACATTTTAGGAATACCATCTATTCTCAATTTTGCTCATGGTTTTCACTTGCAGCACTTTGGTCTTGGGTAATGAGGGAGCCAGTGTTTGGTTTACCACTTGTGACGTTCTTGACTGCTAGTTCTATGAATAGTGCGCTATGCGATTGGACAGTCTTCTCACTAACTACTAGTCAATCTCCCTTTCTCTCTCTTCCGAAACTTCCTCAATCCAAGCTCGAACAGCACTAGGACGTAGTAACACAGAATTTCGCCATGGCTGTACTCTTTTTGATAAAGATACGCCCCACTTTTAAAACATCCTCTCATAGCAACTAGGATAATATCGTTTTACAATGAGGCTGCATAGAATAGAAAATCACTTGCATTGTGATTACCCTTGATTGATAACCATCTTAAAGCTTTAACATTCTGTGCAAGCTCAATGTAATTTGATATAAGTTGCGTGAAGCCAAGTGATTTTTATATGCATATAACATATCCCCAAGTTATCTTTGTTGAGGAGTCAGGCGCGACACACTTAAAGCCCCTAACGGTGTTTTCGTCAATCAGACCATACGTTGTAACCCAATGTGTCTTGTCCTGGTTAAAAGTTACCATGCTGACAGTTTTACAGTTTTTGGTAACATCAGTACTGATGGATTTTAAAAATTCTATAGAGTTCATAGTAGATTCCACCTCAGAACCGCTTAATTTAAAACCGTAACCAAAGGGTCGGTTTTTCGGATAGTCTGTATATTCTCGTTGTCGAATATCGAATTTACGCATTTCAACAACTTTCACCTTTGTGCCTTTCTCCATCTTGCTTCTTGCATTTTGCAGCGCCACAGTGCATTCTGATGATTCGCCCCTACTTTGAGTTCTTTGGGCTAAGGCAGGCGGTAATGACAGCTGAAATATCGTATTTAAACCTATCAAACTTAGAGCTAAGATGCTGTACATAGCTGTACATATGTATTATTTTGGAAAAGTGATGTTTCACAGATCCTATAGGGTCAGCGAAGCAAGTTTTATGCACTCTAAACGGTTGTGTTGCGGGTGGTAGTTTGGTAAAAGTAGCAAATCTCTTAACAAACACATTTTAGAACGCTTAGCCAGTAAGGATTTGAGAATTTCAAGCAACCAGGTGTTTCTTTGATATGTTGCTTGCGCTTTCTGCGCTAGTCAGAGGCTCACATCTCGCACTAAAAAAACTTGATGTTATGTTGACACACAGTACTAACTGGAGTTTCCAGTACATTATTCGTAGTGGTGTATGTGGTTCAAATGAAAACCGCTATAGAAACGGAAACAAACTGTAACTGAGCAAACGTAATGGTATTGGACAGCGACCACTCATTGATAGAACATTCACTCAGGCATGACAAATCACAGCGTTCAGTCAAGCCCTGGGGATATGCTGCTGACATCAATGTAAATAGATGTTTGAGCCGATGGATATTCCCAGGGCATATCCCTAAGGGTGCAGAAAACATCGCCTGAACTGGTGTGCTGATGAGCTTAACAGTTAATGCTGTGTCATGAAAAAGGTAAGTCTAATTTTCTTCGGCAGTCAATCCAAGGGCATTTGTTTTCAACAATATACTAATGTTTGATAAAAACAAGAAATAAATAAATATCAACCCTAGCAAAAGATTAATCATTGTAATGACTTACTGAAATACTATAGATTTTTTGAATCTATCTATAATTTATTAATTCGGTTCTCATACTCCTAAAGTTTAATGTCTGCTTATTCTACCGAGTTGCTTTCTCTATTTACAGGATGCTAGAAAGAAATAGAAAAGATTTTTCAGTCAAATAGAAAGACTAACGAAAGTTTTGCCTGCTTTGGGAGATTATTGTTTTCCCAAAGTTGACTTGACTTAACATAGTCTTCCTTTAGAGAGATAGCATAAAAAAAAAATAAATATAAAATACTGCTAATAGCTTTAATAATCACGCCAATACTGGCTGAGTTCAAAAAAATAACCAAATTATTTGATTGGGCTTGTATAGATAACCGTAAAGTTGGGTGAAATGAAGCTATCACAAATGTTAAATTCGGCTTGATAATACCCGCTTTTTGAGGAGTTTAGTGTGACATAGAAAGTTCTAAAGCTATACTATACAATAATTTTAGTGAATAACACCTAATCAGTGAAAACCTAAAGTAAATTTGGTCTAGTGAAAAAATAGTGGAATTTACTAATTCTTTTGCTAGAGTTTTTTTAGGAACTAAATATTATTGATTAACATCAACTTTAAAGTACCTTAATATTTCCTTTACTTTGAGGATAAAGAATAATAAGAGCGGGTGCTAGCAGAATACTAAAGTCACCGAAAGAAGGTAAGGAGTAGAGGTTATGCAATTACAGCATCATTCAAACGAACCGCTGGTTAGTGTGATTATTCCCACTTATAATCGCCCTGATTATCTCAAAGAAGCTATAAAAAGTGCTGTTAACCAGACATACAAAAATATCGAGATTATTGTGTCTGATGATGCTAGCCCAAACAATCCACAAAAACTGATTGAATCTTTTCAAGATCCACGAATCCGGTTTCGACGCAATCCCAAAAATTTAGGAATATCCCTAAATGTTATCGGAGCATTTCAGGACGCACGAGGTAAATATGTTGCTAGCTTGAACGACGATGATGTTTGGAACGACGACTTTTTAGAAAAGCTTGTTCCACAGCTTGAGACCAATCCAAATTTAGTCGTAGCTTTCAGCGACCACTACATTATGGATCCCGATGGCAAGATTGATCATGCAGCCACAGAGGAAAATACACAGCGCTGGAAACGAAACCAACTGAAACAGGGAATTTATCAACCTTTTTATGAAATTGGGCTAGTTCATCAAGCTGTTCCCTCTGCCGTGGCTACTGTTATCCGCAAGGATGCGGTTGAGTGGAATGATTTTACCCCTCAAATGGGACCTTTTTGGGATCTGTACCTAACGTACTTGGCTTGTCGCAATGGCGGAGGAGCGTATTATTCTCCAGAAAGGTTAGCTAAATACCGCGTGCATTTACAGTCGGAATCAATGATTAGTGGTGGTGTAAGCAGCCAGGCAAACATCCGGGCTGGCAAAGCTGGTATTTTCTGTCACCGCAAATTTATGGAAGATGAGCGACTGCAAGAATTTAAGGGCTATTTCCAAGAGAAATGGTTACAAGCACATACAACTCTAGCCATTGGTTTGATGCGATCTGAACAAGTCAAAGAAGCGCGACCATATCTAGTGCATGTTCTCAGACAAAAGTTTAACTTCAAAACAGTAGCAGCATTTGTACTCTCGTTGACTCCTCGACCATTGGCACGGAAATTGCTTGCTAGTAGTTAACCAGTTAAAAATATCGACGCTGTGCTGAACGTCGTAAAGAGCGATAGATCACCCATGCCAAAAGCCCAAGGCTGAGATAAAGCAATAAGCGGCTAAGTGTAAATGATATGACATCAGGGTATAAAAGCTGAGACGGATTGAGAACGCTCAGGCTTTTGGCTAAAACAAACAGTCCGAAAAGAGCATTTCCAGCTAACATCAGGGTTAACAGAACTAAAGCTTGCTGTCGGAAACGTTGCTGAGGTGTACGACTAGAGATGAGGGCGATCGCCTCTTTGCCTTGCAAAGAACGCACTAACTGTTCTAGTCGCCAAAACATCCACACCAGAAACGGAAACAAACCGTAACTGAGCAAACGTAGTGGTATTGGATAGCGACCACTTATTGATAAAGCATTCACTAAAGCATGACAAATCACAGCATTTAGCCAAGCCCTAGGAATATTTTGGTGATATCGATGTAAATAGATATTTGAGCCGATACATATTCCTAGGGCATATCCCCAAGGGGCAGAAAACATGACGTGAACTGGCGTGCTGATAATTCGCTCAATAATTGATCCTGTGCCATGAAAAAGGTAAATCCAATTTTCTTCGGCAGTGAATCCAAGAGCAACAGCTATGGTAAAGAGAAAAACAGAAGTGGGGCGAAATCGGTATCGGCGTTGGAGATAGTAAGTCGGGAGCAAGACTGCTAGCAGCTTGCAGCCTTCTTCAATTGGACCGACTTCTATAAATTGCCGTACTATCACACCTGCAAAAACACGCTGCATTCTCTGCCAGTCAACAACATGATTGGCTAGTGTTTCAAAAACCAATTCTAAGTTAAGAGCAACAAAACCAGATACTGCTCCCAAGATAAAGAAAAACAGCAGCCGCATCAACAATGGAACAGATGAAAGGCGGTTATAGTAGTAAATTAGAAGCAGCAGCGGTGGTATAATTGCCCACAACAATTCCATGTACAGACGTAGTATGCTTTTATGATGTAATGAGACTGGATGCTACATCTCTACATGAGCTATAACCGTGCGGTGGCGAGGGCTATTAGCAGTGATGGTGGGAGTGTTAAACCCCGCCTCAATGATTGCTTGCTCAATATCCAAACTGAAATATTCATCTAAATACGGTTCAGTACTTTTAAGCAGCGTCAAAATGTAGGGCGGCATTTTCTTATGAACTTCAGATTTGGGATTCATATCCATAATTGCCAAATACCCACCCGGACGCAGTAAACGCCGCGCTTCAGCAAATATCTGCCGAGTCGTAGCTTGGGGAAGTTCATGGCACATCAGGAAAATGGAGATCAAATCAAACGAGGCATCGCTTAGCCCAGTAGATTCAGCTAGAGCATGAATCCAGTTGATATTAGCATGGCGCTGCTGAGTGCGGTATTGAGCGACAGCTAAAAAGTAGGGAGATAAATCTAAGCCCGTAATTTTGGCGTGGGGATAAACTTTTTGCAGGGCAAAGGTACTCATTCCTACACTGCAACCCAAGTCTAAGATGTCTTGTGGTTCGTTGGAAATTTGCTGTTTGAGAATGTCGTGGTAACTCTGGCGCAGCATGCGATCGCCCTGTGCTCCTGCATCCGGCCAAATGGTAGCGTGTACAGTGTAGGCGGCTACTTCTGCTTCTAAAGCGGCTTCCCAACAGAGATCACCTTTTTCGTAAGCGTGGAATGGTCGCAGGTAGTATTCTGGATAGGAAAGTTTGGAGTTTTGTACTTTCGTTAAGTCAGTTTGCCAATCACGCGCTTGTAGCGTCTGGACTTCTTCGAGCCAATTTACCCCGATTTTCTGGGCGCGTTTAATCATCATTTGCCTAGCTTGATGCTTGGCTAGGTTGGCTAAAGGCTTGATTGCCAGTACCCCATTTACGAGGTGTGAAGCTAATCGCGAACTATTTTTTACAGCCGTGTTCATTAGTGAAGTTGCTCAAACAATTTATCTACCTTTGGGAGCACAGAAAAGCCTGCCTATATGAATCATAATCCCAGAGGTGAGCTATGCTTTCTTTTAAGCTACAAGAATTTTAAATTTGGTAAAGGGGACTGGGGATTAGGGATTGGGGACTGGGAGGGTTAAAAAGAGGTGGACAGAGGAATGGAAGCGGGGTCAAATCAAGATACATCGAACTCACGTTATTTTTATCTGACTTTTGCAAGAAGTCTAGAAAAAAAGTGAGTTGGTTATCAAACAAACAAACCCAGTTTTTTGAAGAAACTGAGTTTGTTTGTGTTGAGATTTAGTTCAAATTTATAATTATAGCATGAGAGATGAGGTGTCTGCTCCTAATTCCCAGTTTTCGGCTTGAGTGCGAGCAACATATCGACTTGGGTCGTCGTTTTGTCGGGGCTAGTAGCAGTAATACCCAAGCCGCGAATAGAATTCATGATCGCACTTGTTTCAGGAGTCATCGGCTGCTGTTGTGCGGTGGCGAGACGATTTAACAGAGGTACGGTTTTGTCCATATCTAGGTAAAAGTATCCACCGTTGGGTCTTTGCAAAGTGTTAGTAACGGTTTTGAAACTGTCGCTACCATCTAAGGACTGACCTTTGCGGTCTGCGAGTGTTTCAGCGATGGGACCACCTATAGTAACAAATACAGAATCATTATCTAGCCAACCATGTGCTAATAAAGCTCCTTGTTGAGGAATAAGCCATTCAGTGACTTCTTTCCCGCCGATATTTCTTTTGGCGACATTCACTGATTGTGCTTTGACGAGGTTATCGAGTTTGTCGAGGGTAGATTCAGCGGTTTTGCGATCGCTTGTATGAAAAACCAACGCCCCCCCAAAACCAACCTGCGCCAACACGCCTTGATTTGATGGAATCGCTGCAAAACCGAATTCTCCATCCATCCACCCGAAAATCTCTTTATCCAGGTCAATATTCACTAATTTGAGTTGCGATCGCGCTTGTTCAACTGTAACCTTCAACTCAGGAGCATCTTTTGATTGTGCCACAAGCCCTGACCACCAATTGGTGATTCCGTTTCCGCTTAAAAGAGCGATCGTATCAGCAGGAAGTTGAGATACCACCTTAGCAGAACTATTTTGATACTGGTATGTGACCAATTGCGGGTCTAACTTAGCAACGGCTTTCATCCGCACACCCGCATTATCAATTCCTACAGCCGCTACCATAGATTTCATCTGCTTTAACTGCTTCAGGGTTTCTGGTGGGATTGGGGTTGAGCGAGGATTTGCAGCAATTAATTGCTGTACCATGTTCCCATAATTAGGCACATAAATTTGTGCCAAGGTGTTATCTACATTGACACCGCTTGTGAGCATGCTGTTTGCATTTTCTTTACTAGCAAAGGAAGGCTCTCCTTTATAAGTGTCAATTGCATGTTCTACAGCTTGCTTTTCCGCAGCAATGACAATATGGGTGTTATTTAAAACCGCAGTATAACTAGGTTCACTTTTACCAGTTGTTTCTATAATCTTTTCGCCTTTGTAATCACTTTCCTGTACCTTGACATCTTTCTGTGCTTTCAATTTGTTCGCAAAATTCAAAGCGCTAAGTTTATCCTTGATCCCCACCACCATTAGGACTTTAGGTTCTTGTGACGCTTGCGGCGCATTCTGTGCAGCGGGTTTCACTGGATTTGGAGGTAGCATGGCAATCATCACACCACCTACCCAAGGTTTTAAATCTTTTTCATAAGAAATGTTGTTATCGCTTGACAGGCTTTTATTTAAGTTCTCCAAACCTTGTCCAACTATCTTTTGTGCTTCCGGAGTGCCAAACTGCTGCAACTTTGCCCAAACTTTTGGGTCAGTAGAAATGTAAGTTGCAAGTATTGCCTCATCCGGCACAACTTTAGCAGCATCCAAAGCGCTGGATATATCTCCAGAAGGTCCACCCTTAAAATACATATAAGCTGCTATTCCTCCTGCCACTACTATGGCAGTACCAACAGCAGGAATTAAAAATTTTGATTTACTCTCCGGCATTGTAAATATCCTCTTTTCCTCAACAAATTGTCCTAGAGGTAAGTAAAAACTTCCGAAGTGGAGTTTTTGGATCTACGACCCATCTCCACTAATTTTTCGGCATTTACTGATAAAATTAGTACTTCTATCTATTACGTTCTGGCTATGACAGCGCTCCTAGTATGACTTCAAAGGGGTTAAGAGCAAATCCGTAAACAATTTGTTTTTTCTGTGAAGAATATATTCCTTTCGGCAGTTGCAAGTTATTCTAACTTATATAAAATTTCAGGATCTAATTAAAAAATGTTAAATGGTTAAAACGTAAAACACTGTATGTTAAAAGACACTCTATGTTCAAAGACAACAGTGTGCAAAATATTACAGGGTGTATTGTAGGTTGATCTGGGAAGTACAAGCGATAAAGCTGTTTTTCCTCATAACATCAACTTAGAAGTTTCAGGGTTACCAAGATTCAGTAAACATCAATGTCGCAGTATTATTTTGATACAGAGAAAAATCGGTATAAATCTTTTGAATTACCAGGGGCAAAACCGCACTACAATCCTGACCGTCCTGGACAGGTAGAGCATATTTTTCTAGACCTCAGCCTGGACATAGATCACAATAGATACCACGGCAGTTGTAGTATAACACTCACACCAATCCGCAACGGTCTTGACTTGTTGAATTTGGATGCTGTCAACCTAGACATTCAATCGGTGCAGGTGGATGGGAAAGCGCAAAAGTTTGACTACGACGGACAACAGTTGTCTATCCACCTCGATCCACCCACACAGGTGGACAAGCGGATTGTCATTGCCATTGCTTACTCAGTAGACAAACCACAACGCGGTATTTATTTTGTCCAACCAGATAAACACTACCCTAATAAACCCTCCCAAGTCTGGACACAGGGAGAAGACGAAGATTCTCGCTTCTGGTTCCCATGCTTTGATTACCCAGGACAACTTTCTACTTCTGAAATTCGCATCCGAGTCCCTAAACCCCTAATCGCGATTTCCAACGGCGAATTGATTGCGACAGAAGAACAAGGTGATGACAAAATCTACCACTGGTCACAGCAGCAAGTTCATCCCACCTACTTGATGACTCTAGCAGTAGGTAACTTTGCCGAAATTCGGGATGAGTGGAATGGTATACCTGTGACATACTACGTTGAAAAAGGTCGCGAGGAAGATGCCAAACGCTCTATGGGCAAAACTCCCCGGATGATAGAGTTTTTGAGCGAAAAATATGGCTATCGATACCCTTACCCCAAATACGCCCAAGTGTGTGTTGACGACTTCATTTTTGGCGGAATGGAAAACACTTCTGCTACACTGTTAACTGATAGATGTTTGCTAGATGAAAAAGCTGCATTAGATAACCGCAACACAGAAAGCTTAGTCGTCCATGAACTGGCGCACCAGTGGTTTGGTGATTTGGTAGTGATTAAGCACTGGTCTCATGCTTGGATTAAGGAAGGGATGGCTTCTTACTCAGAAGTCATGTGGACAGAACATGAATATGGTCTCCAAGAAGCAGCATACTATCGTTTACTGCAAGCTCGTAGTTATCAGGCTGAAGATAGCGATCGCTACCGCCGTCCAATGGTCACGCACGTTTACCGCGAAGCCATTGAACTTTATGACCACCACATTTATGAGAAAGGGTCTTGTGTTTATCACATGATTCGGGCGCAATTGGGAGAAGAATTGTTCTGGAAGGCAATTCACACATTTGTACAGGATAATGCCCACAAAACTGTGGAAACAGTAGATTTGCTGCGGGCGATTGAAAAAGCAACTGGGCGCAATCTCTTGTTCCTCTTCGACCAGTACGTTTATCGTGGCGGTCATCCAGATTTTAAAGTCGCTTACTCTTGGGATGCAGATTCAAATCTGGCTAAGATTACAGTGACTCAAACCCAAGGAAATGCTGAAACTCATAATAGCAGTGATTTATTTGATTTAAAAATTCCTATCGGTTTTGGGTACGTCCAAAATTCAGAAACCGCAGCTAGGAACTCAGAACCCAGAACCCAGAACCCAGAACCTAAGAATAATTCGACACTCAGCACCCAGAAGTCAGTACTCAAGACTTTCACTGTGCGGGTGAATCAACGCGAACAAAGCTTTTACTTCCCTCTTGAGGAAAAACCCCAATTTCTTAGCTTTGATGTCGGGGATCATTTCCTAAAAACGGTGTCTTTAGAGTACCCAGTACCGGAGTTGAAAGCCCAGTTGGAATTTGACCCCAACCCCATCTCCCGCATCTTAGCAGCGGAAGCTTTGGCGAAAAAAGGGAGTTTGGAAGCTTTAAAAGCGCTGTCTGCTGCACTCAAAAATGATTCGTTTTGGGGTGTACGCGTTGAAGTCGCAAAAAAACTGGCAGAAATCAAGCTGGATCAAGTGTTTGATGAGTTAGTTGCTGGATTGAAAGATCAGAGTTCTTATGTGCGGCGTGCTGTGGTGGAAGCACTCGCAAAAATCAAAACTCATGAAAGCTATAAGGCGTTGAAAGAACTGCTGGAAGTGGGCGATCGCAGCTACTATGTGGAAGCCGCAGCGTCTCGCGCTGTGGGGGCGATCGCTGCTGCGACAACAGAAGAAAAACCAAAGGAAGAAAAGGTTATTAAGCTGCTAAAATCAATCTTGGAAGAAAAAGCGGGTTGGAATGAAGTCGTGCGGATTGGTGCGATCGCAGGTTTAGCCGAACTCAAAACTTCAGAAGCTGCTTTAAATCTCCTGTTGGAATATACAAAACAAGGTGTACCACAACCCTTGCGTTTAGGAGCAATTCGCGCTCTCGGGAAGATTTCTGTTGGTCAAAGTAGTGTTAATGTGGAACGGATTTTAGAGCGATTAACAGAAATTTCTAAGGATACGTTCTTTTTAACTCAATTGGCGGTAGTCACAGCCCTTGGACAAATGGAAACCCCCAAAGCAATTGGGATTTTGCAAGCCTTGGCTGACCAAACACCAGATGGACGCGTACACCGCTATGCTGAGGAAGAGATTTCCAAGGTGCAAAACAACATTGGCGCAGAAAGTGCTATTCGTCAGTTACGTTCTGAACTTGACCAACTCAGACAACAAAACCAAGAACTCAGAAGCCGCTTAGAAAACTTGGAAGCCAAAGCCAAGTAGTGATAAACACAATAACGCTTCTTTGAAAGCAAATTGCACGCGTTAGGGAACATTGCTGTGCCTTCATGCGTCTTTCGATACTTGGGCGTAGACTGTTATGTTTACGCCTTCTTTATATATTTTCATTTCTTAAAATATTGTAAAGTTTCTTTATAGTCTCATAAGTATAAAAAAACCTATATATCATAAAATATCTACTTAAATGATAAATTTTATACTTTAAATTATAAAATTTTTGTAAAGATTACAATTACTAAGTGAAAATTGGCTTCAGAAATACTACGATTTGATAAGTGTAATTAAGCTTATGTGTAAAAATCGCACAAAAGCTGTGTGCCTTGTTAATAGGTAGAAATCCTTCTCCGTATTTGTACGAAATTGTCAGATTCCGAAAAATGTGTAAAAAATGTGTAAACCCATGCTGACGATTTTTCACCCGTTCATTCTTCGGAATATTTCTATCGGAGGAATGCATACACTCATAAAAATCTTTAATCTGTAGGAGGGCATTTTAAAGTTTTTTTGAGTGTTTTTGAAAATTGAAATAAATTTAAACTTTTGCACCGAAATTGTGCAGGGTAATTGCCATGCGTAAACCTGTTCTCACGATTTTTTACCAGTTCAATCCTTGGAACGCCACAATCGGAGGTATACAAACACTCATCAACACTTTTATCAAGTACGCACCAAGCGAGTTTCAGGTAAGACTCGTGGGAACAGGAGTCGATCCAAAAAAGCCTGTTGGTGAATGGCAACAAGCAGAATTTGCAGGCAGAGAAATTAATTTTCTGCCTTTATTTACATTACAAAATGACAATGTTAGAAACTTAATACCAACAACACTCAAATATACTGCTGCTCTTTTAGGGCGTGACTTTGCCTCTGACTTCATGCACTTTCATAGAATAGAACCAACAATAGCCGCCATAAATTGGCAGGGAGAAAAAAGTTTATTTATTCACAATGATATACGGACGCAAATGCAAGCTGCAGGTAATAAAAAAGCAATTCTTTGGCGAAGATTTCCTGCTGCATATTTTGCTCTGGAAGGTTTGTTAGTTCGCCAGTTCAGTCAAATTCTTTCTTGTAATACGGATGCAGCACAGTTATATAAGCAGCGTTATCCTAGCTTGCAAGACCGTGTTGCATACATAAAAAATTCTTTCGACAACGAAATTTTTTATCCGTTAACAGAAGATGAACGAATAGTAAAAAGAAAGGAACTGGCATCTCGGCTAGGTGTAAGTGAGGAAACACGTTTTGTTTTATTTGCTGGTCGTCTCCATCCTCAAAAAGACCCGATTCTGTTGATACGTGCATTTGCTGCTTTAAACGAGCCTAATGTGCACTTACTAATAGCGGGTGATGGCGAGTTAGGGGCAGAAGTGCGTGCAGAAACTGCTAAATTGGGGATTTCTCAGAGGGTAACAATGCTTGGAGCCCTTACGCAAGATAAGCTTGCACAGATCCATCGTGTCTGCAATGCTTTTGTTCTTAGCAGTGCATATGAAGGTCTACCTTTGGTAGTTCTTGAGGCGTTGGGGAGCGGAACTCCTGTAGTCACAACTGAATGTGGTGAAACCCCAAAATTACTGAGTGCAGACAGTGGGGTTGTTTGTTCCGAACGAACGCCCGCGTGCATAGCAGATGCTTTACGCAAAGTGCTGCTGCATCCAGCTTCTTATCCCACTCAGTCTTGCGTGCGGACTGCAAAGCCTTATGCAGCCAGCACAGTCGTTCAACAAGTCTACAGCGAAATGTGGAATCGCTGGGAACAGCGAGCGAGCAAAGTCGCTGTTCAGGTATGAGTCTTCCTTGCGCTCATACTAGATACAAAAAACATAGTTTTAGGTGAAAAGTAAGAGAGAGGTCATGATGCTTTTTTAAAAAAAAATGAACATTGAAACAAAGATACGGAGCTTTTTTGTGTTCCCACCTGCTATGTTCTTGTTTCAAAATCTGTTTTCAAAATCTGTAACTAAATACGATTTAGTTGCTTTCTTATACAAGCTTATCCAGAGCAAAACCAGCACAACGAAACTCGTATGAAAATTGCTGTAATTGGTGCAAAAGGTCTACCGCCCAAACAGGGTGGCATTGAACATTACTGTGCAGAAGTTTATCCTCGCATAGTCGAACAGGGACACTCTGTTGATTTGTATGCCCGCTCTTCTTACACTGACTGTTCGTGGCAGGATCGTTATGACTATCAAGGTGTCCAAGTTATCTCATTACCAGGTTTGCCTTTGAAAGGAGTCGATGCTTTTGCTACCTCAGCAATAGGAGCAATTGCAGCCTCTGCTACAAAATACGATATCATTCATTTCCACGCTCTTGGTCCATCTTTATTTACTTGTTTACCAAGACTTGTCAACAGTGCAAAGATTGTTGTCACCTGTCAGGGTTTAGATTGGCAACGTGCTAAATGGGGCAGTTTTTCAACTCGCGTGATTCAATTAGGGGAGAAGGCAGCAGTCCGTTTTGCGCATGGAATGGTTGTCGTATCAGATGCGCTCCAAACCTACTTTCGGCAAACTTATGGTAGGAATACAGTCTACATTCCCAATGCTCCAGCAGGCTATGGTAAGTCAGACCCGAATTTTGGTTACGGGACTCAACTAGGTCTTGAAAAGGGGCGGTATGTTCTGTTTTTGGGCAGATTGGTACCAGAAAAGCGCCCTGACTTGCTGGTTGAGGCTTTTAGTGCCTTGAACCCACCTGGATGGAAACTCGTTCTGGCTGGCGGTGTGAGCGATACAAAATCATTCACCTCAGAACTGTTGGAAAAGGTGGCAAATAATCCAAATATTATCTTTGCAGGCGAACTTCGCGGACAACGCCTTTGGGAAATTGTCCGGGGAGCAGGGTTGTTTGTCCTTCCTTCTGATGTAGAGGGACTCCCTCTAGCAATGTTAGAGGCGATGCAGGAAGGTATACCAGTCGTGGCAAGCGATATTCCTCCTCACAAGCAATTGATTAGTGGAGGTCGAGGAAAGCTGTTTGAAGCTGGAAACCTCAACTCTTGTATGAGTACCCTCGACTGGGCAATTCATCACCCCCAAGAACTAGCAGTTATGGCTGTGAATGCACAAAGGCATATACAGCTGAACTATAGCTGGGATCACATCACCTCTGAAACTCTGAAACTCTATACAAAACTTCTAAACTCAAAAGAGCCAGTACATATCTCCGAACAACGCCAAACTGGACTTGCTGAGGCTGTGGGCAAAAAATAGGTTGCAGTGTTCTTTGTCATAAGTCATTCGTTGAAATTGAATGACTTATGACTGATCAAACAAAGAGGGTAGATGTGATGGAAAAAGGAATATCAAGTGTCATAGGAGTGTTGAGGCGGCGGAGTCTTCCCGCGATCGCTGCATTTGTTGCTGTCATTGGTGGGGCGATCGCCTACCTTGCAGTCACACCAAGTAAATACGAAGCATATGCACGACTGATGCAGGATGACAAAAGGGTGAGTGTTTCGGAATTAGGTCGTGATCTTACCCAAGTCTCTTCCAACGCACCAGGAATTAGTCCGTTAGCCGACCAAGCAGAACTTATCAAGTCGCAACGTGTTCTCGAACGAGCGATCGCCATTGCTTTTCCCGAGATCAAAGGGAATTTACAAAGAAGCCCTGTAACAACTACAGAACTCAGTCGTAATTTAAAAGTCAAAATTGTCCCAGCAACGAATATTCTTGAGCTGAGCTATCAATCTAAAGACCCTCGACTTGCTGCCAAGTTGCTCAATGCCATTTCTCAGGCTATGGTTGAGGACAATACGAAAGCCATCAGTTCTGAGGCGACGAAAGTCAAGAAATTTTTGGAGGAAAAACAGGTACCTGAGGCTGATAAACAACTGCGACTCGCTGAAGCCACAGAAAACAAATACAGAAAACTCAGCGGAATTGTCTCGCTTGAAGAGCAAACAAAAAGCTTAGTGCAAAGTATAGCCACTGTAGAAGACCAAGAGCGTACTCTGTCAACTCAACTTCAAGAGATAAAAGCGCGAGATGCATCTTTGCGGCAAATTACCAACACCGAAAACCTCAACAAAGCCTATTCATCTGTTCGTAGCGGACAAGACGACGAAATCAAGAAGTTACGAGCCAATTTATCAGAATTGGAGAATAAGATAGTCGAAGCTCGTTTGCGCTTTACAGACGAGCATCCAAATGTGACGAACTTGGTTGGACAACGGGACGCCTTGCGTGCTATGTATTCAGAACAACTTGCTCGCGTCTCCTCTCAAAATCAAACCACCTCCGCAAACAATTTCGCTGGTGATCAACTCTCTCAAGAACTGAACTCCAAATTTATCCTCAATAGCATCGAAGAGTCTGCAGTTAATAATAGGCTGAAACTTTTGCAGGTTAAAAAAGCCAACCTCCAAGCTCGCTTAGCACAACTGCCTATTACACAGCAAACGCTGACTGTATTGACTCGTAAACGGGAAGAAGCTGCTGCATCTTTGAAGTTCCTCCAAAGCAAACTTGAGGAAGCGCGTCTGACAGAAGCACAAAAAGTCAGTAACATTCGCGTCATCGAAAATGCTGTAGCACCATCATCACCATCTGAGCCGAAACCAAAAGTTATATTAGCACTTGCTTCCGTGTTTGGAACTATGTTAGCCGTCGGCATTGTATTGCTGCTGGAGGTGATGGATAATACACTACGCGATGCTTCCGAAGCTGAGGAACTGCTACAGCTACCCTTGCTGGGAGTTTTGCCACGTCTGCCTGGTAAAACACTTGTTCTTAAGCCAGCCAATCGATTCCTAGATAATATTGGCTTGGTTGAGCCTTACCGCACACTCTTTAAAACGTTGGAGTTTCGCAGCCCCGAACAAGTGCGGCTGATTGTTGTCAGCAGCCCTATTTCTGGAGAAGGTAAATCTGTCGTTGCATCACACCTTGCTGCTGTTGCAGCGATGCTGTCTTGGCGGACATTGATTATTGATGCAGATTTGCGAAGACCAGTACAACACACGCTATTCAACCTAACTGGCAAGCCTGGAATTACCGATGTCCTTGAAGGAAATGTATCCTTACTGGATGCCGTCCAGCCAACAGATATTGAAAACCTCGATGTGTTGACTTGTGGCGAACTGTACGGACGCCCGTCGCAATTGCTAGAGTCGATCGCGATGAAGTCTTTGGTGGCAGAAGCTGCTGAAAATTATGACTTAGTCATAATAGATACTCCACCTCTAAGTGCTTGCGCTGATGCTTCAACGCTGGCTCAGCAAAGCGACGGAGTTATGCTCGTTACCCGTCCTGGCTTCACTGAGAAGGAAGTTCTCTCAAGAAGCGTATCAGAATTAACACGAAATCGCATACCTATCTTGGGAGTTGTGGTGAATGGAATGACAAATCAGACGGAGAAATATTTCCGCTATCCTGTTGATGGTTATCAGCCCCGACTACCCAAATCTCAAAAGCGTTTGATTGGTGTGGGAGGTAGTGGTAAAAATTCTGCGAACCGTTCAAGGTAGAGGTAACAATGTTGACCAAACAACGCTCAAGTCGTTCTTCTCGTCTGGGACTCTTAATTGGGTTAGCAGGTGTGGGGGTTGGTTTAGCAACAGGGTTCCTTATAGGAGGAACCAAACCTCTTTACTTGGGCTTGGCTTTGGGTGCAATACCATTTCTTTTTTACTTCTTTACCAAATTTGAACAAGCTGTTCTCGGACTTTTAGTCTTGCGTACCTCTCTAGACCCTTTCTCTGGTCAGCAGATACCAGCGATGTTTGCTCTTGGGGTAGATTTTTTAACTTTACTTTATGTAACAGTTATGTTAATCAGAGGGCAAACTGTACGCACTGACCGCTTTTGGTGGTTTTTTGCTGGTTGGATCATGGTACAAGGCTTATGGGTGGTACTTCTACCTTTAGGAGGGTTGGGATTGGGTGCT
Organism: Tolypothrix campylonemoides VB511288; assembly: GCA_000828075.3. Taxonomy (GTDB): domain Bacteria; phylum Cyanobacteriota; class Cyanobacteriia; order Cyanobacteriales; family Nostocaceae; genus Kalymmatonema; species Kalymmatonema campylonemoides_A. The sequence goes on along the minus strand of JXCB02000001.1, from coordinate 178,291 downwards.
GGGTATTTATCAGAAAGCATCCGTGAATGGATTCGCCTTTTTTCATGGGCGATGGTGTATCTGTTGGTGATGCAGCTTAAAGACCGAGCTCCTCCTCAGAAGGTAATATCTGTGCTGTTCTTAGCTCTGATAGCACCACTCGTTGTCGGGTTAATGCAGATGTTCATACCTTCTGTCTTACCTCCCATGTTCTCAGCGAATAACTATGATGTTGGCTCACTATCATCTGAAGGTTTTCGCATCCGAGGAACGATGGGACACCCGAATACCTTCGTCACCTTGCTGTTAATGTTTATTGGTCTAACTTGGTGGAAACTCAAGCAATCAAGACAAAGTTTACCTTGGTTATTGCTACTAGGCTTACTAGCCTTTTTTTATGTGAGTACTAAGGCATTATTTGGCTTGATGATGATTGCTACCTTCATTGTGGTTTTGGTTGCTCCCAGATTAAGCCCAGTCAACCTCATTGGTGGGATCTTATTTGTGGTGCTTGTCCTAGGACTGTTTACCAGTTCCGAGTTTGGACGAGAACGCCTGAGTTCACTCGCCGACACACCTCTACTCAATCCAGATATCGATGTATCGCGAGCTATTTTACTGTCTGGAAGTGACAATAACAGTTTCAACTGGCGAATTTCCCAATGGTATACATTATTAAATGCTTGGCGTCAGCGTCCCCTTTTAGGTTATGGTTTGGGATTAAGTACCCATCTGGTCAGTAATGGGTTGCTTCCTCACAATGATTATGTCCGAGCTTTAGCAGAAGGAGGAATATTTGGTTTTGTAACTTTTTTGATGTTTTTTGTAGCTGTGGGTGTGCGTCTTGTCCAGCTTATGCTGTCTGCACCTCCTGGAAGCACTCAACGTGATTTTTGTTCAATCCTATTTGCTATTTTCCTGGCTATACCTGTAGGAATGATTACGGAAAACATCTGGAGTCATACCACTCTCTTTTTTTATTGGATGACTTTGATGGCAGTTGCAGGGTGGAATTGGGATCAACAACCTGTAGAGAGTGTAGAGAGTAGCCCTGTGTCAGTTAGTCCTTTAAAAGGTTTTTAGCCAGGAACCACAGAGAACACAGAGGAACCTTGTTATTGTCATAAATTAATTTATGTCAGCTAAAAAACTAAATCTCATTCAGGTTTTCCGAGGAGTGGCAGCAGTACTCGTAGTTCTTGCTCATACAGACCTCATATATAACCAAAATTTAAATCAAGATTTTTTGTTTAAAATATTTACTTTTGGAGGGTCAGGAGTTGACTTTTTCTTTGTTTTAAGCGGTTTTATTATGTTTTATATTCATCAAAAGGATATTGGTCATAAAAATAGATTAGGGACATTTTTATTTAAACGGATTACACGTATTTATCCTCTTTATTGGGTCGTTTTAACAAGCAAAATATTTGCATCTTTCATATTTTCTTATAGCTCTGATACTAACAACCGTGGTATTGGGGAATTTATTAAAGCGTTTTTACTCTTTCCCCAAGACCGAGAAATTCTTTCATCTAGCTTTCTTGGTGTAAGTTGGACACTCACGTTTGAAGTTTTCTTTTACCTCATGTTTGGGTTGTTGATTTGGTTAAAACCTAAATTTTCTTTCCCAATCATTGGAGTTTGGTTGTTGGGAGTATTTTTCCATTTTATTGGTATCATCAAAATTCCTCAAGAAAATGCAATCCTGCAATTAATTTTTTCTGATTACAATTTTGAATTTGTTCTAGGTTGCTTGTCTGCCTATGTGTTGTTGAACCGAAAAATTAGCAATCCAATGCCGTTGATTTATGTAGGGCTTTTTCTTTATACGTTATCAGCTATAAATTATTTCTACAAAATTTTACCAGTCTCATCTGTTTTGACATTCGGCATTGCTTGCACACTGCTTGTGTTGGGTGCTTCCTCTTTAGAACTCAAAAAGGTAATTAACGTACCTAATATCCTTTTGTTTCTTGGCAATGCATCCTATTCCATCTATTTAGCACACGGGTTTTTCATCAATCAGATGACGAAGATTTTGAATAAATTACAACTCGATATTTTTCAAAACCTGCTAGTGCTAAATATTTTGGGGTTCATCATTGCCATCATAGCAATCATTTGTGGATGCATTATATATTCATATATTGAAAAACCGTTGCTTACATTTTTTAAGCCAAAAGCAGTCACAACCTAGCTTACAGCTATTTTCAGGGAAATAGACCTTTTTTGTGTCGCGCACTACGCTCTAAACGCAAAGAAGAACGCTTAAAAGTGTGGTTTAAATAAGTGAAAACTGCTGTAAAGAAATTCCCAAACTTTCTTTAGTTGCCTATGGAGTAGTTTAAGGATGACCCAACAAATGATTAGCTCCACTGATAATACTCAATTAAGGAGCACAGGTGAACGACCTTACCGAATTGTTTTAGTCCATCCTAGTGCCGGAGTCAATTGGAGTGGTGGATCAGAGATTATGGCAATTGAACTCAGCCGCCGCCTCAGTTCCTACTTTGAAGTAGAATTACTTAGCGGCGCGGCTTGTGGATCCTTTAGCTACCCCATTCGCTGTATTCCCCGATCGCATGCTTTTCATGCTGTGCGCCACCCTTTGATTGCTCCTTTAGTGCGTGGTTTCACAAATCCTGAAATTGTGGTGGAACACCTGACGGGTTTCTTTCCTTGCTTGCTCCGCTTGCTCACTCATCGAGCTGATTTGATCTTTCCCCATAATGATTATGCAGGTTTGGCAATGGCTGCCTGCGTCAGAGCGGTAACAAAAACTCCGATACTTTTTACCGAACACAATAGCTTAATGGGGAAAGGAGATGATGGTTCATTACAAAAAAATGGCAAATGCTTGCAGCGTAATCTTCGGTTTCGTCCAGATCATCTCGTAGTTTTCGATGAAGCCGCCGCCGAGTTGGCGCAAACTTTCCAACCAAAGCAACCCATAAGTGTGATTCCTAATGGTGTAAATCTTGAGCAATTTACTCCTGAAGGTGTCCAGCTTGATATTGATTTACCCAAACCAGTGGTGTTGTGTGTTGCTTCGTTGAACCGCAAAAATCAAAAGCGAGTTGAATTAGCGATTCAAGCCGTGTCTCGCCTCAGCGACGTGAGTCTTTTGGTGTGTGGGGACGGACCCGATCGCCTATACTTTGAGTCACTAGGTAAGCAGTTGCTGGGAGAAAAGCGGTTTGCCGTTCGCACCTTGCCATTTGAGCGAATGCCTGAAGTTTACCGCAGTGTGGATGCCTTTACACTCCCTTCGATTCACGAACCTTTTGGGCTTGTTTATTTAGAAGCAATGGCTAGTGGTTTGCCAGTTGTCGCTACTGATGATGAAATGCGACGATATATTGTCGGTGATGGTGGTATTCTATGTGATGTCACCAAACTAGATATCTACGCAACTGCCATTCAAGAGGCGCTGAGTGGTAACTGGAGTGTACGTGCTAGACAGAATGCTACCCGCTTTAGTTGGGATGCCATAGCATTGCGTTATCGCGATGTGATTTTAGAAACGATTTTGCAGTCCAAGAAAGAATTGCCGTTACCAATTCATTGAAGTACAGGAGTGTCACATGCCAAAAGTTTCTGTCATTATCCCAGCATACAATGCTATAGCTTATCTCCCAGAAGCTGTGGAGAGCGTTCTGAAGCAGACATTTACAGATTTTGAAGTGCTTATTGTTGATGATGGGAGTTCTGATGGAACTGTAGAGTGGGTTTCTCAAATCAAAGACTCGCGAGTTCGGCTGATTTCGCAGGAAAATCAAGGTTCATCTGGAGCACGAAACACAGGAATTACTGCGGCTGTTGGAGAATATATCGCACTTTTGGATGCTGATGATATTTGGGAGCCAACCAAACTTCAAAAGCAAGTCCGTTATCTGGAAGAAAACCCATCAGTTGGTTTAGTAGATACGTGGACAGTTTTAATTAACCAGCAAGGTAAGTCCACAGGGAAAGTTGTTGTTTCCTATGCAGACAAAGACGACGTATGGAAGCAACTTGTCCAGTTTAAACCGATATGTCCTTGTGACAGTACACCCTTGATTCGTCGCTCTTGTTTTGAAACGGTAGGCTTATTTAACCGAGAATTACCGTTTCTTGAAGATTTAGATATGTGGATTCGCCTTGCTTCCCAATATCGCTTTGCAGTGATCAAAGAACTCTTGGTTCGCTATCGCCAACATCCCGGTAGCAAGTCCACAAATTGTCAAGGAACTTTGGAAGCTTTTCGGACAATCATCGAGAACGCTTTTGAGTCTGTACCCGCAGAATTACTGCCTTTAAGAGAGAAAGGATATGGTCGTATTAATCTCTACTTAGCTTGGAGAGCTATTAACAATAAAGATTACGACCAAGCGCTTCATTTTAATCATCAAGCTATTGCTCATTGTCCACTACTTATTTTTTCTTGGGACTTCATCCGCCAAACTGTAGCTTTAACACTTTTAAAAAAATTTGGGGGTCAAACTTATGACAGAGTGAAAGCAATTACCCAAGTCCTGCGGCGACGTACACCAACGGCTAATGAACAATGGGAGATAGGTAATAGTTAAAAGCCAATAGTTAAAGTCAATAGTTAAAGCCAATAGTTAAAGCCAATAATTATGGCAATCCTGATTGACTCATAAAGTTTTCTGAGTTTTCTTTTGTGTGCGTTCTCTACGGCTGAAAAAAGTCAATATATTCAATTAAAGAGTTCATAAATATGCCCAAAGTTACTATTATTATTCCGGCATATAATGCCATGAAATATCTGCCCGAAACTCTGGAAAGTGTTCAGAAACAGACACTTACAGATTTTGAAGTATTAATTATTAATGATGGCAGTTCCGATGGAATTGTTGAATGGGGTTCTCAAATCAGAGATCCGCGAGTCAGACTGATTTCGCAAGAAAATCAAGGCACCGCAGCAGCACGAAACAAGGGGATTGTCGAGTCTAAAGGCGAATACATTGCCTTTTTAGATGCTGATGATATTTGGGAACCAACTAAGTTAGAAAAGCAAGCACAATGCTTAGATAATAATCCCTTAGTGGGTTTGGTAGACACTTGGACAGCTTTTATAGATGAGAATAGCAAGCCCACGGGCTTAGTGATGAAGAACGAGACAGAGGGTGATGTCTACAAGAAAGTTGTGGAATCATGTGACAGCCCGGTTTGCTGTGGAAGTTCACCAATGATCCGTCGCTCTTGTTTCGACACCTTGGGCTTGTTTGACCGGGAGAGCTACATTGAAGATGTGGATATGTGGATACGTATTGCCACTCGCTATCACTATGGCGTGGTTAAAGAACCTTTGGTGAAATATCGTATGCACCCAAACAACAAATCAAAAGATTGCCAATCAATGTTAAGAGGTTTTCGCCAGTTAATTGAGAAAACCTATCGTTCTTTACCCACAGACATTCTTTATCTACGACCCCGTAGCTATGGTCGATTGTATGTCTTTTTAGCTTGGAGGTCTATAGATACACAAGATTACAAACAAGCTTTTCATTTTAGTCGTCAAGCAGCTGCACTTTACCCACAACTCCTTTTGCGTTTGTGGTTTGTGCGTTTGAATGTCGCGATCGCCGTGCTTTGGTTGCTTGGACCTAATGGATACGACACAATACGGTCTTTTAACCGTAACCTACGCCGACGCTTGTTCGCTCGTGCTACGTGATTAATAAAGAACTCAGAACTCAAAATTCAGAATGCAGAATTCTTCTTTAGGGAGATTCTGAATTCTGAATTTTGTGCAAATGTAAAACTTAATTCATTTTTGGAGTAGCCGTGGGATTGCGTAGTAAAGTCATCAAGGGCGGAGCCTTGATGGTCATACGTCAAGCTTTGGGTATCTTACTCAGCTTAATTGGTGTATTGTTCATCACTAGAGTCATTGGACCGACCGAGTACGGGCTTTATGGAGTCGCTTATGGCATTGTAAGCTTCCTCGGCGGGTTGGGTATATGGGGCTTGGATGTCTATTTACTACGTAAAACTTCCAACCCAGACCAACAGGATTATGACCAAGCCTTTACCCTGTTGCTATGTATTAGCGGCGTCTTTGCACTCAGTCTTGTACTAGGGCAACATATTATCGCCCAGATGCTTAAGCTTCCACAAGTAGCACCGCTTATAGCAGTCATGGGTTTAACATTACCTCTTTCTCTGTTAAATCTGCCCCTAACAATTAAACTAGACCGTGACTTAAATTTTCAGCGTGTAGCTTTGATTGAGTTAATCAGCCAAATTAGCTATTACATAGCAGCTGTACCCCTTGCACATCGAGGGGAGGGCGCTTGGGCACCTGTCGGTGGTTTGTGGCTGCAGCAAATAACTATGGTTGTATTGACTGTCTATAGTACCAATCTTCGCCCGCGCTTGTGCTGGCAGCCGAGTTTAATTCGGGAAATGCTGAGGAATGGTCTAAGCTTATCCTTTGGGGGTTGGATTTGGCAATTGCGATCGCTAGTCAATCCAGTCATTGTGGGGCGTTTCGCTGGGGCTGAAGCTGTTGGCTTTGTGGCTTTAGCTATTCGCCTTGTAGAAATGCTTGCCTTTGCTAAGTCTGTCACCTGGCGTTTGGCTATGGCGGCGCTAGCTAAGTTAGAAAATGACAAAACTCGCCTACGCAGGAGTGTTGAGGAAGGAATGAGACTGCAAGCGCTAGCAGTTGGTTTGCCAATGGCTGCGTTTGCAATAGCAGCGCCTGTCGTATTGCCACTAGTTTTTGGTGAAAAATGGATTCCAGCGCTGCAAATCTTTCCGTTAATTGCAATTGGCTATCTTGGCAATTCCATCTTCAATCTGCATTCGTCAGTCCTCTATCTCTTTGGTAAAAATCTTGAGGTGGCTTGGTTTCATGCGGCACATATGGTGCTTTTTGCAGGAAGTGCCTTTTTGCTGGTACCGTACTTGGGGATGATCGGCTATGGCTGGGCTGAGATAGCTGGATTAGCTAGTTATATTGTCATCCATATATACATAGCGAAAGAAATAGGTAGTCCAAATTATACAGTAGCTCTCAGTTGGTTTACCATATCAATTGCTGTTCTGATTTTGAGTACAGTCAACGAAGTCGTCCGTTACTCATCTTTTGTGTTGCTACTGCTTCCGCTGCTTTCAACTAAAGAGAGAAACAGCCTCATTGGCTATTTTCAACTACTGAGGTCTTAGAAGTTGTTTATTGTTGAATGAATATGGGAATTATAGAGCCTTTCAAAGACGGCTTTTTAGAAATTATCCCTGAAGGTGAGGGGAGCGACTACTGGCAAATTGCCGCAATCCATATGAGTGGAGAAGTGTTTTGTCCTAGCCCCCGTATTTATCCATCAACAAATGTAGCTTTTGCAAAAGCACAACGAATTTTTGATTGGATATGCAACCATGAAATCGAAACTCGTGGCTGGGAATGCTATTGCAAGGAATTAAAGATGACCTTGTGGCGTCAGCCCAAATCATATCCTAGTAACTCATTACCGACAGCGTTTTGAAGATTATGGCTGATTTAGAAGAAACGCCACCGTACACCTGGAATCCACTCAGTAGATTTTGCGATCGCCCTTGGCGGGTGCTCCGCACCATCGCGCGCCAGACTATGCAAAATACCGACCATCGTACCCAGCAGCAGCAATTGATATCATCCTGGAGGGATTGGAAACACAGTTCCCAATAGTAGCAGACGTGGGCGCTGGGACAGGAATTTCTTCGCGGCTTCTTGCTGAACGGGGAGTGCGTGTCTTAGCAATTGAACCCAACGCCGACATGAGACAAGCGGCTACACCCCATCCTATAGTGGAATATCGCCAAGCAACAGCCGAAGCCACAGGCTTAAGCGATGCTTCCGTTGACTTAGTAACTTGCTTCCAGTCTTTCCACTGGTTCAACCCAGAACCAACTCTTCTCGAATTTAACCGCATTTTGAAACCGTCGGGAAGACTGGCTACAGTTTGGAATGAGTGGGATAAAAATGACGAATTTACAGCTAATTATATTGACTTGGTACTGGAAGCACCAAATTTGCCTTCCAATGAAAAGTATCGTACTAACCCAAGTTGCGGGTTATCGAAATTTAGTTGCTTCGCGTTCTTCAGATTCATGCGCTCGCCAATTGCGAATTGGCGGTTGGGCATAGCTCATATCTTGCACCTGTCTGGGTAAACCCCTAATACACTAATAGGAATGTAGTGGAGTAACACGAGAAGTGAGAATGAGCTTACGCGGCAAACAAGTCATAGATAGAACTCTAGAAATGTAGAGAATACGGAAATCTACCTCAGCGCAGGCGATGCGGAAGCCGCCGCTACGCAAACGTCAAATTTGAGAAGTGCCTGGATTTGAACTCATCAAAGGGGAAGCGGTCGCCGTTGGCGACCGCTTCCCCTGTTTTAATGATTGTCATTATCTTCAATTATCCGGACTAGAAAGCATCCAAACCGTGTTTATTTGCTTTGTGGACTCAAAACATGAGAAAAAGGGCGTTGAAATGCAATCTAAATTCAGCAAGAAAAATGGTTTCAATTCTTGCCCACTATCTACGCCTGAGTCGTATTTATCGCCGCTCAACTATGCCGTTAGCTGGCAATCTATTTTGAGGACATACACTAATTTCTCTTTGAGCGATTCCTGTAAAGAGCGATCTCATAGCGAGAGATTAAACAAATCAAGGTTAATAACTCAACTTTAAACTCCAAAAATTTGTGGTTGCCTGAATTTAAAGAAATAATCAAACCTATTTACCTAATCTAATGTTGAACAGGCCTGCAATGCCGTCCGAACAACTTGTAGGAGTTCCGTGCGACTGGCTCCACCTGCTGCTTGCACAGACAGTCCAGAGTTGACCGTGAGCACGAAGCGAGCAAGGGCAGCAGGGTCAGCATCAGGCGGCAAGTCCCCCTCAGATACCGCCCGCTTGAAGCGATCGCGGATAGCAATCTCGTCTGCCGCTCGGCGTTCTACCAATTCCTGATGGAGCGGATCGTCTGGATCTGCACAGGCGAGTAGGCTCTGTGCAACCAGACAGCTGCAAGGATTGCCTGGATTGGTCACTAAATCCACAACGCCCTGCATCATTCGCTCGATCGCTCTCCGGGCAGTTGGTTCCTCAAGGGCATCCCGCAGGTACGCAGTGTGCCGATTGCGATAGCGATCAAGTGCCTTGCGGAATAAAGTCTCCTTGTTGCCAAAGGCGGCGTAAAGGCTCGGACGGTTAATGCCCATCGCCTCAGTCAGATCTGTGAGCGATGTACCCAAATACCCCTTGCGCCAGAACAGAAGCAAAGCCTGCTCTAAAGCTACATCCATATTAAAAGCGCGCGGACGACCCTGCACACTATGAGACTTTCTCGTTTCCATACCATTCAGTATAGAACTTCCTTGACATTCTGAGAAGGACGACGCTAATATGTACCAATCGGTAAAAAATACTGATTTGGCAGTAATACACCCAACGGAGTAAGTCATGATGACAACACTTGCAGGCAAAGTTGCACTGGTAACGGGTGGTTCTCGCGGTATAGGAGCGGCGATCGCCAAACGTCTCGCTCATGATGGGGCAGCCGTTGCTCTCACCTACACCAGTTCGTCCCAAAAAGCTGATGAGGTGGTTCGAGATATCGAAGCAGCAGGGGGAAAAGCTTTGGCAATTCGGGCTGACAGTGCCGATGTAGAAGCGGTAAAAAACGCCGTAGCTGAGACCGTCAACACCTTCGGTCGTCTCGACATTCTCGTCAACAACGCAGGAGTTGGCGCTCTAGCCCCGATCGATCAGTTCTTGATCGAGGAGTTTGACCGCCTCGTCGCGGTGAATATCAAAGGCGTTTTTGTGGCAACTCAAGAGGCAGTTCGTCACATGGGCGAGGGGGGACGGATCATTATGATTGGCAGCGGCAGCAGTGATTCAATGCCTTTTGCTGGCGGCTCCATCTATGCGCTGACGAAGGGAGCGATCGCCAGCTTCACCCGTGGTCTTGCCCGCGATCTGGGAGCTCGCGGCATCACCGTCAATAATATCCAGCCCGGTCCGATCGATACTGATATGAATCCTGCAGATGGAGACTTTGCCGCAGCGATGACCAAGATAACTGCCCTCGGTCGCTATGGACAGTGTGACGAGATTGCTGGCATGGTCTCTTATCTCGCCAGTCCTGAAGCCGCTTTTGTCACGGGAGCGAACCTCAAAATTGATGGCGGCTTTACCGCTTGAACGAGACGTAATCAAATTTGTAATCCCTAAACTCGATTAGGAAAACACTATGTCACAAAAACTCTCAGGAAAAGTTGCGCTTGTCACTGGCGGCACCAGCGGCATCGGACTTGCCACTGCTAAGCGATTTGTCGCCGAAGGTGCCTATGTTTTCATCACGGGTCGTCGTCAGACTGAACTTGATGCTGCTGTAAATGAGATTGGTAAGAACGTTATGGGCATTCAGGGCGATGTCTCAAATCTGGCAGACCTCGATCATCTTTACGCCACGATCAAGCAAGAGCAAGGTCACTTGGATGTGATCTTTGCGAATGCTGGCGTTGCAGAATTCATCCCGCTTGGATCGATCACCGAAGAACACTTTGACAAAACATTCAACATCAATGTCAAGGGTCTACTTTTCACCGTGCAGAAGGCACTGCCGCTGATACCAGAGGGCGCTTCCATCATCCTGAATGCCTCGACTACCTCCATCATGGGCACCCCAGCCTTTAGCGTGTATAGCGCCACCAAAGCTGCCGTGCGATCGTTCGCCCGCAATTGGACACTCGACCTCAAAGACCGCCAGATTCGAGTGAATGCGGTCAGCCCTGGTGTCACTCCGACTCCCGCTTACAATCATCTCTGGGGACTAAGTGAAGAGCAACTGAAAGAATTGATGGAGAACCTAGCCAACAATATCCCATTGGGACGAGTTGGCACACCTGATGAGATCGCCAAAGCCGTTGTCTTTCTGGCTTCCGATGACAGCAGCTTTGTCAACGGCATCGAGCTGTTTGTGGATGGCGGCATGGCACAAATCTAAATAGGTGCTGTGTCCAGAGCGGCCAGCTAACAATGCAGCAGACGGTTTAAAGCCGCTAGTGCTGCGTTCGAGTTTCTTTGTCGCCGCTGATTTGAGCCGTTGGGCGTTTTGGGTAATGTGAGGTGTGGAACGGATGACGGATAAACTTGAGCAGAACAAACAGACGGTCACGGCATTTTATGACCTGATGTTCAATCAGTGTCAGCCCGCAGAAGCCATCGAGAAATATGTCGGCGACGTGTACATCCAGCATAAAGAAAGCGGTGGCCGACGGGAAGCAGGCTTTCATCGAATATTTCGAGAGGATGGCAAAAGAATATCCGGGCAAGTGCGTCCAGTTTAAGCGCGTCTTCGCTGAAGGCGGCTCATTACTCGTACTGCGACATCTGGCGCTTTCGCGGCGGTAAGATTGTCGAATTAAGGGCTTTTGTCATCAAAACCGAAGTCAAGGATGAAACCAGCAGCGCGGCGTAAACAATCTGCAAAACTCAGGATGTATTCTTGCAAAACAAAGTGTCCGGCGAGTGATAACCAAGAGTTACTGAGTCTAAGGAGGTCATCACCATGTCTCAGGTTCCCCCTCACCACCAGCAAAAGTCAAAAAAGCCTCCCGAAGCGTTCGCAGACGAGATTGCTCAGGCGTTTCGGAACGTAGAGCGAACCTTGGCGACTGCTGGTGCGGGTTGGGAGCATGTTGTCCACGTTAATTCTTACCATGTTGGTGGGTTGCCCCCGGAGGTTAACGATGTGATGGTCAGGCTATTTCGTCATTACATGCCGAACCACGCCCCAATTTGGACACAGCTAGGTGTCGCGGCTCTTGGACTTCCAACGATGCGTATTGAAATCCGCGTTACTGCAATTGTTCCGTAAGTTTCGCATAAGCGGCAGTAGTGCTCTACACCGAGCGGAGCAAGCGGGTGGACTGATGTGATTGAGCAGTAAAACTTGCGCAATTAGCAAATCAGTTGCGCTTTCTCTAAATCTCTAAAACCACTAATATTTGAAGCTTTCAAATATTAAGGCAAGTTGCGGGTTATCGAAATTCAGTTGCTTCGCGTTCTTCAGATTCATGCGCTCGCTAATTGCGAATTGGCGGTTGAGCTATGCCCAACCGCAACTTCAAACCAATTACGAGCACCTGTACTGAATTAATTTAAAGTATCAATAATTCTTGCTCATATAAAAGCTTGTTTCAGAGTAAATGCAAAAATAAATGCTTCAATCTTCAGTAAAAACCCATCCCAGGTACAAGCATGAATCGATTTTGGGAATAAACTTGTAACAGCACTAAACACAGTTTCAATTGCTTTGACGAGTAGATTGTTTAATGTACTGATTCCACGGCTCATCTTTACGTTGAATAACTAATGTTTATCTCGTGTGTATCTATGATTCCAAATACCCTGAAAGCAGATTATTGTAAGAATTTTAATGCTCAATAACTGCCTGTGGCGTAAATGGTAGTATATATAATTACAAAAATTATGACACGCTTTTTGTTATTATATTATACATTAAATTTATCGATTAACCGTAAAATCTGCAAATACTTCAAACATTGAGTGAGAAGTTGACTTTAACATTAATGGAGGTATGGGGTGACTCAGGCGCACAAGCAAAAAATTTCATCCAAGGCAAGTCAGTTTACAGAGTCGGTCATTCGTGAAATGACGAGAGTGGCATTGCAACACAATGCCGTGAATTTGGCGCAAGGGTTTCCTGATTTTCCCTGTCCCCCAGAGTTGAAACAGGCTGCAAATGATGCGATCGCAGGTGATGTTAACCAGTATGGCATTACTTGGGGCGATCGCGCCTTCCGTCACGCTCTTGCTGAAAAAGTTCGTTGGTATCTGGGCTTAGAAATTGACCCCGAACGGCACATTACTGTAACTTGTGGTTCCACCGAAGCAATGGCAGCAACAATGCTTGCTACTGTAGATCCAGGTGATGAAGTCATTGTGTTTGAGCCGTATTATGAAAACTATGGTCCCGATGCGGTGATAGCGAGTGCAACTCCGCGTTATGTATCGCTACATCCACCCGACTGGACTTTTGATGAAGCCGAACTGCGCCAAGCATTCAACAACAACACCAAAGCTATCATTATTAATACTCCCCACAACCCAACTGGGAAAGTGTTCAGCCGTGAAGAATTAACCTTAATTGCCGAACTTTGCCAAAAGTGGGATGTGCTAGTTTTTACAGACGAAATCTACGAACATATTCTGTACGATGGAACTGAGCACATCGCAATGGCAACCCTCCCAGGTATGGAGGAGCGCACTGTGACTATCAATAGTCTTTCCAAAACGTACAGTGTGACTGGATGGCGAGTTGGCTACATCTTGGCAAATCCAGAATTAACTGGCGCAATTCGTAGAGTCCACGATTTTCTCACCGTAGGCGCACCCGCACCTTTGCAACGAGCAGGAGTGGCGGCGATGCAACTACCACAGAGTTACTACAAGGAACTGGCAATACTGTATCAGGAAAAGCGAGACAGTCTGCTTCAGATTTTAGATAAAGTCGGAATTCCCTATTCTATTCCCAAGGGAGCTTACTACGTACTCGCTGACATCTCTCGCTTTGGCTACAAAACGGATGTAGAGTTTGCCCTCTATCTGATTAAAGAGATTGGAGTTGCAGTGGTTCCTGGTTCCAGCTTTTTCTCTCAACCAGAGAAAGCTAGCAAATTCATTCGATTCTGTTTTAGTAAGAAGCCAGAAACTTTGGCGACGGCGGGCGATCGCCTACTCAAATTGCAATCCATCCTACAAGGAGCAACCTGAGTTCTTTAACTTTGCTCTAGGTTTTTGAACAACGGCGTACTCAAATATCGCTCACCGTAACTGGGCTGCACCATCACGATTAAACGTCCTGCATTCTCTGGACGTTTAGCAACTTGAACCGCAGCCCACAAAGCAGCACCAGTCGATATACCTGACAGAATTCCCTCTTCTCGTGCCAATCTGCGGCTATATTCAATCGCCTGTTCATCAGTCACCTGAAGGACTTCATCAACGAGTTCTGTACGCAGCACGGGAGGAACAAACCCAGCTCCAATGCCTTGAATTTTGTGTTCTCCGGGTTTACCACCTGTGAGTACAGCACTGTTAGCTGGCTCAACTGCGATCGCCTGAAATTGGCTTTTGCGGGACTTAATTGCTTCAGCAACTCCAGTAATTGTACCTCCTGTACCAACGCCAGCAACTAAGATATCAACTTGCCCATCGGTGTCTTCCCAAATTTCAGCAGCTGTTGTTTCCCGATGACTCTTGGGATTGGCACAGTTATGAAACTGCTGAAGCATATAGGCATCTGGTGTGGTAGCAACAATTTCTTTAGCACGAGCAATAGACCCAGACATACCTTCAACTCCTGGTGTCAGCTCGACTTCTGCCCCATAGCCCATCAGCATTAACTGCCGTTCGGTACTCATTGTATCTGGCATTGTTAAGATTAAACGGTACCCTTTCGCTGCCGCAACCATCGCAAGAGCAATGCCCGTGTTGCCAGAAGTGGGTTCTACTAAAACTGACTTTCTCGGGCGAATTAATCCTGCTTGCTCAGCAGCTTCAATCATGCTGATACCAATTCGATCTTTGACTGAAGCTGATGGATTTAGCCCCTCTAGTTTGACCAAAATCTGGGCAACACAGCCGTCAGATTGAGGAATACGATTAAGCTGAACTAGAGGCGTCCGACCAATCAAATCGGTGATATCACGAGCTATTCGCATCTTTGTTCTCTCCTGGAGTTAGCTGTGCAATACTGCTTTAATATACGCTATGCCTATCGAATAAGCGTACATTAACATACATTAAATTGGCTCTCAATCAAGTAAATCTATATACTTTATTGCAGAAAAAATTGACAATTGAAAAATAACGTGCCTGAAAAAGACGCCGGAGGGAAGACGCACACAAAAGTTAAAAGGTGATAAATTTTGCTTCTCTTTTGACTTTTGTTATATAACTTAAAGCTAGTACTGCAGAACTATACAAAGGATGGAATGTCTGATTTAATTTTGTTTTGGCATCGCCGCGATTTACGTATTTGTGATAACACAGGACTCGCCGCTGCAAGAAAGCAAAGTCCAAAGGTCGTGGGCGTGTTTTGCCTTGATCCGAGTATTTTAGAACGGGATGATGTTGCAGCGGTCAGAGTGACTTACATGATTGGTAGTTTACAGTCACTACAACAGCGATATGCTCAAGCAGGTAGCCAGTTGTTAATTCTCCATGCCAATCCTACTACAGCGATTCCAGAACTGGCAGCGAGTCTGGGCGCAAGAGCTGTATTTTGGAATTGGGATGTGGAACCGTATTCTCAAGAACGCGATCGCGCTGTTATCGAGGCGCTACAAGAAAAAGGTATTCAATTTCTTGAGAAAAACTGGGATCAGCTCTTACACTCACCAGAGGATATTCGTACTGGTTCCAATCAACCCTACACCGTCTACACTCCGTTTTGGAAGAATTGGATTGCTAAACCGAAGGCTAACCTAGTAGAAACTCTGGAAAATGCCGAAGGATTGACACAAGCCGAAAAAGAAATTGCAAAAGCTTCTGGGGCAATAGAATTACCCTCAGCCAAAGATTTAGGTTTCCATTGGGATGGAGAATTAGTCATTGCGCCAGGAGAGGCGGCGGCGCAAGAACGGTTAGAGGAATTTTGCGCCAGTGCAATTAATGAATACAAAGAACAGCGAAATTTCCCCGCAATTGACGGTACATCCAGATTGAGTGCGGCTTTAAAATTTGGGGTGATTGGTGTTCGCACGGTTTGGCAAGCAACTGTGGAGGCGCTAGAAAATAGCCGTAGTGAGGAAACAGAAACCAGCATTCGTGCATGGCAACAGGAACTGGCGTGGCGGGAATTTTATCAACACGCGATGTATCACTTCCCAGAACTAGCAGAAGGTGCTTTCCGCGACCATTTCAAAAACTTTCCTTATGACAATAACGAAGAACATTTCCAAGCTTGGTGCGAAGGTAGAACTGGCTACCCAATTGTTGATGCAGCAATGCGCCAGATGAATGAACTTGGCTGGATGCACAACCGCTGTCGGATGATTGTCGCCAATTTCCTAACCAAAGACTTGCTGATTGATCCCAGAATGGGAGAAAAATACTTTATGCAGAGATTAATTGACGCTGATTTATCTGCGAACAACGGCGGCTGGCAATGGAGTGCTTCTAGCGGTATGGACCCCAAACCCGTGCGAATTTTTAACCCTGCAAGTCAAGCGCAAAAGTTTGACTTTGAGGGTGAGTATATTAGGCAATGGGTTCCGGAATTGCGGTCTATGGATACGGAATATTTGGTGACGGGGAAAATTTCACCCTTAGAACGCCAGGCTATTGGCTATCCTGATCCGATTGTGGATCACAATCAACAGCAACGACAGTTTAAACAGCGCTATCAACGGCAAAAAGATGGATTAGGGGCGGTGCGGTGAAAATTAAACGTAGGAGGATGAAGTGAATAAATATTAACGTGAGTTCGACAAACCTCACACTCATTCCCTCCCTCTCCTTTTAGGAGAGCCAGGAGCAACATTAGAATGAGGGTTTGAAGCCCCTCTCCTACTTTGGAGAGGGGTTTGGGGTGAGGTCTGCTTTGAATGATGTCGAACTCACGTAAATATTACTTCCTTGCCAGCGTGAAATTATCGAAATTGAGAAGACTGACTTAAGCAACAAAACTTAGGATGGCGTTGGGTTGAACTTTTGTGAAACCCAACCTATGATATTGCATTTTAGATCCCCATAAAGCCGCTTGCAGAACCCATCTGTTTAGCAGGACTCATTTGAGCAGAGATTTGCATTGCTCTAGCAGAGCGGAGATTTCCAATTAAACTTAGGACAATACCAATCAAAATAATACTGCCGCCTATATATTGAGCAGCTGTGGGTACTTCCCCTAGAATTAGATACGCCATGACAATTGCAGCAATGGGATTAAAAGAGTTAGCCAGAGTGATTTGAGCGGAAGTTGAGCCGCGCAAACCCACAAACCAGCACAATTGCCCTGCAACAACAATCACAGCTCCGTAAAGGAGCATCCATTGCCAAAGAAACGGCGAGAATGCATCTTCAAAGTGTTGTGTCCCGTAAAGCAACTGAGCGAGGAAAAAGAAGACAACCGTTCCCAAAGCCGTGCGAAAGATATTAAAAAAGCCTAGGGGAATATGCTGCAATCGTAACTTACTAATGACTGTAGCAACAGCCAAAACCACAGCACCAGCGGCTGCCATTAACTCCCCGTTGCCAATGTGTAATATACCTCCCATCAGCGCTACAGTTTGATTAGAGCTAGGCAGAAATGATGTCACAGCAACACCAGCAAAGGACGCGATCGCACCCGCGATCGTCCAAGTATTGACCCTAACTCCCAGAAGCCAGATGCTCAAAGCCAGGGTAAGCGGTGGTTCCAACCGACCAATCAGCACCACATTGGTCACGGTGGTGTTGTCTAGGGCACCAAAAATTAGCCCAGGACCAAGGGCACCGGAAAGGATAGCTATAACTCCCAAGCCAATCCAATCTCCACGGGTTAACTGCCTTAAGGTGCGTTGGTTCAATTCTCTGCCAAAAATTAACAACATCATCGCTAAAGCACAGAGGTTGCCGACAAATAAAACATTGCAGAGTGAAATGGGATTTCTGCCATCTACAAGGTGCTGCGCTCCAATTTCTGTAATTTTGCGGGTCACGGCATTGGCAGCTGCAAAGATGAGGATGGCTGTCCATAAATAAAAGGAACTCGGAACCTTGCTAAAAGTATTTCTTTTTGTTATTTTCATAAAACTTTATGTAGAACTCGTGTTGACTTTTTTCTGCAACAGAGTTGTACTGTGTTCTAACACCAGAATTTGCTTACCATTGAGGACTTGAGGGTACGCTACGATACTATTGCTTGCACCCCCAATCACATAACATTAATGCTGAGGTTCTACAGAATCTAAATAAAGCTTTTCAGCCATGCGACGCATTCGGGCTTTTTTAGTGTCTGCTTCATAGGCGATGCACATCCAAATCAGAGTCATGAACATGATGTTCTTGTTGAAGCTTTCAGCAGCATTGGGAAACAAGCTGCCAGCTGGAATTATGCCAAAGGCGAGAACAATGCTGAAGGTCATGAGAATTAACAGTAAACCTGTCCAGCGAATCCAGAAACCTAAGGCAAATAAAGCACCCAAAACAATTTCTGCCAAGGGTAACAACCAGGCGTAGGGAATGGCAATTAAGGGTGGGAGTGGTCCTATGCCTTCCCATCCTGCTGGAAAAGGTCCCCAAAGCTGGAGTTTGAGGGTGAGAACAGTTTGATAAAAGCCGTTTTCTACATTGAAATTGAGGTAGTTGGAGATGCCTGAAAGAAAGAAGAATACTCCCATCGTCACCCGGTTGATGAGCATTGCTTTTTTGAGGGAAATTTTGAAGTTTAGTAATGTTTTCATAGAGTTTCTCCTAAAATGCAGGTGTCAGTTGGATTGGAAAAGTAAATGGATTGGAAAAGTAAAGTATTTTATCGTTGTTGATCGAGTAATGTAGGTACGCCAGTCCGTTGCATAGTTTTTTGGAAATGTTCAGGATAAGCGGCACGCCAGATTAATGGGGTGGCAATGACTATGCTTGCTAACACGGCAGTCATGCCTGCTAATAGTGGAGTACGTCCGTACTGCTGATGGTGAATGGTTTGGGGTTGATGACGCTGAAATAGCTCGTCTGTGAGCCATTCAGCGGTGGCTTTGAAGTTGTGGATTGGTTTCGGGAGAAGTTCTAAATAAGTACCATTGCGGATAAGATGACCGAGTTCTCCCTTCACTTCTAGGCGATTGAAAATGTTGGCAACTCCTTCCCCAATTCCCAGTTTCATTAAAGTGCCGCGTAAGCTAACATGAGCGGGGACAGGAGAACGTCCAGTGGCGATCGCTCGCAAATTATTTGCTATGGCTTTACCTTGTTGATATGCAACTTGGGCAGTGGTAGGTTGGGGATGACTGCTAACATAAGCGCAATCGCCACCTACAAATACCTCCGGAAAATCAGGGAGTTGTAGAGTAGGCGTCACCTGCAACTGACCCCGTTGATTACGATATTCTGGAGCAACAGCCAACTGTTTCAGCAAGGGGTGGGGTTGTGTCCCTGCTGTCCAAGCAATAGTTCCAGCAGCCAGGAAATTGGGTATACCGTTCATCTGATACTTGATACCATTTGGTTGAATTTCTGTGACAGCAGTATCAACTAATAACTCGACAGCAACAGTCCGCCGCGAAAGGGAATCTTTGACAGTATCACGCAACTGACTATTAATGTCGCCTTTGAGTATCTCAGTGCTACGATTGACAAGCACGATACGAATTTCCTCGTAATCCCCACCTATGGCGTCGTACCAAACAGGGAGGATGTCAGCTAAGGTACTGGCAAGTTCTACCCCTGCTGGTCCCGCACCGACAATAGGGACAGTAAGCAGTTGTTGACGTTTTTGTGGATCTTTAGTTTGTTTGGCTAGATAAAGGCAATTTTGCAGATGAGTACCCAACTGCATCACCTCATCTTTCGAGGTAAAGGGAAAAGTATTTTCACTAGCCCCAGGAGTCTTAAAGTATGTAGTTGTGCTTCCTAACGCCAGCACCAAGTTGCCGTAGTTGTAGCCTTTGCCAGAAGACAACTTCACCCAACGTTGCTCAAGGTTAATCTCAGTAATAGTGTCCTGAACAAAAGACACTCGACTACCTGAGAGCAATTGTGTATAAGATGGGCAGATATGCTCAAGATGTAATTCGCCTGTGAGTAGTTCATACAACAGCGGCTTAAAGACAAAGCGATCGCGCTGCTCAATCAAAATAATTGGATGAGAATAGTTTTGCTGTTCCAAATGGAGGGCGGTAAATAATCCTACAAAACCACCTCCTAAGATGATGGTAGGATGCTCGGTCCGATTCATAACCACAAAGACTCATACACAACACTGTTATTGTGGCGTGGGTTCAAGCAGCACAAATGAGCAACGGCTATAGATTATCTGATAAGTTATGGAGTTTTTAGTGAGTTTTTTTTAGCAATTTCTCAGATAAAATTCATGTTCTGAGTTGAACTCAAATCAAACCATTTTTAAGTAAACTCTTAGCCTTACTTCAGTTTTATTCACCTATTTCTCAGGGAAAAATCATCTTCTGCCAGGATGATTGAACCAAGATGAAATAGAGAAGTGCAAATCGAATGGAGCTAACAAAAATGAAACTGAATCAATTGGTATTACTAAGTGCGACTTCCTTAATCATTACCACTGTACCTGTGTTAGGACAAGCAGCTCAAATCACAGCTTCCCAGAACCTTAACAACACTAATGCCAGCAACCATAGTATCCTTGTGGCACAAGGTAAATCTATGGCTGTAGCATCTGGCAAATTTATGGCTGCAGAACAAAAAACTACAGGTTCAGCTCGGATCGTGACCGAAAGCGGACATCGCTACTTGGAACTAGATAATGCTTTCAGTACCAGTAACCAAGGACCGGATCTGCACGTTCTTCTAGATACCACTGGCAAACCACCACAAGCATATAAGAATCAGGGTAGTTTCGTAAACCTGGGGCGCTTACAAAAGTACAACGGGACTCAACGCTACCCTATTCCCGATGCTGTTAATGTTGCTAACTTCAAATCTGTGGTCATTTGGTGTCGCATGGCAAACGCCACCTTTGGCTACGCACCACTGCAAGCTAGTGGTAGCGTTAGCGCTCGTTAGAGCTGATTTATAAAGTAAATTTAATACGTAGTTGCTCTCGTTATCTAGCTCCCCGTTCGCAACGAGAGCGCGAACGGAACACTTGAAAGATTTTTCATTATGGACAAAGTATTTGAACAAACATCTTTGATGCTGCGTGCGGGACGGCCCGACGACGCACTAAAGTGTGGCACCATTCTATATCAAGCAATCCGTGTGATCGCGGAACAGCACGGCTTCGTACCCGACTTTCCTTCTGCGGAGTTCGGGGCAGAAATGTTGACCGAACTGTTAGCGGATCCAGCGATTTATTCGGTCGTGGCTGAGACATCCAATGGGCGTGTCATCGGCAGCAACTTTTTGTGGGAAGGCGACACAATCGCCGGCATCGGCCCCACTACAGTAGACCCTGCCGCGCAAAATGGTTCAGTTGGTCGCCGCATGATGGAACATGTTTTACATCGGGCGCGCGAAAAACGGTTCGCCGGTGTGCGACTCGTTCAAGCCGCGCATAACAGCCGCTCGCTTGCCCTGTATACCAAACTCGGCTTTGATGTGCGCGAGCCATTGGCGGAACTCCAAGGTCAACCGCTCGGCTTGACGATACCTGGTCGCACCGTTCGTCCAGCGACTGAGGCGGACATTGCTGAGTGTAATCAACTCTGCTATCGCATTCATGGTCATGACCGGGCGGGCGAACTAAAGGGAGCTGTCGGGCGGGGCACAGCAATGCTTGTCGAGTGTGATGGGCGCGTGTCGGGCTACGCCAGCGAAGTAGGTTTCTTCGGTCACGCTGTTGGCGAGAACAATGAGGACTTAAAGGCGCTTATTGGGGCGGCTCCAGCGTCCCCTGAGTTTGGCTTTTATGTTCCGATGCGTAACGCCGACCTGTTCCGTTGGTGTTTGAACCATGACCTGCGTGTCACCCAGACCGCAACGTTGATGAGCCTCGGGCTGTATAACCAACCGGCAGGGGCTTTTCTACCATCCGCCCTGTATTAATAATCTTTGGTTCAACAGAAGCGATGGTCCGCAGGACCCGCCGTAGGCGATCGCGCGGAGCGCAGTGCCCTTGGCAATCGCGCTTTTTTCCCGCCGTAGGCGATCGCAAATGACAAACGTTTTTTATCATGACTGCTATTCGCATCCTTTTACAGAAGATAATCAAAATTAAGTCGGAGTGGCTTGTTCCGTCTTCTTTACTACTGCGTTTAACTTTGGGGATAATCGGTGTTTTTGCCTTAGGAGTAGGAGTTGTTGTCATTTGCACAAGCTGGACAATCGAGCGCATGGTCATTGAAACTCATCAACAAACGCTCTCATTGGTTGCAACTCAAGTGACCAGTATGATGCCTAAGAGTAAGAATATCCCTTGGCAGCAGCAGCTACAGGCAACCCTAGATAATTGGTCATTGTTACCCATGTGGCTATGGGTGAAGCAGACAAATAATGAGGTGATGGTATCATCCCAAAATTTGAGTTCAATGCCTGCCAGTCAAAAAACAATGTTGATGTCCCTTCAGGCTCGATCTGTTCAAAACAGCCGCTTCAAAGTTGCTGGACAACAACTGATAGTTAAGGCGACACCATTACCAATGGTAAACCAGCCAGCACCTATGCTGTATATTGCTGCTGACATTACCAAGATGTTATCTTGCTCCCAAGCCACAATCAGGAATTTAGCAGCAGCCCTCATCTTGTTTTTTCCCGTGCTCACGCTTACCATTGCAGCTATTGTACGGCGATCGCTTCTACCACTGTTGCAAATTAACAAGTGGATAATCCTCAACGATACCACTCAACCAGTCCCAGTAAATCTGCAACGACTCCCCCGCGAAGTTCAACAACTGGTCATATCTTGTCATCAACTGTCTATTAGCCTGTTTGCAACTAAAGAACGACAACGGCAGTTTACAAACCAAGTTTCCCACGATTTACGCACTCCCCTAAGCATAGTCTACGGTTATCTCCAAAGCCTGTTACGCCGAGGGACTAACCTGACAATTCCCCAGCGCGAAGCCCTAGAAACGGCGACTGCGGAAACGGAACACATCATTGAAATTCTACAAGACCTGCTCAACCAGGTACGCGCAGATGATACGGTTTTGTCAGTCCCTCCAAAGTCAACTGATACCAAGTTGCAGTCAAGTCAATTGTTATGATAACCGCACATATTCTTTTAATTGAAGATGAAATCAAACTAGCTCGGTTTATTGAGCTGGAACTGAATAGTGAGGGATATCGTATTACCGTAGCGCATGATGGCATGGCGGGACTCACCTTGGCGCGGGAGTCTTCACCAGATTTGGTCATTCTAGACTGGATGTTGCCTGGACTAACTGGCGTAGAAGTTTGTCGTCGCTTGCGAACAACTGGAAACAAAGTCCCTGTAATTTTGTTAACAGCGCGAGATGAGGTACAAGATCGCGTTGCGGGGTTGGATGCTGGGGCAGATGATTATGTTGTCAAACCCTTCAGTATTGAGGAATTGCTTGCCAGAGTTCGCGCCCACCTGCGCCGCCAACAGGAAGATGACCAAGAGGTGTTGCAGTTTGCAGACTTGAGCTTGAATCGCCGTACCCGTGAAGTATTCCGTGGGCAACGGGCTATCGAGTTAACGGTTAAGGAGTTTGACCTGCTGGAGTACCTACTGAGCCATCCCCGCCAAGTCTACACCCGCGACCAGATTTTAGAACAGGTTTGGGGCTATGACTTCATAGGAGATTCTAACATTATCGAGGTTTATATCCGCTATCTGCGCTTGAAGCTGGAAGAAAACAACGAAAAGCGGTTGATTCAAACCGTACGAGGCGTTGGTTACGTGTTACGCGAGTGAACGGGATTAGGGATTGGGGATTGGGGATTAGAAATTGGTGAGAGGGAAAAATTTTTAATTCCCAGTCCCCAGCCACCAGTCCCCTTGGTAAAAATTAAGTTTTAATTACCTATGCAGCAAACAGAATATATTACCGTTAATATTTGTACAATCTTGGAGTAAAAGCCATTGCCCAAGCGCGATGGCACAAAGTGCCCGCCAAGGGCGATCGCGTCAAGTGAGCCAAAAGTGAGCCAAGTCTATCAAGATAACCAATTAAGGACACCTCTGCCGGAAAGAACGGCAGAACGTATCTTGGAAACACTATCTTTCTTGAGCTACCGTTCCGGTGAAATCAAAAGCTACCTACACGAAATTACTTGCGGACTCAGTCGTTTGCTACGTTTAGACTGGTCAACAGTCACCCTCTGTCAAGATGGGTTTGAGCGAGTGATGGCGAGTAGCTTAGAATTTGATGGCATGGAGCAGCTTTATTCGCTACATGGTACACTGACAAATACGGTGGTGCAAACTGGGCGTACTTTGGCTGTGGCAGATGCAAGCATCACTACTCAGTATGGTCAACCGCCGGATGGCTACCTGTCTTACTTGGGTGTGCCACTGCGAACGTTTCAGGGACAGGTGATTGGTACGATTTGCTCGTTCAACGTCCAGCCCTGCCAGTTTAGTAGTGACGAAATTCGCATAGCCGAAATCTTTGCTGAACGTGCTGCCACAGCGCTGTTTCATTACCAGCTCTACCAACAGCAGCAGCAATTTAATCAAACTTTGGAGACTGAGGTAGCCAAGCGTACAGAAGCACTACGAACTGCTCAAGCGAAATTAGTTGAAAGTGAGTGTTTGGCGGCAACGGGCGAATTTGCTGCAATGATTGTGCATGAGTTACGTAACCCGCTGACAACGGTCAAAATAGGGCTGAATTATTTTAAAAAAGCTGAACTGCCGGAACTCGCCAGGATACAATTATTGCAAGCCTTAGGTGCAACCAGTCATTTGGAATACCTGCTGGAGCAAATTTTGGTTTACGCCAAGCCCCTGGTGTTGCAACTGTCAGAACTTGAGGTAAATTCGTTTCTTACAGGAATTTTGCCATCTTTGCAAGAGTTGCCTGTGGCGAGAGAGCGTCAAATTGAGTTTAAAATTGCCCCAGTTGCACATCTGTTCTTAGGCGACAAAGTGAAGTTACACCAAGCGTTGCTACATATGGTGGAAAATGCTTGTGAGGCAAGTCCTCCAAGCAGTGTGGTGCTTCTAAGTGTAGCAGAAAGTACAACAAGTCAGATGAGTATTCAGGTTCACAATATCGGTGAACCAATTCCACCAGAACTGTTGCCAAAGTTGACAGAACCGTTCTACTCCACGAAACCTAACCGATATGGACTCGGGCTAGCAATAGTCAAACGGATTGTGGTTGCCCATAGTGGGGAGTTGGTCATTAAGTCTGACCCCAGGACAGGTACGGTAATGAGTATTTCGCTACCTGTTCTGGAGCCACCTGAAGATTCAATGATCGCCCGTAACGGTGCTGCACTCGGTGCAATCGCCATTTTATCAGATTCTTATGGCACACAAGCCACCGAGTTCCTGATGAAGTTGCCAAGTACCCCCCTACAGGGTCAGCATCATCAAAGGAGTATTGAGGTTTTATCCGCTCTCATCGGACGTTCCCATCTTCCTCTTGATAGCTATTTACAAGACATCGCCGCCAGTGTTAGCGAGTTGGTGCGTTCAGACTGGACGATTGTCACCCTACGTGAGGGAGACTCAGGGCGAATCGCTGCCAGTAGCTTGGAGGTGAAGGAGAGTGACCGAGTTTACTCATTGCATGGCACCCTGTCAGACGTTGTTGTTCAGCAGAGACGAACACTCGTGATTGCAGATGCTCGCCAACAAGGACATGGCACTCCACCAGAAGGCTACCTTTGCTACCTTGGGGTACCTTTGCAAACTCCCCAAGGGCAGATTATCGGCACTATTTGTTCTTTCAATAAGCAACCGCGTCAGTTTACCAGTGAGGAAGTGCGGCTTGCGGAGTTGTTTGCAGAACGGGCAGCGATCGCGATCGACAACCACCGCCTTTATCACCAGCAATGGCAATTCCAAGAAATCTTGGAAGCAGAGGTAATAAAACGCACCCAGGAACTACGAGCCGCCCAAGCTCGCCTGATTGAGAAGGAACGACTCGCAGCCGTTGGTGAGTTTGCCACGCGCATGGTGAACGAAATTCGCCAACCAGTGACTACAATAACTGATTGCTTGCATCACCTCCAGCAAATCAGCTTATCCCAACCAGCCCAAGAGCGGCTATTCTTGGTAGTGGACGAGGCACAGCGTCTAGCAAGCCTGTTGAACGAAATTTCGCTTTACGCCAAGCCGCAGGTTTCCCAGAGAGTTGCTGTAGAAATCAACGCTTTGGCGGCTGTAACTCTGGATACCTTGCAGGCTACAAAAGAAGCCTTGGGGCGAGAAATTATCTTGATCCCCGCATCTGTGGGAGTTATTGTTTTAGGCGATCGCGACAAGCTTAAACAAGTGCTGATCAATTTGGTGCGGAATGCTTGCGAGGCGATCGCTCCTGGCGAAACTGTGACTTGTACTGTTAAGTTGGACACCGATAGTACTCAGGTGTGGATCCATGTTCATAATCGTGGTGCGGCAATTCCACCCCATGTCTTAGCAAAGCTGACACAACCTTTCTATTCCACCAAAGCAAGTGGAACTGGGCTAGGATTGGCGATTGTCAAACGAATTGTAGAGGGACACACAGGCACATTGTCTATCCAATCTGACCCCCTAGCAGGTACAACCGTGAGTATCTCTTTGCCGTTAGCGGATCCTTTGGGTGATTAGCCAAAATCCCGATATTTCTTACAAGAATTCTGACAGTGGTCATAACATTAGGACTTATATAAATCCAGGTATAAGCCTTAACTGAACCGTATTGGTTTTAATATGTATTTTTCTAAAGGTTTAAAATTCCAGATTTGAGCTTCAACGAAAAAATCAAATGCTCTATTGGGTTCGTGTTTCCACTCTTGTTCAGGAATTCCGTATTGTGCAGCTATTTCAAGGATTTCTGTCAATGTGAAGACCTTTCCATGGTATGCACTTTGGTAATAAATTTCGTGCTTTTGTTTTTCAAGCCACCGAGACACCATACTGCCTGGATACGTAAAACTTATCTCCTCTTCACTGAATTCTGATAGCAAAATTCTGATTTCGGAACACATATTGTCGTATCCTTCACGGATATACGAGGAGGTTCCTAAAACCATGTAATGGGGATATTCTACCTTGGGTTGACCCCCTTTTTTTATAAACTCATTTCTAAGCCATTGCTCAGTCTCTCGCCTTTGTAACCAGTATTTCTCGTACTTATTAAACCGTTTGTAAACTAAGGCTGTTTCATTTTTCAACTCGCTGGCAATTCTTAGGGCTTCAGAATCAGTGAGCGCAGATAAGCTTCTAAATGGTGGTTCACCAGTCCTATAATAATGCGTCAAAAATTTCATTAAGTTACTGATTGTAAAAACATAACTATTGATTGAAATGACAGCGTTTAGTCTAGTCAAGTTATACCAAATTAAAAAATGTTTGTATTTTGCATTTTAAATGAGAACGAACCAACGGTCAGCCGAGCAAGTGTCACAAATGATGCGAAACTAAACTCTATCAGGAGGATTATTTAAGTATCGCGCTCTGTGCGTGCTGCTTATGTCATCAAACTTTAACTCCCCACTCAAAATCGAAGTTAGGCTTCCATCTAGCCATCCTGAGTTATTGCATGGACTCGATGTATGGTTGCGCTTGGGTTTGATATCGGATGCCCAAGTGAGGCATATCTGTCAAGAGTTTCTAGTTTGTCGTGTGGAGTTGCAACCACAGACTATACCTGAACCACAACAGACGTTCGCCAATGTAGAACCAAGGGATGTAACGTCTCTACATCAGGACGATGCATCACTAACAGTCAAGAAACCCAATGTCGTTGCTAGGATGTTGCAGTCGCTAGGCGAAGAATTAAGCGTCCGCTGGCTGCTGTTTTTAGGAATGTTCTTAGTGGTGGTGTCCTCTGGGGTACTTGCTGCTAGTCAGTGGGAAAAGTTTCCCCCTTCTGGACAATATGGGGTTTTGCTTGCGTATACCCTAAGTTTCTGGGGTATAAGTTTTTGGGCTGGCAGACAGTCTAATTTAAGCTTAACAACTCGGGCATTGCTCATTGTCACACTATTGTTAGTGCCAGTGAACTTTTGGGCAATGGACAGCTTCAGTCTCTGGCAAAATCCTTTGGGCTGGATAGTGGTTGCGATAGCCTCTATTACCCTCACAGCTATTACTGTTTTACTGTGCGACAATCGGCTGTTTGCAATCAATAAGCAAGCTAGGAGATTGCCTCTACTTAATATTTTAGGACTGTCATACTTACACTGGGGCTGGCAAATCCCAGGGTTTCCCTTAATTGCTGTTTATCTGGCAACGGTAGGAACAACCATTGCTACTATTTATCACACTTGTAACCAACAAAGGCAAATTGCAACAGCACAGGAAAGGCAAACTGACTTGGGTATCAGTCTGCCTTCAGTTGTAATTATTTATGCTTTATTGGTGCTGCTGGTACGAGCAATGTTTATTGTCCGCGTAGATGTCCAAGAATTAGGGCTGGCTATGGGCATTTGCGGTTGGCTGGTGGCTTGGTTGGCGCAGAACCTCACCCCCAGCCCCTCTCCGCAAGCGGAGAGGGGAGCCGTTAACGGCGGAGTGAGGTCAAATGATATACATGAAACTCAATCTACCTCCGCGTCTCCACGCCAGTCGCACGGGCGGGGGGAACCCCCGCACGGTGAGCCAGCGCTGCAGGAGGGCAACGCCAAAGCGAGCGCTCAGCTGAACGGTTTCCCGAGCCAGGCGACTGGCGAATCCCGAAGGGGCGCTGGCTCCTCATCCCCCTCACCTCCCTCATCCCCCTCCGAACCCTCACTCCCTCACTCCCTCACTCCCTCATCCCCCTCACTCCCTCACTCCCTCCCTCACTCCCTCCCTCCCTCCCTCCCTCCTCTTCCCTGGGAACTCCTTGGCGGTATCTTGTTGTTCCTGGGTTGGCTGGTGTCGGTTGCTGCACCCTTTCCTTGGCAAGCAACGGCTGTGAGCGGCTTGGGTTTGTGGTTTTTGGGGCGTCGCTTGCAGTTGCGTGGTACCCCAATGGATGTGGCGGCAATTTTCATCATAGGGTTGGAGACGATTTGGTTGGGATGGCTGTTAGTGCCTTCTCAATTGCAGCAATGGGCGATCGCCACTGGAACTCAACTGACTCATTCTCAAAATACACCTTGGGGATTACTGAGTGTGGCGTTATTTCCCTATCTTGTTTTTATGGTGGCGTTGACAGATAGGCTTTACCGCGCTGACAAGGTGCAATTAGCTGATTTTGGGGAAACATTAACGCTGCTGTTTGGAATTTCGCTTACTGCGGTGAGTTTGCTAAACCCCACGTTACGTTCCTTAAATTTACTCTTGTCTACAATCACTCTTTGGGTTGTTAGCCAGCGACGGCTTCCCACCAGAATCAGTCTGGTGTACATGACTCAGATTGCTGGAGTGCTGACGCTTTGCTCGATAATTAACCGCTTCGTTCCCAATCTTAATACACAAGTTTGGGCAAGTATTGTCTTAGCTGTGGCGGTTGCAGAGTGGTTGTTTAGTTCTGTAGGCAACGGAGTTTGGCAACGTAGCGCATGGCATATGGCTTTGGGACTCGCGGTACTTAGCTACGCTTTATTATGGAAGAATTCTGAATCAGCTTGGTTTGGTTTTGGTAATGGCAGTGAGAATTGGGGTTTAATTTGGTTAATAGTCCCGATGACTCTCACAGGTATTGCCATTTTGGGATGGAAAAATCCAGCTAGCGCCATTGCACGTCCCACTGTCAACGGTTGGTTAAGTGTTGCCGCCTTGGGATTTGCTCAGTCACTGACTTTACCTCTATTTGGAGGTAGATTAATAAGTCTGGCTGTGGCTAGTGCTTTGATGTTTATCAATACGCAGTATTTGCGACACAAGCTATCTGCGCTAATTACTGTTGGTTTTACACTGGGTTTCATCGCTGCGCTGTTATGGGAAGGTGTGCCTGGTTTAGCGCGATTGTCAATACAGGGCTGGTTTGTAGCGGGAGCAGTCTGCATTGTGGGCTTATGGCTAGTTCGTACTTTGTTAAGCAGGAGAGAGAACGAGTTAGTAGCGATTTATGCAGAAGCAACCGATAAGTGGGCGATCGCGCTATGCAGTGTTGAGTTGTTGCTGCTGAGTCTTCACTCCCTGTTTGTTTACCAAGGGCTTGCTCAACCGGGATTTTTCTACTTAGCTTCCTCTGCAATAATTTTAGGAGCAATTGTTTATCGCAGTTGGCAACAACCTACCAACTGGGGTTTTTATGGTATTGGATGGTGTCTAGAATTATTAATTGCCGAAGTCCTGGGTTTTGGCGATCGCTCTATTATCAAAATTACAATTGCCAACATCGCCTTAGGTTTGATAACTCAGCTTTTAGGGGAGTGGTGGCGCTCGAAACACCGACTCGAACAACTTCCCAACCGCTGGCACATTCTGCCCCTCGTGTATGGTGTATTTGGTGTCGCGTTGCGCTCTTCAAGCTTTGCCAACTGGACAGGCTTATCAACCCTTGCCGTAGCTTTAATTGCTATTGGAGTAGGGCGACGTCGCCAAGAATTCAAACCCCTAGTTTATCTGGGACTCGTTGGGGTATCAATTTCGGCATATGAGCTTTTATTATACCAATTGCAAGTACCAGGAGGAGCATTCGGCGATGGCTTAATTGCTCTGTCTGTTCTTGGCACTGGCATTATGTATGCATATCGCATTCTCTCGCCTTGGCTTGTAGACTACTTACGCTTAACAAGTGAAGAACTGAAAGTCGTTGCTCATGTTCACTGGGCTGTCAGTAGCTGTCTATTACTTTCTGCCACTTTCACCCCCATTGCAATCAACCGCCTTGTAGGTTTGGGAACAGGGGTGTTTTTGATTCGCTATGCCATTTTTCAAGGGCGCTACCATCCGCAGATCCGCATAGCAGAAATCTGGGTTTACCTCGGCTTGTTAGAGATAGCTGGGATGAGAATTTACTGGATTCATACAGCAGTAGGACGCTTGTTTGCTGGACCGTTACTTCCTTGGAGAGCGCCTATTGCCTCTGTGGTTGCCTACTTTCTCTATATTCTACCTTGGGAGCGTTGGGGCTGGTCTAAAAGACCTTGGCAAAACGCCGCATATATTTTGCCATTAATATATTTGTGGGAAAGTCGAGCGGAAATTTATCCAGTCGGCTTACTGATCACAGCTGGCTTCTATGCCTTTGTCGCCAAGTTTTCGGAGAAATTCCGTTTTACCTATCTCAGCGTGGCGCTGATTGATTGGGCGCTGTTCCATTGGTTTTCAGGCTTACATCTGACTGATGCTTTGTGGTATGTCACACCAATTGGTTTATCACTGCTGTATGTTGCCCAATTTGACCCTGGGTTGAGACTATCAGAAATGAAAGCAAGTCGCCACTGGTTACGGTTACTAGCCACCGGTTTGATTTGTGGATGGGCTATTGTGTTTCATCAACAAACAGCATTTGTACCGGGAATTTTCAGCCTTATCGCCATTTTTGCAGGATTAGCTTTGCGAGTGAGGGCTTTTCTCTATGTTGGTACGGGTACTTTTTTCATCACAAGTTTCTATCAACTGGTGATTTTCAGCTTGCGTTACCCATTTTTCAAATGGGTTGTTGGCTTGCTTGTTGGTATCGTACTAATATCTATCGCTGCTAACTTTGAAACCCGTCGCGAACAGCTAAACTCTCTACTTCGCAATACTAGCGAGGAATTGCAAGAATGGCATTAAAACCAAAGGAAGAAAAAGGGACTTGCACAATCATCAGAATTGGTGAAAAATTGTACGGCGAGTAGCTATTGGGCATTCTCGCTTGCAAGAAACCCAAGAGGAAATCAGTGAAAGTTTTAGTTGTCGGTAATGGAGGGCGAGAACACGCCCTAGCCTGGAAACTGTTGCAATCAAAGCAAATTGAGCAAGTTGTCTGTGCGCCGGGTAATGGGGGGACGGCAGGTATAAAAGGCTGCCAAAACCTGCCCTTGGCAGTAGATGACTTTGAGGGTATCAGCCAATTTGCTCAAAACGAGGGCATTTCTCTTGTCGTGGTAGGACCAGAAGTGCCCTTGGCAAAAGGCATAACAGACTATCTCAACTCAAAAGGTTTGAAAGTTTTTGGTCCAACGAGAGCAGGCGCACAGATTGAGGCTAGTAAGGCTTGGGCAAAAGCCTTGATGCAGGAAGCAGGAATTCCGACGGCACAGGCTGCGGTATTTACGGAGGCAGCAGCAGCCAAATCTTACGTGAAAGCACAAGGGGCACCGATTGTTGTCAAAGCTGATGGTTTGGCGGCTGGTAAAGGTGTTATAGTCGCTGAAACGGTGGAACAGGCACAGGCGGCGATTGATGCCATGTTCGGCGGGGAATTTGGCAGTGCTGGGAAATTTGTTGTTATTGAAGAATGTTTGATTGGGGAAGAAGTTTCGGTTTTAGCGCTGACAGATGGCTTAACAATTCGCCCGTTGCAGCCCGCTCAAGACCACAAGCGGATTGGTGAAGGTGATACGGGAGAAAATACTGGTGGGATGGGAGCTTATGCTCCAGCGCCCATTGCTACAAAAGAGGTGATGGCAAGAATTCAAAAAGAAGTCTTGGAAAAAGCGATCGCCGCACTCAAAGCAAAAGGTATTGATTACCGAGGTGTGCTTTATGCTGGATTAATGATGACTCCTCAAGGTGATTTTAAGGTTTTGGAATTTAACTGTCGTTTTGGTGACCCAGAAACACAAGTCGTACTACCACTTTTGGAAACACCCCTAGAAGAGTTAATTTTAGCGTGTGTTGAGCAGCGTTTGGCTGAAATGCCACCCATTGCCTGGAAGCAGGGGGCGGCTGTCACGGTGGTTGCTGCTTCTGGTGGTTATCCGGGAGCATACGAAAAAGGAAAAGTTATTACTGGCATTGAGCAGGCAGAGGCACTAGGAACAACTGTATTTCACGCTGGGACAAACTTGAACCAAGAACAACTGCTCACAGATGGCGGTCGCGTGTTAAATGTTACCGCTGCGGGAGAAACTTTCGACCAAGCGCTTGCCCAAGCGTACGCTGGGATACAGTGTATTCACTTTGAGGGGATGTATTATCGCCGAGATATCGGTCATCGAGTCAGGTAAGAAGAGGAGGGAAGGAGGGAAGGAGTGAGGGAGTGAGGGAGTGAGGGAGGGAGGACAAATCAATTCAAAATTCAAAATTCAAAATTCAAAAAATTTAGAATTTCTCCCCTGCTCCCTGCTCTCCATTCTTGCGCTCCTGCTTACTTGTTTGTCAAATAAGCTGTTAATTTTTAGTTGTTGGGGTATGTGTTTCGCTCCTTGATAGGGATCAATGCAGAACTATATTCGCCCTAACAAGTCAAACCCTGAGCAAACCCTAACAGGTATTAGGTAAAGTATATAGCAATCCTACTGCCTTGATTGTCAGCACCATAATAACTTTTAACCTTTTAAGATGATAGCTCTTTTAAAAACAATCAGAGAAGCAATTGTGAATTGGTGGTCGGAGTTCACTCTCCAGACCAAACTTTTAGCCGCCGCCACTTTGGTGGTTTCTCTGGTAATGAGTGGTTTGACGTTCTGGGCTGTGAATACAATTCAGCAGGATGCACGCCTGAATGATACTCGCTTTGGTCGTGACCTTGGGCTGCTGCTTGCGGCTAACGTTGCTCCACTCATTGCTGACCATAATCTTACCGAAGTAGCACAATTTTCCCAACGCTTCTACAGCAGTACGTCGAGCGTACGTTATATGCTTTATGCTGATGAAACGGGAAAAATTTATTTCGGTATTCCCTTTTGGGAACCGGAGGTAGAAACTTCACTTGCGATTGAACGGCGGATAGAATTGCCAGAGGATTACGCTGCTAATGCAGAAAAACCGATGGTGCGACAACATCGATCGCCTGATGGGGAAGTCACTGATGTGTTTGTGCCAATTACTGTAGAGGGCAAATACCTGGGTGTGTTGGCAATTGGCATTAACCCCAACCCGGCTGCTGTGATTTCGACAAATTTCACCCGCGATGTTACCATTGCTGTTTTTATCTCAATTTGGGTGATGGTGATTTTGGGAGGGGTGATTAACGCTTTGACAATTACCAAGCCAATTAAAGAATTGCTGGTGGGGGTAAAACAAATTGCTGCGGGGTATTTCAAGCAGCGAATTGACTTACCGCTAGGCGGCGAACTTGGGGAGTTAATTCTCAATTTTAATGAGATGGCAGAGCGCTTGGAGCGCTATGAAGAACAAAATATTGAGGAACTGACGGCGGAAAAAGCCAAGCTAGAAACTCTAGTTTCCACTATTGCCGACGGAGCCGTCCTTATTGATAACAGTATGCAGGTGATTTTAGTTAATCCCACAGCACGAAGAATTTTCGGCTGGGAAGTTGTTGATGTTGTAGGCGAAAACGTTTTGCATCATTTGCCTTCAACGGTGGAAATGGAAATCACCCGTCCTTTGTATGAAATGGCAGCAGGAGAATGCGAAAGCGCTGAATTCCGTATTCTCCTTAACCAACCTATTAAAAGAACTATCCGCATTCTTTTAACTACAGTTGTCAACCAAGTCAACCAACAACGCGAGAGTATCAAAGGTATTGCGATCACTGTACAAGATATCACGCGCGAGGTAGAGCTAAACGAGGCAAAAAACCAATTTATCAGCAACGTTTCCCACGAACTGCGAACCCCCTTATCTGCTATCAAATATGTGATTGAGACTTTGCACGATTACGGGGAAGAGTTAAGTACTCAAGAAAGGAAGGAGTTTTTGGGAACTGTCAATCATGAAACAGATAGATTGACACGCTTAGTGAATGATGTATTGGATTTGTCAAAGTTGGAATCTGGTCGTAGCTATAACTTCGATGGAGTGGATCTGGCGCAAGCGATCGAGCAGACAGTGCGTACTTACCAACTAAATGCTAGGGACAAAGCCATTGAACTTATTCAGGAAGTTGCCCCTGGCTTACCACTGGTTATGGGTAATTACGATTTGTTGTTGCAAGTGTTGGCTAATTTGGTTGGTAATGCCCTTAAGTTCACTAAAGCGGGTGGAAAAGTTGCCCTCCGCGCCTACCAAATTGTACCAAAGTCCAATTCTACCGACCATCATATACCTCAGGTGCGAGTGGAAATTTCTGATACTGGAATTGGCATTGCCCCAGAAGACCAAGAAGCCATTTTTGACCGCTTCTTCCGAGTAGAAAACAGAGTTCATACCCTAGAAGGCACTGGTTTAGGGCTATCTATTGTGAGGAATATTATGGAAAAGCATCACAGTAAAATGCATCTGGTCAGTGAAGTTGGCATTGGCACGACTTTTTGGTTCGACTTAGCGGTATTTGATGAACAAGCATCTCATGTTAAAAAGTAACCACTTTTTGAACGTAATACAGCAGAACTCAGGAGTCAGAAGTCAGAAGTCAGAAGTAAAATTTGCTCTCTGTCTGACTTTTAGATAACAACGTTGTACTTCATTTACTTCCAATGTGCTGTATAAGCTGAAACACATCTAACTTGCATAATTTCAAGTTTTGATAAAAAGCGTCAAACTCTTTCATCTTTTACTCTGCGCCCTCTGCGCCTCTGCGGTTTAAAATGCAAATTAAATGTGGAACAGCTTAGCAAGAACAACAAGATTCCCGACTTCTTAAACAAGCCGGGAATCTGAGCTATTGACACTCTCAGGTCTAAAGACACTGAGATTCTGCTAACAGAATCGTAATTCAGTAGAGGATTTTTACTCAAACCGTACTTACAACTTCTATCTTGCTGCGTCCGTCAAACGACGCCTAAACAATCAAAACAACTACGCTGTTAACGTGTTGCAATCATGCTTACTTTTGTTTTAAATGCTTCGGAATCTGTCACTAAGCCAATTCACGGTACGCTCAATCAACCTGCCATTACTCGCTCTTTCTTGTCATACTGCCGTTAGAAAATCTAACCGTTGTTTCACGGGAGCCGGGATTTCTCCGTACTAGGATGTCTCAACACGTAGACAATAATTCTTACTCACATTGTTTCATTTTAACATAAAACCACGGCGGTTAAAACCGCTCGTGCCGCTTCCCTAGGAAGGGCTAAAGCCTCTGAGTTTCCCGCATCCCGCGTATTCCTATGAATTTATGCGCGAAGCGCAGGCACTTTCACACAAATCAAATTACCTAATTACCAATTCTTTTAAGTTGTAGACAAAGCAATCATTAAACATACAAATAATAGAACCAGCAGCAAAACTAAAGCTTGATTGCGTCTCATCCAACTTCTCACAGTTGCACCAAAGCTGCTGGCGTAACGCTGCTGCTGCAACTCTTGCTTACTCTCTTCGATATTTTGGTAGAGAATGCATTCTTTAGCAAAAGGACGTTGGGGAAAATTGCAAGTATCATCAGCGTGGTAAGTGCAGGTGTCACAAAGATATTCCTTCCCAGCGGCGCGGTGTAAGGGAATCCCAGGATGTCCATAAGCTTTCAACTCGTTGCGACAATGGGGACAGGTGACAGCTTGGGAATTCACGGGTTGATGGCAGCGAGGGCAAGTTGCAGTGTCCACAGCTTGAGCGTTCATGAGCAAACATCTTGATTCTAGCCATTCACTCACAACATTGGGTACAAAATACTCATCCACGAGTTTCAAAGACTCATTGATGAAGTTCAAACACTCGTTCACGAGTCCCAAACACTCGTCCACGAGTTCCAAACACTCATTCACGAGTCATAAACACTCGCCCACGAGTTCCAAACACTCATTCACGAGTTCCAAACACTCGTCCACGAGTTCCAAACACTCGTCCACCAGTCATAAACACTCGTCCACGAGTTCCAAACACTCATGGACGAAAAAAAACACCTCGTTTAGGAAATCTTAAGACTCAGAAGCAGGTTTAACAGGTTTGTTTCTGATTGCTTTAAAGCGATCGCCTAATTGTTCAGCAAGCCTTTTTAAACCAGGAGTCTTTTTAGCAGCGGTTTTCACGTAACCATAAACCGTCAAACTACTGCTCATCGCTTCACTACCTACTGCTAATAAAGTATCATCTACCTGTTCGCTAAGTTGCCGCAGTGCAATCAAAAGTTCGGTGAGTGTAGCGGCTAATTGATAATCCCGTACAAATTCCTCAAGGTCAAAACTAGCTGGTAAGATGTCGGGGTTAGATTGAGCAGCGGTGAGGCTATTGTTGACAAAGGCTAAACTTTTGTCGCCCATTTTAAATAACCTGCGCCGTTCCTCAGTACTGAGTTCACCATTTTCTAAAGATGTCTCAATTAACATTTCTATCACTTCTTGAGCATTTTTAAGAGCTTCTTCATAAGTTTCTCCATGAGTATGGCAAAACTCTCCCCATTCCGGAAAACTGACAACAAAACAATCATCTTCGTCAGACCACTGAATAATTATGGTGTAATGAGAATTTACGCTATACATCTGACCGAATTGTTCTCCAATTTTTTACACGACCTTCGGCAATATCTTTTTTACCCCTCTCAAAAGATTCTATAAAACCTGGAATATCGAGTAATTCTTGGGTTGCTTCTTCAGTTTCTTTGTCTGCTAGATAAGCTATAAAATCAGCAACCAGTTCTAGGCGTTCCGAAGATAATTCATCAAGGAATTGGTTGATTTGCTGACGAATTGCAGTGTTGTTCATATTTTTTACGACTCTTCTACTTCTCTAATTCTGCCAACTTCTTCTGAGCAAACTCCCGCACTTGCTCATCCGGATCATTCTCCGCTCTGTCGCGCAACAGTGGTAAAGTTTGGGGATGGTGAGGATATTGCTTGACAATTATCTCAACTGCAACTCGCCGAGGATTGGTTTCATCGTTTTCCTTGCGCTCAAAGGGGTCATTGATAGCGCAGTTGTAGTAAATATCAAACAACTCAGGCTGATAGGTGAAATTTTTGCCTAAAGCTTGGACTGCTGCACATCGCACATCCGAATTATCATCAGCAGTGGCGCGTTCTTTGAGGATGTGGAGGGTATCTTTGTCATCTTTGAAGTTGCTGGCTAATGCTTGGAGTG
>JXCB02000001.1:105660-139650 GCA_000828075.3 Tolypothrix campylonemoides VB511288 | reverse complement strand
ATCATCAGCAGTGGCGCGTTCTTTGAGGATGTGGAGGGTATCTTTATCATCTTTGAAGTTGCTGGCTAATGCTTGGAGTGCTGCACGTCGCACATAGGAATTATCATCAGCAGTGGCGCGTTCTTTGAGCCAGGGGAGGGTATCTTTATCATCTTTCCAAGTGGTTGCAACTGCTGCAACTGCTTGAGTGCGGATTTCCTGAACGAGAAATTTCCACGAGAAATTTCTCATGGAGTCGTAATAGTAATTTAAGTCATATTTGGTTAAATCTTTAAAGCGGCTCAGTAATTGCTGAGCAGTTTTTGCAATTACCGTCCTATTCCTTACATCAGAAAGACACTTAGCCGCCAAAAACAAGTTGCTAAATTTCTCCGCCTCGCCATTTTGCGCCATTAAGTAATCAAGAATTTCGCCGACAAATTTTGGCTCAATCATTCCTGCAATCAGCCGCAGAACTTCATGCCAAGTTTCATCATGCCAGTGTTTGCCAAAAACTTCTCTCTTAAGTTCTTCAATTTCCAGCGTACGCGATTCTTTAAACTGCCAGACGAACTCCCAAGCACAGAAATATTCCAAAAATGTCCGATGGACAAAGGCATAGTAATCTGCACCCAGGAAACATAACATAAAGTTACGAGTCCGCAGTTGATTTATCATCACTCTCGCAGCTTCTCTGGCTTTATCAACTTCTATCGTTTTTAAATACCCAGTCAAAATCCTTTCTAAATCACTCGCACTTATCAAATTGCCTGCCAAACCTTTTTCACTGGTTTGCATATGGTAAGCAACTTGACGCAGCATCGCTTGCTTATCTTTATAATCTATCGTTTTCGGATCTAACCTCTTATCTTCCACCAAAGCACGTTCTACATCCCATTGATGCAGCAGCACCCGCGATGCTTGATTGTAAAGTTCGGCTCTATCTCTTGGCAATTCTTGGTTACGATTTAGAATTGCCATCATCGTTAGCAGTAGGGGATTCCCTGCAAGTTCTGCTATCGATTTTGATGTGTCAATTGCTCTTTGCAGTCGCTCTTTTTTTCTATCTCCATCAACCTTGTCAGTAAAAGTGTCAGAATGCCAACGATTGATAAAATCTTGAATTTGTTCTGGTTCCAAATCTTGCAGCATGAAATGCTTAAACTCAGCATCTCGCAAGCGTTGTGCTTTGTAGCCAATAACGCGAGAAGTCACAATCACCTGCACATTGGGATACTCATTTGTGAAGCGATGAATATCTGTAATGACATCTTCTCGCCTACCAGGATCAAAAACTTCATCCAAACCATCAAACATCACCAAGGCGTTACCAGCCTTGAGTTGTTCCTGCAATTGATGCTGATTCAGATGAGCGATCGCACCGCTACATTTATGGAAGAATTCCAGAAAGTTATTGCATTCTTTGTCCTCCCGTCGCCGCATATAAGCGCGTAATTCAATCAGCAACGGAATTGGTAGATGATTTTTTTTATGAAGCTGATCAAGTGTTTGTTCTACCCAATCTAACGCTAGGTACTGCAATAATGTAGATTTCCCGGAACCAGGATCGCCTAAAATCACAAGATACTTATAATTCTGTTTGTCCTCGACAATATCTTTAACTGAACGTACTTGCTGTTCAAAATAAACTCGCTTGTGGCGTTCTAACTCTTCTAGTGCAATTTCTTCGGCTTCTAGTTCGTTCCTTTCTCGCAGTTGTCGGAAATGTTCTTTAGGCAGTTCGTGAACTTGTGGTAAAACTTGGTGAACTTCCCGCACATTTTGAGGGATAAACATTCGCCATAAACGTAATTCGTTATAGGCGTAACCGCTGGTATCTAGACTATCTAATTTTAGATTGGCGTAGCGCTCGCGAATGGCTTCTTGATATTTAATTAAATTAAAATCTGGGATAATTCCAGCAATTTCTTTAGTGTTATTTTCAATATTGTTTAACTTTTGGAATTCCAGGATATAGCGTAACTCCTCTGACTCCAAAAGAATTTCTTGAACTTGTGTGAAATACTGTTCTGTCAGTGTTTGCCAGTTAAACTTAGGTGGTAGAGGTTTTAAATGAAGTCTTCGCCAGCTATCTTCCAGAGTTTTCGCCTCTAGAGAATCACAACTAATATCAAAAGCCTTTCCAAGAATTTCCTTAACCGAGCGATCGCGGATAAATTTATTGATGTCTGTCGTATACTCTTTAATTTCAGCTTCAGACAGTTTGCAACGAACTTTTAACTGCTGCTGCATGAGTTGCAAAAATTCTGTCAGCGCCATAATCACAGCTTTTTGAAGTGGTTCTTGCTGAAAGGGCGCGGTTGCAAGATTATTAAAGATATGCTTGAAGAAATCTTTGGCGTAGTCCTTGACTAAATCTTTGACAAAATCTTCGTTGATAATAGTCTTGACAAGAAATCCAACTGCTTTTGTAGCTACCCAGGTAGTGAACCATTCAACTATCATACGCGCTTTTCCTGAGCTTTTGACTACCAGTATATACATCAGCCCAAGTCATGTTTCCTGATTTTAGGATGATTTCAAAAATATCACAGTCAAAGAAATGCGAGGATTCACATCCTGTATTTATTGACAAAATACAATAATTATGGTTATTGCATAGCCAAAGACTCAGATTCCCGGCTTCTTGAAGAAGTCGGGAATTTTGTTGCTGAAGAAAAAAATCTTGAGGATCTTCAGAAAATCCTCATATTCTTTTTTTATTATTGTTTATGTATTAATGTCCAGATAATTTAAATACCTTAAAGCTCAGTAAAAATACAAGTCTGAGCTTTATCTAATGTGTTCTCTATATCACTCAGGTTCTAGAGTCAGTTCTCCATCATGAGTTGTGCTGCTCATAGTACAAGTCTCATTCATGACGGAGTTTTGTTGGTCTAACAATAATCTTTGCAAGGAGAGGCAGTGATTTTAATTGATTGGACTAATATGACTCAATCAGTACTACATGAGAATTGGGAGAATTGGTTGCAACAGCATGAATATACCCTTGTCCTCAGCGAATATGTTGAGGATATAGAAATTCAAATGTTTGCGTCTAATCAAACCATATCTTTTGCTGTGTATGCTCCCATCAGTTTTGGCTTAATCTACATTAATATCCCTACTGCTCAAGATGCACTCATGTTGATAGCAAGGCTGAGACACTTGCTGTTGCTACCGTGGGATACAGTTCAAGATGACGGTTGCAGTCCCAACAAGCAAAGCCGTTCTGAAACCTTTCTAACTATAGAAGGTGGAACAATGCAAGAAAAAATTGATACACCAAAAGCCCAAATTCCTGCAAAAGAGATGCAGCAGGAAGATATCATTGACCAATCAACGGTGCTTCAACTTCAAAAAGATACTGCTATTCTAATCGCCTCCCTCAAACAGATGGCAGAACGTAATATTTGCCCAAAAATTGCGTGGCGAGCAATTAAATTGCTGACTCAGTATCAAAAAATTGTCGATCGCCTGCTAGCGCAGTTATAACCTGAGCTTTACATAGAGGAGCATCGATCCCTAAGATAGTTTTACGTTAAATATCTCAAAAACATTTTAGGAACGCGCTTGTTTTAACCAAGAGTGTCTGGATCTATCCCTAACTCGCGCAATTTCTCTGCTAATGTTTGTGCGCGTTGTTCTGCTGCTCTAATGCGTTCTTCTGGTGTGGGGTAACGTTGTCCTTGCTCATCGTACCAATAAAGCTATTCGCGCGTTACTCCTCCATAAGTTCCTCTTTGGCAACCAATTCCTAAACGAACTTCCGGTAGCCAAACAGGGTTTCCCTCTTGTAATTCATACTCACCATCAACTAACCGATGCACTTCTAAACGCGGTTTGTGACGACGACGCCGGGAAGAGTAAATCACGTCATACGATACATCCAACGCTGCATATTCTTCTTTTTTAGTCCCTCCCTCCCTCACTCCCTCATCCCTTCAACAACGCTACTTTTGTGGAAATTTCCCCACTTGATACTCGCCTGACTCCACAATTGGATAGGATTTTCCCATCGCTGCAGTGAACTTGCGCTCAATAGCGTCTAATTCGGCTTGGGGTATGGCTTTCCAATCTTCCTTCGTCGCCCAGTGAATTACCAAAACTACTTCTGTGGGATCGTTCGGATTAATCCACACTTCTTTACCAAGAAATCCTGGATGTTTAGCCAGCGCCGCTGTCCAAATTTCCGCATCTTTTTGGATATATTTTTCTCTTTGTTCGGGCGGAACTTTCGCCTTAAGTAGTTCGATTATCACACTTTTTATTTCCTGTGTGCGTTTGTCAGAATAGAGTTGTAGTCTATATTAATTATCCTGCCACGATGGGTGTATAGGATAGATTTATGAGAAACAGTCATCTGATTTGAAAAAAGTGATAGAAAGGGATTATGGACAACAACAACTGGATGAAGCAGTTATTAATGCTTGGTATTGGCACAACGTCAGTAGTTG
Organism: Tolypothrix campylonemoides VB511288; assembly: GCA_000828075.3. Classification (GTDB taxonomy): domain Bacteria; phylum Cyanobacteriota; class Cyanobacteriia; order Cyanobacteriales; family Nostocaceae; genus Kalymmatonema; species Kalymmatonema campylonemoides_A. The sequence goes on along the minus strand of JXCB02000001.1, from coordinate 135,214 downwards.
CAGACAAAGTGCGGGAAGTAAGCGACCAACTTGTTAAGGATGGCAAGCTTGATCCCGAGCAAGCGAAGGCGGTTATGGATGATATGGTACAGCAGTTGAAGTCGGAGCAGGGAAACTGGGAAGGCAATGTGCAACGACAAATGCGAAATATGTTGCAGGATTTAGGGGTGGCTCGTCAGTCGGAAGTGGATGAATTGCGCGGTAGAATTGACCGATTAGAGCGTCAAGTACGCGATTTAGAAAATAAGCTTTGGCGTTAGGGCGTCGTCTGATTTACACTAAGTTTTGTCCTAGTGGTAATCTCATTCCTAGACTACTAAGTAGAGAGGACTGATTTTGAAAGCGATTTTACTCAGCATCGGCTTCATGCTGGTTTGTGTTTTGGTTTTAGTGTTGGCGCAAATTGGCGGTAATAAACAAGATATCGCCGTTGCTACCCAGCTAACCGCAACGACTCCAGCACCGATACAAGTACAAGAAAACAAAACCCTAATTGCGAGAAAAACTATGTCTGAAGCTAATGCCGTCACCACGCCCTCTGGACTTAAGTATATTGAGTTAAAAGAGGGAACTGGGGCGACTCCGAAAACTGGACAAACAGTTGAGGTTCACTACACTGGTACTCTCCAAGATGGTACTAAGTTCGATAGTTCACGCGATCGCAACCAGCCATTTAAATTTAAACTTGGTGTTGGACAAGTCATAAAAGGCTGGGACGAAGGACTGAGTACTATGAAAGTAGGCGGTCGTCGTCAGTTAATTATACCCCCAGAGTTAGGTTATGGCGCTCGTGGTGCTGGTGGTGTCATCCCACCTAACGCTACTCTAAACTTTGATGTGGAGTTGCTCGGAGTCAAGTGATAGCTAATAGAGCAATCCTACTTGATTTGTGAAAATGGAAACGCTTAGATTCCCGACTTCTTTAAGAAGTCGGGAATCTTGTTGTTCATTCAGTTTCAATAGTTGTTTGGTTTAAGTAAATTTTTAAATTTGGTAAATAGTGGATCAAACAAGAGCCTAACATTACCTGTGGGACCGTTGCGGTGTTTCGCTACAATCACCTCGGCAATTCCTCTTTCAGGGCTGTCGCTGTTATAGTAATCATCTCTATACAGCATTAACACTAAATCCGCGTCCTGTTCGATACTTCCACTTTCTCTTAAATCGGATAACATAGGACGCTTGTTAGTGCGTGCTTCTACTCCTCGACTCAACTGAGATAAAGCAATCAGTGGGACAGATAATTCACGCGCTAAACTTTTGAGACTTCTGGTAATTCTTGATAATTCTTGTACGCGATTATCGCCCGCTCCTTCCATCAATTGCAAGTAATCTATAATTATTAGTCCCAGTTCTGTACCCAATTCTGCTTGCAAGCGCCGCGCCTGACTTCGCATTTCTGTGACTGTAATATTCGGCGTATCGTCAATATAAATTGGCAATTCTCCGAGCGTACTAATAGCACGGCTTAAAGGTTCCCATTGAGTTTGACTGATGCGTCCACTCCGCAAATAACCACTTTCAATTCCCGCTTCGCTCGCCAACAGCCGCTGCACCAGTTGTTCTTTTGACATTTCCAAGCTGAAAACAGCAACTGGTAATTTATATGAAGTTGCAATATTATGAGCGATATTCAAACAAAAAGCGGTGTTGTGAACACAAATATCATTGGCAACAAAATTATGCGTAACAGGAATTGTCAAGTCATACACTTGTTTGTATCCCACTGATTCTATAGAAACGATTTCATCCCAATAAATATCCCCTGTTGCTAATTGTTGTAAGGATACATCTTCTAATGTATTTGCCATTAAAAAATGTTCGTGTGGTAAAGTGTCCACATGAATATTTGTGTGTGCTTTGATTCCAGCCCTACGTGGTAAAACTGTCCACGGTTCTTCATCTTTGGCTGCTGTTATCTCCTGGGATGTTTCTATTGGAATGAAATCATAATTGGTTTGGTATTTCTTATTAATTAAAGCTGCTTGCACTTGTAAGAAAGCGGTTTCTTTGCTAAAGATACCAATTTCTGAAATAAAAGTTTGAAGAGATTCGGTATCAGTAATATCGAGTTGCCAAGCGTGTCTAAAAGTGTTTTTGTATTTAACAGACTGCTTCTTCAAAGTCGCAATGATGCCAAACCTCAGCAGCAGATGTTGTACCTGTCTTGCCAGTTTCTCGCTAACAGTGCAATAGCCTAATTGTACCTGACCACTTGCAAGCACCGTAGCCCAACCACTTGTGGCAAAGAGGCGATTGAGGAATAAAGAAACTTGCGATCGCTCTAGTTGAAAGATACAAGCAGGAATTATTTTTTCATCAAGTCGCGCCGAGGAGACCCCGTCTTCGCGTAAGTAAGGCGGGGAGGAATCGGCGCTCCCTGTTTCGTGATTGGGGATTGGGGATTGGGTTGGAGTCGCAAATCCCAATTCCTTGTCCGAATCACTGGAATAAAGCCCAGTACAATCTCCGTCCTCAATTCCTCCCAATCCCCAGTCGCTAATCCCTAGTCCCCAGTCCCCGTGATCAGCTTTTTTGCTCCATAGTTCCTGATTCTCCAGCCACTCAGTCAAAGGATTTTTTCCCTCTTGACACATAGCAGCATACACTATTGAGGAACGCTCAGGGCGATAATTGCAAACTTTCAGTTGAGGAGAAAAGCTGATAACAGCATTTTGGAAATCTTCCTGAATCAAAGGGTTTATATTTGTCAACTCAGGTGTTGTGTCTGTCAAACAACCATCTCCTATAAAGTCTCCTATAAAGTAGGCAAGTAGTTTGACTTCACATTCACGAATTTTTTTTGTACCAAATACATTTATTGTGCGAGGTACAGCAATTTTATCACCTACTTTCAGTTCTGAAAGTGGACGCCATCCATCAAGAGTCAAATAAGGATGAGTCATGGTCGTTTCAACATATCGCCCCAGTCGAGTTGTGACGCCTAAAACTGGTTTGATACCGTCATCGACAAATGCAGATGGTTGAGCAATCTCTAATTTCCAATCGTCTGTTAAGGTCAGTAAATCTGCATGACGACGATGATAAATTTCTTCGATAGTAGAAATGGAACCATCTGCTAGAACAATTTCTGTGTTGTGTGCTATACATTTTCCCATTGATGGGCGACCAGCAACAATAATCAAATCAGAACGCTGAAAACCACTGGTCATTCCATCTAAATCGTAAAATCCAGAGGGAATACCTGGTAAAGCGACACCTTGATGGCGAGTTTCAATATCTTGAAAAGTATTAATTAAGGTGTCAGAAATGTGAACCAGACCAACTTGAGGGCGTTCTTGAGTGACGTTGAACACTTTTTGTTCTGCTTGGTCTAAAACTCTTGGTAATTCGGTTTCTGTCTGGTAGCCCAAATGCACTATTTCGTTACCAGCTTTGATTAACCGACGCCGCAGGTATTTTTCCATCACCAACTCGGCTAAAGCGTCGATATTGACAGCTGATACTGTGCGGTCTACTAGTGTTACTAATTTATTTCTACCGCCAACACGCGCCAGCAAATCGTGGTCGTTTAGCCAATTTATTACAGCAAGCAAATCTGTGGGTTTACCTTGACTGTGTAGGCGTTGCGCTGCTTGATAGATATCTTTATGAGCATTAATGTAAAAAGCTTCTGGAATCAGGCGATCGTTCACTCTGCTGATCGCTTCCGGATCTAGCAAAATTCCCCCCAATATCGCTTCTTCCGCCTCAATATTTTGAGGAGGGAGGCGATCCATGCCATTACCTTGAAAGTTTAGTTCTTCAGACATAAATGAATTTAGATTTGAAATTTTAGATTAGGTTCAACTATTACCCTTATAGACCAAAATTTACATTTCCAATATGTGTGCTGTTATATGTCCTGTTTGAAGCGTCTCTACACCTTTGAAATTAAGATTTGAAATTAACGACTGATTTAGAAGTGAGTTTTGAAGAAGTAGGGTGGATTAACGTAGTGTAACGCACCACTTTAACGGTGTGTTGAACTGCAAAAATTTATATTATTTAAAATACGCTGCTTTGAATCGCTATAGCATACCTGTGTTAAATATAAATTACTCCAGAACGCAGAGTAGGGTACCGAGTTACAAAAGTCTGAGTGAGGCTGGCGGTTAGAAACCGCGCCCCAGATGCTACAACGCGCTTAACCCGCGCAACGCACTGGCTTGCCTACACAAACCAAGTTTGCCTCCGTAGACTAGAAACCATTAATTTTAACCCGCGCAGGCGCGTTTTGCTTGTGTAGCCACACCTGTTTGTGGCAGGGCAAAAAGATTTGTCACTCAGCTGTTTGGACACCATAACATCAAGTGTACAAAAAAGCGCATATGGAAGCTTCCCTAGCTTTTTAAAAGTGTCCGTAACATAAAGCAGGTTTAACAAGGAGATAAAGAGAGATTTGGAATAATTTCCAGTTCTTTATAACCTGTTTGTTGGTCTGAGGTTCTGAAAAAGGTGTATTCTTCGGTGGTACCGATGACTATTTCGGTGGTTGTGTAGATAATGCATCCATCGTCGAGATGACCACCGATAGTTTTTCCTTGTTTGTCAGAAATTGCAATGTGAAGATGAACTCCAGTGGTGGCTATTGTACCGTTAAGAGAAAGAATTTCAAATTTGTCAGATAAGGTTGTACTTGTATCTTGATTGGCAAAGCGAATTGTTGCCACCTTTAAGCTGCCAATCGCAGTTAATATAAACCCTGCTTTAATATCTTCCTGGAAAAAAAAATCTTTAAACTTTGTTTTAAATCTTCATTTGGTTTGAGTCTAAAAGCAAATATTTTCATTGGATATTATAGGCATATTATAGAGTCAGGCATTAAATAAATATTTAATTATAAATGACAATACAGTGGTAAGCCGCATCCTCGCAATATAATTTCTTTATAAATTAGCTTTAGAAATCAGCTCTATAAATTAGAAATAATTATATGTTGGATATATAACCTAGTCAATACATAACTCCTATGTAACAACACGGTTTCTCAAATATGGTGTTAATACTATACTGTGTTTTTGAAGAGTTTGAATACGTTACGATGAGTGCTTAAATGCAAAAATTTGAAAGAACAAGTTGAGTTTCTATCACAATTTTGACACAAAGAACCGTCATGACGTTTATACGGTGTAACCTTAGTGCAAAAATTCCTGACCTTTGTCAAGTAATTTCCCCAAAGTTTAAAACTATGTTTACAGGTGCATTTAGTGGAGTATATTTATATCAACGCTTTCATAAAAAACTTTCCTAAAACAAGATTAGTTTCTACTATCAAGAACTCTTTGCGATCTATAGCAATTCTATAATTATCTATTGGCTGTCATTGGACAATCTAATATAAAAATTGCTAATTAAACTCTTTTTGAGAAGAATTTGGTCTAGTGAAACTGTGTAGTAAAATCTAGAAAATTGTAGTTTTCAACACGAAAAATACACAGATAAATAAAGTACATTAGTTATCTACTTTCGTTTGCGTACTCTACCTTAAGGAAAGCTGCTGCGTAGGATTCGCAGCTCCAACCAAGAGACACGCGTCAACGGAGTGTACTCAAAGTCGTCATTTCAGTGTGTATTCTGTATTTTTTTGACATTCAATGGCTTGGCATAGATTGTAGGACAATCGTCAAGAACTCAGGGTTATTACGGAGGTTATTTTAATATGTTGCCTAACCAATTAAAACGATTGGAGCAAGAAGATGATGTGATTTTGTTAGAAAATAAAATATTTAATGCAGTTCAAATTGTCAATCAAGTACTTCAAGATCTTGAGCCTAAAGGGAATGATTTAAATTTACATTGTAAAGATAAATTTATCAATAAATATTTTAAAAAAAGGAATGTCCAAGGCATATTTAATAGAGTAGAATGGCAATTTTCACTCAGAAGAGAAATCCAATGTGAACTCCTGCTACCTGGTAATAATGGTAGACAAAAAGGCAAACTTGAAATTAGGGCTATTTTAGAATTCTCTCAATCAAAAAAACAATTTTCATCCATAAGCGATGGTGAGAGTATGTCTGACTGTCTATCACGAAAAGACAGTAAGATCTCCAAAAACTTTGAGATTAAAGTTCTGTTAGAGTTTTGTCCTGAGGAAATGATTTCAGAGAAAAATCATGACCAAAACTCTTTACATTTCTATTCCTCTAAGAGTGAGGAAGTATATGTTCCCACGCGACCAATACTAATGCCAAATGTGTGGGAAAACTCCAGTAGAAACTAACCCGACTGAATAATTACTAATTCGTAATTCGTAATTTGTAATTGAAGAGCGTAATTACGAATTACGAATTATCAATTACGAATTTTGTTGACTATCGACTATATGGCGGTTGTGGTGTTAAGTGCAATATATAGCAGGGGACTGGGGACTGGGGACTGGGGACTGGGTGAAAAGCCTTTTTGTGTCTAGGTTTTATCATCTGTTGATGTCCTAACCACCTTGGCTGTTGCTATATTAAGAAATAAGAAGCACTCATAGGACACTCGTGGAACACAGACAGGACTTACGCAAAAACCGCCAAGACGCCTTAGACGCGAACGCGAGTGCGTGCGCTTTGCGCTCAGCGGCGTGCCAAGGCTAGAACACCAAGAATTCGTAGAATGTGCGTAAGTCCTAACAGATAAATAATTACTTCTTCGAAATGGGAAGCGCTATATTAACTGGAGTTTAGACTAGATGCAAGCGATCAGAAGATAACACTTACAGATTTAGGGATAAAAAAGTTACACTATGAAAGAAGTGTAAATGTCCCAGAAAAAAAAAGCGGTCAGTTCAACATAGCTGACCGCTTAAAGACCATACAGCTTGGTCAAGACTTGATGCGGTGACATTAAACGAGCGAACATTTGAGCACCAAGCCCAACCCATGTCAGGAGCAAAACCTGTAACAATAGGGCAAGGCTACAGCAGTGTAGCGATAATTCCAGAAACAGAGGGCAGCTGGGCACTACCGCTATTACATGAACGCATCACCAGTTTTGAAAACCCGATTGAAAAAGCTGCCGCACAACTATTAGTTGTGTAGGAGCCACGCCCTAGATCGACAATCGCTATCTAGTCGCTAAGGCGTAGGTACTTGGGCGTTTTGGCGTGAGATTGCTATCCCAATTGACTTAGCCAAGGACTGACATCTACCGCTAACTTTTGTCCCAGCTTCAATAACTGGCGGCACTGAGCGGTATCCTGACTTTTAGCAGTTTTGGCAACAAAGACTGGGACAATTTGACTGTACAGACAGCTGTAGTACAGTTCTTGAGAGCGCTCAAGGGAGATGCCAAGATTTAACTGATTTGCCACATCAATTAACCGTTCAAGGCGTTGCAAATCTGCATCAAAAGTCCCGTTGGGATCGTGCAACAATTGCCATAGAGAACGCAATATCAACTGCTCTAACATCTGCTTACCTTCGGGAATGTTCAGATGACAGTGCAGGTGTTTTGCTTCTGTGGCGATCGCCTCTAACTCAACGATGTGATTCCAACTTGATACCGGTTCAGCAATATCTTGCTCAAGCAAGCGTAAGGTCATCATACACCGATACCCCAAGGCAATTTCTGCTGCAACCTGCAACTCTTGCGGCGTAGGTAATCCATCGCGGTGGAATGCCATCAACACTCCGTAATTATCACGATATGCTTGGGTATAAAGTTGGTCTAAACGTGACAGCGTTTCTTGACTCAACAGGTGCATGAGTCGGTGGCGTTCTTCGGCAAAGAGATTTTGTAAGCTAAAAGACTCTTCACCAAATAGCTGCGTCATGACTAGGATCATGTGAGCTGCACTAGCCTGTTGCAACGCTCCAAACAGCTTTTCTTTGAGCTGAGTGTAGGCACGTCGTCCCTGGAAGGGTTGAATACAACAGTGGAAATCCCAGCCACCAAGATGCAGAACAGCAAACACCAAGTCTTCGCTTTCCCAGGTAATTTCTGACACTAGGCTCAAATGTCCCACGGCAAGAGTCAATGATCCCATCCGTTGCAATTGGTAATCTACCTCGTCAGCAGTGTAGCAATAAACCCGCTTTTGGTACGAATGAGAATGTTTGATCGAACAACTGTGTCCATTTCCATTTTGTAGAGATGTTGGATGCAACGCCTCTACAGGTTTATGGTTGGCAAACAGTGAGGTCAGGGCGTACTGGGCTGCAACTTGTTTAAAGCTGACTTGAGCCGTTAGTACCAACTGGCGATACACTTCGCCACCGTGTTTGAACAAATCAACATTACTAGCTGCTTGGTTTAGGCGTTTGACAAAGCCTTTTTCCAATTGCACGCCAGCTACATCTCCTGCGAGTTCTAAAGCACGGGCGGCGTAACGCAGAATTTGTGTTCCTTCTGGACGCGAGAGTTCTTCAAAAAACCACCCACAACTGGTGAACATTAGCAAAGCATGACGTTGCATTTCCAGTAGGCGGAGGGCGTCTACTTGTTCAGCAGATGAGAGTTTATGGCTTTGGTGACGTGAGAGGAAGCGACTCACGTTCTCTGGAGAGCGATCGCGGATCACCTGGATATACTCATCGCGTGCTTGCCAGGGATCACGGAAAAAGAGTTTGCCATGTTCTTCATACACCAGAATCAGGCGATCGCGCAGCCAATTCAAGGCATCTCGCAAGGGGCGACGCCATTTTTGGTGCCATGTGCCGCCACCACCGCAACCGCAATCATCCTGCCATCTATCGACACCGTGGGCGCAACTCCAGGCTGTGACTGGCTTTAATTCCACTTCCCATGTGGGAGTATTCAAGCTGAGGTAGTGAGCAAAGTTGGTGACTGTCCAACCCCAATGAGGAAACTCTTTTGTAAAGGCGTAGGCTAATGTTTTCTCGGTTCCTCCCTTGTGATGTCCAAAGGTTTCCCCATCTGTGCCAACAGAAATTAACTGTGCAGGGCGATGATCCCCACGCACTGCTGAACCGATGCGTCCTGCTAAGTGACTGGAATTGAACAGGACATCACTAAAACCCATATCCCGCGAGATCGGACCATCGTAGAAGAAGATATCGATGTATGGTCTTTGTAGAGACGCGCCATCCCTTGGTTCTACAGACGATTGCAAGAAGCAGCGATAAGGACGTGTGGGATCAATCTGATTTCCGCCAACTTCGTGCCATTCAGGGTTGGGATTATCCTTGCTAGGCAACAGACGGCAACGTTGTGCTTGCGATGGTGCAAGGACAATGAAGCGAATTCCTTCGTCAACTAATGCTTGCAAAGTTGCATAGTCTACAGCAGTCTCTGCCAGCCACATTCCTTCGGGATCGCGTCCAAAGCGGGATCGGAAGTCTTCTTTGCCCCAGCGGATTTGAGTGTATTTGTCGCGTTCGTTTGCCAGGGGCATGATGATGTGGTTGTATACTTGCGCGATCGCATTGCCATGCCCGTTGAGGCGATCGCTACTCTTGCGATCCGCCTCCAAAATCCGCTGATAAACCTCTACATCGTGGCGTTCTAGCCACGACATAAGCGTCGGTCCAATATTAAAGCTCAAATACTCATAGTTATTTACGATCCCCACCACTTCGCCTCGGTCATTTAACACCCTGGCAAAGGCATTGGGACGATAGCATTCATGGTGAATTCGTTCGTTCCAATCATGGAAAGGCGCTGCACCCGGTTGGCGTTCAATCGAGTCTAGATAAGGGTTTTCGCGTGGTGGTTGGTAAAAGTGCCCATGAACAGTGACATAAACACCCGTCGCTTGTCTCAGGGGATCAAGCATTTTGGTGTTTTTGATATTTTCAGGTGGCGTCAAATTTGAACCAGCACTAGCTGGCAGTTCAGCAGCAGAAGTCATGGAGTATTTCCAAAAAAATAAACAGTCCTTGCAGTTGCGTCCAAGATAATGCTTACAAACCTTCCTACAGCGGCATTCCAACAACAATTGGTACAGACAACAACTATGAGATAGAACCAAATTTCGAGGTAGCGGTTTTCGTGTTGGGAGTAATCTGCATTATCCAGCAGTCATTTGCCCTGTGCAATCAACCATCGACTAAACCCATATTAACGGGTTTTGTCGTTGGTGCTGCAGAAAATTTAATTGTCTTTTAATATATTAAACCGCATCCTTGGTGTAGAATCTGGGCATTATCGGAAACTTTTGCAACGAAACATTGCAAATTCTACTCATACCGCAATCTTATTTTACAAATCTCGCTGTAGAAAGCAAACAGTACAATCTTGAAACTGCTCAATCAGAGGGTTGGGAGTATCCTAGAGTCTGGTCTACACAAGTGGTGAGTGCTAAGTACTGAGTGCTAAGTGTATATTGTTTGTTACTTAACACTTCTTACTCATGACTCAAAACTAGTTGAGGACGACCTCCTCACGCAACTGTCTCTAATACTTTCAACTCAAAATAACAAATGTCAGGTAAAAACATTTTATTTTTGGTTCTGTTACTGTTCCTTCCGGTTTCCATAGCGGCTCATTACTTGAAATGGGGAGACTTAACAGTTTTCATCACAGCGAGTTTAGCCATTTTGCCTTTAGCAGCTTGGATGGGGACAGCCACAGAAGAAATTGCTGTCGTGGTTGGTCCGACGCTGGGAGGGTTGTTAAACGCCACTTTTGGCAATGCTACGGAACTGATTATTGCCCTAGTTGCCCTAAATGCCGGACTGGTGGATGTGGTCAAAGCCAGTATCACGGGATCAATTATCGGCAACTTACTACTGGTGATGGGTCTTTCGATGCTTTTGGGCGGACTGCGCCACAAAGAACAGACATTTCAGCCGATAGTGGCGCGGGTAAACGCTTCTTCGATGAATCTGGCGGTGATTGCGATTCTACTGCCTACAGCGATGAAATTTAGCGCTCAGGGAATTAGCCAAAACACACTGCAAAATCTGTCCCTTGCTGTTGCTATGGTACTTATTCTCGTGTATGCCCTAACTCTGTTATTTTCCATGAAAACCCACTCTTATCTTTACGAAGTGGCGATCGTAGAAACAGTAATAGAGGAAACACATCTCAACAAGCCGCCAAATATTTGGTTGTGGACTGCGGTGCTGCTAATATGTACCCTCCTGGTGGCATTGGAATCCGAATTGCTTGTCAATTCTTTAGAAGTCGCCACATCGCAGTTGGGTTTGACGGCGCTGTTTACAGGAGTCATCCTTGTGCCGATTATTGGTAACGCTGCTGAACACGCTACAGCTGTGACTGTGGCAATGAAGGATAAGATGGATCTTTCCGTTTCCGTGGCGGTGGGATCAAGTATGCAGATTGCCCTGTTTGTTGCTCCCTTTTTAGTTTTAGCAGGGTGGGCATTAGGTCAACCGATGGATTTGAATTTCAATCCTTTTGAATTAGTGGCTGTGGCTGTAGCAGTGTTGATTGCCAATAGCATTAGTTCCGATGGTAAGTCAAACTGGTTAGAAGGCACATTACTTTTAGCGGCATATACAGTGCTAGGTTTTGCTTTCTACTTCCTTCCAGTTATTGATGGTCTGGGGTAGTTGTCACGCCGAAGCCTATCAGCAGCATTTTTCTCAATGTTTGCAACAGATGATCCCCCCACCCCTTGATATAAACTTAGTGCAATTTCGGTGTATGCGAATATGATGGTTTTGGGGTGTGGGGGAATTATTATTCGTTACCTTCTTACCTAGTGAGATACTACCCTAACAGGTACTGCCAAAGCGAGTCCGTTAACATTACTCTAGAAACGTGGAAACAAAGTTCATGAGCATGAATAATATCCATAGAATTTTACCCGAGCAAGTAATCACTGTTTATCTGGGTATGCACTGCTACTGGAGCTAACACAACCCGGTTGGGTAAGTTAATTGTTTGGCAATCCAAATACGGTTGAAATATGTAAAAAATAGTTTATAAATTAGAAAAATAGTTTTATAAATTAATTGTATGGAAGAATCTACAAATCAACCAAAACCTGAAGAACAACCTAAGCCACAGCCTGAGGCACAACCTGAGGCAAAAGCTAAATTACAACCTGAGGCAAAACCTGAATTACAATCTCTGATCAAGCCGACTGCGATCAGTTCTGGTTCTGGTCTGCCAACTCTACGGTTTGGTGCAAGAGGTGATTCTGTAAAAGCCCTACAGCGACTTTTAGTGTCTAATGGCTACTTTGTTAAAATCGATGGAGTTTACGGTGCGCTGACAGAAGCTGCTGTTAAAGCCTTTCAAAGTGGGCGTGGTCTCAGGGCGGACGGAGTTGTTGGTCCAAGAACTTGGGGCGTTTTGACAGGCTAGTACCGCTGTTTTGGAATTTACGCATTTAAAAAGCTTACATCACAAGTTTTTCGCTTCCTTTATGTAGAGGCGGATCGGTGTAACTGCAGTGCAAATCATGGTGAGTCCAGCGCTGTAGGAGGGCAACGAACGCCAAGGTGAGCGCTCAGCGGCTCAAGTGAGCCTTCGCCGAACTCCGAACGGTTTCCCGACCTAGGCGACTGGCGTTGGCGCAGCCTCTCCGCAGGAGATACCCGCTCGCCGTAAGGCGTGGCGTTAGCCATAGGGCTTTCCCGAGAGGAATACGCCCTTGGCGTGCGCAGGCATAGGGCTTCGTGTAGGGTATGGTACCTATTTCCGCGCCCGACGTACTAGCCAGAAAATGAGTCAAGATATTGTCACTTATGAATTATGAAGGTTTTTATCACTCATAATTCATAATTTTTTATATAATTTCTCAGTTCTACTTCATAATTCTTTAAGAAAACTTAGCTCATTTGTAAATCATTTATATTTCAGGCTTTTTGTTTACGCCGCTAGGAAGGGCAAATACTTGAGTATTCTATTTTACTGATTCTTTGAAAAGAATTTATTAGATTTTTTTATTTTTAAGTACTGTCTATTCCGGAATAGCAGCAATTTTTCCTGTCAAAGGAAACATGGGTGTTAGTAAAATGAAATACAATGACAGATATTGCCCTGCTGATGACGGGCGTGTTAACAACAGGACAACCATCCCCGCCCATTGCACCGGAAGTTCCACTCGTTCAGCGAGACAGTGATCAGGAGAAGTCAACACAAAGGCAGCTATCTCAGAGAGTTGTAGCTGCTCAAATTACACCACCTGAATTTGTGCAGCCTGAAGCTGCTGCGCAAGCTGCTGCGTCAATAATAAATATAAAAAATGAAAGTATACTTAATCCAATAGAAATAAATATTCTCTCTGAAATTTCTTGCCTTGTTGGCTCTGAGTATTTCCAGGTTTTAAGGAAGGACGATAAAGATGTCATTGCACCTTTGAACTTTCATGTGTGTGCACCAGAAATGCTTTTGTCTAGTGAGCCTATCCCGAAGTTGGTAGGTCAGTGGGGAAACACTGTCCGAAGTTTTCAAAAAAGCCCGCTTAAAGAAAGTAAGAAGATTATGCTTGCTTCTACTTATTTTGTCCGATTCCAACTAGCATCGGACAATCTCCCGAGCAGGGCTCTTTCTCAGCGTAGGCAAAGAGCTACTAACAAACAAGGTAGTGATCAGATCAGGACTCAAATGTATGATAATCAACCTTTGCCCGCTTTGGGTTTTGGTAACTCGGGTGTTGCTGTCAGAGTCCTGCAACGGCTGTTATTGTCTAATGGTTATAATGTTCGAGTTGATGGAATGTTTGGTGCCCTAACGGAAGCTGCTGTCAAAGCCTTTCAAAACAAGCGGAGTTTAGTAGTGGATGGCATCGTTGGTCAAAGAACTTGGTACGAGTTGACAAGATAGTCATTAGTCATTAGCTAATGACTAATGACTAATGACTACTTAACGATACTTATGCTGCTCCAAAAGTTGTTGCGCTCTTGGCTTGTAAATTAAATAGAACAAAGCTTCGATATAACGCAGCAAATCCTCTCGGTTTTCTCTGGAAATAAAGTTCCAGAAGCCATAAATCCGCGCCAAAGATAACAGCTTTGAAGTGTGAATTTTCCATGTGTAAGTGCTGTAAACCCGGTCAATGGCTCGCTGGGAAATTTCATACCAAGAGTTGGGATTTTGTTGGCACTTCTCAACAAAAGCAAGAATTTTTTCGGCGGTTTCTTCTAAATTGGTTGGGTTGATGTAAAAGCCATTGACTTTATCTTGAATAATTTCTAAAGGACCCCCAAATTGGGTAGCAAAAGTTGGCAATCCCGAAATCATTGCTTCTAAAATTGTCAAACCAAAAGCTTCAAACAAAGCAGGTTGCACAAATATTCCCTGGTGGTCAGCAATGACTCGATAAACTTCGCCAGAGTCAGATTTGGTCAAACGCACACCCAACCAGCGAATCTTTCCGTGGAGATTGTACTCCTCTATAATATGGTAAAGTTTGACAATCTCGTCGCGTTCTTCGTTGTCACCTGATTCTTCTGTTCGCAATTTACCTGCTACCAAAATGAGGTTGCATCGGTCTTGCAATTCTTTACTCCGACCAAAGCATTCCGCTAAACCAGTGAGGTTCTTAATACGGTCAAGACGTGCCATTGAGAAAAGCGGGCGCTTGCTTGGGTCATCAAGGGTACCAAAAATTTGGGTTTCGTCTTCCAGAGTGAAGAGCATTTCTTCTATTCTGATGCGATCGCTTTCAACTCTGTCTTCAGTCCGTGTGTAGGGGAAATAGGACTTCTCGTTCACTCCAGGCGGTACCACGTTAAACTTGGGACTAAACAGTTCAATCCCATTAACGACGTGGTATAGTTCCGGCATGGTGAAGCACTTGAGAGACTCGTACTGTCCTACACTATCCGGCGTGCCGACAATTTCTTGATAGGTACTGCTGATGATGAAATTGGCAGCATTCATCGCCAGCAAATCAGCAGTGAATTGTAACGAAAAATGATATTTATCCTCCAAATCTTGCCAATAGAGGTTACTAAACAAGTATTTGGACTTTTCTAAAGCATGAGCAATATTACACTGCGTTACGCCAAGGCGGCGTGACAGCAAAAATGCTACCAAATTTCCATCAGTGTAGTTGCCAACAATTAAATCTGGTCTACCTTGGAATTCTGCCAGCAGTTCCTTTTCGGCATCAATGGCGAAGGTTTCGAGATAAGGCCAAAATTCAAACCGCGAAATCCAGTTTTGCGTCATGTTGGGATTGAATTCCCGCAAAGGCACTCGCAAAATCCAGGCATTTTCAGTATCGTAGACTTTTTCTAAGCGCTGGTTACAAAGGGTGCCATCACTGTTAGGGATGAGGCGGGTGAGAATAATCACCTTCGGCTGGACATTTAATCCCCCTAAACCAGCCAGCATAGCATCTTCTTGCAGCTGCTTTTCCAGAGTCTTCGCTTGGTCGAGGACGTAAACTACTTGACCGCCAGTGTCGGGACGCCCCAAAACTCCCTCTTGTCCAAACCAACCATGAGCAGAAACCAAGACGATTCTGAAAATCATCGGGATGCGAGAAATGAAGGCTTCCAGAGTCTGAGGATCGGGAGAATCAAGCAATTCATCCAGAACACTCAAGGTTTCCTGGACTCGCTGGGCGGTGTTACCCCAACCCGGTTCAAAGCCCATCGTTTGCAGGTCAAACCGCAATTCTTCGTAGGGTTGCTCACTCGGGCGAGAACTCACGAAAGTGATGGCTTTTTTAACTTGATCAGAGAGTTGCTGCTGTGACTTAATACGCTCGTTAATCAGCAATTGCACACCATTGTACTGGTGTAGGCGCAAGAAGTTAAACAAAGTTTCTAGCCATTGCTTAGGGTCAGCAAACAGCTTGCTGGATAGATAACGGTTGAGAAACTGCACCCCCTTGCCAATGTTTTTCGGGTCACGAATCACCGGGGTGTAGTCATAAAATGGACCAAAATCCAATTCCAAGAGGTCGCCTTCGTTGGGGTTATATCGGTTGACGAAGCGATCGCGCAAATCCAACAGTTCTTGAACCGTCATCGGCTCTATACTCAAGTCGCCTGTCAGTCGGTAAACTTCTTGACTGGCAATCCTTGGGCGTATAATAAAGCAGAGGCTTGATTCCTCTTGGATAATTTCTTGAGTGTAGTAAATGAGTTTTCCTAAGTGAGAGGCGGTGTAAAACGTCTCAGGCTTTTCGTACTTAGAGCAATATTCACTATATAAGTTGAGTATGTCGTTCCGCAGCAAATACTTTTTTTCTTGCTGGCGTAACTCACTGATTAAGGAACGCAAATCACTTTTCTCTTCACTATCCAGAACGGCTTGAAGTAATTCAGACATGGCAATCTTGAGATAATTATAGATTTCCGATTCAGCGTTTGACTGGGCAATAGTTAATAGCCAACTGCCCATCGCTAATAGTAAAAACAACTACTAGCAATTAGCAATTAGCATTTATTACTACTGTTACTACCCTTAAACCTCTCTACCTTTTTACGCTAATCTTATCTATGAGTATTTTGCACTCTAACTAAGGGCGTACTCTTTTTTGATTTTTGTTACAATCAGAATAACAAACATCAACCTAGTATGAGATTTCTTGTAACTCTAAACACATATAGCCATTCTCCAAAAAGCTTATCTAAATAAAAAAGGCAGAGGGCAACTAGCGCGCGAAGCTTATGAATTGAAGGATTTCAGTTTCCTGAGCGCCTTTTACTCTAGATTATAAAAAGTTAAATTTTATTTAATTTTCTCTATATTATTTTAAATAAAACTTAATAATAAATTTATAAGCAAGACTGTTTTGGTCAACTTGCTTTGGGCAATGTGTCGAAGGTATAGCAACAGCCAAGGTGCGTACGACGCTAACAGATGATAAAACCTAGACACAAAAAGACTTTTCACCCAGTCCCCAGTCCCCAGTCCCTAGTCCCCTGCTATAGCTATCAAGCGTCCTTTTGACACCTACAGTTTCCTCGTGGCAATCACTGAAACAAAACTTTATTTTTTTCTTTTTAAGTCAGCTACGAAGATAAACTTAATTTAATTAAAATCAAGTATGTTATTCTACCAATAAAAATATCTATCCTGGTATTTATAATTTCAGCATAGTCTTTAAAACAGGGTGGATTTATATGGCTGAACATCCACAACAAGTAACAGTTCAAGACCACAGTATAGGCAACATAATTATTGTCTCTTTACTTGCCTTATGTGGGTTCACTTTCATTTTTCTGCTTGGCATCTTTTAGATAGGATGACACAATTCTTAATTTTTTCAACTTGTTTCTCAATAGCAGCCTAGAAAAAGCTGGAACAGGCAAAATGCTCTCCAGTGACTTGTCGCAAATATAGCGGTTCTCAGTTGAGTCACATACAAAAGATGATAAATTGAGAACTGGGTGTAAAGAGGTACGTTTGATGAAAACTTACTTAAATGATTTACGTCAAAAAATCATTAATGCTTATATAAAGCGGGAAGGATCATATCGAAAACTAGCGCAAAATTTTGGTGTTAGCCTTAGTTTTGTACAAACATTAATAAACCGCTATCAGGATATGGGTAGAATTGAGGCATTACCACATGGAGGTGGTCAAAAGCCAAAAATAAATGATAAACATTCAGAAATATTACAGAAATTGGTAGCGGAAAATAATGATGCGACTCTCGAAGAACTATGCAGCTTATTCGAGTTAAAAACCCAAATTAAGGTCAGCCGAGCCACAATGGGAAGAACTCTGCAAAAACTCCAAATAACACGAAAAAAAAACCTTTCATGCCAGCGAACAAGATACGGACAGAGTAAAAAAATTAAGACAAGAGTACTGGGAAACTATCCGTACATTTGACTTGAACAATTTGGTATTTGTTGATGAGTCAGGTGTCAATATAGCAATGACAAGACTCTATGCCAGAGCACTTAAGGGAAAAAGGGCACATGGCGATCGCCCAGATAAACGCGGTAAAAATGTCACAGTAATTGGAGCCATTTCTTTACGTGGAAATGTGGTCGCAATGACCTTTAAAGGTGGAACCGATAAATTTGCATTTCAAACTTTTGTTGAACAAGTCTTAGTTCCTAATCTCTGGGAAGGAGCCTGTGTAGTGATGGATAATTTTAGCTCTCACAAAGTGGCAGGAATTCAAGAAGCAATTGAGGCTGTCGGTGCACACTTAGTTTATTTATCACCATATTCGCCTGACTTTTCGCCAATAGAAAATTTTTGGTCCAAAATCAAAGAATTTTTACGCTTCCCTTGCTGCTCGTACTTATTCAGATTTAGATAAAGCGATTACAGCAGCATTTGAAGAAGTTAGTTTAAATGACATTTTTGGCTGGTTTAAACATTGCGGCTATTGTATTGCATCCAACTAAGAACCGCTATAATCGGCTGATCACAAGACGGTTTTAAGCGCGATAGTTTTAAATTTCTGTAAAACACATCCCCCGTACTTTTAGTCGGGGGATTTCGTGTCGATTGCTAACTGAAGATTTCTGTTAAGTTTTGTTACCTAAGGTAACTTCAGGGCGAACGATGGGAGTCGAACCCACCAGTGGAGGAACCACAATCCTCTGCCTTAACCGCTTGGCTACGCTCGCCATTATTGTTATGTCCTATTATAACACCTCTTGTTCAAGAGATCCAGTAGTTTTGTTAAAGGAACGGACTCAGTTAATCTGGAGTCTTATAACTACGGCGAATAGCAGTTATGAAAAATGAGAGCCTTTACTATTATTGCATGTGTGGGAGTAGTGGGAGTATCAGTTTTGGGT
This sequence comes from Tolypothrix campylonemoides VB511288, assembly GCA_000828075.3. Lineage (GTDB taxonomy): Bacteria > Cyanobacteriota > Cyanobacteriia > Cyanobacteriales > Nostocaceae > Kalymmatonema > Kalymmatonema campylonemoides_A. The sequence goes on along the minus strand of JXCB02000001.1, from coordinate 116,624 downwards.
CTGGCGATGGCGAACACAAATCCTAGTCAGGCGAGATATGAAGAGTATGCAGTGGAAAGGCTGACCGAATACTTGAAAAGCAATGTTTGTAAGAAAACTACAAATTTATTAGAAAATTTAATACAAATGAACTGTGATCAATTGGTAGACGTAGCAAACCCGCGTATCAGGGAAGTTATCTCAATCCGTACACAAAAACAAGATTTCATCCTTTTTAGTGTTTACCGTACAGATTTAAAACTCAATAATTGGATACCCTCTTATAAATTTGAGACGGTGGGAGCATTAGACAACTTCTACACATACAGCGCTCAAAAGCAATAAGTACCTCGTAAAAATTAGGTTAACTCGTGTGCCTCCTAACGGAGGAGCTGCGAAGGGCGCGTAGCGTCTCGGACAGGAGAGGGCTATCATTAGGACTCACTGCGCTCTTAGGGAAAAACCCCCAACCCCAAAGCGCCCTGAGGGGCGTGCAAGTGGCGTTCATTAATAAGAGTGCGCGAGTTTCAGGCGTTTTCACTTTCGCTGTTCTTTTTTTTCTGTTTGTTCCTACCTACTTCGCTTGCTCAGATAATAACTTTGGATAGAGCTACTCAAATAGTAAGTCTTACTCAGGATGCAGGTTTGGGCGAGCTGCCACCCTTAACATTTGTGGATGGGTGCGGAAAATTTCCAGCTTTCAACAAGAGTCCGAGCCACAAAACTTACTCTCAAGGAACTGGAATAAATAAATCAAAAAAAAAGGAGCAGAGTTGTGTTTTTTCACAAAAAAGAAACAATTAAACCTGTTAACATCGCTGAACCGAATCCACGTTTTGCCCAACTACTTTTAGAGCAGTTTGGTGGTGCAACAGGTGAACTAACAGCAGCTTTGCAATACTGGACGCAGTCCTTACACTGCGAAAATCCTGGGATTCGGGATATGTTGCAAGACATTGCGATCGAAGAGTTTAGCCATTTGGAGATGGTAGGCAAACTCATCGAAGGTCATACCAAAAATGTAGACCAAACCGAGGCTTACAAAAGCACCTTGTTTGCTGTGCGGGGTGTGGGACCTCACTTGTTAGATAGCCAAGGTCAAGCTTGGACAGCAGCCTATGTCAATGAGGGCGGAGATGTTGTACGCGATTTGCGGGCTGACATTGCTGCTGAAGCTGGGGCACGTCAAACCTACGAAGAATTGATTAAGCTTGCTTCTGATGACGCTACTAAACAGGTACTCGTTCATCTTCTGACTCGGGAAATTTCTCATACCCAAATGTTCATGAAGGCGTTGGATTCTTTGGGTAAGTTAACTGACCCATTCTTCGGTAATATCCAACCTGATACCACTGTGGACATTTACTACAACTTGTCTAGTGATGGTAAGGACGAACGCGGTCCTTGGAACTCTGAACCAACTTTCCGTTACGTTGCTGACCCCGTTGCAGAAAAGTAAGTTGAGAAATCAACTGACATCTGACGACATTCTCAATTAATCTCTATAACAGCCAGGAATTTACACTTCCTGGCTAATTGCTATCTATAAAGCATTTTAAGAGTCATATCATGTCGATAATATAACCGTGCAGAAGTTCGTAGTCAGGACAAAAATCCTCTTTACCGACAAAGCAAGGATTGTCCTTACTACAAATAAGTTTTCTGATGGGCTAAGCGAGCATGATATCAGTTGTTTCCAGCATTTTCAATGTCTATCTGCTGCCATATAGTGAGCCAATTGAACTTAAGTTATATTAAGTAAACCAAAACATTTGAGTGACGTCCTTGTCAATGGCATCTGCGTATCTGCTGGTATCCCACGGAAGTCGCGATCCGCGTCCGGAAATTGCTATGCAACATCTGGCTGGGCTGTTATGTCATAACAGACAAAGCGATTTACCGAAGATTGCAACTGGGGACGTAGCTTCCCTGGTGAAATGCGAAACCTTGGTCGGTACAGCATACTTGGAATTGAGTCCCGATCGCTTGCATGAGCAAATTATAAAATTTGGCAAGAATGCTTTAAATTCTGGATGCAATAGTCTCAAAATCCTACCGCTATTTCTGCTGCCAGGAGTTCATGTGATGGAAGATATTCCAGCCGAAGTCGCACTGGCAAAGCAAATCCTCGGTCAAGATATCAAGATATCTCTACAACCATACTTGGGAAGTCACCCTGATTTAGGGCGCTTGCTGGCGAAGCAAGTGGTTGCGACAAAAGCAGAAGCAAAAATTCTTTTAGCTCATGGTAGTCGTCGCGCTGGAGCAAACAATCCAGTGGAAGCAATAGCAACGGCTATAGGAGGAGTGGCTGCTTACTTGGCTGTACCTCCCAGCTTTGAGGCGCAGGTGCAAGAGTTGATCAGCGCTGGGTACAGGAATTTGTTGATAATACCATATTTCCTATTTGCAGGTGGAATGACTGATGCTGTTGCTCAAAGGCAAGAAGAGTTAAAATTACAGTTTCCTGAGGTGAACTTTCAACTGGCTGAGCCTTTGGGAACACGTGCAGAATTAGTCGAATTGATTTGGGATTTGTTGGAAAAATGAACCGCGAAGACAATGGCGGGCAAGATGCCCACCCCACAGAAGATACAAGGTGTTTGGGTAAGGTTTACCTGGTGGGCGCGGGACCGGGAGATCCGGGGTTGATGACTCTCAAGGGTAAGGGATTGTTAGAGTGTGCGGATGTGGTCATCTATGATGCTTTGGTTAGTCCGGCAATTGTAGCAATGATTAATCCTGAGGCTGAGAAGATTAATGCTGGTAAGCGGCGGGGGCGTCATTCGATGATCCAGGACGAAACGACAGAGTTGCTGATTGCTAAGGCGCAGGATAATGCCATTGTTGTGCGGCTTAAGGGGGGAGACCCGTTTATCTTTGGTCGCGGTGGTGAGGAGATGGAAGAATTGGTAGAAGCTGGAATCCCTGTAGAAGTTGTGCCTGGTATTACCTCGGGAATTGCGGCTCCAGCTTATGCTGGTATACCTTTAACGCATCGGTTGTATAGTTCATCTGTCACTTTTGTGACTGGACATGAGGCAGCAGGTAAGTATCGTCCCGCAGTAAATTGGAATGCGATCGCCCACGGTTCAGAAACGATTGTGATATACATGGGGATTCACAATCTGCCTTACATCGTTGAACAGTTAACCAAAGCTGGGTTGGATTTAGAAACACCTATTGCTCTGGTGCGTTGGGGTACACGACCAGATCAGGAAGAATTGATTGGTAAGCTAGGAACAATTGTAGAGCAAGTCGAGACAACTGGGTTTGGAGCGCCAGCAATTGTTGTTATTGGCGCAGTGGTTAAGATGCACGCTCTATTTCACAATTTGTAATTGGTTCTAGCCTCGTAGCGAGGTTTCCCGCTACGGCGGCGATTTGGTAATTACCAATTTTGGCTATTAGGCTTGTTGGGGAAAATCCTCCCAACTTGGTAATGGTCAATATTTCCCCAGACATAATTTTTCGGCAGCCTTACCCAATCCCTAATCCCCAATCCCCAATCCCCAATCCCCAGCCCCCTTTACCAGTCTGAGGTTAGCTGTTGGAATGTAAATTGGTAGAAAGTGTGGAGATTGTGGGTAAGCTGTGTTGGCAGACTATCAATCTGATTTGTAAGTATCAAGGCTTGCGATCGCCGCCATGCTTGCAATGCTAACCGAGCAATTTCTTCAACTTTTTCTGCTGCTTCTAATTCTTCGGTTACTGACTTGCAAAGCTGAGTAAAAGCTTGTAGCTGTAGCATTTCCCCCAAACCACCCAACTCAGTTGCCATCATAGCAACTTCGGAGTGCAAAACAGACTCTTCCCCATCTAAAATCAAAGATTCTAGGCGTTGTAGACAGTCTTCTACTTCTGTTTTAAAAAGTAAGGAAATAATATCTTTTAATCCATTTTCTGGTGAGAAAATCGTTATAGTATCCTCGGAAACAAAATAGTACAAACGTTCTTGTAACTCTTCAAAAACTGGATAACAAAAGGTTGCTAACCACTGCTCATCAATAGCATAACCTTCTGAATGTAGTTTCACTATCTGACGCAGCCAATCTACTCCAGCTAGAAGTAAACTTTGCAAGTCAGTGTCAAGTTCTAAAAAGTTTTTCTGAGTTGTCAAAACTTTAAAGGAATCTTCTAAGCGGTGAGCCAAAGCACTTAAAGTCCGAAATCCCACCATACCTGCGCCGCCTTTTATAGAATGAGCAGCTCTCAGTCCGTCATTGATTTTTGGTAGAGCAATTTGACGATTAAATTTGACTTCCAATAAGACAGTTTCTAGAGTGTTGAGAGAGTCAGTTGCTTCCTCTAGAAACTGCAACTGGGTTTCTAGTTTCTTGTCTCGTAACATAGTGTTTATTCGTCAATAGTCATGATAGTGCCACTGCGTCAGCGATCGAATACTGTAGGAGGAAAGCCACTGCGTTGGGGAGCCAGTCCTGCAGGAAGGTTTCCCGACCTAGGGAACTGGCGTCCGGTGCCGACAGTCCCGCAAGTGGCGTTTTCCCGCGCCCCCTTAACTGGCGTAAGCGCAACCCGTGCCCTAAGCATCAGGCGGAAGGACATACCCATACGCCTAGCGTCTCCCCTACAGAGAAGGGCTTCCCGCTTTGTTAGCAAGTGGCGTTCATTCGTCATTAGTCATCTCCCATTGCCAAAGAAAAGATGACTAATTTTTGTAGCTATTAAGCAATTCTCAAGGGTGATGTTAGTGAGCTACTAAAATGAGATAATTTATAATAGCAAATATTAGAAGATGTGAAGAATTGAAGAAGGCAAAATAACTTTGAAATATCAGACTAGTCACAATTCTTTATCTTAGCAAACACACCCTCCCAAATAGGGAAATAAGCTTAGTAGTACTTATGGAGTACGAAATTTCATTGTATCTGTGGATCACCTACTTATACCTTTTCTAGCTGGTACAACTAAGTGTAAAAGCACAGTTTCTTTAAGAATTTTTGATGACTTTGATATATAGCAGTCCTAAATGAGAGCGTGAAATTTGGCATACAGGGTGTTGGTCGTTGACAGTTGACAGTCAACTGTCAACCATCAACAGCCACCACGGATATTTTTCACAACTAAAATAGGATTGCTATATTTTGCAGCAAACCTAAAAAGCAAAACTGCTCATTGTGAGCATTCCTCCAAAAAAAAATATCAAGTTTTGTTTTGATGATAAGAGTATTTTCATAGCCGATTTAGCATGAGCCACTTTTGCAAGTTTGTAACCAATGCTTCTGAAACAGAATAATTTTTTGTTTAAGGAAATGCACCTAGCAGTTGAAACCGCATTTACCGAGAAACAGACTAAACCTACTGCAAGGAGGTTATTCTACGGGTAGTGCATATTCTATTCGCTTGGGGTTAGTGCAAAATTTGAGCCTAAACTTCTAGTGATATCATGTCCGGCTAATTAGTTATCGTAAATTAAAGGGTCTAAGACCCCTACGTCTATACGTAGTCTCAGTTTCAGTTGGGGTTTAAATCCCCAACTGAAACTGTGTTTCATTTTGAATATTGAATATTGAATTTTGAATTTTGAATTGTTAAGATTCCCACGTTAACTGCACCCCACCCCGCGCCGCCCCTCCTTACAAAGGTAGGTATTTTGTATTTGGTCATTTTTTGACTATTTCAGCCGATTTAAAAATCCTGAAACGACCAAACCACGTTAGGGACTTCCAAATAAAAAAGTATCCAAAAATCTTTTGTGGAACGGGCGTCTCGCCCGTTCAGATCGAGGGCGGGCGGGGACGCCCACCCCACAAGATGGATAATTTATTTCTTGGAAATAAATCCCTTAAACACTTGAGAATTTTCTCAACTATTTTCGCTCTGCCAAAAAACCTACCCTTAAAAGTTAATCCCCTCCCCCCATGCGGGGAGCAGGGCTGTTTCATTCGTTAAGAGAGAGGATTTGTCAATATCGAAGCGCGATGATTTTTGGGACATAAGTTATGGAAAACCTATATTTTGACCCAGAAAATTTAATTTTTATCCAGGAAATAAGGAGCGATACGCCTTCAGGCGTCTGCCCTTCGGGCAATCGCACTTCATGAACCCTTGACATTATGAGCCTTTGAGGGAATGAAACAGCCCTGCCATGCGGGGAGGGGACGTGAAGCGTAGCTTTACGGGGGACTCGGGGCCCCCTCTGGGGATAGGGGGAGGGGGTTCTTAAGAGGTGATAAGTATTCAGCCGAACTTTATATGATGCGCCACTAGCTTTGTTTGAGGGGTATGTAGTGAGCGCTTAAGCGCTTTATTAAAGCACGAAGCGTCCTTACTACGAACCGTATCAAAGTTAATGTACTGGGCTACTAGCCAATTTAGGAGAGAAGTTCAGGGTTGAGGTGTCAGAACTGACTGAATTTAACCGCAAACTGTTATATTAATTCATTATTTGCAATAAAAAAAATATAATGGCAACAAGTGCGCTAAAGCGAGTAATACTCAAAGCTTTGTATATAAAACAAACTTAAACAGGTAAACTTTAGTACTAGTTTGGCTTGAGTTATAGATTACTCTATGTGTTGAAAGACGACTTTTAGTAAATCTACTTGTGTGAAAGGCTTGGTTAAATAACCTGTAGCTCTAACAATCTTTGCTTTTGCTCTGTCTATCAATCCTACTCTACCTGTAACCATAATTATAGGTGTATTGTGAAAGTACGAATGCTTACGCAACAAAGAACATAGTTCATAACCGTCTAAGTTTGGCATTTCAATATCTAGTAAAATGAGATCCGGTTTGAGGCGAATAATTTGCATTAAAGCCTTTAAGGGGTCATTAATTCCGCTCACAGAAAACATTTTGTCATCTAAAAAGTTAGTGATGGAATTGATGATTACAGGACTGTCATCAATGCAGATAACTTTGTAAACTTTTGTTTCAGATGCTTTTTGGGAAAATTGCTGCTCTTTATCATTGTTAGTTTTGGCTTCTGCTGTTTGATGACTGTTTTGGTTGACAAATTGTTTCTCCGTTTTTGTTTGAAACTGCCGTACTTTTGATGACAAAGAGTGAAGGCGCTCTTGTATACCTCGTGATTTAGTATTTTTCTGATTTGAGGATCGGCTTTGGCACTTTTCGACTAGTAAGCGTAAATCTAAATGACAAAACTTTGGCAAATCATCTAGAAAACTCTCCGAGGCAAATTCATAACTTCCCTCTTTTATGTTCAGAAATTGCTCAAGAATTTCTATCGCCAATTCCTCTATCAGCATCCCGGCTTGCTCAGGACTAATATACTTTTGATTAACTAACCAGCAAATAGCTAAGTAATCTGGATTCGGTATTGCTTGATTGACAAGTCCCGTTTCAAATACCGTCTGCAACTGTTTATCAATTCCACTATCGAGAGTAGGAATTTGTTCACTCAAACGCTGTAAATGTTTGTAAAGCAAATCAAACATTTTATCTGCGGAGCAGATATAAATGAGTTTACCTTCCTCTAGATAAATTGACCAAGTAGCTGACGGGCTAAAAATTTGCCAACAACCAGTAAGAGGCTTACTGGTCATTTTTCCTAATAGAGATAATGGCTGTAATGACTGAAAAAATCTGTATCTACCAATAGGAAGTGTCGTCATATTCATGGCTTTGGACTTAAATCAACATTTTCAAGTGAAAGAATGATAAAGATCTGAACAGAGGTATTCATGGCTAAATAGTAGAAAAATTATGCTATTAGTAAATAGCAAAATGGCTTTCGATTGTTCCCAGGCTCCTTGTACTTTGTGTGATGACAAAGTAGTATTAGCGCAACTCGCACTTATTCGCAGAAAGCTAATACACAGCCATAACAGACGTGAGATTGAAATTACTCAATCATAGAAAACGAAGACCGCTCCCCAACACAAGAGCAATGCTGGGAGATGCCTAATTCAAGCGTGAATGCGGTAATTGTGCACCTTCAGGGTTTTGCTTGGGTTCTATTGCTTCTTCTTATAGCAATAGAGGAATTACACATGGCTTATGCAGAGAGTTTCAGATCTTATCTAACTGTTGTTTTGAGAACCGTATCTAGCAGTAAAGTTTGTGCCATTATCAGGTATGATGCGTTGACTAAGTCAACAACTGTTTCTCAAACAAACTTTGATTAAGTATCTTTGAAGACAAAATATTTTTTGGTTTACTGATATATTTGTAAACCAGGAGAGGTATATTTTGACTCTGCCTGCCATTTCTATAAAACCCTTGTCTGCTAAGTTTTCTCTCTCGCCCAAGGAGAATACTTGTTTGAACCACAAGAATCGTAAACTCCTACAAGTGGTGAGAGTAATAACTCATACAGCAATGCTGTATCATTAGACGCAGCGAGTGTTTCATAAGAAGGTAATTTCTTCATATGTATCGGTAACAAAATATAACGTTATTTCGTAATGAATCGTTACCCTGGAGAGTTCTGAGTACGACCTTCATGAATTTATTGCAAAACTCAAGAAGTTGAGTACATACCTGAAAAATAGAAAATTTCAGTTAGGGGTAGATGATAAGTAACTTCCTTACTAACATTTAGATTACTATAATTTTCACCAAAAAGGTGAAAAGATGTATGAAAACTACTCTGAGTAAGTGAAAGATTGGGTAAGAAAGCGCTTTGGTTCCAACATGGTTTGTAAGAAAGATTTGAAAGTATCGTTCTTTCAGCGTTTGTACTTAATCTAATCAACTGAATTTATGAAAGTTTTATGTATTAAGATGCAAACAATCAAAAAAGAAGAAATAAATACTGATGCATTAAGTTTTTAATGCTACATACTAACAATAAGAGATAAATACCCATACCACATATACATCTACAGGTGAAGGAGTGTGGGGTTGACTGCAACTGTCTTTGCATCCTTCGTAAGATACAAAGTTTTGCGCAGAAGCAAGATGTTAGATGTATTTATTTGCAACCTTACTTTTCACGGGATGTGGAGAACCTCTCTCCTTGTAGGAGAGAGGTACTTTGATTTTTCCCCCTGACCTACAAGGGTTGGGGGCTAGGGGGTTAGGTTTTTCGTGGATTTTTCCATATGCCGTGAAAAGTCAGATTAGCAACAAACGCGAAGTGAACCACAAGGAAAAATTTATACTGCCGCAAAATTTACCTTGCTAAAGATGACTTGACAATATTATGTAGATTTGATGAAGTTTATATAATTTTAGGAACATTTTAGATTTATAAATAGTCTCTCCAACTGATTAAATAGACGTGAGTTCGATATATCCTGATTTGACCCCGCTTCCATTCCTCTCCCGGAAGCGGGGAGAGGCTTAAAAAGCCGATTCTTTCGTACCTGCGTTACGGATTTTTTGCCCCTTCCCTTGTAGGGAAGGGGTTGGGGTTAGGTTTCGTCGAACTCACGTTAAATAGCCTTTTTTACAGAAAAAATTAGAATACTATTGCGCTTTCAGTTTCTTGGCGGTTTACCCTGAAGGCTAAACAACTTTAGCAAAAATCGATATAGCAAATTACTTGACAAGTCGAAGCGTGCTGAAAGGACATACAACGCTTTTCATCTAAGTGAGGTACACTACCCCACCGCCCTATCGGGCACCCTCCCCGATGGATTCTACGGTGTACACACAAGTCATCAAATGATTCAAAATTCCTTAAGAACCTCACCCTGCCCTATCGGGCATCCCTCTCCTTATCAAGGAGAGGGAAAGATTTTAGTGCACCCTAAAGCGAGAGTGAGGTTTTGAGCGATCCGGTGTGTACACCTTAGGATGGATTGGGGAAAATTAGGGAGGAATGTACTCCATTAACTTGCAATCTGCTGTATCTTACACCTTACAACCCTTAGACTAGAAGTCTAGGGCTATACTGACAAAGTCTACCCGGATAGATATAGGACGGGCAGGATGCCCATCCCACAAAAGTCTAAAACTGTGTTCTCTTCAATTGAGAACCGTTATATAAACAAGAAAAGACAAGAATTGAAGTCCATTTTTATACACCTTAAGTATTAGCCCGCAGTTGTAACTTTGGAGTGGCAATGATACGGATGTATAAGTTAAAATAGTAACTAAAACAATCAGACGGTTGGAAGATGACGCCAAACGCCAGCGTAGCAAGTTTACTAGAGCAAGGACACCACCTACTTGATAGGGGAGATTACGCAGCAGCTTTAGAAACTTTTCACCAAGCCGCTATGGTGGAACCGCAAAACCACCAGGTTTTGTATGGTTTGGGTTTAGCTTGCTACCGTCTGGAACGTTATCACGAGTGCGTGGAATTCCTGAACCAAGCTTTGGAAATTAAGCCAAACTACATTTTGGCACTAGCGCGGCGGGGTTTGGCTTACCAACAACTGAAGCAAACACAGCAAGCACAGGCAGATTTTGAGCAAGCTATTGTATTTGTACCCGAAGATGCAGAGGATTGGAGAGGTAGAGGGATTGCGTTAGATGAATTGCAAGGCTATGAAGAAGCAGTAGCCTCTTTTGACAAAGCGATAGAAATCAAACCTGACTACGACTGGGCTTGGTACAGCCGGGGTAATGCGCTGGGTAACTTAGGGCGACATGAAGATGCAGTAGCCTCGTATGACAAAGCGATAGAAATCAAACCAGACAACGACTGGGCTTGGAACAACCGGGGTGTGGCGCTGGAAAAGTTAGGACGATATTCTGAAGCAGTAGCCTCTTACGACAAAGCCATAGAAATCAAAGCTGACTTCCACTTAGCTTGGAACAACCGGGGTAATGCGCTGTATAACTTAGGGCGATATGAAGAAGCAGTAGCCTGTTATGACAAAGCGATAGAAATCAAACCTGACTACTACTTAGCTTGGAACAACCGGGGAGATGCCCTGGATGACTTAGGAAGGTATGAAGAAGCGATCGCCTCGTGTGACAAAGCGATAGAAATCAAACCTGACTACGATTGGGCTTGGCTGATCCGGGGAGTGGCGCTGAAAAACTTAGGGCGATATTCTGAAGCAGTAGCCTCTTATGACAAAGCCATAGAAATCAAACCTGACTAC
>JXCB02000001.1:90551-104897 GCA_000828075.3 Tolypothrix campylonemoides VB511288 | reverse complement strand
GCGCTGGAAAAGTTAGGGCGATATGATGATGCAGTAGCCTCCTACGACAAAGCCATAGAAATCAAACCTGACAAACATGAAGCTTGGTACAACCGGGGTATTGCGCTGCGTCACTTAAAGCGATATGAAGATGCAGTAGCCTCTTACGATGAAGCCCTTCGCCTAACAGATTATCAGTATTGGCTAGCTTGGGAAAATCGGGGTATTGCAGTCCTTTACTCCCAAGGCTACAAAGCTGCGGTAAAAACCTGGGATGATGGTATCAACGCGCTTAAACCCGAGACTCCCGAATATGAACAAGGTTGCGGCGAGTTGCATCGTCGCAAAGGCAAAAACTTGTATCTCTACGCTAAAGACGAACCAAACCCTTTCCCCCACTGGTTTGATGCGAAAAAAAGCTATGAACAAGCTTTGAATTTCCTGAGTTTCGAGAAGTTCCGCCTGCGTCACTTGCAAGTATTGGAAGAATTGCTGAAAGTGTGTTCTGCTTTGGGTAACAAGCAAGCATTTCAGAGACGGTTGGAAGAGGGGACACAGCGGTTAGAACAGTTGGTGCGAGAGTGCGAATCTAAACGAGAGGAAATTACCCTAGCGCGGAAATTTGCGGCTTTTGATCAATTGCGGGTAGATATCCGCCTCCAGTCCAACAATATTAACAAGGAAATCGCAGCTTTGGAATTGGCGGAGAAACGTAAGAATACTTGTCTTGCTTGGTTGCGGGAAGGTTGGGACTATCAGCCGCCGCAGTTTAGTTACAAAGATATGCAAAAACTGCTTAATCCCAAAACGGCGGCAATTTACTGGCACATCAGCCCTGTTGCGATCACGACTTTTATTATTAAACACAACCAGCCTCCCAAACTGCTGCAACCGCAATTACCACGCGAATTACAGCAGCAACACTATCCCGCTAATTTCCACCAACTCGAACGTTTTGAAGGTTGGATGCAAAAGTGGAAACAAGGTTATCAAGATTACTGCCAAGGAAATTATACAAGTGCAGCGAAAGAAACAGCCCCTTGGCGGCAAGATATGGAAGATATGTTGCTGAATCAACTGCGCGATATCCTAGAAATTCATCGCCTCAGAGACTATCTCAAAGATGTTGACCATTTGATTTTAATTCCCCACCGGGAATTACACCTACTGCCTTTAGATTACCTGTTTCCTGAACGCTTCACTATCACTTATTTGCCGAGTTTCCAGATAGGTTTAAAACTTCTAGCGCAGCCGTTCTCCCAACCACTGGGAGATGATTCTCCAAACATAGTGAATGTGGGAAACAGTGAGTTACCCTTTGCCAATATTGAATCAGTCGCCCTTGCTTCGCTGTATCCAGGTTGTCGTCAGTTGCAAATTCCACCCGTTAAACAAAAAGCGTTGATTGATGCTTTACGAGAAAATACGGGTTTGTTTCATTTTACCGGACATGGCGACCACATACCAGAACAGCCGCGAGAGTCATTTTTGATGTTAGCAGAACCGGATAAATTGACTTTGGGGGATATTGTTGATGATGATGAATTAGACTTGAGTCAATATCAATTAATTTGCCTTTCCGCCTGCGAAACTGGAATTACCAGTCAAGAAAGTTTGGTGGATGAATATGTCGGTTTAGTGAGTGGGTTTCTTGCCAAGGGTGCAAACTACGTTGTTAGTACTCTGTGGAGAGTTGATGAACGTTCTACTGCTATATTAATGATTAAATTTTACCAGTTGCTCAAGGAAAGGGAAAGCCCTGCTGCGGCGCTGAAACAAGCAAAGAATTGGCTGCGTCAGTTGACTTATGAAGCTTTAGCAAAGTGGTATTGTGATTTAGCTAAGGAATTGTATGTCCCTGTGTGTAGAGAGTACTTGGAAACGGAGGCGCAAATTATAGAAAATGACCCAGATAAGATGACATCTACTCAACCTGTTTATGCCCATCCTTATTATTGGGCTGGGTTTATTTTAACTGGTAAACCTGTGTGAAAATAGATCCGCGTCACCCCACCCCTAGCCCCTCCCCCTTCGGGTTCGCCAGTTGCCTGCGGAGGGAAACCCTCCTGCAGCACTGGTCTCACCGCAAGCGAGGAGGGGAATCATAGCACTCCTTCATGCAAGCGAGAAGGGAAAAATAGCACTCCTTTGTGCAAGCGAGGAGGAAAAAATCTCACTTTTTCGTGTACGCGAGGAGGGGAATAATAGCCCCCCTCTCTGCTGGCGGAGAGGGGGGTTGGGGGGTGAGGTTCTTTCTTTTAAAACAACCCACTAAATCTTATGAACCAACTACAAACAGTCACTCTCCGCGCTTTTTTAACAGCTTTGGTAGAATTAGATTCTCCGTTACCACCAAAGCTACAACAGGAAATTAACCAAGTTGGTGAAATGTTTACAGACACACCAAATGTTGCCATTGACCGCTTGTTAAAATTAGCAGAAAACGACTGTCTAAGGCAATCTTACCAGCAAGCGCGAATTAATATCCAGAACCAATATGAAACTCAAGAACTCAACAGGTATGATAAACCCAGCCAGCAAAATCAACCCACTCCCACTCCCTCAGAACATTTGGCAAATATTGCAATTCCGATTTTGAAAGCTTCAGATTCTGGTGCAGAAGCGAAAAAACAAAAATCAGAAATTTTACCAAATAACGCAAAAGATTCTTAATGACCAAAATACAGTATCCCACCCTAGATTTATTTGTTTACAACCTTGTTGAGGGATTGGCAAGCAAGATAGAAGATTATTGGGTGACGCTACCGGATAAACTTAAAGAAAAGGGATACTCCACTAAAATCAATGACGAAGATTCACAACTTTTGGATTTTTTGAATACTATTTCTGCCGCTGTTGATGGTTCTTACAGTCGGGTGAATTTTGAAGATACAAATTGCCTGCGTTATTGCTGCTCTGTTGATAAGAAAATTGAATTATCAGACATTGCATTAAATATAACTCAAATCAAAGATTTAGCGATTCTGCCAGAAGTGGAAGATTTGCCAACATGGAAACTTTCAGGCAATGGCTATCTGGGGCAAACTTGGATGATATCAGGGTGGACAGATCCAGATCATACCCCAATTTCTGAAAGTATAGCTCATGAAGCTTACAAAGCGTTAATTCCTCAAGGTCATCAACATCAACAATCTGGAGAATTTTTAGGCGCTACAGTCTATGAACTGTGGCGTGGTGAAGGACGGTGGGATGGAATTGCAAAAGACAGCCATGTGATTATTATTTTCTATCCCGATGAAGCAACATTCGCCAAAGCTGCTGATTATTACAATGACTGGCGATATTTATTTTATTGTAGGCATAAAATACTTTGGGCTTATGAACAGGGAAGAGAACTCAAATTACGCTTATTAGAAAAATATAAGCATAGTCTAATAGATATTAATAGTATATCAGATTTATCAAAAAAAGGGTTACACGAATTAAAAATTGAATTACAAAAAAACATTAATACTGTATCTAGATACGTCCAAGAAATAAATCTGCTGCAAACTCAACAGCATACAGTTGAAGTAAATTGGCGTAACTATGAAAATAAGCGGTGTACAAACATTTTTCAAAATGAGAAATGTTTAGAGGAATTTAGCAAGATAGTCAAGGAGAAATATCAGGTGCAATTAGAAAAAGACTATCTGAGTCTGAATCCAGGATTAGTCATATTAGAAAATGTGACCGCGACTATTCGCGGGATGGTGGAGATAGAGGAAGCACAGAGAGACCGAAATCTCACCAATACCGTAGCGATCGCAGGTGTTGGATTAGCAACCAGTCAAATAGCATCCTCTATCATTGTTGCCCAAGAAACCCCACCCCAAGACATCCCTTTTTTCCAAACAAATGCGTTTTGGTGGAGTCTTACAACTGGTATAGTTGCTAGCCTGATTCTCTGGAGTATCCTGCGTTTGTATCGCCTCATTTCTCGCTTTCGCCGCTAAATCCCTGCCTTTGTTGGTGATTCGTTAAAATTAACAATACTATCTGTAAAAATAGGACTTACAGCAATGGTTACTCAGCTGTCATCTTCCAACAAAAAAGATATCATCTACCCTGAAAGCGACGGACAGCCAATGGCAGACAACACGAAGCAATTTGAGTTGATTGTACTTATTAAGAAAAACTTGGATCTGCTGTTTGACAATGACCCCAATGTGTTTGTTGCTGGAGATTTACTGTGGTATCCCGTCGAGGGTGATAACCGCACCCGCAGAGCGCCTGATGTTATGGTTGTCTTTGGTAGACTAAAAGGAGACCGAGGTTCTTATCTACAGTGGCGAGAAGACAATATTCCCCCACAAGTGGTGTTTGAAATTCTTTCGCCCAGCAATAGCGCCAAAGAGATGATCAGTAAATACAAGTTTTATGAGCGCTATGGCGTGGAAGAATACTACTTGTATGACCCAGATACAGGTGAGTTAACTGGCTGGCTACGTTCTGGTAATGAATTAACAGAAATTGAGCAAATGATAGGTTGGATAAGTCCCCGTCTTGGCATACGCTTTGAATTGTCAGACGGCGAACTTGAGATTTATCGTCCTGATAGACGTCGGTTTCTTACCTATTCGGAACTCGCGCAAGAACAAGAACAAGCTGAAGCAAGGGCAAAACAAGCTGAAACAAGAGCAAAACAAGCTGAAACAAGAGCAGAACAAGCTGAAACAAGAGCAGAACAAGCTGAAGCTGAATTACAAGCACTCCGTGCTTTACTTCAAGAACGAGGAATTAATCCAGACCAAGTGTGAACGAAATTAATCTAGAAGTCAAACAAGAGGGCGATCGCCTTGATCGCTATCTTTCCGAAGAACTACCAAACTTATCGCGATCGCGCATCCAGCAACTTATAGAACAAGGTCACGTCCAACTTAATGGTAAAGTTTGCACATCAAAGAAAATAGCTGTCAAAGCAGGCGATCGCATCTCCATAGAAATACCAGAAGCTGAACCTCTAGAACTCGAACCAGAAGATATCCCTCTCGACATTCTCTACGAAGACGACCAGCTACTCATTCTTAACAAACCAGCAGGGTTAGTTGTCCATCCCGCGCCAGGTCATCAAGACGGGACTTTAGTAAACGCTATCTTGGCTCACTGTCCAAATTTACCAGGAATTGGGGGAGTCCAACGCCCAGGAATTGTCCATCGACTCGATAAGGATACAACGGGGGCGATCGCAATTGCCAAAACAGAACTTGCTCATCAACATCTGCAAGCTCAATTAAAAGCAAAAACCGCACGACGAGAATACCTTGGCGTTGTTTTCGGTTCGCCCAAAACCGAAAGCGGTACTATCGACTTACCTATCGGTCGTCATCCAGTTGACCGCAAAAAAATGGCAGTTGTTCCCGTAGAACAGGGCGGACGACCTGCGGTGACTCACTGGAAAGTCAAAGAACGTTTAGGTAACTACACATTAATGCACTTCCAGCTAGAAACCGGACGTACTCATCAAATTCGCGTTCACAGCGCCCATATAGGTCATCCGATTGTCGGCGACCCCGTTTATAGTTCTGGTCGTTCTGTAGGAGTCAATTTACCTGGTCAAGCACTCCACGCTTGGCGACTCAGGGTACAACATCCAGTATCCAGCGAGTGGATTGAAGTGACAGCACCCCCTCCGCAAACCTTCACAACTCTCCTTGAAGTTCTCCGGCGGAGATTTGCCATTTCTCCCTAAATTGGAAAATGAAAAAATTTTATTTAGCAGTTCGATTATGATGATTTGTTGAGCCAGCTTTGATATTAGCAAATGAGGAATAAAGAATGGCGAGTCAAAATTCTTCATTCTTGTTACCTTTTTGATATCTATAGCCATCCTATTTGATTTATGAAAATCGAAACGCTGAGATTCCCGATTTCTTTAAAAAGTCGGGAATCTTGTTATTCATTGTTGTTCAATAAATAACAAGATTCCGAAAAATTAATCTTACAATTAAAACACGCCTTATATCATTTCACTTTATTGTTAGAAATTGTTAGAAATTGTTAGAAATTCTTAGAACATGGCGGGTAAGGGATTCCAATAAAAAAATCTCCCAAATTTTCTTGTGGGATGGGTGTCCCCACCCGTTCTTTGTATTCAGGGCGGGCAGGATGCCCACCCCACAAGATGGATAATTTATTTTTTGGTACTCCCTAACGCTCTTCCATCACTCTGGTCAAAAAAAAATTGAAGAAAACTTTTAAACATTAGACAGCAATTGGGTTTGGAGCTTTATTTTCTAACATTATTGTCAGAATCACGTCTTTTGCCTAAAAGTCTTGCCTAGCAACGATTCTATTTTTTCCTCTAGTGAGAGTGATGAAAGAGGGCTAAGCAGGCGGAGTGAAATGTATCAGTATTTTCAAATAAAGGGTATCATCTCCAACAGATGCTATCTCTGCAATGACTGCAATATTTCTATAGTGAAACAATTGAAGCAGGAGCGATCGCCACACTTATTCAAGCCTTAAGTCATCATCATCCATCTGTGAGAAATACGGCTGTTGAATTTCATCAGGGGGACAAGCGGACGTACCAATTCAAAATTCAAAATTTAAAGTTTCTCCCCTGCTCCCTCACTCCCTCACTCCCCCACTCCCTCACTCCCCCACTCCCCCACTCCCTCACTCCCTCACTCCCTCACTCCCTCACTCCCTCCCTCCCCCATCTCCCCCTGTCGTAAAGAATTTTAGAAACGAAAAGCTATATTTAGAGCTTCTTTGTTAAGAATTCTTTACACGATTTGGTGTGGTTATAGATGAAATGAGAAACTTCAATATATCGTCCTGTCGAGGTTATTTAAATAATTAAAAAAATATAAATAAGTTCAGATCACGCTTTGGTAAAAACGATTGTAAAGTTTTGTTACTCTAAAAATGCCCTTTTCTCAGGCACAGCCCTTATATGTAAAGGATTTGAGGCTTTTCTTATTGGTCTATCTCATTTATTCATAATTTGTAACAGATAATGCCCCGATAGCATTGTATAAACATAATCTGGAGGGGTTAAAGAACAGACAAAAGTTAAACAAGGCAATCAATTCGTAAAGTTTGCCAGTTTCTCATAAAATCACCCCAAGTTCTCATAATTTCTCGTTCCTGCTAGGAACACAATCAGAATGTGAGACGAGTTGAGAAACAGTTTTCTGTACTGTCTGTTGTCAGCCATTCCAAATTGATAAAACAAAGCGAGTTTTAATCAAGACAGCACTCAACTAAGGAATTAGGAGTCAAATCCATGGCATATGACGTTTTCACCAAAGTAGTTGCTCAAGCCGATTCTAGAGGCGAATTCCTGAGCACCGATCAAATTGATGCTTTGGCTAACGTAGTTAAAGACGGCAACAAGCGCTTGGATGTGGTAAACCGCATCACCAGCAATGCTTCTTCTATCGTTACCAACGCGGCTCGTGCTTTGTTTGAAGAGCAACCCCAGTTGGTTGCTCCTGGTGGTAACGCTTACACCAACCGTCGTGCGGCTGCTTGCCTCCGCGACATGGAAATCATCTTACGTTATGTCACCTACGCTATTTTGGCTGGTGATGCTAGCGTTCTAGATGATCGTGCTCTAAACGGACTGCGCGAAACTTATCAAGCCTTGGGTACTCCTGGTTCTTCAGTAGCAGTTGGTATTCAGAAGATGAAGGAAGCTGCAACCACTATCGCTAACGATCCTAACGGAATCACCAAAGGCGATTGCAGCCAATTGATTTCTGAAGTAGCTAGCTACTTTGACCGCGCTGCAGCAGCTGTTGCGTAAATAGTACTAAAAAAAGCCCAAGACCCAAAATCTAGGCAAAAAAATTACGAAATACCAAGGAGATTTTACATCATGGTTAAAACACCAATTACTGAAGCTATTGCAGCTGCTGACACTCAAGGACGTTTCTTAGGCAACACCGAACTGCAAGCTGCTAACGGTCGTTATGAGCGTGCTGCTGCTAGCTTAGAAGCTGCTCGTGCTTTGACTTCTAACGCTCAGCGCTTGATTGATGGTGCAACCCAAGCGGTGTATCAGAAGTTCCCCTACACCACCCAATACAACGGTCCTCAGTACGCCGCTGATTCTCGTGGTAAGTCCAAGTGCGCTCGTGACGTTGGTCACTACCTGCGGATTATCACCTACTCCTTGGTTGCTGGTGGCACAGGTCCATTGGATGAGTACCTAATTGCTGGTTTGGATGAAATCAACCGCTCCTTTGAATTGTCCAACAGCTGGTATGTAGAAGCTTTGAAGCACATCAAATCTAACCACGGTTTGTCTGGTCAAGCTGCTAACGAAGCCAACACCTACATTGATTACGCAATCAACGCTCTTAGCTAGATAGCAATCCGGCCCGGAGAGGGATGCAAGTGCTGGATGGAATCACCTAGCAGTTGAATCAAGCTCCGGGCATTGTTTTATCTTGGGAACGATAAAAAAATCTTATCAAAGCACGGTGTAAAAAGCAGCCAACATAGTGCAAATAAATAGGGGGAAATAAAAATGGCAATTACAGCCGCCGCATCCAGGCTGGGAACAGAAGCTTTTAGCAATATACCTCGATTTGAATTGCGCTCTCATGCAAGCAAAGAAGAGATTGAATTAGTGATCCGCGCCGTTTATCGGCAAGTCTTGGGCAATGATTATGTAATGGCATCGGATCGCCTGATCAGTGCAGAATCACTGCTGCGCGATGGCAATTTAACAGTACGAGAGTTTGTACGTGCTGTTGCCAAGTCAGAACTCTACAAACAAAAGTTTTTCTACAACAGTTTTCAAACCCGATTAATTGAACTCAACTACAAGCATTTGTTGGGTCGTGCTCCTTATGATGAATCTGAAGTGGCTTACCACTTGGATTTGTACCAAAACAAAGGATACGATGCCGAAATAGACTCTTATATTGATTCTGAGGAGTACCAGAACAACTTCGGCGATAACATTGTGCCTTACTATCGCGGTTTTGAGACTCAACCCGGACAAAAAACCGTGGGATTTAATCGGATATTCCGGTTGTATCGCGGTTATGCCAATAGCGATCGCGCTCAAGTCGAAGGCACAAAATCCCGTTTAGCACGTGAGTTGGCAACGAACAGCGCCTCCTCGATTATCGGTCCTTCTGGTAAGAACGAAAACTGGAGCTACCGCGCATCGAGTGATGTTGCTCCTCGGAAAAATTTGGGGAACGCAGTCGGAGTTGGCGATCGCGTCTATCGGCTTGAAGTCACAGGACTTCGTGCTCCTGGCTACCCAAGCGTACGTCGTAGCAGCACCGCTTTCTTTGTGCCTTACGAGCGACTTTCTGATAAACTCCAGCAAATTCAGCGCCAAGGCGGCAAAATTGTCAGCGTGACACCAGCATAGTGAACCAAAATTTGAGATTCTGGCTCACAGAGCAAGCGCTTCTAAAACCGAAAATCCAAAATTAACTTAGTTGTCTTTAAACTAACACGCTTAGGAGAGATTGGAAAAATGTACGGTCAAACTACAGTTGGTAGTGGTGGCATTTCTACATCTGCTAGCCGCATATTTCGTTACGAAGTCGTCGGCTTGCGGCAAAACTCAGAAACAGACAAGAATAAGTACGATATCCGCAACAGTGGTAGCGTGTTTATTACAGTGCCATACAGCAGAATGAATGAAGAAATGCAGCGTATTACCCGCTTAGGCGGTAGAATCGTCAAAATTGAGCCTTTGACCGCCGAAAGCGCTGCAGAACAAAACTAATGCGTTGGTAATGATAGAACCGAGTACGGAAGAATTTTCTGGAGAAAATGCACCACCGCTAACAACAGAGCAAGCACTCGCCAACCTGCAGTCACCAGATATTAGTCTGCGCTATTATGCTGCTTGGTGGCTGGGTAAGTTCCGTGTCAAATCTTCAGAAGCTGTAGACGCCCTAATAGCAGCGTTAGAAGATGAAGATGACAGAACAGAACTTGGAGGTTACCCACTACGACGCAATGCTGCAAGAGCGCTGGGTAAATTAGGCAATGCCAAAGCCGTACCAGGCTTAATTCAGTGCCTAGAATGCTCCGACTTCTACGTACGGGAAGCAGCCGCCCAGTCTTTGGAAATGCTGCGTGCTCATAGTGCAGTTCCAGCACTGTTGCAACTGCTAGATGGGGGTGTAGCAGCTGCGGTGCAAGTACCCGGACGCCCTCACTTAACCCAGCCATATGAAGCGGTGATCAAAGCCTTGGGAGCCATTGGAGCAACTGAGGCTATTCCCCTGATTCAACCTTTTCTAGAGCATCCAGTTCCACGGGTGCAATGCGCCGCAGCCAGAGCAATGTACCAACTGACACAAGACCCCATGTACGGGGAGCAATTGGTGAAAATGTTGGACAACAGCACTCTACAATTGCGTCGCGTTGTCGTAGGAGATTTGGGTGCAATAGGGTATATGGGTTCCTCGGATGCGATCGCCAACGCTACGGTAGAAAATAGCTTCAAACTTTTTGCGCTCAAAGGCTTGCTAGAGCATCAACTCAAACAAGAGTTCGATGCTCCCCTTTGTGATAATGCCATCAAGGTGATGAACTTGATGGATTCTCTGTTGTAGTCCTTTGTCATTTGTCATTTGTTAGGGAATTTGATAAATGGCAAATGACTCATGACTAATGACCCTTCGGGTTCGCCAGTCGCCTACGGAGGGAAACCCTCCTGCAGCGCTGGCTCACTGATGACTGATGACTAATACCCAACAATTAATTCGCGCCGTTACCGAAGCGGACTCACCTACGAAAATGGTGACGGCAGTACAAAAATTGGCAGCAGCGAAAGATACAGCGGCAATTCCCACCTTAATCGCCGTGTTTGGTTATAACAATCCACCGGCAGCAGTGGCAGCAGTTGCTGGACTGACAGAGTTGGGAGAAGTCGCAGTGCCACAGCTGCTAGCACAAATAGATGATTATAACTATGGCGCACGGGCATACTCGATCAGGGCATTAGCTGCGATCGCTGATCCTCGCGCCTTAGATCTATTGCTTGCAGCCGCCACTACTGACTTTGCCCCTAGTGTCCGGCGTGCTGCTGCCAAGGGATTAGGAAATATATGCTGGCATCAGCTTGATATTTCAGAACGCCACACAGCCCAAAAAAGAGTGCTGTCAGGCTTGCTTGCCATTTCCCAAGATTCCGACTGGTCGATTCGTTATGCTGCTGTTGTTGGTTTGCAAGCGCTAGCGAAAGTACCTGATTTGCACGGTTCAATCCAGGCTAGATTTGAGGAAATGCTGGCAAGCGATGATGAAAAAGCAGTCCGCGCTCGCGTCCTACTGGCTCAAACAGACGCGAGCAATGGCGTTTCTCTAGTCCGGCAGAGTTTACCATAAAAAAAGGTAAAAGTAAAGATGACAATACCACTGCTTCAATCTACACCAACAACCCAAAATCAGCGTGTCGAAGGCTACGAAGTACCCAACGAAGATACGCCGATTATTTATCGGTTGGCAGATGCCACTTCAAGCACAGATATTGATGCCATTATCTGGGCAGGGTATCGGCAAATTTTTAGCGAACATTTAATTTTAGAGAGATATCGCCAACCCTTCCTAGAATCTCAACTACGAAATCGAGCAATTAACGTTCGAGACTTTGTCCGGGGGTTGGGTAAAACCGAAGTTTACCGAGAACTGGTGGGAGAAACGAATTCCAACTACCGCTTGGTTGACATCAGTTTCAAGCGGTTTTTAGGACGCGCTACCTATGGCAAAGATGAGCAGATTGCTTGGTCTATAGTCATTGCCACAAAGGGATTGCATGGTTTTATCGACGCACTGGTAGATGGCGAAGAGTACCGCCAGAACTTTGGCGATGACATTGTACCCTTCCAGCGCCGCCGATTTAAAGACCGACCCTTTAATTTGGTGAATCCTCGCTACGCTGATTATTGGCGTAACCGTGAGTTGTCACAATACTTAGGAGGTCGTTCCTACTACCAAGTTGCCGTTTCAGGGCAATCAGGAAAAAGGGGAATTGCTCAAGGGATTCCTTCTACCTTTTTAGCAATGGCTGCTAGTATCGCGCCTGGTGGGTTGGATTACCAGCGTACAAGCGACAGTGCAAGAAACTCTATCTCTTCTGTAGAACTTCCGGAAGCATACGGTTCAACTTCAGCGCAACCAACCGTGAAACCCACAAAAGTTGCCTTGCCTTATCGTTACATTCCTGGAAACAAGACTACCTGAAGAGTCATTAGTCATTAGTCATTAGTCATTAGTGGAACCAATGACATAGGAATTTTGACAAAGAACAAATGACACAGAACAAACGACAAAGGACAATTAACTATGGCAATTCCTTTACTAGAATACAAACCGAGTTCTCAAAACCAGCGCGTTGAAGGCTACGAAGTACCCAACGAAGACACTCCTAGGAGTTATCGCCTAGAAGACGCACCTTCTGCTGCTGAAATCCAAGAGTTAATTTGGGCGGCTTATCGCCAAGTTTTCAGCGAACACGAAATCTTGAGTTTTTACCGCCAGAAGAATCTGGAATCCCAGCTAAAGAACCGAGCAATTTCTGTGCGCGACTTTATCCGGGGTTTGGCAAAGTCTGAAGCGTTTCGTCGGCTAGTGATAGAGACAAACTCTAACTACCGCGTTGTAGAACTCAGCCTCAAACGGCTTTTAGGTCGTGCGCCTTACAACAAAGACGAAGAAATTGCTTGGTCGATTAAAATTGCCACCTTGGGTTTTGGCGGTTTTGTCGATGCTTTATTAGACAGCGAGGAATATCTCACCAACTTTGGTGAGAATACAGTTCCTTACCAACGTCGTCGCTTTAAAGACAGACCTTTTAACTTGGTGACGCCTCGCTATGGCAATTACTGGCGCGATAAGCAGGAAACTGAGCGCTACAAGTGGGGTGATATCAACAACTTCTTGGAAATGGCGAATTCCATCAAGATTAATCCCGTGAAATACACACCAGTTAGCACGGCAAACATTCAAATTCCCGACACAACACAAAAGACAAAGCCGCAAGGTGTTCCTGTTTCCATCAACCCCACTGCAAGTTTCCCGTTACGGTAGACCAAATGCGGGAAAATAATAAAAGATAAAAGAATGAAGATGTTGAGCAATCAAGCCTCTTCTATTTTTCACTCTTGTGCTCTTTGTTTAAATAGCCATCATGAACTGCGTACATCAGGACAGATGAAAATTTATTTTTTCTTCTGCATTCTGAGTTCTGAGTTCTGAGTTCTATTTCAAGTCAGTTGATAATTTACGAGGAAGAACAGAGCATGGCACTGCCATTACTTGAATACAAACCAAGCAGCCAAAATCATCGCGTCAGCAGCTTTGGTAAAGCTGACCAAAATGAAGATACGCCGTATATCTACCGTATTGAAGATGTTAGTTCTTACACTGACATCCAAAACATCATTTGGGCGGCTTATCGCCAAATTTTCAGCGAGCATGAGATTCTCAGGTTCAACCGCCAGGTAACTCTGGAATCCCAGCTGAAAAATGGCTCGATTACAGTGCGCGACTTTATCCGTGGTTTAATCAAGTCTGAGGCTTTTTACCGTTTGGTAGTCTCGGTGAATAACAACTACCGTCTTGTAGACATCACCCTCAGACGTTTGTTGGGTCGTTCCTCTTACAACAAAGAAGAAGAAATTGCTTGGTCGATTGTGATTGGCACCAAGGGCTTCGGTGGCTTTGTTGATGCCCTCATCGACAGTGAGGAGTACAATCAAGCTTTTGGGGATAACACTGTGCCTTACCAGCGCAAGCGTTTGGAAGGACGCCCCTTCAACTTGGTCACTCCTCGCTACGGCGAAGACTTCCAAGAAACAGCTGGTACTGTCACCACCGACTGGCGCTTTACGCTGGAGAAATTCTACAGCCGCAAGTACCAAGAACGGCAATTGGCAGAAGGCGATCCACGCAAATACCGCGACATTGCAGAGTCAATCAATCCCAAAGGCAATTATGCTCAACGCGTTTCCGCGTTTGACCTCGATTATCTGAACCTAGTGCCAAACCGTAGCAGCAAACGCTCATAGTATTGCAAGTCTAATTCCCTAAATTTCATACTGGGTCTGGTTCCCGCGTTGATGTAACATACAGGTTGACTTCTCTGTTAACTGGGTGTTGCGTTAACTGGAGACTAGACCCAGTAGCTTTTATGTGTAGGCTGTAGCCTTGCGCTTAGGCTCCCCTAAGCGCAGCTTTGGCGGGGTAAGGTTCTTCAGGGATAATAACTAATCAACCAAACCTGATATCATAAATGCTTTAGAAAGTGAAAGTGGTGCGAAGTACACCCACTGTTGTTGTATCGTTTCTACTATCACTTTCAGGATTGAACAGAACAAATGCTCCAGGTGTAATGCTGATATTGTCGCTGACCTTAAAGCGGTAGTAAGCCTCTAA
>JXCB02000001.1:87764-89266 GCA_000828075.3 Tolypothrix campylonemoides VB511288 | reverse complement strand
GCGGCAAACTCATAGCGAGTCATAGCCCGATTGCCCCGATAGGTGCCATTCGGATACCCAGCAATACAACCGTAGCGCTCAACCAGAGATTGCAGGGCAGCAAAAGCCCAGTCTGTTGGTTGCACATCTGAGAGTTGAGATACAGAAGTTACCTGTTCCTTCGTTGAGTTTGATGACGCTTTTGGGCTGCCAATGCTTTGAGCGTTGGTTTGTTGAGATAAAAGTTGGGGTACTTTTGGATGTGAGGCAGAGTCTGTTGTTGAAGAGGCAGATGGAGATATGGTAGGGATGCTGTCGTTAGAGGTTGCTAATTTTTCAGCAAATCTGATGGTTGAGCTATCAGTGACCTTTGCTAGAGCCGCCATTGCTTTCAAAGGTAACGAGCCAGCAAGTAAGCATACGAAACTTACTCCACTAGCTTTTGCTAGTTGAAGTCCTTTCATGACCAGTCCTCACACAATAAACTTTAAGACAATCGACTGTAGCCATTCAGGTGCTTTACCACGGCTAATGCACCCGCTTAACGTATTTGACAGGCATCTCAGCCAGCCAAGGTCGATATAGATTTCATCATTAATATGCTGTATCAAATGTTCACACAATTAGCTACCAAATGCAAGGCTTATGAATGCCTTTTTAATAGTGATTACTGAGCAATACCATTGAAACACTGGAAGGTTTTGAAGGCACTAGAAAGCACATAAATAAAAAAAAAGCAATAGAAGAAAAATCCAAAAAAAACATACACCACCTTGTTTGGCTATTGGAAGATGAGGTGATTTTACAGATTAATCAGGTCAAAGATGCTGAAAAGCTATATGACACTTTGGTTAGGGAATTTGTAGAGCAGTGGGCTATTTCGCTTTCTTTATAAAGTCTGTGTTTTCTGAATACAAGCTCTTGGGAAGGGAGGGAAAACACACCATTTACTGAACTATCAAACAACAGAACATCGGCAGTTCTAAGACATACCGACATAGTTGAAGAAAGATTGGAATGTGGCGATTAGCTCGCCTTGCCTTTTGGGCGATTGGCTTTGCCTGTGCCCCGAATCGCAATCTCGCCCAAGCTTCGGCGTGCGGACGCCAAGCATGAATCTCAGGCGGTTTGCAATTGAGTGCAGTACATCCTGGTTATTTAAAAGACAGTGATTAATATGGATATTTAGAACCGCAGATGCACGCAGCCTATAGCAGATAAATAACTAAGTAGGTCGGTACAAATGAAAGTTAACTGGTTAAGGCAGTCATTAGTCATTAGTCATTGGGAGGCAGTGCGGTGGACGGGTTCCCCGGCATAAAGCACCTGCCGTTCATTAGTAAGGGTTTTAGAGGGTTTTACATTTCTTAACGTAGTTCGGTTTATTTCTACCTATCTACTTAGTGCAAGAAGTCTATTGTTAATGTGTGGTTTTTTTCACACAATTGACTTTTGCACTCTTGTTTATTCTAGAAAGTGAAAGTGGTGCGGAGTACACCCACTGTTGTTGTTTCGTTTCTACT
>JXCB02000001.1:0-86414 GCA_000828075.3 Tolypothrix campylonemoides VB511288 | reverse complement strand
GCGGCAAACTCATAGCGAGTCATAGCCCGATTGCCCCGATAGGTGCCATTCGGATACCCAGCAATACAACCGTAGCGCTCAACCAGAGATTGCAGCGCAGCGAAAGCCCAATCTGTTGGCTGCACGTCTGAGAGTTGAGATACAGAAGTTACCTGTTCCTTTGTGGAGTTTGATGACGGGGAAGGGCTATCAGCGCTTTGAGTGTTGCTTTGTTGAGATAAAAGTTGGGGTACTTTTGGATGTGAGGCAGAGTCTGGCGTTAAAGAAGCTGATGGAGATGAAGAACTAGCAGAAGCAGCTACGACTAAATCCCGACTTTGCTGCTCTTGACTCAACACAGTTAAATTTTGTTTGCTATGAGCATCTGGAATCATCGCTGTCGTGACTCGGTTTTTAGCAGCCACCATCTGAGCTTGGCAAGCAGATTCCTGATTGCTAAGCATAAAGCTATTGCAGGTATTTGACTGTGAACTTTGAGAGTTCCCGCTCTCAGCAAGAGCTTCGGATGTAGTAGGGATGCGATCGCCACTTGTTGCTAATTTTTCAGCAAATCTGATGGTTGAGCTATCAGTGACCTTTGCCAGAGCCGCCATTGCTTTCAAAGGTAACGAGCCAGCTAGTAAGCATACAAAACTTACTCCACTAGCAAAAGCTAGTTGAAGTGCTTTCATGACTAATCCTCACACACTAAAGTTTAAGACAATCAACTGTAGCCACTCAAGTGGCTTCCCACGGCTAATGCACCCGCTTTCCCTATTTGACAGGCATTTTACCGAGCCAATATTAATGTACACATCAATACGCTGTATCAAATGTTCACACAACTGGCTACGAAATGCAAGGCTTATGAATGCCTTTTTAATTTTTTAATGGTAATTAGAGGACAACACTGGCGGGTTTTCAAGGCATTGGAAATTTGGGCGAGCTTTTCTGTGGGTGATCCACACTATCGCTAGCTCTGAGCGTACGGACACGAAGCCTGAATGCATATCTATTTTGTTTCTTGAAGTCAATTTGCAAAACATTTTTTTGTCAGCGTCTGGAATCGACAGACAAATTCTTGAAGAGATTGTAAGTGAATCGTAAAAATTAAGTAAAAGTGTGAGAGATGTCATTAGTAAAAGTGCGGGTTCTCAAGTGTTATTACTTTTGTTAACGTAGAACTGTTTATTCCTACCTACCTACTCATACCAAAGTTTTTCAAGTATACTGTCAAAGGGAATCCATCATCTGTAAAGTGGTGTTTTACCTATCATAAACCATGTTATTAATTGATAAAAATTGGTGATTATGAATCAACAAGCCAAGGGAGTTTGGATTTGGAATCTTTCAGATATCCGTAGGGATTATTTGGACAAACTTGTAGAACGCAAAGTTCAACGAATTTATCTCAAAGTTTTTGATGGTAAATTTCAAGGTAAACCTACTTTTTGGGATTGGCAGTGTTCTCCAGAAATTATTCAGGATTTTAAGTCTCGTAATATCGAAGTTTATGGATGGGGATATCACTACGGTACTCCTGACATCGCAAGACAAGTCGTCAAAGTCAGACAAGCTCTTAATTGTGGACTGGATGGCTATATCATTGATTTAGAAAAAGAAGTAGAAGACACCAAAACTCACGC
Organism: Tolypothrix campylonemoides VB511288; assembly: GCA_000828075.3. Classification (GTDB taxonomy): domain Bacteria; phylum Cyanobacteriota; class Cyanobacteriia; order Cyanobacteriales; family Nostocaceae; genus Kalymmatonema; species Kalymmatonema campylonemoides_A. Next base: position 84,789 of record JXCB02000001.1, on the reverse strand, counting down.
AAATGTAGATAAACTTCTTTCGGCTCTGCGTATGCTCGTCAAAGAAGGAACTTTTGGATATACAACTTTCGGAAATCCTCGACTTCATCCTAATGTTCCTTGGCAGATTTTAGATAAGTATTGCGATATTGCTTTGCTACAAATTTATTTTGAAAAATTCACTTTCAAGCCTACGACTCCAGAAGAAGTTAAAGATTGTTTAGATGCTTATAAGAAATTAGGCTTGAAAAAACCAATTCTGCCAATTTGGGGTTCGGAAAGTGATACCGCAAAACCCGCAACAGTCGCCGAACTTCAAGATTATTTGAACTACTATCCTGGTTCGTCAATTTGGCGTATTCCTAAGGAAGGTGAACGAGGAGAAGCTTGGAATTTAATATATTCTGGCTTTGAACTACCAACACTTAGACGCAACCTTCGTCAAGGAAGAGCAGGAGATGATGTCAAGGCTGTGCAAAAAGTCATGAATGCCAGAGGGTACAATGCAGGCAAAGTAGATGGGGATTTTGGTTCTCAAACCGAAGCTGCTGTAAGAGCATTCCAGACACAAGCAGGTCTTTCCGTAGATGGGGAGGTTGGTAAACTGACTTGGACAGCCCTTGGTGGTAAGTTTGAGGGATGATGGTAACGGGCAGTTTCAATCTTACTGCCCTGAAATCTCTCACAAGCGCAAGTATAAATTAAATTATCAGTTCGCTGTACAGTTTTTAAACTGCTATGGCGCAGAGCGATCGCCTTTATGCGATTGCGCAAAGCGCACCTGGAGGAGGCGATCGTATCGCTTCAAAGCCGTGAATGATTTCCTTGCTAATTTTATAGGAGCAATAAGCGTGATGATTATTTTAATATCGTTGTATAAAAGTTAGATAGGTATAAAAGTTAGATAGGTATCAACTTGAAGTTGTCTTCTTGTGAGGTATTCAATATCATTATTGACTATAAGCAATAGGCATAAACTTTTGCAAATGGATTTCAATCAAAATAAAGAATATAAAGGCAATATTTTAGTAGTTGATGATACACCAGATAACCTGCGTCTGTTGTCTGCAATGCTTACTGCACAAGGTTATGAAGTTCGTAAAGCCTTGAATGGCAAAATGGCACTGACTGCATGCCAAATGGTTTTGCCTGATGTGATTCTCTTGGATATTAATATGCCAGCGATGGATGGGTATAAAGTTTGTCAACAACTCAAGGCTGACGATAGAACTTGTGAAGTTCCAGTGATTTTTATGAGTGCCTTAGATGATGTATTAGATAAGGTAAAAGCCTTTGATGTGGGTGGTGTAGATTATATCACTAAACCTTTTCATGGGGCAGAAGTTGTCTTGCGAATTGAAAACCAAATTCATTTACGTCTGTTACAAATTAAACTTCAAGAAAAGAATTTTTTGTTGCAAAATGCTCTTGACGATTTAAAAGCTGCTCAGGTGAAACAGATTCAAAACGAGAAGATGGCAGCATTAGGGCAGTTGGTTGCTGGAATTGCCCATGAAGTTAACAACCCAATCAGTTTTATCTATGGCAATCTTGAGTATGTTAGGCAATATGTGCAAGAGTTGGTGAATGTGATTTCAGCGTATCAGCAGGAATACCCAAATCCCACACCTCATATTCAGCAAATAGTCAAGGATATAGACCTGAATTTTTTGATCAATGACCTGAGAAACCTTATAGGTGCTATGTACAGAGGTTCTGATCGTATTCGGCAAATTGTACTGGCGCTCCAAAAATTCTCTCGGCTTGACGAAGCCGAGATGAAGTCAGTGAATATCCATGAGGGTATAGACAGCTGCTTGGAAATGTTACAGCATCGACTGAAGCAAACAACATATCGTCCTGCCATTGTTGTTGTGAAAGAGTATGGTAGTTTGCCCCCAGTCACTTGTTATGCTAGCGAACTGAACCAAGTGTTTATGCATATCTTGAATAATGCGATCGATGCTTTGGACGGGGGAGTGGGCGATCGTGAGTACTCGCTCTCAGCAACTTCGGATGGACAGATGGCAAGATGGGGAGATAGGCAGACACTTTGTGATGGACAGATGGCAAAATGGGAAGATCGACATAGGATGACACCATCACACCTTAGCAACTCACCAATTCATCAGACAAGCTCCATCATCCCTCCTCAGATTCGTATTCGTACAGAATTGACAGCAAATTATACTGTCAAGATTAGTATCGCCGACAATGGACTTGGTATGGATGAGTCGGTGCGCTCAAGAACCTTTGACCCATTTTTTACGACAAAGCCTGTTGGTCAAGGCAGTGGGCTTGGGTTAGCAATTAGTCATACTATTATCGTACAAAAACATCAAGGACAAATTAGTTGCAACTCCTTACCAGGACAAGGAACAGAGTTGCTGATCGAAATTCCAGTCAAGCATATAAACGCCGAGGTGGATGCTGAGTAAGAGGAAATACAATCAAGCTGAGCGATTGATAACTTGTCCCTCATAATACAAGCTAAAAGAAAACTCAAAAAATATAACTTCAACTAGAAACTGACAAAAGACCTGAAAACAGAACGTTTGTGGACGTATATGGAAAAACTTAGAACTCAAAACTTTTCTGATTTACGTTCTACATTTTTCTGTCCCATAGCATAATAGAGATGTGACTGATCTGCTAAACCCTTTACGATTAGATCCTTTAAGATCCCTTAAGGAAGGTCACTGGTTCAAGCTCATTTGCGGAGCCAGCTACCAACATCTGCCTGCGGTTAGAAATTTAACATTAGCCTACACTTTGGCTGGTGCTGACTGCATAGATGTTGCTTGTGATCCATCTGTGATTGCCGCAGCGCAACAAGGGCTGCAAGTTGCCGAGCAGTTGGCAAAAGTTGCTCAGCAGCGAGGTTTGGGCTGGAGCGGGAAATCGCCACTGTTGATGGTTAGCCTCAACGATGGAGAAGATCCTCATTTTCGCAAAGCGGAATTTCATTCTACGCAATGCCCCATAGAATGTAATAAACCATGCGAAAAGATTTGTCCAGCGCAAGCCATAGTTTTTAAGAGTATAAAAAACGACTATTCAGGAGTATTATCCGAAAAGTGCTACGGCTGTGGTCGTTGCATACCAGTTTGCCCTTATGATATAATTTATACAAGGTCATATGTATCAACGCCAGGAGCGATCGCACCATTGATACTATCATCTGGGGTGGATGCCGTAGAAATTCATACCAAAGTTGGGCGTTTGGCAGAATTTCAAAGATTGTGGCAAGCTATTTTACCATGGGTTGAGCGTTTGAAGTTAGTCGCGATCAGCTGTCCCGACGGAGACGGTATGATTGACTACCTTCATGCCCTTCATGACGTGATAGCCCCTATACAGTGTGCCTTAATTTGGCAGACAGACGGTCGTCCAATGAGTGGCGATATTGGCGATGGTACCACTAAAGCCGCCGTCAAATTAGGGCAAAAAGTCTTGGCAGCTAAATTACCGGGATATGTGCAGTTAGCTGGTGGAACCAACAACTACACTGTTGCCAAGTTAAAGGCAATGGGTCTGCTGAGGACAAGGGGACAAAGGGACAAAGGGACAAAGGGACAAGAGGATAAGGAAAATAATTCTTTCCCCTCTTCCCCCCCTCTCTCCCTCCCTCCCTCCTCCATTGCCGGTGTTGCTTACGGTAGTTACGCTCGGGTACTACTGTCACCAATTCTCGAGCAGTTAGAAGCAAGGGAGGTGAAAAATACCAGTGTCAAACCAATCCGCCTAGAAGAAGAACCAGAATTGCTCTGGCAAGCTGTAGAGCTTGCTTATTCTCTCGTTTCCCAGCTCAAGTCACAGCAGTAGGAAACACAACTTCCTACAAGTGCATTTCAGACATTTTCCAAGGGCGGTAATTCCCCCCACGGATGTGTTCTCGCTATCTCTAAAAAACGTCACCATAGAAAGCATGACGATTACAGACGATCTCCAAAAGTTGTTAGACATTTTACCCCAAGACTTGCGGCAGATACTAGAAAAGCATCCGCTGCGAGATAGCTTAGTAGAAGTGGTCTTGGATTTGGGTCGTCGCCCAGAGGCTCGCTTTCCTAATCAAGCAGAGTATCTGAGCGAAACACCCGTTACGCAAGAACAGATAGATGATTGCATCAACAGAGTGGGAAGCTTTGGCGGAGATAATCGGGCAGGAATTGAGCAAACCCTGCATCGGATCAGTGCCATCCGCAACCGCAGCGGTAAGATTATCGGCTTAACCTGCCGTGTTGGTCGGGCAATATTCGGCACAATTGGCATGATCCGCGATTTGGTGGAAACTGGAAAATCGATTCTCATGCTGGGACGTCCGGGTGTAGGCAAAACAACTGCATTACGGGAAATTGCCCGTGTTTTGGCAGATGAACTCAATAAACGAGTGGTCATAATTGACAGCTCAAACGAAATTGCCGGAGATGGTGACGTTGCTCATCCCGCGATCGGTCGCTCACGGCGGATGCAAGTGGCTCATCCCGATTTGCAGCATCAGGTGATGATTGAGGCAGTGGAAAACCATATGCCAGAAGTCATCGTTATTGATGAAATTGGCACAGAACTGGAAGCCTTAGCAGCTCGGACGATCGCCGAACGGGGTGTCCAGTTGGTCGGTACTGCTCACGGTAATCAGATTGAAAACCTGATCAAAAACCCGACGCTTTCCGACTTAGTTGGTGGTATCCAGGCTGTGACGCTGGGAGACGATGAAGCCAGACGGCGCGGTTCTCAAAAGACGGTTTTGGAACGCAAAGCGCCTCCCACTTTCGAGATTGCCGTGGAAATGTTGGAACGGCAACGCTGGGTAGTCCACGAAAGCGTTGCTGACACAGTCGATACTCTGTTACGGGGACGTCAGCCGAGTCCGCAAGTCAGGACTGTGGATGAAAACGGCAAGGTGAATATGACCCGCCAGCTCGTAGCTATCAACGGTCGCGGCGGACAAACACTCGGTGGAGAAGAATCTTTTTTACCACCAGCACGACAGGCTAACGGCTGGCGTGCAAGTGGGCAAATGCTAGCTTTACCGTCACTGTCCGGTGAAACACCAAAGGGTTCCGGACGAACTGAGTTTGACCGCTTGCTGGATGAATCCTTAAATGATCATAATGGCTTTGATTTCGCTAATCATACCAGACAAGCGGGACCCAATGGCGAAGATTTGCCACTGCACGTATATCCCTATGGCGTCAGCCGCAGCCAATTGGAGCAAGTCGTTGGCGTGCTTTCTTTACCAGTTGCCTTGACAAAAGATCTCGATAGTGCTGATGCAATATTGGCACTGCGATCGCACGTCAAAAACCATGCCAAATTACGGCAAATGGCGAGAGCTCGTCAAGTGCCAATCCACATGATAAAATCCAGCACCTTACCACAGATTACCCGTGGCTTGCGGCGCTTGCTGAACATCGACGACCCGGATGTCGGCGACGATCGCGAAATGCAACTGTTTCTTCATAGCGCCAGCGATGATGAAATGGACGCCCTTGAAGAAGCAAGACTTGCTGTAGAGCAAATCGTGATTCCCAAAGGACAGCCAGTGGAATTATTGCCCCGTTCTCCACAAGTACGGAAAATGCAGCATGAGTTGGTTGAACATTATCGCCTGAAGTCTAACAGCTTTGGCGAAGAACCAAATCGGCGTTTGCGGATTTATCCCGCTTAAAAAATGATAGGTGACAAGGTACAGTTTTTCCATTCCCTGTACCCTGTCACCTGTTGCGAAAAAATCTTTGTTTGTGCCTAATTTGAATTCACACAAAAGGTTTAGTATTTGTTGCCTGCGTGTGCTGGGTAATCGGGATCGGCATTAGCACTTTTTTCAACTGTATCAGGGTACAGCTTGCCCCAATCTTTTACAGCTTCTGCTGATTGTCCCACAATTCTTTTCGCGCGTTCACCAGGAGCACCTTCGGTTTCGCGAGCTTCCCTATTCCAGTCTCCTGTTGTTTTCGGTCTTTGGGAATCGCCTTGATGTACCGCTTGGTCAATCTTCTCGGTTAGGGCTTTGTTACCACTCTCATTACCAACATTTGTTGTCAGTACTAGAAAGCCAACTAGAACAACAGCTAGAAAACGCTTGACTTGGAATTGGTTAAGTACGGAACTGATGTTAGCGATCGCCTTAGAAATCAGATTTGTCATGTAAGACTCCATGAGTTCATTTTCAATACTTCTCACAGTTTTGGGATCTCCGCAGGCTCACGGCAAATAAAGGTTGGTTTCGGTAATTTAAGTAAAAATCCAACCTATTTTCAAGCCAGGGAGTTGCCCTGCATATAAGTCAAGACTAGCTGTAAAAAGGTAATCGTTCTTCTAGCAGAAGTCATAGTTTGGTGGTAGACAACATAAGACTATATGTGGATTTGCAAAGGACACAACCCAAGCCGTATATTTGAGCTTATGGTTAAAATATGCTGGTTTTTGCTGTATTTAGGGGTTCCGGCTGTCTGGCAACCAAGTGAGAAGGGCTAGAGGTCATTTATAAAGTAAATATTAAGTAGGGTGTGTTACGGCTATGTAAGGATTTGAGCGTCTTGTGAGAGTAGGAATGAGCCGTAACGCACCACTGTTTGGCGGTGCCGTACTTTCGGCTTTAACGCACCCTACAATTTAAGGTTTACTTTATAAATCATCTCTTAGAGATAGTCAAGACAGATAAAATGAAGGAACATATAACCCAATACGCTTGGTGATAAGACCACAACCCTTATTAGGAACACAATGTTGAACTCTCGGATGGCGCGTCTCTACACACGTGATTTTTTACACATTAACCTTAACTGAATCGTATTGATATATAACCAACTAAACATTGCTGATGAGCAAGCCTGTATCCTTACAGACAGTCATTGAATATGTAGAGGCTCTTTCAACCGAAGAGCAAGATTTACTACTGGAACTGATTCATAAAAGACGGGTTGAACAACGGCGTCAAGAAATTGTTAGCAATGCAGCACAAACGCTCGAAGCAATTAAAACAGGTACAGCCAAGCGTGGTACTCTTGACAACCTACGGGCTGATTTACTGAGTGACGAATGAGAGAGGTTGTCTTTTACCGCACAGATTCCGAACGCTGTCCTATTGAAGAATTTCTTGATTCTCTGTCTGGCAATACGCTTGGTGATAAGACCAGAACCCTTATCACGAACACAATGTTGAACTCTCGGATGGCGCGTCTTTACACACGTAATTTTTTACACATCAACCTTAACTGAACCGTATTGCTCTATCTGCGAAATAAAAAATACCGGGCGATTAGAAATCGCGGCTACACAGACAAAGCCTGCCTCCGCAGGCTAGATCTAGATGTATTAGTCCGCGCAGGCGGACTTCGTTTGTATAGCCCCAGACTTCTAGTCTGTGGGATGAGGAAAATTTACATATTTGGGATACCGCCCCAAAAAGAGATTATTTAAGCAGGAAGCAAAATGATGAGTGATGTAGAGAAATACATTGCCAAACGCAAGCAAAGCGATGCGGAGTTCGCTGAAGATTTTGAATCTGGATATTCCAGTTTTAAAATTGGCGTGTTGCTGGTGCAAGCAAGAATTGAAGCGGGAATCACACAAGAAGAATTAGCACGTCGCTTAAATTTGCATGAATCTATAATCATCAGAATCGAAAACGATGGCTCAGATGTTGGTATTTCTACTTTAGAAAGATATGCAAATGCTTTAGGGAAGAAAGTTTATGTAGAAATTCAGTAAGTGTGTAGACGCAAAATGAGTGGGAAGCAACGAACCAAGAAATACAAGAAGTAGCGTACAAGTTTGTCTTCGCTAATTGTTATAACCCACAATTTGCCAGCATCGTACTACAAGCACAACAAGAAGATTCTCTTTGGATTCAGTGCCAGGTAACGGAAACGTAGGAAACCGCAATACTCCGTGGGTAATCACTTGTTTGCGAATCTTTACAATTTTGTGTAAGCCTTATATGTTACAGTTTACAAGTCTGGACGCGAGAGAAGAGCTCCTCGGCGTCTCGCCACCCCACAGCAACCCCACAAAACTCTGCCGTAATAATTATCCATTTCATCATTATTTTTATCCACTGTTCTCCCTGTTCTTCTTCGGTTTCAAAAATCAATAATATTTGACTATAATAAGAGGAAATTCGAGCCGGGAGATGTCCTTGGGGGGCATCATTATTGGAGAAGGTTAATTCATTGTAATACACCCAGAAATTGTTCCTAAGCATTCCTTTCCTGCGCCAACCCACGCGAGCGCCAAACTTTTTGTAGTCTTTACCCACGCTTGACCAAATGCGTTTTTGCACACTAAAGCCAAAGCGCCCTTCACTGTATTTTACCCAAAGTTGGTCAATTGTGCGGAGGTCAGTGCAGGGAAAGTTTTGGATGGATTGGGTATTAAGGTAGCGTTCGTTTTCTGTGCCAGTTGCCTTGAGCATGACAGCAAAAGTTTCCTGATCCGCTTCTTTCCACTGTCCTGCTTTTAGTAAATCTCGCAGCTGTGTGTAGTTTACGCCGGTTTCGGTACTGAGGTCATCACCTGAATCATCTCGTTGATTTTGCTGGGTGTTTTGAGTTTCAATAACTTCTAGCTTTCTCCGCTCTTGGGTAATAGGGACTTCTTTGTTCGGCTCATAACTGATATCATCGCTTTGACTTTGCGGGATCACCTTCACAGTTGGCTCTGGCTTCTGCCCAGTAATGCCCCACTCCAACAAGTACAACGCATTCTCATCATCAATTCGGTCAGAGAAACTTACCCATCTAAACTGTTCCAAAAAGAGCAGATGTTCAGGCAAGTTACGAACATCTGGAAGCAGAACAGGAATCACAGGAATATTCTTTTTGACACACTGTGATATCAGTGCTTTCAATTCCCAACTTTGCCAGCTTCCCAAGCCCTGTAAACCAAGAAATATGGCGGCAGATTTGGACAGTGGTATCGCTTGTTGGATTTCATCTTGAAATGCTCGTCCTGGTGGAATTTGCTCCTCGTCTAACCAAGGGTTTAAACCGCGTTGCTTGAGTTGATTTGCAATTGCTCTAACTAGAGGTTTATCCTGGCTGTTATGAGCTAGGAAGACATCGAATTGAGGTTGAGCGTAGGTCATTTAGAAGCTTCTCCTGTTATTCGTTGACACCAGCAATAGTTGCCAGAGCATTAGCATATTGTTCCAAATCCCTTCTCAACGCTTCCAACTCATCCCGCAAATTTGCTTCTTCAGACCAATTGCGCTCATGCTCTTTTAAACTCAGGTGAGGAGGACGCTGTGCTTCCCATGTCTGCAACAGTGGATGCCATTTGGCAAGAATGGGGCGCAAACCATTATTCAGCACGGCTATAGCAATGCCTCCAACTGACTCGCGGGATGCACCAACATCTGGTCCAGCTTGTTTGAGGACTTCCCGTGTTATGCCAAACAGACTGTATAAAGATGTCAGCGCCTCACGCAACAGTCCTTCGTCAACTTCCAAAGGTTGAACAGCAATACGGGTAACAAGTTCAACATACAACGACCATGCAGCCCGACGCTCTGTTGGATCGGCTTCCCATTCAGCTGAACCGATGCCAAAGGGAAGGCTGACAGAGACTTTTTTAAACTTGGCGGGGTCTATTTTAGGCATAAGTTTGTTGTCACTATTATAGTGTTGCTTGTTTTAGGTCTTAATAATCGTCCGCTTGGCTTACTTGAGCGGTTGCAGGATATTTTGTTTAATAAGTTAATAATTTTATAATTACATACAGCCTGCTAGCCGTGAATTCCGGGTGATGCGCGCGTTGCATTCGTATGTCTCACCTTGCCTCGCCTACGGCACCCCTGTTTGAACTCACGGCTATGTGGTGTAGACATCTGACTTAAAACCTCACCCTCGCTTTTAGCCTAGCTAAAATCTTTCCCTCTCCTTGCTAAGGAGAGGGATGCCCGACAGGGCAGGGTGAGGTTCTGCTACCGTGATGTAGACATCTGACTCAAAACCTCACCCTCGCTTTTAGCGTAGCTAAAATATTTCCCTCTCCGAATTTCGGAGAGGGATGCCCGATAGGGCAGGGTGAGGTTTCGCTTTATCTCAATCTTCTATCCCCAATTGCCTGGCTCAGAGATTTATCCATTTCACCAAATCGTCGCAATACTAGTTAATGCCCGAATTTTTAAATCACAAGTGACCAAAGGAAGATTCAAAGACAAAGCTGTAGCAGCAATAATGCGATCTGGTATATCAGGAACTGTTATTCTGTCAATTTGTCGAACTGTTGCCGAAATACTACGGTCGAGGGGCGCTAAAACAATACCAACATTGGGATCGTCTAAAGCATTGAGGACTCGTATCAATACCTCTTGTGCCAAACGCCCCTTCTCAACCAGGTAAGATATTTCCACGATTGAAATGGCAGACAAATATATAGGATTGCCAGCATTAACCGCTTATTCCAATGCTGTTAGTGCAGTTTCTGATAGTCTGTCTAGTTCAAAAATATACCAAATTAGAGTGTGTGTGTCTGCCACAACTGATATCATCAAATTATCTCCCTAGGAAAATTCCCCCACATTTCTTTTCGTGCTTGGGCAATATCTTCCTCAGTAATGTCTACTTTTAAGTCAGCGCATAACCCTTTGACACTGCGAAGTGGACGCTTATGAGTCACTTGCTGTTGTAAAAAAGTAGCAAAATTCAAGGCTTCTTGTTGCTTTTCTGGGGGCAATTCCCGCAATTTTTGTAAGACCGCTTGCTCTAGGTTCATCTCAAAACTCCCTTGAGTGTGGAAACCTTGTGTCAAAAAACCAAGATTGATTCTACTTTAATTGTCGCAGTAGTCACCCAAGTTGCTAGTTATGCGATACGCGGAGCGTCAAGCCTCCGGCTTATCGCCAAGGTATTTGACATTTTACTCTCCCCATTTTAAGAGGACAAATTGAGAGGACAACCATGTCGGCTACAATTTAAGAAGCTCAATGATGGCTACGGGCATGATATCAATTCCTATCACCCTAGAACAACTCATTACCGCTGTGCAACAGTTGCAACCAGACGAGCGGGCGCAGGTTGCTAGAGCTTTGGTTGAAGTGGGTTTACGTTCAGATTTGACGGCTTTAATTCAAGAACTTTATGCCCAACCCCCGGTTGATGACATTACAGACGATGAGATCATGGCTGAAATTAAGGCTGTGCGCCACCAATCTCAGCAAGCATGACGTTTCGAGTGGTCTCTATTTTATTATGGTCGATCGCCGTTATAAAAGCGATCGGATCACCTCTCATCGGGGATTTAGTGGACAACATTGGACAACGAATACAAATAACCATCATGACGTTGTAATACCATGCAGTACTTATGATTGATTATTTGCAAGGTTTTTGAGCCAGTGTTTATGTCAAATTGACCAGTCTTACGGGTGGAAACTCTACCTATATGAATACCTGCATTTTTCCCTTTGGGGACATCTGCTTTAACAATATCGCCCGTAGAATGATTGTGAACGGGAATTTTCTTAACACTGCTGCTTTTTGATTTCTCAAAAGCTGTCTTGCTGTAGCTGGATGAATTGGATTTAGTGGTCTTTTATCTGTGTCAAGTACGAATACTTTGCTCATAAAGAGCCTCCTTTCGGGTAATGTTTTCCTCGCCAATGTTTTGAAGGCTTGTTATGTCAATCACACTTCCTTAACCAAATACACATGTTTAATGATTGACGACAGGGCTACGGGCTGGAAAGTACCTGTAGGTGTCGTGACCCTCAAAACGTAGTCATTTAAGACTTAGGCTGGCTATCTGTCCAGTGATAGAACTAGATGTCTAGCTTTGTCCACTGTTTGGTGAATAGCTCTTAGTACTTCCAATAAGTTTAAAAATTGCATCAAGTGATTTGGCGTTGTATTGAGAAGAAATGCGTGATGTCTCCTCTTTCGTTATGAATGGGAGCGCAAAACAATTCCATGTTATATTCAGTATCATCCTTGCGGTAGTTTGTTAACTCACCGTGAAAGAATTGTCCCTGCGACAGGTTGCGACGTAATCTATCTAAGACAGAGCGTTCTGTTTTTGGTCCTTGCATCATACGCGGTGTTTTGCCAATCATCTCTTGGCAGGTGTAGCCTGTCATTTTCGTACAAGCTGAGTTGACAAAGACCATTTGAGGACCTGGTTCATCAAGGTTTGCGTCAGTGACAATGATTGATTCACTACCATATTCCATAGCATCTGTCAATAGCGCCAGTCCTGAAGAAGCTTGCTTACGTTCACTCATGGGGCGCACTAGCCAATTTAGGGTATTCAGCTCGCCTTCTCGGTTGCGGACAAAGGACACCGTCAAGGTTGCGTCTATGGGATCACCCTTACGCGGACAAAGACGCAATTCCCACTCCTCCTGCCTTTGCTCGTGCAGGTGCAGCCCGAGAAGTTTGGTAAAAAAGGCTCGCCGCTCTTGCCAGCAGACAAATACGACCAGTGGTTTTCCCACCAGGAAATTCTGCGGGACGCCCAGCAGCTTGGCAGCAGCACTGTTAGCCTCCTGAATGGTTCCTTTGCCATCAGTCACCAAGTATGCGTCTGGGATGAACTCGAACAAGTTCCGATAGCGTTGGCGTTCCATTTGCATGACCTCATGGGCGATCGCAACCTCCCAGTTGAGCTGGCGTAACTCCTCGAAAGCAGCTTCCAGCTTGGACAAGGTAGCGTAAAGTTCCTCGAAGCCTAAGACTAGTAACTCTTTTTCCTGCAAAAATGATTTACTTGCTCTGTGGTAAAGTTCAGCAGCACGCTGGCGTGCTGCAAGCATCTGTCGGTAAAAATCGTTCAAGTTCACAAGTCGCCTCCTGCTTCAACATTACAGTCTTTAAATTACAGTCTTTAAATTACAGTCTTTAAATTTCAGATAATTTTTGCTGCTGATTGTTTACTAGGTTTACAACGCTTGCAGCAATCTCGTTCACTGGGAGGACAAAATCCACAGTCCCAGTAGCAATGGCAGCGCTGGGCATATCGAAAAAGTCACTAGTATTCTCGTCCTGCGCAATGACCTTACCGCCCATCTTATGAATCGCCTGCACCCCCAAAGCGCCATTGTTACCTGTACCACTGAGGACTACGGCATAAGCCCGCTGTTTGAAACTAGCCGCCACTGACTGAAACAGCAAGTCGGCAGAAGGGCGGGCAAAATCCACGAATGCTGCCTGCGAAAGGCAAATAGTACGGTTTGCAGTGACTAGCAGGTGTTCGTTTGGGGGAGCAAAATAAATCATTCCCGCTCGTAATGGCTCTCCTTCTTGTGCAAGCTTGAGTGGCAAAGTCATAGAGCTGCTGAGGGCGGACGCCATTGAGCTGGAGTTGGATTGGGTGTCCAACTGCTGTACCACGATAATGGCTGCCGGAAAGTTCACTGGTAAAGCAACTAAGATCTGGCTTAAGGCGCTTATCCCACCGTCACCTGCTGCCAGCACCACCACTTTGTCAGCAGTTAGTTCTTGTTGAGTTCCGTTATTCGGTTCTTGATTATTTGCGGTCTCAGTAGCTGTAGCAGGCAATTGACCCATGAACAGTGCTTGCCGGATGAAGTCAGAGCGTTGTTGCGCCTCAATAGCCTGCGCTTCAAAAAGCTTTGCTGACTTGATACGGTTACTAGAGCGTGCATCCGTAGCCATCTTAGACATCAGCTCCGCTCGCTCTTCTAAAGAACGAATTGCCGCCCACAATGCCTCCTCTTGAACTTGAGCCTGCGCCGCCTGCAAACTAGCCGCTGAGAAGCTGTGACCCACGCGGCAGCGGAACTGGAGAAAATTTCTTTCCTGTAGTTGGAACAGGTTACCGCCGCAGTCTGGACAACTTAAGTTCGCGCTTTTCCCAGGCAGTTCCTTGCTCCGTAAACCTGCCCCATCCAGTTCCACAATGTCGGGTTCCATTTCCAGTTCGCCGTCGTTAGACATATTCAAAGCTCCTTGTGTTGCTATTGGTTCATAAGCTAGGTGTACTAAAATGGGAGCTATTGACACCAGTGGCAGGATATAGTCAACGTCTACGTGTTGGATGGCGCTCTTGGGCATCCCGGAAAACAGGGCATCATCGGGGTCCTGAACGACTGCCACACCGCCAAGTTTTTTCACGTCTATCAGCCCCGCAGTTCCGTCGTCAAGCGTGCCCGACAACACCACACCAACGACTCGGCTTTTGTACGCCTTGGCTGCTGTGCGAAACAGGGGATCGACCGCCGGACGACAGCGATTTTCTTTAGGACCCTGCACCAGGCGAATATAGCTGGGTTTGACCAACAGGTGGTGGTCCGGCGGTGCTACGTAAATCCGCCCGTGCTCAATAAGCTCACCGTCTTTTGCATGAGCCACAGGCAATGAACCACAGCGGTTAAGGATATCCGGTAGGAAGCTTTTATGTTGAGCCGAAACGTGAACGACGATGAAGATTGCAGCCGGCAGGTCACTAGGCAAAGAGGCGACTAGTTTCTTCAGCGCTTCCACCCCGCCTGCGGAGGCTCCAATAACGATGATGTCGTGAGTGGGCAATTTGTCTCTCCTTAGGGAACGGTCACCGCTTTTTATATCGGAGACGCTGCGCGTTGGCTCCGCCAACGCGCAGCGTCTCCGTCCGCCGTTAGGCGTGGCGCAGGCTCAGGACAAGAGCGAGGGTGGAGGAATACCCATGCCATTACTAGGATTGGATGAAAGCCCCAATGAATTCGGTAAAAATTCAGTGAGGTATCTTTGTGAGTGGATTTGGTGCAATTCCTTGGAGGCACTTTGGAGCGATGTTTTCCTGACGTGCAAGAAAACGGGCTGAGTAGTACTCTGCTCAGTTTTGTCTCGCTGTCCCTAAACTAACTACTACTGTTTCACTTAACTTCTAGCTAGAGAATGGGCTTACTATTAAGTTTCACAGTGTTTATAAATACAATAAGTTTCTATGCTGATACCTTGCAACTTCAAGATTAGCTGCAAGATGTCAGCAGACGGTTAGATACCAAAGGGTATTAAGCTCGTCTGTGTAAAAAATGTTTGCCTGTTTACATTGTCAGTTAATATTTTTGACTAAAGAGCAATATTTTTATTTCTTAATATTCCACTCTAGATAGAGCAGCAAAAATTTTGCCTTGGCTACTAATAAAAATATGAACTCAACGTTTTAGCTGAACAATCTCAGTTAAGTTTGAGTATCTTGCTTACAAAGTGTTTGATGGTTTCAAGGGAAGCTCGTATGTCTGGACAAATGTGTCGGCTTTGCAAATTTGGAGCAAATCGAGAAATTTTTGCATCTACGTACGACTCAAGCCAAATCAAACTTGTAAGCCCTATAGAATTTGCCCTGAGTACGCTCTTCCAGACTACAACGTGCCTGAAGGTAAAGGGCTGGGCAACTTATCAAAAAGTAATACGAAAAGGTTAGTTATTGGTATCCAGTAATCAAAACCAAGAGTCTTTATTAGCAGTTCTTGAGTGGAGTGAGAAAGGATGAACAACAATCAAAAATCGGAAATATCTAAATTTTTGGGAAACGTCAAAAACGGTCTCTGGTTCTTTGGTACCACAGCTTGGTTTTTTGGAATTACCGACAGAAGTATCGCTGTATTTTCTGATGGCTCTCTCTCTAAAATTGACATCGTACAGCTATTTACTGGTTTGTTTTTTCTAACAAGTTGGCTGTATTTAAAACCAACACAAATTTTTAACAATGGAGGCATCAATGATTAGCACACAGATTAGCACACAGGAGGTAATTCAAGCTCGGGCTGTACCCCGGTTTAAAAGAAATCAAATAGTTCATTTTGTAGGAGGTGTTGGTACAATTAAAAACTATCGACCCGGTTCAGGAACATGGACTTATGCTGTCGAAATGGAGATGGGTCCAGAGCCAGAAATGGGCAGAGTGGGTTTTGAAACAACGATTCTTCTCAATGAAGCAGACATTCATGGAATTATGAATTGAGCGCGTTAGTTGAGCGAAGTTTTGCAATACGATCTCTTTAGTACGCTTGAGACAGACTAGAACACGTAAGATCCATCCCAACAAAGGAATAAAAAAATTATGTACGGCGATCGCACAGGCGCTAACTTGTCAGTTCGCGATTCTACAAACTTTGACTTCGCTCACCCCTCCTCAAATCAGAAAACACAGCAGATTCAACTGACAGATTTTCAGCGCTTGTTACAGAAGTTATCTACTTGCATACTCCTGGTGTTAATCAGCGTTGGTACCGTATTGTTCAGTGGTTGGTTAAACCCTGCTTATGCCTATGAGGGTTTGGCTAATGTTGGCAGCACTTTGGTTGCCGAGGTTGACACCGAATCTAATTTTGTGACAGAAGCTGTAGACAAAGTAGAGTCTGCTGTCGTTCAAGTGAATGTCTCCCGCACCTTGGGAGGGGATGTGCCAGATGCTCTCAAACCCTTTCTAGGTGGTGCGCGGGGAGTTCCGCCTTCAGGACAAATTTTGCGGGGACTTGGCTCTGGTTTTGTGATTGACCCTGCTGGTCTGATTCTGACTAATGCTCATGTTGTGGATGATGCAGATACGGTCACTGTATCCTTTCAAGATAGTCGCATCTTGGCAGGTAAAGTTTTAGGGAAAGACCCGGTGACTGATGTAGCTGTTATTCAGGTACAACCAGAGAGTAATTTACCGGCGGTTGTTATAGGTGATTCTGATAAAGTCCGACAGGGACAATGGGCGATTGCTATCGGTAATCCATTAGGTTTACAAGAAACCGTAACAGTTGGCGTAATTAGTGGAACTGAGCGTTCCAGCGTAGACATCGGTATACCAGATAAGCGCGTTGGTTTTATTCAAACTGATGCCGCAATCAATCCTGGCAACTCCGGTGGACCATTGTTAAATGCCAAAGGTGAAGTTATTGGTATTAACACTGCCATCTTGAGAGGAGCACAAGGGCTTGGCTTTGCGATTCCCATCAACACCGCAAAAGCGATCGCCCAGCAGCTTATTGCCACAGGGCAAGTTCAACATCCCTACATTGGCATCCAGATGGTCACTCTCAACCCGCAAGTCAAGCAGCAAATCAACAATGCTCCCAACAGCAAGATTCAGGTTGAAGATGACCAAGGAATTCTGGTTGTCGAAGTTGGAAGAGGCACCCCAGCAGCAAAAGCAGGGCTGCGATCGGGCGATGTGATTTCAGCCATCAATAACCAGCCAGTGACAAAAGCAAACCTGGTTCAGCGGCTTCTAGATACAGTTGGTGTCGGCGGCAATTTGCAAATGGACGTTCGGCGAAATGGGCAAACCCTGGCATTGACAGTTCAACCTGAGCAACTTCCCAACATTCAAACTCGGTAACTTGTCCAATTTTTCATCGAATTCGTGAACAGGGAATCTGACTTTTCACGGGATGTGGAAAAGGGAGCAATGTTCGCGTTATATTCAACGCAAACTTAGTCCTCGTTATTTTTCAGGCGATGGTGGTAAATATAGGGTAAAAGGAAAGGTTGAATTTAAATAACCCCACAAAAGTTCAATAATCCTAAGACTAGCCAGTAAGTCAATTTGTCTTACTGGCTGGTTTGGTTTTTGGTTATAAAAACAACGATTCTCGCAACATATAAAAATTTCATTATTGAGACATATTTAAATTTCATTATTGAGATATATTTTGGCTTAACTGTTTTCTCACAATTCAATTCGGATTGCTATAGCAACCGATGCAGCCCAAGACCCAGAAAAATATCTGATTTTACAACTTACTTGCTGTAATAAAAACAAAACGGTCAGGAAATTCCAGAACAGATTGTTGAGCATACTTTTGTGACATTTCCGCCAAACCTTCAGCTAGTTGTTTATCATCAAACAATGAAAGCAGGGACATATAGCGATTTTCCACCATATGGAAATATTGTGATTTAGGAATAGCCTGAAGATATTCCACTAAATTAACTGATACCTTGAAGCCTACTTTTTCAAGCAAGTTAGCAACATTGCTATAGTGAGGCTGGTTTTTTTCATATCGATGCAAAGCTTCATCAAATAAGGGGTAATCAATAGTTGGAGGCAAAAGTATCAACAAGAAAATCCCATCACTAGTTAACAGTTGAAATAAACGACTGAATAGTAGTTCTTTGTTATCTATATGATGTATTACTTCTTTTATTAGAACCTTATTGTAAACTTCTTCGGCTTGGAATAAAAAATCTATGGCATCTAATGCCATAATTTTATATTGAGGGCTATCAGGTATTTGTTGGAGCATTTTCTCAGAAGGGTCTACGCAGATAATTGAGTTATCTAATTGTATCTGCTTCAGAATTGATTTTGCATAAATCCCTGTACCACAGCCTAAATCGACAAGAGTATCTGTCGGTTTTAAGCGTAAATATTCAATTATCTTTGTAGTCATAAATTTAATGTACTCTTCTGAGTAAGACCACAAATCGTCATAAATATTGCTGATTTTTTGGTAGTGTTGCTGATTTTGTCCGCTCATATCGTTAATTCCTATTTCTCTTGAATT
The DNA here is from genome assembly GCA_000828075.3 of Tolypothrix campylonemoides VB511288. Lineage (GTDB taxonomy): Bacteria > Cyanobacteriota > Cyanobacteriia > Cyanobacteriales > Nostocaceae > Kalymmatonema > Kalymmatonema campylonemoides_A. Next base: position 66,365 of record JXCB02000001.1, on the reverse strand, counting down.
TGCACTTTGGATAAGTCAAACCTTGCTAACACCTTGCTATCGCGACTTTAGAATACAACTAAATTTATGGAAGATTATATATAAAAAAGCTACTACCCAACTGGCAGTGACAATGAAATAGCTGGTTAGACTATATCAAAAAAATATATATACCTATGGATTGACCTATAGGTTGTACAAGTGTGATAGTTAATGACCAGGTAATACAAGTTTAGTTTTCTCGCCAATCATAGACGTTTGGCGGGATTTTTTTATTTTCACACTTTTTAGACTAAAAACCCACTAATCCTACTTATCCTACTTTCAATTTTTTCTTCACAGACCTTTATTCTATTCTCTTTGCTTTATCCTCTATCTATAGATATATGAATATAGGTATATTTAGAAACTAGCCAGGGATAGATACCTCTTTCTTAAGAAAGATTAGATAATACCATAATTTGTAGTTACAGATACTACTTAGAAGTAGATTGCTAATTAATCTGCAAACTTTAGTTGCGTAAAAATTTTCATCCTCATATGGTAAATACTCCTCCATCGCTGTTTTCAGAAGATCAATACAAGGTAGAAGATGCAGAGGCAGAAGTCGCTGCCATTATAGAAACTCCACCATCAGAGACAGAAATTGACCTAGAGTTCCTCTACACAAGAGATATTGAATTTCGTCAGGAAACTCTCTATTTTATTGTGGTCGATCGCTTTTATGATGGCGATCCAGCAAACAGCGAAGGTGAAAATGCAGAACTGTATGACCCAACTCGGCAAGATTGGGGTAAGTACTGGGGCGGTGACTTGCAAGGTATCATTGATAAGTTAGATTATCTCAAAAGCATGGGAGTGACTGCAATTTGGTTAACTCCTTTGTTTGAGCAAATTGAAGATTTGTTTGTCGGCAATGCAGCGATGCATGGCTATTGGACGAAGGACTTTAAGCGGATTAATCCTCGCTTCATTGCTAACGGTGAAGAGCCTTCTTTAAACAAAACCCAAGAAACAAGAGATACCACATTTGATAGGTTAATTGCCGAACTGCACGATCGCAAGATGAAGCTGGTGCTAGATATTGTCTGCAACCACAGTTCACCTGATGTTAGTGGTACCAAGGGTGAATTATACGACGATGGAGTGAAAATAGCTGACTTCAACGATGATGAGCAGCACTGGTATCACCACTATGGCGAAGTGCAAGACTGGGAAAACGAATGGCAAGTGCAAAACTGTGAACTTTCCGGTCTTGCAACGTTTAACGAGAACAACATTCAATATCGTAATTATATCAAATCGGCAATTAAACAATGGCTAGACCGGGGTGTGGATGCACTGCGGGTAGACACTGTTAAACATATGCCCATCTGGTTTTGGCAAGAATTCACAGGTGATATGTACAATCACAAACCAGATGTGTTTATTTTTGGTGAATGGATTTTCAGCCATCCTTATGACGATCGCTCTGTAGAATTTGCCAATCACTCTGGCATGACGATACTAGACTTTGGGTTATGTGTAGCAATTAGGGAAGCTTTGGCACAAGGTCTAGAAGGTGGATTTCATCTCATTCAAGATATCTTTGACCAAGATTATCGCTACAAGGGAGCGACAGAATTAATTACATTTATTGACAACCACGATATGCCCCGTTTCCAATCGCTGAACTCTGATCCAGCGATACTGAAAGTGGCAATTACCTTGATTATGACTTCTCGTGGTATTCCTTGCATTTATTACGGTACAGAACAATATCTCCACGATGACACTAATGGTGGAAATGACCCATACAACCGTCCAATGATGGAAAAATGGGATACGGATAGTGAAATTTATCGTTATATAAGGTTACTTTCTGGCTTACGGCGACTCAATCCAGCAGTTTCGATGGGTAGCCAATGGCAAAAATACATCACGCCCGATGTTTACGGCTACGTACGTCGCTATCGTGACTCACTGTGCTTTGTTTTACTGAATAGGGGTGAACCAGTCACTATACCAGAAGTCGAAACACAACTCCCAGATGGGGAACACACCTGTGTGATGACGCGCAACAAATATGAAGTGAAAGACGGTAAAATTTATGACTTGCAACTCGAAGAGCGAGGCGTGATTGTCTTAAGCCGAGTTGGAGAACGGGTGAAAGGACAAACGATTGTGCGAGCTCAACTCAATGGTGTACAAACTCAACCAGGTGAAATTATTGTCGTCACTGGGGACTGTCCGGAATTAGGCAACTGGGATATAGCCAGAGCATATCCGATGGAGTATATTAACACGAATACGTGGTTTGCTGAAATTCCCTTTAACGAAAGTGCTGGCAAGCTCATTAGTTATAAATATGCTATGTGGCGAGAAGGGCGATCGCCTCTACGAGAAAATTTGATGAATCGCCGCTGGGTGATTGCCAAAGAAGGAACTGTGAAATGGCGTGATACTTGGGCACCTGGACGGGAATCTTAACAAGAGGAGTCAGAACTCAGCACTCAGGAGTCAGAATATTATCTTTTCCGACTCCTGAATTCTCCCCATCAGAGAAATCTGTTTTGCTCAGGTCATCTATATTCCTGAAGTGATTTTTACTACTCAGTACACTTCATCATGACTGCCAATATCTACAAACACAGCTTTTGCATCTTCTGCGAAGTAGAACAATACTCTCTCATCGTAGTCTATGCTAAAACTCCACAGATCCTTAAGTTTTCCTGATAGTTTGTGCGTTTTCAAGCTCGGATCAAATGGATCAATTGTGAACTGCTCCAATTTCTGCCAAAATCTCCCTTCCAAATCTACATTGCCTTTAATACGCTTTTTGAAAGCACGCTTGAATGAGGAACTGAAACTGACTTCCACTATTATTCCTCTAGTAGTTGTCTCAGTTCATTAATATTGGAAGAAAACTTTAGTTCCCCTTTTTGCTGCTCAACCTGCGCTGACTTTAAGTTCCTATGGATCTCTTCGCGACGTTCTTCGCGGAGATACTGCTTCAGTAGCAGTTGAATTTCTTGCTTTTCGTCAGTGGAAAGACTTTTGATTGCCTCAACCACATCACTGAAAGTCATGGTTTGTAAAACCTTAACGTATCTACATCGACTAATTTAACACGCTGTTTGTTCTTGGAAGATGAAAAGACGTAACAAAAAATATTTATGCAAAAAGTCTAGTTAACCATCAACTCACAACCGCTCCCAAACTATCTTGCAGTTTTGCCACCATTTCAGCACGTGCTGAAACTCCCAGCTTACGAAACATCCGTTTGAGCGCTTGTTTGACAGAATTTTGTGTGATCCAAAGTTTTTCGCCAATTTCCGCATTCGTTAACCCCCGCGCCACCAACTCAGCAATTTCTAATTCTCGGGGAGTCAGACGACTTGCTAACGGACAAAGAGATGTTTTTGGTTTCGCGCGTAGGGTGGCGAGTTTTGCGGAAACATGAAGGCATAAAGCACTCATGTCAGCGAGATCATTGACGTTAAAAGCAGCAGTACCATGCTCACGGGCGAGGTTAAGCGTTCCGACAAGACGACCATCACACACAATTGGTCCACTCATGACGTGTTCATGGTCATGGCGCGAGCAAAAATGCTTCCAATCTCCTGTTGGTAACACCAATTGCTCGTGAACAGGAGCATGACGTTCAACGACGAAGCGCCCAACCGGATTGCTTTCCATACACACACCCGGCACATCTTGAGCATCTATCTGTGGGGGGAAAGGTTCATCCAGCAGATAGAGACCCCAACGCTGCACGCCAAAATACTCCGCCACTGTATCTATCAGAGCTCGTCGTAGTTCTTGCTCATCGCTGACAGAAGCTATTTCATGAAATACAGTTTGAAGAGATTTAACCATAGGTGTACCCACTTGGGGTCTATGCGAAACTTCATAATTACTTCTATGCTAATAGCAGCAAAGGTAAAAAGCTAACACAACAGGTGACAATAGGAGACACAATGACAGCAACACAAGTTTCTGCTCAAGAACTTTTTCGTGCTGCTTACGAAAATCGTTACACTTGGGAGAAAAACTTCCCTGGTTACACCGCAGATGTCACCTATAAGCAGGATGAACAGGTGTTTACAGGGAAAATTCGCATCAACTCGAATCTCAAAGCGGAAGTTTTTGAGGTAGAAGACGAGCAGGCGAAGCAGTTCATTAACAATCAAGCATGGGAAATTGCGATTCACCGCATTCGTCGCTCTTTTGAAGAAACCCACGGCGCAAATACATTTCGCTATGGTGCAACTGACGAAACGGGTGCTGTTGAGATTCTTTTAGGCGGTAAGTCCGAAGGCGATCGCTACAAAGTCCGTAACAATGAAGTGAGCCACGTCCACCGTCATATCCACAATGTTGTTGTGACGATTGACACCTTCAGCAGTCACGATACAGGAGAAGGCTACCTGTCTCATCAATATGACTCTGTTTACCACGACCCGAAAACGGGCGAACAAAAGGGTGGAAGAAGCGAGTTTACAGACGAGTACGAAAAGGTTGGTGATTACTTCATCCTAAATCGTCGAGAAATTCGCACCGAAACAGAAGGAAAAACATCCATTCAGGAAATTATCTTTTCCAACATTCAGTTGTTGGAGCCTGTTGCTGCTTAATTGTAGTGCAAATGAATCAGATTCCCGACTTCTTAAAGAAGTCGGGAATCTTGTTGTTTAGCAATGATTTAGGATTGCTATATATTAGATGAATATTCACTTAGTTCTTCTGGTGTTTTTGACTTCTGTTGCACGGCAGATAACAGGCGCAGACAGAATTACGAAAGCAATCAAAGCCACGTTAGTGAACATTGTTTAACCCCTTTTGTTTTTAAAGTTCTTCTTGATATAGGACTACTGGTTTTTTCTCTAGGGTTCCGGAAATTCTCTGGTCTTGAGGACAGTTTTCAAAGCTTCATAGTTAAACTTGTTTTTAGGCATTTTTTGATTAGAAAAAATGTTCACCGCACGACTCTGGCAGCTTTTGCAATCTTTTTTCAGATTTGTCCAGCAACTGCTGATTACCCATTGGCGTAAGCTGCTGCTGCTCTTGCTGGGAGTCTTTTTACCTTTGCAGGTTTTTGGGGAACTGGCAGAGGATGTTTGGGAGAATCAAGGTGGCTTCCCGTGGGATGTACCCTTACTATTGGCAGTTCACAGCACAGCCAATCCTCAACTGGACGTTGTGGTAACAATGCTGACTAAGTTGGGTGTGTTTTGGGGTGTGTTTCCGATTGCTACTGTCACTGCGCTAGTGCTATTTAACCGCCGACGGTGGCGATCGCTCACTTATCTGATAGTCACCTTACTGGGTAGCATCATTATCAACCGGACAGCAAAAGTACTGCTGCATCGAGTCCGTCCCCATTTATGGGAATCACCTGCACCAGAATTTGACTACGGATTTCCTAGCGGTCATGCAATGTCAAGCATGACCCTCGTAGCAGTCTTAGTCATTTTAACTTGGGGTAGCCGATGGCGCTGGTTGGTTTTGATTGTCGGGGCAATTTTTGTCTTGGTTATCGGTTGGACGCGGCTGTACCTGGGAGTGCATTATCCCAGCGATATTTTGGCAGGCTGGATGGTATCAGTTGGCTGGGCAGTTGGCGTCAGTCTCATTATCCGGCTTTGGCGATGATCCAGTCGCTATACAGAGATCTTGCAAGAGTTGCAACACTGAGTCGGCGAAGCCTCCAAACCCTCGTTACCAGGTTCAACCTGGTAACTTTGATATTAGAGCCTCTGGCTCTTATCGAGAATGGTGCAACACCTGAGTTCACAAACCATTCTATTATCAAACCGATGATTTGGTGAAGTGCTCGGAAAAAATATTCTTGACTACATAGTAGTAAATTGTGAAGAGAATTGTTGAGAAAATTTGTCCGCCCCATGCACCGTGCCAGAATTCAAATGATTCTTTCCCCCAAAAGGAATTTGCCAAAGCTAGTAACATAATTCGGGGTACATTCAAAACAAAAGCTAGAGTAATCCCTAGAATAACCAATCCTACTGTTTGCAACCAGCTTTGCTTAAAAAATAAGCCCAATAACAAGCTAGTTACAGCCATAGTAATAGCCATATCCGTGCCAGTACAACCCCACTCTACTTGGATTGCACCTGTGCCTAAATAGATAATATTATGAGTTGAAGTTGCGGACTGACCGATCGCTTGAAGTGATAGACTACTGCTCCAAGCCATCAATTGCTCTAAACTTTTGTGGTAATTCACAGATCTTGACAGAGACTCTATAAAGTAGTTTGGTGTTGGATGTACGCCCAGGAGTACCAAGAAGGTCAGGTGCAAATATTTCTTAAAAAAACTGACACCCCAAGAACTTAAAGCAATCCCAACTAAGATCGAAAACCAAAGTAGAGCCTGTGATAAGACGGAGAAACGACAGAACGGAAAAAGACACACGCTAAGTAGAATGATGATGTGACCTAGTCGCCTCTGTTTGATAGGAGCAGTTAGCTTAGCAAGGTGATTTCGCTGTTGCCATAACTCATGTATAGCCAGATAAGTAGCTAGAAAAACAAGAAAAGCAAAGGCAGCACCGCGAACAACCAAACTGAGTACAATTCCCAACCAAGTAGATAGATACCACAGCCCTACGACAAGACCAAGTAAAACAATCCAATTGTGAGCAGTTCTTGGGCTTTTACGTAACAACAGCCAACCCATATTGTGCCTACCTTTCACCACATTAGTCAAAGTTTTGCGTTCAAAGTTCCATTTTTTCTAATTTGAAACTATAGCAATTTCCTAGCGAATTCTCTCTGCGCTTACTCTGCGCTCAAGAGGGTTTAAAAACGCGCTCGTTTTTACGCAAAGCTGTACTTAGTACCTACGACTCGTCATTAATGGAGGTGGGAAATTAAAATGTGAACAACTCACCATAATGATTCATCCTTGTGGCGAATTCCGAACCCTTCTTATGATGAGGTGTACTTAGCTACAAGCAACTTTAGGTATCAACTTCAACCTACGCAGCCTTGCGCTTGCGTAGTAAGCCCACGCCTAAACCAATTAAACCAGGTAGCAGAGCCGGAGTGGGAACCGATATTGGGCTTGCAGCAGAGCATCCTGGTTGGTTAAGGTCAACGCAAACAACACCACCAACATTAATTCCTGTTTGAGCTTGAGTTGATTCCTGATGAGTCAGTGTTAACCCTGCAAATACAGTGACAGTTAAAGCTACTCCTATAAAAATAGTTGGAAATTTCATACCCATACTCCGGCAACATTTTTAGCAAATTTCCTCACAATCTAATGTGACTTATGCTCTATTTCCATCCGAAATCTCACGGAAAATTGGGTAATCTCTTATTTTTCCACCTCGTATTTATAGTTGTTTGTACGGCTAGGGTGGGCAATACATTGCCCACCCTACAAACCACTTAATCAGGGGAATTTAGATGCTGTGAACAAGCGTGTAACACTTGGATATCTTCTCGCCACTTTTGTCAAGATGTTTTTTCAACAATTTACCCAAAACAGAGATACCTTGCTCGATATCCTGTGGTGAGTTGGCGAAAGTTAGTCGCATAGCTGGATAACCCTGTTTATCTGGGAAAAATGCGGAACCACAGAATATCAGCACATTTTGCGACAAGGCTTCTTTAGTCATTGCTCCAATAGGAATATCGGCTGGTAATTGCACCCAAAGAAATAACCCTCCTTTAGGAACCGTCCACTTTGCTTCTGCGGGAAAATAACGCTCCATCGCTTGCACCATAATATTACGGCTTTGGATATTTTCCGCTCGCAGTTGGCTGAGGTGACGGCGGTAATGTCCTGATGCGAGGAATTCACTCACTATTGCTTGAGAAACCGTGGATACATGAATGTCATGAACTAATTTCCGCTCCAAAATTGCTTGATAATGCTTGCCTGTAACTACCATGTAGCCCACTCGTAATCCTGGCATCAAAGTTTTAGTGAAAGTACCGACGTATGTCACTAAATCATGTTTATCTAAAGCTTTAATTGGCGCTGGTACAGGCTCAAAATTCAATCCTTCATAAGCATTATCTTCCAAAATCGGACATTCGTACTGTTCGGCTAAGGCAAGCAATTTTTGGCGATGTGCCTGAGTAGTCGTCAAACCAGTAGGATTGTGTAGGGTACTGATGGTGTAGATTAATTTCGGGCGATGGCTCTTGAGGTATTGCTCTAACAACTCCAGATTTATCCCCTCGGCTTTCATAGGAATACCGATGATTTTAGCTCCTAAGTTTTCTAAAATGGCGATCGCACCATAATAGGTGGGAGCTTCCACAATCACCCAATCTCCAGGTTGCACAAAATGAGACATTGCCAATGACAAAGCTTGCTCAGAGCCATTGGTAATAATTAAATCCTCAGGTGATACATCCAGTCCCTGATGTACCAACATTTGAGCAATCTGTCTGCGTAGTACTAACTGTCCTTGTGGCAAATCGTATTTACATAATACATCTACCTGCTTGAGCGCTCGTTTAGAAATTTGCATTATATTCTTGGGTGGACAAGGAAAGCCAAAACTCAAATCAATCATTCCTGGCTGCGCTTGTGCTTGCACCCTCGCCACATGCATATCAAAAAAAGAATTGCCTCCTGGCTCTTTAATGATGACCTCTTGCTCTGGGGCAAATGTTGGTTTCAGGTTAGCAGATACCAGATGAGTGTTCACGAAATAACCAGAACCTTGACGAGCGCAAATCACTCCATCTGCTTCTAAAACGTTGTAAGCTTCAATAACCGTGAGTTTATTAACTTGTAAATTTTCTGCTAAAGAGCGGATTGAGGGGAGGCGATCGCCTGCTTGCAGTGCGCCAGATTTAATCAGACTACTAAGGCGATCATGTATCTGCAAATAAATAGGCTTAGGTGACTGCCGATCTAAAAAAATCTTCATTTTGGCGCACTCATCAACGACGACAACAGCACTATTACTGGCAATATAAGCGATTTTCAATTGTTGTGCATGGTACAGTTGGGTGAATTTTGACTAGAACAGTTGTCAAGCTGCCTAACTGTTCTAGTACAAATCTGCAAAAACTGTACCTTCTCACTCTTCCATTCCTGAGCGAACGTAAAAGTAATAGTTCACCAAAGAGTAATAAGCAATCAGTGCTTAGCGCTGAGTCATTTTCACTCAGCATTCAGTACTCATTACTCAAAACTTCTTAAGTTTACTGAGGAAATTTTGCTATGGAAATCTTTAATTTTTCAAAAGAAATATTGCCAAACATAAAAAACGTTTGGCAACATTTTGTAACATGGTTAGTTAGCAGATCTGAACTGCAAGTATGGCAGGAATCAGATCGTTATGGTCGTACTTTTTCTTGGCACGCCTACGACCCCTTGACAGGACGTTCTGCTTGTTTTGGTTCTGAAGAAGAAATGCGAATTTGGATTGAGCGTTGTTACTACAGGTAATATCAAGTCCGCTTAATTACTTATAATTCCTGCCTGACCTCACCCCAACTCTCTCCTTATTAAGGAGAGGGTTGGGGTGAGGTTCTTCGTTTTTTATAAGTGTTTACCCGGAGATGATATAACAAATAAAATACAAAACTACATCAAGAACGCTTGACCAAAGAATGATTAATTCGTAATGCATAATCGTAATTGAATTGGTAATTACGAATTACGCATTACGAATTATCAATTACGATGTCACCCCTTCGCTTTTAGGGCGGTGAGTGTCAATCAACTTTTCCAGTAAAAACTCGCTGTGCTGGTCCTGTCATGTAAACTCGCTGGTCAATTTCTGACCATTCAATTTGCAACGGTCCTCCAGGAAGCTCAACTGTAGCTTTTCGCTCACATTTCCCCGTCAATACACCCGCGACCAACGACGCACACGCGCCCGTGCCACAAGCTAAAGTAATACCAGCGCCTCGTTCCCATACACGCATTTTTACGTAGTCAGGACGCACCACTTGAATAAATTCTGTATTTATCCTTTGGGGAAAAGCTGGGTGATGCTCAAACTGGGGACCAATGGCTTCCAGAGGAATTGCTGCAACGTCATCTACAAAGGTAATACAGTGAGGATTCCCCATACTAACACAGGTGACATCCCAAGTTTTCCCTGCTACCTCTAGCGGTTGATTAATTACTTTTTCGTTAGCTGGGCGTATAGTGGTAGGAATTTCACCAGCGAGTAGCTTGGGGATACCCATATCCACCTTAACTTGACCATCGCTCATGAGTTGGGGCGTAATCACACCAGCTAGCGTATGAATGCGATATTGGTCGCTGTTTTTAGCGTCACCTTCTAAATCAGCTAAAAAAGCAGCGAGACAGCGAATGCCATTACCACACATTTCTGGTTCTGAACCATCGGAATTGAAAATCCGCATGGTGTAGTCAGTACCGTTTTCGCCAGGTAAGGCAAAAATTACACCATCAGCACCGATACCAAAGTGGCGATCGCACAACTTAACTGCTTGTTCCGGAGTGATGACGGGCGTTGATGACGAGCGATTGTCAATCAAGATGAAATCATTGCCCAGACCGTGATACTTAGTAAATTCGATTGCCATTGCCAAAATCGATGAAGTATATTTAAGTTTCTATGTCATTAGTGTATTGTCCTTTGTCAATTGTGAGTTACGACTAAATTAATAAGTAATAACTAATGACTAACAACTAATAAGTATGATTACGGGATTTGACGCCTCACTGCCTAGCGTTCGGCAAATACAAAATCTGATTCAACAAGCAGCGACAATTCAGTTAAAACTGCTAACTGGCGACACATTGACAGGGAAAGTCATATGGCAAGACGCACAATGTGTGTGTCTTGTAGATGAAAACAGCGAGCAAACGACTGTGTGGAAGCAAGCCATTGCATACATCAAGCCCAAACAATAGTCCTTTGTTGATTGTCCTTTGTGCTAATGACCAATGACCAATAGACTTCTTGCAAAAGTCATTTTCTTGGTGTACTTCTTTGCGTCTTTGCACGGCAGTTGCTTCAAGTCGGCAGAGCCGCCCAACGCACTGCCTTGGCTTTGCGTGAGACATAATAACATTTATGCAAGAGGTCTAATGACTAATGACAACTGACTAATCCAACACACTATCCATCGGTAAAAAGTCTTTGAGTGCTTCTGCTTCTCCTGCTTTCACCACTGGGATAGAAAGCGGTATTTCCCGAACTGGGGTAAGCAATTGTACAAGTTGATTTAGAGAAGCCAAATTACCACACAATAAAACTTGGTCGTGGAGTTGTAAGTCCTTGCTGATATCGGGAAAGCGGATAAATTTACCATCTCGCCGTATTGCCTGCACCATAACCCCATATTGGTTACGGATGTCCAAATCTGCAAGAGTTTTCCCAATAACTGGGCTGTCGGCTGAGATAGTTACCCATTGACAAGCGCTATTTTCTCCAGGAACAGCAGCTTGACCTTTGGCGAATTCATCTAAAGCCGCCAATTCATCATCAGAACCAACAACCAAAAGGCGATCGCCCTCTTCTAAGGTAGTCTCAGCCGGAGGATAATCTATTTCTTCACCTCCTTCGCGACGAATTGCCATCAAACTCGCCCCTGTTAAGTAGCGCATATCCGCTTCGTCTAAAGTCATACCGACGAGAGGTGAACCAGATGGTAAGGGATACCAACGCTTGTTGAGGTCTTGAGTTGCTTGTTGCAAATCGCGGGAAACTTCAGACGCTGATTGTTCTGGTCGCAAATCCAAATAATGACGATTGCGGATTTCCTGCATTTCTCGCTGCACCACAGCACGCGAAAAACCCAAATCAGTTAATATGTAGGTTGCCATTTCCAAACTCGCTTCAAACTCTGGTTGCACAACTTCCCGCGCCCCAAGTTGATAAAGCACCTCAATACTTTTATCATTGGTAGCGCGAACAACCACATCCAAATTAGGAGACAATTCCAAAGCGCGTTTCAGGGAAAGACGTGTACTCATAGGATCAGGAAGTGCGATCGCCATTCCCCGTGCGGTGTTTACTCCCGCAGTTTCTAAAACGTGAAAACTCACGCAATTACCATACACGTATGGAACTTCAGCTTCTCGCAACTGCTGAATCCGACTTTCTGCCTGATCAATCACCACCACAGGCAAATCGTGCTGCTGTAACAACTTTACCAAATTGCGTCCCACTCGTCCATAACCGCAAACAACCACATGGTCTTTGATCGGTAGTTCGTCAGAAACCGCCAACGGCTTACCTTCCCCACTTAAATACGGCTTTAACCAAGGTATTGATTCTACCCAGTCAAATATAATCGGCACCAAACGCAGCACAAAAGGAGTCAGCACCAATGTTACTGCTGTCGTTCCCAAAATCAGTAAATACACCCGCCTTGAAACTAGCCCCAGCGCTTGTCCTTCACTGGCAAGAACAAAGGAAAATTCCCCAATTTGAGCTAGTCCGAACCCAGCAATCAACGCTGTTTTCAACGGGTAGCGAAACAATTTTACAAGTGGCGTAATAATCAAAAATTTACCAACAAATACCAGTGTCACCAGTCCTAGAATTAATTCCAGGTTGTTCCACAAAAACACTGGGTCAATCAACATCCCAATAGAGGCAAAGAATAAAGAGGCAAAAATATCTCGTAGTGGCTCCACATATGTTAAGGTTTGGTCGGCGTATTCCACCTCTGAAATCATCAAACCAGCAACAAACGCCCCCATTTCAATAGAAAGCCCCATATACTCTGTTAATAGGGCAATACCCAAACACAGCGCCACTACGCCTAATAAAAATAATTCTCGGCTTTCAGTACGTGCCAGCAATCGCAACAAAGGAGGTATCAGCCAAATACCTGCGGCGATCGCACCACCAGCAAATAAACCAATCCGCAACAGCGCCAACAGCACTGCTATGGCTAGTGATTCTGCTGGTTGGTGAAGCGCTGGCAAAACCGCGATCATCAGTCCCAGGGCTAAATCCTGCACGACCAAAATTCCCAGCATCACCTGTCCGTGGGGCGTTTCTGTTTCATTACGCTCCATCAAACATTTAAGGACAACTGCTGTGGAAGACAAAGATAAAATCCCCCCCAGAAATACTCCTTTAGCAGGAAGATATGCCCAAGCACCTGTGATACCACATACCAAAACTGTGACCAGAATCGTCAGGGCAATTTGTAGCCCTCCTCCTCCAAGAGCGATCGCCTGGACTTTTTTAAGTTCTGTAAAGGAAAACTCAACTCCCAAGGCAAATAATAAAAAGGCGACTCCGAACTGAGCCAAAGTTTCTACTTGAATCAATTCTTTAATCAGTCCAAGTCCGGTTGGTCCTACGACCATCCCACCAATGAGATACCCTAGTAAAACGGGTTGTCGCAAAAGCGCCGCCAGAAGTCCACCACAGGCGGCTACGGCGAAAACTGAAACTAAATCAACTATTAGCCTAAAATCTTCCTGCACAAGCTTATAAAAGTACTATTAAAACCTATTAACCTTCAGCATACAAAGTTTTTCATTAGCGTGGGAGGTCAGTTCGCTACAGTTGCCAACGCTATTAGTATGGCGTGGACTAAACTTAGAACCAGTGGCTTTAAAGTATCAGAATTGTAGCTTCGGTGGATTTGAATAATCGGCTTATAAGTACCACATCCGTAAAATTAACATTATATTTTGGTAGCATATGATTTCAATACTGTTTCAAGTGGTCGCGGCATTCCTCCCCCTTCTATAATTTTTCGTTTGATAACCATTATCCCAATCCCTAATCCCCAATCCCCAGTCCCCTCTACCAACAGCAAATTTAGGAAACTCAAACTATACTTTAGTCTGTCTTTCAAAAGAAGAAGATTTTTAGTAACTCCTCTATGACGACCGAATATTACACTAGTAGTTCTGGGAAAAAGTTACTGGGTTTAAGCATGACAGCTTTCAAAACCAACGTGCGTACAACCACTGTTGTACTTGGGATATTTGCGCTACCCGGAGCTTTGGCAGCACCTGCAAAAGCGTTACAAGTAGAAGTCAATCCAGCAACTCCCCAACTTGGCGATACCATATCAGTTGTAGTCAGTTTAGATAATCCAGCTAATGGTAGCAATGTCACAGTTACTAATGGTTCGGAGACTTACCCAGCATATGAAATAGCACCACGACAGTACCGGGCTTTGATCCCGACAACGCCTTTGGAAAAAGCTGGAACCAGAACTCTTACGATTGCAGGCGAAGGTCAAGTGCAGAACTTATCAGTACAAGTACGAAATCGCAAATTCCCCGTACAGCGCATTAATCTACCGCCAGGAAAAGCTGGGGTACAAGCGACAGAGTATGAACTTAAGCGTGCAACAGAGTTTAAGGCGGTAAAAACACCAGAAAAATTTTGGGATGGTCCTTTTATCGCACCAAATAAAGGACGTGTCAGTACAATTTATGGTGTACGTAGGTACTATAATGGAAAATTCGCAAATGACTACTATCATCGCGGTATTGACTATGCAGGTGGTACCGGTTCGCCTGTTGTTGCTCCGGCGGCTGGACGGGTTGCTTTGGTAGGCAAGGTATCCCAAGGATTTCGAGTTCACGGTAATGTTGTTGGCATTGACCACGGACAAGGAGTGGCGAGTATTTTTATGCACCTCAGCCGTATTAATGTTAAAGAAGGTGATTTTGTCAAACCCGGTGAATTAATTGGCGCAGTTGGTTCAACAGGCGCATCGACGGGTCCGCATTTACACTGGGGGCTTTATGTCAATGGTAAATCTGTTGACCCAGTACCCTGGCGAAATCAAGGAGTAAAATAATAACTTTTTACGTATTATGCGTATTATTGGCTCATGAGTGGGCAAAATAAATAGGATTGATTGGTACCGTACCCACCTTGCTTGGATTGCTGAAAGATAATGAGCGTTATGAGTATTGAAAAAATTGTGGATCAGGCTCTCCAGGATGGTTATCTTACACCAGCAATGGAAGCAGAAGTCGGGCGAATCTGTGATAGCGGCACTGAACTCTCAATTGAGGAGTACAAGGCGTTGGATCGGCTGATGGTGTCGCTGTTGAGTGGGGATGTGGTGGCGGTACCACGCAAACAGTTTATCAACGTTATGGAAGAGTTGGTACTGACAGAAGCAATATCTCGTGTAGCGGAAATTGAAGCGACTAGCGAAAGTTCTCTGGATGTTGGCGATATTGCAGCTTACGCCCTCAACCGCCTACCACCGCTATATGCTACTACAGAAGAAGGTGCCAACTACCAACGCCAACGCGCAAGGGCAGAACTTGAGGAATTGATTGCCCAGCAAGTTGGCGAGGCTATAGCCCGTAACCTAGACCGACCAAATGATGATAGAACGCCTGTCGGAACTAAAAACACCGGCAATGAAGTTCTGCGCCAAGTCAGTACCTTACTCCAAGCATACGCACCCCATTTTGAGCAAAAATCAGAGTATTGAGCAGTTATTAGTCTACAAACCAAGGATTATTTTCTGAGTGGTGAGTGTTGACTCCTGAGTTCTGAGTTCTGAGTTCTGAGTTCTGAGTTCTGAGTTCTGAGTCCTGAGTTCTGAGTTCTGAGTTCTGAGTTCTGCCTATTGACGTACTTCCACCGGTGTGCCCAAACTCACCTGGTTGTAAAGCAGACGGACATCAGGATTACGCATCCGCAAGCAACCGTGAGATATTGCACTCCCTATGACCTCCTCATCTGGTGTGCCATGAAAGCCAATTTGATTGCGTCCATCTGACCAAAAACCAATCCATCGGTCTCCTAAAGGACTATCAGCACCCGACGAAAATATTTTCCCAGTAATCGGGTGACGCCAGATAGGATTGAGTTGCCTATACATGACTTGGAAAGAACCAGTGGGGGTTTCCCAACCTTTCTTACCTACAGCAATTGGATAACTTGCTATAACGAGATCCCCACGTTGAACGTAAACACGGCGATCGCTCAAATCAACTATCAATTGATTGTTTTCAGATGCCAGGTTTTGAGATGATTTCTGTTGAGCGGAACCTTGACCTGAGAGCAAACTTGATATATGATACGCGATCGCATTATGTCTTTTTTCCTGCGTCACTTGCCCTGGTTTTTCTGCTGCCCAAGCTTGCCCAGATAAAACGTTTCCACCTGCTGTTTTTAACTGGGTACGAGGGGTCATAGTCGTCATGCGCCAATGGACAGCCAGAGATAGGATTGCTGTACCAAAACAGAGCAACATCACTACACGCGTTAATGAGTCGTTTCTTACTATCGCCATCGTCTCTCTCCAGCAGACCCAGATCTTCGATTTAGCTATCACCTTACCCTAGCTTACTCTAACCTAAACCAGAAAGCCGCTCTACTAATAGTGCTAGTGCGCCATCCAAATAACGCGTGAGGGCTATGGTGTGTACATCCTACTTCCCGTCGCAAGTCTTTGTCATTTTGAGTTTCTCCTCTCGGGTTTTGACTCCTGAATTGTTCGCGCGTCAAGATTAGCTTGCAATATTAATACCATTGACAGATAGTTAAACTGATACTCTCATGATTCGGTCACTAAAAATTCATAAACACTTATCAGTTCCCTCATGAATTTGTCAATAGTCGCAGGCAAACTAGGGCTATGGAGATTCCGCTACTGCAATGACGATGAAAAAGTCTAGGTGAAAAACCTTGAAAAGCGAGGAACTCTTCACTAAATGTAGCAATCAATCATTATTGGTGTGGGGGAGAGAAAAACCATGTTGGAAAAACTATTACTAGCGGTTACGATTACTTTTTCCTTAAATCTGTTTTTGCAAGTTCAGGTCAGCGAGCAAACAAATACAAATAACAAAATTTACCCACAAGAAGCGGAAACAGCACCAAACCTCGTAGTAACGTTGCCACGGGAATAAAGTTTTATGAAGCAGTCGTGGGGAGCCAATGCCTGCTTGTATCTTTGTCCTTATTGCGTAACTCAAATATGTCAAGCGTAGGTGGTCAGTTCTTAATATTGCACAACTATAAGTAACATTGCCGTGTTCCGATTACGTAATGACTCAAGAGTGAAGGAGGCAAATTTCTACTTCAAAACTCAGGAATGAAGTTGTTTGTGCCGCCACGTATCTACCACTCGTTAGTATACCCTAGTGTTCCAGTCATAAATCCGTCACTCAATAAAGGAACTTCCTGCTCATTAGCAGGTCTAATAGATAGGGATGATTTACAGCCAGTACGATCTATGAGTCAATCGATTACTGTATCCTGGTCAACGGTTGATACGAGACTTCCAGAAGTTTCGGTGCAAGTTGACAAAATCTCAAACCACGACCTAATTTTGCGTTGTCAAGCAGGACTACGCCCAGATCGTGCGGCATTTGCCGAATTATTGCGCCGTTATCAATCCCAGGTTGATAGAGTTCTATACCATCTGGCTCCTGATTGGCCTGACAGAGCTGATTTGGCTCAAGAGGTTTGGATTCGCGTGTATCGGAATATTAACCGATTACAAGAACCCGCAAAATTCCGGGGTTGGTTAAGCCGCATCGCTACCAACTTATTTTACGATGAGTTGCGCAAGCGCAAGCGGGTTGTTAGTCCTTTGTCACTGGATGCTCCCCGTGCGGTAGACGATGGCGAAATGGATTGGGAAATTGCTGGAGATACTCCCGGACCTGAGGAAGAACTGACAACTAGAGAGTTTTACGAGCAACTGCGGGAGGCGATCGCTGATTTGCCAGAAGTGTTCCGTACTACAATTGTTCTGAGAGAAATCGAGGGATTGGCATACGAAGAAATTGCTGAAATCACTGGTGTTTCTTTGGGAACAGTCAAGTCGAGAATAGCCAGAGCAAGAGCGAGATTGCAATCTCAATTGCAAAATTATCTAGATGCGTAATGAACAGTTTCCGTCCTTTGGTCAATGGCAGATATGATAATTCATTAAGAATATTAAAGAAATTACAGAGTGCTTCTGCCAACAGGAGAAGAATTGATTAAGTTCTCATGCTTGTCCGCTGTGTTTACCCGTGTAGGAATTGGTAATAATGTTAAGATGACTACTGATTCTCAGTTTGATGACCGTTCCCAATTGCAAGATCATAAAGATTTGCCAGATGGTTCGGCAAAGCATACCAATGAATCAACGGGTGCTGCTATGGATATGGTGAAGCGCGATCGCTTCGAGTTATTGAGTGCTTACCTCGATGGTGAGGTGACGGCTGCTGAACGCAAGCAAGTTGAACAATGGCTTGCAGACGATCCGACAGTTCAACGTTTGTATGCCCGACTGTTAAAGCTACGGCAAGGTATACGGACTCTTCCAGTACCGGAACCACAACAGTCATTAGAAGAAACAGTTGAGCAGGTGATGGCGCGTTTGCGCCCTCGTTCTAGGCTATTATGGTTCGGTGGAGGCGCTGCTGTTGCTGCTTGCGTCATTGGTGCATTATCTGGTTTACTAGGCGGCGAATCTAGGCTGCCTCAAATGGCTCAAAACCAACCAATACAACAGGCACAATCAGCAATGCCCACTCCTGCTGTTGTCAGTTCACCGCTCATGGTTGCCATAAATAACCCGGTGATTCCAATTCCAAAAACAGCAAAAGCCTCTGGTGAAAATCCAGTGAATCAGGTGGAACCTCAATCGCATGATGTCGAGCACGACCTAAATATTGAATACGATATAAACTAAATTTATGAATTATGAATTATATTTTAAAAAATATAATTCATAATCTATATCTCATAAATTTCAGAGCCACTCCACCAACCATTAGGTAGGTGGACGCCTCCTAATTGAAGCGCTAGCTCTTCTGTCATTATGTAAACCCAAGCCCAACCAAGCGAATCGCCTTGTGGGTCATATGTCTCAATTTGTTTTCTATTGTAAAGATTTTCTGATGCGGCTCGGGCGGGGTGGTAATCTTCCAACTCGTCCAGAGCCTTTAAGACATCTAAATTTGTCAACGAAAGTAAGTAGCCGTGGACAAGACTATTTCCTGGTGTCATCGCTGGATAGCCCATAGGTAAGGCAAATAATTTACCCTGTGCGATCGCTTTAGTAGTATCAACCACCTTACCAGCACAGTATCTAGGATAATTTGCTTCACCTGGTTTGAGCGTGCCGTAGACAAAGACTTTTAGCACCAAGAATCCTTAACACTAATATCCTACTTTTTGATTTTAGAAAATAGGGTTCGTAGCAGTAACTCTAGAGTATGCCACAATAGCGAAACAGAAGCGACCACTAGATTCAGTTAGGAGTTCTCATTGTGGAGTCCCGATACAACCCAGCAGCGATTGAGGAAAAATGGCAAAAAACATGGACTGAACAAGGCTTAGATAAAACTGTTACAGATAGCAGTAAGCCAAAATACTACGCCCTGTCCATGTTCCCTTATCCTTCGGGCAGCCTGCACATGGGTCACGTCCGTAATTATACGATTACTGATGTGATTGCCCGCCTCAAACGGATGCAAGGCTACCGGGTACTACATCCAATGGGTTGGGATGCCTTTGGCTTGCCAGCAGAAAACGCCGCAATTGATCGAGGTGTTCCGCCATCGAAGTGGACTTATGAAAATATCGCCCAGATGCGGCAACAATTAAAGCGCCTTGGCTTTTCCATCGATTGGGATTGCGAAGTTGCCACGTGTTCACCAGACTATTACAAGTGGACACAATGGATTTTCTTGCAGTTTTTCCAAGCGGGGTTGGCTTATCAAAAAGAAGCTGCAGTGAACTGGGATCCTGTTGACCAAACTGTCGTGGCAAATGAGCAAGTTGATAACGAAGGACGTTCTTGGCGCAGTGGTGCTAAAGTTGAACGCAAACTCTTGCGGCAGTGGTTTTTGAAGATTACCGACTACGCCGAACAATTGTTGAATGACCTCGATAAGTTAACAGGTTGGCCTGAGCGCGTCAAGTTGATGCAGGCAAACTGGATTGGCAAGTCAACAGGTGCTTACTTGGAATTCCCCATTGTTGGGATGGAAGAAAAAATCGGCGTGTACACCACTCGCCCAGATACAGTTTATGGCGTTAGCTATGTTGTGTTAGCGCCAGAACATCCCTTGACAAAGCGCGTTACGACAGCAGAACGGGAAGTAGCGGTAGAAGCTTTTATACAAGAAGTTTCCAATCAAAGCGAGTTGGAACGCACTGCGGAAGATAAACCAAAGCGTGGTATTCCCACTGGCGGTAAGGCAATTAACCCGTTTACTGGGGAAGAAATTCCCATTTGGATAGCTGATTACGTGTTGTATGAATACGGTACCGGTGCAGTCATGGGTGTTCCGGCACATGATACACGCGATTTTAAGTTTGCCAAGGAACAGAATTTGCCAATCAAAGTGGTGATTGTGCCACCAGATACAGATAATGTACAGATGGATTATCCGAGAGTTCTACAACAGGCATACACAGAACCGGGATTTGTGATTAATTCCGGTCAATTCGATGGAATGGCTTCCACAGATGCTAAGCAAGCGATAGTAGAATACGCCGAAAAACAGGGTTTTGGCAAAGCGCGGGTACAGTATCGCTTGCGGGATTGGTTGATTTCGCGCCAAAGATACTGGGGCGCACCAATTCCAGTGATTCACTGCCCTAACTGTGGCGTGGTGCCAGTTCCAGACGAAGACTTGCCTGTGCAGTTGCCCGAAAATGTGGAATTTACAGGGCGTGGCGGTTCACCCTTGGCTAAGTTAGAAAGCTGGGTGAATGTGCCTTGTCCAACTTGCGGCACTCCAGCAAAGCGGGAAACTGACACGATGGACACTTTTATTGATTCCTCGTGGTATTTTTTGCGGTTTACCGATGCTAAGAATGAGGAACAAGTTTTTGATCCTGCAAAGACAAATGACTGGATGGCAGTCGATCAGTACGTGGGTGGCATTGAACACGCAATTTTGCACTTGTTGTATTCGCGGTTCTTTACTAAGGTACTGCGAGACAGAGGTTTGTTGAATTTTGACGAACCTTTCCAACGCCTGTTGACTCAAGGCATGGTGCAGGGGTTGACCTACAAAAATCCGGTCACTGGAAAGTACATTCCCCCAACACAAGTAGACCCAGCAAACCCCGTAGACCCCGAAACCGGGGAACGGCTGGAAGACTTCTACGAAAAGATGTCCAAGTCGAAATACAATGGTGTCGCGCCAGAAGAAGTTATCAGCAAATATGGTGTGGACACTGCCCGGATGTTCATTTTGTTCAAAGCGCCGCCGGAAAAAGATTTGGAATGGGATGAAGCTGATGTGGAAGGGCAATTCCGCTTCTTGAACAGAGTTTGGCGATTGGTAACTGATTTTACCGCCCAGCCCACAGTTGGTAGCAATCAGCAAGGACAACTGAGTAAACCCGAAAAAGACTTGCGGCGGGCAATTCACATTGCTATCAAAGAAGTCACAGAAGACGTGGAAGGCGAATATCAATTCAACACGGCTGTGTCAGAATTGATGAAGTTGAGTAACGCCTTGGCTGAAGCTAGCTGCAAGGATTCACCAATTTATGTAGAAGGCATTCGCACTTTGATAGTATTGCTGGCACCTTTGGCACCTCACATTGCTGAAGAATTGTGGCATCAATTGGGTAACAGCGAATCAGTCCACAAACAAGCTTGGCCCAAGTATGATGAATCTGCTTTGGTCGCTGATGAAATCACTTTGGTGATTCAAGTCAACGGCAAAAAGCGTGCAGATCTTCAAGTTCCGGCACAAGCAGATAAAGCAGAGTTGGAAAGGTATGCCCGTGAGTCAGAAGTTGTTCAGCGTTACCTTGAGGGTAAGGAAATTAAAAAGGTGATTGTAGTTCCTGGGAAGTTAGTGAATTTTGTCGTTGGTTAAAGGGTTTTTTCTTACTGACAAAATGAAGAAAAGGAAGAAGATGATATTTTTGTTGCCTTCTTTCTTGTTTGTAGTTTCTCAGAGAATATGCCAAATTTGCAAAAAAATGGGAGAGGGAAAATTTATTCGCGATCGCAGCGAGTTTGGAGCGCGAATTGCTGAAAACATTAAATTGTAGGGTGGGCACTCCTCTTCACCAATAAGCAAGGAAGGTGGGCAGCAACCAGTGCCCACCCTACGTTGAATTCTGACTTATGAGTTCAATTGAATGGGGTGAGGTGGTATTCTCAATCAGGATTCTTGTCCGTCACAAAAAGCATTCTTTTTAGCACGGTAGTCATGAAGCTTTCACCTAACCCCACACCCAGTCTCTTTGAAACTTTCTAAAGCTATGTTTAAGCTGCTAGTTGGTGCTAGCTTGCTTTACCTGCTCCTGCTTTTGCTCGTCAGATGGAGTTGATTCTGTCTTTTCTGATTGCTTCTCAGCCGTTTGTTGTTCTTGCAATTGGTTGAGATGAATGTTATTTACTTGAATAATAAAGTATTCTAATGCCTGGCTTGCCTTTTGTTGCTGTACAGTTAAGACAGTTAAGACAGTTAAGACAGTTAAGATAATTAAGAGCAAAACATGCAGATACTAGCTTAGCTAGATGAGACAATTCAAAGCCAAACGAAGACGGGGTATTTTGCTGAACAATGAAGGGTTACAGCGCTTGCAAGCAGCAATTTTGGCTATGGAGATGGCACAGAACAATGGCGATCGCTTCACCTGGCCCAAACAATAAAACCATTCCCCGTATTAGGCTTACCCAATGACGAACAGTTGTAAAATTTTATTCTGGATAGAAAAACAGTGCAGTATATCTAGAAGATGAATAAATTTTTGGTGTCAGGTGCGTTGCTACTGTTGCTGCCTTTAACGGCTTGTTCCCCGGGTACATCTGGAAATTCTGGTACAGGTGCCAAACAAGTAAAACCTTTGGTCACAGGGGCAATTCCCGATCAAGACCCGGAGAAGTTGCAGCGACAGTACACCAAACTAGCCTCTTATTTACAAAAAGAACTTGGTGTTCCTGTAGAATATAAACCCGTCACAGATTATACAGCAACAGTCACAGCATTTAAAGTCGGAGATTTAGATTTAGTTTGGTTTGGGGGATTAACTGGCGTTCAAGCAAGGTTGCAAGTCCCAGGTGCAGAGGCGATCGCCCAACGTGACGTAGACGAAAAATTTCACAGCGTTTTCATCGCCAACAAAAAAACGAATCTCAAACCATTCAAAGACACCGCCGATCTCCAACAACTCAAAGGGCGTACCTTCACCTTTGGTAGCGAGTCTTCCACATCTGGGCGTTTAATGCCACAATACTTTCTTCAACAAGCAGGCGTAAACCTTACAGATTTTAAAGGACAAGCTGGCTTTTCTGGCGACCATGACAAAACCATCAAACTTGTAGAAGCAGGAACCTATGAAGTCGGTGTGTTAAACGAAAAAGTTTGGCAAAAGCGCGTCAACGCCAAAGAAGTAGACTTAAATAAAGTAGAAGTTCTCTGGCGCACCCCTGCATACTACGATTATCACTGGGTCATAAACCCCCAAGTCAAACAGCGCTACGGCGAAGATTTCAGCAAAAAAGTGCAGAATGCATTGTTCAAATTAGACCCTAAAGTTCCAGAACAAAAAGAAATTCTCGACCTCTTACAAGCAGAAAAATTCATTCCTACAAAAAACGAAAACTACGCTCAAATCGAAAAAATTGGTCGAGAGATTGGTAAGATTAAGTAGTTGCCATACTGTAACTAACAGATGGAAACTACGTTCAAAGTAGCTGAAAAGTCAGATACTGAAATTCTTGTTCAGTTCATCCAAGAATTTTACGAGTATGATGGTCATTCATTTGATGAAGCGACCGTTCGCACAGCCTTGGCAAAAATTTTGAATGATAATTCTCTAGGGCGAGTGTGGCTAATCCAACAGGATAACCAAGCGATTGGATATATTGTCCTAACGTTTGGCTACAGTTTAGAATACCGAGGACGCGATGCGTTCATTGATGAATTTTATATCCGAGAAAGTCATCGAGGACAAGGACTGGGCGTGAAAACCATACAGTTTATAGAAAATGTATGTCCCTCTTTAGAGATTAAAGCACTGCACTTAGAAGTTGAAAGGGAAAATACAATTGCACAAAGCTTCTATCGAAAGGTTGGTTTTACAGACCAAAATCGGTATTTGATGACAAAATCGATAAAAATCTGATACGTCCTAACACACGCAACAACTTTCTGTAAATCTCTCTGCGTCCTCTCTTGCCTCTGCGGTTCAATTCTTACCCATGAACCCACCTACACCAATCTTTGAACTCAAAAACGTCACCAAACAATTTGGAACGTTCCAATCTCTCATTGACATCAACTTGCAAATCTATCCAGGTGAACGAGTCGCCCTTGTAGGTTCCAGTGGTGCAGGGAAAAGTACCCTAATTAGCTTACTTAACGGTACACTGCAACCCACACAAGGAGAAGTATGGGTACTCGATCGCAACCTTGCACGTCTGCGTCCCAAGTCCCTACGACAAATACAACGGCAAATTGGTACCATTTACCAGCAATTTCATTTAGTGGACAATTTGCGAGTCATTCACAATGTTAACGCTGGACATTTAGGACGCTGGTCATTTTTTAAAGCTGCGGCTTCACTCATTTATCCCCTAGAGGTGGAAACAGCGTTCAAAGCATTGACGCAGGTAGGAATTCCGGAAAAGCTTTACGAACGTACAGACCGCCTTTCTGGTGGACAGCAACAACGGGTGGCGATCGCCCGTGTTCTCGTGCAAAACCCCGCCGCTATCCTTGCTGATGAACCGATTTCTAGCCTCGACCCGGAACGCTGCCGCGAGGTGATGAATTTGTTACGTCTTTTAAGTGATAATACAGGGAAAACACTGGTTGCTAGTCTGCACGCGATTGAATATGCCCGCAGTCACTTTCAGCGTATTATTGGTTTGCGACAGGGACGGGTTTTGTTTGATGCACCTGTTGAGGAGGTGTCTGCGGGGATGGTGGAAGAGTTGTATAGGATTTAACCGCAGAAGCATAGAGGACGCGGAAGAGGAGGGAGTGAGGGAGTGAGTGAGGGAGTGAGGGAGTGAGGGGAGAATAATTTTTGACTAATGACTAATGACTAATGACTAATGACTAATTCAATATTGCCTAAACGACCTTCACTTTTTAATTGGCGGACTTTTTGGGGATTGCTGTTTGTTTTGTCGGTGGTTTGGTCGTTATCTGTAGCTGGTGTGTTTCAACAAAATTTGGTGAATCAGGGGGGTTGGTATCTTGTTGTCCGCTTTCTTGTTGCTGCATTTTCACCGGACTTGAGTCCAGAATTTTTGCTGCTGACTTTGGATGCGACTCTGAAAACTCTTGCTTATGCTGTTTGTGGCACGTTTTTCTGTGTGATGATTGGGTTGGTAGGTGGTGTTTTATCTACACAGGTGTGGTGGAAGTCAATTTCATATGGAAGTTTTCAAGCACCTTGGCTGGTAGTTAGGGCAATTTTAGCAATACCGAGAGCAATTCACGAGCTGATTTGGGGATTGTTTTTGGTGAATATTTTTGGACTTGATCCACTGGTGGCGGTGCTGGCGATCGCCATTCCTTTTGGTGCTATCACCGCTAAGGTATTTTCTGAAATTTTAGACGAAACTCCGCGTGGTCCTTTACTTGCACTACTCAATAGTGGTGTTCCGACCCTAAGTGCTTTTGCTTACACCCTGATTCCTCAAGCTTTCCCCAATCTACTTTCTTACAGCTTTTATCGGCTTGAATGTTCAATTCGTTCTGCTGCTGTCTTGGGTATTATCGGTGCTGGTGGATTGGGTTATCAAATTTTCCTTAGTCTCCAGTCACTGCGTTATGAGCAAATGTGGACTTTGATGTTTGCGTTGCTGTTGTTGAGTGGTGGAACAGATTTTTTCAGTGGGTTATTACGTCAACGCTTGGGTGTTCCTAGTCGTTTGGATTTGAATGTTCTGAGTTTAAAGCAACGGCAAAAGTTACATCGAGAACGTGATCCAGTGGTAACTTTATCGTTACTAGGTGCTATTGCTTTGTTAATATTTTCGTTTTGGTACGTCAAAGCCGATTTTACAAAACTCTGGGCACCACGAACCGCTCAACTGTTGGCGGGAGTGTTTCACGACTTGTTCCCTCCCGATGTGAGTCAGTTCAATCAGATGTTGACCCTTTCAGCGCAGACTTTAGCTATGTCAATTTTGGCAAGCACAGCCGCAGGTTTAGGAGGAATTTTGCTTTCTTTTCCAGCAGCGAGGGGAGACAAATCAATTCAAAATACCCTGCGGGAAGCCCTTCGGGTATGCCTCCGGCACGCCAAGGGCGTTAGCAAAGCTCCTCTGAAAGAGGCACGCAGTCGCCTAGGTCGGGAAACCCTCCTGCAGCGCTGTCTCACCGCCCAGGGGGCGTCTACAAAATTCAAAATTCAAAATTCAAAATTTATCTTTACTCGTTTTGTGTTGCTTTTCGCCCGTGCTGTTCCAGAACCAATTTGGGCGTTAATCTTTCTATTTGTGTTGTTTCCAGGGATTTTGCCGGGTGCGATCGCCCTTGCTATCCACAATTTAGGTATTTTAGGGCGTTTGATGGCAGAGGTGATAGAAAATTTGGATGAGCGACCTTTGCATTCCTTGAAAGCTTTGGGTGCAAGTCAATCTCAAGTCTTCCTGTATGGTATTCTTCCCTTAACTCTTAAGCGCTTCCTGGCTTACATCCTCTACCGCTGGGAAGTCTGCATTCGCGCCACCGTAATTGTCGGGTTGGTCGGTGCTGGTGGTTTGGGGCGTCTCCTTACAGAGCAACTGAGTAGCTTTGATTACAAAGCTTTGCTAAGCACCTTAATCGTTTTTCTTGGTCTTACCTTTGTGGTAGACATGATTAGCGCTTCAATACGGCGGTCTCTGAAGTGATACATATATAAATGTTATGATCTAATCTCGACCATCTAGGAACTCTACTCGTCGTCCTTGGCACAAAGGCGATCCGATTCTAGAACCATAGGAGGTGTATCGGTTGTCTTCGCAGCAGCTTGTTTTGAGTCGGGAGTGTTCTCATTAAGTACTTTAAAAAAAGATTTAAGGGAAATTATGAGGGAATCTTTACTACTTCTTAAAGACCAAGTTAATTCACATAAAGTACCTCGGAGAGAAACTGATTCTCGCTTAAAGTAACCTCCCAATTTTCTGGCTAAATTTCTAGCCTGCTTTGTTCCTTTATTTTCTAAATCTGAACAGATACCACAACCATTATCTTTAATGCTAAGAGTATACCTGTCTTTGTTTTCTTTGCCAGTGGCTTGAATGCGTGTGGCTCCTAATGCGTGTTTTCCAACATTGCATAAAGCTTCTTCCAAAAATTGGCAAAGTTCTCGCTTCTGTTCAATACTCAAGTATTCCTCCTCAATAGGGTCAAATGAGCGGGTTTTCACCTTGAGATTTTGAAAATTGGGAAGGTCTCGTTTTAGTGTGCTGGTATAAACTTCATAGAAAAGTTCATGAATTGGAAGTTTTAAATCTAGTTTTAAACCACTTCCTAAAAGAAGGCTTTCCTCTTGATTGAGAGCTTCTGATTTCAAGTGTTCACCTATTGCGCGAATTTCTATGTCTAGATTTTGCAGTTGACAGTATAATTTCTCCTGTAGTAAATTTTTATCTTGAACACATCTTAAGGCAGTAGCTAGTGTTTGCAATGGTCCATTATGAATCAGAGTAAATGCTTGGTCGATGGTGCGTTGGCGTTCATCAATTTGAGACTGCAATGCCATATCGCGTTGATAAAAAGCAAAAGCACTCAAACCTACACCATTGATACATAAAATTATTAAACTTGGTGCTACGGGAATCCACCAACCCCATACGAGAAGCAGATAACCAGCTCCCACTAGGGAAAGACTAGTCACACCAACAGCAAACAAATTTTTAAATACGGATTGAGTCAGCCGTCCGATAATAATCGGTATCATACCCCAAACAACTATCCACAGATATTCCCACTCATCTGACCAAACTCTTAGAAGCGGTCGTTTATCAAGAACTGCGCTAACAATCTGGGAAGAAGCATGAGCATGAAATTGTACTCCAAAAATCTGACCATCAGGTTTCAAACCAGCAACTGCTCTCGTGTTAATATAGTCTGGAACACTGGGGGTAGTTATGCCTATCAAAACAATGCGATCGCGTAACCATTCCGGTTGAAATTTATTTGTTTTAATATCATTAAAAGATAAAACTCGAAATGGTTCCCTTCCACTCCGCCAATTGAGTAGTGTCTGAACCCCACCTGCATCTATTCCTACATATCCGCCAGTATTTGGCGAAAAGCGAGGGATTTCAACTGAGCCAAATCGCATAGTTTCGGGGTCACGAGTACCGTTTTCCAAAGTAATACGTTCACGAGATAAATAAATTTCTACTAGACGCAAAGGTAGGGAATACTTGTAGCCTTGACCATTCAATGATGGTGTACCAAGAAGAATACGCCTGGAATTGCCATCTTTATCTGATGTAACATCTGCGAAACCAACTTGGTTATCAGGCAGATTTGGCGGTGGTGCATATTGATACGGTAAAACTTTTTCAATAGCAATTAATTTTTTACTTTGTTTAAATACATCAACCAGTTCTTTATGACCTGGTTCAACAGATACATCTCTAACAATATCTAAACCAATAACTCTAGGCTGATAATTCTGTACTTTTTTGATGACTGCTGCAATCTCTTTATCTGGTATAGGATAAGTTTTTGCACTTGCGATATCTTCTTCAGTAATGCCGATAATGATGATTCTATGATCCATAGGCTCAGCAGGACGCAGACGCAGAAAGTTATCAAGAGCCATCCACTCTAGAGGCTGAAGTAACCCACATAAACGAGCGATGATAACAATTGCTAAGATTCCAAATCCTGGTAATGCTCCTGTACGCCAAATAGCAATTTCTTTTTTAATTTTTTTCCACATCACCCTACCAGAACCCCTAGCCATGAATCATTAACTCCTAACTCCTAATTAGTCAATTAGCCCTTCAACTCTTGCACGGATTGTCGTTTGAATTCGCATATTCTTGCCTTCAAGCTTGCAATCTTCAGGATAAACACCCAGTACGTCTTGGATTTTAGTCCAGTATGAACGGACAGTTCGTTCATGTATATGCATTTGTTCGGCAATAGCTTTATCTTGCAATCCTTCTTCAAACGCTAGCTTCAAAACTTCTAGCCACTCTGGCTTAAATTCCAATGCTGTTTTGATATCTTTTGTATGGGTTATACCTTGTAGCGCCAAGTTAACCCGATTTAAGATTTCCTGTTCGGAAAGTCCTTTATTAGCAATGACAAAGCCCCCTTGATGGTCATCAATTTCACGTTTAATACGCACTAGTGCCTTAATATAACTACTTTGCACCACAAGATTGAGTGTAGGATACTTCTTCATTAAGGTTTTTAGTAGTTGAATACCTGTATCAATTTGAGCGATCATTCCAGACTTCTCCGGAATCGACAGGTCTATGACAACGAGGTCAAGCTGGTAGCTTGCTACTATATCAAAAGCTTCTTGTGCAGATTGTGCTTTGAGAAATTCCGCCTCTGTATACTCCTGTCGTAGCAATTCAAGGCTTGCACTCAGGATTAGTTGGTGATCGTCCACCACGAGAATCTTTTGCTTTCCTTGTTTTGGTAAATCTTGGCTTACCATTAATTCCTTAAAGCTTACTTTTACCATAGTCTTTTATTTAAGCTCATATTCTTACCACATAAAAACCAAAATTTCAAGAGTATTAATAAATTTTATGTAATCTTTGATACATTTTACTCATCATTGGCTTACCTTTTAACGCACTTATCTATTGTATAAGAGGCAAATTTGGCAGCGCATACAGAAAAGTGTATTTTTTGAAGCCGGGTTTGATATTCAATAGATCATAAAAGTTAGTGGATAACTTAAGTAATTTTTTTTTATCTTATTAATTAAGTCCAATCACTCAAATTGTTGAGAACAGAAAGATGAAAAATTTTAACCAGCAACGTTATTCAATCCCTCTCCTTAGGAGACGCGCAAGAGACGCATTCATGCGTAATGGTAATTTATTCACTTTATATTTTTTGAGAAACAGACTCGCTAGTGCATAAATTGATTTCACTAACCCCTATAAGGATGA
Source organism: Tolypothrix campylonemoides VB511288 (assembly GCA_000828075.3). Classification (GTDB taxonomy): domain Bacteria; phylum Cyanobacteriota; class Cyanobacteriia; order Cyanobacteriales; family Nostocaceae; genus Kalymmatonema; species Kalymmatonema campylonemoides_A. The sequence continues at coordinate 36,417 of JXCB02000001.1, read as the reverse complement.
AGGATTTTGGTTTTAGCCTTCGCGGGAGCGAAGCAAAGCTGCAATCTTCTTGATTGCGCATCACGTGGCTTGAGTTTAAACTTCAGTTTCTCAAGTGCCATTACCACAAAAAACGGAGTTAGTAGCATATGAACCGTAATGATTTACCATCTAAACTGTTAGACGAGTTGCCAAAGCAAACTCTAAAGTTTGAATATTCTGTTTTAGAAGCCCAAACGCAGCGAGTTGTTCAACAGCGCACCAACGAAATTAAGGCACTAATGCGCCGTAATTCTCAAGATATTATCGATATCGGACAGAAGCTAATTGAGGTGAAGCAGCATCTGGGACATGGAAGCTTTAGAAATTGGCTTAAGTTTGAGTTTAATTGGAGTGTATCAGCTGCCACCAAATTCATGCAGGTTGCACAGCAGTTCAAATGCGTAAATTTTACGCATTTGAATATTACTGCTTCAACTCTGTACCTAATCGCTGCCCCTTCTACACCTAAACACGTCAGAGAAGAAGTCCTCAAACGCGCTTCAAATGGCGAGAACATCAGCTATACTAAAGCCAAAGCAATTGTTTCTCAACATAAGAAAACAGCCTCGCTTAAGTCTGACAAATCACTCAACGTTATAGAACCTACAGGTTATGAAATTACGTCAGCAATCTCTGCACAAGAACATTTGACTGAAAAAGATGCGATCACACAAACGCGATCGCTATTACCCCAAGAATCACTGCCCTCGATGGTGTCCGAAAACAAGCAAATTGCAACTACTGTCCTAGATACATTTGACGATACCACGCAAACCCCAACTAGCACGGAAAATCAAGTTGCTATTTCCCACGAAACATCAGATGCAGCGATCGCTCAAATGGCAGTTAGCATCAAAAACTTAACACCAGAGCAACTAGCTAGAGTGATTCTAAAGGCTGTCAATAAAGGATTGAGCGAGTATCAGCTGTCAGCCATAATCACCGCATCTCAACAGGCACTCAACATTCGGCAACAAGACCAATACTCAAACTGATGGGTATTGTACCGCATGACTACTCAACGTTGTCGAACCAGGTACAGAACATATAATTGTGTTGCAAAAAATGGTTTGTATCAGGTAGTAGATTCCGAAGTGCAAATTAACAGCGCAACAGCTTAGCAATTGCATGATTCAAGTTATTAGTTCTTGTTTCATTGACTATACAATAGATTGCTCCAAGTCCTTATATCAAGCTCAATTGAGATGTTCTTACCCCCTGAGCGCTTACCGCACGCAATCGCCTTACATACCTATTCATTTACTAGAAGTTGAAGCATACAGAATCAGAATTATAAATCATTCAGTCATAGAGAGGTATCAGCATTTTTGGAGATGTCTAATGATAAACCGTTGTAAACGTATAAAATTTTACTTTTTTCAAAAGATATTCTATGTACACTAGTTATCCTATTATTGGGGACAATACTATCGAGACAGTACGCTACACAACGTCTAAGCACAGTGCTGACAGCGGACTCGTCTGGATTAACGAAACGCAGTACTTTTCAGGCGTGCCACCGCAGGTATGGAACTTTTGTTTAGGAAACCATCAGCTTTGTCAAAAGTGGCTACTAGACCGCCAAGGTTTCTCCCTTTCTAAGGAAGATATTCAGCAATATCAGCGGATTATTGTACTATTGAAAGAAATAATTGATTCATTAGTAGAAATTCAAGTAGAAATTCAACATAGTCAATTAAAAAATCAGAAAATTTTTGAAAAATTACAAATCATAGTTGCAGAGCAGCTAGGTATTGAGCCTAATCAAGTGAGCTTAGCTTCAAATTTTGTAAAGAACTTAGGAGCAGATTCCTTAGACATAGTGGAACTAATCATGGTTTTAGAGTCAACTTTCAATATTCAAATTAATGATAAATTTGCTGAAGAGTTTTCCACTCCACAACAAATTGTCAATTATATCAGTCAAAAAGTTGCTGTTTAATAGTGATTGAGCATTTTGGAAAATTAATAAAATGGGGTAGATAGCCATTTTTAGGGATTTCCAAGGGGAGCATCCCAATTTTACACACTTGCCATTCTGCCCTCACCCCCAACCCCTCTCCCAAATGGGGAGAGGGGAGTCAAGTCCTACTCTTATTCCCCGAATCCCGCTCTTGAGAAGGGGTTAGGGGATGAGGGTAAGTAAGGTTTTTGCTTGCTTTGGGATGCTCCCTTTCCAAGAAATAAATTATCCATCTTGTGGGGTGGGCGTAAGCTCCAGGAGGGTTTCCCTCCGCAGGCGACTGGCGTTAGGCGTCCCCGCTCGCCCTCGATCTGAACGGGCGAGACGCCCGTTCCAGAGATTTTTGGATACTTTTTTATTTGGAAGTCTCTTAACTGAAGATATTGCGATATAGTTAAATTGAGTTCTTCAATTTTCTAAATAGTTTTTCTTAAGAAATCGCATTCCTATGTGTCACTTAATACAAAATATGCTGAACTAGGAAGATGGCAATTTGACGAAGCAGAAGCGAAGATTGCATTTAAATTCTTACCTCGCTATCTAAAATATGAAACTGTACCCAAATAGATGAGTTGATGTCTCTAGGACTTACGCACAAGACAAATAGGCGCTTTGTGTGCGAAAGCCCCAGACATCGAATCTGTAAGCGATAGAAGTGCCATTTTTTCCCATATAATCCCCTAACTGCATAATTTGATGAGTCTGAACCCTATAAAAAAGAAGATACCAAGGTTAGCTCTTTAAGCTAAACTTCCGTTCAATAAACAGGTAGGAGTTAAAGCACATAATCAGACTTTCGTCAATCCGTAAGTTCTAGTGTCTATTCAGCAACGTACCCCTGCTCCAAGAAACACATTTTGAAATCCATATTATTATGATTCCATTTGACGATTTGAACTCACAAACTTCCCCACATATCTCTACTTTAGTAGACCTCCTGCGCTACAGGTCTGTTCACCAGCCAAACAAACTAGCTTTTACCTTTCTGCATGATGGTGAAGCAGAATCAGATAGCCTAACTTATCAACAGTTAGACTCAAAAGCACGGGCGATCGCTGCCAAGTTACAGTCTCTTGTATCCGTTGGCGAACGTGCCTTGCTGCTATATCCACCAGGACTGGAATTCATTGCTGCCTTTTTCGGGTGTTTATATGCGGGGGTAGTCCCTGTTCCTGCGTATCCACCCCGTCGTAACCAAAAGATGACTAGGCTGCAAGCGATTGTCTCCGATGCTCAGGCATCATTGGCGCTCACGACGTCTTCCAATTTAGTAGAAATAAAGGGTCGGTGGACTGAGGATGCACAATTGACTTGTGTGCAACTGGTGGCGACCGATAATATTTCCAGCGATTTGGCGTCAAATTGGCAAGAACCAGATATTAACGGCAACACGATTGCTTTCCTCCAGTATACCTCAGGTTCCACATCTACTCCTAAAGGGGTGATGATCACTCACAGTAATCTGCTTTACACTCTGGCGGATTTGGATGTGGGTTGGAACCACACACCAGAAAGCGTAATGGTAAGTTGGCTCCCCACTTTCCATGATTTAGGACTCATTTACGGAGTGTTGGAGCCGCTATGTTTTGGTTTTCGTTGCTACTTAATGCCCTCAGCCTCTTTTCTCCAAAAACCTTTACGCTGGTTAACAGCAATTTCTCGCTATGGTGGTACTCACAGCGCTGCTCCCAACTTTGCCTATGATTTGTGTACACGTAAAATCACTGAAGAAGAAAAGACAAAACTAGACCTAAGTACCTGGAGAATGGCGCTTAATGCTGCCGAACCGATCTCAGCCCAGACTCTCAAATGCTTTACCGAAGCATTTGCGGTTTGCGGCTTCAAGGCAGATGCCTTGTGTCCGGGTTATGGTCTAGCAGAAACCACGCTCAAAGTTTCCACAGTTCATTGTAACAACCAAACTACCATCTACAACTTATCTTCTCGTGAGTTAGAACAGCATCGTGTTGTGGAAGTTTCCGCTGATGCTGAAGACTGTCAAACCTGGGTTGGATGCGGTGTAGCTGCTTTAGATACGCAAATTGTCATCGCTCACCCTGAACGCCTAACCCGTTGTGCAGCCAATGAAGTCGGCGAAATTTGGGTTGCGGGAGGCTGTGTAGCTCAAGGTTACTGGAGGCGTCCTGAAGTTACCGAAGAAACCTTCCGTGCTTATTTGGTTGACACTGGGGAAGGGCCTTTCTTGCGTACTGGCGATTTGGGCTTTGTAAAGGACGGGCAACTATGCGTTACGGGACGAATCAAAGACTTGATTATCATTGGTGGTAGAAACCACTATCCTCAAGACATTGAGCGCACTGCTGAAGTTTGTCACCCTGGATTAAGACCGTCATGTGGTGCGGCTTTCTCAGTTACGGTTGGAGGTTCTGAACGTCTAGTCATTGCTATTGAGGTGGAGCGGAGTTACCTGCGGAAGCTTAATTTTGATGAGGTGATAAGCGCTATTCGTCGAGCAGTCGCACAACAGCACGAGCTTGAGGTTGACGCAATCCAACTGCTTAGACCTGCAAGTATTCCCAAAACTTCTAGTGGTAAAATACAGCGCAGTGCTTGTCGGGCGGGCTTTCTTGGTGAAAGCTTAGATGTGGTGGCATCTTGGAGTGCTCTTCCTCAAAACCAAGTTAAATTCTTGCATCTGGAACCGGGAGTAGAATCCGTGTTGCAACAGGCGCAAAACCGCAAGGAGCAAGGAGCGTTATTAGACAGCAACAATGATGAGCAGCTAGCTTTGAGCAAGCAGAAATCTTACACCGCAGAAGTTATCGAAACCTGGTTAATTTCAAAGCTAACAGAACAACTTGCTTCTTCTAAACCGATAGACATTCAGCAACCCTTAGCTGACTATGGTCTCTCGTCGTTGAAGGCAGTAAGCATTTCCGGTGAATTACAGGAATGGCTAGGACGTGAGCTTTCGCCCACACTCTTGTACGATTACCCCACTATTAAAAGCTTAGCTCAGCATTTGGGGGGATTAGAAACTGGGGTGAATAAACTTGATGCTCACCCTACACCAACTACAACTGAAGCGATCGCCATTATTGGAATCGGCTGTCGTTTTCCAGGAGCAAAAGACCCGCAAAGCTTTTGGCAACTGTTACGCGATGGAGTTGATGCCATCTCTGAAGTACCATCCCGCTGGGACATTAGTACGAATTCCAACCAGACACCAGCACATTCTGAAAAAATGCACACCCGTTGGGGTGGTTTTCTAGAACAAGTGGATCAGTTTGATCCACAGTTTTTCGGGATTTCTCCACGAGAAACCGAGCTAATGGATCCCCAGCAACGGCTATTGCTGGAAGTGAGTTGGGAAGCGCTGGAGAGTGCTGGTGTGACACAACAGCAGCTAGCAGGCACTCAAACGGGGGTATTCATCGGCATCAGCAACTATGATTATTCCCGATTGCAATTTAACCATCCTGCCACGACAAGTAATGCGTATTACGGCACTGGCAACGCTTTTAGCATTGCTGCTAACCGCTTATCCTATCTGTTGGATTTACGCGGACCAAGCTGGGCGGTAGATACAGCTTGCTCGTCATCGTTGGTGGCGGTTCACCAAGCTTGCCAGAGTTTGCGCTCAGGAGAGTGTCATCTGGCTCTAGCTGGTGGGGTTAATCTTATCCTCAGCCCTGAATTGACCATCACCTTCGCTAACGCAGGAATGTTAGCGGCTGATGGTCGCTGTAAGACCTTCGATGCCAAGGCTGACGGTTATGTTCGGGGAGAAGGTTGCGGCGTAATAGTTCTCAAGCGCATTTCTGACGCCCAAAGGGATGGAGATAATATCCTGGCTGTTATTAAAGGCTCGGCGGTCAACCAGGATGGTCGCAGCAATGGACTGACAGCACCCAATGGACTTTCTCAGCAAGCAGTGATTCGTCAGGCTTTAGAAAATGCTCAAGTTAGCAGTGCGCAAATTAGTTATGTAGAAGCTCATGGCACTGGAACTTCCTTGGGAGATCCAATCGAGTTCAATTCTATCAAGGACGTGCTAATGCAGGAGCGATCGCTAGATGCCCCTTGTTGGATTGGCTCGGTTAAAACCAACATCGGTCATTTGGAAGCAGCAGCAGGGATTGCGGGTTTAATCAAGGTTGTACTCTCCTTGCACTATAAGGAAATTCCTCCACACTTGCATCTTGAGCAGCTTAATCCGTATATTTCTCTTGAAGGAACACCATTGTCAATTCCAACTAAGCGCCAGCCATGGTTAGGAGAAAAGGAGCGCCGGAAAGCTTGTGTAAGTTCGTTTGGGTTCGGGGGTACTAATGCTCACGTAGTCCTAGAGGAGGCGTCGTCAACAGCGTCGGTGGAAAATGAAGTAGAACGTCCTCTGCATATATTGACTCTCTCAGCAAAAAGTGAGAAGTCTCTACGGGAAATGGCACAAAGATATGTAGAAACCGAAGATATTCCGTCTTTACAGAAGTTCTATCTTGAAGGTTCCCTTGCAGATGTTTGTTACACGGCTAATACAAGGCGTACGCATTTTGACCACCGCCTCGCTGTTGTTGCTGAATCTATAGTACACTTACGCCACCAACTAGGTGCTTTTGCCGCACATCAAAAGACTACAGAGGTATTTAGTAGCATATTAGACAATAATAAACACCCAAAAATAGCGTTTTTATTCACTGGTCAAGGCTCTCAGTATGTGGGCATGGGACGCCAATTATACCAACAAGCGCCTACCTTCCGCGCCTGCCTCGACCGTTGCGATGAAATTCTGCGTCCTTACCTAAAGGAGTCACTTCTATCCATCCTCTACCCCGAATCAGGAAAAACTTCACTTCTAGACCAGACCGCATACACCCAACCCGCCCTCTTTGCGTTTGAATATGCACTCTTTGAGCTTTGGAAATCCTGGGGTGTTCATCCTGATGCCGTCATGGGGCATAGTCTCGGAGAATACGTTGCTGCTGTCAGTGCGGGAGTCTTTAGCTTAGAGGATGGGCTAAAGCTGGTTGCTCTCCGTGCTCGCATGATGCAGAGTTTGCCGCCACAAGGAGAGATGGTGGCAGTGTTTGCCTCGGAGGCTGCCATACGCGCTGTTACGGAAATTAATGTCCAAAAAGTAGCAATTGCTGCCGACAATGGTCCGCAAAGTACGGTGATTTCCGGAGAGCAGCAGGCAGTTCGGGAAATTTGTACCGCCTTGGAAGCTGCGGGAATTCAGACCAAAAAGCTTGTCACCTCCCATGCCTTCCACTCCCCACTGATGGAGCCAATGCTGGCAGAATTCCGTCAGGTTGCTGCCACTGTTACTTACGCCGCTCCGCAAATTGACATCATTTCCAACGTTACAGGAAAGCGACTGACGGCTGAAAGTATCAATTCTGAATATTGGTGTCACCATTTACGTTCAAGAGTGGAATTTGCCAAGAGTTTGCAGACACTTCACGCTGCGGGTTATAATCTATTTGTGGAAATCGGACCAAAACCAACATTATTGGGGATGGGGCGTAGATGTCTGCCAGAAGGCGATCAAGTTTGGCTTCCAAGTGTGCGCCCAGGACGCGGGGATTGGCAGCAAATACTCCAGAGTTTGGGAGAACTATATGTGCGTGGAGTGCGAGTAAACTGGTCTGGTTTTGACCGTGATTATTCTCGTAGCGTTGTCCAATTACCAACTTATCAGTTTCAGCGAAAACGTTACTGGATTGAAAAACAAGACAGCACAATGAATGAAAAACAATTTGGTCTAAAGGTATCCAAATCTCAATTAAATGGATCGTCCAAAATACATCGGCGGGACGCAATCCTTTCAAAATTGCATTTCCTGACTGCAGATTTGTTAAAAGCGGATTCTTCTGAAGTCGATGTTCATACTCCTTTTCTGGAAATGGGAGCTGACTCACTTATACTAGTTGATGCTATGGGTTACATAGAAAGCACTTATGGCATCAAGATTACTATTCGCCAACTATTTGAAGAACTGACAACGATTAATGCTTTAGCGTCCTACATCGATCAGAATTTACCCCCTGACCAGATGAGCGCAGTTTCACAACCAGCTAAGTCTGCATCTAAGACACAACAGTCAACTCAACAAACAACTGCTGCCATCGTGGCTACTAAGTCTGACTCAGTAGGTAGTAACGAGAACGCAACGATGGCTGAAACAGTGATTGAAAGCATCATGAAGCAGCAGATTGAGCTGGTGTCTCAAGTTGTATCTCAGCAATTGGATGTCTTGCGCGGCAACGGTTTGTCCCCGGATTTGTTATCATCGCACAACGGGCAGTCTCAATCCGCGCACCAAACAACAGCACCTGCTGCTCATTCTCCCAAAAGAACACAACAGAACCAGATCGCAGAAGGTGCAGAAGAAACATCTTCTGCCAATAAGCTTGAGTCCAAACAAACTGTTGCAAAAGCCTTTTCACCACTCTCTGAAGTTGGACTACCGCTAGCAAAAGAACTAAATCAGCAGCAGAAGCTGCACTTGGAAACACTCATCGCGCAATATAACAAGCGCACTCAAAAATCAAAGCAACGAGCGCAAGCCTATCGCCCGGTTCTAGCTGACAGCAGAGCTGTAGCAGGATTCCGCCCTTCTACCAAAGAGATGGTTTATCCAATTATTGGAGAGCGAGCGCTTGGTGCTAGATTTTGGGACATAGACGGCAACGAGTATGTAGACCTCACAATGGGATTTGGGGTGCTTCTTTTTGGTCATGCTCCACCATTTATTACTGCAGCCCGGGAAGAGCAGAACAAGCTTGGTATAGAAATCGGTCCACAGTCAAATCTCGCGGGAGAAGTTGCAGAGTTAATTTGTGAACTGACAGGTATGGAGCGAGTTGCCTTCTGTAATTCAGGTACAGAAGCTGTGATGACAGCGCTGCGTCTGGCACGCACGGCGACAGGTCGTACTAAGATTGCTCTATTTGCCAATTCTTATCATGGTCATTTTGACGGAGTTTTAGCCAAAGCGTCGCCTGGTCAGTTCTCTGCTGTACCGATGGCTCCTGGAGTATCTGAGCACGCAGTTGAAGATGTTTTAGTGCTGGATTACGGAGATACCAAATCCATTGATATCTTGCAAGCCCATGCTCATGAATTGGCTGCCGTGTTGGTTGAGCCTGTGCAGAGTCGCCGACCCGATTTACAACCGAAAGAGTTTTTACAGCAGTTACGGCAATTAACCGCAGAAGCAGGAATAGCACTCATCTTTGATGAGGTGCTCGTAGGCTTCCGCATCCATTCAGGCGGAGCACAGGCGTGGTTTGGCATTGAAGCAGACATCGCCACTTATGGCAAAATTGTCGGCGGTGGAATACCGATTGGGGTCGTAGCTGGCAAAGCAACTTACATGGATGGAATCGACGGCGGTTTGTGGAACTATGGAGATACCTCGTATCCACAAGCAGAAAAGACATTTTTCGCCGGCACCTTCAACAAAAACCATATGGGCATGGCTGTGGCACGAGCCGTACTCAAGCATCTCAAAAATCAAGGTCCCGCTCTTCAGCAGCAGTTAAATCAGCGCACATTGCAGTTAGCTACAACGCTGAATACTTACTTTGAACTTGAAGATGTGCCCATCCGAATCGTGCATTTTGGCTCTTTGTTTCGCTTTGCCTTTTCGGGAAATCTGGATTTGCTATTTTATCACCTGCTGTGCAAGGGTGTCTACATTTGGGAAGGACGCAACTGTTTTCTGTCCACGGCACATACTGATGAAGATATTGATTATGTCATTCAAGCAGTCAAGGATAGCGTAGAGGAGTTGCGCTCGGGAGGGTTCTTGCCCAAACCTTTAGTCAAACTGGCACAAGGCGATCGCTCGTCAGCCAGAACATCATCTCATCTGACAAAAAACTCTTCGGCTAAGGTTGCTTTGCCAGATTGCGTGTCTGTAGAAAGGCAACAAACTCAAGAAGAAGCAAACAAGACACACATACTCCCCCTGACTGACGCGCAAAAGCAACTTTGGACTTTAGCAAAGATGGAGGACAATGGCTTTTTAGCATACAACATCTCTATAAGTCTTGAATTACAAGGTCCGTTTCGTTTGGCAGCAATGCATCAAGCAGTGCAGAAAGTTGTGGCTCGCCATGAAGCCTTACGGACATTTATTGACAGTCAGAGTGATTTTCAGTACATCAAACCATCCTTGAAGGTAGACATTCCTGTCATTGATATCTCAAGTTTGGATAGTTGTGAACGTGAGTCGAAAATGGCTGAGTGGTTCAAAAAACAAAGCCTTGAACCTTTCGACCTTATTCAAGGTCCCCTGTTCCGTATTCAGATCCTCAAGCTGGAAGAACAACTGCATTTGCTGATTTTAACGACTCACCATATTATTAGTGATGGCTGGTCGATGAGCGTCATCCTACAAGAGTTAGGTACATTATATTCAGCAGAATGTCAAGGTGTTATTTGCCAACTCACGCCACCTATGCAGTTTAGGGAATACATCAAGTGGCAGGAACAACAAAGCCAGACTGAGGCAATGGCAGATCATGAATCCTACTGGTTACAGAAGTTTGCCAGTTCCATTCCCGTTTTAAACTTGCCAACAGATCGTCCTCATCCACCAATTAAAAGTTATAGGGGTAGCAGGCAAACAAAGCGGCTCAATCCAGACATTTGTCGTAGCATCAAAAAGCTAAGCACAGAGAAAGGTTGCACTTTGTTTATGACGCTCTTAGCAGCATACACAATTTTTCTTCACCGAATCACAGATCAAGACGATATTGTAGTTGGTATTCCCTCCGCTGGGCGCTCTCTCGAAGGTAGTAAACTACTAGTCGGCTACTGTGCCCACATACTGCCCATTCAAAGTTGCGTAGTTGGAAATCCCACGGTCTCTGAATATATTGAAACCTTGAGGAGTGTATTGCTAGAAGCCTACGAACACCAGGATTATCCCTTTGCAAAGCTGCTTAAGCAATTGGAAGTGGGTCGGGACTTGAGCCGTTCCCCTCTTGTAACAGCCATATTTAACTTGGAACGACCTCTAGCTGTAGAGATGTTTGAGTTAGAGGCAAATTTGTTCTCCAAACCTATCAATTTTATTGATTACGATCTCAATTTGAATGCCACTGAAATAAATGGTGAAATTGTGTTGGATTGTGATTATAATACAGATTTGTTCAACGCTGACACAATTACACGCCTGCTTGGGCATTTTCAAACTCTTCTAGAGGGAATTGTCTCTAATCCACAGCAGCACCTAGCGCAATTACCTCTGCTGAGTGAAGCTGAGCAACGACAGTTACTCGTGGAGTGGAACTCGACTACTGTGGAGTATCCCCAAGATAAGTGTATCCATCAATTGTTTGAGGAGCAGGTGGAGCGCACCCCCCATGCGGTGGCAGTGGTGTATGAAAATCAACAACTGACCTACCTAGAGTTGAATTGTCGCGCTAACCAATTGGCACATTACTTGCGGTCATTGGGTGTGGGAGCAGATGTGCTGGTGGGCATTTGCGTGGAACGCTCAGTAGAAATGATGGTGGGACTGTTGGGAATTCTCAAGGCGGGTGGGGCTTATGTGCCGCTTGACCCAGACTATCCTACTGAGCGCTTGAGCTTTATGCTCGAAGATGCTCAAGTAGGAGTGCTGTTGACCCAACAGCGACTGGTTGACAGGCTGCCTGAGCATGGGGCGCAGCAAGTCTTTTTGGATACTGACTGGCAGGTTATTTCTCAATCGAGTCAGGACAATCTCATCACTAATGTGCAAACTAGTAATTTGGCTTATGTGATTTATACCTCCGGTTCTACAGGCAGACCCAAAGGGACAATGATCCTGCACCAAGGGGTCGTCAATTATCTCAGTTGGTGTACCCAGGCTTATGCTGTCGTCGATGGCGATGGCGCACCCGTGCAATCTTCCTTTGCCTTTGATGCCACCATTACCAGCCTCTTCTCGCCATTAATAGTCGGAAAACAAGTCATTCTCCTCCCAGAACAGCAAGAAATTGAAGCCCTCTGTGTCGTTCTGCAATCACGCCGTCAGTTTAGCTTAGTCAAGCTCACACCAGCCCATCTGGAATTACTCAATCAACTACTTCCCTCTCAACAAGCAGCAGCACAAACCAAAGCATTAGTCATTGGTGGTGAAGCCCTTTTTGGCAAGACCCTCCACTTGTGGCGACAAAATGCCCCAAACACCCGACTAATTAATGAATACGGTCCAACCGAAACAGTTGTTGGCTGCTGCTTTTACGAAGTGACAAATGAGACTTCACTAGCAGAAGGGATTTTGATTGGGCGACCGATCGCCAACACGCAAATCTACATTCTAGACTCTAATTTGCAACCCGTCCCCATTGGTATTCCTGGGGAACTGCATATCGGTGGTGATGGACTGGCAAGAGGCTACCTCAACCGCCCTAAGTTGACACTTGAAAAATTCATCCCCAACCCCTTTTGCACTGACGGGCATTCCCGCCTCTACAAAACCGGAGACTTAGCACGCTATTTGCCCGATGGTAATATAGAATACCTAGGACGCATTGACAACCAGGTAAAGATTCGCGGCTTCCGCATCGAATTGGGGGAGATAGAAGCAGTACTCAGTCAACACCCATCAGTTCACTCAGTTGTCGTCATAGCCAGAGTAGACAACCCAGGGACTCAACGCTTAGTCGCTTACATTGTGCCACAACAGCACACAGCACCTACAATTAGCGAGTTGCGCCAATTCCTGAAAACAAAGCTGCCAGATTACATGGTGCCATCTGCAATAGTCTTCCTGGAAGCTTTGCCCCTGACGCCCAACGGCAAGATAGACCGCCGTGCCCTACCAGCACCAGAGTTAGATCGCGAACTGTTAGACAAATTTGTAGCCCCGCGCACCCGAATCGAAGAAATGCTGGCGCACATTTGGGCATCGGTCTTAAAAGTAGAGCGAGTGGGTATACATGATAACTTCTTTGAACTTGGGGGAGATTCGATTCTCAATATTCAAACTATTGCCAGAGCAAATCAGGTAGGAATTGTACTCAGTCCCAAGCAGCTGTTTATGCATCAGACAATATCTGAGTTAGCAGCAGTAGCAGGCACAACTGAGGCTATCGTGGCAGAACAAGGTCTGGTGACAGGAGTGACACCATTGACGCCCATTCAACACTGGTTCTTTGAGCAGAATCTGCCCGAACCCCACCACTACAACCAATCGGTTTTTCTTGAGGTGTCGCCAGACATACAGCCAGATTTACTGAAGCAAGTTGTGCAGCAGTTGCTGATTCATCACGATGGGCTACGCCTGCGGTTTGTGCCTTCAGAGTTCGGCTGGCAGCAAATCAATACTCTCCCCGATGAGATAATACCTTTGACTGTTATAGATTTATCAGCAATAGCAGCAGACAAACAGTTATCGGCTCTTGAATCTACTGCCAACGAACTCCAAGCTAGCTTGAACCTATCAAAAGGCCCCATGATTCAGGTAGCTCTGTTTAATTTTGGCAGCAACAAACCAAGCAGGTTGTTAATACTGATTCATCATCTAGCCGTAGATGGAGTTTCATGGCGGATTTTATTAGAGGATCTTGCCACAGCCTACCAACAACTTAGCCGGGGAGAAGTGATTCAACTACCACCGAAAACGACAGCGTTCAGGGATTGGGCTGAGCGGCTAGTAGAGTATGGGCAATCCGAAGCTTTAACTACTGAGTTAGATTACTGGCTGGAACAATCTCGCTTGAGTATTGCACCCTTGCCAGTGGACTATTCCTTTGACAAGCAGTCCAACACAGTTGCTTCAACAGATCAGGTATCAGTTGCTTTGAGTGTGGAACAGACCCAAGCTCTATTGCAAGAAGTACCGCAGGCTTACAACACGCAAATTAATGATATACTTCTAACAGCATTGTTGCAGAGCTTTGTCCAATGGACTGGTAAACGCTCCTTACTAGTTGATCTAGAAGGTCATGGACGGGAAGAACTGTTTAAGAATGTTGATTTGTCTCGCACAGTCGGCTGGTTTACTACTCTATTTCCCATCCTTTTGGAACTTGGAGAAATTGATCATCCTGGGGAAATTTTAAAGCTAGTTAAAGAACAACTACGTCGTCTGCCAAATCGGGGCATCGGCTACGGAATTTTGCGATACTTGAGCCAGAATGTAACCACTGTCTCAAAACTAAAGAATCTTCCCCAAGCAGAACTGTGTTTTAACTACCTTGGGCAGTTAGATCGGGGGTTGTGCGAACCTCCACTTTTAGGGTTTGCTCAAGAAGCTAGTGGAGCAACTAATAGCCCACTTGCAAGACGCGGTTATCTATTGGAAATAGACGGCTTTATAATTTCAGATCGGCTGCAAATGAATTGGACATATAGCCAGAATATTCATAAACGAGAGACAATTGAGCGTCTAGCTCAGGGGTTTAAGACAGCCCTGGTATCTCTGATTACCCACTGCCAGTCTCCTGAAACTAAGGGCTACACTCCTTCTGATTTTTCCGCAGCCAGACTTAACCAAAAACAACTAAATGCTTTCCTTGAGAAAATTCAAAAAAATGTAGGGCTTACGCATCATACAAAAAAACCGGATTTTGCATAAGGCACTTACAAAGAAAAAAATATCCAACCTTGTTTCCCGCCCGCGGGAAACAGCCTAAACCCGTTAACTAGTCGTAGTCCCGTTGTTGAAGGTTGGATATTTTTTTATTGGATCTCCCTAATATGCGCGATTGCCTTTGGCACTGCGCTATTAAATAAGCTATAAAAGGCAATCGCGACTGGAAGCATTGTTTGTATCTACAGTTCAACAGCACTGCGGCGGCTAAATGTTTCAACTATCTACAATCTGAGTTCCATCTCCCACTATTGTGCATAAATTGAGTTCACTCACACTACTTAAGAATATAGCTATCAGGACTTATGTCCTAAGCGCTTTAAAACCCTACTACTTGAAGTGATTTATGTCTTATGGACTATGGCATATCCCACACAACCAAAATTTTGTCAATGCGTAGGTTCTAAAAATGGTAAAAAATAATTCCATGGACAATATTACAGATATATACGAGTTATCACCCATGCAGCAGGGTATGCTTTTCCACACCCTGTATGCCCCTAACTCAGGTGTTTACTTTCAGCAACTAATCTGTACCCTTGATGGTGATCTGCAGGTTTCGGCGTTGCAACAAGCTTGGGAAGAAGTTGTTACTAGGCATCCAGTTTTACGGACTTCCTTCCACTGGGATGAGTTAGATAAACCTCTGCAAGTTGTGCATGCCAAGGTCAATTTGCCTTGGGAACAACAAAATTGGCTGGGGCTGACCGAAGATGAGCAAGAAAAGCGATTAGAAGCTTTTTTAGAGAGCGATCGCCAACTCGGTTTTGATCTCAACCAAGCACCGCTGATGCGCTTTACCCTGATTCAAGTTGCAGAAACTACTTGGCAGTTGGTCTGGAGCAATCACCACTTACTCCTCGATGGCTGGTGTCTGTCGATCATCTTTAAAGAAGTTTTTGCTTTCTATGAAGCTTTTAGTCAGGGTAAGGATATCTATCTAGATATCACCTCGCGTCCTTATCGGGACTACATTGCTTGGTTACAGCAACAAAATCTTGCTCAAGCCGAGGCTTTTTGGCGACAAACCCTGTGGGAGTTTAATGTCCCTACTCCTTTATTTGGCAGCAAGTCCTTTAACGGGATCTCCACTCAGGAGGAAAAATATGATCAGCAGCACCTCTGGGTTTCAGAAACTTTGTTCAGCGCCCTACAGACTCTTGCTCGCCAACATCATCTGACAATCAGTACTTTCATACAGGGAGTTTGGGCGCTACTGTTAAGTTATTACAGTGGCGAGTCAGATGTGGTTTTTGGAGTTACGGTTTCTGGTCGTCCAGCAACTTTACTGGGAGTTGAGTCAATGGTCGGGCTATTCATTAATACCCTACCAGCGCGGGTGCAAGTTTCAAATGATCTGTCCTTAATGTCATGGCTACAGCAACTACAGGCTCAACAAGTAGAGCGCGAGCAGTACGCTCATACTCCACTCATCGATATTCAGGGATGGAGTGATGTACCACGAGGCATGGCTCTATTTGAGAGTATTGTTGTGTTTGAAAACTATCCACTGGAAGTTGCTTTGCAAGAGCAGGTTGCTGGCTTAAGCATTCAAAATGTTCGCAGTTTGGAACACACAAACTATCCTCTGACTTTAGAAGCAATGCCAGCAGGTCAGAAGTTATGCTTAACCATTGAGTACGACAGCGATCGCTTTGACGCCGCTACAATTAGCAGAATACTTGGGCATTTCCAGACTTTATTGGAAAACATTGTTAATCATCCAGAGCAACGGATTTCAGAGTTGTCGCCACTAACGGTTGCTGAACGACACCAACTGCTAGTAGAATGGAACAATACTCTGGTAAATTATCCTCAAAATAAATGTATTCACGAGCTGTTTGAAGCTCAAGTAGAGCGAACCCCGGATGCAGTAGCGGTGGTCTTTGAAGAGCAGCAGCTGACCTACCGGGAATTGAATGCCCAAGCAAATCAACTAGCGCATCGTTTGCAAGCTCTGGGAGTTAGACCAGAAGTTCTCGTAGGCATTTACATCGAGCGATCGCTAAAGATGCTGGTGGGGTTGCTGGGTATTCTCAAAGCTGGTGGCGCTTATGTACCTTTAGATCCCGCTTATCCCCAAGAGCGATTGGCTTTCATGCTTGAGGATAGTCAGGTGGCACTGCTTTTGACGCAGAAATCACTGGTGAACAGTCTTCCAAAGCATGAGATGCAAGTAATCTGTTTGGATAGCGACTGGGAGACAATTGCCACAGAGAGTGTAGAAAAGCCTCTTAGCCTGGTGACATCGGAGAACCTAGCTTATGTAATATACACATCTGGGTCTACAGGAAAACCAAAGGGTGTAATGATTGAACACAAATCTTTAGTGAATTATACCCAGACCGCGAGTGTTGAATATGCATTGCAGCCATGCGATCGGATCTTGCAGTTTTCCTCAATAAGTTGGGATACGAGTGCAGAAGATATATATCCCTGTCTGGCTGTTGGGGCGACACTTGTATTGCGTACACCTTCAATGCTCGATTCTGTCTCAACATTTTTGCAAAAGTGCCAAGATTGGTCACTAACCGTAGTAAATCTACCAACGGCATACTGGCATGAATTGACAGCACACCTTGGCTTGACTAAAGTATCAGTCTTCCCTAAATCATTACGTTTGGTAATTATTGGCGGAGAAGCGGTGCTTCGAGAGCGGTTGATCACATGGTACAAACATGTAAGTCAAGACGTGCGGTTGGTGAATGCGTATGGTTTGACAGAAACGACAGCAGTGACAACAATATGCGAATTATCACGGTCAGCGGAAGTAGATGCAGCATTACAAGAGGTAACAATTGGACGCCCCATTCATAACGTTCAAGTCTATGTACTAAATCAATATTTACAGCCAGTACCTATCGGGGTTCCGGGTGAACTGTATATCAGCGGTGCTGGTCTTGCTAGAGGCTACCTTAACCACTCAGACTTGACTTTGGAGAAATTTATACCCAATCCTTTTAGCGATGATTCAGGAGGTCGTCTCTACAAAACTGGGGATTTAGTTCGTTATTTACCTAATGGCAACATTGAATTTCTCGGTCGGATTGACCATCAAGTAAAAATTCGTGGCTTCCGCATCGAACTGGAAGAAATTGAGGCTATACTGTCCCAGCACCCAGAGGTGCGCGAGTCTGCGATCATTGTTTGTGAAGACAAACTGGGTAATAAGCGTCTTGTTGCCTATGTAGTTCCCAACCAAGAAAAACTTAGCACCATTGAGGTTCGCCGTTTTCTTAAACAGAAACTACCTGATTACATGGTGCCAGCAGCTTTTGTGGTACTAAAGATTTTGCCCTTGACACCCAACGGCAAAGTAGACCGTAAAGCTCTACCTATACCAGAAGTACTCCAAAACAGTTTAGAACAAGAGTATGTTGCGCCTCGAACTCCTGAGGAAGAAGTTTTGACTCAGATATGGGCGGAGGTTCTTGGCCTCGAACGTGTAGGCATCTATGACAACTTCTTTGAACTGGGTGGTCACTCCCTCTTAGCAACACAATTAATATCTCGCCTCCAGCAAACCTTCGGGGTAAATCTCCCAATCCGCAGCTTGTTTGAAACTCCTGATGTTAGTGGCTTAGTAAAAGTTTTGATTCAGCATGAAACTGAACCGGGAAAAGTGGCAGCCACAGCTCGCTTACAACAAAAACTCAATCAGATGTCTGATGAGGAAATCCAAGCCATGCTCCAGACAAAATTCAAGGTTCCCAATGTAGTGTGAGCATTTTGATTGGATTTGCAATTAGTAAAAGTTAAGTCTACGAAATGAGGATAGAAAGATGGAATTAACGCAAAAAAAACATCAGCTTGTTTGGCATGATTGGCGTTCACAGCTACAACATCGCATTACAACTGTCGAGGGACTCCGAGAATGGATAAATGTCAGCGAAGATGAAGAAGAAGCGATTAAAGCGTGTGTCGGTAAATATCGCTGGAGCATTACCCCATACTATGCATCGTTAATGGATAAAAATGATGCAAAGTGCCCGATTCGGCAGCAAGCAGTACCACAAATGCAGGAATTCGCTTCTTATTTGGGTGCATCTCCCGATCCTGTAGGTGACACATATTACCGTAAAACTAATCGAGTTGTACACAAGTATCCTGATCGAGTGATCCTGCTGGTGACAGAGGCTTGTGCAGTGTACTGCCGTCACTGTACGCGCAAGTACCATACTACAGATTTGGAGGGGACCTACTTCGAGAAAAGCGAAGCAGCCTCCTGGGAAGAAGACTTTAATTATATTGCCAGCCATCCAGAGATCCGCGATGTACTGCTCACAGGAGGCGATCCGTTAACCTATGGAGACGAGAAGCTGGAATTAATTATCTCTCGCTTACGAAATATTCCCCATGTGGAGATTATTCGCATTGGCAGTCGCTATCCAGTTCTGTTGCCTCAGCGGATCACAACAGAATTTTGTCAGATGCTCGAAAAGTACCATCCCATTTGGTTAAATACTCACTTCAACCATCCGTCTGAGATCACCCCGGAGGCTGCACAAGCTTGCGACCGACTATTAAGGCACGGTGTTGTAGTACAAAATCAAACTGTTCTCTTAAAAGGTATTAACGATGATCTAGAAACGATGCGATCGCTACTTACTGGCTTACTCAAAATTCGCGTCCGTCCCTATTATCTCTATCATTGCGACAATGTAACTGGTGTTTCTCACTTTGTCACCAGTGTAGAGAAGGGACGTGAGATTATGCAAGGCTTATTGGGTCATATGACTGGATTCGCAGTTCCGCAGTATATCATCACAACCTCTTTAGGTAAAATTCCTCTGTGGGAAGAGCAATTTCATCAAGACCAAGATGGATTCTGGATTGAAAACTATAAAGGAGAGACGATGAGAGTGACAGGATTACCAGATTAAAGATCAGAGATTATTCCTCTTGTATCACTCTGGAAAAGAAAAATAGGCGTTGCTGAATTGAAGTATGAAACTACAAAATGTACTGTCTAAAACTCTTACCTTTGCGTCTTTGTTTGAGACTAAAATCATACTTTTAATCGGCAACGCCGAAAAATAAGAGCCAAATTTTCAACTGTAGATAGACTGAGCATTTAAGCGTTTATTTTTTTATAGCATGGCTCAAACGAAGATTTTTTGTGAAAGTCCTATGTTGTAAACATCCCAGATTATTATCTTGCCAAAGTAATAAAAGAGGGTTATGCAATGATCACACAGATTGATTATAGGACTTACGCACTTTACAAATCAACTCTTGTGTGTGTAACGCAAAGAGTGCCAACTTCCGTGCGCTTCTGCAATAGTCAGATCGAGCAAGAATTTCCCATCTGCAATAGTCAGATCGAGCAAGAATTTCCCATTTCTATCTCACTCATGCATAACTTGATTTTGCTTGCACTAATTAAAGAAGGAAGGGCAGCAAACCAGTATGAGCCACATAATCAGATTTTTGTCAATGCATAAGTCCTAGATTAGTAGCTCCAGTCCTAGAAACCTTAGTACACAAAAAGTTTAAATTTTCCTCTGCCTAAAGTTAGGCAAAAGTAAGTGATTCATCGCGAAAAAATGGAGTTGAAATTACATGGATAAGCATACTTACATTGATGGGGCACTCTCGACGCACAAACAAGCTATTCTTAACCTTTTACTCGAAGAAGAAGGCTACACTGGTCTGGAAACCACATCAATCACCCCTATTGCCAAAACTAGTAGTCTCTCGCTGTCTTTTGCCCAGCAAAGACTGTGGTTTTTAGACCAACTGGAGGGGGAGAGTGCCACCTACAACATGCATTCTGCTGTGCGCCTGATTGGTCCTCTGGACTTAGTTGCATTGGATATGGCTGTGCAAGAAATCGTTCGCCGTCACGAAGTGCTACGCACCGCGTTTAAGATAGTTAATGGAGAACCAACCCAGGCGATCGCCCCCTTCCTAAAAATAACTTTGCCAGTGGTAGACTTGCAGAATTTATCGGCAGTAGATCAGTCTGCTGAAGTGCAACGCTTAGCCATCAGCGATGCACAGCAACCATTTGACCTAACCAAGGTTCCCTTGGTGCGGGTTACTCTACTGCGTTTAGCACAAGAATCCCATGTGCTGCTGCTGACAATCCACCATATTGTCTCTGATGGCTGGTCAACACAAATTTTTATCGAAGAGATAGCTGCACTCTATGAAGCTTTCTCAATAGGAGCGCCTTCCCCCTTACCAGAATTACCTATCCAGTATGCCGACTTTGCTCACTGGCAACGGCAATGGCTCAGAGGGGAAGTGTTAGAAACTCAGTTAGCCTACTGGAAGCAACAGCTAGCAGGGATTCCTCCCTTATTAGAACTGCCGAGCGATCGCCCGCGTCCACCAGTGCAGACATTCCAAGGTCGCACTGAGCGAATTCACCTGAATGCCGATCTAACTGAAAAACTGAGGCTTTTAAGCCAGCAGTCAGGAGCAACCCTGTTTATGGTAGTGCTGACAGCTTTTGTGATTTTACTCTCACGCTATAGCGGTCAGGAAGATATTGTCATTGGCTCTCCGATTGCTAACCGCAACCGCAGTGATATTGAATCCTTAATTGGCTTTTTTGTCAATACCCTGGTGCTACGTACCAAACTTCAGGGGAATCCCAACTTTTTAGAGTTACTCAGCCAAGTACAGCAAATGGCTTTAGACGCTTATGCTCATCAGGATACGCCGTTTGAACAGTTAGTAGAGGAACTCCAACCAGAGCGGAATCCAAGCTATTCTCCTTTGTTCCAGGTCGGGTTTACTCTCGAAAACACACCGACAAAAACGCTGGAACTGCCAGGTCTAACCTTAACTCCTTTGGAAATTGAGAATACCACAGCGAAATATGATTTGACCCTGTTCGTAGAAGAAACAGAGATGGGACTTACAGGGTCATGGGAGTATAACAGCAATTTGTTTGATTTGGCAACAATTACCCGGATGGCAAGGCATTTCCAAACTTTGCTAGAAGGCATTGTAGCTAATCCTCAGCAAAAAGTTGCAGAATTACCTCTATTGACTGCATCTGAACAAAATCAGTTGTTGGTGGAGTGGAATAACACTCAGATTGAGTATGTCTACGATAAGTGCATTCACCAGTTGTTTGAAGCTCAAGTAGAACTTACCCCAGATGCAATAGCGGTGGTGTTTCAGGAGCAACAACTCACCTATCGAGAACTGAACAACCGCGCCAACCAACTAGCACACTATTTGCAAACCCTGGGGGTTAAACCAGAGGTACTGGTGGGCATATGTGTGGAACGTTCCCCAGAGATGATCATCGGACTTTTGGGCATTCTCAAAGCTGGTGGTGCTTATGTACCCTTAGACTCTGCTTATCCCCAAGAGCGTTTAGCTTTTATGTTGTCAGATTCACAGGTGAAGGTGTTGTTAACTACAGAGAAGTTAGCAGCAAAACTTCCTGAGTATGAGGCACATATCGTTTACTTGGATTCAAACTGGAAGATCATCTCTCAAGAAACTGAGGAAAACCCAGTTAGTGGAGTTAAGCCTGAGAACTTAGCATATGCGATCTACACCTCAGGCTCTACAGGAAAACCCAAAGGAGTCTTAATTGCTCATCAGGGATTGTGCAATTTAGCACAAGCACAGATTCGTACCTTGGATGTGCAGTTAAACAGCCGTGTTCTGCAATTCGCCTCTTTTAGCTTTGATGCCTCAGTCTCGGAAATTTTTGTCGCCTTGTGTGCTGGAGCGAGCCTTGTTTTAGGGACACCTGAGGAGTTGTTGCCAGGGACGGCTTTAATTAAACTATTGCATGACCAGGCTATTACTCATGTGACGCTGCCTCCGTCAGCATTAGCTGTTTTACCCACAGAAAAACTGCCAGCTTTACAAAATATAATCGTTGCAGGTGAGGCATGTAGCCCGGATTTAGCAGCGCAATGGTCTAGTGAGCGCCGTTTCTTTAACGCCTACGGACCAAGTGAATCAACTGTATGTGCGACTATAGCTGAATATATCAACAAAGATAGCAGTCAACTGCCTATCGGTCGCCCCATTGCCAATACCCAAGTCTATATCCTAGACCAGCATCTCCAACCCGTTCCCATTGGTGTAGCTGGAGAACTGCACATTGGTGGTGTTGGTCTTGCCCTTGGCTACCTGAATCGTCCAGAGGCGACCCAAGAGAAGTTTATCCCTAATCCGTTTAGCAAGCTACCAGGGAGTCGTCTTTACAAAACAGGCGATCGCGCACGCTATCTACCAGACGGGAACATTGAATTTCTCGGTCGTATCGATCATCAGGTAAAGATTCGCGGCTATCGCATTGAACTAGGAGAAATTGAAACTGCGTTGTCCCAGCTACCTGAAGTCCAAGAAGCAGTAGTAATAGCACAAGAAGATCAACCGAACAACAAACGCTTAGTAGCCTATGTTGTACCACAACAGGAAAATCTCAATTTATTAGACGAGCCACAAAAATCACTAAATGGTCAAGTAGAACTATGGCCCTCCGTAGCAGAATTCTATGTCTATGACGAATTACTGTATTACGCTATGACCAATGATCATCGGCGCAATGATAGCTATAAAGCCGCTATTAATCAATTGGTCAAAGATAAAATAGTCGTGGAAATTGGCACTGGTAAAGATGCAATTTTGTCTAGATTTTGCGCGGAAGCAGGTGCCAAGAAAATTTATGCAATTGAAAGAAGTGAGGAAACTTGTCAACAGGCAAGAGCTTGCATCGCTAACTTAGGTTTAACAGACAAAATCACAATCATTCATGGAGATGCCACCTTAGTTAATCTGCCAGAACTTGCTGATGTATGCGTTTCGGAAATTGTGGGAGCAATTGGTGGCTGTGAAGGAGCAGCAGTTATTATCAATAACGCTAGAAGATTCCTCAAGCCTGACGGTTTGATGATTCCCGAAAGAAGCATTACTAAGATTGCTGCTGTCACTCTTCCCGATGAAATTTTACAAAACCCTAAATTTACAAAGACTTCCGGACATTACACCAAAAAAATCTTTGAGCAAGTCGGATATCCATTTGACTTAAGGGTATGTATTAAGAAATTTCCCCAATCACATCTCCTTTCCAACGTGGATGTTTTTGAAGACTTGAACTTCAATAAATGTCTTAAAACGGAATCCTGTCATGAAGTCAAATTTGAAATTCATAAAGATGGGCGACTGGATGGTTTTTTAGTTTGGCTGAATTTGCACACCATTGAAGGAGAAGAAATAGATATTCTGGAAAACGAACATTGCTGGCTTCCTGTTTATTTTCCGGTATTTGAACCGGGAATTGAGGTTGCCTGTGGAGATATTATCCAAGCGGTTTGTTACAGGAAGCTTTGCGAAAATAATCTCAATCCAGATTATTCAATCAAAGGTCATTTACTGAAACAAAATGGAGAAAGTATTAACTTTGAATATGTTTCTTATCACTATAAAAATAGTTTTAAGCAAACACCTTTTTATCAACGATTATTTGCTGACTATGGCAGTGGAAAAAACAATCATCCAGATAATTTAGTCCAGTTTTTAAGGGACAATCTCAAGGAACTCTTGCCCAACTACATGATACCCTCCAGCTTTGTTGTGCTAGAGAAGTTACCTCTGACACCCAATGGGAAGGTAAACCGCCATGCTCTTCCTACCCCTAAAATGACCAGACTCAATTTAGAAAAAACCTTTATAGAGCCTCGTAGCCCTGTAGAGAAAAAATTGGCAGAAATTTGGGCTCAAGTGTTGGGACTTGAAAGTGTTGGTCTTGAAGACAACTTCTTTGAATTAGGTGGACATTCTCTGCTGGCTACACAAATCATGTCTGGCATAGATAAAGCTTTCCAGGTTAAACTCCCTCTCCATAATCTCTTTGAAACACCAACTGTAGCAGGTATGTCTAAAGTTATCGAAATGATCTATCAAGGAGACGCCTTCACTGCAATTAATGTTACTACCACAAATCTAGAAGCTGAAACGATTTTGGATTCCACAATCAATCCTGTAGGTGTACCTGTTATAGATGTTACTGAACCTTGTTGTATTTTCTTAACCGGAGCAACAGGTTTTCTAGGAGCATTTTTACTTCATGAACTTCTTTTACAAACTTCAGCTGATATATATTGCCTAGTACGTTCCTCTAACTCTGAAGAAGGTAAGAAGCGGATTCAAGAAACACTGGAGTCTTATTTGCTTTGGACAGAATCTTTTATGTCCAGAATTATTCCTATTGTCGGAGACTTATCCCAGCCATTTTTGGGTCTGTCTTCTGAGCAGTTTCAAATGCTGGCAAACAAGATAGATATCATATATCACAATGGTGCATTAGTTAATTTTATTTATCCCTACTCTGCTCTAAAAGCTCACAATGTTTTGGGAACTCAAGAAATCTTGAGATTAGCGGTTCAAATCAAAGTAAAGCCCGTGCATTTTATCTCTACCATGTCTGTTTTCTCTTCAAGCACTTACACTGAGGCTAAGGTCATCTTAGAAGAGGATAGCTTGGAAAACTGGAAAGAGCTAACACTTGGCTATTCTCAAAGTAAATGGGTTGCCGAAAAGCTGATAATGGCTGCGCGTTCTAGAGGTCTTCCTGTGTGTATCTACAGACCAGGAACAATATCAGGGCACAGCCAAACAGGAGTTTGTCAAACAGATGACTTTTTGTGGAGGATGATAAAAGGTTGCAGTCAACTTGGAAGCTTTCCAGACATAGATTTTATGGTAGATATGACTCCGATAGACTATGTTAGTAAAACAATTGTGCATCTATCAAGACAAAAAGAATCACTGAACAAAGCTTTTCACTTGCTTAATCCTCATTCGATTCATTTAAACCAACTTCTTAAATGGATGCAAGATTTTGGTTACACATTTGAAAAGATTTCTTATGAACACTGGAGAGCAAAATTGATTGATGCTACTAAGCAATCATTAGACAATGCTGCATATCCTCTTATTTCTCTTTTTTCTGAAAGGATATCCTCAGAGCAGATAACTAACTCAATAACAGAACCAAAGTTTGACTGTCAAAACACCTTTGCTGGACTTGCAAATTCTTCAATTATTTGTCCACCAATAGATGACAAACTGTTGAATACCTATTTCTCATACTTTATTCGTCTCGGGTTCATCAGTGCCCCACACTAAAATGATGGTATTTTAGTTGTCATGATCTATATCCGAATGGCACGCTTGTTAAGCGCAAGTAACGGAGTTTCAACGGTTTCAACACTTTGGTAAGGAAGAAAGTCAGGAAATGGTGAGCGTAAATTGAAACTTGGAGGTTTTTTGAAAGTAACCAAGGCTGTCAGCCAAGCTTACGATCTTTACAAGCCATGCAATCACTATTCGACTCAAATTACTTTTTTCCGACCCAACGAGAGTAATCCTGAGGATTTCCTGAGCGTAGCTGAGTTTTCCGAGATTTTGAAAGATCTGGCATGGAGGTGGAACGAGTTTTCTACCGAACCAGTGGATCTTTATTTTGTCCCAGGCGACCACGTGACAATGATGACCAAACCTCACGTCCTGACCCTGACCGAACGCTTGCAAATGTGCATTGATCAGGTACAGGCAAATAGTGGAGTCAAATAAAATGACCCAACACTCAACACGCAGAATGCAAACTTTTATCTTCATCTGGTTAGGACAGGTGCTTTCTCTCATAGGTTCGGGTCTTACGCACTTTGGTTTAGGAATATGGGTATATGAGAATACTAAATCTGTTACCCTGTATGCCTGGGCTTTTTAAGGGTGCTGGTTTATACCAAAATTTTATGAAGATGCACTTAATATTTATTAAACGAACCGCCAAGACGAGCCAGCGCTGCAGCAGGGTTCCCCGACGTAGGCGACTGGCGTCGCCAAGTACGCGGCTGAGTGAAAGAGTAAGTATTAAGTGTTTTTTTTTACATATAATTGGTATTAGTAGGGTGGGCACTGCATACAATCATTAAACTTAGTTTTTGAATGAGCCTCAGTGCCCACCCTACAAAAGAGCAACTGTCACACCTTAACAACGCTGGGGCAGAGTTGATATCAACCGCACATCCAAGCCGTCGCAGAATAGCTAAAAATCTGGATTGAGCAAGCAAATGTACATTAATGAGGAGTATTGAAATGACCCAACATCCAAAAAATACAGGAATGCGAATTTTTACCCTCATCTGGTTCGGACAGATGATTTCCCTGATCGGCTCTGGGTTAACTAACTTTGCCTTGGGTGTATGGGTATACCAGCAAACTGGTTCGGTAACACAGTTCAGCCTCATCTCCCTATTTACAAGCTTGCCGATGATTCTGATTTCCCCTATAGCTGGTACACTGGTAGACCAATTTCCACGCCGTTGGATGATGGTATTTAGTGATTTAGGAGCAGGTATTGCTACAGGGGTGATTGCGATTTTGTTAGCTGCAGGCAACTTGACATTTTGGCACATATGTGTATGTGCAGCCATCAGTTCCTGCTTCAGCGCCTTTCAATTGCCTGCTTATACGGCTGCCACTACCTTGCTCGTACCGGAGCAAGACCTTGCTCGCGCCAACGGTATGTTGCAAATAGGGGAAGCTGCTGGTCAGTTGGTCATACCGATGCTAGGAGGTGTGCTGCTGCTCATTCTCGGCATCGATGGCGTTATCTTTATTGATTTTGCCACCTTTATGTTTGCTTTGAGTATTCTTTTACTAGTTCGGTTCCCAAAACAGTACATCGATCGACATCGTGCCGAAAAAACTCCTTGGTTCAAGCAAGCATCCTACGGCTTGGTATATCTAGTTAAAAGAAGAGGACTGTTTGCGCTGCTACTTTTCTTTGCCGTTGACAATTTCCTCGTCGGAATTGTGCAGATCCTATTTACGCCCTTAGTATTGTCCTTTGCCTCAGCTACGGACTTAGGTACAATTTTGACTCTTGGCGGTGTGGGAATGCTGGTAAGCAGCGTTCTTATCAGTACAGTGAAAACACCGCAACATTTAATTCTAAGTATATTTGGCTTTAAGCTGCTGGGTGGAATTAGTATTACTTGTGTTGGATTATACAAATCAGTCCCCTTGTTAGCGCTGATAGCCTTCGTCGTTTTCTTTGGTGTGCCAATCATTAACAGTTCAAGCCAAATTATTTTCCAAAAGAAAGTACCTTTTAATGTTCAAGGTAGGGTCTTTGCAACAATAGGGGCGATCTCCAACGCATCGCAGCCTTTTGCTTACACAGTCGCAGGACCACTAGCAGATAAAATCTTCGAGCCATTAATGACTCCTAACGGGCTTTTAGCAGAAAGTATTGGCAAAATTATTGGTGTCGGTACTGGACGTGGTATCGGTTTGATGTTTATTGTGATGGGAATACTAACTGTATTGGCGACTATTATCGCGTACCAGTATAAACCTCTGAGACTATTAGAAAAGCAACTGCCCGATGCTCTAGCTCAGGATGATTGGTGATAAGTAAAAAGCGAGTAAATTTTGTCAATACGTCTAAGTACAGAAATAAAGGTGTATAATAATGATAATCGTGATAGTAGGGAAAGAGGCAAGCGACGCTTGCCTCTTTCCCTACCGTTTATATAATTATAATTATCAATAAGTTTCTAGGTAATATTTGCACCTGTGAAAAATTATGTGAAACTCAGTTAAGACAAGTAATTGAGTGATGGTAGAGAACCGTGAGCCAAAGCCGAAAGACCAATCGAGACCACGCCAAAAAGATTCAAAGACCGACTGTCAGTAGACCGAAAACTTTTGTAAGTTGACGAAACAATAAGAGTTTCAGGCGACGCTTCTGGGATCCACGAGAGCGATCGCTTACCTGGGCTAGAGAACTGATCTACAACCCTATTGCTCAAAAAGCAGATGATACGGGCATTCTGGTGGATTGTATGCAATTCGTCAAATGAACGGATGGTAAGCCTTCTAGAAATCTTTTCGGTCTACTGACTGTTCTCAGTGGGGGTACGCCGAAGAACGGCATAACCCACAAAAAGCCAAGGCTTTATATTATAAAGTGAGCGCCGTATATTCGCGCTCACTTTCAAAAAATAATAATTATGGCTTCTACAGAACCTATCAACAACAAGCCTACCAAAACTGCTGTTCCTTTAGAATCAGCAACACTTAAGCCAGAACAAGTAGAGGATAATACACTTAACCAAGCAAGTAACTTGGAAAAAGATGGATTAGTGTCCTCAAAAGAACAGTCGCAACCTGCACTCCAAGAGCAGGATGTTACTGAAAATGAGCCAGATACGACTTCTTCTTCTGATGCATTATTTCAAGCAATTGGGATCATTACTGGCAAGGTAAATTTCATAACAGAGGGGGATAAGGAGAGAAGTACTATCACCATTGGTAACAAAGAATATCCACTGTTTTATGCTCCACGCAAACAGAGAGCTTTTGAAGCGCTCAAGAAAGAGATAGAGGCGACTGGCGAATCTACCCAACGCTTGGTTGTTTACCCCAAGTTTACTCATTTTCCTGGGAGAGATCAGCCGCCCAACGTTGGCTTTCAAGTGGTTGGTTTTGACAAGGGACGCCACTCCGAGGTAATTTCACAACAACTTCAGGACATGGAGTTTAAACTTTGCGGACTGTGGCAGTTTATTCCTGTTTGCCGGACACCGTGTATCTCTGTTTTCAAGAATTTCACTAAAGAACGGCTGGATTATATTAAACAGTCGGAACCAGCAAAAAAAGTCAAATTCATGAAAGCGAGTCATTTACCTTTGTTTTGGAGAGACGCACTGGTACCGCCGTTCCGGTTCAACCCCAAAGCACCAAAAGAAGAACAAGGACGCCCGGTATTCGTACAGATTAAAGCAAAGTTCGTACCGCACCGGGACGCTTTTGAATTTGACTCATTACTAGAATTGCCACGGGAGTTACCACCAAAGTTCCTGAAGGCAAGCAAGGATGATAAAGCTACGGTGATGGCAGAAAAGAGAGCAGCTCTTAAAGCTGCTGGCAAAGACTTTGGACCACCAAGAGCTAAACCACCGTTTAAGGGCAAGCCCAAAGGGGACTTTAAGGGCAAGCCAAAACAGATGCCAAAGCCAAAACCAAAGGCACAACAGTAAGAAGGGTGTGGGGTATGAGGTGTAGGGCTTCGCGGCTCGACTGAGCTTCGCCGAACGTCCGTTAGTTCTGCCGAACGGTGTGGGAAATCCCCATTAATAAAATAAGGGGCTTTGACCATCTATGTGTAGTCCGGGTGTTCCATAAAAAATGTTTCTCTTCCCCCCTACACCCTCACACCTACCCTCCCTTTACCGAAAGACGGCGAGAAAGCCCGCCCCACGCGCGGGGTGGCTTCGATGACCTGACGCCCGTCAAGCGTCCGGCGTCATTGGTCATCAGTCTAAGGTCTGAAGAAATACGCTCGTATCTTGAAAAACTACGCTCGTACTAAAGACTAAGGACTAATGTAATGACTTCGATTTCCCCCCGGCTTTTTATGAAATTGCAGCGTAGCGGTTCCTCTTAGGAACTACGAAGTGATAATTTCATAGCCGGGGGATGAGTTAAACCCTGCCCGTAGGGCATTGACAAATAAAAAAACGTTTCTGATTCGCTGCAAATACCTAAGTCTTGGAAAGATTTTTCGACAATATTGCTGTCGTTGTTTTTATAGCGCAAGTTGAGAGTGCTATTGCGCGGAAGAAGCGGTAAGGTGTAGCTGAAATCATAGAGGTTGAGCCCATCGGTGCGTCCGTATTCGGCGGTGAAGCGATCGCCAAAGCCCAATAAGTTATAGCGGTTCTTAGTTGGATGCAATACAATAGCCGCAATGTTTAAACCAGCCAAAAATGTCATTTAAACTAACTTCTTCAAATGCTGCTGTAATCGCTTTATCTAAATCTGAATAAGTACGAGCAGCAAGGGAAGCGTAAAAATTCTTTGATTTTGGACCAAAAATTTTCTATTGGCGAAAAGTCAGGCGAATATGGTGATAAATAAACTAAGTGTGCACCGACAGCCTCAATTGCTTCTTGAATTCCTGCCACTTTGTGAGAGCTAAAATTATCCATCACTACACAGGCTCCTTCCCAGAGATTAGGAACTAAGACTTGTTCAACAAAAGTTTGAAATGCAAATTTATCGGTTCCACCTTTAAAGGTCATTGCGACCACATTTCCACGTAAAGAAATGGCTCCAATTACTGTGACATTTTTACCGCGTTTATCTGGGCGATCGCCATGTGCCCTTTTTCCCTTAAGTGCTCTGGCATAGAGTCTTGTCATTGCTATATTGACACCTGACTCATCAACAAATACCAAATTGTTCAAGTCAAATGTACGGATAGTTTCCCAGTACTCTTGTCTTAATTTTTTTACTCTGTCCGTATCTTGTTCGCTGGCATGAAAGGTTTTTTTTTCGTGTTATTTGGAGTTTTTGCAGAGTTCTTCCCATTGTGGCTCGGCTGACCTTAATTTGGGTTTTTAACTCGAATAAGCTGCATAGTTCTTCGAGAGTCGCATCATTATTTTCCGCTACCAATTTCTGTAATATTTCTGAATGTTTATCATTTATTTTTGGCTTTTGACCACCTCCATGTGGTAATGCCTCAATTCTACCCATATCCTGATAGCGGTTTATTAATGTTTGTACAAAACTAAGGCTAACACCAAAATTTTGCGCTAGTTTTCGATATGATCCTTCCCGCTTTATATAAGCATTAATGATTTTTTGACGTAAATCATTTAAGTAAGTTTTCATCAAACGTACCTCTTTACACCCAGTTCTCAATTTATCATCTTTTGTATGTGACTCAACTGAGAACCGCTATAGTTGGTTATTGCAGCCATATACTACCGATACGTGGTCAGATTGTGGGCGATGCAACATTCGTTTCTCATCTCAAAACCTTCAAAAGTGTGTTGTTGGATGCCTACGAGCATCAAGATTATCCTTTCGCTAAATTAATTCACAAGCTGGGAGTTAATCGCGATCTCAGTATGTCTCCTTTTGTGACTTGAAGAAGATTCTGACCAGGTTTGGAAGAAGAAATTGGACAGAACGTAAGCTGAAATACTTATGACTTCGTTAAGGAATTAATACAGCAAGCGGAATTTTGGAAAAAGAAAATGGACAGAATCCCAAAATGGAAGAAGAAAATGGACACAAGTCCGATAAACTAAAAACAAAAACCAAACTCTAACCAATCAATGCTCACAGAAGAAGAGTTTGACCAATGGTGTAGTCAACTCAGACTTGCCCAAAATACCCGCTCTCTTATAGCTCAGATTCGCCAAGTACCACCATCTCGCAAAGTACAAGGGAATTATGGCAATGTTTGTGGGAATTATTGTAGTGAAAAAATGGGTCAAACCATTCAGTTTGAATCTCATCGAGGCGAGTTAGCACATATTATTGACCAATTAGAGCATAACCGAGAAGTTTTAGAATATTACGACCAACCGCCGCCCTTGGAATTAAATTACTTTTCAAAAAGCGATCGCCAAGTTCGTACAATGCATACTCCTGATTTTTTCGTAATCGAAGTAAACTGGGCTGGATGGGAAGAATTTAAACCAATTAGTGAATTAATCAAAAAAGCACAACACCAACCCAACCGCTACGTCCAAGATGAAACCGGAAATTGGTTTTGTCCACCAGGAGAGGAATATGCCCAAAAATATGGGCTTAACTACCGGGTCAGAACAGATCAGGAACAAAATACAATTCGGTTGAGAAATTATCAATGGTTAGAACCCTATTTTCAAGCAAAAGATTTAGAAGAAAACAAGAGCCTTAATCAAACAATATTATCTGTAGTAAAAGAAATTTACGGAATAACTTATAGCAAATTACTATTAGCCATAAATGGAATTAGTCCTGATGAAATCAATAGTTTAATTGCCTCGGAAAAGCTCTTTATCAACTTTAATACTGCCCCTTTAGCCGAACCTGACCGCGTTCATATTTTCCTCACAAGAGAACAAGCTGAACTCTATGAAAAAAAGGGATTATCAGACCTAACAGAAGATTCCTCTATTCGGAGTTACGAAAAAGTTCAAAAACTTCTGCTGAAAGCACGTCCTCAAGATTTAGAAACCGCTAATGCTCGCTATGAAGCCATTAAACCATACTTAGAAGAAAATTCTCTACCTATTACCAAAGCCAGTCGCAGTATTCGTCGTTGGCGTCAAAAATATCAGCAAGCACAAAAACTATATGGAGAAAATCATGGTTACGTTGGCTTACTCCCCAAACATTTAGATAAAGGTCATCATCAAAAACTAGAACCAGCACTCTTAGATTTTATGGCAGAATTCATTAAACAACATTACTTTACTGCCAAAAATAGACGAGTTAGTGGAGTCTATCGAGAATTTCAATTAGCCTGTAGTCAACAACAACCTCCCTTTAAACCTCCCTCAGAAAAAACGTTTCGCGAGCAGATTAAACGACAAAAAAATTATCAACTCACCCAAGCCCGCCAAGGCTCAAAAGTAGCCAAACAAACTAAGCCCTTTCACTCAATCAGTGGAATGCCTAAAGATGGAGAATTACCTTGGGAAAATGCTCATATTGACCACACTTGCTTAGATATTAACCTAGTTAGTTCCTTAATTTCCCTAGCAACTTGTAATATTAGTAGTGCTATTTCCAGTGAACAAATCAGCTTAGGTCGTTGTTGGGCAACTTTTCTGGTAGATGGTTATAGTAAAAGGATTTTAGCGCTCTATCTTTCTTTTGAACCACCCAGTTATCGTAGTTGTTTAATGGTAATTCGGATTTGTGTCAAAAGGTTTGGTCGATTACCTCAAACCATAATTACCGATAATGGAAAAGAATTTCACAGCGTCTATTTTAAACAACTTTTGGCTTATTACAAATGTAATCATAAATATCGCCCTTCAGGAGAACCTCGTTATGGAAGTCCTGTGGAAAGAGTATTTGGAACAACTAACACCTTATGGTTACATGAATTACAAGGAAATACCCAAATTCTCAAAAACAACAGACAAGTAACCAAGTCCGTCAATCCCATTCATCAGGCTGTTTGGACAATTGGTGAACTTTATCAATCATTAGAAACATGGGCTTATTCAATTTATGATAATCGACTTAATTCAAGTTTAGGACTTTCCCCATTTCAAGCTTATGAAACTGGTATTCAATTAGGAGGTATTCGAGAAAGTCGTCGTTTGGAATATGACCAAACCTTTTTAATTTTAACCTTACCTTCACCTCACAGTGGCGATACCCGAATCGTACAGCCCGGAAGGGGAGTGAAAGTGAACCATATTTATTATTGGTGTCATGCTTTCCGCGATCCAGAAGTGGAGAAAACAGCAGTTGAGGTCAAAATTGACCCGTTCAATGTCAGTGTTGCCTATTGCTATGTGAAAGGGCTGTGGCATGAATGTACCTCGAATCATTATCCCTATCTCCAAGGGCGCACGGAAAAAGAACTACAAGTAATTAGCACTGACTTACGCCAACGCAAGAGACATCAAGGTCAAGCAACGGTTTTGTCTAATACTGAATTGATGGAACATTTACAAGGAGCTTATCAAGTCGAGGAAAAATTGCTCAAACAACGCTTGCAAGCTTTAGAAAATCAAACGGTACTTAATTTGATTGAAGGAAAACAACTTTCTCAAAATAGTCTTCAAACGACTTATTTTTCTGAGAGTGAAGACCATTCAGATGTCTTACAGAATAATGCTGATAATGAAGAAGCTCTTGAATCTTACGGAGAATTTTAACGAATGCAACAACAGCGATTACCTCAAGAATTATTGCAAGCTTCTACATCTGAAAGGGTCACATTTTTTGTGAATTACACAATGGCTCATCCTCATCTAATTCAGGCTTTTAATGAAGTAATGCAATCGGTTTATCAAGCACCAGGGATTTCCTTAATTTTTGTAGTAGGAGCAACCGGAGTAGGGAAAACTACCTTACTGCGCCGTTTAGAGCAAAAACTAACCGAGAAAGCCTTACCTGAATTAAAGCACAATCAGGGTAAAGTCCCTGTAATTGGTTTAGAGGCTAAAGCCCCAGAATTTAGTCAGTTTGATTGGAAAGATTTTTATATTCGTCTGTTAAAAGTACTAAATGAACCTTTAATCGAAAAAAAGATTAATTATGGGCAATCTTGCTCAAAGTGGCGGAGTGCAGTGGAATCGGCTTTAATTCATCGTTCTCCCGATGCTTTTTATATTGATGAAGCCCATCATCTTGCTATGTTACCTAGTGGTCGGAAATTAAAAGATCAACCCGAAACTCTCAAATCTCTAGCCAATCTAACTCAAGTGAAGATTATTCCCACTGGAACTTATGATTTATTACCTTTAATTGATTTAGGAGATCAGTTATGCCGACGTAGTAAAACCATTCATTTTCAACGGTATCATGCTGATAATTCGCAAGAGGCTAAAGCGTTTAAAAGTGTGGTGCAAACTTTTAGTCAATATCTTCCTTTACCTCAACAGCCAGATTTATTATCTAATTGGGAATTTCTTTATGAGAGGAGTTTAGGTTGTGTAGGTATTCTTAAAGATTGGCTTTCTGTAACACTTAATGATGTTTTAGAGAGTGATAGAAATGCTCGGACTATTACTTTATCTGACTTGCAACGTCATGCTTTGGGAGTCCGTCAATGTTTGGTAATGCTGAAATCTATTTCAATAGGTGAACAACAACTACAAGAGTCATCAGAGGATTTACTCAAACTACAAAAAGACTTGAAACTAATCCCCTTATCTCATGGTACTGCTCAGGAGAAACACAGCCAAAGCAAGAAGAAGCAAAAAAATCCGAAAAAGCAGATTGCACAAACTTCTCCTCGCCGTTATCCCTTAAAAAAGGAGGAGTCAGAAAAGGAGGAGAAAGAAACAGACTTTTTTCATTCCTTATGATTCTTGGAATTTAACGATTCAAAATCTACCTAAAAGAAGCCACCTTTATCCTCTGCAACCAATAGGTTTAGGAACTCCTAATACTGAGAGTTTAAGTAGCTATCTGCAAAGATTAGCTCGACAGCATTGCCTTCGACCTTGGCAACTTTATACTTATGAACTCGTTCCCTTGATTCAACATGAGGAATATTTATTGCAGAAAGATACTAAAAAAACTTCCATTAAACAGATATTTTTAACGAACAAAACAACTTCTTCTAATTTATCAGTTCTCAATGGATTTCAATCTATTACTCCAATCATTGTTTCGGCTATAGAACAGTTAACATCTCGTCAATATTTATACTCTTTAACTTTAATCAGTTGGCTGAAAGTCCTTGATTCAGTAGAGCCACTTTTGAAACATTCTTGTGCTTGGTGTCCTTATTGTTATCAAGTCTGGCGAGAGCAAGGAGAAGTTATTTACATTCCTTTACTCTGGCTAATCGAAAATGTTAAGTTTTGTCCTCAACATCGCATTTTATTAGAGAATACTTGCCCCTATTGCCATCAAAGAATGTTAAATTTTTGCCAACCAGGCTATTGTTCTCATTGTGGAGAATGGTTAGGTCAAAGAAAGCCTCCCCTTAATTTGGCTACTTATTTTAGCTCGGTAGAATATTTGGAAAACTATCAACGAAACATCTCTTGCTTACAAGAGTTAATTGCGATTACACCTTCTTTATCAAAACGACCTCAGATTCAGGATGTTTATTTGTACCTCCATGAACGTTGCGTGCATCTTGATGAAGAAGGGTTAAAAGACCTTTCTTTTTCCTTTTGGATTAGATCCCACTTAATTTCTAATCCTCAACGCTGTAATCATGCTTACAGACCTGGCATTTCTTTGGATTTTCTCTCTGAAATTGTCCGTTGTTTTAATATTACTCCAAGTCAACTTTTCCTTTAGTTTTTTTCATGTGATTTTTTTAACATTTTTGGAAGGTAAAGTTGGACATCTATTTTTGGAAGGTAAAGTTGGACAACCTGGACAGAATCTTCTTCAAGTCACA